>NZ_CP060418.1:0-5304724 GCF_014298075.1 Enterobacter sp. JUb54
TAAAGCAAAGGGCTCAGTCGAAAGACTGGGCCTTTTGTTTTTTCTGCGTTTTATTCCCACGAAAGTCTCCATTCATCATAAAACCGCGCGGGAGCCACCCTTCCCGACAACATAAAAGCCTGCTGTCAGCGCCTCCTCACCATATTTCACTTTATCCCAGGCCATGTTTTAGCGTTAATCCCGAAAACCAGATGACGGGAAAAAATGTGAATTCATTCACATATAATTAAATAACAATTATATAACATTTGGTTTACTAATTGATTTGTCTTAGTGACGTGGAACGCCCAGACAGATTGCAGTCCTTGCTGGAGCAGAATAACAATGGCAGAAAGTAGTCTTAACGAACGAGGCTCGCTGGAGCACAGCGACACTCGTCGTCGCATATGGGCAATTGTCGGTGCATCATCGGGTAATCTGGTTGAATGGTTTGATTTTTATGTCTACTCATTCTGCTCTCTCTATTTTGCACACATCTTTTTTCCTTCCGGAAACACAACCACCCAGCTATTACAAACCGCCGGGGTTTTTGCTGCAGGCTTCCTGATGCGCCCCATTGGCGGGTGGCTGTTCGGACGTATCGCTGACCGCCGTGGTCGTAAAGCCTCAATGCTCATTTCCGTTTGCATGATGTGTGCGGGATCGTTGGTCATTGCCTGTTTACCCGGCTACGAAACCATCGGCACCTGGGCTCCGGCACTGTTACTCGTCGCGCGCCTGTTTCAGGGGATCTCCGTCGGAGGGGAATACGGGACCAGCGCAACCTACATGAGTGAGGTCGCTGTCGAAGGTAAAAAAGGCTTCTACGCATCATTCCAGTACGTCACGCTGATCGGCGGACAGTTACTGGCCGTACTTGTGGTCGTGGCCTTACAACAAATTCTCAACGACGAACAACTGCATGCATGGGGATGGCGAATTCCATTTGCGCTAGGGGCTGTGCTCGCCGTCGTCGCCTTATGGCTGCGTCGTCAGCTGGATGAAACCTCTAAGCAAGAGACTCGTGCGTTAAAAGAGGCGGGTTCTTTCAAAGGGCTATGGCGCAACCGCAAAGCCTTTATGATGGTACTGGGCTTTACCGCTGCAGGGTCGTTAATTTTTTATACCTTTACGACCTATATGCAGAAATATCTGGTCAATACGGCAGGGATGAGCGCCAGTACCGCAAGCGTAATCATGACCGCGGCACTGTTTGTCTACATGCTGGCACAACCGCTGTTCGGGGCGCTGTCGGATAAAATTGGTCGTCGGACATCAATGATCTGCTTTAGCGCATTAGCAACGCTCTTTACGGTACCGATTTTGAGCGCCTTACAGAATGTGACCTCACCTTATGCTGCATTTGCGCTGGTGATCTGCGCGCTGATGATTGTGAGTTTTTATACTTCGATCAGCGGTATTCTGAAAGCGGAGATGTTCCCGGCGCAGGTCCGTGCGTTAGGGGTCGGCCTGTCCTATGCGGTGGCGAATGCGTTGTTTGGCGGTTCAGCTGAGTACGTCGCGTTGTCGCTGAAATCCGTGGGGATTGAACACGTCTTCTACTGGTACGTCACCGTGATGTGCGCCATCGCGCTGCTGGTCTCTCTGATGCTGCACCGTAAAGGCAAAGGGCTGAGACTCTAGGTATTACTGATGCGCCAGTTGCCACACGGCGTAGCCCGTCGTGGCGCCGGCGACATCCCATGCGAAGTCTTTCCAGCTCCAGCCGCTTCCTGCCGGGCGGCTGTCCCACAGCTCTTTCGATGCCCCCAGACTGACGGAAAACATAAAGCCAATTGCCGCACTGCGGTCGCGGCTGTAACCCTGATGCTGGGCATACTCATTCCCGGCAGCCGAGAGCATCGCCGACGCAATAAAGTGCTGAGCTTTATCCTGGCCGCGCCACGAATCGTTGGCCATATGGCTGCAACCGGTGAGCAGCAATGGGGCAAGAAAGATGATATTACGCATACACATTCCAGAAAAAAGCCCCGGCAATGCGGGGCAGATGTTCAGAGAATACGGCTGATCAGTCGATCAATACGAATACGCCTCAGACGGCGAATCAGTTTTCGCACTTTGACCGGATAATCGGCGATGCTTTGCAGATCGCGATAGTGTTTAACGATGGTCGTATGCTCGCGGATCAGATGCAGCTCTTTTTCGCGCATCGCGCCCAGCTGTTGCTGCGGATCGTGAATGAGGATGGCATTTTCCAGATCCAGGCGCCAGGCACGCGGATTGAGGTTATTACCGGTCAACAACATCCACTCATCATCAACCCACATCCCTTTCAGGTGGTAGCTGTTGTCCTCATCCTTCCACAGTCGCACCACCAACTGGTCCGTATTGACATAATACTGCAGGCGGCTCAGAAAACGGCGGAGGTTAATTTCATACAGATACGGGAGCGCCCCGATAATCTTAAACGGCTGATCTTCCGGAATATAGAAGTCATTCGCCGTTTTATCGCCAACGATAATCTCGACTTTCTTGCCGCTACGCAGCAGCTGGATGATATTACGCACCAGCAGCGCGGGAAGGTTGAAGTAGGGAGTGCAGATAGTCAGCTTATGCTCAGCGCAGGGCATAAGGTGGAAAATGGTTTTGTTCAGCAGGCTCGATTTGCCGAGGCCAACCAGCGGCGTGACCGACAGCCGATCGTCATCAGCATTGCCGACAAAATGGTAGCTGCTGTCACGCAGGTCCTGGCGATACTGACGGATCTCATTCTTGATTTCCGGGCTTTTCGGGCGGCTGGCGCTGTCGAGACGGTTAACCCCACGACCCTGAACCAGGTTGTGATCGACCCAGTCGAACATCACATCCGCCATTTTGGCGTTGCGAATACACTGGTAACGATCGTAACGATATTTATCGTGCTGGTGCAGATAGACATCGTTCAGACTTGCGCCGCTGTAGAGGACGCAATCATCGATGATAAAACCTTTATAGTGGAGCACACCCAAGGCTTCTCGGGTATTGACCGGCACGCCATAGACCGGGACATTGACGCCAGGATTTTCCTGCGCCATACGACAGTACCAGTCAGCATTGGTATTTGCCGCAGCGGCGCCGATACGCCCGCGTTGGGCGCGGTGCCAGTCAACCAGAATGCGTACATCTAACTCCGGACGCTGGCGTTTGGCGTCGTACAGTGCCTGCAGAATTCCTTTGCCGCCATCATCCTGCTCGAGATAGAGCGCAATAATACAAATACGCTGGGTGGCGTGGGCTATCTTTGCCAGTAACGCCTGACGAAAATCCGCAGGCGCGTAATAGAACTCGATATCATCAACTGACTGAGAAAGCTTAGGGAGTTGGGCAAGGTGTTGTTGATGTTTATTACGCTTAAATTTTGACAACATCACAGTGCGTTTCTTCTCTGTTTATTGAAGGGTCTTCTGTACCATGCAGACGACGTAAGCGGGCAATAATAACATTACTGTTCGCGAATGTGGTCAACAATTGCGGCCGCCAGTTTATGATTATTGCGGTGTAAATTGTAGGGATAAACTGACAATCCCATCTTCCAGCTGAATATCAACCGTGAACCCCAGCTTTCTGGCCAGGCCAATCATGCCTTTGTTATTTGGCATGGTGATACCATTTAACCGCTGCAGGCCGTGGCTCTGCGTATAGGTAATCAGTTTCTCCAGCAACCGCCGGCCAAGCCCCAGGCCTTTCAGGTCGGAACGGACCAGCACGGCAAATTCCGCATCAATATTATCAGGATCGGAAATGGCTCTTGTTACGCCGAGAATTTCATTCCCCTGGGCGGTGGTGCGCACGGCAACAAACGCCATTTCTCGATCGTAGTCGATCTGCGTCATATTGGCTAAGTCATCGTGGGTAAATTCATTGATTTCGCTGAAATAGCGATAATACAGATCCTCTTTCGTTACCTGAGCGATGAACGCCATCAGCAGCGGTTCATCTTCCGGCAGAATAGGGCGGAACAGGCAGCGCTCGCCATTTTTCATCACCACCCACTCTTCTTGCTGTTGAGGATAGGGGCGGATAGCCAGCCGGCTTTCGCTGTCGCCGCTAAACGGAGCAAGGCCTAGCGTGACGTCGAGCGCCGTGAATTCGTTCCCCGAGGCCAGCAGCGGATGAATGTCCAGCCGCTGGATCTCCGGGCAATCAACGATCAGATTCGACACCTGGACCAGCAGCTGGCTCAAACCGGAGACATCCAGCGGACGTAGCGCGCTGCGGCCACGGATCTTCTTACTTTTGATCGCCTGGATCACCAGATAGCGGGCAAGGTTCATATTGAGCGGTGGCAGAGCCACGGCGGCCTGATCTTCCGCCCGCCATTCGACACCACCTTCACCCAGCATAATCAGTGGGCCAAAAACCGGATCGTGCTCAACGACGACGCGCAGTTCCTGCGCCCCGGCACGGTTGGCCATACTTTGCACCAGCAAACCGTGAATACGCGCCTGTGGCCAGGCCATTTTTACGCGGTCAAAAATGGCGTCTGCCGCCCGTTGGACTTCGGTGGCCGTTCGCAAATAGAGCATGACGCCCTGCACTTCAGATTTATGCGGAATATCCGGCGAGCGGAGCTTCAGGGCCACCGGATAACCAATTTGTTCGGCGATGTGTACCGCTTCGGCACTGTCGGCGGCGATCCAGGTGGGTAGCGTATGGATGCCATACGCATGTAACACCGGGCTGACCTCATGGGTATCCAGCGAATGAGCCCCCTCGTTAATCGCCTGCTGCAACAGCACATGGGCTTGTTCAGTATTCGCCGTCACCATATCTGATAGCACCGGCGTCTCTCGCAGCTGTTTCTGGTTACGCCGGTATTCCACCATATGCATAAACGCGGTAATGGTCCCTTCCGGAGTACGGTAGGTTGGCAGACCGGCATCGCTAAACAGACGACGAGCTTCCTGGGATGAGTATTCGCCACACCAGTTCGTCAGTACCGTGACATATTTCCCGCGCGGATGCTGCTTCAGCGCATCAATCAGCGCCAGGGCGCTTTCCGTTCCCGGCGCGGCGGCGCTGGGAGAGTGGATCACCAACAGAGCGTCATAGTCATGACTATCCAGCAGAACGTTCAGCGCCTTGAGGTAATGTTCACTGCTGGCATCGTCACGCAGATCCAGCGGGTTAGCGATGCCGATACCGGCTGGCAGGGCCTGGCGCAGCTGGTTGCAGGTTTCATCGCTGAGGGTGGCCAGCTTGCCGTTGCGTAGCCATAGCTCGTCCAGCGCCAGTGCCGCCGGGGCCGCACCGTTGCTGATGATCATCAGCTTTTCACCGCGCAGAGGACGCATATGACTGAGGGTTTCAACTGCGGAGAAGAGCTCATGAGTATCCTGTACGCGCAGCAGGCCCGCGCGTTGAATCGCAGCGTCCCAGGCCGGATCCATACCGGAATTGACGTGCAGCAGCTGTTGCGCCGCCGGGCTACGGCCGCTTTTGATCACCAGAATCGGTTTATTACGTGATGCGCTGCGTGCGGCGGAAACAAAGCTCCGGGCATCGCTCAGGTGTTCAAGATAGAGAAGAATAGCGCTGGTTTTACTGTCGCGGGCCAGAAAATCGAGAAGATCGTCTACGTCGATATCCAGGCTATCCCCGAGGGCAATAAAGTAAGAGAAGCCCATTTCACGCTGCTGCGCCCAGTCGAGAATGGTATTCGACACCGCCGCCGACTGAGAGATAAAGGCCAGTTTGCCACGATGAATCGGAACCGGAGAAAAGCTGGCATTCAGCCCCTGCCACGGGGCGAGTAGCCCGAGACTATTGGGGCCAAGCAGGCGCATTTGATAGCGGGTCGCGCATTCAAGCAGCGCAGGGTACTGATCCGGCGGGGAGGAGAGAATAATGCAGGTTTTACACCCTTTTTGCCCCAATGCTTCGAGCAGAGAAAGATTGCGTCGGGCATTGGTACAGAGCACCGCAAGGTCCGGAGTAAACGGCAGGCTGTCGATTGTCGGCCATGCCAGCACGCCCTGAACGGCTTTCCAGGCGGGCGTAACGGGCAGTACCGGGCCGTTAAATCCACCGGCCAGCAGGTTGCGCATCATCAGATAACCGGCACGCTGCGGTTTCATTGACGCGCCAATAACGGCAATCGACTTCGGACGCAGCAGCGCTTCCAGGCCTTTTTGGCTCATACCGGTCTCCTTTGATCCCCAGTGACCGAATGATTTTAAACGCTTTCTGCTATTTGTGCTGTGATACTGCCCTTATGCTGGGTTTTTCCCGCCAGGTAGCGAGAGCGGAACAGACTAAAATGATCGCCAAGTGCGCGGGCGGCTTTTCGGTCGTCGGCAAGATCCAGCAGCGCAATGGCCACTTCGGCGGTGCAGTACTGCCCCTCGGCATGCGCCTCTCGCAGGTGATAGGCCGAAATACGTGAGAGATCGACGGAGATGACCGGCAGCGCGTCGAGGTACGGACTCTTACGGAACATTTTTCGCGCTTCCGTCCAGGTTCCGTCGAGCATAATAAACAGCGGCGGTTTACCCTCCGGCGGTGCGCTCAGCACCTGGCGTTCAGCTCCCGCATAAGAGGCCGGGAAAACGACCATCGGCTGGTAATTCGGATCGGCGACAGCATCGAGCAGCGCCTGCGGTGGCTCCGTTCGCGACCATTGAAAAGCGGTGGTGTCCGGCAGGATGTCGGCAATCAGCCGCCCGGTATTGCTGGGCTTCATTGGCTCGGTATCAAACATCACCAGACAGAAGCGGCTGGTGGCTGCAGCCGGTGTCAGCGTGGCGCACAGGCACTGCTTTAGCGGCAGCAAACAGCGCTGGCAGCGGTGAATACGGTTACCACGAGCGAGAAAAGGCCGGGTCGCGCGAGCGAGGCGTTCGGCGCGAAGACGAAGAACGGCGTTGTCCATCATAAAGGGTCGCTAAGAAAAAACGCCATTGTCGCAGAGGTAAAAAGGGGGCACAAGCGGTGCCCCGGCAGGTTTACTGTTGGTTGGCTTCGTTCAGCCAACTGTCGAACGGCGCTTTTGGTACTGCACCGTTCAGCATGTCGATGACTTCGCCATTTTTAAACATCATAATGGTCGGGATGCTGCGGATGCGGAAACGCGCGCTGAGCTCGCGTTCAGCTTCGGTATTGACTTTAACGAAACGCATCTTACCGCTACGCTCTTCCGCAACGTCTTCGAAGATGGGGGCAAAATTACGGCAAGGGCCGCACCATGGCGCCCAGAAATCAACGACAACGGGTAGATCGTCCTTTAGTAGTTTATCCAACGTTGCCCCGGTCGCGTTGATCACATCGCCGTCAAAAAGATCGTGGCCGCAGCGTCCGCACTTCGCGCCATCGGCGCTACGTTGCTCGGGGATGCGGTTCAGAGCCTGACAACTGGCACAAACGGTATTCATAACTAACCTCTGGTTATGGGTTGCAGCGTGGCACGTGGCCGATTTGTTTCTGTAATGTTACATATTATTGATTAGCGACGAGTAAACAACAACGCGTTTTGTTCGATGAGTACAATAGACCCTATCTTTTAAACGAAATAATGGCGCGGCGGTGACACATCGGGTAATCTGCGCGCTTCGCGCAGCGCAGGTGGAGAAAATTGATGAGCGACGAACTGAAAAATAAAAGCGGCAAGGTCAAAGTGATGTATGTCCGCAGTGATGATGATTCTGACAGACGCACCCATAACCCGCGTACCGGGAAAGGGGGAGGGCGCCCAGGAAAATCTCGTGTTGACGGCCGTAGCCGCCCTGCCCGCGATGAGCGAAACAGCCGCGGTGATGACCGCAAACGTGACGATCGTAAACGTGATGATTTCGATCGCGACGGTGGTTCTCCATGGCGTACCGTTTCGCGTGCGCCGAATGATGACGCGCCGGCCAAACCGGATCACGGTGGGATCAGCGGCAAAAGCTTTATCGATCCGGAAGTGCTGCGTCGTCAGCGCGCGGAAGAGACCCGCGTTTACGGCGAAAATGCCTGTCAGGCCCTGTTCCAGAGCCGTCCGGATGCGATCGTTCGCGCCTGGTTTATCCAGAGCGTGACCCCGCGTTTCAAAGAAGCACTGCGCTGGATGGCGGCGAATCGCAAAGCCTATCATGTGGTTGATGAAGCCGAACTGGCGAAAGCCTCCGGTACCGAACACCACGGTGGGGTATGCTTCCTGATCAAGAAACGCAACGGGACCTCCGTGGCGCAGTGGGTTGCTAAAGCCGATGCCGAAGATTGCGTGCTGGCGCTGGAAGATGTTGGCAACCCGCACAACCTCGGGGCTATCATGCGTAGCTGCGCGCATTTCGGCGTGAAAGGCGTGGTCGTACAGGATGCCGGCATGCTGGAATCCGGTGCGGCGATCCGTACCGCAGAAGGTGGCGCGGAACACGTTGAACCGATTACCGGTGACAGCTTCCTCGATACCCTGGAACAGTTCCGTAAAGCGGGCTATGCCATTGTGTCGACCTCCAGCCATAACGGCACGCCGCTGCACAAAGCTGAGCTGCCGAAGAAAATGGTACTGGCGTTAGGTCAGGAGCGTGATGGTCTGTCCGATGCGGCGATTTCCAGCGCGGATCTTAACGTGGCTATCGAAGGCACCGGCAATGTCGAAAGCCTGAACGTCTCTGTCGCAACCGGCGTATTGCTCGCTGAATGGTGGCGCCAGAACAAGGCCTGATCGCTGAGTTGATCTAAAAAAATGCCAGCGGAATGCTGGCATTTTTGTCTCTGCAGGACGCCGACGGGGCTATTGCTGGTCGGCGGGTAACACCGGCATCCAGTCGATGGGCGACTCGCCGCGCTCGGCCAGCCACTGGTTCGCCTGAACAAAATGATTACTGCCAAAGAAGCCGCGATGGGCGGAAAGCGGTGAAGGATGCGGCGCCTTCAGTACGCAATGGCGCTGGCGATCGATAATCGCTCCTTTCTTTTGCGCGTGTGCGCCCCACAGTAAAAACACCACCCCTTCACGATGTTCATTGATCAGCGAAATCACCTTATCGGTAAAGGTCTCCCAGCCAAGGCTGGCATGAGAATGGGCCTGTCCCGCCCGTACCGTCAGGACGGTATTGAGCAACAGCACGCCTTGCCGCGCCCAGCTTTCCAGATAGCCGTGCGCAGGGCGGCTGAAGCCAGGGATGGTTCCTTCCAGCTCTTTATACATGTTTAACAGCGAAGGGGGCGTCGCGATACCCGGCAGTACCGAGAAGGCCAGGCCATGCGCCTGGCCGGGCCCGTGGTAAGGATCCTGCCCCAGGATCACCACTTTGACATTGCCAAGTTCGGTATAACGAAAGGCATTGAAGACATCTTTTTGCGGCGGGTAAATCGTCATCCCCGACTGGCGTTCTTCGGCGACGGTTTTCAGGGTATTCACAAAATAGGGCTGCTGCTTCTCTTCCACCAGCACGTCGTGCCAGGTTAATGGGGTCGTCATTCTGCTCTCCTGCAAAGTGTCATCGCTATAGCTTAACTGCTTCTTTCTGCATAACAAAATCTGCAGGCTGCGGCTGACGTTTTGCATGCAAAAATAATTGAAAATTTACAAAATTATTTTGAATTAGCTATGGCGTAACTTGATGTAAAACAATAATATCCCTCTATACCCATTTGCGCCGCAGGGTTTTTGTTGATTTAAGTCAATGAATGCCGGGTGGTTGACTGATATACATACACTCATACAACAATGGTTTTACCAATTGGCCGCGAACAGGCCAGGAAGACGAATAACTATTGCCTAAGGGAGGCATCAAATGATTACTGGTATCCAAATCACTAAAGCTGCAAATGACGACCTGCTGAACTCTTTTTGGCTGCTGGATAGCGAAAAAGGCGAAGCGCGCTGCCTGTGTGCCAAAGGCGGTTTTGCGGAAGATGACGTGGTTGCGGTGAGCAAACTGGGCGAAATCGAATACCGCGAAATTCCGCTGGATGTAAAACCGGAAGTCCGCGTTGAAGGTGGTCAGCACCTGAACGTTAACGTGCTGCGTCGTGAAACGCTGATGGATGCGGTTGAGCATCCGGAAAAATATCCGCAGCTGACCATTCGTGTCTCTGGCTATGCGGTACGTTTCAACTCCCTGACGCCAGAACAGCAGCGTGACGTTATTGCTCGTACTTTTACAGAAAGCCTGTAAGTCGAAGCCTGAAAATAAAAACGCCGGGATATCCCGGCGTTTTTTTTACTTTCTGCTTACTGCGGAGTACTGCTATCGCTACCGCTTGGCTTACGACGCTTACCCACATTTTTAGCATCACGGTGACGTTTCTTCACGCGTGTCTTATCTTTGTCTTTCTCTTTTTTCTGCTCGGCGCGCTTAGCCATTACCTTCTTGGAAGGTTTACCGGTCTGCTTTTCACTCGGTGCGCGGGTGGTCGGACGTAATTCATCGATAACGCGCGGCTTGAGCGGCTCCTCGATGTAACGACCAATTTTCCCTAACAGCAGGTGGTCGTGGGCTTCGACCAGAGAAATGGCAATGCCTTTTTTCCCTGCGCGACCGGTACGTCCGATGCGGTGCAGGTAGGTATCGGCCGTACGCGGCATATCGAAGTTGAATACGTGGCTGACGTCAGGAATATCGATCCCGCGTGCGGCGACGTCGGTAGCAATCAGCACGTTCATGCGACCATCGGTCATGCGCTTAATGGCTTCGTTACGTTTAGCCTGCACCATCTCGCCTTCCAGCCAGCAGGTATTAATACCCGCTTCACGCAGCCAGGAAGCCAGCTCATGAACGCGCTCGCGTTTACGTACAAAGACGATGGAGCGGGTTGCATCCGGCTGTTGCAGCAGGTTAATCAGCAGCGCGGTTTTATGCTTGATATCATCGGCGCGATAGTACCACTGGTGAATTTTCTTACGTTCACGGGTGGATGGGCTGGCGGATACTTCAACAGGCTCTTCCAGCAGACGCTCGGCAAAGTCTTTGATTGCATCGCCTTCCAGCGTCGCAGAAAACAGCATGGTCTGCTTACGCCAGCGGGTTTCACCGGCAATGTGCTCGATATCCTGGGCGAAGCCCATGTCCAGCATACGGTCCGCTTCGTCGAGGATCAGCGTTTCTACAGCGCGGCAATCGAAGTTCTCTTCTTTAATGTATTGCAGCAGTCGTCCGGTGGTGGCGACCACGATATCCTGATTCTCGCTGAACACTTCCGCATGGTTCATATACGCGACACCGCCGGTAATGGTGGCGATATCCAGATGCGTGTGCGCAGCCAGTTCGCGCGCGTGGTCAGCAACCTGCATCGCCAGCTCACGGGTTGGCGTCAGGATGAGAATGCGCGGTGGTCCGGATTTTTTGCGTGGGAAATCAAGCAGGTGCTGCAACGCTGGCAGCAGGTATGCCGCAGTTTTACCGGTGCCTGTCGGGGCTGAACCGAGAATGTCACGGCCATCAAGCGCAGGCGGAATAGCGGCGGCCTGAATGGCTGTCGGGCGTGTGAAACCTTTTTCCTGGAGGGCTTCCAGAAGGTTTTCGTCGAGTTCAAGTTCGGAAAAAGTCGTTACAGTCATGATCTACCTCTGAGTGGACCGACGATTATAAACGTTACGGGCATAATGTTCATCTGTTTGTAAGGCTATCTGTTCTCCGGTATTGTGCATAGCCTCAAGCCCAGGAGTTTTTCGTCCGCAAGGTTATTAAGGATGTCTCAGTCGAAGTTTGCGCTGCCGCGCAATGGTTTTACGTTTAAACAGTTCTTTGTTGCTCACGATCGCTGTGCGATGAAAGTGGGCACCGATGGCATTTTGCTCGGTGCATGGGCGCCGATCGCGCAGGTCAAACAGGTGCTGGATATTGGCACCGGTAGCGGCCTGCTGGCCTTAATGCTGGCGCAGCGAACCGACGCGCGGGTCACGTTGGATGCGGTGGAACTTGACGACAATGCGGCAGACCAGGCGCGGGAAAACGTCGATGCGTCTCCGTGGCCGGCGCGAATCCAGGTTCATCAGGCGGATATTCAACAATGGCAGCCACCGCAAACCCGGCGCTATGAACTGATCGTCAGCAATCCGCCTTTTTTTGCTGAAGGCGTGCCCTGCGCGACCTCGCAGCGTGAACAGGCGCGATATACCACCACACTCGACCATGTGACGCTTTTAACCTGCGCCGCGGAGTGTATCACAGAAGAAGGGTTCTTCTGCGTGGTGCTGCCGGTGGATATTGGCAACGCATTTGTTCAGCGCGCTCAGAATATGGGGTGGCATTTGCGCTTGCGTACCGATGTGGTGGAAACGGAAATGCGTCCTCCGCACCGGGTGCTGTTGGCGTTCTCGCCGATGGCGGGGGAGTGTTTTAGCGATCGCCTGATTATCCGTGGGCCAGAGCAACAATACTCTGAAGGGTTTACTGCCCTGACCCAGGATTTCTATCTCTTTATGTGAACCAGGGGCGAGAGGATCGATGGCCCGCTGTTCGGGAGCTGCTCCGGATAATCCAGCGTATAGTGCAGCCCGCGGCTCTCTTTGCGCTGCATCGCGCAGCGAACGATCAGCTCAGCAACCTGCACCAGGTTCCGTAACTCCAGCAAATTGTTAGACACGCGGAAGCGCGCGTAATATTCGTCAAGCTCCTGTTGCAGCATGGTGATGCGGCGCAACGCGCGCTCCAGTCGGCGGGTGGTACGAACGATCCCGACATAGTCCCACATCAGTAATCTCAACTCATACCAGTTATGCTGAATGACCACCAGCTCATCGGGGATCTCGACCTGGCTCTCATCCCAGCAAGGAAGCCCGTTGACCGGTTGGGCAAACGGCATGCGCTTCATAATATCTTCGGCGGCGGACCAGCCATAGACCAGACATTCGAGCAGCGAATTGGATGCCATGCGGTTAGCCCCGTGTAGCCCGGTGTAGCTGACCTCGCCAATGGCATACAGCCCGTCGACGTCGGTGCGGCCATGGTCATCGACCATCACGCCACCGCAGGTATAGTGAGCGGCAGGAACGATGGGCACCGGCTCTTTTGTCAGATCGATCCCCAGGCCAAGCAGTTTTTCGTAGATCATCGGGAAGTGCTGACGGATAAAGGCTTCCGGTTTATGGCTGATGTCGAGATACATGCAGTCGACGCCGAGCCGTTTCATCTCATGGTCAATGGCGCGGGCGACGATATCGCGCGGAGCCAGTTCGCCGCGTTCGTCAAAATCGGGCATAAACCGTGAGCCATCCGGGCGCTTCAGGTATGCCCCTTCGCCACGTAACGCTTCGGTCAGCAGGAAATTACGTGCTTGCGGATGGTACAACGCGGTGGGGTGAAACTGGTTAAACTCGAGGTTGGCGACGCGACAGCCCGCGCGCCACGCCATGGCAATGCCGTCGCCGGAGGAGACGTCCGGGTTGGTGGTGTACTGATACACTTTGGCGGCACCGCCGGTGGCCAGCACCACAGACCTGGCGCTGCAGGTTTCCACCTTTTCTTTATTACGGTTCCAGATCCAGGCGCCGACGACGCGACGCGTTCCCGGCAGGCCGATTTTATCGGAAATGATCAGATCGACCGCGTTGCTTCGTTCCAGCACCCGAATATTCGGGTGAGAGAGCGCCTGGCTGACGAGCGTGGTCTCTACCGCTTTGCCTGTCGCATCGGCCGCATGAAGAATACGACGATGGCTGTGGCCCCCTTCGCGGGTCAGGTGGTAGCTCTGCTCGCCGTTAGCCTGCGTTTGGGTATCGAACAGGACGCCCTGATCGATAAGCCACTGCACGCAAGGTTTGGCATTGCTGGCGACGAAAGAGACCGCGTGGCGATCGCACAGGCCAGCGCCGGCGATCAGCGTATCTTCAACATGGGATTCCACGCTGTCCGTCTCATCAAAGACCGCGGCAATGCCGCCCTGAGCGTATAACGTAGAGCCTTCGCTGATTGGTCCTTTGCTCAGTATGGTCACGGAACTGTTCTCCGCCAGACGCAGAGCAAGGGATAAACCGGCGGCGCCGCTGCCGATAATCAGCACATCACAGGAAAAGTCAGGAGTAGTATTCATGGGCTTTGTTTAATTTACTAAACACGATGAAACCACAATAGCACCAGGCCGTGATGAATCGTACATTTTTTTTTCGACTAGTTGCGGAGACTAAACATCGGGTCGCGGAGCGGCCTTCAGGTAAAGGAGAGAAAATATTTGCGAAGCAGATCGTTAGCTTCAGATTTTATAGTGAAATAAAAACGATGTTACGTTACCCTTCTGGCGGACCTTACGCTTTTTCTTCATCATCTTACCTGGCGTTGAGTTGCGGGACTTATAATGAGAGATAACAAATTGTCCGCCGTTGCCAGACAAAAAACAAAAGCGTAACGGAACTTTATTGTTTTCAGACACTCCAATCGTCTGCTTGCTCATAATGCAGTGATTGGGTAGTGCTTTGAAGGCGCATGGGAATTGGGTTTGGGGAGACATTACCTCGGATGAGCGAGCAGTTAACGGATCAGGTCCTCGTTGAACGGGTCCAGAAAGGAGATCAGAAGGCGTTTAATCTGCTGGTGGTACGCTATCAGCATAAGGTTGCGAGCCTGGTTTCCCGCTACGTGCCACCGGGCGATATCCCTGATGTCGTTCAGGAATCGTTCGTAAAAGCATGGCGCGCGCTGGAGTCCTTCCGGGGAGATAGTGCTTTTTATACCTGGTTATATCGTATCGCCGTCAACACGGCGAAGAATTATCTGGTAGCTCAGGGGCGCCGCCCACCGTCCAGCGATGTTGACGCCAATGAGGCAGAAAACTTCGAAAGTGGTGGGGCACTGAAAGAAATTTCGAACCCTGAGAATTTAATGTTGTCAGAAGAACTGAGACAAATAGTTTTTCGTACCATTGAATCGCTCCCGGAAGATTTACGCATGGCAATTACATTGCGGGAGCTTGATGGCCTGAGCTATGAAGAGATAGCCGCTATCATGGATTGTCCGGTAGGGACCGTACGTTCGCGTATTTTCCGGGCACGAGAAGCTATTGATAATAAAGTTCAACCGCTCATCAGGCGTTGACGATAGCGGAATACTGAAAAGGGTATCAGGCATGCAGAAAGAAAAACTTTCGGCTTTAATGGATGGTGAATCGCTGGATAACGAGCTGCTCAATGAGCTGAGCCGTTCTTCTGAAATGCAAAAGACCTGGGAGAGCTATCATCTCATTCGTGATTCGCTGCGAGGCGATACCGCTGAGATGCTCCATTTTGATATCTCAGCCCGCGTTATGGCCGCCATTGAAAACGAACCTGTTCGCCAGGCGGTGCCGCTTATTCCTGAATCTCAGCCGGCTCCACATCAGTGGCGCCAGATGCCTTTCTGGCAAAAAGTCCGCCCATGGGCCAGCTCTTTGACTCAGATGGGTGTGGCTGCGTGCGTATCGCTTGCTGTTATCGTTGGCGTTCAGCAGTATAATGGGCAGAACGAATCATCTCAGCAACCTGAAGCACCGGTGTTCAACACCATGCCGATGATGGGTAAAGCCAGCCCGGTAAGTCTTGGCGTTCCAGCAGATGCGTCTGCAGGAAGCGGTCAGCAGGCGCAGGTGCAAGAACAACGTCGCCGCATTAATGCTATGCTGCAGGACTATGAACTGCAGCGCCGCCTGCACGCAGAGCAGCTTCAGTTTGGGCAAGCCCAGACTCAGCAAGCCGCTGTTCAGGTGCCAGGTTATCAAACATTAGGAACGCAATCGCAGTAATGAAGCAACTTTGGTGTGCCATGTCGCTCATGGCAGGCAGCCTGTTCTTCTCTGTCAACGCCTCGGCTGATACATCGTCCGGGGCGTTGTTGCAGCAAATGAACCTGGCCAGCCAGTCCCTGAATTACGAGCTGTCTTTTGTCAGCATTAACAAACAGGGCGTTGAGTCGCTGCGTTATCGTCACGCGCGCCTTAACAATCAACCTCTCGCACAGCTGCTACAACTCGATGGCCCACGCCGGGAAGTTGTGCTGCGTGGTAATGAAATCAGCTATTTTGAACCTGGGCTTGACCCCTTCACGCTGAATGGCGACTACATTGTCGACTCATTACCGTCGCTGGCTTACACCGACTTCAAGCGGCTGGCCTCCTACTACGACTTCATTTCCGTTGGCCGTACCCGTATTGCCGATCGCTTATGCGAGGTGATTCGTGTGGTCGCGCGCGATGGCACACGCTATAGCTATATTGTCTGGCTGGATGCCGAAACGAAACTGCCGATGCGGGTTGATTTGCTCGACCGCGACGGGGAAACCCTCGAGCAGTTCCGGGTCGTCTCGTTTAGCGTTGGCGATAAAGTCAGCAGCAGTATGGAGACGCTAGCAAAAGCGAGCCTGCCTCCGCAGCTGTCGGTGCCGGAAGGGGGCGATAAAGCCAACTTTAACTGGGCACCAACCTGGCTACCGCAAGGGGTTTCGGAAGTCTCCAGCAGCCAACGCCGTCTGCCAACGATTGACGGTCCGGTTGAATCCCGCCTCTATTCGGACGGGCTGTTTAGTTTCTCTGTTAACGTTAGTCGCGCCACGTCAACCAGCAGCGATCAGCTGCTACGCACCGGGCGTCGTACCGTGAGCACGACGGTACGCGATAACGCAGAGATTACCGTAGTCGGCGAAATGCCGCCGCAAACGGCTAAACGCATCTCCGACAGCATCAAGTTCAAGGCAGTACAATGATTAAAGAGTGGGCCACGGTCGTCTCCTGGCAAAATGGCATGGCGCAGGTGCACTGCGACGTTAAAGCCTCCTGCAGCAGCTGCGCTTCGCGTGCCGGCTGCGGCAGTCGGGTGCTGAACAAGCTGGGACCGCAAACCAGCCATACCATTAGCGTTCCCAGCGACCAGCCGCTGTCCGCCGGGCAGAAAGTTGAGCTGGGAATTGCCGAAAGCAGCCTGCTGGGCTCTGCGGTTTTAGTCTATATGGCGCCGTTGGTCGGGTTGTTTGTGGTGGCTTCCATTTTTCAGGTGCTGTTTGCCAATGACTTCGCGTCACTGTGTGGTGCGGTGCTCGGTGGCGTTGGCGGATTCCTGATTGCGCGCGGACTTTCTCCAGGATTAGCCGCTCGTCAATCGTGGCAACCCGTCATCATTAGCGTGGGCCTGCCACCGGATTTACTGCGTACAGAGACACCCTCTTCAGAGCCAGGTCAGTGATTCCACTGGCCTTTATTTTTTATTAGCCACGCTCAGACCCACTCACCATTTGTTACGGTTATGCTGCTGGTAAGAGCATTTCCTGGTTTCGTGGATGTAGTGTAGAATGCGGCGTTTTCGGATTAAAAAACGTCAGGCACAGAACAGCGGCCTCATGATTCGCGTAAGGCAAAATTAACTCTAAATATGAAGAATATACGTAACTTTTCAATCATCGCTCATATCGACCACGGTAAATCGACGTTGTCTGACCGTATCATCCAGATTTGCGGTGGCCTTTCCGATCGTGAAATGGAAGCCCAGGTACTGGACTCCATGGATCTTGAGCGTGAGCGTGGCATCACCATTAAGGCGCAGAGCGTCACCCTGGATTATAAAGCGACCAATGGCGAAACCTATCAGCTGAACTTTATCGACACGCCGGGCCACGTCGACTTCTCTTATGAGGTGTCACGTTCTCTCGCCGCGTGTGAAGGTGCGCTGCTGGTGGTCGATGCCGGTCAGGGCGTAGAAGCCCAGACGCTGGCCAACTGCTATACCGCTATGGAAATGGATCTGGAAGTGGTTCCGGTCCTCAACAAAATCGACCTGCCTGCTGCCGACCCGGAGCGTGTAGCCGAAGAAATTGAAGACATTGTCGGCATTGATGCAGCTGATGCTGTGCGCTGCTCGGCGAAAACCGGCATCGGTGTTCCTGACGTTCTCGAACGTCTGGTACGCGATATCCCGCCACCGGAAGGTGACGCGGATGGCCCGCTGCAGGCGCTGATCATCGACTCCTGGTTCGATAACTACCTCGGCGTAGTGTCGCTGGTGCGTATTAAAAACGGCACCATGCGTAAAGGCGACAAAATCAAAGTCATGAGCACCGGACAAGTCTACAATGCTGACCGTCTGGGCATCTTTACGCCAAAACAGGTTGACCGTACCGAGCTGAAATGCGGCGAGGTTGGCTGGCTGGTGTGCGCCATTAAAGACATCCTTGGTGCGCCGGTTGGCGATACCCTGACCACCTCGCGTAACCCGGCAGACAAAGCGCTGCCAGGCTTTAAAAAAGTCAAACCGCAGGTGTATGCCGGTCTGTTCCCGGTCAGCTCTGATGACTACGAAAGCTTCCGTGATGCGCTCGGCAAACTGAGCCTCAACGATGCTTCTCTGTTCTTCGAACCGGAGAGTTCCACGGCGCTGGGCTTCGGCTTCCGCTGCGGCTTCCTGGGCCTGCTGCACATGGAAATCATTCAGGAGCGTCTGGAACGCGAGTATGACCTGGATCTGATCACCACTGCGCCGACGGTCGTCTACGAAGTCGAAACCACCGCGAAAGAGGTTATCTATGTCGATAGCCCGTCCAAGCTGCCGCCGCTGAACAACATTCAGGAACTGCGTGAGCCGATCGCCGAGTGTCATATGCTGCTGCCGCAGGAATACCTGGGTAACGTTATCACCCTGTGTATTGAGAAGCGTGGCGTGCAGACCAACATGGTTTACCACGGTAAACAAGTGGCGCTGACCTATGAAATTCCAATGGCGGAAGTGGTTCTCGATTTCTTCGACCGTCTGAAGTCAACGTCACGCGGCTACGCGTCGCTGGACTATAACTTCAAACGCTTCCAGGCCTCCAACATGGTCCGCGTGGACGTGCTGATCAACAGCGAGCGTGTTGATGCGCTGGCGCTGATCACTCACAACGATAACGCGCCGTACCGTGGTCGTGAGCTGGTAGAGAAGATGAAAGAGCTGATCCCACGCCAGCAGTTCGATATTGCGATTCAGGCGGCGATCGGCAACCACATCATTGCCCGTTCTACCGTCAAGCAGCTGCGTAAAAACGTGCTGGCGAAATGCTACGGCGGTGACGTCAGCCGTAAGAAAAAACTGCTGCAGAAGCAGAAAGACGGTAAAAAACGTATGAAGCAAGTGGGTAACGTTGAGCTGCCGCAGGAAGCGTTCCTTGCCATTCTGCACGTCGGTAAAGACGGCAAATAACCATTAAGGAGTTGGCATGGCGAACATGTTTGCCCTGATCCTGGTGATCGCAACCCTGGTCACAGGGTTGTTGTGGTGTCTGGATAAATTCATCTTTGCGCCGAAGCGTCGTGAACGTCAGGCCGCGGCTCAGGCTGCGACAGGCGATAGCCTCGACAAGCAAACGCTGAAGAAAGTGGGCCCGAAACCGGGCTGGCTGGAAACGGGAGCCTCGGTATTTCCGGTACTGGCTATTGTTCTGGTGGTTCGCTCATTTATTTATGAGCCGTTTCAGATTCCATCAGGTTCAATGATGCCAACGCTGCTGATTGGCGATTTTATTCTGGTTGAGAAGTTTGCCTACGGCATTAAAGATCCGATCTACCAGAAAACGCTGATCGAAACCGGTCATCCCAAACGCGGTGATATCGTGGTCTTTAAATACCCGGAAGATCCGCGCCTGGATTACATCAAGCGTGCTGTCGGGCTGCCGGGCGATAAGGTCACCTACGATCCGTTGACCAAGCAGGTCACCATCCAGCCAGGCTGCAGTTCCGGCCAGGCTTGTGGTAGCGCGCTGCCGGTTACTTACTCCAACGTTGAGCCGAGCGATTTCGTTCAGACATTCTCGCGCCGTAACGGTGGTGAAGCGACCAGCGGGTTCTGGCAACTGCCGAAGGGCGAGACCAAAGAAGATGGTGTCCGCCTGACCGAACGTAAAGAGACGCTCGGCGAGGTGACTCACCGTATTCTGACCGTTCCGATCGCTCAGGATCAGGTCGGCATGTACTACCATCAATCGGGTCTGCCGCTGGCGACCTGGATTGTGCCGCCGGGTCAGTACTTCATGATGGGTGACAACCGCGATAATAGCGCCGACAGCCGTTACTGGGGCTTTGTGCCAGAAGCGAACCTGGTGGGTAAAGCTACGGCAATCTGGATGAGCTTCGAAAAACAGGAAGGTGAGTGGCCGACCGGCGTGCGTTTATCACGTATTGGCAGCATCCACTAATTCCCCTGCCTTATTCACGCTGCCGTCGCAATACGGCAGCGTGAATTATTTAATATTTAAATCTATTCAAACTAACGACATCCCTTGTCGTTGCGTATAGAATATCCCCCCGAAGTTTTGGTTGTCTCTCGTAAGAGTGACACTGCACACGAAACCGCGTTGGTTGATTTTACTCTGAAATAAGTTGGGTTGCAGAAAGGCGACAGGTTTGCGCACAGGCAATCTACTATGAGACAGAGCTGCCCAGGTCGGTTTCGTGTGCTGCATTTTTGACGCATTCATTTATTGGTATCGCATGAACCCCATCGTAATTAATCGGCTTCAACGGAAGCTGGGCTACACTTTCCATCATCAGGAGCTGTTGCAACAGGCATTAACTCACCGCAGTGCCAGCAGCAAGCACAACGAGCGCCTGGAGTTTCTGGGTGACTCAATTCTGAGTTTTGTGATCGCGAATGCGCTCTATCACCGCTTCCCTCGGGTTGACGAAGGTGACATGAGCCGCATGCGCGCCACGCTGGTTCGAGGCAACACGCTGGCGGAAATCGCCCGTGAGTTTGAGTTAGGTGAGTGCCTGCGCCTTGGGCCGGGTGAGCTGAAAAGCGGCGGTTTCCGTCGCGAATCTATTCTGGCAGATACCGTTGAAGCACTGATCGGCGGGATTTTCCTCGATAGCGATATCCAGAACGTTGAGCGCCTGATTCTGAGCTGGTATCAAACTCGTCTGGACGAAATCAGCCCGGGCGATAAACAAAAAGATCCGAAGACCCGTTTGCAGGAGTATCTGCAGGGTCGCCATCTGCCGCTGCCGTCTTATCTGGTGGTGCAGGTGCGTGGCGAAGCCCACGATCAGGAATTTACTATCCACTGCCAGGTCAGCGGCCTGAGTGAACCAGTGGTTGGCACAGGTTCCAGCCGTCGCAAGGCGGAGCAGGCTGCCGCCGAACAGGCGCTGAAAAAACTGGAGCTGGAATGAGCAACGAAAAAAGTTATTGCGGGTTTGTCGCTATTGTCGGCCGCCCGAACGTGGGTAAATCCACACTGCTGAACAATCTGCTTGGGCAGAAGATTTCGATCACCTCGCGCAAAGCGCAGACGACGCGTCACCGTATTGTCGGCATCCACACGGAAGGGCCGTATCAGGCAATCTATGTTGATACCCCGGGCCTGCATATGGAAGAAAAACGCGCTATCAACCGCCTGATGAACAAAGCGGCGAGTAGCTCGATTGGCGACGTTGAGCTGGTTATCTTCGTGGTTGAAGGTACCCGCTGGACCGCCGATGACGAAATGGTGTTGGGCAAACTGCGTGACGCCAGAGCGCCGGTGATCCTGGCGGTCAATAAAGTCGATAACGTGCAGGAAAAAGCGGATTTACTGCCGCACCTGCAGTTCCTGGCAAGCCAGATGAACTTCCTGGATATCGTCCCGATTTCTGCAGAAACGGGAATGAACGTCGATACCATCGCCGGGATCGTCCGTAAGCATCTGCCGGAAGCGATTCATCACTTCCCGGAAGATTACATTACCGACCGTTCACAGCGCTTTATGGCTTCAGAAATCATCCGTGAAAAACTGATGCGTTTCCTTGGCGCAGAACTGCCGTACTCTGTGACGGTAGAAATCGAACGTTTCCAGACCAACGAACGTGGCGGTTATGATATTAACGGCCTGATCCTGGTTGAGCGTGAAGGGCAGAAGAAGATGGTGATTGGCAACAAAGGCGCCAAAATCAAAACCATCGGTATTGAAGCCCGTAAAGACATGCAGGATATGTTTGAAGCGCCGGTTCACCTTGAACTGTGGGTGAAAGTGAAATCCGGCTGGGCTGATGACGAACGCGCGCTGCGCAGTCTCGGTTACGGCGACGATCACTAAGCGCTATTTTGATGGAAGGCTGGCAGCGCGCTTTCGTCCTGCATAGTCGTCCCTGGAGCGAAACCAGCCTGATGCTGGACGTCTTCACGGAAGAATCCGGCCGCGTGCGCCTTGTAGCTAAAGGCGCACGTTCCAAACGCTCCAGCCTCAAAGGCGCTCTCCAGCCTTTTACCCCCTTATTACTTCGCTTTGGCGGCCGCGGCGACGTCAAAACGTTACGCAATGCCGAAGCGGTTTCACTGGCCCTGCCGCTCAGCGGTATCACGCTCTACAGCGGGCTGTATGTGAATGAACTCCTCTCCCGCGTGCTGGAACATGAAACGCGCTTTTCCGAACTCTTTTTCGATTACCTGCACTGTCTTCAGGCGCTGGCGGGCGCAAGCGGCACGCCGGAGCCGGCATTACGCCGTTTTGAACTGGCGTTGCTGGGGCATCTGGGTTACGGCGTCGATTTTCTCCACTGCGCCGGCAGCGGCGACGCGGTCGATGACACCATGACCTACCGCTACCGTGAAGAAAAAGGCTTTATCGCCAGCGTGGTTATTGATAACAACACCTTTACCGGGCACCATTTGAAAGCGCTGGCGAACCGGGAGTTTCCGGACAGCGATGCGCTGCGTGCCGCTAAGCGCTTTACCCGTATCGCCCTGAAGCCGTATCTTGGCGGTAAACCGCTGAAGAGTCGGGAGCTGTTTCGCCAGTTTATGCCCGCACGCGCGGCGCGAGCAGATAAAACGAATAACGATCAATGAGGATTGTCATGGCTGAATTACTGTTAGGGGTCAATATTGACCATATCGCGACACTGCGTAACGCGCGCGGCACCGCTTATCCGGACCCGGTACAGGCGGCGTTTATCGCTGAGCAGGCCGGGGCTGACGGCATTACCGTCCACCTGCGCGAAGACCGCCGCCACATTACCGACCGTGACGTGCGCGTGCTGCGCCAGACGCTGGACACCCGCATGAATCTTGAGATGGCGGTCACCGAAGAGATGCTGACCATCGCCTGCGACACCAAACCGCATTTCTGCTGCCTGGTGCCGGAAAAGCGTCAGGAAGTGACGACGGAAGGCGGCCTGGATGTGGCCGGTCAGCGCGAAAAAATGCGCGATGCCTGCAAACGTCTGGCCGATGCCGGGATTCTGGTCTCTCTGTTCATCGATGCCGATGAAGCGCAAATTCAGGCCGCAGCAGACGTTGGCGCTCCCTATATTGAAATTCACACCGGCTGCTACGCCGACGCCGAAAGCGACGCCCAACAGGAAAAAGAGCTGCAGCGTATCGCGACCGCCGCGACCTTTGCCGCAAGCCTCGGTCTGAAGGTGAATGCTGGCCACGGCCTGACCTATCACAACGTCAAAGCGATTGCCCGCATTCCGGAAATGCACGAGCTGAACATCGGCCACGCGATCATCGGTCGGGCGGTGATGAGCGGCCTGAAAGAGGCCGTTGCCGAGATGAAACGCCTGATGCAGGAAGCCCGCGCGTAATGGCGATTCTGGGGCTGGGAACCGATATTGTTGAAATTGCTCGGATAGAAGCGGTGATTGCCCGTAGCGGCGATCGCCTTGCCCGGCGCGTGCTCAGCGACAACGAGTGGCTGATATGGCAGCAGCACCAGCAGCCGGTCCGTTTTCTGGCGAAGCGCTTTGCGGTTAAAGAGGCGGCGGCGAAAGCCCTGGGAACCGGGATCCGCAACGGTCTGGCGTTTAATCAGTTCGAGGTGTACAACGACGAGCTCGGTAAACCCAGCCTGCGTCTATGGGGCGAAGCGCAGAATCTGGCACAGCGTATGGGGGTCAGGAGCATCCACGTGACCCTGGCGGATGAGCGCCATTACGCTTGTGCTACGGTCATCCTGGAGAGTTAACGCCTGCGGGGAGCAGCGTCAGATTTTGTCCGCATGATGTATCAGGACAAACTTATCCCACAGCTGCTCTTCATTTTCGACGTGTGCCGGGTCTTTCAGAATCGTATTGGGGATCGGGCACACTTTCTGACAGGTGGGCGTCTCATAGTGGCCCACGCACTCCGTGCAGCGGTCGCTGTTAATTTCATAGATGCTGTCACCCATCGAAATCGCCTCATTCGGGCATTCCGGTTCGCACATATCGCAATTGATGCATTTTTTGGTGATTAACAGCGCCATCAGGAAATTCTCAGAAACATCACAAACAGGGCGGGCATTATACGCCCATTTTCTGCTCACACCAGTTTTTTCACCAGCGCCTCGCTGTGGCGGATCCGGTCCGGCGCATGTTCAAGATCCTGCTGAACCAGTGCCATAAACAGCAGATCGGTGAGCATCATTTGCGCGCTGGTGGAGGAGATCGCGGCGCTGCGCGTCGCCTGCTCCTCGGCGATGGTGTACAAACACTGTGTCGCCTGCTGCTGCAGCGCATTCGGCGTAAACCCGGTGATCGCCAGGATCCGACAGCCAACCCGCAGCGCTTCTCCGGCGGCCATGTTGATCTCGCGGCGTTCGCCAGAATAGGAGATCGCCACCAGCAGATCGTCGGATGACATCGCCTGCACGGTCGCGAGCAGGGCGTGCATATCCTGTTCGGAAACGGCGTTAATACCGATTTTCATCAGCTTCCAGCCGAAATTACGTGCCACCAGCCCGGATGCGCCGATCCCGGTGATCACCACCCGGCGGGCGTGGCGCAACAGCGCAACGGCTTCCAGCAGTTTCTCTTCGGTGTTGACATCCAGCGAAGCGTGCATCGCGGCCACGTTATCGTTGATCAGCTTCTCGCCCACCAGGCGCAGCGGATCGTCACCGCGGATCTGGTTATGCACCGGAACCGATTGTGGATCGGGCGCACTGGCCAGCGCTTCACTTAAGGCCAGCTTCAGTGCCGGGAAACCTTTAAACCCCATCTTCTGCGCGAATTTCACGACGCTGGACTGGCTGACGCCGGCCTCGCCAGCCAGCTGCTGCGAACTGAGGTGGCGGGTCTGGTCAGGCTGAGCCAGAATAAAGTCTGCCAGCTTTTTGTCGCTTGCCGCCAGCGATGGATAGCGCTGGCGAATGCGGATTAAACAGTTCATCGGTTTTCCTCAGGACAACCTTCGCCCTCTGCTGAAAGAATTTTGTATTCGATTATAAGAGGAATACAGCGAATTAAAAATTCTACCGCTGAGATTTATTGATTCCAGGAAAATAGCCTTAACCCAGGGTTAACGTCCGTAGATGTTTTCTCTGTTCACGAGATAAGGCTGTTAAGCTAACGGCATCAGCTACGATATTTGCTAAAGAAAGAGGTCGGTTTTGAATAGCAGCACGCGGCGAGTGGTTTTTTTTGATCTCGATGGAACGTTACATCAACAAGATATGTTCGGCAGTTTCCTGCGCTATGTCTTGCGTCACCAGCCGTTGAATGTCCCGCTGGTGATCCTCATGTCGCCGGCAATCCTGCTGGGATTAACCGTCAGCGGTCGGGCGGCGCGCTGGCCAATGAGCCTGCTGCTGTGGGCTGCCACCTTCGGGCGCAGCGAGCGCGCCCTGAAGCGACTAGAGGCCGGTTTCGTCCGCTGGTTTCGCCAGCGGGTGACCGCGTTCCCGGTGGTGCAGGCCCGGCTGACGGACTACCTCGACCATCACGATGCCGAGGTCTGGTTGATTACCGGCTCGCCCCAGTCGCTGGTTGAGCAGGTCTATTTTGATACCCCCTGGCTGACGAGAGTGAATGTTATCGCCAGCCGGATGGAGCGCCGTTGCGGCGGCTGGGGGCTAACTCTACGCTGCCTGGGACATGAAAAAGTCGCCCAACTGGAGCAGAAAATCGGTGCGCCGTTGCAGCTGTACAGCGGCTACAGCGACAGCGAGCAGGACAACCCGTTGCTCTGTTTTTGCCAGCACCGCTGGCGCGTCACGCCGCAGGGCGATCTTCACCAGTTAGAATAGTGTGTAATGCCGGTTGCCATGTATAATGCGCCCCGCTTTTTCCGCAGGAGTGCCCGCTTTGTCTGACCATGAACTAAACGATGAATACTGGATGCGTCACGCATTAACGCTGGCGAAACGTGCCTGGGAAGAGGGCGAAGTACCGGTAGGGGCCGTGCTGGTGCACAATAATCAGGTTATCGGTGAAGGCTGGAACCGTCCTATCGGGCGCCACGATCCGACGGCGCATGCTGAAATTATGGCGTTGCGTCAGGGCGGAATGGTCCTGCAAAACTACCGACTGATTGATGCCACGCTGTATGTCACGCTCGAACCGTGCGTGATGTGTGCCGGTGCGATGGTGCATAGCCGGATTTCACGGCTGGTATTTGGTGCCCGGGATGCAAAAACCGGCGCGGCCGGATCGCTTATCGACGTCTTACATCATCCGGGAATGAATCATCGGGTCGAGGTCAGCGAAGGGATCCTGGCGGAATCGTGCTCGGGAATGCTCAGTGACTTTTTCCGCTGGCGTCGCGAAGAGAAAAAAGCGCTGAAAAAGGCGCGCTCTGGCGAAGACGTGTAGTTAGTGCCCCAGGCCGGGGATTTTCATCCTGGCGTTGTCGACTAAAGACTCGGCGTGATACTGGAAAAAAGGAATCGTGCGTGGCGCTTGCTCCAGTTCGTCCGGCATCACCGCCGGATAGTCTCCGGCCATCGCCAGCCTCTGCGCTTCCTTTCTCTCTTTCTCGGATAAGTAGCCCACCAGGCTGATGTGATATTTACGGATGTTTTCGACATACGCGTACGCCTCGTGGCCGCGCGCGTAGCCGTATTTCAGCTTGCTGTAATAGGGTTTCTGGCTAAGCAACGGTAAGCGTTGCTTCACGTCCGCCCAGCTGTCGGGATTGCCTTTCTGCTTTTTGGTCAACGAAATCGCATCCAGCATATGGGCGTAACCCATGTTGTACGCCGCGAGGGCAAACCAGATCCGCTCATCTTTGGGGACGGAATCCGGTATCTTGCCCATCATATCCTGCAGGTAACGCATGCCGCCGCTGAGGCTTTGCTCTGCATCCGTTCGGTCGGTCAACCCCAGGCTCTGGGCGGTGTTTTTGGTCAACATCATCATCCCGCGAACCCCGGTCGGCGAGGTGGCCTGCGGATCCCAGTGTGATTCCTGCCACGCAATGGACGCCAGCAGACGCCAGTCGATCTGACGGGCATACTTTTCAAACATCGGCTGCAGACCGGGCAGGGCATTTTCGACGGCGCGCAGGAAGGTACGGGTATCGACATAATCGAAATCGTTGCCGTGCCCAAGGTACTTCTCTTCCAGCCGCGCCAGAGTGCCGTCTTCATTCATGGTGTCGAAGAAATCAAGCATCGCGGCGGAAAGCGAATTGTCCTCGCTCTTGAGGCTAAACCAGGTGACCGGCTGCTCGTCGCTGATATCCAGCGCAACGGCTAGCTCCGGATGAACGCGCTGGAACAGGCTGATCGCCACCGAATCGGCAATGGTGTAATCGAGCTCGCCGTCAATCACCGCCTGCATCAGCGCGGTGGTGCCACGCTTTTCATCCACACGCCAGCCGAGGTCCGGGTATTTATGATCTTTCAGCGCCTGCAGATCGTTAATCGCAACATGACCTGGGGCGATGGCCAGCTGCTCAGCCGTGAGGCTGGCAAGGTTACGCGGCCGCAGGCTGCCGACCCGATAAACCAGCTGCTGGGATACGGAGTAGTAGCTCGGTCCGGGCTGGTAGTTTTTGACCCGCTCCGAGTTGTAGACCAGCCCGGCGGCTAACATATCGGCTTTGCCGGTGTCCAGGTCGTCGAACAGCTGGCTGATATTCTGGCGGACGGTCACTTTCAGCGGCACCCCGAGGTAGTCGGCGAACTGTTTTGCCAGCTCGTAATCCAGCCCATAGGTTTTGTCATTGATCGTGGCGAAGGTCAGCGGTGAATTGATGGTGCTGATACGCAGCTCGCCGCGGGCGATAATCCCGGCCACGCGGTTCTCCGGCTTGCCGGACCACGGGATCGACGGCCACAGGGCGGCCGCCAGCAGTAAGGTCACAATGCCGATAAGCAGATAATTAATCTTCAGTTTTTTCAGATAGTTAATCTTCTGCAGCTCTGAGTTCCTCAGCAGGCTATTAGCGGAATAGGGAAAAGACAGACGTCGAATGAGCGGCATTTTGCTTAAGAATGCGCCAGTTGGCAACTTATTCGCGAGTGCGGTCACATTAATTGATAAACCAGGGGAATCATTTTATTTCCACGCAAACGGTTTCGTCGCGGCTCAGGATTCACTATAATGGCGCCCGTTTCCCCCCTGGCTCATATTGAAAGCTGCGAAGACGAGAGACTTATGATGGAAATTTTGCGTGGTTCACCTGCACTGTCGGCATTTCGAATTAATAAACTGCTGGCACGTTTCCAGGCGGCGAACCTGCCGGTTAGCACTATATATGCAGAGTATGTTCATTTTGCCGATCTGAGCGCGCCGTTAAGCGGCGACGAACGAGAGAGTCTGGCGCGACTGCTCAAGTATGGCCCTGATTTAAAAAGCCATACCCCAACCGGTAAATTACTGCTCGTCACTCCCCGCCCTGGCACCATCTCCCCCTGGTCTTCTAAAGCTACCGATATCGCCCATAACTGCGGCCTGTCGCAGGTTGTGCGCCTTGAGCGCGGCGTGGCGTACTATGTCGAAGCCAGCACTCTGAGCGAAGCGCAGTGGGCCACCGTCGCGAGCGAACTTCACGACCGGATGATGGAAAGCGTCTTTGATGCGCTGGAAGCGGGTGAGCAGCTGTTCGCTCAGCATCAGCCGACGCCGGTCACCAGCGTCGATATGCTGGGTCAGGGTCGTCAGGCGCTGATTGACGCTAACCTCCGTCTGGGGCTGGCGCTGGCGGAAGACGAAATCGACTACCTGTTCGACGCCTTTACCACGCTGGGGCGTAACCCCAACGACATCGAGCTGTATATGTTTGCCCAGGCGAACTCCGAGCACTGTCGTCACAAGATTTTTAACGCCGACTGGGTCATCGATGGCGAACAGCAGCCGAAGTCGCTGTTTAAGATGATCAAAAATACCTTCGAAAAGACGCCGGATTACGTTCTGTCCGCCTATAAAGATAACGCGGCAGTCATGGAAGGTTCTCAGGTAGGGCGCTTCTTCGCCGATCGCGAAAAGGGCCGCTATGACTACCATCAGGAAGACGCACATATCCTGATGAAGGTCGAAACGCACAACCACCCGACGGCCATCTCTCCGTGGCCGGGCGCGGCGACCGGCTCCGGCGGTGAAATCCGTGATGAAGGGGCGACCGGGCGTGGGGCGAAGCCGAAAGCGGGCCTGGTGGGCTTCTCGGTATCGAACCTGCGTATTCCTGGTTTTGAACAGCCGTGGGAAGAAGACTTCGGGAAGCCGGAGCGCATCGTTACCGCGCTGGATATCATGACCGATGGCCCATTAGGCGGCGCGGCGTTTAACAACGAATTTGGTCGTCCGGCGCTGAACGGTTATTTCCGTACCTATGAAGAAAAAGTGACCAGCCACAACGGCGAAGAGCTGCGTGGGTATCATAAGCCGATCATGCTGGCTGGCGGGATCGGTAACATCCGCGGCGAACACGTGCAGAAAGGCGAGATCACCGTGGGTGCGAAACTGATTGTCCTGGGCGGCCCGGCGATGAATATCGGCCTGGGCGGCGGAGCGGCCTCTTCAATGGCTTCCGGTCAGTCCGATGCCGACCTCGACTTTGCCTCGGTACAGCGCGATAACCCGGAAATGGAACGCCGTTGCCAGGAAGTGATCGACCGCTGCTGGCAGCTGGGCGACGACAACCCGATTCTGTTTATCCACGATGTCGGCGCGGGCGGCCTGTCTAACGCCATGCCGGAGCTGGTGAGCGACGGCGGACGCGGTGGTAAATTCCAGCTGCGCGATATCCTCAGCGATGAGCCGGGCATGAGCCCGCTGGAAATCTGGTGTAACGAATCTCAGGAACGCTATGTGCTGGCGGTTGCGCCAGAGCAGCTGCCGCTGTTTGATGAGCTGTGCCGCCGCGAGCGCGCACCTTATGCGGTGATCGGCGAGGCCACCGAAGCGCTGCACCTCAACATGAGCGATTCCCACTTCAACGACCAGCCGATCGACCTGCCGCTGGACGTGCTGCTGGGTAAAACGCCGAAAATGACCCGCGACGTGCAGACCCTGAAAGTCAAAGGCGAAGCGCTGGATCGCCAGCCTATTACCGTGGCTGATGCCGTCAATCGCGTCCTGCATTTACCTGCGGTGGCGGAAAAAACCTTCCTCGTGACCATCGGCGACCGTAGCGTCACCGGCATGGTTGCACGGGATCAGATGGTCGGGCCGTGGCAGATCCCGGTGGCGAACTGCGCGGTGACCACCGCCAGCCTCGATAGCTACTATGGTGAAGCGATGGCTATCGGCGAACGTGCGCCGGTTGCTCTGCTCGACTTTGCCGCTTCTGCCCGCCTGGCGGTGGGGGAAGCGCTGACCAACGTTGCGGCGACGCAAATTGGGGCGTTGAATCGTGTGAAACTCTCCGCTAACTGGATGGCCGCAGCCGGTCACCCGGGTGAAGATGCCGGCCTGTATGAAGCGGTGAAAGCGGTGGGTGAAGAGCTGTGTCCGGCCCTGGGCCTGACGATTCCGGTGGGTAAAGACTCGATGTCGATGAAAACCCGCTGGCAGGAAGGCAGCGAGCAGCGCGAGATGACCTCGCCGCTGTCGCTGGTGATTTCCGCGTTTGCCCGTGTGGAAGATGTCCGTCATACCGTGACGCCGCAGCTCTCCACAGAAGATAACGCCCTGCTGCTGATTGATTTAGGCAAAGGCCACAACGCGCTCGGCGCCACCGCTCTGGCGCAGGTCTATCGTCAACTGGGTGATGTGCCGGCCGACGTTCGCGATGTTGCCCAACTGAAGGGCTTCTGGGATGCGATGCAGGCGCTGGTAGCGGAACGTAAGCTGCTGGCGTACCACGACCGCTCTGACGGTGGTCTGCTGGTGACCCTGGCCGAGATGGCCTTTACCGGCCACTGTGGCCTGACGGCCGATATCGCCGCGCTGGGCGACGATCGTCTGGCGGCGCTGTTTAACGAAGAGCTGGGCGCGGTGATTCAGGTTCGAGCGGCGGATCGCGAGGCGGTGGAAGCCCTGCTGGCTTCTCATGGTCTGGCAGATTGCGTCCATTACCTGGGCCAGGCGACGGCGGGTGACCGTTTTGTTATCACTGCGGATGACCAGCCGGTGTTCAGCGAAAGCCGCACCACGCTGCGTATGTGGTGGGCAGAAACCACCTGGCAGATGCAGCGTCTGCGCGATAACCCGGAGTGTGCCGATAGCGAACACGAAGCGAAAAGCCGCGATAACGATCCGGGCCTCAACGTTAAGCTCTCCTTCGATATCAGCGAAGATATTGCCGCACCGTATATCGCAACCGGCGCGCGTCCGAAAGTGGCCGTGCTGCGCGAGCAGGGCGTCAACTCGCATGTTGAAATGGCGGCTGCCTTCCATCGCGCGGGCTTTGATGCCATCGATGTGCACATGAGCGATCTGCTGGCCGGCCGTACCGGGCTGGCAGATTTCCAGGCGCTGGTGGCCTGCGGCGGCTTCTCTTACGGTGATGTGTTAGGCGCGGGTGAAGGCTGGGCGAAGTCCATCCTGTTCAACGAACGCGTGCGCGATGAGTTTGCCACCTTCTTCCATCGTCCGCAGACCCTGGCGCTGGGCGTGTGTAACGGCTGTCAGATGATGTCTAACCTGCGCGAGCTGATCCCGGGGAGCGACCTGTGGCCACGCTTCGTGCGCAACTACTCCGACCGTTTTGAAGCGCGCTTCAGCCTGGTTGAAGTGACGCAAAGCCCGTCTCTGCTGCTGCAGGGGATGGTGGGCTCCATGATGCCGATTGCCGTTTCCCACGGTGAAGGGCAGGTGGAAGTGCGTGACGGTGCGCATCTGGCGCAGCTTGAGAGCAAAGGCCTGGTGGCGCTGCGCTTTGTCGATAACTTCGGTAAGGTGACGGAAAGCTACCCGGCGAACCCGAACGGTTCAGCCAACGGTATCACCGCGGTAACCAGCGAAAGTGGTCGCGCGACGATTATGATGCCGCACCCTGAGCGTGTATTCCGTACCGTTGCCAACTCCTGGCACCCGGAAAACTGGGGCGAAGACAGCCCGTGGATGCGTATCTTCCGCAACGCGCGTAAACAGCTGGGTTAACCGCAGACACGTATTAAGCCCCCGGTATTGACCGGGGGCTTTTTTATTTGTGATAGCGGTCGCTTTCAGGTGTCGGGGATCGCCGACAAACGCCAGGAAGTGGTGTCACCAATTGGCGACATTTAAGATGTTGATTTTAAACAATATAGATAAAGCAGCAATAAGGTGTTGCTAAATGACGACACTGTGAATAAAAAATGACCGCATCAGTCAACAGCTAAAAGTATTAAAAATATATTATATTTCATTGTGTTAATAAATTGTTTTGCAATGTGGCACAGTTACTGCATAATAATAACCAGTGGCTCATTCACCTTCTTATGTCAGCCCCTTCGGGACGCGCTACATAAACTTCGAATGACGCACAACAAGGTGCCTGCCGTCCAACTATTGATAATAGCCTAGCTTTATCAGCCATCGGGCGAAACGTCGAGTTAGGCACCGCCTTATTCCTTAACAAAGCCAGGCATCTGCCTGGCTTTGTTATATCTGCGGTACTTCACCTGGCAAGGTCACCCATCGCCTTCCTACAACTTGAACGCATTAGGGTATATATTGTGACCTTCCTGACGACAGCACGGTTGCCAGTACCTGTCACGCTGTGATGTCTTCACCCGGCATCGTTATGAGCTAATCATTGAGACCCCAGGCCTTGAAGCGTATCTCTCTTTTCCCTCGTTCCCTGCGTCAACTGGTCACGCTCTCCTTTGTGCTGATTCTGCTGCCTCTGCTGGTGTTAGCCTGGCAGGCCTGGCAGAGCCTGAATGCGCTGAGCGCCCAGGCGGCGCATATCAACCGTACGACGCTGATCGATGCCCGACGCAGCGAAGCGATGGTCAACGCCTCGCTGGAAATGGAGCGTAGCTACCGGCAGTACTGTGTGCTGGACGACCCCACGCTGGCGAAGGTGTATCAGAACCAGCGCAAACGCTACAGCGAAATGCTGGATGCCCATGCCGGCGTACTGCCGGATGAAAAAATCTGGCAGGCGCTGAGCCAGGCGTTAAGCGATCTGGCCCAGCTAAAGTGCAGCAACAGCAGCCCGGATGCCAAATCCGGGGCCAGCCTGGAAGCCTTTGCCGCGGCGAACAGCGAAATGGTGCAGGCCACCCGGACGGTGGTGTACTCACGCGGACAACAGCTGCAGCAGGAGATTGCTGAACGCGGGCAGTTCTTCGGCTGGCAGGCGCTGGTGCTGTTTTTGCTGAGCCTGGCGTTGGTCCTGCTGTTCACCCGCATGATTATCGGTCCGGTAAAAGGGATCGAGAGGATGATTAACCGGCTGGGGGAAGGGAAGTCGCTGGACAACGCGGCACTGTTTACCGGCCCGCGCGAGCTACGTTCCGTCGGGGAGCGCATTATCTGGCTGAGCGAACGCCTGGCATGGCTGGAATCGCAACGCCATCAGTTTTTGCGCCATCTCTCCCACGAGCTGAAAACGCCGCTCGCCAGCATGCGCGAGGGGACCGAGCTGTTGGCAGACCGCGTGGCCGGGCCGTTGACCGCTGAGCAGCAGGAGATTGTCGAAATTCTGGATAGCAGCAGCCGCAATCTGCAAAAACTGATTGAGCAACTGCTTGATTACAACCGCAAACAGGCGGATGGTCCGGTCCCGCGTGAGCGCGTGAATCTGGCTGAGCTGGTTGAAAACGTTGTGGCAGCCCACAGTTTGCCCGCCCGGGCTAAAATGATGCATACCGAGATTCAGCTAGAGGAACGGACCTGTCTGGCGGACCCGGCATTATTCATCAGCGTGCTGGATAATCTCTATTCCAATGCGGTGCACTATGGGTCTGAATCCGGTAACATTCGTCTCCATAGTTACCGGCATGGCGAGCAGGTTCGTATTGACGTGATCAACAGCGGCGAACCGATTCCGCCTGCGGAAAAAAACATGATTTTCGAGCCGTTTTATCAGGGAAGTCATCAGCGTAAAGGGGCGGTGAAGGGAAGCGGTCTGGGACTGAGTATTGCCCGGGACTGCGTCCGACAAATGCAGGGAGAACTGAGCCTGGAAGAGGATGAACCCGGGTATATCTGTTTTCGCATCACGCTGCCCGCCGCTGAGTCGGGAAAAACCAACACATGAATCAACAACGGGTGAATATGTCCCACTTTTTCGCAGTGGTTCGTGCTGTCAAAGGACGCTTGCTGTGCGGCATCGCATGTCTGGCGCTGACGGGATGTTCCGCTTCTTTTTCGCCGCACACGGCAAATGACAAAGCGCAACCTGAACTGCCGCAGCATCAGGTTGCGGATTTTCTCGCGGTCGATTGTGCCGACATCTGGTCGCTGAAGAGCGAGGCCAGCGATAAAAACCCGCTGTACTGGCTACGCGGGATTGATTGTGCCGACCGTCTGGCGCCGGTGCAGGCGCGGGCTGAAGCCCGGCTTCACGGCGATAATAACTGGCAGGACGCGTTTAAGCGCGGGATCCTGCTGGCGGATGCCAAAATCACCCCCAACGAGCGCCGCGACGTGGTGTCTCGCCTGAATACCTACAGCGCGCACATTGCGGTGCAGGTGCGTCCTCTGTATCAGCTGTGGCTCGATGGCCAGAACCGCCAGCTTCAGCTGGTAGAAGAGCGTGCGCGCTATGCGAAGCTGCAACAGTCCAGCGATGCCGAACTAGAGGCGCTGCGCCTCCAGCAAGAGCAGCTGCGCAGCCAACTGGAGCTGACAACACGCAAGCTGGAAAACCTGACCGATATCGAACGTCAGCTCTCCAGTCGCAAACCTGGCGGCAATTTTAATACCGACGGCAGTCACGGAAGCGATAAAGTACCGGAGGTGATCCATGACGATCCGTAAACCCGCCCATTTGCTGCTGGTGGATGACGATCCTGGCCTGTTAAAGCTGCTGGGTATGCGCTTAACCAGCGAAGGATACAGCGTGGTCACCGCCGAAAGCGGCCCTGAGGCGCTGCGAATCCTGGCCCGCGATAAAGTCGAACTGGTGGTTAGCGACCTGCGCATGGATGAGATGGACGGCCTGCAGCTGTTCAGCGAAATTCAGAAAGTACAGCCGGGGCTGCCGGTTATCATCCTCACCGCCCACGGTTCGATTCCCGATGCGGTCGCCGCCACCCAGCAAGGGGTATTTGGTTTTCTGACCAAGCCGGTGGACAAAGACGCGCTGTATAAAGCCATCGATGATGCACTTGAGCAAAGCGCGCCGGTCACGGATGAGCGCTGGCGCCAGGCGATTGTTACCCGCAGTCCGCTGATGCAGCGCCTGCTGGAGCAGGCCGGGATGGTGGCGCAGTCGGACGTCAGCGTGCTGATTAACGGCCAGAGCGGTACCGGGAAAGAGATCGTCGCCCAGGCGATTCATAACGCCAGTCCGCGCCACGACAAACCTTTTGTCGCCATCAACTGTGGGGCATTGCCGGAACAGCTGCTGGAGTCCGAGCTGTTTGGCCATGCGCGCGGAGCTTTTACCGGCGCGGTCAGCAACCGGGAAGGGCTGTTCCAGGCCGCGGAAGGCGGGACGCTGTTCCTCGATGAGATCGGCGATATGCCGGTGGCGCTCCAGGTCAAGCTGCTGCGGGTGTTGCAGGAGCGGAAAGTGCGCCCGCTGGGCAGCAACCGCGATATCGATATCGATGTGCGGATTATCTCGGCGACCCACCGCGATCTGCCAAAAGCGATGGCGCGCGGCGAGTTTCGTGAAGACCTGTTTTACCGCCTGAACGTGGTGAATCTGAAGATCCCGCCGCTGGCCGAGCGTGCTGAAGATATTCCGCTGCTGGCGAACCACCTGCTGCGTCAGTCTGCCGATCGCCATAAGCCGTTTGTCCGCGCCTTTTCCACCGATGCGATGAAACGGCTGATGGCGGCCAAGTGGCCCGGTAACGTGCGCCAGCTGGTGAACGTGATTGAGCAGTGTGTCGCGTTGACGACCTCACCGGTGATCGGCGATGCGCTGGTGGAGCAGGCGCTGGAAGGGGAAAACACCGCGTTGCCAACCTTCGTTGAAGCGCGTAATCAGTTTGAGCTGAACTATCTGCGCAAATTACTGCAAATTACCAAAGGTAACGTCACCCACGCCGCCAGAATGGCGGGGCGTAACCGCACTGAATTTTATAAGTTGCTGTCGCGCCATGAGCTCGACGCCAACGACTTTAAAGAGTAGCTCCGCAACATAACGCAAGCTATGATACGGTAAGCAACCGGTTACGCGACAAAGACAGGAACACCATGAAAAAGATTGATGCGATTATTAAACCTTTCAAACTGGATGACGTGCGTGAAGCGCTGGCCGAAGTCGGCATCACCGGGATGACGGTAACGGAAGTGAAGGGCTTTGGCCGTCAGAAAGGCCACACCGAGCTGTACCGCGGTGCAGAGTACATGGTGGATTTTTTGCCGAAAGTGAAAATTGAAATTGTGGTCACTGACGATATCGTCGATACCTGTGTGGATACCATTATCCGCACCGCCCAGACCGGTAAAATCGGTGATGGTAAAATCTTCGTCTTCGACGTGGCCCGCGTGATTCGTATTCGTACCGGCGAAGAAGACGACGCCGCGATTTAAATGTAAGACCGCATAGATCTGTAGCCCCGGTAGGTTCGCGCCACCGGGGCTACTTTGTTTTATCGGCTTACAGCACCTTGTGCGGGCCGAAACACTCGTAGTGAATGTTCTCGCCGCTCACGCCCAACGCCACCAGCTGCTTCGCGGCAAACTGCATAAACACCACCGGCCCACAGAGATAATACTGCATCTGCGGATCGCGCAGCGCATCGGCCAGCCCGTACAATTCCATCAGACCTTCGCTATTAAAGCGCGCTGCCTGACGGTCGGCGGCGGTCGGCGTGCGATACCAGACGTGGGAACGAAACGCCGGCAGGGTCGCACCCAGGGCGGCAACTTCATCGGCAAACGCGTGAACGTCGCCATTTTCCGCCGCGTGGAGCCAGTTAACCTGGGCGGCATGCTGCGTTTTCGCCAGCGTTTCGAGCATCGCCAGCATCGGCGTCTGACCAACCCCGCCGGAGATAAGCGTTACCGGTGTTTGCTCCGTAACGTCGAGGAAGAAGTCACCTGCCGGTGCCGCCAGATGTACGATATCCCCTTCCTGCGCCGCAGCGTGCAGCCAGTTTGAAACCTGGCCGCCGTTTTCACGCTTCACCGCGATGCGGTAGCTTTTGCCATTTGGCTTGCGGGTCAGCGAGTACTGGCGAATTTCCTGATATTCAAACCCTTCCGGCTTCAGCCAGATAGCCAGGTACTGGCCCGGCTGGTAATCGGCGACCGGCTGGCCATCTACCGGCTCCAGGTCGAAGCTGGTAATCAGGGCACTGCGCGGGGCTTTGCGGGTAATGCGGAACGCTCGGGTGCCTTCCCAGCCGCCGGTTTTGCTGGCGTTTTGCTGGTAGATTTCCGCTTCACGGTTGATAAAGACGTTCGCCAGTACGCCATAGGCTTTTCCCCATGCGTCAAGCACCTCCTGGCCCGGGCTGAACAGCTCGTCGAGCGTCGCCAGCAGGTGAGCGCCCACGATGTTGTACTGTTCCGGTTTGATCTGGAAGCTGGTGTGTTTCTGCGCGATTTTCTCGACCGCCGGCAGCAGGGCAGGCAGGTTCTCGATGTTGCTGGCGTAGGCCGCGATCGCATTAAACAGCGCTTCACGCTGATCGCCGTTGCGCTGGTTGCTCATGTTGAAGATCTCTTTGAGCTCCGGATTATGCGCGAACATGCGATCGTAAAAATGGGCGGTCAGCTTAGGGCCGGTTTCGACGAGCAGGGGGATCGTGGCTTTGACGGTAGCGATGGTTTGAGCGTCGAGCATAGCAGCTTCCTTAAGAGTTATTTAAATGATGTATTTTATATGCATCTTATAAAAATAACCCTGCAATGTAAATGGTTCTTTAACACTTTTCCCTGTAGTGGTAACAACATGAATTATTTGCATCACAAACCTGAAAAGAAATCTGTTGATAATCGTGGAGTCGTTGTTGCTCAAAGCCTTGTCTCATGCGGAGCCAATCGTTTGCGTAAAATCCTTTGTCAAGACCTGTTATCACAGAACGATTCAGTTATACTGTGGGCCGTTGCCCGAAAAGGCCCCCCTTTTAGAGCTGTAATCTATTGTTAGCTGAGCAGGAGATGCGGATGTTAAAGCGTGAAATGAACATTGCCGATTATGATGCCGAACTGTGGCAGGCTATGGAGCAGGAAAAAGTACGTCAGGAAGAGCACATCGAACTGATCGCCTCCGAGAACTACACCAGCCCGCGCGTCATGCAGGCGCAGGGTTCTCAGCTGACCAACAAATATGCCGAAGGCTATCCGGGCAAGCGCTACTACGGCGGTTGTGAATACGTTGATATCGTTGAGCAACTGGCTATCGATCGTGCAAAAGAGCTGTTCGGCGCGGATTATGCCAACGTACAGCCGCACTCTGGTTCTCAGGCTAACTTTGCGGTCTACACCGCGCTGCTGCAGCCGGGCGATACCGTTCTGGGTATGAACCTGGCACAAGGCGGTCACCTGACTCACGGCTCCCCGGTAAACTTCTCCGGTAAGCTGTACAACATCATTCCTTACGGTATCGATGAGTCCGGTAAAATTGACTACGAAGATATGGCTAAGCAGGCTCAGGAACACAAACCGAAGATGATCATCGGTGGTTTCTCTGCTTACTCCGGTATCGTTGACTGGGCAAAAATGCGTGAAATCGCTGACAGCATCGGCGCCTATCTGTTCGTCGATATGGCTCACGTTGCTGGTCTGATCGCTGCAGACGTGTACCCGAACCCGGTTCCGCATGCCCACGTTGTGACCACCACCACCCACAAAACCCTGGCGGGTCCGCGCGGCGGCCTGATCCTGGCGAAGGGCGGTAGCGAAGAACTGTACAAAAAACTGAACTCTGCCGTCTTCCCAAGCGCGCAGGGCGGCCCGCTGATGCACGTTATCGCGGGTAAAGCTGTCGCACTGAAAGAAGCGATGGAGCCTGAGTTCAAAGTTTATCAGCAGCAGGTTGCTAAGAACGCGAAAGCGATGGTTGAAGTGTTCCTGAACCGTGGCTACAAAGTGGTTTCCGGCGGTACTGAAAACCACCTGTTCCTGCTGGATCTGGTCGACAAAAACCTGACCGGTAAAGAAGCTGACGCCGCCCTGGGCCGCGCCAACATCACCGTCAACAAAAACAGCGTACCGAACGATCCGAAGAGCCCGTTTGTGACTTCCGGTATCCGTATTGGTTCTCCGGCCGTGACTCGCCGTGGCTTTAAAGAAGCGGAAGTCAAAGAGCTGGCTGGCTGGATGTGTGACGTGCTGGACAACATCAATGACGAAGCGGTCATTGAGCGCGTGAAGGGCAAAGTGCTGGACGTCTGTGCACGCTTCCCGGTTTACGCATAACGTTTAGCGACGCAAGCGTAAAGAAAAAGGCCGCAAATGCGGCCTTTTTTACGTCTGGCGATCGCTGCTTAACGACGGTCGAGGGAGAGCGACCCCGGCCCGGTGATGGCCAGCAGCAGGAAGGCTCCGGCAATACTGACGTTTTTGTAGAAGTTAATCATGTTAGGTAAGACCGCATCCCCGGTCATGTCCCAGTAATGGTGACCAATGACGGCGGTGCCGAGGGTGTAAAAAATAAAAATAACCGCCAGCGGACGGGTGAAGAAGCCGAGGATAATCAGGATGGCTGCCGGAACCTCCATCACGATGGCGATAATCGCCGACAGCGTCGGGAGCGGAGCGCCGGAGGACGCCATGTACTGTACCGTGCCGCTAAAGCCCATCAGTTTGGGATAGCCAAACAGAATAAACAGCAGCACCACCGCAATACGGGCGATCAACAGCAACACGGGGCGGGAAGCACCAAAATCAAAATAGCGTAGTGTGTTCATAATCAATCCGTTGTGAAGATGAGTCTTATAAACGTAATACACCGTTTGGCGATCTGCCACATGCCGCATGCGTTCAGCGCAATGCCTGCAGTTGCTCCTCCACATACAGATAACCGATACCGAGCAGTTGCTGCTGGCGACTCAGCCGGCCAAAGCCAATCTGGGTGGCGTGCGTCCGGGGGGAATCACCATGGTCGAAGGGATTAAATCCGGTTTGTTTGACGATAGTGTTTAACCACGTCTCGCCAAAAGCGCAGCTGCGGCCATAGAGCCAGATTTGATTAATATTTAAAATATTCAGAAAGTTATAAAGGCTTAAACCAATGGCGTTGGCGGCGCTGTCGGCCCAGGCGCGAATATGCATATCGCCTGCTCTCCAGGCGTTCATTAGCGACTCGGTCGTGATGTTCTCCGGCGAGAGCCCGGCGTCAGGCTGCGTTTTTAACCACGTCCGCGCCTGTTTCTTCAGCGCGCTGAGCGATGCCACCGTTTCCAGGCAGCCGTATCGGCCACAATCGCAGGCCATGCCGTCAGGATTAACGATCGTATGGCCGATTTGTCCGCTGCCGTAGAGGCTGCCGCGCCATACCTGATCGTTGATCACAAATGATGAGCCGATACCGTAATCGACGTTAATCACGCAAAAATCCAGGGGGTGCCCATCGTTCTGCCACTTTTCCGCCAGCGCCAGCATCACGCAGTCGTTGTCGACCATGACCCGAACCTTGAGCTTCTCTTCCAGCAGGTATTTTAATTCCACCGGCGTTTTCCAGCGCGCCTGGGGCATGGTTTGCGAAACCCCGGTCACCGGATCGACCTGCCCATGCACCCCCAGCGCGAGATTGATGCGCGACTGCGGATACTGACGATGGACTTCCTGCCAGCAACCGGCAATGGCCGCAAGCAGCGCCTGCGGCGTGGGAGCATCGATATGCACGTGCTGGAGAGGGCCGGTGGCCAGCAAACGCGCGTCGGCAAGCTGATATTCAATGCTGGTGGGCGTGATGTTCATGCATAGCGTCCAGGCACCGTGCTGCGGGATCTGAAAACTTCCACTATTGACGCCCCGGTTGCTCATCTTTTCGCTGGAGTGGCTAATCAGTCCATCGCTAAGCAGTTCGTCGAGAATATTGCTCACCGCCGGGATAGATAAACCGCTGAGCTGAGAAAGCTGCGATTTGCTGAGCTGCTTCGCCCGCCAGAGGTGGGAAAGAAAAACAGATTTATTGGCCTGCCTGACCCGGGCGTTATTGAAACCGGTCCGCTGCATACACTTAACTCCCTTAACTATATTGCGTGAGCATTGCGCATTTTAGCAGCTATATAGCGATATAAACTGCTGTCATAACATCTTTTACTTTATTTGTTTTAGTGGAGACGTCATGTACGGTTCGGTTAAGGTCTGGCAGGAAACGATTTCATTACCGACGTGGACGACGGGTACGGAAGATCCGAATCCGATGTTCCTTGAGAAACGGGTGTATCAGGGCTCTTCCGGCAGCGTCTATCCCTACGGCGTGATTGATACGCTCACCGGCGAGCGGGAAATGCGTGAATATCAGGCACTCTGGATGGAGAATGACTTTATTCGCATCATGCTGCTGCCGGAGCTTGGGGGCCGCATTCATCGGGCGTATGACAAAGTCAAACAACGCGATTTTGTCTATTACAACGAAGTGGTTAAGCCGGCGCTGGTGGGGCTGCTTGGGCCGTGGATCTCCGGCGGCATTGAATTCAACTGGCCACAGCATCACCGTCCGACCACCTTTATGCCGGTCGATTTTTCGATCCAGCAGAGAGAAGACGGTGCGCAGACCGTATGGATGGGGGAAGCTGAGCCGATGCGCGGTTTGCAGGTCATGACCGGGTTTACGCTCTATCCTGACCGCGCGCTGATTGAAATTACCGGGAAGGTGTTTAACGGTAATTCGACGCCGCGTCATTTCCTGTGGTGGGCCAACCCCGCGGTCAAAGGCGGCGATGCCCATCAGAGCGTGTTCCCACCGGATGTGACCGCGGTCTTCGACCACGGCAAGCGTGACGTCTCCGCGTTCCCGATTGCGACCGGCACCTACTACAAGGTTGACTACTCCGCAGGCGTTGATATTTCCCGCTATAAGAACGTCCCGGTGCCAACCTCCTACATGGCCGAGAAATCGGACTACGATTTTGTCGGCGCTTATCACCATGACGAGCGCGGCGGGCTGCTGCATGTCGCCGATCACCATGTCTCGCCGGGGAAAAAACAGTGGAGCTGGGGCTACGGTGATTTCGGCCAGGCCTGGGACCGCAATCTGACCGATGAAAATGGTCCCTACATCGAGCTGATGACCGGCGTGTTCACCGATAACCAGCCTGACTTTACCTGGCTTGCGCCTTATGAAGAGAAGGTGTTTGTGCAAAACTTCCTTCCCTACAGCGAGTTAGGGATGGTGCAAAATGCCAACACGCAGCTGGCGCTGAAGCTGGTTCGCGAATCTCAGCAGCTGCAGGTCGGCGTGTATGCCATTGCGCCGCTGGAGAATATCGTGGTTGAGCTTAGCGACGACAATCAGCCGCTTTATGAAACGCAATTGTCGCTCAGGCCGGGTGAGAGCTGGCTCCAGACGCTACCGGAAAACGGCGCCGGGCGTTTGACGCTCCAGGTGAAAACCGCCGAAGGCCAGGCGCTGCTGGACTATCGGGAGCATCAGGCCCAGGAAACCCCGTTGCCCGAACCGGCCACCGCACCAGCGCTGCCGGAAGCGATCCACAATGGCGATGAACTCTATTTTATCGGCCAGCATCTTGAACAGTACAACCACGCAAGCCGCTATGCCGCCGACTACTATCGCCGGGCGATTGCACTTGATCCGCAAGATTATCGCAACAACGTCGCTCTGGGGACGCTGGCGTTCAATAGCGCCGACTGGGCCTGCGCTGAGCAGTGTGCCCGTGCGGCGTTGCGCCGCGCCCATCGGCTAAATAAAAACCCGCGCGATGGCGAAGCCAGTATGCTGCTGGCTAATGCTCTGGAACGACAGGGCGATGATGCCGGCGCCTGGGATCATTATTACAAAGCTTCCTGGAGCGGCAATTGTCGCGATGCGGCCTGGTGGTCATTGGCACGTCTGGCGATGAAGCGCGGTGATACGGCCGACGCGCTGGAAAAAGTGAATATCAGCCTGCAATTCAATACCAGTAACCATCTGGCGATGGGGCTGAAAACGCTGGCGTTGGCGCAGGCTGCGTCGATTCATGACGCGCTGGAATACAGTGCCGCCTGTCTTGAACGCTATCCGCTGAGCTATCCGTTGCACTGCGTGCGCTGGATGATTGCGCCTGGCGATGAGGCTCGCGAGAACCTGTTGCGTGTGACCGGGGGCAGAGGGATTAACGCCAGCCTGCTGGCGGGGTGGCTGTTATCGCTTGGGCAAAAGCAGGCGGCAACAGAGGTGCTCGCGCTGCTGGATAGCCAGGAGGCGCTGCCGCTGCTGTGGCGCGCCTCGTTAAGCCATGACGCGACGCAACGGGAACAATTTATCGCGGCGGCCGAGAAGTGCCATGCCCGAAAAGTTCGTTTCCCCAACACGCTCGACGAAGTCCAGATGTTGCAAACCCTGGGAGACAGCGCCTTTGCGCAGTATCTGCTGGGCTGTTTCTGGTACAGCAAGCGGCGCTATGACGACGCGGTAGGCTGCTGGCGCAGGACGCTGGAAACATCCCCGGATTATGCACCGGCGCATCGGTTGCTGGGGGTCTACGCCTGGAACAAACAGCAGGATGCACGGCAGGCGCTGGCCTGTTTGCAACGCGCCGTCGCGCTGGAGCCAGACAACGCCCGCTTCCTCTTTGAACTTGATTTTCTTAAGAAATTACTGGGCACTCCCGTGGCTGAACGCCTGGAGACGCTGGCGGCACGTCAGTCGGTGGTGCACAAGCGCGACGATCTGACCGCTGAACTGTTAAGCCTGTGGCATATCACCGGTCATTACGCCGAAGCGGCCTCTGTGCTCAGCTCGCGGGTCTTTCACCCCTGGGAAGGGGGCGAAGGGAAGATGACCGGCCAGTATTTGCTTAATCAGCTTCACCGGACGTTATGTTCTGTTGCACAACATGAGTATCTGTCAGCGGCGCAATATCTGCATGAGGCATTGCACTATCCCCACAACCTGGGGGAGGGGCGACTGCCAGGGCAGACGGATAACGATATCTGGTATCTGCTGGGGTATTGCGCGGAGCAGTCCGGAGAGACGCAGCAGGCAGCGCAGTACTATCAGCGCGCTCTGCAAGGCGGATCTACGCTGGATGCCGGGCGCTACTACAACGATCAACCCGCCGATTACCTTTTCTGGCAGGGCATGGCGTTACGTAAGTGCGGCAATACCGCCCAGGCCGAGCAGCATTTCCGCAGCTTTATCTCCTGGGCGGAACAGCATCGGGATGACGTTCCGCAGGCTGACTTTTTCGCCGTCTCTCTCCCGGACCTGGTGGTCCTCGATGTATCAGCTCAGCAGCAGCATCAACAACACTGCTTGTTTATTGAAGCGCTTGGTCATCTGGGGCTGGGCAACGTATCCGCCAGCCAGCAGGTGATGCAGCAGCTTCTGCACATCAATCCTGCTCATGATAAGGCGCATTTGATTCACCATGCCCTGCAAAGCGGCATTTTTTCCTGAACCTCAAACGGGCGGGCTGGTCCCGCCTGAACCCTACTGTTCCCTGCGTTTCCCTTATAGAGGAATCATTATGAATAACGCGCAGACACATCTGAAAATGGGCTACGTCTGGACTATCTGTCTGGTTGCCGCCTGCGGTGGTTTACTGTTTGGCTATGACTGGGTGGTGATTGGTGGCGCGAAGCCATTTTATGAAGCCTGGTTCTCGATTACTGACCCGGCGCAGTCCGGCTGGGCTATGAGTTCGGCGCTGGTGGGCTGCGTTTTTGGCGCGTTAATCTCGGGGTGGTGCGCCGATAAACTGGGGCGCAAGCTGCCATTAATTCTCTCTGCCGTTCTGTTCAGCGCCTCGGCGTGGGGGACGGCGCTGGCCAGCAATTTCGACATGTTTGTGTTTTACCGCATTGTGGGCGGGGTGGGCATTGGCCTGGCATCGGCGCTCAGTCCGCTGTACATCGCCGAAGTCAGCCCGGCCGAGAAAAGAGGGCGCTTTGTGGCGGTCAACCAGCTCACTATCGTGATTGGCGTGCTGGCGGCCCAGCTGATCAACCTGATGATTGCTGAACCGGTGGCGACGGGAGCAACCCAGCAGATGATCGTGGAAACCTGGAACGGTCAGACCGGCTGGCGCTGGATGTTTGGTGCGGAGCTGGTGCCGGCGCTGGCGTTTCTGGTGCTGATGTTTTTTGTGCCGGAGTCCCCGCGCTGGCTGATGAAAGCCGGTAAGACAGAGCGTGCGCGTGCCGCGCTGGAGCGTATTGGCTCTGCCGATTACGCCGACAGAATATTGCGTGAAATCGCGCATACCCTGGAAAAAGATAACAACAAAGTCTCCTACAGCGCCTTGCTGGCGCCACACGTTAAACCGATCGTCATCATTGGGATGGTGCTCGCGATATTTCAGCAGTGGTGCGGGATTAACGTCATCTTTAATTACGCCCAGGAGATTTTTGCCTCGGCGGGATTTGATATCAACAGCACCCTGAAATCGATTGTGGCGACCGGGGTGGTAAACCTGGTGTTCACGATTGCCGCCCTGCCGCTGGTGGATAAAATCGGCCGCCGTAAGTTAATGCTGCTGGGGGCCAGCGGGTTGACGGTGATCTATGTGCTGATCGCCGGCGCTTATGCCATGGGCATTATGGGGTGGCCGGTATTGCTGCTGGTGCTGGCCGCGATTGCTATTTACGCGCTGACCCTGGCGCCGGTGACCTGGGTACTGCTCTCGGAAATCTTCCCTAACCGCGTCCGGGGGCTGGCGATGTCTTTGGGGACGGTGGCGTTGTGGATTGCCTGCTTCCTGTTAACCTACACCTTCCCACTGCTTAATGCCGGGCTGGGGGCATCAGGTAGTTTCCTGCTGTACGGCGTGATTTGCGCTGCCGGATACCTCTACATTCTGCGCAACGTGCCGGAAACGAAGGGCATTACCTTAGAAGCGCTGGAGGAGCAACTGGCACAGCGGCATGCCGGTGGCCAGGCGATGAAACACGAGCAGACCCGCTAATGACGCAGGTGTTGATGCTGGAAAACGCGCATCTGAGGATGCGCGTCTCAACGTTGGGCGGCAAAGTGCAAAGCCTGTTTTCGTCACGCTATCAGGTGCCGGTGCTGTATGAAAACCCGGCTGGCGGCATGTTTCCGATGCTGCCACTGGCTAATCGGGTGGCCGGAAACCGTTTTAGCTTCCAGGGTCGCGAGGTCCTGCTGCCGCACCATCATGCCGATGAGCAATTCTTCCTGCACGGCGACGGCTGGCTGCTGCCATGGGAGGTGCTGGAACAAGCTGACCGCTCCTGTCTGTTGCAGTTGCGCCAGCAGCACCCCTGCGGTTTTGATTATCAGGCCCGGGTCCGCTATGAACTGCAGCACGGGACGCTGATCGCCACGATGACGCTGGTGCATTGCGGGCAGACGCCCATGCTGTACGGCGGCGGTTTTCACCCGTTCTTCGCCTTCGATCAGCACAGTCTGGTGCAGTTCGAGGCGAGCGGCCACTGGCCGGAAGGCGCATCGCATTTGCCTCTGGGCTGGCGCGGCGATCTGCCTGAAGGCGGGGATTTCTCCCGGCCGACGTATGGCGAAGATCGCTGGTTGAATGTCTGCTATTCCGGCTGGAACGGCGTCGCGAACATACAGAGAAGCGTGATGTCCGTCACGATTTCATCACAAACTCCGTGGTTGATGCTGTTCCGCATGTCGGGTGAACCGTTTATCTGCCTGGAGCCGCAGAGTCATCCGGTCAACGCGCACAACATGGCGGGGCAGCCAGGTCTGGTGGTTTTAGGGCCGGGAGATAGCGTTTCATGGGGGGTGAAAATCACCGTCGATTAGGGGCTGTTTCGCGGAGGCACTCAAAATCCCTGGCTTGCGCCGGCTATGCTTTATCGCCAGACTATCGCCTCCATTCAGGAGGGAATCATGGTTTTGCACTCCACGCGCTGGCTGGCGCTTAGTTACTTCACCTACTTTTTTAGCTACGGCATCTTCCTGCCATTCTGGAGCGTCTGGCTGGCCGGGACGGGCTTAACGCCGGAAACCATCGGTATGCTGCTGGGGGCGGGGCTGGTGGCGCGTTTCCTCGGGAGCCTGTTGATTGCCCCGAGAGTCAGCGATCCCTCCCGCCTGGTATTCGCCCTGCGTGTTCTGGCGCTGCTGGTGCTGCTGTTTGCGCTGGCCTTTTGGGCCGGGAACCACGTCGCCTGGCTGACGCTGGTGATCGTCGGCTTCAACCTCTTTTTCTCTCCGCTGGTGCCGTTGACCGACGCGCTGGCGAACACCTGGCAAAAACAGATCACCATGGATTACGGGCGCGTGCGTCTGTGGGGGTCGGTGGCTTTTGTCATCGGTTCGGCGCTGACCGGTAAGCTGGTCAGCCTGTTTGATTACCGGGCGATTCTGGTGCTGCTCAGTCTCGGGGCCGCCTCGATGCTGTTGGGTATGCTGCTGAAGCCCTCGGTGATGCCGCAAGGTGAGTCTCGTCATCAGGAAGGGGCGGGGCTGGCGGCCTGGCTGACGCTGGTGCGCCAGAGCTGGCGTTTTCTCGCCTGCGTCTGTTTGTTGCAGGGCGCGCATGCCGCCTACTACGGTTTCAGCGCCATCTACTGGCAGGAGGCCGGATACTCCGCCTCGGCCATCGGCTATTTATGGTCGTTGGGCGTCGTGGCGGAAGTGGTTATCTTTGCGCTGAGCAAAAAAGTATTCAGTCGCTTCAGCGCCCGGGAACTGCTGCTGATTTCGGCGGTGTGCGGCCTGATACGCTGGACGCTGATGGGGGCGACTACCGCGCTGCCGTGGCTCATCGTCGCGCAGATCCTGCACTGTGGGACTTTCACGGTCTGCCACCTGGCAGCGATGCGTTATATCTCCGCACGTCAGGGCAGCGAAGTGATTCGCCTGCAGGCGGTCTACTCCGCGGTGGCGATGGGCGGCAGTATTGCCATCATGACGGTGTTTGCCGGTTTCCTATACCAGCATCTGCATCAGGGAGTGTTCTGGGTGATGGCGCTGGTGGCGCTTCCGGCGCTGGTGCTGCGGCCGAAAGCGGTCGCCTAATCCTCCAGCATCTTACAAATATGCTGCCGCTGGTGATCGCTGAAGGTCTCTTCTGCGTGAAACAGCGGCGGCGAAAACAGCGGCAGCGCGGTCGCATAGGGCGTGATGACCAGGGTCACGCCTTTCGGGGCCCCTTCTTTCTGGAAGGTATGCACGCTCTGATATTTAATGGTGAGCGGCAGCAGAGTCAGCTCGCGTAACTGCAGTTCCAGCGCCTGTTCACGGTCAGGATTATCATGGGTGAGCAGCACGACCTGTTTCTCATGCAGGTCGCTTTTTTGCATCAGCCATGCGCCGAATATCACCGCAATTAACCCCACTTCCTCCTGATTGAAGACGATTTCATACGCGGCTTCAAACTCGCTCAGTGCCTGTTGAGTGGTGCGCATCAGGCGCGGATAGAGTCGGCTAATCTCCTCCGGTAAGGCGTTATCGATGCCGATGGCGAACACGCTGCGGTTGAGCGCCTGCGACAGATGAATATACAGCTGATCGCTGAGTCCCTGGTCGTCGCTGAATGGCCGGCCCGCCAGCTGCTGGAAACGATGAATTAAGTGGGAAATCGCCAGGTGCAGCCGCCGGTCCTGATGGTGGCCATCGCGGATCGGGTCGGGGGTCTTCAGGAGCATAAACAGCAGCGTCAGAAACAGCTGTTCACCCGCGTGCGGCGAGCTGGAGACCCGGCGTTGCCAGTGGCGGACGATCTCCTGCGCCAACGTGAACTCCGCCGCTTCCTGCGCCCAGCGCTGCTGCTCGCGGGTGAAGTCTGGCGTCAGGCCCTGATGGTGCTGCAGCAGGCAATATTGCAGATACAGACACAGGAAATGCATATCCCGACAATCAAACTGCCGGTTGAGCGTGCGCGCGCAGCGATTGACCAGCGCCTGCAGGTTGGTGTCGTCATACAGCGTCCGCGCAATGCCCTGTCGTTTAAGCTGCGTTTTTAAGGCGGGCGTAAAATGGTGAGCAATAAAATGTGGGCATAAACGCAGCGCCCGCCGCAGGCCATGCAGCAGACACAGGCGTTGATCGATTACGGCGCCTTCAATCCGGTAGCTACCGTCCACCTGTGACGAGAGGGTCAATCGGTGGTAACGCTGAATTTCACGTTCCGTCTCCGTGATATCCTGCCGGGCCGTTGCTTCATCAACCTGGTTGATGTGGCTGAGCTGTTCGGGCGTCACTGACTGCCCTGGCAGGTAAAACATCAGGAGTACCTGGCTACGGCGCTGTGGACTGGAAAGCGCAGATGGTGGTTCAATGACGGTCATCATCTGGTGAGTTCCAGTTAGGGTTTTCGCTAAGAATAGCCAAAGGATGAATGGAGATCAGGGCCGTTCGGCGGCTTTACGTCAGGAATGCTGGCGAAGTTCACAGAATTTTTCACGTGAGGAACGGATGAAGAGAGTGAAACAATGCACCAGTGCGGCATTTTTCATGGTTTTATCATTTAGTGTGCTAGCGCACCCGCATAGCTTCATCAGCATGAAAACGGACATCGTGACCGACAACGGGCTGCTGACCGGGTTTAAGATGCGCTGGACCATGGATGAGATCACCTCCGCAGACCTGCTGTACGATGCCGGAAAGGCGAAACCGGGGGATGAGGTCTGGAAAAGGCTGGCGGCGGAAGTGATGGCCAATGTTCTCGGTCAGCACTATTTCAGCGAGTTGTGGCATAACCAGCAGCGGGTCAAATTTGATAACCGGCCCGATGGCTATGGCCTTGAGCGCGAAGGTCATCAGGCGGTGCTGACGTTCACGATGCCGCTGGCAACTCCGCAACCCTTAGCGGGGCAAACCCTGACCTTGTCGACCTTTGACCCGACCTATTACGTTGATATGCATTATGACCACCCGAGCGACGTCACGCTGCCTGCCGCCTTACGCACGATGTGCAAGGTGAAGGTCATCACCCCGGAGCCAAATGAAAAAATGACGACGTTTGCGCTGTCGCTGGATAAAGCCGACGCGCCGCCGGAGGATATGGCGCTTGGAACCTACTTTGCTCAGAAGGTGACCCTGACATGTCAGTAATTCTTTCTCCCGCTGCCCGGGCGTCGCGTCTGCGTCAGCTGTGGCCGCTGGCCGTTTTTTTACTGCTGGTTACCGGGGCTGGCATCTGGCTCTGGCGCGCCTGGCCGCAGGTGTTGCTGCAAAGTACCATCTGGCAGCGGGCGTTGAATGTCGAGCTGAGCCAGCTATTACAGGCCGTGGCGGATAACCCGTCAGCGGCAGGTTTTACCCTTCTGGCCTTTAGCTTTATCTATGGCGTGCTGCACGCTCTGGGGCCGGGGCACGGCAAGATTGTGATTACCACCTGGCTGGCAACGCATCCGGCGAAGCTGAAATCCAGCATTGCCCTGACGCTGGCCGCCTCGCTGCTGCAGGGCGTGGTGGCGATTGTGCTGGTGGTAGTGGTGCTGACGGTGTTGCAGTTGCCTGCAAGGCAGCTGCATCTCAGCAGCTTCTGGCTGGAGAAAGGCAGCTATCTGCTGGTCGGCGTGCTGGGCCTGCTGTTGTGTTGGCGGGCGCTGAAAAAGCTGCGGGGACTCCTGCGCCGTCCTCGGTTTACCGCGTTTACGCCTCATCACGTTCATGATGCCCACTGTGGCTGCGGGCATCAGCATATGCCGGCGCCGGAGCAGCTCCAGAGCGGCGATGACTGGCGCGCACGGCTGGCGATCGTGTTGTCGATGGGGATGCGTCCCTGTTCAGGAGCGATCATGGTTCTGCTGTTTAGTAAGGTGATTGGCGTATTTAGCTGGGGCATGGCGGCGGCGCTGGCAATGGCGGCGGGAACGTCACTGACCATCAGTGGACTGGCGTTGCTGGTGCATGGTTTTCGTCAGCTAGCCGTGAAGCTGAGCGGGAGTAAAACGCCTCCTCTCTGGCAGCAAATTGGCTGGTCGACGCTGGCGCTCTCCGGCGGCGTCATTTTACTGGCGGCGTCGGTGGTGATGTGGAGTAGTGCGGTGCCGGGCGGCGGCGGATTGCGGCCGTTTTGAAAAACAACTTCCCCCCGGCGAACCGGGGGGAAGTGAGAGAGATTAACGCTTCAGCGCTTCGCTCAGTTCGTCACGCATGTTGGCCAGCATCGCTTTAACCACACGCGGGTTGCCCGCAACGATGTTGCCGGTGAGCAGGTAGTTATGACCACCGGTGAAGTCGCAAACGATCGCGCCAGCTTCGCGAGCAATCAGCTCACCGGCAGCGAAATCCCACGGCTTCAGCGCGATCTCAAAGTAACCATCAACGCGGCCAGCAGCAACGTAGGCCAGATCCAGAGCAGCAGAACCGGTGCGACGGAAGTCCGCGCATTCGGTAAACATTTTGCCCAGGATATTCATGTAAGAGGTCGCGTGCTGTTTGGCTTTGAACGGGAAGCCGGTGGCGATAATCGTGCCATCCAGATCGCGAGCGGTGCTGCCACGCAGACGATAGCCGTTGAGCTGTGCGCCCTGACCACGGGTTGCAGTGAACAGTTCGTTGCGCATTGGATCGTAAACTACCGCCACTTCAGTACGACCTTTAATGCGTACGGCGATAGATACAGAGAAATGAGGCAGGCGTTTTACGAAGTTGGTGGTGCCATCCAGCGGATCGATAACCCATTGAACATCCTGATCTTCACCTGCGTGTTCACCGCTTTCTTCGGTGATGATGGTGTGCTGCGGGTAAGATTTGCGAATGGTTTCAATAATCAGCGCTTCGGCTGCTTTATCGACGTTAGTCACAAAGTCATTGCTGCCTTTCTGGCTCGTTTCTACGGAGTCTGGGGTTTCGTAGTGCTTGGCAATTAAATTACCCGCCTTGCGCGCTGCGCGCACGGCGATGTTCAGCATCGGATGCATCGGTCTCTCTCACTGGATGTTAAAGAACGGGAAAAAACGGCGCACATAATAACAGCCAAATCTCCTTATGTCTCCGTTTTATGATAGCATGCGTGAATAATCTTTAGCCGAAGAACCATAATGCTGCAAAATATTCGAATCGTACTGGTAGAAACATCACACACTGGAAACATGGGTTCCGTTGCTCGCGCCATGAAAACCATGGGGTTAACGAACCTGTGGCTGGTTAACCCGCTGGTTAAACCTGACTCTCAGGCTATTGCCCTGGCGGCGGGTGCCAGCGATGTGATCGGCAATGCGCAGATCGTCGATACTCTCGATGAAGCGCTGGCAGGCTGTAGCCTGGTGGTCGGTACCAGTGCCCGCTCGCGTACGCTGCCGTGGCCGATGCTCGACCCGCGTGAATGCGGTCTGAAGAGCGTGTCTGAAGGGCAGCATGCACCGGTAGCGCTGGTCTTTGGCCGCGAACGCGTCGGGCTGACCAACGATGAACTGCAGAAATGCCACTACCATGTTGCGATCGCCGCTAACCCGGAATACAGCTCGCTGAACCTGGCGATGGCCGTCCAGGTTATCGCCTATGAAGTGCGGATGGCCTGGCTGGCCGCGCAGGAGCAGGATGCCCCGGCGGTAGAGCACGACGAAACGCCTTATCCGCTGGTCGATGACTTAGAGCGTTTTTACGGTCACCTCGAACAGACTCTGATTTCCACCGGTTTTATCCGCGCCACCCACCCAGGGCAGGTGATGAATAAACTGCGTCGTTTGTTTACGCGCGCACGCCCGGAAAGCCAGGAACTGAACATTCTGCGCGGCATGCTGGCGTCGATTGAGCAAAAAAACAAAGAGCAGTGATGCCGCTTTCCCGAGGGTGCGCGGCATGCCCGGCAGACAAAAACGTAGGCCGCGCAAGCACATGAGCGCACGGAAGGTTAAATACCTGACTAAAACAGTCAAGTAAATAGTTGACCAATTTACTCGGGAATGTCAGACTTGCTCCTGCTATGCAATACCCATATTAATAAAAAGCCCGGGCAGGGGCGAGTTTGAGGTTAAGTAAGACATGAGACTGACATCTAAAGGGCGTTATGCTGTGACCGCGATGCTGGACGTTGCGCTCAACTCTGAATCGGGCCCGGTTCCGTTGGCTGATATTTCTGAACGTCAGGGGATCTCGCTGTCCTATCTGGAGCAGCTGTTTTCCCGTCTGCGTAAAAACGGTCTGGTTTCCAGCGTGCGTGGACCAGGCGGTGGTTATTTGTTAGGTAAAGAAGCCGGTAGCATCGCCGTAGGCGAAGTGATCAGCGCAGTAGACGAATCGGTAGACGCGACCCGTTGTCAGGGCAAAGGCGGCTGCCAGGGCGGCGATAAATGCCTGACCCACGCACTGTGGCGTGACCTGAGCGAACGTCTGACCAGCTTCCTGAACAACATCACCCTGGGTGAACTGGTCAATAACCAGGAAATCCTTGATGTTTCTGGGCGTCAGCATAGCCATGAATCCCAGCGCAATACCCGCACCCAGGACGCCATTGACGTTAAGCTGCGTGCGTAATACTCGTCTGGTTTCAACTTGTGGCCTCGGTGCTGCAAGGTGAAACGGTCAGAGTCATAAAAGATAAAATAAAGATTTCAGAATCAGGCCGGGATGCTACGGCATCCCGTGTCCCCGGTCGTACATCAAGCCGGTTGCCTGGTTCCTTGCATTGAGTGATGTACGGAGTTAAAGAGCAATGAAATTACCGATTTACCTCGATTACTCCGCAACAACGCCGGTGGACCCGCGTGTTGCCGAGAAAATGATGCAATTCCTGACCCTGGACGGGACCTTTGGTAACCCGGCCTCTCGTTCACACCGTTTCGGTTGGCAGGCTGAAGAGGCGGTTGATATCGCCCGTAATCAGATTGCTGAACTGGTCGGTGCTGACCCGCGTGAAATCGTCTTTACCTCCGGTGCAACGGAATCCGACAACCTGGCTATTAAAGGTGCTGCTAACTTTTATCAGAAAAAAGGCAAGCACATTATTACCAGCAAAACCGAGCACAAAGCGGTGTTGGATACCTGTCGCCAGCTGGAGCGTGAAGGCTTCGAGATCACCTACCTGGCGCCACAGCGCAACGGGATTATCGATCTTAAAGAGCTGGAAGCCGCGATGCGCGACGACACCATCCTGGTGTCCATCATGCACGTGAACAACGAAATTGGCGTGGTGCAGGATATCGCTACCATCGGCGAACTGTGCCGTGCGCGTGGCATCATTTACCACGTTGACGCGACCCAGAGCGTAGGCAAACTGCCTATCGACCTGAGCCAGCTGAAAGTTGACCTGATGTCCTTCTCCGGTCACAAAATCTACGGACCTAAAGGTATTGGCGCACTGTACGTTCGTCGCAAACCGCGTATCCGCATTGAAGCGCAGATGCACGGCGGCGGTCACGAGCGTGGCATGCGTTCCGGTACTCTGCCTGTCCACCAGATCGTCGGTATGGGTGAAGCTTACCGTATCGCGAAAGAAGAGATGGAAACCGAGATGGCGCGTCTGCGCGGTCTGCGTAACCGTCTGTGGGAAGGCGTAAAAGATATGGAAGAGGTTTACCTCAACGGTGACCTTGAGCAGGGCGCGCCGAACATTCTCAACGTCAGCTTCAACTATGTTGAAGGCGAATCGCTGATTATGGCGCTGAAAGACCTGGCCGTTTCCTCGGGTTCAGCTTGCACCTCCGCAAGTCTTGAGCCGTCCTATGTGCTGCGTGCACTGGGCATGACTGATGAACTGGCACACAGTTCTATCCGTTTCTCTTTAGGTCGATTCACTACCGAAGAAGAGATTGACTACACCATTGATCTGGTTCGTAAATCCATCGGCCGTCTGCGCGATCTGTCTCCACTGTGGGATATGTTCAAGCAGGGCGTGGATCTGAACAGCATCGAATGGTCACATCATTAATCGGTAGGGTATAAGGAGAATTCATCATGGCATACAGCGAAAAAGTTATCGATCATTACGAGAATCCACGCAACGTTGGTTCTTTCGACAACAGCGATGAGAACGTCGGCAGCGGCATGGTTGGCGCACCGGCATGTGGCGACGTCATGAAGTTGCAGATCAAAGTCAACAATGAAGGTATCATTGAAGACGCGCGCTTCAAGACCTATGGTTGCGGTTCCGCTATCGCGTCCAGCTCCCTGGTCACCGAATGGGTGAAAGGGAAATCTCTGGACGAAGCTCAGGCGATCAAGAACACCGATATCGCCGATGAACTGGAACTGCCGCCGGTGAAAATTCACTGCTCCATCCTGGCGGAAGACGCGATTAAAGCCGCGATTGCGGATTATAAAAGCAAACGTGAAGCGAAATAATTAAGAGGTTATTGTATGTCGATTACTCTTAGCGACAGCGCAGCGTCGCGAGTTAATTCCTTCCTGGCCAACCGTGGCAAAGGCTTCGGTCTGCGCTTAGGGGTCCGCACTTCTGGCTGTTCAGGTATGGCCTATGTGCTGGAGTTTGTTGACGAGCCGGCGGCAGAAGACACCGTGTTTGAAGATAAAGGCGTCAAGGTAGTGATCGACGGCAAAAGCCTGCAGTTCCTCGACGGCACTGAGCTGGACTTCGTCAAAGAAGGCCTGAACGAAGGGTTTAAATTCACTAACCCTAACGTTAAAGATGAGTGTGGTTGCGGCGAAAGCTTTAACGTGTAATCGCGTTCCGCTGTTATACCGATTAATTCGTGTTGCGGAAGGCGGCAAGCGAGCCACTCGCAGCCGATGCATCTGCAACGCGAAGTAAGAAAGTATATACCCCAAATAATTCGAGTTGCTTGTAGGCGGCAAGGCCGGGAATCCCCAGGAGCTTACACAGGTAAGTGACTGGGCTGAACGGGTGCAGCCAACCCCCAGGCAGCTTGAAGGATGAAGGGTATAGCCCCACCGTAGTTTTGCTACGCGTGGGGTTTGCTTTATCTCGTTAACCCTGAGGTTACTATGGACTATTTTACCCTCTTCGGGTTACCGGTCAGTTATACCCTTTCGCAAGAACAGCTGGCTGTCCGGTACCAGGATTTACAGCGCCAGTATCATCCCGACAAGTTCGCCAGCGCGAGTGCGGCCGAACAGCTCGCCTCCGTGCAGCAATCCGCCACAATCAACCAGGCATGGCAAACGCTCCGGCATCCGCTGACCCGCGCCGAATATCTCCTTTCGCTTCATGGCTACGACTTAGCCAGCGAGCAGCACACCGTGCGCGATACCGCCTTCCTGATGGAACAGCTGGAGCTGCGTGAAGAGCTGGATGAGATTGAAAAGTCGCAGGATGAAGCGCGGCTCGCGGGGTTTATCAAGCGCGTGAAAGGGATGTATGACCTTCGTCATCAGCAGGTTGTTGAACAATTAAATAACGAGACGTGGGACGTAGCGGCAGATACCGTGCGTAAACTGCGTTTTCTCGATAAACTTCAGAGCGTGGCAGAACAACTCGAAGAAAAGCTGCTCGATTTTTAATTTTCGGAAGCAATTATGGCCTTATTACAAATTAGTGAGCCTGGTCTGAGCGCCGCGCCGCATCAGCGTCGTCTGGCCGCGGGGATTGACCTTGGCACCACCAATTCTCTGGTCGCTACCGTGCGTAGCGGTCAGGCCGAAACACTGCCCGATCATCAGGGTCGTTACCTCCTGCCTTCCGTGGTGAACTACCAGGCATCTGGCCAGAGCGTCGGCTACGATGCCCGGCAGAATGCCGCCCAGGATCCGGTCAATACCATCAGCTCGGTAAAACGTATGATGGGGCGTTCGCTGGCCGATATTCAGACCCGCTATCCGCATCTGCCTTACCAGCTACAGGCCAGTGAAAACGGTCTGCCGATGATCCAGACCGCCGCGGGTCTGCTCAACCCGATTCGCGTCTCTGCCGATATCCTGAAAGCGCTGGCCGCCAGGGCCACCGAAGCGCTGTCCGGCGAGCTTGACGGCGTGGTCATTACCGTTCCGGCCTACTTCGACGACGCTCAGCGCCAGGGCACCAAAGACGCCGCGCGTCTGGCGGGCCTGCACGTGCTGCGTCTGCTGAATGAACCGACCGCGGCGGCGATTGCCTACGGCCTGGACTCCGGTCAGGAAGGGGTGATTGCGGTTTACGATCTCGGTGGCGGCACCTTTGATATTTCAGTGCTGCGCTTGAGCCGTGGGGTGTTTGAAGTGCTGGCCACGGGCGGCGATTCCGCGCTCGGCGGCGATGACTTTGACCACCTGCTGGCGGATTACCTGCGCGAACTGGCGGGGCTGAGCGATCGTAGTGACAACCGCCTGCAGCGCGAGCTGCTGGATGCGGCCATCGCCGCCAAAATCGCCCTCAGCGATGCCGACGTCGTCAGCGTCAACGTGGGTGGCTGGCAAGGGGAGATTACCCGTAGCCAGTTTGATGAACTGATTGCGCCGCTGGTCAAACGGACCCTGCTGGCCTGTCGTCGTGCGCTGAAAGATGCGGGCGTGGCGGCGGAAGAGGTGCTGGAAGTGGTGATGGTCGGCGGTTCAACTCGCGTGCCGCTGGTGCGTGAGCGCGTCGGCGAGTTCTTTGGCCGTCCCCCGCTGACCACCATCGACCCGGACAAAGTGGTGGCCATTGGCGCCGCGATTCAGGCCGACATCTTGGTGGGCAACAAGCCCGACAGCGAACTGCTGCTGCTCGATGTTATCCCGCTCTCTTTAGGGCTGGAGACCATGGGCGGCCTGGTGGAAAAAGTCATCCCGCGCAATACCACCATTCCGGTGGCGCGCGCGCAGGAATTTACCACTTTCAAAGATGGTCAAACCGCGATGTCCATTCACGTGATGCAGGGCGAGCGTGAACTGGTACAGGATTGCCGCTCGCTGGCGCGTTTTGCGCTGCGCGGTATTCCGGCACTTCCGGCCGGCGGCGCGCATATTCGCGTGACCTTCCAGGTGGATGCCGACGGCCTGCTGAGCGTGACCGCCATGGAGAAATCGACCGGCGTCGAAGCCTCCATTCAGGTGAAGCCATCCTATGGCCTGACCGACGGCGAAATCGCCACCATGATCAAAGATTCGATGAGTCACGCCGAACAGGATATCAAGGCGCGTATGCTGGCTGAGCAAAAAGTCGAAGCCGCACGCGTGTTAGAGAGCCTGGTCAGTGCGCTGGCCGCCGATGCCGCGCTGCTCAGCGCCGCAGAACGTCAGGCTATCGATGAGGCAATGGCGCAGTTGAGCGCGGTTGCCGCAGGTGATGATGCCGACGCCATTAAAGATGCGATTAAAAATACAGACACACAAACCCAGGAATTTGCCGCACGCCGCATGGACCAGTCGGTCCGTACTGCGCTGAAAGGCCAATCCGTGGACGAGGTTTAATATGCCAAAGATTGTTTTTCTGCCTCATCAGGACCTGTGTCCGGATGGCGTAGTTGTGGAAGCTGAGATCGGTGAGACCATTCTGGATGCGGCGTTACGTAGCGGCATCGAGATTGAACATGCTTGCGAAAAATCCTGTGCCTGCACGACCTGTCACTGCATTGTGCGTGAAGGGTTTGACTCGCTGGCGGAAAGCACGGAAGACGAAGACGACATGCTGGATAAGGCATGGGGGCTGGAGCCCGATAGCCGTCTGAGCTGCCAGGCGCGCGTGACCCACGATGACCTGGTCGTCGAGATCCCGCGTTACACCATCAACCACGCACGCGAGCATTAATATGGGACTGAAATGGACCGATAGTCGTGAAATTGGTGAGGCGCTGTACGACGCTTTCCCGGATCTCGACCCGAAAACCGTTCGCTTCACCGATATGCATCAGTGGATTTGCGAGCTGGAAGCGTTCGATGACAATCCAAACGCATCGAATGAAAAAATTCTTGAGGCGATTCTGCTAGTCTGGTTAGACGAAGCCGAATAATTTTCGCGTCATGCTCTACGCTGCAGAGTGCCTGCAACGCGGATCATGCAGCGAAAAAATTCTAACGGGCTGCCATAAGGTGGCCCGTTTGCTAATAAGGATGAAAAAAAATGACAGAAGCCATGAAGATTACGCTGACGACTCAACCTGCCGATGCGCGTTGGGGCGAAAAAGCGACTTACAGCATTAATGATGACGGCATCACCCTGCATCTGAACGGTAAAGACGACCTGGGTTTGATTCAGCGCGCGGCGCGTAAGGTCGATGGCATGGGGATTAAGCATGTCGCGCTGAGCGGTGAAGGCTGGAATACCGACCGCGCATGGGCGTTCTGGGCCGGTTATAAAGGGCCGAAAGGCAGCCGCAAAGTCGAATGGCCGACGCTGGACGACGCGCAGAAGAGCGAGCTGGACAGCCGCCTGACGATCATCGACTGGGTCCGTGACACCATTAACGCCCCGGCGGAAGATCTGGGGCCGGAACAGCTGGCGCAGCGTGCCGTCGATCTGCTGTGCGGCGTGGCCTGCGACAATGTTTCTTACCGCATCACCAAAGGCGAAGACCTGCGTGAACAGGGCTATCTCGGTCTGCATACCGTGGGTCGCGGCTCCGAGCGTCCGCCGGTGCTGCTGGCGCTGGATTACAACCCATCCGGCGATAAAGACGCGCCGGTGTATGCCTGCCTGGTCGGGAAAGGTATCACCTTTGATTCCGGCGGCTACAGCATCAAACAGAGCGCGTTCATGGACTCCATGAAGTCCGACATGGGCGGCGCAGCGACGGTCACCGGTGCGCTGGCATTCGCGATTACCCGCGGTCTGAACAAGCGCGTGAAGCTGTACCTGTGCTGCGCTGACAACCTGATCAGCGGTAACGCCTTCAAACTGGGCGACATTATTCGCTACCGCAACGGTAAGACCGTCGAGATCATGAATACCGACGCCGAAGGCCGTCTGGTCCTGGCTGATGGCCTGATCGATGCCTGCGCGCAGAAACCGGCGCTGATCATCGACGCGGCGACCCTGACCGGTGCGGCGAAAACCGCGCTCGGGAACGACTACCACGCGCTGTTCAGCTTCGATGACGAGCTGGCTAACCGTCTGCTGGCGAGCGCGCAGGCAGAAAATGAAGCCTTCTGGCGTCTGCCGCTAGCGGAATTCCACCGTGGTCAGCTACCGTCTAACTTTGCCGAACTGAATAATACCGGCAGCGCTGCTTACCCGGCTGGCGCCAGCACGGCGGCAGGTTTCCTGTCTCATTTCGTTGAGAACTATCATCAGGGCTGGCTGCACATTGACTGCTCGGCAACCTACCGTAAATCCGCCGTTGAACAGTGGTCCGCTGGCGCGACCGGCCTCGGTGTGCGTACGATTGCCAATCTGTTAACCGCAGAGTAAAAGCGCCGGGGCGATTGCCCTGACTCGTAGCCCCGGCCAGCGTTGCCGGGGCGATTGCCCTGACTCGTAGCCCCGGCCAGCGTTGCCGGGGCCATTCCGATCCTGATGTTGTGAGCATTATGTCCGAAACTAAAAATGAATTAGAAACCCTGCTGGAACAGGCGGCGATCGAACCGGGCCACCGTCCGGCATTTTTCCGTGTGCTGCTGGAATCCACGGTGTGGGTGCCCGGTGCGGCGGCGGAAGGCGAAGCGGTGGTGGAAGAGAGCGCCGTGGACTTACAGCATTGGGAGAAAGACGACGGGGCTTCGGTCATTCCGTTTTTCACCTCGCTGGAGGCCTTGCAGCAGGCGGTCACCGACGAGCAATCCTTTGTGGCGATGCCGGCACGTACGCTGTTTGCCATGACGCTTGGCGAAACGCTGTTCCTCAATGCGAAGCTGCCTACTGGCAAAGAGTTTATGCCCAACGAGATCAAGCATCTGCTGGGAGAAGAGGGCACGCCGCTCAGCACGCAGACGGTGATTGAAGGCGGCGAATCGTTGCTGCTGTCAGAGGTTGCCGAGCCACCGGCACAGATGATCGACTCGTTGACGACGCTGTTTAAAACGCTCAAGACCGTCAAACGCGCGTATCTTTGTTCGATCAAGGACAGCGCAGAGGCACCGGCAAATCTGCTGATCGGCCTTGAAGTGGAAGGCGAGATTGAGGCGGTGATTCAGGCCACCGGCAGCGTGGCGACCGATACCTTACCTGGCGATGAGCCGGTTGATATCTGTCAGGTTGTCGAGGGCGAGAAAGGCATCAGCCATTTTATGATGGCCCATATCACGCCGTTTTATGAAAAGCGCTGGGGCAGCTTCCTGCGCGACTTCAAACAGAACCGCATTCTCTAACATAACGGGGGCATCGCGCCCCCGTTATGTTGTCTATTGCGCCGGCTCGATCGGCAGATCGCTCCGCGCACCCCATTCGCTCCATGAGCCGTCGTACAGGCAGACGCCGTTGACTCCCAGCGTGGTCAGCGCCAGCACGACCACCGCCGCCGTGACGCCCGAGCCGCAGCTGGCGATAATCGGCCGATCAAAATCCACGCCCTGGCGCAGGAAAATATCATTCAGCTCATCAACGGTTTTGAGCTCGCCGTTAATCACCAGATCGCCCCACGGCACGTTGAGCGCCCCGGGAATATGGCCGCGACGCAGCCCCGGACGAGGTTCATCGGCCAGACCATTAAAGCGGGGGGCCGGGCGCGCATCGACGATCTGCGCCGATCCTTCATGGCTGACCAGCAGCACATCGGTAAGACGTTTGATCACCAGTGGATCGAAGCGCCCGTCAAATTCACCTTCCGCCTGTTCAGGGATCCCTTGTTCCAGCAGGCGTTCTTCGCGCTGCCAGCCAGCCAGGCCGCCGGCGAGAATCGAGACGTTTGCCACACCAAAGGTGCGCAACATCCACCATGCTCGCGGCGCTGAGAAGAGGTTACCTTCGTCGTACACCACCAGATGTTTATCGCTGCTCACGCCCAGTTCACGCATGGCGACGGCGAATGCTTCCGCTCGCGGCATCATATGCGGCAGCGGGCTGGTGTGGTCGGACAGGGCTTCAATATCGAAAAAGAGCGCCCCGGGAATATGGCCGGCGCGGTATTCCGCATCCATATCGCGCAACGCTTCCTGACCCGCCGGGGCCATTCGTGCATCGATTATTTGGATTTCCGGGTCATCAAGATGTTCCGCTAACCAGTCAGCGGCGACAAAAAACGAAGTGGACATGGCTGCCTCCGTGTCATCAATAATAGATAGATTGTTGATGTTTTTACGCTGACCGACAAGGCATTTTCACCGGAAGGCTACGGGAATGTGATACGCCCCCGAAGCGCTTCGGGGGCGGAATATCAAAACACCTGCTGATGCAGATAGCGCCAGGCGTATTGCGCGTACAGCTCTGCGCCGTTTTTCATCACCTGCTCATCGATATTGAAGCAGCCGTGGTGGTGAGCGTAATCGCTGCCTTTCTCTGGATTGCCGCAGCCGAGCAGGGCAAAGCAGCCGGGGATATTCTGCATATAAAAGCTGAAATCCTCCCCGCCGGTGGTGGGGCGCTCGCTGAACAGCGCCGCCTCGCCAAACGCATCGCGGATCACCGATTGCGCCAGCAGGGCGCTGCGCGCCTCGTTGATCACCGGCAGCGTGCCGTAGTGGTAGTCGACCTGGACGGTCGCGCCATAGATTGCCGCGGTATGCCGGGCGTAACGGGTTATCGCATCTTCGAGCCGCTGGCGGGCCGCGAGACTGAAACAGCGCACCGTGCCTTCCAGCACCGCGTTTTCCGCGATGACGTTAAAGCGTGTGCCGACCGTCATTTTGCCGATCGTGACCACCGCCGCGTCGAGCGGTGAAGTTTCGCGCGCCACGATGGCCTGCACATTCATCACAAACGCCGAGGCCACCACCGTGGCATCGACACAGGCCTCCGGCATTGAACCGTGGCCGCCGCGACCGCGAAAGGTGACGGTGAGTAAATCCGCGGAGGCGAACGACGACCCGACGTTGCAGGAGATGTTACCGGAGGGCGTACCGGACCAGATATGCAGGCCAAAAATATTACTGACGTTATCGAGCGCGCCCTGATCGATCATCGCTTTGGCACCTTCGGCGATCTCTTCTGCAGGCTGAAAAATCAACCGTACGTTACCGGGCATCTGCTCGCGAACGGCGTACAGCGCGCGGGCGGCGGTGAGCAGCATCGCGGTATGGGCATCATGCCCGCAGGCGTGCATTTTCCCCGGGATCTGCGATCGATAGCTAAGCTGCTCGTTCAGCTCCAGCACCGGGAGCGCATCCATGTCGGCCCGTAAGGCGACCGTGTGGCCCGGTTTGCCGCCGCTAATGTCGGCAATCACCCCGGTTGGCTCGGTACGACGGCAGGCGATGCCGATGGCCTGCAGTTCATCGATGACGCGTTCGGTTGTCCGCTGCTCTTCCCAGGGCAGTTCCGGATGAGCGTGCAAATCGCGACGTCGGGCGATCATGGCCTGCTCTTCGCGGGCGACGATTGCGGTAATTTCGGGGTTAATCATAACGATACTCCATAAGCATAGTGATAATGACCGGGCTTAGCCGATAGCAGGCGTCAGATAGCCCACCAGTACGCCGGCCAGAATGACGGAGACGATGGTGACGGAGATAAACCCGCCGACCAGCATGGGACCCAGCATGTGTTGCGTGAGGATCTGGCGCTCTTTTTCATCCTGGGTGAGGGCGTTAATGGCTTCGTTGGTGATGATGTAATCCGCCGGGAAGCCATACAGCGCGGTCAGCGAGATGGCAAAGGACATGGCGCCGCTCACGCCGAGCGCTTTGCCCACCAGCCAGGAGACGATATACATGCCGACTATCGCGGTCGCGATCAGCGCCAGCATCGGATAAAGCAGGCGCAGCAGCATCTCCGGGGTCGCTTTGTTCAAGGAATCAAAGATAAACAGCATCAAGGCCATGACCGCGAAGCCGAAGCCGTTGGCCTTGTGCAGCGTATGCTTTTCGAGGAACCCCAGCGAGGTGAAGACCACGCCAAAAAACAGGCACAGGACGAACGGACTGATGCTGACCCACGGCTTTGCCAGGTCCGACACGAACCAGGCCAGGCAGGCCACTATCGCCAGGCGCAGGAATTTAAAATAGGCGGTGTTGTAGCTGGTGGGGATACGGCGAAACAACCGCGGCATGGTCTCCTCACCGGGGGCGAGGAGCGTCGGGTCGCCGTCAGCGTGCTCGGGACGATAGTCGCCGCTACGGTAGCGCGCCAACAGCGCTTTCCCTTCGCGCTGCAGCATAATGGCGGTCAGGGGATAGCCGGCAAAGCCCTGCATGACGTACATCAGAATAGCCAGTACCGACAGGTCGACTAAACCGGCATTGCTGGCGCCCTGCGACATGATCAGCGAAGAGACCACGCCACCCACCAGCGGCGGAATGGTCACCAGCGCGGTGTTGTGATCGAACAGCATCAGGCTCACCGCAAAGACGGCCAGCGTTATCCCGGCAATGCCGGCAAGCGAGATGATCACCGTTTTCCACTGCCGCATCAGTTCTTTCAGCGAGAGCAGCGTGCCCATATTGGTGATCAGCAGATACATCATCAGCAGCGCGACGGGGGTATTGATCCCCGCCTGGCTAATAATATCGGCGGGGAAAAAGGTCCAGTAGCCGGCGAGAAACAGCACCGCGCAGACAAAAACGGAGGGGATCCAGGCTTTCGTGCGGGTGGAAATAACATCGCCCGCATATAAAATAAAAATAATAAGAAAGAGCGCGACCATTTGTGGCATAAATAAATCTCGTGTTGTTTATTTCATTTATTAATGTGGAGCAGCGTGATGTTGCGCCATTTATTTCGCCCGCGGAACGTGCGGCCGATTTCATCACCACCGAATGTATTACTGGGCATCGACATTCCGAAATACCAGCACTCTTTCAGGCACCCGCGCAGATATCACCATGGGGCATGCGGTGCCTGCACGCCGCAACGCCGTTCTGTTTGCGGGTAACCAGCAATAAGAAGTATGACGGGTATAGCGTTGAAATAAGATAATGCCGCAATGTTGTCAAATTATATTCATGTGTGGTCGTTAATTTCGGAATTCATCTTTCTGCTATCCGGAATGAAATTAACAGGGAAGTATCCTGCTACGGCGGATTATTTAATTATGCTGTTTATCGCCGTGAGTATTATCAGGTTGTTCTTTGCTTGCGAGGCGTCACCGGTTTGCGGGAGCACTGGCTGTTGAACCGGCTGAAGAAAGCGTCCCCGATTGGTAATTCTGTCGCCGACGCATGATAATGAGAGCACGATAGGTATCTGGCTGTTTGGGCCAAGGGGTTAAAGGATGAAACCATTTCGTTTAGCGGCAGTGTCGCTGGCGCTGCTGACCGCACTCTCACTCACCGGGTGTGACGACAGCAGTAAAACAGAGGCCGTCGCGCCTGCGGCATCGCCCGCGGCGAAAGAGGAGGGGGCAAAACTTGATAGCACCCAACTGGCGGCGCTGGCGGAAAAAAGCAAAGGCAAGGCGCTGACCCTGCTCGATGCCTCGGAGCTCCAGCTGGATGGCGCCGCGGCGCTGGTGCTGACATTTTCCGTGCCGTTGAAGCCGGATCAGGATTTCTCCCGCAGCGTGCACCTGGTCGATAAAAAAAGCGGCAAGGTTGACGGCGCCTGGGAACTCTCGCCCGACCTGAAAACGCTGCGGCTGCGCCACCTTGAGCCCAAACGCGAGCTGATTGTCTCTGTCGATCCGACGCTGGTGGCCCTGAACGCGGCGACCTTCGATACCTCATTTGAAAAAACCATTACCACCCGGGATATTGCCCCCAGCGTAGGCTTTGCCAGCCGCGGTTCGCTGCTGCCGGGTAAAGTAGTGGCCGGGCTGCCGGTGATGGCGCTGAACGTGGATAACGTCGATGTTAATTTTTACCGCGTTAAACCTGAATCGCTGTCGGCGTTCGTCAGCCAGTGGGAGTACCGCAATTCGTTGAGTAACTGGGAATCCGACGAGCTGCTGAAAATGGCCGAGCTGGTTTACACCGGGCGCTTCGACCTTAACCCGGCGCGTAATACCCGCGAGAAACTGCTGCTGCCGCTGGCGGATATCCAACCGTTACAGCAGCCAGGCGTCTATGTGGCGGTGATGAACCCGGCGGGGCGCTATAGCTACAGTAATGCCGCGACCCTGTTTACGTTGAGCGATATCGGCGTGTCGGCGCACCGCTACCATAACCGACTGGACGTCTTTACCCAGAGCCTCGAAAACGGCGCAGCGCAATCCGATATCGATGTACAGCTGCTCAATGCCAAAGGGCAGACGCTGGCCCAGGCGAAAAGCAACGGCCAGGGTCACGTGACGCTGCAAACCGATAAAGACGCGGCGCTGCTGCTGGCCCGTAAAGAGGGCCAGACGACGCTGCTGGATCTCAAGCTTCCCGCGCTGGATCTGGCCGAGTTCTCGATTGCCGGCGCGCCAGGATTCAGCAAACAGTTCTTTATGTTTGGCCCGCGCGATCTCTACCGCCCAGGAGAGACGGTCATCCTCAACGCGCTGCTGCGTGACGGCGACGGTAAACCGCTGGCCGAGCAGCCGGTAAAACTGGAAGTGGTTCAGCCGGATGGCCAGGTGATCCGTTCGCAGGTCAGCAAGCCGGTCAACGGCCTGTATCAGTTTACTTACCCGCTCAGTAGCGATGCGGCGACCGGCATGTGGCACGTTCGTGCCAGCACCGGCGATAACCAGCCGCGCGAATGGGATTTCCACGTCGAAGACTTTATGCCGGAACGCATGGCATTGAATCTGACGCCGCAAAACGCGCCGCTCGCCCTGAATGCCGACGTTCGCTTCGCGGTGGCCGGTGCCTATTTGTACGGCGCCCCGGCAAGCGGCAACCAGCTGCAGGGCAAGCTGTTCCTGCGCCCGCTGCGTGACGCGGTGACCGCTCTGCCGGGCTTCCAGTTTGGTGATATTGCGGAGGAAAACCTCTCCCGGAGCCTCGATGAAGTCCAGATGACGCTCGACGAAAAAGGGCATGGTGAAGTGACCACCGCCAGCCAGTGGCAGGAGAGCCATTCACCGTTGCAGGTGATCCTCCAGGCCAGCTTGCTGGAATCCGGTGGTCGTCCGGTTACCCGTACCGTGCAACAAGCGATCTGGCCTGCGGATACCCTGCCGGGGATCCGTCCCGAATTTACCCTCAAAGATGTGTATGACTACCGCACCGACAGCACCGTGAAACAGCCGGTGGTGGATGAAAACAGCATCGCCACGTTTGACGTTGTCTATGCCGATGCCAAAGGCGAGAAAAAAGCGGTCTCCGGCCTGCAGGTTCGCCTGATCCGCGAGCGTCGCGACTACTACTGGAACTGGTCAGACAGCGAAGGCTGGCAGTCGCAGTTTGATCAAAAAGATCTGCAGGAAGGCGAAACCTCGTTGGATATTCCGGCCGGGCAAACCGCGAAGGTGAGCTTCCCGGTGGAATGGGGCTCTTATCGCCTGGAGGTCAAAGGCCCGAATGATTCGGTCAGCAGCGTGCGTTTCTGGGCAGGCTACAGCTGGCAGGATAACAGCGACGGTACCGGCGCGGCGCGCCCGGATCGGGTCACCATGAAGCTGGATAAAGCCGCCTACAAACCTGGCGATACCATCAAGCTGCAGATCGCCGCGCCTGCCGCAGGCAAAGGCTATGCCATGGTTGAATCCAGCGAAGGCCCGCTGTGGTGGCAGGAGATCGACGTTCCGGCAAGCGGAATGGCGCTGTCGATTCCGGTTGATAAAACCTGGAACCGTCACGACCTTTATCTCAGCACGCTGGTGATTCGTCCCGGAGATAAATCCCGCTCCGCAACGCCGAAACGGGCGGTTGGCCTGCTGCATCTGCCGCTGGGCGACGAAAACCGTCGTCTGAACCTCGCGCTGGAGGCACCTGAAAAGATGCGTCCGAACCAGCCGCTGACGGTGAAAGTCAAAGCCAGCGTGCAGCAGGGCGACGTGCCAAAACAGGTGAACGTCCTGCTCTCCGCCGTGGATAGCGGCGTGTTGAATATTACCGATTACACGACGCCGGACCCGTGGAATGCCTTCTTCGGTCAGAAACGCTATGGCGCGGATATTTATGATATCTACGGCCAGGTCATTGAGGGGCAGGGGCGTCTTGCCAGCCTGCGCTTCGGCGGCGACGGCGACGAGCTTAAACGCGGCGGTAAACCGCCGGTAAATCACGTCACCATTATTGCTCAACAGGCGCAGCCGGTGGTGCTTAATGAGCAGGGCGAAGGTGAGGTCACGCTGCCGATTGGCGACTTTAACGGTGAGCTGCGGGTCATGGCGCAGGCGTGGACCGCCGATGACTTTGGCAGCAGCGACCAGAAGGTGGTGGTCGCCGCGCCGGTGATCGCGGAGCTTAACACGCCACGCTTCCTCGCCAGCGGCGACACGACCCGGCTGGCGCTGGATCTCAGCAACCTGACCGACCGGCCGCAAACCCTGAACGTTACGCTGAACGCCGGCGGCCTGCTACAGCTCGATGGCGGGGCCATCCCGCCGGTACAGCTGGCGCCCGGCGCCCGCAGCACACTGTTTATTCCGGTGAGCGCGCGGGAAGGTTTCGGCGATGGTCAGGTGAACGCCACCATCGACGGTCTGAATCTGCCGGGCGAGACGTTCGCTGCCATCCAGAAACAGTGGAAGATTGGCGTGCGCCCGGCTTTCCCGGCTCAAACGGTAAACAGCGGCGTGGTGCTGCAACCGGGAGAGCAGTGGCTGGTACCGGCAGCACAAACTCAGGGATTCTCGCCGGCGACCCTTCAGGGGCAACTGGTGCTTAGCGGCAAGCCGCCGCTTAACCTGGCGCGCTATATCCGCGAGCTGAAAGCTTACCCGTATGGCTGCCTGGAGCAGACCGCCAGCGGGCTGTTCCCGTCGCTTTACACCAATGCCGCGCAGCTAAAAACGTGGGGTATTGTCGGTGACAGCGATGAGAAACGCCGCGCAGCGGTGGAGATCGGCATCTCCCGCCTGCTGAATATGCAGCGTGCTGACGGGGGCTTCGCCCTGTGGGACAAAGAAGGGCCAGAGGAGTACTGGCTGACCGCCTATGCGATGGATTTCCTCGTGCGTGCGGGCGAGCAGGGCTATAGCGTGCCGACTCAGGCGTTGAATAACGGTAATCAGCGGCTGCTGCGTTACCTGCAGGAGCCGGGTCTGATGACCGTGCGTTACAGCGATGATACCGCGGCCAGCCGTTTCGCCGCCCAGGCCTATGCGGCGCTGGTGCTGGCGCGTCAGCAAAAAGCGCCGCTGGGTGCACTGCGTGAAATCTGGAACCGGCATGAGCAGGCGCGTTCCGGCCTGTCGCTGCTGCAGCTGGGGATCGCTCTGAAAGCGATGGGAGATGCCCCGCGCGGCGATCGGGCGCTGGAGCTGGCGATGACCACCCCGCGTCAGGATCAGAACCGCTGGCTTGGCGATTATGGCAGCGCGTTGCGCGACGATGCGCTGAAGCTGGCGCTGCTGGAAGAGAACAAGCTGTTGCCGGAAGCGCAGACTCGCTTACTGAACACGCTGTCAGAAGAGGCCTACGGCCAGCGCTGGCTCTCTACCCAGGAGACCAACGCCCTGTTCCTCGCAGGCCGGACGCTGCAGAATTTGCCCGGCAACTGGCAGGCGCAGACCTCGCTGCAGGCGCAGCCGCTCTCCGCGGATAAACCGCTGACCCAAAACCTGAGCGCCGATCGTCTGGCAACCCTGCAGGTCAGCAACACCGGGAATCAACCACTGTGGCTGCGCGTTGACAGCAGCGGCTATCCGCTTAGCGCGCCGCAGCCGGCGGGGAACGTGCTGGGTATCGAACGCCATATTTTTGATACCCATGGCCAGCAGAAATCGCTGAGCTCGCTACGCAGCGGTGAACTGGTGCTGGTGAAACTTGAAGTGACCGCCAACAGAAACGTGCCGGATGCGCTGGTGGTGGATCTGCTGCCGGCGGGGCTGGAGCTGGAAAACCAGAACCTGGCGAACAGCAGTGCCAGCCTGCAGGAGAACGGCGAAGGGGTGCAGAACCTACTGAACCAGATGCAGCAGGCTGATATTCAGCATATCGAATTCCGCGACGATCGCTTTGTCGCCGCGGTGGCGATTAATGAAGGACAGCCGGTCACGCTGGTGTATCTGGCCCGCGCGGTGACGCCGGGAACCTATCAGGTTCCACAACCGCAGGTGGAATCCATGTATGTTCCGCAATGGCGGGCAACCGGTGCGGCCAGCGGTCCGCTGGTTATTACACCGTAAATGCGCTGGTGGTTGCGCATATCCCGCCGCTGGCGCTGGCTGGCGGCGGGCATCGTTATACTCTGGCTGGTGGTACTGGCCGCCGACCGTTTGTGGCCGCTACCGCTCAATGAGGTGGTACCGGCCCGGGTGGTGGTGGCAGAAGACGGCACGCCGCTGTGGCGGTTCGCCGATAGTCAGGGCGTCTGGCGCTATCCGGTGACCCTGAAGGATGTGTCACCGCGCTATCTTCAGGCGCTGATCCAGTATGAAGATCGCTGGTTCTGGCGTCATCCGGGCGTTAACCCGTTGTCGGTGCTGCGCGCCGCCTGGCAGGATATGCACGCCGGGCGGGTGATCTCCGGCGGCAGTACGCTGACCATGCAGGTCGCCCGCCTGCTCGACCCTCATCCCCGTACTTTCGGCGGCAAGCTGCGCCAGCTATGGCGTGCGCTGCAGCTGGAGTGGCACCTGTCAAAAAGCGATATTCTGACCCTGTATCTTAATCGTGCCCCCTTTGGCGGCACGCTTCAGGGGATTGGTGCCGCCAGCTGGGCCTATCTCGGGAAACCGCCGGCGCAGCTGAGCTATGGCGAGGCGGCGCTGCTGGCGGTGCTGCCGCAGGCGCCTAGCCGCTTACGTCCTGACCGCTGGCCGCAGCGGGCTCAGGCTGCCCGGGATAAGGTTCTGGAGAGACTGCGCACTCAGGGCGTCTGGCCTGACAGCGCGGTGCGGGAAGCGAAAGAAGAGCCGGTCTGGCTGTTCCCGCGGCAGATGCCGCAGCTGGCGCCGCTTTTCTCGCGTCGTATGCTGGCGAGTAGCCGCGAGGAAAAAGTGGTGACTACCCTGGATGCCGGGCTTCAGCGGCAGCTGGAAGATCTGGCTCTCAACTGGAAATCGCGGCTGCCGCCGCGCAGCTCGCTGGCGATGGTGGTGGTCGACCATACCAACATGCGCGTGCGTGGTTGGGTGGGGTCGGCGGATATCACCGACGATAGCCGTTTCGGCCATATCGACATGGTGTCGGCGGTGCGCTCCCCGGGTTCGGTATTAAAACCTTTTGTCTACGGTATGGCGCTGGATGACGGGCTGATTCATCCGGCTTCGCTGTTGCAGGATGTTCCGCGACGCTTTAGCGATTATCGCCCGGGAAATTTTGACAGCGGCTTTCATGGCCCGGTCAGCGCCAGCGAGGCGTTGGTGCGCTCGCTGAATTTGCCGGCGGTGCAGGTGCTTGAAGCCTACGGGCCGAAGCGCTTTGCCGCTACTTTACGTAACGCCGGTCTGCCGCTGATGCTTCCGGCAGGCGCCGAGCCAAACCTGTCGCTGATCCTCGGCGGGGCGGGGGCGAGGCTGGAAGATATCGTTGCGGGCTACAGCGCCTTCGCCCGCCACGGCAAGGCCGCGCGGCTGCGGATGACGCCGGACGCGCCGCTGGTGGAAAGGCCACTACTGTCGCCGGGCGCGGCGTGGATCGTTCGACGGATCCTGGCCGGTGAAGCGCAGCCGGTGCCGGATGCCTCTTTGCCACAGGTGGTGCCGCTGGCGTGGAAAACCGGCACCAGCTACGGCTACCGCGATGCCTGGGCGATTGGGGTGAACGCCCGGTATCTGATCGGCATCTGGACCGGCAGGCCGGACGGTACGCCGGTGGTGGGACAGTTTGGTTTTGCCAGTGCGGTACCGCTGTTAAATCAGGTCAATAATATGCTGCTGGCACGGCCGATGACGGGGCGCGGCGGGTTGCCCGTCGACCCGCGACCGGCGTCGGTGAGCGCGGCGACGATCTGCTGGCCGGGCGGGCAGAGCCTGGCGGCGGGAGACAGCAACTGCCGTCGGCGGCTGGCGACATGGCTGCTGGACGGCAGCCAGCCGCCGACGCTGTTGCTTCCGGGTCAGGAGGGCGCTCGTGGCATTCGCTTCCCGGTATGGACTGATGAGCAAGGACGGCGCGTGGCGGCAGACTGCCCCGGCGCCGTCGAGCGGCGGATCGATGTCTGGCCGCTGCCGCTGGAACCCTGGCTGCCGGCGAGCGAGCGGCGTGCTGCCCGGCTGGGGCCGGTCTCTGCGGGTTGTCCGCCGCCGCAGGTCTTGGATGTCGCCCCGCTGGTGCTGACCGGCGTGGGGGATGGCGCGGTGATCAAACGCCTGCCGGGGGCTGCTCGGGTGATGCTGTCGTTGCAGACAAGCGGGGGAGAAGGGCGGCGCTGGTGGTTCCTGAATGGTGAACCGCAGGCGGCGTCCGGCTCCAGTGCAACCTTGCCACTGGAACAACCTGGCCGCTATCAGCTGGTGGTGATGGAGGAAAGTGGCCAGATCGCTACCGCCAGTTTCACGCTGCAATAAGTGGAATTTGCATTGACTGGCTGGATTTGTTGTTTAAGGTCGCTTTTTTTTAAAAAAATGTTACCTAAACACATAGGCAACGGCGGCAGATGATGATTATAATTCGCGCCGTATTTATCGGTCTCATCTGCGAAACAGAACAACATATATAAGAGGTTATCATGGCTATTGAACGTACTTTTTCCATCATCAAACCAAACGCGGTGGCAAAAAACGTTATTGGCGGCATCTTTTCTCGCTTTGAAGCTGCAGGGTTTAAAATTGTCGGCACCAAAATGCTGCATCTGACCGTTGAGCAGGCTCGCGGCTTCTATGCTGAGCACGAAGGTCGCCCGTTCTTCGACGGTCTGGTTGAGTTCATGACCTCTGGCCCGATCGTTGTTTCCGTCCTGGAAAGCGAAAATGCCGTGCAGCGTCACCGTGACCTGCTGGGCGCAACCAACCCGGACAACGCGCTGGCGGGCACCCTGCGCGCTGACTACGCGGACAGCTTCACCGAGAACGGCACCCACGGTTCCGATTCTGTTGAGTCTGCGGCTCGCGAAATCGCGTTCTTCTTTGCTGAAGGCGAGGTTTGCCCGCGCACTCGCTAATCCTCGTCGTCTTTTCGGCCGTCGCTGTGTTGGCTTCGCGCGTTCACCCCGGTCACATAGTTATCTATGTTCCCGGGGATTTACTTGCTCGCCGCCTTGCGACAATCGAAAAGCCATAGAGGATTAAGTACGCCGTAACAGATTTTTTCATCATTGCCGCGTGCAAACGTGGTATTGATACGCCAGAATTTGTACAATGCAGCGCCCCTGAACGAGCACTCGTTCTCAGGGGCGTTTCTTTTTTCAACCCTCCTGGGGCCATAACGTGTAACAACGAGGCCGGAATCGATTATGTCTGAACATATTGTCACACCTGATAACGCCGCTCTGCCGGTGCCGAACAAAGATGCCAAAATCAACCTGCTGGATCTGAACCGTCAGCAGATGCGCGAGTTTTTCAAAAACATGGGCGAAAAGCCTTTCCGCGCCGATCAGGTGATGAAATGGATGTATCACTATTGCAGCGATGATTTTGATGATATGACCGATATCAACAAAGTGCTGCGCAACAAACTCAAAGAAGTCGCGGAGATCCGCGCGCCGGAAGTCGTCGAAGAGCAACGCTCCAGCGACGGCACCATCAAATGGGCGATTGCCGTTGGCGATCAGCGCGTTGAAACGGTCTACATTCCGGAAGACGATCGCGCCACTCTGTGCGTCTCGTCGCAGGTCGGATGCGCGTTAGAGTGTAAATTCTGCTCGACGGCGCAGCAGGGCTTTAACCGTAACCTGCGGGTGTCGGAAATCATCGGCCAGGTCTGGCGCGCGGCGAAAATCGTCGGTGCGGCCAAAATTACCGGCCAGCGCCCGATTACTAACGTGGTGATGATGGGGATGGGCGAGCCGCTGCTGAACCTGACCAACGTGGTACCGGCGATGGAAATCATGCTCGATGACTTCGGTTTTGGCCTGTCAAAACGTCGCGTCACGCTGTCTACCTCTGGCGTCGTGCCGGCGCTGGATAAGCTTGGCGATATGATCGATGTGGCGCTGGCGATCTCCCTGCACGCGCCGAACGATACGATTCGTGATGAGATCGTACCGATCAACAAAAAGTACAACATTGAGACTTTCCTGAACTCGGTTCGCGGCTATATTTCTAAATCCAACGCCAACCAGGGTCGCGTCACCATTGAGTACGTGATGCTCGATCACGTTAACGATGGCACCGAGCATGCGCATGAACTGGCTGCGCTGTTGAAAGATACGCCGTGCAAGATCAACCTGATCCCGTGGAACCCGTTCCCGGGCGCGCCGTATGGCCGTAGCTCCAACAGCCGTATCGACCGTTTCTCCAAGGTCCTGATGGATTATGGTTTCACCACCATCGTCCGTAAAACCCGCGGAGACGACATCGATGCCGCCTGCGGTCAGCTGGCCGGCGACGTTATCGACCGTACCAAACGTACGATGCGTAAACGTATGCAGGGTGAAGCGATTGAAGTGAAAACGGTCTGATAAATAACGCAGCGCGCGTCATAAAGCGCGTGCTGCGTATTTAAGCCTAATCGCCAGGCGAAATACGCCAGTTCAGGCAATAATTACGGTGCGTTTCTGTCGACTTTGAGGCAGTATGTAGCGGCACTACAACCGCTTAGCATGCAGTATTGATAAGTATATGTGAGAGTTAGCCAGGCGGATTTATACTCATTGTATGTCGTTTAGCAGATGTTTCGCGGCGCGGGTCTGACCGGCGCTGAACTTTAAATTCACGTACCAGTAGTTGTCGAATGAATACTGAAGCCACTCAAGACCATCAAGAAGCAAATACCACGGGCGCGCGTCTGCGTAATGCCCGCGAACAACTCGGACTCAGCCAGCAAGCGGTGGCTGAGCGCTTATGCCTGAAAGTGTCCACGGTTCGTGACATCGAAGACGATAAGGCGCCTGCCGATCTGGCTTCCACCTTCCTGCGCGGTTATATCCGCTCCTATGCGCGTCTTGTCCACATTCCGGAAGAAGAACTGTTGCCGATGATGGCAAAACAGGCCCCGATCCGTGCGGCAAAAGTTGCGCCGATGCAGAGCTTCTCGCTGGGCAAGCGCCGTAAAAAGCGTGACGGCTGGCTGATGAGCTTCACCTGGCTGGTACTGTTCGTGGTGATTGGCCTCAGCGGCGCCTGGTGGTGGCAAGACCATAAAGCGCAGCAGGCAGAGATTACGTCCATGGCCGACCAGTCGACCGCGGAGTTAAACGCCGGCGACAGCAACCAGAATATTCCGCTGGATACCGGAGCAAGCAGCACAGCGCCGGACAACGCTGGCGACATCGCCAACAGCGCACCTGTTGATACCACCCCAGCGCCAGCGGCCACCGCTCAGGCGCCGGTAGACAACAACGCCGTCGTGGCGCCGTCTCAGGCCAATGTGGATACTGCCGCAGCGACACCGGCTCCGGCCACGCCGCTGCCAACTAACCCGGCTGATGCTACCGCAACCGCGGCAGCCGCTCAGGACCTGGTGCTGAACTTTTCCGCTGATTGCTGGCTGGAAGTCAGCGATGCGACCGGCAAAAAACTGTTCAGCGGTTTACAGCGTAAGGGCGGTAACCTGAACCTCAGCGGTCAGGCGCCTTACAAACTGAAAATCGGTGCTCCGGCAGCCGTACAGATTCAGTATCTGGGTAAACCCGTCGATTTAAGTCGTTTTATCAGAACTAACCAGGTTGCGCGTCTGACCCTTAGTGCCGAACCAACTGCGGCGCAGTAACAGACGGGTAACGCGGGAGATTTTTCATGCATAACCAGGCTCCGATTCAACGTAGAAAATCGAAACGTATTTACGTTGGGAATGTGCCGATTGGCGATGGTGCCCCCATCGCCGTCCAGTCGATGACCAATACGCGCACCACCGATGTGGAAGCGACAGTAAATCAAATCAAAGCCTTGGAACGCGTTGGCGCGGATATTGTCCGCGTCTCGGTGCCGACGATGGATGCGGCAGAAGCGTTCAGGCTCATCAAACAACAGGTCAATGTACCGCTGGTCGCCGATATCCACTTTGATTACCGTATCGCCCTGAAAGTGGCGGAGTACGGTGTGGATTGCCTGCGTATCAACCCGGGCAATATCGGCAACGAAGAGCGTATCCGCACGGTAGTGGATTGTGCTCGCGATAAAAATATTCCGATCCGTATCGGCGTCAACGCCGGTTCGCTGGAAAAAGATCTGCAGGAAAAATACGGTGAACCGACGCCGCAGGCGCTGCTCGAATCAGCGATGCGCCACGTCGATCATCTCGATCGTCTGAACTTCGATCAATTCAAGGTCAGCGTGAAGGCGTCAGATGTGTTCCTGGCCGTTGAATCGTATCGCCTGCTGGCAAAGCAGATCGATCAGCCGCTGCACCTCGGGATCACCGAAGCCGGCGGCGCGCGCAGTGGCGCGGTGAAATCGGCGATCGGCCTCGGTCTGCTGCTCAATGAAGGGATCGGCGACACGCTACGCGTTTCGCTGGCGGCGGATCCTGTTGAAGAGATCAAGGTTGGATTCGATATCCTGAAATCTCTGCGTATTCGCGCGCGCGGCATTAACTTCATCGCCTGCCCAACCTGCTCCCGTCAGGAATTTGACGTGATCGGCACCGTCAACGCGCTGGAACAGCGCCTGGAAGACATCATCACGCCGATGGATATTTCAATTATCGGCTGTGTGGTGAACGGTCCTGGCGAAGCGCTGGTATCGACGCTCGGGGTGACCGGCGGCAATAAAAAAAGCGGCCTGTATGAAGACGGCGTGCGCAGAGACCGACTGGATAATGACGATATGATCGATCAGCTGGAAGCGCGTATCCGTGCCAAAGCCTCGATGCTCGATGAAGCGCGTCGTATCGACGTTCAGCAGGTCGAAGAGAAATAATCTGGGGCGGTATATCACTTCCCGTGTATGATTGAACCTGCAGACGCGCGGCGTCGGGGTTCATTTTTGTATATATATAAAGAGATTAAACGTGGCAAAGAACATTCAAGCCATCCGTGGCATGAACGATTATCTGCCGGGCGAGACCGCTCTCTGGCAGCGCATTGAAGGCTCACTGAAACAGGTACTCGGCAGCTACGGTTACAGCGAAATCCGTTTGCCGATTGTAGAGCAGACCCCGTTATTCAAACGCGCGATCGGTGAAGTCACCGACGTGGTTGAAAAAGAGATGTATACCTTCGAAGACCGCAATGGCGACAGCCTGACGCTGCGTCCGGAAGGGACGGCGGGCTGCGTACGTGCCGGCATCGAACATGGTCTCCTGTACAATCAAGAACAGCGCCTGTGGTACGTCGGGCCGATGTTCCGCCACGAACGTCCACAAAAAGGGCGTTATCGTCAGTTCCACCAGATGGGTGTTGAAGTCTTCGGCCTGCAGGGCCCGGATATTGACGCTGAGCTGATCATGCTGACCGCTCGCTGGTGGCGTGAACTGGGGATTGCCGATCACGTCGCGCTGGAGCTGAACTCTATTGGTTCGCTGGAAGCTCGTGCCACCTATCGTGATGCGCTGGTCGCCTATCTTGAGCAGTTTAAAGATAAGCTCGACGAAGACTGCAAACGCCGCATGTACACCAACCCGCTGCGTGTTCTGGATTCCAAAAATCCGGAAGTGCAGGCGCTGCTGAACGACGCGCCGGCGTTAGGCGACTACCTGGATGAAGATTCTAAAGCGCATTTCGCCGGGCTGTGTGCTCTGTTGGATGACGCCGGTATTCGCTACACCGTGAACCAGCGCCTGGTGCGCGGACTGGATTACTACAACCGTACCGTGTTTGAGTGGGTGACTACCAGCCTCGGCTCGCAGGGAACGGTGTGTGCCGGTGGTCGTTATGATGGCCTGGTGGAGCAACTGGGCGGGCGTGCAACGCCGGCTGTGGGCTTCGCGATGGGTCTGGAACGTCTTGTTTTACTGGTCCAGGCAGTTAATCCGGAATTTAAAGCCGATTCCGTTGTCGATATATACCTGGTAGCCTCCGGAACCGACACCCAGTCCGCCGCAATGCGTCTGGCTGAGCGGGTTCGCGATGCGCTGCCCGGCGTTAAGCTGATGACTAACCACGGCGGCGGCAACTTTAAGAAGCAGTTTGCCCGCGCGGACAAATGGGGCGCTCGTGTTGCTCTGGTGGTCGGTGAGTCAGAAATTGCTGACGGAAACGTGGTGGTGAAGGATTTACGCTCAGGTGAGCAAACTACCGTAACGCAGGATAGCGTTGCTGCGCATTTGCGCGCACTACTGGGTTAATCTCCCGGGAATCATTAGTCAGGAGAAGGACTGCGTGGAAACGTATAACAACGAAAACGATCAGGTCGATGCGCTCAAGCGTTTCTTTGCCGAAAATGGTAAAGCGCTGGCCGTTGGTGTGATTTTAGGGATTGGTGCGTTGGTTGGCTGGCGCTACTGGAGCTCTCATCAGCAGGATACGGCGAGAGAGTCGTCTTTATCCTATGAGAACGCGATTTCTGGGCTCAAATCAGACAAGCCTGAAGCGCTGACGACGGCAGAGAAATTTGCGGCTGACAACAAAAATACCTACGGTGCGTTCACCTCACTGGAACTGGCGCAGCGTTTTGTTGACAAGAACGATCTGCAAAATGCCGAAAAGCAGCTTCAGCAGGGCCTCGCCGCGGCGCCGGATGATAACCTGAAGTCGGTTATCAATATGCGTCTCGCGCGTGTACAGCTGCAGCTGAAGAAACCAGATGAAGCGCTGAAAACCCTTGATGGTATTAAAGGCGAGGGCTGGGTTGCTATCGTTGCCGATCTCCGTGGTGAGATTCTGCTCGATAAAGGCGATAAGCAAGGCGCGCGCGCAGCCTGGGAAGCTGGCGTGAAAAGCGATGCTTCACCAGCGCTCAGCGAAATGATGCGTATGAAAATAAATAATCTGTCCATCTGAGAGGGACTCGATGCAATTGCGTAAATTACTTTTGCCAGGGCTGCTTTCCGTTACCTTATTAAGCGGTTGTTCGTTGTTTAACAGCGAAGAAGATGTGGTGAAAATGTCGCCACTGCCGACGGTGGAAAATCAGTTTACGCCGTCCACGTCCTGGAGCACCTCTGTTGGCGATGGTATCGGCGAATTCTATTCTAACCTGCACCCGGCTTTTGCGGACGGTGTGGTCTATGCGGCCGATCGTAAAGGCACCGTCAAAGCGCTGAATGCTGACGATGGTAAAGAAGTCTGGTCAATTAACCTGGCTGAGAAAGACGGCTGGTTCTCACGGACCCCGGCGCTGCTTTCCGGTGGTATCGCGGTCTCCGGCGGCCATGTCTATATCGGTAGCGAAAAAGCCCAGCTGTACGCTCTGAATACCAGCGATGGTACCGTGGCGTGGCAGGCGCGTGTCGCCGGTGAAGCGATTTCTCGTCCGGTCATCAGCGACGGCATGGTGCTGGTGCATACCAGCAACGGCCAGCTGCAGGCGCTGAACGAAACGGATGGCGCGGTCAAATGGACCGTCAACCTGGATATGCCGGCGCTGTCTCTGCGCGGTGAATCTGCTCCGGCGACCGCCTATGGCGCAGCCATCGTTGGCGGTGATAACGGTCGCGTGAGCGCCGTGCTGATGCAGCAAGGGCAGATCATCTGGCAGCAGCGTATCTCCCAGGCAACCGGCCCGACTGAAATTGACCGTCTGAATGACGTCGATACCACTCCGGTTATCGTTAATGGCGTGGTTTATACCCTGGCGTATAATGGTAACCTGACGGCGCTGGATCTGCGTAGCGGCCAGATCATGTGGAAACGTGAGCTGGGCTCCGTGAACGACTTTATCGTTGACGGCGATCGTATCTACATGGTCGATCAGAATGACCGCATCCTGGCGCTCTCCACTGAAGGTGGTGTTACGCTGTGGACGCAAAGCGATCTATTACATCGCCTGTTAACGGCGCCGGTGTTGTATAATGGCAACCTGGTCGTTGGCGATAGCGAAGGCTATATGCACTGGATTAACCCAGAGGATGGTCACTTTGTGGCCCAGCAGAAAGTGGATAGCTCCGGCTTCCGTACCGACGCGGCAGTAGCCGATGGTCGACTGCTGATCCAGGCAACAGACGGCACGCTGTATTCCATTACGCGTTAGTCGTAGCGACATACCCAGTTGACCGGGTTGCTTCGTGCGACGGGAGACAGCGGTATAGTGCATATTGATAAACGGCCCCTGGCACACAGGGGCCGTTTTGACTTTTTTAAAAACGTCGTCAAAACGACGTTGCATAGCAATTTGTAAGAGGCATTTAACATGATACCTGTGGTCGCGCTTGTCGGGCGCCCTAATGTTGGAAAATCCACGCTTTTCAACCGTTTGACGCGCACTCGTGATGCGTTGGTCGCGGATTTCCCGGGGCTGACTCGTGACCGTAAGTACGGTCGTGCTGAAGTTGAAGGTCGCGAATTTATCTGTATCGATACCGGCGGTATCGATGGCACAGAAGATGGCGTTGAAACCCGGATGGCGGAACAATCCCTGCTGGCGATTGAAGAAGCGGACGTGGTGCTGTTTATGGTTGATGCCCGTGCGGGCCTGATGCCGGCGGATACGGCGATCGCGAAACACCTCCGTTCTCGTGAAAAACCAACCTTCCTGGTGGCGAACAAAACTGACGGTATCGATGCCGATCAGGCGATTGCCGATTTCTGGTCGCTGGGGCTGGGTGATATTCACCCGATCGCGGCGTCTCACGGTCGCGGTGTTACCAGCCTGCTGGAGCACGTCCTGCTGCCATGGGCAGAAGAAATCGACCCTTCGGAAGAAGTCGATGAAGATGCGGCTTACTGGGCGCAGTTTGAAGCCGAGCAAAACGGCGAAGAAATTGAAGAGCCGGAAGATGACTTCAACCCGCAGGATCTGCCGATCAAACTGGCGATTGTCGGCCGTCCGAACGTCGGTAAATCAACGCTGACCAACCGTATTCTTGGCGAAGATCGCGTTGTGGTCTACGACATGCCGGGCACCACCCGTGACAGCATCTACATTCCGATGCAGCGCGATGAGCGTGAATATGTGCTGATCGACACCGCGGGCGTGCGTAAGCGCGGGAAAATTACCGATGTAGTCGAAAAGTTCTCGGTGATCAAAACCCTGCAGGCGATCGAAGACGCTAACGTCGTGATGCTGGTTATCGATGCCCGTGAAGGCATCTCTGACCAGGACCTCTCTCTGCTGGGCTTCATCCTCAACAGCGGGCGTTCGCTGGTGATTGTCGTCAACAAATGGGACGGCCTGAGCCAGGAAGTCAGAGAGCAGGTCAAAGAGACCCTGGACTTCCGTCTGGGCTTTATCGACTTTGCCCGTATCCACTTTATCTCCGCCCTGCACGGTAGCGGCGTGGGTAATCTGTTTGAATCCGTACGCGAAGCCTATGACAGCGCAACCCGTCGTGTCGGGACGGCGTTGCTGACCCGTATCATGACCATGGCTGCCGAAGATCACCAGCCGCCGCTGGTGCGCGGTCGTCGCGTGAAGCTGAAATATGCTCATGCCGGTGGTTATAACCCACCGATCGTGGTTATTCACGGTAACCAGGTGAAAGACCTGCCGGATTCTTACAAACGCTATCTGATGAACTACTTCCGCAAATCGCTGGAAGTCATGGGGACGCCGATCCGTATCCAGTTCAAAGAGGGCGAGAACCCGTTTGCCAACAAACGTAATACCCTGACGCCGAACCAGATGCGTAAGCGTAAGCGCTTGATTAAACACATCAAGAAAAGCAAATAATGGAAAACCCGCCGCTGGCGGGTTTTTTTATCCCTCAGGAACGCATCCTGCCACTGAATGAATCCGCAGCGGACGACGGTGCGGCGTGTATAATAACCGTATACTTTTTACTGATTATCTGGCAATCACGATGGCAGGGTCACGATGCAAGTAGGATTTATTGGACTGGGTGCGGTTGTCGAAACTGCCTATCTTCCGGCTCTCGGGCGTCTGGCGATACCGCTCACGGCGTGCTGGGGCTTCGATGCTAATGCCGGGAGAAAACTGCCGGGCATCACCTGCTGTGAGTCGCTGGCGGCGCTGCTCGACAAACCACTGGATCTGCTGTTTATCACCACCGCTTCGTTACAGCATCTACCGGTGCTGGAAGCGGCGCTGGCCTCAGACTGTCCGCGCATTGTGGTGGAAAAGCCGGTTGTTGCTACCCTGGAACAGATTGCCCGTCTGCGGGCACGGCTTAGCGATCCGCATACCGCGCGGCGGGTTCTGGCGCTCGATCACTGGATGGCGCGTGATGGCGCGCTGAAGCTGGCCTTAGGTGAGCTGGACGCCCGTTGGGAAGGTCCGGCGCTAAGCCGCCAGCCGCTGGTCTCTTCAATCCGCGACATCGTCCGTATCGACGGCTTTTTGCAGGAGCCTAGCGGTTTTAATGCAAACGGCGAGCCGGTGGCGCTCAACTTTGCCACCGGTGAACCTGACACCCGTCAGCTGCGCCATCCCGATGGCGTGATCCTCGATATCGGTACCCATGTGCTGGCCATGCTGCGCGAAACCATTCGCTACTGTGGTGGGGAAGATGACATTCATCTTGCGGTCCGGCAGGCCAGCGACCGGCTCGGTCGCGCCATCGCGCCAGGCGATTTTCACACTGCAGAAGGCAGCGCCCACCTGACAGGGGAGATCAGCGGTCTTGCGCTTAATATCTGGCTCAACAAATATGCCGGGCCTTCCGGAGGTCAGAAAGGGCTTCGCCTGTGGCTGCGTGACGGGCGGATCATCAGCCAGGATCGCCGTGATAATTGCGAGGTGGTGTCGTTGATTGACGGTGAGCGCGTCGACAGCTGGCGGCGCGCTGGTGCCATCTACGACCACTGCCTGGGAGAGCATATTCTGGGCGACAACAGCCTGTTTGTCCGCGCGCCCGATGAGGTCGCCCGCTTAACCCAGCGGCGGATCAACGAGGTGGCGCTGCTGCTGGAGCTACAGCAGCAATTACGCGGGCCGCACTGAAGCGGATGTCATGATAAACTGGGCAGATAAACCTTCAGTAAGGAATCACCATGGAACTTGCCTGTCCTGTTTGTCATGCGCCGCTGGAACTGCAGGGGCAGAGTGCGCACTGTAGCCACTGTGCAACAGACTTTGCACCGGAGGCCCGCTGTCCGGATTGCCACCAACCGCTCGAGGTATTAAAGGCGTGCGGGGCGGTGGATTATTTTTGTCAGCACGGACACGGGCTGATCTCGAAAAAGCGTGTGGAGTGGGTTCTGCCTGAGTAAGGCGGATGCGCCGTCAGGCTTTCCTGGCCCGTGTTTTCTTCACGGGCGTGACCACGGTAACTTCACTTTCTACCCAGCCGTCATTCAGGCGAGTGGAGAGCCGATCGCCGGCCTTCACCTGTTTGGTTTGTTTCAGCACTTTGCCATCGCTGGCTGAAGTGACGCTATAGCCGCGCGCCAGCGTCGCCAGCGGGCTGACGGCTTCGAGATGGGTCACCATGCTGCCAAAACGTTCGCGTTGATCGCTTAAGCGCGCGCGCATGTTCTCGGCAAGACGATATTCCAGCTGTTGAATCCGTGACTGAATGCGATGAATACGCGGCTGCGGGTTCTGCATATTCAGGCGTTGTACGATGCGCTGTTGACGCTGATCGGCACGCTTCATCTGCGTTTCAAGCGCCTGACGCATACGCTCACGCAGGCGTTCCAGAGTCGTTTGCTGGCGCACCAGGCGCAGCTGAGGATGCTGCTGCTGAAGGCGGTGGAACAGCTGGGTAAAGCGACGATGACGGTTGGCGATGAAATAGTCCATCGCCATTTCCAGGCGCTGCTGACCGGATTGCAACTGGCGTAACAGCTCCTGCTGATTGCGGCTGACAATTTCCGCAGCAGCAGAAGGGGTTGGCGCTCGCAGGTCAGCGACAAAATCGGCGATGGTCACGTCAGTTTCATGCCCGACAGCGCTGACGACCGGAATACGGCTGGCAAAAATCGCCCGCACGACCCGTTCATCGTTAAAACTCCATAAGTCTTCCAGCGAGCCGCCGCCGCGACCCACGATCAGTACGTCACACTCTGCACGTTGGTTGGCTAAGGCGATGGCGCGAACGATCTGCGCTGGCGCATCGTCACCCTGCACCGCGGTCGGGTAGATAACCACCGGCAGCGACGGATCGCGCCGTTTGAGCACCTGCAAAATGTCGTGCAGCGCCGCGCCGGTTTTTGAGGTGATCACCCCGACGCAGTGGGCCGGAGAGGGGAGCGCTTGCTTATGCTGTTGCTCGAACAGGCCTTCCGCCGCCAGCAAGGCTTTTAGCTGCTCATACTTCTGCTGCAGCAAGCCTTCACCGGCGGGCTGCATGCTTTCAACAATAATCTGATAATCGCCGCGCGGCTCATACAGGGTGATATTGGCGCGAACCAGCACCTGCTGCCCGTGCTGCGGGCGGAAGGTGACCCGACGGTTGCTGTTGCGGAACATCGCGCAACGCACCTGGGCGTTATCGTCTTTTAAGGTGAAGTACCAGTGACCGGAGGAGGGCTGGCTGAAGTTTGAGATCTCGCCGCTGATCCAGACCTGACCCATTTCCTGTTCCAGCAGCATACGAACCGTCTGATTAAGGCGGCTGACGGTGAAAATGGAGGGAGATTTAGATGGCAACATGTGAGCAAGATCAAATTTTAAATCAGCAGGTTATTCAGTCGATAGTAACCTGCTGAGGGGCAATCGCAAGTATTATTTTCAAAAAAGGGTGGATGCAATCGGTTACGCTCTGTATAATGCCACGGCAATATTTATCCACCCTGGTCGAGATATTGCCCATGCTACGTATCGCTAAAGAAGCTCTGACGTTTGACGACGTCCTCCTCGTTCCCGCTCATTCTACCGTTCTGCCGAATACTGCCGATCTCAGCACTCAGCTGACGAAAACCATTCGTCTGAATATTCCAATGCTCTCCGCAGCCATGGATACCGTAACGGAAGCGCGCCTGGCAATTGCCCTGGCACAGGAAGGCGGCATCGGCTTTATTCACAAAAACATGTCTATCGAACGCCAGGCGGATGAAGTTCGCCGCGTGAAGAAACATGAATCCGGTGTGGTTTCTGACCCACAGACCGTCCTGCCGACCACCACGCTGCGTGAAGTGAAAGAACTGACCGAACGTAACGGTTTTGCCGGTTATCCGGTGGTGAACGAAGACAACGAACTGGTGGGGATTATCACCGGCCGTGACGTGCGCTTCGTGACCGATCTGAACCAGCCGGTCAGCGTTTACATGACCCCGAAAGAGCGTCTGGTCACCGTGCGTGAAGGCGAAAGCCGCGACGTCGTGTTTGCTAAAATGCACGAAAAACGCGTTGAAAAAGCGCTGGTCGTGGATGCCGGTTTCCATCTGCGTGGCATGATCACGGTTAAAGACTTCCAGAAAGCGGAACGTAAACCGAACGCCTGTAAAGATGAGCACGGTCGTCTGCGCGTTGGTGCAGCGGTTGGCGCTGGCGCAGGTAACGAAGAGCGTGTTGATGCGCTGGTTGCTGCAGGCGTTGACGTACTGCTGATTGACTCCTCCCACGGCCATTCCGAAGGCGTTCTGCAGCGCATCCGTGAAACCCGTGCTAAATACCCGGACCTGCAAATCATCGGCGGTAACGTCGCAACGGGTGCCGGTGCTCGTGCCCTGGCTGAAGCCGGCGTGAGCGCGGTGAAAGTGGGTATCGGCCCTGGCTCTATCTGTACGACCCGTATCGTGACCGGCGTGGGTGTTCCGCAGATTACCGCGGTATCTGATGCTGTCGAAGCCCTGGAAGGAACCGGTATTCCGGTTATCGCCGACGGCGGTATTCGTTTCTCCGGTGATATTGCCAAAGCGATCGCCGCTGGCGCCGCGGCCGTCATGGTTGGTTCCATGCTGGCAGGTACCGAAGAATCTCCGGGTGAAATCGAACTTTACCAGGGGCGTTCTTACAAATCTTACCGCGGTATGGGTTCTTTGGGCGCGATGTCCAAAGGCTCTTCAGACCGTTATTTCCAGAGCGACAACGCGGCAGACAAACTGGTACCGGAAGGTATCGAAGGCCGTGTTGCCTATAAAGGCCGCCTGAAAGAGATCATTCACCAGCAGATGGGCGGCCTGCGCTCCTGTATGGGACTGACCGGTTGTGGTACCATCGACACCCTGCGTACTAAAGCGGAGTTCGTGCGTATCAGCGGGGCTGGTATCCAGGAAAGCCACGTTCACGACGTGACGATCACCAAGGAATCCCCGAACTACCGCATGGGCTCCTGATTTTCATCGCCCGGCCATGCGCCGGGCGATTTTATTTAATCGATACTGCTCTGGAATAAACGTCAATGACGGATAACATTCATAAACATCGCATTCTAATCCTGGACTTCGGTTCTCAGTACACCCAGCTGGTTGCACGTCGCGTACGTGAATTAGGGGTTTATTGCGAGCTGTGGGCCTGGGACGTGACAGAAGCTCAAATTCGTGAGTTCAACCCAAGCGGCATCATTCTTTCCGGCGGCCCGGAAAGCACCACCGAGCATAACAGCCCGCGCGCACCGCAGTATGTGTTCGACGCTGGCGTGCCGGTATTTGGCGTGTGCTACGGCATGCAGACCATGGCAATGCAGCTGGGCGGTCATGTTGAAAGCTCTACCGAGCGTGAATTTGGCTACGCACAGGTCGAAGTTAAAACCGACAGCGCGCTGGTTCGCGGTATTGAAGACTCCCTGAGCGCTGCTGGTCTTCCGCAGTTGGACGTGTGGATGAGCCACGGTGACAAAGTTACCGCTATCCCGTCTGACTTCGTGACCGTTGCCAGCACCGAGACCTGCCCGTTTGCCATTATGGCCAACGAAGAAAAACGCTTCTACGGCGTGCAGTTCCACCCGGAAGTGACCCATACCCGTCAGGGCCAGCGTCTGCTGGAGCGTTTTGTGCTGGACATCTGCGGCTGCGAAGCGCTGTGGACCCCGGCAAAAATCATCGAAGATGCGATTGTTCGCATCCGCGAGCAGGTTGGTAACGACAAAGTTATCCTCGGCCTGTCCGGCGGCGTTGACTCCTCGGTCACCGCGATGCTGCTGCACCGCGCTATCGGTAAAAACCTGACCTGCGTCTTCGTCGACAACGGCCTGCTGCGTCTGAACGAAGCCGCTCAGGTAATGGATATGTTCGGCGACCACTTCGGCCTGAATATCGTTCACGTTGAAGGCGAAAACCGCTTCCTGACCGCGCTGGCGGGCGAAAACGACCCGGAAGCCAAGCGTAAAATCATCGGCCGCGTATTCGTTGAAGTGTTCGACGAAGAAGCGCTGAAACTGGAAGATGTTAAATGGCTGGCACAGGGTACTATCTACCCTGACGTTATCGAGTCTGCCGCTTCCGCAACCGGTAAAGCGCACGTCATCAAATCTCACCACAACGTGGGCGGCCTGCCGAAAGAGATGAAGATGGGTCTGGTTGAACCGCTGCGTGAGCTGTTCAAAGATGAAGTGCGTAAGATTGGCCTGGAGCTGGGCCTGCCGTACGACATGCTGTACCGTCACCCGTTCCCGGGCCCAGGTCTGGGTGTTCGCGTGCTGGGCGAAGTGAAGAAAGAGTACTGCGACCTGCTGCGTCGCGCGGATGCTATCTTCATCGAAGAACTGCACAAAGCTGACCTGTACAACAAAGTGAGCCAGGCGTTCACCGTGTTCCTGCCGGTCCGTTCCGTTGGCGTCATGGGCGATGGCCGTAAATACGACTGGGTCGTCTCCCTGCGTGCGGTCGAAACCATCGACTTTATGACCGCCCACTGGGCGCACCTGCCATACGATTTCCTTGGCCGCGTGTCCAACCGCATCATCAACGAAGTGAACGGTATCTCCCGCGTGGTGTATGACATCAGCGGCAAACCGCCAGCAACGATTGAGTGGGAATAATCTCCCGGCGTGATTAAACAAAACCCTCTGTTTTTACAGAGGGTTTTTTCGTTTTATGGGTTCCCAATCATTCAATCGGAAGTGAGAATTCTGCATCTTGTTGGTGGTCTAAAAATGGTCTATATTAAAACCATTGTATAATTATTCGGTGAAGCCATCATGAAAGTAGAGACTATCAGCTACGTTAAAAAAAACGCGGCGACGCTTGATCTGTCTGAACCGATCCTGGTCACACAAAATGGTGTACCTGCGTATGTTATAGAATCCTATGACCAGCAGCAGGAACGGGAAAACGCCATCGCGTTGTTAAAACTGCTGACTCTGTCGGAGAAAGATAAATCTGACGGGCGCTTGTTCTCAAAAGACCAACTGCTGGATGGGATTGCGGATTAAACCCAGAGCACGCAACGTAAAGGGATTTCCATGGAACCGCTGGTCACCTTTGAATACACGCTGACTGTAAAGCACTGCATCGACACCATTGCGAGTTATCTCCGCCGGGTTGATGTTAAACCGCGCCCGGTTATCGCGGATATACTCACGCAGTTCGAGCGTACCGTGAGCCAGTTTCCGTTAGGATGCCAGCTCTGCCCAGAGCTGCTGAAAATTGGCTGTGCGAAGTATCGGGAATTTAACCATGCTGAAGGCTACCGGGTTTTGTATTCTGTCGACGGTACGCGGGTGACAGCACATGCGATCTTGTCCCATCGCCAGGACATCCAACAGTTACTGTTTAAGCGTCTGATTATGGCCTGATAATCTGCGTTGTTTCTAAATACTCCATTTACACCATTGCGTGGGAGTTATTCCCCTGGACCCCTCTGTAAAAGCAGAGGGGTTTTCGTTTTAGACCGGGTATTAAGGTGGGCTAAGCGTTGGTGACGGACGCAGAGCCTGGTCGCGGGCAATGGCCAGTGCCAGCCCGGCGACCACCAGCGCCAGTCCGGCGGACACCCCTAAACTCCCCTGAATCCCGAGATGTTGATTAAGCCAGGCATAGGCAAATGGTGAGGCCGCAGCCAGCAGCTGGGCCGGGATCAGCAGGATGCCGGTGCGGCGGGCGTAATCCTGGGTGGCAAACAGCTGTAGCGGCAGCGTGGCCTTAAACACTGTGGTTAGCCCGTTGATTGCGCCATATCCCAGCACAACCCCTGCGGCAGCCCACGCAACGCTGGGGGCGCTCAGGCAGAGGGCGAAACACAGCGGCATCAGGAAGGTGGTCAGCAGGGTAAGCTTCAGCGGCGTGAGCGCGGAGCCGGACGCGACCTCCAGAAACCGCGCGCCGGTTTGCCCCACGCCCCACAGCATTCCCACCGCCACCGGCAGCCCGTAGCTGGCAATAAATTCCGGCAGATGAGTGGAGGTGCCATTGGAGACAAAGGTGACCAGGGCGATCAGCGTGGCATACAGCAGGCCCATGCGCTTTTCATGGTGCGAAGCAGGAAGGCGCTCGTGCCGGCGTATCGCGACGGGCTGGGTGTGATTGGGCATCCGCCAGAGCAGGAACGCACTCAGCAGACCCAGCAGACCGTAGACCAGCAGCGCGTGTCGCCAGTCCGTCACCGTCAGCAAAGCGGCCCCCAGCGGCCAGAACAGGGCGGATGCTAACCCGCCCGCCAGCGTGACCCGGGAGATCGTTCGTCTCGCCTGCTGGCCGTAAAGATTCACCAGCGCAGCGAACAGGGCGTCATACAGCGCCAGACGCATGCCGATACCGGTAAGCAGCCAGGCGCCCAGCCAGCCTGTCAGGGAATGGACCGTGGCCATCATGAAACATCCCGCCGCTATCGTCAGCGTGCCGCAAAGCACCACCCGCTGGCCGCCAGCTCGCGCCAGAAGCGGGGCGACGAAAGGGGAGAGCAGCGCCATTATCAGCATGGCAAGAGTCAGGCCGAGGTAGATGTGGGTCGCGGGCCAGCCGGTGTCCTGGTGGATGGCTCGGGCAAAGGTGCCCGGCATATAAAATGAAATCCCCCAGTTAATCAGCTGATTGCACCCGACAGCCAGCGTGAGTAAAGCGGTAGGGCGGCGCGTTTGTTCAGTCACTTTTGTGGTGTTCCAGTCAGTTATGCAGTTGTCGGCAGCATAACCCGCACGCTATTGTGCTGGCAGACCGGTTCGTTTATGACCCTTATAAGAGAAACTTTGCAATGACGACGCTTAATCTGGGATATCTGGCGACCTTTCGGCTGGTGGTCCAGCGCGGGAGCTTTTCTGCCGCTGCCGATGTGCTGGGGCTATCGCAGCCTGCGGTCAGCCTGCAGGTGCGCCAGCTGGAACAGTTTCTCCAGACCCGCCTGATTGAGCGCACCGGGCGAGGCATTAAAGCCACGTCTGCCGGAGAGGCGCTGTTAGGTCACAGCGAGCATATCGACCGTGCGGTCAGCGCCGCGCTGCAGTCGGTCAACGAGTGTAGCCATGAGATCAGCGGCTCGATAACGCTGGGGACGGGAGCGACGGCCTGCATTCACCTTTTGCCCCCGTTGTTACAGCAGCTGCGGCTGGCACATCCGTTGCTGACGGTGGGCGTTACGACCGGCAATACGGTTGATATCGTGCGGGCCGTGGAAGAGAACCGGCTCGATCTGGGGCTGGTGACGCTCCCAGCCAGCGGGCGTAGCCTGGCCGTCACTTCGCTGCTGGATGAGGAGTTTGTTTTTATCTTTGCCAGCGATGGCGATGAATTGCCATTGCCGCTGATGCCAGAACGGTTACAGGCGCTGCCGTTGATTGCCTTTGAGGCAGGAAGCGGCACCCGGGAGCTCATCGACGGCTGGTTCCGTGCTGCCGGGCTGCTGGTGGCACCGGTCATGCAGTTGGGGAGCATCGAGGCGATTAAACGTATGGTACGCGCCGGGTTGGGGTATAGCATTGTCCCGCGCATGGCGGTTGAGCAGCCTGAAGACCGGCACGGATTATCTGTTCAGTCGCTGACGCCGTCTCTGCACCGACAGTTAGGTGTGGTCATGCGTCAGGATAAAATTCTCAGCAAAGGGATCGGTGAAATACTGCGTCTGCTACGCGGTGTGCGCTTCCCCGTTTAAGGCGATGCGACCGGCATGTGGCTGACACGACAGTGTCGGCTTATTCCCGCGGGGGAGTATCAACAGTAATCGTAGACTGCTGAGACTGGATCTTGTCCTGATGATGGTACCAGGCGCCGATGGAGGAGTAGACGAATCGTCCAAAGAAAAAGATAAAGCTGATAAGCAGTACGATACGGGTCATGCGACGGTTAAATCGATGTCGTTTACGCATACTGGGTGCCTGACTCACAAAAGGTTCCTTAAAGTATACCCACAAGTGGGCGATATGGGTATTAAGGCACAGGAAGGGCGCAGGGTCAATTGATGGGGATGTAAAAATCCGCGGCTCAAACATTACTTAATGTTATGTAAGATGCTCACCACATTTACATGGTTTCTCATTCGGCGGTTCAATGCCAAAAAAATAAGATTTATTAATGTTAGAGCATAATTTTTTTGATTTAAATCAACTGTGCGCGGCTGTTGGTCACTAAAATCGTCTGCTCGTTCCGCGTTGTTATTATTTTCGCGGTCAGGATGGTTGGGTTGGATGCCTGCCTGAATATACCCTGCTGGAATCTGGGTTATCCATAGAGCATCAATGACAATAATTAAAAAATATAAACAGTATCGGGATAAATGGTGGGCGCTGCCGCTTATCTTACCCACGCTTTTACTGCCTCTTGCAAGAGAGGCAAATACCTACGCTGAGCTCAACGGTAGTGAAGTTTCTCTTTACTATTTACCGTTAGCGCTGGTCCTCAGTCTGATGCTTTTTTTTGGCTGGGCGGCACTGCCAGGTATTATCATTGGCCTGCTGTGTACTATCGCGCGCGGAATGAGTCCAGGGAACGCGGTCAGCGTTATTTTCCATTTCCTGATCCCCGCCGTGCTGTGCTGGGGCGGATACCGAATCTTCGTGCCACACCGGCAGCATATTACGCATGGCAATGTGAGCCTGATGCCGCACCGATTGTTCTGGCAAATGTTTCTGCCATCACTCATTTTTCTGGTGATTTCCCAACTGGCCGAGTATCTGGGGATGCATCCGCGACGGGCGGATCTGATTGGCGTGGATCCGCTAAGCCTGCGAACGTTAGTGACTTTTCAGGCTTTGATGGTGGGCTGTTTAACCGGCGTGCCGCTATGCTATTTTCTGATTCGTATTATTCGTAATCCATGGCATATCCGTGGGTTTATTTCACAGGCGAATCTACAGGTTGACCCAAAAATAAAATATGTCGAATTTGTGTTATGGGCTGCGTCATTGTTAATGTTATTGGCACTATTATTTATGCCACTGAATAGCAGAAGTACGATATTTAGCACAAATTATACATTATCATTACTTATGCCTGTGATGTTATGGGGAGCGATGCGTTTTGGTTATCGCTATATCTCGCTGATCTGGTCGCTGGTGCTGATTTTTGTTATTCATTTTCACGAGCGCTATTTACCCTCTTCAATGGTTTATCATAACCAGATAGCCATCACCTCTTCGAGCTATCTGGTGTTCTCTTTTATTATTGCTTATATGGCTATGCTGGCCACCCAGCAGCGCATGATTCATGACCGGGTTCGGCGGATGGCATTTCTCGACCCGGTGGTCCATATGCCCAATTTACGGGCGCTGAGCCGCTCGTTAGATAACTCAATCTGGTCAGTGCTGTGCTTTTTGCGGATACCGGAGCTGGAGCTGCTTGGCCGTCATTATGGCGTTCTGTTGCGTATCCAATATAAACAGCAGCTTGCCGAGCATTTAAGCGACGTTTTACAACCGAATGAAGCCGTCTACCATCTTTCCGGCCATGATCTGGTGATCCGCCTGAACAGCGGTGAGCATAAGGCACGAATTGCAACACTGGCTGAACATATCAGACGCTTTCGCCTGGTCTGGGACGGGATACCTCTGCAACCCACCGTTGGGATCAGCTACTGCAGCGTTCGTTCACCGGTTCAGCATCTCTATTTGTTGTTGGGCGAGCTCAACAACATTGCTGATATGTCGCTGACCAGCGGCCAGCCGGAAAATCTGCAGCGCCGCGGCGCCGTGCATATCCAGTCCGGACTGAAAGATAAAGTGGCGATGATGAACCAGATCCAGTATGCGCTGGAAAGCAATCAGTTTCAGCTGGCGGCTCAGCCGATCGTCGGCATTCGCGGCGATAGCTATCATGAAGTGCTGCTGCGAATGGTGGGGGAGGACGGGGTGCTGATTTACCCGGAAACCTTCCTGCCGGTGGCGCAAGAGTTTGGCCTCGCATCGCGTATCGACCTGTGGGTGCTGGAGCACACCATCGCCTTTATGAACCGGCACCGGCAGACGCTTCCGGGACTGCGGCTGGCAATGAACCTTTCACCGGTTTCCGCCAGCAGAAGCCAGTTCCCCGGCGAAGTGGAGATCCTGCTGGCGCACTACGATGTTGAGCCCTGGCAGTTAATCTTTGAGCTGACGGAAAACCACGCGCTCACCAATCCGGAGCTTGCACGGCAAACCGTGGCACAACTGCAGACGTTAGGCTGCCGTGTGGCCATCCGCGATTTTGGTACGGGTTCCGCCAGCTATGCTCGCCTGAAAAGTCTGGATGTCGATTTACTGCGCATTGACGGCAGCTTTATCCGCAATCTGCCTTCCAGCAGCCTCGATTACCAGGTGGTGGCCTCGATTTGCCATCTGGCGCGGATGAAAAATATGCAGGTGGTGGCGGAGGATGTTGAGACGCCGGAGATTCGACAGGTGGTGCAGTCTCTGGGGATTGACTACCTGCAGGGCCGCGACATTGGTGCACCGGTTCCGCTGGATTCTCTGGCAAGCAAGGAAATGGCCAAGGCTGGCTGACGGGGTAAGATAAGAAAGGGCCGGGCTGCTTCAACCCGGCCTGTGGATTAGTTGTCGGGCTCTTCCTCGGCAATCTTCAACAACCAGTCGGGCACGCCTTCCCAGTACTGTTGCTCTTTTTCCAGATCGAGCAGCACCAGCGCATTCTGGCTGAACCAGTCGTGCGGGAAGACCAACGTCCAGTGGTTTGCTTCCGTTTGCAGGCGTAGCGTAGGCGGCGTGGTGGTCGCCTGACGCTGGTTATTCAACAAGATGCCCAAACGCAAAAGCTGAATCAGCGGCAGGAACTGCTTTTTCTTAAACAGCGTAAAGCGCGGCAAATCGTCGAGCTTGATGGCTTTGCGATGATAGCGAACCAGCGTTGCCATCAGCATTTGCTGCTCCTGATTGAAGCCGGGCAAATCGCTGTTCTGCAGGATATACGCCGAGTGGCGATGCATCCCGCTATGGTTAATATTCAGTCCCACTTCGTGCAGCATGACCGCCCATTTGAGCAGTGCAGACAGGTGCGGGTTGGCAAGCTTGGGATTCTGATCCTGCCACTGTTCGAACATGTGAGTGGTGGTTTCCAGCACCCGACGCGCCTGCTCACGGTCAATATTGTATTGATTCGCCAGGCTTTGCGCGGTGCGGCTACGGATATCCTGATGGCGGAAACGTCCTTCCATCTCGTACAGCACGCCTTCACGCAGCGCGCCGTCGGATAAACGCAGCTCTTTGATCGCCAGCGCGTCAAAAACGCCGCTCAAAATCGCCAGTCCGGGCGCGAAAACTGCTTTGCGCTCCTCCGACAGCCCCGGCAGGCTGAGAGCATCGAAGTTTTTATACTTCAGCACTTCATCCACCAGCATTTCCAGACGTTCCGGGGTAATAAAGCCGTCTTTCTCGCCCATCGCCACCAGCACTTCCTGCGCGGCTTTGATGGTGCCAGAGGCACCCAACGCCACGTTCCAGCCCTGGATACGGAACTGCCATGCCAGCGTTTCCAGCTTCTGCACAGCCGACAGGCGCGCGCGCTGGAAATTCTCTTTGTTAATGGTGCCGCCAGGGAAGTAGATCTGCGAGAAGCTGACGCAACCCATGCGCCGGCTTTCAACCAGCCGCGGTTCGAAATCCTCGCCAATCACCAGCTCCGTCGAACCACCACCGATATCGATGACCAGCTTACGGCCTCTTTCCGGCTGCGTATGTTCAACGCCCATAAAAATCAGACGCGCTTCTTCATTCCCCGAGATTATCTCAATCGGGTAGGGAATGACTTTTTCCGCACGCTTGAGAAATTCAGCGGCGTTTGCCGCCTGGCGTAAGGTATGGGTCCCGACGATGCATACGCTGGAGGGGGAAAAACCCTGCAGGCGTTCGGCGAACAGCGACAGGCAGTTAAGCCCGCGAGCGATCGCTTCTTCGCTAAGCACGGAGTTTTCATCCAGGCCATCGGCCAGGTGAACCCGCTGTTTCAGGCGGCCGATGATCTGCATCGCGCCGTCGACGACACGCGCGATCACCATATGAAAACTGTTTGAACCAAGGTCGACCGCAGCAAACTCCTGAGGACGAGGGGTTTTTTCGTTTATTGGCATAGTTAGTCGGGCTGTTCGAGTGATTTGAGATAGTCGTAGATCGCCAGCTGTGCGCGTACCTTACGGCGGTTGCCGCGCGGTACATAGCGATTACTCAGTTCTTTATCAAGATAGCGTGCTTTGACCGTGTCGTTGAACAACAGATCAAAAATATCCAGAACGCGCTGTTTCAGGCGCGGATCCAGCAGCGGGGCGGCCACTTCAATACGGTAGTCAATATTGCGTGTCATCCAGTCTGCGGAAGAGAGCCAGACCTGTTTGTCGCCACCGTTTTCAAAGACATAGACGCGATCGTGCTCCAGGAAGCGGTCAACGATGCTGGTCACGCGAATGTTTTCGCTGATGCCTTCCAGGCCTGGGATCAGCGAGCACATGCCGCGTATCAGCAGATTAACCGGAACCCCGGAACTTGAGGCCGCATACAGGCGATCCACCAGTCCTTTATCCACCAGGTTGTTCAACTTCAGCGTGATGCCGGAAGGCTGTCCGTTCTGGGCGTTGGCGATCTCTCTGTCGATCATTTCATACAGCAGGCGGCGCGAGTTCTGTGGCGAAACCAGCAGATAATCGAAGTTTACCGGGCGGTATGGGTTTTCGATAAAGTTGAAGACGCGACGCACTTCATTGGTAATACGCGCATCGGCGGTCAGCAACGAATAGTCGGTATACAAGCGGGCGGTTTTTTCGTTGAAGTTACCGGTACCGATATGGGCATAGCGGACGACTTCATCACCCTCTTTACGTGACACCAGGAACAGCTTGGCGTGAATTTTCAGGCCCGGCGCGGAGAAGATAACGTGTACGCCCGCTTCGGTCAGGCGTTTTGCCCAATGAATGTTGGCTTCTTCATCAAAGCGCGCCTGCAGTTCGACCACGACGGTAACTTTTTTACCGTTATGGGCGGCGTGGATCATCGAGTCGATGATGCGCGAATCCTTGGCAACGCGATAAATATTGATTTTGATGGCCAGCACGCTCGGGTCGAACGACGCCTGACGCAGCAGTTCCAGCACGTGCTCAAAGGTATGGTACGGATAGTACAGCAGCACGTCGCGCTCGCGAATCGCGTCAAACCCGTTACGGAATTTATCGAACCAGGTGTGGCGAAGGCGCGGCAGTGGCTTGTTGACCAGATTGGCCTTCCCGACGTTCGGGAAGCCGATAAAGTCTTTGAAATTATGGTAGCGGCCGCCCGGCAGCATCGAGTCGTAGCGCGAAATAGAGAACATCTCGCGCAGCATTTCGACCATGGTGTCCGGCATGTCGCGCTGATAGACAAAGCGTACCGGCTCCGCCGTCAGACGCTGTTTCAGGCTGGAGGACATCAGCTCCATCAGGCTCGATTCCATCTCGTGTACCAGGTCGTACTCGGCATCACGGGTCATTTTCATCGAGTAGGCGTTGAGCGCATCGTAATCAAAGAAGCCTTTAAAGATATCATCCAGGCAGTAGCGCAGGATGTTATCAAGCAAAATCATTGGCTTGCGGCGACGCGGCGCTTCCGGCGGCAGGTTTACAAAGCGCGGAACTTTATCTGACGGAATTTCCAGCAGGGCGTAATTGATGGTCTCGCCGCGGATGATTTCGACCGCCAGATAGGTGTAATCGTCTTTCAGAAACTGGATCAGATCCGTTTCAGGGTTAATCAGAATAGGGGTGATATGCTGGCGCAGGTACTGTTTGAAGTAGTTGCGTAGCCAGGACTGCTGATTGACCGAGAGCTGGCGTTCGTTGATCAGGAAGATTTGGTTACGCGCCATCTCCAGCAGCAGCTCGTTGTACAAGCTGTCAAACTCCTGGTCAGCTTTGAGGACCCGGGCCTGGATTTTACCTAATAAATGGCGAGAATGGGCGGTACTGCCTTGTTCTTCGCTAATAATGATGCGGCGCTTAAGTTCAGCGAAGCGCACTTTATAGAATTCGTCGAGATTGTTGGAGTAGATTCCCAAAAAGCGCATGCGCTCAATCAGTGGGTTGCTTTTATCCGCCGCTTCCTGAAGTACGCGTTCGTTAAAGGACAACCAGCTGAGTTCTTTCTCGATATATAGCTTTTCCTGGCCCATTACAACTCACACTCCGGTTGATTGATGTTGCTTTTTCATTATGGCGAGCTTTGCCATTGAATGTCCAACTATGTCAAAGAAGTATGACAGTTTTCTTTCAATATGCTGTGAAGAAAAAAGGTGCTGCGCGTTTGCTGATATTGTAGACAAAACAAGGTCCTTCCCGGGCGTCGACGCGCCATAAACGGCCATGGGATGAGGGTGGGTAAGACGGTATGACCAGCGAAATAATGCACCAAAAAAAACGCCTCTGAGTAAGGCAGAGGCGTTGATGTTTATTCTTCGGCGGCGTATCCCTGCGCCGGCAGAGGAACATTATCAAGCCAGGCCTGATTGTCCTCCATACGCAGACGACCGTCGACAAACCAGCTCACGACCAGCGGATAAATCGCATGCTCCTGAGCCTGTACGCGGGCGGTGATATCGTCTTCGCTGTCATCGGCGAACACCGGCACTTTGGCTTGCAGAATGACCGGGCCGCCGTCGAGCTCATCGGTGACGAAATGCACCGACGTCCCGTGCTCTTCATCACCGTTTTCCAGTACCTGGCGGTGCGTATGCAGCCCCGGGTATTTTGGCAACAGTGACGGGTGGATATTCAGCAGACGCCCCTGATAATGGGCGACAAACGCCGGGCTAAGGATCCGCATATAGCCCGCCAGCACCACCAGATCCGGCGCGTAAGCATCGATCTCTTGCATCAGCTCGCGATCGAAAGCTTCACGGTTGGCAAACTGGCTGGCCGTCAGCGCGTGGGCCGCGACATGGGCTTCACGTGCACGTTCAAGGCCGAACGCGTCGGCCTTATTACTGAATACCGCTCGCAGGGTGCCGTTGATCTGTTTCCGGGCGCAGGCGTCGATAATCGCCTGCAAATTACTGCCGTTACCGGAAATCAGCACCACGATGTTTTTCATTCAATGACCACACGCTGTTCGGAATCTGAAGCTTTGATATAGCCTATTTTCCACGCGTTTTCACCTTTCTCGCTCAGCAGCGCAATGGCGCTGTCGGCGACATCGGCCGGCAGGGCGATAACCATACCGACACCGCAGTTAAAGGTACGATACATTTCATGGCTGCTGACGTTACCGGCAGTTTGCAGCCAGTTGAAGACTTCCGGCCATTGCCAGGAAGACTCATCGATGACCGCCTGGGTGTTGTCCGGCAGCACGCGCGGAATGTTTTCCCAGAAGCCGCCACCGGTCAGGTGAGCGATAGCATGCACGTCAACGTTGGCAATCAGATCCAGCACCGACTTAACGTAGATGCGGGTCGGCGCCAGCAGGTGGTCCGCCAGCGGGGTGCCGTTCAGGTCAGTGGTCTGAGGATCGACACCGCTGACTTCGATAATTTTACGCACCAGCGAGTAGCCGTTGGAGTGCGGGCCGCTGGAAGCCAGTGCCACCAGCACATCACCATCGGCAACTTTGCTGCCATCGATGATTTCTGATTTTTCTACTACGCCGACGCAGAAACCGGCCACGTCATAGTCTTCCCCGTGGTACATCCCCGGCATCTCTGCCGTTTCGCCGCCAACCAGCGCACAGCCGGACTGCAGACAGCCTTCGGCGATACCGCTGATGACGCTGGCTGCCGTATCGACATCCAGTTTACCGGTGGCATAGTAGTCGAGGAAAAACAGCGGCTCTGCGCCCTGGACCACCAGGTCGTTGACGCACATCGCCACGAGATCGATACCGATAGTATCGTGGCGCTTCAGATCCATCGCCAGACGCAGCTTGGTACCGACGCCATCAGTGCCGGAAACCAGAACCGGTTCGCGGTATTTTTGCGGCAATGCGCACAGTGCGCCGAATCCGCCCAGTCCACCCATCACTTCCGGGCGACGGGTTTTCTTCACCACACCCTTAATACGGTCGACGAGAGCGTTGCCTGCATCAATATCTACGCCGGCATCTTTATAGCTGAGAGAGGTTTTATCGGTCACTGCGAAATCTCCACACATTTGCGGTAGCAAGAAAAATCGGCGCAATTCTAACAGGGATAGCAAACGTTTGCGAGCCTGCTTTACAGTCGGCGTGAATCAGCCGCAATATGCACAAATTTGATACTGTTCACGAAAATGAAACCGGGTACATTCTTGTGCTTGCCTCTGTCTGTGGGAATCGCCATCATGCCACTGAAACCGGTTTCTTTTTTGTGTTCAGGATAAAAGGAAGAGAACATGTCTGGATTTAAAGAAGGTTTTCTGTGGGGCGGCGCTGTGGCGGCGCATCAGCTTGAAGGGGGCTGGCAGGAAGGAGGGAAGGGCATCAGCGTGGCTGATGTGATGACCGCCGGAGCGCACGGCGTGCCGCGTGAAATCACCGATGGCGTGGTAGCGGGGAAAAACTACCCCAACCATGAGGCGATTGATTTTTACCATCGTTATAAAGACGACATTCAGCTGTTTGCCGAAATGGGCTTCAAATGTTTCCGCACCTCGATTGCCTGGACACGTATCTTCCCGCAGGGCGATGAGCAGACGCCGAACGAGGCCGGCTTACAATTCTATGACGACCTGTTCGATGAGTGCCTGAAGCACGGCATTGAGCCGGTGATTACGCTCTCCCACTTCGAAATGCCGTACCATCTGGTGACGGAGTATGGCGGCTGGCGTAACCGTAAACTGATCGATTTCTTCGTGCGCTTTGCGAAAGTGGTATTCCACCGCTATCAGCATAAAGTGAAGTACTGGATGACTTTTAATGAGATCAACAACCAGGCAAACTACCACGAAGACTTCGCGCCATTCACGAACTCAGGCCTGAAGTACCAGCCGGGTGAAGACCGTGAGCCGGTGATGTATCAGGCGGCGCATTACGAGCTGGTTGCCAGCGCCCTGGCAGTGAAGGCCGCGCGCGAGATTAACCCGTCGCTGCTGGTGGGCTGCATGATTGCAATGTGCCCAATCTATCCGCTCTCCTGCGCCCCGAACGATATGATGATGGCGATGAACGCCATGCATCGCCGCTACTGGTTTACCGATGTGCATGTCCGTGGCCACTATCCGCAGCATTTGCTGAACTACTTTGCCCGCCGCGGGTTTGAGCTGGATATCACCGACGCGGATCGCCAGGCGTTGAGCGAGGGCTGCGTCGACTATATTGGCTTTAGCTACTATATGTCCTTCGCGACCAAAGCGACCGATGATAACCCTCTGCTGGATTATGACGAGACGAAAAGCCTGGTCTCCAACCCGTACGTCCAGAAATCAGACTGGGGCTGGCAGATTGACCCGGTGGGCCTGCGTTACTCCCTGAACTGGTTCTGGGATCACTATCAGCTGCCGCTGTTTATTGTTGAGAACGGCTTTGGCGCCATCGACGTGCGCGAAGCGGACGGTACGGTAGACGATCGCTACCGCATCGATTATCTCTCTGCGCATATTGCCGAGATGAAAAAAGCGGTGGTTGAGGACGGTGTGGATCTGATGGGTTATACCCCATGGGGATGTATCGATCTGGTGTCCGCCGGCACCGGCGAAATGAAAAAACGCTATGGCTTTATTTACGTTGATAAAGATAATGAAGGTAACGGGACGCTGGACCGTAGCCGTAAGGCATCATTCGCCTGGTATCAACAGGTTATTAATACCAACGGTGATGCGTTGTAGTTGACCGTTCATTTCATCCAACCCCGCTTGCGCGGGGTTTTTTTTATTCTGTTTTATACCCGTCATACTTCAAGTTGCAGGTGCGTTGGCTTCCTCGCTCACCCCAGTCACTTACTTCAGTAAGCTCCTGGGAATTCCCTCTGTCGCCGCCTTCCTGCGACTCGAATTATTTAGGGTATATACTGGTTCAGGCAGCGTAAAGCATTTTGGTTGATCCCGGTCAAACATATCGGCTATGGCGCAAATGGAAAAAAGCGGTATAATCCCGCGATTTTTTTTGTGGCTGCCCCTCAGAGGAGAAAGAGAATGAAGATTGTGGAAGTGAAACACCCGCTCGTCAAACACAAGCTGGGCCTGATGCGTGAGCACGACATCAGCACCAAACGCTTCCGTGAACTTGCCTCAGAAGTAGGGAGCTTGCTGACTTATGAAGCGACCGCCGACCTGGAAACAGAAAAAGTCACCATCGAAGGGTGGAACGGTCCGGTAGAAGTCGAGCAGATCAAAGGTAAGAAAATCACCGTTGTGCCGATTCTGCGTGCGGGTCTGGGCATGATGGAAGGGGTTCTGGAGCACGTACCGAGCGCGCGTATCAGCGTGGTGGGTGTTTACCGTGACGAAGAAACCCTGGAGCCGGTTCCTTACTTCCAGAAGCTGGTGTCAAACATCGATGAGCGTATGGCGCTGGTGGTTGACCCGATGCTGGCAACTGGCGGTTCGATGATCGCCACAATCGATCTGCTGAAAAAAGCAGGCTGCTCCAGCATTAAGGTGCTGGTGCTGGTGGCGGCGCCGGAAGGTATTGCCGCACTCGAGAAAGCGCACCCGGATGTGGAGATGTACACCGCGTCCATTGACCAGGGCCTCAACGACCACGGATACATTATTCCGGGACTCGGCGATGCCGGCGATAAGATTTTTGGTACCAAGTAATTGAATGAATAATAAGAAGCCGACTTTAAGAGTCGGCTTTTTTTTGAATAAAACAAAATCACAGCAACTAATCACATGACTCTCAGAGGAAAACGTTATGACGCGCCGCGCAATCGGGGTGAGTGAAAGACCGCCGCTTTTACAGACAATTCCACTTAGTTTGCAGCATCTGTTCGCTATGTTTGGCGCAACGGTCCTGGTCCCGGTGCTGTTTCATATCAACCCGGCCACCGTTCTGCTGTTTAACGGCGTCGGGACTCTGCTGTATCTCTTCATCTGTAAGGGCAAAATCCCGGCCTATCTGGGCTCGAGCTTTGCATTTATCTCGCCGGTACTGCTGCTGCTGCCGCTGGGTTATGAAGTCGCGCTCGGTGGCTTTATTATGTGCGGCGCGCTGTTCTGCGTGGTCTCCTTTATTGTCAAAAAAGCGGGAACCGGCTGGCTGGACGTGATGTTCCCGCCTGCCGCAATGGGGGCGATTGTCGCGGTCATTGGTCTGGAGCTTGCGGGCGTGGCGGCTAACATGGCCGGTCTGTTACCGGCTGACGGCCAATCACCGGATAGCACCACCATTATTATCTCGATGGTCACGCTGGGCGTCACGGTGTTTGGTTCGGTGCTGTTCCGTGGCTTTATGGCGATTATCCCGATTCTGATTGGCGTGCTGGTTGGCTACGCGCTCTCCTTCGTGATGGGCGTTGTCGACACCACGCCGATTGCACAAGCGCACTGGTTTGCTCTGCCAACTTTCTACACCCCGCGCTTTGAGTGGTTTGCGATCTTCACTATCCTGCCGGCGGCGTTGGTGGTTATTGCTGAGCACGTCGGTCACCTGGTGGTAACGGCCAACATCGTTAAAAAAGATCTGATCCGCGATCCTGGCCTGCATCGTTCGATGTTTGCTAACGGTCTGTCGACGATGATCTCCGGCTTCTTTGGATCGACGCCAAACACCACCTACGGTGAAAACATCGGCGTCATGGCTATCACCCGCGTGTACAGCACCTGGGTCATCGGCGGCGCGGCTATCTTCGCGATTCTGCTCTCCTGCGTGGGCAAGCTGGCGGCGGCCATTCAGATCATCCCGCTGCCGGTGATGGGCGGCGTGTCGCTGCTGCTGTACGGCGTGATTGGTGCCTCCGGTATTCGGGTGTTGATCGAATCGAAAGTGGATTACAACAAGGCGCAGAATTTGATTCTGACCTCGGTGATTCTGATCATTGGCGTGAGCGGCGCGAAAGTGCATATTGGCGCGACGGAGCTGAAAGGCATGGCGCTGGCGACAATTGTCGGCGTTGGCCTGAGCCTGATCTTCAAATTGATCAGCGTCCTGCGTCCGGAAGAGGTGGTTCTGGATGCAGCAGACAGCGAAGATGTAAAACATTGATCCTTCAACCGGGTGGCGATCCCACCCGGTTCTCACCTGGCCTTCTTCGTGCTAAACTCATCGCGTTTTTCTGTAAGCCTATGATGAGGTCCATCTGAACGCACCGGCACAGCTCTCTTTGCCACTGTATCTTCCCGATGATGAAACTTTCGCGAGTTTTTGGCCGGGTGATAATCCCTCTCTTCTTGCTGCGTTACAGAACGTGCTGCGGCAGGAACATAGCGGGTACATCTATATCTGGTCACGTGAAGGCGCGGGGCGCAGTCATCTCTTACATGCCGCCTGTGCGGAGCTTTCCCAGCGCGGCGATGCGGTGGGCTATGTTCCACTGGATAAGCGTACGTGGTTTGTTCCGGAAGTGCTCGACGGGATGGAGCAGCTTTCGCTGGTCTGTATTGATAACATCGAGTGCGTGGCCGGCGATGAGCTATGGGAAATGGCGATCTTCAATCTGTACAACCGGATCCTCGAGTCGGGGAAAACCCGTCTGTTGATTACCGGTGATTGCCCGCCGCGACAGCTGAATCTTGGGCTGGCAGATCTGGCGTCACGCCTTGACTGGGGGCAGATCTACAAACTGCAGCCGTTGTCAGATGAAGACAAACTGCAGGCGCTACAGCTGCGTGCGCGCCTGCGTGGTTTCGAGATGCCGGAAGACGTCTGCCGTTTCCTGCTTAAACGCCTCGATCGTGAAATGCGCTCGCTCTTTATGACGCTCGATCAGCTCGATCACGCATCTATCACCGCTCAACGTAAACTGACCATTCCTTTCGTGAAAGAGATCCTCAAGCTGTAGCGGTCTCTCTTTAATGCTTGCGCCATCGTTGCGATGGCGCCTGGCCTGTTAGCTGACGATTTCCAGAACCTGCTCCGGCGGCCGGCCGATACGCGCCTGACCATGGCTGACGACCACCGGTCGTTCCATCAGCTTAGGATTGTCGACGATGGCCTGAATCAGCGCGTCTTCACTCAGCTGCGGGTCGGCAAGGTTCAACGATTTATACAGATCCTCTTTCTGACGCATCAGTTCGCGGGCGCTGACCATGCCGAGCATTTTCAGCAGCTGGCGCAGCGTGGCGGCATCCGGCGGCGTCTCCAGGTAGAGCACCACTTCAGGATCGATCCCGTTAGCTTTCAGCAGACTTAAAGTATCACGGCTCTTGGAGCAGCGAGGGTTATGGTAGATTTTTACCGCGTCAGACATCGGGTCTCCTTACATTTTTTGATAGGGGCGGAATCGTTCCTGCAACTGACGTAGCTGGTCGATACGTGCATCGTAACGAGCCTGTTGCAAACTGCCCAGTTTCACCTGTGAGCTGGCGCTGCTCAGCAGCGTGATCGCCTGGTCGAGCTGTCCGACCAGCGCCATGCCTTCCGCACGCGCCGCCAGTTCCTGATCGCGATGGCCGAGCGCCGCTTCAGACTGGGCCAGCAGATCCCAGCCGTTGGTGTCGTCTTTGTAGTTAAAGGTGTAGCGGTTGAGGATGGTCGCCGCCTGCGCCGGCTGAGCGCCCTGCAGGTAAGCGTTGGCGAGGTTCAGTTGCAACACCGGATTGGTGCGAATTTCTTTGGCGTTTTTCAGCCGGTTGATGGCATCGGCCGTTTTCTTCTGCCCAAGGTCGATATCGGTCGCCAGGTCGAGATACCAGGCATTTTGCGGATCGGCGCTCAGCAACGGCTGTAGCGTTTTGCGTGCCAGATCGTAATTGTTGCTTCCCATCGCCAGCAGCGCCCGCCCGTACTGGGCAGCATGCTGTTCACGAATATTGCCTTTGGCCCATGCGTTGAGTAAATCATCCCCGAGCTTATTGGCCCCGGAGTTATACATTCCCAGGGTTCTGGCCTTGGCCAAGTAGAAATCGGCGGAAGACTGAACCACCACCGGTCGCATCTGGTTTGCACGGTTACGGGCGTCCGACAGACGGCTTTCCGGCAAGGGGTGAGTCAGCAGCATTTCAGGCGGACGGGTGGAATAGCGCGACTCATCGAGCAGTTTGCCCATAAAGGCCGGCATCGCCTGCGGGTCAAAGCCGGAACGCTGCAGCACCTGAATCCCGATGCGGTCGGCTTCTTCTTCGTTCTGGCGGGTAAAGCTGATCATCCCCTGCTGGGTGCCCGCCAGCGTGCCGGTAAGGGCTGCCATACCCGCCTGTGGGCTGGCCATCGCCAGCAGGATAGAGCCCAGTGCGCCGACCCATGTCAGCGGGGCATTGCGTTTTTGGTCTTCCATCGCGCGCGCCAGGTGGCGCTGGGTGACGTGTGAGATTTCGTGCGCCATGACCGACGCCAGCTCGCTTTCGGTATCCGAATAGCGGAACAGGGCGGAGTGCAGCACGACGTTGCCCCCGAAGAAGGCGAAGGCGTTAATCTGGTCGTTATTGATCAGGTAAAAGTGAAATGGGGTCCGCACGGAGTTAGCGTGTGACACCAGGCGCATACCTAAGCCATTGATATATTGTACCAACAGGGGATCGTTAATCAGCGGCGCGCTACCGCGCAGCTGACGCACATAGTAATCCCCCATCTGCAATTCCTGGCCAATGGAGAGCGTGCTTCCAGCAGAGGTGCCCATATCTGGCAGGGTATCTGCGGAGTCCGCAAAAGCCGGCAAAATTGAACCCAGCGTCAGTGACGCTATGACGGTTGCCACCAGCGTTTTCTTTAACTGCCTGAACATAACCTCTGTCCTGTAATGTGGGTGTGCCAGTTTGACCGATAGGGCGGCGTAATGTTCCGTATCCGCGCGTCCTGCGAGTTTAGCTGGCGCAGAGGCTATTGAAAATATGATCTTCGTGCGAGCGTGAATGTTTGTGGCTTTGCTAATAAAAGCGAAGTCTTTCAGGTGACATTTAGATACAATTCCCTCGGTTTTTTTGCCGCTATGTGCTTCAGGGAAGGGTTTTATGCTTGAGATGTTAATGCAGTGGTATCGTCGCCGGTTCAGCGATCCGGAAGCGATAGCGCTGCTGGTTATTTTGTTGGCTGGTTTCGGCATCATGTTCTTTTTCAGCGGCCTGCTGGCGCCCTTACTGGTGGCGATTGTGCTGGCGTATCTGCTGGAATGGCCGACCGTCAGACTGGAGCGTGTCGGGTTTTCACGCACCTGGGCGACCTCGTTTGTCCTGATCCTGTTCGTGGGCGTGCTGCTGCTGATGGCATTTGTGGTGATGCCGGTGGCCTGGCAGCAGGGGATCTATCTGATCCGCGATATGCCCGGGATGCTCAATAAACTCTCCGATTTTGCCGCCACGGTCCCTCGCCGTTATCCGGCGCTGATGGATGCCGGCATTCTCGATGCCATGGCGGACAATATGCGCAGCCGCGTGCTGACCATGGGCGATTCAGTGGTCAAATACTCTCTGGCCTCGCTGGTCGGTTTGCTGACCCTGGCAGTCTATCTGGTGCTGGTGCCGCTGATGGTTTTCTTCCTGCTGAAGGACAAAGAGCAGATGCTGAATGCCGTGCGCCGCGTGCTGCCACGCAACCGCGGTCTGGCAGGGCAGGTGTGGAAAGAGATGAACCAGCAGATTACCAACTATATCCGCGGTAAAGTGCTGGAGATGATCGTTGTCGGCGTGGCGACCTGGATCGGCTTTATTCTGTTTGACCTCAACTACTCGCTCTTGCTGGCGGTGCTGGTGGGGTTCTCGGTGTTGATCCCCTATATTGGCGCCTTCGTGGTGACTATTCCGGTGATCGGCGTGGCGCTGTTCCAGTTTGGCGCCGGCCCGGAGTTCTGGAGCCTGTTTGCGGTCTATCTGATTATTCAGGGGCTGGACGGTAACCTGCTGGTTCCGGTGCTGTTTTCCGAAGCCGTGAACCTGCACCCGCTGGTGATTATTCTCTCGGTGGTCATCTTTGGGGGATTGTGGGGTTTCTGGGGCGTGTTCTTTGCGATTCCGCTGGCGACCCTCATCAAAGCGGTGGTGCACGCCTGGCCGGATGGCCTGGTGGTGGAAGAAGAGAAGTAGGGATTTACGCGAGATAACCGTGGTTAAAATAGACGCCGGAACGATGAATCGCGGTCCGGCGTCATGATATCAGGTGAACGGTTAGCCGTTTTCTTTCAGCCAGTTCAGTACGATATCGTGGTGATTACTGGTTTTAAAGTTATCAAACACGTGCTCGACTTTACCGTTGGTGTCGATCAGGAAACTGATGCGGTGGATGCCATCGTAAGTTTTCCCCATAAACGTTTTTTCGCCCCAGACGCCAAACTGCTCACATACCTGATGATCTTCATCAGACAACAGCGTGAAGTTCAGCAACTCTTTTTCGGCGAAACGGGAGAGTTTTTCCGGTTTATCAGTACTGATCCCCAGAACCTCAACGCCCGCTTTCTTTAAGTCATCCATGTTATCGCGCAGGCCACAGGCCTGAACGGTACAACCCGGGGTCATGGCTTTCGGGTAAAAATAAACCAGAACACGCTGTCCCTGGAAGTCGGTCAAATTTACTTCCTCGCCGTCCTGGTCCGGTAAGCTAAATTTCGGTGCAATATCACCGGCTTTCAGTGGATTCATTACTCAAACTCCATCCTGTTCATCATGCTGTGAATAATTAACGATATTAATACTGCCTTGTGCATTCAATTCTGTACATAGGGCTTTGAACGCTTGTTCGATATTTGATGCATTTTGTGTTGCGGGACTGTGAGCGGTTATCTGAATAAACAACTGCGCTGACTCGTCATCACCGCTGACCTGGGTACGAGAAACCAGCTCGGCGATATTCATATTCCACGCATCGAACAGGGCAGTGAAGCGTTCGATAATGTGTGGTGAGTCCGGTACCTCAACCTGGACCCAGACGGTGTTTGGCATGGCTTGCGGAGGACGCGCGGTTGTACGCTTCATTACGATCAGTAAATCCAGCTCGGCGCCTTTTAATGGCAGGGTCGACTCGATAAGCGTAATCGCGTTCCATGAACCTGAAAGCAGCATGATAAACGTAAACTCGTCACCAAGCATGGCCAGCCGGCTGTCTTCGATATTACAGCCGCAGCTGCTGACGTGGCGGGTGATGGTGTTCACGATGCCGGCACGGTCAGCGCCCAAAGCGGTAATAACCAGATAGTGTTGTAATGAGGCGGTCAAACCTGTTCTTCCTTTAAAAAGGTGAGGTAACATTAGGAAAGCATAAAAAAAACCGGCATACAACATCCCTGATGGCGTCGGGTCTCTTGCTTTTATTACGGCACCAAACGTAACATTGAGAATCTTGTTGCACTTCTGCTCTGAGGATGGCCCATGTTCACGGGAAGTATTGTAGCGCTTGTCACGCCGATGGATGAAAACGGTAACGTCTGCCGGTCAAGCCTGAAAAAACTGATTGATTACCATGTCGCCAGCGGAACCTCGGCGATCGTTTCGGTAGGGACTACCGGAGAATCCGCAACCCTGAGCCATGAAGAGCATGGCGATGTCGTCATGATGACGCTTGAACTGGCTGACGGACGTATCCCGGTTATCGCGGGTACCGGAGCCAATGCAACCGCAGAGGCTATCAGCCTGACCAAACGTTTTAACAATAGCGGTGTTGTAGGTTGCCTGACGGTCACCCCTTATTACAACCGTCCGACCCAGGAAGGGCTGTTCCAACACTTTAAAGCTATCGCAGAACACACCGACCTGCCGCAAATTCTGTATAATGTGCCGTCCCGTACTGGCTGCGATATGTTGCCGGAAACCGTCGGTCGCCTGGCGGAAGTAAAAAATATTATCGGTATTAAGGAAGCGACGGGGAACTTAAGTCGTGTTCATCAGATCAAAGAGCTGGTTTCAGATGACTTTATTCTGTTGAGCGGCGATGATGCCACCGGAATGGACTTTATGCAGCTTGGTGGTCATGGCGTGATTTCCGTTACGGCGAACGTGGCGGCTCGCGACATGGCTGATATGTGCCGTCTGGCAGCTGAAGGCCAGTTCGCGCAGGCTCGTGTAATAAACCAGCGTCTGATGCCATTGCATACAAAATTATTTGTCGAACCCAACCCGATTCCCGCTAAGTGGGCATGTAAGGCGTTGGGTCTTGTGGCAACCGATACGCTGCGCCTGCCGATGACGCCGATTACCGAAAATGGTATTAAGGCCGTCACTGCAGCGCTGAAGCATGCCGGTTTGCTGTAAAGTTTAGGGAGATTTGATGGCTTACTCAGTACAGAAGTCGCGCCTGACGAAGGTTGCGGGCGTTTCATTGGTCCTGCTTCTCGCGGCTTGTAGTTCCGATTCACGCTACAAGCGTCAGGTTGGAGGCGACGAGGTCTACCTGCAAGCTGCGCCGCTCAGTGAAATTCACGCACCTGCTGGCATGATTCTGCCGGTTCAGGTGAGTGATTATAATATTCCGGTCGCGACCAGCACAGGCGCCGTGGGCAAAGCGCTGGACATTCGTCCACCGGCTCAGCCTCTGGCACTGGTGAGCGGTGCTCGCACTCAGTTTAACGGTGATACCGCGACGCTGATGGTTGAGAACGGTCGTAGCGGTTCGCTGTGGGCCCAGGTGACCAGCATCGTACAGTCAAAGAACTATGTCATCACCAAACGTGACGATGCCAGCCAGACGCTGAATACTGACTGGGTGGAGTGGTCTCGCCTCGATGAAGACCAGCAGTACCGTGGTCGCTATCAAATCTCAGTGAAACCGCAGGGCTATCAGCAGGCGGTGATTGTGAAGCTGGTGAATCTGGAACAGGCTGGCAAACCGATCTCCGATCCGGCGTCGCTGCAGCGCTACAGCACCGCGATGCTGAACGTCATCTCCGAAGGTCTGGATATGAACGCCACCAGCGCGCAGAACGCGGCGCAGAAAAATGCCGGCGCGACCTTCGACGTGCAGAGCGCTGCCGACGATACCGGTCTGCCGATGCTGGTCGTTCGCGCACCGTTTAACATGGTGTGGCAACGTCTGCCGGGCACCCTGGAAAAAGTGGGCATGAAGGTTACCGACAGCACCCGTTCGCAGGGCAGCATGGCGCTGACCTACAAGCCGCTGTCTGACAGCAGCTGGCAGGAACTGGGCGCTCGCGACCCAGAGCTGGTTTCTGGTGACTACAAACTGCAGGTCGGCGACCTCGATAACCGCAGTAGCCTGCAGTTCATCGATCCGAAAGGCCATACGTTGACCCAGTCGCAGAACGACGCGCTGGTTGCCGTATTCCAGGCAGCATTCGCTAAGTAATAAACAAGGGCTGGAGTAATCCGGCCCTTTTTCATGTATAGTGACGCAAACGTGTGCGTATACACTAAATCCTGCAATTTGCTTCGTAGTTGGTCGCTTTCGTTGTTGACGAAGTTGTCGTTCCATTGCCGCGTCGAGGTAACCTGAATGATTTGGTGTATAGGCGAAAAGCGCAATTTTTATCGTCTATATCTTCACTGGAGTAACAAAGATGCAAAAGCAAGCTGAGTTGTATCGTGGTAAAGCGAAAACCGTTTACAGCACCGAGAATCCGGATCTGTTGGTACTCGAATTCCGTAACGATACATCAGCAGGTGATGGCGCGCGCATTGAGCAGTTCGACCGTAAAGGCATGGTGAACAACAAGTTTAACCATTTCATTATGAGCAAACTGGAAGAAGCCGGCATCCCGACCCAAATGGAAGCCCTGCTCTCTGATACCGAATGCCTGGTGAAAAAGCTGGATATGGTTCCGGTGGAGTGCGTTGTCCGTAACCGTGCGGCTGGTTCGCTGGTGAAACGCTTAGGCATTGAAGAAGGGATTGAGCTGTCGCCACCGCTGTTTGACCTGTTCCTGAAAAACGATGCGATGCACGACCCGATGGTCAACGAATCCTATTGCGAAACCTTCGGCTGGGTCAGCAAAGAGAACCTGGCGCGCATGCAGGAACTGACCTTCAAAGCCAACGACGTGCTGAAAAAACTGTTTGATGACGCCGGCCTGATCCTGGTCGACTTCAAGTTGGAATTTGGTCTGTTCAAAGGCGAAGTGGTGCTGGGTGATGAATTCTCCCCGGACGGCAGCCGCCTGTGGGACAAAAATACCCTCGACAAAATGGACAAAGATCGCTTCCGTCAGAGCCTCGGCGGCCTGATCGAAGCCTATGAAGAAGTGGCCCATCGTCTGGGTGTGAAGCTGGACTAAATATCCCTCCGCCAGAAGACCGTCCGGTCTTCTGGCGTCTTCCTGTTGTTTCCTGTGGTAATTCTCCGCTTAACGGCCTACGATCTCTTCTATTCGAGAATGAAAGAGATAGAGGTTCCTATGCGTTGGCAAGGGCGTCGCGAGAGCGATAATGTTGAAGACAGGCGGAATAGTTCAGGTCCATCAATGGGCGGCGGCGGTGGCGGTTTTCGTCTGCCCACGGGTAAGGGCGGGATCGTCCTGCTGATTATCGTGCTGGTGGCCGGCTACTACGGCGTGGATTTAACCGGCATGTTGACGGGCGAGCCGATCGGCCAGCAGCAGCAAACAACCACCCAGCATTCTGTCAGCCCGCAAGACGATGAAGCCGCCAAATTTACCTCGGTGATCCTGGCGACCACCGAAGACACCTGGGGACCGCTGTTTGAAAAGATGGGGCGTCAGTATGTCAAACCGAAGCTGGTGCTCTATCGCGGCGCCACGCGGACCGGATGCGGTACCGGCCAGTCGGTAATGGGACCGTTCTATTGCCCGGCGGACAGCACCGTCTATATCGACCTGTCGTTCTACGACGAAATGAAGAATAAGCTCGGCGCGGATGGCGACTTCGCCCAGGGGTATGTCATTGCGCACGAAGTGGGCCACCACGTACAAAAGCTGCTGGGGATTGAACCTAAAGTCCGTCAGATGCAGCAGCAGGCATCGCAGACCGAAGTGAACCGCCTGTCGGTTAAGATGGAGCTGCAGGCCGACTGCTTTGCCGGCGTCTGGGGCCACAACATGCAGAAACAGGACATTCTGGAAACTGGTGACCTGCAGGAAGCGCTGAATGCCGCAGAAGCCATCGGCGACGATCGTCTGCAGCAACAGAGCCAGGGGCGCGTGGTGCCGGACAGCTTCACTCACGGTACCTCTGAACAGCGTTACACCTGGTTTAAGCGCGGCTTTGACAGTGGCGAACCGGCGCAGTGCAATACTTTCGGTAACTCGCTCTGATCGCGACAGCACATGGATAAGCTGCTTAACCTGACGGCGCAGATGGTGCAAACCGGTATTCGTCGCCTGCTGGTGCTCAGCGGCGACGACGCGTGGTGTCTGCAACAGGCGCTCGAGCTACGTGAACGCCTGGGAGGCGATGGCTTGTGGGTCGGCAGCGAGCCGCAGGCACAGCCCGCTATCTTGCCGGGCGCCTTAAAATCCTTACTCGGGCGTGAATATCATCACGCCTTCTTCGACGCTCGTCATGGGTTTGACGTGGCGGCCTTCGCGGCGCTGAGCGGCACCCTGCGCGCCGGAAGCTGGCTGATACTGCTGACGCCAGATTTTGCGCGCTGGCCAATGCTGCCTGACGCGGACTCTCTACGCTGGAGCGATGCGCCAGCCCCGATCCCAACCCCACATTTTGTCCACCGCTTCTGCCAGCAGGTCAGCACCAGTCGCGACACGGTGATCTGGCGACAGGGCGAGACGCTGACCTTACCGGACAGCGTCCCCCGGCCAGAGTGGCAGCCGGCAGATGGTCACCCTCAGGCCGGGCAGGCCGCACTTCTTGAGCGGTTGGCCGCGCTCCCGCCAGGCATCGCCGTTGTGACCGCTGAACGCGGGCGGGGAAAGTCCGCGCTGGCGGGGATGCTGATACGCCAGCTGGCTGGCGATGCCATCGTCACCGCCCCGTCGCGCGGTGCCACCGAGGTGATGGCCGCCTTTGCTGGCGAAGATTTTCATTTTATGGCTCCCGATGCGCTACTGGCCAACGCTGTGCAGGCGGGGTGGCTGATCGTTGATGAAGCGGCCGCCATTCCCGGGCCGTTGCTGCGCCAGTTGGTTGCCCGCTTCCCCCGAACCTTGCTGACCACCACCGTCCAGGGTTATGAAGGAACCGGGCGCGGGTTTATGCTCAAGTTTTGCGCCAGCTTTGCGCACCTGTGGCAGTTCCAGCTATCGACCCCTATTCGCTGGGCGCCCGGCTGCCCGCTGGAAGCGCTGGTCAGCGATCTGCTGTTGTTCGGCGACGAGAGTTTTGCGCAGGCGCCCACGGGTGACGTCGAGGTCATAGCCGTGGATCAGACCAGCTGGCAGCAGCACAACGGACTGGCACCGGCGATGTACCAGCTGCTGTCCGGCGCCCATTACCGGACATCGCCGCTGGATTTACGGCGGATGATGGATGCCCCGGGTCAGCACTTTACCTGTGCACGCACGCAGGACGGAGTTGCTGGGGCCTTGTGGTGCGTGGAGGAGGGAGGGCTGGACCCCGCGCTGAGTAAAGCGGTGTGGGCGGGCTTTCGTCGTCCACGCGGTAATCTGGTGGCGCAGTCGCTGGCGGCCCATGGCGGCAGTCCGCTGGCGGCGACCTTAAGCGGGCAGCGCATCACCCGCATTGCCGTCCATCCGGCCCGGCAGCGGGAGGGGCTGGGGCAGGCGTTGGTCGCCAGGGCGGTTGCGCACTCTCGCGCTCTCGATTATCTGTCGGTGAGCTTTGGGTATACCCCTGAGCTCTGGCGCTTCTGGCAGCGCTGCGGTTTTACCCTGGTGCGCTTAGGCACCCATCGCGAAGCCAGCAGCGGTTGCTATACGGCGATGGCGCTGTATCCGTTAACCGCAGCGGGCAGTGAACTGGTTCAACAGGAGTCACAGCGTCTGGCGCGGGATGAGTTCTGGCTGCGGGAGTGGCGTGACACGACGTTGCCGCTGCCAACGGTGCAAGCAGCTATGCTTACGGAACAGGACTGGCTGGATATCGCGGGCTTTGCCTTCGCCCATCGCCCACTGCTGGCGGCAATCGGCGCCCTGAATCGCCTGGTGCTGCAGAGCGAATGCGCGCTTGTGGCCCTGCGTGCACGTCTGCAACGCCAGGATGAAGCGCTGATCTGCACGGAATTACGCCTGGCCGGGCGCAAAGCGCTGCTGGTCAGGATGCGTGAAGAGGCAGGACAGGCGCTGTTCAGCCTGGATGCATCGCGGGCAGAGGCGCTGCGCCAGCAGGTTGAAGAACTGCAATTTTTTTAACTAACTCATTCAGTTAAATGTCATGGTCATATTCCACGTGCGGCGTAAACTGCCCACGTACACTAAGGAGACCGCCATGAAACACGACCATTTTATTGTTCAAAGCCCGGCGACACCTGCCCAACAGCTGCTGTTGCTGTTTCATGGCGTCGGGGATAACCCCGTTTCAATGGGGCAGATCGGCAGTTTGTTCGCGCCGCAGTTTCCGGATGCGTTGATTGTCAGTATCGGCGGGGCCGAGCCTTGTGGCCCTCCTCCGGGCCGGCAGTGGTTTTCCGTTCAGGGAGTCACTGAGGAAAATCGTCAGTCGCGAATCGACACGATTATGCCGACCTTTATTGAGACGGTTCGCTACTGGCAGAAACAGAGCGGTGTGAGTCCGCAGGCCACGGCGCTGATTGGTTTCTCCCAGGGCGCGATTATGTCGCTGGAGAGTATCAAAGCCGAGTCGGGACTGGCCTCGCGGGTTATCGCGTTTAACGGACGTTACGCGACGCTTCCTCAGTCAGCGACGACGGCGACGACGATTCACCTGATTCATGGTGGCGAAGATCGCGTTATCGATCTGGCATGGGCGGTGTCGGCGCAAGAGGCGCTGTTGCAGGCCGGTGGCGATGTCACGCTGGATATTGTTGAGGATCTGGGACACGCGATTGACGATCGTAGCATGCAGTTTGCGCTTGAGCGTCTGCGCTATACCGTACCGAAACACTATTTCGATGAAGCGCTAAGCGGCAGCACGCCGAAAGATGACGATATTATCGAACTGCTGTGATGAGGTGGTAGATCCCGGATAACATCTTTACACCGTCATCCGGGAATGCCCCGGCAGCGCAGCGCTGACCGGGGTCTGGACTTATTTCTTCGGCTGGTCGTGCTTCGGCCAGTCGTCGTCATCGTCCCACTTATCGTTGCAATCACGATGGGGGGGCAGGTCTGGCTTGTTGGCGAGAAATTTTTTGTGGTCAACACGATTAAGATCTTTGATGACGTTAATCATGACGCCTACTAAAAAGACCAACACCAGAATCCACCAGTGGCTGATAAGCCATTCCATGTGCGCTTCCTCTTATTACATCGCGGCCGTCAGGCGACCAGTTGTTCCATGATGCGTTGATACATCCGTGCCAGCAGCTGCAGGTCGGCGGCATTAACACATTCATTGATTTTGTGAATTGTCGCATTCACCGGTCCCAGCTCGACGACCTGGGCACCCATTCGGGCGATAAAGCGGCCGTCAGAAGTACCGCCATTCGTCAGCAGCTGAGGTTTAATTTCATTATAGTGCTCTATCGCGTTCACCACCGCCTCGACCAGTTTGCCGCGGCTGGTCAGGAACGGCTGACCTGACAGCCACCAGTCCAGGGTATAGCGCAGCTGGTATTTATCCAGCAGCTCGATCACCCGGGCTTTGATCATCTCGTCGGTCAGTTCGGTGCTAAAGCGGAAGTTGAACTGAACGTACATGTCGCCAGGGATCACGTTATTGCTGCCGGTTCCGGCCTGCACGTTGGCAATCTGCATGCTGGTCGGCGGGAAGAACGCATTGCCTTGATCCCACTCGATGCCCACCAGCTCCGTCAACATTGGCGCCGCGCGGTGAACCGGGTTATCGGCGAGATGCGGGTAAGCTACGTGCCCCTGTACGCCATGAATGGTCAGGTTGCAGGTTAATGAACCGCGGCGACCATTTTTGACCACGTCGCCCACCACTTCGGTGCTGGACGGCTCGCCCACCAGGCAGTAATCCAGGCGTTCGTTACGGGCCATCAGCGCTTCAACGACCTTTACGGTGCCGTTGTGGGCGCTGGCTTCTTCATCGGAGGTGATCAGAAATGCCAGACGGCCCCGGTGATTTGGGTACTGGGCGACAAAGCGCTCAGCGGCAACCACCATGGCGGCCAGCGAACCTTTCATATCTGCAGCGCCGCGACCAAACAGCATGCCGTCGCGAATCGTCGGCTCAAAGGGTGGGTTAATCCAGCGGTCGGCATCGCCGGCCGGGACCACGTCAGTATGGCCGGCAAAGGCCAGCGTTTCACCGTGTCCACGCCATGCCCAAAAGTTTTGGGTATCCCCGAAATCCATCGGTTCAACGGTAAAGCCAATCGCACGCAGGCGTTCAATCATGAGCGCCTGACATCCCGCATCATCGGGGCTGAGGGAAGGGCGGCGAATAAGCTGCTGAGCCAGCTCAATGACCGGGCAAGACATAGACTATACCTCGTTAACAAGCTTCTTATAAGTGAGTTCACTGAAGCCCAGCAGCATAGGCTGCCCGGGCGCGCAGAGCAATGGGCGTTTGATCATTGCCGGCATTTCCAACATCAACGTCGCGGCGGCATCGGCGTTGGTGATGAGATCGCGGCGGCTTTCATCCAGTTTACGCCAGGTGGTTCCGCGGGTGTTGAGCAGGGCTTCCCAGCCCAGTTCGGCGATAAATGTGTTTAATAATTCACGATCCAGGCCATCGGTACGATAATCATGAAAGCGATATTCAAGCTGATTCGCTTCCAGCCAGCGGCGGGCCTTTTTTATCGTGTCGCAGTTTTTGATCCCGTACATGGTCAGCATGATTAAACCTTTTACGTTTTTACGTTGAATTGAACTATAAACTCAGGAATATCCGAATATACCTGAAAAAATACTGCCTGAAATAATACGTTAATCAGGTTCAGAAATATAACGTTTTACCGTGCCTGCATCACCTGGTTGAATATTAACCAGTGCATTTAATCATGGGCTGTATGTCGCCACTCACCGGGCATACAGCCGGCAGCGAGAACAATCTGAAAAAGTGGCTATTGTTGCAAAATGTTGCTACTGGTCACATTAAATCAACATACTCAGGTCCATAGTAGCGCCAGGTCAACGAAGGCAGTAGCGTACGATGCAAACCAGCAATCACAGCGATAACTTCAATGAACTTCCCATCGGTAACAGATTTACTTAAAATCACCCATAATAATAAGAGAGGATATTATGATTGAACATGAATTAGGGAACTGGAAAGATTTTATTGAAGGCATGCTTCGTAAATAAATTCCACAATGTGAGCAGGGTAATCGCGTCATGCTAATAATGCTAATGCGGCTGTGAACAGATAAAAAAGGCGACTGTGATAGTCGCCTTTTTTGTTATTTCAGCACAGGACATTTGGTCCCGTCGTGAATTATTGCGGTCGCTCCTTGCGCGGGAAGCGTCGACGCACCAGCACAAAGAACAGCGGTACGAAGAAAATGGCCAGGAACGTCGCGGAGATCATCCCGCCCATGACGCCGGTGCCGACCGCATGCTGGCTGCCTGAACCGGCGCCGGTGCTGGTCGCCATCGGCAGGACCCCGAAAATAAAGGCCAGCGAGGTCATCAGGATCGGGCGCAGACGCTGCCGACAAGCCGACAGGGTGGCGGCGAGCAAATCTTCTCCCTTCTCATTCAGTTCATTGGCGAACTCGACGATTAAGATGGCGTTTTTCGCCGACAGGCCGATGACCGTCAACAGACCCACCTGGAAGTAAACGTCATTCTCAAGGCCACGCAGCCAGGTGGCGAGGAGCGCGCCAATCACCCCCAAAGGCACTACCAGCATGACCGAGAAGGGGATTGACCAGCTTTCGTACAGCGCCGCCAGACACAGGAACACCACCAGCAGCGATATGGCGTACAGCGCCGGAGCCTGAGCGCCAGACAGCCGCTCCTGATAGGACATCGCCGTCCAGTCGAGCCCGAAGCCGTTTGGCAACTGCTGGGCCAGCTCTTCCATAATATTCATCGCCGTACCGGTACTGACGCCCGGCGCCGCTTCCCCGATAATCTCCACCGCGGAATAGCCGTTATAGCGTTCAAGACGCGGGGAGCCGGTCTGCCAGCGCGAGGTGGCAAACGCTGAGAAGGGCACCATCGTGCCGCTGCTGTTGCGCACATACCACTGATTAATATCGTCCGGTAGCATGCGGTATGGGGCGGCGGACTGAACGTAGACCTTCTTCACGCGGCCGCGATCCATAAAGTCATTGACGTAGCTTGAGCCCCAGGCGGTTTGCAGGGTGTCGTTGATATCGTCAATGTCGACGCCCAGCGCCTGGGCTTTACGCTGATCGATATCAACCTGCAGCTGCGGACTATCATCAAGACCGTTATGGCGCACCCGGGTGAGCCGATCGTCTTTTGCCGCCAGATCAAGCAGCGTATCGCGCGCTGCCATCAGCGCCTCATGGCCGTTACCGGCATGGTCTTCCAGCTCCATATCAAAACCGGCAGAGCTGCCCAGACCGCTGATGGCCGGTGGGTTGGTCGCAAACACGCGCGCTTCGTTAATCTGGTTAAAAGCTTTCGTCGCCCGCTCGATAATCGCAAATGATGTCCCGGTTTTGGCATCACGCTCGTCCCAGTCTTTCAAGCGGACGAACATGCGCGCGACGTTCTGCCCGTTACCGCCGGGGCCAGAGCCGACGGTGGCGAAAATCGACGCAACATTGGCTTGCTCGTGGCTGAAGAAATAGTCCTCAACCTTTTGCACCACTTTCAACGTTTGCTGCTGGGTAGAACCGCTCGGCAGCTGCACGGAAGTGAGGAACATCCCGCGATCTTCCTGCGGCAGGAACGAGGTAGGCAGGTGCAGGAACAGCAGCACCATCCCGCCCAGCAACAGCACGTAGAGCATGATCCAGCGCAGCGTGCGGTGAAGAATTTTGCCGACCGCCGTCTCGTAACTGCGGGCGCTGCGGTTAAACATGCGGTTAAACCAGCCAAAGAAGCCGGTCTTACCGTGCTCTTCCCCTTTTTTAATCGGTTTGAGCAAGGTTGCACACAGCGCCGGGGTGAGGATCAGGGCAACGAGAACGGATAGCACCATCGCAGAAACGATAGTGATTGAGAACTGGCGATAAATGGCCCCGGTGGTGCCGCCGAAGAAGGCCATCGGGATAAATACCGCCGACAGCACCATGGCGATACCCACCAGCGCGCCCTGAATCTGCCCCATCGATTTGCGCGTCGCTTCGCGAGGGGAGAGCCCCTCTTCGCTCATGATGCGCTCGACGTTTTCCACCACCACGATGGCATCGTCCACCAGCAGGCCTATCGCCAGCACCACCGCGAACATCGTCAGGGTGTTAATGCTGTAGCCGCAGGCAAACAGGATCGCGAAGGTGCCCATCAAAACCACCGGAACGGCAATGGTGGGGATCAGCGTGGCGCGAATATTTTGCAGGAACAGGTACATCACCAGGAATACCAGCGCAATCGCTTCCAGCAGCGTCTTCACCACGTCGTGGATCGAGGCTTTCACGAAAGAGGTGGTTTCGTAGGCAATTTTATACTCAAGGCCGTGCGGGAAATACTGCGACAGCTCGTTTAAGCGATTGAGCACCAGCTCCGCGGTCTGCATTTCGTTGGCCCCGGAGGCTAACTGAACGCCAAGACCCGACGCCGGATTGCGGTTATAGCGGCTGAGGTAATCGTAATTTTCCGCCCCCAGCTCGACTTTCGCCACATCGCCAAGGGTGACCAGCGACCCATCCTGATTCACCCGCAGCGTAATATCGCGGAACTGCTGCGGCGTTTGTAACAGCGACTGGGCGTTAATGGTGGCGTTCAGCGTCTGGTTATTGATCGACGGGGTGCCGCCAAGCTGGCCTACGGCAATCTGCGCATTCTGGGACGAGATGGCGTCGGTGACATCTTTCGCCGTCATTTGCACACCGGTGAGTTTGGCCGGATCCAGCCAGATACGCATGGAGTATTGCGAACCGTAAGCGGTGATATCGCCGACGCCATTGACGCGGCTGAGCGGCTCCTGGATGTTACTGGCAACGTAGTCGGCGATGTCCTGCTTATCCATGCTGCCATCGGTGGAGACAAACGCAATGGTCAGGATGTTGGTATCACCGGTTTTGCGAACCGTGACTCCCTGATTTTGCACCGCCTGCGGCAGCTTTTTCATCGCCGATTGCAGCTGGTTTTGCACCTGCTGCATGGCTTCGTTGGGATCGGTGCCGGCGGTAAATGTCAGGGTGATGGTCGCCTGCCCGGAGGAGGAGCTTTGCGATGACATGTACATCATATTATCGAGCCCGGTCATATTCTGCTCGATAACCTGAGTGACGGTATTTTCCAGCGTCTGCGCCGACGCGCCCGGGTAGTTGGCGGTAATTCGCACGTTAGGTGGCGCGAGATCGGGATATTGCTCTACGGGCAGCGACAGGATTGCAAGCGTTCCGGTCAGGCATAACAGAATCGCCAGCACCCACGCAAAAATGGGGCGATCGATGAAAAAATTCGCCATCAGAATTGAGACCTCATTGTGTACATGCTCTGTTGTTTCACAGTCTGTGACACTCTATAGCTAACCCCACAGTCAATCGTGGAGAAATTAAGGAGATAGTGTAATTTATCTTATGTCTTTTGCGACACGACCCGTCGCGGTCCACTGCCTCGGTGGAATTGCGCGCTGAGCGGCGCCAGGTTGCTCACGGCGATCTCATTTTCTTCTCATACCAGTCTAAATAAAACGCAATTTCATTTAAGTCAAAAAAACTTGATCCAGACCGGATTATCGCGAGGAAAAAAGTAATCTGGGCAAATGAACATTGTTCCGACCCTGTTTTGTCGGGTAATAAATAATCATGCGAATTGAGGGGCTATTCACCGAAGACCGAAGGATACCATGAACCACTTTATTATCAGCGACAGTCGCAAATGCATCGGGTGTAAAGCCTGTGAAGTGGCCTGTGTGATGGCACATAACGACGAACAGCACGTGCTGACCCCACAGCGCTTTTTGCCGCGCATTAGCGTGATTAAGCACGAACACAAACGTAACGCCATTACATGTCGGCATTGTGAAAGCGCGCCCTGCCTGCGCAGCTGCCCGAATGATGCCATCAGGCAGGTCAACGACAGCGTGCAGGTCAATGAAGAGAAATGTATCGGCTGTAAATCCTGCATGGTGGCCTGCCCGTTTGGGGTGATGGAGATCGTGCTGCTCCCGGCGGCCGAGGGAAAAGTGAAGGCGACGGCGCACAAATGCGATCTGTGCAACGGGCGCGAAGCGGGGCCGGCCTGCGTGCAGAACTGCCCGGCGGAGGCGTTACAGCTGGCCACCGACGAGACGCTGTTCAGCATGGCCAAACAGCGGCGTCAGCGCACGGCGCGGCTGGATGCCCGGCCGTGGCATGCGCATCCGGGCGACATTAGCGTGCCGGCGGAAGGTGCCAAAGTCCGCCAGATGGCAGCCACGTCGCCCCGCGGCGAGGCGGATAAACGTGCCGCTCAGGAGCGTAAAACGGATTTCGCCGAGATCTATCTGCCCTTTAATGCCGGACAGGCGCAGCAGGCGACAGAACGCTGTTTACAATGCGGCGAGCACAGCGTCTGCGAGTGGACCTGTCCGTTGCACAACCATATTCCGCAGTGGATTGAGCGGGTGCAGGCCGGGGATATCTCCGGCGCCGTAGAACTCTCTCATCAGACCAACTGCCTGCCGGAAATTACCGGCCGTGTTTGTCCGCAGGATCGCCTGTGTGAAGGGGCCTGTACCCTGCGCGATGACAAGGGCGCGGTCACTATCGGCAACATTGAACGCTATATTTCTGACCAGGCGCTGGCGCAGGGCTGGCGTCCGGATCTTTCCCAGGTTGTCGATAGCGGCAAAAAAGTGGCCATTATCGGCGCCGGCCCGGCGGGTCTGGCCTGTGCCGACCGCTTAATTCGCCATGGCGTGAAGTCCGTCGTTTTTGACCGTCATCCGGAGATCGGCGGTCTGCTGACCTTTGGCATCCCCGCCTTCAAGCTTGATAAATCTCTGCTGGCCCGGCGCCGGGAAATCTTCAGCCAAATGGGGATTCATTTCGAGTTAGGCTGCGAAGTCGGCAAGGATATTGCCTTAACGTCGCTGCTGGAGGAGTACGACGCGGTGTTTATCGGCGCCGGCACCTATCGCTCGATGAAAGCGGATTTGCCCAATGAAGAAGCTCCGGGGGTATATGACGCGCTGCCGTTCCTGATCGCCAATACCAAAAAGGTGATGGGGCACAGCGAGCTGCCTGAAGAGCCTTACATCGATACCCACGGCCTGAATGTCGTGGTGCTGGGCGGCGGCGACACCGCCATGGATTGCGTGCGTACCGCGCTTCGCCACGGGGCGAAACAGGTAACCTGCGCCTATCGTCGCGATGAGGCTAATATGCCGGGGTCGAAAAAAGAGGTCAAAAACGCCCGCGAAGAGGGGGCAGTATTTGAATTTAACGTGCAGCCGGTGACCCTGGAGCTGGACGGCGAAGGCCGGGTCAATGGCGTGCGCTTTCTGCGAACCCAACTGGGTGAACCGGACGCCCAGGGGCGACGTAGACCGTCGCCAATACCGGGCAGCGAGTTTGTGATGCCTGCCGACGCGGTGATCATGGCCTTTGGTTTTCATCCGCACGGCATGCCGTGGCTGGAGTCCGTCGGCGTACAACTCGATAGCCGCGGGCGGATCAAAGCCCATGTGGAGAGCCGCTATCGCTATCAGACCAGCCACAGCAAAATCTTTGCTGGCGGAGACGCCGTGCGCGGTGCCGATCTGGTGGTGACGGCAATGGCCGAAGGCCGCCATGCCGCATTGGGCATCATGGATTATCTCGGCGTAACATCAGCGCCGCTTCACTAACGACAAACCCGGCCCCGCGGCGTAGTATGGCATGGTTATTCCATGCTGCGGGGCCGTATGTCACTCAACATCAACGTTATCAAAGATAAACTCCTCTCCGAAAACTACTTCATTTTACGCAATATCACCTACGAGCTGACGCGCCGTGACGGCAGCGTCGTGCGCCATAAGCGTGAGGTCTACGATCGCGGCAATGGCGCGACGGTGCTGCTGTATAACCGCCGCAAGTGCACGGTGGTGCTGGTTCGTCAGTTTCGCGTCGCCACCTGGGTCAACGGCAATGACGACGGGATGCTGATCGAGACCTGCGCCGGGCTACTGGATAACGACGAGCCGGAAGCCTGCATCCGCAAAGAAGCCATTGAAGAGACCGGCTACGAAGTCGGCGAAGTGCGCAAGCTGTTCGAGCTGTTTATGTCTCCCGGCGGGGTGACCGAAATCGTCCATTTCTTTATTGCCGAGTACAGCGACGCCCAGCGAAAGACCCGCGGCGGTGGCGTTGAAGATGAAGACATTGACGTGCTGGAGCTGCCGTTCAGCCAGGCGCTGCAGATGGTCGCCAGCGGCGAGATCCGCGACGGTAAAGCGGTCATCCTGCTGCAGTACCTGCAAACCTCGGGCCTGATGGCGGGGATATCTGATAAATCCGATTGAGTAACATGGCGCGGCTGGTGAAGATGGCGACTGTTTTGAGCGTTTTCTCTGGGGTTGTGCCGCGCATGCTTTATCGGGTTCTCTTTTTTCTGCTTTTTACCGTCCTGCCGTCGTCGCTGGCGTGGGCGGCGCCTGCGCAGCAGCTCTTCAATGACTGGCTGGTGACCTGTAATAACCAGAACTTCTGCGTCGCCCGCAACGTCGGTCTGCATCACGGACTGGTGATGACGCTGAGCCGCAGCGCCGGCGCGGTCACCGATGCCAACTTGCGTATTGAATTGGGTGGCATCGGCAACCCGGTCGCCGCGCTGGCCCCAGTGGCGCCGCGTCTTCTGCTGGACGGTAAACCGCTGGCCTTAGTTGATAAACACTGGCAGGTTGCCGACAAACTGGTGAAAACCGGCGACAGCGTCACCATCGATGCCTTTTTGCAGCAGGTGCAGGAAGGGCAGGCGATAACTCTGGTCAACGGGCTACAGACCATCTCTCTGCAGGGGCTGAAGGCCGCCCTGCTGTTTATCGATAATCATCAGAAACGCGTCGGCAGTGAAACTGCCTGGGTGGGTAAAGGCGAAGAGCCGCCGCTCAGTGTTCCCCCGGCCCCGGCGCTGCGCGCGGTAGGCAAGGTTGATCTGACCCAATCGCCGCTGAGTCGGGATGAACTCAATGATCTGATGGATTATGGCAACGAGCGGATAGACAACAGCTCGTGCTCCCTGGATCCGTTCCGCCGTGAGATCCGGGTCACCGCGTTAACGGATGAAAAAGTGTTGCTGATGGTCAGTTGTGAAGCGGGCGCGTACAACACCATCTGGCGGGCGTGGCTGGTGTCGCGCCGGCCGCCGTACATGGCGCGCCAGCTGCGTCTGAGCTTACCTTTCCAGCCGCCGGGCAATGCGGCCCGTGAGATTGAACTGATTAACGCCGGCTTCGATGAGCAGCGTCACGAGCTGGTGACGCTGGATAAAGGCCGCAGCCCCGGCGATTGCGGGATCCAGACCCGCTGGCGCTATGATGGCCAGCGGTTTAGCCTGGTACGCTATGCGCAGCAGCCGCAGTGCGATAACTGGCAGGGGCCAGATGCCTGGCCCACGCTATGGGTTACCCGTTACATAGCTCATCCGCTAGAGTGACGATGTGCTCAACGGTGAAGCCAAAGAACGGAAAGAGCTTGTCAGCCGGCGCTGACTCCCCGTAGCTGCGCATGCCAACGATTTTCCCCTTCAGACCGACATACTTATACCAGTAGTCGGCAATCCCGGCCTCGACGGCGATGCGGGCGCTGACGTCGCCGGGCAGGACCGACTCCCGGTAGGCTTCATCTTGCGCATCGAAGACATCGGTTGAGGGCAGGGAAACCACCCGGACGTTAACGCCTTTGGCAAGCAGTTGCTCTGCCGCCAGCACGGCAATCTCAACTTCTGAACCGGTGGCAATCAGGATCAAGTCCGGCTTGCCGCCGGCATCTTTCAGCACGTAGCCGCCGCGGGCGATATCCTGCACCTGCTGCGGCGTTCGCGCCATCTGCGCCAGGTTTTGCCGCGACAGAATCAGCGCGGTGGGGCCGGTGCGGCGCTCAATGGCTGCCCGCCAGGCAACCGCCGTTTCCACCTGATCGCAGGGGCGCCAGGTGCTGAAGTTGGGCGTCAGGCGCAGACTGGCCAGCTGCTCCACCGCCTGGTGGGTGGGACCATCTTCCCCCAGCCCAATCGAGTCGTGGGTATAGACCATAATCTGTCTGGCTTTCATCAGCGCCGCCATGCGCGCCGCGTTACGGGCATACTCGACAAACATCAGGAAGGTGGACGTGTAGGGGATAAAGCCGCCGTGCAGGGCAATCCCGTTGGCGATCGCCGTCATCCCGAATTCGCGCACGCCGTAGTGAAGATAGTTGCCCGCCAGGTCCTCTTTGATGGAGTGAGAACCGGACCAGATAGTCAGGTTGCTGGGCGCCAGATCCGCCGAACCGCCCAAGAGCTCCGGCAGTGCTGGCCCGTAGGCGTTAAGCGCATTTTGCGACGCTTTGCGGCTGGCAATTTTCGCCGGTTCGGCCTGCAGTTGGGCAATATAGTCATGCGCCATTTGATCCCAGCTTCCCGGTAGTTCACCCTCCATCCGGCGTTTCAGCTCGGCTGCCAGCTCGGGGTACTGCTGCTGCCAGGCGCTGAACTGTTGATTCCACGTCTGTTCCGCCTTTTCGCCGCGTGGCCGGGCATCCCACTGCTGATAAATATCTTTAGGGATCTCAAAAGGCGGGTATTTCCAGCCCAGCTTCTCGCGGGTCAGCGCCACCTCTTTTTCGCCCAGCGCTGCGCCGTGGGACTCTTCCGAACCGGCTTTGTTCGGTGAACCAAACCCGATCACCGTCCGGCAGATTATCAGCGACGGTTTGTCCGTCACGCTCTGGGCCTCAAGAATCGCCTGCTTCACCGCCTGTGGGTCGTGACCGTCGATATCGCCAATGACGTGCCAGTGGTAAGCGCGAAAACGTGCGGCGGTATCGTCGGTAAACCAGCCCTCGGTTTTACCATCGATAGAGATGCCGTTATGGTCGTAGAAGCCGATAAGTTTGCCGAGACCTAAGGTGCCCGCCAGCGAACAGGCCTCATGAGAAACCCCCTCCATCAGGCAGCCGTCCCCCATAAACACCCAGGTGTAGTGATTGATAATATCGTGGCCGGGGCGGTTGAATTGCGCCGCCAGGGTGCGCTCGGCAATCGCCATACCGACGGCGTTAGCCAGGCCCTGGCCGAGCGGTCCGGTGGTGGTTTCGACGCCGGGGGTATAGCCGTGCTCCGGATGACCGGGGGTTTTCGAGTGCAGCTGGCGGAAGTTTTTCAGCTCATTAAGCGGCAGGTCGTAACCGGTCAGGTGCAGCAGACTGTACAGCAGCATGGAGGCGTGACCGTTGGAGAGCACAAAGCGGTCGCGATCGTACCAGCCCGGGTGGCCCGGATTGTGTTTAAGGAAATCATTCCACAGGACTTCGGCGATATCTGCCATCCCCATCGGGGCGCCGGGGTGGCCGGAGTTGGCTTTTTGTACGGCGTCCATGCTGAGGGCGCGAATGGCGTTGGCAAGTTCTCTTCGGGACATAATTGACTCCTGAAACAAGATGTTGCATGAGTTTTTGCTGATTGTCAGTCGAGGTGTTTTTGGGGTAGATAACTAAAAAGCATAGCAGACCGGACTATCATTGCTTTCGAAATAAGGTTACATAAATGTTATAAATCGATAACAAATATACCTTTGTGATGGCCAGAGTATGGCGGCGTTCAAAGTTTAAAAAGCCGTCAGGCGAGATACTAGGCCCACCTCAGGGTGGGCACCTGGAAGCCATTACGCACCACCCCCTACGACTGATACGTGAAAGGAACCATAAAATGGATGAGCAGTTGAAACAAAGCGCCCTCGATTTTCATGAGTTTCCCGTTCCTGGGAAAATTCAGGTAGTCCCGACCAAACCTCTCGCGACGCAGCGGGACCTGGCTCTGGCCTACTCGCCTGGCGTGGCCGCACCGTGCCTGGAAATCGAGAAGGACCCGCTGGCCGCCTATAAATACACCGCGCGCGGCAATCTGGTTGCCGTTGTCTCTAACGGCACCGCCGTGCTGGGGCTGGGGAACATCGGCGCGCTCGCCGGGAAACCGGTGATGGAAGGCAAGGGCGTTTTGTTTAAGAAATTCGCCGGTATTGATGTTTTCGATATCGAAGTCGATGAGCTGGATCCGGATAAATTTATCGATGTCGTGGCGGCGCTTGAGCCGACTTTCGGCGGCATTAACCTTGAAGATATCAAAGCGCCGGAGTGCTTCTACATCGAGCAAAAGCTGCGCGAGCGCATGAACATTCCGGTATTCCATGACGATCAGCACGGCACGGCAATTATCAGCACCGCTGCGATCATTAACGGCCTGCGGGTGGTGGAGAAGAACCTCTCCGACGTGCGGATGGTGGTGTCCGGCGCCGGTGCAGCGGCTATCGCCTGTATGAACCTGCTGGTGGCGCTGGGGATGCAGAAACACAATATCGTGGTCTGCGACTCCAAAGGCGTTATCTATAAAGACCGTGAGCCGAATATGGCGGAAACCAAAGCGGCCTACGCGGTGGACGATGACGGCAAACGCTCGCTGGATGATGTGATCGACGGGGCCGATATTTTCCTCGGCTGCTCGGGTCCGAAAGTCCTGACCCCTGAGATGGTGAAGAAGATGGCTCGCGCGCCGCTGATCCTTGCGCTGGCGAACCCGGAACCGGAGATCCTGCCGCCGCTGGCGAAGCAGGTCCGCGAAGATGCGATTATCTGTACCGGCCGTTCCGACTACCCGAACCAGGTGAACAACGTCCTGTGCTTCCCGTTCATTTTCCGCGGTGCGCTGGACGTCGGTGCGACGGCTATTAACGAAGAGATGAAGCTGGCGGCGGTCCATGCTATCGCCGAACTGGCCCACGCGGAGCAGAGCGAAGTGGTGGCCTCTGCCTATGGCGATCAGGATCTGAGCTTCGGCCCGGAATACATTATTCCGAAACCTTTCGATCCGCGCCTGATCGTCAAGATCGCGCCGGCGGTGGCGAAAGCCGCGATGGACTCCGGCGTGGCAACCCGTCCGATTGCCGACTTCGATGCCTATATCGAGAAGCTCAGCGAGTTTGTCTACAAAACCAACCTGTTCATGAAGCCGATCTTCTCCCAGGCGCGCAAAGAGCCTAAACGCGTGGTGCTGGCGGAAGGGGAAGAGACTCGGGTCCTGCATGCCACTCAGGAACTGGTATCGCTGGGGCTGGCCAAACCGATCCTGATCGGTCGTCCGAGCGTGATCGAAATGCGTATCCAGAAGCTGGGTCTGCAGATCAAAGCCGGCGTCGATTTTGAGATCGTCAATAATGAATCCGATCCGCGCTTCAAAGAGTACTGGAGTGAGTACTACCAGCTCATGAAACGCCGCGGCGTAACCCAGGAGCAGGCGCAGCGGGCGGTGATTGCTAACACCTCAGTGATTGGCGCGATCATGGTTCATCGTGGGGAAGCGGATGCGATGATCTGCGGCACCATCGGCGACTACCATGACCACTATTCGGTGGTGCAGCCGCTGTTCGGCTACCGCGATGGCGTCAGCACCGCAGGGGCGATGAACGCGCTGCTGCTGCCGAGCGGCAACACCTTTATTGCCGACACCTACGTCAACAACGATCCGACGCCGGAGCAGCTGGCGGAAATCACCCTGATGGCGGCGGAAAGCGTGCGTCGTTTCGGGATCGAACCGCGGGTGGCGCTGCTGTCGCACTCGAACTTCGGGTCGTCAAACTGCCCGTCAGCCAGCAAAATGCGTGAAGCGCTGGAGCTGGTGAAGGCGCGGGCGCCGGAGTTGATGATTGATGGTGAAATGCACGGCGATGCCGCGCTGGTGGAGAGCATTCGCCACGAGCGGATGCCGGACAGCCCGCTGAAAGGCTCAGCTAACATTCTGGTGATGCCGAATATGGAAGCCGCGCGGATTAGCTACAACCTGCTGCGCGTCTCCAGTTCCGAAGGGGTGACCGTTGGTCCGGTACTGATGGGCGTGGCAAAACCGGTGCATATTCTGACGCCGATTGCCTCCGTTCGTCGTATCGTCAACATGGTGGCGCTGGCGGTCGTGGAAGCACAAACTCAGCCGTTATAATGCAGAAAGCCCCATCATCGGGGCTTTCGTTAAATCCATGCTTTGACTTTAATGAAGTCACTCAGGGCAGCCTCCGGGCTGCCCTCTTCTGGCTGGTAGTCATACTCCCAGCGCACCAGCGGCGGCATCGACATCAGAATCGACTCCGTGCGCCCGCCGGTCTGCAGACCAAACAGCGTTCCGCGATCCCACACCAGATTGAACTCCACGTAACGCCCGCGACGGTAAAGCTGGAAATTGCGCTCGCGTTCGCCGTAGGGCAGGGCCTTACGCCGTTCGACAATCGGCAGATAGGCCGCCGTGTAGCCATCGCCCACCGCCTGCATAAAGGCGAAGCAGTGGTCAAAGTTTGGAGTGTTTAAATCATCAAAGAACAGGCCGCCAATCCCGCGCTGTTCATGGCGATGTTTAATAAAGAAGTAGTCATCGCACCATTTTTTATAGCGCGGATAAACCTCATCACCGAAGGGGGCGCATAAATCGAAGGCGGTGCGGTGCCAGTGAACGGCATCTTCTTCAAAGCCGTAGAAGGGGGTTAGATCGAACCCGCCGCCAAACCACCACACCGGATCGGCCCCGGGTTTTTCGGCGATGAAAAAGCGCACGTTGGCGTGGCTGGTTGGCACGTACGGATTGCGCGGATGTACCACCAGCGATACGCCCATGGCTTCAAAGCTGCGACCGGCCAGCTCCGGGCGGTGTGCTGTCGCCGAGGCCGGCATTGCGTCGCCATGTACGTGGGAGAAATTAACGCCCGCCTGCTCAAACACGCCGCCATCGCGCAGCACCCGACTGCGACCGCCGCCGCCACCTTCACGCTGCCAGCTGTCTTCAGCAAATTTACCGCCATCGACCGCGCTAAGCTGCTGGCAAATATGGTCCTGCAGCTGGAGGAGATAGCGCTTTACCAGCTCTACGTCGGGCTTCATTTACGTCTCTTTGAGTGGGCTTTCTGGTTATCGAACCAGTGGAAGTAGTTGATAATACCCGACGCGATTGCATTGGCGATTTTCTGTCGAAACGCGGCGGTACCCAGCAGTTTTTCTTCGCCCGGGTTGGTAATAAACGAGGTTTCGACCAGCACCGACGGTATCGACGGTGATTTCAGCACGACGAACGCGGCCTGCTCGGTGTTGCGGCTATGCAGCTTATGCACCGGTTTAATGTTTTTCAGGATATGCGAGCCCAGCGTCAGGCTGTTTTTAATGGTATCGGTCTGCACCAGGTCAAACAGCACCTGCTGTAACAGATGGTCTTTCGCCGTGGTTTTTTTACCGGCGACCTCATCGGCGCGGTTTTCGCGATCGGAGAGGTATTTCGCCATGGCGCTACTGGCGCCGCGGTTGGAGAGCGCAAACACCGATGCCCCCGCCGCGCTTGGGTTAGTAAAGCCATCGGCGTGAATCGACATAAACAGGTCAGCGCCGTGCTGGTGGGCGATTTCGACGCGATCGTACAGCGGAATAAAGGTATCGCCGGTACGCGTCAGACGCGCGTCGATGCCGTTGCTGCGCAGGATGCTGCGTACATTTTTGGCAATCGCGAGGACAACGTGTTTCTCTTTCGAACCGTTGTGACCGATAGCGCCGGTGTCGATGCCGCCATGGCCGGGATCGAGCATGACGATGCGTTTAGCGCCCGCTTTTTTCGCCGCGGGTTTGCTGTGCCCATTGGACGTCGTCAACGGCTGTTCTTTGGCAGTTACCTGCGATGAAATCCCTGAAAGGGTCATGGCAGCCAGCCCTGCTTTCAGCACCTGGCGGCGCGAAGCAAGTATTTTTAATGGTTTAAAAGTGCTCATTCGGCCTGAATTGCAAACAAGTGGTACCTGGTGTTATATCGTATCGCGTTTTCCGTTACGACCATTCAAAACAAGAATTGTTTTACTTTTCATTTCAATACATGACAAGGTCATAGTATGACATTTTTTCCGGTTCATTTCGCCTGATATTGGCTATCGGGTAAAATCACGCCATAATCGCTGTTTTTAAGCCTAAATAATGGGGAATACCATGGAGATACGCGTCTTTCGCCAGCAGGACTTCGAAGAAGTGATTACGCTGTGGGAGCGCTGCGAGCTGCTGCGCCCATGGAATGACCCGGAAATGGACATCGAGCGTAAGGTTCACCACGACGTCAGCCTGTTTCTGGTCGCGGAAGTGAACGGCCAGGTGGTCGGAACGGTAATGGGTGGCTATGATGGTCATCGCGGTTCTGCTTATTACCTTGGTGTGCATCCGGAATATCGCGGTCGCGGCATTGCCAACGCGCTGCTGAATCGCCTCGAGAAAAAGCTGATTGCCCGCGGCTGCCCGAAAATTAATATCATGATTCGCGAGGATAACGACGTGGTGCAGGGCATGTACGAACGTCTTGGCTACGAATATGCGGACGTGCTCAGCCTGGGCAAGCGTTTAATTGAAGATGAAGAATACTGAGTTTATCCCCTCCGATTTTGATGCTCATGGGCGGCTCAGATTACCATTTCTGTTCTGGTGCGTTTTATTGCTGCAGGCGCGGACGTGGGTGCTGTTCATCATGGCAGGCGCCTCGCGGCAGCAAGGGGATGCACTGCTCAATCTGTTCTATCCCGACCATGATAATTTCTGGCTAGGATTGTTACCTGGCATACCGGCGGTGCTGGCGTTTATCGTCAGCGGGCAGCGGCAGCGATTTCCGCGCCTCTGGCCGCTGATGCGCTGGCTGCTGGTGCTCTCTCAGGCTCTGCTGCTGCTCTGGCAGCCACTGTTATGGTTAGGCGGTGAGTCGCCTTCCATGTTGACTATCGGGCTGCTGTTAATCGACCTGTACGCCTTCTGGTGGCTGCTAGCCAGTCGTCGGCTGAAAGCCTGTTTCCTGGAAGCGCACCTCTGACGGCACTTTTTGCCGATCCTGCACTCCAACATGGGTCAAATAAACAAGAAAGGACTGTGTCATGAAATCGCTACGTTTACTTCTTTGCGCCTTACCGTTGGCATTAACCGGCTGTTCCACCATGAGTGCCGTTAACTGGTCTGCGGCCTATCCATGGAACTGGTTTGGTTCTTCAATGGAAGTGACCGAGCAAGGCGTAGGTGGTCTGACGGCGGCAACGCCGCTGAATGAACAGGCTATTGGCGATGCCATCGGCGGGAGCTATCGTCTGCGTAGCGGTATGAAAACCGCCAGCGGCAATATCGTTCGCTACTATGAAGCGCTGAAAGGCGACAACGTTGCCATGACGATTAATGGTGACGCCGGAACCGTGAGCCGTGTCGAAGTGCGCGACAGCGAGATTAAAACCGCGAGCGGCGTGCAGGTCGGTACGCCATTTAGCGATCTGTACAGCAAAGCCTATGGCAACTGTCAGAAGGGCGCGAACGATAATGGCCCGGTCGTTGAATGTAAAGCAGAGGGCAGCCAGCACATCAGCTACGCCTTTACCGGTCACTGGAGCGGTCCGGAAGAGCTGATGCCTTCAGACGATACGTTGAAAAACTGGAAAGTCAGCAAAATTATCTGGCAACGCTAAATTGATCTGAAGAGACATGGCGCTGGTAAAAAACGGGTACAATAGGGCGATAAAGCCTGAATACTTCGCGTTGTAGAATGCCACCGTGCAGGCAACGTGAAGTATGACGGGTAAAAAAGTCCCACAGCGTTGGGGTTGTATCATTTCAGGAGGAGCGATGTCTCAGGTTCAGAGCGGCATTTTGCCGGAACATTGCCGTGCGGCGATTTGGATTGAAGCCAATGTCAAAGGGGATATCAACGCCCTGCGCACAGCCAGCCGTGCGTTTGTTGATAAATTAGCGCATTTTCAAACGCAATACCCGGATGCCCAACTGGGCGCGGTAGTGGCGTTCGGCCATAACGTCTGGCGTGAGCTGAGCGGCGGCGTCGGTGCTGAAGAGCTGAAAGATTTCCCGGTATACGGCAAAGGCCTGGCACCATCTACCCAGTACGATGTGCTGATTCATATTCTCTCCGCACGCCATGAGGTGAATTTCTCTGTGGCGCAGGCCGCGATGGCCGCTTTCGGCGACCTGCTGGACGTGCAGGAAGAAGTTCACGGTTTCCGCTGGATTGAAGAGCGTGACCTGAGCGGTTTTGTCGACGGTACTGAAAACCCGGCAGGCCTTGAGACCCGCAGCGACGTAGCCATCATTAAAGATGGTGTGGACGCCGGTGGTAGCTACGTGTTTGTACAGCGCTGGGAACATAATCTGAAGCAGCTGAACCGGATGAGCGTCCCGGATCAGGAGATGATGATTGGCCGCACCAAAGAAGCCAACGAAGAGATTGATGGCGACGATCGCCCGGCCACGTCGCACCTGAGCCGCGTTGACTTAAAAGAAGATGGAAAAGGGCTGAAAATCGTGCGTCAGAGCCTGCCGTACGGTACCGCCAGCGGGACTCATGGCCTCTATTTCTGCGCTTACTGTGCGCGTATCCACAACATTGAACAGCAGCTGCTGAGCATGTTTGGCGATACCGACGGCAAGCGTGATGCCATGCTGCGCTTTACCAAACCGGTGACCGGCGGTTACTACTTCGCCCCGTCTCTGGATCGTCTGCAGGCACTGTAATCGTTACGTTACCGCTGTCTGAATAAATGAAGCCGATCAAAACGATCGGCTTCATTGCTTCTAAAGATTAACCGGCAGAGAGGGGCCGCCGGAGAAGCGAGATTAGTTAACCTTGAGAGTACCGCCGCGACCAAGGCCGCCTTTCACTTCGCTGGCTTTGTAGTTACGTAATGCGATAACCATGTTGTTATAGGATTCCAGGAAGGCCGCAACGGTCGCTTTACCTTCTGGTGTTCTGGAGAGCCCGCCTAAAGCACCGCCCGCCGAGGAGCCAAACCCCGCGAGAGCAGCACCGTAATTGGTGGCCGTGGCGCTTCCCTCTGCTGATGCAATTTGCACCGACGAGCGGATATCGAACAGGCTGAGTGTAACGACGGATGCCTTCATCTGGACGCTGCTCGCTACGGTACTGATTATGCTGTTACCGAAGAGGCCGCCAAGGCTTCCAGCCAGGCCGCCAACGGCTGAATTATCAATAACGATGTGCGGCTCCAGGAAGTAATCTGCGGCTACCCTTTGTCCTTTCTGCTGTTTAGAGCCGGCACGATACTCACCTGAATTACGTTGTTTGTCGGTGATGTTTGAGAGGCGAGAATCCGTTTTTTGGTTACCGATAGAAGTGATAACGAAGCAGTTAGACTGTTGTACCGCGATGCGTAACAGAGGTTCAATACTGGTAATTTTGGTGGCGCTACCAAATTGACCAAACCAATCGGCATTACGCCCGTCATTAATAGCCAGAGTGCCCAGCGGGGAACTGCAGTGTTCCAGGTTGCTATCGGCGTTGGCGCTTGTTGACCCCGCCGCTGCGCCGGATACACCATATTTCTGATTACCCGTAGTGATATTTGAACAACCCACCAGGCCAGCCAGTGCGGTAATTAAGAATAAAGGTTTAATGTATTTTTCTACCATCGTTATTTCCATATATACTTATAAGGGTGATTTGTAGTGTTGTATTAATATGTTCTTATTATTATCGGCGGGCGATACCAGTGGGTATGGTACAGGAAGCGATAAAAATACTTTCGCCGTTCGTTCAGTTCGTATTTTTCATGCTCATTACGTTTTTCATCGCGAGCAATTTTAAGTAATTCCGCCGTTTCGGCACTGCCGTCAGCCGCCGCCGCCGCAAGCCAGCGTGCAGCTTGGGAGGGATCGCTTCCCATCTCCTCCATGCCGTAGAGATATATTTCGCCTAGTGCCTTCTGCGCCTGATGGTGGCCGCCTTCGGCCGCACGGGTCAGGGATTTAATCGCGAGATAACTGTCCTGCCCGACGCCATCACCACGGAAATAACGTAATGCCTGTTGGTAGGACGCCTCCGGGGATTGCTGTTTCTCATCCGGCTCGCTGGTTGCAGTAACGGCATTTTTATCCTGAAGATGACACACGCTTCCCTGACAGACTTCAACAGTTGAATTATCTTTTTTGCCACTACTGCATGCTGATAAAAAAAGAGCAAAAATGACAATGGAATATCTAATATTCATGCATAACGTCTCCATTGAAGCGTCTGGCTGTTTATTTGATTTTGCACGCTACCATGGGTGTTATGAGGCCACAATAAAAGCGGGGTGTTTTCGGATTACATCAAAATAATGGCGTTTTGTTATTCATGTAGCGTATATATTTGGTCGTTTATTATTTATATATAATATTCAAAATGACATTTTTTATAGGAAAGGACGTATTGGCGATACCTGCTCCTGGTCGACGTCGGTATGCCAGATGGATGCGTTCAGTGGCCAGCAGACCCTGTCTGGCGTGCAATGCCGGGCGTGAACGGCGCTTTCACAGTCGGCAAAGGCGAGGCCTTATTCCCTTTTCGACTTCCAAATCGCCAAACGGTATATAAAACCGTTACTCCTTTCATACCCGTTATAAATATTATGGCTATAAGAAAGTCATCAAACTGATAAGGGTGCGCAATGGCGGTTAAATCACTGAACAAAGGATATCTGGCACTGGCTGCTTCCATGCTGCTGGTTGCGCAGGCTCAGGCGACGGAACTGCTGAACAGTTCGTACGATGTGTCTCGCGAGCTGTTTGCGGCCCTGAACCCTCCGTTTGAGCAGCAGTGGGCTAAAGATAACGGCGGCGATAAGCTGACCATTAAGCAGTCCCATGCTGGCTCCTCCAAGCAGGCGCTGGCGATCCTGCAGGGATTAAAAGCCGACGTGGTGACCTACAACCAGGTGACGGACGTACAGATCCTGCATGACAAAGGCAATCTGATTCCCGCCGACTGGCAAAGTCGCCTGCCGAACAACAGCTCGCCGTTCTACTCCACCATGGCATTCCTGGTGCGTAAGGGGAACCCGAAAGGGATCCACCAGTGGAGCGACCTGGTGCGCCCGGACGTGAAGCTGATTTTCCCGAACCCGAAAACCTCCGGTAACGCGCGCTATACCTATCTGGCTGCCTGGGGTGCCGCGGACAAAGCCGACGGTGGCGATAAAGCTAAAACCGAACAGTTTATGACCCAGTTCCTGAAAAACGTCGAAGTGTTTGATACCGGCGGTCGCGGTGCGACGACGACCTTCGTGGAACGTGGACTGGGCGATGTGCTGATTACGTTTGAATCGGAAGTGAACAATATCCGTAAACAGTATGAAGACCAGGGCTTCGAAGTCGTGGTGCCGAAGGTCAACATTCTGGCGGAGTTTCCGGTCGCGTGGGTGGATAAAAACGTGAAGGCGAACGGTACCGAGAAAGCGGCGAAAGCCTACCTGAACTGGCTCTACAGCCCGCAGGCTCAGACCATCATTACCGATTACTACTATCGCGTGAACAACCCGAAAGTGATGGACTCTCTGAAGGATAAGTTCCCGCAGACCGAGCTGTTCCGTGTTGAAGATCAGTTTGGCTCCTGGCCGCAGGTGATGAAGACGCACTTTGTCAGCGGCGGTGAGCTGGACAAACTGCTGGCGGCGGGGCGTAAGTAATGTTTGCAGTTGCTTCTAAGCGCGTGCTGCCGGGGTTTACCCTTAGCCTCGGCACCAGCCTGCTGTTTGTGTGCTTGATTCTGCTGCTCCCCTTGAGCGCGTTGGTGATGCAGCTGGCGCAGATGACCTGGGGACAGTACTGGGAAGTGGTGACCAACCCGCAGGTGGTCGCAGCCTATAAAGTCACGCTGCTGTCAGCGTTTGTGGCGTCCATTTTTAACGGCGTGTTTGGCCTGCTGATGGCCTGGATCCTGACCCGCTATCGTTTCCCAGGCCGCACGCTGCTGGATGCGTTAATGGATCTGCCGTTCGCGCTGCCGACGGCGGTTGCGGGCCTGACGCTGGCTTCGCTGTTTTCGGTCAACGGCTTTTACGGCGAGTGGCTGGCGAAGTTTGATATCAAAGTGACCTATACCTGGCTCGGTATTGCGGTGGCGATGGCCTTTACCAGCATTCCGTTCGTGGTGCGTACGGTACAGCCGGTGCTTGAAGAACTGGGCCCGGAATACGAAGAAGCGGCGGAAACGCTGGGCGCAACGCGTCTGCAGAGTTTCCGTAAAGTGGTACTGCCGGAACTCTCACCGGCGTTGCTGGCGGGGATTGCGCTGTCGTTTACCCGCAGCCTGGGTGAGTTTGGCGCGGTTATTTTCATCGCCGGCAACATCGCGTGGAAAACCGAAGTCACCTCGCTGATGATTTTCGTGCGTTTGCAGGAGTTTGATTACCCGGCGGCGAGCGCCATTGCTTCGGTGATCCTCGCGGCGTCGCTGCTGCTGCTGTTTTCCATCAACACCCTGCAAAGTCGCTTTGGTCGACGTGTGGTAGGTCATTAATGGCGGAAGTGACTCAATTGAAGCGTTATGACGCGCCTCGTATTAACTGGGGTAAATGGTTTCTGATTGGTACCGGGATGCTGGTGTCCGCCTTCATTCTGATTGTGCCGATGGTGTACATCTTTGTTCAGGCTTTCAGCAAAGGGCTGATGCCGGTGCTGCACAACCTGGCCGACCCGGACATGCTCCATGCTATCTGGCTGACGGTGATGATTGCCCTGATTACCGTGCCGGTAAACCTGGTGTTCGGTACGCTGCTGGCGTGGCTGGTGACGCGTTTTACCTTCCCAGGTCGCCAGCTGCTGCTGACGTTGCTGGATATCCCGTTTGCCGTCTCGCCGGTGGTTGCCGGCCTTGTGTACCTGCTGTTTTACGGTTCGAACGGTCCGCTGGGCGGCTGGCTGGATGAGCACAACCTGCAGGTGATGTTTGCCTGGCCTGGCATGGTGCTGGCAACCATTTTCGTTACCTGTCCGTTTGTGGTGCGCGAGCTGGTGCCGGTGATGATGAGTCAGGGCAGTAACGAAGATGAAGCGGCGATTTTGCTCGGCGCTTCCGGCTGGCAGATGTTCCGTCGGGTGACCCTGCCGAATATCCGCTGGGCGCTGTTATATGGTGTGGTGCTGACCAACGCCCGCGCTATCGGGGAGTTTGGCGCGGTATCGGTGGTATCAGGTTCGATCCGCGGTGAAACCCTGTCCCTGCCGCTGCAAATTGAACTGCTTGAGCAGGATTACAACACCGTAGGTTCCTTTACCGCCGCAGCTTTGCTGACGTTAATGGCTATTTTGACCTTGTTTTTAAAGAGTATGTTGCAATGGCGTCTGGCCAATCAGGAAAAACGCGCGCAACTGGAGGGGAATCATGAGCATTGAGATCGTTAATATTAAGAAATCTTTCGGCCGCACTCAGGTGCTGAACGATATCTCTTTGGACATTCCTTCCGGGCAGATGGTCGCGCTGCTGGGGCCATCCGGCTCCGGGAAAACCACGCTGCTGCGGATCATCGCCGGGCTGGAGAATCAATCCAGCGGCCATATTCGTTTCCACGGTACCGACGTGAGCCGGGTACACGCCCGCGACCGTAAAGTGGGCTTCGTGTTCCAGCACTACGCGCTGTTCCGTCATATGACGGTGTTCGAAAATATCGCTTTCGGCCTGACGGTGCTGCCGCGTCGTGAACGTCCAAACGCCGCCGGGATCAAAGAGAAAGTTACCCGTTTGCTGGAAATGGTACAGCTGGCCCATCTGGCTGACCGTTACCCGGCCCAGCTGTCCGGTGGTCAGAAGCAGCGCGTGGCCCTGGCGCGCGCGCTGGCGGTGGAGCCTCAGATTCTGTTGCTGGATGAGCCTTTCGGCGCGCTGGATGCGCAGGTGCGTAAAGAGCTGCGCCGCTGGCTGCGTCAACTGCATGAAGAGCTGAAGTTTACCAGCGTGTTTGTAACCCACGACCAGGAAGAGGCGATGGAAGTCGCTGACCGCGTGGTGGTCATGAGCCAGGGCAATATTGAACAAGCCGATGCGCCTGAACGAGTCTGGCGTGAGCCGTCCACCCGTTTTGTGCTGGAGTTTATGGGCGAAGTGAACCGCCTGAAAGGCACCATCCGCGGCGGTCAGTTCCATGTGGGCGCCCATCGCTGGCCGCTGGGCTATACGCCGAGCTATCAAGGGCCGGTCGATCTGTTCCTGCGTCCCTGGGAAGTCGATATCAGCCGTCGAACCAGCCTGGATTCCCCGTTACCGGTACAGGTACTGGAAGCCAGCCCGAAAGGCCACTACACCCAATTAGTGGTGCAGCCGTTAGGCTGGTACGACGAACCGCTGACCGTGGTACTGCCGGGCGAAGACGCACCTTCTCGCGGCGAACGTCTGTTCGTTGGCTTACAGAATGCGCGACTCTATAACGGTAACGAGCGAATCGAACCGCGTGAGGCGCTTGCTCTGGCGGAATCAGCCTGATAGCTTAATCGCTAGTTTATCGCTGTTCCGACAACGGCAGGGTGTGGTAGCCCGGATAAGACGTCCTGCGTCGAACTCCGGAGATAATTGCAGGCCGGGTAAGCACAACGTACCCGGCCTTTTTATTGGGTAAAAACCGTGAATACATTAGAACAAACCATCGGCAATACTCCTCTGGTGAAGTTGCAACGACTGGGGCCGGATAACGGCAGTGAAATCTGGGTCAAACTGGAAGGCAATAACCCGGCGGGTTCCGTGAAGGATCGTGCCGCGCTTTCGATGATTGTTGAAGCGGAAAAACGGGGTGAAATAGCCCCCGGCGACGTCCTGATCGAAGCCACCAGCGGCAACACCGGCATTGCGCTGGCGATGATCGCGGCGCTGAAAGGCTACCAGATGAAGCTTCTGATGCCCGACAACATGAGCCAGGAGCGCCGTGCGGCCATGCGTGCCTACGGTGCAGAGCTGATTCTGGTGACCAAAGAGCAGGGGATGGAAGGCGCGCGTGATCTGGCGCTGGAGATGGCGCAGCGTGGCGAAGGTAAATTGCTGGATCAGTTTAACAACCCAGACAATCCCTATGCCCATTACACCACCACCGGGCCGGAAATCTGGCAGCAAACTCAAGGACGTATAACCCATTTCGTTTCCAGCATGGGCACCACCGGCACCATTACCGGCGTGTCTCGCTTTCTGCGCGAGCAGGATAAGCCGGTGAGCATCGTGGGGCTGCAGCCGGAAGAGGGCAGCAGTATTCCGGGGATCCGTCGCTGGCCGGCAGAATATATGCCGGGGATTTTTAATGCCTCGCTGGTTGATGCGGTGCTCGATATTCACCAGCAGGAGGCGGAAAGCACCATGCGTATGCTGGCGGTGCGGGAAGGTATTTTTTGCGGTGTTAGCTCCGGCGGTGCGGTGGCCGGTGCCCTACGTATCGCGCGTGAAAACCCCGGAGCGGTGGTGGTGGCGATCGTCTGCGATCGTGGCGATCGCTACTTGTCCACCGGCGTTTTCGGCGAAGAGCACTTCAGCCAGGGCGCAGGCATTTAACTGACCGGCGGGTCCAGCAGGTCGGTACCGTAGGAGTTATCGACGGTACACAGCCAGCGTTCTCCCTCCTGGCGAAAAACATAGGTTGCGCGCCGCGTAACCTGTGTGGTTCCTCCCTCCGGGGTCGGGATATCCAGCCGGGTTTCCATTATCACCAGCGCATTATCGCCCCCTTCCAGAATCTCCATTCTGCCCTGCGTCACGACCAGACGGTGCTGAAAATAGTCAGCAATCGCGATAAAGGCTTTGCGGATATTCTCCTTGCCCTTGACCACCATGCCCGGTTTGACCACCAGCAGGGCATCTTCGGCGTAGTATTCCATGAGCGTGACGTAGTCTTCCTGCGATATTGCACGATCGCAGGCTTCAATGGTGGCTTTTAGCTGCGGATTGACCATGTGTTATCTCCGGGGAATGGGATGGCGTGCGGCTGACCCGCGCGTCTGTTTCGATATTACCTGCGTCAGGGGCGCAGCACGAGGCGTAAATCATTGGTCAACTGGTGAATCTGAGCGTCGCTCAAGGCGCCGAGCGACAGCCGTAGCCCGTGGGATGGGGCATCAATAGCGAAAATTTCACCTTCACGAACCAGCCAGCCGGCGCGGGCTAAACGCAGAGCCACGGGTTGGGCGGGTTCGTTCAACGGTAGCCAGAAGTTGAGACCATCTCCAGCAGGGAGCGGGTCAAAGCCGTGGCACGCCAGGGCAGCAGCCAGCGTTTCATTTTGCTGGCGATAATGGCGCCGGCTTCGCTCCAGTACATCAGTAAAGGTACCGTCGCTCAGGCAGGCGAAGGCCAGTTCCTGCAGCAGATGGCTGACCCACTGGCTGCCGGCATTGAGCCGCAGGCGCAACGCCGCCGAGGTGGTGCTATCGCTGGCGACAAACGCCAGCCGCAGGTCCGGCCCGAGGGTTTTGGACATTGAGCGCACCAGCGCCCAGCGCTGTGTCGTCGCCGGGAGCGGCGAGTGCCAGGGCGCTGACGATAGCAGCGCGAAGTGGTCATCGATAATCACCAGCACCTGCGGATAGCGGGCCAGTACTTCCTGAATCGCCATGGCACGGGCGTCGCTGAGGCTGCAGCCGGTAGGATTATGCGCGCGGGGCGTGACGATGACCGCACGAGCGCCGTTGCGTAGGGCAATCTCCAGCGCTTCAGGTTGCATTCCCTGCTCATCGACCGCCACCGGGCAGGCGTTAAAGCCGGTGTAGCGCAGCATGTTGATGCTGCTGAGGAAGCAAGGGTCTTCGACGACCACGCCATCGCCAGGAAGCAGCAGGGCGCAGAGCAGGCGCTCCAGCGCGTCGATAGCGCCGCTGGTCAGGTTAATCTCGGCATCTCTTTGCAAATCCTCGTGCATCCAGCGCTGCGCCCAGCGTCGCAGCTCAGGCTTGACGGCGTCGTCGCCATAGAGATGCGGGGTCAGGGAGAGCTGGCTCAGATAGCGGGTGAGATCGGGCAGAAGGCGTGGGTCCGGATTGCCGCTGGAGATATCGTTCAGCGGGGAGGCGGGATCCCGGCCTTCCAGCGCCGGCGGCGTGGTCAACCCTCTGATAACCGTTCCGTTACGGCCCTGGCTGCTGGCCAGACCAGTGCTGACCAGCCGTTTGTAAGCGGCGGCTACAGTATTGCGGTTAACCGTCAGGTCCGCCGCCAGCTCTCGTACCGGAGGCAGAGAGGCTCCGGGTTTTAATACTCCGCTCTGGACCAGATGGCGGATGTTATCAAAAATCTCACTGGCGGTTTTTCCAACGATCATCATTGACCTATGACAAAATGGATTTTAGCATAGGACGAATGATAATCAGGGTGTGACCCGCTGTCCAGCGGGGGGAGAAGGGATGGGCCAGCAAGACGAAATACAATCGGTGCTCTTCAATGACAAGAGCCGGGCGCTGCAGGTCGATATCGTCGCCGTGCAGTCGCAGGTGGTGTACGGTAGCGTCGGCAACAGCATTGCGGTACCGGCCATTAAACAGCATGGACTGCGGGTTATGGCGGTGCCGACCGTGTTATTTAGCAATACTCCGCACTACGATACCTTCTACGGCGGGATGATCCCGGAAGCGTGGTTTACAGGCTATTTGCAGGCCCTTGAGGAGCGCGATGCGCTGCGTGAGTTGCGGGCGGTGACTACGGGTTATATGGGCAGCGCGATACAGATTGAACGCCTGGCGCAGTGGCTACACCGAATTCGCGAATCCCATCCCCATCTGTGTATTCTTGTCGATCCGGTGATTGGCGATGTGGATAGCGGCATCTACGTGAAGGCCGAAATCCCGGATGCCTATCGTCAGCATCTGCTGCCGCTGGCCGAGGGCATTACGCCAAACCTGTTTGAGCTGGAAACGCTGAGCGGGATGCCTTGTCATAATCAGCAGGAAGCGGTGATTGCCGCGCGTAGTCTGTTATCTGATACCTTGAAGTGGGTGGTCATTACCAGCGCGCCAGGCGTCGACAACGCGACGATCAACCTGCTGGTGGTTACGGCGGATTCTGTTGAGGTGGTGGTCCATCCGCGGGTCGAAACGGATTTGAAGGGAACCGGCGATCTGTTCTGTGCCGAGTTGATTAGCGGGCTGGTTTCTGGTCTGGCGCTGGGAGAAGCGACGCACGCTGCGGCGCAACGCGTTCTGGCGGTGATGACCTGGACTGCGCAACAGGGTTGCGATGAGCTGATTCTGCCGCCGCTGGCGTGAGGTCTTTGCGATAAAAAAATGGCGCCGGAAGGCGCCATTTTTTCTGCGGCAAGAATTACTTCTTGATGCGAATGACCGGGGTTTCACCCACGGTTACGCTACCGGACAGTTTGATCAGCTCTTTGATCTCGTCCATGTTGGAGATAACAACCGGAGTCAGGGTAGACTTGGCTTTCTCTTCCAGCAGCGGCAGATCGAATTCGATGACCGGGTCACCGACTTTCACACGCTGACCTTCTTCGGCAATGCGTTTGAAGCCTTCGCCTTTCAGCTCAACGGTATCAATACCGAAGTGAACGAAAAGTTCGATACCACTATCAGATTCAATAGAGAATGCATGGTTGGTTTCAAAGATTTTACCGATGGTACCATCTACCGGCGCTACCATTTTGTTGCCGGTAGGTTTGATAGCAATGCCATCACCCACAATTTTTTCCGCAAAAACTACATCCGGCACGTCTTCGATGTTGACGATCTCGCCAGAGAGCGGAGCAACAATCTCAATAGTTCCGGAGTCTTTTTTGTCATCAGAAACCAGAGATTTCAATTTATCGAACAAACCCATGATCTTCTCCTAAGCAGTAATTTGGGCCGCGCATCTCGTTGATTAGCAGATTGTTTTTTCTTCAATGAACTTGTTAACCAGCGTCATTAACTCGTCCGTTGTCGGTTGAGCAAGAGCCTGCTCTGCTAATACTTTCGCATCTTCGAAGTTCGTGTTACGAATAATCTTCTTGATACGCGGGATGGAAATGGCGCTCATAGAGAATTCGTCCAGCCCCATACCCAGCAACAGAAGTGTAGCACGTTCATCGCCCGCAAGCTCACCACACATGCCAGTCCATTTTCCTTCAGCGTGAGAAGCATCAATAACTTGCTTAATCAGCGTCAGGACAGATGGCGACATTGGCTGGTAAAGATGTGAAATCATATCATTACCACGGTCAACTGCCAGAGTATATTGCGTTAAATCATTGGTTCCGATACTAAAGAAATCGACTTCTTTTGCTAAATGACGAGCAATCGTTGCCGCGGCTGGTGTTTCAACCATCACGCCGACTTCGATGGTTTCGTCGAATGCTTTGCCTTCGTCACGCAGTTCCTGCTTGTAGATTTCAATCTCTTTCTTCAGTGCACGCACTTCTTCAACAGAGATGATCATCGGGAACATGATGCGAAGTTTACCGAAAGCAGAGGCACGCAGGATGGCGCGAACCTGGTCACGCAGGATCTCTTTACGATCCATCGCGATACGCACGGCACGCCAGCCGAGGAACGGGTTCTCTTCTTTCGGGAAGTTCATGTACGGCAGTTCTTTGTCGCCGCCGATGTCCATGGTGCGCACGATGACGGCCTGAGAGCCACAGGCCTCAGCAACCGCTTTGTAGGCAGCGAACTGTTCTTCTTCAGTTGGCAGCGCGTCACGGTCCATGAACAGGAATTCTGTACGATACAGGCCTACGCCTTCTGCGCCGTTGCGCTCTGCGCCATCGACGTCACGTACGGTACCAATGTTGGCACAGACTTCAACCTGATGTCCGTCCAGCGTAATCGCCGGCAGATCTTTCAGTTTAGCCAGCTCCGCTTTTTCTTCTGCGACCTGGGCCTGCAGATTGCGCAGCTCTTCGATTTGTTCGTTGGTCGGGTTAACCAGAACCTGGTTATTGACCGCGTCGAGGACCAGATAATCGCCGTTTTTCACCTGCGTGGTGACGCTACCGGTGCCCACGATGGCCGGCAGTTCAAGAGAACGCGCCATGATAGAGGTGTGGGAAGTACGGCCACCAGCGTCGGTGATGAAACCCAGCACCTTGTTCAGGTTCAGCTGTGCGGTTTCCGACGGGGTGAGATCGGCTGCAACCAGAATCACTTCGTCCTGGATTGCGCTCAGATCGATAATTGCCAGACCGAGGATATTGCGCAGCAGACGCTTACCGATATCACGTACGTCAGCGGCACGTTCTTTCAGGTATTCATCGTCCAGCTCTTCCAGCGCAGTGGCCTGACCTTCGATAATTTCATTGGCTGCCGCGTCGGCAGTCATGTGCTTATCTTTAATCAGGGCTATGATTTCCTGCTCAAGCTCCTCATCTTCCAGCAGCATGATGTGCCCTTCGAAGATGGCTTCTTTTTCTTCACCGAAAGTTTCACCAGCTTTGGTTTTGATGACCTCCAGCTGGGCGGAGGCCTTGGTGCGGCCGCTCAGGAAACGTTCGACTTCCTGGTCAACCTTATCGGCAGAAATTTTCTTCCGGTCGATGACAATTTCGTCTTCTTTCAGCAGGAGAGCCTTACCGAAAGCGATACCCGGGGATGCTAAAATGCCTGAAATCATAACCCTACCTTACTTGTGACTGATATTAAAAAGAACCCGTGAACTTATTCGAGTTCAGCCATCAGTTTTACCAGATGCTCAACTGCTTTTTGCTCATCTTCGCCTTCAGCGGAGATGGTTACAACGGTACCCTGAGTCAGACCCAGAGTTTGCAGTTTGAACAAGCTTTTGGCGCTGGCGCTTTTGCCGTTGGAGGTCACAGTGATCTCAGAAGTGAAGCCTTTCGCTTCTTTAACAAACTGAGCAGCAGGGCGGGTGTGCAGACCGTTCGGAGCGGTAATGGTAACTTCTTGCTGGAACATTATATTTCCCCAACTTATAGGTTTAGTGTTGTGGACCTAAAGTCTAGCCTAACGGCGAGGCTTTAGCCTGTATTGTTAGCGCCGGCGTTACGTGTCTGGCTAAGGTGTCAACAGCGTGTTTGCTGTGAGGACCATCTGGCCGTTGACGTCTGGCACGTCATTAAACATTATGCAGCGAAAGGAAGACTTGAACCAAATCATAAAATCGATTCAGCACGTGGAAATCCGATTTTGAATAATTTCGCGCATCAAAATAAATGTGTTGGTTAAATACCAGACCCTACGCGGTGAATCAATGCCAGGAGGGGTAAAACTTTGACGTATGCCACAAAAAAGCACCTAAAAAGGTGCTTTTTTACACGATGCTAGCCGGATGGCATCACTGTTGCAGTTCTTTCTCGGTGAAGAGATCGGCAAACAGTGCTGTGCTTAAATAACGCTCACCTGAAGACGGTAGGATAACCACAATATTCTTATTGGTAAAGGCCTCATCTTCCTGCAGTTTGAGTGCCGCGGCGACGGCCGCACCGGAAGAGATACCCGCCAGAATACCTTCTTCATCCATCAGACGACGCGCGGTGGAGATGGCTTCTTCGTTGGTGATGCCCACGACTTTATCGATCAGCTTCAGATCAAGGTTACCAGGGATAAAGCCGGCACCGATACCCTGAATTTTGTGCGGGCCTGGTTTCAGCTCCACGCCAGCCAGCGCCTGAGCGATAACCGGGGAGTCGGTCGGTTCCACCGCAACGGAGAACAGATCTTTTTTGCCCTTGGTCCCTTTGATGTAGCGGCTCACGCCGGTCAGCGTACCGCCGGTACCGACGCCTGCGATGAACACATCAACCTGGCCGTCGGTATCTTCCCAGATTTCCGGGCCGGTGGTTTTTTCGTGAATTTCCGGGTTGGCCGGGTTGCTGAATTGCTGCAGCAGCAGATATTTTTCCGGATCGCTGGCGACGATCTCTTCGGCTTTCTGGATGGCGCCTTTCATGCCCTTCGCGCCTTCGGTCAGCACCAGGTTGGCTCCCAGCGCTTTCAGCAGTTTGCGACGTTCGATACTCATGGTTTCCGGCATGGTCAGCGTCAGCTTATAGCCGCGCGCTGCCGCAACATAGGCCAGAGCAATCCCGGTGTTGCCGCTTGTCGGCTCGACTAACTCGACGCCGGCTTTCAGCACGCCGCGTTTTTCGGCATCCCAAATCATATTGGCACCGATTCGGCATTTCACGCTAAAGCTCGGGTTGCGAGACTCGACTTTCGCCAGGATGCGTCCGTTACCGATTCGGTTCAGTCGTACTAACGGCGTGTGGCCGATAGTCAGGGAGTTGTCTTCAAAAATCTTACTCATGGCCCGTCCTTAACTGTATGAAATTTGGGAGTACGGCTCCAGCATACCCGCTTAAGGAATATGCGGAAGTAAGGAAATAGCATATCTATATTCGGAAGGGAAATAATGATGAGCCAGAAGGAATAAGGCCTGGCATATAGCGGTTCTGCTTCAGGCCATCGTGCCATTGGCCTGAAGCAGTTATCGAAGGGAGAGGGGGGGTTACTTCCACATCGCGTGTTTATCGCGATAGCAGTCGACCCACATGGCCGTTGCCCCACAAATAGCGACCGGCAGAATCACCAGGTTCAGAACGGGGATCATCGTGAACAAGCTGGTGAGGGCGCCAAACTGCATATTGGTCACCTTACGGGTACGCAGCGCCTCGCGCATGGTTTTAAAGGGCACTTTATGGTTATCGAACGGGTAGTCGCAGTACTGGATGGCCAGCATCCACGCGCTAAACAGGAACCACAGTACCGGTGCCACGGTCTGGCCGATGCCGGGGATGAAATAGAGGATCAGCAACACGATCGCCCGCGGCAGGTACCAGGAAAGCTTCTGCCATTCTCGCTTCATAATGCGCGGCACGTCTTTCATGATGCCGAAAACGCCGACGTCCGGCGGGGTGGCGCCGGTCAGGCGGGCTTCCAGCTGTTCGGCGAGCAGGCCGCTAAACGGGGCGGCAATCCAGTTTGCAATCGTTGAGAAAAAGTAACCGAACACCAGCAGGATCGAGATAACTACGATAGGCCACAGCAGATAGTTCAGCCATTGTAACCATTCGGGCACGTGACCCATCAACGACGGGATCCAGCTATCGAGGCGTGTAAACAGCCACCAGAAGGCGCCGCCCATCAGGATAATGTTGACTAATAAAGGCAAAAAGACGAAACGACGAATGCCGGGCAGGGCGATCAGTTTCCAGCCCTGTGAAAAATAGTAGACGCCACTACGCGGGGTAGATGCGGATGTTGAAACCATGGTCAGGCAATGCTCCTGTTTTGACATTCAGACTGAATGCCCGCTTATTTTATCGGGTTGCCAGACAATAACCAGTTAGGAAATGTTCGAAAAAACAGCAAAAAGCACGATTTAGTTCATCTTTATGTAGTGAAAGCGGCAGACGCACTTGCACTCGACGTAATCGACAAATACTCTTAGTAAGTAAATGTTTGCCGTGGTGGCAAGGTGTTAGAACAACAGAGAATATAATGATGCAGGATTTGCGTCTGATATTAATCATTGTTGGCGCGATCGCCATACTCGCTTTACTGGTACACGGTTTCTGGACCAGCCGTAAAGAACGTTCCTCGATGTTTCGCGATCGCCCACTGAAACGTATGAAGTCTCGCGATGACGAAGAGTCTGAGAGCGATGACGTTGATGACGATGTTGAAGGCGTGGGTGAAGTTCGCGTTCACCGGGTTAATCACGCCCCTAATGGCGTGCACGGTGAGCAAGAAGCTCCTCGTCAGGCGCCGCCGCAACACCAATATCAGCCTCCTTATGAGCGTCAGGTTCAGCAACCTGTTCGCCCGGAAGAGCCGGTACGCCAGCAGCCTGTGCAGCATCAGGTTCCACAACCTCAGGTGCCGCAGCAACCGCAGCCTGCCGTGCAACAGCCGGTACCACCGCAATATCAGCCACCGCCTCAGCAGCCTGCGGTGCAGCAGAACACGCCGCCGCATCAGCCGGCCCCTGTTCAGCCAACGCAGCCTGTCGCACCGCCACAACCGGCCGCCGCGCAGCCTCAGCCAGCTCCTGAACCTCAGGTCGCTGAACCGGCTCCTCAGCCGAAAGAGCGTAAAGAAACGGTCATTGTGATGAACGTCTCCGCGCATCAGGGCACGCAGATAAACGGCGAAGTGCTGATCAACAGCATTCAGCAGGCGGGATTTAAATTTGGCGACATGAATATTTTCCATCGCCACCTTAGCCCGGACGGCAGCGGTCAGGTGCTGTTCAGCCTGGCAAATATGGTCAAACCGGGTACGTTCAATCCGGATGGCATGGCGGATATGACCACGCCTGGCGTGACTATCTTTATGCAGGTCCCGTCGTTTGGTGATGAACTGCAAAACTTTAAGCTGATGCTGCAATCTGCACAGTACATTGCTGACGAAGTTGGTGGTGTCGTGCTGGACGATCAGCGTCGGATGATGACTCCGCAAAAGCTGCGCGAATATCAAGACCGTATTCGTGAAGTGAAAGAGGCCAACGCCTGATTTTTCCTCCCGGCGTTTCGTCTTCCAATCCAGAACCCCCGCCTGCCGGGGGTTTTTTATCATTGATGGTGCGATATGGAACCGATCGAACAAAAACTGACTGAACTGCGAGCCACGCTTCGCCATCATGAATATCTGTACCATGTTATGGATACCCCGGAGATTCCCGATGCGGAATATGACCGGTTGATGGGCGAATTGCGTGAGCTGGAAGCCAGCCATCCGGAACTGATTACCTCTGATTCACCAACCCAACGCGTCGGGGCGACTCCGCTGGCCTCATTCAGCCAGATTCGCCATGACGTACCGATGCTGTCACTGGATAACGTCTTTGATGAAGAGAGCTTCCTGGCCTTCAACAAGCGCGTTCAGGACCGTCTGAAGAGCAGCGATGATCTGGTTTATTGCTGCGAGCTGAAGCTGGACGGGTTAGCGGTCAGTATTCTGTATGAAAACGGCGTATTGATTCAGGCGGCGACGCGCGGCGACGGGACCACCGGCGAGGATATTACCTCCAACGTCAGAACGATTCGCGCCATCCCGCTGAAGCTGCGCGGCGACAACATTCCGGCGCGCCTGGAAGTGCGCGGTGAAGTGTTCTTGCCGCAGGCCGGCTTTGAAAAAATTAACGACGAAGCCCGCCGCACCGGCGGAAAAGTGTTTGCCAACCCGCGTAATGCGGCGGCAGGTTCTCTGCGCCAGCTTGACCCGCGTATTACGGCGAAGCGACCACTTACTTTCTTCTGCTACGGTGTGGGCGTGCTGGATGGCGGAGTACTGCCGGAAAGCCATTCTGGCCGCCTGCAGCAGTTTAAGGCGTGGGGATTGCCGGTGAGCGACCGGGTGAAACTGTGTCACACCCCAGAGGAAGTACTTACTTACTATCGTAAGGTCGAGCAGGACCGCCCGCACTTAGGCTTTGATATCGATGGCGTGGTGATCAAAGTGGACTCCCTGGCGTTGCAGGAGCAGTTGGGATTTGTTGCCCGGGCACCGCGCTGGGCCGTTGCTTTTAAGTTCCCGGCGCAAGAACAGATGACCTTCGTGCGTGACGTGGAGTTCCAGGTCGGGCGCACCGGGGCGATTACGCCGGTAGCACGCCTGGAGCCGGTACATGTGGCTGGCGTTCTGGTGAGCAACGCCACCTTGCATAACGCCGATGAAATTGCCCGCCTGGGTCTGCGCATTGGCGATAAAGTGGTGATTCGTCGTGCAGGCGACGTTATCCCCCAGGTTGTGAACGTTGTGCTGTCTGAACGCCCGGAGGATACGCGAGAAATCGAATTTCCGACCCATTGCCCGGTCTGTAACTCGGACGTTGAACGCGTGGAAGGCGAAGCGGTGACGCGCTGTACCGGCGGGTTAATCTGCGGCGCGCAGCGTAAAGAAGCCCTAAAACATTTCGTCTCACGTCGCGCATTAGATGTGGAAGGGATGGGGGACAAAATCATCGACCAGCTGGTGGAAAAAGAGTATGTCCACACGCCGGCCGATCTGTTCCGTTTGAGCGCCGGTAAGCTTACGGGCCTGGACCGAATGGGGCCGAAATCCGCGCAAAACGTGGTGAATGCGCTGGAAAAATCCAAACAGACCACTTTTGCGCGCTTCCTGTATGCGCTGGGCATTCGTGAAGTAGGCGAAGCCACGGCGGCGGGGCTGGCGGCCTACTTTGGCACTATCGAAGCGCTGGAGCAGGCTTCTATTGAAGAGCTGCAAAAAGTTCAGGATGTCGGGATCGTCGTCGCTACGCACGTCTTCAACTTCTTCGCTGAAGAGAGCAACCGCGATGTGATTGCTCAACTGCGGACCGAAGGCGTCAGTTGGCCTGCGCCGGTGGTGGTCAATGCCGAGGAAATCGATAGTCCGTTCGCCGGTAAAACGGTGGTGCTGACCGGCAGCCTGAGCCAGCTGTCGCGCGACGACGCGAAGGCACGGTTGCTTGCCTTGGGGGCGAAAGTGGCCGGCAGCGTATCGAAAAAAACCGATCTGGTGATTGCCGGTGAAGCGGCGGGTTCTAAGCTGGCTAAAGCGCAGGAGCTCGGCATCGAGGTGATCGACGAAGCCGAAATGCTGCGTCTGCTGGGAGATTAACATGGATAAAGCGCAGCTCATCGAGATTGCCAATACGGAAATGCCGTTTGGCAAATATAAAGGTCGTCGCCTGATTGATGTGCCGGAAGAGTATTTGCTGTGGTTTGCCCGCAAGGATCAGTTTCCTGCCGGGCATCTTGGCGAGCTGATGGCGTTAACCTTGTTGATTAAAACCGAAGGGCTGACCCAGCTGGTTCAGCCCTTAAAGCAGCCGCGTTAAGCTTCAGAGGCGCGGGCTTTCTCCTGCGCCTGCAAGGCTTCTGCCTGTCGTTTATAGCGTCGTGCCAGCACGGCGCAAACCATCAGCTGAATCTGATGGAAAATCATCAGCGGCAGCACCATGATCCCCAGAATTGACGTCGGGAAGAGAATATTGGCCATCGGAATGCCGTTTGCCAGACTCTTTTTCGACCCGCAGAAGACAATCGTGATTTCATCGGCCTTGTTAAAGCCACAGCGGCGGGCGACGAAAATGTTGATCGCGATGACGATAGCCAGCAGTACCAGGCTGACGACGACGATGAACAGCAGCGACCCAATCCCCACTTTATGCCAGATCCCGTTAACCACCGCTTCGCTGAACGCCGAGTAGACCACCAGCAGAATTGAGGTCTGGTCGGTTTTTGAGATCCACTTTTTATGCCGCGCCACCCAATCGCCAATCCACGGACGAGACAGGTGACCAAGTACAAACGGCAGCAGCAGTTGCAGCATAATTTTCCCGACCTGCTCTACGCTTCCTCCTGCACCGTGCAGGTTCATCAGCAACCCGACCAGCAACGGCGACACAAAGATCCCCAGCAGGCTTGATGCCGACGCCGAACAGACGGCCGCTGCGACGTTACCACCGGCCAGTGAGGTAAAAGCAATTGCCGACTGGACGGTGGCGGGCAGGATGCACAGATAAATAAAGCCGGTATACAGCGCCGGGTCGACGTTAATGGGTGCCCACCAGGCGAACAGGACCCCTAAAACCGGGAAGACCACAAAGGTGCTGCACATGACCCACAGGTGTAAACGCCAGTGGCTTCCCCCGGCGACGATCGCCTCGCGGGAGAGTTTGGCACCATGCATGAAAAACAGCAGCGCGATGGCGGCGGTGGTCAGATACTCAAAGAAGGGGACAAAGTTGCCGCGGGCCGGGAAAAAAGAGGCCAGCAGTACTACGGTCACGAGGGTAAGGGTAAATGGATCAAGAATGCGGAAAAGTTTCATAAACGCTCCTGAAAATCGATGTCGCTATTGTGCTTTTTCTATTTTGAGAAATAAAATTGATTTATTGCATCTATTCATGAATAAAAGAGATGAATTACTCACTACGTCAGTTAAAGGTCTTCGTCACCGTTGCGCGGGTAAAGAGTTTCAGCCGGGCAGGGGAGATTATTGGTCTCAGCCAGTCTGCGGTCAGCCATAGTGTCAAAGAGCTGGAACACCAGACCGGCGTGCGCTTGCTTGACCGTACCACCCGGGAGGTAGCGCTGACGGAAGCCGGGCAGCAGCTGGCTGGTCGCCTTGAACGTCTGCTGGATGAGTTAAACAGTACGCTGCGTGATGCCGGGCGGGTAGGGCAACAGCTTTCGGGTACCGTCCGCGTAGCCGCCAGCCAGACGATTTCAGCGCACCTGATCCCGCAATGTATCGCACACAGCAATCAGCGTTACCCGGAGATAAGTTTTGTTCTCCACGATCGCCCCCAGCAATGGGTTCTGGAGAGTATTCGCCAGGGCGACGTGGATTTCGGCATCGTTATCGATCCCGGTGCTGCAACTGATTTGCAGTGTGAAACGGTGCTGGCCGAACCTTTTTTACTGCTCTGTCGCCAGGATCATCCTTTCGCTTCCATGGCGTCGGTGAGCTGGCAGGATCTTCAGGGGCAGCGCCTGGTATTGCAGGATTATGCTTCCGGTAGTCGTCCGCTGATTGATGCAGCCTTGCAGCATTTTTCGATAGAGCCGACCATCGTGCAGGAGATTGGCCATCCCGCGACCCTGTTTCCGATGGTGGAGTCCGGGATCGGTATCAGTATCCTGCCCGCGCTGGCATTGCCGCTTCCACAAGGAAGTCAGTTAGTGGTGAAACGATTGACGCCGATTGTGGAGCGACAGCTGATGCTGGCGCAGCGTAAGAACCGGTCGCTGTCGACCGCCGCGCAGGCGCTGTGGGAAGTGGTGCGTGAAGAGGGGCAAAATCTGACGTCAGCTCGTATGCAGGATCCGCTGTATCAACGATAAGTCGGTTAAGTCGACAGGATTGTTTCAGGAGGTGGCGGGTCGTGCAGGATGACTCGTTTCATTCAGCACGAATTGCGCATAGCAAAAAGGCGCCCTTTTACATTGGTGGGTCGTGCAGGATGACTCGCTTCGCTCGCCCTGCGGGCCGTCGCCGCAAGCGGCTCCGTTGTCTCACTTCGTTCGACTCGAACCTGCAGCAGGTTCTCATCCTACACGAATTGCGCATAGCAAAAAGGCGCCTTTAGGGCGCCTTTCTACATTGGTGGGTCGTGCAGGATTCGAACCTGCGACCAATTGATTAAAAGTCAACTGCTCTACCAACTGAGCTAACGACCCGAAGTGGTGGGTGATGACGGGATCGAACCGCCGACCCCCTCCTTGTAAGGGAGGTGCTCTCCCAGCTGAGCTAATCACCCACTTCTCAATTTCTTGTTACACGGCGGAGACTACCTAAGTAGTGGTGGGTGATGACGGGTTCGAACCGCCGACCCCCTCCTTGTAAGGGAGGTGCTCTCCCAGCTGAGCTAATCACCCACTTCTCAATTTCTTGTTACACGGCGGAGACTACCTAAGTAGTGGTGGGTGATGACGGGTTCGAACCGCCGACCCCCTCCTTGTAAGGGAGGTGCTCTCCCAGCTGAGCTAATCACCCCCGCTGTGTGGAGTCGCATTATAGGGAGAGTTGAAAATGAGTCAACGCCTTTTCTAAATAATTTGTTTGTTCGTCGTAAAATTAGCCAATGCGATCGTTAATGCGGCTGTGGCGCATGATTTATAAACAAAAATAGCAAAGCGTGACGTTCAGACCTGAACAACATTGAGGAATCAGCCCACAGTGTTAGAATAATCACCCATAAATACCCACGGACTCTGCCGGTTGTCGGCATCTTTATAAACGTAAGGCCAATTCATGAAAATCAAAACTCGCTTCGCGCCCAGCCCGACAGGCTATCTGCACGTTGGCGGCGCGCGTACTGCTCTCTATTCCTGGCTTTTTGCTCGTCACAACGGCGGTGAGTTTGTACTGCGTATTGAAGACACCGATCTTGAGCGCTCAACGCCGGAAGCAATTGAAGCCATCATGGATGGGATGAACTGGCTGAACCTGGAGTGGGACGAAGGTCCGTACTTCCAGACAAAACGTTTTGACCGCTACAACAGCGTTATTGATGAGATGCTGGAAGCGGGCACGGCGTACAAATGCTACTGCTCCAAAGAGCGTCTGGATGCGCTGCGTGAAGAGCAGATGGAGAAGGGCGAAAAACCGCGTTATGACGGACGCTGCCGCCACGGCCACGAACATCATGCTGATAACGAGCCGTGCGTCGTGCGTTTTGCTAACCCGCAGGACGGTTCAGTCATTTTTGATGACCAGATCCGTGGGCCAATCGAGTTTAGCAACCAGGAACTGGACGATCTGATCATTCGTCGTACCGATGGTTCCCCGACCTACAACTTCTGCGTGGTTGTGGATGACTGGGATATGGAGATCACCCACGTGATCCGTGGCGAAGACCATATCAACAACACCCCGCGTCAGATCAACATCCTGAAAGCGCTGAATGCGCCTGTCCCGGTGTATGCTCACGTTTCGATGATTAATGGCGATGATGGTAAAAAACTCTCTAAACGCCACGGTGCGGTCAGCGTCATGCAGTATCGTGATGATGGTTATCTGCCGGAAGCACTGCTGAACTACCTCGTGCGTCTGGGCTGGTCCAGCGGCGATCAGGAGATCTTCAGCCGTGAAGAGATGATCAAGTTGTTCTCACTGGGTGCGGTAAGCAAATCTGCCAGCGCGTTCAACACCGACAAACTGCTGTGGCTGAACCATCACTACATTAACTCGATGGCGCCGGAATATGTGGCGACCTACCTGCAGTGGCACATTGAGCAGGCAAATATCGATACCCGTAACGGTCCGCAGCTGTCTGAGCTGGTGACTCTGCTGGGCGAACGTTGCAAAACCCTGAAAGAGATAGCGGCAAGCTGCCGTTACTTCTATGAAGAGTTTGCCGAGTTTGATGCCGACGCGGCGAAGAAACACCTGCGTCCGGTTGCGCGTCAGCCGCTGGAAGTGGTGCGTGATAAACTCGCTGCCCTCAGCGACTGGACGGCAGAAAACGTCCACCACGCCATTCAGGCAACGGCCGATGAGCTGGAAGTGGGGATGGGTAAAGTCGGGATGCCGCTGCGCGTGGCGGTAACGGGCGCTGGCCAGTCACCGGCGCTTGACGTGACGGTCCATGCTATCGGTAAAACCCGTAGCGTAGAACGTATTAACAGAGCGCTGGCATTTATTGCAGAACGCGAAAGCCAGCAATCCTGATTGCAGGCTTAACAAAACGGCGGGTTCTCTCCTGCCGTTTTTTTTGCTTATTTTTGGCTGGCAATGCCCAGACGTGACAAAAAGCCGCTGATCCCTTCGCGAACAAGTAGATCCCGCAGATGCTGTTGTTCTTCCGTCGTCATCAAATGCAGAATTTCGGTGATCTGCCGCCAGATGGCATCGGTTTCACTGACGACATAATGGCCGGAAGGTTCTGCCAGCTGATAGTCGGTAAGCAGATGCCGCAGTGCCGGAATGTTGGCAAGAAAATCGAGGACCGGCTTATCAATCACGATAAGACGTGCGCGACCACCTTTCACACCGGGAATGGCTTCCGTGCGCCAGTGTTGTTCTCTGACCCAACGATTAATCGTCTGTCTGGCAAGGCCAAGATAATCCGCCAGCTCTGCTGGGGTCATTTTATCTTTTAATTTCATCATGATGTTACTGGTCACGAATATCCAGACGCTGGAGTAGCCCGGTAATGCCTTCACGCAAAAGTAATGACATCAGCTGTTTTTGTTCGCCAGGGGTCATCTCTTTACTGAGCGTCAGGAGCAGGGGTTCAAGGTCGCTTTCGACGGTAGAATAAGAAGGGGCTGGCTCCGCCACGCGTTGGGCGCTGCGAATAAATGCTTTTACTTGCTCATTTACGTGCACGAGACGTGCCTTTCCGCCTTGTACTCCTGGACGGGGGGAGGTTTGCCACCCCTCTTTACGTACCCATTTATTGATCGTCTGCCGACTGAAGCCGGTGAGGTGGGCGATTTCTTCAGGTGTCATTCGTTCCTTGAGCATACTATTTCCTGAGTAAATATGTGGGAATTAGTTGTCCATGTTATAGCATCCTTTTACATGAAAGGGTGACATGTTTAACGTCTCCCTGCGATAAGGCTCGCAATGTCAGCGAGTTGCCTGCTTTTTCAGCGATCAAATAGCGAGGGGTCATTTTGCCGTTGACACCAGATGAAGGAATTCATATTATGCCGCCCGTCAACACGACACGTTTTACGGTTAGGGGCTATAGCTCAGCTGGGAGAGCGCTTGCATGGCATGCAAGAGGTCAGCGGTTCGATCCCGCTTAGCTCCACCAAACTCTGTTCCCATCAGGTTTGGTTCGTAAAACATCTGTGGGGCTATAGCTCAGCTGGGAGAGCGCTTGCATGGCATGCAAGAGGTCAGCGGTTCGATCCCGCTTAGCTCCACCAAAATTCGAAACCCTCGCTACGGCGGGGGTTTTTTGTTTTCTCCCGCCACTGTAAGCCTGTTTCAGGTTAAGTCAGCATTTCACAACCTTTAGAAGAAAATGTAATTTAAGATTTTTCATCAGGTAAATTACTTGCCTGGTATAATTATTCATTTTAATATTTCTATTGGCGAAATAATGTTCCCGAGTGCTGGAGTTTTGATTAACAATAATGATTGATAAATTTAACATTAATATCAGGAAAACTTTACTTGCGCTCATTGTTTGTTTAATCTCTATTCCATTAGCCCGATTTATTTCACCTGTTGCCCTTGTTGATGGAAATGAAGTATTCCTCGCCTGGCTGCCATTAAGCATGATGTACGCCGTTATATTTATTTTCGGCCGCTATGCTGTCGCTCCATTAATTATCGCCTTTGCCATTACCAACAACTTTATTCTTTCGATGACGCCGCTGCAGGCGGTGCTCATATTATTCTGTCAGCTGTTTTCAGCACTGGTGTCGTGCCTGATTGTCCGGGCGCTGGTGGGCAAACGCTGGCGTGCTGGCTTCTCTGCCAGGCTGATGGGGATGCGAATCTTCTGGGGCGGATTTTTTGCCCCGATACTGATGAAATTAACGATGTATCTGGTGGGCGTCTATTTCTCGTTCCCATTAAGCATATCCAGTTATTTCAAAGGGATGCCGGCAGTTTACACAATAATTGATATTCAGAGTTTGATTGGCGCGGCATTAATATTTACGACGTTTTTCTATTATCCAATGCGGATGGTTATCAATCCACATTATGCCAAAGTATTCTGGCTTCGACATTGCCAACCGTGGTTGACCCGGAAACGCCGGGCCTTTACGCTGTATTGGTTTATGGCGCTGGCGGCAATATTACTGGTGCTCTGCGCGCCTTATAATTCTGACTATATTGCCGGTTATTTAGTGCCGCTGATCTTCATTCTGTATTTTATTGGCATTCGGCGTCTTGGAAATGTATTAATTCGCATTTCGTGGTCGGTGTCGGCCTTTTTGCTGGTGGTCTATAACCGCAATTTTCTCCAGGGCGTACAGACTGAGTATTCAATATCGTTCGTGCTGTCCGTGCTGATCTCCTTCACCATCTGTTTGTTTTATATGGTTGATATTTATGGGCAGAATGAAAGAATCAAGGTCAAATGGCGCGATCAGGCGCAGGAGGATCCGTTAACCGGATTACCCAATCTGCGTGCGCTGGAGTGCTATCTGCGCCAGGAGGGTGATTTCGTCATCAGTAGCCTGCGGATCGCAAACCTGGACTTCCTCAGCCGCCATTACGGCATGATGATGCGGGTGCATTGCAAACGGCAAATTGCCAGTAAGGTACAGCCGTTGCTGGGGGAGAAAGACGATCTGTTTCAGCTACCCGGTAGCGAGCTACTGCTGGTGCTAAGCGGCCCTGAGCCTGTGGCGCGGCTGGCCCACATTGTCGCGATGCTCAATCACAAGAAATACAGCTGGCACAATCAGATGCTGGAATTAGAGTTTGGCGCCGCCTGGGGGCAATACCGTGGCGTAGAAGAAGAGCTTCATCCGATGCTGGGTCAACTGAGCTGGCTGTCGGAGCAGGCCGGGACCGGCCGCCAGGTGCTGGCGCTGGATGCGGCGCAAGAGCATGTGTCCGACCAGACCAGCGAACAAGTGCGAATGCTTACCCTGGTGAAGCGTGCGCTCAATGAACGTGGTCTGGTGCTGTATGCCCAGCCTATTCAGAATGCGGCCGGGGAAGGGTATTACGAAATTCTGACGCGCATGCAGTGCGGCAGCACGATGATCACCCCGGACCAGTTCATTCCCCTGATCGTTCAGTTCAACCTAAGCCAGCGTTTTGACATGCTGGTGCTGGAGACGCTCTTCAGTACCTTACACCAGCACCCAGGGCAGCACTTCTCCGTCAATTTACTGCCTTACACGCTGATGCAAAACAATAGCTCAGCGCAGATTATCGCCCTGTTTAAACGTTATCAGCTGTCGCCGGAGGCCATCACCATCGAGATCACCGAAGAGCAGGCCTTCAGCGATGCAGGGGAAAGCATGCATAACATTCAGCAGCTGCGGGACTTTGGCTGTGCCATCGCCATTGATGACTTTGGTACCGGTTATGCCAATTTCGAACGGTTAAAGCGGCTGCAGGCGGATATCGTGAAGATTGATGGCTGCTTCGTACGCGACCTCGGACGCGACCCGCTGGATGCCATCATGATTAAATCCATCATTGATGTGGCGAAAGTCAAAAACCTGTCGGTGGTCGCGGAGTTTGTGGAGACGGAACAGCAGAAAGAGACGTTACTGGCTTTAGGCGTCGACTATTTGCAGGGGTATTTAATCGGTAAGCCACGTCCGCTCAGCGATCTACGGGCGTAAAAAAGCCGGGACAAGCCCGGCTTCTCGGCATTGATAGAGATTACAGAACCAGCGCCGCGATAGAAGCAGAGAGCACGCTCACCAGCGTGGAACCGTACACCAGCTTCAGACCAAAGCGGGAAACGACGTTACCCTGCTCTTCGTTCAGGCCTTTAATCGCCCCGGCAATAATCCCGATAGAAGAGAAGTTGGCGAAGGAGACCAGGAAGATAGAGATAATGCCTTCAGCGCGTGGAGAGAGCGTGCTGGCAATTTTCTGCAGGTCCATCATCGCGACGAACTCATTCGAAACCAGCTTGGTCGCCATGATACTGCCTACCTGGAGCGCTTCACCGGCCGGAACACCCATCACCCATGCAACCGGATAGAAGATGTAGCCCAGAATCCCCTGGAAGGAGATGCTGTAGCCGAACCAACCGGTCACGGTCGCGAACAGGGCGTTCAGCGCGGAAATCAGAGCGATAAAACCGATCAGCATGGCAGCAACGATAATCGCTACTTTAAAGCCCGCCAGAATGTATTCACCCAGCATTTCAAAGAAGCTCTGACCTTCGTGCAGGTTGGACATCTGCAGGTTTTCTTCGCTTTCTTCTACGCGATACGGGTTAATCAACGACAGCACGATAAAGGTACTGAACATGTTGAGCACCAGCGCAGCAACAACATATTTTGGCTGCAGCATGGTCATGTACGCGCCGACGATAGACATGGAAACGGTCGACATTGCGGTCGCGGCCATGGTGTACATGCGGTTGCGTGACATTTTGCCCAGGATATCTTTATAGGCGATAAAGTTTTCCGACTGGCCCAGAATCAGCGAGCTGACGGCGTTGAAGGATTCCAGCTTGCCCATGCCGTTAATTTTAGACAGCACGGTACCAATCGCGCGAATGACGATAGGCAGGATACGGATGTGCTGCAGAATACCGATCAGCGCGGAGATAAAGACGATAGGGCACAGTACCTTCAGGAAGAAGAAGGCCAGGCCTTTGTCATTCATGTTACCGAAGACGAAGTTGGTCCCTTCGTTGGCAAAGCCGAGCAGCTTTTCGAACATCTCGGAGAAGCCTTTCACAAAACCCAGACCAACATCGGAGTTCAGGAAGAACCATGCCAGCAAGACTTCAATAACAAGTAATTGAATAACATAACGAATGCGAATTTGCTTACGGTTATGGCTGACCAAAAGGGCCAGTATAGCCACCACTACGATCGCGAGAATAAAATGCAAGACGCGGTCCATATTTGCTCCAAATATGAGGCAGGTTAAATTTCTTTGCACATTCTATGTAACAGGAGCAAAGAAAACGAGATCAAATCCACACTATTGCAAGGAACTGTGACCAGTGACTGAAATAGTGATCAAACATACATTTTTGTTATGTTGCGTAAAGGTTTTAAAAGTTGCTTAGATTGTACTACTCTGTGATCTGGCGAGATGCAATTCCATCCATACCCGTTTTTCGTTGTTAGCCGCTATCGTTCCCCCCTATCAAAGCAATAATGACTATCTTTCTAAATGAACTTGATAATCATTCGCATTTTGATAGCATGAAACATAGCAAAGGCTATATTTCAGAGGCAGAAAATGACAGGCACTCGCGTTGAGAATAGCAGCGGTCGCGCAGCGCGCAAGATGAAGCTCGCATTGATGGGGCCTGCGTTCATTGCTGCCATTGGCTATATCGATCCCGGTAACTTTGCCACCAATATCCAGGCCGGGGCCAGTTTTGGCTATCAACTGCTGTGGGTCGTGGTGTGGGCCAATTTAATGGCGATGCTGATTCAGGTGCTGTCGGCAAAACTTGGGATTGCGACCGGTAAAAATCTGGCGGAGCAGATCCGCGATCACTACCCGCGTCCGGTGGTGTGGTTTTATTGGGTGCAGGCGGAAATCATCGCCATGGCTACCGATCTGGCTGAATTTATCGGCGCGGCGATCGGTTTCAAGCTGATACTCGGTATATCGCTGCTGCAGGGGGCCGTACTCACCGGGGTTGCCACCTTCCTGATCCTGATGCTTCAGCGCCGTGGGCAAAAGCCGCTGGAGAAAGTCATCGGCGGATTACTGCTGTTTGTTGCCGTTGCCTATATTGTTGAGCTGATTTTCTCGCGACCGGCGCTGGCGCCGCTGGCGAAAGGGATGATTGTCCCAGGCCTGCCCAATAATGAAGCGGTGTTCCTGGCGGCCGGTGTGCTGGGCGCCACGATTATGCCGCACGTCATCTATCTGCACTCTTCATTAACTCAGAATCTGCACGACGGCACGCGCAAAGAGCGTTACCACGCCACGCGTTGGGATGTCGCGATTGCCATGACTATCGCCGGGTTTGTTAATCTGGCGATGATGGCCACGGCGGCGGCGGCCTTTCACTTTAACGGGCATACGGGCATTGCCAATCTTGATGAGGCCTACCTGACGCTGGAGCCGCTGTTAAGTCATGCGGCGGCAACCATATTTGGCCTGAGTCTGGTGGCCGCCGGTCTGTCATCGACCGTGGTGGGCACGCTGGCAGGGCAGGTGGTGATGCAGGGGTTTATCCGCTTCCATATTCCGCTGTGGTTCCGCCGTCTGGTGACCATGCTGCCATCCTTTATTGTCATCATGATCGGCCTGGACCCGACCCGCATTCTGGTCATGAGCCAGGTGCTGCTCAGCTTTGGTATTGCGCTGGCGCTGGTTCCGCTGCTGATTTTCACCAGCAATGCGCAGCTAATGGGCGAGCTGGTGAATACGCAGTGGATTAAACGGCTGGGCTGGGTGATTGTTGCCATTGTGGTGTTACTGAACGGCTGGTTACTGGTGGGAACGGTACTTGGATTGTAATGGTAGTGGTGGAAATCATTCGGGGAGCCTTGTGGCTCCCCGAAATGTTTAATGATGGCCATGACCGTGGCCGCGGCCACCGCCTGGACCTCGTCCCCAACCGTCGTGACGGTCGCGACGATCGTTCCAGCCTTCGCGATAGCCTCGCTCGTAAGCTTTGCGCTTATCCCAGCCGCGATGGCGCCCGTTGTCATGGTGGTGCCAGCGATTATCACGCCATTCATAATTACGGCGCCAGTAATCGCGGTCTCGCCAACCGCCGCCGTCCCAGTAGTTACCGTAATTATCACGATCGCCTATTTGTAATTTTACAGATGGCAGCAGGGTGATTTCTCCAGCGTTGGCAACCAGTGGCGTTGAAGCCAAAAGCACTGCTGCCAGAATCAGTGACCTGAACATACTCTTCTCCTTCACGATCGGGGCCTGAGAGTCTGATAAATAGACTCTCATTGGGCCTGTTAACGTGATATTACGGGGCGGTAAAGCGCCGTAGCATTGGTGAAACTCCTAAATCACGGATAAGAGCACTTTTTGCTAAAGGAAAATTTGCTTTACGCCGCCAGGATCGCGTCAATTTTCGCGCACTCTTCCGCGCTAAAAAGCCGGTTCCCCAGCATGCCGACAGCATCATCAAGCTGTGCGGTTTTACTGGCGCCAATCAGTACCGAAGTCACTTTTTCTTCCCGCAATACCCAGGCAAGCGCCATCTGCGAGAGCTTTTGTCCACGGGCCTGAGCAAGCGCGTCCAGCTGGCGCACTTTCTCCAGCTTCGCGTCGGTCAGCTGATCCGCTTGCAGGAAACGACTGCCGCTGGCGGCACGGGAATCGGCCGGTATACCGTGTAAATAACGATCCGTCAGTTGACCTCCGGCGAGTGGTGAAAACGCTATGCTTCCGACCCCTGCCGTCTGCAGAAAATCAAGCAGCCCGTCCTCAACCCAGCGTTCGAGCATCGAATATTTCGGCTGATGAATCAGGCACGGCGTACCGAGGTCGTTGAGAATGTTCACCGCTTCAGCGGCCTGCTCAAGAGGATAGTTGGAGAGCCCGACATACAGCGCCTTACCCTGGCGCACAATATGGTCCAGCGCACGCATGGTTTCCTGCAGCGGCGTTTCCGGATCCGGGCGGTGATGATAGAAGATATCGACGTACTCCAGCCCCATTCGCTTCAGGCTTTGGTCGAGGCTGGACACCAGATATTTACGTGACCCCCAGTCGCCGTAAGGCCCGTCCCACATGGTATAGCCGGCTTTGCTGGAGATAATCAGCTCATCGCGATAGGGCAAAAAATCTTCCCGCAGGATACGGCCGAAATTGCTCTCCGCCGAGCCCGGAGGCGGCCCGTAATTATTGGCTAAATCGAAATGGGTGATGCCGAGATCAAAAGCATGACGAAGCAGCTGGCGGCTGGTTTCCACCCGCGTTTCATCACCAAAGTTGTGCCACAGACCGAGTGAAATTGCCGGCAGCTTTAAGCCGCTGCGGCCGCAACGGCGGTATTCCATTGTCTGGTATCGCGCCGAATTTGCCTGGTAAACCATACTTCCTCCGTAGACCGAACAGGTAGTGTATACGTTTACACTAAAGAATGTTCTGCGCAGAGTACACTCCCCACTGGCGTAAATTTTGCTTTCCACTGTGAATATTGATCACAATCTGGACAGTTCGATCGCTTATTCAATACTCAAATTACCTGCAACGGGATTGGAGTATGGAAATGCAACCGACTTACACCATTGGTGATTATCTGCTGGATCGTCTCGTAGATTGCGGCATAGACCGCTTGTTTGGCGTACCCGGAGATTACAATTTACAGTTCCTCGACCGCGTTATTGCCCATGATGCGTTGGGATGGGTTGGTTGTGCGAATGAGCTGAACGCCGCCTATGCCGCCGACGGATACGCACGAATTAAAGGGGCTGGCGCATTGCTGACGACCTATGGCGTCGGCGAGCTGAGCGCCCTTAACGGCGTGGCCGGCAGCTATGCCGAACATGTTCCGGTTCTGCATATCGTTGGGGCGCCCTGTACCGGCTCACAGCAGCGGGGGGAGCTTCTGCACCATACTCTGGGGGATGGCGATTTCACACACTTTGCCCGCATGAGCGAGCAGATCACCTGTACCCAGGCCACCCTGACGGCCGAGAACGCCTGCCATGAAATCGATCGCGTACTCAGCGAGATGTTAACGCACCATCGTCCCGGTTATTTGATGCTGCCGGCCGACGTGGCCAAAGCGAAAGCCACGCCGCCGGCACGTCGTTTGACAATAGAAGGGCCGCCTGCCGATGAAAACCAGCTGGCTGGCTTCCGTGAACACGCCGGGCAGATGCTGCGCAGCAGTCGCCGGGTATCGCTGCTGGCTGATTTCCTCGCGCAGCGTTATGGCCTGCAGGATACGCTGCGAGCGTGGGTGGCGAAAACGCCGATGGCCTGTGCCACCATGCTGATGGGGAAAGGGCTGTTTGATGAACAACAGCGCGGTTTTGTGGGTACCTACAGCGGGATTGCCAGCGCGGTATCCACACGCGAAGCTATCGAAAATGCCGATACCATCATCTGTGTCGGGACCCGCTTTACCGATACCATCACCGCCGGATTCACCCAGCATTTACCCCAGGAGCGGACGATCGAGATCCAGCCTTTCGCCGTCCGGGTCGGTGACCATTGGTTCAGCCGTATCCCAATGGACCAGGCGCTTGGGGTGTTGATGACCCTATCCACCAGCCTGGCCGCAGAGTGGTCGATGCCGGCCTGTAGCGCGCCGGAAGTGGCCTGCGCGGCGAGCGGGCCTCTCACCCAGGAGAATTTCTGGAGTACCGTCCAGGAACAACTGCGCCCGGGCGATATTATTCTGGCCGATCAGGGCACCGCGGCGTTTGGCGTTGCGGCGCTGAAACTACCCTCTGATGCCACCTTGCTGGTCCAGCCGCTATGGGGCTCCATCGGATTTACCCTGCCGGCCGCCTACGGCGCGCAGACCGCAGCGCCGGGCAGGCGAGTGGTGCTGATTGTGGGCGACGGGGCGGCGCAGCTGACGATTCAGGAGCTGGGCTCCATGCTGCGGGATAAACAAAACCCGTTGATTCTGCTGCTCAATAACGAAGGCTATACCGTTGAGCGCGCGATACACGGGCCGGAGCAGCGTTATAACGATATCGCGCTGTGGGACTGGAACCGTCTGCCAGAGGCGTTTGCTCCGGATGTTCCTTCCCGGTGCTGGCGCGTGACGGATACGCAAGGCCTGGAGGACGCGATAGCCGACAGTGTTGGCTCAGACAAGCTGACGCTGGTGGAGGTCATGCTGCCGAAAATGGACATCCCTGATTTCCTGAGGGCAGTGACCCAGGCGCTGGAGGAGCGAAACAGCCGCGTTTAGTCGTTGCGGTGTCTGGCGATCATTAACGGCTTCCCGGCCAGCAGCAGCCAGGCCGGGAGCATCACGATGCACAGCAGCGGCAACAGCGTAGTATCCGGCACCACCACTGCGGCCATAAAAAGGCTCAGCCAGCCATCGCGGGTTACTACCAGCGTCATGCCAAGGATCGCGCAGGAGACGGTAATGGCCGCCGGCACCGCATCAACGTGCGAGTGCAACATTAAGCCCAGCGCCACGCCGACGAACACCGCAGGGAAAATCCGCCCACCGCGAAAACCACTGGCGGACGCAATCACTAGCGCCGCCAGTTTCACCAGCGCAATCAGCAAAAAGTCGCCTGAGGTCAACGTTTGACTCACGGCGATCTGCTGCATTTCATCCAGCCCTTTGAACAGCGTGATATGCCCGCCCAGGGCGCCGAGGATCCCCAGCAACAAGCCGCCGAGGCCGAGGACTAACACCGGGTTTTTCAGGCGATTCATCAGCGTGTGCAGTCGTGGTAAACACCAGACGGCCACCATGCCGACGGCGATGGCGATAAGGGTCACAATCGCGCCGCTGAAGATATCGACCAGATGCATTTGTGCATACACGGGGATCGGCAACGAGAAATTGGGGTGGAAGAACAAATCGGTAGTCAGCGCGCCAGCAGCGGCCGCCAGCAGCGGGGCGAACAGCCGGTCCCACAATGGCACGTCGTTGCTGCTATTAAGGGTTTGCGAAAAGATCAGCGCGGCGGCCACCGGCGTGCCAAACAGGGAGCCGATAGTGCCGGAGGCGGCAAGAATCGTCCAGTCCAGCGAACTGACGCGGGGGAACAGGCGGGAGCCTACGGCCACCGCCAGCGCAATGTTCATCACCATAATCGGATGTTCCGGCCCGAGGCTGACGCCACCGGCGAGGCCAAGCACTAATGCCGCCACCAGGCCCGGCAGCGCGCCGGTGTTGATGGGCTCACCGATTAACGCTTCGGTGGCCGGGTCCGGCCCGGCATGTCCGGGGCTATAACGCACGATCAGGCCAACGGCGATACCGGTCAACGTCAGGATGGCGATGATCCACAGCGAGCTGCTGGCGTCGATACCTAAACCCGACGGGATGCTGGACCACAGGAAATGCTGCAGGATAGCCGCAATCTTCATCGTCACAATCAATACCAGGCTGGAAGCGATACCAATAATGACGGCCGGTATCGCTAACAACAGCATTGTTCTTGCACGCGGATGCAGCATGAAGCATTTCCTTTTAAAGTCGTAAAGTACGATTTTGCACTTGCGCCCAGGGGGCGTCGATGCAAATGGTGCTGAAACGATAAACTTAAGGTGGTGCCTGACGATCCCGGAGGATGAACGGAATCATATTGCACAGATTACAACCTAAATGTGATGTAGGTCGCTAAACTGTGGGCACTTATACGTTGGTCGTTGTTGTTAGGGCATCATGAATTTACAGTGTGCCAAAAGAATCATTTTGACTTTAGTGGAGCCGTAACGGAATGACAAAATTTGCTTTAGTAGGAGACGTCGGCGGGACCAATGCCCGACTGGCATTATGCGACATGGCCAGCGGGGAGATTTCCCAGGCAAAAACCTATTCCGGGCTCGATTATCCCAGCCTTGAGGCCGTGGTTCGCGTCTATCTGGACGAGAAGAGTGTAGACGTTGAAGATGGCTGCATCGCCATTGCCTGTCCGATCACCGGTGACTGGGTGGCGATGACCAACCATACCTGGGCGTTTTCGATCGCCGAAATGAGAGAGAACCTCGGCTTTTCGCACCTGGAAATCATCAACGATTTTACCGCGGTCTCAATGGCTATCCCGATGCTCAAGGCTGAACACCTGATTCAGTTTGGCGGCACCGCGCCGGTCGAAGGCAAACCCATTGCGGTCTACGGTGCTGGCACCGGCCTTGGCGTTGCCCACCTGGTCCACGTCGACAAGCGCTGGGTGAGCCTGCCGGGCGAAGGCGGCCACGTTGATTTCGCGCCAAACAGCGAAGAAGAGGGCATTATTCTGCAGGAGTTGCGCGCGGAACTGGGGCACGTCTCCGCCGAGCGCGTGTTGTCTGGCCCGGGGCTGGTCTATCTGTATCGCGCAATCGTCAAAGCGGATGGCCGCCTGCCGGAAAATCTCCAGCCGAAAGACGTCACCGAACGCGCGCTGGCCGACACCTGCATTGATTGCCGTCGTGCGCTGTCGCTGTTCTGCGTCATCATGGGGCGTTTCGGCGGCAACCTGGCGCTGAACCTGGCGACCTTTGGTGGGGTGTATATTGCCGGCGGCATTGTGCCTCGTTTCCTTGAGTTCTTTAAGGCTTCCGGCTTCCGCGGTGGTTTTGAAGACAAAGGGCGCTTTAAAGCCTTTGTTCAGGATATTCCCGTCTACCTGATCGTCCACGATAATCCAGGCCTGCTGGGTTCCGGGGCGCATCTGCGCCAGACGCTGGGGCAGATTCTCTAACCCCGCCTCAGATAGCCCGTTCCGGCAAGATAACGCCCGGGCGGGCTATACGCTGCTCACTACAGATGCATCAGCTGGCGAAACTCTTTGACCTTGCTGCGGCTGACCGGGACCTGAAATTCCAGATCGCGTAAGCGCAGAATGTAGGTATTGTTGAACCACGGCTCAATCTCGCGAATTTTATTCAGGTTAACGCAGTAGGAGCGGTGGCAACGGAAGAAGTGCGCTGGCGGTAGCTTGCTGCAGAATTCCGTAATGTTCATCGGCATCACGAACGATTCCCGCCGGGTATAGACAAACGTCATTTTTTCGTGCGCTTCGGCGTAATAAATATCGTGGATGCTGGTCACGATAATCCGCTCGTCTTTAATCAGATTGATCGTGTCATTTTCACGCTGCGGATTGGGCACAGTACCGGCACCGCTGGCCGTTTGCTGCTGTTGCTGCCAGGCGCTGGTCAGCTTCTGCAGCATGTTAATAATCCGCGACTCCTGGTACGGTTTGAGAATATAGTCGAACGCTTCCAGCTCAAAGGCCTCCACCGCATGCTCTTTCCAGGCGGTGATAAACGCGATAAACGGTTTATGCGCGAACTGACTGATGTTCTGCGCCAGCAGAACACCGTCCAGCGAGGGAATATTGATGTCGAGAAAAATGGCATCGACCTTGTTGTGCTGCAGGAATTTCAGGACGTCCAGCCCGTCATCAAAGGTAGCGACAATCTCCATCTGGCTATGGGTGTTAATCAGCCAGGTGAGCTCCTGCTGCGCCGGAAATTCATCTTCAACAATGATAACTTTCATTTTTTCTCCGCTCATGGCAACAGGGACACCGGAGTCGGCTCAGCTACGAGCTTGTTGGGCACATAGAACGCAATCTCCGTTCCGGGGGTCATGCGGCGGATATGCAATCCTTCGCCATACAGCAATTTTACGCGATGATGCACGTTAAGCAGGCCAATCTTATTGCCCGGCATTTCATCGGCTTCCACTCGGGCAACCACGTCCGGATCGATGCCATTACCGGTATCGCGCACGCTAATACGCACCCGGTTGCCGCACTCGGTGATGCCAATAGTGACCACGCCTTTACCTTTGCACGGCTGGATCCCGTGGACGATAGCATTCTCCACCAGGGGTTGAATCAGCAGGCTTGGGATCACGCAACTGACTTCATCATCAATATCGTAGATAACGGTCAGCTTATCGCCGAAGCGCGCCTGCTCGATGGCAATATAATCCTTTATTTGGTACAGCTCCCTTTTGATATCAATCTGCTCGTCGTCTTTTAATTCAATGTTATAGCGCAAATAGCGCGACAAATTAAAAATGAGCTGGCGCGCGGTGTCCGGATTCATGCGGATTGAAGATGAAATCGCATTGAGGGCATTAAACAGAAAATGCGGGTTGATTTTGCTCTGTAGGGCGCGAAGTTCAGCCTTGTTAGCCATTTCCCGCAGCTGCTCAGCGCGCGAAACCTCCAGCTGGGTAGAGATGATCTGTGACAGCCCGATGGCCATCTCCTGCAGTGATGAGGTGATGCGATGGGCATGGCAGTAATAGATTTTCAACGTGCCGGTAACGATGCCTTTCTCCCGCAGGGGGATCACCAGCATGGAGTGGATTTCCGGGGTGCGGTGCGCTTCATCATTGTTCTTAATGATGATTTTCCCGCTTTCGATAGCCTGACGGGTGGTAGGGCTGATGCTATTGTCATGGTCGTGATAGTTGCTTTCACCAAATCCGACATAGGCCAGCACCCGGTCGGTGGTGGTGATCGCGACGGCATCGGCATTAATATCGCGGCGAATAATATCGCAGACCTGACGCAGCGATTCGCTGTTGACATGGCGAAAGAGCGGCAGCGTTTTATTGGCGATATCCAGCGCCAGTTTTGCCTGACGCGCCGCGCTGGCCTCTTTTTCCCCTTCGACGCTCTGCACCAGCAGAACGATAAAGCCGATGCAGACGCTGCCAAGGATCATCGGGATCCCGATTTTGGAGACAATATCGATACCCAGCGAGAGCGAAGGTGCCCACAATATCACGAGGATCATGGTGAGGGTTTCGCAGAGCATGCCGGCGAGGATCCCGACCTTCCAGCGCTGTGCCTTCGGGACCTTACGGCTAATCAGCCCTGACAATAGCCCGGCGACAATGCTGGTGATAAAGCAGGGCACGGCGGTAACGCCGTCGATATCGATGAGATAGCGGTGAACCCCCGCAATCACGCCGACGATGGCCCCGACCCAGGGACCAAACAGGATACCGCCGGACATCACGGCGATAATGCGCACGTTGACCAGGGAGCCTTCTACCGGCACCCCGGACCAGGTGCTGAACAGTGCAAACAGGGAAAAGATGGCGATAACCGCCAGCAGCTCTTTCGGCGTATGCGCCGATTTATGCAGCAGCTCGCGGAACAGGCGCAGGCGAATCAGGAAAAAAAGACAAATCAGCATCAGCGCCGCGCGGTCAAATACCGCCAGCAGCATAGTGAATATTTCGTGCATGAGTGCGCCGTATCTATCGCGGGAAAGCGACATGATAAAAAACCTGAGGTCAGAAGGCCAGCCGAAGAGGCCAGCGGAGTGGGGAATGAGGAAAAGTTGCACAAATAAAAGGGGATTAATGACAAAGCCTGAGAGCGGGCGAGACCAACATCCGGAATGATAAAAACAGGTAAATTAATAGATATTAATATGTTGCAGTCAATTTTCCTCCCGGCTAAATCGAGGAGCGCCCCTGCCGCATTTTTGGGAGACGATACCCCTTTTTTTGCCAGATATTATTTTTTGTTCACCCCCTCGACAGCATCATTTTTTTCGGGTTATTTTCTAAGCTTGTCGCACAGGCGACAGCGTCGCTCGGACGGTCCGGGCGCTAACGTTAATCTGAGGAATCTATGGCTGAATCCAGTCCTGAACGCCGTTTTACGCGTATCGATCGTCTGCCCCCGTATGTATTTAACATTACCGCTGAACTGAAAATGGCTGCGCGTCGGCGCGGCGAAGATATTATCGATTTCAGTATGGGCAACCCCGATGGAGCGACCCCGCCGCATATCGTCGAAAAACTCTGCACCGTTGCCCAGCGGCCTGATACGCATGGCTACTCAACATCGCGCGGTATTCCTCGCCTGCGTCGCGCAATTTCGCGCTGGTATCAGGATCGCTATAACGTCGAGATCGATCCGGAATCAGAAGCGATTGTCACCATCGGCTCAAAAGAAGGGCTGGCACACCTGATGCTGGCGACGCTGGATCATGGTGACACGGTGCTGGTGCCAAATCCGAGCTACCCGATTCATATCTACGGCGCGGTGATTGCTGGCGCCCAGGTACGCTCAGTGCCGCTGGTGGAGGGCGTTGATTTCTTCAACGAGCTGGAGCGTGCGATCCGCGAAAGCTACCCGAAACCTAAAATGATGATCCTTGGTTTCCCGTCCAACCCGACCGCGCAGTGCGTCGAGCTGGAGTTCTTTGAAAAAGTGGTCGCGCTGGCGAAGCGTTACGATGTGCTGGTGGTCCACGATCTGGCCTATGCCGATATCGTATATGACGGCTGGAAAGCGCCGTCGATCATGGAAGTCCCCGGCGCGCGCGATGTCGCGGTGGAGTTCTTTACCCTCTCCAAAAGTTACAATATGGCCGGCTGGCGTATCGGCTTTATGGTGGGGAACAAAACCCTGGTCAACGCGCTGGCCCGTATTAAAAGCTATCACGACTACGGCACCTTCACGCCGTTACAGGTCGCAGCGATTGCCGCGCTGGAAGGCGATCAGCAGTGCGTGCGTGATATTGCAGAGCAGTACAAGCGCCGTCGCGATGTGCTGGTGAAAGGGCTGCATGAAGCGGGCTGGATGGTCGAGTGTCCGAAGGCATCCATGTACGTATGGGCGAAAATTCCGGAGCAGTATGCGGCGCTGGGATCGCTGGAGTTTGCTAAAAAGCTGCTGCAGGATGCGAAAGTGTGCGTCTCTCCGGGCATCGGCTTCGGCGATTACGGCGACACCCATGTGCGCTTCGCGCTGATCGAAAACCGCGACCGTATCCGTCAGGCGATTCGTGGGATTAAATCGATGTTCCGCGCTGACGGGCTGCTGCCTGCCTCGGGCAAGTCGACCGGCGACAGTCAGGAATAACCTGGCGAATCAACGAATACCGGCAATAAAAAAGGGAGCCTTCTGGCTCCCGTTTTTTTTGACGCTGACAGTGCTAGATCATCAGGGCAAAAGTACCGGCCCATACGATGACCATAAACGACACGCCCATAATAAAGTATTTCACGACTCATCACTCCGCGTTCTCGGCGAAACGCCTAAATGAATATAATTTTCATTGTTGATACTGATCTGTCGCGGTAAAACCAGACGATTCTGGCGGCTGCGGCAGATCGAAATTCTGTGCGGTTAGGGCTCCAGATGGCGCTAATGTACGCCTAAAAAATCAGGGAAACAAGCGGCATTTTTTTATTAATTTTTAGTTACTTACGAGTGTCGTGATTCGGCGACACATTAATTTCATTCGGTAATAAATTCTATTCTGGCGACGGCTTTTTACCGCCGTGCTCTTGCGGTGATAGCTGCTTGATTTTGGGATTTTTTCTATTGTTGGCATGACGCCGGGACGACACGGAAAATCGTCCCGCGTCGCCGCCATTACCTGATTTAATCGCCAATCGGTTCCCGCTGTCGCCACTCCTGCGGATAGCGGGCTGGCACAAAACTGAAGGTCACCACCATCAGGGTGGCGACGCAGACGGCGTGAAACATCCAGTCCAGCACATAATCGCCGCTCAGACTACGGAGCAGACCTGCCAGCCACGGAGAGGCCCCGGCCACGATAAACCCGATCCCCTGCATAAAGGCCACCAGCCGACCGGCGATGGCAGGCTGTCGGGCATGGTCGAGCGCCAGTACCAGGCACAGTGGAAAAGCGCCGCCTAAACCGACCCCGGCGCTGATGGCCCACAGTTGTGGCATTTGCTGCGGCAGCCAGATAAAACCGCAGAACCCCATGAGCTGGAGGAGTAACGTCAGGATTAATAACCGACGGCGATCGTCGTGCCGGGCCAGCATCGGGATCAGCAGCGCGCCGGCGGTCTGGCCGACGGTTAATATTGCCAGCAGGGTACCGCTGAACTGGGCGCTAAAGCCCGCCTGCATATAATAAGGCGGCAGCCAGGCGATTAAACTGGTGTAGCCGCCGTTAATCAGGCCGAAGTAGAGCCCGAGGGTCCAGGCGCGGCGATGGCGGAATACCGACACGGCAGCCCCTGATGCAACGGGTGACGGGGCAGGCAGTGTTCGGCCGATCGCCCACCAGCCAAACAGCGCCGCAACGGCGGGCAGCGACCACCAGGCAAGGGCGTCATGCCAGACGGCACTGTGCTGAGCCAGCCAGGGCGTCAACGCGGCACCTAAACCGCCACCCCCCATCAGCGCTGCGGACCACAGCCCCATGACCTGCGGCGTCCGTTGGGAAAACTGCCGTTTGATCATCGCCGGAATGGTCGCCTGAATAATACCGATCCCAATCCCGCCCAGCAGGGCGCTACTGAGCAGCAGCCCGCTGTGTGGCGCGAGTTCGCGCAGCAGCGCGCCGGTAGCAATCATCAACAGGCTGAGCGCAACCCCACGGCTTTCGCTGAGATGACGATCGATCCACGGGCTTGCCAGCGCCAGAAGCCCCATCGCCATCACCGGTAGTGCGGTGAGCAGTGAAATAAGGGCAAACCCCATGCCGCTGGCCTGCTGTAGTTGCGGCAGCAGCGGTCCGATGGAGGTCAGCAGCGGGCGCATATTAATACCGACCAGAACCAACACCAGCAGCATCAGGCCGTTGCGGGGCATCGGGTTCATGGCTGTGTATCCGCCCGGTGCATGAGTGCAAGCTGAAGATGGTGGTGATGAACAGACATAGCGGCTCCTGAAGAGAGAAACAAGCGAGTGGCGAAGGGGAAGCGTTGCGGCTGAGTACACAAACAGGGTACGCAGGTTGTTTCATAAGTTAAAAGACTTATTTATGATTAACTCGATTTGTTTTGCTTATGGGAAATCGCATGTTGCTACGTCATCTCACCTGTTTTCTGGCGGTCGCGGAACACCGCGGCTTTACCCGCGCGGCAACGGCGCTGCATGTTTCGCAGCCGGCGCTGTCGCAACAAATTCGCCAGCTTGAAGCGTCGCTGGGGACGCAGCTTTTTGACCGCAGCGGGCGTCACACTCGGTTGACGGATGCCGGAGAAGCCTGGCTCATTTACGCTCGTCGGGTCATGCAGGATCTGGAAGAGGGCAGACGGGCGATCCATGATGTGGAGGACCTGCAGCGGGGCTCGTTACGGGTAGCGATGACGCCGACCTTCACGACCTATTTTATGGGGCCGCTGGTGGCGGCGTTTTATCAGCGTTACCCCAATATCACGCTGACGATGCGAGAAATGCCGCAGGACCGAATGGAAGCGCTGTTACTGAATGATGAGCTGGATGCCGGAATTGCCTTTAGCGACGTTGGTTCGGCGGATATTGTCGCGACGCCTTTGCTCAGCGAAACGCTGGCGCTGGTAGTGGGGCGTCATCATCCGCTGGCGGAGCAGCGGCGGGTAAAGCTGGAGGCCCTGAATCAGCAGGCGTTGATTTTATTGAGCGAGGAGTTTGCCACCCGCGAACAAATCGATCGCTACTGTCGGCAGCATCATGTTCAGCCGAAGATTCAGATGGAGGCCAACTCCATCAGCGCGGTACTGACCGTGATTCAGCGGACCCAACTGGCGACGCTGTTACCGGCGGCCATCGTGCGGGATCGTGACGATCTGGTGGCGGTGGAACTTACCCCGCTACTGCTGGAGAGGACCGCCTGTTTGTTACAGCACAAAGCAGCCTGGCAGAGCGCCGCCGCGCGGGCATTTAGCGCCCTGACATTACAGATAGCCGGGGAGCTGAAGACCGGAGCCGCCCACGCTTACCAGGTATAGCCGACGGCGAGAATGCCATAGAGCTCGCCGTTGTGCTGCACGATAGGGCTGTCGGCGATGTCTTTGTCATACAGTTCGTAGTTTGCTGCGAACATGCCGACCCAGTGGGGGCTGAAACGGTAGCTGGTGATAATCGCCGCCATTGGCGAGACGGTGGTGCCGGTATCCCACTGCTGGCGTTGCGGAGTCGCTTCGCTGGCCGAGATGCCGCCGAAATAGTAGTTCGCCATATTGCTGCTGCGGATCATCAGCCCCATGCCAGGCATCACCAGCAGATTATCTTTGATGATCGGGAAATCTGCCCACAGCAGCAGTTCTTGCCCATCGCTGCGGCCTGTCACGTCAGAGCTGAGACGGGCGCTCAGCAGCGCGTAGGGGGTGATGAGCGTTGCGCCGATCCCCGCTTCAAACTCGCCTTTGCGTTTCTCCATGCCTTTGAAAGCAGCATCATCGCTGGGATCGAGGTTGCCAAAGCGCCAGCGGCCATATCCGTAAAAAGCCACTTTGTCGTCAATATGGAAGTAGTAACGGGCGCGATCGCCGAGATAGATAAACTGATCGCCAAAGTAGAGGCCACCGGGAATGAAATAGGTATCGTTGTCCTGCTTCTGGTAGCGAGCCGTTCCGCTAATGGCGGCGGCACCCAGCACAAACCCTTTTGGTACCGGGCTGTCAGGGTTATTTCCGGAAAAGATATCGATGGAACCCAGGTCAACCTCGGCGCTGGCGGGCGAAGAGCACAACATCAGGGAGCAGAGGGCAGCGGCAGAATAGCGAAATGGTTTCATCCGGGTTCCAAATATGATCAGGGAATATGGCGCGAAAACATGCAGATGCTTTGTACATGAAGCACTGCCAATGTGAATATATACCAGCGCAGCCCACTCCGTGGGCCGGTTTTTTGTTTTTTCTTAATTTGTGACGGGCGTTTTTCCGGGACGAAGTCAGTCGAATTATTGATGAAGTGGATCGTTACTACGGGCAGGTTGAATATATTGCTGACCCGGTGACGGCTCGCGCACTGGGTAGAATGAAAAAGCCCGACAGCGTTAAACGCTGCCGGGCTTTTTGGCTGTCAGAACTTAATCTTCAAGCGCGTAAGCGATAATGTCGTCACCTACATCCGGCGAGTGGCTGGCACCGCCTGCAGAAATAACCACGTACTCTTTCCCTGTCTTCGGTGATTTGTAGATAAGCGGCGCGGCGACAGCACCAACTGGCAGGCGAGCTCTCCACAACTCTTTACCGGTCGCCGAGTCAAGTGCACGCAGGTAGTTATCCTGTGTGCCGGCAAAGAACACCAGACCGGATGCTGTTGAGGTAGGGCCACCCAGCGTCGGCATTCCCAGCGGAATGTGCATATGCGTTTTCATGCCCAGCGGGCCGGTATCTTCGACGGAACCCAGCGGCACCTGCCACACTAGTTGACGCGTATTCAGATCGATAGCGCTCATGGTGCCAAACGGCGGGGTATTACAGGGTACGCCCAGCGCGGATTGCAGAATATCGATACGTACGCCGCCATAAGGGCCAGCGACCTGAGGACGAACAGTACCCATAAAGCCAGGCACTTCATCGGTCGACACATGGTATTTCGCCATATCTTGTTGGCGTACCAGCGACATCCGCAGTGGCATACGCATATCGTTGACGAACAGCGTACCGGTACGCTCATCGATAGTGATGCCACCCCAGTTCATGCCGCCCAGCAGGCTTGGCCATTCGATATAGGGTTTTTCGGACGGTGGGGTATACATGCCGAGATAGGTCGACTCTTTAAAGTCGATACGACAAATCAGCTGATCGAACGGCGTCACGCCCCACATTGATTTCTCGGTCAGCGGGTCAACGCCCAGTTGCGGCATCCCGGTGGAGAACGGTTGAGTAGTAGAAAGGCGTTCGCCCTCTGCGCCCTGATGCGGAACAGGGATCTCTTCCACTTTGGTTACCGGTTTCCCGGTGCGGCGGTCAAGAACGTAGATCTGCCCGGTTTTGGTGGTCTGAATCAGCACCGGGATCTCTTCGCCTTTCTCGTTCTTCATGTGGAACAGAACCGGCTGAGACGGTAAATCGTAGTCCCAGATATCATGGTGAACCGTCTGGAAGACCCATTTGGTCTCACCGGTGCTGGCATCAACGGCTACCACAGATGAACCGTATTTCTCTTTGGCTTGGTTACGGTCGCCGCCCCAGTAGTCTGGCGGGCCGTTACCGGTAGGTAGATACACCAGATTCAGCTCTTTATCGAAACCTGGAACCGTCCAGACGTTGGGCGTTTCCAGCGTATACGCGCGGGCTTTTTCCGGGTCAGTGATATTTTCCGGCTGGCCGACATCCCAGGCCCAAACGATATCGCCGGTGCGGACATCATAAGCGCGAACAACACCTGAAGGTTCACCGTGCACGATATCACGCACCCAGCCACCAATAACGGCGATGTGCCCCATGATCATCGGAATGGACGTTGGGTGATAACGTTTGCTGTTTTCCGTATCGCCCATACCCTGTTTCAGATCGACGCTGCCATTGTCACCAAAGCCATCGCACAGCTCGCCGGTTTTGGCGTTCAGGGCAATCAGGCGGGCATCGACGGTAGAGATGATAATACGCTGAGGGCACTGCTGAAGCGCCGGGCTGGCTTTCTCTTGCGCGTTCAGCGAGTCATCTTTCTGTGCATCGTAATAACCTACACCGCGGCAGGTTACATGTTCTGCGGTCTGCGCGTGCGGATCAAAGCGCCAGCGGGCTTTACCGGTATCGGCATCAATAGCCGTTACCACGTTCAGCGGGGTACAGGAATAGAGAGTGTCGCCAATTTGCAGCGGCGTGTTTTCGTCTACACCGATACCCGGCCCGGTTAAGCGGCGACCGGTGTGGTATGTCCACGCCACTTTCAGGTCTTTCACATTTTCTGGCGTGATATCCGTGTATGGCGCATAACGCGTACCGGAGGCATCGCGGCCAAAGAATTCCCAGTTATCACTTTTGGGCACCAGCGTGGGTTCTTTGCTTGCGTGGGTGTCGACAACACCATTATGAATGCCACCGTGTGGGAAGAATGCTGAAACCAGCGTAGCCAGCAGGGCAACAAGAATCACCGTTGCGCTGCGATTGGCGTTGCGCACCAGCGTGCGTTTAACCGGAAGCGTCGTGGTCAGCCACAGGGCGAGCATTAATAAGAGCGCGGGAACGACCAGACGCGGGATCAGTCCCCAGTAGCTGAACTGCACTTCATAGAGCGCCCAGATAAGGGTTAAAACAAAGGTAATAATGGAAAGGGGGAGGGCAAATTTACGACGCAACAGATAGCCTACCGCGATAACCAGATACGCCAGTCCGGCGATCAGATACCAGGCGCTGCCGCCCAGTGACAGGAGCTTGCCGCCCCAGATGGTTAAAAACAGCCCAGTGCCAACACTGAGTAATACGAAGAGTAAGCGGTAGAGCGTAAAGAACACGCCTCCACCTCTGTTTTTTTGTTCGTCCATTGTGCATCCCATACAAAGTCAATCGTGTAACGCTTTTTTGCTCAGTGGGCTGGCGTATCATCCTGCTAAGGACGTTAGCCGCCTGAGATCCTGTTGTTATGGTGGGTAATCCGAAGGGGAAGTGCCTGCGCCTACAACGTAAGAAAGTTTATTTATTTGTAAGATAAATGTAAAACTTATGAGCATTAAATGTATAACAAATAGAGGCGGGGGGCAGAAAAGTAGCGCAGGGAGGTATAGGGAATCCTCCCTGCGAGGAATGTAAAATCAGGCGTCAGCCAGCTGCAGAGAGGACGCTTCCTCAGCGTCTTTTTTACGCTGCAGTTCGAGCTCCAGCGCTCCGCGATGAGACAGATAGCAGAACAAAATACAGCAGACAATCCCGCCCATCAGCAGATAAAAACCACCGTGCCAGCCCATTTTATCAACCATGACGCCAAACAGACTGGTACCCAGTGAGGCGCCAAAGATGTAGCTCATAAAACCACGTAAACCCACTGCGGAGCCCACCGCAAAGCTGGGTACAATTTCCATTGTTTGCACAGAAGCAAGAAATTGCGGGACATAAATCAGACAGCCTACGATGGCGGCAAAAACAGTGACCATCAGCAAAGATTCACTTTTCCAGTAGCCGATAAGGCAAACAAAAATCAGCGCCATGCAGATCATCGCCAGTGGCATACGACGCCCTTTGAAGAGCTTGTCGGATAACCAACCAGCCAGGAGCGTAGAGGGGATCGCGGCCCATTCAAAAAACAGGAACGCAACACTCATCTGTTCTTTGGAAAAGTGTTTGACCGTAAGCAGGTAAATAGGCAGCCAGCTGATCATACCGAATCGCACCATGTAGACGAAAACGTCGACCAGTGAGACGTACCATGCATTCTTATTGCGTAAGACGTAGGTGCAGAATATTTGGAACGCCGTCATATTCTCTGGTGCTTTTGTCGTAGGGTGAGTTTTGAGTACCACTTTTTCTTCCGGCATCATCTCTTCCAGCGTGGGGAGACCTTCCTTACGCGGAGAACCTTTACCCAGCACCAGCACCACTAATGCAAAAATGACGGCGACGCAGGCCGGAACAATATAGCTTGCGCTTTGCCAGTGCTCGCTGCCCAGAATAGCAAATCCGGCCCCAACGATTGGTGCGACAATACCCCCGCCGACGTTATGAGAAATATTCCAGAAGGCCCCTACACGCCCGCGTTCCCGGCGAGGGAACCAGTTTGCAATGGTAATAAAAGAGGGGCCAACGCCCATCCCCTGAAACAGACCATTAAGAATAACCAGCGCGGCGAAAATCCAGAAGGCGGTACTGAAGCCCAGGCCCACGTTGACGATGGCGCACAGTACCAAACCCGCAGCCATAAATACTTTCGGGCTGGCTTTATCTGCCAGACTACTCATTACGCCTTTGCTGATACCATAGGCAATAAGCATACAGCTGCTGAGTAAACCTATCTGGGTCGCGCTGAGATCTAATTGCTCTTTTAAATAAGGCGTTGAGAGTGTGAAGTTATTACGTACAATATAATACGCCAGATATCCTAAAAATACGCTAAGCAATGCTTGCATACGGTATCGGCTATAGGTTTCCTGAACTTTCTCCGCAGGAATTTTATCTGCGGCTTGTCCTGTTTTAAATATTGATAACATGTTGTCACCTGTACTTTTAATTGATATAGACGGCAGGAGTAATAGACATGAAGAGTGCGGTAATTACCTTCTGCCTTCAAGTTCACGTAACGTGTCAAAAGTGACTCAAATTAGTGAGTCGACTGGACATTTTTGACTCAATAATTAATGACTGACTGAGTTATTATTCTTTTTGATATCAGATTTAGCTTGGTCTTGTGCGGCTATTAACAAATTAGACAACCATCATCTGGTATCCTTATTACGTATCCTCAAGGATTGCGTAGATAACTCCGTGTTCGCCGCCATCATTACGGATAATTAAAAACGGGTAAGTTTTGCCACAATTTTTATTTCGCGGAAAATTGGAATTTATGAGAGGGATCACAATCATGTTTTGTCACCAGGTCAGAGCACTGTGCAAAATCGGCGTTTTATTATCGCTGGTTCTGCTTTCCAGACCGGCGCTGGCACAACATGGCGAACTGGTTATGGCGACAACGTTTTCACCCAGTGCGACCGCGTGGATTATTCAGCGCTGGCAAACGCAGCCCGACTCCGTGATGATTCGGACGCTCAACCGTACCAGCGCTTCTCTGGAGCAGTTACTGGATACCTCCAGTGCTGAAAATGTCGACCTCATTCTGACCTCCTCACCGATGCTGCTACAGCATCTTCAAGAACATCAAAAGCTTGCGCTGCTGGAAGAGGTTCCCCGGAACAGCCAACGCCTGGTGCCTGAGTCGATTCGCTCCACCTCCGTTGCGGTGGCGATCTCGGGGTTTGGCCTGTTAATTAACCGCTCTGCGCTGGCAGCCCGCCATCTTCCCGCTCCCACAGATTGGGATGATTTGATGCAGCCGTACTATCAGGGGGCTTTGCTGATGAGCAGCCCGTCCCGGTCTGATACCAACCATTTGATGATTGAAGCGCTGTTGCAGCAAAAAGGCTGGGCCCAGGGCTGGGAAACGCTGCTGGCGAGTTCCGGTAATTTGGTGACGATTTCATCGAGAAGTTTTGGCGTCGCCGATAAAATTAAGAGCGGGCTGGGCGTGGCCGGCCCGGTTATCGATAACTATGCCAATTTACTCTTAAACGATCCGCATTTAACCTTTAGCTATTTTCCTCAATCGGCGGTCTCTCCTACCTATGTTGCGGTGCTCAAGAAAAGCCAGCATGCAGGTGAAGCAAGGCGTTTCATTCGTTACCTGCTCAGCCCTGAAGGCCAACTGATCCTCGCCGATGCCAATACCGGTAAATACCCGGTCACGCCACTGAGTTCTGATAATCCAAGAGCCGCGCAGCAGGCTGTGTTGATGAATCAGCCGCCGTTGAACTATCGCCTGATACTGAAACGTCAGCGGTTGGTACAGCGCATGTTTGATACGGCGATTAGCTTTCGCCTCGCGCAATTAAAAGATGCCTGGCGGGCGTTGCACAGTGCGGAAGCGCGGCTTAAACGTCCTTTGCCTGAAATTCGTTCGTTGCTCACCCGCGTGCCGGTTGATCCTGCAAGCAGTGAAGATGAAGCCTGGCTGGCGCAGTTCGATAATAAAAGTTTTGCAGAGCAACAAATGATGGAATGGCAACTTTGGTTTCTGAAAAACCAGCGACAAGCGATCGCTAAACTGGAAGAGTTGAAATGACGGGCCGGTCGATGCTGCAACGTTTGCGGCAAATGAGCATCAGCAATAGCCTACGCGGCGCGTTTTTAATCGGGGCGCTTCTGACTCTGATTGTCAGTAGCGTCAGCCTTTACTCATGGCATGAGCAAAGTTCGCAGATCCGTTATTCACTTGATGAGTATTTTCCGCGTATCCATTCTGCTTTTCAGATTGAGGGAAGCTTAAATCTGGCCGTCGATCAGTTAAACGAGTTTTTACTGGCACCTAACACCACGGTGCGTTTGCAGTTGCGAAATCAGATTATCCAACAATTAGATAAGATTGAGCGGCTCAGCCAGGGCCTGACGCCCGAAGAGCAACAGCAACTTTCGATGATTTTGCAGGATAGCCGGAAATTGTTGTCCGAGCTGGACAGGGCGCTCTATAACATGTTTCTGGTGCGCGAAAAGGTCAGTGAACTCTCCGCCAGGATTGATTGGCTGCATGATGATTTCACGACCGAACTTCATTCGCTGGTACAGGATTTTACCTGGCAACAGGGAACGCTGCTTGATCAAATAGAAACCCGGCAGGGCGATACCGCGCAATATCTGAAGCGCTCACGGGAAGTTCAGAATGAGCAACAGCAGGTCTATACGCTCTCACGAATTGAAAATCAGATTGTTGACGATCTTCGCGATCGCTTAAACGAGCTGAAATCCGGGAATGACTACGAGATGTTGGTCGAGACGCATATTCGCTATCTTGAGAATCTCAAAAAAACGGCCGATGAAAATATACGGGCGCTGGATGATTGGCCCAGCACCATCACTCTGCGACAAACCATCGATGAGCTGCTGGAAATCGGCATGGTTAAAAGCAATATGCCCAACACCATGCGTGATTATGTTGCTGCGCAAAAAGCGCTCATTGATGTCAGCCGCACCCGTGAAGCGACGCTGGGGCGATTTCGGATATTGCTGGAAACACAGCTGGGCAATAGTCATCAGCAAATGCAGCGGTTTAATCAGCGAATGGAGCAGATTGTTCGCGTGAGTGGCGGGTTAATTCTGGTGGCGACATTTCTCGCACTTTTACTGGCATGGGCATTGAACCACTATTTTATTCGATCGCGATTGGTTAAGCGGTTTACCGCGTTGAATCAGGCAGTTGTGCAGATTGGGCTGGGCACGACGACGACTGATATTCCCGTGTATGGCCGGGATGAACTCGGGCGAATTGCCGGTTTACTGCGGCATACGCTTGGCCTGTTAAACTCCCAGAAACGGCAGCTGGAGCAGGAAATTACCGAGCGTAAAGCCATTGAAGAGGATTTACGCTCTACGCAGGATGGACTGATTCAGGCGGCAAAACTGGCGATGGTCGGGCAAACCATGACCACGCTTGCTCATGAAATTAATCAGCCACTGAATGCGTTATCAATGTATCTCTATACTGCGGGCCGCGCTATCGATATGGGCCAGACTGAACAGGCCAAAACCACCTTGCTCAAAGGAGAAGGGGTGGTTAGCCGGATTGGCGCCATCATACGCTCTTTGCGGCAATTCACGCGGCGTGCGGATCAGGATCTTGCGTTGCAACCTGTCGACTTAACTCAAACCTTTACCGCGGCCTGGGAATTACTCTCCATGCGCCATAAGTCGCAACAAGCAGTGATGATTCTGCCCGAGAGAAATGCATGGGTGTGTGGGGAGGACGTTCGCCTGCAGCAAGTACTGGTGAACATTCTGGCGAACGCTCTGGATGCGTGCCCTGGCGGCGCAGAAATTACCGTAACATGGCAAACTGATGGTCATTCACGCTGCGTATTCATTGCCGATAATGGCCCCGGGTGGCCTGAGCATTTGCTGCCGATGCTGTTGAAGCCTTTTACGACCAGTAAGGATGTAGGGCTGGGCATTGGTTTATCGATCTGTGTCTCGCTAATGGCGCAGATGGGGGGAGAGCTACGTCTGGCATCGACCTTAACAAAAAGTGCCTGCGTAGTGCTGGAATTTAAAATGACGGAAGTAAACGATGGAGAGTAACGATTTTTCCATTCTGCTGATTGATGATGATGCTGATGTACTGGATGCCTATACCTTGCTGCTTGAACAGGCGGGTTATCGTATTTTTGTATGTAATAACCCGCTGGACGCGCAGCAATGGATGCAGAAAGACTGGCCTGGGATTGTGCTTAGCGATGTCTGCATGCCGGGATGTTCTGGCATTGATTTAATGACGCTGCTGCATCGCGATGATAAACAGTTGCCTGTCTTATTAATTACCGGTCATGGCGATGTTCCGATGGCAGTAGAGGCGGTGAAAAAAGGCGCATGGGATTTTCTGCAAAAACCGGTAGAACCCGGTAAATTACTGGCCCTGGTTGATACCGCGTTATGCCACAGAAAGTCGGTTATAGCCCGTCGTTTACGCCATCAGCAAAGGTTACAGGTTGAGCTGGTGGGGCGCAGCGAATGGACGCAACGCTACCGGCAGCGTCTGGAGCAACTTAGCGAAACGGACATTGCCGTCTGGTTTCACGGAGAAGCCGGAACCGGGCGTATGACCGGCGCGCGTTATCTCCATCAGCTAGGACGCAACGCCAGCGGGCCGTTCATCTGCCATGAAGTGATGCCTGAAAATACGGCTATGTTTCAGGAGGTAGTTGCCCAGGCCGATGGCGGCACGCTGGTATTGAGTCGTCCGGAGAATCTAAGCCGGGAGCAACAATATCAACTTGCGCAGCTGCAAAGTCTGGAACAGCGTCCGTTCCGTTTGATTGGTATCAGTCATTCATCTCTTGTTGAGTTAGCCGCCGCCAATAATATTGTTGCTGAGCTTTATTACTGTTTCGCCATGACGCAAGTTTTCTGTCGGCCCTTGTCACAGCGGCTGGATGATATTGAGCCTTTATTTCATTACTATTTAAACAAGGCCTGCCAGCGTCTTAATCATCCTGTTCCCGAAGTCGGGGGGGAAGTTCTGAAAAGAATGTTGCGCAGAGGATGGTCAAATAATATCCGTGAACTGGCGAATGCTGCTGAATTGTTTGCGGTGGGTGTTTTACCGCTGGCGGAAGTGGCCAATCCCCAGATGCATGTCAGTGAACCTACGCCCCTGGATCGGCGCATCGACGAAATTGAACGGCAGATTATTACTGAGGCTTTGAATATTCATCAGGGAAGGATTAATGAAGTCGCTGAGTATCTGCAAATCCCGCGCAAAAAGCTTTATCTGCGGATGAAAAAGCACGGTCTGAGTAAAGAGCACTACAAGATGTAGCGGAGCAAGGCTGCAATGATGCTGATTCCACGAGGGGCAGCGAGGGAGAATGGTGTCCCCTGCAGGAATCGAACCTGCAACTAGCCCTTAGGAGGGGCTCGTTATATCCATTTAACTAAGGGGACGAAGCGGCGGGAGTATAGCGTTTTTTTCCTTGTACGTTAAGCATCTATGGGTTGACTGCTTAAAGTGTCGCCACTTAGGGGCATTTTTCATCCTTGAGCCGCGCTTTTTTCTCGTTGCTCATGTCGTTGCGAATCTGGGCATGGCTCAGCAGGGCAAAAATAAACGTCCCCCCGCAAATGTTGCCCGCCAGCGTCGGCAGCGCGAAGGGCCAGATAAACTCCTGCCACGGCAGCGAGCCGTTGAAAATCAGATAAAAAATCTCGACGCTGCCGATCACAATATGGGTGGTATCGGCCAGCGCGATCAGCCAGGTCATCAGCACGATCACCACGATTTTCGCCGCGCCGGCTGCGGGGAACATCCACACCATGGTGGCGACCAGCCAGCCGGAAATAATCGCATTGGCGAACATCTCCATGGGCGTATTTTCCATCACCTTTAAGCTGATATCCTGGAATGCCTGGCGGGTGGGATCGTCAAATATCGGCATCAGGTTAAAGGCCCACGCGGCAATGGCCGTGCCGATCAGATTCCCGGCCAGCACTACGCCCCACAGACGCATTAACAGGCCAAAATTACCGAGCGTTGGCTTATGCATAATAGGCAGGACTGCCGTGACGGTGTTTTCGGTAAACAACTGCTGGCGGGCCATGATGACAATAACAAACCCGAAGGTATAGCCGAGGTTCTCAAGCAAATAACCGCCGGGAACGTCGCTCAGATGAACATGGAATATCCCTTTTGCCACCATCGACGCTCCCATCGACAGACCGGCGGCTACCGCAGACCACAGCAGCGCCAGCGCATCGCGCTCCAGCTCTTTTTCTCCTTCCTGGCGGATCTCTTCATGGGTGGCCATGGCGCGGGAGGGCAGGCGTTTCTCATTGACCTCGATCTCTTTGCCATCCTGTTTTTCCTCGCTCTCAACTTCGATATCTTCGCTATCATGGTGAGAGTGAGATGTCGGTTCTGACGCCATATTGTGTCCTCCAGCGATGTCTCTCTCATAAGCGTAGAGATATTTCCATCGCCTGGTCCAGGAGAACCTCCTATTTTTTAGGTAATGGCAAGTTTAGCAATACGGATATTGCAAAACATGTATAGAATCGGGTCGCAACAATAATGCCAAAAAGGCTATGCTGAATGCAGGCACCAGATTGCAATGTGTTTCGGGCGAGATCTTCAAGGAGGATGCCGTCCCCGGAGAACCCGCAGCAATAGCCAAAATTAACAGGGAGACACCTATGAATTTTCGCCTGTCGGCGCTCGCGCTTGGCGCCACATTGCTGGTGGGATGCGCCAGTTCCAACTCTGGCGATCGGACACAGGGGCGTTCGGACCCGCTTGAAGGGTTTAACCGCACGATGTTTGATTTCAACTTCAACGTGATGGACCCGTACCTGCTGCGTCCGGTTGCCGTTGCCTGGCGTGATTATGTCCCGCAGCCAGCGCGTAACGGGCTGAGTAACTTTACCAGCAACCTGGAAGAGCCGGCGGTGATGGCGAACTACTTCCTGCAGGGCGATCCCTATAAAGGAATGGTGCACTTTACCCGTTTCTTCCTGAACACCCTTCTGGGGATGGGCGGCCTGATCGACGTCGCCGGTATGGCTAACCCGAAACTTCAGCGTGTTGAACCGCACCGTTTTGGTAGCACCCTGGGTCACTATGGCGTGGGCTATGGTCCGTATGTACAACTGCCGTTCTATGGCAGCTTCACGCTGCGTGATGAGGGCGGTGATATGGCGGATGGCCTGTACCCGGTGCTCTCCTGGCTGACCTGGCCGATGTCGATCGGTAAGTGGGCGGTTGAAGGGATCGAGACCCGTGCTCAGTTGCTGGATTCTGACGGCCTGCTGCGCCAGTCGTCCGACCCGTATATCCTGATGCGCGAAGCGTACTTCCAGCGTCATGACTTTATCGCCAACGGCGGTAAACTCACGCCGGCCGATAACCCGAACGCTCAGGCGATTCAGGACGATCTGAAAGATATCGATTCGCAGTAAGCCATCGCGAGAAAATAAAAAGGGTGAACATGATGTTCACCCTTTTTTATATCGTCAGATTATCAGAAGCGGTAGTTGAAGTTCGCGCCGTACAGCCACGCGGTACCTTCTGAACGGAAGGTGTAAGGACCTTCTTTAATTTCGACGTGCTGACCGTGCATGTAAGACACACCCACGTCAACGGAAGCATCTTTGTTGAAGGCGTAGGTGGTACCCGCGCTCAGCCACAGACGATCCTGATCCGGGATGGAAATAGAACGGGTGCTTGCCGGAACCGGGCTATCATCGAAGGCGATACCGGTACGGAAGGTCCAGTTATCGTCATAGTAATAGGTGGTCCCCAGCGCGATGCGATAGGCGTCTTTAAAGCTTTCATCTTTATAGAACAGCGTCTCGCCATTGCTGCCGGTGGCTTTCAGCTCCTGGAACTGGCTCCAGCTGGTGTAGGTCAGGCTATAGTGAACGGCCCACTGTGGCGCCACGCGGTTATAACCGGACAGCTCCCACATTTCTGGCAGGTTCAGGGTCAGAGAACCATCGGTTGTTTGACCGTTGGTGCCCGCCGGCAGGCCGAAGTTACCGAGGATCTGGTTGTAGGCTGACGGTAAGCTGCTCTTGTAGTTACCATCAAAGTCGATTTTGACTTCTGAACGGTAGGTGAAGCCGTAACGGTTATTCTTGTCAATTTCATACAGAATACCGGCGTTCCAGCCAAAGCCCCAGGCGTTGCCGTTGAGGTGAGCAATTTGCGTATCGGCAGGAATCTGCGATACCGGGCCTGCCAGCTGCGGCGGCAGTGCGCCAGAGCCCGCAACGATTTGCCCTAAATCGCCCGCATAGCGTTCGATCTTCGCTTTCGCATAGACCGCATCAAACCCTAAACCAAAACTCCAGTTGCTGTTCAGGCGATAGGCGCCGCTCAGGTTGAAGTTAGCGGTGGTGAGGTCTGTTTTTCCGCCCATGCTACCGGCTGCATAATCGTCAGCATACTCAGTGGCCAGGCCATAGTTAGAGGTAATTGACGCCCCCCAACCGAACTGATCGTTAATCGGGGAAACAAAGTGGAAGTTTGGCACCCACGCGGTTGGCGCAATGTTATCCGCATTCAGGCTTTTCCCCGTCGGGGAGGTGCCGGAAATATTAACATTCGGATCGACAAACACGGCGCCCGCAGACATTGTCGGGCGATCAAACATCATAATCAGCGCTGGGTTACGGCTGGCGTTGCCCGCATCGTCAGCAATTGCACCTTCACCGGAATAGGCACGACCAAGGCCTGATGAAGAGAATTCGTTTAACTGAAAGCCTGCTGACCAGGCCTGTGTTGAAACAAGTGCTACAGCCACTGCGAGGGCAGATTGGGTAAAGCGGGTTTTCTGGCTCATGCCCATAACCTCATTGAGTTATTTTTATTTAAACTATGTTACATGCCGTAACAGAAGCGCGAAGTGTAGGGTCTGCTTTACGACAGAGAAATCAGACCAGTGCGCTGAGTATAGGTCTGACCAGATGAGATGTTGCAAGTTTGTTTATGAGATTTTTCAATTGTGATGCGAAAAAAGCGATCCAGCTGGCAAATTTGCCCCCACAGGTATTAGCCAAAGCGGGTATTTCTTGTTTTGGATCATTTTTAAGTGTGATTTCGGTCACTTAGGACTTTTGTTGTCATTAACGACTGGAGGCAGCCCCCGGCCGGGCGTAAAATAAGCATATTAATTGTCTGGCACCATTGAGTGCATATACAGAGGAAATCTACGATGAGTAAAGTTAGTGCAGATGAAACCCCGGTTTGCTGCTGTATGGATGTTGGCACCATTATGGACAACACCGATTGCACCGCCTCTTACAGCCGCGTGTTTGCCAACCGCGCTGAAGCAGACGAAACGCTTGCTGCGTTGACTGAAAGAGCCCGTGGCGTGGAGTCTGAGCCGTGCAAAATCACCCCGACATTTACTGATGTCGAAGGCGGCGTACAGATGGACATCGATTTTGTTTTCAGCTGCGAAGCTGAAACCCTGATTTTCCAGCTCGGCCTGCGTTAATTCCCCCAACGCCCCCATCTGCGGGGCGTTCTCTTTTCCATTCAATGTGTTTTGGCTCCCACTTTTTCTCTTCACCGATTGGCTTAATGTAAAAAATTAGTTAAAACTGTTATCAGGTCAGACCACTTGGTTTTATCGGTTAACAGGGGAAAGTCATGAGTCAGGCATTACCGCTTGTCACCCGTCAGGGCGATCGCATTGCCATTGTCAGCGGTTTACGTACCCCGTTTGCCCGTCAGGCAACGGTATTTCACGGTGTTCCCGCCGTCGATTTGGGAAAAATGGTCATCAGTGAAATGCTGGCTCGCAGCGACATCCCCCCGGAAATGATTGAACAACTGGTGTTTGGCCAGGTGGTTCAGATGCCGGAAGCTCCTAATATTGCTCGCGAAATTGTGCTTGGTACCGGCATGAGCGTGCACACCGATGCCTACAGCGTGAGCCGCGCCTGCGCCACCAGTTTTCAGGCCGTTGCCAACGTGGCGGAAAGCCTGATGGCCGGGACTATCAACGCCGGTATTGCCGGCGGTGCTGACTCTTCCTCCGTATTACCTATCGGCGTCAGTAAAAAACTGGCCCGCACGCTGGTGGACGCCAATAAAGCACGAACCCTCGGACAGCGCCTGAAGCTGTTCTCCCGGCTACGTCTGCGCGATCTTTTACCGGTACCGCCCGCGGTGGCGGAATATTCGACCGGATTACGCATGGGCGATACCGCGGAGCAGATGGCGAAAAGCTGGGGCATTACCCGCGAACAGCAGGATGCGCTGGCGCATCGTTCACACCAGTTGGCCGCCAAAGCCTGGGAAGAGGGCAAGCTAGCGGCAGAAGTGATGACCGCCTATGCGCCGCCGTTCCGCGAGCCGCTGGAAAATGACAACAACATTCGTAAAAATTCAACTCTGGCTGATTACCAAAAGTTACGGCCGGCATTCGATCGCAAGCATGGGACGGTCACCGCCGCCAACAGTACGCCGTTAACCGACGGCGCGGCGGCAGTCATCATGATGACCGAATCCCGCGCCAGATCGCTGGGATTAACCCCGCTGGGCTACCTGCGCAGCTACGCCTTTACCGCCATTGATGTGCGCCAGGACATGCTCCTGGGGCCGGCCTGGTCAACGCCGCTGGCGCTGGAGCGGGCGGGGTTGACGCTGGCTGATTTAACGTTGATCGACATGCATGAAGCTTTTGCTGCGCAAACGCTGGCGAATCTGCAATGTCTTGCCAGCGACCGTTTCGCCCGCGAAGTCCTGGGCCGCTCGCAGGCCACCGGGGAAGTGGATGAGAGCAAATTTAACGTGCTGGGCGGTTCCATCGCTTACGGGCACCCCTTCGCCGCCACCGGCGCGCGAATGATCACTCAGACGCTGCATGAACTGCGGCGCAGAGGTGGTGGATTTGGTCTGGTCACCGCCTGTGCGGCGGGCGGGCTTGGCGCGGCGATGATTCTGGAGGCCGAATAATGGAAATGGCATCGGCATTTACGCTTGATATTCGCCCGGACAACGTGGCGGTGATCACCATCGACACGCCGGGTGAAAAGATGAACACCCTGAAGGCGGAGTTTGGCCAGCAGGTACGGGCGATCGTTCGCCAGATCCGCGACAATAAATCCCTGCGCGGCGTGGTGCTGATTTCCGCCAAACCGGACAACTTTATTGCCGGAGCGGATATCAACATGATTGCCCGCTGTACCAGCGCACAAGAAGCTGAAGCCCTGGCTCGCCAGGGACAGCAGATTATGGCCGAGATCCACGGCCTGACGATCCCGGTGATTGCCGCGATTCATGGCGCCTGCCTCGGCGGCGGTCTCGAACTGGCGCTGGCCTGTCATGGCCGGGTGTGCAGCGACGATGACAAAACGCGCTTAGGCCTGCCGGAGGTGCAGCTGGGCCTGCTGCCGGGCTCCGGCGGTACTCAACGACTCCCGCGTCTGATTGGCGTCAGCAGCGCGTTGGAGATGATCCTGACCGGTAAACAGCTTCGCCCACGACAGGCGCTCAAGGCGGGCCTGGTCGATGATGTGGTCCCGCAGGCTATCCTGCTGCAGACGGCGGTTGAGCTGGCGCTGAAAGAGCGTCCGGCCAGCCGCAATGTGCCGGTACGCGAGCGGGTGCTGGCCGGGCCGCTGGGGCGCAGCCTGCTGTTCCATTTGGTGGGGAAAAAGACGCGGCAGAAAACGCAGGGCAACTATCCTGCTGCCGAACGTATTCTGCAGGTCATTGAAAATGGGTTAGCCCACGGCTGTAGCAGCGGCTACGCCGAGGAGGCGCGCGCCTTTGGTGAGCTGGCAATGACGCCGCAGTCGCAAGCTTTACGCTCGATATTTTTCGCCAGTACGGATCTGAAGAAAGATCGCGGAGCCGATGCGCAGGCCGCCCCGTTACGCAGTATCGGGATCCTCGGCGGCGGTCTGATGGGCGGGGGGATTGCTTATGTGACCGCCAGCAAAGGCGGGCTGCCGGTGCGTATCAAAGATATTCAGACCCGTGGCATCAATCATGCGTTGAAATACAGCTGGGAGCTGCTCGACAAGCAGGTTCGTCGTCGCTATTTGCGGGCCAGCGAGCGGGATCGCCAGCTAGCGCTGATGTCAGGTTCCACGGATTATCAAGGATTTGCCCATCGTGATGTGGTGATTGAAGCCGTATTTGAAGATTTAGCGCTGAAACAGCAGATGGTGGCAGAAGTCGAAGCGCACTGCGGCCCGGAGACTATCTTCGCTTCAAACACTTCGTCACTGCCGATCGGCGATATCGCGGCCCAGGCCGCGCGGCCTCAGCAGGTCATTGGTCTGCATTACTTTAGCCCGGTCGAAAAAATGCCGCTGGTCGAAGTGATCCCTCACCAAAATACCGATCAGCAAACGATAGCGACGGTGGTGAAACTGGCCAAACTGCAAGGCAAAACCCCGATTGTGGTGGCCGATAAAGCGGGCTTCTACGTGAACCGTATTCTGGCGCCTTACGTCAACGAGGCGATGCGCTTGCTGACAGAAGGTGAGCCCATTGAACATATCGATAAGTCGTTGGTGAAGTTCGGTTTTCCGGTGGGGCCCATTCAGTTACTGGACGAGGTCGGGATCGATACCGGCACCAAAATTATCCCGGTTCTGGAGTCTGCCTGGGGAGAACGTTTTAGTCCGCCTGCAAATATCATTGATGCGATCTTGAAGGACGATCGCAAAGGTAGAAAAAATAGCCGTGGTTTCTATCTTTATGAGACAAAAGGGCGTACAAGCAAAAAACGACCTGATGCCGCCGTTTATTCGCTGCTGGGTGTTTCTGCCCCGCAGGCGCGTTTATCCGCGCAGCAGATTACCGAGCGTTGCGTGATGATGATGCTTAACGAAGCCGCGCGTTGCTTCGATGAGCAGGTGATTCGCAGCGCACGCGATGGCGACATCGGTGCGGTGTTTGGTATTGGCTTCCCGCCGTTCCTTGGCGGCCCGTTCCGTTATATGGATACGCTCGGCGCGGGTGAAGTTGTTGCCATCTTGCAACGTCTGGCCGCTCAGTACGGTCCACGTTTTACACCATGTGAAAATTTATTGCGCATGGCCGAGCAGGGGGCAACCTTTTGGCCCACTGGCGAACGGACGACCTAAGTTTTGGTCAAAGAAGATAATTCCGGCGATGAACGACGCTGTTGGTTGGCTGTTTTGTAAACGATCATTGACTATACTTACGCCATTGAGGTAAAAAACAGCGTTTCATTCGTTGGATGAATCAGGCACAATGCCCGGCCACCGGGTCGACTGCGTGCTTTCTATGCAGGTAAGACTGCGGTGCTTCTGGTTAACAAAAGCGGTGCAATATGCAAGTTTTTATCATGCGTCACGGCGACGCTGCCCTCGATGCAGCCAGTGACTCGGTTCGTCCATTAACCGTATGTGGTTGTGATGAATCCCGTCAGATGGCAACCTGGCTGAAAGGCCAGAAAGTGGATATTGAACGGGTTCTGGTGAGTCCTTACCTGCGTGCACAACAGACGCTGGATGTGGTAAGAGAGTGCATGAACCTGCCTGAAAATGTCGACGTGATGCCGGAGCTCACGCCGTGTGGCGATGTGGGCATGGTCAACGCCTGGCTTCAGACGCTGGCAAATGAAGGTGTCTCAACGGTGCTGGTCGTTTCGCACCTGCCGCTGGTGGGGTATCTCGTCTCAGAGCTGTGTCCGGGAGAAACTCCCCCGATGTTTACAACGTCGGCCATTGCCTGCGTCACGCTGGATGCGGACGGCAAAGGTGAGTTTACCTGGCAGATGAGCCCCTGCAATCTGAAGATGGCAAAAGCTATCTAATCTCCCTCCGGAGCATCCGTATTACGGAAGCTCCGGCGGTTGCCACTCTTCCACCTCAATCAGTACCAGCAGTGCGGCGTCTCCGCCGTACTCTTTTGGTGCCTGATGAAACGCCATAATATGCGGATGTTGTGCCAGCCACAGCGGCGTTTGCTGCTTGAGAATGTGCTTGCCATGACCGTGCATCACGCAGGCGCAAAAAACATGCTCCCGACGACAGGCGGCGATCAGCGCCCCCAGCTCCTGCTTGGCCTGCTGCTGGGTTAAGCCATGCAGATCGAGGAACAGCTCCGGCGAATAATCCCCGCGGCGCAGTTTTTTCAGCTCAAAATGGCTTACATCAGCGCGGACGTATTTTGCCGACCCTTCGCTATTCAGCAGCGGCTGAAACTCATCCGAAAAATAGTGGCTGTTATCCACCTGCTCCTGCAGTAAACGCTTGGGCGGTACGTCGGTGATTTTCTTGCGCAGCGGGCGGTGAACGATCGTGTCCTGCTTAATCTGACGGGTACCGGTCATTAGCTGACGGAACAGCGCCTGATCCTCGTCGCTTAGCGATGTTTTCTTTTTCATTGCCCACTCTCATCATTTCTTTTCGCTAGTTTACCCGACTCGGCCTCTGTTCAGGCAAGCAAAACGTATTTTTCCCCGCCGGCCCGACGTAAGAATGCTGATTTATCGCCGTCTTCGTGGCAAACTAGCCGCCGAAATTACCGTATAGCGTGTCCTGGAGGATGGCGTGGATAAAATTTTTGTTGATGAAGCAGTCAATGAGCTGCATACCATTCAGGACATGTTGCGTTGGGCTGTCAGCCGCTTTAGCGCGGCGAATATCTGGTATGGCCATGGGACCGATAACCCGTGGGATGAAGCGGTACAGCTGGTGCTGCCTTCGCTGTACCTGCCGCTGGATATCCCGGAGGACATGCATACCGCCCGTCTGACATCCAGTGAAAAACACCGCATTGTTGAACGCGTGATCCGTCGTATCAACGAACGTATCCCGGTGGCTTACCTGACCAATAAAGCCTGGTTCTGCGGCCACGAGTTCTTCGTTGATGAGCGGGTGCTGGTGCCGCGCTCCCCGATTGGCGAACTGATCAATAACCACTTCTCCGGCCTGATTGACCATCAGCCACAGCATATTCTCGACATGTGCACCGGCAGCGGCTGCATTGCGATTGCCTGCGCCTACTCCTTCCCGGAAGCGGAAGTGGACGCGGTGGATATTTCCATCGACGCGCTGGCCGTTGCTGAACAAAACGTCGAAGCGCACGGCCTGATCCACCAGGTGACGCCGATTCGTTCCGATCTGTTCCGCGACCTGCCGAAAGTGCAGTACGACCTGATCGTCACCAACCCGCCGTACGTTGATGAAGAAGATATGTCCGATCTGCCGGGTGAATATCGCCACGAGCCGGTGCTGGGTCTGGCCTCCGGCAGCGATGGCCTGAAGCTGACGCGCCGCATCCTCGGCAACGCACCGGATTATCTCAGCGACGACGGGATTCTGATTTGTGAAGTCGGTAACAGCATGGTACATCTGATTGAGCAGTATCCGGACGTGCCGTTTACCTGGCTCGAGTTTGATAATGGCGGGGATGGCGTCTTCATGCTGACCAAATCACAGCTGATCGCTGCCCGCGCGCATTTCGGCATTTATAAAGACTAAAAACAACACGCAAACATGACGGAGCCGTGATGGCAGGAAACACAATTGGACAACTCTTTCGCGTCACCACCTTTGGCGAATCGCATGGGCTGGCGCTGGGCTGTATCGTTGACGGAGTGCCGCCAGGCATTCCGCTGACCGAAGCCGATCTGCAGCACGATCTGGACCGTCGCCGTCCGGGAACGTCGCGCTACACCACCCAGCGCCGTGAACCGGATCAGGTGAAGATTCTGTCCGGGGTATTCGAAGGTGTCACCACCGGCACCAGCATTGGTTTGCTGATCGAAAATACCGATCAGCGCTCGCAGGATTACGGCGCGATCAAAGATGTGTTCCGCCCGGGACACGCCGACTACACCTATGAGCAAAAATATGGCCTGCGCGACTATCGCGGGGGCGGTCGCTCTTCGGCGCGTGAAACCGCGATGCGCGTCGCCGCTGGCGCCATTGCCAAGAAATACCTCGCGCAAAAATTCGGGATTGTTATCCGCGGCTGTCTGACCCAGATGGGCGATATTCCGCTGGCGATAAAAGACTGGGATCAGGTTGAACAGAATCCCTTCTTCTGCCCGGACCCGGAGAAGATCGACGCGCTGGATGAACTGATGCGTGGCCTGAAAAAAGAGGGCGACTCCATCGGGGCAAAAGTCACCGTGATTGCCGACGGCGTACCTGCCGGGCTCGGCGAGCCGGTATTTGACCGTCTGGATGCCGACATTGCTCACGCGATGATGAGCATCAATGCCGTCAAAGGCGTGGAAATCGGCGATGGTTTCGAGGTGGTCAAACTGCGCGGCAGTCAAAACCGCGATGAAATCACCAAAGCCGGCTTCCAGAGCAACCATGCGGGCGGCATTCTGGGTGGTATCAGCAGCGGTCAGCAGATCGTCGCCAATATCGCGCTAAAACCGACCTCCAGCATTACCGTACCGGGACATACGATTAACCGTTTCGGTGACGAAGTCGAGATGATCACCAAAGGGCGCCACGATCCTTGTGTAGGCATTCGTGCGGTGCCGATCGCTGAAGCGATGCTGGCGATCGTCTTAATGGATCACTTTATGCGTCAACGCGCACAAAATGGCGACGTGACGACATCAATTCCACGCTGGTAATCGATGAAAAAAACCGTTATCGCTCTGCTGGCGCTTGTCGCCAGCTCTGCCAGCCTCGCGGCAACGCCGTGGCAAAAAATCTCCCAGCCGATCGCCGGCAGCGCGCAGTCTATCGGCGCCTTTGCGAACGGCTGTATCGTGGGGGCGCAGGGGCTGCCGCTCAACTCGGCCAGTTACCAGGTCATGCGTACCGATCAGCGTCGCTATTTCGGTCATCCGGATCTGGTGCAGTTTATCCAGCGTCTGGGCAACCAGGTGCATAGCCGTGGCATGGGTACGCTGCTGATTGGCGACATGGGGATGCCGGCGGGCGGGCGCTTTAACGGCGGTCATGCCAGCCATCAAAGCGGGCTGGATGTCGATATCTTCCTCCAACTCCCGCAGATCCGCTGGAGCTCGACTCAGCTGCTGAAACCACAGGCGCTGGATCTGGTTGCCCGCGACGGTAAGCGCGTGGTGCCGTCGCTGTGGAGCCCGCAAATCAGCAACCTGATTAAACTGGCGGCAGAAGATAACGACGTCACACGCATTTTTGTTAACCCGGCTATCAAGCAGCAGCTGTGCCTCGACGCCGGTCAGGATCGTGACTGGCTACGCAAAGTGCGGCCGTGGTTCCAGCATCGGGCGCACATGCACGTGCGTCTGCGTTGCCCGGCGGGCAGCCTGGAGTGCGAAGAGCAGGCCCCACCACCGGCAGGTGATGGCTGCGGCGCCGAGTTGCAAAGCTGGTTTGAACCATCAAAACCTGGAACCACCTCTCCTGTGAAGAAGACGCCGCCGCCGTTGCCGCCTTCCTGCCAGGCACTACTGGATGAGCACGTGCTGTAATGGAAAGCTTTGTTGACCTGTTTATGGTGTCACCGATGGTACTGGTGGTGCTTTTTTTCGTGGCTATTCTGGCTGGGTTTATTGATTCGCTGGCGGGCGGCGGTGGACTGCTGACCGTCCCGGCGCTGATGGCTGCCGGGCTACCTCCGGCGCAGGCGCTGGCGACCAACAAGCTGCAGGCCTGCGGCGGGTCGCTTTCGGCGTCGCTCTATTTTATTCGCCGCAAGGTGGTGAATCTGGCCGACCAGAAGCTAAATATCCTGATGACCTTTATCGGCTCGACTGCCGGCGCGCTGCTGGTGCAGCACGTCCAGTCCGATATTCTGCGCCAGATCCTGCCGGTGCTGGTGATCGGCATCGGCCTGTACTTCCTGCTGATGCCGAGATTAGGTGAAGCAGACCGCCAGCGTCGCCTGTATGGCCTGCCGTTTGCCCTGATTGCCGGCGGCTGTGTGGGCTTTTATGACGGTTTCTTTGGGCCGGGCGCCGGTTCTTTCTATGCGCTGGCCTTCGTCACGCTGGCCGGGTTTAACCTCGCCAAATCAACCGCCCATGCCAAAGTACTGAACGCCACCTCCAACGTCGGCGGGCTGCTGCTGTTTATCATTGGCGGCAAAGTGATTTGGGCCACCGGGTTCGTGATGATGGCGGGGCAGTTTATTGGCGCCCGTGCCGGTTCACGGCTGGTATTGAGTAAAGGACAATCGTTGATTCGTCCGATGATTGTGGTTGTCTCCGCCGTGATGAGCGCGAAACTTCTTTATGACAGCCACGGGGCTGAAATTCTTCAGTGGTTGGGAATTCATTAATGCAACAGCAACACCATTATCAGCAGCTGATCGCGATTTTTGACGGCTGCTTTGCCGACGATTTTAATACCCGTCTGATTAAAGGCGATGACGAACCGATCTATCTTCCGGCAGACAACGACGTGTCCTATAACCGTATCGTCTTTGCCCACGGCTTTTATGCCAGCGGACTGCATGAGATTTCCCACTGGTGTATCGCGGGCAAGGCACGTCGCGAACAGGTTGATTTCGGTTACTGGTACTGCCCGGATGGTCGTGACGCGATGACCCAGTGCAAGTTCGAAGAGGTGGAAGTCAAGCCTCAGGCCTTTGACTGGCTGTTTTGCGTCGCGGCAGGTTTTCCGTTTAACGTCAGCTGCGACAACCTGGAAGGGGACTTTGAGCCCGATCGCATCGCCTTCCAGCGCCGCGTTCATGCACAGGTGATGACCCTGCTTGAGCAAGGGATCCCTGAGCGCCCGGCGCGCTTTATCCGGGCCTTACAAGATTATTATCAGACGCCGCCACTGACGGCAGAACAATTCCCGTGGCCGGAAGACCTGCACTAACGCCACGTTTGACACTAGAAGAGGAAAGACAATGCTCGCGGAGTTTGAATCACGCATTCTGGCACTGATCGATGAAATGGTAGACCACGCCAGTGATGATGAACTGTTTGCCAGCGGCTATCTGCGCGGCCACCTGACACTGGCGGTTGCCGAGCTGGAAGGAGGGGACGACCACTCTGCGAAAGCGATCAACGATCAGGTCGTTCGCAGCCTGGAGAAAGCGATCGGCGCCGGTGAACTCTCGCCGCCGGACCAGATCCTGGTTCAGGGGATGTGGGACAGTTTATATCAGCGCGCAACCCACTAACTGCCGCTGAACGCCCGGCCTGAGGATCTGGCCGGGTGGTGCGACGCCGGGTATCGCGCCGGCGCCGCGCTGCACCAATTGAGTCATCGCCAGCCAGACGCTCCTGCGGCTTACTTCACCGCCTTTCCCTTCAGCAGTTTTCTTACCCATAAACGATTCGGATTCAGCCCCGCCAGGGTGGTTGCATCCAGCGGCAGCGGTTCGCCGCTCATCTGTGCCGCCAGAAGTTCCGCCGCTAACGGCGCGGAGCACAGCCCACGTGACCCCAGCGCGCCCAGTACGAACAGATTGCGATGCACCGGTGCCGTCGGCGCCTGCTCTTTCTCTTCGGCCAGCGTCGCGTACTGTGTCAAGGTGGCGTCATAATCCGGGACATTGCCCACCATCGGCAAATGGTCGCGGGTCGCGCAGCGCACGCCGCAGCGGGCCTCATTGCCGCTGACATCTACTTCTTTTGCCCACGCCGCCTGCGGGAAGCAGTCAATCAACCGTTGCCGGTTGTGCTGCTGGTCCTCGGCGCTGAAAGCCGGGGTGCTCTGCCCGCGGTGATAGCTGGCGCCGATGCAGTGCTGCTGATTATGGGGATTCTGCGGCGTCAGGTAGCCGTCATAGCACAGGACCTGACGCAGCGCCGCCAGCCCTGGCGTAGTGGGGATATGGCTGACCTGGCCCGCCACCGGATAGGCTGGCAGATGCTCGGTCTGGGAGAAACCGGTGAGCTGATGGCCGTTGGCCAGTACCACCACCCCATGCTGATGTTGGTGGTTAAGCTGCCAGCCGTCATGGTCGGCGCTCAGGGTCGAGACGTTAACGCCATAGTGCGTACGCAATCCGCGGATGGCGGCCAGCGCAAACAGTTCGGCCGTGAGCTGCTGCGGGTACAGCCAACCGCCGGCGGGATAGGTGATTCCGCCGCAGCCGGTGTCCACTCCCGTGTCCTGCGCGACGGTCTGGGCATTCACCGCCATCGCGATACCTTCCGGCAGCCCGATCGACAGCATCTGCGCGATTTTCTGTTCACTCTTTTCATCCCAGGCAAGCTGGGTGACGCCGCACCATTGGTGGTCAAACATCACCGGGAGCGCGTCATACAGGCGACGGGCAAAGGTAAATGCGGCCGGGAAGAAGCGCGCCAGCGCCGGGTCGTGCTGGGTCAGCAGCGGGTAGAGCGCCCCCTGACGGTTGCCCGAGGCGCCTTCGGCTGGGGCTTGATCGGCGCAGTATAAGCTGACCTTCCAGCCACGGCGCAGCAAGGCGAGAGCGAGCAGGGCGCTGGCGATGCCGCCACCGACAATCGCCACATCGCGCTGCTGGCTGCCGGTACGGGCAAACCAGGGCGTACGTACCGGGACATTCAGCGTCTGCGTCATCTCGCCGACGAGCATTTCGCGTTTGCGGCCAAAACCTTTGCATTTGCGCATGGTAAAGCCGGCGTCCTGCAGACCGCGACGCACAAAACCGGCGGACGTAAACGTCGCCAGAGTGCCGCCCGGCCTTGCCAGACGGGCCATCGCAGAAAACAGCGTCGGGGTCCACATGTCCGGATTCTTCGCCGGGGCGAAGCCATCGAGAAACCAGGCGTCGACCTGCTGATTCAGCGAGTCGTCAAGCTCGTGGGTCAGTTCATTAATATCCCCGAACCACAAATCCAGCGTCACCCGTCCGTCGTCGAGCAGCAAGCGGTGGCAGCCCGCGAGCGGCAGCGGCCACTGTTCCTGCAGCTGTTCGGCCCACGGCGCCAGTTCGGGCCAGTGGGCATGCGCGCGCTGCAGATCGGCGGCGGTCAGCGGAAATTTTTCAAAACTGATGAAATGTAATCTTTGCAGGGTAGCGTCGGGGTTGTCGCGGCGAAAAACGTCAAACGCCTGCCACAGGGTCAGGAAATTGAGACCCGTACCAAACCCGCTTTCGGCGACGATGAACAGCGGGTGCGGATGCACCGGAAAGCGCTCGCTGAGGCGGTTGCCGCCGAGAAAAACGAAGCGTGTCTCTTCCAGACCATTGTCATTGGAAAAGTACACATCATCGAAGTCTCGGGAAACAGGTGTACCCTCAGCATTGAATTCCAGGTTGGCAGGTTGTATGGCGTTTTGTTTCACGTAAGTTACTCGAATCTCAAGGCGTGCAACGATCTTAACGATGTGTGCCGGACGGCGCAAATTTATGCTTAATTTGTCTGATCGGACTTGTTCAGCGTACAAGTGTACGCTATTGTGCGACTCGAAACTTAAAATAGCATGACTTTATAGAGGTATTGAATGAAACGTGCAGTGATTACTGGCCTGGGCATCGTTTCCAGCATCGGTAACAACCAGCAGGAAGTCCTGGAATCTCTGCGTGAAGGACGCTCGGGGATCACTTTCTCTCAAGAATTCAAAGATTCTGGTATGCGTAGCCACGTATGGGGTAACGTCAAACTGGACACCACGGGTCTCATCGACCGCAAAGTGGTCCGTTTCATGAACGATGCCTCTATCTATGCTTATCTCTCAATGCAGCAGGCTGTCGAAGATGCAGGACTGAAAGAAGAGGTGTATCAAAACAACCCTCGCGTCGGTCTGATTGCTGGTTCCGGCGGTTCTTCTAAATCTCAGGTGTTTGGCGCAGATGCCATGCGTAGCCCGCGTGGCCTGAAAGCAGTGGGTCCTTATGTGGTGACCAAAGCGATGGCTTCTGCCGTTTCTGCCTGCCTGGCGACCCCGTTCAAAATTCACGGCGTGAACTACTCCATCAGCTCTGCATGTGCGACTTCTGCGCACTGTATCGGCAGCGCGGTTGAGCAGATCCAACTGGGCAAACAGGACATCGTGTTTGCTGGCGGCGGCGAAGAGCTGTGCTGGGAAATGGCCTGTGAATTCGACGCGATGGGCGCTCTGTCCACCAAATATAACGAAACGCCGGACAAAGCTTCCCGTACTTATGATGCACACCGTGACGGTTTCGTTATCGCCGGCGGCGGCGGTATGGTCGTGGTTGAAGAGCTGGAACACGCTCTGGCCCGCGGCGCGCACATCTACGCTGAAGTAGTTGGCTACGGCGCAACCTCTGACGGCGCTGACATGGTTGCTCCGTCTGGTGAAGGCGCGGTGCGCTGCATGAAGCAGGCGATGGCCGGTGTGGATACCCCAATCGACTACCTGAACTCCCACGGCACTTCTACTCCGGTGGGCGACGTGAAAGAACTGGGCGCTATCCGTGAAGTATTCGGTGACCACAGCCCGGCTATCTCCGCGACCAAAGCGATGACCGGCCACTCTCTGGGTGCCGCTGGCGTGCAGGAAGCCATCTACTCTCTGCTGATGCTGGAACACGGCTTTATTGCACCAAGCATCAATATCGACGAGATGGATGAGCAGGCTGCAGGTCTGAACATCGTCACCAAACCAACCGAGTCTGCACTGACGACTGTTATGTCTAACAGCTTTGGTTTTGGCGGCACCAACGCCACGCTGGTGATGCGTAAACACAACGCGTAATCCAGCGGCGTAATGCCAACTGATGCATAAAAGGGAGCCAACCGGCTCCCTTTTTGTCTTCTTGACAGCACCAGGGCCCGGCAGGCAAACTGCTGCGGAACATTAATCTCCCCGATTATGCGTAAGCGTTTAACGTCATCCAACGCACCTAAACCCTGATCATCAGGTGGAGGGGGCGTGGCTATCACCTCGCCTTACTCTGCGAACTGGAGTAAAGCATGTCCGCAGCGACTGTCACAGCAACAACTCAATCAGCGAATGTTTCGCTATTTCGTATTACCTTTTCCGTCTTTCTGACCTATATGACCGTGGGATTACCGCTGCCGGTGATACCGCTTTTTGTGCACCATGATTTGGGCTTCGGCAACACCATGGTGGGGATTGCCGTGGGGATCCAGTTTCTGGCGACGGTGCTGACCCGCGGTTATGCCGGGCGTCTCGCTGACCAGCACGGGGCCAAACGTTCGGTGCTTCAGGGGATGCTGGCCTGTGCCCTGGCCGGGGCGGCATGGCTGCTGGCCGCGCTGCTGCCGGTATCGGTGTGGGCAAAGTTTGCCTTATTGATACTGGGACGCCTGATCCTCGGCTTTGGCGAAAGCCAACTGCTGACCGGCAACCTGAGCTGGGGAATGGGGCTGGTGGGCCCGGCGCGTTCAGGAAAAGTGATGTCGTGGAACGGCATGGCCATGTACGGCGCACTGGCCGTTGGCGCGCCGCTGGGCTTACTGATCTACTCGCATTTTGGCGTTGCCGTGCTGGCCTGCGTCACTATGGCGTTACCGCTGCTGGCGCTGGCGATCAATGGCACGGTGCGTAAGGTGCCGGCGCATGGCGGTGAACGTCCGTCGTTATGGAGCGTGGTCGGGATGATCTGGCGTCCGGGCATCGGGCTGGGGCTGCAGGGCGTCGGGTTTGCGGTGATCGGCACCTTTGTCTCACTCTATTTTGCCAGCCGCGGCTGGGCGATGGCGGGCTTCACGCTGACCGCGTTTGGCGGTGCTTTTGTCCTGATGCGTATTCTGTTTGGCTGGATGCCGGACCGCTTTGGCGGGGTGAAGGTGGCAATGGTCTCACTGCTCATCGAAGCCATCGGCCTGATTCTGCTGTGGCAGGCGCCGGTTGCCTGGGTGGCGCTGGCGGGCGCGGCGCTGACAGGGTGCGGCTGTTCGCTGATCTTCCCGTCATTAGGCGTTGAAGTGGTGAAGCGCGTCCCGGCGCAGGTGCGCGGCACCGCGTTAGGTGGCTATGCCGCATTCCAGGATATCTCATACGGCATTACCGGCCCGCTCGCTGGCTTGCTCGCCACTTCGCTGGGCTATTCCTCGGTGTTTATGGCCGGGGCGGCCTGTGCGCTGTTGGGCATTCTGGTGACGCTGCTCTCTTTGCGTAAATAGTCGCGTAGATAACGCGATGACCCGGTCTGAAGCAGGGGCCGGGTCTCTCGCCATACTGCTGCTTTACATCAGCAGCCAGACCAGCCCAAGTACCACCAGCGCTGCCAGCAGAATCATCCACGGCTTTTTCAGGCGCTCAATAAGCGAAGCTGGTTCCGGCGGCATCGGGGGAATGGCCAGCGTCTCCTGCGCTCTGGCGACACGTAAGACAAATATTTTGTTCAGTAGCGCCAGTACCTGGGTCGAACTCAAGGTTGTTTGCGGCGTGACGTGCCAGCTGTGCTGGGCAAAATCGACAATTGTCTGCCACTCGTGAACTTCCAGCGGCTGTTTCAGCGCCGCCTGCAGCAAGGTGAGCGTCGGTGCTGCCTGGGTGCTGAGCGTTTGTCGGGCATGCAGCCAGTAGGAGAGGGGCGTGAAGTGGGTCGCCGGGATCAGTTCGCCGGTTTTCACTCCGCTCAGTTCCAGCATTGACTGCCAGATAAGCTTGCCCGGTTCGCCGGTGGCGGCGGCAAGCCGACTGACCTGTTGGTTAAGGGTATTGTGCTCGGCGGGCAGAAGCGGGCGCAGGGTTGGCGGGCGCTGCTGCGGCGCAGGGATCGACAGCTGGCCGCTTTTCAGCAGCTGCAGCACTTCTTGCAGATGCGCTTCGTTGAGCGCATGCAGCGTGGTTTGCCCGTAATGCTGGCGAATATAATCGCTGACCGCCTGGCGGTTATTTCCCCGGTTCAGTAGCTCGCTTAATTGCGCGAGAGTCTGGCGATGATGAAGGTTTTGCTGCGCCACGCTTAGACGCTGATTCAGGTTATTTTCAGCGGCACTGAAATGGCACGACAGCAGGGATGCATCGCCTTTGAGTCCCAAATCGTGCCTGACTCCTGCCCACACTTCCGCATTCTGCTGCGACGTTAACGCCACCAGACGCGTAATCAGCCGCTCAAGAACGGTGCGTTGCTGCGTGGTCAGTGCTGGCTCACCGGTGACGGAAGCACCGGATGGACCACTCCCCGGAGGGCGGTCGGAGATACCTGAAACGGGATGTGTCATGATTAATCCTTTCCGTATTGCTGTACAGAGGCCCGGTGATGATGTTCCTGGCGGCGAGATTATGGCACACTTCCCCGGTTTACTCTTGTTCTCAGACAGGTACAAAACCGTGAAAATCCTCGTTGATGAAAATATGCCCTATGCCCGCGAGCTTTTTAGCCGATTAGGCGAGGTCGAGGCGGTCCCTGGCCGTCCTGTGCCGGTTGAGGCCCTCAGCGGCGCCGATGCGCTGATGGTTCGCTCCGTCACTAAGGTGAATGAAGCGCTGCTTTCCGGCACAGGAATTACGTTCGTTGGCACCGCGACGGCCGGCACCGATCATGTCGATCAGGCGTGGCTGCAGCAGGCAGGGATCGGGTTTTCGGCCGCCCCTGGCTGTAACGCCATTGCGGTGGTGGAATATGTCTTTTCATCCCTGCTGATGCTGGCCGAGCGCGATGGTTTTGCGCTGACCGATCGTACCGTCGGGATTGTCGGGGTTGGCAACGTCGGCGGGCGTTTGCAAAAACGGCTGGAAGCGCTGGGGATCAAAACGCTGCTGTGCGATCCGCCACGCGCCGATCGCGGTGATGAAGGTGACTTCCGCACGCTGGATGAGCTGGTTCAGGGAGCGGATGTTCTGACCTTCCACACGCCGCTGTTTAAAGACGGGCCGTACAAATCCCTGCACCTCGCGGACGAGGCGTTAATTCGCCGTTTGAAGCCGGGCTGCGTGCTGATCAACGCCTGTCGCGGTCCGGTGGTGGATAACCACGCGCTGTTGGCCTGTCTGCAGTCCGGTCAGTCGCTAAGCGTGGTGCTGGACGTCTGGGAACCCGAGCCGGATCTGAACCTTGAACTGCTGAGCCGCGTTGATATCGGGACGCCGCACATTGCTGGTTACACCCTGGAAGGGAAAGCGCGCGGAACGACGCAGGTCTTTGAAGCCTACAGCACCTTTATTGGTCACCCGCAGCAGGTGGCGCTAGACACCTTGCTCCCGGCGCCAGAGTTTGGCCGCATTACCCTGCATGGCCCACTCGATCAGCCAACGCTAAAAAGGCTGGTTCATTTGGTGTATGATGTGCGCCGCGATGATGCGCCGTTGCGAAAAGTCGCCGGCGTACCGGGTGAGTTTGACAAGCTACGCAAGAATTATCAGGAACGCCGTGAATGGTCATCCCTGTACGTACAGTGCAGCGATGTGCAGGCGGCAACGCTGTTGCGTCAGCTCGGTTTTAATGCCGTACATCACCCCATTCGTTAATATCTTCTTAATGACTCTGCTGGATACTCCGGCAGGGTCGCTTTTCTCTGGAGTAAACCACCATGTCTGAAGGCTGGAATATTGCCGTACTGGGCGCAACGGGCGCCGTCGGCGAAGCCCTGCTTGAAACCCTTGCTGAACGTCAGTTCCCGGTGGGTGACATTTATGCGCTGGCGCGCAATGAGAGCGCAGGCGAGCATCTGCGTTTTAGCGGTAAGTCGGTTGTGGTACAGGATGCCGCTGAATTTGACTGGACTCAGGCCCAGCTGGCCTTTTTTGCCGCCGGTGTCGAAGCCAGCGCGACCTATGTTGAAGAGGCCACCAACGCCGGTTGCCTGGTTATCGATCTCAGCGGCCTGTTTGCGCTGGAGCCGGACGTTCCGCTGGTCGTTCCGGAAGTGAACCCGTTTGTACTGGCCGACTATCGCAATCGTAATGTGATTGCCGTCCCTAACAGCCTGACCAGCCAGCTGCTGGCGGCGCTGAAGCCGCTGATCGACGAAGGTGGTCTGTCGCGTATCGGGGTAACCAGCCTGATCTCTGCCTCCGCGCACGGTAAAAAAGCTGTGGATGCCCTGGCAGGGCAGAGTGCCAAACTGCTGAACGGTATCCCGATCGATGAGGATGATTTCTTTGGTCGTCAGCTGGCGTTTAACATGCTGCCGTTGCTGCCGGATCGTGAAGGCAGCGTGCGCGAAGAGCGCCGTATCGTCGATGAAGTCCGCAAAATCCTGCAGGATGAAGGGCTGATGATTTCGGCAAACGTCGTGCAGTCACCGGTCTTCTACGGTCATGCGCAGATGGTCAGCTTCGAAGCGCTGCGTCCGCTGGCGGCGGAAGAAGCGCGCGATGCCTTTGCCCGTGGTGAAGATATCGAGCTTTCAGAAGAACGTGAATTCCCGACTCAGGTTGGTGATGCATCCGGTTCTGCACACCTGTCAGTCGCCTGCGTGCGCAACGATTACGGTATGCCAGAGCAGATTCAGTTCTGGTCTGTTGCCGATAACGTACGTTTTGGCGGCGCGCTGATGGCGGTGAAAATTGCCGAGAAACTGGTGCAGGAGTATCTGTACTGATGTCTGAGCTGGAGCAGCTGCCGGTCTATAAAATCGCACTGGGTATTGAGTACGACGGCAGTAAGTATTACGGCTGGCAGCGGCAAAATGAAGTTCGCAGCGTGCAGGAGAAGCTGGAAAAGGCGCTCTCGCAGGTCGCCAATGAACCGATTAGCGTGTTCTGTGCCGGGCGTACCGATGCCGGCGTTCATGGTACCGGTCAGGTGGTCCATTTCGAGACCCGAGCGCTGCGGAAAGATGCCGCATGGACGCTCGGCGTAAATGCGAATTTACCTGGTGACATTGCTGTACGTTGGGTCAAACATGTTCCGGACGATTTTCATGCCCGGTTCAGCGCCACCGCCCGGCGCTATCGTTACGTCATCTATAATCACCGTCTGCGTCCGGCGGTGTTAAGTCAGGGTGTCACACATTATCACCAGGCGCTGGACGCTGAGCGGATGCAACGTGCCGCCCAATGTCTGCTGGGTGAAAATGACTTCACGTCATTCCGCGCGGTGCAGTGCCAGTCGCGCACGCCGTGGCGGAATATTATCCATCTCAGCGTCACCCGTTATGGCGCGTATGTGGTCGTGGATATCAAAGCGAATGCCTTTGTACATCATATGGTAAGGAACATTGTCGGCAGCCTGATGGAAGTGGGGGCCGGTAACCAGCCAGAGAGCTGGATTGCAGAACTTCTGGCGGCCAAAGACAGGAAGCTTGCCGCCGCAACGGCAAAAGCCGAAGGGTTGTATCTGGTGTCGGTAGATTATCCGGCCCGTTTCGACCTGCCGGTGATGCCGATGGGCCCGCTGTTTCTGGCGGACTAACGTATACGCTTTATCCTTCGGACTGCCTGGCAACGCACGGCGTGTTATCGGGCAGTATCCTGAGCGATGAAATGTCGTGCAATTAAGGATTTATACGATATGGACCTGATTCGTTTTTTAATTGATTTCATCCTGCATATTGATGTTCATCTGGCTGAGCTGGTTGCCGACTACGGTGTCTGGGTTTACGCCATTCTGTTTTTGATTCTGTTTTGCGAAACGGGTCTGGTGGTGACGCCATTCCTGCCGGGAGATTCGCTGCTGTTTGTGGCGGGGGCGCTGTCAGCGTTGCCGACCAACGATCTGAATGTGCATCTGATGGTGGTCTTGATGGTGATCGCGGCGATTGTCGGCGATGCGCTGAACTACACCATTGGCCGGTTGTTTGGTGAAAAGCTCTTTAGTAATCCCAACTCGAAAATTTTCCGTCGTAGCTACCTGGATAAAACCCATTCGTTCTACGAACGTCATGGCGGTAAAACGATTATCCTCGCGCGCTTTGTGCCGATCGTCAGAACTTTCGCGCCGTTTGTGGCGGGAATGGGCCATATGTCCTATCGTCATTTTGCCATCTATAACGTGGCCGGCGCGCTGCTGTGGGTTCTGCTGTTTACCTATGCGGGCTATCTGTTTGGTGATTTGCCGATCGTACAGGAAAACCTGAAGCTGCTGATCGTCGCGATTATTGTGCTGTCGGTGCTGCCTGGGGTGATTGAAATCATTCGCCACAAGCGCGCTGCGGCGAAGCAGGCAAAATAGTCCAGACCGCGTGTTCCTCTTCGGGTGCAGCATCACGGCCCGAAGAGGGAAGTGTGAGCGGTACGACCACTTTTTTATCCCATGTGACGGGATGTTATGATTTAATGTGCAACATTCATGGTCTGTAAGGGTCAAAAATGGCATTATGCGCCCCTTAAGACAAAACTGGCATCGACCAGGTTCAGGCAGAAAGGTTATCAATGAGCTGGATTGAACGAATTAAAAGCAACATCACTCCCACCCGTAAGGCGAGTATTCCTGAAGGTGTATGGACCAAGTGTGACAGCTGCGGACAGGTATTGTACCGTGCAGAGCTGGAGCGCAACCTGGAGGTTTGCCCTAAGTGCGATCACCACATGCGTATGTCGGCGCGTAATCGCCTGCATAGCCTGTTGGACGAAGGTTCCCTGGTGGAGCTGGGAAGCGAGCTCGAGCCGAAAGATGTGCTGAAGTTCCGCGATTCGAAGAAGTACAAAGACCGTCTGGCGTCCGCGCAAAAAGAGACTGGCGAAAAAGATGCGCTGGTGGTCATGAAGGGTACCCTGCATGAGATGCCGGTTGTCGCCGCGGCCTTCGAGTTCTCCTTTATGGGTGGCTCAATGGGTTCCGTCGTCGGCGCGCGCTTCGTCCGTGCCGTTGAACAGGCGCTGGAAGATAATTGCCCGCTGATTTGCTTCTCCGCTTCCGGCGGTGCGCGTATGCAGGAAGCGCTGATGTCGCTGATGCAGATGGCGAAAACGTCTGCTGCGCTGGCGAAAATGCAGGAGCGTGGCTTACCGTATATTTCGGTACTGACTGACCCGACGATGGGCGGCGTATCGGCGAGCTTTGCGATGCTTGGCGATCTCAACATCGCTGAACCGAAAGCGCTGATTGGCTTTGCCGGTCCTCGCGTCATCGAGCAGACCGTACGCGAAAAACTGCCGCCGGGATTCCAGCGCAGTGAGTTCCTGATTGAGAAAGGGGCGATCGATATGATCGTTCGTCGCCCGGAGATGCGCCTGAAGCTGGCCAGTATCCTGGCGAAGCTGATGAATCTTCCGGCGCCCAGCCCGGATGTCTCTCATGAAGGCGAGGTGGTGCAACCAGCACCGGATCAGGAACCAGAGGCCTGATAATTCAGAGGGCAGGCCTGACGGTGCTGCCCTTTTTTAATTATATGCGCCATCATTCAAGCCAGGTCGCGGCGAATAAGCAGAACCCAGGTCAGCAGACCGCGTAAGTTACGAGCGCAGCAGGCCGGGCACCCGCTTGAAGGATGCAGTGCATTTACCGTTAACGTTAGCGGACATCATGGAAAAACAACCTACTCCTCAGGCCACGTCGCCCCTGGCTACGTGGCTTTCCTATCTGGAACACCTGCACAGTAAAACCATCGATCTGGGGCTGACGCGCGTGCGCGACGTTGCCGGGCGGATGGCGGTATTAAAACCGGCGCCGTTTGTCTTTACGGTGGCAGGTACCAACGGCAAGGGAACCACCTGCCGCACGCTGGAGTCCGTGCTGATGGCGGCGGGCTACAAGGTCGGCGTGTACAGTTCACCGCATCTGGTGCGTTATACCGAACGTGTTCGTATCCAGGGCGCAGAGCTGCCGGAAGCCGCGCATACCGCCTCTTTTGCCGAGATCGAAGCGGCCCGCGGCGATATTTCGCTGAGCTATTTTGAGTTCGGTACGCTGTCCGCGCTGTGGTTGTTCCAGCAGGCCCAGCTTGACGTGGTGATCCTTGAGGTTGGTCTGGGTGGCCGACTCGATGCCACCAATATTGTTGACGCCGACGTTTCCGTGGTGACCAGCATCGCGCTGGATCATATCGACTGGCTGGGGCCGGATCGTGAAAGTATTGGTCGCGAGAAGGCCGGTATTTTCCGTGCTGGTAAACCGGCGGTGGTCGGTGAACCGGATATGCCCCACACGATTGCTGAAGTCGCCGCTGAGAAAGGCGCCACGCTGCTGCAACGTGATGTTGACTGGCGCTACACCGTCGATGCCGAATCGTGGTCCTTCTCCGACGCTCAGGGAGCGTTAGCAGGGCTACCGCTGCCGCTGGTGCCGATGCCAAATGCCGCGACGGCGCTGGCAGCACTGCGCGCCAGCCGGCTGGTCATCAGCGAGCAGGCGCTTCGCGAAGGCATCGCACGGGCGATGTTGCCCGGTCGTTTTCAGATAATCAGCGAAACGCCGCGTGTTATTCTCGACGTGGCCCATAATCCTCATGCGGCGGCCTATCTCGCCGGGCGTCTCAAAAGCCTGTCGAAAACGGGGCGCGTACTGGCGGTTATTGGTATGCTGCATGATAAAGATATCGCCGGTACGCTGGCAAACCTGAAGGCAGAGGTCGACTGCTGGTACTGCGCACCGCTGGAAGGGCCGCGCGGCGCCACGGCGCAACAGCTGCTGGAACACTTACCTGAAGGGAATGCTTACGCTGATGTCGCTCAGGCATGGCATGCGGCCATGGCTGATGCCAGGTCTGAAGATACCGTACTGGTGTGCGGGTCATTCCACACGGTGGCGCATGTAATGGAAGAAATAGACGCGGGGAGAATCGGTGGCGAGTAAGTTTCAGAACCGTTTAGTCGGGACAATTGTACTGGTGGCGCTGGGGGTGATTATTCTCCCAGGGCTGCTCGACGGCCAGAAAAAACATTATCAGGACGAGTTCGCGGCGATTCCCCTGGTGCCGAAACCAGGCGATCGCGATGAGCCGGACATGCTGCCGGCCGCGACGCAGGCCCTGCCGGCGCAGCCGCCTGAAGGGGCGGCGGAAGAGGTCCGTGCGGGTGATGCCGCGGCTCCATCGTTAGATCCGTCGCGAATTCCGGTCAACAGCAACAGCTTCGATGATGTGCAGGAGCCGGTCGTGGCGCCGCAGCCTAAACCGCAGCCACAGCCTAAGCCGCAACCTGTGCAGCCGAAACCGGTTGAGAAACCACAGCCGCAGCAACAGCAGCAGGTGGCCGTGCAGACGCCGCCGGCGAAACCGGCAGAGATCCCGGCGCCGACCGGCAAAGCCTACGTGGTGCAGCTTGGGGCGTTGAAGAACGCCGATAAGGTCAACGAGATCGTCGGTAAACTGCGCTCCTCCGGGTTCAAAGTCTACACGTCGCCTTCAACCCCGGTTCAGGGTAAAATTACCCGAATCCTGGTGGGTCCAGATGCCTCGAAAGATAAGCTGAAAGGCCAACTTGGCGACCTGAAACAGCTCTCCGGACTGAGCGGTGTGGTGATGGGATACAGCCCTAACTAACCTTGCCTCTCCCCATAGCGGGGAGCGGCAACGCGCCTGTCTGATGTGCTTTCAGAAGGCTAAAGACAGCATGGCGTTGAATGTTTTTTCAGCGCCATTTTTATTTCTGTAGGGCACGGAAATCCCTACGCAAACGTTTTCTTTTTCTGTTAGAATGCGCCCCGAACTGGACGACAGGGCGTAAATCGTGGGATGTTTATGGTCTGGATTGATTACGTCATTATTGCGGTGATTGGTTTTTCCTGTCTGGTAAGCCTGATCCGCGGCTTTGTTCGTGAAGCGTTATCGTTGGTGACATGGGGATGTGCTTTCTTTGTTGCCAGCCATTACTACACTTACCTGGCTGTCTGGTTCACGGGTTTTGAAGACGAAATGGTCCGCAATGGGATTGCTATCGCGATACTGTTTATCGCAACGCTGATCGTCGGCGCCATTGTTAACTATGTGATTGGCGCACTGGTAGAGAAGACCGGCCTGTCGGGTACCGACAGGGTGTTAGGGATCTGTTTTGGCGCCCTGCGTGGCGTGCTGATAGTCTCGGCGATACTGTTCTTTCTCGATAGTTTTACCGGTATGGCGAAAAGCGAAGACTGGCAAAAGTCAGAGCTTATCCCGCAGTTCAGTTTCGTTATCAGATGGTTTTTTGACTATCTGCAAAGCTCGTCAAGTTTCTTGCCCAAAGCATAAGCGTTGGGATGTGGCTGAACGAGGAAAAGACGTATGTGCGGTATTGTCGGTATCGCCGGTGTTATGCCGGTAAACCAGTCGATTTATGACGCGTTAACGGTGCTTCAGCATCGTGGCCAGGATGCCGCAGGCATCATCACGATTGATGCAAATAACTGTTTCCGTTTGCGTAAAGCAAACGGCATGGTGAGCGATATTTTTGAAGCTCGCCATATGCAGCGTATGCAGGGCAATATGGGTATTGGCCATGTGCGCTATCCGACGGCTGGCAGCTCAAGTGCTTCCGAGGCGCAGCCTTTCTACGTTAACTCACCGTATGGCATCACGTTGGCGCATAACGGCAACCTGACCAACGCGCACGAGCTGCGTAAAAAGCTGTTTGAAGAAAAACGCCGCCACATCAACACCACCTCCGATTCTGAAATCCTGCTCAACATCTTTGCCAGCGAGCTGGATAATTTCCGCCATTACCCGCTGGAAGCGGATAACATCTTTGCCGCGATCGCCGCGACGAACCGGCAGATTCGTGGCGCTTACGCCTGCGTGGCGATGATTATCGGTCATGGTATGGTCGCGTTCCGCGATCCGAACGGCATCCGTCCTCTGGTGCTGGGTAAACGTGATGTGGGTGACGGTCGTACCGAGTATATGGTGGCGTCCGAAAGCGTGGCGCTGGATACCCTGGGCTTTGAGTTCCTGCGTGACGTTGCGCCGGGTGAAGCGGTTTATATCACCGAAAAAGGCCAGCTGTTTACCCGTCAGTGTGCGGAAAACCCGGTCAGCAACCCGTGCCTGTTCGAATACGTTTACTTTGCGCGTCCGGACTCCTTTATTGATAAAATTTCCGTCTACAGCGCCCGCGTTAACATGGGTACCAAGCTGGGCGAGAAAATCGCGCGTGAATGGGAAGATCTGGATATCGATGTGGTCATTCCGATTCCGGAAACCTCGTGCGATATCGCGCTGGAAATCGCCCGTATCCTCGACAAACCATATCGTCAGGGGTTCGTGAAAAACCGCTACGTTGGCCGGACCTTCATCATGCCGGGACAGCAGCTGCGTCGCAAATCAGTGCGCCGTAAGCTCAACGCCAACCGTGCTGAGTTCCGTGATAAAAACGTGCTGCTGGTGGATGATTCCATCGTCCGTGGTACTACTTCTGAGCAGATTATCGAGATGGCTCGCGAAGCCGGTGCGAAGAAGGTCTATCTGGCCTCCGCCGCGCCTGAGATTCGCTTCCCGAACGTCTACGGTATTGATATGCCAACGGCCACCGAGCTTATTGCCCACGGTCGCGAAGTGGACGAAATCCGCCAGATCATCGGTGCCGATGGCCTGATTTTCCAGGATCTGAACGATCTGATTGACGCTGTGCGTGCGGAAAACCCGGATATTCAGCAGTTTGAATGCTCGGTGTTCAACGGCGTGTACGTCACCAAAGACGTCGACCAGCGCTATCTGGATTATCTCGATTCTCTGCGTAATGACGACGCCAAAGCGGTACAGCGTCAGAATGAAGTCGAGAACTTAGAGATGCATAACGAAGGGTAATCTCTCCCTTTGTTGCGAAAAACCCGCCGTCTGCTGACCGCGGGTTTTTTTGTTGTCGCGTTACGCTTCATCCACCCAAATGCGCATTTCACCTTCTCCCCGGTTGGCCCAGCTGAACCACGGAATAAATGTCAGCGTCTGCTTCTGCACCTGGGTTTGCGGATGGTCAAAGCCATACAGCGGCTGGTCGTCTGCCGACGTTGGGCGACGCAGCCCTTCGGCCACCAGCAACACTTTCCCCGCCAGCACACCGCTGCCGGCGATTTCGCTGAAGCGGCTGTTCGTTGGCAGCGAGAGGTTGTACAATTCGGTGCCGTTGTCTGCCTCTTCAAGACAGTAGACCAGCGGCCCGCGTTGAATCGCGACTTTCCCGGCGGCGTGGCGCACCCGAGGGTGGGCGTACACCCGGCGAACCGTCATGGGCAGGCGTAGCGTAATGGTATCGCCTTGCTGCCACTCGCGGGTGAGATGCAGATAACCTTTGCGCAGTTCTCCTTGCGCCACTTCACCATTGACCAGTACCTGCGGTGCTGCGCACCATTCAGGCAGACGCAGCGCCAGCGTATGGCTGACGGCCTGCGCATGGCTGAAGGCGATCGTCACCTCTTCGTCCCACGGATAGTTGCCGCTGATTTTCAGCGCCAGCGTCTGCGCATTGATGGTGAAGCTGGCCTCGCTGCCGGCGTAGAAATTGATAAACAGCGCATCCGGGCGCGGCGTAAACAGATAATGACCAATGGCTACCAGGGTGCGCGCGATGTTGGGCGGGCAGCAGGCGCAGCCGAACCAGCGCTGACGCACCGGCTTAATATGGTCGTAAATATGGTTATGCGGGATGCTTTTAGGGTGGGTTTCCAGCGGGTTGACGTAAAAGAAGTGTTTGCCGTCCAGCGCCATCCCGCCGAGCACGGTGTTGTAGAAGGCCCGCTCCATGACGTCGGCGTAGTGCGCATCGCCTTCCATTTCCAGCATCCGGCGGGCGAACATCATCAGGCCGATGGAGGCGCAGCTTTCGCCGTAGGCGGTGTCGTTCGGGAGATCGTAGTCGCTGGTGAAGGCCTCGCCAATGCCCTGCGAACCGATGCCGCCGGTGATGTACATTCGCCGTTGGACCATGTTGTTCCAGATGCGTAGGCAGGTCTGGCGTTTTTCCTCGTCGCGGGTCATCCGGGCGATATGGGCCAGCCCGGTCATCAGGTAGACCGAACGCACGGCGTGGCCCACCGCCTGGTCCTGTTCATTCAGCGGCTTGTGCGCATGGGTATAGGCTTTATCTTTCACCATCCAGGCATCGCCCCAGTTATCCCAGTGCCAGGTGCCGCCGCGTTTTGCAAACTCGATATCGTAGTAGTAGGGCTGCTGACCGCGTTCTTCCAGGAAAAAGCGGGCCAGCTCCTGATAGCGCGGCTCCTGAGTCACTTCGTACAAGCGCATGAGCGCCAGCTCTATTTCAGGGTGTCCGGGGTAGCCACGCAGCTGGCCTTCATTGGGGCCAAACACGTCGTTGATATGGTCGGCAAAGCGGCAGGATATCTCCAGCAGGCGGCGCTTGCCGGTGGCGTTATAAAAAGCCACCGCGGCTTCAAACAGATGCCCGGCGCAGTACAGCTCATGGCACTCCGCCAGATTGGTCCAGCGCAGGCCTGGTTCTTTCACGGAGTACCAGGTATTCAGATAACCATCTTCAGACTGGGCCTTCGCCAACAGCTCAATGACTTCATCGGCGGTGTGTTCCAGGGTGGCGTCAGGCTTTTGGCTTAATGACCAGGCGACCGCTTCCAGCCACTTGGTGATATCGCTGTCCTGAAAAACCATGCCGTAAAATTCGCCATCTTCCAGCCCGGCCGCGATGCGATAGTTCGCCAGCGCATGGCTCGGTTCGGCATCAGGAATGTTGTCGTTCAGCGCCTCCCACTGGTAGGGGATGACCACATCGCGGATCAGACGCTGGTACTCCCCGAGGAACGGGTCAGTCACGGTAATTCGGTTCAGGTCAGCTTCAATGACATCAGACTGCATTATGTATACCTCAGGAGATTTGGGAATGTCGTAAGTGGAGATCGGAAGAAATACGTTTCATCATCGGGCCATTCAGGCGGCACTTCAGCAGACACAGCGCCAGCACCAGATGGAAAATCGCCGGGACCACGCTTTGCAGCAGAGTGATGCCCTGAACGGAGGCGGCGGTCTGGTTTTCCAGCCCCGGCTGGTAGGCCACCATGATCAGGATCAGGCTGATAATGCCGCCGGATGAGGCCCACGAGAGCTTGATAAAAAACAGGTTGAAGGCAAAGTTCATTCCGGAAGAGCGCACGCCGTTCTTCCACTCGCCGTAGTCGTCGGCGAACGCCATGATCGAGAAGTGCAGCGGCAGGGTGAAGCCGAGGACAATGTTGTTGAGCAGGATGCAGGCCAGCCACAAGGTCTGATGCTGCGGGCCGGTCGGCAGGAACCACATCGCCAGGCCGAAGACCACCAACACCAGGTTGGTGTAAAAGTACAGTTTGACCATATCAACACGGCGGGAGAGCGGGTTAACGATCACCGCCCCGGCAATCGCCGCCAGGGTCACGACGGCAAAAAACAGCGACATAAACCCGGCGCTGCCCTCTAAGGCGTAGGAGATGAAATACATATAGCCGCCGCCGCGAATACAGAGAATATTCACCAGCAGGAAGGACATCACCAGCATCATCAACAGTTGGTCATTTTTACGCAGCCCTTGCAGGTGCTGACGCAGAGTAAACGTTCCCGCCAGCGACAGGGGCACGCGCTCTTTGACCCAGAAAAAGCACAGTAAAAACATCACCGCGCCGATAGCGCAAAGCACGGTCACGCCGTACTGGTAACCTTTGGCGAGATTGCCCTGACCAAAATATTCCACCATCCACGGCAGGCCGACGGAAACCAGGAAACCGGCGATGCCGCTGAGCACAAAGCGCCAGGACTGGCAGGACATCACCTGATCGTGACGGTTGGTCATCGCGTTTATTAGCGCGCAGTAGGGGACGTTGTTGGCGGTATAGCCCACCGACAGCAGGAAGTAGGTGCCGAAGGCCCAGGCGATCTTCATATTGGCGCTCATGTCCGGCACGGTAAACGTCAGGATGCCGATCACCGCGAGCGGAGCGGCAGTCCACAGCTGCCACGGGCGAAAACGGCCCCAGCGGCTGCGCGTCCGGTCGGCGATAACCCCCATCACCGGGTCGGATACCGCATCAACAATCCTGAGGGTAAAAAACATGGCGCCGACGATAGCCGGGCTGAGGCCAAACACATCGGTGTAGAAAAACAGCAGAAAGCCGCTGATTAAATCTGAGATGCAGTGACCGCCGGCATCCCCCAGTCCATAACCTATCTTCTCGCGGGTAGAGAGCGTTTCCCCCGCATCAACGATCTGCACATCGGTATCGAGATTATCGGCTGTAGCCATAATCAATCCTCATTTGCGTAACCAGGTTGGGATGATCCAAAACGTCATTACGGCGTATCTCTGACTGTTTTTAGTAGAATTAATACGACGGCGAGCATAGATCTGATACGCAATATGGGTACATGGCCTGGCGATGTTGTTGTGATTGTGATCTTTATTTTTACTAGAAATAAATTTTTAATGTCGATCTTGATCACGAAACGAGCCGGCGTTGCCCGCTGAAGCCATGGTTGTTGGTTATGGTACCAACCATATTGACTACAAACGGGAAGCGAAAATGCATTTAGGCATGGATATTGGCGGTACCAAAATGGAAACCGTGCTGCTCGACAGCACAGGCGATGTCCGTTGGCGTCAGCGGGCGGCAACGCCAAAAAGTAGCGTCGAACAGTTTGTGCAAGGGGTGATTGCGGAGGTTGAACGTGCGCAGCAGGAAGCGGGGACGGCGATCAGCATGGGCTTTTGTCTGCCGGGAGCGATAGAACCGCACTCTTGTTTAGTAAAAAACTCCAACATACAGGTTGTTAATGGTCATCCACTGCATGATATTCTTAGTGAATATTTTGGCCAGCCGCTGGCGGTGGCAAATGATGCCAACTGCTTTGCGCTCTCGGAAGCGACGGATGGCAGCGGGGCTGGGCACAACGTGGTGTTTGGCGCGATCCTCGGAACGGGCTGCGGCGGAGGAATTGTCGCCCACCAGCGCCTGATGACCGGGCCCAATGCCTGCAGCGGCGAATGGGGGCATAATCCTTTACCCCACTACCGGCCTGAGTATGATGGCGAATCGCCGCTGTGCTACTGCGGGCAGCATCACTGTCTGGAGTCCTTTATTTCCGGCAGCGGCCTGGCCCGGCAGTTTCGCCGGCAGGCTGACCATAGCGTCACCGCGGAAGACCTGGTGCAACAGATGCGTGAAGGGCGGGATGGCGCGCAGGCCCTGTGGCGGCGTTACCGTAACCAGGTCGCCCGGGCCTTCGCCAGCGTGGTGAATCTGCTCGACCCGGACGTGATTGTCGTGGGCGGCGGGCTGTCCGGCGTGGATGAGCTGTATCGTGGTTTGTCTGAGGAGATGGCACAGTACGTCTTCGGCGGTCGCTGTGTGACTCCGGTTGTGCCGGCGACACACGGAGCCAGCAGCGGCGTGCGCGGCGCGGCATGGGCCGGTGAACAGGCCTTACAGAATGGAATAACGCGCGGTATCGCGCCTGACAGGTGAAACGAACGGCATGGTTAAAAAGACCCGAATTAAAGACATTGCGATGACGTGCGGGGTGTCTATTGCGGCGGTGTCCCGGGCCCTCAAAGGGCAGCCGGGGCTGAGCGAAGAGACGCGCCAGCGGATCCTGTCGATCGCAGAAGCACAGGGCTACGATTTTACTCGCCTGCGCAACGGACGAATCAAGCGTCTGCTTTTCCTGCTGCATCGCCAGCACAATATCGCCAGCGCCTTACCGTTCTATTCCAACGTGATGCTCGGGGTGGCCGACGCCTGCCGGGAAAATGACATTGCGATGAGTTTTCAGCCCATCGATCCGGATGACTCCATCGCGGATCTGATTAACCTGCACCAGCCTGACGCCCTGATTTGCGCCGGTTATCTGGAGGCAGAGGTGTTGAGCGAGCTGCGGAAAATGTCTCTTCCCGTGGCGCTGGTGGATCTGTGGGCCGCCGATTTTCCCTGCGTGAACCCGGACAACTACCATGGCGGCTTTGTCGCCACCCGGCATCTGCTGGAGCAGGGCAGGAAGCGGATTGCCTTCCTCGGCCATTCGCAACGCCATTACAGTATTCGCCAGCGCGTGGAAGGCTACCAGCAGGCGCTGTTTGAAGCGGGAGTTTCACTTTCTGAGGCGTATCGCGTCGAAGTGCCACCGGTCAAGGATATTGAGCAGGCGCTGGTTGAGGGGATGGAGAAACTGCTCGCGCTACCTCAGCCGCCAGACGCTATATTTGCCTATAACGACATGGCGGCGCTGGTGGCGATGCGGGTCTGCGCCCGTCAGGGGCTGAACGTCCCGGGCGATATCGCGATTGTCGGCTTCGATGATATCGATGCCGCGGCCTGGGCGCATCCGCCGTTGACCACCGTGGCGATTGATAAGCGCGAGCTGGGCCGGGATGCGTTTCGCCTGTTGCTTAATGAAGAGGGTGAGAGAAACCTGCTGATGCCGGTGCATCTGGTGGTACGTGAAAGCTCCGTGCGCTTGCGTCCTGCGCCATAATCCGGCAAAGTCTGCGACATTATGTGAAAGGGGCAAACATCGTGAAACGACTTATTATTGGAATTTCTGGCGCCAGCGGCGCGATTTACGGTGTGCGCCTGCTGCAAATTCTCCGCGATGTTCCCGATGTCGAAACCCATCTGATCATGAGTCAGGCCGCGCGACAGACCCTGGCGCTGGAGACCGATTATTCGCTGCGTGACGTGCAGGCGCTGGCCGATGTGGTCCATGATGCCCGGGATATTGCCGCCAGCATCTCTTCAGGGTCGTTTAAGACCGCCGGCATGGCGATCCTGCCTTGCTCGGTGAAAACGCTGTCGGGCATTGTTCACAGCTATACCGACGGCCTGCTGACCCGCGCGGCAGACGTGGTGCTCAAAGAGCGCCGTCCGCTGGTGCTGTGCGTGCGGGAGACGCCGTTTCACCTCGGACATCTGCGCCTGATGGTGCAGGCGGCGGAAATGGGGGCCGTTATTATGCCGCCGGTGCCGGCGTTTTATCATCGTCCGCAAACCCTCGACGACGTCATTAACCAGACGGTTAATCGCGTCATCGATCAGTTCGATATTACTCTCCCGCAGGACCTGTTTACCCGTTGGCAGGGGCCGTCTGACGCACCTTAATAGTGCTGTTTATTAACCTTTGCGCGGTTGCAGTGCAATTTTGCTGCCTCGATCAAATCCTCGACATTTAATTTGTTTTTTTGCGTCTGGCCGCTGCGGTTTATCCGCCAATGCTGTTATCTTCCCTTCTTAGACAATCCTGCAACCTTCTATTAACAAATTTAACGCTGTTTCCAGCACGCACTGAGAAGATGGCACAAAACCTGCAGGATTTGTTGGCAGCACACATAACTACATAACGCACGACATAACAACATCACGACACTTAAGGGTATTGTATGAAGAAGACGATCCTGGCCCTCTCTTTAATGATGGGACTCAGCAGTGCCTCCGGCGCGTTTGCCGCGCTTCCGCAAAGCATTCGTATCGGTACCGATGCCACCTATGCGCCTTTCTCGTCCAAGGATGCGAAAGGGGATTTCGTCGGCTTTGATATCGACCTGGGCAACGAGCTGTGTTCGCGTATCAAGGTGAAATGTACCTGGGTGGGCAGTGACTTCGACTCGTTAATTCCGTCGCTGAAGGCGAAGAAAATTGACGCCATTATCTCCTCGTTATCAATCACTGAAAAACGTCAGCAGGAGATTGCCTTCTCTGACAAGTTGTATGCAGCGGACTCCCGCCTGATTGCGCCGAAAGGCTCGCCGATCCAGCCGACCCTGGAATCGCTGAAAGGCAAGCATGTCGGCGTCCTGCAGGGTTCCACTCAGGAAGCCTATGGTAATGAGCGCTGGCGTAGCCAGGGTGTTGATGTGGTGGCCTACCAGAACCAGGATCTGATCTACTCTGACCTGGCCGCGGGTCGCCTTGACGCTGCGCTGCAGGATGAAGTTGCGGCCAGTGAAGGCTTCCTCAAACAACCTGCCGGTAAAGATTTTGATTTTGCCGGTCCTTCTGTCAAAGATAAAAAATTCTTCGGTGACGGTACCGGCATTGGCCTGCGTAAAACCGATAGCGAGCTGAAAACCGCGTTCGATAAAGCGTTAGGTGATATGCGTAAAGACGGTACCTACGACAAGCTGGCGAAGAAGTACTTCAACTTCAACGTGTACGGTGACTAAACGTCGCACCAGACCCGGGCAGCCGGGTCTGGTGGATGTGGCACATCCAGCAATGCCTTATTTTGGTGCGGTGCTCGCTTTTGCTGCATCAATATGGTGCACAAAAGGCGGGTCTGGCGGGTAAGTAGTGCATAGTTAAGCGTTTATGATGAGAAAAAATTTGCTCCATGGCGCAGAATGTTTTGCCTTCCCGGGGCGAATAATGGCACGATAACTGCCGTTAGCACTTCTTATAAACCCGTTAGAATGACAGTCTGTTGAGGATAGTTATGAAAAAACTGGCGTTGTCTCTTTCTTTGGCGCTGGCCCTTTCCAGCGTTTCCACGGTATTTGCAGCCATTCCGCAAAAAGTACGTATCGGCACCGATCCCACTTATGCCCCGTTCGAATCGAAAAATGCGCAGGGTGAATTGATTGGTTTTGACATCGATCTGGCGAAAGAGCTGTGTAAGCGTATCAATACGCAATGTACCTTCGTTGAAAACCCGCTGGATGCGCTGATCCCATCTTTAAAAGCCAAGAAAATCGATGCGATTATGTCGTCGTTGTCGATTACGGAAAAACGTCAGCAGGAAATCGCCTTCACCGACAAACTCTACGCGGCGGATTCTCGCCTGGTAGTGAAAAAGGGCAGCGATATCGTCCCTGACCTCGCCAAACTGAAAGGCAAGCGTATCGGCGTGCTGCAGGGGACGACGCAGGAAACCTATGGCAACGAGCACTGGGCGCCAAAAGGTATCGAAATTGTCTCCTATCAGGGCCAGGACAATATCTATTCTGACCTGACCGCTGGCCGTATCGATGCCGCATTCCAGGACGAAGTCGCCGCGAGCGAAGGATTCCTCAAACAACCGATTGGTAAAGATTACCAGTTTGGCGGGCCATCCATTAAGGACGAGAAGTTGTTCGGCGTCGGCACCGGTATGGGCCTGCGTAAAGAAGACAACGAGCTGCGTGAAGCGCTGAATAAAGCCTTCGCGGAGATGCGCAAAGATGGAACCTACGACAAGCTGGCGAAAAAATACTTCGATTTTAACGTGTACGGTGACTAACCATCAGGCGTACCCCATCGCGCGTGTTTAAGCGCGCGATGGACGATGACAGACAGGGCAGACAGCATGCTGTACGGGTTTTCACAGGTTATTTTTCAGGGCGCTATTGTTACGCTTGAACTGGCGCTCAGTTCAGTTGTGCTGGCGGTCCTTATCGGTCTGGCCGGTGCCGGAGCAAAATTATCGAGCAATCGACCACTGGCACTGGTATTTGAAGGCTACACCACGTTGATCCGTGGGGTGCCCGATCTGGTCCTGATGCTGCTGATTTTCTATGGGCTGCAGATTGCTCTGAACACCCTGACCGATGCGCTGGGCTTGTCTCAGTTTGATATCGACCCGATGATTGCGGGGATCATCACCCTCGGCTTTATCTACGGCGCCTATTTTACTGAAACTTTCAGGGGCGCATTCCTGGCCGTGCCAAAAGGGCATATTGAAGCGGCAACCGCCTTTGGCTTTAGCGGCGGGCAGACCTTCCGGCGGATCCTTTTCCCGGCGATGATGCGCTACGCGCTGCCGGGTATCGGCAACAACTGGCAGGTTATCCTGAAGGCGACGGCGCTGGTGTCTCTGCTGGGGCTGGAAGATGTGGTCAAAGCCACGCAGCTGGCGGGAAAAAGCACCTGGCAGCCGTTCTACTTTGCGATCGTTTGCGGCCTGGTGTATCTGGTATTTACAACGATTTCCAATGGTGTGCTGCTGCTGCTTGAACGCCGTTACTCCGTGGGCGTGAAGAGGGCTGACCTGTGATTGAGATTATTCAGGAGTACTGGAAATCCCTGCTGTGGACCGACGGTTACCGCTTTACCGGCGTCGCGATTACCCTGTGGCTGCTTATTTCCTCGGTGGTGATGGGCGGCATTCTGGCGGTCTTCCTCGCTATCGGCCGTGTCTCAAGCAACAAATACATTCAATTCCCGATCTGGCTCTTTACCTACGTATTCCGCGGTACGCCGCTGTACGTCCAGCTGCTGGTGTTTTACTCCGGGATGTACACCCTGGAAATCGTCAAAGGCACCGAACTGCTGAACGCGTTTTTCCGCAGCGGCCTGAACTGTACGGTGCTGGCGTTGACCCTGAACACCTGCGCCTACACCACGGAGATTTTCGCCGGGGCGATTCGCTCTGTGCCTGCCGGGGAAATTGAAGCGGCGCGGGCGTACGGTTTCTCTTCGGTCAAACTGTATCGCTGCATTATTTTGCCCTCTGCGCTGCGTATCGCGCTGCCCGCATACAGCAATGAAGTGATTCTGATGCTGCATTCCACCGCGCTGGCGTTTACCGCCACCGTGCCGGATCTGCTGAAAATCGCCAGGGATATTAACTCGGCGACCTACCAGCCGTTTACCGCCTTCGGGATCGCCGCGGTGCTCTATTTAATTATTTCGTATGTCCTGATTAGCCTGTTCCGCAAAGCGGAAAAGCGCTGGTTGCAGCATATCAAACCTTCTTCGACGCATTGAGACCGCCATGTCCGACAATAAATTAAATGTTATCGATCTGCATAAACGTTACGGCGAGCATGAAGTTCTGAAGGGCGTCTCATTAAAGGCGAAAGCCGGGGACGTTATCAGCATTATCGGTTCATCTGGTTCCGGTAAAAGTACCTTTTTGCGCTGCATTAACTTTCTTGAAAAGCCCAGTGAAGGCACGATTGTGGTTAACGGGCAGAATATTGGCCTGGTCCGCGACAAAGATGGTCAGCTCAAGGTAGCGGATAAAAACCAGCTGCGTTTGCTGCGCACCCGCCTGACGATGGTGTTCCAGCATTTCAACCTGTGGAGCCACATGACGGTGCTGGAAAACGTCATGGAAGCGCCGATTCAGGTGCTCGGCTTAAGCAAGCAGGAAGCGCGTGAGCGGGCGGTGAAATATCTGGCGAAAGTCGGGATTGATGAACGTCAGCAGGCCAAATACCCGGTGCATCTCTCCGGCGGTCAGCAGCAACGCGTGTCGATTGCCCGCGCGCTGGCGATGGAGCCGGATGTGCTGCTGTTTGACGAACCAACGTCAGCGCTCGATCCTGAACTGGTTGGGGAAGTGCTGCGGATCATGCAGCAGCTGGCGGAAGAGGGTAAAACCATGGTGGTGGTGACCCATGAGATGGGCTTTGCACGCCATGTCTCATCGCACGTCATTTTCCTGCATCAGGGCAAAATCGAAGAAGAAGGCAACCCGGACGAGCTGTTCGGCAACCCGAAAAGCCCGCGCTTACAGCAGTTCCTGAAAGGTTCGCTGAAATAAGTTTTCCGTTATCTCCCGGTGAGGTCGCTCGCCGGGAGAGTCTCAACGTTCCCGCCGGTACACCCAGTCGTCGTAATCAACCCCGTTCAGGTGGTAGGCATTTTCCAGCACCTGAATCCGCGTAAAACCATGTTTTTCCAGCAGCCGCGCTGAGCCGATATTGTCCCCGAGAACCCACGCATTGATGGCGTTAACGCCGAGCTGCTGAAATCCGTATTCGCATATTGCCTGTAGCGCTTCGCTGGCATACCCCTGGCCCTGGGCCTCCGGCAGCAGGGCATAGCCGACATCCGCTTCGTGCGGGTTTTTGCTGCTGATGCGCAGACCGATATCGCCAATAGCCTGATGATGGCGAGCGCGCAGGACAAATACTCCGGGGTCGGCGCAGCGGGCCGTAAACAGGTTACGTAGCGCGGCTTCATCAAGAAGCTCGCCCATAAACTGCATCACTTCAGGGTCGCGACGCAGGCGCAGGAAAAAGGGCCAGTCCGCTTCGGTAAACGGGGAAAGCAGCAGACGCGGAGTGGATAATGTCATCATAAGCGGGCCATTTCGCTGGAACGTCCGCTCACCTTACCACCAGAAAGTCATGGATAACATGATCTTATACCGGTGCTTGCGGCGGATTACCCCGCAGCTGGCGAGGTCGTTAGCGGTTTGTCTATCTGGTGAAAATAGTGCAACACGGTGTCGCTTTGACGAGAGGAGCGCAGCTGCAGCGCCAGATTCAGGCTGTCGAGGACCTCGGCCTGTTCGACCATCGGCGAATCTGCGGCCACTCTGGCTTCGGCAACCAGCCAGCTCACAATGGTTTTCCAGCGCCACAGCGGCGAATTGCCGGTGATGCGCTGTACCGGGCCGGGGAATTTGCCGGAGCCTCGCGCGCCGTCTTTTAGCAGGGCCACGGCCTGGCGTGAAAGGCCGGTGAGTTCGGCGATGTCGCTTAGCCCCACCAGCGTAGCGTCAACGGATTCAACCCGGATGTTCAGCGCTGATGCGGATTCGATGTTATCGATCGCTGACAGAATCGCTTGTTCAAGGGAATCGCTTTCGCGATCGAATTCCAGATACACCGCGGTGCCATAAAAACAGACCAGCGCATCAGTACAGCCTGCGCGATGCAGTGCGTCCTCAAGGCCTGGCGTATGGCTGTTAACGCCTGACAGGGTTAGCGTAAAGTTGTAGAGGGCCATTATTTGCGATCCTTATCGTTAAACCGGGGCGCCGACGCTCAGCGGCAGCGGTCGACCATCCTGATGATTTGCCTGGCATGATGCTCGGGAACGGCAGGGGTAGACCAGATGCTCATCATGTGTTCGCGATGACCAGCCGTACCGCACCTGAGTCGTCCAAAGCAGTGTGCGCTCTTGCCGCCAGCAATAAAAATCCATCCCCGTGCGCGTGCATAGTCAATTGCTGCTCTGATGTGTTTATCCGGATGTTCCTTCATCATCGAGTCCTGAGAGAGTGAATGATTTGTTGACGGATGTCAACATTATTTTGGTGAAAAAACAGACGCCAGGACGTTATGACAGAGAACGGCAAAAGAAGCTGGAATGCGCTTCACAGGAGAAAAGGGCGCAGCAGCAGGAGATGAGAGCGTTGCGAGACGGCTTCCACAGGCGGGTTTGCCAGGGCGATAAGGCGAGTGGGAAGAGCCAGGAGATAGGGGATCTCCCGGCGTTAACCGGCGGGGCGTTTAGCCAAGGATGTCTTTTAGTGCCTCTTCCAGATCGTACCAGCGGAAGCCAAACCCAGCGGCTTCCAGCCGTTTCGGCAGCGCCCGCTGGCCGCCCAGCACCAGCACCGATGACTCTCCCATCAGCAGGCGAATCGCCGTTGCCGGCACGCGGAAGATTGCCGGGCGATTCAGCGCCTCGCCGAGCGCATGGGCGAAGCGCTCATTGCGCACCGGATACGGAGAAACCAGATTAAATGGCCCGCTGAGGTCGTTATCCAGCAGCCACAGAATACCGTTCACCATATCGTCGATATGGATCCACGCCATATACTGCCTGCCATTGCCGATAGGGCCGCCGAGGCCAAGCCGGAAGGCCGGCAACATTTTGGCAAGGATCCCGCCCTTCGGTGCCAGCACGACGCCGGTGCGCAGCAGGCAGACGCGGGTGCGGTCGCTCTGGGCTTCGCAGGCCAGTTGCTCCCAGCGGGCGCAGAGTTTGTGGGTGAATTCGTGGTGTGGCGGTTCCTCTTCGGTGACGACAACTTCCCCGAGATCGCCGTAATAACCGACGGCAGAACCGCTGATCAGTACTGACGGTGGGGTATCGCTGGCGTTGAACAGGTTGACCAGTTTTTGGGTGATATCCCAGCGGCTGTGGCACAGGCGCTGTTTTTGTTCCGCCGACCAGCGTTTGTCGGCGATAGGCTCGCCCGCCAGGTTGATAACGGCATCGATATCATTGAGGTGATGATGGCCCTCGAAGCCGCGCCACAGGGTGACGCGGGCATCCAGTCGGCCTTGCGCTTTTTCCGGGCTGCGTGTTGATACCGTTACGTGATGCCCAAGCTCCAGCAGCCGGGGGATCAGATGCCGGCCAATCAGGCCGGTACCGCCAGTAAGCAGAATCCTCATAGCGCCTCCCTAAGAAGCTTAGCGCCGCCAGCTCATGGTCATGGACACGGAGTCGGCATAGCGCAGTGCGTAAAGTTTATCGATCTCTACTTCAGCATAAGTGACCCAGTGGTGTTCGCATGCGATATCGAGCACATCCTGCGTTAATTTTTCCAGCAGGGAGAAGCGGTTATTCTCAATATGGCTGATGATGCGCTTGGTGATGGTGCGATAATTGAGCGCATCGTTGATATCTTCACTGCATCGCGACTGCTCTGCCGGGTAGTGAATCGCGACGTTAATAACCACGTCCTGACGGTTAGCGATCTCTTCCTCTTTAATACCGATAAAAGTACGTAAGCGCAGGTTCTTTATCCGAATAATAGCGTCTGGCTGAGACATTGCAGGCTTCCTCCGTGTTGTAATTTCCGCAATCATACATGAAAGCAAGCCATGCGAGCAGGGGGTTAACCGTGTTGAATTTTCATCATCGTTTGTGTGGTAGCAGGACGCTGACGGATGCGCTCAAACCAGTTATGTACCGCCGGGAAATGGGCGAGATCGATCCGCTGACGCTGGTGGGCGTTAATCCACGGCCAGCAGGCGATATCGGCAATACTGTAGTGCTCGCCGCCGAGCCACGGACTGGCCTCCAGGCGGCGGTTCAGCACGGTGTACAGGCGCTGGGTTTCCACCTGATAGCGCTCAATAGCATAGGGCACCGTCTGCGGCGCACTGTGGTTGAAATGGTGATTTTGTCCCAGCATCGGGCCTAATCCGCTGACCTGCCAGAACAACCACTGCAGTGTGGTATAGCGCTCCCGGAGTTCACCGCTCAGCAGCTTCCCGGACTTCTCCGCCAGGTAAAGCAAAATTGCCCCGGATTCAAATACCGCGAGCGGAGCGCCGCCGTCGACGGGAACATGGTCGACAATGGCGGGAATTTTATTGTTCGGTGACAGGGTAAGAAACTGCGGGCGAAACTGTTCGCCGCGGGTGATATCTACCCGAATCAGGCGGTAGGCCAGCTGCGCCTCTTCGAGAAACAGCATAATTTTGTGGCCGTTGGGGGTGGGCGCGTAGTAGAGGTCGATCATGGAGTCTCCCGCCGTCGTGGTCGCACGCTTTTCGAGTATAGGCGACCTGCCGACATCCGGGAGCGGCTAAGATTAAATAGTGCGGGTGGTGCCGGGGCGTTCCCGCATCTCGCGCAACAGGGCGATAAACGCCTTCAGCCCCGGCGGGACGTGGCGTCGTCCGGGGTAATAGAGGCGCAGCCCACCAAACGACGGACACCACGCTTCCATGGCGCTGACGAGCCTGCCGCTGGCCAGATCTTCCTGAATAAACCAGTCAGAGATAAATGCCAGACCAATGCCCGCGCGGGCCGCGCAGTGGATGGCGCGCATTTCGCTGAGAATAATCCGCGGCGGCACGTTGACCGTCACTTTTTGCTGATGCCGTTCCAGCTCCCAGTGATACAGCCCGCCGTGGGACATCCGCATGCCGATGCTCTGATGGTGCTGCAGATCTTCCGGGCTTTGTGGGGTGCCATGATGGGCAAAATAGTCCGGCGTCCCGACGATCAGCATGCGCACGTCAGGGGTGAGAGGGACGGCAATCATATCCTGCGGCAGGGACTCCGCGAGGCGGATCCCGGCGTCATAGCCTTCGGCGACAATATCAATCAGCCGCGACTCGGTGGTGATGTCCAGGCGCATTTGCGGATAGCGTTTAAGGAACGCATCGAAGATATCAAACAGCAGCACGCTGCTTTCGCGCGGCGCGTTGATGCGCAATGTTCCGCTGGGCATTTCCGCCTGGGTGGCTATCTCCTCCGAGGCCCGCTGGATCTCCGCCAGCGCCGGAGCGACACGTTCAACATAGCGTTGCCCGGCATCGGTCAGGGCAACGCTGCGGGTGGTGCGGTTAAACAGACGGACGTTGAGCCGCGCCTCCAGACCGGCGATGGCGTTGCTGATGGCGGTGGCCGACATGCCCAACTCCCGGGCGGCAGCGCGAAAGCTGCGCCGGTGGGCGACGGCAAGGAGGATTTCCAGTTCAGTCAGACCGCTACGATGCATGATTATCCCGATTTTCGTGACAGGTTGTGTTGATTATACCCTCTTATCGGGCTAATGCCCCGGCCCTATACTGCCTCACATACACTCCCTGAGGACGACCATCATGCTGCATATTGACAATATCTATATCAACGGTGAATTTGTTACCCCGCACGGTAGCGAAACCTTTGCGCTGTTCAACCCCGCAACGGAGGCGGTGATTGGTCAGGTGCGTCTGGCGGATGAAGAGGACGCACGCCGGGCTATCGCTGCGGCAAAAGCGGCGTTCCCCGCGTGGTCGAAGACCACAAAACAGCAGCGTCTGGCGGTGCTGGAGCGGATGTATCAGGCGGTTCGGGCGAGAGAAGCGGACTTACTGGACGCCATTGTCACGGAATACGGCGCGCCTGCGTCGCGGGCACAATGGATGGCGGAGTGGCCGGCGCAAACCATCAAACTGGCGATGGAGACCCTGGCGGGCTTTGAATTTGTTGAGCAGGTGGGACGGGCGCAGGTTGTGATGACCCCGGTAGGCGTGGCGGGGTTGATTACCCCGTGGAACAGCGATGCGGGGTTTATCTGTAACAAGCTGGCGACCGCGATGGCTGCCGGTTGTACCGCGGTGATTAAGCCCAGTGAAATGAGCGCGTGGCAAACGCAGATCGTTACCGAAGCGCTGCACGCGGCCCAGATCCCCGCAGGCGTCGTGAATATCGTTACCGGCCGTGGCGAGGTGGTCGGCGATATCATCAACCTTCATCCCGATATTGCGAAGATCTCCTTCACCGGCTCCACCGCCGTCGGCAAACATATTATCGCCAGCGGCGCGCAAACCCTGAAACGCGTCACGCTGGAGCTCGGCGGTAAATCGCCAACCCTGATTCTGGATGATGCCGATGTGCAGCAGGCGGTGCCCCTGGCGCTGGCGGCCGGGTTTATGAACAGCGGCCAGGCGTGCATTGCCGGAACGCGTATTCTGGTCCCGGAACAGCGTCTGGCGGAGTTTGAACAGGCTATCGTGGAGGGGATGAAGGCGTATATCTCCGGCGACCCGCGCGATCTGCACACCACGATTGGCCCGATGGTCAGCCAAAAGCAGTGGCAACGGGTGCAGGAGTATATCCGCCTGGGGCAGCAGGAAGGGGCGCGAGTGCTGGTCGGCGGCGAAGGCCGGCCGCAGGGAATGGACAAAGGCTGGTGCGTTAAGCCAACCGTATTCAGCGATGTGCACAACCAGATGCGGATTGCCCGGGAAGAAATTTTTGGCCCGGTGCTGGTGATTATCCCGTATCAGGATCAGGCCGAGGCCATTGCGCTGGCCAACGATACCACCTATGGCCTCAGCGCCTTGGTGTTAAGCGGCGATCGCCAGCGTGGTCAGGAGGTGGCGTTGGCTATCGAATCCGGGCGCGTGCTGGTGAACACTCTCGATCATGAACCACTGGCGCCCTTCGGCGGCTTTAAGCAATCCGGCCTCGGGCGCGAGATGGGGAAATGGGGAATGCAGGCCTACCTGGAGCCGAAAACCGTGCTGGTTGGCTAACGGTTCCGGGGATGCAAAATCCTCATGGTGCGGTAAGTGACATCCTTCAAAAGACAGGATATGTTGGCTTATCGCCCCATAATTTGTAGAGGATGTCATGAGCCAGCCCGTCATTACCCTGTGGTCCGATTCGCAGTTTTTCTCGCCGTATGTGATGTCCGTTTACGTTGCTCTGCAGGAAAAAAGCCTGCCGTTTACCCTCAAAACCATTGACCTGGAAAAGGGGGAGAACCATCAGCCGGGCTGGCAAGGCTACAGTGCGACCCGCCGCGTGCCGCTGCTTGAAGTCGACAATTTCTTTCTCAGTGAATCTTCCGCCATTACCGAATATCTCGACGAACGTTTTGCCCCGCCGGAGTGGGAGCGCCTGTATCCCCACGACCTGCAAAAGCGCGCCCGGGCGCGTCAGGTCCAGGCCTGGCTGCGCAGCGACCTGATGCCGATCCGTGAAGAGCGCTCGACGGCGGTGGTCTTTGGCGGCGAAAAGCGGCCGCCGCTGAGCGAGGCCGGGCAGAAATGCGCCTCCCGGCTGTTTGACGCCGCCGGTGCGCTGCTGGCCCACGGCGGCAACAACCTGTTCGGCGAATGGTCGCTTGCCGATACGGACCTTGCGTTGATGCTCAACCGCCTGGTGCTCAACGGCGATGAGGTCCCGGAACCGCTGGTGGACTACGCCACATTTCAGTGGCAACGTGCGTCAGTTCAACGTTATGTCGCACTGTCAGCTAAACGTGCCGGCTGATTAGCAGCGGCGCTTCCGTTATCATAGGCGCATCAAAATGCGTGGAGATGGAAGAAATGAAGCTGATGTTTGCATCGGATATTCATGGTTCCCTGCCCGCTACCGAACGCGTTCTGGAACTGTTCGCGCAAAGTGGGGCGCAGTGGCTGATCATTCTTGGCGATGTGCTCAATCATGGGCCGCGTAATGCGCTCCCCGCAGGCTATGCGCCTGCGGAGGTCGCTACAAAGCTCAATAGCGTGGCTTCGCGAGTGATCGCCGTGCGCGGTAACTGCGACAGCGAGGTCGATCAGATGCTGCTGGAGTTCCCGATAACCGCGCCGTGGCAGCAGGTGTTGGGCGAACGCAACCGGCTATTTCTGACCCACGGACATCTGTATAGCCCCGAAAAAATGCCCCCGCTCGCCGCTGGCGATGTCCTGGTTTATGGTCATACTCATATTCCGGTAGCCGAGAAGCGCGGCGATGTTTTTCTCTTCAATCCCGGCTCGGTCAGCATCCCCAAAGGGGGATTCTCCGCCAGCTACGGTCTCCTCGATGGGGATAAACTGCAGGTTTTAGCACTCGATGATCATCAGGTTATTGCAGAGGTTGCAATTAACCCGTAATTTACCCCCAACCGTAAAGACGCGCCGCGAGAGCGCTTTCATAAGTAAGGTTTCCTGATGGCGGAACAGAACGATTTGGCAAGCACAGAATGGGTAGATATTGTTAATGAAAACAATGAGGTGATAGCGCAATCCAGCCGCGAGCAAATGCGTGCGCAGTGCCTGCGTCATCGTGCGACCTATATTGTGGTTCATGACGGAATGGGCAAAATTCTGGTGCAGCGCCGCACCGAGACCAAAGATTTCCAGCCGGGGATGCTGGATGCCACCGCCGGTGGTGTGGTTCAGGCCGATGAGCAACTGCTGGAATCAGCCCGCCGCGAAGCGGAAGAGGAGCTGGGCATTGCCGGTGTTCCTTTTGCCGATCACGGCCAGTTCTATTACGAAGATAAGCACTGCCGCGTCTGGGGAAGTCTGTTCAGCTGCGTGTCGCACGGCCCGTTTGCCCTGCAGGAAGAGGAGGTCAGCGAAGTGTGCTGGCTGACGCCTGAAGAGATCACCGCCCGCTGCGACGAGTTCACCCCGGATTCGTTGAAAGCGCTGGCGCTGTGGATGACCCGCAACGCCAGCAATGAATCAGCAAAATCAGAGAAGTCAGAAAAGCCGGAAGAGGCCGAGTAGCGGCCTAACAGCTATCCCGCAGGCATAAACTGGAGACGATAGGCTTTCTACCGCTCCAGTTGCCTTCATTCAGGCGCTCCAGCAGCGCGCGTCCTGCTTCAATGCCTATTTTATGATGCGGTACGGCCATCGTGGTGAGCGGCGGCTGGCACACCCGGCTGACATCGCTATCGCCAAAACCGACAACCGCTAAATCGTCAGGGACCTTGATACGTCGCCGCTGGCATTCATACAGCGCGCCGCACGCCAGTTCATCCGAAACGCAGACCAGCGCATCCAGTTCCGGCCACGCCAGTAAAAATTCCGGTAGCTGAGAGGCCCCGGTGGAAAAGCTCGGGGGAAGCGCGGCGTTAATCACCCGGTTCGGCGACATATGGTGGCGCAGCATCGCTTTGTACCAGCCCTGCAGGTGCTGCTGAAAAATCCACTGTTCCTGATTGGCACACAGCAGGCCGATATTCTGATAGCCGCGCAGGACCAGCATCTCTGTTAACTCGAACATCGCAGCCGCGTTATCGATGCCGATATTCATATCGATCGGATCGGCGCGCATCGCCCCCATCTCCATGACCGGTATTGAGGCGTTGTTCAGCCACTGGCGCACGGTATCGCTATGTTCAACGCTCAGGAGAATGGCGGCGGCAATGTTAGAGGCCAGCAAGGTTTCCAGCAGCTTCTCTTCCTGCTCTACGCGATGCTGCGATTCCGCAAGCATGATTTGATAACCCGCCGGCTGCAGCATCTGCTGAAGCCCGGCAAACATCGCGGAACATCCCGCTTCGGCAAGATTCGGCACCACCATGGCGATGGTTTTCGATGAAGCGGAAGCCAGGGCGCTGGCGGCCAGATTGGGCATATATCCCAGTTCCTGTACCGCGGCTTCGATTTTTTCACGAAGCTTATCAGAAACCTGCTCCGGCGTGCGTAGCGCTCGCGAGACGGTCATCGTGCCCACGCCAGCAAGCTGAGCAACATCGGCGATCGTCACTTTACCGGTACTACGCCGTTTTCGGGTTAGAGACATACACATTCCTGCTGAACAGTCGCTTTTTATTGATATCTATCGTTTTAGGTCTCAGGAAGTATACGCCTTAAATCCATACTTTTGCTGCGTTTTCAACTGATGATGACGAATTGATAGCGCTATCACAAATTTGAATGTTATCTGTTGGTAGCGCTATCTTTGTGATCTTTGTCGCAGCTAACCGTTGAGCGCTTGAATAAAGTTTGCCCATCTTTTGCGAAAAGACGGGAGATAAAATGCTCAGCACATGGCTCTTTGATTCCACCATTACGCTCCAGCAGCACGTAGATGAGTGGCAGCAGGCGCTTGAGGTTTGCGCCAGACCGCTACTCGACGCGGGCGTGATCGTGCCCGAGTACGTCACCGCGATTATGGAACAGCACGACAAGCTGGGGCCGTATTACGTGCTGGCGCCCGGACTGGCGATGCCGCATGCGCGACCGGAGGAGGGAGCAAGAGGGTTAGGTTTATCGCTGTTGAAGCTGGATCAGGGGGTGTCGTTTGGTTCAGAGGAATTCGACCCGGTCGATATTATTATTATGCTGGCGGCTCCCGATAAGCATAGCCATATCGAGATGATCTCGGCGTTGGCTGAATTATTTTCCAGCGACCACGATATGCAACAATTACATCAAGCGAAGGCTCTGGAGGAGATTAAAACCATCATCGCGCGCTTCTGACTTCATTTTATTATCCGACTAATAACACATTACGCACCGGCGTGATGCGGACGTACTCTACCCAAAAAAAGGTGCTAACAATGAAAATTATGGCAATTTGCGGTTCTGGCCTGGGCAGTAGTTTTATGGTTGAGATGAATATTAAAAAAGTGCTTAAAAAACTCGAAATAGAGGCCGAGGTGGAGCACTCCGATCTCTCATCGGCAACGCCGGGTGCAGCAGACTTATTTGTGATGGCCAAAGACATCGCCGCCAGCGCCAGCGTGCCGGAAAGCCAGCTGGTGGTGATAACCAACATCATCGACATCAATGAACTCGAAGCGCAACTGCGCGCGTGGTTCGCCAAACAATAACTATTTTTACCCTCATTCATTTGAGTTGCTGCAACTTGCCGAATGACGGGTATATAGCGAGGCGGATATGTTTATTCTTGAAACGCTGAATTTCGTTGTTGATATTTTGAAAGTGCCCTCGGTGCTGGTGGGGTTAATTGCCCTGATTGGCCTGGTGGCGCAAAAGAAATCATTCTCTGATGTCGTAAAAGGAACCATTAAAACAATACTAGGGTTTATTGTTTTGGGCGGCGGGGCGACGGTATTAGTCGGTTCGCTCAATCCACTGGGCGGCATGTTTGAGCATGCTTTTAATATCCAGGGGATTATTCCAAATAATGAAGCGATAGTGTCTATCGCGCTTGAAAAATACGGCGCCTCGACCGCGCTGATCATGGCTTTTGGCATGGTCGCCAATATTGTCGTCGCCCGCTTTACGCGCCTGAAGTATATCTTCCTGACCGGGCATCATACCTTCTATATGGCCTGTATGATTGGGGTGATCCTTACCGTGGCGGGCTTCGAAGGTGTCGGTCTGGTGTTTACCGGCTCATTGATCCTCGGGCTGGTGATGGCATTTTTCCCGGCGCTGGCGCAGCGCTATATGAAGCGTATTACCGGCACTGACGACATTGCCTTCGGCCACTTCGGTACCCTGGGCTATGTGCTGTCCGGCTGGATTGGTAGCGTCTGCGGCAAGGGCTCCCGCTCGACCGAAGAGATGAACCTGCCGAAGAATTTAAGCTTCCTGCGCGACAGCTCAATCTCTATCTCTCTGACCATGATGATTATCTACCTGATCATGGCCGTGAGTGCAGGGCGCGAGTATGTCGAAAGCACCTTCAGCGGCGGCCAGAACTACCTGGTTTACGCCATCATCATGGCGATTACCTTCGCCGCCGGGGTATTTATCATCCTGCAAGGGGTGCGCCTGATCCTCGCGGAAATCGTGCCAGCGTTTACTGGCTTCTCTGAAAAACTGGTGCCGAACGCCCGTCCTGCTCTGGACTGCCCGGTGGTTTACCCGTATGCGCCCAATGCGGTGCTGATTGGCTTCCTGTTTAGCTTCCTCGGCGGTCTGGTGGGGCTGTTCCTCTGCGGGCAGTTCAAGTGGGTGCTGATTCTGCCTGGCGTCGTGCCGCACTTCTTTACCGGCGCTACCGCTGGCGTGTTTGGTAACGCCACCGGCGGACGGCGCGGAGCGATGATCGGCGCGTTCGCGAACGGCCTGCTGATCACCTTCCTGCCGGTACTGCTGCTGCCGGTACTGGGGGCCATCGGTTTTGCCAATACCACCTTCTCTGACGCCGATTTCGGCGCGGTCGGCATCGTGCTGGGCAACCTGGCGCGCTATCTGTCGCCGTTTGCTATTACCGGTCTGGTTGTGGCGTTGTTCGCCCTGCTGGTGCTGTACAACGTTTTTGCCAAAAAGAAATCTGTGGGCGGCGGCGCGCAGGAAAACAGTGGAGCTAAATCATGAATGTGAAAGAAGTGACCAGACTGGCGCGCGAGATCCGTGTTGCCACCCTTAAATCGCTGACCGATCTTGGATTTGGCCACTATGGCGGCAGCATGTCGGTGGTGGAAACGCTGGCGGTGCTGTATGGCGCGGTGATGAAAATCGACCCCGCCGATCCGGACTGGCCGGAGCGTGACTACTTTGTGCTGTCGAAAGGCCATGCCGGCCCGGCGCTGTACAGTACGTTAGCAATCAAAGGTTATTTCCCGACGGAAGAGCTCAGCACGCTTAACCAGAACGGCACGCGACTGCCCAGCCATCCGGACCGTCTGAAAACGCGCGGCGTGGATGCCACCACAGGCTCGCTGGGGCAGGGGATCTCTATCGCTGGCGGCATGGCGTTGTCGCATAAGCTGGCGGGACGGCCGAATCGCGTATTTTGCATCGTCGGCGACGGGGAGCTGAACGAGGGACAGTGCTGGGAAGCGTTCCAGTTTATTGCCCATCACCGGCTGAATAACCTGACCGTGTTCGTTGACTGGAACAAGCTACAGCTGGACGGCAAGCTGGACGACATTATTTGCGCTTTCAATCTGGAAGATAAATTCCACGCCTTTGGTTTTGATGTTGTGACCGTCAAAGGCGATGACATCCCCGGACTGCTGGCGGCGGTACAGCCGGTGCCTCCGGCCGATGCGCCGCCGCGGGTGGTGATCCTCGACAGCGTCAAGGGCCAGGGGGTGCCGTATCTCGAGCAACTGGGTAATAACCACCATTTGCGCCTGACGGCTGAGATGACAGAGACGCTAAACGAGACCATTCGCCAGCTGGAGGCCGAACATGATTAAGGTTGCACCTGCAGGACAAAAAGATGCCGTAGAGATGCGCAAAGTCTACGCCGGATTCGTCGCGCAGCAGATTGACGCCGGTAGCCCGATTATCGCCCTGGAAGCGGATCTGATGAGTTCTATGGCGATGGACGGCGTCGCGCGGGAACACCCGCAGCACGTCATCAACTGCGGCATTATGGAGGCCAACGTGATCGGCACCGCCGCCGGGCTGTCGTTGACCGGACGCAAACCGTTTGTTCATACCTTCACCGCCTTTGCCAGCCGTCGCTGCTTTGACCAGCTGTTTATGTCGCTGGATTATCAGCGGAATAACGTCAAGGTCATCGCCTCCGACGCTGGCGTCACGGCCTGCCACAACGGCGGCACCCATATGTCGTTTGAAGATATGGGGATCGTTCGCGGGCTGGCGCACTCGGTGGTGCTGGAGGTGACCGATGCGGTGATGTTCGACGATGTGCTGCATCAGCTGATGAAGCTTGAGGGGTTTTACTGGGTACGCACCATCCGCAAGCAGGCGCCGAGCGTGTATGCGCCGGGCTCAACGTTTACGATCGGCAAGGGTAATGTGCTGCGCGAAGGTGAAGATATTACCCTGATTGCTAACGGCATTATGGTGGCCGAAGCGCTCGAGGCGGCCAGGCAACTTGAGCAGGAAGGGGTCAGCGCGGCGGTGATTGATATGTTTACCCTGAAGCCTATCGACCGCATGCTGGTGAAAAATTACGCCGAGAAAACCGGGCGCATTGTCACCTGTGAAAACCACAGTATTCACAACGGGCTGGGCTCTGCAGTGGCCGAGGTGCTGGTGGAAACCTGTCCGGTGCCGATGCGTCGCGTGGGGGTGAAGGAGCGGTACGGTCAGGTGGGGACGCAGGATTTCCTGCAAAAGGAGTATGGCCTGACGGCACATGACATTGTCTCGGCGGCCCGCGAGCTGCTGTAAATAAAAAGGCGACCCTGAGGTCGCCTTTTTTCATGCCGGAGGCAGATTACGCTTGCTGCTGAGACGACTGAATCGCGGTCAGTGCGATGGTGTAGACGATATCGTCAACCAGCGCGCCACGGGACAGGTCGTTCACCGGCTTGCGCATACCCTGCAGCATTGGCCCGATGGAGATCAGGTCAGCAGAACGCTGTACGGCTTTGTAAGTGGTGTTACCGGTGTTCAGATCCGGGAAGATGAACACGGTCGCACGACCCGCAACCGGAGAGTTCGGCGCTTTGGATTTCGCGACGTCAGCCATGACAGCCGCATCGTACTGCAGCGGGCCGTCGATCATCAGATCAGGACGTTTTTCCTGCGCCAGACGCGTTGCTTCACGTACTTTTTCTACATCGCTACCGGCACCAGAATTACCGGTGGAGTAGGAGAGCATCGCTACGCGCGGCTCGATACCGAATGCAATCGCAGAATCTGCGGACTGGATAGCGATCTCAGCCAGCTGCTCAGCGGTAGGGTCCGGGTTGATCGCGCAGTCGCCATACACGTAAACCTGCTCAGGCAGCAGCATGAAGAACACGGAAGAAACCAGCGAGCTGCCTGGTGCAGTTTTGATCAGCTGCAGCGGCGGACGGATGGTGTTGGCAGTGGTGTGTACCGCGCCAGAAACCAGGCCGTCGACTTCGTCTTGTTCCAGCATCAGAGTGCCGAGAACCACGTTGTCTTCCAGTTGCTCACGAGCAACCGCTTCGGTCATGCCTTTGCTCTTACGCAGTTCGACCAGGCGAGCGACGTAGCTTTCGCGAACCACTTCCGGATCGACGATTTCGATACCCGCGCCGAGCTCAACGCCCTGCGCAACCGCAACGCGGTTGATCTCGTCCGGGTTACCCAGCAGGACACAGGTCGCGATGCCGCGCTCTGCACAGATGGCAGCGGCTTTAACGGTACGCGGTTCATCACCTTCCGGCAGAACAACGCGTTTGCCGGCTTTACGCGCCAGCTCGGTCAGCTGGTAACGGAAGGCTGGCGGAGACAGACGACGGCTGCGCTCAGAGGTGGCGGTCAGGGATTCGATCCAGTCAGCGTTGATGTAGCTTGCAACGTATTCCTGAACTTTCTCAATGCGCTCATGATCGTCAACCGGTACTTCGAGGTTGAAGCTCTGCAGGCTCAGGGAGGTCTGCCAGGTGTTGGTGTTCACCATGAATACCGGCAGGCCGGTGGCGAAAGCACGTTCACACAGTTTGCTCACGCGAGCGTCCATTTCGTAAGCGCCGGTCAGCAGCAGTGCGCCGATTTCAACGCCGTTCATGGCTGCCAGGCAAGCGGCGACCAGCACGTCAGGACGGTCAGCAGAAGTCACCAGCAGAGAGCCGGCACGGAAGTGCTCCAGCATGTGCGGGATGCTGCGTGCGCAGAACGTTACGGATTTCACGCGACGGGTGTTGATGTCACCCTCGTTAACGATGGTGGCATTCAGGTGGCGAGCCATATCGATCGCACGGGTGGCGATCAGATCGAAGCTCCACGGCACCGCGCCGAGGATCGGCAGCGCGCTGCCAGTCTGCAGCTGTGCCGGATCGATCTTCACAACTTTCGCTTTGGAAGAGTCGTCGAAGATTTCTGACAGGTCAGGACGTGTACGGCCCTGTTCGTCAACCGGCGCATTCAGCTTGTTGACGATAACACCGGTAATGTTGGTGTTTTTCGCGCCGCCAAAGCTGTTGCGCGTCAGTTCGATACGCTCGTTCAGCTGTTCCTGAGTGTCCGTACCCTGAGACATCACGAAGACGATTTCCGCGTTCAGCGTTTTCGCGATTTCGAAGTTCAGAGACTGGGCAAACTGGTGTTTGCGGGTCGGGACCAGGCCTTCAACCAGCACCACTTCAGCATCCTGAGTGGCAGCGTGGTAGTTAGCGATAATCTCTTCCATCAGCACGTCTTTCTGGTTGCTGGACAGCAGAGATTCGACGTGGCTCATCTTCAGCGGCTCAGCAGCCGGAAGGCTGGAGTTGGCGCGAACGATGGTGGTGGTCTGGTCTGGTGCATCGCCGCCAGCGCGTGGCTGGGCGATAGGTTTGAAGACGCTCAGGCGAACGCCTTTGCGTTCCATTGCACGGATAACACCGAGGCTGACGCTGGTCAGGCCAACGCTGGTTCCGGTAGGGATCAGCATGATGATACGGGACACGATATATCCTCTTTCGTTACCGCCAGAATCTGGCGGGATAGAAAACTACACCACCCGCTTCCCGTCATACTTCAAGTTGCATGTGCGTTGGCTTTACTCGCTCACCCCAGTTACGTACTACTCGTACGCTCCTGGGGATTCTCTGCGTCGCCGCCTTCCTGCAACTCGAATTATTTAGGGTTATAGCTGGCGGTGTGGAATCAGGCGGTCAGACGGTTGGCGTCTTGCGCGATGACCAGCTCTTCGTTGGTCGGAATGACGACAGCAGGGCGGGTGCCTTCTTTGTTGATGAAGCCAGACTTGCCGAAACGAGCGGCCAGGTTGCGTTCATGATCAACTTCGAAGCCCAGTACGCCCAGTTTGCCCAGAGACAGTTCGCGAACCATCGCCGCGTTTTCACCGATACCGCCGGTGAAGACAACAGCGTCCAGACGACCGTCCATCAGTGCAGTGTAGGAACCGATGTATTTGGCCAGACGATGGCAGTAAACGTCCATGGCACGTTTAGCATCGGCTTTTTCCTGGTAGTTATCTTCAACATAACGGCAGTCGCTGGTGACTTCGGTCAGGCCCAGCAGGCCAGACTCTTTGGTCAGCATTTTGTTGATCGCGTCTACGCTCATGCCAAGGGTGTCATGCAGATGGAAAATGATAGCCGGGTCGATATCGCCAGAGCGGGTACCCATCACCAGACCTTCCAGCGGGGTCAGACCCATAGAAGTATCTACGCATTTACCGTTACGGATGGCAGAAACAGAACCACCGTTGCCCAGATGGCAGGTGATGATGTTCAGTTCTTCAACCGGCTTGTTCAGGACTTTTGCTGCTTCCTGAGTCACGTAGAAGTGGCTGGTGCCGTGTGCGCCGTAACGACGTACGCCGTGCTCTTTATACAGGCTGTACGGCAGGGCATAGAGGTAAGATTCTTCCGGCATGGTCTGATGGAACGCGGTGTCGAACACGGCAACGTTCTTGTCTTTCAGATTCGGGAAGGATTTCAGTGCTTCTGCAATACCGATCAGGTGCGCCGGGTTGTGCAGCGGTGCGAAAGAGGCAGCGTCTTTGATGCCCTGAATAACGGTTTCATCGATAACGACGGAGCTGGTGTATTTTTCACCGCCGTGGACGATACGGTGACCGATCGCAGTCAGCTGAGCAGACAGTTCTGGTTTTTGTGCCAGAATAGTGTTAACGATGAAGTTCAGCGCTTCACTGTGAGCGGCGCCAGCGCCTAATTCAGCTTCTTGTTTGCTGCCATCCATTTTCCATTTGATACGGGCTTCTGGAAGGTGGAAACATTCAGCTAAACCGGAAAGATATTCGTCACCGTTTAAAGCATCAATGATAGCGAATTTCAGTGAGGAGCTACCGCAGTTCAGAACCAGTACTAACTTACTCGACATGGAAGTACCTTTTATGATACGTGGCTAAAAAAACGTCAGTGTGTCACAAAGCGTAGCGCAGGATGACAACGACATTTATGATTAACATCATGCCTTATTCTGTTTTCGGCAAGATGGGAGCAGTACATTTGATTTTATGTCATTTTGCATAATTTTCAGCCAATGGCAGAATATGCGATAATTTGACTAACCTGGTAAAAGGGTCTAACCGCCCCTCAGGTGCGCACAGAATACCTGATTGCCGCATCCTTTGCCAAAATCTTTTGAACGTTGTCATGCACAGTTGGTGTTTTACGTAATTTTTTTAAGTTTTATATGTAAAGTTGAGGTAAGCCATGTCCAGTCCCGAGAATCGCCCTGTGAGTTTTTTTGGCTTGTTCCGCCATGGGCAGCACTATGCAAAGACCTGGCCCCTGGATAAACGCCTTGCCCCGGTGTTTATTGAAAACCGTATTATTCGCGCCACCCGCTACGCGATTCGCATTATGCCGCCGGTCGCGGTCTTCACGCTGTGCTGGCAAATTGCGCTCGGTGGTCAGCTGGGTCCGGCCGTCGCCACCGCTCTGTTTGCCCTGAGCCTGCCGATGCAGGGATTATGGTGGCTGGGGAAACGCTCGGTCACGCCGCTTCCGCCGACGGTGCTGAACTGGTTTTATGAAGTACGCGGTAAATTGCAGGAGGCGGGGCAGGCGCTGGCGCCGGTCGACGGCAAGCCCGATTATCAGGCTTTAGCTGACACGCTTAAGCGCGCATTCAAACAATTAGATAAAACTTTCCTTGATGATTTGTAATTCCATCATGAAAACGCATATAAAAGAAGGCGCATGATTAATGCGCCTTCTTTTTTCACGCCGTAAAGTGCCACAGGAGTCAAAACATGGAAATGACCAATGCGCAGCGTCTGATTTTATCTAATCAGTACAAGATGATGACGATGCTCGACCCGGATAACGCCGAACGTTACCGCCGTCTACAGACTATCATTGAGCGTGGATACGGATTACAAATGCGCGAACTGGACCGCGAGTTTGGCCAACTGACGGAAGAAACCTGCCGTACCATCATTGATATCATGGAGATGTATCATGCGCTGCATGTCTCCTGGACGAACCTGAAGGACGCCAGTGAAATTGATGAACGCCGGGTCACTTTCCTGGGGTTCGACGTGGCAACCGAAGCGCGTTTCCTCGGCTATGTCCGCTTTATCGTTAACGTTGAAGGGCGCTACAGCCACTTCGACGCCGGAACCCACGGGTTCAACTCGCAAACGCCGATGTGGGATAAGTACCAGCGGATGCTCAACACCTGGCACGCCTGCCCGCGTCAGTATCATTTAAGCAGCAACGAGATTAATCAAATTATTAATGCCTGATGGAGGTTTCCGTGCAGTGTAAAGGTTTCCTGTTTGATCTTGACGGGACGTTAGTGAATTCGTTACCGGTGGTCGAACGCTCGTGGTGTAAATGGGCGGATCGTTTTGACATCCCGCACGATGAGGTCCTGAACTTCATTCATGGCAAGCAGGCGATAACCTCTTTACGCCATTTCTTACCCGGACGTAGCGATGAGGAGTTACAGGCGGAGTTCCTGTGGCTTGAAGCGCTGGAAGCGTCGGATATCGATGGCATCACGGCACTGCCGGGGGCGGTTGCGCTGTTGACGACGCTCGATGAGGCCGGGATCCCGTGGGCGATTGTGACCTCAGGATCGGTGCCGGTTGCCCATGCCCGCCATCGCGCGGGCGGTCTGCCGGAGGCCAAAATCTTCGTCACCGCTGAACGGGTTAAACACGGTAAACCGGCTCCCGATGCCTATTTACTCGGGGCTGAACTGTTAGGCCTGGCGCCGCAGGATTGCGTGGTGGTGGAAGACGCCCCCGCCGGACTGCTTTCCGGGCTGGCCGCCGGGTGCCGGACTGTCGCGGTGAATGTGCCGGCCGGTTCGCCGCGTCTGGACGAAGCCGATTTTGTCCTGACCAGCCTTGAAAGTCTGGTGGTTGAGCGCCAGCAGGACGGTCAGGTGAATCTCAGTCTTAAACGCTAATCTCATGATGTAGCCCCGCACCGGTGGGGCTTTTTTATGCCAGACTTTCCCCTCTATCATCTGACAAGGATAAGTTGTGAACGGTGAATTGATTTGGGTGTTATCGCTTCTTGCCGTAGCAATCGTGCTCTTTGCCACCGGAAAAGTGCGCATGGATGCTATCGCGTTGTTAGTGATTATCGCGTTTGTCCTCAGCGATACGCTCACGCTCAGCGAGGCTTTTTCGGGTTTCAGCGATCCTAACGTTATCCTCATCGCGGCGTTATTTATTATCGGCGATGGGCTGGTGCGTACCGGGGTTGCTACCAAAATGGGGTCATGGCTGGTGAAGGTTGCCGGCAACAGTGAAACCAAAATGCTGGTCTTCTTAATGCTGACCGTGGCCGGCCTGGGGGCGTTCATGAGCTCCACCGGCGTGGTCGCTATCTTTATTCCGGTGGTGCTGAGCGTCTCCATGCGCATGAATACGTCGCCATCACGTCTGATGATGCCGCTCAGCTTCGCCGGCCTTATCAGCGGGATGATGACCCTGGTCGCCACACCGCCGAACCTGGTGGTCAACAGCGAGTTGTTACGTGAAGGGCTGCAGGGATTCAGCTTTTTCAGCGTCACGCCGATTGGTCTGGTGGTGCTGGTGCTGGGCGTCATTTACATGCTGGCGGTCCGGTTTATGCTGCGGGGCGAAGAAGGGGAAACGACCCGCGACGGGCGCCCGAGAAGTACTTTTCGCGACTTAATCAAAGAGTACCGTTTGACCGGCAGGGCCCGGCGTCTGGCTATTCGTCCGGGTTCACCGATGATCGGCCAGCGCCTGGATGACCTTAAGCTGCGCGAACGGTACTGCGCCAACGTCATTGGCGTGGAGCGCTGGCGGCGCTTTCGCCGGGTGATCGTCAATGTTAACGGGGTTTCTGAGTTTCGCGCCCGCGACGTGTTGCTGATCGACATGTCAGCGTCGGACGTCGATTTGCGCCAGTTCTGCGGCGAGCAGATGCTTGAACCGATGGTGCTGCGCGGCGAGTATTTCTCCGACCAGGCGCTGGATGTCGGTATGGCTGAAGTTTCGCTGATCCCTGACTCGGAGTTGATTGGCAAAACGGTGCGTGAAATCAGCTTTCGCACCCGTTTTGGCCTCAATATCGTCGGGCTGAAGCGCGATGGCAAAGCCCTCGATGGGGCGGTGGTTGATGAGCCTTTGCAGCTGGGCGACATTGTGCTGGTGGTGGGAAACTGGCGCCAGATTGGCCTGCTGGCGAAACGCGGTCGCGACTTTGTGGTATTGAATATGCCGGTTGAGGTGAACGACGCGTCGCCGGCGCATAGCCAGGCTCCGCACGCGATTTTCTGCCTGGTGTTGATGGTCGCGCTGATGCTGACCGACGAAATTCCCAACCCGATTGCGGCGATCATTGCCTGTTTATTGATGGGCAAATTCCGCTGTATTAACGCTGAGAGCGCGTACAAAGCGATTCACTGGCCCAGCATTATTCTGATTGTCGGGATGATGCCGTTTGCGCTGGCGTTGCAGAAAACCGGCGGCGTGGATCTGGTGGTGAAAGGTCTGATGGATGTTGCCGGTAGCAAAGGGCCTTATCTGATGCTCGGCTGCCTGTTTGTGATGTGCGCGGCAATTGGCCTGTTTATCTCTAACACCGCCACGGCGGTACTGATGGCGCCCATTGCGCTGGCAGCGGCCAGGTCGATGGAGGTGTCACCGTATCCGTTTGCCATGGTGGTGGCAATGGCGGCGTCAGCGGCGTTTATGACGCCGGTGTCGTCACCGGTGAACACGCTGGTGCTTGGGCCGGGTAAGTACTCATTCAGCGATTTCGTGAAAATCGGCGTGCCGTTCACGGTGCTGGTGATGGTGGTGTGCGTGCTGCTGATCCCGGTGCTGTTCCCGTTCTGATCCCTTGGTAAGCGTTCCCCGGTCCGGCGTTTGCCGACCGGGGAAACCGTCACAGCGGTGAATCCTGGCTGATTTCATCCAGCGACAGCTGGAAGCTTGGGACAAACACCTGCATAAAGTAGTCCATCTCCTGGCTTCGGCGTGACTCAAGCGTTTTTTCAAGCCGGCCCTTCGCCAGTAAAAATTCATTGTTACCGGCTGAAAGCTCCTCCAGACATTTCAGGTAAGCACAGAGGGCGTCGGCCTGTTTGACGATGGATTTCTCATCTTCGCTGTAGTGATGTTCATCAATCAACGGCTCAAAAATGTCGCGCAGTTCGTCAGGGACCATATCGATCAGCTTTTGCTGGGCGATCTTTTCGATGGCTTTATATTCCTGGGCAATCTGCGAGTTGAAATATTTCACCGGGGTCGGGAGATCGCCGGTTAACACTTCCGATGCATCATGGTACATCGCGAGCAGCGCAATTCGCTCGGCGTTGACCTGACCGCCAAACTTGCGGTTTTTTATTGCTGCCAGCGCGTGTGCCACCATCGCCACCTGCAGACTGTGCTCGGAGACGTTTTCGGTGCGTACATTACGCATCAGTGGCCAGCGGTTGATTAGCTTCAGGCGGGAGAGGTGGGCAAAGAAATGACTCTGACTCATAGGAACCCTTAATCAGTGACAACATCGGGTGCTATTGTGCGCAGGGATTGCCGCCGGATGCAAATACCGGCGGCGGGGACAGAGTATCAGAGCTGATGATAGCCGGAGAGGAAGCGGCCAAAGCGTGAGATCGCCATTTCCAGATCGTCTTCGCGCGGAAGAGTAACGATACGCACGTGATCCGGCCACGGCCAGTTGAAGGCGGTACCCTGAACCAGCAGAACTTTCTCCTGCAGCAGGAAGTCGAGCACCATTTTCTGGTCATCGTGGATATTAAAGCGCTTGGCGTCTATTTTGGGGAACATGTACAGCGCGCCTTTCGGTTTGACGCAGGAGACGCCAGGGATCTCGTTGATCAACTCCCAGGCGCGGTTGCGCTGCTCAAACAGACGGCCGCCAGGCACGATGAATTCGCTGATGCTCTGGTAGCCGCCGAGGGCGGTTTGAATGGCGTGCTGCGCCGGCACGTTGGCACACAGACGCATGGATGCCAGCATCTCCAGCCCTTCAATATAGCCTTTGGCGTGTTTCTTCGGCCCGTTCAGAACCATCCAGCCCTGGCGGAAACCGGCCACGCGGTAGGTTTTAGACAGACCATTAAAGGTCACGGTCAGCAGGTCAGGGGCGAGCGCGGCGATCGAATGGTGCTGCGCTTCGTCATACAGAATTTTGTCGTAGATTTCATCCGCGAAAATGATCAGGTTGTGTTCGCGGGCAAGCTCGACGATCTCCATCAGCAGCTCTTTTGAGTAGACTGCGCCGGTCGGGTTATTCGGGTTGATGATCACGATGCCGCGCGTGCGCGGGGTGATTTTGGCGCGAATATCGTCAAGATCCGGGAACCAGTCGGCGGATTCATCGCACAGATAGTGCACCGCTTTGCCGCTGGAGAGTGAAACCGCGGCAGTCCACAGCGGATAATCCGGGGCCGGAACCAGCATTTCGTCGCCGCTGTTTAGCAGCGCCTGCATGGCCTGGACAATCAGCTCCGAGACGCCGTTGCCAATATAAATATCTTCGACCGTCACATCGCGCATACCGCGGGCTTGATAGTGCTGCATGATGGCTTTGCGCGCAGAGTACAGGCCTTTTGAATCACAGTAGCCCTGGGCGGTCGGGAGGTTGCGAATAACGTCAACAAGGATCTCGTCAGGGGCGTCAAAGCCGAACGGAGCCGGGTTGCCGATGTTCAGTTTCAGGACTTTATTGCCTTCTTCTTCAAGGCGTTTTGCCTCTTTCAGAACCGGGCCGCGGATGTCGTAACAGACGTTATCTAACTTGCTGGATTTTTCGATAGGGGACATGAACCTTTGACCTTTTAGCTGTTATCGCCACTCCCTGCCGTGGAAGTCAGCACGGAACAATGTACTCTTCATCCCCGATGTTTTGAAGGGTTAGCAGGAGAAGATTTTGCCGTTATGATTTTTTTGGAGTAATCAATTTGCCTGCCTGATGGCGATGTTTTTTATAGAATCTGCCTTTGGATGGTAAAATCGTGGTCAAATATTGTGTGAGTCTGCCGTTGTCTTGAACGTTTGTATGGTTTGAATCGGTGGCGAAGCGCCATCGTGGTTATTTTGTTCCCGACAGGCAACGGGGCAGGCGAAATGGTGTATAACTGTTTAAGTGTGCTGACTGTAGCGCTAATGTTAAAATTATTTAATGAGAATATTTAACAAACTAAAAAACTTTTATTTTTTACGCAAGTCAGGCCTCTGTTTTTGTTAATTTAATTAAAGAGCTGAAAAAAATTTAAAATTGGCTTTAATAATAATGATTAGATCTTATCAATAATTCAGTTTTCGGTTAGGATACGACCGTTAATATCGAACAAGGACCTGATATTTGCTCAGGTTGTTATTAATATATTGTTATTGCAGGTTTTTGTTTGTTTTTGCGCTCGCTGCCAGAGGCGGTGATTTGTGCTCTGAGCCAATTACTGCGCTTGATGATGTTTTTTTTGAATAACGTCACAGATATCTGTTCAGGGCAATAAAGCGTAGAAGTACGAATAATTTATTACTCAGAGGTTTCGCGCACTTGTCGCGAACGAGTACTTTCAAATGCAATAACATTCTTCCAGTTGCCATTCATTTTTTGGCTGGCACAAGGCTCAAGGAATAGCCGGAAACCTGGAGCACAGCATCAACGAGGCAGGTTAGCATTCGCGACCTGTGAGTGAAAAATATGATAAATGCAAATCGTCCGATACTGAATCTTGATCTTGATCTGTTGAGAACATTCGTTGCCGTTGCCGATCTCAGTACCTTTGCCGCTGCGGCGGCCGCAGTATGCCGTACCCAGTCTGCCGTCAGCCAACAAATGCAGCGTCTGGAGCAACTGGTTGGCAAAGAGCTCTTTGCCCGTCACGGGCGCAATAAGTTGCTGACCGAGCAGGGCATTCAGCTGCTGGGCTACGCACGAAAAATTCTGCGCTTCAATGATGAAGCCTGTATGTCGCTGATGTTCAGTGGTCTGCAGGGAGTCTTAACCATCGGGGCTTCTGATGAAACGGCAGATACGATTTTGCCGTTCTTATTAAGCCGGATCGGTGGGTTTTACCCCAAGCTGACGCTGGAAATCAAAGTTCTGAATCACCCGGACGTGGTCGGAATGCTGGCGAGCGGCGAGATTGATCTCGCCTTGACGACCCACCAGAGTGACAACGTCGATACGCTGATGCTGCGCACTTCGCCTACGCTATGGTACTGCGCGGCGGATTATGTGCTGCCTCACGAGGCTTCGGTTCCGCTGGTCCTGCTCGAAGAGCCGGGTCCGTTCCGTACCGATATCATTGCCGCGCTGAATGCTGCCGGCACGCCGTGGCATCTGGCGCACTCGGCGACGACGCTGACCGGCGTGAGAGCGGCGGTTAAAGCCGGTCTGGGCGTTACGGCCCGGCCTGTTGAAATGATGAGCCCGGAATTACGTGTGGTTGGTAAAAACGAAGGACTCCCAGGATTACCGGACACGCAGTATGTGCTGAGCTGTCATCCACAGCAGGCGAGCGAGTCGGCGCAGGCCATCTTCCAGTCGCTGAGCCAGGATTATAATCCCTGGTCATCTGAGGCCGTGTTTACCCCTGAAGGGGGAGACAGTACCTTCGTTTCCTGAACGGAATAAGTCGCTCAGATCACAAAAAGCTGGTAACAAATTGTAAGTGTGAAAAAAGCGCCACTAAGGTTTAAATTCACCGCGGTGGCTCTTTTTTTCCTTATTTTACAGTCGTTTTCAGCGTTTTGTTACTTTATTATTTTATTTATCAGTCTGTTACGTTTAATGGCGTACTAACTTCGCTACTTTTCCCTGCACTTTCAATACTTCATGCTAATGTTAAAAAACCGACAGGTTTGTTGCTGTTTTATGGATTTAATTAACAAAACCGTGTCGCAGATCAAGAAAATACCCCTCCTTAGGGGGAGGAATCGAGGCTGAATCCTGTCAAAATAGATGGGTATTTTGATTTACAACAGAAACGGACACGATTCAACAACACTAAATCCGGTTTGTATGCAAGGTTATTTCGCATAAAAGGGCATTTAATGTTAATGAAAAAAAGCTAATGTAAATTAATGTTGTTAAAACTTTTGTTGAAGTTGACAAAAGGTTAAAGAAAGGGGTAAAAAGCCACCGCATACAGCCTTCTACGCTAAGTAGGGACGCTTTTTTGCAAGGTTATTTTTTTATTCCTCCCGTGAAACGCTGTGGCGTTCATCTGCCAGTAAGAGCAGAGGGTTAAGCGCTACACTTTTTTGGTTAAGCAATGCGTATGTCAACATCCACTGAAGTCATCGCTCATCATTGGGCATTCGCTATATTTCTCATCATTGCCATCGGCCTGTGCTGCCTGATGCTGATCGGGGGCTGGTACCTCGGCGGTCGCGCGCGCGCGCGGAGCAAGAACACGCCGTTTGAATCGGGGATCGACTCCGTTGGTTCGGCTCGCTTACGTCTTTCTGCGAAGTTTTATCTGGTTGCCATGTTCTTCGTTATCTTCGACGTGGAAGCCCTGTATCTCTACGCATGGTCGACATCTATTCGCGAGAGCGGGTGGGTCGGCTTTGTGGAAGCCGCAATTTTCATTTTAGTGCTACTGGCAGGTCTGGTTTACCTCGTTCGTATCGGCGCACTGGACTGGACGCCTGCGCGTTCCCGTCGCACGCTGGTTAACTCAGAAACAGACAGTCCCACTAACCGTCATATGCAGTAAAAGCGAGGCAATAAGATGGATTATACGCTCACCCGCATAGATCCTAACGGTGAGAACGACCGTTACCCCCTGCAGAAACAGGAGATCGTCACCGACCCCCTGGAGCAAGAAGTCAACAAAAGCGTGTATATGGGCAAGCTCGAACACGCGCTACACGACATGGTGAACTGGGGCCGTAAGAACTCAATCTGGCCTTACAACTTTGGCCTGTCATGTTGCTACGTTGAAATGGTGACGTCATTCACTGCGGTGCATGACGTTGCGCGTTTTGGCGCCGAGGTACTGCGTGCTTCCCCGCGTCAGGCTGACCTGATGGTCGTTGCCGGTACCTGCTTCACCAAAATGGCGCCGGTTATTCAGCGTCTTTACGATCAGATGCTGGAGCCGAAGTGGGTTATCTCCATGGGCGCATGTGCTAACTCTGGCGGGATGTACGATATTTATTCTGTCGTCCAGGGCGTGGACAAGTTTATCCCGGTTGATGTTTACATCCCGGGCTGTCCGCCGCGTCCGGAAGCTTATATGCAGGCGCTGATGCTGCTGCAGGAGTCCATTGGTAAAGAACGTCGTCCGCTCTCGTGGGTGGTTGGCGATCAGGGCGTGTATCGCGCCAACATGCAGTCGGAACGCGAGCGTAAACGTGGTGAACGCATTGCAGTGACCAATCTGCGGACGCCGGACGAGATTTAACTTGCGCCTGCGGGCGGTGGAACAACACTTCGCAAATCAATCTACAACAGCGCGAAGTCCCGCCCGGCAGTCACCACGGACCTTTTGCAATGGTGAACAATATGACCGATTTACATGCGCATGATGCCGCACCCGCCTGGCAAACCCGCGATCACCTCGATGACCCGGTGATCGGCGAACTGCGCAATCGTTTTGGGCCGGATGCCTTTACCGTTCAGCCAACCCGCACCGGCGTTCCGGTGGTCTGGGTTAAGCGTGAACAGCTGCTGGAGGTGGGTGATTTCCTGAAGAAATTGCCGAAGCCTTACGTCATGCTGTTTGACTTACATGGCATGGACGAGCGTCTGCGCACCCACCGTGACGGGTTACCCGCCGCGGACTTTTCCGTTTTCTATCACCTGATCTCCATTGAACGTAATCGCGACATCATGCTCAAGGTAGCATTGTCCGAAAACGATCTGCGCGTGCCGACCTTTACCAAACTGTTCCCGAACGCCAACTGGTATGAGCGTGAAACCTGGGAAATGTTTGGCATTGATATCGAAGGCCACCCACACCTGACGCGCATCATGATGCCGCCAACCTGGGAAGGGCATCCGCTGCGTAAAGACTACCCGGCGCGCGCCACCGAATTCGACCCGTTTGAGCTGACCAAGGCCAAGCAGGATCTGGAAATGGAAGCGCTGACCTTCAAACCGGAAGAGTGGGGCATGAAGCGCGGGACCGAAAACGAGGACTTTATGTTCCTTAACCTCGGCCCGAACCACCCGTCCGCGCACGGTGCGTTCCGTATCGTTCTGCAGCTTGATGGTGAAGAGATCGTCGACTGCGTACCGGACATCGGCTACCACCACCGTGGTGCTGAAAAGATGGGCGAACGCCAGTCCTGGCACAGCTACATTCCGTATACCGACCGTATCGAATACCTCGGCGGCTGCGTCAATGAGATGCCTTACGTACTGGCGGTAGAGAAGCTGGCCGGGATCACCGTGCCGGATCGCGTGAACGTCATTCGTGTCATGCTCTCCGAACTGTTCCGTATCAACAGTCACCTGCTGTACATCTCGACCTTTATTCAGGACGTCGGTGCGATGACCCCGGTGTTCTTTGCCTTTACCGACCGTCAGAAGATCTACGATCTGGTGGAAGCGATTACCGGCTTCCGTATGCACCCGGCGTGGTTCCGTATCGGTGGTGTGGCGCACGATCTGCCGCGTGGCTGGGATCGCCTGCTGCGTGAATTCCTTGAGTGGATGCCAAAACGTCTGGACTCTTACGAGAAAGCCGCGCTGCGTAACAGCATTCTGATCGGCCGTTCGAAAGGGGTTGCCGCCTATAACGCCAAAGAAGCGCTGGAGTGGGGTACCACCGGTGCGGGCCTGCGTGCGACCGGGATTGCCTTCGACGTGCGTAAATGGCGTCCATATTCTGGCTATGAAAACTTTGACTTTGAAGTCCCGACCGGTGGCGGTATTTCCGACTGCTATACCCGCGTGATGCTGAAAGTTGAAGAGCTGCGCCAGAGCCTGCGTATTCTTCAGCAGTGTCTCGATAACATGCCGGAAGGCCCGTTCAAAGCGGATCATCCGCTGACGACGCCGCCGCCGAAAGAGCGCACGCTGCAGCATATCGAAACCCTGATCACGCACTTCCTGCAGGTTTCCTGGGGCCCGGTCATGCCGGCCAACGAATCCTTCCAGATGATTGAAGCGACGAAGGGTATTAACAGTTACTACCTGACCAGCGACGGCAGCACCATGAGCTATCGTACCCGTATCCGTACGCCGAGCTATGCGCACCTGCAGCAGATCCCGGCGGCTATTCGCGGTAGCCTGGTATCCGACCTGATCGTCTATCTGGGTAGTATCGATTTTGTTATGTCAGACGTGGACCGCTAATTATGCACGAGAATCAACAACCACAAACCGAGGCTTTTGAGCTGAGTGCGGCAGAGCGTGAGGCCATTGAGCACGAGAAGCACCACTACGAAGACCCGCGTGCGGCGTCCATTGAAGCGCTGAAGATCGTTCAGAAGCAGCGTGGCTGGGTGCCGGATGGCGCGATCTATGCGATCGCTGACGTACTGGGCATCCCGGCTAGTGACGTCGAAGGCGTCGCCACCTTCTACAGCCAGATCTTCCGCCAACCGGTTGGTCGCCACGTGATCCGCTATTGCGACAGCGTGGTGTGCCATATCACCGGCTTCCAGGGGATCCAGTCCGCTATCGAGAAAAAGCTCGACATCAAACCGGGTCAAACCACCTTTGATGGCCGCTTTACTCTGCTGCCGACCTGCTGCCTGGGCAACTGCGACAAGGGGCCGACGATGATGATTGATGAGGATACTCACAGTTATCTGACGCCGGAGGCGATTCCTGACCTGTTGGAGCAGTATAAATGAAGACAGTGATCCGAACTGCCGAAACGCATCCGCTGACCTGGCGCCTGCGCGATGATAAACAGCCGGTGTGGCTGGATGAATATCAGAGCAAAAATGGCTACGCCGGCGCTCGTAAAGCGCTGCTGGGCCTGGCACCGGATGAGATCGTCAATCAGGTAAAAGACGCCGGTCTGAAAGGACGCGGCGGCGCAGGCTTTTCCACCGGTCTTAAGTGGAGCCTGATGCCGAAAGACGAGTCCATGAACATCCGTTACCTGCTGTGTAACGCCGATGAAATGGAGCCGGGCACCTATAAAGACCGCCTGCTGATGGAGCAGCTGCCGCACCTGCTGGTGGAAGGCATGCTGATTTCCGCGTTTGCGCTGAAAGCGTACCGCGGCTACATCTTCCTGCGCGGCGAATACATTGAAGCCGCTCAACACCTGCGCCGGGCAATTGCCGAAGCGACCGAAGCCGGTCTGCTTGGCAAAAACATCCTCGGTACCGGTTTTGATTTCGAACTGTTTGTCCACACCGGGGCAGGGCGTTACATCTGTGGTGAAGAGACCGCGCTGATTAACTCCCTCGAAGGTCGTCGCGCCAACCCGCGCTCCAAGCCGCCGTTCCCGGCGAGCTCCGGCGTGTGGGGGAAACCGACCTGCGTCAACAACGTCGAAACCCTGTGCAACGTCCCGGCGATTCTGGCCAACGGCGTTGAGTGGTACCAGAACATTTCAACCAGCAAAGATGCCGGAACCAAACTGATGGGCTTCTCTGGCCGGGTGAAAAATCCGGGCGTATGGGAGCTGCCGTTTGGTACCACCGCGCGTGAAATCCTCGAAGATTACGCTGGCGGCATGCGTGATGGCCTGAAATTTAAGGCCTGGCAGCCGGGCGGGGCGGGGACCGACTTCCTGACCGAAGCGCATCTTGATCTGCCGATGGAATTCGAAAGTATTGGTAAAGCGGGGAGCCGTTTGGGTACCGCACTGGCGATGGCCGTCGACCACGAGATTGGCATGGTTCCGCTGGTACGTAACCTGGAAGAGTTTTTCGCCCGCGAGTCCTGCGGCTGGTGTACGCCATGCCGTGACGGTCTGCCGTGGAGCGTGAAAATTCTGCGCGCGCTGGAACGCGGAGAAGGCCAGCCGGGGGATATCGAGACACTTGAGCAACTGTGTCGATTCCTGGGGCCGGGGAAAACCTTCTGTGCGCATGCGCCAGGTGCGGTCGAACCGCTGCAGAGCGCCATTAAATATTTCCGCGACGAATTCGAAGCAGGCATTAAGCAGCAGTTCAGCAATACCCATGCTATCAACGGGATTCAGCCGAACCTGCTTAAGACGCGCTGGTGATTCCCACACACTTATTCAGCCTGCGGTAAGACGGCAACTGAATGAGGCAGTGGTAACGATTTTTTAATTTGGAAGCATGCTAATGGCTACGATTCATGTAGATGGCAAAGAATACGAGGTCAACGGAGCGGACAACCTGCTAGAGGCTTGTCTCTCTCTTGGGCTTGATATTCCCTACTTTTGCTGGCATCCGGCGCTCGGTAGCGTCGGTGCTTGCCGCCAGTGTGCGGTGAAGCAATATCAAAACGCGGAAGACACGCGTGGTCGCCTGGTGATGTCCTGTATGACGCCGGCATCCGACGGGACCTTTATTTCTATTGACGATGGCGAAGCGAAGCAGTTCCGCGAGAGCGTGGTCGAGTGGTTGATGACCAACCACCCGCACGACTGCCCGGTCTGCGAAGAGGGCGGCAACTGCCACCTGCAGGATATGACCGTGATGACCGGTCACAGCTTCCGCCGCTACCGTTTCACCAAGCGTACCCACCGCAACCAGGACCTGGGGCCGTTCATCTCTCACGAAATGAACCGCTGCATCGCCTGCTATCGCTGCGTGCGTTACTACAAAGATTATGCCGACGGCACCGATCTGGGCGTGTATGGCGCGCATGACAACGTCTACTTTGGTCGCCCGGAAGATGGCGTGCTGGAAAGCGAATTCTCCGGCAACCTGGTAGAAGTCTGCCCGACCGGCGTATTCACCGATAAAACGCACTCCGAGCGCTATAACCGTAAATGGGATATGCAGTTTGCCCCGAGCATCTGCCAGCAGTGTTCCATCGGCTGTAACATCAGCCCGGGCGAGCGTTATGGCGAACTGCGTCGTATCGAAAACCGTTACAACGGTACCGTAAACCGCTACTTCCTCTGCGACCGCGGTCGTTTCGGCTATGGCTATGTGAACCTGAAAGACCGTCCGCGTCAGCCGGTTCAGCGCCGTGGCGACGATCTGATTACCCTCAACGCCGAACAGGCGATGCAGGGCGCTGCGGATATTCTGCGTCAGTCGAAAAAAGTGATCGGTATCGGCTCTCCACGCGCCAGCATCGAAAGCAACTTCGCGCTGCGTGAGCTGGTGGGTGAAGACAACTTCTATACCGGCATCGCCAAAGCAGAGCAGGAACGTCTGCAGATGATGCTGAAAGTGCTGCGTGACGGCGGGATTCATACCCCGGCGCTGCGCGAAATCGAATCCTACGATGCGGTTCTGGTGCTGGGCGAAGATATTACCCAGACAGGCGCCCGCATCGCGCTGGCCGTGCGTCAGGCGGTGAAAGGCAAAGCACGTGAAATGGCGGCGGCCCAGAAAGTGGCTGACTGGCAGATCGCGGCGATCCTCAACATCGGTCAACGTGCGAAACACCCGCTGTTTGTCACCAATATTGATGACACCCGTCTCGACGATGTCGCCGCGTGGACCTACCGCGCGCCGGTAGAAGACCAGGCTCGCCTGGGCTTTGCCATCGCCCATGCGCTGGATGATTCCGCGCCGGCAGTGGACGGACTGAGCAGCGACCTGAAAGGCAAAATCGACGTTATCGTCCAGGCGCTGGCCGGGGCGAAGAAACCGCTGATTGTCTCCGGGACCAACGCCGGCAGCATCGAAATCATTCAGGCCGCCGCTAACGTGGCGAAAGCGCTGAAAGGTCGCGGCATTGACGTCGGTGTCACCATGGTGGCCCGCGCGGTCAACAGCGTCGGTCTGGGCATGATTGGCGGCGGTTCTCTGGAAGCGGCGCTGAGCGAACTGGAAACCGGTGCGGCCGATGCCGTGGTGGTGCTGGAAAACGATCTGCACCGTCATGCTTCCGCTGCGCGCGTAGATGCTGCCCTGGCGAAAGCGCCGCTGGTGATGGTTATCGACCATCAGCGTACCGAGATTATGGACAAAGCCCACCTGGTACTGTCCGCCGCGAGCTTTGCCGAAAGCGATGGCACGGTGGTGAACAACGAAGGCCGCGCACAGCGTTTCTTCCAGGTTTATGACCCGGCTTACTACGACGCTAATACCGTGATGCTGGAAAGCTGGCGCTGGCTGCACTCCCTGCACAGCACCGTCGACAACCGTCAGGTTGACTGGACCCAGCTGGATCATGTCATTGATGCTGCCGTGGCGAAACTGCCGCAGCTGGCGGGGATTAAAGATGCTGCGCCGGATGCCACCTTCCGCATTCGTGGGCAGAAGCTGGCCCGTGAACCGCATCGTTACAGTGGTCGTACGGCAATGCGCGCCAATATCAGCGTGCACGAGCCGCGTCAGCCGCAAGATAAAGACACCATGTTTGCCTTCTCGATGGAAGGGAACAACCAGCCGTCCGCGCCGCGTTCGCAAATTCCGTTTGCCTGGGCGCCGGGCTGGAACTCCCCGCAGGCGTGGAACAAGTTCCAGGATGAAGTGGGCGGGAAACTGCGTCACGGCGATCCGGGCGTGCGTCTGATTGAAGCGTCTGCCAGTGGTCTTGAGTACTTCACCGCGGTGCCGGCCGGCTTCCAGGCGGAAGAAGGGAAATGGCGTATTGCGCCTTACTACCATCTGTTTGGCAGCGATGAGCTGTCGCAGCGTTCTCCGATCTTCCAGAGCCGCATGCCGCAGCCGTACATCAAGCTCAACCCGGCAGATGCCGCTAAGCTTGGCGTTAACGATGGCGCGATGCTCTCCTTTAGCGTTGAAGGCCAGGCGCTGAGCCTGCCGCTGATCGTCTCGGCAGGTCTGACTGCCGGGCAGGTTGGCTTGCCGATGGGCATGCCGGGCATTGCACCGGTACTGACCGGCGTTCGTATTGACACACTGCAGGAGGCGAAAGCATGAGTTGGTTAACACCGGATCTCATCGACATTCTGTTAAGCATCCTGAAAGCCGTTGTCATTCTGCTGGTGGTGGTGACCTGCGGCGCGTTCATGAGCTTTGGCGAACGTCGTCTGCTGGGCCTGTTCCAGAACCGCTACGGACCGAACCGTGTCGGCTGGGGCGGCTCGCTGCAGCTGGTCGCCGACATGATCAAGATGTTCTTTAAAGAGGACTGGGTTCCGCGCTTTACGGACCGCGTCATCTTTACCCTGGCGCCGGTTATCGCCTTCACGTCATTACTGCTGGCCTTTGCTATCGTGCCGGTCAGCCCGACGTGGGTGGTTGCCGACCTGAACATCGGCATCCTGTTCTTCCTGATGATGGCAGGCCTTGCGGTGTACGCGGTGCTGTTCGCCGGCTGGTCGAGTAACAACAAATACTCGCTGCTGGGGGCGATGCGTGCTTCTGCGCAGACCCTGAGCTACGAAGTGTTCCTCGGTCTGTCGCTGATGGGCGTGGTGGCGCAGGCGGGCTCGTTCAACATGAGCGATATCGTCAACAACCAGGCGCATCTGTGGAACGTCATTCCGCAGTTCTTTGGTTTTGTCACCTTTGCCATCGCGGGCGTTGCGGTCTGTCACCGTCACCCGTTTGACCAACCGGAAGCCGAGCAGGAACTGGCCGATGGTTACCACATTGAATATTCCGGTATGAAGTTCGGTCTGTTCTTCGTGGGTGAATACATCGGGATTGTCACCGTGTCAGCGCTGATCGTGACGCTGTTCTTCGGCGGCTGGAATGGCCCATGGTTACCTCCGTTCATCTGGTTCGCGCTGAAAACCGCGTTCTTCATGATGATGTTCATTTTGATCCGCGCATCATTACCGCGTCCACGTTATGACCAGGTAATGTCCTTTGGCTGGAAGGTATGCCTGCCGTTAACGCTGATCAACTTGTTGGTAACGGCGGCTGTCATTCTCTGGCAGGCGCAATAAGGGGTGAATTGACCATGACCTTAAAAGAATTATTGGTGGGGTTCGGCACCCAGGTCCGCAGTATCTGCATGATCGGGATGCACGCCTTCGCCAAACGTGAAACACAGATGTATCCGGAAGAGCCGGTATATCTGCCGCCGCGCTACCGTGGCCGTATCGTGCTGACGCGCGACCCGGACGGTGAAGAGCGCTGCGTTGCCTGTAACCTGTGTGCGGTAGCGTGTCCGGTAGGCTGTATCTCTTTGCAGAAAGCAGAGACCAAAGATGGCCGCTGGTACCCGGAATTTTTCCGCATCAACTTCTCACGCTGTATTTTCTGCGGCCTGTGTGAAGAAGCGTGCCCAACCACGGCGATTCAGTTGACCCCGGACTTCGAACTGGGCGAATACAAGCGTCAGGATCTGGTGTACGAAAAAGAGGATCTGCTGATTTCCGGTCCGGGCAAATACCCGGAATATAACTTCTACCGGATGGCGGGTATGGCAATCGACGGCAAAGATAAGGGCGAAGCAGAGAACGAAGCTAAGCCTATCGACGTCAAGAGCCTGTTACCGTAAGGAGAGGGCAATGGAATTCGCTTTTTATATCTGTGGCCTTATCGCCATCCTCGCAACCCTGCGGGTGATCACCCACACCAATCCGGTACACGCCTTGCTGTACCTGATTATTTCGCTGTTGGCGATTGCCGGGGTGTTCTTCTCGCTGGGCGCGTATTTCGCCGGTGCGCTGGAAATCATCGTTTACGCCGGGGCCATCATGGTGCTCTTCGTCTTCGTGGTGATGATGCTCAACCTGGGCGGCAGCGAAATCGAGCAGGAACGTAAATGGCTGCAGCCGGGGATCTGGATCGGTCCGGCAATTTTGTCTGCGGTGCTGCTGGCGGTTATCGTCTATGCCATCCTGGGCCTGAACGATCAGGGTATTGATGGCACAGCGATCAGCGCGAAAGAAGTGGGCATTGCGCTGTTTGGACCGTACGTCCTGGCGGTGGAGCTGGCCTCCATGCTGCTGCTGGCCGGTCTGGTTGTTGCCTTCCACATCGGCCGCGAAGAGCGCGTCGGTGAAGTGCTGAGCAACCGTCAGAACGATAGCGACAAAAGAAAAACGGAGGAACACGCATGATTCCCTTAACACATGGGCTGATCCTCGCCGCTGTCCTGTTTGTGCTCGGCCTGACGGGTCTGGTCATCCGCCGCAATCTGCTGTTTATGCTGATTAGCCTGGAGATCATGATCAACGCTGCGGCGCTGGCTTTCGTGGTGGCAGGCAGTTACTGGGGCCAGACTGACGGTCAGATAATGTATATCCTCGCCATCAGCCTCGCGGCTGCGGAAGCGAGTATCGGCCTGGCGCTGTTGCTGCAGCTCCATCGTCGCCGCCAGAACCTGAACATCGATTCAGTAAGTGAGTTGCGTGGATGAACATGCTTGCCTTAACCATACTTCTGCCATTGATTGGCTTTGTTCTGCTCTCCTTCTCCCGTGGGCGCTGGTCGGAAAACCTCTCCGCCACCGTGGGAATGGGATCGGTAGGGCTGGCGGCGCTGGTCACTGCGTTTGTCGGTGTTGACTTCTTTGCCAACGGCAAACAGGCGATCAGCGTACCGCTGTGGACCTGGATGTCGGTGGGTGATTTCAACATCGGCTTCAACCTGGTGCTGGATGGCCTGTCGCTGACCATGCTTTCCGTGGTCACCGGCGTGGGCTTCCTGATCCACATGTTCGCCTCCTGGTATATGCGCGGTGAAGAGGGCTACTCCCGCTTCTTCGCCTACACCAACCTGTTTATTGCCAGCATGGTAGTCCTGGTGCTGGCGGATAACCTGCTGTTGATGTACCTCGGTTGGGAAGGGGTGGGTCTGTGCTCCTATCTGCTGATCGGTTTCTACTATACCGATCCGAAGAACGGTGCCGCAGCGATGAAAGCGTTCGTGGTGACCCGTGTCGGTGACGTGTTCCTCGCCTTCGCGCTGTTCATCCTCTACAACGAACTGGGTACCCTGAACTTCCGCGAAATGGTCGAACTGGCGCCAGCACACTTCGAAGCCGGCAACAATATGTTGACCTGGGCGACGCTGATGCTGCTGGGTGGTGCGGTTGGTAAATCCGCCCAGCTGCCGTTGCAGACCTGGCTTGCGGATGCGATGGCTGGCCCGACGCCAGTCTCCGCGCTGATCCACGCTGCGACCATGGTGACCGCCGGTGTCTACCTGATTGCCCGTACTCACGGCCTGTTCCTGATGACCCCGGAAATTCTACATCTGGTCGGGATTGTCGGGGCGGTGACGCTGGTACTGGCAGGTTTCGCCGCGCTGGTGCAGACCGATATCAAACGCGTACTCGCTTACTCCACCATGAGCCAGATTGGCTACATGTTCCTCGCGCTTGGCGTGCAGGCGTGGGATGCGGCGATTTTCCACCTGATGACCCACGCGTTCTTTAAAGCGCTGCTGTTCCTGTCGTCCGGCTCGGTGATTCTGGCCTGCCATCACGAACAGAACATCTTCAAAATGGGCGGCCTGCGTAAGTCTATCCCGCTGGTGTACGTCTGCTTCCTGGTCGGGGGCGCGGCGCTGTCCGCACTGCCGCTGATCACCGCAGGCTTCTTCAGTAAGGACGAGATCCTCGCCGGTGCGATGGCCAACGGTCATATCAATCTGATGGTTGCGGGCCTGGTCGGGGCGTTTATGACCTCGCTGTATACCTTCCGCATGATCTTCATCGTCTTCCACGGTAAAGAACAAATTCACGCCCATGCAGGGAAGGGGATTACCCACCATCTGCCGCTGATCGTGCTGTTGGTTCTGTCGACCTTCGTTGGCGCGCTGATAGTTCCGCCGCTGCAGGGCGTCCTGCCGCAGACCACGGAACTGGAGCACGGTCGCGTGATGACACTGGAAATCACTTCCGGGATTATCGCGATTGCCGGGATCCTGATTGCCGCCTGGCTGTGGCTGGGTAAACGCACGCTGGTGACGGCTATCGCCAACAGCGCACCGGGCCGTCTGCTGGGCACCTGGTGGTACAACGCCTGGGGCTTCGACTGGTTATACGACATGGTGTTCGTGAAACCATTCCTTGGCATCGCGTGGCTGCTGAAACGCGACCCGCTGAACGCCATGATGAACATTCCGGCGATCCTCTCCCGCTTTGCAGGTAAAGGCCTGCTGTTCAGCGAGAACGGGTATCTGCGCTGGTATGTGGCATCCATGAGCGTAGGCGCGGTTATCGTGCTGGCGCTGCTGATGGTATTGCGTTGAGTTTGAGAACCGTTGTGTTGCCCGGCGGCGCTGAGTTTGCCGGGCTTACGGGACTGTCGATCGGATAAACGTAGGGCTATCCGACACAATAAACCCGCAATACGAAGTGAATGATTATCGAATTCGTTGAAATCAGGTCTTAAAGGACAGGCGTTATCGGCGAAGTCAAAGTGGGCACCGCCTGCGCACAGCAACCGCAGCGTACTGATGTACGTGAGGATTGCGGGCACAGCCGTGGTTCGCGATGACGAGTAAGATAGCCTGAACGGGACTTAAATAAGGAATAAAAATCACCATGTTATTGCCTTGGTTGATATTAATCCCCTTTATCGGCGGCTTCCTGTGCTGGCAGACCGAACGCTTTGGCGTGAAGATGCCGCGCTGGATCGCGCTGATCACCATGGGATTGACGCTTGTACTTGGCCTGCAGCTGTGGATGCAGGGCGGCTATTCTCTGACGCAATCCGCGGGTATTCCGCAGTGGCAGTCAGAATTTGTCATGCCGTGGATCCCACGCTTCGGCATCAGCATTCACCTCGCTATCGACGGCCTGTCGTTGCTGATGGTGGTGCTGACCGGTCTGCTTGGCGTGCTGGCGGTACTGTGCTCGTGGCGCGAAATTGAAAAATACCAGGGCTTCTTCCACCTCAACCTGATGTGGATCCTGGGCGGCGTTATCGGCGTGTTCCTTGCCATCGACCTGTTCCTGTTCTTCTTCTTCTGGGAGATGATGCTGGTGCCGATGTACTTCCTGATCGCGCTGTGGGGCCACAAGGCGTCCGACGGTAAAACGCGTATCACGGCGGCTACCAAGTTCTTCATCTACACCCAGGCGAGCGGTCTGGTGATGCTGATTGCCATCCTGGCGCTGGCATTTGTGCACTTCAACGCCACCGGCGTCTGGACCTTCGATTACGAAGCGCTGCTGAAGACCCCGATGTCCCACGGCGTGGAATATCTGCTGATGCTGGGCTTCTTTATCGCCTTCGCGGTGAAGATGCCGGTTGTGCCGCTGCACGGCTGGCTGCCGGATGCCCACTCCCAGGCACCGACTGCGGGTTCCGTTGACCTCGCGGGGATCCTGCTGAAAACCGCAGCCTACGGTCTGCTGCGTTTCGCTTTACCGCTGTTCCCGAATGCCTCCGCTGAATTCGCTCCTATCGCGATGTGGCTGGGCGTTATCGGTATTTTCTACGGCGCGTGGATGGCGTTCTGTCAGTACGATATCAAACGTCTGATTGCCTACACTTCGGTCTCCCACATGGGCTTCGTACTGATTGCTATCTACACCGGCAGCCAGCTGGCGTACCAGGGCGCGGTGATTCAGATGATTGCCCACGGCCTGTCCGCGGCGGGTCTGTTCATCCTGTGCGGCCAACTGTACGAGCGCCTGCACACCCGTGATATGCGTCAGATGGGCGGTCTGTGGAGCAAAATTAAATGGCTGCCAGCGCTGTCGATGTTCTTTGCGGTGGCGACGTTGGGGATGCCGGGTACAGGTAACTTCGTCGGCGAATTTATGATTCTGTTCGGCAGCTATAAAGTGGTGCCGGTGATTACCGTGATCTCTACCTTTGGTCTGGTATTCGCCTCCGTCTACTCGCTGTCGATGCTGCACCGGGCGTACTTCGGGAAAGCGAAGAGTGAAATAGCGGCGCGGGATCTGCCGGGCATGTCGCTGCGTGAACTGTCGATTGTTCTGCTGTTGGTGGTTCTGCTGGTGCTGTTGGGCTTCTTCCCGCAGCCGATTCTGGACACCTCACATGCTGCGATGAGCAACATTCAGCAGTGGTTTGTTAATTCTGTTTCTACTACAAGGCCGTAATTCGCCATGACAATAACTCCACAACAACTGATCGCACTGCTACCGCTGCTGATCGTCGGCTTGACGGTGGTGGTTGTGATGCTCTCCATTGCGTGGCGACGCAATCATTTCCTCAATGCCACGCTGTCGGTTCTCGGCCTGAACGCCGCGCTGATCTCGCTCTGGTTCGTGGGTCAGAACGGCGCGATGGACGTCACGCCGCTGATCCGCGTCGACGGTTACGCCATGCTCTATACCGGGCTGGTGCTGCTGGCGAGTCTCGCCACCTGTACCTTCGCGTACCCGTGGCTGGAAGGGTACAAGGACAACAGAGAAGAGTTCTACCTGCTGGTGTTAATCGCCGCGCTGGGTGGCATTCTGCTGGCGGGCGCCAACCATCTGGCGGCGCTGTTCCTCGGTATTGAATTGATTTCTCTGCCGCTGTTCGGCCTTGTCGGCTACGCCTTCCGTCAGAAACGGTCGCTGGAAGCGAGTATCAAATACACCATTTTGTCTGCCGCAGCGTCGTCGTTCCTGCTGTTCGGTATGGCGCTGGTGTATGCCAACTCCGGTAATCTGTCGTTCCTGGCGCTGGGCAAGAGCCTGGCCGATAACACCCTGCATGAACCGCTGCTGCTGGCGGGTCTGGGTCTGATGATCGTTGGCCTGGGCTTCAAACTGTCGCTGGTGCCGTTCCACCTGTGGACGCCGGACGTGTATCAGGGCGCACCTGCGCCGGTATCAACCTTCCTGGCCACCGCCAGCAAGATTGCTATCTTCGGCGTCGTTATGCGTCTGTTCCTGTACATGCCGGTAGGCAATAGCGAAGCGGTACGCGTGGTGCTGGGGCTGATCGCCTTCGCCTCTATCCTCTTCGGTAACCTGATGGCGCTGAGCCAGACCAATATCAAGCGTCTGCTGGGTTACTCTTCTATCTCGCATCTCGGCTATCTGCTGGTGGCGCTGATCGCCCTGCAGAGCGGTGAAATGTCGATGGAAGCGGTCGGGGTCTATCTGGCCGGCTATCTGTTCAGCAGCCTCGGCGCGTTTGGCGTGGTGAGCCTGATGTCCAGCCCGTATCGTGGCCCGGACGCCGATTCACTGTACTCCTATCGCGGCCTGTTCTGGCACCGTCCGATTCTGTCGGCGGTGATGACGGTGATGATGCTGTCGCTGGCGGGTATCCCGATGACGCTGGGCTTTATCGGTAAGTTCTACGTGCTGGCGGTCGGTGTGCATGCGCACCTGTGGTGGCTGGTCGGGGCGGTGGTGCTCGGTTCGGCAATTGGCCTCTACTACTATCTGCGCGTGGCGGTGAGCCTGTACCTGAGCGCGCCGGATAAACTGAACCGCGATGCGCCGTCGAACTGGCAGTACAGCGCGGGCGGTATCGTGGTGCTGATTTCTGCGCTGCTGGTTCTGCTGCTCGGCGTGTGGCCGCAGCCGCTGATTAGCCTGGTGCAGCTGGCAACTCCGCTGATGTAATCCCTACGGTCCTGAAATCATGCCTGTCAGTCGCAATACTGACAGGCATTTTTTTTGCCTTTTTGTCCGGGCCATTGTCCGACGCGCTACAGGCTGTAGACCATAAAATCTTCGGCCAGCAGCGTGCGGGGAAACAGCTCCCGACACTCCGTCAGCAGACGCTGGCAGCCCTCGGCGTCATAGCGCGAACTGAAGTGGGTGGCGATAAACATGCGCACCCCGGCATCGCGCGCCAGCGCCGCCGCCTGCTGGCTTGAGGAATGCCCGCGGCTATTGGCCTTTTCCGCCATCGCCTGCTCCAGCGTCGTTTCATGCACCATCAGATCAACGCCACGCGCCAGCTCCAGCGCGGCGTCGCAGGGCGCGGTGTCGCCAAAAATCGCCAGCTTCTTACCGGGCGTCGCCGGGCCGAGATACTGGCTGCCGTCAATCAGCCGTCCGTCTTCCAGCTCAACGGTCTCGCCCTGTTTCAGGCGCTGGAATAACGGCCCCGGCGGAACGCCATCGGTCACCAGCCGGGCGGCATCCAGCGTGCCGGGTCTGGCGTGTTCCTCGATGCGGTAGCCGTAGCATTCCACCGGGTGATTGAGCGCAAAGGCGCTGACCCGATATCCCCCTTCATCAAACACCAGACCTGGCCCCACTTCGACAATCGTCAGCGGGTAATCGGTCCACGAGCCGCTCAGGCGCAGGGCGGTTTCGACAAACTCCTTCAGCCCCGTCGGCCCGTACAGCGTCAGCGGCAGCGAGTTGCCCTGCATTGAACGGCTGCACAGCAGGCCCGGCAGGCCGAACAGGTGATCGCCATGCAGGTGGGTGATAAAAATCTTGTTCAGTTTTCCGGGATGATACGGGGTGTCGAGAAACTGATGCTGGGTCCCTTCTCCACAATCGAACAGCCACATCTCCGCCGCCGTTGGTTGTTGCAAATTCAACACGATAGACGTCATATTACGCGTACGGGTCGGCACGCCTGCGGATGTCCCCAAAAATGTTAATTCCATCGTCCAGTGTCCTCAGGGCCGGGTGAAAAACTCAAGTATACAGGAGCAGTTGATGATTACATGGCAGGATCTTCACCACGCAGAGTTGACCGTTCCACAGCTGTACGCCTTGCTGAAGCTGCGTTGCGAGGTGTTTGTCGTTGAGCAAACTTGCCCCTATCTGGATGTCGATGGGGACGATCTGGTCGGCGAAAACCGCCATCTTCTCGCCTGGCGGGGCGATGAGCTGCTGGCCTACGCGCGGATCCTGAAAAGCGACGACGAATTTGACCCGGTGGTGATCGGCCGGGTTATCGTCAGTTCGGCGGCGCGCGGCGAGAAACTGGGCAATCAGTTGATGCAGCGGGCTGTGGCGAGCTGCCAGCAGCACTGGCCGCAAAAAGCGATCTACCTCGGCGCCCAGGCACACCTGCAGAATTTCTATGCCAGCTTTGGTTTTCAGCCGGTGACAGAAGTGTACGACGAAGACGGTATTCCCCATATTGGTATGGCTCGCGAAGCCAGCGCCGGGTAAACGAATTCGCGTCATCGCTTAAAGAATCTATACTTTTTCACCTTCAGCCTGCCAGCTTTGCTGGCAGCGCCGCCCGGCGTAAAAGCCGCTCCCTCATTATGGGTACTGCAATTTCAGGCTAGTACCCCGTATAATCTGTGGTTTTTATTCTGTGGAGGTTTGCGTGCTGTCTGTTTCCACTGCGCTGGAACGCTTACGTGGCTGTCTGACCGACGATTTCCCGACGTCACCCGGCATGCGAATTTTTACTCTACCTTTCCCGCTTGATGATGCCTTTGACCCGCTGCTGTGGTGCGGTCATCAGGCGCAATGGCCGCAATTCTACTGGCAGCAGCGTTCGGGCGATGAAGAGTTGGCCGCCCTTGGGGCGGTAAAAACCTTCACCTCGCTGAGCCAGGCCCATCAGTTTTTGCAGGAGCAGGCCTCTGAGGATCTGCGTATTTGCGGCCTGAATGCGTTCAGTCCGCAGGAGGGCAGCCTGTTTCTGCCGCGGCTGGAGTGGCGACGGGTTGCGGGCAAAGCGACCCTGCGCCTGCTGTTGTGGAGCGATGTCTCACTGCACGAAGAGGCCCGCGCGGCCCGCGACTTTCTGGCCACTTTAACTCCCGATCAGGCGTCGCCCGCGACGTTACCCGCGGTGCTCCACGAACAGCATTTCCCGGACTATCCACAATGGTGTGCCTTGATTAGCCAGGCAAGCGCGGCAATCGCCGCCGGGGAGATGGCGAAAGTGGTGCTGGCGCGCGCCACGGATCTGCAGTTTGCCGCCCCGGTCGATCCGCTGGCGGTAGTCGCCGCCAGCCGACGCAGCAATCACCACTGTTTTCATTTCATGATGGCTTTTAGCGCTCTGCAGGCTTTCTTTGGCTCCACGCCGGAACGGCTGTGGCGTCGGCGCGGGACGCAGCTGCGCACCGAAGCCCTGGCCGGGACCGTCGCCAGCCATGCCGACGATCGGCAGGCGCAAGCCATGGCCGACTGGTTAATGAAAGATGATAAAAACCAGCGTGAAAATATGCTGGTGGTGGAGGACATCTGCCAGCGTATGCAGGATGAGGTGCGCTCGCTGGACGTTCTGCCGCCGCAGGTGATGCGTCTGCGCAATGTGCAGCATCTGCGCCGCTGCATTTGGGGCGAGCTGCAGCAACCTGACGATGCCCGCTGTCTGCATCAGCTGCAGCCAACCGCCGCGGTCGCCGGATTGCCGCGCCGGGCGGCGCTGGATTTTATTACCCGTCACGAACCTTTCAGGCGTCAATGGTACGCTGGCTCCGCAGGCTATCTGTCGCGGGCGCAAAGCGAATTCTGCGTGGCCCTGCGTTCAGCGCAGGTCGACAACGCCACCCTCAGGTTGTATGCCGGTGCCGGGATTGTCAGCGGCTCCGATCCGCAGCAGGAGTGGCAGGAAATCGAGAATAAGGCAGCAGGACTGCGTTCGTTATTACTGACAAAAACGTAGATAAACGACCCATATCAATACTCCATTGCTTTGTATTACCTATACTTATCCTCAATATTTGATACCGGACAATTTCATGTCAGTAAGCGCATTTAACCGACGCTGGGCGGCGGTGATCCTCGAAGCATTAACCCGCCACGGCGTGCAGCATATCTGCATTGCGCCTGGTTCGCGCTCGACACCTTTAACCCTGGCCGCGGCGGCCAATCGCGCATTGATCCCCCACACCCATTTCGATGAGCGCGGGCTGGGTCATCTGGCGCTGGGACTGGCAAAAGCCAGCCGTCAGCCGGTGGCGGTGATTGTCACCTCCGGCACGGCAACGGCCAATCTCTACCCGGCGCTGATTGAAGCCGGGTTGACCGGTGAAAAACTGATTTTACTGACCGCTGACCGCCCGCCGGAGCTGATTGACTGCGGCGCCAACCAGGCGATCCGCCAGCCGGGGATGTTTGCTTCCCATCCGTCGCAGACGCTGTCGCTGCCGCGCCCGTCGCAGGATATTCCTGCCCGCTGGCTGGTCTCGACGATTGATCAGGCGCTGGGTGAGCTGCACGCCGGCGGTGTCCATATCAACTGTCCGTTCGCCGAACCGCTGTACGGTGATATGGACGAGACCGGCGTGGCGTGGCAGCAGCAGCTTGGCAGCTGGTGGCAGAGCGATAAACCCTGGCTGCGGCAGTCGCTGCAGCTGGAAAGCGAGAAGCAACGCGACTGGTTTTTCTGGCGGCAAAAGCGCGGTGTGGTCGTCGCCGGTCGCATGAGCGCCAGCGAAGGTGTGAAAGTGGCGGCGTGGGCCAAAACCCTCGGCTGGCCGCTGATTGGTGACGTACTGTCGCAAACCGGGCAGCCGCTGCCCTGCGCCGATCTGTGGCTGGGGAACGGCAACGCGGTGAGCGAGCTGCAGCAGGCGCAAATCGTGGTCCAGTTGGGCAGCAGCCTGACCGGCAAACGGCTGCTGCAGTGGCAGGTGACCTGTGAACCTGACGAATACTGGGTGGTGGATAATCTGCCCGGGCGACTGGATCCGGCTCATCACCGTGGCCGTCGTCTGGTGTGCACGGTGGATCGGTGGCTGGATCTGCATCCGGCGGAAAGCCGTCAGCCGTGGGCAACGACCATCCCGACGCTCTCCCGCCAGGCCTGGCAAGCCACGGCTGACAATAGCGAGACCTTTGGTGAAGCCCAGCTGGCTCACCGCATCGCGCGCTACCTTCCGGAACAGGGGCAGCTGTTTGTTGGCAACAGCCTGGTGGTGCGCCTGATTGATGCGCTGTCGCAGCTTCCGGCAGGTTATCCGGTCTATAGCAATCGCGGGGCCAGCGGTATCGATGGCCTGCTGGCGACGGCGGCAGGTGTCCAGCGGGCCAGCGCGCGCCCTCTGCTTGCGATCGTCGGCGATCTCTCGGCGCTCTACGATCTAAACTCGCTGGCGCTGCTGCGTCAGGCCTCCGCGCCGCTGGTGCTGATGGTGGTTAACAACAACGGCGGGCAGATTTTTTCTCTGCTGCCGACGCCGCAGGATGAACGACGCCAGTTTTATCTGATGCCGCAGGAGGTGAATTTCGACCATGCGGCGGCCATGTTTGGCCTGAATTACCATCGCCCGACAAGCTGGGAGGCGCTGGAAGCGGTGCTGGCCGGCGCATGGCGACAGCCAGGTACGACGGTTGTCGAGCTGGTGGTGGAAGAAACCCAGGGGACACAAACGTTGCAAGCGCTGCTGGCGCAGGTCAGCCGCCTGTGACGCTGCATGCCGTGTGCCAACAAGGTCAGGCGGGTTATCCCTGGCTGGTCTTTTTGCACGGTTTTTCCGGCGACTGCCGGGAGTGGCAAACGGTGGGCCAGCGGTTCGCGGCCTGGCCCCGGCTGTATCTGGACCTGCCGGGCCACGGCGGCTCGCGGGAGGTGGCGGTCAGCGGTTTTGCTGATGTCTGTCAGCAACTGGAGCAGACCCTCGCGCACCATCAGGTGCAGGATTACTGGCTGATTGGCTACTCGCTGGGCGGGCGTATCGCAATGGTCTTTGCCAGCCAGCCGCGACACGGGCTGCGCGGGCTGGTGGTGGAGGGCGGCCATCCCGGATTACAGGATGACCACCAACGTCACCAACGCTATCAGGCCGACAGCGCCTGGGCAGCGCGTTTTCGCCAGCAGCCGCTCGCCGAGGTCTTTGCCGACTGGTATCAACAGCCGGTGTTCGCCTCGTTGAGCGCTACGCAGCGCCAGGCGCTGGTGATGCTGCGTAGTCACAACAGCGGTGAGAATCTCGCCGCGATGCTGGAGGCCACTTCTCTGGCCGTGCAGCCGGACCTGCGTGCAGCTCTGCACACCCGACGCTACGCTTTTCATTATCTTTGCGGCGAATACGACGCCAAATTTCGCGCCCTCGCGAGTGACACGGGGGCAACGACACATATTATCGATCATGCCGGACATAACGCGCATCGGGAAAACCCCGCTGCAGTCGCCGCTTGTCTGGCGCAGCTATTAACGAATTAACCAAAGGACATCCTATGCTCTCTCTTGATGAAGCCATGCTGTACGCCCCTGTGGAATGGCACGATTGCTCCGAAGGCTACACCGACATTCGCTACCAGAAATCGACGGACGGGATTGCCAAAATCACCATCAACCGCCCGGAAGTTCGCAACGCGTTCCGTCCGCTGACGGTGAAAGAGATGATTCATGCGCTATCCGACGCCCGCTATGACGACAATATTGGCGTCATCATCCTGACCGGCGAAGGCGATAAAGCGTTCTGCGCCGGCGGTGACCAGAAAGTGCGCGGCGATTACGGCGGCTACCAGGATGACTCCGGGGTGCATCACCTCAACGTGCTCGACTTCCAGCGTCAAATCCGTACCTGCCCGAAACCGATCGTGGCGATGGTCGCCGGGTTCTCCATCGGTGGCGGCCACGTGCTGCACATGATGTGTGACCTGACGATTGCCGCAGAGAATGCCATTTTCGGCCAGACCGGCCCGAAAGTCGGCTCGTTCGACGGCGGCTGGGGCGCATCCTATATGGCGCGGATCGTCGGGCAGAAAAAAGCGCGGGAAATCTGGTTCCTGTGCCGTCAGTACGACGCTCAGCAGGCGCTGGATATGGGGCTGGTCAACACCGTGGTTCCGCTGGCAGATCTGGAAAAAGAGACCGTCCGCTGGTGCCGCGAAATGCTGCAAAACAGCCCGATGGCGCTGCGTTGCCTGAAGGCGGCCCTGAACGCTGACTGCGACGGTCAGGCGGGTCTGCAGGAGCTGGCGGGTAATGCCACCATGCTGTTCTACATGACTGAAGAAGGTCAGGAAGGGCGCAACGCCTTTAATCAGAAGCGTCAGCCGGACTTCAGCAAATTTAAACGGAATCCATAATGCGTCAGGCGCAGGTTTACCGCTGGCAGGTACCGATGGACGCGGGTGTGGTGCTGCGCGAACGGCGGTTAAAAACTCGCGATGGGCTGTTCATTCGTCTGCAGGAGGGTGAACGCACGGGCTGGGGCGAAATTGCGCCGCTGCCGGGGTTTAGTCAGGAGTCGCTGGAAGCGGCGGAATCTGCGCTGCTGACGTGGGCGCAAGCCTGGCGACAGGGCGAGGAGCTCACCGAGCCGTCTCTGCCTTCCGTGGCTTTCGGCGTCAGCTGTGCGCTGGCGGAGCTGAACGATGCGCTGCCGACGTCGGCGGATTATCGTGCGGTGCCGCTGTGTAGCGGTGACCCGGATGAGCTGTTCGCCAGGCTGGCGAGCCTGCCCGGCGAAAAAGTGGCGAAGGTTAAGGTCGGGCTGTATGAGGCGGTCCGCGACGGCATGGTGGTGAACCTGCTGCTGGAGGCGATCCCCGAGCTGACGCTGCGTCTTGACGCCAACCGCGCCTGGACGCCGCTGAAAGCGCAGCAGTTCGCCAAATACGTCAACCCGGACTATCGCCAGCGTATCGCCTTCCTCGAAGAACCCTGTAAAACCCGAGACGACTCGCGGGCTTTTGCCGCTGAAACCGGCATTGCCATTGCCTGGGACGAAAGTTTGCGTGAAGCCGATTTTCGTTTTCAGGCGGAGCCAGGGGTGCGTGCGCTGGTGATCAAGCCCACGCTGACCGGCAGCCTGCAGAAGGTGCAGGAACAGGTGGCGGCCGCTCACGCGCTGGGGCTAACGGCGGTGATCAGTTCATCGATCGAGTCGAGCCTCGGGTTGACGCAGCTGGCGCGGATTGCTGCCTGGCTTACGCCGCAGACCATCCCCGGCCTCGATACCCTGGCGCTGATGCGCGCCCAGCTAATTCGCCCCTGGCCGGACAGCCCGCTGCCTTGCCTGGGCCTGGACGAACTGGAGCCGTTGCTGTGACCTTTAGCGACTGGCCGTGGCGGCACTGGCGCCAGCTGCGTGGTGACGCGCCGGCGCTGCGTTTACACCACTCTATCCTGAGCTGGCGTCAGCTGTGCGCCGAGGTCGATGCGCTGGCATTGGGGTTTCGCGAACAAGGGGTGAGCGAAGGTGATGGGGTGCTGCTGCGGGCCTACAATCAACCCGCCACCGTGCTGGCGTGGCTGGCGCTGCTCCAGTGCGGCGCCCGGGTATTGCCCCTCAACCCTCAGTTGCCCGCTTCGCTGCTTGCAGCGCTATTGCCGTCTCTGAACCTCCGCCACGCGCTGGTGCTGAACGGCGAGCCGCTAGACTGTGGTTGTCCGTCTCTGGCGCTGCAACGCGCGGCAGGGGAGTACGCGCTACCGTGGCGCGAAGAACGGCTGGCGTCAATGACGCTGACCTCCGGTTCCACCGGATTGCCGAAGGCGGCGGTACATACCTATCACGCACACCTTGCCAGCGCGCAGGGGGTGCTGGCGATGATCCCGCTGGCGGCGGACGACGACTGGCTGCTGTCGTTGCCGCTGTTTCACGTCTCCGGCCAGGGCATTGTCTGGCGCTGGCTGCTGGCGGGGGCCCGTCTGACGGTCGCGGAGAAACAGCCGCTGGAGCAGGCGCTGCAGGGCTGTAGTCACGCCTCGCTGGTGCCAACGCAACTGTGGCGACTGCTTAAGAGCGAGGCCGAGGTATCCCTGAAAGCGGTGCTGCTGGGCGGCGCGGCGATCCCGGTGGCGCTGACCACCGAGGCCCGCGCCCGGGGGATCCGCTGCTGGTGCGGCTACGGCCTGACCGAGTTTGCCTCGACGGTGTGTGGCAAAGAGGCCGATGGCGCGCCTGATGTCGGCCAACCTTTGCCCGGTCGGGCGCTGAAAATCGTCGACGGTGAAGTGTGGCTGCGCGGCGATAGCCTGGCCTCCGGCTACTGGCGTGACGGCAAGATGTTGCCGCTGCTCAACGACGCCGGGTGGTTTGCTACCCGCGACCGTGGCGAGCTGCATAACGGCAGGCTCACTATTCTGGGGCGCATGGATAATCTCTTTTTCAGCGCTGGCGAAGGGATTCAGCCGGAAGAGGTTGAGCGGACGATCGTGGCTCATCCGCAGGTGCAGCAGGTGTTTATCGTGCCGCTGGATGACGCTGAGTTTGGTCAACGACCGGTCGCGGTGGTGGAGTGTGATGTCGGGTGCGATATGGCCGCGCTGGCGGCTTGGTCCCAGGATAAGCTGGCGCGTTTTCAGCAGCCGGTACGTTGGCTGACGCTGCCGGAATCGTTAAAAACCGGCGGGATTAAAATCTCCCGCCGGGCGTTACGTGATTGGGTTAATACCGCTGGGCGCGAACCCGATTAAGCCTGATTCGCCTCGGCGCGGCGCTGGCGCTGCTTACGTAAATAGCGCAGCACCGGGGGAACGATAATCACGGCGATGGCGAGGAACAGCAGGGTTTTGGTGACGCCGCTTCCCCACAAGATCCCGAGGTTGCCGTTGCTGATGGACAGCGCGCGGCGCAGGTTTTGCTCGAGCATTTCTCCCAGTACGAAACCTAAAATCAGCGGGGACATCGGGAAATGCATCTTACGCAGGATGTAACCGAGTACGCCCAGTCCGACCATCAGCAGTAAATCGAAGGTGGTGCTGTGAACGGCGTACACCCCGACGGCGGATACTGCGGCAATCGCCGGCACCAGGAACCACAGCGGGATCGTCAGCATCCGGGTAAACAGGCCAATCAGCGGAATGTTCATGATCAGCAGCATCACGTTGGCGATCAGCAGCGCCGCGATCAATCCCCAGACGATATCCGGCTGTTCGGTAAACATCGCCGGACCCGGCGTGATGTTATACAGCGTCAGCGCGCCCATCATGACCGCCGTGGTGCCGGAACCGGGAACGCCGAGGGTCAGCATCGGGATAAAGGAGCCGCAGGCGGAGGCGTTGTTGGCCGCTTCAGGGGCCGCGACGCCACGGATATCGCCTTTGCCGAAGTTGTCGCTGTTACCGCTGAGCTTTTTCTCGGTCATATAGGTGATGGCGCTGGCAATCGTCGCCCCGGCGCCGGGCAGGATGCCGACGAAGAAGCCCACGACCGAGGAACGCAGCGTCGCCCCGACGCACTGACCGGCTTCTTTGGCATTAAACAGCATGCGCCCGGTTTTACGTACCAGCGTCTGGCCGCCGCTGGTGCTTTCCAGCATCAGCAGGATTTCAGATACCGAGAACAGTCCGATGACCACCACGATAAACTGCACGCCATCGGAGAGGTGGACGCTGTCGAAGGTGAAACGGTAGACGCCGGTATTGGCATCCACGCCCACCGTCGCCAGGCCTAAGCCAATTAACGCGGCGAGGAACGACTTCAGCGGGTTCTGCGCCATCATGCTGCCCAGGCAGGCGATAGCGAACACCATCAAAGCAAAGTACTCTGCCGGGCCAAATGCCAGCGACCACTGGGCCAGCACCGGCGCGAACAGAATGATGCCGCCAATGGCGATTAACGAGCCAACGAACGAGCTGACCGCCGAAATCGACAGCGCCACGCCACCGCGCCCTTGCTGCGCCATCGGGTAGCCATCCAGCGCGGTCATAATCGCGGCGGCGTCGCCGGGCACATTGAGCAGGATCGACGAGATCCGCCCCCCGTACTCACAGCCTATATAGACCGTGGCCAGCAGGATCAGGGCTGATTCCGCCGGGAGGTGTAAGGCAAACGCCAGCGGCAGCAGGATCGCCACGCCGTTAATCGGCCCCAGCCCCGGCAGCAGGCCGACAATGGTCCCCACGAAACAGCCGATCAGGGCAATCATCAGGTTCGTTGGCGTCATCGCCACGGCGAAGCCCTGTGAAAGATAAATCCAGGTATCCATAAACTTCTCCGTTAACTTAACCAGACGCCAAGCGGCAGGGTGACATCAAGCAGGGTGTCAAAGGCGTACCATAAGGCGATACCCATCACCGCGCCGGCAACGGCAGTCGCACGGAGCGTGGCGCCAAACAGCAGGCCGATAACGGCGGTTAATAGCGCGGTGGCAAGCGGAAAACCGAGCCATTCAAAGCCCCACGCGTAGAGCATCAGCACCACCACCATGGTCAACAGACGCTGTAACACCAGGCGTCCGGGCCAGGCCACCACATCCGGACGGCGCAACAGCAGCAGCACTGAGCACAGCAACATCAGGCCGATAATCCCCACCGGGAACGGGCGGGGGCCAACGGGCTCATAGGAGTACTCACTGTGAATCTGCCAGGCGATGAACATCCCGCCTGTGCATAGCAGCAGCCAGATCCCGGCAAAAATACGATCGCTCATGGCAACCCCCGTAGATTATTTCGCCAGGCCGAAGGCTTTGGCCTGCTCGCGATAGTCGTTGACCTGCTTCTTCACGTAACTATCCAGTTCTTTGCCGTTCATGTTGAATTCAAACAGGCCGCGCAGTTCACGCTGCTTTTTGAATTCTTCGGTTTGCTGGAGCTTCGCGAACTCATCGACCCACCACTGGTAGTCGGCATCGCTGACTTTCGGGCCGACGTAAAAGCCGCGGATAATTGGCCACACCAGGTCGTAGCCCTGCTCTTTAGCGGTCGGGACGTTGGCCAGCGCGCCGGGTAAGCGCTCGCTGGAGAAGACCGCCAGGACGCGGATTTTATTGCCCTGCAGGTACGGCACCATTTCGCTCAGATCGCCCGACACCGCCTGCACGTGATTACCCAGCAGGGCGGTCACCGGCTCACCGCCGCCTTCAAATGCGACGTAGCGCATTTTGTGGGGATCGACATTAGCCTTTTGCGCCATCAGCGCGGCTTTCATCCAGTCCTGGCTGCCGATAGAAGCACCGGCACCGATGACGATACTGGCTGGATCTTTCTCCATGGCGGCGAGAAACGACGGTAAGTCTTTCCACGGCGAGTCGGCGCGCACGGCAATCATGCCGTAGTCGGTGCCGACGCTGGCCAGCCAGCGCACATCGTCGACGCCATAGCGGCCAAATTTGCCTTGTGAGAGGTTGAGCAATGAACCGCCGGAGAACGCCACCACGGTGCCTGGTTCGCCAGGACGCTGCGCGACAATGGCGTTATAGGCCACCGCGCCGACGCCGCCGGGCATGTAGGTGACGCGCATCGGTTTTTTGATGGTGCCGGTTTCCATCAGGCTGACCTGAATCAACTTGCAGGTCAGGTCAAAGCCGCCGCCCGGTTTGGCGGGAGCAATACATTCGGTACGAGACGGTGCTTCAACCGCCCAGGCTGAAGCGGTACAGAGGCATAACGCAAGCGCGCTAAGATGGCGCAGGAGTGGTCTGTTCATAAGCTTCCTCAATCGGGTGCAGGGTCTGTTTATTGTGGTTATGTGAATCAATATCGAGTGACTTGGTTGCGCAATTGTTAAATCAAAAACCTTTCATTTCCCTTTCAATGGCGGCGCAACTTTGCAGGATGTGATAGACCTCTCCAATTTGGATTAGCGGCAAGGGGATAACGTGATCGTTGACGTGTCTGGGGTGACGCGTAGCGTGAAAAAATAACGGGGCCAGCGTTGGCCCCGTTATTTAACGGTATGACGCGAAAAAGCGAGAAAGTGAACCAGTGAATATTAATGTCAGATTAATGAGTGGAGCCATGCAATCATATTAGTACTCAGCGTCGTCTTTTCATAAAAGCATGTTTATGCTTTCTGATATCTTTCAGGTACGAATATAAGCAATAAACGGAGGTGGCAAGGAGCGCAGCGGCTACCGCCAGGAGTAAAATATTTCCCATGCTATTAGTCAATTGATAGTGTGGTGTTTTTCGAATTCATTATATGAATGACTGCAGGGGTAATCGTGATCTAAATCATGTTTTTTTGCTCATTTATAGTACATCGAGGCTCATTTAATACATTGTACTGATGAGTATGTCATGACGTATTGTTGTTATGGTTATTTCTGTTTTATCTATTTCTTTAGGTATGTCACTTATTAATAAAACAGGTAAGGCATATCTGTATTTTTTATTATGATATACGGTTTAAAATATCTCTTATAATATTATTCCTCTCATTGAAGGCATCAGGCAGGCAATATTAGTGTGTTTTTTTACCGGCCTGCGCCACAATAATCTGGCGTCGCGTTTTCCCGTGGATTACGATCTACTGAACCGCGCTGGTGGCGCGGGCGAGGCTGGCAGCAAGACGCAGTGTTCGACAGACCAAATGAACAGAGGGGAAGACAATGTGCACACGGGTTATCTGGCCTGACGCCAATGGTGCGGTGATTGTTGGGCGTAATATGGATTTTCATAAAGATCTGCTGACCAATTTATGGACGCAACCGCGCGGGATCTCTCGTGACGATGGTGTACAGGGGGCGCTGAAGTGGACCTCGAAATATGGCAGCCTGGTGGCGACCGCGTTTGACATGATCTCGGTCGACGGGGTGAATGAGCAGGGGCTGGCGGGGCATGTCTTATGGCTGGCGGAATCTGACTACGGTACCCCCGATCCAACACGCACGCAGCTGAGCCAGGCGGTGTGGCTGCAGTACTTCCTCGACAACTTCACCACGGTGGCCGATGCCGTCGCCTGGATCGACACCTCCGATGTTCAGGTGGTACAGCTGGCGGATCCCACCGGCGGGCACCCGCCGGCTATTCACCTCGCGCTCGATGATGCCACCGGAGATTCATGCATTATTGAGTACAGCGGCGGGAAGGCTAGCGTCTACCACAGCCCGGATTACCGGGTGATGACCAACTCGCCGACCTACGACCGCCAGCTTGAACTGGTCAAAACGATTGACGGGCTGGGTGGCGACAGGCCGCTTCCGGGTTCTACGCTGGCGAGCGACCGCTTTGCCCGCGCCAGTTACTATGTCAGCCGGCTGAGCCAGCCCCAGACCCAGGTGCAGGCCATCGCGGCAATGTTCAGCGTCATGCGCAATGCGGCGCAGCCGTTTCGTATCCCGGATCCCGGCAAACCCGACGCCTCTCAGACCCTGTGGCAGACGGTGATTGACCTGACCAGAAAACGCTTTGTTTTCGAGTCCACTACCCGCCCGAACATTGTCTGGGTCGACCTTGAGAAGCTGAATTTTGCCGAAGGAGCGCCTCAGATGAAGCTCAACCTTGTCGATGACCTGGCGGTCGAGCAGGGGATCGCCGGAGAGGTCAGCCAGAAATTCACGTCCGGCGCGACGCTGACCTTCCTGACGCTTGAGATGGAAAAACAGATGCTGGCAGCGGCGCACCGAGGGGCCGGGCAGTAGCGCGGTTTTATGTTAGGCCGCTTGCAATTACGTCGGGCAAATGTTGCAAGTCTGTTGCATTTTGACATGCTCAATTTTCTGCTCGTTCCGCTAGCCTGGTATTACGGGTTAGCTTGCGGATCGGCAGCAGGAAAGAAATGGCATTGAAATAGCGTTTATTTCAATACAAACATGGAGATATGTTAAAAATGCGCCTCTTATTAGCCGAGGATAACCGCGAGCTGGCCCACTGGCTGGAAAAAGCGTTAGTGCAGGGCGGGTTTGCCGTGGACTGCGTTTTCGATGGCCGGGCGGCAGACCATCTGCTGCAAAGTGAAAAGTACGCGCTGGCGGTGCTGGATATCGGCATGCCTGGGCTGGACGGTCTGGAGGTGGTTCAGCGGCTGCGCAAACGCGGGCAGACGCTGCCGGTGCTGCTGCTGACTGCCCGCAGCGCCGTGGCGGATCGGGTGAAAGGGCTGAACGTCGGCGCCGATGATTATCTGCCGAAACCCTTTGAGCTGGAGGAGCTGGACGCCCGGCTACGGGCGCTGCTGCGGCGCAGCGAAGGGCAGGTGCATGAAGTTCAGCAGCTTGGCGAGCTGGAGTACCGCGATGAAGGCTATTTTTTGCTGCGCGGTGAGATGCTGTCGCTGACGCCCCGCGAGCAGGCGCTGCTGACGGTGCTGATGTTTCGCCGCCTGCGTCCCGTCTCACGCCAGCAGCTGTTTGAACAGGTCTTCAGCCTCAACGACGAAGTCAGCCCTGAAAGTATCGAACTCTATATTCACCGTTTGCGTAAAAAACTGCAGGACAGCAACGTGCGGATCACCACTCTGCGTGGCCTGGGGTATGTGCTGGAGTGCGGGAATGAAGTGGCATAAACCGCAGTCGCTGTTTGCCCAGCTGTTGCTGTTTCTCGGCCTGCCGCTGGTGCTCTTATGGGGGTTATCCGCTTTTAACAGCTACGTCAGCGCGCTGCAGGCGGCGACGCAGGCCTATGACCGGACCTTGCTCTCTTCCGCCCGCACCGTGGCCGAGCGGCTGGTGGTGCGCCATGGCAAGCTGGAGGTCAACGTGCCATGGGTGGTGCTGGATAGCTTCGAGCTCAACATGAACGATCGCCTGTACTACAAGGTGGTCGATCCCCAAGGGAAGGTGATTTCCGGGTTTGACGATTTGCCCGCCATGCCGCCCTCCACGTCGCGCACTCAGCTCTATCCGGCCTTAGCCTGGTTTTATCACACCGAGTATCGCGGCCAGGCGATACGGGTGGCGCGCCTGCTGCAGCCGGTGAACGAAGGCGGGATCGTCGGCATGGCGGAAATCTACATCGCAGAGACGTTGCAGTCGCGGCGATGGCTGGCCGGTCAGTTGCTGTTCTCGTCGTGGGTATCTCAGGGGCTGCTGGTGCTGTTGACTCTGGTGTTGACCGGCTGGCTGCTGCGGCGGGTGCTACGCCCGATGCGTCAGCTGTCGGCGCTGATGGTTCGCCGTGAGCCCGGCCTGCTGACGCCGCTGCCGGAGTTGCTACCATGGTCAGAAACCCGGCTGCTGATCGTGGCCTTCAACCGCTACATTGACCGCCTGCGGGTGATGATCTCGCGCCAGGAGCGGTTCAGTGCCGACGCCTCCCATCAACTTAAGACTCCGCTGGCGGTCTTAAAAACCCAGGCCTCGGTTGCTTTAGCCAGCGATGATCCGCAGCTGTGGCGCGAAAGCCTGCAGGCCATGCGCACCACGCTGGATGGCACGATCCTGCTGACGGAGCGGCTGTTACAACTGGCGAGCGTGAAGCGCAAAGAGCAGGGAGAGCGCGCCTTTGCGGTTGTCGATCTGCATGAGATTGCCCAGAACAGCTGTTTTTCACGCATCCCGCAAGCGAGAAGCAAACATATCGATCTCGGCTACGAAGGGGAGCAGGCGGCGGTGCTGATTGAGGGCGATAGCGTCCTGCTCGGCGAGCTGTGCGCGAATCTGCTCGACAACGCCATTCGCTATACCCCCGCCAACGGCACGGTGACCCTGAGCCTGCGCGATGAGGGAAACAGCGTGGTGATGACCATCGAAGATAGCGGCCCGGGGATTGACGACAGCCAGGTTGAGCAGGCGCTGCTGCCGTTTCATCGTCTGGAGAACGTCGGCGATAACCCTGGTGCCGGCATCGGGCTGGCGCTGGTGAACGATATCGCGCGCCTGCACCGCAGCCATCCGCAGCTGCAGCGCAGCGAAACGCTGGGGGGCCTGAAGGTCAGTCTGCGTTTTCTGAGCGCGGCGCCGAAGCGATCAGAGCAGCCCTTTCAGAGTTAAGGTTTTGCGGGTGGCGACGTTCAGGTCATACAGGGGCAAATCCTGCGGCTTAACCCACGCGTACTCCTGGAACTCCTCGTTGATGGTGACCTCACGATTGGCGCTGATGCAGTCGAAGATCAGGTAGATCATATAAATCTCTTCCTGATGGCCATCGGCAAAGGTTTTCACCCGGACGTCGTCGCTGAAGGTCCACGGGGTAATGCTCACCAGTTGCAGGGCTTCTCCCAGCTCTTCCCGGACCTCTCTGCGCAGCGCCTCTTCGATACGTTCCCCGGGCTCCACGCCGCCGCCGGACAGCGCCCATTGACCGGGGAATACGCCGCGATCGTCTGCCATTTTGCACAACAGATAGTGCCCTTCATGTTGGATCAACGGGCAGACGATAGTTCTTTGGCGCATGGCAGTCTCCTTGAGGTAATGGCCAGAAAAATGACCTGAAGGTGCAGTGTGCGAGCCGCTTGCCTGAATCGCAAGCCTCATTGCGACCCTGTTGGCTATCCTGGCGGAAGCAACTGGTTACAATCACGATGGTAAAGGTTGTTTTAGTGGATTGATTCCTTTGCGATCGGCAGTACAATTCTGCGGTTTTTGGGACTTTTTTTGATTCTTGTTTACTGGATAGAGTAAAAAATGAAAAAGCGCGTTTTATTAGGTCTGGCTGGCGTGATGTTCGTTTCCACTGCGGCACATGCGATCAGCGTGACCGGCGAAGCCGGTGAGCATTTCACCAACCTCGGCGTCGGTTTCGGTACCGAATCCGCAGGTCTGGCAGTCACCGGCAACTGGATGCATAGCGATAACGATGGCGATGCAGCCGGTCTGGGCCTCGGCCTGAACATCCCGCTGGGGCCATTCCTGGCAACCGTTGGCGGCAAAGGGGTTTATACCAATCCGAAGAGCGGCGATGAAGGCTATGCTGCGGCGGTTGGCGGCGGCCTGCAGTGGAAAATTGGCGACAGCTTCCGTCTGTTCGGCGATTACTACTACTCTCCGGATTCTCTCTCCAGCGGCATCCAGAGCTATCAGGAAGCTAACGTTGGCGGGAGCTGGACCGTTATGCGTCCGCTGAGCATCACCGCCGGTTATCGCTACCTGACCCTCGAAGGCAAAGACGGCAACAAAGACAATACCATTGCCGATGGCCCGTACGTCGGCGTCAGCGCCAGCTTCTGATGATCTCCCCCGGCGCGGTCTTCCGCGCCGTATTCCTGTCTACTCCGCCCGCACCTTACGCTATAGTGTTCCTTCTGGCAGGCAAGGAGTACAAAAATGATAAATGTGGAAATGCTCTCTACCGGCGATGAAGTGTTGCACGGACAAATTGTCGACACTAACGCCGCGTGGCTGGCTGACTTTTTTTTCAATCAGGGATTACCATTAACGCGCCGTAACACCGTCGGGGACGATCTCGATGCGCTGGTTGCGGTGTTGCGCGAACGAAGTGAACAGGCCGATGTGCTGATCGTCAATGGCGGCCTCGGGCCGACCAGCGATGACCTGAGCGCGCTGGCGGCGGCTACCGCAAAAGGGGAAGGGCTGATTCTGCACGCCGGATGGCTGGAGACGATGACGCGCTTCTTTGCCGAACGCGGACGCCCGATGGTTGACAGCAACCGCAAGCAGGCGGAAATTCCCGCCAGCGCCGAGATGATCAACAACCCGGTTGGCACGGCCTGCGGTTTTGCCGTACAGCTCAACCGCTGTCTGATGTTTTTCACCCCCGGCGTGCCGTCGGAATTCAAAGTGATGGTCGAACAGGAAATTTTACCGCGACTGCGCAGCCGTTTCTCTCTCACTGAACCCCCATTGTGCCTGCGTCTGACCACCTTCGGGCGTTCGGAAAGCGAGCTGGCGCAAAGCCTCAATCCGCTGACGTTGCCCGACGGGGTGGTGATGGGCTATCGCTCGTCGATGCCGATCATCGAACTGAAGCTGACCGGCCCGGCAGCCCAGCGCGAGGCGATGCTGGCGCTGTGGCCGGAAGTGAAAAAGGTCGCCGGGGAGAGCATGATCTTCGAGGGGACGGAAGGGCTGCCCGCGCAGATCGCACGCTGTTTGCAGGAGCGTCAGCTCAGCCTGACCCTGAGCGAGCAGTTTACCGGCGGCTTGCTGGCGCTGCAGCTTTCCCGGGCCAGTGCGCCGCTGCTGGCCAGCGAAGTGGTACCGTCGCAGGACGAGTCGCTGGCACAATCTGCCCGCTGGACGGCAGAGCGCCGGGTGAACCATTTTGCCGGCCTGGCGCTGGCAATCGGCGGCCAGGAGGCCGATCACCTGAATATCGTCCTTTCGACGCCGGACGGCACCCATGCGCTACGGGTTAAATTCAGCGCCACCCGCTACAGCGTGCCGGTTCGCCAGGAAGTGTGCGCGATGATGGCCCTGAATATGCTGCGTCGCTGGTTGAACGGTCTGCCGGTTGCCGCTGAGCATGGCTGGATCAACGTCGTGGAGACGCTGTTCGTCGAGTGACCCTCCCTCACGCAGGCGCGTCCAGCGCCTGCGCCAGTAACGTAATCGGATGTTCACAGCGTTTGCTGGTGGACATCTCGATTTGCCATTTGCAGGTTTCACAATCGGTGACCACCAGGTCAGCGCCGCTGTGCTCAATCTGCTGGAACAGCGGGGCGCCGATGGCCTGCGACGCGTCGTAGTTTTCCGACTTAAATCCGTAGGTGCCGGCGATCCCGCAGCACTGCGACTCGAGTACCTCCAGCTGTAGCCCGGGGATCTGCCGTAACAGTTCCAGGGTATACAGCGACCAGCCCATCTTTTCCATATGACACGGGGTGTGGTAGACCACCTTCAGCGGCAGCGAGCGCAGCGGCAGGGGGCGTCCGGCATCGAGCTGGCGCCAGATCCAGCGGGTGGCGAGCTCAACCCGATCGCGTACGTCGTGGTTATCAACGTCCAGCAGGTGCGGATACTCGTCGCGCAGGGTGAACGTGCAGGTTGATGAGGTGGCGATGACCGGCAGCGATTTTTCGCGGATGGCGGCGACGTTGCTCAGCGCCTGTCGGCGGGCTTTGTCGACAAAACCGTTGGCGATAAGCGGCACCCCGCAGCACTTCTCGCGGTTCAGCAACTGCACCCCGGTGCCCATGGCGTTGAGGACGCGGAGCAGGTCGAGCCCGAGCTGCGGATGGTTGTAGTTGACGTAGCAGCCGTGAAAGAACGCCACCTGTTCACTGAACTGTGCCTGTTTCTGCGCCTGCTGGCGGTAGGCGCGGCGAAAAGTGCCAAAGCCATATTTTGGCAGCGTGCGGCGATGGTCTATTTTCAGCGCAACATCCAGCAGTCGGCGAACCGGTTTGAGTCCGGTGGTGGCGTTGACCAGCGGGGCAAACGGGGTGGAGAGGGTGCCCATCAGGTCGGTATGGCTGAGGATCGCATCGCGCAGGGTCGGCTTTTGCTGGCTGTACCGGGCGCGGGCGCGCTGGATAATATCGCCAATCTTGACATCCGAAGGGCAGGCGACTTCGCAGCGCTTGCAGTTGATACAATATTTTAAGGCCTCGTCATACAGCGCGCCGTCTTTCAGCCGCAGGCGCTCGCCATCCGGCCCCGCCTGTTTCGGGCCTGGATAGCCGGGATTGACCCGGCTGACCGGACAGCTGGTGGTACAAACCGTGCATTTGATGCAGCTCTCAAAGCGGGTATCGTTCATGCGGCACCTCCGGCAAGCTCGTGAATCTGTCGGGCGACGTGCAGCGCGGTCACCGCGCACACTCCGCCGCCGCACCCCAGTTGAATCGGGTCGAAACCGCCCAGCAGCGAGCCAATAGCAAACAGATTGTGCAGCGGCTGGCCGTCGAGTTGCGGGCGCAGTATCGCGTCGGTGATCAGGCCGAAGCGTTGCCAGGGTTGAGAGGCGAAGAAATCACGCTGATACCAGTTCTCGCGCCCGGCGATCTGTTGCAGGTCGAGGCCGAGAATCGGCTCCTGGACCTGGTTTTTGTCGGCGATTAAGCCATTGCTGAAGAAACTGCCGCTGGCCAGCACCGCGTAGCGCGGACGTAGCGACACATCGCCGTGCTGACGCGTCCAGACGGCGGTCACTTGCCCGGACTGATGGCTGATGCGCGTGACCTCGTCCCCCGCCAGCCAGGTGCCGCCGGTGGCAATAAAACGGCGCTGCAGCTGATTGTGCAGACGCATGCCCGGCACCGAAGGTGGCAAGGTGGGCAGCAGGTGCAGCGGGCAGGGCAGCTGCTCCTGTAGCCAGCGGTACAGTCCGGCATCTTTCAGACCGAAACAGGCGGGCAGGATCAGCAGCTCGTGGCACTGCGCCAGCGGGCGTAATGCGGCCAGCAGCGCCGGCCAGTGGCGCTCGTCGTCGAGCACCCTCGCGATATTGACGGCGCGAAATTCGCTGGGGTTATCGCGCAGAACATCCAGCATCGTTAAGGCGATCTCCGTTGCGCTGGCGTTCACGCCCTGCTGGCTGAGCGACGCGGCGGCCAGGTGCGGCTGGAAGTCGGCGAAGCCTTCGATGCCCACCACCCCCACGCGGCCTGCGGGCAGCGGGGCGACCGGGACCTCCAGCGGGGAGAGCCACGCCGGACGCAGGGTGCCCAGCGGCGTCACGCGTAAATGCGGCTGGTGCGCGTCGCCCTGCATCGCAATACCGCTGGCGGCCAGCAGCGCTTCGGTCCGGGCGGCATAGCGCATTACCTGCTCTGCGCCGAGTCGGGCATAAGGATGCGCGGGAAGCTGTTCGGCCAGGCGGGCAATGCCCTGGGCCACATCGGTTACGCGCTCGCCATCGGGAAGGGCGCTGAGCAAATCCAGCGACGCGGAGGAAAAGTGCAGCGCGCTCTGGCCCCGGCTGACGATCAGGCATCGCTGACCGTATTGATTGAGGGCCAGCCCGCAGAGCAGCCCGGCCAGTCCGCCGCCGATAATCACGCAATCAAATTTCATCCTGATGCTCCTGTTGCAGCCCGCACAGTCCGAGGTAGACCCAGCGGGTGAATTCGCTTTCCCGCAGCGCATCGCCCCAGGCGACCGGCTGCACGCCTTTCCAGCGTTCGTTTAAAAATTCAGAGAGCTGGGTCAACGACTGTGCCGGGGTGGTGATATTGAACCGTTGCAGCAGCCCGGCGGCCCGGCAGGCGCACAGCTCTCCCTGGCAGGTGCCCATGCCGATACGCGTGCGGCGGCGTAAATCGAGCAGGCTGTTGACCGCTAAATTTTCGACGGCGTACTGCACTTCACCGGCGGTGACCATTTCGCATTCGCAGATCAGGCTGCGGTGCTGGCGGGTATCGCCCAGCCAGGCCGGGGTACGATCGCCGTGGCGATAGAGGGCGGAGCCGCGCAGCGGTGCGGGGAGCGAGATAATTTTCTTCACCGTCACTTCCGGTGCTTCTGCGGAGCCGGGCAGCGGGGGCCCGGCGGTGGTGCAGGCAACCTGATGGTCGAGCTTGCGGCACACCGCATCCGTCGCCCATTCCGCCATCAGGCGATAGGTCATCAGCTTGCCGCCGGTAATAGTGATAAACCCCTCCATGCCGTCGCGGGCCGCGTGATCGAGCAGCACAATGCCGCGGCTGACGCTGCGTCCGGTGGGGTCATTATCACTCGCCACCAGAGGACGCACGCCTGAGTAGGCGCGCAGCACCCGGGTACGGCCGAGGACCGGGGCCAGCTTTTCCCCTTCGCGCAGCAGAATGTCAACTTCGGCCGCGGTGACCCGGTTGTCATCAATCTCATGGTCGTCGATATGCACCGAGGTGGTGCCAATCAGCGAAATGGTATCCCCGGGCACCAGAATATCGGCATCGGCGGGCTGGCGGCAGCGGTTGATAACCTGGCGGTTAATACGGTGGTCGAGGATCAGCAACGATCCCTTGGCCGGGAACATCGCTACCCGCAGATCGGCATATTCGGCGATCCGTTGCCCCCAGATCCCGGCGGCATTGACGACGACGCGGGCGTGCAACGTGCGGCTTTCGCGTTGTTGGGTGTCGTAGTAGGTCACGCCGCTGACGCGTGCGCCCTGGCGGATAAGCCCGGTAATTTCGCAGCCGGTCAGAATAGTGGCGCCGTGCTCTCGGGCATCCAGCATATTGGCGGCGCACAAGCGAAAGGGGTCGATAGTGCCGTCGGGCACCTGCACGGCGCCGAGCAGGGCCGGGTTGACGGTGGGCTCCATGCGGCGCGCGTCTTCCGGCGACAGCTGGCGGGTATCAATGCCGGCCTGCTGGCAGGCGTTGATAAAGGTGCGCTGCCACCCGAGGTCGTCCTCGGGAAGGGTAATAAACAGCCCGTTGGTGGGTTCAACGCAGTGGCGGGCGATGCGGCGCAGGATCCGGTTTTCGCTGATGCACTCCCGCGCTGATTCACTATCGGTCACCGCGTAGCGGGCGCCGCTGTGCAGTAACCCATGGTTACGCCCGGTCGCGCCGGTGGCAATATCGTGACGTTCAATCAGCGTCACCTGCAGCCCGCGGAGTGCACAGTCTCTCGCTATCCCTGCGCCCGTTGCGCCACCGCCGATGACGATGACATCACACTCACGGATTTCGGCCATCTTTCGATCCCTCTACTTTCGTTTAGCGCCATTTAGCCATACAAAGCTTATGGTTTGTTTGATTTCGAGCATATTCGAGCATTATTTGCTCGAAATATGTGATTTTATGCTCAAAATAGAATGTTCTGTCATATTTTTGTAACAAAGCGTGCGATGTTTCACAGTATCCATGGCGGGCTTTGCCTACCATCCCGCCACATCAGAAGTGAGTGATTAGATTAGATTTTTCTCATCGAACTCATCAGCAGAGAAACCATGGCCACGGAGGCTGCTATGTTAACTATTTTTAAACCCGCGCCACATAAAGCGCGCTTACCGGCGGCGGAGATCGACCCGATGTACCGCCGCCTGCGCTGGCAGATTTTCATCGGTATCTTCTTTGGCTATGCGGCTTACTATCTGGTTCGTAAGAACTTTGCGCTGGCAATGCCCTATCTGGTCGAACAGGGCTTTTCGCGCGGCGACCTTGGTTTCGCGCTTTCGGGGATTTCGATTGCCTATGGATTTTCGAAATTCATCATGGGGTCGGTATCCGATCGCTCGAATCCGCGCATTTTCCTGCCGGCGGGTCTGATTCTGGCGGCGCTGGTGATGCTGGTGATGGGCTTCGTCCCGTGGGCCACCTCCAGCATTATGGTGATGTTTGTGCTGCTGTTCCTGTGCGGCTGGTTCCAGGGGATGGGCTGGCCGCCGTGCGGGCGAACCATGGTGCACTGGTGGTCGCAGAAAGAGCGCGGCGGTATTGTGTCGGTGTGGAACTGTGCGCATAACGTCGGCGGTGGGATCCCGCCGCTGCTGTTCCTGCTGGGCATGGCCTGGTTTAACGACTGGCACGCGGCGCTGTATATGCCGGCGTTTGGCGCGATACTGCTGGCGGTGTTTGCCTTTGCGATGATGCGCGATACCCCGCAATCCTGCGGCCTGCCGCCGATTGAAGAGTACAAAAACGACTACCCGGACGACTACAGCGAACAGCATGAACAGGAGCTGACCGCCGGGCAGATCTTCCGTCAGTACATTCTGCCGAACAGGCTGCTGTGGTATATCGCCGTGGCTAACGTGTTCGTTTATCTGCTGCGCTACGGCATCCTTGACTGGTCGCCGACCTACCTGAAAGAGGTGAAGCATTTCGCGCTGGATAAATCGTCCTGGGCCTACTTCCTGTATGAGTATGCCGGGATCCCCGGGACGCTGATTTGCGGCTGGATGTCGGACAAGGTGTTTAAAGGAAATCGTGGGGCGACCGGGGTGTTCTTTATGACGCTGGTGACGATAGCCACCGTGGTTTACTGGCTGAACCCGCCGGGCAATCCAGGGGTTGATATGGCCTGCATGATTGTGATCGGCTTCCTGATCTATGGTCCGGTTATGCTGATTGGTCTGCATGCGCTGGAACTGGCACCGAAGAAAGCTGCGGGTACCGCTGCCGGCTTTACCGGACTGTTTGGTTATCTGGGCGGTTCGGTGGCGGCCAGCGCTATCGTTGGCTATACCGTGGACTTCTTCGGCTGGGACGGTGGTTTTATGGTGATGATTGGCGGTAGCGTGCTGGCGGTGCTGCTGCTGATCGTGGTGATGATCGGCGAAAAACGTCATCACCAGCAGCTGAAACAGGGTTAATAAAGCACAAAGAAAAAGGGAACGCATGGCGTTCCCTTTATTCCTTCTATTCCTTCCGCTGGTTACATCTCGATTTCGATGTCACCTTGCGCCCGGCAACAGCAGGGCAAAATTTCGCCCGGCTGGATAAACGCCAGCGGTTCGGTCAGCCAGTCTACCTGGCCGGACACCAGCCGCGTGCGGCAGGAGCCGCAATAGCCGGCACGGCACTGATACTCCACGTCGATGTTATGCGATTCCAGCGCGGCCAGCAGGGAAGGGTGTTCATCCTGACACTCAAGGCGAGTGTCAGAAATCTTCAAAAAAATGCGTTTCATCAGAGCTGGAAGTTGCTCAGGTCATCGGCGTCAACTTCGGCGTCGATCTGGCCGACCAGATAGGAACTGACTTCAACTTCCTGCGGCGCCACCTGCACGTTGTCGGAGACCAGCCAGGTGTTGATCCATGGGATCGGGTTGGAGCGGGTCTGGAACGGCAGATCGAGCCCGACCGCCTGCATGCGGATGTTGGTGATGTATTCCACATACTGGCAGAGAATGTCTTTGTTGAGGCCAATCATGGAGCCGTCACGGAACAGGTAATCCGCCCACTCTTTTTCCTGCTGCGCCGCCAGCACAAACAGGTCATAGCACTCTTGCTTGCACTCTTCGGCGATCTCCGCCATCTCCGGGTCATCGACGCCGGAACGCAGCAGGTTCAGCATGTGCTGGGTGCCGGTCAGGTGCAGGGCTTCGTCACGAGCGATCAGGCGGATGATTTTCGCGTTGCCTTCCATCAGCTTGCGCTCGGCAAAAGCAAAGGAGCAGGCAAAGCTGACGTAGAAACGGATGGCTTCCAGAGCGTTGACGCTCATCAGGCACAGGTACAGTTTCTTTTTCAGTTCACGCAGGTTAACGGTGATGGTCTGGCCGTTGACGGTGTGCGTGCCTTCACCCAGCAGATGCCAGTAGCTGGTCATCTCGATGAGGGTATCGTAATAGTGGGAAATGCCTTCCGCACGTTTCTGAATCTGCTCGTTGGTGACGATATCGTCAAACACCGTCGCCGGATCGTTGACGATGTTACGGATGATATGGGTATAGGAGCGCGAGTGGATCGTCTCTGAGAATGCCCAGGTTTCAACCCAGGTTTCCAGCTCCGGAATGGAAATCAGCGGCAGCAGCGCGACGTTCGGGCTACGGCCCTGGATGGAGTCCAGCAGAGTCTGGTATTTCAGGTTGCTGATGAAAATATGCTTTTCGTGATCCGGCAGCGCCTGGTAATCGATACGGTCGCGGGAAACGTCGACCTCTTCCGGACGCCAGAAGAAGGAGAGTTGCTTTTCGATCAGCTTTTCGAAGATGTCATATTTTTGCTGATCGTAGCGGGCGACGTTCACCGACTGACCAAAAAACATCGGCTCAAGCAGCTGATCGTTTTTGGTCTGAGAAAAAGTGGTATATGCCATTAAATGTAGGTCCTGTTGAAATTGTATCGCCCGACAGCAGGGATGTGCCGGGCTTACAAAACGTCTGGCCGGGTGAGCGTGGCGCTACCCGGCGAGTGTTTTAAATCTTACATGCGCCGCTTTCGCAGCCGTCGTCCTGAATGGATGGCGCCAGATCGTCCTGGGCATCTTCTGCACCATCACGGGTGTTGTGATAGTACAGCGTTTTCACGCCGAATTTATAGGCGTTGAGCAAATCTTTCAGCAGCTGCTGCATCGGCACTTTGCCTGACGGGAAACGCGTCGGGTCATAGTTAGTGTTCGCCGAAATCGACTGGTCGATAAACTTCTGCATGATGCCAACCAGTTGCAGGTAGCCGTCGTTGCTCGGCATTTCCCACAGCAGCTCGTAGTTTGCCTGCAGGGATTCGTAGTCAGGAACCACCTGGCGCAGAATGCCGTCTTTCGACGCTTTGATGCTGACGTGACCGCGCGGCGGCTCAATCCCGTTGGTGGCGTTAGAGATCTGCGAAGAGGTCTCAGACGGCATCAGTGCGGAGAGCGTGGAGTTACGCAGGCCGTGGGTTTTGATCGATTCACGCAATGCTTCCCAGTCGTAATGCAGCGACTCGTTGACGATTGCATCGAGATCCTTTTTATAGGTATCGATCGGCAGGATACCCTGCGCGTAGGTGGTTTCGTTAAACCACGGGCAAGCGCCTTGCTCGATCGCCAGCTCGTTCGACGCCTTCAGCAGGTAGTACTGAATGGCTTCGAAGGTTTTGTGCGTCAGGTTGTTGGCGCTGCCGTCAGAGTAGCGTTTGCCGTGTTTCGCCAGGTAGTAGGCGAAGTTAATCACGCCGATACCCAGAGTACGACGACCCATCGCACCGCGTTTGGCCGCCGGGATCGGGTAGTCCTGATAATCCAGCAGGGCGTCCAGCGCGCGAACCGCCAGCACCGCCAGCTCTTCCAGCTCGTCCAGGCTATCGATAACGCCAAGGTTGAAAGCGGACAGGGTGCACAGGGCGATTTCGCCGTTTTCGTCGTTGACGTCATCCAGCGGTTTGGTCGGCAGGGCGATTTCCAGACACAGGTTGGACTGGCGCACCGGCGCAACCACCGGATCAAACGGGCTGTGGGTGTTGCAGTGGTCAACGTTCTGGATGTAGATACGGCCGGTAGAAGCACGTTCCTGCATCATCAGGGAGAACAGTTCAACCGCTTTGATGCGCTGTTTGCGAATGCTGTCGTCTTGTTCGTATTGGGTGTACAGACGCTCGAACTCGTCCTGATCGGCGAAAAAGGCATCGTACAGGCCCGGGACATCAGACGGGCTGAACAGGGTGATGTCGCCGCCTTTCAGCAGACGGGTGTACATCAGCTTGTTGATCTGCACGCCGTAGTCCATATGACGCACGCGGTTGGCGTCGGTACCACGGTTGTTTTTCAGCACCAGCAGGCTTTCGACTTCCAGATGCCACATCGGGTAGAACAGCGTTGCTGCCCCGCCGCGAACGCCGCCCTGAGAGCAGGATTTCACCGCAGTCTGGAAATGCTTGTAGAACGGGATACAGCCGGTGTGGAACGCTTCACCGCCGCGAATCGGGCTGCCCAGCGCACGGATGCGACCGGCGTTGATGCCGATACCGGCACGCTGGGAAACGTATTTCACGATCGCGCTGGAGGTGGCGTTGATGGAGTCCAGGCTGTCACCGCACTCGATCAGTACGCAGGAGCTGAACTGACGGGTCGGGGTACGCACGCCGGACATGATAGGCGTCGGCAGCGAGATTTTAAAGGTGGAGACCGCGTCGTAGAAACGCTTGATGTAATCCAGACGCGTTTCGCGCGGGTAGTTGGAGAACAGACAGGCGGCGACCAGGATATAGAGGAACTGGGCGCTCTCGTAAATTTCGCCGGTAACACGGTTCTGGACCAGGTATTTGCCTTCCAGCTGTTTAACCGCGGCATAGGAGAAGCTCATGTCGCGATCGTGGACGATGAACGCGTCCATCTGCTTGAACTCTTCTTCCGTGTAGTCTTCCAGCAGATGCGTGTCGTATTTGCCGTTCTTCACCATCTTAGAGACGTGGTCGAATAGCGCCGGCGGCTCAAACTGGCCGTAGGCTTTTTTACGCAGATGGAAGATCGCCAGGCGAGCGGCGAGATACTGGTAATCCGGTGCATCGCGAGAGATCAGGTCCGCGGCGGCCTTGATGATCGTTTCGTGGATATCAGCGGTTTTGATGCCGTCATAGAACTGGATGTGGGAACGCAGTTCTACCTGAGAAATGGAAACGTTATTCAGCCCTTCTGCCGCCCAATCCAGTACGCGATGGATTTTGTCGAGATTGATGCGCTCGGTGCTACCGTCACGCTTTGTCACCAGCAGACTCTGATTCATGTGGATTTTACCTGTCCGTGAGAAAAAATATCCCCCCATTTATCCACAGCACAGCGTTGTGATTAACTCTGTGGATAAATACTATATGTAGGGGGTAGTCGATAAAAGAAACGCTATATGGTGAGTATTTTAGTAAGGATTCTTTTGAGTACAAGGGTTGATTTTGACGTTAATTTGAGGGTGCGGAAGCATAATAATCGCGAAATCCACGCCCCATAAGGCCTGGCGAAGATGTCAATAAACTGGAAAATAAAAATGAAAATTTGATCGAGTGCTGATTTCTTCAACGGATGTGAAAATTACGCGGCTTGATACCGCGCAATCATCGGGGATTTACCATACGAAATACTGCTGACGTTATGCGCTTTTTGCGGTTGTATGCAACATATAGTTAACATCTACCCCCGGTGCCAGCTTGAAGGTATTGGTCAGCGGATTGTAATGCAGGCCGGTAATATGCTGCTCTTTGAGAATAGTCTGATCAACCCAGCCGATTAGCTCCGCCGGCTTGATGAATTTTTTCACGTCGTGGGTGCCTTTGGGCACCATTTTCATCACGTATTCGGCGCCGATCACCGCCATCAGCCAGGCTTTACCGTTGCGGTTGATGGTAGAGAAGAAGACCTGGCCGCCGGGTTTGACCAGCCGCGCGCAGGCATGGACCACCGATTGCGGGTCGGGCACGTGCTCCAGCATCTCCATGCAGGTCACCACATCGTACTGCTGGGCATGTTTTGCCGCGTGTTCTTCTACGGTTTCCTGGACATATTCAACCTGAACGCCGCTTTCCAGTGCGTGTAGCTTCGCCACCTGCAGAGGTTCAAAACCCATATCGAGGCCGGTCACCGTCGCGCCTTCACGCGCCATGCTCTCCGCCAGAATTCCGCCGCCGCAGCCAACATCGAGCACTTTTTTGCCAAACAGGCCGCCAGAACGCTGTGCGATATAGCCCAGGCGCAGCGGGTTGATGCGGTGTAATGGCTTGAACTCACCCTCTAAATCCCACCAGCGCGAGGCGACGGCTTCAAATTTAGCGATTTCTTGATGATCAACATTGTGGGCCACCGGCTGTTTTTCGGCATTCATGGGCGCAATTACTCCTTATCTGTTCAGACTGGCGAGTATATCAGGTGGCTGGCATGAATAAACCGTCTATCCCCTTCATCCTTCAAGTTGCTTGGTTGTTAGCTGCAGCCGTTATTCGGCTCATCCATGAGCCTCACCCTTATCAGGTCCGCTGCTCGCAGCGTTCAAATCTGTTCCAGACAGATTTGTCACCCCAGTCACTTACCTGAGTAAGCTCCTGGGGATTCACGGCTTTGCCGCCTACAAGCAACTCGAATTATTTTGGGTAAATCCAATCTTGAGCCCACGCGAAAATCATTGGGTATAGGTTTACCCGTATCACCGCGGCTGTGTTATAATTTGCGACCTTTGAATCCGGGACACAGTAGAGGGATAGCGGTTAGATGAGCGACCTTGCGAGAGAAATTACACCGGTCAACATTGAGGAAGAGCTAAAGAGCTCCTATCTGGATTATGCGATGTCGGTCATTGTTGGCCGTGCGCTGCCGGATGTCCGAGATGGCCTGAAACCGGTACACCGTCGCGTGCTTTACGCCATGAACGTATTGGGCAATGACTGGAACAAAGCCTATAAAAAATCTGCCCGTGTCGTGGGTGACGTCATCGGTAAATACCACCCGCATGGTGATACCGCCGTTTATGACACCATCGTACGTATGGCACAGCCATTCTCCCTGCGTTATATGCTGGTCGATGGCCAGGGTAACTTCGGTTCTGTCGATGGCGACTCCGCCGCAGCGATGCGTTATACGGAAATCCGTATGTCGAAAATCGCCCACGAGCTGATGGCCGACCTCGAAAAAGAGACGGTTGATTTCGTAGACAACTATGATGGCACGGAGCGTATCCCTGACGTCATGCCGACCAAAATCCCTAACCTGCTGGTAAACGGTTCATCCGGTATCGCAGTCGGGATGGCGACCAACATTCCGCCACATAACCTGACGGAAGTGATCAACGGCTGCCTGGCCTATATCGACGATGAAGACATCTCCGTCGAAGGGCTGATGGAACACATCCCGGGCCCGGACTTCCCGACCGCCGCCATTATTAATGGTCGTCGTGGTATCGAGGAAGCGTACCGTACCGGTCGTGGCAAAATTTATATTCGCGCCCGCGCAGAGGTCGAAACCGACGCCAAAACCGGCCGTGAAACCATCATCGTGCATGAAATTCCGTATCAGGTGAACAAAGCGCGCCTGATCGAGAAAATGGCCGAGCTGGTAAAAGAGAAGCGTCTGGAAGGGATCAGCGCCCTGCGCGATGAGTCTGATAAAGACGGTATGCGCATTGTGATTGAGATCAAGCGTGATGCGGTGGGTGAGGTGGTGCTGAACAACCTGTACTCCCTGACTCAGCTGCAGACCTCTTTCGGTATCAACATGGTTGCACTGCACCATGGTCAGCCGAAGATCATGAACCTGAAAGATATTCTTTCGGCGTTCGTGCGTCACCGCCGTGAAGTGGTAACGCGTCGTACTATTTTTGAACTGCGTAAAGCTCGCGATCGTGCGCACATCCTTGAAGCGCTGGCGGTTGCTCTGGCCAACATCGATCCGATCATCGAACTGATTCGCCGCGCGCCGACCCCGGCCGAAGCGAAAGCCGGTCTGGTTGCCCGCTCCTGGGATCTGGGCAACGTCTCCGCCATGCTTGAGCGTGCCGGTGATGATGCCGCGCGTCCGGAGTGGCTGGAGCCAGAGTTTGGCGTGCGTGACGGTCAATACTACCTGACCGAACAGCAGGCACAGGCGATTCTGGATCTGCGCTTGCAGAAACTGACCGGCCTTGAGCATGAAAAACTGCTCGACGAGTACAAAGAGCTGCTGGAACAGATTGCTGAGCTGCTGCACATTCTTGGCAGTGCCGACCGTCTGATGGAAGTGATCCGTGAAGAACTGGAAGCGATGCGCGAACAGTTCGGCGACGCGCGTCGTACCGAGATCACCGCCAACACCGCGGATATCAACATTGAAGATCTGATCAACCAGGAAGATGTGGTGGTCACCCTGTCTCACCAGGGCTATGTGAAGTATCAGCCGCTGACTGACTATGAAGCGCAGCGCCGCGGTGGCAAAGGTAAATCGGCCGCCCGTATTAAAGAAGAAGACTTTATCGACCGCCTGCTGGTGGCCAATACCCACGATACGATCCTCTGCTTCTCCAGCCGTGGTCGTCTCTACTGGATGAAGGTCTATCAGCTGCCGGAAGCGAGCCGTGGCGCGCGTGGCCGTCCAATCGTCAACCTGTTGCCGTTGGAAGCCGATGAACGTATTACCGCGATTCTGCCGGTACGCGAATATGAAGAGGGCGTGAACGTCTTTATGGCGACCGCCAGCGGTACCGTCAAGAAAACCGCGCTCACCGAGTTCAGCCGTCCGCGTTCAGCCGGGATCATTGCTGTTAACCTCAATGATGGCGATGAACTGATTGGCGTTGACCTGACCAACGGTAACGACGAAGCCATGCTGTTCTCTGCGGCCGGTAAAGTGGTGCGCTTTAAAGAGAGCGCAGTGCGTGCCATGGGCCGTACCGCTACCGGCGTTCGCGGCATCAAGCTGGCGGGCGAAGACAAAGTCGTCTCGTTGATTATTCCGCGTGGCGAAGGCGCTATCCTGACCGTGACACAAAATGGTTACGGTAAGCGTACGGCAGCGGAAGAGTATCCGACCAAGTCGCGTGCGACGCAGGGCGTTATCTCGATCAAAGTGACCGAGCGTAACGGTTCCGTCGTTGGGGCTGTGCAGGTAGATGATTGCGACCAGATCATGATGATCACCGATGCGGGCACCCTGGTGCGTACCCGCGTATCGGAAGTCAGCATTGTCGGTCGTAATACCCAGGGCGTTATTCTGATCCGTACCGCGGAAGATGAAAACGTCGTCGGTCTGCAGCGTGTTGCCGAGCCGGTAGATGACGAAGAGCTGGATGCCATCGATGGCAGCGTAGCGGAAGGCGACGATGAAATCGCGCCAGAAAGCGATGCTGATACTGATGATGACATCGCCGAAGACGAAGAATAATCTTCGGTTGTGATGCCAGAAGGGTCGGGATATCTCCCGGCCCTTTTTGTTTTCCGGTTGCGGTGGGTTGTCGAACGTGAAATCCAGAGAGTATAACGTTGCGACAAGACGTGTTTACCGCTACCTTAACCCCATTCTGTTGAGTCCCTGACGGCCGAGTATCGCCCCATTGAAATATCTTGCCTCTTTTCATACCACCCTGAAGGTTTCACGCTATTTGTTCAGAGCGCTGGCGGTGCTGCTGTGGATGCTTATCGCTTTCGTTTCGGTGTTCTATATCGTCAATGCCCTGCATGACAGAGAGTCAGAGATCCGTCAGGAATTTAATCTCAATGCCGATCAGGCGCAGCGCTATATCCAGCGTACGGCCGATGTGATTAAAGAGTTGAAATATGTCGCCGGAAACCGGCCGGCAGGCGGCGGCGAGGGCGGTATTTCGCCGTCTGAGAATGGCAACATCGCCATTCCGGATTTCGAACCGCTGTATCCTGATTCCGACTGCGGGACGATGAGCACGACCTGGCGCAACTCCCTGCAATCGCTGGCGTGGTTTATGCGCTACTGGCGCGATAATTTTTCCGCCGCCTATGACCTGAACCGCATCTTTTTGATTGGCAGCGACAACCTGTGTATGGCTAACTTTGGCCTGCGCGAAATGCCGGTGGAGCGAGACCAGGCCTTAAAAGTCCTGCACCAGCGTATCGAACAATATCGCGATGCCCCGCAAAACGAGCGTGGCAACAATCTGTTCTGGATAAGCCAGGGCATGCGTCCGGGGATGGGCTATTTTTATGCCTTGACGCCGGTATACATGGCGAACCGCCTGCAGGCGCTGCTGGGGATTGAGCAAACCATTCGTATGGAGAGCTTCTTTACGCCGGGCAGTCTGCCGATGAGCGTGACGATCCTCGACGATAACGGCCAGCCGATGATCTCCCTTGCCGGGCCGGATAACAAAATCAAGAGCGAAGCCCGCTGGATGCAGGAGCGCATCTGGTTTGGCTATACCGCCGGTTTCCGCGAGCTGGCGATGAAGAAAAGCCTGCCGCCGTCATCATTAAGTATCGTCTACTCGGTGTCGGTCGATCAGGTTCTCGAACGCATCCGGATGCTGATTATCAATGCGGTGATCCTGAACATCCTCACCGGGGTGATCTTGTTCGCGCTGGCACGGATGTATGAGCGGCGGATTTTTATCCCGGCGGAAAACGACGCCCAGCGTCTGGAAGAACACGAGCAGTTCAACCGCAAAATTGTTGCTTCAGCGCCGGTGGGGATCTGCATTCTGCGCACCCTCGACGGCACTAACATTCTGAGTAACGAGCTGGCGCATAACTATCTCAATATGCTGACCCATGAGGATCGGCAGCGTTTAACGCAGATAATATGTGGGCAGCAGGTTAACTTCGTTGACGTGTTGACCAGCAATAACACCAACCTGCAAATCAGCTTTGTCCATTCCCGCTACCGCAATGAAAACGTGGCGATCTGTGTGCTGGTCGACGTCAGCGCCCGCGTGAAAATGGAAGAGTCGCTGCAGGAGATGGCGCAGGCCGCAGAGCAGGCCAGCCAGTCAAAATCGATGTTCCTCGCGACCGTCAGTCATGAGCTGCGCACGCCGCTGTACGGCATTATCGGTAACCTCGATTTATTACAGACCAAAGAGCTGCCTAAGGGCGTCGATCGCCTGGTCACGGCGATGAATAACTCCTCCAGCCTGTTGCTGAAGATCATCAGCGACATTCTCGATTTCTCGAAAATTGAGTCCGAGCAGCTGAAAATCGAACCGGAAGAGTTCTCGCCCCGTGAGGTGATGAACCATATCTCTGCCAACTATTTGCCGCTGGTGGTGCGCAAGCAGCTGGGGCTGTACTGCTTTATTGAACCCGATGTGCCGCAGTTGATGTCCGGTGACCCGATGCGCCTGCAGCAGGTGATTTCCAACCTGTTAAGCAATGCCATTAAGTTTACCGATACCGGCTGTATCATTCTGCATGTCCAGCGTGCCGGCGACTATCTGCAGATCAGCGTCCGGGATACCGGGGAAGGGATCCCGGCGAAAGAGGTGGTGCGCCTGTTCGATCCGTTCTTCCAGGTGGGGACCGGCGTACAGCGCAACTTCCAGGGCACCGGGCTGGGGCTGGCGATCTGCGAAAAGCTTATCAGCATGATGGACGGCGATATTGCCGTCGAGACCGAGCCGGGCATGGGCAGCCGTTTTACGATCCGTATTCCATTATACGGTGTGCAAAACCGCCAGCCGCTGAGCGTCGAGGGGCTGGCAGGAAAATGCTGCTGGCTGGCCATTCGCAATACCTCACTGGCGATGTTTGTGGCCTCGCTGCTTAAGTACCACGGTATTCAGGTCTGCGACTATGACGGACAGGCTCCGGGGGCAAATGACATTCTGCTGACCGACGACCAGCCGGATCCGCGCTGGCAGGGCGGGGCAACGGTGATTTTCTGCCGCCGTCATATTGGCATTCCCCAAGAGCGAGCTCCGGGCGAATGGCTGCATAGCGTCACAACGCCACATGAGCTGATTCCGCTGCTGGGGCATATTTTCCACGTCGCCGTGACTACGCCGGAACACGGGCCGGCGCTGGCGGCGCCGGAAACGCACACCGCCAGCAATGACGACATGATGATTCTGGTGGTGGATGACCATCCGATTAACCGCCGACTGCTGGCAGACCAGTTGGGTTCACTGGGGTATCAGTGCGTGACGGCGAACGACGGGGTCGATGCGCTGGCGGTGCTGGCAAAACAGCATATCGATATTGTGCTGAGCGATGTCAACATGCCGAATATGGACGGCTACCGTCTGACGCAGCGTATTCGCGAGCTGGGCATGAAGCTACCGGTGATCGGGGTAACGGCCAACGCCCTGGCTGAAGAGAAGCAGCGCTGTCTGGAGTCGGGGATGGATAACTGCCTGTCGAAGCCGGTGACCCTCGATATCATCAAGAAGACGTTGGCGTTGTATGCCGCCCGGGTACGAAAAGAGAGGGGATAAGCGCCCGATTTTGGGGCGTGGTTTTCGGCGTGTGAAGACGGGTGGGATTCTTACCCGGAGAAGGCGCGCGGCGCCATCATCCGGGTAGCAGAACAATTACTCTTTGTCGGTGGCGCTCAGCGTCACGGAAGAGAGGTAGTTCAGCAGGGCAATGTCGTTCTCAACGCCCAGCTTCATCATGGCCGATTTTTTCTGGCTGCTGATGGTTTTGATGCTGCGGTTCAGCTTTTTGGCGATCTCGGTCACGAGGAAGCCTTCGGCGAACAGGCGCAGCACTTCGCTCTCTTTCGGCGACAGGCGTTTATCACCGTAACCGCTGGCGCTGATTTTCTCCAGCAGACGCGCAACGCTTTCCGGGGTGAATTTTTTACCTTTCTGCAGAGCGGCCAGCGCTTTTGGCAGATCGGTCGGCGCGCCTTGTTTCAGCACGATCCCTTCGATATCCAGATCCAGCACCGCGCTGAGGATCGCCGGGTTGTTGTTCATCGTCAGGACGATGATCGACAGGTCAGGGAAGTGACGCTTGATATATTTGATCAAGGTGATCCCGTCGCCGTATTTGTCACCGGGCATCGACAGGTCGGTAATCAGAACGTGGGCGTCTAATTTGGGCAGATTGTTGATCAGTGCAGTCGAATCTTCAAATTCGCCAACAACGTTTACCCACTCGATTTGCTCAAGGGATTTACGAATACCGAACAGTACGATCGGGTGGTCATCGGCAATAATTACGTTCATCGTGTTCATGTATAGGCTACCTTGCTACAGCAAGCTCTTGACGTAGACGTCAATGTCGCTGATATATTTTTCTATGCCTTGCACATCTTTCTCGCGAATCAGATGCTCTAGCGTTTCACATAACTGTTTGCCGGGTATCAGATTAAGCATAGCAAACGCCCCTTTGAGGCGGTGCGCTGTCTGCGCCAGCGCAGCTAAATCGCTGGTTGCCAGTTCAGTATACAGTCTCTGAACATCATCCGGAACCGTGTCGGCAAATAGTGCGTAATAGCCGCTGGCGTGGAGTTCGGCGTTACTTTCGCTTCCAGCAGGGGTGGATTGCTCCTCTTCCTGCGCCAGCTGCTGTTCAATCAGTTGCAGAATCGCTTCCTGCATGGCTGTGCTGATATTAAAGTTGACACACAGTTGGCCTGGGCCAATTTTGCGTATCCCAACCTCATCATCGCTTAAAAGCAAGCCGGAAGCAGTAAGATTAGACGGATTATCTGTTAAAAACAGATCGTATTCTTGACTTGTCAGCCGCTCGTCCGGGGTGATGCAGGTCGCTCCCCAGTTTTCTAGCTGGCGCACCACGATTTTCCGCACTTCCTGGGCGGTAATATCCAGCATCACCACCACATCATCCAGCAGGTGTTCTCCCGCCTCGGCCGCTTCGCCGCTGGCCGGCATTTTGAGATGCAATGAATAGCGGGTACCCAGCGACTCTCGTGCCTTAATATTCAGCTGACCGCCCAGCTTGCGCGTCAGACGATCGCAGAGCCAGAAGGTGAGGGCGTTGGCTTTGCCATACAGATCGGACTGGGTCTCGTTAAGGAACGGGAAGTGCATGTTGTCGATTTCGTTGCCGGATACGCCGTTGCCGGTATCCAGAATACGGAAGGTCAGCCGGTCGTCGGCCGACTCATCTTTACTCACGTCGAGGGTGATTTTGCCAATTTGCGTGGTGGTCACCGAATATTGAATAAGCATCAGCAAGGTGCGGCGCAGCGCGTCACGATCGCCATAACGTTGTTCATTGGCCGGCAGCGCATTGTTAATCAGCAGCTGTAACCCTTTACGTTTGATCACCGGCAGGACTTCAGGCACGACTTCATCGATCAGTTCCTGAATTGAGAACAGCGCCGACTGGCTTTTCCAGCTGTCGCTCTCCAGCAGATTAGCCAGCTGAATATCATCTACCAGCTGCACCAGCTGGTCAGCATGTTGCGACAGCTGGCGGCTGTGCTCGATGCCGAGGGCCGCGGCTTCTTCCGCCAGGCTCTGCGCCGGTGCCTTCAGGGCGCTGCCGATATGCGCCATAAATGCTGCGCGACCCTGCTGGTTTTTCTCATACAGACGCTGAGCCTGCTTGAGCTTTTTATTGACCAGTACTTCCCGGTCCTGATCGCGAATAATGAAGATCTGCGTGCGCGGGGCAACCTGGCTGCGGTAGAGGCGAATTTCAAACAGCTCGTTGTTGATTGTCGCCTGAATCACTCCCTGATGCTGGTCCGCCATATTAGTGATGTTTTGCAGATTAAGATGCGGCAGCAGGTGATCGGCTATCGGGTTACTGATTATCGTGCGGTTAGTTTCCTGGTCGTGGACCAGCAGCCCCAGCGGCAGCAGCGAGACAATCTCTTCATTTATGGCGCGTTGGGTGCGTAATTCGCTGGTGGCGGCAGCGGAGACGCCGGTGCCGGTCTGACGCGTGCGGCCACCATAGTGACGGAAGGTGGTAAAGCCGAACAGGGTTAAAGCCAGCAGGCCGATAATCAGCAGCAGCGGCAGCAGAACATTCTGCAGCGATTCCATGATCAAGGTACCAAACGGAACGACCCAGATCAGGCGCATGCCGGTGGTGTTGATGCTGGTGGTCATCTCAATTTTGGTGCCATTAAAGTCGATACTGATGCTATCAGAGACTTCTTTATCCGGGCTGGTGGCACTGCTTTGTGCCGGGTCGGGCTCAATCCGGAAATTATCCAGCAGCATGCCGGGCGGTATCAGGTCATTGATCGGGAGATCGAAGGCCACCACGGTCGCCAGGTGTCCCGGTTGGTTAAAGGTGGTGCGCAAGGTGAAATAGTGGCCGTTTTGCCAGGACAGGCGGCGCAGTGACGAAAAGGTTTCTCTCTCGTCGAGGGTGTTGGCCTGCAGCAGCATCTCCGCGCGGCGGGACTCGACGACGCTGGTGATCGTCGACTCTTTAAAGCTGGATGACAGGTCCTTAAGCGGCAGTGTCGACACCAGAATCAGGCTGTTATCCAGGCCGTTGAGGTAGTACATCGACCACGGGATAGTTTCCGCGCCCCACAGGATGTCGAGGTAGCTGGAGATTTTTTGGGTCATCTCCAGGGTGGAACTGTCGTGGGAGCCAAATATCAGCGCTTCGGTTTTGCGCCGCGGTTTTTCCAGGTAATAGACATCCTGTTTCAGACGCGTTTCCTGTAAACCGTCACTGGTGGCACTGGTAGAGGTCGCGGCGATATTATCGTAAATCTGCCAGGTGGCATAACGCCAGCTGTCGATGCGTTTATGCAGCGCATGACTGACGTCGATGACCTGATAACTTTTATCTTTCAGCCAGGTGTTGACCGCACTTTGAACCATAACGCCCATCGTCGCCAGCAGGACGATAACCATCAAAATGAAGAAGCGGGTGATGCTACCAGGCATCAGGGAGAATTTTTTCTGGGTCATCGTGTGGCGAAGCGGCTCATCAATGTGTGTAAGCAGGGCATTGCACCAGGCGGCTGGTAGCAGAGTGAATACTGTAAGCAGTATAAAGGCTAATTTATCAAATCCATACTACAGATTGCCGTTCGTCAAAGTTTAATCGCGAGAATAATCTTAAAAAAATGAACGTCGGTAAGATGTACAGCAATGTTAATATTGTACAATTATTTACGGAATTTCACGGGTAAATAGCACTAAATAACAAGAAATTACCACCTTGAGCATTTTCTTATCGGCGAATTGTTTGATTAATAGACGTTATTTTTTTCGGGATAACACGCGGAAATTCAAGATATGTAAAGAAGGGTAAAAAAAAACCGAATGCAGGGCATCCGGTTCAAATAGGGGTAAACAGACATTCAGAACTGAATGACGGTAATAAATAAAGTTAATGATGATAGCGAGGATTATTCTAGTCGTAAGGCCGGTTTTTGTTTTGTCATTCAGTGCTATACGAATGTTGTCTCGTAACCACTTGAACTGCATTGGGAAAATTTATTTTCTTGATTATTGGTGCTTATTTTTGTGATTTTTGATGGTGCAGAAAAGTTCCCCTGCATTTACAAATTGAAACATCTTGTGGGAACTTTGAAACACCTTAGAAGTTTTCGTATCATATTCTTGTTGGATTATTCTGCATTTTACAGCACAATGAATATAGCCGACTGATTAGAAGGGTAATCAGTAAGCAGTGGCATAATAAAAGGCATATAACAAACAGAGGGTTAATAACATGAAAGTTAAAGTACTGTCCCTCCTGGTACCAGCTCTGCTGGTAGCAGGCGCAGCAAATGCGGCTGAAATTTATAACAAAGATGGCAACAAATTAGACCTGTACGGTAAAATCGATGGCCTGCACTACTTCTCTGACGACAAGAGCGTAGACGGCGACCAGACCTACATGCGTATTGGCGTTAAAGGCGAAACTCAGATCAACGACCAGCTGACCGGTTACGGCCAGTGGGAATACAACGTTCAGGCGAACAACACTGAAAGCTCCAGCGATCAGGCATGGACTCGTCTGGCATTTGCTGGTCTGAAATTTGGCGACGCAGGTTCTTTCGACTACGGTCGTAACTACGGCGTGGTATACGACGTAACGTCCTGGACCGACGTTCTGCCGGAATTCGGCGGCGACACCTACGGTTCTGACAACTTCCTGCAATCCCGTGCTAACGGTGTTGCTACCTACCGTAACTCTGACTTCTTCGGTCTGGTTGACGGCCTGAACTTTGCTCTGCAGTACCAGGGTAAAAACGGCAGCGTCAGCGGCGAAGGCGCGACCAACAACGGTCGTGGCGCTCTGAAACAGAACGGCGACGGTTTCGGTACTTCTGTAACTTATGACATCTTTGATGGCATCAGCGCTGGTTTCGCGTACTCCAACTCTAAACGTACCGACGATCAGAACGCACTGGTTCTGGGTGAAGGCGACCACGCTGAAACCTACACCGGCGGCCTGAAATACGACGCGAACAACGTTTACCTGGCAACTCAGTACACCCAGACTTACAACGCAACTCGCGCGGGTGACCTGGGCTTTGCTAACAAAGCACAGAACTTCGAAGTGGTTGCTCAGTACCAGTTCGACTTCGGTCTGCGTCCGTCCGTTGCTTACCTGCAGTCTAAAGGTAAGGATCTGAATGGTTACGGCGATCAGGATATCCTGAAATACGTTGACCTGGGTGCGACCTACTACTTCAACAAAAACATGTCTACCTATGTTGATTACAAAATCAACCTGCTGGATGACAACAACTTCACCCGTAACGCCGGTATCTCTACCGACGACGTGGTTGCACTGGGCCTGGTTTACCAGTTCTAAGTTGCACGAAGTTTATGAAAAAGGCGCCTCTGGCGCCTTTTTTTATGCCCGGTTTAACCTTGCTGGTGTAATCTTGCCGCCTTAGCAAGAGGAGCCTGACTTTATGGATATCACTTTTTTCCGTACCGCGCTGCTTAGCGTCTGCGTACTGCTTTCCGGCTGTGATTCAGCCACCACCTCCAGCGCACCAGCGCGTACCGCCACCGTCCTCGATGGCAAAACCATGGGCACCTTCTGGCGCGTCAGCGTGATTGACGTGGACCAGCAACAAGCCCAGGCGCTACGTCAGAAAGTACAGGCGCAGCTTGATGCTGACGACCGCCTGCTGTCCACCTGGAAAAACGACTCGGCGCTGATGCGCTTTAACCACTCGTCGGGCACTGAACCCTGGCCGGTGAGTGAGGCGATGGCCGATATCGTCACGATGTCGCTGCGCATCGGCGCGAAAACCGATGGCGCCATGGATATTACGGTGGGGCCGCTGGTTAATCTGTGGGGATTTGGCCCCGATAAACAACCGCTGAAAACACCGGATCCGCAACAGATCGCCGCCGCGAAAGCACGCACCGGACTGCAGCACCTGACGGTGATTAACCATGCGGATCGCCAGTATCTGCAAAAAGATATTCCGGATCTGTTTGTCGATCTCTCCACCGTGGGTGAAGGCTACGCCGCCGATCACCTGGCTCGCCTGATGGAGCAGGAGGGTATTTCGCGCTATCTGGTTTCTGTCGGCGGTGCGCTGGTGAGCCGGGGAATGAATGGCGACGAGCAACCGTGGCGGGTAGCGATCCAGAAACCGACCGATCGTGAAAATGCCGTTCAGGCGATCGTTGATATCAACGGCCATGGGATCAGCACCTCCGGTAGCTATCGCAACTATTATGAGCTCGATGGTAAACGGATTTCGCACGTTATCGACCCGCAAACCGGCCACCCCATCGACCATAAACTGGTGTCGGTGACGGTGATTGCGCCAACGGCGCTGGAAGCGGACGGCTGGGATACCGGCCTGATGGTACTGGGGCCGCAGAAAGCTCAGGAAGTCGTGCGTCAACAAGGACTGGCAGTCTATATGATTGTCAAAGAGGGCGACGGGTTTACAACCTGGATGTCGCCGCAGTTCCGCACTTTCCTGGTGGGCGAAAAAAATTAAACCGCAAGAATTCGGGTTTTTATTCACCGGCGCCGATGCAGACTGACGATACACTTAAAGCAGGAGCCCGTTATGAAACCGATAATTGCTGATACCGATGCGCGCCGCTGGCAGGCGGTGTGCGATCGTGATGCGAATGCCGATGGTCAGTTCGTTTTTGCCGTGTTGACCACCGGTATCTGCTGCCGTCCCTCCTGCCGTTCGCGGCGGGCGCTGCGGGAAAACGTGCGCTTTTATCCTGACGTCGAGGCGGCCGTGGCGGACGGCTTTCGTCCCTGCAAACGCTGCCAGCCGGACAACATCGACCCGCAGCAGCAGAAAGTGGACAAAGTCGCCCGTGCTTGCCGCCTGCTGGAACAGGATGCGCCGGTGACCCTTGAAACGCTGGCGCAGGCGCTGGCGGTCAGCCCGTTCCATTTTCATCGTTTGTTCAAATCAGTTACCGGCATGACGCCAAAAGCCTGGCAGCAGGCGTGGCGCGCGCGGCGTTTACGCGAGGCGCTGGGGCAGGGTGAAAAGGTCACACCTGCGGTGATGGCCGCCGGTTTTCCTGATGGCAGTAGCTACTATCGCCAGGCCGATGCCGCGCTCGGCATGACCGCCAGTCAGTTTCGTCGCGGCGGGGAAGATATCGATATTGTCTATACCTTAGGCGACTGTGCGGTTGGCCGCTGTCTGGTCGCAGAAAGCGAGCGGGGAGTGTGTGCCGTCCTGCCGGGGGAAGCCGATGGTCCGCTGCTTGATGAGCTTGTCCGCCTGTTCCCTAAAGCGCGGTTGATACCTGGCGATGCGTATTTCCATCAGCGGGTCGCGCAGGTCTTCGCCCATCTGGACGATCACCGCCAGGCCATCGACCTGCCGTTGGACATCCGCGGTACTGCTTTCCAGCAGCGCGTCTGGCTGGCGCTGCGCGAGATCCCGGCAGGCGAAACCCGCAGCTATCGCCAGGTGGCGCAGCGCATCGGTCAGCCGCGTGCGGTAAGAGCCGTGGCGGGAGCCTGTGCAGCGAATAAGCTGGCGATCGTCATCCCCTGTCATCGGGTGGTCCGTGAAGGCGGGGCGCTCTCGGGCTATCGCTGGGGAACGGCCCGCAAAGCCCAGCTGTTAATGCGCGAAGCGCACAGCGAGGAGCCGTAATGCTCGATTTATTTGCCGATACGCCTCCCTGGCAAGAGCCGCTGGCACCGGGAGCCGTGATTTTGCGGCGCTTTGCCACCTTGCAGGCGCCGGCTTTGCTGCAGGCTATCGCAGAGGTCGCCAGCCGCTCGCCGTTTCGTCAGATGGTGACGCCGGGCGGCTATACGATGTCGGTAGCGATGACCAACTGCGGCATGCTGGGCTGGACCACCGATAGCCATGGCTACCTTTATGCACCTGACGATCCGCTGACCGGGCAGCACTGGCCGCCGATGCCGACGCTATTTGCGACGCTGGCGGCAGAGGCGGCGCTGGCCTGCGGCTACCCGCGCTTTACCCCAGACGCCTGTTTAATCAACCGCTATCAGCCGGGCGCTAAACTCTCGTTGCATCAGGATAAAGATGAGCGCGATCTGCGGGCGCCGATTGTTTCCGTGTCGCTGGGGCTGCCGGCGGTGTTCCAGTTCGGCGGTCTGCGCCGGAATGACCCGCTGCAGCGGGTGCTGCTGGAGCACGGCGATGTGGTGGTGTGGGGCGGTGAATCGCGCCTGTTTTATCACGGTATTCAGCCGCTGAAAGCGGGGGATCATCCGCAGACCGGGAGCTGTCGCTATAATCTCACCTTCCGCCTGGCGGCTAATCTGACAGGTAATGAATAACAAAAATAAGAATTATTCTTGATGTCATCGCCGGGCCGTTTAAACTGCTGGCTGTTTTGCTTGTCCGGATTGCGTGTTATGGAACTCCTCCTCCTTGTTTGGCGCCAGTATCGCTGGCCGTTTATCTCAGTCATTGCCCTTAGTCTGCTCAGCGCGGCGCTGGGTATCGGGCTGATTGCCTTTATTAATCTGCGGTTAATGACCGTGGTCGATACCTCGCTGACGGTGTTACCGGAGTTTCTCGGCTTATTGCTGTTGCTGATGGCGGTGACGCTGGGTTCTCAGCTCGCGTTGACCACCCTTGGGCACCATTTTGTCTATCGTCTGCGCGGCGAATTTATCAAGCGGATCCTCGATACCCAAATCGAACAGGTTGAGAAAATCGGCAGCGCGTCGCTGCTGGCCGGACTCACCAGCGATGTGCGTAACATCACCATCGCGTTTGTGCGCCTGCCGGAGCTGGTGCAGGGGATTATCCTGACGTTTGGTTCCGCCGGTTATCTGGCGTGGCTGTCGGGGAAAATGATGATGGTCACCGCGCTGTGGATGGCGCTCACCATCTGGGGCGGCTTTGTGCTGGTGTCTCGCGTCTATAAACACATGGCGACGCTGCGGGAAACCGAAGACAAGCTCTATCACGACTATCAGACGGTGCTGGAAGGGCGCAAAGAGCTGACCCTCAACCGGGAACGCGCGGAATACGTGTTTAATCAGCTGTATTTGCCGGATGCCCGCGAATACCGTCACCATATTATCCGTGCCGATACTTTCCATCTCAGCGCGGTGAACTGGTCGAATATCATGATGCTGGGCGCTATTGGGCTGGTGTTCTGGATGGCCAACGGCCTTGGCTGGGCGAACACCGCGGTGGCGGCGACCTATTCGCTGACCCTGCTGTTCTTACGCACGCCGCTGCTCTCGGCGGTTGGCGCGCTGCCGACGCTGCTGAGCGCCCAGGTGGCGTTCAACAAGCTCCATCGCTTCTCTCTGGCGCCGTACCGGGCCGAGTTCCCGACGCCGCAGGCGCATCCTCACTGGCAGACCCTGGAGCTGCGCGACGTAAGCTTCCACTACCCGGACAACACTTTCGCGGTAGGGCCGATTAACCTGACCCTTAAGCGCGGCGAACTGGTCTTTTTGATCGGCGGCAACGGCAGCGGAAAATCGACGCTGGCAATGCTGCTGACCGGGCTGTATCAGCCGGCCTCCGGCGAGATCCTGCTCGATGGTCAGCCCCTGGTGGTCGATAAGCCGGAAGATTACCGCAAGCTTTTCTCGGCGGTGTTCACCGATGTCTGGCTGTTTGACCAGTTGCTGGGAGAGGGCGGCAACGCCGCTGACCCGGCGCTGGTAGCACAGTGGATGGCGCACCTGAAAATGACCCATAAGCTGACGCTGGATAACGGCAAAATCGTCGATTTGAAGCTGTCGAAGGGGCAGAAAAAACGGGTGGCGCTGCTGCTGGCGCTGGCGGAAGAACGCGATATCATTCTGCTGGATGAGTGGGCGGCGGATCAGGACCCGCATTTCCGCCGTGAGTTTTATCAGGTGCTGCTGCCGCTGATGCAGCAGATGGGGAAAACCATTTTTGCGATCAGCCATGACGATCATTACTTCCAGCATGCGGACCGCCTGCTGGAGATGCGCAGCGGCCAGCTGACGGAGCTGACCGGGGAAGAGCGCGAGCTGGCGACCCGTGATGCGGTGGCCCGCACCGCCTGATTGCCTGCGCCCCCTGGTCAACAGGGGGCGCGGTTGTTGATTTTTCCGCCGGACGAACACCCCGACGGTTATTTTTTCTCCCTCCCCGCGCTATGCTTATGGCACCTGGCCCGCCGCCTGTTCTTAAAAGGATTGCCTGACCGATGTCCGTGTTGCATAAAAAAAGCGCCAGATTGCGTGATGAAGAGCGTGCTCGTCTTATCTGGCTGCTGACCACCGATAAAGCCGTCACCTCGGCGCTGACAGGCAAATTAACCCTCGCCGAACGCTACGACGACGGCACCCTCGCGGACGATCTGGCCGAAGTGGAAGTGCTGGTTTCCCACCTGCCGCCGCCAGACCTTGCCGATGCCCTGGAAGCATTGCCAAACGACGGGCGTAATGCGCTCTGGCAACTGGTCCGCAATGATAAACGCGGCGAGGTGCTGCTTGAGGCATCCGAGAACGTCTGGGGCGATCTCATCGATAAGATGAGCGACCACGAGCTGCTGGATGCCCTGCAAACCCTGGATATCGACGAACAGGTCTATCTGGTTCAGCACCTGCCGCGTAACCTGACCGGCCGCCTGCTGGCGACGATGCCGCCGGATAAACGCGCGCGCGTGCGTCAGATGATGCGCTATGCCGACAACACCGTCGGGGCGATCATGGAGTTCGAGGTGATCGTCGTGCGCCCGGAAATGACCCTGGCCGCGGTGCAGCGCTATCTGCGGCGGCTGGGAAAAATGCCGGAGAACACCGATAAGCTATTTGTCACCACCCGCAATAAGCTGCTGCTGGGCGAGCTGGAGCTGCAGACCATTCTGCTCAATGATGCGCAAAAGCGGGTAGGCGATGTCATGGAAGGGGATCCGGTGACCTTCCAGCCTCACGAAGCCGCGGAAAAAGTGGCGCGTACCTTCGAACGTGATGACTTGCTTAGCGCCGCGGTGATTGACGCGGACGGGAAGTTAATGGGCCGTCTGACCATCGATGAGATCGTTGATGTGGTGTACGAAGAGACCGACAGCGATCTGCGTGGTATGGGCGGCCTGAGCAGCGAAGAGGACGTCTTCGCGCCGGTCAGCAAAGCGGTAAAAACCCGTTGGGCGTGGCTGGCGGTCAATCTGTGTACCGCCTTTATCGCCTCGCGGGTCATTGACGGCTTTGAACACACCATCTCACAGCTGGTGGCGCTTGCTTCCCTGATGCCGATCGTCGCCGGGATTGGCGGCAATACCGGTAATCAGACCATCACCATGATCGTCCGCGCGATGGCGCTACAGCACATTCAGCCCGGCAGCTTTTCGTTTTTGATTATGCGTGAAGTGGGCGTGGCGTTGATTAACGGTCTGGTGTGGGGCGGCATTATGGGGGGCATCACCTGGTGGCTGTATGACGACCCACAGCTGGGCGGCGTGATGACCCTGGCAATGATGCTGAATCTGCTGATGGCGGCGATAATGGGGGTCATTATCCCGATGGTGATGGTCAAACTGGGACGCGACCCGGCGGTCGGCTCCAGCGTGATGATCACCGCTATCACCGACACCGGCGGGTTCTTTATTTTTCTCGGTCTGGCGACGCTGTTTCTGATGTAACCTGCGGCTTGTTGCGCCAGCGCCGTGGAATCAGCGCCATCGCTGCAAGCCCTGCCAGTACGCCAATCGCCAGATTGCTGGTCCCGACCGTCGCGCCGACGGTCACCAGCATCACCAGCGTTTCTGGCCACGGATTTCGTGCCAGTTCCGCCGGGCGAAGGCTCTGCCAGCTGAAGGTTTTCGCCGCGACGATCACCATCACACCGGCCAGCACCACCATCGGAATTTTCGCCATCACTTCGCTCAGGGCGGTCACCAGCAACAGCAGCACCAGACCGGCGGCAATGGTAGAGACGCGGCTGCGCCCTTTGCCCATTTCGACGTTGACGATGGTCTGACCGATCATCGCGCAGCCGGCAATACCGCCATACATCCCTGCCAGTATATTGGCGATGCCCAGCCCGGTACTCTCGCGCGCTTTGTTTGACGGGGTCTGGGTCAGGTCATCCACCAGTTTTGCCGTCAGCAGTGATTCCATCAGACCCACAAAGGCAATGCTCAGCGCACAGGGCCAGATAATTTGCAGGGTATTCAGATCGAGCGGGACCAGCAGGGCGGTAAAGCCAGGCAGTCCGCCGCTCATGGACCCTTCGTCGCCAACGGTGGGCAGCAGCTGGCCGGTGGTGACGGTAAACAGGGTCAGCAGCACAATGGCGATCAGCGGCGAAGGGATGGCTTTTGTCAGGCGCGGCACCCACAGCACAATCAGCAGCGTCAGAACGAACAGGCCGAGTATCAGCGGCTGCTTGCTCCAGAAATGCGGCACCTGGGCAAAGAAGATCAGGATCCCCAGCGCGTTGACGAAGCCGGTCATCACCGAATGCGGAATAAAGCGCATTAACCTCGCCATGCCGCACAGCCCAAACAAAATTTGAATAATACCAGCCAAAATGACAGCGGGCAGAATATAGCCCACGCCGTGCTGGTGCACCATCGGCCCAATCACCAGCGCAACCGAACCGGCTGCTGCAGTAACCATCGCCGGTCTGCCGCCCAGTACCGACATCGCCAGACACAGCACCACCGAGGCAATCAGGCTGACCTTCGGGTCAACGCCGGCGATGACGGAGAAGGAGATCACTTCCGGGATCAGGGCCAGCGCAGTGATCACGCCTGCCAGGGTTTCCCGGGTCAGCAGCGCCGGTGAGCGTAATACGTGGCGAAGAGCGCCGGTTGCAGCGGAAGAGACGTGATTTGAGGCTTGAGGCATAAGCGATTCGCAGGTTGGTCAGCGGCGGCGGCACAAGCCTGGGCTTGTGTGCGGTCTGTCACAAAACAGGGGATGATAGCGCGGGCGCGTCACTTATACCAGTACAAAATATGATTTACCGTACACATTTATTAAACATTTTTATAACAGATCTCAAAACTCAACTTAAATTTTAAACAATATTTAATTTTTTGATCTTCGGTGTTACCTTGATTCACGAAATCGTTTCACCTGCGCTAATTATAAAAGCGAGTAAAGTAAGGCTCAAATCCGATGAAAAGAAAGATGGCCGTACCCAGCTCACCGGCGGTTGGTTCAAATACACCTCGGACCAACACCCGCCACGAGCAAGAGACGGATGTACTGTTGATTGGCGGCGGCATCATGAGCGCCACGTTGGGAACCTGGCTGCAGGAGCTTGAGCCGGACTGGTCTATTACCATGGTCGAGCAGATGTCCAGCGTCGCTGAAGAGAGCTCGAACGGCTGGAACAATGCGGGTACCGGCCATGCGGCGCTGATGGAGCTGAACTACACGCCACAAACCGCCAGTGGGATTAACATCGACAAAGCGGTCGATATCAACGAATCCTTCCATATTTCTCGTCAGTTTTGGGCCCACCAGGTGACCCGCGGCATACTCAGTAAGCCGAAATCATTTATTAACAGCGTGCCGCACATGAGCTTTGTGTGGGGCGAAGATAATGTCAATTTCCTGCGCGCGCGTTACGCGGCGCTGCAGCAGAGCGAACTGTTCCGCGGTATTCGCTATTCTGAAGATCATCAGCAGGTCAAAGCCTGGGCGCCGCTGGTGATGGAAGGGCGCGATCCACAGCAAAAAGTGGCCGCCACCCGCACCGAAGTCGGGACCGACGTGAACTACGGGGAAATCACCCGTCAGCTGATTGCCGGGCTGCAGACGCACGACAACTTCTCCCTGCAGCTGGGTACCGTTGTGCGCCGCTTTAAGCGCAACGCCGATAAGAGCTGGACGGTGACGCTGGCGGATGCCGACAATCGTCGTCAGAAGCGGGTGATTAAAGCCAAATTTATCTTTATCGGTGCCGGCGGTGCAGCGCTGACGCTGCTGCAGGAAACCGGTATTCCTCAGGCGAAAGAGTATGCCGGCTTCCCGGTGGGCGGCCAGTTCCTGGTCTGCGAAAACCCGGAGGTGGTTAACCACCATCTGGCTAAAGTCTACGGTCAGGCAGAAGTCGGGGCGCCGCCGATGTCGGTGCCGCATATCGATACCCGTATCATCGATGGCAAGCGCGTCGTGCTGTTTGGACCGTTCGCTACCTTCTCAACCCGCTTCCTGAAAAACGGTTCGCTGTGGGATCTGCTGGCATCAACCAACACCTCGAATATTCTGCCGATGCTCAACGTCGGTCTGGATAACTTCGATCTGGTGAAATACCTGATTAGCCAGGTGATGCAGAAAGATAACGATCGCCACGAAGCGCTGCGTGAATACTACCCGGAAGCGCGCAAAGAGGACTGGCGGTTGTGGCAGGCGGGTCAACGTGTGCAGATTATCAAACGTAACGGCAAGAAGGGCGTACTGCGTCTGGGCACCGAAGTGGTCAGCGATGATGACGGTACCGTTGCTGCTCTGCTGGGGGCATCGCCTGGTGCATCTACCGCGGCGCCGATCATGCTGCAGTTGGTGGAGACGGTCTTTAAAGAGAAGGTTCAGTCGGCGGCATGGCAGGCTAAGCTGAAAGAGATTGTTCCGTCTTACGGCATGCGTCTGGATGGTAATCCGGCGGCGATTGAGCAGGCGCTGGCGTGGACCAGCGAAGTGTTACAGCTGCACTACGAGCCGGTGACGGTAGCCGACGAGGTGCCAGAGGCGACGCTGAAACCGCTGTCCGGCGATAAACCGATGGCGGATATCGCACTGTAAGAAAAGCAACCCGGCGGCGCCTGCTGCCGGGTTTTTAGTGTCTGAGCTTAGCGCTCGACGGCATTACCGGTTGTTTCTTCTGCTTTCCAGATCCGGTATTTCACTTCAACGTTCGCCGGGGTATAAACTACAATCGGCAGCTTGCTGTTGTAGCGCAGCATTGCAGCATCGCCTAATCCGGCAGTGATAAATTTCTTCTCTTTCTTGCCATTCGGGCAGGCCATCATCGTCGAAATCGGTGAGGTTACTTTATCAAATACGTAGTAATCGTAGCCCCAGCCTTCCAGCGTTTTGCTTTCCAGCTGGCCGCCGAGACGATGGCGGTTACAGTCAACTTCCAGCGTCTGACCAATCATCAGCTCAACTTTATATGCCGATTCATCTGGCTGCTGCGGCAGCTGAATCACCTGACGCTTCATGCCTTGCTCTGCTTTCGGGTACGGCGCAACCTTTTCCAGCGGCTGCTCAGCGGCCAGCGCGCCGGTAGAAACACAGGCGATAGCCAGCAGGGAAACGGCAAGTGTAGAGATTTTTTTCACGATTCATGATCCTTTATCATCGAGTTTTAACGGCAGAAGATTAGCACTCTTTTGCTGACTGGTAAGAATTATTTACCAATGTTTTAATTGTACGTAGTTATATGTACTGATTTATAAGACTCTTCTGAATGTAGTTTCTGCCGTTGCGCCTGTTATGTGATTTAATCTGCTGGTGAGCATGTTTGGGCTCACCGGGGAGGCTAAACCTCCCCCCGAGATTACTCCTCCCGGCTGATTTTTCCTTCTTCAATAAACTCTTCATCAAGCTCATCGGTGTTGCCGGCGTGTTCACGGCCTGACAGCAGGTTCCAGCAGGCGATAAACAGGGCGGCGATCAGCGGGCCAATCACAAAACCATTAATGCCATAAATCTCCATGCCGCCGAGGGTAGCGATCAGGATCAGATAGTCCGGCATTCTGGTGTCTTTACCCACCAACAGCGGACGCAGAATATTGTCGACCAGGCCGATGACAATCACGAAGAAACCGACAATGAAAGCACCTTGCCAGAGTTGGTCGGTGGCGAACAGGAAGATGGCTGCGGGAACCCAGACGATGGCGGAGCCGACGGCCGGAATCAGCGACAGAAACGCCATGATCGCTCCCCACAAAATGCTGCCGTCGATACCGGCGACATAAAATGCGAACCCCCCCAGGATGCCCTGCGCAAGCGCCACCGCGGCGGTTCCCTTGACGGTTGCCCGTGATACGGCGGCAAACTTGGCAAACAGGTGATGCTTAACGTAGTTAGACAGCGGCAGCGCTTCAAGGATCGTCAGGACCAGATAAGGGCCATCTTTGAGCAGGAAAAACAGCAGATACAGCATAATACCGAAGCTGATGGTAAAGCCGAAGGTCCCTTTACCAATCAAAAATGCGCTACCGGCGAGATACTGTCCCCCTTTAAGGACGGCGTCTGAGAGCTGGCTCTGTATCTGCTGGGCGCTGTCGAGATGATGCTCAGAGAGGAAACTTCTGGCCCAGCCGGGCAGATGGGCAATCAGATCTGCCACGACGGTCGGAAATCGGGTGTCATTATGCTGAAGTTGGGTATACACCACGTTCAGCTCGATCGCCAGCGAGGAAATAATGATCGCCAGCGGGGTAAAGACAATCAGGCAAATGATGGCGACGGTCAGAAACGATGCCAGACCGTTCCGCTCCCCGAGGCGGCTACGTATCTTGTTTTTTACCGGGTTGAAAATAACCGACAGGATCGCGGCCCATAAGATAGCCGAGTAATAAGGCGAGAGAACATCAAAAAAGGCGAGGCTAACCACAAGCAAAATCAGGATAAAAAATCCTTTCGTAAGCCCATTTACTCTCATAGTAATCGTCCAGATGGCAGGCAAGTACGAGGAATAATAGAAGTTATTCCTCGATTTACAATCGGTAAAGTCGGCATTTGTTCTTAATGCGCCAGGCGCGCCGCTGAACAGGCCAGTGCAGAGGTACAATTGCCCAGGTGCGGCGACAAATGCGTAAATTTTGTTCATCCAGGGTGACAATGCTATCTCGCGATATATAATGAATATAACCAATATATCCATTTTGAGGAGGCGACGATGGCAATGAAGGGGAATACCGCGCGCCGTAATGAATCCTTTTTTGACATTAAAACCGTCAACGGTGATGAGCTGCATACTCTGACAACCCATGCCGATTCTGAGTATTTAGTCATTGATTTAGGAACCATCAGCGAACGTCATCGCGGTTTCGACGAAACGCTCAAAGTTGCGATGAACGCTGCAGTTAGTGCGGTTATCGCTTCCATGGGCATAGAGGCGCCAGGCGCGAGAGCACGAAAAGCCGCCGGTGCTGCGCCAAAACCTGTGGCGCCATCCGACGACAGGCAGAGGCGGGTGGAACGTAATGCGCTGCGTCGTGAAGAGCTGAATGCCCGCATTCTTGCGGATTCTGAATGGTTATCGGCAAAAGAGCTCTCGAATAAAGCGCAGTTCAAAAGCTCGAATCCCAGCGCCGGGCCGAATCGCTGGAAATCTGCGGGGCGGATATTTGCCGTTCAGCTTAACGGCAAAGATAAATACCCGGGATATGCGCTGGATGAAGGCTACCGCCCGGTACCCGTTGTTAAACAGGTTATCTCCTTATTTGGCGAGAAAAAAACGCCCTGGGGGCTGGCGATCTGGTTTGGTTCAGCCAACAGCTGGCTGGGGGGAAATAAGCCAAAAGATGTACTGAAAACTATGCCGGGTCAGGTGCTGCAGGCGGCACAGGCCGAACTGGATGGAGGAGGGCATGGCTAATGCGGATGAGGACGAGCAGGTTGCACGGCAAGTACCTGCTCCAAAGGAAAATCTTACCGCTAATATTGAGACCTGGGTTGCCGGAAAGCCCATTTACAGGATTCACTCATCCGAATTTACGGCGACGCAATTTAATCCGGGCCTGGGAAAGGCTCGTTTTAGTCCAATGCGTAATGGGGTGCTGACACTGTACGGCGGTGTCAGCACCGGCGTGGCGATTATGGAGACCGTTTTCCATGACTTACCCGCTGATTCTGCCGGGATTCCATTTGATTCAGGCAGGCTGGCGGGGAAGGTCCATTCAGTTATTAGGCCTGTGTTGGATCTGAACCTGGTCGATTTGAATCCTAAAACGCTACGGAAAATGGGGGTTAAGCGGTCTGAGCTTCTTGATTCTCCACCAGAGCAGTATGCCTTCACTCAGGAATATTCTTTAGCCATCTACCATGCTCACCCGGATGCTCATGGATTGCAGTGGTCATCCCGACAGCATGGTGACACTGCGCTGATGCTGTTTGGCGATCGGATAACCTCGGAGCAGCTGGAAGTGGAGATAGAGTCTGAATCTATTCTGGGCTCGGACTCGCTTTTGGATTTGATTGAGGCAGAGGCCGATCAGCTTGGCGTGGTGTTGATTGAGCCCTACGGCGGTGATGAACCGTAGGACCTGTAGCAGTCAAGGGGGGATAATGTGTCAGCTGGCAGTTGCTGTACTCAATTTCACCCCATTAACTCCGCGTACGAAAAACAGGCATAAAAAAACCAGCCATAAGAGGCTGGTTAATCTGGGATTTTTGGTCGGCACGAGAGGATTTGAACCTCCGACCCCCGACACCCCATGACGGTGCGCTACCAGGCTGCGCTACGTGCCGACGCGATATCTACAGATTGATGCTATAAAGCAGGAGCTATCCTAGTGTGCTTATGCTTGCCAGTCAACAGCATACAGCCAGCCGGTGGTTTAATTGCTTATCTAATGAGCTATTTGCGATAGCCACGCTTCCGTCGGTTAACCCCCCGTTTTTGCGGCAGGTTACGCCGGTTGCTGGTGGTGGGCCTGACGCGATTTTCACCGTCTGTACCCAGGAGTTATCTGAAATAATTAACTGCGAAAATAAAGTGTTCCTGCGAGCTAGTCCGCTATGATTTTTTTTGCCCGTTTTTCTTCCTTTCCTTCGCCTTCAGCAGATGGAAATCGATTACTTCCGCCTGTTTTTTATTAATTCATCTTTATATTTACGTTTCTTTACTGTGTTAATTATCGTATTAATGTCAATTAAATCCCTGTTAATAGCCGCCATTTTACGGCAGGAAACTGGTTGCTTATAGATATACAATATATTGATATATAGAAATATATTGGTAATTTATACATTTCCCCTGCTCATTAATGCAGACGAAATAGTTACGCCAAATCGACGCATTTTTAAGACTCTTTAAGTCAAGAAAGGTCAGCGGGGTTTGCAAATGCCGGTGCTGTCAGCATGATTCAGAGAGTCGGGCAGGTTTAGTATAAAAACCAACCGAAAAGTGGGTAGCACAAGTACATCGGCTTTACCAGGATTTGATAGTCAGTTTATCTGCCGGGCCAGAGAGACACATTGCGCGTCATCACCCGTGGTTGTTCGAGGTTACAGAGATGTTTATTCCAGTATGGGGTATGTATACCGTTGGCATGCTTATGTTTTTAATGTTTTGTGGTTTATATCATGGAGGTAAAAAGGAAGTTATTTTGAAGGCGAAGTATCACCATGCCGAACGAACGTTTTCCGATATCGCCTTGAATTTGTTTTCACTGGAATACGATCTCGAAAGGTATGTTGCCACCATAAAAAACTATGACCGTGAGTTACATAAGTATATTTCACAAGTCGACTGCATGTGGCGTACCTCATCCTATGAGGAACTGAAAGAAAACTTCGATGCCCAGCTGAGAAAACAGTGGGAATCACTACATCGTAGTCTGCAATACGCGCATCAAATTGCCGAAAAAAATTCATAGTCGTACTGCCAGAGCATCAATTTAACGGTGCGAAGGTGCCTGAAACATTCTGTTTTTAGTCACTCACACGCAATTGCACCGGGTAATACATCATCACTGGCGGCAGTGTCGCGATAATAACGATAATTGTTAAATGAAACGCAAAGGGTAAATGTCATGAAAAAGAAAATTCAGCTGGTCCTCGCGACAGCGGTGCTGGCGACGGCTTTCCAGGCGTCGGCGATCTCCGAGCATTATCGCCAGCAGTTGGAGCGTAGCGGGTGCACGCAGGTGACCGACGGCAACGGCTGCGACATCCATAAGAGCAAAGCCGAGAACGCCAGCGCGAGCCATCACGCGGCTGATACCGTGAGCAGTAGCTCGCTTAACAAGACCCTGCAGGGTAAGTCAGTAACACAGGCGACCCGGACGCTTAAAAATACCGGCTGGCGCCCGTCCGATGAAAATGCCTTAACGTTCTGGAACGAAGCACAACAGAAAACGCTGCGCATGAAAGTGGATCCTAAAACCGATACCGTGACGGCCATCAGCGTGAAATAAGCAACGCATCGCGGTGCATGATGTCCCGCTTATCAGCGAACAGGAGTCGATGTAGCGGCTGATTATCCAGCGATGAGAACATAAGCTCTCCTTTTATTTTTGGGAGAGATGCGGAAAATGCTGGGTATTATTTCGGGGATTTTTGATTCCTCTTCCCCGGCGGGATAATCACCGGGGAAGAGGCGGTTGATACGCAGTAGCTTACTCAGTTAGCGATGAAACGCTTTTCATCGGTGAGTATCTGCAGCAGCAGGCTGAGCTGAGGCTTACGGTTGTCAATCTTCTGACCGTCGCTGTTCCAGGTGCTGTAGGTACCGTTGTGGTTCAATACCACGGTGACGTCATGCGAGGTGACGGCCAGCGTCTCGCTGTTGGCGGCCGTGACCCAGGCACGGCGACGTGCCGGGCTGAACAGGTCTTCACCCTGTGAATACTCATTGGCCGGTGTGGAGACGTGCAGCAGACGCTGCATCAGCGTTGTCATCACATCTTTGTTATCGGTCAGCGTCGCGATGTTCTGCGCCGGAATCCCCGGCCAATGGATCACCAGCGGTACCTGCAACTGTTCCCGGGACCAGTCAAACTGACCGTGCTGCGGGTTCAACGGCATACCGTGACCTGCGGTGACGATCACCACCGTGTTGTCCAGTTTTCCGCTGTCGCGCAGGGTGCTTAACACCCGACCAATCTGGCTATCGACATCGCCGGCGGCGCGGCTGTAGCGGCGCACGAAGTTTTGTTGCTGGCTGTTTTCAAGCGTCGTGCCGTTCAGCGAAATCCACGAGAACCAGCGATTCTCATCCTGGGCATAGCGGTTCAGCCAGCTAATCCACTGATTGGCAGTCTGCTCATCGCTTTGGGTTTTGGCGACCGGCAGCGAGAAGTCAGACAGCAGCGCCTGGCGGTAAAGCGGGCTGCTGAAGCCATCAGAAGAGAACAGTCCCAACTGATAACCCTGCTGGTTCAGCGCGGTAATCAACGCCGCCGGAATACGGGCCGACAGTACGCCATCCATATAGCCCGGCGAGATCCCATAGAACAGACCAAAGATGCCGTTATCGGTAGTATTGCCGGAGCTCATATGCTGCGTGAAATTGACGCTCTCTTTGGCGAAACTGGCCAGTTCCGGCATGTTTTTCTCATACCGTGAGTAGTTCAGATTATCGACGGTAATCAGCAGCACGTTATAGCCGGCCCCGAGATCGCGATAGCGCAGGCTGCTCAGCGGGTATTCAACGGAGACCGCTTCCGGCGCCCCTTGCTCGACCAGACGTCGCTGATAATCCTGAGCATCAAGCAGACCGTGTTTCTCAAGGAAACGACGGGCCGTCATCGGATAGGAGAGCGGCAGGTTGGCCCGCTGCATGGTGATCGGGCGATAGAAGTTAGCATCCGCCCAGATATAAATCAGGTGGCTGCTGATAAATGAAATAAAGAACAGCCAGGCGACAGGCCGGGCATAGCGACGACGGCGCGTCAGGCTGCGTAGCTTCTGCCAGCTCCAGGTCGCAAACAGCATCTCCAGCAAGAAGATGATCGGCACGCTGATAAACATCAGCTGCCAGTCGCGTGCCATCTCGTTCTGGTCGGGGTTAATCACCAGTTCCCAGACAATAGGGTTAAGATGCAGGTGGAAACGGGTGAAGACTTCGCTGTCGATCAGCAACAGCGTCATCCCTATCGTCGCCAGAATGGCCGACAGGAAGCGCATTAATCGCTGAGAGACGACGATAAAGGTCAGCGGGAAGAGAATCAGTACATAGCTGGTGAAAACCAGAAAACTGAAGTGACCAACGAGGCTGACGTAAGAGAAAATACGCCCGCCCAACGTCGTTGGCCAGTCGGCGACAAAAAGATAGCGGCTGCCGAGCACCATGGCCAACAACATGTTGAACAAGGCGAACCAGTGCCCCCAGCTGACCATCTGGGAGATTTTTTCTCGGTAGGGCTGACGGTGAGTCACCATATACAGTTGTTGGTTATCCTTAGTGCGCCGGGTCGTCGTTGATTGAAGACTGCAGAGCCTGGGCAAATGAGCGGGCGATAGCCTGACGTTGCGCTGGCGCGACGCTACTATTGATCAGGTTGGTCACCATATTACCTAGCACCATCAGTGAAAGGTCAACGGGGGCTTTGTGTGTTTCCAGCACGTTGGTCAGCTCACTGAGCAGCTGTTCAACGTGTTCATCACTATAGCGGGATAATTGCGGCATAAATTCGAAATCTGTTTGTTCGTGAAAGGGCAACATATTACCGTAGCAGCAGCTTTTTTTCCGCATTTTTTCGCCACGGCGCAAAAGCGCGCAGGATCGCGAGTCTCTGGCTGTCGAAGAGTCACGCGGCGGTTGCGTCGCCGTCCCGGCGGTGGTTGAATACCGGCCGGTCTAAAAGGAGAGTTTAACATGAGTCTGGATATCGACCAGATTGCCCTGCATCAGTTAATCAAGCGTGATGAACAAAACCTCGAACTGGTGCTGCGTGATTCATTGCTGGAGCCCAACGCGACGGTCGTGGAAATGATGGCCGAGCTGCACCGCGTCTACAGCGCTAAAAATAAGGCCTATGGCCTGTTTAACGAAGAGAGTGAACTGGCGCAAGCCCTTCGCCTGCAGCGTCAGGGTGAAGAGGCATTTCTGCCGTTCAGCCGTGCGGCAACCGGTCGTCTGCGTGACGAGCTGGCGAAATATCCCTTCGCAGAAGGCGGTATCGTGCTGTTCTGCCAGTACCGTTATCTGGCGGTAGAGTATCTGCTGGTGGCGGTGCTGAATAACTTAAGCAGCATGCGCGTCAACGAAGATCTGGATATCAGCTCCACCCACTATCTGGATATTAACCATGCCGATATCGTGGCGCGTATCGATTTAACCGAATGGGAAACCAATCCGGAATCGACCCGCTACCTGACCTTCCTGAAGGGCCGGGTCGGGCGCAAAGTGGCCGATTTCTTTATGGATTTCCTCGGTGCCAGCGAAGGGCTTAATGCCAAGGCGCAGAACCGCGGGCTGCTGCAGGCGATTGATGATTTCGCCTCCGATGCGCAGCTCGATAAGTCCGAACGGCAGAACGTGCGCCAGCAGGTCTACACCTACTGCAACGAACAGCTGCAGGCGGGAGAAGAGATTGAGCTGGAGTCTTTATCGAAAGAGCTTGCCGGCGTCAGCGAGAAAACCTTCCAGGAGTTTACTGCGGAACAAGGGTATGAGCTGGAAGAGAGCTTCCCGGCGGACCGCAGCACGCTGCGCCAGTTAACCAAGTTTGCCGGCAGCGGCGGCGGGTTAACGATCAACTTCGATGCCATGCTGCTGGGCGAGCGAGTGTTCTGGGATCCGGCAACGGATACCCTGACCATCAAAGGCACACCGCCAAACCTGCGCGATCAGCTGCAGCGCCGGACCTCCGGCGGCAACTGACCGTAATCAGCCCCGGCCAGCGGCCGGGGTTGCTCACCTGCTTATCCTCTTCCTATTCCGCGCTTGCATGGATCGTCGCGATCCCGTGCCCGGCGAGCTGCGCCTGTAATACCGCGTCCAGTGGGCTATCGACAATCAACGTACTCGCCAGGCTCAACTCGCCAATCGCGAAGGCGGATGCCGAATTGAGCTTTTCCTGTGACGCCATCACGATGGTCTCCGCCGCTCGTGCTGCAAGCGCTCGCTTGATACCTGCCTCTTCATAATCGCCGGTGGTGAAACCGGCGCGATGGTGCACTCCGGTGACCCCCATGAAAAACAGATCGGCGTTAATACGCGCGATACCTTCCAGCGCGCTGGCGCCTACGGTCACCACCGAATGTTTAAACAGTCGTCCGCCGATAAGAATGACCTCGATCAACGGTCTGTCGACCAGCGCAACGGCAATTCCCGGGCTGTGGGTCACGATAGTGCAGGCTAAATCCGCAGGCAGATAGCTGACCATGTACCCGGTAGTGGTGCCGCCATCGAGGATCACCACCTGGCCCGGCTGGATCAGTGCCGCCGCCTGTCGGGCAATGGCCTGTTTTGAAGCTGTTTGCACGTTTTTTCTTGTTTCAATCGGGGCAATCGCGGCGGAAACCGGCAGGGCGCCACCGTGAACCCGCTGCAGCTTCCCCTCCGCCGCCAGTTCGCGTAAATCCCGGCGAATTGAGTCTTCTGAGACGTTAAATCGTTGGCTTAGCTCGCCGGACATCACCTGTTTTTCGGCGTTGAGGATCTGCAAAATCTGCTGTTTTCGTTGGCTGGCAAGCATGTTTTATCCTGCATGTTTGATCTTGTTTGTGCTTTATTTTGCATGTTATGGTGCTCGCTGTCACCTCATCAGGGGAAAAAAATGCAAAGTGAGATACCGCAGGTTCGTCATGTTCAGGAAACGTTGCTGTCCGATAACTGGTACACGCTAAAAAAATATACCTTTGAATTGCTGCGGCGGGACGGCCGTTGGCAGGAGCAAAGCCGTGAAGCCTACGATCGCGGCAACGGCGCCGTGATCCTGCTCTATAACCGGGCGAAGCAAACGGTGGTGCTGATCCGTCAGTTCCGCTTTCCAGTGTGGATTAACGGCCACGATGGCTTGCTGATCGAAGCGGCCGCCGGGCTGCTGGATAATGCCTCACCGGAAGAGCGCATTATCGCCGAAGCGGAAGAGGAGACCGGTTTTCGCGTTACGCGGATCGAGCCGGTGTTTACCGCCTATATGAGCCCAGGCTCGGTCACCGAGAAACTCTATTTTTTCATTGCTGAATACACGGCGGACGATCGCTGCGGCGAAGGGGGAGGGCTGGCGGCGGAAGGGGAAGATATCGAAGTGCTGGAATGGCCGTTAACCCAGGCGCTACAGGCGATCCGCGATGGTATTATCGTGGATGCGAAAACCATCATGCTGCTGCAACATCTGGCGCTGAATGCGGAAACGCTGCTGGCGCCGGAGCAGGGTAACAGGTTATAAAACAAAACGCCCCGGACCTTGCGGACCGGGGCGTTTGCCACTCAACTTAACTTTCGGCGATTACGCGCGAACGAAGTCGATGTGAGACAGTTTTGGCTTGAACGGGTGACGCTGAACAGCCTGAACTTTTACTTTTTCTTCTTTGCCATCGATAACGATGGTCAGAACTTCACCGTAGAACTCAGCTTTACCCTGAATGTTCCACAGTTTGTCCTGGTCCAGCTCAATTGCTACCGGAGTAGCTTCGCCGCCATAAATGATGGCCGGGAATTTGTTAGCTGCACGCAGGCGGCGGCTCGCACCCTTACCCTGCTCTTTACGTACTTCTGCGTCGATAGTAAACATTGATATCTCTCTATATTTAAATCCTGCTACAGGCGACCCAGCAGCAGGCAGATGATCTGCTTTGCGAATGCAAAAGCGGGCGGCATTATATCCGCCTGCGGCGCTAACGGCAATGAAAACCTCAGTCGCGAAGCGGATTACCGCAGTTCACCGGCCCGGCGAAAACGGCCCTGATAGTCGAAGACTTTTTCCCGCACCTGCCAGTATTGCCCTTTCATGCGGGCGACCACAAAGTCCGGATGGCGCAGCAGCGGCTGCTGGGCGAGAATATCCGCCGGCGTGATCCAGCGCAGCGGGATGCCCGGCGTGCGGGTATGCGGGCGGATAAACAGCTGCTCAAACGCGGTGCGTTGGGCAGGAGTTTGCAGGCGGAAGCGTTCGCTGACGTCGGCGCCATCTTCATCGTAATAGGTGATTTTCAGCCACGGGCCTTTGTCGTCGGCGCCGTGCTGCAGGTCCATACCGCTACAGCGCAAAACCAGCGCGTCTTTAAGCTTCAGCGCCGCCTTCAGCATATCATCGGGGTCCACCAGAATGGTGTCGCACTCGCGGCAGCGGCGGGCAGCAATATCATTTTCCGCATTACACTGCGGGCAGTTTTTAAAGCGAAAGCGAAAATCGCACTGCTCACGATGGCCTTCATCATCGTCAAACCAGCCCTGGCAGCGGCGGCCAAAATGTTCGATCAGCGTGCCGTCGGCGGTGGTTTTTCCCCAGAAGGTATTGGCGAAACCGCAGGCCGGGCAGAAGACCTGCACCGGAACGTTGTCGCTCTTGCCTTTTGGCGTGCCGACTTCCGGCGCGTAGAGGTCATGAGGGTTGCCGGCATAGTCGAGGATCAGGCAGTCGGTTTTGCCCGGCGCCAGGCGCAGGCCACGGCCGACAATCTGCTGATACAGGCTCACCGATTCGGTAGGGCGCAGAATGGCGATCAAATCGACATGCGGTGCGTCAAACCCGGTGGTGAGAACCGCCACGTTGACCAGATAGCGATACTGCTGCGCCTTAAAGGCCTCGATAATGCGATCGCGCTGCGGGCCCGGCGTCTCACCGGTAATCAGCTCGGCCTCACCGGCGGGCAGCAGGCCGGTAATTTCCCGCGCATGTTCGACGGTGGAGGCGAAAATCATCACTCCTTTGCGCGTTTGGGCAAACTCTACGATCTGGCTGATAATGTGCGGCGTGATGCGCTGCTGCTTTTTTAGCTCGAGGTTGAGATCAGCTTCACTAAACAGCCCGTTATTCTGCGGCTGCAGGCGGCTGAAATCATACTGCACTACCGGCATATCCAGGCGTTCCGGGGGCGTCAGAAAACCGTGTTTAATCATGTAGCGCAGCGGCAGCTCGTAGATACAGTCGCGAAACAGCGCCTTTTCGTCGCCGCGCACCATGCCATGATAATGAAACTGGTAGATCCAGCCTTTGCCAAGCCGGAACGGCGTGGCGGTTAGCCCGAGCAGGCGCAGCTGCGGATTGACCTGCTGCAAATGGCTGATAATTTGCTGATACTGGCTGTCATCGTCATCGCTGATGCGGTGGCATTCATCGACAATCAGCAGGGAAAATTCGCTCTGAAAGCTATCGAGGTTGCGGGCCACCGATTGCACGCTGCCGAAGACCACTTTGCCGTGGCTCTCCTTGCGTTTCAGACCGGCGGCAAAAATATCCGCCTCCAGCCCGAGGGCGCAATACTTGGCGTGGTTTTGCGCCACCAGCTCTTTAACGTGCGCCAGCACCAGCACGCGACCCCGCGCCAGGCGGGCCAGTTCGGCGATAACCAGGCTTTTGCCGGCGCCGGTGGGCAGAACGATAGCGGCAGGTTCATGGTGGCGACGAAACCAGGCTAGCGTGGCGTCGACCGCCTCTTTTTGATAGGGGCGTAGTGTAAAAGTCATAGCGTTTCGGGCGTTAATCAGTTGGCAAAGAGGAGTCGCCGACAGTATGCCACGAATTTTTTCCCTTGAGTGGCGTTAAGAGCCCGTTATACTAGCCAATGAATTTCTTCTTTTTCGGGCGTTTGCCCGCTCCAGCATTATTACAGGCTAAAAAAATCTCATGCGACTTGATAAGTTTATCGCTCAGCAACTTGGCGTCAGTCGGGCTATTGCCGGGCGTGAAATCCGCAGCAGCCGCGTTCTTGTGGATGGCGAGATCGTCAAAGATGCGTCGTTCAAGCTCCTGCCGGAGCACGACGTAGAATTTGACGGCAACACCCTGACTCAGCAGAACGGCCCGCGCTACTTTATGCTCAACAAGCCGCAGGGATACGTCTGCTCCACGGATGACCCCGATCATCCGACGGTCCTCTATTTCCTCGATGTTCCGGTGGCGTACAAGCTGCATGCCGCAGGCCGACTGGATATCGATACTACCGGGCTGGTGCTGATGACCGACGACGGGCAGTGGTCCCATCGCATTACTTCTCCGCGTCATCACTGCGAGAAAACCTATCTGGTGCAGCTGGAAAACCCGGTGGATGACCAGACGGCGGAGCAGTTTGCCCACGGCGTTCAGCTGCACAATGAAAAAAGCCTGACCAAGCCGGCGGTCCTGGAAGTGCTGACGCCAACGGAAGTCCGCCTGACGATCAGCGAAGGACGCTACCATCAGGTGAAAAGAATGTTCGCGGCGGTCGGTAACCGCGTGGTCGGTCTGCATCGTGAACGTATTGGTGACATTATGCTGGATGAGGATCTGGAACCAGGCGAATACCGCCCGTTGACGGAAACCGAGATCGCCAGCGTTGGCCTCCCACAAACACGGAGTAAAGCGTGACGGCAAAGCAGAATTCTTCACTGGGGATTGTGTTTATTCTTGGCCTGCTGGCCATGTTGATGCCACTGTCGATCGATATGTATCTCCCGGCGCTGCCGGTGATATCGGCACAGTTTAACGTGCCGGACGGCAGTGCGCAGATGACGCTCAGTACTTATATTCTGGGCTTCGCGCTAGGCCAGCTGCTGTACGGTCCGATGGCAGACAGCATCGGCCGTAAGCCGGTGATCCTCGGGGGAACGCTGATTTTTGCCGCGGCGGCGGTGGCCTGTGCGCTATCACAGACCATCGAAATGCTGATTACCATGCGCTTTTTCCACGGCCTGGCGGCCGCGGCGGCGAGCGTGGTGATCAACGCCCTGATGCGTGACATCTACCCGAAAGAAGAGTTTTCGCGAATGATGTCATTCGTCATGCTGGTGACGACGATTGCACCGCTGGTGGCGCCCATGGTGGGCGGCGCCGTGCTGGTGTGGTTCAGCTGGCATTCTATTTTCTGGATCCTCGCCGTGGCGGCGCTGCTGGCCTCTGCGATGATCGCCTTTTTCATCAGCGAAACGCTGCCGGTTGAACGGCGGCAAAAGTTTCGTCTACGCACCACGCTGGGTAATTTCGCCACCTTGTTCCGCCATAAACGAGTATTGAGCTATATGCTGGCGAGCGGCTTCAGTTTTGCCGGGATGTTCTCGTTCCTCAGCGCCGGTCCGTTTGTGTACATCAATATTAACCACGTTTCGCCGCAGCACTTTGGTTACTATTTTGCTCTGAATATCGTCTTCCTGTTCATCATGACCATTATTAACAGCCGCTTTGTCCGGCGGGTCGGGGCGGTGAATATGTTCCGGGCCGGGCTGTGGATCCAGTTTTTGATGGCCGTCTGGATGGTGGTCTGCGCGCTGTTCGGGGTTGGCTTCTGGGCGCTGGTGCTGGGCGTTGCGGCGTTTGTCGGCTGCGTGTCGATGGTTTCGTCTAACGCCATGGCGGTGATTCTCGATGAGTTCCCGCATATGGCGGGTACCGCCTCTTCGTTGGCCGGGACCTTCCGCTTTGGTATCGGGGCAATTACGGGGGCGCTGCTGTCGATGGCGACCTTTACCACCGCCTGGCCAATGCTGATTTCCATTGCGTTCTGCGCCAGCTGCTCGATCCTGTTCTATCTCTACGCCAGCCGGCGGCGAAAAACTGCACATTAGTCTTTCTTAACATTCCTTCCAGAAGGGGCGATTTCCGCCCCTTTTTTGATGCACATCAAGCACGATGAGCTTCATTCTTCTGTAATTTGTTTCTTTTATGTAAAATCAATTAGTGTAAAAAGTCGCATTGTTGCGATAAAAAAGTTGTTTTGGATCACAGAAACGGGTACATATAGCCCCGATCTGTTTCCGCAGCGAAACTATAAAGTTCTGGATTATAAGTCGTTAGCCCTGGTGTGATGCGGATGTAAACGTTTTCTATGCGGATGCAGGACTATTTGTCAACAATGTGTTAAGATTGATGTAAATTTATTGTGAAGCATTTTGCTTCCGGGGAAACTAAGTGAATACACAGCAACTCTCTATCGTACACCGTCTGCCGCAGAGCTATCGTTGGCTCGCCGGTTTTGCGGGTTCAAGAGTTGAACCGATTCCGCAAAACGGCGCACAGAGCGAAAACAGCCTCGTGGCGTTGAAGCTGCTCAGCCCGGATGGCGAGAAGGCGTGGCCGGTTATGCATAAGCTCAGCCAGGCGCTCAGCGATATCGAAGTGGATTGTTCCATCGTTGAATGTGAAGGCGAGCCGTGCCTGTTTGTGAATCTGCAGGACGAGTTTGCGGCAACCTGTCGACTGAAAAATTTCGGCGTGGCGATCGCTGAACCTTTCTCTGGTAACAACCCATTCTGACCGTCAGCCCAGCGCCAGAAGCTGGCGGGTATACGCCTGCTGCGGAGCGGTAAACACGCGCTCGCACTCTCCCTGCTCGACAACCTCCCCATGCCTGAGCACCATCACCTGATGACATAACGTGCGCACGACGCGCAAATCGTGGCTGATAAAAATATAGGCCAGCCGGTGCTTTTGCTGTAATGCTTTCAGCAAGGCCAGAATTTGCGCCTGAACGGTCTTGTCCAGTGATGAGGTCGGTTCATCCAGCACGATAAGCTGGGGTTTCACAATCAGCGCCCGGGCGATGGCAATACGCTGACGCTGGCCGCCGGAAAACTCGGCGGGGTAGCGAAAACGCGTTTGCGGATCGAGCCCGACTTCCTGCATTGCCTGTACCACCGCCTGTTCACGCGCGCTCGCGGTTAACGTTGGCTGGTGGACGCGCAGCCCTTCCTCAATAATCTGCAAGACGTTCAACCGCGGATTCAGCGATGAGTTGGGATCCTGGAAGACGATCTGCATGCGCCGACGTAACGGCAGCATCTGCCGACGAGTGCGCCCCTGTAAGGTCTCACCGGCGAAAACGATACTCCCCTCGGAGGCGATAAGACGCAGCAGCGCCAGACCGGTGGTGCTTTTCCCTGAGCCGGATTCACCCACCAGTCCGAGCGTCTCTCCGGCCCGCAGCTGGAAGTTGAGCGCGTTGACCACTCGGTTATGATCGATCACCCGGCGGAGGATCCCTTTGCGCACCGGGAACGCGACGCTCAGGTCGTTGGCCTGAAGCACCAGCGGCGCATCGGTGGCCAGCGGCACCGGATGACCGGAAGGTTCGCTATCCAGCAGACGTTGGGTATACGGATGCGCAGGGGCGGCAAACAGGCTGCGGCAGTCGTTCTGTTCGACGCAGCGCCCGTGCTGCATCACCGCGACGCGGTCGGCCAGCTGGCGGACAATGCTTAAGTTATGGGTAATAAACAGCAGGCCCATATTGAGTTCGTTTTTCAGCTCACGCAGCAGCTGCAGAATTTGCGCCTGCACCGACACATCCAGCGCAGTGGTTGGCTCGTCGGCAATCAACAGCTCCGGGCGGGTAAGCAGCGCCATGGCAATCATCACCCGCTGGCGCTCGCCGCCGGAAAGCTGATGCGGGTAGTCGGCCAGCCGACGCAGAGGCTGGCGGATCCCTACGCGATCGAGACAGCTGAGGATCTCTCCCCGCGCGGCTTCTTTACGCATCCCGCGATGCAGAGACAGCACTTCATAGAGCTGCTTTTCCAGGGTGTGCAGCGGATTGAGCGACACCATCGGCTCCTGGAAAATCATCGCAATGCGGTTACCGCGGACCTGGCTCAGGGTGCGCTCATCGGCGTGCAGCAGCGATTGCCCGTGAAAGCGAATGTCGCCCCCGGGATAGCTGACCGGCGGCGCAGGAAGCAGGCGCAGCACCGACAGGGCGGAGACGCTTTTACCGGAGCCGGATTCGCCGACCAGCGCCAGGGTTTCACCGGCGGCAATCTGCAGCGAGAGGTCGCTGACGACAACGTTGGTTTTCCCTTGCTGGCGAAAGGCGATGGACAGGTGGTCGATCTCTAACAACGGCTGGGTCATGTTATACCGCCTTACCGGGATCGAAGGCGTCACGGACGGCTTCACCAATGAAAATTAATAACGTTAATAGCACCGCCACTGACAGAAACGCGGCGATACCCAGCCACGGCGCCTGCAGATTGTTTTTGCCTTGCAGCAGCAGTTCCCCCAGTGAAGGCGAGCCCAACGGCAGGCCAAAGCCGAGAAAATCCAGCGAAGTCAGGGTGGTGATGGAGCTGCACAGAATAAACGGCAGGAAGGTCAGGGTCGCCACCAGTGCGTTGGGCAGCATGTGGCGCCAGATGATATGGCGATCGCTGACCCCCAGCGCCTGGGCGGCACGAATGTAGTCATAGTTGCGGGTACGCAGAAACTCTGCGCGCACGACGCCGACCAGCGTCATCCAGCCAAACAGCACGGTAATGGCCAGCAGCCACCAGAAACCTGGCTGTACCACGCTGGAGAGTAAAATAATCAGGAACAGGGTTGGCATCCCCGACCACACTTCAATAAATCGCTGCCCCCAGAGGTCTATTTTTCCGCCGTAGTAGCCCTGTATCGCCCCAGCCAGCACCCCCAGCACGCTGGAGAATAAGGTCAGCATCAGGCCGAACAGCAGCGAGATCCGCGTGCCGTATAAAATCCGGGCCAGCACATCGCCGCCGTTGGCATCGGTCCCCAGCCAGTTGCGTGCCGAGGGCGGTGAAGGGAAGGGGGCGTCGCTGGCGAAGTTGATGGTGGTGGCGCCGAAATGGACCGGCGCCCAGAGGACCCAGCCGTTGTCATGCAGTTGTTGTTGCAGCCACGGGTCCTGATAGTCGGCGGCGGTGGCGAAAGGGCCGCCAAAGGTGGTCTCGCTGTAATTTTTGAGGGCCGGTACGTACAGGCTGCCGCGATACTGCACTAGCAGGGGACGGTCGTTGGCAATCAGCTCCGCGCAGAGGCTACAGACAAACAGCAATAAAAACAGCCACAGCGAGACGTAGCCGCGACGATGCTGGCGAAAGCGCGCCCAGCGGGCCTGATTAGCAGGGGTCAGAAAAGACATCAGCGGCCCTCAAAATCAATGCGGGGATCGACCAGCGTATAGCAGATATCACTGACAATATTCAGCAGCAGGCCGATCAGCGTAAATATGTACAGCGTCCCGAACATCACCGGGTAATCGCGGGAGACGGTCGCTTCGTAGCCCAGCAGCCCCAGACCATTGAGGGAGAACATCACCTCAATCAGCAGCGAGCCGGTAAAGAACATACTGATAAACATCGCCGGGAAGCCGGCGATCACCAGCAGCATGGCGTTGCGGAACACGTGGCCCCATAAAATACGTTTTTCACTGACCCCTTTGGCCCGGGCGGTGACGACATACTGCTTGCGGATCTCATCCAGAAAACTGTTTTTGGTCAGCATGGTCAGCGCCGCAAAACCGCCGATGACCGTTGCCAGCACCGGCAGCGTAATATGCCACAGATAATCGAGGATCTTCTGGTACCACGACACGCTGTCGAAGTTGGCCGACACCAGCCCGCGCAGCGGGAAGAGATCGAAATAGCTGCCGCCGGCGAAGACCACGATCAGCACAATGGCGAACAGAAACGCCGGGATAGCATAGCCAATTATCATCAGGGTGCTGCTCCAGATATCGAAGCGGCTGCCGTTATGCACCGCTTTACGGATCCCAAGCGGGATCGACACCAGATAGATAATCAGCGTGCTCCACAGGCCGAGGGTGATGGAGACCGGCAGGCTGTTTTTAATCAGCTGTAAAACCGATGCGCTGCGAAACAGGCTGTCGCCAAAATCGAAACGCAGATAATCGCCGAGCATTTTCAGGTAGCGCTCGTGGAGCGGTTTATCGAAGCCGTAGCGGCGGGTGATTTCGGCAATCACCTCCGGATCCAGGCCGCGTCCGCCACGATAATGCCCTTCGCTGATATTGCTGACGCCGGTGCGCGCGTGGCTGGCTGTCATGCCGCTTTCTCCGGCCCCCGGTAAGCCGCCGCGATTGCCAAATTCGATGGCGGAAATGGCCTGATCGACCGGGCCGCCGGGAGCAATTTGCACAATAAAAAAGTTGATCGTGATGATCGCCCACAGGGTAGGGATAATCAGCAATAACCGGCGGATCAGGTATGCGCCCATCGTGATTCCTTACCGTCTGTCCGCGGGCAGTTTTGCCGCTTTGTTGTTGTCATACCACCAGCTATCAAACCCGGACGAGTAGACCGGTCGCGTCTGCGGGAACGAGAACTTATTCCAGTAGGCCGTTCTGTCCTGCGCCATATACCACATCGGCAGCATGTAATAGTTCCAGGTGAGCACCCGGTCCAGCGCGCGTCCCAGCGGCAGCAGCTTCTGTTTATTGCCCTGCCAGCGGATGATCTGCGCAATCAGCTGGTCCACTTCCGGGCTCTGGACGCCTGGGGCATTGTAGCTGGAGTGAATATACGATGAATCCCAGGAGATTTGCAGGTCGGTGCCGGGCCATGGCGTCGCGCGCCAGACGTTCGGCATCATGTCGTAATCGCGGCTGCGTCGACGGTTAGTGTACTGCGAATTATCAACCTGGCGAATATCCATGGTGATCCCCAGGCGCTGGAGATTATGCCGGAACGGCAGCACCCAGCGATCGTTGCTGCCGGAGGAGAGCAGCAGTTCGAAGCGCAGCGGTTTACCGGTGACCGCATTGACCCGCCGCTGGTTTTTCACTATCCATCCGGCCTGGTTCAGCAGGGCATCCGCCTGCAGCAGGTTGGCCCGGTCGAACCCATCGCCGCTGGAGCGCGGCGGTTGATAAACGGTGGTGAAGACCTCCGGCGGCAGCGCTTTTTTCATCGGCGTCAGCAGGGCAAGTTCTTCGGCGTCAGGCAGCTGACGGGCAGCGTATTCGGTATTCTGGAAGTAGCTGTTGCTGCGGCTGTAGGCGCTATAGAACAGCGCCTTGTTCATCCATTCGAAATCGAAGGCGAGGGTCACCGCCTGACGGACCCGGCGGTCGCTAAAGACCGGGCGCTGGATATTAAACGCCAGCCATTGGGTGTCCTGCGCCGAGGTATTCTGGTAGGTATCTTTGACGATATAGCCCTGGGTAAAGTTACGCCCGACGTAACGGGTGGCCCAGTTTCTGGCGACGGCCTCTTCGCGCCGGTCGACGGCCCCGGCCTTAAAGGCCTCAAAGGCGACGTTATCGTCGAGATAATAGTCGTAGCGCAGGGTGTCAAAATTCCAGCGCCCGCGGTTCACCGGAAGATCGGCCGCCCAGTAGTCTTTGACCCGCGAGTAGACGATGTATTGCCCCATCCGCCAGTCGGTAATGCGGTACGGGCCGCTGGCCAGCGGCGGCGTGGAGAGCGGATCGCTGAGCTTATGCTGACGCCAGAACGCCTCCGGCATCACCGGCAGGGTCAGCAGGCCCAGCATGTTTTCTTTTCCGGGCTGCCCGAGCGTGATGCGCACGGTGCGCGGGGCAATCGCCTCGACGCTCGTCCCCTTGTAGAACAAGCGAAACTGCGGCACCCCTTCGGTCATAAATTTGTGGAAGGTAAAGGCGACATCGCTGGCGCTAATCGGGCTGCCATCATGAAAGCGGGCGTGGGGATTGAGGGTGACCTCCATCCACGAGAAATCGTCGGCGTAGCGGGCGCGCTCGGCAATGAGCGGGTAATAGCTGCCGGGTTCGTCGTCGGAGGTGGTGAACAGCGTATCGTACAGGGCTTCGGTGCGGACACCCGGGTTACCGCGTAGCGCGTAGCGGTTGAAATTGTCGAAGGTGCCGATGGCGGCATTGACGATAGTGCCTCCCTTCGGTGCCGTCGGGTTAGCGTAATCGAAGTGGCTAAAATCGTCGCGGTACTTCGGTTCACCAATGATCGAGAGCGCGCTGCTCTCTTGAATAGTTTGCGCCTGGCTGTTCAGGCTCAGCAGGGTCAGGAATACCAGGCAGACGCGGACAAACATAACCAGATTCTTATCCTTTGTGAGCAGGCCTGATGGTGGCCTGCCTGCAGAGTGGCATCATAAGGGAAGGCTAGCGGTTGGCAAAATATTTTGCCGGTTCGTCATGCGCTTCCAGCAGCATTTCCAGCGAGATCGGGCGGCTCAGCCAGTAGCCCTGCAGGTAGTGTACCCCCTGCTTGCGTAGCCACTCGGCCTGTTCAGGCGTTTCGACCCCTTCAGCCACGGTCAGGAGCTTCAGGCGCCTGCTCAGGGTCAGGACGGCGTCCAGCACCGGCGAAGTGACGGTTTCGGTCCCGATAGCCTGCACAAAGCCGCGGTCGATTTTCAGGTAGTCAAAGTTATAACGCTCAAGATAGATCAGCGCGCTATGCCCGGTACCAAAGTCATCGATCGCAATTTCAAAGCCCTGCTCATGCAACCAGTCAAAGATCGCCAGCGATTTGTTTTTATCGATCATCGCCCGTTCGGTTATTTCCAGCACCACATTGAAGTGGTTGGCGGGCATGGCGGCGGCAAACTGGCGGAGGTCGTCCTGAAAACCATCGGCATGGAGGTGGGCGGGGGAGATGTTAAGCCCAAGCTTGGTTCCTGCCGGCAGGATCGTTTTCAGCGTTGGCGCGTCACGGGCGATCAATGAGAACAGATGATGGGTGAGCGGGACGATCATTTGCTGGGTTTCGGCGAGGTTAATAAATACGTCCGGGGGGATCTCACCGCCTATCGGATGTCGCCAGCGCATCAGCACCTCGACACCGCTGATATGCAGGGTATCGGCTTTCACCACCGGCTGGTAAACAATGTAAAACTGGTTTTTGTTAATCGCCGTCTGCAGTTCTTTTCGTGGGTCGGAGCGCAACGTGAGAATGTAGTAACCAATCAGCCCCGCCAGCAGGCCGCTCACCATCCCCAGCAGGAGGGCAAACTGCATATTCTCCGACAGCCAGCTGTTGGCATAGAGATAGACCTTCAGCGGCAGGCCTTTTATTTCCAGCTGGCGAATGGGTTGCGTTGACAGGGTCTGCGGGTCAACGAGGCGGTTGTTAAAGGTAGCCAGGGCGAGGTTATTCACCACCAGTGCAATACCGCTGAAATCATCCTGGCGGGCGGTATAGAGAAAATAGGGGAGCAGGTTGGTATTGAGGGAGACGAATACGCCATCGTTTCCGCCGTGCGGGCTGCGTACCCACAGGGTCAGCGCGGTGCTTTTCGGCATCATCGGCGTCCCTGCCAGGAGCTGCATGTCGACCGGTTTACTGATATCCAGCCTCGGAATAAGCTCCGTCAGCGGCGAGTTCATCGGCCCGGTGGCGGAAGAGCAGAAGGCCATGCCATCTTTGACCAGTAGAAAAGCGCGGACGTTTGGGCTGAATGCTGCTTTGGCGGTCAACCCGGAGGCGACATTTACACAGTTCTGGTCAACCAGCGGCTGTAGGTCGGCAATGGTTTTGTTGAGGTCGTGAAAATAATTCGTCAGGAAGACGCTAATGTTATCGATGACGCTATCAAAGCGCTCAGATCGACTGTGGTAAATCGCTATAAACTGAATGCTGCCGGCCAGCAGCGCGGCGATGATTCCAATGAGTATGCTGGTTAGCCAGATATTCCGTCGGGGCGATAGATAACGGGTAAGCATAGCCTGTAGTCTGTCCGTGTTTATAAGTTACGCCAATGGGTGATAGACCCGTCATACTTCAGGTTGCCTGGGTGTTGGCTGCACCCGCGCACCCCAGTCACTTACCTGAGTAAGTTCCTGGGGGTTTACGGCTTTGCCGCCTACAAGCAACTCGAATTATTTTGGGTATACAACATGCTTTTTCTATCGTCACTAAATAGAGATAGCCTATATTGCGGCGTTTACAGGTAAATAGGCAAAAAAAAACACTGCCACAGCAGTGTTTTTTTATCTGAACGTCAGCCAAGGGTAACCGACGGCAGAAGAGATTACGAGCGGCTCAGAACTCGACGCGCTTCGTTATAGCGCTTTTTCCAGTAAGGTTCATTCATGCTGGAGATGGTCACACCGCTGCTGGTGGAAGCATGTACGAACTGATCGTTACCGATATAAATGCCTACATGACGACCCGTTGACCCTGCGCGGAACAGCACTAAATCACCGGTGCGCAGCTGAGAACGTGAAATCGACTTGCCGGAATCTTGCTGCTCAGAGGTCGAGCGCGGCAGTTCCAGACCAAATTGTTCGCGGAAGGTACGCTGTACGAATGCGGAACAATCAATACCCTTACGGGTGCTGCCACCGAGGCGGTAACGCACGCCTTTCCAGCTGGCATACTGGTCCATCAACTTGGTCTTAACATTCAAGTTGCTGACCAGCTTTTCAAATTCATCCTGAGAGGCTTGCAGTGATGATAAATCGCCACTACCCACAGCATGCGTCTCAGAATGCATATTCTTCGCGGTACTACTTGTCGAACTACAGGCAGAAAGCAACACTGCCACTGCTATTGCGGGAACCACCCGCAAGATATATCTCAAAATCGGCTGAGATTTGACCATGTTGTTTGTTTTCCCTTGTTGTCCTTAACGACAATGTCGTTATAAAAAATGCCAAACGTGTTAGAGCCTAAATACCTGCCAGCAATGAGACAATTCCTTAAATCCAAATTTGTGGGATAACGCACAAATTTAATTTTGAGCCAGAATATGTTGCTGAAAAGGCAAAACGAGAACGAGATTACCCTATCAACCGGGGGATGGCGAGTGGTTTTGCGCGATTTCTTATAAGAAATTTTGCGTCTGAAAGTGAATCATCGGGAAAGCGCAAAATAGCGTCAATAGCGGGTAAAAAATATGCAATTACTTCATTTGTAAGATGATTAATGTGACAAGAAGATGACCATTACGACAAAAAGTGGCAAAAGCCGATAAGGGGACCGAGAACGATCCCTTATGGATAATATTAGTAATTTGTAACGGTCGGGTTAATTTTCACCCTTTTTACCCGGCAGCGTGCGATCAAACCAGTCCACCAGAATATCGCTTAATGGCGTCAACAGAACCCAGGGGGCACCAATCAGCAGGGCGGTTAATGAGCCAACAGCAATATCGGTAAACCAGTGGGCGCCAATCATCACCCGCGGGAAGGCGAAAATAACAAAAATAGCGAGCGCAATCGCCAGTGCCCGGCGGCCAAAATAGCGCCACATAAAGGCGGCGAATATCAGCAGCATCATTCCATGGTCACCGGGGAAACTGTCTTTGGACGCGTCTTTGGTCGGGAAAGAGACGACATCGCTGACTTTCACAATTCCGCTGAACGACAGGGAAGGGCTGGCGCGTTTAACCGGCATCAAATGCTGCGCCAGCTGGTTAATAATCACCGCGGAAAGCAGCATCACCAGGCCGATAATCACGATCCGGCGGCGCCCGGCGCTCTGCTCTTTCAGCCAGAAGCTGAGCATCAGGCAGCCCATTGCCAACAACGAGCAGCCATCGAAGGCGCGGTTATTGATGATCGCCAGCAGCCAGGCCCAGGCGTGGTTGGTCCCCACACTCTGGTTAAAGAAGTGGAAGATAGCGGAGTCCAGCGGAAACCAGAAACCATGATTCGCGGGCAGATACCACGATAAAAACAGGGCGAAACCGGCAGCGTTAAGCAGCAGGATCAGGGGTAATCGATTTTTTAACATAACGGTCGCGAGTTGTGTAAAACGGCGGAAAACATAACCGCCTTAACTTAAACGAAGTTTCAACAAAGAGGCTTGTAACGCGTTCCAGTCGGCCTCGGAAGCACTAATGAGCTCTATTCGGCTATCCGGCGGTGCGACGTTTTGGGTCTCAATATGCAGGTCAAGCCCCTGACGATTGATACGGACCAGGCCTTCCGCAATGCGTAACACGCCCTTCACGCGCTCAACCGGCGCCAGGCGCGCCCACTCCAGCAGCCCAATGGTGTCAAAGGTGGTCTCGGCATCAAAGATCCAGCCGCAGGCCTGATAGCCCTGGCCGCTGTTGAGGCTGCGCCGCCAGCGCTGGTGTGCCGGCAGGCTCAGCGCGCCCAGGCCCTTTGTGGCGCCGTGGCTGTGCGCATGTTCGGCGCTGGTCGGCAGCGGGCCAACATTACGCCGTGGGAGGTCAAGCAGCGCCGGGTCGATGTTGCCTTGTGTCGCCGTGACGTGCCGACGTTCACCGCCATGGTCCTGCCACCAGGCCTGAAAGGCCTGTTCGCTGTCTGCCGTCATGCGATCCGTTTTATTGCTGATGATGATGTCAGCCGCGGCAAGCTGATCGCGGAAATTATCATTCGCCAGCACTTTGCTATCGAGCAACTGACGGGGATCGAGGACGCACAGCGTTGCCCGAAGATCGATCCACGGTTCGTAGACGGCGGCGGTGAGGATATCGAGAATTTGTTTAGGGTGGCCAAGCCCGGTGGGCTCAATCAGCAGGCGATCCGGTTTCCCCTGGCGTAGCAGGGTGTTCAGCCCAACCTGCATCGGCAGGCCGTTGACGCAGCACATGCAGCCGCCGGGGATCTCTTTGAGTAGCGCACCGCTTTCGGCCAGCAAGGCCCCGTCGATACCCACTTCGCCAAACTCATTAACCAGCACGGCCCATTTTTCATCTGCAGGCTTATGGGCCAGCAGATGAAGAATCGAGGTCGTCTTACCGCTGCCGAGAAACCCCGTGATCAAGTTTGTTTTGGTCACATTTTCTCCAGGACGCAAATGTAATGTTGTAACAGTTACGACTATCCTGACGAAAAAATGACGAAAAGAGAAGAGGAAGCGCGGGCAGAAAAAAATTCTGCCCGCTAAACAGCAGAAATTGTTAAATCTGTACTAGCGTAGCGATGGCCTGGCGAGCGCCAGAAACCGACAGCTGGTGCCAGGCGGCGCTAATGTCAGCGACAAACTGCGCATTGCGCGGCAGGTCGCGGCCAAAGATCTCTTCCAGCGAGAGCAGGGCGCTAACGCGCTCCTCCTCGCGACTGCTGGCGACCAGGGCCTGAATCTTCTCCGCCAGCGGGTCACGCACATCAATAGCCTGACCGGCATCGTCCACGCCGCTGACGTAGCGCATCCAGCCGGCGACACCAAGCGCCAGTAACGGCCACTGGCTGCCGCGCTCAAGATGCACGCGAATGCCGTCCAGCATGCGCTGTGGCAGCTTCTGGCTGCCGTCCATCGCAATTTGCCAGGTGCGATGTTTCAGCGCCGGGTTGGCAAAGCGGGCGATCAGGCTGTCGGCATAGGCCGTCAGGTCGACGTTTTCGATAGTCAGCGTCGGCGCCTGTTCATCAAGCATTAAGCGGCGAGCGGCGGTGCGCAGGACTTCATCCTGCATACAGTCGCTGATATGCGCGTGGCCTGCCAGGTAGCCAAGATACGCGAGGAACGAATGGCTACCGTTGAGCATACGTAGCTTCATCTGTTCCCACGGCAGCACATTGTCGGTCATCTGCACGCCGGCGGTTTCCCACGCCGGGCGACCGGCAACGAAGTTGTCTTCGACGACCCACTGAATAAACGGTTCACAACTGATGGCGCAAGGGTCTTCTACCCCCAGCGCGGCGCGGATTTCAGCCAGCGACTCGTCGGTGGCGGCAGGCACGATACGATCCACCATGGTGCCGGGGAAGCTGACGTGTTCAGCAATCCACTGCGCCAGTTCCGGGCTACGCTTTTGCGCCATGCCGAGCACGGCATTTTTAACGACGTGGCCGTTATCAGGAATATTATCGCAGGAGAGCACCGTAAACGGCGCCAGGCCTCGTTCACGACGGCGCGACAGCGCTTCGACCAGAATGCCCGGGACCGACTGCGGCAGCGTCGGGTTTTCCAGATCGTGAATAATCCGCGGCTGCGTCAAATCCAGTGAACCCGTCGCGGGGTCAATGCAGTAGCCTTTCTCGGTGATGGTCAGCGAAACGATGGCCACCTGCGGCTCGCAGAATTTCTCAATAATGGCGGGCAGCGAGTCCAGTTTGGCGTTCAGGCATTCGTGAACCGCACCCACGACAATCGGCTGGTTGCCTGCGGCCCCTTTTTCCAGCACGGTGAACAGGTGCTCCTGCTGGCGAAGCTGGCTCATTAGCTTATCGCCGCTGAACAGACTAATTTCACAGATCCCCCAGTCTCCGCCGCCGGCGTTGAGCACCCGATCCGTTAGCAGGGCCTGGTGCGCGCGGTGAAAGGCGCCAAAACCAAAGTGCACAATACGCGAACGCAGCTGGCTGCGATCATACTGAGGGAGTTGCACGTTTTCTGGCAGCGTAGCTGTCGCAATAGTCGTCATTCTTTATACACCTGATTAACCAATGATTAACAAGGTCAGTGTAAAGTTATATGACAACAAATTAAATTGGTAAGCCGTATTTATCCGCTTAGTGTGAGCTGGATCAATCAATACAGCGGGATTTATTGATCCTTTACGATAAGCCTGTATGGTAGTCGTCATTGATGTTGAGGTTATTGGTATAACAACTTTGAGAGGGCATAGCGATGGAGCAAACCTGGCGTTGGTATGGACCGAACGATCCGGTATCGCTTGATGATGTACGACAGGCGGGCGCAACTGGGGTAGTCACCGCACTGCACCATATTCCTAACGGTCAGGTCTGGCCGGTTGAAGAAATTCAACAGCGTAAGGCGCTGCTGGCGGAAAAAGGGCTGACCTGGTCAGTCGTTGAAAGCATTCCGGTACACGAAGAGATTAAGACCCATAGCGGGCAGTGTGCGACCTGGATTGCCAACTACCAGCAGAGCATTCGCAACCTCGCGGCCTGCGGGATTGATACCGTATGCTACAACTTCATGCCGATTCTCGACTGGACGCGTACCGATCTGGAATACCAGCTGCCGGACGGCTCGAAAGCGCTGCGTTTTGACCAAATCGCCTTTGCGGCATTTGAGCTGCATATCCTTAAGCGTCCCGGCGCCGAAGCGGATTACAGCGAAGAAGAGCAGCGCCAGGCGCAGGCCCGATTTGCGGCGATGAGCGCGGCGGAAATCGACAAGCTGACCCGTAACATTATTGCCGGTTTACCGGGCGCTGAAGAGGGCTATACCCTTGACCAGTTCCGCGCGCGCCTGGCGGAATACGATCATATTAATAAAGCGCAGCTGCGCGATAACATGGCCGTGTTCCTGCGCGCCATCGTGCCGGTATGTGAAGAAGTCGGCGTACGGCTGGCCGTTCACCCGGACGATCCGCCGCGTCCGATCCTCGGCCTGCCGCGTATCGTCTCGACCATCGAAGATATGCAGTGGCTGAAAGAGACCGTGGACAGCATCAACAACGGCTTTACGATGTGTACCGGTTCTTACGGCGTGCGTGCCGATAACGATTTAGTGAAAATGGTCGAAACCTTCGGCGACCGTATCCACTTTACGCATCTGCGTTCAACCTGCCGCGAAGAGAACCCAAAAACCTTCCATGAAGCGGCGCACCTGACCGGTGACGTCAACATGGTGGCGGTGGTGAATGCGATTCTGAGCGAAGAGCTGCGCCGTAAACGCGCCGGCGATCTGCGTCCGATCCCGTTCCGTCCGGATCACGGGCACCAGATGCTGGACGATCTGCGTAAGAAAACCAACCCAGGTTATTCGGCGATCGGCCGTCTGAAAGGGATGGCGGAAGTACGCGGCGTTGAGCTGGCGCTGAAGATGACTAAGTACCCGGAACTGCTGTAATTTCAGCGCCCGGAAAATCAAAAGGACAGCCTGAGGCTGTCCTTTTTGCTATGGGAGCGGTGCGGCGCCGGAGGTGATTAGTCAGCGCGGCCCATATAGCGGCTTTCTTCGATATGGATACGAATTTTCTCGCCGGTGGTCAGGTATTCCGGAACCTGAATCACCAGACCGGTGCTCATGGTCGCCGGTTTGGTGCGGGAGCTGGCGGAAGCGCCTTTAATGCCCGGTGCCGTTTCGACGATTTCCAGGTCCACGGTCTGCGGCAGTTCCAGCGCCAGCAGTTGGCCATCCCAGGTCAGAACCTGCATGTCCGGCATGCCGCCTTCCGGAATGAACAGCAGCTCTTCTTCAATCTGCTCTTTGGTGAAGGTATACGGCGTGTAATCTTCTTTATCCATAAACACGTACTCGTTGCCATCAACATAAGAGAAGTCAACGAAGCGACGGGTCAGGGTCACGGTATCGACGATATCGTCGCCTTTGAAGCGCTCTTCCACTTTCAGGCCGGTACGAACGTCAGAGAAACGCATTTTGTACAGCGTTGCTGCGCCACGGGCGCTCGGTGACTGAATATCGATATTCTTCACAATCAGCAGCTTGCCGTTGTAATTCAGCACCATACCTTTTTTAATTTCATTCGCTCTTGGCATTGCAGTAATCCTGTGACTTAACGGTTCAAAAAATATCGCGTAAAACTACTCGCGCCGGGCCTTTCAGGCAAGAGGAATTCGCGAGTTTTGCTATCTCCGGTTAAAACGTTTACGCTGAGCCGTGAACCGCAACATCAAGAGAATCATTATGGAATGTCGTATCGATTGCGGTGCCTGCTGTATCGCCCCTTCCATCTCATCGCCGATCCCCGGAATGCCTGACGGCAAACCAGCAAACACCCGCTGTGTTCAGCTGTCGTCCGACAACCTGTGCAACATCTTTACCTCGCCATTAAGGCCAAAAGTGTGCGCCAGCCTCCAGCCCGCGCGCGAGATGTGCTCGACCAGCCGTGAGGCGGCGATGACCTATCTTTTGCAGCTCGAAGCGAGCACCGCGCCCTAAACGTCTTTGATCCGCCACAGGCAGACCAGCGAAGCCACGCCCATGCCGAGGGCTATCCAGAATACGGCGTGATAGCTCCAGATTTCAGCCACCACACCGGCCAGTGAACCGGCGATAATCCAGCCAACGCGGGTGGTATTGGTATACAGCGTGGTGGCGGCACCGGCCTGTCCCGGCATCAGGTCCTGGAAATAGAGCATGCCAATCCCGGCAAGAATGCCGATGAAGATTGCGTTCAGCGCCTGCATCGCCAGCAGTAACACCGGGGTGTGCACCAGCAGCATGCCGACGTAAAACAGGATCCCCGCCACTGCCGCAAGGCGCATCAGAAAACGCTTACCAAAGCGCCTCGCATAATAGCCGGCGATCAGCATTGTCGGGATCTCCAGCCCGGCGGCGGTCCCCATCATCAAGCCGGCCAGCTTCTCGGACAGATGCAGCTCATTAATGATGTAGAGCGGCATATTAATAATGTACAGGCTGTTGATGCCCCACATTAATGTGCAGACGCTGAACAGCAGCAGCGCATCGCGACGATGGGTGCGCGGCGCTTCCAGATGGCCTACCACCGCCTGTTTCTCTTTGCGCATGCTGGGCAGAAACCACCAGACCATCGCCGCGCAGACCACAAAGGCGACGGCGGCGCAGAGATACATCACGGTGAAGCCAAACCCCATCGCCAGCGCGTAGGCCAGCGGCGGGCCGATAACCCATGCCAGGGAGACCTGGGAGCGCAGAATCGAGCTGAACATCACCGCTTCACGGCCGGTTTTATCGGCATGTTCACGGGCAAGGGCGAACATTTGCGGGTTGGCGGTGGAGCCGAAGCTGCTGAGGAACACGCCGACAAACAGCAGAACAAAGTAGTTGCGGTTCCAGGCGAACAGCAGGCAGGCGAGGATCCCGAGCATACAGCAGACGACGATGAGTTGCTTACGATCGCCCTGGCGGTCCGAGCGTCCGGCGAGAAACTGGCTGACCATGATCCCGATGACCGCGCTGCCGGTAAAAAAGAAGCCAACCATCGCCGGGCGGACATGCACCTCATTGGTCAGGAACAGGCTCAGGGTCGGCGTTTGTAGGGCGCCGGCAATGCCTGTCAGGAAGGCGACAATCAGGAAGGCTGAAGAGGTTAAATCGAACCCACGACGAGGGAGGGCGGTGCTACTGTTTTGCATGTGCGGCTATCTGTGTGGGTGAGAGCAGCGGAGTTTACGCCGCGCGTCAGAAAATGAACAGTAGTATGGTATCAAAAAATAAAAAGCAGTTTCAAATTAGGCGCTTCAGCAAAATGCTGAAGCCGGGCTGAATTCCAGACCATGGCTTCAGCAAAAATGTGCAGTAGCTCTAAATTCTGTTATCAGGATGCTAACAGAACTTGCACGGTGGGTAAGAAAGGTACAGACTCATTGAAACGTTTCAGCGTCATCGGGAATATCTCTGTCAGGAAGATGGCGCTTTTTTTCTCAAAGCAGCTGAAACGATTCAACTCAGCAGGAGAGGAGAACCATGTTCCAGTTATCTGTGCAGGATATTCATCCCGGCCAGCAGGCCGGTAATAAAGAAGAGGCAATTCGTCAGGTTGCAGCCGCGCTGGTTAGCGCAGGTAACGTGGCGGAAGGCTACCTCAACGGGATGCTGGCTCGCGAGCAGCAGACCTCCACTTTCCTTGGCAACGGCATTGCTATCCCACACGGGACGACCGACACCCGCGACCAGGTGCTGAAAACCGGCGTACAGGTTTATCAGTTCCCGCAGGGCGTGGCCTGGGGCGAAGGGCAGACCGCCTACGTGGCGATCGGCATTGCCGCCAGCTCCGATGAACATCTCGGCCTGCTGCGTCAGCTGACGCACGTGCTCAGCGATGATTCAGTGGCCGAGCAGCTTAAGTCAGCGACCACCGCTGAAGAGCTGCGCGCCCTGCTGATGGGTGAAAAGCAGAGCGAAGTGCTGAAACTGGATAACGACACGCTGAGCCTCGATATCGTCGCCAGCGACCTGATGACCTTACAGGCGCTGAACGCCGCGCGTCTGAAAGAAGCCGGCGCCGTTGACGCGTCCTTTGTCAGCCGCACCATTAATGACAAGCCGCTGAACCTTGGTCAGGGCATCTGGCTGAACGACAGCGCGGAAGGTAACCTGCGCAGCGCGGTTGCGGTAAGCCGTGCCGCCAACGCATTTACCAGCGATGAGCAGCCGGTTTCCCTGCTGATCACCGTGGCGATGGCCGATGAACAGCCTACCGCGGTGCTGAACCGCCTGAGCAATCTGCTGATCGACAAAAAAGCTGACCGTCTGCTGACATCCGATGGCGCAACCCTGCTGGCGTTGCTGACCAGCGATGACGCCATTGCCGACGACGTGCTGAGCGCCGAATTTGTAGTGCGCAACGAGCACGGGCTGCATGCCCGTCCCGGCACCATGTTAGTGAACACCATCAAACAATTTTCCAGCGACATTACCGTCACTAACCTCGACGGTTCCGGCAAGCCGGCCAACGGCCGCAGCCTGATGAAAGTCGTGGCGCTGGGTGTGAAGAAAGGTCACCGTCTGCGCTTTACCGCGCAGGGTGAGGATGCGCAACAAGCGCTGGATGCGATTGGCGAAGCGATCGCCGCAGGCCTTGGGGAGGGCGCATAAATGAGCAGACGTGTAGCAACAATTACTTTAAACCCGGCATATGACCTGGTGGGTTTTACACCAGAAATTGAACGCGGCGAAGTGAACCTGGTTCGTACCACCGGCCTGCATGCTGCCGGTAAAGGCATCAACGTGGCGAAAGTGCTGAAAGATCTCGGCATTGACGTCACCGTCGGGGGCTTCCTCGGCAAAGACAACCAGGATGGTTTTCAGCAGCTGTTCAGCGAGCTGGGCATTGCCAACCGTTTCCAGGTGGTGCAGGGCCGTACCCGTATCAACGTCAAGCTGACGGAAAAAGATGGCGAAGTGACCGATTTTAACTTCTCCGGCTTTGAAGTCACCCCGGCCGACTGGGAACGCTTTGTTAATGATTCTCTGAGCTGGCTGGGTCAGTTCGATATGGTCTGCGTCAGCGGCAGCCTGCCGTCCGGCGTCAGCCCGGAAGCCTTCACCGACTGGATGGTGCGCCTGCGCAGCCAGTGCCCGTGCATTATCTTTGATAGTAGCCGTGAAGCGCTGGTCGCCGGTCTGAAAGCGGCGCCGTGGCTGGTGAAACCGAACCGTCGCGAGCTGGAAATCTGGGCTGGCCGCAAGCTGCCGGACATGAAAGACGTGATTGACGCGGCCCATGCGTTGCGCGAGCAGGGGATTGCCCATGTGGTTATTTCTCTTGGCGAAGAGGGCGCACTGTGGGTTAACGCCTCCGGGGAATGGATCGCGAAACCGCCTTCAGTGGAAGTGGTCAGCACCGTAGGTGCCGGCGATTCCATGGTAGGCGGCCTGATCTACGGTCTGCTGATGCGTGAATCCAGTGAACATACTTTACGCCTGGCAACCGCCGTGGCGGCACTGGCGGTCAGCCAGAGCAATGTTGGTATTACCGATCGTACCCAGTTGGCCGCAATGATGGCGCGCGTCGACTTAAAACCCTTTAATTAACAGCAGGAGAGGCATAATGAAAACGCTGCTGATTATTGATGCCGGACTTGGCCAGGCCCGCGCCTATATGGCGAAAACCCTGCTGAGTACCGCCGCGCCTAAAGCGCACCTTGAACTGACAGACAACCCGAACGATGCCGAACTGGCGATCGTCCTCGGCACCGCGTTGCCGGCCGACAGCTCGCTGAACGGTAAGCAGGTATATCTCGGCGATATCAATCGCGCCGTGGCGCATCCTGAACTGTTCCTCAGCGAAGCGAAAGGTCACGCGACCACCTATACCGCACCGGCCGCGGCGGCACTGCCGGCGGCAACCGGCGGCGCAAAACGCATTGTGGCCATTACGGCCTGCCCGACCGGCGTTGCGCACACCTTTATGGCGGCTGAAGCTATTGAAACCGAAGCCAAAAAACGCGGCTGGTGGGTCAAAGTCGAAACCCGCGGTTCCGTGGGCGCCGGCAATGCGATTACGCCAGAAGAAGTCGCTCAGGCGGATCTGGTCGTTGTGGCGGCCGACATTGAAGTGGACCTGGCGAAATTTGCCGGTAAGCCGATGTATCGCACAACCACCGGCCTGGCGCTGAAGAAAACCGCGCAGGAGCTGGATAAAGCCGTTGCGGAAGCGAAACCGTACCAGCCTTCGGGCCAGGGCAGCCAGCAGGCTGACTCGGCGAAGAAAGAGGGTGGCGGCGCCTATCGTCACCTGCTGACCGGTGTGTCCTATATGCTGCCGATGGTGGTGGCCGGCGGCCTGTGTATCGCGCTCTCCTTCGCCTTTGGTATCAAAGCCTTTGAAGTCAAAGATACTCTGGCAGCCTCGCTGATGCAGATTGGTGGTGGTTCAGCCTTTGCCTTGATGGTGCCGGTTCTGGCAGGCTTTATTGCCTTCTCGATTGCTGACCGTCCTGGCCTGACGCCGGGCCTGATCGGCGGTATGCTGGCGGTCAGCGGCGGTTCCGGCTTTATCGGCGGGATCATCGCCGGTTTCCTTGCCGGTTACGTCGCGAAACTGATCAGCACCAAATTAAAACTGCCGCCGAGCATGGAAGCGCTGAAGCCGATCCTGATCATTCCGCTGGTTTCCAGCCTGATCGTCGGTCTGGCGATGATCTACCTGATTGGTAAACCGGTTGCCGGTATCCTGGCAGGCCTGACCCACTGGCTGCAAACGATGGGCACGGCAAACGCCGTCCTGCTGGGCGCTATCCTTGGGGCAATGATGTGTACCGATATGGGTGGCCCGGTGAACAAAGCGGCCTACGCTTTCGGTGTCGGCCTGTTGAGTACCCAAACCTACGCCCCGATGGCGGCCATTATGGCGGCCGGTATGGTGCCACCGCTGGCGATGGGTATCGCGACGCTGGTTGCCCGTAACAAGTTTGATAAGGGCCAACGTGAAGGCGGTAAAGCGGCGCTGGTACTGGGTCTGTGCTTTATCTCTGAAGGGGCGATTCCGTTCGCTGCCCGTGACCCGATGCGTGTCCTGCCATGCTGTATCGTTGGCGGCGCGGTGACTGGAGCCATCTCTATGGCGATTGGTGCCAAACTGATGGCGCCGCACGGCGGTCTGTTTGTGCTGCTGATCCCTGGCGCGATTACCCCGGTGCTGGGTTACCTGCTGGCGATTATTGCCGGTACCCTGGTAGCCGGTCTGTCTTACGCCGTGGTGAAACGTCCGGAAGTTCAGGCAGTCGAAAAAGCGGCCTGAGTCATTGACAGATGAACCGGTAAAACAGAAAAGCAAAGGGCCGATAGTTCGGCCCTTTTTTTGATCCTGCTGGTCTGCGCCCTCAAAGAGTCGCGGCGACAATCAGGCCGAAGCTTCTTCCGTCTGTTGCGCCCGCAGCCAGGCAATCTCTTCAGCCCAGATATCCGGGTTAATGGTTTCCAGAATCAGCGGGATGCCGTCAAACCGGTTGTCCTGCATGATCCAGCGGAACGGGTCGTGGCCAATATTGCCTTCACCGAGGCTGTGGTGGCGGTCAACGCGGCTGCCGAAGGCGCTTTTGGCATCGTTAAGGTGCATGCCGCGCAGATAGCGGAAGCCGACAATGCGCTCGAAATCAGCAAAGGTCTTCTCACACTCCTCGGCGCTGCGCAGGTCATAACCGGCGGCAAACGCGTGGCAGGTATCAATGCACACCCCGACGCGGGATTTATCTTCGACGCCGTCGATGATGGCCGCGAGATGTTCAAATTTAAATCCGAGGTTGCTGCCCTGGCCGGCGGTGTTTTCAATCACCGCGGTGACCCCTTCGGTTTTAGCCAGCGCAATATTGATCGATTCGGCGATGCGCGCCAGACACTCGTCTTCTGGGATCTGCTGCAGGTGGCTGCCGGGATGGAAATTGAGGAGCGTCAGACCGAGCTGCTGGCAGCGGCTCAGCTCATCAATAAAGGCATCGCGGGATTTTTCCAGCGCGTCGGCCACCGGGTGACCGAGGTTAATCAGGTAGCTGTCGTGGGGCAGGATTTGACCAGGACCAAAGCGGTATTTTTCGCAGGCGGCTTTGAATTCAGCAATGGTTTCGTCGCTCAGCGGAGCGGCTCGCCATTGACGTTGGTTCTTGGTGAACAGCGCGAAAGCCGTTGCTTCAATCTCGGCGGCGCGAATGGCAGCGTTGGCCAGCCCGCCTGAGGCACTGACGTGCGCTCCAATATATTTCATAAAAAAACTCCAGTTAAGCCGCTGGGGGGAGGGTAATGATAGCGGCTTAACTGAAGAGTTACATCAATGAATGATGATGGACAGGTGTTGGGGTTATGCCATCAGGCTGTGAACCACCAGGTTGATAACGCCACCACCGACAATCAACCAGACGAACAGCATCAGGGCCATCAGCAGCGGTTTGGCACCGGCTTTTTTCAGGGCGCTGACGTGAGTGGTCAGTCCCAGAGCCGCCATCGCCATCGCCAGCAGCACGGTGTCGAGGGTGACCAGCATGTCGACCACCGCTTTTGGCAGCAGGTGGAAGGAGTTAAACACCGCTACCAGGATGAACAGGATGGCAAACCACGGAATGGTGATTTTGCTTTTTTCACCCTGACCTTCCGGTGCCAGCTGTTTCACCCGTGCCGCCAGGAACAGCAGGAACGGAGCCAGCATCATCACGCGCAGCATTTTGGCAATCACCGCCGCGTTTTCCGCATCCGGGCTGATGGCGTGACCGGCAGCAACTACCTGCGCCACTTCATGCATGGTCGACCCCATATAGATGCCATAGGCTTCTGGTGTGAACCAGTGCGCCAGCATCGGGTACATCGCCGGGTAGAGGAAGATGGCCAGGGTACCAAAAATCACCACCGTCGCCACCGCTACGGTCACTTTACTGGCCTCGGCTTTCACCACCGGTTCGGTTGCCAGAATCGCCGCCGCACCGCAGATGCTGCTGCCGGCGCCAATCAGCCAGCTGGTATGTTTGTCCAGACCGAAAATCTTCTGCCCGAGGAAGCAGGCGATAAAAAAGGTGCTGGTCAATGTCAGCACATCAATGGTGATCCCGCTGACGCCCACGTCGGCAATCTGGGCGAAGGTCAGGCGAAAACCGTATAAAATAATACCGAGGCGTAACAGGTACTGTTTGGCGAAGATGACGCCGCCGTCGCAGGACTGCCAGAGCTTAGGATAAATCGTATTACCGATAACCATACCGAAGAGGATGGCCAGCGTCAGCGCGCTGAAACCGGCGCCCGCGATAGCGGAAAAACTGCCTGCCCACAGCGCGGCGCCGGTCAGTACGGCGGTGAGCGCCAGTCCAGGGGCAAAGTGCCACAAGGTGCGATGTTTAGTCGGTAAAGTGAATGCTGTCATAACCTTCTCCTTTGTCTGGCTAAAAGGTTACGCCGCACTAGTTTAAAAATAAAATTGATTATATATTTATAATTAATCGGAATAAGTGGTAAGAACCCTAAATAACTCAAGTTGCATGACGGTGCCGCCAACACCTAAGCCGCTTGAAGTATGACGGGTAAGGGCGGACTATCGCGGTCCAGAATGTTATTATCCCCAGGTTACGTCGGGTTATCGGATACTCGCGTTGGAAGACGGGCAGGATGAGTTATGCATATCACGTTACGACAGCTGGAAGTTTTTGCTGAGGTGCTTAAGAGCGGTTCAACCACCCAGGCCTCGCAGATGCTGGCGCTGTCGCAGTCGGCGGTCAGCGCCGCCCTGACCGATCTGGAAGGGCAGTTAGGGGTGCAGTTGTTCGACCGCGTAGGGAAGCGGCTGGTGGTGAACGAACACGGGCGGCTGCTCTACCCGCGGGCGTTAGCGCTTCTGGAGCGCGCAATCGAGATAGAAGAACTGTTTCGCGGCGACAACGGCGCGATTCGGGTGTATGCCAGTAGCACCATCGGTAACTATATTCTGCCGGGCATCATCGCCCACTACCGTCGCGACTTTCCCGACCTGCCGCTGGAGTTGAGCGTGGGGAATAGCCAGGACGTAATCAATGCGGTCGCCGATCTGCGGGTGGACATCGGGCTTATCGAAGGTCCCTGCCATGCGGCAGATATTATTGCCGAGCCGTGGCTGGAAGATGAACTGGTGGTGTTCGCCGCCCCGGATTCGCCGCTGCTGCAAGGCGAGGTCACGTTGCAACGTCTGGCGGAAGCGCCGTGGATTTTGCGTGAGCACGGCTCCGGCACGCGCGAGATCGTCGACTACCTGCTGCTGTCGCATTTGCCAGCATTTCATCTGGGGATGGAGCTGGGGAACTCGGAGGCCATCAAGCACGCCGTGCGTCACGGACTTGGCATCAGCTGCCTTTCCCGGCGGGTTATCGCCGAGCAGCTGGAGGTCGGGTCACTGGTGGAGCTGACGGTGCCGCTGCCGAATCTGACCCGCACGCTGTGGCGGATTCACCATCGGCAAAAACATATTTCTAAGGCATTACAACGTTTTCTGCATTACTGCCAGGTGTAAATCACCGGCCAGGTATGGCTTCATTATCGTGAGAGATCGCGGGAGGATCGCTGGCAATTCCGGGGATTAGTGCTTTACTAATAATTTATGATCGATCATGAAGCTCTCTTATAACTTCGCATTTGTACCGGATAGAACCCGGATCGTCTGCTACAATCGCGCCTCGTTTTTTGGATGGATAGCATTTTCACATGGTTTCGGATACTAAAACCACAGAAGCGCCCGGCTTACGCCGTGAATTAAAGGCGCGCCACTTGACCATGATCGCAATCGGCGGTTCCATCGGTACAGGTCTTTTCGTTGCATCTGGCGCAACGATTTCTCAGGCAGGCCCAGGCGGCGCTCTGCTCTCTTATATCTTAATCGGTCTGATGGTCTACTTCCTGATGACCAGCCTTGGCGAACTGGCGGCATATATGCCGGTCTCCGGTTCCTTCGCGACCTACGGTCAAAACTACGTTGAAGAAGGCTTTGGCTTCGCGCTGGGCTGGAACTACTGGTACAACTGGGCCGTCACCATTGCCGTTGACCTTGTCGCCGCACAGCTGGTGATGAGCTACTGGTTCCCGGATACCCCCGGCTGGATCTGGAGCGCGCTGTTCCTCGGGATTATGTTCCTGCTGAACTGGATCTCGGTGAAAGGGTTTGGCGAAGCGGAATACTGGTTCTCGCTGATCAAAGTTGCCACCGTCATTATCTTTATTATTGTCGGCGTGATGATGATCGTCGGTATCTTTAAAGGTGCGGAGCCTGCGGGCTGGAGCAACTGGGCGATCGATGATGCGCCGTTTGCCGGTGGTTTCGCGGCGATGATCGGCGTGGCGATGATTGTCGGCTTCTCGTTCCAGGGCACCGAACTTATCGGCATTGCGGCCGGTGAGTCTGAAAACCCGGAGAAGAACATTCCGCGCGCGGTGCGGCAGGTGTTCTGGCGTATCCTGCTGTTCTATGTGTTCGCGATTCTGATCATCAGCCTGATTATTCCGTATACCGACCCAAGCCTGCTGCGTAACGACGTGAAAGACATTTCCGTCAGCCCGTTCACCCTGGTGTTCCAGCATGCGGGGCTGCTGTCAGCGGCGGCAATCATGAACGCGGTTATCCTGACGGCGGTGCTGTCGGCGGGTAACTCGGGAATGTACGCCTCAACGCGTATGCTCTATACCCTGGCCTGTGATGGCAAAGCGCCGCGCATTTTCTCAAAGCTCTCCCGTGGCGGCGTGCCGCGCAATGCGCTGTATGCGACGACGGTGATTGCGGGGCTGTGCTTCCTGAGCTCGATGTTCGGTAACCAGACCGTCTATTTGTGGCTGCTCAACACCTCGGGCATGACGGGCTTTATCGCCTGGCTGGGGATTGCCATCAGCCACTATCGTTTCCGCCGCGGCTACGTGCTGCAGGGTAACGATCTGAACGACCTGCCATATCGTTCAGGATTCTTCCCGCTGGGGCCGATCTTCGCCTTCGTGCTGTGCCTGATCATTACCCTGGGCCAGAACTATGAAGCGTTCCTGAAAGATACCATTGACTGGGGCGGTGTAGCGGCAACCTATATTGGTATTCCGCTGTTCCTGGTGATCTGGTTTGGTTACAAGCTGGCAAAAGGCACCCGTTTCGTCCGCTATAGCGAAATGAAGTTCCCGCAGCGCTTTAAAGGCTAACGCCCGGCAAAACGCGGGGCAGTAGTGATAAAACCCTCTTTTATAAGAGGGTTTTTTTATGCTCGTCGCAACTTACAAACTGATACAATTCTCCATAATTTTATTGATAATGGAAATCATTATCTTTATCATCCTCGCATATTCAGGATGAAGCCAATCTCCATAGCTTGCAGGCCATAACCGCCGGCAAGAGGTGACCAGCCACGTCAACGGTAAAACTATTCCGCGCGCGCCGCCTATGAGCAGTGCGCCGACTGTACGTGTTAATTGCACCTTTTGTTTGATTCGTTATGAACCTCATGGAGATATGGAATGTTCAGGTTAAACCCTTTTGTCCGGGCGGGATTGTGCGCATCCGTCGTATCGCTGGCGTTTCCGGCCCTTGCCGAAGTCAATGAAGAAACGCTGGTGGTCACCGCCGCGGCGACGGAACAGAGCGTGAAGGATGCGCCGGCCAGTATCAGCGTCATTACCCAGCAGGATTTACAGCGCCGCCCGGTTCAGAACCTTAAAGATGTCCTGCGCGATGTGCCTGGTGTACAGCTCACCAACGAAGGCGACAACCGCAAGGGCGTCAGTATTCGCGGCCTCGACAGCAGCTACACGCTGATCCTGGTTGACGGCAAACGCGTGAACTCCCGTAACGCCGTCTTCCGCCACAACGATTTCGATTTAAACTGGGTCCCGGTTGACGCTATCGAGCGGATTGAAGTGGTACGCGGGCCGATGTCCTCGCTGTACGGCTCCGACGCCCTCGGCGGCGTGGTCAACATCATCACCAAAAAAGTCGGCCAGAAATGGACCGGTACGCTGAGCGCCGATACCACCATTCAGGAACACCGCGATCGCGGGGATACCTACAACGGCCAGTTCTTCACCGGCGGCCCGCTGATTGACGGCGTGCTGGGCATGAAAGCCTACGGTAACCTGGCGAAACGCGCCAAAGACGATCAGCAGGCTTCCAGCAACGCCGCGGGCGAAACGCCACGTATCGAAGGCTTTACCAGCCGCGACGGCAACGTCGAGTTTGCCTGGACCCCAACCGATAACCAGGACATCACGGCCGGCTACGGTTTTGACCGCCAGGACCGTGATTCCGACTCCCTGGATCGCAACCGCCTTGAGCGCCAGAACTACTCCCTCAGCCATAACGGTCGCTGGGATATGGGCAACAGCGAACTCAAGTTCTACGGCGAAAAAGTCGATAACAAAAACCCAGGGCAGGACGGCACGATCACCTCCGAAAGCAACGCCATCGACGGTAAATATGTGCTGCCGCTGGGGGTGATTAACCAGATGCTGACCTTCGGTGGTGAATGGCGCCACGATAAGCTGAAAGACCCCGTCAACCTGAGTAGCGGCGGGAAATCCACTTCCGCCAGCCAGTACGCGCTGTTTCTTGAAGATGAGTGGCGTATTTTCGAACCGCTGGCGTTAACCACCGGCATTCGTATGGATGACCATGAGACCTACGGCGATCACTGGAGCCCACGTGCTTACCTGGTCTATAACGCGACCGACACCGTTACCGTGAAGGGCGGCTGGGCAACGGCCTTTAAAGCGCCGTCGCTGCTGCAGCTGAACCCGGACTGGACCACCAACTCCTGTCGTGGCTCCTGTAGCATCATCGGTAACCCGGACCTGAAACCGGAAACCAGCGAAAGCTTCGAGATTGGCCTGTACTACCGCGGCGAAGAAGGGCTGCTGGAGGGCGTGGAAGGCAGCGTGACCACCTTCCAGAATAACGTCGACGATATGATCGATATTCTGCGTACTTCCAGCGCCAGCGAAGCGCCGGGCTATCCGAACTTTGTCGGCTGGAAAACGGTCAATGGCAAACGCGTGCCGGTCTTCCGCTACTTCAACGTCAACAAAGCGCGTATCAAAGGGGTGGAAACCGAAGTGAAAGTGCCGTTTGGCGACGAATGGAAGCTGACGGTGAACTACACCTACAACGATGGCCGCGATCTCAGCAACGGTGGGGATAAGCCACTGCAGTCGTTGCCGTTCCATACCGCTAACGGCACGCTGGACTGGACGCCGCTGGACGACTGGTCCTTCTACGTCACCGCAAATTATACCGGCGAGCAGCGTGCGGTCAGCGCCACCTCAAAAACGCCGGGAGGGTACACCATGTTTGACGTCGGTGCCGCCTGGCAGGTGACGAAGAGCGTGAAGCTGCGTTCCGGCGTGCTGAACGTCGGGGATAAAGACCTGAGCCGCGACGACTATAGCTATACGGAAGAAGGTCGCCGCTACTTTATGGCCGTGGATTACCGCTTTTAATTAACCCGCCAATCGGGCAGTTGCGATCGCCGGCTGCCCGCTATTATTGTGCCTCTGTTTTCCTGTCGCACAGAACCATGCGCGGCGCAAAATGGCGTATACACTATTAGAGAGAGACGCAGCCATCCTGCTTCAGGATGGCTGATGCTCTCCTGATATTTCATGCTGACGTTATTTCTCAACTCGAATCCCTATTGATAGAGAACAATAATAATGCGCAACGTCATACTTCCGGCTTTGGTTGCGGTACTTTTTTTTAGCGTCGGTGTGTTTATTTTAAATATGCAGCTCTGGTATTTAGCCAGAATAAATAACACCAGCGCGGCCTATCAGACAGCAAGAAAGATCAACGTCTTTCTGGATGAAGCGCGAGATGCAACCACCACCGCGCGCGATGTCGCCCTCAAAGGGTGTACGCCAGAAGGGCAGTTTCAGCTTGGCACCGAGGCGGCGCTGAAGCCGCACCTCAGAACGTTATTGATCATCAAAGGGGATAAAGTATGGTGTTCCTCGCTCCCCGGTAACCGGGTGCTGCTTTCCCGCCTTCACTCTTTACCGCCAGAGCCGTTAATGCTTATTGCGGCGATGAACACCGTGAATAATCGCCCGGTGCTGGTCTATCAGCAGATCTCCGGGAACGTCAAAATTATTATCAGCATCAGCGACGTCCATATTCGTGATGCCCTGAACAGTAATGTGCAAAATACCGCGTTTTCATTAGTGGTGGGTGATAAGGCGATTGGCTATACAGGGGACGTCAGAAAAGCCAGCTTCAGCACGGCTACCACCGGTTTGTTTCAGTCGGCCGACTTTCCGTTTGGTATCGAATATAACCTGCCGCCATTTTTTAGCGCCAGGCGCATGATTCATCAAGGAGCGGGTTTGTTGGTCTTTATTTTGTTTGTCTCTTGCGCGCTGGCGTGGCTATTGTTGAAGTACGCCAATAAATACACCACCCCCGAAGATACGCTGCGCAAAGCGATTGCCAACGGCGAAATTGTCCCGTTCTACCAGCCGGTGGTCAATGGGAGAACCGGGGCGATCTATGGCGTCGAGGTGCTGGCCCGCTGGAAGCATCCGCAAATTGGGATTATTTCCCCGGTGGCGTTTATCCCGCTGGCGGAGCGAACCGGGCTGATCATTCCTCTGACCCAAAGCCTGATGACTCAGGTCGTCTCGCAGATGAACAAACTTAGCGAGAAACTGCCTGATAGTTTTCATATTGGGATCAACTTCAGCGCGTCGCATATCAGCTCGCCGCTGTTTATGGCGGATTGCCTGAAATACCGGGAGGGTTTTCTCAACCAAAATTTGAAACTGGTGCTCGAAGTGACCGAACGCGAACCGTTGCATGTGGATGAGCAACTGATTGCCAATCTCAATACCTTACACGCCCGCGGTTTTTCCATTGCGTTGGATGATTTTGGCACCGGGTATTCCGGGTTGTCCTATCTGCACGATTTGAACATTGACTACATCAAAATTGATAAGAGTTTTGTCGGGCGGGTTAACGACCTTGAAGAATCGACGAAGCTGCTGGATTGCGTGCTGGAAATGGCGGGCAAGCTCTCCTTACGGATTGTCGCGGAAGGTGTTGAGACGCAGGAGCAGCTCAATTATCTCAACGGGAAAAATGTCACCTTATTGCAGGGGTATTATTTCTTTAAACCGGTTTCTTACGTCGACTTTATTAAAATATTGCTTTCTAAGAAGAAAGAAACGGTGGTTCTGGAATAAGCGCCTACAGGGACAGGCGCTAAGCTGCGGTGGCGAGAGCCGGTGCGCCGTGAGGCGCACAGGCGGTACGTCAGCCCAGCAGATAGCGGGCGTGGAAGCGTAAATGGTCTTCGATAAACGACGCGATGAAATAGTAGCTGTGATCGTAACCCGGCTGGATCCGCAGGGTTAACGGCCACGCTTTCTGGCGGGCGACCTCTGCCAGCACTGCCGGCTGAAGCTGTACCGCCAGGAAGGTATCGCCATCACCCTGATCAATTAAGGTCGGGATGGCGTCGGCGGCCTGGCTTGCCTGCAGCAATGCGCAACTGTCCCACGCCTGCCATGCCGAAGTATCGGCACCCAGGTATGCGCTGAAGGCTTTTTGTCCCCACGGAACCTGCGTCGGGTTCACGATAGGGGCGAAAGCGGACACGCTGACAAAACGGCCCGGGTTTTTCAGCGCCATGATCAGCGCGCCGTGGCCGCCCATGGAATGGCCGCTGATGGCGCAGCGCTCGCCAACGTTAAACTGCGAGCGAATCAGCGCGGGCAGTTCGTCGCGCACGTAGTCATACATGCGGTAATGTTCGGACCACGGGGCTTCGGTCGCGTTAAGATAAAAGCCGGCGCCTTTGCCAAGATCCCAGCCGCTATCGTCAGCGACGTTATCGCCGCGCGGGCTGGTATCCGGCATTACCAGGACAATGCCCAGCTCGGCGGCGATTCGCTGAGCGCCGGCCTTGGTGGTGAAGTTTTCATCATTACAGGTTAACCCTGACAGCCAGTACAGCACCGGCGGCGCGGTTTCTGACTGCGATGGGGGTAAAAAGATGCTGAAGGTCATTGGAACATTCAGGGTGCTGGAGTCGTGCCGCCAGCGTTGCTGCCGGCCTTCGTAACAGCGGTGCTCTTCAAGCAATTCCATGCCGGGCTCCTCAGGAAGATAAGTGCGCGTGACAGGCCATAATACAGATATTTCATGTGCCCGTGAGCAACTTTCACTTTCTCCTTTCAGCAAGATATTGCATCATTAATGCAACTTTTAGCCAACATGTCTGTGCTGGTTGATAGCTAACGCAAATTTCAACAATTATCGTTTCGGCTACTGGATTATGTGCGTCACCTCACGCACAATGGATGCAAACTTTGCCCTCATAGAGCAAAGAGCGCGACACCTGCAGGAGAACCTAAATGTCAGCACTGAGTAAAGAAGCCATACTCGTTCATGAAGCGCTGGTCGCTCGTGGGCTGGAGACGCCGTTGCGTCCGCCAGTACAAGAACTTGATAATGAAACGCGCAAGCGCCTGATAGCCGGACACATGACCGAGATTATGCAGCTGCTGAATCTTGATCTGACCGATGACAGCCTGGTGGAAACCCCACGACGCATTGCCAAAATGTACGTTGACGAGATTTTTTCCGGTCTGGATTATGCCAGGTTCCCAAAAATCACCGTTATCGAAAATAAAATGCAGGTCGATGAAATGGTCACCGTGCGTGATATTACGCTGACCAGCACCTGCGAACACCACTTTGTCACCATCGATGGTAAAGCGACGGTCGCCTATATTCCGAAAGATTCGGTGATTGGTCTGTCGAAAATTAACCGCATCGTGCAGTTCTTCTCGCAGCGTCCGCAGGTTCAGGAACGTCTGACCCAGCAGATTTTAACCGCGCTACAGACCCTGCTCGGCACCAACAACGTGGCGGTATCGATTGATGCAGTGCATTACTGCGTCAAAGCGCGTGGCATCCGTGATGCAACCAGCGCCACCACCACCACGTCGTTGGGCGGTCTGTTTAAATCCAGCCAGAACACTCGCCAGGAGTTCCTGCGCGCCGTTCGCCATCACAACTAATCAAAGGGCAGGTTACATGGAGAGAAATGTCACGCTGGATTTTGTGCGCGGCGTGGCCATCCTCGGTATCCTGCTCCTGAATATCAACGCCTTCGGCCTGCCGAAGGCGGCTTACCTCAATCCGGCCTGGTCCGGGACTATCACCTCAAGCGATGCCTGGACCTGGGCGATCCTCGATCTGTTCGCGCAGGTCAAATTCCTGACGCTGTTTGCCCTGCTGTTTGGTGCCGGTCTACAGATGCTGCTGCCGCGCGGCAAACGTTGGATCCAGTCGCGTCTGACGCTGCTGGCGCTGCTGGGCTTTATCCACGGCCTGTTTTTCTGGGATGGCGACATCCTGCTGGCCTATGCCTTAGTCGGGCTGGTGACCTGGCGGATGGTGCGCGATGCCCATCACCTCAAGTCGCTGTTTAATACCGGCGTTGTGCTGTACCTGATTGGCGTTGCGGTGCTGGTGCTGCTGGGACTGATTTCCGGCGGCACGCCAAACCGCTCATGGGTGCCCGATGCGGCGAATTTACAGTATGAACAATACTGGAAGCTCAACGGCGGGATGGAAGCGGTGAGCAATCGTGCCGACCTGCTTTCCGATAATCTGCTGGCGCTGGGGGCGCAATATGGCTGGCAGCTCGCGGGGATGATGCTGATGGGCGCGGCATTGATGCGCAGCGGCTGGTTAAAAGGGCAGTTTAGCCTCAGTCATTACCGGCGCACCGGTGTATTGCTGATTGCCGCCGGCATGGCGGTAAATATCCCTGCTATTGTTGCCCAGTGGCATCTCGACTGGGATCCGCGCTGGTGTGCGTTCCTGTTACAGGCGCCGCGTGAGCTGGGCGCCCCGTTACAAACCATTGGTTATGCTGCGCTGGCGTGGGGCTTCTGGCCATGGTTGTGCCAGTTCCGGCTGGTGGGGGCGATAGCCTGCGTCGGGCGGATGGCGTTAACCAACTACCTGCTCCAGACGCTGATCTGTACCACCATTTTCTACCGCTTTGGCCTGTTTATGCAGTTTGACCGCTTGCACCTGTTAGCCCTGGTGCTGCCGGTGTGGGCCATCAATATCACCTTCTCGCTAATGTGGCTGCGCTATTTCCGCCAGGGGCCGGTGGAATGGTTGTGGCGTCAGCTAACGCTTCGTGCGTCAGGCACCTCATCAAAAAACACATCCAGATAACGATCTCGATCACAATCATTAACAAAACGGATGTAACCGTTTCCAGGCTTGTGACATCACTCACGTAGTGGGCCGCAGGTCGCTGCCAGAATAGCCACCTTGCTGAACACAGGAGGTGGGTGTGGCGTCTTACAATTTTCTTAAGGTCGGTGAGCATGATCACCATTCGTGATGTCGCCCGTCAGGCGGGTGTTTCCGTGGCGACCGTCTCACGTGTGCTGAACAACAGCGCGCTGGTGAGCCCGGATACACGGGAAAATGTAATGAAAGCGGTAACGCAGCTGGGCTACCGGCCGAATGCCAACGCCCAGGCGCTGGCGACGCAGGTCAGCGATACCATCGGCGTGGTGGTGATGGACGTCTCGGATGCCTTCTTCGGCGCGCTGGTCAAAGCGGTGGATACCGTCGCGCAGCAGCATCAAAAATATGTGCTGATCGGCAACAGCTACCATGAGGCGGAAAAAGAGCGTCATGCCATTGAAGTCCTGATCCGCCAGCGCTGTTCCGCCCTGATTGTTCACTCCAAAGCCCTGAGCGACGCCGAACTAGGCGACTTTATGGAGCATATTCCGGGGATGGTGCTGATCAACCGCATCGTGCCCGGCTACGCCCATCGCTGCGTCGGACTGGATAACGTCAGCGGCGCGCTGATGGCGACGCGAATGCTGCTCAATCATGGTCATCAACGCATCGGCTACCTCTCTTCAAACCACGGCATTGAAGATGACGATATGCGTCGGGAAGGATGGTTTAAGGCGTTGCAGGAGCAAAACATTATCGCGCTGGACAGTTGGGTCGGCTCAGGAACGCCGGATATGCAGGGCGGGGAAGCGGCAATGGTCGAACTGCTGGGGCGTAATTTAGGCCTGACGGCCGTCTTTGCCTATAACGACAGCATGGCTGCCGGGGCGCTGACGACGCTGAAAGATAACGGCATTGCGGTACCGCAGCATCTGTCACTCATTGGCTTCGATGATATCCCGATTTCGCGTTACACCGACCCGCAGCTGACCACGGTGCGTTACCCGGTGATGTCGATGGCAAAACTGGCGACGGAACTGGCGTTGTTGGGGGCGGCCGGCAAGCTGGATCATGAGGCGCGTCACTGCTTTATGCCAACGCTGGTGCGTCGTCATTCCGTGCTGCAACGGCAAAGTGCGGGGCCGATCACTAACTGATGATGCGGCGTTATGTAACCGCTTTCAATCTGTGAGTAAATTCACAGTATATTAACATTCAACTGATTATGATGGCCGCGTTTACTAGTCTGAACCACTCTATCACGGTGAGTAATCACTTTTACCGTAGGAATAAGGCGTTAAACGCGTAATAAAGTCGTATTTCTGGAGCGTTACCCTACATGGAAGACAGAATTACAGTCGTGAACATGGTTGTGCGGTAACTTTTATGTAACAGATGCCCGCCCGCTATTTTCACACCAACGACCCTGCATAAAAAAAACCGGAGATTCCATGAATAAGAAGGTGTTAACCCTGTCTGCTGTTATGGCGAGCATGTTATTTGGCGCCGCGGCGCACGCAGCTGATACCCGCATCGGCGTAACCATTTATAAATATGACGACAACTTTATGTCGGTGGTGCGTAAGGCTATCGAAAAAGACGGCAAATCAGCGCCGGACGTGCAGCTGCTGATGAATGACTCGCAGAACGACCAGTCAAAACAGAACGATCAGATTGACGTCCTGTTGGCGAAAGGGGTGAAAGCGCTGGCCATCAACCTGGTGGACCCGGCGGCTGCGGGTACCGTTATCGATAAAGCACGTGGTCAGAACGTGCCGGTGGTGTTCTTTAACAAAGAGCCGTCCCGCAAAGCGCTGGATAGCTACGATAAAGCTTATTACGTCGGGACCGATTCAAAAGAGTCCGGCGTGATTCAGGGTGACCTGATTGCCAAACACTGGAAAGCAAACCCGAACTGGGATCTCAACAAAGATGGTCAGATTCAGTTTGTGCTGCTGAAAGGCGAGCCAGGACATCCGGATGCTGAAGCACGTACCACCTACGTGATTAAAGAGCTGAACGACAAAGGCTTCAAAACTCAGCAGCTGGCATTAGACACGGCGATGTGGGATACCGCGCAGGCTAAAGACAAGATGGACGCGTGGCTGTCTGGCCCGAACGCCAACAAAATTGAAGTCGTTATTGCTAACAACGACGCCATGGCGATGGGTGCTGTTGAAGCGCTGAAAGCACACAACAAGAGCAGCATTCCGGTGTTCGGCGTCGATGCCCTGCCTGAAGCGCTGGCGCTGGTTAAATCCGGTGCAATGGCTGGTACCGTGCTGAACGATGCCAACAACCAGGCTAAAGCGACCTTCGATCTGGCGAAAAACCTGGCTGACGGGAAAGAACCGGCAGCAGGCACCAACTGGAAGATTGAGAATAAAATCGTCCGCGTTCCTTACGTTGGCGTAGATAAAGACAATCTGAGCCAGTTTACCGGTAAATAATTATTGAGTTACGGGCGCGGATTATTATCCGGAGTATTTAGGTGGCAGGACAGTTAATGTTACTGCAAGCAGAAAGACTCCGGGTATTCCCGCCCGATTATTCCTGATACAGAACCAGATCCTGACTTCGGCGTTCATTCGTCGGTTGGGGTGTGCATGAACGCAGCCAGGTATAACTATGGTCAGCAATAATAGCGAACGGTCAGGCGAATTTTTGTTGGAAATGAGCAACATCAACAAATCGTTTCCTGGCGTCAAGGCGCTCGATAATGTCAATCTGAAAGTCCGTCCTCATTCTATTCATGCATTAATGGGAGAGAACGGTGCGGGCAAATCAACATTATTAAAATGCCTTTTTGGGATCTATCAAAAAGATTCCGGCAGTATTCTTTTTCAGGGTAAAGAGATCGATTTCCATTCGGCGAAAGAGGCCCTGGAAAACGGTATTTCAATGGTGCATCAGGAATTAAACCTGGTATTGCAACGTACGGTGATGGACAACATGTGGCTGGGGCGTTATCCCACCAAAGGCGTGTTTGTCGATCAGGATAAAATGTATCGCGATACCAAAGGGATCTTTGATGAACTGGATATCGATATCGACCCGCGCGCGCGCGTCGGTACGCTGTCAGTATCGCAGATGCAGATGATTGAAATCGCGAAGGCGTTCTCCTATGACGCGAAAATCGTCATTATGGACGAGCCGACTTCGTCGCTGACGGAGAAAGAGGTCAATCACCTGTTTAAGATCATCCGTAAGCTGAAAGAACGCGGCTGCGGCATTGTCTATATCTCGCATAAGATGGAAGAAATTTTCCAGCTGTGTGATGAGATTACCGTTCTGCGCGACGGTCAGTGGATTGCCACCCAGCCGCTCGAAGGCCTGGATATGGACAAGATCATCGCCATGATGGTGGGGCGCTCCCTCAACCAGCGCTTTCCGGACCGTGAAAACAAACCGGGTGAGGTGATCCTTGAAGTCCGCAACCTGACGTCGCTGCGCCAGCCGTCGATTCGCGACATCTCTTTCGACCTGCACAAAGGCGAAATCCTCGGCATCGCCGGGCTGGTGGGAGCCAAGCGTACCGATATTGTGGAGACCATTTTCGGTATCCGCGAGAAGTCAGGCGGCACTATTACGCTGCACGGTAAGAAAATAAATAACCATAGCGCCAATGAAGCGATTAACCACGGCTTTGCCCTGGTTACCGAAGAGCGGCGCTCCACCGGGATTTACGCGTACCTGGATATCGGTTTTAACTCACTGATCTCCAATATTAAGAAATATAAAAACAGGGTTGGCTTACTGGATAATTCGCGCATGAAAAGCGATACCCAGTGGGTAATTGATTCGATGCGGGTGAAAACCCCCGGCCAGCACACGCAAATTGGTTCATTGTCCGGCGGTAACCAGCAGAAAGTCATTATTGGACGCTGGTTATTAACCCAGCCGGAAATTTTAATGCTTGATGAACCCACGCGCGGAATCGATGTTGGCGCGAAATTCGAGATTTACCAGCTGATTGCTGAGCTGGCGAAGAAAGAGAAAGGGATCATCATTATCTCCTCCGAGATGCCGGAGCTGCTGGGTATTACCGACCGTATTCTGGTGATGAGCAATGGTCTTGTCGCCGGCATTGTTGAGACAAAAACTACTACGCAAAACGAGATTTTACGTCTTGCGTCGTTGCATCTTTAAGAGCAGGGGCTTCTCATGAGCGCGTTAAATAAAAAAAGTTTTCTCACCTACCTGAAAGAAGGTGGGATTTACGTTGTTCTTTTGGTTTTGCTGGCCATTATTATTTTCCAGGACCCTACGTTTTTAAGTTTGCTGAACCTCAGTAACATCCTGACCCAGTCCTCGGTGCGTATTATTATCGCCCTTGGCGTGGCCGGGCTGATTGTTACCCAGGGGACCGACCTGTCTGCCGGACGTCAGGTAGGCCTGGCGGCGGTTATTGCTGCCACCATGCTGCAGGCCGTCGATAATGCCAACAAGGTGTTCCCGGATATGGCAACCATGCCGATTCCGCTGGTGATCCTGCTGGTCTGCGCGATTGGCGCCATTATCGGCCTGATTAACGGTATTATCATTGCTTACCTGAACGTGACGCCGTTTATTACCACGCTCGGTACGATGATCATCGTTTATGGTATTAACTCCCTGTACTACGATTTTGTGGGCGCCTCGCCGATCTCCGGCTTTGACAGCCACTTCTCGCAGTTTGCCCAAGGGTTTGTGGCGCTGGGGACCTTCCGCCTGTCATACATCACGTTCTACGCCTTGATTGCGGTGTTCTTCGTGTGGATCCTGTGGAATAAAACCCGCTTTGGTAAAAACATCTTTGCTATCGGCGGTAACCCGGAAGCCGCCAAAGTCTCTGGCGTCAACGTCGCGCTGAACCTGCTGGTGATTTATGCGCTGTCCGGCGTGTTCTATGCCTTCGGTGGTCTGCTGGAAGCGGGGCGTATCGGCTCGGCGACCAACAACCTCGGCTTTATGTATGAACTGGATGCCATCGCGGCCTGCGTGGTCGGTGGCGTATCGTTCAGCGGCGGTGTGGGTACCGTGTTTGGGGTGGTGACCGGGGTTATCATCTTTACGGTAATCAACTACGGCCTGACCTATATCGGCGTAAACCCTTACTGGCAGTATATTATTAAAGGGGCGATTATTATCTTCGCCGTCGCGCTGGATTCCCTGAAATACGCGCGTAAGAAATAATATTCCGCAGTGAAATCGCCCGCGCCAACCGTGCGGGCTTTTTTGTTTCACTCGTAAGCGCCGCTGAACTAAAGTCCAAAATTAGATAAATAAACCCGGGGGGATAATTCTCTTTTCCTCGGTTTTGGAGGAAGATAGCCTGGTTTTTATCTTTGTCAAAAAGATAATAATATCTTCATTAATGAGGAAGTTACTCTCATTTTAATGAAAAGCACATTGATAGAAGCGTTGAGTGGTTTTATGAGATATAGCGAACAAATTGTCACTGAGTGGATTGAGTTATCAACACAGATTTCTGAATCCGTTTTTGTTAAATTACAAAGCATTGCCGATGAAAAAGCCGCGGAGCTCGCGGAGCAATTTTATAGCATTATGCTTGAGGACCCCTACGCGGAGAAATTCCTCTCCTCGGAGATGGTCCAGACACGTTTGCGCCACTCGATGCGGACCTGGATTATTAACGCCCTGACCTTAAAAGGCGACGCGCTGCTGGCGTTCGCCGGCCAGCAGTTCACCATCGGTAATATCCACTCGCGGGTGGGGATCCCGGCAAGCCTGGTGCTGAAAGGGATGCGCATCATCACCCGCTCAATGCTGCAGTATATTCAGTCGCTGTCCCTCGATAGCCACCTCAATACGCTGATGCAGCAATATGTCTCGGTATCGATTCAAATCGCCAGCGAACTGATGACCTATGCCTATGAAAACTATCAGTTCAGCGAAGCTAAAAATGAAGAGTCATACCGCCTGCATAATTTAATCGCTAACCTTGAACTGGAAAAAGGTAAGCAGCAGGCCTCGCTATTTAACTGGGAAAATGCGCTGATCTACGCCCTGGTATCGCGGACGGCGAATATCCACTCGTATTTACTCAGCGACTCCGAATTTGGTTTATGGTTTCGCCATAAATGTAGTCAGCATTTCGGCAAACAGCCGGAAATAGAACAAATTAACCTGCTGATTGATGCGATTGATAATATGCTGATCAAAGGCGGAGAGGTCGGTGGCAATGAACTGGATTCCATTCAGTCTCTGCTCAGCGATATTCGCTCGAAGACCATGACGATCAATAACCTGTTCACTTCGCTGTTTGAAGAAGCTAACCGTCTGGAAAGCGGCAAAGATGTCCTGACCAATCTGCTTAATCGCCGCTATCTGTCGACGGTGCTGAAGTACGAAGTCAAACTGGCGATGGATAATGAGCACGCCCTTTCGGTGGTGATGCTCGATGTCGATCACTTCAAGAAGATCAACGATACCTGGGGACACTCCACCGGAGATGATGTCCTGCGCCATATCGCCGGCATTCTCGCCGACAACACCCGCGCCAGCGACTATGTTTTCCGCTACGGCGGGGAAGAGTTTATGATCGTCTATCTGGAAGTCAGGCGTGACCAGACGCTGAGCCTGGTTGAAAAAATTCGTCAGACCATTGAAGCCTCGCCGTTTGTGACCCAGGAAGGGGAGAACGTGGCGCTCAGCGCTTCATTTGGCGTGAGCTATTATCGCGGCCATCCTGATTATCAAAAAATGGTCGATGAGGCGGATAAAGCGCTGTATGAGGCCAAGCATCTTGGCCGTAACCGGGCGGTTGAATTTAGCGATTAAACCCGCGGGGCGTTACTTTGACTTTTGCAGCTCCAGCAGCTGCTCTGGCGTAACGGCCGGATAGGACTGAGCTCCCTCAGGCACTTCCTGCAGGGTGGGGATCGGGATCAGCGGCCCTAAAAAACGCGGTTCGCGTTTGAAAATATAGAGATCCGCCAGCGCGCCAAACCGGGCGCCAAACTCACGCAAGCGCACGCTCCACATATCTTTCGGCGACGGCACCGCATAGCACTGGGCCTGAATCCCCATATGCAGGGCGATAAACAGCGCCCGCTCGCAGTGGAAGCGCTGGGTGATGATAATAAAGTCGTTGGTATCGAACACTTTCCGGGTGCGCACAATCGAGTCGAGGGTGCGGAATCCGGCGTAATCGAGGACGATATCTGCCGGGTCAACGCCGCCTTTGATCAAATCCCGGCGCATGGTCATCGGCTCGTTGTAGCTTTGCAGTGCATTGTCGCCGCTCAGCAGCAGATAGTTGACCTTGCCGCTGTTATAGGCGTTGAGCGCGCCCTGAATCCGGTAGCGATAATATTGATTGATAACCCCGGTGCGGTAGTATTTTGCGGTACCGAGCACCACCCCAACCTGGCGATAGGGCAGATCCTGCAGCTCGTCATAAATATAGGGGGCGGTTTTCCAGCTCATCCAACGGTCAAGACCCAGCACGGTCAACAGCAGCAGGCCGAACAGGACTAACAGGCTGTATAACACACGCTTTAACATTCACCGGGCTCATGTGGATAAGGGAGACATCAGGCTACTTTACCCGTCGGGCAAGCGCAAGAAACCATCGTTTAATTGCGGGGTTTTTCAACAATGCGGGCTAAAAAGCCCGCATAACACGCTATTTAGCCGAGCAGTACCCGGTCAATGTTGTGACAGCCTAATGCTTTCAGCGTTGCCGCGGTGGCATCCCACTGAATCAGCGGCGCGTCGGCTTTTTCGGCCAGCACCGCACGCTGAATGTCCGGATAATCGTATCCGTTAAGGCTCAGCAGGTTCAGGGCGCCCTGCAGTGGCGGCAGCGTCGGGTTAAAGGCGGCGTTTTCCGCATAGCGACCGGAAAAAATGGTCCCGTCTTTCAACTCCAGCGCCACCCCAGACGGGGAGTTGCTGTAAGGCATATGGCAGGCGTTGGCCGCCTGAATCGCCGCCTGCGCCAGCGCATCGCCCGCCAGCGGGAAACCGTGATCCTGTTCATCCATCAGCAGCGTTTTGATCTCCAGATCCTTCGGACCGAAGGCATCCGGCAGATAGTGCTGGAGCGAATGCGCTTCGCGGCCCGGCAGATGAATTCGCAACAGCTGGCTGCTGTTCAGTTCATTCATAAACTGACGGCAGTGGCCGCAAGGGGTGTAGTTAACGGTAATGGCCTGCAGGGATTTTTCACCGCGCAGCCAGGCGTGGCTGATGGCGCTCTGTTCGGCATGGACGGTTTGCTGCATGGTCGCGCCGAGAAATTCCATATTGCCGCCGAAATACCAGGTGCCGCTGATACCGCGGGCGATAGCGCCAACGTTAAAATGAGAGAGATCGGCACGGGCGCAGGCCGCCGCAAGCGGCAACAGCGCGAAAGCCAGCGCGTCTTCATCCAGACCTGTCGCATTGCGCAGCGTCGCGACCTGACCGGCATCCAGCAAAGCCGGAAAATGCGGGTCGCTCAGCATCGGGGCGATGGCCGCTTGCAGGTCTGCCGCCAGAAGGGGAAGCGCAGCTTGAAAACGTGGGTGCATGGCGTAGCCTCTTAACAATGTAATGGGAATCTAGTGTACGGGCGTCAATCGCCCGTATATGTGACTAATATCTCATTGCTCGTGCAACTTTTCATTGTTGCATTGATAAATGTGACTTAAATCACATTTATCCGACTATTGCCAGAATGACCGGGAACAAGAAGGGGGCGACCAGGGAGGTAATAATCCCGCACAGCACCAGCGCCAGCGAGCTGAATGCCCCTTCCTGATAGTCCAGTTCTGCGCAACGGGCGGTGCCGAGGGCATGCGAGGCGGTCCCCATCGACAGGCCGCGGGAGGCTTTAGTCCGGATGCGCATCAGGTTCAGCAGGGTATGGCCAAAGACCGCCCCGAGAATACCGACGAAAATCACGCACACTGCGCTAATGGCCGGAATACCGCCGATGCTGCCGCTGACCGCCATGGCAATCGGCGTGGTCACTGATTTAGGCATAATGGAGGCGGCGATTTGTGGTGTGGCCCCCATCAGCAGGGCGACGGTTGTCCCCGTCACCATGGCGACGACGCTGCCGATAAAGCAGATGGTAATGATGGATTTCCAGCGGGCGCGGATCTGGTGCAGCTGCTCATATAAAGGAAAGGCCAGCGCGACGACCGCAGGCTGCAGCAGATCGTTGAGGATTTTGCTGCCCTGAAAATAGCGATCGTAGGAAATACCGCTGATCAGCAGAAAGGGGATAATCACCACCATCGCCACCAGCAGGGGGTTCAGCAGCGGGAATTTAAAGCGTGCGGCCAGTTTGCGGGCGAGGAAAAAAACGATCAGCGTCAGCGGCAAAGACCACCAGATTTCATGCATCATCTTTGACTTCCTCTTTTTGACCGACCACTTTACGCTCGCCGTGGACCAGGTGAGAGCTCCAGCTCACCACCAGGAAAACCACTAAGGTACTGATGGTGCAAGAAACCGCCACCGGACCAAGCTGCGCACGCAGCAAATCCCAGTACTGCATGACGCCGACGCCGATGGGCACAAACAGCAGCGCCATATAGCGAATCAACACGTTACAGCCGGGGTTGACCCATTTGGGCGGCATAATTTGCAGCGCCAGCAGCACAAACAAAATCAGCATCCCGATAATGCTGCCTGGAATGGTAATCGGTAGCAGGGAAGCAATAAAAATGCCGGCGTATAAACAGGCGTAAATCAGGACAAAAGCCCGTAGGTACTGCCAGATAATATTCAGCGATTTACTCATGGTAATAACCCTTGATGAACCGAATTCATCATACAATTAAACCTTGAAATGTGCTACCGATCACATCATGAATTATACGCATACCTGGGATAGCGCAATGGAACCTTCCATGAGATGGCAAACATGGCGATGGCATCGCCGTGAAACGGCGCAGTGCCAGAGGTAGCATAACACCGTTATTGAGCGCGTGTAGTCCCGCGACCACCTCGCGTCCCGGTAAGCGTGGCGCTTCACACATTGATTGCTTTCAACCGACGAACAGAGACGCTACCATAGCGCCTCTTTTTTCCCCCGGGTAACAATAATGCGTGTTTTACTGGCGCCGATGGAAGGCGTGCTCGATTCGCTGGTGCGCGAGCTGCTGACCGAAGTGAATGATTACGATCTCTGCATCACCGAGTTTTTGCGGGTGGTGGATCAGCTGCTGCCGGTAAAATCGTTTTACAGGCTGTGCCCGGAGCTACACCACCACAGCCGCACGCCGTCAGGGACTCGCGTACGCGTTCAGCTGCTTGGGCAGTATCCGCAGTGGCTGGCAGAAAATGCCGCGCGGGCGGTAGAACTGGGTTCATGGGGCGTCGATCTTAACTGCGGCTGCCCGTCAAAGCTGGTGAACGGCAGCGGCGGCGGGGCGACGCTGCTCAAAGACCCGGAACTGATTTATCGCGGCGCAAAGGCGATGCGCGAAGCGGTGCCGGACGATTTGCCGGTAACGGTGAAAATTCGCCTCGGCTGGGACAGCGGCGCCCGGCAGTTTGAAATTGCCGATGCGGTACAGCAGGCCGGTGCGACGGAGCTTGTCGTGCACGGGCGTACCAAAGAAGACGCCTATAAAGCCGAACGGATCAACTGGGCGGCCATCGGCGAGATCCGCCAGCGCCTGACCATCCCGGTGGTCGCGAATGGCGAAATCTGGGACTGGCAAAGCGCCCAGGATTGCCTGGCGGCAACCGGTTGTGATTCGGTGATGATTGGCCGCGGGGCGCTTAACGTGCCGAATTTAAGCCGGGTCATCAAATATAACGAGCCGCGGATGCCGTGGCCGCAGGTGGTAACGCTACTGCAAAAATATACCCAGCTGGAAAAGCAGGGGGATACCGGGCTGTATCATGTGGCGCGCATCAAACAGTGGCTTAGTTATTTACGTAAAGAATATAGCGAAGCGCTGGTGCTGTTTAATGAAATTCGCACCCTCAAAACATCTGCAGAAATCGCTACCGCGATTGCCCGTTATTAGGTTGGATTGTTAATCTGCTCACACTTTATTACTTAAGGACTTTCTGGTGATGGGAATTTCCTCAACAGAGTGATATTGTGGGATTCTAATATTCAGGGTTGCTACTGATAACAGGCAAAACCTAAGCACTTACGCCATGCGTGGCGGGAGTGCTTAGGTTTTTTTTTGCTTTTTATTCTTGAGAGAATTTAATGGCTATATAAAACAACGGGTTATTTTTATTCTGGGTTCATCAATCAGGCAGTTTTATGACTGACGGACACCTTTTGCAAAAAATAAAAAAAGAACATGAATAACGGGCGAATTTATTGCCTGCGGACCGCTATTACCTTTACTCAGTCACAATGGATATCGTTATGCACAACAATAAAATAAATCCTCTGCTGTTGGTGATGACATTTTCACTGTGGGCGCCGGGGGCGCTGGCAGCAGAAACAGAACAATGGAACGGCACGGTATTAGGTTTTGAAAAACCACAAACCGGTTTACTTGGCGATATGTTGGGAATTCGTCCCATCCTCGAAGATAACGGATTTAATTATAATTTCGGCTACCTGAATGAAATGGGCTATAACGCCGGCGGCGGATATAACCATGATAAACATCTGGCTTATATCGACCAGGTGGCATTGACCTTTACCCAGGACCTCGAGCGCTGGACCGGGATCCCCGATGCGCGTATCGAAGGCAATATTGTTAACCGCAATCATAACGACGATCTGACGACCAAACGGCTGCAGGATCCGCGGGTCAATTTTAACGACCTGACCCAGGAGAGCTGGGGTGGACAGTCGATTACCCGCCTTGGCTGGCTGACCTTTGCCCGTAGTTTTGATGACCGCCGCCTGACCTGGCGTATCGGCATGATGAACAAAGTCCAGACCTTCGATCAGATAATCCCCTGTGATTTCCAGACCCTGATGCAGTGTGGCGGCAAGTCGGCAAACTCCATGACGTGGAACAACTGGAACGTCCACACCTGGGGGACGACGCTGGAATATAAACTGACGCCGGAACTGACGCTGAAAGGCGGCATTATGGAGCAAAACCCAGAGGCCTCTTCCCGCAGCCACGCGTGGAGCTGGTCAACCAAAGGCAGTAAAGGCATTCTGCTGCCGGTCGAAATTGAAGCGCGTCCGGTGATCAACGGACTTTCCGGCGCCTATAACCTCGGGGTGTTGTTCACCAACGCGCCGCAAAGCGATCTCTATACCGGGAAATCCGGCGGCCCAGGGGCCAGCGATCCCGAAGGATACGCCCAGCATAACCGCACCTGGTTCCTCTATACCGGGATGAACCAGCAGGTAACCCGCCATGCCGACGATCCCAACCGCGGAATGAGCGTCTCGCTCAGCGCCGGGTTCGGTGACCAGCGCAGCAACTACATTCATACCACCGCCGCCGCGTCCATGCGTTATCGCGGGCTGTTTGATGCCCGTCCGCAGGACTGGTTAGGCTTTGGCGTCACCTACATTGATATGAGCAGCCACTACGCCCGCAACCAGCAGTACATGAACGAGGTCAGCGGCGCTACGGATTACTACGATGCAAACTACCAGCCGGTGGCCGGTCATTCGGTGAATGCCGAACTGTACTATCGCCTGCGCCCGCTTTCATGGCTCGAACTTCAGCCCGGCCTGCAGTACTGGCATCGTCCGGGCGGCGTTGCCCAGACTCAGGATGCCTGGGTCATCGAGTGGAAAACGGTGGTGACTTTCTGACAGCCGGCCGGGCGACGGGCATTTAGTCGCGATCTGTATCACGTTTTTTTGTTTCGTTAGTTGAGACAAACAAAGAAGTTGTTACAGTGCGGGAGTTGGATTGCTACTGCTGCGGCAGGCAAAACCTGATTTCTGGCATTTGTCGGGGGTCAGGTTTTTTTGTTTTTGGGGTTCATATGCAAATCGCCAAAGTTCTTAATAATAATGTGGTGGTTATTCTGGACGAGCAGCGACGCGAGCAGGTAGTGATGGGGCGCGGGTTGGCCTTTCAAAAGCGCGTCGGTGACACTCTGGATGAAAGTAAAATTGAAAAAGTCTTCGCGCTGCACAGTGATGAGCTGGTAGGACGCTTAGGCGAATTACTCAGTCAGATACCGTTAGAAGTCATGACCACCTGCGACCGGATTATTGAACTGGCGCGCGGGCGGTTGGGGAAACTGCAGGAAAGCCTGTACATCACGTTGACCGACCACTGCCATTTTGCCATCGAGCGGCAAAAAAAAGGGGTGGCGCTGCGCAACGTGCTGCTGTGGGAAATTAAGCGGCTTTACCCGAAAGAGTTTGAGCTTGGGCAGGAGGCCCGCGCCATTATCGCCCGGCGGCTCGGGGTGGAGCTGGCGGAAGATGAAGCGGGCTTTATTGCCCTGCACCTGGTCACCGCGCAGCTCAACAGCGAAATGCCGGAAGTAATGCACGTGACGCGGGTGATGCAGGAGATCCTGCAGCTGGTGAAATATCAGCTCCAGCTGAATTATGACCAGGAGTCGCTGAGCTACCAGCGCTTTGTCACCCACCTGAAGTTTTTCGCCCAGCGCATGCTGACGCGCACGGTGGTGGAAGATGATGACGTCACGCTGCACAGCGCGGTAAAAGAAAACTACGCCAAAGCGTGGAAATGTGCGGAAACCGTGGCCCGTCATCTGCAGAAAAGCTACCAGCGGTCGCTGACGACGGAAGAAATTATGTTTCTCGCCATCCATATCGAGCGAGTGAGAAAAGAAGGGCGCTGATCCCTTCTGACTATACCCAAAATAATTCGAGTGGCTTGTCGGCGGCAAAGCCGTAAATCCCCAGGCGCTTACACAGATAAGTGACCGGGGTGCGAGGGTGCAGTCAACACCGAGGCAACTTGAAGGATTGAAGGGGATAAAACTGGATTGTTACTGCATAACGCAGGCAAAACCTGAGCGCGACGCCTTTCCCGGCGTGGTTCTCGGGTTTTTTTTATTTTTATACTCAGTCACTGTTGCCGGCAGGCAGCGGAAGAAAGGAAAACAGCATGGAATACAAAGCACTCGCGCAGGATATTCTGAGCCGGGTTGGCGGCAAAGAGAATATTGTGAGTCTGGTTCACTGCGCCACACGACTGCGCTTTAAACTCAAAGAGAACAAAAAGGCCGACGCGGAAGGGCTGAAAACTAACCCTGGCGTGATTATGGTGGTGGAAAGCGGCGGCCAGTTCCAGGTGGTGATTGGCAACCACGTCCACGATGTCTGGCAGGCGGTACGCAACGAAGCGGGCCTCACCGACGACAGCGAGCCGGTGGCAGATACTGGAGAGAAAACCTCGGTACTGGGCCAGGTGATTGACGTGGTTTCCGCTATCTTCACACCGTTTATCGGCGTACTGGCGGCATCGGGGATCCTCAAAGGGCTGCTGGCGCTGGCGGTGGTCTGCGGCTGGCTGGTGCCGCAGCAGGCAACCTACAAAATCTGGTTTGCCGCCAGCGACGCGCTGTTCTTTTTCTTCCCGCTGTTTCTCGGCTACACCGCCGGTAAAAAATTCGGCGGCAATCCGTTTATTACCATGGTGATCGGCGGTGCGCTGACCCATCCGCTGATGATCCAGGCCTTTGAAGGCGCTCAACTGCCCGGCGCGGAAGCGAGCTATTTTCTCGGCATCCCGGTGACCTTTATCAACTACAGTTCCTCGGTGATCCCGATTATCCTCGCCTCGTGGCTGAGCTGCTGGCTGGAGCGTAAAGGCAACGCGCTGCTGCCGTCGGCAATGAAAAACTTCTTTACGCCGCTGATTTGCCTGGTGGTAGTGGTGCCGCTGACCTTCCTGGCTATCGGCCCGGTGGCCACCTGGTTAAGCCAGCTGCTGGCCCACGGCTACCAGATTATCTACACCGTGGCGCCGTGGCTGGCGGGTGCCGCCATGGGCGCGCTGTGGCAGGTCTGCGTGATTTTCGGCCTGCACTGGGGGCTGATACCGCTGATGATTAACAACCTGACGGTACTGGGCCAGGACTCGATGCTGCCGATGCTGCTGCCGGCGGTGATGGGGCAGGTTGGCGCGGCGCTGGGGATCTTCCTGCGCACCCGTGATACCCGGCAAAAAGTGCTGGCGGGATCTGCGGTTTCCGCCGGGATCTTTGGGATTACCGAACCGGCGATTTATGGCCTGAACCTGCCGCTGCGCCGTCCGTTTATTTTTGGCTGCGTGGCCGGTGCCATCGGCGGGGCGATTGTCGGCCTGAGCGACAGCCACGTTTACTCCTTTGGCTTTGCCAATATTTTCACCCTCGCGCAGATGATCCCGCCGCAGGGCATCGATGCCACCGTCTGGGGCGGGGTGGTCGGTATCGTTGCGGCGCTGGTTATCTCCTGCGTGCTGACCTTTGTCGCGGGCCTGCCGGGGAACCGCACCGAGCCTGCTGGCGTGCCGATTGGTCCTGTTGCGGAAAACGCGATCCTCGCACCGATGTCCGGCACCGCGCTGGCGCTGGATCAGGTTCCCGATAGCACCTTCGCCAGCGGCCTGCTGGGGCAGGGCGTGGCGATTATTCCCGCCGTCGGCAAAGTGATTGCGCCGTTCTCCGGGGAGGTGGCGTCGCTGTTCCAGACCAAACATGCGATTGGCCTGCTCAGCGATAGCGGCATTGAACTGTTGATCCACGTCGGTATCGACACCGTGAAGCTCGATGGCGCGCCCTTTACCGCCCACGTTAAAGAAGGCGACCGGGTGAAGGCCGGCGATCTGCTGCTCGAATTTGACCGACAGGCTATTCTGGACGCCGGTTATGACCTGGCGACCCCCATTATTATCAGCAACAGCGACGATTATCGTAGCGTCGAGATCGTCTCCACCAGCGTGGTCGATGCCGGCCAGCCGCTGTTGTCCGTCATCCCTTAATCACAGGAGAGAAAGATGAAGACATTTCCACAGACCTTCTTATGGGGCGGCGCGACCGCTGCCAATCAGGTAGAAGGCGCTTATCTGGAAGAGGGCAAAGGATTATCCACCTCGGACGTCCAGCCGCACGGTGTCTTTGGCGAGGTTGTTGAGCGCGTGCCGGGCGACAGCGGGATCAAAGATATCGCGATCGATTTCTACCATCGCTATCCGGAAGATATCAGCCTGTTCGCCGAAATGGGGTTCAACTGCCTGCGGGTGTCGATTGCCTGGACGCGTATTTTCCCCGACGGCGACAATGCCGAGCCTAATGAAGCCGGGCTGGCGTTTTACGACCGGTTGTTTGCCGAAATGGCGCAGCACAATATCACTCCGCTGGTGACCTTATCGCACTATGAAATGCCGTGGGCGCTGGTGAAAAACTACGGCGGCTGGGGCAGCCGGGAGGTGATCGGCTTCTTCGAACGTTACGCCCGCACGGTATTTGCCCGTTACAAAGACCAGGTCAAACTGTGGTTGACCTTTAACGAAATCAATATGTCGCTCCATGCGCCGATGACCGGCGTCGGCCTGCCGGAAGGCAGCAGTAAGGAAGCGGTTTATCAGGCGATCCACCATCAGCTGGTGGCGAGCGCCCTGGCGGTCAAAGCCTGCCATGAGATTGTCCCCGAGGGCAAAATCGGCAATATGCTGCTCGGCGGCTTAATGTACCCGTTAAGCTGTAAGCCGGAAGATGTGTTTGAAACCTTGCAGCAGAACCGCAGCTGGCAGTTCTTCGGTGATGTGCAGTGCCGCGGAAGCTATCCGGGCTATATGCTGCGCTATTTCCGCGACCAGGGAATGACGATTAGCATCACCGATGCCGACCGTGAGGCCCTGAAATCCACCGTGGATTTCATCTCCTTTAGCTACTACATGACCGGCTGCGTCACCGCTGACGAAGAGCTGAATAAGAAAGCGCGCGGCAATATTCTCAGCATGGTGCCGAACCCGCATCTGGCCAGCTCCGAATGGGGCTGGCAGATTGACCCGCTGGGCCTGCGGACGCTGCTGAACGTGCTGTGGGATCGCTATCAAAAGCCGCTGTTTATTGTGGAGAATGGTCTCGGCGCGAAAGACAAGGTTGAGGCGGACGGTTCGATTCAGGACGATTACCGCATCAGCTACCTCAACGACCATCTGGTGCAGGCGCGGGAAGCGATCGACGACGGCGTGGAGCTGCTGGGCTTTACCAGTTGGGGGCCTATCGACCTGGTGAGCGCCTCAAAAGCGGAGATGTCCAAGCGCTACGGCTTTATCTATGTCGATCGCGACGACCAGGGCAACGGCACCCTGGCGCGGAGCAAAAAGAACAGCTTCTACTGGTACAAAGAAGTGATTGGCAGTCACGGTGCCAGCTTAAAAGACTAAGCCTCGCCATCCGTTGCGGCCCGGAACTCCCGGGCCGCCGGGCGTTTATGCTGGTTTACGGGCGCGCAGCAGGAAGATCATCGGTCGCTCCTGCTCTTCCTCCAGTTCCGGCTGAGCGGCGATTTGCTCCGCCGTCGGTCCCCACTCATCAAGATGTTCAATGACAAAACCGGCGGCGACCAGCAGGTTTATCCAGCTGGCCAGCTTACGATGCTGTTTCTTCACGCCGTCGGCAAACCAGTTGCTGATGCGCTCCCCCTCCTGCTGATAGTGGTTGACCGGCCAGTTCTTTTGACCGACGTCGTCCACCTGCCAGCCCTGGCGTAGCGGGGCGGTGTAGATCGGGTGTTCGGCGGAAAACAGCAGCGTACCGCCCGGCGTCAGGGCCTGATAAATCGTGGCAAACAGCGGCGCGACGTCAGGAAGATAGTGCAGCGCCAGCGAGCTGTAGACCAGTTCGCAGCTGCCGGCGGGCAGAGTGAGGGCCTGCAGATCTTCGCAGCGGTAATCAATGTCGCCCGCCGTGCCCATGTCGCGCGCGCGGTCAAGCATGCGGCTGGAAATATCGATCCCGGTAATCTGTGTGGCGCCTTGTTCACGCGCCCAGCGGCAAAACCAGCCGTAGCCGCAGCCAAGATCCACTACCCGCAGGCCAGCTAATGCGGGCAGCATCTGCTGAATGGCAGGCCATTCCGGCGCGCCGTCGAGCCCTTTTATCGAGCGGTCGAGAGTGGCATATCCTGCAAAAAAATCAGGATCATCATAAATATTTTGACTCATAATCACTCCATGAATTATTTGTGTATTTTTAATTACCCTGATTTTTAGTCACACGCTTTACTAAACGGGCCAGTTTCAATTAACTTATTATAACCAACCTTTTTTCGTAATCTGACCTGTCTAATGAATCTAACGTTGAGAAAAAGCGTGTTGGCCGGGATTCCCCTGGTCATCGCTCTGGCTGGCTGCGCGCCGTCCCATGATATTGGCAATCCGCCGCAGCAGCAGACACCTGCCTCTCATGTGTCCATGGATCTCCCCGCCGCCGTTAAAAATGGCTGGCCGCAAAGTAACTGGTGGCAGGATTACCACGACCCGCAGTTGAACAGCCTTATCCAGCGTGCGCTGGCGAATGCCCCGGATATGCAGATTGCCGAGCAGCGCATCAAGCTGGCGGAAGCGCAGGCGCGCATGTCGCAAGCCAATCTTGGGCCAGAGATGGATTTTTCCGCCAACGTTGAACGACAGAAAATGTCGGCCGAAGGGCTGATGGGGCCGTTTGCCACCGACACCGACGGGAATACCGGTCCCTGGTACACCAACGGCACCTTTGGCCTGACCGCAGGCTGGGATCTGGACCTGTGGGGTAAAAACCGCGCGCTGGTGAAAGCGCGCATTGGTGAGGTCAAAGCGCAAATCGCCGAAGAGGCGCAGACCCGCGAGCTGCTGGCCAGCAGCGTGGCGCGACTTTACTGGCAGTGGCAGACCGAAGCAGCGGTGAAGAGCGTGCTGCAGCAGGTTAAAAGCGAACAAAACAATATTGTTAACGTCGACCAGGCGCTGTATCAGCGCGGGATCACCAACTCTGCTGAAGGGGCTGAAAACGACATTAATGTCAGCAAAACCGATCAGCAGCTGACCGACGTTGCCGGCAGCATGAAAGAGATCGAAGCGCGTCTGATGGCGTTGACCAACAGCCAAAGCCAGTCGCTGAATCTGAAAGTGGCTAATCTCCCGGAAGTCAGCGCGCAAATGCCGACGGAGCTGGGCTATGAACTGCTGGCGCGGCGCCCGGATCTGCAGGAGGCGCACTGGTATATCGAAGCCTCACTGAGCGAAGTGGATGCCGCGAAAGCGGCGTTCTATCCGGACATCAACCTGATGGCGTTCCTGCAACAGGATGCGCTGCACTTAAGCGATCTGTTCCGCCACTCTGCACAGCAGATGGGGCTTTCCGCCGGGCTGACGCTGCCTATCTTTGATAGCGGCAGGCTCAACGCTAACCTCGACATTGCCAGCGCGCAGAATAATTTGTCGGTGGCGAAGTACAACAAAGCGGTGGTGGATGCGGTCAATCAGGTGGCGAAGACTGCCAGCCAGGTTGAGACTCTGATGGAGAAGAACCAGCAGCAGCAGCAGGTTGAAAAAGACGCTCAGCGTACGGTGAACCTGGCGCAGGCGCGTATGGAAGCCGGGATCCTGGCGGGGTCGCGAGTCAGCTTAGCCAGACTCCCCGCGCTGCAGGAGCGAATTACGGCGCTGCGCCTGCACGGCCAGTGGCTGGATGCCAGCATTCAGCTGACCTCCGCGCTGGGCGGCGGCTATCACCAGACCCCACAAAAATCCAGCTAACACCACAGCTAACATTACAGCTGACGCGGCCGGGGGAGACCCCGGTCGCTGCTTAATGGTTACCCGCTAGGGCTTCTTTTTCGCTTCCCGGCGGCGGAACCACCAGTGAGCGCCCGCCACCAGGACCACCACCAGAATCAGCCAGATCCCGTGCTTCAGATGGCCATCAAGATGATGCAGCCAGGGTCCAATCGCTTCGCCTCCCAGATAACCCAGGGTGGTGAACAGCAGGGCCCAGACCAGCGCGCCGAGAATATTGAGCGGCAAAAAGACTTTGGGCGGCAGGCGGCTGGCGCCGATCAATAGCGGGCCAATCACCCGAAAACCGTACATAAAACGGGTGCCAATCACGAACAGGTAAGGGCGGCGCTGAATCATGCGCTGCGCTTTGTGGATCCGCGCCTGGTGGCGTGAAAAACGCCGCAGCAGACGACCGCCAAATCGCCTGCCCAACAGGTACAGCAGCTGATCGCCAATCATCCCGCCCAGCGCGACCGAGATAACCACCAGTGGAAATTTTAACAATCCCTGATGCGCCACGACGCCGCCCAACAGGGTGATGGTTTCACCCTCCGCCAGGCTGCCGACGATCAGCGCAGCGTAGCCATATTGGGAGATCAGGTTATTGATATCCATACACAGAAAAACTCCATTGTTGCTTTGGCTTCAGGCTGGATGGCGCTCGACCGCTTTCGGTCGGTCTGGCAGCACAAAGCAGGGAAGATCATTCTCATCAATCTGTTAATCATACACCCTGCGAGTTAAAACGCGGTGAAGTGCATTTTTATAGCTGTACACAAACTAATCTCTCAGAGTGAATTATACTTGGATCAGTGCTGTACGAAGCCGTGACAAGGGGGATGCTATGAACCATGTCTGGGGATTGTTCGCTCATCCTAATCAGGAAATGAGCGTCATCAAAAGCGAAAATGAGACCATTTCGCACCACTATACGCACCATGTGCTGGTGATGGCTGCGGTTCCGGTGATTTGCGCGTTTATTGGTACCACGCAACTTGGCTGGAATTTTGGCGACGGTAACGTGGTACAACTGTCGCTGTTGACGGGGCTGGCGCTGGCGGTGGTGTTCTATGCCGTGATGCTGGCCGGGGTGGCGGTGATGGGGAGGATCATCTGGTGGATGGCGAGAAGCTATCCGCAACGCCCGTCGCTTAAACGCTGCATGGTGTTCGCCGGTTACGTGGCGACGCCGCTGTTTATGAGCGGGCTGGTGGCGCTCTATCCGCTGGTCTGGCTGTGTGCGCTGGTGGGTACGGTAGCGCTGTTTTACACCGGTTATCTGCTGTATCTCGGTATTCCGACCTTCCTGAACATCAACAAAGAAGAGGGGCTGAGCTTTGCCAGCTCGACCCTGGCGATCGGGGTGCTGGTGCTCGAGGTGCTGCTGGCGATCACCGTGATCCTCTGGGGGTACGGTTACCGACTCTTCTAATCCTCGGTAACCACAGAATCGGCTGGCATGAACGGTTTGCCGCCGACAAGTCAGTCGAATTATTTTGGGTATGCATTGCCGACATAAATGGATTTTTATGTCGGCAATGCAGCATTTGCTCACGATTCTTATTAGTCAGATCCCGCCAGTGCACGGTATGATAGGTCCTGCCAGCGTCGCCCACATCCCGGCGCCGCAGCGTACGTTCATAACGTGCAAAAATACTTTCACGAATGATCATGATGCCGAAATTTCGAGTTTCTTTGCTCAGCCTGACCTTGCTCCTGGCTGTGCCTTTTGCGCCCCAGGCGATAGCAAAAACCCCCGCCGCCGCGACGGCCTTGCAGCCGGATATTGCCTCCGGTAGCGCGATGATCGTTGATCTTGCCAGCAAAAAAATTGTCTACCAGAGCCAGCCTGATTTGGTGCGACCGATTGCGTCCATTACCAAAGTGATGACGGCGATGGTGGTGCTGGATGCGCATCTGCCGTTAGACGAAATGCTGACCGTGGATATCAGCCATACGCCAGAGATGAAAGGTATCTATTCACGCGTGCGCCTGAACAGCCAAATCAGCCGCCGCAATATGCTGCTGCTGGCGCTGATGTCCTCAGAAAACCGCGCCGCCGCAAGCCTTGCCCACCACTATCCTGGGGGCTACGACGCCTTTATCCGCGCCATGAACGCCAAGGCCCAGGCGCTGGGCATGACCCATACCCGTTACGTTGAGCCAACGGGCTTGTCGATTCATAACGTCTCGACCGCCCGTGACCTGACGAAACTGCTGATTGCGACCGAACAGTATCCGTTGATTGGTCAGTTGAGTACGACCAAAGAAGATACTGCGACATTTGCCCATCCGGCCTATACGCTGCCGTTTCGCAACACCAACCATCTGGTCTATCGCGACAACTGGAATATCCAGCTGACCAAAACCGGCTTTACCAACGCCGCGGGCCATTGCCTGGTGATGCGCACGGTGATTAATCAGCGTCCGGTGGCGCTGGTGGTGATGGATGCCTTCGGCAAATATACCCACTTTGCCGATGCCAGCCGCCTGCGTACGTGGGTTGAAACCGGGAAGGTGATGCCGGTGCCGGCCTCCGCGCTGAGCTACAAAAAGCAGCGTGAAGCCCAGATGGCGGATGCGATGCTGAAAGGTGGCGCGCAGACGGCGCAAAACGATTAATGCCTCTACCCCCGGCCCGCAGCAGCGGACGGGGGTTTTTTTATTCCGGTATGGTTAAATCGCCTTCACCCAGCTGGCGCTGCATGATTAACGTATCGCGCCAGTCTCCCATCTTATAGCCCACGCTGCGCAACTGACCGGCCACGGTGAAGCCAAATTTTTTGTGAATCGCCAGCGAACCGGCATTGTTGTGACCATCGCCGATGATCGCCAGCATCTGCCGCCACGGACCCTGCTCGCACTTCTCAATCAGCTGCGCCAGCAGGGCGCTGCCGATCCCGCGCCCGCCCATACCCGATTCGACATAAATCGACTCTTCGAGGGTGTAGCGGTAGGCGGGGCGAGGGCGGTAAAACGTCGCATAGCAGTAGCCGACAATGGTGCCGCGCCACAGGGCCACCAGCCACGGCAGCCCGTTATCACGCACCGTCTTAATCCGCTTACGCATTTCATCGACGGTGGGGGGAATATCTTCAAAGGATGCGCGTCCATTCAGTACGTGCCAGACGTACAGCGCTGCAATAGCGTGAGCGTCATCGGGCAGGGCTTCGCGGATCTCTAACTCAGCGCCGTGTAACATATCCGCTTCGGACATGAGGGGGACTCCTTAACCAGGTTTGCCGGAGAAGCGTTTCTCCGGCGTGCAGCGTAATACAGAATCCCGTTACGCGTCATCTGCGATGATGGCTATTCCGCGACGTTATTTTCGCTCTGCGGGCGTTCGCCCCAGTACTTCTGCTTGCTGGTTTTACCGAGGCCCGGGTTCATGCTGTTGGTCGGGTCATTCTGGCGGTAGAACTGTTTTAAGCTATCCGCGGCTTCATACAGGTGCCCGACGTTATGCTCGGCCGGGTACTGCGCCCCGCGCTGCTTCAGCAGCTCAAGCATCTGTTCTTTCAGCGCATGGGCATCGACGCCTTTTTTCACGATGTAATCCTGATGGAACACGTGGCACATAAAGTGGCCGTAATAGAGCTTGTGGACCAGCTGGCTGTCGATTTCCGGCGGCAGATGCTCAAACCATTCGCTGTCGTTGCGACGCAGGGCAATATCCAGCGCCAGAATATCTTCGACTTCATCAGCATGGACCGCCTGATAACGAATCGCGGCCCCAGCGGCGGCGAAGCGGTGAAGAAATGCTTTGCTGCCTTCTTCCGGGGTACAGACGAAGAAATCCCCTTCGGCCTGCTCGAAGTACCCTTTAAGCCAGGTCTGCGCCTCTTCGATACCATCCCCGGCCATTTTCAACAGCAGGTGATGCTCGTATTTATCACGCCAGGTTTTCATGCGCTCCGGCAGGTGCGCCGGGAAAACGTGCCCCAGCTTCTGCATGAAGCGGTCGCTAAAGTGCGGCTTAAACAGCGACACTTTATCCAGCATGGCATCGGCGCGGCCTTTCATGGTGAAGAAGAACGGCATCTTGTCGGTGCCGAGCTTGTCGATCATCAGGAAGGTGTCTTTACCGTAGCGCTCGGCAATATCGTAGATATCGCGGTGCATGTATTCGCCCGCCACCGGCAAATGTGCAAACTCTGCGAGGATATGGCGGCGAATTTCGGTCAGTACCGCAGGATCGTTGCTGCCGATGTAAAAGACCTGCTGGCGCTTTTCTGCCGGGAAGGTGTCGAGACGCGCGGCGAACACCGCCAGCTTGCCGGCGCAGCCGGACGATTCAAACAGGCGATCCGGGTCGGCGTTGTAGCGTGCCGGCGTGTCGGCATTGACATCGCGCACCCGGGTTACGTAATCGTGGTCATGGGCGTGGCGGCCATCGTGCAGCACGTCGCCATCGCTCACGCGGTCGTCGTCGAGACGGCTGAGGATCTGCTCCGGCGTAGTGCCCAGATCGATTCCCAGGTGGTTCACCAGCCGCAGCTTGCCGTTTTCGTCAATCTGGGCAAACAGCGACATCTCGGTGTAGGCCGGGCCGCGCTGCACCAGCGAGCCGCCGGAGTTATTGCAGATCCCGCCGATCACCGACGCGCCGATGCAGGAAGATCCGATCACCGAGTGCGGCTCACGGCCCAGCGGCTTCAGCGCTTTTTCCAGCGAATAGAGCGTGGTGCCCGGGAAGGCCAGCACCTGTTCGCCTTTGTCCAGCAGATGCAGTTTATCGAGGCGCAGGGTGCTGATAATCACTATCTGGCGATCGTAATCGTTGCCGCTGGGGGTCGAGCCTTCAGTCAGCCCGGTGTTTGCCGCCTGCATGAGAATAATTTTATCGGCGTTCACGCAGGCGTTCAGCACCCGCCACAGTTCCAGCAGCGTTCCCGGAAAGACCACCGCCAGCGCATCGCCCTGGCCTGAGCGGAAACCTTTACGGTAGCGCTGGGTTTTGGCCGGATCGGTTAACAGGTGGGAAGTGCCGACCAGTCTTGCCAGTTCCGCCAGAAAATCATGATTATTCGAAGGTGTTGCAGATGACATGATCCACTCCTTGTGGTGGTACCGAAAATATCGGGATTAAGAGCCTGCCCCGGTAGGCGTAATTGTTGCAGCCAGTTTGGACACGGACAGCGCGGAATAACCGGAGCGTACACGTAGTACGTGAGGATTGTGAGCACTGCCCAGGGCCGAAATGGCAAATAAAATAGCCTACTGGGTCAGGCTCTAAGCATAGCGCTTTGTATGACAATATTGTGCAGGAATGTGTCGAATTTCAGAGAAGAACCTTAGCATTCTGCAGGCGTCTTGTTTATATATATGGCAAACTGCGGTTTTTATTATGTTTTGCCGTGATCCCGGCCTGAGAGAAAGCGAGATAACAATGAAATGGCTCTGTACGATTGGCGTCGCCGTTAGTCTGGCGCTGCAACCCGCTCTGGCGGATGAACTGTTCGGCAATCACCCCTTGACCCCGCAGGCGCGGGATGCCTTCGTGAGCGAACTGCTCAAGAAAATGACCGTCGATGAAAAAATCGGCCAGCTCAGGCTGATCAGCGTCGGGCCGGATAACCCGAAAGAGGCGATCCGCGAGATGATTAAAGACGGCCAGGTCGGGGCCATTTTTAACACCGTCACCCGCTCGGATATCCGCATCATGCAGGATCAGGTCATGCAGCTCAGCCGCCTGAAGATCCCGCTGTTTTTCGCCTATGACGTGATCCACGGCCAGCGCACCGTCTTCCCGATAAGCCTCGGCCTGGCCTCTTCATTTAACCTCGATGCGGTCAATACCGTGGGCCGTATTTCGGCCTATGAAGCCGCCGACGATGGCCTGAACATGACCTGGGCGCCGATGGTAGACGTCTCGCGCGATCCGCGCTGGGGCCGCGCCTCGGAAGGTTTCGGGGAAGATACCTATTTAACCACCATGATGGGCCAGGCGATGGTCGAGTCGATGCAGGGCAAAAGCCCGGCGGATCGCTACTCGGTGATGACCAGCGTGAAGCACTTCGCCGCCTATGGCGCGGTAGAGGGCGGAAAAGAGTACAACACCGTTGATATGAGCCCGCAGCGCCTGTTCAACGATTACATGCCGCCTTACAAAGCCGGGCTGGATGCCGGTAGCGGGGCGGTCATGGTGGCGCTGAACTCGCTGAACGGTACCCCGGCCACTTCCGACGCCTGGCTGCTGAAAGAGGTCCTGCGCGACGACTGGGGCTTTAAAGGCATCACCGTCTCCGATCACGGTGCCATCAAGGAGCTGATTAAACACGGCGTTGCTTCCGACCCGGAAGATGCGGTGCGGGTGGCCCTGAAGTCGGGCATCAACATGAGCATGAGCGACGAGTACTACAGTAAATACCTGCCGGGGCTGGTGAAATCCGGCAAAGTGACGATGGCGGAGCTGGATGACGCCACGCGCCACGTGCTGAACGTCAAATATGATATGGGGCTGTTTAACGACCCGTACAGCCACCTCGGGCCGAAAGATTCCGACCCCCAGGACACCAACGCCGAAAGCCGTCTGCATCGTAAAGAGGCTCGCGAGGTTGCCCGGCAAAGCCTGGTACTGCTGAAAAACCGCCTCGAGACGCTGCCGCTGAAAAAATCGGGCACCATTGCGGTGGTGGGACCGCTGGCAGACAGCAAGCGTGACATGATGGGCAGTTGGTCGGCGGCGGGCGTGGCGGATCAGTCGGTCACCGTGCTGACTGGCATCAAAGATGCGCTGGGTGACAAAGGCAAGGTGGTTTATGCCCGCGGCGCCAACATCACCAACGATAGCGGCATTGTCGATTTCCTTAATCTGTACGAGAAAGCGGTGCAGGTTGACCCGCGCTCGCCGCAGGCGATGATTGACGAAGCGGTGGCCGCGGCGAAACAGTCCGACGTCGTGGTGGCGGTGGTCGGCGAGGCGCAGGGCATGGCCCACGAAGCCTCCAGTCGTACCGATATTAATCTGCCGCAGAGCCAGCGTGATTTAATTAGCGCGCTGAAGGCCACCGGTAAGCCGCTGGTGCTGGTGCTGATGAACGGTCGTCCGCTGGCGCTGGTCAAAGAAGACCAGCAGGCTGACGCGATGCTGGAAACCTGGTTTGCCGGGACCGAAGGCGGCAACGCCATTGCCGATGTGCTGTTCGGCGATGCCAACCCGTCGGGTAAACTGCCGATGTCGTTCCCGCGCTCGGTGGGACAGATTCCGGTGTACTACAGCCACCTCAATACCGGCCGTCCGTACAACGCCGACAAGCCGAATAAATACACCTCGCGCTACTTTGACGAGGCCAACGGCCCGTTGTATCCGTTCGGTTACGGCCTGAGCTACACCACCTTTAGCGTATCCGACGTGAAAATGTCGGCGCCGACCATGACACGCGACGGCAGCGTTACCGCCAGCGTGCAGGTGACCAACACCGGTAAACGCGAAGGGGCGACGGTCATTCAGCTCTATCTGCAGGACGTCACCGCCTCAATGAGCCGACCGGTGAAAATGCTGCGTGGTTTCCAGCGCGTGAACCTCAAACCGGGTGAGACGCAAACCGTCAGCTTCCCGATTGAGATTAATGCGCTGAAGTTCTGGAACCAGAAAATGAAATACGACGCCGAACCGGGCAAATTCAACGTCTTTATTGGCGTTGACTCCGCCCGCGTGAAGCAGAGCGAGTTCGAATTACGCTAATCTGATCCTCCCGGTCATACGGCCGGAACTCCCCTAAAAGGCCGATTAATCGGCCTTTTCTTTTTTCGTTCAGCGGTCAAATAGGCTACGCTTTTCTCTTAAGCTTCTGAAAATGGAGCGCAAAATAATGAGGATAGCGGGATGGATATGGCAACGAAATGGCGCGCTGCGCTGGCGCTGGCCGCGCTGATAAGTCTGCCGCTTCAGGCGGCGGAGCCGGTCAAAGTTGGCTCAAAAATCGATACGGAAGGGGCGCTGCTGGGCAATATTATTTTGCAGGTGCTGGAGAGCCACGGGGTGAAGACCGTCAATAAAGTGCAGCTCGGGACCACCCCGGTGGTGCGCGGGGCGATTACGGCGGGTGAACTCGACATTTATCCAGAATATACCGGCAACGGCGCCTTCTTCTTTAAGCAGGAGAACGATCCGGCGTGGAAAAACGCCCGGCAGGGCTACGAGAAGGTGAAAAAGCTCGATGCAGAGCAGAATAAGCTTATCTGGCTCACCCCGGCACCGGCGAACAACACCTGGACCATAGCCGTGCGTCAGGATCTGGCTGAAAAAAATAACCTCAAGTCACTGGCGGATCTCAGCCGTTATCTGCACAGCGGCGGTGCCTTCAAGCTGGCGGCCTCCGCCGAATTTATCGAACGTCCCGATGCGCTCCCGGCCTTTGAGAAAGCCTACGGTTTCTCGCTTAATCAGGACCAGCTGCTGTCGCTGGCGGGCGGCGATACCGCGGTGACCATCAAAGCGGCGGCGCAGCAAACCTCCGGCGTCAATGCGGCGATGGCCTACGGAACCGACGGCCCGGTTGCTGCTCTGGGGTTACAAACCCTCAGCGATCCGCAGGGCGTACAGCCGATTTACGCCCCGACTCCGGTGGTCCGCGAGGCGGTGCTGAAAGCCTATCCGCAGATTGCCGAATGGCTGCAGCCGGTGTTTGCCAGCCTCGATGAAAAAACGTTGCAACAGCTGAATGCCAGCATTGCCGTAGAAGGGCGGGACGCCAAAAAAGTGGCCGCTGATTATCTGCAGCAAAAAGGGCTGTTGAAGTAGATCCCGGGTGGCTATTCGTTGTTATAACCGTGTCGTGCTGCTGCTGGCCTGCGTCCTGCTGCTGGCGGTGGCCTTGCCGTTCGTCAACTATGCGCCTAATCGCCTGTTATCCGGAGAGGGTCGCTGGCTATGGCAGGATTGCCGCTGGCTGTTGACGCTGCAGGTCGGCGGGGCGCTGCTGCTGATGCTCCTGTGCTGGCGAGCAGGCCGTGGGCCGCTGCTGCTGACCTTGCTGGTGGCCGACGCGCTGCTGCCGCTCCAGCTGTGGGGGGCCGGGCAGGTGGCGACTCAACTGGCGCAGGAGGGTTCTGCGCTGGCGCGTACCTCGCCGGGCAGCGGCCTGTGGCTGGCGCTGGCGCTCTGCCTGCTCATTGCCAGCGATGCCATCCGCCGCCTGACTTCCCGGGCGCTCTGGCGCTGGCTGCTCAATGCCCAGATCTGGCTGATCCCCTGTGTGCTGCTGACCACCGGTGCGCTGGATCAGCTATCGCTGCTGAAAGAGTACGCCAACCGTCAGGATGTTTTCGATGCGGCGCTGTACCAGCACGTGACGCTGCTGTTTGGCACGCTGCTGCCGGGATTGCTGATCGGTTTGCCGATGGGCATCGCCATCTGGCGCCGGCCCCGCTGGCAGGCGCCGGTGTTTACCTTCCTCAATATTATTCAGACCGTGCCCTCCGTGGCGCTGTTTGGCCTGCTGATCGCACCGCTGGCCGGTCTTGCCCATCACTTTCCCTGGCTCGCGGCGCGGGGTATTTCCGGTACCGGGATGGCGCCAGCGCTGATTGCGCTGGTGCTGTATGCCCTGCTGCCGCTGGTGCGTGGCGTGGTCACCGGCCTGCAGCAGGTGCCGCGCGACGCGCTGGAGAGCGCGGTGGCGATGGGGATGAGCCGCGGACAGTGCTTCAGGTCGGTACAGCTGCCGCTGGCGCTGCCGGTGCTGTTGCGCAGCCTGCGCGTGGTGAGCGTGCAAACCGTTGGTATGGCGGTAGTGGCGGCGCTGATTGGCGCCGGCGGGTTCGGCACCCTGGTGTTCCAGGGGCTGTTGAGCAGCGCCCTGGATCTGGTGCTGCTGGGAGTGATCCCGACCATTGCCCTTGCGGTGGTGGTCGATGCGCTGTTTGCGCTGTGGGGCGCGTTACTGAAAGGAGAGGCAGATGATTGAATTTGACGGGGTCAGCAAATCCTTCGCCGGGCAGCCGGCGGTAAAAAATCTCAACCTGCATCTGCGTGAAGGCGCCTTCTCGGTCCTGATTGGTACTTCCGGATCGGGTAAATCCACCACGTTGAAAATGATCAATCGGCTGGTCGAGCATGATAGCGGCAGCCTGCGCTTTGCCGGGCAGGATATTCGCCAGCAGCCGGTGCTGGCGCTGCGCCGACGGATGGGCTACGCCATTCAGTCGATCGGCCTGTTTCCTCACTGGACGGTGGCGCAGAACATCGCCACCGTCCCGCAACTGCAAAAGTGGTCGCGACAGCAGATCGCCGCGCGGGTTGATGAGCTGATGGCGCTGCTGGGGCTGGACCCGGCGTTGGGTGCTCGTTACCCGCATCAGCTCTCCGGCGGCCAGCAGCAGCGGGTTGGGGTGGCGCGGGCGCTGGCTGCCAATCCTGACGTCCTGCTGATGGACGAGCCGTTTGGCGCCCTCGACCCGGTGACCCGCGACGCGCTCCAGCAGGAGATGATCCGCATTCACCGGCTGCTGGGGCGGACCATCGTCCTCGTGACCCACGATGTGGATGAAGCGCTGCGGCTGGCGGACCATCTGGTATTAATGGACGGCGGCGAAGTGGTGCAGCAGGGCGAACCGCTGCAGATGCTGCTGAATCCCCAAAATGCCTTCGTGGAGACGTTTTTTGGCCACAGCGAGCTGGGCGTCCGGCTGCTGGCGTTGCGCGGCGTCGGGGAGTACCTGCGCCGCGATGAGCGGCTGGCCGGGGATACGCTGCAGGTAACGATGACGCTGCGCGAAGCGCTTTCGCAGTTTATTACCCATCGCTGTGAGGTGCTGCCGGTGGTGGATGAGCAGGGACAAGCCTGCGGGACGCTGCATTTTGCCGACCTGCTCGGCAAGGAGGTGCGCCATCCGTCTGCTTCGTGATCCGCTGCTGTGGCTGCTGGCGCTGTTTATCGCCATCTTGCTGCTGCTGCCCTACAGCGCGCCGCTCTTCAGCGCCCTGTTTCCCGAACTGCCGCGCCCGGTCTATCAGCAGCAGAGCTTTCTGTCGCTGACGTGGGCCCATTGCTGGCTGGTGGCGCTTTCGAGCCTGGCGGCGACGGTGGTGGGCGTCGGGGCCGGCGTAGCGGTGACGCGTCCCGCGGGGCGTGAGTTTCGCCCGCTGGTGGAGACGATAGCGGCGATGGGGCAAACTTTTCCGCCGGTGGCGGTGCTGGCGATTGCGGTGCCGGTCATGGGGTTTGGCTGGCAGCCGGCGCTGATTGCGCTGGCGCTGTACGGCGTGCTGCCGGTATTGCAGGGGACACTGGCCGGGTTAAGCGCTGTGCCGCCGGGTGCGGTGGCGGTCGCTCAGGGAATGGGGATGACCGGCTGGCAGCGGCTTATCAAGGTCGAACTGCCGCTGGCCGCACCGGTGATGCTGGCCGGTATCCGGACCTCGACCATCGTTAATATCGGCACGGCAACTATCGCCTCAACGGTCGGGGCGAATACGCTCGGAACGCCGATTGTCATCGGCCTTAGCGGGTTCAACACTGCTTATGTACTGCAGGGTGCGCTGCTGGTGGCGCTGGCGGCGATCGTCGTCGACCGCGGATTTGAACGGCTGAACCGCTGGATCAGCCGACACCGCCACGAACAATAAACGAATAACCGGCAAGCATCACGCCGCTGATCCCGCCGATGGCCATGAATAAGAATAGGGTAATGACCGCGATTTTCGCTGGCTTCATAATAGGCTCCTGATGTTAACGGAGGGATTATACGGTGAAGCTCAGGTGTTAATAAAACATTAATTGCTATTTAGCCAGATAACGTGACCCTGCTGCTGCCAGGCCTGCAGTTGATCCTGCTGCGCCTGGGTCGGGCTCTCGCCGCACAACACCAGCAGGGTGCTGTCGGGAAACAGCTCGGGGCGAATCTGCGGCAGCGAGTGCGGCACAACGTCGACCCGCCAGCCCTGTTCACTGGCAATCCAGCCCTCCAGCCACATCCGGGTGGTATCGTCGATATTCCAGCCGAGCACCAGCGCATGGCTGCCGGCGTGTTTGTAGGCGCTGGCGAGACTGTGGGCAATATGGTTGATCAGTACGCCATCAAGGATGCTGCGCAGGGCGGTGAGGGTGGGCTGAGGGCTGAGCAGACGATGGCGCAAAGGAATAAACAGCTGGTTAACCAGCGTCTGGGCGGAGTAGCTGTGGCTGCGCTCTTTAATCCACAGCCGCAAGCGGTGATAGCTGCCGTCGTGCAGATAGCCCAGCAGGATCTCTTGCTGTTCCCGCCAGCCATCCTCCTCCTGATGATCGTTATCGTTGAGCAGGGTTTTGACTTTGCCCACCTGAACGCCCGCGTCAATCCAGCGTTGAATTTCGCGGATACGGTCAATTTCCTGTTCATTAAACAGGCGATGGCCGCCGTCGGTGCGCTGAGGTTTCAGCAGTCCATAGCGCCGCTGCCAGGCGCGTAACGTCACGGGGTTGATGTCGCAGAGCTGAGCCACTTCACCAATCGTATAAAGCGCCATAAATCCCTCCCGCAGTTGCTTCCCTTATAACTGTAGAAGCTGTTTGCCGAAGACGATATGTTTGTTCATTTTTTGTTCAAGTGGCGAGAGGTGGGCGGCTAAGAAGTGTGATCCTGACCATGATTTTTCATTTTCCTCGGTGGCTTCAAAGAAAGTTTTGACCCGGCGGTGTATGTTACGCGCTTTCAAGTGAAGTGTGGTCTGCGGGTATGTACGAGTTCGATCTGGTGTTGCTGCTGCTTCAGCAGATGTGCGTGTTTTTGGTCATCGCGTGGCTGATGAGCAAGACGCGGCTGTTCATTCCGCTGATGCAGGTCACCGTCCGCCTGCCGCATAAGCTGCTGTGCTACGTCACCTTCTCCATTTTCTGCATTATGGGGACCTATTTTGGTCTGCATATCGAAGACTCCATTGCCAATACGCGCGCCATCGGTGCGGTCATGGGCGGCCTGCTCGGCGGCCCGGTCGTCGGCGGCCTGGTAGGCCTCACCGGCGGGCTGCATCGTTACTCCCTTGGCGGGATGACGGCGCTGAGCTGTATGGTCTCCACCATCGTGGAGGGGCTGCTGGGGGGTCTGGTCCACAGCGTGCTGGTCAAACGGGGACGTTCGGATAAAGTGTTCAGCCCGCTCACCGCCGGCGCGATCACCTTCTTCGCCGAGATGGTGCAGATGCTGATTATCCTGCTGATCGCCCGTCCCTTCGACAATGCGCTGCATCTGGTGCAAAGCATCGCCGCGCCGATGATGGTCACCAACACGGTCGGCGCCGCGCTGTTTATGCGTATCCTGCTGGATAAGCGGGCGATGTTTGAGAAATACACTTCGGCTTTCTCTGCCACCGCGTTGAAGGTCGCGGCCTCGACGGAGGGGATCCTGCGCCAGGGGTTTAACGAAGAGAACAGCATGAAGGTCGCGCAGGTGCTGATCCAGGAGCTCGATATTGGCGCGGTGGCCATCACCGACCGCGACAAGCTGCTCGCGTTTACCGGCATTGGCGACGATCACCACCTGCCCGGCAAGCCGATCTCGTCATCCTATACGCAAAAGGCGATTGATAGCGGCGAGGTGGTCTACGCCGACGGCAACGAGGTCCCGTATCGCTGCTCGATTCACCCCAACTGCAAGCTGGGCTCGACGCTGGTGATCCCGCTGTGCGGCGAAAATCAACGGGTCATCGGCACCATCAAATTATATGAAGCGAAAAACCGCCTGTTCAGCTCCATCAACCGTACGTTGGGGGAGGGGATTGCCCAGCTGCTGTCGGCGCAAATTCTGGCCGGGCAGTACGAGCGGCAGAAGGCGCTGCTGACGCAGTCGGAGATCAAACTGCTGCATGCGCAGGTGAACCCCCATTTTCTGTTTAATGCCTTAAACACCCTGAAGGCGGTGATCCGCCGCGACAGCGATCAGGCCGGGCAGCTGGTGCAGTATCTGTCGACCTTCTTCCGTAAAAACCTCAAGCGGCCTTCGGAGGTCGTGACCCTGGCCGATGAAATTGAACATGTGAACGCCTATCTGCAAATTGAGAAGGCGCGTTTCCAGGCCAACCTGCAGATTCAGATGCTGGTGCCCGAGGCGCTGGCCCACCATCAGCTACCGGCGTTTACGCTACAGCCGATCGTAGAAAATGCCATTAAGCACGGTACGTCGCAGCATCTCGGGGTCGGGGAAATTACCATTCGCGCCAGCCAGAACGACCGCTGGCTGCAGCTGGATATCGAAGATAATGCCGGACTGTACCAGGACAATCCCAACGCCAGCGGGCTGGGTATGAGCCTGGTGGACAGACGTTTACGGGCGCGCTTCGGCGCCGACTGCGGCATTACCGTCACCTGTGAAGCGGAGCGTTTCACCCGCGTCACGCTGCGACTGCCTCTGGAGGAGAACGCGTGTTAAAAGTGTTGATAGTTGATGATGAGCCGCTGGCACGTGAGAACCTGCGCGTATTGCTGGAATCCGCCGGCGAGATTGAGATTGTCGGCGAGTGCGGCAATGCCGTAGAAGCCATCGGCGCGGTGCACAAGCTGCGCCCGGACGTGCTGTTTCTCGACATCCAGATGCCGCGGATCAGCGGTCTGGAAATGGTCGGGATGCTGGACCCGGAGCACCGGCCTTACATCGTGTTTCTCACCGCCTTTGACGAGTACGCGGTGAAAGCTTTTGAAGAGCATGCGTTTGATTATCTGCTCAAACCCATCGAGGCGCCGCGGCTGGAGAAGACCCTGGCCCGTCTGCGCCAGGAGCGCAGCCTGCAGGATATCTCGCTGCTCGACGATACCCAACAGGCGTTGAAATACATCCCCTGCACCGGCCACAGCCGCATCTGGCTGCTGCAAATGGAAGATGTGGCGTTCGTCAGCAGCCGGATGAGCGGAATCTACGTCACCGACCGCGAAGGGAAAGAGGGCTTCACCGAGCTGACCTTGCGAACGCTGGAGAACCGCACGCCGCTGCTGCGCTGCCATCGCCAGTACCTGGTGAACATGGCGCACCTGAAGGAGATCCGTCTGGAGGAGAACGGCCAGGCGGAACTGCTGATGCGGGCCGGGCAAACGGTGCCGGTGAGCCGGCGCTACTTAAAAAATCTGAAAGAGGCGATTGGGCTGTAATACGCCTGAATCGTGATAGACTTAGCGCCAGCATTTTTCATCATGAAGGCATTATGATCAGTAACGATATCTTACGTAGCCTGCGCTACATCCTGAAAAGCAATAATAACGACCTGGTGCGTATTTTTGCGCTGGGCGATTCCGTCGTCAGCGCAGAGCAGCTGGTCCCGTGGCTGAAAAAGGAAGAAGAAGATGGCTTCCAGCGCTGCCCGGACATTATGTTGTCGATTTTCCTCAACGGCCTGATTTATGACAAACGCGGCAAAGACGAGTCGGCACCGCCGCTGGCGGTTGAGCGCCGGGTGAATAACAATGTGGTGCTGAAAAAGCTGCGCATCGCGTTTTCGCTGAAGACCGATGACATCCTCGCCATTCTGACCCAGCAGAAGTTCCGCGTTTCGATGCCAGAAATTACCGCCATGATGCGCGCGCCGGAGCATAAAAACTTCCGCGAGTGCGGCGACCAGTTCCTGCGCTATTTCCTGCGCGGCCTGGCCGAACGCGTCCACGCCAAACCTTGAGTTTCTCTTGCTGAGTTGTCCCGACCTGCGACAGTAACGATGGACAAAAAAAAGCGCTGCCGGAGCAGCGCTTGATGCGGAGATTATTTTACCTGTTGACCAGGTTTGGCGCCGCTATCCGGGCTTAACAGGAAGATATCCTTGTCGCCAGGGCCTGCCGCCATCACCATCCCTTCAGAGATGCCGAAACGCATTTTACGCGGCGCCAGGTTGGCGACCATCACCGTCAGGCGACCAATCAGCACCTGTGGGTCCGGGTAAGCGCTACGAATGCCGGAGAAGACATTGCGTTTCTCGCCGCCGAGGTCGAGGCTCAGGCGCAGCAGCTTATCGGAACCATCGACAAATTCGGCGTTTTCAATCAGCGCGATACGCATATCGACTTTGGCGAAATCGTCAAAGGTGATGGTTTCCTGAATCGGGTCGTCAGCCAGCGGGCCGGTAACCGGCGCGCTGTTCAGCGCTTTCACTTCTTCCTTAGAGGCTTCCACCAGGGCTTCAACCTGCTTCATGTCAATGCGGTTGTACAACGCTTTGAAGGTGTTCACCTTGTGCGACAGCAGCGGCTGCTGGATAGCATCCCAGCTCAGTTCACAGTTGAGGAACGCTTCAACGCGCTCGGACAGGGTCGGCAGAACCGGTTTCAGCCAGGTCATCAGCACGCGGAACAGGTTGATGCCCATTGAGCAGATGGCCTGCAGGTCGGCATCGCGGCCTTCCTGTTTCGCCACCACCCACGGAGCCTGCTCGTCAACATAGCGGTTCGCCACGTCGGCCAGCGCCATGATCTCGCGGATGGCTTTGCCGAATTCACGGCTTTCCCACGCTTCGCCAATGGTCTGCGCGGCATCGGTGAAGGTTTTGTACAGCGCCGGATCGGCCAGTTCAGCCGACAGCACGCCGTCAAAACGCTTGTTGATAAAGCCGGCGTTGCGCGATGCCAGGTTCACCACCTTGTTGACGATATCGGCATTGACGCGCTGGACGAAGTCTTCCAGGTTCAGGTCGATATCATCGATGCGTGAAGAGAGCTTCGCGGTGTAGTAGTAACGCAGGCTATCGGCATCGAAGTGGTTCAGCCAGGTGCTGGCTTTGATAAAGGTGCCGCGCGATTTGGACATCTTCGCACCGTTCACCGTCACGTAGCCGTGCACAAACAGGTTGGTGGGTTTACGGAAATTGCTGCCTTCCAGCATCGCTGGCCAGAACAGGCTGTGGAAGTAGACGATGTCTTTGCCGATGAAGTGATACAGCTCGGCACTGGAGTCTTTCTTCCAGTATTCATCGAAGCTTGTGGTGTCGCCGCGCTTGTCGCACAGGTTCTTGAACGACCCCATGTAGCCGATCGGCGCATCCAGCCAGACGTAGAAGTATTTGCCTGGCGCACCTGGAATTTCGAAGCCAAAGTACGGCGCATCGCGGGAGATATCCCACTGCTGCAGGCCAGACTCGAACCACTCCTGCATCTTGTTAGCAACCTGCTCCTGCAGCGCACCGCTGCGGGTCCACGCCTGCAGCATTTCGCTGAAGGACGGCAGGTCGAAGAAGAAGTGCTCGGAGTCACGCATTTCCGGAGTTGCGCCGGAGACCACGGATTTCGGGTCGATCAGCTCGGTCGGGCTGTAGGTCGCGCCGCAGACTTCACAGTTATCGCCATATTGATCCGGTGATTTGCACTTCGGACAGGTGCCTTTGACGAAACGGTCCGGCAGGAACATGCCTTTTTCCGGATCGTAGAGCTGAGAGATGGTGCGGTTTTTGATAAAACCGTTCTCTTTCAGGCGACCGTAGATAAGCTCTGACAGCTCACGGTTCTCGTCGCTGTGCGTCGAGTGGTAGTTGTCGTAGCTAATGTTGAAGCCAGCAAAATCGGTCTGATGCTCCTGACTCATTTCGTCAATCATCTGCTCCGGAGAAACGCCAAGCTGCTGGGCTTTCAGCATAATCGGCGTGCCGTGGGCGTCATCGGCGCAGATAAAATTGACCTCGTTGCCGCGCATTCGCTGGTAACGGACCCAGACATCAGCCTGGATGTGCTCCAGCATGTGGCCGAGGTGGATAGAGCCGTTGGCGTACGGCAGTGCGCACGTTACCAGAATTTTCTTCGCGACTTGAGTCATAGTGGGCATTACATCTTCTGTTGTAAAAAGGGCTTCTGATATTACCAAAAGGGTAATGGGTGCGCCATAAATGGCTGACCATATATGGATAATCCTCAGCTGTGGTAAACTCAGCCATACTGAAAGCAGCTCATAACAACAAAGGAGTCGGGATGAATTCACAATCCCAGGCCAAATCCCCCGAACGTCTGCGTGCGATGGTCGCCGGAACGTTGGCTAATTTCCAGCACCCCACTTTGAAGCATAACCTCACCGCGCTGAAGGCACTGCACCACGTCGCCTGGCTCGACGATACCGTGCATATCGAGATTCAAATGCCGTTCGTCTGGCACAGCGCCTTTGAGGATTTAAAAGAGCAATGCAGTGCCGATCTGCTGCGCATCACCGGCGCCCAGGCGATCGACTGGAAGCTGACGCACAGCATCGCCACGCTGAAGCGGGTGAAAAACCAGCCGGGTATCAACGGGGTTAAAAATATTATCGCCGTCAGCTCCGGTAAAGGTGGGGTCGGTAAATCTTCCACGGCGGTCAACCTCGCGCTGGCGCTGGCTGCGGAAGGGGCGAAGGTCGGGATCCTCGATGCCGATATTTATGGCCCGTCGATTCCTAACATGCTCGGGGCGGAAGATCAGCGTCCTACTTCGCCTGACGGCACCCACATGGCGCCGATTATGCGCTTTGGTCTTGCCACCAACTCCATCGGCTACCTGGTGACCGACGATAACGCCATGGTGTGGCGCGGGCCGATGGCCAGCAAAGCGCTGCTGCAAATGCTGCAGGAGACAATGTGGCCGGATCTCGACTATCTGGTGCTGGATATGCCGCCAGGCACCGGCGACATTCAGCTGACCCTGGCGCAGAATATTCCGGTGACCGGGGCGGTTGTGGTGACCACGCCGCAGGATATTGCGCTGATCGATGCGAAGAAAGGCATCGTGATGTTCGAGAAGGTAGAAGTGCCGGTATTAGGCATCGTGGAAAACATGAGCATGCATATTTGCAGCAACTGTGGGCACCATGAGGCTATCTTTGGCACCGGCGGTGCCGAGAAACTGGCAGAGAAATACCATACTCAGCTGCTGGCCCAGCTGCCGCTGCATATCAACCTGCGCGAAGACCTCGATAACGGCACGCCGACCGTCGTGGCCCGTCCGGAAAGCGAGTTCACCGACATCTACCGTCAGCTGGCGGGAAGAGTGGCGGCACAGCTCTACTGGCAAGGGGAAGTTATTCCCAGCGAGATTGCCTTCCGCGCGGTGTAACGCCGGCGGATAAGACAACGCCCTGTCCTTCTCTGCGCCAGCGCTGGCAGGAAAAGGGCAGGGCGTTTTCGTTGGCGCCATCGCTGACGATGCGCTCAGCCATCAATGCTGATAGAAAATCTCGCCGTCATAAATTTTGACGATTTTCCCTTCAGTATCGGTGATCAGCACGTAGCTGCCGCCCATATAGGTGTAGTGGGTGCCGGCATCCGGCGCAGGCAGGTTACGCTGCTGCCACTGCTTGATGTGGTATTCCGGAGTGAGATACAGCGGTGGTACGGTGTCTCCGACGCGAAACTGGGTGAAGTCTGCGGTGAAACCATCAAGTTCGAATTTTTGCGGGCCGCTGGAAGCCGCCCATACGGTGCTGGTGCTGGCCAACAGGACGCCCAGAAGCATCATTTTTGTCTTGCGCATATTTTCCTCATTATTATCCTGGATTACCCTGGACACAAAATCGCAGCCTCGTATCATTCCTGAAGCATGGCGGGGATGGCAAGCGTTGGTTGCGTTAAATATGTAAGAAAACGATGGGCAGGGTGCCTGATTGGGCGAATCGCGCCCGTTTTGAGAACAATCCGGAGATCTGGATTCGGGAGTGTCTATGTTCAGACTGGAAGATCTGACGTTATTTGTTCGGGCGGCGGCCTTAGGCAGTTTCAGCGACGCCGCGCGGGAGGTCGGGCAGCAGCCGGCGCAGGTCAGTGCGGCGATTAAGCGCCTGGAGACCATGCTCAATATTCGCCTGTTTGCGCGCTCTACCCGCAGCTTGCGCCTCACCCCGGAAGGGGAGACCTGGCTGCCCTATGCCATCCAGATGCTCGATACGCTTCATGCCGGGTTACAAAAAATTCAGGTGCCGGATGATGAAGTGCGCGGCACCTTGCAAATCGCGGTGCCCTCCGACCTTGGGCGCAATCTGCTGCTGACCGTCTTTCGGGCGTTTCGCCAGCGTCACCCGGCGCTGAAGCTGCGGATCCTCTTTTCCGATCACCGCACCGATGTGTTTAAAGACCCGGTGGATGTCGCCTTTCGCTACGGCGACAACGACGATGCTTCGTTTATTTCACTGCCCGTCGCGCCGGAAAACCGCCGGGTGCTGGTGGCCTCTCCGGCGTGGATTGCCGAACATGGCGAGCCGCAAACGCCTCAGGCGCTGGCACAGCACAATGCGCTGCTGTACGTGCTGCGCGGGCGGCAGTTCGATCGCTGGCCGGTCAGCCTTGACGGCGTGGTGGAACATATCCAGGTTTCCGGCGCCATCGTCAGCGACGATGCCGAGGTGATCCGCCGACTGGCGATAGCCGGGGAGGGTTTTGCCTATAAGTCGGCGCTGGATGTCAGAGACGATATTCGCGCCGGGCGTCTGCAGGTGCTGTTACCGCACTACCAGGGCGACCTGGTGCCGCTGAATATGATTTGCCCGCACCGCAAGCAGCTCTCCGCCGCGGTGCGTTTATTGTATGAAGAGGTGAAAGCGCACTGCGAAGCGGGGCAGGGCTAATTATCATGATGCTGGACCACGGCGTTGTAATTAAATCGCTGATAGTGGTAGCGGCTGGTGCAATACTCCAGCGGCTGCCCGTCGTTGAGGTAGGTCACCGAGCGCGTCACGCTCACCGGTTCATGGGGCTGTAGCTTTAGCCACTCCTGCGCTTCATCGTCGCTGGGCAAAGAGTAAAACCAGGTGTGGCTGCTGGTCGGTACTTTATGCAGCCGCGTCTCGACATACTGATAGATAGAGCCCAGCGCATCAAGGCGCGTCAGGTCAGGCAGAATGCGCAGCGGGATCCACGTCTCCTCAATGGACAGCGCCTGGGTGTCAACAAAGCGCACGCGACGAAAATGCCAGGCATATTGCTCACCCTGCATCGCCAACTGCCCGGCGATCTCTTCCGGCGGGTTGGCAATCCCAAATTCCAGTAGATGGCTGCTGACACAGCCCCCCTGTGCGCGATGAAAGGTGCTGAGCCCCATAATCGGCGAGGCGCTGTGCCCGGCGGCGAAGGCCTGCGGCGGCGTTGCGGTTTTGACCACGGTCCCCAGCCCACGCTGACGGGTAATAAAACCTTCGTTGACCAGAATATCCAGCGCATTATTCAACGTGATTTTGCTACAGCTGAATTCATGACACAACTGGTGACCAAAGGGGATTTTTGCACCCTGGAGATATATTTTATTTAATATCCTTTCTCTTATTATATTTGCTATTTCAATGTATCTGCGCAAACGACACCTCCGTTTAATCTGCCGGCGATTATATCCTTGTGTGGGTTTTATTATCCAGATCTCATTTATTTTATAAGTAGATTACTTTTAATATAAACATATTGACTTGATGGAGTGTCTCTTTCATTCTGCCTTGGTGCCAACAACGATCTATATATTTGTTTTATGAATTACAATGCCATTATTAATAATGATTAATTTTATATAATTCCAGTGGGTAATACCTCTTCTGGGTGTTGAATATTTCAATGATATAAGGATAAAACAATGAGCAGCGGAGCGGTATTAGCACGTATCACCGACATATCGCAAAAAATGGCCGCGGAAGTTCATCTGCGCAGCCTGCGCGACAGTTTTATTATCACCGTCCCCTTTCTGGTATTAGCCGGTGTGTTCATCATGATTAATTATGTTTTTCTGGATCCCGGCGGTGTCATGAGCCGTTGGGTATCCGGAGAAACGCTGCTCGCCATACGCAGCGTCGGCGATCGGATTCTCAACGGCACCATGAGCATCCTGGCCTTGATGCTGGTGGTGCTGATTGCCTGGAGTATCGCGAGCAAACGCCAGTTTGCGGCGCCGATGATCCCGGCAATGGCCGCGCTGGCAGCGTTTGTGGTGCTGATGCCGGTGAACCTCAGCCTGACGCCGGTCGGGGGCGGCGAGGCCGTCGAGGTTTCCGGCGTGATGACCTTCGCGCTGACCAATGCGGGCGGCGTGTTTATGGCCATTATGACCGCGGTGCTGGCGACCGACCTGTTTTTATGGATAGCCAAAACGCGCTGGCTACAAATACGCATGGGCGACGATGTTCCGCCGATGGTAACGCAATCTTTTCAGTCGATGTTTTCGATTATGCTGGTGGTGCTGGCCTTTGCGCTGCTGGCCGTCGGCATGAAAAGCCTGTTTGGCCTTGAGGTACATGAAATTATCCAGGCGGCGATTCAGGCTCCCCTGGTTCATCTGACCACCAATTTACCCGGCTTTCTGGTACTGACCACGCTGACCAATTTTCTGTTTTCTTTGGGGATCCACCCCTCCGGGATTATCAATCCGATCCTGGAACCGCCGCTGCTGGTTGCGATGCAGGAAAATATGGCGGCATTCGCCCGCGGCGAGATCCCTCCGCATATTATCGTGCTGCCTTTTCGCGATCTGTACGGCCATATGGGCGGAACTGGCAGCACCCTGGCGCTGCTGATTGCCATCTTTTTGCGCAGTAAAATTTCCAGCCATCAAAAACTGGGGCGCACCGTACTGGCTCCGGGGATATTCAATATTAATGAGCCGGTGATTTTCGGTTTCCCGGTGCTGTATAACCCGTTAATCATGATCCCTTTTATTATTTACCCGCAGATCAACTTTATTATTGCTTATCTGGCGACGCAGTATGACATGGTCTCCAGAATCGTTACCTATGTGCCCTGGTCAGTACCGCCGCTGCTGTCAGGCTGGCTCGGTTCCGGCGGCGATTATCGTAACGTCCTGCTGCAGATAGTGCTGCTGATCCTGGGGGTCGTCATCTATTTACCGTTTTTAATGGCCTATGAAAAAACCATGCGGCAGACCAAAGGGCGCCAGACGCTGGCGGAAATGGCGGCCCCGGTCGTGGCTGCGGTGGCGCAAAACCCTGCACCTGCTGAGCGTGATATGGCGGACAACGCGCTGGACATTCTCAATCATAAAACTATCGTCCTGACCTGCAATGAAGGTATGTCGACGTCAATCATGGCGACGAAGATGCGCAAGTACGCACAGGAGATCGGCTGCTCGCTGTCGGTGTACGCGGTTAACAGCGGCAGTATTGAAGACGAGTATCAAAAAGCAGATCTGATTTTGCTCGGCCCACAGCTGGTGTATATGCGCGACAGCATTACCGCGACCGTACAGGGCCGCTGCCCGGTGGTACCGATAAATACCCAGGCTTTTAGTCGGCTGGACGGCAAAGCTGCGGTGGAACAGGCTGCCGCGATTCTGGCAGGAGAACACCTATTCCCACAGGAGGGGACATCATGATTTACAGTGCATTTATTGGCTTTGGTAAAAGTGCCACCCGCTATCATTTGCCGTACGTACTGGCGCGTAAAGAGACGTTCTGCGTCAAACGGATCTACGACCTGCACCGCGACCCGCAACGCGAAGGGGCCGATATCTATCGCCATATCGATTTTACCTCGCAGCTGGCGGATATCTTAAATGACCCGCAGATTACCCTCGTCACCATCTGTACCCATCCCGACAGCCATTTCGACTATGCCCGGCTGTGTCTGGAACACGGCAAAAACGTGTTGGTCGAAAAGCCGTTTACCACCACTCTTGAGGAGGCGAGGATCCTCTATGCGCTGGCGCGGGAAAAGGGACTGCTGGTCACTCCGTTCCAGAATCGCCGTTTTGATAGCTGTTTTCTGACCATGAAACAGGCGATCGACAGCGGCAAGCTGGGAGACATTATCGAAGTTGAAAGCCACTTTGACTATTTTCGCCCTGAAGCTGAACGGCGTCCAGGCGGGGCCTTTGACGGCGCATTGTATGGTCTGGGCGTTCACACTCTTGACCAGATGATTGCGCTGTTCGGCCGCCCTGAGCAGGTCTTCTATCATCTGCGCCATCTCCGGCAACCGCAGAATCCCGATGACACCTTTGAGGTGCAGCTACTCTATCCGCAGATGAAGGCGATTATCAAAACCAGCCATCTGGTGAAAACCCCTTATCCAAAGTTTATCGTCCACGGTACCCGCGGCTCTTTTACCCGCTATCAGATAGACCAGCAGGAAACCTCCTTGAAAGACGGGGTGATGCCCGGCGATCCCCGCTTCGCCGCCGAAGAAGCGCTGGCGTTGCTGGAGTATGTCGATGAGCGGGGGATCTGGTTTCGCGAAGACCGGGTATCGGTGAAAGGCGACTACGGGCGGGTTTATGACGCCATTTTTGCCACCATAACCAGCGGGGCGGCCAATTATGTCAGCGAAGCACAGGCGCTCACCAATCTGGAGATTCTGGAATCCGCCTTTCACCAACCGTCGCCGGCCTTGATAACCCTGGCCTGAGGAGCAACGCATGCAAAGAATACTTAACTGCCGCACCAGTGATTTTGAACGTCAGGTGAGCGGCGAGGTGCTACGGGAAGCCATCCGCGCCGCAGAAGGGCGGGTGATCATGGCTGAAGTCGCGGCTGACGCGGTGCCGCTGTACACTGAAGTGACCAACGGCGAGCTGCTGGGGGCCTTCGGCGCTGATTTGCTGCTGGTCAAAGGGATGGACTGCCACACCCAGCGGATTCAGGGCTGTGAAAACTTACGCCACCTTAAGCAGTTAACCGGGCGTCTGGTCGGCGTCAGCCTTGAGGTACTGGCAGATAATGACGGCGAAAACCCCCGGGCCTGGGATGCAGCACAGGTGGCGCGTCTTCCCGAGGCCAGCTTCTATTGTCTGACGGCCTATGACAAACCCGGCGTGACGATACAGCGGGTGTGCGAGGCGGTGGCGGAACTGCGGCAGATGACCGACAAGCTGATCCTGGTGGCGAAATTCTATCAACACGGCCTGGCGCCCAGCGAGGACTATGCGGCCTGCATCAAAGCCGGGGCGGATGGGGTGATGGTTCCGGCACCGTCCAGCTGTCGTGGGGCATCGGAGTCGCGGGTTGAACAGATTATCATGGCGGTTCAGGCCGCTGGTGGGCTAGCGCTCGCCACCATCAGCAGCAGTCAGGAAGGGGCCGATGAGCACAGCGTCCGTCAGATAGCGCTGGCCAGCAAACGCTGCGGGGCGGATGTGTACAATTTTGGTGATGCGGGGGTCGCCGGAATGGCCGACCCGCAGGCGGTCTACACGCTCTCGATGGCGGTACGCGGTCGCCGCCATACCTGGGTGCGGATGGCGGCGTCGCAGCGGCGGTAAATGCAGCATGCCGCCCGGCTGGCGGGCGGCATCTTCGCTTAGTGGCGTACCAGGGTGGCGAAGTAGTAGACCAGCGGAATGGCGAGGATCCACAGTCCCAGCGGGATCTCGCGCCATTTGCCGGCAACGGTTTTAATCATGATGTAGAACAGCAGCCCGCCGGCAATCCCGGTGCCGAAGCTGTTAGCGATCAGGGTGATCATCACCATCATCAATACCGGCAGCCCGTCGGTGAAATTAGCCAGATCGACTTTGCGCAGGCCGCTGAACATATTCAGACCGATCAGGATCAGCGCCGGGGCGGTGGCCTCTTTGGGGATCATCAGGGCCACCGGGGTGAACAGCAGCATCAGCAAAAACATCACCGCTGCCGCCAGCGCCGTTAACCCGGTTTTGCCCCCGGCTTCTGCCGCCGCTGACGACTCAATCAGCGCGGTCGCCGCTGGAATACCCAGCCATGGGCCGATGGCGGCGGCGATTGAGTCGACCATAAATGGCCGGTTGATCTGCGGCATATTGCCTTCGTCATCCAGCAGCCCCGCTTCGCCGCCGACCGCCAGGGTGGTCCCCATGGTGGAGAAAAACTCGGAGGCGAAAAAGACGAACAGGAACGGCAGGAAGGCGATATTCAGCGCTCCCAGCATATCGATATGGCCCAGCACCGGCGCCAGCGAGTGCGGCATATCGATAAAGCTGGCGGGTAAGCGGGTCACGCCGGCAGGAATGCCGATAAGCGTCGCAAACAGAATTGCCCACAGAATAGCCCCTGGAATGCGCCGTGCCTGCAGGGCGATAGCGAGAAACAGGCCGCACAGCGCCACCAGCGCGCCAGGGGAAAGGAAATCTCCCAGCATCAGGGCGTTGGTTTTGGCGTTTGCCAGCACCAGGCCTGCGTTGCGAAAACCAAGCACCGCCACAAACAGGCCGATCGAGGCCGTCAGCCCCAGCTTGATGGACTGCGGCACCGAACGGGTCACCACTTCACGCAGGCCGAATGTGGTGAGCAGGAAGAACAGGATCCCAGACCAGCAGGCAATACCGAGCCCGATTTGCCAGCCGATACCCTCACTGCCGGCCAGCGTCACGCCCACCAGCACCGAGCCGCCAATGCCTGGGCCAACGATAAACGGCAGGTTGGCATAAAAGGCCATCAGCAACGTTCCGGCGACGAACACCAGAATCGTCCCGGTGGTGGCGGCGCCTTTGTCCATACCGCCCACCGCCAGCAGGCCGGGGATCACCACCAGCAGATAGGCGGCGGCAAGAAAGCCGGTCACCCCGGCGAGACATTCGGTACGCAGCGTGCTGCCGCGGGAGCGCAGGGCAAAACGCCGCTCCAGCCAGCTTCCCTGCGCGGAGGTATGCAGTGTGTTGTCGGCCATGTTCAGGCTCCCCGATGATTATTGTTGTGATCGGTTGGGACCGGGGTTTCCCGGCATGCTATCAGCGGTTCGACGATCTGGCGGGTAGTGCCATCGGTCAACCCTAAATCGGTCAAATGTGGCCCGGCATTACAAGCGAGGCAGGTTCCCTCAATGGCCTTAAATACCCGGTAGGGCGGTTCCCAGTCGGCGATTTCCGCACTGAGGTCGCGTAATTCACGGAACTGCTGCGCCAGTTCGGCGGCCGGCAGGTCGGACAGCATACCGGCAATCGGCATCGCCACGTGGGCCAGAATGGCGCCTTGCTGAGCGAGCGCCATTCCGCCGCCGGAGACAATCAGCTGATTGGCAGCCTGGGCCATGTCTGCAGGATGACGTCCCAGCACCACGAGGTTGTGGGAGTCGTGGGAGTAGCTGGTGGCGATGGCGCCGCGCAGCTCACCCCAGCCTTCGAGCAGGGCGATTTGCGGCTTGGCCTGGTGACGTCCGTGGCGGTGCTTCACCCAGATCAGGCTGAAGCCTTCCGGGAGCTGGATTTCGCCGTCGCGAACCTGCACCTCGACCTCTCCCCATTGGGTAAAGCGCGCGCCGCGGATATGCCGCAGACGGGCCACGCCGTGCACGATGCCGGGCACCCGCAGCACAAAATCCGCAGCCTGTAGCGGCGCCATCTGGAGCGTATCGCGCGGCGGCAAGACGCCAGCAGCCGCCGGGATCGGCTGGAGGATCGCGCCGTCACGGGCGATCGACTTCCCGGCCACAAAGACCTCACGGGCCTGCAGAGTTTCGAGGCTGTCAAAGACCACCAGATCGGCGCGGCGACCGGCGGCAATCAGCCCCAAATCGTTACGCTGCAGGCGAATCGCGGCGTTGAGGGTCGCGAAGCGCAGGACGTCGGTGGCGGCCAGACCGTGGCTAATCAGCAGGTTGAGCAGGGCGATAATCCCGCCTTTTTCCAGCAGCATATCCGGCGGCACATCGTCGGTGCAGACGGTGATCTGCGAGGAGAGATGCGGGAGGGTTTTCAGGGCCTTCACGATATCCGGCAGCAGATACGGATGCGAGCCGCGCAGTTCCAGAGTCAATCCGGCGCGCAGCTTTTCCAGCGCATCTTCCGCTGAGGTCAGCTCATGATCGGAGGTCACCCCGGCGGCAAGGTAGGCCTGCAGGTCGGCGCCGCTCAGGCCGCGGGCGTGGCCTTCGATCAGCTTGCCGCTGTCGAGACCAGCCTGGACAATCTCCAGCATCCGCGCGCTACCGTTGAGCACCCCGTGCATGTCCATTACTTCCGCCACGCCGCAGACTTCCGGCCATGCCAGCATGGTGGTCATCTCGGCGCCGGCGAAATCCGCCCCCGACATTTCCAGTCCTGGGGTCGATGGCACGCTGGAAGGGGCGGCAACCATCACCTGCAGCGGCAGATGGCGGCTGGCGGCGACGGCATAGCGAACCCCCTCCACGCCGAGGACGTTGGCCAGCTCATGGGGATCCCAGAAGACCGCCGTGGTCCCTTGCGCAAGGACGATTTCGGCGTAGCGCTCGGGCGGCAGATGGGAGCTTTCAAGATGGACGTGGGTATCGATCAGCCCCGGCGAAAGGTAGGCGCCTTCCAGCGACTGGCACTGGTGCGCGTCCGTCCGGCTGCCGCGCGGATGCACGCTGGCGATCATCTCGCCAACGATGCCGACATCGGCGGCGCGGACTTCGCCGGTGACCATATCGACGATATGCCCGTCGGTCAGTAACAGGTCAAACGGTGTTTCGCCTCTGGCGGCCTGGACGGCACGGCGGCGGTTTTCTGCATTGCTGGACATAACAACTCCGGCACAAGGATAATGGTGATACTCTAGGCGCACAGCAAACGTTTGCCCAGATGAATAAATTTATCACCCGATAAGCTCGGGTTATTCTGCCTGACTACCCTTAGCGAAGAACACCATGACCGAACCATGGCAGCGCCTGCCCGCGCTTTCCCTCAAGCAGCTACAGTACTTTGTCACCCTGGCGGAGCTGCGTCATTTCACCGATACCGCCAACCGCCTGGCCATCAGCCAGCCGGCGCTGAGCAGCGCGCTGCGTCAGGTTGAAACCGTGCTCGGCGGCAAGCTGGTGAACCGGACCGCCGCTGCGGTGACCCTGACCGAACTGGGGGCGGCGATTTTGCCCCACGCCCGCCGGGTGCTGAGCGTGGCCCAACTGGCGTTTCAGGATATGCAGCAGATCGTGGCGGCCGGCGGCGATGGCACCGTGCGGATTGGTCTGGTGCCTTCGGTGAGTTCGCTGCTGTTTCCACTGCTGCCGCAGCTGCTGGCGCAAACCTTTCCCCGGCTGCGGGTCGAGTTCCACGACCAGACCAACGATGCGCTGGTGCGGGAGCTGCAAAGCGGCAAGATTGACTTTGGCATTGGCGCTATCGACAGTTCGCTGCCCGCAGAGTTGCAGGTCTACCCGCTGCGGGAAGATCCGTTTGTGGCGGTGCTGCACTACGACGACCCGCTGGCGGCGCAGCCGCATTTACGGTGGAAACTGCTGGCCGGGCGCGATATTGCGGTGTTCTCGAAAGGCAATATCCAACGTCTGGTTGGCGCACTGGCGGAGAGCCATCGCCTGACCCTGAATACCCGGTATCAGGTGGACTATATCGAAACCCTGTATGGCCTGGTGCGTTCGCGCCTGGCGATTGCCATCCTGCCGGAGCTTTATACCACCCATTTACAGGACCCGGCGTTGCAGATAGCGCAGCTCCAGCAGCCGGCGCTGGCGCGTACCGTGGCGTTAATGCGCGGGCCGCAGCCGCTGCCGCCGTTAATTGAAGAGTGTTTTTTACTGTTGCTGAGTTCGCTGCGCGAATCGGCGGCGCGCCTCAGGACAGAGGGGTAAACCGGGCGTTCAGTATCTTACAGGCAAAAAAATACCCCACAGCCACAGGCTGCGGGGTAGGGTAAGTCACTGAATAAACTTACGGAGTAACGATGTTGAACCAGAACTCAAACTTGTCCATATAGCTCAGCATTTCGTCCAGCTTCGCGGCATTACCGGTAATGGTCACGTCACCATTATCGACAGCCTGCTTCAGCGTTTCCTGCTTCAGGATGATCTTGTTCAGCGCATCGCGGCTCAGCGTGATGTTGGCATCCGCGTCTTTCGCTTCAACGTTAGCGGTATGGTTCAGTACGCCGTTTTCCAGTTCCAGCTTGTACTTGCCGCCGTCTTTGCCAAGGTCAATGTTGAAGGTCGCTTTAGCATTGCCTGCTTTCTCGCCGTTGATATGCACGCCCAGGTAATCGAAGAACATTTCCGGGGTCATTGCACGCACGGTATCCGGGCTGGCGGTGTTCGGCGTCGGCAGTTGCTGCACGCCGTTACGCAGTTCCTGAGCACCGGTCAGGTAGAAGTTACGCCACGTACCCGCTTCGGCCTGGTAACCCAGCTGCTCCAGCGCATCCGCTTCCAGGTTACGCGCTTCCTGGTTTTTCGGGTCAGCAAAGACGACTTTGCTGGTGACCTGAGCAACCCAACGGTAATTACCCTGGCTGTAATCTTCTTTGGCTTTCTTCAGCACGTTGCTCGCGCCGCCCATGTAATCAACAAACTTCTTCGCCGCTTCTTCTGGCGCCAGTTCGTCGAGGGTTGCCGGGTTGCCATCGAACCAGCCGAGATAGAACACGTAGGTGGCTTTCACGTCGTGGCTGACGGAACCGTAGTAACCGCGGCTTGCCCACTGTTTTTCCAGTGACGGCGGCAGCTTGAAGTTCGCGGCGATCTCATCACGGGTCAGGCCTTTGTTGGCCAGGCGCAGCGTCTGGTCATTGATAAAGCGATACATGTCGCGCTGACCTTTCATCAGCTTAACAATGTTTTCGTTACCCCAGGTCGGCCAGTGGTGCTGCGCGATAATGACTTCGGCATCGCTGCCCCAACGCTCGATGGCGGCGTTGATATATTTCGACCATGCCAGCGGATCGCGGATTTTCGCGCCACGCAGAGAGTAGGTGTTGTGCAGCGTATGGGTTACGTCTTCTGCTGCTTCAATCAGTTTCTTCTCTTTGATGTACCACAGCATTTCTGACGGCGCTTCAGAGCCCGGCGCCATCATAAAGTCGTAGGTCAGGCCATCGATAACTTCTTCTTGCCCGGTATGGGTGATGTAGTCCGTTGGCTGCAGCAGGGTAACCGTACCGGCAGAGGTGGTGGTCCCCAGACCCGCGCCGACCTGGCCTTTCGCGTCAGGCTTCAGCAGGTTACCGTACATGTAGCTGGCGCGACGGCTCATGGCGTTACCGGCCATAATGTTTTCAGACACGGCTTCTTTCATGAATCCGTCCGGGGCGTAGATTTTCACTTTGCCCGCTTTCACGTCTGCTTCATCAACCACACCACGGATACCGCCGTAGTGGTCTACGTGGCTGTGGGTGAACAGCACCGCAACGACCGGTTTTTTACCACGGTTTTTGTAGTACAGGTCCAGGGCTTCTTTCGCCGGCTCTGCAGACAATAACGGGTCAATAATGGTGATGCCTTTATCGCCTTCAACAATGGTCATGTTGGAGAGATCGAGGTTACGAATCTGATAAACGCCGTCGGTGACTTTATACAGGCCGCTGATATTGATCAGCTGAGACTGACGCCACAGGCTTGGGTTAACGGTCGCAGGCGCTTTTTCGCCTTCTTTAATGAAGTCGTACTTCGCCGGGTCCCAGATAACGTTACCTTGTGCGCCTTTAATCACTTCTTGTGGCAGCGCGGCAACAAAACCTTTGTGCGCATTTTCAAAGTCAGTTTTGTCGGCAAACGGCAACTTATTATAAAGCGCGTTATTTGCCTGTTGAGTGGCTTCTGTTGCATCTTTCGGCATAACCTGCGCGAAAGCGGAAACAGAAAGAGAAGTTAAAACACCGGCCAGTGCCAGATGTTTTGCGATCTGATTTAATTTCATTGAAGGGCCTCTTGGATAATTTTGTCATGTTCAACAAATAATGATGAAGTGACAAAAGCAAATCTGGAGTAACTGTTGAGCATTGTAAGGGAATTGAATTAGTGCGATAGTCCCAAATGGGACTGGCCGTTGATCAGGATATGTTCACGGTGAATAGACAGTGCGTTCACTGCTATACTTCAGTTGTTGGTACAGGGGACAGAAAGGGGAATGGTGTGAATTTTCAGGACGTGCATAGCTATTATCAAGGACTTAAAATAGACACCTATCTGGCGGAAATAACCGAAGAAGGCGAGTTGCTGTCCGTTGCGCTAAATAAAAAATTAGTATTAAAGCCCGAATGTATCTATTTTTGCGTTAAAGGTTCTTTGGCCATGGTGATGCCCGATAATGGACTCATGATTGGTAATACGATTGAACATATGCCGGTAGGGTTGCTGGAAAGATATTGTCCCCTGGCGAAGTTTGAATATATTGCGGTGGCGCCAGCGGAGGTTATTAAAATATCCTACGAGGCGTTTGATCGTATTTTTATGAAAAACGATCCGCAGCGTATCCAGGAGCTGACGACCATTCTGCTGTATATGACCATCTTTACCATCGACCTGCATAACGAACGGCGGCAGCTGACCAGCTACCAGACGATCCGGCCGATGCTGTTCCGTTACCTGTATCGTCAGAACGCTCATAAGGGCGAAACCGAGGGGCTGGCGCTGTTTATTATCCGTCGGACCAACCTGTCGCGAACCCACGTTTTCCGGGTGCTGGCCGAGCTGAAAGCCGGGGGCTACATCACCATGGAGAGAGGCAAGCTGGTTTCCATTGACCGACCGCTGCCGGAAGATTATTAAGGTGAAAGGCACCTACGGACGGCCAGGAACCATAAGCAGCAGGGAAAGACCAGGCAAAATAGTGCGGCACATCATTGCCTGGTTACGTTTGCCATGTTTTCCATGTGTTACCGCCATTCCGTTGATCGCCGACGAGCGGTAAATATGATCTACCTCCCTTTAATGCAAAGTCGCACTTGAAGTTTTTATATGTGCAGATTAACCTCATTTTGTGATTTTAAAGTGAAATAATGTTTCATTTACCTTGATGTAAATGGTGATGGCTTTTAATACCTAGCTATTTATACTCTGTGGGATATGCCATTTGTTGTTGACATATTTTTATAAACTGGATCTCATTAATATTAAGTCATCACTGTGATGTTAATATTTGTTGAATAACAGCCGTTTTATAAAATACAAAAGGAGATTTGTAATGACAACAATCAATAATGTGCCTCCGCATAAACCCTGGCATGGTACTCCGCTGGGATGGGCCACCGAAGCCGGGGGAACGACCGGCGGGGGAACGTCGCCGGAGCATGCTTACTATGTCAGGAATATCACCGAACTGAGGGAGGCGATTGCGGCATCAGGCGACCAGCCGAAATGGATTTGGGTCGGCGGGTTAATTGACGCCAGCGGGGGCGTTCCCTACACCGACCGCCAGGATCAGTCAAAACGCGGCCGCATTTTCCTCGGCAGCAACACCACCCTGATTGGTATCGACAGCAATGCACAACTCATTGAATGTGCTTTGTTTGTTCAGGATGTCAGCAATGTGATTATCCACAACCTGCATATTGAAAACCCGGTGGATGTTGAGCCGCAATTCGAAGAGGGCGACGGCTGGAATGCCGAGTGGGATGGCCTCAGTATCGTTCGCGCTCACCACGTCTGGGTCAGCAATGTGACCTTCACCGATGGCCGTTTTACCATGGATAACTACAAGACCGTGGAGGGCTGGAAATACGTTCAACACGACGGCGCGTTAGATATTAAACGGGCCTCTGATTATATTACGGTCTCGCATTGCCATCTCACCTTGCATGACAAAACAATCCTGATTGGTCATAGCGACAGTAATATAGAGGAAGATGCTGGTAAACTCCGGGTCACCTTCTATGACAATCTGTTTACCCGCATAGTGCAGCGTACTCCACGGGTACGTTTTGGTAATATTCATCTTTTTAATAACGTATTTGATAACAGTATTAGCGATCCCATCTATAAATATCAATACAGCTTTGGTGTAGGCAAAGATTCAAGAACCCGCTCAGAATTTAATATTTTCCGGGTGCAGGGCGTCAGCGACTCCTGCAAAATGTATAAAGCATTTGGCGGCGAGTATCTGAGCGATAAAGGTTCGACATTTAATAGCGAACCGCCGGATCAACCTGGTACCCCGGAAGTGCCTCCACCGGCATTAAATCCCTGCGGATTTAACACCGAGTATATCGCTCCCCCGTATCACTATTCCCCGCATCAGCATCTAACCCCCGAGGTTGAAGAGGGCATTATCGCCAACGCCGGCTGCGGGCTGGATTATCGTGAACTGGTTTAAACACTAAGTGAGGAGGGCAGCGCACCGCGGGTGCGCTGTACTTGCCCCGTCACCGCGAAACGACGTCATTTGAGAAGCCCCACCCGCGCAGGTTCGCGCGCGTTAAAACAGCTGCCGCTTCGATTACAACACAAAAAATGGTAGGAAATATGAAGGAATACGCGATTGCAAATAATATTCATTTTCATTATCGTTTGCATTCCGTAAACTACTGTAAAGAAATATTACATGTCTACAGCATCTGTAAAGAAAGCCGCGCTCTGCACGCTGGCCATTGCCGTTTCTCTTCATACTCTCTGCGCATCTGCAAAGGAGTTCAGTGAGAAGGTATTTCGCTCGCAGCCCCTGGGACACGGGGTTTATGAACTAGCCTACGACCACCAGCAGCAGACGATTTATGCCGCCTCGGCACCCTCTTTTGAGAAAGATAAAACCGCTGGCGTGGTGTTCCGACTGGCGGCCGATTCTTTGCAGATTAAGGATAAAATCGCCACCGAGCGCCGCACCTTCGCGCTCTCGCTGGATGAAGAGAACCATATTCTCTATCTGGGCAATGCGCTGGACGGTTCGGTGATGCTGCTGGACACGCTCACGGGCAAGGTGATCAAAACCATTCAGCTGAGCGACGATTCTGACCCTGAGAAAAAGGCCCATGTTCGCGAAGTGGTGCTCGATAAGCACAACCAGCGCCTGTATGTCTCCGGGATCGGGCGTAAAGACAAAGGGCTGCTCTGGGTCGTCGATACCCGTAAGCAGCAGTTGCTGGAGACTATCGGGAAAATCGAACCGGTGGGATTTGCGGTGGATGCCACGGGTGAGAAGGTTTATGTGGTCACCGGCCACGGCGAGCTGGTTACCCTTGATGGCAAAACCTCGACGCTGCTCTCCCGCGTGAAGGTCGACCCGGCCGAGACCAATCACTACTTCCTCAATATCGCGTTGAATAGCGCCGCAGGCGTGGGCTATATCGCCGATACCAATACCCGCGACCTGCTGGTGGTGGACCTGCGCTCCGGCAAGCTGCTGCATCGCATTGCCACGCCGAACTCCATTGCCGTGCTGTATAACGCCGCGCGCGATGAAATCTATGTGACCCATCGTAACGATCGCTCGATTAGCGTGATTGATGCCAAAACCAACCGCGTCAAACACACCATCAAAACGGCGGCCATGCCGAACAGCCTGGTGCTTTCTGCCGATGCCAGAACGCTCTATGCCAGCGTCAAACAAGACGAAAAATCCGACCAGGCTGACTACGTTCTCAAGATTGATCTCACTACATTTTAAGGGCTTTTTTTGTGACGACTAAGACATGCATGGCCGTGGCGATTGCGCTCGCCATTGCCAACCTGCCGGCAGGGGTTTTTGCAGCAGACAGCACCCCGGCCAACGAAGAACAAATGGTGGTGACCGCCACCGGCTTTACTCAGGAGCGGCGCGAAGCGCCAGCCACTATCTCGGTGCTTGATGAGAAAGCGCTGAATACCCGTTCAAACCAGAACGTGACGGAAGCCATCCGCGAAATGCCAGGGGTGCTGGTCGGCAACGGCCACGGTAGCCTGGCGACCGGGGATGTGCAGATGCGCGGGATGGACTCTACCTATACCTCGTTTATGGTGAACGGCATTAAGCAGTCGACCCGCGAATCCCGGCCTTACGGGCACCATATCGGTACTGAGGCGGCCTTTATGCCGCCGCTGGCGGCCATCGAACGGGTTGAAGTCATTCGTGGACCGATGTCCTCGCTGTATGGATCTGACTCTATCGGCGGCGTGGTCAACGTCATTACCAAAAAAGCGTACAACATCGATAAATGGACAGGGGTGCTGGAGGATAATTACTTCCTGCAGGAGAAAAGCGAATACGGCAACACCAACCAGAGCAACGTTTTCTTGATGGGGCCGGTAGTGCCGGGCAAGCTCGGGGTAAGCGTGGCGGCGGATTATCTTGACCGTCGCGATGATGATAGTCCGGCTAAGCAGCGTTTTGTGAAGCACGAGGCGGGGAATCTGGATGCGACGATTTCCATGTCGCCCACCGATACCCAACTGTGGGATCTGAACGCCACCAAAGGCAATCAGGAGAAAACCCATAACGATAAGCAGTGGTACTGGGGTTTTGACCGCGATGCGGCCTCGCTTTCGCAGCACGCCTGGTACGGTGATGACCTGCTGGAGGTCAAGAACTTCATCAGCTACGAGAAAGCGCGCACGGAATATCGGGTACCGGGCATGGATTCGCAATTTATTAAACAGAATAACTTCGAAGCCAACAGCGCGAACACCTTTACCCTGGGCGATCACAAGCTGACGTTAGGTATCAACTTTACCCGCAACGAGCTGAATGACACCTTTGGTATAGAAGACAAAGAGGCGCCCGGCGTGACGCCGGTCAGCAAGATCACCCGTCACGGCTGGGCGGTCTTTGCGGAAGATGCCTGGATGATGGTGCCGGATTTCACCCTGACCACCTCGGCGCGTCTGGATCATGACAGCTATTTTGGCTACCACGTCACGCCTAAGCTGTACGGTAACTGGACCCTGAATGAAACCTGGGCGCTGAAAGGCGGCGTGTCCGCCGGGTATAAGAAGCCGGATCTGCGCGAGAACAACGCCAGCTTTACCAGCGTCTACGGCGCGTATCCTTACTCCGAAATCGGCATTGGTAATGATGACCTGAAGCCGGAGCAGAGCATCAACACCGAGCTGGGGGTGTACTGGCAGCAGGACGCGCTGGCGCTGGATGCCACGATTTTCCACACCAAATTCAAAGACAAAATCAGCGATCACACCATCTGTACGGCGTCTGCGACCCAGAAATGTCAGTACAATGGCTACACCGCGGACACCGTGTCGCAATACATTAACGTCGGTGATGCGGAGATCTACGGTCTGGAGCTGAACGGCGACTGGCAGGCCACCGCCGCGCTGAAAGCCAACGCGAACTATACCTACACCCACAGCGAACAGAAGAGCGGTGAGTATAAAGGGTACGCGCTGAGCGATTTCCCGAGCAGCATGGCCAACGTGTCGCTGACCTGGAATACGACCAACGATCTTGAGCTGTGGACCCGGGCAAGCTGGCGCAGCAACTCGCCGGATATCGGTAAGTCCACCTCCACCGAGGCCTACGCGCTGGTGGATCTCGGCGCTCGGTATCACCTGAACAAGCACGTTACCCTGATGAGCGGCATCTACAATCTGTTTGATGTGAACCCGATTTACAGCACCTCTTACCGACAGACCGCGATGTTGGAAGGGCGCCGCTACAATTTCGGCGGCCGCATCGAGTTCTGAGCATAAGGCAGGGGTTGTGTCTTTGGCTCGTGGCTGGCATGATCCAAACAGGGATTAACGAGACGTTAATCCCAACTTATTGATTTTGATTTAAATGACTCGGGGTGCCCTTCTTTGTGAAGGCTGAGAAAAACCCGTAGTACCTGATCTGGATAATGCCAGCGTAGGGAAGTCAGAGACCACAAGGTCGTTGCTTCTACGTCGCCTGGCTGGAGCACACGATGCAAACTGAGCCACTCAATCCCGCGCATATCGCGCACCTGCAACATCTGTTTCGCCGCCATTCCCCCCTTGTGCACTGCATGACCAACGATGTGGTACAGACCTTTACTGCCAACGTTCTGCTGGCGATCGGTGCCTCGCCGGCGATGGTTATTGACCCGCAAGAAGCGGCGCAGTTTGCGGCTATCGCCGATGGACTGCTGATTAACGTCGGCACCTTAACCGTCGACCGTGCGGAAGCCATGCGCGGCGCGGCGCTCAGTGCGCAAAGCGCCGGTAAACCCTGGACGCTGGATCCGGTGGCGGTTGGAGCATTAACCCTGCGCAGCTCCTTCTGCCATGAACTGCTGAGCCTGCACCCGGCGGCCATTCGCGGCAACGCCTCGGAAATTATGGCGCTGGCCGGCATGAGCGCCGGCGGGCGCGGCGTGGACACCACCGATACCGCCGCCGCGGCGCTGCCGGCCGCCCAGGCGCTGGCCCGACAGATCAATACCATTGTGGCAGTGACCGGTGAACTGGACTACATCACCGACGGGCAGCGCACGCGCACGGTCAGCGGCGGCGATGTGCTGATGACCCGGGTGGTGGGCACCGGCTGCGCGCTCTCCGCCGTTGTGGCCGCCAGTACCGCCATGCCCGGCGACCGCCTCGAGAACGTTGCCGCCGCCTGCGGCCTGATGAAACAGGCCGGTGGCCTGGCGGCTCACGGCAGAGGACCGGGCAGCTTTACCCCGGCATTTCTTGACGCGTTATATGGGGAGCAGCAGGGATGAAACGGATTAATGCACTGACTATCGCCGGTACCGATCCCAGCGGCGGCGCCGGGATCCAGGCCGATCTGAAAACGTTCTCTGCGCTGGGGGCCTATGGCTGCTCGGTGATCACCGCGCTGGTGGCGCAAAACACCCGTGGCGTGCAGTCGGTCTATCGTATCGAGCCTGACTTTGTTGCCGCCCAGCTGGATTCCGTGTTCAGCGACGTGCGCATCGATACCACCAAAATTGGCATGCTGGCGGAAACGGATATCGTGGAGGCGGTGGCGGAACGCCTTGCCCGCTATCAGATCGACAACGTGGTGCTGGATACGGTGATGCTGGCGAAAAGCGGCGACCCGCTGCTCAGCGCCTCTGCGGTGGAGACGTTACGTAAGCGTCTGCTGCCGCACGTGTCGTTGATTACTCCCAACCTGCCGGAAGCGGCGGCGCTGCTGGATGCCCCCCATGCGCACAACGAGAAAGAGATGCTGGAGCAGGGGCGGGCGCTGCTGGCGATGGGCTGCGGCGCGGTGCTGATGAAAGGCGGCCATCTCGATAACGCCGAAAGCCCGGACTGGCTGTTTACCCGCGACGGCGAACAGCGCTTCACCGCGCCGCGGGTGCAGACCAAAAATACCCACGGTACCGGCTGTACGCTCTCTGCGGCGCTGGCCGCACTGCGCCCACGCTATGCCGACTGGGGACAGACGGTGGCGGAGGCCAAAGGTTGGCTCTCTGCGGCGCTGGCGCAGGCCGATTCGCTGGAAGTGGGCCACGGCATCGGGCCGGTGCACCATTTCCACGCGTGGTGGTAAATCGGATAACGCTCCCCGCTGGCTGAGGGATGTCGACACCATTATCTGAGCCAGCGAGTCCCGATTCCAGCCGGTTAAAACCGCTGAAAAATGCGATCCCGGCTGGAAAATATGCTAAGTCGGTACCAGGCTTAACCTGCCCAAATACTTGGGTCAGGAAAAGACATGCCGGCTGCGGCCGGCGCTAACGGGAGCATAGCTATGACTGATATTACGCAGTTGCTTGGCAAAGATGCCGACAGCCTTTTACAGCACCGTTGTATGACCATTCCAGCTGACCAGCTTTATCTGCCGGGGTCAGATTATGTCGACCGGGTGATGGTGGATAACAACCGTCCGCCGGCGGTGCTGCGTAATATGCAAACCCTCTACAACACCGGGCGCCTGGCAGGGACCGGATACCTCTCCATCCTGCCGGTTGACCAGGGCGTGGAACACTCGGCAGGCGCCTCGTTTGCCGCCAACCCGCTCTACTTTGATCCGAAAAATATCGTTGAACTGGCTATTGAAGCCGGTTGCAACTGCGTGGCGTCCACCTATGGCGTGCTGGCCTCGGTTTCGCGCCGCTACGCGCATCGCATTCCCTTCCTGGTGAAGCTTAACCACAACGAAACCCTCAGCTACCCGAACACCTTTGACCAGACGCTGTACGCCAGCGTGGAACAGGCATTCAATATGGGAGCGGTGGCGGTCGGGGCGACGATCTATTTCGGTTCCGAGGAGTCGCGTCGCCAGATTGAAGAGATCTCGGCGGCCTTTGAACGCGCGCATGAGCTGGGCCTGGTGACCGTGCTGTGGGCCTATCTGCGTAACCCGGCGTTCAAAAAAGACGGCGTCGATTATCATGTCTCGGCCGATTTAACCGGCCAGGCGAACCATCTGGCGGCCACCATTGGTGCCGATATCGTGAAGCAGAAAATGGCCGAAAATAACGGCGGCTATAAAGCGGTTAACTTTGGTTATACCGACGATCGCGTGTACAGCAAACTGACCTCGGAAAACCCGATCGACCTGGTGCGCTATCAGCTGGCGAACTGCTATATGGGCCGTGCCGGGTTAATCAACTCCGGCGGTGCGGCGGGGGGCGAAACCGATCTCTCGGATGCCGTGCGTACCGCGGTCATCAACAAGCGTGCCGGCGGGATGGGGCTGATCCTCGGTCGTAAAGCGTTTAAAAAGTCGATGAGCGACGGCGTGAAGCTGATTAATGCGGTGCAGGATGTCTATCTGGACGGCAAAGTGACCATTGCCTGAGTACTGGCCCCTCTTCAGTAGAGGGGCCTCACTTCACGACCTACTGGCGCAGTAAGCGGGCTGCCTGCTGCAGCGCCAGATAGGCTTCATAGCGGCGTTGATGCAGCGCCTGATTCGACGTCGTGCAACGGTAGGTTTTATCCACCCGGGTAAACTGCTTCATGGCCTCCGGCAGCGATGCCGATACCCGACCGGCGACGGCCCCAAGAATGGCTGAGCCTAGCAGCACCGGTTCGCTGCACTCGGTACTCACGATGTTAATGCCGCAGGCATCGGCCAGCAGCTGACGGACCAGCGGATGCTGCCCGGCACCGCCGCTGATGACGATGTTTTCACAGTGAATGCCGCACGCCTGCTGGGCGTCAAGGATCTGCCGCAGCCCGTAGCCAATCCCGCATAACCCCGCGACATACAGCGCCAGCAGATTATCCAGATCCTGCTCCATGCCTAATCCCGCCACCACCGCTCTGGCCTCCGGGTCCGCCAGCGGCGCGCGGTTACCCAGAAACTCCGGCACCACCAGCAGCCCGGCGGCGAGGTCGGCCGCCGCGGAGGCACTGCTCACCTGAGCCAGCACCCGATCGGCGAGATACACCGGCAGCGCCACTCCTGCCTGCTGAGCCAGTTCGCTGGCCTGCGCAGCCGCCGGGTGAAAACGCAGCAGCTGGTCGATCGCGGCGCCTGCCGCACTCTGGCCACCCTCGCTCAGCCACAAACCGGGCACCATCGCGGAGTAGTACGGCCCCCAGACGCCGGGCACGAAAACGGCATTGGCGGTGCTGGCCATGGTGCAGGAGGAGGTGCCGAACACGTAGGCCATATTGCTGACCGCGCCATCGAGCACCCCGACGGTGCCGATGCCGCCGGCATGGGCGTCAATCATCCCGGCTGCTACCGGCGTGCCGACCGGCAGGCCCATCTCCCGGGCCGCCTCCGCGCTAAGCCCCTGGCCGCAGGGGGTGCCCGGATCGACAATACGTTGGCCGATACGCGCAAAGTCGTCGTCCGCCAGATCGCCGAGGCCAATCTGGCGGAAGTAGTCGGCATCCCAGCGCTGTTCATGCGCCAGATAGGTCCATTTGCAGGTAACGGTACACATTGAACGGGCCAGATCGCCGGTGGCGCGCCAGGTCAGGTAGTCCGCCAGGTCGAAGAAGTGTCGCGCCTGCTGATAGGTCTGCGGCCGGTTCTCCTTCAGCCACAGAATTTTCGGCGTTTCCATCTCCGGTGAGATAGTGCCGCCGACGTACTGCAGCACCGCGTGTCCGGTGGCGTTAATCTTTTCGGCCTGGGCCGTGGCGCGATGATCCATCCAGACGATGATATCGCGCTGAGGATCGTCCCCAGGCCCCACCGCCAGCGAGGCGCCATGTTCGCCGACCACCACCAACGAGCAGGTGGCGTCGAAACCAATCCCGGCGACGGACTGCGGGGCGGCGCCGGAGCGTGCCAGCGCGCTGTGAATGCAGCTGCAGACCGCCTGCCAGATTTCGCGGCTGGATTGTTCCACCACGTTACCCGCGCTACGAAACAGGGTGATACCCTGGGTTGCATGGGCGAGAAGGGTGCCATTAAGGTCAAAGACACCGGCGCGCACGCTGGCGGAGCCGACATCGACGCCAATAATGGTGTGTTTATCGTCGTTCATAGAGCCATCCTTAAGCCTGGCGGGTTAATGTTCAGAGATCCACGCTGTTAGGCAGGATGACCAGATCGCGAACGGTGACGTTTTTCGAGCGGGTCACCATAAACAGCACCGATTCGGCCACTTCAATGGGCTGCATCAGGCTGCCATTCGCCAGCGCCTCTTCCATTTTTTCTTTTGGCCAGTCATCGAGCAGGGCGGTGACCACCGGGCCCGGCAAGACTGCCCCGACCCGCACCCCATGCTGCGACACCTGGCGACGGGTGGTGTGCACGAAGGCCTGCACGGCAAATTTGGAGGCGGTGTAAATCGGCTCCCAGATAACCGGCACCACCCCGGCGATGGAGCTGGTAAAGATAATATCGCCGGATTTCTGCGCGATCATATGCGGCAGCACGCTGCGCACGCAGCGGAAGGCGGCGTTGGTATTGAGGTGCAGGACGCGATCCCAGACGTCCGGGTCGCCTTCCGCCACCGGCCCGCCGATATAGGCGCCGGCGTTGGCGTGGAAAATATCCAGCCCGCCGGCGAGATCCAGAATGCCCGCCAGCAGGTTGTCGACCTGCGCGCCCTGCATCAGATCAACCTGCAGCGCAAAGGCATTTTCGCCGAGTTCAGCCACAATCTTATTCAGCTTTTCGCCTTCGCGGTCGATCAGCACGACTTTGGCGCCCGCCGCGAGCAGGGTGGTGGCGCAGGCGAGTCCGATGCCGGAAGCGGCGCCGGTGACCGCTGCGACTTTACCGTTGAGAGAAGTATTCATAGAGGATACAGAGTGGTTCATTTTATAATCCTTCTTTGAGTCTGTTTAGGTCAATCTGTCGGGTCATCGCCAGGCGTGGGGCCTGCGTTGATATTGTGCGTGAAATATTGTTAACGTAATGAATCTAAACGCTATTTATTGGTATATGCTGAAGTGTTAGCAATCAGTGACGCAATACGGTATGGAGTATAGTGGTAGCTCAATCGATGAAGCCAATGTAGCGCCAGCTTCATCGATTGAGCAAGTGGGGAAATTAACAGCGAAATGAATTTGTGACGTAAGTTGGGAAAATGAAAAAAATCACTATCTACGATCTGGCGGAATTATCCGGCGTGTCGGCAAGCGCGGTGAGCGCGATCCTCAATGGCAACTGGAAAAAGCGCCGCATCAGCGCAAAGCTGGCGGAAAAGGTCACGCAGATCGCCCAGGAGCAGGGCTATGCGATAAACCGTCAGGCGAGCATGCTGCGTAGCAAAAAATCGAATGTGATTGGCATGATCGTTCCCAAATACGATAACCGTTACTTCGGCTCGGTGGTGGAAAGCTTCGAGGAGATGGCGCGTGAGCGCGGCCTGCTGCCGATTATCACCTGTACCCGCCGCCGTCCGGAGCTGGAAATTGAAGCGGTCAAAGCGATGCTCTCCTGGCAGGTCGACTGGGTGGTGGCGACCGGGGCAACCAACCCGGACACGATCACCGAACTGTGCCAGCAGGCGGGGGTGCCCACCGTCAATCTCGATCTGCCGGGCACGCTGGCGCCGTCGGTTATCTCCGATAACTACGCCGGGGCCAGAGCGCTGACGGATAAAATCCTCGATAACAGCCTGAGGCGTCACGGCACCCTGGCGCCGCTGACTTTCGTAGGCGGACGCAGCAGCGACCACAACACCCTTGAACGTCTGCGCGGCTTCCGCGATGCGCATCGGCAGCGCGGCCTCGAGGTGCCGGAAGAGAATGTACTCGCACCCGGTTACTCAAAGGGCAAAGTGGAAGCCTGCATGCAGGCCCGCTTCGGCGCCGGGGAGGCGCACCTGCAGGGCTTTTTCGTCAACTCGACGATCTCGCTTGAAGGGGTGGTCAGATGGCTGGCGCAGCGGGGGTTAACCGGCACCGAACAGCCGCCGATGGGCTGTTTTGACTGGGACCCGTTTGTCTTCCTGCTGGGCCACGATATCGATATGGTGCAGCAGAATGTGCAGGCGATGCTGGAGGCGGTGTTTAGCCTTATCGACGCCGACGACGCCAGCAAACGGCTGATTGAAATCCCGCCGCTGCTGATCGACAGTCGCGAGCATCTCTGAGCGCCTGCCAGGGGCGGCCTGCGCGGCCGCCGCTAGCGGGTCAGCAGCCAGCGCGCGGTGTGCTCATCGGTTACCAGGCCGTTGATCCAGCCGCCTTTCAGTGCCGCGAGGATCGCCGGGCGCTTGTACTCGCCGCAGGCCACCGCGATGCGCGGGCACTGATTCTGGCGAATATCGTAGCTGGTGATCATCCGATTGATATCGCTTGCCACCACGCCGCCTTCGGCATCGATAAAGCGGCCAAGGATCTCGCCGATGCCGCCCTGGGCCGTCAGTTCGTCCAGCTGCGCCTGGTTGATAAAACCGTCTTTAAAGATCGGGCTGTTGGTGCCCAGCGGGCCGATCCCGACGAAAATCACGTCCGCCTGCTGCGCCACCCCTGAAACGTTGCGGAACAGGCGGCTGGTGCACCACATCTCATGTTCATCCACCGTTTGCGCATAGCGCGGCGCGGGCCATTGATAGTATTTGGCCTGAATTTTACGCGCCAGCAGCAGGGGAACATCATCGTAGTAGTTACACTGTCCGTCGGCATCCATGGCGCTAATCAGCGCCACGCAACGGGTATTCAGGCTATCAAAGTCGATGCGCTGCATGGTTTTTTTCAGCGTCAGCCCGGAGCCGATGCCGATAATTTTCGCCTTATCGTCCTGCAGATAGCGGGCCATCAGCTGATAGCAGCCGAAGGAGACGCTCTCCAGGGTGCTCTCTTCGCTCCAGGCGGGGACGATATTGCAGGCGATCAGCTGATATTTTTCCTGTAGCAGTTGCGCATAGTCGAGACAGTTTGCCACCGGGTGGTGAAGGCCAATGGAGACGATGCCCTCTTCTTTGGCGGCGGCGATCATACGCTGGACCACCGGCCTTGAGGTGCCCAGCTGGCTGGCTATCTCGCTTTGATTGAGTCCGGCAATGTAGTACATCCATGCCGCGCGGACCTTCTGATCCAGCCTGATGTCATCTTCTTTACCCATGATCCCCTGCCTTAAGCCTGTCCAGCCGGCGTGATTGCCGGTAAACCCGTATCACCGCATTTTCGCTGCGGTTTTATAAACAGGCAAGCTTTTGCTCTGAATTGGTCATTTGTAATTTTAATGGTCAATTGATCTTTTGTGATCTATCGCTCTTAATTAGGTCTAATGATCATCTACAGTGAGCCGCATACACTCAAGGAGATCAGCATATGAATCAGCAATACACGTGGCTTCACATCGGTCTGGGTTCTTTTCATCGTGCGCATCAGGCGTGGTACCTCCATCGTCTGATTGCCGGGGGCGATCGGCGCTGGCATATCGCTGCCGGGAATATTCGTTCGGATGCCGAGCAGGTGGTGCAGGCGCTGGCGGCGCAAAACGGGCGCTATGTGCTGGAAACCGTCAGCCCGGACGGGGAGCGCGAGTACGAAGAGATCACCTCGATTCAAAAACTGCTGCCGTGGCAGGCCGACCTGCAACCGCTGATTGCCGAAGGGGCGCAGCCGCAGACCAAAGTCATTGCCTTCACCGTGACCGAAGGCGGGTACTACCTGAACACCAGCCATAAGCTGGAAACCAGCAACCCGGATCTCCAGTCCGACCTGCAGGGCGGCTGCGCCACCATTTATGGCACCATTGCGCGCATTCTGGAAAAGCGGATGGCCGACAATGCCGGGCCGCTGACGCTGCTCAACTGCGATAACGTGCGCCACAACGGTGAACGTTTTCATGACGGGCTGGTGGAGTTCCTGCAGTTAACCGGCAAGCAGGCGGTGATAGCGTGGCTGGCGGAGAATGCGACCTGCCCGAACACCATGGTTGACCGCATCACGCCGCGTCCGGCGGCGGATCTGCCGGCGCGCATTAAAGCGCAAACCGGCATCGACGATCGTGCGCCGGTGATGGGCGAAACCTTTATTCAGTGGGTGGTTGAAGATAATTTCCGCGACGTGCGTCCGGACCTTGAAGCCGTCGGCGTGGAGATGGTCGCGTCGGTCATTCCTTACGAAGAGGCGAAAATCCGCATTCTGAACGCCTCCCACAGCTGCATCGCGTGGGCCGGAACCTTGATCGGCCAGCGCTATATCCATGAGAGCACCCTGACCGATTTTATCTACGCCATCGCCGACCGCTACGTCACCGAAGATGTGATCCCGTGCCTGGGAGATAACGGGATCGACCTGGCGACCTATCGCGACGTGGTGCTTAAGCGCTTTACCAACCCGTACATCCAGGACACCAACCAGCGGGTGGCGGCGGATGGCTTCTCGAAAATTCCGGCGATGATCGCCCCGACGTTACAGGAATGCTACCAGCGCGGCGCTCGCCCGGAGGCCACCGCCATGCTGCCGGCGCTGTTCTTCGTGTTTATGGAGCAGTGGCACAAAGGCACTCTGCCTTACGAGTACCAGGACGGCATTCTTGACGCTCAGGCGGTGCACGAGATGTTCGAATCCAGCGACCCCATCGCCTGCTATGCCAAAGACCGGGCGCTGTTTGGCTCCCTGAGCGAGCGGGATGATTTCCTGGCCCTGCTGCGCGAGAAAGTGGCGGCAGTCTATTCACTGATGCAGTAGGAGCGCGCGATGTATTTAGGAATCGATCTCGGAACGTCGGAAGTCAAAGCGCTGGTCATTGACGAGAACAATGATGTGGTTGCCAGCCATAGCGCGCCGCTGAGTATTCAGCGGCCCCATCAGCATTGGTCAGAGCAGGCGCCGCAGGCCTGGTGGGAGGCGACGGAGTACCTGATTGCCACGCTGCGGGAGAAATGCGCCGGCCACTGGTCCGCGATTAAGGCCATCGGCCTCTCCGGGCAGATGCACGGGGCGGTGCTGCTGGATAGCCGCGGGGAGGTGATCCGCCCGGCCATTTTGTGGAACGACACCCGCTGCGCGCAGGAGTGCCGCGAGCTTGAGGAGATGGCACCCGAACTGCATCAGGTGGCCGGGAACCTGGCAATGCCGGGCTTCACCGCACCGAAACTGCTGTGGGTACGCCGTCACGAGCCGGAAAACTTTCAGCGCACGGCCACGGTGATGCTGCCGAAGGACTATCTGCGCTACAAAATGAGCGGGCAAAAAATTTCTGATATGTCCGATGCCGCCGGGACGCTGTGGCTGGACGTGGCGAAACGCGACTGGTCCGATGGACTGCTGGATAAGTGCGGCCTGTCGCGAAGCCATATGCCAGCGCTGGTCGAAGGCTGCGAGGTTTCCGCCACGCTCGACCCGCAGGTGGCGGCGCGCTGGGGATTAAATGCCTCGGTGGTGGTGGCCGGCGGCGGGGGCGATAACGCGGTCAGCGCCATTGGCGTTGGCGCGGTTTCGCCGGGAGATGCGTTTATCTCCCTCGGCACTTCCGGGGTGCTGTTTGTGGTGACTGACGCCTACCGTCCGGCGCCCCAGTCGGCGGTGCATGCTTTCTGCCATGTGCTGCCCAATCTGTGGCACCAGATGAGCGTGATGCTCAGCGCCGCCAGCTGTCTGCAGTGGTTCTGCCGCTTAACCAGCACCACCGAAGTGGCGCTGCTGGAGGAGATCGCCCAGCTCAGCGAGGCGGAAAAGGCCAACGCGCCGATGTTCCTGCCGTATCTCTCCGGGGAGCGCACGCCGCATAACGATCCTGACGCGCGTGGGATGTTTTGGGGGATGACGCACGCCAGCCTGCGCGCCCAACTGGGCTACGCGGTGCTGGAAGGGGTGAGTTTCGGCATTAACGATGGTTTGCAGGTGCTGAAAGAGAGCGGCACGCAAATTACACAGTGCTCGCTGGTGGGCGGCGGCGCCCGCAGTCCCTTCTGGGCGCAGCTGCTGGCCGATATCCTCAACATGCCGGTGGTCACCCACAAAGGCGGCGAAACCGGCGGCGCGCTGGGGGCGGCGAGGCTGGCCTGTCTGGCAGTCGGTAAACCGCTGGCCGAGGTGTGCGAAAAGCCGGAGGTCTACCAGACCTGGCGCGCCGCGCCCGAACGTCACCACGCGCTGATGCAGCGCTATGCACAGTTTAAATCGTTATATCTGAACGACCTGAATTATAGACATCATTGATTTTAATAATAAAAACTCTCCGGTGGTTTCACCGGAGTTGCTTCTCTGCACCCTAGAAACGAGGTCATTATGTCCGTGAATAACAACCAGTGGTTCGGTTTGCCGCTGAATCTGATATGGGGATACATCGCTATCGCCGTGTTCATGACCGGCGACGGGTTTGAACTGGCTTTCCTGTCACACTACATCAAGGAGTTGGGCTTTACGCCGGCCCAGGCCTCCTTCGCCTTTACGCTGTATGGCCTTGCCGCCGCGTTATCGGCGTGGATCTCGGGTGTGGTCGCCGAAATTATCACCCCGCAAAAAACGATGCTGATTGGCTTCGTGTTGTGGTGCGTGTTCCATGTGCTGTTCCTGGTATTCGGCCTCGGGCATGCCAACTATCCGCTGATCCTGTTGTTCTACGGCATTCGTGGCTTTGCCTATCCGCTGTTCCTCTACTCCTTTATCGTCGCCATCATCCATAACGTGAAGAGCGAAGGCGCCAGTTCGGCGTTGGGCTGGTTCTGGGCGGTCTATTCCATCGGGATTGGCGTGTTCGGCAGCTATATTCCGAGCTTTACGATCCCGCATATTGGTGAACTGGGGACGTTATGGCTGGCGCTGGTATTCTGCGTGACCGGCGGCATCGTCGCCCTGGTGTCGCTGCGCCACATTGAGACACCGCGGCATATGCAAAATCTCACTACCCGCGAGAAGTTTGCCGAGCTGGGCCGCGCGGCGACGCTGCTCTATACCAACCGCAATATTTTGCTCTCCAGCATGGTGCGGATTATCAACACCCTGTCGCTGTTCGGTTTTGCGGTAATTATGCCGCTGATGTTTGTCGATGAGCTGGGCTTTACCACCTCCGAGTGGCTTCAGGTGTGGGCGGCGTTCTTCTTCACCACTATTTTCTCCAACGTGCTGTGGGGGATCCTCGGTGAAAAGCTGGGCTGGATCCGGGTGGTGCGCTGGTTTGGCTGTATCGGGATGGCGCTGTCGAGCCTGGCGTTTTACTACATTCCGCAGCACTTCGGCCATAACTTCGCGATGGCGCTGATACCGGCGATTGCGCTGGGGATTTTTGTGGCGGCGTTTGTGCCGATGGCGGCGGTATTCCCGGCGCTGGAGCCGAAGCACAAAGGGGCGGCTATCTCGGTTTATAACCTGTCGGCGGGGCTGTCCAACTTCCTGGCACCGGCCATTGCGGTGGTGCTGCTGCCATACTTCAGCACCATCGGCGTGGTGGTGGCCTACACCGCACTGTACGTGCTGGCCTTTTTCCTCTGCGCCTTTATCCGTGTTGAGCAGCCGGGCTTTACCGTAGCGCCGGACTCTGCCGGCAAGCGCGTCGAGTTTTCCTGATTGTCGTTACCGGGCGAATATGGCGGTCATATCCGCCCGGTCAGAAGAGAGAAGCTAAGCATGAAAGCGGTTATTTTTGACATGGATGGCGTCATTATTGATTCAGAAGCGCTGTGGCGCCGGGCGCAGAGGGAAGCGCTGGCCAGCCTGGGCGCCACGGTCAGCGAGAGCGAATGCGAAGCTCTGACCAAGGGCAAACGGCTGGATGACATTGCCCGGGTGTGGTGTCAGCACTGCCGGCTGGCGCTCACCCCTGACCAGCTGGAGCCGCTCATTTTAGGCCGCATCACCGGGCTGATCGCTGCAGAAGGCCAGGCGATGCGCGGCGTTGACGAGGTCTTCGCCTATGCTCGCCAGCAGGGTTACCGCATTGCGCTGGCGACCTCATCGTCCCATCAGGTGATTTCCGCGGTGCTGGATAAGCTGTCCCTGCGGCCGTACTTTGACGTGATTTCCAGCGCCGATGACGATGAGTGGGGAAAACCGCATCCGGCGGTGTACCTGTCAACTCTGCGCAGGCTCGGCCTGAGCGCCGGACAGTGCCTGGTGTTTGAAGACAGCTATCATGGTTTTTGTGCCGCGCAGGCGGCAGGTATTCCAACGGTGGTTGTGGCGTCGGATTGCCAGCATCCGCGCTTTAACGGCGCCGTGGCCCGTCATCATTCGTTAACCGAGTGGCTGCAGCGGCAATCTGAGCCGGTGCTGGCCGCAGGATAACGACCCTTCTGGTGAGCGCGGCATCCCTGGCGATGTAAACGGTCTGTTCGTCCCATCGTGCTGCGCTCACCGCTCTCAAACGCCCTGTCGACCGCCATCACATTTCGCCCCTCTTTTGTGAAAACAATCACGCCTTGTCGTGCCAATGCCCAAATTTCTGCCGTTGCTTAGCGGAATTTGTCCGAGGCAGTGTTACAAATTTGTGCTTAGATTAGTAATTGAAACGCTTTTTCAATTAAACGAGCCCGTTTTTCCGGATTTACTCTGTTGCGCCCATTTCAGGTGAATGCGTTCAGGTGCTCTGTACTAAGGACTAATAATGAAAATTGAATCTGTAAACGTGACCGTTTTTGAGTATCCCACCCGTCGGGTCTCCGACAGCGCCGGTCACTCTCATCCCGGGGCAGAGAGCATGGCGAAAATGGCGATGCTGACCATTACTGCCGATGACGGCAGCCAGGGCTTCTCCTTCTCGCCGCCGGAGATCGTGCGGCCGTTTGTGGTGAATACCTTCTTTCGCAAAGTGCTGGTGGGGCAGGACCCCTTTAACCGTGAGCGCATCTGGCAGGATCTCAACCACTGGCAGCGCGGCAGCGCGCACCAGCTGACCGAACGCGCGTTGTCATTTATCGAGCAGGCGCTGTGGGATCTGATTGGCCGTAAACTCAATATGCCGGTCTATAAGCTGCTTGGCGGCTATCGCGATAAGGTGCTGGCCTACGGCAGCACCATGTGCGGCGACGATCTGCCCGGCGGGCTCTCCACGCCGCAGGAGTACGCGGACTTCGCGGAACAGTTGGTCGCCCGCGGCTATAAAGCCATCAAGCTGCATACCTGGATGCCGCCGGTCTCCTTTGCGCCGAACCCGAAAATGGATATCAAAGCCTGCGCGGCGGTGCGGGAAGCGGTGGGGCCAGACATTGATTTAATGATCGACGGCTACCACTGGTACAGCCGCGCCGAGGCGTTATGGATCGGTAAGGAGCTGGAAAAACTCGACTTCGCATGGTTTGAAGAGCCGATGGAAGAGGACTCTATGTCGTCCTACGCCTGGCTGGCTGAAAATCTGACCATCCCGATCGTCGGCCCGGAAAGCTTCGGCGGCAAACACCATATGCGTGCGGAGTGGGTCAAGGCCGGCGCCTGCGACATTCTGCGTGCCGGGGCCAATGGCGTGGGCGGGATTACGCCAACCATGAAGGTGGCGGCGCTGGCGGAATCCTTCGGCATGGATTGCGAAGTTCACGGCAACGGCGCCGCGAGCCTCGCGGTGGTCGGGGCGATCCGCAACTGTCGCTGGTACGAGCGCGGTTTACTGCACCCGTTCCTCGATTATGACCAGCCGGCGGCGTACCTGAACAGCATCGTCGACCCGATGGACGACGAGGGCTTTGTGCATTTGTCCCAACGTCCGGGCCTTGGCGAAGATATCAACTTTAACTGGATTGAAGCGCATACCGTCAGCCACGACTGAGCCATAACCAGCAGCGCCCTATAACAATAAAACCAGCCCTCCTTGCTCGTGCAGCGTAACCGCAGGCACGGGCGACGGCGGGCGTACCCTACAGGCGATACCGACATGAAAAGAACTTCCCTGATGGGAGCGTGTTTACTCGCGCTCGCCATAAGTATGGGGGGTGGGGGGGCGTACGCCAAAACGCCGCCCGACCAGCTCATTATCGGCATGAACATGAATAACCTGCTCACCCTCGACCCGGCGGCGATGACCGGCAACGAAGTGGTGGGGATCGTGGTTAACCTCTACGATTCGCTGGTGGAGCTTGACCCGCAGCAACTGACCCATGTGCGCCCGGCGCTGGCGGAGTCCTGGGACATTGCCCCGGACGGCAGTGCCCTGACTTTCCACCTGCGCAAGGACGTAAAATTTCACTCGGGTAACCCGCTTACCGCGGCGGATGTGGTGTGGTCGATGCGGCGTATCCTGCACCTCAATCTTGCCCAGGCTTCGGTGTGGAAATCGTACGGCTTTAGCAAAGATAACATCGATAAGCAGGTGACGGCGCTGGATGACTACACCCTGCAAATCGCTCTGCCGAAAGCCAACGACCCACAGCTGGTGCTTTACTCGCTGGGCGCGCTGGGCAATCTCGGCGTGCTCGACAGCAAAACGGTGCAAAGCCACGAGAAGGATAACGACTGGGGCAACCGCTGGCTGACCACCCACGAAGCCGGTTCCGGGCCGTTTATGCTGGAAACCTGGCAGGCCAAAGATGTCCTGCGCATGCAGCGTAACCCGAACTACTGGCGCGGTGAGGCGAAGATGAGCCGGGTGGTGCTGCGCCATTTCCAGGAGTCGCAAACGCTGCGTCTGATGGTTGAGAAGGGCGATCTGGATATTGCCAGCAATATGGCGGTGTCGGATATCAACGCGCTGCGCCATGACCCGGCTCTGAGCATCGATGCGGTTCAGCGCGGGACGATGTACTACGTGGCGATGAGCATGAAGGAGCCGCATTTCGCCAACCCGAAAGTGCGTGAGGCGCTGCGCTATCTGATTGACTATCAGGGCATAAATAAAGCGCTGATGCCGGGCTATGGCGTGCTGCATCAGCGCCCAATCAAAGCGGGGATGCCCTCGACGCTGCCGGACCCTGGCTACCGGCTGGATATTCCTCGGGCGAAAAAACTGCTGGCCGAAGCCGGCTATCCCGACGGGTTTGACACCACCTTGCGGGTGCTGTCCGACCAGCCGTTCCTCAACATTGCTATCGCCGTACAGTCGACGCTGATGCAGGCGGGCATTAACGCCAAAATCATCACCGGTACCGGCAACCAGATCTACGGCGCGATGCGCGAGCGTCAGTTCGACCTGCTGGTGGGCCGCGGCGGCAGCGGCATGGAGCCGCATCCGCACTCCAGCCTGCGCGCGCTGGTCTACAACCCGGATAACAGCGATGCCGCCCGGCTGACCAACTTCCAGGGCTGGCGTACCGGTTTCTACGATAAGCCGCTCAACGAGATGATCGACCGCGCGTTGCTCGAACGCGATCCGCAAAAACAGGTCGCTGACTACCAGGCGATTCAGACCCGCTACGACCAACTGGTGCCGGCCCTGATCCCGTTGTCACAAATGGTGGATTCGGTGGTGGTGCGTCATGAGGTCAAGGACTATCAGCCGCACCCCTCCGCCACCACTTTTTTACGCGACGTCTATAAAGTCAGCGAAGGAGAGAAAGGATGAGCACCATGCTGTTTTCCCCCGGCTCTCGCGCCCGGCGCTTTTCAACCCGTCTGCTGCAGGTCGCGATCACCCTGTTTGGCCTGCTGCTGCTGACCTTCACCATCGGCCGGGTGATGCCTATCGACCCGGTGCTGGCGATTGTTGGCCCGGATGCCGATCAGAGCACCTATCAACAGGTCTATCAGCAGATGGGCTTTGACCGCTCGCTGCCCACGCAGTTTGCGATCTACTTCTACAACCTGATGCACGGCGATTTAGGCAATGCGTTGCTGACCGGTAAACCGGTGATGGACGATATTATCCGCGTCTTCCCGGCCACCATGGAACTGGCGACCATGGCGATTATCGTCGGCGCCGGTCTCGGCATTCCGCTGGGCGTGCTGGCGGCGGCGCGGCGCAACAGCCTGAGCGATTACGTGGTGCGTATTATCAGCCTCGCTGGCTATTCGACGCCGATCTTCTGGGTCGGGATGGTGGGGCTGCTGGTGTTCTATGCCTGGCTGGGATGGGTCGGTGGTGCCGGACGGGTGGATCTCGGCCTCGACGGCATCGTGCCGCGACGCACCGGGTTGATGACCGTCGACGCGCTGCTGGCGGGCAACAGCCAGGTGTTCTGGAACGCCATCAACCACCTGATCCTGCCGGCCTCTTTACTGGGCTTTCACTCGCTGGCCTACATCAGCCGCATGACCCGCAGCTTTATGCTGGCGCAGCTGTCTCAGGAGTTCATTATCACCGCCAGGGTGAAGGGCTTAACCGAGCGCCAGGTTATCTGGAATCACGCGTTCCGCAATATCCTGGTACAGCTGCTCACCGTGGTGGCGCTGGCCTACGGCGCCTTGCTGGAAGGGGCGGTGCTGATTGAAACCGTCTTCTCGTGGCCGGGCTTCGGCTCTTATCTGACCGGCAGCCTGTTGCTGGGCGACATGAATGCGGTGATGGGCTGCGTGCTGCTGGTCGGGGTGATCTTCGTCATGCTCAACCTGCTCTCTGACATGTTGTATCAATGCTTTGACCCGAGGACCAAATCATGACCGTTTCTCTGGAGACGCCGCTGCAACGCGGCGGTACTGAAGGCCGCCGGCGGGTTATGCGCACCCTGGCGTGGGGCGCCGGATTCATCGGTAAAATGGCGCGCAACCCGCTGACGGCGGTGGGCGGCGGGATTATCAGCCTGCTGCTGATCGTGGCGATTTTCGCCCCGTGGATCGCCCCCTACAACCCGCTGGTTCAGGATCTGAACAATGCGCTCAGCGCGCCGGATGCCCAACACTGGTTCGGCACCGATGAGTTTGGCCGCGATATCTTCAGCCGCCTGGTCTACGGTTCGCGGATCACTCTGTATATCGTGCTGCTGGTGTCGGTCACCGTTGGGCCGCTGGGCCTGCTGCTGGGGGTGAGCGCCGGTTACTTCGGTGGCAAGGTGGATATGGTGCTGATGCGGGTGACCGATATCTTCATCTCCTTCCCGAGCCTGGTGCTGGCGCTGGCGTTTGTGGCGGCATTAGGCCCGGGGCTGGAGCATGTGGTGATTGCCATCACCCTGACTGCGTGGCCGCCGATTGCGCGTCTGGCGCGGGCTGAAACCCTGTCGCTGCGCCAGGCGGATTTTATCTCCGCCGTGCGTTTGCAGGGCGCTTCTCCGGCGCGGGTGCTGTGGAAACACATCGTCCCGCTGTGCCTGCCGTCGGTGATTATCCGCATCACCATGAATATGGCCGGGATTATTTTGACCGCCGCCGGTCTGGGCTTCCTCGGCCTTGGCGCGCAGCCGCCGGAGCCGGAGTGGGGGGCGATGATCTCCAGCGGGCGCACCTACATGATGGAGTGCTGGTGGGTAGTAACGATTCCGGGGCTGGCGATTCTGATTAACAGCCTGGCATTCAACTTCTTAGGAGATGGCTTACGTGACATCCTCGATCCTCGCAGCGAATAATGCACCACTACTCGACGTCGGCGATCTGTGCGTCGATTTTGTCAACGGCGGCGCGGTGACCCATGCGGTGCGCGGCGTCTCCTTCCAACTGGGCCGGGAAAAACTGGCGATTGTCGGGGAGTCCGGCTCGGGAAAATCCACCGTCGGGCGGGCGCTGCTGCATCTGCACCCGAAAAAGGCGCGGATCACCGCCAGCCGCATGCAGTTTGGCGATATCGATTTGCGTCAGCAGAGCGAAGCGCAAATGCGCACCATCCGCGGCAAGCGCATCTCGATGATTATGCAGGACCCGAAATACTCGCTGAACCCGGTGGTGTGCGTCGGGGATCAGGTGGCCGAAGCCTGGCTGACCCACAACCCCGGGCGTAAAGCGCAGGCCAGAGCCAAAGCGCTGGAGATGCTGGACGTCGTGCGTATCCGCGATCCGCAGCGGGTCTACCGCCTGTATCCGCACGAAATTTCCGGCGGCCAGGGGCAGCGGATCATGATCGCCATGATGTTAATCACCGACCCGGAGCTGATCATCGCCGATGAACCGACGTCGGCGCTGGACGTCTCCGTGCGCCTGCAGGTGCTGGGGCTGCTCGATGACCTCGTCAAGTCGCGCGGGCTGGGGCTGATTTTTATCAGCCACGACATCAACCTGGTGCGCAGTTTTTGCGACCGGGTGCTGGTGATGTACGCCGGACGGGTGGTGGAGTCCATTGCGGCCAACGAACTCGATAACGCCCGCCATCCCTACACGCAGGGGCTGATTAACGCGTTACCGGATATGCAACATCGTCGCCCGGTGCTGCCGGTGCTACAGCGCCAGGCCAGCTGGCTTACGGAATAAGGAGCGGATGATGATTGAAGTTAACAACCTGAACCTGGTGTTTGGCGAAGGTGAGAAGCGTAACCAGGTGCTGTACGACGTCAGTTTTCAGGTGCAGCCGGGGGAGATTTACGGGCTGGTGGGAGAGTCCGGTTCCGGGAAGACCACCGTGCTGAAGTGCCTGGCGGGGCTGTTCACCCACTGGCAGGGCGCGCTGTCGATCGACGGCCACGCGCTGGATCATCAGATTCGCCGCGAGCGCTGTCGGCAGGTGCAGATGGTGTTTCAGGACCCCTACGGATCGCTGCATCCGCGGCATACCATCGGTGATATCCTCGAAGAGCCGCTGCAGATCCACGGCATCGGCGATCGCGACCGGCGGGTGAATACCCTGCTGGATCGGGTGGGGCTGAACCGCGCTTTTCGTGACCGTTATCCGCACCAGCTTTCCGGCGGTCAGCGCCAGCGAGTGGCTATCGCCCGGGCGCTGATTCTGGAGCCGCAGGTGCTGCTGCTGGATGAGCCGACCTCGGCGCTGGACGTATCCGTGCAGGCCGAAATCCTCAATCTACTGGCGGAGCTGCAGCAGGAGTCCCGCCTAACCTATCTGATGGTGACCCATGATTTAGGGGTGATAGCGCATCTGTGCCAGAAGGTGGCGGTGATGCAGCACGGCAAAATCCTTGAGACGCTGACGGTGGATGCTCTGGTCAACGGTGATGCGCAGACGGCCTATACGCAAATGCTGGTTACCGCCAGCCAGCGCTATACCCGGGAGATGGCGCGCGAAGTGGCCGCCTACTGAGGAGTATGCCGGTGCATCAGGGATGAGGCACCGGCGCAATTTGAGTTATTTCAGCAATGCACAGTCCGGCGGCAGGCGGCAGCGCAGGGCGCCGGGCAGCACTTCCATGCGGAAATGTGTGCCGCTGAGCGGTTCACCGTCGAGGTTAAACGTCATCTCATGGGGGGCGGAAATCTCAAACCATGACGATACGCCATCCACCAGGTTCGGGGAGTTGTCGGGATTCGCCAGGGTGGTGAACAGCGCCGGAAGGAGCTCTTCGCCGGTAAAGACCCGCACGTGCAGCAGGCCGTCGTTAATCAGCGCCTGCGGGCAGAGCTGCTGGCCGCCGCCGGCCTGACGACCGTTGCCGATACCGATCACCAGCGCGTTCCCTTGCCAGCTGAAATTCTCGCCGCGAATTTCGCAGCGGTCGGGTTTCAGGGTATCCATGCGCATCAGGCCATGAATCAGATAGGAGATGCCGCCGAGCGCGGCTTTGAGTTTTTCCGGCGTTTCGGTGGTGATCCGGGTACCAAAACCGCCGGTGGCCATATTAATAAAGCCGGTCTTGTCGTTAACCCGCGCGACGTCTATCGCCACGTCACGGCCAATAATCGCCAGCTTCAGCGCGCTGGCTAAATCCTGCGGGATGCCGACGCTGGTGGCGAAGTCGTTGGCGGTGCCCAGCGGCAAAATCCCGAGCGCGGCCTGACATTCACGCTGAACCAGCGCGGTGGCGACTTCATTGATGGTGCCATCACCGCCGCCAGCAATCACCGTACCGACCTCAAGCTGTATGGCCTCGTCGACATACCGGACGGCATCGCCTTTTTCCCAGGTCACGCGGACATGGATGTCGACGCCTTCTTCGCGTAACAGGGTGATTGCTTCACGTAGCTGGGGGTCGTTCGCCCCTTTGCCGTTGAGAATCAGTAAGCTGGCTGGAAACGTGGACATGGGTATGGCTTCCTTTTTGCACAAGATGCAGAAAGTGTACCGCATGACGCCGGGGATGGATATTTTGCACCACTTATCGTGAGAAGTACGACAGGCCTGGGTTGTAGCAGAGGGGAAAAAAATAAGCCCGCGTAAGGGAGATTACGCAGGCTAAGGAGGTGGTTCCTGGTACAGCTAGCATTTATGGGTTATGTTTTTCAGCAGAATGGATGATACCCGCTTCAAGCGAAGCGGTGTGTGATCCGTTTCTAATATCTTTATTCCGTGAAAAAATAACCCTACTAAACCATCTTATTTCAAGTTGCATGTCAGTTGGTTTTGCTGCCTGCAGCTCGAATTATTCAGGGTACCTTAGTTCCCGTGCGGGTTACGGGTGCTCTGTCCGGCAAAGTTACGCATCAGCAGCGCGTATTGCAGCTCCATCTCTTCCGGAACCGGCAGCCAGACGGTATAGCCATCGCCAGGGGCGACCGGCATCGCTTCGCCTTTGGCATTCACCATATGTTCGAGGGTGAAATTGACATTGCCCTGCGGCGTCATCAGCTCCAGGCTGTCACCGACGGAGAACTTATTTTTCACCGCCACGGCCGCCAGTTGACCATTGCGCTCGCCGGTAAATTCACCGACAAACTGCTGGCGTTCGGAGAGGGAATAGCCGTACTCGTAGTTCTGGTAGTCGTCATGGGTATGACGGCGCAGGAAGCCTTCGGTATAGCCGCGGTGGGCCAGCCCTTCCAGAGTTTCCAGCAGGCTTTCATCAAACGGTTTGCCGGCGGCGGCATCGTCGATGGCTTTGCGGTAAACCTGAGCGGTGCGCGCGCAGTAGTAGAAGGATTTGGTTCGGCCTTCGATTTTCAGCGAATGCACGCCCATTTGGGTCAGGCGTTCAACGTGCGCAATGGCGCGCAGGTCCTTGGAGTTCATGATGTAGGTGCCGTGTTCGTCTTCGAAGGCGGTCATGTATTCGCCCGGACGTTTTGCTTCCTCAATCATAAACACCTTGTCGGTCGGCGCGCCGACGCCCAGGGTGGGCTCGACGGTCTGAACCGGAATCGGCTCCTGCTGGTGGACGATGTTGCCGACGATATCTTCTTTGCCTTCCGAAACGTTATATTCCCAGCGGCAGGCATTGGTGCAGGTACCCTGGTTCGGGTCGCGCTTGTTGATATAGCCCGAAAGCAGGCAGCGGCCGGAGTAGGCCATGCACAGGGCGCCGTGGACGAAAATCTCAATTTCCATCTCGGGAACCTGGCTGCGGATCTCGGCAATTTCATCCAGCGACAGCTCGCGGGAAAGAATCACCCGGCTGAGGCCCATCTGCTGCCAGAATTTAACCGTCGCCCAGTTTACGGCGTTGGCCTGGACCGACAGGTGGATCTGCATTTCTGGGAAGTGCTCGCGCACCAGCATGATTAAACCGGGATCGGACATGATCAGCGCGTCCGGCCCCATATCCACCACCGGCTTGAGGTCGCGAATGAAGGTTTTCAGCTTGGCGTTATGCGGCGCGATATTGACCACCACGTAGAATTTTTTGCCCTGCTGATGCGCTTCATTGATGCCCAGCTGCAGGTTTTCGTGGTTGAATTCATTGTTGCGCACGCGCAGAGAGTAACGCGGCTGGCCAGCATAAACGGCATCGGCGCCATAAGCGAAAGCGTAACGCATATTTTTCAGCGTTCCCGCCGGGGAAAGGAGTTCCGGTTTAAACATGATTTTCTCGTTCTGATGACAGGTCAGATTCGCCACACCTGATGCGGCGAGTTGGGGAGACGCTCTCGCAGGGAGAGTGCCCACACATTAAGGGCGGGCATTGTAGCGCTGTGGAGGAGGGGAGTAAACCGTCGGGTTTAATCAATGCGCAAGGTCGTGGCCGTTGGCGCGGACGTTTCCCCGGAGGCGGGGCTACCGGGTTGCAAAAACCTGTAGCCGGTCAGCACAGCGCCACCGGGAATAGTCGGGCAGGCGGCTCACTACGCCAGCCGGCAGGCGTCCGCTTCCCAACGATAGCCGACGCCATATACCGCACGAATAAACGACTGTTCGGTGTCCAGCGACTCCAGCTTGCGCCGCAGGTTTTTGATATGGCTGTCGATGGTGCGGTCGGTCACCACGCGGTAATCATCATACAGGTGGTTAAGCAGCTGCTCGCGCGAGAAGACCTTGCCCGGCTCCTGGGAGAGGGTTTTTAGCAGGCGGAACTCGGCAGGGGTCAGATCCAGCAGCTTATCGCGCCATGATGCCTGAAAACGGCCTTCATCGACGATCAGCGGGCTTTCCGCATCCAGCGCCTGCAGATCCCGGCGCGGCTTGCAGCGGCGAAGAATGGTTTTCACCCGCGCCACCACTTCACGTGGGCTGTAGGGCTTGCAGATATAATCATCGGCGCCAATTTCCAGCCCCAGCAGCCGGTCGATCTCCTCAATTTTGGCGGTGACCATCACCACCGGCACATCGGAGAAGCGACGGATCTCCCGGCACAGGGTCAGACCATCGGTACCCGGCAGCATCAGATCCAGCAGGATGAGATGCGGCGGGGTTTGACGAACGTAAGGCAGGACCTGATCGCCGTGATTAATCAGCGTCGGTGCATAACCTGCTGCGAGCAGATAGTCGAGCAGCAACTGACCCAGTTTGGGTTCATCTTCCACGACAAGAATGCGTGGGGTATTTTCATCAACAGGTAATTCACTCATACGTCTCTCGATATATCACGTTCCAGTGGTAACTCAACTTTAATGCTAACCCCGCCAAAAGGCGAATGGTCGGCGCGTAAGCTGCCGCCATGGGCAGCCACAATATTGACACAGATCGCCAGCCCCAGCCCAGAGCCGCCACTGGCACGATTGCGAGAACCTTCGGCGCGATAAAAACGTTCGCACAGCCGCTCCAGCTGCTGGTCGCTGACCCCCGGACCGCTGTCGGCGAAATCCAGAATCAGGCGTTGACCGCTCTGGCTGGCGCTGATCAGCAGCTGTCCGCCGCTATCGGTATAGCGGAGGCTGTTTTCCAGCAGGTTATTAAACAGCTGCATCAGGCGATCGCCATCGCCAAAAATCATCGCGCTTTCCGGCAGCGACACCTTGATGCTCAGCCCCCGGCTGGCAAAACGTTCGCGGAAAGCGCCCGCCGCCACTTCCAGCAGGGTAATGATGTCGACCGAGGTTTTCTGATAGGCCAGCGCGCCTTCATCGGACATCGACAGCTGGTGCAGATCGTCCACCAGTTTGGTGAGGGTGGCGACTTCAGCCTGCAGTGAGGTAATGGAGTCTGGGGTGAATTTACGCACGCCGTCCTGAATCGCTTCCAGTTCGCCGCGCAGTACCGCCAGCGGAGTGCGCAGCTCATGGGAGATATCCGCCATCAGATCGCGGCGCATCTGCTGGTTGCGTTCAAGGGTGCTGGCAAGCTGGTTAAAATCCTGCGCCAGACGGCCAAGCTCGTCGCTGCTGGTGGCGGTAACGCGGGTGCTGAAATCCCCCGCCGCCAGACGATGGGTCCCTTCAACCAGCCGTTTCACCGGTGCCAGCAGGCCGCGGGCCAGCGGGAAGGTCGCCAGCGCCGCCAGCAATGTGGCGAGGGCGACAATCAGCCAGCTGGTGCGCTTTTGCTGGCGATCGAAATTGATATCGGTATTGCGCGTCAGGCGCTCAACCGGCGAGGCCACCACCATGCCGACCCGCACGCCGTTGACCATAATGTCGCGTCGGGTGCCATCTTCCGGCAGCTTTTCCGGCGGGCCGACCAGCACCCGGCCTTTCTGGTCGACAACCCAGAACATGGTGCGCCAGCCGTGCGGCGGCATATCCGGGCCGGGACCGCGTGGGCCGCCCGGTGGTCCGTCGGGTGGGCCTTCTGGCGGCGGGCCATCGTGGCCGGGGCGATCGTAGGGCGATCCGCCGCCGTTCATTCGGCGTCCGCCGGAGGCACGATCGTCGCTCTCGCGGTCAAACGATTTTAAGATCTGGAAAATAAAGCGATCGTTGTTGCGCAGGAATTTCCAGCTGCCGTGCAGGGAGTACTGCTCGCTCAGCGCATCGCCCAGCAGGGTCAGGCGCTGTTCGTTACCGCGCTTGATATAGTCGATGAACCCCCGTTCAAAGCTGATGCGCACCGCCCAGTGCATGCTGATAAGCAGCACGATACAGGTGGCTAAAATGGCCAGAAACAGTTTGCCGGTAATCCCCGGACGCCAGTACTTCACGGCTCACTCCTTTTATGACGGCTACGACGGGCGATGGTGGTGTTGCTGCCGGTCTCGTCCGGCACACGGGAAAAAATAAACGCCGGGAGCGCAATGATCGCCGCCATGCACAGATAGGTATAGAAGAAGACCTGATGAACGGTTGCCGGGTCGGCGCTCAGATGCTGCTGGCCGAACATCCCGAGCAGGATCCCGGCGATGGTGACGCCGATACTCATCGACAGCTGCATGATCATCGACAACAGGCTGTTGCCGCTGCTGGCCAGCTCATCCGGCAGGTCTTTCAGGGTCAGAGTATTCATTGAGGAGAAACGGCTGGAGTTGATCATGCCTTGCAATACCAGCACCACCGGCAGCAGCCAGTACCAGCCCGCCAGCGCAACGGCCATAAACAGCAGGCTGACCAGCGCCAGGCCGAGGGTCGCCACCACCAGCACGCGGCGGTAACCAAAGCGGTTCACCACCTGCACCACAATGCGCTTCATCCCCATGCTGCCGAGGACCATCGGAATCATCATCAGCCCGGCGTGGAACGGCGTGAAGCCGAGGCCAATTTGCAGGAATACCGGGGTCATAAAAGGCAGCATGCCGCTACCGATGCGCCCGGCAAAGCTCCCGCCGAGCCCGAGGGAGAAGGTGCGGTTGCGAAACAGCTTCAGGCTGAACAGCGCGTTATCGTTGTCCCGGGCGTACCACAGATAGAGCAGGATTGAGGCGACGCCAATGACCACCAGCGCGCTGAGCAGCAGCGGAGAAATCCCCAGTCCTTTTTTACCGTCGAGGGCGAGAGTCAACGTGGCCATTCCCGCCGCCAGCAAAATAAAGCCAAAAATATCAAAACGCCGGGTTTGTAAGGTGTAGTTCGGCATCAGCCACAGGGTGGCGATGGCGCCGATAATCCCCACCGGGATGTTGATTAAAAAGATCCAGTGCCAGGAGGCATACTCTACCAGGATACCGCCGAGGGCCGGACCGAGCAGCGGCCCGACCTGGCCGGGGAGGGTCACGAAGGTCATGGCCGCCATATATTGCGAACGCGGGACGATTTTCATCACTGTCAGGCGACCTACGGGCACCATCATCGCGCCGCCAACCCCTTGCAGCACCCGGGCCATGACCAGCTGATCGAGCGTGTTAGCCTGGGCGCAAAACAGGGAGCCGAGGGTAAACAGCACAATGGCGCTGAAGAAAATATTGCGCACGCCGACCCGGTCCGCCAGCCAGCCGCTGGCGGGCAGCATGATCGCCACCGTCAGCACGTAGGAAACCACCACCATATGCATGTGTAGCGGACTCTCCCCCAGGCTGCGGGCCATGGAGGGGAGGGCGGTGTTGACGATAGTGGTATCCAGCGACTGCATAAAGAAGCCGAAAGCCACTATCCAGAGTTGCCAGCGTACGCTGGCGGGCAGTTCTGTCATGTTAATCGCTTACCGGCTGGTTGGATTTGCGCGAAAAACGTAACCGCAGACGGTCGAAGAACAGATAGACCACCGGCGTGGTGTAGAGCGTTAGCAGCTGGCTCATGACCAGCCCGCCGACAATGGTGATCCCCAGTGGCTGACGCAGTTCCGAACCGTCGCCGCCGGATAGCACCAGCGGCAGTGCGCCGAACAGCGCCGCCAGGGTGGTCATCATAATCGGGCGGAATCGCAGCAGACAGGCCTGGAAAATGGCCTCTTCCGGCGTGAGATTGCCGTTGCGCTGGGCATCCAGAGCAAAGTCGACCATCATGATGGCGTTTTTCTTCACTATCCCAATTAATAGCATAATGCCGATAAGCGCGATCAGGCTGAACGGCGCGCCAAATAACTCCAGCGCCAGCAGCGCCCCCACGCCCGCCGAGGGCAGGGTGGAGAGGATCGTTAACGGGTGCACGTAGCTCTCGTACAAGATCCCGAGCACGATATACACCGTCGCAATGGCGGCAAGAATCAAAATGACCTGCGAATTCATGGTCTCCTGGAACACCTGGGCGGTGCCGGCAAAGGAGCCGCGCACGCTGGAGGGCACTCCAAGCTGGGTCATGGTGCGGTCGATGGCCTCGCTGGCTTCCGACAGGGATTTACCGGTTGGCAGGTTAAAGGCGATCGTCGACGCTGCCGACAGTCCCTGGTGGTTCACCGACAGCGGCGCGTTGGCCGGCTGCCATTTGGCGAAGTAGGACAGCGGGATAGGTTTGTCTTCGCTGTTGATGACAAACATCTTATCCAGCGCGCTGACGTCCTGGGTATACACCGGGTCCACCTCCATCACCACTTTATACTGGTTCAGGGGTTGGTAAATCGTCGAGATCTGCCGCTGACCGAAGGCGTTATTCAGCAGGCTGTTGGCGTCCTGGACGCTGATCCCCAACCGCGACATGGTATCGCGATCGTAGATAAGGTCCATTTCCGCGCCGTTATCCTGCTGGTCCGAGTTAACGTCCGCCAGTTCCGGCAGGGCGGCGAGGGCTTTACGGATCTTTGGCTCCCATTCACGCAGCGCCGCAAGGTCGTCTGACAGCAGCGTGTACTGGTAGCTGGCGTTGGCCTGACGGCCGCCGACGCGAATATCCTGAACCGCCATTAAAAACAGATTGGCCCCCGGCTCTTTCGCCAGTTTTTGCCGCAGCCGGTCGATAATTTGCTGCGCCGTCTCGTGCCGTTGGTCACGGGATTTAAGGGTGATAAACATCATCCCGCTGTTGACCCTTGAGCCACCGGTAAAACCGGTCACGTTATCCACCGCCGGGTCTTCACGGATGATTTTCATAAAGTCTTGCAGCTTGCCGCGCATCGCCTGGAAGGAGATGCTTTGGTCGGCCTGAATACCGCCCATCAGCACGCCGGTATCCTGCTCCGGAAAGAAGGTTTTCGGAATCGAAATATAGAGCCAGACGCTCAGCGCGATGGTGCCCAGCAGCACCAGCCCGGTAATGCGGCTGTGTTTGAGTACCCACTTCAACGAGGTGCCGTAGCCGCCCTGAATCGCGACCAGTACCCGGCCAAAACCACGGTTGCGCGTCGGCTGAGACGGTTTGCTGCTCTTAAGCAGCCAGCCGCACATCATCGGCGTCAGCGTGAGGGAGACCGCCAGCGAAATGCCGATCGCCACCGACAGAGTCACCGCAAATTCACGCAACAACCGCCCCGGCAACCCGCCCATCAGCAGCAACGGTAAAAAGACCGCCACCAGCGACAGGCTCATTGACAGCACGGTAAAGCCGACTTCGCGGCTACCTTGCAGCGCTGCCTGCAGCGGTTTCATGCCGGCTTCAAGATGGCGGGAGATGTTTTCCAGCACCACGATGGCGTCATCCACCACAAAACCGGTGGCGATGGTCAGGGCCATCAGCGACAGGTTATTGAGGCTGAAATCGCACAGATACATCGCCGCGAAGGTCCCAATCAGCGACACCGGAACCGCTACCGCGGGGATCAGCGTCGCCCGGCCGGAGCGCAGGAACAAGAACACCACGAGGATCACCAGCGCTACCGAGATAACCAGCGTCTGTTCCACCTCCTCCAGCGAGGCGCGGATGGTCGGTGAGCGGTCCTGGGCAATTTGCAGGTCGATGGCCGCCGGAATGGTCTGCTGCAGCTCCGGCAGGCGGGCGCGAATGCTGTCCACCGTCTGGATGATGTTGGCTTCCGGCAGTTTGCGGATCATCAGCAAAATCGCCGGTTTGGCGTTGGTCATCCCGGCGTTGCGCACATCCTGTACCGAATCGCTGATGGTGGCGACGTCGCTGAGGCGAACCGCTGAGCCGTTGTTGTAGTGCACGATCAGCGGCTGATATTCCGCAGCGGTTTTCAGCTCATCGTTGGTTTGTACCTGCCAGCGCTGGCTGTGGTCCTCCAGCGCGCCCTGCGGCTTGCGCACGTTAGCATCGGAGATGGCGGTGCGCACCGCGTCCAGCGAAACGCCCTGGTTAAACAGCGCCTGCGGGTTCAGATCCACCCGGACCGCGGGCAGCGAGCTGCCGCCCACGTCCACGTCCCCGACGCCATCAATTTGGGCAATGGTTTGTGCCAGCTGGGTGGAGGCGAAATCGTACAGCTCGCCCTGGGAGTAAGTGTCCGAGGTGAGCGTGAGGATCATGATCGGCGCGTCGGACGGGTTGGCCTTACGGTAGGTTGGGCGGCTTGGCATACCGCTGGGCAACAGGCTCTGTGCGGCATTGATCGCCGCCTGTACATCGCGGGCCGCGCCGTTGATATCGCGGTCGAAATTGAACTGCATAATAATGCGCGTGCTGCCCAGCGAACTGGAGGAGGTCATCTCCGACACGCCGGCGATGCGTCCTAAAGAGCGCTCAAGCGGCGTCGCCACCGACGAGGCCATGGTCTCCGGCGAAGCCCCAGGCAGCGAGGCGCTGATCATGATGACCGGGAAATCCACCTGCGGCAGGGGGGCCACCGGCAGCAGGCGAAAACCCAGCACGCCGCACAGGGTGATGGCCAGCGAAATTAAAATCGTGGCCACCGGGCGGTAAATGAAGAGGGCAAAAAACTTCATTTACGCCTCCTCCTCATGTCGCGGGAAGCGGCTTTTAATGTACAGCGACAGGCGGTCGAAGAGCAGGTAGATGACCGGAGTGGTAAACAGCGTCAGCACCTGGCTTAACATCAGACCGCCGACCATGCCGATCCCCAGCGGACGCCGCAGTTCGGCGCCGACGCCGGTACTGAGCATCAGCGGCAAGGCGCCGAGCAGGGCGGCGAGGGTGGTCATCAGAATCGGGCGGAAACGCAGCAGGCAGGCCTGGTAGATGGCTTCGCGCGGCGGCATACCCTGCTCGCGCTCGGCGGCCAGCGCAAAGTCGATCATCATGATAGCGTTTTTCTTGACGATACCAATCAGCAGGATAATCCCGATGATCGCGATCACGTCCAGCTCGCTCCCCGCCAGCCACAGGGAGAGCAGCGCGCCGACGCCGGCGGTCGGTAAGGTCGACAGAATGGTGATCGGGTGGATGAAGCTTTCATACAGCACGCCAAGCACGATATACATCGCCACCACCGCGGCCACCACCAGCCAGACGGTATTGCCGAGCGCTGACTGGAAGGCGAGAGTGCTGCCCTGGAACTGGGTGCGGATCTCGGAAGGGAAATCCAGCGCCTGTTCGGCGGCGAGGATCGCCTCCACCGCATCGCCCAGCGAGTAGGTATCCGGCACGTTAAACGAGATGGTGGTCACCGGGAACTGATCGAGATGGTTAATCGACAGCGGAGCGAACCGCTGTTCGACGCTGGCGATGGATTTCAGCGGCACGATGCCGCCATCGCTGCTGGTCAGGCGAATATTATCCAGCGCCGCCAGCCCCGGCGTCTCGCGGGTGTCGTGCTCCAGCACCACGCGATACTGGTTCGCCTGGGTGTAAATGGTGGAGATCAGCCGCTGGCCGAAGGCGTTGTACAGCGCGTTATCGACATCGGCCATGCTGATGCCGAGCCGGCTGGCGCTGTCGCGGTCAACCTTGATATAGGCCGCCAGACCCTTATCCTGCCAGTCGCTGCTGACGTCCGAAAGCTGCGGCAGCGCCTGAAGACGCGTCAGCAGTTGCGGCACCCAGGTGCTGAGGGCGTCGAGCGAGTTGGCCTGCAGGGTGAACTGGTACTGGGTTCGGCTGACGGTGGTATCAATCGTCAGGTCCTGCGTCGGCTGCAGATACAGTTCGATGCCCGGAATGCTGTCGACCGATTTTTGCAGACGCGAGATAACGGCCTGGACGCGGTCGTCGCGTTCATCCAGCGGTTTAAGGTTGATCTGCAAGCGGGCGCTGTTCAGTGCCGGGTTGGTCCCGTCAACCCCGACGAAGGAGGTCAGGCTCTCGACCGCCGGATCCTTGAGGATTGCGGCAGAGACCTGCTCCTGGCGCTGGGCCATATTGACAAAGGACGACGATTGCGGGGCCTGGAGGGTGCCATGAATAATGCCGTTATCCTGAATCGGGAAGAACCCTTTGGGGATAAAGACCCACAGCATAATCGACAGCACCAGCGTGCCTAAGGCCACGCTCAGGGTCAGCCACGGGTGATTCAGCACCCGGCTCAGCACTCGCCCGTAGGCCGCAATCACGCGGTCGAAGAAACGCTCGCTGGCCTGGGAGAAGCGGTTTTGCTTACGCAGCGATTCGTGGCTGAGCATGCGCGCGCACATCATCGGCGTCAGGGTGAGCGACACCACGGCGGATATCAGGATCGCCACCGCCAGGGTTATCGCAAACTCGCGGAACAGACGGCCAACGATATCGCCCATAAACAGCAGCGGGATTAGCACGGCAATCAGCGAAAAGGTTAATGAGATAATGGTAAAGCCGATTTCACCGGCCCCTTTCAGCGCTGCGGCGAGGGGTTTTTCACCCTTTTCGATGTAGCGGGAGATGTTTTCGATGACCACGATGGCGTCATCGACCACAAAGCCGGTGGCGATAGTCAGCGCCATCAGGGTCAGGTTATTGATCGAGAAGTCGAGGAACACCATCACCGCGAAGGTCCCCACCAGCGACAGCGGTACCGCTACGCCGGGGATAATGGTGGCCGGGACGTTGCGCAGGAACAGGTAAATAATCATCACCACCAGCGCAATCGCCAGCATCAGCTCAAACTGGGTGTCGCTGACCGAGGCGCGGATGTTGTTCGTCCGGTCGGAGAGTACCTGGACCTTGACCGATTTCGGCAGGCTCTCGGTGAGCTGCGGCAACATTTCACGGACGCTGTCGGCGGTGGCGATGATGTTGGCCCCCGGCTGACGCTGAACGTTCATGACGATGGCCTGCTGGTTGTTCGCCCATGCGCCAAGCCAGCTGTTTTCTGCCCCTTGTTCAATGGTGGCGACATCGCCGAGGCGAATCGGCGCGCCGTTCTGGTAGGCGACGATCAGCCGACGGTAATCTTCCGCCGATTGCATCTGGTCGTTTGCCGACAGGGTGACGGCACGGGTAGGGCCATCCAGGCTCCCTTTCGCCGAGTTCACGTTAGCGCTGGTGATGGCGGTGCGGATGGTTTCGCTGGTCAGTCCGAGGGCGGCGATGGCCTGCGCGTTGAGCTTCACGCGTACCGCCGGGCGTTGGCCGCCCGCAAGCGTCACCAGCCCGACGCCGGAGACCTGGGAAATTTTCTGCGCCACCCGGGTTTCCACCATATCTTCGACCTGGGTCATCGGAATGGCGGAGGAGGTGACGGCGAGGGTCATGATCGGCGGATCCGCCGGGTTAACCTTGCTGTAGACCGGCGGGTTCGGCAGGTCGGAGGGCAGCAGGTTGGTGGCGGCGTTGATCGCCGCCTGCACTTCCTGCTCAGCGACGTCCAACGGGAGCGTCAGCTGAAACTGTAGCGTCACTACCGAGGCGCCGCCTGAGCTTTGCGACGACATCTGTTTCAGGCCGGACATCTGACCAAACTGGCGTTCCAGCGGCGCGGTAATCGCCGAGGTCACCACGTCCGGGCTGGCGCCAGGATAAAGCGTGATCACCTGGATGGTCGGGTAATCGACCTCCGGCAGGGCGGAGACCGGCAAAAAGCGGTAGCCGATGATCCCGGCCAGCATAATCGCCACCATCAACAGGGTGGTGGCGACCGGACGCATAATAAACAGTCGGGACGGGCCACCCGTGCTGCTCGGGGGTAACACTTGCATCAGGAGCGTGCTCCTTTTTTACCGTACTCACGGCTGGTGGCTTTTTCCGTGGCGGCAGGCGCGCTGTGCGGATCGACAACCTCCACTTTCGCCCCTTCGGTCAAACGGTCGATACCGTCGGTGACCACGCGGTCACCGGCAGAGAGCCCGGCGGTAATCACCACTTTCAGGCTGTCCTGGATCCCCGGCGTGACGGTATGCTTGCTGACTTTGTTTTCGTCGTTCAGGACCCACACAAAGTGGCCGTCGTTGCCCATTTGCAGGGCGGCGGTTGGGATAACGACCGCGTTCTGTTCGGTATCGACCAGCATGCGGGCGTTGACGAACTGGTTCGGAAACAGCGCGTCATCCTGGTTGGTGAAGCGCGCTTTCAGCTTGATGGTCCCGGTGGTGGCGTCAATCTGGTTGTCCAGACTCAGCAGGGTGCCCTGGCTGATTTTCTGTTTGTTGGTGCGGTCCCAGGCATCTACCTGCAGCGTTTTCCCGGCTTTCTGCGCCTGGACGACGGTCGCAATATCATTTTCCGGCAGCGTAAAGACGACATCGATAGGGTGGGTCTGGGTTAACACCACAATACCGGTGGTGTCGCCGGTGGAAATCTGGTTGCCGATATCGACCTGTTTCAGGCCCACGCGCCCGTCAATCGGGGCGGTGATGCGGCTCCAGTTGAGCTGCAGCTGCGCGCTGGCGACCGAGGCTTCGTCGGCTTTAATGGTGCCTTCTGTTTCACTGACCAGCGACTGCTGGGTATCCAGCTCCTGACGTGAAACCAGATTGGTTTTCACCAGCTGCTGATAGCGGGTGAGATCGCGCCGGGCGTTGGCCAGCGTGGCTTTATCTTTAGCGAGCTGGCCCTGGGCCTGGGCCAGAGCCACCTTAAACTGGCTGGGATCGATTTCGGCGAGGAGATCCCCCGCTTTGACCTGTTGGCCTTCCTGGAAATGAAGCGCCAGCAGCTGACCGTCTACCCGGCTGCGCACCGTGACCGTATTGGCCGCCGTAACGGTGCCGAGGCCGCTGAGATAACGCGGGACCGACTCGCTGGTGGCGGTCGCCGCCTGAACCGGTGCCAGCGTCGCGCCGAAGCGCCCGTGACGAGCGCCTCCTGGGGCCTGCTGATGTTGACCATTCGTCGCAGACGGCGCACCGTTTGCGGTTTCACGACTATGCCAGAACCAATATGCTGCGCCGGCAACAATAATCACCGCCAGTGCGGTTCCCCAGCGAATTGTGTGACTGCCTTTCATTTATTGTTATCTCATCCTGAAGCGTTTCGCGGAATGATACTATTTTAGTGACCAAACGCCCCGCAAAAATGGAGGAATTGTGAAAAGTCTGTCCAGAACTGTCTGGAAAAAATGCTTTTCGATGAGCCGCTTACGTTAAAGAAAAGCGGGCGTTTTCTGACCGTAATCTGGCGGTCAACAACGCGTTCCCTCCTGATTAATAAGGGGGCCCATTCGCGTGCTGATGCCTGGTATAACCACCGCTTTGTCATTATTATCGACATTATAGGTCTGCGTGGCAGGGACTGTGACACCTGGCTTAAGAGTTTGCGAGGCGGATTCCGGTATCTGGCGCGGGTCGCGGAGGGATGATGAAATTTATTAAGAAACAGAAATGGCTGCTGGCCGGCGGCAGCATCACTGTGCTTCTTTCCGCATTTCTGACCAACAGCCTGATGTTATCGCATCAGCGCGCGCAGTTAGATGATATGAGTGACGAACTGCTCAGCCATGCTGAAGAGGTCACCACGCAAATTGTCTCGTCCATTAATCGTGTTCACACCCGAGAGATTGTGGGCTGTCGTAAGCAGGATATTGCCGCCCTGCGCGAGGTTATCTGGAAGTACGCTAACGTCGAGGACCTCGGCATTATTGAGAATGGCAGGATAGCCTGTACCGCCAACTGGGGCGTGCTCGATAAACCGCTGCTGCTGCCTGACGAAAAATATGTCGTGCCGAACGGTTTTAGCATTTACAAAGGGGTGCGCAACTATCTGCCATATGGCGTCGTTCTGGACATGAGCCAGTACGGCAATGTGATCTCATTTACCTCTTCGTTTGCCTTCAGTGGTTTTGTGCGGCGCTATAAGGGGCTCGATTTTTCATTAACCAGCCGTAATGGTCAGCACGTTTTTCTCAATGACGTCAGCGCTAATACCGCCGCCGGTTCCGCGGCGGCATCCCGTCTTTGTAGCCAGAAATACGATATCTGCGCCCGTCTGGCAGAAAAAGAGCAGGGCTTTTTATCGCTCCCGCCGCTGCTTATCGCCGCAATAGCGATCGTCGCCTTTATTGTCGGGGCCGCGCTGTTCTACGCCATTCTGAGCTATCTTGCGGAACGGCGTTCGCTGGAATTTCGCTTGAAAAAGGCAATTCTCAACCAGCGGATCGATCTGGAGTACCAGCCGTTAGTCTGCGCTAAAAACGAAAAGATCGTTGGCGTGGAGGCGCTGGTTCGCTGGCATGACAAGATCTATGGCCAGGTTCCGCCGGATCTGTTTATTTCGATGGCGGAGCAGCTGAATGTCTCCGACGATATTTCGGCGCTGGTGATTGAGAAGGCGACCCGTGAGCTGAAAACCATTCTGCAGGCCGATGCGGGTTTCACCCTGGCGATAAATATCGGCAAAAGTGAAATCAACAATCCGCGTTTTTTAGATAATCTGATGCGGGTGCTCAAGCGTCATGATATTCGCCCGCAGCAGATTAAAATTGAAATTACCGAAAGAAGCGGCGAGTACTATAAAAAGATCGCGGCCTTTTCATTGCAGGCGATGAACCGGGGACTGCGGATTGCCCTTGATGATTTTGGTACCGGCTCTTCCAACCTGCTGTGGTTGACCGAGGTGTTCTACGATGAAATTAAGCTGGATAAGTTTTTCGTAAACGGCCTGAAGAATGAGTACAAGCGCACGATTCTGAGCTCGATTCTGGAGATCGTCTGCCAGCTCAATAAACAAATTGTCTTTGAAGGGGTAGAAAGCAAAACCGACTATGAGTTTGTCAAATCCTTCGATGAGAACGCGCTGATTCAGGGATGGTATTTTTACAAGTCGATGCCGATTGAAAAACTCTGCGCGTTGCTGCTGACTGAACCGCTTCCGCTGCGTGCGCAAAACGCGGAACCGTAGCGGGCGATAAAGGTCATCCGCCGACAGCGGAATGCGTCGTTTGCACACAATATACAGCGTAAATCGACAATCCTGACCGGCTATTCAGCCGGACCGGTGACAATATCTGTTTGATAATCAAGAAAACCCGTTGCTTTACCCGCGTGTCGGGAAGCGCAACGTTCATTTGTCACCTGAGGGTTCTCTATGCATTTCAACCAGGCTATTGCCCGTCTGCCCGCCGCCACCTGCGCCGCCGGCCAAACCACCGCCCGCCTCGGAGCGCCAGATATTGCCGGCACGACCCGCCAGTTCCTTGCCTATGTCGAAACCTTGCTGCAGCTCGGGCTGAAAGTCACCGTTCTGCCTGCCGCCGCGGATTACCCGGATGCCCACTTTGTGGAAGATACCGCGGTAGTGATGCCGGAGCTGGCGGTGATCACCCATCCTGGCGCGCCGAGCCGTCAGGGTGAAGTGGCGACCATCGCCCCGGTGCTGGCCGGTTTTCGCCCGCTGGTGCAGATGAGCGAACAGGGTCATATGGACGGCGGCGATGTGCTGCTGGTCGGCAAGCAGTTTTTTGTTGGCCTGACCGCACGTACCGACGAACAAGGGATCCGCGAGTTTGCCTCCGCCGTCGAACCGCACGGCTACCAGGTCACCGCGATTGAAGTGAGCGCCGGGCTGCACCTGAAATCGATTGTGAACTACGTCGGGCGCAATACGTTGCTGCTGACGGAAGGCTACCTGCATCACCCGGCCTTTAGCGGCTTCAATACCATTGTGATCCCGCAGGAAGAGGCGTATGCCGGCAATACCTTGTGGATCAACGACACCTTGATTACGCCTCAGGGCTACCCCTATACCCTCGGCGAAATCAGCAAGCTGGGAATGCCGGTGGTGCAGCTCGACACCAGCGAATTTAAGAAAATGGACGGCGGCCTGACCTGCCTTTCACTGCGCTTTTAGCCACACCGTTGACATCAGGGGTAACCGATATGAAAACACGCATTGCCGCTTTACTGGCCTGTATGGCGCTGAGCGCACCGCTGGCCGCACAGCAGTTTGACACCATCAGCTTTGGGGTGGACGGTGGCTATCCACCGTTTGATGTCCTTGCTCCCAGCGGCGAGATCACCGGCTTTGACATTGATATTGCCAACGCCCTTTGTACGCAGCTAAAAGCGAAATGCGTCTTCGTGAAGCAGCCGTTCGAGAGCATGATTGCCGCGCTCAACGCCCATAAATTCGATGCCATTATCGCCTCGCTGAACATTACCGATGAGCGCAAGAAAGAGGTGGATTTCACCGACCGCTACTACCGTAGCGCCGCGCAGCTGGTGGCGCGCAAAGGCAGCCCGCTGCAGCCAGATGCCGCCAGCCTCAAGGGCAAGACCGTCGGGGTACAGACCGGTTCAACCCATGAAGCCTACGCCAGAACCCACTGGGCCAACCATGGCGTGAAAATCGTCGGTTACGCCAACCAGGATAACGTTTATCTCGATCTGCTCTCCGGGCGTATCGATGCTTCCCTGCAGGACAATATTCAGGCGGCCACCAGCTTTATCGATACCCCGCGCGGGCAGAAGTTTGCCTTCGCCGGCCCGGTTATCAGCGATGGCAGTATCTCGTCCGACGTCGGCATTGCGGTGAATAAAGACAATCCGGCGCTGCGCGATGCCCTGAACGGTGCGATTAAGCAAATCCGCGCCGACGGCACCTACGAGGCCATTCAGAAAAAGTACTTCAGCTTTGATATCTACGGCAAATAAGCCGTGAAGGGGAGGGCGCGGTCGGCGATCGGCGCCCCTTTACGACACGGGTGGAAGACAGAATATGGTTGCAGACTATTTACCGTTACTGCTGCGCGGCGCGGGGCTTTCGCTGTGCGTGATGCTGGTTTCGTTGCTGGTGGCGCTGTTGTTAGGGCTGCTGAATGCGCTGATTAAGCTGTTCGGGCCGCGCTGGCTACGCTGGTTTTCGACCGGCTATACCACGCTGGTGCGCGGCATTCCGGAGCTGGTCATTATGCTGCTGCTGTTTTTCGGCGGCGAGATGCTGGTGAATACGCTGCTGGGGCTGGTCGGGTTCGGGCCGGTTCGCTTCAATACCTTTATTTCCGGGGTGCTGGCGATTGGCTTTGTGTTTGGTGCCTACTACACCGAAACCTTTCGCGGGGCCTTTCTGACCGTCGACCGGGGGCAGACCGAAGCGGCACAAGCGTACGGCATGCGTCCGTGGACGGTCTTTCGGCGCGTGATGCTGCCGCAGATGCTGAGTTTTGCCATTCCGGGTATCAATAACAACTGGCTGGGGCTGATGAAAGCGTCGGCGCTGGTGTCGATCCTCGGTTTAGAAGATATGGTGTGGCTGGCGGAACAGGCCGGGCGCGCCACGCAGAAGCCGTTTTTGTTCTACTTCCTCGTGTCGCTGATTTATATGGTGATCACCGCCTTGTCCAGCTGGCTGTTTAATCGTCTGGCGAAGCGCTACGCGCTGCGCTCTTCGACGGCGGGGGCGGCACTATGAACCTGCAGACTTTTATCGATGCGCTACCGGGCTACCTGTGGAGCGACGGCAACGGCTCGGCGAGCGGGCTGGCGGTGACGGCGGAACTGTTTTTACTGTCTATCGTTCCCGGCATGGTGCTGGCGGTAGTGATGGCGGTCATCCAGGTGTACGGCCCGCGACTGCTGGCCTGGCCGATTCGCGGCTGCACCTGGTTCTTTCGCAGCACGCCGCTCTACCTGCAACTGATGCTGATCTATTACGGGCTGTCGCAGTTCGATATCGTCCAGCTGGGCTGGCAAAACGATCGGCCGTTCTGGCTGCTGTTCCGCGATGCGACCTTCTGCGCCACCTTAGCGTTGGTGCTGAATACGGCCGCTTACGTGGCCGAGTTGCTGGCAGGGATGATGATGACCTTCCCGCGTCAGGAGTGGGTGGCCGGTGAAGCCTACGGCATGAGCAAAGGACAAATTATTCGTCGTCTGGTGCTGCCGGCGACGCTGCGGCGGGGTATTCCGGCGCTGAATAACGAGATGGTGTTTTTACTGCATGCCACGTCGCTGGCCAGCACCGTCACGCTGCTCGATATTACCGGCGTCGCGCGGGCGTTTTATGCCATCACCTATTCGCCGTTTATTCCGTTCCTGATGGCCGCCGCGCTCTATTTGCTGTGCACTTTTTTACTGATATTCGCTTTTTCACGCGCCGAACGACGCTGGCTGGCGTTTGCCCGCCGCTCGTGATCAGGAGCGTTTAATCGCCTGAAGTTCGGTCAGGGTCACGATTTTATCGACGCGGAATTTTTTGCTGGTCAGCCAGGTGTCCGCCAGCTGGCAGTAGTGGGCCATGCTGCGACAGCCGATGCGCACCAGAAAGTCAAAGCTGCCGCTGACCAGCCAGCAGTCGAGCACTTCCGGGGTCTGGCGCATCTCCTGTTCAAATACCGGCTGCGAGCGGCCATGGTCGGCCAGCGCAATCTGCGCCTGCACCACGAAGGCATGCTCCGGCTCGGGGAGATCGATAATCGCGCTGTAGCCTCTGATAATTCCATCGCGCTCAAGGCCACGTACGCGTTCCAGGCAAGGACGGGCGGTGAGGTTTACCTGCTCCGAGAGCTTTTGATAAGAAATGCGGCCATCCCGGCGCAGGATTTCAAGGATCTTATGATCGATACGGTCAAGCCGGGCTTTCTTTTCCACAAAGAGGACGTCCAATGAAAATTAAACACTATACCTTACCCGAACATGCCCTGGGTGGGCAGCGGCAATTAACGCATTTTCATTTTGGCGAACCCGGCGTCGGGGAGAAAGTCTATCTCCAGGCAGGGCTGCATGCCGATGAAATCCCGGGCATGTTGGTGCTGCACTATCTTAAAAGATTACTGTGCCAGGCGGAACGGCGCGCCGAGCTGCGCGGTGAAATTATCCTCGTTCCGGTGGCAAACCCGCCGGGACTGGCCCAGGTGATGCTCAACAGCGGCATCGGGCGCTTTGACCTCGGCAGCGGCCGCAACTTTAATCGTGATTTTCCCGACCTGGCCCGCCTGGCGCAACCCCTGTTGCAGGACGCAGCGCCGCTGACGCACGATAATTACCGGCAACGGGTACGCCAGGCGATGCGCGATGGGCTGGCCGCGGAGCCGGTACGTAGCGAAGTGCAGGCGCTGCGCCATCATCTGCTGAGCCTGGCCTGCGATGCGGATGTCGTGCTGGATCTGCACTGCGACGACCAGGCCATTTTACATATGTACGCCGATCCGGCCTGGCAGCCAGAGGCCGGGGTACTGGCCGCTTTTCTTGGGATCGGCACGGTGCTGCTGTCGCAGGAGAGCGGCGGTAACTCATTCGATGAAGCCTGCGGGCTGCCCTGGCAGCGTCTGGCGGCCCCGTTTCCCCAACTGCCACGGCAGCCCGGCTGCATGGCGGTGACCGTCGAGCTGCGAGGCCAGCAGGAGGTCAATCATGAGGTGGCGCGTCAGGATGCCGAGCGGCTCTATCGCTACCTGCAATTTCGCGGCGTGCTGGCCGGCGATCGTCCGGAGGTCCCGCAGCAGCAGACGGTGATGCTGCCGTTTAGCGCCGGAGAGATTGTCACCGCCCCGGCGAGTGGGATTCTGGTCCAGCTGAAACAGCCCGGCGAGTGGGTCAGCGCCGATGATGTGGTAGCCGAAATTGTCGACCCGCTGACCGATATGATCAAATCCGTTCGCCCGCAGGCCGGCGGGCTGATCTACGCCAGCCGTCGGGCGCCGTTTGTGACCTTCGGTGCCGAAGTGATGAAAATCGCCGGCGAACAGCCCTTCAGCGGCGGTGGCGGACTGGCGATGTAACACGCCAGAGAGTGAACTCACGGTTTTCCCGCTGTCGGTGGCTATCGGCGGACTGGGAGCACGTCGTCGAGAAAATCGTTCACCGTCTGCATGCATAACGCGCGCTCTTCCACGTGCGGCATATGGCTGGACTCTTCGAATATTGTCCAGCGCACGTCGGGAATGTGGTCCATAAAGGGCTGCACCACCTCCGGCGTAGCCTCGTCGTAACGCCCGGAAATCAGCAGGACCGGAACCTGGATGTGCGCCAGACGGTCGATAATGGTCCACGCTTTCATGCTGCCGATGACGTGAAATTCGGTGGGGCCGTTCATCGCGTGATACACCGTCGGGTCGGCATCCATCGCGTCAAAGGTGCGCCGCACTTCCGCCGGCCAGGGATCCAGGCGGCAGACGTGGCGTTGATAAAACACCTGGCTTGCCGCTTTATACGCCGGGCTGTCCAGCGTGCCCGCCGCTTCATGTTCCTGTAGCGTCTGCTGGACCCCGGCGGGCAGCTGCGCCCGCAGGGCCGCCGCCCCCTGTAGCCACAGCGCCATTGAGGCCGGAGAATTGGCGATTACCAGCGCCTTTAGCCCCGACGGCTGCGTCACGGCGTGTTCCGCCCCCAGCATTCCGCCCCACGACTGACCAAGCAGGGCGTAATTATCGGCAATCTCCAGATGCTGCAGCAGGTTAGCCAGTTCATCGAGAAACAGCGCCGGCTGCCAGAAGTCGGCGGGCTGCTGCGGAAGATGGGTCGAGCGCCCGTTGCCTAACTGATCGTAGTGGATCACCGCCCGCCCGCTGAGGGCGATATCGCGAAACGCGTCGACATAATCATGCGTACACCCAGGTCCGCCGTGGGCAACCACCAGCGGCGTCAGGCCGCTATGGAGATCGCCGCAAACACGAAACCAGGTTTGATACTGCCGAAACGGCGCGTAGCCTTCGCTAATGGTGTACATGAATGTTCTTTCCCTGCTCAGTGGACCGGCTTTCAGGGTAAAGGCTGGTCACCGCGGCTGAACACTAGCAAAAATGCTAGTTCTTAACTGTCGAGCAGGCGGTAGTGCAGGGCGCGGACCACCGCCTGCACGCGGTTGCTGGCGCCGAGTTTTTTCGCCGCGGTATTCAGATGTAGCGTCACCGTCGCTACCGAGCGATGCAGCTTGCGGGCAATCTCTTTGGCGGTCAGCCCCTCGGCGGACCACGCCAGGCATTCACGCTCGCGGTTGCTTAACTTCACGTGACGACAGGTCAGCATGGTGCTGTCGAACAGCGGGAAGGCGGACTCCTGAAACTGGTGGGCCAGCAGCATCAGCTGTGCGAGGGTCGCGTTGATTTCCCGCTCCTGACGCTGGCCGGTGTGGATGCCGGTGAGGGTCACAAACCCGCCGTTAGGCAGATGCAGGGGAACCGTGGCGCCGCAGGGCATATTGTGTTCGCGCATATAGTCGGTAACGGCGGCGGCGTCGGTATCCAGCCTGCCGCGCAGCATGCTGTTATCCGGGTGTTGATAGGACCAGACAAACGGCGCGCAGCTCGCCAGCGCGCAGTGCTGCACCGGATCCAGCTGGTAATAGCCGCGCTCGCACCACAGCTGGCGCATATCTTCCGGCACGTTGTACGTCTTCAGTAATGACGGCGTAATCAGCTCCCCCTCCAGCGAGCGCGGGACCGGCGTGTAGTCGTAAATGACCGCGTCGAATCCCAGAGTGCGGGTTTGCTGAAAAAGCCCGCCGAATGCCTCATCCAGGCTGGTCGCCCGGGCGCTGCCGGGGCGTTCAAACTCCAGTCGCATAAAACCCCCTTCAGGTTAAACCGAGATCCGCGACGGGCACGATTTGTGCAAAACCGTCCGGTGCTCGCTCATAGGTATGCAATTCCGGTGCCGTCCCGACGCGGCGTAAAACTAGTATTTTTGCTAACTGTTCAGCTTCCGGCGTTGCCGTTAGCGTTAATGCAACGCCAACAGCCGGCACCATCGACGACGAGGAACACACCATGTGGAGCGAAATAGCACCCGACCAGTGCCATCACATTGCGGTGGATGGATATAACGTCGTGGCGTATCAATTCGGCGACGGCGACGAGACCATTTTGTGCCTCAATGGCGGGCCGGGGCTGCCCTGCGACTATCTGCGCGAGGCCCACTCTTTTCTGAAACTGCACGGCTACCGGGTAATCGCCTTTGACCAGTTGGGTACCGGAAAATCCGACCGACCGGATGACGCCAGCCTGTGGACCATGGCGCGTTACGTGCGGGAAGTGGAAACCGTCCGCCAGACGCTGGGGCTTGGCAAGGTCCATCTGCTTGGTCACTCGTGGGGCGGCTGGCTGGCGATTGAAGTGGCGTTGCACCATCCTGGCGCAATTCGCTCGCTGATTCTGGAAAACACCGTTGCCGATATGCCGCATCTGGTGCAGGAACTGAACCGTCTGCGCGGCGCGCTGGGTTCCGAAACCGTGGCGATGATGCAGCGTTATGAAGCGCTGGGCTGGCTGGATCACCCGGCTTATCAGGCAGCGATTACTCTGCTGAACTATCGCCACGTCTGCCGCCTGGACGTGTGGCCCGAGCCGGTTAAGCGATCGCTTGAGGACTGGAATATGGCGCCCTATGTCACCATGCAGGGGCCGAACGAATTTCTCTATACCGGTAATTTAAAAGCGTGGAACCGTAGCGCAGAACTGGCCTCCATCCACGTGCCGTGCCTGATCACCAGCGGCCAGCACGATGAACTGACGCCCGCCTGCGCCCTGAAAATGAAGCAGGGGCTGGCGAATGCCGAGATCGCGATTTTTGCCAACAGCAGCCATATGCCGTTTTACGAAGAGCCGCAGGCGTACTACCCGGTGCTGCTCGACTTTCTGGCGCGCCAGCGCGACCCGGGAGGCCGCTGATGCACCGTTACCGTTTTCTGTTATTTCGTCCGCTACAGTTGCTGCCGGTGCTGCTGGGCATCAGCCTGATCACCTTCATGATGGTGCGCGCCATCCCCGGCGATCCGGCGCGCATTTTGCTGGGAGTCCGCAGCACTCCGGCGGCGCTGGCCCGCGTTCGCGCGCAGTTTGGCCTCGATGAACCGCTGTGGGTGCAGTACGGCTATTTTCTGCGCAACTTGCTGCAGGGCGAGCTGGGGAAGTCGATTGTCTACCGGGTGGATACCCTCAAGCTGATCGGCTCGCGGCTTGAACCGACGCTGTGGCTGGTGCTGGGCAGCGTGCTGCTGGCGATAGTGCTGACGGTGCCGCTGGCGACCACCGCCGCCCGCCAGCGCGGGCGCCTCGCCGACCGGCTGATTCGTCTTTTTACCACCGCCGGGCTTGGCTTTCCGGCGTTCTGGCTCGGCATCATGCTGATCCTGATGTTCAGCATCGTGCTCGGCTGGTTTCCGGTCTCCGGCTACGGCAGCGATTTTATAGACCAGCTGCATCATATGGTTCTGCCGTGTCTGACCGTGGCGCTGGCGCTGTCGGCGGTATTAATTCGTAACCTGCGCGCCAGCCTGCTGATGGAGATGAACAGCGACTATGTCGTCGCGGCCCGGGCGCGCGGACAGCGAGAGCGTCGGATTTTCTGGCGCCACGTGCTGCCGAACTCGCTGGTACCGACCATTAACCTGCTGGCGGTGAATATCGGCTGGCTGATCGGCAGTACGGTGGTGATCGAAAGCGTGTTTGCCATTCCCGGCCTCGGACAGCTGCTGGTGAAGGCGATCTTCAGCCGCGACTACATGGTGGTCCAGGGGGTGGTGATGGTATTTGCCCTCGCCACCGTGGTGGTGAGCCTGCTGGCGGATATTCTGACCGTGGCCCTCGACCCGAGGATCTCATTATGAAGGCGATAGCGACCTTTTCCCGCCTGCGTCAGCGGGCGATCCCGCGCCAGCAGGCGCTGTGTGCCGGGCTGGCGATTGTCGGGCTGTGGCTGCTGGTGGCCTGTCTGGCACCGTGGATTGCGCCGTTCGACCCGATCGTTCAGGACCCGGCATCCAGCCTGCTGCCGCCGGGGGGGATCCATCCGTTCGGTACCGACAATTTTGGCCGTGATGTCTTTTCCCGCGTGCTGTGGGGGGCGCGGGTCGATCTGCAAATCTGCCTGCTGGGGGTGCTGTTTCCCTTTATGCTCGGCACCACCCTGGGGGCGCTTGCGGGCTATCTTGGCGGAGTGGTGGATGCGCTGGTGATGCGGGTGATTGATATCGTGCTGGCCTTTCCGTTTCTGGTGCTGATGCTGGCGATCATCGCCATCCTCGGGCCGGGGCTGAGCAGCTTTTATATCGCCATGGCGATGGTGGGTTGGGTCTCATATGCCCGCCTGGTGCGCGCTCAGGTGCTGACCCTGAAACAGCGCGATTTTATTCTGGCGGCCCGCAGTCTGGGCTACGGCCATCTGCGGATATTGTTCCGCCACCTGCTGCCGAACGCGTTGACCGGGGCCATCGTCTTTTCGATGTCCGACTGCGTGCTGGTGCTGCTGAACGGCGCGTCGGTGAGCTATCTCGGGCTTGGGGTACAGCCGCCCACCGCCGAATGGGGGGTGATGGTGGCGGAAGGACAAAGCTTTATTACTACCGCATGGTGGATAACCACCTTTCCCGGTCTCGCCATCGTGCTGCTGGCGATGGGGTTCAGCCTGCTGGCCGACGGGCTGGGCGATAAGTTAGGAGAGCGCGTATGAGTCTGCTGACGGTAAACAATCTGACGGTCACGCGCGGCGCAGATATCGCGCTGGTGGATAACATCTCGTTCACGCTGGCGACCGGGGAGATGCTCGGGCTGGTGGGCGAGAGCGGGTCGGGGAAAACCGTCACCTGCCGGGCGCTGATGCGCCTGCTGCCGGGAACCGGATTACGCATCACTGCTGGGGAAGTGCGGCTGGGCGGACGGGATATTTTGTCCCTCAGTGAAGGACAGATGTCGGCGGTGCGCGGGCGGGAAATCGGCATGATTTTCCAGAACCCCACCAGCCATCTCAATCCGGTGATGACCATCGGCGAACAGATTGCCGAAAGCCGCCGCCTGCACTTTGGCGCCAGCCGTCGTCAGGCGCGGGAGGATGCGCTCGCGCTGCTGCGTCAGGTCGGGATCCCCGACCCGCAGAACCGGCTCAATAACTATCCGCATGAGTTTTCCGGCGGTATGCGCCAGCGGGCGATGATTGCCGTTGCCCTCGCGCCGGAGCCGAGGCTGCTGATTGCCGATGAACCGACGACCGCGCTGGACGTGACCGTGCAGATGCAGATTCTGCGCCTGCTGAGCGACCTGCGTGGGGAACTGGGGCTGGCGGTCATTATGATCACCCATGACCTTGGCGTGGTGGCGCAAACCTGCGACCGGATCGCGGTGATGTACGGCGGACGGCTGTGTGAAGTGGGCGGCAAGCGCGAGGTGCTGGCCGGGCCGCTACATCCCTATACCCGCGGACTGATTGACTGCCAGCCGGTGAGCGAAGGCGGGCAGGGGAGACTGACGACCATCGACGGCCAGCCGCCGGTTGCCGACCATTTTCCGCCAGGCTGTCGTTTTCACCCGCGCTGTCGCCGTGCCGACGAGGCCTGCCAGCAGCAACCGGTATTGCATTACGGGCAGGAGGGTCGCACTCACGGCGCCGCCTGCCATCACATATTGCCGACGCTTACCCGGCGGGAGGGTTAAATGGTTCACGCTCACTGGCCGCTGCTTGAGGCCGATAATCTTTCCGTCACCTTTCCGGTTTCCGGCGGGCTGTGGCAGCCGAAACGGCGGGTACACGCGGTCAATCAGGTGTCGCTGCAGATCCACCCCGGCGAGACCCTGGGGCTGGTGGGCGAATCCGGTAGCGGCAAAAGCACGCTGGGGCGGGCGCTGTTACAGCTGGAGCGGGTTGCCGGCGGAGAGGTGCGGTTCGAAGGGCAGCGCATCACCCATGGTTTAACCAGCGATATTGCCCGGCTGCGTCAGCAAAGCGCGATGATTTTTCAGGACCCCTTTGCCTCGCTGAACCCGCGTCAGACCGTAGGCGAGAGTATCGCCGAGGTGCTGCGGGTGCATAAGAAAGTACCGCGCGGGCAGGTCGCCCAGCGAGTCGAGGCGCTGCTGGTCCAGGTTGGCCTGCGCCCGGAGCAGGCCAGCGCGAAACCGGCTCAGCTAAGCGGCGGCCAGTGCCAGCGTGCCGGTATTGCCAGAGCGCTGGCGATGGAGCCGCGGTTGATCGTCGCGGATGAGTGTGTGGCGGCGCTGGATGTTTCTATTCAGGGGCAGATCGTCAATTTACTGATGGATCTGCGCGAAACCATGGGGCTGGCGATTCTGTTCATCGCTCACGACCTGGCGATTGTGCGCCGGCTGTGCGATCGCGTTGCGGTGATGTACCTCGGGCGGATCGTCGAGGAGGGGCCAGCGGAAGCGGTCTTCACCCGACCGCTGCACCCGTACACCGCCGCGCTGGTTTCGGCGATCCCGGAAATTGACCCGGATAAACCGCTGCCGAAGAGCGGTCTGGGGGGCGAACCACCCAGCCCGGTCGCAGTTCCACAAGGCTGTGCATTTCATCCGCGCTGCCCTTATGCGCAGGTGCAGTGTCGCACCGGCGCACCACCACCAACCCGGCAGATTGCCGACCGCGCTTATGCCTGCATCCTCAACCATGCGGGCCATGAGACCGTTTTTCCTTTGACAGGGGGATCTTTTGATGAAGCACAGGCATGTTAAATTACTGGCGGCCAGCGTATTTCTGGCGTTAAGCGTGGTCAGCGAAATGGCGCAGGCGGCGGGGGTATTGACCATTGGTCGCCGCGAGGACAGCACCACCTTTGACCCGATAAAATCGGCGCAAAACGCCGATAACTGGGTCTTTTCCAACGTCTTCGACCCGCTGGTGCGGGTGGATAAAAGCGGGACAAAGCTGGAGCCTGGGGTGGCTGAGAGCTGGACCATTTCCGCGGATGGTAAGGTCTACACCTTTAAAATTCGCGATACCCAGTTTTCCGACGGCACGCCGCTGACCGCCAGCGATGCGGCGTTTAGCCTGCTGCGCATCCGTGATGATGAGGGCTCACTGTGGCGCGACTCCTACAGCATCATCGCCAAAGCCGAGGCCACCGACCCGCGCACCCTGGTGGTGACCCTGAAATCGCCTTCCGCGCCGTTCTTATCGCAGCTGGCGCTGCCGAACGCTTCGGTGATTTCAGAGAAGGCGATGAAAGCCGAAGGCGAAGAGGCCTTTGCCGAGAAGCCGGTCGGCTCCGGCGCGTTTAGCGTGAAGGAGTGGCAGCGCGGGGAGAAAATCGTGCTGGTGAAGAACCCTCACTTCTGGCAGGCGAAAAACGTCAGCCTCGATGGCGTGGAGTGGCTAACTATTCCTGACGATAATACCCGGATGCTGAAAGTGCAGGCCGGAGAACTTGATGCTGCCCTGACCGTGCCTTTCTCGCGCATCGCGTCGCTGCAGAAGGATGCGAATCTGAAGGTGGAGCTGGATCCCTCCACCCGCGAGGATCATCTGCTGATTAACCATTCCCACGGCGCGCTGGGCAAAGTGGAAGTGCGCCAGGCGCTGGACTTCGCGATTGATAAAGACGCCATCGTCAAGACCGTGACCTTTGGCTACGGTCAGGTGGCGAACTCGTATATTCCTGCCGGGGCGCTGTATCACTACGCCGACAATCTGCGTCGCCCCTACGATCCGCAAAAGGCAAAAGCGATGCTCAACGCGGCGGGCGCCGCCGACCTGAAGCTGAACTATGTGGTCAACGCCGGGGATGAGGTGGATGAGCAAATCGCCATTCTGCTGCAGCAGCAGCTGGCGAAAGCCGGGGTGACGGTCAACTTACAAAAAGTCGATCCGAGCCAGAGTTGGGATATGCTGGTGGCCGGGGATTACGATATCTCGGTGATGTACTGGACCAACGATATTCTCGACCCCGACCAGAAAACGACCTTTGTGCTGGGGCATGACAGCAACATGAACTATATGACCCGCTACCATAACGAGCAGGTCAAGGCGCTGGTGGCCGCCGCGCGCGTCGAAATGGACAGTAAAAAGCGCGAGCAGATGTATATCGACCTGCAAAAAATGGCCAAAGCCGACGTCAACTGGGTTGACCTGTATTACAGCCCGTACCGTAACGTCAGCCGTAAGAATATCGACGGTTTTTACCAGAATCCGCTGGGGCGCTTCTTCCTCGAGGATACCGTGAAACACTAATGCCTCTTTGCGCCGGTTGGCCCTGGTCACCGGCGCTTTTTTTCCTCTCCGGACCCCGGTGGCGGATTGATATGCGTCAACCTTTCCGTCAACTACAGAGATAAATAACTAAAAAAGAGTTGTAACCCTTGCAGGTTTTATTCAATTTATGTGTCGAATGTTTAATGTGTAATTATAAATAAAATACATACACGTTAAAAATCAATACGTTAAATAAATCAGGGGTTCATTTTTGTGGCAAGTGCAAACAAACTCACGCTGTTCATCGTCATTTTCATGCTGCTGGGGATCCTCTCCGGCGCGGTGATTCATGAATACGCATCCCCAGGGGCGGTTGCCTCCTGGTCGGAAAATATCACGCTGTTTACCGACATGTTCTTACGACTGATTAAAATGGTGATTGCGCCGTTGGTCTTTAGCACCCTGACGGTGGGCATCATGCGGTTGGGTGAAACCGCAACCATCGGGCGGGTTGGCGGTAAGGCGATGGTGTGGTTTATCACCTCGTCGATCCTCTCTATTCTGGTGGGCCTGGTGATCGTGACCCTGCAACATCCGGGCGCTGGGTTAAATCTGGCGATCCCGAAAGAAGCGGTGGATACCGGCCTGGCGGTGAGCGGGATGAGCCTGAAAGGCTTCCTGTCGCATACCATCCCCACCAGTATTACCGATGCGATGGCGAACAACGAAATTCTGCAAATTGTGGTGTTCTCGATGTTCTTCGGGATTGCCGGGGCGTCGCTGGGTGAGAAATTCAATGCGCCGCTGGTGGCTGCGCTGAACGTGGTGTCGCACATCATGCTGAAGGTGACGGGCTATGTGATGTACGTGGCTCCGCTGGCCATTTTTGCCGCCATTTCTTCGGTGATTGCCTCGCAGGGGATGGGGATTTTGCTCAACTACGCCTCGTTTATCGGCGGTTACTACCTGGCCGTGCTGCTGACCAGCGGCGTGTTGCTGGCGGTAGGTTACATGGTGCTGAAGAAAGAAGTCTTTCGTCTGCTTAACATGCTGAAAGACCCGGTGCTGGTCGCTTTCACCACCAGCAGTTCTGAGGCCGCGTATCCGAAGACCCTGGAGCGACTGGTGAGCTTTGGCTGTTCGCGCAATATCGTCTCCTTCGTCCTGCCGATCGGTTACTCCTTTAACCTGGTCGGGTCGATGGTCTACTGCTCCTTTGCCTCGATGTTTATTGCCCAGGCCTATAACATCCACCTCAGCTTTAGCGAAATTACCGTCATGATGCTGACGCTGATGCTGGCCTCCAAAGGCATTGCCGGGGTACCGCGTTCGGCGCTGGTGGTGCTGGCGGCGACAATCCCCAGCTTCAATATTCCGGTCGCCGGGATCCTGCTGCTGATGGGGATTGACCATTTCCTCGATATGGGGCGTTCGGCGATTAACGTGCTGGGCAACGGGATCGCCACGGCGATGCTGTCGAAGAATGAAGGGCAGTTACAGGAAGAGGTGCCGGAAGGGGAGCCTCAAGTTCAGGCCTGATAAAGTGATGCCCCGGTAAAGGGGCATCAACTTAAGAAAGGGTGAAATACGGCAGAAAAAGAGGCCCCCAACAGGCACGCAAGGGGCAATGTGACGAAATGGTCGCACCTGTAATAAAAGCATTGTTCTAAGGGTACAAAAATACGCGGTAGTATCGTTATACCCAGGTGCCGGATAATATTACCGGTTAGCGACCGCCGCTGCGCTATTATTTTACCCTTGTTCAACGACTTTCAGATTATCCGCCCTGAATAACCCGCTATAATCCTAATTTTCCCGCTAATGGTACCTGCAGGTATTAACCTCGTTGCTTGAGTAGATGAATAAACTGAAAAAAGTCAGAGTGATTATTCAGCCCGTATTTTTCCATAATCTGGTTTTTATGATAGATAACCACCTTCGGGGTGATCTGATGCAGGGTCGATATTTTGCCAATATCGAAACCGTGCATTAGACCATGGGCCACCACAACCTGCGAAGGTGACAGGGTCTTATGCGGGCAGTTGGCGCAGATGAGTGCCGGGTCGAACGCCGGCGTTGCGGTGGGCTCCACACGTCGTTTCAGCGCTTTCGCAATAATGTCAGCCATGCCATCAACGTTGACCGTTCGAAGCGGCACGAAGGTCACGTCTTTCAGACAGTTCACAATCCGGCTCTTGTCAGGCAGGGTCTCATAGCGATGCAGGACGATCACCTCGCTGTTTTTCTTACGGTTTTTAATACTGATATTACAGTGATGAATTTCACCCGGCAGCAGTTCGGTGATGATAATATCCTGCTCGGCCAGCCCACTCGTCGCGTGAGTAAAGCTGACCGTCAGACCATCGCTGGCCTGGGTGAGATCGTCGATGATGGCCATCAGCGACGCCCTGAGGAAGGTGTTGCGGCTAACGATCGCGATACTGATATTTCTCATGGCGTGATATTCCTGCGCATCAACACAACGCCATGCTGCGAGCAACCTTTCGGGCGTATACGGCAATAGCTAGCGAGGGAAGCGTATTTGATAAACTGCTGCCACGGTCTTGTATCAGGACGGCAGCACAACCCGGATTATCGTTTACGATTATTTTTATAGAATAATGGGAATTTTTGTCTATTCCGATCTTTGATATAAGTAATAAGACTATAAACAGAGACGCACAGCAGAAAAATACACAGCAGTAAAGCTAACCACGTTTGCAAAACCATGCTTAAGATCCCTTAACTGATATTGATGGTGTCATATACCCGTCATACTTCAAGTTGCCTGGGTGTTGGCTGCACCCGCGCACCCCAGTCACTTACCTGAGTAAGCTCCTGGGGATTTACGGCTTTGCCGCCTACAAGCAACTCGAATTATATTGGGTATAAACGTGCCTCGGCGCGGACACGAAAATGGGTATTCCGTATAAAGCTTTTATTATCGCGTCGTACATTCATTCGCGTAACGTCGCCGCGCGGAATAATATCCCTGGAAGTGATAAATCAGGGATACCCGGAAAGTGGCTAGACGGGAGAGTGGGCGCTTCACTCTCCTGTTGCATGGCTGTTTTCGGACAAGACCTTCACGGCGTCGGGTCAATGTAAGAAAATTCTTAGTTTTCCGTCAGTCTCATTTATCTCATTCCTCTCAAAAAGTGAGAAAAATTAACAACAACTGCCAAATGAATAACTTATCTCTGAAAAAACAATCCGGGTCGTGCAACCTGTACGCCGGGATAGGGAAAGAGGGAGATTAGGGGATAAATGCCAGGCCTTTGCCAAAAATGGCCCGGATGGGTAACACCACGCCATGAAGACGCGCTTTGTTACGCAGACGGCTGATCACCACGTCAATGCGGTGCAGCTCCGGTTCGCTCTCATCGGGGAAAAGATAGGCGTGAAGATCGACTTTGCGGCAGACTTCGTTGCGGTTGTGCATCAGGCGAGCCAGCAGCCGGTGTTCTTGTTGCGTCAGCGGGAGCATCGCGCCGGAGGGGGCTATCAGGTTTTCAGGCTGCAATTGCCAGGACGCAGAGGCGGCCTGCTCGACGACAGGGGCTGAAGCCAATGAGGCGGCGCTCTCCTGTTTCAGCCGGGCGCCCAGCGAATGAAGGGTCTCTGCCAGAACGGCAAAATTGACCGGCTTGATAAGAAAACAGTCCGCGCCAAGATTAAATGCCTGCAGTTTATCCTGCTCATGTCCTCGGGCCGTCATCACCACAAGCCCGTATTCACCAAGCTCATGCAGGTAGTCCAGCACGCTGAAGCCGTCTTCGCCGGGCAGACCGATATCGATCAGCACCAAATCGACCGGATCGCGATGCAGCTGTCGCCAGAACGCCTCGGCGCTGTGCACGCCCCAGGCGCTGAAGCCACGAAAGCGCAGAAAGGCCAGCAGTTCGTCAAGGAGATCGACGCTGTCTTCAATGATAGCCACGCGTAATGTCATGATTTTCTCTTGTGCGGTGATGGAGCATCCACGGGAAGCGTGAGCGCAAATTCACAACCATCCGGGCTGTTGGTTATCAGCCACAGCTCGCCACCGTGCGCCTGGATGATTTGTCGGGCAACGTACAGCCCAAGACCGGTGCCGGCGGGGGTCGTGGTGCGAACGGAGCCACGCTGGTAACGCTCAAAAATCCGTTCCACCTGATCGCCGGCGATCCCCGGTCCCTGGTCGCGGATGCGAATTTCATAGTGGCCCACATTCGGATAGATATCGACCGCGATCTCGCCGGACGGGGAGTACTTGACCGCGTTGTCCAGCAGATTGGCCAGCGCAATGCACAGCAGTCCGCTATCAACGCACAGCGCCGGCGATGGCGTTTGTGAATCGACGGTTTTCCCGGCCAGCGTGACGGTAAAATAATGATTCAGGGAGAGTTCAACCACCGTTGCCGCCATATAGATCACCGGGAGCAGGTCGGCCTGTTGTTTATCGACATGCAGCGCGCTGGAAGATAAGCGGGCATCGGCCAGGCAGTTATCGGTTAGCTGGACCAGCCGTGTCGTTGCGCGCTGCATGCGATCCAGACGCGGCCCTTGCGCGGCTTCAGGGGTGCATAAGCGCAGATTTTCCAGCGCCCCCTGGATAACGGAGAGCGGCGTGCGGAACTCGTGCGCTACCATGCCCATAAACTGCCGCTGCTGAAAGCTTGCTTCGCGCTCGATCTGCAGTTCGCGGGTTAACTGCTGCTTTTGCATCAACCTGCGGTTTTCAGCCCGGATGCGCAGCACCGCGATGATCAGGACAGTGACAATATGCACGATCAGCGCGTATTGCCAGGTCGAGTAAATGGCGTTATGAAAAGGGATCACGCCATGAACCGACAGCAGCGCCAGCGCGGCGGAGACCACGTAAACGGGAGGCAGCAGCCCCAGCAGAAAGGTGTGCAAATCGATGGCTTTGCGCCGCCAGAGGGCCCATGAGGTGAGCAGCAGAATAGGGGCAGCGATAAAGAACATCCCTGCCTCAATCTGCATCGCCAGGCCATAAAAGCCCAGCGGAACGCTGGCGAGAAGCACAACATTGACCGCAATAGCGGCGAGCAGCAGCTGGTGCAAGCGCGGCATATTCTTTTTAAGGTCAAACACCTCGCTATGCAGCCACAGCGCGGTGGCATAGCTGAGCAGCGACAGATAGCTGATCATCGCGTCCTGTACCGGGAGCACCGCGTCCCCGAAAAACCATTCAGGATAGCCGTGCAGCGCCGCCACCAGAGGATAGTTAAGGGAAAACAGGCAGATCCCCCACAGCAGGCGGCGACGTAACAACAAGGCGAGCCACAGGGCAACCCCGCTGGCAATGAAGGCCAGGCCAAAATAAAAACTCCAGAATGCGGTATCCCGGGTGGCCGCCTGTACAAATTCCTGCGGTGAGGAAAGCGTCGCCAACAGGATCAGGGTACTGCTGCTCTGCAGGCGGAACACGACATCGTAACCCGCGGCGCTCGGCGGCGCTGGCAAAATCAGGACGCTTTCCCGGTAATTGAGATCGCTATCGCGGGTAGAGGCGCGATCGCCAAAGGCTTTCAGCGTCCACGGAAGGTCACTCCCGGCGGGGCGATAATAGACGTTGAGATGATCGACAAAAGTTGGCCCTACCTGCAGCCAGCGTGGTTCACCCTGAAAGTACGAGGCCGGCAGACGGGTCTGCAGCCAGTAGGACTTCGGCGAATAGCCAAACGAAGGAATACGCTGCCCTGTACTGAGCGCACCCGGCGGTAACGCGAGAAAACCCTCCAGAGTCAGCGAATTGCTGCTGTCGGCATACCATTGTACCGGCGTATCGAGGCCAATCTGCCGGGTTTGCGCACGGGCAGGGGGGCAATACTGAAGGCCGATGATGATGCCGCAGCAGATCCACAGCAGGACTCTGCGGCTCCAGACGATCGGGAGGATGGAGCCAGTAACGGCGCGGATATGATGCAAACTCGCCCCCTGCGGCATGGATCAATAAAAAGAAATAAAATAGCCAATGCTCGCGGTAACTTGCACAGGCCATCCCCCGGGATCCGGGAGTTTATTAATGAGGTTCTAATGGCAAAGCATTCTGCGGCGGACAACGAGATTATTCCAGCGATATTTACAAAAGGTGCTACTGGACGGATCTGTTCTCCAGGCCGCGCCAGTACAGGGATTCAGCAGGTTGGTTGGGGCGTGAACGGTGGAATATGATGCTGCTGCGGCGGTGCGGCAATATAAAGCACTACAGGCGGCGCAATGAATACGAGAATAAAACCACAAATGAACCAAAAGGAGCTGCGCATTCCATGCGCCGACGGGTTCAATAGCGGGGCAGATCCTGCCCCGTAAAGATCAGGCGAACACCACCTGCGCCCAGCGGGCCAGCCCGGCGGTGACCGAGCCAAAATCATCGCCACCGGCAATCGGTATGCCCGGCAGATGCGCCGCCAGCGCTTTCTTAATCAGCGGGGAGCGAGCGCTACCGCCGGTAAGATAGATGACATCCGGCGTTTCGCGGCTGTTGTCCAGCGCCAGCTGAACCTGCTCCATGATCCGCGTCAGCGGTTGGTTTAACGCCGCTTCCAGCCCCTGTTGGCTGATTGCCGTCGCCAGTTCGTCGCCGATAAACGGCAGTCCGGTGGTGACGTTGTCCTGGGCCGAGAGGGCAATTTTGCTCTCTTCCGCGCTGCGTACCAGGCGATAACCGAGACGCTGGCGCCAGACCTTCAGCAGCAGCGCCACTTTTTCGCCGTCGCGGGCATCGCGCAGCAGATCGTTGAGCAGTCGACCGTTGGCCGTGCTGTAGAACTCGGTTTGTGCCGGAACATCGTTAATCGCTACCGCGTTCCACCACGGCAGGACCGGCAAGGCAATCCCTTTCTCGGTCTCTCCGCCCATGCCCAGCAGCGGCATCAGACATTTAAATGCCAGCGCGATGTCGAGATCGTTACCGCCGACGCGACAGCCGCTGTGGCCCAGCAGGCTCTGCTGGCGGTCGGCTTTCTGGCGCCACTGCGGCCCCATCAGCAACAATGAACAGTCGGTGGTACCGCCGCCGATATCGACCACCAGCACGCGTTTTTCATCGCTCAGGGTGGCTTCGAAATCCAGGCCGGCAGCGACCGGCTCAAACTGGAAAACCACGTCGTTAAACCCGGCGCGTTTTGCCGCGCGTTCCAGAATCCCCTGCGCCTGGGTATTGGCCTCATCACCGCCGAGTCCCTGGAAGTTGATCGGTCGACCAATCACTGCCTGGTCGATATTCTGACTCAGTTGGTTTTGCGCCTGCTGTTTAATGTGCAGCATCATGGCGCACACCAGGTCTTCAAACACCGCGACCTGCTGCGGCTTGAGGCCGCTGGCACCGAGGAAGGATTTTGGCGATTTAACGAAGTACACCTCTTCCGGGTCGTCAACGTACTGATGCAGCGAGGCAAGGCCAAACTGGACGCTGTTGCCGAGGACGTCAATGTCTTCATCGCGGTTGTAGTTAATGGCGCGACGCAGCAGGGCCTGGTTTTCATCACCGTTTGGCGGCACCTGATGATGGCGGAAGAGCCATTCGCTGACCGCTTCGCGGGTCGGCGCGGACAACATTGACGGTAGCAGCGTGCTGCCGTTTTCCAGCGTTAACAAATGCGGCTGATTATCGCGCATCACCGCAACGGAACAGTTGGCGGTTCCGTAGTCAAAACCAATAAACATGACCTGAAAATCCCCATGCCAGTGAAGAAGGGGGGCGACTTTAGCGGATTGCCGCCATCGCGACAACTGGAATTTAAAAGCAAGGCCCGTCAGAGACAAAGCGTCTATGATTGATGCATTTAATAAGGGTAGATGAAGAAGGAGAGAGAATGACGCTGTTACCGTGGAAGCCACCTTATGACCAGCAATGGATTTTTGATTTTCTGCGTGCGCGTGCGGTGACGGGCATTGAAACCTTTGGAGAAGGGCATTATGCCCGCAGTTTTTCGCTGGCGGACCACCACGGTTTAATTAAGGTGGTGCCCGATGAGGCGGCGCAAGGATTACGGGTGACGTTATCGCCTGGCCTGTTGCCGGTGGCGGAGGAGTGCTTCGCCCGGGTGGCGCGCCTGTTTGACCTGGACTGCGATCCGCAGCAGGTGGCGCAGGTGCTGGGACCGCTGGCCAGAGGGCGGCCAGGATTGCGGTTACCTGGTTCACTCGACGCGTTTGAACAGGCGGTGCGTGCGGTACTGGGACAACTGGTCAGCGTGGCGATGGCGGCGAAGCTGACGGCTAAAGTGGTGGCGGCCTATGGCGAGCCGCTGGCGGATGCGCCGGGCTACTTCCTTTTTCCGGAACCGCAGGCGCTGGCGAGTGCGGTTCCGCTGGCGTTGAAGGCCACCGGAATGTCGCTGCGCCGCGCCGAAGCCTTAATTCATCTGGCGCAGGCGGCCATCGACGGCCAGCTTCCGCTGGTGGCGCCGGACGATATCGATGCCGGGATGAAGCAGCTGCAGACGCTGCCGGGCATTGGCCGGTGGACCGCAAGCTATTTTGCCCTGCGCGGCTGGCAGGCGAAGGATATCTTTTTGCCGGATGATTATCTGATTAAACAGCGGTTCAGTGGCATGACGCCAGCACGTATTGGCCATTATGCTCGACGCTGGCAGCCGTGGCGTTCCTACGCGTTATTGCACATCTGGTATACAGAAGGGTGGTCTCCGACGCAGGAATAGCGTTGTGGGGCGCATACCTCTGGTATCGCCGGGCTGAAATCCCTATAATTGCCGCGTTTGACGGTCAATCGTCACCCTTCCAATACACAAATTCATTCAGAGCGTTGTGTATATACATCCAGGTTAATCAGGTCGCAAAAAAGTTATGACTGATACGTCTCATCAGTGCGTCATTATAGGTATCGCCGGCGCATCGGCTTCGGGGAAAAGTCTTATCGCCAGCACGCTGTATCGCGAATTACGTGAACAGGTCGGCGATGAACATATTGGCGTTATTCCGGAAGACAGCTACTACAAAGATCAAAGTCATTTGTCGATGGAAGAGCGTGTTAAAACGAACTACGACCATCCGAGCTCGATGGATCATAGCTTGCTGTTCCAGCATCTGCAGATGCTGAAAAGCGGCCAGCCCATTGAATTACCGGTTTACAGCTATGTTGAACATACGCGTATGCCGGAAACTGTCCACATTGAACCGAAGAAAGTGATTATCCTCGAGGGGATTTTGTTGCTGACCGACGTGCGCCTGCGTAATGAGCTGAGCTTCTCGATCTTCGTCGATACGCCGCTGGATATTTGCCTGATGCGCCGCATCAAGCGCGACGTCAATGAGCGCGGTCGCTCAATGGACTCGGTAATGGCGCAGTATCAGAAAACCGTTCGCCCGATGTTCCTGCAGTTTATCGATCCCTCTAAGCAATATGCCGACATTATTGTGCCTCGCGGCGGTAAGAACCGGATTGCGATTGATATTCTTAAGGCAAAAATCAGCCAGTTCTTTGAATAACACAGACGAATTGTGTAACGTGCAAAGAGAATCTACATTGCCCTTAGCCCCGGAAGGTCTTGGGGCGTCACGCCTTAAAGGAGAGCGCTCATGCGTCTGTGCGACCGAGATATAGAAGCCTGGTTGGATGAAGGACGGCTGGTCATTAACCCGCGTCCACCTGTTGAGCGGATTAACGGCGCGACCGTTGATGTTCGGCTGGGGAATAAATTCCGCACATTCCGTGGGCACACCGCGCCCTTTATTGACCTCAGCGGGCCGAAGGCTGAAGTCGCCGCCGCGCTGGAACGGGTAATGAGCGAAGAGATTGTGTTGCCGGAAGGCGAGGCGTTCTACCTGCATCCGGGAGAGCTGGCGCTGGCGGTGACCTATGAGTCAGTGACGCTGCCGGCCGATCTCGTCGGCTGGCTGGACGGTCGTTCCTCGCTGGCGCGTCTGGGTCTGATGGTGCACGTGACCGCGCACCGTATCGATCCGGGCTGGTCTGGCTGCATCGTACTGGAGTTTTTCAACTCCGGTAAGCTGCCGCTGGCGCTGCGCCCGGGGATGCCTATCGGCGCGTTGAGTTTTGAGCCGCTGTCAGGCCCTGCGGCACGGCCCTATAACCGCCGTGAAGACGCCAAATATCGCGACCAGCAGGGCGCGGTGGCGAGTCGAATCGACAAGGACTGATAACGTAAGCGGTGTACTGAGGGTGCCATGAGACGAATTCTGACAACGCTAATGATCTTGCTGGCGGTGGTAGTCGCCGGGCTAACCGCGTTGGTATTGCTGGTCAATCCCAACGATTTTCGTTCCTATATGGTGCATAAGGTGGCGGAACGTAGCGGTTATCAGCTCGAACTCGATGGCCCGCTGCGCTGGCATGTCTGGCCGCAGTTGAGCATTCTCTCAGGCCGTATGACGCTGACCGCGCCGGGCGCCGCTGAGCCGGTGGTGCGCGCGGACAACATGCGTCTTGACGTGGCGCTAATGCCGCTGCTTTCGCATCAACTGCAGGTTAAGCAGGTGATGTTAAAAGGCGCGGTTATCCAGCTGACGCCGCAGACCGAAGCCGTGCGCCGCCAGGATGCGCCAGTGGTCCCGCACGACAACACGCTGCCATTGGTGCCGGAAGATAACGGCTGGTCTTACGATGTCAGAAAGCTGCAGGTGGCGGATAGCGTCCTGTTCTTCCAGCACGAAGACGGTGAGCAGGTAACGGTACGCGATATTCGCCTGCAGATGGAGCAGGATGAAAATCACCACGCCACGCTCGATTTCTCCGGGCGGGTCAACCGCGACCAGCGTGACTTAGCGCTCTCTTTCTCCGCCGAGGTGCAGGGCGGCGACTATCCTCATTCTTTAAAAGCCGATATCTCTCAACTGAACTGGCAGCTGCGCGGCGCGGAACTCCCGGCTGAAGGCGTCAGCGGGCAGGGTAGCCTGGAGGCGAGCTGGCAGGAAAATGAGAAAAAAATCAGCTTCGATAATCTCAATCTGACTGCTAACGGCAGCGCGATTAGCGGTGATGCCAGCGTGGTATTAGGCGATCGGGCGGACTGGAACCTCAATCTTCACGCCACCACGCTCGATCTCGACAGCCTGCTGATTCACAGCTCTCCCGCGACCGATGCGGGGGCGACTCAGCAGGGACAAAGCCAGCCGCGACAGCTGCGCCCGGTGATTGCCGATAGCGATATTCAAAGCGATTATGCGAGTCTGCGCGGATTCAGTGCCCATCTGTCGCTGGCGGCCGACCAGCTGCAGTGGCGGGGCATGAAGTTTACCCAGGTGAAAAGTGACATTACTAACCAACTGGGGCTGCTGACCATCAATCAGCTGCAAGGTGAACTGGATGGCGGCGTGATATCGCTCCCCGGCCGCCTTGACGTGCGTGGTGATACCTCACAGGCATCCTTCCAGCCAAAACTGGATAATGTCGAGATTGCGACCATCCTGAAAGCGTTTAATTATTCGCTGAATCTGACCGGGAAACTCTCTTTAACCGGCGATTTCTCTGGCGAAAGAATTGATGCCGATGATTTCCGTCGTCGCTGGCAGGGTGACGCTCAGCTGCGGATGAGCGATACCCGCACGGAAGGGCTTAACTTCCAGCAACTGGTCCAGCAGGCCGTAGAGCGTAGTACCAACGTTCAGGCACAGCAAAACTACGATAACGCGACGCGTCTGGATGCGATGAGCAGCGAACTGCAGCTGGCGCAGGGGCAGGTGACCCTGAAGAATCTGCAGGGGCAATCAGAGATGATGGCGTTGACCGGGCAGGGCGACCTTAACCTGCTGAAAGAAAATTGCGATATGCACTTTAACGTCCGCGTGCTCGGTGGCTGGAAAGGTGAAAGCAAGCTTATCGACAAGCTCAAACAGACGGCGATTCCGTTGCGTATCTACGGCAAATGGCAGGAGTTAAGCTACAGCCTGCAGGTCGATCAGGTGCTGCGTCGGCAGTTGCAGGATGAAGCCAAACAACGCCTTAACGACTGGATGGAGCGCAATAAGAACACCCAGGACGGCAAAGACGTGAAGAAGTTGCTCGATAAGCATTAAGCCGCGTTGAGTATCTTGCATCTGTATGGCCCGGGTAGCGGCGCTCAGCGCCTTATCCGGGCCACTCGTATTAGCCTGTAGCCCCGGAAAGCGGTAGCGCAACCGGGGGAACGGTGTCACCGACTGGCATTACACTTCGTAATCAGTCTCATCATCTGGCGGCGGTGGTGGGATAATCTGCACCTTCTGGACCCGATGACTCTCGACCTGCAACGTCCGGACAATATACTCACCGACCTTGACCTCTTCGCCCGCTTCAGGGACATGCTGCAGATATTCCATCAACAGGCCGGCGATGGTGTGGTATTCGCGCTTCTCATCCAGCGGTAGGGGGATGAACTGCACGAGGTCGTCCAGCGGCATATGCCCGTTGGCCGTCCAGCTGCCGTCAGGGTTTTTGACAATGTCGTGGCGCGCATCAATCTCTTCCACTTCATTAGGCAAATTGCCGGCAATGGTTTCCATCACATCGCTCAATGTGACCAGCCCTTCGACGGAACCAAACTCGTCGGCCACGAAAGCAAAGTGAGTGCGTGCATGACGAAACTGTTCCAGCGCAGGCAGAAGCGGGAGCGTTTCCGGGAACACCAGCGGCTGACGGAGCAGCACGCGCAGGTCGAGGGGCTCCTGGCGCAGCGACTGTTGCAGCAGGTCAACAATGTGGACCACGCCGAGCAAATCTTCTTCATTCTCGCCACCGGTCACAACCAGACGGGTGTGCTGATTTTTCTCCAGCAGCTCGCGAATTTCCTCTTCCGGCGCGCTCAGGTCGACATGTTCAATATCGTGGCGTGAGGTCATGATACTGCTGACGGTGCGCTGGTTGAGGTTTAACACCCGCTCAATCATCCGACGTTCCTGGGGATTAAAAAGCGGATGATCTTGCTCGCTGACCATCAGTGCAGCAGTGTCGCTGCCGGGGTCGGTATTTTCCCTGTGCCCGCTAAGCAGCGTCATGACCGCCGCCGTGGTCCGCTGGCGCAGCGTCAGGTTCGCAGAGAGAAAACGACGGCGGTTGAAAAGCGCCAGCTGGTTAAGTGATTCGATAATGACGGAGAAACCAATGGCGGCATACAGATAGCCTTTGGGGATCGGGAAGCCAAATCCTTCAGCGATCAGGCTGAAACCAATCATCAGCAAGAAGCTAAGACATAAAATGACGATGGTCGGGTGGCTGTTAACAAAGCGCGTCAATGACTTGCTGGCAAGCAGCATCAGACTCATGGCGATAATCACCGCGGCCATCATCACCGCCAGATGATCCACCATCCCGACGGCGGTGATCACCGAGTCGAGGGAGAAGATGGCATCGAGCACCACAATTTGCGCGACGACGCCCCAGAACCTTGCCCCTTTGCGCTGAACAGGGTTATCGCTGTCTTTGCCTTCCAGGCGTTCATTAAGCTCTACCGTGGCTTTAAACAGCAGGAATAGTCCGCCAAACAGCATAATCAGATCGCGGGCGCTAAAGCTGAGGTCATGGTAGGTGAACAGCGGTTTTGTCAGGGTCACCAGCCAGGATATCGAGGCGAGCAACAGCAAGCGCATCACCATCGCCAGCAGCAGGCCGATAACACGAGCACGGTCACGCTGTGCCGGAGGAAGTTTTTCGGCGAGGATGGCGATAAAAACCAGATTATCAATACCGAGAACCAGCTCAATAACCACTAACGTTACGAGACCGGCCCATATAGAGGGGTCGGCAATCCATTCGATCATTCGTTAAAACCTATACAACTTAAGAGTGCCATTTATCGATCATGGATAAGCTCTTGCTAAATTGCAATATATTCCCACGGACCCTGGTCGTTACGACGATGAGTAAGACGGAGATAATGCGTCATCTCGAAATATTTTAGTGAGCAAAAAATAAACCAATGGTTTATTTTTTATGCGTATAAGCTTAATTATAAATAGATTACGGGTGGCTGACTCGGTAATTATTTCCATATTATGAGGCGTAGTCGAAATGTATGACGGCTAATGCCATGGATGCAGTTTATCGACCAGAAGGGCGAAAAAAGGGAGTGATCGGCAGGTGACCTGAATGGTTAATGATTGGTTTTTAGGTTTTCCAGCTACCTTATTCGGTAGTTGTTGAAGTATTTGGTTAATTTAAATTAATTGTTTAGATATGAATAGGGTTAAGGGGTGGGAAGAACAGAGGGAACTGACGCTTGTCGCTGGTCACGGGTGATGACGATGCTGCACTGGTCCTGCACTGAGCGTTGAGAGAAGTTGATAGTGAATTATCTTCCACTATTCATCGTGTTATACCTGGTTTTCGATGGTTTCCTCACTTCTTCGATAAGTTATTCTGATGTAATACGCCTGACATTTCACGGAATTCCTCTATATCTGGCCCATAAACCGCGAGAGAAACTGAGGCGACGATCTAAGGGCGTCTTAGGTATGAGAATTTTCTCAAAGCGACCTGTCGGTCCTTATACTTTGAGTGTATTCTCTCATTAAACATGCAGTTTCAGAATTTTGCGGGAAGTCGTGCCAACCGCAAACTGGTAATATCACACATTGATATCGGTAATGCTTGAAAACTCACCGGTATCGAAAGAATTATCACTAAATGGGTGGATAAGAGAATGGCAAGTTTGAAAGCAGTTATTCCAGTAGCCGGATTGGGGATGCATATGTTGCCGGCCACGAAGGCGATCCCGAAGGAGATGCTGCCCATCGTCGATAAGCCGATGGTTCAGTACATCGTCGACGAGATTGTGGCGGCAGGTATCAAGGAGATTGTGCTGGTTACCCATTCTTCTAAAAATGCTGTGGAAAACCATTTCGACACTTCCTACGAGCTGGAAGCGCTGCTCGAGCAGCGTGTCAAACGTCAGCTGTTGGCTGAAGTACAGGCTATCTGCCCGCCGGGCGTTACTATCATGAACGTACGTCAGGCGCAACCGCTTGGCCTGGGGCACTCGATCCTGTGCGCCCGCCCGATTGTCGGTGATAACCCATTTGTTGTCGTGCTGCCGGATATTGTGCTGGACGATGCCAGCGCCGATCCGCTGCGCTATAACCTTGCTGCGATGGTTGCTCGCTTTAACGAAACCGGACGTAGCCAGGTGCTGGCAAAGAGAATGGAAGGCGACCTGTCAGAGTATTCGGTTATCCAGACCAAAGATCCGTTGAATGTAGAAGGGCAAATCGGTCGTATTGTCGAGTTTATCGAGAAGCCGGACGAGCCTCAGAGCCTCGATTCCGATCTGATGGCCGTTGGGCGCTATGTGCTGTCTGCTGATGTGTGGCCAGAGCTGGAGAAAATGGAGCCAGGAGCCTGGGGACGTATCCAGTTAACTGACGCGATTGCTGAGCTGGCTAAAAAGCAGGCTGTCGATGCCATGCTGATGACCGGCGAAAGCTATGACTGCGGTAAAAAAATGGGCTATATGCAGGCTTTCGTCAATTACGGACTGCGTAACCATAAAGAAGGCAATAAATTCCGCGAGAGCATCAAGAAGCTATTAGCGTAAATAGCATAATGACATTTGCGAAAGTATGAAAATCTAGAGTTTACAGAAGTATGAGGCGTATAGATTGAACGTATGACATGCTTCTGTAAACAGGGTTATCGCTATCAGATTTTAGTAATTCGCTATAAATCATGTGGTTATGATTTATAGCGAATGTTATTTCAGCAGTGCAAAATCAGTTACTTCAGAGACATCTGGTTGTGCTCTCAGCGTAACCAGGATGCAATGGTCGGAGTAGCACAAGTTTCATGATGACTAATAATCACTTAGTGAGAATTTTCTCAGAAAAATAGAAAGACCGTTGGTTGTCATAACAAAATAAAACTTGACTGAGGTCATACTTACGCATTAAACAACGGTAATGCATGCATAAAAATGTGAAGTTGCCGGATGTGTATGCCCGTACCGGGGTCGTGGATAAAGACGTTTCGGACTGGAGAGATCGTCAAAGGATGAAGAATTAATGAACTGGCAGTGGGTGTCTTTTTTTGGCGATAGTACCGTGCTGTTACCCAGCGCGGCCGCATTGTTCGTGGTCTTATTTTTGCGCAGACCGTCAAGATTGCTGGCCTGGCAATGGGGATTGCTGTTTGGTATTACTGGCGCCATTGTTTGTGCATCCAAACTGGCCTTTATGGGCTGGGGGATCGGCATTCGCGAGATTGACTTCACTGGGTTCAGCGGGCATACCGCACTTTCTAGCGCTTTCTGGCCGATATTCCTGTGGTTACTTTGTGCCCGTGGCACGGTTTCGCTGCGTCGGGCTGCCATTGCGGCGGGCTATGTCGTCGCAGGTCTGGTAGGGTATTCCCGCTTAGCGATCCATGCACATTCGACATCGGAAGTGATTGCCGGGTTGATGCTGGGTGCATGTGGAAGCGCGCTGTTCTTGTTGGTTCAACGACGAGCATCAGGTGCCGTTAATACCCAGCTTTCCTGGGGAAGCGTGTTGAGCCTGATTATCGTCCCCATCGTACTCCTGAATACAGGAACTAAAGCACCGACTCAGTCTTTACTGGGAGAGATCGCTGTCAGGCTTGGGCCTCTGGAAAAGCCCTTTACCCGAGCGGAGCTACATCAGCGGGTATACTGATCGTTTGTTAACATCGAATGGCATCAGAGAGACTAATAGATTTCAGCGTCACCGTTAAATTTTCATATTGGTGAAATAATTCGTTGGTATGTCATCCTGAGTAATATTAACGAGAATAGCGATGATGATAATGTGGGTGAGAAGAATCCTAAATAGCTGTATGGGCTTGCATTTTAAAAAATATATAATTTGTCAAGTGCAATAACCCTGGGATAAGTATTAATTTTTGTAGTTGACTTATGAAAATGGGATTGTTTTTTTTGTTCTGGCTGAGTGTGTTAAAGTCATTAAAAACAATCTGTTACGAATGCTATCTGGCTTCGTGCTCTTATGGCATTCAGTTCCAACTCAATATCATTGAATAATCTTATTGAATGACAACCACTTGTCGGATGAGTCACTTTCTATTGTTTTTATGAGTGAATAAGTGTCATTTACACTCCCATTTTACAGCAGAATCTCGTAAACTTGATGCCGCAAAAATTATAAATAGTGCTTGATAATTAGGCGCGTAAGCCGCCAGTCAAAAATAGAATAAAGTGAAGTACAGTGCATTGGTAGCTGTTAAGCCAAGGGCGGTAGCGTCTGTAAAGACATAGCGCATAGCGCCACAGGCTTATCTCCATCTGTTAGAAATTCCTAAATCCTGCTCCAGCAGGTGATTCTCCTGAAGACCTGTATATAATCGGCTATCGTTCAGTCGCGGATGGTGCCTAATGCTGTCGGTTGTGCTGGGGAACTGGCATCGGCAGTAGTACATGGCTTTGATGCAATGGAGAGCAGGACTAAATCTTTTCACCGGTAAGTTACTTCATAAGTTCACAGATGATGAATATTGCATCATCACCGTCGAACTAACATACTACGACTGGCGTCCGAGTGCGCTCTCTAAACTCATACTCCCCATTGACTCCCGGCTTGTGGAAAAGGGGCTAAAAATGGATCTTGTACAATGATGAAAATCGCGCGTATTGCACTTGCTTTGGGGCTGTTGACATCGGTGAGTGCGCAGGTTTATGCCTCTGGTCTGGTACTGAATGATAATGAACTTCGTAACGATCTGTCCTGGCTTTCGGACAGGGGCGTTATCCAGCTTAGCCTTTCTACCTGGCCGTTAAGTCAGGAGGAAATCACTCGCGCGTTAAAAAAAGCTAAACCATCCTACTCTTCCGAGCAGGTTGTGCTAGCGCGTATTAATCAACGACTTTCCTCTATAAAGGCTGATTTTCGTGTTAGCGGCTATACCTCTACTGACCAACCGGGAACGCCGCAGGGCTTTGCGCAAAGTCAGCCTGCGGATAATTCGCTATCGCTAGCCTTTAATAATAGTGGCGACTGGTGGGATGTTCATCTGCAGGGGAATGTGGAAGGCGGAGAGCGAATTAGCAATGGCTCACGTTTCAATGCTAACGGCGCCTACGGTGCGGTAAAGTTCTGGAACCAGTGGCTGTCGTTTGGCCAGATGCCGCAGTGGTGGGGGCCGGGTTATGAAGGTAGCCTGATCCGCGGTGATGCAGCGAGACCAATGACCGGGTTCCTGATGCAGCGCGCAGAACAGACGGCACCTGAAACCTGGTGGTTACGCTGGATTGGCCCCTGGCAGTATCAGATTTCTGCCAGCCAGATGAATCAATATACCGCGGTACCGCATGCCAAGATCATCGGTGGCCGCCTGACCTTCTCCCCGTTCCAGTCACTGGAACTTGGGGCTTCACGCATTATGCAGTGGGGAGGGGAGGGACGTCCGCAGTCATTCAGTAGTTTCTGGGACGGTTTTACCGGACAGGATAATACCGGTACCGATAATGAACCGGGTAACCAACTGGCCGGTTTCGATTTTAAATTTAAGTTAGAGCCAACTCTGGGCTGGCCGGTAAGTTTCTACGGGCAGATGGTCGGCGAGGATGAAGCGGGTGGACTGCCATCGGCCAACATGTTCCTCGGTGGCGTTGAAGGACACCATGGCTGGGGTAAAGATGCGATCAACTGGTATGTGGAAGCACACGATACCCGTACTAATATGAGCCGTACGGATTATAGCTATACTCACCACATTTATAGAGATGGTTATTATCAACAGGGATATCCGCTGGGTGATGCGATGGGGGGAGATGGGCAGTTATTTGCCGGCAAAGTTGAACTGGTGACCGAAGATAATCAGCGCTGGAGTGCCCGTCTGGCCTACGCCAAAGTGAACCCTGAGGATCAATCTATCAACAAGGCATTCCCGCACTCGGACACTTTGAAGGGAATACAGTTGGGATGGAGCGGAGATGTGTATAAGACCGTGAGACTGAATACGTCGTTATGGTATACCAATGCGGACCATAGTGACAGTGATGATGTTGGCGCAAGTGCCGGGATTGAGATTCCATTTAGTTTATAGGCTGAATGCTGTAGCTAGCGAAGAAAATGATGTAAATTCTGCATTTTTCTAGGTGAAACCATGCGGGAATAAAGTGGTGGAACACAGCTAGCTCAGGAATTAGCAAATTTTAGTTTACTGATGATGTGACATTATGAATAAAAAAATTGTGAGATTTTCGGCATTAGCGTTGGCAATAGGGTTTTTATCGGGTTGTACCATCATGCCAGGTCAAGGACTCAACAGTCTAAGAAAAAATGTCGTTGAATTGCCTGATAGTGATTATGATTTGGATAAACTGGTTAATGTCTATCCGATGACGCCAGGTCTTGTCGAACAACTACGTCCGGAAACAGTGCTGGCACAATCGAATCCCCAATTAGATAATTTGCTTAAAAGCTATGAATATCATATTGGAGTTGGTGATATATTGATGGTAACAGTATGGGATCACCCTGAACTGACCACTCCAGCAGGCCAATACCGTAGTGCGAGTGATACTGGTAACTGGGTTAACTCCGACGGCACAATCTTCTATCCATATATTGGCAAAGTACAGGTGGCTGGAAAAACTCTTTCCGAGGTACGACAAATCATTGCAAGTCGTTTGACTACCTATATCGAAAGCCCACAGGTTGATGTCAGTATTGCGGCGTTTAGATCACAAAAAACGTATGTAACAGGGGAAGTAGTAAAGTCAGGACAACAGCCAATCACAAATATTCCTTTGACGGTTATGGATGCAATTAACGCAGCGGGTGGCCTGGCACCAGATGCAGATTGGCGGAATGTTGTACTTACACATAATGGTAAAGATACCAAAATATCTCTGTATGCATTGATGCAAAAAGGCGATTTGACTCAGAACCATCTGCTATATTCAGGAGATATTCTATTTGTCCCGCGTAATGATGATCTAAAAGTATTCGTAATGGGAGAAGTCGGAAAGCAAAGTACCATGAAGATGGATCGCAGCGGTATGACGCTGGCCGAAGCATTGGGTAATGCTGAAGGAATATCACAGGCAATGAGTGATGCGACTGGTGTCTTCGTTGTACGTCAGTTGAAAGGGGACAAACAAGGAAAAATCGCTAATATCTATCAGCTTAATGCACAAGATGCATCAGCGATGGTATTAGGCACAGAATTCCAGTTGCAACCATACGACATTGTTTATGTTACAACAGCTCCATTGGTTCGTTGGAATCGTGTGGTATCTCAATTAGTACCGACGATTTCAGGTGTGCATGACATGACAGAAACTGCTCGTTTTATTCGAAACTGGTAATAATTATGTTTGATTCAATTCTAGTCGTTTGTACCGGTAATATTTGTCGCTCTCCTATTGGAGAGCGTTTCTTACGTAAATACCTAGTCGACAAAAAAATAGATTCTGCTGGTACAGGAGCCCTTGTTGATCATGGTGCAGACGCATCTGCCGTGAGAATTGCATCCAATCATGGCTTGTCGTTAGAAGGACATAAAGCTCAGCAGTTTACTTCTTTACTCGGAAGGCAATATGATTTGATTTTAGTGATGGAAAGATCTCATATTGATCAAATTGGTAGAATAGCGCCTGAAGCAAGAGGAAAGACTATGCTTTTTGGACATTGGCTTAATCAACGAGAGATACCTGATCCATATCGCAAAAGTGATGAAGCATTTTCTTCAGTATATCAATTAATCGAACAGGCCGGTCAACTGTGGGTTGAAAAACTTAGCTTAAATAATCAGGGAAACGTGCATGTCATCCGTAAAAAATAAACCTGTAGATAAAGAAATAGAAGACATTGATCTAAGTCGCTTAATTGGTGAGGTTATTGATCACCGTAAGCTAATAATATCCATTGTTTCATTGCTTACTCTTTTAGCATTGGTTTACGCGTTATTTGCGACACCTGTGTATCAGGCTGATGCGTTAGTTCAAGTAGAGCAAAAACAAGGCAACGCTATTTTAAGTAATTTGAGTCAGATGCTGCCTGATGGACAGCCACAATCTGCACCTGAAATCGCCCTGCTAAGATCTAGAATGATTTTAGGGAAAACCGTTGATGATTTGAATCTTCAATCTATAGCAACACAGCACTATTTCCCTCTTTTTGGCAAAGGTTTTGCTCGTTTAAGTGGAGAGAAACCTGCGCAAATTTCGATTTCAAGGTTGTATGTAGCTAAAAAAGATGATGAAACTCCGAAGTTAAAACTTAAAGTAGTAGATGCATCTAATTATATTATCTCTTCAGATGATACGGAATTACATGGGAAAGTTGGTCAGTTACTCGATGACAAAGGTATTTCAATTAAGGTTGATAAATTAGATGCTGAAGCAGGTGTTGTCTTCGATATAGAATATGTATCTAAATTGAAGGCAATAACATCACTGCAAGACGTATTAAATATATCAGATCAGGGTAAGGACACTGGAATACTCTCTATATCATTGACTGGTAGCGACCCTGATTTAATTAAACAAATTGTTGACAGTATCAGTAATAATTATTTAGCTCAAAACATTTCAAGGCAAGCTGCGCAAGATGCAAAAAGTTTAGATTTTCTGTCAGAGCAATTACCTAAAGTTCGTGGTGACTTGGATGTTGCAGAGGATAAACTTAATGCTTATAGAAGGCAGAATGATTCTGTAGATTTATCTCTTGAAGCAAAGTCTGTACTTGATCAAATAGTCAATGTTGATAATCAGCTAAATGAATTAACTTTTCGTGAATCAGAAATTTCACAACTTTTCACGAAGGAGCATCCTACATATAAAGCTTTAATGGAGAAAAGGAAGACTTTACAGGATGAAAAAGGAAAACTAAATAAACGAGTGACGGCAATGCCGGAAACTCAACAAGAGATTCTTCGATTAAGTAGAGATGTTGAATCTGGTCGTGCTGTTTATATGCAGTTATTGAATCGACAGCAAGAGCTTAATATAGCTAAATCGAGTGCAATTGGGAATGTGCGTATAATTGACGATGCAGTCACTCAACCAATCCCAGTCAAGCCCAAAAAAGTCCTGATAGTTCTGGCTGGAATGATTTTTGGAGCTATGCTCTCAATTGGTATTGTTCTTCTTCGCGTTTTTTTACGCAGAGGGATAGAAAGTCCAGAACAGTTGGAAGAAATTGGAATAAATGTTTATGCAAGTATTCCAGTATCGGAAGAATTTGCTAAAAGAACGAATAAAATCAAGAACAGTCGACGGAAAAATAATGCAGAAATTAATCATGGATTATTGGCAATTGATAATCCAGCTGATTTAGCCATAGAGGCAATTCGTGGTTTAAGAACAAGTCTGCATTTTGCCATGATGGAGTCAAGAAATAACGTATTAATGATTTCTGGTGCTAGCCCTAATGCAGGTAAAACCTTTGTAAGTTCTAACTTAGCATCTATTATTTCGCAGACTGGTAAAAAAGTATTATTCGTCGACACTGATATGCGTAAGGGTTATACCCATAAGCTGTTTAATATGGGAAATGAAAATGGGCTTTCAGATTATTTATCGGGAAAGATAGATTTAAGTAAAGCCGTTAAAAAAGTATCAGTTACCGGTTTTGATTATATATCTAGAGGCATGGTGCCACCAAATCCTGCAGAGTTATTGATGCATAAACGATTTGATGAGTTAATCAGTTGGGCGAGTAGTAACTACGATATAGTTATATTAGATACACCACCAATATTAGCTGTCACTGACGCAGCAATAATTGGTAACTACGCTGGAACAACATTACTCATTGCGCGTTTTGAACTGAATACAGCAAAAGAAATTGATGTTAGCGTTAAACGATTCGAGCAAAGTGGTGTTGTAGTTAAGGGATGCATATTAAACGGAGTAGTTAAGAAAGCAAGTACCTATTATGGCTATGGCTATAGTACTTATGGTTATAGTTATACAGATAAAGAATAATGATTGGGCGGTGGTAGTTAGGGACGAGTACCACCGCCATTCTGCTAGTAATATTTACTATGTGATATTAAAATGGAATTATGTATATATATACTAAGATTAAATGACAGTGATGATAAATTATAAGTGTCTATTTACTAGTCGTAATTATACGATCCTAAAAGAAAAACGTAAGTAATACTCTGTATTTACAATTTTTATCTTACCAGAGTTTCTATTATGAATGATAAGAGTAATGATGATCTTATAATCCTCCAGACAAGATTATACTATGTTTATAACATTTCATTTTTGATGCTAATGTTTTTTGGTGTGTTATTTAGCCCACATATTGCATTTTGGTCATGTGTGTTTTTATTAATGGGTGCATTCTCAAAATCTAAAATAATAAGAGAGGGCATAACAGCTATAGCTATAGTAATGTTGTTGTTTGCTGCAGTTTCTAGGGAGATAGGTTTCAGTTTGTCTGACGACTTAATTGGCACTTATATGCCAATTTTGAATAAGTGGAAAGAGTATGGGACATTTGAATCTACCGGGCTTGGTATTGAGCTCGGTATAGTTATATATCTTGATTTTATACTTAATTTTATCAAAATAACAGATGCAAGAACGCTATTGTTCTTTTGTGTATTATTTACTTTGACTTTTTATTTAATTTGGATAAATCTTTTCTTTTCAAAGAGTGTTGATAAAAAAGAACAGGGCATGGCAATCGCCATATCTCTAGCGTTTATGCAGGTTGGTTTATTGACTCAAACGCTCAGACAGGAGATGGCAACTCCTTTTCTATTGATGGCAATTTATATCTGGGATAAAAAGAAATTTCCGAGTGTTCTTTTTATAATAATAGCTACTTTTATACATAGCAGTTCGTTAATTATATTTGTTTTTTACTTATTATTTCCTTCAGTTAGATTCTGGGGGAAAGTGTTTATTTTTGTCTCTCTTTTTGCTTTTTCATTATGTATCTCACTATTTCCCGGTGTGGTAATAAATGTATTCAATGCATTGTACCTACCTTTTTTAGCTAAAAAAATACAGTACTACTTAACTGCCAGAGCATCAGGGGCTTCAGAAATTATTGCTGCAGGTAAGTTTTATCTCCTTATCATTTTCATCATGATTGCCAATAATATTTTTTTAAAGAAAGAAATTTCTAAAATAGATGGGATAAATAGGAAGATATACGAATTTTGTTTATGGGGTAGTATATGTAATATGAGTTTTGTTACATTGCCAAATGCTAGTAGATTCTTTCTTATTATACCTGGTTTTTTCATATATTATGTATTTTTACCTATTAGTAAAAAATACCCAAATTTCTTTAGGTTTTTGATATTAGTATTTGTACTTTTCTCTTTGTTTGAACCCCAACGATTAGTTGGAGGTGGAATCCCTGGTTTTGAATTGTGGGATACTTATAACTGGTTCGAATTAACTCCATTTTATTATGTCAGTGATCTTTTTAGTAAGTGATTCACATGGTAAATATCCGATAATTTGGAGTGACTATTAAAGTGATAGAGGTAATATGCGTACATTCAAATTTATAATGTTGTTCCTATTATCATTTAAATGCTATTCAACAGAAATGTTAGTTGGTGTTGGTATACACCCGACGACTTTTAATGGCTCTACAGAGCAGTTGATATCACTATTAAAGCATTACAACATAACCACAACAAGAACTGACTATCCATGGAGTTCTGTGGAGAAAGAGAAAGGGAAATATAAGCCAGGCAAGGAGAAGCTAGAATCATTCATAAATACTAGTGCAGAGAATGGAATTAAACCGCTTCTAATATTGGACTATGGCAATCCTGTTTATGATGTAGCAACTCCAGAAAATCCTAAAAGAAAACCAACGACTGATGCTTCTATATTGGCATTTAAGAATTATTCACTTTGGACAGTGAATCACTTTGGCAGTAAAGTTTCAATGTATGAAATTTGGAATGAATGGGTACAAGGTTCGGGTAAAAGGAATTTACAAGCAGGCTCGAGCATTGAATCAGCAAACATGTATGCTAAATTAGTATCTGAAACATGTACTGCAATTAAAAAGAACTACCCCGATAAAAAAGTAATTATTGGCTCTACTTCGCCATCGGATCGTAATGAATTAAAATGGCTTTCGGCTGTATTGAAAGAAAAAAATGTATTATCGTGTATTGATGGACTTTCTTTGCATATTTATGCCTCTTCTCCAACCAAAAAGTTAATTCCTGAGAAAACAGTAACAGCAGTAATGTTATTTCAGAATTTCATTCGGAATGAGTTAGAACTTGGATACAATATTCCACTGTATATTACAGAGATAGGAGTGCCAAGTTTAAAAAATAACAATTATAGCGAACAAGACATAAGTGCATATTTTGAATACATTGTGAAAAATTTTAGCGAACTGGGATATGTGAAAGGTGTTTGGTGGTATGATTTTATTAATGATGGTGTTGACAGAACAAAAAAAGAGCATAATTTTGGTATACTGAATGAAAATTTAACTGGAAAGCCCATCGCGGAAAGCATGCGAAATAATAACAAATTAGAGTAATGAAAGTAACTATTGAATAGTATAGCATTATCATAGTTATACTAGTTAATTTTAAGTATAACAATACTACATAATGATCGAGTCATAGACTTATAAAGGGAAAACGCATGAGTTCCAAAAATATTTACATTGATCCGAGATGGAAAAATGCTGGAGGTATTGGTACCTTTTACGAAAAAATAAACGAAATAAATAACTATAAAAAAATCGGTTTTAAAGGAAGTCCTGCTTCTCCTGTAGATACAATCCGTACCTCTAAAAAGATGTTATTTAATAAAGATGCAGTAGTTTTTTTTCCTGGTTATATACCACCTCTCTATAGCAATATGCCATATGTATTTACTATTCACGATTTAAACCATCTTGATAGAGAGGATAATTCAAGTTGTGCCAAGAAAATATTTTATAACACAATAATAAAAAAAGGATGTAAAGACGCTTCCTATATTTTCACTGTATCTAACTTTTCAAAACAGAGAATAATTGAATGGGCTGGAGTGTCTAGTGATAAAGTAATCAATGTAGGTAATGGTGTGTCAGATGCATATCGACCTGATGGGGACTTCATTAATTTTGGATTTGAGTATTTGCTTTGTGTAAGTAATAGGAAAACACATAAAAATGAAATTGGCGTATTAAATGCTTTTAAAATTGCTGATATAGATAAAAAAGTAAAATTGGTTTTTACAGGGAAACCCAACGAAACTATTAAAGTTCAAATAGACAAGTTAGAGCTTAGAGATCGAGTTGTATTTACTGGTTACTTGGATACTTCTGAACTACCGAAATTATATAGGTCTGCATGTGCCTTAGTATTCCCATCTTTTTATGAAGGATTTGGTCTTCCAGTAATAGAGGCTCAAGCCAGCGGCATTCCTGTTATTACTTCAGCATCGACCTCCCTGGGTGAGGTTTCTGGAGACGCTGCGATACTAGTTGATCCGTGCCAAATTAGTGAAATTGCATTAGGCATCGAAAGGGTACTAAATAGCAAGAATGAATGTTATGAAATGATCCAGAAGGGATTGTTAAATGCTAAGAATTATACTTGGGAAAAAACCGCTAAAATTGTTGATACGTATTTAACAAGTATAAAATAAATTTAACTATGAGGTGAAATCTAGGATTTTATATTGAATTTCGCGATTTAAACTTTCAATATAAACAGTAAATTAATTGATGGAACTAAGTAATGAACACTCCCAATAAAAAAATCCTAATTCTTAGTCACACAGGTCCATATTCAACATTTAAAATTGGAAGTCATCACTATGCTAATATGTTAAGTGAACTGGGATATAGTGTCTACTATTCGGGTATTTCAAATTCTTTTTTTCATAAGTTAAGGCGATTTATAGCTAAAGAAAATAAGCCGAGTAAAAAGATAAAAGACACTGTTATCGATAAAGATATTAAAACGTTTCTTCCCCTAACAATGAAAGAGACATGGTTCAAAAGAGTTATAAATGATTTTTATGCAACGAAGATAATTGATAACAAAATATTTCATATAGAGTATGATATTGTAATATGTGATTATCCATTCTTTTATCCAGTGTTAAAGAATATAAATTATAAAAAATTAATTTATAGGCCTACAGATAATTATGCGGCAATGAGTGGGCCGAAAGTTAGAGTTTATGAAAGTAAAATATGCTTAGAAGCGTATAAAATAATATCAACTTCAGATGTTGTTAGAAACGAACTCATTGAAAACTATGGCCAACAATTAAAAGATAAAACACACGTTATAGAAAATGGATATGACCAAAATTTATTTTATAATAAAAATGAAACAGTAAATAGAAATCATTGTGTATATATTGGTGCGCTGGACTATAGATTTGATTTTATAGCATTAAAGCATTTGGCTGAAAATAACCCAAATGTGTTTTTTGATATTTATGGACCAATACCCAAAAATTATTCTTCTGTAATAAAACCTAATTTCCTTAAATGTGAAAATGTAACATTCAAAGGGGAGTTGGATTATCTAAATGTGCCTGATATCCTTAATCGCTATAAAGTAGGACTGCTTCCTCTTGTTGATAATGATTCAAATAAAGGCCGAAGTCCGATGAAGTTATGGGAGTATCTATCTTGTGGTCTGAATGTTGTCTATGCCAATATTGACCACGTTGGAGCAATTCCGTGTTTGTATAGATATAGTGATCTTCTAGATATAGATTCGATATTTAAAAAAGCATATGATGAAATTGAAAAGCCAAGCAGTCTTTTAGCAGAAATAGAGTCTAACTCATGGAGTGGGAAAGTTAACTTACTTTTAAAATATATGGGATAGAACTTTTCTAGCGGGATTGTATGCAAATTAATGATTAATTATGTTGTATTGCACATCCATTATTTTGAAACTTATCACTGTATCGATTAAAACTAATTATTAGACTGTTCCATTTTTTGATGGTGCTAATTACTATGGATTATAAGGTTTATTTATGTCAAAAGAGCTAAACGTTGGAATAGTAGCAGACTGGTTAGTTACCTACGCAGGTGCTGAGAGAGTCATTAAGGAATTTGTAGACCTTTATCCGGCATCTGAACTTTATGCAGTGGTTGATTTTTTAACAGATGAATCAAGAGCGAACTTTCATAATAAAAGGGCTAAAACTACATTTATTCAAAAGCTTCCTTCTTCAAACAAAAAATATCAAAAATATTTACCATTTATGCCATTGGCTATTGAACAACTAGATGTTTCTTCGCATGATATAGTTATTTCAAGCAGTCATGCAGTTGCTAAAGGAGTATTAACTGGACCTGATCAATTACATATAAGTTATGTTCACTCTCCTATCCGCTATGCATGGGATCTTCAGCATCAGTACTTAAAAGAAGCTGGATTAAATAAAGGACTTAAGGGGCTTTTGGCTAAATTAATCTTGCATAAAATCCGATTGTGGGACGTTAGGACTGCAAATGGTGTAGATCATTTCATTGCAAACTCTCATTTTATAGCAAGAAGAATTAAAAAAGTATATGGACGTAATGCGGATGTCATCTATCCACCAGTTGATGTAGAGCGCTTTAGCTTTTGTGAAGAGAAAGAGAATTACTATTTTACAGCATCAAGACTTGTCCCATACAAACGCATAGATCTTATTGTTGAAGCATTTAGTCAGATGCCTGATAAGAAATTAGTTGTCATTGGTGATGGTTCAGAGATGAGTAAAATTAAATCAAAAGCCAGCAAGAATATAGAAATTCTTGGATACCAACCTAATCATGTTATGGAAGAATACATGAGAAAGGCAAAAGCATTTGTTTTTGCTGCAGAAGAAGATTTTGGCATTACTCCAGTAGAAGCTCAGGCATGTGGTACTCCAGTTATTGCTTTCGGTAAGGGTGGGGCATTGGAAACAATTCGTCCACTTGATGTTGTAGGGCCAACAGGTCTATTTTTCAATGAACAAAATATTGGGTCTGTAATTGCTGCTGTAAATAGTTTTGAGCATGAGTTACATCATATCGAACCTGAAAACTGTAGAACAAACGCTTTACAGTTCTCAAATGAACGTTTCCGAAGAGAAATAAATAAATATGTAGAGCAAAAATGGTGTTTATTTAAAGAATCCAAAAAAATTGAATATTAATAGAGTTTTATACTATTTTGAGAATGATGAACTATATTATTTGATATTTAATATTTTAAATTGTTGACCTATGGTTAAAAAGAGTGAAACCAGCATGACAACTTATATTCATCGAGCGCGGTCAAACGCAAATGCTTCGCTTATCTCAATGGTACAACGTTTTTCAGATATTACGATTATCTTTGTCGGACTGTATGTTATTTGTCTTGCCAATGGAATTGAGTTTGGGTATACACAGACATTACTTTCATTAGCTGTGCTAGTAGTGTTCCAGATGATTGGGGGGATAACTGACTTTTATCGTTCGTGGCGAGGTGTTAAGATATCTGCTGAGTTAATTTTAATTCTTAAAAACTGGACTCTCAGCATACTATTAACATTGGGTTTAGTATCATTATATTCGGATTTTGAAATAAGTTTAACAATATTCATTCAGTGGTATTTGATAGTGACCATTGGATTTATATGTTGCCGTTCATCAATCAGATTAGGTGCAGGAGCATTACGTAAGTTGGGGTATAACACCAGGCATGTCGCAGTAGTTGGTTCTATGCCGGCTGGTGTTAATCTATTAAAGGGATTTATGGAGGAGCCATGGTTGGGGTTTATAGTGAAAGGTATTTATGATGATAACCCTATTGATGATTATGAAGGGGTACCTTACGCAGGAACATTAAGCAAGCTAATCCAAGATGCTAGAGATGGAAAGTTGGACCGTATATATATAGCTCTTGGTATGAAAGATGAGGGGAAAATAAAAGAAATAGTTAGTCAACTTACTGATACAACATGTTCAGTTCTATTGATTCCAGATTTATTTACCTTTAATATCCTGCAATCTCGAACTGAAGAGATAAATGGAGTGCCTGTGGTATCCTTGTTTGATACACCACTTAATGGCATCAATATGATATTTAAACGATTAGAAGATATCATTGTGTCAATGATTATTATTCTTCTGATTTCTCCAGTGTTAATTGTTATTTCATTAGCTGTTAAATTATCTTCTCCAGGGCCTGTTATTTTTAGACAGGTACGGTACGGTATGGACGGAAAACCGATTAAAGTTTGGAAATTTCGATCAATGACTGTAATGGAAAACGATGATAAGGTTGTACAGGCAACGAAGAATGATATACGAATTACCAAGGTAGGTAAGTTTTTGAGAAGTACATCATTAGATGAATTACCTCAGTTCTTTAATGTACTATTTGGTCAAATGTCAGTCGTCGGTCCTCGGCCTCACGCAGTATCGCATAATGAACAATATCGCTCATTGATCCAAGGTTATATGCTTAGACATAAAGTTAAACCAGGTATTACTGGATTAGCTCAGGTGAACGGATGGCGAGGGGAAACGGACACCTTAGAAAAAATGGAAAAGCGGGTGGAGTTTGACTTGATTTACATCAGAGGGTGGAGTATTTGGCTTGACATGAAAATTATTTTTCTAACAATATTTAAAGGGTTTGTAAATAAATCTGCATATTGATTACTTTATTCGTGTCTTTGATTTTATAAAATTAAAGGCATAGCATGAGACAAATTATTCGATGAGTAAAATATCCTATATTTTTAAGGAGCGCTCCATCGCAAATATTATCTGGCTTATGTCGGATAGTATTTTGCGACTTGGTATGGGGTTTATAATAAATGTATGGTTAGCTAGGTATTTGGGACCTTCGGAGTTTGGTTCATTTAACTATGCATTCGCTATGATCGCAATTTATTCTGCAGTTGCTTCTTTAGGAATGAATGGAGTTGTTGTACGCGAGTTGGTCAAAGGCGATATAGACAATATTACAATAATGGGAACATCCTTTGTTCTCCAGGTTATTGGTAGCTTATCCGCCTCTGTTTTGGTCATTTTTACTGTAATGGTATTAAGGCCAGGCGAATCAACGTTAATGCTGACTGTTATATGCATGTTACCTTCTGTGATATTTCGCTCTTCTGATATTATCAAATATTGGTTTGAATCGACAGTCTCGTCAAAGTATACTGTCATTTCGCAAAACGTAGCTTTTTTCATTAGCGCATTCTTGAAAATTTTGATCATATCTTGCGGAGGAAGTTATTATCTCATCGCGATAACTGTCTCCATTGAAGCTTTTTTGCTATCAGTATTATTATTTTTCTTTTATAGGAAAAAAAATAAGCAATTCCAATGGCGATTTAATTATGCAGAAGCCAAAAGACTACTAAACATTAGTTGGCCGCTTGTTCTTTCTGGCGTAGCTCTGATGCTATATATGCGCATAGATCAGATAATGATTGGAAATATTATTGGTGATGCTGCAGTTGGGATTTATTCTGTCGCGGTAAAAATGGTTGAGGTATGGTATTTTATACCCGTTGCGATAGTATCATCATTATTTCCAAAAATCATTAAACTTCGTGAGCAGAGCATAGAGTCTTATGATAAGCGTTTGCAATTCCTTTATGATATATTAGTTATTATTGGTGTTACTCTTGCACTTACTATCACGTTTGTTTCAGATTACATCATTTCTCTACTTTATGATCATCACTATTTTGCTGCGTCTAAAATTATTAAATTATATGCGTGGGTGAGTATTTTTTATTTCCTGAGCTCAGCTAGTGGTCGATGGTATATTAATGAAGGATTGCAGAAGTTCGCTTTAACCAGGAATTTGGCTGGACTTGCCATTGGCATTATTCTTAATTATATGTTGATTCCTAAATATGGTGCGGAGGGTTCGGTTTACGCAACTTTGATTGCATTTGGATGTGCAGGATATTTGTTTGATGCATTAAGTACAAGAACCAGATATGCTTTTATTCAAAAAACGAAGTCACTTTGGTTACCTGGAAATATTTGTAGGTTAATAAGTTATTATAAAGGAAAATAAGATGGGTCGTAGCGTAATATTTTATGGTGCATTTGATAGATATAATTATGGCGATAATTTGATGCCATTGTTGTTAGCCGAATACTTAAAGGATAGTAATCCAACGCTTACAGATGCTAATTTTGTATTTTCATCAATTAGTAATTCAGACCTAAGCCGATATTTATGCAAACCAACAGTTGCTATGAAAGATTTACTAAATGTTGATGAGGGTTCTTCTGTTATAATCGTTGGTGGTGAAGTGCTTGGTGCAGATATTGGCGTCTTGTATACGCATGTTCAAACAAGTCATTTCAAAGTCCAATGCATTAGATTCATGAGAAGAATCGTTCCTGGTTTTATAAATAGAATTGCGCGAAATGCATATGGGTCGGTATGGGACTTTCCTTATATACCAGAAAAAAAATCTTTTAAAAATAAAGTAAATATTATATTTAATACAGTTGGTGGAATACCTGTAAAATCTCAAGAGATTAACATTAAGCATTCAGATTACATCTCAGTAAGGGATAACAGAACATATGAGGTTATTTCTAAGTTTGCGAAAGCTAAGTTAGTTCCTGATTCTGTATTGATGGCTTCTGGTGTTATTGATCTTGAATTCGTTGAATCTAAGGTAAGATCTGAATTAATTACTAGATACGCCAGTAAAAAATATATTACCATTCAAGCCTGCCCATACAAAGTTGATTTCACTCCTGATGAATTAGCTAAAGAGTTATCTAAATTTGATACAGAATATGACGTTGTATTGTTACCAATAGGCTATGCTAGTGGTCACGATGATGTAATGTTCTTAAATAAGGTTAATCTTGTTTCTGGTAATAAATATTTTTTAGAAGATGATTTGAATGTCTGGGAGATTATGTATTTAATTATTAAGTCACAAGCATTTTATGGAACAAGTTTGCACGGTGTTATTACTGCAATGTCCTTTAGAGTCCCACATTACTGCATTAACAAAAACATCGCTAAGTTAACGTCATTTCTAGATACATGGAGTGTGTCTCCTTATAACAAACCCATTCACATATCAGAAATATCGAGTACTTTAGAGAATTCGCATGCATCGATAGATGATTTGGATAAGGCTGTTATAAAAGCCCAAAGTATTATTTTTGAAAGTATTTCTGATTTTTCAAAAATATTGTGACTAAATAAGGTATAAACCATCCACTTTAAAAGTTATTTAAAATGATTGCTATTTTAGTCGTCTTGTATGGTAAAGAAATATCTGAGTCAGCAACAATTTCCTCTCTTCTAACATCTGGTTTAGTAGGGGCCAAAGTTATTCTTCATAACAACGGACCTAGTGAAATTAGTATATCAAGTGAGGAGCAAAAAAAATTCGATGCCAGTGGTAATGATTTTGTGTTAGCTAATTGCATAGACAATAAACCTCTCTCGACTATATATAATGACTTCGTTAGAGAAAATTCTCAGTGTGATGTACTGTCATTCTTTGACGACGATTCGACTATACCAAAGAAATATGTCAGCATCATAACATCCAGGGAGTTTGAAATTGAGCTCCCTAAAATATTGTCTCGAATAGATAGTAAAATTTATTACCCACTGGTCGATAAACGAGTGTTTAACGATGATGGAGTAATGATAGGTAATAATATTTTTTCAATAGGTTCAGGGTTGACGCTTACTAAAGGAGTTATCGAAAAATTTATAAAGCATCAAATGGAATTATTTGATGAGCATTATGCATTGTATGGGGTTGACTTTAGTTTTTTTAGACGCTTGCATGCCTTACAAACAAAAGGAGAGCGCTTTTCGATTTCCTCCAATTTTACTCTGTTGCATTCATTGTCTAAGGTTGAATCTGTACAATCGAAGTTTAGACATGACGAGCGTTTAATTGACTTCGCATTGACAGTCAGACATTATCCTAGTACTCGCTTATATTTGGCATTCATCAAAAAAAATATTTTATGCCTTCTTAAATTAAAAATTAAAGATAATATTTTGATGGTAATGACTTTTTTAAATGGTTCGCATCCAAGATGTGCAAAATTGAAGTAAATAAGGTCCTTGTTTAGCATGTAACGCATATGTTGAATTTCGCCAGCATTAGTCATTTTATTACTGATTAATTTTGGTGCTGGCTCATTAACCATAGTCTTTATCAGATATGTTTAGCGCTTTTGGTTACCAATGTGATTCTATGTGAACAAGTCCTTTTTAGACTATGCTCATCATCAGGTTTAAGCTAACATAATCATCAAATTTAAGCTGCGAACGTGTCGCAGTGACCACACCAGACAGGAGTATGTAATGTCCAAGCAACAGATCGGGGTTGTCGGTATGGCAGTGATGGGGCGCAATCTTGCTCTCAACATCGAAAGCCGTGGTTATACCGTCTCTGTTTTCAACCGCTCCCGTGACAAGACCGAAGAAGTCATTGCCGAAAACCCTGGCAAGAAACTGGTCCCGCATTATACCGTTCAGGAGTTTGTCGAATCCCTTGAAACTCCGCGCCGTATTCTGTTAATGGTGAAAGCAGGCGCTGGTACAGACAGTGCGATTGATTCCCTGAAGCCGTATCTGGATAAAGGAGACATCATTATTGATGGTGGTAACACTTTCTTCCAGGATACTATCCGTCGTAATCGTGAACTCTCCGCAGAAGGTTTTAACTTCATTGGTACCGGTGTCTCTGGTGGTGAAGAGGGGGCGCTTAAGGGCCCGTCTATCATGCCCGGTGGCCAGAAAGAAGCTTATGAACTGGTAGCTCCAATCCTTGAGCAGATTGCTGCCCGTGCTGAGGACGGAGAACCCTGCGTCGCTTACATCGGTGCTGATGGTGCGGGCCACTATGTGAAAATGGTTCATAACGGCATTGAATACGGCGATATGCAGTTAATTGCTGAAGCGTATGCCTTACTGAAAGGCGGTCTGGCTCTTTCTAATGACGAACTGGCAACAACCTTTACTGAGTGGAATGAGGGCGAGCTTAGCAGCTACCTGATTGACATCACCAAAGACATCTTTACTAAGAAAGATGAAGACGGTAAATACCTAGTTGATGTGATTCTGGATGAAGCAGCGAATAAAGGAACGGGCAAATGGACTAGCCAAAGCTCGCTTGATTTAGGTGAACCACTATCTCTGATTACTGAATCTGTTTTCGCACGTTATATCTCGTCACTGAAAGACCAGCGTGTGGCAGCCTCTAAAGTTCTGACAGGGCCAAAAGCTCAAACTGTTGCTGACAAAGCTGAGTTTGTAGAGAAAGTACGTCGTGCTCTATATCTGGGTAAAATCGTATCTTATGCTCAAGGTTTCTCCCAACTGCGTGCCGCATCTGATGAGTATAACTGGGACCTGAACTACGGAGAGATTGCTAAAATTTTCCGTGCTGGTTGCATTATCCGGGCTCAGTTCTTGCAGAAAATTACAGATGCTTATGAGCAGAATGTAGGTATCGCCAACTTGCTGTTGGCACCATACTTCAAACAAATTGCTGATGACTATCAGCAGGCACTGCGCGATGTTGTTGCTTATGCAGTTCAGAATGGTATTCCTGTACCAACGTTTTCTGCTGCAATTGCTTATTACGACAGCTATCGCTCTGAGGTCTTGCCTGCTAACCTGATTCAGGCTCAGCGTGATTATTTTGGTGCTCATACTTACAAGCGTACTGATAAAGATGGCATTTTTCATACAGAGTGGATGGAATAACTGATCCTAGATGCATCAGGAAGACCCTGTTTATAAGCAGGGTTTTTTTGCGTCTAATTTTGTCAAAAAATATCTAGTGCCCTATTAAGTGTTATAATCTTATTCATAATAATTAAATATAATGCTAATCATGAATACTATTTACATAAACGGTAGATTTCTCACTCAAAAATTAACAGGTGTTCAACGCTTTGCGTATGAACTGGTATTGCATTTATCCCGTTTACGTTCTGATGTTATTATATTAGTACCTAATATATTATCCATCCAGAAAGAATACCCTACAAAAGGTTTGAATATCCATGAGCTTACTGGGGGGAAAGGGCATTATTGGGAACAGATTACGTTACCATTATTCATGATGAGGAAGAAATCTCGGTTACTTGTCAATTTATGTAATACTGGGCCGGCATTTTATAAAAATCAAATCGTAGCCTTACATGATATTTCATATGTTCGATATCCTTCAAGTTTCTCAAGAAAATTCTGTATTTTTTATTCAAGTCTTACTCCTTTTTTGCTTAGAAACTCCAAAGCTGTAATTACTGTCAGTAATTTCTCGAAAAATGAAATTATTAAATATTATAATCATGGGAAAGATAATGTTTTTGTTATTTCAAATGCTGTGAGTGAAAGGTTTTATGAGGGAATAACTTCTAAAAATGATGATTCTGAGTATTTTTTGACTGTCTCATCAATTAATCATCATAAAAATATTAAACGTCTCATTCAGGCGATTTTAAAAAGTGGCCTAAAAATACATCTTAAAATTATCGGTGGTACAACGCAAGTGTTTAGGAATGTCAATATTGACATAAATGATCCTAGGATATCTTTTCTAGGACATGTTAATGATGATGAACTTGCTAAATTATATAAAGGTGCAAAAGCGTTTATATTTCCATCATTGTATGAGGGTTTTGGTATACCACCATTAGAGGCTCAATCTTGTTTATGTCCTGTTATTTCCTCTAATCGATCAGCAATGAAAGAAGTTTTACATGATAGTGTTTTATATTTTGACCCAGAGTGTAACTACCAGATAATCAAAGCTATCTCCTTACTAAATAATGATAAAGAGTTAAGGTTTATGCTAACAGCTAAAGGGAGATGTAATGTACGTAGGTTTTCATGGGTAAGTTCAGCCCAAAAACTTAGTTCTTTAATTGATAAGGTTTCCTTTGAAAGATAAATTGAATGATTTGTTTCTGATTTGCGGTATGTAGTAGTCTTTTTTTAGTTTCGATGTTGTTTTTTTATGATGTTTTGAAATGCAGGGTAACTAAAATAGGTGATTAAATGATAAGTGTACAACAATTGCGAGGCATTGCTGTTCTCCTCGTTGTTTTGTTTCATATGACAACTAAGTTACGGGATAATGGCATTTGGGAGTATGGTTTTTCTATCGGAATGTCTGGCGTTGATATATTCTTTGTGATATCTGGCTTCATAATGATGCTGATCTCAAATCGGGAAAACAATTTTTTTGTTTTTTTATTAAAGAGAGTTATTAGAATATACCCAGTCTATTTAATAGTAGCTACGGTTTTTATTTTAATGTTTTATTCTTTTCCCGGGATATCAAACGCCCATAACCTAGACAAAAAATTCTCATTGATTAATACTTTAACTTTACTCCCCATAGATAATAATATAGTTATGGTTGGTTGGACGTTAAGCTATGAGCTATTCTTTTATCTAGTGTTTGCTATATGTATGCAGTTCTCTATAAAAAAAGAGTTTTCTATACCTTTGGTTATTCTTAGCTTGTTCATTTTAGGGCGATTGTGCAATAATGATTTTTTAAGTAATTCGGTTGTATTTGAGTTTGTTCTTGGTATTTTTTCGTACCTTGTTTATAAGGGGAGATGTTTTCCAAAGAGTGCAGCGGTGAAAATTTTAATGATCTTTATCTCTGTGGGGTGGATGTATTACTCCCCGGCAGGAATTCGTTTTATTGATTTGGGTATTCCCAGTTTTATTATATTTAATTCGTATGTTAGTTTGTTCAAAAATGCTGGGAAAGGCGTGCTGTCCACTATAGGTGATGCATCATATTCTATATATCTTACACATCTTCTATCCATTAGTGCGGTTTTTTTAATAGAGCATAGATTTTTGGGGATAAACAACCCTATTTTACTTTATATATCAATGCTTCTACCTGCCTTAGTGTTTGGTATCATTTTTCATATGTATATAGAAAAACCAGTAATTAATTATTTAAACTCCAAAACAAAGCGATTAGTCCTTAAAAATATCTAAAGTTGTAGTGTTTTAAGGTATGCAGTAGCTGTAATTTATCTATTTTTTCAGTAATCCTTTTTTGAAAGAGCGGTGTAGTTCCACATACACTTCTCTTTTACTTACTTAATTATTTCAACTAGTTAAGGATAGGTATTTTTGTCTTGTCAAGAATGGAAGTATGGTAGATAAAAAATTACGTTGGTATTTTTCACTTTATTTTATTGTTTTTTTAGTTTTTTGCGCTGTTGTTGCTTGATTGTTGTTTTTTTGCTCTCAAATGTTGACTGAATGTGTTTGTTGGACTTCTCTTATAGTTGTTGTGAACGGTTAAAGTACTACTGTTTCTAGACTGGAACTGGATTGTTCGCACTCAATTAATCTGAGGGTATTAAGATGGTTTCTCAATATTTGCTCACACAGAAAGAAGTCGCTGCCATTCAATTTGCAGTATTAGGTACAAATACTTATACGGGAGAAAATGTTTTTGATAGTGTATCGAAAAGCTTTCTTAATGGGACAATGACTCAGCAGCAATACATCAGTGATTTGCTTTCCTCGGGAGAGGGAAGGGCGATTTATTCAGGGAAAACTGATGTTGAAATCTTAAGTGCTGTTTATACCACCCTTTTGGGGACAGCGCCTGCTGATAATGTTCTCCAGGGATATTTAAGTGGTAGTAATTTAAGTACGGCTATCTATAATGCTTTAAGTAGTCTTTTGTTCTATAATGGTTTTGATTCTAATACCCTATCGCTACAACATAACCTTGATGTTACACTCAATGGTATGATGTTTAGTGATTATGGAACGACTACCTGGAATACTTGGAGCGGTGCTCTATCGCAGCAAGAACAGATTGTTTCAGCGTATATAAGTATTGCAGGGCGCTCTGCAGATATGAGTGGCTTACGATATTGGACGACTAAATTAACCCAGAATGGCCAAACGTTTGATACAGTTTTGAAATCAATGATAAGTACGGCGGAGTTTAAGAGTAAAGGTACAAGTCTAACAGGTTCAGATCTTATTAAACATATTTATAAAGGTGTTTATGGTGTTGAGCCAAATGATGCAACCATTGCCACCTATCAAACATTAGGCTCCGATAAAACAGCCATCATTAAAGCTATTATTGAAGATCTGCGTGGCTCAACTTCAACAAATACTGCTACAGTTACAAGCCAACACGCCTTTGAATATGAAATTGGCACTGGTTTACTTTATAAAACGGGTGCTGTACTTACTGCAACAGCAGGCGGCGGCAATGCAACAGGTACAGTCAACACTAACGCGAGCCATCAGCTTACCAATGCTGAAACAGCAGTCCTTACGAACGTCCTTCTCAACGCTAACGCTGCGACAACCGTCAATTTAAAATTTGCCGATCATCTTGCAGATCTGTCGATAGGTGGTGCTAGCGCAGCAACTATTAACCTTTCTGATAACGGGGTTAACCCAGGCGTTAACGTTACCGTCAATAACGGAAGCGTAATTTTAAACGCCAGTTCCGGTGCTGATAAGGTGCTTTTGACAACTGATGCTGTAGTTGCCTCCGCGACCGGCCAGTTTAACCTTGGGGCTGGTAATGATTCGCTGAAATGGTTAGGTAACGGTGTATCGAACGGAGCTAACACGGTCTCAACTAACATCACGGCTAATGGCGGTCTTGGTATTGATACCATTTCCGCAAACCTACTCACCAAAAATATTGCGGTTTCGGCTCCGGGTCTTACGCGTACTGTGAATATAAGTACCAACGCCTCTCAGTTTACTAATTTTGAGAAAGTAGATCTTGCCGGTTATATTGGCAAAGCGACTCTTACCGGTTCTACAACTGGAGCTACTGCTCCTGCGAATCACACTTTTGACTTTGGTATACTGACTGGCAACGCGTCAAATGAATCAGGACTTACTGGTACTCTAGGCACCACGGTCAACCAGCCAGCAACATCAACCATCGGCTCTCAAGGGTTTGTACTCTCCGGACTTGCCGATCAGGTAAGTGTGATTAATGCTGCTGGCGGTAGTTCAGCGCAGTTGGAAGTCACTGGTAATGCAACGGCAGCTAGCAGTGTCGGCATCACTTTCCTGGCGAACGCAACTGACCATTTTAACGTTAATTTCACTGCAACCAGTAATAGTGATGTCAATGCCGGGGCTCTGTCATTAACCAGTAGCAGTACTGTGCTTGGCGGTAACGTGGCGTTGGGTACTGTGAATATTGGCTCAGGTGGTACCGGTGGTTTTGATAATATTCTGTCACTGACGGGGTCAAATGCCCAGGTACAAACTATCAATGTAACTGGCGATCATGCTTTGAATCTGACAGTCGGTACCGGCTATAGCAACATGCATACTATTGACGCCTCAGGTAATACTGGCGGATTGGATCTTAACGCTAATGTCGGTGGTACTGGTGACGGCATCATTACCCAACTATTGAAGATCCTTCCTCTTAGTGGCGCAACAGTCCCAATTGTCAATACCTTGTTAGGCCTGTTGGGCCTGAATAGTGGCTACCATATGGATGTTGAAGGTACATCTGCTAACGATAGTTTTAATGTGCTTGGTAATACCCTTGTGTCAGGTGGAAGCGGTGAGAACTTGTATCAGCTGAAATCCAGTACGGTCAACTCGGGCGTCACTATTTCCGACTTCAGCAGTACAAAAGACACCATCTTTGATGCTACGTCAGGTCTGACTATTAGCGACAATACTGCGGGAACTGCCATTTCTGATTATGGTACCCGCACGACTGACGTTGTTGATGCGTTACTGGGGACGCTAGTCGGCGGGATCACTGGTGGCGTTGTTGCGTTGTTGGGGCAAATTCTTGGCATCGGCGGCAACGGCTCTCTGACGAATAAAGTCGGAGTAGCTTCAGTAGTGTGGTCTGGTCAGTCTGATACTGCCAGTTCCTACCTGATCATTGACAATAACAACAACCATAACCTCGACTCTGCAGATAGCGTTGTTTATCTGTCTGGTCAAAACCATCAGCAATTGGTTGATACATTGCATTACGCATAATAATGATGGATTTTTTGTCAATTATTTAGCGTGCAATCATATTAAAAGCGGAAAGGGTAACCTTTCCGCTTTTATGTGATATAGATCTAATTATTCTGCTTTTGATTTACCTTGTTTATTATATGTCTTTAAACTATCGCATTCACATAGTTCAAATAATTTTTTTATGAACTTGATGTTATCCACTTTTGTTATCTATAGTTAAAAAAAAGTATCTGCCGCCCTATGGCTGTTGAGGGACGAGAACTCTCTCAGGTCAGCTAAGGTGTGAGCGGCTTAAGATACGTATAAAGTAAGGATAAAAAGTGGAACATTTTATACCGCGAAATGAAATCGCAGATGTAATACGTACCCGTAGTAAAATATTCTGGACAGTCGGTGTTTTTACTGCGTTCATCAACATATTGATGTTGGTACCCTCAATTTACATGCTCCAGGTTTATGACCGGGTGCTTCCTTCTGGCAATGAAATCACGCTCTTAATGCTGACGCTGATCATGCTAGGCATGTTTGGGATGATGGCGTTGTTAGAATATGCACGTAGTATGGTGGTTATACGCATCGGTGCGCAGTTAGATATGCGCTTAAATTCACGTGTATACACTGCAGCTTATGAAGATAATCTTAAAAATAAATCGGCCGATGCCGGGAATATGCTAAATGATTTGACTAATATGCGGCAGTTTATGACGGGAAGCGCTCTTTTCGCTTTTTTCGATGCCCCGTGGTTCCCGATTTATTTACTGGTCATTTTTCTTTTCAATCCATGGCTTGGCCTGTTTGCTTTAATTGGTTCGTTGGTATTGGTGGGATTAGCTGTTGTCAACGAAATGGTTTCAAAAAAGCCTTTGGCTGAAGCCAGCAGACTTGCTTTGCAATCAGGCAGTCTGGCGAGTACTAATTTGCGTAATGCCGAGGTGATCGAAGCTCTGGGCATGCTACCTAACATAAAGGCGCGTTGGTACGACTTACATCAGAGGTTTCTGAATAGCCAGCGTACTGCCAGTGAAAGCGCAACCCGAGTCGCCTCTGTGACCAAATTCGTTCGGCTTTCATTACAATCACTTGTCCTGGGACTGGGGGGATGGCTGGCAATTGGTGGCCATATCACGCCCGGTATGATGATTGCCGGTTCTATTCTCATGGGCAGAACCCTTGCACCGATTGAGCAGGTGATTAACGTCTGGAAGAGCTGGAGTTCAGCGAGACTTTCCTATCAGCGGCTGGTTAAATTACTCGAACAAAACCCACCTCGCGGCACCAATATGTCTTTACCTGTGCCGAAAGGAGAGCTATCCGTCGAGAATGTCTCTGCCACACCTCCAGGCTCTCCGGGAGAGCCTGTGTTGCATAATGTTTCGTTTGCAATCCAGCCCGGAGATGTCCTTGGTGTTATTGGACCAAGTGCTTCTGGGAAATCGACCCTTGCGCGCCTAATGGTGGGGATTTGGCCAGTAGGTGAGGGAATTGTTCGCCTGGATAGTGCGGATATCTATCAGTGGAACAAAGATGAGCTAGGCCCCTACATCGGATATTTACCGCAGGATATTGAATTATTTGCAGGGACGATTGCTGAAAATATTGCGCGTTTCAGTGACGTCGATGCTGAAAAAGTGATTGAAGCCGCCCGCCTGGCTGGCGTGCATGAGCTGATTTTACATTTTCCGCATGGGTATGACACCGTTATTGGGAATAGCGGCGCTGGATTATCAGGAGGACAAAAGCAGCGTATTGGCCTGGCGCGCGCTTTGTACGGCGACCCGTCCTTGATTGTTCTCGATGAACCTAACTCGAACCTTGATGATGCCGGCGAGTTAGCGCTGAATCAGGCGGTGTCCTTCCTCAGACAACGTAATAAAACGGTCGTTTTAATTACCCATCGTACCAATTTGCTTGCGATGACCACTAAGTTACTGTTGCTGGTTAACGGCAAGGTTAGTGCCTTTGGCCCGACTAATCAGGTATTACAAGCTCTTACCAATGTTCAAAAAACACAAGCAGCGCAACAGCAGGCAGCGCATGTAGTGAACAGCGATATGCATCAAGGCAATATTCCAAAATCACAAATTAATTAAAACGTGAACTTGCCGGCGGATTTATCCGCCATAAGCAATCGAAGGAGTAGGTATGTCTGTACAGATCAATATGCCGCAGGGAAATAATATTGAGCAATCACCGATGGATGAACGCAGGTTTACTCGCCTGGGGTGGTTGGTGATCGGTATCGGGTTAGCGGGTTTTTTTCTGTGGGCGAGTCTGGCGCCATTGGATAAGGGAGTTGCATCCCCGGGGTCAGTAACTGTTTCTGGTAACCGTAAAACTATTCAGTCTCCTACGGGAGGAATTGTCAGAAACATCACCGTAAAAGAAGGCGAAAAAGTTAAGGCCGGTGAGGTTTTAGTTCAGATGAGCCAGGTCCAGGCTCAGGCTCAGGTCGATTCCTTGCAGGACCAATATTACACCACGCTGGCAACTGCAGGCCGGTTGTTGGCTGAAAGGGATAACCTTAGTCAGATTCGCTTTTCCCCTGTTTTTGATACCCTCAAAGATAGTCCTCGGGTTGCAGAAATCATTGCCCTGCAAGTACAACTTTTTTCTTCTCGCCAGCAAGCGCTGCGAAGCGAAGTGGATGGTTTCAGGCAGTCTATTGATGGCATTCGTTTTCAGTTAAAAGGATTGCAAGATTCTCGTACTAACAAACAAATTCAGTTGAGTAGCATCCGTGAACAAATGAGCAGCATGAAGCAGCTAGCCGCTGAGGGATATTTACCACGGAACCGTTACCTGGAGGCACAACGTCAGTTTGCAGAAATTAATAGCAGCATTGATGAAACATTAGGGCGTATAGGTCAACTTCAGAAGCAGCTTCTTGAATCGCAACAGCGAATCGAACAACGGTATGCTGATTATCAACGTGAAGTCAGAACTCAGCTCGCACAAACTCAGATGGATGCCAATGATTTCAAGAATAAGCTGGATATGGCGAAATATGATCTTGGTAACACATCCATCGTTTCTCCTGTCGATGGCACGGTCGTAGGGTTAAGTATTTTTACCCAAGGTGGTGTTGTGGGGGCCGGAGACCATCTAATGGAAATCGTCCCAAGCGAAGCTTCACTGGTTGTCGACTCTCGTCTTAAAGTTGAGATGATTGATAAAGTCTATAACGGCCTACCTGTTGAGCTGATGTTTACCGCGTTTAATCAGAATAAAACACCCAAAATACCAGGAACCGTGACGCTGATATCTGCCGACCGTTTGGTTGATAAGGGGACAGGAGAGCCCTACTACCAGATGCAGGTGACGGTCACGCCCGAAGGGATCAAGATGCTTCAAGGCGCTGATATTAAGCCGGGCATGCCAGTAGAAGTATTCGTCAAAACAGGATCTCGTTCATTGCTGAGCTATTTGTTCAAGCCAATTTTAGATCGCGCTCGTACATCATTGACTGAGGAATAATTTTGATTCAGGTTAAACGGCAGATTTACGGTCTGACCATAAGCGCATTGACACTTATGGTCTCTGCACCTGTTTATTCGTTAGGGATTTTGGATGCATATTCTCTGGCGTTGGAAAAAGATCCAACATACCAGGCTGCAATTAAAGAAAAAGAGGCAGGGAACGAAACAGAGAACATTGGTCGTGCTGGGCTTTTGCCAAAAGTGTCACTGAATTATCAAAATGCCCCGCGGAACTGGCAAACGCAGCAATATCAGACGAGCGATTTTTTTGGCAATGTTAGTGATGTGACTAAACGGCAGCAATACCGTAGCTATGCGGGATCGGTGACATTGACCCAATCCATTTTTGACTATGAAGCATATGCAAAATACAAATCCGGTGTCGCACAATCACTGATGGCTGATGAAAAATACCGTGGTAAATACCTGGATTTGGCGGTGAGGGTTATTACGGCCTATGTGGGGGTTGCATACGCTAAGGATCAAATCGCATTGGCTGAAGCTCAGAAAGAGGCTTATAAAGAGCAATTAGCGTTAAACGATCGTTTGGTTAGCGCCGGAGAGGGGACGATCACCGACGTTGCCGAGACTCAAGCTCGCTATAGTCTGGCTGAAGCCCAGGTTATTGAAGCTCGCGATGCGTTAGATTCTGCCCAACGTGACCTTGAAGTAATCATTGGTATCCCACTGGAGCAACTTGACGAGTTGCAGACTCTGCGTGCAGGAAAGTTCCAGGTCAGGCCATTACAACCAGCCAAATTTGAAGACTGGCAGCAGATTGCAATGGAGCGAAATCCGTTACTGATGTCATCCCGGCATGGCGTTGATGCGGCCAAATATGAGGTGGAGAGAAATCGGGCTGGTTTTATGCCGCAGGTTCAACTCTATGCCTCGCATTCAGAGAATGATTCCAGCAGCGATAACACGGTCAATCAGAAGTACCGAACGGACAGTATTGGTGTGCAGGTCAGTATGCCGATCTATTCTGGTGGAGGTGTCGCCGCATCAACCCGGCAGGCAGCGGCTCGTTATGGCCAGGCAAAGTACGAACTTGATGCACAAGTTGGTAATGTTATTAATGACTTACGCAAACAATTTAATCTATGTATTAGTAGCCAGGCAAAGCTTCTTGCCTATGATTTTGCAGTTAAGTCGGCCACCACTCAGGTTGAGGCAACGCGTAAAAGTGTGCTTGCCGGTCAGCGCGTCAACGTTGATGTTTTGAATGCCGAACAGCAGCTTTATGGTGCGCAACGGGATCTTGCGGAGGCGAAGTATACTTACATCAAAGCGTGGGTGTCATTGCTCAGTGATTCTGGAACCTTGAATGAAAAAGATATCAGTCGCGTGGCATCATATTTTGCTAGATAAGTGAACTGAAGGATAAGAATCTGCTTTATTGATGATTTTGCTTCTTTGCTCGGCTAGCTGATAATGTTAGCTGAGTATATTAGTGGTGATATTACGCGGTATAAGTGATTGGCCATTTATTGGTATGCTTTTTGCGGTTTTTTTTTGTATTATCTTTCTGAACATGAAGGAGTGATAAAAGGACTGAACTATATTTCCTATCATTTTTGGCAGTTGCAGTTGTGGAACGGACGAATATCTTACTGATGCTCGCGTGACTGTCATATTTTTTGTGTATTACGGTAGTGCAAATTTTAGGGTGTATAAGGATATTTAGCTGCATGAATACAAAGGAAAGTATCAAGTTAATTCTTATTTATTATCATTTCCCACGATTGATGTAGGGGCATTCTGCTTATGAATCAATCAGAACCCTCCTATTTCCGTGAAAGTCATACTAATCAATGTGAATGTCTGTTGCTTAGGCTGGCGTGTAGACAAATGAGAAAGCACTGATGGATCTGAGAAAAAGAAACGGAGAAAGTTGTATCTCTGTATTGACTTTTTTATGATTCATGTCTACCAAGTGGGAAGTGACTTGTTTGGTAAAAGATCTCGAATTTTATAGAATGAAATCAGTACCCGATTACTACGGGAGCACGCTAAAACAGTATAATGGCGTCAGTTCACTGCGTAAGAGTTCTTATGTTCACGCGTAGTCCGAGTTCAAAGGAGAGACTGTTGGGGATAAGCTGCAATTTTGTCCAGCCTGGTTGAGCCAGACAGCGATACCGTACCTGAGTGCCGATGAACCATGGCAATAGGTACGCTTGATCAATAGATAACTTTGTTTTTATTTGAGGATTTCAATATGTTACTTCCTGTAATTATGGCTGGTGGAACGGGTAGCCGCCTATGGCCGATGTCTCGCGAGCTCTATCCGAAGCAGTTTCTGAGGCTCTATGGCCAGAATTCGATGTTACAGGAAACTATCACTCGCTTATCTGGACTTGAGACCCAGGAGCCAATGGTTATCTGCAATGAGGAACACCGTTTTCTGGTTGCAGAGCAGCTAAGGCAGCTGGATAAGCTATCCCATAACATTATGCTTGAACCAGTAGGGCGGAATACTGCACCGGCAATAGCTCTTGCTGCGCTACAAGCGACAAAGAATGGGGACGACCCTCTGCTGCTGGTCCTTGCGGCTGACCATATCATTAATAACGTTCAGGTCTTCCACAATGCAATCCGGGTAGCACAGAAGTATGCCGAAGTTGGTCACCTCGTGACATTTGGTATTGTACCTGGTTCAGCCGAAACTGGTTATGGCTATATACAGCGTGGCGAAGCTTTAGATGACTCACAACAGACATCTTATAAAGTAGCTCGATTTGTTGAAAAGCCAGATCGCGAGCGTGCTGAAACTTATCTTGCTTCTGGGGATTACTACTGGAACAGCGGAATGTTTATGTTCCGTGCTCAGAAATATCTTTCTGAGCTGGCTAAATTTCGTCCAGATATTCTTGAGTCTTGTAAACAAGCCATTGATAGTGCAGATGATGGGAATGATTTTATCAGCATACCTCATGATATTTTCAGGAATTGCCCTGATGAGTCTGTTGATTATGCTGTGATGGAAAAAACATCAGATGCTGTTGTCGTTGGCTTGGATGCTGACTGGAATGACGTTGGCTCTTGGTCAGCTCTGTGGGATGTTAGTCCGAAAGATCAGCAGGGCAACGTTTTGACTGGGGACTCTTGGGTTCATAATAGTCAAAACTGTTACATTAATAGTGATGGTCAGTTAGTTGCTGCTATCGGTGTAGAGAATCTGGTGATTATCAGTACAAAAGATGCTGTACTGGTCATGGATAAAGATCGTGCTCAGGATGTAAAGAAAATTGTAGAGCATCTAAAACACAATCAACGTAGCGAATATAAACGCCATCGCGAAATTTATCGCCCATGGGGGCGTAGCGATGTCATCGTACAGACACCGCGTTTTAATGTTAATCGGATTACAGTAAAACCTGGCGGTGCTTTTTCCATGCAAATGCACCATCATCGTGCTGAGCATTGGGTTATCCTTTCAGGTACGGGTCAGATAACTGTTAATGGTAAGCAATTTTTACTAACGGAAAATCAATCTACTTTTATTCCCATAGGCGCTGAACATTGCCTTGAAAATCCAGGGAAAATTCCGTTGGAAGTTCTGGAAATTCAATCCGGAACTTACCTTGGTGAAGATGATATTATTCGTATAAAAGACCAATATGGTCGCTGCTAACAATTACTAGGGACTTAAAAGATGGCGCAGCTTAACTGTTTTAAAGCATATGATATTCGTGGCGAATTAGGCGATGAACTGAATGAAGATATTGCCTATCGTATTGGACGTGCTTATGGTGAGTTCCTGAAGCCAAAGCGTATTGCCGTAGGTGGTGATGTCCGCCTTACCAGTGAATCTTTGAAGCTGGCGTTGGCAAATGGCCTGTTGGATGCAGGAACTGATGTACTTGATATCGGTCTGAGCGGTACCGAAGAAATTTACTTTGCAACTTTCCATCTTGGGATTGATGGTGGAATCGAAGTGACAGCCAGCCATAATCCAATGAACTACAATGGTATGAAATTGGTGCGGGATAATGCGAAACCGATTAGCGGTGATACTGGATTGCGTGATATTCAGAGACTGGCTGAAGAAAATAATTTTCCCCCTGTTGATATCAACCGCCGTGGAACGTTGCATCAGATCTCCATCTTGCAGGAGTACGTCGATCACCTGATGAGCTACGTTGATCTGGCGAACTTTACTCGTCCGCTTAAGCTCGTGGTAAATTCAGGTAATGGCGCAGCTGGTCATGTAATCGATGAAATTGAAAAACGTTTTATCGCCGCTGGTGCTCCAGTTACTTTTGTTAAAGTGCACCATCATCCAGATGGCAACTTCCCTAATGGTATCCCTAATCCTCTTTTGCCTGAGTGTCGTCAGGATACCGCTGATGCGGTTCGTCTGAATCATGCTGATATCGGCATTGCATTTGATGGTGATTTTGACCGTTGCTTTATGTTTGATGATGAGGCCGAATTTATTGAAGGATATTACATCGTCGGTTTACTCGCGGAAGCATTTCTGCAGAAACAACCGGGTGCTAAAATCATTCACGATCCGCGGTTAACATGGAATACAGTTGATATTGTTGCTGAGAGCGGTGGGATTCCAATTATGTCCAAAACAGGACATGCTTTTATTAAAGAGCGGATGCGCCAGGAAGATGCTATCTATGGTGGCGAAATGAGCGCGCATCATTATTTCCGCGATTTTGCTTATTGCGATAGTGGCATGATCCCTTGGTTGCTTGTTGCTGAACTCTTGTGCCTGAAAAATACTTCTCTGAAAGCATTGGTGGCCGATCGTCAGGCCGCGTTTCCTGCATCAGGTGAGATTAATCGCAAGCTGAAGAATGCTCCTGAAGCTATTGCTCTAATCCGGGAGCGCTATGAACCTGCCGCACTGAATGTTGATACCACTGATGGAATAAGCATTGAGTACGCCGACTGGCGTTTTAATCTTCGCAGCTCTAATACTGAACCTGTAGTGCGTCTGAATGTGGAATCAAAAGCTGACACCGCGTTGATGAACAGTAAAACGGAAGAAATTTTAGCTCTTCTGCGCTAGCGATTTATGACAGACGTAACCATTTGATTATGCATTCTATTCTTGGTTGCGTCTTGACATGCCCTCTGACCGGAGAGTAAAACCGCCAGCAGTTTGATTAATAGTGTGGCCTTTAGCTACCTTCCCGTTAACTGAGTAAAGTGTGAACGAATGAAAATTACTATTTCTGGTACCGGCTATGTTGGTTTATCGAACGGCATCCTGATTGCGCAAAACCACGAAGTGGTCGCGCTGGATATCGTACAGTCTAAAGTTGATCTGCTTAACCAGAGGATATCTCCGATTGTCGATAAAGAAATTCAGGAATACCTGGCAGAAAAGGCACTGAATTTTCGTGCGACTACTGACAAACAGGATGCGTATCGCAATGCAGACTACGTCATTATCGCGACACCAACTGACTACGATCCAAAAACTAACTACTTCAACACCTCGACTGTCGAAGCCGTCATTCGAGATGTGACTGAGATTAACCCTAATGCCGTCATGATCATCAAATCGACCATACCAGTCGGTTTTACCCGTGATATCAAAGAGCGTCTGGGTATCGACAATGTCATCTTCTCGCCAGAATTTCTGCGCGAAGGCCGGGCACTTTATGATAACCTTCACCCTTCCCGTATCGTCATCGGCGAGCGTTCGGAACGAGCAGAGTGCTTTGCCAATCTGCTGAAAGAAGGTGCGATTAAGCAGGACATACCGACGCTGTTTACTGATTCGACTGAAGCGGAAGCCATCAAGCTGTTTGCTAACACTTACCTTGCGCTGCGTGTGGCCTATTTCAACGAACTGGATAGCTACGCAGAAAGCCAGGGTTTGAACAGCAAGCAAATTATTGAAGGTGTTTGCCTGGACCCGCGCATCGGTAACCACTACAACAACCCATCATTTGGCTACGGCGGTTATTGCCTGCCGAAAGACACTAAGCAATTGCTGGCGAACTACGAATCTGTTCCAAACAACATCATTGGTGCCATCGTTGATGCGAACCGTACTCGTAAAGACTTTATTGCGGACTCGATCCTTGCGCGTAAACCGAAGGTGGTTGGGGTATATCGGCTGATAATGAAGAGTGGTTCAGATAACTTCCGCGCCTCTTCGATTCAAGGAATTATGAAGCGCATTAAAGCCAAGGGTATCCCAGTTATTATTTACGAACCGGTTATGCAAGAGGATGAATTCTTCAATTCTCGTGTGGTTCGTGATCTGGATGCCTTCAAGAAGGAAGCTGATGTCATCATTTCCAACCGCATGGCGGAAGAATTGTCTGATGTAGCTGATAAGGTCTATACCCGCGATCTGTTCGGCAACGATTAGTACCTTCTCATACCCAGTGCTGGCGGCGTTATCGCCGCTAGTCTGATTTAATATACCCTCCCATTGATTATATTTCCCTCATTACCACTTCGAATCCCACTATCATGTGATGTGGGCCGTAATTTTGCCCTAAATTCATTGCAGGTTGGGAAGTGGTCGGATATGTTAAGTCATACCTTGTGAAGAGCTACCGTTACTGAGATGTAGATGCCGGAGATAAGCGCCGGAAGGGAAAAGAAGCCTGCAACGCGGGCTTTTTTGTTTTTGTACCAACATCCTGAATGCGAGGTTTGCATAGAGTTGTCTGAACAGAAGTTTAAACAACTCCATGAAAAAGCATAAAAAACAGCAATCTGAGATTACGGTTCGGAATGACTCAGGTGTTGTAATACCCTTTGTACCACTCCACGAAGTTCTTCACCCCATGCTTAACCGACGTCTCCGGCTTAAAGCCTACAAGATCATACAGCGGCCTGGTGTCTGCACTGGTTTCCAGGACATCTCCGGGCTGCATTGGCATCATATTCTTCTCTGCCTTCATTTCCATCGCTTCTTCCAGTGCGGTGATGTACTCCATCAACTCGACCGGAGAGCTGTTACCGATGTTGTAAACGCGGTAAGGAGCAGAGCTGGTTGCTGGGGAACCATTCTCTACCGTCCATTCGGCATCTGGCTGCGGGATCACATCCTGTACACGAATGATCGCTTCTACGATGTCATCGATGTAGGTGAAGTCGCGTTTCATTTTGCCGTAGTTATAGACGTCGATGCTTTTTCCTTCCAGCATGGCTTTAGTGAATTTAAACAACGCCATGTCCGGACGTCCCCATGGACCATACACCGTGAAAAAGCGTAATCCGGTGGTGGGAATGCCATACAGATGAGAATAGGTATGTGCCATTAACTCGTTGGCTTTTTTCGTCGCCGCATACAGAGACACCGGATGATCAACAGAATCGTCGGTGGAGAACGGCATTTTGCGGTTCAGGCCATACACCGAACTGGAAGATGCGTACAGCAAGTGCTGTACTTTGTTATGTCTGCAGCCTTCCAGAATGTTCAGATAACCGATCAGGTTAGCATCAGCATAAGCGTGAGGATTCTCCAGTGAGTAGCGAACACCGGCCTGTGCTGCCAGATGGATCACGCGTTCAAACTTCTCAGTGGCGAAGATTTGCTCCATTCCTTCACGATCGGCAAGATCGGTTTTAAAAAAAGTGAACAGGGGAGACTTCAGTAGATCCAGCCGAGACTGCTTTAGATTGACGTCATAGTAGTCATTCATGTTGTCGATACCAACAACGTCGTGACCTGCCTCCAGAAGGCGCTTACTTACATGAAAGCCGATAAATCCTGCGGCTCCAGTGACTAAAAACTTCATATTTATCCTCCGGGCTGGTTGTTCCCCGCTATATATATTTACAGATATTACACTGGCTTGCCTCATGGGTCATCTGCTTTACCGTTGCAGGATATGAGTAGATAAACGACAAACCACTTGTCATTCCGATTTGTATCTTGAGTTATTTGAGATGTTTGTACATGGCAGTGCAAATGGTAATTATTATCACGTGCAAAATAGATTAGCATAATAATAATACCAGTTGTTTTTATCCTGACTGGCATCTGTTTGGTCAGATTGTAATCAAATCATGAGACCGACATATCAACTCATTATTGTTTCTATTTATAAATTTTACGGGGAAATTGCCAATTCCATTCATTGTTGTTATGTCAATAGAAATGTGATTTAATTTTTTATTTAATATCAGTGTGTTGCGATTATTTCGTTTTAAGGTTTAATTGTTGTATCAATAATGTTCATTTCTTACCTGAATGGATTAGTCACGCTTTTTCATTTTTATTCTCCTGGAGCAGAGCTATAATGTGGGGGTATTTTATGTTCATGCCGTTGCATTATTGAAAAAACAAACTAGCAATCTGTACAGGATCCAGTATGAACCGCATTAACTAATGCGGAATGCCTCAATAGTAAGAGGGACTGAGAGTGGTGGAGTGCAGGATAATTTCCCTATACCTGCCTGTTCACTGCGGTCGGGTGTTCTGGGAGTCAGTTGCAGGTTTCAGCTGTGTCGTTTTAAGGATGAGCGAAATCTATCCTCACGAAAATCTGCTTCTGCATCGACTAGTAAATGAGAAAGTCCTGATGGATTAAGTGCTCTAAAACGGTGAAAATGGACACCTAAATGTTGATTATGCTAAGTGCCGTTAGTTTGAGAACAGAGCTATGTTTTCGACATACCTCTGTTCTTACAGGCTGACTAGCCTGGGTGCGACATGTGAACATTAATCATAAACAAGTGGACGTCTAACGGTTGCTGTGCCGACTTTTGAGCACTGATAGTCACAGTTAAGAATGCAGCACGGCAGCGTTACGCATTTTGGTTGCGATAGCCAATGGCGGTAGCGTGTCTACAGTTTACAATGTATTCTTAACTAACATTTAACTTATTGAAAACGAGAGAGAGTATGAAGATCCTTGTCACCGGTGGCGCTGGGTTTATTGGTTCTGCCGTTGTTCGTCATATCATTGAGAATACTCAGAATGACGTGCGCGTAATGGACTGCCTGACTTACGCAGGTAATCTCGAGTCTCTGGCTTCCGTAGCCGACAACAGCCGTTATTCTTTCTCGCGTACGGATATTACCGACGCCCAGGGTGTGGCTCAGCAGTTCAGTGAGTTTCAGCCTGATATCGTGATGCACCTGGCTGCCGAAAGCCATGTTGACCGCTCTATTGACGGCCCGGCCGCATTTATCCAGACTAACCTGATTGGCACCTTTACCCTGTTGGAAGCAGCCCGTCACTATTGGTCCGCTCTGGATGCGAACGCCAAACAGGCATTCCGCTTCCACCATATCTCCACTGATGAAGTCTACGGCGACCTCGAAGGCACTGACGATCTGTTTACCGAAGAGACGCCGTATGCGCCAAGCAGTCCGTACTCTGCCTCTAAAGCCGGCAGCGACCATCTGGTCCGCGCCTGGAATCGCACCTACGGCCTGCCGGTGGTGGTGACCAACTGCTCCAATAACTATGGCCCATACCACTTCCCGGAAAAGCTGATCCCGCTGACCATTCTTAACGCCCTGGCGGGCAAACCGCTGCCGGTGTATGGCAACGGGGAGCAAATTCGTGACTGGCTCTATGTCGAAGATCATGCCCGGGCGCTGTATAAAGTGGCGACCGAAGGCCGGAACGGTGAAACCTACAATATCGGCGGTCATAACGAGCGTAAAAATATCGATGTGGTCAGAACGATCTGCGACATTCTGGATAAAGTGGTGGAGCAGAAGCCCAGCAATATCAGCCAGTTCGCTGACCTGATCACCTTTGTTAAAGATCGTCCGGGTCACGACCTGCGCTATGCGATCGACGCGGCAAAAATTGAACGTGACCTCGGCTGGGTGCCGCAGGAGACCTTTGAAAGCGGGATCGAGAAAACCGTTCACTGGTATCTGAACAACACCACCTGGTGGCAGCGCGTGCTGGACGGCTCTTATGCCGGTGAACGTCTTGGCCTGAATAACTGATTAAGGATATCGACCCATGAAAGGTATTGTTCTGGCCGGCGGTTCCGGCACTCGTTTATATCCCATCACCCAGGGCGTGTCTAAACAGCTGCTGCCGATTTACGACAAGCCGATGATCTATTACCCGGTATCGGTGCTGATGCTGGCCGGGATCCGCGATATTCTGATCATCACCACCCCGGAAGATATGCCGGCATTCCAGCGTCTGCTGGGCGACGGTTCGCAGTTCGGGGTGAACTTCAGCTACGCGATTCAGCCATCGCCGGACGGTCTGGCACAGGCCTTTATCATCGGTGAAGAGTTCATCGGCAACGACGCCTGTGCGCTGGTGCTGGGCGACAACATCTATTTTGGTCAGAGTTTTGGCAAGAAACTGGATGCGGCGGCCAGCAAAACGTCCGGTGCCACGGTGTTTGGTTATCAGGTCCTCGACCCGGAACGTTTCGGTGTGGTGGAGTTTGATGAGCACTTCAGAGCGCTGTCGATTGAAGAAAAACCACTGAAGCCTAAATCAGACTGGGCAGTAACCGGCCTGTATTTCTACGACAACGACGTGGTGGAGATGGCGAAAGCCGTCAAGCCGTCTGCGCGCGGTGAGCTGGAAATCACCACCCTGAACCAGATGTATCTGGAGCGTGGCGATCTGCAGGTGGAGCTGCTGGGACGTGGTTTTGCCTGGCTGGACACCGGCACGCATGACAGCCTGATCGAGGCCTCACAGTTCATTCATACCATTGAGAAACGTCAGGGGATGAAGGTTGCCTGTCTGGAAGAGATCGCCTTTAGAAATAAATGGTTGTCTGCGGAAGGGGTTGCGGCGCAGGCCGAAAAGTTAAAGAAAACCGAATATGGCGCCTATCTGCAGCGTCTGCTCAGCGAACGCTAATTACCTGCCGACCGTCTATACAGAGTATTTAATCATGAAAATTTTACTGATTGGCAAGAACGGCCAGGTAGGCTGGGAGCTCCAGCGTTCGCTGTCGACACTGGGACAAGTAGTTGCGGTTGACTATTTCGATACGGAACTGTGTGGCGACCTGACTAATCTGGAAGGCATTGCTCAGACCGTTCGTCAGGTGAAACCAGATGTGATTGTGAATGCCGCTGCCCACACCGCTGTCGATAAAGCGGAAAGTGAGCGCGAACTGTCTGACCTGCTCAATGACCGCGGCGTGGCGGTACTGGCTGAAGAGTCAGCGAAGCTGGGTGCTCTGATGGTGCATTACTCCACCGACTATGTGTTCGACGGGGAGGGCAGTCACTATCGTCAGGAAGATGAGGCCACCGGGCCACTGAATGTCTACGGTGAAACCAAACGTGCCGGTGAACTGGCGCTGCAGCAGCGAAACCCGCGGCATCTGATTTTCCGCACCAGCTGGGTGTACGCGACCCGTGGGGCGAACTTTGCCAAAACCATGCTGCGGCTGGCGGGTGAGAAAGAGACGCTGTCGATCATCAACGATCAGCACGGTGCTCCAACTGGCGCCGAGCTGCTGGCAGACTGTACCGCTATCGCTATTCGCGAAGAGCTGCGTAACAAAGCGGTGGCAGGTATATACCATCTGGTTGCCAGCGGCGAAACCAGCTGGTATGACTACGCGCGTTTTGTATTCGATGTGGCCCGTACGCACGGTTTGGTGCTGGCAGTGAAAGAGGTCAACGGTATCCCGACCACAGCCTACCCGACGCCGGCAAAACGGCCGCTAAACTCTCGTCTGTCGAATAAAAAGTTCCAGCGGGTGTTTGGTGTGACGTTACCCGACTGGCGCCAGGGCGTAGAACGGGTTGTGGTAGAAGTTTCAGGTAAATAGGTGAGCAGCTATATGAATATTATTAAAACAGACATTCCTGATGTCCTGATTTTTGAACCTCGCGTGTTCGGTGATGCGCGTGGTTTTTTCTTTGAAAGCTTCAGCAGCAAGGTGTTTGATGAGGCGGTGGGTCGTCATGTTGAGTTTGTACAGGACAACCATTCGCAGTCGCAGAAAGGCGTGCTGCGTGGCCTGCACTATCAGCTGGCCCCGCATGCTCAGGGCAAGCTGGTGCGCTGCACCGAAGGTGAGGTGTTCGACGTGGCAGTTGACGTGCGTCGTTCATCCCCGACCTTCGGTCAGTGGGTAGGCGTGGTGCTAAGTGCAGAGAACAAGCGTCAACTGTGGATCCCGGAAGGATTCGCACATGGCTTTATGGCTCTGAGTGAGACGGTGCAGTTTGTCTATAAAGCGACCAACTACTATGCGCCACAGTCTGAGCGCAGTATTCTCTGGAATGATCCGGAAGTTGGTATTAAATGGCCTGATGTTAATGATATTCAGCTTTCTGCAAAAGATCTGAATGGATTATTATTGAGTGATGCTGAAGTATATAATTAATTCATGAATATAAACGATAAAATTGCGGTCCTGCTCTGCACCTACAATGGTGAAAAATATTTAAAGGAGCAGATTGATTCGATAATTAATCAGACCTATAAGAATTGGGTTATTTATGTTTCAGATGATGGTTCCACGGATGGAACCATCGCCATCCTAGAGGAGTACCAGCGTCAGTTAGGAGAAGGCCGTCTGCATATTACACATGGTCCTCGTAAAGGATTTGCCTGGAATTTCATCTCCTCTTTACAAAATAACGGTTCTGACTGTAACTATTTTGCTTTTTGCGACCAGGATGATATTTGGTATGACGATAAGCTTGAGCGAGGGGTTAGTTACCTTGCCAGTTTTAGTGAGTTAAATAAACCAGCTGTATACTGTGGCCGTACGCAACTGATAGATGGCGAAGGCCATCCTATTGGTTTTTCTCCATTATTCGAATATACCCCCTCTTTTTGTAACGCTCTGGTGCAGAGCATCGCAGGTGGGAATACTATGATTCTAAATCATCAGGCACGGGAGTTGGTCTCTCAAACCCCGTGTTATGATGAAATTATCTCGCATGACTGGTGGATCTATATTCTTGTTTCTGGTTGCAATGGTCATATGTATTATGATCCGAATCCTGCAATTCTTTATCGCCAACATGGCCAAAATATCATTGGTTCTAATATTTCGATGGCGGCAAGGATTTTGCGCATCAGAAAGTTGATGGATGGTAAATTCAAAAACTGGAATCAAAAGAATATCGATCTACTAATAAGCTTTAATGAGTACTTAACTCCGGAAAGTAAAATTAAGTTAGAAAATTTCATTAAATTACGAAGCGCATGCCTGATCGATCGATTCCGTGTTTTTTGCACATTAAAACCCTATCGACAAACTACATTAGGTAACATTGCTTTGTTTATGGCAGTCCTTTTAAAGAAACTATAATGACGGCCACTTCTTTTCCCAGTACAGCATTAAATCAGCAAGAGGATGCCTGTGAGTCATCTATCCTTAAAAAACACAGCATTATATAAAATGCTTGCCTCAATATGGCGTAATAAGAACCTTATATATCAAATGACCCGCCGAGATATCAGCGGGAGATATAAAGGTTCCGTGATGGGATTGTTTTGGTCATTCATTAACCCAATATTCATGCTTGCAGTATATACCATTGTCTTTTCGGTGGTTTTTAAAGCGAAATGGGGGGCTGGGGCCGTTAATGAACCAAAGACCCAGTTTGCAGTGATTCTTTTTGTGGGAATGATTACCCATGGATTTTTTGCTGAAACGCTGATGCGAGCCCCTGGCCTCATCATCCAGCATGCAAACTATGTTAAGAAAGTTGTGTTTCCGCTTGAAATTTTACCAGTAGTGACATTACTTTCAGTGCTTTTTCATAGTTTTATTAGTTTCTGTGTGTTACTTATAGCATTCATAACATTCAATGGTTTTCTTCATTGGACCATAATTTTTGCACCTTTAGTGTTCTTGCCTCTGGTTATTTTGACATTGGGGCTGGCGTGGTTGCTATCATCTCTTGGCGTTTATATCAGAGACATCGGCCAATCTATCGGTATTATTATGACCGTGGTCATGTTTCTCTCGCCAGTTTTTTACCCATTATCAGCGCTTCCTAAGTCATTCCAGCATATTGTTTTGCTGAACCCTCTTACCTTTATCATTGAACAAGCGCGGACTGTCATTATTTGGGGGGGGCTTCCTAATTTTGCTGGCCTGGCGGTATATACCCTAGTTTCAGTTATCATTATGGTACTGAGTTATATCTGGTTCCAGAAAACGCGTAAGGGCTTTGCTGATGTCATCTAATGATTATGCAATTGAAGTGGATAATATTAGTAAGTGCTATCAAGTATATGACAATCCACTCCGACGTTTAAAAGATTTTATTGTACCTAAAATTGATCAGCGACTTGGCCGTGTGGCACGTGTTTATCATGATGAATTCTGGGCACTCCAGGATATCTCTTTCAAGTTGCCACGTGGTCAGACTATTGGCATTGTTGGGAAAAATGGTTCAGGGAAATCAACACTGCTGCAAATTCTTGCCGGAACGCTGACGCCCACTTCGGGTGAAGTCAGGGTTAACGGACGGGTTGCCGCATTACTGGAACTGGGCGCTGGTTTTAATAATGACTTCAGTGGCCGCGAAAACGTCTATCTTAATGCTTCGTTGCTCGGTCTGACTAAAGCTGAGGTTGATAATCGACTGGATGACATTCTGGCCTTCGCAGATATTGGGCACTTTATTGACTCCCCGGTTCGCTCTTACTCGAGCGGGATGCTGGTAAGACTGGCATTTGCAGTCCAGGCTCAGATTAACCCCGAAATATTAATTGTTGATGAAGCTTTGGCTGTTGGCGATGCAAAATTTCAGGCCAAATGCTTTGCTCGCCTGAAACAGTTAAAGGCCAATGGAACATCGATACTGTTTGTGTCACATGCGACGGAACAGATCGTTACTCATTGTGATAGTGCAATATTACTTAATGATGGCGAGTTAATGCTGCAAGATTCCCCAAGAGTCGTGGTTAACCACTATCTTGATCTGCTCTTTGGAAAGTCACCAAAAGAGAATGCAGAAAAAGCGTCACTTTCTGATTCCATTGATCAAGCAGCGAAGGGAGAGCAAGAGCGTCTTGACCGTGAAATTGCCTCTGAGCAGCAGTCCCAGTCTGAGACTGCTACTCCCGCCTGGCAATATGGCGATACCGGTTTTCATCACAGAGCGAATTATAATAGTGCTGAGTATCGTTGGGGCGATCGTGCTGCCGAGATTGTTGACTATCACTTCGTTCAGGGTGCTGAAGAGTACCCTACTATTTGCCGAAATGGCCAGCTTCTCCAATTTCAATTTAGAATCAAATTCAACCAACTGATTATCAGGCCGATCTTTGGCTTTGCAATAAAAACCAAAGAAGGTGTTACTATTTATAATACCAATACTGAATATCAAGATATCCAATTTGTCGATGATATCAGTTCAAAAGATGAGTATATTATTGCCATAGAATTTCCGGGAATATTGAGTCAAGGGGACTACTTTATTTCTGTAGGTATTGCAAGTAGCGACATTGAAGGCAATATCATACCTCATGACCGTCGTTATGATTCGATTCATTTAGCCGTGGAACCCACCCCAGGATTTATTGGGTTGGTTGATCTGGGCGTTAAAATGAAGTGTTCATCAATTTAATTCGGTTATTAAATCATTCAGCAAGCATAATCGGAACAGCAAAATGTGCCTTCCGATTTAAATTTTGCATAGGTTGAGTATATGTTTCATCTTGAAAAAAATGGTTATAAATTTCTTGCACAACATGGAATCTGGTCCCGAGTCGATTACCAGGATATTTCATACAGTGATGGCGATTACGAAGAACAAAGATTAGCCAGAATCATTGCAACTGCGAAAGATATATCCATATTTTCCTCTGAATTGCGTAATCAATGCGTTGACTGGCAGACGCTTTATCATTTGAGTTCCCAGCGTGGCAATATTTTACGTCCGTTCCAGGATAAGCTAAAAGGCAAGGTGCTGGAAATTGGTGCCGGGTGTGGTGCCATCACCCGTTTTCTTGGCGAAAATGGTGGGCAGATCCTTGCGCTTGAAGGTAGCCAGCGGCGTGCTGCGATAGCGTCCAGTCGTACCCGCGATCTGGATAATATTACGGTCCTGGCCGAGCGTTTCGATGATTTTCAAACCGAAGAAAAATTTGACGCCATCACCCTGATCGGTGTACTTGAATATGCCAGTATGTTCAGTTCAGCTGAGCATGCAGCGAATGCGATGCTTGAGAAAATCAGAAGTTTTTTGAAACCTGATGGATTTCTTTTTATTGCTATCGAGAACCAGCTTGGTCTCAAATACTTTGCTGGCGCGCCGGAAGATCATCTGGCAAAACCGATGTATGGTGTTGAAGGTCGATATAAGTCGGGCGAACCAGAGACTTATGGCAGAGTTGCCATTGAACATCTGCTGAAAGGAAGTGGCTATCGTACCGTCGAGTTTTTGGCACCTTTCCCAGATTATAAAATGCCGACCTCGATCGTCACTGAACGCGGATGTAAAGTCAGTGAGTTTGATGCCGGTGCCTTTGCCTGGCAAACTGTTGCCGCCGATCCACAACTGCCGGCTAAGTTGAATTTCTCTTTGACCGATACCTGGCCGGTTATTTTTAAAAATAACCTCGGCATGGATCTCGCCAACTCATTCCTGATTGCTGCAACCGCTGCCGATTTTCCGACAACTGATGCGAATATCTTAGCGTATCATTACAGCACGCAAAGAAAACCTGCATATGTCAAAGAGACTATTTTCTCTTCAGACAATGGTGTCGTTAATATTCATTATGAAAAACTTGCTGAGACGACAGAAAGTGAACAGGGCAAGTATACCTGTAGAATAGTCGATGATCCTGTCTACCATAATGGCCTTCCATTCAGTTTTAAGTTTGTGGCATTGTTTACCTCACCTGAATGGCGTGTCGCGCAGGTTGTTACTTTACTGCGTGAATACCTTGCACATTTACAGTTATTGCTTGCTGGAAAAGGACACTCAACCGATCTTCAACACACCATTCCTGGTGAGTTTATTGATGCCTTACCGCAGAATATCATTGTTGATAAGAGTGGTCAGCCTCATCTATTCGATTGTGAATGGGCGGCACCTCAGCCAATTGAGACAGCGTATCTTTTATTCAGATCGCTCAATATCCTCTTACGCCAAAGTGCCCGGGTAATGCTACCGGCTGAAAACCCTGAGATAACCCGCCAGCAGTTTATTCTTCAGGTGATTCGGGAATGCGGTTTCACGCTTAATGAATCAGAACTTGATGCCTTTAATGAGCAAGAAATTATTTTCCAACAGCAGGTTACGGGCTTAAGTCAGTCTTATCTTGACGTCTGGCACCCTGATGCACCGTTAAGTAGCGGAGCGTCCTCATTCACCTCTGAAGCGCGTCTATATTACCGCAATGGTGAGCAGGAATTTACCCAGTTGCAAAGCTCGTCGTTTAATCTCAAATTTGGTCAGACGGTCTCACATTCACTAGATGTACCGGTTAACCCAAATGAAAAGAACTATCTGCGACTGGATCCTTCGGAAACCAGCGGTTGGATATTGATTGAAAACCTGCAGGTGAAAGATCGCGAGGGTCGTGTCCAGTGGTCCCTGAATGATGGAACTGCCAGCTATGTGGATCTCTGTGAGGTATGCGCGTTAGAGCACGGCGTGCTGTATTATTCCAACTCTAACGATCCGCAAATTTTGATACCGGAAGTGTTTATTGGTCAGCAGATAACGGTTGACGTTAGTCTCGAGATGGCGGCCCCAGATGTTGTTGCCCAAGCCCTGGCGGAAAGAATTCGCAGTCATGCACGAACCGAAAATGAGCTGAGCCAGTTACAGCAGGCTCAGCAAAAATTAACGGCTGAATTGCTAGAGTTAAAAGCAAAAGTTGATTCACAGAACACCCAGATGGCCAACTATGTTGGGCATATTCAGGTTTTGAATAGCATTATCAATGATTTCAGAGAGTCCACTAGCTGGAAAGTCTCAAAACCTCTTCGTATTGCGGGTGGGGTAAATCTCAAGCTTAAAAAAGCGAATCGACTGATTACGGGGCTGATTCAGAAACATGGCATAAAGGCTGTTGCTCAAAAAGGCATTTATTATGTTCGCCAGGAAGGATTTTCTGGTGTCATTGCTCGTCTGAAACAGCAGCGTAGCATTAGTGTTTTACAAGAAAATCTGAATTTGAATACTGTACCTGCGGCTTCAATTTCATACGACAACAAAACAGGCTATCACCTGAAACCAGGGCGTTCAGGATACTGCTACGTTGAACCAGCACGGCCTGTTGATCTGGCTGAACGCATTGCAGCTATTGCAAGCAAACCGTTCTTCTCCATTGTGATACCTGTTTATAATACCCCTTTGGATCTGCTTGACGGGTTGCTGAAGTCAATCACATCGCAATGGTACCCGCATTGGGAGTTAATTCTTGCCGATGATTGCAGCCCGGACCCGCAACTTCAGCAAGCGCTGAACAAAATCTCGCATCCCCAGATTAGAATTATCCATGCGGAATCTAATTTACGTATTTCAGGTGCGACTAATCTTGGGATTCAGGCGGCAAAAGGGGATTTCATCGTATTTGCTGACCACGATGACGAACTCACCGTCGACTGCCTGTATGAAATGGCGCTGTGCATTGAGCAGCAGCAACCTGATTTCATCTACAGTGATGAAGACAAGCTTACCGAAGCGGGCGACTATACTCAGCCGCATTTCAAACCAGACTGGTCACCTGACACTATGATGAGTACGATGTTTACTTGTCATGCGTCTTGTGTGCGGCGTAGTCTGTTGGAAAAAACCGGTCTGCTACGTTCCGAATTTGATGGTTGCCAGGACTGGGACTTTGTCTTACGAGTTGCTGAACATACTGACCGCATTAGTCATATTGATAAAATCCTCTATCACTGGCGAATCATTCCGGCTTCAGTGGCATCTGACATTGCCGCTAAACCTTATGTCCTCGAAGCTTCGCGACAGGTGCGTGTTGATGCGTTAAAACGCCGAGGGTTACAAGGGACCGTCGAGCCAGTGACTGAAGTCCCAGGGTATTTCCGTGTCAATTATCATCTGACCGGCACCCCACTGATTTCTATCATTATTCCTACCCGTGATAATGATGAAGTGCTACGTCGTTGTATTGATTCAATTATCGAGAAGACGAAATATGCACATTATGAAGTGATCATCGTTGATAACGGTTCTGTGGCGGAAACCACACTGGCTTATTTCTCTGAGCTAACGTCTGTTTCGCGTGTGAAGGTGATACATCACGATATCCCGTTTAACTTCTCAGAATTGAATAATGTAGGGGTAGCGGCATCGTCAGGCGATATTTTACTGTTCCTGAACGATGATACTGAAGTGCTGATGGATGACTGGCTGGAGCGGATGGCAGGATATGCGCAGCTGCCACATATTGGTGCTGTCGGCGCAAAATTGTTATATCCAGGCACTCAACAAATTCAGCATGCTGGTGTTCTGAACCTGCAGTGTGGCCCGGTACATGCGTTCTTGCGCCATGATAGTAATAGCCCAGGATACTTCATGCGAAATCTGCTGGAATATAACTGGCTGGCGGTAACCGGCGCCTGTTTGATGATCGAGCGAGAGAAGTATCAGAAGATTGGCGGGTTTGATGAGTCTTTCCCTATTGCGTATAACGACGTGGATTTATGTTTTACATTGTCCAAAAATGGCTTCTATAACGTCGTGTGCCAGGCGGTAACACTTTATCACTACGAATCGATTAGCCGCGGTTTAGATCTCGTCGACCCGGTTAAGCAAGAGCGTCTCTTTAGTGAGTTACGTCGTTTGTATGAGAAGCACCCTAATTTCTATCAGTATGATCCTTTCTACAACGTCAATTTAGCTCCGAATGGAATTAACTTTGATTTAACAGCTTGAGTCGCTTCTGGATTTTAGATTTGGAGTAAAAGATGGACGAACTTTCGATGGGCCAGCTTCTTTGTGAGCCTGAACTGGCTAAAATGATTGATGCGGCTGAGGTTGTTTCATTCGATTTTTTTGATACGTTATATCTGCGCCCGCTTTCAGACCCGGAAGATGCATTCACCCTTTTAGGTGAAAAACTGAATATTGAAAACTTCCGGGCTAAACGCCAACAGGCGCAGACAGATGCTTTTGGCGTTATGGTACGGGAAGGGCGTAAAGAAATTACGCTTGAAAATATCTATAGTTGCTTCCCGGAATGTCAATACACGAAAGATGCGCTGATGCAGGCAGAGTATGAGCTGGAGCTACAGCTCATCGAGCCGAACTATGAGTTGTTCCCGCTGTTTGAGCAGCTGCTTGCTGCTGGCAAACAAGTTGTTATCATCTCGGATATGTATTTTTCCGGGCGATTCTTCGATCAGGCCCTGGCAAAACAGCAAATTAGCGGCGTCGCTGTTTTTTCCTCCGCAGATGAGAATGCGACTAAACGTGATAGCGGGGAGTTGTTCACTCTTGTCAGTGAAAAGCTGGGTGTATCAGCAGCTAAGATTGTGCATATTGGTGATAGCGAAATAGGTGATTTTAAACGTCCAGCCGAAAAAGGACTGATGAGCTACCACTATGTTGCCAGTCGTTTTCGCGATAAAAAGAAAAATGTCAGCCTGAGTACCTCATTGGCTGAAGGCTTGCTACGTATGGAGGCCCGGGAGATAGAGTATGGTTCGTATGAAGAACTGGGCTTTTTAACCGGTGGACCTGCCAGCGTCGGTTTTCTTGAGTGGATCAAAGCAAAATCACAAGCTGATGGTATCGATCATATACTCTTTTTCGCCCGTGACGGCTATGTTCTGACCTCAGTTGCCAACCAGCAGATGCAGCAAGACTTGCCGCCATTTAATTATTTTTATGGTTCTCGCACCACCTTTACCCTCGCGGCAATCACCGACAGTAATTTCAGTGCCTATATTCCTTTTCTGGTCTCTGGAAGCGATGGGCTGGCCCCTTGTGAAGTCCTTGAAAGAATTGGGGTGAAGGTTCCGGCGCCAGAGATTATGAAGGCCTTCGGCCTTGGCGACGATATCGCGATAACCCCGGCAGTGCATGATAAATTAGTTGAGTTTCTGTACGCCTGGCGCTGGGAGATTTTAAAAGTTTGCCAGCGTAATCGTCGTGCGTTATTCCAGTACCTGAGACAAGTAGGAATCAAAAACCACCAAAAAATTGCGGTAGTAGATGTTGGCTGGAGTGGGACAACTCAGGAAGCTTTCAGCCATGCCATTAGCGCATTTATGAAAGTGGATATTTATGGCTATTATTTCTGTCTCGCCGATACCCCAGAACGCTTGCATCGACAGAGTACCATGAATATGGCTGCACTTTTTGATAGCTCGAATAGTCGTCCTGAGCTGGTATCTAAGATTTACAGCGCCAGAGTCGCAGTAGAATTCTTCTTTTCTGCCCCTCATGCCTCTATTATTGGGTTATTACCGGGAGAGTCGGTCAGTCCTGTTGAAGATCCGGGGCGTGGTGCGGATCAAGGTCTCTCCGCATCTGTTAACGCATTGTGTCACGGTAGCGAGCGTTTTGCACAAGTGTTTTATCCTGCTCAGCAACGTCTCGGTTTATCGTTAAGTCCGCAAATGTTAGCGATGCCTATGATTGAGCTGGCAAGTACAGAAAACTGGGATAAATACTCGTTAATAACCAGTCTTAAAAACTTCGATGCGTGGGGAAGTTCACGGAATAAGCACCTGGTTGCCACCGACTATTTGTGATTCCTTGTGAAACGTCTTTGCATGATTAGAACAGATTATATTAAATAAAAAGGCCCTTTGGGGCCTTTTTTTATACCCATATTTTGCGGTGGAATTATACTTTTCTGGTTAATCAACTATTGGGGAAAGATCTCACAAAAGGCCTGATTTTGTTTTAAAAGTGAAAAACAAAATCAGGAACATTAATGTTGATATAATCCAGGGTTTTTCTCAAAGTAATTTTTTAGATAACTTCAGTTTTACCCTGCCGCAATCATCATTTATGCCGGCTGCGCAGGTTCTCTATCACCGCTGTCAAATCCAAATCTTGATCCTGCAGCAGCACCAGCAGGTGATACATCAGATCCGATGCCTCGTTCTTCAGCTCAAACTGGTCGTGCACCGTTGCCGCCAGCGCGGTTTCCACGCCTTCTTCCCCGACTTTTTGCGCAATACGCTTGGTGCCGCTGGCGTACAGCTTCGCGGTATACGAACTCTCCGGGTCAGCATGTTTGCGCTCGGCAAGCAGCTGCTCGAGCTGATACAGGAACAACCACTGGTGCCCGGCTTCGCCGAAGCAGCTTGAGGTGCCCTTATGGCAGGTCGGGCCGATTGGGTTCACCAGTACCAGCAGGGTATCGTTGTCGCAATCCGGCGTGATGCTCACCACGTTCAGAAAGTTGCCGGAGGTTTCCCCTTTGGTCCACAGACGTTGCTTAGTCCGCGACCAGAAGGTCACTTTTCCGCTCTCTTCGGTCTGCGCCAGCGCGTCCTGATTCATGTAGCCCAGCATCAGCACCTCGCCGGAGATGGCGTGTTGCACGATGACCGGCATCATGCCGTCGGTTTTTTCCCAGTCCAGCTGTTCACTTAACATACCCTAATCTCCACGCCCTGTGCTGCCAGGTACGTTTTCAGTTCACCAATATTAATAATCTGTTTGTGGAACACCGAGGCTGCCAGCGCACCATCGACATTGGCATCGCGGAACGCCTCAAAGAAGTGTTCCATGGTGCCCGCACCGCCAGAGGCGATCAGCGGAACGCGGCAGACGGCGCGCACTTTCTTCAGTTGCTCAAGATCGTAACCGTTGCGTACGCCATCCTGGTTCATCATGTTGAGCACGATCTCGCCTGCGCCGCGCTTCTGCACTTCCTGCACCCAGTCGAGGGTTTCCCACTGGGTGACCCGGGTACGGCTCTCATCGCCGGTATACTGATTGACGTGATACTTGCCGCTCTCGGCATCAAACCAGGTATCGATACCCACCACAATGCACTGCACGCCAAAGCGGTCGGCGAGGCGCGTAATCAGCGTTGGGTCAGCCAACGCCGGGGAGTTAATCGAAATCTTATCCGCGCCGAAGGAGAGGATCTGCGCCGCCTCTTCCAGCGACTTAATCCCGCCGGCGACACAGAAAGGAATATCGATCACTTCTGCGACTCGTGATACCCAGCTTTTATCGACCACCCGGCCATCGCTGGAGGCGGTGATATCGTAGAACACCAGCTCATCGGCGCCTTCGTCGGCATAGCGTTTCGCCAGCGGGACGATATCGCCAATGATTTCATGATTACGGAACTGCACGCCTTTCACTACCTGGCCATCGCGAACGTCGAGGCAGGGGATTATCCGTTTTGCCAGCATTGAATGGCCTCCGTTACGTTGAATTTCTCTTCCAGCAACGCACGACCGACGATCACGCCGCGCACGCCGGTTCCGCGCAGCGCGGCAATATCATTCAGATCGCCAATGCCGCCGGAGGACTGGAATGCCACCTGCGGGTAGCGGGCGCACACTTCTTCATACAGCGAGACGTTCGACCCGGCGAGGGTCCCGTCGCGTGAAATATCGGTACACAGGACGTGCTGCAAACCGACCGGCAGATAGCTTTCCACTAACTCTTCCAGGGTTACGCCGGAGTTTTCCTGCCAGCCGCTCACGGCCACCTGTTTATTGCCCTGATCATCGATACGCACGTCCAGCGCCAGCACCAGATGCTGCGGCCCAAAACGCTTGAACCAGCCTTTGACGATTTCCGGGGATTTCACCGCGGTTGAACCCACCACCACGCGCGCGACGCCGGCATCCAGCAGGGCGGCGACGTCTTCTTCCGTGCGCACGCCGCCACCGACCTGTACCGGCACATCAACGCCGGCCACTAACGTTTTTAGCAGGGCGATCTGGCGTTTTTGCGGGTTTTTCGCGCCGGTTAAATCCACCAGGTGCAAAACTTCAGCACCCTGCGCGGCGTAGGATTGCAGCCGCGGCAGCGGATCGTTGCCGTAGTCGCGCTGCTGACCGTAATCGCCTTGATGGAGACGGACGACGGTGCCGTCAATTAAATCTAAAGCCGGGATTATCATCACATCTCCAGGAAGTTTTTCAGCAGCTGCGCACCGGCGCTGCCCGAGCGTTCCGGGTGGAACTGGACGCCAAAAAAGTTATCTTGCTGCACCGCGGCGGTGAACGGCTCGCCATAGTTGCATTGCGCAATGGTGTAAGGATTCACCGGCATCGCATAGCTGTGGACGAAGTAAAAATAGGCGCCGTCTTCAATGCCGCGGAACAGACGATTTCCTGCCTTCGGGTAGACCCGGTTCCAGCCCATATGCGGCAGCGGCAGACCGTGGTCGGTCATTTTCGGCACATCTTCTTCGATGATGCCCAGCAGATCGACGCCATTACTCTCTTCGCTGCGACGCCCCAGCAACTGCATGCCGAGGCAAATACCGAGCACCGGCTGGGTACAGGCTTTCACCAGCTCAATCAGCTCGCGCTCGCGCAACTGGTCCATCGCCGCCTGCGCGGTACCAACGCCAGGTAAAAACAGCTTGTCGGCACGCAGCACCACATCCGGATCGCGGCTGACCGCTGGCTCATAGCCGTGGCGTCCGATCGCTGACTTTACCGAGTTGAGGTTGGCGCAGCCGGTATCGAGGATCACCACGTTCATCACAGCACTCCTTTCGAAGAGGGGAGCGTATCGCCCTGAACGCGAATCGCCTGACGCAGGGTACGGCCAAAGGCTTTAAACAGGCTTTCGACGCGATGATGGTCGTTTTTGCCCTTGGTTTTCAGGTGCAGGGTCACCGCCATGGTGTAGGAGAGCGAGCGGAAGAAATGTTCAACCATCTCGGTGCTCAGATCGCCCACGCGCTGATAGGCAAAGTCGGCTTTATATTCCAGATGCGGGCGCCCGGAGATATCCAGCGCGCAGCGGGCCAGACATTCGTCCATCGGCAGCACGAAACCAAAACGGTTAATTCCGCGCTTATCGCCCAGCGCCAGCTTCAACGCTTCACCGAGCGCCAGGCCGGTATCTTCCACGGTGTGGTGATCGTCAATGTAGAGATCGCCGCCGACGTTAATCTCCAGGCGGAAACCGCCGTGGGTAGCGATTTGATCGAGCATATGATCGAAGAAACCGACGCCGGTGTGGATTTTGCTGCCGCCTTCGCGATCCAGCCAGACTTTCACATCCACCTGAGTCTCTTTGGTGACGCGCTCCACGTGAGCGTAGCGATCGCGGCGGGTCAGCTGCTCGCAGATCGTCGGCCAGTTCAGCGTCTCGCGGTCATAGCGCAGGCCGGTGATGCCCATGTTGTCGGCCAGCGTAATGTCGGTGGCGCGGTCGCCGATGACGAAGCTGTGGCTTTTATCCATCACGCCATCTTCCAGCCACGGCAGAACCAGCTGGGTTTTGGGCTTGCGGCATTCGCAGTTATCGGACGGCAGATGCGGGCAGATCAGCACTTCATCAAATTCGACGCCCTGAGAAGCAAAGATCTGCATCATCAGGTTGTGCGGGCCGTCAAACTCAGCCTGCGGCAGGCTGTCGGTCCCCAGGCCATCCTGATTGGTGATCATCACCAGTTTGTAACCTTCCTGCTGGAGTTTCAGCAGAACAGGGATCACCTGCGGCTCAAAGGCCAGTTTTTCAAAGCGGTCTACCTGAAAATCAACCGGTGGCTCGGAAATCAGCGTACCGTCACGGTCAATAAAGAGAAACTTCTGGGTCATACATTCTCCGCAGTCAAAGCGTCAATCACGTGCTGGCTCTCAGCACGGGTACCGATAGTGATACGCAAGCAGCCGCTTAATGAAGGTTGTTTATTTTGGTCTCGTAAGATAATGCCCTGATCCCACAAAGATTTAAATACCGCGCTGGAGGCTTTAAAACGCACGAGAATATAGTTGGTCTCGGCGCCGAAGACCTGCTCCACGCAGGGAATGCCGCTCAACTGGCTAATCAGGTACTCGCGTTCGGCAACAATCTGCGCCACGCGGGCGCGCATCGCGGCAATGCCCTGTTCGCTAAGGGCCTGGGCGGCAATGTCGGCCACCGGCGTTGAGAGCGGGTAGGGTGCGATGACTTTCATCAACAGCCCAATCACGTCGGTATTCGCCAGGGTAAAGCCGCAGCGCAGGCCGGCAAGGGCAAACGCTTTGGATAATGTGCGCAGCACCACCAGGTGTGGATAGTCGCTCAGCCAGCCGGCCAGCGTCGCCTGCGGGCAAAACTCAATATAGGCTTCATCGGCAACCACGATTGCTTTCCCGCGGGTCATCTCCAGCAGGGCCCGCAGATCGTCAGGATTGATAATCTGCCCGGTTGGGTTGTTGGGGCTGCAGACAAAGACCAGCTTCACGCCGTCGAGACTGGCGGCGATGCCCGGCAGATCGAGCTGCCAGTCGGCCAGGGTCGGGACCGTACGGCAGGTTACGCCGATGGTCTCGGCGCTGACGCTGTACATGCCGTAGGTTGGCGGGCAGTAGAGCACCGCATCTTGCCCCGGCTCGCAGAACGCGCGGATCAGCAGCTCGATGCTCTCATCGGCGCCGCGGCTTACCAGCACCTGCTCCGGCTTCAACCCGGCATAGCGTGCGTAGTTCTCAATTACCGCCTTTGGCTGCGGTTCCGGATAGCGGTTCAGGGTCTGCTCGGTCAACTGAAATTCCACCGGCGTCGGGAATTCGTTGGCGTTCAGCCAGACGTCGCCGTTACCGCCCAGGCGGCGAGCAGATTGATACGGCGTCAACGCACGGATATTGGCGCGGGCTAACTCTTCAATGCTCATGCTTGCTCCTTAAGGGCTGCGACGCGCAGCGTAACGGCGTTTTTGTGGGCGGTAAGACGTTCGGCGGCGGCCAGAATCTCAATGGTCGAGGCGAGAGCTGCAAAGCCATCGCGCGACAGCTCCTGCACGGTCATGCGCTTTTGGAAATCCGCCAGTCCAAGGCTGGAACAGGTGGCGGTATAGCCATAGGTCGGCAGCACGTGGTTGGTCCCGGAGGCGTAATCGCCGGCGGATTCCGGGGACCAGTCGCCGAGGAACACTGAACCAGCGCTGGTGATATCGTCAACCAGATCGCGGGCCTGGCGGGTCTGAATAATCAGGTGCTCCGGTCCGTACAGATTGGAAATCTCCACGCACTGCGCCAGGTCGCGGGCAACGATAATCCGGCTGGCGGAGAGCGCTTCGCGAGCGGTGTCGGCGCGCGGTAGTTCAGCCAACTGGCGCTCAACGGCGAGGGCCACGCGTTCACCCATCGCGGCATCCGGCGTCAGCAGGATAACCTGCGAATCAGGGCCGTGTTCCGCCTGAGAAAGCAGGTCAGAGGCGACGAAATCCGGCGTCGCGCCGCTATCGGCAATCACCAGTACTTCAGAAGGGCCGGCGGGCATGTCGATGGCCGCACCGTCCAGACGCTGGCTGACCTGGCGCTTGGCTTCGGTGACGAAGGCGTTGCCTGGGCCAAAGATTTTATCGACTTTGGCGACTGACTCGGTGCCAAACGCCAGCGCGGCGATGGCCTGCGCGCCGCCAACGTTAAAGATGTTACGTACGCCGCAGAGCTGGGCGGCATAAAGAATTTCATCGGCAATCGGCGGCGGTGAGCACAGCACCACCTGCTGACATCCGGCAATGCGTGCCGGGGTGGCCAGCATCAGTACCGTTGAAAACAGCGGCGCCGAGCCACCGGGAATATATAACCCCACGGATGCGATAGGGCGGGTCACCTGCTGACAGCGCACGCCCGGCAGGGTTTCTACATCGACGCCCGGCAGCTGTTGCGCGTTGTGGAAGGTCTCGATATTGCGTACCGCAACCGCCATGGCCTGCTTAAGCTCATCGCTCAGGCGCGCGCCGGCGGCAGCAATCTCTTCCTCAGTGACTTTCAGTGCTTTGACGTCGGTCTTATCAAACTTTGCGCTGTATTCGCGCAGGGCTGCATCGCCATTCTCTTTGACGTTGGCGAGGATCTCCGACACCGTCTTGCTGATGCTGTCGGAAGCGGAAATGGCCGGGCGCATTAAGAGTTGTTGCTGTTGTGCTGCGCTACAGCTGTTCCAGTCGATAATTGTGTTGAAGCTCATGGTCGTTTCCCCTGTCTACTTTCTGAGACAGGCCCGGAGGCCTGTTCCGCCTGGATTACTCCATCATCTTCTCAATAGGCAGTACCAGAATGGAGCTGGCACCCAGCGCTTTCAGTTTTTCCATGGTTTCCCAGAACAGCGTTTCGCTGCTGACCATGTGCATCGCCACGCGCTGTTTATCACCTGCCAGCGGCAGAATAGTCGGACGTTCGGCGCCCGGCAGCAGGGCCACGACTTCTTCCAGACGCTCGGTTGGCGCGTGCATCATGATGTATTTCGATTCACGAGCCTGAATCACGCCCTGAATACGGGTCAGCAGACGGTCAATCAGCTGCTGTTTGGCCTCGGCCATTTCGCCATCGCGTTGAATCAGGCAGGCTTTGGAACGGAACATCACTTCCACTTCGCGCAGGCCGTTTGCTTCGAGGGTTGCGCCGGTGGAGACCAGGTCGCAAATCGCATCGGCCAGACCGGCACGCGGGGCAACTTCCACGGAGCCGTTCAGCAGGCAGGATTTAAAGGAGATGCCTTTTTGATCGAGGTAGCGCTTCAGCAGGTGCGGGTAAGAGGTGGCAATGCGTTTGCCGTCCAGCGCCGCCGGGCCGTTCCAGCTTTCATCGGCCGGGGTCGCCAGCGACAGGCGGCAACCGCCGAAATCTAAACGGCGCAGGGTGAAGTAGCGCGGATCTTCGCCCTGAGCGCGACGGCTCAGCAGCTCTTCTTCCAGCACGTTTTCGCCGATGATGCCCAGATCGACCACGCCATCCATAATCAGGCCCGGGATATCGTCATCACGCACACGCAGAATGTCGATTGGCATATTTTCCGCCAGCGCAATCAGGCGCTGGGTGTGCAAATTCACTTTAATGCCACAACGGCTCAGTAATTCGCGTGAATCTTCACTCAGGCGGCCTGATTTTTGAATAGCTATGCGTAAACGGCTGTTGTCTAACATTCTTGTTTCCTCTTAATTCCTGTCTGAATCTGTCCGAATTTGGTTCAAAAAAAAGCCCCCGGAAGTGAATCTTCCGGGGGCTCATTTCGCGCTCATGCACCGCTGGAAGATCTAAATGTCTTCCAGCACACATCGCCTGAAAGACTAGTCAGGATGATGGTGATGATGGTGGTGTTTAAATTGAACGCGGTTCATAAAATTCTCTTTGAATGACTATGCATTTGATGTCTTTTAACCTAAACCACTTCAAGCGCAGAAAGCAAGGGCTTTTTACTATCATTAATTCATTTCATATTCACTGAAGAAATTGTCAGTTGCGGTTGGCTGGCGTAGCCTTATATCAGCACAGCGAAAGAGTCAGGAGCCAGGTATGAAAAAGGTCGCAATTGTCGGTTTAGGATGGCTGGGCATGCCGCTTGCTTTGTCATTGAATGCACGCGGATGGCAGGTCACCGGCAGCAAAACCACCCGGGATGGCGTGGAGGCGGCGAGGATGTGCGGTATTGATAGCTATCCGCTACGCCTGGAGCCGCAGCTGGTCTGCGATGCCGATGATTTGGATGCGTTGATGAAAGTCGATGCACTGGTGATTACGTTACCGGCGCGTCGTAGCGGGCCGGGTGAAGAGTTTTATTTGCAGGCGGTCCAGGAGATTGTCGATACGGCGCTGGCCTACCATATTCCGCGCATCGTATTTACCAGCTCCACCTCCGTTTATGGCAATGCCAGCGGGACGCTAAAAGAGAATTCACCGCGTGACCCGCAGACGGCCAGCGGCCGGGTGTTGAAAGAGCTGGAAGACTGGCTGCACAACCTGCCGGGAACGTCGGTGGATATTTTGCGTCTGGCGGGGCTGGTGGGGCCATCCCGTCATCCCGGACGCTTCTTTGCCGGAAAATCGGCGCCGGACGGCCAGCATGGCGTGAACCTCGTGCATTTGCAGGATGTGGTTTCGGCCATCGAACTGCTGCTGCAGGCCCCGAAGGGCGGACGCATCTATAATATATGTGCGCCCAAACATCCGGCGCGTGGCGTGTTCTACCCGCAAATGGCACGTGAACTGGGGCTGGAGGCACCGGTATTTGCCGACAACCCCAATAGCGGGCCGGGTAAGATCATCGATGGCAACCGAATTTGCTACGAACTGGGGTTTGAGTATCAGTACCCCGACCCGCTGGTGATGCCGATGGAGTAATGCGCCAGCGGTAATCGCGTACCTGAGGGGGCGGCGATGAAACCACTGCTGGATGTCCTCGTTATTCTTGATGCTCTGGAAAAAGAGGGGAGCTTTGCCGCAGCGTCGGCAAAGCTCTACAAAACCCCCTCTGCGCTGAGCTACACCATTCACAAGCTGGAAAGCGATCTGAATATTCAGCTGCTTGATCGCAGCGGCCATCGGGCGCGCTTTACGCCAACCGGGCAGATGCTGCTGGAAAAAGGGCGTGAGGTGTTGCATACCGCCCGTGAACTGGAAAAACAGGCAATTAAACTGCATCAGGGGTGGGAAAATACCCTGGTGCTGGCCGTGGATACGGCGTTCCCTTTCTTTTTACTGGTGCCGATGGTGAGCCAGTTCTATCAGCAACATACCCTCGCACAGCTGCGATTCCTCCGCGAAGCGTCGTCCCATGGTTGGGATGCGCTAGTTGAGGGGCGGGCGGATATGGTGCTGGGTGTGGTCTGCGATCCTCCAGCGATCGGTGGTTACGGCTTCAGCCTGCTGGGCGAACTGGCGTATGGGCTTGTTGTTGCCCCGCAGCATCCGCTTGCCGCACTCACCGCGCCGCTGAGCTGGCGGATATTGAAGCGCCATCGGGCGATTGCGATCGACGGACAGTGGCCGACGGTTGATGACCAGGACTGTCTGGTGGCGTATGACTATCCGGGGCTGCTGATGCTGATCGCCGCCGGGCTGGGATGGGGGTATGTGCCACAGTATCTGGTACGTGCTCAACTGGAGAGTGGCGAGCTGGTAGAGAAGGCTGTCGCCTCCCATTTTCCGTCGCATCGGGCATGGTTGGGCTGGAACGATCAGACGAGCGGGCGTTCCTGCGACTGGTGGCGCAGCGAAATTTTAGCAAATAATGCTATCCATACAATCTATCATACTAAAAATGTATGAATATTAAGCTGTTAAATTATTGTAGTGACAATTTGGCTTTTCAACATCTTGTCATCCGACCAGAAAATGTTGCAAAATACGCGGCCTGAAAAATGGAATTTAGCCGACGCTTTTTGAAGTGTCGGTTATTTTTTTGCTTTCAAGGCACATCATTCAATACAAGAGGCCGGGCTTCGTACCGGATAGATATTTACTAAAAACCGACAGTCGTTGTCGCTGAGGAATACACTGAAATGGGGCAATTTTTTGCTTACGCGATGGCATTCGCCGTGAAAGGGGATAACCACCATGTCGCATAACGCTACTCCAAAAACCTCTCGCGTGGAATTACGTAAGACGCTTACGTTGATTCCGGTTGTAATGATGGGCCTGGCCTATATGCAGCCGATGACGCTGTTCGATACGTTTGGTATCGTCTCTGGATTGACCGACGGTCACGTCGCGACGGCCTACGCCTTCGCCCTGATCGCGATTCTCTTTACGGCACTGAGCTACGGTAAACTGGTTCGTCGTTTCCCGTCAGCAGGTTCCGCTTATACCTACGCCCAGAAATCCATCAGCCCGACCGTAGGCTTTATGGTTGGCTGGTCATCGCTGCTGGACTACCTGTTCATGCCGATGATCAACATCCTGCTGGCGAAAATTTACTTTGAAGCGCTGATGCCTTCCGTGCCGTCATGGATCTTCGTGGTCGCGCTGGTCGGTTTCATGACCGTCTCTAACCTGCGCAGCATCAAGGCTGTGGCGAACTTCAACACCCTGATTGTGGTTCTGCAGATGGGTATTGTGGCGGTGATTGTCGGCCTGATCATCTACGGTGTGATGCACGGTGAAGGTGCCGGCACGCTGACCAGCACCCGTCCGTTCTGGTCCGAAGGGGCCCACGTGGTGCCGATGATTACCGGGGCGACTATTCTGTGCTTCTCGTTCCTCGGCTTTGACGGCATCTCTTCGCTGTCCGAAGAGACCAAAGATGCAGAGCGCGTGATCCCGAAGGCAATCTTCCTGACTGCGCTGATTGGCGGCATGATCTTTATCGGTGCCTCTTACTTCCTGCAGCTGTACTTCCCGGACATCTCGCGCTTTAAAGATCCGGATGCATCACAGCCTGAAATCATGCTGTACGTAGCGGGCAAAACCTTCCAGTGGGGCGTGCTGATTTTCTCCAGCGTGACCGTTCTGGCTTCCGGTATGGCCGCACATGCGGGTGTTTCTCGCCTGATGTACGTAATGGGCCGCGACGGCGTGTTCCCGACCAGCTTCTTCGGCTATATTCACCCGAAATGGCGTACTCCGGCGTTTAACGTGCTGCTGGTTGGCGCGATTGCACTGCTGGCGATTAAATTCGACCTGGTGACCGCAACGGCGCTGATTAACTTTGGTGCGCTGGTGGCGTTTACCTTCGTTAACCTGTCGGTGATTTCGCAGTTCTGGATCCGTGAGAAGCGTAACAAGACGCTGAAAGACCACATCAACTACCTGGTGCTGCCGTCCTGTGGCGCACTGACCGTAGGCGCACTGTGGGTTAACCTGGAGCAGAGCTCTATGGTTCTGGGTCTGATTTGGGGCACCATTGGCCTGGTATACCTGGCCTGTGTGACCAAGCGTTTCCGTAACCCGGTTCCGCAGTACGAAGACGTGGCGTAAATACACGTTGTGATAAAAAAGCCGGGGGGAAACCTCCGGCTTTTTTGTTTTTGTCGCGCGGCGCAACCTGCGCCGTGAGCGAGTGGGAAATGACAGATCCGCAACCTGCCTGAATCACATTCCTGGTTCGGCCTAAGCCATCACCTTGAGCAGCGCATCCAGTAGCCCGGGAAAGCGGGCGTCGAGATCGTCTCTGCGCAACGAAATCATATTCTCGCGTCCCTGGGGGCGCTGCCAGATCACACCGCTATCGCGCAGGACGCGCCAGTGGTGAGTCATCGTGGATTTAGCGATATCTTCAGGGCGCAGGGCGTTACAGCTCTGTTCATTGCCGTCAGCCAGGATGCGAATAATCTCCAGACGCATCGGATTTCCAAGGGCAAAAAGAACATTTTCCAGGCGGATTTGTTCACGTTCGGGATGATTGGCGATCATAATATTCCTGTGTCGGCGGTTGCTCTGCTCCCGGGAGCAGCAGCCCGTATCGGCGGCTGGCCGGTAATATACCCAAACTACATGGCTAACGCCATGTACGTCAGTTCAGCTTCACCAATAGAAACGATAGCAAAAATAGTTCGAATATACTCGTACAGTTGTACTATGATAGAGGCCGATAAACACATTGCGGCACAATTCAGCCGCTCACTGACAGTCAATACGACTAAGGACGCATCATGCCCCGACCCATCCCCCTCGAACGTTATCGCAACATCGGTATCTCCGCGCATATCGATGCCGGCAAAACCACCACCACCGAGCGCATTCTGTTTTACACCGGAATGAGCCACAAGCTGGGGGAAGTACACGATGGCGCGGCAACCACTGACTGGATGGCGCAGGAGCAAGAGCGCGGAATTACGATTACCTCCGCGGCGGTAAGCTGCTTCTGGCCCGGTATGGATCGCAGTTTCGAGCCACACCGCATCAATATTATCGACACCCCGGGCCACGTGGATTTCACCATCGAGGTGGAGCGTTCGATGCGCGTGCTGGACGGTGCGGTCATGGTGTATGACTCCGTCGGTGGCGTGCAGCCGCAATCAGAAACCGTCTGGCGACAGGCGAATAAATACCACGTACCACGGCTGGCGTTCGTCAATAAAATGGACCGTCCCGGCGCGGATTTCTTCCGTGTCGTGCAGATGATGATCGACCGTCTGAAAGCTAACCCGGTGCCGATCGTGATCCCTATTGGAGCCGAGGAGCATTTCACCGGGGTGGTGGATCTCATCAAAATGCGCGCCATCTTGTGGGACGACGCGACCCAGGGCATGACTTTTAGCTACGCGCCGGTGCCGGACGACCTGCTGGCGACCGCCCAGGAATGGCGAGAAAAAATGGTCTCGGCGGCGGCGGAAGCCAACGACGCGCTGATGGACAAATACCTGGAAACCGGCGAACTGAGCGAAGCCGATATTATCGCCGGGTTGCGTCAGCGCACCGTCGGCGGGGAAATTCAGGCGGTGCTGTGCGGCAGCGCGTTCAAGAACAAAGGCGTGCAGCGCATGCTCGATGCGGTAATCGAGCTGATGCCGTCGCCGCTGGATGTTCCGGCGATTGAGGGTGTCGATGAGAAAGGCCAGCCGGCTGAACGTCATCCGGGCGACGACGAACCGTTCTCGGCGCTGGCGTTTAAACTGATGACCGACCCGTACGTTGGCCAGTTGACCTTTATTCGGGTTTACTCCGGCACCCTGAAAAAAGGCGATGCGGTGTACAACCCGGTGAAAGGCAAGAAGGAGCGTATCGGGCGTATTGTGCTGATGCATGCCAACGACCGTCATGAGGTGGATGAACTGCATGCCGGGGATATTGCCGCCTGCGTCGGACTGAAGGATGTGACCACCGGCGACACGCTGTGCGATCCCGATGCGGTGATTACCCTGGAGCGCATGGAGTTTCCGGAGCCGGTGATTTCGCTGGCAATTGAACCGAAAACCAAAGCCGACCAGGAGAAAATGGGCATCGCTCTGCAGCGACTGGCGGCAGAAGACCCGTCATTTCGTCTGCACACTGACGAGGAGTCCGGCCAGACGATTATCTCCGGGATGGGAGAACTGCATCTGGAAATTATCGTCGACCGCATGAAACGTGAGTTTGGCGTGGAGGCCAATATCGGCCGTCCGCAGGTGACCTACCGCGAGACGATCCGCAAAACGGTCAAAGAGGTGGAAGGCAAATTTGTCCGCCAATCCGGCGGCAAAGGGCAGTACGGTCATGTGGTGCTGACGCTGGAACCGCTGGCGCCGGGAGGTGGCTTTGTGTTTGAAGATGCCACTAAAGGCGGCGTGGTACCGCGCGAGTATATCCCGTCAGTGGAGAAAGGCTTGCGTGAAGCGATGGGCACCGGCGTGCTGGCCGGCTATCCGGTGGTGGATGTCAAAGCGACCCTGACCTTTGGTTCGTACCATGATGTCGACTCCTCGGAAATGGCCTTCCGCATGGCGGCGATTTTTGGCTTCAAGGAAGGGGCGCGACGAGCCGATCCGGTGATCCTCGAGCCGGTGATGCACGTCGAAGTGGAAACGCCGGAGGAGTACGCCGGGAACATTATGGGCGATCTATCTTCCCGGCGCGGCATGGTGCAGGGGATGGAAGAGCGCTTCGGCAGCCAGATTATCCGTGCGGATGTACCGCTGGCTGAGATGTTTGGCTATTCCACCACGCTGCGTTCGATGTCGCAGGGGCGTGCCACCTACAGCATGGAGTTCCACCATTACGCGGAAGCTCCGCGCAATGTTGCGGAGGCGATTATCGCCAGCCGCGCCAGAAGTTAACCAACCGTACCCGGGTTGTGCTTTATGCCCAGCCCGGGCTACAACCCGTCAGGCGCCGCCTGCGGGAACTTTTCCCAATCAAACAATCTCCTGCACGTACTGCCACAGCGCTTTCAACAGCGCCTGCTTCTCTGTGTTGTCCGGATATTGCTGATACAACATCTGCAACTCATCGGCATAAGCCTGCAAACGCTCCGGGGTAAACACTTCACGACGATGCTCTAACCAGCGTTGCTGCTCGGCCTCGTCGAGGGTGCCGGGGAAATTGCGCGCGCGATAGTTAAACAGCAGGCGGGCTATCCGCTGGTCGGCGAAGGTAATATCCAGCGCGGGCAGGTTACGCGGCTCGGTTTCCAGAACGATTTTCATCGCCGCGCGGTCGGCATCGCTGAAAAAGCCGTTATAGAGCTGAGCATCGACGTTGTCAGACGGCACGAACGGCTCCGCGTCGGCAAAGAGGGCGACCACTTTCTCACGTAGCTGCGGATGACTGCGCAACAGTTGCAGATTATCCATGCAGCGCTGGCGGTTTATCCCCAGCCGGTCGGCATCCTGCGGGCGCAGCGCGTTATCCTGGGCCAGCACCGGGCATTTATTCAGATGAACCAGCTTAATCGGCACCGCTGCCAGTTCGCCGAGATCGGCTTTTGGCGTATACAGGCGTTCGCGCAGCGTATCGGCATCCAGTTCCAGCAGCGGGGTCATATCGCCGGCAAGATCGACCATGATCACCGCATTGCGGTTGTCCGGGTGCCAGGCAAGCGGGGCGACCAGGCTGGTGTTGCCGCGGGCCGCGCCGAACATGCCGGACACATGGACCAGCGGCTTGATTTGCACCACGTCGATAAGCGTCGCCAGCTTGCGCTTGTTGCGATGGCTGTAGAGATAGTCAAACAGGCGCGGCTGCTGGGTTTTGACCAGTTTCGCCATGGCGATGGTGGCGTAAACGTCGGCCATCGCGTCGTGGGCATTGCTGTGTTCAATGCCGTTGGCGACGGTCAGATGCTCCAGGCGGAAGCTCGGCAGGCCGTCGTCGTTCTCCGGCCAGTTGATCCCTTCCGGGCGCAGCGCGTAGCAGGCACGCATCACATCCAGCAGATCCCAACGGGAGTTATCGTGCTGCCAGCTCCAGGCGTAGGGATCGTAGAAGTTGCGATAGAAAATATTGCGGCTGACTTCATCATCGAAGCGCACGTTGTTATAGCCGACGATGCAGGTTTTGGGCACCGTGAACAGATCGTGAATACGGCGGGCAAAGGCCGCTTCGTTGTCGCCTTTGGCGATAGCTTCCTGCGGGGTGATCCCGGTGATCATGACCGCCTGCGGCTGCGGCAGATAGTCGTCGGCCAGTTTGCAGTAGAAGACTTCCGGTTCGCCGATGATATTCAGCTCCGCATCGGTGCGGATGGCGGCGAACTGCGCCGGCCGGTCAAGCGAAGGGCTGGTGCCGAAGGTCTCGTAATCGTGAAACAAAAATCCGGGCTGATTGGCGCTATCTTGCATAGTCTGTTCATTATCCATGGTGGCGTGCATCCGTTATGGTAAACGATTTGCCTGGGCATCAGAAGGGCGTTGGCCGTGGCAGACTTTTACCGTGTCATATTTTCTTGCAATTAAACCCTGATTTGAAAGAAGAACTTCCGTAAAAAGGACGGCGAGTCTGCCAATCTAGAGGATATGCCGTTGAAAGGCCGTTTTTTTATTGCTGTAACTTTGCTCGCTTCGAGCGTTTCTTGCGCATTTGCTGCTAATGATTTCCCCGCTACCGTGGCGCCGCCGTCGATTCAGGCTGGCTCCTGGGTACTCATGGATTATACCACCGGGCAGATACTGACTGCGGGCAATGAGCACCAGCAGCGTAACCCTGCCAGTCTGACGAAATTAATGACCGGCTATGTGGTCGATCGCGCGATCGACAGCCACCGCATCACCTTTGACGATATCGTCACCGTCGGCCGCGATGCCTGGGCCAAAGGCAACCCGGTATTTGACGGCTCGTCACTGATGTTCCTGAAGCAAGGTGACCGGGTCAGCGTGCGCGATTTAAGCCGCGGACTTATTGTCGATTCCGGTAACGACGCCTGCGTGGCGCTGGCGGATTATGTGGCCGGCGGCCAACCACAGTTCGTCGCCTTGATGAACAGCTATGTTGAAAAACTGCATCTGCAGGATACCCATTTTGAAACCGTGCATGGTCTTGATGCGCCGGGCCAGCACAGTTCCGCCTACGATCTGGCGGTACTGTCACGGGCGATCATTCACGGCGAGCCTGACGTCTACCATATGTACAGCCAAAAAAGCCTGACATGGAATGGTATCACCCAGCAGAACCGCAACGGGCTGCTGTGGGATAAAACCATGAATGTCGATGGCCTGAAGACCGGGCACACCTCAGGCGCCGGCTTTAACCTGATTGCCTCTGCGGTTGACGGCAAACGTCGTCTTATTGCCGTGGTGATGGGCGCCGACAGCCCGAAAGGGCGCGAACAGCAGGCGGCGAAGCTGCTGCACTGGGGCCAGCAAAACTTCGATACCGTCCAGGTGCTGCAAAAGGGCAAAAAAGTCGGCAGCGAGCAGATCTGGTACGGCGATAAAGATCACATCGAGCTGGGCACCGATCAGGACTTCTGGTTAGCGCTGCCGAAGTCGGAAGTGTCACGCATCAAAGCGAAATATGTGCTGGATAAGAAAGATCTCGAAGCGCCGATTGCCGCCAACCAGCGGGTGGGCGAAATTTCACTGTACGATGGTGACAAAGTGGTGGCCCACTGGCCGCTGGTCACTCTGGAGAGCGTCGGCAAGGGCGGGTTCTTCTCGCGATTGAGCGATTATCTGCACCACGGCCTGTAATCTTTATGCCCCGTTCGGGGCATTTTTTTTGGATAATATTACGGCAACTCTGCGAATCAACTCACATACTGAACCTCATCGCCTGGTTACACTTCATGTATATTTATACAGTTGTTATTAACAGTGGAGGCAGCATGGAATATCACGTTAAGTCCGTCGGCAAACGTAACATTGCCGGGTTTCACCTGGTGGGGCCGTGGGAACAGACCGTTAAGCAGGGTTTTGAACAACTGATGGCGTGGGTCACAAACCATCAGGTGCCGGCGCAGGAGTGGGTGGCCGTTTACTACGATAACCCAGACCAGGTGCCGCCCGAGAAACTGCGCTGCGATACGGTGGTTACCGTGGCGGAAGATTATGTTATCCCACCCGGCAGCGAAGGGGTGATTCTCACCGAGATCGCTGGAGGAGAGTACGCGTTCGCCCGCGCGCGGGTGGAAAATCATGACTTCTCCACGCCGTGGCTGGCCTTCTTCAACAGCCTGATGCAGGACAAGGCGTACCACATTGCGGAAAAACCGTGCTTCGAGCTTTATCTGAACGACGGCAATCAGGACGGCTACTGGGACATTGAAATGTATGTCGCGGTGACGCCGGTCGGGGAGTAACCCGATAATCCCTCTGTGAAAAGGTTTTTTTGATCGGCGTGCTGCTTATAGTGAAAAAGCAGTTACAATTGGCCTTTGCTACCTGCTTTCTTGCTGGAGAGCGTTGTGCGCGCTGATAAATCACTCAAGCCTTTCGAAATTCGTCTGTATCGCCACTATCGCGTGGTACATGGTATTCGAATTGCTCTGGCCTTTGTCCTCACTTTTTTGCTGGTTCGTCTGCTGAATGTGCCGGAAGGCACCTGGCCGCTGATCACCCTGGTGGTGGTGATGGGGCCAATTTCCTTCTGGGGCAACGTGGTGCCGCGTGCTTTTGAACGTATCGGCGGTACCATTTTAGGTTCGGCGCTGGGGCTGGTGGCGCTCAAGCTTGAACTGATCTCCTTACCCATAATGGTGCTGTGGTGCGGCCTGGCCATGTTTCTCTGCGGCTGGCTGGCGCTGGGCAAAAAGCCCTATCAGGCGCTGCTTATCGGCATCACGTTATCGGTGGTGGTCGGGGCGCCGCCCGGCGATATGCATACCGCGCTCTGGCGAAGCGGCGATGTTATCTTCGGCTCGTTGCTGGCGATGCTGTTCACCGGCATCTGGCCACAGCGGGCATTTCTGCACTGGCGCATTCAGATGGCCAACTATGTCACCGCCTTCAACCGTCTGTATCAGGCTGGTTTTTCCCCTAACCTGGTGGAGCGACCGCGTCTGGAAAAACACCTGCAGAAGGTGCTGAACGATGTGGTCAAAATGCGCGGCCTGATTACCCCGGCCAGCAAAGAGACCCATATCCAGAAAGCCATTTTCGAGGCGATTCAGACCGTGAGCCGCAATCTGGTCTGCATGCTTGAACTGCAGATCAACGCCTACTGGATTTCCCGTCCCGGCCATTTTGTGATGCTGAACGCCCATACGCTGCGCGAAACCCAGCAGATGACCCAGCAAACCTTGCTGACTATTGCGCATGCCTTGTATGAAGGTAACCCGCAGCCCATTCGCGCCAACACCGAAAAACTCAACGAGGTTGTGGCTGAACTGCGCCAGCTGATGAACGAGCATAAGGGGGAAAACCTGTCGGAAACCCCCATTCATGGCTACGTCTGGCTGAGCATCGAACTGGCGCGCCAGCTTGAGCTGCTGTCGAATTTAATCTGCCGGGCGCTGCGTAAATAAAAGCCAGATGCACGCAATTTGCCCACAGGTTGCTTCGATTCAGCTGCATTTAGGGTTATGATAAACGTAAAGGAAAAAACATTGTCATCAGCGTCTGCTAACAGTTATGTTAGCCCTATATAGCAGTCGCTTTAGCGAATCCGAATCTCAAATATTAGGGGTGTAAAAATGGAAACAACTAAGCCTTCTTTCCAGGACGTACTGGAGTTTGTTCGCCTGTATCGTCGTAAGAACAAATTGCAGCGTGAAATTCAGGACGTTGAGAAAAAGATCCGTGACAACCAGAAGCGCGTACTGCTGCTGGACAACCTCAGTGACTACATCAAGCCAGGCATGAGCGTTGAAGCCATTCAGGGCATTATTGCCAGCATGAAAAGCGATTACGAAGATCGTGTTGATGACTACATCATCAAAAATGCTGAGCTGTCCAAAGAACGCCGCGACATTTCCAAAAAGCTGAAAGTGATTGGCGAAGCGAAAGTCGAAGAGTAATCACGCTGTACCTGCCCGGTGGCGGCCCTCGTCGCCGGGAATTCCCCCTCTGATTTATCTCCTTCTCCCTGCGGTGAATGGCCTTGTCACGTGAATTTCTGCGCGCCACGGGGTTCACAATGGGCGATGACACATCATTTGACAGTGCGACGAGGAACATAATGGACAATCTTTCGGCTTTCATTGCCGCTATTGCACCGCCGGATCGGGCGGCGATGGCGCGGGCGCAACAGCATCTGGACGGATTATTAAAACCGCCGGGTAGCCTGGGGCGACTGGAAGCGCTGGCCGTACAACTGGCCGGTATGCCGGGGTTGCGCGGCGAGCTGCAGCTGATGGAGAAAGCCATCGTAGTGATGTGCGCCGATCATGGCGTCTGGCATGAAGGGGTTGCGATTTCACCTCAGGTGGTGACGGCGATTCAGGCAACAAACATGACCCGGAAAAATACCGGCGTCTGCGTGCTGGCGGCGCAGGCCGGAGCCCAGGTGCACGTGATTGATGCCGGTATCGACGCGGAGCCGATTCCCGGTCTGGTGAATATGAAAGTCGCGCGCGGCAGCGCTAACATTGCCCACACGGCGGCCATGAGTCGCGAACAGGCGACGGCGCTGCTGGTCGCCAGCATTGGCTATACCCGCGAGCTGGCGGCTCAAGGAGTCAAGGTGTTTGGCGTCGGCGAACTGGGCATGGCCAACACCACCCCCGCGGCGGCCGTGGTTAGCGTACTGACCGGCAATGATGCCCATGAGGTGGTTGGCATTGGCGCTAACCTGCCGGTGTCTCAGCTGGCGCACAAAGCCGACGTCGTGCGGCGGGCGATTGCGGTCAATCAACCGCAGGCGGACGATGGCCTGGATGTACTGGCGAAAGTGGGCGGGTTTGATCTGGTCGGTATGGCCGGCGTGATGCTGGGCGCGGCATCCTGCGGGTTGCCGGTGGTGCTGGACGGTTTTCTGTCTTATGCCTCGGCGCTGGCGGCCTGTCGTCTGGCGCCTGGGGTTCACCCGTATCTGATCCCGTCGCATCTGTCGGCGGAAAAAGGGGCGCGTATCGCACTGGAACACCTGCAGCTGGAACCTTATCTCAACATGGGGATGCGCTTAGGCGAAGGCAGCGGGGCGGCGCTGGCGATGCATCTGGTGCAGGCGGCCTGCACGATTTACAACGAAATGGGGACGCTGGCAGAAAGCAATATTGTGCTGCCGGAAGGTCACTAACCCGTCATCAGGGCGACAGCCGTCGCCCTGATATCCACACGGATTTAGAGCGCCTGTTGCCACACGTTCTGCGGTAGCAGGTAGACCGCAGCCGGCGCCTGCATCCCTGCCGTCACGATATGCTTGATACCGCTGGCCATCACCGCCAGGGTGACGTCAAAGGCGTTGAGGCTGTCGCCAAATCCGGCGGTCAGGTTCAGCATCGAGCCGTTGGCCATCAGATACACAGTTTTATCCTCCATCCGATAGGCATTGATGAACGGCATGACCTCTTCATGGCTGAACTGACGCAGATAGCCACAGTCGATCTCTTCGGCAACGTGGCCCACGTTGAGGATAAATACCCCGTCTTTCGCCTTGTCCAGGGCCTGGCTGTTGACCACTTTTTTGCCGCCGGTTGCGGTAGCGACCACATCCGCAGAGGCGATGGCATCCTGTAAGTCGACAACATGCCAGCCATCATAGGCCGCCTGCAGGCGACGAGCGGGATCGATTTCGGCCACCATGACCTGTCCGCCAAAGGCTTTCGCCGAGGCAGCAACGCCTTGACCCACCAGGCCATAGCCGATCACCAGCACTTTTTTCTCATGCAGGGTCAGGTGGGTGGTCTGGAAAAAGGTGTGCCAGGCGGTGAGGCCAACCATGTGACGGTTATGCAAACCTTCTTTCACCGGCAGATCGTCCCAGTTAAAAATCGGGTAGCCGGGACGGATATCGCCCAGGCGGCTGACGCCGGAGCCGGTGGCTTCCAGGCCGGCAACGATATTGCCAAACTCGCCGCGCTGGTGGAGCAGAGTGGTAATATCCGCCCCCATTTCGCACAGATGAGTTGGTTCCCAGGCAATGGCCTGCTCCCAGGATTGCTGCCAGTCGGCATCGCTCATGTCGCGCCAGGCGCAGGCCTCAGCGCCGCGCTCGACCAGCCAGGCGACCACATCATCCTGAACGGTGGTCGGGTTGCAGGTGGTCAGAAAGACTTTTGCCCCTTTTTCGAGGATCCCCTGCACCAGTGGGATCATTTTCATATCCAGATGCATGCAGCAGGCCAGTCGCACCTGGCTCAGGTCTGGAAGCGCGGCAACCTGGCGCAGCGTCCGCGGCATATTCTGGCGGGCCCATGCCACGTCTTTCGTAAAGTTTGTCTTATTATTCATGGTATTGTGACCTTCAGTGCGTAGAGCGGGTTAGTCCCCGATGGAAAAAAGGATTCTAGCGTAATGCGTGGGAATCCGGTAACGACAGCGCATCACGGCTGTCTGTCGTCGCCGCTGAGTGGTTCTAAGCAGGCGAGTGCAGCTGTTGCGCCAGCGCCTGGCGAAAACGATCCAGCAGGTTGGTCTCACCGGGCAGCAGCTCCGATAGCGAGACGGTTTTATCGGCCCGATAGACCCGGCCGCTGTTGAGCCTGGCTTCGAACGCATTTGCCGCCTGATGTGCCGCGGGCAGATCGGCTTCCAGTAAGATCACCGCATGGGCGAGGACGATATGCCCCTCGCCCTGCGAAAGAGGCCGCCAGTACTGGGCGGTTCCGGCAATTTTGCGCACATCCTCGCCCTCGCCGCAGGCCAGGTTGTAGCGCCCGTCGCAGAACGAACCGGTGACCGACTGAAAATGGCTGGTGACGCCGAACGTCGCCAGGGTGCGCTGCAGCAGCCCGCAGAGCAGGAGATAGATCGGCTCCGCCGCTTCTCCCAGCGGTTGTGATACCGGCCAGGCGAGACTGAGATTGACGATCCCCGGGCCTTGCGGCACCAGCCCGCCGCCGGATCGGCGTATCCATACCGGCCAGCCGCGGTGGCTGAAAAGCGTGCTGACGTGGTCAAGCTCACTAAATTTGCGGTAGCTTCCCGGCACGACAAACCCCTGCGGCGCCTGCCAGAGCTGGGCCACTGCCTGGCCATTACGCGCCAGCTCAATCAGTGGTTGCTCGGCAAGGGTCGGGTCGGGACAGAACCGCAGCGGGAGTTCCTGATGATGAAACTGCGCGGGCCAGCAGGCGGGACGGTTCTCCTGGATCATGACATCTCCTTATGGACGGCGGTTTCTCCGCCGTCCGCATGCTATCAGGGGTGAGTTTTCTGTTTCATCAGCATCGCCGTGAGGGCAGAGAGCAGGCAGCCGACGGTCAGGTAAATCGCCACGCTGTGCCACGATCCTCCGGAGAAGGTCACTAACGCCGCCGCGATAAACGGCGTAAAACCGCCGCCAACCACGCTGGCCACCTGATAGCCGACACCGGCACCGCTGTAGCGGTAGCTGGCACCGAACATCTCGGTGAACATCGGCTGCTGGACGCACACCACCATATCATGGGCGATATTGGCCAGCATCAGGGCGAAAAACAGGATCCAGAAGTAAGACTGACTCTCCAGGGCCATAAAGAACGGGAAGGCGCTCAGGGTGCCGATCAGTGCACCGGTTATATAGATGCGTCGCCGGCCAAAGCGGTCAGCCAGCCAGGCGAAGCAGGGAATCGTCAAACAGCTGATGGCGCCGACCAGCAGGCCAATATTCAGGAACAGTTCGCGCGGTAGCCCGAGGTTCTGCGTAGAGTAATTCAGGGCGAAGGCGGTCACGATATACATCGTTAACAGTTCGCACAGGCGCAGGGCGATGATCAGCAGAAACGCGCCGGGATGGCGGAGCAGGGCTTCGATTACCGGCAGACGTTTTTTCTCCGCCGGTTGCGGTTTCTGCTGCTGATTTTCAAATTCCGCCGATTCGGCCATGCCGTTGCGGATCCACAGGGCGATCAACACCAGCACCACGCTGAACAGGAAGGGCAAACGCCAGCCCCAGCTCAGGAACTGTTCGTCGGTGGTGTTGGCGCTAATCAGCGAGACCAGGCCGGTCGAGAGCAGCAGGCCGACACCATAACCCACCTGCACCCCGCTGCTGTAAAAGGCTTTTTTATGTTTTGGGGCGCTTTCCACGGCTAACAGCGCCGCGCCACCCCATTCACCGCCTACGGCGAAGCCCTGAATGGCTCGCAGGATGACCAGCAGAACCGGCGCCCACCAACCAATCTGGTTAAAGGAGGGAAGCAAACCGATGCAGGCGGTGGCAATGCCCATCATCCAGACGGTCATCATCAGCATCCGTTTACGTCCGAGACGATCGCCGAAATGGCCAAAGATAATGCCGCCTAACGGGCGAAACAGGAAACCGACGCCGAAGGTGGCGAAGGCTGCCAGGGTACCCATCGCGGGACTGACCTGCGGGAAAAACTCGCGGTTAAACACCAGCGCGGCGGTGATGCCGTACAGCAAAAAGTCATACCAGTCGACTACCGCACCGGCAAAGCTGCCCCAGGCCGCTCTTCTGGCGCGATTAAGTGAACAAACCTCCTTGCCGGGGGGATGAGAAATAAGCGTTGAGTCCATACTAATCCTGTCTGTTGTCATATTTGTCATTATTGGAATGAGACGCAGTCTTAGCCACGTCTTTACAGAGACTACCGCGCAGGCCGGGCAGAGAAAAGATTTTTACCGGAGACGTTACATAAATGGCAAAAAACGTTCTTTTTATCACCAGGTGTAAACATAAGTTCGGAGGGCTCTGAAATGCGGAAATATTTTTAATCCAGAACCTCACAACCCGGGGCTGACATCTTTTAAGAATTGACCCTAATGGTTTACAATTAACAAAACTCCAATTACGGAATGGTGAGCAAAATGCGTCTACTTTTCGCAGTGTTATTTTGTGTTATGGCTGTGCCAAATGCGTTTGCAGAAAAACTGCCTGCCCCTACGGGCAAGCCCGTTTTAACCATTTCCGGCCTGATTGGGAATACCAATGTTGGCGATACCGCGGTGTTTGACCGGGATATGCTGGAAAAACTGGGGATGGAGACGATTGTGACCACCACGCCATGGTACTCAGGCAAGGTGCGTTTCGATGGTGTTTCCCTTAAGAAATTGATGGATTTAGTGGGCGCTAAAGGTGAAACCGCAAAGGTTATTGCCCTTAATGATTATACGACTACCGTCCCGCTCGAAGACTTCCGCAAGTTCCCGACGATTCTGGCGCTAAAAATGAACGGCGAATATATGCAGATCCGCGATAAAGGCCCTTTATTTATTGTTTATCCGTACGACAGTAGCCCGGAACTACAGAATCAGATCTATTATTCCCGTTCGTCATGGCAAGTTTCAAAAATTATCATTGAGTAAGGGTTTGATCTTGAATCGAATACTTACCGCCATTATTTTGTCGCTTTTCATCATCACCGGGTACATTACCTACCTGGTGCATGAGCGGCAAGGTGAGTTACAGAAATTAACCCGCTATACGGACTCCTGGTCAGTCTCCCAGATGGTTTCCGAATATATGCGGCTGGAGGCGAGTTTAGGCGCGTATGCGCTCGGTGTTGATAGCGTCGACCACGATAAGGTCCGCCTGCGTCTGGATATTATGCTGAGCCAGATTGAACTGCTGGAGCAGGGCGATCTGGGCAGCTTTATCCGTAAGGACGCGGGGCGTAAGGCAACCGTGGCGAGTTTGATTCATATTTTACGTCAGCTCGACGGGGAACTCGATACGATGACCCCGGCACAGATCAAGCTCGTATTACGCGACATGAGCGAGCTTGACGGACCGATGACGTCGATTGCCTCCACCTCGCTGGTGCAGGGGATCGACGTGGTTAACGAGACCCACGACAAGATACAGAATCTGTATTTTATCTACTCTATTATCTCCGTCCTGCTGATCACCACCTGTATTACCTTGGGCCTGTTGATGTTGCGTCAGAATAACAACCTGCGCCGCGCCCATGTCAGAATGAAACTGCTGGCCGACGATCTGCAGTCATCGAAAGAGAAGCTACAGGTGCAGAACCGCCGGCTGCAGTACGATGCCTATCATGACTCATTAACCGGAATGCCAAACCGGCTCTCCTTCTGGCAAAAACTGCAAGAGGTCGTTAATCAGGTCAGGCCTTACAACGGCTCGGCGGTGATCATGCTGTTCGATCTCGATAACTTTAAAGATGTGAACGATACGCTGGGACACGATTCCGGCGATAAGCTGCTGCAGGAACTGGCCAGTCGACTCTCCTTTTTCCGTAAAACCTCGGAAACGCTGTATCGCCTGGGAGGGGATGAGTTTGCGCTGATCTCCAGCGATCTGAGCGAAGAGATGGCGCTGGATCGCGCCCAGGTCATTCGTGAGAAAATCACCCAGCCTTATCAAATTTATGATTCGCTGATCAATATTGATGCCTGTATCGGCGTGGTACTTTCTGAGCGGGAAACCCGTACCGATTATCTGTATAAGTGTGCCGATCTTGCGTTATATGAAGCCAAGAAGGAGGGGAGCGGCACGATCAAAATCTTCCGCCCTGACATGTTGCAACGTCTCCAGGAGAATAAGTCCTTTGAGGATGATCTGCTGCAGGCTCTCGATAATGGTGAGTTCCGGGTCTATTACCAGCCGATAGCCGATACGGTCAACGGCGAAATTTATGGCTACGAGGCGCTGGTGCGCTGGTTCCATCCTGTGCGTGGCGTGGTGCCGCCCACCACCTTTATTCCGATTGCCGAGAAGACCGGGATGATCAATGCGCTCGGGGAGTGGGTATTGAGTACCGCCTGCGAGGAGGCCGCGAGGTGGTCGTCTCCGATGAAGGTCTCGGTTAACGTGTCGCCCATTCAGTTAATTAACAGCTCGCTGACCGACGTGGTTATCTCGGTCCTCAAGCGCACAGGGCTGGATCCGCACCGTCTGGACCTCGAAATTACCGAGTCGGATATATTCAATGAAAATACCCGTTCTTTAGAGATCCTCAGCCAGCTGCGCGAGCTTGGCATCCAGATTTCTATTGATGATTTTGGTACCGGTTACTCGTCATTGTCGCGCTTGAGCTATTTCCCGTTCGACAAAATCAAAATCGACCGCTCATTTGTGGTGAATATTCCAATGCAGAAAGATGACCTGGATATCGTCCGGTTGATTATCAGCATGGGGAAAAGCCTACATATGCGCATCGTCGCCGAAGGTGTCGAAACCGAAGAGCAGCTACATTCCTTGCAGCAGCTTGGTTGCGACCTGGTTCAGGGTTATCTGATTGGTAAACCCGGCCCGCTGAATACCCCGGATAAATAATGACCTCTGGTGATCTGGCGCGGGTCTGAATAATCAGTTCAGGAGAGTTGGCTGATTGCGGAAAGCAAAAAGCCCGCTCAGGTTACCCTGAGCGGGCTTCTTAAATTTGGCTCCTCTGACTGGACTCGAACCAGTGACATACGGATTAACAGTCCGCCGTTCTACCGACTGAACTACAGAGGAATCGGTGTGGAGTCGTATCTTAGCGGCGAAAAAAATTTTGTCAAACATCTAATTGCCCCCTCAGAACCAACTGGCGGTTCCATCAACAATTTGTTGCTATTACCGACGATTAATAAGGAAAAATGTTTTGCAGGAACGGCCATTCTCCATCATCATTTGAAATGTAGTTTCAACTTTTCTCACTAAGGTCTCCCTTGAACGCCACCTCCGCAGTGCGCCAGGTCTTTGAACGAACAACCTGGTTCAAAAAACGTAAGAGTTACCGTGTGCTGTACTGGCGCGAAATCAGCCCCCTTGCTGTGCCTATTTTCCTCGAAAATACCTGTGTTTTATTGATGGGCGTGCTGAGCACATTCCTGGTCAGCTGGCTGGGAAAAGAGGCGATGGCCGGCGTCGGTCTGGCCGATAGCTTCAATATGGTGATCATGTCGTTCTTTGCCGCCATTGACCTTGGGACCACGGTGGTGGTGGCCTTTAGCCTGGGCAAACGTGACCGGCGACGGGCAAGAGCGGCGGCCCGACAGTCGCTGGCGATCATGACGCTGTTCTCAATCCTGCTGGCGGTGGTGATCCATGCCTTTGGGAAGGAGATCATCGACGTGGTTGCCGGTGAGGCCTCGGAAGAGGTGAAGGCGATGGCGTTGACCTACCTTGAGCTGACGGTGCTGAGCTATCCGGCGGCGGCCATCGCGCTGATCGGCAGCGGGGCGCTGCGCGGTGCAGGCAACACGAAAATTCCGCTGCTGATCAATGGCGGGATGAACATTCTCAACATCATTATCAGCAGTATCCTGATTTACGGTATTTTTTCCTGGCCGGGCCTGGGGTTTGTTGGCGCCGGTCTGGGGCTGACGATTGCCCGCTATATTGGCGCGGTGGCGATTATCTGGGTGCTGGCGATTGGCTTTAACCCGGCGCTGCGTATTTCGATCAAAAGTTATTTCCAGCCCTTCAACTTTGCGATTATCTGGGAAGTGATGGGCATCGGTATTCCGGCCAGCATCGAGTCCGTACTCTTCAACAGCGGCAAACTGCTGACGCAAATGTTTGTCGCCGGAATGGGGACTAACGTTATCGCTGGTAACTTTATTGCCTTTTCCGTCGCCGCGCTGATTAACCTGCCGGGTAACGCACTGGGGTCCGCCTCGACGATCATTACCGGTAAACGGTTAGGTAAAGGACAAATAGGACAGGCGGAGCGCCAGGCGTGGCACGTGTTCTGGCTATCGACGGTGGTGCTCACGGTTATTGCGTGGGGGACGGCGCCGTTTGCTAATCTGATCGCCTCGTTCTACACCAGCGAAGAAGACGTCAAAGTCGTGGTTAAAGAGCTGCTCTGGCTGAACGCCTTCTTTATGCCTATCTGGGCGACCTCGTGGATTTTACCTTGCGCATTTAAAGGTGCGCGCGATGTGCGCTATACCATGTGGGTATCGATGCTGGGAATGTGGGGCTGTCGCGTGGTGGCGGGCTATACCCTGGGGATTGTGCTGGGGATGGGGGTCATCGGGGTCTGGCTGGGCATGGTGCTCGACTGGGCGGTACGCGGCGTGCTGTTCTATGGCCGTATGGTGAGCGGGCGTTGGCTGTGGAAATATCCGCGGGTCAAAACTCAAGTGGACGAAACATAACCACTTTTCAGTAAAAACGGCAATATTTGTGCAAAGTGGAGAATAAATCGGCAAACGGTGTGAATTATGAAAACAGCCTTTGACAAGGGCATCCACCGCCGTTAATATTCGCCCCGTTCACACGATTCCTCTGTAGTTCAGTCGGTAGAACGGCGGACTGTTAATCCGTATGTCACTGGTTCGAGTCCAGTCAGAGGAGCCATATTTAAGAAACCCGCTTAAGGAAACTTAAGCGGGTTTTTTGCTTTTTGTCTTCTGGATGGTGCTGTTGTTTTCCGGTTCCCTGCGCGAAGCACGCGCAGGGTTATGGGGTATGGCGTTAGCGGAACGGGGGTTCGTTGAAGGTGCGCAGCTTACGAGAGTGCATGTGATCGCCCTCTGCGCGTAGTAAATCGATGGCCTTGATGCCGATTTGCAAATGTTCGGAAATGGCCCCTTCATAGAAACGGTTCGCCTGGCCGGGCAGCTTAATCTCGCCGTGCAGCGGTTTGTCTGACACGCACAGCAGTGTGCCGTACGGCACGCGGAAGCGGTAGCCCTGGGCGGCAATGGTGGCGCTTTCCATATCGATGGCGACGGCACGGCTGAGGTTAAAGCGCAGCGCCGAGGCGGAATAGCGCAACTCCCAGTTCCGATCATCGGTCGTCACGACCGTCCCGGTACGCAGGCGCTGTTTGACCTCTTCTCCCGGCATGCCGCTAATCTGCTTGGTGGCGTCGTAAAGTGCACGCTGCACTTCGGCAATGCTGGGTATCGGGATATCGGGCGGCAGCACCGCATCCAGCACGTGGTCATCGCGCAGGTAGGCATGCGCCAGCACGTAGTCCCCAATGGTCTGGCTTTCTCGCAGGCCGCCGCAGTGGCCAATCATCAGCCAGACGTCCGGCCGCAGGACCGCCAGGTGGTCGCAGATGTTCTTGGCGTTTGCCGGCCCGACGCCGATATTAATCAAGGTAATTCCCTGACCATCTTTGGTGATCAGGTGCCAGGCTGGCATCTGATGCTTTTTCCATGCCAGGTCGGAAACAGCCTGCTCTGGTGCTTCGGTATCGGCGGTGATCCAGATGCCGCCGGCGCAGGAGAGGGCAATATAGGGGCTGTCGGGGTCAAGAATCTGGCTGCATCCCCAGCTGACGAACTCATCGACGTAGCGCGTGTAGTTGGTAAACAGGACGTACGGCTGGAAGTGATCGACCGGCGTGCCAGTGTAGTGACGCAGGCGCGCGAGGGAGAAATCCACACGGCGGGCATCAAAATGGGAAAGCGGATGATGCTCGGTCGGATGGAACAGCCCGTCGGCGGTCTCATCACCGATTTGCGACAGCTCGGTGGTCGGGAAATGTCGGGTCAGGCCAGCACTCATCGAACGATCGAGCGTTAAGGCTGAACCATCGATGACATACGGATAGGGGATTTCATGCTGCGACCGCTCGACGCTGATATGCGCGCCGTAATCCTGATACAACGACGTGAGCTGCTCCAGCAGATAGGCACGAAAAAGTTTGGGATTGGTAATGGTCGTGGTGTAGCAACCGGCATGAGTGAAGCGGCCCCATGCTCGGGTTTTTAGCGCTTTATGGTCGGCGCCATCCCAGGATACGGACAGCTGTGGATAGACAAACAGTCCGTTGGCGCGCTCTTCTTCATCAGGGAGTACGCTTTGGTTGATATACTCGCCGATGGCTTTACGTAATGCATCGACCGAACGTTCATACTGCGCTTCAAGCTGGCTCAGCGCTTGCTCCGGGGTCAGACTGGCGGCCTTCTGGTTCATCTTCGCTCCTTATTTCAGGTCTGCTGACATGCCCGATAGTATGTCACAGACGGAAAAGTGCGAAGGGGAATTTCAGCGGCTTAGCGGCGAAAGTGATTGAATTCGATATTGTTGATGATGTTTTACGCAGGCGTGACGGCTTCAGCCCAGTGTTCGGTAGTGTAGGGGCGTGCTTTGATGACTTTTACGCTGTTTGCCAGGTTGCCATTAATGCAATAGCGAGCGTTTGCCAGTGGCGTGAGCTTATCGCCACACCGCAGGGGGAGATGGCAGGAATCAACCGTGGCGATTATCGCTAACTGACCACTTTGCAAGACCACACAATGCGGGCCTGCCTCGTTGGCTGACCGTACTTTTTTGACCCACCATTCCATCCGACTTTCTCTGCGCTATGATTTCCCCGGCGATAATTGCCGGTTCCCTCATTTCTTACAATCGGAATAGACCATTGGTTTAGTCTGTGTTTAACCGGCCATGAATCAGAATATCGTCACATGCATGATTGTCCGCACCAGAATGCCGATAATGGCGCCCGGGGCGGCAAAACGAAACAGGCGAACAAAGCGCGAGCTGATCCCCAGATAGATGCCGATACCCGGCAGGTCAAACGACTGGACCAGCAGCCCGGCGGAGGCATTGAGCTGGCTGACGGTGACTTTCCCTTGCTGAATTAATTCAGAAACGACCCCGAAATAGGCGGTGCCGCCGGCGACGCATTTCACCAGGGTTGGCAGGACGAAATTCACCGGAATGTTTAACCACAGCAGCAGCGGCATCAGCAGTTGCTGCAGCAGTTCGATGAGGCCTGCCTCCTTCATGATGCCGACGATGGTTAGCGACAGGATCAGCATGGGGACCGCGCCAAGCGCAAGGCGAATGGCATCGGAACCGGCGTTGTTAATCACCGCGAGCATCCCCTGGCTGTTTTGCTCGCTATTCGGCAGCGCTTCAGCACGTGGATTCTCCACGATAGACAACCGGCGACCGGTGATATACCAGGTGGCTGCCGCCGCGCACAGACCGCCGACCATGGAGATGGCAATCGAGGCGGTCCAGTGCAGGCCAAAAGGGGTCAGCGGATAAAAGACGTTACCCTGTCCCATGGCGAACACCATGGCGAGGGTTGCGGCCATCTGCCGGTCTGAGACGCCGCGTTTATCCATGATCGACAACGTGGCCAGCGGGGCGGCAAAGCTCACGAAGTTCATCTGGATCAGCGCGAAGGCGCTCATGCCGCTGAGGCCGAAAGGCTTGAGTAACGGAGCAATCCAGCGGACGATAACATCGAGCACGCCGCGCACTTCCAGGTATTTCATGATCATCAGCATCACGACCATGATGGGTAAGAGCGTATAAAGTGCGACATCAACGGAAGATTTACCCGCCGACATAATGATGCTTATTACATCCATTTATTCTCAGTCACCGCATTGCGCAAAGATAATGTGCCTCATCATATTCCCCACCGAAAGAAAATGATATCGCGGCTCTGGAGGCGGTTTTGCCCTCCTGCCACAGGGGTGGGCATCATCAAAACAGGCTTACCGGGCATCAAAAGCCTTGTGGCGTCTGGGCTGACGGATGAAACAAACCGCACGGGACGAGGCATTTAGTGGCCGTGCTCGGGAGGAATTGTCACAGGGGGATGCGGTAACTGTCCTGTCTGGCAATGGAGCCCGGCCGCAATACAACGGCACATTTACACCCCTTTCAATCAATGGTTGGAATGCGTTTTCCTTTTATCAATAAATGGCCATGCATTTTGTTTGGCGGGTCCCCATTATCTGCATTATTGATTTTCATCTATATAGCCTGGGATCTATATTGCAAGGAGGGGCCTGTGTGGACGATTAAGACTACGGATCGGTTTGATATCTGGTTTAGTGAACTTGGTGCCGCTGACCGGGCCTGTGTACTGGCGTCGCTACTAAGGTCGGGAATGAAAAACGCTTTTATGACCAGATGATCCCGGTCGCCGATCGGGAGTTCAGCGATTATTTAAATACGCCAGATGATGAGGAATAGCGCGATGGGCAGAACGCTCGAACAGCTTCTTGCTGATGAAACACCGAATGTCGTGGCCGATGCACGGGCAATGGCTACGGACATCCTGCTCAATATCCACCTTGCCGAACTGCGTGAGAAAGTACAGAAAACCCAGGTAGAAATGGCGCAGGCTTTGGGGATCCGGCAACCTACGGTTGCCAGTATGGAGAAGCCGGGGCGGGATTTGAAACTGTCCACGCTCAAACGCTATGTAGAGGCGACGGGCGGCAAACTACGTCTTGACGTGGAGCTACCGGATGGTTCCCATTACGGCTTTACCCTGTAGTGAATTCTCCTTACTACAATGCAAGAAGCCCGCTTAAGTTTCCTTAAGCGGGCTTCTCTAATATGGCTCCTCTGACTGGACTCGAACCAGTGACATACGGATTAACAGTCCGCCGTTCTACCGACTGAACTACAGAGGAATCGTGTGAACGGGGCGCATATTAACGGCGACGGATGGCCTTGTCAAAGTCTGATTCATCAAAATGTGTTTGATTGCTGACAATTTCAGCGACCGGCCACTTTTGCGCTTTTTTTCGACATTGTGCACCACGGTAGTGCACATATACCCCGAATGGGGCATAGCCTAAACTGCTTACCGGGCAAATAAATCGTCCGTTGCTATCAGAATCCCTTATTACGCCGCGAATGGCGGCCTTTGCATCGATCTGAAAAAACTGGCAAGCAAATTGCAAAACCTTCTGTATCTAAATTGCCAGCGTTGGTACTGGCTTTCCTTACAGGAGGCAAAATGAACTTAAGACGACTGAAGTATTTTGTGAAAATCGTCGATATCGGTAGCCTGACCCAGGCCGCTGAAGTCTTGCATATCGCACAACCGGCGTTGAGCCAGCAAGTGGCGACCCTGGAAGGCGAACTGGACCAGCAACTGCTGATTCGCACAAAACGTGGCGTGACGCCGACCGAAGCCGGGAAGATTCTTTATACCCATGCCCGGACCATCCTGCGTCAGTGTGAGCAGGCCCAGCTGGCGGTCAACAACGTTGGCCATACGCTGAGCGGGCAGGTTTCTATTGGCCTGGCGCCGGGCACTGCGGCTTCCGCCATTACCATGCCTCTGCTGCAGACGGTGCGTAACGAACTCCCTGAAGTGATGGTCTATCTGCAGGAGAGCAGCGGCACCATTCTCAACGATAAATTGCTCGGCGGGCAGCTGGATATGGCGGTGCTGTATGAGCGCTCACCGGTCGCCGGGATCATCAGCCAGCCTTTGCTGAAAGAAGATCTCTACCTGGTCGGAACCCGCGATTGCCCTGGGCAAAGCGTCGACCTGACCGCAGTGGCAGAGATGAATCTGTTCCTGCCGCGTGATTACAGCGCGGTGCGCGCACGCGTGACTGAAGCATTTACCTTGCGCCGACTGTCGGCGAAGATCATTGGCGAAATTGAATCCATCACCACCTTAACGGCGGCGATTGCCAGCGGGATGGGCGTCACCGTTCTGCCAGAATCCGCCGCTCGCTCATTATGCCAGGCAGCAAATGGCTGGATGGCACGGATCAGCACTCCGTCGATGAGCCTGTCGCTGTCACTGAACATGTCCGCTAAGGGAAGCCTGTCGCCGCAGGCGCAAGCGGTAAAAGAAATCTTACTCTCTCTGGTCAGCCGACCTTCGCTGGAGAACCGTGAATTACTGCTGGTGAGTTAATCTATATTCCGGAATGGAATAAGTTGCTGGTTTTTATTATTTGTTAGCAAGGACAACAGACTTTAACAATAGCGTATACGTTATGTCTGATAGCCCGGAGGAAAGGGTGAATTTCCAGCAGCTTAAAATCATTCGTGAGGCGGCCCGTCAGGATTACAACCTGACGGAAGTCGCAAATATGTTATATACCTCGCAGTCGGGCGTCAGCCGCCATATTCGCGAACTGGAAGAAGAGCTCGGGATTGAGATTTTCATCCGGCGCGGTAAGCGTCTGTTGGGAATGACCGAGCCGGGTAAAGCTTTATTAACCATTGCGGAGCGTATCCTCAATGAAGCCGGTAACGTCCGTCGGCTCGCCGACCTGTTCACCAATGACGCTTCCGGTGTCTTAACCATTGCCACCACCCACACTCAGGCACGCTACAGCCTGCCTCCGGTCATTAAAGCGTTCCGCGAACTGTTTTCCGATGTCCGACTGGAGCTCATCCAGGGGACGCCTCAGGAAATCGAAGCGCTGTTGCATAACGGCGGCGCCGATATCGGCATTGCCAGTGAGCGTTTAAGTAACGATCCCACGCTGGTGGCTTTTCCGTGGTTCCGCTGGCACCACAGCCTGCTGGTCCCCAAAGAACACCCGCTGATTCAGGTCTCGCCCTTAACGCTGGAGGCCATTTCCCGCTGGCCGCTGATTACCTACCGGCAGGGCATCACCGGGCGTTCACGCATCGATGAAGCCTTCAACCGTAAAGGGTTGATGCCGGATATCGTCCTGAGCGCCCAGGACTCTGACGTCATTAAAACCTACGTCGAGCTGGGGCTGGGCGTCGGGCTGGTGGCGGAGCAATCCGGGGATGCCCGGGAATCGGACACCTTGACTCGCCTTGAAACCCGGCACCTGTTTGATGCCAATACCGTCTGGTTAGGTTTAAAACGCGGGCAGTTACAGCGCAATTATGTCTGGCGCTTTATCGAGTTGTGCAACGCCGGCTTGTCGCTGGATGAAATTAAGCGTCAGGCGATGGAGCCGGAAGAGGCGGCGATTGATTACCAGATATGATTAATTCATCATCGATGTAAATAATAGAGGGCGTATCCATCCACGCGGAGGGCATATAAAAGCTATAATTCACGCACAGTTGTCCCTATTGAGGAAAGGGAAATGATGCGGCGTGTGAATTGGTTTTGCTCTCTTTTAGTGTTCCTCTCAAGCCAGAGTGTCCTGGCCGTGAGTTATCCGTTACCGCCGGAAGGAAGCCGTCTGGTAGGCATGCCGCTGACGATTACCGTTCCGGACCAAAATACCCAGCCGCTGGAAGCCTTTGCCGCGCAATATGGGCAAGGGCTCAGCAATATGCTGGAGGCCAACCCCGGTGTCGATGTCTATTTACCGAAATCAGGTACGACCCTGGTGGTGCCGCAGCAGCTGATCTTACCGGATACGGTGCGCGAGGGTATTGTGGTAAACGTTGCCGAAATGCGCCTCTATTACTACCCGCCTGAGGGCGCCACGGTTGAGGTGTTGCCGATTGGCATTGGCCAGGCGGGGCGTGAAACGCCGCGTAACTGGGTTACCACGGTAGAGCGCAAGCAGGAAGCGCCGACCTGGACGCCAACTGCCAATACCCGCCGTGAATACGCCAGCCGGGGTGAAACCTTACCGGCGTTTGTTCCTGCCGGGCCGGATAACCCGATGGGGTTGTATGCTATTTATATCGGAAGGCTGTATGCCATTCATGGCACCAATGCCAACTTCGGGATCGGCTTGCGCGTCAGCCAGGGGTGCATTCGTCTGCGCAACGACGATATCAAATATCTGTTCGACAACGTACCGGTGGGGACCCGCGTCCAGATTATCGATCGGCCGGTGAAATATACCCTCGAACCGGACGGCAGCCGTTGGGTTGAAGTCCATGAACCACTCTCGCGCAACCGCGCAGAATATGAATCAGACCGCAAAGTCCCGCTGCCGATGACCACGGGGATCCAGTCATTTGTCAAAGGAGAGGGCGTGAATGCCAGCCTGGCCACCCAGGCGCTTGAGCGACGCTCGGGTATGCCCGTCAATATCAGCGGGGCGGGATCGGTCAATCAGTTCGGTAGCTGACAGTCGAGAATGCAACGTGCCAACACCGCGTCATGCCGGAAGCCGGGGCATGGCGCGGCCTGTTATATTTTGTCCGACCAGATAACTAAGCCAATCCCCGATAAAATAATCAATGTCGAAATGACTATCTGGAGATCCAGCGCCTCATTCATAAACAGAACGCCCCCAAGCGCGGCCAGGCAGGGGACGCTTAACTGAATGGTGCTGGCGGTGGATGACGATAGCTTCGGCAGTAAGGTATACCAGAGCAGATAGGCGCCCGCAGAAGTAATAGCACCGGCGACGATCCCCAGCAGCAGCCCCATTGCATCCACCTGCAGCGTGTGAAAATGCACGGCGGCGGCCAGCACGGCAATGGGAACGGAGAGGATAAAGTTTCCTGCGGTGGCCGAGGCGGCACTGGTTGCCGCTCTTCCGGTAATGCAGTATGCCGCCCAGGCAACACCGGACAGGATCATCATGACGGCCGCAAACGCGGGCGGCGGTGTGGCGCCAGGCAGGAGTAAAATAGCGATGCCTGACAGGGCGGCAAGGATACCGATGACTTTCCAGCGGGTGATTTTCTCACCATGCCACATGCCCCAACCGGTCATGACCAACTGGACCGTGCCAAATAACAGCAGCGCACCGGTCGCAGCGTTTAACGACACATAGGCGAGAGAAAAGGCAAACACGTAGCCGGACAATAACAGCGCGTTGAGCGGGTGGTACTCAATTTTGTGGCTCCCGCGACGAAGGAGAATAAACAGGTACAGGGCCAATGCGCCGCTGATCAAGCGGATGCTGCCAAACGAGACCTCGTCGATATAGCCGCCTGTTATTGCCACCCTGCAGAGCACCGAATTTGCGGCAAAGGCGATCATCGTCAGCAGGATTTTTAATAACATAGCATGGCCTCCGGGGCCTGGTTTCTGACGACGTGTAACGTGATGGGGATAGCCATTCAACCATTGTGACGGATTATCATCGTCGACAAAACAGAAAAGGGGAGCCATCGCTCCCCTTAGCCGTCAATCAGGCGTGATGCCCAGCCATAACGCCGCCGTCAATATCCCAGATGGCGCCTGTGACCCAACCGGTATTGTCGGACAGCAGGAACGCCACGGTTTCGGCAATGTCGACCGGCGAGCCAACGCGGCCGATCGGATGGAAGCTGTCAAAACTATTCATGACCTCTTTCACCTCATCTTTCGGGATAAAGCCTTCGTAAATCGGTGTGTGAACCACCGCAGGGGCGACGGCATTGACGCGGATCCCTTGCGCACCCAGCTCGATAGCCAGGTTTTTAGTCAGCGCATGCAGACCGGCTTTTGCCATCGAATAAGCAGAGGACGGGGTGGCGCCGATCGCCTGATGCGCCCACATTGAGCCGATATTAACAATCGATCCTTTGATCCCCGCCGCGACCATATTGCGCACCACGTCACGGGTAATGAAGAACGTGGCACGGTTGATATTCATGTACATATCATAGTCAGCCGTCTCGTGTTCGGTAAATGGTTTCGGGAAGAAGACACCCGCGGCGTTTACCAGCAGGCTGATATCCTGGTGTTCGGCATTGATGATATCGCAGACATGCTGCATGCCTTGCGCGCTCATCAGGTCGGCAACAATGATGTCCACCTGCCCATGGGCAGATAATACCCGGCGCGCTTCTTCTGCTTTATCCTGGCGGTTGCCTACCAGCACCGCGCTGCCGCCGTTTTTCAGAACGTATTTTGCCGTTTCAAAGCCCATGCCGCTGGTGCCGCCGACCACTAACAATTTTTTACCTGCAAATGATGTTGTCATCATAACCTCTGTACTGGTTGCTCTGTGATGTGAAGATGGCCGATGGCTCACCTTTCTGTGGCGGCATATTCACACTTTCGTATTCGGCTGGCGAATCAGAAGATATTTAATAGCGAGATAGAAAATCTATTTCATGTTGCTGGTTCTGTGCCAGAATAAACGAAACCCCTTTATGGATAATCATCATGCGATCGCTCAACCGGCTTAAATGGCTACACGCCTTCGAGGCAACGGCACGTCACGGCAGTTTTACTGGAGCAGCAGAAGAGCTGGGCGTCACGCCTGCCGCGGTCGGGCAACTCGTCAGATCGCTAGAGGAGTGGGTGGGTTATCCGCTGCTTCATCGGGTGCGCAGCGGCAAGGAGAGGCTGACATTAGTCAGTGAAGCGCAGGAGGCCTTAAAGGATATCAGCGAGGGGCTGGACAGCCTGGAGCGCGGTCTGAATAAACTGAGAGGAAGAAAATCTCGTTCAGTTATCGTGCTTACCGCTTCCCAGGTACTGATGATGAACTGGCTGATGGAGCGTCTGAATCGCTTTTCGGAACAGCATGAGAACATTGATATCCGGCTCGATGTCACCGAGAAACTCATGGATGTGGTGCACGGGGAAGCCGATATGGGCATCCGCTGCGGCCCCGGAGACTGGACCGGGTTAAGCAAAACGTGGCTCATGGATGAAGATGTGGTGATGGTCTGCAGCCCGCTGCTGTTGCCCGATATCAAAGACGGCACGCCGGCATGGTTGTCAGAGCAAAAGCTGATCCATGATGATACGCCACATCCGGGTGCCCATTTCCCCTCCTGGGACACCGTGCTGGCAAAGGTCGGTGCGCCGCCAGCCAGCATGAGCGGCCTGCATATTAACTCGACCTCCGCCGTTATATTGTCTGCCCTGAGTGGGCGAGGAGTGGCGCTGGTCCGGCGGGCGCTGGTTCAGCAGGCGATCGATAACCATCAGTTGCGCGTGCTGTTTAGCGATGTTAGCTGGCCGCTCACCTGGTCCTATTATCTGGTGATGTCGGAACATTCGCAGATGCGACCTGAAGTGAAAATCCTCCACGACTGGCTGATCCATGATGTGAAACCAGAGCAGTGACCGTTGCAGTTCCCCATCTTCGCAGTTGACATGACGTACTGCCGCCGCCCGCGTGTAACCGTCATCGCGGGCGGTAACGTCATCATTTTCATTACGGGTTGAAACTTCACTCTGCACCATACCAGATAGTTTTTCTTTCCTGTTTATCAAGATTATCTCATTTGTTCAAACGCCGGCACCTCAACATAATGCGTGAACCGTGGAGAGCATAGAGGGCTTCGACTCTGAGGCATCTGCCGGCTAGCGTACTCACTATATCGACAAAGATATTCTTGTTGAGTAACGGCCCGCAGCAGAACGCCTGGCTTGTCTCTTCACTGACTGCGGAGCGGTGCATGCGTCTGACGGTGCACGTTTCGACATTGGTTTAAACAAGGAGTGAGAAATGGCTTATTTGCAGATCACGCTGAATATCAGTGAAGAAAACCGTGCGGCGGCTGGTGCTGTTTACCTGAAATATAAAGCGCCGTTCCTGGAGACGATTGCGGGAGCGCAATCAAAAGCGCTACTGATTCGTCCCGAAGATGTGCAGGTGTTACATGGTTTTAAAACGGTAGCGCAGGCAGAGGATTATCTGCGTTCTGAGCTGTTTAATCATGATGTGGTTGAAGCTCTGAAACCTTATCTCAACGCGGCACCGGATGTACGTATCTATCAGGTTGCATAACGTTTACCCGGAAGAGTGGCGGTTTGACCCTCATTCTTCCTTCACCTTGTCGCTGGAGACTTTTATGTTGTTGAACTGGAATGAACATCGTGACGAACTGCTGGGCGTGGTGGGCGACTACGCCAGGCTACAGCCTGAATTTATGAAAGGCCTGATGAAAATGGATGCCGGCGCTTCAGCGATGGGTCACCTTGATGCTAAAACCCATGAACTGATTGCACTGGCGGTGGCCATCACGACTCGCTGTGACGGGTGCCTGTCGGTTCATGTAAAAGCGGCGGCAAAACAGGGCGCGACACGTGAAGAAATCGCCGAAGCGTTAGCGGTTGCGATTTCCCTGAATGCCGGAGCCGCGCTAACGTACACCGCGCATGCGCTTGATGCCTTTGACGCGTTGCCGAAGGCGTAGGATATTTATTGATTGTCGAAAGGGATAGGTGGTCATTCGGTTCCGACAAGATAATGATCGAATATCAGACCACCTGTTCAGCGCTATTATCTGTCAAGTAGTTATCGCACACTATCGCCATCTTCAGAAAATCATCTCGCCAGTGGCTTATTATTTCCGGATTCCATACAACAGCAATATCCCATCGAACAGGATTTTGAGTCGGAAGTATCATTTTTACTCCTGTAGGTAAGAAATATTTCGCACTTTCAGGTAGAAAGGCGACCCCATTTCCACCGGCAACCAATGCCAGTAGTGTCATCATGTCCCCTGTAACAGAAACCAGGTTGGCATGTAGTTGGTTATTTTTCAAAAACAACGCTGTTTGTTCAGCCAGGCACGGGTTGGCTAGCGAGTCTAACTGAAAAAGCGGGTAGGTTGACAACGCATTCTGAAGATTTGTGGATTCAACATGATTCACTGACGGTACGGCGAGAGCGAGAACTTCGCTAAAAATAACCTGAGAGGAGAGAGCGTTGGTGGCCGGCATTCTGATAAATCCCATGTGCAGGCCACCTTCCTGTAGCATTTTTATTTGCACGCTTGACGGCATTTGATTGATAACCACTTCGCACTCAGGAAACTGTTGATGAAATTGGTTTATCCAGCGAGGTACATGATGAAATGACGAGACACCAAATCCTAAAAATAACCTGTCATGGCGACCATGCTTTAGCTCTTTCGCATACGTTAAAAAATCAGCGTGAGATTGCAAAATCTCATTTGCCTTTGGGAAAAGTTGCGATCCGAATGTTGTTAATGTTGCACCATGGCGACCACGTAGAAAAAGTTGTCCGCCAGTTAACCTTTCGAGCGTCTGTATTTGTCGGGACAAGGCCGGTTGTGTCAGGAACAGTGTTTTTGCAGCGCTAACATAGCTTCCTTTTTCGGCCAGTGTCACAAAAGCACGTAGTAATTTTACATCTATGCCTTTCATTTATAGGACCCAGAAAATAATGGAATTATACAAGTGATAATAACGCGGGCATCATAAAAACCTACAGCAATAAAGATACCATGGCTATGTTTTTATTGCCTGTATGAATTCACGGTTCTTTTGGCCACCGTAGAATATTTTCTCGGTAGTACAGGCGACAGATGTATCCCCGTGAGTTTGATGTTGACTGTCATCACCGGTTTTCTGGGCACGATATCAGGGCAAATGGTCGTTATTTCGAATCTGTCTGAAATCCGCCGTTTTAATAACAAGGATATGGTACATGTATAACCTCAAAAATAAAATTTCAGCGGTATTGTTTGATATGGATGGCGTACTTATTGATTCAAATGCGGTTATTGAAGGAGCCTGGCGCGAAGCGGCTGAAATGTATGGTAAGACAATTTCTGAAGAGGATATAGTCAGGCATATCCACGGGCAACCCGGACCACATACCATCCAGGCACTTTTTAGCGACCTGTCACTTAACGACAGGAAAAAAGTTCAGGCTCATATTATTCGTGTTGAAAATACTGCAGCTTATGAACCCATTGCTGGTGTTACCGAGTTGATTACCTCCCTGGATGCAGCCGGAGTATGTATTGGAATTGTCACTAGCGGCTGGAGGGAGAAAATCGACCGTGTGACGGCGATGCTCCATATTCAGCATTGCATTTCAGTTATTGTCGAACGGGATGACGTGACTCGGGGAAAGCCATTTCCCGATCCCTATCTTCTTGCTGCCGAGCGGCTGGCGCTCACACCTGAAAGAGCGCTTGTTTTTGAGGACTCCAGGAGTGGTGTAACCTCTGCGGTATCAGCCGGTACTTTTTGCGTTGGAATCGGTCGCGCTGAGCTGATTGCGTGTGGTGCCAGATTTGCGATTCCTGATTTTACCAGTGCTGAAGTGAACTCAAGGCCGGGGAGTGATGTCGAGGTTTCATTCGGGTCAGGCCGCGTTGTGGCAGTGAGCGCGACGGCGTGACGCCTGGTATTTGGGGCTAAAATCATACTCTTGATGGCTTTTGAATTGACCATCAATATCTGACGGACATTCGTTTCAGGCAGGTACAGGTGGTTACTGTCTGCCAGCTACGCAGAATGCAAAAAGCCCGCTTAAGTTTCCTTAAGCGGGCTTCTCTAAATTTGGCTCCTCTGACTGGACTCGAACCAGTGACATACGGATTAACAGTCCGCCGTTCTACCGACTGAACTACAGAGGAATCGTGTGAACGAGGCGCATACTACTGGCCCCGCATTTTTGTGTCAACACTAAAATTAAGCCACTGATTCAAATGGCTAAATTTAAGACAAACCGTTGTTTTAGTGCACAACCTGGCTGTCTTCGCCATCCAACAGGCCATTTTCACGTAATCGTTGCAACGGATCCTGACGATAGAAATGGCAAAAACGCTGCCACAGCGCCGGGAAGCGCGGAGCAAACAGTTCCGGTGCGCTAAAGAAATATTCTGACAGTACGGCAAAGCATTCGGCCGGGTCCGTTGCTGCATAGGCGTCAATACTGGCGGCGCTTTCTCCTACCAGATCGATCTCATCCTGAATGTTATTCATCGCCGCGTGGAGGTCATGCTCCCACCCGGCAACTTCGCGCAGAGGAATTAACGGTACCCCGCTGGCGCGATCGCCATTGCGTGTATCCAGCTTGTGCGCGACTTCATGCACGATCAGATTAAACCCGGAGGCGTCGAAAGAATCCTGAATATCGAGCCAGTTGAGAATAATCGGCCCTTGTTGCCAGCTCTGCCCGGACTGAACGACCCGCTGGTTATGGACCAGACCAATGTCATCTTCCCATTCATCATCAACAACGAATGGGGCAGGGTAGATCAGCACCTCGTGGAAACCATCCAGCCACTCAATACCCAACTGAAGTACCGGCAGGCAGAACAGCATCGCGATACGGGCGCTGTGGATCGGCTCAAGCTCAAGACCTTGCAGGGGGACCAGGCGTTTTTGTTGCAGAAAACGTGCAGCCAGCTGCACCAGTTCCCGCTGCTCTTGCGCGGAAAGATTGGCTAAAACAGGAATGGCAAGCGCTTGTTCCCATGGTATTTTTGCGTTGCCGGACTCTTCATCTACTTTCCAGGGCCATTTAAACATCATATTGCTCGCAAAGTCGTCACTTGAACGGATTTAAAGAGACAGGAACTATTAAAATGCCAAAGAACCTGGCATTATAGCCACCTCAGCGGAGAGATGCCGGAGCGGCTGAACGGACTAGTCTCGAAAACTAGAGTAGGGGCAACTCTACCGGGGGTTCAAATCCCCCTCTCTCCGCCACTTCTTTCTTTACCTTCCTGATTTAAAAATCATTTAACTCCACGCTTTTGTCCTGCATACCATTCTGTATGCCAATGAATGTTGGCGCTTACTGGACAGGAACGGGCATATCTCACGCCTGTATAAGTTATCACTTCGCTATCCTCCAAGGTAGCGGTTTGCCAGTATCTCCTTCATTTTGTGAACTTAGTCGTGTGATCCCATTCGTGTCGCATTCATTTAAAAATGTGCCATTGGCGACGATTTCGCCGTAGGTCTCTTCTGAAACATCTTGTGGTCGAATGGGAGCCTTGAGCCAAAGGCGCTTATGAGGTGGCGAAAGGGGAGAGGCTGCACAACGAAAAAGCCCGCACATTCGCGGGCTTAAAGTAGGGGTTATCGCAGCATCAGAACTGATAGACGATACCGACAGCAAACTGATCGTCAGTGGCGGCGCCAGTGTAGTCGTGGTCTCTTTCGTCAAGCAGGTTAAATTTGTAAGCGGTATAGACGTTGAAGTTTTTGTTGAAGTAGTACCAGGTACCCAGTTCAACATAGTTCTTCATATCGGCATTCCTGCCATTGTTGTTCCCGAGGTCCTTACCTCTGGTGTAAACATAGCCAAGGGAAGGGCGCAGACCGAAATCGAACTGATACTGAACAACGGCTTCAATGCCCTGCGCTTCATTGGCGACGATGCCATTTGCCATCGGGGTCATATTATGGGATTCAGCATACATTACCGCGGTATAGAGGCTGTTGGCGTCATATTTCGCCGCAACGCTCCAGATTTCTGCCGATTCGCCTTTACGATCCCTTACTTGCTCGTGGGTACGGTCTGAGTTGCCGTAAGCGGCAGCAAAACCAAACCCGTCGATGCTGTAGTCAACAGACAGGCTATAGCCGTCACCGTTAGACTTTGGGGTGCTGTTATTTTTGCCTTGATACTGCAGGCCGAAATTCAGGCCATCAACCTGGCCGAAAAAGTCGCTGTTACGGTAGGTCGCGACACCGACAGTACGGCTGGTCATAAAGTTGTCGGTATGAACCAGACCATCGCCACCCCATTCAACGAACATGTCGGTATAGCCTAAGGCATCGTAAATCAGGCCATAGTTGCGACCATAATCAAATGAACCAAAGTCGGCGTATTTCAGACCCGCGAAGGCCAGACGGGTTGCGGTTCCCTGTTCGCCTTCTTGTTTATTGGCTTTGAGGTTGTATTCAAACTGACCATAGCCGGTCAGTTCGTTGTTGATCTGCGTTTCACCTTTTACGCCAAAACGCGCGTAAGAGGTGTCCTCAGAGTTATGATTACTATCATCATCATCGGTATTGGTGATAATGTGTTCACCTACCATTTTTCCGTAAAAATCCAGTTTGTTTCCGTCTTTATTATAAATTTCCGCTGCATTAACGGTGCCAGCGATTAATAAAGCGGGTACCAGAATTGCCAGAGCTTTTCTTTTCATTATAAATTCCCTTTGTATTATCATTAACGTGAATAAAACAATGTCATGCAGAAAACAATTTAATACTATCGATAAGGTTCAATTTTATTTAAGTCTAAAATGTAAGTAATTTATTTCAAATACTACAAAATGTTTCATTTTGAATGTTTATATTTTGTGTGTATGAGTCTTGGTTTGATTATTTTTGATATTTATTGGTTTTATAGCAATGGCTTATGATTGCATTGCTCGGATGTGCGTTGTGGTGATTAAATGCGCTTTATTTATTGTTTTAAGGTGAGGTATTACTGTTGTTTATTTGATGCGAAGGATGTGAATTCATATGTGAAATATTTCCTGCGTCAGCGTTAAACGCGGCGCGGAAATAATATGTTCACTTCCTGCAGCCTGTTTTTTACAGCCCCTGATATTGCGATGCTGTTTGCATCCCTTCAGAAAGAGGTGACGTATTGCCGCTCATCCCTTGAGAAAAGGCGCTTTCTGGTCGCAGAAGATGCTGTTGCATCACCTTTTTCACAGTATAATGTGACGCGTGTCACCTTTTTGGCGTGCGCTGATGTTTCGTCTTCACATTCAGTAAAAGGAGAACGGGTAATGGAAGGGAAAGCGAAACGGGGCCCAGGTGGGAAGCTTGCACTGTGGGTTTTTTATGCCTTTTGCGGTTACTTTATCTGGGCAATGCTGCGTTACTGGTGGGTTGTCGGCAGGATTCAAAGTTCACCCGGCACGGCGATCGATGGTGACCTGGGATCAACCACCGGTAAGTGGATCGGTGCTTTGCTGGGATTCCTCGTGCTCAGCCTCGTAGGGGCCGTCCTGGGAGCTATCGCCTGGTATACCCGACCTGGCGCCAGGACCTATGAATATCGTGAATAAAGTTGCTATGCTCAGCGCAGACCTTTTTCTGAGGATTCCGCATGGCATTGCTTGACTGGCAGCAACGATTTGAAAACTGGCTAACCGGGCACCATTCGCAGGGCGACTCCGCCCACGATATTTCGCACTTCCGACGTGTCTGGGGAACCGCGCAACGACTGGCCGAAGCACGCCAGGTTGACCCTCTTGTTATTCTGACCGCCTGTTATTTCCATGACATTATCAGTCTGGCGAAAAACCACCCCGAACGTAGCCGTTCTTCGGTGATGGCGGCAGAGAAAACGCTGGAGATCCTCCAGACGTCGTTTCCTGACTTTCCGAAGGAACGCTACGCTGCCGTGTACCATGCCATTGAAGCGCACAGTTTCAGTGCCGCAATTCCTACACGTAGTGAAGAGGCCAAAATTGTCCAGGATGCCGACCGGCTGGAGGCCTTAGGCGCCATTGGGCTGGCCCGCGTCTTCGCCGTTTCCGGCGCATTAAATAACATCTTGTTTGATGCCGACGATCCCTTCGCGGACAGACGTGAGCTGAATGACAAAAAATATGCGCTGGACCATTTTCAGTGCAAGCTGCTGCGTCTGCCTGAAACCATGCAAACAGAGAAGGGCAAAGAGATGGCGCGGCACAACGCGCGTTTTCTCGTGCAGTTTATGGCTAAACTCAGCGCCGAGCTTCAGGGGGACCCGCTGTCGGTGGATGACGCGGTTTTAAGACGCTTTGACCCACAGGCCTGAAACTGGCCGCGCTATTTGTGGTAATCTCTGCAAAAATGTCCGGGTTGGTTGAGGTTATGCCGCAAAATTTATCTAAGGAAGAGAGCCTCGCCGTGCCTCTCGAACATTCCGGGGAGGCCGCGCAGGCGCTGTTACGCCGACTGATGGCTGTCTATGATGTCAAAACGCTGGTGGCGCATCTGCTGGCCGTCGGCGACAGGCACTGGAGCCCGGCAATCTTAAAACGCGTAGCGACGGTTGAGCGAGCGGCCGGTCGGATAACCGCGAAAGAGTACGCACATCTGTCGACGATGCTGCCGTCGCCGCCGGCCCACCATCCTGACTATGCCTTTCGTTTCGTCGATCTCTTTGCCGGGATTGGCGGCATCCGTAGCGGCTTTGAGTCCATCCGCGGGCAGTGTGTTTTCACCAGCGAGTGGAACAAACATGCGGTACGGACCTACAAAGCCAACTGGTATTGCGATCCGCAGCAGCATCGTTTCAATGACGATATTCGCGATATCACGCAGAGCCATCGGCTGGACGTCAGTGACGATGACGCCGCGCAGCATATTCGCGACGTTATTCCGCAACACGACGTCTTGCTGGCGGGGTTTCCCTGCCAGCCCTTCTCACTGGCCGGCGTCTCGAAAAAAAATGCCCTCGGTCGGGCCCACGGATTTGCCTGTGAAACCCAGGGGACGCTATTTTTTGATGTCGTCAGAATCATTGCCGCCCGCAAGCCGCCGATTTTTGTCCTCGAGAACGTCAAAAACCTGAAAAGCCACGATCAAGGGCGGACCTTCCGTATCATCATGCAGACGCTGGATGAGCTGGGCTATGCCGTCTCCGATGCCGGGCACAGCGGCCCGGACGATCCGAAAGTGATCGATGGTCGCCATTTCTTGCCTCAGCATCGCGAACGAATTGTGCTGGTTGGTTTTCGCCGTGATCTGCAGCTGCACGATGGATTCACCCTTCGCGATATCGCCACTCAGTATCCTTCGGCGCGCCCGACCTTTGGCGAGCTGCTGGAGCCCACGGTCGATGCCAAATTTATCCTGACGCCGGTGCTCTGGAAGTATCTCTATAACTATGCGCGTAAGCATCAGGCGCTGGGCAACGGGTTTGGCTACGGCTTAGTCGACCCGCAAAACCCGCACAGCGTGGCGCGGACGCTGTCTGCCCGTTACTACAAAGATGGCGCCGAGATTCTGGTCGATCGTGGCTGGGACCGCGCGTTGGGTGAAAAGCATTTCGACGATCCGCAAAACCAGCAGCGTCGCCCCCGTCGCTTAACCCCGCGGGAGTGTGCACGCTTGATGGGGTTTGAAATGCCTCAGGGGTATCGCTTCCGCATTCCTGTTTCCGATACCCAGGCCTATCGCCAGTTTGGTAACTCGGTAGTGGTGCCGGTGTTTGCCGCGGTGGCGAAACTGCTGGCGCCGCGCATTGCCCGCGCCGTGGCACTGCGCAACGCTGAGGAAGATGACGCTGGACGTTCACGATAAAGCCACGCGTAGCAAAAATATGCGCGCCATCGGCCAGCGCGATACGGCGATTGAAAAGCGTCTTGCGGCGCTACTCGCGCAGGCCGGGTTTACCTTTACCGTGCAGGATGCCGCGTTGCCCGGTCGCCCGGATTTTGTAGTCGAAGCGTATCGCTGCGTGATATTTACCCACGGCTGTTTCTGGCATCACCATGACTGCTATCTGTTTAAAGTACCGGCAACGCGTACGGAATTCTGGCTGGATAAAATTGGCAAGAACGTCGCGCGGGATCACCGTGATATGGCGCTGTTGCAGGCGCAAGGATGGCGGGTGCTGATCGTCTGGGAGTGCGCATTGCGCGGGCGGCGTAAGTTGAGCGGTGAGGCGTTGATTGAACGTCTCGAGGAGTGGATCTGCGGTGGCGGGTGCCACGCGCAGATCGATACTCACGGCATTACCGGCCAGGGGCCTACTTTGGCGCCTCACAAGGCGTGACTTCACGTTTGGCGGGTAACAGGTATTTCCCCAGCGTGACCAGCACCACGGCAAAAATAATGATCCCCAGCGCCAGCCACTCCACCGGTGACAGATTTTCCCCGGCAAAACCGGTTCCCAGCAAGACCGCCACCACCGGGTTAACGTAGGCGTAACTGGTCGCCACGGCAGGGGTGACGTTGCGAATTAAGTACATATAGGCATTGATGGCGATAAGCGAGCCAAAAATCGCCAGATAGGCCACGGCTAAAATACCGGACCACGACGGCATTTGAGTCAGGGTTTCACCTGACAGCCATGAGGCGATTGCCAGCACCAGCCCGGCGGCAAGCATTTCAATGGCGCCAGCCATCATGCCCGTCGGCAGCTCAATGCGTGATCCGTAAACGGAGCCGAACGCCCAGCTCATCGAGCCAATCAGGATCAGCAGGGCGCCCCATGGGTTGCCGCTCAGATTGCCGCCGCTATTAAGCAGAATGATGCCCGCCAGACCGATCGCGATCCCCAGCCACTCAATCTTGCGGGTGGCGATACCAAAGAAATGGCTAAAGCAGAGGGTGAAAAGCGGCACGGTCGCGACCATCACCGCCGCGATACCTGAAGGTACATGCTGGTGTTCGGCCAGGGTCACAAAACCATTGCCCACTGCCAGCAACAGAATGCCGATCGCGGCGGCATTGAGTAGCGGTTTGAGCGGGGGAAGCTTGTGGCCCGTTGCCAGCAGGTAGGCGAGCAGCACCGCACCGGCAGAGAGGAAGCGGATGCTGGCCATCATCAGCGGAGGCCAACTGGCGACGCCAATGGCAATGGCAAAGTAGGTAGATCCCCAAATAATATAAAGCGCAAACAGCGCCCCGATGAGCGGCAAAAGCTGGCGGGTAGACATACGTCCTCACGGCGGTACTGAGAAAGAAAGGAGGCATATAGTAAACGTGAAAACTATCGTGCTGGCGAGAAGTTTAATTGTAGGTAAGTTGTTAAATTTATATTGACTATTTTACCCTCTGGGCGAAAAAGCACTTTTCACTCATACTCTATGCTGACAAGGCATCTCATCGTGGCGGCTGCAGATTGAATGACAGCCAAAGGGATGACGTTGTTCACTATCAATAAATGAAGGAATGTAATTTTGGCAGGAAGTAGTCTTTTAACGCTGTTGGATGATATTGCCACCTTGCTTGACGATATCTCGGTGATGGGAAAACTCGCGGCGAAGAAAACCGCCGGGGTGCTGGGCGACGATCTCTCCCTCAATGCTCAGCAGGTGAGCGGTGTGCGAGCCAACCGCGAATTACCCGTTGTCTGGGGAGTGGCAAAAGGTTCGTTCCTGAACAAAATCATCCTGGTGCCGCTGGCATTATTGATCAGCGCCTTTATTCCGTGGGCGATCACGCCGTTACTGATGTTGGGCGGCGCATTCCTGTGCTACGAAGGGGTCGAGAAAGTGCTGCACAGCCTGCAGTCACGTAAACACAAAGAAGACCCGCAGGCCCGCCAGCAGCGTCTGGAAGCATTGGCCGAACAGGATCCGCTGGCGTTTGAACGCGATAAAGTAAAAGGGGCAATACGCACCGACTTTATCCTGTCCGCGGAAATTGTAGCGATTACGCTTGGGATTGTGGCTGACGCGCCGCTGTTAAACCAGATTTTGATTCTGTCAGGGATTGCCATTCTGGTGACCGTGGGTGTATATGGCCTGGTGGGCGTTATCGTGAAGCTGGACGATATGGGCTACTGGCTGGTGGAAAAAAGCAGCGCGGCGGCGCAGTGGGTCGGCAAAGGCCTGCTGGCGGTTGCTCCGCGACTGATGAAGCTGCTCTCTGTCGTCGGTACACTGGCGATGTTTTTGGTCGGCGGCGGGATTATTGTGCATGGTATTGCGCCGTTACATCATGCGATTGAGCAACTGGCGCATGGCCAGTCCGGGATTATCGCGTCGCTGCTGCCTACGGGGGTCAACCTGGTACTTGGCTTTATCGTCGGTGGAGTGGTGCTGGCGGGCGTGAAGATGATTTCCGGGCTGCGTACCGCGTCGCAGTAAGCGTAAAACAGCGTTACAAAACAGATCGCAGTAATATCGTCTGGCGATTATGCAAAAATGCCCGGCATCGTCTATGGTGAAACTGTTTCTCCCAGATGACGGACTAAAAAATGGTATTATTGGTCAGTGATGAAGTGCGGCGAAAGAACGGAGGGCCACGGATGGTGGTGACGGGCTTCGCCAATGGAATGGTCGAGTGTCGTTGGTATGACGGCTATGGCGTGAAGCGCGAGGCATTCCGTGAAGATGAGTTAGTGCGCGGGGAAGGCAGGCAGCATCACGTGACCTGAACCGCACATAGCGCCCGGCATACGTCGGGCGTTTTACTGTTTTATTCCTGAAGCGACCGACAAGGAGCGTTGATGACGTTGCTGTCCGTGATTGTACTGCGAGAGAACGATGGATAAACCGCTGTGGGTAAGCAAACTTCTCCGCGTTTCGAACCCGGGACATGTGGTCAACTATTGTTTTGTCATCGTGTTGTTCTTCTCTACGCTGTTGATCTGGCGCGAAGTGATGGTTCTGGAAGGGGCCTACGTCACTAATCAGCGCAACAACCTCGAAAACGTCAGCCACGAAATGGACAGCCTGCTGCAGTTCAATATCGATCGGATCGTTTTCTTTCGCAACGGCATGCAATCAGCACTGGAAACGCCGTTAGATTTCGAAATTTTGCGCAATGCTGAGCAAGAGTATATGGCCAAACGGCATCTGCCTATCTGGTCTGTGGCGTTGCATAACCGCCGTACGTTGCCCATCTATGGTGTTTCCGACGCCTTTGTCGAAAGTGAAAGTACCTTATCCCGCAACGATACTCAGACCGGCAATGAGATGATGGCCGCGCTGGAGCTGGGGTATCTCCTGCGGCTGGCCAACACCAACCGCGGCTTTAAAGATCGTATGCTCTACATCTCACGCAGCGGCTTTTTCACCACCACTGAAACGCCTAAAAGCCTGGCGCTGGCGCAAGAGTGGTACAGCAAGGCCATCGTCGCCCCGTGGTTCACCCGGCAATCGCTGCGCAATAACCCAGGCCGCGGTGTCGTCTGGCAAACCGTGCTGGATGAGGATACGCAAACCGACAATCCGGTGGTGACCGCCTCGATTCCCCTTGATTTCGAGCACGACTGGCTCGGCGTGCTGTCGATGGATTTTTCAGTACGCGAAATGAAAGCGTTCCTCGTCAGAGCAATCAAAGGCGGGCAGGAAGGGGAGTATCAGTTGTATGACGGCAAGATGAACCTGATTGTCTCCTCGGACGAAGGAAATGTGCTGGCGCAGCTCTCACCGCGTGAGCAGGCGATGCTGAGCTACGCTTTTTTGCATGATAACCGGGGCGGTATCCGGTTATTAACGCGCTATATCAGTTGGCAAAAACTCAACAACTTTGATGGCGTGCTGCTGCGTATTCATACCCTGCAGGAAGGGGTACGCGGCGATTTCGGTACCATTACCATCGCGCTGACCCTGATGTGGCTGCTTTTCACGTTGATGCTGATCATCTCCTGGCTGGTGATCCTGCGGATGGTACGCAATATGAGCGTACTGCAGAAGTCACTGGAGTGGCAGGCCTGGCATGACGCGTTAACCCGGCTGTTAAACCGTGGCGCCTTGTTCGACCGGGCCATCGCCGCGGCAAAAACGTGCGAGCAGTCGAAACTGGCGATCTCGGTCATCCAGCTCGATCTCGATTTCTTCAAGAAGGTGAACGATCTCCACGGGCATCAGGCCGGTGACCGCGTCCTGTCGCTGGTGGCCAGTACCATTGCGAGCAACATCCGTGAAGGTGACCTGGCCGGGCGCGTCGGTGGCGAAGAGTTTTGTATCGTGATGCCGGGGACCACGTCACAGGTCGCAAGGGCCGTCGCTGAACGCATTCGTCTGCGCATATACAGCCGTGAAATTCTTCTGTGCAACGATACCAGCCTGAGGATCAGCGCCTCACTGGGCGTCAGTAGCAGCGACGAAACGGGAGTGTACAATTTTGAAACCCTGCAGTCAGTGGCTGACAACCGGTTGTATCTGGCAAAGCAAAACGGCCGAAATCAGGTCTGTTTTGCCGAAACGCTCTGAAAATGCGCATTGCGTCGTGCCGGGTTTGGTGGCGTAGCTGAATTGAAATAAGGATTTTCTTAAAAAGATTTCGCAGGGAAAAGGTGGGTAAGAAAAGACGATGCCGCCGAAGCCTTATGCCATCAGCCCTTGCGTAAAAAGATGACAAGGTGATGTCAGTGCTCAATAATTTTCCTCATGAATAGGGCTTGTCATGCAAAATAATTGAGGATAATGTTTCCCACGCAACGGATATCCCGGTGTAACGAATTTCAAGTGCTTCTTGCATTAGCAAGTTTCATCCCGACTCCTGCGAGTCGGGATTTTTTTCACCTGTGCTTAGCGGTTGACCTCAGTGGCGCTAAAGTCATGAATATCGAGCTCAAATGCTTCCGCTAACTCACGCCAGGTGTGATCGCTGCGACCATTAATGCTGACATGATAGGGGTCGTCCCGCGTGCGCTGTACTTCACTCTCGCTGATCTCATTAATCGCCGCCAGCAGGGCATCAACATTTACCCCACTACTCCCTGCATACTCATCATCTTTGGCGGTTTTCATCATGGTTACCTCGCATGGCTGTGATCTTGCCTCTTTAAGTATAGGCATAAAATCCTGCTGTGCAGGGAGAGGCGCGAAAGCCTGTGACTACGGAGGTGCAGATAAAAACGCCAGTCACCGTGTGAGGCGCTGCGTAGTGGGCCATTTTGTTCTACACTGGCTCAAAAATAGAGGAGATATGCTATGCAGGTGAACGATCGTGTCACGGTGAAGACCGACGGTGGCCCACGTCGATCGGGCGTTGTTCTGGCAATAGAGTCGTTTAATGAAGGGACCATGTATCTGGTATCGCTGGAAGACTATCCGTTAGGGATTTGGTTTTTCAACGAGATAGGGCATGCCGACGGCATCTTTGTTGAGATGGATGACTAGCCCGGGAAACCAAAAACTGGCGGTGACTGCCGCCAGCTATTTCACAGTTATTTCACTATCCTGGCCTTAATGTCGGTCTCCACGAGAGGGGGTATACAGTCCCGTGGTAATGTTTTCTGCCAACCGGACGATGTGATAAATCACCTGTTTATTATGCGTCTGGATTTTCCTCTTAATATTTCCCTTATGTGAGGAGACCGTCTTGGCCTTAATGTTCATCTGTGTCGATATTTGCTCTGTGCCATAACCGGCCATCCACATTTGCAGCATATTCGATTCAGTAGGACTTAACGATAGTGTGGGTATATTTATCCGCGCGGCGTTGTAATTATCGTATTTCAAACGATTACCCAGAATTTCATCAAGGTCTTTTGGGGTGATTGATTTGGAGCACACCAGTAAATTTTTGCGCACCAGCAGATAGCGATCAAAGTGAATATTTGCCAGTGACATGAAGATAACAAATAGCGTCCCGGGGTGCTCGGTAATGACCTGACGGATAAGCTGGTTGCTCTCCGCTTTATGAATAAAGCAATCCTCATTGAGGAATGCCACCGCTGGAGAGGTTTGATCACAGAGTTTTGCCAGTCCAGTTACGCTATGTTCTTCAGCGATGTCGCGTCGTTTTATCCCCCTGCTTGTCAGATACCCGAATAATCCCAGCCGGGTAAAGCTACACAAATCCATGATAATCGTTGACATGACCCATCCTCATTCAACACGTAACGATAATTTATCCCTCGCCGACAAGCGCGATGAAATCCATTTACCTGGTAATAAATCCGGTTCAGCGTTGGAACCATCAGATAGTCTAAACTATTTCTCAATATCTCTCATAATTTGCCTGGAATATTCTCAAAGTAAAGTCAGCCCGCGGTTATGTGAGGGAATTAACGGCAATACTCTCAATTCCAGGTATATCTGTCATACGCCGAATGTTGTATTTTGAGAATTTCCTTATGTTAATTGCGCAAATAATGATCGTTATATTGCCGCTATTCCGGCCAGGTGATGCTCTCTACCTGGTCAATGTCGGCCCGCTACAGGGGTGGCGGGCTTAACGCTTTAATGCCACAATACTTTTTTATCGGTTTTTGGGATGAATGATGAAAAAGTTAGTGATTGCTGGTGCGCTGTTGACTCTGGCGGGATGTGTCCAGGTTGATAATTACAACGACGTGGTCAAAGCGCCAGCGCCTGCCGGGCTGGAAGGTTACTGGCAATCAAAAGGCCCGCAGAGTGAAATGATGAGCCCGGATGCCATCGCCAGCCTGATTGTGACCAAAAATGGCGATACCCTCGATTGCCGTCAATGGCAGCGAGTAATTGCGACGCCGGGTAAATTGATGCAGCGTGATGCCCAGACCTATAACGTCACCTCCGGGCTGGATATCTACCCGATCGAACGTTCGGGGAATACGCTGCAATACGACCGCATGACCCTGGTGCGCGTCGATCGCTTAACGACTGAGTGTGAACAGGCGTGGAAAAAAGCCACGGCGGCACGCACTGCGGCGCAAACAGCGACCCCGAGCGGGCACTAAAAAACCGGCGGGCTGGTACGGTCTTCAGCCCGCACGTTATTCACGTCTATAACACCTCTTCCATCACCCAGACGCTGACGCTACCGCCGTTGCAGATAAACGTGCCGCAGCCGTTTTCGTCGGTTTCAATCACCTCCTGGCGGTTACCGAGGAAATCTTTCCAGCGTTTGTTGCCATAATTTTCGCCCAGCTCCAGCAACTTTACACCGTCATCGCCGTTCGATAGCACTACCACGCAACCCGGATCGTCTTCAGTACCGCTGCGGCTAAATGCAATGCAGTTCGGATGATCGAACCACAGGGTCTGGACTCCGTGGGCAAAGCGTTGACGGGCATCAATCAGCTCGTGCAGCTGTTCGATAACCGGCATCTCGATGCGATACGTTTGCCCGTCTCCGCCGGTATCTTCATAGATGGCGCCGAACAGGTCGGCGTAAAACACCGAGGGCACGCCGTTCTCACGCAGCAGGATCAATGCATAGGCCAGCGGCTTAAACCACGGCTCTACCGGTGCCTCAAGCGCCTGCAGCGGCTGGGTATCATGATTGGTCACCAGAGTGATGGCATGAAACGGGTCGGCTTCGACCAGCGTGCCGCTGAAAATCTGGCTCATATCGTAGTCGCGCCCCTGGCGGGAAGCTTCGTGAAACTTCATCTGTAGCGGGGCGTCAAACAGCATTGTTTTGCCGTCCACCATCGCGATGTACTGCTGGAGCTTATCGACTTCGTGCGACCAGTATTCGGCGACGATAAACAGCGGGGTGGTGGCCACCTCCTGGATGTGTTCGATCCACGCTTTGTAAAACCACGCGGGAATGTGCTTCACCGCATCGAGACGAAAACCATCGCAGCCGGTTTCTGCCATCACCCAGCGGGCCCAGTATTTCAGCTCTTCGGCGACCGCATGGTTACGAAAGTCGATATTCTCGCCCATCAGGTAATCAAAATTACCCATTTCGTCATCGACCTGGTCGCTCCAGCCTTCGGCGGTATAGTCGTTGACGATTTTAAAAACGCCGTCCTCATCGGGATTTTCAATGTGATCGACACCGCTAAAACAGGTGTAATCCCAGATGAACTGCGAATATTTCCCGCCCCGGACAGGGAAGGTGTAGCGCGTCCAGGCCTCACATTCGACAACGTCATCAGCAATCTGGGTACGATCCTGTTCGTCCACGCGCTGTACCCGGATCTGCTGTTTCTCATCCGCCCCCATTTTGTGGTTGAGCACCACATCAAGCAGTACGGCGATATCATGCTGTCGCAGCGCCGCGATGGCGGCCAGCAGCTGGGCTTTATCGCCATATTTGGTCGCCACGGATCCTTTTTGGTCGAACTCACCCAGATCGAACAGATCGTAACTGTCATAGCCGACGGAGTAGCCGCCAGAGGCGCCTTTATAGGCCGGCGGCAGCCAAATCATGTTAATACCAATCTCGTTGAGGTTCGGTGCCAGGGCTTCGACCTCGCGCCACAGCTCACCGCCGGTGGGGTAATACCAGTGAAAGCACTGCAACAACGTGGGGTTTTTCATCTTCCGTGCTCCAGACGTCATCAAGCTGACCTTTGCAGTATGAGATATCTCCAGCAAATCCGATGAATTTTCGCGAGTTTTCGCTATGTCCTAAATGGCAACGGTTATAATAATTCGGAATAAGATGTAGCGTATAGGTGTTGGTGCGTGCTGCTAAACGCCTTACACTACAGGAAAATATCACTGTTAGGGGTATCTATGAAATTAGCACTTCTGGGTCGTCAGGCGCTGATGGGCGCCATGGCCGTAGTCTTGATGGCAGGCGTCAGCAGCAAAACTTTCGCGGCAGAAAATCTGCTGGGGCAGATAAAAGATCGCGGTACGCTGCGTGTTGGCCTGGAAGGGACCTATCCGCCATTCAGCTATCAGGGCGACGACGGTAAACTGACCGGGTTCGAAGTTGAATTTGCCAATGAGCTGGCAAAACATCTCGGCGTGAAGGCTGACCTGAAACCGACCAAATGGGACGGTATGCTGGCTTCCCTCGATTCTAAACGTATCGATGTGGTCATTAACCAGGTGACGATTTCCGACCAGCGTAAGAAAAAGTATGACTTCTCTACCCCGTATACCGTCTCCGGTATTCAGGCGCTGGTGAAAAAGGGCAACGAAGGCATTATCAAAACCGCGGCTGACCTGAAAGGTAAAAAAGTCGGCGTTGGTCTGGGCACTAACTATGAAGAGTGGCTGCGCCAGAACGTGCAGGGCGTAGATATTCGTACTTATGATGATGACCCGACGAAATACCAGGATCTGCGCGTAGGACGTATCGATGCGATTCTGGTTGACCGCCTGGCGGCGCTGGATCTGGTGAAGAAAACCGGCAACACCCTCGCGGTCACCGGCGAGGCGTTCTCCCGTCAGGAATCTGGCGTGGCGCTGCGTAAAGGCAATGAAGACCTGCTGAAAGCGGTTGATGGCGCGATTGCAGAGATGCAGAAAGATGGCAGCCTGAAAGCGCTGTCGGAAAAATGGTTTGGCGCTGACGTGACACAATAACGGTCAGTGGTGAAAAAAGGCGCTTCTGATAGCGCCTTTTTTTATTTCGTCCGCCAGTACGTGCATAATAAAGATAACTGAGTCTGGAGGTACCATGTCACTGCAAAATTTAACGCGCTTCCCGCGCCTGGAACTGATCGGCGCACCGACGCCGCTGGAATATCTGCCGCGCTTGTCAGACCATCTGGGGCGCGAAATTTTTATCAAACGTGACGACGTAACCCCGCTCGCCATGGGGGGTAACAAACTGCGTAAGCTGGAGTTTCTGGCGGCAGATGCGCTGCGTGAAGGCGCCGATACGCTAATCACCGCTGGTGCGATTCAGTCGAACCACGTTCGTCAAACCGCCGCGGTGGCAGCGAAGCTGGGCCTGCACTGTGTGGCGTTGCTGGAAAACCCAATCGGCACCCGCGCGGAGAACTATCTGACCAACGGCAACCGTCTGCTGCTGGATCTGTTTAACACCCAGGTCGAGATGTGCGATGCGCTAACCGATCCGAATGCGCAACTGGAAGAGTTAGCGACCCGCATCGAAGCACAGGGCTATCGCCCGTATGTGATCCCGGTGGGGGGCTCTAATGCGCTTGGGGCGTTGGGGTATGTGGAAAGCGCGCTGGAAATTGCTCAGCAGTGCGAAGGGGCCGTCGAGATCTCATCCGTGGTCGTTGCCTCCGGCAGCGCGGGGACTCATGCCGGTCTTGCGGTAGGCCTCGAACAACTGATGCCCGACGCCGAGCTGATTGGGGTAACGGTGTCCCGCAAGGTCGCGGACCAGTTGCCGAAAGTGGTCGCGCTGCAGCAGGCGGTGGCCAACAGCCTTGAGCTACAGGCCAAAGCGGGCATTCAGCTCTGGGACGACTATTTCGCCCCTGGTTACGGCACGCCGAATGATGAAGGTATGGAAGCCGTGCGGCTGCTGGCGCAGCTGGAAGGTATTCTGTTGGATCCTGTTTATACCGGCAAAGCGATGGCAGGCCTGATTGATGGGATTAATCAGAAACGCTTTAAGGATGAAGGACCCATCTTATTTATTCACACTGGCGGAGCGCCGGCGTTGTTCGCCTATCATCCCCATATCTAAAGCAGAACATACAGAATGCAAGAGAGTATCCAACTGGTTATCGATTCCGCGCCGTTTCTGTTAAAGGGCGCGGTATTTACTCTACAGCTCAGTATCGGCGGCATGATTTTTGGCCTGATACTCGGCTTTATCCTCGCGTTAATGCGCATGTCGACGCTGTGGCCGGTGAAATGGCTGGCGAGGATGTATATCTCTATTTTTCGCGGCACCCCGCTGATCGCGCAGCTGTTTATGATCTACTACGGTCTGCCGCAGTTTGGTATTGAGCTGGATCCGATCCCGGCCGCGATGATTGGCCTGTCGCTGAATACCGCGGCCTACGCGGCAGAAACGCTGCGTGCGGCGATCGCCTCTATCGACAAAGGGCAGTGGGAAGCCGCGGCCAGTATCGGCATGACTCCGTGGCAAACGCTGCGTCGGGCCATTTTGCCGCAGGCCGCGCGGGTGGCCCTGCCGCCGCTCTCCAACAGTTTTATCAGCCTGGTGAAGGATACTTCGCTGGCGGCGACCATTCAGGTACCTGAGCTGTTCCGTCAGGCGCAGCTGATTACCTCGCGTACGCTGGAAGTGTTCACCATGTATCTTGCCGCATCGCTGATTTACTGGGTGATGGCGACGGTATTGTCTTCGCTGCAAAACTACTTTGAAAACCAGCTCAACCGCCAGGAGCGTGATCCAAAATGAGTGCCATTGACGTCAAAAACCTGGTGAAAAAATTCCATGGCCAGACGGTGCTGCACGGTATTGACCTCAATGTGCAGGAAGGGGAAGTGGTGGCCATTATTGGCCCCAGCGGTTCCGGTAAAACGACGTTGCTGCGCAGCATTAACCTGCTGGAACAGCCGGAAAGCGGAACCATTCGCGTGGGGGATGTCACAATTGATACCGCGCGCAGCCTCAGCCAGCAGAAAGGGCTGATTCGCCGCTTACGTCAGCATGTCGGTTTTGTGTTCCAGAACTTCAATCTGTTTCCACACCGCACGGTGCTGGAGAACATCATCGAAGGGCCGGTTATCGTCAAAGGTGAGGATAAAAACGAATCGATTGAACGTGCCCGGGACCTGCTGGCCAAAGTCGGGCTGACGGGTAAAGAAAACAGCTACCCGCGTCGTCTCTCCGGCGGACAGCAGCAGCGCGTAGCGATTGCCCGTGCGCTGGCGATGCGCCCGGACGTGATCCTCTTCGATGAACCGACCTCCGCGCTGGATCCGGAGCTGGTGGGTGAGGTGTTGAACACTATCCGCCAGCTGGCACAGGAGAAGCGCACGATGGTCATCGTGACCCATGAAATGAGCTTCGCCCGTGATGTGGCCGACCGCGCCATCTTTATGGACCAGGGGCGCATCATCGAGCAGGGCCCGGCAAAAGCGCTGTTTGCCAATCCTCAGCAGCCGCGTACCCGTCAGTTCCTTGAAAAATTCCTGATGCAGTAATCATCACCAGCCTGGAATCAGCCTTGACCGGCGGCGGCAATGCCGCTGGCCATCTCTGTATCCGACTCTCTGTTGCCCGCACCTGCCTGGCTAATCCTCAGGGCATCCAGCAAATCAATTAAGCACCGCTTACCAATTGGCGATTTTACCTCCGCACTGGCGAACCGATCCGCAAGACGTCCGCACCGAACCTGGCCCGCGAGGCTGCGGCAACATCGGTGACGGTAAAGCAGGAGGGCGACGCGCCGGAGGTTTCAGGGACGGGGCGGCGACTAAAGGCGTGCCGGCATCGGGAATATATCGTCGATTGTGAAGGCGGAGGCGACATACTCATCTCCTGTAACTGCTGGATTATCTCGCTAACGATCTAATAAGTGCGATGTATACGATATTTTATACATAGAAATAAGATTTATGTGTTAGTTTTCTGTATTTCTAATAATGATTATTACTTAGGGGTTATTTGCTCGGTTATGAGGGACAATGATTTTTTCAGCTGGCGGCGGGAAATGCTGCAACAATTCCAGTCATTCTCGTGTGGAGAAGAGGTTTATAATCTCCTGCAGCAACAAACTGAAGGCCTGGAATATGACTATTTTGCGCTATGCGTACGTCATCCCGTGCCTTTTACACGGCCAAGAATTACGCTGCAATCAACCTACCCACAGGCGTGGATGTCGCACTACCAGGCTGAGAATTTCTTCGCGATTGACCCGGTTCTACGCGCTGAGAATTTCCTGCGTGGTCACCTGCCGTGGAACGACAGCCTCTTTCGGGAAACGCCGGAGTTGTGGAACGGCGCGCGCGATCACGGTTTGTTGAAAGGGGTTACGCAGTGTCTGACTTTGCCGAATCACGCCCAGGGATTCCTGTCTGTTTCAGGCCAGCAGCGTGGTGCAGGACCGTATCCTGACGATGAACAAGAGATGCGCCTGAGGATACTGATCGAACTCAGTCTGCTGACGCTATTACGTCTGGAAGATGCGATGGTGATGCCGCCGGAAATGAAGTTTAGTCGGCGTGAACTGGAAATATTGAAATGGACCGCGGAAGGGAAAACATCCGCAGAAGTGGCGATTATTCTCTCGATCTCGGAAAACACCGTTAATTTTCATCAAAAGAATATGCAGCGCAAATTCAACGCACCAAATAAAACACAAATCGCCTGCTATGCAGTGGCGACTGGTTTAATTTGAGCCCGTAGGATGTTCTGCGTGTCAGACGTGGGGGACCGGCTGTCAGTGAGACTCACAGCCGGTTTGTTTTTACTGGCGGTAAGCTTGTTTAATTTGCTTAACGGTGCTGGAGAATACGGCAGCCTGAGCCTCGTCTTCCATCTGCGTGATCTGTTTTTCCATTTTAATAATCACACGACCAGCATCGGCCTGGCCCATTGCCTGGAGCATCAGCGTCAGCAGCGTTTTCAGGCAGGTCACTTCCTGTGCCAGTTCTTGATTATTTTCTGCAGTGGAAAAATCTGGAGTGCTCATCGATATCCTCGTTTGCTATCGGCGCATTTGCGCAATACTTACTGTTAAGGCGGCGCAGTATACCACAAGCGGCGGAAAAAAAAGGAGTGGGTAATATCTGTTCTCTCATCAGAGCTGTTAGCGCATTTAATTGACTGAATAATACGTATTCTTTCGCAAAAAAAGCCTTAATTACTACGTAAGGCTTTTTCACCGTTAATTATTGTTACATATTTTACATCCTATTTTTCAGATGCCTCAGACGTGACCTGACCGTCGTTTTTGTAGGGCAAATGTTAAAATTGAAGCGTAATACAACTTACTGTTATGTATAAGTTTCCAGTCGCTGTGCAAACAAATTGACAGACCAGGTTAAGAAACTTTCTGTCGGGCATTCTTTTGGCTTTTAAAGTGGCGATAAAACCCGGTAATATGTATGCGATAAGTTTTCTGTCGCGTTGTCCCTAATTCTGGAGATTATTCCTTTGATCAACGTCCTTCTTGTTGATGACCACGAGCTAGTGCGCGCAGGGATACGACGCATTCTGGAAGATATAAAAGGGATTAAGGTTGTCGGTGAAGCGAGTTGCGGCGAGGATGCCGTAAAATGGTGCCGCGCCAACTCCGTGGATGTTGTCCTGATGGACATGAACATGCCGGGGATTGGTGGTCTCGAAGCCACGCGTAAAATTGCGCGTTCCATCGTGGATACCAAAGTCATTATGCTCACCGTGCATACTGAAAATCCGCTGCCAGCGAAAGTGATGCAGGCTGGTGCTGCAGGCTACCTCAGCAAAGGTGCTGCGCCACAGGAAGTGGTGAATGCCATTCGTTGTGTCGCCTCCGGTCAGCGCTATATCGCATCTGATATCGCACAGCAAATGGCACTTAGTCAGATTGAGCCGGAAAAAACGGAATCACCGTTTGCCAGTTTGTCTGAACGTGAATTGCAGATTATGCTGATGATCACTAAAGGTCAGAAGGTGAATGAGATTTCAGAGCAGCTAAATCTGAGTCCTAAAACCGTCAACAGCTATCGTTATCGGATGTTCAGTAAATTAAACATCCATGGCGACGTCGAGCTGACCCACCTGGCAATTCGCCATGGCCTGTGCAATGCGGAGTCGTTAGCAAGTCAGTGAGTGATGTTTTTGACGCAAAAGCTTTCCTGAAGACGGTCACCAGCCAGCCGGGTGTCTACCGCATGTATGATGCTGGCGGCACCGTCATTTATGTTGGCAAAGCAAAAGATCTGAAAAAACGGCTGAGCAGCTATTTTCGGAGCAACCTGGCTTCGCGTAAAACCGAGGCATTGGTCGCGCTGATCGCGCAAATCGACGTCACCGTAACCCATACGGAAACGGAAGCCCTGCTGCTAGAGCACAACTACATTAAGCTCTATCAGCCGCGCTATAACGTGCTGCTGCGCGATGATAAATCCTATCCTTTTATATTCCTCAGTGGCGATACCCATCCTCGTCTGGCGATGCACCGTGGCGCGAAACACGCCCGGGGTGAATATTTCGGTCCTTTCCCGAATGGCTACGCGGTGCGTGAAACCCTTGCGCTGCTGCAAAAAATTTTCCCTGTCCGCCAGTGTGAGAACAGCGTGTACCGCAACCGGTCGCGTCCCTGTCTGCAGTATCAGATTGGCCGCTGCCTCGGCCCCTGCGTCGCAGGACTGGTCAGTGAAGAGGAGTACGCCCAGCAGGTTGACTATGTGCGGCTGTTCCTTGCGGGGAAAGACGATCAGGTACTCACGCAACTGATTGCCCGGATGGAAAAAGCCAGCCAGTCGCTGGCTTTTGAAGAAGCCGCGCGCATTCGCGATCAGATTCAGGCCGTGCGACGGGTCACCGAGAAACAGTTTGTCTCTAATACCGGTGACGACCTCGACGTTATCGGCGTCGCCTTTGAAGCCGGCATGGCCTGCGTCCACGTGCTGTTTATTCGCCAGGGCAAAGTGCTGGGCAGCCGGAGCTATTTTCCTAAGGTGCCCGGCGGGACCGAGCTTGGCGAAGTCGTGGAAACGTTTGTCGGGCAGTTCTACCTGCAAGGCAGCCAGATGCGGACCTTGCCAGGGGAGATTCTGCTCGACTTTGCGCTGGGCGATAAAACGCTGCTGGCAGATTCTCTCTCCGAGCTGGCAGGTCGTCGGGTCAACGTTCAGACCAAACCGCGCGGCGATCGGGCCCGCTATCTGAAGCTGGCACGCACGAACGCCGCCACGGCGCTGACCACCAAACTGTCACAACAGTCGACGATTCATCAACGTCTGCAGGCGCTAGCCAGCGTGCTCAAGCTTCCGGCAGTGAAGCGCATGGAATGTTTTGATATCAGCCATACCATGGGAGAGCAGACGGTGGCCTCTTGTGTGGTGTTCGATAGCAACGGGCCGCTGCGTGCGGAGTATCGGCGCTACAATATCACCGGGATCACCCCGGGCGATGATTATGCCGCGATGAACCAGGTACTACGCCGGCGCTATGGCAAAGCGATAGAAGAGGGCAAGATCCCGGATGTTATCCTGATCGATGGCGGTAAGGGTCAGCTGGGACAGGCGAAGAGCGTGTTTGCTGAGCTGGAGGTGCCGTGGGACAAGCATCATCCTCTATTATTAGGTGTAGCAAAAGGTAGCGATCGTAAAGCCGGGCTGGAAACGCTATTCTTCGAACCAGAGGGGGAGGGCTTTAACCTGCCGCCTGATTCACCGGCGTTGCACGTCATTCAACATATTCGCGATGAATCGCACGACCACGCCATTGCCGGACACCGTAAAAAACGGGCAAAAGTGAAAAGCACCAGTTCGCTGGAAACGATCGAAGGCGTGGGACCAAAACGCCGCCAGATGCTACTGAAGTACATGGGGGGTCTGCAGGGGTTGCAGCAAGCAAGCGTTGAGGAAATTGCTAAAGTACCGGGTATATCTCACGGTCTGGCAGAAAAGATCTTCTACTCGTTGAAACATTAGGGGCTCTGTAGCAACATAGGGCTAATTTTTACTTCTAACAAATAGTTACCCGTTACTATGCAATTTAATATCCCTACATTGCTGACTCTGTTTCGCGTCGTCCTGATTCCGTTCTTCGTGCTGGCGTTTTATCTCCCCTTTGCCTGGGCGCCGTTTGCCTGCGCACTGATCTTTTTCGTGGCGGCAGTGACCGACTGGTTTGACGGTTTCCTGGCGCGTCGTTGGAATCAGAGTACGCGTTTCGGCGCTTTCCTCGATCCGGTTGCTGACAAAGTGATGGTGGCGATTGCGATGGTGCTGGTGGTTGAGCATTACCACACCTGGTGGGTGACCTTGCCGGCGGCCACGATGATCGCGCGGGAAATTATTATTTCTGCACTGCGTGAGTGGATGGCGGAACTGGGCAAACGCAGCAGCGTGGCCGTTTCCTGGATCGGCAAAGTGAAAACCACCGCGCAGATGACGGCATTGGTGTGGATGCTGTGGCGGCCAAATATGTGGGTAGAGTGGGCCGGTATTGGGCTGTTTCTGGTGGCGGCGGTGCTGACGCTGTGGTCTATGCTGCAGTATTTAAACGCTGCGCGCGGAGATTTGCTTGATCAGTGATCGTTTCGGCGTAATTTTCAGCAAACGACACAATGATTTAAAAAATATCGTTGACTCATTTCTCCAGGTAAGTAGAATGCATCGCATCGAACGGCAGCACAGCTTGCCAGACGATAACAAAATCAAGTGATTAGCAAATTAGCTTGATATTGCGGGAATAGCTCAGTTGGTAGAGCACGACCTTGCCAAGGTCGGGGTCGCGAGTTCGAGTCTCGTTTCCCGCTCCAGGTTTAAAACATCGGCAATTGCGGGTGTTCAGATTTAAAGGCGCGTTAGCAAAGCGGTTATGTAGCGGATTGCAAATCCGTCTAGTCCGGTTCGACTCCGGAACGCGCCTCCAATTTACATCCCGAGCCCGGATGGTGGAATCGGTAGACACAAGGGATTTAAAATCCCTCGGCCATAGGCTGTACGAGTTCAAGTCTCGTTCCGGGTACCATTGGGATAAAACGAATAAAATCAATGATAAGCAGTGTCGTGAAACCACCTACGGGTGGTTTTTTTGTTTTTGTCCTTTTCTCACGGCTGTCCCACAAAACATGCGAGTGATGCTCCATTTTCAGCGGCCCAGCGTTAGCAAACGACGCTAAAATAGCGCCAGCAGCATGAAAGGCATTTAATCACCCTGACTGAACCCGCTGCCGGGTAGTTTTCTCCCGGCATTTCCGCTACTGTATGCGCCATTTTCTACCATGACGAGCCTGTTGATGAAAACCGGACCCCTGAACGAAAGCGAACTTGAATGGCTGGACGATATCCTGTCGAAATACGCCACCGATGGCGCCATCCTTGATGTCTCAGAGCTTGACGGCCTGCTGACGGCCATTCTCTCCGGCCCGAAAGAGATTGAACCGGCGCAGTGGCTGCTGGCTATCTGGGGCGGCGCAGACAACGTGCCGCGCTGGGCAAACGACCGCGAGCGTGACCATTTTGTAAACCTCACTCTGCAGCATATGAGCGATATTGCCGAGCGCCTTGAAGAGTATCCTGACCAGTTCGAACCGCTGTTCGGTACTCGTGAAGAGGAAGGGCAGGAGCTGACCATCGTTGAGGAGTGGTGCTTCGGTTATATGCGCGGCGTGGGACTTGGTGACTGGTCTGCATTGCCAGAAGAGCAGCAGGCGGCGCTGGACAGCATTGCCCTGCACGGCACAGAAGCGCAGTTTACGGCGGTTGAAGGGCTCTCTGTCGATGAGTTTATTGCCAGCGTTGACAATATTACCCCGGCAGCGCTCTCTCTGTATCACTACTGGACAGAACATGCCGAGCCAGAAGTGGTGGCGCAGCCTATCAGAAATGAGGCAAAAATCGGGCGGAATGACCCGTGCCCGTGCGGCAGCGGTAAAAAATATAAGCAGTGCTGCTTAGCTAAATAAAAAAGGGGCCATCTGGCCCCTTTTTTTATCCCACCGCCGGGAGCAACCCCGCGACGATGCTGAACTGAATCGCGATCACCGCGACACCACAAAACAGCACTAACCACAGCGCCAGCCCGCCTCCGGCGACCCGCCAGGCGGCCTGCGGATGCTGCTGACGGCTCTTCATCACCAGCAGCGACGGCAGTATCAGCGCCAGCACCGCCAGCGCGACGCCGGCATAGCCTAACGCCATCACAAACCCACGCGGATAGAACAAGGCAAAGGCCAACGGCGGCAGGAAGGTCAATGCGCCGCTTTGCAGACGACCGGCGGGGGTGTTTTTACGCTGGAACAGATCCGCCAGGTAATCAAACAGACCGAGCGCCACGCCGAGGAATGACGTCGCCAGGGCCAGATCAGCAAACAGATGTACCGCCAGCTCGACGTGCGGCGAAGCAACCACTTCACGCACCGCTTCTAACAGCCCGTTCAGGCCGGCATTCTTCGCCAGCAGCGCCGTAAAGGCAGGGGAATCAATGCTGCCGAGCGTCGCCAGCTGCCAGAAAATATAGGCCACCAGCGGGATAAAACTACCGATGATAAAGACCCGGCGCAGCTTACGAATATCGCCGTTGAGATAGCTGACGATGCTCGGCACGCTGCCGTGAAAACCAAAAGAGGTGAAAATCACCGGTATCGCTGACAGCGCAAGGCCCTGCTGGAGCGGTAAGGTCAGCAGATTGATCTGGTGAATATGCGGTAACAGCAGCGCCAGCATAATGGCGAGGAAAATAATCTTGGCGCTGAACAGAAAGCGGTTAAACAGGTCGACCAACGAGGTGCCAAGGCAGACAATCGCGCCACCCACGGCGGTAAACAGCAGTACGCCACCCGCCGGAGGAAGCGTCCAGCCCAGCCATTGGTTGAGGCTGGATGCCAGCAGCTCGCCCGCGCCGCTAATATAGGCAGCGGTAAGCGCATACATCAGGAACAACATGCACAGACCGGTCACCCACTGACCGTAACGACCGAGATAACGCGCGGCCAGCGACCCGAGCCCCATATCTGCCGGTACGTGCTGATAGACTTCCAGCAGCAGCAACGCGGTGTAACACATCAACGCCCACAGCGCGATCAGCAGGCAGAATGTGACCCCAAAACCCACGCCCGCTGAAGCCAGCGGCATTGCTAACATCCCTGCGCCGATGGTGGTTCCGGCGACGATTAAAATACTACCAAGAGTGCGGTTCTTCACGTTTTTCTCTATCCATGAAGGAATAAGCAATAAAATATGTCGCGCAGAGTATGTGAAATTGGCACGTTCGTCAAATGAGGGTTACAGTGCCTGTAATCATAGGTTTACATGATCGGCTGGTTGCCCGAAGACTGCGCTGGCGCAACATGTTCACCGGTTGGCCCGGCTATGCTGTGCGTTTTACAGGAGGCGTTATGTCATCGATTCATGGTCATGAAGTGCTGCAGATGATGCTTGCTTCAGGGGAGCATTACACTACCGACAGTCTTGAAGCGGCAATTAGCGCGCGTTTTGGCGCCGATGCCCGTTTTCATACCTGTTCGGCACAAAATTTAAGCGCGGCGGAGCTGGTGGCTTTTCTGCAGAAAAAAGGGAAATTTATTGCTGAAGAGTCGGGCTTTAATACCCGGGAAAGTAAAATCTGCCGTCATTAACAGGGCGGCGAAGCGCTGCCTCGCCGCCGTAATAATTAATTCTGGGTGTCGAGCGTAGCCAGTTCTTTATCAATAAAGTACAGACCTTCGCCGCTTTTACCGGCGAGGGTAAGCTTATCAATAACGGATTTAAATAATTTCTCTTCTTCGTGCTGCTCAGCAACATACCACTGCAGGAAATTAAAGGTCGGATAATCCTGATTGGTCATCGCCGCGTGGGCCAGCTCATTAATTTTCTGCGTAATCAGCTGCTCGTGTTCGTAGGTGACACGGAACAGATCGTCCAGCGACGCGTACTCGGCAAACGGTGAAGCAATGGTGTTGATGCAAGGCAGGCTGCCGGTGTCGGTCAGGTAATCAAACAGGCGCTGCATGTGGGTCATCTCTTCCTGGGCATGACGACGCAGGAAGGCGGCCGCACCTTCAAAGCTGTGGTAGCTGCACCATGCGCTCATTTGCTGATACAGCAGAGAAGAATAAAGCTCGAGGTTCATCTGCTCATTCAGTTTATCGATCATTTCTGTTTTCAGCATAGCGTGTGCTCCGAAAATAAAGGCTAAAGATTATTGTGGGGTTACTATAATTTGTTATTAATTTATTTGCAAAAAGTAAATTAAAAAATGTATTTATTAAAAATGATAATGGGAATAAAACGCATTGGCAATTTAATAATAAATGAGAATGGTTTTGGTTTAATATTTTAATTACCTGCTATTAGCAATAATAAAGTGCAAGTGATACGCCATTCACCTCCAGAGTGTGTGGGTATCCGCTTCTGTATCCTGCGAGAGCCCTCGTAGAAGCGCGGGGCGTTAGCGGCAACAAGAAGGCAAAAATGTGAAGCACTACGTAATTTATAAAACAACTTTTCATAAAATTTGAAAGTGCGTTTGTTAAGTAGTAGAGTCTTTCACAACGCTAACGAACTACTGCGGGAGTACCCGCGCAGCATTCAGGAGAGTAAAGCATGAAAATCGCATTGATGATGGAAAACAGCCAGGCCAGCAAAAACGCTACCATCCTCAACGAGTTAAACGCCGTTGCTGATGAAAAAGGTTTCCCGGTATACAACGTCGGGATGAGCGATGAGCAGGACCATCATCTGACCTATATCCACCTGGGCATCATGGCCAGCATTCTGTTGAACTCGAAAGCGGTGGACTTCGTTGTCACCGGTTGTGGTACCGGACAGGGCGCGCTGATGTCTCTGAACATCCACCCGGGTGTTGTCTGCGGCTACTGTATTGATCCTGCTGATGCCTTCCTGTTTGCTCAGATCAATAACGGTAACGCGCTGTCTCTGCCTTTCGCCAAAGGTTTTGGCTGGGGCGCGGAGCTGAACGTACGCTTTATCTTTGAAAAAGCCTTCACTGGCCGTAAAGGCGAAGGCTACCCGCCGGAGCGTAAAGAGCCGCAGGTTCGCAACGCCGGCATTCTGAACACCGTTAAAGCGGCCGTGGTTAAAGAGAACTATCTGGATACCCTGCGCGCTATCGACCCGGAACTGGTCAAAACGGCGGTTTCCGGCCCACGCTTCCAGCAGTGCTTCTTTGAAAACTGCCAGGACAAAGAGATCGAAGCCTTCGTGCGTCAGATCGTCGGCTAATCGCGTTTACTCGAGTATAAAGAGGGCCAGCTGCTGCTGGCCCTTTCTGTTTTATCTCTTCTGTTTCTTCGACACGCTGCTGCCGGCATCTTTGGTCAGGCGCAGGCTATCCACCATTCCCACCAGACAAATCAGCGCAATAAACACGAAAGAGAGGCGGAAGCTCACTCCCGGCACGCTGGTCAGGTTCAACCACTCGCTGGCTTTTTCCCCGATGCGGATCCCGATGGCGCCAAGGGTGATCCCTAGACCGACGGCCAGCTGCGAAGCGGTACTGAACAGGGTGTTGGCGTAGCTCATTTGTGGCGACGGCACATCGGCGAAGGCCAGAGTACTGACGCCGGTGAACTGGATCGAACGAAATACGCCGCCGAGGTACAGAATCAGGCAAATCAACCATACCGGCGTTTCTGGAGTTAAGAACGCGCAGGCCAGCAACGACAGCACGTTTAACGCGCCGTTGATCAGCAGCAAACGACGAAAGCCCAGCCAGCGAATCAGCGGCGTAGTGGCCGGTTTAATCGTGAAGTTGCCGACAAACACCGCCAGCACCAGTAGCCCGGAGTGGAAGGGATCCATGCCAAAACCAACCTGAAACAGCAACGGCAGCAGGAAGGGGACGGCGCTGATTGAGGCGCGGAACAGCGACCCGCCATACATCGTAACCCGGAAGGTAGGGATCTGCAGCGCGTCCAGGCGCACCATCGGCCAGGCCGCGCGGCGAAAATGGCGCAGTGAAAACAGCATACAGGCGATCCCCAATCCCAGCAGGGCGAGGGTGGCCCAGCCTTGAGGCTGAGTATCGCCGAGCAGCTCCATCGCGCTCACCAGGCTGACCATCGCTACCGAGGTCGCCAGGAAACCGGGAAGGTCGAAGGGACGCCGTTCCTCTTCCCGGATGTTCGGGATAATGCGCAGCGACAGCGCGATAGCGATCAATCCGAGGGGAACATTGATAAAGAATATCCAGTGCCAGCTGGCATAGCTGGTGATAAAGCCGCCCAGCGGCGGGCCGATGATCGGGGCAACCAGCGCGGGCCAGGTCAGGGTGGCAATCGCTTTGATCAGCTGATCCTTGGGCGTGGTGCGCAGCACCGCCAGTCGGCCAACCGGAACCATCAGCGCGCCGCCCATGCCCTGAAGAACGCGCATGGCGACAAAGCTGTCGACGTTGGTAGAGAAGCCGCAAAAGACCGAGGCCAGCGTAAATATTGCCAGCGCGAGGGTGAAGATTTTTCGGGCGCCAAAGCGATCGGCAATCCAGCCGCTGGCCGGGATCAGTACCGCCAGCGTAATCAGGTAGGCGCTGATACCGATATTGAGGTCAACCGCCGCGACGCCAAAATCCTTCGCCATATCCGGTAACGCGGTGGCGATCACCGTACCGTCGAGAAACTCCATGAAAAAGGCCCCGGCGACCAGCAACGCCGGAGCCGAGAAGGCGCGGTCTTCCCGGGAAGAGATATCTGTACTCATTGTGTCTGCCATAGCAAGGTGAGGTTAGCCGCGAAGTACGCCCCAGACGCGTTACGCGTACCTTCCTCATTTTGTTTATTTTTTAAATTATACTTGTAATAAAAATGTGATTTGTAGCAAATTTCTATTGATTTATGTGACGCAAGTCATATTATAGCCCCATCGATAGTAACACCTGCATAACAAAATAACGGAGTCACTCCATGAAGTTGCGCAAAATCCTGAAGAGCATGTTCGAACAATATTGCAAAACCTTCAAAGATGTACCGCCTGCCGGTATGTTCTGATAAAAAAACCTGCTGCGGCAGGTTTTTTTATCTCTCGGAATTTAGGTTACTATTACGCTCCTCGAAATAGGAGTAATAAATGTCTCAACACCTCACTGAACAAGACGAACTGGTCTCTGACGTTGTCGCCTGCCAGCTAGTTATCAAACAGATCCTCGACGTCATTGATGTTATCGCCCCTGTTGAAGTGCGCGAGAAGATGACCACGCAACTGAAAGCCATCGATTTCGCCAGCCATCCAGCCTCCGCCGATCCGGTAACGCTGCGTGCGGTGCAAAAAGCCATTGCCCTGATAGAACTGAAATTTACGCCGCAGGGCGAAGCGCACTAAAAGCAGACGCCCCGCCAGAATCCTGGCGGGGCGTGAACACCGATTAATGAGAAGCAACGGGACTGATCTGGGTCGCTTGCTCATCCCTGAATAGCTTACTGTTACCCCAGCACTCTTCATAACGATGGCCGACTAAGCCTTCCACTACGATGCGCACATCGGACGGGATATCGCTAATCTTGCCGCCAGCCTTAATTCGCGCCACTTCCTGCAGCACTATCAGGTGTGCTTTGCGATCCAGCTTCATCTGCTTACTGAAGACAATCGCCGCCAGCGCCAGCAGGATCACGCCGCTACAGAAGACCACTGCAATCGCGGTCACCGCGCTTTCAGGCTGCGTATGCGCTTTTGACTGGAAGCCGTAGTAACTGAGAATAGCGCCCATGGTGAAGACGATAATCGAACGCAAAATTTTACCGGAGAAGGTCATCGCACCGGCATAAATCCCTTCGCGACGACGGCCGGTATAGATCTCATCGACATCGGCGAGGAAGGTATAGACGGTCCACGGAATGTAGTACACGCCGCCGGTACCCAGGCCAAACAGCACGGTGATCCCGAACATCAAAATAGTTGCCAGGTGCGACGGCAGGTGGAAGAACCACAGCGAGGTGTAGAGCAACACGGAGAAAATAACGATGCTCAGCGCCAGGATGTAGGGCTTGCTGAACCCCTTTTTCACACACAGGCCGATAAACAATGCGGTGGAGACCAGTTGCAGGATGGAGTTCAGGCTGTTCAGCCCGGCAACCATCGCCGGATCGTGCTGCAGCACAAAGATCACGAAGTAGGTAAAGATCGAGGCAAACAGCCATTCTGCGCCGAAACCACAGAGATACATGCCGAGGTGTTTACGGAATACCCGCAGATAAAAGGTCGAGATCATATCTTTCGCCAGCGTCGACAACGTCGCCAGCAGGCTTTTTTTCTTGTTAACCGCATGGTCTTCTTCACGCGGACGTTCCCAGCTGCAGAACCACAGGCAGGAGATGGCGATAATCAGAATCAGGCCATAGGTCACCCCGGTAAGGAAGAATGGAGTGGCTGAATCTTTGCCGTACAGAAGGATAAACTGGCCCGGAATAAAGGCCGCCAGGAAGTTGGCCAGCTTACCGAAAATCGCCTTATAACCGGTAAGTTTTGAGCGCAATGCGAAATCATCAGTCATTTCTGTGGCTAATGTTTCGTAAGGCACCATAACTGATGTATAAATGATTTCGAAGATGACGTAAGTACACAGGTAGTACCAGAAGCTGAGGCCTTCAACCCACAGCAGCGGGTAGAACATCATCAGTGGAATACCAATCAACAAGAAGAAACGCCGCCGTCCGAAGCGTTTGCCAAGCCGTGTTTTACCGAAATTATCGGTAAGATAACCCATCAGCGGGTTACTAATCGCGTCAATAATGCTGGCGACGGAAAAGATAAATGCCGCCTCGATCAGCGTCAGGCCGCAGAACGTCGTATAGAAATACAATAGCCAGGCGCCGCTGATTGCCAGCGCGCCACTTCCCAGTAAGTTACCGCCGCCGTAGGCTAGCTGATGGCGTAACAAAATCGGTCTTCCCTGCAACGCTTGTGAGGTTGAAGCCGTATCTCTTGCCATTAATATAAACTCCGTGTTTTAAATTTTTGAAACGCTGTTTTTATATTCTTATGGCAAATGTTAAAAAGTGATCGCCGTCACTAATTCCCGTCTGCGATCTTCGGCTGGGCGGTAATGAGATCTACTTAAAAGTTTTTAATGCTTTTCAGGAATAAAAACGGCGCCGAAGCGCCGAAAATGATGTTTCAGAGAAACAGAGACAGGAAGCGTTGAGTGCTCGGCAGGTGGCCGCAGCGCGGTGGCGTGACCAGCGAAACCGTTCCCGCAGGAATCCCTTTCGCTGAGGGAACGGTTAATGTGGTGCCCGCCGCTACGGCCTTAGTTCGGGCGAGGGGTGACCAGGCTCAGCAGCTGTCGGTCGGTCTGTTGCATACACAGGCCGGCTTTATCGGCGTGACGCACCTTTTCCAGCACGCTTTGCAGCAGGATGCCATCCTGGCGCTGTTCTTTCTCTAACTGGGTCAGGAAACGCCAGGTGGTGTCGTCGCTGTGGGCTTTGGCCTCTTCGGCCAGCCCGGAGAGCGTGCTGCTACGCTGTTGGTGATCGGCAAGCGTTGCGGTAAAAAGCTCTTCGAGAGAAGCGCAGTCGTGACGATAGCAGTTTTTGCTTTTGACAATCGGCCAGCTGCCGCCGGTTTTCATAAAATCGAATACCCGCATCATCTGCGTCACCCGGGACTGCGCCCGGGAGCGCAAAAAGGTGGCGGTGCCGCTCAGACGCTGCTGTTCACACCATTCGCTGAGATGCAGGTATAGATTTGACGCGTGGAACTCAAGATTCATCTGATGATTGAGTTTTTGAGCCATTCCAGGAACAACCATAAAAATATCCTTATTTAAGCTGGAGGTATCATTCGCACGTCGAGAGCCCTCATCCGTAAGCATCCGCATGCAAGACTCATTGCGTGCCACATTATTAGCAAAATAATTAATGTGTATTTCCCTGTGCCGTCGATAATTTATTTCCGACTACCGACAAATATAGAATACGCGCAAGAATGCGTTAAGAAAACTCTCAAGCATCGGTATTTACGTTTCGTTACAACATCCCTGCTAAGTGTATTGTTATATGATTTAATCTCATTTTTTATGTTTTCATTTTATTGATTTTATTGCCTTTTTTAATTTTTTAGGAAAAAGGATGAGTGCTACGATATTTATCTTAAATAAGAGATTAACCTGACGTTAATAATTCGGTCATAACGAATCAATATTGCGAAAAAAATGTCAAAATAAATGGCGCGGATGCGTTGTTGCGCTCCAGGACAGCTGGCTGGCAACTTTCTCACGGCTGAAGGCGGCTTCTGGCCCCGCGAGGCCTGCCAGCAGTGACCTGGCAGGGACATGAGCGTCACAAGGATAACTCTGCTGTCGGCATGGACAAAATTGCTATTAATGACGTCAATTGTCTGACAATTGGCGTTTTTTTTATGTCTTTTTTCGCTGTATCTATGCACGCAATTACTGTAATTCCGCGATGTGATAATGCTCTCGTATGGAGAATTGATTTCCGGTTATTACTTAATGAACAACGGCAGTATGGGTTGCGGTTTCGTCTAATGCCTTGTTTTACGTCCGATAAAATAATTAAGTCCGATACTTCCCTACAGAAAAGCGAAATAAAGCTGGAGTTTACCATGCACAAATTTACTAAAGCGCTGGCGGCGATCGGTCTCGCTGCGGTTATGTCACAATCAGCTATGGCTGAATCCCTTAAGCTCGGTTTTCTGGTTAAACAACCGGAAGAACCCTGGTTTCAAACCGAATGGAAATTTGCCGATAAGGCCGGCAAAGATTTAGGGTTTGAAGTCATTAAAATTGCGGTGCCGGATGGTGAGAAAACCCTTAACGCCATCGATAGCCTGGCGGCGAGCGGTGCCAAAGGCTTTGTTATCTGTACGCCAGACCCGAAACTGGGTGCCGCCATTGTGGCGAAAGCCCGCGGCTACGATATGAAAGTCATCACCGTCGATGACCAGTTCGTCAATGCCAAAGGCAAGCCGATGGACAGCGTACCGCTGGTGATGATGGCCGCCAGTGAAATCGGCGCGCGTCAGGGCCAGGAACTGTATAAAGAGATGCAAAAACGCGGCTGGGACGTCAAGGATACCGGCGTGATGGCCATTACCGCGGATGAACTCGATACCGCCCGCCGTCGTACAACTGGTTCGATGGATGCGCTGAAAGCGGCCGGCTTCCCGGAGAAACAGATCTACCGCGTGCCAACCAAATCTAACGATATCCCCGGCGCTTTCGATGCCGGTAACTCAATGCTGGTTCAGCATCCGCAGGTGAAACACTGGCTGATCGTGGGCATGAATGACAACACCGTCCTTGGCGGCGTGCGCGCAACCGAAGGGCAGGGCTTTAAAGCTCCAGACGTGATTGGCATCGGTATTAATGGTGTCGATGCAGTGAACGAACTGTCGAAAGCCCAGGCGACCGGCTTCTACGGCTCTCTGCTGCCAAGCCCGGATATCCACGGTTATAAAACCAGTGAAATGCTCTACAACTGGGTGACCAAAGGCGCAGAGCCGCCAAAATTCACCGCGGTTACCGATGTGGTGCTGATCACTCGCGACAATTTCAAAGAAGAGCTGGCGAAGAAAGGGCTGTAAGGCCTGGCTTACCACGCCTCCTGCTCGCGCGGGAGGCTGAGTCCAGAAGAGCGGAGTCGTTATGCAACAGTCTACCCCTTATCTCTCATTTCGCGGTATCACCATGACTTTTCCCGGCGTTAAAGCGCTGTCTGATATTAGCTTTGACTGCTATAGCGGACAGATACACGCATTGATGGGAGAAAACGGCGCCGGGAAATCCACGCTGCTGAAGATCCTCAGCGGCAACTATATTCCGACCTCGGGCGATCTGCAGATTGGCGGGCAGCCACGGGTCTTTACCAACACCACCGAAGCGCTTAATGCCGGCGTGGCGATCATCTATCAGGAGCTGCACCTGATCCCGGAAATGACCGTCGCGGAGAATATCTACCTCGGCCAGATCCCGCATAAATACGGCCTGGTGAACCGTTCGCTGCTGAACTACGAAGCCCGTCTGCAGCTTGAGCATCTGGGGTTAGATATCGACCCGGAAACGCCGCTGAAATATCTCTCCATCGGCCAGTGGCAGATGGTGGAAATTGCCAAAGCGCTCACCCGCAACGCCAAAGTGATCGCCTTTGATGAACCGACCAGTTCGCTTTCGGCCCGTGAGATCGACAATCTGTTCCGCGTCATCCGCGAACTGCGCCAGGAAGGGCGCGTCATTATCTATGTGTCGCACCGCATGGAGGAGATTTTCGCCCTGAGCGACGCGATCACCGTCTTCAAAGATGGCCGCTATGTTTGCACCTTTGATGATATGACCACCGTTAACCATGACGCGCTGGTCCAGGCGATGGTGGGGCGCGAGCTGGGCGATGTTTACGGCTGGAAGCCACGTGAATATGGCGAGGAGTGCCTGCGTCTTGAGCAGGTGAAAGCCCCTGGCGTGCGTGAGCCGGTGAGTTTGTCGGTGCGTAGCGGGGAGATCGTCGGCCTGTTCGGGCTGGTGGGCGCCGGGCGCAGCGAATTAATGAAAGGGCTGTTTGGCGGCACCCGCATTACCGGCGGCCAGGTCTATATCGACGGGCAGGCGATTGATATTCGTAAACCGGCCCACGCAATTGAAGCCGGGATGATGCTGTGCCCGGAGGATCGTAAGGCCGAAGGCATTATTCCGGTTCACTCGGTGCGCGACAATATCAACATCAGCGCCCGGCGTCGGCATATTCACGCCGGCTGCATTATCAATAACGGCTGGGAAGCGCAAAACGCAGAGCACCATATCAACGCGCTCAACATTAAAACCCCCGGCGCCGAACAGCTGATTATGAATCTGTCCGGCGGCAATCAACAAAAGGCGATTCTCGGGCGCTGGCTGTCGGAAGAGATGAAAGTGATCCTGCTGGATGAACCTACCCGTGGGATTGACGTGGGGGCGAAACACGAAATTTATAACGTCATCTATGCCCTGGCGGCCTCTGGTGTGGCGGTGGTGTTCGCATCCAGCGACTTACCGGAAGTGCTCGGTGTGGCCGATCGCATTGTAGTCATGCGCGAAGGCGAAGTGGCGGGTGAACTGCTGCATGAAGATGCCAATGAACAGCAGGCGTTAAGCCTTGCGATGCCAAAAGTGAGCCAGGCGGTCGCCTGAGTAAGGAGTCAAAGATGTCCTCTGTTACTACCCCAAACGCCAGCCGTTCCACATTCAGCTTTGCCCGAATCTGGGATCAGTTTGGCATGCTCGTGGTCTTTGCCGTGCTGTTTATCGGCTGCGTGATTTTTGTGCCTAACTTTGCCTCGTTCATCAACATGAAAGGGCTGGGGCTGGCGATTTCCATGTCCGGCATGGTGGCCTGTGGGATGCTGTTTTGCCTGGCGTCCGGCGATTTTGACCTGTCGGTTGCTTCGGTTATCGCCTGCGCAGGGGTGACCACCGCGGTGGTGATCAACCTGACGGAAAGTATGTGGATAGGTATTGCCGCCGGTCTGCTGCTGGGCGCGCTGAGCGGGCTGGTTAACGGCTTCGTGATAGCCCGGCTGAAGATCAACGCCCTGATCACCACTCTGGCAACGATGCAGATTGTTCGCGGCCTCGCCTATATCATCTCCGATGGTAAAGCGGTCGGTATCGAAGACGAGCGCTTCTTTACCTTAGGCTATGCCAACTGGTTTGGTCTGCCGGCACCGATCTGGCTCACCGTCGCCTGCCTGATTGTTTTCGGCCTGCTGTTGAACAAAACTACCTTTGGCCGCAATACCCTGGCGATTGGCGGCAATGAAGAGGCGGCCCGTCTGGCTGGTGTTCCGGTGGTTCGCACCAAAATCATCATTTTCGTGATTTCCGGTCTGGTGTCCGCCGCGGCGGGGATCATCCTGGCATCGCGTATGACCAGCGGCCAGCCGATGACCTCAATTGGCTACGAGCTGATTGTGATTTCGGCCTGCGTGTTGGGCGGCGTGTCCTTGAAAGGCGGGATCGGCAAGATCTCCTATGTGGTCGCCGGGATCCTGATCCTTGGTACCGTTGAGAACGCCATGAACCTGCTGAACATTTCGCCGTTCTCGCAGTATGTGGTGCGCGGCGTGATTCTGTTGGCGGCGGTTATCTTCGATCGCTACAAACAAAAAGCGAAACGCGCAGTTTAACGCGCCCCAACCTTCAAGTTTACTTCTCGATCAACGCCAGCGCCCGCTGCGCTGGCGTCAACAATCAAAAATGGCGATCCCGGTCACACTGTCTATACTTACATGGCTAACAATTCGTTAACAACCAGCATTTCGCTGGCCATGAAAGGAGGAAAACAGGGTGGCTGACCAGATATCTGTACCGCCTGTGCCAACCGGAAATTACGCCTTTTTCTTTGACCTCGACGGTACCCTTGCCGATATCAAACCTCATCCCGATCAGGTTGTTATCCCCGCTAACGCGCTGCTGGCGCTGCGGCAACTGGTGTTGCAGCACAATGGTGCCGTGGCATTGATTTCAGGGCGCTCAATGGCTGAGCTTGATGAACTTACCCGTCCGTATCGGCTGCCGTTAGCCGGTGTTCACGGGGCTGAGCGCCGCGATATCAATGGTAAAACCCATATCGTCTCCTTGCCTGATGCACTGCTGAAAGAGCTGGATGAACAGCTGCAAAGCGCACTGGAGAAGATGCCGGGCTGCGAGCTGGAACGTAAAGGCATGGCGTTTGCCCTGCATTATCGCCAGGCGCCGGAGTACCACCACCAAGCGCTGTTGCTGGCGCAGCAGTTAGTGAAGCACTATCCGATCCTGGCGCTACAGCCCGGTAAGTGCGTGGTGGAGATTAAACCGCGCGGCGTGAACAAAGGCGAAGCGATCGCCACTTTTATGCAGGAAGCACCGTTTCAGGGACGAGAGCCGGTGTTTGTGGGGGATGATTTGACGGATGAAGCCGGTTTTAACGTGGTGAACCGGCTGGGCGGCATGTCGGTGAAAGTCGGGAGTGGCGACACTCAGGCACACTGGCATCTGCCGGATGTGGCTGCCGTTCAGCACTGGTTACTTAGCATCGCCAATAACAGACAACAACCCGATGCGCGAAACGACAGGAGGGATGGCCATGGGACGCTTAATCGTCATATCTAATCGTATTGCGCCGCCGGATGATAAAAAAGCCAGCGCCGGTGGCCTGGCGGTGGGGATCCTCGGGGCGCTGAAGGCCGCGGGAGGATTGTGGTTTGGCTGGAGCGGGGAAATCGGCGACGACCAGAAGCCGCTCACCAGAGTCACGCGCGGCAATATTACCTGGGTGTCGTTTACCCTCAACGAGCAGGACCACGACGAATACTACAATCAGTTTTCTAACGCGGTGCTGTGGCCGGCGTTCCACTATCGCCTGGATTTAGTGGATTACCAGCGCGCCTCCTGGGACGGCTATCTGCGGGTTAACGCGAACCTTGCGGAAAAACTCCTGCCGCTGATTGAGCCCGACGATATCGTGTGGATCCACGATTATCATCTGCTGCCGCTGGCCAGTGAACTGCGCCGGCGCGGGATGACCAACCGCACGGGCTTCTTCTTGCACATTCCTTTCCCGACGCCGGAAATCTTCAACGCGCTGCCGCCGCACGCCGAACTGCTGGAGCAGTTGTGCGACTACGACCTGCTGGGATTCCAGACCGAAAGCGATCGGCAGGCGTTCCTGGATAGCGTCGCGTTGCAGACCCGTCTGGTGACGCGAGGCGGCCGGAACCACGATGCCTGGGGGAAACATTTCCGCACCGAGGTCTACCCGATCGGCATCGATCCTGCCGAGATTGCCCAAAGCGCCAAAGGTCCGCTGCCGCCAAAACTGGCGCAGCTGAAAAGCGAGCTTAAGAGCGTGCAAAATATCTTTTCCGTCGAGCGGCTGGACTACTCCAAAGGGCTGCCGGAGCGCTTTCTTGCCTATGAGTCTCTGCTGGAAAACTATCCTCAGCATCACGGGAAGATTCGCTACACCCAGATTGCGCCGACCTCGCGCGGTGAAGTGCAGGCCTATCAGGATATTCGTCATCAGCTGGAGACGGCGAGCGGCCGAATTAACGGCCAGTATGGTCAGCTGGGCTGGACGCCGCTGTACTACCTGAATCAGCACTTTGAACGCAAGTTGTTGATGAAGATATACCGCTATTCCGACGTCGGCCTGGTGACGCCGCTGCGTGACGGCATGAACCTCGTCGCGAAGGAGTTTGTTGCCGCCCAGGACCCGCAGAACCCAGGGGTGCTGGTACTGTCGCAGTTTGCCGGTGCGGCAAATGAGCTGACCAGCGCGTTAATCGTCAATCCTTACGATCGTGATGAAGTGGCGGCGGCGCTGGACCGCGGCCTGACCATGCCGCTGGAGGAGCGTATTGCCCGCCACTCGCAGATGATGGCGGTGATCAAGGATAACGATATTCACCACTGGCAGGCGCGGTTTATCAGCGATCTCCAGCAGATCAAACCGCGACGCGAGAATAACCCCTTAGCACAGAACGTCTCCGCGTTACCTAAACCTGCCTAGTCACCCTGAGGGCTGACGCCGCCGGCGTTAGCCTTTTTCCAGCGACACTAACAACACGTCAACGCCGCTGCTGCCAATGATACTTTTTGCCGAGCAGGTCGCGCGGGAAAACAGACTGTGGTTGTGATTGCCGCAAATCACCAGGTCCACCTGATACTGCTGGCAAAAATCGTTGATGTGATGGCTCAGCTCACCGCTGGCGATCGTCATTTTTTCGATCGGGTAGTCAGCCTCTTTTGCCAGTTCAGAGAGGAAGTCCCGGGTCTCTTCCTGCATTAAATCCCGCAGATTTTCCAGCATCGGGGCAGCGAACTGATTGTAGAGTTCCGGGTCGGTGGCCAGGGTAATCAGGCTGACTTTGGCATCAAGCGGGCGCGCAATCGACACCGCTTTGTTGATCAACACGCGGCTTTCCGGCGTGGGGGCGACGGCAACTAACAGGTGTGAGTACGGCATCAGGCCTCCTTGAGATACGCGAAACAACCATCAACACTTTCTTTACTCCCATTATAACCCTCCCGCAAGGGCTATTCGTCACAGCGGGTCACACAATTTCTTGTCGTGGGAAATCACGTTTCTGCGCTTCAACTTTTCTTAATGGTCTTTGATTTTGTTATAAAAGAAATGATGTTTTATAAATCGGTGATGCGTGTTCGCTGACTCTTTGTATTTTTGCCATGTATGGGTGCGGGCTGGCAATAAGGGAAAGGTAACCCTTGGTCGCTGCTTTTACTGTAGCCATGTATCCACTCCTTTATTGGCAGCGCCAAAAAGAGGACCGAAGTTCTCTAATAAAAAGACACAGGATTTGCGGCGATGAAAACACGTAAAATCGGTTTGGCTAACTATCTTGCCTATGGCTCGGGTGATTTCCTTGGGGCCGGAACCACCGCCTTGACGGCGGCCTGGCTACTCTATTTTTATACGACTTTCTGCGGCCTCTCCCCCATTGAAGCGACGTTGATCTTCGCGACAGCGAGGGTGCTGGATGCGGTCATCAGCCCGCTGATGGGTTTTTTGACCGATAACTTTGGCACCACGTGGCTCGGTAAGCGCTTTGGACGACGCAAGTTCTTTATTTTGCTTGGTATTCCCTGCGTGTTCAGCTACTCGATCATGTGGGTAGGCGACATGGGTTTCTGGTATTACCTGCTCACCTATCTGCTGTTTGATATTGTCTACACCATGATTCTGGTGCCGTACGAAACGCTGGTACCGGAAATGACCGATGATTTTAAACAAAAGACCAAATTCTCCGGCGCGCGCATTTCCATGGCGCAGATGTCCGCCATTCTGGCGTCATTCCTGCCCGGCGTTCTGCTGACCCATTTTGGCAAGGACAATGCGGTCTCCTTTTTCTACGCCAGCCTGGTGTTCTCGGTGCTCTGCGCGCTGATGCTCACCTTCGTCTGGTTCTTTACCTGGGAACGACCGCGGGAAGAGTGGTCAGAAGCGGCGCTGCGAGCGGAAGACGAGAAGCGCAATTTATCGTTGGCTCAGAGTCTTAACCGCCTGTTTATCGAGCTGAGCTCGACGCTGCGGATCAAGATTTTCCGTCAGCATTTAGGCATGTACCTCGGCGGCTATATCGCCCAGGACGTCTTCAATGCCGTGTTTACCTACTATGTGGTCTTTGTGCTGATGCAGGAAGCTGCCATGGCATCCAACCTGCTGGGCACGATGGCTATCTTCCAGTTTATTGCGGTGATTGCCATGATCCCGCTGTGCATCCGCTTTGGCCCCGCGCCGTCCTATCGCATGGTGGTGGTGCTGTTCGGCCTGAGCTCGCTGTCCTACGCGCTGCTCTACTACGCCGGACTGAGCGATGTCTACTCTCTGCTGTTGTTAGTGTCTGCCGTCGCTGGCCTGGGTCGTGGCGGGATCAACTACGTACCGTGGAATACCTATACCTACATCGCGGATGTCGATGAGGTGATCACCGGGCAGCGTCGCGAGGGGATTTTCGCCGGGATTATGACCCTGACCCGCAAAGCCTCTCAGGCTGGAGCGGTGATGCTGGTGGGGATCATCATGCAGCTTTCCGGCTTTGTCTCCGGGCAGAAAGTTCAGCCTGAAGAAGTCAGCCATACCATCTTATTGATTCTGAGCGTGGGGACGTTGCTGGTGCTGGCCTGCGGTTTCCTTGTCTCACTGCGCTTCAAGCTCAATCTGGCGACACACAGCGTGCTGCGGGCGGAAACGCTCAAAATGCGTCAGTCAGGACGCGCCCAGCCGGAGCTGGCGACGGCGGAAGACCGGGCGGTGGTGGAGATGCTCGCCGGGATGCCGTACGACGCGCTGTGGGGAAATAACAATATTGGTTATCTGAATCGCAATAACCCTGCTGCGCCATCGCTTAAGCAGGGTACAGAAATGAATTCGACATATAACAGAGGTTAACGATATGAAGGTTTGGCCTGTCAAACATAGCCCGTTACTGCGTCAGCCGGAGCATTTTATCGCCCGAAATGAACTGCAGGCGCTGATCCAGAAAGTGACGCACAATCTGGTCAATATTCGCGACGACGCCGGGACCTTTCTGCTGCGCCTGGATGACGGCCGGGTGATTGATACCAAAGGGTGGGCCGGTTGGGAATGGACGCACGGGGTCGGGCTGTACGGGATCCATCAGTACTACCAGCAGACCGGGGACAGCGCGATGTGCGAGATCATCGACCGCTGGTTCGCCGAGCGTTTTGCCGAAGGAGCCACCACCAAAAACGTCAACACCATGGCACCGTTCCTGACGCTGGCCTACCGCTACGAGGAGACCGGGAAGCCGGAGTATCTGCCGTGGCTCGACAGCTGGGCAGAGTGGGCGATGCATGAGATGCCGCGCACCGAACACGGCGGGATGCAGCACATTACCCTGGCGGAGGAGAACCATCAGCAGATGTGGGACGACACGCTGATGATGACCGTCCTGCCGCTGGCGAAAATTGGCAAGCTGCTCGATCGTCCGCAGTACGTGGAAGAGGCGGTGTACCAGTTTTTACTGCATGTGCAAAATCTGATGGACCGGGAAACCGGGCTGTGGTTCCACGGCTGGAACTATGACGGCCAGCATAACTTTGCCCGGGCGCGCTGGGCGCGGGGCAACAGCTGGCTGACGATGGTGATCCCGGATTTCCTGGAGCTGGTGGATTTACCTGAGCACAGCGCCGTCAGACGCTACCTGGTGCAGGTCCTGAACGCGCAAATAGCCGCGCTGGCAACCTGCCAGCACGAGAGCGGCTTGTGGCATACCCTGCTGGACGACCCGGATTCCTATCTGGAGTCTTCAGCCACCGCCGGGTTTGCCTACGGTATTCTCAAAGCGGTGCGCAAACGCTACGTCAGTCAGGAGTACGCCGCCGTGGCGGAGCGGGCGATTCGCGGAGTCGTCAAGCATATCTCCCCGGAAGGTGAGCTGCTGCAAACGTCGTTTGGTACCGGAATGGGGTCGAATCTCGATTTTTACCGCGAGATCCCGCTGACCTCAATGCCTTACGGCCAGGCGATGGCGATCCTGTGCCTGACGGAGTATCTGCGCAAATATTTCTGATGAATGGCGGAAGGGACGGCCTGGGGCATAACGCCTGTCGGGCCGACAAAAAGAAAACCCGGCGTTGGCCGGGTTTTTGTTTTTTTACCGTGTTTACATCCGCTCGACGGTTTCGATACCCAGCGTATCCAGACCCTGCTTCAGGGTTCTGGCGGTCAGCTGCGCCAGTTTCAGGCGGCTGTTACGCGTGGTTTCGTTTTCGGCGGCGAGGATCGGGCAGTGCTCGTAGAAGCCGGAGAACAGACCCGCCAGATCGTAGAGATACGCGCACATCACGTGCGGGGTGCCTTCACGAGCCACCACGGTCAGGGTTTCTTCGAACTGCAGCAGACGAGCGGCCAGCTGCGCTTCGCGATCTTCGGTCAGGATCACCGGTGCCGCGGCCAGAGCTTGCTCGTCAATCTCCGCTTTACGGAACACCGAGAGCACGCGGGTGTAGGCATACTGCATATAAGGCGCGGTATTGCCTTCAAAGGCCAGCATGTTGTCCCAGTCGAACACGTAGTCGGTGGTCCGGTTTTTTGACAGGTCAGCGTATTTCACCGCGCCGATACCCACCGCGTTGGCCAGTTTTTCCAGCTCATCGGCCGGCATATCCGGGTTCTTTTCTGCCACCAGGCGACGGGCGCGTTCCAGCGCTTCGTCCAGCAGGTCGGCAAGCTTGACGGTACCGCCCGCACGGGTTTTGAACGGCTTGCCGTCTTTACCCAGCATCATGCCGAACATGTGGTGTTCCAGCGGTACGGAATCCGGCACGTAACCGGCTTTGCGCACGATGGTCCAGGCCTGCATCAGGTGCTGATGCTGACGGGAGTCGATGTAGTAGAGCACGCGGTCGGCGTGCAGGGTTTCGTAACGGTATTTCGCACAGGCGATATCGGTGGTGGTGTAGAGGTAGCCGCCATCCTTTTTCTGGATGATGACGCCCATCGGTTCGCCTTCCTTGTTTTTGTACTCATCAAGGAACACCACGGTCGCGCCTTCGCTTTCACAGGCGAGGCCTTTGGCTTTCAGATCGGCCACGATACCTGGCAGCATCGGGTTGTACAGGCTTTCACCCATGACATCATCGCGGGTCAGGGTGACGTTCAGGCGATCGTAGGTAATCTGGTTTTGCGACATGGTGATGTCGACCAGCTGGCGCCACATCTGACGGAAATACTCGTCGCCGCCTTGCAGTTTAACCACGTAGCTACGGGCGCGCTCGGCGAAGACTTCATCTTCGTCATAATGCTTTTTCGCGTCGCGGTAGAAACCTTCGAGGTCGGACAGCGCCATCTCCCCGGCGTTTTCCTGCTGCTGTTTTTCCAGCCAGGCGATCAGCATGCCGAACTGAGTCCCCCAGTCGCCAACGTGGTTCGCACGGATCACTTTATGGCCGAGGAATTCGAGGGTCCGGACCGCTGCGTCACCGATGATTGTGGAACGCAGGTGGCCGACGTGCATCTCTTTGGCAACGTTTGGCGCCGAGTAGTCAACGACGATAGTCTGCGCCTGCGGCTGGGCAACGCCCAGGCGATCTGACGCCAGCGCGCTGTTGACGTTGTCCGCTAAAAAGGCCGGATCGAGGAAAATATTGATAAAGCCAGGTCCGGCGATTTCAACCTTGTTCGCAATGCCGTTGAGGTCGAGATGAGTCAGGACCTGCTCAGCGAGTTGTCGCGGCGCCATACCCAGTTTTTTCGCGACCGCCATCACGCCGTTGGCCTGATAGTCACCGAACTGGATTTTTGCTGACTGGCGGACCTGAGGTTCGCAATCGGCAGGGGCACCTGCTGCGACCAGGGCCTGGCTGACTTTTTCTGAGAGAAGAGCCTGAATATTCACCGGAATACCTTACTTTTAAGGCGCGGTAACCCTTACGGGGCGGCGCCGGAATGTGGACAAATTAGGGCAGGAGTATACTGCATTTGCGCCCATGCGTCAGCACCGCGCGCGCGCGACCGGGCAGCGTGCTTAATCCATAACCACTCGGCGACAGCCCGGCCGTATTCCCGGTTGGTCGCCGCCGGGAAACGCGATAAATTACCCGCTCTATGGCGTGGATTGAGGTTAAAAATGGCGAACTGGCAGCAAATTGATGAACTCGACGATATTTCCGCGGATCTGCCGCGCTTTCTCGATGCGTTAAGCACCCTGGCTGGCCGACTGGGGCTGGATATCACGCCGCTGGATGCCGACCACATTTCGTTGCGCTGTCATCAAAACGCCACCGCAGAACGCTGGCGTCGCGGGTTTGAGCAGTGCGGCACCTTGCTGTCGGAAAACATTATCAACGGCCGCCCGATCTGCCTGTTCAAACTTGATGAGCCGGTCAGCGTCGCCCACTGGCGTTTCCACATCGTTGAACTGCCGTGGCCGGGCGAAAAGCGCTATCCCCATGAAGGCTGGGAGCACATTGAGATCGTGCTGCCAGGGGAGCCGCAAACCCTGAATGCCCGTGCGCTGGCGCTTCTCAGCGACGAAGGGCTGGCGCAGCCGGGAATATTTGTCAAAACCAGCTCACCGAAAGGGGAGCGCGAACGACTGCCGAACCCGACGCTGGCGGTGACCGACGGTACGGTGACCATCAAATTTCATCCGTGGTCGATTGAGCAAATTGTTGCCAGTGAACAATCTGATGCGTGACAGTGTGAAGCGACGCGGTTTTTGAACCGATAAATCATGACATGCTGTGTTGCCTGCAGCGTGCAAGGAGAGGGGAATGACGTTACTGGAAGTCTGCTGCTACAGCATGGAGTGCGCGCAAGAGGCGCAGCGCCATGGGGCCGATCGCATTGAGCTGTGCGCGGCGCCGCAGGAAGGGGGCTTAACGCCTTCACTGGGCGTGTTGAAAACGGTTCGTCAGACGGTGACGATCCCGGTGCATCCGATTATTCGCCCGCGAGGCGGCGATTTCTGTTACACCGACGGCGAATTTGCGGCGATGCTTGATGACGTCGCGACGGTCAGGGAACTCGGTTTTCCCGGCCTGGTGATCGGCGTGTTAGATCCTGACGGGCGGGTTGATATCCCGCGGATGAAAAAAATAATGGCGGCGGCGGGACCGCTGGCCGTGACCTTTCATCGGGCCTTCGATATGTGCATGAACCCGCATGAAGCCTGGCGCGCGCTGGCCGATCTCGGTGTCGCTCGCATCCTGACATCGGGACAACAATCCAGCGCTGAAAAAGGTCTTTCATTAATTACGGAACTTATTGCCCAGGGCGATACTCCAACCATTATGGCTGGTGCAGGTGTTCGAGCGGCCAACCTGGAAAAGTTCCTCCAGGCGGGAGTCAAAGAGGTGCACAGTTCGGCCGGGCAGTGGGTGCCTTCGCCAATGCGCTTTCGTAATCCTGGATTGTCGATGTCGACCGATGCCGACGCAGATGAATATTCGCGCTATGCCGTTAATGGCGTAGCGGTGGCAGAAATGAAGCACATCATTTCTGCACAGAGCAGTTAAACCGTTTTTTGCTGCACATCATGTCGCCCAATATGATGATTGCCCGTACCAGGCCCCTGCAATTTCAACAGGGGTCTTTTTTTGGCCTTTATTTACGCCCGGACGCTTTTTTCGCCAGCGATTGCTGGGTTTCTGGCTTGGTCGCGACGATCACCGCGCGCAGCGGAGCCGGGTAGCCCTCAAGGGTTTTGCTGCTGTCGTTGGGGTCGAGGAAGTCGGCCAGCGATTCGGTGGTCATCCACTCGGTGCGGCGCTGCTCGTCGGTGGTGGTGACGCAGGCATCGACGATGCGCACATCGACAAAACCGCATTTCTCCAGCCACATTTTCAACGCCGCGGCGGACGGGATAAAATAGACGTTACGCATCTGCGCGTAGCGGTCTCCCGGCACCAGAACGGTATTTTCATCCCCTTCAATCACCAGCGTTTCCAGCACCAGTTCGCCCCCTTCGACCAGCTGATCTTTGAGCTGCCACAGATGGTCAAGCGGTGAACGGCGGTGGTACAGCACGCCCATGGAGAAAACGGTATCGAAGGCGTTCAACGCCGGCAGCTGTTCAATGCCCAGCGGCAGCAGGTGAGCGCGCTGATCGTTGCCCAGCAGCTTACGCACCGCTTCAAACTGACATAAAAACAGCTGCGTCGGATCAATGCCAACCGCCAGATGCGCGCCGGCGCCGATCATCCGCCACATGTGATAGCCGCTGCCGCAGCCGACGTCGAGAATGGTGCGTCCGGTCAGGTCGGAGAGGTGCGGCAACACCCGCTCCCATTTCCAGTCGGAGCGCCATTCGGTGTCAATGTTGACGCCGTACAACGAGTAGGGGCCTTTGCGCCACGGCATCAGGTTCTTGAGCAGATTCTCAATGCGCAGGCGGTTGCCTTCGCTTAACGGCGTTTCGCTGTCGGCGGTAACGCTGTGCAGCAAGTCCAGACGATGGGGGGCAAACTCAGGCAAAAACTCGACGGCCCGCTCCCATTCGCGGAACTTGCCATGCAGCGCCTCGCGTTGCCAGGCGGCAACTTGCGCAGGCAAGGTCTCCAGCCAGTGAGATAACGGGCTTTTCGCGATTTGCTGATAAAAATTACTGAAATCGATCATGCTTTTTCCCCGGACTTCACCGCAACCAGTGAACCAAAGTTAAAGCACTGGAACCACAATTCGGCATGTTCAAAACCGGCGTTACGCAGGCGTGCTTTGTGCGTTTCTACGGAGTCTGTCAGCATGACGTTTTCCAGCATGCTGCGCTTCTGGCTGATTTCCAGCTCGCTGTAGCCGTTGGCGCGTTTGAAGTCGTGGTGCATGTTGAACAGCAGCTCGCCGACATGGCTATCTTCAAAGCTGAATTTTTCTGACAGCACCAGCGCACCGCCGGGGTTCAGCCCACGGTAGACTTTATCCAGAATCGCCTGGCGTTCATCGGGCGCAAGAAACTGAATGGTGAAATTCAGCACCACCATTGAGGCGTTCTCAATCGTTATATCGCGAATATCGCCTTCCACCACCTCGACGGGCGTTGGCGCTTTATAGGCATCAATATGACGGCGGCAGCGTTCAACCATGGCCGGGGAGTTATCCACCGCCACAATTTTGCAGCCGGCATGGGCGATGTTACGTCGAATAGAGAGCGTCGCCGCGCCGAGCGAACAGCCGAGGTCGTAAACCTGAGTATCGGGCTGGACGAAGCGTTCAGCGAGCATGCCGATCATCGAAATAATATTGGAGTAGCCGGGAACCGAGCGCTGGATCATATCCGGGAAGACTTCAGCAACCCGTTCATCAAAGGTCCAGTCGCCGAGACTGGCAATCGGCGCGGAAAAAAGCGTATCGCGGTGAGACATAACGTTAAACCCGAAAAAACGAAAACGGCGTATTGTGCGCTAATGTAAGGAGAAAACCAACTCCCAGGGCATATACCACAAATTCGCCAGCACCATCAGCACCAGCGAGCACCAGGTCGCGCTCATTCCCGAACGGCGCCAGCTGTACAAGCGGTGGTGAAAACCATAGGAGTGCATCAGTCGTCCGGCAATCAACAAAATGCCGCACACGTGAACCATCCAGTTCTGCGCCCCGTTCATCTCCATAAACAGCAGCATGATGAGGCCAATGGGAACGTACTCAACGGCATTGCCGTGCACGCGGATAGCGACCTGCAGCTCGCTAAATCCCCCGTCACCATACCCGACGTGATATTGCGTGCGCAGGCGAACCACATCAAAAGAAAATTTAATGAGCAATAACGCACCCAAAACCGCGTAAAGCGCGCTGACCATACCAAAAACTCCCTGTTATTCTTTTATACCTTCGACCCTTCAAGATGCTTGCTTGTCGGCGGCAACGCAACTTGAATTATTTAGGGCATCGATGACTTCGATTAGCATAGCAGGATATCAGAAAAGAGAGGTTTGCTGCGGAATTGACGGTGCATCGCCTACCTCGGGCAACGTCCGGCGTAAATCCCCCCACAGCGTATTGACCAGCTCCGGCGCCTGGGCGATGTCCGGCGTATGGAGAAACAAGAAGGGCGTTGTCGTCTGGCGCCATTTGGCCAGCGTTGGTAGCCAGGATTCAAACAAGCGCTGACTTTGCGTCATGTCGTCGCTGGCAATAAAGCGCACCAGCGGATTGCCGCCGGTCACCACGGCATGAACCGGCAATTTGGGTTTTTTACGTTGCGCATCGACCATCGCCGGGTTGCGCGCGATGGCGCTATGTACCGGGCGACTGTCGAGGATCGCGCGATTGACATTGCGTTGATGCAGTCCGCGATTGAGCGCCTGCTCGGCCTCGCCTTTGGCGAAGAATTGCGGATGTCGGACCTCGACGCCGTAGGTGAACGCTGTCGGTAAACTGTCGAGGAACTGCCACAGCGCAGGCAGATCCGTGGGGCCAAAGGTGGCGGGCAGCTGTAACCAGAACTGGCCAATGCGCGACGCCAGCGGCGCCAGGCGTGAAAAAAACTCGAGGGTTAAATCATCGCAATCTCGCAGGGCCGCCTGATGTGAAATCGTGGCGGGGAACTTGAAACAGAAGCGAAAATTATCGCTGGTTTGTTCGTACCAGCGGCTGACAATGTCGGCTTTGGGCAGGGCGTACAGCGTGGTATTGCCTTCCACGCAATTGAAGTGGCGAGCGTAGTCTTCAAGACTGGTGATGCCCAGCCGCACCCATTTCGGGTGCGACCATTGCGGGAGCCCAATATAGATCATAAGGCGGCGAGGACATCCTCAGTGCTGCGCACCCGGGCAATACGCGGGAAGATATTCGTCATGCTGCCCTGATGTTGTTCCGCAGACGGCGCGCTGCAGGCATCTTCAACGATAACCAGGTTGAAGCCCAGCTCCCAGGCATTACGGGCGGTGGATTCCACGCCGATATTGGTGGCGATACCGCAGAGGATAATGGTGTCGATGCCGCGACGGCGCAGCTGCAGCTCGAGATCGGTGCCATAGAAGGCGCCCCACTGGCGTTTGGTGACCTCAATATCACTGTCCTGTTTGCCTAATGCAGCCGGCCAGCTCCACCAGTTCTCCGGCAGCGCGTGTGCGCCGGTCTGGGCGTCAACCGGTTGCTTCAGCGCTTCGGCGAAATCATTGGACCAGCCAACGCGCACCAGAATCACCGGCGCTCCCAGCTCACGGCATTTTTCCGCCAGGCGGGCTGAACGCGTAACGACGTCCTCAGCGCGGTGTGGCCCACCGGCAAAAGGCAGAATGCCTTCCTGCAGGTCGATGGCAACGAGAGCGGTTTTTTTCGCATTGAGTTCTAACATGGTAACCCCGTATCTTGTTATGTCGTTTGCCCGTTACAATACCGTTGCCGAACGCGCTTTTGGCTAACAATTATTGTTAATTTTTGTGAGCACGGACAATAAGCGTACAGCAAAGCAGCGTACAAACTGCGTCGGGCTTATCGTGCGGCGGAAATTCCATTATAATGACCGCCTTTTTTCATTCAGTTGTGACACATTCAGTTGTGACATTCAGCTAAAGCTGCGACTCCGTCGCCTGCGAGGCAGGCAACAATCCGCCTGCGGCTAAGTTAAGGGATATCTCATGCGTACAGAATATTGCGGGCAGCTGCGTCAGTCCCACGTCGGGCAGCAGGTGACTCTGTGTGGTTGGGTCAACCGCCGCCGTGACCTCGGCAGCCTTATCTTCATCGATATGCGTGACCGCGAAGGCATCGTGCAGGTGTTCTTCGATCCGGACACGGCCGAAGCCTTAAAGCTGGCTTCCGAACTGCGTAATGAGTTTTGCATTAAAGTCACCGGCACCGTGCGTGCGCGTGATGCGAAAAACGTCAACGCCGATATGGCGACCGGCGAAATCGAAGTGCTGGCGTCTGACCTGGTTATCATCAACCGTTCAGAATCACTGCCGCTGGATTCCAACCACGTTAACACCGAAGAAGCGCGTCTGAAGTACCGCTATCTCGACCTGCGTCGTCCGGAAATGGCTAATCGCCTGAAGACGCGCGCCAAAATCACCAGCTTCGTGCGTCGCTTTATGGACGATCACGGCTTCCTCGACATCGAAACGCCGATGCTGACCAAAGCCACGCCGGAAGGCGCGCGTGATTACCTGGTGCCGTCCCGCGTTCATAAAGGAAAATTCTACGCGCTGCCGCAGTCTCCGCAGCTGTTCAAACAGTTGCTGATGATGTCCGGTTTTGACCGCTACTATCAGATCGTAAAATGCTTCCGTGACGAAGACCTGCGTGCTGACCGCCAGCCGGAATTCACCCAGATCGACGTCGAGACTTCCTTTATGACCGCGCCGCAGGTGCGTGAAGTGATGGAAGCGCTGGTGCATCAACTGTGGCTGGACGTCAAAGGTGTCGATCTGGGCGCGTTCCCGATCATGACCTTTGCCGAAGCCGAGCGCCGTTACGGTTCTGATAAACCGGATCTGCGTAACCCGATGGAGCTGGTCGATATTGCCGATCTGGTGAAAGCGGTTGAGTTTGCGGTCTTCTCCGGCCCGGCGAACGACGCCAAAGGCCGCGTTGCCGCGCTGCGCGTTCCGGGTGGGGCTGCACTGACCCGTAAGCAGATTGATGAATACGGCAAGTTCGTGCAGATCTACGGCGCCAAAGGCCTGGCCTACATGAAAGTCAACGAGCGCGCGAAAGGCCTCGAAGGCATCAACAGCCCGGTGGCGAAATTCCTCAACGCTGAGATCGTTGAAGCAATCCTTGAGCGTACCGCGGCTCAGGATGGCGACATGATTTTCTTCGGCGCCGACAACAAGAAAGTGGTTGCCGATGCGCTAGGCGCGCTGCGTCTGAAGCTGGGTAAAGACCTGAGCATCACCGACGAAGCCAAATGGGCGCCGCTGTGGGTTATCGACTTCCCGATGTTCGAAGACGATGGTGAAGGCGGCCTGACCGCGATGCACCACCCGTTCACCTCGCCGAAAGACATGACCGCGGACGAACTGAAAGCGGCACCGGAAACCGCGATTGCGAACGCTTACGATATGGTTATCAACGGCTACGAAGTGGGCGGCGGTTCCGTACGTATTCACAGCGGCGACATGCAGCAGACCGTCTTCGGCATTCTTGGCATTAATGAACAAGAACAGCGTGAGAAGTTTGGCTTCCTGCTCGACGCCCTGAAGTACGGCACTCCGCCGCACGCCGGCCTGGCCTTCGGTCTGGACCGTCTGACCATGCTGCTGACCGGTACCGACAACATCCGTGACGTTATCGCCTTCCCGAAAACCACGGCAGCGGCCTGTCTGATGACGGAAGCGCCGAGCTTCGCGAATCCTGCGTCTCTGGGTGAGTTAGGTATCCAGGTTGTGGCGAAAGAGACAAAAGAGTCTCCGGAGAATAAGTAAGATGTCATTCAAGCTTCCCGTTTCTGTTCTGGTGGTCATTTATGCCGAAGATACAAAGCGGGTGCTGATGTTGCAGCGACGCGACGATCCTGCTTTCTGGCAGTCGGTTACCGGCAGTCTGGAAGCGGGGGAGAGCGCAGCGCAAGCCGCCGTGCGTGAAGTAAAGGAAGAGGTCGCAATTGACGTTGCTCACGAGCAACTGACCTTAATTGACTGTCAGCGCACGGTGGATTTCGAAATATTTTCGCATTTACGTCATCGCTACGCGCCGGGCGTTGAGCGCAATACTGAATATTGGTTCAGTCTTGCGCTCCCGCATGAACGCCAGATTGTCTTTACTGAGCACCTGGATTACCGCTGGGTTAATGCGACGGAAGCCGCCGCATTAACCAAGTCGTGGAGCAACCGGCAGGCGATTGAAGAATTTGTAATTAACGCCAACTAATTTTCCCCGGACTTTTAGCGGTCGGGAAAAGGCTTTTTTGGAGATATTATTTATGGCAGGTCACAGTAAATGGGCCAACACCAAGCACCGCAAAGCAGCACAGGATGCGAAGCGCGGTAAGATCTTTACTAAAATCATTCGTGAGCTGGTTACCGCTGCACGTCTGGGCGGCGGCGACATCGCCTCTAACCCACGTCTGCGCGCGGCTGTCGATAAAGCGCTGTCCAACAACATGACGCGTGACACCCTGAACCGTGCGATCGCGCGTGGTGTCGGTGGCGATGACGACGCGAACATGGAAACCATCATCTATGAAGGTTACGGCCCTGGCGGCACCGCGGTCATGGTTGAATGTCTGAGTGATAACCGCAACCGTACCGTTGCCGAAGTGCGTCACGCGTTCACCAAAACCGGCGGCAATCTTGGCACCGATGGTTCCGTGGCCTATCTGTTTAGCAAAAAAGGGGTTATCTCTTTTGAAGCTGGCGATGAAGACGTGATCATGGAAGCGGCGCTGGAAGCCGGTGCTGAAGACGTGGTGACCTATGACGACGGCGCGATCGACGTCTATACCGCATGGGAAGAGATGGGTAGCGTACGTGACGCGCTGGAAGCCGCTGGGCTGAAAGCGGACGCTGCGGAAGTCTCCATGATCCCATCGACGAAAGCCGATATGGATGCGGAAACCGCGCCGAAACTGCTGCGTCTGATCGATATGCTGGAAGATTGCGACGACGTGCAGGAAGTGTATCACAACGGCGAGATCTCTGATGAGGTCGCCGCAACGCTGTGATTCCCGTAATCTTTCAGCCCACAGCGGTGTCGGCTCTCCTCGTTGTCCCCGGTCACGTAGTTAATCTACGTTGCAGGGGATTCGCCGGGTGGTCGTCTGGCTGTGAACTGAAATATTCAGGATCTCAGGAGTTAGTTATTACCGGAGAGGCGTGATGGCTATTATTCTCGGCATTGACCCGGGCTCGCGCATCACCGGCTATGGCGTTATCCGCCAGGTCGGGCGGCAGTTAAGTTACCTTGGCAGCGGCTGTATCCGCACCAAAGTTGACGACCTGCCGTCGCGACTGAAGCTGATTTATGCTGGCGTGACGGAAATCATCACCCAGTTCCAGCCGGATTATTTCGCCATTGAACAGGTGTTTATGGCGAAAAACGCCGACTCAGCGTTGAAGCTGGGGCAGGCACGCGGTGTGGCGATTGTTGCGGCGACAAATCAGGACCTGCCGGTCTTTGAGTATGCCGCGCGACAGGTGAAGCAAACCGTGGTAGGTATCGGTAGCGCGGAAAAGAGTCAGGTGCAGCACATGGTGCGCACGTTGCTTAAGCTTCCCGCCAATCCCCAGGCGGATGCGGCGGATGCCCTGGCGATTGCCATTACCCACTGCCACGTCAGTCAGAATGCGGCTCAAATCAGCGAGACGCGGCTCAATCTGGCGCGTGGACGCCTACGATAACCTCAAATCAGGCTGGATATTTATCCAGCCTTTTTTTATGATACCGCAGATACTTTAGCCCTTAACGCAGGAGCACCATGTGATAGGCAGACTCAGAGGCATCGTTCTCGAAAAACAACCCCCGCTGGTCTTACTGGAAACGGGAGGCGTGGGCTATGAAGTTCATATGCCGATGACCTGTTTTTATGAACTGCCGGAAGTGGGCAACGAGGCTATCGTCTTTACCCACTTTGTCGTTCGCGAAGATGCGCAGCTTCTGTATGGCTTTAATAACAAACAGGAGCGCACCCTGTTTAAAGAACTGATTAAAACCAACGGCGTCGGGCCAAAACTGGCGCTGGCGATCCTCTCCGGCATGTCGGCGCAGCAGTTTGTCAACGCCGTCGAACGCGAAGAGCTGGCGGCGCTGGTGAAACTGCCGGGCATCGGTAAGAAAACCGCAGAGCGCCTGATCGTCGAAATGAAAGATCGCTTTAAAGGCCTGCATGGCGACCTGTTTACGCCAGCCGCCGATCTGGTGCTGACTTCGCCGGCCGGTCCGTCTGATGATGACGCCGAGCAGGAAGCGGTTGCTGCGCTGGTGGCGCTGGGCTATAAACCTCAAGAGGCCAGCCGGATGGTGAGCAAAATCGCCCGTCCGGATGCCAACAGTGAAACGCTAATTCGCGAAGCGCTCCGCGCCGCGTTGTGAGGTAAGGGATGATTGAAGCAGACAGGCTGGTATCGGCAGACAGCACCGGGTTTGAAGAGTCGGCCGATCGCGCAATCCGCCCTAAATTGCTGGCAGAATATGTCGGGCAACCGCAGGTGCGTTCGCAAATGGAGATCTTCATCCAGGCGGCAAAACTGCGCGGCGATGCCCTCGATCACCTGCTGATCTTTGGTCCTCCGGGGCTGGGGAAAACCACGCTGGCCAACATCGTTGCCAACGAGATGGGCGTTAATCTGCGCACCACCTCTGGCCCGGTGCTGGAGAAAGCGGGTGACCTGGCCGCTATGCTGACCAATCTCGAACCCCATGACGTGCTGTTTATTGATGAAATTCACCGTCTTTCCCCGGTGGTGGAAGAGGTATTGTATCCGGCGATGGAAGACTACCAGCTGGATATCATGATCGGTGAAGGGCCGGCGGCGCGTTCTATCAAAATCGATCTGCCACCGTTTACCTTGATTGGTGCCACCACGCGCGCGGGGTCATTGACGTCGCCGCTGCGTGACCGCTTCGGGATCGTCCAGCGCCTCGAGTTCTATCAGGTGGCTGACCTGCAGCATATCGTGAGCCGCAGCGCCCGGCATATGGGGCTGGAAATGAGCGATGAAGGGGCACTGGAAGTGGCACGTCGCGCGCGCGGTACGCCGCGTATAGCCAACCGTCTGCTGCGCCGGGTTCGTGACTTTTCCGAAGTGCGCCACGATGGCAGCATCTCAATGGACATTGCCGCTCAGGCGCTGGATATGCTGAATGTCGATGCCGAAGGGTTCGATTACATGGACCGTAAGCTGCTGCTGGCGGTAATCGATAAGTTCTTTGGCGGTCCCGTCGGCCTGGATAACCTGGCGGCGGCGATTGGTGAAGAGCGGGAAACTATCGAGGACGTTCTTGAGCCGTATCTGATTCAGCAAGGCTTTTTACAGCGTACACCGCGTGGCCGAATGGCGACGGTACGCGCCTGGAACCACTTCGGCATCACGCCACCCGAGATGCCATAAGGCCGGAAAAATCAGTATTAATTCCCCGGTAAGCACCAGTGCTACCGGGGAAAGCTGCGGGTTCAGGCGCTGTTTTTCTTCATCATGCTGAAGACAAACAACAGCGCAGCGCACAGTACCACCGACGGACCGGCAGGGGTGTCATAAAAGGCCGAGAAGGTCAGCCCTCCGGTAACCGCCACCATCCCAACGCCAACGGCAACACCGGCCATTTGCTCCGGCGTGCGGGCAAAGCGACGTGCCGTTGCTGCCGGAATAATCAGCAGCGAGGTAATAATCAATGCGCCGACGAATTTCATCGCCACACCAATGGTCAATGCGGTAACCAGCATCAACAGCAATTTCACCCGCTGCAGCTTCACGCCATCGACAAACGCCAGGTCAGGACTGATGGTCATTGACAGCAGGTTGCGCCATTGCCACAGCAGGATCGCCAGCACGATCACCACGCCGATAGCGATAGCGATCAAATCATCCGGCGTCACCGCCAGCAAATCACCAAACAGGTAGGCCATCAGGTCGACGCGGATATTCGACATCAGACTGACCACCACCAGGCCCAGCGACAGCGCGCTGTGCGCCATAATCCCCAGCAACGTATCGAGCGCCAGATGTGGGCGCTTCTCCAGCCACACCAGGCCCGCCGCCAGCATCAGAGTGACAGCGATCACCGCATAAAACGGGTTAACGTTCAGCAGCAAGCCGAAGGCCACGCCCAGCAAAGAGGCATGGGCCAGGGTATCGCCGAAATAAGACATGCGGCGCCAGACCACAAACGATCCCAGCGGGCCAGCCGCACAGGCGAGCATCATCCCGGCCAGCCAGCCGGGTAACAGTAATTCAATCATCAGCGCTCATTTCCCCGACGCAGTACAATCCGCCCCTGCAGGTCATGGCGGTGATTATGGTGATGGCGGTAAATACCCAGCTGTTCCGCACCGCGCTGACCAAACATCGAGATAAACTGCGGATGCATGGAGACCACTTCCGGCGTACCGGAGCAGCAAATGTGCTGATTCAGGCACAGCACCTCATCGGTTTTCGCCATCACCAGATGCAGGTCGTGAGAGACCATCAGCACCGAGCAATCAAGCTCCTGGCGCAACTGGTTAATCAGATCGTACAGGGCGACCTGACCGTTCACATCAACCCCCTGGGTTGGCTCATCGAGCACCAGCAGCTGCGGCTGATTCAGCAGCGCACGGGCTAACAGCACGCGTTGGGTTTCGCCACCGGAGAGCTTTTGCATCGGGGCTTCAATCAGATGCCCGGCCTGGACTCGTTTCAGCGCCGGCAGGATATCCTGCTTATGCGTACCAGGGCGCAAACGCAAAAACCGGCTGACGGTCAGCGGCATCGTGGCATCAAGATGTAATTTTTGCGGGACGTAGCCAATGCGCAGATGACTCTCGCGCTTGATAACACCGTCGGTCGGTGCTACCAGTCCAAGAACCACCCGCACAAGGGTCGATTTTCCGGCACCATTGGGGCCGAGTAAGGTCAAAATTTTGCCGGGTTTTAGGGTCAGCGAAATGTCAGACAGTACGCGCCGTTGGCCGAAGGCGACCGAGACGTTTTCCAGCGTTACAAGATTAGTCATGTCAAATTAGGAGTTGCACAAGTCAGTGAATGTTATAATATCACATCTTTCTTGTTCATTACGATGATTAGACGCATTATGTTACATAAAAATACGCTTCTTTGCGCTGGACTTAGCGCCGTTTTTTTGTTCACCCACGCCTCCGTCGCTAATGCGGCTGTGGTTACCTCGATGAAACCTTTGGGCTTTATCGCTTCCGCTATCGCCGATGGGGTCACGGAGACCCAGGTACTGCTGCCGGACGGCGCATCAGAGCATGATTATTCTCTACGACCTTCCGATGCAAAACGCTTACAGAACGCAGACTTAGTGGTCTGGATTGGTCCAGAAATGGAGGCGTTTATGGATAAGTCGACGCAAAGCATTGCGCCGAATAAAAAGGTGACCATTGCGCAACTGGATGGGGTGAAACCGCTGCTCATGAAAGGGGCAGATGATGATGATGACGATCACGGCCACGACCATGGCGCAGGGGAAAAAAGTGACGGCGATCACCATCACGGTATTTACAATATGCATTTGTGGTTATCCCCAGAGATAGCGCGGCTTTCGGCGGTTGCAATCCACGATAAATTATTGGAACTTATGCCCCAGAGTCGAGCCAGGCTTGACGCAAACCTGAGCGCGTTTGAGGCACAATTAGCCGCGACCGATAAACAGGTAAGTAACGAGCTCGCACCGCTGAAAGGGAAAGGGTATTTCGTTTTTCATGATGCCTATGGCTACTTTGAAAAACACTACGGTCTGACTTCACTTGGTCATTTCACCGTTAACCCTGAAATACAGCCTGGTGCGCAGCGTTTACACGAAATCAGAACACAGTTGGTTGAGCAGAAAGCGACTTGCGTTTTTGCTGAGCCACAGTTCAGGCCAGCCGTTATAGAAGCTGTTGCCAGGGGCACCTCTGTGCGTATGGGGACTCTGGATCCGTTAGGGACAGGAATTAAGCTGGGTAAAGATAGTTACCCGCAGTTTCTGGAACAACTGGCGAAACAGTATTCGAGCTGCCTGAAAGGAGATTAACGAGGAAGTGAATACGTGCAACAGATAGCCCGTGCTGTCACTCAGGCATTCAACAATTTGCCACGACCTCACCGCGTCATGCTGGGGTCGTTGAGCGTACTGACATTAGCGGTCGCCGTCTGGCGACCCTACATCTACCATCCGGAATCAGCCCCTATTGTCAGGACAATTGAGCTGGAAAAGAGCGAAATACGCTCGCTGCTGCCGGAAGCTTCTGAACCTATCGATCAGGCGCCGCAGGAAGAAGAGGCGATTCCTCAGGATGAGCTGGACGACAAAGCCGATAGCGACGCCAACGGCCATGAATACGTGGTTTCCACCGGCGATACCCTGAGCAGCATCCTCAACCAGTACGGCATTGATATGGGCGATATTGCCCAGCTCTCTTCTGCTGACAAAGCGTTGCGTAACCTGAAAATCGGTCAACAGCTGTCGTGGACGCTCACCGCCGACGGCGATCTGCAGAGCCTGACCTGGGAGATGTCGCGCCGCGAAACGCGCACCTATAACCGGGTAGCAAATGGCTTCAAAATGAGCAGTGAGCTGCAAAACGGCGATTGGGTCAACAGCGTGCTGAAAGGCACCGTCGGTGGCAGCTTTGTTGCCAGCGCGCGTTCTGCAGGGCTGACCAGTACCGAAGTCAGTGCGGTGATTAAAGCAATGCAGTGGCAGATGGACTTCCGCAAGCTGAAAAAAGGCGATGAGTTCTCGGTACTGATGTCGCGCGAAATGCTTGACGGCAAGCGTGAGCAGAGCCAGCTGCTGGGCGTGCGTCTGCGCTCGGACGGCAAGGATTACTTCGCGATCCGCGCCGAAGACGGTAAGTTCTACGACCGTAACGGTACCGGCCTGGCGAAGGGCTTTATGCGCTTCCCGACGGCTCGTCAGTTCCGCGTTTCTTCGAACTTTAACCCGCGTCGTCTGAACCCGGTAACCGGGCGTGTCGCGCCACACCGTGGCGTTGATTTTGCGATGCCGCAGGGGACGCCGGTTCTCGCGGTAGGTGATGGTGAAGTCGTGGTCGCTAAGCGCAGCGGCGCGGCGGGGTACTATGTCGCTCTGCGTCATGGTCGCACCTACACCACCCGCTATATGCACCTGCGTAAGCTGCTGGTGAAACCGGGACAGAAAGTTAAACGTGGCGACCGTATTGCGCTGTCCGGCAACACCGGGCGCTCTACCGGCCCGCATCTGCACTATGAAGTATGGATTAACCAGCAGGCGGTTAACCCGCTGACGGCGAAACTGCCGCGTACAGAAGGCCTGAGCGGTTCCGATCGCACAGATTACCTGGCGCAGGTGAAACAGGTCATCCCGCAGTTGCGATTTGACTAAGCCATCGTCACTCGAAGCCGGTGCCCGTTGCGCACCGGCTTTTTCTTTTGTAGGTTCCCCATCGTATCGCTAAACTATATCCAGAATACGTCGGGTTACGGCCTGGTGGCTGCGATATGCCGTTTTACGGGATTCCCCCCTTATTAGTACAGCTGTGGACTGGGCATGGAAACGAAAAAAAATAACAGTGAATTTATTCCAACATTTGAGAAATCCTTTTTACTTCCGCGCTACTGGGGTGCCTGGTTAGGGGTCTTTGCGTTTGCCGGTATCGCCCTGACGCCGCCCGCGTTTCGCGATCCGATCCTCGGGAAACTCGGGCGTGCGGTGGGTCGACTGGCGAAGAGCTCGCGCCGTCGGGCGCAGATCAACCTGCTGTACTGCTTCCCGGAAAAAAGCGAAGAAGAACGCGAAGCCATCATTGATGACATGTATATGGCTGCACCGCAGGCAATGGTGATGATGGCCGAGCTGGGCCTGCGCGATCCGCAACGAATTCTCTCCCGCGTCGACTGGCAGGGCAAAGAGATCATCGACGAGCTGCAGCGCAATAACGAGAAAGTGATCTTCCTGGTGCCGCACGCCTGGGGCGTGGATATTCCGGCAATGTTAATGGCATCAGGCGGCCAGAAAATGGCGGCGATGTTCCATAACCAGGGAAACCCGGTGTTCGACTATGTCTGGAATACCGTTCGCCGCCGCTTCGGTGGGCGTATGCATGCCCGTAACGACGGCATCAAACCCTTTATTCAGTCGGTGCGCCAGGGCTACTGGGGCTACTATCTGCCCGATCAGGATCACGGCGCAGAACACAGCGAGTTCGTCGACTTCTTCGCAACCTATAAAGCGACCTTGCCGGCGATTGGCCGGCTGATGAAAGTCTGCCGCGCCCGCGTAGTGCCGCTATTCCCGGTCTATGATGGTAAAACCCACCGCCTGACGGTGCTGGTACGCCCGCCGATGGACGATCTGCTGGAGGCTGACGATCGGACGATTGCGCGGCGGATGAACGAAGAGGTGGAAATTTTCGTCAAACCGAACACCGAGCAATATACCTGGATCCTCAAACTGCTGAAGACCCGTAAGCCGGGTGAAACCGAACCGTATAAGCGCAAAGAGCTGTATCCGAAAAACAAATAGCACCTGCATGCCACTTCGTTGGCATCATCGACAACAGCCAATGGGCCTGCGCGGTTCATTGGCTGTATTGTCTGAGCAGGGCAACATGCTCGCCGATCAACTGGTAACGATACTCCGGGCGACCGGTCATGCCATAGTGGTTGGTGGTATAGAGGATGCCCGTCTGTTCAAGCCAGATCAGATATTTGCGGCACGATACCCGCGAGATAAGCAGTGCCGCAGCCAGTTCATTGGTTGAAAAGTCGCGTGCCTGATGCGTATCAATCCAGCGGCACACCAGACGCAGCGTTTGCGGCGTTAACCCCTTTGGCAGCCGGCGGTTGCCTTCCTGCCGCGGCAGGCTGCTGCGCAGTAAATCATCAACCTCCGATTGTACATAGCTGCTTTTGGCCTGCCGAAGCATATGGCGCTTACGCCACGTCAGCAGCGCCTCCTCAAAGCGTGGAAACTGAAACGGTTTAATCAAATAATCGACCACGCCGTAGCGCATCGCCGTCTGGACGGTCGAGGCATCGGCGGCGGACGTTATCATGATCGTATCGATATGACGGCCGCTGGCGCGCAGGACAGGCAGCAGGCTGAGCCCATTTTCGTGCTGCATATAGACATCCAGCAGCACCAGGTCGATCTGCGGTAACTGGCTCAGCATCTGCTCTGCTTCACCAATCGTCGAGGCGATGCCGCAGCAGTGAAAGTCGGCGACCCGGCTGATAAACAGCTGGTTCAGCCCGGCGACCATGGCATCATCATCAACAACAAGCACATTGAACATGCGCGGTTCCTTGGACTCGCGGGAAGCACGGGCGCTTCCCGCAGGGTTAACGTAGGGCGTTACAGCGCCGAGCGTTTATACGAGGTATAGCGCGCTCGCCAGAAGGTTTTATCGATACTGACGGCCAGCTGCTCTTCGCTGATGTCGGGGGCGACGCCTTCTTGCTGGGCTACCCGAGCCACGTCCATGGCAATGGCTCTGGAAATCATCTCGATCTGCTCCACCGGCGGAAGCAATCCGCCTTGCCCTGTGGTGACTAATGGGGAATGAGCGGCAAGGGTTTTACTGCAGGTGATGAGCATGGCTTCCGTGACGCGCTGTGCCTTCGCCGCCAGGATGCCTAACCCCAGTCCCGGGAAAATGTAGGCGTTGTTACACTGGGCAATCTCGTGGGTTTCCCCTTGATACACCACCGCGTCAAACGGGCTTCCGGTGGCAATTAAGGCATTTCCCTCAGTCCATTCGAGAAGGTCGTGGGGCTGCGCTTCCGCACGCGAGGTGGGGTTGGAGAGCGGCATCACGATCGGGCGAGGGCAGTGGCGGTACATCTCTTTGATGATCGCTTCACTGAACAGGCCCGGCTGGCCGGAGACGCCAATGAGCACGGTTGGCTGGACGTTGCGCACGACATCCATCAGCGACAGCGAGGTACCGTCGGTATCCCAGTGGGCGAGGTTTTCCCGCAGCGTGATGAGGGCTTGCTGGAAATCGAGCAGGTCGGGCGTCTCCTCCGTCAGCAGTCCCGCACGGTCGACCATGAAGATATTATTGCGTGCTTCACGCTCGGTCAGGCCATCGTCCACCATCAGGGCAATGATTTTCTCGGCAATTCCGCACCCGGCGGAACCGCCCCCGAGGAACACCACCCGCTGGTCACGCATGCGGGTACCCGCGGCGGTGGCGGCGGCGATCAGCGTACCGGAAGTGACCGCGGCGGTTCCCTGGATATCGTCATTGAAGCAGCACAGCTGGTGGCGGTAGCGGTTAAGCAGTCGGCTGGCGTTCTTCTGGGCGAAATCTTCGAACTGCAGCAGGACGTGCGGCCAGCGCTGTTTCACCGCATCGACAAACATATCCATAAATTCAATATACTGGTCGTCGTTGATTCGTGGATGACGCCAGCCCATATACAGCGGGTCTTCCAGCAGCTTCTCGTTATTGGTGCCAACGTCCAGCATGATGGGCAGCGTCGACGCGGGGTGAATGCCGCCGCAGGCGGTATACAAAGAGAGCTTGCCGATGGGGATCCCCATTCCGCCAATACCCTGATCGCCAAGGCCAAGAATGCGTTCGCCGTCGGTGACTACAATCACCTGGATGTCGTTGCGGGAAAAACTTTGCAGCATCTCGTCAATATGATGGCGGTTCGGCCAGGAAATGAACAGGCCGCGCCCGCGGCGATATATTTCCGAGAAGTGTTCGCACGCTTCGCCCACCGTGGGGGTGTAAATCACCGGCAGCATTTCTTTCATATGATCGCGCAGCAAATGATAAAACAGCGTCTCGTTGGTATCCTGAATATTTCGCAAATAAATATGCCGGGAAATATCGCGTTTGAACTGGCAAAACTGCATCCACGCGCGTTCCGTCTGTTCTTCAATGGTTTCGATATTATGCGGCAGTAATCCCTGTAAATTAAATGCCGTACGTTCGCCTTCAGTAAATGCCAGACCTTTATTTAATAGCGGGTTTTCCAGCAGGACGGCACCATTATAGGGAGTGTATACGGTTTCTGTGACTAACATGTTATGACTCCTGAATCTTATTTAAAAATAATATCGTGGGTATTTGCTGATATGGGTGTGGCGCAATATTTAAGATATAAAGTAAATCATGATGCCTTCGGTAACGACGCCAATGGCGGTGCCAAGCAAAATAGAGGATGAAGCGGATTCAATGTAGGTATCGCTGCGCAGGGCAAACATACCGGCGGCGATCGCTGAAGGGGTCGCCCCGATAATAATCACCTGCTGCATCAGCGTGTGGCTGAGGCCAAAGGCCAGGCCAGCGGCAGCCATCATGGCGGGCTGAATCAGGTTTTTAATACTGATGTTGGTGCAGGTCTGGATATTCAGCGTTGGACGTTCGCCGTAGAACAGCAAGCCCAGAGCAAATAAAGACAGCCCGCCGGCAATTTTACCGACCATTTCAATCGGCATGCTGAGCATATGCGGCAGCTGGACTCCGGCGAGACTCAACAGGACACCAGAAATAGGGATCCAGACGATAGGGTTTTTGACGGCGTTGAGTAAGTTTTGCAGGATCAGCGTGCCGGCGTGAACACGCTGGGTCGCGTCTGAATCTTTGTCTCCCATGCGAATCAGGATTATCGTCAGCGGGATCATAAATACGCTGGTGATTAAATTGCCGATAAGCACGCCGAGGAACCCTTCTGGCCCGATCAGCACCGCCAGCACCGGCGCGCCGAAATAGGCCATATCAGGAAATGCGCACACCAGGGATTGAATGGCGCTGGTTTTGATATCGTGGCGAAACACGTAGCGGGAGATCACCAGGGTGAGGAAATAAGACCCCATCAGGCCAATGACTAATACCACCATAAAGGTGAAGTTTTTAATTTTATCGGGGTTGGTATGCAAAGCCCCGATAAAAAGATGGAACGGCAGGGCAAACCGAATCACGACGGTGGCTAAAACCGAGGCATCTTCGCGGCGGGTATAGCCTAACTTACCACTGAGCCAGCCGAGCAGCATGATAAAAACTAACGGGAACAATGATTGTAGTAGCAGTGTCGGCATAGGTGATCCTGAAATTATAATGTCGGGTTGGTTGTGTTTTTTAATTTAACGATCCCATAAGAATTGAAAGGTGATTGACATCACAGTGGCCAGTGTTTAAATAATTTCGCGTCAGGAACTTTACTTACAAATAACGCAGATGAGAATAACGCCTTGTTTTATATGGCAGGTGCTACAGAATCCTGCTTGCTGATAACTTTAGCTTCACAGCAATAAATTAAATTACTTAAAAGCGAGTTATTGTCTCAGTCACAAAATCGACAGGTAACCGGGACGTTGGCTTTTTAATAGCAAAACCCTGTGTTACCGTTTTGATGGTTTCAATTATAAAAGCACTTCATTTTTAATTATTATTTCAATTTTTATTTAATGGCGTGATTTTTTATATACCCTAAATAATTTGAGTTGCAGGCGGCGACGCAACGAATCTCCAGGAGTTTACTGAAGTAAGTGACTGGGGTGACAAATCTGTCTGGAACAGATTTGAACGCTGCGCGCAGCGGCCCTGATAAGGGTGAGGCTCATGGATGGGCCGAATAACGAGTCAAGCCAACGCTCATGCAACGTGAAGTATGACGGGTATATTGCGCCCCGATCCTACGCAAGCTATTACAATGCAGGTGAGATATGAAAAATAATTCACTGAACCACCCGATTGAAAAAACTCACTCGAGTGGGCAAACCGCGCGGTTTTTTTCGAACGTTGACGTCGGCGCCGTGCCGTTAACCCTGTTTGTCGGTATCGCCACGATTGTGGTGGTGGCGTCCATGGCGGGAGTGTTGCCAAAGAATATGATCGGCGGGCTGGCGGTCATCATGACCTTAGGGTTTGCGCTGGCCAAAATAGGGCGGATGGTACCGGTGCTGAAAGATATCGGCGGTCCGGCGATCCTGTGCCTGATGATGCCGTCGGTGCTGGTCTATTTTGGCGTGTTTGACCCACATACCCTGGGCACCGTGCATCTGCTGATGAAAGAGGCCAATCTGCTCTATTTCGTCATCGCCTGTCTGGTGGTCGGCAGTATTTTGGGCATGAACAGAACCATCCTGATTCAGGGAATGGTGCGGATGTTCGTGCCGCTGGTGGTCGGAACCGGAGCGGCGATATTCACCGGGCTGCTGGTGGGCAGCCTGTTTGGCTACAGCCTGTATCACACCTTTTTCTTTATCATCGTGCCGATTATTGGCGGCGGTATCGGGGAAGGGATCCTGCCGCTGTCGCTGGCCTACTCGGCGATCCTCGGACAGACTCCGGATGTCTATGTCGCGCAGCTGGCGCCAGCCGCGGTGGTGGGGAACATTTTTGCCATCATCTGCGCCGGCTTCCTGGCTCGTCTCGGCGCACGCCGTCCGCAGCTTTCCGGCGACGGCATGCTGATTCGCTGCCATGATGATAACCGCGTCTTCTCGCAGGCGCAGAGTGGCCAACCGACCGACTTCCAGCTGATGGGCGCCGGACTGCTGATGATCTGTGCCTTTTTCATCGTTGGCGGCTTGCTGGAGAAGGTGCTGCACATTCCGGGCCCGGTGTTGATGATTCTGGCGGCGGTACTGTGTAAATACACCAAAGTCATCCCCGCCGCGATGGAACTGGGGGCGCACAGCTGCTACAAATTTGTCTCTGCCGCGCTGGTCTGGCCGTTGATGATTGGGCTCGGCATGCTGTATGTGCCTCTGGAGAGCGTGGTTTCGGTCTTCTCCGTCGGCTATGTCGTGGTGTGCGGGTCGGTGGTGTTGTCGATGGCGCTCAGCGGCTTTTTTATCGCCTCACGGCTGAATATGTATCCGGTGGAAGCGGCTATCGTCACCAGCTGCCATAGCGGTCTCGGGGGAACCGGGGATGTTGCGATACTCTCGGCATCCAATCGCATGTCGCTGATGCCTTTCGCACAGATTGCCACCCGCATCGGCGGGGCCTCAACGGTGATTGCCGCCACGCTGTTAATGAGCTGGATCGTGTGATTCGCCGGGCTGCAGGTGATTAATCTTCCACGTATCTTTCAACAAAAAAAACCTGCCAGCGTGATGCTGGCAGGTTTCAGGCGTTTCGCGAGCGGAATATTATTCGACGGTGAGGATACGCGTGGTGTTGGTGCTGCCGATGGTGCTCATTACGTCACCCTGGGTGACGATAACGAGGTCGCCGGAGACCAGGTAGCCTTTATCGCGCAGCAGAATTACCGCATCGTGAGCCGCAGCAACGCCGTCACTGGTGCTGTCGAAATGCACCGGCGTCACGCCACGGTACAGAGCGGTCAGGTTCAGGGTGCGCTCGTGGCGGGAGAGGGCAAAAATCGGCAGACCGGAGCTGATGCGAGAAGTCATCAGTGCGGTACGGCCAGATTCGGTCATGGTGATGATAGCGGTAACCCCTTTCAGGTGGTTCGCCGCATACATCGCAGACATGGCGATCGCTTCTTCAACGTTATCGAACTGGATATCCAGACGGTGTTTGGACACGTTGAGGCTTGGGATCTTCTCTGCGCCGAGGCAGACGCGCGCCATCGCGGCGACGGTTTCTGACGGGTACTGGCCAGCGGCCGTTTCCGCAGACAGCATTACCGCATCGGTACCATCGAGGACGGCGTTCGCGACGTCCATGACTTCCGCACGGGTTGGCATCGGGTTGGTGATCATCGACTCCATCATCTGGGTCGCGGTGATTACCGAACGGTTCAGCTGACGGGCGCGGCGGATCAGGGCTTTCTGAATCCCGACCAGTTCCGGGTCGCCGATTTCCACGCCGAGGTCACCACGTGCCACCATGACCACGTCAGAGGCCAGAATCACGTCGTCCATCGCGTCCTGATCGCACACGGCTTCTGCACGTTCAACTTTGGCGACGATCTTGGCGTCACAACCAGCTTCACGCGCCAGACGGCGGGCATAGTTCAGGTCTTCGCCGCAGCGCGGGAAGGAGACGGCGAGGTAATCGACGCCAATTTTCGCCGCCGTTACGATGTCGGCTTTGTCTTTGTCGGTCAGCGCTTCCGCAGAGAGGCCACCGCCCAGTTTGTTGATGCCTTTGTTGTTCGACAGCGGGCCGCCGACGGTGACTTCGGTGAACACTTTCAGGCCCTGAACTTCGATAACTTTCAGCTGTACGCGTCCGTCGTCCAGCAGCAGGATATCGCCCGGCACAACGTCCGCTGGCAAGCCTTTATAATCAATACCGACGCGTTCTTTATCGCCTTCACCTTTACCCAGCTCGGCGTCCAGCAGGAATTTGTCGCCGATATTGAGGAAAATTTTGCCTTCTTTGAAGGTCGATACGCGAATTTTCGGCCCCTGGAGGTCACCGAGGATCGCAACATGGCGGCCCAGTTTAGCCGCAATCTGGCGGACTTTATCCGCGCGAATCTGGTGATCTTCCGGGGTACCGTGAGAGAAGTTCATACGTACTACGTTAGCACCCGCGGCGATAACCTTTTCGAGGTTGTTATCACGATCGGTGGCTGGGCCTAAGGTCGTTACGATTTTGGTTCTGCGAAGCCTTCTGGACATGTAATACTCCGTTGACTAAAACAACTTTGGTGTTGCGTGAACATGGAATCGGTGGTGCCAGCCAGCAAAGTCGCTGTGCCGGGACAAAACCGAAGGTCTAATAGGTCACTACTTCATTATCAGGTTTTATGGGTTATCGCTGCGTACGGGTAGTTCTTTATCAAAACGCGATTCCTTTAATGCTTCCTTGACCCGCTTCAAGTTATCTCTGAATTTAGCGCCACGACGGAGGGTAAAACCGGTCGCCAGCACGTCAATGACCGTCAACTGGGCAAGACGTGAAACCATTGGCATGTAGATATCCGTATCTTCAGGGACATCAAGGGTAATCGATAACGTGGCCTCGCGGGCCAACGGCGTGCCTGGCGAGGTAATGGCAATGACCATGGCATCGTTTTCACGGGCCAGCTGCGCCAGTTCGACCTGACTTTTCGTCCGTCCAGTATGGGAGATAATCACCACCACGTCATCGTCATCGCAATTCATACAGCTCATGCGTTGCAGGACAATGTCATCGGAATAGATGACCGGGACATTAAAACGGAAAAATTTATTCATGGCGTCATGGGCGACAGCCGCTGACGAACCGAGGCCAAAGAAGGCAATTTTCTTGGCCTGGGTTAACAGATCGACGGCCCGATTCACCGCTGACATGTCGAGCGAATGGTGGACCTGATCTAAACTGGCCATGGCCGACTCAAATATTTTACCGGTGTAGGACTCTACGCTGTCGTCTTCATCGACATTGCGGTTAACATAGAGGGTCCCGTGCGCCAGGCTTTGTGCCAGATGGAGCTTAAAATCGGGAAAGCCGCGGGTTTCAAGGCTCCGGCAAAAACGGTTAACGGTAGGCTCGCTGACGCCAGCCTCCAGCGCCAGGGCCGCAATGCTTGAATGAATGGCCTGAGCAGGCGTAGCAAGAATGACTTCCGCCACTTTGCGTTCGGATTTGCTAAGGTGTTCCAGTCGGGACTGGATTTTTTCCAGCATATTCATGGGTAACAGGGCGCTCATCAGTGGAAACGATTTCATTAATGGATGAAATCATCAGGCGTTTTAGCAAGAATATACCCCTCTGCTGTCGCTAGCGGGGAGGAATGACGTTAAAAAATGTTGTTTTTTTTCATTACATGATCAGAGTCGTATTTTATTAACTTAAAACCGGTCGAAACAACGAACTCACCAGGCCGTTTGCCCAAATTGTCGGCGGAACTTTTCTCCGCGTGCGGTTTAGCTGCGGGAATAGGGGCCAGAGGGTTTCGGGAAGTTCGTAAACACAGTACAGTGCAGTGTAATAAAATTACAAATATAGCCTGGCATAAGCACCAGACTATCAACTGAGGAGAATGACATGGCGGTAACGCAAACGGCCCAGGCATGCGATCTGGTCATTTTCGGCGCAAAGGGTGACCTGGCGCGTCGTAAATTGTTGCCTTCCCTGTATCAGCTTGAAAAGGCTGGCCAGATCAACCCTGACACCCGCATCATCGGGGTCGGACGTGCTGACTGGGATAAAGATGCTTACACCAAAGTAGTTCGTGAAGCGCTGGAAACTTTCATGAAGGAAAAAATCGATGAAAGTTTGTGGGATACCCTGAGCGGACGTCTGGATTTTTGTAACCTCGATGTGAATGATACCAAAGCGTTTTCTCGCCTCGGCAAAATGCTGGATCAGGAAAATCGCGTCACCATTAACTATTTCGCGATGCCGCCAAGCACCTTTGGCGCGATTTGCAAAGGCCTCGGCGAAGCAAAACTGAATGCCAAACCGGCGCGCGTGGTCATGGAAAAACCGCTGGGGACCTCTCTGGATACCTCCCGCGAAATCAACGACCAGGTCGGCGAATTCTTCGAAGAGTGCCAGGTCTACCGCATTGACCACTATCTCGGCAAAGAGACGGTGCTCAACCTGCTGGCGCTGCGTTTTGCGAACTCCCTGTTTGTGAATAACTGGGACTGCCGCACCATCGACCACGTTGAAATTACCGTGGCGGAAGAAGTCGGCATTGAAGGCCGCTGGGGTTACTTCGATCAGGCCGGGCAGATGCGCGACATGATCCAGAACCACCTGCTGCAGATCCTGTGCATGATTGCCATGTCGCCGCCGTCAGATCTCAGCGCCGACAGCATCCGTGATGAAAAAGTCAAAGTGCTGAAATCACTGCGCCGTATCGATCGCTCCAACGTGCGTGAAAAAACCGTCCGTGGCCAGTACACCGCCGGTTTCGCCCAGGGTAAAAAAGTGCCGGGCTACCTCGAAGAAGAGGGCGCGAACAAATCCAGCAATACCGAAACCTTCGTGGCGATCCGCGTGGATATCGATAACTGGCGCTGGGCCGGCGTGCCGTTCTACCTGCGTACCGGTAAACGTCTGCCGACCAAATGTTCTGAAGTCGTGGTTTACTTCAAAACGCCGGAGCTGAACCTGTTCAAAGAGAACTGGCAGGAGCTGCCGCAGAACAAATTAACCATTCGTCTGCAGCCGGACGAAGGCGTTGATATTCAGGTGCTCAACAAAGTCCCTGGTCTGGATCACAAACACAATCTGCAGATCACCAAGCTGGATCTGAGCTATTCGGAAACCTTCAACCAGACTCACCTGGCGGATGCCTACGAGCGTCTGCTGCTGGAAACCATGCGTGGGATCCAGGCGTTGTTCGTGCGTCGTGATGAAGTGGAAGAGGCGTGGAAGTGGGTGGACTCCATTACCGAAGCCTGGGCGGCGGATCGCGATGCGCCTAAGCCTTATCAGGCGGGGACCTGGGGACCGGTTGCCTCCGTGGCGATGATTACCCGCGATGGTCGTTCCTGGAACGAATTCGAATAGTCAGCAGGTTATCCGGATGAGTTATTTTACCGGTAACATGATCTGACGCAGTATGTCGCATAATTTTTAGCCTTTTAAGCTCCGGGAGGATTCACCCCCGGGGCTTTTTTTATTACACTGCCTGTAGATATTTTGCCGCTGAGCTGCAGTGCTGGTGCCTTTCACCGAATAAGTCATCGTTAAATCACTGTGGCCGGACAGATAAAAATTCAGGAGCCTTTATGAATTCGACAATGTTACGGGTAACAAATCGCATTATCGAGCGGTCGCGTGAAACCCGCACCGCCTACCTCGCACGGATTAACCAGGCGAAGACGGATACCGTCCATCGCGCCCAGCTGGCCTGCGGTAACCTGGCCCACGGCTTTGCTGCCTGTCAGTCGGATGATAAAGCCTCGCTGAAAAGCATGTTGCGTAACAACATCGCTATCATTACCTCCTACAACGACATGCTCTCCGCCCATCAGCCCTACGAGTACTATCCGGATATCATCCGCAAGGCGCTGCATTCTGTGAATGCGGTTGGCCAGGTTGCGGGCGGGGTGCCGGCGATGTGCGATGGCGTCACCCAGGGGCAGGATGGTATGGAGCTCTCGCTCCTGAGCCGCGAAGTGATTGCGATGTCGGCCGCGGTCGGCTTGTCGCATAACATGTTCGATGGCGCGCTATACCTCGGCGTGTGCGACAAAATCGTCCCGGGGCTGACCATGGCGGCGCTTTCTTTTGGCCACCTGCCGTCCATTTTCGTGCCGTCAGGCCCGATGGCCAGCGGCCTGCCGAATAAAGAGAAAGTGCGGATTCGCCAGCTGTATGCAGAAGGTAAGGTCGATCGTATGGCGCTGCTGGAGTCCGAAGCGGCCTCCTATCATGCGCCGGGCACCTGTACCTTCTATGGCACCGCGAACACCAACCAGATGGTGGTGGAGTTTATGGGGATGCAGCTCCCTGGCTCATCTTTTGTCCACCCGGATGCCGAATTGCGTACGGCGCTGACTACCGCGGCGGCCCGTCAGGTGACGCGTCTGACCGGTAACGGCAACGAATGGATGCCGCTGGGCAAAATGTTCGATGAGAAAGTGGTGGTGAACGGTATTGTGGCGCTGCTGGCGACCGGCGGCTCCACCAACCATACGATGCACCTGGTGGCGATGGCTCGCGCCGCCGGCATTATCATCAACTGGGATGATTTCTCCGATCTGTCCGATGTGGTCCCACTGCTGGCGCGTCTCTATCCGAACGGCCCGGCCGATATTAACCACTTCCAGGCCGCAGGTGGCGTGCCGGTGCTGGTGCGTGAATTGCTCAAGGGCGGCCTGCTGCACGAAGATGTGAATACCGTGGCCGGGTATGGACTCTCCCGTTACACCATGGAGCCGTGGCTGAATAACGGCGAGCTGGACTGGCGTGAAGGGGCAAGTGCGCCTCTGGACGATCAGGTCATCGCCACTTTCGATAAGCCATTCTCTCGTCATGGCGGGACCAAAGTGCTCAGCGGTAACCTTGGCCGTGCGGTCATGAAAACCTCCGCGGTGCCGGTAGAAAACCAGGTTATCGAAGCTCCCGCGGTGATTTTTGAAAGCCAGCACGACGTACTGCCGGCGTTTGAAGCCGGTATGCTGGACAAAGATTGCGTGGTGGTGGTCCGTCATCAGGGGCCAAAAGCGAACGGCATGCCAGAATTACATAAACTTATGCCGCCACTTGGTGTATTATTGGACCGCCGTTTCAAAATTGCGCTGGTTACCGATGGGCGACTCTCTGGCGCATCCGGCAAAGTTCCGTCAGCAATCCATGTCACGCCTGAAGCCTACGATGGCGGCCTGCTGGCAAAAGTACGTGATGGCGATATCATCCGCGTGAACGGGCAGACCGGTGAACTGACGCTGCTGGTGGATGATGCTGAACTGGCTGCGCGTCAGCCGCATATTCCTGACCTGAGCAGTTCGCGAGTGGGAACCGGCCGGGAAATGTTCTCTGCGCTGCGTGAGAACCTCTCCGGAGCGGAACAGGGCGCAACCTGCATCACTTTTTAAGACGATTCGAATTGTAGATCTGGCGAGAGAAAATCTGATGAAAAACTGGAAAACAACTGCAGAAGCAATCCTCACCACCGGCCCGGTTGTACCGGTAATCGTGGTGAAAAAGCTGGAACACGCTGTGCCGATGGCCAAAGCGCTGGTTGCAGGCGGCGTGCGTGTACTGGAAGTGACGCTGCGTACCGAATGTGCGCTTGAGGCTATCCGTGCGATTGCCAAAGAAGTGCCGGACGCGATTGTTGGCGCAGGTACCGTTACCAACGTCGAGCAGCTGAAAGCCGTCACCGACGCGGGCGCGCAGTTTGCTATCAGCCCGGGCCTGACCGAGTCCCTGCTGAAAGCGGCAACGGAAGAAGGCACCATCCCACTGATCCCGGGTATCAGCACCGTTTCTGAGCTGATGCTGGGCATGCAGTATGGCCTGAAAGAGTTCAAATTCTTCCCGGCAGAAGCCAACGGCGGCGTGAAAGCGCTGCAGGCTATCGGCGGTCCATTCGCTCATATCCGTTTCTGCCCGACTGGCGGCATCTCTCCGGCGAACTACCGTGACTACCTGGCGCTGAACAGCGTACTGTGCATCGGCGGTTCCTGGCTGGTACCGGCAGATGCGCTGGAAAGCGGCGATTATGACCGTATCACCAGCATTGCTCGCGAAGCGGTAGAAGGCGCGAAGTAATTTTCACGCCCTGATTTATCGTAAAGTACTCACCCGGTAGCACTCGTGCTACCGGGTTTTTTTTATCCCTGAACCACGACGGCAGAGGCGGCGGTTTTTGCCCGCGCCACTGCATCTTCCACGCTGTCGGCGACCGCCAGCGTCACGCCGAGCCGACGGGAGCCGTCAATTTCCGGTTTGCCGAACAGGCGCAGCTGCAGGCCTGCACCCACCGCCGCCTGAATATTGCTGAAGGTGACGTTCTGGCTGGTCAGCTGCGGCAGAATGACCGCCGAGGCCGCCGGGCCGTATTGACGGATGGCGCCGATCGGCAGGCCGAGAAACGCCCGGACGTGCAGGGCAAACTCGGAGAGATCCTGTGAGATCAGGGTGACCATGCCGGTATCGTGCGGACGCGGAGAGACTTCGCTGAAGATCACCTCATCGCCACAGACAAACAGCTCCACGCCGAACAGACCATAGCCGCCGAGCGCCAGTACCACCTTGCTGGCAATCTCCTGGGCGCGGGCCAGCGCCAGTTCGCTCATCTGCTGCGGCTGCCAGGATTCGCGATAGTCGCCATCTTCCTGACGATGGCCGACCGGGGCGCAGAAATGCACGCCATCCACGGCGCTGACGGTCAGCAGGGTGATTTCAAAGTCGAAATTCACCACCCCTTCAACGATAACCCGACCGGCACCGGCGCGGCCGCCTTGCTGCGCATACTGCCAGGCATCAGCCAGCTGTTCAGCGCGACAAATAAAACTCTGGCCTTTGCCGGAGGAGCTCATGACCGGCTTCACAATGCAGGGCAGGCCAATTTCGTCCACCGCATCGCGAAATGCGCTTTCGCTATCGGCGAAGCGGTAGGAGGAGGTTGGCAGCTGCAGCTCTTCTGCGGCCAGGCGACGGATACCTTCGCGGTTCATGGTCAGCTTAGCCGCACGAGCGGTTGGGACCACTTTTTGCCCGGCCTGCTCCAGCTCAACCAGCGTATCGGTGGCAATGGCTTCGATTTCCGGCACGATGAAGTCCGGTTTTTCCTCTGCAATCAGCGCCCGCAGGGCATCGCCGTGCAGCATGTTGATCACGTGCGAACGGTGCGCCACCTGCATCGCCGGCGCGTCGGGATAGCGGTCTACGGCGATCGTCTCAATACCCAGGCGTTGACACTCGATGGCCACTTCTTTGCCGAGCTCGCCGGAACCTAACAACATAACCCGCGTTGCTGCCGGGCGCAGGGCTGTGCCTAATAACGTCATGACTCATTTCCACAGTAAAAAAACATGCGCCGTAGTATAAACGAAAACGTTTGCGTCTGTCTTTATGGCTGTCAGTTGAGTCCAGGGTGAAAATTTGCTATACTGTATAAAAATACAGTATAAAGAGGCTGCACAATGGCGGTTGAAATTAAATATGTGGTGATCCGCGAAGGTGAGGAAAAAATGTCGTTTACCAGCAAAAAAGAGGCCGATGCTTACGACAAAATGCTCGATCTTGCCGAAGTCCTTAACGACTGGCTGGTAGCGTGCCCGCTGACGCTTGAAGAAGCACAGCGTGATGAAATGGCGCTGTGGCTGGCGGAACGCAAAGAGACCCTGCATCACATCCTGAGGACAGGAAAAGCGCCGGAAGCAGAATCAGACGAAGAAACAGCAGGGCAGGAGCCTCAGGCTGACACCGCAGAAGTCGCGACGGATGAACCGGACGAACCGCAGGTTGCCGCGGCGACAACCGGGAAAACCCGCAAGGTGAAGGCCGCCTGATTACGGCCTGAATTTGCGCATCTTTATCTGCTCATCACATTTCCTGACATCTCGTCGTTTAGGCTGATGGTTTCGCTTACTATGCAACGAGGGAAATCATGTCTAACTGGCTTAATCAACTCCAGTCTCTGCTGGGTCAGCAGGGACAATCTGCCTCCTCAGGTGAACGACAGGAGGGGAAAAGTTTCCTCCTGCCCGGCGCGCTGGGCGGCCTGGCCGGGCTGCTGGTAGCCAGTAAATCATCGCGCAAGCTGCTGGCTAAATATGGCACCAGCGCGCTGCTGGTCGGCGGCGGTGCGGTGGCTGGAAGCGTGTTGTGGAACAAGTATCAGCAGAAATTGCGCGAGAGCGCACGAGCCTCGGCGGCAACGCCAGCATCATCGCCAACAGCACCGACAGCTGCGCCATCGGTCGCATCCGCGTCACCTTCAACCGGGCTTGATGCCCGCAGCGAGCGGTTGATTCTGGCGCTGGTGTTCGCGGCGAAAAGCGACGGCCACATCGACGACCACGAACGGGCCAACATCGAAGAGCAGCTGCGTGCCGCCAATATTGATGTGCAGGGGCGGGTATTGATCGATCGCGCGCTGGCTCAACCGCTCGACCCGCAGCGTCTGGCTCAAGGGATCAACAGCGAACAAGAGGCGCTGGAGGTGTACTACATCAGCTGCGCGGTGATCGATATCGATCATTTTATGGAACGCAGCTACCTCAACGCCCTCGGGGAGGCCTTACGCCTGCCGGTGGAAGTGCGCACCGAGATCGAACAGGACATCCAGGCGCAAAAACAGGCGCTTTCCACCTAAATAAACAGGTTTTGCTTGCATCGCGGGCCACTTTTGCCACCCTTATAGACACGCCATCTTTCAAGCCGCTTCTTGAATGATTTTGTGTAGTAGAAAAGGATGCAAAAGAGCAGACGATGCCACCAAAAGCAAAACGAATCCCCCACGCCATGACCTTACATGGCGATACCCGTATCGATAATTACTTCTGGCTGCGCGACGACGATCGCGAGCGGCCAGAAGTGCTTGACTATCTGCGCCAGGAAAATGAGTACGGGCATAAGGTCATGTCGACACAGCGCAGCCTGCAGGATCGGGTGTTGAAAGAGATTATCGACCGTATCCCGCCGCGCGAGGTTTCCGCCCCCTACAGCAAAAATGGCTATCGCTATCGCCAGGTGTACGAGCCGGGTTGTGAATACGCCATCTACCAGCGTCAGTCGGTGCTGAAACAGGAGTGGGATGAATGGGAGGTGCTGCTGGATGGTAATCAGCGCGCGGCCCAAAGCGAATTCTACACCCTCGGCGGGCTGGGGATTGCCCCGGACAACACCCTCATGGCGGTGGCGGAGGACTATCTCTCCCGGCGGCAGTATGGCCTGCGCCTGTGCAATCTGCAAAGCGGCGAATGGTATCCTGAGGTGCTGGAGAACGTCACCCCGGAATTTGCCTGGAGCAATGATTCACAGACCCTGTGGTATGTCCGCAAACATCCGACTACCTTGCTGCCTTATCAGGTCTGGCGACACACCGTCGGTACGCCGTCCTACTCAGACACCCTGGTCTATGAAGAAAAAGACGACATGTTTTATGTCAGTCTTCATACCACCACTTCCCGGCAGTTCGCGGTGATCTATCTCGCCAGCGCGACAACCAGCGAAGTGCGCTTGCTGAACACCGAAATGCCGGATGCCGAGCCGGTGTGCTTCCTGCCGCGCCGTAAAGATCACGAGTACAGCCTCGATCACTACCAGCACGCCTTCTATCTGCGATCCAACCGTGAGGGTAAAAATTTTGGCCTCTACCGGACTCACGAGCGTGACGAGCAGCAGTGGCAGACCCTGATCCCACCGCGCCCGGACGTGATGCTGGAAGGATTTACGCTCTTTACCGACTGGCTGGTGGTCGAGGAGCGTCAGCGTGGGTTAACCAGCCTGCGCCAGATTAACCGTAAAACCCATGAAGTGGTCGGGATCGCCTTTGACGATCCGGCCTATGTGACCTGGCTTGCCTGGAACCCGGAACCTGAAACCTCCCGCTTACGTTACGGTTACTCGTCGATGACCACGCCGGATACCCTGTTTGAGCTGGATATGGATACCGGCGAGCGGCGGGTGCTCAAACAGCAGGAAGTCAAAGGGTTCGACCCCAGCCATTACCGCAGCGAGCACCTGTGGATTAAGGCGCGGGATGGCGTCGAGGTACCGGTCTCGCTGGTTTACCGTCGGGAGCATTTTCGCAAGGGCGGCAACCCGCTGCTGGTCTATGCGTACGGATCGTACGGTGCCAGTGAAGATGCGGACTTTAGCGCCAGCCGCCTGAGCCTGCTTGACCGTGGCTTCGTGTTTGCTATCGCCCACGTTCGTGGCGGCGGCGAGCTCGGGCAGCAGTGGTATGAAGACGGCAAGTTCCTGTGCAAGAAAAACACCTTCAATGATTACCTTGATGTCTGTGATGCGCTGGTGGCGCAGGGGTATGGCGATCCTCAATTATGCTACGGCATGGGCGGTAGCGCCGGCGGCATGTTGATGGGCGTGGCCATTAATCAGCGTCCGGAGCGCTTTCACGGTATCGTCGCCCAGGTGCCGTTTGTTGATGTCCTGACGACCATGCTCGATGAGTCGATTCCGCTGACCACCGGGGAGTTTGAGGAATGGGGCAATCCGCAGGATAAAGCGTATTACCACTATATGAAGAGCTACAGCCCCTACGATGGCGTGAGCGCTCAGGCCTATCCTCATATGCTGGTGACCACCGGTCTGCATGATTCCCAGGTGCAATACTGGGAACCGGCGAAATGGGTGGCGAAGCTGCGCGAGCTGAAGACGGACGATAATCTGCTGCTGCTCTGCACCGATATGGATTCGGGGCATGGCGGCAAGTCAGGGCGTTTTAAAAGCTATGAAGGCGTGGCACTGGAGTTTGCCTTTCTGATTGGCCTGGCACAGGGGACTCTGCCAGGCCAGGCCGACGTCTAATCGCGCTACTCCCCGAGATAATGCTTGAGCGTCAGGCGTAGCTCGGGGCTCATCCGATCCAGATTATTGAACAGCCAGCGTAAATAGCCGGGATCGTTTTCGGCGATTTCGGCCACCGCTTTACCGCGGTACTTGCCGAACGTGAAGGTGGTCAGGAGCGCCGGGCGGCCGGTGATGGTCACCATGTCGTCTGGCTGCCAGCCGGAAACGTTCATGATATCGAGCAGCAGCGCCGCGGTGATATAGCAGTCGTACAACGCGCGGTGATGATGCAGCCCCGCCGGCGTGGCGACGCTAAGCTTACGCGATTTATACAGCCCCATATTGCTGTATTTAATGCCTGGCCACAGACGCCGCGCCAGCTTCATGGTGCAGATCCACTCTCCGTGCATTTCGGGTAAGACCCGACGGTCGAAACTGGCATTGTGGGCGACATACCACGGGCTGCCGAGATAATGTGGCAGAACCTCTTCAATCCACGGCTTGTCCGCCACCATCTCTTCGGTGATGTGGTGGATCGCCATGGCCTGTGGGCTGATCGGGCGGTCGGGGCGGACCAGGTGGCTCATCGGGTTGGTTATCTGCCCGTCGACAATGTCCACGGAGGCGATCTCGACAACGCCGCCTTGTAACCCGCAGGTTTCGGTATCTATTACGCGTAGCATGGGCAGCTCCTGGCCAAGGTTACCCGCGCACGGGAATACACCGGCCTTGCCAGGTAGGGTGTCCGCAGGGAATGGCAATTATTTTGCTTTGGGTTCATAAGGCAATCGCGACAGGGAAACGGAGGCCAGTCGATGGGCAATCAGGCGTTCGCGGAACCAGTCGCGCAGGTGCGCCGGCTGCTCTCTTTCCACTAAATCGGCGACAACCGGCATATTGTAGCGTTCTTTAAAGGCGACGCCGGCTGCGGCAAGATCGACATTCACTTTGTCCATCTCATCCTGCGAAAGTTTTGCCAGGTTTTTTTCCAACGGGTTTCTCCTTCATGATGCCGTAAAGCGTTCGGGCGAGTCGTCAGGCTCAGACGCGCCGCTCGACTACGCCATTATACAGGGTTATTCTCTGTGCTACATATCATAACGAAAAGGAATGACGATTATGCGTATCACTGCCGGGCGCGCGCTGCGTGTCTCTGCTCTTCTCGCCGGTTTCCTGGTCAGCGCCGCGGCCTTTGCCCACGCCCATCTGCAACAGCAAATCCCCGCCGCAGATTCGACGGTGGCGGCTTCTCCTGAGACGCTGACCCTCAACTTTTCTGAAGGTATTGAAACGTCATTTAGCGGCGTGACGTTGACCGGGCCGCAGCAGCAATCGGTGGCAACCGGAAAACTGGCCCGCAGCGACAGCAGCCCGACCCAGCTGATTGTTCCTTTGACCCAACCGTTGACGCCAGGGACATACACCGTCGACTGGCATGTGGTGTCCGTTGACGGTCACAAGACCAAAGGGCAGTACCACTTTACCGTGAAATAACCGATGCTGACGGGAATTTATATCGGCCTGCGTTTTGTCCACTTCCTGTCGCTGATGGTGGCCTTTGGCTGCGTGCTGTATGGCGGGTGGTGGGCGCCGGTCTCTCTGCGTCGTTTACTGATGCAGCGTTTTTTGCCGCTGCTGCGCCATCTGCTGTTGCTCAGCGCCATCACGGCCCTGCTGATGCTAATGGCGCAGGGCGGGTTGATGGGGAACGGCTGGGGAGATGTCTGGCAGCCTGCGATCTGGCAGGCGGTCGCCGGCACCCGTTTCGGCAGCGTCTGGGTCTGGCAAATTTTGCTGGCCTGGGTCACGCTGGCGGTGGTATGGCTGCGACCGCGCCGTCTGGCCCGGCTGCTGCTGGTGCTGCTTTGCGGCCAGCTGATATTAATGGCGGGCGTCGGGCATGCGGCAATGAGCGAGGGCCTTCGCGGCGTGCTGCAACGCACTAATCATGCCGTGCATCTGTTCTGTGTTGCCAGCTGGTTTGGCGGCTTGCTGCCGTTCATCTATTGCCTGCGGCTGGCGCGCGGGCGCTGGCGTCAGTCGGCAATCAGCACCATGATGCGCTTCTCGCGATACGGGCATCTGGCGGTGGCGGGAGCGATTGCCAGCGGCGTGGTGAATTCGCTGCTGATTCAGGGGGGACTGATCCGCGATTCCCTCTGGGGACAGATGCTGTTGATCAAATGTGCTCTGGTCGTCGGGATGGTGGCAATTGCGCTGGTGAACAGGTATGTTCTGGTGCCACGTATGTCGGTGAGCGCATCGCGAGCGGAACAGCTCATTGTACGCACCACGCAGGCAGAAATTGTGCTTGGCGCACTGGCGTTGCTGGCTGTCAGCCTGTTTGCAACCTGGGAACCTTACTGAATTAACTGGCTAAATCATGAAAAAAACTCTTTTGACGATGTTGTTACTGGCAAGCTCGGGCGTCGCGCTGGCGGCACCGCAAATTATCACCGTCAGCCGCTTTGAGATGGGCAAAGACAACTGGGCATTTACCCGCGAAGAGGTGATGCTGACCTGTCGTCCGGGCAACGCGCTGTTTGCCATTAACCCCAGTACGCTGGTGCAGTATCCGCTCAATGATATTGCCGAGCAGCAGGTGAAGGAAGGTAAAACCAGCGGGCAGCCGATCTCGGTGATCCAGGCGGACGATCTTCAGAATCCGGGACAAAAAAAGAGTCTGGCGCCATTTATTGAACGCGCGCAGAAACTTTGCTGATTCCCGAAGCTATCCTGCTGTATTAGCACATAAAAAAACCGCCGTTATCCTTGGTCAGGATCGGCGGTTTTTTGCTGGCACCGTGATTTCGTCAGGAATTATTCGACCACTTTTGTCGCGGACTGGAAAACCTGTCACGGTAATCTATTCTTATAAGGCAAGGCGATTAGCCTGCATTAATGCCAACTTTTAGCGCACGGCTCTCTCCCAAGAGCCATTTCCCTGGACCGAATACAGGAATCGTGTTCGGTCTCTTTTTATCTGTTGTTTATCAAACTGTTATGTCATCTGACCGCAAATAATCCTTCATTTTCCCCGGCGGTCTGTCCTTCTTATACCACAACCCAAAACGCCTTAACATTCCCTTTACAGAAAAACGCGGTATTAAAATCTCAATAAGAGACGGTCACGGTGACGGTATCGCTATAGGTTCCGGCCGGCTTGCTGGTTTGGGCTGGATTAATCTTTAGCGTGTAGTTTACATCCTGGGCGGTGCCGGTACCGCTCACGTTAAGGTCGTTGCTCTGGGTCCATGCGCTGCCTGACAATTGATAGAACTGATACTGCAATGCATAACTGTTCTGATTTATGGTCGCCATCAGCTGGCGCCAGCCTCCGCTGGTGGGGTTGGTGCTGGTCAGGTTAACGGTAAAGGCCGCGTTCTTAGTGCAGCGAACCGAAAATTTGCCGCTCAGGTCGGAAAAACTGGAGGGCAGGGAGGCGGGCACAAAGGCGACATCCGGCGCGCTATCAAGGAAACAGTAGTTCGTCACTTTCAACGTCACGTTAAGCACTACCTGCTGATGGCCGGTGGCGTAGTTACAGGTGATGATACCTGAGACGCAAATTCTGTAATCCCACAAAATGTTGATATTGTCGGTATAGGTTCCGGCGGGCATATTGAGTCCTGACGGAATTTTCAGAAAAATGGGTAACGAACCATCGCTGGCGTTGAATAACCCCAGCAGCCCGATAAGTGAGGTGATAGTCCAGGTTTTGACATAGCCGATTGGATAAACCTCAGAACAACTGTCATCTGCGCAAAGGCTATAGGGTACAAAATCGGTACCGCTGGCGCTCATCATCTGCGGAACCGTGCCATTTGGATGATCTGATGAGACGATTTTAGCGCTAATGGTATTGGTGCTGAGTAGCGACAGCGCGCTGCCGGAGCAGGCAAAACCTGATGCCGATTTAACCGTTTGCGGCGTACTGGCGAGAGTAAATGAGTTAACGGAACCAAAGCTTGCCGCGTTGGTGAGCTGAAATGAACAGCTGATATCCGCGCGAGCGAGTGGGCTGAACAAAAACAGCAGCGTGCATAACATCAGAATGCGTTTCAACATCGTCTCCGCGTTTTTCATTGGCAACTGATTGGCCCCACCCGCTGCGGGACAGGGGTTTGTTCGGGCAGTTTAAAGTGCACAACGCACTGGCCTTTGTCGGCATTGATAACCAGCTTATTCTCTCTGTTGAGGTGTGAAAGCCAGACGATACCGTCATATCCCACTACGCTGACCTGATGACTGGTGGTTTCCTCTACCGGGGTACCGAGTGCTAAAGGCTGGCCGGCACCATCGACCAACGTGATCGTGGCCGAGCGAACCCGGCGGACCGGGAATTCCACCAGCGCGCCGCTGGACTCCCGTACGGCGATCCGCTGTTCCACCATTGGAACTTCGGTATCCGTGGGCAGGGGCAGGGTATCCAGCGTCACTTTGCCCGGGTACCACGCCGTAGCCCATGGAATAAGAAGATGGCCATTCTTATCGGTGGCACCCACTTTGCGGTTTTCATAATTCACCGTGACGTCAGGGTAGCCATCGGTCGACACGACGATAAACGCATCGTTAATTCGGCGGGCGAAAAACAGGCTGTTATCCATCAGCACCACCGAGCCCGCAGCTTCAAACCAGCCGTGACGATCGTCGCGTGAGCCGTAATAACCACCGCTTAAGGTTGCTAGCTTATTGACCCACGTAAGATCGGCCTGGCTATAATTATCACCGCTTATGGAATGGGCGAGATTCCAGCCGAGTCCGCCCTCTACCGGGGCTGAGCGGTTGTAGGCGATGTTTTGCCCCCATTCGCCTGAACTGGATCGTTGCCCGCTGATTTGTACGCTACCCAGCTCATCAAACGGGATAATCAGCTGCAGCATGCTGGAATAAGAGTTCGCCTGCAGATCGTGGTTAACGCTGATATTAACACTGCTGTTTTTCCACAATCCCCGACTCCACGACAGGTTCATCAGGCGGGTACGGCTACTGTCCTGCGCCTGGATATCGAAGTAGCCCAGGCTGAATGATCCCAGCACACGGCCCCACGGGCTGAAACTTAAGGTCGCCTGATCTGACTGGCGGCTGAGGGTTGAGGTCGAACGATAGCTGCTGAGGTTATCGAAATCGGCGCTGCGCTGAATATGCTGATAATTCAGCCCCCAAATACCGCTGTAATAGGAATAGCCCGAGGTCAACTGGTTACCGTTTCCCTCTCCCTGGCTGGCGCTCGCAGAGAGGCTTAAGGTGCCTAACGTTCCGACGCTAATATCGCTGCCGATACCCGCATTGGCGAGCCCTTCGCGGTTCTCGGTGTGTGTTGATAGCGTTAACCAGTTGCTCACGCCGTAACGGTAAATGGCGCTGACCGCGCCGGCGCCATAGTCAGCATTTTTGATTCCGTAGTTATTGCGTAGCGCGCCGATAGAAAAGTCGAAATCACTCAGACCCTCACGTAGCAGGGTATTCGAGACGTAAAAGGGAACGCTGGTGGTCACCTGGCGGCCCAGGGCATCGGTGGTTACCACCGTTGCCTCGCCCGCACCGCTGATATAGGGCACGTTCGTCAGGGTATAGGGGCCGCCGTTGATCTGGGTTGAGCTGGCCTTATAACCATTGATAAAGAGATCCACGCTCGAAGGGACTTCCGCGCTGCCCGACAGATTGAGCAGCGGATAGGTCACCAAATCCGGACGAACGCTGAAGTTACGGCTAAAACGCAGGCCGCCAAGGCGGACAGAGCTGCTCCAGGTTAGGGCATCGCTCACCACATCGCCTGCCTGATAGCTCAGCATTCGCTCGGTATCGCTATATTTCCACAGGGTGTCGTAGCGGATATAGCCCTGCTGTTCAGCGTTCCCTGAAGACCAGTTCTGCCGGATCACGGCGAAGTTGGAAAAGGTACCTGCTGCCCCGAAAAAGCGTGTTTCCGTTGAGGTGCTGGTGGTTTTGCTATTGTCAGACGAGACGAGGCTGTAAGAGTCATAGTTGAAGAGCAGCCCTGGCGTACTGAGCGGCCGATGGTAATTTTGCTCGCCGGTGTTATCAATCCGCTGTTCCGGTAGCCAGCTATCGGGAACTTTCAGCTTGAGCATTTGCCCGGCCTGATCGTACTCGAACTGCACCGAAGGGATCTGCGAAACATCAACCAGGGCTTCACCTTCCGGAAGGGGAATGTAGGCCTGCCTTAACACGGAGGCTGAAACCCAATAGCGATCGTTGCTCACTTTTACCGGAACCGTGCCAGCCAGAGTATTGCCATTTACGGACAGCCCCAGATACAGCACATACTCCAGCTTCGGGCTAAATGAAGCCATCGGTGCCGGTAAGCTGTCGTAGGTTGCCGCATGGCTGGTCGACGATGCGATTGCCAGCAGTCCCCCCGTTGCCGTCCCTGCCAGGAGCCGCATAATCAATGGATGGCCGGAATTTCCACCGCCTGGCTATTGTCGGTTAATTTGGCGAACAGTCGCTGGCCTCCTGATACTGACGTTTTGCTTGCCACCGGGAAGCAGACATTGCGCTGCGCCAGCACATAGCCGAGCAGTCCCTGGGTTTGGGTGGCTTCCCGCTTACCTGCGTTTTTAGCCCAGTACACATCGCTAAGTCTCGCATGCTGGTTGCCTGAATTTTTAATACACAGCATCTGGCGACCCTGCTGGCTTGAAAGCGTCCAGCCCAGGTTTGCTCTTACTGGTTCGACGGGGCTTTCGAGCTTCAGCGGAGAGAGACCCTGTCCATAGGTAAATAGCGGCAGCACGTAACGCATACGCATTTTCAACCCGGCAGAGCTTTTCTCCGTCTGAACCGTCGGTTGGTTAGATGGAACTTCATCAATCACGATGCGATACGATTTTTCTTTGCCGCTGGCGACGGGCGCGATGCGCATCAGACGCACCAATTGGCGCTGTCCAGGTTGTACGGTGGTGAACGGAGGGCTGGCAACCACCTCGCTTTGATCGGCGTAGGCGTCAGAAGAATCTTTCTGATCCCAGGAGAAAATCCGTAACTGCAGATTGACCGGGGCAGTACCGCGATTTTCCAGCCAAAGTTCAGAGCCTTTTTCGTTGTCGCTGATGGTTTGAAAAATCGGCCACACCAGAACGGAACTGGCGGCATGGGCGGCAGAGAATAGCGATGAGGAAAGCAACAACAGGGCAACACTACTGCGAATCATATATAACCTGCTTATTATCTAATATGTCAGTGTGACCGTGACGGTATCGGTATACGAACCCTGCGCCGGGAAGCCATTCGTGGCAAAAAGGCGGCCATAAACCGTATAGGTTTGGGTGGTGTTCGGAAATGAAGCAACGCTGTACGCCAGGGCGTTAGTTCCCCATACGTTGGAGCGGTTGGTATCCTGAAAGAGCTGATAGGCAAGGGTATTACCGCTACCGTTTGCCAGGTAACGCTGAGTGGCTGAGCCACCGTTGACGCCATAATCGAGGGCGATTGAGATAGCCATTCCTGGCGTGCAGGCGACGACAATAGAGCCAGCCCCTGAGGAGCTGGCAACATCGACGTTATTGTACAGAGAGGACATCGACCCGAAGCTTAGCGTGCCGAAATCCGCCGTTGGAGCACCGCTGCTGCCTAATAAGCAGCCTGTCGTAATTTGCGCCGAGACTTTAAAACTCTTCTGGGCGACATCAGCGCAAGCGCCTGCGCTAACGAGCATGAGAAAAAACAACCACTCCGATCGTACCATGACGTCCATTTCCTCGTGCCGTTACCAGGTCAGGGTGGCGATAACCATATCTTGATACAAACCTGGAGACGGCGCGGTTACAGCGCCCTGATCTACTGGCAGAATACGCGCATAGATCGGAATGTTCTGCGCGATGCCTGTGCCCACAATGGCAATCTCGCCATCAGGCGTGACTTCAGTGAGGCGGCTGCTGTCCGAGTAGAGGCGGTAGGGAATCTGATCGCCATCGGCGTTCTCCAGCCTCCTTACCGTTCCTGAGCCGCTATGCTCCCCGCCATTAAGGGTTAACGTTGAATTGAGACCGTCGCTGCAGGTTACTGAGACCGCATTGGCCCCAGAGCTCCCTAACATATCGGCGTCAATAGCGTTGACCAGATCGCTATAGCTGCCGAAATCAATGGTGCCCCAGCTGTTGGTGCCAGTGGCGCTGGTACCATTCTTTACCGTACACCCGTCTCCGATAGTAAGCTGTACCCCCACCTGACCGGTTAATGTGCCGGTCTCTAATGGGAGTGCAAATGCAGATTGAGTCACAACAATGGCGCCGAACAAGCCACTTAATACGCTGCCTGTCATCGTTTTGACGTTCATGGCGAACCTCTTTAAATGTGAAAGCCGCAGAGAGAAACACAACGAGAATTCTTCTAAACCAATTACTAAGGTTGGTTTTTATTTTTTAACGTATAACGACTAATAGCAGATAAGGGTAATTTTATATAATGCATTGATTTTTTCTTTGTTTGTGGTTTTTTATGCTGGATTATTTAATGTTTAGTGGTTGTTTTTGTGTGTTTAATGGTATCTTTGTGGGTTTTTGTTTCTTTGTTTGCCGTTTTGATACTGCGAGCTTTCTTAAAATTTTTAAAAACCTGTATCTGGTGCAAATTTCAGAACAAAAAAATTGGACAAAAATGGGGTTCTAGTTAAGGCGTTAGGTTCTAACCAGATGATTCATAGGCGAAGAGCTGTCTGAAATTTGCTGGAGTAGTCAGGTTTGGATGAATAAAACGATATTGGTGAGTCATTTTTATTCATTTTCATTTGTTCGGGAATGAATGATATGGCGGGTGCAAGAAACAGACGGTTGAACTGTAATATGAAAACTATTTATTCTGGCGCGACCAACGTGGGGTATAGCTGTGTCTCCAGATAACTGACAAGGGACCAGATTTCACCGCTGAAAATAAACCACAGGGAAGCCGTCAAAATAATTAAAAGGATAGCCAACAGCACGGCTTCTGCTTTACTCATAACTTCAATGGCTACCTGAACGGAAACGATGAAGGTACGATAGTAACGAAACCACGGTGCAGGATGCAAACGCCGTTGCGCAAAACGGCGTTTATTTGATTTAAACCGGGCCCACGCCATTAAAGGCGGGACGTGAGCCTGGTGACCTGCGCGGCCAAATCATCAAGCAACTGAAAACGACGGCGGTACTCTGCCCGTTTTTTGCTGGCAATGTCGTCCAGTGATTTTCGTTCCAGCCGCAGCGGTAAACGCCAGCTCCAGCCATCTGCCGGTACGCCGTCAATCGAGCGCCAGAACTCGTCATAGCTGGCGTGAAAATGACGACCTTTGCTCAGACGATAGCGCAGCGCGCGGAAAACATGGCCGTTATCGCTCACGCCATCAATGGCCTGGATATCGCTTCGGGCCGCCAGCGCCCAGATAAACTCCAGCAGCAGGCGCTTCGGGAACAGCCCGTAGCAGGCGCGGGTAGCGAGCTTAATCACCTCATGGGAGACGTTGCGCCGCGGCCCCTGAAGGCCACCGATAACCAGGTGCCAGCGATCCTGCTGGCGCACGATGCTGAACGTTGCGCTGGCCAGCAGCGTCTGGTTGCCATCGCGCAGCCATAGCGTGGTTTCGCCTTCACGCTCGGCTTTACCGGCGGAGGAGGCCGACAGGGTGAAGCGGGCCTCATCTTTGCCCTGCAACTCGAGCAATGGCATCTCTTTAGCAGAGGTCATGGCGGCGGCCAGCGGCGTGCCGGAGAGTGAATCGACAAACTGATAGTGGCTGATTATTGCCTGGGCGCGCTGGCGGGCGTTGAGTCCCCGGGTCAGATACTGGCGATGGACTTTCCCCGGTAGCGTCACCTGTGCGGCAAGCAGCTGTTTAAAATCAGGACGTAGCGAAAGATTATCTAACATCTCCCGGGTCGGGGTATAAAATAAAAGCGTGCGCAGCAAAAACTTAACGCGATATTGCCGCTTGTGCCAGATCGGAGCGGGAATAACTCTGCCCATCACCAGATCGGCAATCAAATTTGTGGATGGCTGTTGGGTGTAGACTGAATGCAGGCTATTGTCCGTCACGATAAAATACCTCGTCGTTATTTAGCCCCTATTTTAAGGGCTGCTTGCGGAGAGATTAATATCCCGGAAGACTATATTTGTGTTTCGTTTAAATTTGATTGAGGTGGCTGGAAGGGCTCTTATGAACGATAATTAACGATAAATGTTTTGGGAGGATATACCCTAAATAGTTCGAGTTGCAGGAAGGCGGCGACGCAACGAATCCCCAGGAGCTTACTGAAGTAAGTGACTGGGGTGCGTGAGTAAAGCCAACGCTCATGCAACTTGAAATATGACGGGTATAAAATATGTATCAGCGTATTGATGGCTCATCCTGGCGCTATATCTGGGTGGTTGGCGACCTGCACGGCTGCTTTTCCCTGCTGATGGCCCGACTGCGTCACCTAAAATTCGACCCCTACCAGGATCTTCTGATCTCGGTGGGGGACCTGATCGACCGCGGCCCACAAAGCGCGAAATGTCTGGGGCTGCTGGGCTGCCGTTGGTTTCTCGCGGTGCGCGGCAATCACGAACAGATGGCGCTGGATGCACAAGAGCAGGGAGAGCAAATGCTGTGGATGATGAACGGCGGTCAGTGGTATCAGGCGAGTTCGCGAGCCGAGCGCCAGCAGGTCGATGCGCTTTTCGCATGTTGTCGCCAGCTGCCGTCGATCGTCGAGCTAAACTGCGGATCGACGCGGCATATTGTGGCCCACGCCGACTATCCGGCACAACGTTACCGCTGGCTACAGCCGGTGGATGAACAGCAGGTACTGTGGAACCGCCAGCGTCTCACCGATCATCTTGCCGGGCGGCATGGCGCGATTGATGGGGCGGATCATTTCTGGTTTGGCCATACGCCGTTGCAGCAGCGCTATGACAGCGATAATCAGCATTACATCGATACCGGGGCGGTATTTGGCGGCGAGCTGACGCTGGTGCAGCTGCAATAAGGGATTTAAAAATCGCTGTATTCGCTGGCAGGTTGCCAGAAGCTATCGACAAAATCCTCGACGGGGAAGCAGCCTCCGTGGCGTATTCGCTGATCGTCCATGGCGACCAGGCACCGGGGTTCGTTATCGTAAACATCCACGACAATATCCTCGCAACCACCATCCAGGTAACAAATAAACAAAACTAAGGCAAACATCCTGGCCTCATGTCCGGGTTTGTTAATCAGTATAGGGTAGTTCAGAAGCAGCGGGGATAAATAACCCGTCTCAGGCGACGGGTTCTTTTTGAATCAGGCTACGCGCATGACCCAGGCATCGGATTGTTGATCGTAATGTTTACGGTAGAGAACGGAATGTTGGCCATCAAGAATCGCGGGTACGCTGGTTTCAGTGTCCCAGCCATCCAGCTGCATGCATAAATCCGGGTCGGATTTACAAGGAATACTTAACGTTCGCTCGCCCTGCTGTTCACCGTGCAGTTCGGCATCGTCTATCTCAAACGCGCCGATACGTATGCTGGTTTTGCTCATACACTCACCCCATTGATCTGCTGAATTGTGGTACGACCAGTTAAGGCCGACATTTTTCAGCGTAGACAATGGGGCGTAAATCGCCAGTCAAAAAGTGCGGTATTTTTGCACTCGATCACGCCTGGCCGGCAAAAAGTTTCCCGTCGCGCACCAGTTCGCGCGGATAGCTGTTTTTCAGCCGCGAACCCACCTTTTTCGCCAGCCCCAGAGTGGCGCCCTGGAAAGTGACGATGACTTCATCCTGGCGCGGTGGCGTCTCGGGGTAAACATCGCGGCCCCGGTACCACTCTTCGGCTTCCGCCTGGGTCAGTTCGAAAGGGGCGTCCGGCGCGGCCAGAGCGATCACCGCTTCATGCTGCCAGCGATATCCCTTGTTGTGGGTCTCTGCCAGACGCAGGCCAATGCGTGAAAAACGGACCTGGCCTATCAACGACTCCAGCGCTTTCGGGAACAGCCAGATTTCTTTGTCGCGCTGCCACAGGTTATGGCTGTCGTCCCAGTGCAGGCCGACGGCGGCGGCCGCTGCGCTAACGGCGGCGCTTTCCCGGCCCTTCAGCGGTGAAAACGGAAACTTGCCGACTTTGTAGCCGGGAGCAGGCAGCGCTTCAATGGCGGCGGTTTTGCGCAGTCTGGCGACAAAAAAGCCTTCGCAGTCGAAAATCTGCGGGAAGACGTGGAGAAAACCCTCGGCGGTTAAGGCCTCTGCGGCCTGCGGGAACAGTCCGTCAAGCGGCAGTACTTCAACCGCCTCGGGGTAACGCGCTAGCAGCCACTGTACGACGGCTTCGTTTTCCTGCTGGTTGAGGGTGCAGGTGGAGTAAACCAGGGTGCCGCCGGGGCGCAGCGCATGAAAGGCGCTGTCGATTAACTCTCGCTGGGTGTCGGCGATCTGCTGGTTGCTTTCCGGCGACCAGTTTTTTAAGGCGTCAGGATCTTTACGCACCACGCCTTCGCCGGAGCAGGGGGCGTCGAGCAGAATGGCATCGAAACACTCCGGCAGCGCGGCACCAAATACCCGGCCGTCAAAGTGGGTCAGCGCCACGTTGCTGATGCCACAGCGGCTGATATTGGCATGCAGAACCTTCACCCGGCTGGCGGAAAATTCATTGGCCAGGATCCCGCCTTCGTTGCCCATGCGGGCGGCGATCTGGGTGGTTTTCGACCCCGGCGCGGCGGCGACATCCATCACCCGCTGCGGCATCTCGCCATCGGCAAACAGCGCGGCAACCGGCAGCATGGAGCTGGCTTCCTGAATATAAAACAGGCCGCCCAGGTGCTCGGCGGTGCTGCCCAGCGGCAGGGCGTCTTCATCGTCCCGTTCGATCCAAAAACCTTCTTCGCACCACGGGATCGGCGTCAGTTGCCAACCGTAAGGCGCGACCAGTTGCAGAAAATCGGCAACGGTGATTTTCAGCGTGTTGACACGCAGGCTGCGGCGCAGCGGGCGCTGGCAGGCGGCGATAAAATCATCGAAGGAGAGATGCGCGGGCATCGCGTCACGCATTTGGGCGAGGAATTGTTCGGGAAAATAGACTGCGTTATGAGCCACTGCTGCGCACCACAAGAAAAAAGGGTGCGCAGTTTAGCATAAACGCTCCGGCGGGGGACACCGGAGCGTTAGGTTGACTACTGCGGCAGGGCGGTGCCCCATTCGCGCCACTCTTTTGGCTCGCTCTCCAGCAGCAGGAAGTGCTTACCATCCTGAGCCTTCGGCGCCAGCGGCGTGCCAGGCGGTGTCGCAAAGGAGATGCCGCCGCGAATGAACTGGTTGAACGTCCCGGTTTTCACCACGCCGCCAATCAGGCCAAAGTCGAAGTTATAGCCGGAAGAGAGCCAGAATACCGAGTTGTTGCGCACCAGGTACTGGTAGCGTTTACTGATGCGCATTTTTACCATCACCCGATCCGACATGGAGCCGAGCGTCAGGCTGGTGACGGTCCCGACTTCAAGCCCACGGAACAGCACCGGCGTACCGATATCCAGTGAACCTGCCTCCGGCACTTCAACTACGATGCTCAGCCCGTCGATATAGCGCGAGTCGCTGATGGTCGTTTCCTGAATCTCAAAATCACGACGCGGTGAACCGCGGCCCGGTTCGACGTTGATATAAGGCTGGAAAATGGTATCCAGATGTTCAACACCGGCGGCTGAAATTTGCGGCGTGATCACCGAGAAACGCGTCCCGGCGCGGGCGAAGGTGTTGACGTATTCCGGGTAGAGCACCGCTTTCGCCTGCACTTCGTTTTTCGCGGTAATCAGATTCAGGGTTTGAATCTGGCCGATGTTAATCCCGAGGTAGCGAATCGGCATCCCTTCAGAAATTTTGCCGGCGTCAAACGCATGCAATGTAATCTGCCCGCCGACGGCGCGCGCGGCAGTTTCTGATGCATAGAGAATGCGTTTATTGTCCACCCGGGCGCTGGCGCTGTTGCCGCTGAGCTCGTCAAAGCTGATAGCTCCTCGCAGGGCGCGGGACAGCGGAGATGCCTGTACGGTCAGACCGTTGCCGTCGAGCTGCACCTTAGCTCCGCCTTCGGCCCAGAAGACGCTGTTGCTGGTCAGCAGGTGGCGGTATTCCGGCTTGATATGCAGGTTGATATCGAAGGCATTACGTCGCGGCTTGACGGAGATAATCTCGCCGACGGCAAATTTACGGTACAGCACAACCGAGCCTTCCTGCACGTCCGGTAAGGTCTCCGCCGTCAGGCTCAGGGTGGTGGTTGGGACGTCGCTGAGGCTATTTTCTTCCGCTTTTTCCATATTGGCATACATGGGATAGCTGGACTGAATTGCCCCTTTGTCACCAGGAATAATGCGGATACCGCCATCGACCCACTCGCTGGCGCTGGCGCCCAGAACTTTAATGCCGTCCAGACCGACTTTGACATCCAGGCGGCTGTTGACGACAAACTTACTGTCGCCGCGGACCAGATCGCGATATTCAGGGTTAATCGCGACCTGGAAGGTGACGCCTTTGGCCGTGAGCTTGCGCTCAAGAACCTGACCGACTTTGACGCCGTGCAGCACCAGCGGTTGCCCGGCATCGATACCGTAACTTTCCGCCGCCGTCAGGGTGAGGGTGGCAACATCCGGCTCTTCAAGCAGCGCTTTGTCTGCCGGCAGAACCACGAAATGATTGCGGGTTTCCCCTTCGCCGGGCACCAGTTCAAAGGTATTACCGGTCAGCAGGGCGCTCAGGCTTGGGTTATCCAGCGAAATCTTAGGTTTTTTCATCTGAATAAGCGTTTTATCCCGTAGCAGGGTCACCACGCTCGGGTCGACCGTCATCTCACCGGTGACTTTACTGCCGGGAGCGAGGTTAAGTTTGGTCAGTTGCCCGACTTCCAGCCCCTGATACATCAGGGGGGTAGAACCGGCTTTCAGGCCTTCGCCGCCCGGCAGGTCAAGGGTCACCAGCACCCCGCGCTGGCTGTGGGCCAAATCTTCGTATAACCCGTATTCGGCATTTTGCGGTGCGCTTTGGGAACTGGCAGGTGAGTCAAAGGCAATCGCGCCATTGACCATCGCCGACAGGCTTTCCAGCTGGACCTTCGCGCCGCTCAGACCGACATCTGCCTTAATACCGGAGACATTCCAGAAACGGCTGTCTTTTTTCACCAGATTGGTGAAGCGACGCTCGATCAGCACATCGATGTTGACGCCCTGATTGTTCGCATTGAGCGCAAAGTCGTACACCCGGCCCACCGGAATTTTGCGGAAATAGACCAGCGAGCCGCTGGTCAGCGAACCGAGGTCAGGCGCCTGCAGATGAATCATCAGCTCGCCGTTGCTGATACGGTATTTCGGCTGGGTATCGAGGGCGACGAAATGGTCCTGGGCTTCACCTTTCCCCGGCATCATTCCGATATAGTTGCCGCCAACCAGGGCATCAAGACCCGATACGCCGGCCAGAGAGGCTTTTGGCGTCACCAGCCAGAACTGAGTGTCCTGGCGCAGCGCCCCTTTCATGTCGCCTTTAACACTGGCAGACACTTCGATTTTGCTCAGGTCTTTGCTTAATGAAATATTTTCAACGGTGCCCACTTCTACCCCTTGATAGCGGATAGGGGTGCGCCCCGGGACAATGCCGTTGGCCGACTGGAAATCAATCGTAATGGTGGTTCCGCGATCGTTATAGCTGGTCCAGATGAGCCAGCTGGCGATCATCAGCGCAATCACCGGCAGCAGCCAGAAAGGTGAGATGCGACGTTTGGTTTTAATTCTGGCTTCAGTCGGTGAAGCCGGCGTTTCCTGACTCATGTGCGTCCCAAAGTAAGCGGCTGTCCAGCCATTCAACAGCAAGGATAGTTAATATTACTGCGGCGCCGAAATATACCGCAGCGGGCCCCATCGTAAAAGCGAGGAGTTGGTCGCGATTAATCAGTGACATGGTTAATGAGATAACAAACAGATCTAACATTGACCACCGGCCAATCCAGGTAATCAGCCTGAGCAGCAGGATGCGGGTGCGCAGACCCTGCTCGCACTTGAATTGTATGCTGACCAGCAGCGTAAACAACACAATAACTTTGGTAAATGGCACCAGAATACTGGCGATAAACACCACGGCGGCGATCGCCACGTTACTGTTTGCCAGCGACATAATGCCGGACAGAATCGTATCATTCTGCCGCGCGCCGTTCACGTAGATGACCGATATCGGCAGCAGGTTTGCGGGCAGCAGAAAGACCATGGAGGCAATCAACCCGGCCCAGCTGCGCTGCAGACTTTGCGGCCGCCGATGGTGTAACGGCGTATGACAACGCCGACAGCGCCCGCGAGCATCGCGAAAACCGGTGTGATGACAGCCGGTACACACCTGTAGCGCCGGGTCGGGACGCAGGGCGGGCCGCTGGGGGTAAAAGCGCTCCCAGAGCTCTTCCACATTCATGTGAATGATCGTCAGAATGCTGAGCAAAGTCAGTGAAATGAAGGCCACAAGCCCGACGCCAGGCTGCAGAAACGCATAGTCCTGCACCTTGATGGACGCCACGCCAATGCCGACCAGATAAATATCCAGCATCACCCACTCTTTGAGCTTTTCCAGCATCAGCAATACCGGGCGGAGATTCATGCCCAGTACGTTTCCCAACCACAGGTAGGCGATGGCGATGACCAGGATTGCCGGAGCGCCAATGGCGCAAAACAGCACCATCGCGGCGGTGAGCGGATCGCCCTGGTCGGTCATTTGCCAGATGCCCTGTAAAACGTTAGCGTCGATGCGCACGCCAAGCAGATGCAGGCGCAGCAGCGGTTCAGTCCAGGCGAAGGGCATCAGCAGCAGCATGGCGATAGCCATACAGCCCAGACGAGTGAGCGACCAGTCGCGGCCATCGCGGATCTTCGCATTGCAGCGCGGACACCAGGCGCTCTGATGGCGCTTTAGCACCGGCAGGCTGAACAGGATATCGCACTGCGGGCAGCGGTGATAATGCGCTTGCGGCAGTGGACTACTGACCGCATGCACGATCATTTTTTTCGCTGGTGTCAGCGGTTGTGTTTTTAGTGGCATTTATTACGTACAGGGATGAATGTATCTCACTATCTTAACCCAGGATTGAATTCATCTTGAGCCTGAACGCATTTAATGCTTATTTTATTAGGCTGTACGTATTTGGCAGTAAGACAACTAAGTGATTACATAATGAACAAAACAGAATTTTACGCGGATCTTAACCGTGACTTTCAGGCATTAATGGCAGGTGAAACCAGTTTTCTGGCGATGATCTCTAATACCAGCGCGCTGTTGTTTGAGCGCCTGACTGAGGTCAACTGGGCAGGCTTCTACCTGCTTGAAGACGATACGCTGGTGTTGGGCCCATTCCAGGGCAAGCTGGCGTGCGTGCGGATCCCGGTCGGACGTGGGGTTTGCGGTGCAGCTGTTGCGCAAAACCGCGTACAGCGTGTGGAAGATGTCCACGCCTTCGACGGGCACATTGCCTGTGATGCCGCCAGCAATTCGGAAATCGTTTTTCCTTTGCAGGTGAACAACCAGATTATTGGCGTTCTGGATATCGACAGTACCGCGTACGGCCGCTTCACTGCTGAAGATGAGCAGGGGCTGGCTGAACTGGTCGCGCATCTGGAAAAACTCATTTCTGCGACCGACTACCAAAAAATATTTGCCCGCGTCGCAGGATAATCAACGGATAACGTAGCATTTAGCGATGGCGTCATTATAATGTCGCCTGTTCATGCCTGCGGCTTGTTGGCTACGTCCGTTGTAATCAGGAAATTTCATGGAAAATCAACCTAAGTTGAATAGCAGTAAAGAAGTTATCGCGTTTCTGGCCGAACGTTTCCCTCAGTGTTTTAGCGCTGAAGGCGAAGCTCGCCCCCTGAAAGTCGGTATTTTTCAGGATCTTGTTGAGCGTGTTGGGGGGGAGATGAATCTCAGTAAAACCCAACTTCGTGCCGCTTTACGTCTTTATACTTCGAGCTGGCGTTATCTGTACGGCGTTAAACCAGGCGCTATCCGCGTTGACCTTGATGGCAACCCGTGTGGTGAACTGGAAGAGCAGCATGTTGCTCATGCCCGTCAGCAGCTCGAAGAAGCAAAAGCTCGCGTCCAGGCGCAGCGCGCAAGCCAGCAGGCTAAAAAGCGCGAAGCCGCCGCTGCTGCAGGTCAGCAGGAAGAGGGTGCGCGTCGCGAGCGTAAGCCACGTCCTCAGGTTCGCCGCAAAGAAGGCACCGAACAGCGTAAGCCGCGTCCTGCCGTTGCGAAAGCACCGCGTGAAGAGCCGCGTCTGACTCCAGTCTCAGATCTGACCGCGTTAAGCGTGGGTCAGGCGCTGAAGGTGAAAGCAGGCAACAACGCGATGGACGCCACCGTTCTGGAAATCACCAAAGATGGCGTTCGTGTACAGCTGACTTCTGGTTTGTCAATGATTGTACGCGCAGAACACCTGGTGTTCTGAAACGGAGGCCGGGCCAGGCATGAACAAACTCTTTAAGCTCACCGCGCTTGCGGGCCTGCTAGCAATAGCAGGCCATGCGTTCGCCGTGGACGATATTACCCGAGTCGATCAAATACCGGTGCTGAAAGAAGAGCCGCAGCACGCGACGGTGAGTGAACGTGTCACTTCCCGCTTTACGCGTTCTCACTACCGGCAGTTTGATCTCGACAACGCCTTCTCGGCAAAAATTTTCGATCGTTATCTGAACCTGCTGGACTACAGCCACAACGTGCTGTTGGCCAGCGATATTGCTCAGTTTTCGGCAAAGAAAAATCAAATCGGCGATGAACTGCGCACCGGAAAGCTGGACGTATTCTACGACCTGTATAACCTGGGGCAGAAGCGTCGTTTTGAGCGTTATCAGTACGCGCTGAAGGTGCTGGAACGTCCGATGGACTTCACCGGCAACGATAGCTTCAATCTTGACCGCAGCAAATCGCCCTGGCCGAAAGACGAAGCTGAGCTGAATGCGCTGTGGGACGCCAAAGTGAAGTTTGACCAGCTGAGCCTGAAGCTCACTGGCAAAGATGACAAAGAGATCCGCGAGACCTTAACGCGCCGTTATAAATTTGCGATTCGCCGCCTGGCGCAATCCAACAGCGAAGATGTGTTCTCGCTGGTGATGACCGCGTTTGCCCGCGAAATCGACCCGCACACCAACTATCTGTCACCGCGTAATACTGAGCAGTTCAACACCGAAATGAGCCTGTCGTTAGAGGGGATCGGTGCGGTATTGCAGATGGACGACGACTATACGGTGATCAACTCGCTGGTGGCCGGCGGCCCTGCGGCGAAGAGTAAGTCAATTAGCGTTGGCGATCGTATTGTTGGTGTCGGCCAGTCTGGAAAAGGCATGGTCGATGTTATCGGCTGGCGTCTGGATGACGTGGTTGCCCTGATTAAAGGGCCGAAGGGCAGCAAGGTTCGCCTTGAAGTTCTGCCGGCTGGCAAGGGCGCAAAAACCCGCATCGTGACGTTGACCCGTGAGCGGATTCGCCTTGAAGACCGCGCGGTGAAAATGTCGGTGAAAACCGTCGGTAAAGAAAAAGTCGGCGTGCTGGACATTCCTGGCTTCTATGTTGGTCTGACGGACGATGTGAAAGTTCAGCTGCAGAAGCTGGAGAAGCAGAACGTCAGTAGCGTGGTTATCGACCTGCGCAGCAATGGCGGTGGGGCACTGACCGAAGCGGTTTCGCTTTCTGGTCTGTTCATTCCGTCAGGGCCGGTAGTCCAGGTGCGTGATAACAACGGCAAAGTGCGCGAAGACAGCGACACCGATGGCGTGGTCTATTACAAAGGTCCGCTGGTGGTGCTGGTTGACCGTTTCAGTGCTTCCGCGTCTGAAATTTTCGCCGCCGCTATGCAGGATTATGGCCGCGGGCTGATCGTTGGCGAGCCGACCTTCGGTAAAGGCACCGTTCAGCAGTATCGCTCTCTGAACCGTATTTACGATCAGATGCTGCGTCCTGACTGGCCTGCGCTGGGTTCGGTACAGTACACCATCCAGAAGTTCTACCGCATCAACGGCGGCAGTACTCAGCGTAAAGGTGTGACGCCGGACATCATGATGCCAACCGGTACCGAAGATCGTGAAACCGGCGAGCAGTATGAAGATAACGCCCTGCCGTGGGATAGCGTGAATGCCGCGACCTACGTGAAATCCGGTGATTTGCAGCCTTTCGACCCGGAGCTGCTGAAGCTGCATGATGCACGCATTGCCAAAGATCCGGAATTCCAGTACATCATGAAGGATATTGCCCGCTATAACGCAATGAAAGATAAGCGTTATATCGTCTCTCTGAATTACGCCCAGCGTGAGAAAGAGAACGAAGAAGACGATGCGACCCGCCTGGCGCGGATCAATGACCGTCTGAAGCGTGAAGGCAAACCGGCGCTGAAGAAACTGGACGATCTGCCGAAAGATTACCAGGAGCCGGATCCGTATCTCGATGAAACGGTCCACATCGCGATCGACCTTGCGCACCTTGAGAAAGCGCAGCCGGCGGTAGAGCCACCGGTAGCGAAATAAGTACCCAACGGGCACAAATCATGTGCCCGTTTTCTTTTCTGCTTCCCGCCGGTTATTCCCTCGTCGAATATACAAAATGTCAACAAGCTGTGCTGGTGTCAGAACAATGCGACAAAATGTAAAGTTGTGTTTTTCTCGTGACTTAGCAGGGGCTGATAGTTGAAAATTAGCCTACTACCCATACGATATGGGTAATCGCATAGTGCGTTTTGTTAAATCGAGGTTAAAAGAAAATTATGATGCGAATCGCGCTTTTCCTGATGACCAACCTGGCAGTTATGGTGGTGTTCGGGCTGGTGCTAAGCCTGACGGGAATTCAGTCAAGCAGCATGACCGGATTACTGATCATGGCGCTGCTTTTTGGTTTTGGTGGCTCGATCGTTTCGCTGATGATGTCGAAATGGATGGCGCTGAAATCAGTGGGTGGGGAAGTGATTGAGCAGCCGCGTAACGAAACCGAACGCTGGCTGATGAATACCGTCTCGCAGCAAGCGCAGCAGGCGGGGATCGGTATGCCGCAGGTCGCTATTTACCATGCGCCGGACATCAATGCTTTCGCGACCGGTGCGCGCCGTGATGCGTCGCTGGTGGCCGTCAGTACCGGACTGCTGCAAAACATGAGCCGTGACGAAGCCGAAGCCGTTATCGCTCACGAAATCAGCCATATCGCCAACGGTGACATGGTGACCATGACCCTGATCCAGGGTGTGGTGAACACCTTCGTTATCTTTATCTCGCGCGTCATCGCGCAGATTGCGGCCGGATTCCTTGGCGGCAACCGTGATGACAGCGAAAGCAGTAACGGCAACCCGCTGATTTACTTCGCGGTGGCGACGGTGCTGGAACTGGTGTTTGGTATTCTGGCGAGCATTATTACCATGTGGTTCTCGCGTCATCGTGAATTCCACGCCGATGCTGGCTCTGCGAAGCTGGTTGGCCGTGAGAAAATGATTGCGGCGCTGCAGCGTCTGAAAACCAGCTACGAGCCGCAGGAAGCCAGCAGCATGATGGCGTTCTGCATTAACGGTAAAGCGAAGTCTATGAGCGAACTGTTCATGACTCACCCGCCGTTGGATAAGCGTATCGAAGCGCTGCGTAGCGGTGAATACCTGAAGTAACACTGTACTTGCAGACAAAAACGCGGCCTCCGGGCCGCGTTTTTTTATGCCGCACGAACGCCGTCGATCAGGACTCAGGACGAGGCTGAGTGACCCGAAGTCCGCTGACGGCGGCGGCCATCACCGCCAGTCCGCCGGCCAGCAGCAATGCACTGTGGGTGCCGCTGTTGCCTTGTAAATTCAGGAACAGTGCAACCAAAGCCGCGCCGGCACTTTGCCCCAGCAAACGCGCGGTCCCTAACATGCCGCTGGCGCCGCCGCTGCGATGGCGAGGGGCGGAAGAGACAATAGTGTGGTTATTCGGCGACTGGAACAGACCAAAACCGGCACCGCACAGCGCCATGCGCCAGATAATATCCAGGTCAGAGGGCGAGGCGGGCAACAGCGCCAGACCAAACAGGCCACCGGCCATTACCAGCAAGCCGACCGCGCCAAGTAATCCCGCATGGACTTTCTCAATCAGATAACCTGCCAGCGGCGCCATCACCATCGTGGCTAGAGGCCACGGCGTCAGCAATAGCCCGGTTTCCACTTCGCTACGCCCCAGCATTGACTGCAGGAAGAAGGGCAGGGAGACCAACGCCAGCATTTGCGCGCAGAACGAGCAAATTGAGGTGCAGATAGAGAGTGAAAACAGCGGGATCCGCAGCAGATCTATCGGTAACAGCGGCACCGGCATTTGCAGCTGGCGGCGGACAAAAAAGAAGCCGATCACGATGACCGCGGCCACTTCAGCCAGCACCAGTTGACCGGACTGACCTTGCGCAAAGCCGCCGAGGGCGGTAATCAGCAGGCCAAAAGTCAGCGCATTCATAATGGCGCTGGGAAGGTCGAAGCGGGTGATCTTACTCCGCCCGGTGTTGGGGGGCAGAAAACGCATGGCGAGGAGCAGCGACACAATCCCCAGCGGAATATTAATCAAAAACAGCCATTGCCAGGAGGCGACTGAGAGGATCGCGGCAGCAATTGTCGGACCTGCCGCCGATGACACCGCCACCACGAATGAGTTAATCCCCATCCCGCGCCCGAGGAAACGCTGGGGGAAGATAAGGCGGATCAGCGCTGTATTCACGCTCATCAACGCCGCGCCGCCAAGACCCTGAGCGACGCGGGCGAGGGTCAGCATCTCCAGGCTACGGGAGAGGGCGCAGGCTAACGAGGTCAGGGTAAAAAGCGCCAGGCCGATTTTGTAGACCCGACGGTAGCCAAACATGTCGCCCAGAAAGGAGAGCGGCAGCAGAGCGATGACGATGGCTATCTGGTAAGCGTTGACTATCCATATCGATGCCGCGGGGGAGGCATTCAGGTCCGTTGCAATGGTCGGCAGCGCGACGTTGGCTATCGCGCCGTCGAGGACCGCCATGGCCAACCCCAAAATGATGGTCAGGATGGCGCCATGGCGCTGGGGCGTCGGCAGGCCATCAGAAATATTTTTATCCATGTCAAATATGTGTCTTTAAGGGGGTATTATTCTATGGATAATAATTTTAGCATTGATTATTCGGTTGTATGTCGCAGATTTGTAACGAATGGGCAGAAGATCGATTGCGGGGGCGCTGATGCGAATTTATAATAAAAACCGGTTCTAATTTTTATAAAACAGTTACGATGAGGTGATAAATGGCAGTTGCAGATTTGGATAAACAGCCAGATTCTGTCTCTTCGGTATTGAAGGTTTTTGGCATTCTGCAGGCGCTTGGTGAAGAGCGTGAAATTGGCATTACCGAACTGTCCCAGCGCGTCATGATGTCAAAAAGCACCGTTTATCGCTTTTTGCAGACCATGAAATCGCTGGGCTATGTGGCTCAGGAAGGCGAATCGGAGAAATACTCTCTGACCCTGAAGCTATTTGAGTTGGGTGCCCGTGCGCTGCAAAACGTCGACCTGATCCGCAGTGCCGACATTCAGATGCGTGAACTTTCACGCCTGACGAAAGAGACTGTCCACCTGGGCGCGCTGGATGAAGACAGCATTGTCTATATCCACAAAATTGACTCAATGTACAATCTGCGTATGTACTCGCGCGTTGGCCGTCGCAACCCACTGTACAGTACCGCTATCGGTAAAGTGCTGCTGGCGTGGCGCGATCGCGCAGAAGTCGAGCAAATTCTGGAAGGCGTTGAGTACAAGCGCAGCACCGACCGTACCATTACCAGCACGGAAGAGCTGATTGGGGTACTGGAGCAGGTGCGTCAGCAGGGTTATGGCGAAGACAACGAAGAGCAGGAAGAAGGACTGCGCTGCATCGGCGTACCGGTATTCGACCGCTTTGGCGTGGTGATTGCCGGCCTGAGTATCTCATTCCCGACGCTGCGCTTCTCTGAAGAGCGTCTGCACGAGTATGTTGAGATGCTGCACACCGCGGCGCGCAAAATTTCAGAACAGATGGGATACAACGACTATCCATTCTGATGTGAATGGCCGTCGGGTTTACCGGCAACAGCAGGCGTCACGCTTCTGCTGTTGCCGGAATGCGTTAGCCTTTGTCGATGACCGTTTCACTTTTGCGTAAAACCGGGCAATCGGTTAGCCCGATAATTCCGCTGTCGGAGTGCACGTATTGCGCGGTGCTGGTGCCGCGAGCGGTCAGGTATTTACACTGAAGCCCCAGTCCTGCGGCGTTCTCATTACTGCCTATCAAAATCCCATAACCGCTTAACAGAATACCAATCCACACGATGGCCAGTACTACAATGGAACGAATGATTAATCGCATTGTTGCCTCATTGTTTGCATTATTCTCAAGGTTTTATTCCCTAAATAATTCAAGTTGCATAAAGGCGGCAAGGCCGTAAATCCCCAGGAGCTTACACCGGTAAGTGACTGGGGTGAGCGGGTGCAGCCAACACATATGCAGCTTGAAGTATGCCGGGTATATTGACAGTTACATGCCTTGAAACAAGTCTATGATTCCTAAACTTACCTTTCGTATTACAGTTAGTCACGGTTTAAGATGCGCATGTTATCCTGGAAACATCTGATACTGATGCGGAGAGTGGAGTGAAAAAATTACGCTGGGTTTTGCTGATCGTCGTCATAGCCGGTTGCTTATTGCTATGGACTCAGATGCTTAACGTAATGTGCGATCAAGATGTACAATTTTTCAGCGGCATCTGCACCATCAACAAATTTATCCCCTGGTAAGACATTTTTATTACGACGGATTTTCTTCTGCTCTGCGAGTGGTAGAATAAACGCCTTCTCTTTGAGGTGGTGAAATGAGTGAGTTACTAAATCCTGGGATCTTAAATCTGGCTTCACTGGCGCTTTCCATCGTGCTGGTGCTTGTTGGTTTGTTGTTGTGGTTTTTTGTTAATCGCGCAAGTTCGCGCACCAATGAGCAGATTGAACTGCTGCAGGCGTTACTGGACCAGCAAAAGCGGCAAAATGTGCTGCTGCGTCGTCTCTGTGAAGCCAATGAACCTGAGAAGGAAGAGGTTGCCAACGCATCAGTGGCAGAAAAAGACGGGGATGACTTCATCCGTCTGGTCGCTGAACGGTAACACGCTGACAGGTGTGCACCGCCCGGTGTGCACCTGGATTAACCCATCACGCTATAACTTTTTCTTATCTTTTTTCTGACTCCGATCGCCCAATTCTTGTGCGTTAATGTGGACTGGATCTCAATTCTTCCTGCCAGTGTCACGGCTTTTTAGTAAATCAAATAAAGTAATAACAATATGTTTTAATTACCTGATGGACAATTCTGTCATTAATACTTCATGTTTAAATAGTATTATCCATAATATTCATACTGTGACCGCTGCGTCGGTTTTATATCACCATACAGGCTCCATTTAAGACAATATTCAACTATCGATATACACCAGCATGTGCATCATTATGCGCATGATTTTGCACATCCGAACCCAGGACACCGCGCATATGCCGGCGTGTTGAACCGACAGAAGTTGTTGAGCAATGGTAAAAAAGTTGCAATCTTTGCGCGCATTATCTGGGCCAGAGCGGGGCGCTGACGAGTACTGTCCGCAGCAGTTAAGGACGCATAAATGTGCAGGTGATCAAATGATTCCCTTATAATCTGTGCGAAGGATCGAGACACCTTTAAAAATGGCTTGCCATTATTTACGTTGTATGTGATAACACGTTTCGGGTTAAACGAGGTACAGTTCTGTTTATGTGTGGCATTTTCAGTAAAGAAGTCCTGAGTAAACACGTTGTCGTTGAATACTGCTTCTCTGCCGAACCTTATATTAGTGCCTCATGCAGTAGTGTGTCAGAGTTTTATCTATGTAAGCGCCGATGGGCGAAGAAAACAGTCTAAGGAATTTTGCAAATGGCAAAGATTAAAGGTCAGGTTAAGTGGTTCAACGAGTCTAAAGGTTTTGGTTTCATTACTCCGGCTGATGGCAGCAAAGATGTGTTCGTACACTTCTCCGCTATCCAGGGTAATGGTTTCAAAACTCTGGCTGAAGGCCAGAACGTTGAGTTCGAAATTCAGGACGGCCAGAAAGGTCCGGCAGCAGTTAACGTTACTGCTATCTGATTCAAGACCACTCATCTTGTAAGAAAAGCCTCGCCTCTGCGGGGCTTTTTAGTATTTATTGCAAAACATTTCCATTCTCCCTCCTTTGTCGCGCCTTGTTGCAAAACATCACCGTTATTCGCACTGTTTCGCATCCTGATTTGGTGATTTCCTGTTAAATCAGGTGGTTGCAAAATAATGCTGGAGCTATGGTGCCAAAGAATAAAAATCAGTCAGCCGCGCATTTCACCCCGGTCCGTTTTGGATTGTTGTGCGTAGCGATTTTGGGTTGTCTCGGATTCCTGTTAGGCCGCGTGGCCTGGCTGCAAATCATTTCACCAGATAACCTGGTTAAACAAGAAGATATGCGCTCGTTACGGGAAGAACCCATTGACGTTCAGCGTGGCACCATCAGCGATCGTGAAAACCGTCCGCTGGCAGTCAGCGTCCCGGTCAGCGCCATCTGGGCCGACCCGCAGACGATGATGGAGAAGGGCGGCGTTGGCTATGGTCCGCGCTGGCAGGCGATGGCGGAGGCGCTACACCTTAACCTGGGGGACCTGGCCAAACGCATCGAAGCTCATCCTCACATGCGTTTTATCTACCTGGCTCGCCAGGTCAATCCGGAACAGGCCGAATGGATCGATAAACTCCATCTGCCGGGGATTAACCTGCGCGATGAGTCGCGGCGGTTTTATCCGGCAGGGCACGTGGCGGCCAACCTGCTGGGATTCACCAATATTGATAACCAGGGCATTGAAGGGGTTGAGAAGAGTTTCAACAGTCAGCTGACGGGGAAAGCCGGGCGGCGGCTGGTGCGTAAAGACCGTCATGGCCACGTGATCGAAAATATCACCGAGGTGCCGGCGGTGCCGGCGCACACCATTCAGTTAAGTATTGATGAGCGCCTGCAAACGGTGACGGAAGATGCGCTGGATAATGCCGTGAAGTGGAATAAGGCCGAGTCTGGCGCCGCGGTGCTGATTAAAATCGACACCGGGGAAATTCTGTCGATGGCCAGCTATCCGGATTTCAACCCTAACAACCGTGATGACGCGAAACTGGATGATTTCCGCAATCGGGCCATCAGTGACACCTTTGAACCCGGATCGACGGTTAAGCCGCTGGTGGTCATGACGGCTCTCCAGCAGGGGATCGTGCAGCCGGACAGCGTGGTCGACACCCACCCGTTTGTGCTGGATGGCCACCGGATCCGCGATGTAGGCTATTACCCGGAGCTGACGTTGACCGGCATCCTGCAGAAATCCAGCGATACCGGGGTCTCGCACCTTTCACTGGCGATGCCGGTTCAGCATCTTCTCGATACCTACAAAGCGTTTGGGTTTGGCGATCCGACCGGCCTGGGCCTCACCGGCGAAAGTTCGGGCCTGATGCCGCAGCGTCGCTATTGGGGACAGCTTGACCGGGCGACCTTTGCGTTTGGCTATGGCCTGATGGTTACGCCGCTCCAGCTGGCGCACGTCTATGCCACCATCGGTGGTTTTGGCATCGAGCGCCCATTATCGATAACCCGAATCGACCCGCCGGTGATCGGCACCCGCGTGATGCCGGAACCGATCGTGCATGAAGTGGAGCACATGATGGAGAGCGTGGCTCTGCCTGGCGGCGGTGGGACCAAGGCGGCAGTTCGTGATTACCGTATTGCGGTAAAAACCGGGACGGCGAAAAAAATCGGCCCGGACGGCAAATACATCGACAAATATATTGCCTATACGGCAGGGGTCGCTCCCGCCAGCCACCCGCAGTTCGCGCTGGTGGTGGTGATAAACGACCCCAGCAACGGGGCCTATTATGGCGGAGCTGTTTCCGCACCGGTATTCAGCCAGATCATGGGCGATGTGCTGCGTCTGGAAAATGTCATGCCGGATGGGATGCCGCAGGGGTCAGAGAATCTTATCGTGATGCACAACGGAGAAGCCGCGCCGCCTGCGTTGTAACAGTGGTCTGAAAGGGCGAATAGCGCTACACTTTCGCCCTTTTAGCGACACCGGAGTTGTTATGTCATACAGTTGCCCGCTTTGCCACGCGCCGCTTGTCCGCCGCGACAACAGTTTTACCTGCCCGCAGCGGCACCAGTTCGATCTGGCGAAAGAGGGGTATGTCAATTTACTGCCGGTGCAGTTCAAACGCTCTCGCGATCCGGGCGATAGCGCCGAGATGATGCAGGCCCGCCGGGCGTTTCTCGACGCCGGTCACTATCAACCCCTGCGCGATGCGATCTGCGAGTTTCTGCGCACCGAGACCCCTGCACGTCTGCTGGATATTGGCTGTGGAGAAGGGTACTACACCCACGCCTTCGCCAGTATTGCCGGGCACTGCTGGGGCCTGGATGTCTCTAAATCAGCCATTCGTGCGGCAGCAAAACGCTACCCGCAGGTGGATTTTTGTGTTGCTTCCAGCCAGCGTCTGCCGTTTGATGATGCCAGCCTTGATGCGGTGGTGCGGATTTATGCCCCCTGCAATGCCCAGGAGCTGGCCCGGGCGATCGTCCCTGGTGGCTGGGTGATTACCGCGACGCCTGGGCCTCGCCATCTGATGGAGCTGAAAGGGCTGATTTATGATGAGGTGCGCCTGCATGAGGAAAATCATGAGGCAATGCCCGGCTTTGTTTTACGTCAGCAGCAACAACTGGCCTATCCGATGCAGCTGAGCGGGCAAGAAGCCGAAGCGTTACTGCAGATGACGCCGTTTGCGTGGCGGGCAAAGCCTGAGGTGCGTGAAACGCTACGAGCGCAGGACATTTTTAGCTGCCAGACGGATTTTATGCTCCACTTCTGGCAGCGCGAGGCCTGAGAATTAGCCGGCGAAGTGGCTCCAGAGAATTTCGCTGCCGATACCAATCAAGACGATACCACCCAGAATCTCGGCCCGTTTGCCAAGCAGCGGGCCGATAAACCGTCCGACCATAATCCCCAGCGTTGACATGATAAGCGTTGCGCAGCCGATCGCGAGGGCGGTGGCAATGATGTTCACCTGCAGGAAAGCCAGGCCCACGCCGACGGCCATTGCATCGAGGCTGGTGGCGAAAGCGGTCACCACCAGCAACCAGAATCCATGACGGAGAGGAGCCTCACAGGCTTCGCTATCGCCTGCGCGGAAACCTTCAATTACCATCCTGCCGCCAAGAAAAATCAGCAGCGCAAAGGCGATCCAGTGGTTCCATTCGAGGACAAACTGGCTGGCGAGCATTCCCATGCCCCAACCAACGAGAGGCGTGAGGGTTTCGATCGCGCCGAAAATCAGTCCGGTGCGTAAGGCTTCAGAAAATTTAGGTTTGTGTAAGGTGGCGCCTTTCCCGATTGAGGCGGCGAAAGCGTCCATGGACATGCCAAAGGCAAGAAGAATCGTGGCAGATAGGTTCATACATGCGTCCTGACCGGGGAAAATCCATATGACACATCACTACCCCCAGTAAACATACGCGACCCGGTAAAGAGGTATGGCGTATAGCGGTGATGTGTCTATGGTCTCGCCTGATCGAACATCTTTTCGACCCGTACGTGCCACGTTTTGCAACGAGTATGTTGACACGTACATTTCCTGGCAGGCAGGAAATCGGCTACTCCCCAACGACGGGCGCAACCTTAACATATTTTTAGAATATAAAACAATAACAGGATTTATTTATTTCGATAACCAAATGATAACGATTTTCATTTGAATTTACAAGTAAATGATTCGTTAATTAATATCGGTGAAGTGGACGAATGAAATATAGCCGGTGCTATATTTCATTCGCTGGAATTGGTTAAAAATTGACGAGATATAGCACGAGTTATATTTTTAACTCATTGAGTTGAAACGAGAAGTTTGTATATCTTCTCAAGGTCATCAATGTTTTTGACCCGAATAAGCAAACGCCGCTGTTCTAATTGCATCACCAGCACGCCATCTTCCGATAAATTCATTTCTTTGATACGGCTATATTCAATCCAGATATTGGCGAAGAAAAAGCCACTGGCTTTGAAGATGATTTTCGGCGTGCGGATCCAGAACAGGTACAAGCCCATCAACGCCAGTGCAGATAATAACCATGTGGTGATTAACGCGCCGTGGTTGGTGATATTGTTGTAAATCAGAATGGCCACCAGGCCGACGAAGATGATCCCATCGACACGACTGCGGCGGAGCAGGGGGATAGTCAGGAGCTGCGGACCGTTGCGCCGCGGCATAATAAACTGGTCATAAATTGCAAACGCCAGCAGAACAAGAATAAACAGAACCAGCACCAGATCCGTGATTGTCATCCATCCTCCGGTAAAAAAAAACCGGGGGCTAAGCCCCCGGCGTACAACAAGATACTTACAGGCCCAGCAGGCCGATAGCATAGCCCACGATACCGATGACGAAGAAGCCAACGATGATCCACAGGGCGTTCACTTTCTTACGCAGCAGCCACATACAGGCGAAGGTCAGCAGCAGCGGAACCAGGCCAGGCATCAGCTGGTCAAGAATGGTCTGCACGGTGGTGACGCGAGTCTGGCCATCCTGACCGGTGATTGTTGATACCACCAGCGGGATATTCACGTGCGTCCACTTGTTAACCAAAGCCCCCATGACAAACAGGCCGAGAATTGACGCCCCCTCGGTCAGTTTCTGCAGGAAGCCGCCGCCCATATCTTTAACGATGTCGATACCTTTACGGTAACCGTATGCCACGCCGTAGTAACGGGTCAGCAGACGTACTGCGTTAAACAGGATGAAGAACAGCAGAGGACCCAGCAGGCTGCCGCTCATCGCGATACCTGCGCCCAGTGCAGCGAATACCGGACGAACGGTACCCCAGAAGATCGGGTCGCCGACGCCGGCCAGCGGCCCCATCAGACCGACTTTGATGCCGTTAATCGCACCATCGTCGATCTCTGCACCGTTAGCACGCTGCTCTTCCATCGCCAGCGTTACGCCAAGAACCGGCGCCGCGACGTATGGATGGGTGTTAAAGAACTCCAGGTGACGTTTAATCGCCTGTTTACGGGCATCGTTGTTCTCCGGGTACAGACGACGAATTGCCGGTACCATTGCGAAGCAGAAGCCCAACGCCTGCATACGTTCAAAGTTCCATGACCCCTGGAACAGGTTAGAACGAATGAACACGCCACGAATATCACTCTGAGTGAGTTTTTTCTCGGTGGTATTTTTAGTCATATCAACCATTTCGCTCACCTGTTAGTCCAGTTCGTTATCGAGATCGTTATTACCAGCAGCCTGCGCTGGCGCACCCGCTACGCGGTTGTATTTCGGGCTCAGCTGGATATAGAGGATAGCCATTACGGTACCGATCACACCCAGAGCAACCAGGTTGAAGTTGGTGAACGCGGCAGTAACGAAGCCCAGGTAGAAGAACGGCATCAGGTAGCCCGCACGCATCATGTTGATGACCATTGCGTAACCGACGACGACGATCATACCGCCCGCGATGTTCAGACCACCGGTAACCACTTCAGGAATCGCATTCAGCAGACCCTGTACTTCGCTGGTGCCGACAGAGATTGCCACGATAACCGCAGGGATAGCGATACGCATTGCCTGCAGGAACAGGGACGACACGTGCAGCCATGAAATCGCTGTCAGGTTGCCGTTTTCGGCGGCCTTATCAGCGGCGTGCTGGAATGCCACGGTAATAGTACGAACGATAATGGTCAGTACCTGGCCTGCTGCTGCCAGCGGGATTGCCAGGGCGATACCGGCGCCAATGCTTTGATGGCCGGCGATAACCAGAACGGTGGATATAATAGATGCCAGTGCCGCATCAGGTGCAACGGCGGCACCGATGTTCATCCAGCCCAGAGCGATCATTTCCAGCGTACCACCGATGATGATACCGGTTTTCATATCGCCGAGAACGGCGCCGATCAGCGTACAAGCGATCAGAGGACGGTGGAACTGAAACTCATCAAGTACCGACTCCATACCCGCAATACACGCGACGATGAACACCAGCACAATCTGAAGAAGGGTAATCTCCATTGTACTTCTCCTGTTGATTAAGTCTTAAGTTGAAAACGGGGACACGACTTGCAAGGTTATTTTGCTACCTTGCTAATCAGGTCCATCATTTTCAGTTTCTGGTCGGTGGAAACTTTACGGACTTCCAGTTCGATACCGCGAGCATTCAGCTTTTTGAATGCTTCAATATCTTTTTCATCGACCGAAACGGCGTTGTTCACCTGCGTTTTACCCTGACGGAAAGCCATACCGCCGATGTTGACGGTGGTGAGTTTCACGCCGCCTTCAACGATACGTTCTACGTCGGTTGGGTTGGTAAACAGCAGCATGACACGATCGCCTGCGTATTTCGGGTTGTTGTAAACGCGGATCATTTTCGCCACATCAACAACGTGGGCAGTGACGCCCGGAGGAGCAACCTGGGTCAGTAACGTCTTACGAACGTTATCGGCCGCGACTTCATCGCTCACGACAATAATGCGGGTGACGTTGGTTTCTTTGGTCCAGCGAGTCGCGACCTGACCATGGATCAGTCGGTCATCGATACGTGCCAGTCCGATAACCATATAGTCATCGGGGCCCATTGGTTTTAACGGCGCTGCCGCTTTCGGTGCTGCTGCCTGAACCGGTGCCGGAGCGGCTTTTTCCACGGTTTTCGCTTTCAGCGCTTTCACGCCTTCACGACCCGTTTCTACTGCCAGCGCCACTAGTTCATCGAAAGAGGGATCGTCGTCACGCGCCATCAGCGTTTCGACCAGCATGGGAATGTTGACGCCGGCAATGACTTCGTACTGTTCTTTATCAACGACAATGCGGCTGGCAGCGTTAAACGGACTGCCTCCCCATGTATCGACGAGGAACAACACGCCTTTCGACGTATCAAGCTTTGCCAGCTGTGCGTTGTACTTCTCGATCAGCGTTTCTGCGTTTTCACCAGGAACGAAATCAATCCAGCCAACGTTTTCCTGCTCGCCCAACAACATTTCTGCTGTTTTTAGCAGTTGTTCTGCAGCCCAACCATGTGTGCCTATTACAATAGCAATCGTCACTTGCTACCTCCTTTATTATCGTGAATGCATCATCTGTGTTGATACATCCTGAATCACTCTTGCGAACAAAATCGATTCAGTAAGGGTGTAAGATCGAAAATATTGACTACCGTGATTTATTTTAGATAGTGAAAAAATAATTAATGTGATGAAGATCCGTAAATCACTCATCTGCAATTAATAATTTCGCAGCGCAAAAAATAGCCTTAGCTATTGCAAAGACTGGTAAAGTTTTTTCCAAACTCTCTGCATTTTTTGCTATGTTTAGCTTCCGTTTAATTACTCAGGAGTATAGGGCATAGCCCGCTGTATGGACCCTCATCGACGTCTTTTCACTTTCTGGCACTATTCTGCCGCGACAACCTGCTACGCTTTTTTACCCGCAACCATTATCTCTGTCGTGCGTGACATCACGATGACTTCGTCTGTCGTCAACTGGAGCAACTCATGGAACTCTTGATGGATCCCTCTATCTGGGTCGGCTTGCTGACGCTGGTCGTACTGGAGATCGTGCTCGGTATCGACAACCTGGTATTTATCGCCATCCTGGCGGATAAGCTGCCACCCAAACAGCGTGATAAAGCACGTTTGATTGGTCTGTCGCTGGCGTTGTTCATGCGACTTGGTCTGCTGTCGGTTATTTCGTGGATGGTGACCCTGACTAAACCGCTGTTTAGCGTCGCCGATTTAACCTTTTCCGGACGCGACCTGATCATGCTGGTCGGGGGGCTGTTCCTGCTGTTTAAGGCCACCACGGAACTGCATGAGCGGCTGGAGAATCGTCAGCACGATGAGGGTCATGGGAAAGGCTATGCCAGCTTCTGGGTGGTGGTACTGCAAATCGTGGTGCTGGATGCGGTCTTCTCGCTGGATGCGGTGATTACAGCCGTTGGTATGGTGAACCACCTACCGGTGATGATGGCGGCGGTAGTGATTGCCATGGCGGTGATGCTGTTGGCATCGAAGCCGTTAACCCGCTTCGTTAACCAGCATCCGACCGTGGTCGTGCTGTGCCTGAGCTTCCTGTTGATGATTGGCCTGAGCCTGGTGGCTGAAGGCTTTGGTTTCCATATTCCGAAAGGCTACCTGTACGCCGCGATTGGCTTCTCGATCACCATCGAGTTCTTCAATCAGATTGCGCGTCGTAACTTTATTCGCCATCAGTCAACGCTGCCGCTGCGTGCACGTACAGCAGATGCAATTTTGCGCCTGATGGGCGGACGTAAACAACACGCCGTGAGCCACGATGGTGATAGCCCGGCGCCGGTTCCGGTGCCTGAAGGGGCGTTTGCCGAAGAAGAACGCTACATGATCAACGGCGTTCTGACCCTGGCTCAGCGTTCGTTGCGCAGCATCATGACCCCGCGCGGTGAAATCAGCTGGGTGGACGTGGAGCAAAGCGAAGAAGAGATTCGTCGCCAGTTGCTCTCCTCGCCACACAGTCTGTTCCCGGTGTGCCGCGGCGAACTGGATGAAATCATTGGTATCGTCCGGGCGAAAGAGATGCTGGTGGCGCTGGAAGCGGGTGAGAATGTCGCGGCGCTGGCCTCGGCTTCACCGGCGATAGTGGTGCCGGAAACGCTGGACCCGATCAACCTGCTGGGTGTACTGCGTCGGGCACGTGGGAGCTTTGTCATCGTCACCAATGAATTTGGTGTGGTGCAAGGTCTGGTGACGCCGCTGGACGTCCTGGAAGCGATTGCCGGTGAATTCCCGGATGCCGATGAAACCCCGGAAATCGTCGCCGATGGCGACGGCTGGTTGATTAAAGGTTCTACGGACCTGCATGCGCTGCAACAGGCGGTGGGGCTGGACGATCTGCTTCATGAAGAGGACGATATCGCGACGGTAGCCGGACTGGTCATTGCCGTAAACGGCCATATCCCGCGCGTTGGCGATGTGGTGGAGCGGGAGCCGCTGCAGTTTACCATCGTGGAAGCGAACAACTATCGTGTCGATCTGGTGCGGGTGATTAAAACCCAGCACGAAAATCACGAAGACGAGTAATCTGCTCTCGGCGTGATGCTGACCGGCCAGTCTCCTCAGGGGGCTGGCCGGTTTTTTTTATCCGCCTTCGCCATGCTCTGCCAGCCATTGCGCAAACGCCGCGACCGGCATCGGTCTGGCGTAGTAGAACCCCTGCAGGACATCAACCCCGTGCTGCTGCAGATACCGCGACTGAGCTGCGGTTTCAACCCCCTCGGCAACCGTCAGGATGTTCAGGCGGCGTGCCAGGGCAATGATCATGTCGGTCACCGTCGTATTCACGCTATCGACGCCGATGGCGCTGGTGAAGGATTTATCAATTTTCAATACGTCCGGGCGCAGCTTTTCCAGCCATGACAGTGAGCTATTTCCGGTACCGAAATCATCAATCGCCAGCATGACTCCTTTAAAATGCAGCAGCTCCGCCATGTGGTGGTCTCCCTCCTGCAGCACATCGCGTTCGGTCAGTTCCACCACCAGCTGCTGCACCGGGTGGGCGCTGAACCACAGATGATGCAAATCGCGCATCAGTTCGCCGTTGGCAAAATGGCGGGCGGCGACGTTAATCGAAATATGGAAGTTTTTATCCTCGGGGAACTGCGATAGCTGGCGGGCGGTTTCCTTCAGGACATAGCGGGTGAGGGGCACAATTAAGTTCGCCCCTTCCGCGAGAGGAATGAATACATCGGGAGGGATATTTCCGCGACGCGGATTGTTCCAGCGCAGCAAAATCTCGACGCCGACGCATTTTTGCGACCGCAGATCTTTTAGCGGCTGGCACCACAACGTAAATTCACGGGCGGCGATCCCGAGGCTGATCTCCCGGGCGAAGCTCATTCTCCCCGCCGTAATCAGCCACATCATGCCACCCAGCATCACGCTGAGGATCAGCGCCAGCGGCAGTGCGCCAGGAAGTTCCGCAAGGGCGATCGCCGTGGCGCCTGGGCCGCTGACGTTAATCGCGAACGGAAACTGGGTTGACTGCTGGTGGTAAATCATCTTCTCGCCTGGCGGCACTTGCTGCTCGGTGATGCCAATACCATGAATAAAATTCTGTGCGCCGACGCTTAACCCGATACCGGTAATCAGGGGTGATTTTGCGGCGAGAATTAACTCCCCTGGCAGTTCGATATTGATGACGATCATCACGCCATCGTCGCTGTTTAATCGGGAGGGATACCATTGCACTAATACCGGCGAGCCGAGCAGCAGCGAGTGGTCTGTTGAAAGCATCAGCAATGGCTGAGGAGAAGGGAGCGCCGACTGGAGCTGATGAATGGCAACGTTACGGTCGCCAAAGATACTGGAGCAATACAACGTCCGGGACTTTACCAGGGCGATGGAGCGCACTGTTTGCAGCGACGCCGCCAGTTTGCGCAGCGGCAGACGGACATCCTGGCACGGTTTCCCCACCAGCTGTAGCAAGGGATGTTGTTGCTCTGATAAAGGGCGCAGCATTCTATCCATGGCCACCACCATCTGATGAGTAGTGCTCTGGATACGTTGCTGATTTAAACTACGCTGTGAAATAAATCGGATAACCAGTGTGGTCGTTAACGTCAACAACGCCACAATCAAACAAATGACAACGCGTTTACGGCGGTAAGTCGAAATGACTTTCTGAGCATTGTGCATGCGCGACACCCTGTCGGCTCTGAATGCGGACGAGAATAACAACCGCGAGTGAGCAAGTGTAGTGGGTGTAAATAAATAACATAAAAAATGCGCCCGGTGGGCGCATTTGGATAAAAAATAGTTTAGTCACACTGAACTTTGATGGCCAGGCCGCCGCGAGACGTCTCGCGATACTTGGCGTTCATGTCTTTACCGGTTTCGTACATGGTCTCGATCACTTTATCGAGAGAGACGCGCGGCTCGCTGGTGCGACGCATCGCCATACGTGCGGCGTTGATTGCCTTCACCGAAGCGATGGCGTTACGTTCGATACACGGAACCTGTACCTGTCCGGCCACCGGGTCACAGGTCAGACCCAGGTTATGCTCCATACCGATTTCCGCCGCGACGCACACCTGCTCCGGGCTGGCGCCAAGCAGTTCAGCCAGGCCCGCCGCCGCCATCGAACAGGCGACGCCAACTTCACCCTGACAGCCCACCTCAGCGCCGGAAATGGAGGCGTTCATTTTGTATAACGTCCCCACGGCGCCGGAGGCCATAAAGTAACGAATATAGATATCCGGGCTGACCGACTCGATAAAGTGGTCATAGTAGGCCAGTACGGCAGGGACGATACCGCACGCGCCGTTGGTCGGCGCGGTGACCACGCGCCCGCCGGCGGCGTTCTCTTCGTTGACCGCCAGGGCGAACATATTCACCCAGTCAACGACGTTCATTGGGTCATTGGACAGTTTATCGCTGGCTACCAGCAGACGACGCAGTGCCGATGCCCGACGCGGTACGCGCAGAGGACCAGGCAACACGCCCTCGGTGTTCATGCCGCGATCGATACAGGCACGCATGGTCTGCCAGACGTGAGCAAAATAGTCTTCAATCTCTTTCTTGCTGTGCAGCGCCAGTTCGTTCTGCATCACCATGCCGGAGAGCGACATTCCGGTTTCTTTACAGTAAGCCAGCATCTCTTGCGCCGACTTGAAGGGATAAGGCACGCTTAACTCATCCACGCTGTCTTTGCCGAAATGTTCTTCATCGACGATAAAACCGCCGCCGATGGAGTAATAGGTTTTGCAGTAGATCTCTTTCTCGCCGGCCCAGGCATGAATGGTCATGCCGTTTTCGTGCAGCGGCAGGTTGTCGCTACGAAAACGCATGCCGTCATCGTGCGGGAAATCAACTTCGTGCTGACCTTGTGCCAGCAGCAAACGTCCGCGGGTTTCGACATCGCGGATAAATCCAGGTATGGCATCAATATCGACCGTATCGGGCTGATTGCCCGCCAGGCCCATAATAATGGCGATATCCGTATGGTGGCCTTTGCCGGTTAATGAAAGCGAGCCGTAGACGTCAACCGCCACCCGGGTCACTTCATTAAGCAATCCTTTTTCGACCAGGTCATCGACGAACTGTTTACCGGCCTTCATCGGCCCTACAGTATGGGAAGATGAGGGACCGATCCCCACCTTGAACATGTCGAATATACTAATCACGATAACACTCCTGACAGGGTTACCGCAGTGGCGGTAACGATGTGAAAACTGCGCATAGTGTAAGAGGGAACCGCACCATCAGCTTAACTATTCACATGAATTAAATTAATGGATAACGGCGAAATTACTAATGGTGAGAGCGCAATCTCATTTTAAGTATATACGCTATCTCAGAGGGTGGATTGCACAAGGAAACCGGCTGTCGCGGGGCAGGGTGACCTTCGCGCCAGCCGTAAGCCAGCAGGCTAGGGTTTGATGCCGATTTGCAGGGCCAGTTCGCGAATAATACCGGCGGTCATGCCCCAGACAAAATAGTGCTGATACCATGACAGCCAGACACGATGCGAATTCCCGCGGCGATGGATATCCAGCGGGTGGTAGCGGCTTAGGCTCAATGCTTCAGCAAGCGGCATTTCGAACACCGCCGACACTTCATCCTGGCTGGCATGATAGTGAAGATTGGGCGGAATAATGCCGACCACCGGCGTGACCTGAAAGCCGGTGACGCTGTCCACCGGCGGCAGAACGCCAATAATCTCGACCCGATCGGGAGGAATCGCGACCTCTTCCTGGGCCTCACGCAGCGCGGCGGCAATCAGGGTAGCATCGGTGTTATCGACGGCCCCGCCGGGAAAGGCAACCTGACCGGGGTGCTTACGTAACCTCGGCGATCGCTGCGTCAACAGCAGGCCGGGCTGCGGTCGACGCACGATGGGCACCAGCACCGCCGCCTGGCGCTGATTCAGCGCGCTGCGCGATGGCTGCGGGCGCAGTAATTGAAAGCGAGAAAGAAAGTCGTCCAGCGCAAGGGCGTCATCCGCCATGGTCTAGCTCTCCAGTTGTTGCAAGATTCGATTAACTTTATCAAAGGTTTCCTGATACTCAGCGGCCTCTTCACTGTCGGCCACAATACCGCCGCCGGCAGAACAGTATAGCGCTCCCTGGTACGCCGTCAGCGTGCGGATCGTAATGCTGGTGTCCATATTGCCACACAGGCTGAGATAGCCGATACTGCCGCACCACGCGTTACGCCGCTGGGGTTCCAGCTCGTCAATGATCTGCATCGCCCGCACTTTAGGGGCGCCGGTAATGGAGCCGCCGGGGAACGCCGCGCGCAGCAGATCGCTGGCGTGAAGACGGGCCGGCAGCCTGGCGGTAATGGTGCTCACCAGATGGTGCACCGCCGGGAAGGGTTCCACGACGAACAGTTCCGGAACCCGGACGCTACCGGGCTCGGCAACCCGGCCAATATCATTGCGCATCAGGTCGACTATCATCAGGTTCTCTGCCCGATCTTTTGGCGAGTGGGCCAGTTTTTCCGCCTGCAGGGCATCCTGTTGCGGATCGGCCAGCCGCGGCAGCGTGCCTTTGATCGGGCGAGTCTGGATCTCACCTTGATGAAGCTGGATAAAACGCTCCGGAGACAGGCTGAGCACGGCGCCGTCTTCGAGGCGAATAAAGGCGCTGAACGGCGCGCGATTGGCGCGATTCAATTGGCAAAACGCCTGCCACTCATCGCCGCGGTAGCTGGCCTGAAAACGTTGGGCCAGGTTGACCTGGTAGCAGTCGCCGCTGTGCAACCAGGCCTGAACCTGGCGGAATTTCTCGCCATATTGCTCGCGGCTCATGTTGGATCGCCAGGCGGAAGTCAGGGCGAACGGCGCGGTAGGTGCGGCGGACTGCGCTTGCAGCCATTGTAGACGGGCATGCGGATCGCCGTAGCTAAGCAGCGAGACTTCCTGGCGTTGATGATCGACAATCAGCGCCCAGTCGTAGATCCCCACGGCCATATCGGGCAGGGCGATATCCGCCACCGCGTGCGAGGGCAGAGATTCAAAGCGCCGGCCAAGGTCGTAACCGAACAGCCCCAGCGCGCCGCCGAGGAACGGCAAATGGGAATGCGCCACGGGTGTTAATCCCCGCTTGTCCAGCTGCGTTTGTAACAGCGTCAGCGGATCTTGCGTCGACTGGCTGCGGCTTTGGCCGTCATCCACCATGGTTGTCCCGCCGCGCGTAAGCAGCGTGGCGCACGGATCGGCCACGATGATGTCAAAACGGTTATGGGGATGGTCGGCAAAGCCGGAATGCAGCAGCATGGCCCATGGGGCGGTGCTCAACGGCGTAAAGTAGCGCTCGGCAGCATCCGGGTGCCAGGGCAGGGTAATAATAGCGGGGGACAACATCTTCCTCGATCCTAATCGTTGCCGTCCTCTGGAATATCAGACGGGCGGCATGAAATAATGACGCCACACAATGTAGCAGGAGTGAGTTATGTTTGCAGGTTTACCTTCGCTGAGCCACGAGCAGCAGCAAAAAGCGGTAGAGCGTATCCAGGAACTGATGTCCCAGGGGATGAGCAGCGGTGAAGCGATTTCACTGGTCGCCAATGAACTGCGCGCCAGCCATACCGGCGACCGGATCGTGGCGCGCTTTGAAGATGAAGACGAAGACGAGTAATTAAACCGCGGCGATAATTTTAATTTCGACTTTGTATTCCGGCTTCATTAAGGCGGCCTGAACGGTGCAGCGCACCGGGGCATGGCCGGCCACAACCCACGCATCCCACGCCTGGTTCATCGCCGCGAAATCGCTTTTATCCGCAAGGAAGATGGTGGCATCAAGAATACGCGACTTGTTGCTGCCCTGTTTTTCCAGCACGGCGTCAATCTGTGCCAGGGTGTTCGCGGTTTGCTCAAACGCATCCGCTTCGAGGTTTGCCGGCACGCCGGTGTAGTAAATGGTCTGGTTGTGAATTACTACATCAGACCAGCGGGCTTCAGCATCGATACGCGTAATTGTCATTATCATTTCCTTGGTTTCATTCCATCAGACTGCGGGCAAGACTGCCATAATGTGCCGCCTGCGTCACTACCCGGACTGGTGAAAAGGTCTGCTGCCTGACATAATCACTGTCCAAATCACCAGGGGGTATTGTGATCGACGATTTTGCAGCAGACGGCCAGTTGGCCAAAGCGATTCCCGGATTCAAACCACGCGAGCCGCAGCGCCAGATGGCGATCGCGGTGGCTGAGGCCATCCAGCAGGCGCAGCCGCTGGTGGTGGAAGCGGGGACCGGTACCGGTAAGACGTACGCCTATCTGGCGCCTGCGCTGCGGGCCAATAAGAAGGTGATTATCTCCACCGGTTCGAAAGCGCTGCAGGATCAACTGTACAGTCGCGACCTGCCGACGGTGGCAAAAGCGTTAAAATTCACCGGTAAGCTGGCGCTGCTCAAAGGGCGCTCGAACTACCTGTGTCTTGAACGCCTGGAGCAGCAGACCCTGGCCGGCGGCGATCTGCCGGTGCAAACCCTGAGTGATGTTATTCTGCTCCGTTCGTGGTCAAATCAGACCCTTGATGGCGATATCAGCACCTGCGTCAGCGTTGCCGAAGATTCTCAGGCCTGGCCGCTGGTCACCAGCACCAACGATAACTGTCTCGGCAGCGACTGCCCGGTGTATCAGGACTGCTTTGTCGTCAAAGCGCGTAAAAAAGCGATGGATGCCGACGTGGTGGTGGTGAACCATCACCTGTTCCTCGCCGATATGGTGGTGAAAGAGAGCGGCTTCGCCGAGCTTATCCCCGAGGCTGAGGTGATGATCTTCGATGAAGCCCATCAGCTTCCCGACATCGCCAGCCAGTATTTTGGTCAGTCGCTCTCCAGCCGTCAGCTGTTAGATCTGGCGAAAGACATCACTATTGCCTACCGCACCGAACTTAAAGATACCCAGCAGTTGCAAAAATGCGCCGACCGTCTGGCCCAGAGCGCGCAGGATTTTCGCCTGCAGCTGGGGGATCCCGGCTACCGGGGCAACCTGCGCGATCTGCTGGCGGACAGTCATATTCAACGTGCGCTGTTGCTGCTCGATGATGCGCTTGAACTCTGTTACGACGTGGCAAAGCTGTCGCTTGGCCGCTCGGCGCTGCTGGATGCGGCTTTCGAGCGCGCCACGGTTTACCGTGCGCGCTTGAAGCGCCTGAAAGAGATTAACCAGCCGGGCTTTAGCTACTGGTACGAATGCACTTCCCGTCATTTTACCCTGGCGCTCACCCCGCTGACCGTGGCGGAAAAATTCAAAGAGGTCATGGCGCAAAAATCAGGCAGCTGGATTTTTACCTCGGCCACGCTGTCGGTGAATGACGATCTACACCACTTTACCGCCCGCCTCGGCATTGAAGAGGCGCAATCGCTGCTGTTGCCAAGCCCGTTTGACTATGCCCACCAGACGTTGCTCTGTGTACCGCGTAATCTGCCGCTGCCTAATCAACCCGGGGCAGCGCGTCATCTGGCGGCGATGCTCAAACCGCTGATTGAGGCGAACGACGGGCGCTGCTTTATGCTGTGCACCTCGCACGCGATGATGCGTGACCTGGCCGAACAGTTCCGCGCCACCATGACGTTGCCGGTGCTGCTGCAGGGCGAAACCAGCAAAGGCCAGCTGCTGCAGCAGTTTGTCAGTGCCGGTAACGCGCTGCTGGTGGCGACCAGCAGCTTCTGGGAAGGGGTGGACGTGCGCGGCGATGCGCTGTCGCTGGTGATCATCGATAAACTGCCGTTTACCTCGCCGGACGATCCGTTGCTGAAAGCGCGGATGGAAGATTGCCGTCTGCGCGGCGGCGATCCCTTCGACGAAGTGCAACTGCCGGATGCGGTCATTACCCTTAAGCAGGGGGTCGGGCGTTTGATCCGTGATATCGACGATCGCGGCGTGCTGGTGATTTGCGATAACCGTCTGGTGATGCGTCCCTATGGTGCAGTGTTCCTGGCCAGCCTGCCGCCGGCGCCGCGAACCCGCGATATCCGCCGGGCCGTGCGTTTTCTCGCCGTGCCGCCAGCAAGGTAATCTGTCGCAAAATGTGGTAAGCTGCGCGCCATTTTGTCAATCTGCTATAGCGAGAGCGCGACAACCCATGCGAATTTTGGCTATCGATACCGCCACGGAGGCCTGCTCCGCGGCGCTGTGGAATGATGGCACTCTTTGTGCTCATTTCGAAATTTGTCCCCGTGAACACACCCAACGTATTCTGCCACTGGTGCAGGATGTCCTGACGGAAAGCAAACTGTCGTTGACTGACCTCGACGCGCTGGCCTTTGGTCGCGGTCCCGGCAGTTTTACCGGGGTGCGTATTGGGATCGGTATCGCACAAGGACTGGCGCTGGGGGCCGAACTGCCGATGATTGGCGTGTCGACGCTGGCAACCATGGCGCAAGGCGCATGGCGTAAAACCGGGGCTACCCGTGTACTGGCGGCTATTGATGCGCGAATGGGCGAGGTCTACTGGGCCGAATACCAGCGTGATGAGCAGGGCGTCTGGCATGGTGAAGAAACTGAAGCCGTGCTGAAACCCGAAGCCGTCAGCGAGCGCCTGCAACAGCTCGAAGGCGACTGGGCGACCGTCGGGACCGGCTGGCAAGCCTGGCCCGATCTGGCTAAGGACTCAGCGCTGACATTAACCGATGGTGACATTACGCTGCCGACAGCAGAAGACATGCTGCCGCTGGCCTGCGTGCTGCTTGCCAGTGGCAAAACCGTTGCCGTAGAGAAAGCCGAACCGGTTTATTTGCGTAACGAAGTGGCGTGGAAGAAACTTCCTGGCCGAGGATGAATCTCAGTAATCATAAGACTGAGAGAAGGAGTCGCATCATGGCGGGTCAAAGCAAAGCAGTACGTTGGTTTTTAGCGGGCGCCGTTGTCGCTGCGTTAAGTGGGTGCGTTTCCGTGCCGGATGCCATTAAAGGCACCAGCCCGACGCCACAGCAAGATTTAGTCCGGGTGATGGCCGCACCACAGCTGTATGTAGGCCAGGAAGCCCGTTTTGGCGGCAAAGTCGTCAACATTCAGAACCAGCAGGGCAAAACCCGGCTGGAAATTGCGACGGTTCCGCTGGACAGCGGCGCCCGGCCTGAGCTGAATGAGCCTTCGCGCGGGCGTATTTACGCCGATGTGAACGGCTTCCTCGACCCGGTCGATTTCCGCGGTCAACTGGTCACCGTCGTCGGCCCGATTACCGGGACGGTGGACGGCAAAGTCGGCAGCACGCCGTATAAGTTTATGCTGATGAATGCGACCGGCTACAAGCGCTGGAACGTGGTGCAGCAGGTGGTAATGCCACCGCAGCCGATTGACCCGTGGATGATCGGTCCGCGCCCCTGGGCTTACGGCTATGGCGGCTGGGGCTGGTACAATCCAGGCCCTGCAGAAGTCAGAAATGTCGTAACTGAATGATTTTGCAGTTTTTGTAAGCCAGACGAAACAGCGGCTTGTCCGCTGTTTCGCTATTTCTGGCCTGATAAGAAAAATAAATAGTGACGCGCTTCGCAACCTGTAAAACGCCTAATTAATAAACTGGTACGCTGAGTTAATATAATGTTAACAGAATGTTTGTTGATCAGGGGCTGTGATGACGACGAATAACTATTTCAGAGGTGATGCAGTGAAAAAGGTTTGGCTAAACCGTTATCCCGCCGATGTTCCGGCGGAGATAAATCCTGACCGCTACCAATCCCTGGTTGAATTGTTTGAACACGGCACCGCGCGCTACGCCGACCAACCGGCGTTTATCAATATGGGCGAGGTGATGACCTACCGTAAGCTGGAAGAGCGCAGTCGGGCCTTCGCCGCTTACCTTCAGCAGGGGCTGGGGCTGCAAAAGGGCGACCGCGTCGCGCTGATGATGCCAAACCTGCTGCAATACCCGATTGCGCTGTTCGGTATCCTGCGTGCCGGGATGATCGTAGTGAACGTTAACCCGCTGTATACCCCGCGCGAGCTAGAGCATCAGCTGAATGACAGCGGCGCAGCGGCGATTGTGATCGTCTCCAACTTTGCGCATACCCTGGAAAAAGTGGTTGATAAAACCCAGGTGAAGCATGTGATCCTGACCCGCATGGGCGATCAGCTCTCGACGGCGAAAGGCACGCTGGTCAATTTCGTGGTCAAGTACATCAAACGGCTGGTGCCGAAGTATCACCTGCCAGATGCTATCTCGTTCCGCAGTGCCTTGCATAACGGCTACCGGATGCAATACATCAAGCCGGAAATTGTCTCTGAGGATCTGGCGTTCCTGCAGTACACCGGCGGCACCACCGGGGTGGCCAAAGGGGCGATGCTGACCCACCGCAACATGCTGGCCAACCTTGAACAGGTCAATGCGACCTACGGCCCGCTGCTGCACCGGGGCAAAGAGTTTGTCGTCACCGCGCTGCCGCTGTACCACATCTTTGCGCTGACCATGAACTGCCTGCTGTTCATTGAGCTTGGCGGGCAGAACCTGCTGATTACCAACCCACGTGATATTCCGGGGCTGGTGAAGGAGCTGGCGAAGTATCCGTTCACCGCGATGACCGGGGTAAATACGCTGTTCAACGCCTTGCTGAATAACAAAGAGTTTCAGCAGCTTGATTTCTCCTCGCTGCACCTGTCTGCCGGCGGCGGAATGCCGGTACAGCAGGTAGTTGCCGAACGCTGGGTTAAACTCACCGGGCAGTATCTGCTGGAGGGCTACGGCCTGACCGAGTGCGCGCCGCTGGTCAGCGTGAACCCGCATGATATTGACTATCACAGCGGGAGCATCGGCTTGCCGGTACCGTCGACCGAAGCCAAACTGGTGGACGATGACGACAACGAAGTGCCGCTGGGTATGCCTGGCGAACTGTGCGTGAAGGGGCCGCAGGTGATGCTGGGCTACTGGCAGCGTCCGGACGCCACCGACGAGATTATCAAAGACGGCTGGCTGCACACCGGCGACATCGCGGTAATGGATGATGAAGGCTTTATGCGCATTGTCGACCGTAAAAAAGACATGATTCTGGTCTCCGGCTTCAACGTTTACCCGAACGAAATTGAAGAGGTGGTGATGCAGCACTCCGGGGTTCAGGAAGTGGCTGCCGTCGGCGTACCGTCAGGAAGCAGCGGCGAAGCGGTGAAGATTTTCGTGGTTAAAAAAGACGCGACGCTGACCGAAGAGGCGCTGGTGACGTTCTGTCGCCGCCATCTGACAGGCTATAAAGTCCCGAAACTGGTTGAATTTCGTGATGAGCTGCCAAAATCCAATGTTGGAAAAATTTTACGGCGAGAACTGCGTGACGAAGCGCGCGCTAAAGTAGACAATAAAGCCTAAGGTATACACGAGTCGCCAGACGCCGGCCAAGCCGGCGTTTTTTATGGGCGCAAGTTAAGAGAGCATGATGTGAACTATCAGATGATCACCACCGACGATGAGCTGCGCGCCATCTGTGAAGCGGCTAGCGCGGCCCCGGCGATTGCGCTGGATACCGAATTTGTCCGTACCCGCACCTACTACCCGCAACTGGGCCTGCTCCAGCTGTTCGACGGCGAACAGGTTTCCCTGATCGACCCGTTGACCATCACCGACTGGGCGCCGATGCGCGAGCTATTGCTGAATCAGCAGGTCACCAAATTCCTGCACGCGGGTAGTGAAGATCTGGAAGTGTTCCTTAACACCTTTAATCTGATGCCGCAGCCGTTGATTGATACCCAGATTCTGGCCGCCTTTTGCGGTCGTCCGATGTCCTGGGGATTTGCCTCGATGGTTGAGGAGTACTCGGGCGTGGCGCTGGATAAGAGCGAATCACGGACCGACTGGCTGGCGCGCCCGCTGACTTCACGTCAGTGCGACTATGCCGCCGCGGATGTCTGGTACCTGCTGCCTATCGCCAGCAAACTGATGGCGGAAACCGAAGCCGCAGGCTGGCTGGACGCCGCGCTGGACGAATGCCGTCTGATGCAGCAGCGCCGCCAGGAAGTGCAGGACCCGGCGCAGGCGTGGCGCGATATCGGCAACGCCTGGCAGTTACGCACCCGTCAGCTTGGCTGTCTGCAGCTGCTGGCAGAGTGGCGTTTACGCAAGGCGCGCGATCGCGATATGGCGGTGAATTTTGTCGTTCGCGAAGAGCATCTGTGGAACGTTGCCCGCTATATGCCGGGGAGCCTCGGCGAGCTGGACAGCCTCGGGCTTTCCGGCAGCGAAATTCGCTTCCATGGTAAAACGCTGATTAGCCTGGTAGAGAAAGCGCAGCAGCTACCGGAATCGGCGCTGCCGGAGCCGCTGCAAAACCTGATTGATATGCCGGGTTACCGTAAAGTCTTTAAAGAGATTAAAGCGCTGGTGCAGGAAGTGAGCACCGAGACGGGGCTGAGTGCGGAGCTGCTGGCCTCCAGACGGCAGATTAACCAGTTGCTGAACTGGCACTGGCAGCTGAAGAGTGGGGCGACCTTGCCTGAACTGATTTCCGGCTGGCGTAGCGATCTGATGGCCGATCGTCTGAAAGCGCTGCTGAGCGAATACCCGCGCTAAACGCTATCTAAGCCATAGCAAATAGCCCGGATGCGTTATCCGGGCTATTTTCAAACTGGCCCGATAGCGCAAGGCTACCGGGTGAATCCAACGTCAGGGTTTCGACTCTTCCGGTTCTGGTAAAGTCACGTTCAGCTCCAGAATCGAAATATCACCATCCCGTTGTTCCAGCTGGACGCTAACCATTTCCGGGTCAATCTGCACATACTTACAGATCACTTCCAGAATATCTTTGCGTAACTGCGGCAGATAGTGTGGTTCAGCATCGCCGCGACGACGCTCGGCGACGATGATTTGCAGGCGCTCTTTCGCAATATTGGCCGTGTTCTTTTTCCGCGAGAGAAAAAAGTCGAGTAATGCCATAATTTATCCTCCGAACAGGCGTTTGAGGAAACCTTTCTTCTCTTCTTCAATGAAGCGGAAAGGACGTTCTTCTCCGAGCAGACGTTCAACCGTATCGGCATAGGCCTTACCTGCGTCTGACGTATCATCCAGAATCACCGGCTCACCCTGGTTTGAGGCGCGCAGCACGGACTGATCTTCCGGAATCACGCCTACCAGATTGATGCGCAGAATTTCCAGAACGTCTTCCATGCTCAGCATGTCGCCTTTATTGACGCGACCTGGGTTATAGCGAGTCAGCAGCAGGTGTTCTTTGATCGGCTCTTCGCCATTTTCCGCACGACGGGATTTTGACGCGAGAATGCCGAGAATACGGTCGGAGTCACGAACGGAGGAGACTTCCGGGTTAGTGGTGATGATGGCTTCATCGGCAAAATAGAGCGCCATCAGGGCACCGGTTTCGATGCCTGCTGGTGAATCGCAGACCACGAAATCAAAATTCATTTTTTTCAGTTCTTCGAGAACCTTATCTACGCCTTCGCGGGTCAACGCATCTTTATCACGCGTCTGGGAAGCAGGGAGGATGTAGAGATTCTCGGTGCGTTTATCTTTGATTAACGCCTGGTTCAGGGTCGCATCGCCCTGAATGACGTTGACGAAGTCATACACCACCCGACGCTCGCAGCCCATAATCAGGTCGAGATTACGCAGGCCGATATCGAAGTCGATAACGACGGTCTTCTTTCCCTTCTGAGCCAAACCAGTAGCGATGGCCGCGCTGGAGGTGGTCTTGCCAACGCCCCCTTTACCCGAAGTCACAACAATAATGCGTGCCATAGAAATTCCTTGTTAAAAAGGGACTAACTCAATGGTTGAATAGTCAAAGCGCTGTCGCCTAAACGCAGGCGCGCCGCTTTGCCATAAAATTCGGCCGGGATGTTATCGCTCAGCCAGTATTCTCCCGCGATGGACACCAGTTCCGCCGTGAGGTTTGAACAAAATATTTGTGCTTCTCTATCGCCACTCGCGCCCGCAAGCGCACGTCCTCGCATCATGCCATATACATGGATATTACCGTCGGCAATAAGTTCCGCGCCGGCACTCACATGGTTTGTAACAATCAGATCACAGTTTGGTGCATAAATGCGCTGACCGGAACGTACCGGCAGGTCAATTAAACGCGTTTTTGTGATCGGAGTAACAACTGGCGCTGGCGCAACCGGCTCAGGCGGCGCCTGACGGGGCATTTTCTCTTTCCCTTCCGTTAGTAAGGGAATGCCGGTGCGGTCGATTTCCGTTTTCAGCCGAGGGATTTTGCATCCACTCACGCCCATAATCCGTAAACCGGTGCTCGCGATAGCTTCATGCATGACACGCCAGTCAATGTCGCTTTCGACATTGCTGATATTCACCACCACGGGGGCATGACGTAAAAAAGCGGGGGCCTGGGCGATTTTGTCTTCTAACGCCTGACGAATAATCTCGGGATTTGCATCGTGCAAATGAACGACAGATAAGGTGAAGCTACTGCCCTTAAGTTCGATTGGCGTATTTGACATCCTGGCCTTACTCAATTTGCTGTTTATCACCCGCCGAAGTGCGGTGATATTCCGAAGACTAAAAGGCATGTTATAGTCACTGTTATATTGAGGCAAGTGACCACGGGTCTAATTCCGAGTAAAACTATGTTTTGTGTGATCTATCGAAGTGCCAAACGCGATCAAACCTATTTATATGTCGAAAAAAAGGACGATTTCTCTCGCGTTCCTGCTGAACTGCTTTCGAGCTTCGGTACGCCGCAACTGACCATGCTGTTACCGCTTGACGGGCGTAAGCAGCTCGTCGGCGCTGACCTGGAAAAAGTCAAACAGGCGCTAACCGATCAGGGCTATTATCTGCAACTTCCTCCTCCGACTGAAAATCTACTGAAGAAACACCTGGCGGAACAGGGGAATATTCCCTAAATAATTCGAGTTGCTTGTAGGCGGCAAGGCCGTAAATCCTCAGGAGCTTACTCAGGTAAGTGACTGGGGTGAACGGGTATAGTCAACACCCAGGCAACTTGAAGTATGACGGGTATAAATCTGATTAACCCACTGAGGGGAAATAATGTACCAACATCATAACTGGCAGGGAGCATTACTGGATTATCCGGTAAGCAAAGTGGTTTGTGTGGGCAGTAACTATGCCAACCACATCAAGGAAATGGGCAGTGTCATGCCGGAAGAACCGGTGCTGTTTATTAAACCTGAGACGGCGCTATGCGATATCCGTCAGCCGCTGGTGCTCCCTGAAGGTTTAGGTTCGGTGCACCATGAAGTGGAACTGGCGGTGCTGATTGGCGGTACGCTTCGCCAGGCAACGGACGATCACGTGCTGAAGGCGATCGCCGGCTACGGCGTCGCGCTGGATCTGACGCTGCGCGACCTGCAGGGCAAAATGAAAAAAGCGGGTCAGCCGTGGGAAAAGGCCAAGGGCTTTGATAACTCTTGTCCGGTTTCTGGTTTTATCCCCGCGGCGGAGTTTCACGCCGACCCGCAAAATACGGCATTGAGTCTGAAAGTGAACGGCGAGATTCGCCAGCAGGGGACCACGGCGGATATGATCCATAAAATCGTGCCGCTGATCGCCTACATGTCGCGTTTCTTTACCCTGAAAGCCGGAGACATCATCCTGACCGGGACGCCAGAAGGCGTTGGCCCGCTCAGCAACGGTGATGAACTGGAAGTGGGTTTCAACGGGCTTACGCTCTCTACCCGCGTGCTGTAACGTCCTCTTGCCGCCTTCACGGGCGGCAAAACTTGCATCAGTGTGCCAGACTGGTTATAAGGTGCACCCTGAATTGCAATGACGGACATCCCCCTATGAGCGAACAACCTTTCTGGCAGCACAAGACACTTGATGAAATGACCGACGCGGAGTGGGAATCTCTGTGTGACGGCTGCGGACAGTGCTGCCTGCATAAGCTGATGGATGAGGATACCGATGAAATATATTTCACCAACGTTGCCTGCCGTCAGTTAAATATCAAAACCTGCCAGTGTCGCAACTATGAGCGACGCTTCGAGTATGAACCCGACTGTATTAAGCTGACGCGCGACAATCTGCCGACATTCGAATGGCTGCCGCCGACCTGCGCCTACCGTTTGCTGGCTGAAGGGAAACCGCTGCCGCACTGGCACCCGCTGCTGAGCGGCTCGAAGGCAGCGATGCATGGCGAGCGTATCTCGGTGCGGCATATCGCGGTAAAAGAAGAGACCGTGCGCGACTGGCAGGATCATATCCTGAATAAGCCTGACTGGGCGCAGTAGGGTGCACTGTTAGTTTTTCTTCGCGTGGAACAGCCCGCTTTCACCGTCGGCATCATCTTCGACCCAAAAGTTAATATTGAACTGTGCATCATCGCTTAGCTCGATACGGTGCCAGTATTGCGGCGGGCTGGTCGCGAACTGACCGGCATTGATGACCACTTTCGCCTCTGGCTCAGTTGCCTGCTCATTGGCGAAACCGTAATAGGTTACCGTCCCCTCCATTACGCATAGCTGACCGAAAACACCCGCAGCGGTGTTGTGATGTGTCAGCAGGGCGGCAGGAACATTTTGTTTGGTAAAGAATGGGGTGGAGCGTTTTACTTTCCAGTTAGCGGGAATACGCAAATGAGACATCATGTGCTCCTTAGTTAACGCATATAAGATGTATTTAATATGCATCTTTAAGGTTGTGGGGTCAACTTACGAGCAAAAAAAAACGCTCCCGAAGGAGCGCTTTATCAGCAATTGGGCTTAGCGGCCGAAGAGATCGCGTTTTTTCGGTTTAAAAGGCTGAGCAATCAGGACCAGTACGCCTACGATCAGGTAGGCGGCGAAGATCCCCACCAGCCACTGCGGCATCTCGAGGGTCAGAAACTCCCACTGACGAACGGAGCAGTCACCGCTGGCGACGAACATCTGCGGTATCCACTTATCCAGCGGCAGCCACGTCGGGAAGCGGGCGGCGAAATCACAGGTCTGGAACGGGGAAGGGTGCAGTTGGATCATGGTGTGCTCCCATGCCAGTTGCAGGCCCCGCAGCGCGCTGTACAGCCAGATAACCAACGCCACATAACGCAGCGGTGTTTTCGGCGCGATAGCACCGACAATCCCGGCGCCCATAATGCCCAACAGCGCGCAGCGTTCATAAATACACATTACGCAAGGTTGCAGCAACATCACGTGCTGGAACCACAACGCGACTAGCTCAAGAACGAACGCGGTTAACGCCATCAGGAGCCAGGCTCCGCGTCCTCTTGAGCACTGGTTTAAATATCGCAACATATGTCATTTCCCTGGAACATGCTAAATCATGGCAGTGTAAACGAAAACCGAACCGACGCCAGCAGCTAGCCCGAAATTAATACGAAAAGAATCGTAGCCATTTGTCTCAATGCGGCAAATGGCCTGTCGGGTCTTAAGGAAGTACCGGCGTGACGATCCACTGGTGATCGAGCATCCACTGGGTCACCGGCATCAGGGTGAATTCAACACACAGCAGCCCCACCAGCGTCATCACAACGGTGTAAGGCAGCGCCATCCACACCATCCGGCCGTAGGAGAGGCGAATCAGCGGCGCCAGGGCGGAGGTCAGCAGGAACAGAAATGCTGCCTGACCATTCGGCGTCGCCACCGAAGGCAGGTTGGTGCCGGTATTAATCGCCACCGCCAGCAGTTCAAACTGCGGCAGGCTGATCACGCCGTGCTGCAGCGCGGTTTTGGCTTCGTTGATGTACACTGTCCCGACGAAGACGTTATCGGAAATGGACGACAGCAGGCCGTTGAACAGGTAGAACAGCGACAGCTGGGCGTGAGGCGACGCCTGAAGGACAAACTGAATCACCGGCGTAAAGAGATGCTGGTCGATAATCACCGCCACCACCGCGAAAAATACGGTCAGCAGGGCGGTGAACGGCAGCGCCTCGGTAAAGGCTTTGCCAATGGCGTGCTCATCGGTGATGCCGGTCAGGCTGGTTGCCAGAATGATCACCGACAGCCCTACCAGGCCCACTTCCGCCAGGTGCATCGCCAGAGCAAACACCAGCCAGATACCGATAATCCCCTGGGCAATCAGGCGCAGGCGGTCCTGGCGAGTGCGTTGCTGGGTGCTGCGATCGTCAAAATCTTGCAGCACCTTACGCGCCGCCGGCGGCAGCGGCTCGCCGTAGCCGAACAGCTTCCATTTTTCCAGCAGCAGACAGGTCAGCAGGCCGCAGATCATCACCGGCAGCGTCACCGGGGACATGCGTAAAAAGAACTCGCCGAAGTGCCAGCCTGCCGCTTTGGCAATAATCAGGTTTTGCGGCTCTCCGACCATGGTCATCACGCCGCCCAGGGCGGTACCAACGCCGGCATGCATCATCAGGCTGCGCAGAAAACCACGGAACTGCTCCAGCACGTCGCGATAGTGCTGGTCGATATGGCTGTCGTCCAGCATATCGTTATCATCCGGACGCGCGGAAGCCACGCGATGGTAGATGCCATAGAAGCCGACCGCGACGCTTATCACCACCGCCACGACGGTTAACGCATCAAGGAAAGCGGAGAGGAAAGCCGCCGCCAGACAAAACGCCAGCGACAGCAGCATCTTGCTCCGAATGCCTAGCAGCAAACGGGTAAAGATAAACAGCAGCAGCTGTTTCATGAAGTAGATACCCGCCACCATAAACATCAGCAGCAGCAGCACCTCAAGGTTACTGGCGATCTCGTCCCGGATATGTTCGGGGCTGGTCATGCCGATAAACACGGCTTCAATCGCCAGCAGGCCGCCCGGCAGCAGCGGGTAGCACTTCAGCGCCATCGCGAGAGTGAAGATAAACTCAACCACCAACATCCACCCGGCAATGAAAGGGTCGAAATAAAAGGCCAGCGGGTTGATGAGTAAAACGATCAGTAACGTTAGTTTATACCAGTCCGGTGACTGGCCAAGAAAATTGCGCCATAGTGCGCGGCCGTACGATATTTCCACGACAGATATCCTTCCCGTCAATTTAATGACATGATTTTGCACGTAACTATGTGCAAGATTACCAGTTGAGCAAAATGAGAAGCAACTTTCTTCGCCTCGCGTTGTGGGAATGCATTCTGTGACGGAAAGCGGAAAATGAAACAGCGAACCCTTTTTAATTACCTCGCGGCGCTATCTGCTCTATAACGGCTCTGGTATGATGAGTAGAATTTGCAACGCTGTGTAATGGAAATCTAACTATGGTCATTAAGGCGCAAAGCCCTGCGGGTTTCGCGGAAGAGTACATTATTGAGAGTATCTGGAATAATCGTTTCCCCCCAGGCACCATCCTCCCTGCTGAACGTGAACTTTCTGAACTGATCGGTGTAACCCGCACGACCTTACGCGAAGTGTTGCAGCGTCTGGCCCGTGACGGCTGGTTAACCATCCAGCACGGTAAGCCGACGAAGGTGAACAATTTCTGGGAAACGTCCGGGCTGAATATCCTCGAAACTCTGGCGCGTCTTGATCATGACAGCGTTCCGCAGCTGATTGATAATCTGCTGTCGGTGCGAACCAACATCTCCACCATTTTCATCCGTACCGCCTTCCGCCAGCATCCTGAAGATGCGCTGAAAGTGCTCGCCAGCGCGCGTGAGGTCGAAGACCACGCTGACGCGTTTGCAGACCTGGACTACAACATTTTCCGCGGCCTGGCGTTTGCCTCTGGCAACCCGATCTACGGCCTGATCATCAACGGGATGAAAGGCCTGTATACCCGCATCGGCCGCCACTATTTTGCCAACCCGGAAGCCCGCAGCCTGGCGCTCGGTTTCTACCACCAGTTGACAAAAGTGTGTGAAGAAGGACAGCACGAGCAGGTTTACGAAATCGTCCGTCGCTACGGGCATGACAGCGGCGAAATCTGGCATCGGATGCAGAAAACCATGCCGGGCGATCTCGTGATCGGCATGCGCTAACTGTCGCAGATTCCAGAATGATAACGCCCGGCGATGAACCGGGCGTTTTTGTTTGTTGCGTTAGCGCCTGTTACAGCGAATTCGGGCGCGGCGGGCTACGTTCCAGCAGTTCGATGCTGCCATCGGCATTTTGTTGCTCCAGCAGGATATCGAACCCCCACAGGCGATGAACGTGCTTGAGCACTTCCCGACGCCCCTTATCCAGCGGCGTGCGGTTATGCGGCACGTAGCGCAGCGTCAGGGAACGATCGCCACGCAGATCGACGCTCCAGACCTGAATATTTGGCTCCAGGTTACTGAGGTTGTACTGGGCGGACAGCTTCGACCGAATCTCCCGATATCCCTCCTCGTTGTGGATCGCGGAAATCTCCAGATAGTTGTTATGATCGTCATCCAGCACCGTAAAGAAGCGGAAATCACGCATAATTTTCGGTGACAGGAACTGACTGATAAAACTCTCATCTTTAAAATCGCGCATCGCAAAATGCAGCGTTTCCAGCCAGTCGGAACCGGCAATGTCCGGGAACCAGTAGCGGTCCTCTTCGGTCGGAGACTGGCAGATGCGTTTAATATCCTGGAACATGGCGAAGCCAAGCGCATACGGGTTAATCCCGTTATACCACTGGCTGTTATAGGGCGGCTGGAACACCACGTTGGTGTGGCTGTGTAGGAACTCCAGCATAAAGCGCTCGGTCACTTTCCCCTCATCATACAGATGGTTGAGGATGGTGTAGTGCCAGAAGGTCGCCCAGCCTTCGTTCATCACCTGGGTCTGCTTCTGCGGATAAAAATACTGGCTGACCTTACGCACAATACGCAGGATTTCACGCTGCCACGGCTCCAGCAACGGCGCGTTCTTCTCCATAAAGTACAGCAGGTTTTCCTGCGGCTCTGACGGGTAGCGACGGGCGGATTCGATGGTCTTCTCTTCTTCGCGCTTCGGCAGGGTTCGCCACAGCATATTCACCTGACTCTGCAGATACTCTTCCCGGCTTTTCTGCCGCGCTTTCTCCTCCTGCAACGAGATTTTCTGCGGACGTTTGTAGCGATCGACGCCGTAGTTCATCAGGGCATGGCAGGAGTCGAGCAGCTTCTCGACCTCATCGACGCCATAGCGCTCTTCGCAGTCGGTAATGTATTTGCGGGCAAAAATCAGGTAGTCAATGATGGAGCTGGCGTCGGTCCAGCTGCGGAACAGATAGTTATTTTTGAAGAAGGAGTTATGCCCGTAGCAGGCATGGGCCATCACCAGCGCCTGCATGGTAATGGTGTTCTCCTCCATCAGATAGGCGATGCAGGGGTTTGAGTTGATGACAATCTCATAGGCCAGGCCCTGCTGACCGTGCTTATAGGCCTGTTCGGTTTCGATAAATTTCTTGCCGAACGACCAGTGCGGGTAGTTGATGGGCATGCCGACGCTGGAGTAGGCGTCCATCATCTGCTCGGAGGTAATGACTTCGATTTGGTGTGGATAGGTGTCGAGACGATACAGCTTCGCTACCCGGTCAACCTCGGCAAGGTAGGTTTCCAGCAGTTCAAAAGTCCAGTCGGGTCCATCGCTTAAACGAGTGGTGTCCCTGTTCATGGAATCAATCGTAGCCATTAGCGCGCCCTCGTTGTAGGTGGCCCTCTCTGTACGGAGAGCCTCCCAATAAGCATAGAACACGGCATGACAAACTGCGCCTGCGGACAATTTCTTTTCTTCGCGATTTAGCAATCTTAAAGGCCTGATTGCGGCTTATTTGCAGAATATTATTCTGAGTAAAAATGAAGTGCAGCAGGAGATAGTAAATCCATAGTGGCAGGGCTGGTGCGGTGTGCTGTGAGATAAGTCACCATAAATAAAGCGTATGTTGAATAATATTTTCAACTGAGTTATCAATTTGTAATCAGATGATTGTTCTTTAACTATTACGGAGTCGCTATGCGAGTCGTCATACTGGGAAGTGGGGTCGTTGGAGTAGCGAGTGCCTGGTATTTAAGCCAGGCGGGACACGAGGTGACGGTCATTGAACGCCAGCCAGGTGCGGCGGAAGAGACCAGCGCCGCCAATGCCGGGCAAATTTCTCCAGGCTATGCGGCACCGTGGGCAGCACCTGGCGTGCCGCTGAAGGCCATCAAATGGATGTTCCAGCGCCACGCGCCGCTGGCGATTGGCCTCGACGGTACGCAGTTCCAGCTGAAATGGATGTGGCAGATGCTGCGCAACTGCGATACCCGCCATTATATGGAGAACAAAGGGCGAATGGTGCGTCTGGCAGAGTACAGCCGTGACTGCCTGAAAGCGCTGCGCGAAACGACCGGTATCCAGTATGAAGGTCGTCAGGGCGGCACCCTGCAGCTGTTCCGTACCGAAAAACAGTATGAAAACGCCACCCGCGATATCGCGGTGCTGGAAGAGGCCGGGGTGCCGTATCAGCTGCTGGAGGCGAAACGCCTGCTGGAAGTCGAACCGGCGCTGGCGGAAGTGAGCCACAAGCTTACCGGCGGCCTGCGTCTGCCGAATGATGAAACCGGCGACTGTCAGCTGTTTACCACCCGGCTGGCAGCCATGGCGGAGCAGGCGGGCGTTACGTTCCGCTTTAATACTTCGGTTGATGCGCTGCTGTACGAAGGCGAGCAGATCGCCGGGGTAAAATGCGGCGATGAAATTATCAAAGGCGACGCCTACGTGATGGCCTTTGGCTCTTACTCCACCGCGATGCTGAAGGGGCTGGTGGATATTCCGGTCTATCCGCTGAAGGGGTATTCCCTGACGATTCCGATCGCCGAGGAAGACGGGGCGCCAGTTTCGACTATCCTCGATGAGACATACAAAATCGCGATTACCCGCTTTGACCAACGCATCCGCGTCGGGGGCATGGCGGAAATCGTCGGTTTTAATAAAGAGCTGCTGAAACCGCGGCGTGAAACGCTGGAGATGGTCGTGCGCGACCTGTTCCCGCGCGGCGGTCACGTCGAGCAGGCGACCTTCTGGACCGGGCTGCGCCCAATGACCCCAGACGGTACACCGGTCGTCGGGCGCACGCCGTATAAGAATTTATGGCTGAATACCGGGCATGGCACCCTGGGCTGGACCATGGCCTGCGGTTCCGGGCAGCTGCTCAGTGATTTGATTTCCGGCCGCACGCCGGCCATTCCGTATGATGACCTTGCCGTTGCGCGTTACAGCCCTGGTTTCGTCCCGGCACGCGCGCAGCACCTGCACGGTGTGCATAACTAAGGAGTCTTCATGTCCCGTCCCGTACTGGCCAGAATTGATGTGTCGGCCTTGCGACAGAATTTGCAGATTGTCCGGCGAGCGGCTCCTACCTCGCGCCTGTGGGCGGTGGTGAAAGCCAACGCCTATGGTCACGGGCTGTCGCGCGTGTGGAGCGCGCTCAGCGGTGCCGATGGTTTTGCGATGCTCAACCTCGAAGAGGCGATCCTGCTGCGTGAGCATGGCTGGAAAGGGCCGATTCTGATGCTGGAAGGGTTCTTCCACGCCGATGAACTGGCGCTGTTTGATAAGTACCGTCTGACCACCAGCGTTCACAGCAACTGGCAAATCAAGGCGCTTCAGCAGGCGAAGCTGCACGCGCCGCTGGATATCTACGTCAAGGTGAACAGCGGCATGAATCGCCTCGGCTTTATGCCGGACCGCATCCATATCGTCTGGCAGCAGCTGCGGGCGCTGGGTAACGTCAGCGAAATGACGCTGATGTCGCATTTTGCCGATGCGGAAAATCCGCAGGGGATTGTTGAGCCGATGCGGCGCATCGAACAGGCAGCGGAGGGGCTGGACTGCCCGCGTTCGCTGTCCAACTCCGCGGCGACCTTGTGGCATCCGGAAGCTCATTTCGACTGGGTCAGACCGGGGATTGTGCTGTATGGCGCGTCTCCGTCCGGGCAGTGGCAGGACGTAGCCAACAGCGGCCTCAAGCCGGTGATGACCCTCAGCAGCGAAATCATTGCCGTGCAGAACCTGAAGGCGGGCGACGCGGTGGGTTACGGCGGTATCTACCGGGCCTCCGGCGAGCAGCGCATCGGGATTGTGGCCTGCGGTTATGCCGACGGCTATCCGCGCCTGGCGCCGGACAACACGCCGGTGCTGGTGGACGGCGTGCGCACCACCACGGTGGGGCGGATTTCGATGGATATGCTGGCGGTGGATCTTACGCCCTGCCCGCAGGCCGGTATCGGCGCGCCGGTGGAGTTGTGGGGCAAAGAGATTAAAATTGACGATGTCGCCAGCGCCTGCGGCACCGTCGGCTACGAGTTAATGTGCGCGCTGGCCCCTCGCGTGCCGGTAGTGACAGGGTAACTTCCCCTAAGACGGCGCCTCCGTCGAACGTATATACCCAAGCAACTTGAAGGATGAAGGGTATAAGCCAGAATTTCAACCGGTTGCTGACATTCTGGCTTTTCCATTACTCCAGCCAAAAAAACAACTCATCAGGCCCGCCAACTGGCAAGAATGCCCATGACATGACTACAATGCACGTGCAAACAGCGTCGATTATGGGATAGCAATAATGAGTTTTGCCCGATACCTCAATAAAGCGGGTCTGACAGTGGCCTCGCTAATCAAAAAGATGGCGATTGGCCTGCTTATCATGGTGATCGTTTTTTTTGCCGGGCGAATTTACGAGACGCAGCGGGGGCCGGCACTGCATCCGTGGCATACCTGGTCCGCTGATGAAATGTCCGCCGCTGAGATTGATCGCACCACCTTCGCGGGGTATCAGGCGCGAGAAGCGGCGATTTTTCGCGATATGAAGACCGAGCTGATGGACAGGCTTGATGATGATGATAAAACGCCGCTTAACCGCTTTTACGCCCACAGTCAGGTCTACCCGCAACAGTTTCAGCCTGACTGGAATCGCTCCTTTGTGCTGCTGCCCGAGGGGACCCCGCGCGGTGCTGCAGTGCTGCTGCATGGGCTGACGGACTCGCCCTACAGCGTGCGCTATCTGGCCGTCGCCTACCAGCAACAGGGGTTTGTTGCCGTGGTGCCGAGGCTGCCGGGGCACGGTACTGCACCAGGATCGCTGACCGCCGTAGACTGGCAGCAGTGGCTGGCGACAACCCGACTGGCGGTGCGCGAAGCTACCCGGCTGGCCGGAGGAAAAGCACCGCTGCATGTGATCGGCTATTCCAACGGCGGTGCGCTGGCGCTGAAATATGCGCTCGACGCGCTGGATGATAAAACCTTGCCTGAGCCGCAGCAGATAGTCCTGCTGTCGCCGATGATCGGGGTGACCGCCTTTGCCCGCTTTGCCGGGCTGACGGGGTTACCGGCGGTGTTTCCGGCTTTTGCGCGGGCGGCATGGCTTAACGTGGTGCCCGAGTTTAACCCTTATAAATACAACTCCTTCCCGGTGAAGGCGGCCCGGCAGTCGTGGCTATTAACCCAGGCGCTGCAGGAGCAAATCGTGCAGGACTCCCGCACGCAGCGTCTGGCGGCGCTGGCGCCGGTGCTGACGTTTCAGTCGGTGATGGACTCTACGGTCAGCACCCGGGCGGTGGTGGAGTCGCTGTATCGCTATTTGCCGGATAACGGCAGCGAGCTGGTGGTATTTGATATCAACCAGGCCGCGAATTTACGCGCGCTGTTTCGACCCGCGGTCTATACCGCGCTCAGCACCCTCCTGCCGCCGGTGCCGCGGCGATACAGCACCACGGTGATCACCAATGCCTCGCCCACGACCTACGAAGCCGTCGCCCGTACTACGCCGGCAGGCGAGAACACGGAACAGGTGGTGCCGTTGAACCTGGCGTGGCCGCAGGATATGTATTCCCTTTCGCACGTGGCGGTGCCGTTCCCGATGAGCGATTCGCTGTATGGCCGCGAGCCGACGCAAAAGAATCGTTATGGCATCAGCATCGGTACTATTTCGCTGCGTGGCGAAACCACCACCCTGAGCGTCGGGCTGGATACGCTGATGCGCGTCACCTCCAACCCGTTCTTCCCATATATGATGGCGCGTATTCAGCAACATAATGCCCAGCCGTCAGCAAAATAGATCTTAGCGAACGGCCATAAGCACGGCGTATTACCAGTAATTGGGATCGGCGAAATTTGCAAAGCGTGGTTATTATTTCCAGAATAAATAACTTACCGCTGATTTTTTTCTTTAAGGAAAAACCTATGCAACAGTGTCGGCCGATCGTGTGGGGAACCCTGATGCTTTTCGCTTCTGCGGTGCAGGCTGAGGAGCCGGTTTACGGTGAAAAGCGTATCAGCGGCTGGTGGAACTGGCTGAAAAATGACGTTTCGCAAACCTGGAATCAGCCGCAAAACTATGACCTGTATCTGCCGTTTCTGAGCTGGCACAACCGCTTAACCTACGATAAAGAGAAAACGGATAACTACAATGAGATGCCCTGGGGCGGCGGCTTCGGCTTCTCTCGTTATCATGATGACGGCGACTGGAGTTCGCTGTATGCCATGATGTTTAAGGATTCGCATAACAAGTGGCAGCCGATCGTCGGCTACGGCTGGGAGAAGGGCTGGTATCTGGATAGCCAGAAGGATTTCCGCCTTGGACTCGGGGTGACCGCCGGGATCACCGCCCGTGATGATTTCGCGAATTACGTCCCTTTGCCGATTATTCTGCCGCTATTCTCCGCCAGCTACCGGCGGCTGAGCGTACAGTTCACCTATATTCCTGGTACCTACAACAACGGTAACGTCCTGTTTGCCTGGCTCCGCTATGGCTTTTAATCCCGCACTATTAAAGAGTGATCACTTTTTTAGCGACAGAATTTGATAGCGCCAGCATTGAAATCAAGACCGAGGCGATAAACGTCAGGGCAATCAGAATTAATTTTGTCGTCAGCGACCCGATCGGAATAAGCGCGCTAAGCAGATGGAAAATGGAGTAATGAAGAATATAGACCCCGGTCATCGTTTTGCTGATTGCCGCCAGAATACTCTCTTTAAACTCACTGTTTTTGCGAAAACGGACGCCGTTTGCCGCAATAACCAGCGCGACAACCAGAATATAAATTTGCGAACCCGTCAGAATGAACGCATTTCTATCGGCCTTAAACAGCGCAAAAAAGAAATGACGTTCATAAAACCAGGTGAAAATATAAATAAACGGGATGGCGATCATCGCGGCTTTAACCACCTTATCGCGACTGAGCCAGCGAACAACCAGCGGATCGTTAAACAGCTGGCCGGTTAAATAGAACAGCAGCCAGGTCCACAGGCGGTACTGCGGCGCCAGGGTTAGCGCATGAATGTCGGGGTAGAGAACCGCCAGCAGATCGTAGCCGTACGAGAAAAGCAGCAAGCCGAACACCACGCTAAAAAACAGCCTTCTGCGCAGGCTTAGCCATTCGACCACCGGGTGAAAGGTATAAATCACAATAAAGGCGAAGACAAACCACGGCTGGATAAGATAGCCGCGCTGGTAAGGCTCCCAGAGATAGTAAATCGTCACCCAGAACAGAAAGACGATCACCACGCTTTTAATTTTGCCCATCTGCCAGCGGGCGTTGTGCCGGGACTGCGCATCGAGATAGCCCGCCACCACAAAAAACAGCGGGGTGGCGATGGTCGAGATAAACGTCAGAAAACCGAGGATCCAGTGATAGTCGTAATCATAGCGATCCCAGGTGTTATAGATGGTAAAGAACGTTACCGCCGTCATGCATCCCAGCGTTTTAATAATATTCAGCCCGGTGGTGTTCATTGTGGTTGCGGCTTATCCTCGTGGTGGAAACAGGCGTAAATCACCGGCAGAACCAGCAGCGTCAGGATGGTCGCGAAACCGAGCCCGAACATGATAACCACCGCCATACTCTGGAAGAATACGTCCAGCAGCAGCGGCGCCAGCCCGAGCACGGTGGTGAAGGCGGTGAGCAGAATAGGGCGCAAGCGCGAGGTTGCCGCATAGATAATCGCCTCGTGCTGTGGTTTTTCCTCTTTTTGCTGCTCAATCTCTTCCACCAGCACGATGCCGTTGCGGATCAGCATGCCACTCAGGCTCAGTAAACCGATAAGCGCCATAAAGCCGAACGGGATACCGGTCATTAAAAAGCCCGGCGTCACGCCGATCAGCGCCAGCGGCACGGTCAGCCAGATGGCAACGGCATTTTTCAACGAGCTGAACATCAGCACGGTGATGACAAACATCACCAGATACCCTAATGGCAGGGTGGTGAACAGTCCCTGCTGCGCTTCGCTGGAGTTCTCGGCATCGCCTCCCCACTCAATGCTGTATCCGTGCGGCAGGCTGAGTGCGTTAATCTGCGGCTGCACGCGCGCCAGAACGTCGCCCGGAGTTTGATTGCTCAGCGGGTCCGGATCGGTCATCACCGTGAGTACGCGGCTGCGGTCGCGGCGGAGAATCAACGGATCTTCCCATTCGAGATTAAAGCCGCTGACCACGTTGCTCAGCGGAATATATTGCTGACGGCTCTGGCTCCACACCAGCACGTTGTTCAGATGGTTCGCATCCTGACGTTCATCGGCAGGCGGGCGCACCACCACCGGCAGCAGGTCGGCCCCTTCGCGGTATAGCCCCGCGCGGCTGCCGGAAAAGTTCATCTGCAGCGCCTCATCGATATCCTGCTTATCGACCCCCAGTTCGCGGCCGAGGGTAGGTGAATACTGCGGGCGGATCGTTTTGCTGCGGTTTTGCCAGTCGTTACGCACGCTGCTGATGGCCGGATCTGCGGTGAGGATTGCGCTGACCTGGCTGGCTATTAGCCGCAATCTGTCGGGGTCCGGGCCTTTAACCCGCACCTCGATGGCACTGTCGCCGGACGGGCCGAACATCACCCGTTGGCTGCTGGCATTCACCTGCGGATAGTGGCGGGCAATGTAGGCATCCACGTGGCGAGTGAGGGCGGCTATATTGCGCTGGTCGTCCATGCGTACCATGATCTGCGCATAGTTGCTGTACTGCCGCTGGCCGCTGTAGGTGAGGATAAAGCGCATGCTGCCCTGGCCGACGGTCGCCACGGTCGTCACCACGCCGGGCTGGCCGTTAATCGCGGTTTCGATATCGCTGGCCATTTTTTCTGTCGAAGCAATATCGGTGCCGTAGGGTAGCCACAGATCAACAAAAAAGATCGGCGTGTTGGATGACGGGAAAAAGTTCTGTCGCACCGAACCGAATCCCCAGATAGCGGCGGCCAGCAGCGCGGCCATCACCACCAGGGTGGCGGTTTTCTGCAGCAACAGGGCGTTGAGGATCTTCTGATAGCTGCGGTAAAAGCCGCCACGGTAGGGATCGGCCTCGGCGGCGGGCGCCGGGGAGGCGTTGCCTTTGAACAACCACCATTTGATCAGCACCGGGGTAATGGTGAGCGCCGAGAACCAGCTGAGCATCAGGGAGATTAACAGCACCTGGAACAGCGATTTGCAATACTCCCCGGTCGAGTCCTGCGACAGGCCGATTGGCGCAAAGGCGAGGATCGCAATCACGGTTGCCCCCAGCAGGGGCAGGGCGGAGCGGCGGATCACATAGTTGATGGCGGTGAGCAGCGTCGATCCCTGCTGGCGGGCAATCAGCACCCCTTCGACAATCACAATGGCATTATCGACCAGCATACTGAGGGCGATGATCAGCGCCCCCAGCGAAATCCGCTGCAGCTCGATACCCCACAGATACATAATCAGCAGCGTGCCCAGCACGTTGAGGGCCAGCGAGAAGGCAATGATAATCCCGCTGCGAACGCCCATAAAAATCAGCAGCACGCCGACAACAATGGCCAGCGCCATCAGGAAATTAGTGATAAAGCCGTTAACCGAGTGGCCGACTTCCGCCGCCTGATCGTAGAACAGATCGATATGGATCCCGGCGGGTTTTTCCGCCGACATTTGGGCAAGCTTTGCCTCCAGCGCGCGGCCAACATCAATGACGTTGACGCCTGGAATAAACGACACGCCCATCGTCACCGCCTGGCGACCGTTGGCGTGGTAGATGCTGGAGGGCGTTTCGCTCAGGCCGCGGGATATTGTCGCGATATCCCGCAAGCGGGTGGCGGCCCCCGTGCCGTGCGGGTTGATCGGCAGGTCGCCCAGCTCGTCGATATTCTCAAATTCCCCGGTCGGATGCAGGCGAATGGACTCGCTACCGGATCTGATCTCCCCGGCGCTGGAAACGACGTTCAGGCGGCCGAGAATGGCGGAAAGCTGGTTGAGCGTAATGCCGCGGGCGGCCATTTTAGGCAAAGAGATATCAATATTCACTTGCTGGGGGATCTCGCCGCCGATGGCGACTTTGCCGACGCCGGGCACCAGTACCAGCTCCCGACGCAGCTGTTCGGCGTAGCGGGCAAGCTCTGGGTTGGTAAAATTATCGCCGGAAATCGCAAAGAAGAAGCCGAACACATCGCCGAAATCATCGTTTACGAAAGGCGTAACCACCCCAGGCGGGAAGAGGCGGGCCGCATCGCCGACCCGGCGGCGCAGCTCATCCCAAATTTGTGGTAGCTCGTTGGAGTGGTAATTCGAGGCGATATTAACGGTAATCTGCGACAGTCCGTTGGATGAAATCGAGCTGACGTTATCGAGATAGGGCAGCTGTTGCAGGGCGTTTTCCAGCGGAAGGGTGACCTCTTCTTCGACCTGCTGCGCCGAGGCGCCCGGATAGTGGGTAATGACTACCGCCGTTTTGATGGTAAAGGCCGGGTCTTCCAGGCGCCCGATATTGAGCAAGGCGAAAATACCGCCAACGCCCAGCAGCAGAATGGATAACCACACGCGAACGGGATTATTAATAAACTGGCGAGAGATATCCATTACAGGCCTCGTTCACGCGTCCAGATACGCACCGGCTGTTGCGCATGCAATTCGTTTACCCCAGCCGCCACCACGCGCTCGCCGACACTGAGTCCCTCGGTGATCACCACCCCCTGGGTTGTGACCTGCCCGACCCGCACTTTGCGGTCTTCCAGCTGCAGCTGTTCTCCATCACCTTTGATCACCCACACGTGTGGCTCATTGCGTTGATGATTATCGGGATTGAACACCGCTTCAACCGGAACCACCAGCGCTTCGCGGCCCGCGTTGGCGGGCAGGTTTGCCAGATTTATCGTCACGGTGCCGCTGACGCCGCCCACCGTCGGGAAGTCCGCCGGGCGTGGCATGGTCAAAATCACCTGCCAGGTGAGGGTATTGTTGTCGCTGCTGCCGGAATGCTCTTTGTACTCGGCGGTGAACTGGCGATCCGGCAGGGAGTTGATTTTCACGATCGGGCGATACTGCGCGTTGCGGATATCAAAGGCGGTAAACAGGTTTTCCGGGATGCTGAACACCACGTCGAGGAGATCGGTGCGCGTCAGGGTCACAACGGTCTGGCCAGCGGCAACCACCTGGTGATTGCGGACCGGCACGCTGGCCGCAATCCCGCTAAATGGCGCGTTAAGCGTCATCTGGTCGAGCTCTTCGCGAGCAATTTTCAACGCGGCATTGGCCGAATCACGGCTGGCACGCTGGACGTCCATTTCGGCTTTTGAAATCGCCTGGCGGCCTGCGAGGGTCTGAAAACGGTCGAACTGCCGCTGAGCGAGGGTGGCGGCGGTTTGTCGTTCATTTAAACGCTGCTGGGCTTCCCGCGCGTTGAGACGGGCGAGCGCCTGTCCTTGCGTGATACTTGCCCCCTGGCGCACGTCGAGTGATTCAATCTGGCCGCCACGTTTAAACGACAGGTCCGTAGAGTCCCCGGACTCGATACGCGCAGGGAAAATACGCTGCTGTGAATCGCCGACGGCGGTCACCTCCACCACTTTAACCATTCGCGGAAGTGGTGTGACCTGCGGCGCTTTCTGATCGCAAGCTGTTGTTATTAAAATAACAACAGGAATGAGAGAAAAATAACGGTTCACTGTATTCCCCTCAGAGCTAAATGGTTTATTTTACATATTGTTTACAATCATTGGGGTTATTCAGCCAAAGCAGAAACAACGACATAAGTTAATAACCCTGTGGCCGTGCAGGCGATTATTGCCAGGGCGATAAAGAGGCTCAGGCGAAACAGATTATAACCAAACATCGTTACTCCTTCAGTGTTAATCATATGGCAAGAAATATCTCATCTACTTAATTATTGAATGGTTTTTGCAGGCGCTGTTGCTCCTGATTATGAGCATAGTCGTAGAAAAGCGGAAATGTTAAAAAGAGTAAAAATTGCCCTTATGTCGACGATTTGCTGCCGTTTGCAGCCGATTTGTCTGAGGGTGGTGGCCTCTGTGATGTTTATTAATATAATAATTGGTAGTTTCATAATGTTAACAGTCCTGTGCTACGTTTAATTATACCGACTTCTGCGCCAGCTTTGGTTCTTGAGATTCTTTCCTCAATACGACACGTTGGGCGTTATTCGCCCTCTATTCTATTGGTAACAAAAGGATTGTTTCTATGTATAAAAATATACTGGTCCCGGTTGATGTCTTTGAAATCGGCCTGGCCGACAAAGCGTTATCCCATGCACAATTTCTGGCTAAAAGCGCTTCCGGGAAAATTCACTTACTACACGTAAACCCACTTTTCTCTCCTGAACTAACGCGCGGATTTATTTCTGATGCGCGAAAAATGGATGACTATCTGATTAAAAACTCTGAGGAAAAACTTAGCGAGTTGGCCAAAAAGTCGACCCTCGACGAGAGTGATATCCGCATTCATGTACGCAGCGGCAATATCCGTGATGAAGTGATAAAGCTGGCCGATGAACTGCAGGCTGACGTGGTGATTATTGGCTCGCGCAACCCCAATATTCAGACGCATTTGCTGGGCTCTGAGGCGGCAAGCATCGTTCGTTATGCTCACGTTCCGGTTTTTGTTGTGCGTTAAGGGCGGCCTGACGCTGTTCTGATTTCCGTTACAGGAGTGAGGGGATAACTATGAGTACAGACAAACCGGGAGGCCCGTTCTACAGGCTCTCCGTCGATGAAACCCTGACCAGCACCAACAGTTCCTCCGAAGGTATTAGCAGTGCCGAAGCGGCCTCGCGACTCCAGCAGTACGGCGAGAACGCGTTACCGCAAAAGCCGGGCAAGCCCGCGTGGCTACGCTTCCTGGCGCATTTCAACGATGTCCTGATTTACGTCCTGCTGGCTGCCGCGCTCTTGACGGCGGTCATGGGGCACTGGGTCGATACCCTCGTGATTCTGGGGGTCGCGGTCATCAACGCCCTGATCGGGCATATTCAGGAAAGTAATGCGGAAAAATCGCTGCAGAGCATTCGCAATATGCTGTCCAGCGAGGCGGTGGTCGTCCGTCAGGGCAACCATGAAACGGTGCCAACCACCGCGCTGGTGCCTGGGGATATCGTGGTGATCCGCGCCGGCGACCGGATCCCGGCCGACCTGCGGGTGATTGAAGCCCACAATCTGCGGGTGGAAGAGGCGATACTCACCGGCGAGTCGACGGTGGTGGAAAAAAGCACCGACGCGCTGAGCGGCGACCTGCCCCTCGGCGATCGTACCAACCTGCTGTTTTCGGGAACCACGGTCAGCTCCGGCGGGGGCAAAGGCCTCGTGGTGGCGACCGGCGGCGATACCGAGCTTGGCCATATCAACCAGATGATGGCGGATATTGAAAAGCACCGGACACCGCTGCTGGTTCAGATGGATAAGCTGGGTAAAGCCATCTTTATCATCATTCTGGTGATGATGGCGGCGCTGTTTGTCTTCAGCCTGCTGTTCCGCGATATGCCGGTTTCAGAGCTGATGCTCTCGCTGATCAGCCTTGCGGTGGCGTCGGTGCCGGAAGGGTTGCCAGCCATCATCTCGATTATTCTCTCGCTCGGCGTGCAGACCATGGCGCGGCAGAAGGCGATCATTCGTAAGCTGCCGACCGTTGAGACTCTCGGAGCGATGACGGTGATTTGCTCGGACAAAACCGGGACGCTGACCATGAACGAGATGACGGTCAAAGCCGTCATTACGGCGGATACCGTCTACCGGGTCGAAGGCGATAGCTATGAGCCGATTGGTAATATTCATCCTGTAGATGGTTCCGGGCCGGTGGTGGTTGCCCCCGGTACGTTGCTTGAGCGCTATTTGCGAACCATTGATCTCTGTAATGACAGCCAACTGATCAAGGATGAAACCGGGTTATGGAAAATCACCGGCGGCCCAACGGAAGGGGCGCTGAAGGTGCTGGCGGCGAAAATCGCGCTGCCGACGCTGGCAACCGAGTTGCGCAGTAAGATCCCTTTCGATTCGCAGTACAAATATATGTCGACGCTGTATCGGATCGGGGATGAAGAGATGATCTTAATTACCGGTGCCCCGGATGTTCTGTTCCGGCTGTGTCAGCAGCAGCAGACGGATGATGGCCTGCAGCCGCTGGATCAGCCCTACTGGGAAGCCAAAATTGAAGAGTACGCGCGGGAAGGGTTGCGTATGGTGGCGGCGGCGTGGAAACCTGCGGCCAGCGGGCAAACCGAACTGACGCATCAGGATTTACAGCAAGGGGTGATCCTTCTCGGTATTGCCGGGATGATGGATCCGCCGCGTCCGGAGGCGATTACGGCGATTGGCGACTGCCTGCAGGCAGGGATCCGGGTGAAGATGATCACCGGCGATCATCCGCAAACGGCGATGAGCATCGGCAAAATGCTCGGCATTGGCAATGCGGAAAATGCCATCACCGGGCGTGAACTGGAGGTGATGGACGACCAGCAGCTCAGCGAAGCCGCGCAGAAATTTGATATTTTCGCCCGTACCAGCCCGGAGGATAAATTCCGCCTGGTGCAGGCGCTGCAGAGCAGAAAAGAGGTCGTAGGGATGACCGGCGACGGGGTCAACGATGCACCGGCGCTGAAGCAAGCTGATGTCGGGATTGCCATGGGCATCAAGGGAACCGAGGTGACCAAGGAAGCGGCCGATATGGTGCTGACGGATGATAACTTCGCCACCATCGCCAGTGCGGTCAGAGAAGGGCGGCGGGTGTACGATAACCTGAAGAAAACCATCCTCTTTATTATGCCGACCAACCTGGCGCAGGGGCTGTTAATCATCATTGCGCTGCTGGCGGGTAATTTAATCCCATTGACCCCGGTGCTGATCCTCTGGATGAACATGGCGACCTCCGCCACGCTCTCCTTCGGCCTGGCGTTTGAGGCCGGCGAGAAGAACATTATGCAGCGGCCGCCGCGCGATCCGAAACTGCATGTGATGGATGGTTTTGCTATCTGGAGGGTGATATTTGTTGGTTCGATGATTGCCGTGAGCGCCTTCGTTCTGGAAGCCTGGCTCCAGCCGCGCGGCTACTCGCCGGAGTTTATTCGCACCGTCCTGCTGCAAACCCTGGTAACAGCCCAGTGGTTTTATATGCTCAACTGCCGCATATCCGACGGCTTCTCTCTGAGTAAAGGATTGCTGGCAAACCGCGGTATCTGGATCGTCAGCGGCGTCCTGCTGGTGTTGCAGCTGCTGATCATCTACGCGCCGTTCATGCAGATGCTGTTCGGGACCACCGCGCTGCCGTTCCGCTACTGGGTGATCACCTTTATCATCGGATTTGTGATGTTCCTGATTGTGGAAGTGGAAAAGCCGTTAACCCGCAAATGGCGTACCGCCTGAAGCAAGGGGCCGCCGAGTCGCGTATTACCCAGCCCGCTTATGTTCAGACTGAGCGGGCTTTTTCATGATGACGCGGGGTATTGCAAAAGAGAAAAAAGGCTCCGGAGCGTATAATACTGGCAGGGCGCACGGGTTACTTGCTATGGACTTTTGTCACTGGCTATTTAATGCGCTACCATGAGACCTCATTTACCAGGTTTTAAATATGAAAAAAATGAAAAAGAGCAGAGCAGCATCTATGGCAGCGTTAATGGCGCTGTCGATGGGGCCGATCCCTGCTAATGCTGTGGGTTATCGGGATATCACGCCGCACAGCACTGAAGCGAATACCACACTGCAGTCGCTGCATGAAGAAGTGGTATATATCTCAATCAGCGAGGCAACCAGACTACTGGCTGAAATTGCGGAGCGTCAGCGTTTCCACCTGATAAACTTGCGTGCTGAATGGGAAGTAAAACAAACGCCCATTGATATGAAAAAGCAGTCCCCTCTTGTTCAGAAACATCTGGTAAAAGAGTATAAACAACGGATTACCATTGCTGCGGGTTATATCGAAGCGGTAAAAATGGCTCTTCAGGAAACCCTGGATGAAGCGCTACGAGAAGAGATAACCACGTTCGGGCGTGCAGCTGCAAAATTACGTAATACGGCAGAAGATACACTGGCGTTCATTGAACAGACTAACCCGCCCAAAAAAACGTCATCAACGCCGATTAGCGCTAGTGGGGATGATGTCAGAGCGTTAATTCATGCTGAGCATAAAGCGCTGGGACTAAATCCACCGGGCTTTGATCGGGTTTCATAATGGTGAGAGTTTCTGTTCACAAGGATGTTGAACTGCCTGAGATCGCTGCGCAATATGCGCAGGTGCTGGAGATCTGGAAGAAACACCACACACTCCCTGATTTTTTCGGCAATGAGGGGTAGTGGGAAGAGAATCGCAGGTTGTGCGATTCTTACGTTTACAAAATCCATATTCAGCTTCCCGATCAACCGGCCTGGAAGCCGCACACTCCTCAGGCAGCCAGAAAATCAAATCATTATCTCGTCTACTCGCGGCACTGGCTGGATGACGATCGCTATCAGGTTATCAGTATCATGAGTCCCGACGCCCATGAAAAAGCCAAAACCTCATTTATGACTGAGCTTGAGCGCCGGGCAGAAGAATTTCAGAACAGTTAAACAAAAGCCTCGCATCTGCGAGGCTTTTGTTTTTTCGAGGTCTTTATGTGGACCGTTGATTGATAAAATATAAATATCAAGTGATTCGGTGTTGATATGAGGCGGGTTACTCCGCCTCATCTTCTGCGACGCGGACCCCGACCTTCAGAACGTGGTCATCCTCTTTTTCCGCGACCGTCCACAGCATGCCGGCGAATTCTACCTGGTCACCGACAACCGGAGCGGCGCCGAGCAGATGCTGAACCACATCGCCCAGCGACTGCTGGCTATCGTTAAAATCATCCACGTCATCGAGACCGTAAATTTGCGCCACATCGACAAATTTGGCACTGGCATCGAGAATAAAGTCCCCGAAGAAACGCTGATCGAGCGCCACCGGCGGCGACTGGCTGAACATTTTACCCAGCGCCGGCAGGTCACGCTCGCGGCCAATCACGCACAGAATATCCCCTTCCAGCAGGCGGGTGCTGCCGGTCGGGTGCAGCAGGACATTGTCGCGGAACAGGGCGGCAATACGGGTTTCCGGCGGCATATGTAAGTCACGCAGCGCCGCGCCAACGCACCATTTGTCTGCGCTGAGCTGGTAGACGAACTGCTCCCAGGGGTTCTCCGGGTGAATATCCAACCCGACGCGGGAAATGGGCCAGCCGACCGGCGGTACCACCACTTTGGCTTTTTTGGCCGCCCAGGAGAGGGACGTCCCCTGTAACAGCAGCGACACCAGCACCACGAAGAAGGCGACATTGAAGAACAAGCGCGCGTTTTCAAGGCCGGCCATCATCGGGAAGACGGCGAGAATGATCGGCACCGCGCCGCGCAGCCCCACCCAGCTGATAAACACCCGCTCGCGCAGGTTAAACCCGCGAAACGGCAGCAGACCGGCAAACACCGACAGCGGACGGGCCACAAAAATCATCCACATGGAGAGCAGCAGCGCCGGGATGGCGATAGGCCACAGATCCGACGGGGTGAGCAGCAGCCCGAGCACCAGGAACATGGCAATCTGCGCCAGCCACGCCAGTCCGTCGAAGTTTTGCAGGATCCCATGACGGTTACGAATCGGTCGGTTCCCCAGCAGGAAGCCGCACAGATATACCGCCAGAATGCCGCTGCCGTCGAGGGTGGTGGTTACCGCAAAAATCATAATCCCGCCGCTGAGCGCCAGCAGCGGATAGAGCCCGGTCGGCAGCACGATGCGGTTTATCATCTGCAACAGCAGATAACCGCCGCCGAGGCCAATCGCAATCCCGAGGCCGAACTGCTGCACGATATGGACGGCGAACATCCAGCTCAGGCCGCTTTCATGCTGCTGAATCATCTCGATAAGCGTAATGGTCAGGAACACCGCCATCGGGTCGTTGCTGCCGGATTCGATCTCCAGGGTGGAGCCGACACGTTCGTTCAGGCCTTTGCCGCCGAGCAGCGAGAAGACCGCCGCCGCATCGGTGGAGCCGACAATCGCGCCGATCAGCAAGCCTTCGATAAGATCGAGATGGAACAGCCAGGCGGCCATCAGCCCGGTCAGGCAGGAGGTGATCAGGACGCCGACGGTCGCCAGCGAGAGCGCGGGCCAGAGGGCAACGCGAAAGGAGCTGGCCTGGGTGCGCATACCGCCGTCAAGCAGGATCACCGCCAGCGCCAGGTTACTCACCATGTACGCGAAAGGGTAATTGTCAAAAGGGATGCCGCCGATACCGTCAACCCCGGCCAGCATACCAATGGCAAGGAAGATAACCAGAATCGGGATGCCCAGGCGCGAAGAAAAGGAACTCAATAAAATGCTACAGGTTACTAATACAGAACCCAGAATAAACAGGCTAATGACCGCACCGGCGTCCAATGTTGACGTACTCCTTACTGCGTGAATTTTTTAGACAATGAGGCTCAGTTTACCAACCCTCGGAGTATCCTGAAATGTGTAACAGAAGATTTTATTCTGTTAGCACCGGATGCCCGCTGAGCGTTAAGGTCGTGGTGATGTCGCGATGCACCAGCCGCGCGTTTGCGCCAAGCGGCAGGGTGACGGTTCGCTGTTCGTGGCCGAAATCCAGCCCGCTAATCACCGGGATATCCAGCTGGGTGCGCAGATAGTCGTAGACTGCCGGCAGGTCATAACCGGCGTCGTAATCGTTCGGGTTCGCGCCGCTGAAGCTGCCGAGGATCAGCGCCTGCTGGCGGGCGAGAACGCCGCTGTGCAGCAGCTGCAGCAGCATGCGCTCGACGCGGAATGGATGCTCGTTAATATCTTCCAGCACCAGAATGCCGTCGCTAATCTGCGGCATCCACGGGGTGCCCATCAGCGATGTGAGCATCGCCAGGTTGCCGCCCCACAGGGTGCCTTCGACATCACAGGGCTGGCCATCGCCCGGCCATTCAAGGGTAAATTCCGGGCTGCGCAGCGCCTGCCAGAAGTGGTGCCATGTAAACGCGTTCATCGTTTCCGCACCAAAGTTACCTGCCAGCATCGGACCGCTGAAGGTGATTATGCTACTCTTTGCCAGCAGGCCCATTTGAATCGCTGTGAAATCACTGTGGCCGCAGATTAAAAGCGGATTTTCCCGCTGGCGTGCGGCCAGGGCCTGCCAGTCGATATCCGGCAGCAGGCGGCTGGCGCCGTAACCGCCGCGCACCGGCATCACGATGCGGTTAGGGCCTTCGAGGGTAGCCAGCTGGTTAATATCGTTCAGGCGCTCATGTTCAGTTCCGGCAAAGCGCTGTTGCCGACGGGGGATGACCTCCTGGTGCATCACCTGATGTCCGGCCTCCTGCAGACGTTCAACGCCGCGGAGCGCCGCCTCCTGGTTAATGCAGTAGCCTGAAGGGGCAACCAGATAAAACTGAGACATGACAATTCCTTGCTAAGAATGAAAGGGTTATCATGCCGCCTGGAGGGATTATTGTCATCTCCAGACGGCAAACTTCAGCCAATAAGGATAGATGTGTGAAATTGAGATGGTGTGTTTTTTTGATGGTATTGTTGGCCGGTTGTAGCTCGAAAAAGGATTATCGTAACCCGCCGTGGAACGCTGAAGTTCCGGTCAAGCGGGCGATGCAGTGGATGCCGATCAGTGAAAAAGCCGGTGCGGCATGGGGCGTTGACCCGCAGCTGGTGACGGCGATTATCGCCATTGAATCTGGCGGTAACCCAACGGTGGTCAGTAAATCCGGCGCGGTAGGCCTGATGCAGCTGAAGCCTTCAACATCGGGTCGCGACGTTTACCAACGCATGGGCTGGCGGGGTGAGCCGTCGGTGAGCGAGCTGAAAAATCCCGAACGCAATATCTCAATGGGGACCGCTTACCTGAGCATCCTCGAAAACGGCCCGCTTGCCGGGATTAAAGACCCGCAGGTGATGCGCTATGCGGTGGTGGTTTCCTACGCCAACGGCGCCGGGGCGCTGCTGCGCACGTTCTCTTCGAATCGCCAGGATGCGATTGATGAGATCAATGATATGGATGCCGATGAGTTCTTTGAACACGTGGCGAAGAAGCATCCGGCACCGCAGGCCCCCCGCTATATCTGGAAGCTGCAGCAGGCGCTGGACGCCATGTAGCCATCTGGAGCAAGCCCCCGGCCGGTACCTGACCACCGGGGGCGTTTATCAGAAGTCGTAGCCGACGGTGGCGGTGATGCTACGCTCGGCGCCCCAGTAGCAGTTGCCGGTGCCGTAGCAGCCGGAGACATACTCCCGGTCGCTGAGGTTGTTGGCATTGACCTGAACAAAAGCCCCTTTCAACGACGGCGACCAGACGCCGAGATCGGCGCGAACCATCGCATCCAGCAGCGTTACCGACGGCAGACGCTCGGTGTTGGCATCATCTGCCCACTGTTTACCAATATAGCGCACGCCAGCTCCCGCGCTGATCCCGGCCGGGAACTGATAACGCGCCCAGAATGAAGCCATCTGATCCGGCGTGAGCTGCGGGGTATTGTCGTTGGTGCCATCTTTGGTGTCCTGGAAGCGCAGGCGGTTCCAGGTGTAGGAGGCCAGGGTGCTCAGCTCAGGCGTAATCTGGTTATGCATCTCCAGCTCGACCCCTTGCGAGTGAACTTTGCCGGCCGGAATAAAGGTGGCGGTGGCGATATTCGGATCGCGGGTGGCCACGTCTTTCTGGGTTAAATCATAGATGGCGATACTGTACATATCGCGGGTCCCCGGAGGCTGGAATTTCAGCCCCGCTTCCAGCTGTTCGGCGGTGGTCGGTTTCAGCAGCGTTCCGTCGGCGCCCGGCAGCATCGCCGGTGTAATGGCCTGGCTGTAGCTCAGGTACGGCGAGAGGCCGTTTTCCAGGGCATACAGCAACGACGCGCGACCGCTGATATGGTCATCGGAACGGCGGCTGGAGGTGCCGAAGGTATCGCTGACCTGCTGCGAGACGATGCGATCGTAACGGCCGGAAACATCAAGATGCCAGCGATCCCACACCATTTCATCCTGCAGATAAATCCCGGTCTGATAGTAGCGACGATTATTGTTATCGCTGTAGGTCACGGTGTGTCCGGTTTGCGCGGTATAGCCGCTAAACGGATCGAGCGGCGAGGCGCTGCCGGCACCGGTCCACAGATCGTTGCGGAAGCGGTGATATTCCGCCCCGAGGATCAGCGTATGGGCCAGTTCACCGGTGGTGAAGTCGGCGCGCAGGCGGTTGTCGGTGGACCACGCATCCAGCGATCCACGAGAGCCGCTGTAGCCGCGGGCCAGCATATCGCTGTCGCCAACCCAGCCGACCTGGTAGACCTGATCGAGGGAGACGTTGGTATGGGTGTAGCTCCCGGCGGAGTAAGCCGACCAGGTATCGTCGAACTGATGGCTAAACTCGTAGCTGTAGATCTGCTCGCGACGCTGATAGCCGTCGGACGGATCGCCTTCATTGGTGCTGGTGGAGAGCTTGCGCCCGTTGTGCGCGTAGCGGGTGCCGTCCAGCGGCAGCGAGCCGTGGTAGCCGCCCGACGGATCTTTTTGCAGGTAAGCGCGCAATAACAACGAGGTGTCGGCGTCCGGCTGCCAGAGCAGGGACGGGGAGATGGCATAACGCTCTTCACGGGTATTGTCGTACTGGGTGTCGCTGTTACGCGTCATCCCGATGATCCGGTACGCCCACTGGTCGTTAATGGCATCGGTATAATCGAAGGCGGCCCCTTTGGTGTTTTGCGTCCCGCCGCTCAGGCGGAAATGGCCTTCGGAAGTAAACTGCGGGCGTTTCGAGGTCAGGTTAACCACGCCGCCGGGCACGCTCTGGCCATACAGCGCCGAAGAGGGGCCGCGGATCACATCAACCCGCTCGATAAACCACGGGTCAATCTGCAGGACGTTGTGGCTCCCGCCATCGCTCATCAGACGCATGCCGTCGAGGAACAGGTTATCCACGTCGCCGCCGTGATAGCCGCGCAATGACACCGTATCAAAACGGGTCGCGCCGCCGCCAAAGCTGGAGTACACGCCTGGGGTATATTCCAGCGCCTGGCTGATGGTGTTGGCCCCCTGGTCATCCATTTGCTGTCGGGTGATCACCGAGACCGACTGCGCGGTGGTGATTAACGGCTGGTCGGTTTTGGTGGCCCCGGCGGAGGTTTTCGCGCTATAGCCCTCGGTGGGGGCGGTGGCGGAGTCAACGGGTTGCGCGGTGACGACCACGGTCTCTTCCGCCACGCTGGCGAGAGGGAAGGCGGCGGCCAGGGCGCACAGGAGCGCGGAGCGTTTAAAGGTGGTGCGGGCGATCATGGCATAATCCTGAGTAACCGCAGCCTGGTACTCCTGTACGCCGCTACGGAAAAGGCGAAAGTGTCTTCTTTCGTAAAAAAGTAATGCGAATTATTATTGTTACTCTTTGCGTTATCAAGTGATGATTGCGTAGCGTGACAATCAAAACCCATGAAAAGGTTACTGTTTACTGAGTACATCTGGGACAGCGCGGGGCGTGCGGGACAGTCGACGGGATGACTGGCTACCAGATCTGGTAGCCAGGGTGAACGAAAACCAGGGGAGTTACGGACGACTGTCTAAGCGTAGTAACGCAATCGCCCGCCAGGGCGCGGCAAGGTAGGGCATTGCCGATAGCGCCAGCAGCTCTTCCCTGGTGCCGCCGTCACCGAAGATAATCGATTGAACCCGGCTGAGCGGCCACTCTGTGGCGGAGCGGTCGATCAGCCGGAATGTATCACCGCAACGTGTTTCTCCGGGCCTGACAACCCGATAAAACCAGCCGTTGCGCGACAGGTTGTGCATCAGCATCGGCGCATCAGGATCCTGTAAGCGCGTTGCCATCGTCTGACAGGCAACGCGTCCCCAGCTGATTTGCACTTCAGCATCGCCAAGGCGAAACACATCGCCGGGACAGACGTCGTGTTCCGTCATCCCGTAAGTGGAAAAGTTTTCGCCAAACAGACCGGTATACAGATGCTGCCCGGAGAGTGCCGGGTATCGTTCACGCCAGAATTCATAATGTTCGCGCGCATAGTGCATCAATGCACAGTCCGGATCCTCAAAATGTTCCTGAACGCCGTTGTCTGCCTCCAGACCATGGGCACTGAGGTACACGCTGCCGCTTAATGCGACTTTGCGTAGTGAACCATCCGCCTGGCGTTGATTGCCGAGTATCGAACGTAGCACCACGTTAACATCTGTCATTATAGGGTTCTCCATATAGCTCCGCAGGGCGGAGAATGAATCAGAAGGTGTATTCCACGCCGGCCCAGAAGTTTCGGCCCTCTTCGATAAACCCCTCGCTATAGTAGTAGCGGGTATCAAAGAGATTATTGATTGAGGCGTTGAGGCTAAAGCCGTGACCAATGGCATAGTCAGCACGCAGGTGAGAGATAGCGAACCCTGCCGCTGTTTGCGAACCGTCGCTGTTGCTGTAGCTGGAAGAACGCGCCTCTTCAGAGAGCGTAACCTTGAGTGACGCCGTCGGTTTAAACGTCAGCCAGGCGTTGAGCGTTTGGTCCGGCAGGCCGGTAATTTTGCCCACGTCTTGTTGTTTAGGATTGCTGTGGACCCAGCCATAGCTTAGCCCGACGTCCAGCCACGCCAACGGCGATCCCTTAATGCCCAGATCAAGACCGGTATAGTCGACCTGGCCGCTGTTCTGATTCTGAACCGTATCGGCATCAATATTAATCGACAAAATTGCGTCGCTGACCTGTTTGTACCAGGCGCTGATTTCATAGGCCCAGCTATCGCTAAGATGACCGTTCCAGGTCAGGTCAAGGCTGCGGGCTCGCTCGGGTTTCAGCTGCGGGTTGACCAACGAAATCTGATCTTTGGCCGGTTTAGTCGTGGTGTAGCGCTCTTTTAGCGTCGGAAAGCGGGTGCGATCGGACCAGGAAAACGCGAGGGTATCCTGATTAGCAAAATGATAGCGGGCCAGCGTTTCCCAGTTGAACGCATTCTGCCTGTTGCCGTCATAGCGGGTCAGGCTGCCGTTTTTTTCATGTTTTATGCCCTCAATACTGTTGCGCCAGTCGTAGCTCAACCCGACGACGATATCGAGATTGTCCATCGCCTCCCATTGATATTCGCTGGCGAATGACCAGGTACGATCCTGGTAACGATCGTAGGGCCCGTCACTGGTACTTTTTTCTCGGTGGACATCATCTTTCCAGTTGACGGCAAAGGCGAGCTGATCGTTATGACGAACGTCGGCGGAGAGCTGTAGACCCGCGCCGGTGCTGTAATCGTTATAGCGGCTGTAGATGCCATTTTTGCTACGCAGATCGCCCAGCGAGTTATACATCATCAGGGTATTTTTGAAGGTGTCGTGATACAGGCGGCTTTTTAGCGTGAAACGCTCGCCGAGGTGCGTTGTGCCTTGATAGTAGTAGCTCTCTTTATCGTACTCCGGCCACTGCCAGTATCGGGCTTTCTGCGAACTGCTCCCGGCATAGGGTGGGTTCTGTTTCTCGCCATCCTGCTTAATCCAGGTCAAGGCGTACTCATCATTGCCTCGTGGGGTGAAGCCGAGCTTCACGATGCCGCGTTTATCATCGCTCGCCGAATTTGTCATTTTGCCGTCTTCACCGGCGACCGGGTTGGTTGTTCCATGCGGCAACCCCAGGACGTCGCGCTTCAGGCGGCTGCCGCTGAGCTGGAAATAGCCCAAATCATTGCTTGCGCCAAATGAGGCATGCGTGTCATAGGCATTGTCTTCACTGCGGCTCCAGCCTTGGCGGTAGCCGATGTTGGCTTCCAGGGGCTTGGTCGGGCGAGGTGTCGTAATATTGATAGTACCCCCCATCTGGTTGGGGCCTTGAAGCAAGGAAGAGTAGCCTTTCGATACTTCAACTGAGGCCACGTCCGAGGTGAGAAAGCGCCCGAGATCGAGATTGCCATCGTAGGGAACATAAACCGGTACACCGTCGAAAAATACGGGTACCTGGCGGCTGTCAAAGCCGCGCACTTTTACCTGCAGTTCATTGCGGTTACCTGATTTTTGCAACACCACGCCAGGTACAACCGAAAGGGCATGTGCAACATCCTGTTTATCCAGACTCTGGATAGTCTCCTGCCCGAGAATGCTGATCGTTGTTGCGGGAATGGCGCTGGACCATACGGTCATTGCCTCTTCCGGGCGTTCCGCCCACGCGAGCTGACTGACCAGCAGACCGATCGAGATACAAAGGTACTGTTTCCTGACTCTCATTTTTATTATTCCTTTATCAGTTTTTTTATTTTGATGCCTTCGGCTGCAGTCGAACCTGAATATCAGCCGGCGGCGCGTACCACGGCGCCGAAGTTATAAACAACTCAATTCCACAATCGAGGTATTGCCCCAGGCTGCCCAGAGTGATCCCGCCGGTCAGCGCCAGCGTGCAAGCAGGGGCAATATCGCGAGCGTGACCGGCGACCTGACGGGCCTGTTCGGGGGTAAATTTATCCAGTTGCAATATGTCGGGCTGCGCCTGCAGCGCGGCCAGTGCTTCGGGGAGGGTGTCGGCTTCGACCGCCACTTTCTTTTCAGGTGAGCGCTGGCGCAGCAGGCTAATCATCTGTGCCCAGTCGCCGTTATCCGCGAAAAAATGCCGGTGGTTGGCAAATAACAGCAGGGTTTCGGCACAGCCGGCGCGGTGGATCAAGCCACCTGCTGCAACGATGGCCTGCGTACCGAGCAGGCGGGTGCCGGGAATCGCCTTACGAGTACAGGCGATGTGCGCATCGGGAAGACGGGCATGCAGCAGGTCCAGCATCTGCGACACATAGTTTGATACGCCGCAGCTCCATTCGAGCACGTTCTGCGCTGCTTTCCAGCCCTGATGCAGCGCGCTGGCGCTGCCGCTCGCCCGTAGCAACAGCCCGCAAGGTGCGGCCTGTTCGCCATCTGCAAGGGAGGTCGTGACCGTCAGGCCAAGGCTACGCAGCATCTGGGACGCAGGAGAAATGCCGCTGACGCAACCCCCCTGGCGATGACGAAATTCCATGATTCCGGGCTGGCTACCGATCCCCAGCGCCCGGGTTGTCAGGTCGCCACCCTGAATATCCTCCATCAGCCATGCATCGGTGAGCGCCTGGGGGAAGTAGATCATGCCGTCACTCCGCAATCCCAGGAGATGAGCGCCCAGTCCCGGGTGGCGGGCGCGATGGTTTGTGGGTCTTGTTGCTGATACCAGTGCTGAAGCCGCGCGCGGTCTTCATCGTTCAGCGCGCCAAGCGTCCAGCTGACGTTCTCCTCAAAACGCGCAAAAGTGGTGTTATCCCCCTGGCAGTTACCGCCGCGGATAAAATCGACCCGCGCCTGAATTCCCATCTGATACAGCACGTTCAGCGCGTAGATGTAGTTAGGCAGCTCGATGACTTCGCGTCCTAATGCCCGTTGGATGGCCGGTGACATAAACGTCGGGCTGACAAGGTGGGTGGTATAGACGCGCAGTCGCGCCTGGCGATTGAGCTTCGTCATTGCTTCGCGCATATCGCTCACCAGCGTTGAGCGCGAGGCGACCGCGATATCGCAGCGGGGAATGTCATCCCATGTGGCCTCCCAGGAACGACAGTGCCAGTGCGCATGAGTGACGTTCATCTGCGCAGCGCGCGCTCTGGCGACATCCAACATCTTCGGGCTGTAATCAACGCCGTGGACCGCGCGGAGTTTGTCAGCCAGTGCCAGGGCGACAGTACCCGGCCCGCAGCCCATATCGAACAGGGTCTGGGCGCCGGTTAAGTCGATTTTTTCCAGTAATTGTACGAGATAACCGTCTGCTGGCCGCGCGCAGTTGACGGCCATTTTTTGCGCCCTGGCGTCCCAGTGGGCGGGGGTCTTTTCCGTGCGTCCGGCAATCTTGAGCTGTTGTCGGTACAGGTGGGCAAAATCAATATCATCAATAAGCATCATCATTCCTCAAAGTGAACGTTGCCGAGATGGCGGTGGATTTGGGCGGGGGTCACGCCGTAGAGTCTGGCGAGGTTATTCGGTTGCAGCTGCGTGCGCGGTTCACCCAGGTCTGTCGTCCCGTCTGGCTCCACGCTGAGGACCGTGTCGACGATGGCGAGGGCGTGCAGCGGATGATGCGTTGCCATCAGCAGCGTGATACCGCGCCGGCGAAGCTGTTGTAGGGTATCGAGCAGGCGAATTTGATGACCAAAGTCGAGGCTTGAGGCCGGCTCATCGAGCAGCAACAGCCGTGACCGTTGTGCCAGCGCCCGGGCAATAAGCGTCAGCTGACGTTCACCGCCGCTCAACGTCGCGTAACTTCTGCTGGCGAGGTGGGCGATGCCGAGGGCATCCAGTTGTGCAAGGGCAATATCCCGTTCGCGGCTGGAGGGTTGGGAAAAGGTGCTGATATGCGGGCTAAGTCCCATGAGTACCATATCAAGGACATGAAAGGTGAACACGGCGTCATGCGCTTGCGGTACCCAGGCAATGGCGCGTGCGCGTTCGCGGGCGCACATCTGACTGATATCCACATTATCGATCAGCACCTGACCTGCACGCAGGGGAAGAAGGCCGAGGATCGATCGCATCAGGGTGGTTTTACCGCTGCCGTTGGCCCCCAGCAGGCAGCAAATCGAACCAGGCGATAGCGAAAATGACACCTCGCGAAGCACCACCCGACCCGGATAACCCACGTCAGCGTGCTGTACCCTGAGCATCGTCATGGGCGGCTCCCACGAATCAGTAGTACCAGGAAAAACGGCGCGCCAACAAACGAGGTCAGGATCCCAAGCGGGATCTCGGTCGCGCTCAGGCCACGCGCCAGGGTGTCAGTGAAGAGCAGCAGAATTGCGCCGAGCCCCATTGATACCGGCAGTAGACGCTGGTGATTACTGCCAATGAGCAGGCGCCCCGCGTGCGGGATGATGAGCCCGATCCAACCAATAATCCCGGCCACGGCCACGGCGCTGGCGGTAGTCAGGGTGGCACAAACCACCACTATCAGCCGCAAACGTGTGACATCAATACCCAATGAACGGGCTTCATCATCAGACAGCGTCAACAGGTTAAGGCGCCAGCGCAGCAGCCATAGCGGCAGACACCCGACGATCATCAGCGGGGCGGCAAAGGTCAGATCGCGTGGGGTAATGTCCGCTAACCCTCCCAGCAACCAGAAGGTGATAGAAGGGAGCTGTGTATAGGGATCGGCAAGGGTTTTGATTAATGAAATGCCAGCGCCGCATAAGGTTCCCAATGCAATGCCCACCAGTACCAGGGTGAGCGCCGGATCGCGCCGCGTGATGACGCGGGACAAGGCCCCGACTCCCGCCACCACCAGCAGACCGCCGCAAAAGGCAAATAACTGGATAAAGAATGTCGATAAGCCACACCAGATAGCAAGGCAGGCACCCAGACCCGCACCGGCGGCAACTCCAAGGATATCCGGCGAGACCAGCGGGTTACGGAACATCCCCTGGTAGGCCGTCCCCGCCGCACAGAGGGCCGCGCCGATGGCCAGTGCGGCCCCAATACGCGGCAGGCGTATCTGCCAGAAAACGACACCGGCCTGCGGTGGAAGCGAGGCGCTGTCAGGCACAAACAGGAGATCGAACAGACCTCCGACGGTGAGATCCCATGGCCCGGTGAGTAAGGCGCCCATAATGGTCAGGAGCGCGGCAAGCAGCAAGATCGTGCTAAGCGTGGATATTTTCATACGCTATGCATCAGCGTGGCGTAGCGGGCAGGGGTCAGCGTGCTGTGCCAGAAGATTTCGCTATAGCGGGTCAAATCTTCCTGAAGCGAACGCTGTATCCGCGGGTCAAGCCAGGCGTGCAGCCGACGCATTCCTGCAAGACGATTAATGCCCGGCGGGGCATCCAGCCAGCCGAACGGCAGACCGTCCAGCAGCATAACCTGGCGTTTTGCCACGGCGGTGACGCTCTGCCACGCCGGATCCTGCAGGATGTAATCGCGGGTGGCGGCATTTTGGGTCAGGATCAAGTCCGGCTGCCACGTCAGCAGATTCTCCAGTGAGACCTGGGTCAGCCCACTGCGCCCGGCAACCCGAGCGACGTTTTCCAGCCCCAGCAGTTCCGCCGCTTCGGTATGCAGCGAGCCGGCCAGTCCGGTCTCCAGCCCTTTAGCCCCGCGTGCCGCATAAAAGCGTGTTCGAGCCCCGGCTCCGGTTGAAAAAGCCTGGGCATCGGCGATAAATCTCTGCGCCAGCGCCGCCTGTTGCCGCGTACGGTCTTCGGTGCCGACGATTTCGCCAATCGCTAGAAACTGTTCGGCAGATGACGCCAGCGTTCCGCCGATCAATACCCACGGAATGTGACTGCGTTCGCTGATCCGCTGGGCCTGGGAGAGCCAGCTACCGTCGGTATCGCCGCAGTCCACCACCAGATCTGCCTCAAGCGCGAGCAGCGTTTCCAGCGACAGCGTACTGGCGTGTCCGGCCAGTCGGCCCAGTTTGGGAAGCCGGGCGATTTCCCCCGGGAAAGGTACATCCGGGAAGCGAGAAAAGTCGAAAGAGGAGAACCCCAACAGTTTTTCCGGCGCGGCGGCTAGCAGCAGCATGTCAGCCGGTGAGCCTGCGCTGATTATCCGCCGGATACCGGTGGGAGAGGGGCGATTACCGATGCTGAAAACCACAGGTGAGGCTGCCGTAGCCTTCAGGCTGGGGAAGCAGAGCAGGAAGCTGAGTGACTGGAGGAACGTCCGTCGCGAAAGAGGCATATGTTTCCATCCTGAAACAAATTGATTAAATTATCGCTGTATATTTACATATATAGCGATGGGTGGATTGCTTGAGATCAAGACATCTTGAATTAGATCGTTGCCGATCGACTCAGGAGGAAATGCAGTAAAGGCTGGTCTGGAAGAACAAGACGCGGCGGCGATCCCGCCGCGCCAGAGGGTTACGGCGCCGCTTTTGCTGCCGGAGCCGCGACTGCATCGTTGGCGGCAGGTGCGGTGGTGGGGGGCGTGCTGGTGGCGGTCGCCGGTTGGGCTGTACTGTCGACCGGGCGCGTGGCCGGCAGCGAGTCGCAGGGTTTGTCCTGCGGGCAGACCAGATCCAACATTTTCAGCGTCACACCGTTGGTCCAGCCGAAGCCGTCCTGCAGTGGATATTCACCGCCGCCTCCGCCGGTGCCCGTCGAGCTGACGTCATACTTTTCAACCAGTTTTTGCTGGCTGTTATAAGTGTGCTGGACGTTGCTGAGGAAGCGCCAGCTGACCTCGAGGGCGACCTTTTTCTGACCGTAGTTCTGCAACCCTTCCGCGGCCACCCACTGCAGCGGCGCCCAGCCGTTGGGCGCATCCCATTGCTGGCCGCTGTTGACGGTGGTGGTGGTTAAACCGCCGGGTTTCAGCAGTTGCGATTCGGCGGCAGCGGCCACCTTCGCGGCCCGCTCGCTGGAGGCGGCATTGACGTACAGCGGGAACAGGGCGGCGGCGGTCAGCTGGTTTCTGACCTTATGGGTCTTGAGGTCGTAATCGGCGTACCAACCTGCTTTATCGTTCCACAGATATTTCTCCAGCGCCTTCTGACGGGCATTGGCCTGGGCGTCATACTGCGTCGCCTTGCCGTTATCCCCGGCCGCTTTGCTGGCCCGGGAGAGCACCTTCTCCATGTGGAACATCAGGGCGTTCAGGTCCACCGGCACGATGCTGGTAGTGCGAATGGTGCCCAGCTGCTGCGGGTTATCCATCCAGCGCGAGCTAAAATCCCAGCCCGAGGCGGCGGCGGAACGCAGGTCACGATAGATCTCGGTGGCCGGGCGATTAGGGTTGTTCTTCGCGGTGGTCACATCATCAAGCCAGGATTCCGGGCGCGGGGTGTCATTATCATCCCAGTAGCGGTTCAGCAACGCGCCATCTTCCATGCGCACTACCCGCTGGTTGGCTTTCCCTGGCTCCAGCGTATCGGCGCCTTTCATCCAGTACTGGTACTCTTTTTCCATCTGCGGCAGGAAGGTTTTTAGCGCCTGATCGCCCTCGTGGCTGGCGAGCAGCTCCACCATAAACGGGAAGAACGGCGGCTGCGAGCGGCTCAGATAGTAGCTGCGGTTGCCGTTGGGGATATGCCCCCAGGTGTCAATTTCAGAGGCGAAGTTCGCCACCATATCGGCAACTTTATCCCAGTGGCCGCTCTCCGCCAGGCCCAGCATGGTGAAGTAGCTATCCCAGTAATAAACCTCGCGGAAACGCCCGCCGGGAACCACGTACGGTTTGGGCAGCGGCAGCAAAGAATCCCACTTCTCGACCTCAACGGTACTGCGGGTCAGCACCGGCCACAGGCCGTTAATATGCTGACGCAGCGTCTGGCCTTTCGGCGGCACATACTGGTCATTCTCTCGCGGCAGGGTGAAATTGAGCTCGACGAAATGGCGCAAGTCGAAGCTGGTCTGGTTTTTTTGCATCCGATAATCGGCGAGGATCATCAGCGGGTCGCTATTGGGAATGGCGTCGGCAAAGGTTTTTTGATCGGCGAAGAGCCGGGCGCTTTGCACATCGTTGAACAACGGTCCGAGCAGAATATCCGGGGATTGCGGCGTGGGGTGATTTTCCAGGGCCTGGGCGCTCAGCGTCGATAGCGCAAACAGCGCGCCTCCCAGCGCTATAGCGTAGGGCAGCGTAGGGGGGCGACGTGAAACCTGACTCGTCATGGGGCGTTCTCCTTATTATTTCAGACGGTCTTACCACTGCGTTTGACCATCAGAAAACCTTAGACGAAGATCCGCCGTCCGGGGTGTTGCAGATAACATTTTGCGTGAAAACAGATAATTTACCTGCCATTCCCCGCAGGCTGGCGACACGGCAAAACAAAAAACCTATGCTGATCGGCAGCGAATGCTGGCCGCAATTTGCCGGGTGAGGAGGGTGCAGGTGGATCGACGTCATTTTCTGCTGCTGGGGGCCGCGTCGCTGCTGGCAGGCCGCGCTGCTCAGGCCCTTGACGCTCCGCAGCAGCGATTAAATCTCTGGCCGGGAGAACCGCCGGGCGGCGGTGGCCCTTCCGGCGGGCCAGTGCTATCGGCAAGCGGCGCCCTCAGCCAGGTTGCCGTGCCGCAGATGTCGGTCTGGCAACCGGCGACAGCCCGTGGGCACGGCGTGCTGATTGCCGCCGGAGGCGGGTATCGCCATATCGAACTGGCGAAGGAGGCCTGGCCTGCCGCACGCTGGCTGACGGCGCGCGGCTATACCGCCTATGTACTGAGCTACCGGCTGCCCACGGAAGGCTGGCGGGCCGGGGCGCTGGCGCCGTTACAGGACGCCCAGCGGGCGCTGCGCCTGATCCGTCAGCGCGAGCAACGAGTCAGCCTGCTGGGGTTTTCCGCTGGCGGACATCTGCTGGGCATGGCCGCCTGCCGCGCCGCTTTTGCGGCGTACCCGGCGATAGATGCCCTCGATACGCAGCCCGCCCGCGCCGACGGGGCGGCGCTGATTTACCCGATTATTTCCCTGCTGCCGCCCTACAGCCATACCGCGACGCACCGGATCCTCGCCGGGCCGCATGCCAGTGAGTCGGTTGACCGCGCCTGGTCGGTACAGAGCTATGTGAATGCGCAAACCCCGCCCTGCTTTCTGGTTCAGGCCGAAGACGATCCGGTGTCCGATCCGCATAACACGCTGATCATGGCCGACGCCTGTCGCCAGCATCAGGTTCCGGTCAGCCTCTATCGGTATGCTCACGGCGGGCACGGTTTTGCCATGGGGCGTGCCGGTACTCAGACCGTCGAGTGGCCGGAGCACTATGCACAATGGCTGAAGGGGCGATAACCGTCATGGCGCAAACGGCCGGTTTTTTGCCTCATGGTGGTGCAAAACGGGCCTGGAACCAGCCAGCGCGCTGATGATTTTTTGCACAATCGCGCGGCACCTTCAGGAGGCATTGCACGCCGATCTCGCGACCCGCTACCTGGCATAATAAATGCTTATCTCTTACCGGGGTTACCCCAAAGTGAGTACAACCGGAGGAGACGGCCATGATAAAAATAACGCTTCCTGACGGGCATTATTATGATGAGATGCTTACCGCGCAGGGACAGCAGCGTCAGCACTATAACGCCTGGTGGCAATGGTTTCACAGCACCGATCAATTCTCTATCCGGCAAAAGAAACAGCAGGCGGAACTGCTTTTTCACCGTATCGGCATCACCTTTAACGTCTACGGGGAAGATGAGGGGACCGAGCGCTTAATTCCGTTCGATAGCGTACCGCGCATTATTCCCGCCGCAGAGTGGAAGAGGATCGATCGCGGGATCCGCCAGCGGGTCAAAGCGCTCAATGCCTTTTTATACGATATCTATCATGATCAGAATATCCTGCGTGCCGGGCTGATCCCGGCGGAGCAGGTGCTGGCCAATGAGCAATATCAGCCCTGTATGCAGGGCATCGACCTGCCCAATAATACCTATGCGCACATCACCGGCGTCGATATGGTGCGCAACAGCGACGGCCAGTATTACGTGCTGGAGGATAACCTGCGGACCCCGTCAGGGGTGTCGTATATGCTGGAAAACCGCAAGATGATGATGCGTCTCTACCCGGAGATGTTCGAAAATCACCATATTGCGCCGGTGGAACGCTATCCGGGCTATCTGCTGCAGACATTGCGTGAAAGCTCGCCGGTCGACGACCCCTGCGTGGTGGTGATGACGCCGGGGCGTTTTAACAGCGCCTATTTCGAACACAGCTTCCTGGCTCAGCAGATGGGGGTTGAGCTGGTGGAGAGCGCCGATCTGTTTATCAAATCGGGCGCCGTCTACATGCGGACCACCGAAGGGCCGCGTCGGGTGGATGTGATCTACCGGCGTATCGACGATGCCTATCTCGACCCGCTGGCCTTCCGTGCCGATTCGATGCTCGGGGTGCCGGGGCTGCTGTCGGTGTACCGCGCAGGCGGAGTGGTGCTGGCCAATGCCATCGGCACCGGGGTGGCGGACGACAAGTCTATCTATCCTTTTGTGCCGGAGATGATCCGCTTTTATCTCGGCGAACAGCCGATCCTCAACAATATTCCAACCTGGCAGTGCCGCAAGCCGGAGGATCTCCAGTACGTGCTCGGTAATCTGGAGACCATGGTGGTCAAGGAAGTGCATGGCGCCGGGGGCTACGGCATGCTGGTGGGGCCGCGCTCAACCAAAGAGGAGCGCGAGGCGTTTCGCCAGCGTCTGCTCGCCAACCCGGCCAACTATATCGGACAGGACACCCTCGCGTTATCGACCTGCCCGACGTTCGTGGAAGACGGCCTGGCACCGCGACACATTGATTTACGTCCCTATGTGCTCTCCGGTCATGAGATCCGCCTGGTGCCCGGCGGCCTGACGCGGGTGGCGCTCACGGAAGGCTCGCTGGTGGTGAACTCATCGCAGGGCGGCGGCACCAAAGATACCTGGGTAATGGAGGATGACGAATCATGCTGAGCCGGACTGCGAGTGAACTTTTCTGGATGGCGCGCTATCTGGAACGCGCGGAAAGCTATGCCCGGGTGCTGGACGTGACCTGGAAGTTATCGATGATCCCGCGCCACAGCCAGCAGTCCAGGGACCTGGCGTTGCCGCTGAATTTATCCTCAACCCATGAGCTGTTTCAGGCGCGGCATGCGCGTTTTACCATGAGCAATCTGCTCAATTTCTTCGCCCTCGATGGCAACAACCCGTGCAGCATTTACAGCTGCGTGGAGATGGCCTGGAACAATGCTCACGCGGTGCGCGGCAGCCTGTCAGCGGAGGTGTGGGAGTGCATCAACGCCACCCGCATTGAACTGCGTAAGCTGCGCCAGCAGGGGATTAGCGAGCTGGGCCCTGACGGCTTTTTCGAATGGGTCAAAGAGCGGGTGCACCTGTTTCGCGGGGCGGTTATCGGCACGCTGCTGCGCAACGATGCGCTGAGCTTTATCGGCATCGGCACGTTAATCGAACGGGCCTATTCCACGACGCAGCTGCTGTTGATTAAGGACCAGCAGCTGAACAGCGACCCGGATTCGGTGCGCGAATACTATCGTCTGGACACGCTGCTGAGCGCGGTCAGCGCCCGGGAAGCCTACAACAGCATATATCGCCAGCCGGTGAGCCGGGAAACGGTGATGGAGCTGCTGATCCTGCGCAATGACGTGCCGCGATCGCTTCGGGCCTGTATCTCTGACCTGATTGGTCAACTGGAGCATATTGCCAACGATCGCTCCCATCTGCCGCTGCGCCTGGCGCATCAGCTAAACGTCGATCTGCGTTTCAGCACCCGCGACGATCTGGCGAGCGCGGATATCCAAAGTTACCTCAACGGGCTGCTGGCGCGCATTAACGCCCTGTCCGACAGCATCAGACAAACGTATCTGGAGGCGCTATGAAACTGGTCATCGATCACCTGACCCGCTATGGCTATGACGAAGAAGTGAAGTTTTCGACCCAGTATCTGCGCCTGACGCCGCGCAGCACCGGGCGGCAAACCGTGAGCTCATGGACGCTGACGCTCCCGGATGGCTCGGCGATAACTACCACCGACGCCTGGGGCAACGTTCTGCATGTGTTAACCCTCGACAACCCGCATAAGGAGATTGCGATCCGCGCCAGCGGCGTGGTGGATATCGCTGAGGACGAGGAGGAGAACGAAATCCTTGAGGCGGAGTTGCTCTCGCCGCTGGTCTTTTTGCGCAGCACGCCGCTGACGCGCGCCGACGAGCAGATCCGTGAATTTGCCCAGCGCCTGTATCGCGGCGACGACCCGGAGGAGAGCCTGAATCAGCTGATGGCCGAGTTGCAGCTGAGAATGCCTTACACCCCAGGCTCCACTCAGGTGCAGGACAGCGCCGCCGATGCCTTTGCGCGTGCCAAAGGGGTCTGCCAGGATCATACCCATGTGTTCCTCGCCTGCTGCCGGGCGCTGGAGATCCCGGCGCGCTACGTCAGCGGCTACGTCTACAGCGATAATGCCCAGCACGTCGCGATGCACGCGTGGGCGGAAGTGTGGCTGAACGGGCGCTGGAAATCCTTTGATATCACCAACAACACCCGCCATCTGAACCAGCATCTGCGTCTGGCGACCGGGCTGGACTATCTCGATGCCTGCCCGGTACGCGGTACCCGGCTGGGCGGCGGCGGGGAAATTATGTTAACCAATGCTGAAGTGCGCGAACATTCGCAACAGGCGCAGCAGCAATAAGGGCAGGAACAAACGACGATGACCTACTGTGTGGCCATGTGTTTAGAAGACGGGCTGGTTTTTGCCTCCGACTCCCGCACCAACGCGGGGGTGGACCATATCGCGACCTTTAAAAAGCTCCATGTTTTTGCCAAAGACGGTGAACGGGTGATGGTGCTGCAATCCGCCGGCAATCTGGCCACGACCCAGAGCGTGATAAGCCTGCTGACGACGCGAATGGCGACGCAGCAGGAACCGCATCTGATGCAGGTCAGTTCGCTGTATGACGCGGCGATGCTGATTGGCAAAACGCTGCAGGAGGTGATTCAGCGAGACAGCAGCAACCAGCAGAACTGCGGCAACACCAACTTCAACTGCAATCTGCTGCTGGGCGGGCAGATTGCCGGTGAAACCCATCGTCTGTTCCATATTTACCCGGAAGGCAACTTTATCGAAGCGTCGAGCGATACGCCTTATTTCCAGATTGGCGAAAGCAAGTACGGCAAGCCGATCATCGACCGGGTATTAAGCCGCGAGACATCGCTGGAGCAGGCGATGTGCTGCGCCCTGATCTCGATTGACTCTACGCTGCGCAGTAATCTCTCCGTCGGCCTGCCGCTGGACACGCTGCTGTACCGCAGCGACAGCCTCAGCAGCGGCGAGCAGCACCGCATCACCGACAACGATCCCTACTTCAATACCATCCGCAAAGCGTGGTCCGAAGGGCTGCAACACACCTTCCTGACGCTGCCGCCGTTTGGGGCCGGCAATCAGCAGTAGGGCGGCCGGCGGCTGATACCGCGGTGGCCGATGCCACCGGGGTATCGCTCGCGGCGCGGGCGTTATCTGCCGGTGACATATTTTGCCTGACAAACGGTGCGCTCAGCGTCTGATATTCCGTTTCTGCAAAAGCTAAGTGATTTAAATACTTTGTTTTTTTCTTTCATTTCTCACATCGTCGGGAGGTCAACGTCACGCACAAAGAGTCCCGGTAGTCATGACAAAAAAAACGTCGATGTATCTGCATCCAAAGCAACGTGCGCTTCTCCGTCAGCTGTCCCGTCGCTGGCTATGGCGCAGTGAATTACCCACCTGGTTATTAATTATTGTGGTCTATGGCGGCTGGTTTATGACGCTGACGTACTGGCAGACGCTGGGGATTTTCCCGGCGACGGTGCTGCTGATCTGGTTTACTGCCTGGTATATGTCGTTGCAGCATGAGCTGATTCACGGCCACCCCACCAACCGGGCGTGGTGTAACCAACTGCTGGGCACGCTGCCGCTGGCGGTGTGGTATCCCTACGGCCTTTACCGGGACTCCCATCTGGCGCACCACCATAACGAGCGTCTGACGTTGCCGGTGGATGACCCCGAATCCTACTATTTTACCGACGAGAGCTGGCGGCGTTTCTCGCCCTGGCAGCGTCAGGTGATTCATCTGCGCAATACCTTTATCGGCCGGCTGCTGCTGGCCCCGCTGCTGGATATCGGGCAGACGCTCGCCAGCGCGGTGAAGGCGTTTCGCTATCGGCAGGGCAAAGCGATGGCGATGTGGCTGATTCACCTCGGCTTGCTGGCCGGGCTGCTGGCGTGGATCGCGCACTGTGATTTTTCACCGCTCTATTATGTGGTTGCGGTCAGTTATCCGGCGCTGGCACTGACCAAAATTCGTTCCTTCCTTGAGCACCGGGCCGCAGACGATCCGTTGGCCCGGTCGGTCATCAATGAGGCCGGACTGGTGTGGCGGGTGCTGTTTCTTAATCTGAACTACCACGCTGTACATCATGATCTGCCCGGCGTTCCGTGGTACGGCCTGCGAAAAATCTACCTGCTTGAACGCGAGCGCTATCAGCAGCGTAATCACGGATTTTTGGTGCGAGGCTACGGGGAATGGTTACGCGCTTTTCTCTTCAAGGCAGTGGAGGTCAACGCCCATCCCGGCATCAAAAGCGTTAAGCCGGACGGAGAACATGATGCGCCATAATGTCGATTTACCGATGTACGCCATTCACCCTCAGGAGAATCAGGCTTTAGAGGCTGCGGTACGAGAACTTTTGCAGGCCCGGGGAATTGCCGCGAGTCTGCCGTCAACCGCCACGGATTTACTCTCCCACTGGCGTCAACCGGATCTGTTGCTGAGCCAGACCTGCGGCTACCCGCTCGTGACTTTGCTGCCCGACGTTCAGACGGTAGGGTGCTTTCACTATGGGGCCCCCGGCTGCGAAGGGATCGAATACCGCAGCCTGCTGGTGACGCGTGCGGCAAATAGCCCACGGCAACTGGCCGATTTTCACGGACTGCGGGCCGTCTGTAATTCGCCCGATTCGCAGTCAGGCTACAATGTGCTGCGAAAGATGATCGCGCCGCTTGCCCGCAACGGACATTTTTTTGGCGACGTCATTTTCAGCGGCAGTCACCGACAGTCACTTATCGATTTACAGCAAGGCGCGGGGGATATTGCCGCCATTGATTGCATCAGTTGGGCGCTGCTGGCCCGCCATGAACCTGCGGTGCTGGAGGGGTTGTGCGTTATTGAGCGAAGCCCACTGGCGCCAGGGCTACCGCTTATCACCGGGCCGCAAACGTCAGCGGAGACTCTGGCGGGCTTGAGAGCGGCGTTGCAACAGCTGGTCAGCGACCTACAGTATCGTGAGCGCTGCGACGCGCAGTTTATCTGTGGGTTTAGCCCGCTGACCCGGGCACCCTATAACCGGCTGCTGGCATGGCGGGAAGAGGCGCGACTGCAAGGGGTAAGCCAATTGTAAGTGACCGGAGAAGCGGGCTTCTCCGGGGCGGGGATTAGCGTGGATCTGCCGGTGGTGGGTGATGGATAAAGCGGTTTTCCGCTGGCGGTAAGCCCAGCTTTTCCCGCAGCGTACCCGGCGGATAGCTCGTTCTCATGACGCCGTTGCGTTGGAGAATCGGCACGACCAGCTCGACAAAACGGTCAAAATCACCCGGTAGTAACGGGAACATCAGATTAAACCCATCGGCAGCACCGGCGCGCCAGGTCTCGGTCAGCGCGCTGGCGACCTCTTCCGCACTGCCAATCAACAGCCAGCTATCGGAACTTTGCAGCAGTAAACGACCCAGTTGCAGGATAGTCAGCGACGGATCGTAATGGCGGATCAGCCGCAGCGCGGTACGGATCCCGTCGAAGGTCTCTTCGTCCGGCAGCGGCGGCAGCGGTTGGTCGACCGCATAGTCTGAGAGATCCATTCGCAGGTATGAAGAGAGCAGATCGATAGCCATCCGATCGCTCATCAGACGGTTATTAAGCTGCTGCCGCTGCGTTTTTTCCGCCTCAGAATTCACCACTACCGGCAGCACGCCAGCGATGATCTTAAAATGCGCCGGGTCACGTCCCTTGGCCCGCAGCCGTTGATTCATCTGCTCGCGATAGCTCAGCCCCTCCTCAATGGACTGAATAAACACGAAGTGCATATCTGACCACGTTGCCGCCAGATCTTTCCCTGCTTCTGAGGAGCCTGCCTGCACCAACACCGGATGGCCCTGCGGCGGACGCGGCAGGTTCAGCGGCCCGCGAACGGTAAAATGCTCACCGCGATGATCGAGGTGATGCACTTTCTGTTTATCGGCAAACAGGCCGCTTGCTTTGTCGTACAGCACCGCATCCTGTTCCCATGAGTCCCAAAGCCGGGTGACGACATCAATAAATTCACCGGCTCGGCGATAGCGGTTGCCGTGCTGTGGCAGCTGGTCGAGGCCGAAGTTGGCGGCTTCTTCCTCCAGCCACGAGGTCACGACGTTCCAGCTCGCCCGGCCATTGCTCAGAAAATCGAGTGACGCAAAATAACGAGCAAGGTTATAGGGTTCGTTATAGGAGGTGGACGCCGTGCCCATCAGGCCAATGTGTTCGGTGACGGCCGCCAGCGCACTGAGCAAGGTGATGGGCTCCAGGCGCGCGTTAGCGTAGTGGGTCAGGCCGCTAGGCACCTTGTCCCAGATAGCAATATGGTCTGCAACAAAAATGGCATCTAAAGTGGCCGCTTCGGCTTTTTTAGCCAGCCCGACATAGTAGTCCAGGCTGAAAATCTCGGTTGTCGGAGCCTGCGGGTGGCGCCAGGAGAAGCGGTAATCGCCCTGGGGATTAAAGAAGAACAGGTTTAAAATCATATGTTCTGTAGACATCGTCATGCTCTTTTGCTGATAGCCACTCCCTGGCCGTGATGATTAGTGGCCTGGCAGATTGGCATTAACCCACTGTTCGGCAACGGTTGCCGGGTCTTTATGCTGCAGATCAACCTGTTGGTTCAGCGCGATCAGCGCCGCATTATCAAGCCGGGAGGAGACCTGATTAAGGACGCTACTGACGTTGGCGGAAAGGCTGGCTTTGCGCACCAGCGGCACGACGTTCTGGCTGGGTTGCTCATGCTTATCGTCGGCTAACACCACCCAATCTTCTTTCGCCAGGTTACCCTGGGTAGAGATCACCGTGGCCACGTCGATCTTGCCGGAGTTCAGCGCCAGACGGGTTAATGGTCCCCCCATATCAAGTGACTTCACCGCTTTAAACTCAAGGCCGTAGACGCGTTTGAGGCCCGGAAGCCCGAGGGCGCGCACCGCCAGCTCTGGCGGTCCTCCGATAGTCAACTGATGGGCAATCGGCTGCAGATCGGACAAGGTCGTCAGGTTGTATTTCTTCGCCGTTTCAGCGCGCACCGCCCAGGCGGTAATCGATGTGGCCGGAGAGGGGGTGAGCAGCGTGAATTCGCCAGGCAGTACCTTCGCCAGTTCGGCGCTGACATCGCTCTGGCTGGTGGCCAGGGTTTTCCCGTCATAATAGTTGAGCAGCGCGCCCAGATATTCCGGCACGATATCGATCTCGCCGCTCTTTAATGCCGGCAGGATGATTTCGCGGTTGCCGAGATTCAGTCGCGTTTTTACCTCAATATTATTTTTCCTCAGCGCACTGGCATAAATATTCGCGAGGATAGAACTCTCGGTAAAATTAGCGCCGCCGATCGTTACGCTTTCTGCCAGCGTACTGAAACTAAGACTGAGTAATCCCGCGGTAAGAATCGATAAGCGCCACCGACGGGTATTAACAGGAAACCCTAATATATGCTTCATAATGCCTCTTTATATGCAGATGATTGGTGGAGTCAGGGCCTATTCTATTAGGCTCTTAATGCTCGGCTACGAGCGTGGTACGGCGATATTTTCGGTTGAAACAGGAAAAACATAATTCACTGCCGATAGCCAGCAGCGAGACCACCAGCGACCCGGCAATAACCTGCGGGAAATCGCGTTGCCCAAGGCCGTCGATCAGGAAACGCCCCAGGCCGCCAAGGCCGGCGTAGGCGGCGACCACGGCGGTAGCGATAAGCTGGACCAGCGCGGTACGTATCCCGGCGATAATCAGCGGGGCAGCCAGCGGGATGCGCAGCTGCCACAGGCTTTGCCATGGCGTCATTCCCAACGCGGTGGCGGCATCGCAGAGCGGGCGGTCGGCATGATAAATACCGACCCAGGCATTGGTCAGGATCGGCGGGATCGACATCGCCACCAGCGCCGCAAAAACCGGAATGTCGTTAAAGCCAAAGACAATAATGCATAATAAAATGAGTCCTAATGACGGAATGGCGCGGCCAATATTAAACAGATTAATAATAATAAACGCACCTTTGCGCCAATAACCCAGCGCAATACCCAGCGGCAGGGCAATTACCGATGACAACACGATGCTAATGAGGACATAATAAATATGTTCGCGCAGTCGCATTAATATTCCCGTATCGCCAAGCCAGTGCTCAGGTTGTAAAAGCCAGCGAACCGTCGCAAGTAATATATCCATTAGCGTGTCCAGGGCGTGAGCCAATAGCCGACATGGGCTATCAGGGAGTCCAGTAAAAATGACAGCATGAGGCTTAATACCACGCTGGCAATAATGGGCGTAAGAAAATCCTGATTAAATCCAGCCAGCAGCAGTTGCCCCAGCCCGCCCTGGCCAATCAGGGCGGTCACGGTCACCAGCCCGACCAGCGTCACGGAGGCAATCCGCAACCCGGCAAACAGCGAGGGCACCAGCAGGTGCAGCTCAATATCAATAAACCGATATCCGCGGGTGTACCCAAGCGCGCGCGCCGACTCCAGCACGGCGACGGGCAGCTTTTCTATGCCGGCGATGACGTTACGTAACAGGATCAACAGCGAGTAAACCGTTAAACCAATGACCGACGTCGTGAGCGACAGGCCGGTAAAAGGTAATAAGAGAATAAATAACGCCAGCGACGGGATGGTAAAGATAACCCCGCAAAGATAAATCAACGGTTGAGTGGTCACCGGCCAGCGTAGCGTGAGCACGATGAACGCGCCCGTCAACACGGTGCCAAAAAACAGCGAGATGGCGACCAACTGCGTATGCTGCCATAGCAGCTCGCCAATCAGGATTTTGTTGGCATAAATCCACGACCAGTCAATCATAGCGGCGAATTTCCACGTCGCCGTCCAGCACATTGCGCAGCAGGATATGAGAGACGCTGCCCTGGTACTGCCCGTTGCTATCGACGTGGACCAGCACGCCGCCGGGCGCATCCAGCAGGGCGCTATAGGCAAAGCGCAAAGAGTTCAGGGCCGAAAGCGGCTGGGCTATCGGCAACGTAATACGCTTTTCTGGATCAAACCAGTGCAGGGGGCGCTGCTGTTGATCCAGCACCAGCCGCAGCGGGCTGGCGACCGTTGGATGTGCGCTGGCGATCGGTGATAAACCTTCATCCAGCAGCGGGACATCGTGTCGCGGCAACTGACCGACCTGGAGCATCCCAAGGCGCTTAAGATTCGGTTCGGGACCAATAAAACGCTGCACAAACTCGCTGGCCGGGTGCGCCAGAATCTGCTCTGGCGTATCGCACTGCGCCAGCACGCCTCCTTCCTGGAAAATAGCGATTTTATCGCCTAGCCGGATGGCTTCATTAATGTCATGCGTTACCAGCACAATGGTCTTATGCAGGCGCTGCTGTAGCAGTAACAGTTCATCCTGCAAGCGTTCGCGTACCACCGGGTCAATGGCGGCAAAGGGTTCGTCCATCAACAGAATCGACGGGTCGGCGGCGAGCGCCCGCGCGATGGCCACGCGTCCTTGTTGCCCGCCAGAGAGTTGGTGCGGATAGCGGGTTAACAGATGACGGTCCAGCGACATTAAGTCCACCAGTTCATCGATGCGTGCGCGAATGCGTGATTTGTGCCAGCCAAGTAAGCGCGGCACCGTGGCGATATTTTGTGCCGCCGTCCGGTGGGGAAACAGTGCGGCGCTTTGCATCACAAAGCCAATGTTGCGGCGGACCTGAATAATATCAGCCAGCGCGATGTTCACCCCCTGCACATAAACGTTGCCGGCATCCGGTTTATCGAGCTGATTGATCATGCGCAATATGGTCGTTTTGCCACAGCCGCTGGGGCCGACGAAAGTACAGAGTTCACCGCTGTTAATGACCAGGTTAAGGCCGCGTATTGCCGCATGCGCGCTGCCGGGGTAGGTCTTTTGAATGTTTTCTAATCTGATCATCTGGTGTTGTAACACTCTGAATTTATAGAGAAGTAATGGCTTTCATCGCGGAGTTGACACCTTACAAACTACCGACAGGTTTCAGGGAGGGCAAATACGTTATTCGCATTTGCATAGTTGGAATCTGGACAATTCCTGAACCGAAGGAATGCGGTTTGATCTGGCATAAAGCAATGGTGATATTTGCATCGGCCGCCATAGGTGAATGGCCGTACGGCGGCCATTTTTCTGTCCGTCAGCGAGGTCAGCCGAATATCGATTTGCTAATTTGTGATAAGCAGCACAAATGGCTGTCAGTGGTTTATTTGATCGTATGAAAAATTGCATTTGATTTTAATCAAAAAATAACATGCTGCATTATGGCCATAATGCAGCGATAAACGTGTTAAATAAATGCTGGTTTATTGTGTCTTATATATTGCGTGATAATGAATGAAATAGTTTTTTAGCCACAACATGGGGCGAAAAGTGTGACCTCTTACGGTTTTTAAACCCTGTTTGCTGTTATTTGTCATAATATTTTATTAATTACATTAACAGTTTAATGACGATGCCGGCGAATAATTATACGGCTAATGGTTAAATATCAGTCTTAATACCCACAAAAATAGATCAAAAATTAACCTTTGTTATCCCCATAAAATATTTTTATCCCCGCATATATTCTTGATAAAAGTCATGTCTGAAGCGGCTTTTTAATATCTAATTATTTGATTTGAATGGTTTTATTTTTACTCGCGGTGGGCTGCTAAATACACGAGGGGGGTGTTTGTGAGTGGTCTCACATAACCACCTAATCGCCATTTGGTACACTTCACCCCGTCGAGAAAATAATGGAAGCAGGTTGCTATGAATACGATTACTCTGCCAAAAACACAGCATCTGGTGGTATTCCAGGAAGTCATCAGAAGTGGCTCCATCGGCTCAGCAGCAAAAGAATTAGGCTTAACGCAACCTGCCGTCAGTAAGATAATTAATGATATCGAAGCCTATTTCGGAACCGAATTAGTGGTGCGTAAAAATACCGGCGTCACCTTGACCAATACCGGACAAGTGCTGCTGTCGTGGTCCGAATCGATCACCCGTGAAATGAAAAATATGGTCAATGAGATGCACAGCATGACCTGCAACACGGTAGTTGATGTCTCTTTCGGTTTTCCGTCGCTGATTGGCTTCACCTTTATGTCTGACATGATCCACAAGTTCAAAAAGGTGTTCCCTAAAGCTCAGGTCTCGATGTACGAAGCGCAGCTCTCCTCGTTTCTCCCGGCGATCCGCGACGGCCGTCTCGACTTCGCCATCGGCACGCTGAGCGACGAGATGAAACTTCACGATCTTCACGTGGAACCACTATTTGAATCCGAGTTTGTGCTGGTGGCCAACAAGTCCCGAACATGCAGCGGCACCACCACGCTGGCATCGTTGCAGAACGAACAGTGGGTGTTGCCGCAAACCAATATGGGTTACTACAGTGAACTCCTTACCACCCTCCAGCGCAGCGGCATCAACAGTGAAAACATCGTTAAAACCGACTCGGTCGTCACCATTTATAATCTTGTTCTCAATGCTGATTTCCTGACGGTCATTCCCTGCGATATGACCACACCGTTTGGCTCCAGTCAGTTTATTACCATCCCGATTAGCGAAGCCTTACCGGTTGCCCGTTACGCGGCAATCTGGTCGAAGAATTATCGTATTAAAAATGCCGCCTCGGTGCTGGTGGAATTAGCGAAAGAGTATTCGGCATTTAATGGCTGTAGGAAGAGACAATTAATAACTGTTGATTAAATAAATTTTCTTTTCTGATTATTAATATTCAGATCATCGACTGATATTCAGTCGGTGGTTACGGCGAACTTTACGGTTAAATATTCGATCCTTAATGGCGGAGGGGCTTTCTACGCCGCAAATACGGATTGAACGTCATCTTTATTATTTTATACCAAGGTTAAGAGGCTCTAATGCACATTACATACGATCTCCCGGTTGCCATTGAAGATATCCTCGAAGCGAAAAAAAGACTGGCGGGTAAAATTTATAAAACAGGCATGCCGCGCTCTAATTATTTTAGCGAACGTTGCAAAGGTGAAATATTCCTCAAATTTGAAAATATGCAGCGTACCGGCTCGTTTAAGATCCGCGGTGCATTTAACAAACTGAGTTCGCTCAGCGAAGCGGAAAAACGTAAGGGCGTCGTGGCTTGCTCTGCCGGCAACCATGCGCAGGGCGTCTCGCTCTCCTGCGCCATGCTGGGCATTGATGGCAAAGTGGTGATGCCAAAAGGGGCGCCGAAATCAAAGGTTGCCGCCACCTGTGATTACTCGGCAGAAGTGATTCTCCACGGCGACAACTTCAATGACACCATCGCCAAAGTGAGTGAAATTGTCGAAATGGAAGGGCGCATTTTTATTCCGCCTTATGACGACCCGAAAGTGATTGCCGGGCAGGGCACTATCGGTCTGGAAATAATGGAAGACCTGTATGACGTCGATAACGTCATTGTGCCCATCGGCGGCGGTGGTTTGATTGCCGGCATTGCGGTGGCGATTAAATCCATTAACCCGACCATTCGTATTATTGGCGTGCAGTCTGAAAACGTCCACGGGATGGCCGCCTCTTATTATGCTGGCGCAATTACGTCGCATCGAAATACCGGCACATTAGCCGATGGCTGCGATGTTTCTCGCCCCGGCAACCTGACCTACGAAATCGTCCGCGAGCTGGTCGACGATATTGTGCTGGTCAGTGAAGATGAAATTCGCAACAGCATGATTGCCTTAATTCAGCGCAATAAAGTGATTACTGAAGGCGCCGGCGCCCTGGCCTGCGCAGCATTATTGAGCGGGAAGTTAGATAGCTATATCCAGAACCGTAAAACGGTCAGCATTATTTCTGGTGGCAATATCGACCTTTCACGTGTTTCGCAAATTACTGGTTTATACCCTAAATAATTCGAGTTGCTTGTAGGCGGCAAGGCCGTAAATCCCCAGGAGCTTACTCAGGTAAGTGACTGGGGTGAACGGGTGCAGCCAACACCCAAGCAACTTGAAGGATAACGGGTTTAGTTGACGCTTAATCTTATGTGAGGACAGGATATGAGTACTACAGATAGCATTATATCCAGCGAGACAAGAGAATCATCGTGGCGTAAATCGGACACCACGTGGACCCTGGGCCTGTTCGGGACCGCCATCGGCGCCGGGGTGCTCTTCTTCCCCATCCGCGCCGGCTTTGGCGGCCTGATCCCCATCTTACTGATGCTGGTCTTAGCCTACCCGATTGCCTTCTATTGCCACCGGGCGCTGGCTCGCCTGTGTCTGTCCGGTTCGAACCCGTCCGGTAACATCACCGAGACGGTAGAAGAGCATTTTGGTAAGACCGGTGGGGTGGTGATCACGCTGCTGTACTTCTTTGCAATCTGCCCGTTGTTATGGATTTATGGCGTCACCATTACCAACACCTTTATGACCTTCTGGGAAAACCAGCTGCAGATGCCGGCGCTTAATCGTGGCCTTGTGGCGTTGTTCCTGCTGCTGCTGATGGCCTTTGTCATCTGGTTCGGCAAGGACCTGATGGTCAAAGTGATGAGCTTCCTGGTGTTCCCGTTTATCGCCAGCCTGGTGCTGATTTCGCTGTCGCTGATCCCTTACTGGAACTCTGCGGTTATCGATCAGGTCAATCTCAGCGATATCGCCCTGACTGGTCACGATGGCATCCTGGTGACCGTATGGCTGGGGATTTCCATTATGGTCTTCTCCTTTAACTTCTCGCCGATTGTCTCCTCGTTCGTGGTCTCCAAACGCGAAGAGTATGAAAAGGAGTTTGGCCGCGACTACACCGAGCGTAAGTGTTCAAAAATCATCTCTCGCGCCAGTATGCTGATGGTTGCCGTGGTGATGTTCTTTGCCTTCAGCTGCCTGTTTACGTTGTCGCCGGAAAACATGGCGGACGCGAAAGCGCAGAACATCCCGGTGCTCTCTTACCTGGCAAACCACTTTGCCTCCATGACCGGCAGTAAATCGTCATTTGCCACGGTACTCGAGTACGGGGCGTCGATTATCGCGCTGGTGGCCATTTTCAAATCCTTCTTCGGCCACTATCTCGGCACCCTGGAAGGGCTGAACGGCCTGGTACTGAAGTTCGGTTATAAGGGCGACAAAACCAAGGTCTCCACAAGCAAACTGAATACCATCAGCATGGTCTTCATTATGGGCTCCACCTGGGTGGTGGCTTATGCGAACCCCAATATCCTCGACCTGATTGAAGCGATGGGCGCGCCGATTATTGCCTCGCTGCTGTGCCTGTTACCGATGTATGCCATCCGTAAAGCACCATCACTGGCGAAATACCGTGGCCGCCTCGATAACGTCTTCGTCACCGTCGTGGGTCTGCTGACCATTCTGAATATCGTCTACAAACTGTTTTAATTAAGCTCAGGATGAGCGGAGTCAATACATGAATGAATTCCCGGTAGTACTGGTCATTAACTGCGGATCGTCTTCAATTAAATTTTCAGTCCTTGATGCAATGAGCTGTGATGTTTTAATGGCCGGTATTGCCGATGGGATTAATTCTGAGAATGCATTTTTAGCCATTAATGACGGCGCGCCAGTTAAACTGGCGCAGCATAGCTACGAAGGCGCATTAAAGGCCATCGCCTTTGAACTGGAAAAACGTGAATTGATCGATAGCGTGGCATTAATTGGTCACCGTATTGCACACGGCGGAAATATCTTTACGGAATCCGTTATTATTACCGATGAGGTTATCGATAATATCCGCCGGGTATCGCCATTAGCTCCGCTGCATAATTACGCCAATCTCAGCGGTATTACGTCGGCCCGGCACCTGTTCCCCGGCGTCAGACAGGTGGCCGTGTTTGATACCAGCTTCCACCAGACCCTGGCGCCGGAAGCTTATCTGTACGGGCTGCCGTGGAAATATTACGAGGAACTCGGCGTGCGCCGCTATGGGTTCCACGGGACCTCCCATCGCTATGTTGCCCAGCGGGCGCACGACCTGCTGGCACTGGATGAAGACGATTCCGGGCTGGTAATCGCCCATCTGGGTAACGGCGCCTCGGTTTGCGCGGTGAGCAACGGGCAAAGTGTCGATACTTCCATGGGGATGACGCCGCTGGAAGGGCTGATGATGGGCACCCGCAGCGGAGATGTCGACTTCGGCGCGCTGGCGTGGATCGCCAGCGAAACCCAGCAGACCCTGAGCGACCTTGAGCGGGTGGTCAATAAAGAGTCCGGACTGTTAGGGATCTCCGGTCTCTCATCAGACCTGCGGGTACTGGAGAAAGCCTGGCACGCGGGGCATGAACGCGCCCGACTGGCGATCAAAACCTTTGTCCATCGCATCGCCCGCCATATTGCCGGACATGCGGCTTCGCTCCAGCGCCTGGACGCGATTATTTTCACCGGCGGTATCGGTGAAAACTCATTATTAATTCGCCGGCTGGTGATCGACCATTTAGCCGTACTGGGGGTGACCCTGGATGTGGAAATGAATAATTTACCGAATTCCCATGGTGAAAGAATTATTTCCACGCCGAATACCAGAGTCAGCTGCGCCGTTATTCCCACCAATGAAGAGAAAATGATTGCCCTCGATGCCATTCATTTAGGGGCAATGCACGCGCAAGTGGAATTTGCTTAATTAATTTTTGTTCTGTAGAGAGATGATTTTTCATGAAGGTAAATATCGATACCAGCGACAGGCTGTATGCCGACGCGTGGCAAGGTTTTCACGGTACGGACTGGAAAGAAGAAATTAATGTCCGCGATTTTATTCAGCACAACTATACGCCATATGAAGGAGATGAATCTTTTCTGAGCGAAGCCACGCCGGCGACCACCGCGCTGTGGGGCAAAGTGATGACGGGGATTCATATTGAAAACGCGACCCATGCGCCAGTCGATTTCGATAGCAATATCGCGACCTCGATTACCGCACATGATGCCGGCTACATTGACCCGGCGCTGGAAAAAATTGTCGGGCTACAGACCGATAAACCGCTTAAACGCGCGCTGCACCCGTTCGGCGGCATCAACATGATCAAAAGCTCGTTTGAGGCTTATGGTCGTGAAATGGATCCGCACTTTGAGTACCTGTTTACCGACCTGCGTAAAACGCACAATCAGGGGGTATTTGATGCTTACTCGCCGGATATGCTGCGCTGCCGTAAATCCGGGGTGCTGACCGGTCTGCCGGACGGCTATGGCCGCGGGCGGATTATTGGCGACTACCGCCGTGTGGCGCTGTACGGTATTCGTTACCTGGTGCGCGAACGTGAACTGCAGTTTGCCGACCTGCAATCCAACCTGGAGTACGGACAGAATCTGGAAGCGACGATTCGCCTGCGCGAAGAGCTGGCGGAACACCGCCGCGCGCTGTTGCAGATGCAGGAGATGGCGGCGAAATATGGCTGCGATATCTCCCGCCCGGCGTCCACGGCCCAGGAAGCGGTGCAGTGGGTCTATTTTGCCTACCTGGCGGCGGTGAAATCACAAAATGGCGGCGCCATGTCGCTGGGGCGTACCGCCACCTTCCTCGATATCTATATTGAACGCGACCTTAACCGCGGCCACCTGACCGAGCAGCAGGCCCAGGAGCTGATCGACCACTTCATTATGAAGATCCGCATGGTGCGCTTCTTGCGCACGCCGGAGTTCGACACCCTGTTTTCCGGCGACCCGATCTGGGCCACCGAAGTCATCGGCGGCATGGGGCTTGACGGGCGGACTCTGGTCACCAAAAACGCCTATCGCTACCTGCATACCCTGCACACCATGGGGCCGGCGCCGGAGCCAAACCTCACGGTGCTGTGGTCCGAAGCGTTGCCGATTGCCTTCAAAAAGTATGCGGCTCAGGTCTCGATCGTCACCTCATCCCTGCAGTATGAGAACGACGATTTGATGCGCGCCGATTTTAACAGCGACGATTACGCCATTGCCTGCTGCGTCAGCCCGATGATTATCGGCAAACAGATGCAGTTCTTCGGCGCCCGCGCCAACCTGGCCAAAACGCTGCTGTACGCAATCAATGGCGGCGTGGATGAGAAACTCAAGATTCAGGTGGGGCCTAAAACCGCGCCGCTGCTGGATGAGGTGCTCGATTACGACACGGTGATGGAGAGCCTCGACCACTTTATGGACTGGCTGGCGGTGCAGTACATCAGCGCGCTGAACATCATCCACTACATGCATGACAAGTACAGCTATGAAGCCTCGTTGATGGCGCTGCACGACCGCGACGTCTACCGCACCATGGCCTGTGGCATGGCCGGTCTGTCGGTGGCGGCGGATTCGCTGTCGGCCATTAAGTACGCGAAGGTGAAACCGGTCCGCGACCATAACGGCCTGGCGGTCGATTTTGTCATCGAAGGCGACTACCCGCAGTATGGCAATAATGACCAGCGGGTCGACAGCATCGCCTGCGATCTGGTCGAGCGCTTTATGAAGAAAATCAAAGTGCTGCCAACCTATCGCAATGCCGTGCCGACCCAGTCGATCCTGACCATCACCTCCAACGTGGTGTACGGCCAGAAGACCGGTAATACCCCGGATGGTCGACGCGGCGGAACGCCGTTTGCTCCAGGGGCGAACCCGATGCACGGGCGCGACCGCAAAGGCGCGGTGGCGTCATTAACCTCGGTGGCTAAGCTGCCGTTCACCTACGCCAAAGACGGCATCTCCTACACCTTCTCCATCGTGCCGGCGGCGTTGGGCAAAGAGGAGACGGTGCGTAAAACCAACCTCGTGGGGCTGCTGGACGGCTACTTCCACCATGAGGCTCACGTCGAAGGCGGGCAGCATCTCAACGTCAACGTGATGAACCGGGAGATGCTGCTGGATGCCATCGAACATCCGGAAAACTACCCGAACCTGACCATTCGCGTTTCTGGTTACGCGGTGCGTTTCAACGCGCTGACCCGTGAACAGCAGCAGGATGTCATCTCCCGTACCTTTACCCAGGCGCTATAACGCCGGAGGAATCATGAGAAAGATAATCGCAACCCAGGATGCGCCGGGGGCCATCGGGCCGTATGTTCAGGGCGTTGATCTCGGCACGCAGGTGCTGACATCGGGGCAGATCCCGGTCTGCCCGCAGACCGGCGCCATTGCCGACAACGTGGCCGATCAGGCGCGTCAGAGCCTGGAGAACGTGAAAGCCATAGTTACGGCGGCAGGGTTAACGGTCGGCAGTATCGTCAAGACCACGGTTTTTATTACCGACCTTAACGATTTCGCCACCATCAACCAGGTCTATCAGCAGTTCTTTGACGAGCATCAGGCGATCTATCCGGCGCGCAGCTGCGTTCAGGTGGCTCGCCTGCCGAAGGACGTGAAGCTGGAAATCGAAGCTATCGCGATCCGCGACCTCTGAGGCAACGGCGGCGGGGCGGGAACTTCCCGTGCCGCCGCACCGGAGCGCGACCCGCGCTCTTCTCTGAACGGCAATCCGAGGCGGTAAATATGATTAGCGCATTCGATATTTTCAAACCGGGAATCGGTCCTTCCAGCTCGCATACCGTGGGGCCGATGAATGCCGGGAAACGTTTTATCGACCAGCTGGTTACCCAGGGCGAACTGGTGCACATCACCCGTATTGTGGTCGATCTGTATGGCTCGTTGTCGTCGACCGGCAAGGGCCATGCGACCGACGTCGCTATTCTTCTGGGACTGGCGGGCAACAGCCCGCAACATGTCGACATCGACGCGATTCCGGCATTTATTCAACAGGTCACGCAGCACGGGCGTCTGCCGCTCGCCATGGGCGCGCAGACCGTTGATTTTCAGATGGCCGACGATATGGTGTTCCACTCCCACACCCTGGCGTATCACGAAAATGGCATGCGCATTACCGCGTGGAGTCACTCCGGCCCGTGGGCCAGCCAGACCTATTACTCGGTCGGGGGCGGGTTTATCGTTGCCGAAGGGGAGACCGGGGAGAGCCGCGATGACGTCATCCAGGTGCCGTTTGAGTTCCGCTCTGCCAGTGAACTGCTGCATCTGTGCCAGCACAACGGGCTGTCGGTCTCCGGACTGATGATGCAAAACGAGCTGGCCTTACGCAGCAAGGCGGAGATCGATGCCGGATTGCAGCACATCCACGCGGTGATGTGGGACGGTATTGAACGCGGCATGAATACCGAAGGCGTGCTGCCCGGACCATTGAATGTCCCGCGTCGTGCCGCGGCGTTGCGGCGGCGGCTGGTCTCCAGCGACAGCCTCTCCAGCGATCCGATGAACGTCATCGACTGGATCAACATGTTCGCCCTGGCGGTTAGCGAAGAGAACGCCGCCGGTGGCCGGGTGGTCACCGCGCCGACCAACGGCGCCTGCGGGATTATTCCGGCGGTGCTGGCTTACTACGATAAATTCCGCCGTCCGGTCAACGCCAGCTCGCTGGCGCGCTATCTGCTGGGGGCGGGGGCCATTGGCGCGCTGTATAAAATGAATGCCTCGATTTCCGGGGCCGAAGTGGGGTGTCAGGGGGAAATTGGCGTGGCCTGTTCGATGGCGGCCGCTGGCCTGACCGAGCTGCTGGGCGGCAGTCCGGCGCAGGTCTGCAATGCCGCGGAAATTGCCATGGAGCATAACCTCGGCCTGACCTGCGACCCGGTTGCCGGGCAGGTGCAGATCCCCTGTATTGAGCGTAATGCTATCAATGCGGTAAAAGCCGTCAATGCCGCGCGGATGGCGCTGCGCCGCACCTCCGAGCCGCATGTCTCGTTAGATAAGGTGATCGAAACCATGTACGAGACCGGCAAGGATATGAATGATAAGTACCGGGAGACATCCCGCGGCGGGCTGGCGATAAAAGTGCTCTGCGTTTAAGCGTCTTTGATGGGGGCGGTTCCCACAGAAACCGCCCCCTTAAGGACGATGCCGACAGGCTCAGGCCTGGCGGCTTATGTCGATGATGCAAGGCGGCTCTGCTGCACCGCCGCTTTCATCGGGATCAGGGCGATGACCAGCGCGCCGAGCACGAGGAACCCGGCGACCATAAAGATCCCGGCGTTGAAGTTCCCGGTGACGTCTTTCAGCCAGCCCATTAACAGCGGCCCCAGCGCCGCGCCGGTCATCCCGGTGGCGTTGATCACCGCAATCCCCAGCGCCCGCGCGCGCAACGAAATCGCCTGGTCAGGAGTGGTCCAGAAAATCACCATGGCGGCAAAGGCGCCGCTGGAGGCCATCACAATCCCGGTGAATTGCAACAGCGGGTTGCTGCTGGAGGCGGTTAACATCCAGCCGGCCGCCGCGAACAGATAGGGCAGCAGGGTGTGCAGTTTTCGCTCCTTCAGGCGGTCAGATCGTTTACTCCACCAGATCATCCCGACGATGGTACAAACCTGCGGGATCGCGCTCAGAAGACCGATGGTGACGTTGCTGCTCTGCTCGTTGAAGCTGCGCAGGATCAGCGGCGTCCAGACGCTAAGGGCGCTTAAGGTGTTAGTCAGACAGAAATAGGCCAGCGTATAGAGCAGGATGATTGGCGTAAACAGCTCCCGCAGCATGCTGCGCTGGGACAGCGGCGGGCTGGCTTCGCTGAGCCGCGACGCCTGCAGCGCTGCACGATCCGCTTCCAGCATCTCATTGAGACAGGCCTTATCATCGGCGGTCAGCCATTTGGCTTTATCCGGACTGTCGTCCAGCCAGAACCAGACCACCAGCCCCAGCAGCACCGACGGGAAGCCTTCCAGCAGGAAGAGCCACTGCCAGCCTTTCAGGTTCAGCACGCCATCCAGATTGAGGATATACCCCGAAGCCAGTGAGCCAAGCGCCATGGTGACGGGCATGGCGATCATAAACAGCGCGTTGGCGCGGGCGCGATATTGCGCCGGGAACCAGAAGGTTAAATAGAGCAGCAGGCCGGGTAAAAAGCCGGCTTCGGCGATACCCACCAGCATTCTCAGCACATACAGACTGTTCGGGCCGGTGGCAAACATGGTGGCGGTGGAGGCAATCCCCCAGATAACCATCAGGATGGCAATCCAGCGGCGCGCGCCGACGATGCTGAGCATGATGTTGCTGGGAATACCGCAAATCACGTACATCACGTAAAACAGGGTGGTCGCCAGGCCAAACATGGTGCTGGTGAGGCCGAGGTCTTTGCCCATGGTCAGGCCGGCAAAGCCGATGTTGATACGGTCGAGGTAGGAGAAAACGAACAGAATAAAGAGAAACACGATTAAGCGACGAAAGAGTTTATTGATCACCGATTGCTGACGGGCATCCAGTGGTCGATCCGCAGGGGCAGGTGGGACCAGACTCTCGGAGCGAGTCTGTTCCATTGACGGGCTATTGTTCATCAAAAGCTCCACATTATGATTATTTATATTGGCCAACAGGTCGGCTAAACGTATAGGAAACAGAGCGGGTAAACGTCAATTTAATGTTCAATAAATGATACGAAAATGTTATTTACTCGACATTTAAGAATCACAATGAGATCCCGATCGCGTGTCCAGCGATCGATAGTTTGCCGGAGGGAATGCCACAAAATGTCGACGTTATCGTCCGAGTGGAACCAGAGTCAGGCAGATGTTCTCAGGAGGGTAGCGTCATGCGGAAATTACGCTTTATGCTGCGGGTGGACAGCAGGTGCAGGAGGCAGAAAGTGATGCACTTCAATGTGGTTAAATAAAGCCCGATTTTTACTTGAATATTCACGTAAATGTTCCATCATTTAACGTCGTCGTCCTGCTGTTGGTCGTCGCGACCGATCGCCGATTTTAATATGATTCACTTTTACTGCTAATTAATAATATCGCGAAGCTTATTTGCACGGCTTGCTGCTGCGTCAGGCCAGAGACAGGTCAGAACGGGCTGTCGTGGGTGGCGTGAAACGGTTCGCCGCTGACCGGGTGAACGAAGTGCAGCGCGCTGGCATGGAGCATCAGGCGCGACGCCTGCTGGCTGCCGGGCCAGCTCAATCCCCCGTACAGATCGCAGCCTAAGATCGGATGCCCCAGTTGCTGGCAGTGGATCCGCAGCTGGTGGGTGCGGCCGGTTTCCGGGAACAGTTGGACCCGGGTCAGCGGCAGCAAGGTGCCGTCGGTATTCGTGTGGTGCAGGCGTTCCACCACCTGATAGCGGGAACGCGCGGGCTTGCCGTTGATGGCGCAGATTGTCATGCGCGGGAACAGCGCCGGGTCTTTGGCGATGGGGGCATCAATCACCCCTTCGTCGTCGGCAAGATGGCCGCACAGCAAGGCGCTGTAAACCTTCTGCACCGTGCGCTGGCTGAACTGCTGGCACAGTGCGGCATTGATGGCCTTATTCTTCGCTACCACCAGCAATCCGGAAGTACCAAAATCAAGACGATGCACCAGCGTGCAGCCGGGAAATTCCTGCGCCAGACGATAGTGTACGGAATCGAGATTCTGCGGGTTTTTGCCTGACAGACTGAGCAGGCCGCTGGGTTTGTCGATCAGCAGCAGATGGTGGTCCTGATAGAGGATGGCAATCTGCTCGTGGCAGGGTGGCGCAATAAAGTTATCGACGATGGCGGACATGAGCGGGCGCTTAAAAAGGGTGGGGGCGGATAATAGCGAATTTTCCGCCCGCTGGCGACTGTGCCGGTCGTTGTGTCGGCGGCGGGCCCCGTCCGCGGCCGCCGCCGGTATCGGCTACTGTTCGCGCTGGGCGATATACTGCGCCAGCTCAACGAGGCGGTTAGAGAAGCCCCATTCGTTGTCATACCACGCGAGGATTTTCACCATATTGCCGCCAATCACCAGGGTCGACAGGCCATCGATAATCGACGAGCGCGGGTCGCCCTGATAATCGCTGGAGACCAGCGGTTCATCGCTGTAGCCGAGGATCCCCTGTAGCGGGCCAGATGCTGCCGCCTGACGGAAGGCGTTATTGACCTCTTCCGCGGTGACGTTGCGCTCAAGCGTGACGGTCAGGTCGACGATCGAGACCACCGGCACCGGCACGCGCAGTGAATAGCCGGTCAGGCGTCCGTCGAGTTCCGGGATAACTTTGCCCAGCGCTTTCGCCGCGCCGCTGGAGTAGGGCACGATGGAGAGCGCCGCCGCCCGCGCACCGCGCAGATCTTTTTCCGGCTGATCGTGCAGCGCCTGGCTGTTGGTGTAGGCATGAGTGGTATTCATCAGCCCGTGTTGAATACCAAACTGCTGATGCAGCACCTGGGCGGCCGGGGCCAGACCGTTGGTGGTGCAGCTACCGTTGCTCACGACCGCGTGCTGCTGCGGATCGTACAGCTGATGGTTAACGCCCATCACGATGGTTAAATCATCATTCTTGCCGGGGGCGGAAATGATCACCCGTTTGGCGCCGCCGCTGTGAATGTGGACGGCGGCCTGTTCGCGTTCGGTGAAGAAACCGGTGGCCTCGATGACAATCTCTACCCCGGCGTCACGCCACGGGATCCGCGCCGGGTCGCGCTCGCTATAGACGATGACCGGTTGACCATCGACCTGCAGCTGACCGTCAGCCGCCTCTACGCTGACCGGCAGGGTGCCCAGCAGCGAGTCATATTTCAGCAGATGGGCCAGGGTTTTGCTGTCCGTCAGATCGTTGATCGCCACAATCTGAATCTCTGGATGACGTAATGCTGCACGCAGGACGTTGCGTCCGATTCTGCCGAAACCGTTGATGCCGACCTTAACCATAATTCGCTCCTGTGCGCCTACCTGGTAGGCTGTCTTAATTGCTGTCTCTGGCGTTACTGTAGGCGGCGATGGTTTTGGCGTAAATGACAAATAAGGATCACTTTACGCCATTTTGCGGCAGTGGAAGCGCTGGCGGTATTCACCCGGCGTCAGGTGGAGCTGTTTTTCGAACAGGCGGCGCAGATTAATGGTGCTGCCAAACCCGGTGTCTTCGGCAATATTATCCAGGGTGTCGTTGGTCTGCTCCAGCCGCTGCCGGGCGGCGGCAAGGCGCGCCTCGGCCACGTAGCGCGCCGGCGAAGCCCCGGTTTCCCGGGTAAACACACGGGTGAAATTGCGCGGACTCATGGCGACTTTTTCTGCCAGGTTTTCGACGCACAGGTCGGCGGTGAGGTTGGCGAGGATCCACGTCAGCAGGTCGCCGATGGGGCCAGGGGTGTTGATTCTGGCGAGGTTATAGCGACTAAACTGCAGCTGACCTCCGGGACGACGCAGGTACATCACCATATCCTGGGCGACATCGCGGGCGAGGCTAAAACCATAATCCTCTTCCACCAGCGCCAGCGTCAGGTCAAAGCCGGAACTGACGCCGCCGGAGGTCCAGATGGGCCCGTCCTGGACATACAGCGGCCCGCCTTCGACGCGGATCTCAGGATAGGCGGCCTGCATCGATTCCAGCAATTTCCAGTGGGTGGTGGCGCGCCTGCCGTTCAGCAGCCCGCTCTGCGCCAGCAGTAGTGCGCCGCCGCAGATGGAGGCGATGCGGCGAGCGTGAGGGGCGGCCAGACGCAGCCAGTCGACGACCGCAATCCCTTCCTGTTCGCTCTGTCCTTTCCCGGTAATGATGATGGTATCGAGCGGCTGCCGTGGATCGAGCTCGTGCAGGCGATGGTCGGCCAGCAGGTTGAGGCCGGACTGGCCGTGAATCACCTGATGCGGTTGGGTGGTGGCGACGGCGATGCGATAGCACGGCGACTCGACGCCGTCCGGGTGCAGCCGGTTAGCCTGCATCAAAATGTCGGCAATGCCGGCGGACTCAAACAGCATGCCGCCATCGGGGACGATTATCAGTATGTTTTTCATGTCCTGAAAAGTAACGCTTTGGCAAAATAAGTCAACAGGCGGGACGCATTGAGCGTGGTGGCGCGCTTTAGTCCGCACGACATCCCGAAGCAGCGACAGGTTGAACATCCCCGTCGCAATATTGCACCCGCGGGCCAAGGATAACGTCCCCGTATTTATTTTAATATTCATATGAAATGGGGACTGTTTTTATATTTATGTAAAGGCCTCGGATAAATGTTAATTAATGCGAGAAAATAGAACATCAGGTTAACATATTAATTATTATTCATTTTTTGTTTGTGAGCGATTTCATTATTTTAAAAGCGTAAATAAGGTATGGTCTGGCTGCATTTGACCTGACCTGGCGGATATCATGAATAATAAATACAAACTACACGAATTTCTTGATGTTGACCGGTTGCAAACGCTGCAGGACAATTTTAGTCAATCCATGATGATTGCCCTTGTGGTGGTCGATCAGGACGGTATTCCGGTCACTCGCGCGAGCGGTTTCTCTGATTTTTGCGCCCGATCAAGAATGAATACCAGCCTGGCCCGCCACTGCTACGATAGCGATAGCGCCGGTGGGCAGGCGGCGATGCTGGCCGGGGAGCCGGTGGTTTACCGTTGCTACTGCGGTTTCGTCGAGTTTGCCGTGCCCATCATGATTAATAACCATTATCTTGGCGCGTTTATCTCCGGGCAGGTGAAGGTCGAGGCGGAGAAAGAGCAAACCATTCCCTACATCCTCAACAATAACCACCTGTGGCAGGAAAACCCGTGGCTTTTGGATCTGCATGAAAATACGCCGCGTATGCCTTACGAGCGTTTTGAATCAACGGCCTATACGCTGCTGCATGTTGCTTCGTATCTGGTTGAGCAGGCGCACGCCAACAATATCCAGCGTGAATTACGCCAAAAAGATCAGGAACTCACCAGCGAGTTACGCAAGCGCGTGGAGATCGAACGCTCGCTGCATGAAGCCGAGTTTAAGGCGCTTTCCTACCAGATTAACCCCCATTTTTTGTTTAACGTGCTGAATACCATCGGCCGGCTGGCGTTTCTTGAAGATGCCAGCCGTACCGAAACCATGGTGCACGACTTTTCTGACATGATGCGCTATTTGCTGCGTAAGAATCACAACGGCCTGATTACGCTTGGTCGGGAAATGAATTATGTCAGTTGCTACATGTCAATTCAGAAAGTCAGAATGAATGAGCGCTTTGACTATGTTTGCGATATCCCGGAAAAATATAATGAGACGGTGTGTCCATTTTTAATTCTGCAACCGCTGGTCGAAAACTTTTTTAATTATGTTGTCGAACCGCGTGAAACCACCAGCCACATTATTTTGCGCGCCACCGACGATGGTCACGATGTGATTATTGACGTCACCGACAACGGTGACGGTATTTCACCAGAGGACATTGCGCATATCCTCTCTGGCAATCAGAACCGACAGAAAGGCGGCATCGGCATTAATAATATCAACAACCGCCTGCAACTGTTATTCGGTGAAAACTATGGTTTACAAATCACCAGCCCCCATAAGCCGATGCTCGGTACCACGGTGAGACTGCGGTTCCCGATGGCGCCGACCGAGCCTGGAGTGTGAGTATGTATAATATTGTTATTGTTGAAGATGAGCGCATTGAGTCAGAGTCGCTCAAGCGAATCGTCTCTCGCTGTGTGGAAAATTCGGTCATTCATGAAGCATCGACCGGTAATAAAGCCATTAAACTGATCGATGAGCTCAATCAGATCGATATGATGCTGGTGGATATCAATATCCCGTTACCCAACGGCAACCAGGTGATTGAGTACCTCAAGCAGAAAAATAGCCAGACCAAAGTGATTGTGACGACGGCAAACGATGACTTCGACATTGTGCGTCATATGCTGAGCCTGAAGGTGGACGATTATCTGTTAAAGCCGGTCAAGCAGAGCATTCTCAGCGATACGATTCGCAAAACCTTGCTGGTGGATGAGCAGGGGGCAGTGGCGACGCGGGAGCAGCGGCAGACGATAAGCGATCTGATAAGCGGCTGCGATTATCCCGGCTGGCACTGCTTTTTATTCGCGGCGCTGGATACGGCCTGTAGCGAATCCCCGACGGATAACGAGGGGGCCAACGCGCTGATTGACGTGCTGGAATTGCTCCAGCAACACCTTGCCGGTCTGGGCGACAAATATACCCCGTGCCGGCAAAAAATCAGCGTGCTGATGCAGGGCATTCACCAGCACGGGCTGTCCGCCTGCCGCTACTGGCAGACCATGGGGGGACTGTTAAGCCTCAGCCACGACCTGTTCGAACTGTTGTTTAAAAGCGCCAGCGGCAGCATGGATTTTGTCGCCAGAGCGCGCTTTCATATCGAGAAAAACCTGCTGAATAACATGACCCTGGATGATATCGCCGCAGAGTCCTTCGTCAGCCCGTGTTACCTGAGTCGGGCATTTAAGAAGAGCACCGGTAGCGGGTTCTCAAGCTATATCACCAGCCGCAAAATCAATCTCGCCAAATCCCTGCTGCAGTTCAGTGATTTAAAAGTCAACACTATTGCGCTGGAACTCTCCTGGCAGGATGCGAACTATTTTTGCCGGATCTTCAAAAAAGAGACCGGCATCGCGCCATCAGATTATCGTCGCAACGCCGCGCCCGAAGCGTGCTGATACGCACCCGGCCTTTCTTGCGCTGACCGTGGCGTAAGCGCAAGAAAGTCCGCCATTCCGGCAAGATTGTTTACTCGTTGGCGCCCCCCGCGCCGCTAAGATGGGACACGATTCTTTTTACAGTGGCCCTGCCGTGGACGACTACCTTTTTACCTCTGAATCGGTTGCCGAAGGGCACCCGGATAAGATGGCGGACCAGATCTCTGACGCCATTCTTGATGCCTGCTTACTCAACGATCCCTGGGCCAAAGTGGCCTGTGAATGCCTGGTGAAAACCGGGGCGGTGATTGTGGCCGGGGAAATATCGTCCCAGGCGAGGATCGACATCGAACAGATTGTCCGGGCAACCGTGAAATCAGTCGGCTACGACCACTCGCTGAAAGGCTTTGATGCCGCAACTTGTGCGGTTATCAGCATGCTTGGTCGGCAATCTGACGATATCGCCAGCGGCATTCGTGCCAGCGATCCGGCCTCGCTGGGGGCCGGCGATCAGGGCATGACCTTCGGCTATGCCTGCGATGAAACGCCGCAGCTGATGCCCGCGCCGATCGTGTACGCGCACCGGCTGATGGCCCGGCAGGCTCAGCGACGTAAAACGGGCCAACTGGATGGCCTGCTCCCGGACGCCAAAAGTCAGGTGACGCTGCAATACGGCGACGGGCGGATACACCATGCGGACACCATCGTGGTCTCCACGCAGCATCGCGCCGATTTTCCGCTGGCTATGCTGCGCGAAGCGGTGATGGAAGAGATCGTCAAACCGGTGATCCCGGCGCGCTGGCTGACGCCCGCCACCCGGATACTGATTAATCCCGCCGGGCCGTTTGTTCACGGCGGTCCTGCCGCGGACTGCGGCCTGACCGGGCGCAAAATCATTGTGGATACCTACGGCGGCGCAGCGCACCACGGCGGCGGCGCGTTTTCCGGTAAAGATCCATCGAAAGTCGACCGTTCGGCGGCCTATGCGGCGCGCTATGTGGCGAAAAATATCGTTGCCGCCGGGCTGGCGACGCGCTGTGAAGTCCAGCTGGCCTGGGCCATCGGCCTTTCCCGCCCCGTGTCGGTGGCGATCAATACTTTTGGGACTTCCCGGCTATCGGCGAACCGGCTGACGCAGCTGGTCAGCCAGCATTTTGACCTTAGCGTTTACGGCATTATCCGCGAGCTGGATTTGTTGGCGCCACGCTATCGCCAGACGGCCTGCTACGGCCATTTCGGTCGGGAAGTCTTCCCCTGGGAACGTACGGACCGCGCGCAGCTGCTGCGTGATGATGCCGCCGGTCAACGGTGCACCCCCGTCAGTTCCCCATTGAATGAAAAATAACAGGAGAGAGTTATGTCCGGGCAGAGCTTAGGCTTAATAGAAACCGTTGGCTTAACGGTGGCGGTAGAGGCCGCCGATGCCGCAATAAAATCGGCGAATGTCGAACTGGTCGGATACGAACTGACTAAGGGCGGCGGGCTGGTGACCGTCAAACTCACGGGGGAGGTCGGGGCGATGAATGCTGCCGTTTCAGCCGGGGTTGCCGCCGCCGGTCGGGTAGGCCAGGTCTACGCCTGGAAAGTGATTGCCCGTACCGCCAGCGGCATTGATCGCCTGATTGCCTCCGCACAGACCTGCGGTACGGCAGACGACCCCGCAGAACCCGCCACGTCCCCAGAGCCTCCCGTAGAGGCCATTCCTGCTGCGGCGATCCCGGTGGTGAATCTTGAGCCGGTCACCGAGAGTGTCTCCTGCCTTGATCTTGAGGAGAGCCTGAGCGACGTTTCGGCTCCAGCGCCGGAGGAGCCAGCGTTGACAGAGGAGAAAAAAACGGCGCGGCCGCGTGGGAAAAACACCCGTCGCTAGCCGTCATACTTTGCGTGAGGCCACCTGCGGATGCCATAACCAAAATTGTTAGTGGTCGCTCTCAACTGCGTTATACAGTGCTGCGTATACACAACTCTGACACGGTAACTCTCGACGGATAGGAGAACAGCGATTATCTGATCAAGGCGGTAGATCCGTGCAAGGTATTGCCAGCCAGTTACACTGCGAAGTATATGTTAGTAAAAATATCGATGTATGCTTGCTTGGGCGATACGATGGGTAAGGAAATAGGTAAATCACTTGGTGGGTATCGCTGCATCTCGTTCACCCGCTTCGGAGTTCAAGACATCAGGCTTACCGCGAGCTGAGACTGCTCGACTCTCAGGCATCTCGTGCAATGAAAACCAGAAGCCGGTTGCTTATTCATGGGGAAATACCCTACATCTGTCTCTATTTGTTTCCATCTATCCAGCAGAGGAAGAGGGGGGAATGTATTTTGTTAGTGACTTGTTGGTTTTTATTGTGATGTGTGTGATTTCTGTTATGAGTTAATTGTATTTTATGAAATGCTCTTCTGGCATGCAGTTCAATATATTGTTATGGAGTGGGTTTATATTTATTGTTTTTATAAAAAGGGGCTGACGCCCCTTTTTGTTAACCAAAAATAGTGTCAAAACCACCATTGTCAACTATGGCCTCGACAGATTTTTGGAAGCTCTTGATGTTGTAGACGATGGCTTTTGCAGAAGTGTCTCCTTTTAAATCAATGTCATAATCAAATCTAACACAACCATCATCCTCATCAATCATCGCTTTTGCAAAATAGAATGATGCGTTAATTTTATTAACTAATTTATATTTTTCAAGCTCATCGGTTTCAGTGTTTCCGGTGAATAACGTGTATACCATTAGCCTGTCTTTTGTTTCAGACAGGCGTAATGTTGTTCGAAATCTTTCATGTAATACAACACTAACATCTTCATTTAACGTTGGATTCATGAATGCGTTATCAAAAATTTGGAATAATACGTTTAATGATATGTTATCTTTTGTGAAAAATTGCTGAGACATGTGTTTATCCTGAGTGTTAGTGCTAAGTCATTTATATGATATATTGTTAATTTATCACTATCTATACTTATTATATTTGGTTTTAGCGTGTGTGTTGATGTTTTTTGCCACTTATCTAGTGTTGACAGCATATTTATAGGCGTTAACCATAGCGCAAAAAACATCCCAGAGACATCTATCTGTCCCAGTCTCAACCACACTCAGTGATCAGGTTTTTCCATTCTATACCTTCTATCATAAGCAATGTCATCGTCGTACGTGCTGATGACCGCGCAGACTCTTGTGTCGCTTCTCGCTGTGAGTTCAAGTGATGGATACCGCACACGGGTTAAACTGCTCTACGGATTATTCATCGTGTAGTGTTTTTCTCGACCCTCGTTTCGTTGTCGCGCGACACTTATGCGCCTTTGTTGTCTGTAAACTGATAGATCTGTTCTTTTTTGCGAGAGAGGGATACGAAGGCAGTCAGAAAAACATCGGTGGGGAACACTCCGCCATGCGCTGCAGCCGCTGGCGGAGTGGGAGGCGTCAGGTCAATTAAGGCGTTGGTTGATTTACTGTCGTATCGACGGCTTTTGCGGCAGGCAGATTGCGCACGATACCGTAGCGGTAAATCATTGCGCCGAGGATCCCACCAATGACCGGCGCGATTAACGGCACGAGGAAGTAGGGGATCTCCCTGCCGCCGGTCATCGCCATCGAGCCCCAGCCATTAAGCCAGGTAAACAGTTTGGGGCCGAAATCACGGGCCGGGTTCATGGCGAATCCGGTGAGCGGCGCGGTTGCCGCACCGATAACCGCCACCAGCAGGCCGATCAGCAGCGGCGCCAGCGGCCCTTTCGGCACGCCGTTACCGTCATCGGTCAGGGCCATAATCAAGCCAATCAGCATCGAGGTAATGACGATCTCCACCAGCCCCGCGAGCCACACGCTGATGCTTGCTGCCGGGTAGGTCGAAAAGATACTGGCCAGATACAGACTCTCCTGGCTGCCGCGCACCATGTGATGCGCTTGCTCGTAATCGGCGAACAAATTGTGGTACAGCACGTAGGTCAGCGCGGCGCCGCAGAACGCCCCGGCCATCTGCGCCAGAATATAGGGCAGCACTTTTTTGGCGTCAAAGCGGGCAAACATCCATAACGCAATGGTCACCGCCGGGTTAAGGTGCGCGCCGGAAGTGCCGGCGGTCAGGTAGACCGCCAGCGCAATGCCCAGCCCCCACACCACGCAAATTTCCCAAAGACCAAAGCTGGCGCCGGCAAGCTTTGCCGCAGACAGCACGCTGGTGCCGAAAAATATAAACAGCCCGGTACCAAGAAATTCGGCAATGCACGGCCCGGTGACGGATTCTCGAGAGTGGCTCATCGTTTTTTTTCCTGTATTAAGCGAGGCGTTCTGCCCCCGCTTAACGATTGGGGGACAAGGGATAAGAGGTTAAAATCATTATTGTTGAGTCAGGTCTAACCGCCGATATGGCAATGAAATCCCAGCGATTCCACGACTTTTTTCAGCTCTGCCATTTTGTCTTCTGAGTGCGAGCCCGCCTCGCCCATCGGATAAATGCGGCCCAGCAGGCTGTATTTATTTTCCCCAAAGGTGTGATAAGGCAGCAGGTGAATGGTATCCACACCAGACATCAGGCGGGCAAATTCAGCGATGTTGCGAATCTCCTCCGGGGTGTCGTTAACGCCGGGGATCACCGGGATACGCACAATGACGTGAGTGATAAAAGAGATGCGAATCAGGTTTTCGAGGATGATGCGGTTATCGACACCCGTGTTGTGTTGATGAATGGCGGGGTTGACGGCTTTAATATCCGTCAGCGCCAGGTCGACCCACGGGAAGACATCCTCGATCACCGCTTTGGTGGTCATGCCGGTGGTCTCCATCGCCGTGTGCCAGCCTTTGGCTTTACAGGCTTTTAAGAGTTCACGGGCAAACACCGGCTGCGCCAGCGGCTCGCCGCCTGACAGCGTGATGCCGCCACCGGAGCGGCGAAATAAGTTCTCTTCTTTCTGCAATTCGCGGACCACCTCACTGACGGTCATGCGTTTGCCTTTCATCTCCAGCGCCTGGGTCGGGCAGACGGCAGTGCATTCGCCGCACTGGATACAGCGCTCGCGGTCGATAAAAAATGGATTCTCCGGGGAAAGCGCGCGCTGCTTGCAGGCATCCACGCATTTTCCACAGCGGATACAATCGCTTTTTTTATAGATAAGCTCCGGCTGCGGGCGCTGCGATTCCGGGTTGCTGCACCACTTGCAGGCCAGCGGACAGCCTTTGAAAAAGGGGATCGTGCGGATGCCGGGGCCATCATGCAGGGAGTAGCGTTGAATGTTGAATAACACGCCTTCGGTATCGTATTCGACTCTGTTCATAACATCACTCGTCAAAAAAGCGACCTCCAGGCAACAGCAAGTCAGCCGCTAAAATCGGGTCTGATACAGGGCCACACGTCGCCGTATGGCCCTGGCAGGTCAGGCAAAATCAGAATTGCTGCTCGGTACGGCTGATGATGTCATCCTGGACTTCTTTTGCCAGTACCACGAACTGCGCGCTATAGCCCGCGACGCGCACCACCAGATCCTGGTGCTGTTGCGGATTTTTCTGCGCTTCCAGCAAGGTGTTGCGGTCGATAACGTTAAACTGGACGTGCATCCCTTTCTTATCGAAGTAGTTACGCACCAGCCCGCCGAAGTTGCGCAGACCTTTTTCTCCCGCCAGCGAAGAGGGGAGGAATTTCTGGTTGTAGAGCGTGCCGTTCGAAGCGATAAAGTGATCCAGTTTGGCTACCGAGTTGGCGGCAGCGGTTGGGCCGAGGGTGTCTTTCCCCTGGCGCGGCGATACGCCATCGGCCAGCGGCTCTTTCGCCAGACGGCCGTCCGGCAGGGCGCTGACGTCCTTACCAAACAGCACGTTCGCCGACACCGGATAGATACCGGCCTGGAAACGCCCGCCGCGTGGGTTGGTGTATTTCTCCACTTCCTGGCAGTAGATCAGCGCGCAGTTGCGGGCGACCAGATCCACCTCGTCGATGTCGTTACCAAAGCACGGCGTATTTTCCAGAATGTGGCGAATCTCTTCGTAACGCGGATTCCCTGCGGATGGCGCAGGGCTGGCGCTGGCGAGCTGGCGATAGACCTCGTTTTTAATCGCCGCCGGATCCAGCGAACCATGCTGGTCGATAATGCGTTTCACCACCTCGTAAACATCCTGCTCGCCCAACGACGATTTCGCCGCTGCGGAATGCGGGGTGCCGCCGACCGGGTAGCCAAAGTTGGCATCCAGCGCCCCCTTCAGTTCCTGAAGCGTCAGGCGACGATCTTCGAAGACCTGTTTCTGGATGGCGTAGACCGAGTCGCCGGTATCGGCGATGCCGAAGGCCTGCGGGCCGGTAAAGTTGTAGATCGCGCCGCCTTCCTGCAGGGATTTTCCGCGCCCGATACAGTCATCCACCAGCGCCGATAAGAACGGCAGCGGGCAACGTTCGCCGTGGGCGATGTCGACGCTGTTGCACGCTTCAACCAGCTGGTGGACAAAGTGCGCCATCTGCTGTTTGAAGGCGGCGTAGAAGTCGTTCATGCCGCTGTACTGGGTCATTTCGCCGGTCATTGGACCGAGCTGCTTGCTGCCGGAACGCCCGTTGTTGAGCGTGATTTCCAGCACCTTCGCCACGTTGAAGAAGGCGGCGTCGTGCCAGCCTTCGGTGCGGTGCGGCGCCTGCGGCTCTACGCACCCGATAATGCAGTAGTCGCGCGCATCGTGCAGGGAGACGCCCCGGTTTTGCAGCGCCGGAATGATCACTTCGTCGTTGTACATGGCCGGGACGCCCAGCCCCAGACGCACCAGTTCGCAGGCGCGGTAGAGGAACTCGTCCGGCGTGCCCTGCCAGACGCGAATGGAGAAAGAGGGTTGCGGCAGGCGGACGTGGGCCGTGGCTTCCATACACATGTAGGTTAACGGGTTAGTGGCATCGCGACCGTCTTCCGTCTGACCGCCGACGCACAGGTTCTGGAACACCGCGTAACCGGCGAAGGCCTGGGCGGAAATTTCGTCGCGGGTTTTGTTGATATCGTTCAGCTTGATCCAGCAGCAGTCCACCAGCTCCTGGGCAAATTCGCTGCTGATGGCGGTATCCGCCGCCAGGTAGGGATACATGTACTGGTCGAAACGGCCGGGAGAGATCGAGTGACCGCTGGACTCAATCTGCAGCATGCTCTGAATAAACCAGAACGTCTGGCAGGCTTCCCAGAAGGTGGTCGCGCCGTATTCCGGCACGCGAGTACAGTTATTGGCAATCTGTTCCAGCTCGCGCTGACGGGTCGGATCGCGTTCTTCGCGGGCCAGACGGGTAGCTTCCTGAGCGTAGCGGTGCGCGAAGTTGATCGCTGCCTGATAGCTCACAATAACGGCGTGGTAGAACTGCTCTTTCTTGATGTAATCCGGGCTGCTGCGGTCGAGGCGCTCCAGCGCGCGATTGACCTCATCAATGATCCCGCGGAAGCCGATTTTTAGCACCTTGCCATAGTCGACGCTGACGTGTCCGACGCCGCCAAAGAAGTAGTTGCCCACCGTGAAAACGCCGTTGCCCATGCTCTCTTTGGTCCCTTCGGACATATAAGACGCGGCGAGCGAACTGGTGGTTTTACCCGGCCAGTATTTAAACGCCTGGTGCAGTTCATCGGCGGTTTTTTTCTCAATAATAAACGGGTCGGCAACCCGCTTCTCCATGGTGTCGAATTCTTTTTCAACCCAGTCATAAGAGAATTCAGGACATATTTCCGTCGAGCGTGGATTAATTGTGACAGCGCCGACAATTAATTCATCAGGACGAATAGTGACCGGCAGCTCATTAAATATTTTCTCAACCACTTTGGCCCGGCGCATAATAGCTGGCAGCTGTTCGTTTTCTTTATAAGCTTCGGTTGCCAGCACCGCACGTTCAGATTCGACATAAGGTTTAGCATGCAGAATCATATTTTTAAGTCTGACGACACGGTCGGTCGGATGAGTAAAACCTTTTTCTAACATACAGTAACTCCCTAAATGATATATACCTGTTGTCTTTCAATGAGCAGGGGTGTTGGCTGCATCTTGAAAGCCCTGTGGTATACGCGTGGTTAATAACCACATCTGAATTTTGTTTACCTGACGGAAGTGCCGGGTACGTGAGTTAATCGATAATCTTGTTGCCGGTTAAATAAACGCTCAGAAAGGACTGTCGTCATCCTCAATAATACGCATGGCTTCATTTACCGCGGCGATTTCGCCGAATAGCGCCAGCGTCGTAATATGTTGCGGACAGCTGCCAAAGATCTCCGATACCGCCACATGTGCACTTTTACTTGCCAGGTCTGCGTAAAAATAGAGGTCCGGTACTGGCAACATCATCAACCCGATGGCGTCAATGCGCAGACCTTCCAGCCGGTTGCGCGCTTCCGAAGGCATACGCCTTTTGAGCATGGCGAGCGTTTCCGGCGTGGGCGCGTTGATAATGCGTTTTTTCATGATCGAGTCAGCCATCCTGCGTCCGTCAACGAATATTGAGCGCTTCAACCATCACACAGCGGCGGTGTCTGGCGTACGAGCGGGCCGAAGTCAGACCTTCACCGGTGGGGCCGGCGATGGTAAAGGTCGCGTGACCTTCACCGCCGACGCCTAACCCGGCGTAGGACGGGCCGTTTTTGACAAAAATAGTGGTCTGGATCAGTCGCGCCATTTTGGTCAGTTTTTCGACGTTGGTGGAGTGCATCATGGCCGTGTGGCGATGACCATGTTCAACTTTTACCGCCAGGTCGATGGCTTCATCGACGTTTTCAACCCGCACCACCGGCAACACCGGCATCATTAATTCATGCACGACGAAGGGGTGATCGCGCTCGGTTTCCATCAGGATAACTTTGATCTCTTCCGGTACGCTGATGCCGATTTGCTGCAGAATGTAGCGCGCATCTTTCCCGACAAATGCGGTGCTCGGGCCATTGCCTTTTTCATTCAGCACCAGCGTCTGCAGTTGCTGAATATGCTGCTTGTCGCACAGCAGCCAGGCGCCGCTTTTTTTCATGCAGTGAATGAGATAGTCCGCCACCTCATTGACGACAATGACCTCTTTTTCCGCCACGCAGGGTAGGTTGTTGTCGAAGCTGCAGCCGTTGATGATGTCCCGGGCGGCTTTTTCGATATTGGCGGTTTCATCCACCACGACAGGGGGATTGCCTGCACCAGCGCCAATCGCTTTCTTGCCGGATGACATCACGGTTTTCACGATTCCCGGCCCGCCGGTGGCGACCAGCATGTTGATACGCGGATCGCCGATTAAGGCATTGGTGTTGTCAATCGACGGGTTGGCGACCGTTACCACCAGATTGGCGGGCGCGCCGAGGCGAGCCAGTTGCTGATTAATTAACGTGACGCAGTGCAGCGACACCTGACGTGAACGCGGGTGTGGGCTAAATACCACGGCGTTGCCTGCCGCCAGCATCCCGATGGTGTTGTTGATGATGGTTTCGGTCGGATTGGTGGTCGGGGTGATCGAGCCAATCACGCCATAGGCGGAATATTCGGTTAATGTCAGACCGCCGTCGCCGCTGATCGCCGCGGTGGTGAGGTCTTCAATCCCCGGGGTTTTTTGCGCGGCCACGCGGTTTTTCACCAGCTTGTCGGCATAATTTCCCATTCCGGTCTCTGCTACCGCCATGGTAGAGAGGGTATGCAGGATCTCTTCCTGCAGGAAAAACTGGCGAATACCATTAACAAAGCCGGCGCGATCCTGCATTGAGCAGTGGCGATACTGGATGTACGCCTGCTGCGCTGCGGTAATTGCGGCATCCATGGTGGCAAAAACACCGTCTCCTGAGGCACTGTCGACAACGTTGGCAGTTTCGCTACGGCTGGCGAGCACGCTGGCGACAATCGCATCGATGTTGCTGCTTTCGAGCGACGATGCGGCTGTCGTGGCGCGTGGCTCAGGGTCCGGCGCGGTCGTTTTGGTGTATTTACTCAGCACGCGGGAGACGGCCTGAGTAATATCAAGATCGTTCATGCTGTATCTTCCTTACTTCGCTTCGCTCGTGACTGCCACCGTCAAATGTACGGCGTGGTGGTTGATGTGATGGGGGCCGGGTCGAGCGTGGCCAGCAGTTGTTTTCCGACGTCCCGGGCGGCAATCACCGCCTGGCGTACCGCGCCGGAATCACCGGCAAAGGTGAAGATCACTTCGTTACTGAAGCTGGTGCCGTGCGCCGGACTGGCGTAGCCCACCGGCTCGATAACCGCGGCTTTTGCCGCCGCATCGGCCACCACGATGCCAATCGCCGCCGGTGACGCGCAGGTCATCCCGAAGGATTTGCCTATCGGGGCACCGAACGCTTTGTTCAGGGCGTTGCTGGCGCGGGCGGTGTACTGGAACTCCAGATGACCGGCCGGGGAGCCATAAACGTCGCCCATGGTGCGCTGAATTTCGCCCAGGGCGACTTCCACCGCGCGGCGTACATCGGAAACATCGGAGGCGCCGAAAACGATCAGGCAGCCATGTCCACCGCCACCCTCGGTATCGCGAGCCAGCTCAATCGACAGAATTTCGCTGTTGGTGGCTTTAATGGCTTCATCCGCCGCAAAGATATGCGGGCCGGCCCCGGTACGGGCGCCAAGAATACCGATTGAGCGATATTTCTTGTCGATGTTCATAACTTCATGTAATTGATGATCGACATTGGCAATGACTAATCCAATGGTATGCCCGAGGGCGGTCCCGACAAATTCGGTTAAACCGCAGCCAATAAAGCTGGCCGCCGTTTTGTTATTTGCGCGATCATCAGTCTGCTGGTGCATTACTTCAGATATAATCTGCTCAACAAGATTATCTCTCATGGTCGGTATCCTCTGGCTTTATTAACTGATCGCTTTCGGCAGGATTTTTTCCACTTCGATATGCGGGCGTGGAATAACGTGTACGGAGACCAGTTCACCCACTTTAGTGGCTGCCGCTGAGCCTGCATCCGTGGCCGCTTTTACTGCTCCGACGTCGCCGCGAACCATTACGGTCACCAGGCCAGAACCAATTTTTTCATAACCAACCAGGGTCACGTTGGCGGATTTCACCATGGTATCTGCGGCTTCAATTGCGGATACCAGACCTTTTGTTTCAACCATACCTAATGCTTCTTGTTGCATAACGACCTCAATATTTCCAGGTGAGAGTAAAAGTAAGTCATGAAATAACCACAGCGGTTGAGTTCATCGACTTAATAAATTCATGCACTACGATGTTATTGCGCGATGGACAAAATGTTTTGCCCGTCAGAGAGACTTTCTTGTTTTCCGCTTTTCGGCTGGACAATAAAATCCTCCCCGAATGACAAGGACGGAAAACGCTCAGGCGGCGCCTTCCAGCTGCGGGGCGAGCGCCGCCGCATCTTGCGCAATCATCTGCTCTTCATTGGTGGGGATCACCGCGACAACCGGCGACTCCGGGCGCGAAATGATCCCCTGCCGACCGCCGACCATTTGCGCATTGCTGTCCGGGTCGAGCTGCACCCCAAAGATCGCCAGCCGCTCGGCGGTCAGCTCGCGCACCAGCGCTGAGTTTTCCCCGATACCGCCGGTAAAGATCAGGGCGTCGAAGCGATGCAGGGAGGCAAGATGGGCGCCAAGATGGCGGGCAAGACGGTGAACCATGACATCAATCGCCAGGGTTGCCCGGGGATCGCCGTGGCTGCGGGCCTCCTGTAACGTGCGGCAATCGCTGGAAAGACCCGACAGGCCAAACAGTCCGGCTTCGTTATTGGCCATGTTGTACAGCGATTCGATTGTCTGTCCGGTGCAGCGGGCGATATAGGCCGCGGCGCCTAAATCCAGGTCGCCGCAGCGGGTTCCCATCACCAGGCCCTCGAGCGGCGTCATGCCCATCGAGGTATCCACGCTGTGGCCGTTTTTGACCGCGCAGACCGACGAGCCATTGCCGAGATGGGCGATCAGAATGCCGTGGTCAGTGGGATCCAGTCCCAGGCGCTCGACGGCTTCGGCGGCGATAAAGCGGTGAGACGTGCCATGAAAGCCGTAGCGCCTGACCTGCAGCTGCTGTAAATAGGTCAACGGAATGGCGTAGGTGTAGGCTTCCGGCGGCAGCGTCTGATGAAAGGCGGTATCAAATACCGCAACCTGCGGCAGTTCGGGGAGCAGCGCCATCGCCGCCTCAATCCCTATCAGGTTGGCTGGATTGTGCAGCGGTGCCAGCGCCGATAGTTCGCGGATCCGCTCGATGACCGTCGGCGTCAGGCGCACCGAGTGCTTGAAATCACTCCCGCCGTGTGCCACCCGATGGCCGATGGCGCCCACATCCGGCAGCAGCGCCAGCGCGTCGAGCCGGACGAACAGCGCTTGCAGCGCGCAGTTATGGCTGGCGCCCTGAAGCGCCTCGCTGGTTTTATTTCCCGCCGCATCTTTAAAGGTGATGCTGGCGTCCTGTAGACCGAGCTTCTCCGCGATCCCGGAGAGCACCGGGGTGTGCTGGTTGCGCGGAATAACGGAAAACTTAAGGGACGATGACCCACAGTTGATAACCAGAACCAGTGACGCTGACGACATAAAGACCCCTGCTGTAGCTGTGTTGTTTAGAAAGATTCATTGAATGGTGTGAGTGAAAACCGCTCGCGGCTAAAACGCGCCAGGGTCTGGGTGGCAATTGTCATGTCTTCCTCGACGCTCCCACCGCTGATCCCGATAGCGCCGAGCAAGACGCCACCCGACCAGCAGGGCAGCCCACCGCCAACGCAGCAGAGACCTTGCGCGTGCTGCAGACCATACAGGCTGGCACCGGGCTGTACGTCGCCCGCGAGCTGCTGGGTCGGCATTCTGAGAGCGACCGCGCTCCACGCCTTTTGCGTCGCCAGGGTATGGCTGATCAGCAGAGCGTTATCCTGACTAAAGAAGTAACGCTGCAGGCCGTGGGCATCCACCAGGCTGAAAACGATGGGCACGTGCAGCTCGTTCGCGGCGGCTTCGGCATAGCGGGCCAGAGAGGCCGCATCCGTCAGGCTCAGCGAGGCCGGAGGCGAGGTTAACTGACGGGTAATCGCCTCATTGATACAGCGATCGAGATCGGCATCCGGGGTGGGGCGCATGGTGTCTCCTCCGTGGCGCTTACAGGGCGTTCAGATCGAGCGAGTCGACGATACCGACCACGGCGGCATCAATGACGGAATGCTCTTTGCTGGTGGTCATCCGCGCGGAGCTGCCGGTGGTGACGATCACCGTTTCGCCATTTCCCGCGCCGACAAAGTCGACGGCGACCTGTGCCGTGCCGGTGGGCTGATAGTGTTCATCCAGGCGGGCGACAATCAGTAATTTCGCGCCGTTGAGCGAGGCATGTTTGGTGGTTGAAACCAGCGCCCCGGTTACTTTTGCCAGATACATATTTCCTCCTGCGGTTCCTGCGCAATGACAATGCCCCGGTCGCGAATAGCATCGCGCGCGGCGGGAGTGATAAGCGTCCGCGGTCCGATGGACAGCACCGCGCCGGTGGGATGCTGGCGCACATCGCTGAGCGTGAGCAGCGCTTTACCGGCCGGCATTGCAGGGCCGGGCTCGCGCTTCGCCATGGGGCGGCCAATCACCGTGATGCCGTACTCCCCGAGCGTGGCGACGTAACTGGCCAGCCGTGCCCGTAAGGCCGGCGGGAGCAGGCTGGTGCCGTCGTCCCGGCACTCGGCATTGAGCGTGACGATGGTCGGGGTATTCCGGCTCAGGGCGTGAAACGCCCAGCGGCACACCCGGTTATCACGAATACCTAACGCGATTTTGCTCAGACTGTTGCTGGACAACGAAGGCAGATACAGGCCGGAGAACGCGGCTTCCGTTTGCCCGGGGTCCCGGTTGTCGCACAGCGCGTCGACGCCACGACGCGCCAGCGCCGCCAGACAGGATGCGGGCAGCGACGCCTGCATGGCGCTATGGGAAAAGGTCATGACCAGCAGATAGCCGCTGCGGTCCAGCGCCGTCAGGCAATCCAGCGTCGTTGGGAGCGCGGTGAGATCCTCCCCGCTGACGACCACCCGCATGACCTTATCGTGGGTCTGTAGCCGCCGCCGGCGTTGAGCCAGCATGTCGGCAATCAGGCTGTCGAGGTGCTGCGAGAGTTGCTGTGCATCCATGGTGATCCTCCTCAGCAACCGGGCATGGCGCGGTCAGTCATGATGGCGTTCCATGACGGCGCGTGTGACGCAATCGCCGTTGCGTAAGCCAAAGCCGTTGGCCTCTTCAACATCAACATGCATTTCCAGTACCGCATCGGCGCTTACCCGGACCACCACGTGGCTGAGAATCCCGCCGCGATAGCCGTCGATACGCACGTCAATTTCCATGCCGTCGCGCAGGGCGTGCTGTTCGGCCTCGGCAGGTGAAATATGAATGTGTCGCCAGGCGACAATGGCGCCGTCGGTTTTGCTGACCCGTCCACGCGGGCCGATAATCTCGATCCCCGGCGAGTCCTGCAGATCGCCAGACATTCTGACCGGCGCCTTGACGCCGAGGGTGAAGCTGTCGGAGACGGAGATTTCAATCTGGGTGGCGCTGCGCAATGGGCCAAGGACCCGCACCTTCGTGAGCTCTCCTTTAGGCCCGCGCAGCGTCACCGTCTCTTCGGCGGCATACTGGCCCGGCTGTTTGACCGCTTTCATGCGGGTGAGGGTGGAACCATAGCCAAACAGGACGTCCATATCTTCCCGGCTCAGGTGAACGTGACGGTTCGAGATGCCAACGGGGATGCTTAACGTCGGGGCGGCGCGGTATTCACCGCGTATTGCGCCCGGGCCACGGGTCTTAAGTTCCTGAAGGATTTCACGGGCGATCCATTCGGCTTGCTGCTGGGTGTCATTCATAGCGTCAACAACCTGAAAGTGATGAAAAGAGCGGTACCAGCATATTCAGTCCCGCGCTGGCCTTTTTGCGGTTACGCAGGACTTTTTTGACGGTCCGTCGCAGGCAGGACAATCTTGTCCAGATTTAGCTGGCGATGGCGCTCAGCAGACGGTCGACATCCGCAGCGCTGGGGCGACAGGGATTAGTGAGCGTGCACCCGTCCGCCAGGGTGGCGGCGATCAGCGCCTGGCGCAGAGATTCCACTTCCGCTGGTGCGTTGCCCAGCGCCTGCAGCGTGGAGGGAATACCAAACCGCTGATTCATCTCGCGGATGCTGGCTGTCAGCGCCCGCAGGGTGTGGTCTGGCGTTTCGCCGTGGATACCCATGATGGCGGCGCATTTCAAATATCTCATCCGCGCACGTGGGGCGTGTCGGGTATTGTGTTCAATAATGAGGGGCAGCAGCATGGCGTTAATTTTGCCGTGCGCAATATGCAACATCCCGCCGATGGCGTGCGCCATGCCGTGCACTAAGCCCAGTCCTGCCGAGTTAAACGCCATGCCGGCCATGCAGGAGGCGTTGTGCATATGGCCCCGCGCCGCAATATTGTGCTCATCGTCAAACACCTCGGGCAGGTGTTGCCAGACCAGCGCAATGGCTTTTTCGGCGAGCGCGTCGCTAAAGTCATTTGCCCCGGTGGATACCAGCGCCTCGATGGCGTGGGTCAGTACGTCCATGCCGGTATCTACGGCAACCTGACGGGGAACGGACAGCACCAGATTCGGGTCGAGAATGGCGCAGTCCGGGACCAGAGCTTCGGCGATCAGAGGATATTTACGGCCGTTTTGCGGGTCGGAGATAATGGCATAGGCGGTCACTTCAGAACCGGAACCGCTGGTGGTCGGAATGGCGATAAGCTCGATGGCGTGGCCGGGCAGGTACTCTTCCAGCGTCACCTTAATGCCTTTGGCGGCATCCAGAGAAGAGCCGCCGCCCAGGGCGATGATGACGTCGGGCTTAAAGCTTTTAAACTGGGTGGCGCCAACCTGCAGGATCTCCACGCTGGGATCGGGTTTGACGTCGCTGAAAATCGAGACGCTGGCCTGCGGCATTTCATTAATCAGGTAGCGTGTTTTACCGGATGTCACCATAAAACTGTCAGTCACAATGGCCACATTTTTATGGTTCAGGCGCTGCAATGTGTGGATCGCGTCGTCACCAAAATAGATGTCAGGAAGAGAAAAGAAATAGCTCGCCATCTTTCGATTACCTTATCCCTTAAGTGTATTTCGGGGTTAAAGAGAGAGCATGATTGTGTCATGGCGGGTGGGCGACAACGCTGGCTATGCTTGTGCACCGGCAGGATTAAGTTGCGGTGGTGAAGGGCGATGGACAAAATAATGCAGTGGGGTGCGAGGGAAACACGCCGGATAACTCATCTTTGATAGTGCAGAAATATTGCCAAAGTCGTCAGCAAAGAGAACGGTATTGTATTTGATCTCGTTAAATAATTTATCATTTCCGGTCTTTTTCTAGACCTGATAAATGAATCATCCGCTATCACTCCGTCATTAAATCAATATGGAAAAATATCACGTCACCTGTTTCGGTATTCTGTGGTATTTTGGCAATCCGTTCCATAAAACTAGCTTAATAGTACAAGCATTAAAGTAGAACCTTTTGCTGTAGTGCAACCCCCCTCTTTGGGACAAGGAGTCCATATGATAAACACACTGATTTTCTACGCTGTTTCCTCTCTGGCCGTCACCATTATTCCGGGGCCTACCATGCTGCTGGCGCTTTCAAACGGGACAACCAGGAGGGTAAAAGTGATTAGCATGGGAATACTGGGGGCTGCATGTTCAGATATCATACTGATCGGCGCTGCCGCGCTTGGCCTCGGAGCCGTCATGGTGGCATCGGAAACACTTTTCAGCGTGGTCAAATGGGTGGGGGTGATTTATCTCCTGTGGTTGGCCGTATCTCTTTTCCGGGCAAAGGTTTCATCTCGACTTTCTACGGAAGTAAACGCTGCTCATCCTCATATCACGTACGGAAACTCAGCATTTATCCGGAGCCTGTTTGCCGCGCTGTCTAACCCCAAGGGACTGTTATTTTTTGGCGCATTTCTGCCGCAATTTCTGGACATGACACAACCTGCTATACCCCAGTATGTCTCTTTTGCATTGCTGACCGTTATGATTGATGTCGTTATTATGGCGTGCTACGCCATGGCTGGCTATTACGCCGCACGTTACCTGTCAGTCCGCTATCTGACATGGATGAATCGTATCAGTGCGGCAACGCTGGCCTGCATGGCTACCGGGCTTGCACTGTACCGGCGGCAGGCCTGAAAACCGTCGGCGCTTAAAGCCTCCCGGAAAGGGGCTTAGGTTTGCATCCACTTTTTTGTTGTTGGCTTTTACTTTGAGAGACTGGCTATGCAAGTCATTCTGCGTCTGTCGCTTCTGCCGTTATTGAACTCACTGGAGTACTCAACTTTAGCTGCGCTTTAACGATGTCATCTGAGATGCGATGCAACATAAAATCCACGCCATGGCGTGGATTTTATGTTTCAGGCGTGATTAACAGAACCCCCGGAGATGTCCCGTTGCCGGAAGGGAAATCAGACGTTGAACCGTTATTTAAATCATAATGTATTGATTATAATTATTTAATTAATATGATTCTTTATTGGTACTCATTTTGAAGTTGGCTCACATTGCGTAATGCAAAGGCCGTAGATTCGCCGCGCTAAGTCTTAAACGAAAGGTGATCCTACCCACGTAATGGGGACACCGCCCTAAGTGAGGTTTTCGTGTTCAAATTGTTCCGGCCGGAGGCCGCCAAAGGCACTGTGACGGCTGCCAGGCCGAAAACGGATGAGAAACGGTGCGCCGGGCTTTCATGGCAACGGCTGGTGCTCCTTGTTTAGCCGTATCCTGAAATCTCTTAAGAATGTGGTGCGGGGCGATCTCTCTGACCGATTGCGGGGAAAACCATTAGGCTCAGATATATCCCACCCCAGTTTCGGCCCCGCAACCAGTGCATCCAAGTCAATAATTTCATTGTTGCCCTGGAAGGTGTAATGCCCGTTCAGCAAAATGTGCTAGCCGGGGGCAGGGATCACTTCTCATTCAAGAGTTTTACCAACTGGTTAATGCCGTCCAGCGATTTTTGCCAGTCAGGCATCCCATCCCAGCATGCCGGAGCGGGAGTGGTTTTGACATACAGGGTCGGAACATCATTAATCAAAAAACCGCCGCTGCGCAGGTAAAAGCCCTGCAGATCGCAAATGCGGCTGTATTTATCCGCCCCTGGCGTCATGAAACTGGCAATTTTTTTCAGGTCCGAGCGGGTGGCTGCCAGCCCTTTTGCTGAGGTATTACTTTTTATCTCATCAGCTACCTGCGCAATGGTGCCTGCCTCGATAGCGTCATCCAGGTTGACGAATTTACCCTGGCTTACCCAGCTGGCCAGGTAACCTGTACAGGTTTTGGCCTTTTCAGTGGCACAGTTGAGCGGTGTCAGCAGGCTGGGGCGAAAATCGACCGTCGCCAGCCCGGATTGTTTCACCTTTGTCAGGTTGCTGACTTCCTCATTAATCAACGTGTTGCAACTCTTGCCGTCATAGTCGGTATTCTGGCAAACCAGCAGGGCAATCGTAGGGATACTGGCTATCTGACAGGCCATTTTATCCTCACCTTTGGGCGTGGCGGAGCAAAAGGTGGAGTAAGGAATATTGGGTTTAATTTTGTCTATTTTGGCGGCTGCCTGAGAGAAATCATCGGCATAGCTGTTACTGACAGAGGCAAACAGCAGTGCGGCGATGCTGGCAGGCAAAAGGTACCGGGTATTCATCGTGTTGCTCCTGTGACTGAGGTTTCGGGGAAAGTGCCAGTCGTAGGGCTGGCGGCACGTTGTGCATGATGAGTGCAAATGGCTTTGATCACCTGCTTAACGAGAATATCGGGTGCAGTATCTGGGGAGGATAAAGCAGGGCTAATCGCCAGTTGCTCCGGCTGTGTCACCACGCGCAGCGCTTCGCCATACATTGCATGAAGCTGCTGCGCGAGCACGGAGTGCTCTACCGGACAAACCATCGTCACGCTACCGTCCCAGGGGGCCGAGTATTTTGCGGGTGGCGGGAAGTGTTGACTAAAAGCTGTGCCATGGTGAACCGTACGGAGTTGTTGCAACCGCTGGACGTTCTGCGCGTAGTGTGGGTTGGCGGCAATATGTTCTTGCTGGCGACAGTAACCGGCACTCAGGGGATGATAAAGATGCCAGAGTGGGCGCCCTGTGTCGCGGGTGAAGGCCGCCGTGCCCAGCACGCTGGCCTTGTGGAACCAGGCATTATCCTCTCCCCCCCAACCCACAAACGTTTCATCCATACCGCCGTGGCGGAGGACAAAATCGGTCCGTGCCAGCACGGCTCCTCCCTGTGCGCCACTGCGTTGCTGGAACACCGGCGAACAGGTTTCTGGTCGACGTTGTTCAGCCTGCACCTGCAGGCTCTCTTCTTCGCCGAGGAAATTGATCGTACTCCAGGGGATCAGGCAGTCGAGTTGCCGCGCCTCGCACTCCTGCCAGGCCAGGCGGATAAAATCTTGCGGCAGCAGTAAATCCGCATCCAGCCACAATAGGTAGCGGGTATGCACAAAAGGTAAGGCGATATTCAGAGCCCGCGCTTTGCTAAATGGCGATGATGTACAGGCGAACAGGTAGTCGTCGGCAAGCTTCGTCGCAACGGCCTGCGCATGAGGCTGGTTATCCAATTCGACAACCAGCACGCGGCGCACGTCAGGCTGCTGTTTAAGCCCAGCCAGCATACATTGCAATGCCGCTATCCGGGTTTTTCCGGCGAACGGCACTATAATGCTCACACCATCATCGAGCTCTGCGGGCATCGCCAGATGTGGCACGGTGGACGTGTTACGAAGTAGCGGCGCCCGTGGATGCAGAGAAGGTGGTGTGTTACCCAACAGCGTCTGTATCGCCGGTAACCAGAATTGCGGCCATTGCTCGGCAAAATCCCAGTGTTGTTGTAGCCAGGCCCGGTTTTGCAAGCCGCGCTCGCGCAGGAGCTGGGGGCCAAGTGTTATCAGCTCGCTGAGGATATTTTCCAGCGTATCCAGGCTGGCGCAAACAAAAGGGGAGCTGGCGTCAGGGGCACACTGCTGTAAAACGGCGGCAATATCGGGTTTCAGCCCTAAACCATTGACCACCACAGCACCTGCCGCCAGGCCTTCCAGGCTGTTGCGATGGTAGCTGCCGGTGACACACTCATCGATAACGATATGCGCGCGCCGTTTCATCTCCATCGATTGTGTAAAATCGACCTGCCCGGCTTCCAGCGTCAGTAGACGAAGTGGATAGCGCTGTGCCAGTCGCGTCAGGATAGCCATTGTTCGTTGGTAACCTTTGCCGTGCCAGTACAAACGATGATTGGCCGGGTACTCGTCATGTTTCACACTCGGCGTGTAAGCAATGGTCACCGTGGCCTCTTTCTCGGCATCGTCAAAGAGCGGATTGCACAGTGGCATCGGGTTCGGTACCGCCCGCCACTGTGCGAACTCTTCCAGCGAGGCCTGATATTGCGCTACCACCAGCCCGGGCATGCCGCGCGCGACAAATTGTCGATCGACATTGCTGATGTAATTATGGGCGAGGGTGATCACCGGTTTATTCGCCAGCAATGCCTTGTGCTGCGGCGCGGTAAAACCGTTATGCACGATCAGCAGATCGGCTGCCTCCAGCAGGGCGCAGGCAATATCCGGCTGTTTTTCCCACTCCACTTCACGCTCAAACCGCACGCCATTCCCATAGTGGTTTGTCGCCCATACGGTGCGGCACCGATGCGGGGTGTAATGTTCGATGCATTCGCTCAACAGTTTTGGCACTCCGACAACTGGCGTGGTGGCATAAGAGACGATATTCAGGGATTTAGTGCTTTTCGCCTGGCGGCCGAAAGCGGAAAGCGACTGGTACGGCAAGGTTTCGACAGCGCTGTGCTGGCTGAGGTTAACCACCTCCACACCATGGCGTGCGGCGGCATCAACCAGCCGGGCGTATTCCTGGCGGATTCTCGGCAGTTCATGGCTGAGCGAGTGACGCCCCGTTTGTGCGAAGAAGTGGTGGTCGGTGAAATCCATGCCGATAAAACCGATGCGTTTAGCGCCCATGAACATTGCCAGGCACGCCGCAACGTAGGTGGAGTTACGGGTGTAAGGCAACGAATGACGGTCGTTTATCTCCACGCCGCCGTATTGCCCCAGCATGAAACGCACCGTCACCGGATGCGCAATATCCAGTGCAAGATGGCTGAATATCGCTTTCGCCTGTGATTGCTCGATATGCGCAAAGCGCTCGGGGGTGAACTGATGGCGTGAGTTGAGCACGACCAGGTAATCCGGATGAAATTTACGGCCAATGTCGTTTACGCCAATGGTCAGGTAGTGCTCCGCGTCGTGCAACTGGTTGAGTGAGTTACCGCAGCCGCACACCAATATGGTTTCGCCGGCGTGGCTCTGATAATAGTCCGCGAAATTTGCCGGCAAGGTGGGCGGTTGAACTAGCGACTGGGCACTTTCCATCGGCTTTCCTTGTTTCTCAGTCAAAAATCACGGGGATATTGTTGATTTGCACCAGCGGTAATTGCTGGTCGCCGACGGAGCCAAACAGGGTCAGGGAGAAGGACATCCTGGCCGCCGTTGAGGCCTGCAGCGCGGCATGCTGATACCATTGCCAGACTTCCGCTGCTATCTGGTCGGCAAGAGGCTGCGGTGACGTATTATTTATCTCCAGAGCGTTGATCATCAGGACCGGGGACTCCACCAGAAGGTCCGAGCCGGGACGCAATGGCCAGGCATAGTTCACCTGCAAATTAATCACCGGATCGATGCCCAGATTACCCACTTTGGTTAGCGGCGTGATGAGCTGCTGAATCATCTGTTGCAGTACGCCGAGGCTAATTGCCCCGGCGTGAACCGCTGGCAGGCTATCCCGTTCAATCAGGGGAATCATCACGTCGGGAAAACGCAGCGTATCGGTTTGATAGATAAATAAAGTGTTTGTTTTTTCGTCACTCAACAATTCGTCGTTGCGAACGCTCCAGGCGGAGAACTGGATGCTCTGGCAGGTGAGAATAGCCAGAGGTTCCCAGCGCAGCACCGTGGTGGTGAAGTCCGGTCGCTGTTTTAACGTGCAGTTGATTTGCCACCACTCACCCTGTTTTGTGGCTTTGCTACGGTCTGGTGCCCACTGGACATTCCCCGCCAGTTGCAGCGTGGGCCAGATAGCCGGATTTTGCCCGCCGTCATCAGTGCGGCCACGGAGCTGCAGCGTTTTATCGCTGAAACTGAGGCAAAAGTGATCGATTTCACGCACATTTGCCATCAGTGACATAGGCTGATACCAGTTCGTTGGCCAGTTGGTGGCAATGCCGCTGGTCAACTTGCAGAACTCCTGCAGAATCGCGTCGGCATCCGGGGCGGGAGAGCCAGAGCTACTGGACAACTGCAACAGGCTTTCCAGCTTTGGTGCCAGGGCAGGCCAGGCCTCGGTAAAATGTGCCAGAGCGGCGAAAAGGCCATCCAGGATCGGGCCGGTTTGCTGATGGCTGTTAAGCTTCAGCGGCTGCCGGGCCAGTACGTTACGTTCGACGTCAAAATAGAAATCATCCTGATCCTGCAGATCCAGCGAAAGCTGAGTCTGGTAACACCACTGCAACGCCTGGGCGATTTCATCAGCCAGTGAACCAGGGCTACCGGCGGGGGAATGCATCGCGACGCCCAGACCCTGCTGTGAAGCTAATACCGGCAAGGGAGGCTCAAACGGCAGCGGAATGGGGATATCAACCCTGCCTGGAGGCGAGGTGAGATCGGTGATCGGCATCGTGAGCTGTGTGGTTTCCGGGAGTACGAATTTTAGCCAGGTACTGGGGATGTAACCTTGCTGCTCCTCACTCACGGCAAAATCGTGCTGCAGATAGCTGACCTGGTATTCCAGTGGGAGCGAAATAAAGGATTGATCGCCCGGTTTCGCAACTGTCAGCAGGCTGGTGGCCCATTGCGTGCCGGAAGTCAGATCCAGCGTCACTGGCGTAAACTGATACAGATTGTTGCTATCGCCCGCCTGAAGCGGTGAACCTGCCGCAGGCTGTTGCAGAATGCCATACAGCTGCGGGGCTTTCTGGGGACTGGTGTCATCGGCGCTCCCATTAACCTCAACCTCGGCTGGGAACTGGACAACCGTCGACACCATGTAAGCACTCGACAGGTTTTCCAGCAGCGCCTGCTCCAGCCTTTTCTGCGCGACACTAACATCGCCACCGTTGTCGATATCTTTTTGCAGCACCGACACCAGCCCGGAAGGAATAGATTTTGCCAGCAGCTGCTTTGCATGCATCAGCTGGTTGTAACTGGCTGCATCAAGCCTGGCAATCGCCACGCCCATCTGTGGAGACATCACGGTATCAAAGGCGTTGAAGAAGCTTTTTGCCCAGGCATCCATATCGACGTTGTTGTACTGAACGCCGTCAACGAGGCTGTTACGTGGGCTGGTATTAAGGGGACGCAGCGCAAAATAGCGTGGATCGTTGGCGAATTGCACAGTGAATCCGAGGCTGCTGGCGAAGCGGACCGACCACAGCTCCTGGGAGGCATCGCCGCTACTTCCGACCTGGACCCCGGCGCGCTGCGCCAGTTTGAGCTGGCCTCCCTTACCGTCAATGTTGCAGAAAGCCTGTTCGAAACTGCGGGCAAAGGGCGTGATATTTCCGCCATCATGTTGTGGACTGGCCTCGGGTGAGAGCTGTGCCAGTAGTGGGTAGGTAACCTCTATGATCTGCTGCAGCTTTTGCGAAACATTGCTGTCAACGCGAGCGGGATCGCGCCAGGCGCGGGCGCTGACGCCAATCGCCACGATGTCGTGTTCCTGCTGGGCCAGCAGGGTAAACGGAATCGTGAAATCCAGCGACCACTGCATTTCGCCGTCGGGTGAGTAATGCGCCGGGCTGCCTGTAGCCTGGGCATTTATATAGTCAAGAATCTGTTGTGCTGCCGTCAGTAACGGACTTTGCAAATCACCCGGTACTCCCCCCTGAAGCAGGCTACAGGTCAGGGCATATTGGGTTCCACTGTCCGTCAGCTGCTGGCAAATGCGGCGGTATTTATCCCCCATTCGGCGCCACTGTTCACGTGGGTCGCTGCCTGGAGATGCCACGCTGTCAACGATATCCGGGTTAAAGGCCAGCCGGATTTGCAGACAGGCGCTTTGTGTGGTGTCCGGCACAAAGAAGAAAGTGCTCTGCAACCCAGGCCATTCTCCCAGCGCGATCAGTGGGTCACTGTAGAGCGGCGTAAAGCTGTCATTGTGCCCTTCGGTCAGCGGGTTGCCATACATATCACACAGACGAAATGCCAGATTCACCGTCTGGCCGATAAGCGCATAAGGATTTGTGCCAGGAAGCGCGCTGAACGGCAGAAGTGGCACCTGCTGTTGAAGCTGCCATGTGGCCGCCGGCGAAGTGGTTTCGCCGTTTTCCGTCGGGCCAACCGGCAGGCTCCACACCGAACCACGCCACTGCGGGCTGGCTTCAGTAATACGGTACTGCAGCAAATGGTAAAGATGATGCACCGGGATTGTTGCCGTCGGAGAGGTATCGCCAGCCGGGGTCCAGCTGGCGGTAAAGCCAATATTTCCTGGTGCAAGCGTGGATTGCCAGACATACAGCGGCGTTCCGGCACTGTCATACGCCCGGCAGTTCAGGGCAGCGAGATCGTGCTGTGCCGTTATCCAGAGGCTGTTGTGGTATGACGCTAGCACCAGCGCATTGGCAGGCTGGGTGTCAAAATCGACGACTATCATAAAATCGGCAGTGCCGGAGGAAGTGCCGTCCACGGCCTGCTGGTTTGGATCATTGGGTGAACGGTTTGACGCCGCGGTATCCGCGAACAGCGAATCCGGTAATCCCTGTCCATCGGCAGTCTGGTAATAAAGGTAATAACCTGGCGCCCGCACGACGCTCAGTTCCCAGACGAGCTGCAGGAAATTCTCTACGTTACTCAGGCGTGCGGTATCGCTATCGGAGGTAAACGTGGCCCGCATCATCGTATGCATCAGGCTAACCTGCGCGACCTGATTCAGGGTCGACAGGTTCATTTTCGCCAGCAGCACATCCGGCGAAAGCGTGTCTGATACCCATTCAGATTTACCCGGTGGCAGGTAGAGCAGTCGCAGTGATGCGTGGGAAAGATCGGCGTTTTGTAGTGCCTGATAAATAAGCTCGCGGGTTGTTTCATCGGTGCCGTTCAATTGATAGATCGGCGCGGTCTTAGCATGGTCTGGTGAAGAGGGCGAGCCTGGCGTTTTGCCCTGGGGCGTGGCCACCTGCGTCAGCGACAGGCGGATTTGCAGCGAGCCAAATGCATTGACTGGCGCATCGTCCGTATCATCATCGTAACTGCTGGCTTCAGGTACTAGGCGTAAGGTGCCACCCGCCAGCGACTGAAGGCGGTTAAGCAGAGGCTGGGGGAAAATAAACAGCGTGCGCAGGGCGTCCGGGCTCTGCCAGGCCAGGCTGTTTTTCAGTTGATACCCGAGCGGGGCCGCGATAGCGCCGGGCAAGGGTTGAATCAGCAATGTACCGGGGGCGACCGGCGCGGGTGACGCAGGTGCGGCGTCAAAAATCCAGTGAGGGTCGGGGTTATCCGGTAACGCGGCAGGCACCGTAAACTGAGCTGTGGCGTTCTGTGGGCTTCCATTCCCAAAACGTAACCAGTCGACCTCCAGGCCGGGAGTGAAGCTGAGCGTGGCCTGCGCATCTTGCGGGCTGCCGCTGACGGCAAACTGTTGCCCGGAAAGAACATACAGCGAAGAGGTTGGCAGACTGGTTATGTTGTCTGGCGTTACTATGGGCGGAATGTGAGACGGATCGGGAAGTTGCAGGCCGGACATCAAATAGCGTGAACCAAACCCGGCGATGCTCCAGTACGCCAGTTTGTCGAGCAGTTCGCTAAGTTCTTTTGTGGGATTATCTGTGAGCCAGGCGAGATCCTGCGCATCCTGAGTGATTAGCGGATTTTGCGCATCCATCCCGGCCAATGTCGCACGTTTGGCCCAGCGGCGGAGTGCGGTATCCTGCTGCTTTTCGTACTGCTTTGCATCTTCAATCAGGGTCGAGAGGGTGTAGCGCGCAATCATCAGGAAATAATCGCCGAACAAATAGCTGGCCATACTTGGGCCGTCGGGCGGGGTATCTGATGCCCGCAGGCTGGCCTTCTGCTTGCCATCCGGGACGGATGGTCCTACCAGGCCGACATTATCAAAATAGATTTTTACCGCTTCCGTGTAGTTATTCGGGGTCAGATTGAAGCGGGAGAAATCAATGTCTATGCCGCTGGCCTGCAGATGCAATGCGTCAAACATTGGCAGCATAGCCGCCGTATCAAAGGGCGCTTCTCCGGAACCCAGCCCGCGGAGGACAAAGCGCAGGCTAGAGGCAAAAAAGGCGTTCAGTTTGTCAAGGAACCCATTCCTGCCGCCAAACTCCGGGCCAGGCTGCGCACTGCCGTTACCGAGCATATCGGCCACCTGTTGCAGCGTGACTGACAGCGGCCGATCTCCGCCGTTATCCGGCGCGAAAGTCAGCAGCCACTTCACCAGGCGAATGATCATCTCTTCGTAACCGCTGGCGATCGCGGGAGAAGCCAGCGGTGGCTGGTCTGGCGAAGGGCAATCCATCACCAGCGTGGCAATCAGATTGACGACGGGCGGGTGTTGCGCCTGCCACACAACAGTAGGCTGTAAAACAAAAATTACCTCAAGCTCAACCTGCGTTATGTCATCGGCCTGCCAGCGCATCCACGGCGCCGGTGTGGCACGAAAGCGCGGAGGTTCCCGGACGTCGTGCAGCGGGCGAAGCGTATCGATCAGTTGGGAACGTTGCAGCGCGGCCAGAGATTTAGCACGTGAGAACAACGCCTGCCATTCCTGCGAGTTGTTTGATAATGGACTTAGTCCTGGCGCAAGAGGACCGTTGAGCGAGGCAGGAGAGCCTTTGCCGATATGAAACGTGTGATGGACAGTTGTGTGGAAAGAAAGATGGATAGTAAAGAACACTACTTTCAGCGATACGCTGACTTTTACCGAAGCGGCAATCGGGATTATCGTTTGATAACCGCATTCAAAGGCAACGCCAGCGCTGACGCTGAAACTGACCAGCACAGAGGCTTTGATGATAGCCAAATCGACACAGCCCTGCAGCACGACGGAAATCGATGCGCTGCCGGCGAACCAGTAGTGATCCGGCTTATTGGCTATCGAGCTACCGCTGGCTTTCCATGCCAGCAGACCCTGGAAACTGGCTGAGAGATTGACTTCCAGGCTGGCGCTGAGAGGCCCGGCATTGATACTGATCCCGGCCGTGACCGCGACGCCGATACCAAATTCAAGGATAGGGTTGTAGTTGACGCTTGGCAGCGCGCCGGGGTTATCGCCACTGCGTAATTTGGCAAAATAGAACCCGGCCCAGCCGGTAAGAATATCGAAGGAAACGCCTATCGCGTTATTCGGCGTGACCGGCCAGCCGACGTTAATGCGAAAGTCGCCATTGGTATAAATCCAGGCGGAAAAACCGGGCAGGATGAGAATAAATCCCTCCAGCGGAATCCGTCTCATACCATAAGGCAGGCTCAGCGCACCGTAGTAGACCCCCAGATTAGGCCCCAGTTTTTGGTAGAGGATTTCAAACAGCAGGCCGCTGAAAAACGACGGCGGGCTGGTCATCGGAATGCTAATTTCGAGGCCGTACATCGCGGGATCGTTAAACAGCATCCGCAGGCGCAGTTCGCGCAAACGCATATCCGCTGCGATAAACCAATCGCGATCCGGTTGGTAAAATGTTTTTGCCAGCTCGGTAATAATGGTTTCAGGATCGCTACCCACCAGTTGGGTTTCCAACTGATTAAAAATGATCTCCATCGGGTTGCCGCTGGCAGGAAGCTTCACCGTAGGACCAACTCGCTGGCCAATCCCAAGATAGTTCAACTCGAACGAGGAGATAGAGTTCTGGGCGGGCAACGGGAAGGGGAAATTCACCAGTTGCTCTTTGCTTTTTTCTGGTGTCGGGCTGCCCGTTGCGAGCAGTGTATTACCGCTGCTGACCGTGGTTTTGATGCGTGCTTTTACCGTCAGGCCGTCGCCTGCGCCGTCATAGCCGATCATCAGGCCGAGAATCGTTATATCCGGTTCAATCGTGATGTCAAAAGGTCCTGCGTTGTAGTGAGTGCCGAGGTGCAGTTCTTCTGCAAGCGTGAGCTGTAAAAACGAGCTTGTATTGCCAGTGTTGCGATCTGGTGTGACCCACAGCGAGGGAATAATCCCCACGCGCATTATCTGCTGCCATGGTCCTGGGGGGATCTCTGGCAAGCCCGTTCCAATCACTGTTTTCAACTGACTACTGAACAGATCCCAAATATCATTCAGGCAGATAGGCTCGACGGTACTAAGCGAAAACGAGACCGGCCCGCCAGCCACCCGCAGTGCGACGTCCATAGGCACCTTAAAGGCGCTCCCTGTAATTTTTAGAATGATATCAGTCATGATCGGCCCATCAGTGAGTGGATGTGGGGATTAGATTCTCTGCAAGTCAGAACGACCAAACCTCGGCTTACGGGCTAGTCGGCACAGTTTCTACTGAACCGATTTCCACGCCGATGGTCTCCAGGCTCAACACATTGAGGATGTTGATGGGAGTCTGGGGCGTCATGGTGACGCCAAAGCGGTACTCGCCGCTGGCAGTATTGACCGACAGCACGGTTATCGTGATGGCGGCAGCCAGAATGCCGTTTAGCGCATCTTTGATGTTTTTGATGACCAGCGGCGAGTCCGGGAGCTTGTTGATCATATCCCCCAGATCCTTCGAGGTCAGCGGCACGCCAAAGGTGTCTTTTAGCCAGTCGAGAAAGTTATTGATACTGCCCAGCGTCACCGGCTGCGCGAGCTGGAAGTTAATCCCTTTCTTGACGTTATCGATATCCTGGCTGCTGATCGCCACCGATTGCCCGTTGATAAGAAAGGAGCTGCTGATCGCTACCGTAATAGGATTTGTGGGAGGAGAACCCACCACCGCCAATCTAGTCATCTTGCGTTCCTCTTGTGGTTGAAGGGGTACTGCCGGTTGTATCGGACTGGCGAATGACAATCCGAATCTGAGTCACGGTAAAACGGCTGCCTGAAAGCGGCTGCCAGTCGCCCTCGACGTCAATGCTTTGCGGTAGCGGCGCGTCATCGGGCAATTTATTGACTGCTTTTTGCCATAGGGCGACCACCGAACGGCTCCAGCCAGCCAGCGGCAACAGCGGTAAAGCGAGGCCGTATTTCTGGTTTAACCAACTCATCACGTCGTTGACGACGTGGGATGTTAACTTCATCGCTGCCTCCTTCTTTCCACTCATGGGCTTTTTTTCTGCGGCTGCGCACTGAGAAAACAGGCCAGATTATTGGTATTGGTTGCGACTTTTTGTCCCGGCGTTACGGCCCCAGCGAACACCAGAAAATCAATCAGTACGCCAGGTGGGAAGCGATAGCCGAAGACGCTGAGCTGAATGTTATTGAACAGAAAGGCGTACACCGTCTGCTGTTTATCTTTGAGATCCACTTTCAACAGATTTGCTGCACCGAACGTGGTCTTCAGGATCCCTTCGAGTTCGAAACCGCCTGCACCTGCCGAGAGCTGTGGGAGTTGAACAAACAACGCAGCCGCGTCGTTATCCGGCACCGTCGCTGAAGGCCCCCAGCCAAGGATGACCTTGGCGTTAAGACGGGCGTTGGCCCCTAGCGCGCCCAATGAGCCGAGCTGCATGTCATATTCCAGGCCATATCGAGCGGAGCTGGTGGCGTAGGAGACCGGCAGGGTGGCGGCGGGTCGCGGTGGCTCGGGTGAAGCGAGAGGTGGCAATGCGCCAGCAGTGGGCAGATGGCCTTCCAGTTGCAGAATATTGACGGTTGTCGCCCCCAGCGCGCTGGCGTTGAGCGGCTTGCCGTCGGTTGCGCTCAGGAAACGCGAAAACTTTAGCGGGATGCTGTAAAGCAGGCTGTCGGGGCGGATAGCCTCATTTTTTGGCTGCACGTTCAGCGTGCTCATATCCAGGGTGACTTTTTTACTGTCAGAAATACAGTTGCCGGCAGCATCTAGCGTGAACTCAATGTGGGTTGTCAGTCCCGAAATAGGCAGGCCGGTGTTCTCCTGCCCGTAGGAAAAAAGATCCAGTTCACCGCTGATGGGGAAGGGGGTGGCGTTGAACCACAATTGCCCGCCAAGCGCAAACTGAGCTTTGACGCATGTCCTCATGGTCGGACTGCCGCTCGGCGTGCTGCTCACCGGTACCAGCGAGGCATTGTCAAACCGGATAGTTTTCACCACGTAGGTGGCGTCATTACTGGCTGGAACGATGTCGTAGATAAAGCCATTATCACTGGTAAACACCACCCTGCCGACGCCGTCACTGGTGGTCTGGTATTTCCCTTTAATGCTCAGTGTATTAGGGTTGCTCGCCGTCGCAGGCGAGGGGTGAGAGCGCAAGGCAACATTGCGGCTGAACAGTTGGTTCAGCGTCAAACCTACGGTGGTATTGAATTGTGCTACAGCCGAGTGGCTGAACACGACAATTAACGTTTCCACTTCATAGTCAACCACCTCCTGTTGCACCGCAGGGCTGGGTGGCGAGCTGTTTTCGTCATAAAAAATCACGCCAAAAAGCGATGACTTTTTGATATCCAGCTGGGCAGGAGATGCGCGGTGATCAAACATATTGCCCTGGATACCAACATGGTGGGCTCTCAGACCCCCGTTGATACCGCCGAGCAGCATTTGCAGGTCTGGCGGCATTCCGTTGCCATTGATGGCCGCGTTGAAAAACAGCACGCCGGTCCAGGCACAGTCATTCACTATGCGGTTGAAGTTTTCAAACGGGTTGTCTGGCGCATGAGCCTGGCTGCGGGCGAAGTCGATGGCCTCTATTAACGAGCCTGACACTTTGGCGGGGTCAGTGTTGTAACGTTGCGCGCCGGTCCACAGCGTGTGTTGTTGACACAGCTCTGCCAGCGTGGCGGTGGTGTTGAATTTAAACACCATAATCGTTTGATGCTCAGAGGTGCTGGGATCCTGTTCGCCAAAGCCCATATTGAACTGGAAGCCGCCGAGCCATGTCGTGCTGTCAAAAGCCCAGTCATCTCCCGGCACGGTGACGACATAAAAGAGCTGATTTTGCGTCAGGGTCAATGCCAGGTCGGTTGGCACGCGTGACGGTGAACCTTTCGATGAAAAACGCAGGAAGCTCTGTGGCTCAGGCGGGCTGGCGGCAGAGTGAGCCTCTTCCATTGACAGCGTCAGGCTGCGCAAGCTGCCCTGTTCATCGATATTAAATAATAAGCTTTGTGGCGTGGTGGCGCTGCGTAATCCTGGGTCGGCTTCGGTTGTGTTTTGCGGCATGAAAATCGGCCCGCCAGACTGTTCAGTTAGCATTCCGTGGCGCACGGCGCCGATGACCGTCGCCTCAAAACGCATAAGATCGGTTCCGCTCCCGGCCAGGCTTTCATCAAGTCCGCCATAGGGAACCCAGGGGAATAGCACGCTGGTGGTGAATGTTTCCAGCAGGACATCAATAGCTATTGGAAATGCGGCCCCGGCAATATCACCGAAAAAAGGGGCGGAAGCTGGCTGGCCGTAATATCGCGCCTCGGCGGGCAGGGAATACCACTGCGCCCACGAGGTTGTATAGGTCGCGTCGAGAATATCCCTGGCATCATGGGCGAGAGCATCCGGCGTGAGCTGGAGCGAAAAGGCCCCCGCTCGTGCAGGTTGATCGGCCACAAATCGAAGGATGTCGTCGCTGTTAATGCGAAAATATTCGCGGGTAAACAGCCCAGGCATGACCTGTAACGTGATGGTGGTTGACGGGGACTGGACTCGTGTCACCCGGTAATCACCGATCGGAGAGAGATAGAGTTCTCCGGGGGAAGGGGGGGATGAGACGACAGGGCGCCATGAGAATGCAAATCCTGCCCCGACGGTATCGGGGGCGGGTGTCTCCGAGGCCCACGGATCGACAGGCTGAAACCGCAGCGTTGCCCCGTCGTTGGCGTAGAAATAATCAGATTTCAGCAGAGAGGCCTGGTTTTGCCAGCTGATTTTTCCGATCCTCCCCGTCGTGTCGAGTTGAAAGCGTGTGGCGCTGGTCTGGCGTGGCAGCAGCGGATTAAGCCAGATCTCAAACGCGCAGTAACTTCCGGGCTGGAACGGCGTGGGGTCGTAGAGTGGATAAGCAAGCGTCTTATTCAGTTGCGTACCGGGTACGTAATGAAAATCCCCGCCAAAGTTGCTCAGCAATTGTGGGATGTTTAAGCCCACGGAGAAATTAAAGCTGCCGGCCGCGGGGCCATCCAGCCAGATATTGACCAACCAGCCTTCGCTACGGTAGCCCAGTGTCTGGGGGACCTGATAATACTGCAGGCCAATCAGATCGGCATCGCCGGGGTTACTGGTGCTCAACTGCAGCGACGGATAGCCGTTCTCGACGATCAACGCCAGCGGTAATCCGCTCTGCATGGTCAGGGATAAGCCTGACCAATTAAACTGAGATTCGTTAGTGACGACATCGAGTTGCCCCACTTTTTGTGAGTAAATGCAGGGGAGAGCGGCCGTGATGGCGTCCTGTTGGGTCAACCATAGGATATTGTGCGCCACGACAGATGAACCTGACAGCGGAGGAAACCCTTTTCGTGCGGCACGAATAAAGGCTGGGGCCTGCTGCGGGTTAATGGTCTGCGGAGTGAAAAAATACCAGCCTGAAATTGAGTCCCAACTGCTTTGTAAGGTCACCTCCGGGGCGCTTGCCGCTGCCGTTTTCTTTTTTCGTGTTTTTGCAAGCGAACTGCCGCTAGTGGCCGTCAAAAAATAAACCCACAGCGGGCTGCCGTTGGCTTCTGACGATCCCGGCGCAGCAATCAAATAAAGCCCAGGATATATCTCAGGTAAGGGGCTGGTGACGCTCGACATAAATGGCAAGCTCCTCAAGTGTTGCTATGTGTAGGGAAAAAATTACGGTAAGCTAATAGCTTTAATATATTTCCCGGCATTACATACTACTGCGCCGAGATGACTCGCGTCTTTCCAGTAAAGATATATTTGTATTGAGATGGCACTAACGTCTTCTGGAATGTCAATATTCACAGTTCCTGCATATTGCGAGCCGCTGCTTGCAGGATACATTGTCAATATATTATTGCCCAATCCTAATCCGCCTTTGGGTGGGTTAAGTTGATTGTAAAAAGCAGGGTAATTAGCAGGGGGCAACGGTATCCATTGAAAACTACCGCTGGTGTTGGGCAGTTTTATAAAATCGCCATTATTAATGCTGAACATTAACGACACGCCGCTGGTGTTGAATGTATAAACATTTGCCATGCCCCCCCCTTTTACTGCATTCAGTTACTGAGGTGTTTACGCCTGAATGAATATTATTCAGGCGTGGTGTTTTCGGCGTAAATGATTAATCTAGGGCTGTGCTTTCAGGTGGTTAATTTGTTAAAAATAATATTAATTTAATGAATGCACTGAGTTTATGCGAGGTTAGCTGGAGATACCTGGATAAACTGGCCGCCATTCAGTGCTGCGAAAGCGACATTTTCGGCGTCTTTCCAGAACAGATACAGCTGCAGTGAACTGACCGTAACTTCGGTCGGAATATTGAGGGTGAAGTTGGCGCTGTGGCTCGGCCCGGAGGTCGATGGGTAGAGGGTAATCGTGTTCGGGCCAAGGCCTAGCTGGCCGTTGCCAGGGTTGATATTATTGACAAACGGAGGCTGAGTCGAGGGAACACTTGGCACCCAGGTGGTACTGTCTGCCGGGTTTACGGACAGGAAATTGCCATTGTTTACGCTTACTGAAATGGCGACACCTGATGCATTGAAAATATATGCGTTTGACATGAGATAATTACCTTGCTATCAGCGGTTGAGTGTTGATCCGGGTGCGCCTTTCTGCGCCGTAGTTTATATTTACTACAACATGAGAAAATATATTTAATCAGGCTTAAACTTCACACTGATCAGGCCATTGACTAACTAGGATTAATCCCAATTAGTCAACATAAGTAAAAACTATAGGAGTAAAAATTATTTTTGCAAAATAAATTACAAATTAATTTTTATCTGACTGCCTGCTGGATGAGAGGGGGATGTCATCTTGTTGTTTTCTAATGGATACTGAATGGCAGAGACGGCAGTTAATAATGTGCTTGTGATTGCCCTGGTGATGATTACCGCCTGGAAAGGTTGTCCATCCTGCAGAACAATAGCCGCAACACTGGTAGCATCTTTCCAGAAAAGATAGAGTTGTATTGAGTTTATAGGAATATTTTCGGGGATAGTTATTGTGCAGATTCCTGCCGTGGCTGGACCGGAAGTTGATGAATAAGCTGTTATTATATTGTCACCCAGCTTCAATTGCCCGGTGGTGGCCGTGGTATTGTTAACAAAAGTGGGCGGGGTAGCGGCTTGACCCGCCTGCCATGAAACTTGAGTAGCAGCATTTACTGTAAAAAAACTGCCATTATTAAGGCTGACATAAATATCTGATTTACTTGCATTAAAAACCTCCACCTGCCCCATAATGCTGTCTCCTGAATGAGTTAATGGAAATTAGCGGTTTAATAAGATGCTTTCTGCTACGTAAAATAATTCCAACAGGTTACTTATTTTATCATATGAGTGGTTTGGTGCTTTTCATGACTGAATCAGTAATATTTTACCATAAATCCTGAATTTCGAAAAAAAAAGGTGGTGTCCATGATTATTCCGCGTATTTTTCTGATGATAAGTATGTCTCTCAATGACCTTAAGAAGATACTTTTGAATCATTTATCGTAACAGGGGGCGACCTACCTCAGACTCCTAATGATTTCATACAGATTAATCATGTTCCATTAAAAATGAAAATCTATTCTGGTGATCAGAATTTACTGTTTGTATAGGAATAAAAAGAAATAAAGTTCATGCTGAAGTGGCTACTGATACCAGCTTTAATTTCGCTGGCATCAGGGGCTTATGTTCAACAAAGCACTGGGAGTGTCCTAATTGAACAACGACCCCGAACCTATCATATTGATATACCATCCGGAGCAGTTCCCGGGGATGGGTATCTGATCCGACCCATCATAGTAGACACGCGACTAAGTGAGTAAATTCTCAACCAGCGGTGATTACTCATGACAAAACCAGCATCAACCAGCAAAACGGCCCGTAAACTGTACACACCCGAATATTCGCGATGAAGCCCTGAAACTCGCTGAACGGGATGAAGAACTGGCCATGCAACAAAAGGCCGCGACATATTTCGCAAAGCGCCTGAAATGAAAAATCCACGCAATTGCGTGGATTTTAGAGGATTTTGTGAGTTTCATGAGATGTTCTGACACCGCATGAGACAACAAATTTTATTTAGACGTTGAACAGGAAGTTCATCACATCGCCATCTTTAACGATGTAGTCTTTGCCTTCGGCGCGCATCTTGCCGGCTTCTTTCGCCCCTTGCTCACCTTTGTAGGTGATAAAGTCTTCATAGGCGATGGTCTGCGCACGGATAAAGCCTTTTTCGAAATCGGTGTGGATTTTGCCTGCCGCCTGCGGGGCGGTTGCGCCGACAGGGATGGTCCACGCGCGAACTTCTTTGACGCCTGCGGTGAAGTAAGTCTGCAGGTTCAGCAGCTCGTAGCCTGCGCGGATCACTCGGTTCAGGCCCGGCTCTTCCAGACCCAGTTCGGCCATGAATTCATCACGGTCGGCGTCGTCCAGCTCAGCGATATCAGATTCGACTGCAGCACAGACGGCAACCACGACAGAACCTTCGCCCGCGGCGATTTCACGCACTTTATCCAGGTACGGGTTGTTCTCGAAACCGTCTTCGTTGACGTTGGCGATATACATGGTTGGCTTCAGGGTCAGGAAGCTCAGGTATTTGATAGCAGCCTTGTCTTCTTCGGTCAGGTTTTTCAGCGCGCGCAGCATGCCGGCGTTTTCCAGCTGCGGCAGGCATTTTTCCAGCGCGGCCTGTTCGGCTTTCGCGTCTTTGTCGCCGCCTTTGGCTTTCTTCTGTACGCGGTGCAGAGCACGTTCGCAGGTGTCGAGATCGGACAGCGCCAGCTCGGTGTTAATAACGTCGATGTCGTCAGCCGGATCGACTTTATTGTTCACGTGGATGATGTTGTCGTTCTCAAAGCAGCGAACCACGTGGCCGATAGCTTCGGTTTCACGGATGTTGGTCAGGAACTGGTTACCCAGGCCTTCACCTTTGGACGCGCCTTTCACCAGACCGGCGATGTCGACGAATTCCATGGTAGTCGGCAGAATACGCTGCGGTTTGACGATTTCAGCCAGTTTGTCCAGACGCGGATCGGGCATCGGCACGACACCGGTGTTCGGCTCAATGGTACAGAAGGGGAAGTTGGCCGCTTCAATACCCGCTTTGGTGAGCGCATTGAACAGGGTGGATTTGCCGACGTTGGGCAAACCGACGATACCGCATTTGAATCCCATGATTTAAATCACCTTAATCTTTGGATAATCAACCTGTTACAGAGAACAGATTGCAGAAAAGTAAATAGCTTTGCCTATTATACACGGTGCGCGGCAAAAATTCCGCACGGCGACCGGTTATTGCGCTTTAAAAGCGTGTAAACGGTTGGTCGCTTTGGTGAGGCCCTCTTTCAGCCAGACCTCGGTACAACGTGCCGCTTCGTCTACGGCCTCATCAATCAGTTTCTGTTCGCTTGACGGTGGTTTACCCAGAACAAAGCCAACAACTTTATTTTTATCGCCTGGATGGCCGATTCCGACGCGTAAGCGATGAAAGTTGGGGTTATTGCCCAGCTTGCTGATGATATCTTTCAGACCATTGTGGCCGCCGTGACCGCCGCCGAGCTTAAATTTCGCCACGCCGGGTGGCAGATCCAGCTCATCGTGCGCCACCAGGATTTCATCCGGGTTAATACGGTAGAAGGTCGCCATCGCCGCCACGGCTTTGCCGCTGAGGTTCATAAAGGTGGTCGGGACCAACAGACGGACATCTTCACCGGCGAAGTTAATCCGCGAGGTGTAGCCGAAGAATTTGCTCTCTTCGCGCAGCGGGGCACGATGGCGGTCAGCCAGTAAATCTACGTACCAGGCACCGGCGTTATGGCGGGTTGCCGCATATTCTGCGCCGGGGTTTGCCAGGCCGACAATCAGTTTTATCGTCACTTTTCTATCCTGCTTGGGTCGTTCTCTGGCGCGTAGTGTACTGGTTGCCGGGGCGCTTGACAAAATTCTGCCCGTATTGCGACGAGGAAAACGATAATTTACCTAATGAACCATTAGAATTTGATGTTGTTCAGAGGGTTATTTGTAAATATTTGTTGATCAGATATTGACTAATGTGATCGCTAACGCAATCAGCTTTAAGCCCATTGTCTATACTAGACCTATAAGTTTTAGGGATATTCCCTATGGCCCAAGGTTCCGGAGGTGACATATGAAACGCAGAAACGCTTCGTTACTCGGTAATACTCTGATGGGTTTAGGACTCGTTGTCATGGTGGTTGGCGTCGGTTATTCCATTTTAAACCAGCTTCCGCAAGTTGACCTGCCGCAGTTCTTTGCGCATGGCGCAGTGTTAAGCATCTTCGTCGGTGCTGTACTGTGGCTTGCCGGGGCACGCGTGGGCGGCCACGAACAGGTCTGCGACAAGTACTGGTGGGTTCGTCACTACGATAAACGCTGCCGCCGTGACCAGCACCGGCACAGTTAACTAGCGCACCTGTCACTCGCGACAGGGCATGAATGTAACGGTTTTCTTATGCAGCCAGCGTCCCTCGGGTCGCTGGCTGTTTTGTTTGGTGCTCACCCCGATTCCCTGCGAATAGATTCTCCTGCTGCCAGGGGGATACCTTCACGATAAAATGCCATCACTTTTCCCCTTGACCCTGACGTAACGTCAGGCGGCAAGGTAGCGTCACTGGTCAACGACGGGAGCAGGTATGTTAATTCAGGTAGGTGAACTGGCAAGGCGTGCCGGTATGACCGTACGCACGCTCCATCACTATGAACAAACGGGGCTGCTGATGCCGTCGGCCAGAAGCGCGGCGGGCTATCGACTTTATAACCTGGCGGCGGTTCAGCGCCTGCATATGATCAAGGCGCTGGCGCAAGCCGGGCTGGAGCTCGCCACTATTAAGGACCATCTGGATCGGGATTCGCTTTCGCTGTCGGACCTGCTGGTGCAGCAGATCGCGACGCTGGATACCCAGCTGCGCACCATCAGTACGCTGCGTGAGAGGCTGGTGACCCTGCGCGATGCGCTGGGGGGCGGTAACGAGCCCGATCTTGAGTCCTGGCTACAGACGCTGGAGTTAATGAAAATGTACGATCGTTGGTTTAGTCCGCAGGAGTTGCAGGGGTTGCCGTTTGCCGAGCAAGACGAGCAACGGAATCAGGTCTGGCTGGCGCTGGTCGCAGAGGTACGGGAGCTGATTGGAGAAGGGTGTCCGGAGGATGACCCGCGCGCGATGGCGCTGGCTACCCGCTGGATGGAACGTCTGGAACAGGATACCGCCGGGCGGCCGGAGTTTCTGACCCGCCTGAACGAGATGCATGCGGCGGAGCCGCAAATGCGCGCGCAAACCGGCATCACCGCCGATGTTATCGACTACATCACCCGCGCTTTTGCTCAGAGCAAGCTGGTTATCTGGGCGCGCTACCTCGACGCCGATGAACTGGCCTTCACCCGCGAGCACTACTTCGATCGCCTGATGGAGTGGCCGGTGCTGGTAACGCAGCTGCATCAGGCCTGCCGCGATCGTCTCGATCCGGCATCGGACGCCGGTCAGGTACTGGCCCGGCAATGGCTGGCGCTCTTTCAGTCGTACGCCGGGACCAGCCCCGCGACCCAGCAAAAATTTCGCGTGGCGATGGAGCGGGAACCGCACCTGATGAAGGGGACGTGGATGACACCGGAGGTGCTGAGCTGGTTACAGCAGGCGATTGGGGTGATGATGACGCAGGCGCGAACGCCCGCGTCACGGTAGTCAGATATCGGCCAGCGCGGCGGCGCGGTCGGGATAGAAACTCAGGCGTCCGGGGATCGGCTGGACGCCTGCCCGGGCCAGAGTGCGTAACGGCTGAAACTCGAGGTTAGAGACGCGCAGTTCACAACCTTCCGGCAGCTTGCTAACAAAGCGCTGGAAGGCATCCAGTCCACCGGCATCCAGCACCGGAACCGCATCCCATTTCAACACCACGATACGTTTGCCGGCGATCCGGGTTTCCAGGTCGGCAAACAGCCCTTCGGCAGCGGCGAAGAACAGCGGTCCGATGACCCGCAGGACCAGTACATCGTCAGGCGTTTCCACGTTAACCGGCGCCAGGCGGGTCATGCGCGCGATACGGCGCATAAACAGCAGCGAGGCCAGCACAATACCGACGCTGATGGCGATGACCATATCAAACAGCACGGTCAGCGACATGCACATCAGCATCACCACGATGTCGTCTTTCGGCGCATGGCGCAGCAGATTAACCACTTTATGCGCTTCGCTCATGTTCCACGCCACCATCAACAGCAGGGCCGCCATCGCCGACAGCGGCAGCCAGGAGAGCAGCGGCGCCAGCACCAGCAGGGCCATAATGACCAGCAGCGCGTGGATCACCGCCGAGATCGGGGAGGTGGCGCCAGCGCGGACGTTAGCCGCCGAGCGGGCAATCGCCGCCGTTGCGGTGATCCCGCCAAAGAAAGGGGCCACAATGTTGCCCAGCCCCTGGCCGATCAGCTCGCTGTTGGCTTTATGTTTGGTGCCGGTCATGCCATCGAGCACCACCGCGCACAGCAGGGACTCGATCGCCCCGAGCATCGCCATCGAGAACGCCGCCGGCAGCAGCGCCTGCAATGACGCCCAGCTAAGGGTAAAGTCGGAGCCCGGCATATCCCACGGCAGCACCAGCTGCGGCAGCAATTGCGGGATCCCGTTGCCCTGGCTGCCGTCAGCCAGCACATAATGGAACTGAGAGCCGATAGTGGCAACGTGACCGCCGAACAGATTCACCAGACCCATCACTGCACAGCCCGCCAACAGGGCCGGCAGATGGCCAGGCAGACGAATCCCGAGGCGTGGCCACAGGATCAGGGTGCCGAGGGTGACGACGCCGATCGCGGCGTCTCCGGGGTTGGTGGTCGGCAGCGCCATTACCAGCGCCGAGACTTTCTGCAGATAGTGTTCCGGGACGTGAGCCATCTGCAGGCCGAGGAAGTCTTTAATCTGCATGGTACCGATAGTAATACCGATACCGGAGGTAAACCCTAAGGTGACCGAGAGCGGAATATATTCAATGAGTCGGCCAAAGCGGGCGAGGCCGAAAAGAATTAAAAAGATCCCCGACATCAAGGTCGCCACCAGCAACCCTGCGAGGCCAAACTGCTGTGATACCGGATAGAGGATCACCACAAAGGCCGCCGTCGGCCCGGAGACGCTGAAGCGCGATCCCCCGGTGAGGGCGATAATAATCCCGGCTACCGCCGCGGTATACAGCCCGTACTGCGGCGCAACGCCGCTGCCAATGGCCAGCGCCATCGCTAACGGAATGGCAATAATCCCGACCGTTATTCCGGCAATCAGATCGCGGGTAAACCGCGCGAGGGTGTACTTTTCTTTCCAGCAGGCATCGATGAGGGCGCGGAAAGGCATCACATGTGAGGTAAATAATCGGTTCACAATAATGTTTCATCCATGAGCGCATCATCTGTCAACGAATGGCAGGTGAAGGAGGCATTAATCATACAAATTGGGCTCGGAGACAAAAAAACCCGCCGCAGCGGGTTTTTTGGCCGGGCTCGATTAGTGTTCGAACATAGCAGAGATGGATTCTTCGTTGCTGATACGACGAATCGCTTCTGCCAGCATGCCGGACAAGGTCAGCGTACGAACTTTTTCCAGTGCTTTAATTTCCGGCGCCAGCGGGATGGTATCGCAGACGACGAATTCATCAATCACAGAGTTTTTAATGTTCTGGATTGCGTTGCCGGAGAAGATCGGGTGAGTAGCGTAAGCGAATACGCGTTTCGCACCACGTTCTTTCAGCGCTTCTGCTGCTTTACACAGCGTGCCGCCGGTATCGATCATATCGTCAACCATCACGCAGTCGCGGCCGGCAACGTCACCGATGATGTGCATCACCTGAGAAACGTTAGCGCGCGGACGACGTTTGTCGATGATCGCCATGTCGGTATCGTTCAGCAGCTTAGCAATGGCACGAGCACGTACCACGCCGCCGATGTCCGGAGAAACCACAATCGGGTTATCCAGATTCAGCTGCAGCATATCTTCGAGCAGGATTGGGCTGCCGAATACGTTATCAACCGGAACGTCAAAGAAGCCCTGGATCTGTTCTGCATGCAGGTCAACGGTCAGTACGCGGTCAACGCCGACGCTGGACAGGAAGTCAGCGACCACTTTAGCGGTGATTGGCACACGAGCGGAACGCACACGGCGGTCCTGACGAGCATAGCCGAAATAAGGGATAACAGCGGTGATACGACCCGCCGAAGCGCGACGCAGAGCATCAACCATAACAACCAATTCCATCAGGTTGTCGTTGGTGGGAGCACAAGTGGACTGGATGATGAAAATATCACCACCGCGTACGTTTTCATTGATTTGTACGCTGACTTCGCCGTCGCTAAAACGACCTACAGCGGCGTCGCCAAGAGAAGTGTACAGGCGGTTGGCAATACGTTGTGCTAGTTCCGGGGTGGCGTTACCAGCAAAAAGCTTCATATCAGGCACGAGAAGAACCTCAGGCATGCGTCCAGTGGTGGATGAAAAGCGCCAAAACTGTGCGGGCGGCACTAATCTATCCAGGCGGTGTATTTAATAGAGAACGATGCAACGTCTGGAACAGGGTGACGTTGTCACCGTTACTCAATTTGCCCGGCGTACGTGCAGTAATGGCGGCGAAAAGCCGACTACTTTAGTAGGGCTAGCTTGAGCGGTGAGACGTTAACGCCTCGTGCAACAAAGCTTTGTAGCCATTCCGGGGCTTGCTCTTGCACCTGACGAGCGGCAGATTCGGTGTCAAATTCAGCAAAGACACACGCTCCTGTGCCGGTCAGGCGCGACGGCGCATATTCTAACAGCCAGGAAAGCGCCGCATCAACCTCGCGAAAACGTTTTCTTGCGATAACCTCGCAATCATTGCGAAATTCACATTTTAGCAACGTACTTATTGACCTGACCGGGGTCGATCGTGGTAGCTCGGGGTCACGGAAAATCACCGGCGTCGGAATACTGACCCCCGGATGGGCAACCAGGTACCACTTTTCCTCCGGCTCGACCGGGGTCAGCACTTCACCAATCCCTTCGGCAAAGGCGGCATGCCCGCGCACGAACACCGGCACATCGGCTCCTAACTGCAGGCCCAGCGTCGCCAGCTCATCATCAGAGAAGCCGCAGCCCCAGAGATGGTTGAGCGCCACCAGAACGGTGGCCGCATTGGAGGAACCGCCGCCCAGCCCGCCGCCCATTGGCAGACGTTTGTCGATGCTGATGTCGGCGCCGCTGCCTGGCGCAAGCTGCCCACGATCCGCCGCGGCCTGCATCAGCAGACGTGCGGCCCGCACGATCAGGTTTTCCTCGTCCGGCACGCCGGCAACCGGCGTCAGCAGACGAAGTTCGCCGTCCTGACGGGGTTCGATGGTTAACGTATCGCCATAATCGAGAAACTGAAACAGCGTCTGCAGCAGGTGATAACCATCGGCGCGTTGACCGGTGATGTACAAAAACAGGTTCAGCTTTGCAGGAGCAGGCCAGCGGGTCATCATTTCACAATCCAGTTATCCATTTTCAGCTTGATGCGCTGACTGCCGTTGCTCAACTCCATATTGGCCGGCAGTGCTGGCTGGGTATCGCTGGTATAGCCGCCGTAGGTCACGTGCCAGGTTTTGCCGTTTTGCGTGTAGTTCAGTTCGCTCAGACGGTATTTGTCGTCCAGCTTGTAATCTGTGGCGTCGCCCGGCAGGCCAACGATCCACTGGCGCAGGCTGTTCAGCGGAATCGGCATGCCGGTCAGGCGACCAATCATCTCTTCGGCATCGGTCGCGGTATAGGTCTGGCCCTTGTTATCAATCAGGGTCACGCTGCCCGGCTGCGCCACCAGGGAGAGCTCGGTGCTGCCCAGCGGGTTGGTCAGCAGCAGGCGATAGCGATCCTGGCCGGTTTGCTGCCAGAAAAAGCGGGCATACACTTTTTGCTCGTCGGACAGCCAGGCGAAAGCGCCGCGGGTCTGGAACTGATTCAGTTGACGGACATCTTGCTGATGCTGACGCCATTGCGGAGAATCCGGGCTGGTAGCGGGGCCTTTCGGGGCGTTGATTGCACAGGCCGTGAGGACCAGGCTTGCCAGCGGTAACAGGCGGAGCAGTCGATTCATAATGTTGACAAATCCTTGATGTCTACAGTGAAATCCGGCGACGGAAGGGCGCCCACGATTTGTGTAGCAGGTTACAATTCTAACCCATAATGCTAGCGTTGCCCGGCGATAGCGTCTACGTTCAAATGGTCTGAAATCAAAAAATTACCGTTAATGGCTTTTACTCCCGTACCTATTACTCCAAAAGGGGAGCCTCTCTTTTATTGATTCCGCGCATCCTGTATGATGCGCTCAGACTAACCTTAGCAACGCTGGTACTACTCCCTCACAATGACCCTTTTAGCTCTTGGCATTAATCACAAAACAGCCCCGGTCGCGCTGCGAGAACGTGTAACGTTTTCGCCGGATACGCTCGATAAGGCGCTGGAGAGCCTGCTGGCTCAGCCAATGGTGCAGGGGGGCGTGGTGCTGTCGACCTGTAACCGCACGGAGCTCTATCTCAGCGTCGAGGAGCAGGATAATCTGCAGGAAGTGCTTATCCGCTGGCTGTGTGATTACCACCATCTGAATGAAGAAGACCTGCGCAAGAGCCTTTACTGGCACCAGGATAACGATGCCGTCAGCCATCTGATGCGCGTTGCCAGCGGGCTGGACTCGCTGGTTCTCGGCGAGCCGCAGATTCTCGGGCAGGTCAAAAAAGCCTTTGCCGACTCCAGCCGGGGCCACCTCAACGTCAGCGAACTGGAGCGTATGTTCCAGAAGTCGTTCTCCGTTGCCAAACGCGTGCGCACCGAAACCGATATCGGCGCCAGCGCGGTTTCCGTGGCTTTCGCCGCCTGTACCCTGGCGCGACAAATCTTCGAATCCCTTTCCAGCGTGACGGTATTACTGGTCGGCGCCGGGGAGACCATCGAACTGGTGGCGCGGCATCTGCGCGAACACCACGTGCGTAAAATGGTGATTGCCAACCGAACCCGCGAGCGGGCTCAGGCACTGGCCGAGGAAGTCGGCGCGGAAGTGATCGCGCTCAGCGACATCGGCGAGCGGCTGCAAGAGGCCGATATCATTATTAGTTCCACTGCCAGCCCGCTGCCGATTATTGGCAAAGGGATGGTCGAGCGCGCGCTGAAAGCGCGTCGCAACCAGCCGATGCTGCTGGTGGATATCGCGGTACCTCGCGATGTCGAACCGGAAGTAGGTAAGCTGGCGAATGCCTATTTATATAGCGTGGACGATCTACAGAACATTATTCAGCACAACCTGGCGCAGCGTAAAGCCGCGGCGGTTGAGGCTGAGTCGATCGTCGAGCAGGAAACCAGCGAATTTATGGCCTGGCTGCGCGCCCAGAGCGCCAGCGAGACTATCCGTGAATATCGTTCCCAGTCAGAGCAGGTCCGCGAGGAACTGACCGCGAAGGCGCTTGCGGCGCTGGAGCAGGGGGGCGATGCGCAGGAAATCATGCAGGATCTGGCACGCAAGCTGACCAATCGCCTGATCCACGCACCAACCAAATCTCTTCAGCAGGCCGCCCGTGACGGGGATGATGAACGCCTGCATATTCTGCGCAACAGCCTCGGGCTGGAATAGCGCACATTTCTCTCTTTTTTTAGGACAGGGTGAATTCACGCCTATGAAGCCTTCTATTGTTGCCAAACTGGAAGCTCTGTACGAACGCCATGAGGAAGTTCAGGCGCTGCTGGGTGATGCTGCGACCATCGCCGATCAGGATCGATTCCGCGCGCTGTCGCGGGAATACGCGCAGCTGAGCGACGTTGCCCGCTGCTATACCGAATGGCGTCAGGTGCAGGACGATATTGAAACCGCCCAGATGATGCTCGACGATCCGGAAATGCGCGAAATGGCGCAGGAAGAACTGCGCGACGCCAAAGCCAAAAGCGAAGAAATGGAACAACAGCTGCAGGTTCTGCTGCTGCCGAAAGATCCGGATGACGAGCGTAACGCCTTTGTTGAAGTCCGCGCCGGTACCGGCGGGGATGAAGCGGCGCTGTTTGCCGGGGATCTGTTCCGGATGTACAGCCGTTATGCCGAAGCGCGCCGCTGGCGCGTCGAGATCATGAGCGCCAACGAAGGCGAACATGGTGGCTTTAAAGAAGTGATTGCCAAGATCAGCGGCGACGGCGTATATGGCCGTCTGAAGTTTGAGTCTGGCGGTCATCGCGTCCAGCGCGTCCCGGCGACCGAGTCCCAGGGGCGTATTCACACCTCCGCCTGTACCGTGGCGGTGATGCCGGAGCTGCCGGAAGCCGAAATGCCGGATATCAACCCGGGCGACCTGCGCATTGACACCTTCCGTTCCTCCGGGGCAGGCGGTCAGCACGTTAACACCACCGACTCGGCGATCCGTATTACTCACTTACCGACCGGTATCGTGGTGGAGTGCCAGGACGAACGTTCTCAGCACAAAAACAAAGCCAAAGCGTTGTCGGTGCTGGGGGCGCGTATTCGTGCGGCCGAAGTGGCCAAACGCCAACAGGCCGAAGCCTCCGAGCGCCGTAACCTGCTGGGTAGCGGCGATCGCAGCGATCGTAACCGCACCTATAACTATCCGCAGGGCCGCGTCACCGATCACCGTATCAACCTGACGCTGTATCGTCTGGATGAAGCGATGGAAGGCAAGCTGGATATGTTGATTGAGCCGATCGTTCAGGAATACCAGGCCGATCAGCTGGCGGCGCTTTCCGAGCAGGAATGATGATATTTCAACAGTGGCTGGCCCAGGCGATAAGCCGCCTGAGTGAGAGTGACAGTCCGCGACGCGACGCCGAGATCCTGCTGGGGCACGTCACCGGCAAGGCACGAACCTATATTCTTGCCTTCGGTGAAACGGCGTTGACGCCGCCACAGCTGGCGGAGCTGGAGACGCTGCTGGACCGCCGTCAGCGCGGCGAACCGGTGGCTCACCTGATCGGTGAACGCGAGTTCTGGTCACTGCCGCTGCTGGTTTCTCCCGCCACCTTAATTCCCCGCCCGGATACCGAGTGCCTGGTCGAGCAGGCGCTGGCGCGCTTGCCGGCCACCGCCTGCCGGATCCTGGATTTAGGCACCGGCACCGGGGCGATTGCCCTGGCCCTGGCCAGTGAACGCCCGGATTGCCAGGTGACGGCGGTAGATTTTATGCCGGACGCCGCGGCATTAGCCGCGCGCAATGCCGAACGTCTCGCCATCACCAACGTGACCGTGCTGCAAAGCCACTGGTTTGCGGCGCTGACGGGGCAATCATTCACGATGATTGTCAGCAACCCGCCCTATATCGACGAAACCGACCCGCATCTGGATCAGGGCGACGTGCGCTTTGAGCCGAAGACGGCGCTGGTGGCGGCCGATCACGGGCTGGCCGATCTCGCGCATATTATTGACCACGGGCGTCATTTCCTGACCCCCGATGGCATGATGTTGCTGGAACATGGCTGGACGCAGGGCGAGGCGGTTCGGGCGCTGTTCCAGCAGGCTGGCTACCTTGATGTCGTGACCTGCCGTGACTACGGTGATAACGAGCGTCTGACGATCGGGCGATTTCCCGGTATGGAGAAGACCGCGTCATGAATTTGTTTAGTACGGTGCTGTATGTGCATATTGCGTGCGTGGTGGTGTCGGTCAGTTTGTTTGCCCTGCGCTACTGGTGGACCTACAACGGCAGCGCCCGGCTGAATCAACGCTGGGTGCGGATTGCACCGCACTGTAGCGATACGCTGTTATTCCTCAGCGGTGCCGGATTAATGGTCTTGACCGACTATCTGCCATTTACCGAAGACGGCTCATGGCTGACTGAAAAGCTGTTTGGCGTTATTATTTACATCGCATTGGGTTTTATCGCGCTGGGCCGTCGTCGTCCGCGCAGCCAGCAGAGCCGGTTTATTGCCTTTCTGTTGGCTTTGGTGGTGTTGTTCATCATCATACAACTCGCCATTACAAGAATACCGTTACTGGGGTAAGTCATGAGGTCATTAGCTGATTTCGAATTTAATAAAGCACCATTGTGCGATGGCATGGTCCTCATTTCGGAATTAATCCGCGACGATTTTCCGACGCACTATGTGCAGGATGAACTGGAGCGGCTGCTGGCTCTGGCGCAGGAGGAGATTGCGTCTTCGTGGGATCAGGAGCGTCAGCTGGAACGGCTGCTGGAGCTGTTCTACAAAGAGTGGGGCTTCCGCGACTCTCACGGCGTCTATAAGTTGTCCGATGCGCTGTGGATCGACAAAGTGCTGATCAACCGCCAGGGCAGCGCGGCATCGCTCGGCGCCATCGTGCTGTGGATTGCCCAGCGCCTGTCGCTGCCGCTGGTCCCGGTTATCTTCCCGACCCAGCTGCTGATGCGTGCCGACCCGGAAACCAGCGAAGAGATGTGGTTGATTAACCCGTTCAACGGTGAAACCCTCAACGAACACACGCTGGAAGTCTGGCTGAAGGGCAATATCAGCCCGGTAGCCGAGCTGTTTAACGAAGATCTCGAAGAGGCGGATAACGCGGAAGTTATCCATAAACTGCTCGACACTTTAAAATCCGCGTTGATGGAAGAGGGGCAGATGGAGCTGGCGCTGAGAACCAGTGAAGCGCTGCTGCAGTTTAACCCGGAAGATCCCTATGAAATTCGCGATCGCGGGCTGATCTACGCCCAGCTTGAGTGCGACCATGTGGCGTTGCTGGATCTGAACTATTTTGTTGAGCAGTGTCCTGAGGACCCGATCAGCGAAATGATCCGCGCGCAAATCAACACGATTTCGCATAAACAAATTACTCTTCACTAATCTGGAATGAATCCGGTTACACCCTGATAAGGCGATCTTATGAAACAAAAAGTGGTTAGCATTGGTGATATCAACGTAGCAAACGACCTGCCTTTCGTCCTGTTTGGTGGGATGAACGTGCTGGAATCCCGCGATCTCGCGATGCGCATCTGCGAACACTACGTGACGGTTACGCAGAAGCTGGGCATTCCTTACGTGTTCAAAGCCTCTTTTGATAAAGCCAACCGTTCTTCCATCCACTCCTATCGTGGTCCGGGTCTGGAAGAAGGGATGAAAATCTTCCAGGAGCTGAAGCAGACCTTCGGCGTGAAAATCATTACTGACGTTCACGAAGCCAGCCAGGCGCAGCCGGTTGCCGACGTGGTGGACGTGATTCAGCTGCCGGCGTTCCTCGCTCGTCAGACCGATCTGGTGGAAGCGATGGCGAAAACTGGCGCGGTCATCAACGTCAAGAAACCGCAGTTTGTCAGCCCGGGCCAGATGGGCAACATCGTTGACAAGTTCATTGAAGGCGGTAACGACAAAGTTATCCTGTGTGACCGTGGCGCGAACTTCGGTTACGACAACCTGGTTGTCGATATGCTGGGCTTTGGCGTGATGAAAAAAGCGTCCAACAACTCCCCGGTTATCTTCGACGTGACCCACGCGCTGCAGTGCCGCGACCCGTTTGGCGCTGCTTCCGGCGGTCGTCGTGCGCAGGTTGCCGAACTGGCTCGTGCCGGTATGGCTGTCGGTATTGCGGGTCTGTTTATCGAAGCACACCCGGACCCGGAACATGCGAAATGCGACGGCCCGTCCGCTCTGCCGCTGGCGAAGCTGGAGCCGTTCCTCAAGCAAATGAAAGCCATCGACGACCTGGTGAAAGGTTTTGATGAGCTGGATACCAGCAACTAAGACCGCGTTGTAAAATGCGAAAAGCCTGCCCGTTGCAAAACCGGCAGGCTTTTTTATATCTCTTTTTCAGGTGATGCGTGGCTAACCCCGGTCGGCAGCGTGCCGCCGGGGGAGGAGCATCAGGCGAAAATCGTCATCAGATAGGCGGCAAACAGCGCCAGATGCGCGGCACCGTTCAGCACGTTGGTGCGCCCGGTAGAGAACGAGATATGGCACAGCACCAGCGAGGCGACCATCACAATCATTTCCGGGGCGCCAAGACCAAAGTGCAGCTCATTCCCGGTTAAGAAAGCGATTAAGGTCACCACCGGCACGGTCAACGATATGGTGGCCAGCACCGAACCGAAGAACAGGTTCATGGCGCGCTGGACCTGATTGTTCAGCACCGCTTTCAGCGCTCCCAGCCCTTCCGGCGAGAGGATTAACAGGGCCACCAGGAAACCGGTAAAGGCCACCGGCGCATTCATGCTGGTCAGCAGCGTCTCAAGCGGGTTGGCGTTCATTTTGGTTACGGCGATAACCGCCACCAGGTGAACCAGCAGCCAGGCGGTGTGCCAGGCGCTGCTGTGCGCGGATGGCTTGCCGTGATGCGGGTCATCGTCGTCGCTGTCATCTTCATGCTCATAGATAAACAGGCTCTGGTGCGTTTTGGTCTGTATCAGCAGGAATACGCCGTACATGGCGGCGGAAATCAACGCCACCAGCAGTGCCTGACCGGTGCTGAAATTGGCCCCTGGCAGCGCCATCGGGAACACCAGCACGATGATCGCCAGCGGGAACAGGGCGATGAGGTACTGCTTAATACCGAATAAATTCATGTACTGGGTGGCGAATTTGCGCCCGCCCAGCAGCAGAGAAAAGCCAACCAGGCCGCCGGTGACGATCATGATGATCGAATAGAGCGTATCGCGCATCAGCGTCGGGGCCGCGTCGCCGGTCGCCATTAAGGCGGAAATCAGGCTGACTTCAAGAATAACCACGGAAAGGCTTAAAATTAACGAACCGTACGGCTCTCCCAGGCGGTGTGCCAGCACGTCGGCATGGCGGACTACGCTAAAGGCGCTACATAAAATCCCCACCAGGGCCAGAATATTAATGCCGATAACCGCTGGCAGCGACTGACTACTTCCGAAGAAGATCAGCACCGCCAGCGCCAGAATCGGGAAAATAAGCGATGTCTCCTTGTGGCGGGTTTTCACCGCCTCATGTGCATTCGTCATGAACCATCTCCATTTTTGCAGGTGTTTTACCCGTCATACTTCAAGCTGCATCGGTGTTGGCTGCGCCCGCGCGCTCCTGTCACCTACCGGTGTAAGCTCCCTGGGAGCACCTTGAATTACTTAGGGGTTATAATTATAGATAACGTAATTCGATAAAATAACAGAGATTACGTAATAAGATGCATTTTTTTACTTTTATTTACGGCTATTTCATGAAAGTTTGTCGGGGTTGCTGAAAGTTGCTGTTAATTATGTTTTGTTCTTATTATTCATGTTGTTGATTAAATATATTCACATCTAACTCATCCAATAATCGCCGCTATACGCCATTCAGATGTCAGTTTTCAGCGTAATCGCATGGTAAGTCTTCCTTATGGCAGTAAATCAGCACGTGCTGTGAAATTCATCCCGATGCGCTGATTATCGCCGCCCGCTCAGACGGTGATGTGACGCCACATCGGCAGGCCCGGGCAAGCGCCGCAGCAAGGGCAAACGGCAGGTATAAGAAAAAACAATCTGTTGTTGTGCCTCATCTGCTGGTACTTGCCTTGCCAACATGTCGTTCATTGCTTATTGTCGATTAAAGCTGGATAATAATTCGGCAATATTACAAGGATGCCATCAGATAATCGCCGGGAAGCGGGCAGTGGCGGAGGTAGTAGAAAGTGTTAACACGTGATTTCTTAATCAATGCAGATTGTAAGACGGCGTTTGGTGCTATTGAGGAATCGCTACTCTGGTCGGCAGAGCAACGGGCAGCCTCGCTGGCTGCGACTCTGGCCTGTCGTCCGGATGCCGGCTCAGTTTGGATTTTTGGCTACGGTTCACTGATGTGGAACCCGGCACTGGATTACCGCGAGTCTTGTACCGGTACGCTGCCGGGCTGGCATCGTGCCTTTTGCCTGCGGCTGACCGCCGGGCGAGGCAGCGCCTGTCAACCCGGGCGGATGCTGGCGCTGAAAGAGGGCGGACGTACCACCGGGGTGGCCTATCGGCTGCCCGATGAGACGCTGGACGAGGAGCTGACCCTGCTGTGGAAGCGGGAGATGATCACCGGATGCTATCTGCCGACCTGGTGCAAGCTGGAGCTTGACGACGGGCGGACGGTCAACGCGCTGGTGTTCATTATGGATCCGCGTCATCCGCTGTTTGAGCCGGACACCAGCGCCCAGGTCATTGCGCCGCTGATCGCCAAAGCCAGCGGGCCGCTCGGTACCAACGCGCAGTATCTTTTCTCGCTCGAACAGGAGCTGTGTAAGCTCGGGATGCACGACGATTGCCTTGACGATCTCGTCGCCAAAGTGCGGAACCTGATTGGGGAAAGCAGCCAGCCAGGGCTGGCGTGACGTGAAGTGTGCCCGGGAACGCCCCGGGCAAGACTTATCAGGCGGGAACGTAGCTGATGGAGTGCTCCAGCGACTGACTGTGGCTGTCAATCAGGACGTTCCAGGTGCCGTTGTAAGGCACGGTTAAATACGCGCTGTCACGATCCTGGACGCTCAGAATGTCCGCGTGGCTGTCGCCAGCGGCTTTCGCGCTCATCATATGAATATGGCAGCGTTCAGAGCACCGAACCACCAGCGTATCGCCACCAAATAACATCAAACTTGTTTTCACCATTGCCATTTACCCACCCCGTTGTTGTCTGTCTACAGCATCCTGCCAGCTCAATCCCGCGCGTGATATTGTTCACACTTTACTCAGTGCATAACACCAAATGGGACGCAGACGAATGCTGATTTTGATCAAAAAAAGGGATAAAGATTAAACAAAAATGATGTTCTGCCTGAAAGCATTCAGCTGGCATATGTTTTCGGTTAACAATTGATGCCAGCATGATATTTAATCCCGCCAGAGGCGGCTTTTTCAGAAGGTGAGGACCTTATCCGCTTCCAGGGTCCACTGCGCCAGTTCAACCAGCGTGCCGATAGCGACACCGTCAATCAGCGGCAGGGTGCTGATCCCCCGACCATCGGTGCAGGTCTTGCACAATTTTACCGGCACATTCTGCGCGGTGAGGATCTCCAGCATCTGCTGGATGTTATAGCCCTCTGCTGGCTTCTGCCCACGCAGACCGGCGGTGACCGCATCAGACATCAAAAAAAGCTTCAGGTCGAGTTCGGACTGCTGCTCGCGCAGGGCAATCGCCAGACGCAGGCTGTTAAACAACGATTCGCTACCGTAGGCTGCGCCGTTGGCGACAATCACAATGCGTTGCATAAAGACTCCTTGGTATAAGGCACGGTTATTGCTAGTAATTGATAGATAAAGCGCAAAGCAAAGTATAAAGAATTAACTCGGGAGGGGATATGAATAACACCGCCGGCACCACCTCTGACGCCAATCGCTGGTTTCACCGCGCGCGGCAGCTGCAAAACGAGCAGCTACGCCAGCTTGCGCAGCTTGGCGCCCTGGCGAATCAGATCAGCGCCCTGGTGCATATGCTGCAGTGTGAACGCGGGGCCTCCAATATCTGGTTATGCACAGAGGGACGGCTGTATGCCGCCGAGTGCCGGGCAAGCTGCGCGCTGGTTGACGAACAGCTGATGGTGTTTCGCACCGCGCTGGAACCCACCCAGGGATGCGCCAGCAGCGCGCTCTGCTGGCGGATTGCCAGCGCGGTCTGGTATCTCGAGCAGCTCCCGCACCTGCGTGATGCCGTTGGCCGCCGCACGATTGTCGCCGAAGAGGCGACAAGCCAGTTTAGCCGCATCATCCGCCACCTGCTGAATATCGTTCCACAGCTCAATGACAGCATCGACGACCCGCAAATCGCCGGCAGCATGGTGGCGCTGTATAGCTTTATGCAGGGCAAAGAGCTGGTAGGACAGGAGCGCGCCCTCGGGGCCTCAGGGTTTGCCCGCGGCCATTTCAGCGACGAATTACGCCAGCGGCTGGTGGACCGGATTGACGGCCAGCAGCCCTGTTTTGACAGCTTTATCGCACTGGCTACTGAGGCGCAGCGGGCGCTGTTTCTGGAGCAGTGCCAGGCGAGCCTGGAGATCGAGCAGTTACGGCGGATCGCCTGTACCCGCCAGCCGGCAGCAGACCGGGGAGAGACGGCGCTGCGCTGGTTTTGCGCCCAGACCCAACGGCTGGAGCAGATGCGCGGTCTGGAGGAGCACCTGATTGATGGCCTGCTCAACGCCGCCGACCGGTTGCTCAGCGGCGAAGAACCGCCGATGCCGCCTGCCGGCTGGTCGGAAGAGGACGAAGGCGACGGCGTCGCGCGGCGGCTGGACAAACAGCTGCTGCCGCTGGTTCGCCAGCAGGCCTTCGAGCTGCAGCAGCTCTCCGGGCAGCTGGCCTCGTTAAAGGATGCCCTGGAAGAGCGCAAGCTGATCGAAAAGGCCAAAAGCGTGCTGATGGCGCACCAGGGAATGCCGGAAGAACAGGCCTGGCAGACGCTGCGGAAAATGGCGATGGATAAGAATCAGCGGATGGTGGAGATCGCCCGGGCGCTGCTGACGGTGAAGGCGTTATGGCAGGTAACCCCAAAGGAGTAGATGCACAATCAGTGGGCATTTACTGCCAGTCGACGGTGCAAATCGGGCAACGATCCGCACAAAATTAGCGGCAAAAGCGGGTAAAACGGCCCGTGACAAACCTGGCATCCGCGTTGCATTAGATAATCCGAGTGAATAAAAGTTTTGGGCAACGGGCCAACGACGGTCAGTGTGTCCATGGATAAAGGCGTCCTGCAGTGCGTAAGCACTGCCGGGCGCTTTTTTTTTGCGCGTTCTGGAGCGGGTATGGGCGATAAATTTTCGATTTCACGGCGGCGTTTTATACAGGCGGGTGCCGCGCTGGGCGGCGCCATGTTGCTGCCTGGCATGATGCACGGCGCGTGGGCAGCGGGCTCCGATAAACCGGAGCAAACCACCGTCCGGGTGGGATTTATTCCGCTTACGGACTGCGCGCCGATAGCCATCGCGTCATTGAAAGGATTCGACAAGAAATATGGCATTACCCTGGTGCCGACCAAAGAGGCCAGCTGGGCGGCGGTGCGGGACAAGCTGATCGCCGGTGAGCTGGATGCGGCGCACATTCTTTACGGTCTGCTGTATGGCCTGGAGCTGGGGATCGCCAGCAAGCCGCAGTCGATGGCCAACCTGATGACCCTCAACCGAAACGGGCAGGCCATCACGCTTTCCAGCGATCTGCAGCAGAAAGGGGTGACCGACCTCGGCGGGCTGAAACGGCTGATTGGTCAAAGCGCGCCGGGTAGCTACACCTTCGCCCACACCTTTCCCACCGGCACTCACGCCATGTGGCTCTATTACTGGCTGGCCAGCGGCGGCATTAACCCGTTTGACGATGTGCGCACCGTGGTGGTGCCACCGCCGCAAATGGTGATGAACATGCGCATTGGCAACATGGTCGGCTTCTGCGTCGGCGAACCGTGGAACGCAAGGGCGATCAACGATCGCATCGGCTTTACCGCCGCGACTTCCCAGGACGTCTGGCCCGAACACCCGGAAAAAATTCTCGGCACCCGTAGCGAATGGGTGGAACGCAACCCCAACACCGCACGAGCGCTGGTGGCGGCGGTGCTGGAGGCCTCGCGCTGGATCGAAGCCTCTGAAGAGAACAAACGCGAGACGGCGCGTATCCTGGCGAAACGCGCATGGCTGAATACCAAAGAGCAGTACCTCGTCGGGCGCATGCTCGGTGAATACGACAACGGGCTGGGGCGTCGCTGGCAGGATGCCCACCCGATTCGCTTCTACGACCAGGGGGAAGTGAGCTTCCCGTGGCTCTCGGACGGCATGTGGTTTTTAACCCAGTTCCGCCGCTGGGGATTGCTGAAAACGGATCCGGATTATCAGGCGGTGGCACAACGCATTAACCGCATTGACGTATGGAAAGAGGCTGCGCAGGCGGTGGGCGGTATCACGCCGCCGTCGACGCTGATGCGCAGCAGCACATTGATGGACGGCACGGTCTGGACGGGGGCCGATCCGCAAGGTTACGCCCGTAGTTTCGCGATTCAACGTAAGGGGGCATGAAATGAAACACGCACACAAAACGCAACCGCCGGTCAGCGCTGAGCATGCGCCGGGCGAAGTCATTATTCTGCCGCCGGTACAGGTCCGGCGGACCACGCCGCCGCTCAGACGCTGGCTGCGCGAAACCGTTCAGCGACTCCTGCCGCCGTTGCTGGGGCTGGGACTGCTGCTGCTGTGCTGGCAGCTGGCAGCGATCAACGGCAAAGGTTTTCCGACGCCGCTCAGCACTCTGGATTCCGCCTTGACGCTATTTGCCGACCCGTTCTATCAGGACGGGCCGAACGATATGGGGATCGGCTGGAACGTGCTGGCGTCGCTGCAACGCGTGGCGGTGGGATTTGGCCTCGCAGCGCTGGTGGGCATCCCGCTGGGCTTTTTGATCGGCCGCTCGCTGTTCTTTGCCCGCATGTTTAATCCGCTGATTGCGCTGCTGCGTCCGGTCAGCCCGCTGGCGTGGCTGCCTATCGGCCTGCTGCTGTTCCAGAAGGCCGAACCGGCCTCCAGCTGGACCATCTTTATCTGCTCGATCTGGCCGATGGTGATCAACACCGCCGAAGGGGTGCGCCGCATTCCGCAGGACTATCTCAACGTGGCCCGGGTTTTACAGCTTTCGGAGTGGACGGTGATGCGCCGCATTCTGTTCCCGGCGGTACTGCCCGCGGTGCTGACCGGCGTGCGTCTGTCCATCGGCATTGCCTGGCTGGTGATCGTCGCCGCCGAAATGCTGACCGGCGGCCTCGGGATCGGTTTCTGGATCTGGAACGAATGGAACAACCTCAACGTGGAAAACATCATCATCGCCATCGTCATTATTGGTGTCGTCGGCCTGCTGCTTGAGCAGGGGCTGATGCTGATCGCTCGCCGCTTCAGCTGGCAGGATAAATAGGAGAGTCGCTATGAAACCATTAATTCAGGTACAGGCCGTGAGCCAGCGTTTCAACACCGCCAGCGGCGAGTTTCTGGCACTGCAAAACGTCTCTTTCGACATCCACGAAGGGGAAACCGTCAGCCTGATTGGCCACTCAGGCTGCGGGAAATCGACGCTGTTAAACCTCATCGCCGGCATTACCTCCCCCACGGAAGGCGGGCTGCTGTGTGATAACCGGGAAATTGCCGGGCCGGGGCCGGAGCGCGCGGTGGTGTTCCAGAACCACTCCCTGCTGCCGTGGCTGACCTGTTTTGACAACGTGGCGCTGGCGGTCGATCAGGTCTTCCGCCGCACCATGAGCAAAGCCGAACGTAAAGCGTGGATCGAACACAACCTGGAGCGGGTACAGATGGGCCACGCCATGTACAAGCGCCCGGGGGAGATCTCCGGCGGTATGAAGCAGCGGGTTGGCATTGCCAGAGCGCTGGCGATGAAGCCGAAGGTGCTGCTGCTGGACGAGCCGTTCGGGGCGCTTGATGCCTTGACCCGCGCCCATCTGCAGGATGCGGTGATGCAGATCCAGCAGGCGCTGAATACCACCATCGTGATGATTACCCACGACGTTGATGAAGCGGTTCTGCTCTCCGATCGCGTGATGATGATGACCAACGGCCCGGCGGCGACGGTGGGGGAAATCCTCAATGTCGATCTGCCGCGCCCGCGGAACCGGGTCCAGCTCGCCGACGACAGTCGCTACCACCATCTGCGTCAGCAGATCCTGCATTTCCTCTACGAAAAGCAGCCGAAAGCGGCGTAAGGGGCGGCGATGAAGCGGCAACTGGTGATTATTGGCAACGGCATGGCGGCCACCCGACTGGCGCAAACGCTGGTGGCGCGGGGGGGCGGCAGATTTCAGATAACGATCATCGGCGACGAACCCTATCAGGCCTACAACCGTATCCAGCTGTCACCGGTCCTCGGCGGGGAAAAAACGCTAGAGCAAACTCAGCTGCTGCCCGCGGAGTGGTATTCGCAGCACGGGGTGACGGTGTTGACCGGCGCATCGGCGCTGGCGGTGGATACCGAGGCGCGCACGCTGCGTACCACCCAGGGGGAATATGGCTGGGATGAACTGATTTTTGCCACCGGTTCACAGGCCATGATTCCGCCGCTGCCCGGAGTCGAGCTGCCGCATGTCTACCCGTTCCGGACGTTTGCCGACGTCAGCCGCATTCTGGCGAGCGGTGGTCCGGCAGTGGTGATCGGCGGCGGGGTGCTGGGCGTCGAGGCCGCAGCGGCGTTACGGCGTAATGGTGACAACGTCACTTTACTGCATCGCGGGCCGTGGCTGATGGAGCAGCAGACCGATGCCTTCGCCGGCCAGCAGCTCCAGCAGCAGCTGACGGAACGGGGGATCGCCTGCGTCACCGGTTGCGCTATTGCCGCGATAAGCGAGCATGAGGTGGTGCTGGAGGATGGCCGGGCGTTTGCGGCCAACCGGGTGGTGCTGGCGACCGGGGTACGCCCGAATATTGCGCTGGCGCAGCGCAGCGGGATTACGTGTCATCGCGGCATCGTCGTCGATCGCCAACTGGCCACCGCGCTGCCGGGGATTAGCGCGCTAGGTGAATGCTGCGAAATTGACGGCGAAACCTGGGGGCTGGTGGCCCCCTGCCTGCGCCAGGCCGAAGTGCTGGCCGAGCGGCTCTGCGGCACACCGGGAGAGGACTTTACCTGGCAGGAGAGCGGTACTCGCCTGAAGGTCACCGGCATCGAACTGTTCAGCGCCGGCGACTTGCGGGCCGCGGAACAGGATCAACAGTGGACCAGTTGGGACCCGCTGGCCCGTCACTACCGGCGTCTGCTGGTGCGCGACGGCATCCTGCGCGGCGTTTTACTGTTTGGCGACTGCCAGCACGCGGCCCCGCTGACCGCGCAGCTCGGCGCCAGCGCGCCAACCGACTGGCTTTTCGACCCTTCTTCAACGCAGCCGCGTGCTGCAGGACATATCACCATGACAAAACCTGTTTTAGTTCTGATCGGCCACGGTATGGTCGGCCACCATTTTCTTGAGCAGTGCGTCAGCCGCAACCTGCATCAACAGTTTCGGATCGTGGTGTTTGGCGAAGAACGCTACGCCGCGTATGACCGGGTGCATCTCTCGGAGTATTTTGCCGGACGCAGCGCGCAGTCACTGTCGCTGGTGGAGGGGGATTTCTTCAATCAGCACGGCATTGAGCTGCGGCTGTCTGCGCCGGTGGCGAGTATCGACCGCGAAGCACGGCTGGTGCGCGATGCCAGCGGGCATGAAACCCACTGGGACAAACTGGTGCTGGCCACCGGCTCATATCCCTTCGTCCCGCCGGTGCCGGGCCACGACAGTGACGGCTGCTTTGTCTACCGTACGCTGGACGACCTTGACCGTATCGCCGCCTGTGCCAGTACCGCCAGACGCGGGGTGGTGATTGGCGGTGGCCTGCTGGGGCTGGAAGCCGCCAACGCTCTGAAGCAACTGGGGCTGGAAACCCACGTCGTCGAGTTTGCCCCCAACCTGATGGCGGTGCAGCTGGATAGTGCTGGCGCGGCGATGCTGCGTGAGAAAATCACCGCCATTGGCGTCGGCGTACACACCAGTAAGGCAACCCAGGCGATTGTGCCGCACGACGACGGTCTGGTGCTGAATTTTGCCGATGGCGGGTCGCTGTCCACCGACATGGTGGTGTTCTCGGCCGGGATTCGCCCGCAGGACTCGCTGGCGCGCAGCGGCGGCCTGACGGTGGGCGAGCGCGGCGGGATCTGCATCGATGACCAGTGCCGCACCTCCGACCCCGACGTACTGGCGATTGGCGAGTGCGCTCTGTGGGACAACAAAATCTATGGCCTGGTGGCGCCGGGCTATCAGATGGCGCGAACCGCGGCGGCGCAGCTGGCCGGAGAAGATGCTGGGTTCAGCGGCGCCGATATGAGCACCAAACTGAAACTGTTAGGCATCGACGTGGCCTCTTTCGGCGATGCGCAGGGGCGTACCCCGGGCAGTCAAAGCTATCAGTGGACCCATGGGCCGGAGCAAATCTACAAGAAAATCGTGGTGAGCGAGGACGGGAAAACCCTGCTCGGGGGCGTGCTGGTGGGCGATGCCAGCGATTATGCCACCCTGCTGCAAATGATGTTGAACGCAATGGCGCTGCCCGCGCGCCCGGAAAGCCTGATTCTGCCTGCGCTGGAGGGGAGTGCCCCGAAAGCGCTGGGGGTGGCGGCGCTGCCGGACAGCGCGCAGATTTGCTCCTGCCACAACGTCAGCAAAGGCGATATCTGCCAGGCGGTGAACGATGGCGCGGGCGACATGGCGGCGCTGAAAAGCTGCACCAAAGCCGCCACCGGCTGCGGCGGCTGCAGTGCGCTGGTCAAACAGGTGATGGAGTATCAGCTTGCGGCCCAGGGCGTCGAGGTCAAAAAAGATATCTGCGAGCACTTCCCGTGGTCGCGCCAGGAGATCTATCACCTTGTGCGGGTCAACCATATCCGTACCTTTGACCAGCTGATTAGCCGCTACGGGCAGGGGCACGGCTGCGAAATTTGCAAACCGCTGGTGGCGTCGGTTCTCGCTTCCTGCTGGAACGAGTATCTACTGAAACCGGCGCATTTGCCGCTGCAGGACACCAACGACCGCTACTTTGCCAATATCCAGAAAGACGGCACCTATTCGGTGGTGCCGCGGATGGCGGCGGGGGAAGTGACGCCGGACGGGCTGATTGCCATCGGCCAGATTGCCAAACGCTATCAGCTGTATAGCAAAATTACCGGCGGCCAGCGTATTGACCTGTTTGGCGCCCGGCTGGAGTCGCTGCCGGATATCTGGCGCGAGCTGGCGAATGCCGGGTTTGAAACCGGGCACGCCTACGGCAAATCGCTGCGCACGGTGAAATCCTGCGTCGGCTCGACCTGGTGCCGCTATGGCGTGCAGGATTCAACGGGGCTGGCGGTGACCCTCGAACATCGCTACAAAGGGCTGCGCGCGCCGCACAAAATCAAAATGGCGGTCTCCGGCTGTACCCGGGAATGCGCCGAGGCGCAGGGGAAAGATATTGGGGTGATTGCCACGGAAAAGGGCTGGAATCTCTACGTCTGCGGCAACGGCGGCATGAAGCCGCGTCACGCCGATCTGTTTGTCAGCGATATCGACGACGCGACGCTGATCCGCACGGTGGATCGCCTGCTGATGTTCTATATCCGGACCGCCGACCGGCTGCAGCGCACCAGCACCTGGATGGACAACCTCGAAGGCGGCGTCGACTACCTGCGGGAGGTGATCCTCAACGACAGCCTCGGCATTGGCGAAGAGCTGGAGCAGGAGATGGCGCGGGTGGTGGAGAGCTATCAGTGCGAGTGGCAGACCACCCTGAACGATCCGCAGCGGCTGGCGCTGTTCCGCTCTTACGTTAACAGCGAGCAGCCGGATGAAGCGGTGCAGCGGCACAGCCTGCGCGGCCAGCCGCAGCCGGTCGCTACGCCGATACACCGTGAGGGCGCGGCCTCGTCCCGCCCATGGCAGGCCATTTGCGCGCTGGACGCCATCCCCGCCGAGGCCGGGATCGGCGCGCGGCTCGGGGAGCGGCAGATTGCGCTGTTCCGCTTCGGCGAGCAGGTTTACGCCCTCGACAATCTGGAGCCCGGCAGCGATGCCAACGTCTTGTCGCGCGGCATCCTGGGCGATGCCGGGGGCGAGCCGATAGTCATTTCGCCGCTGTATAAACAGCGCATTCGTCTGCGCGATGGCCGCCCGTGCGAAGGCGGCGAGCCGGCGGTTCGCGCCTGGCCGGTGAAGGTGGAAAACGGCACGGTATGGGTCGGAAACCAGGTGCTGCTGGCCCGGGCGGAGGCGTCTTAATGAAGGAAACCCGAACCACGTGCCCCTATTGCGGGGTCGGCTGCGGCGTGCTGGTCCAGGTGGCGGAAAACGGCCAGGTCAACGTGCGCGGCGATGAGCAGCATCCGGCTAACCTGGGGCGCCTGTGCGTTAAAGGGGCGGCGCTTGGGGAGACCACTGGTCTGGCAGGGCGACTGCTGACGCCGGAGCTCGATGGCGAACCCGTCAGCTGGTCGCAGGCGCTGGAGGCGGCAGGAAGCCGCCTGCGGGAGATCATTGCGCAGCATGGCCCGCAGGCGGTGGCCTTTTACGCCTCGGGGCAGCTGCTTACCGAAGACTATTACGCGGCGAATAAACTGATGAAGGGATTTATCGGCGCCGCCAATATCGATACCAACTCGCGGCTGTGCATGTCCTCCGCGGTGACCGGCTATAAGCGCGCGTTTGGCGCCGATGTGGTTCCGTGCAGTTATGAGGATGTGGAATGCAGCGATCTGGTGGTGCTGGTCGGCTCGAATGCCGCCTGGGCGCATCCGGTCCTGTATCAGCGGCTGGTGCAGGCGAAGCGCGACAATCCACAGATGAAAGTGGTGGTGATCGATCCGCGACGCACCGCTACCTGCGATATCGCCGACAGCCACCTGGCGCTGGCACCCGGCAGCGATGGCGGGCTGTTTGTCGGCCTGCTGAACGCCATTGCCGGGACCGGCGAGCTGACGGGCGACTTTCGCGACCAGCCGCAGGCGCTGGCGGCAGCAGAAGCGTGGACGACGGCGAAAGTGGCCGATTTTTGCGGGCTGGATGAACCGCAGGTGGCGGCGTTCTATCGTGATTTTATTGCCGCGCCGCGGGCGATAACCCTCTACACCATGGGAATCAACCAGTCGGCCAGCGGTAGCGATAAGTGTAATGCCATTATTAACGCCCACCTGGCCTGCGGCAAATATGGCCGTGCGGGCTGCGGGCCATTTTCGCTGACCGGACAGCCAAACGCCATGGGCGGGCGCGAAGTGGGCGGGCTGGCGACTATGCTGGCGGCGCATATGAATTTTGAGCCTGAGGATCTGCAGCGGCTGTCGCGCTTCTGGGGCAGTGAGCGGCTGGCGCAAACTCCGGGTCTGACGGCGGTGGAGCTGTTTGCGGCGATCGGCCGCGGCGAGGTGAAAGCGGTGTGGATTATGGGGACCAACCCGGTGGTGTCGCTGCCGGACAGCCATGCCGTCAGCCAGGCGCTGGCGGCTTGCCCGCTGGTGATGGTTTCCGATGTCACCGCCGGCACCGACACCGCCGCCTTCGCCCATATCCGCTTTCCGGCGCTGGCGTGGGGCGAAAAAAATGGCACCGTCACCAATTCGGAACGGCGCATTTCCCGGCAGCGTAGTTTTTTGCCGCCGCCGGGAGAGGCGAAAGCCGACTGGTGGATCATTGCCCGGGTCGCCGAACAGTTGGGGTATGGCGAGGCGTTTGCCTGGCGCCATCCGCATGAGGTGTTCAGCGAGCATGCGGCGCTTTCGGGGTTTGAAAATAATGGCCAGCGGGCGTTTGATATTGGCGGGCTGGCGCAGCTGAGCCGTGAGGCGTGGGATGATCTGGCCCCGGTTCGCTGGCCGGTCAGCCAACGCGGTAGCGATCTCAATATTCAGCAGGGCTGGCATCGCGATGGCCGCTTGCGGATGGTGCCGGTGACGCCGCAGGGCACCCGGGCGGTCACCGACGCTTTTTATCCGCTGATCCTCAATAGCGGCCGCATCCGCGATCAGTGGCACACCATGACCCGCACCGGAAGCGTGCCGCGTCTGATGCAGCATATCGCCGAACCGCTGGTGGAAGTTGCGGCGACGGATGCCGTGCGCCTGCAGCTGAACGACGGCGCACTGGCGCGGATCCGCTCGCCTCATGGCGTTATGGTGGCGAAAGTGAGCGTCAGCCACGGGCAGCGGCCTGGTTCACTGTTCGTCCCGATGCACTGGAATAACCAGTTTGCGCGCCATGGGCGGGTGAATAATCTGCTGGCGGCGGTGACCGACCGGTGGTCCGGTCAGCCGGAGAGCAAGCAGGTGGCGGTGGCGATTGCCCCGTGGCAACCGGCCTGGCAGGGCGAACTGTTTTGTCGCCAGCCGGTGTCGCTCCCGGCTTCAGCGCACTGGCGGCGTCGCGCCGCGTCGGGCGTCAGCCATTTCTCGTTAGCCGGGGAAGAGAGCCCGCGTCGGTGGTTAACCGACTGGTGCCACCAGCAGGGGTGGCAGATGCAGGTAGCCGATGCCGGTACGGTCTGGAACCTGCTGGCCTGGCATGACGGGCAGTTGATGCTCGGCTGGTGGAGTGACGCCGCTGAGCCGACAATCGATGCCGGGTGGATTGCCGATGCCTTTAACGTAACGTCGCCCGAACCGGCGTTGCGCCACGCGCTGCTCGGCGGCAAAAAAGGCGGGGATGTGCTGCCGCCGGGGCGTATCGTTTGCAGCTGTTTTAGCGTGGGTGAGCGGGCCATCAGCGAGGCGATTGCCAGTGGCTGTCGTACGGCCGGTGAGCTGGGTAAGGCATTGAAATGCGGGACCAACTGCGGCTCCTGCATTCCGGAACTTAAAGCGCTGCTGGCGGAGGTGAAAACACCGGCATGAGATTCAGTATATTCCTGAAATTTTCCCTGAGGCTGCGAGGGGCGGCAAAAAACGGTAAACTGACCCGTAGATGTGTTTATTAATGAGTTAACCTAATCCGTTCAATGTTGTTGTCGTACCGCGTGGCCCCACTCCTTGCGATACCCTTGCTGCTGGCAGGGGGTCCTGCCTGTGCTCTGCAAGACAGCCAGCCGTTCAGTGAAAAACAGGCGGCGCTCCCGGACCTGGGGATTGCTCCGCAGGTTGATGATGATGCCCGCCACTTTGCCGAAATGGCCAAAAAATTTGGCGAGGCCAGCATGAGCGATAATGGCCTGACCACGGGCGAGCAGGCGCGCATGATGGCGATCGGTAAGCTGGGTAACGAGGTCAGCCATCAACTGGAAAACTGGCTTTCGCCCTGGGGCAATGCCAATGTCGATCTGCTGGTGGATAAAGAAGGTCACTTTACCGGCAGTAAAGGCAGCTGGTTTATTCCGCTGCAGGATAACGGCGACTATCTGACCTGGAACCAGTATTCCGTGACCCAACGGGATAACGATCTGGTGGGCAACATCGGCCTGGGGCAGCGCTGGCGAAAAGGCGACTGGCTGCTGGGCTACAACTCTTTCTACGATAAAGTGTTGGGTGAAAGTATGGCGCGAGGCAGCGTCGGGGCCGAGGCGTGGGGGGAATATCTGCGCCTGTCGGCCAACTATTACCATCCTGTCGGCAGCTGGCAACGCAACGAAAGCCTGACTCAGGAGCAGCGCATGGCCAGCGGTTACGATGTAACCGCCCAGGCGCGCCTGCCGTTTTATCAACACATTAATACCAGCGTCAGCGTCGAGCAGTATTTTGGCGATAGCGTCGACCTGTTCCATTCTGGTACCGGCTACCATAACCCGGTGGCGGTCTCGGTGGGACTTAACTATACGCCGGTGCCGCTGGTGACCATGACGGCAAAACATAAGCAGGGCGAGAACGGCATCAGCCAGAATAACGTGGGGCTGAATCTGAATTACCGCTTCGGCGTACCGCTCAAGCAGCAGCTGGCGGCCGATGAAGTAGCGGCCAGCCGGTCGTTACGCGGCAGCCGTTACGACAGCCCGGAGCGCGATAATCTGCCGGTGGTGGAGTACCGACAGCGTAAATCGCTGTCAGTCTATCTGGCGACGCCGCCGTGGGACCTGCATTCGGGAGAAACGGTGCAGCTGAAGCTACAAATTCGCAGCCTGCATGGCGTTAAATCACTGAAATGGCAGGGCGATACCCAGCAGCTGAGCCTCACCGCGCCAGCGAACGCCAGCAGCACGGACGGCTGGAGCGTGATCCTGCCGGTATGGGACACTACGCCGGGAGCGGCAAACGTCTGGCATCTGTCGGTGGTGGTGGAAGATGATGCGGGTCAGCGCGTCTCCTCCAATGAGATAGCGCTGGCGCTGACCGAGCCGCTGGTTAAGTTCTCGGCCGAGGGCATCTCCTGGCAGGAAACGCCTTAGAAAATCCGCTCCTGATGCACCCAGACCGCGGCTTCCACGCGGGATTTCAGCTTCATTTTCTTCAGCATATGTTTCACATGCACCTTCACGGTACTTTCGGTGATCTCCAGACGACGGGCGATCATTTTGTTCGGCAGTCCCTGGGCGATCAGCTTGAGAATATCGCGCTCGCGCGGCGTCAGCTGGTTGATATCGCGGTCTGAGGTAGCACGGTTAGCGCGCAGGCTGGCCGCCAGCACCGGGGTTAAGGCTTCGCTGAGCACCATTTCGCCGGCCGCGGCCTGCTGCAAGGCTTTGAGCAGATCTTCCGGCTCCATATCTTTCAGCAGATAGCCGTCGGCGCCGCGTTTTAACGCGGTGACCACGTCTTCTTCATGGTTGGAGACGCTGAAGACCACAATCCGCCCGGAAAGCGACTTTTCGCGCAGCTTATCAAGGGTCTCCAGGCCGTTCATGCCTGGCATGTTGAGATCCAGCAGGATCAGATCGGGATCGAGAGTTTCTGCAAGAGCGATACCCTGTTCGCCGTTGCTGGCCTCGCCAATAACCTGAATATCGCTTGCCATGCTAACGAGTTGCTTCACGCCGGTGCGCAGCATCGGGTGATCATCAATGAGCAGGATGGTGGCCCGTTCCTGTTGAGTCATAGGGTTCTCCTTATTGGATTGAAATCGATTTTTCCGGGATAAAGGTGACGACCACTTCGCTGCCGCCGTTTTCCCGGCGACGCACCTGACAGTCTCCGCGCAAACTCTGGGCGCGATCCCGCATAATAATTAAGCCGTAATGGTTGCTCCGCTCCGCATGGTCAGGCACGCCGCAGCCATTGTCGGCAACCACCAGCCGTACCTGATTATCGTTGAGCGATACGCTGACGGTAACTTCAGTCGCCTGGGCATGTTTCAACGCATTGCTAAGCGCTTCACGGGCAATTTGCAGCAGGTGAATCGCCTGATGCGAGGGGACAAACCGCGGCGGAAGCTGGTAGTCCAGCTGCACCGTGAAGCCGAAATGGGCGCTGTATTCCTGACAGCTTGACTCCAGCGCCGGGCGAAGCCCCGGCTCCGTTAATTGTAGCCGGAAGGTGGTCAACAGCTCGCGCAGCTGCGCCCAGGAGGTATTCAGCTCGTTACGGATCTGGCCCAGCAGCTGGCGGCTCTCTTCCGGCAGGTTGTCGCCCTGCATCTGCAGACAGCTGACCTGCATCTTCATACAGGAAAGCGACTGGGCGATAGAGTCATGCAGTTCGCGGGCGATAGTGGCGCGCTCTTCCATCACGATAAGCTGCTGCTGGTGCTCCTGGTGGCGGTCCAGCGCGAGGGTGGCTGTGAGCTGCTCGACCAGGGTATCGACCAGCTGTTGCTGATCGTGGCTCAGGTGACGGCCCGCCGGCAGCGTGGCCAGCAGGATCCCGTACTGGTTATGGGCGTCCGACAGCCGCCATTTCAGCGTGGCGCCGGAATCCGGCAGCGGTGGCAGGTCGCGCGGGCATAAATAGCAGCCTTTATCATCACACTGCAGATCGGAATGGCAGGCAAACTCCTGATGGTTGTCTTCATCTTCGAAATCATAGACCCGCACTTCGATATCGCGCAGCAGCGTCAGCCCCTGAAGACCATTGAGCACCGGTGAAATACGTTCGCAGAGCGGGGCGCTGGAGTGCAGGCGGCGGTTTGCCTGCCACAAAAAGGCGAGAATTTGGTTTTTCTGCTCCAGTCCGGCGGTTTTTTCCTGCACCCGTCGTTCGAGGACGGAGTAGCTTTCCGCCAGCTCCTCCGACATATTGTTGAGGGCCGTGCCGAGGGTCGCCATCTCATCGCGGCCGCTGATATTCACGCGCTGGGTAAAATCGCGATGGCTGACTGCCCGGGCCATCTCCAGCAACTGTTTCCACGGGCGCAGCAGCCGGGCACGTAGCCAGACGATGGTAAACAGAAACAGCAGCGCCATGCCGAAGGCCATCACCCGCTGCAGCCAGACCACATAACGGATGCGCTGTTCGGTGGTGTGGTCAAAGGAGGTCACCAGGTGGTCGATGCGATCGACAAAGCTGGCAACGTCGGTGGCGACGGTGGCCTGGTTTTTTGCGTGCTTCATGCCCGGCGCCAGTTCCATCTGCCAGTATTGCTGCAAGGCTTTAAGCTGGCGATCCTGGCCGTCTCTGAGCGCGGCATTTTGCAGCTCTTCGCTGAAGACGGTGGCGTTCATATCTTCCAGCAGCTTCTGGTCGCTGTCGGTAAGAGGGACCGCCGCCAGCAGGCGATAGCTTTGCATCCTCAGCGATCCGGCTTTATTGATGGCGTGGGCGCTACCCTGTACGCCGTGCACCAGCCGGGCCGAGATCCCGATGCCAGCGACACCGATCGCCGTCGATAGCAGCACGATTAACGCCAGTTGATTCACTAACGTAAGCGGGGTAAAAAGACGTTTTAACATAGAATGCGTGGCTCCTGACCGGCAAACCATCCGGGAGTGGCGACTATTCTCGGACATCCCATGGAGTATACCCATACCCCTAAGGTATTACCCCTTAATTGTCGGTGGTGGGTAGGTTTACGGTGGCGCAGGGTATAAACCCGGCAGCCATGTGAAAAACCACACTTTTTTTGGCAGGAAAGACTACTCACTTCGGATAATGATTTATTTTTAAGCAAAATGATGACCACTTTTCCTTTGATTTATATCAACTTACCGCCCTTCGTAACCCCTAATGTAGCGGCAGAAAATCTAGATAATCAGAGGTATTTATGAGTCAATCTTCCCTCCCGGAGAAGGCCAGTACTTCAGTCATCACCGACTGGCGTCCTGAAGATCCCGAGTTTTGGCAACAGCGCGGCCACCGTGTTGCGAGCCGAAATTTATGGATCTCCGTTCCCTGTCTGCTGCTGGCGTTTTGCGTATGGATGTTGTTTAGTGCGGTGGCGGTGAATCTGAATAAAGTCGGCTTCCAGTTTACCACTGACCAGCTGTTTATGTTGACCGCGCTGCCGGCGCTGTCGGGGGCGTTATTGCGCGTTCCTTACGCTTTCATGGTGCCGCTGTTTGGTGGTCGTCGCTGGACCGCATTCAGCACCGGGATCATGATTGTCCCTTGCGTCTGGCTGGGCTTCGCGGTGCAGGATACCTCTACGCCGTTCAGTATCTTTGTGATCATCTCTCTGCTGTGCGGTTTCGCCGGGGCAAACTTTGCCTCCAGCATGGCGAACATCAGCTTCTTCTTCCCGAAACAGAAGCAGGGCGGCGCCCTTGGCCTGAATGGTGGCCTGGGTAATATGGGCGTCAGCGTGATGCAGCTGGTTGCTCCGCTGGTGATTTCGCTGTCCATTTTCGCCGTGTTCGGCGGAACCGGCGCCCAGCAGCCAGATGGCTCCGTTATGTACCTGGAAAATGCCGCCTGGATTTGGGTGCCGTTTCTGGTCGTACTGACGCTGGCGGCATGGTTCTTTATGAACGATCTGTCCGCGTCCAAAGCTTCTCTTAGTGAACAGTTACCGGTACTTAAGCGTGGCCATCTGTGGATCATGGCGCTGCTGTATCTGGCAACCTTCGGTTCGTTTATCGGTTTCTCCGCCGGCTTCGCCATGCTGTCGAAAACCCAGTTCCCGGACGTGCAGATTTTGCATTTTGCCTTCTTCGGGCCGTTTATCGGTGCGCTGGCACGTTCAATGGGCGGGGCGATCTCCGACCGTCTGGGCGGGACTCGCGTGACGCTGGTGAACTTCGTGGTGATGGCTATCTTCAGCGGCCTGCTGTTCCTGACGCTGCCGACTCATGGGGAAGGCGGTAACTTTATTGCCTTCTTCGGCGTGTTTATGGTGCTGTTCCTGACCGCCGGTCTGGGGAGTGCATCCACCTTCCAGATGATTTCGTTAATCTTCCGTAAGATGACGATGACCCGCGTAAAAGCGCAGGGCGGGAGCGAAGAGCAGGCCATGCGTGAGGCGGCAACCGATACCGCAGCGGCGCTGGGCTTTATCTCGGCGATTGGCGCCATCGGCGGCTTCTTTATCCCGAAAGCATTTGGGATTTCGCTGGAGCTGACCGGTTCGCCGGCTGGCGCGATGAAGATCTTCTTCGTCTTCTACGTGGCCTGCGTGATCATCACCTGGGCAGTTTACGGACGTAAGCAAAAGTCTTAAGCCGCACCGAAATCGAACTCAGGGCGCAATGCAAATTGCGCCCTTTTTTTGTGCCATCGTCTGACGGCATATCTGCGCTGCAACTGGCCAGCTTACTCCGCTCTACCCCTTAATACCCGGCGTCATAGCGGAATGGTGCGGCTGGCGGTGATTTTGCAATAAAACCTTTTTAAAACAAATGGATGAAAAATAGAAAAAGATACCACTTCCGGAGTATTTGCCGGGTTGTGGCCGATTTTTAAGCCATTTGGTCTTGATCGTTATCAATTCTCTCCCGCTTTCAGAGCGTTACCTTCGCTGGCATTCCAGCAATGTCGATTTATCAGAGAGCCGCCAGGCTCCATACAGGAGAAACCCGATGAGTAAGTTCCTGGACCGGTTTCGCTACTTCAAACAGAAGGGTGAAACCTTTGCCGATGGCCACGGCCAGCTTCTACACACTAACCGGGACTGGGAGGAGGGATACCGCCAGCGCTGGCAGCATGACAAAGTTGTGCGCTCCACTCACGGGGTTAACTGCACCGGCTCTTGTAGCTGGAAGATTTATGTCAAAAATGGTCTGGTGACCTGGGAAACCCAGCAAACCGACTATCCGCGTACCCGCCCGGATATGCCAAACCATGAGCCACGCGGCTGCCCACGCGGCGCCAGCTACTCCTGGTATCTCTACAGCGCCAACCGTCTTAAGTATCCGCTGATGCGTAAACGCCTGATGAAAATGTGGCGTGAAGCGAAGGTTCAGCATCGCGATCCGGTGGATGCCTGGGCATCGATTATTGAAGATGCCGATAAAGCCAAAAGTTTCAAACAGGCGCGTGGTCGCGGTGGCTTCGTGCGCTCCTCATGGCAGGAAGTGAACGAGCTGATTGCCGCTTCCAATGTCTATACCGTGAAAACCTATGGTCCTGACCGCGTGGCGGGCTTCTCGCCGATCCCGGCGATGTCGATGGTGTCGTATGCTTCCGGCGCGCGCTATCTGTCACTGATTGGCGGGACCTGCCTGAGCTTCTACGACTGGTACTGCGATCTGCCGCCGGCTTCCCCGCAGACCTGGGGCGAGCAGACCGACGTCCCGGAATCGGCCGACTGGTATAACTCCAGCTATATCATCGCCTGGGGCTCCAACGTGCCGCAGACCCGTACCCCGGATGCTCACTTCTTTACGGAAGTGCGCTACAAAGGGACCAAAACCGTCGCCATCACTCCGGATTACGCCGAAATCGCCAAGCTGTGCGATCTGTGGCTGGCGCCGAAGCAGGGCACCGATGCGGCAATGGCGCTGGCGATGGGCCACGTTATGCTGCGCGAATTCCATCTCGATCAGCCGAGCCAGTACTTCACCGATTATGTCCGTCGTTACACCGATATGCCGATGCTGGTGATGCTCGAAGAGCGTGACGGTTACTACGCGGCGGGCCGTATGCTGCGCGCGGCGGATCTGGTCGATGCGTTGGGCCAGCAGCAGAACCCGGAGTGGAAGACCGTTGCCTTTGATGAAAAGGGCGAAATGACCGTGCCGAACGGTTCAATCGGCTTCCGCTGGGGTGATAAAGGTAAGTGGAACCTTGAGCAGCGTGATGGCGGCACTGGCGAAGAGGTCGCGCTGCGTCTGAGCCTGCTGGGCGGCCATGACGATATTGCGAATGTGGGCTTCCCGTATTTTGGCGGCGACGGCACCGAGCATTTCAATAAAGTAGAACTGGAAAACGTGCTGCTGCACAAGCTGCCGGTGAAACGCCTGCAGATGGCCGATGGTACCAGCGCGCTGGTCACCACCGTGTATGACCTGACCCTGGCGAACTATGGCCTGGATCGCGGTCTCGGCGATGAAAACTGCGCCAGCAGCTACGATGACGTCAAGGCCTACACCCCGGCCTGGGCTGAGAAAATCACCGGTGTTTCCCGGACGCAGATTATCCGTACCGCTCGCGAATTTGCCGATAATGCCGATAAGACCCACGGGCGTTCCATGATTATCGTCGGTGCCGGTCTGAACCACTGGTATCACCTCGATATGAACTATCGCGGCCTGATCAACATGCTGATTTTCTGCGGCTGCGTGGGTCAGAGTGGCGGCGGCTGGGCGCACTATGTCGGCCAGGAAAAACTGCGTCCGCAGACCGGCTGGCAGCCGCTGGCGTTTGCTCTCGACTGGCAGCGTCCGGCGCGTCATATGAACAGTACGTCGTACTTCTATAATCACTCCAGCCAGTGGCGCTACGAGTCGGTAACCGCTCAGGAGCTGCTGTCGCCGCTGGCGGATAAATCGCGCTATAGCGGCCATCTGCTGGACTTTAACGTCCGTGCAGAACGTATGGGCTGGCTGCCATCAGCGCCGCAGCTGGGCACCAACCCGCTGCGCATTGCTGACGCCGCGAAACAGGCCGGGATGACGCCTGTCGATTACACCGTTAAGGCACTGAAAGACGGCACGATTCGTTTTGCCGCCGAACAACCTGAAAACGGCAAGAACCACCCGCGTAACCTGTTTATCTGGCGCTCTAACCTGCTGGGCTCTTCCGGTAAAGGCCACGAATACATGCTGAAGTATCTGCTGGGTACCGAGCACGGTATTCAGGGACTGGATCTCGGCAAGCAGGGCGGCGTGAAGCCAGAAGAGGTGGAGTGGCACGATAACGGTCTCGACGGCAAGCTGGATCTGGTGGTGACGCTGGACTTCCGTCTGTCGAGCACCTGCCTGTATTCCGACATCGTGCTGCCGACGGCGACCTGGTACGAAAAAGACGACATGAATACTTCGGATATGCATCCCTTTATTCATCCGCTGTCTGCCGCCGTCGACCCGGCGTGGGAATCAAAAAGCGACTGGGAAATCTACAAAGGCATCGCGAAGAAATTCTCCGAAGTCTGCGTGGGCCATCTTGGCAAAGAGACCGATGTGGTCACGCTGCCGATTCAGCATGACTCCGCCGCTGAAATGGCGCAGCCGCTCGACGTCAAGGACTGGAAAAAAGGCGAGTGCGACCTGATCCCAGGCAAAACCGCGCCGCACATTATTCCGGTAGAACGTGACTACCCGGCGACCTATGAGCGCTTTACCTCTATCGGCCCGCTGATGGAGAAGATCGGTAACGGCGGTAAGGGCATCGCCTGGAATACCCAGAGCGAGATGGACCTGCTGCGTAAGCTGAATTACACCAAGGCCGACGGTCCGGCTAAAGGTCAGCCGATGCTGAATACGGCGATTGATGCCGCCGAGATGATCCTGACGCTGGCCCCAGAAACCAACGGTCAGGTCGCGGTGAAAGCCTGGGCTGCGCTCAGTGAGTTTACCGGTCGCGACCATACCCATCTGGCACTGAATAAAGAAGACGAGAAAATTCGTTTCCGCGATATTCAGGCCCAGCCGCGCAAAATCATCTCCAGCCCGACCTGGTCTGGCCTTGAAGATGAACATGTTTCCTATAACGCCGGCTATACCAACGTGCACGAGCTGATTCCGTGGCGGACCCTGTCCGGTCGCCAGTCCTTGTATCAGGACCATCAGTGGATGCGTGATTTCGGTGAGAGCCTGCTGGTGTACCGTCCGCCGATCGATACCCGTTCGGTGAAAGCGGTGATGGGCGAGAAGTCTAACGGCAACCCGGAGAAGGCGCTGAACTTCCTGACGCCGCACCAGAAATGGGGTATCCACTCGACCTACAGCGACAACCTGCTGATGCTGACCCTGTCACGCGGCGGCCCGATCGTCTGGATGAGCGAAGCCGATGCCAAAGAGCTGGGCATTGAGGATAACGACTGGATTGAAGTCTTCAACAGCAACGGGGCGCTGACCGCACGTGCGGTCGTCAGCCAGCGTGTACCGGCGGGGATGACCATGATGTACCACGCCCAGGAACGTATTGTGAATCTGCCAGGCTCGGAAATTACCGGCCAACGCGGCGGGATCCATAACTCGGTGACGCGCATTACGCCGAAGCCGACCCATATGATCGGCGGCTACGCGCAGCTGGCTTACGGCTTTAACTATTACGGCACCGTGGGCTCTAACCGCGATGAGTTCGTGGTGGTACGCAAGATGAAGAATATTAACTGGCTGGATGGTGAAGGTAATGACCAGGTACAGGAGAGCGTAAAATGAAAATTCGTTCACAAGTCGGCATGGTGCTGAATCTCGATAAATGCATCGGCTGTCATACCTGCTCAGTCACCTGTAAAAACGTCTGGACCAGTCGCGAAGGGACGGAGTACGCCTGGTTCAATAACGTCGAAACCAAGCCTGGCGTTGGTTTCCCGAACGACTGGGAAAACCAGGAGAAATGGAAAGGCGGCTGGATCCGTAAAATCAACGGCAAACTGCAGCCGCGCATGGGCAACCGTGCAATGCTGCTGGGTAAAATCTTCGCCAACCCGCATCTGCCGGGCATCGATGATTACTACGAGCCTTTTGATTTCGACTACCAGAACCTGCATGCCGCACCGGAGAGCAAACATCAGCCGATCGCCCGCCCGCGTTCGCTGATCACCGGGCAACGAATGGACAAGATCACCAGCGGTCCGAACTGGGAAGATGACCTTGGCGGTGAGTTTGAAAAGCTGTCCAGGGACCGCAATTTCGACAACATGCAGAAGGCGATGTACGGCCAGTTCGAAAACACCTTCATGATGTATTTGCCGCGCCTGTGCGAACACTGCCTGAACCCGGCCTGTGTAGCGACCTGCCCGAGCGGCGCCATCTATAAGCGTGAAGAAGATGGCATCGTGCTGATCGATCAGGATAAGTGCCGCGGCTGGCGGATGTGTATTACCGGCTGCCCGTACAAAAAGATCTACTTCAACTGGAAGAGCGGTAAGTCCGAGAAGTGCATCTTCTGTTATCCGCGTATCGAATCCGGGATGCCGACCGTCTGTTCTGAAACCTGCGTCGGACGTATTCGCTACCTCGGCGTGCTGCTGTATGACGCTGATGCGATTGAAAATGCCGCCAGCACCGAGAACGAGCAGGATCTGTATCAGCGTCAGCTGGACGTGTTCCTCAACCCGAACGACCCGAAAGTCATCGAGCAGGCGCTGAAAGATGGCGTTCCGCAGGGCGTAATTGAAGCTGCGCAGCAGTCGCCGGTGTACAAAATGGCGATGGACTGGAAGCTGGCGCTGCCGCTGCACCCGGAATATCGCACGCTGCCGATGGTCTGGTATGTGCCGCCGCTGTCACCGATTCAGTCTGCGGCCGATGCCGGCGAGCTGGGCAGTAACGGGATCCTGCCGGATGTTGAAAGTCTGCGTATTCCGGTCCAGTACCTGGCTAACCTGCTGACCGCCGGGGATACCCAGCCGGTACTGCTGGCGCTGAAACGCATGCTGGCCATGCGTCACTTTAAACGTGCAGAAAGCGTGGATGGCGTGGTTGATACTCGTGCGCTGGAAGAGGTCGGTCTGACCGAAGCGCAGGCGCAGGAGATGTACCGCTACCTGGCGATTGCAAACTACGAAGATCGCTTCGTGGTCCCGAGCAGCCATCGTGAGCAGGCTCGCGATGCTTTCCCGGAACAGCGTGGCTGCGGCTTTACCTTTGGTGATGGCTGCCATGGTTCAGACAGCAAGTTCAATCTGTTCAACAGCCGTCGCATCGATGCCATCAATGTCACCAGCAAAACGGAGCCGCACTCATGATTGAACTCGTCATTGTGTCGCGCCTGCTGGAGTACCCGGATGCTGCCCTGTGGCAACATCAGCAGGAGCTGTTCGAGGCGCTGGCGTCCTCGGAAACGCTGAGCAAAGAGGATGCCCAGCAACTGGGCGTTTTCCTGCGTGATTTGACCGCCCAGGATCCGCTGGACGCGCAGGCGTATTACAGCGAACTGTTCGATCGCGGCCGGGCAACGTCTCTGCTGTTGTTTGAACATGTTCACGGTGAATCCCGCGATCGTGGTCAGGCGATGGTGGACCTGATGGCGCAGTATGAGCGCCACGGCCTGACCCTCGACAGCCGCGAGCTGCCGGACCATCTCCCGCTGTATCTGGAGTATCTTGCACAGCTGCCTGCGGACGAAGCCATTGCCGGGCTGCAGGATGTGGCGCCGATCCTCGGTCTGCTCAGCGCCCGTCTGCGGCAGCGTGAAAGCCATTATGCGGTGCTGTTTGAACTGCTGCTGACGCTGGCCAACACCCAGGTCGACAGTCAGCAGGTGGCGGAGAAAATTGCCGATGAGGCCCGCGATGATACGCCGCAGGCGCTGGATGCGGTGTGGGAAGAAGAACAGGTGAAATTCTTTGCCGATCAGGGCTGCGCTGAATCAGATATCGCCGCTCACCAGCGTCGTTTTGCCGGAGCCGTTGCCCCGCAATATTTGAATATCTCTAACGGAGGACAGCAATAATGCACTTCCTGAATATGTTCTTCTTTGACATCTATCCGTATATTGCCGGGGCCGTATTCCTTGTGGGGAGCTGGCTGCGTTACGACTACGGGCAATATACCTGGCGTGCCGCCTCCAGCCAGATGCTGGATAGAAAAGGGATGAACCTGGCGTCGAACCTGTTCCATATTGGGATCCTCGGCGTAATTGCGGGTCATGCTTTTGGGATGCTGACTCCGCACTGGATGTATGAAGCCTGGCTGCCGCTTGAAGTGAAGCAGAAGATGGCGATGTTTGGCGGCGGTGCGGCGGGGCTGATGTGTCTGGTCGGCGGTATTTTGCTGCTCAAACGCCGCCTGTTCAATCCGCGCATTCGTGCCACCACGACCGGGGCAGACATTCTGGTGATGTCGGTGCTGGTTATCCAGTGTACGCTGGGTCTGCTGACGATTCCGTTCTCGGCTCAGCATATGGACGGCAGTGAAATGATGAAGCTGGTCGGCTGGGCGCAGTCGGTGGTGACCTTCCACGGTGGTGCGTCGGCACACCTCGACGGCGTGGCGTTTATCTTCCGCATGCACCTGGTGCTCGGTATGACGCTGTTTGTGCTGTTCCCGTTCTCGCGTCTGGTGCATATCTGGAGCGTGCCGGTGGAGTACCTGACCCGCAAATACCAGATTGTTCGCGCTCGTCGCTGATACTATTTTGTATGATGCTAAACCCTACTTCGGTGGGGTTTTTTTATACCTGAATACCGGTGCTTTCCCGGCGGCGCTGCGCCTGGCCGGGCTACAGACTGCATGCTTTTGTAGCCCGGCCAGGCGCAGCGCCGCCGGGATACCTATGGCAGAAATACAAAACAGAGCTGGGGAAATGAGGGAGGATGACTTAGCGCTACACGCTTCGGGTCGTTGCCTGCGGCAACGCTTTCTCGCTGGCGCTCGAATCGAACCTTAGTCGAAGCTTCTCATCCTTCCCTGTATGGGCAGAATATAAGGCTTTAGTGTTTGGTTTAGCTGGGGTAGTGCAAGGAAATGATGGTGGCGGGGGAAGGATGACTCGGCTGCGCCTCGCCCTTCGGGTCGTTGCCTGCGGCAACGCTTTCTCGCTGGCGCTCGAATCGAACCTTAGTCGAAGCTTCTCATCCTTCCCTGCATGGGCAGAATATAAAGCTTTAGTGTTTGGTTTAGCTGGGGGAGTGCAAGGAAGTGATGGTGGCGGGGGAAGGATGACTCGGCTGCGCCTCGCCCTTCGGGTCGTTGCCTGCGGCAACGCTTTCTCGCTGGCGCTCGAATCGAACCTTAGTCGAAGCTTCTCATCCTTCCCTGCATGGGCAGAATATAAGGCTTTAGTGTTTGGTTTAGCTGGGGTAGTGCAAGGAAGTGATGGTGGCGGGGGAAGGATTCGAACCTTCGAAGTCGATGACGGCAGATTTACAGTCTGCTCCCTTTGGCCGCTCGGGAACCCCGCCAGGGGTAATTCATATTGTAGAGGTAATGCTTTGAGATGGTGGTGGGGGAAGGATTCGAACCTTCGAAGTCGATGACGGCAGATTTACAGTCTGCTCCCTTTGGCCGCTCGGGAACCCCACCACGGGGTAATGCTTATTACTGGCCTGCTTCCTTCTGAGGAAGCGGGGCGCATCATATCAAATGACGCGCCCCTGTAAAGCTTTCCGTTGAGAAAAATAAACTGGTTGCCTGAAATTTATGCGCAAAGGCGTAAAGCTAACCAGTTCATTTTACTATTGATTAAAGAATAATCGTTCGGTTGCCGTAGACGAACACGCGCTGGGCCAGAACCTTATAGAGCGCGCGGCTCAACACATTCTTTTCAACATCGCGCCCTGCGCGCATCATATCTTCAGCGGTATAGGTGTGATCGACGTGAATCACGTCCTGCATAATGATCGGGCCTTCGTCCAGGTTGTCGTTGACGTAGTGGGCGGTCGCACCGATGATTTTTACACCACGCTCATAAGCCTGATGATAAGGACGGGCGCCGATAAAGGCCGGCAGGAAGGAGTGGTGGATATTGATAATCTGGTTCGGGAAGCGGGAAACAAATTCCGGCGTCAGCACCCGCATATATTTCGCCAGCACCACGTAGTCCGGAGCATAAGACTCAATGGCGTCGCCCATCTGCTTGTCGTGCTCTTCGCGGGTCAGGCCTTCGTGGCTTACCAGCTGGAACGGAATGTCAAAACGCTCAACCAGCGTACGCAGCGTTTCATGGTTGCCGATGACGGCGGCGATTTCGACATCCAGGCCGCCATAGTTGGCCTTCATCAACAGATCGCCCAGGCAATGTGCCTCTTTGGTCACCAGAATGACGACCCGGCGGCGGCCGGCTGGGGTCAGCTCGCGAATGGAACCTTCCGGCAGCGCGCTGTCGAGATCTGCCAGTAAAATGGCATCATTAAAAATCCCTTCCAGCTCGGTACGCATAAAGAAGCGGCCGGTGCGGTGATCGACGAACTCGTTATTCTGAACAATGTTCAGTTCGTGCTTGTAGCAAATGTTCGTGATACGCGCGATGAGTCCTTTCTGATCAGGGCAAATGGTGCGTAGTACTTTACGTTGTAATGAATGCATCGCGAGGAAAATCCTGTAGTGTTTGCTATTGCCGGTGCCGTATTACTGGCCACAGCATTTTTTAAATTTTTTACCTGAACCACAAGGGCAGGGGTCGTTACGACCAAACAGTGGTCGTGTACCGTCGATATAGTACCACTGTCCCTTTTCTTTTAAGAATCTGGAACGTTCAATTATGGCGCCGGGGCGGTTATCTTCATCAAACCGAGCGACGAAACTGACAAAGCCCTCGTCGGGATGGCTGCCTTCATCGGCAGCGAATACCGTTAAGCCTTGCCAGTGTGTTTTGGCGAAGCCCTTTTCCAGATCGGCACGGAACAGCTGCGGCTGGCAGGACGGGTGCCAGGTTTTGATCAGGTAATCGGCATCCTTCATGACAAACGCACTGTATCGGGAGCGCATCAAGTGTGATGGCTCTGGCGCAAGCAGTGAGCCGGTCAGATATCGCTGACAACATGAGCTATACTCCTGAGCGCTGCCACAAGGGCATAATGGCGACAAATCGGCCTCCATGGAAAAAATTCACGGCGCAGTGGCGCCAACCTGTTTTATGTTAACTGAGCTGTAGCAATGATGCTATGTTCGCAGCGGAAGGAAGTATATCGGGAATAATGAGAAAGCTTAAGATTGGTCTGGCGTTAGGCGCAGGAGCGGCCCGTGGATGGTCGCATATTGGTGTCATTAAGGCACTGCAGCGCGCGGGTATTGAAGTCGATATCGTCGCAGGATGCTCCATTGGTGCGCTGGTGGGCGCCGCGTATGCCTGCAACCGTCTTCCGGCGCTGGAGAAATGGGTCTGTTCCTTTAATAACTGGGATGTACTGCGGCTGATGGATCTGTCCTGGCGTCGCGGTGGCCTGCTGCGCGGTGAACGCGTATTCAATCAGTTCCGACGTGTCATGCCTGTTTCCGAGATCGAGCTCTGCGACCGTCGCTTTGCGGCGGTGGCGACCAACTTAAGCACCGGCCGTGAGCTGTGGTTCACCGAGGGCGATTTGCACCAGGCGGTGCGCGCCTCCTGCAGTATGCCGGGCCTGATGTCTCCGGTGATGCATAATGGCTACTGGCTGGTGGACGGCGCGGTGGTCAATCCCGTACCGGTCTCCCTGGCCCGGGCGCTGGGCGCTGATATCGTGATTGCCGTCGACCTACAGCACGATGCGCATCTGATGCAGCAAGATATGTGGTCACTCGAAAAGCCGCAGCTGGAAGACGACAAGGATTTCTCCTGGCATGCGCGCATTCGTGCACGCCTTAGCGGAATGACCTCCCGTCGCGCCGCGACCCCGACCGCCATGGAAATCATGTCCACCTCTATTCAGGTGCTGGAAAATCGCCTGAAACGCAATCGTATGGCGGGCGATCCACCCGACATTCTGCTGCAACCATTCTGTCCGCAAATCTCCACGCTTGATTTTCATCGCGCCGGTGAAGCGATTGCTGCCGGATATTTGTCTGTTGAAAAGAAAATGGATGAATTATTACCCCTGGTTCCCACTGCGGTGTGACACCATTTGACTTAGACTTAAGTAAATTCTGACAGGCGATAGTGTGAATTGCATGCCACTATTTAGTCATCGTCAGTCAGAGGAGAGATCATGACGCAGCCATTGGCGGGAAAACTGATTCTGATAGTTGAAGACGAAGCCGTTTTCCGCTCACTCTTGCACTCCTGGCTAACCTCACTGGGCGCCGCAACGGTGCAGGCGGAGGATGGCGTTGATGCGCTCCAGAAAATGGCCGAGTCAAAGCCCGACCTGATGATTTGTGACATCTCCATGCCGCGCATGAACGGTCTTGAACTGGTTGAGCATTTGCGTAACCGGGGCGAGCAATTACCGATTCTGATGATATCGGCAACGGAAAACATGGCTGATATCGCCAAAGCGCTGCGGCTGGGTGTTCAGGATGTGCTGTTAAAGCCGGTGAAAGATTTCAATCGCCTGCGGGAAACGGTGTATGCCTGCCTGTACCCCAATATGTTCAGCTCGCGGGTTGAAGAAGAAGAGCGTTTGTTTGAAGACTGGGATGCGCTGGTGAGCGATCCGACCGCAGCATCACGGTTATTGCAGGAGCTCCAGCCGCCGGTTCAACAGGAGATATCGAAGTGTCGTATTCACTATCGCCAGCTGGTATCGGCAGACCGACCCGGTCTGGTGCTGGATATTGCCCCATTATCTGAAAACGATCTGGCTTTCTACTGTCTGGATGTCACACGAGCAGGTGATAATGGTGTCCTCGCGGCGTTGCTGCTGCGGGCGCTGTTTAATGGCTTACTGCAGGAGCAACTTGCTCATCAGGGACAACGTTTGCCGGAAATGGGCAGCCTGTTAAAACAGGTCAACCAATTACTGCGTCAGGCGAACCTGCCCGGACAATTTCCATTGCTGGTGGGGTATTACCACAGCGGTTTGAAAAATTTGATTCTGGTGTCTGCGGGGCTGAATGGCACACTGAATACCGGGGAACATCAAATTCAGATCAGTAACGGTGTTCCGCTGGGGACGCTGGGCAATGCTTATCTCAACCAAATTAGCCAACGCTGCACATCGTGGCAGTGCCAAATTTGGGGGGCAGGGGGGCGTTTACGCCTGATGTTGTCTGCGGAATGAACAATTGTGTATTTTTTTAATCTGATGGGATTACCGGCCAATCTTTTGCGGTGGTACTATCATTGAAGTTTATAAGTAATAGTCCTAATTCGAGGGAATCCAAACCTTTCTGACCAGGTTTGCCTGAGCGGACTGATATACTCATACCGTTATTATTAACGAAAAGTTTAAAAAACGAACAGTCCAGGAGATTTCAATGGCTGCCATTAATTCTAAAGTAAGAAAAGCTGTTATCCCGGTTGCGGGATTAGGCACCAGGATGCTACCCGCTACTAAAGCTATTCCGAAAGAAATGCTGCCACTGGTAGATAAGCCTTTAATTCAATATGTTGTAAATGAGTGTATTGCGGCTGGGATTACTGAAATTGTTCTGGTCACTCACTCTTCGAAAAACTCTATTGAAAACCATTTCGATACCAGTTTTGAACTGGAAGCGATGCTGGAAAAACGTGTAAAACGCCAGCTGCTGGAAGAGGTTCAATCTATTTGTCCGCCGCACGTGACCATTATGCAGGTTCGCCAGGGTCTGGCGAAAGGGCTGGGTCATGCGGTGCTGTGCGCACATCCGGTCGTCGGTGATGAGCCGGTTGCGGTTATTCTGCCTGACGTTATTCTGGATGAATTTGAATCCGATCTTTCCCGTGATAACCTGGCTGAAATGATCTCCCGTTTCGATGAAACCGGATCCAGCCAGATTATGGTTGAGCCAGTTGCTGATGTCACGGCATACGGCGTTGTTGACTGCAAAGGCGAATCTCTGCAACCGGGTGAAAGCGTGCCGATGGTTGGCGTGGTTGAAAAACCAAAAGCCGATGTGGCGCCGTCTAACCTTGCAGTGGTAGGCCGTTATGTACTGAGCGCGGATATTTGGCCGCTGCTGGCTAAAACCCCTCCGGGAGCCGGGGATGAAATTCAGCTGACCGATGCGATCGATATGCTGATCGCCAAAGAAACCGTTGAAGCCTATCACATGAAAGGCAAGAGCCACGACTGCGGTAATAAACTGGGTTATATGCAGGCGTTTGTGGAATATGGCATTCGTCATAAAACCCTGGGCGAGGATTTTAAAGCCTGGCTGGAAAACGCTGTAGCTAAGTAATCGTTTTCTACTGAGCAGATAACCGGGAGGCGAGTTCGCTTTCCGGTTTTTTTATACCCTGAGATTACCGGTGGCATCCGCGAGACAAAAAAAATCCCGCCGAAGCGGGATTCTTCAAATACGATCTTCAATTACAGCAGGAAGTCGTCCAGGGTTTTACCCTGCTCGTCCATTGCTTTTTTGATCACTGCCGGGGTACGGCCCTGGCCGGTCCAGGTTTTGGTTTCGCCGTTCTCATCAACGTAGCTGTATTTAGCCGGGCGTGCAGCACGCTTAGCTTTAGTACCCGCTTTAACCGCTGCCATGGTGCTCAGCAGTTCATTCGGGTCAATACCATCAGCAATCAGCATTTCACGGTATTGTTGAAGTTTACGAGTACGCTCTTCAATTTCTGCAGCTGCAGCGCTTTCTTCTTCGCGGCGTTCGTTAACAACAACTTCTAATTTTTCCAGCATTTCTTCTAGCGTTTCAAGGGTGCATTCTCTCGCCTGCGCACGAAGAGTACGGATGTTGTTCAAAATTTTAAGTGCTTCGCTCATTGTAGTAATCTCAAACTTATATTGTGGGGTGGTTTGTTGAAGTAATAATAGAGCGATATAATCAGATGTGCAATAGGGTAGAATGTAAGTAATTCAAAATTACTTGTTATTTGTCTCGATAATTAATTAATTTAAGTTAAATTTCTCGTGCGAGTTCACATCTTTTTCGCTTATAGCTCAGGGTAAAACCTTAGCTAAAACCCTGAGATAGTATGCTTTTCTCGATGGTCCGGGAGTAAAATTATACTTTGCAGGGATAAATATCCCTCTTGAGTAATAGCGTATTAGTTGGGGTAATCGTTAATATAATGCGTGAGGAAATCGCGTTATCGCTACCTGCGAAATCGGATGATTCGCACGAAAGGACAATCATTAGCGGCGATGGCGTCCGGGTTGAGCAAATGATCGCCGGCAATATTCATTAAAAATCCTTAATCTATCAGGATGCCGGCAGGCGCACATTCAGCGCAACGGTGATGCTGAAAAGACCGATAACAGTAGAAAATATGCTACAATCCCGCCGCGATAAAACATACTGATTGGGGTTAGGCAGCCAATGGCTCAACTTTATTTTTACTATTCTGCAATGAATGCAGGTAAGTCGACGGCCTTGTTGCAGTCGTCATACAATTACCAGGAACGTGGCATGCGCGCCCTGGTTTATACCGCCGAAATTGATAACCGTTTTGGTTCTGGAAAAGTCAGCTCACGAATCGGTCTCTCGTCGCCAGCCCGGCTGTTTAACCCTCAGACATCGCTCTTCACCGATATTGCCAGCGAACACGCGAAGCAGCCTGTTCACTGCGTTCTGGTGGATGAAAGCCAGTTCCTTACCCGTGAGCAGGTACATGAATTATCTGAAGTTGTCGATCAACTGGATATTCCGGTGTTGTGCTACGGATTGCGGACTGATTTTCGCGGCGAACTGTTTATCGGCAGCCAGTATTTATTAGCCTGGTCCGATAAGCTGGTTGAATTAAAAACGATCTGTTTCTGCGGCCGTAAGGCCAGTATGGTGCTGCGTCTCGATCAAGAAGGACGGCCTTACAATGAAGGTGAACAGGTGGTGATTGGCGGGAATGAACGTTATGTTTCCGTTTGCCGTAAGCATTATAAAGAAGCGTTGAGCGAGGGTTCCCTCACGCTGGTACAGAGTAAATCTCGCGGCGGTTAAGGCTGCTGTGATAATAACCGCACAGGCGCGCAGCGACGGCGCCTGTGTTCCGTTCCTGCCTGCCATATCGTCGATTATCTCTCCGTCTCATAGACGCATTTCTTATTGTACAGAGCACCCATGACAATGGCTTCACCCGAGCCTGTCCCGGCGAGGGAATCGATCCCGCAGCAGAATACCTTGTGGGAAGGTGAGGCTGTGTTATTCAGTGTCGAGGCGGGGCATATCCGGCAAGGCGAAGCATAAAAAAAGCCCCATCCGAAGATGAGGCTTGTAGCGGTGTTAACCGGGTCGATTAGGCGGATTTTTTCGCTTTTTTATCGGCTTTCGGCGCTGCTGCGGTTTCTTTCTTCGCAGCCGCTTCACCTTCGCTGAACTCGTTACCGTAGTAGGTATCCAGCAGAATCTGTTTCAGCTCGGAGATCAGTGGGTAACGCGGGTTAGCGCCGGTGCACTGGTCATCGAAGGCATCTTCAGACAGCTTGTCAACGTGGGCCAGGAAGTCAGCTTCCTGCACGCCAGCTTCACGGATAGATTTAGGAATACCCAGTTCAGCTTTAATGCTTTCCAGCCATGCCAGCAGTTTTTCAATTTTCGCTGCGGTACGGTCGCCAGGTGCGCTCAGGCCCAGGTGGTCAGCAATTTCAGCGTAACGACGACGTGCCTGCGGACGGTCGTACTGGCTGAATGCAGTCTGCTTGGTCGGGTTATCGTTCGCGTTGTAACGGATAACGTTGCTGATCAGTAGGGCGTTAGCCAGACCGTGCGGAATGTGGAACTGAGAACCCAGTTTGTGTGCCATGGAGTGACATACACCCAGGAAGGCGTTAGCAAACGCGATACCGGCGATAGTCGCTGCACTGTGTACTTTCTCACGTGCTACCGGGTTCTTAGAACCTTCGTGGTAAGACGCTGGCAGGTACTCTTTCAGCAGTTTCAGAGCCTGCAGAGCCTGACCGTCGGAGAACTCAGAAGCCAGTACGGAAACGTAAGCTTCCAGGGCGTGAGTCACCGCATCGAGGCCACCGAATGCACACAGTGATTTCGGCATATCCATGACGAGGTTAGCATCAACAATCGCCACATCCGGAGTCAGCGCGTAGTCTGCCAGCGGATATTTCTGACCGGTTGCATCGTCGGTAACGACCGCAAACGGAGTGACTTCAGAACCGGTACCGGAAGTGGTGGTGACCGCGATCATTTTTGCTTTAACGCCCATTTTCGGGAACTTGTAGATACGTTTACGGATGTCCATAAAGCGCAGCGCCAGGTCTTCGAAGTGGGTTTCCGGGTGCTCGTACATCACCCACATAATTTTGGCCGCATCCATCGGGGAACCACCGCCCAGGGCGATGATAACGTCAGGTTTGAAGGAGTTCGCCAGGTCGGCACCTTTACGGACAACGGTCAGTGTCGGGTCAGCTTCAACTTCAAAGAAGACTTCGGTTTCAACGCCAGATGCTTTCAGCACAGAGGTGATCTGGTCAGCATAGCCGTTGTTGAACAGGAAGCGGTCAGTCACGATCAGCGCGCGTTTGTGACCATCAGTAATCACTTCATCCAGTGCGATTGGCAGTGAGCCACGACGGAAGTAGATAGATTTCGGAAGTTTGTGCCACAACATGTTTTCAGCTCGCTTAGCAACGGTTTTCTTGTTGATCAGGTGTTTCGGACCAACGTTTTCAGAGATGGAGTTACCACCCCAGGAACCACAACCCAGAGTCAGGGAAGGTGCAAGCTTGAAGTTATACAGGTCACCGATACCACCCTGAGATGCCGGGGTGTTAATCAGGATACGTGCGGTTTTCATCATCTGACCGAAGTAGGTCACGCGAGCCGGCTGGTTATCCTGGTCGGTGTACAGGCAAGAGGTATGACCGATACCGCCCATCGCAACCAGTTTTTCAGCTTTATCAACAGCGTCTTCGAAGTTCTTCGCGCGGTACATTGCCAGCGTCGGAGACAGTTTTTCGTGAGCAAACGGTTCGCTTTCATCAACGTCGGTTACTTCACCAATCAGGATCTTGGTGGTAGCCGGAACGGTGAAGCCTGCCAGTTCAGCAATTTTGGCTGCCGGCTGACCAACGATAGCGGCGTTCAGTGCGCCATTTTTCAGGATGATGTCCTGAACTGCTTTCAGCTCTTTGCCCTGCAGCATGTAGCCGCCATGGCTGGCGAAACGCTCGCGAACGGCGTCATATACGGAGTCAACGACCACAACGGACTGTTCAGAAGCACAGATAACGCCGTTATCGAAGGTTTTAGACATCAGTACAGAAGCTACGGCACGTTTGATATCAGCGGTTTCGTCGATAACAACCGGCGTGTTACCTGCACCAACACCGATAGCAGGTTTACCGGAGCTGTATGCTGCTTTAACCATGCCTGGACCACCGGTCGCGAGGATCAGGTTAATGTCCGGGTGATGCATCAGCGCGTTAGACAGTTCAACGGAAGGCTGGTCGATCCAACCGATCAGATCTTTCGGTGCGCCAGCGGCGATAGCAGCCTGCAGCACGATATCAGCGGCTTTGTTGGTTGCATCTTTAGCACGCGGATGTGGGGAGAAGATGATCGCGTTACGCGTCTTCAGGCTGATCAGTGATTTAAAGATTGCTGTGGAAGTCGGGTTAGTCGTCGGAACGATACCGCAGATAATACCGATTGGTTCGGCGATGGTGATAGTACCGAAAGTGTCGTCTTCAGAGAGAACACCGCAGGTCTTTTCATCTTTATATGCGTTATAGATGTATTCGGAAGCGAAGTGGTTTTTGATGACCTTGTCTTCGATAATGCCCATGCCGGATTCGGCAACGGCCATTTTAGCGAGAGGGATTCGAGCATCTGCGGCAGCCAAAGCGGCAGCACGGAAGATCTTATCAACTTGTTCTTGAGTGAAACTGGCATATTCACGCTGGGCTTTTTTTACGCGCTCTACGAGTGCGTTAAGTTCAGCGACATTAGTAACAGCCATAATGCTCTCCTGATAATGTTAAACTTTTTTAGTAAATCAGTAGCTCGATTCGACAGTATAGTCAGCCTGTTAACAGCTTGCATCTAAATGTTAGGGGGGCGATTTAGACGCTGCTGGCTTCATTGATTTACTAAATAAGCTTGTCGGTGTTGCCTCTCAGGTACCGCTGTTTTGCACTCTTTGGTGTGAACAAGGTTACTCACTTCTGAGTACGATTTACGTGATTTAGATCAAGTTTACGTGAAGCTGACACCTTTCAGCTGGCTGTTTATTGACCGGTCAAATCAAGTGTAATAATAATTATGCAAAATAAGTGAGTAAGTAGCATGGCGGAAACAAATATATAACATCCGGTTTTGTCACAGTTATACGCACATTTGAGATGAATTATGCTGCCAAAAAGCGTATCTTCTGCGCGAATATTTTATGTGACTAACTGTCAACAGCCATTATTAATGATGCTGCGGAGCGCACTGTGATCCAACCGTTGTTTGATTTTTCAGCTTACTTCAAGTTTTTCATCGGGTTATTTGCGCTGGTAAACCCGGTCGGCATCATTCCCGTCTTCATTAGTATGACCAGCTACCAGACGGCGGCGATCCGCAATAAAACCAACCTGACGGCAAACCTTTCCGTCGCCATCATTTTGTGGACTTCACTGTTCCTCGGCGACGCCATATTGCAGGTCTTCGGCATTTCTATTGATTCATTCCGTATTGCCGGCGGGATCCTGGTGGTGACCATCGCGATGTCGATGATCAGCGGCAAACTGGGCGAGGATAAACAAAACAAGCAGGAAAAATCAGAAACCGCGATTCGTGAAAGCATTGGCGTTGTGCCGCTGGCATTGCCGTTAATGGCCGGGCCAGGGGCGATCAGTTCGACCATCGTCTGGGGGACTCGCTATCACACCGTGGCGCACCTGTTTGGTTTCTCGGTCGCGATTGCGCTGTTTGCGCTGTGCTGTTGGGGTATTTTCCGCATGGCGCCATGGCTGGTTCGCCTGCTCGGGCAGACGGGAATCAACGTCATCACCCGTATTATGGGTCTGTTGCTGATGGCGCTGGGTATTGAGTTTATCGTCACCGGTATTAAAGCCCTGTTTCCGGGTCTGGTGGGGTAAGCCGACTGACATCCGGCGGAGCCCAGCGCTCCGCCTTTTTTAATTATTAGCAAAACATATCAATATAGCTGATATGGGCGCGTAAAATACTTTTCCGCAATATTTGTTTTTATCTTTTATTATCATGTGGTTATCGAATTTATTCTCTGTTTTCCTCGCTTTATCCTCTTCGTAACAACTGTTATTTTCTTCACATCATTCTCTGGTGCTTGCCGTTGGATAATTGAAATGATATTAGTAATTTCACTATCAGAGCAGATGAATGTGCTAAAAAATAATCGATTGTTAAATTTTCGTACAAAAAAGCATCATCGCCACGTTGCCGGGGCTCTGAGCGAAGGCTGAAAATTTATCTGTATGAAATATAAGTGCTTTACTCTGCCAGGGTTTTGAAAGCAGGACAGGGCGGCAGGGTAAGAAAAAAGATAAAAGAGAATTCGGTAACATATTTGCAAATTGCATTGGCGGTGGTGATGGCCTTTTGATATTTTCCGGCCTGATCCTTCGCTCAAAAATATACGTAAATGAGAATCATTATTAATTAACTCATTGCGACCACCCTGAATAAGCGGGTGAAAGAATCGACGCTAAGGCTGCCGTTTGAGCGGCCGTAATAAATAAGTCGGTGATAGCAAGCAGTAAAGTCTGACAGCAGCAAAAACTCCTGCACTGTACAGAATCCCGCAAGGGGAAAAAAACAGGCTGGTTAAATAGCCAGTAATTATAATGAATGGAGTAACAACACAATGACCATCATCACCAAAAAAAGTCTGGTAGCTGCAGGGGTTCTCTCTGCGCTAATTACCGCCAATGTTGCCATGGCGGCAGATGTACCTGCTGGAGTGCAGCTGGCGGACAAGCAAACGCTGGTTCGTAATAACGGCGCAGAAGTGCAATCGCTGGATCCACATAAAATTGAAGGCGTGCCGGAATCCAACATTAACCGCGATTTGTTTGAAGGACTAGTGATCGGCGATGTAGAAGGCCATCCAACTCCTGGCGTGGCGGAGTCCTGGGATAATAAAGATTTTAAAGTCTGGACGTTCCATATTCGCAAAGATGCAAAATGGTCCGACGGCTCGCCGGTCACCGCACAAGATTTCGTTTACAGCTGGCAGCGCCTGGCTGATCCAAAAACCGCTTCCCCTTACGCCAGCTACCTGCAATATGGCCACGTGCTGAATGTCGATGAGATTATCGCCGGCAAAAAACCGACCAGCGACCTGGGCGTGAAAGCCATCGATGATAAAACCTTCGAAGTCACGCTGAGCGAACCGGTTCCTTATTTCTATAAACTGCTGGTTCACCCATCAGTTTCTCCGGTCCCTAAAGCCGCTATTGAAAAATACGGTGAGAAGTGGACCCAGCCTGCCAATATCGTCACCAACGGCGCTTATAAACTGAAAGACTGGGTGGTGAACGAGCGTATTGTGCTTGAGCGTAATACCAACTACTGGGATAACGCGAAAACGGTCGTTAATCAGGTTACCTACCTGCCGATTTCTTCGGAAGTAACGGACGTTAACCGTTATCGCAGCGGCGAAATCGACATGACCTATAACAACATGCCGATTGAACTGTTCCAGAAACTGAAGAAAGAGATCCCGAAAGAAGTTCACGTCGATCCGTATCTGTGCACCTATTACTACGAAATTAATAACCAGAAAGCACCGTTTACCGACGTGCGTGTTCGTACCGCCCTTAAAATGGCGCTGGATCGCGAAATCATTGTCAATAAAGTGAAAAACCAGGGCGACCTGCCGGCTTATAGCTATACGCCGCCATATACCGATGGAATGAAAGTTGTTAAACCAGAGTGGTTCAACTGGACTCAGGACAAGCGTAACGAAGAAGCGAAAAAACTGCTGGCTGAAGCGGGATATACCGCTGATAAACCGCTGACCTTTAATCTGCTGTATAACACCTCTGATTTGCATAAAAAACTGGCGATTGCCGTTGCCTCCATCTGGAAGAAAAATCTGGGTGCCAACGTGAAGCTGGAAAATCAGGAATGGAAAACCTTCCTCGATAATCGTCATCAGGGGACCTTCGATGTGGCGCGTGCCGGCTGGTGTGCAGATTACAACGAACCGACTTCTTTCCTTAATACCATGTTGAGCGACAGCTCAAACAACACCTCTCATTATAAGAGCCCGGCCTTCGATAAGATCATCGCTGCAACCCTGCAGACCACTGATGATGCGAAACGTGCAGACCTGTACGCGCAATCGGAACAACAGCTGGATAAAGACTCTGTGATCGTACCGGTGTTCTATTATGTCAACGCCCGTCTGGTTAAACCGTGGGTTGGTGGCTACACCGGTAAAGACCCGTTAGATAATATCTACGTTAAAAATCTGTATATTATCAAACATTAATGGCAATACGTGGGGCAGGCGCAGCTTGCCCCACCGTGTCTGAATTCATCGCACTCGATAGGCACAGGCCAGAAGGTACGGGCAATGTTAAAATTTATATTTCGTCGCTGTCTGGAAGCGATTCCGACGCTATTCATTCTAATTACTATTTCTTTCTTCATGATGCGTCTTGCACCGGGGAGTCCGTTCACTGGTGAACGCACGCTGCCGCCGGAAGTCATGGCGAATATCGAAGCCAAATACCATTTAAATGACCCCATCATGACCCAGTATTTTCATTATCTGAAACAACTGGCGCACGGTGATTTCGGTCCTTCTTTTAAATACAAAGACTATTCGGTAAACGATCTGGTGGCCTCGAGCTTCCCGGTCTCTGCCAAATTAGGTCTTGCCGCCTTTTTGTTGGCGGTCATTCTCGGCGTGACGGCGGGGGTGATTGCGGCACTGAAACAAAACACCAAGTGGGATTATGCGGTAATGGGGGTGGCCATGACCGGGGTAGTGATACCCAGTTTCGTGGTCGCGCCGCTGCTGGTGATGATATTTGCCATCACCTTGCACTGGCTGCCCGGCGGAGGCTGGAACGGTGGGGCGTTGAAGTTTATGATCCTGCCGATGGTGGCCCTGTCGTTAGCCTATATCGCCAGTATCGCGCGTATTACCCGTGGCTCAATGATTGAAGTTCTGCACTCTAACTTCATCCGTACCGCCAGGGCGAAAGGGCTGCCGATGCGCCGGATTATCTTCCGCCATGCGCTGAAGCCTGCACTGTTGCCGGTCCTTTCTTATATGGGACCCGCGTTTGTTGGGATCATCACCGGCTCAATGGTCATCGAAACGATCTACGGTCTTCCGGGAATTGGTCAGCTGTTCGTGAATGGCGCGTTGAACCGCGACTATTCGCTGGTGTTGAGTCTGACCATTCTGGTCGGCGCGCTGACTATTCTGTTTAACGCGATTGTTGACGTGCTGTATGCCGTCATCGATCCGAAGATTCGCTACTGAAGCCGGGGTTCGCCATGATGTTAAGTAAGAAAAATAGCGAAGCGCTGGAAAACTTCAGTGAAAAGCTCGAAGTTGAGGGGCGTAGCCTGTGGCAGGACGCCCGCCGCCGCTTTATGCATAACCGCGCCGCGGTTGCCAGCCTGATTGTGCTGGTGATTATCGCGCTGTTCGTGACCATTGCACCGATGGTATCTCAGTTCTCCTACTTTGATACCGACTGGGGCATGATGTCCAGCGCACCGGAGATGGAGTCCGGCCACTACTTTGGCACCGACTCCTCCGGCCGTGACCTGCTGGTTCGCGTGGCGATCGGTGGGCGTATCTCGCTGATGGTTGGTGTGGCTGCCGCGCTGGTGGCGGTGGTGCTGGGGACGCTCTACGGTTCGCTCTCCGGCTACCTGGGCGGCAAAGTGGATTCGGTGATGATGCGTCTGCTGGAGATCCTCAACTCCTTCCCGTTCATGTTCTTCGTTATCCTGCTGGTCACCTTCTTTGGTCAGAACATCCTGCTGATTTTCGTGGCTATCGGGATGGTCTCCTGGCTGGATATGGCGCGTATCGTGCGCGGCCAGACGCTGAGCCTGAAGCGTAAAGAGTTTATCGAAGCAGCGCAGGTTGGCGGGGTATCCACCTTTAATATTGTGGTTCGCCATATCGTGCCGAACGTGCTGGGGGTGGTGGTGGTGTACGCCTCGCTGCTGGTGCCGAGCATGATCCTGTTTGAATCCTTCTTAAGCTTCCTTGGTCTGGGAACCCAGGAGCCGCTGAGCAGTTGGGGCGCATTACTCAGTGATGGTGCTAACTCCATGGAAGTGTCGCCATGGCTGCTGCTGTTCCCTGCCGGTTTCCTGGTGGTAACGCTGTTCTGTTTCAACTTTATCGGCGATGGCCTGCGTGATGCCCTCGACCCGAAAGACCGTTAAGGAGCGCCGTCATGAGCATAATTGAAACGGCAAAAGCGCCGCAGGCGCAGCAACAATCTGGCCTGCTGCTGGATGTAAAAGACCTCCGGGTGACGTTTAAGACACCGGATGGCGATGTTACGGCGGTCAATGACCTCAATTTTAACCTGCGTGCCGGGGAAACTCTGGGCATCGTCGGTGAATCGGGCTCCGGTAAATCGCAGACCGCATTTGCCTTGATGGGCCTGCTGGCCTCTAACGGTAATATCGGCGGCTCGGCGTTATTTAACGGCCGCCAGATCCTTAATTTGCCGGAACACGAGCTGAATAAGCTGCGTGCCGAACAAATTTCAATGATCTTCCAGGACCCGATGACCTCCCTGAACCCTTACATGCGGGTGGGGGAGCAGCTGATGGAAGTGTTGATGCTGCATAAAGGTATGGGCAAAGCCGAAGCGTTTGAAGAGTCGGTGAAGATGCTCGATGCGGTCAAAATGCCGGAAGCGCGCAAGCGCATGAAAATGTACCCGCACGAGTTTTCCGGCGGGATGCGTCAACGCGTGATGATTGCCATGGCGTTGCTGTGTCGGCCAAAACTGCTGATTGCCGATGAACCGACTACCGCGCTGGATGTGACGGTTCAGGCGCAGATCATGACCCTGCTGAATGAGCTCAAGCGCGAGTTCAATACCGCGATCATCATGATTACTCACGATCTCGGTGTGGTTGCCGGGATCTGTGACAAAGTGCTGGTGATGTACGCCGGACGCACCATGGAATATGGGATGGCGCGCGATGTGTTTTATCATCCTTCGCATCCGTACTCGATTGGCCTGCTGAACGCGGTGCCGCGCCTGGATGCCGAAGGCGAGTCGCTGCTGACCATACCGGGTAACCCGCCCAACCTGCTGCGTCTGCCAAAAGGCTGTCCGTTCCAGCCGCGCTGCCCGCATGCGATGGAAATTTGCCATAGCGCTCCACCGCTGGAGGAGTTTGCACCGGGCCGCCTGCGCGCCTGCTTTCAACCAGTAGGGGATCTGCTATGAATGCCGTTACCGAACAAAGAAAAGTCCTGCTCGAAATCGCCGACCTGAAAGTCCATTTCGATATCAAGGACGGGAAACAGTGGTTCTGGCAGCCGGCCAAAACGTTGAAAGCGGTCGATGGCGTCACGTTGCGTCTGTACGAAGGTGAAACCCTGGGCGTCGTTGGCGAGTCCGGCTGCGGTAAATCGACTTTTGCGCGGGCGATTATTGGCCTGGTGAAAGCGACCGATGGCAAAGTGGCCTGGCTTGGCAAAGATTTGCTCGGTATGAAACAGGAAGAGTGGCGTGCGGTGCGCAGCGATATCCAGATGATTTTCCAGGATCCACTGGCCTCGCTGAACCCGCGTATGACGATCGGTGAGATTATTGCTGAGCCGCTGCGTACCTATCATCCGAAAATGACGCGTCAGGAAGTGCGTGACAAGGTTAAGGCGATGATGATGAAGGTGGGGCTGTTACCCAACCTGATCAACCGCTATCCGCACGAGTTCTCCGGCGGCCAGTGTCAGCGTATTGGTATTGCCCGCGCGCTGATCCTGGAACCGAAGCTGATTATCTGTGATGAGCCGGTATCGGCGCTGGACGTGTCGATTCAGGCGCAGGTAGTCAACCTGCTGCAGCAGCTACAACGGGAAATGGGCCTGTCGCTGATCTTTATCGCCCATGACCTGGCGGTGGTGAAGCACATTTCCGATCGCGTCCTGGTGATGTATCTCGGGCACGCGGTGGAGCTGGGCACCTATGATGAGGTGTACCATAATCCGCTGCACCCTTATACCAAGGCTCTGATGTCCGCGGTGCCGGTTCCGGACCCGGATCTGGAAAAGAATAAAACCATCCAGCTGCTGGAGGGCGAGCTACCCTCGCCGATTAACCCGCCATCGGGATGCGTGTTCCGTACCCGCTGTCCTATTGCCGGGCCGGAGTGTGCGAAAACGCGACCGGTGCTGGAGGGAAGCTTCCGTCATGCGGTTTCCTGTCTGAAGGTAGACCCGTTATAATCTCAGGGGCTGACGTAGGTCAGCCCCTTATTTTTTGAGAGGTTAACGTGGCCGTCCATGCTTATTCCGCCCGCCAGCGGCTGTATCATTTACTCTTCGATCAATCCCGACGCTCCGGGCGCCGCTTTGAAGCCCTGTGCGGCATGTTTGCGCTGCTCAGCGTGCTGGTGATATTTATCGAGTCTGGTCTTGGCACGCAATATCATCTGACCTTTGATGAATGGCATATTTTTGTCTGGCTCGAGATTTTTGTTACCGTCGTTTTTACCCTGGAATATATCCTGCGTATTGCCACCTGGCCGAAACCGCTGAGCTATATCTTTAGCTTTTGGGGCGTCATCGATCTCGCCACGATCCTGCCGCTCTATGTTATGTGGATGTGGCCGGAAATGAGCCTTAATTATGTTTTTGCCTGGCGAGCGATGCGGGCGATCCGCTGTTTGCGTATTCTCAAACTGCTGCGGTTTATGCCGTCACTGAATATTTTCTGGGTGGCCGTTGTCAGCGCCCGCCATCAGTTAATCCTGTTCTATTCATTTATTGCGATCGTGATGGTGATTTTCGGATCGCTGATGTACCTGATTGAAGGCCCGGAATATGGTTTCACCACCTTAAATGCGTCGGTGTACTGGGCAATCGTCACCATCACAACGGTCGGCTATGGGGATATCACCCCGCATACCCCAATGGGAAGGGTGCTGGCGTCGATCCTAATCTTAATCGGCTACTCGATTATTGCGATCCCGACAGGGCTGATTACCACCCATATGACCAGCTCGTTGCAGGAGCGTCGCGCTCGTCGGACGTGCCCCAGCTGTCAGCACACGGCGCATGATAAAAATGCACGTTATTGCAATGCCTGCGGGAGTGAACTGCCGGAGTGACGGGAGAGTGAAAATAAAATGGCAGCCACTCTGATGAGCGGCTGCCATTTTTTTAGCTGGTGCGGCGAGCGGGGCGCTTATTCACGCCACAGGATATGGCACAGCTTATGATCTTTTTCACGGCACAGCAGAATGCGCGCGAAGATATCATTAATTTCGCCACCATCGGTATCGGCAAGGCCAATCACCACTTCGGCGAAGAAGTCCGGGTTCAGGTCGTAATCGACATGCTCTTCCCAGTCCGCCGCAGGGTCAAACAGCTCGGCGCCGCCGCGCTCTTCAAACTGCAGGTTGAACAGAATGACATCCGCCGGATCGAGGTTGTCGACAGCCAGCTCCAGGAAGATGTCATACGCTTGTTCAAGCGTTTCGTCTTCGGTCAGGCGATTGTTTAAATCCATATCCATGATTGCTACCCGTTAAACATCTGATTGGCACGTTTTACAGCAACGGACTGAAGAAGTAAAACAGTCGCTCAGCGATCCGTTGCCACAGCGGACGTTTTAACCACAGCTTCGCATCCAGCAGGCGCGAGCGGGAAATATAATCATCCTGAACGGCCGCCAGATCGCCGCCGAATCCGACGTCATCAATCACCAGGGTGATTTCGAAATTAAGCCACAGGCTACGCATATCGAGGTTCACCGTGCCGACCAGGCTAAGCTCGCCGTCAACCAGGACACTCTTAGTATGCAGCAGGCCACCTTCGAACTGATAAATTTTTACCCCGGCGGCCAGCAGCTCGGTAAAGAAGGCCCGGCTGGCCCAGCCGACCAGCAGCGAATCATTCTTCCGCGGCAGGATAATGCTGACGTCGACCCCGCGCTGCGCTGCCGTACAGATCGCATGCAGCAGATCGTCGCTGGGCACGAAGTACGGCGTGGTCATGATCAGGTGTTCTTTGGCGGAATAGGCGGCGGTCAGCAATGCCTGATGAATCAGGTCTTCCGGGAAGCCCGGGCCCGAGGCGATAGTGTGGATGGTATGGCCGCTGGCCTCTTCAAAAGGCATGATGTTGAGGTCCGGCGGCGGCGGAAGAATGCGCTTACCGGTCTCAATTTCCCAGTCGCAGGAGTAGACGATGCCCATTGAGGTGGCGACCGGGCCTTCCATACGTGCCATCAAATCAATCCACTGGCCTACACCGGAATCCTGTTTAAAGAAACGCGGATCGACCATGTTCATACTGCCGGTATAGGCAATATAGTTATCAATCATGACCATTTTGCGGTGCTGGCGCAGGTCCATGCGGCGCAGAAACACACGCATCAGATTGACCTTCAGCGCTTCGACAACTTCAATCCCGGAGTTGCGCATCATCGCCGCCCACGGGCTGCGGAAGAAGGCGACGCTCCCGGCCGAATCCAGCATCAGGCGGCAATGAACGCCGCGTCGTGCCGCGGCCATCAGCGATTCGGCAACGTTATCGGCCATGCCACCAGGCTGCCAGATGTAAAACACCATCTCAATGTTGTGCCGGGCCAGCTGAATATCGCGCATCAGCGCCTGCATGACATCATCCGACTCCGTCAGCAGCTGGAGCTGGTTACCTTTAACACCGGCAATCCCTTGACGGCGCTCGCAGAGCTGGAACAAGGATTCCGCAACCGGGCTGTTATCATCGGCAAAGATATGTTTGCAGGCTTTAAGGTCGTTAAGCCATTTGGCGGTAGAGGGCCACATTGCCCGGGCTCGCTCTGCCCGACGTTTGCCCAGATGCAGTTCGCCGAAGGAGAGATAGGCGATAATCCCGACCAGCGGCAGAATATAGATAATGAGTAACCACGCCATTGCGGAGGGAACGGCGCGCCGTTTCATCAATATGCGTAACGTTACACCGGCGATGAGTAGCCAGTAACCAAGAATGACCAGCCAGTTCACTACCGTGTAAAAGGTTGTCATAGATGAAAAATCCTTTTGAATTACTCTATGTCATGAGTTTACGCATCAACATGCATCTGGCAAATAAAAACACAGCGAAAGCGTTGGTCTGCCAGATTCATAGGTTTATAATGTGGACTGTTTTTCACTTGTAGAGTAGTAGCAATGAAGCGTAGTAGAACGGAAGTAGGGCGCTGGCGTATGCTAAGACAGGTGAGTCGCCGTAAGTCCCGCTGGCTGGAGGCCCAATCGCGCCGCAACATGCGCATCCTTTCTATCAGAAAGGAGTTGGTGAAACGACAACGTGGCTCCCTGCTGTTTGTCTTCACTGATTACTGATAGCTGAATACCGATACGAAAGGCACCGTTTACGGTGCCTCTGTTCTTTAAGCGCCCAACCGGTCTCAGAAAACCTGCTTATAAGGTTTTACTGACACGTTCTGATATACCCCAGCGGCGTTATAAGGGTCATCATTTGCCCATGCTTTTGCCACTTCCAGCGATTCAAACTCTGCAATGACCGTTGAACCGGTAAAGCCAGCCGCGCCAGGTTCATTACTGTCAACTGCCGGCATTGGCCCGGCGGTCAGCAGACGACCTTCATCACGTAATAATTGTAAACGTGCCAGATGGGCAGGGCGAACCGACATGCGTTTTTCCAGAGAATCGGCGATGTCTTCAGCGTAGATAACGTAAAGCACGGCAAGGCTCCTTATCAATAAATTGGCGAATCACGTTAAGTGAATCCACCGTTGACTGCAATGCAAAGATGCGAGTCAGCACGAAAATGTCTGGCCTCAAGGTTTTTTTTCCACAAAATGAGGCAAATATTGATGCCAGATAACACGGCTTATTGAATATGATTGCTATTTGCATTTAAAATCAGACCATCATTTTTCAACAGAAACGACTATGAGCGCAATGACCCTTGATTTACCTCGCCGCTTCCCGTGGCCGACGCTGCTGTCCGTGGTTATCCACGGTGCCGTTGTAGCCGGGCTGCTTTACACCTCGGTACATCAGGTTATTGAAAGGCCATCGCCCTCTCAGCCCATCGAGATAACCATGGTCGCGCCAGCGGATCTCGAACCGCCTCAGGCAGTGCAGCCGGTGGCTGAACCTGTCGTTGAGCCAGAGCCTGAACCGGAAGTGGTGCCGGAGCCGGAGCCGCCGAAAGAAGCGCCGGTGGTTATCCATAAGCCCGAGCCGAAGCCAAAACCAAAGCCGAAGCCGAAGCCAAAACCAGAGAAAAAAGTTGAGCAGCCGAAGCGCGAAGTGAAGCCGGCGGAACCGAAAGCGGTCTCACCGTTTGAATCGACGAATACCGCACCGGCGCGTACCCAGCCGAGCACCGCCACGGCGAACGCGAAGCCAACGCTGACGACGCCGAGTGGTCCGAGAGCATTGAGCCGCAACCAACCCGCATACCCGGCACGTGCCCAGGCGTTGCGTATTGAAGGTTCAGTTCGCGTTAAATTCGATGTGACGCCAGACGGGCGGATTGATAACGTGGTCATTCTCTCCGCACAGCCGGCGAATATGTTTGAACGTGAAGTCAAAAACGCGTTGCGTAAATGGCGCTACGAGGCGGGCAAACCGGGCTCCGGCGTGACGATGACCATCAAATTCCGCCTGAAAGGTGTGGAAATCAGCTAACCGCGCAGTCATCAGTAACCGTAATAAGGCCCCTATGGGGCCTTTTCCAGTAGCACGTCATCCAGCGCTTTTTGCACCACCACCAGGTGCTGACCGCCGAACAAAATCGCCCGGTTCAACAGCGTGTAAAGCTGATACACCGGCTGGCGGTCGAGGAACCCGGAAGGTAGCGGCGAAACCGACTGATAGCCGTCGTAGATTTGCGGCGGCTGTTCCGGGTGCAGCGGCAGCATGGCAAGGTCGCACTCTCTGTCACCCCAGTAACAGGCGGGGTCGAAGATGTAGGGGCCGTTTGGCCCAAGCGCGCAGTTACCGGACCACAGATCGCCGTGCAGCAGCGACGGCTGAGGCTGGTGATTGCTGAGGCGCTGTTGCACATGATCGACAATCGTATCGATGTCGCCGAAGTTGAGCCCTTTTTCGGCAGCCAGCTCCAGTTGCCAGCCGATGCGCTGTTCGGCAAAAAACGTCGACCAGCGGCGTTGCCAGGCGTTGGGCTGCGGCGTGGTGGAAAGGTCGTTATCAAAATCCAGCCCGAACTGCGGCTGATCGCTCCATTGATGCAGGTGCGCAATTTGCTGCCCGAGTAAAAAGGCGTTGTGCGCATCCAGCGGGCGAGGGGGCAGATACTCCATCACCACAAAGCTGTAATCGCGATCGCTGCCGACGGCATAAACCTGCGGGACGCTAACGGTGTGACTGCGCGACAACAGCTCCAGCTGGTCGGCTTCAGCGGTAAAGATAGGCAGCAACTCACGTTCATCACATTTGACAAAGTAATCTCGCCCACCGAAACGCAGGTGCCAGGCTGCATGAATCTCACCACCGGGTAGTTCATTGCGCAGTTCGATTTCAGCTGCTTCAGTGTGCCAGTCGCTTAACAAATTACTGATAGCTTGCCACATGCTGTCTCTCCCCTTGTTTTCCACCATTTCATAAGGTTAGCTCATAACCCCGGTGTAAAATTCGAACTGACGCACAACTGGTGCTTTCCGCTGCGCTAATCGCACTTATTGAGCTTTCAACCACGCATCAAATGTGGTGACTGTGACGTCAACGGGACGACCGAGGGCGGTTTCCGCCAGCCCGGCACACAACGCTTTGACTTCATCCGCCGTCTGCGCTGAGATCATGCCGAAGGTGTTGGTACCCAGCTCATGAACCTTGCCGTTCTCATCATTGAGCACGAGCGTGAATCCTGCACGGGTGAGGTGATTACTGAGTTCGTTAATTTCGGTTAGCGTCTCTTCCTGAAAGTTAACCGTTGCGACGTGAGTAACAATTTCTGTGCTCATTTTTCACCCTGTTGTAATCCATGAAATTTTTAGCATAGACCAAGATGATGATTTGGCGACTCCCTCTGCGTGAGCAGAGGGAAGGGGAATTAGCGACCGCAGAGGTAGCGGTAGATTTTTTGCGTGTTTTCCAGCGAGCACAGCCGGGTGCCCTGGTTGATGGTGGCGGCGCTACCGGCGGAGACGCCGAAGCGGACCATGTCTTCCAGACTGGCATTTTCAGCCAGACGCAGGGTCATGGCGCCGACCATGCTGTCACCGGCGCCGACGGTGCTTTGACTTTTCATCGGCGGTGGAACGACATGAACACTACCGCTGGCATCAACGCCCAGCGCCCCCTGGGGACCGAGAGAAACCACCACCCGGCGTGCTTTACCCGAATGGATTAACTCTTCCGCCGCCTGGCGCACATCATCCGGCTGGCTGAGATCGCGTTGGACCAGAGCACTGAGCTCTTTTTGGTTGGGTTTGACCAGCTCGATATTGCCGACGGTCAATGCCGCCGCCAGCGCGTCGCCGGAGCTGTCAATAATGCAGCGTAGTCCGTGCTGCTGCGCGTTTTTGACCAGTTGGGTCAGGTCATCCACGCTAATGCCCGGCGGAAGGCTGCCGCTGACGACCAGCAACGAACCCGGTTCGATAGCCAGCACTTTTTCTTCCAGCCGCTGGAATTCCTCTGCCGTTAAGGCGGCCCCTGGCATGACAAAACGGTACTGTTCGCCGCTGGTGCTGACGTGCACATGCAGGTTTTGCCGTGTCCAGTCCTGAGCGTCGATGGTGTCCACCGGGACATGTTCGCTTTCCAGCAGGGCGGTGAGGTGCTCCCCGGTGGCGCCGCCGGCCGGATAAATCGCCGTCGCCGTACCGCCAAGGAAGGTGATGGCGCGCGCGACATTAATACCGCCGCCGCCGGGTTCGAAAACCGGCGCGCTGCAACGAAGTTTACCTTCAGGATAGATTTGCGGGGTCAGCGTGGCGCTGTCGAGCGAAGGGGCCAGCGTAAGCGTATAGATTTTGGTCATCCAGATTCCTCCATGATACGAATTTAGCTGCTGTGCTTTTAAGCATGGCACTTCTTGTCTGGAAGGGGAAGCGGTGGCAGGTGGTGTTTTGTAAAGCGCTATTTATTTTTATCATTATGAAATAAAGATTGTTCTGAGAGCCGTCTTATTCAAAAAATGAAATAGTAATTGATTGCTATGTTAATCGTGCTTTTTTATAATTCTTTGCCTTTCATTGGACCTGCAAGATACAAAAAATCATTCAAGATGCGTCGAGGCGGCAAGGAAAGATTTACCTCCGGGAGCACAGCACATGCTGTGATAGAGGAAGTCTTAGCGGCGCCAGCAAAGAAGTAGCCTGAAGGATGACGCGTATAGCGATCCTTGCGAAAGTTTCCGGGACCCGACGGGTCTCTCTTTTTGTTGTACGGACTCTAAATTAAATGAAGCTTTTGATGACAGTACCCGCAGCGGCATTGCTGGCGGGGGGGCTCTTTGCGTCTATGCACGCACTGGCCGATGATTCCGTTTTTACTGTTATGGATGACCCTTCCACTGCCAAAAAACCTTTCGAAGGTGCTGTTAACGCCGGTTATCTGGCGCAGTCCGGAAATACGAAAAGTTCTTCAATGACTGCGGATTCAACACTCACCTGGTACGGCAGCACCACGGCATGGTCGCTGTGGGGTAATGCCAGCAACACCTCGTCGAACGACCAGCGCTCTTCCGAGAAATATGCGGTGGGTGGCCGTAGCCGTTACAACCTGACCGACAGCAACTATGTCTTTGGCCAGGCCAGCTGGTTGACCGACCGCTATAACGGTTATCAGCAGCGCGATGTATTAACCGCCGGTTACGGTCGCCAGATCCTCAACGGCCCGGTCCACAGTCTGCGTTTTGAATTCGGTCCTGGCGTACGCTATGACGAGTATACCGACGGCGATAACGACACCCAACCGCTGGGCTATGCGTCCGGTACCTGGGCCTGGCAGATGACGGATAACACCAAGTTCACTCAGGGTGTATCGGTCTTTGGCGCGCAGGACACGACGCTGAACTCGGAAAGTGCATTAAACGTCGCAATCAATGCGCATTTCGCACTGCGGGTTGCCTACAATCTGACCTGGAACTCCGAGCCGCCGGCATCGGCGCCAGAGCATACCGATCGTCGCACCACGCTGTCGCTAGGTTATAAAATGTAATATATTTCAGGCCGGTAAATCCGGCCTGATTGTTTTGAAATTAGCAATAAGTGACATTATTATTTTTGGTCTTCAGTTTTGTTTTTTATAAAAAGAAAATAGCCTCCATATTTCCTTCACAATTGCTTAATTCGACACGCCTTCTGACATGTTTTACGTTAATTTGACACAAATAGCTAAATATTGGCTCGGACAAAGTTGTGATCTGGATCTATACTGTGGTTTATCGACAGAGACGAGCGCTTTGCCGAAAAACCTTAAGTAAATAAGAGAACCACCATCATGAAAAATAGCAAAATCGCAATGGCGGCTGCCGTGCTGTGCACCCTGTCGTTTGGCGCATTCGCCGCCGATCAGGTCCCACCGTCAGGCGCTACCGAACATACACAAATTGGCATTGCCAAAGCGACGGATGTCGAAGCGGGTTCTAATATTGCTCCCGGTTCACAATCAACCGGTCACACTATGGATGATGCTTTTAATGTGCATACTCTTGTTGCCGGTGAGTGGTCCTGATATTTCGCCTGTACATCGCGTATATTAAATTCAGGAAATATAAAGCCGGGTAAAGATGTACCGGTTTATTTCCCGAGTTTTACTTCAAAGTTATTTATGTTTTCTCCTGAATTCCACGCCTGATTATTTTAATGACGGCAGCGTGGTTTCATGGTTTATCCCCTGACGAATTACCCCATAACTTTTTATCCACCCCCATTGTTTTATCAATCATTGCAACCATTTATCCTGTTCAGACTTTTAACCCGCAGAAATGATGTGTAGACTAAAGGTCGGTGTTATCAGCAGGCGGCTACAGGTGGGAACGGTTCGGTAAACGGGCGTCCTCATATTTCGCAGAGTGAAGCGGGAGCTGTGCTACAACTTGTTGATAATTATGATTATATTGTTTTGTATGTGCTCTTTCGTGCGGGGCACCACTGCAAATAAGGACATGAAATGCCTGTAATTACGCTTCCTGATGGCAGCCAACGCCATTTTGACCACGCAGTCAGCCCGCTGGATGTTGCTCTGGATATCGGTCCAGGCCTCGCGAAAGCGACTATCGCCGGACGTGTTAATGGTGAGCTGGTTGATGCCTGCGACCCTATCGAAAACGATGCAACCCTCTCTATCATCACCGCTAAAGATGAAGATGGTCTGGAGATCATTCGTCACTCCTGCGCGCATCTGTTAGGTCACGCCATTAAGCAACTGTGGCCCAATACCAAAATGGCCATCGGCCCGGTTATCGACAACGGCTTCTATTATGATGTCGACCTCGACCATACGCTGACCCAGGAAGATATCGACGCGCTCGAAAAACGTATGCACGAGCTCGCCGAAAAGAACTACGACGTCATCAAGAAGAAAGTCAGCTGGCACGAAGCGCGTGAAACCTTCGTCAAGCGTGGCGAAACCTATAAGGTTTCAATTCTTGATGAAAACATCGCCCATGATGACAAGCCTGGCTTGTACCATCACGAAGAATATGTCGATATGTGCCGTGGACCGCACGTACCGAACATGCGTTTCTGCCATCACTTCAAACTGATGAAAACCGCAGGCGCGTACTGGCGTGGCGATAGCAACAACAAGATGCTGCAGCGTATTTACGGCACCGCATGGGCCGATAAAAAAGCGCTTAACGCGCATCTGCTGCGTCTGGAAGAAGCATCTAAGCGTGACCACCGCAAGATCGGTAAGCAGCTCGACCTGTATCATATGCAGGAAGAAGCTCCGGGAATGGTGTTCTGGCATAATGACGGCTGGACTATCTTCCGCGAACTGGAAACTTTCGTTCGTTCTAAACTGAAAGAGTACCAGTATCAGGAAGTGAAAGGCCCGTTCATGATGGACCGCGTGCTGTGGGAAAAAACCGGGCACTGGGACAACTACAAAGATGCGATGTTCACTACCTCTTCCGAGAACCGTGAATACTGCATCAAGCCGATGAACTGCCCGGGTCACGTCCAGATCTTTAACCAGGGTCTGAAATCGTACCGCGATCTGCCGTTGCGTATGGCAGAGTTCGGTAGCTGCCATCGAAACGAGCCGTCGGGTGCACTGCATGGCCTGATGCGCGTACGTGGCTTCACACAGGATGATGCACACATCTTCTGTACTGAAGATCAGGTACGTGATGAAGTAAACGCTTGTATTCGTATGGTCTACGATATGTACAGCACTTTTGGCTTCGAGAAAATCGTCGTCAAACTCTCAACTCGTCCGGAAAAACGTATCGGTAGTGACGAGACCTGGGATCGTGCTGAGGCGGATCTGGCAGTCGCGCTGGAAGAAAACAATATCCCGTTTGAATATCAACTGGGTGAAGGCGCGTTCTACGGTCCGAAAATTGAATTTACATTGTATGACTGCCTCGATCGTGCATGGCAGTGCGGTACTGTACAGCTGGACTTCTCCCTGCCGCAGCGTTTAAGCGCCTCTTATGTTGGCGAAAGCAACGAGCGTCAGGTCCCGGTAATGATTCACCGTGCCATTCTTGGTTCACTGGAGCGCTTCATCGGCATCCTGACCGAAGAGTTCGCCGGCTTCTTCCCAACCTGGCTTGCGCCGGTGCAGGTTGTAGTGATGAATATTACTGATTCTCAGTCTGAATACGTTAACGAATTGACCCGTAAACTACAAAATGCGGGTATTCGGGTAAAAGCGGACTTGAGAAATGAGAAGATTGGCTTTAAAATCCGCGAGCACACTTTACGTCGTGTCCCGTATATGCTGGTCTGTGGCGACAAAGAAGTCGAAGCCGGCAAAGTTGCGGTGCGTACCCGTCGTGGTAAAGACCTCGGCAGCATGGACGTAAACGAAGTGATCGAAAAGCTGCAACAAGAGATTCGCAGCCGCAGTCTTCAACAACTGGAGGAATAAGGTATTAAAGGCGGAAAACGAGTTCAAACGGCACGTCCGAATCGTATCAATGGCGAGATTCGCGCCCTGGAAGTTCGCTTAACAGGTCTGGAAGGTGAGCAGCTGGGTATTGTGAGTCTGAGAGAAGCTATCGAAAAGGCTGAAGAGGCCGGAGTAGATTTAGTTGAAATCAGCCCTAACGCCGAACCGCCAGTTTGTCGTATTATGGACTACGGCAAGTTCCTTTATGAAAAGAGTAAGTCTTCTAAGGAACAGAAGAAGAAGCAAAAAGTTATCCAGGTTAAGGAAATCAAATTCCGACCTGGTACCGATGATGGCGACTATCAGGTAAAACTCCGCAGCCTGATTCGCTTTCTGGAAGATGGCGATAAGGCCAAGATCACGCTGCGTTTCCGCGGTCGTGAGATGGCCCACCAACAGATCGGTATGGAAGTGCTTACGCGCGTCCGTGACGATCTGAGTGAACTGGCAGTAGTCGAATCCTTCCCAACGAAGATCGAAGGCCGCCAGATGATCATGGTGCTCGCTCCTAAGAAGAAACAGTAAGGCCTTCAAGTAGCAATGTCTGTGGAGCCTTTTAGGTTCCGCAGTTGTTGCTCGCCTACGTTTCGTTTATTAACAATGCGAAGTGGAAGTTATTAAAATGCCAAAAATTAAGACCGTACGCGGTGCTGCTAAGCGCTTCAAAAAAACCGGTAAAGGTGGTTTTAAGCACAAGCACGCTAACCTGCGTCACATTCTGACCAAAAAAGCTACCAAGCGTAAACGTCACCTGCGTCCGAAAGCCATGGTTTCCAAAGGCGATCTGGGCCTGGTAATCGCGTGCCTGCCGTACGCATAAGTCGTTAACCCTTTTAACTTTTTAATTAGAATAGATACAGGAGAGCACATATGGCTCGCGTAAAACGTGGTGTAGTTGCCCGTGCACGTCACAAGAAAATTTTGAAACAAGCTAAAGGCTACTACGGTGCGCGTTCTCGCGTATACCGCGTTGCCTTCCAGGCTGTTATCAAAGCTGGTCAGTACGCTTATCGTGACCGTCGTCAGAAAAAGCGTCAGTTCCGTCAACTGTGGATTGCGCGTATCAACGCAGCAGCACGTCAGAACGGTATTTCTTACAGCAAATTCATCAACGGCCTGAAAAAAGCCTCTGTTGAAATCGACCGTAAGATCCTGGCTGACATCGCCGTATTCGACAAATTAGCGTTCACCGCGCTGGTCGAAAAAGCGAAAGCAGCTCTGGCATAAGCCAGTTGAAAGAGGGAGCTTGTCTCCCTCTTTTTGTTTATGCCCGTCTTAGAATTATTTCGGGCATAACCCTATCAGAAGATTGACTTTTATTGCTGTAAGCTTTTCAATACAGCTCTTACGTTTAGTTCCTGACAAGGTAATGCAAGCATGAATGCTGCTATTTTCCGCTTCTTTTTTTACTTTAGCACCTGAATCCAGGAGGCTAGCGCGTGAAAGATGAAACGGAAAACAGCGCCAGAAAGCCTCCCACTGTGGAGGCTTTTTTCGTATATGAACCCGTTCATGCTATTTCAAGCTGCAGGGGCGTTAGTCAGTTTGCGCCCGCGACGACAGAGACCTTTTTGCCACGTGATGCGCGGCGCTGCCTGTAACTCGAAATAGTCAGAACAACATAATGACCATAACCGGTGTCTGCACCGACATAATGAGGAAAACCATGTCACATCTCGCAGAGCTGGTTGCCAGTGCGAAGGCAGCCATTAATGAGGCATCAGATGTTGCCGCGCTGGACAACGTCCGCGTGGAATACCTGGGTAAGAAAGGGCATCTGACCCTTCAGATGACCACCCTGCGTGAGCTGCCGCCAGAAGAGCGTCCGGCTGCTGGCGCGGTCATCAACGAAGCGAAAGAGCAGGTTCAGCAGGCGCTTAACGCGCGTAAAGCTGACCTGGAAGGCGCCGCGTTGAACGCCCGCCTCGCCGCTGAGACCATCGACGTCTCTTTACCGGGGCGCCGTATTGAAAACGGTGGCCTGCATCCGGTAACCCGCACCATCGACCGTATCGAGAACTTCTTCGGTGAGCTGGGCTTTACCGTGGCGACCGGTCCGGAAATCGAAGATGATTACCACAACTTTGATGCGCTGAATATTCCGGGTCACCACCCGGCTCGTGCCGATCACGACACCTTCTGGTTTGATGCCACGCGTCTGCTGCGTACCCAGACCTCTGGCGTGCAGATCCGCACCATGGAAAACCAGCAGCCGCCGATCCGTATCATTGCCCCGGGCCGCGTCTATCGTAACGACTACGACCAGACCCACACCCCAATGTTCCACCAGATGGAAGGCCTGATTGTTGACACCAACATCAACTTCACCAACCTGAAAGGGACGCTGCACGACTTCCTGAATAACTTCTTTGAAGAAGATCTGCAGATTCGTTTCCGTCCGTCCTACTTCCCGTTCACCGAACCGTCCGCGGAAGTTGACGTGATGGGTAAAAACGGTAAGTGGCTGGAAGTGCTTGGCTGCGGCATGGTGCACCCGAACGTCCTGCGTAATGTCGGCATTGACCCGGAAGTCTATTCCGGCTTCGCCTTCGGGATGGGGATGGAGCGTCTGACGATGCTGCGCTACGGCGTGACCGATTTACGTGCGTTCTTCGAAAACGATTTGCGTTTCCTCAAACAGTTTAAATAAGGGCAGGACAGAATAATGAAATTCAGTGAACTGTGGTTACGCGAGTGGGTGAACCCGGCGATCGACAGCGAAGCGCTGGCGAACCAGATCACCATGGCTGGCCTGGAAGTTGACGGTGTTGAGCCGGTGGCGGGTGCGTTTAATGGCGTCGTGGTTGGCGAAGTGGTTGAGTGCGGCCAGCACCCGAACGCTGACAAACTGCGGGTGACCAAAGTCAACGTCGGTGGCGAACGTCTGCTGGACATCGTCTGCGGCGCGCCAAACTGCCGTCAGGGTCTGAAAGTTGCGGTCGCGACGATCGGTGCCGTACTGCCGGGCGACTTCAAAATTAAAGCGGCTAAACTGCGTGGCGAGCCGTCTGAAGGGATGCTGTGCTCGTTCTCCGAACTCGGAGTTTCCGACGATCATAGCGGTATTATCGAACTGCCGGCGGATGCGCCGATTGGCACCGATATCCGTGAATACCTGAAGCTGGACGATAACACCATCGAAATCAGCGTCACCCCGAACCGCGCTGACTGCTTAGGTATCATCGGCGTGGCCCGTGATGTGGCGGTGCTGAACAAATCTCCGCTGAATGCGCCGGAGATCGCACCGGTCGCGGCGACCATTGCCGATACGCTGCCTATCAGCGTTGAAGCGCCGGACGCCTGTCCGCGCTATCTGGGCCGAGTGGTCAAAGGCATCAACGTCAAAGCGCCGACGCCGCTGTGGATGAAAGAGAAGCTGCGTCGCTGCGGCATTCGTTCGATCGATGCGGTCGTTGACGTGACCAACTATGTGCTGCTTGAGCTGGGTCAGCCGATGCACGCGTTCGACTGCGACCGTATTGACGGCGGCATCGTCGTGCGTATGGCGAAAGAGGGCGAGAAGCTGGTTCTGCTGGATGGCAGTGAAGCCAAACTCGATACCGACACCCTGGTGATTGCCGACCATCACAAAGCGCTGGCAATGGGCGGCATCTTTGGCGGCGAACACTCTGGCGTCAATGATGAAACCCAGAACGTGCTGCTGGAATGTGCTTTCTTCAGCCCGCTGTCAATCACTGGTCGCGCACGTCGTCACGGCCTGCACACCGATGCCTCTCATCGCTATGAGCGTGGCGTTGATTCCGCGCTGCAATACAAAGCGATGGAACGTGCAACCCGTCTGCTGATCGATATCTGCGGCGGCGAAGCCGGCCCGGTCATCGACGTGAGCAACGAAGCGACCTTGCCGAAAGCTGCAACCATCACGTTGCGCCGTAGCAAGCTCGATCGTCTGATTGGCCATCATATTGATGATGCGCAGGTCAGCGACATCCTTACCCGTCTGGGCTGCGAAGTGACGGTAGGTAATGGCGAATGGCAGGCGGTGGCACCGAGCTGGCGTTTCGATATGGAAATCGAAGAAGATCTGGTGGAAGAAGTCGCCCGCGTTTACGGCTATAACAATATTCCCGATCGGCCGGTGCAGGCGGGGCTGATTATGGGCACCCACCGTGAAGCCAATCTGTCGCTGAAACGTGTAAAAACGATGCTCAACGACAAAGGCTATCAGGAAGTGATCACCTACAGCTTCGTTGATCCGAAAGTACAGCAACTGGTTCACGCGGGTGAAGAAGCGCTGATTCTGCCGAGCCCGATCTCCAGCGAAATGTCGGCCATGCGCCTGTCGCTGCTGACCGGCTTGCTGGGTACGGTTGTGTATAACCAGAACCGTCAGCAAAGCCGTGTGCGTATCTTTGAGAGCGGTTTACGCTTCGTACCTGATACTCAGGCGCCGCTGGGGATTCGCCAGGACGTGATGCTGGGCGGTGTTATCTGCGGTAACCGCAATGATGAGCACTGGAATCTGGCAAAAGAGACCGTCGATTTCTATGATTTAAAAGGCGATCTGGAATCCGTTCTGGACCTGACCGGTAAATTAGCCGACATCGAGTTCCGTGCAGAAACGCACAGCGCCCTGCATCCGGGCCAGTCAGCAGCGATTTATCTGAAAGGTGAACGTATTGGTTTCATTGGGGTTGTTCACCCGGAGCTGGAACGTAAACTGGATTTGAACGGCCGCACTTTAGCCTTCGAACTGGAGTGGAACAAGCTCGCAGACCGCGTGGTGCCTCAGGCGCGCGAGGTTTCGCGTTTCCCGGCGAACCGCCGCGATATCGCTGTTGTAGTCGCTGAAAACGTACCTGCAGCTGATGTTTTGACCGAGTGTAAGAAAGTTGGCGTAAATCAGGTAGTTGGCGTAAACTTATTTGACGTGTACCGCGGTAAAGGTGTGGCGGAAGGCAGTAAAAGCCTTGCGATTAGCCTAATCCTTCAGGATACCAGCCGTACACTCGAAGAAGAGGAGATTGCCGCTACCGTCGCCAAATGTGTAGAGGCATTAAAAGAGCGATTCCAGGCATCATTGAGGGATTGAACCTATGGCGCTTACAAAAGCTGAAATGTCAGAATATCTGTTTGATAAGCTTGGGCTTAGCAAGCGGGATGCCAAAGAACTGGTAGAGTTGTTTTTCGAAGAGGTTCGTCGTGCTTTGGAAAACGGAGAACAGGTTAAACTCTCCGGGTTCGGCAACTTCGATTTGCGGGATAAAAACCAACGCCCGGGTCGTAACCCGAAAACGGGGGAAGATATTCCCATTACAGCCCGGCGTGTGGTGACCTTCAGACCCGGTCAGAAACTGAAAAGCCGTGTCGAAAACGCTTCGCCCAGAGAAAAATAATCTGAACTAACTAAAAAGGCCGCTTCTGCGGCCTTTTTCTTTGGCATTTTTTGTATTGAACGTTAAGACTTTACGGCCGTTATCATCACTTCGACCAGAATGTCCGGGCGCGCCATCTCGGCCTGCACCGCCGCTCGTGCCGGGCTGTGACCTTCCGGCAACCACGCAACCCACTCCTCATTAAATCCGGCAAAATCTTGCGCCATATTCTTTAGCCACACCTGCGCGGAAAGCAGGTGGCGATTATCGCTCCCGGCCTCTGCCAGCAATGCATCAACTTTCGCTAACACCTCCCGGGTCTGCAGCCGGATATCCTGGTCGCTGCTAATCGGGGTTTGCCCGGATAAAAAAATCAGATCGCCATACCCGACGCTGGCGGAAAGACGGGGTTGCGGGTGGTTACGTTGGATGGTCATACGGCGTGTTCCCATGTCAGGCCTGCTAAAGAAATTGCAGGGTTATCATCATTGAGCAGGGCGGCAAGGACTACCGCGCTGCCGGCAGCCAGGGTGAAGCCAAGGCTCCCCTGACCGAGGTTCATCCACAGATTCTGATAGCCGGCACGGCCAAGCAGCGGCGGCCCGGCCGGTGTTGAAGGGCGCATGCCGCACCAGGCTTCAGCATCCTCAATACCCTGTAACTCCGGAAAACTACGGGCGACGATCTTTTTGAGCGCCTGGATCCGCTCCGGGCGCAGTTCATCGCCGTCGTAGCCGATGTCGACCATCGCCGCAATGCGCAGGCGGTCGCCCAGGCGGGCGTAGACCACCTTATGGCCGTAGTCGGTGACGCTGAGGTCCGGGGCGATACCGGGCGCTGTCGGGAAGGGCAGGGTCAGACTGTAGCCTTTTAGCGCACACAGCGGCACGCGCACCCCGGTCGTTGCCAGTAAGGGCGCGCTGCCGTTACCCGCCGCCACGATGTACTCATCGCCGACGATGATTCCCTGGCTGGTGTCGACGGAGTGAATGCGGCCGGCTTGTTTATTCAACTGCTGCACTTCGCAATGGCTGGTCAGCGTAAAGCTGGGGCTGGCGTTCAGCTTGCGAAGCAGCGCCTGACAGAATTTTTGGCAGTCGGCGGTTTCATCGCCAGGGGAATAAATACCGCCTTGCAGCGCGGAGTGAATGTATTTCAATGCCGGCTCAAGCTGAATACACTCATCGGCATTCAGCGCCTGCTGATATTGCGGGTTGATACCTTTTGCGGCTTTATTGAAATCATATGCCCGGCGATGAACAATTAATTTCCCGGAACGTCGCCAGTGAAAGTCGCTCAGATTATCCTCATTCAGCCATTCCTGCATCACCTGACGGCTCAATAATGACAGACGCAGAATATGGTCGCCGTTGACCTTATTGGTCTGGCTGTTACAGGCGAGGAGAAACTGCAGCAGCCAGCGCCATTGATCCGGCGCCATTTTCAAACGCATATTCAGCGGAGAGTCGCTTTTCCCCATCCACTTTATTCCCTGCAGGGGAACGCCGCGGTCGGCCAGCGGTGCCACATAACGGTAGCTAAGCTGTCCGCCATTGGCGAAACTGGTCGCCATACCGGGTTGTGCCTGACGCTCCAGCAATTGAACCTGGTGGCCGCCTTTAATTAACTCATAGGCCGTTGCCAGCCCAATCACTCCGCCGCCGATAATGACAATGCGCTTTTTCATATCCTGATATATCCGCCACTGATAAATACCTGCGCTTTATGTCAAAGCATTTACCGGTGTGGCGCAATTGACTTTTTATTTTCAGGGTATAACTCCAGGTTAATCTCCTGCAGCTGGTGGCGAAGTTGCTTGCAGAGAAAATCGACCAGTTTCTGGCTAATGGGACTGAGCGAAACATCCGCCCGTCGCAGCAGGCACAGGGGGAGCAGCATCGGCGGCTCGATAGGGTGAATCAGCGCCGGGTCGAGGTTATGCCGGGCGGAAAAAATATCGGTAATGCTGCATCCCATTCCGCGTTTCACGAACTCGGTGGCCATGTAATAGGTTTGCACGTTCAGGCGGGTGGTTAAAAAATCACGGCGGGTGGCGATGGCGGCGGAGAGCGAATGAGGGCCGGGCGAGATCCAGCGCTGCTGGTCAATCTCATCAATCGCCACCGCACCCTGACGGAAATCCCGGTCGATATAGACCAGCGGAACCTCGGCAATCACGGTGGATGTGATCTCCCCTTGCTGAACAGGCTGTAACGTCAGGGCCAGATCGATCTCGCGCAGGTCCAGTTTTTTGACCAGGGTCTCAGTATGTTCGGTACTGAGGGTCATCACCAGATTGCTGTTTTGCTGATAGAAATCGGTAACCAGTTCCGGAACCAGACTCAGGCCGAGACTCGGCAGGCAGCCAAGGCTGATTTTCGCTCTCGGGTCGCGGGCAAGGTTATCGGCCAGCAGCCGCAGGTTATCCAGATCCTGGTAGATATTCTGGGCTTTTTCGAACAGCGTCAGCGCTTCGCTGCTCGGCAGCAGCTTACCGCGAACTCGCTGGAAGAGTTGAAAACCGAGCTTCTGCTCGGCGTTTTTCAGCGCTTTGCTGGCGGCAGGTTGAGAGATATTCAGCGATTCCGCCGCGCGAGAAAGTGTGCCGCAGGTCATCACGGCGTGGAAGATTTCCAGGTGACGCAGTTTCATGACGAGTTAACTCAGGGTTATAGAGATCAGATAAAAAGTCATTTTCCAATAACAGTAAGTTAACATAAATTTAATCCGCGTTCAGCGCACCGTTCACATATTGCGCTGGCTGCGCCGCCGTCAGGCGGATAATCCGATTCTCAGAACATGATCTGTAAACCCTACACACCCCTCAGGCGACAGAGCCAACAATGATAACGAGGGGGGATATTTTCTGAGCAGGTCCGAAAACGCCGCCCTGAAATAACGGCCGGTTTGATTGGCAATAAGGAGTTATATGAGTGACTCAACGCTCTCTGGCAACCCGATATCCAGACAAAATATCACCAGAAAAAATATTTTTATTGGCCTGCTGTTAGGGGTGTTTTTATTGACCGCGCTCTGGTGTCACAACCAGCCCGTCGCGGAATTAGGCTTGCTGAGTTTTACGCCGCTGGTTGCATTAGCGGTGCTGTCGATTGTCGGCGTGGATATTGTGCTGGCGGTGATCTCTTCCATTATTATCGCGATGATCATGACCTCTACCGGCCTGCCTGAAATGGGCACGATGCTGGCGAAGTCCACCGGTTCTTTTATCGCCACCGTTGGTCTGATTATCATGCTCGGCGCCGGGGTCGGCGAAGTGGCCACCCGCACCGGTGCGGCAGTGGAACTGGTGAAATTTGTGGTGCATCGCATCGGCCTGTCCAGCCAGACCCGGGTTAAATTTGGCATCGTCATCTCGTCGATCCTGATCTGCGGGGCGCTGGGCACGATGGCCGGCGGAAACGCGATCATTGTGGCGGTTATTATTCCCGTTGCTGCTGCGGTCAGGCTGACGCCGCCGACGGTCGCCGCGCTGATGATGACCGCCGGTTCGATCGGTCTTTTTACCGGGCCGTTTACTCCCAGCACCGTGACCATCCTTAAACTCGGGGGGCTGAGCTACCCGGATTACCTGCTGTATGTCGGGCTGCCAATGAGCGCCGTCACCCTGCTGGCCGGTTGGGTGATGGCGGGGCGGATTCAGAAAATGACCGAAGGTAAACTGTGTTATGAGGTTGACCTGTCGGAAAAGGTTCAGCAGGAAGAGAGCCCTGCGGTGTCTCGCCGCAAGAAGCTGAGCGCCCTGGCCTTTGCGGCAACCATTATCGTGATGGCGGTGATTGGGGTGGTGATTAAAGCCGGCTTTAGCTTCGCGATTATTGTGATGCTGCTGGTGGCGCTGATCACCGGGCTGGTCGGGGGACTGCGGCCCACGCAGATTTTGCAGGCGCTGTATCATGGCTGCGGTCGTCTGGTGTGGATGTTTATCCTCTACTGGCTGTATAACCCGATTCTTGAGCTGATGGACGGGCTCCATGCCTATCAGGGCCTGCTGGATTATACCCAGCCGCTGCTGGAGGGGATCTCGCCGGCCTGGCTGTGCTTCTGTATCTTTGCGTTCAATATTATCGGCCACGTGCCTGGCGCAGCGGTGGCGCAGATGACCTTCACCCACAAAATTTTTGGCCCGATGCTGATGGCCGCCGGGGTGCCGCCGCAGGGAACCACCGCGGTGCTGCTGGCCTCATCGCAGGTAGACTGGTTTGGCCCGTTCCCGTCCTCGGATATGTTTGGTCAGATGGGGCTGGCGCAGTCGACGCATCTCAAATATATGCTTTATAACGGCTGGGCTATCGTCATCGCCAACATTATTCTCTTTGCGCTATTGTTCCAGGTGCTGGTGTAAGCGCTCTTCAGCCGTCGCGCGGTGCCCGGAATCTCTGGCGCCGCGCTTCCTGAACCCTCCGCGATAAATGCTGTCGACGGAGGTTTTGCTTTTCTCCCCCGGATCCCCACCGTAAAATCAACGGCATCTCTTTCTTGCGTCACGGAAATTATGCTGACCTTTGCTCAGATTCAACAGCGCCGCAGCCGGCGCTGGCTTATCGCTTTACTGCTGTTGCTCCTCGCCATGGTCGTGGTCAGCCTCTGCGCCGGAGAACAATGGATCGGCCCGCAAGAGTGGTTCAGCGCCAAAGGGCAGCTGTTTATCTGGCAGATTCGCCTGCCGCGCACCGTCGCGGTGCTGTTGGTGGGCGGCGCGCTGGCGCTCTCCGGGGCCATTATGCAGGCGCTTTTCGACAATCCGCTGGCGGAGCCGGGGCTGCTCGGGGTCTCTAACGGCGCCGGAGTCGGGCTGATTGCCGCGGTATTGCTGGGGAAAGGCTATCTGCCGGGTTGGGCGCTGGGGCTATGCGCCATTGCCGGCGCGCTGCTGATCACCTTTATTCTGCTGCGTTTTGCCCGCCGCCATCTCTCAACCAGCCGTCTGCTGCTGGCGGGCGTGGCGCTGGGGATCATCTGTAGCGCGCTGATGACCTGGGCGGTCTACTTTTCAACCTCCTTCGACCTGCGTCAGCTGATGTACTGGATGATGGGCGGGTTTGGCGGCGTGGACTGGCAGCAGCTCTGGCTGATGCTGGCGCTGCTGCCTGTGCTGGTCTGGGGATGCCTGCAGTCGCAAGCGCTGAATCTTCTGGCGCTGGGTGAAGTCTCGGCCCGTCAGCTGGGTCTGCCGCTGTGGTTATGGCGGCGGCTGCTGGTGGTCGCGACCGGCTGGCTAGTGGGGGTGAGCGTGGCGCTGGCGGGGGCCATTGGCTTCATTGGCCTGGTTATCCCTCATATTCTGCGGCTCTGTGGATTAAGCGATCACCGCGTCCTGCTGCCTGCCTGCGTGCTCGGCGGCGCCAGCGCGCTGTTGGGGGCGGATATTATTGCCCGCCTGGCGCTGTCGGCGGCGGAACTGCCGATCGGGGTGGTCACCGCGACGCTGGGGGCGCCGGTGTTTATCTGGCTGTTACTGAAATCTGTCCATTCGCACTAAGCGACAACGCTTGAGTAAGCTGGCGCAGCGCAGGCCGCCGCGCCAGCACAGGGATTACCAACCTTTGATGGCATCGCCTTTATAGACTTCCATCGCTTTATCCGCGACTTCTTTGGTCTGGAAGGCTGCGGTCAGTTCCTGAATCTTCTTGCTGTCTTTGTTGTCATCGCGAGCGACGATAGCATTGACATACGGCGAGTCCGGTCCTTCCATAAACAGGCCGTCACGGGCGGCCGAAAGCCCCGCCTGCGCCGAGAAGTTGGTGTTGATAATCGACAGCGCGACGTTCGGGTCGTCCAGCGTGCGGGTCAGCTGCGGGGTGTCCACTTCAACAATTTTTAAATGTTTCGGGTTGTCGATGATATCCAGCGAGGTTGGCAGATAGCCGACGCCGTCTTTGAGCTTAATTAAGCCCTGCGCCTGTAACAGCAGCAGGCTGCGGCCCAGCGTAGTGGTTTCGTTGGAGATGGACACCGTCGCGCCATCCGGGAGCTCGTTGAGGTTTTTAATTTTGCGCGAGTAGGCGGCGATCGGGAAGACAAAGGTCTTGCCGACGACAGCAAACTTGTAGCCACGCTCTTTTGACTGTGCTTCAAGGTAGGGCAGCGTCTGGAAGGCGTTAGCATCCACGTCTTTATTATTTAACGCTTCGTTAGGCAGCACGTAATCATTGAAGGAGATCACCTCGACATCGAGGTTATATTTTTCCTTTGCAACCTGCTCAACCACCTTCCAGATAGCTTCATCCGGGCCGGTGTTGATCGCAACTTTCACCTTGTTGTTATCGTCAGGAGAGCAGGCCGATAACAACACCACCGATGTGGCGATTAACACCGAACTTAACAACTTTTTCATCTCAAAAACTCTCTCAAATTAGTCCATAAGAAAATGCTATTACATCCATTTAACACTCTACACTGAATTGCCCTTCGACCATATTGAGAGGAATTCATGTTGCCAGAGGGCCGGTGCGGTGTAACCGATAGCGGATTCAAAGTACAATAGCGCGCTGTGAATCCGCTACAGTAGATAGGGATCACCTTAAACAACAACCGGTTTTATCGACTGAGGGAAGGCTATGCAACACGATATTCTGAATACGGAAGTCACCACTATCGATGGCGAAAAAACGACATTGGCGGGCTACGCGGGTCAGGTACTGCTGATCGTGAACGTAGCATCAAAATGTGGTCTGACGCCGCAGTATGAGCAGCTGGAAACCTTGCAAAAGGATCTCGAAAACGACGGGTTTACCGTGCTTGGTTTCCCGTGCAACCAGTTCCTGGGCCAGGAGCCGGGGAGCGAAGACGAGATTAAAACCTTCTGCAGCACTACCTACGGCGTGACTTTCCCGCTGTTCAGCAAAATTGATGTCAACGGCGAACATCGTCACCCGCTGTATCAGAAACTGGTCGATGCGGCGCCGCAGGCCGTGGCGCCGGAAGGCAGCGGTTTCTACGAGCGAATGGCCAGCAAAGGCCGCGCGCCGGTCAACAGCAACGACATTTTGTGGAATTTCGAAAAATTCCTGATCGGCAAAGATGGCCAGGTTATCCAGCGCTTCTCGCCGGATATGACCCCGGACGATCCGCAGCTGGTTGCCGCCATTAAAGGGGCGCTCGCGAAATAATGCCGTTTTTGATGCAGCTTGCAGATGTCGAAGAGGCCGGGCGGCTGGCGCCGTTTAGCGCGCAGGTCCGCCCGGGCGAAATGGTGCATCTGGTGGGGCCAAACGGCGCTGGCAAAAGCACCTTACTGATGCGCATGGCGGGGCTGAGCAGCGGCCCCGGACAGGTTCTCTTCAATGAACGCCCGCTGACGCAGTGGCCGGCGCAGGAACTCTCCCGGCACCGGGCCTATCTGAGTCAGCATCAGGCGCCGCCTTTCGCCATGCCGGTCTGGCATTATCTGTCGCTGCATCTGCAAAACGGTGTGCAAAACGAACTGCTCGGCACGGTGGCCGCGCAGCTGGGCCTGAGCGACAAGCTCGGGCGTCAGGTCGGCCAGCTGTCGGGCGGGGAGTGGCAACGCGTGCGCCTGGCCGCGGTGATCCTGCAGGTTCATCCGCGAGCCAATCCGGCGGGGCAGTTGCTGCTGCTGGATGAACCGATGAACAGCCTTGACGTCGCGCAACAGGCGGCTCTCGATCGCGTCCTGGCCGGGCTGTGCGAGGCGGGCGTAGCGGTGGTGATGAGCAGTCACGATCTAAACCATACCCTGCGGCACGCGCAGCGGGCGTGGCTGATCTGTCGCGGGCAGGCGATCGCCTGTGGCGATACATGCGCGGTATTAACCGAAGAGAATTTAATCGCCGCTTACGACATTCCCTTTGAGCGTATTGCGGTTGCTGGTCATTTTATGCTCGTTGCATCACAGTAGCACGATGCTACCTTGCCAGTGCATTGATAAACCAGCTAAATTATCCTGACGAAATCATAGGGAACAGAGGAATCGTCTGAGATGCGTTTGTGGTTCATTTTATTGACGGCGCTATTTCTGGCTGGCTGTAGCCACCACCGGGCGCCGCCGCCGAATCCGCGGCTGGCAGATTCCATCACCGTTATCGCCAACCTAAACGAGCAGCTGCGCAACTGGCGTGGCGCACCGTACCGCTACGGCGGCATGTCGCCGCGCGGCGTGGACTGTTCCGGCTTCGTGGTGATGACCTTCCGCGACAAGTTCTCGATGCAGCTGCCGCGCGAAACGCGCGAACAGGCGGAAGTCGGCACCAAAATTGATAAAAGCGACCTGCTGCCGGGGGATCTGGTGTTCTTCAAAACCGGGTCCGGTGAGAGCGGGTTGCACGTAGGGATCTACGATACCGATAATCAGTTTATCCACGCCTCAACCAGCCAGGGCGTGACACGCTCTTCGCTGGATAACGTCTACTGGAATAAGAAATTCTGGCAGGCGCGCAGAATATAGCATCGGGTAGGTACTGTAGATGCAATGAAAGGGGAAGCGCGGGCTTCCCTTTTTTTATGTTGATAACCCTGCGGTTCACCCGTGTTAATACCTTGTTGAAGGCACTACACTGGAGACAGGAGGAACCATGACCCTGTCTTTTACTACCCACTGGCGTGATGAACTGCCGGATTTCTATACTGCGCTCGCGCCCACACCGCTGCACAATGCCCGGCTTATCTGGCATAACCCGGCGCTGGCGCAAACCCTGGGCGTCCCTGACACACTGTTCCACCCGGCGCAGGGCGCTGGCGTGTGGGGCGGCGAAACGTTACTGCCCGGCATGTCGCCGCTGGCGCAGGTCTACAGCGGCCACCAGTTTGGCAGCTGGGCCGGGCAACTGGGCGATGGCCGGGGGATCCTGCTCGGCGAGCAGCAATTGCCCGATGGTCGTCGCGTAGACTGGCATCTGAAAGGCGCCGGGCTGACACCTTATTCACGAATGGGAGACGGGCGGGCCGTACTGCGTTCAACGATTCGTGAAAGTCTGGCATCGGAAGCGATGCATGCGTTAGGGATCCCGACCACCCGCGCCTTAGCCATGGTCACCAGCGACACCCCGGTACAACGTGAAACCCTCGAGAGCGGGGCGATGCTGATGCGTATTGCCGAGAGCCACGTGCGTTTCGGCCATTTTGAGCACTTCTACTACCGCCGCGAGCCGGAGAAGGTCCAGCAGCTGGCGGATTATGTGATCCGCCACCACTGGCCAGAACTGAACGATGAAGCGGATAAGTACGTGCTGTGGTTCCGTGACGTTGTCACGCGGACGGCGACGATGATCGCCAGCTGGCAGACGGTGGGCTTTGCCCATGGGGTGATGAATACCGATAACATGTCGATTCTTGGCCTGACCATGGACTACGGTCCTTATGGCTTCCTCGATGACTTCAAACCTGACTTTATCTGCAACCACTCCGATTATCAGGGGCGCTACAGCTTCGAGAATCAACCGGCTGTTGGCCTGTGGAACCTCCAGCGCCTGGCGCAGTCGCTGTCACCGTTTATTCCGGTTGAGGCGCTGAATGCGGCATTAGATGGCTATCAGCATGCTTTGCTGACGGTATATGGCCGCCGTATGCGCGACAAACTGGGCCTGTTTAGCCAACAGAAAGGCGATAACGACCTGCTGGATGGCCTGTTTGCCCTGATGATCCACGAAGGCAGCGACTATACCCGCACCTTCCGGATGCTCAGCGTCAGCGAGCAGCACAGTGCCGCATCGCCGCTGCGCGACGAGTTTATCGACCGGGCAGCCTTTGATAGCTGGTTCGACCGCTATCGTGCGCGTTTGCGTGACGAGCAGATTGATGATGCTCAGCGTCAGCAGCAGATGCAGAGCGTCAACCCGGCGCTGGTGTTGCGAAACTGGCTGGCGCAGCGCGCCATTGAGCAAGCAGAGCAGGGCGATATGGCTGAACTGGCGCGTCTGCATCAGGTATTAACCCAGCCGTTTAGCGACCGCCAGGACGATTATGTTAATCGTCCTCCCGACTGGGGAAGGCATCTGGAGGTCAGCTGCTCGAGCTGATGCCACGCTAAGTGCCTTCTCCGCCCGGTGGCTGGAGAGGGCTTATTTGGTGAGGATCAGTTTGCCCGCATGGGTCTGGCGCAGCAGATAGTGCTGGCCGCCGTGTTCAATCACCACCCGGCCTTCCGGCCCGAGCAGGGTGCGGCTGTTTATCTTACGATCCGTCGGCACGGGGTAAGGGGCATTGTCTTTTGTTTTTTCTGCTGTGGCAGTGTTATCCATTCGCGTCATAGCACCAAAATAAAAATAAAAGCAACAATGATAATCATTATCAGTAATGTTAATTTTTACGGCAAGCGTTATTTGTGAAAACCCTGGATTTTGGGGGTGTTAGCGGGGGAATAGCGTACAACGAAGGGATGAAACAGCCCTGCCACAGAGTGGCAGGGACAGGGCAATACACTAACTACAGGCGGGTAGCGGTAGCGGCGGCCAGTTCGGCCAGCAGTCGCTCGCTGTCTTCCCAGCTCAGGCAAGGGTCGGTAATCGACTGCCCACGCGTCAGCGGCTGACCGGCAACCACCTTCTGGGTCCCTTCCAGCAGGAAGCTTTCCGCCATGATGCCGGCAATGGCGGTGGAGCCTGCACGGATCTGCTGGCAGATATCGGCACACACCTCCAGCTGACGACGGTGCTGCTTCTGGCAGTTGCCGTGGCTGAAATCCACCACTAGCTGTTCCGGAAGCGCAAACTCGCGCAGCGCCTCGCAGGCCGCGGCAAGATCTTCCGCGTGATAATTCGGCCGTTTCCCGCCGCGCATGATGATATGGCCATACGGGTTGCCGCTGGTCTGATAGATCGTCATCTGTCCCTGTTTATCCGGCGACAGGAACATATGGCTGGCGCGGGAGGCGCGAATGGCGTCAACAGCGATGCGGGTGTTGCCATCGGTACCGTTTTTGAAGCCTACCGGGCAGGAGAGCGCCGAGGCCATTTCACGGTGGATCTGGCTTTCGGTAGTACGCGCGCCGATGGCGCCCCAGCTAATCAGGTCGGCAATAAACTGTCCGGTCACCATATCGAGAAACTCGGTTGCGGTGGGGACGCCCAGCTCGTTCACCTGCAGCAGCAGCTGGCGTGCCAGTTCGATACCATGGTTTACCCGGTAGCTGCCATTGAGGTCAGGATCGGAAATTAACCCTTTCCAGCCCACCACGGTACGCGGTTTTTCAAAGTAGGTGCGCATCACGATTTCCAGCTGCGGCTGGTAACGCTCACGCATCTCCTGCAGGCGGCGGGCATAGTCCATCGCCGCGTCGGTATCGTGAATGGAGCACGGGCCGATAATCACCAGCAGGCGGCGATCTTCACCATTAAGGATCTTTTCTATCCGACGGCGGGAGGCGGCGACGTGCGCCGCAACATCGGCAGACACCGGGTGGCGCTGCGCCAGTTCCGCGGGCGTCACCAGGCTTTCAATGCGCGCGGTACGCAATTCGTCTGTTTTATTCATTGGAGTCTCAAAAATCTGTTTCTTCCGCGGCGAAAATGCCGGGAAGTGATGCGCATCACGATAAACCAATCTCTGCTTATTGCAAGAGCAGGTCATGATCCTGTATAGGCCACGGGTGATAGCATAAACATATTTTATCCAATGCACTAGCTCATTAGTACATTCTTCGATTCAGCCCCATGATGTCCATGATTTTAGTGGCAATTTCTTCAACCGAATAATTGGTACTATTCAGGCAGGGAATTTTATTCTTGCGGTACAGCGCTTCCACCTCGGTGACTTCCATCCGGCACTGGCGCATCGAAGCATAGCGGCTGTTTTCGCGACGTTCCTCGCGGATAGCGGCGAGGCGCTCCGGGTTAATGGTCAGTCCGAACAGCTTATGCTGCAACGGCTTAAGGGAGGCCGGCAGGATTAAATTATCCATATCGTCGGCGATAAACGGATAGTTCGCCGCGCGGATGCCGTACTGCATGGCCAGGTAGAGGCTGGTAGGGGTTTTACCGCAACGGGACACCCCGAGCAGAATCACCTGTGCCTGATCGAGGTTACGCAACGAAATACCGTCATCGTGGGCGAGGGTGTAGTCGATGGCCGCAATACGGGCATCGTATTTATTGAGGTTACCCGGCGTCAGGCCGTGGGTCCGATGGGCGATGGGGGTCGGGTCGAGACGCAGCTCCTGCTGTAGCGGAGCCACCAGCGCCTGCACGATATCCTGACAAAAACCCTCGCTTTGCACGATGATATCGCGAATTTCCGGGATCACGATGGAGTAGAACACCAGCGGACGGATGCCGGTCTGCTGGTAGATGGTGTCAATCTGCTCCTTGACGGCCCGCGCGCGACTGACATTTTCGACAAACGGCAGGGTAAAGCTGCTGATGGCAACAGGAAATTGCGACATCACCGCATGCCCCAGCACTTCTGCCGTAATGGCAGTACCGTCAGAAATATAAAATACGTGGCGATCTACAGCACTTTCCATTTTTGACCATCCGGTATAATGAGTTTAATTACCTGAAAGCAGATATTAAATTTAAGCATATCCCCCCTCGGCTTGTCTCATTTTAAAAATGAAACGGTATTTTTATTTTTAATGAAAAGGATGGTTCAGTTTTCTGTTTTTTCTGGATTCTGTATCAAATTGCAGCAGATTTCAGCAGAATCATTGGCTTAGGTATATTGCTGGAACTGTCCTAAAACAGGAAAAATAATTTGCTTGAACGATTCACCGTTTTTTTAAGCCGCATAAATATGTCAGGATAAATCCCGTAGTTGATCGTGAGTTTTTTATCACTGGTATTAAATCACAAAAGGATTGTCTCGATGTCCAACAATGGCTCGTCACCGCTGGTGCTTTGGTATAACCAACTCGGCATGAATGATGTAGACAGAGTTGGGGGCAAAAATGCCTCCCTTGGTGAAATGATTACGAATCTGTCCGGTATGGGTGTTTCCGTACCGAACGGCTTTGCCACCACCGCTGATGCTTTTAATCAGTTCCTGGACCAAAGCGGTGTTAACCAGCGCATCTATGAGCTGCTGGATGAAACCGACATTGACGACGTTTCCGCATTAGCGAAAGCGGGCGCCCAGATCCGTCAGTGGATCATTGACACGCCGTTCCAGAGCGAACTGGAAGACGCCATTCGTGATGCTTATCGACAGCTGTCCGCTGACAATGCCGAGGCCTCCTTTGCCGTGCGCTCCTCCGCCACCGCGGAAGATATGCCGGACGCCTCCTTCGCCGGGCAGCAAGAGACATTCCTCAACGTGCAGGGCTTTGATGCCGTGCTCGTCGCCGTGAAGCACGTGTTTGCTTCGCTGTTTAACGATCGCGCGATCTCCTATCGCGTGCATCAGGGTTATGACCATCGCGGCGTGGCGTTATCCGCCGGGGTTCAACGGATGGTGCGCTCCGACCTCGCCTCATCCGGCGTCATGTTCTCCATCGATACCGAGTCCGGTTTTGACCAGGTGGTGTTTATTACCTCCGCCTGGGGCCTCGGCGAAATGGTGGTGCAGGGGGCGGTGAACCCGGATGAGTTCTATGTCCACAAACCGACGCTGGCCGCTGGCCGCCCGGCGATCGTGCGCCGCACCATGGGGTCGAAAAAGATCCGCATGATCTATGCGCCGACCCAGGAGCATGGCAAGCAGGTACGTATCGAAGACGTGCCGCAGGAACAGCGCGACATTTTCTCGTTAACCGATGACGAAGTGCAGGCGCTGGCCGTCCAGGCGGTACAGATCGAGAAGCACTACGGCCGTCCGATGGATATCGAATGGGCGAAAGACGGCCACACCGGTGAGCTGTTTATCGTGCAGGCGCGTCCGGAAACCGTCCGTTCCCGCGGTCAGGTGATGGAACGCTATACCCTGCATGCGCAAGGTCAGGTAGTGGCTGAAGGCCGCGCCATCGGCCATCGCATCGGGGCGGGTCCGGTTAAGGTGATTCACGATATCAGTGAAATGAACCGTATCGAGCCGGGCGACGTGCTGGTGACCGACATGACCGACCCGGACTGGGAACCGATCATGAAGAAAGCTGCGGCGATCGTCACCAACCGTGGCGGGCGTACCTGTCACGCGGCGATTATTGCCCGTGAGCTGGGGATCCCGGCGGTGGTTGGTTGCGGCGACGCGACGGATCGCATTCAGGAAAACCAGAACGTGACCGTCTCCTGCGCCGAAGGTGATACCGGCTACGTGTACGCCGAGCTGCTCGATTTCAGCATCAAGAGCTCCAGCGTCGGTGAAATGCCGGATCTGCCGCTGAAAATCATGATGAACGTCGGTAACCCGGACCGTGCATTCGATTTCGCCTGTCTGCCGAACGAAGGCGTGGGTCTGGCGCGTCTGGAATTTATCATCAACCGGATGATTGGCGTACACCCGCGCGCGCTGCTGGAGTTTGATGACCAGGAGCCTGCGCTGCAGAACGAAATCCGCGAGCTGATGAAAGGCTACGACTCACCGAGAGAGTTCTACGTCGGTCGCCTGACCGAAGGGATCGCTACCCTCGGCGCGGCGTTCTATCCGAAGCGCGTAATTGTTCGTCTCTCTGACTTTAAATCTAACGAATACGCCAACCTGGTCGGCGGCGAGCGTTATGAGCCGGAAGAAGAGAACCCGATGCTTGGCTTCCGCGGCGCCGGTCGTTACGTCTCCGACAGCTTCCGCGATTGCTTCGCCCTGGAGTGTGATGCGGTTAAGCGCGTGCGTAACGATATGGGGCTGAGCAACGTCGAGATCATGGTGCCGTTCGTACGTACCGTTGCTCAGGCGAAAGCGGTGGTTGAAGAGCTGGAGCGTCAGGGACTTAAGCGTGGTGAAAATGGCCTGAAAATCATTATGATGTGCGAAATCCCATCGAATGCGTTACTGGCCGATCAGTTCCTTGAGTATTTTGACGGCTTCTCTATCGGTTCGAACGACATGACGCAGCTGGCGTTGGGTCTCGACCGCGATTCCGGCGTGGTTTCTGAGCTGTTTGATGAGCGCAACGAGGCGGTGAAAGCGCTGCTGTCGATGGCGATTCGCGCAGCGAAGAAACAGGGTAAATATGTCGGTATTTGCGGGCAGGGCCCGTCAGACCATGAAGATTTTGCCGCGTGGCTGATGGATGAGGGGATCGACAGTCTGTCCCTCAACCCGGACACCGTCGTGCAAACCTGGCTTGGCCTGGCTGAACTGAATAAATAAGCCCGGCGTTAAAACCACAAAATCCCCGTCAGTAATGACGGGGATTTTTTTTATTTTCTTTTCCTGATGCTCAACCGCATATTTGCAGTCAGTCACATAAACAGAAAAAAACAAAATATCGTAATCACGCAGTGAATTTCGACAATTGTTGCCTCGCCGGACATTCTCAATACTGATACCGCGTCATCGGATTCTGATACTAACGACTTAGTGATAAACGCTATCTTGCGTGTAAGGATAATAATGACTATCTCCTCTGTATTGACGATAAAAAATAAAATTGGTTACGGCCTTGGCGATATGGCCAGCGCGCTGGTGTGGCAAACTGCCACGCTGTTTCTGGCCTATTTTTATACCGACGTATTTGGTCTGCCTGCCGCGATTATGGGCACGATGTTTTTAGTCGTGCGGGTGGTGGATGCCGTGGTCGATCCCTGCATCGGTGCGCTGGTGGACCGTACCCAGACTCGTCACGGACGCTTTCGTCCCTGGCTGCTGTGGTTTGCGATCCCTTTTGGGGTCAGCTGCATCATCACCTTCTACGTGCCGGACGTCGGCGAAACCGGAAAAATCATTTACGCCTGCCTGACCTACACCATTCTGAGCTTTATCTATTCGGCGATTAACGTTCCGTACTGCGCGATGCCTGGCTCCCTGACCATGGACCCGCACGAACGGCATTCGCTGCAATCGTGGCGCTTTGCGTTATCGTTTATCGGCGGTCTGATTGTCACCGTGATTGCGCTGCCGCTGGTGGCTCATCTGGGGGGCGGGAATGCGCAGAAAGGCTATTTTTATGCCATGAGCCTGATGGGGCTGCTTGGCATCGTGCTTTTCTTTAGCTGCTTTTTCCTCACTCGCGAACGCTTCACCCCGCCGCGCGATACCTCCGGTTCATTAGTAAAAGACCTCAAACTGCTGGCCGGTAATAGCCAGTGGCGAATCATCTTCGTGTTTAACATTTTATTATTAACGGCTGTCGTTACACGCGGGTCGGCGACCATGTATTACGTCAAGTACGTGATGCAGCGACCGGATATGGTGTTTACGTTTATTGTCTCCGGAATGATTGCGGCTCTGCTCGGGGCATTATTATCCGAACGCTTATTGGGTAAATTCGACCGGGTCCGCGCCTATCAGTGGACGATTATTACTTTCGTCTGTTTTGCCACGGCTATTTTCTTTATTCCGGCGAATCAGGTGTGGCTGATATTTGGCGTTAACGTGGTCTTTAGCTTTATTCAGAACCTGACCACGCCGCTGCAGTGGACCATGTTCTCGGACGTCGTGGATTACGAAGAGCATCGCAGCGGTCGCCGCCTCGACGGGCTGGTCTTTTCCACGGCATTGTTCGCCATTAAGTTCGGCCTTGCGCTGGGGGGCGCGGTGGTGGGGTGGGTTCTCGGCATTGTCGACTATATCCCTAACGCCACAACCCAGTCGGCGACGGTGCTGAGCACCATTAATACCCTGTTCACCTTGATACCCGCGGTTCTGTTTATCGCGATGGCGCTGCTGCTGGTGTTCTACAAGCTCAATAGCGCCACGGCGGACAGCATTGCCCGCGATCTTATCCGTCGCCGCGAAACCACCCTCACGGACACTGCGCAACCGGCGCTGAATACCGCCTTACAGGAGTAATTGTATGACCGAAATTTATCAGGATGCCCGTCGCCCGATTCAGGAACGCGTCGCGGATTTGCTGGCGCGCATGACGCTGGACGAGAAAATTGCCCAGATGCACGCCTACTGGCTGGTGCTCGCGGAAGAGGGTGAACACCGGGAGCGCAGCGACATGAGCGACGAGTTTGCCGGCGTCAGCGCCCAGGCGTCTCTGGCCGAACGTTTAATGCTTGGGGTCGGGCAGATAACCCGTCCGCTAGGCACCCACATTGTGTCGGCGCAAAGCGGCGTACGCGCGGCCAACCGCCTGCAAAAAATGCTGGTCGAGGAGACCCGGCTCGGGATCCCGGCGCTGTTCCATGAAGAGTGCCTGGTGGGGCTGCTGTGTAAAGAGGCGACGTTGTTCCCCTCGTCGCTCAACTACGGTTCGACCTGGGACCCGGCGCTGGTGGCACGGGCGGCGCGGGAAATCGGCGCTGAAGCGCGCTCGACAGGTTGTAAGCAGGGGCTGGCGCCGGTGCTGGATGTGTCACGCGACGTGCGCTGGGGGCGCACCGAGGAGACCTTCGGTGAAGACCCGTGGCTGGTCGGAGTCATGGCCTGCGCCTATGTCGAGGGATTACAGGGGGAAAAGCGCGACCTGCTGGCAACCCTGAAGCACTACGTCGGCCACTCGTTTAGCGAAGGGGCCCGCAACCATGCGCCGGTGCATCTGGGATTTTGCGAACTCAACGATACCTTCCTGCTGCCGTTTGAGATGGCGGTCAAGCTGGCAAACGCCGGGTCAGTGATGCCGGCCTATCATGATATCGACAACCAGCCCGGTCACAGCGACCACTTCCTGCTGACCACCCTCCTGCGCGAGCAGTGGGGCTTCGACGGCATTATCGTGGCCGACTATGGCGGCGTCAGTCTGCTGCATCAGCACCACGGCATTGCCCATGATGCCGCGGAATCCGCTGCGCTGGCCTTCAACGCCGGGCTTGACGTGGAGCTGCCGAAAGATGACTGCGCGCGCCATCTACAGCAGGCGCTGGCGCGGGGGCTGATCACCCTCGAGAAAATCGATGAAATTGTCGGGCGTACCCTGACGGAGAAGTTCCGGCTTGGCCTGTTTGAACAGCCCTACACCGATGTAGCCGGCATTACCTTGCAATCACCTGCGGCCCGTCAGGCGGCGCGTGACGTGGCTACCCGTTCGCTGACGCTGCTGGAAAACCGCGGCATCCTCCCGCTGAAAGGACAGCCGAGGGTTGCGGTGGTGGGACCCACTGCCGACGATCCGCTGGCGCTGCTCAGCGGCTACAGTTTCCCGGTGCATCTGATCATCAGCGATATGGTCGATGAGGTGTCTCAGGTGACCACGCCGCTGGCGGCTCTGCGCCACACGCTGGGTGAGGCGCGGGTCAAGTACGCCAAAGGCTGCCATATCATCGAGCAGCGCATGGCGGGGGCGCCGGTGTTCCCCGGCGACAGCGGCGGCAAACCGATGCAGACTTCGCCGGTGTCGTTCGATATCAGCCTGATCCCCGATGCGGTCAGCGTGGCCCAGCAGAGCGATGTTATCGTCGCCTGCGTGGGCGATCTGGCCGGGCTGTTCCAGAGCGGAACCGTCGGTGAAGGGTCCGATACCGATAGCCTGAATCTGCCGGGCGTACAGCAGCAGCTGCTGGAGGCGCTGGTCGCCACCGGTAAACCGGTAATTGTGGTGATGACCGGCGGGCGGCCTTATCACCTGCAGGGGCTTGAGGACCACGTGGCGGCATTGCTGATGGCCTGGGCGCCAGGACAAGAGGGTGGATGGGCCATCGCCGACGTACTTACCGGGCGTGAGGAGCCGCAAGGGCGGTTGGTGGTCAGCGTGCCGAAAAGCGCCGGTGCGATGCCTTATTACTACAACCACAAGCTCAAAAGCGGCGGAACACCGTTTGCTTTCCACTTTGGCTCACGGTATCCGTTTGGCTACGGGCAAAGCTGGACCACCTTTGAGTACGGCCAGCCCGAGCTGCTGGCGTCCCAGGTGGCGTCGGACGGGGAAATCGCCCTTCAGGTGACGGTACGCAACCGCGGCGATCGTCACGGGAGTGAAGTCGTCCAGCTATACGTTCGCGATAAAGTGGCGTCGATGGTGCGTCCGCTGCAGGAGCTCAAAGCCTTCCAGCGGGTGACGATTGACGCCGGTGCCAGCGCCACGCTGACCTTCTCCGTGCCGGTCGATATGCTGAACTTCACCCGCCGTGACGGCAAGCGTATTGTCGAGCCGGGCGAGTTTGAACTGCAGATCGGCGCATCTTCGGCGGATATCCGTGGCACGGCCACCGTGACCGTACGCGGCCAGGTCCGTGAACTGCCGCAACACTGGCAGATGATGAGCCGCTGTGAAGTGAGCTAAACGTTCAGGTATTTATTCGACAGAGGCGGCCTGTGACTCTGGAAACAGGTCCGCATCAGAATCATCTGAGGCAGCAGGATAAAAAAAAGCCCATCGTGGGAGATGGGCAAAGACTACACACAGCAATTCGTTGTTTCACTCAGGGGATTTCCATGCTTATAAATCAACGTATTGATTCATAACCGTGCCCTAATAGTAGATATCGCTGATTAATGCGTCGATCGGATTCATCTCAATAGTTAAATTGGTGTGAAGTATGATTGTGAGAATGGCGGGAAATACGGCGAAGAAGGTGAAGGTTAAGGGTGTTTTTATTAGATTTTCTTATATTTAAGGCGGGTTTCCCCGCCTCATTTTTTACTTCTCGCAGCTGTTATTCACCGCATTGAGCTCTTCCAGTTCGGCGAGCACTTGATCCGGATCTTTTGGCGGCGGCGGAACCTCATGCAGCCAGGCGTCGAACAGGCGCCAGGAGACGGCGAGCAGCACTGGGCCGATAAACAAACCAATCATCCCGAAGGCGATCAGGCCCCCGATAACGCCGGAAAGAATCAGGATCATCGGCAGGTCGGCGCCCATTCGAATCAGCATCGGGCGGATAACGTTATCCATAGTGCCGACGACGCAGCTCCACACCAGCAGCACCGTGCCCCAGGTGGTATCCCCGGTCCAGTAGAGCCAGATAATCGACGGGATCAGCACAATCAATGGCCCCAGCTGCACCAGACAGGTGAAGATCATCACCACGGTCAGCAACGCGGCGTAAGGTACGCCGCTGATGGCCAGACCAATCCCGCCCAGCACCGCCTGGACCAGCGCGGTGACCACGACGCCCAGCGCCACGGCGCGAACCGCCTGACCGGCCAGCAGCACGGCCGCATCGCCGCGTTTAGCCGCCAGACGGGTGGCAAAATAGCGCAAACCGTAGGCGACCTTTTCACCCTGCCAGTACAGCAGGGCGCTGAACAGCAGCATCAGACCGCAGTACACCAGCAGCTTGCCAATATGCGCCGCCTGGCCGACAAACCAGGTGGTGGTGGTGCCGATATAGGGGCGAATCTTAGCCATAATGGCCGCGCCGCCCATATCCAGCAGGCCATGCCAGGCCGCGTAAAGTTTATTACCAATCAATGGAATACTGTTGAGCCAGGCCAGATCTGGCAGGCTGACGTTGCCGCTGGAGATGATTTTGATCAACGGCGCGCTGTTATCCACCAGGCTGTTGACCAGCAGCGCAATGGGGATCACGAACAGTAAAAACAGCAATATGGTCATCACCAGCACGGCGAGGGCACGTTTACCAAACAGCACACGCTGCAGGCGTAACAGCACCGGCCAGGTGGCAATGACGACGGTGCCTGCCCAGGCGAAAGACAGAATAAAGGGTTGTACCACCCATAAGCAGGAGATAATTATCAGGGACAAGAACAGTACCGACAGCAGAACTTGCGGTATATCCCGGGGCTGGCGATCGTTAATCATAGAGAAATTTTACCTTTCCAGTGGCGTCAAAATGCTGACGCTGCGTAAATCCATGTACTGATAATAATATCAATAATTTCACGGGCCTGATTTTGCACATAAATCTGGTGGGCGCATATGAAAAAAATGTGATAAAAAGTTGAGTGCGCTACGCAATCGTTTATACCCGTCATACTTCAAGTTGCTTGGGTGTTGGCTGCACCCGTTCACCCCAGTCACTTACCTGAGTAAGCTCCTGGGGATTCACGGCCTTGCCGCCTACAAGCAACTCGAAATATTTTGGGTATATTAGCCATACATAAAATCATCCCGGGCTCGCACACCAATGCGCCAACGAGAGGCAGTCTGAAGGATGAAGTTTATACAACACAACATAGTCAGGCAGGGTCAAGCGTTATGATCCCACAAATTTCTCAAGCACCAGGTGTCGTTCAACTGGTATTGAATTTTTTGCAGGTACTGGAGCAACAAGGATTTACCGGCGATACCGCCACAAGTTACGCCGACAGGCTAACCATGGCGACAGATAACAGCGTTTATCAGCTGCTGCCGGATGCAATATTATTTCCCCGCTCAACGGCAGATGTGGTTTTGCTGGCAAGGATCGCGGCGGAAGAACGTTTTAAATCACTGGTCTTTACCCCACGCGGCGGCGGCACGGGAACCAATGGTCAGGCGCTGAACGCCGGGATCATTGTCGATATGTCCCGCTATATGAACCGCATCCTCGAAATTAACCCTGAAGAAGGGTGGGTGCGGGTTGAAGCGGGGGTGATTAAAGATCAGCTCAACCAATATCTGAAACCCTACGGCTACTTTTTTGCCCCGGAACTGTCGACCAGCAACCGTGCGACGCTGGGCGGGATGATCAACACCGACGCCTCCGGCCAGGGATCGCTGGTATATGGCAAAACCTCAGACCATGTGCTGGGCGTTCGCTCGGTGCTGATGGGCGGCGACATTCTTGATACCCAGGCGGTCCCCGTAGCGCTGGCTGAAACGCTAAGCCAGGAGCAGTCGGCGATAGGGCGCATTTACCGGACGGTATACCAGCGCTGTAAAGCGCAGCGTCAGCTGATCATCGATAAATTCCCCAAACTGAACCGCTTCCTGACCGGCTACGACCTGCGCCACGTCTTTAATGACGATATGAGCGAGTTCGACCTGACGCGGATTCTCACCGGTTCGGAAGGGACGCTGGCCTTTATCACCGAAGCGCGCCTGGACATTACCCGCCTGCCGAAAGTGCGCCGTCTGGTAAATATCAAATATGACTCCTTTGACTCGGCGTTACGCAACGCGCCGTTTATGGTCGAGGCAAAAGCGCTGTCGGTGGAAACCGTCGACTCGAAAGTGCTTAACCTGGCGCGGGAAGATATCGTCTGGCACTCGGTCAGCGAGCTGATCACCGATGTCCCGGATAAAGAGATGCTGGGGCTGAATATTGTCGAATTTGCCGGCGATGAAGCACCGCTTATCGACGACCAGGTGACCACGCTGTGCCAGCGCCTGGATGAACTGATCGCCGCCAGCGAGGCCGGCGTCATCGGCTGGCAAGTGTGTAACGAGCTGGACGGCGTGGAGCGAATCTACGCGATGCGTAAAAAAGCGGTCGGCCTGCTGGGGAACGCCAAAGGCGCCGCCAAGCCGATTCCGTTCGCCGAAGATACCTGCGTCCCGCCGGAACATCTTGCCGACTATATCGTTGAGTTTCGTGCTCTGCTGGACGGGCACGGCCTGAGCTACGGCATGTTCGGCCACGTGGATGCCGGCGTGCTGCACGTCCGCCCGGCGCTGGATATGTGCGATCCGCAGCAAGAAGTGCTGATGAAGCAGATCTCCGACGAGGTCGTGGCCCTGACGGCAAAATACGGCGGCCTGCTGTGGGGTGAACACGGCAAAGGGTTCCGGGCGGAATACAGCCCGGCCTTCTTTGGCGAGGCCCTGTACAGCGAGCTGCGCAAAATTAAAGCGGCGTTCGATCCGCATAACCGCCTCAATCCGGGCAAAATCTGTCCGCCGGAAGGCGTGGACGCGCCGATGATGAAGGTGGACGCGGTGAAGCGCGGCACCTGGGATCGCCAGATCCCTATCGCGGTGCGCACCTCCTGGCGTGGGGCGATGGAGTGTAACGGTAACGGGTTGTGCTTTAACTTTGACGTGAAAAGCCCGATGTGTCCGTCAATGAAGGTCAGCAATCACCGTATCCATTCGCCGAAAGGGCGGGCAACGCTGGTGCGCGAATGGCTGCGCCTGCTGGCCGACCGCGGCGTTGACCCGAATCAGTTGGAGAAGGGGCTGCCGGAAAAACGCGCCAGCCTGCGTACCCTGGTGGAGCGTACCCGCAATAGCTGGCATGCGCGCAAGGGCGAGTATGATTTCTCTCACGAAGTGAAAGAGGCGATGTCCGGCTGTCTGGCCTGTAAAGCCTGTTCAACCCAGTGCCCGATTAAAATTGACGTGCCGGAGTTCCGCTCGCGTTTCCTGCAGCTCTATCACAGCCGCTATCTGCGGCCGGTGCGCGACCACCTGGTGGCGACGGTCGAGTCCTACGCGCCGCTGATGGCTCATGCGCCGAAGACCTTCAACTTCTTTATTAATCAGCCGTGGGTGCGCAAGCTTTCCGAGAAGCATATCGGCATGGTCGATCTGCCGTTACTCTCGACGCCGTCGCTGAAGCAACAAATGGTCGGGCATCGTTCGGCGAACATGACTCTGGAGCTGCTGGAAACCCTCAGCGCGGAGCAAAAAGCCAGGATGGTGCTGGTGGTGCAGGATCCGTTCACCAGCTACTACGACGCGCAGGTGGTGGCGGATTTCGTCCGTCTGGTTGAAAAGGTTGGCTACCAGCCGGTGCTGCTGCCGTTTTCACCGAACGGCAAGGCCCAGCACATCAAAGGCTTCCTGTCGCGCTTTGCCCGCACGGCGCAAAAGACTGCAGATTTCCTCAACCGCGTGGCGCAGCTGGGCATGCCGATGGTTGGCGTCGACCCGGCGCTGGTGCTGTGTTATCGCGATGAGTACAACCAGGTGCTGGGCGACAAGCGCGGCGATTTCCACGTGATGCTGGTCCACGAGTGGCTGCCCAAAGCGCTGCCGGAGACCCGCGAGCAGGATTGCAGCGGGGAAGCGTGGTATCTGTTTGGTCACTGCACCGAAGTGACGGCGCTACCCGCCGCGCCGAAGCAGTGGGCTGAGATTTTTGCGCGCTTTGGCGCGAAGCTGGAAAACGTCAGCGTTGGCTGCTGTGGTATGGCCGGGACCTATGGCCATGAGGTGAAAAACCATGCCAACTCGCTGGATATCTACGCGCTTTCCTGGCAACAGGCGATTCAGCGTTTACCGCGCAATCGTTGCCTGGTGACCGGATACTCCTGTCGTAGTCAGGTGAAGCGTATTGAAGGCAGCGGGGTTCGTCATCCGCTGCAGGCGCTGCTGGAGATTATTGGATGATTTGGAAACGTCAGACAACGCTGGAACAGCTCAACGGTATGGGCGAAGGCAACATGGTCGGGCTGCTGGATATTCATTTTGATGTCTTTACCGATGAGACTATCGAAGCCACCATGCCGGTGGATCAGCGCACGCATCAGCCGTTTGGTCTGCTGCACGGCGGGGCCTCTGTGGTCCTGGCGGAAACGCTCGGCTCGGTTGCCGGCTATTTGTGCAGTGAGGGTGAGCAAAAAGTGGTGGGGCTGGAGGTCAATGCCAACCACATTCGTTCGGTGCGCGGCGGCCGGGTGCGCGGCGTATGCCGGGCGCTCCATGTCGGCTCTCGTCATCAGGTGTGGCAGATTGATATCTCTGATGAACAGGGGCGTTTGTGCTGTTCTTCGCGGCTCACCACCGCGGTTGTCTGAGGTCATCGGCGAAGAGAGCATCTCTCTTCGCCCCACGGCGTTTAGCGCCGTTCGTTAGCCAATAAGGGGGCGTAGTTTCCCCCTTATCTTCTCGCTTCAGTTACGCGTCAGGATGCGGTCTCATCCTTGATAGTATCGCTCGGCCCATTCTTCTGCACCGAGGCAATCCCCTTTTTCGCTGCATCCTTCGAGGAATACATTTCACTGGTAGCAATGGTTTCGTGGTTATCGGCTTTGAGCAGGAAATACCACGGCTGGGACACGCTTTTCTCAGACTTTTTAATAACGTAATAACCCATCTTTAACTCCTTTGCGGATTAACAATGACCCCTTGATATGTAGACTATGATTGCTTATGCAGCAAGTCATCACTATTAAAAATATAATTCATGAATCATTCACGTTATTTATGCTACTATTTAAGAACGATATACTTGTGAGTAACATAGAGGACGGAGTTAACTATGGGTATCATTTCCTGGATCATTTTTGGTCTTATTGCCGGTATTTTGGCTAAGTGGATTATGCCAGGCAAAGACGGCGGCGGCTTTATCGTCACTATCGTTCTGGGGGTTATCGGTGCAGTTGTAGGTGGTTGGATTAGCACATTTTTTGGCTTCGGCAAGGTCGATGGATTTAATTTCGGCAGCTTTGCAGTCGCGGTCATTGGTGCATTAGTTGTACTGTTTATCTACAGAAAGATTAAAAGTTAATATCCCGTCGTCATTCATGCGTCCTCGGCGCAGGTTGCCACGAGGATAAAGATTTGTAGCACGAAGTTAGACGTAAAATAAAAAGCTGCCCTCAACACCGGCAGCTTTTTTTGTCTTCAAAGATTAGGTCAGTGAATGAATTCAGCCGCGTTCCGGCATATCAGGGACGGGAACCACTTCCACACGCACTTCATAATGTTTGGCTTTATCCGTCGGGATCAGCGGAGTCAGTTTGCTAATGGTCTCAGCCGGGTTGTCGGTGGCAACGGTGGCGGAGAATATCACCGGCTTTCTCGGCGGGAATGGTGGTAAAGGCATGGGCATCGCGCCGCGGCCCTGGGGCATATCCATCATCGGCTGACCGGCATAATGGTCGGCAGGGGCTGGACTCTCGGTTTTATCTGCCGCAAATGCGCTGGCGGCGACAACAGATACGGTGGCTAACAGAGCAATAATCGTTCTTTTCATCTTAGTTACCTCTTTAGAGTGTGCCTGGAAGCTTAGAGATAACCTGGTTGGCGAACAATCCCACGGGGGGCGAATCCTCCAAAACTCCTCATTTCATCACGAATGTGAAGTCCTGGCGGCGTACAGCGGAAAGGGGGCTAATTTAGTTCAGCAGTACGCTCATCACCAGCAGTACTACCATGCACATCGACATAATACTGATATCTATCATTCTGTACTGCGTAGCTCCGGGTGAGCAGTGACTCCGACGACATTGGGCCGAAAACTGTAGGAAATTTAAGCGGGAATTGTACATCAAGTTACCAGTAGACTAATACGCTTTAATCCAGGGTTTTGTCCGAATTTATCTGAATCGCCGCTTCATTTTTCCGGATAACTAACAATCTTCCCGACCGATGTTTATAGATTGTTCTGGTTGGTAATGGATGAAATAACCACTGAAAAACGTTATTCACAATTAATTCATTGATTTTGTTATGCCTGTTGTTCACAGAAGGTGCCATTTTCTATTTCAAAAATAGGCATTTCCGATGCATCTTTTATCTTGCGCCCGAACACCCGCTTATATCCTCATTAACTATCTATTTATCAATGCATTACGTTTGTAAATAGTCCGCTGTTAACCTGCGAGGCAGGGTCTATGCTTATAAAAAGCGCTAAAAAAGCATCAGAGCAGGGAATATCCCTTCTCCAGCTGGGTTGAAGTGATAATCGTTATCATTAACATAGCTGCATGCCCTGATGGCGCCAACCAATGAGGTAGAGCGATGGAATTAGATACTGGAACCTTCAATCCCGATGAGTTTAGCTGGCGTGGTCTGATGATGACCCCGACCGCCGCTGCCCATATTCGCGATTTGGTGACGAAGCAGCCCGACAAGCAAGGCCTGCGTCTGGGGATTAAAACCAGCGGCTGTGCCGGATTTGCCTACGTACTCGAACTGATTGCCGAACCGGCGAAAGACGATCTGCTGTTTGAACGTGACGGCGCGAAGCTGTGGGCGCCGCTGCAGGCCATGCCGTTTATCGATGGCACGGAGCTGGATTACGTCCGGGAAGGATTAAATGAAATCTTTAAGTTTCATAACCCAAAAGCGCAGCACGAATGTGGTTGCGGTGAAAGCTTTGGGGTTCAGGCGGAGTAATTATGTCTCGTAATACTGAAGCAACTGACGATGTCAAAACCTGGTCCGACGGCTCTCTGAATTATAAAGAAGGTTTTTTTACCCAACTAAAAACCGATGAGCTGGCGAAAGGCATTAATGAAGAGGTGGTGCGCGCCATCTCCGCCCGTCGTAATGAGCCCGAGTGGATGCTCGAGTTCCGCCTGCGCGCGTTTAACGCCTGGCTGGAGATGGAAGAGCCGCACTGGCTGAAAGCGCATTATGAGCAACTGAATTACCAGGATTACAGCTATTACTCCGCACCGTCCTGCGGTAACTGCGATGACACCTGCGCATCCGAGCCCGGTGCGGTACAGCAAACCGGCCCGGCGGCCTACCTGACGCAGGAGGTCGAAGAGGCCTTTAATCTGCTGGGCGTCCCGGTCCGTGAAGGGCGAGAAGTGGCGGTCGACGCGATTTTTGACTCGGTGTCGGTGGCGACCACCTATCGCGAAAAACTGGCGGAGCAGGGGATTATCTTCTGCTCGTTCGGGGAGGCTATTCACGACCACCCGGAGCTGGTGAAAAAATATCTCGGGACCGTGGTACCGAGCAACGACAACTTCTTTGCCGCGCTGAATGCGGCGGTGGCCTCTGACGGCACCTTTATCTACGTGCCAAAAGGCGTTCGTTGCCCGATGGAGCTGTCCACCTACTTCCGCATCAACGCCGAAAAAACCGGCCAGTTCGAACGAACCATCCTGGTGGCCGATGAGGGGAGCTACGTCAGCTATATCGAAGGCTGCTCGGCGCCGGTGCGCGACAGCTATCAGCTGCACGCGGCGGTGGTCGAAGTGATTATTCACAAAGACGCCGAAGTGAAATATTCCACGGTGCAGAACTGGTTCCCCGGGGATAACAACACCGGCGGGATCCTCAACTTCGTCACCAAGCGTGCGCTGTGCGAAGGCGAGAACAGCAAAATGTCGTGGACACAGTCCGAGACCGGTTCCGCCATCACCTGGAAGTACCCGAGCTGCATTCTGCGCGGTGATAACTCGATCGGCGAGTTCTTCTCCGTCGCCCTGACCAGCGGTCACCAGCAGGCAGACACCGGCACCAAAATGATTCATATCGGCAAAAACACCCGCTCGACGATCATCTCGAAAGGGATCTCCGCCGGGAAAAGCCAGAACAGCTACCGGGGGCTGGTGAAAATCATGCCCACCGCCACCAATGCGCGCAACTTCACCCAGTGTGACTCGATGCTGATTGGGCCGGACTGCGCGGCGCATACCTTCCCGTACGTTGAATGCCGCAACAACAGCGCGCAGCTTGAGCACGAAGCGACCACCTCGCGGATCGGCGAAGACCAGTTGTTCTACTGCCTGCAGCGCGGGATCAGCGAAGACGATGCTATCTCGATGATCGTCAACGGCTTCTGTAAAGACGTCTTCTCAGAACTGCCGCTGGAATTTGCCGTCGAGGCGCAAAAACTGCTGGCTATCAGTCTGGAACACAGCGTCGGCTAAGCGCCAGGCGACACGAATTAAGGGAAACAAGATGTTAAGTATTAAAAACTTGCAGGTTGCCGTTGAAGACAAATCGATCCTGCGTGGCCTGGATCTGGAAATCCGTCCTGGCGAAGTGCATGCCATTATGGGGCCGAACGGCTCCGGGAAAAGTACGCTCTCCGCGACCCTTGCCGGACGGGAAGACTATGAAGTCACCGGCGGCAGCGTGGAGTTTAAAGGCAAAGATCTGCTGAGCCTCGCGCCGGAAGATCGCGCGGGCGAAGGGATCTTCATGGCCTTCCAGTACCCGGTCGAAATCCCCGGCGTCAGCAACCAGTTCTTTCTGCAAACCGCGCTCAACGCGGTACGCGAATATCGTGGTCAGGAGGCGCTGGACCGTTTCGACTTCCAGGACCTGATGGAAGAGAAAATTCAGTTGCTGAAGATGCCGGAAGATTTACTGACCCGTTCGGTCAACGTCGGTTTCTCCGGCGGCGAGAAAAAGCGTAATGACATCCTGCAAATGGCGGTGCTGGAGCCGGAGCTGTGCATCCTTGATGAGTCCGATTCCGGGCTGGACATCGATGCCCTGAAAATCGTCTCTGAAGGCGTCAACGCGCTTCGCGACGGCAAGCGCGCGTTTATTATTGTGACGCACTACCAGCGTATTCTCGACTACATCAAGCCGGACTTTGTGCACGTGCTCTATCAAGGGCGGATCGTCAAATCCGGTGATTTTACGCTGGTCAAACAGCTGGAGGAGCAGGGCTATGGCTGGCTTACCGAACAGCAGTAACACATTGCAGCAATGGCACCATCTGTTTGAGGCGCAGGGCGCGCAGCGCACCCCAGAGGCCCGCCAGCATCTCCAGCAGGTGCTGCGTCTTGGCCTGCCGACGCGCAAACATGAAGAGTGGAAATATACGCCGCTGGAGGCGCTGTGCAACGAGACCTTCGTGGCCCTGCAGCCCGGCGACTTCAGCGCGGCGCAGCGGGACGAACGCGCGCTGGGGCTGGATGCCTGGCGTCTGGTGTTTATCGACGGACAGTTTAGCCCAGCGCTGAGCGACGATCTGGCCGGCAGTGGTTATGAGGTCAGCGTCGACAACCAGCGCCAGGGGCTCCCCGAGGCGCTACAGCCGGAAGTCTTCCTGCACCTTACCGAAAGCCTGGCGCAGACGGTGACCCGCATCCGCGTTAAACGCCATCAGCGCCCGGAAAAGCCGCTGCTGCTGATGCATGTGACGCGTGGTCTGGCGGGTGGCGAGATGAACAGCGCCCATTACCGCCACCATCTTGAGCTGGAGAGCGGTGCCGAAGCGACCATCGTCGAACACTATCTGAGCCTCGATGAACAGCGCCACTTTACCGGTGCGCGCCTGACCATGACGGTGGCGGATAACGCCCACCTGCAGCATCTCAAGCTGGCGTTTGAAAATGCCCGGAGCTATCACTTCTCCCACAATGACCTTACGCTTGGCCGTGATGCCTCGGCCTTTAGCAGCAGTTTCCTGCTCGGCGGCGCGGTGTTGCGTCACCACACCAGCACCCGGCTGCAGGGCGAGAACAGCGATCTGCGGATCAACTCGCTGGCGATGCCGGTGAACAATGAAGTGTGCGACAGCCGCACCTGGCTGGACCATCAGGTGGGCTACTGCAATAGCCGCCAGCTGCACAAGACCATCGTCAACAATAAAGGGCGGGCGGTCTTTAACGGCCTGATCAATGTCGCGAAACACGCGATTAAAACCGATGGTCAGATGACCAACAACAATTTGCTGCTGGGGCGCCTGTCTGAAGTGGATACCAAGCCGCAGCTGGAAATCTATGCCGATGACGTCAAGTGCAGCCACGGCGCCACCATCGGGCGGATCGACGACGAACAGCTGTTCTATCTGCGTTCGCGCGGTATCTCCGGGCAGGCGGCGCAGCACATGATCCTCTACGCTTTCGCCGCCGAACTGACGGAAGCGGTCGCCGATGACACGCTCAGGGCTGCCATTCTGGCGCGCATTGGCCAACGTTTACCGGAGGAATCAGCATGACATTTTCTGCCGAACGGATACGCGCGGATTTTCCGGTGCTCAGCCGGGAGGTTAACGGTCAGCCGCTGGCCTATCTCGACAGCGCCGCCAGCGCGCAAAAACCAGAGGCGGTGATTCGCGCCGAGGCGGAGTTTTATCGCCATGGCTACGCCGCCGTTCACCGTGGTATCCACACCCTCAGCGCGGAAGCCACGGCGCGGATGGAGCAGGTGCGCCAGCAGGCGGCCAACTTCCTGAATGCCCGCTCTGCAGAAGAGCTGGTGTTCGTGCGCGGGACCACCGAAGGGATCAATCTGGTGGCCAACAGCTGGGGGAATGCCAACGTTGGTGCCGGAGATAACATTATCATCAGCGCCATGGAGCACCACGCCAATATCGTGCCGTGGCAGATGCTGTGCGCCCGGGTTGGGGCAGAGCTGCGGGTCATTCCGCTCAATCCAGACGGCACCTTGCAGCTGGACGCGATCCCTGGCCTGTTCGATGATCGTACCCGGCTGCTGGCGATTACTCAGGTTTCCAACGTGCTGGGCACGGAAAACCCGCTGGCGGCCCTGATCCCGCTGGCCCATCAGCATGGGGCTAAAGTCCTGGTCGATGGCGCACAGGCGGTGATGCACCATGCGGTCGACGTTCAGGCGCTGGACTGCGATTTTTATGTCTTTTCCGGACACAAGCTGTATGGCCCCACCGGGATTGGCGTCCTGTATGTCAAAGAGGCGCTGCTGCAGGCGATGCCGCCGTGGGAAGGCGGCGGGGCGATGATTGCCACCGTCAGTCTGACCGAAGGAACCACCTGGGCGAAAGCGCCGTGGCGCTTTGAGGCGGGAACGCCCAATACCGGCGGCATTATCGGCCTCGGGGCGGCCTTCGAGTATATTAACGCGCTGGGCCTGACCCAGATTGCCGAGTATGAGCAGACACTGATGCACTATGCGCTACAGGCGCTGAAGAACGTGCCCGATCTGACCATTTATGGGCCTGACCATCGCCTGGGCGTGATTGCCTTTAACCTTGGCAAACATCACGCCTACGACGTGGGCAGCTTCCTCGATAACTACGGCATTGCGATACGCACCGGTCACCACTGCGCGATGCCGCTGATGGCGTTCTATCAGGTGCCGGCAATGTGTCGGGCATCGCTGGCGATGTACAATACGACGGAAGAGGTGGATCGGCTGGTCGCAGGACTACAGCGCATCCACACGCTATTAGGCTAAAGGAAGCAATCATGGCGGCGTTACCGGATAAAGACAAACTGCTGCGCAACTTTAGTCGTTGCGCCAACTGGGAAGAGAAGTACCTCTATATAATCGAGCTCGGCCAGCGCCTGGCACCGCTGCCGGCTGAAGAACATACCGCGCAACACATCATTCAGGGCTGCCAGAGCCAGGTGTGGATTGTGGTGGAGCAGCGTGACGGCGGCGTGCTTTCGCTGCGCGGGGATAGCGACGCCGCGATTGTCAAAGGGTTGATCGCCGTGGTGTTCATTCTGTATGACCAGATGACCGCCAAAGACATCACTGATTTCGACGTGCGCCCGTGGTTTGAAAAAATGGCGCTCACGCAACACCTCACGCCCTCGCGCTCGCAGGGGCTGGAAGCAATGATCCGCGCAATTCGCGCGCAGGCTCTCACTTTTAGCTAAACTATTGTTGAAGCTTTCATTCTGTTAAGCGAGACGGGGTATCCGTCTCGCGGGTGGTTCAACTTTCTGACGGCCTGTCAGTGACTAAGAGGGAAACTCAGTATGAAACGCGCGTCTCTACTCACTCTTATGCTTTTAGGTGCTCTCGGCGCGTCTCAGGCCGCCAGAGCGGTTGAATACACATTACCGGCCAACGGTAGCCGTCTGGTGGGACAGAATCAGACCTACACGGTGCAGGAGGGCGATAACAGCCTGCAAACCATTGCCCGGCGCTTTGACACCGCGGCGATGATCCTGCTGGAAGCCAACAACACCGTTGCACCCGTCCCACAGCCCGGGACGCAGATGCTTATTCCACTACAGCTGCTACTGCCCGATGTGCCGCGTGAAGGGATTGTGGTGAACCTGGCAGAGCTGCGGCTCTATTATTTCCCGCCGGACGGCAACACGGTGCAGGTCTATCCGTTAGGGATTGGGCAACTCGGGCTTGAAACGCCGGAGATGACCACCCGCGTCGGGCAAAAAATTCCTAATCCGACCTGGACCCCGACCGCCGGTATTCGCCAGCGCTCGCTGGAAAAAGGCATCACCTTACCGGCGGTGGTGCCGGCCGGGCCGAACAACCCATTAGGCCGCTTTGCCCTGCGCCTGGCGTACGGTAACGGCGAATACCTGATTCACGGTACCAATGCGCAGAACAGCGTCGGGCTGCGCGTCAGCTCCGGCTGCATGCGGATGTTTACCGACGATATTAAAGCGCTGTTTGCCCAGGTTCGCGTGGGCACGCCGGTGCGGGTGATCAACCAGCCGGTGAAGTTCTCCATCGAATCGAACGGCACGCGCTATCTGGAAGTGCATCGCCCGATGACCCAGAGCGAAACGCAGAACCCGCAGACCATTGCCTACGTGCTGCCGGAAGGCTACGCGCAGTTCGCCAACGACAAGGGAACGGATAAAGCGATGGCGGATAAAGCGATGCATCGTCGCATGGGGGTTCCGGTGGTGGTTTCAACCGGGGCGACGCCTGATGCGAGTGGGGCCAGTTCGGTGCAGTCAGTCCTGAACGGTACGCCGGCGACGGCGTCAGAAACGCGGGTCACGCAATAACGGATGGATAAACAGGGAAGGGAACGGCAAACGGCAGACAAAAAAAATGGCGCACAATGTGCGCCATTTTTATAACACAGCTACAAATACTATTACTTACGGTATTTGGTAGCAGCGTTGTCCAGGCGCTGGTTAGCGCGTGCTGCGTCGTCTTTAGCAGCCTGAACGTCGGAACGCATTGCGTTCACGTCGTTGCTCAGCTGGTCAACTTTAGCGTTCAGAGTCTGAACGTCAGAAGACAGCTGATCGATTTTAGCATTGCTGGAGCAACCAGCCAGCAGAGTAGAACCCAGGATTACCGCGCCCAGTACCAGTTTAGTACGATTCATTATTAATACCCTCTAGATTGAGTTAATCTCCATGTAGCGTTACAAGTATTACACAAACTTTTTTGGGATGAGAATATTTTTTTACGGTAATACGCTTATTTTTGATCGTTCGCTCAAAGAAGCATCGAATTTGACAGGCGAGTTAAAAATTCTTTGTGAAAACAGCACGCTTCCATCGGATTCATCTTAGATAATCTCTTATTAAATAGTAAATTCCGATTTGCATTTTTATTAAGAGGAGCTAAGGATTGAATAAAAAAAACGCCTCCGAAGAGGCGTTTTATAAAAATAATTAACTTGTAAAAGATTACAGCACGTGTACGGAAGCGGTATTGGTCGTTCCGCTCGGTACCAGCGCACCAGATACCATCACAACCACGTCGCCTTTACGCGCCAGGCCGCTCTGTACCGCCAGCTCTTTGCCGAGACGGTAGAAGTCATCGGTGGAGTCCAGCTGTGCAACCAGCTGCGGCACAACGCCTTTGGTCAGCACCAGCTGACGGGCGGTGGTTTCGTTGGTGGTCAGCGCCAGGATGGTCGCATCCGGGAAGTATTTACGTACGGCACGTGCAGATTTACCGCCTTTGGTTGCGACCACAATCAGCGGTGCTTCCAGTTTTTCAGCCGTTTCTACAGCGCCACGGCACACTGCTTCAGTGATACGCAGTTTACGGTTGTCGTTGTTGAACTCCAGACGGCTGGTCATCACGCGGTCGGTACGTTCGCAGATGGTCGCCATGATGGTGACCGCTTCCAGCGGGTATTTACCCTTAGCGGATTCGCCAGACAGCATTACCGCATCGGTACCGTCGAGGATGGCGTTAGCGACGTCGCCGGCTTCTGCGCGGGTCGGACGCGGGTTTTTGATCATGGAATCCAGCATCTGAGTCGCGGTGATAACCACTTTACGTGCGCGGATACATTTTTCGATGATCATTTTCTGTGCGAAGATAACTTCTTCAACCGGGATCTCAACGCCCATGTCGCCACGAGCAACCATGATGCCGTCAGACGCTTCGAGGATTTCGTCGAAGTTGTTCAGGCCTTCCTGGTTTTCAATCTTGGAGATGATCTGAATGTTCTCACCGCCGTGGGCTTTCAGGTGCTCACGAATTTCCACCACGTCAGAACGCTTACGAATAAAGGAAGCGGCAACGAAATCGACGCCTTGCTCGCAACCGAAGATTAGGTCCTGTTTGTCTTTTTCTGCCAGTGCCGGCAGGGCAATGGAAACGCCCGGCAGGTTAACGCCTTTGTTTTCGCCCAGGTCGCCGTTGTTCAGCACTTTACAGATAACGTTTTTACCTTCGATGGCGGTGACTTCCATACCGATCAGACCATCGTCTACCAGTACGGTGTTACCGACGGACAGGTCAGTGGTGAAACCTTCATAGGTAACTGCCACGATGTCGCTGTTGCCGACTACGGATTTGTCGGTGGTGAAGGTGAAGGTCTGGCCCGCTTTCAGGGAGACGTCATTGCCGCCTTCCAGCTTGATGGTACGAATTTCCGGACCTTTGGTGTCCAGCAGGATAGCGGCTGTCTTACCGGTTTTGCTCACCACGTTACGCAGGTTCTGGATGCGTTGACCGTGTTCAGCATAGTCACCGTGAGAGAAGTTCAGACGCATGACGTTCATGCCCGCGTCCAGCATTTTGGACAGCATCTCTTCGGATTCGGTTTTCGGACCGATGGTGCAAACAATTTTGGTCTTTTTCATGAAAGTTTTAGTCTTTAAGTTGTGAAGGATATGGAAAACTCGCTCCGTTGGCATGCCGCCGTGGAGTCAAACCTGTATTGCGAAAGTTGCTATGCCAAGCTCTAAGAATAGATGACAACAAAAGAGCGTGCAGAAGAAAGTGTGCTGGCGGTTCAGCCCATAAAAAGGAGCAGTATTTTATGCGTTTAGTTGTGCAGTCCAATGCGCTGAAACCATTCAAGAAAGAATCGGTGGGCATTATACGACGCTGAAACAAAAAAAGAAAATGAAAACAGCGTTTCATTATATGCCATAAAAATGTAACAAAACTCACACTAATAGCAATCGTATTCGCAACACAAATTTCCACCAGTCGCACAGTTAACTGATGGCTATCAGGGGTTGCCTGTCACGGTTCAGCAATAAAAATAGTCCGTTGGCGGGAAAAAAGGAGGGGAGTTTGATTTATCCCAAAATCCTATCAATAATGATTTGATTGATAATGATAATTTATGAGCAAAAAAGAATGGGAAATAAAGCCAAAGACGACGAGTTGTATCAGGAAATGTGCCGGGTTGTCGGGAAAGTGGTGCTGGAAATGCGCGATTTGGGCCAGGAGCCGAAACACATTGTCATTGCCGGGGTGGTTCGCACCGCGCTGGCCAACCCGAAAATTGCGCGCAGCGAACTGACCAGAGCCGCCATGGAGAAAGTGGTTCATGCGTTGTCCGGCCATGAGTAGTCAGCCGGCATCACGCTAAAAGGCTCTCAGGAAATCACAAAGCGAACCACCGCTTTCACCGCGATATCGCAGTGGTGCGCCACCATCGCTTCATCGTCGATGGCCGGCAGCGGATCGTCGAGATACAGGCTATTGAAGGTGTAAAAGTTCGAGACCTGATAAAAACTAAAGCTGCTGATAAGCCGGTGGACATCCCGTGCCTGCAGCCCCTCCTGAAAAACACCCTGCTGCTGTCCGCGCTGGAGAATATCCTCCAGAATCGACAGGGCGGTACGGTTCAGCGGCTTTAACTGCCCTGACGACTTCAGCCACTTCCCGCGCTGCATATTCTCCATACAGATAACCCGCATATAGTCCGCATGGGTGGCGTGATAGCGCACGCTCCAGCGTACCAGCTGCACCAGCGCCTCTACCGGCGGCAGGTGCTCCAGCCCGAGCTGCTGCTCGGTTTCGCGAATGCGCGCATAGACGTGTTGCAGCACCGCCTGGTACAGCTGTTCCTTGGTTTTGAAGTAGTACACCACCATCCGCTTGGTTGTCTGCGCTTCGGTTGCAATTTGCTCCATTCGCGCCCCGGACAAGCCATGTTCGGCAAAGACGACGATGGCGGCGGCAAAAATCCGCTCCTTTAGCGGTTGCGCTTCATCTTGATCCACGTGATCCACGACAGACATAACGACTCCTTTTTCCAATGGACAAAAAATACACATAACGATCACAATTTTGCAACCTTATGTGGCGTGAGTGAACCAAATGATACATATTCAGTGCTCACGTCGACTGATGACACGAGGACTTATGCTGCGATCCATTGCCACCGTCTCGATTTCTGGCACCTTGCCCGAAAAGCTCCATGCTATTGCGGCTGCGGGTTATCAGGGCGTCGAAATCTTCGAAAACGACCTGCTCTATTATACCGGTACGCCGACGGATATTCGTAATCTGGCAGCGGATTTAGGGCTAAAAATCACGCTTTTTCAACCCTTTCGCGATTTCGAAGGGGCAAGCCGCAGCCAGTTCGCCGCCAACATGGAGCGGGCGAAGCGCAAATTTGAGCTGATGCATGAACTGGGCTGTGACACCTTACTACTGTGCAGCAACGTCCAGCCAGACTGCTCCGCGGACGTCTCGCTGCAGATAGCGGACTTAACGGCGCTGGCGCAGCTGGCCGAGCAGGAAAAGATTGTCATCGGCTATGAAGCGCTAGCCTGGGGCACCCACGTAAACCGCTGGCATCAGGCGTGGGTGCGGGTGAAAAGCGTCGACAGCCCGGCGCTGGGGATCGTGCTGGATAGCTTCCATATTCTGGCCCGCGGCGACACGCTGCAGGGTCTGTCAGATGTCCCGGTCGACAAGATCACCTTCCTGCAGCTGGCCGATGCGCCGTTGATGAAGATGGACGTGCTCGAATGGAGCCGCCATTTCCGCTGCTTCCCTGGACAGGGGCAGCTGCCGCTGGTGGAGTTTGCCTGCGAGTTAACCCGCTGCGGCTATCGCGGGTCGTGGTCGCTGGAGATCTTCAATGACAGCTTCCGCGCCTCGCCAAACGGCGCCACCGCCAAAGATGGCTACCGTTCGCTGCAGTGGCTGGAAGAGCAGACCCGCCTGCAGCTGGGGCACAGCGACGCGCAGCTGTTTGCACCGGCAGCTCTGCCGCAGTACCTCGGACTGGAGTTTATCGAATTTGCCGCCAGCCCGTCGGAAGCGAAAGCGCTTGGCGAGCGCCTGACGCAGCTCGGCTTTTGCCAGCAGGGGCGCCATCGCTCGAAGCAGGTAGCGCTGTGGCGCAACGGCGGAGCGCGGGCGATCGTTAACTATCAGCCCCACAGCTGGGCCGACCATTTTCACCAGCGTCACGGCGCCTCATTGTGCGCCATGGCCCTGCGCGTGAGCCACAGCGCCGCGATTGTTGAACGGGCCCGTGCCTACGGCTACGCCACCTGGCAGGGCGATGCCGGACCCAATGAAAGCCCGATACCCGCGATTTGCGCCCCCGACGGTAGCCTGATCTACCTCATCGAAGCCGGGGACGATATCTACGCCCGCGATTTCCATCTGTCCGATAGCCCGACGCTGCGCCATGACTACAGCGGTATCGACCACCTGGCGCTGGGCATGGAAGCCGATCAACGCGACAACTGGGTGATGTTTTTCCGCAGCGTTTTCGGCTTCACGCTGGAGCATGAGCAGACGTTGCCGGACCCTTACGGCCTGGTACGCAGCCTGGCGGTGCACAGCCCGCAGGGCAATATTCGCCTGGCGCTGAATATCTCGCAGAGCCGCGCGACCCAGATTGCCCGCTCCGTCGCCTGTTACCAGGGTGCGGGCCTGCAGCATGCGGCGTTCGCCTGCCACGACCTGCCGGCTACCCTTGACGACCTGCCGCAGGTGTCGCTGAACGCGCTGCCGATCCCGGCAAACTACTACGACGATTTGCTGGCGCGCTTTGGCGACGCGGCCAACGTGGAGACCCTGAAACGCCTGCAGATCCTCTATGACCGGGGGCCGCACGACGGCGAATTCCTGCATCTGTACACCCGGCCCTTCTCGGCGGGGCGCTTTTTCTTCGAATTGACCGAAAGGCGGGGCGGCTACGCGCTGTATGGCGCGGCGAACGCGGCCGTGCGTCTTTCGGCGATGCAGTACAGCTAGTTTTGTATCAAATGGTTCATTAAAAATAACAACCCAAACATAACAACAACATTCATCTGCACCCTACGACAGGAAACGACTATGAACTCGTACAGCCATAACCCGACGGCGGCGGCGGACGCCGCGGCTACCGTTCCGCGTTCCCGGCGGCGCATTGGGATCCTCGCGCTGCTGGCCGTCGGCACAATGATTAACTATCTCGACCGCACGATACTCGGGATTGCCGCCCCCGGCTTAACCTCTGAACTGGGTATCGACGCGGCGGTCATGGGGATCGTCTTTTCGGCCTTTGCCTGGACCTACGCCCTGGCGCAAATTCCCGGCGGCCTGTTCCTTGACCGCTTCGGCAACAAGATCACCTACTTTCTGTCGTTAACCCTGTGGTCGCTGTTTACCCTGTTTCACGGCATGGCCATCGGCCTGAAAACGCTGCTGCTGTGCCGCTTTGGCTTAGGGGTCAGCGAAGCGCCGTGCTTCCCGGTCAACAGCCGGGTGGTCAGCGTATGGTTCCCCCAGCAGGAGAGGGCCAAGGCCACGGCGGTGTATACCGTCGGCGAATATCTTGGGCTGGCCTGCTTCTCGCCGCTGCTGTTCTGGATCATGGGCAGCTTCGGCTGGCGCGCGCTGTTTATCAGCGTCGGCGTGGCGGGCGTGTTATTTGCGCTGGTGTGGTGGCGCTGCTATCGCGAGCCTCATGAAGACAAACGCCTCAGCCAGCAGGAGCGCGATCATATCGTCAACGGCGGCGGCCTGGCGACGGTCAGCGACCAGCAGGTGGCGTTCAGCTGGTCGGTTGTGGGTCAGCTGTTGGCGAAACGGCAGATTCTCGGCGCCAGCATTGGCCAGTTCGCCGGCAATTCGGTGCTGGTGTTCTTCCTGACCTGGTTCCCGACCTATCTGGCGACCGAACGTCATATGCCGTGGCTGAAGGTCGGGTTCTTCGCCATTCTGCCGTTTCTTGCCGCCGCCGGCGGGGTCATGTTCGGCGGATGGGTCTCCGATAAACTGCTGAAAGCCACCGGCTCGGCCAACCTGGCGCGTAAATTACCGATCGTCGCCGGCCTGCTGATGGCCAGCAGCATTATCTCCGCCAACTGGCTGACCAGCGATCTAGCCGTCATTCTGGTGATGTCGTTCGCCTTCTTTGGCCAGGGGATGGTCGGCTTAGGCTGGACGCTGATCTCTGACATTGCGCCGAAGGGGTTTGGCGGCCTGACCGGCGGGTTGTTTAACTTCTGCGCCAACCTTGCCGGGATCCTCACTCCGCTGGTGATCGGTTTTATCGTGGCGGCCTTCGGCAGCTTCTTCTATGCGCTGGTCTATATCGGCTGCGCGGCGCTGCTCGGCGTGGTGGCGTATCTGTTTATTCTGGGCGATGTCAAACGTATTGAGTTATCGCAGTAAAGGAGCAGGGGATGATAATTAGTGGTAATACGCGCCTGATCGCCCATCTGGGCTATCCGACCGCCAGCTTTAAAGCGCCGATGATCTACAACCCGTGGTTTGACCATCAGCAGGTGGATGTCAAAGTGGTGCCCACGGGGGTGAAGCCGGAGGCGTACGCGACCCTGGTGCCGGCGCTGTTTACGATGACCAACATCATCGGCGCGCTGGTCACCATGCCGCACAAGATTGCCACCTGCGCGCTGGTCGATCACCTCAGCCCGGCGGCGATGATTGCCGGGGCCTGTAACGCCATTCGCCGCGAAGCGGATGGCAGCCTGAGCGGCGATATGTTTGACGGCGACGGCTTTGTCCTCGGCATCCGCCGGAAAGGCTTTCAGCCGGCGGGTACCCGGGCGCTGGTGATTGGCTGCGGCGGCGTCGGCTCGGCCATTGCCGCGTCGCTGGCGGCGGCGGGAGTGCGCGCCCTGACGCTGTTCGATAGCCGCCAGGAGGCCGCCAAAGCGCTGGCGGACCGGCTATGGCAACACTATCCGACGCTGGATATCAGCCTGATGCAGTGCGATCCGCAAGGCCATGACCTGGTGGTCAACGCCACGCCGTTGGGCATGAAGGCCAGCGATCCGCTGCCCGTGGATCCGCAGCGGCTGACCCCCGGCACCTGGGTGGGCGAAGTGGTGATGACCCAGGAGTACACGCCGCTGCTGCAGGCCGCCCAGGCCCGAGGCTGCCCGATCCAGCGCGGTACCGATATGCTGTTCGAAATGATCCCTGCCTACCTGCGTTTCTTCCATCTGCCGGTGGCGACGCCGGAACAGTTGCGCGAACTGGCGCAAATTGACTACTGAATCGCATAGCGCCCGGGTAACATAGCGTTTTGTTTCCGGGTATTCAGCGAGCGTCTTATGACATCTTCCGTCGTGTTGCTGGCTGCGGGGAGCCTGAAAGGGGCATTTATCCCGCTGCTGGCACGTTTCCATCAGCAAACCGGTATTCAGGTCGAGGCCCGTTTTGGTCCTGCAGGCCTGCTCCGCGAGCGCATTGAATCCGGCGAACGCTGTTCGGTGTTTGCCTCCGCCAACAGCCAACACCCTCTGGCGCTGCAGCAGGCCGGGCTGGCGGGGGAGTGTCATCCCTTTGCCCGCAATCAGTTGATGCTGACCGCCCGACGCCAGGCATCGACTGACGAGGCCGACTGGCTGGGGCTGCTCAGCAACCCGCAGCTGAGGCTGGCAACCTCGACGCCAGGCTGCGACCCTTCCGGCGACTATACCTGGCAACTGTTTACCCGCATTGAGGCCGACTTCCCCGGCGTCGGGCGCGCGCTGATGGCCCGCGCTCAGCAGTTGGTAGGGGGCAGAACCTCGCTCAACGTGCCGCCGAGGGAGACCGCCGGTGGCTGGCTGATCGGTGAAGATTTAGCCGACCTGTTTATCGGCTATGCCCATTACGCCCGCCAGATGACGGCCAGAGACGACCTGCGCACGGTGGCGATCCCCGCCCCCTGGAATGTACAGGCGGAATACCTGCTGACGATGACCCAGCCGAGCGCCGGGGCGCAGCAGTTATGCCGCTTTATCCTCGGCGCCGACGGCCAGCAGTTCCTGCGCAGCGCCGGCTTTTTACCCGCTAACGGCGAATCGTAAACTGCGGTGCCAGCAGCGGGCCCCCGGAATCGGGGCGCTCGATTTTATGCACCGGTAACCCGTAGGCGCGCTGCAGGTGGCGCTCGCTGAGCACCGCCTCAGAGCGCCCGGCTAGCCACTCGCCGTCCGGCAACAGCAGCAAAGTATGGCTGGCGACCTGCAGGGCATGGGTTGGATCGTGGGTGGTGAACAGCACCGTGCGCGACTGGCGATAGGCCAGGTCGCTGATCAGCTGCAGCACCACCTGTTGATTGGAGAGGTCCAGCGCCGAGCAGGGCTCATCCAGCAGGATATTCTGGCTGTCGCCCACCAGCGCCCGGGCAATGAGCGCCATCTGCTGCTGGCCGCCGGAGAGCGAACGAAAGGCGCTGGTTGCCAGAGAGGCAATCCCCAACTGGCTCAGCGCCTCGTGGACTCGCCTACGATCGTCGTCGCCGGGCTGGGCGAACAGATTGACCTGGCGGGCGCGACCCATCAGCACCACATCGGCGACCTGCCAGCTAAAGGCCGGACGGAACGACTGCGGGACGATCGCCACGCCGCCCTGTTGCTGGAAGCTGCCCGCCAGCGGCGGCAGTACCCCGGTCAGGGTGTCGAGCAGCGTGCTTTTGCCGCGTCCGTTGGCGCCGAGTATCGCCCAGATATCACCGTGCTGGCACTGCAGGCTGAGCGGGGTAAACAATGGCTTACGATGACCAAACTGCAGGGCCGACAGGCTAAGAGAGGGCGTCATCAGGCGGCACTCCGGCGGCGGGACTGCACCAGCAGCCAGGTAAACAGCGGGGCGCCGAGCAGGGCGGTAATGATGCCCACCGGGACCTCCGCCTGGGTCAGCGAGCGCGCCAGGTCATCCACCACGATCATAAAGCCGCCCCCGAGACAGAAAGCGGTCGGCAGCAGTCGACGGTGGTCGGCACCTACCAGCAGTCGTGCCAGATGGGGGATCACCAGCCCGACCCACGCAATACTGCCGCTCACCGCCACCTGCGCGGCAACCAGCACGGCGCAGCACACCAGCACGCCACGGCGCAGCGCGGTCACCGGCACGCCGAGACCGCGGGCGTCTTTCTCATCCAGCGCCAGCAGATTAATCCGCCAGCGCAGCGCCAGCAGGATCGCCGCGGTAATCAGGATCGGCGGTGCCATCATCGCCACTTTGTGCCAGTTGGCGGTGGCGAAGCTGCCCAGCAGCCAGAAGACGATATTGGGCAGCGTCTCTTCGCTGTCGGCCAGATACTGCATCAGGCTGACGAGGGCGGCGAAAAAGCCGCTGAGGACGATCCCGGAGAGGATCAACACCAGCGTATTTTCCCGTCCTTGTAGCGCGGCAATCAGATACACCAGCATCAGCGCCAGCAGGCCAAAACCAAAGGTGGAGGCCATCATCAGCAGAGTGTCCAGCCCCAGTAGAATCGCCAGGGTGCCGCCAAACGCCGAGCCGGAGGTGACGCCGATAATATGCGGGTCGACCAGCGGGTTCTGGAACACGCCCTGCAGCGTCGCCCCGCACAGCCCCAATGCGCCACCGGCCAGCAGCGCCATCACCACCCGGGGCAGGCGTACCGACCAGACGATCTGCCCGGCAATTCCGTCCCCGGGCGGCGCCTGCGTCAGCTGGGTTATCACCGCGGCGGGGCTCAGGTGATACTGGCCGACGCAGAGCGAAGCGAGAGCAATCACCAGGGTCGTCAGCGCCAGCCCGCTCTGTAGCAGGGCCGAATGACGATTACTGCGCATCGGGCGTCCATTTCACGCGATAAAACCGCTGGTAGTAATCTGCGGCGCGGGCGTCAACATCGACTCCCTGATAGCGGGAAGGATAGAGTTTTTTCGCCATCCACAGTTCACCGAGCGCCAGCGCTTCCGGCATCGGATAGCCCCAGGCTTTGGCATACTCCGGCATCAGCCACACGCGGTGGTTTTTCACCGCATCAATGCCTTGCCACTGCGGATCGTTGACGATCTGCGTCACCACCTGCGGGTAACGGTCCTGCACAAAGATCACCTGCGGATTCCACTGCAATACCTGTTCCAGCGAGACCTGGCGCGCCCCTTTGACCGTTGCCGCCGCGACGTTTAAGGCCCCGGCGTGTTTCATCATCAGCCCGGTATACTTGCCCGAACCATAGGTATTGAGGTCCGGGTTGGCCATATACACGCGGACCCGCTGGTCGTCAGGAATATCGGCCACCGGAGCGTTGGCCGCTTTGCGGGCCGCGAAGGTGTAGTCAATCAGCGCCTGCGCCTGGCTCTGGCGCTCGACCACCTCGCCAATCAGGCGGATGCCCTGCGTCAGCCCTTGGTTATAGGCCTGCTCTTCATCGGCCATCGACGGGTTCATCTTGTTTTTTTCGCCCGCGGCATCCTGGCGCAATGACACCGCCACCACCGGGATCCCGGCGTTCTGAATCTGCTGAATCATCGCCGGCGGGGCATAGTTGGCGACAAACACCACCTGCGGGTGCAGCGCCATCAGGCTTTCGATATTGACCTGGGTTAAGTCCCCGGGCATCGGCAGCTGTTCGATACCCGGCATAAAGCGGGCGAATGCCGGGCCGAGCTGTTTTTTCCAGCTGTTCATCACCCCGACGATATCGTCGGCGGCGTTGAGCTGCACCAGCAGGTTCAGGGTCTGGTGCTGGAGCACCACCACGCGGGTCACATGGTCCGGAATGGTCACTTCACGGCCGAGTTGGTCGGTGACGGTACGTTCAGCAAAGGCATGGCTGGCAAACAGGCAGGCGCCGATCAGCGTCAGCCCTGGTAACAGACGGGAGAGAGTTGGCATGAGAAGGCTCGGTTGCGTAAGAAGAATCGCTGTGTATTAGAATATATAGCGATGCAGGAAGCAATTTTTTAGCGACCGATATAGCCGTTCAGAACAACTTTACTCGTAAAAAACTTCTTCTTCGGCCATCCGCGCCTCAATCTGGTTGGCGACGTTTTGCAGCGGGGCGAGATATTTCTGCGCGGCCTGCTCGATGGTCATCGCTTTGGCCATATACACCAGGTTCAGGCAACCAATCACCCGTTGCTGGAGGCGGATCGGCACGGCGATGGAGGCGATTTTCTCCTCCTGTTGCCAGCCGCGGAAGTTCTCGCCGTAACCGTTGAGGCGCGTTCGTTCGAGGATCGCGGCTAGCCTGGCTGGCTCCCGCGCCAGCTGGTATTCCACTTCCGGGCGGGCCGCGAGCAGCTCGATCATCGCCTGACGTTCGTGCTCCGGCGCGAAGGCCAGCCAGGTTAATCCCGAGGCGGTCAGCAGCAACGGCAGGCGGCGCCCGACCATCGCCCGGTGAAAGGAGAGGCGGCTAAAACGGTGGGTGGTTTCGCGTACCACCATCGCATCGACGTCCAGCGTGGTGATGTCCGTTGGCCACAATACTTCCCGCAGTAGCTCGCCCAGCAGGGGCGTTGCGAGGGCAGAAATCCAATGCTCGTCACGAAATCCCTCACTCAACTGACGGATTTTGATGGTTAAACGGAAGCTGTCATCCGAGCGGCTGCGGCGGACATAACCCTCCTCCTGCAGCGTCTCCAGCAATCGTCTGACGGTGGTGCGATGCAGGCCGCTAAACTCCGCCAGGGTGCCGACCGTGGCCCCTCCGTCGAATTTATTTAACAAATTTAATAACAATAACCCGCGGGTTAAACCGCGCACCGTTTTGTAATCTGCTGCGCTATTCTCTCGCATATTCCCTCGATAAATATCCAGATAAACAACGTTGTGCACCTGGTGCACATCAGGCGATGTTTTGATTGTAGCGCAATACCCCCTGCCTATACTGGCCTCACTATAAAAATACATTCACATCTGATTAACAAATTGTGCGGCGCCCGGTTTCCGACGCGACGGCACTTTGTCTGAGTCGTGAGGTTCTGAAATGACAACATCAAATCCGGATATTCAACCTGCTGTACAGCACACCGCCCAGGTGGTCATCGCCGGCGCGGGTCCGGTCGGCCTGATGATGGCCAACTACCTTGGCCAGATGGGGGTCAGCGTGTTGGTAGTCGAAAAGCTCGATAAGCTGATTGATTACCCACGCGCCATCGGTATTGATGACGAATCGCTGCGGGCGATGCAGGGCATCGGGCTGGTGGAGAACGTGCTGCCGCATACTACCCCGTGGCACGCGATGCGTTTTCTGACGCCGAAAGGCCGCTGCTTCGCCGATATCCAGCCGATGACCGACGAGTTTGGCTGGCCACGACGTAACGCCTTTATTCAGCCGCAGGTCGATGCGATGATGTACGAAGGGCTGCAACGCTTTCCCCACGTGCGCTGCCTGTTTTCCCGCGAAGTCGAAGCCTTCAGCCAGTCGGCGCAGGCGGTGACCCTAAATCTGAAAGGGCCGGAAGGCGAGCGCGAAACGGTTCAGGCCGACTGGCTGGTGGCCTGCGACGGCGGCGGAAGCCTGATTCGCCGCAGCTTAAATATCCCCTTTGAAGGCAAAACCGCTCACAACCAGTGGATCGTCATTGATATTGCCAACGATCCGCTGGCGACGCCGCACGTCTATCTGTGCTGCGACCCGGTACGCCCGTATGTTTCGGCGGCGTTGCCGCACGGCGTGCGCCGCTTCGAATTTATGGTGATGCCGGGCGAAACCGAAGCACAGTTGAGCGAACCGCAGAATATGCGCAACTTGCTGAGCAAAGTGCTGCCGGACCCGGACAACGTCGAACTGATCCGCCAGCGCGTCTACACCCATAACGCCCGTATCGCCGAACGCTTCCGGGTGGACCGTATCCTGCTGGCGGGCGATGCCGCGCACATCATGCCGGTGTGGCAGGGGCAGGGCTACAACAGCGGGATGCGCGATGCCTTTAACCTCGCCTGGAAACTGGCGCTGGTGGTCAACGGCAAGGCGGGGAGCGGCTTACTCGACAGCTATCAGCAGGAGCGACGCGACCATGCCAAAGCGATGATTGACCTCTCGGTCACCGCCGGCAACGTGCTGGCGCCGCCAAAACGCTGGCACGGCACCCTGCGCGATGGGATCACCTGGCTGCTGAATTACGTTCCGCCGGTGAAGCGTTACTTCCTTGAAATGCGCTTTAAGCCGATGCCGCAGTACCGCGACGGGGCGCTGCTGACGGAAGGCGCAAGCCAGACCTCGCCGGTGGGGAAAATGTTCATCCAGCCAAAAGTGACGCTGGAAGACGGCACGGTCACCTTGCTGGATGAGGTCCTCGGCGCCCGTTTCGCGATTATCGCCTGGGGCTGTAACCCGCAATGGGGGCTGAATCGCGAGCAGATCGCCCAGTGGAATGCGGTCGGGGTGCGCTTTATCCAGGTGGTGCCGGAGGTCCAGATTCACCGCCAGCAGGATAATTTCGCCGGAGTGCTGCGCGTCGGCGACACGCAAAACCGCCTGAAAAGCTGGTTTGCTGAATACGACACCGCCATCGCGGTGGTGCGGCCTGACCGTTTCGTGGCGACGGTGGCTATCCCGCAAACCCTCGGCGGAATGCTGGACCGTCTGGCAAGCAAAATGAGTCTGGCGCCGGTCGGTGACGCCGCTGCTATCAACAAGGTGGCCTGATATGAATGCCTATTTGCACTGTCTCTCTCACACCCCGCTGGTGGGCTATGTTGACCCGGAACCGGCGGTACTCGACGAAGTGAACGGCGTGATCGCCGCGGCCCGGGCGCGGATCGCCGCGTTCAACCCTGAACTGGTGGTGCTGTTTGCCCCCGACCACTACAACGGTTTTTTCTACGATGTGATGCCGCCGTTTTGCTTAGGGGTTGGTGCAACATCGATCGGCGATTTCTCCAGCGCCAGCGGGACCTTACCGGTGCCGGCGGCGCTGGCGGAAGCCTGCGCGCATTCAGTGATGAAAAGCGGCATCGACCTCGCAGTCTCCTACTGCATGCAGGTGGATCACGGCTTCGCACAGCCGCTGGAGTTCCTGCTCGGCGGACTCGATAACGTGCCGGTGCTACCGGTGTTTATTAACGGCGTTGCCACGCCGCTGCCGGGATTCCAGCGCACCCGCATGATGGGCGAGGCGATGGGGCAGTTCCTCACCACCCTCAACAAACGGGTGCTGATTCTGGGATCCGGCGGTCTGTCGCACCAGCCGCCGGTGCCGGAGCTGGCGAAGGCCGATGCCCATATGCGCGATCGCCTGCTCGGCAGCGGCAGGCAGCTGCCGCCGGAAGAGCGTGAACGGCGCCAGCATCGGGTGATCAGCGCCGCGAAGCAGTTCGTTGACGATCAGAACTCGCTCTATCCGCTGAACCCGATCTGGGACAACCGCTTTATGAGCCTGCTGGAGCAGGGACGGCTGACGGAGCTGGACGCCGTCAGCAATGACGAACTGTCGGCGATGGCCGGCAAATCAACCCACGAAATTAAAACCTGGGTGGCGGCCTTTGCGGCGCTGTCCGCGTTTGGCGACTGGCGCTGCGAAGGGCGCTACTACCGGCCGATACCGGAATGGATTGCCGGATTTGGCTCACTGAGCGCCACCCCCCGGAACTGAATCATCAGGAGAGAAATATGACTTATCAACCGCAGACCGAAGCCGCAACCAGCCGTTTTCTGACCGTCGAAGAAGGCGGAAGTACGCTGCGCGTTCACCTTAACGACTGTGGCCACGGCGCTGAAACCGTCGTGCTGCTGCACGGTTCAGGACCGGGCGCCACCGGCTGGGCTAACTTTAGCCGCAATATCGACCCGCTGGTGGCCGCAGGCTACCGCGTGCTGCTGCTGGACTGCCCCGGCTGGGGGAAAAGCGACACTATCGTCAACACCGGTTCCCGCTCTGACCTCAACGCGCGGATCCTCAAGCAGGTTGTCGATCAGTTAGGGATCGACAAGGTCCATCTGCTGGGGAACTCGATGGGCGGGCACAGCGCGGTGGCCTTCACCCTGAGCTGGCCGGAGCGCGTCGGCAAACTGGTGCTGATGGGCGGCGGAACCGGCGGCATGAGCCTGTTCACGCCGATGCCGACCGAAGGGATCAAGCTCCTGAATGCGCTGTATCGTGAACCGACCATCGAAAACCTGAAGCGCATGATGAACATCTTCGTCTTCGACACCCGCGATCTGACCGAAGCGCTGTTTGAAGCGCGGCTGAACAACATGCTGTCGCGCCGGGATCACCTCGAAAGCTTTGTGAAAAGCCTTGAGGCTAACCCGAAGCAGTTCCCGGACTTTGGCCCACGGCTGGGCGAGATCGCCGCTCAGACCCTGATCGTCTGGGGGCGCAACGATCGCTTCGTCCCGATGGATGCCGCCCTGCGTCTGCTCTCCGGGATCAACGGTGCCGAACTGCATATCTATCGCGACTGCGGCCACTGGGCGCAGTGGGAACACGCCGACAGTTTCAACCAGCTGGTGCTGGATTTCCTGGCGCGCCAATAAGGAGCCGCAATGAGCACATTTTCTCTCGAACAACTGGCGCAACGACTGCGCGATGCCGAGACTCACGGCCAGGCCATTGAGCCGCTGCGCGAGCTGATTGGCGTGGATAACGCCGACGCTGCCTACGCTATCCAGCGCCTCAACGTCGAGCACCACGTCGCCCACGGGCGGCGGATCGTCGGGCGCAAAGTGGGCCTGACCCACCCGAAAGTGCAGCAGCAGCTGGGGGTCGATCAGCCCGACTTCGGCACGCTGTTTGCCGATATGTGTTATGGCGATAACGCCCTGGTGCCGTTTTCCCGGGTGCTCCAGCCGAAGGTGGAAGCGGAAATTGCGCTGGTGCTGAAACAGGATTTGCCCCACGTCGATACCACCTTCGATGAGCTGTATGCCGCCATTGAGTGGGTGCTTCCGGCGCTGGAAGTGGTCGGCAGCCGGATCCGCGACTGGTCGATAGGCTTTGTCGATACCGTGGCGGATAACGCCTCCTGCGGCGTGTATGTCCTCGGCGGTCCGGCCCGGCATCCGGCGGGGCTGGATCTGAAAAACTGCACCATGAGCCTGACCCGTAATCAGGAAGAGGTCTCGCGCGGACTCGGCAGTGAATGCCTCGGCCATCCGCTGAATGCCGCGGTGTGGCTGGCACGCAAAATGGCCACTCTTGGGGAGCCGCTGCGCGCCGGCGATATCGTGCTGACCGGGGCGCTGGGGCCGATGGTGGCGATTAACGAAGGCGATCGCTTCGAGGCGCACATTGCAGGTATTGGTTCGGTTGCCGCCACTTTTGTGGCGACCGACGCGGTAGATAAAGGAGAGGTGGCATGAGTAAACGTAAAGTGGCGGTCGTCGGCTCCGGCAATATCGGTACCGACCTGATGATTAAGATCCTGCGTCACGGGCAGCACCTCGAGATGGCGGTGATGGTCGGTATCGACCCGCAATCTGATGGCCTGGCGCGGGCCCGCCGGATGGGCGTCGCGACGACCCACGAAGGCGTGGGCGGGTTAATGCAGATGGCGGAATTCGCCGATATCGATTTTGTCTTTGATGCCACCAGTGCCGGCGCGCACATCAAAAACGACGCCGCGCTGCGCGAGGCGAAACCAGGGATCCGCTGCATCGACCTGACTCCGGCGGCAATCGGCCCGTACTGCGTGCCGGTGGTTAACCTGGCGGATAACCTCGACCAGCACAACGTCAATATGGTGACCTGCGGCGGGCAGGCCACTATCCCGATGGTGGCGGCTGTCTCACGGGTGGCGAAGGTTCACTACGCGGAAATTATCGCCTCCATCGCCAGTAAATCGGCGGGGCCGGGCACCCGCGCCAACATCGACGAATTTACCGAAACCACCTCCCAGGCGATTGAACAAGTCGGCGGGGCGGCGAAGGGCAAGGCGATTATCGTCCTCAACCCGGCAGAGCCGCCGCTGATGATGCGCGACACGGTGTATGTCCTTAGCGAGGCGGCATCGCAGGACGCGATCGAAGCGTCGATCAACGACATGGCGGCAGCGGTACAGGCCTACGTGCCGGGCTACCGCCTGAAGCAACGGGTGCAGTTTGAGGTGATTGCGCAAGATAACCCGGTCAACCTGCCGGGCATCGGCCGCTTCTCGGGCTTGAAAACCTCGGTCTATCTGGAGGTCGAAGGGGCCGCCCACTACCTGCCATCCTACGCCGGTAACCTCGATATTATGACCTCGGCGGCGCTGGCAACGGCGGAGAAAATGGCCCAGTCAATGAACGACGCGGCGGGAGACAACGCATGAACGGTAAGAAACTTTATATCTCGGACGTGACCTTACGCGACGGGATGCACGCCATCCGTCATCAGTATTCGTTGGATAACGTACGCCAGATTGCTCGTGCGCTGGATCAGGCCGGCGTCGATTCTATCGAAGTGGCCCACGGCGATGGCCTGCAAGGGTCGAGCTTTAACTACGGCTTCGGCGCCCACAGCGATATCGAATGGATTGAGGCGGCGGCGGAATCGGTGTCGCAGGCCAAAATCGCCACGCTGCTGCTGCCGGGGATCGGCACCCTGCACGACCTGAAACAGGCCTATCAGGCGGGGGCGCGGGTGGTACGCGTCGCGACCCACTGTACGGAAGCCGATGTTTCCGCGCAGCACATCGCCTTTGCCCGCGAGCTGGGCATGGATACCGTCGGCTTTTTGATGATGAGCCACATGACCAGCGCGGAACAGCTGGCGCAGCAGGCGAAAAAGATGGAGTCCTACGGCGCCACCTGCATCTACGTCGTTGATTCCGGCGGGGCGATGAACATGAACGACATTCGCGATCGCTTCCGCGCCCTGAAGGCGGAGCTGAAGCCGGAAACCCTGACCGGGATCCACGCGCACCATAACCTGAGCCTCGGGGTGGCGAACTCGCTGGCCGCTGTGGAAGAGGGCTGCGATCGTATCGACGCCAGCCTCGCCGGGATGGGGGCCGGCGCCGGGAACGCGCCGCTGGAGGTCTTTATTGCCGCAGCGGACAAGCTCGGCTGGGATCACGGCACCGATCTGTACGCCCTGATGAACGCCGCCGATGAGCTGGTGCGCCCGCTGCAGGATCGCCCGGTGCGGGTCGATCGCGAAACCCTGGCGCTGGGTTATGCCGGCGTCTACTCCAGTTTCCTGCGCCATAGCGAAGTGGCCGCGGCGCGTTACGGCCTCAGCGCGGTAGATATTCTCGTTGAGCTGGGCAAGCGCCGGATGGTGGGCGGTCAGGAGGATATGATCGTCGATGTGGCGTTGGATCTGCTGAACCGCGCGAAATAAAACAACAGGCGGCTGGCAACGTATCAGCCGCCATTCACCTGCTCTGTTACTCCTATCGCACAGGTACTCTTATGACCACAACGACCTCTGGATCGGCTTCACGCCTGGTGTTAACCATCGGGCTTTGTTTTATGGTTGCTCTGATGGAGGGGCTGGATTTGCAGGCCGCCGGGATTGCCGCCGTCGGCATGGCCCAGGCGTTCTCGCTGGATAAAATGCAGATGGGCTGGATTTTCAGCGCCGGGATCCTCGGCCTGCTGCCCGGCGCGCTGGTGGGCGGGATGCTCGCCGACCGCCATGGCCGCAAGCGGGTGCTGATTGTCTCGGTGATGCTGTTTGGCCTGTTTTCAATCGCCACCGCGCTGGCGTGGAGCTTCCCGACGCTGTTGCTGGCCCGCCTGATGACCGGCGTAGGGCTGGGGGCAGCGCTGCCAAATCTCATCGCCTTAACCTCAGAAGCCGCCGGGCCGCGTTTTCGCGGTACCGCCGTGAGCCTGATGTACTGCGGCGTACCGATTGGCGCCGCGCTGGCGGCGGCGCTGGGCTTCTCGGGGCTGGCGTCGGCCTGGCAGACGGTATTTTGGGTCGGCGGCGTGGTGCCGCTGCTGCTGGTGCCGATGCTGGTGCGCTGGCTGCCGGAATCCGCCGTTTTTCACACCGGCGCGCAACCGGCACCGCTGCGCACGCTGCTGGCACCCGGCAACGCTTCCGCGACCTTGCTGCTGTGGCTGTGCTATTTCTTCACCTTGCTGGTGGTCTACATGCTGATCAACTGGCTGCCGATGTTGCTGGTTGAGCAGGGGTTCAGCGGCAGCCAGGCGGCTGGCGTGATGTTTGTGCTGCAGCTGGGGGCGGCCTTCGGCACCTTGCTGCTGGGGGCGTTGATGGACAAGCTCAGCCCGCTACTGATGTCGTTGCTTATCTACAGCGGCATGCTGGCGTCGTTGCTGGCGCTCGGCAGCGCATCCACCCTGACCGCGATGTTGATCTCCGGTTTTGTTGCCGGGCTGTTTGCCACCGGGGGACAAAGCGTGCTGTATGCCCTGGCGCCCCTGTTCTATCGCACTGAAATTCGCGCCACCGGCGTCGGCACCGCGGTGGCGGTCGGGCGGCTTGGGGCGATGAGCGGCCCGCTGCTGGCCGGCAAAATGCTGGCCCTGGGGACCGGCACCGTGGGGGTGATGGCCGCCTCCGCGCCGGGGATCCTGCTGGCTGGTGTGGCGGTATTCTGGCTGATGAACCGCCAACGGCGTCAGTCGCTCGCCTGAACCATCTACCCGGCCCGGCACCTGCTGGCGGGCCGGCATTACCTGGTTTGCATCTTGCGTTGCGGCAGACTTTGACCTAGGGTAAATCATCCTCCATCGATACTCTCTGCCGCCATGTCCTTTCACTCCCGTTTACTGAGCGATATTCCCGGCATCCGCTATGCCTTCCTCGACGTCCATGAAACCGCCGCCTTTCCCTATCACGAGATGGCGCCGGTGAAGCTGGTGCATGGCAATGTGGTGCATCACTACCAGGCGCCGTTGGCGGAACGTCCGCACGCCGATGCGGTCTTCACCGAATGCGGTGGGCAAAAGGTCGGGGTGGTGACGGCGGACTGCCTGCCGATGCTGATGGCCTCCCGCGACGGGCGCTTCGTCTGTAGCGTCCACGCCGGCTGGCGCGGTGCGGCAAACGGCATTATCGCCAATAGCCTTGCCTGCTTTGCGCAACAGGGCGTGGCGCCGGAAGAGGTGGTGGTAGCGATCGGGCCGCATATTCAGGCCTGCTGCTATGAAGTGACTCCGGATTTTTATCCGCAGCTTCTGGCAACGCCGGCTGGCGAACTGGCCAGCCGGCACCGGGAGCGGCTGTTTGCGCCGCGGGATGAGCACGCCATTGGCGCTGCGCAAGCCCGCGGCACGGGGCCGGATAATCAGTGGTTCGATCTGCGGGCGTTCGGCCAGCTACTGCTCGACCACGCCGGCGTGCCCGAGCGCAACGTCGAATGGCTGGGGAGCTGCACCTACTGCACGCCGCAATCCCTGGGATCGTTCCGGCGTCGCACCCACTTCCCGGCCCAGAAAACCTTCCAGTACTCGTGGATTATGCGCGACGCCTGATGCCCCGGATGCTGGCTTAGATCACCGTAAACCCGTGGGTGCCATCGCGTGCCAGCTGGTCGACGAGGCCATACTCCCACTCCAGATAGGCCACCATCGCTTCGCGGGGGTTATCCGTGCCTTCATAGGGCCGACGATAGCGGTCGCGACGCGGGGTGGCGAGGCCGCTTTCACCCTGTTCCAGCGGGCGTCCGGCGGCAATCCACGCGCTGGTTCCGCCGCGCAGCACCTGCACCGGTTTGCCGGTCAACGCCGCTACCTCGGTGACGGCGTAACGTGCCAGCAGGCTGCTGCCGCAGGTCAGCACGTAGCGACTGGCGGGCGGGATGGTCTCCAGCGCCTGTTTCAGCTGCGACCGTACCAGCCAGTAAGCCCCCGGGATATGCCGCGCCACGTAGTTGGCGCTGGTGGTGAAGTCGAGCACCACCGTGCCCGGCGTCAGCAGCTGCGCCGCCAGCTGCTCGTCGTCGATCTCATCCGCCTGCGGCGCCGGCGGCACGCTGGCGGCCGGCACGCCGCGTTCGCTAAAGTGGGCGGCGGTCAGGCCATGCAGAACCGCGGTTTCCCAACCCATCTGCGCCAGCCACGAGGCGCTCATCGCGGCGCGCACGCCGTCATCATCCAGTAGCACAATCCGCGCCCCGCGAACGCTGGCGTGGTGATCGGTCTCCTGTACCAGCTGGCCGCCAGGGGCGCTGAGGCTGCCCGGCAGATGACCATCGGCATACTCCTGGGGGCTGCGAACGTCGAACAGGTAGGTGGTGCGATCCGGCTGCTGCTGCCAGCGCTGGAGCGTCGGGAGATCGATGAAGGTCACACCGGCGCGTTGCGCCAGCTGGTTAGCCTGCTGCAGGCGGGCGCTTGAGGCCAGCGTTTCGTTGGCATAGCGGCGCTGCTGGTCGTGTTCGAGGGGCAGCCCGGCCAGGGTCCAGCCGATGGTGCCGTTACGCAGGGCGTAGACCGGGTTGCGCAGGCCGGCGTTGATTAACGACTGGGCGCCGATAATGCTGCGGGTCCGGCCCGCGCAGTTGACCACGATCGGCGTCTGGGCTGAGTTCACCAGACCCTCAATGCGCAGCGCCAGCTCGCCCCCCGGAACGCTGATGCTGCCGGGAATGCTCATGGTGTGATACTCATCGAAGCGCCGGGCATCAACGATTAACAGCGGCTCCCGGGCATCGATCAACGCGTTCAGCGCCTCGGCGGTGAGCGAAGGGGTATGGCGCCTGCTCTCTACCAGTTCGCCGAAGGCTTTACTGGCGGAGTTCACATCCTGGAACAGCTCGCCGCCGCTGCGCTGCCAGCCGCTCAGGCCGCCCTCCAGTAACGCCACGTCCTGATACCCCCACTCACGCAGGCGTTGGTACGCCGTTGCAGCAAGACCTTCGCCGTTATCGTAAACGGTGATCGGGGTAGTCAGGCGCGGCACCCGACGGTGGATCTCCAGTTCCAGCTTGCTCAGCGGCAGGTTGGCGGCGAACAGCGGGTGCGCGTCGGCGAAATCGGCCTCTTCACGCACATCAATCAACGCCACTTCACGGTGGTCGAGCAGGGCCTGGCGCACTTCCGCGGCCTGGCGATACAGATAAACGGGCATATTAATTATCCTTCGAAAAATCCCAAAGATTGGGAAGGTGGCGATTGGAGTAACCAGAGATAAACGGTTTGACGAGGCCTTCCGGGGTGTACACGGCCCGTTTCACGGCGCCGATATTGCCGCCGTAGACATGGATGCTGATGGACACCCCGTCGGCAAGGGCATTGCTGACCCGGTGAATATCCCCGTCCTCGGCAGAGACTTTTTCGACTTCGCCGGGGGAGAGGCGCGCGGCAATCCCGTCCACCACCGGCAGCCCCGCGTCATCCAGGCGATAGCGTTGGTTTTCCTCGGCGCCGCGCAGCATGCCGATGGCGCCCCACACCCGGTGATCGTGAATCGGCGTTGACTGCCCCGGTCCCCAGACAAAACTGACGATCGAAAAGCGTTGCCCGGCATCGGCGTACAGCAGGTATTGTTGATAGTGATGAGGATGCGGCAGGCTGTACTCTTCCGGTAGCCAGTCGTCGTGTTTTACCAGCAGCGCCAGACGCTGCGCTACCGCGTCGAGCAGCGGCGAGGGGAGGCTGAACTCGCGATGCAGAGCATCAACCTCTTGAATAAAATGACGTAATTTTTCCAGTCGTGGTGCGGTCATGAGCGGTTCCTGTCAGAGGGACTGGTCATTACGCTAACAAAGGCGTTAATATTATTTAAATGCAATTTACGCATATATTAATATGCAAAAATCACATTAAGGATTCTATGCGCATCGACGACATTGACGCACTGCTGGCAACGGTCCAGTTTTCCTCCCTCAATCAGGCGGCGGACTATCTGGGGATCACCCAGTCGGCCATCACCCGTCGGCTGCAGCGTCTGGAGCAGACGCTGGATGTCACCTTGCTGGAGCGCCAGACCCGGCCGCTGACGCTGACCGCCACCGGCCATCGGGTCTACGAGCAGTGCCTGAGCATCAAGCGAGAGACCAAAAAACTGTACGGATTGCTCGACCCGGAGGCGGAGCCGCACGGTATCTTGCGCCTTGGGGTGCCGCAGAGCGTGGCGGAGATCGCGCTCCAGCCGGCGCTGCTGGCGCTACGTCAGCAGTTTCCACAGCTGCAACCCCAGGTCACCTGCGGCTGGAGCGGGCTGCTGCAAAAGCGGCTGGAGAGCGTCGAGCTCGACGGTATGCTGGCGATGGGCCCGGCGCAGCAGACGTTTGCCGACGGCTACAGCGGGCGACTGCTGTGCCCGCTGGATATCGTGGTGATTGCCGCGAAAAGCCTGCGCCTGCGGGCGACGGAGCTGCGGGATTGTGCGGCTCAGGGCTGGGTGCTCAACCCCGATGGCTGCGGGCTGCGGGCGGGGCTGATCCGCGAACTGCAGGCTCAGGGGCTGCGGCTGCAGCTGAATGTCGAAACCGCGGGCGCCCGGCTGCAAATTGGCCTGGTTGCCCAGGGGCAGGGACTCGGTCTGGTGCCGCGGGCGGCGCTGGCAGCCAGCCCGTGGCGCGAGGAGGTGGTGGTGTTGACGCTGGAAGATTTTCAGCCGGCGGTGTCGCTGTGGCAGGTCAACGCGCACAACCTGGTCAATCTGCAGCAGCCCTTCACTTTTTTTGCCGGAAAAGTGGCGCAGCAGCTACAGCTATCTGACTGAAAATATGCAGGAAAGTAGTTAAATGCCTATTTTGCATATTAAGATATGATAAAAATGCATTTTGCTCATTGAATGCCGGTGTATAGGGTAACGACAGGTGCCGCCGCTGCGGCCAACCGTTATCCCGACACCAGGAGTTCAGTTATGAGCATTCAGTTTCTCGGCATGATTGGTCATCGCCTCTCATCCGAAACCATCGCCCCGGTCGGCCCCATCTTTGACCGCGATTATATCGTGCGCTTTGCGCAAACTCACGAAGCCGCCGGGTTCGATCGTCTGCTGGTCGGCCATTGGTCCGATCAACCAGACGGCTTCCTGGTGACCGCGCTGGCGGGCCTGTCGACGCAGAAGATTGGCTACCTGCTGGCCCACCGTCCGGGGTTTGTCTCGCCGACAGTCGCCGCCCGTAAATTTGCCACCCTCGAACACCTGCTTGGCGGGCGCCTGGCGGTGCATATCATCAGCGGCGGCAACGATGCCGAACAGCGCCGGGACGGCGACTATCTCGATCATGACCAGCGCTACGCCCGGACGGATGCCTTCCTCGAGACGGTGCGTCAAATCTGGACCGCCGAGCAGCCCGTGGATATCGCCAACGACTATTATCAGGCGCAGCAGGCGTGGTCGGCGATCCGCCCGCTGCAAAAACCGCATATTCCCATCTATTTTGGCGGTTCCTCCGAAGCCGCGCTGCGGGTCGCCGGTAAGCACGCCAACGTCTTTGCCCTGTGGGGCGAGTCGTTAGCGCAAACGGAAGAGACAATCCGTCGGGTGCGGGCCGAAGCGGCCAGCCACCAGCGCGAGATTGATTTCAGCGTCTCTTTCCGACCGATCGTCGCCGATACCGAAGCCGAGGCCTGGGAGAAGGCCGAACACATTTTGCACGTCGCCACCCAGCAGGCGGCGCAGGCGGGCAACGGCTTTAAAGCCAAACCTGACAGCGTGGGGGCGCAACGTCTGCGGGCCACCGCAGCCCAGGGCAATGTCGTGGATACGCGGCTGTGGACCGGGATCGCGAAACTGGTCGGCGGCGGGCATAACTCGACGGCGCTGGTCGGCACCCCGGAGCAGGTCGCCGATGCGCTGCTGGAGTACTACGACCTCGGGGTCCGCAACTTCCTGATCCGCGGTTTCGACCCTCTCAATGATGCCCAGCAATATGGCAAAGCGTTACTGCCGATTACCCGGGAGAAAGCTGCGCAGCGTGCCCTGCAGGAGCGCGCATCGTGACCCTTGCAGGCCTATCGTCAGCCCAGCCGACGGGCGACTGGGCGCAGCAGCTGACCACCATTCGCCAGCAGATAGCGGAGCAGGCGGCGGCCCTTGATCACAGCGGCGACTTTCCCGCAGGGCCGCTGGCACAGCTGCAGCAGGCCGGTTTTCTGAGCCTCGCGACGCCGGTGCAGTATGGCGGGGCGGGCGCTGATTTACCGCGTCTGCAGCAGGCGATCGCCGCCATCGCGTGGGGCGAACCGGCGACCGCGTTGATTGTCTGCATGCAGTATATCCACCATCTGCGGCTGGCGGAAAACGACGGCTGGGCGGAACCGCTGCGCCGGCAGGTCTATCGCGATGCGGTGGAACAGGGAGGGCTTATCAACAGCCTGCGGGTGGAGCCGGAACTGGGCTCGCCGGCACGCGGCGGACTGCCGCAGACCGTTGCCGAACGCACCGCCGACGGCTGGCGGTTGAACGGACACAAACTGTATACCACCGGCATCGAAGGGCTGAGCTGGCTGGCTATCTGGGCGCGCAGCGACGATGCCGAGCCGCTGGTGGGCACCTGGCTGGTACCGAAAAATAGTGACGGTGTCACTATTATCAAAAGCTGGGACCACGCCGGCATGCGCGCCACCGGCAGCCATGAAGTGGTGCTCAACGATGTGGTGATCCCCCGGGACCATGCGGTGGATATCTGGCCGCTAAGCGCCCCCCCCGCCACGGATGCCGAAAGCGTCCGGCGGTTTGCCAATCGTCAGACCGCCTTACTGGCGGCCATCTATGACAGCGTGGCCCACGCGGCGCGCGACTGGCTGCTGGGCTGGCTGCGTTCGCGCACGCCGGCCAATCTCGGTAAACCGCTCGCCACGCTGCCGAGAGTGCAGGAAAAAGTCGGCCAGATAGAGAGCGGGCTGCTGACCAACCGCTGCCTGCTTCAGCAAGCGGCCGGGCTGGCATTCACCACCAGCGAGGCCGGTCTGGCGAAGGTCACCATCACTGAAAACGCCATTCAGGCGGTCGCGCTGGCGCTGGAACTGACCGGCAATCATGGCCTGAGTCGGCAACACCCTCTGGAACGTCACTATCGCAACGTGCTGTGCGCACGGGTGCATACGCCGCAGAACGACAGCGCATGGCTGGCGGCAGGTCAACACGCTTTTCACTTATAAGGATAATGTCTATGGCCACACCCACTCTCACCCGCATCGCCGGGGCGTTGATGCTGCTGGCGCTCAGCGGCTACGCGGCGGCGCAGGAACGCGTCACCTTGCGCATCGCCGACCAGAAAGGCGGCATGCGCTCGCAGCTTGAAGCAGCCAATGCGCTGCAAAACCTTAACTATGACATCAAATGGGCCGAGTTCCCGGCCGCCGCGCCGCTGGCGGAAGCCCTCAATGCCGGCGCGGTGGATGCCGGGATTATTGGCGATGCGCCGCTGCTGTTCGCCCTCGCCAACGGGGCGCCGGTAAAAGCCATTGCCGTAGATAAAAGCAACCCGGCGGGCACCGCCGTGCTGGTATCTCCCGGCAGCCCGCTGAAGGACGCCGCGGCGTTAAAAGGCAAGCGCATTGCCACCGGCAAAGGGTCGATTGGCCACTTTGTGGCGTTGAAAGCGTTGCAGCAGGCCGGGATTTCGCCGAAGGACGTGCAGTGGGTCTTCCTCGGTCCGGTGGATGCCAAGGTGGCGCTCCTTAACGGGTCGGTGGACGCCTGGGCGACCTGGGAGCCCTATACCACCCAACTGGTGAAAACCGGCGAGGGGCAGTTCCTGGTCAGCGGCAAAGGGCTGCTGCCGGGCAATACCTTCCTGGCGGCCACCGACGAGAGCCTAAAGGACCCGGCGAAGCGGGCGGCGCTGCAGGATTATCTGACCCGTCTGGCCGGGGCGGAACGCTGGGCTTACGCCAACCTCGACAGCTATGGCAAAACGCTCGGGGAGATCATTCGTTTCCCGCCGGAAATTGCCCGGGCGCAGTTTGCCAACCGTCAGTCGCAGTGGCAGCGTCTGGACTCCCGCACCGTGGAACAGCAGCAGTCGACCGCCGATTTTTACCAGGCCAATGGCCTGATCCGCACGACGCTCGACGTCACCCCGACCTTTGACCTGACGTTTACGCTGCCGGACGCTCCCGCCGCCCAGGAGGCCACACCATGAGCCAGCACCTTCTTTCCCGCCGTCGTTTTTTACAACTGACCGGCGGCACCGCGCTGGCCGCGGCAGCGTTACCGCTGTGGGCGCATGATATGGCGGCGATGGCCGACAGCGGTGAAAATCTCGCGTTGCGCCTGGCCCAGCCCTACAAGCTGAAGCTGGCGATCAACAAGAGTGCGGTGTGTCTTGCCCCGGTGGCGGTTGCCGAACAGCAGAAGTTCTTCAGCAAATACAATCTGGACGTGGAATTCGTCAACTTTGGCAACTCGACCGACGTGCTGCTGGAGGCGATTGCCACCGGTAAAGCCGATGCCGGGGTCGGGATGGCGTTGCGCTGGCTGAAGGCGCTGGAGCAAGGGTTTGACGTCAAGCTGACCGCCGGCACCCACGGCGGCTGCCTGAATCTGCTGACCGCCAAAAACTCGCCGTTCGGCGGCCTCGCGAGCCTGAAGGGTCAGACCATTGGCGTCACCGATATGGCCGGGCCGGACAAAAACTTTTTCGCCATTTTGCTTAAGCGCCACGGCATAGACCCGATTAGCGACGTGCAGTGGAAAGTCTATCCGGCGGACCTGCTCAGCATTGCGCTGGATAAACAGGAGATCGCCGCCATCAGCGGTAGCGAACCGTTCAGCTACCGCCTGCTGCAAAGCGGCAAATATCAGCTGATCGCCAGCAACATGAACGGCGATTACGCCAATCTCAGCTGCTGTGTGCTGGGGGTGAGCGGGGCGCTGGCCCGCGACCACCGGCCGGTGGCTGCGGCGCTGACTCAGGCGATCCTCGAAGCGCACAGCTACGCGGCGGCCCATCCGGAAAGCGTGGCCCAGTCGTTTATGGCCCATGCCTTAAATACCGATGAAGCCGAAGTCTCGGGCATTATTCACGGCCAGGGCCATGGACATCACGCGGTCGGGGAGGCCTTTGTCAACGAGTTGACCCAGTACGTCACCGACCTGCAACGGGTGCAGGTGATCAAACCGGGGACCGATCCTCATCAGTTTGCGGAGAGTATCTATGCCAACGTATTCGCCTGAACGGCGGCTGCCGCTGGCCGGGGCGCGTTATCCTCAGTGGGCTGAAGGGTGGTTAGCCGCCGCGCTGTGGCTGGCGGCAGGCGGCTTTACCCTCGCCTGGCCGGATGCCGGGCGGCGCTGGCCCTACAGCGAGACCTGGGCGCTGATGCAGTTCAGCCTCGCCGGCGGGTTGCTGGTGCTGGCGCTGAGCTACCGCTACTGGCGCCAGCGGGGCGCTCGTCTGCTGCATGCCGGTAAATGGCTGGCGCTGCTGCCGCTGCTGTTTGTCCTGTGGGAGTGGCTGACCGCCAAAACGACGATTCTGCCGGTGCCGTTTTTTGCCCCGCCGCAGGCGCTGATTGGCGTGCTGGTGGATGACTGGCCGCGTCTGCTGGAGAGCCTGCTGCACTCGCTGGGACTGCTGAGCCTTGGGGTGCTGCTCGGCACCACCTGCGGTTTTATCAGCGGGCTGGCGATCGGCTGGTCCCAGCGGATTGGCTACTGGCTGCATCCGGTGCTGCGCCTGTTGGGGCCGGTTCCCTCCACCGCGCTGCTGCCGCTGTGCCTGTTTATCTTCCCCTCAAGCTTTGGCGCCAGCGTGTTTCTGATTGCCCTCAGCACCTGGTTTCCGGTCACCGTACTGACCTGGTCCGGAGTGGTGAGCATCGATAAAGCCTGGTATGACGTGGCGCGGACGCTGGGGGCCAGCCAGCGCTTTCTGATCCTGCGGGTGGCGATCCCCGCGGCGTTGCCGAACGTCTTCGTTGGGCTGTTTATGGGGCTAGGGGCATCGTTTTCGGTGCTGATCGTCGCCGAAATGGTGGGGGTGAAAGCGGGGATCGGCTTCTATCTGCAGTGGGCCCAGGGCTGGGCCGCCTATCCCAATATGTACGCCGCGCTGCTGGTGATGGCCTTGCTATGTTCTGGCCTGATTAGCGGCCTCTTTCTGGTGCGCGACCGACTGCTGATATGGCAGCGAGGAGGAATGAAATGGTAGCGCTGGCACAGACCCGGACCGCGGCAGCATCAGGGGCGGCGGTTGAGATCCATCATCTGCAGCATGCTTTTACGCTCGGCAAAGAGCCGGTACCGGTGCTGCAAAATATCAGCCTGCAGCTGCGTGCCGGGGAGAGCGTGGCGCTGCTCGGGCCTTCGGGCTGCGGGAAATCCACGCTACTGCGGCTGCTGGCGGGGCTGGAGCCGTTGCAGGAGGGGCAGATCCGCATCGATAACGCCCCGATGCCGGGACCGGGGCCGGAGCGGATTCTGGTGTTTCAGGACCCGACGCTCTACCCGTGGCTGACGGTGCGGCAAAACGTGCTGCTCGGGCCGCAGGCCCAGGGCAAGAAGGGCTGGGAAGCCCAGGCCGATGCGCTGATTGCCCGTATCGGCTTGCAGAGCTTCAGCGAGGCGTGGCCGCGACAGCTCTCCGGCGGCATGGCCCAGCGCGCCGCGCTGGCACGGGCGCTGCTCAATGAGCCTCGTCTGCTGCTGCTGGATGAGCCACTCGGCAAGCTGGATTCGCTGACCCGCATCAGCATGCAGCGCGAGCTGATTGGCCTGTGGCAGCAGCAGGGATACACCAGCCTGCTGGTGACCCACGACATCGAAGAGGCGCTGCTGCTGTGCGAACGGGTGCTGGTGATGTCGCCGCGACCGGGGCGAATCATTGCGGAATTCACGTTGCCGCTGGCGTTTCCACGCCATCGCGATAACCCGCAGCTGCTGGAATACCGGCAGAATATTTTGCGTATTCTTGGACAGGAAGAGGACTGGTAGCGTCAGGCGGGCGGGGAAAAACGGCCCGGACAGGCCGCCGTTTATTATCCACAGCGGCGCTGTCCGGGACAGGGTGACGGACTCAGAAGTCCATTTTCACCGTGAACTGCACTTCGCGCGGATCGCCGATCTGGTTGCCCAGGTTGTTGGTGGCGATGGAGGAGGTGTAGTAGGTCTTATCAAACAGGTTCTTCACGTTCACCTGCAGGGTGACCGGGTACTGTAGCTTCATCTTATAGGCGGCAAAGACATCGGCCACCGCGTAGCCCTGCAGATAATAATCCGCGCCGTTGGTGCCCGAGCGCTTGCTCACCGCGCGACCGCCGCCGCCGACGGTCAGGGTGTTGCTGTCGTAGACGTTATGGAGGCCGTAGCTCAGGAACAGCGAACCGGTGTGTTTTGGCACATTAGGCAGCGGTTTGCCGGCGTAGTCCGGATCGTCAAGCACCTTGGCGTCGGTGTAGCCGTAGCTGGCGATAACGTTCAGGTTGTCGGTGATCGCGCCGGCCAGATCCACCTCAACCCCACGGGAACGCACTTTGCCTGCGGTCTTGGCAACAGTCTCATCGCCGACGCTTTCGGTGTACATCACGTTGCGTTTATGGATATCAAACAGCGCGATATTGGCGGTAATGCCGTCTAACAGGTCAAACTTCGCGCCGACTTCATAGGATGTGGACTCTTCCGGCGGCAGGTTGCCGATGTAGCTGGCGATCGACGACTGCGGCATAAACGACTGGGCCACGTTGCCGAACAGCGACACGTTTGGCGTCAGCTTATAGACCAGGCCAAACTTCGGCGTCCATTTCTGATCGCGGCTGTCGGTGTTGACGTTAAACGGCCGACCTTTACCCGCATACTGGGTGTAGTACTGATAGCGGACCCCGGCGACGGCAATCCAGTTATCGGTCAGATACAGCGCGTCCTGAACGTAGGCGGCGTAACTCTCCTGCTGGATGGTCTGATCGCTATCGGACGCCGACACGGTGTTACAGGTGCCGACCGTACCGTACACCGGGTTGTAGATATTGAACCCTTTAACGTTTTTGCAGCGAATCATGTCGGTACGCAGCAGATCGTAATACTCATAGGCGACGCCGGTGAGTACTTCGTTATAAAAGCCGCCAACCACCACGTTGCCCTGCAGATCGGCCCGGGTAGAGTGCATTTTCTGCGTCGAACCGTGGGTCGCATCGACGCGGCGGGTCAGATCGCCGGTCGCTGAATCGTAGGCCGTGACCCGGGCCTGGTTATCGTTGTAGTGATCCTGGCTGTAGCTGTAGTCAAAGCGGGCGGTCCAGGCGTCGTTCAGACGGTATTCGGCATTCAGCTGCGCCAGGTCGGAATAGCCATCGGTGATGTTAAACGGTTCTTCAAAACGGGTTTTGCGATCGACGTTCACCGCATGGCCGGTATTGAGATCGAAGATGGTCCCGCGATCGAACGGCGTATTGTAATCGCGGTGCGAGTAAGAGACGTTCACCGTCGCGTTGTCGCCAAACCAGGTCAGAGAAGGGGCGATAAAACTGCTTTTCTCTTTGCCGAAGTTGCGCCAGTAATCTTCATGTTGATATTCGCCGATGATGCGATAGGCCAGCCGGGTCCCTTCGATAGGGCCGGTGACGTCAAACTGGCCGGTTCCGCCGCCGAAGCTAGTGGAGGTCGCGGAGATAGAGCCGCCGAAGGTGCGCTCCGGGCGTTTCGTCACCACGTTAATTAATCCGCCGGGATCGAGAATACCGTACAGCGTCGACGCCGGGCCTTTCAGCACTTCGACGCGCTCGGTGGCGGCGGTAAAGCTGCGCGGCAGGACGGTACGCAGGCCGTTGGTCATGATCGAACCGTCGCGGTTGGCGCCAAAACCACGGCGGGTAAAGGCATCCTGGGTGCCGCCCAGCGTGTTGGTCTGAACGACGTTGGCGACGTTATACAACGCCTCGTCGAGGGTGGTCGCGTGCTGGTCTTCCAGCACTTTGTCGCTAACGGTATTCACGACCTGCGGAATATCCATTAGCGGCATCGACGTCAGCGTCGCCGTTGAACTGGTCACCGGCTGATAGCCGTTGGTCGCCGGCTGCTGCGACTTGTCGGCCACCACGGTGATGGTTTCATCGGCGGTGGTTTTATCGCTGGTGCTGCTGTTTTCTGCTGCAACTAATCCCGGTGAGGCAAAGGAACCTAAAAATATCAGTGAAAAAAGCGCGCGCCCTTTCAGCGTAGTGAAAGGGATCGTTGATTGAGTCATTATCTGTTTCTCGCGAACGCATCTGTCCTTTGCGGACAGAAAAGCCAATTAAATCATTGCCCTTAACAATATTATCTGCCCGTTATTCGCGGTAATTTGCGCTCAGGCATGTAATTGAGAATCATTCAACCATGCGGGAATGTAGTAGTAAATGTTATGTAAGATAAAAAATCATCAGCCCGCCACCGCGGCCGTTTTGCCCGTTAACGGCGTCATGTAATTCGATTAATATATTGTTTATAAACGAATAAATAGATTGTTGTTGTTGAGGTGTATTCCGTAGTGATGACGGGCGCTGCCTGAAGCGTTGGGGTATTGACTACTACATTCATCCGCCGCATGATCAAAAGAGAATGAGATTTATTTTTGTTTGAGTGCGAACGTGCGGGCGCGATGCCACGCCGTTGCGGCGCAGGAGTGAGTTATGCCACAGCGGGTGATGCCTGCAGAGCAGGGGATCGTACTGGATGCCCTGTCGGCCGGATATGGCCAGACCCTGATTGTCGACGATATTCATCTGACGATCCCTCACGGTAAAATGACGGTGCTGGCCGGGGCCAACGGCTCGGGTAAATCCACGCTGCTGTCGACCATCGCCCGTATGCTGAAGCCGCTTGGCGGCAGCGTTCGTCTGGACGGGCAGTCCATTCACGAGATGCCGACCCGGGCGGTTTCACGCCAGTTAGGCATTCTGCCGCAGTCGCCGCTGACCCCGGAAGGGCTGACGGTGTTTGAACTGGTTTCGCGCGGGCGCTATCCCTGGCAGGGGTTTATGCGCCAGTGGTCGGATGCCGACCAACAGGCGGTGGAAGAGGCGATGGCGCTCACCGGCACCACGGAATTTGCCCGTCTGCCGGTAGACAGCCTCTCCGGCGGCCAGCGACAGCGCTGCTGGATAGCCATGGCGCTGGCCCAGCAAACGGCGACCATTCTGCTCGACGAACCCACCACCTGGCTCGATCTGCGCTACCAGGTCGATATCCTCGAACTTCTGCAAACCCTGACCCGTGAGCACGGGCGTACGGTGGTCACGGTGCTGCACGACCTGAACTTCGCGGTCAACTACGCCGACCTGCTGGTGTTCCTCAAGCAGGGGCGGATCGCCGGCGTAGTGGGGGAAGATGAACGCTGTACCCCGGCGCTGATCAAAACCGTGTTTGACGTTGAGGTCCAGATGTCCCTGAACCCGCAAACCGGTAAACCTTTCTTCATGCCATTCCGCTCGCCGCAGGGGGCGGGGCAATGAGTGCCGCCGCGCTGGTGCTGCCGCGCCGTCGTCAGTCGCGCCCGCTGCTGGCGTTGGTCCTGCTGATGCTGCTGCTGGCCGGGGCGTCGGTGATCCATCTGGGGCTTGGGGCGCGCTGGATTGCGCCGCAGACGATCCTGCAGGCGCTGACCCATTACGATCCGCGCAATTTTGACCACCGGATCATCGTCGATCTGCGGCTGGTCCGCCTGCTGGCGGCGCTGCTCACCGGGGCGGTGCTCGGCGTGGCCGGGCTGTTGCTGCAGACGGTGATTCGTAACCCGCTGGGAGAACCGCATATTCTCGGGCTGAACGCCGGCGCGTCGTTGGCGGTGGTGGGCACCTCGGCGTTGGGGCTGGGCGGGCTGGCGTGGGAGCGTCCGCTGATTGCCGCCTGTGGTGGGGCGTTGCTGTTCGGCGGGGTGATGCTGCTGGCGACCTCCGGGCGCGGCGGGACGACGCCGCTGCGCATCACCCTGTGCGGGGTGGCGCTCTCGGCCTTTGCTTCTGCGGTGACCGCGGCCATCCTGATCCTCGATGAGCAGACGCTGCTGGCAATGCGCACGTGGCTGGCGGGCGATCTGGCCGGGCTGAACGGCGCCATCCTGCGTTCGGCGGCGGTGCCGGCGCTGGCGGGGGCGCTGCTGGCGTTGTTTATCGCGCCACGGCTGAATATCCTGGCGCTGGGCGATAATGTGGCGCTGGGGCTGGGGGTCAAGATCGCCCAGACCCGGCTGCTTGGCCTGGCGGCGATTGCTCTGCTGTGCGGCTCGGCGGTGGCGGTAGCCGGGCCGATCGGCTTTGTCGGCCTCGTGGTCCCGCATATTGTTCGCCGGCTGATCAGCGAGGATCTGCGTCTGGCGTTGCCGCTGGCGGCCCCCGTCGGGGCGCTGGTGCTGGTAGTGGCCGACATTGCCGCGCGCACCCTCGTCGCACCGCAGGAGCTGGCCACCGGGGCGATGACCGCGCTGGTGGGCGCTCCGGTATTTATCTTTATTGCCGCGAGATTTTTTAAATGAAAAACGTAGCCGCTCACGCCGGTTTTCGCCCGCTGCGGGTCGGGTCCTGCCAGCTGCTCATCCGCCCGGCGGCGCTGAAAATCGCCGGCGTGTTGATTGTCGCGATCCTGCTTCTGGCGTGCTTTGGCCTGGCGCGCGGCAGCTTCCCGCTGCCGACGGGCACGCTGGCCCGCGCGTTGTTTGCCCCGCAGGATCTGGCGGAGCAGCCACGCTTTATCCTGTTTGATATCCGCCTGCCCCGGCTGCTGATGGCGCTGCTCTGTGGGGCGATGCTCGGCCTGGCGGGCGCGGCGATGCAGAGTATTACCCGCAACGGCCTGGCCGACCCGGGGCTGATTGGCGTCAAAGAGGGGGCCAGCGTGGTGGTGCTGGCGCTGATTCTGTTTTTCCCGGCGCTGGGGCTGGTCTGGCGACCGCTGGCGGGGATCCTTGGCGGGCTGCTGGTGGCGCTGCTGGTGCTGGCGCTGGCCCGCGACTGCGCCCGTCCGCGCTTTATTTTGATCGGTATCGGCGTCTCCTGGACGCTGGCGTCGGCGGTGGGCATCTTCATGACGACCGCCGATGTCCGCGATGTGCAGACCGCCATGATCTGGCTGGCCGGAAGCCTGCATGCCGCAACCTGGCCGCTGCTGGCGGTGGCCCTCATCTGGGCGCTTCCGGGCGCGCTGATTTTGCTACTCACCGCCAGGGCGGCAGACGTGGCGCTGCTTGGGGATCGCACCGCCGTCGGGCTGGGAGTGCGGCTGCAGAGCCTGACCCTGCTGCGTTTTTTCGCGCCGGTGCTGCTGACCTCCGCCAGCGTCTCCTGCGTCGGCAGTCTGGGGTTTGTCGGCCTGATGGCGCCGCATATGGCGCGCTTTGTGCTGCGCGGTGGCCAGGTGGCGCTGCTGTGCGGCAGCGCGTTGATCGGTGCGCTGCTGGTGCTGCTGACCGACACCATCGGCCGTCTGGCCTTTGCGCCATTGCAAATTCCGGCCGGGATCGTTATCGCCCTGGTCGGGTGTCCATTTTTTATCTTGCTGCTGTGGCGTCGTCGTGACGCCCTGTAACGTTGAAGGGTTGCTATGCGTTGGTTGATCTCTTTGCTGTTGGTGGTGGGCGCTGCTGCTGGTGCCGCCGAAGGTCAGACTCAAATATTTACCGACGATCTCGGTCGGGCGGTGACGGTACCGCTGCATCCGCAGCGCATTGTCTCAATGCACGACCTCGATATCACAATCCCGCTGATTGAGCTTGGGGTGCCGCCGGTGGCCAGCCACGGACGAACTCGTCCGGACGGCAGCCATTTTCTGCGCTCCAGCGCCCAACTGACCGGCATCGATTTCGATAACAGCGCGATTCAGTTTATCGGCACGGCGGATATCGACCTTGAAGCGGTGGCGGCGGCAAAGCCGGATCTGATCATCACCGAACCGAGTCGTCACGTCTCCGTCGAGCAGTTGCAGAAGATTGCCCCGACGGTCAGCATTGACCACCTGCAGGGCAGCGCGCCGCGGATTTACAGCAAGCTGGCGCAGCTCACCGGCAGCGAAGCGCGGCTGGCGATCCTCGAACGGCGCTACCAGGCGCAGATCGCCCAGCTTAAAGCGATGGTCGACACCCAACATATCAGCGTGTCGGTAATTCAGGCCAACAACGGCAAAGTGACCGTGCACCACTCATATCATGCCCTGGGACGGGTGCTGCGCGATGCCGGCTTCCGTTTCCCGCCGCTGATCGACAAGATCCCCGACGGCCAGCGCATTGACGTCAGCGCCGAACAGCTGCCGGAACTGGATGCGGACTTTGTTTTTGCCACCTGGCGCTCGGACACCGGCGGAAAACCGCAGGACGAGCTACAGGCGATGGAGGCGGTGATGCCCGGCTGGTGCGACTTTATGCGCGCCTGTCGTACCGGGCGCTATATCCTGCTGCCGCGCGAAGAGGTGATCTCTAACTCCTTTGCCGCCCTGAGCCTGATGGTGGCGCAGGTGCAATCGCATATTGCCGGGCGGCCTTTGCCGGCGGGGCTGAAATGAAAACCGCGGTGAAGAAAGAGAAAGGGCGGGTCGACCTGTTTGGCGACCGTTTCCGCGCCCGGGCGCATCAGCTGTCGCCGCGTCTGCTGGCGGTGGTCAGCTATATCAACGAAAATCGCGAAGTGGTGCTGGAGCGCACGGCGATGGAGATTGCCGCCGCGACCCACACCTCGGACGCCACGGTGGTGCGGGCGATTCAGGCGCTGGGGTTTGCCGGTCTGCGCGAACTGAAGCAGACCATGGAGCGCTGGTTTGGCCCCTCGGTCACCTCGTCGGAGAAAATGCTCTCTACGGTCAACGCTCTCTCAAGCGACGTCAATTCGAGCATCGATTTTGTGCTTGAGGGGCATCAGCGCGCCTGCGAAGTGCTGTCCCGTCCCGCCAACCGGGCCGCCGTCGCCCAGGCGGTGGCGCTGCTCAGCGAGGCGCGGCAGGTGGCGATTTTCGGCATCGGGGCCTCGGGGATTCTGGCGGAGTATACCGGCCGACTGTTCAGCCGCATCGGTTTACCCTCCTACGTGATGAACCGGACCGGATTCAGCCTGGCCGAGCAGCTGATCAATCTGCAACGCGGGGACGTGATGATTATGATGGGGCAAAAATCGCCGCATCGTGAAGGGATGACCGCGCTGCGGGAGGCCCGACGGCTGGGGATCCCGACGATTCTGCTGACTCAGGCGGTGGACTCGCGCTTTAGCCAGGAGGCGCAGGTGGTGATTGACGTCCCGCGCGGCGGCGATAATGGCCGGGTGCCGCTGCACGGTACGGTGCTGGTGTGTCTTGAGATGCTGGTGCTGTCGGTTGCGACCACCTCGCCGCAGCGAACCATCAAGTCGATGAAGCGCATTAACGAATTGCACAAGGCGATCGGCAAGTCCGGCGGCAAGCGCGGCTAAGCGGAGAACCCACCTGGCCGCCGGTGATTACGCGGTAGCCGGCTGCGCATCATCATCGTCGTCATCGCTATCCTCATCGGCCGCCGCCAGCAGGGTCTGCTCCGTTTTCCCCAGACACTGAATCAGCAGGAACAGCCCGCCGCTGGCCAGCAGGGTGATCAGTAACCCGTCATAGCCCGATACGCTGATCACCAGACTGCTGATGACCGGCCCGGCCACGCTGCCCGCCGACCAGAAGAATCCCAGCAGCGCATTTATCATGATCAGCTTTTGCCCGTTGAAGGTTTTCCCGGCCCGCACCAGCGAGAGGGTATACAGCGCCCCCGCCGCGGCGCCGAGCACCAGGCAGCCGACAATCAGCTGAACGGGCGATACCAGCAGGAACGGCAGCGCCAGCAGGGAGAGGCAGAACACCGCGGCGCAGCTGAGGTGCACCCGACGGATGCCGAAGCGGTCGGCCACCCAGCCAAGCGGTGCCTGGAACAGCGCATCGCCGGTTAAGACGATGGTCACCAGCAGCACCGCCATCGCTTCGTTCAGCCCTTTATCCATGCCGTACAGCGGCAGCAGCGCCAGGATGCTGGCGTCAAAGAAGGCAAAGCAGAATACCCCGGAGGCCAGCACCGGTAAGAAGGCGCCGAGGCTCAGCCAGCTGGCGCGCTCTGACAGGGTTTCGCGGCTGCCGGTTGGCAGATGGCGCAGCATCAGCAGGCAGGCGGCGGTGAGGACGACGACCGCCACCAGCACCCAGATTTGATATTCGCTACCGGCGGAGATCAGCAGCGGCCCCGCCAGCTGGCAGCCGGTGAAGGCTGAGGCATAAATGCCGGTCAGCGTCGCGCGGTTTTTGCCCGCCGCGCCGCCGGTGATCCAGCTTTCGCCGAGGACGATAATCACCCCGGACGCAATACCGGTCAGGAAACGCGGCAGCAGCAGCTGCATCAGATCCACCGTCAGGCAGGAGGCTATCGTCGCCAGCGCCAACAGGATCAGGCTGGCGCTCAGCAGGTGGCCCATCTCAAAACGACGGCACAACGCAGGGGAGAGGAACGACGAGAGCATCATGCCCGCAGGCGGCAGCGCGGCCAGCAGGCCGACGTAGACGGTGTCTGTCTGTTGCTGGGCCAGCTCGAGGCTGATTAACGGCACCGTATAACCGGTGATAAATCCCACTAATGACGCGGCCATGATCATCGCCAGCGTGGGGGCAAGGCGATTCTGGTCTTGGTTAAACATTTTATTCCCGATAACGGAAGTCAACAGGTGGATAATCCGGCGAATTGCCGACAGCTCTGCATATTAATTAATCGTATGGCGGATGTCACCGTTGAAATGACTACTATTATTGATACGCCAGCGCCAGCCGCCGGTAAAACAGCGGGGCTGTCCCTGCAGGGAGTGTTGTCAGCGCGCTGGCGAAAGGATATAACCAATAGGGCACTCCGCGGGGGCGGAGGCGTGCTGGCGGGCATAACAATCGAGGCCCGCAGTATTTTTCGATCGGCTATTCGTTCAGCTATGCGTTCAGCGTTGAAGCTGTGCAGGAAAGGAGCAAGACATGGCAGTATCGCCATCATCGATCGCTGAGGCCATTCGCTGGCGACGTGAATTTCATGCCTGCCCGGAGCTTGGCTATCAGGAACAGAACACCGCGCGCCGTGTCGCTGAATTACTGACCTCTTTTGGCCTGCAGGTGCATACCGGGCTGGCGGGGACCGGCGTGGTCGCCACCCTGGAGAACGGTCCGGGGCCGGTTATCGGACTACGGGCCGATATGGACGCGTTACCGATTACCGAATCCGGCGATCTCAGCTATAAATCGCGCAATCCTGGCGTGATGCATGCCTGCGGGCATGACGGCCATACCGCCATGCTGCTGGCGACGGCGTCGCATCTGGCGCAGACCCGCCGTTTTCGCGGCACGGTGCATTTTGTCTTCCAGCCGGCGGAGGAGAATCTCGGCGGCGCGCGCAAAATGGTCGAAGAGGGGCTGTTTGAACGCTTCCCGATGGACGCTATCTACGCGCTGCACAACTGGCCGGGTCTGCCGTTAGGCCACGTGGCGGTCAACGAAGGGGCGATGATGGCCTCGCTGGACGCCTTTGAAATCACCCTCACCGGCAAAAGCTGTCACGCGGCGATGCCGGAAAGCGGTGCCGACCCGATCGTCGCCGCGGCGCAGCTGATTATGGCGCTGCAGACCATCCCGTCACGCCGCCTGTCGCCGCAGGAGTCGGCGGTGGTCAGCATTACCCAAATTAACGGCGGCGAAGCGATTAACGTGCTGCCGGATAAGGTCGTGCTGCGCGGGACGTTCCGCTGCCTGAGCAACCAGGTTCGCGCCCGGGTGAAAGGGCTGATCGCGCACTACGTCGCGACCCAGCCGCAGGTTTCTGACGTGCAGGGAGAAATTGCCTGGTATCCTGGCTATCCGGTGACCAGGAACCATCCGGCCGAGGCGCAGAAAGTGCGTGAGGTGGCGATAGCCGCGCTGGGTGAAGCGGCGGTAAACGGGCAGATTAACCCGTCGATGGCGTCAGAAGATTTTGCCTGCATGCTGGAAGCCTGTCCGGGCGCTTATTTCTGGATTGGCACCGATGGCGACATACCGTCAAAGCCGCTACACAATGCCGGCTACGATTTTAACGACGATCTGATAGCCCCTGGCGTGGCGATGTGGACGACCCTGGTGGAGTCGCTGCTGCCGGCTGGCTGAAACGTGCGGCGGCAGAGTGAACAGGGAGAGGCGAGGCCTCTCCCTTTTTTACGTCAGCCGTACCGTCAGGCGCTGACCGCCGCCTTCAGACGGGCCTTCATGTCGCTGTAGGCGCGCCAGGCGTACTGCTCGGCCCACTGCTGGTCCTCGATGGCGTCGATTTTCACCGCGCAATACTTGGTTTCCGGCGTTTTCGAGATCGGGTCCAGGTTGTCCTGGGTCAGTTCATTACAGGCGCCGACCCACCATTGATAGGTCATATAGACGGCGCCGCGATTGATGCGGTCGCTGATGTCGGCGCGGGTGATCACTTTCCCGCGTCGCGAGCTGACCCACACCAGCTGGCGGTCGGCGATCCCCAGCTGTTCGGCGTCGGCGCGGCTGATCTGCACCCGACCGGGTTCATCGGCAAGGGATTGCAACGCCGCGCAGTTGCCGGTCATGGAACGGCAGGAGTAGTGGCCCACTTCGCGCACGGTGCAGAGCACCAGCGGATAGCCGGCATCCGGCGTCTCTGCCGGCGCCCGCCACGGGGCGGCAAACAGCTGGCCTTTGCCGGTCGGAGTATCGAAACGGTTCTCTTTATACAGCCACGGCGTGCCGGGGTGGTCGAGCGTCGGACACGGCCACTGAACGTGGTTCATATCGCCCATTTTCTCGTAGGTGACGCCGTAGAACAGCGGGCAGAGTTCGCGCATTTCGTCCCAGATTTGCTGGTTGTTATCGTAATGCATCGGATAGCCCATCTCGGTGGCCAGCAGGCTGATGATCTCCCAGTCGCGTTTGACGTTGGCCGGTGCCGGGATCGCCTTCTCGAAACGCTGAAAACCGCGGTCGGCGCAGGTGAAGACGCCGCCGTGTTCGCCCCACGAGGTCGCCGGCAGCAGGACGTCGGCGATCTCTGCGGTTTTGGTCATGAAGATATCCTGCACCACCACAAAATCCAGCGCCTCGATACCTTTACGCACCAGCCCCAGATCGGCCTCGGTCTGCAGCGGATCTTCCCCCATGATGTAGTAGGCTTTGATCTCTCCCGCCATGGCTTTATGAGGCACTTCGGTGATGCGGGTGCCCACCTGGTCATCCATGAGAGCCGGGTCTATGCCCCAGGCGCTGGCGAATTTCGCCCGCACGGCGGGGTCGGTGACCTCCTGATAGCCTGGGAACAGGTTCGGCAGCACCCCCATATCGCAGGCGCCCTGAACGTTGTTTTGCCCACGCACCGGCCCGACGCCAACGTGTTCGCGCCCGAGGTTGCCGGTCAGCAGCGCCAGGCTGGCCAGCCCTTTGACCACGTCCACCGCCTGGCCGAACTGGGTGACGCCCATGCCCCACATAATGGTGGCTGACGGCGCGGCGGCAAACATTCTCACCGCCTGCCGCACCTCCTGAGCCGGTACGCCGGTGACCGCTTCGACCGCTTCAGGCGAGTAGGCTTGTACCGCGTCGCGGTAAGCTTCCAGCCCTTCGGTAAAGCGGTCAACGTAGTCATGGTTGTAGAGATCTTCTTCCAGCAGGACGTGGCCGAAGGCATTCACCAGCGCCATATTGCTGCCGTTATTAAGCTGCAGGTGGCGGTCGGCGATGCGGGCGGTTTCGATGCGCCGCGGGTCGCAGACGATGATCTTCGCGCCGTTTTCACGGGCTTTAATCACCCGGCGGGCGACGATAGGATGGGAGTCTGCACAGTTATAGCCAAAGACCAGCAGACATTTGGAGTGTTCGATATCGCTGATGGAGTTACTCATCGCCCCGTTGCCGAGGGCCACCTGCAAGCCTGCCACCGAAGGGCCGTGACAGACGCGGGCGCAGCAGTCGACGTTATTGGTGTTCAACACCGCCCGGGCGAATTTTTGCATCACATAGTTGGTTTCATTGCCGGTACCACGGGACGATCCGGTGGTCATAATGGCGCGCGGGCCGTGCTGCGCTTTGATCTCCCGCAGCTTGTTGGCGGTGTAGCGAATGGCCTCTTCCCAGCTGACCGGGGTTAATTTGCCGCCTTTGTGGTAGCGAATCATCGGCTGCTTGAGGCGTGGCGTCAGGAGCTGGGTATCGTTGAGAAAATCCCAGCCGTAGTATCCCTTGAGGCACAGCTGATTCTGGTTGGTGACCCCATCGGCCGCTTCCGCGCGGATAATTTTATTGTTATCGACAACCAGCTTGAGTTTGCAACCCGCCCCGCAATAAGGGCAAACGCTTGTGACTTTTTTCATCAGTAACAGACCTGTTAACAGTGAATGAAGATCAATGGTCAGGCCGGGCCCGGCCCGCCATCGTCATGGAATCCTTGCGCCGCGATGCTGGCAGAAGGCCGAAGCGTTATGCAGAAGTTATGCCAATATTTAATGTATTGATATATATGATTATTTTAATGAAGGGGGCGGCAGGCGTCATGATGTCGTCACTAATGACGATGACGTCGCAGAACGCCCGGGAAGGGCGCTCTGCGGTGGGATCAGACCATTTTCTGCTGGAACTGCGCCAGGGTCTCGGGGGCCATACCGGCTTCGCGGGCCGCTTCGCAGATGGCCTGCCAGCTCCCAGCATCCAGCGGGATCCCCTGCGCCAGGCGGGACTGACGATTGGCTTCTTCCCACTCTCCCGGCACCAGAATCGGGGTCTGCTGGTCGTGAGGTGACTGCTTACACCAGTTGATAAAGGCCTCGGTTTCGTCCTGCATATCCGGTGCGTCGAAGGTTTCCGGATTGAGAATAATGGTGGTCATGCAGTTGAAAATGGCGTCGACGCAGGTCTGCAGGCTCGACTGATGGGTCGTTTTGCCACCGGAAACGGCGCCGCCGAGGATCTCGCACAGCGTCGCCAGGGCGTAGCCTTTATGCTGGGCGAAGGTGAGCAGGGCGCCTAACGGCGAGGTCTGCATTACCGCCGGGTCGGTGGTCGGCTCTCCGTGGGCGTCAATCAGTGAACCCGGCGCCACGGCTTCGCCTTTGTGCCAGGCGACGCGGGTTTTGCCGAAGGCAATGGCGCTGGTGGCGTAGTCGAGCAGCAGCGGAGGCTGGCCTTTGCGCGGGAACACGACGCACAGCGGGTTGGTGCCAAAGCGGCTGTCTTTGCCACGAAACGGCGCGACCATCGGGTCACCCACGACGCTGACAAAGTGGATGGAGATAAACCCTGCCGCCGCGCACTGTTCGGCCCAGTAGCCGATGCGCCCGATATGGTGCGCATTGCGCAGGGCGATCGCCGCCATGCCGTGCTGCCGGGCCTTTTCAATCCCCGTCTGCATCGCCTCGTGGGCGACCACCTGACCAAAGCCGGCGTTGCCGTCGAGGGTCACCACCGCACCGGCGTCCTTCATGACGCTGGCGTGCTGGTTAAGCTGCAGGTGGCCCTCGGCGTGGGAACGCACGTAGCTCGGGATCATCCCGACGCCGTGTGAATCATGCCCGGCAAGATTGGCCGCCACCAGATGGTCGGCGACGAGAGCGGCCTCGTCAGAGGTACTGCCCAGTTGAGTGAACAGCGTGGTAACGAACTGATGCAGATCGGTAGCCTGAATACGATATCCGGTTGGCACTGATACGCTCCTGTAGTTAGCTGATGGTGTTGTTTTTTTTGTTAAAAGCCTGACTCAGTAGGCTCTGTGTTTGCTCAGCCATGCTGCTACAGCACAGGGAGAAGATCAACGTTTGCGCGCGTATGCGCGATGAGGGGCAAACAACAGGATTGAGGCCCGGGGTGCTGTTCGCGGAGGGCAGAATCATTATGATAAAAATGTAAGAATAATTGATAAAGAGAATATCAAAATGAATATCAGCACCCTGCTGTTAATTATCGTTGCCATCGCGCTGCTGGGGATCTCGGTCTATTGCTTACTGAGCTATATCAAAGAACGCAAAGCCACGCAGTTTAAATCGTTTCGCCATCGCTAAAATAGTAATCTGCGGCTCACTCGCCCGCTTATTGGTAATGGTTGTCGCGCCAGGCTTTTGGCGACGCATGATATTTTTCGCGAAAGCTTTTGCTGAATAACGGGTGACTGGTGAAGCCGCAGCGCCAGGAGACTTGTTCAACCGCCAGCTGACGATCCTTTTCCAGCAGCTGGCGGGCCGCTTCCAGCCGAATCTCTTTGATTGCCACCATCACCGACGTACCTTGTTCGTGGAACGCCCGGTCGAGGCTGGCCCTGGAGCAGCGCAGCGCCTGGCAAATCAGGTCAGGTGACAGCTGGTGCTGGTGGTAGTTAAGGGCGATAAACGCGCGCGCGCTGTCGACGAGGTGGCTTAATTTCCCGGTTGAACGCAGCCCGCTTTCTTCGGCGACATCGGCCAAAACCCGCAGCGCAATATGGTGCAGGCCGTCGACAATCACCGCCGTTTCTGGCTGAGATAAACGATCCGATTGCGCATCCAGCAATAACATATGTGATTTTAAAAACTGGGCTAAAGGGTGGTTTTCCAGTGAAACTATCGGGCTGGACAGTTTACCGCTGAATAATGTTTTGATTTTATCGCTGTGCGGAATGATATATAGCTGTTTAACATCGTCACACTGATAATGGTAATAATCGCTGCGCTGGTGAACAACCAGCATCCCGGCATCCACCTGGCCGCGGGTGGCGGGGGTTCTGCCGCTGATCACCTGTTTGCCCTGGAGCAATAACGAAATATAAATCGACGATGAATCTACCTGATGCGGATCGAAGATCGTCTCGTTTTTAGAGCCCATCGCACTACAAAAATCGCCAGAAACCCCGGAGATAGTTTTATGGTTGGCAATTATCGCTTCCGGACGGCGGTTATTCACCACCTTAATACCGTAGCAGTTAAGATTTTGCGATATCCGTTGATAGCGCTCTTCCGGTGCAATATCGGCCGCGCTTAACACATGTGGAACGTACAGCGTCGAAGGTCTGGACATGTTTGTCTCTTATCCCGGGGTGACGGTAGCAGGTGGCTCGCTAGCGTGCTGACATTATAAGATTAATCCTATCACAAGCCAGCGTCCGGGCGATTTTTTACAATTCGCCAGCGCGAGCAGAATCATGGCTGCAAAAAGTTGATGGTGATTAACAATAATAATGGCACGGTCGTTTATATATTAATTTGGCCGTTAGCGGTGCGTCGGATTAAATAAAAATATGCCGCAGGCAGGGCAGGGAAATATATTATCAGCGGAGGTGAGCGAAAAAACAGGCTGGACAAAGAGACAAAAACCATCGCAAGCTAAGCGCCTGACCCATTAGACAATGATGCTTATCTACCGACGGGATTCATCAGCGCATGCGTAAAAGTAAAATTATTGTTTTATCCTTGATGATTATTTGTGTTTTATGTTTCGCCATCGTTGCTGTTTATTTTTTGCTATTGAAAGACAATGACGCCAGCCCGGTCAACCAGCAGACCGAAACCGCGGTGCTGAACGTCGCCGGGCTGCTGGGCAGCGGACAGCAGGATGCGCAAACGCAGCGCGCGTTGTACCAGGCGCACATTGTCAGCCGCCAGCTGGATCTGGATAGCGGCGAACTGCTTCCCGTCGGCCAGCAGAGCGGGGCGTCACGCTGTATCGACCTGCCGCCAGCGCGCGATCCAGCACAAATCCGCCAGCGTTGCGCGCAGGTCGGGATCTATCTGGTGCGCGACAATAACCAGCATATTCAACAGATTATCTTGCCGGTTCATGGTAAGGGCGCCAAATCGATGATGTATGCGCTGGTGGCCCTTGATACCGATGGCCGCACGGTCAACGACCTGATCTATTACCAGCAAAATGAGACGCCGCTGTTGGGGGCGAGGGTGGAAGACCCGCAATGGCGCCGGCAGTGGGTGGGGAAAAAACTCCGTGATGAACAGGGAAAACCGGCGTTGCAGGTGGTGCAGAACCAGCCCGGCGAACATGATGCCTACACTGTGGATGGCATCAGCGGCGCGACCTTAACCTCCACCGGGGTCGAGAAGAGTATTAATTTCTGGATGAGCAGCCAGGGCTACGGTAATTTCCTGCGTCATCTCCAGCACGACCCGACGCTATTAGCGCGCTGAGCGCCAGCGGATTCATTCACCGCTGCAGCGGTGGCTCTTTGCATTATTTGACACAAATTGTCACTGATTGACATTTTTATGATCTGGGTCATGTGTGTCCTGGTAAAAATAACAATGATAACGATTATCATTATTTTTATCGGGATGCACCATGGCCGCCCCTCGCGCTTTTCTGCTGTTCACGCTGTTTAGTCTCCTGCTTATCAGTGCGCAGGCGATGGCGCAGACCCGCTATGCCCCCCTCATCGACGATATCGAACAGCGGCTTGATAGCACCGTCGAACTCTACCAGCAGCAAAAAACCAACGAGGCGCGTCGGGAAGTGCAGGCGGCCTATTTCGAGGTGTTTGAAAATCTCGAAGGCCCTATTCGCATCAATTTTTCAGCACGCAAAAGCTACGAGATGGAGAGCAGCTTCGGCGAGATTCGGCGGATGATCGCCGATGGCAAACCGCTGGCGGCGGTTCAGGCGCGGGTTGACGAGCTGAAACGGGCGCTGCGTGAAGTGGAGCCGGTGCTGGACGGCGGCCATCGGCTGGTGGCGGAAGAACAGCATACTGCGTTGTCGCGCGATGATATCGCGCTGCACTGGCAGAACAGTTTCCGGGTGATTGACGATTTGCTGGCGCAGGCGATGAGCGCCTATCAGGCGGGCAACGTCAGCCTCGCCAGCCAGCAGGTGCAGCAGGCGCACTATCAGGGCTTTAAAAATTCCGAGATGGAAATGTCGGTGCGGCAAAACCGTTCGGCAAAAGCGGCGGCGGCCATTAATCAGCAGTTTACCGCCCTGATTGCGCTGACGTCACAAGCGGATCACCTCAACGATGTGGCCTACCAGGTCACCACGCTGCTGCAAGATCTGGAAGACCTCCTGCCGGGCCTGCCAACGACCCGCGACGACCAGCCGGTGAACGCTCCGACGGCAGATAACGGCGCCGCGCCGGAGGCCGACAGCACCGCGGGGACCAACTGGGCCACGGTGGCGGCGGAGATCCACCGCAGCGTCGAAGCGGCGCTGGCGCGCTATCAGCGCGGAGAGGCCCAGCAGGCGATTCTGGATATTCAGGATACCTATTTCGACCGCTTCGAAGCCTCCGGGATGGAGAACAAAATCGGCTCCCGCGATGCGACGTTTAAAACTGCCCTCGAAGCCCATTTCACCCGCATGGTGAGCCTGATGAAGGCCGGCCAGCCGCAGGGAAAACTGGCGGCGGAAGCCGCGGCGCTGGACGCCGACCTGCAACAGGTGGTGACCATGTTGGGTGAGGGCGAGGCAACCCAGTGGAGCCTGCTGCTCTACAGCCTGATGATTATTGTCCGCGAAGGGCTGGAAGCGCTGTTGATTGTGGCGGCCATCGTCGCCTGGCTGGTGAAAAACGATCATCACGACAAGCTGCCGTTAATTCGCCAGTCGGTGCTGGTGGCGCTGATCGCCAGCGTAGCGACGGCGGTGCTGTTCCAGCTGCTGTTTACCAACTCTGGCGCCAGTCGCGAGCTGCTGGAAGGGTTCACCATGCTGATCGCGGTGGTGATGCTGTTCTCCATGAGCTACTGGCTGCTGTCGAAAGTCGAAGCCCGCCACTGGAAAGCCTGGCTGGAGGGCAAACTGAGCCACTCGCTTTCCCGTGGCTCGCTGGTCGGGCTGTGGCTGACCAGCTTCCTGGCGGTCTACCGCGAAGGGGCGGAGACCGTGCTGTTTTACTTTGCCCTGCTTGGCGATGCCCAGGGCGTCTCCGGCCATCTGGCTATCGGCGGCGGGTTCGTCATTGGCTGCGTGGTGCTGCTGGTGGCGTGGATCGTGATGCGTTACTCGGTGGTCCGTCTGCCGCTGAAACCCTTCTTCATCTTTACCGGCGGCCTGATGTACCTGATGGCGTTTGTCTTCGCCGGTAAAGGCGTCCTCGAACTGGTGGAGGGCAAACTGTTCCAGCCGACCTTAATCAGCGGAGTGCCGGAAATCAGCTGGCTCGGCATCTATCCCTATCTGGAAACCTTGTTACCACAACTTATTTTGCTGGTTGCTGCCGCGGCGGCACTGGTCATTATGCGCCGCCGCAACGAGGCGCCGACAGTGAGTATAAAAAAATCATAATTGCCCTTTAACGACGAGAGGATGTGTCAGATGACTTTTAAGAACACGTTGATTATCAGCGCCACCATGGCTGCCGTATTTACCGCCCCGGCGGCACTGGCCTTTAAAGAGTATCCCGCCGGTGAACCGGTCACCATGAATGAGATGGAGATCGCCGCCGTCTACCTGCAGCCAATTGATATGGAGCCGCGCGGCATGGGGCTGCCGGCCGCCAAATCGGATATCCATCTGGAGGCCGATATTCATGCGGTTGAAGGGGGCAAAAATGGTTTTGGCGCCGGCGAATGGATCCCCTATCTGACCATCGCCTATACCCTGGTCAATAGTGACACCGGTGAAAAACAGGAAGGGACCTTTATGCCGATGGTGGCCAGCGACGGCCCGCACTATGGCGCGAATATCAAAATGATGGGCGTCGGCAACTATAAAGTGACCTACCACATTGAACCGCCGTCAAAAGCCGGGATGCATCGTCATACCGACAGCGAGACCGGGGTCGGTCGCTGGTGGAAACCGTTTGATGTCAGCTATGAGTTCAAATACGTCGGCCTGAACTAAGAGCCTGGCCCGTTAGGCTATTTTATTTGCCATTTTGGCCCTGGACCGTGCTCACCATCCTCACGTACTGCGTGTACGCTCCGGTGGTTCCGCGCTGTCCGTGGCCAAACTGGCTGCATCAATCTACGCCTACTGGAACAGGCTCTACGCCTTCGTCGCGCAGGATGGCCTTCGGGTCGTCCTGCGGAGTGTTGCTTGATGCGGACTAAAGCATTCCGCCGTACCGGGTCGAAGTCATGAGTTACTTTTTCGTCACCACGCTCCAGCTCTTTTTCTGTATCGCGTTGCTCTCCTCGCTGCTGTGGGGACGGGGCGATGCGCCATCACTGCGTCCCCTCGTCTGGATCCTGCTGAGCGCGCTGGCCGCAGGCCTGCTGGCCGGGCAGTTTATTCGCGGCAGCCAGACGCTACAGCTGATGCTGGTGGCGGGGGAGATCCTGCTGTCGCTGCTGTTTTTACTCAGCTTCTGGTGGGCCACGCCGCGTCTGCGCTACCTGTGGCAGTGGCTCCTCGTCTTTGGCGCCGCGCGTCACTGGGCGCAGGATCCTAACCTTGGCGGGTTAACCTCCACCCACGTGCTGAATACCGATCTGTTGTTGAACCTGAGCGCGCTGGTGCTGGCGTTTGCGCTGCTGTGTCTGGCGGCGGCCCTGTGCGCCATGCTGCTGCGGCGGATGCGCTGGGCCTACTGGCCGCTGGCAATCGTACTGATGGTGCTGCTGTGGCTGCCGTTGTCCGGCAACCTGCTGCTGCTGTTGATGAAGCTGCAGATAGTCCCGCTGCTCAAACCGCTGCTCAGTTTTGTCGCCAAAGTCACCAACAACGCTGCCGGCTATAACTGGGCGGCTGCTGCCATCCTCGCGCTGCTGTGCCTGTGCTGGCTCCCGGCGCTCAGGCGTTTTTCCCGCGCGGTAAAGGCGGCGGATGCGCCGGTTGCTCGTCGGCTGGCGCAGGCGGATCGGCGCGGCGCCATGCGGCTGTGGCTGACCACCCTCTGCTGCGTTGTGCTGATTAGCGGCGGCCAGCTGTGGTGGGATCTGGTGGCCTCGCAGCCGCCGAGACTGTCGGAAGCCCAGCCGGTGACCGTTGCCGCCGATGGTCTGGTGCATATTCCGCTGGCGCAGGTTCGCGACGGCAAGCTGCACCGTTTTGTCTGGGTCGCCGACGATGGCAAGGCGGTCCGTTTCTTTATCATTAACCGCTATCCCGACAAGCTGCGCTTCGGCGTGGTGTTTGACGCCTGCCTGCTGTGCGGCGATCAGGGGTACGTCATGGAGGGCAATCAGGTGATCTGCGTCGCCTGCGGGGTGCATATCTTTATTCCGTCGATCGGCAAACCCGGCGGCTGCAACCCGGTGCCGATTGACGACTGGCGCAACGATGAGCGGGAGCTGACGATCCCCGGCAAGGCGCTGGCCGTCGGGGCTAACTACTTCTCGACCGTGCTGACCATCAAGGTGACCGACCCGGTGGACGGGAGCTCCCTGACCAATACCGCGGCGGAGTATAAATACAGCTACGCGGGCCGAACCTGGTTCTTCGCCTCGCAGGCCAACTATGACCGTTTCCGCAACGCGCCGGAAACCTTTGCTGGCGATGCGGCGCAGGAGGAATAGCGATGCTGGGACGAATGATCTACCAGTCATGGGGGAGAAATCTGCGGCGCAAAGGGCTGGCGGTGTTAACCGTGTTTCTGGCCGCCAGCCTGATCTCGGCGCTGCTGGCGGTCTCTATTGATATCGGCGACAAAATGTCGCGCGAGCTGAAATCCTACGGCGCCAATATCCTGATTGAACCGGCGGGGCAGGCGGCGCTTCCGGCGTTGTTCAGCGAGCAAAGTAACCCGCTGGCCAGCGACGATTTTCTCGAGCAGTCGGAGCTGCCGAACATCAAAGATATCTTCTGGCGCAACAATATTGTCGGCTTCGCGCCGATGCTCAGCGGCGAGGTGCGCGTCGACGGCAATGATATCCGCGTGCTCGGGACCTTCTTCAGCCAGCCGGTAGCGATACCCGATGAAGAGGGGTATCAGACCGGGCAGCGTACGGTCAGCCCGTTCTGGCAGGTGACCGGCGAGTGGCCGCAGGAGCCGGTCGGTCAGCAGCCGCAGACCTTAGTCGGCCAGGCGCTGGCGCGCCATTACGGCTGGCAACCCGGCAAGCGGCTGCGGCTCCAGGTGGCGGACAGCAGCGTGGAGGTGGTGGTCAGCGGCGTGCTCTCCAGCGGCGGCGACGAAGATAATCAACTGGTCATGCCGCTGAGCGTGGTCCAGCAGCTGCTGGGCCTGCCGGGAAAAGTGCAGGCGATTCGCGTCTCGGCGCTGACGGTGCCGGAGAACGAACTGTCGCGCCGGGCGCGGGAAAACCTCGAAGCGCTGAATGCCGAAGAGTATGACCTGTGGTACTGCACGGCCTACGTCTCGTCGATTGCCCATCAGCTGGAGGAAGCCATTTCCGGGGCGGAAGTGCGCCCGGTGTGGCAGGTGGCTGCATCAGAAGGGGTGGTGATCGACAAGATTCAGTTGCTGATGGCGGTGGTGACCCTGGCGGCGCTGGCCGCCGCGGCAATGGGCATCGCCTCGCTGATGACCAGTACCATGATGGAGCGTGGCAAAGAGATTGGCCTGATGAAGGCCCTTGGCGCCCGGCAGTGGCAAATTCTGCTGCTGTTTTACCTTGAGGCGACGCTGAGCGGCCTGCTGGGCGGCGCTCTGGGCTGTGTGGCGGGCTGGGGGCTGGCGAAGATGATTGGGCTGATGCTCTTTGCGACCCCGCTGAATTTTGCCTGGGTGGTGGTGCCGTGCGTGCTGGCGATCGCGGTGCTGATTGCGCTTATCGGCACCTGGTTCCCGGCGCGCCGCATTGCGCGGCTTTATCCTGTGGAGGTGCTGTATGGCCGCTAAGCGCGACATGCTGTGGTTACTGGTATGGCGAGCGTTGCGTCTGCGTTTGCAGCGCGTTGCCGTGGTGTTCACCGCTCTGGCGGTTGGCGCCACTATCGTCACTGCGCTCTCTGCGGTGTGGTTCGATATCAACAGCAAAATGAGTGAAGAGCTGCGGACCTTCGGCGCGAACTTTTATATCGGGCCGGGACACGGGTCGCGGATGCCGCAGCCGGCGCTGCAGGCGATTCTCGACGACGCGCCAACAGGGTTGATTCACGGCGCCAGTCCCTGGCTGTACGGCACCGCGCGCACCGAGCTGGAAAAGGTGGTGATGGTAGGGGTCTGGTTTGAATCTTTGCAACGGCTGGTGCCTTACTGGCAGGTCAGCGGCAACTGGATTGGCGTCAGCTTTGACGATCGTCATGCGATGGTCGGCGTCAAGCTGGCCCAGCGGCTGGCGCTCAAGGTGGGCGATAGCGTGACGCTGGTGGATCACCAACGGCGCAAAACGCTGCTGGTCAAAGGGATCGTTGAAGCCGGCGACGCCACCGATAATATGCTGATTGTCAGCCTCGACGTGGCCCAGGCGTGGCTGAACAAGCCTGGGATCATCAGCCAGGGGCTGCTGAGCGTCAGTAACGACCTGGGCCAGGTTGAAGACTATGCCCGCCAGCTACAGCAGCGTTATCCCGACCTTGAGATCCGCCCGGTGCGCAAGGTTTCGGCCTCCGAAGGGCAGGTGCTGGATAAAATCAAAGGGCTGATGGGGCTGGTTTCGCTGGTGATCCTTGCCCTGTCGTCGTTGTGCGTCAATACCACTCTGATGGCCATTGTCGGCGAGCGCGCCCGCGAGTTTGCGCTGCAAAAAGCGCTGGGAGCCAGCAACGGCGACATTGTGCGCCAGATGCTGCTGGAAACCAGCATCATCACCCTCGCGGCGGTGGTGTGCGGCTGGGTGCTGGGCTATCTGCTGGCCCAGTTGCTGGGGCTGACGGTCTTTAACGCCACCATTTCGCTGCGCCTGCCGGTGCTGCCGATAACCCTGGTGCTGTCTTTGCTGGTTGCCCTGCTGGCGGCCATTGTTCCGGTGCGCCGCGCGGTGAGCGTTGAACCGGCGAAAGTATTGAAAGGAGAGTAACGCCATGACCGTCACGCCTTTATGCCAGATGGCGATTGAAACCCGTCATCTGTTTAAGCGATTCGGCGATGTCACCGCCCTGGATGACATCAATTTGCGCATCGCGCGCGGCGAATTTGTCGCGATTATGGGAGCCTCCGGCTCCGGAAAAACCACCCTAATGAACATCCTGACCTGCCTGGATACCGCCAGTGAAGGCCAGGTGATCCTCGACGGCACCGACGCCGCGGCACTGGACGAAGAGGGGAGACGGCGCTTTCGGGCGCAGAAGATTGGCCTGGTGTTTCAGCAGTTCCACCTGATCCCGTTTCTGACGGCGCTGGAAAACATCATGCTGGCACAGCACTACCACAGCGTCGTCGACGAAGCGGCGGCCCGGGCGGTGCTGGCGCAGGTGGGCCTTGAGCATCGTATGACCCATTTACCCAGCCAGCTCTCCGGCGGCGAGCAGCAGCGCGTCTGCATTGCCCGGGCGTTGGTAAATGAGCCGCCGGTGATTTTTGCCGATGAACCTACCGGCAACCTTGATGAAGAAAACGAGCAGCGGGTGCTGGACCTGCTCACCGACCTGCATCGCCAGGGGCGTACCATCGTGATGGTGACCCATAACCCGGCGCTGGGGAAATTCGCCGACCGCATCGTGCGTCTGCAACACGGCAAATATCTTGGCGAGGAGGTCAATACCCATGCGTCTGCCTAAAAGTATTGTGCTGTTGCTGCTGATACTGCTGCTGCCCGCCGGTTGCAAAGAGGAGAAGCTGGCGCGCGGCGAGCCGGCCCCGGCACTGGCGGCCTTTGATCTACAGGGGAACCCCGCCACGCTTCAACGCTGGCAGGGTAAAGCGGTGTATCTCAATTTCTGGTCCGCCAGCTGCGGCGGCTGCCTGGCGGAAATGGACACGCTGCAGGCGCTCAGCCAGCGTTGGCCTGATAAAGTGGTGGTGGTGGGGATCAATACCGACCCGGAACAGGTGGATATCGCGCCGCTGCTGGCAAAACATGGCATCAGCTTTCCGGTCCTGCGTGACCAGCTCAGGATGACCCAGGAGCGCTATCAGGTGATCGGCACGCCGACCTCTGTTGTTATTGACGGCGACGGGCAGGTACGGGATCTGCACCAGGGATGGCGCAAGCCCGATGAACTACAGGAGGTGTTCGCCCGCCTGGCGCAGCCGTAACGCGGGTGTCCCGGGCGGCAGCCCGGGAGGTTCCGTTGCGCTCGTCAGTCCAGCACGGAGGGATCGGCATCGATCATCATCTGCTTCATTTCGGCAAAGTGCTGACGGGAAAAATCGGCGATTTTCTCCCAGTCCTGGGCGGTTTTCTCCGCCACTTCATCAGACAATATCTTCAACGGCTGGCCGGTTGACCACGCGGTCACCAGAATCTGACAGGCCCGCTCCAGGGTCCAGATGTCGTCAAACGCCTCCCCGATATCGCTGCCGGTGACCAGCACGCCGTGGTTGCCCATCAGCAGGCGGCGCTTATCCGCCAGCAGTCCCGCCAGCCGCGCCCCCTCGGCGACGGTATCCGCCATCCCGCCGTACAGCGTATCCACCGCCACGCGATTGAAATAGCGCGCGCTGTTCTGTTCGACCGGCAGGATCTGCGGGTTTGCCAGACAGGCGACGCTGGTGGTGTAGACCGGGTGCAGGTGCAGCACCACGCGGACCTCCGGCAGCCGCTGATGAATCTGGCCGTGGATTGCCCACGCGGTGGCGTCGACGTCCGGGCGGCGGGCGGTCGCTTCATCATCGGCATCCAGCAGCAGCAGGTCGCTGGCGCGGATCCGCGAGAAGTGTTTCCACTTCGGATTCAGCAGGAACTTCTTGCCGTCCGGCGAGAGGGCGGCGCTAAAGTGGTTAGCCACCGCCTCATGCATGCCGAGATGGGCGATAATGCGAAACGTCGCCGCCAGGTCAATGCGCGTCTGTTCTTCGTAAGAGTAGGTCATCGGGTTACTCCGCTTTCGGCATCAGGGTTTTCAGGTCTTCTTCGGTTGGCGGCTGGAAGTTATATTTTTTCAACAGCGCCGCGTACTCCGGCGTGGCGCTGAATTTTTTCAGCCCTTCCTCAAGCGCAGTTTTGACCTCGCTGTTGCCTTTTTTGACGCCAAAGCCGTTGAGCACCGGGTAAATTAAGGTGTCGGATGAGATAACAATCCGGTCCCCCAGTTTTTCGACAACCCCGCGGGCAACCGCCGCATCGGTGATCTGCGCCTCCACCGCCCGCGACAGCAGCGCCTGGGTGGTTTGCGGGTCGGTGCTGTACTCACTTAAGACGATCGGCTTGAGGCCTTTCTTCACGCAATAGTCCGCCGACAGCTTTTGCAGCTGCGCCAGCCAGGAGGTGGCGCCCATTGAGCCGATTTTATGGCCGCAGAACTCTTCCGGGGTTTTCGGCTGATAGCTGGCCCCTTTGAGCGCCAGAATCGATTCTCCGCTTTTCAGGTACGGCACCATGTCGATGACCTTCAGGCGTTCGGCGGTGATGTACATCGACGAATTGGTGATATCAAAGCGCCCGCCCTGCAGACCGGGGATCAGGTTCGGAAAACGGGTATCGGTATTGACCGCCTCGCGGCCGATGGTTTTGGCGAGGCCGGCGAGGAACTCAATATCAAACCCGGCTGGCTTGTTGTTTTCCATATATTCATACGGATAAAAGGTCATATCCGAACCGGCGGTAATCTTCCCCGGCTGCTGAAAGGCGAAGGTGCTGAACGAGGTCAGGGCGCCAGCGGTACACAGGAGCAGAGCATTCAATTTTTTCATAAAAACCTCCAGGGATGACATTACATGCTGGCAAGATCGTGGCCGGCCTGCTGCACAAAGAATGAGGCGCCGCGCGGTTTCTGCGGCAGACGAAGCTGGTTAGCGGCGCTGCGCACCATGCCGCTCTCCTCACCGGCGACCAGCTGCCCGGCGTGGGTGCTTGGCAGCGGGTTTTCACCGAACGGCAGAGCGTCTTCGGCGGCATACACGCTGATAAACAGAGTGCGCGGCAGGTCGGTTTCATTGGGGCTTGAAGCGTGAAGCAGGCGGGTATGCATAAAGCAGACTGAGCCTGACGGGCCAAAGCAGGCCTGCGGTTGCTGGCAGTGTTCGGCCACCACGTCATCGTCCACCGAACCGGTGAAACGTCCCGCCTGCCAGTGGGACCACAGCGGCCCTTTATGACTGCCCGGCACCACGTTGAGCGGGCCGTTTTCTGGCGTGACCTCGCTGACCATCAGCAGGGCGGTGATGATGTCGTCGTTGCTGTGCGGCGTGAACAGAAAATCCTGGTGCCATTTCACCTGGGTGGCGGTAAACGGCAGCTTCGAGTTGATTTTACTGTGATGAAACCGGGTGCCGCTGCCGCCGATCAGCTGGGCGGCAATCGTCGCCATTCGCGACTGTAGCGCCGCATGTTCAAAGGCGGCAGAAATCTCGGTCGGCGAACTCACCCGCCGCAGCGACGGGTGGTCGGCGCGATGATCCCCTTCGAGGTCAAAGCGCGGGCGGCCATCCAGAGTCGCGCCCCAGACCTCGGTGTGCTGGCGGCTTTCTGCGACCCAGCCGTCAAAATCCTGCTGTAATGCGCTGACTTCGTCGGGTGAGAGCACCCCCTCGACGACCAGAAAGCCTTGCTGATGAAACTGTTCGATTTGCCACTGCGCGATCATAATTTTTCCTTCACAAACGGAGAGTTAAGCCAGGGAGACATCTTTGAGGAACGCATCCACGCGCGGGTGGTTGCCGTCGCGCATCGCCTGCGGCGTGTCATCGCAAACCACGCGTCCTTTTTCCATAAACACAATCCGGTCAGAGACTTTGAAGGCGAAGTTCATCTCATGGGTCACGATCACCATGGTGATGCCTTCATGGGCCAGCGATTCGATGACCTGGAGCACCTCATTGACCTTTTCCGGGTCCAGCGCCGAGGTGGGCTCATCGAACAGCATGATTTGCGGGCGCATCATCAGGGCGCGGGCAATGGCCACACGCTGCTGCTGGCCGCCGGAGAGCTGGTGCGGATACTTCCACGCGTGCTCCAGCATGCCGACCTTATGCAGCAACTCGCAGGCGTGCTGCTTGAGCTCGGCCTCGGAGGCCAGCCGGTGGTAGCGCGGCGCCAGCAGCAGGTTGCCGAGCACCGTCAGGTGCGGGAACAGATTAAAACTCTGGAACACCATGCCGATGTTGAGACGATACTGGGCATTTTCCATAAAGCGTGGCTTCTGCACCCCCTGACGTTCGAGGTGAATAAACGGCTGGCCGTTAATCTGAATCTCGCCGTTGTCGATCTGCTCGAGGCCGTTGAGCAGGCGGATCAGGGTGGTTTTCCCGGATCCGGAAGGACCGATCACCGAGACCACTTCGCCAGGCTGGACCTGCAGGCTGACGGCGCCGAGGACTTCGACATTGTTATAGGCTTTGTGCAGTTTTGAAGCCTGCAGCGCCGGATGGGCGTTATCGACGGTGCTGCGGGTCATCACCGGCCGGGCCTGGGTGGCCAGTTGCTGCATTTCGCTGTCGACCGGGCGCGTGACCTTGCGGCGGGTGACGTCGAGGTAGCTTTCCAGGCGTTTGAGTAAGAAGTCAAAGACGGTGACAATCAGCACGTAGTAGAACGCCACGGCCGCCATGGTTTCCATGACCAGGAAGTTCTGCGAATAAAGTCGCTGACCGACCATCAAAATCTCGGTCAGGGAGATAACCGAAACCAGCGAGCTGAGCTTGACGACGGCAATGTATTCGTTTGCCAGCGCCGGCAGGGCGACGCGCAGCGCCTGGGGAATAATCACCCGCCACTGGGTGCCGGCATAGCGTAACCCCAGCGCCCTGGCGGCTTCGCCCTGACCTTTGGGAATCGACAGCAGCCCGCCGCGATGGATCTCGGCGACGTAGGCGGCTTCACTCAGCACCATCGCCAGCAGGCCGGCCCAGAACGGGTCGTTGAGCACTATCGCCGTTGACGGCGCCGCCTGGGGCAGGTTGTAGACGAAGATCAGCAGGACCAGCAGCGGCAGGCTGCGAAACAGCCAGATGTACAGCCGGGCGGGGACATTAAACAGTTTGCGCGGCGACTGCTTGGCCAGGGCGAGTACAAAGCCCAGCACAATACTGCAACCCCAGGTCAGCAGACTTAATTTAATGACGGTCCAGGTGGCCTGCCAAAAATCTGCATCATTAAGCAGACTGAACATGTAGTTCCAGTTAAACGTCATGGGCTATTTCACTCGCCATAATTAACGGAGATAAATGGGATACCGCTGATCAAAAATGGGGCATCGCCAGGTGTTATCGTGCAATAACACTATGCTGGCACTCTTCGCTGCGAGGCAATTAGTAAATTTTTGGTCTTTAAGTTTAAAAAAACTATATAGGCAAATTAATATCAATAAATTTAAAGCAATGACTGTGAAACAAGAACTAAACATTAAAAAAACAATTACAAATAGTCGTCAACGTAACTGGCCTTAACAGCGTTATTTGCGCAATTTTAGGGCGCAATAATGATTATTTTGGTGCAGGGTGATTCATGTTGGTGCAATAGAATATATTTTTCAATAACGGGCGGAGTTTCTGTCAGCCCCGGATGAAAATAGCCGGCCGCACAGGCGGGGAAATAAGCGCAAAGCCGTGAAGTGGCATGATGCTTGCTACTTGCTTATTAAGAAACTATGCCATTCCCGTGCGGGACAATATTTCATAAAGGGTGAGGCTATGACGCGATTCACGCTCAAACAACTTAAATACTTTGTTACCGTTGTAGAGACCGAAAGCATCGCGGAAGCGTCACGGCAGCTGCATATTGCCCAGCCGTCGATCTCCATTGCGATTAAAAACCTTGAAAGCACCTTCGAGCAGCAGCTGTTTATTCGCCACCATGCGCAAGGGGTTTCCTTAACCTCTTGCGGACGGCGCTTTTATGAGAAGGCGAAAGAGCTGCTGCGGCTTTCGTACGAGTTCGAGCAAAATTCCCGCGCCGATAAGGAACTGGTTTCCGGGACCATTTCCGTGGGCTGTTTTGAATCCGTCGCGCCGCTGTATATGCCGAAACTGGTGGCCGGGTTTAAAAAAATGTATCCCGATATCACTCTACAGCTGTATGACGGCGAGCAGCATGAGTTAATGCATGGCCTGCATCGCGGACGTTTCGACCTGGCGCTGGTGTACGATCTGGAGCTGGGGCATTCGGTTAATAAGGAGATGCTCAACGCGCCGCATAAACCGTATGCGCTGCTGCCTGCCAGCCATCCGCTGGCGCAGAAAAGTCGCGTCACCCTGCAAGAGCTCAGCCATGAGCCGATGATTCTGCTGGATGCGGTGCCGAGCAAAAACTATTTCATCACCATCTTTAAAGAGAAGGGCTATCACCCGGAAGTGGCATACAGTTCGCCGTCAATAGAAATGGTGCGCTGCATGGTGGGCCAGGGATTAGGATTTTCGGTATTAGTGACCCGGCCGTTGTGCGATATGACCTACGACGGAGAACGGCTGGTGCAGCTGGATATTGAAGATGAAATGCCGGCGTCGACCTTAATTATGGCGCACCTCGCGAATAATGAACCGACCCGACCCACACAGCTATTTATGGATTATTGCCGCAGCATCGAATTAACGCCGGCTTACCAGTAAATAAAGCACCTGCGGACACGACCGGGCGGTCGCTAATAGTCGCGTCACTCAGGCTCACAAATTTCTATTTAGCGACTCGTTTTATAATAATTTACCCGCGGCTGTTGATTAAATAACCTGAAAACGAACCCTGGCGGCGGAATACCCGGCGCGCCAGGCCTGTTTGCATTCACATCATTTATCAACAGAGGGTGGTTAGTTATGCAAAATCAGCGTGCTCCGCACATCAGTCCGCAGACCGTCGACAGCTATCAGCGCGACGGGGTGGTGTTGCTGAAAGGCGTATTTACGCCGTGGATTGAGAGCCTGGCCAATGGCGTGGCGGAACTGATGGCCAATCCCAGCGAATATGGCCATGCGCGAACGGTGGTGCCGAAAGATGGCTCGGCACCGTTTTTCCAGGATTATTGTAACTGGTCGCGGATCCCCGACTTTGAAGATTTTGTCCGCCAGTCGCCGGCGGCCGAAATTGCCGCCGCGCTGATGCAGTCGAAAACCGCTAAATTCTTCCATGAGCACACCCTGGTGAAGCAGCCCGGCGGCAGCACCGTCACGCCGTGGCATCACGATCAGCCTTATTACTGCGTGGAAGGGCAGCAGAACGTCAGTTTCTGGATCCCGCTGGACCCGGTGGCAGAGGCGATTTCGCTGCGCTGCATTCGCGGCTCCCACCTCTGGGGAGATGAGTTTAGCCCGACGCGTTTTAACGGCTCTAAGCTGTATAGCCATGGCCGGTTCAAAGAGCTGCCGGATATCGATGGGCATCAGGATGACTACGATATTGTCAGCTGGGCGCTGGAACCGGGAGATGCGGTGGCCTTCCATTACCGCACGGTGCACGGTGCCAGCGGCAATCATACCCAGCGCGCGCGGCGGGTGTTCTCCGCCCGTTGGGTCGGCGATGACGCTACTTTTGTCGATCGCGGCGGGGTGACTTCACCGCCGTTCCCGGAACTGACCCTGCAAGATGGCGAGGCGCTGGTCTCACCGCTGTTTCCGCAGGTCTGGCCGCGCGCTGTCGCGTAACCAGTGCGATGGGTTCGACACACCGTCGAACCCTGTTTTACAGCGATAATGCCATTTAAGTTGCACAATAGATTTTTTCTCAACCGTATTTATGGTGCTTAACCTATTACGCAGTTAATAATGTTCATTGATTAGCGTTATTTGATTTCCATTTATTTTATGAGATAGCGCGTTTGCCTGCTTAATGTTGTCTTAATATTTGTCCCCTTCCTGCAGTGCCGCGAACGTCTGCCAATGCGGCTGTCTGATATTTAATTCCGCCAGCGTCACAAAAGCCGGAAAAAAACAAACCCTGCCATTGCAACCCTCAGCATGAGCGCTATAAGTTAATTTTACGTTAATTAAATGATAATAAAGGGTTGGATCTATGCATAGGAAAATGAGCGGCTTAGTGGTTTCACTGACAGCAGTCTTCTCCTGTTCTGTTCTGGCAGCATTACCTCATGGTTACCCGGCAGATTATCAAAAAGTGATTAATGCCGCGCTGGAAGAGGGCAAAGTGGTTATCTATTCCACGACGGATATTAAAGCCTCGGGGCCGTTAATAAACGGGTTTGAGACCCAGTACCCCGGGGTAAGAGTGGAATATAACGATATGAACAGCACCGAGCTTTATAACCGCTTTATCAGCGAACTGGCCGCCGGTGGCGGCAGCGGTGATGTGGTCTGGAGCTCCTCGATGGACACGGCGCTGAAGCTGGCGACCGAGTATGCCGTGCCTTACGCCTCGCAGGAGCTGGACAAGCTGCCGAAGTGGGCGGTGTGGCAACAAAAAGCCTACGGAACCACCTACGAGCCGGTGGTCTTTATCTATAACAAGCGCCTGATCCCGCAAAATGAGGTCCCGGATTCACATACCGCGCTGGCGAAGCTGGTCGCCGCTCAGGCCGATAAGTTCAAAGGCAAAGTCACCACTTACGATATCGAAAAGTCCGGGCTGGGCTTCATGCTGGCGGTGCAGGACAGCAAAGCGGACGCTAATTATTTCGGCGATCTGGCCGGGATGGCGAAAGGCGGCCTGACCGTGCAGTCTTCCACCGGCACGATGATGGAAAGGGTCTCCTCGGGGGAAAACCTGCTGGGCTATAACATTCTCGGCTCCTATGCCGAAGCGCGGGCCAAAACGGACCCGTCATTAGGTATTTCGTATCCGAAAGATTATGTGCTGGTGTTATCGCGGGTCTCTTTTATTTCTCAGGAGGCCAAACATCCTAATGCCGCCAAATTGTGGTTCGATTATGTGCTGTCGAAACAAGGGCAAAGCATTCTGGCTAATCAGGCCGATATTCCTTCGATTCGCAACGATATTGACGGGGAAAATGATATCGACGGGATGACCAAAATGCTGGGTAATGCGCTGAAACCGATTCCGGTCGATGAATCATTGCTGGAATATCTGGAACCGAAAAGCCGTCTGGAATTTATCAAACAATGGCGTAGCGCCGCCGCAAAATAATGTCCTGGCAGGCTGTGTGATTTGCCATGCAGCCTTTTTCGTGCCTGCGCTTTGCCCGTCTGGTTATGCAGTGCACCGGCTTAAAGGGATGGTATATGAATGTATCAGGCAGAAAGTTGCAGGGACTGCCGCGCGGCATCGTCGTCCTCATTACCGCATTAGTGATTTATGTCCCGCTGTTATTTATCGTGGTGCAAAGTTTTCTGTCGGCACCTTTTTTTGCCCGCTCGAAAGAAATCAGTCTGGAAGCCTTCGCGTTTATTTTTAGCGATCCCGATTTTTATCTCGCGCTGAAGTCTGGTTTTATTCTGGCGTTTGGCCTGGTGGCGATTGCTATCCCGCTCGGAGGGATCCTCGCATTTTTGATGGTGCGTACCGACTTACCCGGTCGGCGGTTTATTGAGCCGCTGATCCTGGTCCCGGTGTTTGTCTCGCCGATGGTGCTGGCCTTTGGCTATGTGGTGGCGGTGGGGCCGGTGGGCTTTCTCTCGCAATGGGCCGGGCAGCTGCTGGGATTTGTGCCGTGGAACATCTACTCGATGTTCAGCATCGTGGTGATTGCCGGGCTGACTCACGTCCCACATGCCTATCTGTATATCTCTTCGGCATTGCGTAGCGTCGGCTCGGACGTCGAGGAAGCGGCGCGCACCGTCGGGGCATCGCCGCTGCAGATTATGACGTCGGTGAGCCTGCCCATGGTGCGCCCGTCAATTCTGTACGCCTGCGTGCTGTTGTTTTTCCTCGGTCTTGAAGTGTTCGGCCTGATGCTGGTGTTAGGTGACCCGGAAGGCAATATGGTACTGGCTACCTACCTCTATAAGCTGACCAATAAACTCGGCACGCCGTCCTATCACTTGATGGCGGCGGTGGCGGTGGTACTTATCTGCATCACCATTCCGCTGGTGATGCTGCAGCGCCGCCTGATGCGCACCGCCAATCGCTTCGTCACCATGAAAGGCAAAGCCTCGCAGGCGCGGGCGCTGCCGCTGGGGAAATGGCGCTGGGTTGCCGGTGCGGTGGTGGTCTTGTGGCTGACGGTGACGATTGGCGTGCCGCTGCTGGGGGTGGCGCTGCGGGCGTTTATCTCCAACTGGGGCATCGGGGTGTCGATTTGGGACCAGCTCTCGCTGACCACCTTCCACAATATCTGGCAACAGCCGAATCTGCTGCGGGCCATTGTCAACTCGATGGCGATCGGGGTGTTTGGCGGGGCGCTGGCGGTGGTGTGCTACCTGTTTGTCGGTATTGCAATGCACCGCAAAGCGGATAATGTCACACGTTTTCTCGACTACAGCGTGCTGGTTCCACGGGCGGTGCCGGGCCTGCTGGCGGGGCTGGCGTTTTTGTGGGTGTTCTTATTCCTGCCGATGTGGCTGGATCAGTCGCTTAAGAATGGCTGGCTGTCGGTGCTGCCGGTGGCCGACTGGCTGCGCGAACACCTGATTGTCCAGCTCCGTGCGCTGCGCAATACCATCTTCAGCGTCTGGCTGGCCTACACCGTGGTGTGGATGGCCTACGGCCTGCGTCTGATCTCTTCCACCCTGCTACAGGTCGCGCCGGAGCTTGAAGAGGCCGCCCGCAGCACCGGCGCGTCGCGTGGCCAGGTTACCCGCCACGTCACGGTGCCGCTGTCGCGCTACGGATTGATTGGCTCCTGGCTGCTGATGTTCCTGATTTTTGAGCGCGAGTATTCCACCGGCGTCTATCTGCTATCGCCGGGCACAGAGACCATCGGTTCGATGCTGGTTTCGCTCTGGGCGGCCGGGGCTATCGATATTGTCGCCGCGCTCTCGTTTATCAATATTCTGCTGGTGGTGGTTGGACTGGGGATCGCCCTGCGGTTTGGAGTGAAATTACATGATTGAATTATCGGTAGAAAACCTGCATCTGACCTATGGCGACAACCCGGTGTTGAAAGGGGTGTCGATGGATCTGAAACGCGGAGAAGTGGTGTCGTTGCTGGGGCCATCCGGCAGCGGGAAAACCACTTTGCTGCGCGCTGTTGCCGGGCTGGAGAAACCCTCCGGCGGGCGGATTACCATCGGCAAATATCAGGTTTATGGCGGCAATCCGCGCAGCGAGATCCCGGCGGAGGAGCGCAACCTTGGGCTGGTGTTTCAGTCCTACGCCTTGTGGCCACACAAAACGGTGTTTGAAAATGTCGCTTACCCGTTGCGGCTGCGTAAGGTGGCTGCTGGTGAAATTAAGCAACGGGTGCAGGCGGTGCTCGATCAGTTAGGACTGGGGCACCTTGGCGCACGACACCCGCATCAACTGTCGGGCGGGCAGCAGCAGCGCGTCGCTATTGGCCGGGCGCTGGTCTACAACCCGCCGGTCATCTTGCTTGATGAACCGCTGTCAAACCTTGATGCCAAACTGCGCGAAGAGGCCAGGGTGTTTTTGCGCGAGCTGATTATCACGCTGGGACTATCGGCGCTGATGGTCACCCACGATCAGAACGAAGCGATGGCGATTTCTGACCGCATCCTGCTGCTGAATAATGGCGTGATTGAGCAACAGGGGACGCCGCAGGAGATGTACAGCACGCCGGCCACGCTGTTCGCCGCCGAATTTATGGGTAGCAACAACCGCCTGCACGGGAAGATAACCGCGCTGGTTGACGGGCGGGCGCGGATCGAGGGGGCGAGCTGGGCGCTGTGGGGGATGGCGGGCGACCGGGTCAGCGTCGGGCAGGAGGCGACGGCGGTGATCCGCGTCGAGCGTCTGCAGCTGGGCTCCACGCCGCAGGACAATATGCTGGAGCTACCGCTATTAACCAGCATGTACCTGGGGGACCGCTGGGAATATCTGTTCCGCACTCAAGGGGACGATTTTGCGATTCGCGCCTACGGCAACGCGCTTCGCGATGCGCAACATTGCCACCTGTCTTTCCCGGCCCATGACCTGTGGATTTTCCCCAAATCATAGCGCCGGTGCGGTTTCCCGGGCGGCGGCAATCGTTGATGCCGTCACCCGCGCGCGATGTCAAGGCAGGGAGCAGATTATGAAAGATAGACGTTGGCTGCCGTAGGGCCGCGCAAGCCGTTCACTCGACGAAATTCAACGCGAATACCTGGAGTTATTATTTCTGATTCGCCTGGGGATAATGCTGAAATATGGACCTGAACGTCTTTACGACCATCGGAGGGAATTATAAGGCCTTTGCCGGTTTTATTATCAAACGCTTTGACAATGCCTGTCATTTTTTGGAACAAATAAAATCCTTGTGAAAATAAATACCGGCATATTATACATTAAATAAACGATAAAGCTATCTGTTTTATTTTTCACCGACGCAGGTTTCTATTTGTCCACAAAAGTAACAACCGATTGCACCAGGCATTCAAGGTGATCAGATAACTCTAATCAAAATTGGATTTCGTGGAACAATCAGCGTCTGGTATCTGACAATTAAGCAGCGGTTTTCGCTGTGTTCTGGAAGAGTTTGTGGCAGTAAGGGCAGATGAGCTGGGAGCCTTTTTGTACTCGGCTGAAGCTGTGTTCGGAATCTTTTGAGCAATGTGGGCAAGTGCATTTTACAAGGTAATTACGGCGGGTTTTGTTATCTTTTCGATCTGACATATGATTTCCTTCCTGATTTAATGGCCTGAAACCATACATCATTATCGAATGAATAGCTCGGAATGATTGTGTATCGGCAAAAATAAGCCATGGCCGGGTCTGCGAGGGTAGCCGCAGTTTATCGCTCAGAAGGTGCCAGATGCCCCCTCCTGAGCGACCACGATGGTTTATTGCGCGACCCAACCGCCGTCCATGTTCCACGCCGCGCCGCGTACCTGTGCGGCACCGTCACTGCAGAGAAACAGCGCCAGCTCCCCTAACTGTTCCGGGGTGACAAACTCACCGGACGGCTGTTTTTCCGCCAGCAGCTGTTCACGGGCCTGCTCGGGTTCCGCGCCTTCGCTGATGCGCTTGTCTATCTGCTGCTGCACCAGCGGCGTTAATACCCAGCCGGGGCAAATTGCGTTACAGGTCACGCCGGTTCTGGCGGTTTCCAGCGCCAGGGTTTTGGTCAGTCCTACGACGCCGTGCTTGGCGGCGACGTAGGCCGACTTATCCTTCGAGGCCACCAGCCCGTGCACCGAAGCAATATTGATAATGCGCCCCCAGTTACGCGCCCGCATGCCGGGCAGCGCCAGGCGGCTGGTGTGGAAGACGCTGGAGAGATTGATCGCAATAATATCGTTCCATTTCTCGACGGCGAAACTCTCCACCGGCGAGACATGTTGGATCCCGGCGTTATTGACCACGATATCGACGCCGCCAAACTCGGCGTTAGCGTAGGCCATCATGGCTTCAATCTGCTGTACATCGCGCAAGTCGGCATCGTGGTAGCCCGGCGTTTTTCCGACCTGAGCCACCGCCGCCCGCGCGGCGGCGCTGTCGCCAAAGCCGTTAAGGACCAGCTGCGCGCCGGCTTTGGCCAGCACGGTGGCGATCCCTAAACCGATGCCGCTCGTTGAGCCGGTGACCAGCGCCACTTTTCCGTTCAGATTCATCATATTTTCCTTAGTGATTCGGTTAAACCGTGCCCGTCAGACAATACCGGTTAAATAGAAGACGGCGATAACAAACAGCACCGCCAGACTTTTAATCAGGGTGATGGCAAAAATACCGCCGTAGGCCTGACGATGGCTGAGGCCGGTGATCGCCAGCAGCGTGATCACCGCGCCGTTATGCGGCAGCGTGTCCATTCCGCCGCTGGCCATCGACGCCACGCGGTGCAGCACCTCCAGCGGAATATCGGCGGCGTGGGCTGCGGCGATAAAGGTCTCCGACATCGCCGCCAGCGCGATGCTCATCCCGCCGGAGGCGGAACCGGTGATCCCCGCCAGCACCGTTACGCTGATCGCTTCATTGAGCAGCGGGTTGGGAATGGCGGTGAGCGCTTTGGACAACACCAGAAACCCCGGCAGGGCGGCGATTACCGCACCAAAACCATACTCCGATGCAGTGTTCATCGCCGCGAGGATCGCCCCGCTGACGGCGGTCCGGCTGCCTTCCGCCAGACGGCCGCGAATGTTGCGAAAACCGAACACCAGCACCATCAGGATGCCAGAAATCAGCGCCGCTTCCACGGCCCAGATCGCCGTGATTTTGCCCACTTCCGTCACGATGGGTTTCGCCAGCCCCGGCAGAACCAGCTCGTGGCTGGTGCCGTACCACTGCGGGATCCAGCGGGTAAACAGCAGGTTCAGCACCCCAACCAACAGCAGAGGGGCAATGGCAATCAGCGGATGGGGCAGGTTGATGTTATCCGGCGTATCCGGCTCATTTTGCAGATCCGTGCCGTAACCTTCGCCTTTAGCCTGCGCCTTGCGACGCTGACGCTCCAGCCACAACAGGCCAAAGGTGATGATAAACAGCGAACCGATAAGCCCGAGCCAGGGGGCGGCCCAGGCGTTGGTGCCGAAGAAGCTGGTGGGGATAATGTTCTGGATCTGCGGGGTACCCGGCAGGGCATCCATGGTGAAGGAGAAGGCCCCCAGCGCCACGGTGGCCGGGATCAGCCGTTTGGGAATGCCGCTCTGGCGGAACAGCTCGGCGGCAAACGGGTACACCGCAAAGGCCACCACAAACAGCGAGACGCCGCCGTAGGTCAGCAGGGCGCAGACCAGTACGATCACCGGAATGGCGTGGCGGCGGCCGAGAATGCGAATCGCCGCGGCGACGATGGAGCGCGAGAAACCCGACAGCTCAATCAGCTTGCCGAACACCGCCCCCAGCAGGAACACCGGGAAGTACAGTTTGACGAAGCCGACCATCTTTTCCATAAACAGGCCGGTAAAGGTCGGGCCAACCGCGCCGGGGTCGGTGAGCAGCACCGCGCCGAGGGCGGCGATAGGGGCAAACAGGATAACGCTGTATCCGCGATAGGCTGCCAGCATCAGTAATGCCAGCGCGGCCAGGGCAATCAAAACACTCATCACGACACCTCACTCTCATTGTTATTGTTGGGTACAGTTCGCGAAGTTACGGTTTCAGGGCATAGCGCAGCAGGTGTTCCCGGCGAGACTGGATGCGGGCCGTCCGGGCGTTATCCCAGCGGTAAAAGCCTTGCCCGCTGCGGGCGCCGGTATCGCCCCGGGCGACCTTCTCCGCCACCAGATCCATCATTTGTGTCCCGCTCGCCAGCTCCGGCAGCAGGTGTTGACAGATATCCTGGACCGTCGCCAGCCCGGTCATATCTGCCGCTTCCAGCGGGCCGACCATTGCGTAACGGCGGCCGAGAGAGGCCCGCATAACCCGGTCAACTACCTCCGGCGAGGCGATGCCGCTGTGGACGATATGCAGCGCCTCACGCAGCAGGGCAAACTGCAGGCGGTTGCCGACAAAGCCCGGCGCCGCGCGGTTGAGCACCACGGCTTCGAGAGCGGTGGTGGTGAAAAAGTCGCTGACCAACGTCGGCAGTTCCGCCCGGGTGGCGCTCCCGGGCACCACTTCCACGAGCGGAATAAAGTGCGGCGGATGCCAGAAGTGGGCGATCAGCAGGCGATCCGGATGAGTCATGCCTTCGGCGAGACGGTCCGGCGGCAGGCCGCTGGTGTTGCTGGCGATGATGGCGTCAGCGGCGATCAACGTTTCCAGCTGTGCGTACAAGGCATGCTTCAGCGGCAGCCGTTCGGGGATCGCTTCGATCAACAGCGTGCACTCCGCCAGCTCGCCGAGATGGCGGGTGCCGATCAGCCGCGCCAGCACCGCGGGTTGCGCGGCGATGTCGAACTGTCCGCTGTCGTGCAGTTCATGCAGAATGGCCGCGGCCACGGCGGGGACTTCGGCAAGGCGTGCCGGGTCGGTGTCGTAAAGCCGTACCCGATGGCCGTGGCGTGCAAAGTGGCAGGCGATGCCGATCCCCATGAGACCGGCACCCAGTACCGCCAGCGTTGGTTTATACATAATGACTCCTGTTAACGTGCAATCGTCATGGCGATACCCTGACCGCCGCCGACGCACAGTGTGGCAAGCCCTTTACTGGCGCGGCGACGCTGCATTTCATGCAGCAGGGTGACGAGGATCCGGCAGCCGGAGGCGCCGATAGGATGGCCCAGGGCAATAGCGCCGCCGTTGACGTTGACCTTGCTGCTCTCCCAGCCGAGGGACTGGCCCACCGCCAGCGCCTGAACGGCAAAGGCTTCATTGGCCTCAATCAGCTCCACCTCATCCAGTTGCCAGCCGGCCCGTGCCAGCGCCATCTCGCAGGCGCTGACCGGCCCAATGCCCATCACCGCCGGATCGACCCCCGCCACGGCGGCGCTGACGATGCGGCCCAGCACCGGTAGCCCGAGCTCACGGGCCTTATCGGCGCTCATCAGGAGCACCGCCGCCGCGCCATCGTTTAATGACGAGGCGTTGCCGGCGGTGACGGAACCGGTGTGCTGGCGAAATGCCGGGCGGAGCTGCGCCAGCTGCGCCGGAGTGGTGTCCGGGCGCGGCTGCTCATCGCGGCTAATGGTCTGCGGCGGCTGTTTACCCTGTTTGACGGTGACCGGAACGATCTCGTCGTCAAAGCGGCCCGCTTCGGTTGCCGCCGCCGCTTTCTGCTGGGAATGGGCGGCAAAGGCATCCTGCTGCTGGCGGTCGATGGAATAGCGGTCGGCCAGATTCTCCGCCGTCATCCCCATGTGGTAGTCATTGAAGGCATCCCACAGTCCGTCCTGAATCATGCTGTCCTGCATGCTGCTATGGCCTACCCGCAGCCCCGCCCGGGCGCCGTCAATCAGATAGGGTGCATTGCTCATGCTCTCCTGGCCGCCGGCGATCACCACCTGCGCGTCGCCGCTGCGGATCGCCTGCACCGCCTGCTGTACCGCCTTCAGACCGGAACCGCACACCAGATTGACCGTGACCGCCGGACAGCTGACCGGCAGACCGGCGCGTAATGCCGTCTGACGCGCCGGGTTTTGCCCGCAGCCGGCGGTCAGGACCTGGCCGAAAATCAGTTCATCGACTTCCTCGGCCGGTAACGCGCAGCGGGCCAGCAGGCTACGGACCACCTCGGCGCCCAGATCAACGGCGGAAAGGGTTGAGAAGACACCGCGAAAACTGCCTATGGGCGTGCGGACGGCGCCGACTATCACGACTTCGTTCATTAGGTTTCCTCAGTTAAAACGCATTTCGCAGACGTCGTCCGGCACGATCAGCCGGCCGGCCGTTTTGCTGGCAATCTCGTCGGGAGAGACGCCGGGGGCGTATTCGCGCAGCACGAAAGCGCCGTCGCGTATCTCCAGCAGGGCGAGGTCGGTCAGCACCCGGCGGATGCAGCCGACGCCGGTGAGCGGCAGGGTGCATTGCGCCAGCAGTTTCGATTCGCCGCTTTTCGAGGCGTGGGTCATCACCACGATGATGTTCTGCGCGCCGGCCACCAGATCCATCGCGCCGCCCATGCCTTTCACCATTTTTCCGGGGATCATCCACGAGGCGATATTGCCCGCCACGTCGACTTCGAAGGCCCCGAGGACGGTCAGGTCAACATGGCCGCCACGGATCATGGCGAAGGAGTGCGCGGAGTCGAAAATCGCCGCGCCGGTGCGGGCGGTCACCGTCTGTTTCCCGGCGTTGATCATGTCCGCGTCGAGTTGCGCTTCATCGGGAAAGCCGCCCATGCCGAGCAGACCATTTTCGGACTGCAGCATCACGTCTATGCCCGCCGGAATATAGTTGGCTACCAGCGTCGGGATCCCGATGCCGAGGTTGACGTAGTCGCCATCGCGCAGCTCTCTGGCGACGCGCATGGCCATTTGTTCGCGAGTCAGCATGATTAGCGGCTCCCTGTGCGCAGCGTGCGCTGCTCAATACGCTTTTCGAACTGACCGACAATCAGCCGGTCGACATAGATGCCGGGGGTGTGTATCGCGGAAGGGGTGAGTTCACCGGGAGGCACGATCTCTTCAACCTCGACCACCGTAATCCGACCGGCGGTGGCCATCAGCGGGTTAAAGTTTTGTGCCGTATGGCGATAGATAACGTTGCCGTACCAGTCGGCTTTCCAGCCTTTGACCAGCGCGAAATCACCGGTAATCGCCTCTTCAAGGATGTAGTGTTTGCCGGCAAACTCGCGGACTTCTTTGCCCTCAGCCACCGGCGTGCCGTAGCCGGTGGCGGTATAAAAACCGGGGATCCCCGCGCCGCCGGCGCGGATTTTCTCCGCCAGCGTACCTTGCGGCGTAAGCTCGACCTGCAGTTCGCCGCTGAGCGCCTGCTGTTCAAACAGGGCGTTTTCGCCAACGTAGGAGGCGACAACCTTGCGTACCTGGCGGCTCTCCAGCAGGATGCCGAGGCCAAAACCGTCGACGCCGCAGTTGTTGGAGACCACCGTCAGCCCCTGCACGTTCCGGCGCTGTACTTCGGCAATCAAATTTTCCGGGATACCGCACAGGCCAAAACCGCCGGCCAGCACCGTCATTCCATCCGTTAACCCTTCCAGCGCCGCTGCGTAGCTGGCGACGCGCTTATCCAGTCCTGCCATGATTCACCTCTGCTGGCTTGCGATGGGGCTATCATTGGGGGCGCGGACTGATTTGATAATTTTGAATTTGTGACCCACTCATTTGGTTTTCTTATTAATTTATTGTTAACTAAATTTTTTCAATCAGTTAACAGGATGAAAAATGAGAATGAGTGTCAAACAGTTACGCGCGTTTTTAGCGGTAGCTCACACTCTGAATTTCGCCCATGCCAGCGAGCGACTGAATCTTTCGCAGCCGGCGCTGAGTTTGACCATCAAGGGGCTGGAGGAGGTACTCGGCGGGGCTTTACTGCAGCGCAGCACCCGCAAAGTGACCTTGACCCAGGAGGGGGAGATCTTCTTACCGATGGCCCGCCAGCTGCTGGCAGACTGGGACAATGCCGAGGAGGCGATGCGCCAGAGCTTTACGTTGCAGCGTGGCAAAATCTCGGTGGCGGCGATGCCCTCCTTTGCGGCCAACGTGCTGCCTGAGGTGTTGAAAACCTTCCGCGACCGCTATGCCGGTATCAACGTGACGGTGCATGATGTGATTAACGAACAGGTGATTGAGATGGTCCGCGAGGGGCGGGTGGAGATGGGGATCGCCTTCGAACCGGCGCCGACCAATAATTTACTGTTTACCCCGCTCGGGGTTGACCGGTTTATCGCCATCGTGCCGAAAACCTCGCCGCTCGCCAGCAAGCATCGTCTCTGCTGGCGCGAGCTGCTGAGCCTCGATTTTATTACCCTGCAGCGGCCTTCTGCGGTTCGCCTGATGCTGGAAGAGGAGCTGGCGCGCAGCGGGCGTAAGCTGGATGTGGCGCTGGAAAGTCACCAACTGGTAACGGTGGGCAGAATGGTGGCCAGCGGCCTCGGCGGCAGTGCCGTTCCGGCATTATGTCAGTCACAGATGCAGGCGCTGGGAGCGGTGTGTCTGCCGCTCGACAATCCGCAGATCGAGAAGTGCGTTGGGGTGATTCACGCCGGGCATATGCAGCTGTCAAAAGCGGCGCAGGCGCTGCTGGAGACGCTGAAAGGGGCGTTTTCGCCGGGCTGAGTCGGCTGAGGTCAAAAAAAACCGGCGCAGCGCGCCGGTTCAGAAATCAGATTTTGCAGGCGTCGCCGCAATCATCATCGGCAACAATCGCCTGGGCTTTTTTGTCGGCGTCTTCGAGGCGTTCGGCATTACGCTCTTGCGCTTCTTCCAGACCGCTGAATACCAGGTTGTCGAGATCAATTTCCATGAGTTACCTACTTTGCTTCTGTTTTGACTGTCGACAGATTATAGAGCAAAACCCGGAGGGGATGAACCCTGCGCCAGCGCCTACCGCACACAGCGATAATGCGCGGCCCCGATTGTCCGGTCACTCGCGCGCTGAGATCCTCACTAATAAGTATTGACGAGGGACTGGGTTTAATTATACAGCGCAGAAAAGATTGCTTCGCTACATATTAAATGAAACGACAACGAGTTGGTGATTCACCGTTGACTTGAGCTGGTTATGATATTATGCCCGCGATTATGGTTGATTCTATGGTTCTTCAATAATGACTCAAACAACAATAGTTGCCATCAAAGAATGGCGAAAAAATAATAAGTTAATCTGTCACATTAAACTCGAATATAAAAAGGTCTTACGTAAATGCAGAGAAATATCGCTGCCAGGAGGGAAATATAAAGAATACCAGGCGTTGTGTGAACAATATGCCTGCGCTCGTTTAACCGCTGCCACCGAAGGACTGGTGAGTTTTCAGGATAAGCCGTTCAAAGCCTATCTCAATAAAACCCTGTCCAAAAGAAGCAAGCTGGAAATTGCCCACGGTTCTTTGATTTTTATGGAGAAAACCTTCAGCAAGGCGGCGCTGGCGAAGCTGTATAACGTCCGCGAATTTGGCCTGACGCTGGCGGAGATCCCGCTAAAAGACGGCGCGCAGATCACGGTAAATCTTCTGGCATCGCCTTTTCAGGAAGAGGGCGAGCTGATGCTGTTAATGCTGCAGGGCGAACAACGTCTCTACAGTATCTGTTTTTCCTGTACGGCAGATGGTCGGGCTTATATTGGTGGTATTCAGGGCGGGAAGGATATTTCCTCTGAAGAGATCAAGCTATTGACCAAAGCATTGCATGGTACCCGGCCGAAAAATTTAATTATCTCTTTGCTGTATGGTTTTTTACAGCATAGCGATATTAATGCGCTGTATGCGGTCGATTCCGATTTCCACGTGAAAAGCGAGCAGGTAAAAACCAGCTATGCGGCACTGTGGCTGGAAGTCGGCGGGGAAAAACATCGTCGCGGTTGGTATAAATTACCGGCGCAGGAGGTCAGGAAAAATATCGCCGAGGTGAAAAGTAAGCACCGCAGCCAGTTTATCAAACGCGAGGGTTTGAAAGAGCTGGCGCAGCTGGAGATGCTGACCACCCTGCGGCAGATCGGCGGGTATCAGCCCACCAGTTAACCTGCCGTTAACAGATTACCGGGCCAGCAGGGGGCTGTCGGCCCGGTATCTTCCACTAAATCACGCCACAATCTCAATCAGGTTTCCATCCGGGTCTTTGATGACCGCTTCGTAATAGCCATCTCCGGTAGTGCGTGGAGGGGAGACCAGAATGCCCTCGGCCTGCGCCTGTGCCGCCAGCGCATCAACCTGCTGCGCGCCGCCGACCGAAATGGCCAGATGTACCCAGCCGGTGTGGTTATTATCCGTCGCGCCCGGCTGTAATCCTGGTTTACTCATCAGTTCAATGGCGATGTCGTCGCCGATCTTCACAAAGTAAGACTCAAAGCCGGGGTTGGTCTGGCTGCAATATTTCTCGTTAATCTGGCCGTTAAAGAACCCGGTCCAGAAACGGGCCTGCTGCTCAAGCTGGTGGGTCCATAAGGCGATGTGGGCGACTTTCATGGTAGCTCTCCTGAGAAGACGGGTTGACAGAGCAAGGGCCAATGCATGATCATGCTCTTTATTGCTCGATTAAGGTTAATAAAGGAGTTTGTGTGCTCGATTATGCAGCTTTCCCTCAGCAGCGACAAGCGCTTATTTGTCAGATCCTTCAGGAGAACGGGCGGGTGGTATGTGCGGAGTTGGCAACCCGCTTAAACGTCTCAGAGCACACTATTCGCCGGGATCTGCATGAACTGAGCAAAGATGGCTTTTGCAAAAAGGTCTACGGCGGTGCGGTTATGAACCTGCCGGAAGCCGGCGACTACAGCGATCGCAAAGACAAAAATACGGCAACAAAACTCAGGATCGCGCAGAAATGCGCAAGACTGGTGAAACCCGGCGGCTGTATTTTTATCGATACCGGCACCACCAATCTGGCGATGGCCGAAGCGTTGCCGGCAGAGCTGGCGCTGACGGTGGTAACTAACTCCCCGGAAATCGCCGCGGTGCTGCTGAAAAAGCCGCGCTATGACGTGGTGATGCTTGGCGGGCAGGTGCAGCGGGCCTCGGGCGGTTGCGTCGGCGCCTCGGCGGTGGCCCAGCTGCAGGGCGTGCTGTTTGACCAGGGGTTTATCGGCGGCTGTGCGATGGCGCCGGAGTCGGGCCTGACCGGGTTTGACTACGCCGATTGTGAGTTCAAAAAAGCGGTGATTAAACAGTGCAGCGAGATAATCGTCGGCCTGACCTCCGATAAAATCCCGGCGGTGGCCCGGTTTGTGGTGACCGAAAGCAGCGGGATCGATGTGCTGGTGGTGGAGGAGAACGTCAGCCGGCAGTACCGCGATGCCTTCCGTGAGCACGATATCCGTATCTATACCGTCTGACTCCCCGGTCTTAGGTCGCCGACAGTCGCGCAGGCGACCTTTATTAAATTGAGAAATTCCCCTTTATCACTTTGATAATTTCGCCGCTTGCCCGCCATCTTCCGGCCCGGCGACGCGCCAATCCTCACTATTTTTCCCTGCTGCCGCCGCTTTTTGCGTTTGCAGTCACAAAAAGCAGCGCTAACTTCCTGCCCGCATAACTCTGGCACAGATATTGGATTTAGTAGTCCCCGATGAGGCTTTACCCGTGGCGAACCAGGCCAGCGCCGGGTTTGCCAACAACGGTCAATAATAAGGGGAATGCTATGTGTGCTTTACGTTCAGCGTCGCCAGGGCGTGTGGATGGTCAGGCGAAAGTCAAAGGAACGGCCATTTATGGCGATGATATCACCCTGCCGGGCATGCTCTTTGGGGTTTGCCGCTATGCGGATATCCCGGCGGGCAAAATTGAACAGCTCGATTTAGACGAGGCGCTGGCGGTTGACGGCGTCGTGAAGATCGCCACCTGGCAGGATATTCCCGGGGAGTCGGTGGTGGGCGTAATTGTGAAAGACTACCTGCCGATCATCAAAGATGAGGTGGTCTTTCACGGTGACGTCATCGCCGTTGTGGCCGCAACGACCTATGAAGCCGCCTGTGAAGCCGCCGACAAAATTCGCGTCCGCTATACGCCCTATACGCCGCTCACCGATATCGAACAGGCGCTGGCGCCGGACGCCCGTCGGATACACCCCGAACGCAGCGACAACATCGCCGCGCATCATCACACCCTCAAAGGGGATATCGACAAGGGGTTTGCCGAAGCCCGCCACGTACTGGAACGCGAGTATGAAGTCGGTTTTCAGGAGCACGCCTACATCGAACCGGAAGTGGTTCTCAGTTGGTTAGACCCGACCGACGGCAGCCTGATTATCTCGGGCTCGATTCAAAACCCGCATCGGGTACGCGGTTTCGTCGCGAAATTTATGGGCTGCCCGCAAAGCATGATTAACATTAAGCGTGCGGTGATGGGCGGCTCTTTTGGCGGTAAAGATGATGTGATTGACCATCTGGCCTGTCGCTCGGCGTTGCTTACCCGCTTAACCGGGAGACCGGTGAAATTTACCTACACCCGCGAGCAGTCAATCATCGAAAGCTGTAAGCGTCACCCTTACAAAATGAAGTACAAGGTGGGCCTCAACGAGGCGGGACATATTGTGGCGATGAAAGTCACCATTCTGGCGGACAGCGGTGGCTATGCCGCCTCTTCGCCATTTGTCACCTGGCGCTCTTCAGTGCAGGCCGCGGGGCCGTATCGTATCCCCAATGTTCACATCGATGTGAAAGCGGTCTACACCAATAACAGCTACACCTCGGCGATGCGCGGCTTTGGCTCACCGCAGGTGGTGTATGCCCATGAATCGCTGATGGATGAGATTGCGGATTACCTCAACATGTCGCCGGTGACGCTACGGGAAATCAACGCGCTGCGCCAGGGCGACACTTCAATCACCGGGCAGGTTTTTGATAAACACACCGTGTCGGCGATCGAGGTGCTGAAAAAAGCCAGCAGCTCGGCGGAGTTTATGGCCAAACGCCAGCGCTATCATCTGCTGAACCAGCAGGGCGGCGTCTGGCGCTACGGTATTGGTCTGGCGCTCAGCTATCGCGGCTGCTCCATCGGGGCGGAAGGGGTCGATACCTCAACGGCGTTGATTCAGGTTAACGAAGACGGCAGCGTCAATATCGCGACCTCGGTGTCGGAAAACGGCCAGGGGCTGCAGACCACTATGTCGCTGATTGCCGCGCAAGCCTTTGGTATTGACCTTGCGGAGATCCACTTCAGCGAGCCGCCAACCTCGGTGATTGGCGACGGTGGTTCAACGGCGGCTACGCGAGGAACCATGGTCGGCGGCGGGGCGATTCTTGATGCTGCAGAGAAGATCAAGCAGCGTATTCTCAGCGTGGTGGGCGACACCATCGGTACCGAGGAGCTTGCCGACACCCTGTGGCAGGACGGCCTGATTATCAACAAACATGATCCTCGCCAGCAGATGGATTTCAAAACTGCGGTGAACAAAACCAAGTGGGCCAGCGTCAGCCTGACCGAATACGGCTGGTTTGTGCCGCCGCCGATCCACTGGGACGAAGAAAAAGGCTGCGGCAGCCCTTATTTCACCTGGGTTTATGGGTGCCAGGTGGCGGAAGTTCGGGTGAACACCAGCACCGGGAAAACCGACCTGCTACACGTAACCGCCGCGCATGACGTCGGGCGGATCCTCAACCCGGTAGGTTTCGAAGGGCAGGTGTGCGGCGGTATCGCTCAGGGGTTTGGCTATGCGCTGCTGGAAGATTTCAATATCGAGCACGGCCAGGTGAAGTCAGAAAACTTCGACAGCTACCTGTTGCCCACCATCAAAGATATTCCGCGCATGACGGTGATTGGCGTTGAGAACCCGGATATTGCCGGGCCAATGGGGGCGAAGGGGATCGGCGAGCCGGCCACCGAACTGGCCGCTGCGGCGATCAACAACGCGGTCAGTTTTGCCCTGGGGACGCGGTTCAATAAGCTGCCGTTGACGCTGGAGCAGGTGATCCTCGGCTATAACCTGAAGAAACCGGCGCGCCAGAGTGAACTGATGATCGAGGCAGATAATAAAAAACAGGTGCTGCGTTTGACCGACGTAGAGGTGGTTCGTCCACAAAGTCTGGAACAGGCGCTTACGCTGCTGGCCCAGGAGGGGGTGACGGCGATTGCGGGGGGGACGGATGTCATTGTGCAGGGACGGTTGCAAACCCGGCCGATGAAGCTGGTGGATATTTCCCGCCTGCCGGAACTGATCGGGATAACGGAAGATCCACACACCCATGAGGTGATGATTGGCGCCGCGATGGCATTCAATCGTATTACCGAGCATCCGCTGCTGCGTGAACGCTATCCGCTGCTGGTGCAGGCCTGTCATACGGTGGGTTCGCACCAGATCCGCAACCGTGCCACTATCGGCGGCAATATCGTCAACGCCGCGCCCTGCGGTGATTCGCTCCCGCCGGCCATTCTCTACGATGCCAGTATCGAACTGCGTTCGCTGCACGGCGTGCGGCGGATGGCGCTGAGTGAGTTTGTGCTCTCCGGCTACAAAACCCAGCGTCAGGCGGATGAACTGCTGACCAAGGTGATCCTGCCGCCGCCGGCCAGGCCGCACGCCGCCGGTTTTTATCATCAGCTGGGGCGCCGCAACGCGCTGAATATCACCCGCCAGAGCCTGAGCGCGCTGATGGAGTTCGATAGCGACGGGACCGTCAGCTACTGCCGGCTGGTGGATGGCGCATTGTTTAGCAAGCCGCAGCGGTTGCTGGATGTTGAACGCTGTCTGACGGGCCATGTGCTGAATAGTGACACCGTGGAGAGCGCCTGCGAGGTGCTGGATAAGCTGATCTACGCCGCCATCGGCAAGCGCTGGTCTGCCGCCTACAAACAGCCGGTCTTTATCAGCATGTTCCGCGACATGATGGCGCAGGCGCAACTGGCCCATGGGAAATAATTATTACAACCGGGGCGCGGCGTCGCCCTGTACAGGACTGAGCAATGAGCACAATTAACGTAAAGGTGAATGGCAAGCTGGTGAAGGCAAAGGTTGAGGGCCGCATGCGGCTGCTGGATTTGGTGCGGGATACCCTGCATTTGACCGCCACCAAAGAGGGTTGCTCCATCGGGGAGTGCGGGGCCTGTACGGTATTGATGGATGGCAATGCCGTCTGTTCCTGTATGGTTCTGGCGGGGCAGTGTGACGGGGCGGAGATAACGACCCTCGAAGGGCTGAACGATAACCCGCTGACGCAAAAGCTTCAGCAGGCGTTTGTCGAAAAAGGGGGCGTGCAGTGCGGTTTTTGTACGCCAGGCGTGCTGGTGAGCACCACCGCGCTGTTGACCGCCGAGCCCAACCCGACGGATGAGCAGCTCAAGGATGTGCTGGAAGGCAATATCTGCCGCTGCACCGGCTATCAACCGATCCTGGATTCAATCCACCATGCCTTAAAGTCGTAGCCGTACAACCCCGGGGGCGGCGCAGATGCGCCTTGCCCGGGCTACGGGTCGTGCAGTCTGGTAGCCCAGACAGGTGCGCAGCACCGCCTCCGGGGAGGCGGCGTGGTTAACCCATCGCGCTTTCATGCTGGCGGGCTTCCGGCTTGCTGTACTCGTCAGTCACCGACAGCCCGGCGATGTTCCCGGGGGCGGCGCAGATGCGCCTTGCCCGGGCTACGGGTCGTGTAGTCTGGTAGCCCGGACAGGTGCGCAGCACCGCCTCCGGGAAGGCGACGTGATTAACCCATGGCGCTTTCGAGCAGGCGGGCTTCCAGCTTGTTGTGCTCGTCAGTCACCGACAGTTCGGCGATATTCCCGGGGGCGGCGCAGATGCGCCTTGCCCGGGCTACGGGTGTGCAGTCTGGTAGCCCGGACAGGTGCGCAGCACCGCCTCCGGGAAGGCGACGTGATTAACCCATGGCGCTTTCGAGCAGGCGGGCTTCCAGCTTGTTGTGCTCGTCAGTCACCGACAGTTCGGCGATATTCCCGGGGGCGGCGCAGATGCGCCTTGCCCGGGCTACGGGTGTGCAGTCTGGTAGCCCGGACAGGTGCGCAGCACCGCCTCCGGGAAGGCGACGTGATTAACCCATGGCGCTTTCGAGCAGGCGGGCTTCCAGCTTGTTGTGCTCGTCAGTCACCGACAGTTCGGCGATATTCCCGGGGGCGACACTGACGTGCCTTGCCCGGGCTACCGGCTGTGCGTTTGGTAGCCCGGACAGGTGCGCAGCACCGCCTCCGGGGAAGCGACGTGATTAATCCATTGCGCTTTCGCGCAGGCGGGCTTTCAGCTTGTCGTGCTCGTCAGTCACCGACAGCCCGGCGATGTTCCCGGGGGCGGCGCAGATGCGCCTTGCCCGGGCTACGGGTCGTGCAGTCTGGTAGCCCGGACAGGTGCGCAGCACCGCCTCCGGGGAGGCAGCCTGGTTAACCCATTGCGCTTTCGCTCAGGCGGGCTTCCGGCTTGTCGTGCTCGTCAGTCACGGACAGTTCGGCGATGTTCCCGGGGGCGGCGCAGATGCGCCTTGCCCGGGCTACGGGTGTGCAGTCTGGTAGCCCGGACAGGTGCGCAGCACCGCCTCCGGGGAGGCGGCGTTATTAACCCATCGCGCTTTCGTGCAGGCGGGCTTTCAGCTTGCTGTACTCGTCAATCACATACTGCTCGGCGGCGCGTTGATCGGCGATGCGCTCAACGTTCACGGCGCAGTACTTGTACTCCGGCGTCTTGGTTATCGGGCTCAGGTTCTCGGTCACCAGCTCGTTACAGGCGCCAATCCACCACTGGTAGGTCATATAGACCGCCCCTTTATTCGGCCGGTCGCTGACCTGGGCACGGGTGATGATCCGCCCTTTGCGCGAATTGACCCACACCAGCGCTTCATCTTCAATCCCCAGACGCGCGGCGTCGGCGGTGTTGATTTGCGCATAGCCCGGTTCATCCGCCAGCGCGGCCAGCGCCGCACAGTTGCCGGTCATCGAACGACACGAATAGTGGCCCACTTCACGCACCGTGGAGAGCACCATCGGGTACTCGTCGGTCAGCTTGTCAATCGGCGCAACCCAGTCGCAGGTATAGAACTGCGCCAGGCCGTTCGGCGTGGAGAAGGTCTCTTTAAACAGATAAGAGGTCCCCTGATCGGCATCGGACTCGTCGCGACACGGCCACATGATGTAGCCCAGCTCGCCCATTTTCTCGTAGGTGGCACCGTAAAAGTTCGGGCACAGATGCCGCAACTCGTCCCAGATCTCCTGGGTATTGTTGTAGTGCATCGGGTAGCCCATCCGGGTGGCGATTTCACTGATGATCTGCCAGTCGGTTTTCAGGTCCCACTTCGGCTCTACCGCTTTAAAGAAGCGCTGGAAGCCACGGTCGGCGGCGGTATAGACGCCTTCATGCTCGCCCCACGACGTTGACGGTAAAATCACATCCGCCGCCGACGCGGTTTTGGTCATAAAGATGTCCTGGACGATAACCAGCTCCAGCTCTTCAAAGGCTTTACGCACGGCGGACAGCTCGGCGTCGGTCTGGAGCGGATCTTCCCCCATGATGTACGCCGCCCGCACTTCGCCATGTGCCGCACGGTGCGGCAGCTCGCTGATGCGGTAGCCGGTATGTTCCGGCAGGCTGTCGACGCCCCAGGCTCTGGCGAACTTCTCGCGGTTTTCCGGGAACTTCACATACTGGTAGCCCGGATAGGTATCCGGCAGCGCGCCCATATCGCAGGCACCCTGGACGTTGTTCTGCCCGCGCACCGGGTTGACGCCGACGCTCGGTTTACCGAGGTTGCCGGTCATGATCGCCAGGCTGGTCAGCGAGCGGACGGTTTCCACTCCCTGATAGAACTGGGTGACGCCCATGCCCCACAGGATCGCGGCGGATTTGGCGCTGGCGTACATCCGGGCGCATTCGCGGATTTGCTGCGCGCTGACGCCGGTGATCGCTTCCACCGACTCCGGCGTGTAGCCTTCGACGATTTTACGATACTCCTCGAAGCCCTCGGAACGGCTGGCCACGAAGGATTTATCGTAGAGATCTTCCTCGATGATGACATGCCCGATGGCGTTGAGCAGCGCGATGTTCGAGCCGTTTTTCAACGCGATGTGCATATCGGCAATGCGCGCGGTTTCAATTTTGCGCGGATCGCAGACGATAATTTTCGCCCCATTGCGTTTGGCGTTAATCACGTGATTCGCCACGATGGGGTGTGAATCTGCCGGGTTGTACCCGAAGATAAACACGAGATCGGTGTTATCAATCTCTGTGATGGCATTACTCATGGCGCCATTACCGACCGACTGGTGCAGACCTGCAACCGAAGGGCCGTGTCAGACGCGCGCGCAACAGTCGACGTTATTGGTACCAATAACGGCGCGTGCGAATTTTTGCATCACATAGTTGGTTTCATTGCCGGTCCCGCGGGATGAGCCGGTGGTCTGGATAGCATCCGGGCCGTACTTGGCTTTAATCTCGCTGAGGCGGGTGGCGACGTAGTCGAGGGCCTCGTCCCAGGAGACGGATTCCAGTTTGCCGCCACGCTGACGGCGGATCATCGGGGTTTTCAGACGCGGGGTGAGGATCTGGGTATCGTTAATAAAGTCCCAGCCATAGTAGCCTTTCAGGCACAGGGTTCCCTGGTTATTTTTCCCCATGGCGGCTTCAGCACGGAGAATGTTCCCCGCTTCGGTCACCAGCCTGATCTTACAGCCGGCGGCGCAGTAGGGGCATACGGTCATCACGTTTTTCATTATGATAATTATCCTCGTCAGAGCGAAACGCAGGCTCAGTGGTTGAAAAAAAGCCAAAAATTAAAGCGGCTATCGAGGCAAAGATAAATGGCGTGCTGGACCACAGGCAGACTCAGCAGGGCAATAACGCTGGCAGCACAAGCAACGCGTAATAGCATGGCAATGGCTCCTGAAGTGGCGCAGAACCTGCGCGGAAAAAGGGAGTGGCGCCAGAACCTGCTCCGGCGCCACGGCAGCGAGGGTTACTCTTCGTTCTGGTGTTCTTTAACTTTGCGCATCAGTAGCCACATGCGCATGGTGCGTGGCTGACGTTTCGCGGCCTGGCTGTCGGGGATCAGGCCGGTATGTTTGTTGTAACCGTTGAAGAACAGGTTGAGCGTCACCGCGCTGAATGTGGCCAGCATGATGCCGCTGTGCAGCAACGGCTGCAGCACTTCCGGGAATTTTGAGAAAAAATCGTGCGACAGGGTTGGCGTCAGCCCCACGCCAAGGCTGATGGCAACGATATACAGGTTGTAGCGGTTGGTTGAATAGTTGATGCGCGCCAGGATACGGATGCCGGTTGCCAGCACCATGCCGAACATTACCAGCCCCGCGCCGCCCAGCACAAACTGCGGGATAGAGGCTACCAGTACCGCCATTTTTGGCACCATCCCGAACATGATCAGAATGGCTCCCGATGCGACGCAAACCCAGCGGCTGTGGACGCGAGTCACGCTGACCAGACCGACGTTCTGGGAAAATGAAGTATGCGGGAAGCTATTGAACAGTCCACCAAACAGCGTGCCGATACCATCAACACGCAGCCCACGCACGATATCCTGCGGCGTGAGTTTGCGACCGACAATTTCCCCGAGCGCCAGAAACATCCCCATCGACTCGATAAACACGATGATCACCACCGCGGTCATGGTGATAATTGAGATCGGGTCGAAGACCGGCGTCCCCAGCGCCATCGGCGTGACTATCGCAAACCAACTGGCATCATTCAGGCCGGTCAGGTTCACTTCATTCATCATCATCGACAGAAAAAAGCCGAACACGATCCCCAGCAGCACGGCGACGTTCGACATAAACCCTTTAGCAAAGCGGGTGACCAGCAGGATAAACAGCAGCACGGCGAAGGAGATGCACAGATAGACCGGATTACCGTAATCGGGGTTGCCTTTACCGCCGGCGGCCCAGTCGATCCCGACCTGCATTATGCTCAGGCCGATAGAGGTGATAACGACCCCGGTAACCAGCGGGGGAAACAGCGGCATCAGCCGCCCGATAAGCGGTGCCAGCAGGGTGGTAATGATCCCGGCGCCGATTGTCGCCCCGAAAATCCCCAACAGGCCAATATCGGGATGCATACCGATCGCCAGCATCGGCGTCACGGCGGCAAAGGTCACCGACATAATGACCGGCAGACGAATCCCCATAAAGCGGCCGATACCGATACATTGCAGCAGCGTGACCACGCCGCAGCAGAACAGGTCGGAGCTAATCAGGAGCGCGACCGTCTCCTTACTTAACCCCAGCCTGTCCCCGATCATCAAAGGCACGGCGACGGCGCCGGCATACATAACCAGAACGTGCTGCAAACCCAAAACAACCAGCTTCCCCGGAGACAAGACACGATCCACCTCATCTGTTGTGTGGGGGCTGCCAGAGACCGATGGTGGCTGAGAATCAATGGCGCTCATACTGTTTTACTCCTTATTATCCGACGAGCCTCTCTAAGAGGCGGGGTCGGGAAGAGGGATAAATAACAATGACAAAGACCTGCTGTGAATATGCTTAGGGAGTGCCAGTTTTTGGCAAGTGCGCTAGAACGTTGCTGAAATGCGTCGATGGTCACAGAACGTAGCGTTTGTGTGATGGTCGTGCGGGGTCTTGCGGCGGGCGAGACGCTGAGACGTCTCATTATGATAGGAATCAAATCATTCTGAATCGCAAGATGATTCAGCGTGCCGTGGGCGGGTGTCGGTCCGGCCGGAGAGCGGGGGCTTGTTTCTTTGAGGCGGTTCGCAAAAATCAATCTGTCAGTCAGCGGGGCGTAAAAAGCGCCTGATTATTGCATCGTGACCCTTGTACTTATTCAGAATAATAAAAGGGACGCACATGAATCGATTTATTGTCGCCGATGCCGCCCGCTGCATTGGTTGCCATGTTTGTGAGATAGCTTGTGTGACGGGGCATCACCAGGATGCCTGGCCGACACAGCGTCGTGACTTTCTTCCGCGTATCCACGTTGTCTTCCACCATAAGCAGAGCAGCGCCACCACCTGTCACCACTGTAACGACGCCCCCTGCGTCACCTCGTGTCCGACGCAGGCACTGTATCGGGCGAATAACAGCATTCAGCTTAAGCAGGCGGATTGTATTGGCTGTAAAAACTGCGTGATTGCCTGTCCTTTTGGCGCCATCGAGATGGCCGCCGCCGGGGATGAGCAGCCGCTGCTGGCGCAGAAGTGCGATCTCTGTAGTGAACATCCCTCTGGTCAGCCGTCCTGTGTCGCTGCTTGCCCGACGCAGGCGCTGACGCTGATGGATGATGCCGCTATCGAGCGGCTGCGCCGTGAACGGCAAATTCGTGCGGCTCAGGGGCAGGCGCCTGCGCCTCGGCAACAGGAACGACGTGAAGCCTTGCTGAATAAGGTGCCGCGCGTCGGCGCGAAAAAAGTCGACGCCGAGACGCGTAAGGCCCACTTCGCCGAGATTTACCACGGGCTGGACGCCGACAAGGCGCAATATGAGAGCGAGCGCTGCCTCTACTGCGCACAGAAAGCCTGGTGCAACTGGACCTGTCCGCTGCATAACCACATCCCGGACTTTATTCGTCTGGTTCAGGAGGGCGATGTGGTGGCGGCAGCGGAGCTGTGTCATCAAAGCAGTTCCCTGCCGGAAATTTGCGGTCGGGTGTGCCCGCAGGATCGCCTGTGTGAGGGGGCCTGCACCCTGAAAAAGGGCAGCGGGGCGGTTGCTATCGGTAATCTTGAGCGCTATATCACCGATAGCGCGCTGGCGATGGGCTGGCGGCCCGGCGTCGGTAATATCACTGCGCGAAAAGAGCGGGTGGCGGTGGTCGGTGCTGGCCCGGCTGGCCTGGGGTGCGCGGATATCCTCGCCCGCGCGGGCGTACAGGTGGAGGTTTTCGACAAGCATCCGGAAATCGGCGGCCTGCTGACCTTCGGTATCCCGCCCTTCAAGCTGGACAAAAGCGTGCTGCAGGCCCGAAGGACGATCTTCAGCGAGATGGGGATTACCTTCCATCTCAATCACGAAGTGGGGCGCGATGTCGCCTTTAGCGACCTGGTGGCGGGATATGACGCGGTGTTTCTGGGCGTCGGGACCTACGGCCTGATGGCGGCTGGTCTGGAAGGTGAAGACGCGCCGGGGGTGATTCAGGCGCTGCCGTTTTTGATTGCCAGCACCCGTGAGGTGATGGGGATTGAAGAGAGCCCGGAGTACCCGTTAACCGAGATTAAAGGTAAACGGGTGGTGGTGCTGGGGGGCGGCGACACGGCAATGGACTGCCTGCGTACTGCGATCCGCCGTGGGGCGACCAGCGTAACCTGCGCCTATCGCCGCGACGAGCTCAGCATGCCGGGGTCGAAAAAAGAGGTGGTGAACGCCCGCGAAGAAGGGGTCGAGTTCCAGTTTAACGTTCAGCCGCAGTACATCCTGCGTAACCGCAAAGGTCAGGTCAGCGCGGTCGGGATGATCCGTACCGCAATGGGCGAGGCGGGAGCCGATGGACGCCGTCGACCGCAGCCGGTGCCGGGATCCGAATTTGAACTGCCGGCGGATGTGCTGGTGATGGCGTTTGGTTTCCAGGCGCACGAGATGCCGTGGCTGCGCGGGCAGGGCGTTCAGCTCGACCGCTGGGGGCAGATCTGCACCGGCGGCAAAGGGCGCGGCGTTACGCAGACCGCTAATGACAAGATTTTTGCCGGTGGGGATGCGGTGCACGGCGCTGACCTGGTGGTGACGGCGATGGTGGCCGGGCGTCAGGCGGCCAACGACATGCTGGCGCTGTTCAGGCACAAGGAGGAGGTATGACGCATTTTATCGTTGCCAGTCCGCAGTCGTGCATTGGCTGTCGCACCTGTGAGGTCGCCTGCGCGTTGGCGCATATGGCCGAAGGCGCGGCGTTTCATCCGCGTCTGAAGGTGATGCGTCTCGATACCCTCAGCGTGCCGGTGATGTGCCATCAGTGTGAAAACGCCCCTTGCGTGACCGCCTGTCCAGTCGGGGCGCTTACGATGGGGAACTTGCGGGTAGAGGCGGATGCCGGGCGCTGTATCGGGTGTCAGGGCTGCGTGGTGGCCTGCCCCTTTGGCGCTATCACCGTTGTGACCGCCGCCGAACATCCACCGGCGATCGTCAAATGCGATTTGTGCGAGGGGCGCGAGCGCGGGCCAGCCTGTATGGATGTTTGCCCGACCGCGGCGCTTAGCGTGATGACCGAAGAGACGCTGGCGGCGTTACAAAAGCAGCGTAACGTTGCCACCGCCAGCCTGTTAACGCTGTAAAAAAACATGCTGGCCACCTCGGGTGACCAGCATGATATTCACTACGGTTGTTGGAAAACCGGAGCCGCCTCAGGCCAGGGCGTCCATCCGCTGCCACATTTTCGCCGCCGCTTTGCGGGCTTCGGCAAAAATCGGCTCACAGTCAAAGGTAAACTGCCGGTCTTCGTACACCATCACCCCGTTGACCATCACGCTATGCACGTGGCTGCTTCCCATCCCGAAGGCGAGGTGGCCGGCAATATTCTCCGCCACAAACGGCGTCGGGGAGAGGTAATCGTAGAAGGTTAAATCGGCTTTGTACCCCGCGGCAATCCGGCCAAACCGGGCGTTAAAGTTGCGGCTGAGCAGTTCATTGCCGTTACTCAACGCGCGGGCAAAGCTGTCCGGCCACAGCGGTCCGCCGGCGTCGCGGTGTTTGAAGAAGGCAAACTTGAGCTCCTCGAACATATCCGAGCCGATGCCGTCGGTGCCGAGCGCCAGGTTACGGAACGCCGCCAGCCGTTGGTTATAGCCGACGTGATTGTTCATGTTGGAGCGGGCGTTATGCACCAGAAAACCGTCCCGGGCATTCAGCAATTCAATGTCGCGATCGGATAAATAGAGCCCATGGGCAACCAGGGTTTTGTGGTCGAGCAGGTCGAACTCAGCCAGCCGCACCAGCAGGTCTTTGGCGTAATGATGGTGACTATGGGAGACATCATAGCGATCTTCCGCCGCGTGAATATGAAGCCCGCGCCCGGTGGCTTTCAGGGCTTCGGCCAGCATTACCAGGCCCTCATCCGGCACCGTGAACGGCGCGTGAGCGCCGATATGCGCTTCGACCAGATAGGGCGTGCTGCCCTGTTCCCGTGCGCTGTCGATTTCCCGCGCAAAGCGGATATTTTCCTCTACGCCGGCCTGCAGCTCTTTGGCGCCGCTGTTACGATCGGTGGTCTCAAAGCAGGTCATCCCGCGCAGCCCCACCTGCAAAAAAGCGCGCCGTAGCTGGCTTAGCGACCCGGCAATATAGCCAGGCGAAGCATGATGGTCGATAACCGCGGTGCAGCCGCTGCGGATCGCCTCCAGCGCGCAGATGACGCCGCTGTAGTACAGCGACTCTTCATCCAGCGTGCGGTCCAGTCGCCACCACAGGTTTTTGAGCGTTGAGATAAAATCCGGGCACGGTGGGATAGTGGCCTGAATACCGCGCGATAACCCGGAATAAAAATGGTTGTGTGAGCAGACGTTGCCCGGCATCACCAGCCGACCCTGCATCGCTTTGACGGTGGCCTGCGGATAGCGCTGGCTCAGGTCAGGGCCTACCTCGAGGATGGTATCGTTGTCGATAACAATATCGACATTGTCTTGTACGCTCGCCGGGTGCAGTTGCGCGACGGTGGCGTTTTTCAGTATCAGAATGTTCATACTTCGACGGCTCCTAGCAGGTAACGGTGGTGGCGATGAACATGGCTGATGATGCGGCACATGTCGGACAGCGGTGAGGGAACCTCATCAAACTGGCTGCTGTCATCGATAGTCAGCAGCCAGGTTTGCTGGTTCTGGCGGATGTGCACCTGGCGTGCATCAATCAGAAAACCGGGGTTGCTGCTGTGAGTGAAATCCTCGGCGAGGCTAAAGACGGTGATTTTGTCTTTATAGGGTTTACCCTGCCACGGACAGAACTGCGCGCAGTTGCCGCATTCATTGCAGAAAGCGTCAAGGTGCAGGGTCTGATAACGGTTCTTAAAGCCCGGTACCGCGATGGAGACGTTGGCGCGGTTAGGACAGACATCCACGCATTTACTGCAGACGTAGTTACACTCCAGGCAGCGGGCCGCTTCTTGCGTAACGAACGCCTCGCGGTCGTCCGGGCTGACCTCGGCAACCGCAATGGCGCCTTTGCGGCGATAGATCTCCGCCGGGTCGACGTTATTCCAGTGCTTATTACCATGGTGACTGAGGATATTTTCGCGCGCCAGAATGGCGTCCGTGGCCCGCCGGGCATTGCCGATGGCCGAGACGATGGACGAGGGGCCGCGCTGCACGTCGCCGATCAGGAAAACGTTGGGCTTGCGGGTTTCGCCGTCGGCGGCCACTTCCGGCCAGCCGTGTTCATCGAGCGGAATGCCCATCGCCGCCAGCGCGTCGCTGTCCTGCTGCTCGCCGATGGCGGTGATCAGCGTGTCCACCTGCAACGTGCAGGTTTCAGGGGTATCTACGGGGCGGCGGCGTCCTTTTTCGTCCGGCTCGCCGAGGGTCATCACGCGCAACGTCAGCGTCCCGTCGGCGTCGTATCGTTCCGGGTTGTTGAGGAAACGGAACGCCACGCCATCGTGCTGGGCTTCTTCAAACTCTTCGCGCCAGGCCGGCATCTCCTGTTGTGAACGGCGGTAGACGATCGTCGCCTGCTCGACGCCAGGCACGCGCAGGGTCGCGCGGGCGCAATCCATCGCCGTATTCCCCGCGCCAATAATGGCGACATGTTTCCCCAGCTTCAGGTTATCGCCGCGGTTATATTCCCGTAGAAACTGCAGCGATTTGCGTACGTTGGGGTTATCGCCGCGCAGCGTCACGCCGCTGTTTTTATCGGTCCCGGTGGCGACCAGCACGTACTGGAACCCTTTTTGCTGCAGCTGTTCAACGCTCAGATGCGGGTCGCAGCCGTAGACAATATCGACGCCGTGACGGACGACAAAATCGATGTCCTGCTCAATGAGTTCGGCTGGTATACGAAACTGCGGGATGATATTGCGCACCACGCCGCCGGCGTTGGCCTCACGCTCAAACAGCGTAACCAGATGGCCGGCACGGGCGAGGAAATAGCCAGCAGCCAGCCCCGCCGGTCCGGCACCAATGACGGCCACCGGATGGCGGCTGCCGGAACCCGCCGGTTTATGCCAGCGGCGTTGGTAGTCGTCCCAACCTTTTTCCAGGGCAATTTTTTTCAGCTCGCGAATGTTAAGCGCGCTGTCGTAATCCAGGCGGGTGCAATTGTTCTGGCACTGGTGGTCGCAGATATGGCCGGTAATCGCCGGCAGCGCGTTACGCTGATAAATCAGATCCAGCGCCTCGGCATAGCGACGTTCTCCCATCAGGCGGATATATTCCGGGATATCCTGTTTGATGGCGCAGGCGGTCACGCAGGGGGCAACGTAACAGTCGGTCAGCGGCAGCGCTTCCCCGACATCAATGCGCTCATCGGGTTTCCACTGTTTCTGGGTGTAGTCCATGGTGACGGCTTTTTCCGCCAGGGCGTTCAGCCGTTGCACATCGACCTGTTTCATGTGCCAGCCATCGGACTGCTCCAGTTCGCGCATGCATTCGCTAAGCCGCAAATAGCCGCCGGGTTTGAGCAGATCCGTCGCCATGGTAATCGGGTGGATCCCGGTTTCGAAGATCTCGCGAATGTTCAGCTGGCTGGCACCACCGGAGTAGGAGATGGGCAGTTTGCCGTCGAACGCCCGGGAGAGCAGGGCGGCGACGTTAATGGAGAGCGGGAACAGCGCTCGTCCGGACATGTACATTTCGTCTCCGGGCAGCGCGCCTTTGTTGTTGACGGTCCCGAGGGTATTGGTCAGTTTTACGCCGAAGCCGAGGTCGCGCGCTTTTGCCAGCTGCATCAGGCGCGCCAGCATCTCCAGCGCCCGGTCGATTTTCAGATCGTGCTCGAACGACGCCTCGTTGAGGCCAATATAGCCAAAGCCGCAGGTATCGAGTATTTCACGCACCCGCGAATAGCCCAGCAGCGTCGGGTTGAGCTTGACGAAGGTGTTGAGGTTTTTCTCTTCCAGCATATAGCGGCAGATGGCTTCAATCTCGTCGGGCGGGCAGCCGTGCATGGTCGAGAGCGTGACGCCCTGCACCAGGGTGGCGGGGATGCGCTGCGCCAGCGTCGCCAGTCGTGGGCGGATATCGTCGAGCTGGTGGCGAACCAGGAACGCGTCGTCATGCAGCCAGCGGTCGAGGATTTCGCGATAGCGGGCAAACTCCGGCTGGCTGGTGGCGTTGAGCATGGTGTGGATAAACTGCTGCATCGGCGGCTGCTTGATGCCGTCGAGGTTGTAGCCGACGCTCATATTGAAAATAAACGATTTCCCCGCCTCCATCGGCGTCAGAGGCAGGATCTCTTCCAGCAGATGCAGGATAAACCAGGCTTTCAGATACTCGTCGCTGGCCTTCTGCAGGGTAAATTCGGTCGACCATTCGGTGTTGAAACATTCATCTTCGGCGTCGATACAGGGCTTTTCCAGCTCCAGCCGGTCAAGGATTTGCACGGTTTTCAGTTCGATAAACCGCCCGCCGGTGAGCCAGGAGGTAATAATATTTTGCGCCAGTTGGGTATGCGGCCCGGCGGCAGGCCCGACCGGGGTCGCGCACGGTTCGCCGAACACGGTGATCCGCTGCTGGCGGGCCGGTGAGTAAAACTGCTGTTCGGGAATACCAAATATGGAACGATGCTGGTGGTATTCATCAAAGATGCGCGTCAATAATTCCTCAAATGGAACCGGACGCATAATATCTCCCATAACCCTCTCCTTAGATGAATCGGTGAATGCGCATGGCCCGCAGGGCAAACGCGCTGATGAATTAAGAGAGAAGGAGCAACAATCACACCAGTTATTAAATAATGAACAGGACATGGTATGAAATTGTGAGAGGGATCGGATATTAATCGTGGTTTATGAAATGCATCACATGACGGAAATGCGAATTAAAATCACTCACCGAGCGGGGTTTTATTTATTTCTCAAAATTATCGTGAGGCTATCACAATGATAATTTTGCCGTAGCGAACATGGGCGACTGTGGGTCATTGCGACGTCGCGTTATATTGATGCAGGCGAGTAAAGTCGGCAGGGGTATCAACATCAAAAATAATCTCGGGATAATCGAGGGCCAGCTGGCGGTGCGGGCCGCCCAGTAACGCCTGGCGAACGGAAGTCCCGGTGGCGCAGGCCAGGCGCTGTAGCAATATCTCTCGTGCAATAAGAATTGGATGGCCCGGCGTACCCTGATAAACCGGCAGGATTGCGCCCTGATGGCGTAAAGGCCAGAGGGTGCGAAATACCCGCGGGGTGAGACAAGGCAGATCGCCATGGGTGATAAAACAGTATTCGCTATTCACGGCAAGGGCTCCGCAGCGCACCGATGAGAACAATCCCTGCGCATAATCGGCATTATACACCAGCGTTATTCGCGGGTCGTCGGCGTAGCGTGCCGCGAGCTGTTCGGCCTGAAAACCGGTGACCAGAATAATACGCGAACAGAACTGCAGGGCGTTTTTAATACTTGCATCAAGAATCGTTCCATTCTGCCAGGGTAACATCAATTTCCATTGCCCCATCCGGGTGGATAATCCTGCGGCAGTAATAATACAGTCGATGTGCTTCATAGGCCTCTTTATATAATGGAGTTGCAGCTGAAGAATGGAAAATATACCGCACGTTGCCGATCTGTTTTGTGATTCAGATGCGTTTGCCCGTCCGTTGCTTATTGCTGCGGTGGGCGCCGGAGGTAAAACCAGCACGTTATTGTGGCTGGCTGAACTGTTTTGTCGGGCCGGACGGCGGGTGCTGCTAACCACCACCACCCAGATGTATCTGCCGCAGCGGATGCCGGTGATGTTCTGTCGCGATCCGGGAAAGCTGCCGGATGCGGTGTGGCAACGTCCGCTGCAGGCCTGTTTCTCCCGCTGGCTGCCGCAGGCGGGAAAAGTGAAAGGCTTTACCCCAGCACAACTGGATGCGCTGTTGGCCCAGGCAAAGGTCGACGTGGTGCTGGTCGAAGCTGACGGCGCTCACGGTTTTGCACTCAAAGCGCCAGATCAGCACGAACCTTGCATCCCGTTATCCTGTCGCTGCGTCATTGCCGTGACGGGCGCCGGGTTGCTCGGGCAGTACATCGGGCCAGACAGCGTTCATCGCTGGCCTCTTTTTTCCCGTATCACCGGGGCTGAAGCAGGCGCGAGGCTGGACTGGCCGATGTTGCATCGTCTGATTCAACATCCCCAGGGGGCTTTTAAAGGCGCGCCGCGACAGGCTCGCCGGATCTGGCTGCTGAATCAGCTTTCTCAAAATGAGAATTTGCCCGTCGACGACCTGCTTCAGCAGGGCGATGTGGATGCCATCTGGGCCGGCGCCGTACAGGAGCGACCGGCAATCAGGCGCAGACGAGTGAGACCCGTGCCGGGATGAAAGGGATAGCCATTGAGGTCGTTATGAATATTTTCTCTGAAGCTGCAAAATTCGAAGCACAAAACCGGCCGTTCGCCCTGGCCCAGATCGTCGACAGCCGGGGCTCGACGCCACGGCACTCGGCCCAGATGCTGGTCTGCGAGGACGGTACTATCGTGGGGACGATCGGCGGCGGCATGGTCGAGCGAAAGGTGATCGATGAGGCGCTGGCGGCGCTGCGGGAAAAGGCTTCGCGCATGTTTCATGGCCGGATGACGCGCAGCGGTAACGATGCCGTCGGCTCTGACTGCGGGGGCGCTATGTCGGTCTATATTAGCGTCCACGGTCTGCGCCCGCGGCTGGTGCTGATCGGCGCCGGACACGTCAACCGCGCCGTGGCGCAGAGCGCCGCGCTGTTGGGGTTTGATATCGTCGTCACAGATATCTACCGGGAGAGCCTTAACCCGGAATACTTCCCTCCTGCCACACAACTGATACATGCCGAATCGTTCAGCGCCGCCGTCGAGAAACTGGCGATCCGCCCGGACAATTTCGTGCTTATTGCCACCAACAATAAAGACCGTGAAGCGCTGGACCGCCTGATTACGCAGCCGCTGGCCTGGCTTGGTCTGCTGGCCAGCCGCCGCAAGGTGCAGGTTTTCTTACGCCAGCTGCGGGAAAACGGCGTGGCGGAATCACAGATCGCGCGCCTGCATGCGCCGGTGGGCTATAACATTGGCGCCGAGACGCCCAATGAGATTGCTATCAGCGTCCTGGCCGAGATCCTGCAGGTCAAAAATCATGCCCCGGGAGGGCTGATGATGGCGGCTGCGCATCCTTCACGACATTCGCTGGTGGTGATCCGCGGCGCTGGCGATATCGCCACCGGCGTCGCGCTGCGCCTGTGGCATGCCGGGTTTAAGGTGGTGATGCTGGAGGTGGAAAAACCGACGGTGATCCGCCGCAGCGTGGCCTTTGCCCAGGCGATATTTGAGGGCGAGATGACCGTTGAAGGGGTGATGGCGCGGCGCGTCTCATCGGTATCAGAGGCGCTGAGCATCGTTGAAAGTGGCGCGATCCCGCTGCTGGTTGACCCTCTCTGTGATTCACTGGCCGAGCTCAAACCCGCCAGCGTGGTCGATGCGATTCTGGCAAAAGAGAACACCGGCACCCACAGCGGGATGGCTCCGGTGGTCATTGCCCTTGGCCCCGGATTTTGCGTCGGCAAAGCCTGTCACGCGGTGGTAGAAACCAACCGTGGGCACTGGCTGGGGCAGGTGATTTATCAGGGCTGTGCCCAGGAAAATACCGGGATCCCGGGCAATATCCAGGGCCACACCTCCCGGCGGGTGATCCGCGCCCCGGCGGCGGGGGTTATGAATGGCAGAGTACAGTTGGGGGATATCGTCAAAGAGGGCGAGATCATCGCGACCGTTGGTAATCACGATATTCCGGCACCGCTGGGCGGTATGGTGCGCGGGCTACTGAACGACGGGCTGGTGGTCAACAGCGGTTTTAAAATCGGCGATATCGACCCGCGCGGCGCCGAAGCTGACTATACCAGCGTATCGGACAAAGCCAGGGCAATCGGCGGCGGGGTGCTGGAAGCGCTGATGACGCTGATGCACCGGGGAGTGAAAGCAAAAGAGGTGGTACTGACGGTAGCCTGATACCTGTGAGTACGTGGCATAGCAACAGGCCCGGCGATGTGCCGGGTCTGTTGCTATCAGGCGGACAGCGTTAACTCATGATCACCGTGCCGGTTTTCCCTTCGATGCCCTCCTGGGCTTTGCTCAGCACCGTAATTAAGGCTTTGCGCCCCGGGCGGGAGCGAGCAAAGGACACGGCGGCCTCCACCTTCGGCAGCATCGAGCCTTTAGCGAACTGGCCCTCCTGAATAAAGCGTTCGGCATCGCTGAGCGAGAGGGTATCCAGCCACTGTTGCTCCGGTTTGCCAAAATTGATCGCCACTTTCTCCACTGCGGTAAGGATAATCAGCATGTCGGCGTCAATCATCGCCGCCAGCCGGGCGCTGGCCCAGTCTTTATCAATGACCGCGCTGGCACCACGCAGATGCTGGCCTTCGCGAATCACCGGGATGCCGCCGCCGCCGACGGTAATCACCACGTGGCCGGCCTCCATCAGCGTTTTCACCGTCTCCTTCTCGACGATATCCACCGGCTGGGGCGATGCCACAACCCGCCGGTAGCCGCGTCCGGCATCCTCTTTCAGGGTATACCCCTGTTCACTCAGGCGGTCTGCTTCCTCTTTGCTGAAGAAGGAGCCGATGGGTTTGGTCGGATGCTGAAAAGCAGGATCGTCAGCGCTGACTTCGACCTGGGTAATCAGGGTGGCGACCGGTACCGACAGGCCGCGGCAGAGCAGCGCTTCGCGCAGGGCATTTTGTAAATCGTAACCAATGTACCCCTGGCTCAGGGCAACGCAGACCGACATCGGCAGCATCGGGGTGTGGGCTTCGGTTTTCGCCGCGGCTTCGAAGACGAGATTGATCATCCCGACCTGGGGGCCGTTGCCGTGGGTGACAACCACCTGATGCCCCTGGGCAATCAGGTCAACGATGGCCTGCGCGGTTTGCCTGACGGCCTGCATTTGCCCGGCCAGATCGTCGCCTAAGGCATTGCCGCCGAGGGCGAGAACAATTTTCTTACTCATGGATTCCTCACTTTACGATGCGTGCCCGTTGACGGGGGCCTGAGCGGTGGAGAAGGGACTGCGACGCAAAAAACGGCCCTGGCCTGCGGTGCCGGTAAAATGGCCGTTATCAAAGATCACTCTGCCGCGAGACAGGGTCTGGCGGATCGCGCCCTGGCAGATAAACCCCTCCCAGGGCGAGTAGTCGGCGTTGTCGTGGAGCATCTCGTGGTGAATGGTGGTGGTCCGCCGTGGGTCGATGATCACCACATCGCCATCGGCGCCGGGCGCAAGCTGGCCTTTTTGCGGCCACAGGCCAAACAGCCTGGCGGGGGTCGCGCTGGTCAGCGCCACGAAGCGCTCCGGCGTGATACGCCCGGTCATCACCCCGTGTGAGAACAGCAGCAGCAGGCGGTTTTCCACTCCCGGCAGGCCGTTCGGACAGCGGCTGAAATCGCCGCCGGAAAGCTGCTGGCGCTGGGCCATCGAGAAGGCGCAGTGGTCGGTGGCGACCACGTCAATGGCGCCATCGCTGATGCCGCACCACAGGGCATCATTGTGGCTGGCGTTGCGCAGCGGCGGGCTCAGAAGATACTGCAGGGCGTCTTCCCGCTCGTAGCAACGGTCGTCGAGCAGCAGGTATTGCGGGCAGGTTTCGACCCAAACCGGCTGGCGGCGGGCCTGGGCCAGGCGTAAATAATCCAGCCCCAGGCCGTTGGAGAGATGGACGATGTACAGCGGCGCATCACCCGCCAGCTGCGCCAGATTGATCATCCGGGCAATGGCTTCGGCTTCGCACTCCAGCGGTCGACTTAACGCGTGATAGCGCGGCGCGGTTTTCCCGGCGGCGAGAAACTCGGCGCGTTTTTGGGCGATGGCGGCATCATTTTCCGGGTGCACGGTCGTTAAGGCACCGGCGCGATGCAGATGGCGCAGCGCCTGCAGGACTTCATCATCATTGAGTTTGTACTGGTAGGTCAGGTAGATCTTAAAGCTGCTGATCCCCGCCTCGACCATCATCGGAATTTCATCGAGGATGGCGTGGTTAATATGCTGGATAACGCCATGAAAGCTGTAGTCGATCACCGCTTTGTAGGCGGCGTAACCGTGATAGGCCTCCAACTGGTGATGTAGCCGACAACCGGCCGGGCCGAAGCCCATATGGTCGATGATGGTTGTTGTACCGCCACACGCGGCGGCGCGGGTGCCGGTAAAAAAATCATCACAGCTGCGGGCGAGTCCGGTATCAATATTAAAGTGAGTGTGAACGTCGATGCCGCCGGGCATCACGTAGCACCCTTCGGCATCGATGGTATCGCAGGGCTGGTCAGGGGTTATCTGGTGGGCGATGCGGCTGACCCGACCGTTTTCGATAAGCAAATCCTGCTGTGTCTGACCGTCGGCGTTAACGATGGTGCCGTTTTTAATCAGTACGCGCATAAAGCCTCCAGACCCCCGTCGCCAGGCGACGGGAGGAGATGCAGACAAGATTATTCAGTTGCCAGCCAGCTCAGCGGGATGGCGGCATACATTGCAGCGCAGGTCACGAGGTGCGATTTCCAGGTTTTTTCATTCGGCGCGTGGGCTTCCGGCTCTTTACCCGGCCCGAAACCGATCACCGGAATGCCGTGGCGGCCCATGATTGAGACGCCGTTGGTGGAGAAGGTCCATTTGTCGACCACCGGTGCTTTGCCAAACAGCCCCTCGTAGGCGTTGCTCAGGGCGCGGACGGTGAAGTGGTTCTCTTCCACTTTCCAGGTCGGGAAGTAGCATTCGGTCGGGTAGACCAGACCGGTCCATGACGGGCGCTCGTAGTGGTACATCGACACCTCCGCTCCGGCCTGTTGCACCGCAGGCAGGGCGCGAATCTCATCCAGCGCCCCTTCCCAGGTTTCACCCCAGGTGAGGCGGCGGTCAATGGAGACCGCGCAGCTGTCGGCGACGGCGCAGCGGCTGGGGGAGGTGAAGAAGATTTCAGACACCGTCAGGGTGCCTTTGCCGAGAAACTCATCATCACCGAGACGCTGAGACAACTCCTGCAGTTCGTTGAGAATCGGCCCCATTTTGAAAATGGCGTTATCGCCGCGCTCCGGCGCGGAACCATGGCAGCTGATGCCCTGGACATCGACGCGAATCTCCATGCGCCCGCGCTGGCCGCGATAGATTTGGCAGTCCGTCGGTTCGGTGCTGACGACAAACTCCGGGCGAATACCGCTCTGCTCGATGATGTACTGCCAGCACAGACCGTCGCAGTCCTCTTCCTGAACGGTGCCGGTAACCAGCAGGGTATAGTCGTCTTCCAGACCAAGGTCTTTGATGATTTTGCCGGCATAGACCATCGAGGCCATTCCGCCTTCCTGGTCAGAGGTCCCGCGACCGCCGATCAGCTCATCGGTTTCCATGCCCTCATAGGGATCGAAGTTCCAGTTGTTGATGTTGCCGATGCCGACGGTATCGATGTGCGCATCCATCGCCACCAGTCGCGGGCCGTGGCCGATGTAGCCGAGCACGTTGCCCATCGGGTCGATGGTGACTTTGTCGAAGCCGACCTTCTCCATCTCTTCTTTAATGCGGTGGACAACGCGCTTCTCGTCGCAGCTTTCGCTGGGGATCGCCACCATATCGCGCAGAAAACGCGTCATGTCCTGCTGGTAGTGGTTCGCTTTTTCAACAATCAGTTTAAAGGGAATTTGCTTAGCCATGAATCAGGTCTCCAGTTCGTGTTTCCCGCATCGCGGGATGAAGTCATAGGGTTCAGAGAGGGGCGGGCGCCGCCGGATATTTACCTTCCCAGACGATCTCGCGGTAGTGCGTCACGTCGGTGTCGCCTTCGGTGCTGATGGTTAACACCACCGAGTCGCGGTCGAGGCCCAGTTTGTTCATCAGCGCATCGCGCTGCGGATGGAAATGAATGGCGGAGAGAATGCCCAGACCGACGGCGCCGGACTCGCCAGAAATTACCCGTGGGTCATCGCCGGTGGGGTTGCCGAGGACGCGCATCCCAAGGGCGGCGACCGCGTCCTGACAGGAGATAAACTGGGTGGCGCAGTTTCGTAGCACCTCCCAGCCCAGCGGGTTGGGCTCACCGCAGGCGAGGCCGGCCATAATCGTCGCCATGCTGCCGCCAACGTTAACGATGTGGCCTTTGACCCCAGAGCGATACAGGCAGTCCGCCCGTTCTGGCTCGACGATCACCGAATGAAGCTGGCGGGCGCCAAAAGTATCCACCAGATATCCCAGTACCCCGCCGGCCATCGCGCCGACCCCGGCCTGCAGGAATACGTGAGTCGGGCGGGCTATTCCCATCGCCGACATTTGCTCGACTGCTTCATCGGCGAGGGTGGCGTAACCCTGCATAATCCAGGTCGGGATTTTGCTGTAGCCTTCCCAGGCAGTGTCCTGCACCACTTCCCAGCCGTTTTTCTGCGCGGTCTGCATAGTGAAGCGGACGGTATCGTCATAGTTCATTTCGGTAACGATGCACTCGGCGCCAAGGCGCAGGATGGCGTCAACCCGCTCCTGAGCAGACCCTTTCGGCATATAAATCACCGCATTCTGCCCCAGTTGCTGCGCCGCCCACGCGACCCCGCGACCGTGGTTACCGTCGGTGGTGGTGGCGAAGGTCATCTTGTCTTTCATGCCGGAGCGGAAGGTTTCAAAAGAGAAATCGGCAATATCGAGATGGTATTTTTCACAGAGCAGCTGCGCGATGGCGTAGGCGCCGCCCAGCATTTTGAAGGCGTTAAGACCAAAGCGCTGTGATTCATCTTTGACCAGAATCGTTTTTACGCCGAACAGGGTCGCCAGCGATTTCAGCGAATACAGCGGCGTCGGTTGGTAACCGGCGATTTTTTGATGAAAATGACGTGCCTGTTGCGCCTGCTGGCGCGAAAACAACGGCGATGTTTCGCCGGTGAAAAAGCGGTTATCGGCAATATCCATTTTCAGAGAGAAAGCAGACATACACTGTCCTTATCCTGCATTGCGGAGGCGGTTATGCTGGCCCGCGGGCCAGCCTGGTCGGTTACTTGACGCGTTTTTGTGCTTCGGTGAGCAGTTGCTGGAGCAGCTGGCCGGGTCTGGCGTATTTGCGGCACAGAATCATGGCGGCGATGATGTAAGGCTTCCAGCTGGCTTCTTTGTAGGTGGCGATACGGTATTTTTCGAAAACGGCCTCGGTCACTTCCCCTTCTTCACAGGAGACGCCGGTGATATCGGCAGGCAGGCAGTGCATATACAATGCGTCGCCACCGCGGGTGAGCGTCATCATCTCTTCGGTACAGTGCCAGTCTTTGTGGTTGGCGTTCTGTGCCAGACAGGCTTGTTCCAGGGCTTTCAGCCCTTCATGGTCGCTGGCGCGCAGCAGTTCGGTGCGTTTCTCCATGACCTTGTAAGGAGCCCAGGATTTGGGATAGACGATGTCGGCGTCACGGAACGCTTCCGCCATATCGGTGACCTGACGGAAGCTGCCGCCGGAGGCTTCGGCATTGTTTCTGGCGACTTCGATAACATCGGGGATCAGGTCATAGCCTTCAGGATGCGCCAGGGTGACGTCCATCCCAAAGCGGGTCATCAGGCCGATAATCCCCTGCGGGACTGAAAGCGGTTTGCCGTAGCTGGGGGAGTAGGCCCAGGTCATGGCGATTTTCTTGCCCTTCAGGTTTTCCAGCGAGCCAAAATGCTCGCGCAGCCAGGCAAGGTCAGCCATCGCCTGGGTCGGGTGGTCGATATCACACTGCAGGTTGATCAGCGCCGGGCGCTGCGGCAGCACACCTTGCTGGAAGCCGTCATCCAGCGCATCGCCGACCTCACGCATATAGGCGTTGCCGGCGCCGAGATACATGTCGTCGCGGATGCCGATGACATCGGCACAGAAGGAGATCATGTTGGCGGTTTCGCGCACGGTTTCACCGTGGGCAATCTGCGATTTACCTTCGTCGAGGTCCTGCTGCGCCAGGCCTAGCAGGTTGAGCGCCGAGGCATAAGAAAAGCGCGTGCGGGTCGAATTATCGCGAAACACGGAAATACCCAGACCGCTGGTAAAGGCCTGAGTGGCAATATTTTCGGCCCTTAGGGTTTTTAATGCATCGGCGACATCCAGTACCTGTCGCAGTTCGTCCGGAGACTGTTCCCACGTCAGCAGGAAGTCTTTGTCATGAAGGTTAGAGTTGAGCTTATTGATATCCTTAATCAGTTCGTTAACAGTTTTCATTTTGCGATCCTGGTAGTGAATGACGAGCGTAATGATTGCTGAGCGGTCGACGGCCAGCGCTGTATATTCACTAACAATAACTGTGCCAGTTCCTGCTAAAGAAAGCGCAGGGTCATGCGGGTGGGCGTATATATGCGATTAGGATCACGAAAACAGGTCATATACTAGGTCAGAGTCAAATAAGATTCATTTTCATTTTGCCTGCTGGCCGGGGTTTGTATTTGGTGCAGATGATTTACGGTGGGCGAAATGGCGACGACTCACGTCAAATTGATAAAAAATAGCTGCGGATTCTCATATTGATATAAAAGTGTGATATCAATTCCATATTTTCAGTCAAAAATGGAAAAGGGTGATTTATCTGCATCAAATAGTTTCAACCCAGGAGTAGTATCGGTAGAGAAAGAATAAAATAAATTAATCGGTTAGTGAGCGTAAGGGTTTATTATGATTTCCTCTAACACCTTATCCGTTTTGATGAACATTCAGCCTGTTATTCAACGGTTTGCCCGTATGCTCTCCAGCGTTCTCCAGCTTGAAGTGGAGATTGTGGACAATGTCTTGTGCCGCGTTGCCGGGACAGGTGCTTACGGAAAATCTCTTGGGCGCATCCTCAACGAAGATTCGCGACTATTACGTTACATTATTGAAACAAAAAAAGAGAAGGTAGTCACCCATTCGCGTTTTGACCCGCTGTGTAAAGACTGTAAGAATAAAGAGCAGTGTAAAGAAAAGGCCTTTCTGGGAACGCCGGTGATTTATCAGGGGCAGTGCGTCGGTGTTATTAGCCTGATTGCCCTCACTCGGGAGCAGCAGGAACGTATAAAAGATAACATCCACGAGTTCTCTGATTATGTTCGCCATGTCTCATCTATATTTGTCTCACGACTGCTGGAAGATCAGGGCAACAGCGATAATATTCAAAAAATATTTCTGACAATGATCGATAATATGGATCAGGGCGTGCTGGTGGTGAGTCTTGACCAGCGGATTAAATTCGCCAATCAGGCGGCATTAAAGATCCTTGGCGTCACGCAGGGCAATATGATTGGCAAAGCCATTCATTTCCGGCCATTAACCTTTGAACATAATTTTGTGCGTGGCCATATGCAGCACGTCATCTCTTTCGATGATAAAAAAGAAATTATTATCGGCCAGCTGCATGCTATTCAGGACCAATGGCTGTTCTTAATGGCCTTCCATCAATCTCACGCCACGGCCGATTTTAGTGTGGCGCCGGATGAGCCGCAGATCGAGCAACTGATCGGTGAATGCCGCCCGATGCGGCAGTTGAAAAAGCTGATTAGCCGCGTTGCCCGCGGCCCCTCCAGCGTGATGATTGCCGGCGAAAGCGGGACGGGCAAAGAGGTGGTAGCCCGCGCTATTCATCAACTGAGCGACCGGCAGGCAAAACCGTTTATCGCGATTAACTGTGCCGCTATTCCCGAGCAGCTGCTGGAAAGCGAGCTGTTTGGCTACGTTAAAGGTGCCTTTACCGGGGCCTCCGCCAACGGTAAAACCGGGCTGATTCAGGCCGCGAATCACGGCACGCTATTTCTGGATGAGATTGGCGATATGCCGCTGACGCTGCAGGCCAAGCTGCTGCGAGCCATCGAATCGCGCGAGATCCAGCCGGTTGGCGCCAGCCATCCGGTGCCGGTCGATATCCGCATTATTTCCGCGACCAACCAGAACCTCGAGCAGTTTATCGGCGAAGGGAAATTCCGGGAGGATCTCTACTATCGGCTCAATGTTATTCCCCTGCGGCTGCCGCCACTGCGCGAGCGTCAGGAGGATATCGAACTGTTGGTGCACCATTTCCTGCAGCTGCACACCCGGCGCCTGGAGTTAGTCTACCCCGGTATTTCGCCGGAGGTGACCGCCTTGTTTAAAAGCTACCGCTGGCCGGGAAACATCCGCGAGCTGAGCAACCTGATGGAGTACCTGGTGAACGTGGTGCCGTCCGGAGAGGTCATCGACACGTCGCTGCTTCCGCCGAATGTGAGTAACAGCGCGAAAGTCGCAGGAAGGGCTGCCAGCCCGGTTGAGGCGCTGGCCGAGAGCAAAGAAGAGGAGGGCGTGACGGCGCTGGAGGCGATGGAAAAGCAGATGATTCGTGACGCCCTGACGCGCTACAGCAATAAGAAGCAGGCGGCGGATGAGCTGGGGATTGGTGTGGCGACGCTGTATCGCAAAATTAAAAAGTATGAGTTGCTGGGCGTATGACTTTGGCTGATGGCTGATGGCTGATGGCGGGTTCGGGGGAGTGATGCCCCGGACGCCAGTGTGTATTATCCAGAGATCGGCATTGTTACAAAAAGATTCCATTTGAATAACGATTCCTATTCTCCCCGTCGGTGATACACTGAAGAACTGTGATCTTTGTCATACCATAATTCATACCGAGAAAAGAGACACTGCTATGCAACATATCATTGAGGGCTTCCTCAACTTCCAGAAAGAGATCTTTCCGCAACGTAAAGAGCTCTTCCGTAGCCTGGCCTCCAGCCAGAATCCCAAAGCGCTGTTCATCTCCTGTTCCGACAGCCGCCTTGTCCCGGAACTGGTTACTCAGCAGGAGCCAGGACAGCTCTTTGTTATTCGCAACGCAGGTAACATCGTTCCCTCTTTCGGGCCGGAGCCGGGTGGCGTGTCAGCCACTATTGAGTATGCGGTTGTTGCGCTGGGCGTGACCGATATCGTGATTTGTGGCCACTCTAACTGTGGTGCGATGACCGCGGTCGCGACCTGTCAGTGCCTTGAGCCGATGCCGGCGGTGTCCCACTGGTTGCGCTACGCCGATGCCGCGAAAGCGGTGGTGGAAAAGGGCACCTGGAACAGCGAAATCGATAAAGTGAATGCGATGGTGCGGGAAAACGTGATCGCCCAGCTGAACAATATCAAAACTCACCCGTCTGTTGCGGTTGGCCTGCGTGATAAAGGGCTGCGTCTGCACGGATGGGTCTACGATATCGAAAGCGGCGATATTAGCGCGCTGGATAAGAACACCAAAAACTTCGTGTCGTTGTCAGAGAATCCAGAAGTCTACTTCGAATAACGCGTCTTCTCAGGGCAGGGAAGCCCTGTAAGTGTATCAGCTCCCTTCAGCCAGACCTCTCTTAGTACTTCATACCATACCAACCTGACTTATTGCCGGACATGGCAATACAAAGCAGGCCGACCGTAGGCGGACGGCCCGGGATTATCGCTGGATTCGTACCGCGTGCCGCGCTTAACGCTGCAGTACTTCGGCAAATTTTGCCAGCCATTGCGGATGCGCGGGCCAGGCGGGGGCGGTAACCAGATTGTCGTCAACGTAGGCCTGGTCTATGCCGATATCGGCATAATGCCCACCGCTGAGGCGGACTTCCGGCGCACAGGCCGGGTAGGCGCTACAGGTGCGATCTTTCAGGATGCCGGCGGCGGCCAGCAGCTGTGGACCATGACAAACGGCGGCGATCGGTTTGCGCGCCCGGTCAAAGGCCTGCACCAGCTTGATGACCTCGTCATTGAGGCGCAGATATTCCGGCGCTCTGCCGCCTGGGATCAGCAGGGCATCATAATCCTGCTCGTTGACGGCGCTGAAATCGGCATTGAGGGTAAAACGGTGGCCCGGTTTTTCACTGTAGGTCTGGGCGCCGTCGAAGTCATGAATGGCGGTGATGATGTAATCGCCTTTGGCTTTGTCTGGGCAAACCGCATCGACCTGGTGACCAATCATCTGTAATGCCTGAAACGGCACCATGGTTTCGTAATCTTCGGCATAATCGCCAACCAGCATCAGAATCTTTTTGCTCATTATTATCGCTCCTGTAGGGATCAAGATGCCTAAGGTATAGCCCAGCGATGGGGGGAATGCGAACTGCTAAACGGGAAGAAATTATCAGGGAGAGAAAAGAGGAGAATGCGAAAACACACGATTCACTTGCGGACAAACGAAAGTCTGGGCAAGAAAGAATGGTGCGTCCGAGTGGACTCGAACCACCGACCCCCACCATGTCAAGGTGGTGCTCTAACCAACTGAGCTACGGACGCATTATGGTGCGTTTAATTGGACTCGAACCAACGACCCCCACCATGTCAAGGTGGTGCTCTAACCAACTGAGCTATAAACGCATTATGGTGCGTTCAATTGGACTCGAACCAACGACCCCCACCATGTCAAGGTGGTGCTCTAACCAACTGAGCTATGAACGCAATGTTGTGGTGACAACGGGGACGCATATTAGCGATCGGGAGGGGTTGTGGCAAGAGGCAAACGTCACTTTTCTTTCAGAACGCACGCGATTGCGGAAGTTTTACCCATATTGCTTATATTTTACTGATGATAAAGGAGAATACGTTGCCTGTTGGCTGTTTTTTGCTTACATCGTCAGGGCGACAGGGCACCGCCGGTAGCGGCAGAGCAGGAGAAAAAAGAGGGTAGCTATTTGAACATTAAGCGAAGGGCGAAAAGTGCGCACAGAATTAGCAGGATCAGAATGAGCTCAAAACGATAGCGCCGCAGCATAGTGACCTCCTGAAATAAAACCGGCGCTGAAATAGCGCCGGTTTAGCATGAAACAGACTGACCGGAAGAATTATGCAGCAGGCTGTGCAGCGGGTTTAGCGGCCTGATGCTTGGTGGTTTTGTGGTGCTTTTTAGCCGCCTGCGCTTTCTGGGCTACCGCAGGTTTGGTCGCCGCTTTGTGGTGTTTCTTAGCGGCCTGGGCTTTCTGCGCTACTGCAGGTTTGGCTTCGGCTTTTTTGTGTTTCTTGGCAGCCTGAGCTTTCTGCTCGGTAGCCGGTTTAGCCGCCGCTTTGTGGTGTTTTTTGTGATGGGTAGTTTTGGCAGTGGTGCTGTGAGCAGCAGCCGGAGCCTGAGTGGTGCTTACTGCGTCAGCAGCGAAAGCAGCAGAAGACAGACCCATAGCAGCGGCAACGACCAGAGCTAATACTTTTTTCATTCTGATATCCTCGAATTGGTTTCTTCAGTGAACCCCACTGCGGGGCTGTTGAAAGCACTATAGGCTTCTGGTCCGGTGGCTTCAGTGAGTGTTTGGTATCGGCACGTAACCGAATGTACAACGGGGATATCGGTGGGAGCTGTCCGCGTCGCGGAGAACAAAAAAGGCACCCCGGAACGAGGTGCCTTAAGCCGTTAGCGCGCCGCGCGCTGCAATATGATGTTTGCCGGCTGGCGCTGCAGGAAGCGCATACGCAGCATCATCAGAATTGCCGCGGAGGTTAATCCGATGATAAATCCGCACCAGAAACCCGCCGGTCCCATCCGCGGAACAACGATATCGGTTAAGGCCAGCAGATAGCCGCTTGGCAAGCCGAGTACCCAGTAGGCGGTGAAGGTAATAAAGAAGATCGACCGCGTGTCTTTGTAGCCACGCAGGATCCCGCTGCCGATAACCTGCACGGAGTCCGAGAGCTGATAGATAGCCGCCAGCAGCATCAGATGAGACGCCAGGGTAACAACCTCCGGATTGTCGTTATACAGCAGGGCAATCTGCTCGCGCATGACGACGGTGAAAATCGCGGTGATTACGGCCATGCAAACCCCCACGCCGACCCCGGTTCTGGCAGAGACCTGAGCGTCCGGCGTTGAGCCTTGCCCAAGGCGGAAACCAACCCTGATAGTGACCGCCGCCGACAGCGACAACGGCAGTACGAACATCAGCGAGCTAAAGTTGAGGGCAATCTGGTGGCCGGCAACATCGACAATACCCAGCGGAGAGACCAGCAATGCGACTACCGCAAACAGCGTCACCTCGAAGAACAGCGCCAGTGCGATAGGCAGACCTAATTGCACCAGGCGCGTCAGGACGCTGAAGTCCGGTTTGCTGAATCCGGTTTGATTGCGAATGTCACGCATTGAACGGGCGCGGCGCACCCAGGTAATCATGCAAATGAACATCACCCAGTACACGGCAGCCGTCGCCACGCCGCAGCCAACGCCGCCGAGCTCCGGCATGCCAAAATGACCGTAGATAAAAATATAGTTAACGGGAATATTGACCAGCAGGCCGATAAATCCCATGACCATCCCCGGTTTGGTTTTCGCGAGGCCTTCGCACTGGTTACGCGCAACCTGGAAAAAGAGGTAGCCGGGAGCGCCCCACAGCAGAGCGCGCAGGTAGCCAACGGCTTTGTCGGCGAGGGCCGGGTCGATATTGTGCATCGAGCTAATAATGTACCCGGCGTTCCACAGCACCACCATGACCAGCAGCGAGACGAACCCCGCCAGCCAGAACCCTTGACGCACCTGGTGTGCAATTCGGTCGCGACGCCCGGAGCCATTCATCTGCGCGACCACCGGCGTCAGCGCCAGCAGCAGCCCGTGGCCGAAAAGAATAGCGGGAAGCCAGATGGATGTCCCGATGGCTACCGCCGCCATATCGGTGGCGCTATAGCCACCCGCCATCACGGTATCGACAAAGCCCATTGCTGTCTGAGCGACCTGCGCAATGATCACAGGAATAGCCAGTGCTAATAACTGACGCGCTTCAATAAAATACTTCTGCACGTGAACACCTTTATATTGTTGTTATTTTGAAACTGAAAAGCGGCCTTAAATGGCAGCAAGAAGAAAGAGCAGAGGGGTTTTCCAGTCTATTGTAGCGAGGATACGCTATTAAGCCAGTGAAAAAATGGTAGGGCACGAAGGGCGCTGGCAACCTGTTTTAGCACCTGTTATTGTTCCAGGCAGATATAACGGTAATGATACCGTCACCAAAGTCTACAGGAGCAAAGCATGTTTACTGGCATTGTGCAGGGGACCGCAAAAGTGGTGTCCATCGATGAAAAACCTAATTTTCGCACTCATGTCGTGGAATTACCTGAGCATATGCTCGAAGGCCTCGAGACCGGCGCATCAGTGGCGCACAACGGTTGCTGCCTGACGGTGACCGAAATTGACGGTCCGCGTGTCAGTTTTGATCTGATGAAAGAGACGCTGCGCATTACCAACCTCGGGGCGGTAAAAGAGGGTGATAATGTCAACGTTGAGCGCGCCGCGCGTTTTAGTGATGAGATTGGCGGCCATCTGATGTCGGGGCATATTATGACGACCGCCGACATCGTTAAGATTTTAACCTCCGAGAATAACCGTCAGATCTGGTTTAAGGTTCAGGACCCGGCGCTGATGAAATATATTCTCTATAAAGGTTATGTCGGGGTAGACGGCATTAGCCTGACGGTGGGAGAGGTCACGCCGACCCGTTTTTGCGTGCATCTGATTCCGGAAACGCTCACGCGCACTACCCTTGGGGTAAAAAAACTGGGTGACCGGGTGAATATCGAAATCGACCCGCAAACGCAGGCGGTGGTGGATACCGTAGAACGCGTACTGGCGGCGAAAGATGCGGCGCAGAACGCCGCTGAAGAGTAATACTCCCATAATCCTTCAAGTTGCTTTGCCGGCTACAAGCAACTCGAATTATTTTGGGTATTAGAGCATACGTAGTAAAAGCATATCCCCCGTCGTAACGGGGGATGATTTAACGAGCCACCCGCAGGCCGTTTTCGACCCCGCGTGAAAAGACCACCTGCCATAGCTGAATATCGCGCGCGCGAAAAGCCCCGGCGCAAGCGTTCAGATAATAACTGAACATACGTTTAAATCGTTCTGAGTAGTTATCTGCAATATCCGGCCAGGTCGCCAGGAAACGCTCACACCACGCCATCAGCGTCGTATCGTAGTCGGCCCCCATATTATGCCAGTCTTCCATCACGAAGTGCGATTCGCTGGCCTGGGCAATCTGCCGAACCGACGGCAGACAGCCGTTCGGGAAGATATATTTATTGATCCATGGGTCAACGCTGTGGTCGGTTTTTTTCGAACCGATAGTGTGTAATAAGAAGCGACCATCGGCATTCAGATTACGGTCAACCACATTAAAATAGGTGGCGTAATTTTTCGGGCCGACGTGTTCAAACATACCGACGGAGACAATCCGGTCAAAGCTGTCCTCCAGGTCGCGATAATCCTGGAGCAAAATGGTGACGTCCAGTCCCTCGCAACGCTGCTGGGCCATTTTTTGTTGTTCGGCCGAAATAGTCACGCCAACTACGCTGACCTGATAATGCTTCGCCATGTAATAGGCCAGCCCACCCCAGCCGCAACCGATGTCCAGCACCCGCATTCCCGGCTCCAGCTGCAGCTTGCGGCAGATAAGATCGAGTTTTGCCTGCTGGGCTTCTTCCAGCGATTGGGCGTCTTTCCAGTAGGCGCAGGAATATTGCATGAACGGATCGAGCATCCGGCTGAAAAGGTCATTACCAAGATCGTAATGTTCTTTCCCGACAATCCAGGAGCGCTTTTTACTTTGCAGATTAAACAGGCGAGCGCCGGCAATACGTAGCGTATCTTTAAGATGGTGCGGGAGCTGATTTTCCAGCCCGGCGCGCAGCACACGGTGGAAGAATATATCCAGCCGCTCGCAATCCCACCAGCCGTCCATATAACTCTCACCGAGTCCGAGTGAACCTTCTTGCAAAACGCGTTTAAAGAAAAGCGGGTTTTTAATCTGCAAATCGGAGGGAGCGGAGCCATTAATCTCAATGCCCGCGCGGCCGAGTAACTCGGCTACAATTCGGTACCAGTCGTCGTTTGGTACGCTTACTTCTTCTATACACGATGAACTCATAGCTTCTCCATCACGCCCAAGTGATCAGAACCTTAAAACAGCGTAGACGCTTTTTTGGCTTTGTGAGAAATCTCACGGAATATCCGTGAAGCTGCTATCCGACGTAGAACAGAGGAAGGGCGATAACCCTTGCCGAAAGGCCATCCATGGTGAAACGGGACGCATCCTGCCCCCGTTAAATACAATAAAAGGTCTATTTATGTGATGCCGGATCCAGTATAGGCTGCTGAAATCCGGCTTTCAATAAAAACCTCTTAGCATGCTAATTACTGGGCCTTAGCATGCTTATAACCGATCAGGCGTGCGATGAGCCGACCGTCAGGCAGGCGCTCTGGCGCTGCATAACGTAGCCAATCCCGGCCAGCACAATAGAAACCAGCATCACGCTGGTGGTGGTCAGCAGCGGCGTGGCGATCAGCGCGGAGACCAACAGACTGGTCAGGAAGCACAGCCCGAGCTGCAGAGTGTTCTGCAACGCCGCGGCGCGCCCGGTAGCCTGCGGGAATGGCTTCAGCGCCTGGGCAACAACGATCGGGTAAATCCCGCCGTTCACAATCGCCATCACGCAGAACGGAATCATCACGCCGACGATTGAGGCATTTTCAAGACGCCCGACCATCCAGGTGGCGGCGACGCTGACGGCGAACACCACCAGCAGCCACGGCAGCAGCTGTTGACCCTGCCATTTTTGCAGCGCCGCACGGCAGCCATAACCGCCAATCAGGAAGGCGATGGTTTGCGGCACGTAGCTCAGCCCGATAGCCGTCGGACCATAACCCATATCATGCAGAATAAACGGCGAGCCGGTCAGCCAGGCGAAGAAGCTGGCAGAGCAGGCGGCGTAGATCAGCACGTTACCGCTGTATTCACGAGAACGCAGCAGCGTCAGGAAGGTCAGTTTCTTCTGCGCATCGCCGGCCGGTTTGTGCACCGGCTTCAGGCGCAGGGCCGGGACCATCAGCAGCAGGGCGATGACGAAAAGGGTGGCAAAAATCGCCTGCCATTCCAGATGGTTGAGCAGCCAGCTGCCGAGCAGCGGCGCCAGCGCCGGGGATAAACCGACCAGCGGCATGATGGTGGCAAAAATGCGGTTTGTTTTCTGCGCCGGATAATAGTCCGTCACCATCGCCTGCCAGGTGACCGCAGCCGCACAGACGCCGATGGCCTGAATAAAGCGCAGGACCAGCATCAGCGTCGCGTCGCGGACCCACAGCATTCCCAGACAGCTGATGGCGAAGATCGCCAGGCCGCTCAGCAGAATCGGTTTACGCCCGTAACGGTCAGAGAGCGGGCCCCAGAACAGCTGTCCGATGGCGAAACCGGCGAGGAACAGGCTCAGGCTGGCGCTGACCGAGGCCGCGGAGGTGTTGAGGTCGTGTTGAATCGCCGCGAAGGCCGGTAGGTACATGTCGGTGGCCAGGAAACCCAGCACGCTGAGTCCCGCCAGCCAAACTAAAAATCCTTTCCCAGGTTGTTGCATAACATTCTCTTCTGCTGATGCCGGTATAATGCCGCAGAGTGTAGGGAGTGCATTCTGGCTTGTGAAACGCTAATATTTGCTACATGCATTCAAAATTTTTGTAGGCAGAATATGTGGTCTGAATACTCACTGGAAGTTGTTGATGCTGTCGCCCGCAACGGCAGCTTTAGCGCGGCAGCGCAGGAGCTCCATCGCGTCCCTTCCGCCATCAGCTACACCGTTCGTCAGCTGGAAGAGTGGCTGGCAGTTCCGCTGTTTGAACGTCGCCATCGGGATGTCGAATTAACCCCGGCCGGGGTCTGGTTTTTACAGGAGGGGCGCTCTGTTATCAAAAAAATGCAGATCACCCGCCAGCAGTGCCAGCAGATAGCCAATGGCTGGCGCGGCCAGTTGTCGATTGCTGTCGATGACATCGTCAAACCGGCGCGGATGCGCCAGATGATTGTCGATTTTTATCGTCACTTTTCGGACGTTGAGCTGATTGTCTTTCAGGAAGTGTTCAACGGTGTCTGGGATGCGCTGGCGGATGGCCGCGTGGAGCTGGCGATTGGGGCGACGCGTTCGATTCCGGTCGGGGGGCGCTACGCCTTTCGCGATATGGGTATGCTGAACTGGCACTGCGTGGTGGCCAGCCATCATCCGCTGGCGCAGATGACCAGTCCGCTAAGCGATGACGAGTTGCGCAACTGGCCCTCATTGGTCAGAGAGGATACTTCCCGGTCTTTACCAAAACGCACGACCTGGCTGCTGGATAACCAAAAGCGCGTGGTGGTGCCCGACTGGGAATCCTCTGCCACCTGCCTGTCTGCCGGGCTTTGCGTGGGGATGGTACCGACGCACTTTGCCCGTCCGTGGATCGACCGGGGAGAATGGGTTGCCCTTGAACTAGAAAACCCGTTTCCGGATGCGGCGTGCTGCCTGACCTGGCAACAGAGCGATGCATCGCCCGCGCTGCTGTGGATGCTGGATTATCTTGGTGATAGTGAAACGTTAAACCGGGAATGGTTGCGGGCGCCGGACTAACCGGCGCCGGGCAGGGGACTAGCGGCGGTAATCGACAAACGGACCGTCAACGACGGAACGACGTTCGACCAGGCGCGGGTGAACCTCGATAGACTGGGACTCCTCACGCTTGTTGACGATACGGTCCATCAGCATATTAAACGCGGCTTCGCCGAGAGAGTCTTTCGGCTGATGAATCGTGGTCAGCGCCGGACTGAAATAGCGGGCGTTGCGCACATTGTCATAGCCGATCAGCGAAATGTCCTGCGGCACGCGCAGCCCCATTTCATCCGCTGCGCAAATAGCGCCCATCGCCATAATGTCGCCGCCGCAGAAGACTGCCGTCGGGCGGTGGTGCTGGTTCAGGATATGCTGCATCGCGCGATAACCGGACTCCGGTTCGAAGTCACCCTGTTCAATCCAGTTGTCCGGTACGGAAATCTGCGCTTCTTCCATGGCTTTCATAAAGCCTGCCAGACGTCCGGCACCGGTGTTACGTTCCAGCGGGCCGGGGATCACGCCAATTTCGCGATGGCCGCGTTCCACCAGATAACGACCGGCCATATAGCCGCCTTCAAAGGCGTTATCGATGACTGAATCGGTAAAGTCGGCCTTGGCCTCGCCCCAGTCCATCACCACCATTGGAATATGGCGGTACTCTTCCAGCATGCTCAGCACCGATTCCGGATATTCGGAGCACATGACCAGCAGGCCGTCGACGCGCTTTTGCGCCATCATTGACAGGTAGGCCTGCTGCTTTTCGAGATCGTTCCACGCATTACCCAGAATCAGGGTATAGCCTTTCTGGAAGCAGCTTTTTTCAACGGCTTCGATAATTTCAGCAAAATAGGCCGCTTCGCTGCTGGTCGCCAGCAGACCAATAGATTTGGTGTGATTAACCTTCAGGCTGCGCGCGACGGCACTCGGTGAGTAGTGCAGTTCTTTAATGGCGGCCCAGACCGCATTGCGCGTCTCTTCCGCAACGAAACGGGTTTTGTTAATAACATGTGATACTGTTGTAGTGGAAACGTTTGCGCGCTTCGCTACATCTTTAATAGTTGCCATTACTTCTCACTCCAGACCTTGACCTGAACGTCTGATAATCGGTACGTAAACGTTTGCCTAAACACACCCTGAATACAATGTTCAACATTGCATCACGTCGGGAAAACGACACAGAACGACAGGAAGGGGTCAATGGCCGATACGCTTTCAAATTAGCGTGGGATTTTGTCCGATCTTGCGGCAAAGGGGAAGAGCAAAAATGTGTATCACCCTAAATCCTGGAAGATTTTTATGCGATATTGTGCAAAAATGAGCAAGCTCACTTTTCGTGTGGGAAAAACAGGGGGAAAAATTGATGGATACAGATTTAAAATTTTCGCTGACAACAACGATTATTGTTCTAGGTCTAATCGTTGCCGCCGGGCTGACCGCAGTTCTGCACTAATTTTCCCGGGGGAGAGGTCACTTTCCCCCCGTTCCCGCCATTATTATCATTTTCGCAAAAATCTTTTGCCATTTCGTTTACTTTTGTTTTTCTGTGATTGATGTCATGCTTTTGACTTCTGATGAGATACCGTCGCCGATGACGGTCTGCTGGAGTCATGTAATGAAAATCAACTTTCCCCTGCTCGCGCTGGCGATAGGCGCATTTGGTATTGGTACGACGGAGTTTTCCCCGATGGGATTACTGCCGGTCATTGCCAAAGGCGTCGACGTGTCTATTCCGGCTGCGGGAATGCTGATCAGCGCCTATGCGATCGGTGTGATGGTTGGTGCGCCGCTGATGACGCTGCTGCTTTCTCATCGCGCGCGAAGAAACGCGCTGATTTTCCTGATGGCGATCTTCACCCTCGGCAACGTTCTCTCTTCCATGGCACCGGATTACACCACGCTGCTGATTTCACGCATTATCACCAGCCTTAACCATGGCGCTTTCTTTGGTCTCGGTTCGGTAGTGGCCGCCAGCGTCGTCCCGAAAGACAAACAGGCCAGCGCGGTTGCCACCATGTTTATGGGGCTGACGATCGCCAATATCGGCGGCGTGCCAGCGGCGACCTGGCTTGGCGAGACTATCGGTTGGCGGATGTCGTTCCTCGCTACCGCAGGGCTGGGCGTGGTGGCGATGGTCAGCCTGTGGTTCTCTCTGCCTAAAGGCAGTGCCGGCGAGCGTCCGAATGTTAAACAGGAGCTGTCGGTGCTGGTGCGCCCGCAGGTGCTTTCCGCCCTGTTGACCACGGTGCTTGGGGCGGGAGCCATGTTCACCCTCTATACCTACATTTCTCCTGTGCTTCATACCATCACCCATGCTTCGCCGCTGTTTGTCACCGCGATGCTGGTGTTGATTGGCGTGGGCTTCTCGCTGGGCAACTACCTGGGCGGTAAATTCGCCGACCGCTCCGTCTCCGGGACGCTGAAGGGCTTTCTGCTGCTGTTGATGGTGATTATGCTGGCGATTCCGTTACTGGCGCAGACGCAGCTGGGGGCCGCTGTCAGTATGGTGGTCTGGGGTGCCGCGACCTTTGCGGTGGTGCCGCCGTTGCAGATGCGGGTGATGCGCGTTGCGCATGAAGCGCCGGGTCTCTCTTCGTCGGTCAACATCGGGGCGTTTAATCTGGGGAATGCGCTGGGGGCTGCTGCCGGTGGGGCGGTGATCTCGGGTGGTCTGGGTTACGCGTTTGTTCCGGTGATGGGGGCGATCATCGCCGGCCTGGCTCTGCTACTGGTGGTGGTGGGTAGCCGTTCGCAGCCGGAAGAGGCGCTCGTCGGACAGTGATGCTATTTGCAGAAGGGTTACCCCTTCTGCAATATCTTTTATGCCGCCAGTCTTTCAGCAACAAACTTCCAGTTTACCAGCGCCCAGAAGTGCGCCAGATACTCAGGGCGGGCGTTACGGTAGTCGATGTAATAGGCATGTTCCCAGACATCCACCGTCAGCAGCGGGGTGGCGTCGCCAGTCAGCGGCGTGCCAGCGTTGCTGGTGGAGACAATGCTCAGGCTGCCATCGGCATTCTTGACCAGCCAGGTCCAACCGGCACCAAAGTTTTTCGCTGCAGCATCGGTAAACTTAGCTTTAAAATCAGCAAAGCTGCCGAAAGCGCTGTTGATGGCTGCCGCCAGAGCGCCTTCCGGTTCACCGCCAGCATTCGGTGCAAGGCAGTTCCAGTAGAAGGTGTGGTTCCAGACCTGAGCGGCGTTGTTGAAGATGCCACCTTCGGAAGTGCGGACGATCTCTTCTAACGATTTACCCTCAAACCCGGTGCCTTTGATCAGATTATTAAGGTTAGTGACATAGGCCTGGTGATGTTTGCCGTAGTGGTATTCCAGGGTTTCAGCGGAAATGTGCGGCGCCAGGGCGTCTTTTGCATACGGTAATGCAGGTAATTCAAACGACATTGTTACTCTCCTTATAACTTCTTGATTTCTTCTCACATTTAAAGGATGTATGACCATCCGGATACAGCATGTACTGTGGATTGCCGTAGCGAATACCACAGGTTTTTATTGTGATCAGGATGCTAACACTTGCCGGAGAGAGTTAAAAGCCTTGCATTAATAAAGGGTATATTTAACAAACGCTATAGAAGAAAGCGTGACACGTCACGAGGGAAAAGAGAGCAGATAAACGCGGCTGGAGAGGGGAAAATGCGCTGCACATTGCGCGTAACCGGCAGCCTGCCGCTGATGCGGCAGGCGGTTAGCGAATGGTTTTCGGGGTCATGACCCGACGCGCGCCCACGTAGTGACGGATCCAGTAATCCTCGCTTAATGAGGTTATCTGAATATCGCGACCGGTACGCGGTGACTGGATAAATTTGCCGTTGCCGACATAAACGCCAACGTGGTCGGCGGTGCCACGCCCACGGGTACGGAAGAAGACCAGATCGCCGCTTTGCAGCTCGCCGCGGTCAACCGGACGGGCGTCGCGCAGGTGGTACATCTCATTGGCGGTACGTGGAATGCGAATTTTCACCAGATCTTTATAGGCGTAGTAGACCAGGCCGCTGCAATCGAAACCGGTGCGCGGAGAGGTGCCACCCCAGCGATACGGTTTGCCAATCTGGTCCATCAGCTTCGACATGGCGGTACTTTGCGCTTTCTGGACCCGGGCCTTGTGGGCGTCCGCCAGCGTCAGCGGCTGCGCTTCAGTCACCGGTTTACAGCGTTTTTTGTAGCCTTTACGCACCACACATTTAGTCTGCAGGCTGGCCATGACCGGTGCCGGCTCTGCGCTCGACGTCAGCGATTTAGCACACTGCTTTTTATACCCTTTACGCAGGACGCATTTTTTGCTGCTACCGGCGGCCTGGCGGGTTAATGCCGTTTGGCTGGCGCTGGTGGTACGGGTAGGGTGTCTGCTGCGGGACGTGGTGGCGGTTTGCTTGCTGGTGGTTTTGGTAGTGGACCTGGATTTTTGACTGCTGGCTTTTTTCTTACGTTCGGTAGTGCCTTTGGCCGGGTGCGCTTTTGGCGTAGCAGAGCTGTGCGTATGCCCTGAAGCATGCGCCAGTGGTGTAAATGAGATCGATGTAAACAGTAATGCACAGAGCGAAATCGCGATTTTGTTTAGCCGCGCCACTGAGCAATCCCCTGATTAATGACAGATATATACATACCTGACGGTGAATGACAAAACTCAACGATTCTAAAGCATAAAAACCGGGATAGTTAATACTCTTTTGTATCTAAAGTGCATATATAATTTTCTTCATTAGAATCAATTGGTTAAATTGGTCAATTCAAAATCATTCAAAACAAACTCATAACTATATTTCGATCTTATCCCACTCCCTTCCCCTGTCATCGCGATATTTTGCTGTCATGACACCCGACTTATGCCCCAGAAGATGCTGCGCAAAGTCCTCTCCAGCCTGTTTATCGTACAATCGTGCTGACAGACTTCGTAGCTCATGAAAGCTCGGCGGTTCGCCAGAGAAACTAAGCCCGGACAGCTCGCGCGCTTTCCTGAAATTACCCGATACTGTTGCGGGAGATAGTGCCTTACCTGCAGTCGATGAAATAATGTTTTTCCCGCCGGACAGATTGCGGCATTTCGCCAGAATTACTTCGAGAGACACATCCAACTCTTCAAGCCTCAATGCTAAAGGTATCGCTAGTTTGGCCCCGGTTTTTTTCTGCTCTACGTAAAGATACCCCTCCCGCACATCCTCCCAGCTCATTGCGCATAAATCACTGATGCGCTGCCCGGTAAGCACAGCAAGATCCATCGCCAGATTTACCCACGGAGAAAGCGGCTCTGCTGCCTGGTAAATTGCCCGGTATTCGTCCAGCATCAATCGGGTGCGTTTTACCTCAAATTTGGCTGCTCTTGTTGCTGTCACTGGGTTAACCGTAATATGACCTTCCGCTATAGCCTCCCTAAAGATATCGCTCAGCGTCGACCTGATCAGTTTTGCCATTGCGTTCTTTCCTTCAGCTGCATAATCATTGAGGATCATAGCTATCTGCTTTGTGGTGATTTCCGCGATCGGGATATCCTGCATTCGTTCCTTTATTGACCTTAGTTTGCTGGCGTAGTCGGTAAGTGTCTTTTGCTTCAGCCCCCTGGCGGCGATGATCTTTTCGTATCGGTCTAGCCATGTATGAAAGGTAACGGAATCGACCTGGTTAATTCGAGCGCTGAGGGGAATGTGGCCAGCATCCCCGAGCAATTCAATATTCGCCTGTATCGCCTCGCTGACTGCAAGTCGCCTGTTCCTGCCTAGTCCGTACTCTTTTCCGTTACGTGGGTCACGATAACTGTAATAGCCTTCATTCCTGACATAGAGGTTAGGAGGCAGATCACGCCTCTCATGATTTCTTCTTCTTCCCACTAGTCATTCTCCGTAAAAGGCCACAGGTTGATGATTGAGCTGAATCAACCTTAACGGCAGTTTCCTGAAACAGGTATTCCACTCCGTCTTTCTTTGGGGCTGGATAAATTTTGCTTTCTCTAACCCAGCGACGAACAGTCTCAAGGCTGCGTGGCCGCGGCTGCCGTTGGTTCCATTCTTTTAAAGTAATAAGGGCCATATTCACCTCATTACCGGCCAGTAATGTATACCTGGCCGGCTTAATAAATTGATAATTCGATATCAGGAAACCTGACCGGGTAAATGGCGGAGCCGCCGGGCGCAGTTCATGGCCGTGGCTACATAACTGCAGCGCCGGTTCACGACCTCTACCGTAATTTTCGAACCTTGGACGACGACCGTATAAGTCCGTTTCGTCTTCTGGCGCCCGTGGGCGCCGTAGAGTTCAACATGCTTGGCCAGTGCTGCATCGCATGCCTGGCGCCCGAGCGGAGATTGTTTGCTTCGGTTTATTAGTCGCATGCTCACCTCACACAAAGACGTCAACGGGGTCTCCGGCAGCGCGAGCGTTATCGTTCGCTTCCCGGCGGAGCCCGAGCACGTAACCAACCGGATCCCAACTGGAAAGAATGGCGTTGAGTTCTTTCTGGCTATGCCAGGTAGTCAGGCGCTTTTTCAGTTCAGTGCCGCAGGCGCGTACATTCGCCCGGGTGGGACCGGCCATCTTCATGCAAAGACACAGAGTCAGCAGCAGATCGGAATACTCATCAGCTGCTGCGCGCAAAGCGGCAGGGTCAATGCTGGCCTCGAGCTCAGGTAATCGATGTTTGAGGCTCATTAGTATTCCCCCCAGCTATAAGTTGACGCTATCGGGCCTGGTGCTGTGGCCGCTACAAAACCGGTATCTTCAGGCAGTTTTTCAACCGTGCATCGATATCCACCAACAATCATCCCCGCTTCACGCAACCCCGACAGGCACATTTGAACTGTTTCTGCCGTAAGCTGGACCTTCTCAAGTTGATACATTTTCCGGTACACGAAAGCGCGTAAGGCCTCTTCCCTGGTGTAATGATAACGTGAGCGATCGGCACCCTTCAGGCAGCGTTTTATGTGATATTTTTGATTCTCTTTCCGGCCACCAGTGCGATACTGAATAAGCTGCTCAGAGGTCATGTACGGCATATCTTCGCAGTGCCAGAAGGTTTTCTCCGTCTCACGAACGATGACCCGTTTCCAAAGAGTTACGACCGGGCGGCCTTCTCCATCGTGGCCATCGTCGTAGCGGTAGCAGTATTTTTTACCATCAGTAATTTTCGTCATCTCGTTACCGGGAGGGCGGACCCTCCCGCCTCCCTTAGCTCACGTATTCCGGTTTCATGTCGTCCAGGGTGATGCGGAACTGGTCATGCAGTTCGTCACCAAGATGGCGTTTAGAAGCGGCTAGAGTGCCTTCCGCCTTAGCAAACAGCTCTTCGGCATCCGGTTCGCCGGGGTTGGGAATGGAGTTGATCGCGGCTTCTACCTTGTTGCGAGCATCGACGAGGTAATAGCGCTTCACTGCCTTATTTTTCAGTTCAGTGAACAGGGCAGTACCCAGCAAGGCCTTCTGTGATTCGATATCTGCGCGAATTGCCTTGGCCTGATCGACTGAGCTAGCCGCATCAATCCGGTCGCGTAGTTCGTCTGCAACAGAGTCAACGTTTGATGCAGGCCTTGGCACGCTGGTGGGGGTGTCTACGGAACCTGTTATCTCATTCAGTGTGATTTTTTCTGTCTGAGCCGGGTTAATAACCTTTTCTTCGCGCTCGTCAATCTCGTCAGCGGTATAGACGCCGAGGATCACATCTGGGCAGTACAGCCGCGCCCAGCGCTTGACGGCAAGATAGGCCAGTTGTTGGCGAGGGTCACTTGCCCACAGTGTTGAATTGCGGACCTGCGCCTGCGAAAGCATCAGCACCAGTTCGCGAGGTTCTGATTCTCCTTTGAGTGTTGCCCAGGCGCGTACGCCCACACCAGCTTCATCTCCCAAATCCCAACCAGGAACAATATAATCATTGCCCTTGCTGCTCGTTTTTTTAACGAAGCGGCCAACGATGTTTTCCCACGAGCCAAACCATTCAAAGTGAATACGGTCTTTTGTGGGTGCCATGGTATTGATCACCGCATTAACCAACTGAGCTTCATAACCAAGCACACCGGAATTACCCACAATGAATGTTTTCTGCGCAACTGCGAACGGATCCATGTTCCAGCGTGCCGCCTGCATAACTACGGCCATACACGCGTCAGGTTTCCCGCGGTAATGTTCGGGAACGAAGTTTCCACTGTTAGCCATTACCTCGGAAATTTTGAGCAGACGGTTGAATAAGTCGGCGTTCGTCAGGATAGAAACGTTGTCGATTCTCTGAGTCTGGTTGTCAGTTGTGGCCACTAAATTGGACATAGTTATTCCCCCTTATGCCTGTACGCGCAGCACTTCGAGACGGCGCACATCAAAATCATTGAGTTCTTCGGCGTAGTCTTCGGTGATCGGCGCCGGCCATTCTCCAGTGTCGAAACCGTTCGCGATGGCGCGCATCGCTTTGCGGTATTCGAGCATCCCCAGCTCCAGCAATTCGGCCGATGCCTCGATGATGGCGATCCAGTGGTAGTTCTCGTCTTTGTTGACGAAAATCCAGAAGAACTGATCCAGCGCTGCGGTTTCGCAGTACATAGCCGCGCTCAGGTGGTAATCCCGTTCAATGATTTCCCTGTGCAACTTCGCGCGTAGGCCTTCCTGCTTGATGTTCCACATGCTTATGGTTTTAAGGTCGGCACCGATACGCGGGCCGCCCATGTCGATCTCAAGGTCAGGGCGCACACGAATTTCCAGCCCGGTTTCCTCATCAATACCGAAATAGCTCACCTCGACGGCTCGGCTCGGGTGCGTCAGCAACTTGCCGGCCGTCGGGTGATTAAGAAGGGCTTTCTGAATGGCTAACGCCGTAGCCAATTGCTGACGGGTAACCAGCACCTTTCCTTCGGGGTTATCGCGCCAGGCATCCAGGAGCTCGTCGGCGAATACTGCGTCCGGATTTACCGACTTAACGGACTGCATCAGATCTGCTTTGGTACCCGAGACTTTCAGTGGTTGTGGCTTCTGGGCTTCCTGCGCGACGAGGTCAGGGTTAATAATTGCCAGTTGTTCCAACAGAGCATCGCGGCTGCCGCTGGTTTTAACCTGAGCTGGAAGAGTGGCGTTGTACTCTTTGATGCAGGCCTTCATTTTTGCTGCGGTGACTTTCTGGCCTTCTTCTACGCGCTGAAATTCAGCAGGCAGGGCCATGTAGTTTTCACCTGTTTGGGTAACGTCATCACCCAAAGGAACTGGCTGCGGTAGGGTGGCGTTGTGAGCTTCCAGCAATGTTTTGATATCGTCAGCGCTCAACAGCGCCGGTAGGGCGGCGTTGTACTCATCGATAAAAGAGCGGATCGTTGCTGTGGTGGTGAATGCACCTTCCGGGATCTCAGGTTCGACACTGAACTCTTTATCCATGTCATCAGGCTGCAGTGCCAGTGCATGCACCAGGTTACCCATATCCAGTACCGGGGAGCGCACCTTCTGGATGGTTTTTGAAACGTGGCGTGCTTCGAAGTACATCAGCGATACACGCGCATCTTTAACCATCGTGGAGCTGGTGCCGTTCGCCGCGTGATAAACCTCATTTGGCACGCCTTCATAACGTCCTGGCTCGAAATATTCCGGCCATGCTGGCGCTGCGGATACCTGTTCGGTTTCTGCGTTAACTTCTTCGACAGATTCTCCGGCAGTGCTCGCGAGCTCCTGGTCTTTCAAAACGGCAGCGGCCAGTTCAGGGCAACGCTCAGTCATGATTTTTCGTGCGTCTACGGCATCTGTTTTCGGAGCATCTGCATCAGCACTTTCGCCTGTTGATACCGGGTTATCATTTTCGCCTTCGACCTCGACAGTCGTTTCCATCTGCACATTGCTGGTGGCCTCTTCATTAGTGCTCGTTGTGGCAGTAGAGGCCATAAGACCTTCAATGGAGAACACGCCGGCGCCAAGGTTGGCAACTTGCGGTTGTTGTGTTTTTGTCAGGTCCTCACGTACCCATTTGGGATCTCTGGGGTCGCTGATACCTTCAACATATTCACCACGATCAGCAGCGAGCTGGCGACCAACATCATCAGTGGCGTTACTTTCCGACGAGTAACACGCAGCACTTACGGTTTCAGCCTTCGGTTTGTCGTGTTGAGATTCCGTCAGATTCGCGTTGATATACGTCTGAAGACTGACAGGAAAGTGGTGCACGCTGTCATTGGCATCGCGGATCAGTGCGAAAATAGCTGCGCGTGAGTAATCAAGTATCCCTGGCATTTTGCGCAGCGCTGCTGACCACTCTTTCCATGGGCTTTCTTTTTTGGCAGCGACGTCTTTAGCACGACGGTGTACGGGAAGAGGGATGTTATAGATATCGAAATCCATTGGCAGGAGGGCCGCCGCAATTTCAACATCCAGCGTATCCAGTGTGTGCATGTAGTCCGGGTTGCGATCTGATTTATTGCCACCGCCAGCGTTGGTTCCTGTATCAGTGCGCTGAATCTGCGACATGCGGTTTCCCTTTTGCCACTCTTTGACCAGCAGCCCACGGTCAATATAATCAGTCGCCGCCCAGATTCTGGTGAAGCGGAGAACCAAAGCGAGTTCGTGGCGCTTCTCCTGACTGAAAACCTTACGAATGGCATCGGTATAGCGCCAAAGGTCTTTGGTATCGTAACCCTTGACCTCTTCGCAGTTTTCTACCGCCAGCAGCAGGTTTTGGATGTAGTTGTTGTCAGTGTCCATTTCCAGTGAGCTGATTTGGGTCCGCTGCTCCTGGGTGACGTGGTGAGTTATTGCATCACTGATGAATTGCGAGATAACACGCTGCGGGCGACGGAGTTGCGCCACCGGATAGTGGGTGTTTTGATCGTCGTCTTCAGTGATATCGGCATTGTCAGCGCCGGACTGAATGCCAACAACTTCACCGGTTGTCGTATCAATACCATCCACGATGGTGGTCTCATCGACAGACGTCGTTTCCTCCTGGTGAAATGCGTCGGCCGGAACGGCGCCTGCTTTTAGCTGCCAGGTGCGACCGTCGTCGGCGAGTTCGTAACGTGTACACCATTCGAAATCAAGCACACCCTCAGCCGGCAGGTCGTTAAACACTGGGAAATCGGTGCGGATTGGCTTCATATAGTCATGACCGCGGCCGGTTTCGATACCAGCATCTTCCAGATCGACGTCGAGCTGCAGGTTCGCGCGGGATTCAGATTTCGTGGTGCGCCAGATAACGCCGTCAGGCTTGCCTGATTTTTGCGTGGCCTTTATCAGATTAAAAAATTCCATGTCGTAGCCTCGATTTTGGATGTTAGAATCCACGGGCCATTGGTAGCGCCCATAGGGTGTTCTTTGGTTTTGGGTAATTTCCGGTGGAACTTTGGTCGGTGTCACCGGACGTACAGCCCGCTTCGGCGGGTTTTACGTTATGCCTCGTTGGCCATGGCGTCGTATTCACCACAACGTTTCGAGCAATACGTTCTTTCCCGTGGTGCCAACTGCGTGCCGTGAATGATCAGGATGGTCATTTTTACTTCCTGGCCTTCCTCAATCGGTTTGCGGCAGTACGCACATCTCTTCTGCATTACTCCTCCTACATCTGCGCCGTAAATCCGGCAGGGTGCTCGTTCAGCAGTCCTTTAAGTGGGTAACACTCACCTTTTACGTCCTGCTCGGACGCTGCGTTCTTGCAGGCCTGCTCGCTGTCGTAAACACCTAGTAAAACTTCCTGCGTACCACCAACAGTCATGCCGATAGAAAGTACCAGGGCGAACAGCGAACTCATGACGGGTCGCCTTTTTGTGCGAGCAGATAGCACATCCGGCGGATGAACGCGGTCACTGGGCCCAGTCTGACGGCCTGTTGACGAGCGGGTTTTCGTGCGAAATCAATCATTAAAAAAACTCCCACAGTGCGCAGATAAGCGCAGTCCAGATTAAGAGCCCGATAAATGCCGAAATGATCATGGCTCTGATGCCTTTCTTACTCATTTCAACCTCAGCCATTACGTGGCCAGCGGAACGTTTGAACCTACTGCGCGTTGATAAATCCACCTCATCCCGGTCTTCGTTTGCGCCGGGCCGCTACTTCGTGGGCGTTCTGCCTGGGTGGTTTGTTGCTATGGGGTAAGTAAAACATTGCTTTACCATTAAGTCAAGTATAGGTGAGTTAATTTGTAAAGCAATGCTGTACCTATCGGCGATATTCATGGCCTTAGTCGGCATTTTATGCATGTGGTATGCTCACAAAAACATCAAATAGGGTGACTGATATGGACTACGAAGAAGCCGCACAACTGCGCTATCAGGAGATGTGCCGTATCGTTGGGGATGTTGTGTTTGCCATGATCGCCGAAGGTCACGAAACCAAGCGGGTAGCCATAGCTGACGTGATAAGAACGGAGATATCAAAGGGGGTTGATAAGTGGGATTTGGATCAGATTCAGGTGATGGAACTGGCGGTGAAGCTGCTGGAAGAGTAGGGCAATAAAAACCCGGCTCGGCGGCCGGGTGGGGAGGTTGTATAAAAAGGTACAGTACCGGTTGTAATATCAAACTAAATGCAGGCGACGACACCGTTTACATCGGCCTCTAAGGCATCAATTTGGGCTTTGTTTGCTTGTGTTGCCATGCCATAAATAGTGTAACTTTTGTGCTGTAGACCACTCAAAGGGCAGCCTTCATGATTAATAATTGCAGCAAGTGTATTACCATCTTTTACGTGCTTTACGCGGTCATCAACATTTTCCTCAGTAAATAAATGAGGATGTGTTTTTAATAATTCTGATGTGATTCTTTTTATTTCTTCAGCGTGTGACTTGAATGCTTTTGCTGCGTCACTTTCGTTGGTGCGAGATCGGTTTTGAACGAAAAGATGCAGCTTAGGAAAATCTATTTTGCTTTGCTTAGCTTCCTTGTTAAAATCAAGGAACATTTCGTCTTGTTCAGTGCTATCAATAGAAACCCCATAAATCAATTTAACTAAGTTTTTGATTCCCCGGATTGAAGCAGCGTCAGCTGTACAGGGAATAATTACTCTATTTGATGCGACAACTCCAAGTTCTGTATAACTAGCAAAGCTAGGGTTGCAATCGATGAAAAATGTTTTTGGCCTTTCAGAAATGGTTTTATCAGCCTCAAATGAAGCTATAAGGTCTATTAAAAGTGAACGACTTTTTTTCCAGGCTTCTTTAACAGGAGAGGAGCCTATATGTGCGATAAGCCTAGAACAAATATCTAAGTCCACATCACCAGGCAAAAGATAAAGATTTTTTGGCATTTTGGGGTTTACAGAATCAGCTTTTACAAAATATGAAGACTCATTACCCATACGAGAAAGCGGAGAGGTACTAAAACGCTCTTTAATATATCCGGCAATAGTAGTGTTCCTGTCCCGAAGCTGGTTTAGGTTTTCTTCACCAACACCATTTCCGCCCAAAATAATTTCGGAAACATTCGATTGAGGGCAAGCATCAATAACGATCACATCTTCATCAGGGTGAGCGATTGCATACTCAACAGCAAGGTTGTAGGTTAGAAATGTTTTTCCAACACCACCTTTGTTGTTCCAAATCAAATATTTCTTATTTGTATCAACCATATCGTTCGCAACTTCCGCCAGTTCCGACATCATAATTTTACCTTAAGTTTACTGTGTGTAAGGAAAAAATCGACCTAAAAAATTGCTGGCAATCATTTTTTACAAAACTTCGTTAACAATCACGATGATGATTTCCTACCAAAAATAATCACCAATTCACCCAGATGCCAGACGCTTACCCATACATCCTGTACAACTGCTGCGTTTTACTCGCTATCACCCTTAATCCTTCGCCCCATGTACTTCGCGTACAGTTCGTCGAGCTCCTTCAGTCGCAGAGATACGATCCGCAACATGTTCTGCTGCTCTTCTTCCGGCAACTGACGATAAAGCTCAAGCAGGCGCTGTTCGTCAGGTTTAAGACCGTCTTTCTCACCAACATCTTCGCCCAATAACCAAGGCACAGAAACGCCGACTGCATCGGCAATTGCGAGTGCAGACTCTTTGCTGATACGGCCTGTTTTGAACCAGCCTGAAACTGCCTGCTTACTGACACCAGCAATTCGGGACATCTCTGTTTTGGAGATTCCTTTAGCATTTAACGCTGTCAGCCTGGCTATCAGGCCTTCTGTCGGATTTTTTTCGCTCATGGATTCATTGTAAATAATTGCTTTACTCCTAGATAGGCATGCATAAGTTGACTGCATGGTAAATTGATGCTTTACTTTGCGCATCTAAGGAGGTCCTATGACTGGTATTGAAAACGCTATTCAACAATCTGGTTCTGCGAGTGCGCTAGGTTTGGCTATCGGAGTAACCAAAATGGCCGTGTCTTTGTGGCGAAAGAACGGCGTTCCGTCCTCTCGTGTTATTCAAATTTACAAAGCAACCGGCGTCACGCCGCACGAACTGCGCCCAGATCTCTACCCAAACCCGACCGACGGTCTGCCAAAACAGGAAGGCTAACTATGCAAACACTTTCCTTCCAACAAAATACCGGATTCAACGCCGGCGCTCTGATAAAGCGAAATCAGCCGAGAGTGGCTGAGCATGACAACATTCGCTCTGCCGTTCGTGCCTGGGCATCGGTTGCAGGACAGGATGTTGTCTCCGCATACATCATCGAAGAATGGCGCCAGCAGGGCGGCGAGGGCATCGATTTTCCTGAAGACCTCAGCCGTGCTCGTCAGAAACTCTTTCGCTATCTGGATAACCCGGCCGAATCGGAAAAGTACCGCGAGTATACACGCCAACTGACGCCCGCAATCATGGCCGTTCTTCCTCTGGAATACCGTCACCGACTTTTACCCGAAGACAATTTTATGTCCCGACTGGCTCGACTGGAGAAAGAAACCAGCGAAGCAAAGGTGGCTGTTGCTATGGGAGCTCCGCGCCATCAAAAACTGAAAGAACTCAGTGAGGGAATTGTTGAGATGTTCCGGATTGATCCGGAGTTGACGGCGCCACTGATGGCCATTGTGACCTCGATGCTCGGTGCGATGTAAGAGGGTAGCCATGAACCATATCGAATTCATTGAGAAGAACGTCCGCGAAGAACTGCTTCGGCAGGGATTCACGCAGGCATTGGCTCAGGGGGGGCATACCAGGCGGTCGATATGTACAAGCGTATGTCACAGGCAAGTCGTAAAGGGGGGATGTTTGACGATGTTATGCGATACGCAAAGTTATGGGCGGAGAAACAAACCAGAACAGCTGAACGTCGCGAAGCCAAGCGCGCGGTGCGAAAGGGAAGTAATCAGGCAGGGTTGTTCTGAAAGGGTGAAGACCGTTGTGCTCGAACACAGCCGGTCTTCGAGTGAATCAATGTGGGCAATTCACGGGATTAAGTATGTCAAATACCGCTGAAGTTATCAATTTTCCAATCAATACCGAACTAACGGGAGGTCGCATGGCCGACCTGTCCAATGGCTACACCAGAATCGCCAATGAGATACAAAAACTCAAGCCGCGTCTTCGCATGTCCGGCCGTGAGTGGCAGTGCCTCGAGGCGGTGATCTGGCTTACCTACGGCTGGAACAAAAAAAGTGACCGTGTAACAAATACAGTGATTTCTGAGTTAACAGGGCTGAGTGACTCGCACGTTTCCGACGCAATTAAACTCCTCGCAGCGCGAGAAATAATCTTCAGTCACAAGCATGGAGTGATGAAAACTGTCGGGATAAATACTGAGCTATCTGCCTGGATTTTGGACAAACCGAAAACGGGAAAACTCTTCCCGAAAACGGGAATTTCCTTCCCGGAATCGGAAAAAACCTTCCCGGAAACGGTAGACACCCAAGACTATAACAAAAACAATATTAAAAGATCTTCGTCTCGGAATTCTGAAGAATCCCGAAACGAGAAAACTCAAAAATTTCTCTCTCGCCATCCTGAAGCTGCGGGCGGAATTTACACCCCCGCTGGAAAGTCATGGGGAACTGCTGACGACCTGAAGGCCGCTCGCTGGATTTTCGACAAGGTCACCACTGTCAACGCCTCCCTGTCAGAACCTAACTGGGTTGAGTGGGCAAACACCATCCGCCTGATGCGCCTGCAGGACAATCGCAGTCACTACGAAATCTGCGAGTTGTTCAAATGGGCCAACGAAGACGAATTCTGGAAGGAAAATATCCTCAGCCCATCAAGCCTTCGCAAGAAGTGGGATCAGCTCGCGACCAAACGTCTTCGTAGACCAGGTCCATCAAAAGCCAAATCCGGTGCCAGTGCGCTGGACAATACCGACTGGATCGATGGGGTACTCGAATGAAATCTATCGCTGAAAGTATGCATAACTTCGATCGGAAGAACTTCCAACGCATCGCCGCCGGAATGCCAGAACAGCAGGATGCGCAGAGCTTTGCACATCAGGCGACAAAAACGGCTGAGGTATTCAACGAACTGTTTCGGCAGTTGCTCGCGGTGTTCCCTGCACTAGCCAGTAAATCCCCGGAAGACTTCAACGAAATGCGTCGGCAGTGGCTCCTTGCGTTCAAAGAAAACGGGATCACCACGGTCGAGCAAATCAACGCCGGGATGCGTGTAGCCCGCAAACAGGAAAAACCCTTCATGCCGTCGCCTGGACAGTTCGTCGCATGGTGCCGTTCTGAGCAAGCCATCGCGGCAGGGCTACCCGATGTCGGCCAACTGGTGGAAATGGTTTATCGCTATTGCCGAACTCGAGGCCAGTATCCCGACGCAGAATCTTACCCGTGGGAAAACAACGCGCATTACTGGATGGTCACTGGGTTGTATACCGACATGCGAGCAAATTCGCTCAGTGATGCTGAGTTGCGTCGGAAAGCTTCGGATGAACTCTCCCGCATGGTACGCCGTCTGAACGCAGGTGAGGTTATTCCGGAACCAGTGAAGCGGATCCCCTTACTCGGTGGGAAACCGCTAACCAATGAGCAGGGGCTTAATAAAATTGCGGAAATTCGCGCGAAATTTGGTTTGGGAAGAGGGCGCAACCATGGCTAGAGCTTTGTCAGTTGCAGAGCGCCGGGAGTACGTCCGTGCGGTTATTAGGATCACCAGACATCAGGGGCGTCTGACAGCCAACGACGCAATGAGAAAACTGGGTTTGTGCCGTAGCACTGTCCAGAAATACTTCCTCGATGCGGAAGCTACCGGCGAAGTAGTTCGCCACGGTCGGCTGGGCTTATTCCGCGATCAGCGCGCAATCATCGATTTTGACATGAAGCGGTTTGGCCTAGTGCCAAAAACGGCTGTTGGTATGAACTACAGCCTGCTGGGCAGTCCTGTATTTCAGCGTGTTCTGGATGTGCAGGAAGCTATCTGCGCAAGTAGGCCGACAACTGCGCGCGGGGAGGCCTTATGACTATCGAGAAAACTCATATCGGTATTGTGATTACCAAAGACGGACCGAAACGTAAAAAGCTGCACGCGACGGAAAGTATGTGGGTGGTGGGAAAAAACGAGTTTTACCACAAAGATACCGGGCGCCGGCACTTTGCCGAGAATACGCGCCGTCGGCTTTTGCTGGAAACGATTGAGAAAATCGGGAGCAAATTATGAGTGAAGTCACAGTGAAGTTGACGAACAAAGCGATCGCAATCATTGCGGACTACATCCAACGCGCCAGTAAGAACGAGCAGCTGCAGGACGCAAAGAATCGTCTGGATAAAAAAATAGCGATGCTCTCTGAAGACGAAAACTGCGATCAGGAGCTGTTGATGGCTGCATTCGTACCAGCGATGACAAATCATACCCGTGATGGTTTTTTTGAAGCTATTGCGGTTGCTTTGGAAGGAGCGCAGGCATGAACAAGGAAATGGAACCATCGCTGCAGTATGCCTGCAAACGCATTCTAGAGCTGGAGCAGCTGCTGCTGGTGGATGTACCAGAAACTGTATGGCCCGCTGAAGTAACGATGGTTTTCTCTGAAGTCGAAAACGCCGGTGAATTGCCGGCGCATCACCAACGCCGACTGCATCATCATATCAACCGTATGTGGTTGGAGAAAATGCCGGTATCGTCAATTATCGCCGCGGCTCGTTCGTTGGCCTGCGCCATGGGGAAATACGCGTGAGAGAAATCATCGTTGATAACTTTGCTGGTGGCGGTGGCGCCTCAACGGGGATTGAGTTGGCGATAGGCCGCAGCGTGGATATTGCGATAAACCACGATCCCAACGCGGTAGCCATGCACACTACGAACCACCCGGATACGTTGCATTATTGCGAATCTGTGTATGAGGTTCGCCCTAAGGTTGCGACTGCCGGCCGCCGCGTCGGACTGGCCTGGTTTTCGCCAGACTGCCGCCACTTTTCGAAAGCGAAAGGGGCTAAACCAGTTGAAAAGGCAATTCGCGGGCTGGCGTGGGTAACACTTCGCTGGGGGCTTGATGTAGATCCACGTGTGATGATGCTGGAAAACGTCGAAGAGTTTAAAACGTGGGGGCCGCTGCTGGCGGCTGAGATGCGGCCAGACCCGGAACGCGTCGGGGAAACATTCCAGGCATTTGTCGGCATGCTGACTACCGGAATTCCTGCAGACCATCCGGCGCTGGTGGAGTGCTGCGATTTTCTGAATATTTCGCTTGATAGTGAGGATGCCGCCCGGCTGGTAAAAGGCCTGGGGTACACAGTTGAGTATCGCGAACTACGCGCCTGTGACTACGGCGCACCGACAATACGAAAACGCTTCTTCATGGTTATGCGCCGAGACGGGCAGCCGATAGTGTGGCCGGAAGCCACCCACGGGGATCCGAAATCACCAGCGGTGCTGGCTGGCAAACTGGCGCCGTGGCGTACAGCTGCGGAATGCATCGACTGGTCTATCCCCGCGCCGAGCATATTCGACCGTAAAAAGCCGTTGGCAGAGAACACGCTCAAACGTATTGCCCGCGGCATACAGCGGTTCGTTATCGACAGCGCTTCGCCGTTCATCGTGAAGTGCAACCACACCACGACCAAAGGAAAATATGACTGTTTCAGGGGGCAGTCGCTGGCGGATCCGCTGCAGACGATTACCAAAACCCACGGCTTTGGGGTAGCGGTGCAGCACCTGACAAAATTCCGCACCGGCGCCACCGGGCAGCCAGTCACCGAGCCGGTACCGACGGTGACCGCCGGCACGTCAAAACGCCCGGGCGGTAATGGGCATGCCCTGGGTATTGTCGAAGCTGCTTTAGCACCGTTCCTGGCTGGCAATGGAGGCAGTGAGTATCAGGCTAAACCCCCGCCCTCTTGATAAACCTGCACACACCATCCTGAAAGAGTCGCGCGCCTGTGTCGTCGCTCCGGTTATCGCCCGGCAGTTCGGAGCCAGCATAGGACACCGGGCAGATGAGCCTAGCGCAACAATCACCGCGGGCGGCGGTGGTAAATCGCAGTTGGTTGTGCCGACGCTCATTCAAATAGGATACGGAGAACGGCCCGGCCAGGCACCTCGCGTGCCAGGACTGGATAAGCCGCTGGGTACCGTTGTGGCTGGTGGCGGGAAACATGCCGTAGTCGGTGCGTTCCTGGCTAAGCACTATGGCGGCAATTACACCGGGCCGGGGGTGGGGCTGGATGAACCAGTGCATTCAGTGACGACGGTGGACCATCATGCAGTGGTCGCTTCTCACCTGGTTAAGTTGCGTGGAACCTGCCGTGACGGCCAGCGCGCTGACGAACCGATGCCGACCATCACAGCCGGCGGCCAGCACGTGGGGGAGGTTAAAACGACACTAGCGGTCGAGGAATACGATGAAGTGCGCGCCCAGCAGGTACTGGCGTTCCTGAAAGAGTATTGCGGACCGGATAGTACCGGCTTGGTGAATATTGATGGCACCACATTCCGCATCGTTGATATTGGCATGCGCATGCTGCAGCCGAGTGAGCTGTATCGTGCCCAAGGTTTCCCGGAGTGGTACATCATCGACCAGGACTACCGCGGCGAGAAATACGCTAAAGATAAGCAGGTGGCACGCTGCGGCAATGCTGTCCCACCGCCGTTTGCCGAGGCGCTAGTTAGGGCTAATTTGCCAGAAATGTGTCAGCAGGGGAAAGCCGCATAAGTTAAGAATTAGCAGAAATTTTGATGCTAAAAGCAGAAGGATAATGGTCCGTAAAGAGAGTTCAAGGAAAAAATCCAATTTCGGCAGGTACAGTTCAATTTGGTAAAAAAGCCCGTTTACACGGGCTTTTGATTAAAACCAGGCTTATGGGCGCTGGTTTACGTACTCGATGATCGCTCTAATAATTACGACCATCGGAGGTACGATCTTGAAAAGTAAGTTAACCATTTTTTGGGGCTCACTTAGTTTTCTCGAACCTCGCTGCAAACACCCTCAGGCTTTCCTTCGCAGTTGCTGTATCCGTAGTCGCCAGATACATTCGGCACGATTTTTTGTTTGGGTGGGGATTTCGAATCACCAAAAACCCGGATAAAAATTTCGTTTTTAAAATCAATATGTAACATCACCGCTTATGCATGACATCTCCTGAGTAACTTGAAGAATGCAGTGCATTTGTTTAAGCTAACTCAAGTCGCCAGATACATTTGGCTCGGGTTCAGAGGGCCATTCTCCGTTCCCGCTTGAAGAGCCCGGTCTAATCAGCCGGGCTTTTTCATTTTTTTTCCACAGGGAAGCATTAGTAATAACTCTGTGGATAACTACTATATGCAGTGGTTGTAAAAAAAAATAACGCTATATAGTGAATATTTTAGTGATGATTCTTTTGAGTACAAGAGTTGATTTTGACGTTAAGTTGAGGGTGCGGAGGCGGAATAATCGCCGGGCCCTTGTCGCATAAGGCCTGGCGAAGATGTCAATAAACTGGAAAATAAAAATGTAAATCTGATCTAATGCTGATTTCTTCAACGGTTGTAAAAATTACGCGGCTTGATGCCGCGGAATCATTGAGTCGACACCATATAAATTACTGCTGACGGTTTGTGACTTTTGTTGTCGCTCGCAACATTTAACTAACAATTTCACGCATCCCCCAGTCAGTGCTCATATCTAGTTTTTTCCCTCCATAATCTCATTGCAGGTATGAGTAACCCCTCAATCGGTTAAGAGTAATCTTGTATGAGCATTCTTTGTTCTAGATGTGGTCGGGATGATCTTCATAAACGAAAAAAATAGCGTCGATTCAAACTTCTATGGTTTTTTTGACTTCCCATTGCTGACAAAAAAGAAACAGTTTGTGCCTTTAAGATGTTGCTCATTGAATGAGTTAAGTGTACTGTTTATTTATACAGTATTGTGGCGGGGTAGCTATGAAAGTTGAAATCACGATCGACCGTAAGAAAAAATTGCCTGATGGAGCTGAGCCTGCTTTAGAGGCTGAGTTGCTGCGACGATTAAATCAAAAATATGACAACTGCAAATTGACGATCCGCCGTACAGGGGCTGATGGGCTCAGTGTGTTCGGTGGCATGGCCGGCGATAAAGAAACTATCGAAGAGATCCTCCAGGAGACGTGGGAAAGCGCTGACGACTGGTTTTACTAATTCACCTTTTTTGGTGGCTGGCATTTTGCAAAGTATCGCAGTAAGCGTGTCCCTTTGATGCTGTCGCCGGACTTAATTTTTGCGTCTGTATGTCGCTCAGGGGGTAATGTGAGTGATGGTATTGAGGTTCCTGCTGATCATTCCTGGTACGACGTTGTTAGGAGATCAGACGGTGCCATTATTTGTAGCTTCCCGGCCGAAGGAAGGCATCTGGTTTACAGGGTTAATGGCATAATTTCGATGCGCCCATTATTGCCAGATGAAGAGATTTTTACGCTGAATGGATTTATGAAGTTTGCTCAACGACTTGGCTATCGAGTTTTGCCACCTTCTGATAATATGAAATCAACGGCCTGAACAACCGTTAACCTACTGCGCCACCGGAGATAACGATGGCGCAGCAATTACACCTAATAAAACAGTCTCAAGGCATACTGATCCCTGCCACGCAGGAGACCAGTGATTTTCTGCAGTCAAAATGCAAGCTCGGTGCCGTCCTGGAAGCCGAATATAAGCTTGTCCGAAATCCGGCGTTTCACCGCCGCTTCTTTGCTTTACTCAATCTCGGATTTGAATACTGGGAGCCTACCGGCGGGGCGATCTCGTCCAATGAACGCCGACTGGTGACCGGGTATGCAAAATACCTGGCAGCGTATGGCGGCAATGAATCAGCGTTGCTCGACGCTGCCGAGCAATATCTCGACCGGATAGCGGAGAAACGCGCCTGCAGCATCAGTATCTGCAAGTCCTTTGACGCTTACCGGGCGTGGGTCATTGTCGAAGCTGGCCACTATGACGTCATCCAGTTGCCGGACGGCACGCTGAAAAAACACCCCCGCAGCATTTCATTTTCCAGCATGGATGAATGCGAATTCCAGGAATTATACAAAGCATCGCTCGATGTTCTCTGGCGCTGGATCCTATCCCGTTCTTTTGGCAGCCAGATGGAAGTCGAGAACGCCGCAAACCAGCTTCTGAGCTTCGCGGGGTGATGCCGATGAAATATTCGTGGTTTCACCATAACGACTGCACAACGCAGCAGGCCGAAGAATTGGTAGCGAGATATCGTCAGCGGGGCGTAAAGGTCGAACGAAGCTTAAACCCTGACTTTATGACATGGACCGTCAGCGCGCAGCTGGTGGAGGACAAAAACCCGCCGCGGCCGGATTCCCGCTGGCGCAACAGGATGTGGGGGTGAGCATGGCTAACTTTCGCAAAGAGGCCCGAGGCCGCGAATGCACAGTGCGGATCCCTGGTTACTGTAACGGCAACCCGGAAACCAGCGTGCTGGCGCATTACCGCCTGGCGGGTACGTGCGGTATTGGCTGCAAACCCGATGACACCCAGGCGGCGATCGCCTGCAGCAACTGCCACGACCTGATCGACGGTAGAAAGAAAATCACCGATTACACCCATGATGAATTGCGCCTGATGCACGCGGAGGGAGTAATGCGCACTCTGGAAATATGGCGGAAAGAGGGGCTCGTTAAATCATGAAAATCTACGATATCACCCCCATGGGCAAGCCCCGAATGACACGAGCAGATAAGTGGAAACAGCGCCCGGCAGTTATGCGTTACCGGGCGTTTTGCGATGAAGCCCGTCTGCGAAAAATTCACCTCCCGGTGTCCGGTGCCCACGTTACGTTCGTTTTGCCCATGCCGCAAAGCTGGAGCCAGAAAAAGAAGGACCAGCACGCTGGTCAACCACATCAGTCAAAGCCTGACTGCGACAACATGCTGAAAGCCCTGATGGATGCTCTCTATGATGATGATTCGCACATCTGGGATTGCCGCATCACCAAAATATGGGGAGAGAAGGGGCAAATCATCATTGAGGAGTGCGCGGCATGACCAAAGAAGAGATTGTCAGATACCAGGAAGAAAGCGTTAAGCGCGCCAGTATGCCGCCAGTAGCAAAGCACAACCAGAACCAGACCAAAACCAAACAGCCAAAGAGGGCCGCAGCGTGAATCTTGAAAACACAGTGAAATACCACTTCGCAAAATCCACGCTGATTAGCGATTCTCCGCGTGCCACCGCCTCTGATTCACTGACCGGTACCGACATCATGGCGGCAATGGGTATGACGCAGGAACGTGCTGCGATGGGGTATAGCGCTTTCCTGGGCAAGATGGGCATAAGCAATAATGACCGGGATCGGGCTATCGGACTATTGGCTGAGTACGCGCTTACAAAATGCGATAAAGTTGCAGCGTTGCGCAAGCTCTCGCCAATATTAAAACCCCAGATTATCCGGATTCTCGCAGAGTACGCCTTTGAGGATTACTCTCGCAGTGCTTCCAGTAAAAAAAACTGCGACTGCTGCAATGGATCTGGATTCACCGACGCAGTGGTATTCACCAACAAAGTAACGTATCCGGACGGTAAACCGCCGAAGTGGGTTAAAGTTACGAAGGGGATCTACCCATCATACTGGGAGGAGGTGAAGTCGGTCCGGGAGCAGGTTAGGGTGCTCTGCCAAAAGTGCCATGGAAAAGGGACCGTCAGTGCCGCCTGTAACGACTGCCACGGCCGGGGCCGGGTAGTGAACCAGGACGAGACGGAGAAGCAGGGCGTACCTGTCATGGGTAACTGCAAACGCTGCGGCGGTCGCGGGTATGAGCGAATCCTCTCTACTGCTGTGCACAGTGCCATTTGCCAGATAACTGATGCCATCACCATAGATACCTGGAAGAAGTCGGTTAAGCCGTTTTTCGACGTACTGATCACTAAATTCGATATAGAGGAGGCCTGGGCAGAGGCACAACTCAAACAAATAACGCGCTGAGATATTTACTTTTCCCGAATTCGTGTTAATTTGTTCTAACGATGGGCATTGTATGTTCACCGTTGAAGAAGAAATTTAAGAGCCTCGGCAAACGCCGGGGCTTTTTGTTTTCCGGCGATACGACAGGGGTATTCGCGAGATGTATTGCATCAGCGCCCCTCTCGCATCGTCGTATAGCAACAATAAAAACCAATAAGCCACGCCATCGTGCGGGGCTTTTTTACTGGAACTGATGCTGAACCTGAAATAAAATCCAAGCGAATTTATGGATGGTGGACTGAATGAAAAAAATCATTTTAGGGATTATCACAATTGTTGTCGTTTTATTTCTCTATGGCGTTTACACAGCTAAATCGCAATTGAGTAATGGCGTTTCTTTATTTCAAGTCGCAGTGACATACCAGTCAATGAATCCTGTCAGCCAATACGGCTATCGATGGGTGATGCGTAACGATTCAGGCATGCTCGGTGCAGTTCAAAAAATGAATGAATCATATGAAAAGTTAAAATCAGAATAGCCATGCTCAGGAACACTAAAGGTCACCATCCGGTGGCCTTTTTTATTTTCAGGCTCACGGGAATCATCCTCGACGCGTGTTGTTGTTAATCCAGCCAGTGAAGCCTGACCCTTTCAAACACACATAGCACCCGCAAACAACGCGAGGTGAGAGTATGCATCGCATGGAAAAAATAACCACTGGTGCAGCCTATGGCGCTTCAGCCGGGAGCATCTTAAACGGCATGTTAAATGCTTACAGCCCCGAGCAGTGGAACGCTATCGGTGTACTGGTGGGCATTATCATTGCCGTCCTGACATACCTGACGAATCTGTATTTCAAAATCCGCGAAGACAACCGGCGCAACAGGAGTCGAGATGAATCCGACGCTCAGGAATAAACTGATTGGCGCAATAGCTGGCGGTTCCGGTGCTATCGCTATCGCTTCTGTGATGTTGGGTAATGCTGATGGCCTGGAAGGGCGCCGCTATTACGCATATCAGGACGTCGTTGATGTATGGACTGTATGCGATGGTCACACTGGCGCCGATATTCGCCGCGGGCATCGGTACACCGACAAAGAATGTGATGCCCTGCTGCATTCAGATCTGCGCAAGGTGGCAACGGCCATTGATCCGCTAATTAAGGTAAAAATCCCCGACACCACCCGGGCGGGGCTTTACTCATTCACCTACAACGTTGGCTCTGGCGCATTCGCCAGTTCCACGCTGCTGAAGAAACTGAATACTGGAGACGTGCCAGGCGCGTGCAAAGAATTGCAACGCTGGACATACGCTGGCGGGAAGCAGTGGAAAGGCCTTATCTCAAGGCGCGAGATTGAGCGCGAAGTATGTCTCTGGGGGCAGAAATGAGAGCGGTATTACTGATAGCAATATTTCTTCTGTCGGCCTGCGACAGCGGCCCTGAGCCAGCAAAATCAACGATGGCTGTATCTTCTCAGCTCTCTTCTGATGCAGACCGCATCAAGGTAACCAAAATGTCAGAGTTCAGGGACACCCTGGCTTACGACAACTGGCGCGGCGTATACCTCATTCAGGACAAGCAAACTGGGAAGGAATACATCGGCATAAGCGGCATTGGCATTTCAGAGGTTGGGGCGCATACGCAACTCGTAGGCAAAGTACAGCAATCCGTAGGGGATGAGCGATGAACCGCCTAACCGCCATTATCAGCGCAGTGGTTATCTGCTTGATAGTCAGCTTTGGGTGGTTGGCTAATTACTACCACGACAACGCTACCCAGTTCAAAGAGCAGCGCGATAAAGCCACTGAAAAACTCAGCTTGGCTAACGCCACCATCACCGACATGCAGACCCGTCAGCGCGATGTCGCTGCGCTGGATGCCAAATACACGAAGGAACTAGCCGATGCGCAAAACACCATTAGCGATTTGCGTAGGGATGTCGATTCTGGCCAGCGCAGGTTGCAACTCAACGCAAAATGTCCCGCGAACGGAGCGACCGCAGCCGGCGGCTTGGGCGATGCTGCCGGCCCCCGACTTACTGACTCCGCTGAGCGGGATTATTGGAGTCTCCGAGCCGGAATCGCCACCATCACAGGGCAAGTGAGCTACCTGCAGGAATACATCCGCACGCAGTGCCTGAGGTGACCATGCTTCTACTCTTCATTCTCCTGTCGATATGGCTCTGTCAACTACCGGAGAGGCCGGACTGGCTAGCAGCCAGTCCATATATCTCTACGCTGGCCCACTCAACTGAGTATCCAGCACGCAGTAAGGGGCTGCGCTGAGATAAGAGCCGCTACAAGAATTGCCTCGCAATAGCGGGGCTTTTTACTAACCGAGGAGTTCCAATGACCGTACGTGCAAAATTTCAATGTAACAGCATCAATAAATCGCCGGATAATTCTACTGCTGTCGTCCACCTTATCGCGGTAACGACTGGCAGCACGGAGAACGAAACCTGGTCGAAGTATACCCCCAGCGGTCAACTTCAAATGGTCATCTCTAACCCCGCAGCGGCAGAACAGTTTGAGCAGGGTAAAGAGTATTTCATCGATATCATCCCGGCTGAGTAGGGCATTACAGAGCCACCTTGCGAGTTGGCTCGATAATGTTCTCCACACCGTATAGAGAGTGCCGGTTTAAATCTTGAAAGTGGACAGTAGTTTCGTTTACCTGAACTGAAGCCTAAGTGCCGATCAAGCTTCAGGAGAACAGTTAATCAGTTACTTAATAGGTTTACTTTCAGAGGGAAGGAAAATGTTTCCGCAGTAGGGACAGATTAACGTTACATCATTTTTTATTCTCGATAGGGTGTATGTTGACTGGCGAGAACAGTGAGGGCAGGTGCTTTTTAAAGGTCTGAGTGTACGTATCTTGTCTTTGAGCGTCGACATGGCGTTTGTCCTTAGTGAGTGATTGCTAACCATACACTATAGGACAGGGGATAGCTCACTTTATAACCTCCCTAGCCCTGTGGTTACTTGCTTTTTGTGCGAGGGATATGGCAACAAATGACTAAAGCTAATTTCGTTAGGAAAAAGCTATTACCGAAACGCTGCACCAGCTCAATTGTAAGTAAACCATCCAACGGATTTTTAACGGTTTTCACTGAGTGACTGTGATAATGTCCAAACAACATCAGGGGCCGTCACATGATCTCATGCGATGAAGTTTAGGACCATGGAAGGTCAAATTTACGGATTTTCGCAAAAAAATGACTATTCACAGTGATATCGAGGCATATTTCTTACTTCTACTCAGCATGTGGCCAGTGTTGATAACTTTGTGTATCGCAATGTCTTTAGCTTTTTACGGTGTGTTAATGCGTAAAACTTCAATTATTTTCATAGTGCTTGCAATGGCTATTGGTGTATTGGGCTGGTTCTATACGTGACTGAGCCAGTAAGGTTTCGAATAAATAAACAAAGACCAAGGTCGCTGATGCGGCTTTTTATTGGCCATACAGGAGCCATTCCAAAAATAAGAAAACATGAGATTGTTAAGGGTATTGCTTTGTCTTATGTTTAAGGCGTCAAGTTAACCTAAAGGAACAATTATCATGTCTAAACGTCGCACTCTCAAAACTGCACTGGCGGCGGTTATTTCACTTGCTGTGCTTGCTGCTCCTGTTTACGCAAACCCAGGTAATGGTAATGGCGGAGGTGGGCATGGTAACAGCGGCGGCGGTGGCAATCATGGCAATAGTGGCAACCACGGGAATAGCGGAGACCACGGGGACAAAGCTCAGGGGAACGGTAAGTCAGGTGATGAACATGGAAATCGTAAAAATTACGGTAAGCCAGACCATGTAGACTCAGACATCAGCTTCTCTCGAGCACGTTCTTTGGCGGTGAACTACGGGTTGGTTGGTTATCAGGCTTTGCCGCCGGGGATTGCTAAGAACTTAGTGCGTGGCAAGCCGTTACCTCCGGGGATTGCAAAGAAAACGCTTCCAGCATCGATGATCAACGACCTGCCATATTATCCTGGTTATGAATGGCGAGCAGTTGGTGATGATTTGGTATTAGTCGCATTAAGTACGGCTATCGTTACTTCAGTAATCAACGGTGTTTTTGACTAAAATATCTATGATAGACGCGCCCTGTAGGGCTATTTAATGTCATCACAAAGGCCACCTCCGGGTGGCTTTTTTAATGGCATTACAGAAGGTACTACGAATAGTGACTTCGGTAATGCTCCCCACATCGCACAGAGGTAAGAAATGGCAGAAATCACCGCAGAAGAACAAATTCGCCTTAATCTGCTTTCCGTCCTGAACTACGACACAGCAGCCGCTGCTAAGGCGATTGCATTCGTACAGGACAGTCAGCTGAAGTATCAGATTTTCATCCAACAGTACAACCGGGTTGTAACCGAATCGGAAGTGGTAGCTAAGACCATCAAGGCGATTCAGGAAGCGACGGAAGCGCTGGCCCTGTTTGATACTGGCACCGAGTAATCCAGTTAAGGAACTCATTACAAAGGCCATCAGATAGCTGTTGGCTTTTTTAATGGCTTCAACTACAGGAAAAGACCATGGCAAAACCGGACTGGGGCGAGCTTCAGCAACGGTTCCTGTCCGATCATGCCGCAACCGGCGTATCACCGAAGGATTGGTGTGAAGCGCAGGGACTGAACTACGCTACCGCCCGTCGATATATCAAAAAACCTTCTGCGCAAACTGCGCAAAAACCAGCGCAGAAGAAATTGCGCACTGCGCAAAAGGAAAAGTGCGCAGAAGAGCTGGCGGATGATGATGGTCTCACCGCTCAACAGCGTTTATTTGTCGCGGAATACCTGAAGGACAACAACGCCACGCAGGCCGCCATTCGTGCTGGGTACAGTAAGAAGACTGCTGAACAAATTGGTTATCAGCTGCTTCAGAAACCTTCAGTTGCGCAGGCCATTGCGCAGCAGCAGAAAGCGTCCATTGTGCGCACGCTCGGCAGCGCGGATGAAGTGCTCGAACAGATGTGGCAGCTTGCCACCTTCGATGCCAATCAGCTTTCACAATATCGCCGCGGAAGTTGTCGTTACTGCTGGGGCTTCGGTCACCAGTATCAATGGCGTGATGCGGTCGAGTATGAAGAGAAGCGACTCGAAGCGCTTGAGCGCAAAAGACGCGAGCCTCTCGACATTGGTGGTTACGGCTATGACCACACCAGCGCGCCCAATCCTGAATGCCCCCGTTGCAATGGCGACGGCATCGGCCAGCCGTTCTTCGCTGACACGCGCAAACTGGCACCGGATGCTGCGCTTGCCTATTCCGGCGTGAAGCTCGGGAAAAATGGCGTAGAGATAACCGCCATCAGCCGTGAACGAATGTACGAGGCTGTGATGAAACGCCTCGGCCTGGCTGACAGTGAATTTGCTCAGCGCCTGCAGCAGATTGAAATCGAGCGCCGACAGCTGGAGGTCGAAAAATTACGGAAAGAGCTCGCAGCTGATCCTGAAGATGACGAACCAACGCCGGTAGCGATCAATATCAACGTCGTGGATGCAAGAGTGAGGGAAGAGGATGGCGATAGCACCGACGCTTAACATCCCTCAGGCCCGCTTTCTCGCGATGCAGAGAAAATTCAGAGCATTTGTCAGTGGGTTCGGTAGCGGGAAAACCTGGGTGGGATGCAGTTCCATATGTAGGGGGATGTGGGAGCACCCTAAAATCAACCAGGGCTATTTTGCACCAACGTATCCCCAGATCCGCGACATATTTTATCCCACGGTTGAAGAGGTGGCCTTTGACTGGGGCCTGAATGTCAAAATCAACGAAGGTAATAAAGAGGTTCATTTCTACGCTGGGCGTCAGTATCGCGGAACGACAATCTGCCGTTCAATGGAGAAGCCGCACACCATCGTTGGTTTTAAAATCGGTAATGCGCTGATTGATGAACTGGACGTGATGCCCGCCAAAAAGGCAGAGTTAGCCTGGCGGAAAATCATTGCCCGTATGCGCTATAACATAGCCGGATTACGGAACGGGATAGATGTCACCACGACGCCTGAAGGATTTAAGTTCGTCTATCAACAGTTCGTCAAAGCGATCCGCGAAGACCCGGAACTCGCAACTCTGTATGGCCTGGTGCAGGCTTCAACATTCGATAACGAAAAAAACCTGCCAGATGACTATATTCCTTCTCTTCTGGCGAGTTATCCGCCTGAGTTGATTAAAGCGTACCTGCGCGGCCAGTTTACCAACCTGACCAGCGGGACGATTTACCACCAGTTCGACCGCAAGTTGAATAACTGCAAAGAAGAAGAGCAGCCCGGCGAGCCGCTTTATATCGGTATGGATTTTAACGTGGGGAAAATGGCCGGCATTGTTCACGTTCTCCGCCTCGGGCTTCCCTGTGCCGTAACGGAAATCATCAAGGCTTACGACACCCCGGACATCATTCGCATCATCAAAGAGCGGTTCTGGCTGTATGACGGCCATGACTATCGAAAGGTGCGGGAAATCTACATTTACCCAGACGCTTCTGGCGATTCCCGAAAATCAGCTCATGCCAGCACTACGGATATCGCCCAGCTTAAGCAGGCTGGTTTCAACGTGATCGTGAACAATTCAAACCCGCCGGTAAAAGACCGTATCAATTCGATGAATGCCATGTTCTGTAACGGCAAAGGCGAGCGTCGCTACAAAGTAAATGTGAAGCGGTGTCCGGTCTATACGGAATCGCTTGAGCAGCAGGTATGGGGTGAAAACGGCGAGCCAGATAAAAAAGCCGATAACGATCACCCCAACGATGCCGGCGGCTACTTCATCGTGAAACAGTTCCCGATCGTCAAACCAACCGGCAAAGTCACTAAACTGCGGATGTAATACCATGCCAGATATTTCAACACCCAATCTCGATTACAACGACATGATAGAGGCGTGGGATATCAACGATGCGTTGATGGGCGGCACGCTCGAAATGCGTCGCCAGGGTACGACGTATCTCCCTAAGTGGCCTAACGAAGACCCTGACAGCTACAAAGAACGATTAGCGGTTGCAACCTTGCTCCCTGCCTATGAAGAAGCCATTAAACAGAATATTGGGCGGGTATTTGCTGAGCCCACGGTTCTGAGTGAAGACACGCCTGAAACAATACAGGAGTTGGCGCCTGATATTGATATGGAAGGAAACCGGATCGATGTCTGGGCACAGCAATTTTTCAGTATCGGATTCCAGTATGGTCTGGTGCATGCGCTGGTGGATTTCCCGAAGGTTGACCCGGAGGCAGTAAAAACAAAGGCCGACGAAAAAGCAGCAGGCTCCCGCCCATACGCCACGATGCTTAACCCCCGGCAGGTCATTGGCTGGAAGTCGAAAGTTGCCAAAGGGAAGGTGGTGCTGACCGACCTGCGTATTAAAGAGGTGATCGTTGTCGATGGCGAAGATTACGGGCAGACAAAGGTGGAGCAAATTCGCCATATCATGCCCCGCAAAGTCGAAATTTATCGCCGTAACAAGGGGGATAACGGCGAAAGTCAGTGGCAACTTCACGACGAGTGGGAAACCAGCCGTGATGATATTCCCCTGGTGACGCTCTACACGAAACGGACAGGATTTATGCGCGGCTCTCCACCGCTGCTAAACCTGGCATTGCTGAACATCAAGCACTGGCAGAGCCAGAGCGAGCAAGACAACATCCTGCACGTCGCGCGTGTTCCGCTGCTGGTGGCTTACGGTTTGGCTGACGGAGAAGCGTTAACCATCGGATCTTCTACTGCGACCCGTTTCGACGATCGCGAGCGGCAGGGCCTTGAGTATGTTGAGCATACCGGCGCAGCCATCGGCGCCGGGAAAATCTCACTGGAAGACCTGGAAAACCAGATGCGTCAGGCCGGGGCAAAGTTGCTGCGCGCAGAAAACACCTCAACCAAATCTGATGACCAGACGCATGAAGAGCACATGCAGGAGAATTCACCTCTTTATACGATGGCAAGCTCACTGGAAGACGCGCTCGATAACATTCTGCAGATCATGGCGGAATGGCTGGACGAAAAAGAAGGCGGTAATGTTGATGTGCGTACCGAGCTGGATGTTTCGGCACAGACATTCGACTCTGCGGCCGCGACGGCGGTTCAGTCACTTCGGCAGGGTGGAGATATTCGCCAGATTGATGCGGTTCGCGTGCTTCAGGCGCTGAAATTCATCGACCCGGACGCGAAACCGGAAGAGGTGATCGACGAACTGAGGAACCAGCAGGTGACGCTGGCCGGCGGCCCGAATAATCCAGGTGGTTGAGATGGCAACGGCGAATGAAAAACTCAGTGACGAAAGCCTGGCTCACGCGATTTTGGTGAGTCAGTACAGTACTGGCGTCGCGAACAGGATGATAAAACTCCTGAATGACAGCGACGCAGAACTGACGGCCCGGCTGCTGGTGGCGATGGATACTCTCGATGCTGAAAGTTTCACGGTGTCGAGGCTCGAATCTCTGCTGGTCAGCGTCAGGGCACTAAATCATGATGTGGTGCAGTCGATGAGCGAAAGCCTCGCTGGCGAGTTGCAGGAGCTGGCGCATCATGAGGCAGGATTTCAGCTAAGTCTCTTCCAGTTTGCGATCCCTGATGATGTGCTGGCGTTTCATCCGCTGGTGGGCATTTCCCCGGACGCTGTTTATGCCGCGGCAATGGCCCGGCCTTTTCAGGGGCGGTTACTGAGCGAGTGGGCCGGCAGCCTTGAAGCCGACCGCATGACGCGCATCACTAATACCGTGCGGCAGGGTTTCCTGCTGGGCGATACAACGGAACAGATTGCGCGTAAGGTTCGCGGCCATGCTAACCGCGGCTACCAGGACGGCGCGCTGCAAATGAGCCGGTCAAACGCCGGCAGTATTGCTAAAACAGCTGTAGGGCATCTGGCGGCAACTGCGCGCCAGAGTTTTGCGACGGCGAACGACGACATTCTGAAGGGCAAGCAGTGGCTATCCACTTTGGATAACCGGACATCAAAAGATTGCCGGATTCGTGACCGCCTCAAATACACCCTGGATGATAAACCCATCGGCCACAAAATCCCCTACCTGCAGGGGCCGGGGAAAATTCACTTTTGCTGTCGCAGCGTCGAAACGTACATCCTTAAATCGGCGGACGAGCTCGGTATTGCCGTAGGTCAAATATCAGATAGCTCCCGCGCCAGCATGGATGGTCAGGTGCCTGCGGATACCGATTATCAGGGCTGGTTCTCGCGACAATCATTCACGCGGCAGTCCCAGATTGTTGGCGTGACGCGCGCCAGGCTGATTCGTGATGGCGGCATGACTCCTGATGAGTTTTACAGCGACAAAGGCGAATGGTTGACGCTTGACCAGCTACGTAACCGTGACACACAAGCGTTTAAAGATGCCAGAATGTGATAGGGTAAATTCGTGGTGAATGTAGGATGCTGACCTGCGCGCCAAAGCGTCCCGTGAGAAACGGGCAAGCCGGAAACCAGATTCACTTCGGTGAATCCCTGCCGAACGTTTTATCGTTTGCCGTGGCAGCACCGGCCGCCACACTTATTCTGTCTCATTCAGGGGGCTATTAAGCATGAAGATTTTTTTAAGGGGCGGGCCAAGAGATGGTGAGTCCGTGCCCGCTCACACCGATGACTACGGTGTACCATTCGAACGAGTTCAATTCCCTCAGCCTGTTTCTGATGCATCCCCAATGTTTGACAATGGTTTTGATGCCTATGATCTCGAACAGGGTATCCTGGTATATACGCTCGAAAAGATAGTAATAGACGGAAAACTGCATCACTACGAATATCACTATCAAGGTCGCTAAGGCGGCCTTTTTTAATATCTGAAATTCACCACAGGCTGCCTCCGGGCGGCCTTTTTTTATTGCCGCAATCCGGATGGTGAGCGGTGCAACGGTCGGATGACCATGAAAAGGTACCAACATGAAACTGAAGACAGCAGAAGTAAACGGCAAGCAGTATGCAGAAATTGACGCGAGCGGCCTGCCCGTCTATGTCCACGACGACGGCCAGGAGGTCGGTTTTGATGCCGTCCAGGCGGTGGGGAAAATTTCAGCCCTGAATGGTGAGGCAAAATCTCATCGTGAAGCCAAAGAGGCTGCTGAAGCCAACCTGTCTAAATTTGCCAAAATCGGTGACCCAACTAAGGCTCTCGAAGCGCTCGACATGATGACTAAAATCGACCAGAAAAAGCTGATCGAAGCGGGCGCTGTTGACCAGGTGAAAGCTGATATCACCGCATCGTTCCAGACTCAGCTCGATGAAGCCACTCAGCGCGCGACTACCCTTGAAGGCCAGCTCTATCAGGAAATGATCGGCGGTCGGTTCTCTGGCTCGAAATTCATCGCAGATAAAGTGGCAATTCCGTCCGACATGCTCCAGGCCCGCTTTGGTCAATCGTTCAAAGTCGAAGATGGCAAAGTCGTTGCCTACGACGGTACAGGCAACAAAATTTATTCCCGCTCTAAGCCGGGTGAGTTGGCGGCCTTTGATGAGGCGCTGGAATTCCTGGTAGAGCAGTACCCGCAGAAAGACCACATCCTGAAGTCCAGCGGGAATCAGGGTGGTGGCTCTCGCCAGTCTCAACATGCACTCGGGCAGAAAACGATGAAACGCGATGCGTTCTCCAGTCTGAGCCCGGTGGAGCAGCAATCGACCCTCAAAGGCGGTATTACCGTCGTCGATTAATTCTTTTGCCAGTCGCCGGATGGCGGCTGGTGCCAGAGCTGGATAGCTCAACAGCCCTAAATCTTAATCTCCAAGGAAACCATGCACATGGCTAACACGCTTACCGGGTTGATCCCGACTATCTTTACGGCTCTGGATACCGTATCTCGCGAGCAGGTTGGTTTTATCCCGGCCGTATCGCGCAATGCCAAAGCTGATGCGGCGGCGAAAGACCAGACAGTAACCGCTCCTGTTGCGCCAGCGGCAACTACTGTCGATATTACGCCGGGAGCCACGGCGCCTAATGACGGCGACCAGACGATCGGCACCGTTGATGTCAAAATCACTAAATCCAAAATGGCTCCGGTCAAATGGAATGGTGAGGAACAACTGGCTCTGGGGCCTGCGGGTTCATACAACACCATCCTGGCGGATCAGTTCAAGCAGGCGTTCCGTGCGCTGGCAAATGAGATGGACGCGGATCTTGCAGCTCTGTACTTCGCTTCCTCCCGTGCTGTCGGTACGGCCGGTACAGCTCCGTTCGGGGTCGCCGGTGATTTGTCTGATGCGGCAAACGCGCGCCAGGTCTTGTCCGATAACGGCTCCCCGACTACGGATCTGCAAATGGTCCTCGGCTCATCGGCTATCGCTAACCTCCGCGGTAAACAGTCTGTCCTGTTCAAGGTGAACGAGTCCGGCACTGATGCGCTGCTGCGTGAAGGTATCGTGGGGCGTCTGGAAGGTTTCAACATCCACGAATCTGCCCATGTTAAGAAACGTGCTGCATCTCAGGCTGCCGGGTATCTGGTGAATGGTGCAAAAGCTGAAGGCGAAATCCTGATTGCGATTGATACCGGGACTGGTGCTTTTGGCGCCGGTGACATCGTGACGTTTGCCGGCGACAGCAACAAATACCTGGTTGCTGCCGCGACCGCCACGACCATCACCCTGGCAGCTCCGGGATTACGTCAGGCCCTGGCCGATAATGCCGCTATTACTGCTGGTGGTTCCTACACCGCAAATATGGCGTTTGACCGCAATGCGTTCCTGCTGGCGGCTCGTACCCCGGCGATGCCGCAGGGCGGGGATACTGCTGATGACGTAATGAACGTTACGGACCCGGTATCCGGTATCACTTACCAGGTTGCGCTCTACCGTCAGTACCGCCAGGTGCGTTACGAAGTTGGTCTGTCCTGGGGCGTTGCGGCAGTGAAAACTGAGCATTCTGTTTTGCTGCTTGGTTAACAATTATGGGGCTTCGGCCCCTTTTCTTTTTTCTGGGGTAATTATGGCTGGATTAACCAAAGAACAGCGCGCAGAACGCGCAGCAGAAAAGCTTGCGACCGCGCAGGTTGATACCAATACTCCTGCACCGCAGGCACCGCAGCTGGTGGTGATGGTTACCGATTTCATAGCATTCCCCGGCGCGCCGACCACCGCAAACGTTCATCCTGACGAAGTGGAAAACTGGAAGGCACACGGCTGGAAAGAAACGGAGTGATGCATGATTACATTCATCACCGTTGAAGGCGTCAATCTGATTCTGGGCGCCACCTGGACGGATGAAAGCAAAAAAGCCAAATCTGTGCTGATGGCTAATACCTGGATGAATGGCCTCAACCTTAAACTGCCATGCGATAAGGCAACTCACGAAACCATCATTCCTGACGATGTGAAGCAGGCTGGCGCCTACGCAGCGCTAGCGGCCTCGAATGGTGGCCTTTATCAGCAGAAAACCGATTCTGGTGTGTTGCTGAGTAAGACGGTGGATGCCGACGATGTCTCTGTTTCAAAGTCCTTTGCCGAGCTCGCCACCAATAGCTCGGCATTGCTTGATTCTGATCTGCAGCTGGCGCTTGCAATGCTAAAGCCCTATGGCGTTAGTCAGTCTCAGGTGCGGCTGGTAAGGGGATGATATGCAAAATCCTGATGTGCATTATGCCGGTGATGGGCTCGGCCCTCGCGATGTGTTTGTGAATGGAAACCCGATCAATTATGTCGTTTACGCGAACTTGGTAAAGGGGGTTGTTGAGTTTGCACCTCATCCATTGCGAGCTAAACGAAATGGTGAAATCTATACCCGTAGGCTTCGCGGTTCTGTGATCGTTAAATTCCGTCATAGCGGTGGTGAATGCGATGGGTATACGTGATGAGTTGCAGGGAGAAGTCGCCGCAGCATTCGATACCGACCTGCAGGATGCGGTTAAGGCGTTCACCGGCAGTTACACCGTTCGCGGTGCATGGGATCCGGTAACGGAAACCGGTAGCGAAACGGTGGTGGCCTATTCAGGGCGCGGTGTTCTGGCGCGGTACAAACTCCGCCGTATCGATGGCGTTAACATTCTTCACGGTGACCTTAAATTAACCGCCCTGGTTAACGAGGTGAACGATAAGCCGGCAGTCGGGCATTTCATCATGGCACCGGACCCGATTACCAAGGCGCTACAGCGCTATGAAGTTATAACGGCCGCTGCCGATTCCGCCGCGGCTGCGTACTCCATTCAACTGCGGAGGGCGTGATATGGCTAAGGGCTGGAGTATCGACCCGGCGACGTTTGCCGGGCTGGTGGCCGAGGATATCAAGCTTCGCCAGCGAACTATCGCTATTCAGCTGCTGAATGAAATCGTTCAGCGGTCGCCGGTAGGAAATCCTGAGTTGTGGGCCATTAATGCCACCGCCGTTCAGTACAACAAAGCGGTAGGAGAGTGGAATGAGTCCCTCTATGCCGACCCTGCGAACCTGACCAAAACCGGACGTCTAAGAAAAAAAGTGCAGGTTAATGACGGGATGGATATTAAACGTCCCGCCGGTTACCGCGCTGGCACCTTCAGGGCGTCACATTTCGTGAGTATTGGCGCGCCTGATTATTCGGTACCAGCCGAACCTGACCCGCGAGGAACGATGACGTTTCTCAACGGCAAAAACATTATCGACCAGGCGCCGGCCTACTCGGTGATTTATATCCAGTCAAACCTCCCGTACTCCGTGCCTCTGGAGAATGGTCACTCAACACAGGCGCCTACTGGTGTCTATGCCGTCTCGTTTAATGGTGTGATTCAGGCCTACAAATGACCCTCACAGAAATCAGAAATGCTGTCATTTCCCGAATGGCGGCGCAGACCGCTATTGCTTCTGATGCGGTGGATTACCCCAATGGCCCGGTATTCGACCCCAGCGGTCGCAGCATCTGGGCCCGTCTCGCCAACATATCAGGGCAGGCAGGTGCAACCGAAATCGGGGCGGGTCCAGTCGTTCACAGGACCGGCGTACTCATTATCCAGCTCTTCGTCCCGGTAGGTTCAGGCACGCTTCTGACTACCCAGACGGCGGACAAATTAACCGAGCTTTTCGAGTTTCAGGACGACGGAAAGCTGAGTTATTTCGCCGTCTCAGCTGTGCCCGCCGGTGAAACCGATGGCTGGTCACAGCTAAATCTTCAAATCCCTTATCGCGCTCTGTAGCGCACAAAAAAACAGGAGGCTCCTGTGAGCTCAGGTGCAAAAGTAGTATCCGCGGTAATTCGCGAGACAACCCCCGGCATCACGCCTACTGCGGGCTCATGGAGTCTGCTACGTCGCACCTCGTTTGGTGTGAAACCAACGCAGAACACCAATGATAACGACGAAATCGGCGGCGACCGCATGGCGCAGGGCGTGTCCCGCGGTACGGTAGATGTCGGCGGCGATGTCGGCACGAGGTTTCGCTGGAATCAGCACGATGATTTCCTTGCCAGCTGCTTCGGCGCTGAATGGATAAACAACGTGCTGACTATGGGCAACGGGCGCATCACTTTTTCAGTGGCTACCTATGCCGGCGACGTGGGGATCGCTCAGATTGCCCGCGGCTGCCAGGTCGGTACTTTTCAGATGGAAATCCCGGGCGACGGGGACATTACCTCGACCATCACGTTTGCCGGTCTGGACTGGGAAACGAAAGGGGATGACACCAGCTATTTCACCACGCCAGTGGATACCGCCGGCGCGCTGCGATATTCATTCAAGGAAGTCACAAATATTAGGCTGAATGGTGTTGATGGCGGTACCGGCTTCTGCGTCGATACCTTCAATATCCAGTTCAACAACAACATGCAGGTGCAGCGCTGCGTCGGCACTGGTTCGGCGTTCGCCGGCGCCAACATACAAACGACTTTTACGCCCTCCGGGCAGGTTACTCTTTCGTGGTCAAAAGCTGCGTGGGATCTTTATAAGAAAACGTTTACCGGCGAAACGGTGCCGTTTAGCTTCACGCTGGAGAATGCTGAAGGTGCTTATACCTTCGACTTTCCGGAAGTGCAGATTTCCGGTGACTGGCCAGATGCCGGCAGCACTGACATTGTCCAGGTTCAACTCGATATCACGGCAGCCAATACTCCGCCCACGATAACGCGAGCGCCGAAAGTAGCCGCTACGGCCATCAGCGTAGCTCCACTCACATCATCTGGTGCGATTGGCTCAACTGTTAACCTGACTGCCACGTTAACTCCAGCGGACTCCAGCGACACAGTTGAATGGACGTCTTCGGATCCGGCGATTGCCACCGTGACTTCAACCGGGCAGAAAACGGCGCAGGTCACGCGCAATGCTGCTGGTACCGCGACCATTACCGGCAAAGTGCGGACCTTTACCGCAACCTCTGCAATTACCGTCACTGCCCCTTAATTTCCCTGACCCGTCCCGTAGCACATCGCGGTTCGGGCTTTTTATGGAGCCTTTATGCTGATAATCTCCACCCAAATTGACCTGAACGGCGAACGCTGGTTTTTCCCTTTCAAGAAGCCAGAAGGCAGCAAGAAGAAATTTACCCCAGAAGAAGAATCGCTGTTCAAACTTCGCCTGCTGGTGGCCAGCAGTGAGAGTCCGGAATATCGCTCTCGCAACGCTTTGGTGCGTCGCCACATCGACAAGATGGATGCAGGTTACCAGGTAGGGACAAAGGATTTTAACCTTGCCAGCGTGGGCGATATCGACTCTGTTGATGACTTGCTGATCGACAACGTCGCCCGGTTTCTGCTGAAAGACTGGGAAGGTGTTGGCCAGTTGGTAGATGGCGCCGAAGTCGCTATCAACTACTCACCAGAAATTGGGATTGTCATGCTGAAGCAGCACCCTGAACTGTACTGGCGGATACTGGCCGAGGCTGCAAATATTGCTCAGGGTAAAGAGCAGCAGACTCAGGAAACCGTAAAAAAGCCCTCGAAGCGCAGCAATGGCTGAAAGAGTTCGGCGGCGAGCAGGGCGAAAAATCAAAGTGGCGACGGGAGAGGCTAAACCTTCCGTCAATCCCAGAACCGACCATTGATGCTGTAACGGGGGAGATCCTCAACGCTTACGCCATGATATCGCGCGGCAGGCAGTATGCCGGAATGGCTGGTGTTCCGCTCCCGTTGTCCCTGAGCGATATAGACCGCTACCTGTCCTCGCGTTACATCCTGATTGACCGTATCGAATTTGACGCTGCGATACTGGCGCTGGATGACGCCTGGAGGGCTGAGTGGGCAGCAGAGCAGAAGCGAAATAGCAACAAAAAATGACTTACCAATATTGGTGATGGTGCTTTTTTGCCCTCAATTCCATGTGTGATAGGATGTTTCCGATTGCAATCAAAGGAAACATGGAATGAAAAAAATATTGGCAGTAGCATTGGGTGCGCTTTTGTTGACGGGATGTACGGTTCGCGTGGCAGACTTAACTGTAGCGAGCACAAAAAACTATAACCTGAATGGTGGCAAGTTCTATAAAGGGAAGCGCGTAACAGCAGAAGATAGCTACCCGGTTATCATCTTCCCTACAGGGATTCCAAACGTTAAAACCGCTGCTGACCGTGCGATTGAAAAAGATCGCTGTGCCGTTGGTCTGTCTGACGTTGTTGTTACTCAACTAAATCACGCCTTCCTGTTCGGTAAGATTGGTCTGCGTGTCGAGGGTAACCTAATCATCGACCGTAGCATGCCGGGTTGTGAAAACGCGAGTTGATACATCTAGCCACCTTCGGGTGGTTTTTTCTTTCTGGCCCTCAAAAATCAAACCTCGCCTTAGCGGGGTTTTTTATTGCCCGGAGAAAGGTAAATGACAGAACAAACATCCCGTCTCGCAATTATTCTCGATAGCTCCGGGGCAGAGAAGCAGGCCGATAGCTTAACGGTTGCTCTTGATAAAATGACCCAGTCTGGTGACAAGGCTGTAAGCAGTATATTCAAGGTAACTAAAGCTACCGATGAAGAAAAAGAAGCACTCAATAAATTGCGATCTGCCATCGATCCTGTCGGCGCGGCAATAAATACTGTTGGTCGTCGATTCAGTGAGCTAAAAAAATACTTTGATAAGGGGCTGATTGACGAGGATGAATTTCGCTCACTGTCTAAGATGTTGAACGACACTACCGAGGAATTGAGCGGTGTCGCTCAGGCTCAACGGGAAGCGAAAAAGGCAGGTGAATTAGCAACCGCGCAGCAGGAAGCACAGGCGCAGGCATTTCAGAGGATGCTGGATAAAATTGACCCACTGTCATCTGCGTTGCGTAATCTGGATCAACAGCAAAGTGAACTGAATAAAGCCTTTGAGTCGGGGAACATTAACGCTTCGCAATATGATGCCTACAGCAAAAAACTGCAGGAGACACTCCGGGAGGTCACTGGAACTGCTCAAGCAGAACGCGAGGCAGCAAAGGCCCACGACGAGCAGGTTGCCGCATTGCGTCGGCTTGAGGCGCAGATTGACCCCGTTGGAGAAGCTTTTCGCCGGCTGAACGAACAACAGCGGCAGTTGGACGGCGCTAAAGCGACTGGGATGCTGTCACCGCTGGCATATGATCGTCTGAACAGCAAACTCTCGGAGTCCCGTGATGCGTTGGAGAAAACGCAGTCCCAACTTAGCAAAACCGGTATGTCTGCAAAGCAGACAGCCTGGGCAATGGGCATGATCCCCGCTCAGATGACTGATATCGTTGTCGGTCTTTCCACCGGTCAATCGCCGTTCACGGTGTTGATGCAGCAGGGAGGCCAATTAAAGGACATGTTCGGCGGCATTGGACCGGCGATTAAAGGTGTTGGCGGCTACGTCACTGGGCTGATCAACCCCTTCACTTTGGCTGCTGCGGCTGTCGGTGTTTTGGGGCTGGCTTATTACAAAGGCTCCCAAGAACAGGATGAGTTTTATAAGTCACTGACCATGATAGGAAACCTGGCGGGGAAAACCTCCGGTCAACTGGCCGATATGGCCTCCCGTGTATCAGTAGCAGCCAACTCCACAACAGGCGCAGCCGCTTCAACACTGAATCAGTTGGTATCATCCGGTAAAGTCGCTGGCGACTCTCTGGAGCGCGTGACAACCGCTATCGTTAAGACCAGCGAGGCAACGGGCATTGCTACGGATAAGCTGGTTGGTGATTTTAACGATATCGCCGCCGACCCCGTCGCAGCCATTACCAAACTTAATGACCAGTATCACTTTCTGACGCTGGCAACCTATAACCAGATCAAAGCACTGCAGGATGAGGGGAATCAGCAGGATGCTGCCCGCGTGGCTACTGATGCCTACGCCAACACCATGCAGCAACGTGCGAATGATATTCATCAGAATCTGGGCCTTCTTGAAAGTGCGTGGGACTCTCTGGGTAAAACTGCGAAAGGCGCCTGGGATGCGATGCTTAATGTCGGGCGTGAGCAAACTCTCGCCGATAAGTTAGCCACCTTAAACGAAAATATCGCTGAAGCGCAGAAAGGCCAGGCTGAAGGTGGGTTCTGGAATGGGGTTAATGCTCGATTCAGCAACCTTCCTGAAATGCTTAAGCAAAGGGACGCCATTCAGTCGCAAATCACAGCTGAAGATACACTAAATGGAATATTATCAGACCACGACAAAGCAGAACAAAAACGCATTAAAACTCAGCAGGAGGCGGATCGGGTTAACCAGCAACTCCTGTCGAATGCTGATATACGCAACGAGAAGCTCAAACAGCAGAGCGAGTTCCTGAAGGCTGGCTCAATTACTGCAGAGCAATATGCAAAAAATGTTTCTCGTATTAACGAGCTGTATAAAGACCCGAAATCACCCAAAACGCCAAAGGGTAAAGCCTTTACCGAGGACGCAGCTACTCGGTTACTTGATCAAATCAATCAGCAGACTGCCGCTATGCAGTCTCAGTTGGACGCGAGCGATAAGCTGAACAGCGCAACACAGGCTCGGGTTAAGTTCGAGCAACAGATCGCTGACCTCAAGTCTAAAACACAGCTCACAGCTGACCAGAAGTCACTCCTTTCCCGTTCTGATGAAATCCTGCAGGCCTACAAGCAGCAGGAGGCACTGCAAAACTCTGTTAAGACGTTGGACGATTATCGGAAGATGCAGGAGCAAATTGCGCCGAAGGAGCTGCGGCAAAATGAGACGCTGCAAAAGCGCCTCGAAATCCTGCAAAAGATGGTTGATCTCAAAAGACTGTCCCCTGAAGCCGCAGGACAGCAAGCCAGTGATCTGATTAGCAAATCAGTGCTTCCGGATTCCGTTATATCAGGTGTGAACAAGGCTGGTGGAACGCTCACTTCGGGGGCGACGAATAGCGACCTGTCTGGTCAGGGCTTGAACATGATAGGGCTGCAAATTGATCCGCAGCTCGAAGTCATTGATAAGCTGAAACAGGCCCAGATTGATTATGCAGACTGGCTGAATCAGCAACAGCAGGCGATAACGCAGAGCACCGTCCTGAATGAGCAGCAGAAGCAGCAACAGTTACTGACCTTGCAGCAACAGGGCCAGCAGAACCAGGAAGCGTTAAGCACGGCAGTCTACGTTGCGCAGATGCAATCCGCACAAAACTCCTTCTCAAGCATCACTGATTCGATGGGGACAATGTTTGGTGAGCAGTCAGCAATGTATAAGGCGGCATTCGTAACGCAGAAAGCGTTTGCGATCGCACAAGCTGCCCTGCAACTTCCTATGGCAATGGGGCAAGCGCTGGCCGGATTACCTTTCCCGGCTAACCTTGCAGCTGTTGCACAGGTTATTGCCCTGATGTCCACAATAACCTCCAGCATAACCAGCGCTGCAGGCGTTGGCTTCGCTTCTGGTGGCTATACCGGTCCCGGCGGGAAGTATCAGCCAGCCGGCATTGTCCACAAAGGCGAGTATGTCTTTGACCAGGCGTCAACGAACAGGATCGGCGTCACTCAACTTGAAGCGTTGCGAAATGGTCAGCCGCTGGATGCGACGCTAGGTCGTTCTGGTTTTGGTACCGGAGTGCAGAACGTCAACAGTAGCCAGAAGACGATTGTTCACGCCCCGATAGTGCAGAACAATAATCTGCAGGGAATCACTCCTGAGCAACTGACATCGACCCTTAACCAAAACAACGGATTAATGAGTAAGCAGCTATCAAAGCAAATCAAATCCGAAATGGCCGGTGAGGTGATTACTCCAAAGGGTGAATTTGGAAAAGCGCTGAAAAGCCGCTATGTAAGGGGGTATAAGGAATAATATGGCCGACATCTTCTACCCGCATGACTACCTACCGATGCCACTTAAGGATGGATATGGATTCCAGCCGGTTAGCCCCCTGAAACGTACCGAAAAGATTACCGGTCGCGCGCGTCAGCGTCGGGCGTATACATCAACCCCGACTCAGGCGACCGTTGCTTGGTTTATGGAGACTGACGCTCAGGGTCTGGCGTTTGAATCATGGTTCCGGGATGCTCTCTCCGATGGTGCTGCCTGGTTCATGATGAAGTTACAGACCCCCGCAGGCGTAAAGTTCTACAAATGCCGCTTTACGGATATCTATCAAGGTCCGGTGCTGGTAGCACCAATCTACTGGCGTTATTCCGCCACGCTGGAACTGTGGGAACGGCCGCTTATGCCTGCGCCTTGGGGAAATTACCCTGAGTGGATTGTCGGTAGTTCGTTGCTTGATATTGCGCTTAACAAAGAGTGGCCTAAGCATGACGATTCTTGATCGGCTTTATGCCAGCGACGGTTCGGAAGTCATCATTGAAACGTTGCAAATCAGTATTGGTGATTCCGTTTACTATTTTTGCAAAGGTTATGAGGATATTACTACGGCGACCGAGAACGGCGACACCATCACGTTCATAGCTTCCGCTATTGATATTGCCCTGCCAGCCAGAAATAGCGACGGCACCCAGGATTTGCAGTTCGCTATAAGTAATATCGATGGCGAAGTGAGTACGTCTATACGTAACGCGCTCAGTAATCTGGATAACGCCTCGCTGACATATCGCCAGTACATTTCAACGGACCTGAGTGCGCCAGCGACGGTGCCTTACACCCTGGCGATTAAGTCGGGTTCATGGACAGCCATACAGGCGCAAATCACTGCGGGTTACATGAATGTACTCGACACAGCCTGGCCTCGCTTTCGCTACACGCTGAATGAATTCCCCGGTTTACGTTACATGAATTGAGGTTCTTCCATGTTCAATCCTGAGAAATACCGTTCAGTCATCTGGCTGAAGGGCGGCCGGGTGCACCCCGAACTTGACTGTTTCGGCATCGTGAATGAAATCCGGCGGGATCTCGGGCTGCCTGAATGGCCAGACTTTGCCGGCGTCACAAAAGATGGTGGAGGGCTCGACCGCGAGGCGAGAAAGCTGATGCTACGCCTCGAGCGCTGCGAGCCTTGTGAGGGGGCTGGAGCGGCTTGCTATTCCGGATCTGCCGTGACACACGTGGGAGTCGTGGTGATGCTTGATAATCAGCTGCAGGTCGCGGAATGCAATCCCGGTTCAAACGTGACATTTATGCCTGTGTGGCGTTTTAAGCGACGGTTTATCAAAGTGGAGTTCTGGCAATGACGATCCGTATTTATCCCTCCCGGCTCCCGGGTGAGCCACTGGAACGGCATGAACACGGCACCATGACTTTGCACGACTGGATGTTGAAGAACGTAGCTGGCTATTCAAAAGCCAAAGTGCATCCGATTGCTGTTGAGGTGAACGGAAAACCAGTTCATTCGAACGCATGGCCACTATGCCTGCTAAATCCGGATAGTGATGTCAGAATTTATCCTGTTCCCTATGGTACCGGGCTGGAAATAGCCGCCTGGGCTGCTGTTGCAGTTGCTGTCGCCTCTGCTGCCTACTCAATTTATATGATGTCCACTCTGGATAAGGGGGGCGGTTATTCATCGGCCAATGGCCTTGGGCTCGATTTAAATCCGGCAAAGGCAAATACGGCAAAACTCGGGGATGCTATCCGTGAACTGTTTGGACGATATCGCATTTACCCTGATTACATGGTGCAGCCAGTAACGCGCTTCGATCCAAACGACCCGACCCGCATGGTCGTTGAGATGTTGATTTGCCTGGGTGTTGGGAATATCGCGTTTACCAAGGGCGATATCCGCGTAGGGTCAACACCTGCAACTTCTCTTGGTGCCAGGTTTGCCCATAACATTTTCTCTCCAGGCGCGGATGTGTCTGGCGATCACCGTAGTGAAAACTGGTTCAACTCCACTGAAGTTGGCGGCACATCCAGCGGCAGCGGCCTTGATATGGCTCAGACATCGCCTGATTCCACGGATATCAATGCCGACAGCATGACTGTTTCGGGCGCATCGGTGACGTTTAACGGACTGGACGATGGCAATGATGATGACGATGACGGCAACGCGTTGCCTGAGTCGTGGGTTGAAGGTGCCATTGTCACGATCGTTGCCCCAATGAACTTTCTCGTCTCAACATCTTCAGGCTACAGCGTTCTGGCAAGCAATTCTCTGGATGAAATTATCCCGTATCCGGGAATGCCGGTGACGCTGGAGATAGGCGGTGCGGAGTATGAGCTAAATCTAGCGACGTACACGGCAAAACAGGATGCTGTTCCGGGAACCGGCGGGAATTCTGCCAGCCTGAGAGCCAGTGCATCACCCACTACGTATGATTACTCCGGCGCAGGCCAGACCTTTACGATCACCTGGCAGGGACTCGTATACACAATTTCTCTCGTTGCAGATTATGTGAATATGTCCGGCCTGCTGGCGGTAATAAACGAGGGCCTGACAGGGTCTGGATTACTGGCGCAGGATGGTGGCGGTGTTGTGCTGATTGCAGAGGCTTCTAGTCCATGGCTCGGTGGAAGCATTGCATCATCAACGTTACCGGTTTCTGTCTTTGGTAGTGGTCCTGTGTTCACTTCTGGCGCCGCATCCTCTGGTGGTAGCCCGGCAATTACGGCTAGTGTCACACTGGCGTATGGCAGCGCCAGCGGAGCGGCGTTCTCCGGAATACCGGAGGGAACACAGCGCCTGTCACTATCCCATCGTGGGAGCGAATACCGGATTGCGGATGCTGACGGTACTACTGCAACCGTTCAGCGCCTGATTGATGGCGTTATCGACCCCACCTGGCTGGGATTTGCTCCGCGCACGATGATCGACTATCAGGCCACCGGTATCAACGATAACGATACCTGGATGGGACCATTCCTAGCTTGTCCTGAAAATGAGGTTGTTGACGCATTCGAAGTGAACGTTTCTTTCCCCAGCGGGCTTTGCGGGTTTGACAGTAAAGGCAAAAAACGTATTCGCCACACCGGTATCGATGTTCAATATCGTGCATACGGAACCGGAGGAGGGTGGCAAACACTCTCCTTCCCGTATGCTGAGAAAAACGTGAATGCGCTGGGCTATACGCACCGGGTTACGTTGTCAACTCCGGCGCTGGTCGAGGTCCGTATGAGGCGCCAGAATGAGCAAGGCAGTAACAATGCCCGTGATTCTATGTACTGGCAGGCGCTGCGCGGGAGATTGTTGGCTCGTCCGTCCTCTTATGCCGGAGTCACCCTCATGGGAGCAACGGTCGAGACAGGGGGAAAACTGGCGGCGCAGTCCGATCGTCGGGTGAGCGTTGTTGGTACACGAATTTATGAAACAGGCACCGCGCGCAGCATCTCCGGCGCACTGTATCACGTAGGTCGCTCTCTGGGGCTGGCCATGGATACCGAGGCAATTGATATGCTGGAGTCAACCTACTGGTCGCCAGGTAGCGAGTATTTTGACTACGCTACGGGTGACAGCATTTCGGCACTCGAAATGTTGCAGAAAATCACCAATGCGGGGAAATCGTATTTCCTGCTGAGTGACGGGCTGGCATCGGTCGGTCGGGAAGGGATTAAAAGCTGGTCCGGTATTATCAGTCCTCATGAAATGACGGAAGAGTTGCAAACATCCTTCACGGCGCCTTCAGCCGATGACTATGACGGTGTTGATGTGACCTATATCAACGGCACGACCTGGGCTGAGGAGACGGTGCAATGCCGTATGCCAGACAATCCGACACCGATAAAAGTGGAGAAATATACGCTTGACGGCGTTCTCGACCCGGATCGTGCATATCGAATTGGCATGCGTCGTCTGATGAAGTATCTGCATCAGCGGCTTGGGCACTCGACCAGTACAGAGCTTGAAGCGCTCGTTTATCAGTTCGGCGATCGCATCCTGCTCACCGATGATATTCCGGGTAATAACACAGTGAGCACTCTTGTCGTCGATATGTCCACCGGTAGCGGACAGACAACGTTTTCGGTAACAGAGCCGCTCGACTGGTCGTTTGAAAATCCACGGGCTCTTTTACGTTATCAGGACGGATCCGCATCAGGGCTGCTGGTGGCCACGCGGGTAGGGGATTACGAACTTTCCGTTCCCTGGCAGGCGGGCTTTGATGACATCATCCTGGATGATCCGTGTATCGAACCACCGCGGCTCATTTTCTGCAGCTCCACACGCAGTTATTACGATGCCATTTTTGACGAAATAGGATCGCCGTCAGACGGTACCTGCTCGATAACAGCCCGACAATATTCCGAGATTTTCTATCAGTACGACAACGCCACATACCCCGGCAACGTCGCGTAACACCCACTAAAACCCCCGATTAACTTTATTCGCTTAAACCCTCGTTTAGGCGAAGACTCTTTTTGGAGCAAAAAACATGGCCGAACTTAACCCGCCGCTGGGAACGACGACGCCGGAAATATTTTTAGATAACGTTAAGCGGGCCGACCGACTGGTGAACGGCCCGGCGGCCACCGTCCCCGATCGCGCCGGCGAGCCGCTGGACTCCTGGCGACTTCAGCAACAAAAAATGGAGGATACGCTCGATAACTTCCAGGAAAACGGCGGCGCCCTGGGGTTTGGCTCGCGTGATGAATTGCTGGCCTACACCCCGGATAAAGCCAACGTGCTGGCCGTAGATACCAGCGCCGGGGAGCAATATCTCTGGACAGGTACAGAATGGGTTTCTTCGGAATACCAGGCCAACGAGAAGATCAAAACGCTGAATGAGACAATTAAGAAGGGTGACGCCAGCGACGTGATTTTCAAAGTTGTCGATTTACTTGGCTGGCGCCAGTTTTACGCGCTGACTACCGGGGAATTTGGGACAAAATTCACCCGCATAAAACCTGACGGAATTGAATTGTCCGGGTTCAATCTGAAATTCTCCGAGGAGGCTGGGTTTTACTTTCAAAACTTTATTGGGCAACGGTTGACGATCATTGATGAAAATGGCGTTGTTGCTCCGAGGAGTCTGCGTGCGACAGTTGCCGGGGCGTTCGGTACTGATGCTGCGAAACTGTCCCACTCAGGGATTGTGTTTGACGGCGGTAATGCCCGGATCGATATCTCTGGCCCTGAATTTATCAAGGCAGCCGATATCATTGGCAGAACCAAAACCGTTGTCGATAAATACGGGAATTGGGTCGGTGGCGGGGGCGGAATGTCGCAGCAGGACAGGATCGATATTCTGAATGCCGAGAACCTCAACTATTACAGTAAGGTCCGCAGCCGGTATAACACAGATATCGAGCGTCTTGTGTTTGCACTTACGTTAATTCTGGGCTCGGGCCAGTCTCTGGAATCGACTCAGGAGGGGTTCCCGGCGCTGAGCACGAGTGTTTACGAGAATCTGGGTAACCTGATGCTGGGTGATAGCCCGCGGCCAAACAGCAGGACCGCCGCGAATTTCACCCCCGTCGGCACGCCGGAACTGAAGCCGCTAAAGGCTGTTGTACAAAGTTCTGACGGCTCCACGATTTTGACTACAGCGCAAATTTCTGCGTTACCTGCCGGCGCACCTAACGAAGGTGAAGGTGCAGTGGCGACAGTTAACATGCTTCGGGCGTTGTTCCTGCGGCAGATGTCGTTGCTAACTGATCCCTCTCGCGCATTCGTACTGGCAAGTTGCGGGGTGAACGGGAGGACCATTGAAGCCCTTTCGAAAGGGGCCAGCCCTGAGTTATATAACCGCGTTCGTGAGGCTGTGACCAAAATTAAAGCGATTGCGGACAGCCAGGGTAAATCGTTTGGTATCGGCGCTATTCTGTTCGATCAGGGGCAATGGAACTACAACCCTGCATATGGCGGCGATGGTACCCGTGTGGGATGGAAGTCGTTATTCCTCAAATATTACGATGACCTGGTGGCCGATTTTTGCGCGGGGCAAAATCCCCCTGCGGTGTTCATGAGCCAGACCGGGGCGGGATATACCAGCGATACCAACGAACTTGCGATCGGGATGGCCCAACTGGACCTGGTGACGGCTGGCGGGAATTTTTACGGATCCGGTACTACCTACCAGTTGCCGGATAAAGGCGGTCATTTAACCAGCAACGGGTATCGGTGGCGGTCTCAGCAGGATGCAAAGGTCGCATTCCGTGTGCTTGTCCTGGGCGAAGGCTGGGAACCGTTACATTGCGTCAGCGCGGAAGTTAAGGGGAATGTTGGCTTGCTCTCTTATGCGGTTCCTTATCCTCCCCTCCAGTGGGGGACGCCCTATGTTGGCAGGACAGCGACCACTTACGCCGATAAGGGGTATCGTGCTACCGATGACAACGGATCACTTCCCATTGCCGCGGCTGAAATCGCCTCAGATACGGTAGTGAAACTGACATTCAGCCGTACCGCCGTCGGTACCGTGAAAATCTGGTATGCCGATAAGACGGTGCATAACGGTAATGGCTGCCTGAAAGACAGCGATCCGTTCCTGGCTACGGAAAATTACGTTTATATCGCGGGTAGCGGCCAGTACGCCGATGAGAATATCCCCGAACTGGTGGGGAAACCGTACCCACTTCATAACTGGGCCTGGGCTCAGGTCATTACCACGATTGCAGCATAAGGAAAATCATCATGGGTATTACGCTTTACACCAATAATACTGAATCCAGCATTTCAGAGCCTGATGGTTATTCGCCAGGATTTGATACAACGACCCTTCGCCGGGCGGAAATATTTACGTATACCGGGATCGGAAATAATTTAATGCCCGGTGAAGATTTACCCATCACTGTTGGCTCACCATCGTTTATTGATGGAACGCCATTTGTTTCATTCTCTAATAACGCGTCGGTTGCACACCTGAACCTCGGCATTCCTGACAGTGGGGCCCAAACGTGGTTTGCGCTTTTCGATCCAAATAATGACGCATCACAGCGCATTGTTATGGGAAGCTATACCGGCACGAGTGCAAATAATCACCCTGGTGTCAGCATACTTATTGAAGCCAGTGGTGTGATGCGTTTGTCTCAGGGGTATCACAATACCTCGACCGATATTTACGGTGTGGCGTACGGTGATGTATCAACGTTTCACAAAGAAAAACCGATGCTGCTGAGTCTGGTTCTTGATGGTGGAAAAAGCACCCTGACAGACAGGACGAACAATATCGTAACGGGTACGATGTTAACCGGCCCTCTTGAGCGAGCGCCGGCAAATATCCGGGTTGGTAAGGGAGGCGTGGGGTTATGGGGCTCAACTACGGCTACAAGCCGGATAGGTGCCTACCTGGTGTTTGATCGGGTATTGTCTGAGGAGGAACAGGCCACAGTGCATGCTTATCTCCTGCGATGCGTCCAAGCTAAATTCCCCTCTGTAACTTTCTGACCTGGCTGCGGCTATCATCATCGATAGCCGCTATTTTCTATTTCAAAAATACCGGTACGCTCAGGGCCCGAGCGATTGCCCCCGCAATAGCGTACCCTCCTGTTGACGGGTCAGGATGTAACCCGTCACCTATCATCCACGGTCTGGCTGAGCCAGCGGAATAATCTGCATGGTTTAAACCGAAGGACGCCTGCAGATTCAAAAAAGCCACATCCCTGTCATCCCGCGCAATTTTGTACATCACCTCCGCATAGGTTGTCATAGGAATTGAATTACCCGTTGGTCGGTTATTCTCTGCCGGACAAATCAGTAAAATATCGGCAGTCGGCCGCACGGAACGCACACGATCAATCATCGTGAGAATATTGGTACGGAATGTTCCGGCAGACAGTTGCGCGCCCTGGTCGTTAGTTCCCAGCATTATCGTCACGAGATCGGCACCCAGACTCTCAAACGCATCAAGCCATCTCTGATCCATCGCGTTGACCCAGTGGTTAGTATGAGAACCACTACCCCCCATTTTATGAACTAATACACCCGACGCGGTTTGATTAAGGATGTTCGCCCCGTACAGCGTCACCGGCGGGGTGATGACGGTATACGTTACCGTACCGCTACCAACTGTCGGCAGCGCCAGTGGCAAAATCTGCATCCCCGCCGGATAACTCAAAAGGTCAATTGTGACCGGTTCGCCCCCCGTAGCCTGGTACTGAATCACTCCAGAACCGCCCTCTGCGAACAGGAAAGAGTCAAAACCCAGCGCAAAATTCTGGCTGTATGAAATCGTTGCACCGCTGGCGGCCGCCGTCACAGACGAAATATCCGGCCCATGCCCTGTGTTGTAAGCACAGGTAAATCCGGACTGTACGACTGATGTACCCATTACATCTGTGTTGTCGCCATTATTGTCAAAGCCAAATGAGCGCCATCCGAACCCGACCGGAGGAACCGTGGCAGCTGCACCTGTATTGTTAAAATATCGCCACAGCAACTGCGCCACTTTTAGCACATAACGTGGTGACATCCTAGTGTAGCTGTCGCCCAACATTGCCGTAACCTGACGCACAGCATCACCAAACGTCATTTTGGTCATTCGCATATGCGTTTCACGGAGGCGCTCAATACCAAAAACATCCGGGATTGTCTCTGTCGTTACCTCACCAGAGCCTTTCATTTTTACCGGCGTTCCGTCGGGCATCTCCGAAAGATAGTAGTACGCATACTCCTCAAATACGGTTGCGGTCGCCCCCTTCTCAACCTGTGCATCGTTATATCGGTCTGCTCCAAAAGTGATCCGTGCGTATGCGATTGTTGAATCAGTAACGAACGATGTCAGCGTCTGCACAGATGATGCGTCAGCGCGGATGAACGCTTTACTGGCGTTGTAATACGCAATAAATCGGGCACCAACTACGAGCGCATACGCAGTGTTGTAGTCGAGTGGGATATAATCTGAATACACATACCGTGAATCGGGGGAAATAACGGAGCCTGATTCATTGATATACCCAGACTGAACCGTTTCTTTGTTAAAAATGTTTTTCCCCAGCGCCATTAAACCATGTGAAACAAAATTAATATCCAGTTCATCGCCATTAACGATATCGCCTGGAATACGAATCTGAAAACCGTCAGGAAGCACTTTACGCATGACATGCACATAGTCTTCAACGGGTGGCAGTGTTGGCGATTTGGCTATAAACATCGCATCTTTGTTTGACAGGAGTGTAGTCACTCTCACATATTCCGCAGACGTGGGGGCAGTAACAACATTAACCGCCGACACCGACGAAAGATATTTTTTATCCGAGTCGTAGAAGTTAATGAAACGCATCGACCGGCTTGAACTTAGAACATCACCCGCCGACACTTTAATGTATTCCGACGTGATGTATATGGACCCACTGGCCGCCGGAACCGGGAACCATGCACCGAACTCGTTGATATAACCATCAACCACCTTGTTCTTATTGAACAGGTTCGTACCGGGACCGTATAGGTCTGTTTCAGTCAGAGCCTTTACGGGGTCAGAAAAGACTACCGGCACCCCAGAAAATTCCGAAGGAGCCTTAGTTTTAAACGGTTCAAATTCGGTGGCCTTGTTATTCCTTTCCACCATGGTGACAGACAACACGACAGAAGGAATTTCTATCCGCATATAGGCGGCGGTAGGCGGTATTACCAGCGGATTGACAGGTTTTGTTGAATAGGACGAATCATACTGGCGGCTGATAAACATGCCCTTAGCGTCGTAGTATGCTGTAGCTTTCCACGGGTGATCGACACAATGCGGCACCGCTGGATCGACGGAAATATACCCTGATACGGTCATGCTGGTATCGGTATCTGTCAGGATGGTACCGATACTGGAAAGATGCACTCCGGCCATAGCCTCGGCAGGGTTAAACAAATTTTTCCCGTTAGCAAACCCCAGTGATTTATACGTATTTGTTGGCGCGCCTTTGATTTCATTCCGCAATACAGACTGGTAAGCCCTGTACGGCATTTCACCTGCACCGAACGTTACCTGATACGCATCAATATTTACCAGTGGTACGGAAACAATGAAATATGCAGTGCCGGCAGGAACAGTAAACGCCAGAACCGATGACAAATCAGATAAAAAATTATCATTACTGTCAAAAAAGCTGACCACTCGGGTCATTGTTCTGGAGGTATATGCACCGCCAGCAACGGCAATAATTTTTTCTGAATAACAGTAATCGGGATTTTCCCGAGGAATTCCCGTCCCCTCAAACAGATAGAAACCGGAGATCACCGCACCCTTGTTGAACAGGTTCACGCCGGGCCCTACCAGGCTGGGAATAATCCCCTCTACGGCTTTCTGTGAAGTCATACGGCGCCCGGTAGGTTGCAGCGTCCCACTAACGTTCATGATCTCAATAGCCAGCGCGCTATTATCCGGGCTGCGGTAATAGGTGGTAGAGCCGGGAGGAATATTCGCGATATCATTTTGCGCTTCCGCCAGCGTCTGGTACTGCTTATTGAGCGGAATGATGTTCTGCCGGATTTCATCGTTTTTCGCCATCATCTGGCGCCAGGTATCGAGCGGCTCGCCGGCGCGATCGGGAACGGTGGCCGCCGGGCCGTTCACCAGTCGGTCGGCCCGCTTAACGTTATCTAAAAATATTTCCGGCGTCGTCGTTCCCAGCGGCGGGTTAAGTTCGGCCATGTTTTTTGCTCCAAAAAGAGTCTTCGCCTAAACGAGGGTTTGTGCGAAAGCCTTGGGCTTTTTACAATCAGCTATTTCAAAGGGTTACATGATGCTGATTGGCTATGCACGGGTGTCCACCGGGGATCAGAACCTCGATTTACAGAAAAACGCACTGATTCGTGCAGAATGTGAGCTGATTTTCGAAGATACGGCGAGCGGGAAGAACTCCCGAAGGCCGGGATTAAAGCGCGCTCTGAGGCGGCTAAAAGCAGGTGATGTGCTGGTGGTGTGGAAACTGGATCGGCTGGGGCGCAGCGTGCGCGATCTGATCACATTGGTATCGGAACTGCAGGCGAGAGGAGTTAATTTCCGGAGCCTCACCGATAGCATTGATACAAGTACAGCTGCAGGCCGTTTCTTCTTCCACGTCATGAGCGCATTGGCGGAGATGGAAAGGGAATTGATCGTGGAGCGCACCCGAGCTGGACTGGCTGCGGCGAGAGAGCAGGGGAGGATTGGTGGTCGCCGTCGGGTGATGACACCGGAAATTGTTGAAAGTGGCCGTCGTATGATTGAGAACGGCGCTACCCGGCAGCAGGTGGCTGATGTGATCGGGGTGGGTGTGAAGACAATTTACAAGTATTTTCCCGCAGGGTAAGGCCGATCACCCTCGGGCCGTATGCAAGAGCCAGTAGGTGATCAATGGCTACATTGGCAGATGCTGCCGGGGATTTTTTACTGGTGCCATTTCTTCTGAACAAGCTAGGATTCTCTTACAGTACAAAAAAATCTGACAGTCAGCTTTGAGCGAGAAGAGGACATGCGAGTCAGGATAAAACGTAGTTAGTCATGCCATCAACAGGTAATATGGCGACGCGCGGAAAGTACGCCATCAATATTGCTGCTTTATCGCGTCTATAAATGTTTGGGAGGGTTCAATGTCTTCAGCTTTACAACATCGTTTCATTCTGACGGGTGGCCCGGGGTCAGGAAAAAGCACGATAATTGATACGATCATAAAACGAGGGTATTGGTGTTCAAAAGAAGCCGGAAGAGGTGTTATACAGGACCAGATTAACATAGAGGGTGATGCATTGCCGTGGGCCAATCGAACAGCTTTTGCAGAGCTCATGCTATCTTGGGAAATGCGTTCGTGGCACGAAGCGGAAGGGCAAACACGACCATGCTTCTTCGATCGTGGAGTTCCTGATGTTGCGGGTTATTTAAGCCTTGAAGAACTTACCATACCGAGGCATCTGGATAACGCCATTGCGAAATTTCGTTATAACCGTACCGTATTTATTGCACCACCCTGGCGTGACATATATGTACAGGATACAGAGCGCAAGCAATCTTTCGATGTCGCCGTCGCGACATATCACGCGATGGTGAAAGCATACCGTATATATGACTATCAGTTGATTGAATTACCATGCGTTTCTGTAGAGGAACGTGTGGATTTCATCCTTTCCAGGATATTACGCTGATAGAACGGTAACAGCGCTTAATGATGAATCACCATGCCTGAACCTGCCATATTCTAGTGAATATAGAACTTCCACTCCTGGCACAGAACGGCCAGTGAGACGATCCAGTAGCTGCTTTAAACGAGATGTCGACTGGCCGTACCAATTCAGATTACTCGATTGTAAGAAGCGTATTAATGTCATTAGACATTATTGCCGGGAGGTGTTTAGTTATCTTTTCTACAGACCAATCCCACCACGCTAATTTTTCCAGTTCGATTACGATTTCATCTGGAAATCGTGATTTAATCACTTTTGCAGGGTTTCCACCGACAATGGTATAAGCAGGCACGTCGGTGGTAACAACAGCCTGGGAGGAAATAATCGCGCCGTTGCCGATCTTCACGCCAGGCATGATCAGCGCTTTGTAACCTATCCAGACATCATTTCCGATTATCGTATCACCTTTGTACGGCAAATCTTCAGGCTTTGGCATCGCCTTTTCCCATCCATTTCCGAAAATATAAAATGGAAACGTAGAGAAGCCTGATAACTTGTGGTTCGCACCGTTCATAATGAATTGGACACCTTTTGCTATAGCGCAAAATTTACCGATAACCAGTCTGTCACCGATGAAAGGGAAGTGATACAGAACATTTCGTTCAAAATTCTCAGAGTCTTCTGGGTCATCGTAATAGGTGAAATCGCCAATGATAATGTTTGGATTCGTCACAGTATTTTTGATGAAACAAACCTGAGGAAACCCCAGCATTGGATGCTTATTTAGTGGATCTGGACCTTGCATACGCTCTCCGACATAATTGTTTTATTGGCTTCAGATTAACATACATAAAGGGGCAAGCTAATCAGGCTATTACAAAGGTGCTTTTCAGAACCCCAGTAACGTCCGCTCCTGGCACAGAGCTGCCTGTCAGATTAGGCTGTGCCACAGATGTGCCAGTTCAAGTCTGAGCAGATACACTAAATGTAGATATTGTTCATAAACTACTGCCAAATTTTGTCTCCAATTTTGACCGCTGCAAGAATGGCCTGTTCAGTCTCCTTATAAAAGTTTGGCGTGGCCAGTTCCCAGCGTCCATTCTTATGCACCATCAAAAGGTAGTCAGAGATAAGGCCTGGATCCTTAACAACGGCAAAGGTCAGCATATCAGTTGATGGCTTGGGTAAAATGTTGTCTGGGGGGAGATAGATACGTAACCCTGAAACAATTACATTGGCAATTTCCATCACTCCTCCACCATCCACATATCAGCCTCTTCAAACATCTCCTGGACAACCCGACTGATTTGTTCCTTTTCGTGTTTACTGGCATCAGTATTGATCGCTGGCAAAGTCATCATTGGCTTCACGCGAACATCGGCATCTGGAAAAATTCGGTGTATGCGCTTAGTTAATTCAACCGCAATAGTCTCCCTTGCCCCGGTCAGCCCCTCAAAGTTTCTCTTGTCATAAATCAGTTCCACAAACATTTTTTACTCCTCTTTACTGGATATATTTACAGTATATATACTGTATGTATGAACAGTGTCAACACGAGGAAGTGCGTTATGAAGTTTTACACACCAACTGAGCTCCGAGAGGTCCTGTTGATACCGCTATTCAGCGACCCGGTACAGTGCGGATTTCCTAGCCCGGCGCAGGATTATGTTGAACAGCGAATTGATCTAAACGAGTTGTTGATTAACCATCCCAGCGCCACGTATTTCGTTAAGGCAGCTGGAGACAGCATGATCGAGGGCGGCATCAGTGAGGGGGATCTTCTGGTTGTTGATAGTTCGCGTAAAGCGGAGCACGGCGATATTGTTATCGCAGCTGTAGACGGTGAGTTTACTGTCAAAAAGCTGCAGATCCGGCCTTCTGTTCAGCTTAACCCAATGAACAGCGCCTATTCCCCGATTATAGTCGGTAGTGAAGATACGCTTGATGTGTTCGGCGTCGTCACCTACATCATAAAATCCGCAGGCTGAATATGTTTGCACTCTGTGATGTGAACTCTTTTTATGCAAGTTGCGAGACGGTATTTCGACCCGATTTGAAAGGGCGGCCGGTGGTTGTCCTGTCGAACAATGACGGTTGCGTGATTGCGAGATCAGCTGAAGCAAAGGCCATTGTGAAAATGGGGGAGCCGTACTTTAAACAAAAGGAGCAATTTCGGCGGCATGGCGTGATCTGTTTCAGCAGTAACTACGAACTTTATGCAGATATGTCGAACCGTGTGATGACAACGCTCGAAGAACTATCCCCACGGTGCGAAATTTACAGCATCGATGAAGCATTTTGCGATCTGACTGGAGTCCGTAACTGTTGTGATCTCACTGAGTTTGGCCGTGAGATTCGCGAGACGGTATTGAGCAGAACACATCTCACAGTTGGCGTCGGGATTGCTCAAACCAAAACACTGGCGAAGCTTGCAAACCACGCGGCGAAGAAGTGGCAACGGCAGACCGGTGGGGTAGTGGACCTGTCAAATTTCGAAAAACAGCGTAAATTGATGGCCGCTCTGCCGGTTGATGAGGTCTGGGGTGTTGGGCGCCGTATCAGTAAAAAACTGGAAGCGATGGGTATCAAAACGGTGCTTCAGCTGGCGGATACCGATATTCGTTTTATCCGGAAGCATTTCAATGTGGTGCTGGAGCGAACCGTGCGGGAGCTGCGCGGCGAGCCTTGTCTTGGTCTGGAGGAGTTCGCGCCGGTAAAACAGGAAATCGTCAGTAGCCGGTCGTTCGGAGGGCGAATAACTGAATACCATGAGATGCGGCAGGCGATATGCAGTTATGCAACGCGCGCAGCGGAGAAACTCCGCGGTGAGCATCAGTATTGCCGGTTTATCTCCGCATTCGTCAAAACCAGTCCATTTGCACTGAATGAGCCCTATTACGGCAAGAACACATCGGTTAAGTTGCTGACACCGACCCAGGACAGCCGGGACATTATAGCAGCAGCGATACGTTGTCTGGATGCTGCCTGGAAAGAAGGCTACCGGTATCAAAAAGCAGGAGTGATGCTGGGGGATTTCTACAGCCAGGGCGTGGCTCAGCTAAATCTGTTTGACGATAATGCACCGCGGCAAAACAGCGAAAAACTGATGGAGGTCCTGGATCATCTCAACGCGAAAAATGGGAGAGGAGCCTTGTACTTTGCCGGCCAGGGTATCCAGACCGCCTGGCAGATGAAGCGAGAAATGCTATCACCGCGCTATACTACGAGGTTCTGTGACCTGCTCCAAGTCAGGTGATTCAGCCATTAACATTAGTGGCTGTGCTACTACTACAGTCCGCTTAGAGCTGTGAGTTCAACTGATGGACGCAACACATTGATTGAACCGCTCTGCGGGTGATTCATAGTCTAGCGTTTTTCTCGGCCTCTCGTTGAGCTGCTTGGCAATACTGTTTAGTCGTTGTTGGCTGTGAACCGATAAGTCAGTTCCCTTTGGAAAATATTGTCTGAGCAACCTGTTCGTATTTTCGTTTGAGCCACGTTGCCAGGGAGATTGAGGATCACAAAAATAAATCTGAATGTCTGTCGCTACAGTAAATCGGGTGTGGCTGGTCATTTCAGCCCCCCGATCCCATGTTAGTGTTTTATAAAGCTCAACAGGTAATTCCCGGGCTTGTCTGATGAGCGCAGATATAACCGTTATGGTCTTGTTGTCTCTGATTTTGGTTAGCATAACAAAGCGGGAATGCCGTTCTACGAGGGTGACGATATAGGAGTTTTTCGAGCCCTGGATCAGATCACCTTCCCAGTGACCAGGTATGGCTCTGTCTGCGGCTTCCGGTGGCCTTTCGCTGATAGGTATCGCATTCGGGATTTTCCCTAATCCTTTCCCTTTAAGTGATGACGTTCGGGATCTACGAACCGCTCTTCCGCTTCTGAGGCATTGCTGCAGCTCTTTTTTTAATGCCCCCCGGGTTTGTATAAAAAGCGTTTTATATATCGTTTCATGTGACACGTGCATTCCCTGATTATCCGGATAACAGCGTTTCAGCCAACCGGCGATTTGTTCCGGCGACCAGTCCTGATGCATCTTCTCTGCGATGATTTTACACAGTGTGGGTCTTTCAATTAGCTTGCAAGGTTTTGGTCTCAGACCATTTTCCCACGCAGCAGTATCCGCTTTTGATGCACGGTATTGTTTTGCACCACCGTGCCTCTTGATCTCGCGGCTAATCGTTGAAGGTGCTCTCGATAGCTTGTTTGCGATCGCTCTGATGCTGATTTTTTCTACCAGCGCTCTGGATATTTCCTCTCTTTCATCAAGTGAAAGAGCTAACGGATGCCGCTTTCGGACAGGGGGACGATATCCACCAGTCTGGTGGATAGTGGGCATAATAGAAGAATGATATCTGTCGAACATTCTGGCGATATCATGCAGGGAATCACCTTGCTTATACCGGTCCCAGATAATCGCTTTCTGTTCTGGCGTGTAGTTAATGCGCGTTCTTCGTTTCATGGCAACGTCCCCCTTGATTAAGGATAGCGTTGCAACGACCCGTTGAACTCACAGCGAGAAGCGGACGCTCAGGCTTCGGGAATACCGCCTGCTTTTTGTGTGATACAATGTCGTATCTGCTTCCATGAAAGTAAATTATCCAATGTAAAGATTCTGTCTTTTAACAGTTTTTGCTTTCCGCATTGCCTGTGGGCTGTGTGGGCTTCTGTTATTTAAGGTGAGAATCTTTCCGCATGAATACTTTGCTGCTTGCGCTTTTTCGCGCACTGCGTAGTCATGACTGGCTGCGCTTCCTTGGTTTTGCCTATATCCTGTCATCCCTTGGTAATGGACTTACTCAGGTAATTGTTTTTGGACAACTTTTACACTGGCAGGCTTCTCCTGCGACTCTGACGATGGTTTATATGCTGTCAATGCTGCCCAGTTTTATAGGGAGCATCCTGGGCGAAGCCCTGTGTAAGAAGGTTTCACCACTCCGAATCCTGATTTTTACAGAGCTGCTCGGCCTGCTTGCACTTATTTTTCCGCTATATGGTTTGCTACATCATAACGTTCCGGCTCTGCTTGCGGTGCAGTGTTCGGAAGCGCTATTCAGCGGCATGAGTTACCCAGCTCTAACGCTGCTGTTTAAACGCGGATTACCGCATGACGAACTACCTGCAGCAACCGCCATGGAAACGATAATTTTTGCCTCACAGGTTTTGCTGGGTACCGGGTTGGGCGTTTTACTGTTCGACCTGATTTCTCCTTTGAATCTCCTTGCCATTGATGCCGTGAGTTTTGTCGCTTCTGCTGCTTTGCTTCTGATGTCAGCCTCTGTTTTTCAGGCGATGGAGCTGCAACCTGAAAAAGCGGTGCCTGACACGCATAAGTTATTCTGGCGATGTTTATCTCCCCTGCAAAAACGAAGCGTTATGCTTTTACCTGCCCTAGCAGCTGTGGGTTCTCCCGCAATGGCGCTTTTACCTGCTCTTGCACAGGAAATAAGGCCAGAAGAGTCAGCCGAGCTGGCACTGCCGCTGCTTTTTGCGCGCAGCCTCGGACAACTCTGCGGCCCGCTAATACTTAATGCTGGTAAATTGCAGCGCTATTCCGCTAATAACAGGCTGTTGTTGCTATGCCTGGGCGGATACATCTGTAGTTATTTTTTATTACCTTTGTCCGCCGGCTTTCCGTACGCCGGGCTTATTATGATTTTCAGTGCACACATGGGTTCGAATATTGTTTTTGCTTTAGGTACGTTCGGCGTACTTAAGAACTTCGCAGAAACTCAGGTCGCCAAAGCCAGTGCACTTGCATGGCGCGGACAGGTTCTGACCGCGGCTATTTCTACCGGTATAACCAGTGTGATAGCGCAGAATTTTGGTGCTTTTACTGCTCTGTACAGCATTTCTCTGTTCAGTCTGGGAGGCGTCGGAGTTTTGCTCTGGTTAAACAGGACACCCAGAACAAATTAACACGGGGTTGTGCGTAGCATCATCAACAAAAGTGGGGAGCAGGTTTCTCCCCACTAATATAATGTCCGCTTCTGGCACAAAGCTGCCCACTGTTACGACCAGTGGCGGCTACAGCAAAGAGTTGCCCAAAATAGCTGCTTAAATTCGCTCTCTTTGAGATTTGCATGTGCCAGGCGAGTGGCCGAATTTACGCGTAAATGCACGCGAAAATGCTGCGGCGCTTCCGAAACCAACCATAGAGGCGACAGTTTTTACGCTATGCCCCTCTCGCAGTTTGGCCCGGCCCAGGGACAAGCGCCAGCTGGTTAAATATACGCCGGGTGTTTGTCCCACAATTTTTCTGAAGACTTCAATATATTGTGCTCTGGACAGTCCCGTGATGGCTGACAGGTCGGAGATCTTCCAGTTCTGTTCTGGGTTGTCATGCATGGCAACAAGACTCAGATAAAGTTTAGGGTGCGCCAGTCCCGCTAACAGTCCGCCATCAACAGTCCCAGTAGCTATTGCCTGGCGGATGACCAGCACAACAACAATTCCACACAGATGAGCTCGAACTGTCCCTCCGCCACACCGGACCGTGTCGCTCTCGGTGACGAGGAGTTGGGACAGCCCAAATAATTGCGGCATATCAGCCATTGAAAAGCAGATCTCGTCTGGTAATGCGCCGACCAGTGGATTATCGGTACCGCCAAAATCTATCCTGGCTGCAGCGCATAACTTTACCTCTGCAGGTAATTTACCGGATGTGCGGGCACGATAAAGTAAATGTGTTGGCTCACCTGAACTACCGACGTCGATGATTAAAAGATTTGCACATTCTGCTACATCACAATGCATTGCAACCAACGGAAAGGCTTTCAGAAAGGCCGTCAGTCGGTCATGATTTAGCATGGAAATCAGACTTTGAGTCATATCATTACCAGAAGTAATTACTATTAATCTTTTATCATACTTCTAAGTGAATCGATTACCCATACCTTAGATAATTGACCGGAGACTGAATGACACTTAATTCCGCCGCTAAATTTGACGCTTCCCGTGCAGGGGAGTATGCCCGACAAAGCCGAATTGCCCTTGCCGGATACGATGCGTGCCATGAGCTTTCTGCCTGTATGCTCTCTGCCTCTTTGGGTGAAGGAAAACCGGAACATATTTTGGTCGTAGGAGCTGGAGGAACGGCAGGAGAAATCATTGCTGCCGCGACACTGGAGCCACTATGGTCATTCGTTGCCGTCGATCCTTCCCAGCCAATGCTGGAACTTGCACGCACGAATATTGACGAGGCAGGAATTGCAGATCGGGTGAAAATAGTTTCTGGTTCTGTATCCGATTTAGATACCGACCCATTATTTGACGCAGCTGTCATGATAGGTGTCTTGCATCACCTTCCCGGTGAAAAGGCAAAGCACGAAATTCTGGCTGAAACAGCCATGCGTCTTAAGCCTGGTTCTCCCCTGATTGTTGCAGGAAATTACCGCGCTTACGCTTCGCAACCTTTACTTATGGCTGGGTGGGCAAATCGCTGGCGCATGAACGGTGCAGATGCCGAAGAGGTTCAGGCCAAAATGAACAAAATTTTACAGGGGGCAGAACCACCACAATCGGAAGAGGCTGTCTTTGAATTGCTAACGGGTGCGGGTTTTAAAGAGCCCATACGTTTTTTTTCCAGTCTGTTTTGGGGAGCATGGTTGGCCAGACGGAACCTCTACTGACCGGTAAAGGCGACAATGTCCGCTTCTGGCACATTCCGGACATTATCAAAACTATAGGCTTTTGATAGCCTCGATCAATTCCGGCCCCTGATTCTTAACGTTACCTACAGCGCGAGATACCGGATGCCAGATAAAATGGTCAGCTGATACAGTTCCATCAGCGGCAATTTCCCCAGCTTCTTTACCTCCGATATCCTGTCTCATCCATTCGCGAGCGGCTTCAGGAACCAGAACGAGCGGCCGGCGGTCGTGGATATCGACCAGACCCTTATCGGCTGCAGCGGTCACAATCAAAAATCCTTCCGCTTCATCCCCGCGCTCGAAAGGAACGCTGCCGATAGCCGCCATAAAAATCGGCTGACCATCCTTGCGATGGATGAAATAGGGTTGCTTCTTGTCACCTTCACGCTTCCACTCAAACCAGCCATCCGCAAAACAGATCGCCCGGCCATGCTGCCAGAGGGGCTTAAACATTCGGCTGGTTGCCGCAGTTTCTACACGAGCATTGATGAGCGCAGGTTTATCCCACCACCCGGGGGCGTATCCCCAGTGAACCGGATCGAGGTGTAGCTCTTCATTGCGTTCGCTCAGCAAAAGAACTTTGGTACCGGGGGCCACGTTGTAGCGACCGATCGGTTCGGGGTCAAAGGCGATATCCCGCTCGGCCTCTTCTGCAAGATAAGCCAGGTATTCTTCACGGGTTTGTGATTGAGCAAATCGGCCGCACATGGTTACCTCCAGTAGTCAAAATGAAAGTATAGAAGACAGAAATTATGCATAAAAAAACCAGCCTTAAAAGGCAGGTTTCTCAGGGATTTTTGGTCGGGACTAGAGGATTTTAACCTCCGCCCCCTAACACCCCATGACGGGATGACGGATTTTGGTCGGTTAATGGGTCAGTCGTTTATTACCAGAGACGGCGAAGCGATCGAGAGTGAGGATGTGGAGGTGTTCGGCGTCGTTACTGTTCCCGTTAACGATCTGCGTCGGGACGACTACCCGATTTGATGCTGATGGCTTTGTGGCGTAACTAAGAGGCACGGCAGGGAAAATGCGGCTGCAGGCAGGTCACAAACGGATCTTAAGTGATTGATAAATAGTGACTGGATTTGTGGTTTAATGTAGTGAATTGCAGTGTATTTTTTAATCTATCCTGCGTATAACTTTATGATCTATATATGTATTGTGTGTTTTTCTTTCACTTTTGTATCTAAAGTGTCGTTTGATTAACAATTGCAAAAAATTATCTCAGACATTAACCACATTGTACGGAAAATGTACAGTGGTGCAGCATTTGCGGTGCCAAAGTGATATTTCTAAAGCAACTTCTGGGCACAGAAGATAAACTGTCGGGAGTGAAAAAAATGTTATTATCCGTCCTGCGTCCAGGACGCTACAATGAAAATTACTGCCGTATAGAAGTTAAGGAAGCATGACAATGACCACGACTGTAGAAAAAATCCAACGTCAAATCGCTGAAAACCCGATCCTGCTGTACATGAAAGGGTCCCCGAAACTGCCAAGCTGCGGTTTTTCCGCCCAGGCAGTGCAGGCACTCTCTGCATGTGGCGAACGTTTTGCTTACGTTGATATCCTGCAGAACCCGGATATTCGCGCGGAAATGCCGAAATACGCGAACTGGCCGACCTTCCCGCAGCTGTGGGTGGATGGCGAGCTGGTTGGTGGTTGCGACATCGTGATTGAAATGTATCAGCGCGGCGAACTGCAGCAGCTGATCAAAGAAACGGCGGCTAAGTACAACAGCGAAGCGCCGAAAGCAGAATAAACCTGCGAAAAGTAAAAAGCGACTTCCGTGGAAGTCGCTTTTTTTTGTCTTTTATTGTTGTTCGGCGAGTGGCAACGGCCAGCCGCCAAGGCGTTTCCAGCGATTGACGATTTCGCAAAACAGCTGGGCGGTCTGATCGGTATCGTACAGCGCCGAGTGCGCCTTGCTACCATCAAACGCCATTCCGGCGGCCAGACACGCTTTGGACAACACCGTCTGACCCAGAGCCAGCCCGCTCAGCGCGGCGGTATCAAAGGTCACAAAAGGGTGAAACGGATTACGTTTAAGCCCGGCGCGTTCGGCGGCAGCCATCGTAAAGGTGAGATCGAAGGTGGCGTTGTGCGCCACCATGATGGCACGATTACAATCGTTATCCTTAATCCCTTTACGCACCATTTTGAAAATGGCGTGCAGGGCGTCGTACTCGCTCACTGCTCCGCGCTCGGGGTCGTTCGGATTGATGCCGTTAAAGGCCAGCGCTTCAGGCTGAAGATTGGCGCCTTCGAAAGGTTCAACATGAAAATGCAACGTTTCGTCCGGCATCAACCAGCCTTGCTCATCCATTTTTAAGGTAATGGCGGCGATCTCAAGCAGGGCATCGGTTTTCGCATTAAATCCGGCGGTTTCTACATCAATAACCACGGGGTAGAAACCACGAAAACGGTCGCACAGACCATTAAGTTGAACGTTCTCGGACATCAGATTCTCTTCACTGGAAAAAAGTAGCGCGCATTATGGCAAATTTTGCCGTGCCTTGCAGCAGGAAGGGGGAGAAAACAGCGGGCGCCGGTGCGCCCGAAGCCGGTTAGTGACCGAGACCTTTGCCAGCGTCTTTCTCTTCAATCAGTTCGATTTTGTAACCATCAGGATCTTCAACGAAAGCGATAACCGTCGTGCCGCCTTTGACCGGGCCGGCTTCGCGAGTGACGTTGCCGCCGTTCTGGCGAATCAGCTCACAGGCCTCGGCTGCGTTCTCTACGCTCAGCGCGATATGGCCGTAGGCGTTACCGAGGTCATACTTGTCGACGCCCCAGTTGTAGGTCAGCTCGATGACGGCGGTATCGGTTTCTTCACCGTAACCGACGAAGGCCAGCGAGTATTTATACTCGGTGTTTTCGCTGGTGCGCAGCAGCTTCATGCCCAGCACGTTGGTGTAAAACTCGATAGAACGCTGCAGATCGCCAACGCGCAGCATGGTGTGAAGTAAGCGCATGATTTTATACTCCTTTATTACAGCCTCCAGACAGAAGCCGTATATACGATGGTCAGAATAGTGTCAGAAAACGGCCAGGACGTTTCTAACACAGAGGCACTATAACGCAAAAAAGCCGCCATTTCAGGCGGCCCTGACAATCTCATCCCGATTAGCGCCCCGATGCGCACGCTGAGCGGGCAAAGGGGAACATGGTGGCGGGATACCGCCGCGCTAATCCGGGAAATTACAGCGTCGGATAATCGGTATAACCTTCTGCGCCACCGCCGTAGAAGCTTTCCGGGCGCTGCGGGTTCAGCGGTGCTTTATGCTGCAAACGAGCCACCAGATCCGGGTTGGCGATATAGTCGCGACCAAAGGCCACCGCGTCGATTAACCCTTTGCCGATCAGATCGTTGGCTTTTTCCACGGTGTAGGCACCGGCACCGATAATCGCCCCTGGGAAACGGGCGCGAACTTTCTGACGGAACGCGTCGCTATACGGCTGACCACCGGCCCAGTCCGGCTCGGACATGTGCAGGTAGGCGATCCCGCGTTTGGCCAGCTCTTCAATCAGATACAGCGCATCTTCTTCTTCATTCGGACCGTTATCGACATTCTGGAAACTGCCAATCGGCGAGACGCGGATGCCGATACGATCGGCGCTCCACTCTTTGCTGACCGCATCAACCACTTCCAGCACCAGGCGCGCGCGGTTTTCGACGCTGCCGCCATACTGGTCAGTACGGTGGTTGGAGGACGGGGAGAGGAACTGGTGCAGCAGGTAGCCGTGGGCCGAGTGCAGTTCAACAAGATCAAAGCCGGCGTCGCGGGCGTTACCTACCGCCTGGCGGAAATCGTCAACGATACCCGGGATTTCAGCGGTTTCCAGCGCGCGCGGCATTGAGGTATCGACGCGGATCGCATGGCCGTTTTCATCGCGCAGGGAAGTTCGGGTGCCTGCGCTGAGAGCGGAAGGCGCTACCGGCGCTTCGCCGCCAGGCTGCAGGGAGTTGTGGGAGATACGGCCGGTGTGCCACAGCTGAACGGCGATATGCCCCTCTTCAGCGTGAACGCCAGCGGTAATTTTCTGCCATGCGGCAATTTGTTCCGGGCTGTGCAGACCCGGTGCACCGGCGTAGCCTTTCGCCTGGGCCGAAATCTGCGTGGCTTCGGTGATAATCAGACCGGAGCTGGCGCGTTGACGATAGTACTCTGCCATCAGCGGGGTCGGGATATCGCCCGGCTCGATGCTGCGCAGACGCGTCAATGGAGCCATAAATACGCGGTTAGGTACGGTTACCGCACCGACTTTCAAGGGTGAAAACAGTTTTGATTCGGACATGATGACTCCTGAGTAGACCGGTCGTCTAGAAATTCGGTAAATAAAAACGCCTGTTAAACGTCAGGCGCAGCAATAATGTGTTTCGCATGGGCGAGGGCACTTTCCAGAGGCATCGCACTATGGGTAATCTTGGCCTGCAAATTGGCACCCAGCCACAGGGAGTACAGCACCTGGGAGAGGGTGAATGCATCGCCACTAAACTGCAGGCTGCCTTCCTGGCGTCCGTGCTCCAGCGCGTCACCCAGCAGATGAATAATCTGGCTGGCGCCTTTGTTCATTTCTTCACGCATCGATTCAGACAGGTCGCACACTTCTGCGGAAAGTTTCACCGTCAGACAGCCGCTGATAATGCCCTGCTGGCAAAACTGCGTCAGGGTGTGCTGGTAGTACGCCAGCAGACGATCGCGATAGTTGCCTTCGCCGTGGGAAAAGTGCTCCACCAGTCGCTGAAGATAGCCGGCGTAGTGATATTCCAGCAGCGCAACGCCGTAAGCTTCCTTTGAGCGAAAATAGTGGTAGAAAGAGCCTTTCGGCACTTCTGCTATTTTTAACAGTTCGCTCAGTCCCATGCCGGTAAAACCGCGGTGCATGCACAGCTGTTCACCGGTGGCAAGGATGTGTTCGCGGGTATCGCATTCGCTATGTTTGTTCATGGGGCTCACTGTAATAGACCGATTGGTCTAATGCAAGAAAAAAAGTAAAGTGCCGCCTGGCGCAGAGCCTGAAGAACAAAAGTTGCGTAGTCCGGTTGAAACGTCTTCAATAAACGATACAGATCAGCGACGGGGGCAGTGTGGTGGCAGAGCAGCTGGAGTTTTTCCCGGTACAAAGTCCGTGCCGGGGAATTTGTCAGTCAGATGAGCGCGGCTTTTGCCGGGGCTGCTTTCGCAGTCGCGAGGAGCGTTTTCAATGGCAAACCATGAGTGATGTGCAAAAACAGGATGTCCTGCGCCTGTGCCGCCAGCGATTGCTGCGCAAATTACGCGCGAATAAACCCCAGGCCGCGGAAGAACCGCAGCAACCCTCACTGTTTTAATGACAAAATTGCGTATACTCAACCCACTTATTTGTTGAGGATGTCGTTATGGTTCAGCGTATTGCTATGGCTCCACAGGGGCCGGAATTCTCGCGTTTTGTTATGGGCTACTGGCGGTTGATGGACTGGAACATGTCCCCCAGCGCGCTGGTGAGTTTTATCGAGCAGCACCTGGATCTGGGCATTACGACCATCGACCATGCGGATATTTACGGTGATTATCAGTGTGAAGCGGCGTTTGGTGAAGCCCTCAAGCTGGCACCGCACCTGCGTAGCCGGATGGAGATTGTCAGCAAGTGCGGGATTGCCACCAAAGCCCGCGCCGAAAACACCATCGGCCACTATATTACCGACCGTGACCACATCGTTTTAAGCGCGGAACAGTCCCTGCGTAATCTGGCGACCGATCATCTGGATCTGCTGCTGATTCACCGCCCGGACCCGTTGATGAACGCGGACGAGGTGGCGGAAGCCTTCCTCGCGCTGCATCACAGCGGTAAAGTCCGTCACTTCGGCGTATCCAACTTTACGCCGGCGCAGTTTACCCTGCTGCAATCGCGCCTGCCGTTTACCCTGGCCACTAACCAGGTGGAAATCTCTCCGGTGCATCAGCCGCTGTTGCTGGATGGCACCCTGGACCAGCTCCAGCAGCTGCGCATCCGGCCGATGGCCTGGTCGTGCCTTGGCGGTGGCAGCCTGTTCAATGACGAGCGCTTCCAGCCGCTGCGCGATGAACTGGCGCAGGTCGCTCATGAGCTGAACGCCGAGAGCATTGAACAGGTGGTGTATGCGTGGATCCTGCGCCTGCCGTCCCAGCCGCTGCCGATTATCGGCTCCGGAAAAATAGAGCGCGTGCGCTCGGCGGTGGTGGCAGAGAAACTGAACATGTCTCGCCAGCAGTGGTTCCGCATCCGTAAAGCGGCGTTAGGTTACGACGTCCCGTAAGCGTTATCCCGCCTCCGCGACGGCGGAGGCGTTCACTGCGTTTTGTTCTCCACCATCGCGCTTTCCGTTATCGTCCCGATAGCGGGCGCCTGCTCAAGCTGAGACAGGGCGCAATACAGCCGCCAGATCACCGCTGCCAGCTCTTTCGCCGCCGGTTGATGGTGATGGCTCAGGGTGTCGCAAATATGCTGCAGCTCACGCAGCGTAGAGGCCAGCGGGCGTTGCTGAACGCCACGTTCGCTCATCACATCGCGCAGCAGACTAATACACAAATCACGAACCTGCGACAGCGGATCCGAACGGGTTTCCCATTCTCGCAGCTGCCAGACCACATGCGAACAGTTGAGCAGCACCACTCCCCAGCGCAGCAGCCAGCGGCGGGCCAGGGCATCCTGGCTGTGGCTTAACTGGCTGATATGGTGATACACCAGCGATTCAAACTCATGCTCGCTGTGCTGCGGGTGACGACTTAGCTGATCGACAAAGTGACGGCGTAACGTTTTGATATGACGCCGGCTCTTGCGCGCATCGGAACCCGGGCTAATCACCGCAAACGCCAGCCAGGCAAAGCCGACGCCGATGATTTTGCCGAGATTGTCGTTGAGGAAAGCGGCGAAGTCATACACCGGCGGGTTGGTCACCGAAATAAACGAGCCCATAAAAACAATCAGCTGTCCCCACAGACCGGCCAGCCTGGGCATCTGCAGCTTGAGCAATTGCATGGTGGTTAGCAGCGGGAACAGGAATAACAAAAACTGCCACAGATCGGTTATCTGTACCATCAGGCCGAACTTCACTGCAAAGCTGAACACCGACAGCAAAACCAGCGTACGCATCAGTAACGTTAATGATTTGAACGGCGATGGCGAGACGGAGTAAAGCACGCAGCAGATAGCCGCCAGGGTCAGCGCAGCGGCGCTGGCCTGCCACTGGGTGCTGATGCCCCAGGCGCCCACCGCCACCAGGGCACAAAAGGTCCTGATACCGTTCCACAGCGCTTCAGCCTGATCGGTATGGCGCGCTAACGCCGGGGCGGACGGGACGTTAAATTCGGCGATCGCCGAGGCATTTTCCACCCGGCGGATCCAGCGGCTGCTGTCGAGATACAAACGACAAAAGTAGCGCAGGCGCTTCCACACGGCGAGGTGGCGGTAGTCGGCCCCGGCGGGAGGCGCCAGCGGGGCGATAATCCGCGCGACGCTGTAAAAATCGGCCTGCGGACTGGCGAGAGCGACGAGCAGCGTCTCCAGCACCTGGCGGGTCTCTGCCGGGGCTGCCGGCCAGTTGATCAACATCCGGCGCAGGCTGGAGATGACGCTGGTGAGGCGCAGCTGCTGGTGGAGTAAATAATTGAGCAGCGGATTCTGCCGACGAAAACGGTAGTGGCTCCAGAAGGCCTGAATACGCAGCAGGTTCATGGTCAGAATTTGCCCGATCACGCTTTCGTGGGCGCTACGAATCGCATCGGTGGTTTCCGGCACCCACAGCAGACTGGCGTGTTCAAGCAGGCGCGCGTGCATGTTTTTCAACGCCGTCAGCAGCGTGGTGCCGTCGGAGGTGCTGGGCATGATCATCATCATCAGCCCGCCGCAGAGGATCCCGACGATAACCTCGCACACTCGCGACTGCGCGATGGTCCACAGCTCATTGGCATCGGTAATGTTAATCACCGGGAAGGCGATTATCGCGCAGGTATAGCCGGCGAGCTGGAAGGCATAGGCCACGTTGTTGGTATACATCGCGCAGGCCCAGGTACAGAAGGCGATCCACGCCGAGATGCTGAGCAGGAACAGCCACGGGTCGTTGAGGGTATGCCCGGCGAGCAACAGCGCGGCGCAGGCCCCGAGCAGGCTGCCGGCGATGCGGCCAAAGCTTTTGCTGATCACCCCGCCGACGGTCGGGAAGCTGACGACGGCGGCGGAGGTCATCGCCCAGTAGGGCTCATCGAGGTTCAGCCAGTAGGCGATGCTCAGCGCCAGGCACATGGCGATGCCGTTGCGCAGCGCGTATCGCCACTGCGGCCGGCTGGCCTTAACCCACGGCAGCGCACGCCACAACAGGGCCTGCAGTTTCATCATGGCGCGCCAATCGAGACGGTGCAGGTGGTACCGGAAACCAAGGTGGTCTCTGGCGGCAGGGCATCAAACTCGATGCGCACCGGCACGCGTTGGGCCAGACGCACCCACGGGATATTGGGCTTGATGTTTGCCACCAGGCTGTTTCCCCCCTCGACGCTTTGGTCGACGATGGCACGGCCGATACTGCCTACGTGACCCTGTAACGTCTGTTTGCTGCTGTAGAGGACGATCTGCGCGCTATCGCCGGCGCGGATATGGCGCAGCTTGGTCTCTTCAAAGTAACCGATGACATAGAACGAATGGCTGTCGACCAGGGCAAAGACCGGATGACCGACGGCGGCATAGTCCCCGACCCGGGTGCTCAGATTAGTGACCCAGCCGTCGACCGGGGATTTCACCTCGGTCTGACCGAGCTGCCAGCGGGCGTGTTCCAGGCTGGCCTGCGCCACGCCAACGACCGCTTTGGCCGCCTCAAGGCCAGTATTGGCGGTATTCAGTGCGGTATTGACGTTCTCCAGATCTTCGGCGGAAATCGCATCTTTCGTCAGGTGACGGCGGCGCTGGGCATCGTTCGCCGCTTTGCTCTGTTCTGCTTTGGCTTTTGCCATCTCCGCCTGAGCCTTCGCGAGCTGCGCCTGGGCGTTCAGGAGGGCGATGCGGTAAGGGGTATCATCGATGCGAAACAGCACGTCGCCGGCTTTCACGAGCTGATTATCGCGAACGTTAAGCTGAAGGATGCTGCCGGAAACCTGGGGCGTAATACTGACCTGCTCTGCGCGCACTTTGCCATCCCGGGTCCAGGGGGACTGGGTGTAGTAGTTCCACACCAGCCAGGCGGCAATGAGGGCGAGGGCGGCAACAAACAGGGTCGAGAGATATTTTAGTTTTTTCATGTCGTGAACATTACCAGGCAGTCAGTAAAACCAGAGCCAGACAAACGGAAAGCGCGAATAAGGACAGGTCCATTAGCAGGGGATGCCAGATATCACCGGCATACATCCAGTCGCGCAGCTGACGATGGATCACCAGCCAGACAAAAAATCCCAGCAGAACGGCTTTAAACAGGGGAGGAAAGTAGATGGACGCGCCAAAAATCAGGTCCTGGAGCGACAATCCTGACGTGTTAAGACTCAGTTTCACAAGCAAAAATCCTTTGCTATTGCAGGGAGTAAGTTCAGGGCATGCTACTATTACACAGTGTAAATCATTGTTTTGATGTTGGTGAATCAGGTAATTCATTTGTTTTGCTAATTTAAATACTGCAAACTATTCTAAAATCAGTATAATAACTTAGCAAGCTAATTATAAGGAGATGAAATTGGAATCGCCACTAGGTTCTGATCTGGCACGTTTAGTCCGCGTCTGGCGCGCGCTGATCGACCATCGCCTGAAACCTCTGGAGTTAACGCAGACGCACTGGGTTACGCTGCACAATATTCATCAGCTGCCGCCTGAGCAGTCGCAAATTCAACTGGCGAAAGCGATTGGTATTGAGCAACCTTCTTTGGTGCGCACCCTGGATCAGCTGGAGGAGAAAGGCCTTATTTCTCGCCAGACCTGTGCCAACGACAGGCGTGCGAAACGCATCAGGTTGACGGAAAAAGCGGAACCACTGATCAACGAAATGGAAGAGGTGATCGGTAAGACACGCGATGAAATTCTGTCCGGCATTTCACCAGAAGAGGTGGAAACGCTGCTCCATTTGGTGCGTAAACTGGAACACAATATCCTCGATTTGCAGGCAAAAGACTAATCTATTCAGGGCATTGATTTCTCAAGGCCCTTTTTTGCTTATTCCTCCCACACCACCACGCGATTTCTGCCGCTATTTTTGGCCTGATACATGGCCGCATCGGCTCGCTTCACGCACTCTTCCGGACTCAGGGCGCTATCATAAACGGTGAAAATGCCGGCGCTGATGGTCATTTGCTCCGGCAGGTCCTCTTGTTTCTCGTTGACGGCCAGACGAATGCGTTCCGCCACCGCCAGAGCATCTTGCGGTCCGGTGCCGACCAGCAGCAGGGCAAATTCTTCCCCGCCGATACGGGCGGCGGCGTCCTGGGTGCGGACATTCTTCTGCAGGACGCTGGCGGCGTACTGGATGACTTTGTCTCCCTGCACGTGGCCATAGTTATCGTTAATGCGTTTGAAGAAGTCGAGGTCGCAGACGATCACCGACAACGGCTGACAGGTGGACACCGTCGATAACTGCCTGGTCAGGGTGTCGTAAAAATGGCTACGGTTGTACAGTCGGGTCAACGAGTCGCGAATCGAGTTTTGATATGAGGTCATATATTTCTGCTCGGATTTGCGGTACAGGCTGAATACATCGCATAACAGGATAAAAAACATAAATAAGGTACTGATAACTTCAAATATTCTGGCGTAATACCAGGCGTATTCGGTGTTGCCGCTGGTCAATAAAAGAAAAGCCAGTGTAAATATATAGGCGCTGCAGAAAAAAGCACCGCTGTACCAAAATACATTGCGAAGCTGGGTAATAGAAACCAGAAATAACAGAGTGATAAACCACCCGATCGCCATCAGACAACCCAGAATATTATGCCACAGCGCTGAGTGCGTTAAGGTGATATTGTCAATTAGTGTGATATAAAGTAATGAATTGTGGCTTGAATACATCCACGATAACACACAGATGAACCCCGTAAATAAGAGGCAAAACATTAATATGAAGGTGTGCGCTTTGCGCGTGAGTTTCTCGCTATGACGGAAGTGGAATAAGGAGATGCTGAGAATGAACAACACCATCATCATCATATTGCGGAAGCTGTAAAAAATCAGCGCATCATTAGCGTTGGTTAGCAGCCCCGAGTCACACAGGAACCACGCCGGATAGCTGCTTAGCGTACCGAACATCAGCAGTGACGAGCCCGCAAAGGCGCAGGCAATCGCGATCAGGTACAGACGTTTGCGGTTACACCAGTACTTCATGACCATAAAACAGGAAATGGTCACATGAAGTATTAATAAAAAAACCGTCAGTACGGGAAAGAGCAGTGGATTAAATGTCGGCATACGACTAATTAATGACTCGGAGAACAAATGTATCAGACCAATGGCAATAATGCCGATAGCCAGAAAGATTAATGTTCTTTTTACTAAGTGATGACGCTCAATAAACATTAGTTACATCCATGTGATAGGTTGGGTTGCTGGCTCAGATTTATTATGTTTGGAATGCGAATTTTCTTAATAATATACAGAGCTGTGACAGCGGAATATTGAGCAAACGCAAATGTTGGATGAGAAAGTGAAGGGCGGCGAGGGAAGGTCGTGCCTGAATAGTAAGAGACCGTGCGGAGATTAACCTGGTGTATGAAAAAGTAATGCGACCCGAACAGGCCGCATTATTGAAAAGATTAACGTGGGGACACCGTAACCTGGCTGCCGCTGCCAGCAATGGCAACACGCTGACCGACGGAGAACGGGGTTGTGCCCTGTTTCTGAACCACCAGAATGGTGTTACCGTCATCTTTACGGATTTCCAGCTCAACACCCTGGGTTTTGTTCATCGCGCCTTGCACGCCCTGGCCTGCTACGCCACCTGCGACGGCACCCGCGGCAGTTGCCAGTGAACGACCGGTACCACCACCGATGGTGTTACCCAGAAAACCACCAAGAACCGCACCACCGATAGCACCGATCGCATTGCTGTCGTCACCGCTCTGAATCTGTACGGCGCGAGTATGCACGATGGTCCCGTAGGTGACGCTCTGCACTTGTTTGGCTTCTGATGCGGAGTAAACGTCTCCGGAGAGGCCACTGCTGCTGACGCAGCCGGCAAGTGATAAACCAATCATCGAGACAGCCAAAACACGTAAAATCATTGATGAATCTCCTTCACTAAATAGTGTTCTGTTGAACGTCCATGCGCTCAATTATATGGTATTTCATCGACGACGGGCATACCTGCAGCATGGAGTATGCAAAAATAATAATCAGACGCTTCTCAACCTAACATAAACACAGGTGCTTTACGCTATGCGCAACCTTGTCGTTTTAGTGTTAATAAACATTATTACGCCATAGCAATGCCCCGCGCTTTATGATTGAGTGTGGCGTAAACGAATCATGGAATGAGGAAGGTGTATGAAATCAGGTCACTTTATTGGCGTCATGTCCGGTACCAGCCTTGATGGTATCGATGTTGTTCTGGCGGCAATCAATGAAAACGTGGTGGCACAGCAGGCGAGCCTGTCATACCCCATTCCCATTGCCTTAAAAGAAGAGATCCTCGCCATCTGCCAGGGACAGCAGCTGACGCTGTCGCAGTTTGGCCGTCTGGATACGCGTCTGGGACGGCTGTTTGCCGATGCGGTGCTGGCGCTGATGCGCCAGGAGAAACTGCAGGCGGCGGATATCGTTGCCATCGGCTGCCATGGGCAAACGGTGTGGCATGAGCCTACCGGCGAGGCGCCGCACACTCTGCAAATCGGCGATAACAATCAGATTGTGGCAAAGACCGGCGTGACCGTCGTCGGCGATTTTCGTCGCCGCGATATTGCCCTCGGCGGGCAGGGCGCGCCGCTGGTACCGGCTTTCCACCACGCGCTGCTGGCGCATCCGGTCGAGCGGCGGATCGTGCTCAATATCGGGGGGATTGCCAATCTGTCACTGTTAGCGCCGGGTGTGCCGGTGCGCGGGTATGATACGGGGCCGGGCAATATGCTGATGGATGCCTGGATCTGGCGTCAATGTGGGAAACCGTACGATAAAGATGCGCAATGGGCCAGCGAAGGCAAAGTCCTGCTGCCGCTGCTGCAGAATATGCTCAGCGACCCGTGGTTTGCGCTGCCGGCGCCGAAAAGCACCGGACGCGAATATTTTAACTATGGCTGGCTGGAACAGCATCTGGCGCGTTTCTCCGGGCTGCGTGCCCAGGATGTCCAGGCGACCCTGGTTGAGTTAACGGCGGTGACCATCGCCGAGCAGGTCATGCTGAGCGGCGGCTGTGAACGCCTGCTGGTATGCGGCGGCGGCGCGCGTAACCCGCTGTTGATGGCTCGGCTGGCGGCGCTGCTGCCGGGAACCGAGGTCTCGACTACCGACGCGGCGGGCATCAGCGGCGATGATATGGAAGCGCTGGCGTTTGCCTGGCTGGCATGGCGTACCATGTCCGGGCTGCCGGGCAATTTACCGTCGGTCACCGGTGCCTCCGAGGCGTCGATACTCGGGGCCATTTTCCCTGCCGGCCCGCGGCAAAATCAGAGTTAACTGAAATCCCTCTTATGGATTAACCGGTAAACTGGCTGAATTAACGGGGGGCGACAGGCCCCTCTGGACCGGGAAAGTCGAAGGCAAACGAATGAAAAAAATCCTTATTGTTGTTCTCCCTTTTATGCTTGCAGGCTGTAGCTACTACAACCAGTTTGTGGACCGGATGCAGACTAATACGCTGGAATACCAGTGCGATCAGAAACCGCTGACGGTGCATATCAACAACACGCGTCAGGTTGCCAGCTTCATTTATGACAATCAGCAACTGAACCTGCAGCAGGGTATTTCAGCCTCCGGCGCGCGTTATACCGATGGTGTTTATGTGTTCTGGTCGAAAGGCGACAGCGCCACCATCTACAAACGCGATCATGTCGTGCTGGACAACTGCCAGCTGCAGACGGCCAAACGTTGAGATTTCTGTCCCGGGGGCGCACAATGACGCCACCCGATGACAACTTTCTTCAGTGCCATGTCTGATAACGATGATCTGCAGCAAATCGCGCATCTGCGCCGAGAGTACACCCGTGGTGGCCTGCGTCGCCACGATCTTCCCGCTGAACCGCTAGCATTGTTTGAGCGTTGGCTTCGCCAGGCCTGTGACGCCCGACTGGCGGATCCAACGGCAATGGTTGTCGCCACCGTTGATGAAAACGGCCAACCCTGGCAGCGAATCGTGCTGCTTAAGCACTATGACGAAAAAGGGTTGGTGTTCTACACCAACCTCGGCAGCCGCAAAGCGCACCAGATTGAAAAAAATCCGCATGTCAGCCTGCTGTTCCCGTGGCATATGCTGGAGCGTCAGGTGATGGTGGTCGGCAAAGCCGAACGCCTGTCGACCCTCGAAGTGGTGAAATATTTCCACAGTCGCCCGCGCGACAGCCAGATCGGCGCCTGGGTTTCCCAGCAATCAAGCCGCATTTCGGCCCGCGGTATTCTTGAAAGCAAATTCCTCGAACTGAAGCAGAAATTCCAGCAGGGCGAAGTGCCGTTGCCGAGCTTCTGGGGGGGATTCCGCATCTCTATCGATCAGATGGAGTTCTGGCAGGGCGGTGAACACCGTCTGCACGATCGTTTTTTATACCAGCGCGACCATGACGCGTGGAAAATCGACCGCCTGGCTCCGTAATCCCGGAAATTTGTTGTGTTAAGCGCTGGTGCTCGATGGGCTGGCGCTTTATTCTATAGCCTTCATTTTTCATGCTGCGTCGTGGTGGGCCGCACCCGCTAATCCGGTGATTTTCTGGCCTGCGCTGCTTGTCGCCCTGGCGTATCGTGAATGATTTTGCAGAAGAGATGTCTTTTTTCGCGTCTGGCGAAAAGTCGTGTACCGGCAAAGGTGCAGTCGTTTTATACATGGAGAATTTGATGGCAAGCAGTAACTTGATTAAACAATTGCAAGAGCGGGGGCTGGTAGCCCAGGTGACGGACGAGGAAGCGTTAGCAGAGCGACTGGCGCAAGGCCCGATCGCGCTCTATTGCGGCTTCGATCCTACCGCTGACAGCTTGCATTTGGGGCATCTTGTTCCATTGTTATGCCTGAAACGCTTCCAGCAGGCAGGCCATAAACCCGTGGCATTGGTGGGAGGCGCAACCGGTCTGATCGGTGACCCGAGCTTCAAAGCCGCCGAGCGTAAACTCAACACCGAAGATACCGTGCAGGAGTGGGTAGATAAAATCCGTAAGCAGGTCGCACCGTTCCTCGACTTTGATTGCGGTGATAACGCCGCGATTGCCGCGAATAACTACGACTGGTTTGGCGGCATGAACGTGCTGACCTTCCTGCGTGATATCGGCAAACACTTCTCCGTCAACCAGATGATCAACAAAGAAGCGGTTAAGCAGCGTCTGAACCGTGACGATCAGGGCATCTCGTTTACCGAATTCTCCTATAACCTGTTGCAGGGTTATGACTTCGCGTGCCTGAACAAACTGCACGGCGTGGCGCTGCAGATTGGCGGTTCCGACCAGTGGGGCAACATCACTTCGGGTATCGATTTGACCCGTCGTCTGCACCAGAACCAGGTCTTTGGTCTGACCGTGCCGCTGATCACCAAAGCAGATGGTACCAAGTTCGGTAAAACGGAAGGTGGCGCAGTCTGGCTGGATCCGAAGAAAACCAGCCCGTACAAATTCTACCAGTTCTGGATTAACACCGCGGATGCCGATGTTTATCGCTTTCTCAAGTTCTTCACCTTTATGGACATGGCTGAGATCAATGCCCTGGAAGAAGAAGACAAGAACAGCGGTAAGGCACCACGTGCCCAGTACGTGCTGGCCGAGCTGGTGACCCGCCTGGTGCATGGCGAAGAAGGCCTGATCGCCGCCAAACGCATTACTGAAAGCCTGTTCAACGGCAACCTGAGCGACCTGAGCGAAGCTGACTTCGAACAGCTGGCGCAGGATGGCGTACCGATGATTGAAATGGACAGCGGTGCCGATCTCATGCAGGCGCTGGTGGATTCCGAGCTGCAGCCATCTCGTGGCCAGGCGCGTAAAACCATCGCCTCCAATGCGGTCACCATCAACGGTGAAAAACAGTCCGACCCGGAATATGTCTTCACCGATAGCGACCGCCTGTTTGGCCGCTATACCTTACTGCGTCGCGGTAAGAAAAATTACTGTCTGGTCTGCTGGAAGTAATTGCGTAAAGGCAGGGGCGTGGGAAACCACGCCCCTTATTTTTTGCTGTCAGGTACCCAAGATGAAGAACATCCTCGCCATCCAGTCCCACGTTGTGTTTGGCCACGCCGGCAATAGTGCCGCAGAATTTCCGATGCGCCGCCTGGGCGCGAACGTCTGGCCCCTTAATACCGTACAATTTTCCAATCATACCCAGTACGGGAAATGGACCGGGTGTGTGATGCCGCCTGCGCATCTCACCGAGATAGTCCAGGGGATTGCGGATATTGATCAGCTGCAGCGTTGTGATGCGGTCCTCAGCGGCTATCTGGGCTCTGCCGAACAGGGCGAGCATATTCTCGGGATTGTGCGTCAGGTGAAGGCGGCCAATCCGGCGGCGAAATACTTCTGCGATCCGGTGATGGGTCATCCGGAGAAAGGCTGTATCGTGGCGCCTGGCGTGGCGGAGTTTCATGTCCGTCATGCGCTGCCGGCAAGTGATATCATTGCGCCAAACCTGATTGAACTGGAGATCCTGTGCGGTCATCCGGTAGCGAACGTTGCGCAAGCCGTGGCCGCCGCACGCGAACTGATCGCCCAGGGGCCGCAGGTGGTGTTAGTGAAACATCTCGCTCGCGCGGGTCGCAGCATGGATCGTTTTGAAATGCTGCTGGTGACGCACGACGAAGCATGGCATATCAGCCGCCCGCTGGTGGATTTTGGCCTGCGTCAGCCGGTAGGCGTGGGGGATGTGACCAGCGGACTGCTGCTGGTTAAGCTGCTGCAGGGGGCAACGCTGCGTGAAGCGCTGGAACATGTGACCGCCGCGGTCTATGAAATCATGCTGACGACCAAAAATATGCAGGAGTATGAACTGCAGGTCGTTGCCGCGCAGGATCGTATTGCGCTGCCGGAGCAGCACTTCAGCGCGACACCGCTGTAAACCTCGTTAACTGCCCGGTATTGCGCCGGGCAGTTCTTCTCGCCTTACTGAAGCCCTTCTGCCGCCAGTGCCGCGGCAACCGATGGACGCGCCGCCATGTGCTGCATCCAGACCGCAATATGCGGGTAGCCTGTCATATCTAACTTCAGCGCATACGCCCAGCGCAGCACCGTAAACAGATAGCCGTCGGCGATGGTGAAACGGTGACCGTTCAGCCACTGCTTATCGGCAAGCGAGCCATCAATATACTGCAGCTTCTTCTCCAGCTGAGCACGTGCTGTCGATTTGTAGTCTTCTGGGGTGTCCGGGCGAAACAGCGGCGTGAAGCCTTTGTGCAGCTCGGTTGCGACGTAGTTGAGCCACTCCAGCGTCTGGTAACGGGCAACGGAGCCAACCGGTGCCAGCAGCTGGCGGTCCGGGACCTGGTCTGCAATGTACTGCATGATAGCAACGCCTTCGGTGAGCAGGATATCGTCGTCAAGCAGCAGCGCCGGTACCTGGCCTTTGGGGTTGATCTGCAGATAATCATCACCGTTTTCCAGGCGTTTATGCATCAGATCAACGCCTTGCAAAGTGAAATCCAGTCCACTTTCGCGCAGGGCGATATGTGAGGCAAGGGAACACGCACCGGGTTTGTAGAACAGTTTCATCAGTAACTCCTCGTGGCTGCAGTTTTCTGTATGTTAGCCCAGGGGTAAAAAAAAAGCCGCTAACAAAACGTTAGCGGCCTAAATTTATTGGTTTTCCCGAAGCGCTTAGACGGTAGCCGTATCGCGAGCTTTAGCGACGGTGTCGTCATCCTGAGTCATGCGGTTCAGCTTCGGTGCGAAGGCAAACATCAGCACAGAGATAACGGCGGTCGTGATACCGATCTGCAGGAACACGTGACCATAGACCGCCAGGGACTGCAGCGGGTCGGTTACGTTTTCCGGTACCGCCATCAGGTTTGCTACTTTACCGGCGATGATTGCCGCGCCAGCGGTGGTCAGGAACCAGCTACCCATGATGAAGCCCATCAGACGCTGAGGAACCAGCTGAGCCACCATGGCCAGGCCGAGACCAGAGATCATCAGCTCACCGATACTCTGCAGCGCGTAGCTCAGAATCAGCCAGTTAACGGAGACGATACCGGCGTCGGTCGCGAATTTCGCGCCCAGCGGCAGCACGAGGAACGCCAGCGAGCACAGCACCATACCGATAGCAAATTTGTGCGGCATCGGCAGACGGTCGCCCATCTTGTTATAGATAGCGGCCAGAATCGGGCTGCCGATCATAATCCAGAACGGGTTCAGCGCCTGGAACTGCTCCGGCTGGAAGCTGATACCCAGAATAGCGTGCTCAACGTTACGGATTGCGAAGAAGTTCAGGGAGGTCGGCATCTGGCTGTACAGCACGAAGAAGACGATCGCCTGGAGCATCAGAATAAAGGCCACAATCATTTTACGTCGTGCGGCGCCTTGCATGCCCATGGCTTCTTTAGCAAAGATAATCACGATACCCAGCGCAACCACGCCCAGCACCATACGGGCAATACCCTGGTTGTGCAGCAGCCAGGTAGCAATCACCACAAGGATGACTACACCGACGATGGTTGCCAGCAGTTTGCCGTAGTGAACCGGTGCAAAGTCAGGTTTAGAACCGTAGTTTTTCACCCATTTTTTGCAGAACATAAAGTTCACGAGGGTGATCAGCATCCCGACGAAGCTCAGAGAGAAGGCGATGCTCCAGCCAAACTTCGCCGCCAGCCACGGAGTAGCCAGCATCGAGAAGAACGAACCGATGTTGATGGACATATAGTACATCGTAAATGCGCCATCGAGACGCGGGTCGTCTTTCTCATAACAGGTCGAAAGCAGGGAGGACGGGTTAGCCTTAAACAGGCCGTTACCGACGGCGATAGTCGCCATACCCATATACACGATTGCAGCATCATGACCGGAGTACGCGACCAGCGCGTAACCAATTGCCAGCACGATGGTGCCGAGCATGATGACACGTTTGGTGCCGAGGACTTTGTCACCCAGCCAGCCGCCGATAGCGACAAGGCCATAAACCAGTGCACTGAAGGAGGAGAAGAGTGTAATAGAATCCGCTTCTGACATACCCAGCTGTTTTACCAGGTAAACGGCCATGATCCCTTGCAGGCCGTAATAACCAAAACGCTCCCATAATTCGATCGAGAAGATCAGATAGAACGATTTCGGTTGTTTGAAAGCGTTCAAACTCACGCTTTCTGCTGGTTTATTGTTTGCAGTTGACACATATACCTCTTTTTTTACATCCCATATTAACGGGGGGTGTTCGGGGCGCAATCTGAGAAGACCGCCGCCTTTATAGTTATTCTGGAGGGAAAACGGGAAGTAATGTTCACTATCCTGACCATTCAGGCAAGGGGTTTGTAATACTCTGTTACATATATCTCAGGCGTTATAATACGCCAGTCATTTAAATGTTATGCAGAGTTAAATTTCATCTTTTAGGTATTGGTGACATTTTTATCTGTCGTCTTACGAAAAACATTGGATAACGGCGATATGTTCTGCTGATAAGCCTTGAATCTAGTGATATAGCCCATAATCCTAAAAATAGATGGGGTATTGTCCTGACGACTGCGGCTCTGGTATTGCAAATGCTGGATTTCATTATCATCAAAGAAACAAAAATTTAACATCAGGTTGCTAAGGTGATCTGGATCACAAATGTATAGAAATTTTTGCTACATAAAAAATGATTAACCTGGCTGTGCGTTATATAGCCGGTTAATTCTTCTGCAAAGTAGATAATTATTGGTGTTAAAGGCAGGGCGGAGGCGTTAAGCGCAGAACCACTATTATTTCATGGTCATGATTCTGCACTGGCGCTCAGGAATAGACTTTCTCTTTAAACTCGCATAAATCTTCGATCAGGCAGGAGCCACAGCGCGGTTTGCGGGCAATGCAGGTATAGCGGCCGTGCAGAATCAGCCAGTGATGGCAGTCGACTTTAAACTCGGCAGGAACCACCTTTAGCAGTTTTTCCTCAACCTGTTCAACGTTCTTGCCGGGGGCAAATTGTGTCCGATTGCAAACGCGGAAGATATGCGTGTCGACCGCAATCGTCGGCCAGCCAAACGCGGTGTTCAGCACCACGTTGGCGGTTTTCCTGCCCACGCCGGGAAGGGCTTCCAGCGCCGCTCTGTCTTCAGGAACCTCGCCATGATGCTGTTCGAGCAGGATCCGGCAGGTCTTAATGACATTTTCCGCTTTGCTGTTAAACAGGCCGATGGTCTTGATATACGATTTGACGCCATCGACGCCCAGCTCCAGCATCGCCGCCGGAGTGTTCGCCACCGGGTAGAGCTTTGCCGTGGCCTTGTTCACGCTGACGTCGGTGGCCTGGGCGGACAGCAGCACCGCAATCAGGAGCTCAAACGGGCTGGTGAAATTGAGTTCTGTGGTCGGGTGCGGGTCGTTATCCCGCAGCCGGGTGAGGATTTCCAGACGCTTGCTCTTGTTCATCCCAGACTTTCCGTGTGTGCATCCGCAGGCGCGGCAGGTGTTGCCGCAACCGCTTTGGCTTTACGCTGCTTAGTGCGCTCATCAATAAGGTATTTTACCGCCAGCATCATTCCCAGACCAATAAACGCCCCCGGTGGCAGCATCGCCAGCAGGAACGGCGTATCGGTGTGGAACACCTCAATGCGCAGCACTTTAGCCCAACTGCCCAGCAGGCTGTCTGCCCCGTCGAACAGGGTACCGTTGCCGATAATCTCGCGCAGCGACCCCAGCACAAACATCGCGCAGGTGGCCCCCATTCCAATGGAGAAACCATCCAGCGCCGACAGGGCTGGCCCTTTTTTGGCGGCAAAGGCTTCCGCCCGGCCGACCACGATACAGTTGGTGACGATCAGCGGGATAAAAATCCCCAGAGACTGATACAGGCCAAAGGCGTAGGCGTTAATCAGCATCTGCACCACGCTCACCACCGAGGCAATGATCATCACGTAAATGGGGATACGGATCTCGGCCGGTGTCCAGCGGCGCAGGCTGGAGATAGCCAGGTTGGTCAGCGTCAATACCAGCGTCGTCGCCAGACCCAGCCCGAGCGCATTGGTGGCGGTTGACGTCACCGCGAGCAGGGGGCACATGCCGAGCAGCTGCACCAGGGCGGAGTTGTTTTTCCACAACCCCTGAACAATGACCTCTTTGACTTCGCTCATGGTCTACTCTCCGCAGGGGGTAAGTTCGGGAATCTGTGCCGGCAGCGTCTGGGCATACAAACCGGCGCGCTTCACGGCGTTGACCACCGCACGTGGGGTGATGGTGGCGCCGGTGAACTGATCAAAATCGCCGCCGTCTTTTTTGACCGCAAAATGGCTGTCGCTCGCGCCGTGGATCACTTTACCAGCAAAGTGGGTGATCCAGTCCGACAGGCGTAACTCAATTTTATCCCCCAGGCCTGGGGTCTCATGATGCTCGGTCACGCGGGTGCCGAGGATAGTACCTTTAAAATCGGCCGCGACCAGCAGCTGAATGGCGCCGGAGTAACCATCCGGCGCGGTGGCTTCCATGACGACCCCGACCGGAGCATCCTGGTTTTTGGCAATCCAGATCTTATGCTGGCCTTTGCCGAGCGACGGCTCCGCCACCAGAAAACAGCTTTGCAGCAGATCGTTAGTGTAGCGCTCGGCAGGCAGAACCTGATTGAATAACGCTTTTTGTTGCGTGGCCGCCTGCTCATCAATGGTCGATTTCGTCAGCGCATTGATGGCTGCGGTCAACCCGGTGGTACCGGCGGCAAACAGCGCCAGCGTGATCCCGTGTTTGCGCATGCTATTTAACATCATCAATCCTCAGCGGTGGCCATAAACGCGCGGGCGCGTGTAGTAATCAATCAACGGAACGGTGATGTTTGCCAGCAGTACGGCGAATGCCACGCCGTCCGGATACCCACCAAAACTGCGGATCAGCCACACCAGCAGGCCGGCGAGGGCGCCGAAAATCAGGCGACCACGGTTGGTCGTGGAGGCGGTGACCGGATCCGTCAGAATAAAGAATGCCCCCAGCATGGTGGCGCCAGACAGCAGGTGAATCTGCGGCGCGGCGAGGCTTTGCGGGGAAAACAGCCAGCCGAGAGTGGCGCACAGGGTCAAACTGAGCAGGAAGCTGAGCGGAATATGCCAGCGGATGGTTTTCTGCCACAGCAGGAACAGGCCGCCGGCCAGATAGGCGAGATTGACCCACTGCCAGCCCGGCCCCACCAGTACTCCGCCGAAAATAGGGTACTGCATGATCTCTTTGACTTCATGTCCGGCACGCAGCGAGGTTTTAAAGGTGTCGAGCGGCGTGGCCTGGCTTATCCCGTCAATGCCCATTCGCAGGGTATTGATGTCGCCACCGCTGGCGGTATGGCCGGTAAAGATCACTTGCAGGGCGTCGGTGAAGCCCGGAATGGTGGCGGCAATATCATGGGGCGGGAGCCACGAGGTCATCTGCACCGGGAATGAAATCAGCAGGACCACGTAACCAATCATCGCCGGGTTAAACGGGTTGTGGCCCAGCCCGCCGTACAACTGCTTGGCGATGATAATGGCAAAGGCGGTGCCTAATACCACCATCCACCAGGGGGCCAGCGGCGGAATACTGATGGCTAACAGCAAGCCGGTCAGCAGCGCGGAGTTATCGGCGAGGGTGGTGGCAATATTCTGTTTGCGCAATTTGAGGATCCCGGCTTCCGTCCCCCAGGCCGTCAGGGCTGCCAGAATAAGCTGTATAGCGGTACCCCAACCAAAGAACCAGGTCTGGACCACCAGACCGGGAACGGTCGCGAGCAACACCAGCAGCATTATCCGTGAGGTCTGACGCTGGTTATGGGTATAAGGGGAGCTTGCGATTCTGAAAACCATTTATTCCTCGTTAACTGCCTGCCTGGATGTTTTCCTGGCCTGAACACGGGCGATTGCTTCGGCGACCGCAGCTTTGCGCGGATCGTCGTTGGCGGCTGGCGGATGTTGCTCTTGCTGCTGTTCGGCCTTGCGGGCTTTAGCGCGGGCGATAGCGGCTTCGACGGCGGCTTTGCGCGGGTCAACGGCGATTTCAGCCACCGGCTGAGCTTCAGCCTGCGGTGCGCTCTGCTGTTCGGCCTTGCGGGCTTTAGCGCGGGCAATTGCTGCTTCGACGGCGGCTTTGCGCGGGTCAACGGCGATTTCAGCCACCGGCTGAGCTTCAGCCTGCGGTGCGCTCTGCTGCTCGGCCTTGCGGGCTTTAGCGCGGGCAATTGCCGCTTCGACCGCGGCTTTGCGCGGGTCAACGGCGGCTTCGGTCACCGGTTGAGCCTCAGCCTGCGGCGCGTTCTGCTGTTCGGCCTTGCGGGCTTTAGCGCGGGCAATTGCCGCTTCGACGGCGGATTTACGCGGGTCAACGGCGGTTTCAGCCACCGGTTGAGCGTCAGCCTGCGGCGCGTTTTGCTGCTCGGCCTTGCGGGCTTTAGCGCGGGCAATTGCCGCTTCGACGGCGGATTTACGCGGGTCAACGGCGGCTTCGGTCACCGGTTGAGCGTCAGCCTGCGGTGCGTTCTGCTGCTCGGCCTTGCGAGCGCGGGCCTCGGCTTTCCGTGCCTCGCGTGCAGCGATGGCGTCACTGTTGTCTGGTTTTGTGCCGGCCTGGATGATAATCGGTTGCGCGGCATCGCGCTGTTTGTCGCGTACCCGGGCCAGCGCGGCGTTAATGGCATCCTGATCTTTGGCTGCCGGCTGTACCGCGGACTGCTTGTGTCGTTCCTGGCGTGCGGCTTTATCACGCTCCAGTCGTGCCTGGCGTGCTTCAAATCGGGCTTTGGCTTCCGCCGCGCGTTTCTCTTCCTGACGGATGGCGGTAATCTCCGCTTTTTCCTGGCGGAAGTATTGCACCAGCGGAATATTACTCGGACAGACCCAGGCGCAGGCGCCGCACTCAATACAGTCGGCCAGGTTATGGCTCGTTGCCTTGTCGTGCTGTTGTCCTTTGCTGAACCAGTAAAGCTGCTGAGGCAGCAGGTCAGCGGGGCAGGCGTCGGCGCAGGCGCTACAGCGAATGCAGCCTTTCTCTTCTTCGGCCTGGCCCATTTCATCGACGGAGGGCGCCAGCAGACAGTTGGTGATTTTCACTACCGGAACGTCCAGCCACGGCAGGGTGAACCCCATCAACGGGCCGCCCATGATTACCATCTGCTCTGCGCTCGGGCAAAAACCGGCATTTTCCAGCAGGTGGCGCACCGGCGTACCCAGTCGCGCCCAGACGTTGCCAGGACGGGTAACTGATTCGCCGGTCAGGGTGACAACACGTTCGGTGAGCGGCTCGCCGTCGATCACCGCGCGTTTCACCGCGTAGGCTGTTCCGACGTTTTGCATCAAAATGCCGATGTCGGAGGAGCGCCCGCCGTGGGGAACCTGTTTGCCGGTGAGGATCTGCGTCAGCTGCTTGGCACCGCCTGACGGATATTTGGTCGGAATGACCCGCAGCTCAATGCCGTGGGCGTCGCATAACACGGCTCGCAGCATCGAAATGGCCTGCGGTTTATTATCTTCAATGCCGATCAGGACCTGACGGGGCTGTAATATGTGGGCCAGGATGCGGATGCCGTCAATAATTTGTGCCGCGCAGTCCTGCATCAGGCGATCGTCGGCGGTAATGTACGGCTCGCATTCGGCAGCGTTAATAATCAAGGTTTCAATATTGTCGCCGCCGCCGCGTAATTTGATACCCGTCGGGAAGCCTGCACCGCCAAGACCGGCAACGCCGAACTGATGGATGCGCTCAATCAGCGCTTCACGGCTCTTATTCTGATAATCACTCCAGCCGTCGCGCTCGATCCAGCGGTCTTCGCCATCGGCATCGATAATCACGCTCATTTCAGCCAGCGCGGAGGGGTGGGCAGTTGAGTGCGGGGCAATGGCGCTCACCACGCCGGAGGTCGGCGCATGCACCGGCAGCATTCGACCCCAGCCGCGGGTCAGCGGCTGGCCACGCAATACCCGATCGCCCGGTTTTACGCACAGCTCACCCTCGGCACCAATGTGCTGCTTAAGCGGGATGACAAATTGCTGTGGCAGGGGAACCTGGCGCAGTGGCGTCGCGTTAGACTGGCTTTTCATTTCAGGCGGATGAATGCCGCCATTGAAATCCCAGATTTTGTCTTTTCTGAATGCGGAGAATAACTTAAACATGTTGTTCCACAGGAATATTGCGTACCGGAATAGTGTGAAGATCCCATTTCCAGGTTTCAGTGGTCGTCGCGACCGGCACCATTTCTATACATTGCGTCGGACACGGCGCGACGCAGAGGTTACAGCCAGTACACAGATCGCTCATCACGGTATGCATGGCGCGGGTGGCGCCAAGGATCGCATCGACAGGGCAGGCCTGGATGCATTTGGTACAGCCGATACAGTTGTTCTCGTCGATAATCGCCAGCATACGCACCGGTTCCTGCGCCTGCTCATCGCCATCAATGGGTTGCGGATCGACGTTTAACAAGGCCGCGATTTTCAGCATCACCGCTTCGCCGCCAGGGGCGCAACGGTTAATTTTCTCGCCCTGGGTACCGACGGCTTCGGCATAGGGGCGGCAGCCCGGGTAGCCGCACTGACCGCACTGACTTTGCGGGAGCAGTTCATCGACTTTTTCAACCACCGGGTCATCTTCTACTTTGAAGCGGCGGGAGGCGTATCCCAGAATCAAGCCGAAAATCAGCCCCAGCAGGCTGATGGCGATCACCGCTATCCAGACAGCACTCATATTACAACTTCACCAAACCACTAAAGCCCATAAATGCCAGCGACATCAGGCCCGCTGTCACCAGGGCAATCGCATTACCACGAAACGGTGCGGGGACATCCGCCACCACCAGTCGCTCGCGGATTGCCGCAAACAACACCATGACCAATGAGAAGCCGACCGCGGCGGCAAAGCCGTACAGTGCGGACTGCAGGAAGTTATGGCCGAGGTTTATGTTCAACAGCGCCACGCCGAGCACCGCACAGTTGGTGGTAATCAGCGGCAGGAAAATGCCTAACAGGCGATACAGCGCCGGGCTGGTTTTGCGAACCACCATTTCGGTAAATTGCACGACCACGGCGATGACCAGAATAAAGGCCAGCGTGCGCAGGTAAATCAGATTGAGCGGGATCAGGATCCAGGTATCAATCAACCAGGCACTGATGGAGGCCAGGGTCATCACAAACGTGGTGGCCAGCCCCATCCCCATCGCGGTTTCCAGTTTTTTGGAGACCCCCATAAAGGGGCATAATCCAAGAAACTTCACCAGAACGAAGTTGTTAACGAGGACAGTACCAATAAAGAGCAGTAAATAATCAGCCATCAACTCGACCTGAAAACAGAAAAAGCCGCCTATTATCGAATAAATCGATACCGGCGACAACAGGTTAACTGTGTGGGTATTACGAATTCACGAAAGTTCGCTTAACCCGTTTGGAACGTTTGAAGTAAGGCACCAACAGCGCCGCGGCAAGCAGCGGGAACACCAGCTGGCGCAGGGCCATCGCATCGGTGATCGGTGAAAAGGCAAACGCTTTTATCGCCAGCAGCAAAGAAACCAGCAGCCAGATAATGTAATGCTTCGGCACCAGCGCCCGTCGTTTGAAAAAGGCAAAGGTTAGCCACAGGGTGTAGTACCACATGCCGATGGCAAACAGCAGCGAGCCGACCCACAGCAGGAGGTGGCCTGTGCTCATTTCCGACAACAGGGCAAAGGTCCGGGAGGACATCAGCGCGTTAGCAAATATCAGCAGCGACAACGACGTGCTCAGCAATGCCACCAGTAGCCATGCCAGTGGGGCCAGCAGCCACCCGCCGATACGTTCAGCAGATTGAGAAGACATTATTTCTCCCGGTTTCGATGAAATGAAGGGCGGGAGTATAAGCAACTGGCATGGTTGAGAACAGGATTTATTGCACGTAACGCCAAACGGATTTCGGCACCTGGCCGATGTCGAACAATTTCCCACCAGAAACCAGCTCCGCCCGGCGGTGATCGGCGGCGCGATACATATTGACGATCTCCACGGTGTCGGTCAGGGAATAGTTAAGGTGGTCAAAAAGTTTTTCAAGGCTTTCAAGCGAACTGATTTTTCGAAATTTTAATAAGTAATCCTGAACGGTCATTTGCGTTTCCATTTTATAATCGGAATATACCTTTCATCTTTCAAGTTGCCTGGGTGCTGGCTGCATCCGTGCACTCCAGTCACTTACCTGAGTGAGCTTCTGGGGATTTACAGCTTTGCCACCGACAAGCAATTCGAATTATTTTGGGTATAAATAAGACGAATAATTTCTGCGCTTAATAAATCAGCGTCCAACCACCGAGCCTTCTTGATGGGGCTGCGCCGAATTATTTCGGTTGCCATGACGAAAAACAAGAACTGATTTCGTTCCGGAGGTAGCAAAAAGATAATTAAGAGTTTTCCAGAGACGGAACAGGCGCCGGACGGCGCCTGGTGGGGAAGATTAACGCTGTTCGCCTCGGGTGGCAATCAGGTTTTGGTACCAAAAGAAGCTCTTCTTACGTTTGCGGGCAAGGTTCTGTTGATGGTCAACGTACACAAAGCCATATTGTTTTTGATAACCGTTAAGCCAGCTCAGCAGATCAATAAAGGACCACGGATAATAACCGCGGACGTCGGCACCGGCCTCGATGGCTTTTTCCAGCGCAGTAATGTGGCTGCTCAGATAGTCAATGCGCGGATCATCGACAATCTCGCCATCAATAATCGGGTCTTTGGCCCCTAAACCATTTTCGGTGATATAAATCGGAATATCGCCGTAGCGTTCCTTAATCATCATAATCCCATCAGTTAACCCCTGCGGCCAGATCTCCCAGCCCCATTCGGTATAGGTGCTCTGCGGGTTACGCACGAAATGAAACAGTCCATCCACGCCAGGTTCACCGCCGCTCAGGCCTTCCTGTGGCTCGGCCGAGACGGTTTCACGGCGATAGTAATTGAGCCCGATAAAGTCGCAGCGGCTTTCACGCAGCAGGGCGTCATCCTCCGGCGCGAAGCGCGGCACGCCCCACAGCGCCTGGGTCTGTTGCAGCAGCTCCTCGGGATAGTGGCCTTTTAATACCGGGTCATATAACCAGTGGGTATGCACTGCGTCGGCCATGGCGGTAGCCTGGCGATCGGCTTCGCTATCGGTGAGCGGAGTGTGCGGCTGGAGCACGTTAACGAAACCAATCTCGCCGTTAATACCGGATTCACGGAATGATTTTACCGCCAGGGCGTGGGCGATGAACACGTGGTGGCATGCCTGAATGGCGCGGGCCGGGTCGCGAACGGCCGGCGGATGGCAACCATTAATATAACCATGTCCAATAAAGACAATGGTCTCGTTAAAGGTTGCCCACAGTTTTACCCGGGAGCCGTAGCGGGCGTAACACAGGCGGGCATACTCAGCGAATGCTTCGGCGGTACTGCGTGCTTCCCAGCCCCCTTCATCCTGCAGCGCCTGCGGGAGATCCCAGTGATAGAGGGTGATCATGGGTTCGATATTGTGGGCCAGCAGCTCATCGATCAGATCGCTATAAAACTGAACCCCCGCTTCATTGATTTCGCCACGTCCCTGAGGGAGCAAGCGCGGCCAGGAGATAGAGAAGCGGTAGCTTTGCAGGCCCATCTCCGCCATCAGCGCAACGTCTTCGCGAAAGCGGTGGTAGTGATCCACGGCGACGTCACCGTTGGTGTTTTCAAACGTCGCTCCCGGCTGATGGGCGTAAATATCCCAGATTGACGGGCCTTTGCCGTCAGCGTCGTGACCGCCTTCAACCTGATAGGCTGCGGTGGCAGCGCCCCAAAGGAACTGTTGTGGAAATGCGGACATGATAAAACTCCTTATCAAATGATAAAGAGAGTGTATGAATGTGTTCGCAGTTGTGCAACCGGTTTCAGAAACCGGTTGCACAACTGCGAAGTGGGTCACTGTTTCCCGTCAGCAGGGATGACGCACTAGTGAGGCTGAACGTTGGTGGTCACAACATTAGCCGGAGGCGGTGACTGGTAGTTATCAATGTGGTGCGCGATAACCAGAAGCAGGGCGGAAACCCCGAAAACAACCCATCCGATAAGTTCTACAATTCTGTTTAAAACGTTCGACATAATTCTAAAATTAAAAGTTAAAGCAGAGCTAAATGTTACTAAACGACGACAGCAACGCAAGAACTACCTGGAAGAATTGTCACGATTGTCGTAAAGATGAACAGCGATAATACATTAGGAAAGCTAATAAATAAAATGCATCTTATAGTTAACAGGCAGGGCGAAATCTACCGCTGAACGGGGGTGAGACGATGAGTGACAATATTCAGGTCGGTATCATAGGGTACGGGTATGCCAGTAAAACCTTTCATGCGCCATTAATCAGCGGCACGCCGGGAATGACCCTGGCCGCGGTCTCCAGCAGTGATGCAACGAAAGTGCATGCCGACTGGCCCGCGCTGCGCGTCGTCGCCGATGCCGCCAGTTTACTGAGCGACCCTCATCTTGATCTGATCGTGATCCCAACCCCCAACGATAGCCATTTCCCGCTGGCTCAGGCCGCGCTGGCGGCGGGTAAGCATGTTGTCGTCGATAAACCGTTTACGGTGACACTGTCACAAGCTCGGGCATTAGAGGCGATGGCTAAAAGCGACGGCAGACTGCTGTCGGTATTTCATAACCGCCGCTGGGACAGCGACTTTTTGACGGTGAAGTCGCTGATTAATGAAGGACAGCTGGGCGAGGTGTGCTATTTCGAATCGCATTTTGACCGCTACCGCCCGCAGGTTCGCCAGCGCTGGCGTGAACAGGGAGGCCCCGGCAGCGGGATCTGGTACGATCTTGGGCCGCATCTTCTCGATCAGGTAGTCAATCTGTTTGGTCTGCCGGTCAGCATCCACGTTGATTTAGCACAGCTGCGCCCTGGCGCGCAGGCGACCGACTATTTTCATGCGACGCTGGTCTATCCCCAGCGCCGCGTGGTATTGCACGGTACGCTGCTGGCGGCAGCAGAAACTGCACGCTATATCGTCCACGGTTCCCGGGCGAGCTATGTGAAATACGGCCTGGATCCGCAGGAAGCGCGGTTGAAAAACGGCGAACGTCTACCCCAGGAGGATTGGGGCTACGATATGCGTGACGGCATTTTGACCCGCGCGGAGGGGGAAGAACGCCATGAAGAGAGCTGGCTGACTGTACCGGGCAACTATCCGGCCTATTATGCGGCGATTCGTGATGCGCTGAACGGCAATGGTGAGAATCCGGTTCCCGCCAGTCAGGCGATTCAGATAATGGAATTAATTGAGCTGGGGCTGGAATCGGCAAAACACCGCGCCACATTGTCGCTGATTTAGCCCGGCAGATGGTCTGCCGGGCAATCGGTCAAGCCACTTTAACACGCTCAATCAGCGCGATTTTTTCCTGAGGGCTCAGAAACGCCTGTTCCAGACCATTGATCTGCGCCTGGCGAATCTGCTCACGGCTCAGGCCCGCAGCCGGCGCCGCGACGGTATATTCGTGAATAATATCGATGCCCTGAACCGCAGGATCGTCGGTATTGATCGACGCCAAAACGTCGTGCTCGAGGAAGGTTTTCAGCGGATGCTGCGCCAGGGACGCCACGGTGCTGGTCTGAATGTTGGAGGTCAGGCAGGACTCGATGCCAATGCGTTTCTCGGCGAGGTAGTCCATCAGCGCCGGATCCTGAACGGCTTTCACACCATGACCGATACGTTCCGCGCCCAGCTCACGAATGGCCTGCCAGATGCTCTCGGGACCCGCAGCTTCACCCGCGTGGACCGTAATGCGCCAGCCGGCGTCGCGTGCGAGGGTGAAGTGATCGGTGAAACGCTCGCCGGGAAAACCGAGTTCATCCCCGGCCAGGTCGAGTGCGGTAATGCCATCGCGATGGGCCAGCAGGGCGTCCAGCTCTTGCTGGCAGGCCGCTTCGCCGAAGGTGCGGCTCAGAATACCGATCAGACGGGCATCGACGTTAAAGTCGCGGCAGCCTTCGCGGACGCCGGCAATCACCGCCTCGACCACGCCGTCGACCGGCAGCTGGTGGGTCATCGCCATGTAGCGCGGGGAAAAACGCAATTCAACGTAGTGCAGGCCGTTGCGCGCGGCATCTTCGACGTTTTCATAGGCCACACGGCGGCAGGCTTCCAGCGAGGCGAGGACTTTTACGCCCCAGTCCAGTTTAGCGAGGAAACTCACGAGGTCAGGTTCATTGCTGGTGACCTGGACGTGGGGGATCAGGGTATCAAGTGAGGTTGCCGGAAGCGCGATATTGAACTGGCGGCCAAGATCGAGAATAGTTTGGGCACGGATATTGCCGTCAAGGTGGCGATGAATGTCGGTTAATGGCAAAGTCGAATCAATCATGGTCGCACTCATTTTTAGGTAAAGTGCACATCATTATACAACATCTGTTTAATCATTTAAAAGTATCAAAGAATCGGCAGCGACTATTCGTTTGATGCTCACAGCGGCGCGCAAATGGGGATTAGCGGCGATAATGATATATATCATCATCGCCTGTGCCGTCCTGCTAATTCTTGCTGGCGAATCTTAGCGGTACTTGTCTCTTTTTTGTACATACAGCAGCTTGTCGGATTTTTTTATCGCCGTTTCCAGTGAATCGTCGGGATCCATCTGATGATTGCCGTGTGAAAACGCCACCAGTTTGTCTGTATCGGTATGCTCTAAATGCGCCTTAATTCTGGCGATGATTTCCAGACTTTTAAGGTACGGCGTATCGATAAGGATCAGGATAAACTCATCGCCACCGAGGCGGATGCCGTAATCACTTTTACGAATAGATTGTTCGATGGCCTGGCCTAATAGCTGAATGACCTTGTCACCCACATCATGCCCGCGGGTGTCATTGATTTTTTTCAGACCGTCGCTGTCAATGGATACCACGGTTACCGGGATGTTTTTACCGAGTGCGGTCCCTATCTTGCGGTCCAGCGCATCGTTGAGCACTTTTCTGTTGTACAGGCCGGTCAGGGTGTCGGTGACGTTATCTTTTGACAGCATGGCGTGGCGGGCCATTTGTGTTTTGGTGTAGCGGCACAGCAGCCAGGTACTGAGGATGTAAAGGACCGCCAGCCACAGGTTATTGAGGGCAAAATACAGCAAATCCATTTTAATATTTAAAACATAGAACGGAGTCAGGTTCTCTTTATGTTTTATAATATTGAAGGTTTTTATTGTCGAGTGATGGAAGTAAATGTCGTCGCCGGTGGAACGGTCGGTGACGTACAGTGATAAAAAACGCCAGAGCACCGGTCGGTCAGCGGTATAAAACGAAGTGGCAAGATCGTCAATATTAACATCGGTCACGATAACCCCTTTGATCATGCCATTCTGAAACACCGGGGTTAACATGCTGATAATATTTTTCTTAGTATAACCATCGCGATAAATATGTGAGGTGATATTTTCGCCGTGCAGTAAATCATTGAGCGCGCTGGGGTCGATATTAATAATATGGGCGCTGCGGGTGATATCGATCAGGTTATCATCGCGAACTAACCAGTTATCAAAGCGATACTGGTTGGTATCAATGATTTTGTTAATGTAAATATAGTTATTGGCCAGATCGATATAATATTTGGTGTTATGAAAAACATACCCCCGGTAATTAGAAAAAGCATATTTTGACGCCGACTGATTATAGTCGCTCTGGATGATGGAGAGGGCGGAAACGTCGCGCCCCCAGATATGACAATCGGGATTGCGGGTTTGTAAGGTACCGCTTAACCCCTTGAAGGTCTGGTGGGTCAGATTGAGGCCGGAAACCCCGTTTACCGATTCGAGATCCTCGCAAACCGCACGGGTTTTGTCATTTTGCCCGTCGGACATTAACGGGGCGGTAGAAAAGGCCCTCGAGAGCTGCAGCGCCATATGCTGGTTGATGTATTCGGCATGGGAAAGCGCGGACTCGCCGCTTTCCGCCACATAGCCCATGTATCTTTGCAGATCGCGATATTCACGCATGATGAATCCAATGAATATCGCCGTCGTCAGAATGATGGTGAGCATATTGATATAGCGAGAGCGCAGGGAAACCGTGGTGTGGTCCATATTAGATGACCTGTCCGCTAAAGTGGCTCAGCAGGCGCCGGAAGGCAGATAATGCGACATTTCCCTGCATGACTTCCCCCATCAACAGGTTAATAACGGAGCGAAAAGTATACGGCATGGTGGCTTCTGTTCCTCATCCTTAAGGCGTATCGGGCGGTTGTCAATATCAGTATAGAAGTATTACTCCTAATGATAATGCCTGTGTATTATCCCGAGAGTGAAATTTTAGGCTTCCATGATGTATATTTCCAGTTAATTAAACCAGTATTTTACTTTTATTGCAGAATATCATGATTGTGAGGCGGAGAGGGGCAGGCCGGTTGCGGACAGCGCCCGGCCCGGCCTGAGTCAGGGCTTATTTTTGGATCAAATAACGGATAGTTGGCCCGTCCTGCTGGATATCCAGAACCGTATAGCCGTAGTTCCGGGCATCCTGGGGAATGTTGTTGATCGACTGCGGGCAGTCGCTGACCACTTCCAGTATCTCTCCCTTTTTGAGCGAAGGCATCGCCTCAAGGGTTGCCACGGCCGGATAGGGGCAGGGTTCACCCACCATGTCGAGGCGGTAATCGGGCACGATATTTTTCATGCGGCATCCTTAGCGTTAACGGTAGCAAGCGACTTCTGGCGGAAAAAGTGTTTCTCCCAGGCGATGACCAGCATCAGGGCGATAAACAGCAGCAGGTAGGTGACCAGCAGGCCGCCGAACGGACCAAAGGTGGTCAGCAGGTTGACCTTATCCCAGTTTGTCGCCAGCGCAGGCGACAGGTCATCCCAGAAATAGGCCAGAATCGTTGAGCCAATCACGTTGCCCAGCCCCACCCACCAGTAGTGGACCTGGCCTTCAACGGCGCGATACATCCAGCCGGTTTCGCAACCGCCGGCCAACACGATGCCGAACCCAAACAGCAGGCCGCCGATAACCGCATTAGGGCCAGCCCACATGATTTTAGGCTCCATGCCCAACTGGACGTAGCTGAAAATCCCAATCGCACTGGCGGCCATTCCGAAGATGATCGCTTTCGCCATATAGGTGCGCCCGGTGATCCACATATCGCGGAACGCCGAGGTAAAGCAGATCTGCGCGCGCTCAATCAGCAAACCGAACCCGACGCCAAACAGCATCGCGAGGCCCAGCTTTGGCCGGTCGATGGCGGTCAGCAGGCCCCAGGCGATCATCGCGAAGAACACCAGCATTCCGGCGCGGAAACGGCGTCGCGCCTGGGCGGGTTTTTGCGTTAACGGTGACGCCGCGCTGACTTTCTGCATCCTGACCGGAATGCGGAAAATGGGCAGCAGGGTAAAGCGGGCGCCAAACCAGGTACCGATCGCCGTGGCGATGGCAAAAAACCAGGCGTGCAGGGAAAACTGAGGGATACCGGTAAAAAAGGCCGCGAGATTACAGCCCATCGCCAGGCGCGCGCCAAACCCGGCGATGATCCCGCCGGCCACCGCCTGAAAAATGCGGATGCGGCTGCGCGGCAGGCGCAGTTTGACGTTATTGGCCCATAGCGCGGCGGCAAAACAGCCGCCGAACATGCCGAGGATCATCATGCCGTCGATGCGGGTCAGCGGCGTGCCTTCAAGGTGGATCAGCTGGTAATAGCCCCACTGTTCGGTATGGACGCCGACAAGCTGCAGTAATTGCCCGCCCCAACGGGTAAATTCACCGGTAACGGCCCAGAACGTGCCGGTAATGCCGAAATAGTAGGTGGAGAGAATACCGGCGGCGATCACCGCGGGCGCTGGCGCCCAGAACTTCACCAGGTAGGCTTGTTTGAATTGTTGCCATGTCATAAAAGATGCCTCTGAACTCAGAAGGTAAATCACCCCGGACGGGGTTGAAGAACGGCGATCATACGCCGCTCAGGACGTTAAAACGCTCGACGGGATCAAGAGGAACGGTATCGGTGACGACGTCAGGTGGGCTAATGTGCCATCCGGTGCCTCTGAGATGTCAGTCAGGTGTCCGTTTTGTGAACAAATTATTACCCTTGCCTGGCTCTGAAAAATGGCGAAATATACCCGTCATCCTTCAAGCTGCCTCTGTGTTGGCTGCACTTAGCAACCCCAGTCACATCGCTATCTATGCTGCTGGGGATTTGTTCCTCTGCTGCCTGACGCATCTTGGATGATGGTGTGTACATGCTTTTATTCGCTCTGACAGTGCCAGATGAAATCCTGAGGGATATATGAGTCAAGATGTCGCCGGAAAGATGTTAAAACCCGATTTTGATCTGGAAGTCTCCGGACTGGTGCATGGGTTCCTGTTTCGTGAAGGCCAGGTTCCACAGCAAATCAACTCCCATGAGGTCTGCGCCCGATATCAGCAACTGGACGGCGAGAATGACTTTGTCTGGCTCCACCTGAACCTCAATCACGCCACCGCTGAGAAATGGCTGACCAGTCATTTTCCCGTTGACGACTTTTTCTTTGAAGAGATCCGCGACGGTTCCCATACCACGCGGATTGAACGTCAGGATGAGATCCTGTTTGCCGTGCTCAACGATGTCATTTTCCACCCCAAAGAGGCGACGGCGGAAACCTCAACCCTGTGGCTTTACTGCAGCCAGACGCTGGTGGTGACGGCCCGCTATAAACCGCTGCGTTTTATTGAATGGATGCTGCCGCGCCTGGCGACCTTAAAGGTGAACGCGTCAACCGGGCTGCTGGCGTTCTTGCTGGAAGAGCAGGAAGAGGTGCTGGAGCAGGTGGTCAGGCAGGCCAGTCGCCGCGTCGATGCTATTGAAGAGCGCCTGCTCAGCAACCATGTGCAGCGCAACCGGGCCGACCTCGCGCGCCTGCGGCGTATGCTGCTGCGCTTTCAGCGCCTGCTGGCACCTGAACCGGCGGCGATGTTCCGTCTGCTCAACCGCCCGCCGGCGTGGATCGATCGCGCCGTGGTGCAGGAGTTCCGCCAGTTCACCGAGGAGTTTACCGTGGTGCTGAACGATCTCTCCGGGCTGACCGAGCGGATCAGCCTGCTGCAGGAGGAGATAAGCGCCCGGCAGATGGAGCAAAGCAACCGCACGCTGTATACCCTGACGGTGATCACCGTGCTGGCGTTACCCATCAATATCGTGGCCGGTTTTTTTGGCATGAACGTCGGCGGAATACCGCTTTCGAGTAACCATCACGGCTTTATTCTGCTGGTGGTGATTGTCGGGGTGTTTACCCTCGGGGCCGGGTATCTGGCTTTCCGGCGGCGGGATGATTTATAGGGGACGGCAGGGAAAACAGCAGTCGCGCAGCCGAAACTGCGCGACAGGGCGACTACGATAACGCGCGCAGGGCGGCAATTAGCCCGTTAACGCCTTTCTCCAGCTTTTCGCGAGGGCAACCGGCGTTGAGACGGAGGAACCCGACACCCTCTTCGCCATAGGTATAGCCCGGCATAATGGCCACCTTTTGTTCCTCGATCAGCACTTTCTGCAGGGCGCGATCGTCGATACCCAGCGGGCGCAGATCGATCCACGCAAGATAGGTTGCCTGCGGCGGCTGCCAGTTTAGCTGCGGGAACGCCTGATTGAGCGCCCCGGCGATGTAGCGCATATTGTCCTGCAGGTAGGCCCGCAGCGCATCCAGCCACGGGGCTCCTTCCCGGTAGGCGGCAACATGGGCAACCAGCGCCGGCACCGACGGCGAGGATAATCCGTCGCGACTCTTCAGGGCGGTGAGATACTGCTCGCGGGCGCGGGGATCGTCGATCAGGCCGTAAGCGCCGGTAAAGGCCGGAATATTGAAGCTTTTGGAACCGGAGGTGAACAGCGCCCACGGGCCACGAGCTACGTCGCACCACGGCGTATGCCGGTGTTCGCCCCAGACCATATCCATATGGATCTCATCGCTGATCACCTTCACCCCGTGTTTTTCGCACAACTGCGACATCGTCTCAAGCTCTTCGCGCTGCCAGACTTTACCGGTGGGGTTATGCGGGCTGCATAGCAGCAGCACGGTGTTGCGCGGTTGCGCCAGCGTCTGTTCGAGCAGGGCCATATCGCACTGCCACTGATTATCCTGCAGCGTCAGCGGGACCGGCGCGACCTGACGCTGATTGCCCTCAATGGTTTTATAGAAGGCATCATAGGCGGGCGTGTGCACCACCACGCCATCGCCTGGGCTGGACCACTGGCGAATCATCTCCGCCACCATATAGATAACCGACGGGCCATATACGATGGCGTCGCGATCTATCGGGGAGTGAAAGCGGCTGGCGTACCAGTGGGTCACCGCGCCGAGAAACTCATCGTTTTTCCAGCGGCTATAGCCGAAGACGCCGTGAGCAAGGCGTTTGCTGACGGCGTCAAGAATGCAGGGAGCGGTGGCGAAATCCATATCGGAGATCGTAAAGGGGAGCAGGTCGGCTGCGCCGAAGCGGTCGGCAACGTAATCCCATTGCGTACACCAGGTACCGTGGCGGTCGACAGGCGTGGCAAAATCAAACATCTGAACTTCCTTAATCAACGCCCCCTCCAGACTCAGAGGGGGCTGGCATTTATGCCTGGACGGTATTCATCAGTACGGCCATTTCATCTTTCACCGACTGAACCTGCGGGCCAATGACGACCTGCAAATTATGCTGGTTTAGCTGCACAACGCCGATGGCGCGGTTGGCTTTCAGCGCTGCACTGTCCACTTTACTCATATCATGCACCGACAGGCGCAGACGGGTAATGCAGTTATCGAGAGAGACGATGTTATCTGCTCCGCCGAGGGCGGCCAGAATCGCCGGGACGTTGTAACCTGACTTGCCGGTCACGCCGGAGACGGCTTTCTCAAAGGCGGCATTGGTTTCGATATCGCGACCCGGCGTTTTGAGGTTAAAGCGGGTGATGGCGAAACGGAAGATGCCGTAATAGACCGCGAACCAGATGGCCGCCACTACCGGCACCAGATACCACTTGGTCGACAGGCCGTGCAGAATACCGAACACCACGAAGTCGATCACGTTACCGTCGGTATTGCCGATGGTGACGCCGAGCACCGCCATGATGGTGAAGCCGAGGCCGGTCAGCAGCGCGTGAATAACGTACAGCACCGGGGCCACGAACAGGAACAGGAACTCCAGCGGCTCGGTGGTTCCGCCGACCACGCAGGCAATGACCCCGGAAATCAGCAGACCTTTGATCTTATGACGATTCTCCGGACGGGCGCAGTGGTACATCGCCAGTGCCGCACCCGGCAGGCCGCCGAGGAAGGCCGGCATTTTACCTTGCGACAAGAAACGAGTCGCGCTTTCAGAGAAACCGTGGGTTTCCGGGCAGCTCAGCTGCGCCTGGAAGATAGTCAATGCGCCGCTGACGCTATGACCGCAGACGTCCATGGTGCCGCCCGCCTCGGTAAAGCGGATCAGCGCAACCAGAATATGGTGCAGGCCGAACGGCAGCAGCAAGCGTTCACCGGTACCGAAGATCATTGGGCCGAAGTCACCGGCGCTGTTAATCATATGGCCCAGGGCGTTGATCCCCATGGCAAACACCGGCCACACCAGCGGGATCGCCAGGCCAACCAGCCCCAGCACCACGGTGGTGATAATCGGCACAAAACGGGTGCCGCCAAAGAAGGCCAGCGCATCCGGCAGGCGGATATTATGAAAACGCTCGTGCAGCATCCAGACGACGATCCCGGCGATCACGGCGCCGAGGATCCCGGTGTCGATGGACTGAATACCGATAATATTCTGGATATTGTTGGCTTTCAGCACGGCGGCATCGGTGGTCGGCAGAATGCCTTTGGCGGTGAGCCAGAAGTTAACCGCCAGATTCATCACCGCGTAGCCGACAAAGCCGGCGAAGGCGGCGACGCCTTTATTTTCGCGCGCCAGGCCCAGCGGGATGGCGATACAGAACATCACCGGCAGGAAGCTAAAGGCGAAAGAGCCGACTTTGCTCATCCAGATAAACACCGCCTGCAGCAGGGGAATATCGAGCCACGGCAGCAGGGTGAGCACATCATGGCTGCTTAAGGAGCTGCCGATCCCCAGCATGATCCCGCAGAATGAAAGCAAGGCCACGGGCAACATAAACGTTTTTCCCAGCTGCTGGAAAAACTCCCACAAAGTAATTTTTGGTGTCGTTTTTGCCGTCATTAACACGAATCCTGTTTATTTTAAGTTATGGGTAAGGTGTAACGTGACGGAAAGATAAAACGTTTTATCATTTTTTAGTGCGATAAAAATCACATAATCAAGCGATGATAACGTTTATAAAGATAACCCATTGATAAAACGTTTTATCGACCGCCGAAGGGAGACGGTTGCAGAATATGGCTATCGCAAAAAAGATCACCATCAATGACGTCGCACTAGCCGCCGGGGTGTCGGTCAGCACGGTGTCGCTGGTTTTGACCGGCAAAGGCCGAATTTCATCGGCCACCGGCGAGCGCGTCAATCAGGCGATTGAACAACTCGGCTTCGTGCGTAACCGCCAGGCGTCCTCGCTGCGCGGCGGACAGAGTGGGGTGATTGGGTTGATCGTCAGCGACCTGTCAAAACCCTTCTACGCCGAACTGACCGCCGGGCTGACGGACGCCCTCGAGTCCGACGGGAAAATGGTGTTTCTGACCCAGGGCGGCCACCGTGGCGAGAAAATGCTGCAGCGCTTTGAAACTCTGATTTCGCAGGGGGTCGATGGGGTCATTATTGCCGGAGCGATCGATAAAGGCGGCGAACTACGCGATCGTGCGGCGCAGGTCGGGATGCCGCTGGTGTTCGCTTCTCGCGCCAGCTATCTCGATGATATCGACCTTATCCGCCCGGATAATATGCAGGCGGCGCAACTGGTGACCGAGCATCTGATTCGCCGCGGTCATCAGCGTATCGCCTGGCTAGGGGGGCAAAGCGCCTCACTGACCCGCGCGGAGCGGGTGGGCGGCTACTGCGCGACCCTGCTGAAGTACGGCCTGCCGTTTCATAGCGAATGGGTGGTGGAGTGCGACTCCAGCCAGAAACTGGCGGCGGAAGCCATGATTACCCTGCTGCGCCAGAATCCGACCCTGACCGCCGTCCTGTGTTACAACAGCGTGATTGCCACCGGAGCGTGGTTTGGTCTGATGCGTGCCGGACGGCAGAGCGGCGAGGACAGCGTCGAAAGCTATTTTGAACAGCGGGTGGCGCTGGCCGCCTTTGCTGAGGTGCCCGAAAGCGCGCTGGATGATGTGCCGTTAACCTGGGTGACAACCCCGGCAAGAGAGATGGGGCAAAGCCTGGCGGAGAGCATTCTTCGGCGGATTGATAACGGGCAACTCGGTACGCGAAATCAGATTATGCCCCCGCGACTGGTCACCCGAAAATAGCCCCTGAGCAGGGGCTATCCGGAGGATTACTGCTGCGGGACTGCCGGCGTCACCGGCGGCACAAGCTCTTGTGGCTGAGCGTCCTGCGGCGCGCCGCCAGGTGCTGTCGGCAGCGCATAGCCAAACATGCTGGCAAACTCATCCAGCGGCATCTTCTGGCCGTTCAGGGTAACCTGTCCGTCAGCGTACTGCAGGCTGGAGGTAATCGCGTTGTCTTCCATGGCGGTGATGCGGAACATCTGGCCCATTGCCGCCATCCCTTTCACCTGCTGGTCAGCCAGCTTCGCGGCGTCTGCCGGCTGATAGCCTTCAAGACCGGCAATCTGGGTCATAAAGGCGGTTGCCATATCGACCGGGATCACCAGTTTGCTATCGAGCGATTTCACGCTGCGGTCCACTTCATCCGCCAGGGTTTGCGGCTCGGTGGTGGTTTGCGCAGGATCTTTCAGCAGGATTGACATGTTAAAGGTGCTTTCGCCCTTGGCATTGCGCCAGCTCAGCGGGGCGATCGTCACGGAAGGGTTGCCTTTCAGCAGGATCGGCAGCGCCTTAAAGAAGGTCTCGGTCAGCGCCTGCTGGTACAGCTCCGGGTTCTGCGTCAGCTCAGGATTGGCCATCAGCGCCTGGGCTTCGGTGTTGTACTGCTGGCTGAACTGATGCCAGGCCTGGCCATCAAGGTTTGCCAGCTTCACGGTCAGTTTACCGCTGCCGATATCCTGGTTTTGCAGTTTCAGGCTGTTGAGGGTGTAATCCAGCTGGCTGTTGATCCCTTTGCCATCGTCGGTCAGTGAAGACTGGCCGTCAATGTTCATGCCTTCCAGCAGGGCCAGCTCTTTCCCTTCAACGCCGATCGACAGCTTTTCCAGCGCGATTTTTTGCTTACCGATGCGCTCGTTGAAGCTGGTCATTTCGGTTGCACCGTCGGCCTTCAGGTTGCTGAAGCTCAGCTGCACCTTCTGATTGTACTCATTCAGCGCGTTGATCTGGCCGCCGCTCGCGTCGCCGGTGAGGCTGACGGTTTTGCCTTCTGCATCGGCATTCAGCTGGAACTGACCGCCGCTGAAGGTGACTTTTTCATCGCCTTTGTCATAGTCCAGTGGTTTCAGCGTAATAGCCGAGCGGCTATCGCCGCTGTAGGCGATGCGGGTATCGATAATGAACGGGGTTTCGCCTTTGGCAATCTCAAACAACGCTTTGCTGGTGTCGTTATTCACCAGAGTGGTGTTAACGGAGGCCATCGCGGGCGCCAGCTGACCGGATTTCAGCGCGGCCAGCGGGAAGGGACCGTGATCGACCACTTCATCAAAGACCAGGCTCTGCCCGGCGGCGAGCCAGCTGTGTTCTTTACCGGCAATCGGTTTCACCACCAGCTGCAGGCGGCTGCTGAACAGGCCGCGCTGATAGTTCTGCGAGGCGAGTTCAACGCCGGCTTCCGGGGCGCTGTTCTGAAGCTGTGCATTCGCCTGTTTCACGACTTCGGCGAGATGATTTTCCAGCTGTTTCCCTGTGTACCAGGCGCCACCTGTCCAGATAACACCCAGAGCCACGATAATTCCTGCTGCGACCAGCGTTTTCTTCATAGCATTTGTCCATAAATAAAACCAGGCGGGTCGGGCCGCCTGGTCATGTTGTCATGATGTGGGAAAGTCTAGCAAGCGCGGCTAAAAAGTTCAGTAACTTACTTGAGCTTATTGAAGACGCGCGCCACGCGGCCGCTGCCGCTGACCTCTACCGGCGACTCGTTGCAGGCAATAAATGCCGACTCGCCAGGTTTCAGGGTCAGGCGCTGGTCGCCTTTGCTCAACACCGCTTCGCCTTCCACACAGAAGACGATCGCCGCGCTCTCCTGCGCAAGAGGGGCCGCCTGCGCTGACAGGTCATGCAGGGAGAAGGCGAAATCATCAACCGGAATCGGGAAGTCCAGCGCTGTCGCCTGTTTGACCGGCTGAGTCAGTAGTTCACCCGCCGGCTTCGCCACGAATTGCACGTTGGCGACCAGTTCCGGAATATCGATATATTTCGGCGTCAGGCCTGCGCGCAGCACGTTATCGGAGTTAGCCATGACCTCCAGCGCCACCCCTTGCAGATACGCATGCGGGGTTTCGGCGAACAGGAACATTGCGTCACCGGGGTTCAGCTTGACAACATTGAGCAGTAAAGGAGAGAACAGGCCGCTGTCGTCCGGATAGAACTCGGCGATAAGCTTGATGGTCTGCCACGGTTCACCTTGCTGGCTGTCCAGCGCCGTTTGCAGGATACGCAGGGCCTGGGCTTTCTCTTCGCCCTGCATATTCAGCAGGCCGGCGAACAGCTGGCTTAAATGTTGCGCATCCGGATGGCTCAGGAACTCGCCAATGGCCGGGTGGGCGTTGGCTACCGGCTGGAGCAGGGCGGCAATCTCGGCAAACTCACGGAAGGCGTTCATCGCCAGGAACGGCGTCAGCGCAAAGACCAGCTCTGGCTTGTGGTTCGGATCTTTATAGTTACGTTCTGCGGCATCAAGTGGAATACCGGCGGCATTCTCTTTAGCAAAGCCAATCTCGGAGGCCTGCTTGTTCGGGTGGACCTGAATAGACAGCGGCTGGGCGGCGCACAGCACTTTAAACAGGAACGGCAGCTCGCCGAAACGCTGTGCGACCTTGTCACCGAGCAGCGCCGACTTGTCGCCGTCAATGACCTCACGCAGCGAGCGCGTGGTGCCGTTAGCATCGACAATTTTTGAGCTGCTCTTCGGATGCGCGCCCATCCACAGCTCCGCCATCGGCAGGTTGTCCGGATTCGCGATGCTGTACAGTTCGGTTAAGGCGGTATGACTTCCCCAGGCATAGTTCTGCACTGAGTTAATGAGCTTTTGCATTCTCAATCCCTGTTTCCACTTGATGATAATCGTTCTATTAAACCAGTAAACTGCTGATAAGCAACTGCTGAAAGAAAAAGTCGTCCTTGTCTCAGTTTTTGTTAAAAATTTGTGTAAAATTGATCGACTCGCTTTTCTACAGGCAAATGGAGTGTCTGCCTGAAATATAATCAGCCAAGCAGTAAGTGAGAGCACAATGTCGAATAAACCGTTTGTTTATCAGGATCCTTTTCCCCTCAAAAAGGATGACACCGAGTATTATCTCCTCAGTCGTGATTACGTCTCTGTCGCCGAGTTCGCCGGCCAGGAAATCCTCAAGGTAGAACCCCAGGCACTGACCCTTCTGGCACAACACGCCTTCCACGACGCCTCCTTTATGTTACGCCCGGCGCATCAGCAGCAGGTTGCTGATATCCTTAGCGACCCGGAAGCCAGCGAAAACGACAAATACGTCGCCCTGCAGTTCCTGCGCAACTCCGATATCGCGGCTAAAGGTATTTTACCGACCTGCCAGGATACCGGGACGGCGATCATCACCGGCAAAAAAGGTCAGCGCGTGTGGACCGGCGGCGGTGACGAAGCGGCGCTGGCGCAGGGGGTCTATAACACCTATATCCAGGATAACCTGCGCTATTCGCAGAATGCCCCGCTGGATATGTATAACGAGGTCAATACCGGCACCAACCTGCCGGCGCAGATCGACCTCTACGCCACCGATGGCGACGAGTACAAATTCCTGTGCATCGCCAAAGGCGGCGGCTCTGCCAACAAGACCTATCTGTACCAGGAAACCAAAGCGCTGATCACCCCGGCGAAGCTGAAAAACTACCTGGTTGAGAAGATGCGCACCCTCGGTACTGCGGCCTGCCCGCCGTACCATATCGCCTTCGTGATTGGCGGGACCTCGGCGGAATCGACTCTGAAAACCGTCAAGCTGGCCTCGACCCACTATTACGACGGCCTGCCGACCGAAGGGAATGAGCACGGTCAGGCCTTCCGCGACGTGCAGCTGGAGCAGGAGCTGCTGCTGGAAGCGCAGAACCTCGGCCTCGGCGCGCAGTTTGGTGGCAAATACTTTGCTCACGATATCCGCGTGGTGCGTCTGCCGCGCCACGGCGCCTCCTGCCCGGTGGGGATGGGGGTATCGTGCTCTGCGGACCGCAATATCAAAGGCAAGATCAACCGCGATGGTATCTGGCTGGAAAAACTGGAAAGCAATCCTGGGAAGTATATCCCGGAAGCGCTGCGCCAGGCCGGTGAAGGCGAAGCGGTGAAGGTCAACCTCAACCAGCCGATGAGCGAAATCCTGGCGCTGCTGTCGCAGTACCCGGTCTCGACGCGACTCTCCCTGAGCGGCACCATCATCGTGGCGCGCGATATTGCCCACGCCAAGCTGAAAGAGCTGCTGGATAACGGCGAAACGCTGCCGCAGTACGTGAAAGACCACCCGATCTACTACGCCGGTCCGGCTAAAACACCGGACGGGTATGCTTCCGGGTCGCTCGGTCCGACCACGGCAGGGCGAATGGACTCCTACGTCGACCTGCTGCAGTCTCACGGCGCCAGTAAAATCATGCTGGCGAAAGGCAACCGCAGCAAGCAGGTGACCGATGCCTGCCATCAGCATGGCGGTTTCTACCTCGGCAGTATCGGTGGCCCGGCGGCGGTGCTGGCGCAGCAGAGCATTCGCAGCCTGGAGTGCGTGGCTTATCCGGAGCTGGGAATGGAAGCTATCTGGAAAATCGAAGTGGAAGACTTCCCGGCGTTCATCCTGGTGGATGACAAAGGTAACGACTTCTTCCAGCAGATTCAGACCTCGCAATGCACACGCTGTGTGAAATAATCCTGGCCGCCCTTCGGGGCGGTTTTTTTATGTCGCTTAGCGGCACGAACCACCAATCCATAATTAAAAATCTGACCAATACTGTAGGTTTTAAAGCAGGTGAGCCTTGTCACAATGACTGACTTTGTATTCAAGGAGAAAGTAATGACAACGCATCGCAGTGAAAAAGACTCTATGGGCGCGATTGACGTGCCTGACGACAAACTCTGGGGCGCGCAGACCCAACGTTCGCTGGAACATTTCCGCATCTCGACGGAAAAAATGCCGGGCGAACTGATCTTTGCGCTGGCGCTGACCAAACGGGCAGCGGCGCGGGTTAACCAGGATCTGGGCCTGCTGGGGGCGGAGAAAGCGGAAGCTATCATGAGCGCCGCCGATGAAGTGCTGGCGGGGCGCCATCCGGATGAATTTCCGTTGGCTATCTGGCAGACCGGCTCCGGTACCCAGAGCAACATGAACATGAATGAGGTGCTGGCAAACCGCGCCAGCGAACTGCTGGGCGGCGTGCGGGGGATGGAGCGTAAAGTGCATCCAAACGATGACGTGAATAAGAGCCAAAGCTCCAACGACGTTTTCCCGACCGCGATGCACGTAGCGGCAATTATCGCTCTGCGTGAAAAGCTTATTCCTCAGCTACGGACGCTGACCCAGACCCTCAACGATAAATCCACCGCGTTCAACGACATCGTCAAAATCGGCCGCACCCATCTGCAGGACGCCACACCGCTGACGCTCGGACAGGAGTTCTCCGGCTGGGTGGCGATGCTGGAACATAATCTCCGTCATCTGGAGCTGAGCCTGCCGCACCTCAGCGAGCTGGCGCTGGGAGGCACGGCGGTGGGGACCGGGCTGAACACTCATCCGGAATATGCCGTTCGCGTTGCCGCAGAACTGGCGGCCCTCAGCGGCCAGCCGTTTGTGACCGCGCCGAACAAGTTTGAAGCCCTCGCCACCTGCGATGCGCTGGTGCACGCCCACGGCGCGTTGAAAGGGCTGGCGGCCTCGTTGATGAAAATCGCCAACGATGTGCGCTGGCTGGCCTCCGGCCCGCGCTGCGGCATCGGTGAGATTGCGATTCCGGAAAATGAGCCCGGCTCGTCGATTATGCCCGGCAAGGTCAACCCGACGCAGTGTGAAGCGCTGACGATGCTCTGCTGTCAGGTGCTGGGGAACGATGTGGCGGTGAATATTGGCGGGGCTTCCGGTAACTTCGAGCTGAACGTCTATCGCCCGATGGTTATCCATAATTTCCTGCAGTCGGTCAGGCTGCTGGCTGACGGCATGGAGAGCTTCAACGAGCACTGTGCCATCGGGATTGAACCCAACCGGGAGCGCATCAACCAGCTGCTCAACGAGTCCCTGATGCTGGTGACCGCGCTGAATACCCATATCGGCTACGACAAAGCGGCTGAAATCGCGAAAAAGGCCCATAAAGAGGGGCTCACGCTGAAGGCCGCCGCGCTGGCGCTGGGCTACCTGACGGAAGCTGAATTCGACAGCTGGGTGCGCCCGCAGGATATGGTCGGCAGCATGGCTACTCGTTAGCCAACCACAGGTGCAGTCGTGGGATCAGTAATTTCAGCGACTGTGCCTGGGGTTTATAACGGTATTGCACATTGTCACTGTCATAATTCAGCAGTTCTCCGAGATCCGGGACGCTCACCCCGCGCGTGCCGGATATCAACGCAATCAGCGGGCCAGGGCAGGCGTGCTGCACCTGTTTTTGCGCATCCGCGTACCACACCCGGGCAATGGGCTGCACTTTCACCGGCCGTTTAATCTTGAGTTTCGCCCGCAGCGGCAGGGCGGCGATATCCTGATACTCCCGCTCCAGCTTGCTTTGCCACTGCTCGCGCGTCCATGGCGGAACCGCCCGCGGTGATTGCAGGCTTTTTTCCAGCTGCATCAGTACGTCGTCGCGGGTGAGATTTTTAATCACGTGTTTATTGGCCCAACCAAATCGAATGGTGCTGGGATCGTTTAAAACCGTCAGGGTGCGGTAGGCGCTGAGGGTGATGAGCCCCGGCAGATGGCGGTGAACCCACTCAAAGCGGGCGGTGGCCGGCAGGCCGGATTCAACGGTGACGATCTTTTCGAACGTTGCTTTCAGGGCGTTGATACGGACGATACTTTGTTGCAGCACCGTCTGTTGCTCACCATCAACCTGCAGGCAGATTGCGCCGGGCAGGCGCACCGCGGCCTTGCTGCTCCGACGTTCCGATTGCTGCTGAATAAACAGATGGCTGTAATGGCGCAGGCTCATCTCGAGGGCGGTTTGGCCGAGGTGCTGAACCACCTGGATCGTCTCCAGCGGCAGGTGTTCCGTCTCTTTGCTGACGGCGGGCAGCTCAAAGACCCGGGCGGCCAGAAGACGGCAGTCGCGCAGGCGCTGCTGGAGCTGTTGTAGTTCGCGTTCCAGTTGGCGAAAGGTGTCACTCAGACGTTCAACGAGGTCATAGTCAGCCATTACATTCACCTTAGTTACAACATACTATTTGATTTATAACTATAGCAGGCCGCGGCTTCGGTGCAAGAACCGTCAGGCAGCGCTTAAATCGGGCAACTGGTGGTAGATGGGCCAGCTAAAACTAAAACGGGCGCCGCCGAGCGAACTGGCGTCGCAGCTGACGTCGCCGGACATCGCCTGGGCGATACTGTGCACGATCGCCAGTCCCAGCCCGCAGCCGCCGGTGGCGCGATCGCGGCTTGGGTCGAGACGTACAAACGGCTCAAACACCCGCTCACGCTCTTCGGGCGCGATACCCGGCCCGTCATCTTCCACCTGCAGCGTCGCCCGGGAGCCCTGCAGCGTCAGGCTTACCTGAATACGCTGACTGCTGTAGCGCAGGGCGTTGTTCACCAGGTTATCCAGCACGCGCGCCATCAGGCGCATATCCAGCGCGCCGTAGCTGCCGGCGACGATATTATGCAGCGTCACGTCGCGCTGCGGGTTGACCAACTGGATCTCATCGATGTGGGTTTCGATCCACTCCGGGAAATCAGGCGTAGTCAGGTTCAGCTCATTTTGCGGTCGGTCCAGCCGGGCGTAGGTCAGCAGCTCTTCAATTAACGCTTCCAGCTGACCGATATCACGGTTCAGCGCCTGCGATTCCGCCTCGGTCAGGTTTTCACTCATCTCCAGGCGATAGCGCAGGCGTACCAGCGGGGTGCGTAACTCATGCGCAATCCCGTCAATCAGCTGTTTCTTACTGGCGATCAGCGCATTGATGTTGTCAGCCATCTGATTAAAGGCCACCCCCAGCCGCTCGAAGCTGGACATGCTGTCAAAATGAATGCGTTCGGTAAAATGCCCTTCACCGAAACGCTGGGCGGCGGTCTCGAGGCGCAACATATCCTGCCAGTGGGGGCGCATCCAGATAAACACCGGAAAGGCCAGGGAGATAGCGATGAAAGCCATCAACGCCACATCCAGCAGGCGCATTTCATGCAGAAAATAGAGATAAGGCACCGGGCCCACCGATAAAACATAGTGGCTGCGTGGGATCCGCTGGATAAAGGTGTATTCGTCATCAAGGGCGACAATATCGCCGGCGCGCAGGTGTTGCATCGAGTTTTCTGAGAGCTTAAATTTGCTCAGCGGTTCGATATGCAGGTCAAATGACAGATTAAGGTCCAGCTCTTTCAGCGTTTTGCTCCAGTCCCGCGGCGGGATCTCCCGCAGTTCGCTGCGCATTAAATACAGCGAACTTTTCATCAGGTCATCCAGCGACTGTCGGCCAGCGCGTTCGGCGGTGAATTTATACACCAGCCCCACGAGCATCGTCATCACCAGGAAGCAGACGAACAGCAGAAGGTAGAACTGCACAAACAGCTTTTTCATAAAATCTCACCGCAATAGTCACGCTGAACGCTACTGTGTTGATGTTAGTGGCTGAGCCGTCAGTTATCCCAGGCGTGCGGGGCGAACAGATAGCCTTTATTGCGCACCGTCTTGATGCGATAGGGTTCCGTTGCGCTATCGAGCAGTTTCTTACGCAGGCGAGAAATCGCCACATCGACGCTGCGGTCCATTCCGTCGTAGCTCACGCCGCGCAGGTTTTTCAGCAGGGCATCGCGATCCATAATCTGCCCGGCGTGGGTTGCCAACTCCCACAGCAGCTCAAAATCGGCGGTGGACAGGGCGACGCTCTCGCCGCCGAGGAGCACCTGGCGATTGACCGGGTCGATCAGCAGCGAGCCGAAGGTGATGGTTTTATGTTGGGTGAGCGCCGTCGGGGTAGCATTCACCGCCACGCTGACGTGCTGGCGCAAATGCAGGCGCAGACGGGCCAGCAGCACGGCAGGCGGCGTGGTTTTCAGAATATAATCACTGGCGCCCATTTCCAGGGACAAGATATGGTTCATATCGCTGTCGAGCGAGGTGAGCAGCACAATTGGCCCCTGCCACTGACCGCGGAGATCGCGGCACAGCGTCATGCCATCTTTGCCGGGCAGCATGATGTCCAGCAACACCAGGTCGGGTTTTTCCGCGGCGATGACCGCTTCCGCCCGGTCGCCGCGTGGTTCCACAACCACGTCCATATCGTGCTTTCCGAGATAGGCCGCAATCAGCGCGCCCACTTCCGGATCATCCTCAACAAAAACGATCTTATTCATATAATTGGTATTCAAGAAAAAGAATTAACATACACCGGCACTACAGTACCCGCCATTACTCTTTTATAAAAATGGATGTCACCCTGCAGGCCTATTGTCGCGAAGGATATTGTGTATCTGTCTACTTCCGCTATGCTGCTTCATCTTGTTGTTAAAAGGTTAAGGTTTTGGGTATGGCGTTGTTGATAAAAGCGTTGCTAGGGGCGCTGGTGGTGGTTTTGATTGGGGTGCTGTCTAAAACCAAAAACTATTATATTGCCGGGTTAATTCCGCTGTTTCCGACCTTTGCTCTGATCGCGCATTATATTGTGGCCAGCGAGCGCGGTATTGAAGCACTGCGCACGACCATTGTTTTTGGCATGTGGTCGATTATTCCCTATTTCATTTATTTGCTGTCGCTGTGGTACTTCACCGCAATGATGCGCCTGCCTTACGCGCTGGCGGGCGCTGTGGGATGCTGGAGCCTGTGCGCCTGGCTCCTGATTCTCGGCTGGAGCCGGTTCCACTAACGCAGGTGTCTGCCGCCATCCACGGCGAAAGAACGCCCGGTCACGAAATGACTGGCAAACAGGTATTCGAGCAGGTCGATAATTTCCTGCTCGCCCGCCACGCTTTTCATCAGTGATTTATCCAGCGCCTGCCGACGATATTCGGCATCATCGCCTTCATTAAACATGATCAGCGACGGGGCGACCGCATTGACTTTGATTTCCGGCGCCAGCTTGCGGGCAAAGGAGCGGGTCATGTTATCCAGCGCGGCCTTGCTGGCGGCATAGGCGATATGTTTATCGCTGCCGCGTTCCACTACATAGTCCGTGATATGAATAATATCGCTGGCGGCATGGCCGTGACCGCGGAGCAGGCCTTCCAGCGCATGGTTCAGGAGATAGGGGACATGGACGTGGATCTGCATCATGCTGGACAGTACGGTGCTCAACGGGACGCCCGGCTTTTCCGCCATCCAGTCGCTGGCATTATGGACAATGGCGCGCAGGCCGTTGCCGGCATGCTGCTTCACCGCTTCGGCGAAGGTCATAATCGCGTCGTCGCTGTTGAAATCGGCGGCGAGGCAAATGGCCCCGGCATCGCGCAGCGCGTCAATGGCTGGATAGTGGGTGCGATAACTGATGATAACCGGCTGCTGTTGACTCAGAAAATGGTGCGCCAGTGCGAGGCCAATACGGCGGCCCCCTCCGGTAATTAATATCGGGCGAGGCTGTCGGGTATCCATGGGTATCTCCATTGAGTTAAGCGGCAGGGCAACCGCTTACCCCACCAGCATCCACGTTGCCGGTACGGCGGCAACCAGTAAAAAAGCAATTAAGGCTAATTCACGGCGTTTAAGCATGCGATCGTGCTGGTGCGTACGGCGCGCGTACAGGAAAACCAGAAGACCCGGAGCGTAAAGTATCACTGACAATAATAAATGCACAGGGCCGGATGCATATAATAACCATAAGCCATAAATGCAGGCGCCGACACCCACCACCTTATGTACCGGGCGTACGGCAATCTTCAGCAGGAAGGCGCCAACCAGGAAATAGGGGACCAGAATCATCTCGGAGGCGATGGTCAGCAGCGTATTGTAATCTGACTTAGTCAGCCAGATCAGCACCAGCGACAACTGGACGCTGATATTGGTCAGCCACAGGGATGACGACGGGGCATTATTTTTGTTCTGCCGGGCAAACATCCTTGGAAACGCTTTATGCGTGGCGGCCAGCCACGGGACTTCCGCGGCCATAATGGTCCAGCTCAGGTAGGCGCCGCAGACGGAAACAATCAGCCCGGCGGCAATCACCACTTCGCCCCAGGAGCCCATCATTTTCACCATCAGTCCGGCCATCGACGGGTTGCGCATTTCGGCCAGTTCAGGTCGGGCGACCACGCCCAGCGACAGCAGCGTGACCAACAGGTATACCGCCAGCGCGGAGAGCACCGCCAGCAGCGTAGCCCGGCCGACATCCTGCTTGTTGCGGGCTCGGGCGGAAACCACCACCGCGCCCTCGACGCCGATAAACACCCACAGGGTGATGAGCATGGTGTTTTTGACCTGCTCCCAGACCGGTACGCCAAGCGCCACGCCGCTGAAATCAAGCTTAAAGGTCTCGAGGCGAAAAGCCATGATAGCCAGAACGACAAAAGCACCGAGCGGGATCAGTTTGGCAAGCGTGGCAATCAGGTTAATTCCCGCCGCGGTTTGTACGCCGCGCAGCACCAGGAAGTGCACCACCCACAGCAGCAGCGAAGCGCCGACGATCGCCTGCCAGGTATTGCCGTTACCAAAAATGATGTGGTCAGGGGTATCGGTGAAGAAGCTGAGCGCGGCAAAGACAATCACCAGATAAGAGACATTGGCGATCACCGCACACAGCCAGTATCCCCACGCGGAACAGAAACCGATCAGTTCACCAAAACCTTCGCGGGCATAGGTGAAAATACCGCCGTCCAGCTCGGGGCGAATGCGGGTCAGCAGCAGCATCGCGAAGGCGAGGAATAAAATGCCCACGCCGGTAATCGCCCAGCCGATGAGCAGGGCCGAGGGGCTGGCGACGGCCGCCATATTTTGCGGCAGGCTGAACACGCCAGCGCCCAGCATGGAGCTCAGTACCAGGGCAGTCAAGGCGCTGAGGCCCAGTTTCTTTTCCATTGTATTCCCGAGGTGACAGCAGTGAATCAAGAATATTTATTTGGCGAAATCGCATAAAAATGGAGGATTGCGCTAAGGCGCGGGATTTTACGGAGTGTCTTGTGCGCATGCAATGGTGACGGGTGAAAAAAAACAAAAAGGCGGCAGGATGCCGCCTTTTTAGCCAGAACAGATGCGATTACTTATACAGATCTGCGCTGATGGTGATGTTGCCACCACGTTCCTGCCACTGGCGGGTGATGTGGTAGTACTTAGCACCTTTCTTCGCGGCACGTTTCGCGGTCTGGTAGGAAATTTCGGTCATGTTGCCGTAGTTCCCGGTGAACTTAATGCTGTCGAATGGCGCCATCTGCGCCGCGGTGATCTTGTTCACTTCCTCGACTTTAGTACCGTCCGGCAGGGTGACAGTGTAACGTCCGCCTTTTGACGACTGGGTTTCGAAGAAGCGACCGACACCGGTACCCGCACCGACCGCTGCGGTGGTAGCAACGCCCGGGATCTCAACGTTTTTCGCAGCGCTACCGCCTTCAGCCAGCGCTGCACGCCCGGCTTCAGAATCTGCCGGAATAGCATCCGGGCTCTGCAGCACGCGTTTTTTGGCGTCGGCTTTATAGATATAGGCGGTGATACGCTGGTTGCCGCCCTGGTTGGCATCAACCTGACGGACGATAAAGAAGGATGCTGCACCCTTGGCTTTTGCCGCTTTGGTGATCGCATCATTCACTTCTGGCTGGCTGCGATAGAAGCCCTGCACGGTGACGGTATCGAAAGGTTCCAGCTCAACCGCCTGGTCTTTCGGCAGCTCCATCACGCCGTTGATAACGCGGTTTTTAGGCGCATCGGCCTGCGGGGCGTTGTCTTTGTAGAAATCGGCCGTGACGCGCCAGTTACCGCTGTTGCCATAATCAGAAGTGTCGACAACATAAAACGAGGCCGCGCCTTCTTTGTCCGCTTTGCGGGACATTGCTTTCACTGCATCGCCAATCGCCGTAAAACGACCTGTGATCACCACCCGATCGTAGGGTTTTAACGCCGCTGCCTGCTCCGGAGTCAGCTCGGTCGCTGCATGGGCTGACAATGCCGTCGTAGCCAGAAGAGCAGACGCCAGGAGTGAGTTCTTAAGCTTCATAAAAATAATCCTTTGCCTTGCGCAAACCATGTATTGGTATTGTTGTTGACTGATAACGCTCGATTATTGCATTTAAAAGGAGCGACTGTCTGCGTCATTTTTTGTTGACCGCCCGAAAGGTGCGTCACAGAAACATAACAAATTGTGATATGTTGAAAAAACAGCCGCTTGACCAGCAAAATTGATAATCGATACCACTTTTATAAGTTAATGTAATGTTAATTCCTTGTTTAGGTCGGCGGTTAATGGTGTGTAAACGCTCCAGTTAAGCGAATTATCAGGCCTGGCTATAAAATTAAGGTAAATATTGCTGCCTGACACGGTTCACGGTGAGTTTTACCAATAAAATCAAAATTTCTGTTTTATCGCTGTAGATCACAATCGGTATTTTCAGTAGGTTATAAAAAGTTTGTTACTGTTTCATTTATCTATCGATGAGGTCGCCATGGCGTTGTTGTCATGACCCCTTATCGGTGAGAAGAAGAAAACCATCATCAAAAACCGATGGAAGGGAAAACTATGCGTATCGGGGTACCAAAAGAACGGTTTGCCAATGAAACCCGCGTAGCCGCCACGCCGAAAACGGTGGAGCAGCTACTGAAACTCGGGTTTACCGTCGCTGTTGAAAGCGGCGCGGGCCAGCTGGCAAGTTTCGATGACGACGCCTTTATTCAGGCGGGGGCTGAAGTGGTGGCGGGTGCCGAGGTCTGGCAGTCGCCCATTATTCTTAAGGTGAATGCACCTGAAGAACATGAAATTGCGTTGCTGAATCCAGGCACGACGCTGGTGAGCTTTATCTGGCCAGCACAAAACCCTGAATTAATGGCGAAGCTGGCAGAGCGCAATATTAACGTCATGGCGATGGATTCGGTGCCGCGTATTTCGCGCGCCCAGTCGCTGGATGCGTTAAGTTCAATGGCTAACATCGCCGGCTACCGTGCGATTGTGGAAGCGGCCCATGAATTTGGTCGTTTCTTTACCGGTCAGATCACCGCCGCGGGCAAAGTGCCGCCGGCCAAAGTGATGGTGATCGGCGCCGGCGTGGCCGGACTGGCAGCTATCGGTGCGGCGAATAGCCTCGGGGCGATCGTCCGTGCCTTCGATACCCGTCCGGAAGTGAAAGAACAGGTGCAGAGTATGGGCGCCGAGTTCCTCGAGCTGGACTTTAAGGAAGAGGCCGGCAGTGGCGATGGCTATGCCAAAGTCATGTCTGAAGCCTTTATCAAAGCGGAAATGGCGCTGTTTGCCGCCCAGGCAAAAGAAGTCGACATTATCGTCACCACCGCGTTAATCCCAGGCAAACCGGCGCCGAAGCTGATTACCCGCGAAATGGTCGACTCCATGACCGCCGGTAGCGTCGTGGTCGACCTGGCCTCGCAGAATGGCGGTAACTGTGAATACACCGTCCCTGGCGAAGTGGTCACCACCGCCAACGGCGTGAAGATCATCGGTTACACCGACCTGCCGGGCCGTCTGCCGACGCAGTCCTCCCAGCTGTACGGCACCAACCTGGTCAACCTGCTGAAACTGCTCTGCAAAGAGAAAGACGGCAACATCACCATCGACTTTGACGACGTCGTCGTTCGTGGCGTGACCGTTGTGCGTGAAGGCGAAGTGACCTGGCCGGCACCGCCGATTCAGGTTTCCGCTCAGCCGCAGGCTGCCGCGAAGACCGTCGAGGCGCCGAAAGAGCCAGAAAAGCCGGCTTCTCCGTGGCGCAAATACGCGCTGATGGCGCTGGCGATTATTCTGTTCGGCTGGCTGGCTAACGTCGCCCCGAAAGAGTTCCTCGGACACTTCACCGTGTTTGCGCTCTCCTGCGTGGTTGGCTATTACGTGGTGTGGAACGTTTCCCATGCGCTGCATACGCCGCTGATGTCGGTTACGAACGCCATTTCAGGGATTATTGTTGTCGGGGCATTGTTGCAGATCGGCCACGGTGGCTGGGTCAGCTTCCTGAGTTTTATCGCGGTGCTGATCGCCAGCATTAATATTTTTGGTGGTTTCACCGTTACTCAGCGCATGCTGAAAATGTTCCGCAAAGGATAAGGGGTAACACATGTCTGGTGGATTAGTTACAGCTGCATACATTGTTGCCGCGATCCTCTTTATTTTTAGCCTGGCAGGGCTGTCCAAACACGAGTCATCTCAGCAGGGTAACTACTTCGGTGTTGCCGGGATGGCCATTGCGCTGATCGCCACTATTTTTGGGCCGGACAGCAGCAACGTCGGGTGGATCCTGCTGGCGATGGTTATCGGTGGCGCGATCGGTATCCGTCTGGCGAAGAAAGTCGAAATGACCGAGATGCCGGAGCTGGTAGCGGTTCTCCACAGCTTCGTTGGTCTGGCGGCGGTGCTGGTGGGCTTTAACAGCTACCTGCAGCATGAAACCGGCATGGAACAGATTCTGGTCAATATTCATCTGACCGAAGTGTTCCTCGGTATCTTCATCGGTGCGGTGACCTTCACCGGTTCGATTGTGGCGTTTGGCAAGCTGTGCGGCAAGATGTCTTCTAAACCGCTGATGTTGCCGAATCGCCATAAGCTGAACCTGGCGGCACTGGTGGTTTCCTTCCTGCTGCTGGTGGCCTTTGTTCGCACCGACAGCACCGCGACTCAGGTGCTGGCGCTGCTGGTGATGACCGTTATCGCTCTGGCCTTTGGCTGGCACCTGGTGGCTTCCATCGGTGGCGCAGATATGCCGGTGGTAGTGTCGATGCTGAACTCCTACTCTGGCTGGGCGGCGGCGGCGGCGGGCTTTATGCTGAGCAACGACCTGCTGATCGTCACCGGTGCGCTGGTGGGGTCGTCAGGGGCGATTCTCTCCTACATCATGTGTAAGGCGATGAACCGTTCGTTCTTCAGCGTTATTGCCGGTGGTTTTGGTACCGATGGTTCCTCAACCGGTAGCGATGAGGAAGTGGGTGAACACCGCGAAATCAGCGCTGAAGACACCGCTGAAATGCTGAAAAACTCGCACTCGGTGATCATCACCCCAGGCTACGGCATGGCGGTAGCGCAGGCGCAGTATCCGGTGGCTGAGATCACCGAACGACTGCGCGCTCGTGGCATTAAAGTTCGTTTTGGTATTCACCCGGTTGCCGGTCGTTTACCTGGACATATGAACGTGCTGCTGGCGGAAGCGAAAGTGCCGTACGACGTGGTGCTGGAGATGGATGAGATCAACGATGATTTCACCGACACTGACACCGTACTGGTTATCGGCGCGAACGACACCGTTAACCCGGCGGCGCAGGACGATCCGAAGAGCCCGATTGCCGGTATGCCGGTACTGGAAGTGTGGAAAGCGCAGAATGTGGTGGTCTTTAAGCGTTCAATGAATACCGGCTATGCTGGTGTACAGAACCCGCTGTTCTTCAAAGACAATACCCATATGCTGTTCGGTGATGCGAAAGCCAGCGTGGACGCTATCCTCAAAGCGCTGTAATCCATCATCGTCCTAAATACTCTTTAATTATGAAGCCGTCTCTGCTGAGACGGCTTTTTTATATATACAGCAAGGCCATTAATTGCTCATAAAACCATCACCCCGGAGTGCTATACTAAGCCTGTTTTTTCATCATACTGAGGATATTATGGATACCGAATTAACCCCCGCACAAATGGCCATCGAGTTCCTGCGTCGTGACCCAACGGCTTTAACCCCCGCGCAGTACCTGAAAAAATTCAAACTACTCGAGCTGGAATTTGCCGATCTGATGTCTCTCTCCGCACTTGAACTGAAAGAAGAGATCGATCACGCGTGGCGTTTAGGTATTCATTAACAGCAGCGTGGCTGTCGTATCGCGATGAACGGGGCCGGAAGGCCCTTTTTTTATGCCTGCAGGGTGAGATGACGGAAAAAAATATCCCCCGCCGGAGCAGGGGATACAGTGACGTACGCCGGTAATTCAGCGGCGATATTAATCGTCGTCTTCGTCGTCCATTTCAACCGGGGTTTTGTATTGTTCCGGCTTGAGTACCAGCAGATCGCAGCGTAGATGGTCGATTACCTGCTCGGCGGTATTGCCGAGAAACGCCGCCGATATCCCGGTACGCCCGACGGTACCCAGCACGACAATCCCCGCCTGCAGATGCTCAGAGAGGTCAGGGATCACCTCTTCAGGTAGCCCTTTCTCTACGTGGGTGCGGTTTTCGTCAATGCCAAATTTTTGTCGCAGCGCTTTCATCGCCAGCAGATGCTGGCCGCGAATCGCGTCGTTGTAGATACTCGGGTCAAAATCGGGAAGCTCAATAGCGATGTTGATCGGAGTGACCGGATAGGCACCGACCAGATGGACTTCGGTATGGTTGACCTGGTCCGCCAGCTCCAGCGTTTCTTTGACTAACTTCTCGTTTAACGCGTCGTGATAGTTCTCTTCACTGGCAAGGTTCACCGCCACCAGCGCTTTGCCGCCTTCCGGCCACGGCTGGTCTTTGACCATCCACACCGGGCAGGGACATTTGCGCAGCAGATGCCAGTCGGTAGGGGTGAAAATCACCGCCTCCAGCTTGTCATGCTGGTGCGCCATCTTCAGCAGTAAATCGTGTTTGTCGGTGAGGATCTCCTGGATAATGGCTTCGAAGGGTCGGTTGTGCCACACCACTTTAATGTCGATCGGAATACCGGACTCGATATAAAACCGCGCCTGCTCTTTGATCCAGGCACTACGTTGACTGATGACACCCTGACGCATCGCCGTACGCTCATCGGGCGATAGCAGCGTGGTCATCTCATAGGAAAAATCATAGATCGGCAAAAAGGCTTTGATGCGTCCACCAATCCGTTGGTGTAGATACACCGCACGCCGCAATGCAGGCTGGTCGTCCTGATTGGGGTCGATTACTACCAGCATGTTCTGATACTTCGCCATACAGGGTCTCCTTACAACTGTAACCACAGTCTGTAATTAAAAAGATAACCTATATGGATGAAATGAAACAGGGGATGACCCTGGCCAGATCAACAAATCAGGAAAAAATTAGCGATCTGGCAAGGGAAAAGCGAAGGGTCAGGCGACGTTGCGGGCCTGGCCGGCGAGTTGCGCAAGCAGGTCGCTGTTCTCGATGGTGATGTATTTGCCTTTTACTGCCAGCATACCGCTTTTCTGGAAACGGCCCAGCAGGCGGCTGATGGTCTCTACCGTCAGACCCAGGTAGTTACCGATATCGCCGCGGGTCATCGTCAGACGGAACTCACGAGGTGAGAAGCCGCGCTGCGCGAAACGACGGGACAGATTGTAGATAAAGGCCGCCAGGCGCTCTTCTGCATTCTTTTTGGAAAGCAGCAGAATCATATCCTGATCGCCCTTAATCTCGCCGCTCATCAGACGCATCATCTGCTGACGCAGGTTCGGCATTTTTCCGGAAAGATCGTCCAGCGTTTCGAAAGGAATTTCGCAGACCATTGAGGTTTCCAGCGCTTGCGCAAAGCTCGGGTGCAGCGCGGTGCCGATAGCATCAAAACCGACTAAATCGCCCGCCAGATGGAAACCGGTAATCTGTTCGTCACCTTGTTCGGTGATCGTGTAGCTCTTGATGGTACCAGAACGGATCGCATACAGAGATTTCAGCTCATCACCAGCTTTGAACAGGGTCTGTCCTTTCTGGATAGGCTTTTTACGCTCGATGATATTATCCAGCTGATCAAGCTCGTGCTCGTTCAGAGTAAAAGGGATGCAAAGCTGGCTAATGCTGCAATCCTGACAATGGATTGCGCAACCGCCAGACTGAATGCGTCGAATAATTCTCTTTTCTGGGATCATAAGTCTGCTCAAGCCTTAATTGATATTGGTCAATTTTAACATCTTTTTGGTGAGCAGGTAAGCCTCGAACCGGTGAAACACGTAATATTAAAAGGGTAAATGCAATATTACTTTTATCTTATTGATAATAGGCAATATGTTTACCCGAAATTGATTGTAAAGTTGCCTGATGATTCCGATAAAAGGCACAGAGCGCTAAAGCAGCAAATACCCTTCATGGCGCAATAACCACTCTTTACGCTGCACGCCACCGGCATAACCGGTCATGGTGCCGTTACGGCCAATCACCCGATGACAGGGCACGACGATACTGATCGGATTGGAGCCATTGGCGGCACCCACCGCGCGGGCAGCACCAGGGCGGCCTAATGTTTCAGCCAGCTGACCATAATGCATGACGTGTCCGCAGGGGATGGTGCGCAGGGTTTGCCAGACTTCACGCTGAAACGGTGTGCCCGCCGTGGCCGTGGGTAAGGTGGCAATGACATCGAGGTCGCCGACAAAGTAGGCGTCGAGCTTACGGCTTAAGCCACCAGGGTCACGGGTTGAAACACGTTGGTAGCCTTCGCCGCGATAGTGCAGATCCAGCAGCTGCTCCATACGCTCACTATGCTCTTCCCATTCAACGGCGCGCAGGCGGAACTGCTCGTCACAGATAATCCATAATGGCCCCAGCGGGGTATCAATTTTGTCCTGAAGCAGTACCAGCATCGTTTCTCCCTATCGTCTGTGCCGCGAAATAATCGCGGTAGTATCACAACAAGATATCACGTCGTCTTTACCGGCAACTATACTCCTGAAAGAGAATCACCAGCACGGTGATGAAGGGCGGTACCTGGGGGAGAAAATGGCGCTATTTTTCAATCTTGAGTCGTCTTCGAAAACCGATTACTGGCACCATATATTCACGCCAGTGATGTTTATTTTTGTATTAATTACGCCGCGCGTAGGCAAAGGGTTTTTGTTACTTTTGCTTCGCGGCGAATTCCCCTGTGCGGAGGAGCGTCCTGTTCATTTTTCTCTGCAGTTTGTCATACGCACGCGAATTAGTGAGAACGGGCTAATTCACCGGGAGGCACCCGGCGCCGCCAATAAATATACAGGCATTCCTTGAGTCAATTATTTTGCCAACACCCCGGTGTTGGCATTTTTTTGCCAACCTAAAAGGTAACGATATGCAATACATTCTGACTGGGATTGTAATCTTAATTATCAGTGCGTTGTTGATTAACGCTGCCTCTATGATGGTCGAGTCTGTTTATAAGACGCTGAAAGGGATGCAGTTTAAGAAGAAGCATTTTTGATACTGATGGTGGCCAGACGCTGGCCACCTCGTTCTTTCCGTTAGTGCAGACGCGGGTAAATGCCCGGACCAATCGGTAAACCAAGCCAGTACCACGCCACCAGCATCAGCAGCCAGACCACGAGGAATATCAGCGGGTAGGGCAGCACCAGCGAATAGTAGGTCCCGAGTTTTGCATCCGCGCGATAGCGTTGCAGGAAGCCGAGAAACAGCGGAACAAACGGCGATACCGGCGCCAGCGGCAGCACCGAGGAATCGGCGATACGAAACAGGATCTGCGCAAAGGCCGGGTGAAAACCAAGCAGCATAAACATCGGCACGAAGATCGGCGCCAGAATGGACCAGATTGCCGAACCGCTGGCAATAAACATGCACAAAAACGCCGACAGCAGCGCCAGGCCCACAAAAGCCGGAATGCCGTTTAATCCGGCGTGCTCCAGCAGGTCAGTCAGCCCCACCGCCATAAATTTCCCCATATTGCTCCAGTTGAAAATGGCAACAAACTGGGCCAGCGGGAACACCATCACGATAAACCCGGCCATCTCTTTCATCGGCTCGATCATTAACGGCGGTAAATCGGCCTGACGACGAATTTTCCCGGTGGCGATACCGTACGCCAGGGAGACGAAAAAGAAGAAAAAGATGATCAGCGGCACAATGCCTTTAATAAACGGTGAGGGCATGACCGTGTGGGCGACGGGATCGCGCAAAATGCCGTTCTCCGGCACCACCATAATGGCAATCAGGGCGATAAACACCAGCGCCGCAATCCCGGCGACCCGTAGCCCAAACCGTTGCTCCGGCGTCAGCGCCTGCAGGGCGTCCTCGCTACGGCCTTCCCATTTCCCCAACCGCGGCTCAATAAGCTTATCGGTGATCAGGCCACCCACCAGGGTCAGCACGATCACCGAACTGGCCATAAAGTACCAGTTATCGATTACGCTGACGTGCAGCGAGCCATCGAGGGTTTTTGCCGCCTCGGTGCTAATTCCGGACAGCAGCACGTCGGTGGTGACGATCAGCAAATTTGCAGTAAACCCGCAGCCGACGCCGGCAATCGCCGCCAGCAGCCCGGCGACCGGATGCCGGCCAACGGCCAGGAACATCAATGCCCCCAACGGCGGCATAATCACCAGGGCGGCGTCAGACGAAATATGGCTGAAAAAGGCGATAAACAGCACCATATAGCTGGCGTAACGCGCGCTGACGTGGGAGGCCATTTTGACCATCAACGCCGGCAGCAGGCCCACCCGTTCGGCAAGCCCGGCGCCGAGCACCAGCGCGAGAATCGCTCCCAGCGGCGCAAACCCGCTGAAGTTCTTGATGACGTTAGGCAAAAACCAGTGCAGCCCGTCAATGCTCAGCAGGTTCTTCACCGCGACGGTGGACCCGTCCGTCGGGTTAATCACGCTGACATCAAAGGCCGAAAGTGCGGCGGTAGCCAGCGCCAACGCCACGATCAAATAGATAAACAGCAAAAAAGGGTGCGGGACCTTATTCCCTACCTTCTCAACCCAGCCATAGAGCTTCCCGGTGGGGGAAGGCGACGGTATGGATGACATACTCATGGGCATTCCTCAGTCGTCGTTGTGTTGGTTGTTATGTTGTTGTGTTGGTTATGGTTTTATTATTTTAAAGGTGACGGTGTCACGTCTTGCGGGATCGGACAGTGATAGGGCCGCTCCGCCAGCTGCTGCGCCAGTTCTTGTTGACTGGCTTGTCGCAGCGCCGGGTCGCCGAGCAGGCGAATGGCCGTCGCCCCCAGCACTTTTCCCGCCAGCAGCATGCCCTTATGGGCAATGGCGGTTCGTCCCTGGCTCACCAGCTGCCAGCTGTGCAGCGGTGTCCCGATAGCAAAACAGGGGCTGAAGCACTGGGCAACCGGGGCTTTCCAGCTGACATCGCCCACGTCGGTTGACCCTGCCAGGATGTTGTCGGTCGCGCTCCAGGGGGCAACGTCGTCTGCCAGCAGGGCATCGCGATGGCGGCGGGCAAAGGTTTTTCCCGCTTCACCGCCGGTCATCGCGATATTGTTCAGGCTGTTGGTGCGGTCGTTTTCGCTAAGGGTCGCGCGGATCTCGCTGGCGAAGGCGCGATCCTCCTCGCTCCACGACGGGGTGCCAAAGTGGCAGAGTGCCTCATACATTGCCGCTTCCAGCGTGCGATTCGGCAGATAGCCGGAGCAGGCTTTTTCGAAGCGGCAGCTGACGGTGGTCTCGGTCATCAGCGCGGCGCCCTGAGCGATTTTTTCGATACGGGCGTAGATCTGCTGCACGTCCGCCATCTCCGGCGCACGAATCAAATAGAGCACTTCCGCCTGCGCCTGTACCACGTTTGGCGAAATACCGCCGCTGTCGGTGATGGCGTAGTGGACGCGCGCTTTCTCAATGATGTGCTCGTTGAGGAAGTTAGTGCCGGTGGTCATCAGGGTGACGGCATCGAGGGCGCTGCGGCCAAGATGCGGCGAATTAGCGGCATGAGCAGCGGTACCGCTGAAGCGCCAGGCCGCCTGAATATTGGCCAGCGTACTGGTGCTGAACATGCCGGCCCAGGCTTCCGGGTGCCACGTCAGGGCGGCATCGACATCGTCAAACAGCCCCTCGCGAACCATAAAGGTTTTGCCGGAACCACCTTCTTCGCCAGGGCAGCCGTAGAAACGCAGGGTGCCGCTGCCGCCATGCTGTTGTAGCCAGTTTTTGCCGGCCACCGCGGCAGCAAAGGCGGCGGTGCCCAGCAGGTTATGCCCACAGCCGTGGCCATTTTCACCCGGCGTGTCGCTGGTCTGATGCGCGCAGTGCGCCTGCTGGCTCAGTCCCGCCAGCGCATCATATTCCCCCAGCAGGGCGATAACCGGTTTGCCGTGACCGACGCTGGCAATAAAGGCGTTAGGGATCCCGCCGGCGTCAAGGGTAAGCTGAAACCCTTCGGCTTCGAGCGCCGCCGCCAGCCGTCCGGCGGACCAGAACTCTTCAAAGCGTGTTTCCGGGTGATCCCAGATCTCATCGGCGATGGCGCTAAACTCAGCCGCGCGTGCATCGATGGTCTCATCGACAAAGCGATAGATATTCTCCATTACACACCTCGCTGCCAGGGAAAATTAAGGGCGGTGAGCGCTAAGGTTTCAACGGCCATGGCCATAACGCTCTCATCGAAATCGAACCGCTCGTTGTGGTGCCCGGCGCTGAGCTCGGTGCCAAAAATCATGTACGAGGCGAGACCGTTCTGCTCCTGCACCCGGGCCATCATCAGGGTGGCATCTTCCGAACCAGCCGGGGCGGCGATACGGTCGATGGCCTGTTCAACCCCCGGGACCTGGGCGGCCTGTTCGCGCAGATAGTTGACCCATGCCGGTGAAGGCGCGCTGGAGGTCGCGGCTCCCATCAACCGGACGTTGACGCTGGCACCGTACATCGCCGCGGCACCGTCGATCACCGCCTGTGCCCGATCAAAGACATACTGGTTGATAGCTTCGGTTTCACCGCGGGTTTCGACCTTGAGCAGGGCGCCGGAAGGGACCACATTGCGGCCGGTACCCGCCTGCATCACCCCGACGTTGACCCTTGAGGCCCCCGCGCTGTGTGGGGCGATAGCGTGCAGACCAAGTGCCGCCTGGGCGGCGGCAAGCAGGGCGTTACGACCGTCTTCCGGTTTGCCGCCCGCGTGCGCGGCGACGCCGGTGAACTCAACGTCGAATTTGGTGGTCGCCATGAAATTATCCCCACCGCACACCACCGTACCGACCGGCACGCCGGTGCCGATATGAATCGCGGTGAAGTAATCGACGTTGTCGAGCACCCCTGCCGCGACCATCGCCCGCGCCCCGCGGGTACCTTCTTCGGCAGGCTGGAAGATCAGTTTAATCACCCCGTTTAGCCGGTCGGCATAGTGCTTCAGCACGTGGGCCAGACCGAGGCCAATTGCGGTGTGGCCATCATGGCCGCAGGCGTGCATCATCCCCTGGTTGCAGGAGGCAAAGTGCTCGCGGTACGGGCGGTGATGGTCATCGGTCTGTTCGTTCAGGTCGAGGGCGTCCATATCGACCCTAAAGGCCAGCGTCGGCCCGGGACGCCCGGTATCCAGGGTCGCGACCACTCCGGTGAAGCCGCCTTCAAAGGCGCTCAGCCACGGCTCCGGCGCACCCTGTTCACGGGCGCGTAAAAAGGCGCTGGCGAGGGTCGCCTCATCCGGCAATCCCATGCGGCTCCCGGCATCGATGACATCGCGGCCCAGCGCCAGGTCATAGCCCAGCCGATGTAAGATCTCAGCGACCTTGCTGGCGGTACGAAACTCGAGCCAGCCGGACTCGGCATAGTGGTGTAAATCGCGACGCCATTGCGTCATTTCCGGCACCAGCTGGCGGATGTATTCATTGAGTAGCGGCATAACCAGGTCCTGTCATATTTAAAAATGTGATGTTGTTCACGGTGTGATAGCTTTTACTTATCACTGGCGGGTTTTTCGTCAGTACATTCTTACGTTGCCACAACAGTTTGCATTACAGTAGATGCCATTTTCTTCTGTTTGATAAATGACGGTTATCACCACGACGATGTCTTTTCAGATTAAATTTCATCAAATTCGCGCCTTCGTTGAGGTCGCGCGCCAGGGCAGCATTCGCGGCGCCAGCCGCGCCCTGGCGCTGTCGCAACCGGCGTTGACCAAGGCGATCAAAGAGCTGGAAGAGGGGCTGTCGGCTCAGCTGTTCGTGCGCCGCAGCCAGGGGGTATCGCTGACGGAGAATGGCGAAAGCTTCTATCAGCATGCCAGCCTGATTATCGAGGAGCTACGGGCAGCGCAGGAGGATCTGCTGCAACGCCAGGGGGCGCTGACCGGGCAGATTAATATTGGCCTGGGCGCCAGCGTCGCGCGTTCGCTGATGCCCTCGGTGATTTGCCGTTTCCATCAGCAGCATCCGCTGGTGAAGGTGCGGATCATGGAAGGCCAGTTGCTGTCGATGATCAACGAACTGCGTCAGGGCGAACTCGACTTCACCATCAATACCTACTATCCCGGCCCCTACGACCACGAATTTAGCTTTGAAAAGCTGTTTGAAAAGCCGTTTGCGGTTTTCGCCCGCACCGGGCATCCCGCGGCGCAGGCCACCTCCATCGATGCGCTGCTGGACTACAGCTGGACCATGCCGACGCCGCGCGGCAGCTACTTTAAACAGCTTCAGGATCTGTTCAGCCACCGGGCGCAGATCCCCCACGTCGGCATCGTGTGCGAAACCTTCTCCTCCTGCATCAGCCTGGTGGTGCAGAGCGATTTTCTCAGCATTTTGCCGGTGGAGCTGGGAAGCGACCCGATGATTGCCGACAAGCTGGTGATGATTAACGTGCGCGAAACGTTGCCCAAAGCGACCTATTACCTGATCCAGCGGCGGGATATGCGCCAGACGCCGTTGACCGCATCGCTGATCACCCAGTTTCGTCGCCAGAGTCGTCACCAGTTTCCTGACTGAAGCGCCACGGTTCACTTTGCCAGCGGTTGTCGACAAACGCATTGAGCCGCCAGGGCGCGGCGGCTATAGTAGCCCTCGGTAGTAGCCGGAGGAGTGCTCATGAATCTTGACGACAAATCGCTATTTCTTGGCGCCATGGAAGATGTCCAGCCGCTGAAGCGCGGGAATGACGTGCACTGGCATCCCGAGCGCAATAGCCGCCCGGCGCAGCGTCTGGATATCCTGCAGTTGGATAACATGCTCACCACCGGTTATCTCGATATTGTGCCGCTGGCGACGCCGCTGGAATTTAAACGTGAAGGGCTGCAAAACGGCGTGCTGGACAAGCTGCGGCTGGGGAAATATAGCCAGCAGGCCAGCCTGAACCTGCTGCGTCAGCCGGTTGAGCAGTGCCGGCAGATGCTGTTTGCTTTTATCGTGCAGGCGCAAAAAGAAGCGTTGCGCAACGTGCTGATCGTCCACGGCAAAGGGCGGGAGGATAACGCCCACGGCAATATCATTCGCAGCTATCTGGCGCGCTGGCTGGTCGAACTGCCCGAAGTCCAGGCGTTCTGCGTGGCCTCAGCGCACCATGGCGGCAGCGGGGCGTGCTACGTGGCGTTGCGCAAATCCGCCGAGGCGAAGCAGGAAACCTGGGAACGTCACGCCAAACGCAGCCGCTAGCGCAGCAACAGCGTCAGCTCGCGGGCCGCTTTTTGCAGCTCGGGCAGCACCCGCTCCACCATTTCCCGGGTAGACACCTGCCCGGCATGTACCCCGACGTTGAGCGCCGCCTGAACCTGACCCTGCGGGTTGAACAGCGGCACCGCCAGCGACCGTAGCCCCATCTCCAGCTCCTGATCGTTGAGCGCATAACCCTGCTGGTGCACGCGCTTGAGCTCGGCACGCAGCTTATTCACCGAATCCACCGTCTGCGGGGTATAGCGAATCATCGTTACCCGCGCCAGCATATCGTTCAGCTTCTCTTCCGGCTGGTGGCTTAACAGCACCCGGCCCATCGAGGTGGCCCAGGCCGGCAGGCGGCTGCCGATGTCGAGGTCGATGGTCATGATCCGCGAGCTGGAGGCGCGGGCAATGTACAGAATATCGTCGCCGTCGAGGGTGGCGATAGAGCAGGACTCGTTGAGCATCTCGCTCAGGTGCTTGAGCACCGGCTGCGCCGAGCGCGCCAGCGGCGTAGAGGCCAGCCACGCGTGACCGAGCGCCAGAATGCGCGGGCGCAGCTGGAAATTCTTACCATCTTCCGCGTAGACAAAACCCAGCTTACCCAGGGTGTACAGGCAGCGACGCACCGCCGCACGCGGGATCCCGGTCTTCTGACTGATTTGCGAGATCGACAACACCGGGCGCTGCGGGGTAAAGGCCTGAATCACTTCCAGCCCGCGAGCCAGTGAGGCCATAAAGTTCGGATCGCCCTTAAACGGATCGCTATCGCCCGTCAGAACATCGTCTGGATGCTTCTCCATTTTCTTCTCCATATTTGCCATCGATCACATTCTTTCGCTAAAGATATACGATGTTCGATTATCGCACCATATTTCGATTATCGCCCTTGACCAACATCGTTAAGCGGGTCACATTTTGTGCGAACAACGCATATAAGTGCGATTACCGCACATAAAGGAGCGACCTGATGATTGATAAAAGCGTGTCGACGCTAAGCGATGCCATCGCCGGGATTCACGACGGCGCGACCATCATGATCGGCGGCTTTGGCCCCGCCGGTCAGCCAACGTATCTGATTGATGCCCTGATTGAACAGGGCGCCCGTGACCTCACCATTATTAACAACAACGCGGGCAACGGGGAAGTTGGCCTCGCGGCGCTGCTGAAGGCCGGACGGGTGAGAAAGATGGTGTGCTCTTTCCCGCGTCAGGTGGACTCACAGATTTTTGACGACCTGTACCGCCGCGGCAAAGTCGAGCTGGAGCTGGTCCCGCAGGGCAATCTGGCCGCACGGATTCAGGCCGCTGGCGCCGGGCTGGGGGCGATTTTCACCCCGACCGGTTACGGCACGCCGCTGGCGGAAGGCAAAGAGACCCGCGAAATCGACGGCCGCCACTACGTGCTGGAGTATCCGATTAAGGCCGATTTTGCTCTGATCAAAGCCCATCAGGCGGACCGCTGGGGCAACCTGGTGTATCGCAAAGCGGCGCGCAACTTCGGGCCGATTATGGCCACCGCCGCCAAAACCACCATTGTGGAAGTCTCCGCGCTGGTGGGGCTTGGCGACCTTGACCCGGAAAACGTCATCACCCCGGGAATTTTTGTTCAGCGCGTCTTCTCGCTGGAAAACCTGAACGTTGCACTACGCGCCTGAGGAGCCAGACATGCAAAAACTAACCCGCGATGAAATGGCCCAGCGAGTTGCTCGCGATATCCCGGAAGGAGCCTATGTCAACCTCGGCATCGGTTTACCCACCCGCATCGCCAACTACCTGCCGAGCGATAAAGAAGTGTTCCTGCACAGCGAAAATGGCCTGCTGGGGATGGGCGCTCGTCCCGAACCAGGCGAAGAAGATCCTGAGCTGATTAACGCCGGCAAAGAGTACGTGACGCTGCTCAAAGGCGGCTGCTTCTTCCATCACGGCGACTCCTTCGCCATGATGCGCGGCGGCCATCTCGATATCTGCGTCCTCGGCGCATATCAGGTCTCTGCCACTGGCGATCTCGCCAACTGGAGCACCGGCGCCCCGGACTCGATTCCGGCGGTGGGCGGGGCGATGGATCTGGCTATCGGCGCGCGTCAGGTCTTTGTGATGATGGACCACCTGACCCGCGACGGCGAATGCAAACTGGTTGAACACTGCAGCTATCCGCTCACCGGCGTAGCCTGCGTCAGCCGGATTTACACCGACCTGGCGGTCATTGACATCACCCCAAACGGACCGGTCGTCCGGGAAATTTTTAACGGTCTCTCGTTTGAGGAACTGCAGCGCATCACGCCGGTGACGCTGACGTTCGAACTTCTGGCAGAAAGCGCGTAAGGAACCTATGATGAATCAGGCATTTATCTGTGATGCGGTGCGTACACCGTTCGGTCGTTTTGGTGGTACCCTGGCGCCGGTGCGCGCGGATGATTTAGGCGCTTTACCGCTGAAAGCGCTGCTGGAACGCCACCCGGGGCTCGATCCCGCGCGCATTGACGATGTGATCTACGGCTGTGCAAACCAGGCCGGGGAAGATAACCGCAACGTCGCGCGCATGGCGCTGCTGCTGGCCGGTTTTCCGCAAACGGTGCCAGGCAGCACCATCAACCGTCTGTGCGGCTCCAGCCTTGATGCGATCGGCGTCGCAGCGCGCGCCATTAAAAGCGGCGAAACTCAGTTGATGATTGCCGGCGGCGTAGAGAGCATGTCGCGGGCGCCTTTCGTGATGGGTAAGGCCGAGAACGCCTACAGCCGGAACATGCAGATTGAAGACACCACCATCGGCTGGCGTTTTATCAACGCCCGGATGAAAGCGCTGTACGGCGTGGATTCGATGCCGGAGACCGCCGAAAACGTGGCGACAGATTTTGGCATCTCGCGTGCCGATCAGGATGCTTTTGCGCTGCGCAGCCAGATGCGTACCGCTCAGGCGCAGGAAGCCGGGCGTTTCGACGACGAGCTGATTGCCGTCTCTATCCCCCAGCGGAAAGGCGAACCGCTGCTGTTTACCCGGGATGAGCATCCGCGCAGCACCTCCGCTGAGGCGCTGGCGAAACTTAAAGGCGTGGTGCGGCCGGACGGTTCGGTGACCGCCGGGAATGCCTCTGGCGTCAATGATGGCGCCTGTGCCTTGCTGCTGGCCAGCGAGCAGGCGCTCGCGGTCAACGACCTGCAACCGCTGGCGCGGGTCGTGGGTATTGCAACCGCAGGCGTGGCGCCGCGGATTATGGGATTTGGCCCGGCTCCGGCTGTGCGTAAGGTACTGGCGCAGACCGGGCTGACGCTGGGGCAGATGGACGTGATTGAACTGAACGAAGCGTTCGCCGCTCAGGCACTGGCCGTGACCCGCGATTTGGGGATGCCGGATGATGCGGCGCACGTCAATCCCAACGGCGGCGCGATTGCCCTCGGCCATCCTTTAGGGGCATCTGGCGGGCGTCTGGCCATGACCGCGGCCTACCAGCTGCGTCGCACCGGTGGCCGCTATGCGCTGTGCACCATGTGCATCGGCGTCGGCCAGGGGATTGCGCTGATTATTGAACGAGTGTAAGGAGCGCGAATGAGCTTGTTGACCCCAATGTTGCGCGGCAGTCCGCTGACCGACTGGTTTAGCGACGCGCAGCGGGTGCAGGGGATGCTGGATTTTGAAGCGGCGCTGGTCCGCGCGCAGGCCGCCTGCGGCATCGTGCCGGCGGCGGCGGTTGCCCCGATCGTCAACGCCTGCCAGCAGGCGCAGATCGATTTTCCCGCTCTCGGGCTGGCGGCGGCCAACGCCGGCAATCTGGCGATCCCGCTGGTAAAACAGCTGACGGCCAGGGTCAAAGCGCACGACGCCGAGGCCGCACGCTATGTTCACTGGGGAGCCACCAGTCAGGATGCTATCGACAGCGGTCTGGTGCTACAGCTGCGCGGCGCGCTCGACGACACCGACCAACTGCTTCAGCGGCTGATCGACGCTTTCGCTCAGCAGGCAGAGCGCTATCAACACACCGTGATGCCGGGCCGGACCTGGATGCAGCACGCGCTGCCGGTGACCTTCGGCCTGAAGCTGGCGGGCACCCTGGATGCATTACTGCGCTGGCAGCAGCGGCTGCGGGAGATGCGCCCGCGGGTGCTGGTGCTGCAGTTTGGCGGCGCGGCGGGCACGCTGGATTCGCTAAAAGCGGACGGTCCGCCGGTGGCGGAACAGCTGGCAACCCTGCTCCAGCTGGCGCTCCCGGACACGCCGTGGCACAGCCAGCGTGACCGGCTGCTGGAAGTCGGCGCCTGGTTCGCCGGCCTGTGCGGCACTCTCGGCAAATTTGCCAACGATTTCTCGTTACTGATGCAGACTGAAGTGGCGGAAGTGGGCGAGCCGGTAGCAGAAGGGCGCGGCGGTTCCTCCACCATGCCGCATAAGCGCAACCCGATCGCCTGCAGCGCCATTTTAACGGCCGCCCAGCGCACGCCCGGTCTGGTGGCGACGCTGTACGCCAGCCAGATCCAGCAGCATGAACGCGCGCTCGGCGGCTGGCAAGCCGAATGGGAGACTCTGCCGGAGCTGCTGATGCTGGTCGGCGGCGCGCTGGCGCAGAGTGAGATCCTGGTGCGCGACATGCAGGTCTTCCCGCAGAAAATGCGGGAAGACCTCGATATCACTCACGGGTTGATTATGGCGGAAGCGGTGACCCTGGCGCTGGCGGCGTTTATCGGCAAAGCCGATGCCCATCACTGCATTGAGGCGCTGTGTCGGCGGGCAATCGACGAGTCCCGCCCGTTGCTGACGCTGCTGGAGAACGACCCGCAGGTCAGCCAGCATCTCCCGACTTCCCGTTTAACGCAGCTGCTGGATCCGGCCACGGCCACCGGCAGCGCCGACTATTTTGTGCGCCAGGTGCTGGCGCGTTACAAGGAGCAACGGCATGAACCTTGATTATCAGCTGGACGGGCCGGAAGGCGCGCCGGTGATTGTGCTTTCGAACTCGCTGGGCACGACCCGTGAGATGTGGCAGCCGCAGCTCGCGGCCTTAACTCGCCAGTTCCGCGTGCTGCGTTATGATACCCACGGCCATGGTAAAACCAGCAAATCCGGCAAGGTGACGCTGGCGCAGCTCGGCGAAGATGTCATCGCGCTGCTCGACCACCTTAATATCGCCAAAGCCTGGTTCTGCGGTATCTCCATGGGCGGCCTGACCGGACTGTGGCTGGGCCGTTTTGCGCCTGAACGTTTTTACGGTATCGCGGTGGCCAACACCGCGGCGCGCATTGGCGATCAGGCCGGCTGGCTTTCCCGCGCCCGGGCCGTGCGTCAGGAAGGAATGGACGTGGTGGCGGCGGGGGCGGCGGACCGTTGGTTCACCGATCGCTTCCGGCAGCGCGCGCCGGAAGTGGTGGAGGCACTGTGCCATCAACTGACCCACAGCAACGCCGAAGGCTACGCCGAGTGTTGTGAAGCCCTGGCGGGCGCTGACCTGCGGGCAGAAGTCGGGCAAATCAGCGTGCCGACGCTGATTATCGCCGGGGAAAGTGACCCTGTCACTACTGTGGCGGATGCCAACTTCCTGCATCAACAGATCCCGGCATCGCAGGTGGTAGCGATCGCGGCATCGCACCTCTCCAGTATCGAATCACCGGCCGAATTTAGCGCCGCGCTGCTGGGCTTCTTCCAGGGGGAACAGCATGGATGATAAGGCGCGTTATGAGCGGGGTATGAAGGTGCGTCGCAAAGTGCTGGGCGATGCCCACGTTGACCGCACGCTGCACAATCTGACCCCGCTCAATGAAGAGTTTCAGGATTTTATTACCCGCTACGCGTGGGGCGAAACCTGGACCCGGCCCGGTCTGGACCATCACACCCGCAGCATGATCACCATCGCGATGCTGATTGCTCTCAACCGCGAGGCGGAGCTGAAAATGCATCTGCGGGCGGCGTTTAATAACGGCGTCACCCGCGATGAGCTGAAAGAGCTGATCATGCACTCGGCGCTCTACTGCGGCCTGCCGGCGGCCAATGCCACCTTGCATCTGGCGCAGCAGGTGTTCGATGAGCTGGACGGTAAAACGGCTTAATCCTGACGGTGCTGGCCGGTCGCAATGCGCGAGCCGGCCAGCAATGACGTTACACTGATTTCACATCATCTTGCTGCGGCGCCAGCGCCGGTTCGGCATACCAGTCCTCTTTCGCCACCACCACCGATCCCTTCGGCTGCATCACAAAGTTCGGCGACATGATCTGGACGCCAAATTCATTGAAAACATCCTGAATATTGCTGTGCAGCGCGGTACGGGCGTCGGACAGCGAGGTTTCCGCCAGCAGCCTGACCTGCAGCTCGTAGGAGACATACCAGTCCATCAGGCCCAACTGGCGAACCAGCGGCGGCTGGCGATGGTCGATGCCCGGCGCACGGTGTGCCGCCAGCTCGAGCATGGCCTGCACCTGACGCCACGGGGTGTCATAGCCGATGGTCACGCCGGTGGTGAGGTTGATCCCGTTGCCGCCGGTGTCGTTGTTTGGCACGCTGAGATTGGTGATTTTACCGCTGACGACCACCGCATTTGGCACCGTCACCACGTAGTTTTCCCGGGTGATGATTTTGGTGGCCAGCATGCCGATTTCGCTGACTTTACCCTCGTTATCGGCAATGCGGATGACATCTCCTTTGTGCAACGCGCGGGAGTAAATCAGCACCAGCCCGCTCATGGCGTGGTTCATGACGCCGGCGGAACCGAGGGTTAACATCAGGCCGAAGAAGACGCTGATCCCTTTAAACGCCAGCGAGTTGGCGCCGGGAAGGAACGGATAGGCCGCCGACAGGGCGAAGAGCCATATCATCACCGAGATCAGCTTGCGGGTGGCGCCGACGGTTTCCGGATGCAGGCCGGGAATGTGCAGGCGTCCGGCCTCCACCTGGCTCAGCAGCAGTTTGACCAGGCGGATAAAGAACCAGGTGATCAACAGGATAATCAGCACGATCATCAGGCCTGGCAGGGCGGAGGCGATGGACAGCGCGATCTCCTGCAGGACGCCCACCGACCAGTCACCGAGCGATTCACTCCACACCCGGGTCCACGGAAACAGGCCAAACGCCCAGCTCAGCCAGGCGTACAGCGCCAGGATGCCCAGCAGAATCATCAGCAGGGCATACAGTTTGGTTTCGATATTGCCAAGGAAACGTCGCCAGCTTTGCGGGATCCAGCTGCGCTTTTCAAGGATCCGCAGATGAAAGAAGCGGCGCACCCGGCGCCAGGAACGCCAGGCCGCGTAGTAGATCGCGGCCAGCACCAGGGTGCCAACAAGAACCTTCACGACAGCCAGTGCCAGATAGGTTTTGTTGTACTGTTCACGCAGCGAGCTGCGCTGTGCCTCCATTCTGGCCAGTACGCGCTGCGCCGCCTGGTCAAGGGTCAGGTCATCACCTTCATCAAGATCCGCCTGGCTCAGCATCATAATCGGCTTGCCGTTCATCAGAAACAAACGGCCCGGCTGGTTATAACGCGTGACCGGAACCATCTGTAACGGCTGGTTAATATCGGCTTCGGTGAAGGCCCGCAGCATATTGCGGATCCGCAGCACGCGCTCTTCGGGGGTAGTCTGCCCGAAAGTGGCCTGCAGCATCACAATCGGCTGGTGGAAGATTTTGACCGTACGGGCATCTTCGCGCGGAGTGGGCTGTTGGCGGGGTTCTGCCGCCGACAGCGGGAAGGCCAGGCACAGCGAAAGCCATGCCAACAATAATACCGATATCCTGTTCATATGCTGCACCCAAAAATAAGAAATTATTGTTATTTTTCAGTCGCTCAACGCGACACGCTGAGCAGACTCTGATTTGAGCATAGACCAGCGATAAGCGAATACAAGCGCCGACAGAAAAGGGAGCTCAGGGGGCGGTTATTGCGCCTGGTGACGCGATCCGTGCAGGGGCGGGCTGACAAAATGTGCGATCTTCTTGACGTTACGTTGACAAATGATTGCCTGGTCAGTAGTTTCATTTGTAATTACTGACCAGGCAAATATCATGAGTAATCATCCGGGTATTATTAACAATAAATTTCACTTAGGTTTGCTCATTCATCTGGCAAACCAGTTCAAAGACCAGCTGATAAATCAGCACTTCTCCGGCATGGATATTACCGCCGCGCAGTTCAAGGTCCTGATCAGTATCTACAAAGGCTTCAACAGCCCGGTTGAGATCAGCAAAAACCTGGTGATGGACGCCGGCGCCATGAGCCGGATGGTCGATCGCATGGTCAAGCGCGATCTCATCAGCCGGAGCGTAAACCTGCAGGATAAACGCCAGGTCATTCTGGCCTTGACCGACAAAGGGCTGCTCATCTGCGAGCGCTTTGTCAATGAAGCGCTGGTGTCGATCATCAGCGACCTCACCGCCCGACTGACTCCCGATGAATCCCGCCAGCTGGTCGCGCTAATGACAAAAATGCTGCCGGACGAGATCGTCGCCCCTCATCGCTAATGAATTAAAAAGGTCCAGACAGATGGAAACCACCCCTGCACAACAGGCCGAGCGCGGCAGTAAGCGCAAACGCAACTTTATTATTTTACTCATTATTCTGCTGCTGGCGGCAGGAGGAAGCCTGGCGTGGTATCTGCTGTATGCCCGTTACTATGAGTCCACCGATGATGCCTATGTTAATGGCAACCAGGTGACGCTGACGCCGCAGATTGGCGGGACCGTCACCCAGGTAACGGTAGACGAAGGCGACTTCGTGGAAAAAGGCCAGCCGCTGGTGCTGCTCGACCCGAGTGATACCGCCATTGCGCTGCAGCAGGCCGAGGCCAATCTGGCCAATACGGTACGCCAGGTGCGCGGGCTGTACAGCACCGCCGATAACTACCGGGCGCAGGTGGCGGCGAAAAAAGTGGCTCTGCAGACGGCGCAAAACGACTACGCGCGTCGGCAGAAAATCTTCCAGAGCGGGGCGATTGCCGCCGAGGACCTGTCGCACTACCGCGATGCGGTCACCAGCGCGCAGAGCGATCTGTTGGCTGCGCAGGAGGCCTTGCGTACCAATATCGCGATGGTCGATGACACCGTTATCGACAGCCATCCGGAAATTAAAAGCGCGGTGGCTACGCTGCGTCAGCGCTATCTGGAGAATTCGCGCAGCACCATTGTTGCTCCCGTCAGCGGCTATGTGGCGAAGCGGGCGGTGCAGCTCGGGATGCGCGTCGATTCGGGCACCACGCTGATGGCTATCGTGCCGCTGAATGAAGTCTGGGTCGATGCCAACTTCAAAGAGAGCCAGATGAACGCGATGCGTCTGGGGCAGAAGGTGACCCTCAGCGCCGATCTGTACGGCGATGACGTGACCTATCACGGCACCATTGAAAGCCTGGGGATTGGTACCGGTAGCGCCTTCTCGCTGCTGCCGGCGCAGAACGCCAGCGGGAACTGGATCAAAATCGTCCAGCGTCTGCCGGTGCGCATCACCCTCGATCCTCATGATATGCAGAAACACCCGCTGCGGGTGGGCTTGTCGATGAACGTCAGCGTTGATATTCGCGATGACGCAGGGCATCTGCTGCCGCAACAAACCGTTAGCACCCCGCGTTTCACCACGGATGTGTATCAAAACCCGCTGGAAGAAGCGGACCAACTGGTGGCTAAGATCCTTCATGACAACAGCAAAACGGTAGCCGCAGGCACCCGTTAAGAGAGACGTTATGCAAGATAAGGCCGCCTTTACACCGCCCAATATGTGGCTGGCGGTGCTCGCGCTGTCGCTGGCCACCTTTATGCAGGTGCTGGATTCCACCATCGCCAACGTGGCGTTGCCGACCATTGCCGGTAACCTTGGCGTCAGCGCCGATCAGGGCACCTGGGTCATCACCTCGTTTGCGGTGTGCAACGCCATTGCGCTGCCGCTGACCGGTTGGTTTACGCGCCGTTTCGGCCAGCTAAAGCTGTTTCTCGGCTCGGTGATGATGTTCACTCTGACCTCGTTTCTGTGCGGCTTCGCCCACAGCATGACCGAGCTGATTATTTTCCGGGCGCTGCAGGGCTTCTTTGCCGGGCCGATGTTCCCGATGTGCCAGACGTTGCTGCTGGTGATTTTTCCGCCGAGCAAACGCAGTATGGCGCTGGCGCTGCTGTCTATGGTCACGGTGGTGGCGCCGATTGTCGGGCCGATCACCGGCGGCTGGATCACCGATAACTACTCCTGGCCGTGGATCTTCTATATCAACGTGCCCATCGGTATCTTCGCCACCATTGTGGTCTGGACCCAGCTGCGGGCACGCGAAGAGACCACCAGCCATGCCCCAATCGATTACATCGGTATCGGGCTGCTGGTGCTGGGGGTTGGTCTGCTGCAGGTGGTGCTGGATAAGGGCAACGATCTCGACTGGTTCGCGTCTTCGCACATCATTGTCATGTCGACGATTTCGGCTATCTCGCTGGTCTCCTTCGTGATTTGGGAGCTGGGGGAGCGCCACCCGATCGTGAACCTGCGCCTGTTTAAAGACCGCAACTTCGCCGTCGGGACTCTGGCGCTGACTCTCGGGTACGCCGCTTTCTTTGCGATCAACATTATTCTGCCGCAGTGGCTGCAAACGCAGATGGGCTACACGGCGATTTGGGCCGGTCTGGCGGCGGCGCCGATGGGGATCCTGCCGCTGATGATGACCCCGATTATTGGCCGCTACGCCAACAAGTTCGATCTGCGGATTCTGGCTTCGCTGTCATTTTTGACCATGGGAGCATCCTGTCTGATCCGCGCGCAGTTCAATACCGATGTTGATTTCCGCACCATTGCCGAAGTGCAGCTGTTTATGGGGATCGGCGTGGCGTTTTTCTTTATGCCGATTACCACTATCGTGCTGTCGAACCTCAACGGCGCACAAGTGGCGGAAGGGTCCGGTCTGGCGACGTTTTTCCGCGTGCTGGGCGGCTCTTTTGCCTCGTCACTGACCACCTGGATCTGGTCGCGGCGCGAGGTGTTTCACCATGCCAACCTGACCGAGAGCGTGTCGATCTATAATCCGGGAGCGGTGGAGTATGTTGAAAAAATGGGCGGGGCGACGCAGCAGCATATGGCGCTGATTGATAAAACTATTGAGCAGCAGGCCTACATGATGTCGACCATCGACTATTTCTGGGTGTTGGGCTGGGGCTTTATGGCGTTGATTGCGGTGATCTGGTTCGCGCGTCCGCCGTTTAGCCGTGCCGGAGCGCCTGGGGCACCGTCTGCCGGTCATTAACCGCGAAGTCACCAGGTTAAGGGGAAGATGACCATCTTCCCCTTAATTCCCGCATTAAGACGAATTAACGCCGTTAGCGCTGTGCGCAACCCGCGCACTGTTTGTTCTGAATCTGCTGGAAGAAGTCGTTACCTTTGTCATCCACCAGGATGAACGCCGGGAAGTTTTCTACTTCAATTTTCCAGATAGCTTCCATGCCCAGTTCCGGGTAGGCCACGCACTCGAGGCTCTTAATACTCTGCTGCGCCAGTACGGCCGCCGGGCCGCCGATGCTGCCGAGGTAGAAACCGCCGTGCTGGTGGCAGGCATCGGTCACCTGCTGGCTGCGGTTGCCTTTCGCCAGCATTACCATGCTGGCGCCGTGAGACTGCAGCAGGTCGACGTAGGAATCCATCCGTCCTGCGGTGGTCGGGCCGAGAGAACCGGAAGCATATCCTTCCGGGGTTTTGGCCGGGCCAGCGTAGTAGATCGGGTGGTCTTTAACGTACTGCGGCAGCGCTTCGCCGTTATCCAGCAGCTCTTTCAACCTGGCATGCGCCATATCGCGCGCCACGATAATCGTCCCGTTGAGGGTCAGACGGGTGGAGACCGGATGGGCAGAAAGCTGAGCCAGAATGTCGCTCATCGGCTGATTGAGATTAATACTGACGACCTTGCCTTCACCTTGCTCGCGCAATGCTTCCGGAATGTACTGGCCCGGATTGCTCTCCAGTTTTTCAATCCAGATGCCGTCGCGGTTGATTTTCGCTTTGATATTACGGTCTGCGGAGCAGGAGACGCCCATGCCGACCGGGCAGGAGGCGCCGTGACGCGGCAGGCGGATCACCCGGATATCGTGGGCGAAGTATTTGCCGCCGAACTGCGCACCGAGGCCAAGATTCTGCGCTTCCAGCAACAGCTCTTGCTCCAGCTTAACGTCGCGGAACGCCTGACCGTGTTCGTTCCCTTCGGTCGGCAGGCCGTCGTAGTAGCGGGTCGAGGCCAGCTTGACGGTTTTCAGGGTCGATTCCGCTGAGGTTCCGCCAATCACGAAGGCGATATGGTACGGCGGGCAGGCGGCGGTACCCAGGGTGCGCATCTTCTCAACCAGGTAGTTTTTCAGCTTCGCCGGGGTGATCAGCGCTTTGGTTTCCTGATACAGATAGGTTTTATTGGCAGAGCCGCCGCCTTTCGCCATGCACAGGAACTTATACTCATCGCCGTCAACGCTGTAGAGGTCGATCTGCGCCGGCAGGTTGGTGCCGGTATTAACCTCTTTGTACATATCCAGTGCGGCATTCTGCGAGTAGCGCAGGTTATCTTCGGTATAGGTGTTGTACACGCCGCGGGCCAGCGCCGCTTCGTCACCGCCGCCGGTCCATACGCGCTGACCTTTTTTACCCATGATGATCGCGGTACCGGTATCCTGGCAGGTTGGCAGCACGCCTTTAGCGGCGATTTCCGAGTTGCGCAGGAACTGCAGGGCGACGTATTTATCGTTTTCGCTGGCCTGCGGGTCGAGCAGGATCGCCGCGACCTGGCGCTGGTGGGAAACGCGCAGCATAAAGGCCGCGTCATGGAACGCCTGCTGGGCCAGCAGGGTTAAGGCTTCAGGTTCAACCTTGAGGATCTGTTGGCCTTCAAATTCGGCCAGTGAAACATGCTCTTTGCTCAGCAGATAATAGTCAGTGTCATCTTTCGCCAGCGGAAAGGCTTCCTGATAAACAAACGGTTTAGTCGACATTGCGTAGCTCCCTAAGAGTAAAACCGCCGGAGGTGAGCCCCCGGCGGTTATGAATCAGAACATCATGGACATCCACGGATAGCCAATCAGCAGCAGGGCGGCCAGGAAGATGGCGCCGAAGATGGTGCCGAGGCGCCAGTAATCTTTGGTCGGCAGATAGCCGCTGCCGTAGTAAATCGGGCTTGGGCCAGTACCGTACGGGGTGATGATACCCATCACACCCAACGAGGTGACCATCAGCAGGACAAACACCTGCATGTTCATGCCCGGAATAGTGGAGGCGATAGTCAGCATCGCCGGCAGCAGTGCCGTGGTGTGGGCAGTGGTACTGGCAAACAGGTAGTGCAGCAGGTAGAACGCCAGCAGCAGTACAATCGTTGCCACCCCCGGCGAGATGCCGCTCATCAGCGCGCCGCCTTCTTTACCCAGCCAGGCGATAAACCCGGTAGAGGAGAGGCCGTCCGCCAGCGCCACCAGGGTGGCGAACCATACGAAGGTGTTCCACGCGGCTTTGTTATTGGTGATATCGCTCCAGGCCAGCACCCCGGTCCACAGCATCAGTACAATCACCAGCAGGGCGGCCAGCGCCGGTTCAATCCACTCGGCGGCGAAGATCCACATCGCCAGCGCGAAGCAGACGAACACCAGCAGCAGGATCTCATTGCGCGACAGTTTGCCCAGTTTTTCCAGTTCACGAGCGGCCCACAGCGGGACTTCGTTGTTGATTTTGACTTCTGGTGGGTAGAACCAGTAGGCCAGCAGCGGCATGGTCAGAATCAGCAGGATCCCCAGCGGCAGGAAGGCGATAAACCAGGTGCCCCAGGAGATATTGATGCCGACGATGCTTTTGACCAACGCCAGAGCCAGCAGGTTTGGTGCCAGCGCGGACAGGAACATCGAGCTGGTGATACAGGCGGCGGTGATCGCCACCCACATCAGATAGGAGCCGATGCGGCGGGCGCTGGGGTCATTCGGTTTTGAACCATACAGCGGCGGCAGGTTCGCGATGATCGGGTAGATAGTCCCGCCGCTACGCGCGGTGTTGGACGGAGTAAACGGTGCCAGCAGCAGGTCTGCGAAGGTAATGGCATAACCCAGCGTCAGGCTGCGACGGCCGAGATATTTCACCAGGATCAGCGCCAGACGGCGGCCAAACTGGGTTTTATCGTAGCCCGCAGCGAACATAAAGGCGCCGAAAATCAGCCATACCGTCGAGTTACCAAAGCCGCTCACTGCCCATTTAAACGAGGCGCCGGCGAGTTTGAATTTCGGGTCGGCCAGCTGCTCCGGGGCGAACAGCAACCACTGGCTGCACAGGGCGATAACCACCACCCCGGTAATCCCAATCACTGCCCCTGGCAGCGGTTCAAAGATCAGGCCGACGATAACGCCGACGAAGATAGCAAAGTAATGCCAGGCATACGGGGGTAACCCCTCAGGCACGGGAACGAACAGCAGAAGGACTGCAACAATAATGGGCAGGGCCATCATCAGCAGACGGTTTTTATTTGCCGCTTTCGGACTGGCGGCACCGGCAGGCGGTATAGTTGTCTGTTTCTCTTTCATAATGAGTATCTGCGAGTAGTTGAAAATACGGTTTAGTCACGCCATAACCATTGCTTTCTTTAATTTCAAAAGTTTCTTTAGTTATTAATTGTTGATTCTGGTTTGGCTGCTGACGGTTATTTAACGCGTTTTGTTGGGCGTTAAATTTAATTTGTTGGTTATTTATATATTGCGCTTTGGCGTGGCGTTGCAATTGATCGAGATCAATAAATGCTGTCTTATGAGCTGTTTTTTTATTTTCATAATAACCCTTATGGGTGAGGTGTTTATTTGTTTAAAATAACGCTTAATGTTAATTTTTTGCAGATGGCAAAAACGAGCGACACCGATTACCTGTTTATAATTATATGATTTTATTGTAATTTAAATTGTTTGTGATGTGTTCTTATTTTTAACAAACGTGTCCATTGTGTTATAGGTTTTCTGTTTTTTGTGAATGTAATATTTGCAATTAATAATACAATGGAGGTAGTGATGTTATTCGGGGTATTAAATAGTTTTTTAACTAACGTAATTAGTTTGGTAACTAAAAATAGCGTTATATTATTAGCATGACAACAGGAATTAAAAAAACAGAACCAAAAACAATTCCGTCACCCAATTCTGAATTATCAATATTTAAGATCTGGAGTGTTAATATGACCAGTAACTCACGTATATTGCGTCCTTTTACCTTACCGAACGGCACTGAACTGAAAAACCGTTTGCTAATGGCACCGATGACAACCTGTACCGGCTATTTTGACGGCAGCGTCACCAGCGAACTGGTGGAGTACTATCGTGCGCGTGCCGGCAGCATCGGGACCATTATCGTTGAGTGCTGCTTTATCGATAACTACGGCCTGGCTTTCCCGGGCGCGATTGGTATCGACAGCGATGAGAAAATCGCCGGCCTGGCTAAAATTGCGCAGGCCATCCAGGCTGAAGGGTCAAAAGCGATTCTGCAGATCTATCACGGCGGGCGCATGGTCGACCCGCAGCTGATTGGCGGTCGTCAGCCGGTGGCGCCAAGCGCGCTGGCCGCACCACGTGAAGGCGCCGCAATGCCGCGTGCGCTGAGCGCAGACGAAGTCACCGGCATGATCGGCAAGTTTGGTGACGGCGTGCGTCGGGCAATTCTGGCCGGTTTTGATGGTGTGGAAATCCACGGCGCCAACACCTACCTGATTCAGCAATTCTATTCCCCGAACTCCAACCAGCGCGATGACGAGTGGGGCGGCAGCCGCGACAATCGCGCCCGTTTCCCGCTGGCGGTGCTCGATATCACCCGCAAAATGGCCAGCCAGTACGCCGACGACGCCTTTATTATTGGCTATCGCTTCTCGCCGGAAGAGCTTGAAGAGCCGGGCATCCGTTTTGACGACACCATGTATCTGCTGGAGAAGCTGGCGGCACGCGGTCTCGACTATCTGCACTTCTCGGTAGGGGCGTCGCTGCGTCCGTCTATCGTCGACACCAGCGACCCAACGCCGCTGATTGAAAAATACTGCGCGCTGCGCTCTGCAACCCTGGCGCAGATCCCGGTGATGGGAGTGGGCGGCGTGGTCAACGCGGCTGACGCCGAGCAGGGGCTGGATCACGGCTACGATCTGATCGCCGTGGGCCGCGCCTGCATCGCCTATCCGGACTGGGCGGCGCGGATTGCCGCCGACGAAAACCTCGAACTGTTTATCGACAGCACCCAGCGTGAAGCCCTCCATATTCCGGAACCGCTGTGGCGTTTCTCGCTGGTGGAAGCGATGATCCGCGATATGAGCATGGGAGACGCGAAATTTAAACCGGGCCTGTTCGTTGAAACCGTTCAGGACGATGCGAACGAGCTGGTGATCAACGTCAGCCTCGAAAACGACCGCATTGCCGATATTGCCCTGGCCGCCGGTCCGACGCAGACCGTTGAGTTCACCACCAGTTTCGAAGAGATCCGTGAACGCATTCTGACCGCCAATACCCCGCACGTAGACGCCATTTCCGGCGCCACCAGCCAGAGCGAAGCGGTGAAAAAAGCGGTATCGAAAGCGATGCTGAAATCCAGCAAAGCGCTGGCGCTGGAAGAAGGCGGTGAGGATCTGACCCCGAAAAGCTACGACGTGGTGGTCGTGGGCAGCGGCGGCGCCGGTCTGGCCGCGGCGATTCAGGCGCACGATGAAGGCGCCAGAGTGCTGATCGTCGAAAAAATGCCGACCATCGGCGGGAATACCATCAAGGCTTCTGCCGGGATGAACGCTGCCGAGACCCGTTTCCAGCGGGTGAAAGGGATTGAAGACAGCAAAGAGCTGTTCTACCAGGAAACCTTAAAAGGCGGTCAGAACAAAAATAACCCGCAGCTGCTGCGTCGCTTTGTTGAAAACGCCCCGGAAGCCATCGAATGGCTGGCCCGTCGCGGGATTATGCTCAACGATATCACCACCACCGGCGGCATGAGCATCGACCGTACCCACCGTCCGCGTGACGGATCGGCGGTCGGCGGCTATCTGATCAGCGGCCTGGTGCGCAACATCAATAAACGCGGCATCGACGTGATGCTCGACACCGCGGTGGAAGAGATTCTGATGGATGGCCAGCAGGTCAGCGGCGTACGTCTGCTCAATGATGAGCAGGAGAACATCGTGGTGCAGACCCGCAGCATCGTGGTCGCCACCGGCGGCTTCAGCGCCAACAGCGCGATGGTGGTGAAATACCGCCCGGATCTCGCCGGCTTTGTCACCACCAACCACAAAGGGGCGACCGGCGGCGGTATCGCGCTGCTGGAGCGTATCGGTGCCGGTACCGTGGATATGGGCGAAATTCAGATTCACCCGACCGTTGAGCAGAACACCTCGTACCTGATTTCCGAATCCATTCGCGGCGGCGGGGCGATTCTGGTCAATCAGCAGGGCAACCGCTTCTTCAACGAAATGTCGACCCGCGATAAAGTCTCCGCCGCGATCATAGCGCTGCCGGAACACTACGCCTACATTGTCTTCGACGAACATGTCCGGGCCAAAAACAAAGCGGCCGACGAATATATCGCCAAAGGGCTGGTGACCAGCGCCAGCTCGCCGCGTGAACTGGCGGAGAAACTGGGGATGGATTACCATGCCTTCCTCGCCACCCTTGAGCGCTACAATGGTTATGTTGAACAGCAGCATGATCAGGAGTTTGGCCGGACCACCGCCCTGCGTGCGCCGGTTAACGAAGGGCCGTTCCACGCGATCCGTATCGCACCAGGGGTCCACCACACCATGGGCGGCGTGACCATTAACACCGACACCGCGGTACTGGACAGCGCGCATCAGCCGATTGCCGGCGCCTATGCGGCCGGTGAAGTGGTTGGCGGCATTCACGGTGGCAACCGCATCGGCGGCAACGCCGTGGCTGATATCATTATCTTTGGCACCCTGGCGGGCCACCAGGCGGCAAAACGCGCCAGAGGCTAACGCTCAGTGATGACAGGCCGGGTTCGCCCGGCATTTTCCCCCGGCGGCGCGCTGCCTGCCGGGTGACACAGAGGAGCTGCAACCATGTCAGGTGACCCGCGTATCTATAGCTACTCCGCCGTGCTGATGGGCTCTCCCATCCTGCTGAAACTCTTTTCCCACGATGAAGCCCTGGCCTCCCGCACTTTCCAGCTGATTAAACACTACGAAGATCTGTTCACCGTTAACCGCGCGTCGTCGCAGGTGATGGCGATTAACCATGCCGCCGGTCGTCAGCCGGTCAGCGTCAGCCGCCCGGTTTACCAGCTGATTAAATGCGCCAAAGCCGCCAGCATGGTGCAGGAGAGTGCGTTTAATCTGGCGATCGGTCCGCTGGTGAAGCTATGGCGGATTGGCTTTCAGGGCGATCGCGTGCCGGCGGCGGACGATATCGCAGCCCGGCTGCCGCTGACCCGCCCGCAGGATGTGATCCTTGATGATGCGGCAGGTAGCGTGTTTCTCGCCCGGCACGGCATGGAGATTGACCTTGGCGCGATTGCCAAGGGCTATATCGCCGACCGCGTTCGCGACGATCTGCAGCGACAGGGCGTGCGCGCGGCGCTGATTAATCTCGGCGGCAATGTGCACACCCTCGGCGAATGGTCGATTGGCCTGAAAAAGCCGTTTGCCCCGGCCGATACGCTGGTCGGCAGCCTCGACGTCAACGGTCAATCGGTGGTGACTTCCGGGACCTATGAGCGCTACTTCGAGCAGGACGGGCGCCGCTGGCACCATATTCTTGACCCGCGCAGCGGCTACCCGCTGGATAACGAACTGGAGAGCGTGACGATCATTTCGGACGACTCGCTCGACGGCGATATCTGGACCACCTTGATCTACGGCCTCGGGGTCGAGAAAGGCTGCGCGGCGCTGCGTCACCGTGACGATATCGAGGCGATTTTCGTCACCAAAAATCGCGAGGTGATCCTCTCATCGCAGCGCCGTTTTCGTTTCCACCTGCTGGACGATGGCTACCGGCTTATTGACTGTACTGCTTGAGCAGACTGTACTGCTCGGCCACCAACCGATAACGGTAGACCGGACGCCCGGTGGCGCCGTAGTGAATGCTGGTAAACAGAATATTTATCTGCGCCAGCCAGATCAGGTACTTCCGGCAGGAGACGCGGGAAATATTGACCGCCACCGCCAGCTCATCGGTTGAAAACTCGGTGCCCGGATGGGCGTCAATCCACTGACACAGCGTGCGCAGCGTCTGGGCGGTCAGGCCCTTCGGCAGTTTCCGCGCGTCGCTGGCTTCCGGCGTGCTGCCGTGCAGCAGGCGGTCCACATCGGCCTGTTCATAATAGGGCTGTCCGGTCATCAGTTTGCGTTTTTCACGCCATGCGGTGAGGGCCTCTTCAAAACGCGGGAACTGGAACGGTTTGATCAGATAATCGACCACTCCGTAATGCATCGAGGTCTGCACGGTGGCGGCATCGGCGGCGGAGGTAATCATGATCACGTCGATAGGGCGGCCGGAAGCCCGAATGGTCGGCAGCAGATCCAGCCCGCTGTCGTGCTGCATGTAGACGTCCAGCAGCACCAGATCGATCTCCAGTTCGCTATCGTTAACCATCTCCTGGGCTTTACTCAGCGTAGACGCCGTGCCACAGCAACGGAAGCCGGAAATTCTCGCCACATACAGGCGGTTCAGTTCGGCGACCATGGCATCATCGTCAACAATTAATACATTTATCACGTACGTTTCCTTTTACTATCCCAGGGAAGATGAACAAAAAATTGGGTAAACACGCCAGGTTCTGACTCGACGGCAAGCGTACCGCCCAGCTCACGTAACTGCTGGCTGGCGAGAAACAGGCCGACGCCGCGGTTCTCACCCTTGGTAGAAAATCCTTTGTTAAAGATGGCGTCAATATTCGCGGCCGGGATCCCCGGACCGTCGTCGCTCACTTCGCCACTTAACCAGCCGTTCTGATAGTGCAGCAACAGGCCCACTTCGCCCTCGCTCTGGCCGCTCATGGCGTCCAGCGCATTCTCAATGAGATTCCCCAGCACCGTGACCAGGACGGTGACCTGTTTTTCATTGGGGCAATCGGGCACCAGGCTCTCTTCCGCCAGATGCAGGCTGAAGCCGCGCTCTTTCGCGCGCTGAATTTTACCAATCAAAAAGCCTGCCACCACCGGTGATTTGATGCGGTGCTGAATTTCACCGATGTCCGCCTGATAAGTATGGGCGGTTTGCAGCACATATTCCTCCAGTTTGCCGTAGCTCTTCATATTGAGCAGGCCGAGGATCACATGCAGCTTATTCATAAATTCGTGGGACGTGGTGCGCAGCGCATCGACATAGTTCACCATCCCGTCGAGACGCTGCACCAGCTGGCTCATCTCGGTTTTATCGCGGAAGGTGCTGATGGCGCCGACGATGGCATTCTGACTGCGTACCGGCACGGTGTTGCTGATCAACAGCAGGCCGTTGCAACCCAGCTCGCGGTCATAAATCGGCTCGCCGGTTTTCAGCACCGCCTGCAGATCGGCCAGCAGCGGGGTATGATCGATCGCCTGGTCCGGGCCACTCAACAGGATCTTGCTGGCGGCGGGGTTGATCAGGTTGACCTGTCCTTCCGCATCGACCGCCACCACACCTTCTTTGAGCGAATGGAGCATCGCCTGGCGTTGCTGGAACTGGGTGGAGATCTCATGCGGTTCGAGCCCCAGCAGCACCCGCTTAAGACCGCGCACCAGGCTCCAGGTGCCAATTCCGCACACCAGGGCGCTGAACAGTACGGTCAGCAGGACGTCCCAGCGGCCGCGGGCAATCTGCTCATCCACTTTGCTAAGCGAAATGCCGACCACCACCACGCCGATTTGCTGCCGTTGGTCGTTGAATACCGGCGTAAACACACGTAGCGCCTGCGCCAGCACGCCATGGTTGATGGCGACGTTCTCTTTGCCGGCAAAGGCGGGCTGAATATCCTCGCCGATAAAACGTTTGCCGATAAGCTGCGGGTTAGGGTGCGAATAGCGCACGCCGTGCATATCGGTCACCACGGCATACAGCAGGTCATTACGCTGGGTGATCGCCAGCGCCAGGGGCTGGATCAGCGCGCGCTCCGGCGACTGGCTCAGGGCCTGCTTCACTTCCGGCATGTCGGAGAAGGTCCGCGCGACCGCCAGCGCCGTGTCTTTAACTCCGTCGCGGGTGGTGTCGCTGATCTGGATAAACCACAGAGCGTAAACCAGCAGCAGTACCGAACCGATGACGCTGCTGACCATCAGCGATACGGCGGTACTTAGTTTCATTCTCATCAGGCGTTTACGCACGGGTGGTATCTGGGCCGCTGAATCCTTCATGACATCCCCTGAAATAATCGGCAAGCACCTATTATCGCTGAAGGTAATCATTTCTTAAAGCAATGTAAAAAAGCCAAAAGCGGGGCGAAAGAACCGTGAAGCGTGACCCCACTCGCAGGACATTGTGGTAAATATCCTTATAGTGAATGTGGAGTTTTTTAAAAGGAGGTTTTTATGAGCAGTAAGCCAACCGCTTCAATGATGGAACGATGCCATCCCGAAACCCACCAGATAGACCGTCTCGCCACCCTGGATATGCTGACGATGTTGCATAAGGACGATCGGCAGATTGCCGACGCCATCGGGGCCTGTTTGCCGGAGATTGCCCGTCTGGTCGATAATGCCGCAGCCGCATTGAGCCGCGGAGGCCGGCTGGTGGTGGTGGGCGCCGGGTCATCCGGGCGCGCGGCATTGCAGATGGTCAGCGAGTTTGCCCCGGACGAGAAACATGCGCTGGTGGGGCTTATCGCCGGGGGGCCGGTGGCCGCGCTGCAGGAGATGGAAACCGCCGCGAACGATTATAATCTCGGTGCGCTGGAGTTACAGGCTATCGAGTTCAGCAGCAACGACATGCTGCTGGCATTGACGGTCAGCGGGCAAACCCCGTGGGTGTGGGGGGCGATGCGTCATGCCTGGTCCCTTGGCGCGCCTATCGCCGTGCTGACCCAACAGCAGAATAGTGAAGCCGCCCAGCTGGCGGATATCATTATTGCCCCGCAAACCGGGCCGGAAGCGGTGGCGGGGTATGGCAACCCGAAAGCGCAACTGGCGCAACGGCAGATCCTCGCGATGTTAGCCACCGGGCTGGCGATCCGTTCTGGCCGGGTCTACGGCAACCTGCGGGTAGACCTGCAGGCCTCCAGTCCACGCTGGGCCGAGCGGCAGATTGCCATCGTGATGACCGCGACTGGCTGTTCGCGTAGCGAGGCCAAAGCCGCGCTGGCAAGCTGTAACCAGCACTGCCGGACGGCCATCCTGATGGTGATGACCGGGCTTGACGCCTGGCAGGCGCGGGACCTGCTGGCGGAAAATAACGACCGTCTGCGCCTCGCGCTCCAGCAAAGCCAGGCCGCGACGCTGAGCCCTGCCAGTTAATCGACGCTGGCCCACCTGAACCACGTCAATCGATCCCGGCGCGCTGAAGATAGCGCGCCGTTATTATTTGTAGGGATATTCGATATTAGTAATTAAAGAAAGTGCTGGCGCTGGCTTATTTTCTTTGTTTATCCGCCGGTTTTATTTTTCTGCATCGGTTGTCAGGCGATATTTACTTTTTTAAGTTAAAAAAGTATTTATTGTAAATTGATTAACTGTGCGGAAAATGTAAATGATATTTTAAAATATAATAGAAATGCGTTAACATGTTTGCACTTATTTCATTATGCTATGCGATAATTCTATTATGCCTGCAATTAAAAAAACGATTTTAACGATGACCGCTCTGGCGATGTTCGTCAGTTCCGCCTCTCACGCCAATACCGAATCCGCGCAAAAAACTGATTTCCTGCTGATTGGCGGCGGTATTATGAGCGCCTCTCTGGGAACCTGGCTGCAGGAATTACAGCCGGACTGGAAACAGGTGATGGTAGAGAAGCTGGACGGCGTCGCATTAGAATCGTCGAACGGCTGGAACAACGCCGGTACCGGCCACTCGGCGAATATGGAGCTGAACTACACTCCGGAGCGCCCGGACGGTTCGATTGATGTCAGCAAAGCGCTGGATATCAACGAGCAGTTTATGATCTCCCGCCAGTTCTGGACCGCCCAGGTCAAACGCGGCATTATGCACGACCCGCATACCTTTATTAATTCAACCCCGCATATGAGTTTCGTCTGGGGCGATAATGTGGACTACCTGCAAAAACGTTATAACGCATTGCAGCAAACCACGTTATTCCAGGGAATGAAATTCTCCACCGATCACGCGCAAATTAAACAATGGGCGCCGCTGGTAATGGAAGGGCGTGACCCGCAGCAAAAAGTGGCGGCTACCTGGACGCCGGTCGGTACCGATGTGAACTACGGCGAAATTACCCGCCAGCTGATCGGTAGCCTGAAGAAAAATAGTAATTTCACGCTGCAGACCTCTGCTGAAGTCACCGAATTTAAACGTAATGCCGATAATTCCTGGCATGTGACCATTAAAAACGTCAATAGCGGCGAAGAGCAGGCGATTGATGCGAAATATGTGTTTATCGGTGCCGGCGGCGGCGCGCTGAAATTACTGCAAAAAACCGGTATTGCGGAAGCGGATAACTACGCAGGCTTCCCGGTGGGCGGCTCATTCCTGATGACCGAAAACCCGGCGGTCACCAGGCAGCACCTCGAGAAAGTGTACGGTCAGGCTTCCGTTGGCGCACCGCCGATGTCGGTTCCGCACCTGGACGCCCGTTACATTGATGGTAAGCGCGTCGTACTGTTTGGGCCATTTGCCACCTTCTCGACCAAGTTCCTCAAAAACGGTTCGTTTATGGACCTGCTGAGCACCACCACCACCGAGAACGTGCTGCCGATGACCCACGTGGGCCTCGACAACTTCGACCTGGTGAAATACCTGGTTAGCCAGGTGATGCTCAACGACGACGATCGTTTCGCCGCGCTGAAAGAGTACTACCCGGATGCCCGCAAAGAAGACTGGAAACTGATCCAGGCCGGTCAACGTGTGCAGATCATCAAGAAAGACGCCGATAAGGGCGGGGTGCTGAAGCTGGGTACCGAAGTGGTGGTCGATCAGCAGAAAACCATCTCCGCGCTGCTGGGCGCATCGCCGGGTGCTTCTACCGCAGCACCGATCACCCTCAACGTGATTAAGCAGATGTTCCCGGAGCAGTTTGCCTCCCCGCAGTGGCAGAGCCGTATTCATGCCATCGTGCCGAGCTACGGTCAGAAGCTGAATGACAATGCCGCGCTGACCCAGCAGGTGTGGGATGACACCGCCGCGACGCTGCAACTGGAGAAACCGCCGGTTATCGATATGAGCAAGCACGCTCCGGCCGCAACCAGCGCCCAGCCTGCTGAACCGGCCCGCGCCGAGTCTGCTCAGCACGATATGGCGCTGTAATCTGACAGCAGATTATCGTTAATACCCTCAGGCCAGCCGGTTAACCCCGACTGGCCTTTTTTTATATCTTGTGGGCACCGCGCGATTCATGAATGGTGTTCATAAGCTTGATACGCCAGCGGGGGATTATCGGTCGGCACTTTACCGATAACATAGCAGTTACTTGATCGCACGCTCCCCTCGACGGATATCACTCATGACTTTGCCGCACAAACAGGCCGCCAGCGGGCCGCTGTTTATTTTGATTTTAAGCGGGCTGATGGCGTTTACCTCCCTGTCCACCGACATCTATCTGCCGGCCATGCCGCTGATGGCGGCGGAACTGCAGGGCGATGCCGAACTGACCATCACCGGTTTTCTGATAGGTTTTGCCCTTGCCCAGCTCGTGTGGGGGCCGATCAGCGATCGCCTTGGCCGCCGTACGCCGCTGCTGATTGGCATGGTGCTGTTTATTATTGGTTCCGCCGGCTGCGCGCTTTCGACCAGCATCGATCAGATCATCTTCTGGCGGGTATTTCAGGCCCTCGGCGCCTGCACCGGGCCGATGCTGGCGCGGGCGATGGTGCGCGATCTGTTTGCTCGTACCCGCGCCGCGCAGATGCTCTCAACTCTGACCATCGTGATGGCGATTGCGCCGATTATCGGGCCGCTGATGGGCGGGCAGATGATTAAAGTCACCAGCTGGCATGCCATCTTCTGGCTGCTGGTGGTGATTGGCCTGCTGATGTTACTGGCATTGCGCTGGTTGCCGGAAACGCTGCCGCCGGAGCGTCGTCAGCAGGGATCGCCGTTGAAAGCCTTCCATCACTACGGGCTGCTGCTGAAAAATCGTATTTTTATGCGCTATACCCTCAGCCTGACCAGCTATTACGTCGCCGCTTACGCTTTTATTACCGGTTCGCCCGATGTCTATATCCGCTATTTCGGCGTGGCGCCTCAGCACTATGGCTGGCTGTTCGCGGTGAATATTCTCGGCGTGATGGCGCTGAGCATGGTGAACCGCCGACTGGTCCAGCGTCATCCGCTGGGTCATCTGCTCAAAGCGGCGCTGATCGTTGCCACCCTGGCGACGGTTGTGCTGGCGCTGAGCGTCAGAATGGATCTGACGGGAATTGCCGGGATAGTGGCCTGCGTGTTCGTCTTTTTCTCAATGAACGGGGTGATCGCCGCGACCTCCACCGCCGCGGCGCTGGACGAAGCCGGGGCGTTCGCCGGTTCCGCATCGGCCTTTATCGGCTCGTTGCAGTACGGCAGCGGGATAATCTCATCGCTGCTGCTGGCGTGGCTGAACGACGGCACGCCGTGGACCATGGCGTGGATCATGGCGGCGTTCACGCTGCTCAGCCTGCTGCTGGCCTGGACGCGCGCCGCGCCGCGGGTTGAGGAGGCCTGAGGATCGAACAGGGTCACGCGCGACGTGTTTTTGGCAAAACAGGGCCGGATCCGCAAACCGTCGTCTCCCTCGCCGCCGTTTGCGCTTATACTGGCTTGAATTTATAAGAGAAAGCGAAGCCAACGGCGAAGAAGCGGGGCGCCAGCAATGAAAGACGATATCAACCAGGAGATTACCTTCCGCAAGCTGGCGGTATTTATGATGTTTATGGCGAAGGGAAATATCGCCAGAACCGCCGAAGCCATGCAGCTGAGCGGGGTGAGCGTCCACCGGGCGCTGCATACCCTCGAAGAGGGCGTGGGCTGCCCGCTGTTCGTGCATAAAGGGCGCAATTTACTGCCGCTACCGGCGGCCTGGACGCTGCTGGAATACTGTCAGGATGTGACAACGCTGATGACCCGCGGTCTGGAAGCGACGCGCAAAGTCGCCGGCGTGGGCCAGGGGCGGTTGCGGATCGGCACGCTCTATTCGCTGACGCTGGAAACCGTGCCGCGCATCATCATGGGGATGAAGCTCCGCCGCCCGGAGCTGGAGCTGGATCTGACCATGGGCTCCAATCAGATGCTGCTGGATATGCTGGAAGACGATGCCCTTGACGCTATTCTGATTGCCACCAATGAAGGCGAGTTCAGCCAGTCCTCCTTCGATGTAGTACCGCTGTTTGAGGATGATATTTTCCTCGCGGCGCCGGCCACGGAACGCCTCGACACCTCAACGCCCGCCGACCTGCGCGATTATGCCGACCGCAAATTTGTCTCGCTGGCGGAAGGGTTCGCCACCTACGCCGGTTTTCAGGAGGCCTTCCAGGTGGCGGCCTTTGAGCCCGACATTGTCACCCGGGTCAACGATATCTTCTCGATGATTAGTCTGGTACAGGCCGGGGTGGGGTTTGCGCTACTGCCGGGGCGAATGAAGAAAGTCTATGAAAATGATGTGCAGCTGTTAAAGCTGGCGGAACCGTACCAGATGCGCCAGCTGATCTCGATTGTCTATTCGCACCATCGGGAACGTGACCCGGACCTGCTGGCGCTGGCGGCAGAAGGGCGCATGTACGCCCGCAGCCTTACCCGTTAAGCCGATGCGCGAGGTGCTGGGCCACTGCAACGCTGTTGCGTTCCATGCAGATGGCCTCGCCCTGCCAGCCCGCGAGGTGCGTCAGCCCGGTCAACACGCTGCCGGGCGGCATCTCAAGCGCCAGCCGGGCATCGCGCTGATTGGCGGAAACCATGGCGTCCTGCCACTGCACAGTGCGCGCCATATTAAAGGCTAAGTCGTCGGCGATTTTCTGCGGCTCCCACAGTACCCGACCCGTCGTCCCGCTCAGATAAGCACGCAGAGGGCGTGACAACGTCACTGATTCAAACGCCTTCGCCAGTTTAGCGGCGGGCTTATCCAGCAGCGCGCAGTGCGACGGCACGCTCACCGCCAGGCGGGTGGCTTTGCTGGCTCCGGCCTCCAGCGCTTTACGCGCGACCTCCGCCATATCCTCATCCCGTCCGGCAATTACAATCTGCGTTTCGGCATTAAGGTTGGCGATATAGGTGCCACTGTCTGCCATCAGTTTTTCAACCTGATTAAGTTGCAGGCCGACAATGGCCGTCAGGCCGTAGCCGTGAGGATAGGCCTGCTCCATTAAATCGCCGCGCAGCGCCACCAGTCGCAGGGCATCGCGGAAATCGAGCGCCCCGGCAATCACCGCCGCCGGGTAGGCGCCAATCGACAGGCCGCTGACCATATCGGGGGTCACACCGTGACGCATCAGCTCCCGCGCCCAGGCTACGCCGGCGATCAGCAGACACAGCTGCACCGCCCGGGTGTGTTTTAACGCCTCTGGGGTGTCGAGCTTATCGGTTTCCGCGCCGAGCACGGCGCGGACGTCGGCGAGAAGCGCCTCGCCGTCGGGCAGGTTGTCCAGCATCCCCGGGCGTTGTGTGCCCTGACCGGGAAAGGTAAAGAGGATTTTCATAATGGCTCCCTGTGCCACGGCGTTGCGGTGAGCGCAGGGCCGGTGGCGGTTTTCAGCAGAACGCGTCCTTCGCGCAGCCATTCGTTCAATGCAAACGCGCCGAAGGGCGTTTCAATCTGGGTGTCGGCGCGGCACGGCAGCGTGTCGACCTGCGCCTGCCACTGGCGTAACTCATCGTTGGTCAGCGGCTCAGGTGCGCGAATCACTAAATCGAGGTCGCTGTCGGCGTGCAGAACCGGAATTTCGGTGGCGAGCGCATAGCCGGTGCTGCCGGTGATGCCCCACAGCCACGGCCACGCAAAGGTGGTCAGCAAAATAGCCGCCTGAACCGGCGGCTGGGAAACAAACGGCGAATGCAGCAGGCGCTGGCGTTCGGCCAGATCTTCCGGCGTCACCACGCGGGAAACCGCCGCTGCCTTCACCCATCCGGCGGCGCGCTGTTCGCGCTTCATGCCGCGCACGCCTACCGGAATCTCATCGCTGTCATTCGCATCGCGCCGCACCACTACCGGTAAACCGGGGTGCCACTGGCTGGTGACCCACGCCTCCTGGATATCCAGTAAAGCGTCGGCGTTGTTCAGCCACAGTAAGTCGTGCGGGCGCGGGGCGAATGTCATATCAAATACCTGAAGTCAGCGTAATAAACAGCGGTAACGACAGGATACACAGAACCGAGCTCAACAGCAGCACCGCTTCTGCGTCCGGCGACTGCACGCCAAAACGGTTGCCGAACACTACGCCGAAGAAGCCAGCGGACAGGGCAATCATCAGGATCGCGGTAATTGCCACCGAGCCGTGCAGACCGAAGGCCAGTACGATAGCCCAGGCGATAAACGGTTGGATCAGCAGTTTGGCGATAGTGGCAATGCCGACCATCGCGTTCAGTTTCAGCTTACGAGCAGAGAGGATCACCCCGGTCAGGAACAGGGCGGCAGCGGTGGCAGACAGACCCAGTGGTTTGATCGCAGCCAGAACCAGGTCCGGCATTTTGATGCCAATCGCCGACAGGATCACCCCAAGCAGCGGGCCCATGACGATAGGTTTTTTCAGCGAGCGCCACATCAGCACCGGCAGCATTGCCAGGGTAGAACCGCTGTTTTCGCCGGCGGCGCGGGCTTTTTCACGCTCCAGGATCAGCAGGCAGAACGGCGTCATCAGTACGGAACCGCAGGCAATGGAGACGGCTACGGAGAGCGAGGTCGCAGAACCTTCGCCCAGCACGCTGCCGAGAATCGGCAGGCCCAGCGCGGCATAATTCGGCAGCGCGACGGTAAGGGTCAGCACCGCGGCATCCTGCGGGGATTTTTTAAACACGCCGGTGGCGAGGAAGTAGATTGCCGCGTAGGTAATCCACATCGCACCCGTCAGCACCACGATCAGCGGAGACTGGGCAACGATACCCGCCCACGGCGTCTGCACGGTGGCGCTGAACAGCGCGGCGGGCAGGGCAAAGTCCATTACGAAGATATTGAGCAGCGAGACGTTTTTATTGTCGACCATTCCGGCTTTGCCGGCCCAGAAGCCCAGCAGCATGATGATAAAAATCGGAGCAAGGGCATGAACAATTACGTAAGTCATAGATCACCTGTAGAAGATAATAAAATTAGCACTGACGCGATGGTTATAGTTTTCTAAAAGCGGCGTACCGTGGACGCTATGCTGCGCCCGACGGTGGCCGCTTTCGGCAGGTCTTTTTTTACGTACTTCTGATGTTGCTCGTTACCAGCTGGCGCGCATCCGTTCGCGCACCAGGGCAGAGCTACGGCGATTTTCCGCGCCGAGACGGTTTTGCAGTGTTGGATCCTGGCGTGCATCCGCAATCGCCTTCTGCACGGTGATTTCCACCAGCGCGAGGTCCGAATCGGACGGCGCATCCGGGTTGCTGAGATTCAGCAGATCCGAGAGCAGGCCGAGGGTGGCGTAGTTGCTGACGTCATAGGCCATTGGCGGAATGGTGGCCGCCAGTTTTTCCAGCGCCTCAACGGTACGCAGGGTGATACGCGCGGCGGACGCTTTGCCCATCGCATGCACCAGCACGCCTTTATCGTTGATGGCAATCAGGCGGTTGGCCTGGTAGCCGTGCGCCAGGAACGCCCCGGACATCGCTTTGCCGACAATCAGGCCGATCACCGGATGGCCTGCCAGGCGGGCTTTGGCGTAAGCCCCTGCGGCACCGGCCAGCGCCTGGTGAATACCGAACGCTTCTTCGCGGCGGCCGTAGGCCTGACTCGGGACGTCGATCACCGCCACAATCGGGCGTTTCACGTTGCTATTTGCATCGACGTCGATGGTTTCATTGACCACTTTCGCCAGCGTCCAGCCTTCCAGCAGGCCCACTTCGCCTTTGGCGGCCCGCGGATAGTGGTTATGGGCATCCGGTACCACGGCGATAAAGCGCACGGGCTCATTGTTCAGTTCACCGTCAGCAACCTGAACAGAAGGGCACAGGCCGCTCAGGCGCGGCGCATTCGGCGCCAGTTTTTCCAGCCATACGGCCCCACGGCTATTGGACTGAGTCATCATTTCACCTCCCGGGCAAAAAGCTGTTTGATCTGCGCGGTATCCGCCTGCAGGCGGGTATCGAAGTTGGTCAGACGGGTCAGGTAATCGGCATATTTATCGCTGCGGTGCTGTGCCGGAACGCCTTTGGCAATGGCGTCGTTCATGGCGGTTTTCACCGCGTTGATGCCGTCACCAACCAGCGCATCGACCAGCCCGCTGTCGTAGCGGATTTCGCCGCCGGTCATGCTCCAGATAAACGGGCGATCGCGGGAGTCGTACTCTTCGATCCCAGCTTCCTGCTCGATAACCTGCGGGCCGTTGAGGCCCAGACGCGCTTCGCGGGTGACAATCAGATAGCTGCACAGGGCGGCGGCGATGGACATCCCGCCGAAGCAGCCGACGGTACCGGCGATAATGCCGACCACCGGGGTATAGCGACGCAGGTCAACGATCGCCGCATGGATGTCAGCGATGGCCGCGAGGCCGAGGTTGGCTTCCTGTAACCGCACGCCGCCGGTTTCGAGGCACAGCACCGCCTGGGTCGGGATACCGTTGCGGTTGTCTTCTGCCGCCAGTTCGAGCGCCGCCGCCATTTTGGCGCCGGACACTTCGCCCATGCTGCCGCCCTGGAAGGTGCCTTCGATGGCGATAACCACCGCCGACTGGCCGTTAATGGTGCCGCGAGCGACCACCATGCCGTCATCAGACTGCGGCACCACGCCCTGTTGCGCGAGCCACGGCGACATAATGCCTTCGAACGGGTCGAGTAGTTCGCGGTAGCTGCCATCGTCCAGCAGCGCGTGGGCGCGTTCACGGGCCCGTAATTCAATAAAGCTGCGGTCGTTACGCATGGGCAACCTCCTCAAAAACCTGTTCGATACGAATGCGCGCTACGCCGGGCGTCGCGCCGAAATCGTGAATAATCAGCGTGCCGGCGGGCAGGCCGTTGATCAGGTTCAGGCGGTCAAATAAGGCGTTCCAGCGACCGGCGCTGTTGTCCACCGAGGTGGTGATATCAATGCTGAGCGTGTCCCCGGCTGCTGCGGTGAACAGCACTTCCATATCACCGGAGCCGACGACGCCTGCCAGGGCTTTACCGTTGAAGGTATGGCTGGCAGGGAATGACAATGTAATGTGTTCCATAACATCCTCTTTAAATTGAGCAAGACGCGGGCGGGCATACCCTGTCGAGAAACAGCGTGGCGGCGAGCAGATCGGCAGCACCGCCGGGCGATGCGTTGAGTGCCAGCATCTGGGTGTCGAGTCTGGCGAGCGCTTTGCGCCCCTGAACTGTGGCGCTGCCGCCGACGTTCAGTACCGCACGGGCACCGTTCTGCATCGCATGCAGGCCGGGCATCCCGGCGCGGGAAAGCACGCAGGTATCGCTGAGCGAGGTCATGATCGCCATCAGCGCGTCAATGCGGGCTTCGCTTTCGCCGGCACCGCTGGCGCGGCTGTGCCGCAGCTGTGGCAGAGCCAGATTCATCACATGGGGAAACGCCTGTTGCGCCTCTTCACGCGCCCCCGGCACCCGATACTGATGGGTCGCTTTCAGCCCTTTGCTGAATACCTTCGGCGCGGTGTTGTCCGGCAGGCGGGCAAGCAGGGCGGCGGTATCCGCTATCTGTTGCGCGCTGGCCTCAAGGCTGACCATCGCGCTGGCGCTGACTAGTAATCCCAACGCCCAAATTGCCCCGCGATGGGTGTTCACGCCGTTGGTCGCCGCCATCATCTGCTGTTCGCCTTCGCGCCCTAAACGGCCGACGGTTTCGCGCAGGGCGATATCGGCCGGGCGTTGCCAGCTGTGCTGAGCCAGTTGCAGAAACGTCGGGGTCAGGCTGTGCGCCGAGCGCTCCATCAGGGCCAGTGAGAGGTCGTGATGGGCACCGTTTCCCCGGCTGTCCACCAGACCCGGCTTCGGGCTTAATCGCGCTTCGTCGATCAGGCAGTCGCGGGCGATAAACGCCAGCTTTTCGGCCTGTACCTCGGCATGAGTCTGTGACAGAAGTTTCATTACCAGCTCCGGAATTTCGCAGGTGGGTTGTACAGACCGTCGGACCATTCGACCAGGTCCGCCACGCTGCCTGCAGCAAGCAGGGAACGGGTGGCGTCGCTACGGCGAATACCGATATCTTCCGGATAGACCACTTTGCCGCTCTTACGCAGGTCGGCAACGCGCTTAGCATCCACGCCAAGTCCGATATCGGTGATCCCGGCAACCGCAGCCACCATTGCGCGACGCTCTTCGAGGCTTTCTGCCCGGTAGAGGTAGGCAATGCCTTCTTCGGTCAATACGTGGGTCACGTCGTCGCCATAGATCATCACCGGCGCCAGCGGCATTCCGGAGGCTTTGGCGACGTCAACCGCATCGAGTGTTTCCACGAAGGTCGGTTTCGCGCCGGCCTGGAAGGTTTCCACCATCTGCACCACCAGCTTTTTGCCGCGCTGCATCGGGTCCGGTTCGGTGATCATGTTCAGCCAGGCCGGAGTGGCGTGACGGCGACCGTGCGGGTCGTGGCCCATGTTCGGCGCACCGCCGAAGCCGGACAGCCGCCCACGCGTGACGGTGGAGGAGTTAGCGAGGCCATCCACCTGCAGGGTCGAGCCGATAAACATATCCACCGCGTACTGACCTGCCAGCTGGCAGAAGGCGCGGTTGGAGCGCATCGAGCCGTCGGCGCCGGTAAAGAACACATCGGGACGGGCGCGGATATACTCTTCCATCCCCAGTTCGCCGCCGAAGCAGTGCACACTTTCGACCCAGCCGCTCTCAATCGCCGGGATCAGCGTCGGGTGCGGGTTGAGGGTCCAGTGCTTACAGATTTTGCCCTTCAGGCCGAGTTGTTCGCCGTAGGTCGGCAGCAGCAGTTCGATGGCGGCGGTGTTAAAGCCGATGCCGTGGTTCAGGGACTGCACCTGGTGCTCGGCGTAGATGCCTTTAATCGCCATCATCGCCATCAGGATATGTTCCTGCTTGATGAGGCGCGGGTCGCGGGTAAACAGCGGTTCAATAAAGAATGGTTTATCGGCGACGACCACATAATCAATCCACGAGCCCGGAATATCGACGCGCGGCAGGTCGCACTCGTCGTCCACCAGTTCATTGACCTGAGCAATCACGATGCCGTCGTGGAAGGCGGCGGATTCAACCAGCGCCGGGGTATCTTCAGTGCTTGGCCCGGTATAGAGGTTGCCTTTGCGGTCTGCTTTATAGCCGGCGATCAGCGCCACGTTTGGTGACAGATCGACGTACAGGCGGGAATAGAGCTCGATATAGGTATGAATTGCCCCGATCTCCAGCAGACCATCTTCCAGCAGCTGCGAAATGCGCAGGCTCTGGGTACCGGAGAACGAGAAATCAAGTTTGCGGGCGATGCCTTTTTCAAACAAATCCAGGTGCTCGCTGCGCCCGACGCTGGGCATAATCATGTGCAGGTCGCGGATCTTTTGCGGGTTCACTTCCGCCAGCATACGGGAGAGGAAATCGGCCTGTTTCTGGTTGTTGCCCTCCAGCACCACGCGGTCGCCGGGGGCCAGCAGATGCTCTAGCGCATCGACCAGTTGGTCGGTGGGGATAACCTTACCGGAGACATTCGCGGCGGCCAGTCGGCGCTGCTTTTCCGTCCGGCGACGGTTCCAGACCCGTCCCGTCGTTTGTTCGCCATTCATTATTAACCTCCTGATTCGACAAATCGTTTTGATTGTCATGGTGTGGAAGTTAGTGTGCGACGAGCGGGGCAGTGCATCAATTAAGCCCGGGAACAGATTGTTAGCCTGAGAGTAATAATTTCCTGGGTAATTATGTGACGGCGATCGAAGCAGGAAGGCTGGGGGTGGACTACGGGGAGATGATGTTGGTCAGCAGATGGTGTTGCTACGAACAGTGGGTATCCAGCGAATGATCCGTGTAATGCGAAGGATGAACGACATGAGATGGCTGCCGTTCATTGATTCTAAGAGGGGAAGTAAACCAAAATAGCCTGATACAGGCCTGGAGAGACTGCGTTAAATATCTTGCAGTTCACGCATCAGGCGCCCGCGCAATTTTTTGCGTAATAGGGTGGCAGAAGAGTGTTTTTTGCCGCGAGCAAGGCTGTCTTTGATTTCAACCAGGGTGGCCTGCGTATTGATAGCGCAGGATGCCGCTAATGCCTGGAACACCTTTTTCCCACCGGTATCAGCGGTGCACAGCGTGCTGCGTTGCTGCTTAGTGTAATACGACATAGTTTGCTCTCCCCTGCGTAACGGTTTTGTAAGCCTTTAAATCCCCAGGAATCAGTGGGCGCGGGATCTTTTTGGGCAACCCAGTGCGTTGATTATAGCGTGGCTCACTTTTTAACCCAAGCATATAGTCATAGGTCTCTTCGAGAGGGGACTGGAATTAAATGTAAAGCCGCTGGCGGCATTGCACCGCCAGCGTGAGCTCCTGTACCCTGAATCATTCAGGCTGTATAACCGGTATACCTACTTACTTAAATCACTCAGCAGTACCGCGATGCTTTGTCCGCTGGCGCTCTGCTCAAGCGCAATTTTCACAATGATGGTCAGCGGCACGGAGAGCAGCATGCCGACCGGCCCCAGCAGCCAGCCCCAGAAAATCAACGACAGAAACACCACCAGCGTTGAAAGCCCCAGACCACGGCCCATGATCCGCGGTTCGAGGATGTTGCCGAAGACAATGTTGATCACCAGGTATCCGGTGAGCACCACCAGCGCGTCATACAGACCGCCAAACACCATCACCTGCAAAATGGGCGGGATCGCCGCCAGAATCGAACCGATATTCGGAATGTAGTTCAGCGCAAACGCCAGCAGGCCCCACATAAAGGCGAACCGCACATCCAGCAGCGCCAGCATAGCCCAGACCACCAGCCCGGTGACCAGGCTGATGGCGGTTTTTAATACCAGATAGCGCGAGACGCTGTCGAGGGCGCGCTGAATGGCCCCCATACCTTCCACCGGTCTCGACATCAGCTGCTGCAACTTGGCGGGAAGCTGCGGGACTTCCAGCAGCATAAACACCACCGTCAACAGCAGCAGGAAGATCGACGACATGGCGTTGGATAGCTGAGTCAGCAGGCTGGTCACCATCGTCATGACCGCATTGGGATCGATATATTTATTCAGCTCCACCACCGACACGCTAAAACCAAAGCGCTGCAGCCAGGGGGTAACGGTATGCACCGGCTCGGAAAGCGAGCTGCGGTATTGCGGCAGGGTACGCGCCAGTTCATTGAGCGACGTTGCGAGTGAAGCCAGCAGAACAACCGCCAGCATCACAATGGTGCCGATCAGCAGCACGATGGCCAGCACTCGCGGCACCCGACAGCGCATCATCAGGTGCACCAGCGGGTTGATCACCACCGCCAGAAACAGCGCCAGCACGAAGGGAACGATGATATCGGCCGCGAAGCGGATACCGGTAAGAATGATGACCAGCATGCCCAGCATGATGACAATCTTTAATCCATTAAGGGTGATGATGGGTTTGGCCATAGGTGTCCCTGAGAAGAAAACCGGTTTTTCTCACAGTGTAGCGTCGGATGCCGGACAAAAGGCAGTAAAAAGTCGCTAGCAGTAAAAGTCTTATCGTGAAGAAGACAATCCGGTCATTAAAATAAAAATGAGCACACGCCATCATAATGGCGATTGACATCAGAAAAAGCTAATCTAAATCAAATGCCAGACGTAAAGAAGTGCAAAGGCTTTGAGAGTAAAAGGGCGTTATGGTACAAATTCAGGGTGTTTAACTCTCGAGGACAATATTCATCCGCAATGATGGGAAGCAATACCGCGGATAATTGTAATTTTATGGACAATCAGTTCACCCTGTTTATTTCAGTTTCTGTTTGCGAAACCCTTCCTGACAGCCGCTTCTACGGCGAGCAACACTGGCGCTCCGCGCTTTAGTCCTTCTCCTCTGCCTGAGCTGGCGCACTGCGCACGGCTAAATCTACGCCAGAATTTTTCGGTCTGCCCCGGTGGCAAGCCGTCATGGATTATATTCTCATGCAGGAGAACGGATGATGTTTTATTGGATTTTATTAGCTCTCGCTATTGTTGCTGAAATTATCGGCACACTTTCTATGAAATGGGCCAGCGTTAGCGGTGGTCACCTTGGTTTTATTTTGATGTTGGTGATGATCGCCGTTTCCTATATTTTCCTGGCCTTTGCGGTTAAAAAAATCGCCCTCGGGGTGGCCTATGCGTTATGGGAAGGTATCGGCATTTTGTTGATTACCTTATTCAGCGTGATGCTGTTTGATGAGTCCCTGTCGCTGGTCAAAATTGCCGGTCTGACGACGCTGGTCGCCGGGATTGTGCTGATTAAATCCGGCACCCAAAAAGTCGAGAAGCAGCCAGAGGAGTTAACGCATGCAACAGTTTGAATGGGTGCATGGCGCCTGGCTGGCGCTGGCTATCGTGCTGGAAATTGTCGCTAACGTCTTTTTGAAGTTTTCCGACGGCTTTCGCCACAAAGTGTACGGTGTTCTCTCGCTGCTGGCGGTGCTTGGCGCCTTCAGCGCGCTCTCCCAGGCGGTGAAGGGGATTGACCTGTCGGTGGCTTATGCCCTGTGGGGCGGGTTCGGCATTGCCGCCACCCTCGCCGCGGGCTGGATCCTGTTTGGTCAGCGCCTGAATTATAAAGGCTGGCTCGGCGTGATCCTGCTGGTGAGCGGGATGGTATTAATTAAACTGGCGTAATGTGATGCCGCCTGCATATGCGGGCGGCAAAATTTGTTCTCTGTAGTATTCTTTAAAAAAAAGCGTGCTGGCGGCGGATTTACCTTTAGCCGTAAGAGAGGACTGATAATGGTAAATTTGCCTGGCTGGCGCAATCTCCCCTCTGCTAAAACCCTGTCGGTAATGATCTTCCTTGCCGGGATCGGCCTGATTGTCTCGATTATTTCACTGCTCTATTTTTCCCAACATCTGATCGGCATTAAAACCAACGAAATTGACAGGCATCGCTCGATCCTCTCTGTGGATGGCGCGGTGCAAACCTCGGTGACCCGCGTGCTGTCGTTGGTCCAGGATAATTCAATCTGGGATGACGCCGTGAGACAAACCTACGCCCCGGTGCTGGATACCACCTGGCTGTATGACTCCTGGGGTTCCGGATTCAAAATTGACGATCTCTACGACGGGATGTTCGTCCTCGACCAGCATTATCAGGTGCTGTGGGGTTCGTTTCGCAGCAAGACGCTCAATGAAACCGATATTCGCTTCTTTGGCAGCGGCCTGCGGGCATTAATAACCAAACATGGCGAAGAGTTGCGCAGCGGCAAGAGCGCCTATGCCGGTATTACCCGTACCCAGGCGGGGATCGCCTTTATCGGCATCGGGCTGATACGCCCGTCGATGGGACGTTTACAGGTGCACGATGATACCCGCCGTTATCTGGTGGTCACCCGACATATCAATGCAGATATCCTCGAAAAACTCGGGAATACCTTTCAGATCCGCGGGTTGCATGCCACCGATCGCGGAGGGGAATATAGCGTCCCGTTACGCACCAGCGCCGGCGAGACGGTCGGTTATCTTAGCTGGCGGCCGCGATTGCCAGGCGCGGAGGCGGCGCATGCGGCGTCGACCGGTATTCGGCTTATCGCCTTACTGGCCGCCAGCCTGATCCTGTTGTTTATTCTGTTGAGCTGCCTCGGGCTGTATAAGCTGGCGTGCGGTGAGAAACTGGCGCGGCAGATAGCGATGACCGACTGGCTCAGTAAGTTACCCAACCGCCGGGCGCTGTTCGGGCGTCTCAATCAGATCTGCGAAAAGACGCAGCACGAAGTGCAGTGCGTGGTATTTATCGACCTTGATGGTTTTAAAGATGTCAATGACAACTACGGCCATGAGGTGGGGGATGCGCTGATTGCGCATATTGCCCGGGAGCTTCAGGAGCGTGTCCCCTCCGACGGCCTGCTGGCGCGGATGGGTGGAGATGAGTTCGCCATGTCCGTCGGCGGAGAGCAGTCGATAGCGCAGGCGTCGGCCTTTGCATGGGCGGTGCTGGAGATGCTGAAGTCGCCGGTGGCGATTGGCGAGCGCAAAATTTACATCAGCGCCAGTATCGGCATTGCCAGCGGCACGCCGGCGACCTGTTCCAGCACCGAGCTGTTTCGTCGCGCCGATATTGCCATGTATCACTCGAAAAAATCGGGTAAAGGGCGCACCACCTGGTACGACGAGAGCCTCAACGATACCCGGCAGTACCAGCTCAATATTGAAAACGGTATCCGCCAGGGGCTGGAGAACGAGGAGTTTGATGTCTGGTATCAGCCGATCGTCAACGCCGATACGCTGGTGGTGGTTGGCGTAGAGGCGCTGCTCCGCTGGCCCCGTCGACCGGAAGGTCCGCTGCCGCCGGACGCCTTTATCGGCATCGCGGAAAGCAGCGGGCTGATTTATGCCCTCGGCCAGTTTGCCTTGTATCGCGCCTGCAGCGATCTGCGTGCGCTGGATGATTTAATGCTGTCGGTGAATATCTCCCCGGCGCAGTTTCGCGACCCGGAGTTTGAGTCACGGGTGGTTCAGGTGCTGGCCCGCTGCCACTTCCCGGCCCGTCGGTTGCAAATTGAAGTGACCGAAAGCTATGTGATGGAGAATCCGGCCCGTGCGCTGGCGGCGATAGAGAATCTCAAGGCGCTGGGGACCTCGGTGGCGCTGGATGATTTTGGCATCGGTTACTCCAGCATTGGCTATCTGCGGAGCTTTCATTTCGATACCCTCAAAATTGATAAATCATTGGCCGGCGTGGTTGATGTCGATGCGCAGGCCGCGGAGCTGGTGCGCGGAACCGTGCGGATCGCCGGGGCGCTCGGGATGACGGTGGTTGCCGAAGGGGTTGAGAATCAGCAGCAGCTGGCGCTGCTGCGTCGGGCCGGATGCGACCGTTTACAGGGATTTTATTTTAGCGAACCGATGCCCATTGCCGCATTACGACAGCTGCGCCAGCAGCAGGGCTAGCGGTTATTCACCGGCCAGCGTTTCCAGTTTGTCACGAAAACCGGTCACCGAGATGGCGCGGTTATCCGCCCGCCAGCGATCTTTCGGCCCCGGCGCCGAGCTCTGTACGGCAATCACCTGCCAGCCGCTATCGGTTTTCAGCAGCAGCGGCGAACCGCTGTCGCCAGGCAGCGTATCGCACTGGTGCGACAGGACCGTGGTCTGCGCCCAGCCGGTGACGATGCAATCCTGGTGGGTATAGAGATTGTCGAGATGGTCTTCCGGGTAGCCCGACTGGGTGACTTTACGCTCCGCGACTTTCAGCGCGGCGGTCAGATCGGCCTTATCGCCGCTAAATAACGGGATCGGGGTGATGCCGGAAGGCGCATAGCGCAGGACAATCAGGCCAAAATCCCACGGGGCAGCAGCCGAGGGGACAATCCAGCCGTCGCCATCCGCTTTCAGCCGTTTGCCCAGCGACGGGTCAACGCGCCCCTCAATACCGTGAATTTCATAGACCCAGCCGCCTTTGCGCGAGATAAAGCGCAGGGCGACTGCCTTATCCGGTTTGCCTTTTGGCGGCGTCAGCAGGCAGTGGCCCGCCGTCAGCGCCAGATGCGGCGAAATCAGGGTGGCGGTACACAGATTACCGCTGGCCGTTTCTAACTGCCCGATGGCATCCCAGGGTTCTTCAGCAGGATTGTTGACCGGTTTGCGATCGTCATGACCGAAAAAAAGCGTCTTGATATCTTTTGCGCTCATGCTGTCATCATCAGCGTGAGCAAACGGGGACAACAAACAAAAAGAACACAACAACAACAGTACGTCTTTGCGCATATGACTCTCTAAGGAGAAATTCTCTCTATACATCTCATCCTTCATCCCTCAGGAACTGGGCAGGATGAATTTGTGTATATTGACAGTAGCAGGAGATTTAAGTTTATGAAAGTTAACAGTAATTTTAATTAAGCGAAACGCGACTAAAATCCCGCCAGAATGCCGCATTTCCGTACAATTATGGCGATAACTCAAATGGTTAGCGCTTTTTTCTCACGTGGCTATTTCCGCAGAAACCGTGGCGGGAAGCAACATAAATCAGGTTACGGTACGTACCAAATGCGCCGGGTATGCTTCAGATACGTTTTGTAAAGTTGTTGAGTGGGGGATGACGATAAGTCGACATAAATATGAATGCATTCATCGGATAACGCACATTTTTACAACTTCAGTAGTTACTTTCAAAGCGAAACATTTTCTCACGGCAATTATTGCTATTCCTGTTTTCCGTTGAACAAACAGAGACGTTGTCCCGGTGATGATAGCCCTGTTTCTTATCTCCGGTTTCGGGAGGATCTATGTCGAAAAAAGGTATTCGTGCGTTAGTGTATGTTTCTCTCGCCTCGATCTTTATCTGGGGTGCAGCAGGCTATCTGGTAGTGCAGGCGGTGCAGGTGATGTAAAGCGCCGGTCCTGATGTTATTTCGCCTCCTTTCCCCGGCGCTCGATGCCGGCGGGAAAGGGGGCGGGGAGATGCTCACACAAAAACTGGTACAGTTGCTCTACCGCTTGCCCGTTGCGCGACTCTTTCGGCCAGACCAGATAATAACCGTCGCCGGTGGCGACCGCCTGAGTGAACGGCGCGACCAGCAGACCGCTGTCGATAGCCTCGAGGCTCAGCAAAAGATCCCCCACCGATACTCCATGCCCGCTCATCGCCGCCATATTTCCCTGATCCAGACTGTCAAAGACGATACCCCGGCTGATGTCTGTCGGCGCCCGCGGCGCTATCTCCTGCAACCAGCGTCGCCAGTCACGGCGATCGGGGGTGGGATGGATCAGCGGACAGGTGGTTAAATCCGCGCGTGCGGCCTCCGCCATGGCCGGGGCGCATAGCGGAATAAGCCATTCGCTGAACAGCAGCGCGTGTCGGGTTTCGTCGCCAAAGTGGCCGTCGCCGAGCAGGATCGCGCAATCATAAGGCTCACGGGTAAAATCAACGTTGTCCCGGTCCATCCACACGCTACTCATCTCAATAACCGGTTTTTGATGCTGCTGGCGAAACTGTTGCAGCACCTTCAGCAGCCAGCGCATCGTTAAGGTGGACGGTGACTTCAGGCGGAGCTTTCCTGCCTGCTGGCGCAAGGCCTGGCAGGCCCGATCGATGGCGGTGAAGTTTTCCTCCAGCGCGTGTGCCAGCTGGCGGCCGGCCTCGCTGAGCGTCACCTTCGGTCCCTGACGAATAAACAGCTGACAATCGAACCAGGCTTCGAGGGTGCTGATATGGCGGCTGACGGCGCCGGGAGTGACATGCAGCGTCGCGGCGGCCTGGCTGAAGGAGCCTAACCGGGCGGCGGTAGCAAAAGCGCGCAGCGCATACAGCGGCGGCATCGACATCGCGATTCATCCTCAATGATGAGTAAAACTCACATTCAAGCTCAGTACGGGTCGTTTTTCAACTCTCAAATCAAGGGAGAGAATAGGAAGATCTGAAATGAAGAGTGAGTTTATATCATGAATTATGCCTTACTGATGGGGTACAGCCTGACGGTGCTGGCCCTGATTGCCACGCCGGGGCCGGTCGTGGTGCTGGTGACCGGCGCGGCGACTCATCACGGTTATCGATGCGCGTTACGTACCATGGCCGGGAGCAATATCGCCTCGCTGCTGCTGATTGCCGCCGCCGCCGCGATGTTGCGCGGGGTGGTGGCTATCCATGCGGATATGCTGACGCTGCTGGCGGCGGCCGGGTCCTGCTATATTGCGTGGCTGGCGGTCGGTATGCTGCGGGGAGCCCACTCGGCATCTGCGGCTTCGGCGCAGCGCGGTGGGTGGCTGATGGGGTTTGTGACCGGGGTGAGTAATCCCAAGGACATTCTGTTTTTTGTCGCGTTTTTTCCGCTGTTTATTCCTGTCACCCCTACGCCGGGACTGAGCCTTATTGTATTGACCGTGATCTGGCTGATTATCGATCTCAGCGTACTGTCGTTCTATATTTTCGCGATTCGCCGCTGGTTGAGCGCAGCGCATAGCGCACGGGTCACCAGCGTATCCGCCTGCTGTTTGCTGCTGTTTGCATTGTATGGTCTGGGCTATAACGGCTGGGTATGGCTAAGCCGATAGTCGCGGCCCGGTCATGGAGCAAAATGAGGAAAAGCGCGAGGGGATGTCGAAAGTGACGGGTTAAGCGGTCGCCGGATCAGTACAGGAAAAAGCGGGTGGCAATCACTGCGCAGAGGATCAATAAGACCAGGATGAGCTCAAAACGATAGCGCCGCAGCATAGTGCCCTCCAGAAAAAAACGGCGCTGAAGCAGCGCCGATTTATGATTCACCCGACGGAGCGGAAGAATTATGCAGCTGGCTGTGCAGCAGGTTTATCAGCCTGGTGTTTGGTGGTTTTGTGGTGCTTTTTAGCCGCCTGCGCTTTCTGGGCTACCGCAGGTTTGGTCGCCGCTTTGTGGTGTTTCTTAGCGGCCTGGGCTTTCTGTGCTGCTGCAGGTTTAGCTGCTGCTTTTTTGTGTTTTTTAGCAGCCTGGGCTTTCTGCGCTACCGCCGGTTTAGCTTCGGCTTTTTTGTGTTTCTTGGCAGCCTGGGCTTTCTGCTCGGTAGCCGGTTTAGCCGCCGCTTTGTGGTGTTTTTTGTGATGGGTAGTTTTGGCAGTGGTGCTGTGAGCGGCAGCCGGAGCCTGAGTGGTGCTTACTGCGTCAGCAGCGAAAGCAGCAGAAGACAGACCCATAGCAGCGGCAACGACCAGAGCTAATACTTTTTTCATTCTGATATCCTCGAATTGGTTTCTTCAGTGAACCCCACTGCGGGGCCGTTGAAAGCACTATAGGCTTCTGGTCAGGAGGCTTCAGTGAGTGTTTGGTATCGGCGTGTAACCATATGTACAACGTGGTACCTCCGGAACGGCAACGAGGATAACGTCGGAATGATGGCGCCGGGGAACCCCGGCGCCACGGGCTTACAGGTAACGTGAGGTCAGGTGCTGGCGGAAATAATCGCTGTTCAGATCCTCGCCGGTGGCGTTGGTAATCAGCTGCGAGGTGGTAAACCGGCTGCCGTGCTGCCAGATATTCTGTTGCAGCCAGGCAAACAGCGTGGAGAAATCACCGTTGGCAATGCTGGTTTCCAGCTGCGGTAGCGCGCGTTTCGCCGCCGCCATCAGCTGCGCGGCATACATCGCGCCGAGCGTGTATGAAGGGAAATAACCGAAACCGCCATCGGTCCAGTGGATATCCTGCATGCAGCCATTGCGGTAGTTGCCGGTAGTGGAAAGTCCGAGCCAGCTTTGCATCTTTTCATCCCACAAGGCCGGGATATCGTCCACTTCAATATCGCCATCGATCAGCGCGCGTTCAATTTCATAACGCAGAATGACGTGCGCCGGATAGCTGACTTCATCGGCATCCACGCGGATAAATCCAGGTTTGACGCGCTGGTTCCAGGCAATGAAATTGTCACTGCTGAAGGCCGGTTGATCGCCGAAACGCTGGCGCCCGGCGGGCAACAGACGTTTCAGGAAGGCATCGCTGCGCCCGAGCTGCATTTCGAAAAACAGGCTCTGCGATTCGTGAATCGCCGTTGAACGGGCAAGGGCGACCGGCTGGTCGAGCCATTTGCGCGGCAGGTTCTGTTCGTAGCGCGCATGGCCGGTTTCATGAATTACCCCGAACAAGGCGCTGAGCAGATCGTCTTCGTTATAGCGGGTGGTAATTCGCACATCCTGCGGGACGCCGCCGCAGAACGGGTGGGCGCTGATATCAAGGCGTCCACTATCAAAATCGAAGCCGAGGATGCGCATCGCTTCGAGACCCAGTTCACGTTGTTCGGCCACCGGGAACGGACCCTGCGGCGCGACGGGCGGTTGCTGCGCCTGCTTTTCGACGACGTCAGTCAGCAGGGCGGGTAGCCAGGATTTGAGGTCGGCAAACAGCACATCCAGACGCGCGCTGGTCATGTCCGGTTCGAAAATATCCAGCAGGGCATCGTAGCGCGAACCCCCTTTGGCCGCCGCGCGGATGCTGGCCTCTTCCCGGCTCAGTTTCACCACGTCACGCAGGTTCTCGGAGAAACCCTCCCAGTCGTTGGCCGGGCGCTGGCTGCGCCAGGCGTGCTCGCAGCGGCTGCCGGCAAGGGATTTGGCTTCCACCAGGCTTTCCGGCAGCAGCGCCGCCTGTTCATACTGGCGGGTCATTTCACGCAGGTTGGCCTGTTCAACGTCATTCAGATCTTCCTGCAGCGCGTTACGCAGCGCCTGGGCCACGCTGCTGTCCGTCAGGATCTGATGCTGCAACACCCCCAGTTCTGCCAGCGCGGCGCCTCGTGCGGCGCTGCCGCCCGGCGGCATCATCGCGAACATATCCCAGCCGGCGATGGCGCCGAGATGCGAGAAGCGGGAAAGACGCTGGAAAGTGCGGGTAAGCTGCTGATAATTTTTGTTTTCAGTCATGTGTATTCTGGCCTGTTGCGAATGAACGAAAGGCGTAGCCCGTATCGCTCTACACTATCCTGATCTGCGGCAATCTGCCAGACGGAGGGCGCAGGTTGACGCAGCACTATTTATTGTCAGGCGCCGGCAGGATCGAAATATTGTCACAATTTACCCTTCATACTTCAAGTTGCCTGGGTGTTGGCTGCACCCGTGCACCCCAGTCACTTACCTGAGTAAGCTCCTGGGGATTTACGGCTTTGCCGCCTACAAGCAACTCGAATTATTTTGGGTATAGTATGGTCAAGATGGCGGCTTAATTTTTAACCAGCGGCTACACTCAATGATGCGCAGGCCGCTGATGTGGGGGGTACTATGAATCCGTTCACCATGCTGTTTATTGCACTGCTCTCAATTGATGCCGTCAGAGAACTGATGGGGGCGTCGTCGGTATTGGGCATGTGGTGACAGACGTGGCCGATGAAGGCCACGTACAGAGCCGTTAACTCAGACGTTTGTGCAGACAAACGCCGGTAAGAAGTGCTGCTGTTAGCATTAGCGCGATAAAACCACCCACGCCATTCCAGCCATAGTTATGCCAGAAAACGCCGCCTAATGTCCCCGCGATGCTCGACCCCAGGTAGTAGCTGAACAGATACAACGATGAAGCCTGACCACGAGCGCGACGCGCACGCGGACCAATCCAGCTGCTGGCGACCGAGTGGGCGGCGAAGAAGCCCGCCGAGAACAGCAGCATGCCGGCGAAAATCAGCCACAAGGAGGAGAACAGGGTTAACATCAGCCCGGCCAGCATTACCCCGACAAACCCCAGCATCACCGGCCCGCGGCCAAAGCGCGCGGTCATGGCGCCGGCTTTCGGCGAGCTCCAGGTCCCGGTTAGATAGGCCACGGAGAGCAGGCCAACCACCGCCTGGTTCAGCGACCATGGCGACATCATCAGGCGATAACCGATGTAGTTAAACAGGGTCACGAAGGCGCCCATCAGCAGGAACCCTTCGAGGAACAGCAGCGGCAGGCCGCGATCGCGCCAGTGCAGGCGGAAGTTAATCAGCAGCGACTTTGGTCGCAGTGAGGTCGGGCGAAAGTGGCGTGATTCCGGGAGAATGCGCCAGAACATGATTGCCGCCGCCAGGGCAAAGCAACTGATCACCGCCAGCGCCACGCGCCAGCCAAAGAAGTCGGTGAATACCCCGGTCAGCAGACGGCCGCTCATCCCGCCGATGGAGTTACCGCTGATGTACAGCCCCATGGAAAAAGCCACTACGCTGGGGTGAATCTCTTCACTCAGATAGGTCATCCCGACCGCCGCCACGCCGCTCAGCGACAGGCCAATCAGCGCCCGCATAATCAAGATCCCGTGCCAGCTGGACATCATGGTCGACAGCAGCGAACAGCAGGATGCCAGCACCAGCGCGGTGACCATCACCTGTTTACGGCCGATCGCATCGGACAGCGGGCCGGTAAACAGCAGGCCGATGGCCAGCATGGCGGTAGAGATCGACAACGATATGCTGCTGCTGGCCGGCGTGACGCCAAACTCTGTCGACAGCACCGGCAGAATCGGCTGCACACAGTAGAGCAAGGCGAAGGTGGCCAGACCGGCGGAGAACAGCGCCAGAGTGACGCGAATAAACTGGGGGGTGCCGCGTTTAATAAACTGATTTGGCTGGGGAATAACATTGTCGATGACTTCGCTTGCCGGCACGTTGTCAACGGTAGTTGTACGACTCACGGAAAAATCCTTGCTGAGAACACAGAGTTATGTGATGTCACAGATCACACTTCTAAGGGTATGAAAAGGCGAATATTCTGTCTAATATATTAATAATCTCAAATAAGACGTTTAAGATATGAATATCGAACTGCGCCATCTCCGCTACTTTATTGCCGTCGCTGAAGAGCTGCATTTTGGCCGGGCGGCGGCGCGGCTGAATATTTCACAACCACCGTTAAGCCAGCAAATTCAGATACTTGAGCAGCAGATTGGCGCGCGCCTGTTTGCCCGCACCAACCGCAGCGTCAGCCTGACGGCGGCGGGGCGGCAGTTTCTGGTCGACAGCCGCTACATTCTCACTCAGGTGGATGATGCCGCCGCGCGGGCGGGACGGCTGCATCACGGCGAAACCGGCGAGCTGCACATCGGTTTTACCTCTTCCGCGCCATTTATCAAGCCGGTCTCCGACACGCTGTCGACCTTTCGGCGCCGCTATCCGGACGTGCATATCCAGACCCGGGAAACCAACACCCGGGAGCAGATCGTACCGCTGAATGAAGGGGCGCTGGATCTGGGGTTGATGCGCAACACCCAACTTCCGGAAACGCTGGTGTGGGAAAGGGTGCTGCGCGAGCCGTTGCTGGCGATGGTGCCGAGCGATCATCCGCTGGCGCGTCAGGAGGCGGTGAGCCTCGTGGAGCTGGCGCGTGAACCGTTCGTCTTTTTTGATCCGCACGTTGGCACCGGGCTGTATGACGACATTCTGGGGCTGATGCGGCGCTACGGATTAACGCCGACGATTGCCCAGGAAGTCGGGGAAGCGATGACGATTATCGGGCTGGTGGCGTCCGGGCTGGGCGTCTCTATTTTACCGGCCTCGTTTAAGCGGGTGCAGATTAATGAAATGCGCTGGCTGCCCATTAAAGAACAGGACGCGGTATCGGAAATGTGGCTGGTGTGGTCGAAGCACCATGAACAGAGTCAGGCGGCGCAACGCTTCCGGGAATACCTGCTTGCCGCCTCTGCGGTCATAAATTCAGACTAAATATTGTCAAAAATGTGCAGTAAATCACAAGGCTAAGTAAAAATTTGACGAGTGCCCTCGAAGTGCTTCACCATAGCAAAAAGTTTATTTCGAAGCGCGAAAATAAAGGGAGTCAACGGTGGTAGCGGACAGTCAGCCAGGCCATATCGATCAAATAAAGCAGACCAATGCCGGCGCCGTTTATCGCCTGATTGATCAGCTTGGCCCGGTGTCGCGTATCGATCTGTCGCGCTTTGCGCAACTGGCCCCCGCCAGCATTACTAAAATTGTGCGTGAAATGCTGGAAGCGCACCTGGTGCAGGAGACGGAAATTCAGGATCCGGGCAGCCGTGGGCGTCCGGCGGTTGGCCTGATGGTGGAAACCGAAGCCTGGCACTATCTCTCCGTACGTATCAGCCGCGGTGAAATTCATCTGGCGCTGCGGGATCTGAGCAGCAAGCTGGTGGTGGAAGAGCAGCTCGAACTGGCGCTCGAACATCCGCAGCCTTTCCTGACGCGCGTCGTCGAGCACATCGACAAATTTTTTATTCGTCATCAAAAGAAGCTGGAGCGCCTGACAGCCATTGCCGTCACTATGCCGGGGATTATTGATACCGAAAATGGCGTTATCCACCGCATGCCGTTTTATGATGATGTCCGGGATCTGCCGCTGGGCGAGGTTCTGGCCAGCCGCACCGGGGTTTCCGTTTATATTCAGCACGATATTAGCGCCTGGACCATGGCGGAATCGCTGTTTGGCGCGTCCCGTGGCGCGCGTGATGTGATTCAGGTGGTGATCGATCATAACGTTGGCGCCGGGGTGATCACCGACGGTCGACTGCTGCATGCCGGCAGCAGCAGTCTGGTGGAGATTGGCCATACCCAGGTCGACCCGTACGGTAAGCTGTGTTACTGCGGCAACCACGGCTGCCTTGAGACCATCGCCAGCGTCGAGAGCGTGCTGGAGCTGGCGCAGGTGCGGATGGCTAAATCCATGAGCTCAATGCTGCATCAGCAGCCGCTGAGCGTGGAGTGGCTCTGCGAGGCGGCCCTGCAGGGCGATCTGCTGGCGCGGGATATTATCAGCGGCGTCGGCCAGCACGTTGGGCGCATTCTGGCGATCATGGTGAATCTGTTCAACCCGCAAAAAATTCTGATTGGCTCGCCGTTTAGCCAGGCGGCGGATATCCTGTTTCCGGCAATATCTGACTGCATTCGGCAACAATCTCTCCCGGCCTACAGCCGTCACATTGCCGTCGAAAGTACCCAGTTCGCCAACCGGGGGACGATGGCCGGCGCAGCCCTGGTCAAAGATGCGCTCTATAACGGATCTCTGTTGATTCGACTGTTACAGGGTTAACATTTTCCCGTCGTCGCACCAAAAATTGCGCTATCTCAAGCTGATATTCCCCGGCTTCGCGTAGACTTTTCCCCACACTTTATTATTTTGTCTTTATATACCCAAAATAATTCGAGTTGCTTGTAGGCAGCAAGGCCGTAAATCCCCAGGAGCTTACTCAGGTAAGTGACTGGGGTGAACGGGTGCAGCCAACACCCAAGCAACTTGAAGTATGACGGGGATAACCAACATAACCGTGGGGTTAATGATGTTTAAGCGTTTCTTTATAACAGGGACTGACACCGCTGTCGGCAAGACGGTGGTTTCCCGTGCGCTGTTGCAGGCACTTGCTGCCAGCGGCAAAAGCGTCGCGGGATACAAACCTGTGGCGAAGGGCAGCAAAGAGACGCCGGACGGATTGCGTAACAAAGATGCGCTGATTTTACAAAGCGTGTCGACGCTGGCGTTACCGTACGATGCTGTCAATCCCATCGCGTTAAGCGAAGATGAAAGCAGCGTGGCCCACAGCAGCCCGATCAACTACGGCCTGCTGACCAATGGCCTGCAGCGCCTGAGCGGGCAGGTGGATCACGTGGTGGTCGAAGGCACCGGCGGCTGGCGCAGCTTAATGAACGATCTGCGTCCTCTCTCTGAATGGGTGGTGCAGGAGCAACTGCCGGTACTGATGGTGGTCGGGATTCAGGAAGGCTGCATCAACCACGCGCTGCTGACCGCCCAGGCCATTGCTAACGACGGCCTGCCGCTGATTGGCTGGGTGGCCAACCGTATCAACCCGGGGCTGGCGCACTATGCCGAAATCATCGATGTGCTGAGCAAAAAACTGCCGGGGCCGCTGATCGGCGAACTTCCGTATCTGCCGCGCGCCGAACAGCGCGAGCTAAGTCAGTATATTGATTTACCCATGCTCGGCAGCGTGATGACGGTAGATCGAATCCTCGCGTAGGGTTCTTGAGAGCACCGACGCCAGCACGCTGGCAATCAGTAAACCGGGCAGTAACGCATACTGTCCGGTCATTTCACAAATCATCAAGGTTGACATGATCGGCGCGTGCGTCGTGGCCGCCAGAAAGGCCGCCATTCCGGTCAAACCCATCAGAATTGCCATCCCCTGATCGTGATGCAGCCAAAGCCCGCTGAGGTTGGCGAACAGCATCCCCATCGCCAGGCCGATGAACAGAGTCGGTGTGAAGACCCCGCCCGGCGCACCAGAGCCGCTGCTGGCAAATACCGCAATGAGTTTACAGACAAAGACCAGCGCGATAGCGCTGAACAGCGGCGGCGACTGGAGATAATGTTGCACCGTGCTGTAACCATTGCCCCAGACCGCCGGTGTTACCAGCGACAGCAGCCCGACGATAAGCCCCCCCAGCGCCAGCTGGAAGGGCGGCGAGAGACCCGCGAGCAAAAAGCCCCGGTGACTGGCGCTCATCATGGCGATAAACAGCGGTCCGCACACCCCGGCCAGCAACCCGGTTGCCAGCATCAGCGCGTAGTGCATGGCGGTCAGCGGTTCATTGAACACCACCTGATACAGCGGCGACGGGCCGCCGTTCAGCAACTGGGTGACCAGCAGCGCGATCACCGCAGAAATCACTACCGGGCCGAGCGACGCCAGCATCAGGGTTCCGAACAAAATTTCGGCGATAAACAGGCTTCCGGCTAGCGGGGCGTGATAGGCGCTGGCCATCCCGGCGGCAGCGCCGCAGGCTACCCAGAGTTTCCATTCCGCTTTCGGTGTAAAGCGCCGGGCAAACAGCGATGCGGCCAGCGCCGCCAGCAGAATCATCGCCCCTTCACGGCCAATGGCGCTGCCGGTGGTGACCACCAGTAGTGACGCCAGGGATTTGATCAGACTGGCGGGCGTATCGAACTGACCATCGCCGGTCTCCAGCGCTTCCATGTAGTCGGTGGGGGCGTGAGGACGCTGGCGGGTCTGGCGTTGCCAGAGCCACAGCAGGGTGCCCGCAGCCAGACCGCCTACCGCAGGGGTTAGCAGCCGACGCCACCATGGCAGCGCCTCGGCGGCATTGACCAGGCTACCGCTATGATCGTTGAGGAAGACGCCTTCCAGCACGCCCATCGCCAGATGAAACAGGGCGACGGCGAACGCTGCCAGAATGCCCACCAGGGTGGCAATCAGCAGACGACGGAACATGACCGGGACATCGGGGTAATGATGAAGACGATGCATCAGCGGGTACGGGTAGCAATAATCATGCGCTTATTGTGATAGGAAATAAGCTTAGACGCAAAAGCGATAAATGCGCCTGGCGAGGTACAAGCGAACCGGGCATATAACAGAATTTATCAGGGCACTGAAAAAAAACGGCCACGCCGGAGTTATCCGCATGGCCGAGCGGTTAACGCTAGATTAGCGATACAGCGGTTTTGCGGCGACGGCCACCGGCAACCGAGTCTGCCATTCGGCCAGCGTCGCCTGGGCCAGCTGGCCGAGGGTCTGGTAAAAAGGATGTTCCGCTCCGGCGACAAACTGCGCCAGAAAGCGCCCGGACCAGGGAAGCAGATGCCAGGCAAGCAGTTGATGAAACGCCTCGTCCTGCCCGGACTCGCACAGCCATGCCGCCAGCAACAGCAGGGTGCCAAAGTTATCTTCCGGCTCCTGACTTTGCGCCGCGTGAGCGATGCCATGAGCGCGCATCCACTCGCGCAATGCCAGCGTCGAATCGCCGAACAGCACATTCTCTTTATCCAGCCACACGGATCCCCACGGCGGTGCCGGCAGCGCCCACGGCCCGATAAACAACCGCTGCCAGGCTTCGGCGAGAGGTTCATCGCTCTCACGGGCAAACCCGGCGACCGGTACCGCTGTCAACGGGAAGGGCCACTGCGACTGCCAGCTGCCGTCGCGCAGGGCGTTCACCAGCGCGGCGGCCTGCTCGCTATCCGGCGGGAATGAAAAGAGCGCACCCAGCGTGCGGGCGCTTAAGGCGACGGCGTCGCGGTATTGCGGTTGCATCATGTTTCAGGTTCCTTTCTGCGGCGCGGGCCTGTGACCCATGGCTTATCGCGCCGAACGGTGTTTCCGACCATCCGGGGGAGCCATCATACGCAAGGCGGGGAAGCAGGATATTATCCCGCATCAACTCCGGGAGAATATCCTTCACCTGAAATGGTCAGGGTATTACTGGGCGTCGCTCTCGGCACCAGACGAACGGGTATAGGTAATTTTGAAGGTGTCGTTGGCGCAGTGACCGACCACCTGGGTACCGGGCTGGTCAGGCTGGTCATTCGGCACGATCGCTAAGCTAAAGCCAGACGCCGGCACGCCGTTGTTGACGATTTTTTGCTGGATATCATTTTTCACGCGCTCGCAGGAATCGGGGGCAGCCAGCACGGAGGTTGAACCCAGCAGCAGAACCATACATAGCCAGGGTGAACGTTTCATCATAGACTCCTTATATTCAATCCATCTGGTTTTAAGCATAGCAGAACTGGTGTAAACAATTGTATTTGCTACTATGATTGTAATCTCCACAAAAGGAATCTGGCGTGAACAAACGGTTTTTGCTGATATCGGCGGTAATGGTCCTGAGCGCCTGTGATAAGCCGGCGTCACCGCAAGCATTTACGCCGGAAATGGCGAGTTTTTCCAATGAGTTTGAGTTCGATCCCTTGCGGGGGCCGGTGAAGGATTTCAGCCAGACCCTCTTCGACGAACACCACGAGGTGGTGAAGCGGGTGAGCGCCCATATGTCCAGCGAAGGCTGTTTTGACCTGTTGGATTTTGAAGACCGGGAGAATAAAACCGGCGCGACGCTGCTGCTGGACGCCAATTTTTATCTCGATGCCAGAACCCGCGAGAAGCGCCTGCGTTTGCAGGGGAAATGCCAGCTTGCTGAGTTACCCTCTGCGGGCATCGTCTGGGACACGGACGATAACGGATTTGTGATCGCCGCGCGGGGCAAAGAGACCACCGCCACCTACCACTATGACAGCGAAGGCTATCCGACCGGGAAAACCACGGTGGCGAAAGATGAGCGTTTTACGGTGCGCTCTACGCCGGTGTCTGACCCGCGTAAAAAACTGGATTACACGGCGACCAGCACCTTTAACGATCGGCAGTTGGGGAGCGTGTATCAAACCTGCGATTACGATCGCCACGATAACCCGGTGGAGTGTGAACTTCAGGTGATCGACGATAGCGTGCAGCCGCCATTAACCCGTCGATACACCATTAAAAACAACATCGAATATTACTGAGCCGTAGGCTTCAGCAGCGTCTGACCCTGATTACGGTGTTCGCTAATGTACTGATGCTGGAACAGACACATGCGGATGGTGTTGCGGTACTCGCCGTTGATGAAAAACTCATGAATCAGCTCGCCCTCGACCATAAATCCGAGTTTACGGTAGATGTGGATCGCTTTTTCATTTTCGCTGTCGACGATCAGATACAGTTTGTACAGATTGAGGACCGTAAAGCCGTAATCCATCGCCAGTTTCGCAGCCCGCGTCGCCAGCCCTTTGCCCTGATAATCGGGGGAAATGATTATCTGAAACTCGGCGCGGCGGTGGACGTGGTTAATTTCGACCAGCTCGACCAGCCCGGCTTTTTCGCCATCGCATTCAATCACAAAGCGGCGTTCGCTCTGATCGTGAATGTGTTTATCGTACAGATCGGACAGCTCCACGAAGGCTTCGTAAGGTTCTTCAAACCAGTAGCGCATCACGCTGGCGTTGTTATCAAGCTGATGGACAAAGCGTAGGTCTTCGCGCTCCAGCGGCCGCAGTTTAATGGTATGAGCGTCAGGCATGATGATTCCTGTAGATAAAAGCGAACAGGGCGCCCGCAGGCGCCGGACATGAAGGAAGGATTAAGGTGCGATAGTACGGCCGGTGCGGCGATCGAGGCAGCGCAGGGTGTTCGGTTCCCAGTACGCATTCACGTTCGCGCTTTTCTGGCAGTTATCCTGAGCATCGAAAGCGACGTCGGCCTTATCCCACTCCTTCTCGGTGCGCGTATTGACCTTCTGGCGCAGTGAACGGGTGTCGTTCCACTGCTCTTTTTCCATGGTGGCCTGCTGGCGGCTTTGCGCGCTATCGCCGGACTCAATCACCAGCTTGTTGGTTTGCGCAAAAGACGACGCGGTAAACACCACGGCGCTGACGGCCAGCATCGCCGTCAGGCACCAGCGTTTTTTTTGTGTCATTTTCATCACGATTTCCTTTGAGTGATAGCCCTGCGGCCATCTTCAAGTTTACTACATCTCCTGTCGACGGCATACCCGACAAAAGAGTGCGGACAGCGGGGATTATCGCGTAACATGGGCTGACCACCCAATCTCTTTACCTGTCTTTATGTTCAAAACAACACTGCTTTTCTTCGCGACGGCGATCTGTGAAATCCTCGGGTGTTATTTACCCTGGCTGTGGCTAAAGCGTGGCGCGACACCGCTGCTGTTGATCCCCGCCGGCGTGGCGCTGGTGATGTTTGTCTGGCTGCTGACCCTTCATCCGGCCGCCAGCGGGCGAGTATACGCCGCCTATGGCGGGGTTTACGTCTGCACCGCGCTGCTGTGGCTGCGTTTTGTCGATGGCGTCAAGCTCAGCCATTATGACTGGGCCGGGGCGCTGGTGGCCCTGTGCGGCATGCTGATCATCGTCGCCGGCTGGGGACGCGCCTGACCGTCCGGTATCATCTCAACGGGCCGCTATCGCCTCGATCGGCGGCCTGTCTCTCACGCACTGCGTAGCCCACCTGTTAACCCCGTATTCCCGTTAGAAAATGACGGATCCGCTGTCGCGCGATCCCGGCTGGATAATGTGATCGGACACCACCTTTTTAAACATCATACTTGTATGGTAGTAGGTCTGATGCTTTAATTTTAAGCGGATGTTCGTAGGGATATCAGGAAAACAGGGGTAACTCAGCCTGAATCGTCAGCGTAAGACGCATTTGGCTGTTGTGGGTGATGCCCTGAGCGGCATCAGGATTGGCTGACAAACAGACAACAAAAAAACCGCCTGACCGTTGCTGAGGGTGACGGGGCGGCGACTGGACGTTGGCACGTTGTGAAACTGGTGAAGGAGAAAAAATGAAGAGTATTGTCATTCGTCAACCCAATGAGCTGGTTATCGAAGAGAGGGCGCGACCGGAACCTGCGACAGGTGAAGTGCGGGTAAAAGTGAAGCTGGCAGGCATCTGCGGATCCGATAGCCACATCTATCGCGGGCATAATCCTTTCGCAAAATACCCGCGGGTCATCGGGCACGAATTCTTCGGCGTTATCGATGCCGTGGGTGAGGGCGTGAAGGACCGTTCGGTCGGCCAGCGCGTCTGCGTCGACCCGGTTATCAGCTGCGGGCATTGTTACCCGTGTTCGGTGGGGAAGCCGAACGTCTGTACGTCACTGGTGGTGCTTGGCGTGCACCAGGATGGCGGGTTTAGCGAGTATGCCGTCGTCCCGGCCAAAAATGCCTGGCAGGTGCCGGACAGCGTGCCGGACCGTCACGGTGTGATGGTTGAGCCTTTCACCATTGCCGCCAACGTCACCGGACAGGTGTCGCCGACCTCAAAGGATACGGTGTTGATTTACGGCGCGGGGCCGATGGGGTTAACCACAATCCAGGTGCTGAAAAATGTGTATAACGTTCAGCAGGTGATTGTCGTGGACCAGATCGCTGAGCGTTTACAAATGACAAAACGCAACGGCGCGGATCGGGTGATTAATAATGGTGAGCAGTCACTAACTGACTGTCTGCAGGCGGACGGGATCAAGCCGACGCTGATTATTGATGCCGCCTGCCATCCCTCTATATTGTCAGAAGCCGTAATGCTGGCCTCACCGGCGGCGAGAATCGTTCTGATGGGCTTCTCCACCGAGCCTTCGCTGGTTGCCCAGCAAGGGATTACCGGTAAAGAGCTTTCTATATTCTCTTCGCGACTGAATGCCAATAAATTCCCTGTGGTGCTGGAATGGTTAGCGCAGGGGTTAATTGATCCAGAAGCTTTAATTACTCATACCTTTGAGTATCAGCACATTGTTGATGCTATCGAACTCTTTGAAAACGACAGGAAAAACTGCTGTAAGGTCTTATTAACTTTTTGATGTTAATAATTAATACAAACTCTATATATTTCAATTAGAGAACATAATGATGACTACAGTGAAGAATGAGAGAACAACATCCGACCTCATCCGGGCCGCGGTGTCCGGATGGTTAGGCACTGCTCTGGAGTTCATGGACTTCCAACTTTATTCTCTGGGGGCGGCACTCGTCTTCCATGAGATATTTTTCCCTGAACAATCGGCGGCTATGGCACTGATTTTAGCCATGGGAACCTACGGCGCGGGATATATTGCCCGCATCGTTGGGGCGTTTATTTTCGGGCGGATGGGCGATAAAATCGGGCGAAAAAAAGTGCTGTTTATCACCATTACCATGATGGGGATCTGTACCACCCTGATTGGTATTCTGCCAACCTACGCGCAGGTGGGGATTCTCGCGCCGGTGCTGCTGGTAACGCTGCGTATTATTCAGGGGCTGGGCGCCGGGGCGGAAATTTCCGGGGCCGGCACCATGTTGGCAGAATATGCGCCGAAGGGTAAGCGCGGCATTATCTCCTCGCTGGTGGCAATGGGGACCAACTGTGGAACCCTGAGCGCAACCGCCATCTGGGCGGTGATGTTCTTCTTCCTCGACCGTGAAGAGCTGGTGGCATGGGGCTGGCGTATTCCGTTCCTCGCAAGCGTAGTGGTGATGGTCTTCGCCATCTGGTTGCGTTTGAATCTCAAAGAGAGCCCGGTATTTGAGCAGGTCAGCGAAGAGGGAAGCCTGCAAAATAGCGCGGCTGAGGAAGAGAATACCTTTGGCGCGATGTTAAAAAGCAAATCCTTCTGGCTGGCCACCGGGCTGCGTTTTGGTCAGGCCGGCAACTCCGGACTTTTACAGACATTCCTTGCCGGTTACCTGGTGCAAAGCCTGCTGTTTGATAAAGCGATTCCCACCGACGCCTTAATGATCAGTTCCGGCATCGGGTTTATTACCATCCCACTGCTGGGATGGCTGTCCGATAAAGTCGGCCGCCGCCTGCCTTATATTATCGTCAATATATCGGCCATTCTTTTAGCCTACCCGATGATCTCAATTATTGTTGATAAGAGCTACAGCGTCGGCGCGATTATGGCCTCATTAATTGTTATTCATAATATCGCAGTACTTGGCCTGTTTGCGCTCGAGAATATCACCATGGCGGAAATATTCGGCTCGCGTAACCGCTTTACCCGAATGGCTATTTCCAAAGAGACCGGTGGTCTGGTGGCCGTCGGCTTTGGCCCGGTGCTTGCCGGTATTTTCTGTAATATCACAGGCGCGTGGTGGCCAATTGTCGCGATGCTGATTTGCTACTCGATTATCGGCTTAATTTCCGCACTGCTGATGCCGGAAGTGCGCGACCGTGACCTGAGCCTGCTGCACGATGCCGCAGACGAAGCCCCGCAGCATAAAGAAGTAAGAGCCGGTCAGTTAACCTGATACCGCACCTGACCGACGTTGATGTGGCCGGGTGAAACCACCCGGCTTTTTCATGGCGTCAGTCGCATGATCACCGAGAGTAAGCGCGATAAATCTTCTTGTATGGTAGTTGATGGAAATCAAAGATGTCATACCAATTGCATGAGATGGTTTACCTCACAGAGGCATTCTCCTCGAGAATGGTTGATTAGTAATCATAAAAATGAGAGTCACCATGGAAAACACGCTTTTAACAGCCAAGGCAACGCTTCCTTCTTACGACCGCAGCAAACTGGTGTCGCGCATCGTCCATCTGGGATTTGGCGCATTTCACCGCGCCCACCAGGCGGTTTACGCCGATATCCTGGCCGCGGAACATGGCAGCGATTGGGGCTACACCGAAGTGAACCTGATCGGCGGCGAGCAGCAGATTGCCGATCTGCAACATCAGGATCTGATGTACACCGTCGCCGAAATGTCCGCCGATGCCTGGACCGCGCGGGTGGTTGGCGTGGTTAAACAGGCGATGCACGCCGAGGTCGACGGTCTCGAAAGCGTGCTGGCGAAGCTGTGTGAACCTCAGGTGGCGATCGTCTCGCTCACCATTACCGAAAAAGGCTACTGCCACTCACCGGCCACCGGCGAACTGCAGTTGGATCATCCGCTGATTGCCGCCGATATTCGCAACCCGCATCAGCCAAAATCGGCACCGGGCGTGGTGGTTGAAGCGCTGGCGCGGCGTAAAGCGGCAGGCTTGCCGGCCTTTAGCGTGATGTCCTGCGACAACATGCCGGAAAACGGCCACGTGATGCGCAATGTGGTCTGTGCGCTGGCGGGGGCTATCGACGGTGAACTGGCGGCGTGGATTGCAGAACATGTGACTTTCCCGTCCACCATGGTTGACCGCATTGTACCGGCCGTCACCGCCGATACCCTGGATAAGATTGAACAGCTGACCGGCGTGCGCGATCCTGCCGGCGTGGCGTGCGAGCCGTTCCGTCAGTGGGTCATTGAGGACAATTTCGTCGCTGGCCGTCCGCAATGGGAAAAGGCGGGGGCTGAGCTGGTCGCCGACGTGGTGCCTTTCGAAGAGATGAAGCTGCGCATGCTCAACGGCAGCCACTCCTTCCTGGCGTATCTCGGCTACCTGGCTGGATATCAGCACATCAATGACTGCATGCAGGATGAGCATTATCGTCGTGCGGCCCGGGCTTTAATGCTCAATGAACAGGCGCCGACATTAAAAGTGCAGGGCGTTGACCTGCAGCGCTACGCCGGGCTGCTGATCGACCGCTACAGTAACCCGGCACTGAAGCACCGTACCTGGCAGATCGCCATGGACGGCAGCCAGAAACTGCCGCAGCGTATGCTGGATTCGGTTCGCTGGCATCTGGCGCAAGGCAGCGACTTTACCCTGCTGGCGATGGGCGTGGCGGGTTGGATGCGCTACGTCGGTGGTGTTGATGAGCAGGGGCAGGCGATTGAAATTTGCGATCCGCTGCTGCCGGTGATTCAGCAGGTTGTGCAGAACAGCGTTGAAGGGCCGGAGCGTGTGAAAGCCCTGCTGGGAATTGACGCCATCTTTGGCCGCGATTTACCGCAGGAAGGCCGTTTCGTCGATGCGGTGACCGATGCCTGGCTGTCGCTGCAAGCGCATGGCGCGAAAGCGACCATCGCTGCCTGGGCTAAAGCACAGGCATAATCTCGTCTACCATGCCGCCAGCCCTGGCGGCATGTTTATATGGTACGGCTGCTCTGACGTAAAATAATGCTGACCAGCATCTTATTGTCTTAGCCCTGATAGTTTCCGACAAACAGCTTCACACCTTTCGGTAAATAATATTTTACTGCGCCATCCGCTAAAATAATGATCGGGCGCATAGACTATACATATCTTTAACTATGCCGAACTAACTATAAATAATTGATGTTTATTTTAACGATTCTGCCGGTCGTCGAGTGGCTTATTTGTGCTGCGTTTAAAATAAATATGGCATGATGGCTGCAGTAAAAAATAAATATCCTCGGGATAAGGAGTGCCGACTATGTATAAAAGAATTTTATTACCTGTCGATGTGTTCGAAATGGATTTGAGTGATAAAGCGGTACGTCATGCAGAGTTTTTAGCGCAGAGCGAAGGTGAAATTACCCTGCTGAACGTGCTACCCAACAGCAGTCGTTCCATTCTGCGCGGTTTTTCCGCCGATATTAAAAAGTTCGAAACCTTTATGGAGCAGGAGTCGCAGAAGAAAATGAAGGCTCTGTCTCGTCTGTTCTCCATCCCCGCCTCGCGGATCCACTCCCGGGTGGTGTTTGGCAACGTGCGCGATGAAATCGTGGCGATCGGCAATGCCGATGAGTTCGATGTGATTGTGGTGGGCTCACGCACGCCGGGGCTGTCTACCCATCTGCTTGGCTCGAACGCCGAGTCCATTTTGCGCTATGCCAGAATTCCGGTGCTGGTAGTACGTTAGGGATTGCCATTCAGAAACCGCGGCAGCGGTGATATTTTCTGCTGCCGCCAGATTCGATTATTCTTCGCTAAACCAGTCGCTATTTTCCTGACGAATTAACAGCACCGATTCACTAATTTCGTGCAGGTGAACGTTCATTGCCTTGCCCACCGCTTCAACATCACGCTTTTCCAGCGCCTGGAATATTTCATGGTGCTGGCGCAGGAGCATATCCGGAGGGGTGACGTGGTCGAGGCTCATATAACGCACACGGTCAATCGTCGCCTTAATATTCTCTACCGTATCCCAGGCGAGTTGACAGTCGGCAATCGTCGACAGCTTCTGATGAAATTCATCATCCAGCTGGAAGAAATCATTTAATTGCTGACGTTCAACGGCGATACGCTGCTGGGTAAGATTTTGCTCAAGCTGGTAGATTTGCTCGGCAGTGATCATCCCGGCGGCGCGGCGGACTACCGCACATTCGATAGCCTGGCGGACGAAGCAGCCGTTGCGAACCTGCGACAGCGAGATTTTATTGACGTAGCTACCGCGCTGCGGGCGGATCTGAATCAGGCCGTTTTCGGCCAGTTTGATAAACGCCTCGCGCACCGGCTGGCGTGAAACATTAAAGCGCACAGACACTTCTTTCTCAGACAGCGGGGTACCCGGAGGGATCAAACAGTGGACGATATCACTGCGAAGGATGCGGTAAATTTGCTGATTGACAGGTTGTGTCGGATTGAGTTGCGATTCTGCGGCCATTGATGGTTACTTTTAGTGGATTATAAGCGTTATTTTACGCGTATTTTATCGGTTAGCCCATACCCGGCCGTCAAGCGGCCGGGTGGCGAGATTTAACCAGCGCGATGAACGCTCAGACCGGCAAAGCTCTGGCTTACCGGCATCATTTCCAGGGTGTTGATGTTGACATGCGCCGGCAGGTTCGCGACCCACCATACCGCTTCGGTAACATCTTCCGGCGTCAGCGCCTGGGTGTTCTCATAAGTTTTACCGGCTTTGCTGTCATCACCTTTAAAGCGCACGTTAGAAAACTCGGTGCCGCCAACCAGGCCTGGTTCAACATCGGTCACGCGGATCGCTGTGCCGTGCAGGTCGGTACGCAGGTTGAGGCTGAACTGGCGGACGAAGGCTTTGGTCGCCCCGTAGACGTTCCCGCCGGCATAAGGCCAGCTACCGGCAGTGGAGCCGATATTGATGATGTGACCGCGGTTACGCTCGACCATACCCGGTAAAACCGCACGGGTCATGTAGACCAGCCCTTTGTTGTTGGTATCGATCATATCTTCCCAGTCTTCGACGCTGGCTTTGTGCGCCGGCTCGAGACCAAGCGCCAGACCGGCGTTATTGACCAGTACATCGATGGCCTGCCACTCTGCCGGCAGTCCGGCAATCATCTCTTCGATGGCGGCGCGGTTGCGGACGTCCAGCTGCACCGGATAAAGGTTGTCGCCGAGCTCATCTTTTAATGTTTTCAGTCGCTCTTCACGACGTCCGGTGGCGATCACTTTGTGGCCGTTGGCGATAAAACGGCGAGTCATACTTTCACCAAAACCTGCGGTTGCACCAGTAACCAGAATAATCATCATCGCTCCTGTCAATTTTCTCATTAAGCCCCGAACCACGCGCACAACTGTAGAGGGCTGGCAATATCATCAGCACTGTAGCGACAAAAGAAAACGGCGTCTACCTTCAGCGCGTGAGCAATACGTTTCCAAAACAGGGTATTGCGATGACGGGAAAAGGTTGATAACGCCGACGGCAGAGGGCCATTTTCGGGCGATTTTGTCGAAAAATAAACTGCGCGGCATTCATGGCATCAATTGATCATCGCGGCATTTTGCCGATTGTTATTCTGCGCGCCGCGCCCGTTGGGCTGCCATTTTTGGTGGGGATTCCCTATTGTACCTGCCCGCTGTGGCGGGGCTTTTGATGACAGGAGATTGAACAGATGAATGAATGGGACGAAGAAGAGAGCATTGCGACTCACGCGACCATAACCCGTACCGGACTCGATATTCTTGGCGTCACCGGCGCGGTGATGATCGCATTTGTGCTCTATTTTGTGCTTTGAAGCTGCGCTGACCGCCTGAACATCGCGACCGCAGGCGGAAATCATTGCGGTTAATCAACACGTTGCCTAATCTAACTGGATAACCGAGTCCAGGAGATGATGATGGCCGAAAACAACCCTTTCTTAAGCATGAGCCTGCTGCCTTATCAGGCACCGCGTTTTGATCTGATTGACGATACGCATTACCGTCCGGCCTTTGATGAAGGGGGACGGCGCCAGCGCGACGAGATCGCCGCCATTGTGAATAATCCCGCGCCGGCAGATTTCGCCAATACGCTGGTGGCGCTTGAACAAAGCGGGCAGTTGCTGACGCGCGTCACCCGGGTCTTTTTTGCCATGGCCGGGGCGCATACTAACCCGACGCTGCAGGCGCTTGATGAGCAGTTTTCCGCCGAACTGGCCGGGCTGGGCAACGATATTTGGCTCAACGATGCGCTGTTCCAGCGTGTAAAGCAGGTATGGCAGCAACGCGATACCCTGACCCTCGACGACGAATCCCGGCGGCTGCTGGAGGTGACGTGGCAACGTTTCACCCTGGCGGGCGCGACGCTGGCACCCGAGCAAAAAACCGCGCTGCGGGCCCTGAACACCCAGGCCGCGGCGCTGCAAAGCCAGTTCCAGCAGCGGCTGCTGGCGGCGGTGAAATCCGGCGGCCTGGTGCTGGATGACCGCGATCGGTTGGCGGGACTCAGCGACGATGAGATCGCCGAAGCCGCCGACGCCGCGCGCGATAAAGGACTGAACGACCGCTGGCTGCTGCCGTTGGTGAATACCACCCAGCAACCGGCCCTGCTGGCGTTACGCGAGCGCCAGACCCGTGAAAAGCTGTTCGCCGCCGGCTGGCAGCGCAACCAGAAGGGCGATGCCAACGATACCCGCGAACTGGTGCTGCGTCTGGCGGAGATCCGCGCCCGCAAAGCTGAACTGCTGGGCGTCGCGGATTATGCCAGCTGGTCGATGGCCGATCAGATGGCGGGAACGCCGGAGGCCGCATTGGCCTTTATGCGCCGGATTGCCCCGGCCGCGCGGGCGAGAGCGGAGCAGGAACTGGCGGATATCCAGCAGCTCATTGACCATCAAGAGGGCGGTTTTACCGCCGAGGCATGGGACTGGCATTACTACGCCGAGCAGGTGCGCCGCACCCGCTTTGCCATCGATGAGTCACAGCTAAAACCCTATTTTGCGCTCGACCGCATTCTACAGGATGGCGTGTTCTGGACCGCCTCGCAGCTCTTTGGCCTGCGCTTCGTCGAACGTTTTGATATCCCGGTTTATCACCCGGATGTGCGGGTCTGGGAAATCTTTGATGCCAACGGCGAAGGGATTGCGCTGTTCTACGGCGACTATTTTTCGCGGGATTCGAAAAGCGGCGGGGCGTGGATGGACGTTTTCGTCGAACAATCGACGCTGCTGGCCCAGCACCCGGTGATCTACAACGTCTGCAACTATCAGAAGCCCAAAGCCGGCCACAGTGCGCTGCTGTCATGGGATGATGTCATCACCTTGTTCCATGAGTTCGGTCACGCCCTGCACGGGCTGTTTGCCAGCCAGCGCTACGCCAGCTTGTCGGGCACCAATACGCCGCGCGATTTTGTCGAGTTTCCGTCGCAGATCTTTGAGCATTGGGCCAGCGAACCGCAGGTGTTCGCCCGCTATGCCCGGCATTACCAGACCGGTGAGGCGATGCCGGATGCGCTGCGGGAAAGCATGCTGCGGGCCGTGAAGTTTAACAAAGGCTATGACATGAGCGAACTGCTGGCGGCGGCGCTGCTGGATATGCACTGGCATCGCCTCGCGTCAACGGATGTGCCGCAGGATGTCGATGCTTTCGAAACACAGGCTTTAGGCGAGGAACATATGGATCTTGCCGCGGTGCCACCGCGCTATCGCAGCAGCTATTTCTCGCATATCTTCGGCGGCGGCTACGCGGCAGGCTATTACGCCTATCTGTGGACCCAGATGCTGGCCGACGACGGCTATCAGTGGTTCGTGGAGCATGGTGGTCTGACCCGCGAAAACGGCCAGCGCTTCCGCGAGGCGATTTTGTCCCGCGGCAACAGCACTGATTTAGCTGAACTGTATCGCCAGTGGCGCGGGCATGACCCTAAGATTGAACCGATGCTGGAGAACCGTGGGTTGAACGCGTAAATCGCCATCTGAACAGGTCGCCGGCGAGAAAAGGGCGGTGGCCTGGGCTGTTTTGCGGGTAATGAAAAGTTAACTCTTTGTAATTAATCTTTTTTAGCTGTTTATTTTCGCCCGTTTAGACCAGAATATGGCCTTCGACAATGAAATGGCTGAGAAGGAACCGATATGTTAGATAAATACTTTCAGTTAGATGGTGATAGCGGCGATACGGCTATCGAAAAGCATAAGCGTCTTCTTGCTGTTCAGGCCGCATTGGAGATTTCGAAAGCAGCGGTCTCTTCATCCACCGCCAATTCCGGTATTCGTAGCCAGATGGATTTGCGCAACGTGGCGCAGGAAGTCGCTTCGCTGGCGGACGCCATCCAGGATGCCCTCGAAGGTTACGAGGAAGACTAACCTCGCCGCAGCTGCCCGGACTGGCCTCGCATCGCGAGGCTTTTTTATGCCCGGAACACCTGCAGTCTGGCTGGCCGCTACGGCGTTGCGGACCAGTTCTCGACCAGCGTGGCGCCGATCTCTGCAATCTGCTGATTGCGCGCCGCCATGGTGGCGTCGGTGTCGGTGAGGTAAATCACCACGATGCGTGACGGTTTTCCGTCCGGGCCGAGGGCGGCAATGATACCGCGTGAGCCGCGCTGTCCGGCCCCGGTTTTATCGGCGATAAACCAGCCGGACGGCAGCGACGCGCGCAGCAGCGGACCCGCGACCTGATCATCGATCATCCAGCGCTGTAACTGCTGTTGCGATGATGCGGAAAGCACGCCGCCGGTTAACAGACGGCGCAGGGTGGTGGCCATCGCCTGCGGGGTGGTGGTATCGCGCACGTCGCCCGGCACGGCGGCGTTAAGCTCCGGCTCCCGGCGGTCGAGTCGTGAGGTGCGATCGCCGCTGTGGCGCAGAAACGCGGTTAACCCTTGCGGGCCGCCGATGGCGGTCAGCAGCAGGTTTGCTGCGGTATTGTCGCTCAGCGTAATGGTGGCGGCGCAGAGCTCACCAACGGTGAGTCCGTCGTCGAGGTGCTTTTCGGTTTGCGGAGAATATTCCACCAGATCCTGCTGACGGTAGTGGATCCGGCGATCGAGTTTTTCCTCGCCGCTGTCGACCCGGGCCAGCACCGCCCCGCAGAGCAACACCTTAAAGGTACTCATCATTGGAAAGCGTTGGTCCGCACGATAGCCCGCCAGTAAACGGCCGGTGGTTAAATCCAGCTCAGCATAGCCAACCCGGCCCTGAAGCTGGCTTTCGGCGGTTTTAACGCGGCTGATTGTGGCCTCATGGGCCCAGGCTGGCAGGGCCAGCGCGGCGAGTAACGGGAGCAGGGCAAAGCGACTATGGCGCATCTCGGGGGATTTCCTTGGGTCTTATTGTGAGTGTTCGCTAAGGCTGAAGTGGCTGCGGCAGGGCAACGGAAATCATGATAAATAAGACTTATGAAGATTCACAATTTCTCTTTTTTCCTTCATCATTCGCCAGCTTTTACCAGCAATAATTAATGCTTAGCGCAGTATCACTTACCGGAGTAAGCTCCAGGGGTTTACGGCCTTACCGCCTGGAAGCACTCGAATTATTTAGGCTATAAAAAGCAATTTTTTATTTCAGGCTGGTATGAACTATAAGAATATACTGAAGGTAGCGTAAATGCTCTACGATGTCGGCAATCACACATTACTTATTGACCCATCCAGGAGGAACATGGTGGACCCGTTAATTAAGGTCATGCTGGTGGGGGGAAGGGCTGATGGCCTGCTGGTCAGCGTCGCCGATAATGCGACGGAGCTGTCCGTTACTGCTGCACAGTATGGTGCAAAATCCGGCCAGCCGCTGAGCTATCGGATCGTCTCGCAGACGATTGATGACGAACGCTACTTTTTTGGTGTGTTCAGTGAGTCTCACGATGACGCTGACAAGCTCAAACGAGTGGCGCTGAGCAGAGGCATGAAAAAGTCGCTTTGCTGAGCCCGGCAGGCCAATCGGTCGGCCCGTTAATCGCAACGGGCCGCCGGTCTGCGACCTACGTCGCGTTGTTATAGCCGGTAGCCGGCAGCAAGGTTTTACTGCCTTTCAGGGTGAACAGCGAGAGCACCGTGAACCCTAACGTAATCGACCCCAGAATCAGGTATGCCTGATGGAATCCGACGGTATCGTACATCCGGCCCACCCACGCAGACAGCACCACGCCAGAGAGCTGCTTCGATAAGTTAAAGCCAATCAGGAACAGGGTGGCGGACAGTTTCGGGTTAAATGCAGACGAAATATATTTAAAGGTCCCGACCAGCAGGAACGGTACTTCAAACATATGCAGCATTTTTAATATCACCACTTCCACCGCCGAGGTGGCAAACGACGATCCGAGAATACGCACCGACATAATAATCCCGGCGGTCAGCAGCGCGTTTTTGGCCCCGATGCGGTTTACGATGGCGGGAGCGCAGAACATAATCAGTGCATTGAGCAACTCCCCGCCGGTGGTGACAAAACCAAATACTTCGGTACCGCGCTGCGGGTCGGCGAAGAAGCCTTTAAAGAAGTTGGCAAACTGCTGGTCGAAGACGTCATAGACGCTGGCAACCCCGACCACATAGATAATAAATCCCCAGAAGCGCGGCATCCGCAGCAGCTCTGCCGCTACGCGCAGGGAAAAGGCCTGACGGTTGGCGCCTAAGGCATCCATTACCTGAGCGCTGTTGCTGCTTTCCGGACGGGAAAACCACAGCAGTACCCCCAGCACCAGCGCAAACCCGGAGGCAATCCAGAAGGTGATATTGGGGTCAATACCGAACAGGATACCGGTGATGGAAGCGCAAAGCGCCCAGCCGACGCAGCCGGCGACCCGCACTTTGCCGTATTCAAAACGGTTGGCGCGACTGACGCGCTCAATGTAGGCCTCTACCGCACCGGAGCCGCTGGAGAAGACGATCCCCAGATACAGCCCGCCCACCAGCGACCCGGCGATAATATTCATCTGCAGCAGCGGCGAGAACACAAAGATAAAGAACGGCGCGAACAGAATTAATAACACCGTGATGGTCCACAGCAGGTGTTTGCGCAGGCCGAGCTTGTCCGAAATCAGGCCAAATATCGGTTGGCAGATAATGGCGAACAGCGAAATAGAGGAGAAGACAATCCCGGTCTCGGTCTTGGTTAAATGGTTAACGTCCGCCAGCCATACCGGGAAAAAGGGAAAGTAGGCCGACATAATGAAGTAGTAAAAGAAAAAGAACAGCAGGAAGTAGATATAATTATGCCGTTCTCGTGGCGCCAGTTCAGAGAATTTCATAGAGATGTTCCGTTGTTATTATACTCGTCATCATCATTCCAGCTACTGCGCAATTTGCGGCGTGCCGCTGCGTACAGTAACCCATTCGTCCCTGTGCTCTTAGCTGATTTCCGCCTAATACATCCTGAATGATGCCGGTATAACTGTTTTTATTATGGGGAGCCGAGGCCCCCCGTTGTTGTTTTACTGGAAATGAATCACTAACTGATACTGCCATTGTGTCTCGAGCAGCAGCCACTGCTGCAGCACGCTCGGTGTCCAGGAATCATCCCCGCCGACGCCCATATGCTGGCCGTCGAGGGTGATCCAGACGCCGCTTTCTGGCGTCATCCGGTGCCAGTGGTCGGTCTCCATTAACTGGGTGGTACTGTAAGGCTGAACCGAGAAGTGGAATCGCTTGCCCGCAACGTGCCAGCGTCCCCAGTCCAGCGCTTTATTGTCACAACGCAGGCCGTTCTCCGTCGGGAAGATATACGGCGTGGTCATCTCCTCCAGCGGAAGCTGCCAGCGGGCGAAACAGGCGCTGCTTTTGCGGTCCGGGTAGTTTTCATGCGGCCCGTAGCCAAGCCACGAAACCGGCGTCTGTTGGTCGGCGACCTGGAAATGAAGGCCGACGCGCGGCAGCGGTGGCAGGGTACCTGCACGCTCGCCGCTCACCGAAAGCTGCAGCTGGCCGGTGCTGTCGAAGGTCATACGCCACTGGCTGACGATGACCACTTCATCGCCGCGCAGATAGTGCCAGCGGCTGTCGACGATCACCTCATGATCCAGGCGGTGTGCCTCGCAGTGCACGCAGTGTCTTTCCAGCTGATACAGCCCGGCGCTTTTCCAGCGCTCAACCCAGGCGTTGGGATCGATGCGTTCCACTTCGCTGACGCCAATATCGTTGTCCAGCGGGGCGCGGACGAACTGATCGCTCAGCGGCGTCAGCAGCTGCTCTTTGCCCTCGACCTGCCAGTGGCTTAACAGACCGCTCTGGCGATCGATAATCCACTGCTGGGAGCCGTGGCTGACGGTAAAGGTCTGGTTAGCGATCGCCAGCTCAGGCGCCGGGCCGCTGGCGGTTGGCGCGGGTAAGGCCAGCGGAGCGGCGAGGGCGAACTGCCCCCAGGCCACCCGGTGCCCGGCATCAGACCAGGCAGTCGCCTGCGGCTGGCGAACCTCCAGCATCAGCCACACCTCTTTCGCACCAGTCGGTAGCGTCAGCTGCTCACAGAGAGTGAGTTCGCCGTGGCCCTGTGGGGCAAGGTGCAGGGCGAGGCTTCCGCTGGCAACGGTTTCGCCAGCGCATTGCACCTGCCAGTACAGCTGTTCATTGTCCGTCGTGCGGAACAGATATTCGCTCTCCACGCTGACCCGCAGCGGAGATTGCTCCAGCAGAGCGAACTGGAAATATTGCTGGGCATGTTGCGCTTCAATCAGCGAAGGGTGCGGACGGCGATCCGGGAAGACCAGCCCGTTCATGCAGAACTGGCGATCGTTAGGCTTGTCGCCAAAATCGCCGCCGTAGGCCCAGCCGGTGGTGCCGTCATCGAAGGTTTTTTCGATCGCCTGATCGGCCCAGTCCCAGATAAAACCGCCCTGCAGGCGCGGATAGTCGCGGAAGGCCTGCCAGTAATCGGCAAAGTTACCGAGGCTGTTGCCCATCGCGTGAGCATATTCGCAGAGGATCAGCGGGCGCTGTTCGCCGGGCAGGCTGATCCACTTTTTAATGCCCCATTTCGGCACCGCCGGGATCGGCTGGTCATACTCAACGCGGGCGTACATCGGGCAGATGATATCGGTGGTGCTGCTGTCGGCACCGCCGCCTTCGTACTGCACCGGGCGCGTCGGGTCCTGGCGCTTCAGCCAGTGGTACATCGCTTCATGGTTTGACCCGCCGCCGGACTCATTGCCCAGCGACCAGATGATGATCGACGGATGATTGCGGTTACATTGCAGCATCCGGCTGACGCGGGCGCTGAAGGCCGGGAGCCACGCCGGATCGTCGGAGAGGCGGTTCATCGGCACCATGCCGTGGGTTTCGATATTGGCTTCATCGACCACGTACAGGCCGTAGCGGTTGCAAAGCTCGTACCAGCGCGAGGCGTTGGGATAGTGTGAGCAGCGCACGGCGTTAAAGTTATGCTGCTTCATCAGCAGAATGTCCTGCAGCATATCCGCTTCGGTGACTACCTGGCCGCGCTGGTGATGATGCTCATGGCGGTTGACCCCGCGGATCAGCAGCGGTTTGCCGTTAAGCAGCAGCAGGCCGTTGTTAATCTCCACCTTGCGAAAACCGATATCCCAGGCTTCGGCTTCCAGCAGTTCGTCGCCGCGCCACAGCGCCACCACCGCGCGATAGCAGTGCGGCGTTTCAGCGCTCCACAGGGCCGGGCGATCGACCGCCAGGCGCAGCTGGGCACGCTCAGCATAATTGCCACGCTCATCGATCGCCGGTGAACCCGGCTGCTGACGCGCGCTGGCGACCTGCTGCTCGCCGTCCCACAGGCTGACTTCGGCTACCAGCTGGTCCAGAGTGCCGGCAGGGGCGCTGATGGTCAGATTAACCAGCAGTTCCCCCTCGCGGTACAGGGCATCCAGCTGCGGGGTGAGCTGGACGTCGCTCAGATGCTGCTGCGGTTTGTTGAGCAGCCAGACCGAGCGGAAGATCCCGCTCATCCGCCACATATCCTGATCCTCCAGCCAGGTCCCGGCGCTCCAGCGCAGAACCATCACGCACAGACGGTTATTGCCCTCCTTCAGATAGGGGGTCAGGTCGAATGCGGCGGGCAGACGGCTATCCTGGGAGTAGCCCACCCATTCGCCGTTGCACCACAGGTGAAACGCCGAGTTAACGCCGTCGAAAATCACCTGGGTCTGGCCTGCGGCCTGCCACTGCGGGTCGAGGGTAAAATTCAGGGAGTAGCAGCCGGTCGGGTTCTCTTCCGGGACCCGCGGCGGAGTGGTGTCGATAGGGTAGCGAACGTTGGTGTAGATCGGCGCGTCGTAACCTTCCATTTGCCAGTTTGACGGCACCGGCGTGCTGCGGCTATCCGCCAGATCCTGCTCGATCCAGCGAGGATCGACAGCAAACGGGCTGTGGGCGTAGGAGAACTGCCACTGACCATCGAGCAGACGACGGCGCCCGGAAGCCCGGTTATCCCGCGCGTCGGCAACCGTACGCCAGCTGGCAAAGGTCGGGTGGGCCGTTAAGCGATTCAGGTGGGTAATGGTCTGGTTTTGCCAGTCTTCGCGGGCCAGAACGTCGTGAAACGTCAATGAGCGAACCGCGCTTGAGTCATGTTGTTGCATACGCATACCTGACGGATAAGTGAGAGAAATGTCATTCGCTAGACAAGAATGATGTCGTTATCAGATATTTTTTCTGGTGCCGCAATATTGGCGAAAACGAAACCGACCTTCGATCACGAAACACCCAAAAAAGCGCAGATTTTTGTCGTCAATAAGACATAAAATGTTAGCGGACGACATTGATAGTAAAAACCCCTCAGTCTGACCCGAAAGGAGAGCACCATGCAGCGGCGTACGGCAACGTTAGAGGATGTGGCGAGTGAAGCCGGGGTGTCCCAGCAGACCGTCTCCCGGGTGCTGAATAATCCGCAGATCGTCTCCGAGCGGACCCGGGAAAAGGTAGTCCGCGCGATGCAGGCGCTGCACTATGTCCCCAACCGTTCCGCGCAGCTGCTGGCGGGGAAGGCGGCACCTTCCATCGGGCTGATTACCGCCTCATTGACGCTGCATGCGCCGTCGCAAATTGCGGCGGCGGTAAAAAACCACGCGGGCATTCATCAGCTTGAAGTCTCGATTGCCATGCCGGAGCGTAGCGATTACGCCGCTTTGCAGGCGCGACTGGATGAGTTTCGTGCGCAACATATTCGCGGGGCAATCGTTAGCCTGCCGCTGGAGAGCAGTACGGCGGAGCGGCTGGTGAAGGAAAATCCCGATATTGCCTGCCTGTTTCTCGATGTCTCGCCGGAAACGGAGGTCTCCTGCGTGCGCTTTGATCATCGCGACGGCTGCGGCGCCTGCGTGCGGCTTCTTTGGGAATTAGGCCATCGGGAGTTTGGCCTGCTGGCCGGCCCGGAAAGCTCGATCTCTGCGCGTATGCGCCTTGGTAGCTGGCGCGAGGCGTTGCATCGCCAGGGCGTCAGCCATGCCCAGACCGTGTTCGGCGACTGGAGCGCCGCCAGCGGCTGGCACAAAACCTTTGAACTGCTCCATCTCCAGCCGCGTATCAGCGCGATTGTGGTGGCCAACGACCAGATGGCCTTAGGGGTGCTGAGCGCCCTGGCACAGCTCAACCGCAGCGGCAGCCGTGCGGTATCGGTCACCGGTTATGACGACACTGCCGATAGCCTCTATTTCCAGCCGCCGCTGACCACCGTCGCCCAGGATTTCGATCTGCTGGGCAAAAGGGCGGTGGAACAGCTGGTTCAGCTGATGGTGACGCCCCAGATGCGGATCCGTGAACTGCTGCCCACCCGCCTGATTGTCCGCCAGTCCACCTGGCCGTTTAACAGCGAACAGCAACAGGAGCAGTGGGTCGCCCAGCTGAAAGCGCTGGTTGAGAAGCTGTAAGCAGCGTTGGTTTACCCTTCATTGAAGATGAATGTGCTAGCGTAGCCGCAGTCATAAAGGGAGATGGACATCGCCTTTATGTAAAATGTAAAACACAATCTATCCATGCAAGCATTGATTCACCGCCAGACCGCTGGCGGTTTTTTTTTGCCTGTCCGCAGGCAAAACCCCGCCCGCTATTTTATTTAACTCTGCCATGCGGTGATAATTCACGCGCTTACCAGCATAAACACGCTGTTTTTCCGGTGGCTGGTGTCAAAACCTTCCCGGGCGAGAGTTTTGGACCCAGCATAAAATGCTGATGGCAGAAGGGCGATGTCGCCGCCGATGAGGCAGGCGATGGTCGCCACGGCAAATTGTCCAAATTTAAATTTAACCCTTTGTTACAGATGGGATTTATTTGGAGATCAATACTTAAGGCTCTGATTATGGATATTAAGGATAATTGATTGTGAATAAACTCTTCCGTAACACCCTGATTGCTGTCGCCCTGAGCGCAGGTTTCTCCGTTGCTGCACAAGCGGCCAGCACCACTGATGTTCCGCCGGTATCTCAGGATCCCGTGGTACAACATCTGAAGCTGAGCAACGATCAGGTGAGCAAAATTCAGACCCTGCGTACAGAATTTGAGACCAACGTTAACAATATCAAAATCGACGGTTTCAAAGACGGCGCGCTGGTGGATGTTATCCACTCCGGCAAATGGGATGATGCGAAAGTGAAGCAGCAGCTGGCGGCCTTTGGGCAGTTAGATCAGCAAGTGCGTTACTACCGCGTGAAATACTATTTTGGCGTGAACCAGGTGCTGACGCCTGAACAGCGCACCCAGGTGAAAAACGATCTCGTTGACGCCCTGAACTGATTTCCGACCCCGCCAGCAATGGCGGGGTTATCCTGCCGCAGGCGCTCATCGCCCGCGCGAAAACCTAAAAATGAGACATTATGAAGAGACTTGCATTCATCGCTCTCAGCTTCCTCGCATTGACCAGCCTGTCTGCTGTTGCCGGTACCAAAACCGTGGTGGACTATGGTGTGGTACAGCAAAGCCAGATCATCAGTAATCAGACCCACTCACGGCCGCTGCGCACCCTTGCCGCCGGTGCTGTCGGTGGCGTAGTCGGGCACCAGTTTGGTAATGGTAAAGGGCAGACCGCCATGACCGTTGCCGGTGCTGCCGCCGGGGCCAGTGCTTCTCACTACCGCCAGTCACAGCGCCAGGCCATGCAGGAAGTCCAGTTGACCATCAAGACCCAGTCTGGTCAGATAATCCAGGTGCTCCAGCAGTACGATGGCCGGATGAGCTTTAATCAGGGCGACAAGGTGCGCATCCTGACCTCCGGCTCGAACACCAGCGTGGATAAAGCCGTCTGATGCTGACCTGACCGCCTGCGAATAACGCAAGCGGTCTTCCGTTGCGCCATCTCCCTCCGTGTTACCTCTCCCCGAAGCGGGAAAAACCCATCATCAAGCACAATTCCGTGATACTATTGATAATTATTATCAATAAGGATGTGATGATGAAACGCAAATGCGCGCTGTTTTTAGCCGTCGGTTTCTTGCTGTCGGCCTGCAGTAGCCCGGTCAGGCAAGACGAGCCGAAGCTGCTTCACCTTGTCCAGCCAGTTTATCCCTACTATGCAGCGGCCAATAATATTTGCGGTGAAGTGAAGATTCGCTTTGATGTGGGCGCCGACGGGAAAGTCGAAAAGTTATGGATCCTGTCATCTGAACCGCAGCACCTGTTTGATGATGCGGTGATCAGCGCGGTGGCAAAATGGCGTTTCGAACCCAACAAACCCTTTAAAAACATGACCAAAACCATTCGCTTTAAGCTGCAGCCCACGCTGTAGTGGCGCTGTGACGTCTTCTCTGTGCATGTCTGCCGGTGTGGCGTAAGTCCCATTTCTTGATCTAACTCGCAACTTTAAATCTATACTCTCTCAGCGATCGGATGGCGATCGCTGGCGGCTCGGTGCGTGGCTCTATGGTTCCCGTCACGGCATGGCAACAGGCCACCTCAGCGCCATACGCAAGACCTGCTTCAACCTTCGACAGCTAACGGTATTCAGGAGAAGAGACATGGGTTACGTAACGACGAGCGATGGTGTTGAGATTTTTTATAAAGACTGGGGACCAAAAGAGGGCAAGGTGATTTTCTTCCACCACGGCTGGCCGCTCTCCAGCGATGACTGGGATGCGCAGATGCTGTTCTTCGTGAATAAGGGCTTCCGGGTGGTGGCGCACGACAGACGGGGGCATGGCCGTTCCAGTCAGGTGTGCAGCGGTCACGATATGGATCACTACGCGGATGATGTCGCTGCGGTGGTTCAGCATCTGGGGGTGCAGGGGGCGATGCATGTCGGCCACTCGACCGGCGGCGGCGAGGTGGTGCGCTATGTGGTACGTCACGCGGAGGATAAGGTCTCAAAAGCGGTGTTGATCAGCGCCGTTCCGCCGTTGATGGTAAAAACCGACAGCAACCCGCAGGGCACGCCGCTTGAGGTGTTTGAGTCCTTCCAGGCGCAGCTCGCGGCCAACCGGCAGCAGTTCTATTATGACGTGCCGGCCGGGCCGTTCTATGGCTACAATCGTCCCGGTGCGACACCGCTACCAGGCGTTATCTGGAACTGGTGGCGACAGGGGATGATGGGCGGAGCGAAGGCGCATTATGACGGGATCGTAGCCTTCTCGCAGACGGATTTCACTGAGGATCTCAAGCAAATCGCCATCCCGGTACTGGTGATCCATGGTGATGATGACCAGGTTGTGCCTTATCATGATTCCGCGGTGCTTTCGGTCGACCTGGTGCAGAACGGTACCCTGAATACCTATAAAGGGGCGCCGCACGGGATCCCCACCACCCACGCGGATCAGATCAACGCCGACCTGCTGGCGTTTGTGAACAGCTGACGATGCACCCGTTGCGACTCGCTGGCTGCGGCTTTCGCTAATACCCGCTCCACCAGGCAGTCCGTTCGTGTGCGTTTGCGCGCCAGAGACGGGCTGCCTGCTTTTGTTTTACGCGGTCATTATTTTGCTATTTTTATTGCCCTGTTAAGAATTATCTCGCATAAGTTTTTCTCCTTCTGAAAAAATAACCTCATGCTTGTCGTTATGATAATGGCTGTATTATCCTGCCAGCACAATACAGTAACGGATTATTAAGGGTGCCATTGTGAGTAGCATCGCCTACATTATTATCGCTGCAATACTATTGTTCATTTCTGTCTGGAGTTTAATTTCCTATATTAATGACTGGAAGAAAAGAAGGCTGCCATTCAGAAAAAATGGTATTGGAAGGAATGAACGCTATTTTCGCAAGCGCGGGATTTGACCGTCATTGCGCATGATTACGCTAATAAAACGGTTAAGCTCCTGTTTATTAGCGATCTCAAAGGATTTCATAATATTACTTTTATGACTGAAAATGGTTTTATAATGCACCTGCAGATGATCGGCGATGGTCAGGCTATTCATACCGATGCCGAGCGCCTGTGCCACCTTTAACTGCGTCGGGGTTAACGATTTTCGCGGGCATTTGATACATTTAAATCGTGGGTTATCCGGGCGCGAAACAGAGCGGCGGAAACCAGCCATAGCGCTGAGTTTGCGGCGCAGTATCGCTGAAAATTCCGTAACCGATACCTGACGATGAATGAACGTCGCATCATGAATGCAGGTAGGTAGCTGGTGGCCGGGCGTGGTCGCGGTTCTCGGCTGGATAATGAAAACCGCTGACGCCGCCTTACGGTTTTCCAGCGCTTTTTGACATAACAGATGTTCGCCCATCGTCATTTCGGTAATGATCACCTCGGCATCCGCAATATTGCTCATGTCAGTCATGACCAACGGATTATCCCGGCCCTTGTCAGCGATAATCTCAGTGACAAGATGCGTGATTGCCTGGCGCAGGAAAATATCTGAAGTATTAATTAATATCGTCGTCATGGTCGGATTTCCGCACCTTATGGCTGATGAGTTAATAAAGTGTTCGGCATTTTTATAATTTATTACTTTTCTGGTTGCAAGCACGATTATTTTACTTGCACGAAAAGCTTAGTTTTGCGCAGAGTTATTTGCTAGAATAAATGCATTGGACAGGGCGTCTGGTTAAGGTGTAATGGATGAGGAATATCGTTTTTGAAGCAACGCTTCACTGGGTTGAAGATAATATATATCGAAACCCTTCCGTCGAAGAGTTGGTCAGCCACGTTGGCTACTCCCGGCGCTTTATTTATAGCGTGTTTCAGGAATTTACCGGGCAGCCCATTGGTTACTATATTCGCATGCGTCGAATGACGCTGGCGGCGGGGAAATTAAAAGTGACCCGGCAGTCTATCGCCGCCATTGCCCATCGGTTTCATTATGACTCCCATCAAACCTTTTCCCGCGAGTTCAAGAAAACCTTTGGCGTCTCGCCGCGGGCCTACAGGAACAACCCGCTGTGGGATACGACCTTGCTACATCACAAAATCACCACCGCGTTTCAGTCACTGGCGCCGCCGGTGCTGGTGACCCTTGCGGAGCAAGGCTTCGCAGGGCACAGGTTTAATTATGAGGTGCTGCCGCAGGATAACCGCCGCCCTGAAAAAATAGCCAGTAAGCAACAACTCGACCGCTATCGCCTGGCAACCGATGACGATATCTACATCCTCTCTCGTTTTCATTCCGGGGCCGATAATCAGCAGATGATTGCCGTGGAGGCGTTTATCGGGGTGAAAAGTCCGCACATGGCTTGTGCAGTCACGCATACCGTGGCCGCCGCCGGGCGCTATTTGAGGTTCTTGTTTACCGGCAGCTGGCAGGAGTATGCCTGCCTGTCTAATTATATCTATATCAATGTGTTGCCACGTTATGGCCTGTGTCGTCGGCAGGGGGATGACATCGAGTGTTTTAGCAAAGAGAGCCGCCAGTGCGCGCAGACGGGGCAGGATCTTTATACGCTGACTTACTATGTCCCGGTCATGAACCTGTAGCCCACGCCATCATTATCTGGTGCACTTTTTTGCGGGCATAAAAAAGCCCCATGATGCATGGGGCTGAGCAGGGCGCTGGTGCGGTTATTTGACCTGTTCGATTTTAGGCGGCTGCCAGGAACCATCAAGAATCGCTTGTTCGCCCCAGTAGGCGCGAATGTACAGCGACAACGTCCCCTGTGGTGCCGGGAGCCAGTTGTTGGTTTTATCGCCACCCGGATCCTTCTGGCTGATGTACAGCGTAAGAGAACCATCGTCGTTATATTTCAAATCCTTATTTTTGGTACCCAGCGAATAACGATTGAGCTCGTTCGGGCTGAACAGATGCTTGCTGTTATAAAGGGTCAACGACCAGAAGCCTTTCACCGGCGGGAGACCGCCTTTCGGGAAGGTGACGGTATAATCATGATCCCCGGAGAGCTGAGCCCCTGTCGCATCATTGTCGGTATAGAAATACTGGGTTTCATCCGGCTTGTTATCGAACATGTTCGATTTGGCCGTACCGGTGCGGTTGTAATAAATTACTGCAACCGAGGCAGGCAAGCAAAACCGCGCTCGCCGCAAAGCGTAACGCCGGGACTTTTATTTTCATCATAACTCCATCAACAGAACAGCGGTTTGTAAAATGTAGCACATAGAATTTCTTTGATATCAAAATAGAAACTCAGGAAACACTCTTTTTTGCAGACAATTGAATTTACTTCCGTATCAATCGGAAATAACGAGATGAGTGTCGGCTTAACATCGGGATTAGTTAGATTTTAATCCTTGTTGAATTTCAAAAAAGTCCCTGTGGAGACCTTTTGCAAAAAAGTGACGGCTGAAGATTGATACCCAGCGTCCAGGATGCCATAGTTTGCTGCACACAGAGGATGCAAAATGAAACTAGTGTTTGAAAATATTCATGAATTTTACCGGCAGCAGAACTTCAGCCGCCATCGTGACGACGTCATCGCGGTGGCTGAGCGTTTTGCAATGAAAGCCAATGCGCCGCTGCATCTTGATAAAGGCTTTATTTACTATGTCGATACCGGGGTGCTGTCCATCGCCGTGGATAATGACCCCAGAATTATCGGGACTACCATTGAGTATATGCCCATTGGCCTTCTGGAACGGTTTTGTCCGATTGCCGATTTTAAATATTCGGCGCTCACCGCTACAAGCATGCTCAAAATTTCGATGGCGGACTTTGATAATATATTTTTCGGGGAATCTAAAGAATATACGAAAGAGCTGGCGGCAGTGCTTTCGTATATGCTGATCTTTATTTTAGATGTGCATGTTGAGCGCAGAACCGATTCGGGATATCACACCATTAAAGCCATGCTGCATCGTTATCTGTATCGCCGGAGCGTAAATACCGATGAAAAAGAGGGCATTGCTAACTTTATTATCCGCCGGACTAATCTGTCCCGCAGCTACGTTTTTCGGGTGCTGGCCGAGCTAAAGGAAGGGCAATATATTACCGTCAATAAAGGCAAGCTCATCTCGATAGACCGAAAGCTGCCGAGCGACTATTAGCCTGCAGAGTCACGGGACAGCCGCGAGTTTCCTCGCCCGGGCGCTGTGCCGTTTCTCTTTTACGGTCATTCCAGGATATATTGGGCACACTATCGTCATTATCCCTTTGCAACAGGTAACATCGGCCATGGCTCTGATCCCTAAAAACTATGCGCGGCTGGAAAGCGGCTATCGTGAGAAAGCGTTAAAAATCTACCCGTGGGTGTGTGGGCGCTGCGCCCGCGAGTTTGTCTACTCCAACCTCCGCGAATTAACGGTTCACCATATCGACCACGATCACACCAACAACCCGGAAGATGGCAGCAACTGGGAGCTGTTGTGCCTGTATTGCCACGACCACGAGCACTCGAAATACACCGAAGCGGACCAGTACGGTACGACCGTAGTGGCGGGTGAGGACGCGCAAAAAGACGTGGGCGAAGCAACCTACAACCCCTTTGCCGATTTAAAATCGATGCTCAACAAGAAGAAATAATCGTCGCCCTGACGATCGCCTGGTCGGGTAGCAGACGCAGCCCGCCAGGTACCAGCCGCAATATAAGATGGTCGTATTCTTCAGACATTCGGCTCTATTTGTAATACAATTACGCCCGTAATGATTATGAGGTTTTATTGTATGAATATTTATCAAGCCCAGCCCCAGGATATCGATACCGTCCTGCCTTTATATCTTGGCTATCGCCGCTTCTACCAGGTTGAAGAAAACGCCCCGCAGGCCAGGGATTTTATCCTCAAACGTCTACAGCTCAATGAGTCGGTCATTTTCTACGCCGAGATCGACGGCAAAGCGGTGGGCTTTACTCAGCTCTATCCGCTGTTTTGTTCGCTGGAAATGAAACGCATCTGGTTGCTTTACGATCTGTTTGTCGATGAATCCGCCCGCCAGCAGGGCGTCGCGCAACAGCTCATTGCCCGTGCGGAACAGCTCGCGAAAGAGAGCGATTCAGCGTTTATCATGCTGAGTACCGCCACGGATAACACCCAGGCGCAAGCGTTGTACGAGCACAATGGCTTTGTGCGCGATAACGATTTCTACGTTTACAATAAGCTGCTGAAGTAAACGTGTGATGTCGGCTGGTATGCCGATCACTTGATACCCGGCGCTAAAAAAGCCCCAGAAAGTGAAATGGGGCTTTTCGTGTTATCAGCAAGGTTGAAAAAACGCTTACTGAGCCTTCAGCTGGCTCCCTTCAGCAACATACGTTTTCTGATTATCCGGGCCGATAAATTCACTGGCTGGCTGTCCGACCACGAGGTTGGCATACGCTGTCGATTTCACCGCAATATAATTCTCCGCGTTGTCTGGCGATCCTGAACCGCTATATTTGGCAATATACGGATAAGGAAATACCGGGCGGGTCATTTTTAAAGTTGGCATATCGCTAGCCACCGGCGAGCTTGCGCGCTGTACGCCGTGGAAATGAGCTTCTGCATCCTGATCCCTTTCCGGTTTGTTCCCCTGGGCTGGAATAGCCGGTTTTTCCTGCGCATTCGCGGCCGACTTACCTGCAATCAGTGCCTTTGGCGCAGTATGTTGTTCGGTCCATTTCATCAGCGGTGACAGTAGGTCGAGCTGGTCTAAGCCTTCGCCTCCGCCACAATGGCCGACACCGGGCAACAGGAACAAACGAACAAACTGCTCGGTAGATTGCTCACCGAGATATGCCTCAACGCCACGGTAGTAGGCAATGGAGAATGCCGGGCTCACGGAGTCATCAGCCAGGCCATGCCACATAATCAGCTTCCCGTTGCGTTTCATAAAACCGCTGAGATTGGTGTTGGCCGCGTTATAGAGCGGAGCCAGTTGCGCGACAGCAGCAAAGTTCTGCTTATTTAACGGGAAATCGCCCAAGGTGGTGATGTTTTGTTTTCCGCCGGGTAGCAGTAGTGATTGCAGCGCAGGCAGCACCATCATTTCAGACATGGAGTGACCATCGGACGTCGCCGGTACTGGCCAGCGCAGTTCGGAGCCGAGAGGCAAACCTGCAATCACAAACTGATTGCCCGCGCTGTCATTCGCCCCACGATAGAGTTTTTGCGCAACGTTAATTTCTTCCGCTGTCAGACAGTTCGATTTATCGGCCTGATTTGTGGTACAGGTTTGCACCCAATCAGGCGAGAAGGTGCAAGCATACGGATTCGCCAGTAAGCCATCATTAACGCCGGAGAGTGTCGGGCAGTGCTTTAGTACTGCACGATGCAGAATGGGGAGCCGATCCTGCAACAGGATTGCCGAGCCATCGCTGCGTTGGTTAGCAACAACGTTCCAGCCGTGGAAAAATGAGTTCTGGAACTGGAAGAAAGCGGCCGGGGCTCCGGCGCTGATGCCATCGAAATCTTCCGGGAAGCGTTGTGCTTCCATGAGTGCCTCGCGACCACCGTCGGAACATCCCATAAAATAAGCATATTTCTGCGACTGGCCGTAGTAAGACTGAATGGCCGCCTTCGCCAGCAGGGCGGTGAGGTGATTAGCGCGATAAGCAAAATCGATACGTTTTTGGGGATCTTCCGCCCAACTGGCATCCATCATGCCGCCGCTGTGGCCCATATCGGTCGCCGCAACCACAAATTCACCGCGGGTGGCTGGCGCGCAGCCGCTGGCGTTGCTCGGGGTGAGGTTGATTTGTCCACATAATCCGCCACATCCAACTTGCAGGAAGCGCTGCGTCCACTGCTGCTGCGGCAGGGCAATTTCTACGCCAATTGACGCGCCGATGGTTGCTTTAATCTGACAGAACATCCCCTGGTCGGTTTTCAGCGAACTGGCTGAGTTAATAGCCACTTTCTCGCCAATCTTGTCATTAAAATTAATCGAAGCTAATTGGCTGCAATCTATAATGGGTTTTATGGCGGGTAAATTTTCTGCGGCGAAGGTTGGTGACGCTATGAATAAAATACCCGCGGCGATGAGCCACTGAAAGACGCTGGTACAAACCCGTTTCATATTATCGGTCTCTGTTTTAATCAGTGAAGTTTATGCTGTGTTGGGTGGATTATAGTGAATTTTATTAAATGCGTGCCGCTTGTCACTGCCGATAACTTTGCTGATGTCCGGGCCACTATTACAACGCGCTGCGCCTGGATAAGCCACCCAAGGGTGGCTTTTTAATAATCACAGCAGCAACAGGCTTTAACACATTAACGAAGGCCAGGCCCATGAGAGTACCCGCCACCAGGGCCGCCTGGGCCTCCGCCGTGACCTCCCGGGGGGAAAATACACCCGGATAGTGACATCGCTGTGCAGAGCACAAATACTAAACAGATTATTTTTTTCATGATGACTCCTGAACTGGGAGTGTTAATTCAAAAACATAAATGTGAATATTTTATGGAGAGTGCGGTGTGATTCGTGCTATCGCACATTAACCAGGATTAATCCAGAATAAAATCTGAGCTTATCGCCCCAACAGAGGGGTTTAACCATGCATAAAGAACAGGTGCTTAGTGACAAGGACTTATTATAAATAAGCGTTTGGGCGATGGTTTCAGCAAAACGTAAATCCCAAAAATCTTCATAATTGGTTGTCGGTTTAAAAATTGAATACGCCAGGTCATCAGACCGACATTAATTTTTGCGATGATGAGAACATTAGATGAAAAGCCTGAAAGCAGAAAGCCCCCTGGCGCGATTGCAGCAGGGGGCCTTTACGGGTGGGGATTATCGTCGTTCATCAGTCATCCCATTTGTGGCTTAGATACGCAGCAAGAAATCCGAAGAACAGAATGGTTCCCAGTACTGCCATAAATACATGCATATTTCCCAGCATGATTAACCTCCATCAGTGTGTCGTGTGCGCTAAGTTGTCCTTTTTGAACGTGGTGTACGGTTGTTGAATGAATCATAGCCTGGTTAATCTAAACAAATAATTAACCAGGTATACAATTTCGTGATGAAACAAATTAACGTGTCACGATCACAGCGGGCGTTCAAGTACGAACAGATAGGCCTCCCGCGACCAGAACAGTCCGGTTCTGCGGCGCTCTACGGACATGGTTTTGACTTCCCAGCCCTGCATCGTGAACTCATTGAGGAAACGGCTCATCTTCTCCGGGTCGGCTTTGGCTTCACCAAAAAACAGACTCCCGAGAATTCCTTCTTTATAGATAACAACGCGACACTCTTTTTTCATCAGACAGGCTCCTTGCGCAATCTCATCAATGTGAACGCCATTGTGACTGCTTATGCCGATTTTTCCACTGCGGCAGGCGAAAATTTCTGACGATAGCGGGAAGGGCTGATGGCGAACTGCTGGCGAAAATGGTGGCGCAAGGTGCTGGCATCGGCAAAACCGCTGAGCTCGGCGATTTTCTCAATGCTCAGGCGGGTATGGGTAAGATGCTGCTGCGCGCGCTGCAAACGCTCCTCCAGCAGCCAGCGGGCCGGGGTTTTCCCGGTGGCGGCCTGGAAACGGCGCAAAAAGGTGCGCGGGCTCATGCCCGCCTGCTGCGCCAGCGATCCGACGGTGTGGCTGGCGGCAAGATGCTGATGCAGAAAATCGAATACCAGCCCCAGCCGCTGGCTTTCTCGCGCCTGGGCGACCGGGCGCACCACCTGCTGAGCCTGCGCGCCATCGCGATGCGGAGAGACCACCAGTCGTCGCGCCACCGTGTTGGCGGCCTCAACGCCGAAATCTTCACGCACCAGGTGCAGACACAGGTCGATCCCGGCGGCGCTGCCGGCGGAGGTCATCACGCCATCGGCGCCGACATACAGCACATCGGCGACCACCTCAATCAGCGGATAACGTTCGCGCAGGATCTCGGTATAGCGCCAGTGGGTGGTGGCGCGGCGGCCGTCGAGCAGCCCGGCGGCGGCCAGGACAAACACCCCGGAACAGATGGAGATAATCCGGCATCCCCGGGCATGAGCAGCGGTTAAGGCCTCACACAGTGCCGCAGGCACCGGAGCATCAACGCCGCGCCAGCCGGGAACCACGATGGTATCTGCCTCGCTGAGCAACGCCATGCCGCCATCGGTCATCAGCCGGATCCCGCCGGTCGCCCGCAGTTCGCCATCATCTACCGCGGCCACCGCAAAACGGTACCAGCGTTCGCCCATCTCAGGGCGGGGAAGGCCGAACAGTTCGACGGCAATACCAAACTCAAAGGTACATAAGCCATCGTAGGCCAGTGCCACAATCTGATGGCGTGACGGCGTGGCGGGAGAATTTGTCAGGATTTCAGCGTTTTCTGTCATCGTTAGCGGCGGACGGGAAGTGGAGAGGCTCGGTAAAGTAGTGGTACCACAGAGAAGGAGAATAAGCCATGAGTGTTGTTACCGCCTTTACCCCAGCCACTTCCCGCGACGCCGTTGCCTGGTTTCGCCACAAGCTGAGCCTTGAAACCGACTGCGCAGATGTTCATAGCGCCATGCGTGATGGCGAGGGCGACTTTGTCCTGCTGCATGTCGTCGGCAGCGCCGAAGCCTTTGCCCGTCGTCATCTGCCGGGGGCACTGCATTTGCCGCACCGGCAGATCGATGCTGAGCGGATGCAGGCCTGGCCGCCAGAGACGCTGTTCGTAGTCTACTGCGCAGGCCCGCACTGCAACGGCGCCGATATCGCCGCCCTCAAACTGGCGGAGCTGGGGCGACCGGTGAAAATGATGCTGGGAGGGATCACCGGCTGGCAGGATGAAGGTTTCGCGTTCGCGCAATAGTGTCGAGGGCCGGTGGCGTAAGGTCGTCGGCCACAACATGAATTTAATTCATCTCCCATGAAATATTCTCGTTTGCTGCTGACGGCAGTGCATGCCAGTATTTGGACATATAGCCATCCAGAAGTCTATAAATTCAAATAGTGAACTATCACGGCAGGCAACTAACTCTGCTCACCGCTAAGGAGACACCATGCAACGTCAACAGGCCCCGTTCCGCGCTGATATCGTCGGCAGTTTTTTACGTCCGGACGCAATAAAACTCGCCCGTCAGCAGCTCGCCGAAGGCGCCATTGATGCTCAGCATCTGCGCCAGATCGAAAACGAGGCCATCCGTCAGCTGGTACAGCAACAGTGCGATTGCGGCCTGCACGTGGTGACCGATGGTGAATTCCGCCGTGCCTGGTGGCACTTCGATTTCTTCGACGGCTTACAGGGCGTTGAGCGCTACGATTCCGATAAGGGGATCCAGTTCAACGGCATTCAGACCAAAGCGCACGGGGTACGAGTCACCGGCAAACTGGGGTTTGGCGATCACCCGATGCTGGAGGATTTCCGTTTTCTGAAAAGCATCAGCGGCGATGCCCAGCCGAAAATGACCATTCCGAGCCCGAGCGTGCTGCACTTCCGCGGCGGGCGTAAAGATATCGACGCCACCGTCTACCCGGATCTCGCCGACTACTTCGACGATCTGGCAACCACCTGGCGCGACGCGATCCGCGCGTTTTATGACGCCGGCTGCCGCTATCTTCAGCTCGACGACACCGTCTGGGCCTATTTATGCTCCGATGAGCAGCGTCAACAGGTTCGCGAACGCGGTGATAACCCTGACGAGCTGGCGCAAACCTACGCCCGGGTGCTGAATAAGGCCCTGGAAGGTAAGCCGGAAGATTTAACCATTGGCCTGCACGTCTGCCGCGGTAACTTCCGCTCGACCTGGATCTCCGAAGGCGGCTACGAGCCGGTGGCGGAAGTACTGTTTGGCGGCGTTAATGTCGATGCCTTCTTCCTCGAGTATGACAATGACCGCTCCGGCGATTTTGCGCCGCTGCGCTTCATCCGCCCGGGCAAGCAGCAGGTGGTGCTGGGGTTAATCACCACCAAGAACGGCGAACTGGAAAATCCGCAAGGGGTGAAAGCCCGCCTTGAAGAAGCTTCGCAGTTCGTGTCGTTACAGCAGATTTGCCTCAGCCCGCAGTGTGGATTCGCCTCGACCGAAGAGGGGAACGCCCTGACCGAGTCCCAGCAGTGGGATAAAGTCCGCCTGGTCACCGGGATCGCCGCGCAGGTCTGGTAAGCGCTCGTCATAGCGCAGCGTTGCACCGTTTTGAAGCAACGCTGCCGCTTTTTTCCCTTCCCCTCGCGCTACATCGCGCTTTCTGATTGCCAGATAACCTGGCACCATTTTTGCCTTATCACTTCCGGTTAGTCGTTAATTCATTTTTTGTCTTTGCGCTATTCAGGAGTGAATCATGCAGCGTCGAACATTATTAAAAGCTTTTGCACTCTCCGCCTCTGTGATCAGCATGGGCTACTCATTCCAGGTTTACGCCGCCGACACCATTAAAGTCGGGATTATGCACTCGCTTTCCGGGACGATGGCGATTTCCGAAACGCCGTTAAAAGATGTGGCGCTGATGGCGATCGACGACATTAACGCCAAAGGCGGGGTGCTGGGAAAAAAACTCGAGCCGGTGGTAGTGGACCCCGCCTCAAACTGGCCGCTGTTCGCTGAAAAGGCCCGCCAGCTGCTGACTCAGGATAAAGTCGCGGCGGTGTTCGGCTGCTGGACATCGGTATCGCGCAAATCGGTGCTGCCGGTGTTTGAAGAGCTGAACGGCCTGCTGTTCTATCCGGTGCAGTATGAAGGCGAAGAGATGTCGCCTAACGTCTTCTACACCGGCGCGGCGCCTAACCAGCAGGCGATCCCGGCGGTGGAATATCTGCTGAGTGAAGATGGCGGCGGGGCGAAACGCTTCTTCCTGCTGGGGACGGACTACGTCTATCCGCGCACCACCAACAAAATCCTGCGCGCCTTCCTGCATGCCAAAGGGATTCAGGATAAAGACATCGAAGAGGTCTACACCCCGTTCGGCTACAGCGATTATCAGACCATCGTGGCCAACATTAAGAAATTCTCCGCCGGTGGCAAAACGGCGGTGGTGTCCACCATCAACGGCGACTCCAACGTGCCGTTCTATAAAGAGCTGGCGAACCAGGGGCTGAAAGCCACCGACGTGCCGGTGGTGGCCTTCTCGGTGGGTGAAGAAGAGCTGCGCGGCATCGATACCAAACCGCTGGTAGGCAACCTGGCGGCCTGGAACTACTTTGAGTCCGTGGATAACCCGACCAACAAACAGTTCGTCGCCGATTATCGCGCCTATGCCAAAGCCCATAAGCTGCCAAACGCCGATACCGTAGTCACCAACGACCCGATGGAAGCCACCTGGGTCGGGATGCACATGTGGGCGCAGGCGGTGGCCAAAGCCGGTACGACGGATGTTGATAAGGTGCGGGCGGCGATGGCCGGACAAACCTTTAAAGCGCCGTCAGGTTTCACGCTGACCATGGATGCCACCAACCATCACCTGCATAAACCAGTGATGATCGGCGAAATCGAAGCCAACGGCCAGTTCAACGTGGTCTGGCAGACCGAGGAGCCGGTTCGCGCCCAGCCGTGGAGCCCATGGATCGCCGGTAACGATAAGAAGCCCGATCACCCGGTAAAAACCGCCGCGAATTAATCCTGTCCACCCGGGCCTGGCCCGGGATATCTCACCGTAGCCCCGGCATGCGTTGTTATGACCGGGGATACCCGTAACGGGTGACAGCACAAGGAGACGATCATGAACGCATGGCGCATCATGAGTTACGGTTTTGCGTTGCTGATAATGCTGCTGCCGTGGCAGACCCAGGCTGCGGAAGCCGACGATTTTGTCGTGGCAACCCGCAGCCAGCAGGCGCAGCTGCTGGAGCAGTGGGCCGCCGCGCCCCAGGCGCAACGACTGCCGCTGCTGCGGGCGTTGAAGGCGGAAACGCTGACGGTCGATGGCAGCGGTCATGCCTTCAGTCAGCAACAGCCGCTGGGCGCCGCGCAGACGCCGCAAGGGGCGACAAAACCGGTTCGCCTCACCAACCGCCTGCGTAATCTGGTCGCCGGGGCGCTGGCGACGCACCTGCTGGTTAGTGACAACGTCACAGAAAGGCTCTCCGCCGTCAAAACCCTGCAACGGGAGGCGACGCCGGAAATGGCAGGCCTGCTCGAGCAGCGGATGGCGCAGGAGACTAATGACGGTGTGAAAGCCCAGCTGGAGATTGCGCTGGCCCGGCTGCAGCTGGCCAGCCCCGACAGCGCTCGCCGCCTGGCCGCCGTTGAGCGGCTCGGCCACGCCGTTGACCCGGACACCCAGGCGCTGTTAATTCCCTTTACCGATGTCCAGCATGAGCCGGACGCGCAGGTCCGTCAGGCCGCGGCCCACAGTCTCAGTCAGATTAAACAGCGCCTGATGCTGGGCGATGTTCTTGGGCAGGCCTTTATGGGGCTGTCGCTGGGGTCGGTGCTGCTGCTGGCGGCGCTGGGACTGGCGATTACCTACGGTCTGCTGGGCGTTATCAATATGGCCCACGGCGAAATGCTGATGCTCGGCGCCTACAGCTGCTGGCTGGTTCAGCAAGCGCTGGCGCAATTCGCGCCGCAGTGGCTGGCTTTTTATCCGCTGATTGCGCTGCCGGTGGCATTTATGATCACCGGCGGTATCGGGATGGCGCTGGAACGCACCATTATCCGCCATCTGTATGGCCGGCCGCTGGAAACGTTACTGGCGACTTGGGGGATCAGCCTGATGCTGATCCAGTTGGTGCGCATGTTGTTCGGCGCGCAGAACCTCGAAGTGGCAAACCCGGCCTGGCTTTCCGGCGGTTTGCAGGTGTTGCCAAACCTGATCCTGCCGTGGAACCGGCTGGCGGTGCTGGGTTTTGTGCTGCTGGTCCTGTTCTTTACCTGGCTTATCCTCAACAAAACCCGTTTGGGCATGAACGTGCGGGCGGTGACGCAGAACCGGGCGATGGCGGCCTGCTGCGGCGTGCCAACCGGGCGGGTCGATATGCTGGCGTTTGGTCTCGGTTCGGGGATCGCCGGGCTGGGCGGGGTGGCGCTGTCGCAGCTCGGTAACGTCGGTCCGGAACTGGGCCAGGGCTATATCATCGACTCCTTCCTGGTGGTGGTGCTCGGTGGCGTAGGCCAGCTGGCGGGTAGCGTGGTGGCAGCCTTTGGTCTGGGTATCTTCAATAAAATTCTTGAGCCGCAGCTCGGCGCGGTACTGGGCAAGATCCTGATCCTGGTACTGATTATTCTGTTTATCCAGAAACGTCCGCAGGGACTGTTCGCACTGAAAGGCAGGGTGATTGACTGATGAGCCAACCGATAACACTGACGCTGGCGCGTAAGGCGCCGCGACCTTTGCAGTGGCTCGGGCTGCTGCTGATTCTGGGCCTGGTGAGCATGCCGTTTCTGGCGCTGCTGCCCCAGTCGCATCCGCTGGCGGTATCGACCTGGCTGTTGACGTTGACCGGCAAAATCCTGTGCTACGCCATTGTGGCAGTGGCGTTGGATCTGGTGTGGGGCTACGCCGGGATGCTGTCGCTGGGCCACGGCATCTTTTTCGCGCTTGGCGGTTATGCGATGGGGATGTACCTGATGCGTCAGGCGGCAGGTGACGGCCTGCCGGCATTTATGTCGTTTTTGTCGTGGAACGAACTACCGTGGTTCTGGTGGGGAACGCAACATTTTGCCTGGGCGATGCTGCTGGTGGTGCTGGTGCCGGGCGTGCTGGCGCTGGTATTCGGCTGGTTTGCCTTCCGCTCGAAAATCAAAGGCGTCTACTTCTCGATCATGACCCAGGCGCTGACCTATGCCGGGATGCTGCTGTTCTTCCGTAACGAAACCGGCTTTGGTGGAAATAACGGTTTTACCGGGTTCACTACGCTGCTGGGCTTTTCCGTCACCGCGACCAGCACGCGGGCGGCGCTGTTTTTAGCGACGGTTCTGCTGCTGTTATTGACGCTATGGATCGGCTATCTGCTGGCGCAAAGCAAGTTTGGCCGCATCCTGACCGCGGTGCGCGATGCGGAAAACCGCCTGATGTTCTGCGGTTACGATCCGCGCGGATTTAAGCTGCTGGTGTGGACGCTGTCGGCGGTGTTGTGCGGGCTGGCGGGGGCGCTGTACGTCCCGCAGGTCGGGATTATCAACCCCAGCGAAATGTCGCCGACCAACTCCATCGAAGCCGCCATTTGGGTCGCGCTGGGCGGACGCGGCACCTTGATTGGTCCAGTGCTGGGGGCCGGACTGGTGAACGGCGCCAAGAGCCTGTTTACCGTGGCGATGCCGGAGTACTGGCAGCTGTTCCTCGGTCTGATTTTTATTATCGTGACCCTGTTTTTACCGCGCGGGGTCATTGGCCTGCTGCGTAAAGGAGATCGCTGATGCAACCAGATGATGGTTTATTTACCCGTCAGCAGCCGACGGACCGCTTTCGCGAACAGACCGACCCGGTGCTGCAGTTGGAAAAAATCAACGTTAATTTTGATGGTTTCCAGGCGCTGACCGATCTCTCTTTGCAGATTGGCGTCGGGGAATTGCGCTGCGTCATCGGCCCCAACGGCGCCGGGAAAACCACGCTGATGGATGTGATCACCGGCAAAACCCGGCCGCAAAGCGGCAAGGCGCTGTATGACCAGTCGATCGACTTGATGACCCTCGATCCTATCGCGATCGCTCGTCAGGGAATTGGACGCAAATTCCAGAAACCCACGGTGTTTGAAGCGTTAACCGTTGCGGAAAACCTCGAGCTGGCGCTGAAGGGCGATAAGTCTGTGTGGGCCAGCCTGCGGGCGCGGCTCAACGGCGAGCAGGAGGACCGCATCAGCGAAATCCTGCGCCTGCTGCGTCTCGAGGCCGAACGCGGGCGCGCGGCGGGGCTGCTCTCCCACGGGCAAAAACAGTTTCTCGAGATCGGCATGCTGCTGGTGCAGGAGCCGCATCTGTTGCTGCTCGATGAACCCGCCGCCGGGATGACCGATGCCGAAACCGAGTATACCGCCGAGCTGTTTCGTACCCTGGCCGGGCAGCACTCGCTGATGGTGGTGGAACACGACATGGGGTTTGTCGAAACCATCGCCGACCGGGTCACGGTGCTGCATCAGGGGCAGGTGCTGGCGGAAGGGTCGCTGCGCGAAGTGCAGGACAACGAGCAGGTGATTGAAGTCTATCTCGGACGTTAAGGAGCGCGGATGCTACAGGTTAACCAGTTACATCAATACTATGGCGGCAGTCATATTCTGCGCGGCGTAAATTTTGAGGCCCGTCAGGGCGAAATCACCTGCTTGCTGGGGCGCAATGGCGTGGGCAAAACCACCTTGCTGAAGTGCCTGATGGGGCTGATTCCGGCCCGCAGCGGCGACGTTATCTGGCAGGAAAAGCCCATCACCCAGCGTAAGCCGCACCAGCGGGTGCAGGCCGGGATTGCCTATGTGCCGCAGGGGCGCGAAATATTTCCCCGTCTGACGGTGGAAGAGAACCTGCTGATGGGGCTGTCGCGCTTTCCCGCCAGGGAGGCCAGCCAGGTGCCGGAGGAGATTTATCAGCTGTTTCCGGTACTGAAAACCATGAAGCAGCGGCGCGGTGGCGACCTCTCCGGCGGTCAGCAGCAGCAGCTGGCTATCGGGCGTGCGCTGGCCAGCCGCCCGCAGTTGCTGATCCTCGATGAGCCTACGGAGGGCATTCAGCCGTCGGTCATCAAAGAGATAGGAGAGGTGATCCGCCAGTTGGCGAACCGTGGCGACATGGCAATCCTGCTGGTGGAGCAGTTTTATGATTTCGCCGCGGCGCTGGCGGATCGCTATCTGGTGATGTCTCGCGGCACGATTATTCAGCAGGGCAATGGCGCGGATATGGAAGCCGAAGGGGTACGCGGCATGGTGACGATTTAACCCCATCGGCCCGGCGGGGCCGAGGGTTGTCCGCACCGCCGCTATTTACGCAGCAGTCGCTGCAGGCGAGCCTGACGCCAGTTGCGGATGAGCCCGCCGAAGACAAACAGGCGTAATCCGCGGACCAGCAGCAGCGTACCCCAGATCGCGGCCACCCACGCAGACCAGTAATAGTCCGGATGAGTAAAGCGGTTTAGCAGCACCAGCAGTACGCATACCACCAGCGCCGTCGACATCGATCGCAAAAAGCGGCTCTCCTGATGCAGGCGCGCTTTTGCCTCTTCGATACGTTGGTCCAGCGACGTCTCGTTGCCAGCCGGCGCATCAGCGGTAATGTCGGCGACGTTGACCTCAAACACCGCCGCCAGGGCGCTGAGGGTTTCGAGCGCCGGACGATCGCCATTTTCGATACGCTGGATGGTCCGCACGCTAACGCCGGTGAGTTCGGCTAACTGCTCCTGGGACCAGGCACGTTGCAGACGTAATTGTTTAACCTGATTGCTGCTGTTCATGTTGTCTATCTCCGGGTGAAAACCTGAGATGGAGTGTGCGACAGAGCACCGTCGGGCACCACGATCCGCACCCGACAGCCACCCGACAGTAACCTGACAGCCCCATGACACGTGGCTCAGGCGCTGGCGGTTGCGCAACCGCCGCTATGCCACGGGCGCGCTTTCATGCCGCGTAAAATCATGATCCAGGCGACGATTATCGCCACCATCAACACCACAAACAGCGACCAGTGTGGCATATGGGTCAGGATAGCGCCGGTCATCATCGGGTTAAAGGCCGCACCCAGCCAGCCCAGCGACTGGGCGGAAAAGTAGCTGGCTTTCATCCCCGGCGGGGCAATGTTATCAATCAGCATGTATTCGCCCGGGGCATAGATAATCTCGCCGAGGGTAAACACCGCGGCAGACAGACCCCACATCAGCAAGCTGCTGTCAGAGATCATAAAACCGCCCAGCCCAAGGATGAAACAGACCGTGCCGAAGGTCATCAGCGGGCGGATGTTTCTGGCGCTGAGTCGCCGGCCCACGGCGTACTGCAGGGAGACCACCACCGCGGCGTTCACCGGCAGCACCACCGCCACTACCTTTTCGGCAAAGCTGCTATCGGCAACCACCAGTACATACTGGGAAATACAGGACGCGAAGGAGCCGCCAACAAACGAGGCCAGCAGGCCGGAAAAGGTAAACCACAGCAGGGCCCGGTCGCGTAGCAGCACCGACGGCGACCACTGCACCGCGTTATCCTGGGCGACCGCCGCCGTCGTGCGCTGGACGAAAAGCTGAATAAACACCAGCGGTACCGACGCGCAGGCCGCTGCCAGCCAGAATGGCAGGTTGATGCTGTGCATCACCAACAGCGTGCCGATAGGCGGCCCGACGGTCCAGCCAATATTGAGAATGGTATAGTTGAGGGAAAAAATCCGCGCTTTTTTCTCCGGCGACAGCATATCGGCAAACCAGGCCTTCAGCACGGTGGCGAAGACGGAATAGGCGCAGTTGATCAGGGCGAAGAAGAACACCACCAGCGTCACGCTATTGACCAGCGGAATGGCAATAAAGCCGCCGATAAAGGCCAGTATCGCAATCAGCATATAGCGTTTTTTATCAAACTTATCCGCCAGGATGCCGAACCCCATGCTGAACACCACGCCGATCGTCAGGGCGATGGACAGCGCATAGCCAATGTGATCCACCGCCAGATGGTACTGACGGGTGAGGAAGATGGTCATAAAGGGGAGCGTGGCGCCGCGACCGATAGTCAGCAACAGCGAGGACGCCAGCAATGCAATGGTCGAGCGCCTGATGGTCGGTATCATTTTTTTGCCTGATGAAATGTTATTTTTATGTTGTACCCTTCAGAAATATCATGCTCTTAATAGCTTGTATAGCCTTGCCAGGTGTCCGGAGATGCTTTTCGACCCTGCCAAAAATAATGATCTATCCGCCGGGGCAGTTTTTCGGTACTTTGATTTAGTTCACAAAAATTTACATAACAACAGAGGCAGGGTATGACACGTAAAGACGGGCTGCTGGCGCTGCTGGTGGTCGTGGTATGGGGGCTTAATTTTGTCGTGATTAAGCTCGGTCTTCATAATATGCCGCCACTGATGCTGGCCGGGCTGCGGTTTTTACTGGTGGCCTTTCCGGCGCTGTTGTTTGTCGCCCGGCCGAAGATTCCGCTGCGCTTGCTGCTGGGCTATGGGCTGACCATCAGCTTCGGCCAGTTCGCCTTTTTATTCTGCGCCATCTCTTTAGGCATGCCCGCCGGGCTGGCATCGCTGGTGCTGCAGGCGCAGGCGTTCTTCACTATTATTCTCGGCGTCTTTGCCTTTGGCGAACGGCTACAGGGCAAGCAGATGGCGGGGATTGCGCTGGCCATCTTCGGCGTGCTGGTGCTGGTTGAGGCGAGCCTCGGCGGCCAGCATGTGCCGGCGATTGGCTTTATGCTGACCCTGGCCGCCGCGCTGAGCTGGGCCACGGGCAATATCTTTAATAAGAAGATCATGTCCCATGCCGAGAAGCCGCAGATTATGTCGCTGGTGGTGTGGAGCGCCTTGATTCCTGTCCTGCCGTTTATGCTGGCGTCATGGTTTATTGATGGCCCGCAGGTGATGGCCGACAGCCTGCGCCATATCGATATGTTGACGGTGTTCTCGCTGCTGTATCTGGCGTTTGTTGCCACCATCGTCGGTTACGGTATCTGGGGCTCGCTGCTCGGGCGCTATGAAACCTGGCGGGTGGCGCCGCTGTCGCTGCTGGTACCGGTGGTGGGAATGGCCAGCGCCGCGCTGCTGCTCGGCGAAACCCTGAACGGATTGCAGATGCTGGGGGCGGTGTTGATCATGGGCGGCCTGTATATCAACGTGTTCGGTCTGCGGGTGCGTCGGGCTGGCGCGGTGCCGAGATAAGCCCAGGTGCTTGCGCTGATTTCACCGGGCAAGCGCGGATCTTTATAAAGAAAACACGCTAAAAGGAATTTCAATGATTACGCTGCGCCCCATGCGCGAGGATGAATATCCGGGCTATCTGGATTATTTTATTGCCGATTACGCGCGAGAAATTGCGGCAAACTACCGGCTTTCTGCTGAGGCATCACTGGCCAGGGCAAAGCAGGAGATCGAGCGCGACCTTCCTGAGGGCGTTAATACGCCCGGTCAGATCCTGCTGTGTTTAATGACCCGACAAGATAATAACGACAGGCTGGTCGGCTACCTGTGGTACAAACCCGATGCCGACCAGCGTCGGGTCTTCATCTATGATTTTCATATCTTAAACGCTTGTCAGGGAATGGGGCTGGGTAAGCAGGCCATGCAGGTGTTTGAAGATGCAATGCGGGAGCAGGGGTTTGAGCAGATCGGGCTTCGCGTCGCGGGCGACAATGCGCGCGCCCGGCACGTCTATGAGGCTACCGGTTTTCATGTCACCGGTATTAATATGAGCAAACGTCTGCAAGGGTAAACCGCGGCTTTCCGGCAGGCAAAAAAAAGCCCCGTAAACGGGGCAAAATGCTCGGGTAGTGCAATTAGTTATAATAGGGTACGCCTAACTCATCCGATTTATCGCTACCGGCGGCCATATGATTGAAATCAAACGGCGAGTCGTTGTGCTCGGATGGCATAATCATGGCGTCGTGCTGATTGTGGCGTACCGGCGTGGTGGTTTGCTCCGCGAAGCTCTGGCTGGAGACCAGCGCGAGCAGGACAAAAGCAGCGGAAGCGAATAGTTTCATGATTTCCTCAATACGTCTTTTTGCAGGCGGTTAACAGCAGTTGTTCAGTGGCATCAGATAGCGGGAATCACCCGGTATATTGGTCATGCGATATTTATGCGGCGGAACGTCGAAATAGTTTTTAAAGGTTCTCGTCAGCGTCTGTTGCGATTCGAAACCGTAGCGCTCTGCCAGGTACAGAATCGGCTCGTTGCTCTGCTTGAGTTTTTGCGCGATTTCCGTCAGCTTGCGGCTGCGGATGTACTGGCCTAAGGAGTGACCGGTCTCTTTCTTAAACATTCTTTGCAGGTGCCATTTGGAGTAACCAGAACGCTCGGACACTTTTTCCAGCGACAGGGGCGATTCCAGGTTATCTTCGATCCACGACAAAATACTATGGATAGTGATGGCGTCATTATTGCGTCTGGACATCATCTTACCTCTTCTTATTACGGCAGGACTTTCTTGAGTAGATGCTCAAGGGTGACGATTTCGTCCGCCGACAGATTTTTTGTTAATTCCTGGTGCAACTTCTGACCCACAACCTGATGACACTGCTCACATAGCGCCGCACCGTCTGATGTCAATTGCACCAGCACACCGCGTTTGTCAGTAGGGTTGGGTAACCGTTCAATCCAGCCTTTGCAGACCAGGCGATCGAGCATGCGCGTCATTGCGCCAGGATCGACCGAAAGCACGGTTTTCAACTCAACGGGGGTAATGCATACCTCGCAACGAATGGAACAGAGCACCCGGAACTGGGTGGAAGTGATATCCATCGGGGAGAGATACTCGTTGAGCAGGCGATCTTTTTTCTGGTTAACCATTTGAATCAAGCGACCAAGAGGGATCATTTCGTTAAACAGATCACTGGTGTTTTTCACAATGGTTGCCCAGGCAATTAGTTAGTTGCTGTGGATATTATTGCCCAGGCAATCATAAGTCAACCTGACCGATTGCTGATGACACGATTTGCTAAAGTGAGCCACGCAGCAAGCAGGTGGTACCAGAGAAGCGGGTGCTGGCGGGATTTCGGCGCTGGTATGATAACGCTGACAAAAGTTATACTGCCCCAGCAAAACGGTGATGAATGAAAAATTAACGGGGCTTTAATTAATATGATTGAACTTTTTAAAGCGATTGGCCTGGGGCTAGTAGTCATTTTACCGCTGGCAAATCCACTGACGACCGTGGCGCTGTTCCTCGGTCTCGCAGGCAACATGAATAATGAAGAACGTAACAAACAGTCGCTGATGGCGTCGGTGTACGTGTTCGTTATTCTGATGGTTGCCTGGTACGCCGGTCAGGTGGTGATGAGCACCTTCGGGATCTCCATTCCCGGCCTGCGTATTGCGGGCGGCCTGATTGTCGCTTTTATCGGTTTCCGCATGCTCTTCCCGCAGCAGAAATCGCATGACTCCATGGAAGCCAAGATGAAGTCGGAAGAGCTGAAGGATGAGCCTACCGCCAATATCGCCTTTGTGCCGCTGGCGATGCCCAGCACCGCCGGACCGGGGACGATCGCGATGCTGATCAGTACCGCCTCAACGGTGAAACACGGCGTCGATTTTCCCGACTGGGTGGTGCTGGTGGCGCCGCCGATCATCTTCGGCCTGGTGGGGATTATTCTGTGGGGTTGTCTGCGCAGCTCCGGGGCGATTATGCGCCTGGTGGGCAAGGGCGGCATCGAAGCGATTTCCCGCCTGATGGGCTTCCTGCTGGTCTGTATGGGCGTGCAGTTTATCATCAACGGCGTGCTGGAGATTATCACCACCTATCACGCCTGATGCAGTCTGTTCGTTAGATCGTAAAAAAGCCCGCGCGGGGAATAAACCGGGCGGGCTTTTGTTTACCTGTACTTGCTGCAATCAGCGATCAGGAGTGATGCGGCCGCTCTTCCAGCGACACCGGCCAGCGGCGGAAGATCATCACCGCCCACACCAGCGCCACCAGCGCCGGAATGGCGCCCACGTAGCCGATAGAGGCCATCGACAGATGGGTACTGACCTGGCTACCTACCAGCGCACCGGCGCCGATACCGATATTAAAGATCCCCGAGAACAGCGACATTGCCACGTCAGTGGCATCGGGCGCCAGCGCCAGCACTTTCACCTGCATCCCGAGGCCGATAATCATAATGGCGATGCCCCAGAAGACGCTCAATATCATCAGGTAGTTCGCATTCTGCGAAGCCGGCAGCAGCAGCAACAGACTGGCCAGCAGCAGTCCAATGGCGATGTTGATCAGGCCAGACGCGTGCTGGTTACCCAGTTTGCCAAACAGAATGCTGCCGATGATCCCCGCGCCACCCAGGGTCAGCAGCAGGACGGTGGCAAAATTACCGCTCAGCCCGGCGACGGTCTGAACAAAGGGTTCGATGTAGCTGTAGGCGGTGTAGTGCGCGGTGACCACAATCGCGGTCAGCAGATAGATGCTCAGCAGCGCCGGACGGCGGAACAGCAGCGGCAGACTTTTCAGTGAACCGGAATGCTCGCTCGGCAGTTTTGGCAGCAGCTTGAACAGACACACTAAGGTGACCAGCGCCCCCATACCAATGACCAGGAAGGTGGTTCGCCAGCCGAAATACTGCCCGACGATACGGCCAATCGGAATACCAAAGACCATCGCCAGCGCGGTGCCGGTGGCGATCAGGCTCAGGGCCTGCGCGCGTTTCCCCGGCGGGGCCAGGCGAATAGCCAACGCTGAGGTGATCGACCAGAACACCGCATGAGCGAAGGCGATGCCGATGCGGCTAATCACCAGCACGTTAAAGTTCCAGGCAAAAAACGACAGCACGTGGCTGGCAATAAACAGAATAAACAGGCCGATCAGCAGGCGACGGCGCTCCATCTGGCTGGTCAGCAGCATAAACGGCAGCGACATCAACGCCACCACCCACGCGTAGATGGTCAGCATCATGCCCACCTGCGCGGTCTCCATGCCAAAGCTGTCGGCGATATCGGACAGCAGACCGACCGGCGCGAATTCGGTGGTATTAAAGATGAACGCGGCGATAGCAAGCGTGACGACCCGAAGCCACGCGACCCTGCGTGAAACCGTATTTGTGATCATAGATTCTGAGCTGATAACTGAAGAGAAGAGAGGCGTCGATCTTAAAACGAACGGTGGTGAAAATACAATCACTTTGTGATCTGGATCTCATTATTTCATTGGCAGACATTCCAGCGTTAACGGATTCATTTTTATATAGATAGTGTGCATGATTCGCTTTTATGTCATGTTGATGAGATGTAAAAACAGGAAGGATTGTAGGATGAAGGAAATTGATTTTTACCTCGTGGATGCCTTCAGCGACCGCAATTTTGGCGGCAATGCGGCGGCGGTGTGTCCACTCACCGAATGGTTACCGGATGACGTACTGCTGAAAATGGCGCAGCAGCATAATCAGTCCGAGACGGCGTTTTTCGTGCGCAGCGATGAAGGGTATGAACTGCGCTGGTTCACCACCCAGTATGAGATCAACCTCTGCGGTCACGCGACGCTGGCTTCGGCACATATTATTTTCGAATATCTCGATCATCCTTCCGCCACCATCGTGTTCAGCACCCGCTTTGTCGGAGAGCTGCGGGTGACCCGCAACGGCGACTGGCTGACCCTTGATTTCCCGGCATGGCAGACCACACCGGTGGTGACGCCGCCGCCGGCGCTGTTATCCGGACTGGGGCTGAGTAAGGCGATTGAGGTGCGCGAAGGGCGCGACTATCTGGTGGTTCTCGAAAACCGCCAGCAGGTGGAAGCTGTCAGGCCGGATATGCAGCAGCTCGAGCAGCTTGGCAAAATGGTCTGTATCAGCGCCGCCTCCGATGATGAGTATGACTTTGTCAGCCGCTTCTTCTGCCCGGGCGAATCGGTCGCCGAAGACCCGGTCACCGGCTCCGCGCACAGCATGCTGATCCCGTACTGGGGCGACAAGCTGGCGAAAACGACGATGCTTGCCCGTCAGGTGTCGGCCCGCGGCGGCGATCTGCGCTGCCAATGGCAGGGCGATCGGGTGCTGATCGGCGGCCAGGCAACCACCTACATGACCGGGTCGATCACCCTACGCTAAGGAGAAGCCGTGAAAGCGATTCCGATGTATCTGGTGTCCGCGTTCAGCGATAGCCCGTTTTCCGGCAACCCGGCGGCGGTCTGCCTGCTGGAGGAGTGGCTGGCGGATGACGTACTGCTGAAGATGGCCCAGGAACATAACCAGTCTGAAACCGCCTTCGTGGTACGGGAAGGCGAGACGTTTAGCCTGCGTTGGTTCACCACCCGCAATGAGGTCAATCTTTGCGGTCATGCGACGCTCGCCAGCGCCCACGTCATTTTCCATCATCTTGACTATCCCCAGGCATCGGTGGCGTTCGCAACCGCCTCCGGTCGCCTGACGGTAAGCCGGGAAGGCGACTGGCTGACGCTGGATTTTCCGGCCGGTGCCACCGAAGAGTGCGTGCCGCCTGCGGCATTGCTGGCCGGACTGGGCATCGACCGCTACGTCAGCGCCCGGCGCGGCCGGGCATGGCTTATCGAACTGGCGACTCGCGCAGAGGTTGAGGCGGTCAGACCGGCAATTGCCGCGCTGACGCCCGGTGAACATAAAGTGACGATCACCGCCCCTGGCGACGGTGAATATGACTTTGTCAGCCGCTTTTTCTCTCCGGGAGAAGCGGTCTGGGAGGATCCGGTTACCGGATCGGCCCACACTATGCTGATCCCGTTCTGGAGCGCGAAGCTGGGGAAAAACAGCCTGCTGGCGCGTCAGGTGTCAGCCCGCGGCGGCGATATGCGCTGTGAGCTGAAGGGCGATCGGGTGCTGATGTCCGGGCAGGCGGTGACCTGGCTGCAGGGGAAAATTCTGCTGCGCGACGCCTGAGGCGTCAGACGAATTGAGATCGTTGACCACGCCCGCATTCTGCGGGCGGGTCATTGCGCACTGTCAGGCGGGAAGGCGGGCGATATTGGCTTTAATCACCGCGACCGATTGGGCGAATTTCTCGCGCTCGTCCGCGGCTAACTGCAGCTCGATAATCTGCTGAACACCGCTCTGCGCCAGCACCGCCGGCACACCAACCGCCACGTTTTTCTCGCCATATTCACCATCAAGAATGCATGAAATCGCCAGTGCGCGATGGCTGCCGGTAAAGATATTGCGGCAGATCTCGGCGATGGTGCCGGCGACGCCGTACTCCGTACATCCTTTCCCGGCGTAAATCTCAAACCCCAGGGTGCGTACCTTCTCGGCAATCTGCTGGCGGTCCAGCTCCTGCCCGGTATGTTTGCGGTACACATCGGCAATCGGCGAGCCATAGACCGACGAGTGCGACCACACCGGAAACTGCGTATCGCCGTGTTCGCCGAGAATAAAGGCGTCAATGCTCTGGGCGCCGATATCAAGAGCCTGGGCGAGCACCCGGCGCAAGCGGGTGGTATCCAGCCAGACGCCGGTACCGATCACCTGGCTGCGCGGCAGTCCGGAGAGTTGCCATACCTGCCAGGTAATAATGTCGCAGGGGTTGGTGGCGACGAGGAAAATACCGTTGAAGCCGTTGGCCATCATCTGCGGCACGATGCTGTTGACGATGCCGGCCGTCGCGGTGAGTTCATCAAGCCGCGTCTGGCCCTGCTTCAGGGCACCGCCGGAGACGGTGATCACCGCAATATCGACGTCGGCGCAGTCGCTGACGTCACGCGCTGAAATGGTCATCATCCCCGGCATATAGGCCGCGGCATCGCTGAGATCCTGAACGTGGGCCTGCGCCCGGGCGGTATTCAAATCCACGAGGATCAATTCCTCACAGATATTTTGATTTAACAAGGCGTAGGCGGCCGACGTGCCGACGTTGCCGGCGCCAATAATCATCACCTTACGTGCTTTGGTATTCATGGTCCTGTCCCGCTATCAGAGGTCATCTTATAAAATTACCGCCGCTCAATGGCTTAGCGCAAGCGCAGGGCGGAGGTATAAGTTAACGCTATGAGGGCCAGGTGTACGCGCTGCGCTACAGTGGTCAAAAAAGGAGCTTACCTATGTATACCATCGCCCCCACTACGCTTGCCCACCCCGACCTGACGGCCCTGATCGCCCAACTGGATGCCTACCAAGAGTCTCTTTATCCAGCTGAAAGCAACCATCTGGTCGATTTGACCCAGCTGGCACCGGAGTCAGTGATCGTGCTGCTAATCCGCGACGCGCAACAGCAGGCGGTCGGCTGCGGGGCGATTGTGCTGGATAAGCAGGGCTTTGGTGAAATGAAGCGGGTCTATATCGACCCGACCCATCGCGGACAGATGCTGGGGGAGAGGCTGCTGGAGGCGCTGGAAAGCGAAGCTCTGCGCCGGGACTGCCATACCGTGCGTCTGGAGACCGGGATCCATCAGCACGCGGCGGTCAAACTGTATACCCGCAGCGGGTATCAAACCCGCTGCGCCTTTGCGCCCTATAAGCCCGACCCGCTGAGCCTGTTTATGGAGAAACTGCTCGTTGCCGATCTTCGTTCAGCAGCGCTATAAACGCCTCCAGCTGGCGGTTTTTGGCGCCGCGGCGCCACACCAGCCAGGTGGTTAACCAGCGCCACTCTTCGGCCAGCGGCCAGGCGGAAACCTGCTGGTGCCCCGGCATGCTTTCGAGCATGCTGCGCGGGATCAGCGCCAGCCCGGCCCCGGCAATCACGCAGGCCAGCATGCCGTGATAGGACTCCATTTCGTGGATCCGTCCCGGCGTGGCGCGGTCGGCATGGAACCAGCTTTCGAAATGGCGGCGGTAGGAGCAGTTGGCGCGAAAGGCGTACACCTCGCTGCCGTTAACTTCGCTGGCCCTTGTGACCGGCGCATGGCCAACCGGCGCGACAATCATCATCTCTTCCGGGAACACCGGTAAGCCCTCAAGACCGGGATGCACCAGCGGCCCGTCAACGAATGCCGCACTTAAGGTGCCCTCCAGCACGCCGTCAATCATGGTACCTGACGGGCCGGTCGAGAGCGCCAGATGGATTTTCGGATAGCGCTGGTTATACAGCGCCAGCGTCGATGGAATGCGCACCGCCGCGGTGCTCTCCAGCGAGCCGAGCGAAAACAGGCCCTGAGGCTCATCTCCGGCGACCACCATCCGCGCTTCATCAACCAGCGCGAGGATCTGCTGGCTATAGCGTAAAAAGCTATGCCCGGCGGGCGACAGGCGCAGGCGCTGGTTCTCACGAATAAACAACTCAACGCCAAGGTCAGCCTCCAGCTGACGAATGCGGGTCGTCAGGTTAGAGGGAACCCGGTGCACCTTCTGCGCGGCCTGGGTAATGCTGCCGGTGCTGGCGACGGCGTTAAACATCTCAAGCTGGGTCAGGTCCATAGTGTTCTTCTTTTGTGAATGGGTTACTTAATATTATTCATTTTCAATGAAAGGAAGGGTACGCCAGAATGAGGTCAATTCGCAATCAACAGAGAGAGCAATACGATGACTTTATCGACAACGCACGCGGTTTCCATCAACCCGACCACGGGAGAAATGGTGTCGTCTCTTCCCTGGGCGACTGAACAACAAGTGGATTCGGCGATTGCGCTGGCTGAGCAGGGCTATCGTCAGTGGCGCACCGTCAGTGTCGCCGAGCGTGCCGATGCACTCCGTCGTGTCGGCAGCGCGCTGCGCGCCCGCGCCGAAGAGATGGCGCAGATGATCAGCCTTGAAATGGGCAAACCGATCGCCCAGGCCCGTGGCGAAGTGACCAAATCCGCCAACCTCTGCGACTGGTACGCAGAGCATGGTCCGGCGATGCTGGCGACCGAAGCCACCGCGGTGGAAAACAACAACGCGGTGATTGAATACCGTCCTCTGGGGGCGATCCTCGCGATTATGCCGTGGAACTTCCCGCTGTGGCAGGTATTGCGCGGGGCGGTACCGATCCTGCTGGCGGGCAACAGCTACCTGCTGAAACACGCGCCGAATGTGATGGGCAGCGCGGCGCTGATTGGCGAGATCTTTGACGCAGCAGGACTGCCGGATGGCGTCTTCGGTTGGGTAAATGCCACCAACGACGGCGTGTCGCAGGCGATTAACGACTCACGTATTGCCGCGGTGACCTTGACCGGGAGCATGCGTGCCGGCAAGGCTATCGGCGCACAGGCCGGTGCTGCTCTGAAGAAATGCGTCCTTGAACTGGGCGGTTCCGATCCGTTTATCGTCCTCAATGATGCTGACCTTGATGAAGCGGTTAAAGCGGCGGTGATTGGTCGCTATCAAAATAGCGGTCAGGTGTGTGCCGCTTCGAAGCGTTTTATCGTTGAAGCCGGCATTGCCGAGGCCTTTACCAGCCGTTTTGTCGCCGCCGTCGACGCCCTGAAGATGGGTGACCCGCGTGATGAAGCCAACTACATCGGGCCAATGGCGCGCTTCGATCTGCGTGATGAACTGCATCAGCAGGTGACCGCGACCCTGGCGGAAGGGGCGACCTTGCTGCTGGGCGCAGAGAAAATGGCCGGGGCGGGCAACTACTATGCGCCAACGGTGCTGGGTAACGTCACACCGGAAATGACCGGATTCCGCCAGGAGCTGTTTGGCCCGGTGGCCACCATCAGCGTGGCGCGCGATGCCGATCACGCGCTGGCCCTGGCCAACGATAGCGACTTTGGCCTGTCGGCCACCGTCTATACCACCAGCGTCGATGAAGCGCAGCGTTTTTCCCGCGAGCTGGAGTGCGGAGGCGTCTTTATTAATGGTTACAGCGCCAGCGATGCCCGCGTCGCGTTTGGCGGCGTGAAAAAGAGTGGCTTTGGTCGCGAACTGTCCCATTTCGGCCTGCATGAGTTCTGTAATGTGCAAACCGTATGGAAAGACCGTCGCTAACCGACGTCACGCCTGACGACCGTCGCCGCACTCTGCTATACTCCCAGCCCGAATTTGACGGCGGGCAAGGAGCCGGGTGTGGCGACGGTCATCAATAATGCAATGCTGGAGACCATTCTGGCAGAAATCAGGCCGCTGATTGGGCGCGGCAAGGTGGCGGATTACATTCCGGCGCTGGCCAGCGTAAGCGGTAATAAACTCGGGGTAGCAATTTGTACGGTAGACGGTCAGCACTATTCTGCCGGCGATGCCCACGAGCGTTTTTCCATTCAATCTATCTCCAAAGTGCTGAGCCTGGTGGTGGCGATGAACCACTATCCGGAAGACGAAATCTGGCAGCGGGTGGGGAAAGATCCATCCGGGCAACCTTTCAACTCGCTGTTACAGCTGGAAATTGAGCAGGGCAAACCGCGCAATCCCTTTATTAATGCCGGGGCGCTGGTGGTCTGCGATATGCTGCAAAGCCGACTGAGTGCGCCGCGCCAGAGAATGCTGGAGATTGTGCGTCGTCTGAGCGGCGTCAGCGATATTGCCTACGATCCGGTGGTCGCACGTTCAGAGTTTGACCACTCGGCGCGCAATGCTGCGATTGCTTGGCTGATGAAATCGTTTGGTAATTTCCATAACGATGTCGCCACGGTGCTGCACAACTATTTTCATTACTGCTCGCTGGAAATGAGCTGCGTCGAGCTGGCGCGAACCTTTCTGTTTCTCGCGGATCGCGGTGTCGCGCCACATCTCGATGCGCCGGTGATCGCCCCGATCCAGTCGCGGCAGGTGAACGCATTGATGATGACCAGCGGCATGTACCAGAACGCCGGTGAGTTTGCCTGGCGCGTCGGCCTGCCGGCAAAATCAGGCGTCGGCGGGGGGATTGTGGCGATCGTGCCGCAGGAGATGGCGATAGCGGTGTGGAGCCCGGAGCTTGATGAGGCCGGTAACTCGTTGGCGGGCACGGCGGTGCTGGAGAAACTCACTCACCAGCTGGGGCGGTCGGTATTCTGATGCGCTCAATCGATATGCTTTTTACTCGTCTGCAGGGCTCCGCTTTTCGCTCGCGCTTTCGGCTGGGCATCAAAGAGCGGCAATATTGCCTGGATAAAGGGGCGGAGGTAATCGATCAGCATGCGGCGGACTTTATCGCTCGCCGCCTGGCCCCGGCTGATATTGCCAATGATGGCAAACAGACCCCGATGCGCGGCCATCCGGTGTTTATTGCTCAGCATGCCACCGCCACCTGCTGTCGCGGCTGTCTGGCAAAATGGCACGCCATTCCTGCCGGGCGCGAGCTCAGCGCCGACGAGCAGCGCTATGTGGTGCAGGTTATCCATCACTGGTTAGTGATACAGATGAATTCCCCGCAACGTTAGTTATGTTCATTTCTCAGGCATGTATATGCCTGAGAAATATTCTCATGCTATGATAATCCGCTAACTAATTATTAACATAATAATTGCCTGAAACAATTAGACGGATAATTACTGAATGTCTTCACTGTCGATTCGGTCATTCACTGCGTTTCGTGAGGAACAGCCCGTGCGTGATGCACTGGTGTTATTCACAATCACTTTATTGCTCCATTTTCTCGGCGCGATGCTGCGTCTGGTACAGGAACTCTCTTTTTTCTGGCCGCTGAATGCTGTGCTGGCAGGGATCTTCGCGCGTTATGTCTGGCTAAATCGTAGCTACTTTTATGCCGTCTGCTTTGGGGCGATGCTGGTTTACGATGGCTTAACCTCGCGTTGGGGAATGGGCTATGCCTCGCTGCTGATTAACTTCTCGAATATTGTCTTTATTGTCACCCTGGCGCAGCTGGTGCTGTGGGATAAACGCCGCACCGACTCGATGCCCGGGCCGATAAATGTCCTCAATCTGTTCTGCTATTGTCTGCTGGCGGCGTTGCTCAGCGCGGCCGTCGGGGCGCTGGGCTCTGTGGATGTGGAACGAGAAACCTTTATTTCACTACTGGTGGACTGGTTTAGCGAACAGTTCTCTACCGCGGTGCTGATCCTGCCGTTTATCCTGACGGTGTCGATCCCCTCCGGACTGAGCGGTTTCCGCTGGAGTCAGCTGTTGCCGGTTATCGTGCTGGTGTTGTCGGTTATTCTGGGCGTCGCCGTGGGGGGCGCCGGTAGCATCACCTTCCCGCTGCCGGCGCTGATCTGGTGTGCTATTCGCTATCCGCTGCCGCTGACCTGCCTGCTGACTTTTCTGACCGGCATCGGGGAGATCCTGCTGGTGGCTAACGCTCTGATTCATCTCTCTCCTGATACCCACCTGCAGCCGTGGCAGCTGTTTTCAACCCGTCTCGGGATTGCGGCGATGTTGATTAGCCCGGTGATTGTGGCGTCCAGCGTGGAGGCGATTAACAACCTGGTCAAACAGCTGGCGCTGCGGGCCGATTTTGATTTCCAGACCCGGGTGTATTCGCGTTCGGGATTAAGCGAGTCGCTGAAGCGTCAGCCGCTGTCCGAAGCGCAGGTATTGACGGTGATGGTGCTCGACATCGATGGCTTCAAGCGGGTCAATGACCAGTGGGGCCATGAGTGCGGCGATTGCGTGCTGGCGCAGCTGGCCCAGCGGGTGCGGGAGCTGGCCGGCGAGCAGGGAATGGTGGCGCGTATCGGCGGGGAAGAGTTTGCAGTGGCCAGCCTGGGCGCGACGGCGCAGGCCGGGCAGCAGCTGGCGGAGAAAATTCGCCAGGGCGTCGAGGCGCAAACCTTTGTCTGGGGGCAACAGCAGATCAAGCTGACCATCAGCATGGGGCTTGAGTGTCGTCCGATTGGTTCCGGGCGGATCACCGAACTCTTTAATCAGCTGCTGATGGTGGCCGACGATTATCTTATTAGCGCCAAAAAAGCAGGGCGCAATCGTATTTTCACGCCGACTCTGGCGGAGAATGGGTAATAAGAAAATACGATGATAAAGCCGCTTGTGTTAAATATTAGTTAAAATCATAGTGATGTGGTTAATTTCAGGGAGCGACCCATGACCACATCCTTTTCTTTCCGTTGCCTTTCGCACGACGATATTCTCGCCAACCTTTCCCGACTTAGCGATATTCTGGCAGACAGCGTCAATGGCGGCGCGTCGGTGAGCTTTATGCTGCCGTTCGACCCGCAGACGGCCGAGGCCTTCTGGCACCGCACTGCACGCAGCGTCGACGCTGGCGAACGGCTGGTGCTGGTGGCTGAACAGGCCGGGCAGATTGTCGGGACGGTACAGCTGATTACCGATCAACCAGAGAACCAACCGCACCGCGCCGACGTAGCCAAACTTTTGGTTCACCAAAATGCCCGACGTCAGGGGGTAGCGAATGCGCTGATGGCATATCTGGAGCAGCAGGCGCGCCAGCAGGGCAAATCGGTGCTGGTACTCGATACCGCCACAGGCAGCGGTGCTGAACGCTTCTACGTCCAGTGTGGCTGGGAAAAAGCCGGGGAAATCCCGCGCTATGCCTTGATGCCGGACGGAAAGATGACCGCCACCTCACTGTTCTATAAGTTCCTGCAATAACAGAGACAGGTTTGATCAAAACACGGTTTTATTCTTAGAAAAGCTGATAAGTTATTACACCAATTACTCAGGTTGTATGACTACTCTAAGAGGGAACCTATTGTGAAAACATTAAATCGTCGTGATTTCCCCGGCGCGCAGTACCCTGAACGTATCATTCAGTTTGGCGAAGGCAACTTCCTTCGCGCCTTTGTTGACTGGCAGCTGGACCTGCTGAATGAGCATACCGACCTGAATGCCGGGGTGGTCATCGTTCGTCCGATCGAGAGTGCGTTCCCGCCTTCGCTCAGCACTCAGGACGGGCTGTACACCACCATCATTCGCGGGCTGAACGAGCAGGGCGAAGCGGTCAGCGACGCGCGCCTGATTCGTTCGGTCAATCGGGAGATCAGCGTCTACGCGGATTACGACGAGTTCCTGCGTCTGGCCCATAATCCGGACATGCGCTTTGTGTTTTCCAATACCACCGAAGCCGGTATCAGCTACCACGCGGGCGATCGTTTCGACGATGCGCCGGCGGTGAGCTACCCGGCGAAGCTGACCCGTCTGCTGTACGAACGCTACAGCCACTTTGCGGGCGCGGCGGATAAAGGCTGGATCATCATTCCTTGCGAGCTGATTGACTACAACGGCGAAGCGCTGCGTGAACTGGTGCTGCGCTATGCTCACGAGTGGGCGCTGCCGTCAGCCTTTATCACCTGGCTGCAAGATGCAAATGCCTTCTGCTCTACGCTGGTGGACCGCATTGTGACCGGCTATCCGCGCGATGAAGCCGAAGCGATTGAAGCCCAGTTGGGCTATAAAGACGGTTTCCTGGCGACCGCCGAACATTTCTACCTGTTCGTTATCCAGGGGCCGAAGTCGCTGGCTGCCGAGCTGCGTCTCGATAAACTCCCGCTTAACGTCCTGATTGTTGACGATATCAAGCCGTACAAAGAGCGCAAAGTGGCGATCCTCAACGGCGCGCACACCGCGCTGGTACCGGTGGCCTTCCAGGCTGGTCTGGATACCGTGGGTGAAGCCATGAATGACCAGGAGATCTGCGCTTTCGTCGAGAAGGCGATTTATGAAGAGATCATTCCGGTGCTGGATCTGCCGCGTGACGAGCTGGAGTCGTTTGCCAGCGCCGTGACCGGGCGTTTCCGCAACCCGTACATTAAGCATCAGCTGCTGTCTATCGCCCTCAACGGCATGACCAAATACCGCACGCGTATTCTGCCGCAGCTGCTGGCAGGGCAGGCAAAATCGGGCAAACTCCCGGCCCGTCTGACGTTCGCGCTGGCGGCACTGATTGCGTTTTATCGGGGAGAGCGCGATGGCGAAAGCTATCCGGTGCAGGATGATGCCGAATGGATGACCCGTTTCCAGACCCTCTGGGCGCAGCATCGTGATGCGCAGCTCTGCACCAGTGAACTGGTTAAAGCCGTGCTGTCGGTAACCTCCCACTGGGAGCAGGACCTGACGCAGATCCCGGGGCTGGTAGAGCAGGTGAGCCTGGACCTGGACGCAATTTTACTGCGTGGCATGCGCGCAGCTGTCAAACCGCTGTGCTGATACGATGATGTCGTGATGTGATGAGAACCCGGCCATACTGCTGCCGGGTTTTTTTATTATCGCTCAGTAGTTACAACATACTTATTTATTTTATGAATACTTAGCCCGAGCAGGTCTGGAACATCGGGAAACGTTCGCTTAGCAGGCCTGCCTGACAATCTCCAGATAAAGCCGAATAGAGGCAAATCGTGCCCTCGGTGCTTGAACTAATTTTCTGACCGGAAAATAATGGCTTATCGTACATTCCGGGTGGGCTTACATCGCACACGTTCGTGCAGACATCGCCTGATGGATGAAACGCCAAAGAGGATAGCCCATGGCCGTAGAGATTCGTGATATTCATCAACATGATAAATCACAGTGGTTGCTGCTGTGGGAAGGTTACACCGGCTTTTACGGCAGTCCGCAACCTGAGGATGTGACCGAATTTACCTGGCAACGTCTGCTCGATGACGCCTCCCCGGTGCTGGGACGTGTCGCGGTAGTGGACGGCCGCGTGGTGGGTTTTGCGATCTGCGTTTTGCACGAAGGCACATGGGTGAAAACCCCCATCTGCTATCTGGAAGATCTGTTTGTTGAACCGCATATGCGCGGCCGGGGTATCGCCAGGCAACTCCTGCAGACCCTGCACGCCGAGGGCAAAGCTCAGGGCTGGTCGCGCCTGTACTGGCATACTCGCAACGATAATCCTGCCCGCCGGTTGTATGACGAGTTTACTCCCGCCGATGATTACGTACGTTATCGCGTGACGCTGTAACGTTTATAAGCAGTAGGATGTGGTTTCACTCAGCCTGTCTGACCGCTGAAAACGATTCAGGAGAAGGAAAAATGGAAAAACGTATTGAGACCGCCATTAACCTGATTGTGTTTCTGTCACTGCTGGCCACCGCGTGGGATCTCTCACTGGTGCATCATCTTTCCTGGTAAACCTGCCATTCGGCGCCATCCCGGCGCCGTTGTTACGATCTTTTGTCAGACGCTGTGCTTGCGGGCTACGATAAACAGGCGCGGGAATAACAGCAGCACCTTTCCGTTACACTGTAACGGATAGTGCTGTTGCAGCAACGCCAGATAGCGCTGGAGAAAGGCTTCGCGTTGTTCGGCATCCAGCGGTTGTAGATACGGGCGTAACCCGGTCGATTGCAGCCAGTCGATAATCGCCTGGTGAGATGCCAGAGGGTGATAATAGGTGGTGCGCCAGATATCAACCTCGCAGCCGCTGCGGGTCAGAATATCGTAGTAGGCCTGAGCCGACGGCAGCGGATGGCGTCCGCTCTCTGCATACCCCAGCTCCTGTGCCGTCTGACGCATCAGCGTATGGGACGGCTCCTGCCAGTTATCCGGCATCTGCACCGCCAGCAGGCCATGCGGTGCAAGCTGGCTGACCAGCTGCGGGAACAGCGTTTCATGGTCCGTCAACCACTGCAGCGACGCGTTGGCATAGATAAGATCGGCCGGACGTTCAGGTTGATACTCGCGAATATCGGCGGTGACAAAGTGGCAGGACGGCAGGGCCTGCGCCGCTTCTTCCAGCATCGCCGGTGAGTTATCGACCCCGACAATGGTGGCTTCTGGCCAGGCATGATGCAGCAAGGCGGTGCTGTTCCCCGGTCCACAGCCCAAATCAACGGCAAACGTCACCGGCTGGTCTGCAATGCGGGCCACTAATTCTGCCGCAGGGCGAGTACGTTCGGCACCAAACTTCAGATATAACGAGGGATTCCAGTCTGCCATGCATATCTCCGGATACAATTAAGCGCGTTCATCAGCATAGAGGGCAATGCTCGAAGGTAAAACGCATTTAGTGTTGCTGATTGTTGTTACCGATGGTGGGCACTAAAAGTGACAGCGTCACGTGGTTCTCGTCGCTAAAACGCATCATCCCGCTGACCGCGAGAGAAGCCGGAGAGCCCGGCTTTGACGGGGATTATTCGCTGTCTTTGAGGGTTTCAGCCCGTTTCGCCGTGGCGTAGACAAAATCCAGCATCGGCTCCAGGTCAGTGTCATAACCGGCCTGAATGATTTTTCCGCGCAACCACTCAATTTCGCTGGTGATATCCGGGTGGAAAATGTTGTTGTCCTGGGCTTTACGTAACCACTTCAGCAGAAAGTTATTCTTCCCCCTGACGCCACCTGATTTTTTTGATTTTCCATGTATTTTCAGCGCCACCAGAATGCAGTAGTAGAAATGAACACGCTGATTAAAACTTTGATGCATTTGCGTATTTCCCGCCAGACTCAGGGACTCACTGTACAGGCCAGTGATTCGGATTGGGCTACGTAGCGGGCCTGGATCGTTGTCCTGCGATCTCTGTTATTTCACCCGTTACGCCAGTACATCTGTTACCAGATGTGACGGGGATGTTGGCACGGATGCAGAATCCCCGTCAATGAGTGATTATTTTTTTGCCTGTACAGCGCCTCGGTGGTGACCAAAGCACGGACTTTATGCAGGGTCTAAACTGGCACGTTGTTGTCGGTAAACGCGAAAAATCAGAATAAATGCCAGCACCACGACCACGGCGGCCAGAAGATAAATGGTATCCAGCGCGTAATACCCGGCTACCCATCCAGCCACTGGCCCGGTCAGCCCCAGCGCTAAATCGAGAAAGGCCGAATAGGTGCCCAGCGCGGTACCCTGGTTTTGCTCTTCAACCTGGCGTACCGCTTCAACCCCCAGCGCCGGAAATACCAGCGAGAAGCCGGAGCCGGTCAGCAGGGCGCCGAAGCCGGCAATCCATGCGGAAGGCGCCAGCCAGATGATCATCAGCCCAACACACTCCACGGCAAAACAGACCAGCGAGACGCGCACGCCGCCGTAACGGGTGATCATATTGCCGGCGACCAGCCGGATGCAGATAAACCCGACGCTGAACAGCGACAGCGTAAAGGCTGCGCCTTGCCACTGATGGGCAGAAAAGTAGAGCGTAATAAAGGTCGCGATAACTCCGAATCCGACCGTGCCCAGCGCCAGGCCCAGACCGTAGGGCCAGATTTTACGAACCACCACATGGAATGGCGCGCGCACGCCCGCCGTCACGCTGACATCCTGGCGTGTACGGGCAAAGAGCAGGCCAACAAACGCCACCGCCACCACCACCACCGCGAAGCCGCTGATGCCAAAATAGCTGTTCAGCAGTACCCCCAGCGGTGCACCTACCGCCATCGCGACATAGGTCGCCACGCCGTTCCACGAGATAACGCGCGCGGTATGGATCGCCCCGACGGTTTTAATTCCCCACAGCGTTGCTCCGGTGGCGGTAAAGCTTTCGCCGACGCCGAGAAATACGCGGCCAATCAGCAATGCGCCAATCGCCAGCAGCGGCGTCGACTGCAACCCTACGGCAATCAGCGTAAACAGCCCGCTCAGCAGGCAGCAGACGATCCCGAAGCTGACCACTTTTTTGGGGCCCCAGATATCCGTATAGCGCCCGGCGTGCGGACGACTGAACAGGGTTGAAATGTACTGCAGGCTGATGACTACCCCGGCAATAAGCGTGCTGTAGCCCAGTTGATAGTGGATATAGCCGGGCAACACGGCGAGCGGAAGCCCGATCGACAGATAGCAGATGCAGGTGAAGACGACGATCGAAATGATGCGCAGATTAAGCTGAGTATTACTGACTGAAGAGGTCATAACGCCATGGCAGTGAAAACAAACGGGCGATCAGCATAGCGCAGACCCAGCCGTCGGGACGAGTAAAGGATGCGTTTTCAGCCGAACCCACCAAAATTCGCATTGCGACAAGACGAATCTGTGCAAGTCCGGGTTTTCACTGTATATATTTTCTCTCTGCCTCATCGGCTTGCTCATTATCCAGGAGGGAACATGACTGAAGATTTAGCGCATAGTGAAGTGCTGTTTGTGGCGGGATTTGGCCCCATTACGCAGAACACCGCTGACAGCCACTCGTTTTATTGTTCGGCGCTGGGGCTTCCCCTGAAGCCGATGCCCGGTAATCCCGACTACCTGCTGACTGAAAAGGATGCGCTGCCAGGGGTGAAACATTTTGCCCTCTGGCCGCTGGCCCAGGCGGCGACGTCCTGCTTTGGTCAGGAACAATGGCCCGCCGAAGTCACGGTACCTCAGGCGTGGATTGAGTTCGAAGTGCGCGATATTGCGCTCGCCACCGATCAGCTGCTCGCTAAAGGTTATCAACTGCTGATCGCCAATCGGGTAGAGCCATGGGGGCAGACGGTCACGCGACTGCTCAGCCCGGAAGGGCTGCTGACCGGCCTGACCATCACGCCCTGGCTGCGCGAGGCGGTATGATGAAGGCTCTCCGGTTTGCCACCGACAGCTAACGAGTAAAAGACAATGTCAGCAGTTGCCCGTCGTGACCATCGCAACGGGCGGCTGCTGACATTTCTCTCGTTGCTGACGCAGCCCGTTTTCCATAGAATCATCGCTTTCGGAGAAAGAGTAGATGTCCGTCGCCGATGCCCTTCTGGCTTATTCCTTAGCCGCCTTGCTGTTGACCCTTACCCCTGGACTTGATACCGCGTTGATTCTTCGCACCTCCAGCGTTGAAGGCGGTAAGAAAGCGTTTCAGGCCGCACTGGGTATTGATACCGGCTGTTTTATCTGGGGCGCGATTGTCGCGTTTGGACTGGGGGCGCTCCTCGCCGCCTCGGAGATGGCCTATAACCTGCTGAAGTGGTGCGGCGCGGCCTACCTGTGTTGGTTAGGGATCCAGCTTTTACTTCGCCCGCGCCAGAGCTTTGACACTCAGCCCGGCACGTCGGCGACAACCAGCAACTGGTTTGTCAAAGGGATGCTCGGTAATGTGCTGAACCCCAAAATGGGGGTCTTCTACGTCTCCTTTTTGCCGCAGTTTATCCCAAGCGGCCATTCGCCGGTGATCTGGACCTTCCTGCTGGTCGCGATCCATGTGCTGATAGGCACGTTGTGGTCATTAACCCTGATTCTGGCGACGCGCTATGCCTCCGGCGTGTTAAAAAAACCGCCGGTTGTTCGCTGGATGGATCGCGTCACCGGCGGGGTGTTTATGCTCTTTGCCGCCCGTCTGGCGTTAAGCAGCCGCTGATCGGGTTACCTTGCCGCCATATTTCGCCCGGCAACGAAGTGTTTTTGTGGGGCTCCGCTACAGTTGGGTTTTCACATCACAGAGACAGACTATGAATGTGCGTAAACCTCGGGCGAAACCTCAGGCTTTTCTGCTAGCGCTGGCCGCTTCAGCGGTGCTGATTATCGGGATGGGATTCGGGCGTTTTGCCTATACCGGTATTCTTCCGGTCATGCTGAGCGAGCAGATCGTCTCGCTCAGCCAGGGAAACCTGGCGGCATCGGTCAACTACGCGGGCTATCTGCTGGGAGCGCTGCTGCTCTCAAAAGCCCGGCCGGCTGACAGCACGCGGCTGAGCCTGGTCTCGGTCGGGCTCACCCTGGTGTGTCTGGCGCTGCTGGCCTGGGTCACCACGCCGCTGGCAATTATCGTGGTCCGTGGTATCGCCGGGGTACTCAGCGCGGTGACGCTGATTGCCGCCTCGCTGTGGCTGCTCCAGCATATGAAGCAACATAATGGCGCACCGGTGCTCTATTCTGGCGTCGGGATGGGGATTTTCTTATCCGCCGAAATTATCGCCCTTGGCAAAGCGTGGGCGCTCTCCAGCCCGCAGATATGGCTTATTTGCGCGGTCAGCGCAACGATCCTGTTGCTGCTGGCCGTGCGTCTGCTATTAACGCCAGCCTTCGAAACGCCGCACACGTCAGTGCAGGCGGAAAGCGTATTAACAGCAGGGCAAGGGCAAACCGCCGGGGCCTGGACCTTACTGCTGGTGTACGGTCTTGCAGGATTTGGCTACATCATTACCGCGACCTATCTGCCGCTGTTTTTGTCAGGCTCGCTGGGCGGGGTGGATCCGGTGCAGATTTGGGCGCTGTTTGGCCTTGCGGCGGTGCCGTCGTGCTTTATCTGGCACAAACTGGCGGTGAAATTCGGCTATCGTCGGGCATTGACCGGTAATCTGCTGGTTCAGGCAACGGGCGTCATTCTGCCGGCCTGGCAGCCGTCGTTAGGGATGTGCTTGCTGAGCGCGCTGCTGGTTGGCTTTACCTTTATGGGGACGGTGACCATCGCGCTGCCGCTGGCCAGACGTCTGAATCACCTGGTCAGCTTCAATATGATCGCCGCCATGACGGCGCTGTACGGGGTCGGACAAATTGTCGGGCCGCTGGTGGCCGGTACGCTCCATCGGCTAAGTGGTTCCTTTAGCCTGTCGTTGATCGCGGCGGCCGCAGCGCTGTTTCTGGCGGCGGGGCTGGTGGTGTTGCCGCCATCGCCTCGCCGCAGTTAATGTGCATCAACCAGCAGTGGCAGAGGTCATAACGCGGCGTAATTCAGTCAGCGCAGGGGAGCCGTAGCCTCGCCGCCAGATCAGCTGGGTGCGTGCCGGTTGTATGGCTTGCAGCTGGCTGCCCTGCGGCAACGTCATCCGTTCGATAACGCTTTGCGGCAGGATCCCGGCATAGCCGCCGGAGGCCACGCAGGCGATCATCGCCTGATACGAGCCGACATCCTGAATATCGACGTTCCCGTCTGCGGCAAAATGGGCTTCGGCGATCGCCCGGTAGCTGCAGCCGCGCGGGAAGGCCGCCAGCCGGATGTTACCTGGCTTTTCCGCGGTGACCAGCATCAACTGTTCGACATAGAGTTCCGCAAATTCGATCTCCGCCGGACAGGCGGGCTCATCTTCGGCCGTCAGCGGTAAACAGACCAGCGCACAGTCGAGGGTGGCGTTCAGCACCTGCTCGATTAACGGCTGGGTCGGCATTACCTGTAGCGTCAGTTCAACCTCCGGGCAGGCCGCCCGGAAGGCCGGGAGTCGCGGCATCAGCCGACTGATTGCCGCCGCTTCCATCGAGCCCAGCCGCAGGCTTCCCGCCGGTGTCGCCGGGTGCAGCGCCTGTTTCGCCTCGTCCGCCAGGCTCAGGATCCGCCGGGCGTAATCGAGGAAGCAGCTGCCGGCAGCGGAGAGCACCATTTTTTTATTCCCCCGCACGAACAGCTCGACCCCGAGCTCCTCTTCCAGCTGCTGGATCCGGGTGGTGATGTTCGACTGCGCACGGCCTAACTTTTTCGCCGCCAGGGTAATACTGTGCTCCTGGGCCACCATTTTAAATATCTGCAACGTGGTGTGGTTCATAGTTTTTATTCTTAAAATGGAAATGATATTGATCTTAACATCTCAAAAAGAGAAGTTAAGTATCCGTTATCACATCTTCAGACAGGATTCCCGGCATGAATCGCCTCACCCAGCTTATTGATACTGCATACCCCATTATCCAGGCGCCGATGGCCGGTGTCTCAACCCCGGCGCTGGCCGCCGCGGTCAGTAACGCCGGCGGCCTGGGCTCGCTGGGATTAGGCGCTTCGACGGTGGAACAGGCGGAAGCGCTGATCAACGCCACCCGCCAGCAGACCTCGCAACCCTTTAACGTCAATCTGTTTTGTCATGCGCCGGCGCAGCGGGACCCACAACGGGAAGCCCGGTGGATTGCGGCGCTCAGGCCGTATTTTGCCCGTTTTGGCTACGAGCCGCCGGAAACGCTGGCAGAAATCTATGACAGCTTTCTCGGGCATCAGCGGATGGCCGAACTGCTGCTCGATCTCGCACCTGCGGTGGTCAGCTTTCACTTCGGCGTGGCGGACAAGACCCTGGTTCGCCGTCTGCAGGAGAAAGGCGTGGTGACCATGGCCAGCGCCACCAGCGTCGCGGAGGCGCAGCAGATTGCCGCCCAGGGGATTGATATCGTGATTGCTCAGGGCTATGAGGCAGGCGGTCATCGCGGGATCTTCGACCCATTGGGCGACGATCGCCAGCTGTCAACGGATGCGCTGGTTCAGGCCATTAACCGCGCCGTATCGCTGCCGGTGGTGGCCGCCGGCGGAATAATGGATGGCGCCGGTATTCGTCACCTGATGCAGCTAGGTGCGCAAGGCGCCCAGTTGGGCACCGCATTCCTGCTCTGTCCGGAATCCTCGGCGGATGCTGGCTATCGCCAGGCGCTGACTCGCCAGCCTGTGCCGCCAACGGTGCTGACCAGTGCGATCTCCGGTCGTCCCGCCCGTTGCATTGATAACGCATTTTGCCAGCTCGGGCGCCAGCACGCCGCGTCAGACGTCCCCGCGTATCCGGTGGCTTACGATGCGGGTAAAGCGCTGGCCAGCGCGGCAAAAGCGATGGGCGAGCAGGGGTTTGGCGCCCACTGGGCCGGGGAGAACGTCGGGATGATCCGCGCGCTGTCGGCCGCGGAACTGATGCAGACGTTAATGGCGGAGTGCGGTTTTTCGGCAGCGGAAACTCGTCGCGTTACCCGATCTGGCGCATCTGTCCGATAAACTCCGCCATATTTCTGGCCGCCATTTTCTCCATCACTCGGGAGCGATGCACCTCGACCGTGCGCACGGCGATATGCATGTGCGTGGCGATATCTTTGTTCATCAGACCGGCGACCACACAGCGGGCGACCTCTTGCTCTTTGGCGGTCAGCGTGTCGAAGCGTCGCTTCAGCGTCTGCATGGCCGTCAGTTGCGCAGAGTGCTCGTAACCTTTGCTGATGGCCGCCTGCAGCGCAGGCGTCGCCACGGGTTTTTCGAGAAAATCCACCGCCCCGTGCTGGATCTCTTTGACCGCCATCGGCACGTCGCCGTGTCCGGTGAGGAAAATCACCGCCAGCGTGCTGTCGGCCTCGCGCATCGCCTGAAAAAGGCTGTGGCCGTCCATGACCGGCATCCGCATGTCCAGCAGCGCAATACCGGTGGTGGTCAGTGGCGCTTCATGTAAAAACTGCTCGCTGTGATTCCAGCACTGTACGCTGTAGCCCATGCTTTCTAGCAAAAAGCAGCATGAACGGGTGACGGCATCATCGTCATCGACCAAATGGATCATTGTCTGTTCTCGTTATCTGTCCCGGTAGCGAAGGTCAGGGTGACCCGTACCCCACGCCGGCCATCCGGTGCAGGGTGATTATCAACGCGGATCTCGCCGTTGACGCGGCGCAGCAGGCGCTGGCAGATGACCAGCCCAAGCCCCATGCCCGTTTTTTTACTGGAGTGGAAAGGGCGAAACAGGTTGCTCTGCTGCTCCAAAGTGAGGCCGCCGGCGTTGTCCTGAATGACGATCGTGGGCGACGCGCCAGGGGGGCTTGCGCTGACCCAGAGGTCGCTGGCACCCGCCTGAACGGCATTGAGCAGAATATTTGCCAGCACCTGCTCCAGTAAAATCGGCGGCAGCCACAAGCCGGCCGTTGGCGTGGCGTCATGGTGCACGCGGATATTCTCCAGTTGCAAAAGCCGCAGCACATGCCCGATTGTGTGGGCGACATCGCAGCGAACATTCGGCTCTGTCGCGTTGGCAGGTGCGGATTCGGACGCCGCCCAGCTGCGTAGATGTTTGATGATCATCCCGCAGCGCTCGGCCTGAGAGTCAATATGGCTGAGGGCGGTCGTCAGGGCCTGCTGATTATCGGGCCGCGAGAGATGATTTAACCCGCCTTGCGCATACATCCGTATGGCCGACAGCGGCTGATTCAGCTCATGAGCAAAGCCGGAGGCCATTTCCCCCAGCACGCTCATTTGCCTGGCCTGTTCCAGAGTCTGCTGCTGTTCGCGTAAACGCTGGTTGGCCTGCTCCAGCGCTTTACCGCGCCGCTGGACCAGCACCATCACCCAGCCATAGTTGGCGATAAAAAGCACCAGTAATAATAATATCACCCCGATCATCAATTTATGCTGGTCCAGCCAGCCGAGTAGCGTCTGCGCCATGCGCTGCTGTTCGGGATGGCGGTGCAGCTCGCGAAGCAGGGCCTCGGTGTCGCTGGTTGAGGCCGGCGCGCCCCAGCGCCAGCCGTTGCTTTGCGTCGAGTTGAGCAACGATCTGGCGACGGCATCGGCGATCCGATCGCCAACGCCAGGCAGGGCGGCAAAAGACCAGTCGGGATACAGCGCGGTGCTGGTCACGCAGGGAAAATCGCTGGTTTTTTGCAGCAACGGACGAAAAGCGCGCTTGTCGATCAGTCCTTCTTTATCCATGTTCTCCAGCAAGCACACCGGGACAATCGCCGCCTGGATGGCGTTCTCACGCAGCAGGTACAGGAGCGCATCCGCCGGAAAACCCATATAGCGCACCGTCAGCCGGTCGTCCACCTGTAAACCGGCCTTCTGCAATTCGCGATAGCCCAGCAAATAGCCACCAAACGCCTGCGCATCGACCGCGCCCAGGGTTTTCCCCGTCAGGTCCGCCGGCTGTTGGATCGGGCTGTCGCGGCGAACCAGGATGGCGCTACCGGTCGCCATGCTCTCGGCCGTCGCCCCGTCCCCCGAACGCAGCGAGGCCAGCCAGCGCAAATGATAGTGGCTGTTTAACTGGACGAATTGCGCCTGATTGGTCAGCACGAACTGGACGCGGCCGGTGTTCACCGCCTCGCGCATCTCGTTAAGGTCGAGGGGAAGGAGTTGAAAACGGGTATCGGGGACGCTGCGGTTTAACCCATCGATCAGCGGTTGCCAGTGCTGGCGGGTGGCTGCATCGCCGCGCAATGCCAGGATACCGATGGTCCAGTCGGCCGCGAAAACAGGGGAGGTCAGCGCGCTAACGATGAGCACCATAAGGAATGTTGTGATGCGCTCCATGCGACAAATGACCCCTTTCTATTGCGCCAGATCAAGCCCGCCTCGTTTATGTGGTTAACCACAATAGAGCCAGACCCGGCAGGATTTTTAGACTGTAACTAATCACATTTGGTTAGGTAATACCATCCCTAATCCTTTCCCTCGCCGCGCACTGGGTGGAGAACAACATGGACATCAGTAAGCGACATTTTTTGAAGACACTGGGCGTGGTCACCGCCGGCGCCTCTCTGGTGCCGTTGGCGCAAGCGGGCACCACCTTCCAGCCGCAACGCCATGGCGGCTCAGAGGCGCACCGTTACGCGATGCTGATCGACCTGCGTCGCTGCATCGGTTGCCAGTCGTGCACGGTGAGTTGCACCATCGAAAACCAGACCCCGCAGGGGGCGTTTCGCACCACCGTCAATCAGTACCAGGTGATGCTGGAGCATCGCGATGAGGTGACCAACGTCTTGCTGCCCCGGCTGTGTAACCATTGCGATAATCCGCCGTGCGTGCCGGTCTGTCCGGTACAGGCCACCTTTCAACGAAAAGACGGCATCGTGGTGATCGACAACACCCGCTGCGTCGGCTGCGCCTACTGCGTGCAGGCCTGCCCGTACGATGCCCGTTTCATTAACCATGCCACCCAGACGGCGGACAAATGCACGTTCTGCGCCCACCGGCTTGAAGCGGGGCTGCTGCCTGCCTGTGTCGAATCCTGCGTGGGCGGGGCCAGAATCATCGGTGATTTAAAAGATCCCGACAGTACGATCAGCACGCTGCTGGCGGCGCACTGGGATGAGATCAAAGTGCTTAAGCCGGAGAACGGCACCGCGCCTCACGTCTTTTACCTGGGGCTCGACGAGGCGTTTGTCTCACCGCTTCAGGGCCGCGCTCAGCCCGCACTGTGGCAGGAGGTCGAACATGAACATCTCTGAAATTGTCGCGCAGCCGCAGCCGGTCACCTGGCTACCCTGGGCCGTGCAGTACTTCTTTTTTATTGGCGTATCGACCTGCGCGGTACTGGTGGCCTGCGGGGTGCGCTGGGTGCAGCCCGCCTGGCGCGAGCGAATCGAAGGCACCTGCTTATTCCTGGCGTTGACCTGCGGCATCACCGCGCCGCTGGCGCTGACCGCCGACCTGCATCAGACCGCGCGGTTCTGGCATTTTTATGCCTGGCCAACGCCGTGGTCGTGGATGCCGTGGGGAGCGCTGTTGCTGCCGTTGTTCACCCTGTTGGTCGGGGCGTGGTTTGTTCTTTTTCACCTGCGCAAACTGACCGGGCGCGAGACGCCGTGGCGGCGCTGGATTGCTGTGGCCAGCGCCATCGCCGCCATCGGCTTGCTGCTGTATACCGGGCGGGAAGTCTCGGTGGTGCGCGCCAGACCGCTGTGGTTCAGCTACTGGTTTCCGCTGGTGATGTTTATCAGCGCCATGTGCGCGCTGCTGGCGATGCTGGCGCTGATTTATCGGCGGCACAGCGGCTTGATGCGTCCGCTGGCACAAGGGCAACTGGCGATGCTCGCACTGCTGGGCGGATGCCTGCTGGCGTGGTACCACGGCGAAACGCTATCCGGCGCCGCACTGCGTCAACAGTGGCACCTCGCCAGCACAATTCGCAGCGATCTGATCGCCGGCATCCTGCTATGGGCCGCGGCGATGGCGATCGCGTTGTACAGCTGTTGCCGCGTACCGCCGCGTGTCCTGCTACTGATCAACGTGGTTATCGTGGCCGGGCTGTGCTGGCTCCTGCGCTGGACATGGCTGATCGGCGGGCAGGTGATACCGAAATACAACGCCCTCAGTAATGACTACCAGCTGCCGATGGGGACCGATGGCCTGCTGGCCATTGTCGGGACATTCGGCCTGTGGCTGGCGCTGATGATCGTGATTGGGGAGTGCGTGAATTGGTTTTCAAGGAGAGTCCAGCATGGCTAAGTTAACTCGTCGTCAATGGTTGAAAATAGGTGTCGCCGCCGGTGGCTTTGCGGCGTTTGGCCTGAGCTATCGCGATGTCGCGAAACGAGCGGTCGAGGGTCTGGTTAACGGGACCTCAGGCAAGGTGACGCGCGATCATATTTACGGCAACGCCCTGGTTCCGGAAGGCGCGGCGCAGAATGGCTGGCAGGGTAACTCCGGACAGGCGGTTTCCATGACCCAATGTTTTGGCTGCTGGACGTTGTGCGGGATCCGCGCGCGGGTGGACAAACAGACGAATACGGTATTGCGGATCGCCGGCAATCCCTGGCATCCGCTGTCCCATGAGCAACCGTTCGACAGCATGATGCCTTTCGCCGAGGCGATGAACAAACTGGCCGGTGAAAGCGGGCTGGCGTCGCGATCTACCGCCTGCGCACGGGGCGCCACGTTACTGGAAAGCCTGACCAGCCCGCTGCGCCTGCTCACGCCGATGAAGCGGGCCGGCAAGCGTGGGGAAGGGAAATGGCAGCACATCAGTTTTGAACAACTGATTGAAGAGGTGGTGGAAGGCGGCAATCTGTTTGGTGAAGGCCATGTTGAGGGGCTGAGGGCCATTCGTGACCTGACCACCCCGGTCGATCCGCGTCACCCGGCCTATGGCCCGAAAGCCAATCAGCTGCTGGCCACCAATACCAGCGATGAAGGTCGGGACGGCTTTTTCCGCCGTTTCGCCCAGCACAGCTTCGGCAGCAAGAATTTTGGCGCCCACGGCGCGTACTGCGGCCTGGCGTATCGTGCCGGTTCCGGGGCGCTGCTGGGCGATCTCGATAAGAACCCTCATGTTAAACCGGACTGGGATCAGGTGGAGTTCGCGCTGTTTATGGGGACCTCGCCGGCGCAGTCGGGCAACCCCTTTAAACGCCAGGCTCGCCAGCTGGCCAGCGCCCGCGTGCGTCGCGACTTCAATTATGTGGTGGTGGCCCCGGCATTACCGTTAACCACGGTACTCGCCGACGACCATGGTCACTGGCTACCGGTGCTGCCGGGCACCGATTCGGCCCTCGCGATGGCGATGATCCGCTGGATTATCGATAACCAGCGCTATATGGCTGAGTATCTGGCTCTGACCGGTCGTGATGCGATGCAGCGTGCCGGGGAGAAAAGCTGGACCAATGCCAGCTGGCTGGTGATCGCCGACGCACAGCATCCGCTGGCAGGGCAGCACCTGAGCGCATCGGCGCTGAGCGGTGAAACCCGCGAGAACGATGAGCCTCTGGTGGTTAACCCGCAGGGCGAGGTGGTTCCGGTGAGCCAGTGCGATCGCGGTGAACTGCTGGTTGATCGAACCGTGACCCTACACGACGGCTCCCAGGTGGCGGTAAAAAGCAGCTTTCAGTGCCTGAAAGCGTCCGCCGATCGCTTCACCCTCGCCGAATACAGTCAGCTGTGCGGGGTGGCGGAAAAACAAATTATTGCGCTGGCGAAGGCCTTTACCCGTCACGGGCGTAAAGCCGCGGTGGTGACGCACGGCGGCATGATGTCCGGCAACGGCTTTTATAACGCCTGGTCGGTGATGATGCTGAACGTGTTGCTGGGCAATATGAGCCTCAGCGGCGGGGTGTTTGTCGGTGGTGGGAAATTTAACGGCGAGGCCAGCGGGCCGCGCTACGACCTTGCGCAGTTCCCCGGTAAAGTGGCGCCCAAAGGCCTCAATATCGCCCGCAGCAAAGCCGATTATGCGCAGTCGGATGAGTATCGCGAGAAGCTCGCCGGACAGCATTCACCGTGGCCGGCGAAAGCGCCGTGGTATCCCTTTGCCGCCGGGCAGCTGACCGAGATCTTACCTTCGGCGCTGGCGGGCTATCCGTATCCGCTCAAGGCGTGGATCTCCAATATGGCAAACCCGCTGTACGGCGTACCGGGACTGCGGAGCGTGATCGAGCAACGCTTGCGCGATCCGCAGCATCTGCCGCTGTTTATCGCCATCGATGCCTTTATGAACGAGACGACGGCATTTGCCGATTACATCGTTCCGGATACGCATAATTTCGAGAGCTGGGGATTCAGCGCTCCCTGGGGCGGCGTAGCCACTAAAACCTCAACCGCCCGTTGGCCGGTGGTGTCGCCAGCCACGGCGAAAACGGCGCAGGGAGAAGCGGTCTCGATGGAAGCCTTCTGCATTGCGGTGGCTAAACGCATGGGACTCCCCGGCTTCGGCGACCAGGCGATACCCGATGCCCAGGGCGTAATGCAGGGGCTACACCGCGCCGAAGATTACTACCTGCGGGTGGCCGCCAATATCGCCTTTGCCGGGCAAAAACCGCTGCCGCCTGCCGAAGCCCAGGATATCGCGCTGTCGGGGGTTGAGCGTATTTATCCGGACATCCGCAGTACTTTAAAACCCGATGAGGCCTTGCCCGTGGCGTTTCTCTACTGCCGGGGTGGCCGCTTTGCGCCGCAGGCCTCCGGTCGTCGAGGCGATACGGTCGGAGTGGAGTGGCAAAAGCCACTGCAAATCTGGAATCCACAGGTGGCGGGATACCGCCATGCGATGACCGGCGAGCGCTACAGCGGTTGTCCGACCTGGTATCCGGCCCGCATGGCGGATGGTCAGGCGCTGGAGGCGGTCTATCCGCTATCGCAATGGCCGCTGAAACTGATGTCGTTTAAATCGAATGTCATGAGCAGCTCGTCCACCGTGATTGAACGCCTGCACCACGTGAAACCAAGCGGACTGGTGGCAATCCATCCTGACGACGGTAAGCGTTATGGTCTGCAGCATGGGGATATCGCGCGTATCAGCACGCCAGGCGGCAGCGTTGAGGTACAGGTCAGCGTGCTCTCCGGGGTAATGCCGGGGGTGATCGCCATGGAGCACGGGTACGGGCATAAGGAGATGGGGGCGCGACAGCACTGGCTGGACGGTGTGCCCATGGCGCAAAAAAACCATATTGCCTCAGGCGTCAATCTCAATGATCTTGGTTTTGCCGACCCCACCCGGAAAGTGCCTGGGCCGTGGCTGGACTGGGTCACGGGCGCTTCCGTGCGCCAGGGACTGCCGGCGAAGATTGCTAAAGTGGAACGCGGGTAGCGGAATGGGTTTAATCGCAGGCAAAAGCGATGCCCTCCCTTGCACCGGGCGGGCGTAGCCAGTATGGTGTGCGGCATTTCCACGGTATCAGGAACACACATCGCAATGCAGCCTTCGAAAGATCCTCTTCACGGCGTCACCCTTGAGGCCCTGCTGAATGCCCTGGTGGCAAAATACGGCTGGGCCGAGCTGGCAAAACGGATCAACATCAACTGTTTTAAGAGCGACCCGAGCATCAAATCGAGCCTGAAGTTTTTGCGCCGTACACCATGGGCGCGCAAAGAAGTCGAAGCGCTCTATATTGATTCGCTGGATGAGCCAGCGTCTGAGCCCGCCACGCCGCCGGCCGATAATCCGTGGGCCAACTGGCAGAATAAGAAATAAAAGCGGGGCGCGCTTACTGTGCCGTTTCGCCGCGCAGCGCGCCCGGGGCTTTACCGGTAATGCGCTTAAAGGCGCGGCTGAAGGCCGCCAGCGAGCTGTAACCCAGCCTGAAGGCCACTTTCTCCAGCGCCTGGCCCTCCTGGGAAATATACTGCACCGCCAGCCGCATCCGCAGCTCCGTCAGATAGCGCGCCGGGGTGGTGCCGGTGGCGGCGAGGAAGCGTTCGGCGAAAACGGATCGCGAGGTTCCGGCTTCGCGGGCAAGGGCTTCAACCTTCCAGTTGACGCCGGGCTGCTGATGCATGGCATAGATTGCCCTGGCCAGGCGGGGATCGCGCAGCACCTGCACCCAGCCGGTGGCGTTGCCGCAGCCGCATTCAACCCAACCGCGGACGATCAGTGCCGCCACCACATCGGCCAGACGCGCCAGAATCCCGGCATAGCCCGCCTGACGGGTGAGTGACTCTCGCTCCATCGCCAGCAGCAGCGGGTGAATTTCAGGCCAGGTTTTCAACAGCCGGCTGACCAGCATCACTTCCGGCATCGCCTTGACCAGCGGCTGCATTCCCCCCAGTTCAAAATCCATACATCCGCTGAAGATAACCGTGTTGTCCGCCGTTTTGCAGGCGCTATCGCCTTTCACGCAGCAGACGGTGTTGCACACCGTCTCGCTGGCGAGCTGCATCACGTCAATCACCGGCGCCTGCGCATCGGACATAAAGGTATGGCTCTCGCCGTTGGGAATAAACAGCGCGTCGCCGCTCTCCAGCGTTAGCTGCTGGCCGCTGGCCATCTGCAGCTGCACCGGGCCACGGCTGACAAAGTGGAACTGGGCTCTGCCGGGGACCGCGTTAAACGCGACGCCGAACGGAGAACCAAGTTCGATGCGGCGGTAATGGACGCCGGAGAGGCGCATGCCGCGCAGGAGTTCACTGGTGAGATCGATAGGCTGGCGTGTCATCAAAACAATCCCGGACGAATTATCAATAATTGCAGAGTATGCATCATAGATCGTCCGAACGGAAACCCCTACGCTTGTCGCAATGTTAATTATTCTGGAGAGATGTATATGAGTTCCTGCATAACTGCCGAAGCGGAGATGGCTACGGCCAAACCCGCGTGGCGCGCCGTCTATGCTCTGGCATTGGGCGTTTTCGGCCTGATCGTTGCAGAGTTTCTTCCCGCCAGTTTGTTAACCCCGATGGCCGCCAGCCTGCGGGTGAGTGAAGGGATGGCGGGGCAGGCGGTTACCGCCACGGCCCTGGTGGCGCTGGTGACCGGGCTGCTGATCACCCCGGCGACTAAAAATATCGACCGCCGCTGGGTGCTGATGTTCTTTTCGCTGTTGCAGATCGTCTCCAGCCTGATGGTGGCTTTCGCCAGCTCGCTGGAGTTTCTGTTGCTGGGACGCCTGCTGCTCGGGGTGGCCATCGGCGGATTCTGGTCAATGTCCACCGCCACGGCGATGCGCCTGGTGCCGGCGGCCTTCGTGCCAAAAGCGCTGGCGGTGATCTTCTCCGCCGTGTCGATTGCGACCGTGGTGGCCGCGCCGCTGGGCAGCTATTTAGGCGGGCTGATTGGCTGGCGCAACGTGTTTATCCTGTGCACGGTGCCGAGCCTGGTGGCGCTGCTGTGGCAGCTGTGGGTTCTGCCATCGATGCGCCCGGAAAGCACCGGTAGCTTTGCCACGCTGCTTAAGGTCCTGCGTCGTCCCGGCATGGTGGGCGGGCTGTTGGCGACCATTTTAATCTTCAGCGGGCACTTTGCCTTTTTCACCTACCTGCGTCCGTTCCTTGAAACCGTGGCTCAGGCCAGCGTGGAAGGGGTGTCGTTGATCCTGCTGGGCTTTGGGGTGGCGAACTTCGTCGGGACCTCTATCGCCGGGCATCTGCTGAGCCGCAGCCTGCGCCTGACGCTGGCGCTGGTGCCGCTCGTGATGGGTCTGCTGGCACTGATGATGGTCACCTTCGGGCATATCGCGATGGTGGACGGACTGCTGGTCGCCCTGTGGGGCTTTGCCTTCGGCCTGGTGCCGGTCGGCTGGTCCACCTGGCTGGCGACCACGGTACCGGACGAGGCGGAAAGCGCGGGGGGCTTACTGGTGGCGTCAATTCAGCTGGCAATCAGCGCCGGTGCGGCCGGTGGCGGGGCGGTGTTCGACCTCACCGGCGCCAGCGGGGTCTTTGCCGGCAGCGGGCTGCTGCTGATCAGCGCCATGGTGATGGTTTTCGCCAGCGTCCGGGTGACCTCGACCATCGCCAGCCGCTAGCGCGACACCCTCTTCCTTTACTCCTTTACTCATGCGCCTGCGGGCGCATTTTTCGTTGGGCAACCGCCACGGCGCTGCACGTTGCAGGAACAACCGGCCGCACTTCGTCGGTGCAACACCAGCCATTTTGACCTCCAGCACGCCGAAATTCAATCTAACCCATTGATAAACATCCACTGTTCAACGTGGCACGCTTAATGCTTAGCAGTGTAAGTATTGCTGTGAACCGGGATAGGCCGTGTTTTCGAGGAATTCAAACACTGGATGCAGGAGTGCGCCGCGGCTGGGGTTTTTATACGTTGCTAACGGATTGTTGGAGCTTGCTTATGACCGTTCTTAGAGAATCTTTGGCTGTAGCCAAATTTGGCAAATGGACACAACTCACGCTGGGCCTGATCTGTATGGCATCGATTTCCAGTCCACAATATGTCTGGACATTGCTGACCCGCCCGTTGACCGAGAAACTGGGCGTCGGGCTGGCGGAATTACAGGTCACCTTTTCGCTGCTGATTATCCTGCAGACCTTTTTCTCACCCTTCCAGGGGCGACTGGTTGAGCGATTCGGCCCCCGTCTGCTTATCTCCATCGGCACGGTGATGGCCGGACTGAGCTGGGTACTCTCCGCCCATGTCAGCGGCCTGGCGGCGCTGTACCTGGTCTACGGTTGCATCGGCGGGCTCGGTACCGGGATTGTCTATATTGGCGTGGTCGGTTTAATGGTGCGCTGGTTTCCGCGCAATCGCGGGTTTGCCGCCGGCGCCGTCGCAGCGGGGTATGGCATGGGGGCGATCATGACCACCTTCCCGATCTCCGTCTCGCTGGGCAGCTACGGGCTTGAACAGACCATGACGGTGTTCGGGCTGATTTTCGCCGCGGTGGGTTTGATCGCCAGCCAGGGACTGAAGCTACCGCCCGAGCGCGAAGCGATGCCGGTCAGCCAGACCGTCGCGCAGAATACCCGTCAGTTTACCTCTCGCGAAATGCTGCGCCAACCGCTGTTCTGGCTGATGTTTGCCATGATGGCGATGATGTCGACCTCGGGGTTAATGGTGACTTCGCAAATGGCGGTCTTCGCGGAAGATTTTGGCATCAGTAAAGCGGTGGTCTTCGGCATGGCGGCACTTCCGCTGGCGCTGACCATCGACCGTTTTACCAATGGTCTGACGCGCCCGCTGTTTGGTTTTATCTCCGATCGCTATGGCCGGGAAAACACGATGTTTATCGCCTTCGCCCTCGAAGGGGTGGCGATGAGCTTGTGGCTGGCGTGCCGGGAAGATCCGCTGCTGTTCGTGCTGCTGTCCGGGGTGGTGTTCTTCGGTTGGGGAGAAATTTTCTCACTCTTCCCCTCGACGCTGACCGATACCTTTGGCAGCGAGTACGCGAGTTCAAACTATGGCTGGCTGTATATCTCGCAGGGTATCGGCTCGATTTTCGGCGGCCCGCTGGCGGCGCTGCTGTATCAGCATACTCACGGCTGGCACGTAGTCTTCAGCTGCGCCATCGGGCTGGATTTCATCACCGCCGCGCTGGCGATTATGGTGCTGAAACCCTGGCGCGCGCGGTTTATCCGCCAGCATAGCGCCACCGCGTCCCGATAGCTCTCGTCTTGTTCAGCGCCGGGCAGATGCGTCCGGCGCTGGATCCCTTACTTACTCCGTCGTCACCGCCGGTTGCGGCAGGCCCGCCAGCGCGTTCTGCCGGTCCTGTTCGCCGATCGGCCGCAGTACCCGGCAGGGCACGCCTGCGGCCACCACGTCAGCCGGGATATCTTTGGTCACCACGCTGCCGGCGCCGATGACGCTGTTGCGACCGATGGTCACCCCGGGATTAATGACCGCGCCGCTGCCGATCCAGACGTTGTCTTCCAGCGTGACGGTCTGCGAAAACTGCTGGCCGGTGATGCGCACGGTCGGATCGACCGGATGGCCGGTGGTTGAGATGGTGACGTTCGGGGCAATCATGACGTTATTGCCGATAACTACTTTACCGTCGTCAACCACGACAAGATTGAAATTGGCATAGAAGTTGTCACCGAGGGTGATCTGACTGCCGTAGGCGACATGCAGCGGAGGTTCAATCCACACGTTTTTACCGACGCTGCCCATTAACTGGCGGATCAGCGCCACGCGTTTTTCCGGTTCCGCCGGCGAGGTGTGGTTAAATTCAAAGGTCAGCGTCTTTCCGCGCAGGCGCTCCTCTGGCATGCCTTCCCCCATATCGGTATATAAATATCCACCAGCGAGCCGTTCCCTTTGTGTCATCATCGTAGCAACCTTATTGTTGTGGGTATTGCCGACGGCGGCTGGCGCGGTTAAGGATGTAGGGCCATGTCCAGCAGGTGAGTCACAAAAATGCCGTCGGTCGCAGAATTAACATGGCGATATATATCATAGGATTATATTTCGAGTCGATGGCCGAACCCGCCACAGCGGTCGCGGAAAAACGCTGCCGCGTCAACGGGCCTGGCAAAGAAATAGCCCTGAAAATGCGACACCCCCAGTGCCGCCAGCGTTGCCATCTGGCTTGCGGTTTCGACCCCTTCGGCGATGGTCATGCACTGCATTTCTCTGGCGATAGCGATGATGTTGCGCACAATCGCAGCTTTTGCCGTATCGTTTTCGATATCGGCGGTAAACAGCTTATCTATCTTGATGTAGCGAGGGCGGAAGCGCATCAGGTGGTGATAATTGGCATTGCCGGTACCAAAATCATCAATCGACAGCGGGATACCGAGCGCCTCCAGACGCGCGCACAGGGCCGTCACCGCCGCGGTATCTTCAACGCTGTCGCGTTCCGTCATTTCGAGGCCAATACGTAAGCGCGTTTTTTCGGTCTGCTGCAGGAAGCGCTGGCAGCTTTCGAGGATCTGCTGGCTTTTAAAGTCGTCGGCCGACACGTTAAAAAACAGCATCGTTTCCTCTTGCTCATTCAGCCCCGAAGCGGCCGCAATACTGGCAACAGACTGCAGACAGAACGTCGTGATGCGGGTAATGAGTCCGTGCTGTTCGGCGAGGGGAATAAACCGGTCCGGTGCGATGGGGCCGAGCCGCGGGTGCACCCAGCGCAGCAGCACTTCACCGGCCACGACGTTCCCGGAACGCGCCTCAACGATCGGCTGAATAAACGGCGTGAGCTGCTGCTTATCGATCGCCTGAGCGAGCATGAACAGCAGGGTGGTCCGCCGTTGCAGATAACAGGCGGGTACCGCCAATTTCAACGCCGCTGAAGGCGAATGAGGAAGCTAACAGCGAGCCAAGCGCGGCGGTTTTAAATACTTTTGCAAACATAAGTTATCCTGAAAGAAGAATTCAGGGCCACGAATGGCCCTTTATTGATTACTGATAGATAACGGTAAAGGCCGTTGAAGAGTTCGCGGTACCGACACCGACTGCACCGGTTGCCATGTATTTTGCGAAGTAGGTCAGGGTGTTATCGACGTTTTCCTGCAGCGCGACGCTGGCGGAGGAAGAACCAACCGGGATCAGCGTGGTGCTGTCTTGCTCATACAGGGCAACGCCAACGTTGGTGGCAGTCTGACCATTGCTCAGCGCCAGGATAGAGGTGTTGGGGCTGTCGGTGACGCCATCAAAACGGATGCTGGCGCTGGAAATGCTTTCCGGGCAAGAGGTCAGTACGATGTTAAAACGCTTAGCCGCAGCAGTGGTACCGGTGCCGCCAGCGAACGCGCTGGTAGAAACGGTGCCCAGGTCAACCGGCTGCGCAATAGTCGAAGGATCGACAACACAGGCGGTGCCGGTAATATTACCGGTGAAGTTAATTACGCCATCGGCAGCATTGGCGGCCTGCAGTGCGCTGAAAGACAGAATAGTGGTAATCGCGGAGATCAAAGCAATCTTTTTCATATATAAATCCAATAATAAGTTAATGTTAAATGTGATTTTGATGAGTTAACGACATTCATTAATGTTTTCATCATCTCCGCAAACCAATCAGACCTGACAGCCTGTTGATTGCGGTAAAGTCTATTCAGGAATTGTTGTTTATTCCTGCGTGCACTATGTTGTGACAAAGAGATTCACATCCGGTCTGCTTCTTCTTTATATAAAGTAAAAGAGGCTGGTGTGAATGTTCCGTCCGGCGCATTCATTCAAACAAACCATATTTACGACGAGGCATTTTTGCTCCCCTCATCGTAATGACTTGATGTAGACCTGATATATACTGCGAATTATTGACATACAGGCAGGATAGAACTTCGCTAACCGACATCGCTTATCAACAACATAAAAATGCATATATTCTTTAGTACATTAAATCCAGTTCGTTGGAACAGGACTAATTCTACCTGGTTCACAGGATAGCAACATCAGTGATACCTGATTCTTCTGTGGGGATGGGACTACACGTATAGGACGAGGCTTAAAAATGGCGACTTGCAGGGGGTAGCGGCAGGGAACATGGAATAGATAATAGGTTGTTGTACCAGCGTTTTTAATTTAATGCAAAAGGGAAATGATAACCAATACTAGTACGCTTATTTTTGTATCGACCCGAAATAAACCGGAAAATCTTACTGCGGGCGAAGGAAAGCGCGGGGCGCGCATTAACTGTATCAGCGCCGGTATCGTCTTTACGCCGCTGGCCTATGACGAACTTAACAGCCCGGAAAGGGGCGCCTTCTATCGCGATATGCTGGCAAAATCCCCGGCTGGCCGCGGGGGCACGGCGGATGAAATCGCCGCCCTGGCGGAATTCCTTTTTGGGCCAAATGGTACCTACGTCACCGGCAGCGATCTGCTGATAGACGGTGGCGCCACGGCGGCCTACAAGTACGGCGAATTGCGCCCTCAGTAAGTTTGCAGATCAACCCCATATTAATTCAGCTCTGGCCATGCCCGGAGCTGGGTTATCCACGCATATCAAACCCCGATTTTTGAAAATCGCGATAGACCTCTGGATTGGTGAAGCCCGGGAACGTGGCTTTGCGGGCTGCAGATCTTAGCGCTTCACAATAGGCTTTATTACCCTTGCTGGTTGAGATGTTCAAAACCGTACCATCTTTAGCAAATTCAAGATGCAACCGGCACTTTTTCCCTTCCCAGCGTTGCGGGTCTTCCACCTGAGCATCGATAGCTGCTTTGATGGCTCGCGCCTGGGCTCCCCATTCGTCTTGATCTTCCCAGCGTCCTGAACCGCAACTCCCTGTTGCTGTGGTTTTATGGCACCCGGAAGGCTGCAACGGCGCGCATCCCGTTGCCAGACTGACCAGAATTGCCAGCAGTAAGACTTTGTTCACCATATCACCGCTCCCTGTCCAGGCGTTTCTTCCTGGGTTACATCCGTTTAAGGTCCCGCCAGTTTACGCTTATTCGGGCTGCTTTTACTGCCAATTAATATTCTCCGCAACGGAAAATTCAGGCCATCCGTCAGAACCCACAGCACTATCTTATTTTGGTGCCCCACTGAAATTTCCCTGCATCATGATGATGCAGTTCGTCCGTGAACAAGACGACAGCGATGTTTTTATGTCATTGATAGTAAACATGATAATCAATGGCATGCTTTATGCTTATCTTTGTAAGCGTAACGATAACGGTATTCACTATTTCGGGTAAATGAAAGGGGGCGGGTTTCGTGTAGGTGAAGTAACTATTGCCACGATCGGCTATTTAACAAGGAACAATGCTGATGCATAAACTCATAAAAAACTACGAAGCCGATGTCTATTTCGACGAGCTGATCGACCATGAGGGGAATCCCCGCCTTTCCGCACAGCGATTGATCCAATGCCTTGATTCACTGCCGCCGGACGAACTGGAAAAGCGTCGTCTGACGGCGGAGGCGACAATTCAGGAAATGGGCATCAGTTTCACGGTGTATACCGATAAAGGCAATATCGACAGGATCTGGCCATTCGATATTATTCCCCGCACCATTGATGCCAAGGACTGGGCGATAGCCGAAACCGGCCTCAAGCAGCGTCTTACCGCCCTGAACCGCTTTATCAATGACCTCTACAACGAACAACTGTGTATCAAAGACGGCATCATTCCCGAATATATCATTAAGGAATCGAAAAATTTCCGTCCCGAGTGTGTCGGCATGTCGCCGCCGTATGGCGTATGGGCGCATATTTGCGGCACCGATTTAGTTCGGGATGAAACCGGGCAGTTCTACGTCCTGGAAGATAACCTGCGGGTTCCCTCCGGCGTCTCCTATATGCTGGAAAACCGCGCCATTACCAAGCGCGTCCTGCCGGAACTGTTTGAAAGTGACGATATCAAACCGATTGACGCCTATCCGGCGCAGCTGCTGGAAACCCTGACGGCCCTGTCGCCGCGGCAGATTGAACGCCCGGAAATCGTGGTGCTGACGCCGGGGATTTATAATTCCGCCTACTTCGAGCATGCCTTCCTGGCCCAGCAAATGGGGGTTGAACTTGTAGAGGGCGCCGATCTGTTTGTCGGCGACGACGACTGCGTCTACACCAAAACGATCTACGGTCCAGAGCGGGTGGACGTTATTTACCGGCGCATTGACGATATGTTCCTCGACCCGGAAGTCTTCCATCCTGAGTCGGTACTGGGCGTGCCTGGCCTGATGCGGGCCTGGAAAGCCGGAAACGTGGCGCTGGCTAACGCGCCTGGCGCCGGGGTGGCGGATGACAAGGTGGTCTATGCGTATGTCCCGGCCCTGATCCGTTACTATCTCGACGAAGAGCCGATTCTCCCGAATGTCGAAACCTTCCTCTGCCAGAATGATGACCACCGCGAGTACGTTCTGCAGAATCTGGATAAGCTGGTGGTCAAACCGGCCAACGAATCCGGCGGTTACGGCATGCTGGTCGGGCCGCACTCGACCAAAAAAGAGCAGCAGATGTTTGCCGAACTGATCCAGCAAAATCCGCGAAATTATATTGCTCAGCCGACGCTGAAGCTCTCCACCGCACCGGCGCTCATTGCCAAAGATTATCTCGAGCCGCGCCACCTTGATTTACGCCCGTTTATTTTGCAAAGCAAAGAGACCTACGTGACGACCGGCGGCCTGACGCGGGTGGCGATGAAAAAAGGCTCGTTGGTGGTGAACTCATCGCAGGGCGGCGGCAGCAAGGATACCTGGATCGTGGAGAGCAAACGCAAATGAACATGCTATCAAGAGTTGCGGCGCGCCTGTACTGGAGCGCGCGTTATCTGGAACGTGTGGAGAATATCGCACGGTTAGTCAGCGTGTATGACGACCTGCTTTACGATCTGCCACGCGATATCGCCGTTTCCTGGTATAACCTGATCGAAATTAACAGCGGCGTCGCCTTGTTCAGCCAGCGCTATAAGATTAAAGACGAGCGCAATGTGCTGAAGTTTCTGCTGGCCGACGAGAGCAACCCCGACTCGCTGCTGTCGTCATTAAAAATGGTGCGTGAAAATATCCGGACCAGCCGCGATGTGGTGCCGGGCGAAATGTGGGAGCTGATTAATGAACTGGATCTCTACGCCAGACAGAATATCCGCCAGGGGATCAACCGCTCTGAACGGCATACCTATCTCAATACCGTAATTGAAGGCTGCCAGAAAATTATCGGTCTGCTGACCGGGTCGATGAGCCGCGATGCCGGCTGGCATTTTCTCAATATGGGGCGCTATCTGGAGCGCGCCGATATGAACACCCGCATTCTGGACGCCGCGAACTCGCTGATGATGCAGGCGCGTGAAGAAGAGAGCATCAAGCTAGGCCAGGTGGTGTGGTCTAAGGTGCTCAAATCGCAAAGCGCCTATCTCAGCTTTCGCCGGGTGATGCGCTGTTCGATTAAAGGCTCGCTGGTGGTGACGCTGCTGCTCACCGATGGGCATTTCCCCCGTTCGCAGCGCTATTGCCTGCAGCAAATCAAGCTGGCCGCCGCTGAACTGCCGCGGGCGTCGGCCGTTTCCGATCACATCGACAGTCTTCTGCTTGCAACCCGGGGCGTCGATAATTCACACGATCTGAACCGCGAATTCAGCCTGTATCTCAATGAGGTTCAGCTTAGCCTGATCGCGCTTCATCACCTGATTACCGATAACTGGTTTCATTTCCTGCAAGGGGATGCCGTATGACCATCCGGGTTGCGATTCAACATACTACGACGTACGAGTTCGATCGTTTGATCAACGTAGCGCCGCATATTTTGCGCCTGCGGCCAGCGCCCCATTCACGTACCCATATTCATGGCTACTCGCTGAAAGTGACGCCCGAAGACCACTTTATTAACTGGCAGCAGGATCCGTTCGGTAACTATCAGGCGCGGCTGGTGTTTCCTGAAAAGATGAAACGGCTGGAGTTTGCGGTGGAGGTGATCGCGGACATGACCGTGATCAACCCGTTCGACTTCTTTATTGAAGAGTATGCCGAGTATTTTCCCTTTGCGTATGATGCCTTGATGCAGGAAGAACTCGCGCCGTATCTGAAGATAACCGAGCAGAGCCCTGAACTGGACGCGTGGCTGGACAGCGTTGATTGCGAGGAAATGGTGCCCATCGTGACCTTCCTGGTACAGCTCAACAGCCGGCTGGCCAACGAAATTGCCTATGGCATTCGCCTGGAGCCGGGGGTGCAAAGCTGTCAGGAAACCCTGATGTTGCAAAAAGGCTCGTGCAGAGATACCTCGTGGCTGCTGGTGCAGATACTGCGTCATCTGGGGCTGGCTGCGCGCTTTGCCTCCGGCTATCTGGTGCAGCTGACCGCCGATGTCAAAGCGCTCGACGGTCCGTCAGGCCCGGAACAGGATTTCACCGATCTGCACGCCTGGTGTGAAGTCTATCTTCCCGGCGCCGGCTGGGTGGGGCTGGATCCGACCAGCGGCCTGTTCGCTGGCGAAGGGCATATTCCTTTAGCCTGTACGGCCGACCCGCAGTCTGCAGCCCCGATTACCGGCGCAACCGACCCGTGCGAATGTGAATTCAGCTATACCAACATTGTCACGCGCATTCATGAAGATCCGCGAGTCACGCGGCCTTACAGCGAAGATGAATGGCAGAACATTAATGCGCTGGGACGCGCCGTTGACGTTGAGCTGCAGGCCAACGATGTGCGCCTGACCATGGGGGGCGAGCCGACATTTATCTCCATCGACGATATGGATTCTGCACAGTGGAATACCGAGGCGCTGGGTAAGGACAAATTACGTCTCGCCAAAGATCTGCTGCTGCGGCTAAAAGCGCAGTTCAGTCATGGGGGGCTGCTGCACTACGGTCAGGGCAAGTGGTATCCGGGAGAGGAAGTCCCGCGCTGGGCGCTGGGATGCTTCTGGCGCACCGACGGCGAGGCGCTGTGGCACGATCCGGAACTGCTGGCCCGCGTCGATCAAGATTACGGTCACGACATTGCTGATGCGCAGCGCTTTGGTCAGGCGCTATGTCGGCAGCTTGGCGTCGATAACGGCTATCTGCAACCCGCGTATGAAGATACGCTCTACTATCTGTGGCTGGAACGCGGGCTGCCGGAAGGGGCCGACCCGAGGAAGGCGAAGCTTGATGATGACCTTGAACGGCGACGGCTCGCCAGTCTACTGAGCCGCGGGATGGAAAGCGCGACGGGCTACATTCTGCCCGTTGAGTTTGTGGGCCAGCAGTGGCGGAGCAGCGCCTGGCCGATGCGCGGCGGGCTGATTACGCTGATCCCCGGAGACAGCGCCATGGGCTACCGTCTGCCGCTTAATTCACTGCCGGCACTCACCGAAGATGAGCGGGTTATCGACCGCGATCCCTTCGAGCCGCGCGAGCCGCTGCCGCTCTTTGCGCTGGGGGACGCGGCGGATACCCCCGTTGCCCGGCAGGCCCTACAGCAACAAAAACCGACGGCTAACGGCAGCCAGAGCGTAGTCCGCACCGCGCTGTGCCTCGAACCGCGCGAGGGCAAGCTCCATCTGTTCCTGCCGCCGGTCACTCATCTGGAAAATTATGTCGCCCTGATCCACGCCGTCGAGGCGACGGCCAGCGCGTTGCAACTCCCGGTGGTGATTGAAGGTTATGAGCCACCGAAAGATCCGCGCTTGCAGAAGCTGCTGTTAACCCCCGATCCCGGGGTTATCGAGGTCAATATTCACCCGGCAAGCCACTGGGATGAGCTGGTTCATCATATCGAAACGCTGTACGAGCAGGCGCACCAGACCCGATTGGGGGCCGAGAAGTTTATGCTGGATGGGCGTCACACCGGTACCGGAGGCGGTAACCACGTGACCCTGGGGGGCGTGACCCCGGCAGACAGCCCGGTGCTGCGGCGTCCCGATCTACTGCGCAGCCTGGTGACCTACTGGCAGCATCATCCCGGCCTGTCGTACTTATTTTCCGGGATGTTTATTGGCCCCACCAGCCAGGCGCCGCGTCCGGACGAAGGGCGCGATGAAGTGCTCTATGAAATGGAGATCGCCTTCCAGAATATGCCGGAAGGGCTGGTTGATACGCCATGGCTGGTGGACCGGCTGATGCGCAACCTGCTGGTGGACGTCACCGGGAATACCCATCGCTCAGAGTTTTGCATCGATAAACTGTACGCCGCGGGCAGCAGTAGCGGCCGTCTGGGGCTGCTGGAGTTCCGCGGCTTCGAAATGCCGCCGCACTCCCGCATGTCGCTGGTGCAATTGCTGCTGCTCCGCTGTCTGGTAGCGCGTTTCTGGAACGAGCCGTATCACAAGCCGCTGGTCCGGTGGGGCACCCAGCTGCACGATAAGTTTATGCTGCCGCATTACGTCTGGCAGGACGTCAAAGAGGTGGTGGATGACCTGCAGCGGCATGGCTATCCGTTCAGGCTGGCGTGGCTGTTGCCGTTTGAAGAGTTCCGTTTCCCGCATTATGGGCGCCAGCAAATTGATGATATCGAGCTGGAGCTTCGCTGGGCCATCGAGCCGTGGCACGTGCTGGGCGAAGAAGTGACGCTGTCCGGAACCTCGCGCTACGTGGATTCCTCCGTCGAACGCATTCAGGTACGCCTGTCGGGGTTGACCGAAGGTCGCTACGTGCTGGCGTGCAACGGCCGCCGCGTGCCGCTGCGGGCGACCGGCAGGCAAGGGGAGATGGTGGGGGCGGTTCGTTATCGCGCCTGGGCGCCGCCGTCGGCGCTGCATCCAACGCTGGGGGTCAATACGCCGCTGGTGTTTGATTTGATCGATACCTGGAACGGGCTTTCCATTGGCGGCTGTAGCTATCGCGTCAGCCATCCTGGCGGGCGTAATTACGACACGCGGCCGGTTAACAGCAATGAAGCCGAGGCCCGGCGGGTCAATCGCTTCTGGGATCATGGCTTCACCCAGGGGGCGTTGATCCCTCCGCCGGCCTTCAGCGCGCTCAGGACATTCTATGAGCACGAACAGGTTCCACGCCCGATGGCTCCGCCTGCGGAAGAGCCTGGCGACGAATACCCGCATACGTTGGACCTTCGCAGGAAGTCTACTAGGATTTAGTTTTGAGCCGGGTAATCAGCATACATGACAGCTTCTTTTTCTGAATCAAGCGCGCCGGCCTGTGAGCCGGCCTCTTTCTCTGTCGGGAATGTGCCGACAGCCATCTATAACGAAGCCTGCGATCTGACGAACACCCTCCGCCCGCACTGGGCGGAAGTGATTAACAGCGTCAGCGAGATGGGCGTGGAGGGGATGGAAAACCGTCTTCGCCAGGCCCAGCGTATTTTGCGCGATGATGGCGCGACCTATAACCTCAATGGCGATCCGCTGTCGCCCAACGTCTGGGCGCTGGATATCATCCCGACGCTGCTGGCGGAAGAGGAGTGGTCCAGCGTGGAACGCGGGCTGGCACAGCGTTCACGGCTGTTCGATCTGATGCTGAAAGATCTCTATGGCGAACAGCGGTTACTGAAAGACGGGATTATCCCGTCGGAAATTATCTTTTCTCACCCTGGCTTTCTGCGCCAGTGCCACGGCATCCGCCTGCCGGGGGCGCACAATTTGATTTTCCACGCGGTCGATGTAGTGCGCGGTGGCGATGGTCAGTTTGTGGCCATTGGCGATCGCACCCAGGCGCCGAGCGGCACCGGCTACGTTCTGGAAAACCGTATCGCCGTTTCCCGCGTGCTGCCCTCGCTGTTTCGCACCAGCCATGTGCGGCGGCTGTCCGGGTTCTTTCATGCGCTACGCCATACCCTGGCGAGCCTCGCCAGCCATAAAACCGATACCCCGCGCATTGTGGTTCTGACGCCCGGCGCCTACAGCAGCACCTATTTTGAACATGCCTATCTGGCGAACTATCTCGGTTTCCAGCTGGTGCAGGGCGGCGACCTGACGGTGCGTAACGGCAGGGTCTGGCTGAAGTCCCTGAATGGCCTGTCGGAAGTCGATGTGATTTTGCGGCGGATGGATGATGCTTACTGCGACCAGACGGAACTGCGCGCCGATTCGCGACTGGGGGTGCCGGGGCTGCTGGAAGTGGTGCGCAACGGTAACGTGGTGCTGGCAAACCCGCTGGGCTCGGGGGTGCTTGAAGCGCCGGCCCTGCTGGCATTCCTCGCGGACATCAGCCAGTATCTGCTTGGTGAACCGCTATCGATCCCCACGGTGCAAACCTGGTGGTGCGGACGGGCGGAAGACCGCGATTTTGTAATTAGCCACCTTGAGCAGCTGATCATCAAACCGGCTTACCGCAGTTTTGACAGCAAAAGTATCTACGGCCATTGCCTCGATGCGGATAGCCGCCAGCAGATTATTCAGCAGATCTCTGCCCGTCCGCACGATTACGTGGCTCAGGCCTATGTTCCGGGATCGCAGGTTCCGGTCTGGGATAATCAGCGCATTGAGTATCGCCCGACGATTTTCCGCGGGTTCACCGTCGCCACCGAGGAAGGGTACTGCGTGATGCCCGGAACCCTGTCGCGAGTCGCCGAGTCAGCTGGGGCGTTTATCGTCAGCGATCTGTCCGGCGCGCGCAGTAAAGATACGTGGATACTCGGGGAAAGCGTGGATACCGTGCAGCCGACGCTGGCGGACTCTCTGCCTCGCGATGAGGGGAATCTGCCGAGCCGGGTGATCGAAAACCTGTTCTGGTTTGGCCGCTATGCGGAGCGCGCGGAGATGAGCCTGCGCCTGATCCGTATTCTGTTCAAGCAGCTCAACGGCGTGGAGTATTTTATGCCTGAAAGCCGCGACATTCTGCTGGCGGCGTTATCTGCGCTGACCGGAACGGTGCCAGAAAGCGACGCCCCCGACGACCTCAATCATGAACTCGCGTCGCTGGTTTGCGATGGTCAACGCACCGGCTCCATCAAGTTTAATATCCTCAATATGCTGGCCTGCGGCGAGCAGGTCAAAGAGATGCTCTCGGCCGATACGCGGATCATTATCAATGAATTACGCGATTATATTCGCACCGTAGAGGTTGCCTATCAGGACGGGCTGCCGGAGCTGCCGGAAGAGTCGCTGGATAATCTGGTGACCTCATTGCTGGCGTTATCCGGGCTGAATCATGAAAGCATGCTGCGCGGGATGGACTGGCGGTTCCAGGAGATTGGCCGGCGTGCCGAGCGGGCGCGCCTGACCGCCATTCTGCTGAAGCACACGCTGACCCCCGCGGTGCCGGGTCTACAGCAACAGCAAATTCTGGAGTCGGTGCTGATGAGCGTTGAGGCGCTGATTTCTTTCCGCCGTCGCTACCGGGGGCAGATGAATATCATTTCTGGTCTGGACTTACTCATGCTGGACGGGACGAACCCGCGTTCGTTGATTTATCAGGTCGATCGTCTGCGCAAATATCTCCTCGATCTGCCGCGCCAGGAGGCCCAGACCTCCAGCCTGACGTCAGATCTGCGGCCGATCATTAAATCCCTGACGGATATTCAGCTGGCTGAAGTGGAAGTGCTGGCACAGGTCGATGAAACCAGCGGTGAGCGTTTGCAGCTGGATGCCCTGATGACCCAGATAATCAGTCAGCTGGAGCAATTCACCACCTTGTTGAGCGACAAGTATTTCGATCACGCCGACGGGCCGCAGCAACTGATTAACGCGCAGTGGAAGACTGATCTATGAAATATCGGGTACGACACCTTACCAGGTACCAGTACAATTCGCCGGTGACGTTATGCTACAACATGACGCACCTGTTGCCGCGCAACACCGCCAGCCAGCGCTGTTTACAGCGTCGGATCACCGTCACGCCGATGCCGGTTTATCAGAACGAGGGGTGTGATTATTTCGGCAACCAGACCTTTTATTTCTCGATTCAGGTGCCGCACGACACGCTGACCATTGAGATGGAAAGTGAGTTTGAGATTGACGAAATCCACCACGCGGATCTGCTGCAGAGCCACGCGCTGACCTGCGGCGAATATCGATACCTGCTGCACGCCTGCCCAACGGCGGACCTGCGCATGGCGAAAGAGTATGTGCTGGATTCCGGGTTAATCCGTCGTTCAGAACGGCTGGCCAGCTATGCGGCGGATCTGTTCCACGACGATGCCCCGGTGCTGCAGGCGGCAATGGCGTTGACTCATCGCATTTTTACCGGGTTTACTTTCGACCCGGTGGCGACCAGCGTTACCACGCCGCCCGAACAGGTCTTAGAGGAGAGGCGCGGCGTCTGCCAGGATTTTGCCCATCTGGCGATCGCCTGCCTGCGTTCCGTCGGCTTACCCGCGCGTTATATCAGCGGCTATATTGAAACCCTGCCGCCAGAGGGGCAGGAAAAACTGGTCGGGACCGATGCGTCACATGCCTGGTTCGCCATTTTTATCCCTGACAGAGGCTGGCTGGAGTTCGATCCGACCAACGATCTCATGCCGCAGGGGCAACATATTGTAACCGCGTGGGGCCGGGATTATGCCGATGTCACGCCGCTCCAGGGGGTGATTTTCGATGGCGGGGCAACGCTGGCGCTGGAAGTGGCGGTAGATGTCCAGCGTCAGGAGTCTGCTGGCTGAATAAAACTGCGCCCCTTAATACAGAGGGGCGAGTTGCAAGCTGGTTTAGTGTATTACCTGCGACAGGAACGCCCGGGTACGTTCTGATTTCGGGTTGGAGAAGAACTCCTGCGGCGGCGCCTGTTCGACAATTTCACCGCGGTCCATAAAGATCACCCGATCCGCCACCGTGCGGGCAAAGCCCATTTCATGAGTGACGCATAGCATGGTCATGCCATCTTCCGCCAGGCCAATCATGGTATCGAGCACCTCTTTGACCATCTCCGGATCCAGCGCGGAGGTTGGCTCATCAAACAACATGATTTTGGGCTTCATGCAGAGAGAGCGGGCAATCGCCACGCGCTGCTGCTGGCCCCCGGAGAGCTGCCCTGGGAACTTATGCGCATGTTCGGCAATACGGACGCGCTGCAGATAGTGCATGGCCAGGGCTTCTGCTTCTTTGGTCGGCATCTTGCGCACCCAGGTCGGCGCCAGGGTGCAGTTCTGCAATACGGTCAGGTGGGGGAAAAGGTTAAAGTGCTGGAATACCATGCCGACTTCGGTACGAACGCGCTCGATGTTGCGGACATCATCGTTGAGATGAATACCATCAACGACGATACGCCCTTGCTGGTGTTCTTCCAGGTGGTTGATGCAGCGGATGGTGGTCGATTTACCCGAGCCTGAAGGCCCGCAAAGTACAATGCGCTCGCGCGGTTTCACCTGCAGGTTGATATCTTTTAATACGTGAAACTGGCCGTACCATTTATTCACATTTTCGAGCGAAATCATCATTGCGTCAGCAGAATTAGTCATTGTGTGTGTCATGTAAAACCTCAGTGCGATTTACGCCCGGTGTGAAAGCGCTTTTCCAGATACTGGCTATAGCGCGACATGCTAAAACAGAAAATCCAGTAGACCATGGCGGCAAAAACATAGCCCTCTGTCGACATCCCCAGCCAGGTGGGGTCAACCGTGGCCTGCTGTACGCTACTGAACAGATCGAACAGGCCGATGATGATCACCAGGCTGGTATCTTTGAACAGCGCAATAATGGTGTTGACCAGCCCGGGGATGGTGAGCTTCAGCGCCTGGGGGAGGATGACCAGCATCTGGGTTTTCCAGTAGCCCAGCGCCAGCGATTCCGCCGCCTCATATTGTCCTTTCGGGAGCGCCTGCAGACCGCCGCGCACCACTTCGGCAACATAGGCCGACTGGAACAGGATCACCCCGACCAGGGCACGCACCAGCTTATCGATGGTGGTTCCTTCGGCCATAAACAGCGGCAGCATCACCGATGACATAAACAGCACGGTGATCAACGGCACGCCTCGCCAGAACTCGATAAAAATCACCGACAGGGTGCGCACCACCGGCATGGTTGAGCGTCGCCCCAGCGCCAGCAAAATCCCCAGCGGCAAGGCCCCGGCAATCCCGACAGAGGCGATAATCAGCGTCAGCGTCAGGCCGCCCCACTGGCGGGTCTCGACGCGCTCGAGGCCGAAGAAACCGCCGTACATCAGGAACCAGACCACCAGCGGATAGGCCACCGCCCAGCAGGCGATATAGCGGCCCCGGCGCGGCATCGATTTGATGAACATCGGAATGATGGACAGCAGACCAATGACCAGCGCGAGGTTGATGCGCCAGCGCAGTTCATGCGGGTACAGGCCATACATAAACTGGCCAAAGCGGGCATGGACAAACACCCAGCAGGCGCCTTCTTTGGTACAGTCGGCGCGGGTGGTTCCCAGCCAGTTGGCCTGGAAGACCAGCCAGTTCAGCGCGGGTGGAATAACGCTCCAGATAATCCACAGGCACAGCAGGGTTAGCAGGGCGTTGGTCCAGCTGGAGAGCAGGTTTTTACGTGCCCAGGCCCAGGCTTTACTTGCCGGGTTGGTCGGCACTGGCGGTGTTTCATGTGTGGTCACAGACATAGTCATTCCGTTCTCTTAACGCTCAACCAGCGCGATTTTGCGGTTGTAGAGGTTCATCAGCAGCGAAATCAGCAGACTGATAATCAGGTACACCGCCATGGTGATGGCAATGGTTTCGATTGCCTGACCGGTCTGATTCAGTACCGTACCGGCAAACAGCGAGACCATATCCGGGTAGCCGATTGCCGCCGCCAGTGAGGAGTTTTTCACAATGTTGAGGTACTGACTGGTCAGCGGCGGAATGATGACCCGCATCGCCTGCGGGATGATCACCTGACGCATGGTCACGGGGTTCGGCAAGCCTAACGAACGGGCCGCTTCACTTTGCCCGTGAGGAACCGACTGAATGCCTGAGCGGATCACTTCGGCAATAAACGATGAGGTGTAGATCGACAGCGCCAGCGTCAGCGACGCCAGCTCCGGGATCATCACGAAGCCGCCGCGGAAGTTGAAGCCGCGCAGCTGCGGGACATCCCAGTGGGTGGCGGCACCAAACAGCAGATGGGCGACCAGCGGAAAGACGATAATCATCCCGGCGGCCAGCGGCCAGGTCCGGCGCATCTGCCCGGTCTTCAACTGATGTTGACGGTTGTAATGGCGCAGGCCGATGCTACCGGCGATCGCCAGTCCAAGGGCAATCACGAACGGCCAGCTGCCGGGGGCCCAGGTAGGCCAGGGGATGTACAGCCCGCGGTTGCTGACAAAGGCCAGGTCGAAGGCGCTCAGTGCTTCTCGCGGGCCGGGTAAATTACGCAGCACCGCGAAATACCAGAAGAATATTTGCAGCAACGGCGGGATATTACGGAAGGTTTCAATATAGATAGTCGAGAGCTTGCGCAGCAGCCAGTTATCCGACAGGCGCGCCAGGCCGATAAAAAACCCGAGTACCGAGGCGAAAACAATACACAACGCGGAAACCAGCAGGGTGTTGGTTAACCCCACGAGGAATACCCGCGCGTAGGTATCGCCTTCCGAGTAATCAATCAGGTGCTGGACGATGCCGAACCCGGCACTACGATCAAGAAAACCAAAACCGGAGGTAATACCGCGGTTGGCCAGGTTGATCACCGTGTTATGGATCAGATACCCCACGACAACAAAGACGGCCACAATGGCGGCTATCTGGTAAAGCCAGGCGCGAACCGTAGGATTACCGAACGAAAAATCCCTTTTTACGGTTGGGCGTTGAGACATGATGAAACCTCAATCAAAAAAGCGCATTGGGTACCGCAGGGTGCGGTACCCGACTGGAAACAGAATTAACGTACCGGCGGTGCGTACTGGATGCCGCCCTGGTTCCAGAGCGCATTCTGGCCACGTGCGATTTTCAGCGCGCTGTCTTTACCCACGTTGCGGTCAAAGCTTTCCTGGTAGTTACCGACCTGTTTGATAATGTTGAACGCCCATTTGTTGTCGAGCTTGAGGTCTTTGCCGAAGTCACCTTCCGCGCCCAGCAGGTGCGCGATGTCCGGGTTGGACGGTTTCGCCGCCATCTGCTCGACGTTTGCCGAGGTGATCCCCATTTCTTCGGCGTTCAGCATGGCGTACAGCGACCATTTGACGATGGTGAACCAGTCGTCATCACCACGGCGGACCACCGGGCCCAGCGGTTCTTTCGAAATCACTTCCGGCAGCACGATAAACTCATCCGGTTTGCCGAGCTTAATACGCAGCGCATACAGCTGAGACTGGTCAGAAGCCAGGGTATCGCAACGGCCGCTGTCGAGGGCTTTCGCGGATTCGTCAGAACGGTCGAAGGTCACCGGGGTGTATTGCATTTTGTTGGCTTTGAAGTAATCCGCTACGTTCAGCTCGGTATCCGTCCCGGCCTGAATACAGACGGTGGCGCCATCCAGCTCTTTCGCGCTTTTGAGGCCGGCTTTTTGGTGGGTCAGGAAGCCGATCCCGTCATAATAGTTGACCCCGGCGAACAAGAATCCCATCCCGCCATCACGTGACGACGTCCAGGTGGTATTGCGGGACAGAATGTCCACTTCGCCGGATTGCAGGGCGGTGAAGCGCTCTTTGGCCGTCAGCGGAGTGTATTTGACCTTGCTGGCGTCGCCAAACACCGCGGCGGCCGTCGCCCGGCACAGATCGACATCAATACCGGTGAATTTGCCGCTCGCATCGGCATAAGAGAAGCCCGGCAAACCATCACTGATACCGCACTGAACAAACCCTTTTTTCTTAATTGCATCCAACGTGGTGCCAGCATGCGCTTGCTGCGCGACAGCGAACAGAGACGCGGCGGCAACCAGAGTAGAGAGCATCATTTTTTTCATAAAGCATCCTGTATGGAGAAATCGTGTTGTTATGTGGTTGTGTGTGCATTTAACCGTACGTTTTTTTTACTGTGTCGGTCTGCCACGTCGATAAAGGCAATTTTGATGCCATCTTTTTATCTTGATGAAACATATGGAAATATTTATTTATCGACTGAAGTACCTAGAAAGTGACGGATATTCCCGAGCACCAAAAAGGAACAATACGAGCCGTTAGCGTCAAAAAAGGTGCAAGAGTTTCACAAAAACAAAGCACGGCGTGCACCCAGGCAGAGCAGCTACCGAAATGTTGTCTTGACGATCGCGACGGCGTTGGATCCTGCCTGTTGCGGCCTTGAGCGCTTTCGGTTTGCGGGAAGAGGGAAGGGATCGCCCACGGGCGGAAGAGATGCACAGGAAAGACCGCACACTATGTGATGCAACTATCGCCAGCATATGACGACAACTGTTTCATTCGGGCATCATTCGATTTCTGTATTTTGGTAGAAAAAATAAAACAGGGTAATGTTGATCGGGTTTAAAAAAGCGATTTCGCTGTTTATTTTGCACCGCCGAGGGAGTGAATTTATGGCAGTAAACGTGGGGATATATATTTTCGATAATGTTGAAGTGCTCGATTTTGCCGGGCCTTATGAGGTCTTTACCTGTGCCTCCCGGGTGCATCGGGGAGAGCCGGCACTGTTTAACGTCTTTACGATCGGCGAAACGCAGGACACCATCCATGCACGCGCCGGCCTGAAGCTAACCCCGGAAGTGACAATCGACAACCACCCGCCAATCGACTGCCTGATCATTCCCGGAGGCGTTGTTGATGCAGAGCTGAAAAAGGACGCCGTCATCGCCTGGATCCGCCAGCAGTCCTTAACCACGACGATCACCGCTTCGGTGTGCACGGGCGCGTTTTTACTCGCGAAGGCCGGTATGTTGACGGATAAATCGGCCACCACCCATTGGGAGGATATCGCCGAGCTGCGCGCCATGTTCCCGCAGCTAGTCGTAAAAGAGGGCCTGCGTTGGGTTGATGAGGGGAAGATTGTCTCTTCGGCGGGGATCTCGGCGGGGATTGATATGTGCCTGCATTTAGTTGAACGCCTGGCGGACAGAGCACTGGCGGAACGGACCGCGAAACAGCTGGCGTTTGACTGGACCGAGAATACCGCGGGGGGATGAGGTGTTAAAAAAAACCGAAGATGCGCCCGCAGGCGCATTATCGGTCCCCTCGGCTTGCGTGGTTGCCAGAGGCTTAAAAGTCATACTGTAACGCGAGACGGTTTTGCCAGAAATTTTTAGCCGAGGTGGAGTTGGTCTGTACGCCGGCAAAGTCCGTCAGACTCAGCCCGTTCAGCAGTCCTGTGAAACGGTAGGTGCCGTAGACCAGATATTCAGACTGGTTGCTGCTGGAAGCGCCTGGCGTGGGGGTTAAATCCATAAACGAGTAGCGGCTGCCGAGGGAAACCTGCTCGGTGGCGGCCCAGTTCAGAGCGGTGGAGTAGGCGTTGCCGCTGCCCAGATCCTGCGTGCTGGTAAAGAAGGGCTGAGCGAAGTAGGGACCGGAAGAGGTATTGTGCGCGTACGGCGTCACCAGGGCGCCGTTGCCATAAGCATTACCGTTGGCGGAGATGTGGTTATAATTCAGCGTCCACGCCAGAGACGGAGCGAGTTTCATACTGAACTGCGCGCCATAGCTGGTGCTGTTTACCTCGCCGGCCAGCGCTTTACCTTCGCTCAGCCCGCGAATGAACTGGAGACCGATTTTTGGCTCAGTGGCATATTCATTCCACGAGAGAAAACTGTCGGCATAGACGATCCGCGTATAGTCGTCATAGTCTTCGTACCACATCTGGGCGTTAACTTTGCGATCGCCAAACGCGATGGACTTCCCGCCACCGACGCCCCACATCCCGTTGGTGCTTTGCTCGATGTCGGTATACGCGGTGGTATCCAGAAACTGGTCGTCGCCCCAGGGTTTATAGCGGGTGATTTTGGTGGCATGCAGGAAATTGTCGCTATCGCCATAGCTGGCATCAATCGCCCGGAAAAGTATTGGCGTAATGCGCCAGTCATAGTCGCCGATAAAAGGAATATTAATCCGCTGGTCGCCGGCGGTGATCCTGAACCCATCGTCATGCCAGCTGAGCCAGGCTTCGCCGATGCCGGTTTGATTGGGGCCGAGTTCGCTAACCAGATGGTCATCGTTATGGGAAATCCCACGCTGCAGAATGCCGCTGACGCCGAGGCTGACGCCATAATATTCCGCCGTGGCATATTTTACGCTGCCGCCGTAGCTGACCGTGTCCTGCGATAGGCCCGAAACAAAATAGGCGTTATGGGTTGAATAATATAATATGCGCAGGCTGCCGCTGACGCTACCGCAGGTAAAGAATTCGGTGAGTGAACTGGCGACGCTGGATTTACAGTCCGTGGTTAAGGAAATTGTGGCGTGGCCGGCCTGGATCAATATCCCCTGGGAAATGAGTAACGCAGCCAACGTTAGTCCACGAGTCATGGTTTTGCTTTTCATTGAGATCACCCTGTTAAATATCACTTCAATTTTGGGAAGAAAAATACCTGCCATAAAAATGGCAGGTGATACCATCGTGTTTTTATTTTGTAGGGCGGCCAGTAAGGCTCGGGGCTTTATTTATCGTGTAAGGACAAGGGGTTACTGTCTAAGGCTAGCTGGTCGCGCTGGGCCCAGCCTCGTAGCTTGCCTGGATTAAGCAAACCGTCCGGGTCGATATATTTTTTGACGGCGACAACGTCGGGTCGAATAACTCCCTGCTTGCCATCTTCAACCTGATAAACATGTGGGTTATTAATTTTGACGTCATTATCGCGAAATATCTGCATAATTTCATTTAGCCGCTCTTCGGTCGAATAGCGCACCAGTTGCAGGCCGCTGGCGGTAATATTGCCATCATTATCACGCAGGAATTCAATATGCGAGATGACTTCGCCTGAGAATCGCTGCGCCATCTGCAAAATTTGCTGAGGGAAGTTCTGATAATTAAACGCTGTTTGTAAATAGGTCAGCGTATTGTCGATTTTCAGCGCATGCAGTGTGGTGTGGTTCCAGCAGTACTCCATTAATGAGGCATTGCGCTCCCGGGCCTCATCGCCGCTCTGGCGGATGGCATTTTCCCCTTTATGCTTCAGCACCAGCCCGGTGCAGAAGCCTTCACTCTCCTCGGCGATAACGCTGATGACCGCGTGCTGCCCGGCACGATAATGGTCCTTGAGGTGGCTAAAATAGTCCGGGATCGGTGCGGCAAGCAGCGCCAGCTGGCGCTTGACGAATCCGGGAGAACGGAGGCACTCGTTGGCATAATTCAGGGCGTCGGCGAAGTCGTCAAACACGTCAAGGCGTTCGATCCAGCGGTGCGTGGGGGCCAGCGCCAGTTCGACTTCAAGGATGATGCCGTTACTGCCGTAGGCGTGGTGCAGCAGCAGCGCCTGCGGCGCCGGAATGGTCAGCACTCGGGGAGAAGCCTCCACGGTCATGACTTTGACGCTGAGCACGTTGCCGGGCGCCGCCAGTGGGCCGTAGTTAATGGAGCCGATACCGCCAAAACCGCCGCAGTAGAGGCCGCCTAAGCTGGCCAACCGGAAGGTTGATGGCATGCAGCGCAACTCCCATCCTGTCGGACGGGTTGCGGCCTCAATGTCCGCCAGGCGAATGCCGGCCTGGGCGCTTACTCAAACTTGATAGCTCGGGGACAGACGACGCCAGCGGGATCGGGATCCAACTTGCCACCGCGCAGGATGAGTCGTCTTTTATTCATCTCAGCGCTGAGCTTAGCGGAGATTTCCCGTTGGATGGTATGGCTTCTGTGACCATCCCGATTTTTGCCCGCTATATCCAGACGGAAACTCAGGTTAGTCCCGGGCGGGCGGATAGCAGCGTCATTTATAACCTTGAATACCGGTAAAAGCGGGAGCCGCTTTTCTAATCGACTTCACAGGCAAGTCGTTACACCGTAACTTTATGCCAGGCACACGAAGTTATCCGTGAGATAAAAATACGACACTACAAAACAGGACATAACTATGGCTGGAGGGGCTAGTGTAGCTCCGACGTCATTACCTGTATTTGCATGCAATCAAAATCTGTTGACTCACATAAAGTCTAATTCACAAGTCGGTCATAAGCGGTAAAGGGCAGGGAAGTCTGGTGTTGACACAGATGCCAGTAATATTCAGCTCGTTCATGGCACGACAAAACTGAGTCTGGCCATCTCCGCCGGTAGCCTGCTAATAGGTGAATGTGGACTCCGAACTGACGAAGAGAAGCTGCATACCGACTCGTTGCATCATCAACGTAAACGAGCAGCGTGCAGGCCGGACCACGGTCCTCGAACCAGTGATGTTCACTGCCATCAATCTGAATCAACTCACCGATACAGGTCCGACGCAGGCGTGGCTGATGCACACGAGGCGGCCGTGCTTACGTAGGATCCATAAACCGTCCCGGGTCATGAGCTTACACACAATCTCTTTAGCAAGATTAAGATCATGAATATCAGCAAGCTTCTCGCAGGCTAATGTCGGACCAAAGTCGGCGTAACGTTCGCGGATGATGCGCAGTACAGGCTCTGCAAGGCCTGACATCAACTGCCGATTACCAGGCTGGCCACGTCGAGGGTATCCTGAAGATCCTGAGTCGGTTGAAGTGGTGCATCGCGAAAATGTCAGGACGGTGTTCATCCTGCAAAAAGAATTGAGCATTGAGTGAGAGATTGTAGCGCAACATAGCCATGCTGGATTAGTCCTGTGGAAACCGTGCATTTTGGCTACAGCCCTATTGGTGCGCATAATGTATATTATGTTAAATCAAATTTCTCATCTGCAGATAATCATACATTTACCCTGTACCCCATCTTCTTCTCGCAGGACATTATGTTTGTTGGTTACTTTCTTCATACTCATACTGTTTATGAGGACAAATGCCGCATGTTCATACTCACACAACTCAATATCAACCAACGGCAGCGTCTATGGGTCCACACGTGCCAGCCGCTTTTATACCCGTTACAATATCTTATAGACCGTCTGGCTTTGCGTTCATCAGCCACGCAATCCGCTTCACTTCAAGCGCTCAAGTTTTTCTATGAATTCTGGCACCAGAAACATGGCGTGACGTTTTGCTTCAGTTTCTATTCCTCCAATCACAATCCAATGATCGCCATTGATGGACTGACAGCCTTTTTTCATTATCTGGAAAATGAGCATTTATGTGTACCAGTGTTAACCATCTGGTCTACTACGCAGACCACTCCTCTAAGTCGTACAAACATCAGGCATGTACATGTGGTTATTCGCTTTAGTTGCGTTGACCAATTGAATCTACAGTGGTTTTTTAATATATCTCTTTCCATTTCAACTCGTTGAAGTTTTTTCTTCAATCAGCTCGCGATTGATTTAGTCGTAGGCTATGCCTGATTCCACTATCATTATTCAACCTTAAATTTCGTAGCAGTTCCATTGTAAGTACACCCGTTTTAGTTCCACGCACTTTTTGAGGTTTCTGGTTTTTCAGCCATCAGCCGATACTCTTCCGGTGTCAGGTTATTCAGGGATTCATGAGGTCGCTCGCTGTTATATTCTGTCAGCCAGCGCTCTGTGATTTCCCTCGCTTCATTCAGGGTTCTGAACAGATAAAAATCCAGAATTTCTGTCCTGTACGTCCTGTTAAACCGTTCGATAAACGCATTCTGTGTCGGTTTGCCTGGTTTAATAAATTCCAGCACCACACCATGGTCTTCGGCCCATTGCGCCAGCGCAAGTGAGACGAGTTCTGGCCCGTTGTCCATACGCATCTTCAACGGATATCCACGGTTTGCCACTATCCTGTCCAGCACCCTGACGACCCGTTGAGCTGGAATATTCAGGTCGATTTCTATCCAAGATCTTTCATCTTTTTGATATCAGAGGCTTCCATACCGCCGAACTTTGCTTTCCAGTTGTAGTACGAGGCCTCAGAGATCCCGGCCTCGCGGCAGACGTCTTTAACGGTGCGTCCGGCTTCGACGGACTTCAGAACGGTGATGATCTGGTGTTCGGTGAATCGTGCTTTACGCATGGCGATCTCCTCCGGGGACATAATCAGTATGCCGGAAGATCTCTAAATGTGAATGGTCCGGTTTACCGGGATACTTACAAGACCAGTGACCTTAAAGCGATTACCATTCCCGTCCTGGTGATGCAGGGGGATGATGATCAGGTTGTTCCCTACCAAAATGCCGCTATCCTGCAGGATAAGTTACTCTCTAATAGCACGCTGCGAATCTACCCTGGTTTTCCGCACGGCATGCATACAACTCATGCCGAAGTGATTAATGCCGATATTCTGGCTTTTATCCGCAGTTAATAGCAGATTAAAGGGGCCGGTGGTTGACATCACCGGCCTACCTGCCAGGCGTTTGCAAAATTCGAATCGTCCCTCGTTACCGTTTTGGCACAACGGACTATGGCCTCTGAAATTAACGATATTGTTCATTTTCAACGGCTTCGCGTACTTTCACCAATGCTTTCTGCAAGTTCTCAATCGAGACAGACCCAAGCGCTATCCGAATGGCCTGGGGTATGGTCTGTGAGGTGCAGAAAGGTTCGGCAGTTGAAACCGAAATATGGCTATCCATCAGAACTTTCACGACACGATCGGCCCGTGATTCATCGGAAAGTGGCAGCCAGGCAAAATAGGAACCTGGATGTGTAATACAGGGAATATCGCCCAGGGCATCCCTGAGCACTGCCTGTCTGTGACGAGCATCCTGTCGCTTTAGCTCTTCAAAGCGTTCAACGGTGCCATCCTGTATCCAGTTGCACACCAGCGTGGTCATCACTGACGGGGTATTCCAGGTCGTTGCCCGGACGGCTCTTTCGATGGCGGGACGGTATGCTTCAGGGCACACAACGGCGCCAACCCGAAGACCGGTGGCGACATTCTTCGAATAGCCGGTGACGTAAACCGTGCGCTCGGGTGCGTAAAACGCAATCGGCGGCGGCGGTCTGCGGATCAGGTAGGAATAGGCGGTATCCTCAATAATCAGTAAGTCATGTTCGCGGGCGATCGCCGCCAGATCCTTCCTCTGGCGATGCGTCAGCACCCATCCCAGGGGGTTATGTAAGGTCGGCATGGCATACACTGCCCTGATACGTCTTTTCTGACATAGCTGCCTGAGTACGTTGAAATCCGGGCCATCGGTCAGGGACGGGATGGCGATGAGTTCAAGATGGTACAGTTCGGCCAGGACTTTAAACCCCGGATAGGTAAGTGCATCCACAGCCACGACGTCTCCAGGCCTCAGCAGGCCCATAGCTGTCACCGTTAGCCCATGCTGTGCGCCATTCACAATCACCACACTGTCTGCTGTCGGTTTAAACCCCCTTCCTGACAGATGTTCTGCAATGATCTCGCGCTCAGCCAGCCTGCCCGCATGAGGCTGGTAACGCAGGTGCGATTCGATATCCCCGGCGGTAGCTATCTGCCGGAGTGCATCGCGCAGAAGCTCACCCTGCCCGGGCAGCGCGGGATAGTTGAAATTCAGATCCAGCACGTCCGTTGCCACGGCAAGCTGGTCGATACCATGGCCATAAGGTAACGAAATTTCCCGGACAAACGTCCCCCGGCCGGTCTCGCCGCTGACAAGGCCCATTGCTTCCAGTTCGCTATAGACCCGCGTCGCCGTAGCCAGCGAGATATGTTCCTGAGCTGAAAGATCGCGGTGAGTCGGCAAACGGCTGCCGGCCAGGATTTTCCCGCTGCGAATCATCTCCGCAAATTTATCCACGATGGCTTTATAACGTGCTTTCATCAAATGTATCCATGACAATAATTTGATTGTATTAGATTGATGAGATTACCATCCGCCCAACACATGCTCAAGCCTGCGGGCAAAACATAGATAACGAGGTCAACGTGGTTAATTCAGTGGTACATAAAACCGATCCCAGCGCAGCTTCCGGCTGGATTAACGGTCTGTTGGGCGTCGTGATTTTTAGTGGCTCATTACCTGCTACGCGTGTCGCCGTACTTGATATGGATCCGTTCTTCCTGACATTCCTCCGTGCGTCCATTGCCGGCATCCTGGCTGTCATGTTGATCTTCGGTTTTCGGGAAAAGCGCCCGCACGCATCACAACTCATCCCACTCGTCATTGTGTCACTGGGCGTGGTGATTGGCTTTCCGTTACTGACGGCGATGGCATTGCAACATGCCACCTCTGCCCACTCGATCGTCTTCCTGGGGCTTCTGCCCCTGACAACCGCGATTTTTGGCGTCCTGCGGGGTGGCGAACGACCTAAACTGGCCTTCTGGATCTTCTCCGTCATCGGCAGCCTGCTAGTGATGGGCTTTGCTCTCTCAAAAGGAGCCTCCGCTTCACTTACCGGTGATTTACTGATGCTGGCGGCGGTGATTGCCTGCGGCCTGGGCTATGCCGAAGGTGCCAAACTGACCCGCGTCCTGGGCGGATGGCAGGTTATCAGCTGGGCGCTGATTATTTCCCTGCCCTTCATGCTCATCGCGGCCTTATTCACCATGCCTGCCACCTTTTCTGGCATCGGTTCGCCTGCCTGGGTTTCGCTGGGATACGTGTCGCTTTTCAGCATGCTGATTGGTTTTATCTTCTGGTACAAAGGGCTGGCGATCGGCGGCATTGCTGCGGTCGGCCAGTTGCAACTTCTGCAGCCTTTCTTTGGCCTGGGTCTTTCGGCCACGCTCCTGCATGAAACCGTCAGCCCCCTGATGGTGCTCGTCACGCTTGGGGTCATTCTGTGTGTTATCGGCTCCCGTAAGTTCGCCCGATAGCGTTCGTCAGACAGGAAGCGCACCCCGGTGACCATCCTGATCCGGGGAATGATTATTTCTTTTATAAGGACGCCAATATGTTTACTGGTTTGAGTGCATTTCCCCTTACCCCCCTTGTGGATGGTGAAATAGCTGAAGCATCATTTGTCTCGTTGATTGAAAACCTGGCTGACGCAGGGGTGAATTCTATCGGCGCGCTGGGTTCGACGGGCAGTTATGCCTATCTGACCCGCGAACAACGGCTCAGAGCTACAAGGCTGGCGGTAAACGCAGCTGCAGGAATCCCGGTGATGACCAGTATTGGGCATGTCAGTACTGATGAAGTGATGAGGCTCGCGGAAGATGCACAGAACGCCGGTGTCAGCGGTGTGCTTTTGGCCCCTGTATCCTATCAGAGACTGACATCCGATGAAGTGTTTCGGCTGTATGACCGGGTCGCGACTGAGCTGTCTGTCCCGCTTTGCATTTATGATAATGCGGCCACCACAGGATTCGAGTTCACAGATGAACTTTAGCATTATCAGTGAATTTCTCCCTGGCAGATATCATTGGCGTCATTCTCGATACTGAAGGAGGTACGCCTTTTGAGAATGCAGCAAGCAAGGAAGATCACGATGTTCCTGAGAATATTGAGCATTTACTCTCCATTCTCGAGCGGATGTTATCGTTGAGCCGCCATCCATCAAGCGTCGGCTTTATGGGGAAACACCTCAAACGTGAATTGATGTTTGCCATTCTTACTGGTCGTTTTGGTGATGCTTTGCTTAAAGGCGTGATGAATATTCAAAATGCCGGGGATATTTATCAGATTAACCGCTGGATAAAACAGAATTTCAGAGGTGTTTTCAGTGTACAGGAACTCGCAGATAAAACGCGTTTGAGTGTTTCACGCTTTCATCAAAAGTTTAAAACAGCAGTCGGGATGGGGCCGCTACAGTGTCAGAAGCAATTGCGACTGAGCGAAGCAAGGCGACTGATGCTGGTACAGGATCTGTCCGTCACTGAAGCTGGCATGGAAGTGGGCTACGAAAGCCTTTCGCAGTTTATCCGGGACTATCGCCGCCAGTTCGGATTAACCCCCCTCAAAGATATTCAGCAGCTGCGTGGCGCCATAAAAAACAGCCCGCTTAAGAGCGGGCTGCGGTAGAAAACGATAACGATTAGGTATTCATGCTGAGAACTGCGCGGAAGTGTGTTTTGGCCGCCATCATTTTATCAAACGCTTCTTTTGCACGTTCCAGCGGGAAAACTTCAATCATGGGGCGAACATCTGTCAACACGCTGAATTTGATGGCGGCTTCCATTTCGTTAATGTCAGTGAATGTCCTTTTTACTGTATTTGGCCCCATCAGGAAATCCATTGCAGACCAGTCTAGTTTTTCATCAGAAACGGCAGCAATAATCAGTTCACCGTCTTTACCCAGACCTCTGATTAAGGGGTTAATGGTACTAGCAACGGGAGCGGTCGCGATAATCACTTTAGCGCCCCCCATTGCCTGCAGCACATCAGCAACATCGGTGGTCTGAGTATCGATATACTCATGAGCACCTAACTCACGGGACAGCGTTTCTTTATCAGTTCCGCGTGACATTGCGACGGTACGGAAGCCCGATTTTTTAGCATACTGAATGGCCAGGTGTCCCAGGCCGCCAACACCGGAAATGGCAACCAGATCGCCGGGACGAGCCTTACTGTTACGAAGCGCGCTGAAAACCGTTTCGCCGGCACAGAGTAACGGCGCAGCTTCAGTGGAGGAGAGATCGTCAGGGATAAAAATAAGGCTATCTTCATAGGCCACCATATATTCTGCATACCCCCCATCGATGGTCAGAGCCGTCGTATGCCCGTGACCGCCATGCCAGCCAGCCCCAACTCGCTGGCCCGTTTTCCATTTTGAAGCGCCCGGGCCTGATTTTTCCACAATACCAACGACTTCATGCCCCGGGATCCGTGGGAAAGAAGAAGACATCCCTTCGCTGACTTTAGCATCTCCGTGGCAGACGCCACATGCTTCAACCCGGATTAGAACTTGTCCTTCCTGTGGCTCCGGGATGTCGATCTCAACGAGTGTCATCGGCTCGCCTTTTGCCAGAACCTGAATCGCTTTCATTTTTGCCATGTCAGAGTATCTCCTGTGTCGCGTGTTTTAAAATCACGGTCAGATGACCGAAGTGACGCTTATTTTAGAAAGGAGTTTTCATCGAGGCTTGCCCGAAACAGTGAGAAAAAGGCACGATCCTGATCGCAGATGGTTATCCACTGACATACAAAGGTAAGCTGGTCGGTACGCCAGCGGGCGGTGGTAACTGTGACCAGGATGTGCAAATGGGACAGGCCGGAAATGTGCTCAGAGAGTATCCCGGCAATATCACGTGAAGAAGTACCCCAGCCTGCACGGCCAGGGTATCAGCGGAGAGTAACTAAATATTCTTATCGAAGAAAACGTCTAACTTTTGCACTGCCTGGTCAACGTATTTAGGCACCCAGTAGGTCTCGATATGGGTGGCGCCATCGATCAGGAACAGCTCTTTGTCCTTCGTTCCGGTCGCTTTCGCGAACGCATCCTCGGTCATATACAGCGTATCCGCCTTTGTGCCGGCAATCATCAGCAGTGGTTTATTGATGAGATTGATATGATCGGTCACATCAAAGTTCATCAAATCCAACAAGCTGCTGGTGGTGTATTTAAACGTTGAATTCGGGTGTGCGTGCGTTTTCCAGTAGTACTCATAGCCCTGCCGATATAAGGCAAAGGGTAATTTGGCGATCTGTTCATCTGTCAGGTTTGCATCGCCTGAATAAAGCACTTCGCCGCCGGCAGCTTCCTGAGCGCGTGCATCAGAAGCCTGCTGAAGCCGCTGCTGGATGGTATCCAGCTGTGAATCCTGCATACCATTGCGGCGTACCAGACCTGAGTTAAACATGCTGATGGTAGCAATCGATTTGAATCGTTTATCCGTCTCGGCGGCCACCAGTGAATACCCACCGCCTCCGCAGATACCCAGCAGACCGAGGCGGGAAGTATCAACGCCCGGATACTGGCTAATGTAATCAGCCATGCCGTGAACATCCTCAATACGGTTAGCCGGTTTATCCACACTGCGAGGTATTCCCCCGCTTGCGCCCTGATAAGCCGCGTCGGCGGTAATTGTGATGTACCCCTGCTCGGCGAGGCGCTGGGCATATAAACCCGCGACCTGCTCTTTTACACCGCCATTAGGATGTGCGACCACCACGGCAGGGTATTTTTTGGCAGGATCGTAATTCGCCGGCGTATAGACATTCGCCGCAATCTGGATGCCGTGCAGATCGTATTTCACCGGGTGGATGTTGACCTTGCCTTTGACGTTCTCAGTGATGGCACCGTCATAGACCAGCGTGAAGGGATTTTTCTTGTAATCAGCCGCATTGACTGACGTCACTCCGGCCATTGCCGTGAGCAGTATTGCACTTAAAAGACTGAACTTCATTGTGTCTCCCGTTAATTGTCAGCCTGGCCATGCATGCCAGCAGAATTAAATTTGCCAACTCAGGTTAGGGATATAGCGCTGTCAGCAACGTGACAATGAAATAACATTTTTGTCAGGAAACCCTTAGCAGGCATCGTCTGTGGTCACTGCCGCCGAAAATTCCGTTAACGATGCGGATAGTTAACCGAGTCATTAACGTAGTGACCTATTTCCGGCATGATGCTGTCACGACATATCCTTCTGGACCTGCCTTTCCACAACCCAGCGAACTGGGTCAGAAAAGTGCATATGACGTCGGTTCATTGGGGAATGCTGGGCCTGTACTGGTTACTGAACCAGGACTATCTCGACTATTTGTTGATGAAGGTTGACTTCTCCTTTTTTGACTACGATGAATCCGCCCTTCTTTTTTATTTGCGCTACTCATCCATTGTCGTTTTATTTTCGATAATTACCCGATTCTTGCTTTGGTGTCTTATTTTCAGAAAATACAAAGCCGTCTCACCGCAATAACCGTTAACTGACAGAATTGTCAGGGGGGCGTCAGCCTGACGACATCACACCCTTATTAGAATTATTACAGGTCATCCTCACCATCGTAGATAAGGACGCTTTGTAATGAACAGACATTTACGTTACCTCGGGCTGTTATTGCCTCTTTTTACCGTTTCATCCTGGGCTGCAGAGCAACCCTCCGCGGTCCAGATCGCGCCCGCCGGAAGCCAGAACGCAGTGAATGGGCCAGCGGAGAACTTTACCGGTCGCGTGCGGGTTGATCCCTTGTTCATACCGGATAACGAGATTCAGGTTTCCGGCGCGTATGTCACTTTTGAACCTGGTGCCCGCTCCGCCTGGCATACGCATCCGGCAGGTCAGCGACTGGTTGTGACCTCCGGCATCGGGCTCACCCAGCAGGAAGGCCAACCGGTACAGATCATCCGGGCTGGTGACGTTGTCTCTTGCCCGGCAGGCGTCAAACACTGGCATGGCGCTGCGCCTGGTAGTGCCATGACACACCTGGCGATAACCGGGGTTGTAGAGGGTAAAAGCGTTGACTGGATGGAGAAAGTGACAGATGAACAATACCACGCCCATTAAGACCTTAACGGCAGCAGCACTGCTAACCTTTAGTTTCGCTCTCACGGCAAATGCTGCGCCAGTTAATACAGGAACCGCAGAAATGAACCAGGCACAAACGGTTTCAGATACGCTGACCGCTCGTCAGCAGGCTATCCCTTTGATTGCCGCATCGATGGCCAGCAGTCAGATGGATAAATTAAATGCTGCCCTGAATCAGGGGCTTGATGCCGGTCTCACCATCAACGAAAGCAAAGAAATTCTGGTCCAGCTCTACGCTTATACGGGCTTCCCCCGTAGCCTGAATGCCCTGAGTGAACTGATGAAGGTCGTCGAAGCACGTCAACAACGGGGCATTGAAGACGTCGTGGGTAAAGAACCGGTCGCCCCCGTCCCCGTCGGAGATGAGCTGCGTCGTGTCGGTACCGCGAACCAGACCACCATCTCAGGCGCTCCCGTCCGCGGCCCTCTGTTTGATTTTGCGCCGGTCATTAATCAATTTCTGCAAACGCATCTGTTCGGCGACATTTTTGCCCGCGATAACCTCGACTGGCAAAGCCGCGAACTAGCAACGGTTGGCGCATTAGCGGCCACACCAGGCGTTGAAGCACAGCTGCTATCGCACACGCGAGCAAGTATGCGGGTCGGTCTGACGGCAGCCCAGCTGCGTCAGCTGGCACAGGTGCTGCGTGAACATGGCGAAGAAGATGCGGCAATACGAGCTGAAAAGGCGCTGCAACAAGCGCTCGCGAGCAAATAAAGAGGGTTAATTATGGCGCATGATCCCACCCGTAGAATGCTGATTACCGCACTTGCCGGGCTGACGCTGGCAAACGTCTCCCTGGCATCCGCTGCGACGGGAAACGCAAACGTGCGCGGCACAAGCCGAATTCTGGTGGCGTACTTTTCCCGCAGCGGCAACACACGGGTGATTGCGGGCGTCATTCACCGCAGCCTGAATACCGATCTGTTTGAAATCGAACCGGCCACCGCTTATCCGGAAGACTATTTTCAGACCGTTGAACAGGCGAAAAATGAGCGCCAACGGGGAGTCAAACCACCATTAAAAAATAGTGTTGCCGACATCTCACGCTATGAAACCGTGTATCTGGGCTTCCCCATCTGGGGAACCAGCGTGCCTCCCGTCGTGCAATCGTTTCTTAGCAGCCATAACCTTGCGGGCAAACTGCTGATCCCCTTTATTACCCACGGCGGCTACGGTAAAGGCGACAGCGACAACATCCTTGCCGGTCTGGCCCCCTCTGCCCGCCGGGAAAAACCGCTGGTCATTGAATGCGATCAGGAGCGCCGAACCACAGAAACGGTCACCAGTTGGTTAGAGGCAATACGCGGCTAATTGTACGTATTGATGAGCCAGCCCAATAAGGGCAATCAAGGGTGCTAAATAATTAACCCCGCTAACTCAGATATGATTGAACAGCAAACATAACAGAGGATGTCATTTTGAAGACAATAGTAAAAATGCTGGCCATCGGCGTGATGGCAGGCGGCCTGGTGGCGCAGTCGGTCTATGCCGAGCCGCTGGTCATTCAGGAACAAGGGAGCTTTGCTGCTGGCGGCACTATTATTACAGCACCTGGCACATTTGACGCGAAAAAGCCGCTGGACGCTGCCGGTCAAACTTATCATGGCGATCATGCGTCGGTGTTCTACCAAATCCCGGAAAATCCGCATAAATACCCTATCGTCATGCTGCACGGCGCCGGTCAGTTCTCCCGTACCTGGGAAAGCACCCCGGATGGCCGCGTAGGGTTCCAGAATATATTCCTGCGTCGCGGGTTCTCAACTTATCTTGTCGATCAGCCACGTCGGGGCAGCGCCGGGCGCACAACCGTAGAAGGGACGGTAACGCCAAAACCGGATGAGCAGCTGTGGTTTAATCAGTTCCGTGTTGGCGTGTGGCCAGACTATTTTAAAGGCGTCCAGTTCTCTCACGACAAAGAAGCGTTGAATCAGTATTTCCGGCAGATGACCCCGAATACCGGGCCGTTTGACATCAATGTTATCTCGGATGCGATGTCCGCCGTCGTGGATAAATCCGGCCCGGCGATCCTCTTCACCCACTCGCAAGGCGGCGGACCAGGCTGGTACACGGCGATGAAAAACGACAAGGTTAAAGCCATTGTCGCCTTCGAGCCAGGCAGCAGCTTTGTCTTCCCGGAGAAAGAACTCCCTGCCCCGATGCCCAGCGCGTTCGATACGCTGAAGGGTGAGCCAGTGCCGATGGAACAGTTTATGGCGCTGACTAAAATCCCGATTCTGATTATTTACGGCGATAACATACCGGATAAGCCTGTCGCCATGCCCGCTCAGGACAGCTGGCGCGTACGTCTGGCAATGGCTCGCGAGTGGCGTGACGTGGTGAACAAGCATGGCGGGGATGTGACGGTGACGCATCTACCTGAGATCGGCATCAAAGGGAATACCCACTTCCCGTTCTCTGACCTCAATAATGTGCAGATTGCTGATTTAGTCAGCCAGTTCATTCACGATAAAAAGCTCGATTAACGGCCCATCAGAGGCCTGGTCGTGAAACCAACCAGGCCTCTGATGCACATTACCGGCTAGTCCGGATTTCTGCCTGCGAACACCTCTTTAAATACCGGTAGCGCCGAGAAGATATTTGGCCAACCCGAAACAAAGGCTAACTGAGTCAATATCTCTGAGGACTGAGTTTCGGTCAGGCCATTATCCATTGCCCGGTTCAGATGATAAGGCACCTGGGCCACCTGTCCGGCAGTCACCAGTGCGCTTACGGTTATCAGACTTCTGTCGCGCGGTGCCAGGCCTGGCCGCAACCACAGGTCGAGGAACAGCGCCTGCGTTGTGTACTTCACCACGCCCGGCGAAACCTTACCAAAGTTTGACTCGACCAGGGTGGCACGTTTGTTCTCCGTCTCTTCATCCAGAGGGAGAAAGTCCACTGTCTCACCCGGCAATGACGCCATATCAATATGGCGTTGCACAAAAATGTTATGTGCAACCAGCGCCGCAGCAGTGGCATTTGGCCAGCCGGCGTAAAAGGCTAAGTGGGTGATCGTCTCCGCGATTTCCGCTGGCTTCACGCCACTGTCCAGCGCAACGCTGAGATAATGGGGAAGTTCAGCCGTGTCGTGACGGCTGATAAGCGCCGCAACCGTCACTAAGCTGCGGTCACGACGGGATAATTCCGGACGATTCCAGAGATCCTTTTGAATAAATCGTTCAGCATACGCAGCCATCGCGGGCGCGACTTCAGCAACAACGCTATGCGTATTCTCTTCGGGTTTCATTTTTGAACTCCTGTTTGGCGTGGTCTAATTTAAATCAATCGTGAATTTTTACGCCAAGGCAACCACGAACAAACTCAGGGTTAAAGTGTTTTACCGATTCACCAACATAGCCTAAATCAAGAGCGCTAATTTGTTCCATTTCACCGTCCGTCAATGCGAAATCCCAGATGGCGATATTTTCTTCAATGCGCTGCTGATGAGTGGATTTTGGGATAACAGTAACGCCGCGTTGGATATTCCAGCGCAATATAACCTGAGAAATTGATTTTTGATGAGCGTCAGCAATATGCTGGAGCATTTTATTTTCAAACGGGTTATGTCTTCCGCCGCCTAAAGGTGCCCAGGCCTCAGGCTGAACGCCATAGTATTTCATCGTTTCCAACGCCTCGGGTTGTGCAAAGTAAGGATGCAGTTCAACCTGGTTCACCATCGGTTTGATTCTGACGGTCTCACAAAAGTTTGTTAATACGTGAGCATAAAAATTGGATACGCCAATGGCCTTAAGTTTACCTTCGTCGTAAGCATCTTCTAATGCACGCCACGCGCTAAAATAGTCGCGCATCGCCTGGTGCAATAAGTAAAGGTCAAAGTATTCAAGGCCCGATTTTGCTAACGATGCCGCGATACCTTTTCTGGCTGTATCGTAGTTAGCCATGTCCTGAACCCATAGCTTTGAGGTGATAAATAACTCTTCACGTGTGCACAAGCCTTCAGCGATCGCCTCACGAACTGCGTCACCAACCGCATCTTCATTGCCATACACTGCGGCAGTATCAATGAGGCGATAACCGGCGCGAATGGCAGTTAACACAGACTGTTTGCACTCGTCTTTGTTGGTGACCTGAAAAACACCAAAACCTGCCATCGGCATTTTACTGTTATTGCTTAATACTGAAAATTCCACTGTGAGTACCTCCACCCTGTAAGAGCCTTCATTTTAAGATAAAAATCCGACTACGATTAGTCTGTGAATTGCGAATGCATTAGTGCAAAAAATTCATTAATGAACCGATTCATTCTGGATGTGAACACTTTCATCGCTGAGGTTCTACTGAGCCTGATTACGGGCTTTGTGTTTGAGCAGGCGCATACTCCCGATGTACATCCAGAGCATAACCAGCAGCATGGCTGCCCCGGCGACCACTTTCAAACCCGCGATCAGATCGCCAGTCCCGACGATATTGATCATCAAACCAAACAGTGCCACTCCCGTAACGCCTCCGACCTGCCGGGCGCATGCAAAAAGCGCAGAGGCAGACCCGGCATCAGCATCTCTGGCCTCAGACAAAATTAGCGTTGCCATGACTGGCGTGCCCAGACAGGTGCCCCCACCCAATAACATAGTTGGAATGAAAAGCTGCCACAGAGTCCAGCTGTCATTGAGCAATAATAAGAGGCTGAACCCGACGAAACTCATCGCAGCACCTGTGACAACCAGCGTTCTGATGTTGAAAAAACGCGATAGCCAACCGCAACTGAAGTTGACCAATGCCGTAAACAGCATCATTGGCAGGAAAGCGAAGCCAGTCTGAAAGGCATCCAGTTTCATTTCGCCTTGAAAGAAAATGCTTAAAATAAAAACAGCGCCGTAAAACACTAAATTACAGATAAAACCGATTAATAACGCATTAGTGATGGTGCGGTTTTTAATAACGGCAGGTGCCAGGACCGGTATTGCCGCCCTTCTTTCTGATGCAACGAATAACCAGAGTGCTATCAGACCGGCAGCTAATGGTAAAAGAGTGACGGTACTCATCAACCCGTATCGCCCGGCCTCAGTAAGGGCAAACGTCATTAGGCCAAGCGTCAGCGCCACCAGAAATTGACCGCCAAAATTAAATTTTTGCTTAGCTGGTGTACTTTTTGGGGCAAACCTTAGGGTAATAATTATGCAGATGATCCCTACCGGAACATTGATAAGAAAAATACTTTTCCAACCCATTAATTTTATCAGCGTGCCGCCAAGTATCGGTCCGGCAGCCAGAGAGAAACCACCGGAAGCTGCCCACATACCTACGGCGTAGGTACGAGTGGCGGGATCGGAAAAATAGAGTTTTATTAGCGTCAGAGAACCGGGAACCAGCAGCGCCGCGCCAATGCCTTGTATTCCCCTAAAAATATTGAGCATTAGCAGACTGGGCGCCAGTGCGCAGCCAACAGAGGCGGTAATAAAAATCGCTACCCCCGTTATGAATATTTTTCTGACACCGTAACGTTCTCCCAGTCTACCTGAACTCAATAGAAGCGCGGCAAACAAGAGAGAATAGGTATTAATGACCCACTCGAGATCTGCAATATTGGCATGATAGGCCTGGCGAATGCGTCTGGCCAGCAAAGCGCTCAGATCCTCCCAGACGCCGGTCGGTCAGATTGGTTTTTCGTTGGGTTATGGTTCGGAGAGCGCCTTCAGTACGGCATTCAAACGCGTTTACGGTTGTTCGCTACTGGAACATCGGCGGCAGGCTTAAAATGGGCCATCCCCCGCTGCTGGTCAGCAATCCGCGCAAAAGAGAGGATCGCGTCCGTTTAAAGTTTTTCGGTAAGCTCGTGCTTGTAATCATTTAACACAGACAGTATTTCATGCAAATAAGCGTCTTCATTGCCTTTCTGCCAGGCAATGCTGAGAGGTAAGCCTTTGATTGTTTCTGGAAGTGCTAACGGTATGTATTTAATATTTTCTCTGTTCATCGTGTTATAGGATGAAGGCACCACCGCCAGACCTAAACCTGCCGCAACCAGGCTCAATATAGTCTGTTTTTCTTCAGCAAACTGAGCAATATGCGGTGTCAGGCCCGCATGTTTATACAAACTCATGGTCAGATCATGGCTATGCGGCCGGGTCCGACGATCGGGAATAATGATCGGTTCATGTTTAAAGTCTTCGATTGTCACTGCTGATCTATCGACTAATGAATGATTCAGCGGCACCGCCAGAACACAGCTTTCCTGAGTAATAAACTTGATATCAATCGACGCATCTATAATTTGCGGCGCACGAATTAAAATGATATCCAGCCAGCCTGATTTTAATTTTGGCAACAGGTTGATGGTCTTATCTTCGATGATATGAATGTCGCTGGTTGGGTGTTTTGGCAAAAAACGGTTGAGTAACGCCGGAACTAATCCGTGTGCTGCGCTATCAATCGCACCAATACGAAATGTACGTCGCTCGTCTTTCACTCTTTTTTTAAAACTCATCGCCAGCGCATCAAATTGGTCGATAACTTTACAGGCCTCATCGATAAATAAAGCCCCTTCTGAGGTTAACGAAACGTTACGTGTTGAGCGATTTAACAACCGCACGCCGAGGTCTTCTTCGAGCAGGCGAATGAAGCGAGAAAGTGACGCAGGCATCATTTCCATTCTTTGGGCCGCCCGACCAAAATGGAGTTCTTTACCCACAATCACAAAGCAACGTAGTTGATTTATATCCATTTTTATCTCGAAAAAGCATTATTCATATAGTTTATATAATCTACTTCGGCTGATCTGACAAGCTAAAACTGCATACTGGAGTTGATAACAAAAAACCAACACAACCCTACACAATCTGGAGCAGGTTAATATGAACTCTCAACTCGAAAAAAGGGTAATGCGTAAAATAACGCTGCGCATTATTCCCTTTATCATGCTGCTGTACTTCATCGCCTTTCTCGACAGAGTCAATATTGGTTTTGCCGCACTAACGATGAATCAGGATTTGGGATTCTCGCCAACAATATTTGGTTTTGGGGCAGGTATCTTCTTTCTTGGTTATTTTCTCTTCGAAGTACCATCGAATTTAATACTGCATAAAGTCGGTGCTCGTATCTGGATTGCCCGAGTGATGATCACCTGGGGATTAGTCTCTGGATGTATGGCATTCGTGCAAGGCACAACCAGCTTCTACACGCTGCGTTTCCTGCTCGGCGTGGCTGAAGCTGGTTTCTTCCCTGGCATCATCCTTTATCTCAGCTATTGGTTCCCTGCTGCAAAACGCGCTCAAGTGACCGCGATATTTATGGCCGCCGCGCCACTGTCTACTGCATTAGGGTCCCCTATTTCTGCTGCCTTGCTGGAGATGCATGGTCTGCTCGGTTATGCGGGCTGGCAATGGATGTTTATCCTTGAAGCGATTCCCGCTGTCGTGCTCGGTGTCGTCGTACTTTTCTTCCTGACTGACCGCCCGGCTAAAGCCAAATGGCTGACGGATGAAGAGCGCGAGTGGTTAGAAAACACCATGCAGGCGGAACAGATGGCTACGGCGGCAAAACGAAGCCATACCAGCGCATGGCGTGGCCTGGCCGATATGCGAGTACTGGCGTTGGCGCTGGTCTATTTCGGCACCTCTGCAGGGTTATACACGCTGGGGATCTGGTCACCTCAGATCATTAAAAGCTTCGGTGCTTCGTCATTGGAGATCGGCTTCCTCAACGCTTTCCCGGCAATATTCGGCGTCATTGGCATGATTCTGTGGGCTCGCCACTCAGATCGCACGAAAGAACGCAGTTGGCATGTGATTGGTGCCTGCTTACTGGCGGCAGCAGGACTTATTTACGCTGGCAGCGCGGGCTCCCTGTTCACCGTGATCGTCGCACTGATGCTCGTCACCGTTGGGATTAGTGCATCCAAACCACCGTTATGGAGCATGCCAACGGTATTCCTTAGCGGTCCTGCGGCGGCTGCAGGGATAGCCACCATTAACTCCATCGGTAATCTCGGCGGGTTTGTTGGCCCAATGATGATTGGTGTCATTCGCCAGCAAACCGACAGCTATACCTGGGGACTGTACTTTGTTGCCGGGCTGCTGACGCTCTCAGCCATGATTGTTCTGATTCTTTCTATTAAGGGGAATAAACCGCAAATGGTAGATATTCCCCATCCTCATACCCATAGCCATTGATCGGAGAAATACCTATGCGTAACTACAAAATTGCAGCCATTCCTGCCGACGGTATCGGCCCGGAAGTCATCTCAGCCGGTGTTGAAGTACTGCATGCGCTTACCCGGCACGATCCGCAGCTGAAGTTTGATATCCAGACCTTTGACTGGGGCTCTGACTATTACAAAAAACATGGCGTGATGATGCCGGAAGATGGATTAAGTACGCTGAAAAAATTCGATGCGATTTACTTTGGTGCTGTAGGTGCACCAGATGTGCCTGACCACATCACGCTATGGGGGCTGCGACTCCCTATTTGTCAGGGCTTCGATCAGTACGCCAACGTGCGCCCGACTAAAATTTTGCCGGGCGTTACTTCGCCCCTGCGCAACCGCGGCCCTGGCGATCTTGATTGGGTTATCGTGCGTGAAAACTCTGAAGGCGAATATTCCGGTAATGGCGGCCGGGCACACCGTGGTTTACCGGAAGAAGTCGGTACCGAGGTGGCGATTTTCACACGTGTCGGCGTCACGCGAATTATGCGCTATGCATTCAAATTGGCGCAGTCTCGTCCACGTAAGCTCCTTACCGTAGTGACGAAATCTAACGCCCAGCGTCACGGTATGGTGATGTGGGATGAGATCGCGGCTGAAGTGGCTCAGGAGTTCCCGGATGTACAGTGGGATAAAATGCTGGTTGATGCTATGACGCACCGCATGACTCTGCATCCCGGCACGCTGGATACCATCGTCGCAACCAACTTACATGCCGATATCCTGTCTGACCTTGCCGGCGCGCTGGCGGGCAGTTTAGGTGTCGCACCGACCGCCAATATCGATCCCGAGCGCCGTTTCCCATCGATGTTCGAACCGATACATGGTTCAGCATTTGATATCACAGGAAAAGGTATTGCGAATCCGATAGCGACGTTCTGGACAGCAGTGCAGATGCTTGAGCACCTGGGCGAACGTGATTCAGCAGCGCTTATCATGGAAGGCATCGAGTACGTATGCGAGAACGGCATTCTGACGCCCGATGTCGGTGGAACTGCCAATACCGCTGATGTTACACACGCTTTGGTGCATTTTATTGAAGCTAAAGTACACCTATCTGAGACCGCGTAATCATGAAAAATGAACAGGCTGCAGAGATCCTGCGGGATATTTTTCAACAGGCCATTGATAGTGCCCGTCCAGGGCCAGTCATTTCGCCCTCTCTGCCAGAAAAACCCAAAGGTCGATGTGTGGTCATCGGTGCAGGTAAAGCATCTGCTGCCATGGCCGCGGCAGTGGATGCAGCCTGGCCGGATGTGGAGGTTAGCGGCGTAGTCGTAACGCGTTACGGCCACACCGTACCCGCCGGTAGGATCCGCATTCTGGAAGCGGCGCACCCGGTATCGGATTCGATGAGCCAAACGGCGGCCATGCTGATAGTTCAGGCTATTTCAGATTTGTCCGCCGACGATCTGGTCATCGCTCTGATTTCAGGGGGCGGCTCAGCGCTGATGGCTTTACCTGTGCCGGGTCTTACCCTTGCTGACAAGCAGGAAATTACCCGTGCTTTGTTGCATAGCGGCGCCAATATCAAAGAGATGAATTTAGTCAGGCGTCATCTTTCGGCAGTCAAAGGCGGTAAGCTCGCATTACTTGCCCAACCTGCACGCCTGGTGTCATTGATCATCAGTGATGTCCCCGGCGATAACCCCACCGATGTGGCTTCCGGGCCGACGATTGCGGATAACAGTACTCCCGCCGATGCTCTCAACGTGCTCGAACGGTATCGTATCTCTGTTAGCGAAGCGGTGCGGAAGGTTCTGTTGCGTTCTTGCGAGCAACCTTCCTTTCCTCGTAGTCAGGTGAAAATGATTGCCACGCCTTCAATGGCGTTGCAGGCTGCGGCGAAATCAGCCCGGCAGCATGGTATTACGCCACTGATATTAGGAGATGCTATTGAAGGTGAAAGCCGTGAGGTCGCTATCGTGATGGCGGGAATTGCACAGTCAGTGAAGGCATATGGTCATCCCGTTAAAAGGCCTGCCATTTTGCTTTCAGGGGGTGAGACGACCGTTACTGTAGGCGCAGGCAAAGGCGGAAAAGGCGGACGCAATACGGAATTTCTGCTTAGCCTCGCCTGTTCCTTACAGGGTGAACCCGACATCTGGGCTGTGGCTGGTGACAGTGACGGTATTGATGGTACGGAAGACGCGGCCGGAGCAATGATTTATCCCGATACGCTGTCACGAGGCAACCATTATGGTCTCAATGCCAGGGAATATCTGGATGCACACGATAGCTATAGCTACTTTCACTCAACGAATGACCTGATTATCACGGGGCCAACGTTAACCAACGTCAATGATATTAGAGGGATATTAATTGCCTGAATGCTCTGCTCTCTCTCTGGGAGAGCAGAGTTGTTAGTTTTTTAGGTGGTTTTTTGTGCAAGTACATTGAGGAACGTTAATAGCTCAATGTCACTATGCAGGTTATATTTATTCATCACCTGGTATTTGTGCCGGAAAACGGTTTTGTAATTTAGCCCCATATCAATCGCAATTTCGTTAACAGATTTGCCTTCATAGTATTGCGTGACAATTTGGAATTGTTTTGTCGACATCTGTCGGCATTTACAGCTCAGACAGTCGGTGAATTGCATAAAATGCGGCGATGCCAGCCAGTCCCGCCACAGCAAAGAAATTGTAGTGTTCATATCCGCTAGCGAAGAGCGTCGCGAGACATAGACGATATCGGCGAAACAAGTAGGTGAACGTTCCGCGGATTCAGCTTCGTTGACGATCCCGATGATCACTCCCCTCCTGCGCAACCGTAGTTCCGGAAAACAGGTGTATCTCTCCCCCGGACGCAACGACAGGATAATAATATCAGCAATCGAGATATTGTCAGGCGTGTATTCATTAATGAAATAGATGTCTTCATTAAAATTCTGAGAGAACAGGCTTTTCAAAAAATATTTCAGGCCGTAGCTAAAAAGGACATCGGTCTCTTTTATTAAAATGTTAACCATTTAACACCGGTGTATAACGTAGTTTTAAACGTTGCTCAGGCCACATAAAACCCTGGAGAAATTGACATCCGGCGCTTTAGTCAGGGCAAAGTGCTGGTGGTGTTCGATGCCCTCTACCAGCGTGGACTTCACTTTTGTCAGGCAGTCTGCAATTAATTTTTTTAAAATGGCTTGGCTGTACGATGACGTACTGAGTAAACTCTTATCAATTTTTATACCATCAAACAGTACCAGATCGGACATTACGTCAGGTAAGTATTCAGGCAGTAAATCGTCCAACCAAATTTCGGCCCCGGTGGCCCTGATGCACTGCAGACTTCTTTTGAATGATTTTTTGTCTGCTGCCGACAGTGAAATAAAGCCTTGTGGATCCTGTATTTCTATCACCAGGCCGCGGCGTAAAAAGCGGGCAATGTGCCCTACCCATTCTTGTTGACAAAGTATTCTTGCGGGAACATTAAAATAATAACGCTTATGATTATTTATTTTGTTGACTGCCTGCAGTTGCCAGCACAACACATTCAAATAAAAGTCCTCACTTTGATTGGCAAAGAAGTGCTCATGGTTCAATTCTGGATGCAATATGCTGAGAACTTCCCAGGACTGTATTTGTTTTTCACGTAGCGAAAAAATGGGCTGAAAACGTATGCCGCATAAGGCTTGATCTGGGGATAAAGTAACAAACATAAAGTCACCCTAAGGAGATGTTAAAAATTAACCGGGTCTTATTGCCAGGTAAACTCGATATTCATGACGGCACGGAACGTACCCACTGTCGCGCTACCTTGCGGCGTGAAGATCCTGGCCGACATCGGGAATATGGCCGAGCGACTGCTGGTATTAATATTATTCAGCAATGAAGCGCCTGGAGCATAAACGATCGTATGGTCGCCGTTGGTGATCCGTAGCGCCAGATTTCCGCTTGAACCACTATTTTTCCATGCGGTTGAGTCAGAGGTATCGCCAGTACCGCTGAGCGTCGCCTGGACTGTGGTGGTTCCCGTAGGACAATTGGTTAATACTAAATTGAAATCTTGCCACGCGCCGGCATCACCGGCTGTGCGCAAATCCCGACGCTGCAGCGTACCGAAATCAACCGTCTTGTTGACCGTGTCCGAATCTACCGTGCAGGGACTGGCAACCACGACGCCGGTTATTGACATACTGGCGTCAGCAAATACTAGCCACGGCAGAAATAACAGTATTATTCCATATAGCCATTGACCTTTAATCATTGCTGTTCTCCTGTTTGCCCTAACGTATTGGGCGTAATGACATTACTGATAGACAAAGGTCGCGGTTACAACAGAATTAATGGTGCCTGGCAGGACGCCGCCATTCTGGGTGTATGCCCGAGCACGTAATTTGTAGGTGTAGGCATTACTGGCAATGGTGCCAGACAGTGTTTTGCTATTACCTAACGGATCGCCCGCCTGGCTTTGTAATTGCACGGCGAGACTGGTTGCTGTTCCGGTACTTTGGTACATATCTGCGGGATTATTACTGTCTGCGGTACCGTGCATGGTCATAATAGCGACGGTGGTTCCTGCGGGACAGGCAGTAAGGTTGATATCAAAGTTAACCCATGATGTGGTAGCGCCAGCAGTTTGCAGACTCGCAGATTGAATATTCTGCCCTAAATCAATGGCTTTACTGATGCTGTCGCTACTTACCTGGCACGGAGAGGCTACAACATTCCCTGTTATATTCAGCGTGACCGGATCTGCGGCCTGTACACTGCCATGAGTACAAAGAAAATAGGTTATCGCCAATGAAAAACTATTCCGATCGTTTTGACCCGCGTCAGGGGCTGATGGCCTCCATCAGAAGCGGCGATCGCTTTGGCGGACGCATGGCATCTCGCCGCTGGTAACCCCTTCTCTCTTCCTTCCCTAAAAGCAGCGACCACGGTCGCTGTTTTTTTGTTTCCGTCGTTGAGACCGGCTTACAGAAAGCCGTTTGAAGCACCCCGGTTATTGCTCTATGGTGTAAGTATCTTTTTAAAAACAATGACACCGGCAGCACGTCTACTCGTATGGCCTCTGAATGACAACAACGCCCAAACTCCATTCTGACGATCCCTTCCAGCTGACGCTGGATAAAATCATGGACCTGAAGCCGCTGGACAGTATCGAGCGGCTGATGACGCTCCTGCTGCCGCAGGCCGATGAAATCGTGGCGCGGCGCCCGCGCAGTTTTCACAAAAATGGTCCGGAGATTTACCTGCTAAAGGAAGGGCATTTCTGGCTGCATCGCCGCGTGGACGATTTGCAAATGAGTATGGCGAAGGCCCCGCATATTTTTGGCCTGGCCGAGTTGCTTATTCCGGTGGGCGATACCACCTACGTTAAATTTGCTGCCGACAGCGAGGTCTATGCCCTTTCCGGGGCAAAAGCGCAGGCGTTGCTGAATGAACAACCGGCCCTGTGGCAGGACGTTTCCCGGATACTCGCCTTCCACCTGCATTTCTCCACCTGGCGTGATCTGCACCTGTTGAATGACAATGCCTACGACACCATTCGCGGCAAGCTGCTGGAGCTGGAAAAACACGATGAATCGCTACGCAAATCGACCACGATCCTCAACTACATTCTCGGTACGACCAAGCTGTCGCGCAGCACCATTCTGCGGGTGATGAAAAATCTGACGGATGGTGGGTATCTGGAAGCGCAGCGCGGGAAACTGATTCGTATCGTTCATCTGCCGCTGCGCTATTAGGCCTTATTTCTTGCGCTTAACGCAGCGCATCACCACCACGTAGAATACCGGGACAAAGAAGATGGCGAGCAGCGTGGCGCTGATCATCCCGCCCATCACCCCGGTACCGACGGCGTTTTGCGCCCCGCTGCCGGCACCATCGCTTATCACCAGCGGCAGCACGCCGAGAATGAAGGCCAGCGAGGTCATCAGGATCGGCCGCAGACGCAGGCGCACCGCCTCGAGGGTTGCCGCCATCAGATCCTTGCCTTCTTTCTCCATCAGCTCTTTGGCGAACTCCACGATTAAAATCGCATTCTTCGCCGACAGGCCGATGGTGGTCAGCAGCCCGACCTGGAAATAGACGTCGTTGTTCAGCCCGCGCAACATCGCGCCTGTCAGGGCGCCAGTCACCCCGAGCGGCACCACCAGTATCACCGCCAACGGCACCGACCAGCTCTCATACAGCGCCGCCAGACACAGGAACACCACCACCAGCGAAATGGCGTACAGCGCCGGAGCCTGGTTGCCCGAAAGCTGCTGCTGATATGACATGCCGGTCCACTGATAGCCAAAGCCCTGCGGCAGCTTAGCGGCCAGTTTGGCCATCAGCATCATCGCCTGGCCGGAGCTGCGCCCTGCGGCCGGTTCGCCGAGGATCTCCATCGACGGCTGACCGTTGTAACGCTCCAGGCGCGGCGAGCCGTATTCCCACTTCGCGGTGGCGAACGCCGAGAACGGCACCATCTGGTCGTGTTTACCTTTGACGTACCAGCTATTGATATCGTCCGGCAGCATGCGGTATGGCTCATCGGCCTGAACGTAGACTTTTTTAACCCGTCCGCGGTCAAGGAAATCATTAACATAGGTTCCACCCAGCGCCGTGGAGATCGTCTGGTTTATGGCATCGTTGCTGACGCCCAACGCCTCGGCTTTCTCCTGATCGATCTCCAGCTTCATTTGCGGCGCATCTTCCAGACCGTTAGGCCGGATTTTGGTCACCACGTTCGGGTATTTATGCGCCATAAACAGCAGCTGATTACGCGCTTTGGTCAGCGCCGCATGCCCCTGATTGGCTTTATCGATAAGTTCGAAGTCAAAACCTGTCGCGGTGCCCAGATCGGTAATCGCCGGCAGGTTAAAGGCGAACGCCACGCCGTCTTTGATCTGCTGATGAAACGCGATATTGGCGCGATGAATAATCGCCTCCACATGATTTGCCGCACCGCTGCGCTGGCTCCAGTCTTTCAGGCTGACGAACGCCAGGCCGTTATTCTGCCCGTTACCGTTGAAGCCAAAGCCCGCAACGGTAAACACCGAATTAACGTTTTTCGCCTCTTTATGCAGATAATACTGCGTCACTTTATCCAGGCTTGCCTGGGTACGGGCCTGAGTCGCCCCGGACGGCAGCTGCACCATATTCATAAACACGCCCTGGTCTTCGTCCGGCAGGAACGATGTCGGCAGCAGAATAAACATCGCCGCCATACCCAGCACAATCACCAGATACAGAGCCATCATGCGGCCCGTTTTATGAATAATGCGCCCGACGCTGCCCGCGTAGTGATCGGTGCTGCTAGCGAACATCCGGTTGAACCAGGCGAAAAACCCTTTTTGCGGCGCATGATTTCCCGGTTTGAGGATCGTGGCGCACAGGGCGGGCGTAAGGATCATCGCGGTCAGCACCGACAGCACCATGGCCGAGACGATCGTCACCGAGAACTGGCGATAGATGGCCCCGGTGGAACCCCCGAAGAAGGCCATTGGGATAAACACCGCCGACAGCACCATGGTGATACCCACCAGCGCCCCCTGGATCTGCGACATCGATTTACGCGTCGCCTCTTTCGGCGAGAGCCCCTCCTCCATCATCACCCGCTCGACGTTTTCCACCACCACGATGGCATCATCCACCAGCAGGCCTATCGCCAGCACCATGCCGAACATCGTCAGGGTATTTATCGAGAAGCCAAACAGCGCCAGCACCGCAAAGGTCCCCAGCAGCACCACCGGAACCGCAATGGTGGGGATCAGCGTGGCCCGCAGATTCTGCATGAACAGATACATCACGAGGAATACCAGGACGATTGCTTCCAGCAGTGTGGTCACCACATCGTGAATGGAGATTTTGACAAACGGCGTGGTGTCATACGGATAGACCACCTGCATGCCCTGCGGGAAGAACGGTTTCAGGTTGTCGATGACCTCGTTCACCGCTTTGGCGGTATCCAGGGCGTTCGCCCCGGTGGCAAGCTTGATACCCAGCCCGGCGGCAGGCCGCCCGTTGTATTCGGCGCTGGTGCTGTAGTTCTCACTGCCGAGCTCAATACGCGCCACGTCACGCAGGCGCACCTGGGAGCCGTCTTCGTTCACCCGCAGGATGATGTCACCAAACTGCTGCGGCGTGCTAAGACGCGTCTGGGCGATGATCGACGCATTCATCCGCTGCATCTGCGGTGCCGGCAACGCGCCGAGCTGGCCGCCGGCAATCTGGTTGTTTTGCGACTTGATAGCCCGCACCACGTCTTCGGTCGTGAGCTGATAGTTGTTGAGTTTGTTGGGATCCAACCACACGCGCATCGCATATTGCGCACCGAACAGCTGCACCTGGCCGACCCCCTGGGTCCGGCCAATCGGATCCTGCACCGTCGATGCCACGTAATCGGCCAGATCCGCCTGGGTCAGGGAGCTGCCCTTCGCGCCGGTAAAACCCACCACCATCAGGAAACTGCTGCTGGCCTTCTGCACGTTGATACCCATGCTCTGTACCGTCTGCGGCAGCAGCGGCATCGCCAGCTGCAGCTTGTTCTGCACCAGCACCTGGGCAATATCCGGATCGGTTCCGTTGGCAAAAGTCAGGGTGATGGTGGCATTGCCCATCGCATCACTGTTGGAAGACATATACATCAGACCATCAAGGCCATTCATCTTCTGTTCGATAACCTGCGTTACCGTGTCCTGCACGGTTTTGGCATCAGCACCCGGGTAGCTGGCCGTGATCTGCACCGCCGGTGGCGCAATGGTCGGATACTGCGATACCGGCAGCTTGAGGATCGCCAGACCGCCCGCCAGCATCAGCACGATGGCGATGACCCAGGCGAAGATTGGCCGATTAATAAAGAAGCTCGACATCGCTTATTTCCCCGCTCCGTTAGCCCAGGCCGCCATGCTGTCATCTTCGGTCGCTGTTACCGGCATCCCCGGACGCAGCATCAGCTGGCCGGTCACAATCACCCGGTCGCCCGCTTGCAGGCCGGAAGAGACGCGCCACTGGTTGCCCATCGCCTGCGCCGCCACCACCGGACGCAGCTGCGCTTTGTTGTCTTTATCCACTACCAGAGCGGTGGCATCGCCATGAGGCGTGCGGGCGATCGCCTGCTGAGGCACCAGCAGCGCGTTCTCGCGAACCCCTTCGGTCAGGAAAGCCCGCACAAACATCCCAGGCAGCAAAACATTCTCGGGGTTAGGACAGACGGCGCGGATCGTAATTGACCCCGTGGTTTGATCCACCGTGACGTCGGAGAATTCAAGCTTGCACTGCTGCGGGTAGAGACGCCCGTTATCCAGCTGCAGCATCACGTCGGCTTTGCCGTTTTGCTGCTGTATTTCGCCGTTATCCAGCTCGCTTTTCAGACGCAGGTAATCATCGCTGGATTGCGTGACATCGACGTACACCGGATCAAGCTGCTGCACGGTGGCCAGCGCCGAGGACTGGGCATTGGTCACCAGCGCCCCTTCGGTCACGCTTGATTTACCAATCACCCCGGAAATCGGCGACGTGACATGGGTGTAATTGAGGTTAATTTGCGCGGTCTGCACTTCTGCCAGCATCGCCACCACCTGGGCATCGGCCTGCTCGGCGCTGGCAATCGCCGCGTCGTAATCCTGCTGACTGACGTAGTGATTTTTGATCAATGCCCGCTCGCGAGCGGCGGTCAGATGCGCCTGCACCGCGGCTGCTTTGGCTTTGGCCAGATCGCCTTTGGCGTTACTCAGCGCCGCCTCGTAAGGTGCCGGGTCGATCTGATACAGCGATTCTCCCGCCTTCACGTGACTGCCTTCAACAAAATTGCGTTTGAGGATAATCCCGTTCACCTGGGGGCGAACGTCGGCCACGCGAAACGCCAGCACGCGGCCCGGCAGCTCTGTTTTTACCGGCAAGGGTTGCGGGCGCAATGTCACGACACCCACCGCGTGGGGTGATGTATTAGCCGCCGGGGTGGCCGGGCGATCGCACGCCGTTAACAGGGTGGCGCATGATATCAGCAAGCCACCAGACAGCATTCTGTGAAGCGTATTCATTATAATTCCGCCTGATAAGTCCGAGAAAAAATATTGTTATTTATATCGAGTGAGGAACTATACAAAATAGCGGCGATGAAAAGAGTTTCATTTGGGACTGCTTATTTATTGCCAGAATGCGGCCGTGCGAATTACCGTATTTACAGCGCCAGAAGACTCAGCTCAGACGACGCTAAACTGCAGGTGCTGTAAACCTTGAAAGTCCGATTCCTCTGCCGTACAGGTCCTTTGCGGCAGAAGCTTTTTCGGGCACGACCAACCATAATATGGAGCACGACATATGAAACTTAATACTATTATTATTGGCCTGAGCGCACTTATTTTCTCTGGTATGACCGTGGCCGCCGAAGCCCCAACAAACCCTGAAGAAATGGGCGGTGCTCTGCATTTAAATAAACAACAGAAAGACCAGCTTATTCAGTTCCACGCCACCGCCGAGCAATGTTTTAATAATATCGATAGCGGAAAGTATCAGCCGCACCTGTTCGTTGAGATGGTGAAAAAAGGCAAAGTGGACGAAGCGACATTCACTCAACAAATGGCCATTCAGAGCAAGCTTCACGACCAGGCCGCGCGCTGTAAAATGACCTACTACACCAGCGTCAGCAATATGCTGACCGCGGATCAAAAACAGAAGCTGGTAGAGATGTATCAGAAAGGCATGCAGTAGCGTTTAAAAGGCGCAGCGGCGCCTTTTGTTTTTTTTTGCCGTATTAGCCCAGACGTGATATCCGCACCTGCGCCTCGTCAAGGTGGCCACGTAACGCCGCCAGACATGGGGCGAACTGCGGGGAGAAACGGCGGCACTCAGCGACTAACGTGAAGAAGTCCTCAGCCAGCGCCAGGGCTTCGCGCCAGATTTCCCCGTCGATCGCCTCAAGCAGCGTGGCGGGCCGCAGGGTATTCACCATGGCGCCACCGGATTTAGGGGCAAAACCCATGGGCAGAATGTCGTAGGCTGGCGCAAGGTGGTACGGGCGGCCATGGCTGCTGAGGAACGACAGATTACCGTGGTGCATGTCGGTATTGCCGATCAGCATGCCAAACGCCCAGAGCCGTGCCGTCCCCATGGCGGCATCAGGATGAACCAGCTGCTGCTTCACCAGTTCATTAACCAGAACGGGCCAGCAGTCTCTCGCCCGACCAACAAACTCCGCCTCCAGCGCCCGCAAAGAAAACAGACCAATACGGCCCAGCGGCCCGGTGCGGTCGAACCGCGGGATCTCCAGAAAGCGCTGTCCGCCAAAATCAAACACCTCGGTGTGAACTCCCAGCACTTTCAAGGCCAGATGCTCAGCCTGCAGCAGGTCGCGCCAGCGTTCGCTGACGGGGTTATCGTCCAGCGCGGTGAATTTCACCAGCACGTGGCCGCGGTCGGTATAGGTACAGAATTTCGGCTGCTCGCCGCCAGCAGATGACCCCGGAACCTCCCCGGAACTTACCGCCAGCGCCAGCGTGGGATAGGTCGTGGCGCGATCCACCGCTTCAGGCTCCGCCATTTCCAGGAACTGGGTTCTGGCCTGCTCCCCGATCAGAAGGTTCCCCACCGCATCGTGCCCATGCGTCAGCAGCGCGCTAATCACCTCGGCGTCCGTCCACACTTCCGGATTGGGCGACAACCCCAGCGCGGTTGAATGCGCGGAGGCATATGCCCGGCCAAGGTATCCCTGCGGTCGCATGTCGAACAACCACCACGGCAGCCCGTCGCTATGCAGACAAACGTTATCGGTCTGCTCCATGACATACCCGCCGGGGTGAACCGGAATGAGTTTCCCGAGGGCTTTGATTTGCCCCTCTTCAGTGATGCGGTAAATAGGGACCGAACTGAAGCCGCGAAACGCGTCACGCAAGGCATATTGAATAGATGGTCCGGCACCAATTCGCACGACCTCATCGCCCAGCGCTTTTAAGGCACGAGAAACCGTGGGCTGACTTATACCCATAATATCAGTAAGTTGCCTTACAGGTGTTGGCCCCTGGCGTAGCAACTGGCGGATGGTGTCAGAACGGTTTGTCATGGCGATGAATCACTTTATGAATAGATTGGTGAATAGCTTTTTGAATAGGTAACTTATCAGCTATTTGCTCACCTGTCATCTGCGCCGGAGGCATATTTCTATATAAAGAGGGAGGCTTAGCGCATCGTCAGCACCATGCGAAACTTAACGTCCCCTGACATCACTCGCTGATAAGCCTCATACGCTCGCTCGAGGGGCATTGTTTCAATTCGAGCGCGAACATCGGTTAACAAACTGAAATCCAGCGTTTTCTCTACCTCAAACGGCGTTCCGGTAATCGATCCTTCAAGCGATAATTCGTTACCGACCACCTGCCCCGGCGCAATCGTCAACGGATCGTTGCCGGCACCAACCACCATTAACCGGCCTCGCGGCGCGAGCGCTTTAACCAGTTCAGAGGCGGCGGTACTATCGGTAATGGTGGTTAAGATCACCTGCGCGCCGCCCATTTTTTTTAACGCGTCGACCGCATCGACCTGACGGACATCCAGATAAATGTGCGCGCCAAGCGCGCTGACATCCTGAGCAATGTCCTCACCGCGGCCGATAGCGACAACCCGCATGCCCATCTTCCTGGCATACTGCAGCGCAAGGTGCCCGAGCCCTCCTATACCCAGGATGGCAACCGTATCGCCAGGACGTGCCCCGGATTTGATCAAGGCATTGAAGGTCGCTATTCCCGCACAGAGCAACGGAGCCGCCTCTTCTGAGACTAACGCATCGGGAATAACAACCAGCCCGGTCGCCCTGGCCAGCATCATCTCGGCATAGCCCCCATCCTGCGAGCTGCCTACCACCGGTTGATGGCTGCACAAATTGAAGTGTCCCCGACGGCATTGTTCACAGTCGTTGCAGTGACCTCCCAGTCGCCCTATGCCGACCCGTTGTCCTACCGCCAGATACGAGGGAACCCCGTCACCCAGCGATACGATGATCCCAACCACTTCATGTCCAGGCACACGGGGATAAACCGTGTTTTTTTCCCGCCCTTCGATCGCGCCGGCATCCGCCCCACAGATGCCGCACGCTTCGATACGCAGCAGCACCTCTCCTTTTCCAGGTTTGGGGATAGCCCGCTCAACGAATCCGAGTTGACCCGGGCGGGTAATTTGCATCGCTTTATAAGTGGTCATATTGCCTCTCATCACGTCAGAATATCGTCATTATTGAGTGACGCTTTACTGCCAGCAAATGAGATTTTCATGGCGACGTAGAAAGAAAATCTATCTGATAAAAAGTAATCACTGAAACGCAGTAATGCATGACAAATCAATGGACACGCTCCCTGTCTGTGATATTTTTTTACCAGGACAGTCAACGTCTTTTGCAAATGGAGAGTGCGAATGAGCGTTAAAAAAGTCGTTCTCATTGTTAAACCATCGCCGACGCTAGGTCGTTTAGTTCCGCACGGCACAGGCGGCGGTCTTTTTGGCTGGTATCGATCCGGTGATTACCTGTTAAGATTAAACAACAGGTTGGCCGCAGAAGGGATCGACTGGCAGGCAGAGCTTGATACTACCGAATCCGATATAGAGAAACTCATCGCGCAGAACGTCACGTTACTGGTTTGTGTGCCGGGATTACGTTTTCAGTTTTACCACGCGGAATTTGATAAAAACCATATTGTTTATTTAACAACGATGGAATATGCCTACGGTGATGTTATGCCGGTAATAAGAAAAATCAGGGAAATAATAAATAAATTCGAGGCGTAATGGGTGTGAAAATACCAACGGAGCGGTCATAGCATGAAGATATACTGGACGCGGAAAAGCATTCCTGAACTAGCAGGACTGCCACCGTCAGTGCGTAGTAAAAATTTCAGAGATGCCTACAGAGCTATCGCAACACACCGGGAATATTGGGTGGGGCTCATGATTGCCTTTGTGTGGTATCTCTTTTCCGCCATGGCGTTTGACTATTTCGTGCCTGGTGCAAAGACATCCTCAAGGGGCATCCTGAGACTGTTGGTCTCGTTGTATCCAGGGCTATTTATCTGGAGCCAGTTTACGATTTATGGGATGCGAAAACACTATCGCCACCTGCTGGTAAGAGGCGCAAATCGCGATAATGAAAGTGAATCCGACCGCATGATACGTGAAGCTGACGCCACAGAATATGCGCAGTGGCGGCCAGTTCGTCGCGGTATTGTTATCATTTTGGTTATTGCCGGGTTGTATATTTTTGGTTCGTTGATCATCACGACAGGATAGCCCGCGAAGGCATTGACTTTTTGAAAAACAAGAAGTTTACATTTAGTAATAAAATAACAAATATTACAATATCTAGCCGGCGAATCCCACTCACTACACTTATTTCTTGTGTGACTGTTTTATCTTCATTTCCATTGTATTTTCGCAATGGGAAAGAACCGACCTGCGCCAAATAACGTGAAGTATTAAGAAGATAAATACCCAAGACTGAGGTGGACTATGAGTGTTAACGTAAGTCTCGCACAAGTTTTGAAACTCGCGCCAAACTGCCGATCTTGCCTGACATAAAACAGCAAGGAGAGAGCGGGAAAAATAACGCACCATGAAGAAATTCCCTTTAGTAATAATCGATTCTGAAGCGTATTGCCGAACGGTAATTCCCTACGTGCAACGTTTGCTGATTACCCACAAGGTTCAGGGAATAACGCAGCTGCATCTCTTCAGGGAGGATGAGTCTGGACGGCATGGCGGCCCCTGGTATGGCTCTGACGCCGGTGACATCGTGGATCATCAAGGCCACCCCACGAGCCTCGCCCGTCAGGCCGAAATGACCACGGTCGTTATCGCCGTCAAAAGTCACCATAAAGCGCTGCCAGTTCGGTTGCGTCGGGTCGATACGTGTCAGAACACAATTCACCAGACGGATTGAGAACAGTTTTTTTGGCCCGCGGCCATCCCGAATCAGCTGACTTAGCGGCATCGTGCCCATGGACAGACTCTGATCGCGATCCCCGACGTCAATCGCGCATGGCGTCTCTACGATGGACCCTTCCAGACTGACGCGCCCCTCTCCGGCAAAGTCGGCAGACCATGCACAGGAAGAAAAAATCGCGGCGCAGCAAATGAATAGTGAAGGTGCCGCACGCCTTGCAGCGTCATGAATCCATTTCATTGCCCTACTCCATGGGATAATCAAAGGAACCTGCGGCACGAGCGCCGCAGGTTGACTAGCTCAGGGAACGGACTTAGTTGTAGCTCAGCATGAAGTTGGTCGGGACGTTGAAGTTACCCGGGACGATATCCAATGGGTTACCGCCACCTTTCAGTGCCGCAGTGAAGGCCAGGGTGTTGTTACCATTTTTCAGGGTTTGCGCATTGGTCGGCGTGTTCAGGACAACTTTGTCGCCATCGGCCTGAGACATCAGGATGTATGCACCTTTAGCGGAACCGATCAGTCCCAGGCTGTCCGCATCATAGCTGGATGCAGCACCGGTAAAGGTCACCGTGACTTTGTCACGGGTAGCCGGAGTGGAGAACACACAATCAACCAGCTCAATACTAAAAGGCTGTGCCACAGAAACACCGGTACCGCCGTTAGCAGCCAGAGCGATGTTAGAAATAGCGCCTAAAGGAATGGTCTGGTCAGCAGAACCTGCAGTAATAGAGCACGGAGCATCAACAATTGAACCCGTGAAAGTAATTTTCCCTTGTCCCTCGTCGGCTGCATTTGCCACAGATGCCATACCCAGTCCCATGGTCATAACGGTAGCCAATACAATTTTATTCAGTTTCATCTTTTTTCCTTAAGTCCTTAAAAACGCTAATTTAAGTGAATATAACGAGTCGCTCTGAATAGTATCCGCTCAGGCCAGTAATCCTCTTTTGCCGTTAAGGTATATAAAGGGCTACTGGAAAAAACAGATGCATTCAGTTTGCATCCTTTCATTTTTATAAAAAGGATCCTGGTAAAACAGGCAGGAGAATGTGTCTGCATCAAATTCAGGCTCGTATTAAACAGGCATCTTATTTGCGCCAGAACATTCGATTTTATTAAATTTCAGGTCATTTTTATCATGCTTGATGATGCTAAGGCATTGAATAGAATGATGCTTTAGATTTATTTCCCACCGTGTTTTGGTGTGAATAAATTATCGCTAAAATTATTTTTTTAAAAGATGTTTTTGATCAAAAAATGCATTTCAAAACAAAATCACAACCACTTAATTCGTCGCTAAACCTGGCAATCTTTACGATGGAAACAACTCCCTTTTATGGGGTTAAATCCTGTAAATGTCGGTTTGGCGATCAATTTGCTCAAAAAGACGCTGATTGATAGCATATGAAACCACTACAAAACGTTGCCGTTCGCTATATCTCGGCACATTTAAGCCTGTAATACACTGCTTTATAAGAATCTTCTTGCAGGTGAATAGCGAAATCTTAAAAGCCACGGAGTGTAAGGGTATGCGAATTTTCTTATTAATCGAAGAGAAGTCTTAAAGACACCTGGAAAGGTTAATTGGAATTGACTGTTTTTCGTCAGGTTATAAAAAATACAACCCGCTGCTATCTCGATTAGATGTCTTGATTAGCGATAACTGCAGCTTCTAATTTCAGTAAGAAAAATAATTCAAAGGACGTATCGATTTTGTGCTGCCAGAAAGTGCATATTCAAGGAGATACAATGAAAACATCTATCGCAATTGCTCTGCATGACACTAACATTTTCTTTTTACAAGGCATGCGGCATATTTTAGATGACTACTTTCTTGCAAAGGGAATGAGCGTCAGATTTACACCTGCAAATAGCGGTCACCGGGCGAACCTGATTGTGAATAGTGCTTTTCCGTGGGGGGGCGAGAAAAAGACGATTAAAATCACGGTAATACATGAGCATTTTTGGGGGATTGTATTTATCTTCAGGGGATGATCAACCGCAATGAGAAACCGGCGGCAATAGTCAGCCTGTTGGATAAATTACTGACGCCTGCCGGGATACATACTAAACGGGGTGAGACCACCCTCATCCGCTTTACATCGCGGGAGCAAGAGGTGCTGTTAAAAATATCGGCGCAGCTGCCGTTGAGCCAAATCGCCCGTAAAATGCAGCTTAGCGTGAAGACCGTCAGCTCGCATAAACACTCGGCGATGCGCAAATTAAAGCTCACCAGCAATCAGGAACTGTACGACTGGATGTTGCAAAGCGGCATGATTATCCAGCAAAAAAATCATGCCTGGTGGTTAGTATCCAGCGAAGAGTCGCAGCTGTCATAAGGGTTCAGCGGGGGCGACAGGCAGCGTCAGGCGGGAAGCCTGCCACGCTTCCCGCCCTTTGGATCGGTGACCTATCTACCGGCTACTATTTTTTACCGTTGGGTTTTAACTGTTCCCCGGTTTTCAGGGCGAACAGCTCTTCATCGCGGGTTGAAATGCGCACGCTGCCGTCGGCTAACCGATACGCGCCTTCAGTAAATCCTGAACCGTTGAGAAACTGAGGGACGGCATCCGCTTTATTTTGCAGTGCGGCTTCGAGAGCTAACAGCGCATAGGGATCGATGTTATCGATATTGGCGTACTGGATATTTTGCTGGTCAACAAAAAAACCGTTCAGGCGGTGCTGCTGCAGGATGTTATCCGCCACCTTCCGGGCCAGCTGCAGATAATTTTGCTGGCTGGTGGCCTGCCACAGATCGATGAGGGCGAAAATAGCGTACGGATCGCTGTTTTTGGTGCCCATATTGAGCTGCGCCTTAATGCCGTCTGGCTCGCCGATATCCCCCAACCCTTCGCTGCTGGCAGTCCCGCGGGCCACCTTCCACAGTTCGCTATCTTTGGCCAGGGTATAGGCTCTGGCATAGGACAACAGAAATTCACTGCCGGCCGGATAAGGTTTCAGTACGCTGCCTTTTTTACCGTAGTAACCATCACGCGGTAAGGTGTAATTCGACAGGTCGGTTCCGTTGGCCAGCATCGGGCGGAAGGTATTATTGCTGGCATCATAGGCGTAATGGGCAAAGGCTTTGAGTCCGTCGATCGTCCATTTCTGAATATCGGCGCCGTTGCTGCCCAATGATTTCGCCAGCGCCAGTTGCATCAGCGCATTTTCTGAATACAGCGTACTGGTCCGCCCCTTCAGCAGCATATTGCCTTCCAGCGCCGTCGGGCCAAACTCCGGGCCAAACTGGCGCTGGGCGCGATCGCCATATTTTGAATTGGTGTCACTGTCGTCGCTGGTTTCGGCCCGCTTGAGCGGCTGAGTAAATTGATAGACGCCAAGGCCGGTTTGCTTATCGCGCGGTAAAACGTACTGCTCCGCCAGGCGCTTGGCCCACACCAGCGCCCCCGGCTCGTTATTGTATTTGTACAGCATCGACGCGGAGTAAATCAGGTCATTACCGGCGTTGAGGAAGCTCAGCCCCTTGGTGGCAAAAAATGGCTGCTGTTGGGTAAAGCTACTGTCCCACAGTTTACCCATTTTCTTGTCATACTGGCCGTGACGACTGGTTTCGATCACCTCCCAGTCGTAGACATGCGCGTTCCAGAAACCGCGAATAAACCGCACCGTTGCCGGTTTATCCACGGCAAACATCAGCTCATAATAGGGATAGGCATTTTTTAATTCATGAACCAGCTCTTTCTCGCTGGGGCCTTCGGGTTGCAGGGTTTTCAGATCAATAAAGCGGTGGCCGCCCCAGATCAGTAATCCGCTGTTGTCCTGATAATGTTTGAAATAATAGCGAACGGTCTCTTCGGCGCGTTTTTTATATTTCTCGTCACCGGTGAGATTGCTCAGACCAACCAACACCCGCATCAGATTTTGCTGCGCGGAAAAGTTTGACAGTACCGCAGTGCGGCCATCAGGAAAGACCCACATCATCTGTTCGCCGGTTCGCGGATCGACGCCGCTGGCAAGCAGTGGTGACGGGCTGCTGCCATGGTATTTATCCCCTGCTTTATCCAGCACGGTATCGGCAAAGATTTTCACGGCGTCTAAACGTGAATTATCGGCAAACGCCGTGGAGCAAGACAAAAGCAATAAACTACTGGAGACAGCGATTAAACGGAAATTCATTGAAACCCCTTATTTTAATAATAAGCCTGCTGCCCGGAGAAATCGTGCCGACGCGGCAACACCGACCTCTGAGGCAGTCATCCCCTGGTATTGTGGTAGTCATAGCTGATATTCGCGCCATAGGTATCTTTGCGGCGCTGGAGTGGCCCTAAACTATTCGTCCATATACACCTCCCGATAAGAAAATACGTATTTATCATGCACGCCGCACAGGAACCGCGTAGCACATCACAAAACATCGTTTCATTTAAATTGAAATGAATGATGGTTTAGCAATCGGAGATGTTTATGCCTGCGGAACCTTCCTCTCAGCGGCTATCGCTCATCAGATTCGTCTCAATTTACGGCCTGCTGGATAACAACATGGTGAGGATGGCAATCAGCGCCTTTGTTTATCTACGTCATCTGGAGCCAGCGGCATATTTTTGTGTCGAGGTCGGTGTATAAAACACAAACAACCTCGGTAATTATGTTTAGAAAATGTTATTAGCACAGGTAAAGCCTGATAGTTGATCGGCGGTATTTCCAGGGTTTGATGCGGATGCGCGTTACCATATAACGTCATGTTATATAAGGCCTTTCCAAAAGTTTACAATAAAATATTTTTGTAACCATTTACTTGCTGAATGTAAAATATCGGTTATATTTATGGGCAGATGTGTAATTTGAATATCCGAACACACCTTCCGTTCGGATGTGTAAACCGACGAGGAATTTAATGAAACTGACACCCATAATGAAGGGAATGGTATTAGCCGGTGTGCTATCTACCATTGCGCTTCCTGCTCTGGCGGACGTCACGCCAAAAGAAGCGACGGCGGAAACTAAGAAGACCAACGACGCGCTGTATAACCAACTCCCCTTCTCCGATAACACCGATTTCACCAACGCCCACAAAGGTTTTATTGCCGCACTGCCTACCGAAGTGATCAAAGGTGAGCAAGGCAACGTCATCTGGAACCCTGAGCAGTACTCCTTCATTAAAGAAGGCGAAAAAGCACCAGATACCGTTAACCCAAGCCTGTGGCGCCAGTCCCAGCTGATCAACATCAGCGGCCTGTTTGAAGTTACCGACGGCGTGTATCAGATCCGTAACCTCGACCTTTCCAACATGACCATCATTGAAGGGAAAGAAGGGATTACCGTCGTTGACCCGCTGGTTTCTGCTGAAACGGCGAAAGTCGGGATGGATCTGTACTACAAAAACCGCGGTAAAAAACCGGTAGTTGCCGTGATCTACACCCACAGCCACGTTGACCACTATGGCGGCGTGCGCGGTGTGATTGACGAAGCCGATGTGAAATCCGGCAAGGTCAAAGTCTACGCACCGTCTGGCTTTATGGAAGCGGCCGTAGCGGAAAACATCATGGCCGGTAACGTCATGAGCCGCCGCGCCAGCTACATGTACGGCAACCTGCTGAAGCCTGATACCAAAGGCCAGGTGGGCGCCGGTCTGGGGACCACCACCTCTGCCGGTACGGTGACCCTGATTGCCCCGACCAACATCATCGAAAAAGACGGCCAGAAAGAAGTGATCGATGGCCTGACCTACGACTTTATGCTGGCCCCGGGCTCCGAAGCTCCGTCTGAAATGCTGTGGTTTATCGAAGAGAAGAAACTCATCGAAGCAGCAGAAGATGTGACCCACACCCTGCATAACACCTACTCCCTGCGCGGCGCGAAGATCCGTGAACCGCTGCCATGGTCGAAATATATCAACGAAGCGATTGTTCGCTGGGGTGATAAAGCCGAGATCATCATGGCTCAGCACCACTGGCCGACCTGGGGCAACGAGAACGTCGTTAAGCTGCTGAAAAGCCAGCGTGACCTCTATCGTTACATTAACGACCAGACTCTGCGCATGGCCAACGAAGGCCTGACCCGTGACGAAATCGCCGCCAAATTCAAACTGCCGGACAGCCTCGCTCATACCTGGGCTAACCGCGGTTACTACGGTTCCGTCAGCCATGACGTGAAAGCCACCTACGTGCTGTACCTCGGCTGGTTCGACGGCAACCCGGCAACCCTCGACGAACTGCCGCCGGAAGAAGCGGCGAAGAAATTCGTGGAGTACATGGGCGGCGCCGATGCCATCATGAAGAAAGCGAAAGAAGACTACTCACAGGGTAACTATCGCTGGGTAGCGCAGGTTGTCAGCAAAATTGTCTTCGCTGACCCGAAAAACCAGGACGCGCGTAATCTGGAAGCGGATGCGCTGGAGCAGTTGGGCTATCAGGCTGAATCTGGCCCGTGGCGTAACTTCTACCTGACCGGTGCGCAGGAACTGCGTAACGGCGTGGTGAAAGGACCAACCCCAAATACCGCCAGCCCGGATACCGTTCGTGCGATGACCCCGGAAATGTTCTTCGACTATCTGGCGGTACATATTAACGGTGAAAAAGCCGGTAAGGCCAAAGCGGTGTTTAACATCGACCTTGGCAACGATGGCGGCAAATATAAGCTGGAGCTGGAAAACGGCGTGCTGAACCACACCGCCAATGCCGAAGCGAAAGATGCCGATGCGACCATCGTGCTTGACCGTGCGACGCTCAACAAAATCATCCTGAAAGAAGAAACGCTGAAACAGGCTGAAGATAAGGGCGAAGTCAAAATCACCGGCAACGGTGACAAGCTCAACGAGATGCTGGGCTATATGGACAAGTTCGAGTTCTGGTTCAACATCGTGACGCCGTAAGCCATCGCGACGTCATCACCATCAGGCCCGGGAAATATTCCCGGGCTTTTTTATTTTTAAATAACACTTATGGATGATTATTAGTCCAGTACTGGACGTCATCGCTAACAAATAAAACCGCGTAGTATTAAACTACACGTTATTAAAGTGCAATATGCACGAAGTGTTTTTTAATCATATTTAGTCATGTTATTTGCCTGTGCTCATCCTCTATACTCCCCGTAAGCATCACCGCCACCGAATATAAATCACGCAGATACTTAAGCCTGATTTATGTTAGCGCCCGGCAACCCCGCAAGGACAGGGAGAACGCATCATTATTATTTACCATTCCCCTGTCGGAGATACTTTCCCCTGCCATTAAATAATACCAGCCGGTTTTCTATGTAAGCAGGCCTGTATTTTTAGTGTCTTGTTCTGACTGACAATGGAGTCTCTATGGTGTCTAGCCACCAACATCTACTCAGCGGCACAAATATTCGGTTACGTTCACGTTTATTATGGTGTCGGGCCGTCATTTTCATTCTTCTGCTGTTCGCGGGAGCCAGCTATTATTTTGGCTTTCCGCACGCGCAGCAAAATGTCTGGTATATATTTGCCCGCCCCCTGATTGCCGCACTGTTGCTGACATGCGCGGTGATTGAAAACGCCCTCCGCCACTGCCCGCCGGGGTTAACATCGCAAGCTGGTGAAGAGAACGCCGCCGGCAAACGATTCAGATTCTGGCGTTCGCCGCGGGTCCGGCTCTGGGCGGGTCATGGCTATCAGTTGCTGTTAACCGCCCTTTGCGCCCTGCTGGCTATTTCCATCGTCAGTCACAATGCATTGATTAGCGCGGCACACCCCCCGCTGAAAAGCGAACTGATCCCGGTAAGCCTGGCGTTGCTGGCAATCTGCTTTGCGCTGTTAGTGGGTGAACGTATGATGAGCCTGCGCCGCATCCGCCACTGGCCCCAGCAAAGCGCCTGCACCGGGTTGTTGCGGGCGTTACTCAGCATTTGTCTGCTGATAACCATCGCCCTCGCGGTGTCGTGTTTCGCCCCGACGCCTGCCGGCTGGATTGTGCAGCTGGCCAGCGCCATCGTCCTGCTGATTGCCGTTGAATTCTTCCTGCGATCGCTGGCCGCCATGCTGGTCATCCCGGCGCAAAATAAAGCCCGCCCCTTCTTAACCCAGAGCCTGCTCGCAGAATACTATCGCTGGCCGCTGAATCCGCTGCTGCTGATCCGTAAAAAAATCATGCAGCACTTCGGCGTGGATATCAGCAAAATCCAGGCCTTCCGCTTGATGGGCAAGATCTTCTTCCCGGTGTTCTGCAGCGCCGCCCTGGTGGGCTGGCTGATGAGCAGCGTCAATGAAGTGTCGCTGCATCAGCGCGGCGTTTACGAGCGCTTCGGTCGCCCGGTCGATGTCTTATTGCCGGGGTTACATGTCGGGCTGCCGTGGCCTTTTGGCCGGGTGATCGCCGTGGACTATGGCGCGATTCACGAATTGCAGCTCAACGAAAAACCTTCCGCCTCCTCGCTCGCGACGCCAGCGGCGGCCACTACCGTGGATGCCATTGAAGGTCCGGCACCGCAGAGCAGCTGGCGTCTGTGGGATAACACCCATGTGACAGACCAGGCGCAGGTCATCGCCAGCGCGCTGGGGAGCAAACAGAGCTTCCAGATTGTGAACATGGATATTCGCTTGATCTGGCGTGTCGGGATGGACAATCGCGATGCGATCAACAGCCTGTACCGTACCGACGATCTGCCGACGACCATCCAGCGCATTGCCAGCCAGGTGCTGACGCAGTATTTCGCCCATCAGCAACTAGATGTTCTGCTCAATGAACAGCGCGCGGCGATGGCGTTAACCCTCAACCAGCAAATCCAACAGCGCCTGAATGAGCTCGACATGGGCGTCGAGTTGCTCTCGACACAGATCGAGTCGATTCATCCGCCGGCCGGGGCAGCCAATGCCTACCACGGCGTGCAGGCGGCGCAGATCACCGCCAACGCGCAGATCGCTCATGAACGCGGTTATGCCGCAGTCCAGGGCAATGACGCCCATCAAAAAGCCAGCAAAGCCATTGATGCGTCACAGGCCACGGCAACGGAAGTCCAGGCGAAGGCCAATAATGCGCTGACCATGTACAGCGCGGAGCATGACGCGTGGGCCATTAACCCCGAGGCGTTCATCAACGAGCGACGTTACCAGACCATGAGCAAAGCGCTTTCCCACGCGCCACTCCTGATTATTGATAGTCAGGTCGCGGGCCAGCATGCGCCGATGCTCGATTTACGTCAGTTTTCACCTTCAGCGCAATAATTCTGATTGATACAACAAGGCCAGTGCAAAAATGAAAATTCATACCATTACCACGCCTGCGACCCCCGGAAAAGTTGGGCTTACTCCCACAGCGTCGCCGTCGGAAATGCCTCGTCGTACCCGGAAATGGCCGCGATATGCTGTCGCCATATTGTTAGTGATCCTCGCCCTGTTAACCGCGTGCCTGGTGCAGGTACATGCCGGGAGCGCGACGATTATTACCCGTTTTGGCAGTCCGGTGCGGGTGCTGTTAAAACCGGGCCTCGGATGGCGTTTGCCGGCGCCTTTCGAAACGCCGCTGGAGGTCGATTTACGCAGCCGTTCAACCTCAAGCGGGCTGCAGGATGTCGGGACGCGCGATGGCCTGCGGGTGATCGTGCAGGCGTGGGCTATCTGGAAAGTCAGCCCGGATAAGCCGCATGTCTTGCGTTTTATCCGCGCCGTGCAAAACCAGCCGGATGAAGCCGCCCGCCAGATCCGTACCTTTATTGGGTCGGCGCTGGAGACCACTACCAGTAACTATGCCCTCGCCGATATTGTGAATACCGATGGCAGGCAGGTGAAAATCCCGCAGCTGGAACAGCAGATCAAAGATCAGCTGAAAACCCAATTGCTGAACAGCTACGGCATCGAGCTGATCCAGGTTGGCATCGAGCGTCTGACCTTACCGGCGGTGACGCTGAACGCCACCGTCGACAGAATGCGCGCCGAAAGGGAAACCATCGCCACTGAACGCACGGCCGAAGGCAACCGTCAGGCGGCAGAAATTCGCTCCAGAGCCGACCGCGATGCGCGGATCACCGTCGCCGACGCCTCGGTTAAAGCGGCGACCATTACCGCCCAGGCGCAAAAAGACTCGGCGGCGATTTATGCCAAAGCCTATGCACATGACCCGCAGCTCTACAATTTACTGCGCTCGCTCGACACCCTGAATGATGTCGTCAACAAGAGCACCCGTATTGTTCTGAGCACCGATTCCGCGCCGTTTACCTCGCTGGTACAAAAGCCCAACGATGTCGCTAAGGCTGCGCCATGAAAAAACAAACCATAGGTAACAGCGCCTGGGGGCAATCCTACCGCATCGCGTTTTTTGCCCTGTATGGCGCCACGCTGCTGGCAGCGGCGGCCTGGTTATTTTCGAGTTTTCACCAGGTGACGCCCGATACCCAGGCGGTGGTGTTTCGCTTCGGGAAGCCGCTGACCGTTGAGCATTCCGGGGTACTGTTTGCCTGGCCAAAGCCGGTTGACCAGGTCGAAATCATACCGGGCCCGGCGCGGATCTTGCAGCATAACGTCCTGCCGTTGCAGCGCGACCAGCAGCTCAAACAGCTCAGCGCGGCGCAGCAAGAGACCGATGCCGGTGCCGGCGCGGGCTATCTGCTGACCGGGGATGCCGGGGTGGTTCAGCTCAACATGCAGGTGTTCTATCGCATCAGCGATCCGCTGCGCTATGTCCTGCAACGCGATCACATCAACGCCCTGCTCGACCGCCTGGCGCAGCGTGCGGCGACCTTAGTCTCTGCCGGGCGCGACCTCGATACTATCCTGGTTGCCCGCCCGGAAATGATGCAGAACGACAGCCATGCCGCCCAGGAGCGTTCCCGCCTGCGTAGCGATCTCAAACAGATGATGGAGCACGATATCCAGCGTCTGGCGAACAGCAGCAACAACCCGGGGATCACCATTGAGCGCATCGACGTCTCTTCTGCGCTTCCCGATAGCGCGGTCGAGGCGTTTAACTCGGTGCTGACCGCCAGCCAGCAGGCGGAACGCGATGTCGCACAGGCGCAGAATGATGCCACCCTGCAGTTGCAAAAGGCACAGCAACAGGCCGACCGGGTGATCCAGCAGGCCGAGGCGAGCAGCAGTGAAACCCACGCCCAGGCCGAAGTTGCTACCCAGACCATCACCAAGCTGGCGCAGACGCGCGCCACCGAGAATGGCGCGGGGATGTTGCAACGTATCTGGCGCGATCGTATCGCCACGGTGTTATCCCATGCCGGGTCGGTGGTCACCGTCAATCCACAAGACAACAGTCAGTTAATTTTACCAGGGCCGGTACCAAAAGGCGGGTCCTTCGAGTCGTTGCCGCTGTACGGGAGTATTCCATGAGCCATCAATGCAGTCACGGGCATGTCCATATCCACCCTGACTTTAGTCAGGCCTTGCTCACCCCGGAAGAGCGCCGCCGGATGACCGTACAGCTGACCCTGGCGATGAGCACGATTGCGCTGATCCTGCTGAGTGTATTGTGGCGCTCCATCGCGCCCCAGCACTCCGCCATCAGCGACCTGCTCGCCGGTGTGGCATGGCTTATCGTCGCCATTCCGGTGTTTCGCGCGGGCTGGCACAGCCTGCGTCACCCGGATTTACATGGCGTGACGGATCTGCTGGTCGTGCTGGCCATGCTCGGCGCGTGGGCGCTGGGGGATCTGGTGACCGCCGCGCTGCTGCCGGTGCTGATGATTTTCGGTCACATCCTTGAAGAGCGCAGCGTGATGGGCACCCGCCAGGCGATCGCCGGGCTGACGCAACTGACCCGCAGTAAGGCCCGTCGAGTGAAAGCCGATGGTTCGCTTGAGGAAATCGACAGCCAGTCTATTCGCCAGGGTGATGTGGTTGAAATTCGTGCCGGGGATAAAGTACCGGCCGACGGTAAGATATTGAGCGGCTATGCCAGCCTGGATGTGGCCTCCATTACCGGCGAATCCGTTCCGCAAGAAGCGGGTCCCGGCAGCGCGATCTACGGCGGAGCTATCAACCTGAACGGCCTGCTGCGCATGGAAGTCACCCACACCGGCGAGCAATCCACGCTGGGCAAAGTCATTGCCCTGATGAAGGACGCCGAGCAGGCCAAACCGCCGATCACCCGGATGCTTGAGCGCTATGCCACGCATTACCTGGTGCTGGTGCTGTTGATTGCCGCCAGCACCTGGTTCCTGACCTACGATAGCCAGGCGATGCTGGCGGTTCTGGTGGCGGCCTGCCCTTGTGCGTTGGTGCTGTCTGCGCCCGCCACGGCGATGGCCGGGGTCGCGGTTGCCGCGCGCCACGGGATTTTGATCCGCAATGCGGCATTCCTCGAAGAGCTGGCCGATGTCGATGCGCTGATCATCGATAAGACCGGCACCCTGACCCAGGGGCGTCTGCAGCTGGTGGATGCGGTGCTGGCCGCCGACGCCGATTACCACGCCGTGCTGCAACTTGCCGCGGCGCTGGGCGCCACCAGTAGCCATCCGGTCAGCCATGCGCTGGCGGAGTATGCTCAGGCGGAGAGTTACATCGTCATTGAGCAGGCTGAAGAGAAGCAAGGCATGGGGATTGTGGCCCACACCGCCAGCGGCACGGCGCTGCTGGGGCGTGCCGACCTGTTTGCCGCTTTTGATGTCAGCACCCTGCCGCTGCCGGAACACAATGGCCCGCTGGTTGGTCTGTCCCTCGATGGGGTATTCAAAGGCTGGCTGTTGTTGGCGGATACGCTGCGACCGGAAGCGCACGGCGCCCTGCAGGAGCTGGTGCAGATGGGGATTGATAAGCAACTGATGCTAACGGGGGACCGGCTGCCGGCGGCCAACAGCGTGGCGCAATCGCTGGGCATTGAGGATGTCGTGGCGCAAGCGTTGCCGGCAACCAAGTTACACGAGGTGCAGAAAGCGGTCTCTGAAGGCTGGCGGCCGCTGGTTGTGGGCGACGGCATCAATGATGCGCTGGCCCTGAAAGCCGGTGCCGTCGGGATGGCGATGGGCGCCAATGGCGCCGATATAGCGCTGGTTTCCGCCGATGTGGTTCTCACCGGGAGTGACCTGCGTCGCCTGCCTTGCGCCATTCGCCTGAGCCGGAAATGTCGGCGTACCCTGCTGGTTAACGTCTTTATCGGTATCGGCTGGACCATCATGATCGTCGTGGCGGCAGCGCTTGGATGGTTAGGTGGCGCCGGCGCGCTGGTTGCCGCGTTGCTGCATAACCTGAGCACCCTGATGGTGCTCGGCAACACCGGGCGCCTGCTGCAGTTTGATGAGACGAAGTAAGAATATATTTACTTATTGATTTATAAGTAATTAATGAAAAACGCGTGCGCTGTGTGAATTCTGTCATTTTTGCAGTAGCAATGTGCGAAAACATTCACGCAGGCACGCGGATTTTTCAGGCTAACTTTCCCGGCAACCGTCAGGCCGTCGGCTGTCCGGCGAGCCAGGCATACACTGACGCGAGATCCTGTTCGGCAAACCCTTCGCCGGCGGCCTCATCCCAACAGTCGGCAATTTTGGCGAGGATCGGTAATTCGGTACCCTCTGCAGCATCAAGCGCCAGCTTCGCGTCCTTCAAGGCATGGCTCAGCTGCATCTGCGGGGTGAAGTCATTCCCGGCGATCATATCCAGTTTGCCTTTGATATAAGGTGCGGCCAGCGGGCCACCATCCAGTGCGCCCCACAGCGCCTGCGGCGTAAAGCCTAACTTCGCTGCCAGCAGCGTGCTCTCCGCCACCCCTTCCATCATGGTGATCAACCACGCGTTGAGCACCAGCTTCATCTTCTGGCTGTCCCCGGCTTCCGCATACCATTGTGTACCGCGGGCGATCGCGTCAAATACCGTTTCGGCATCTGCGCTGCGCTGGCGGTCGCCGCTGGCCAGTACCAGAATCTGGGCGTTCTCGGCGGGCTTTTTGGTGCCGGACACCGGCGCATCAAGGTAAACCATGGTCGGGCGCAGGGATTCCAGCAGGCCGATGGCGTCGCGGGTACTCTCTACGCCAATGGTGCCCATCTGGCAAAAAATGGCCGAGGCCTGCGCAGCCGGGGCGATCTCACGGATCGTCTGCAGGGTCGCTTCACCATCGGTCAGCACCGACAGGATCACATTTGCCTGCGCCACGGCCTGCTGCGGCGTCTCATGGCGAACGAGCCCGTGCGCGAGTAAATCTTCACCCCGTTCTGGGGAACGGTTCCAGCCGTGAACGGTGAAGCCTTTTTTTAACAGATTACTGGCAAATGCATGCCCCATCGCACCCAGTCCCAGAACGGCGACAACCGGTAAACTCATGACATTTTCTCCCGCGTGTAGGTTTATTTCCTCCTGCCGTGACCTGAATGTCCATCACCGCGGCGGAGTATAAGGTCATCCAGTATGCCTGTTTCTGCCAGCGAGGCCACTACCATTGTGGCCTTTATCCACCAAAACAGTGGGTTACCCTGGCGAAAAAAAACGCCGGAGGTTTTCCTCCGGCGATGACGAGCCTTGATGCGCCAGCTCTCAATCTGTTCAGCGCGGATAGTTACCCACGGCACGGTTCACTGCCGCCCAGGCGGTTTTCACATCTCTTTGACCTGCTGCTAACGACTGTCGGGCTTGAATATCGCTGCGCTGCGCATCCAGGACGTTAATAAAGCTGGTTAATCCACCGTTATAGCGTGCTTCAATGAGCCTGAGAGCCTGTGCTGCACTCTCTGCACCCGTTTGCTGTTCGATGAGTTTTTGCTGGGCTGCGGCATACCGGCTTAGCGCATCATCAATTTCCTGCCAGGCTTTCAACACGGTTTTATGGTAGTCCACCGCGGCCTGCTGCTGATCGGTTTCGCGCAATACCACCGTGGCCTTGCGCCGTCCCCGGTCGAATAATGGCAAATTAAGACTCGGTCCAACAGACCAGGCGCGGCTGCCCCATTCGGTGAAGTTGTCGGCACTGTAGGTATCCATACCAATCTTCGCACCAAGCGTGATACTCGGGTAAAGCTCCGCTTCCGCCACACCGATTCTTGCCGTAGCGGCATGCAGAGTCGCCTCTGCCGCCCGGATGTCTGGCCTGTTTAAGGCGACATCCGAAGGAATACCCAGCGCTAATTGAGGTAAAACGCCAGCAGACAGGCTGTCGGATTTGTCGCGGAGTAAATCGTTAAGCGACCCGGGATGTTCGTTCAGCAAAACAAGCAACTGGTTTGTCGCCACCCCTTCCTGTGCCTGTAATTCGATGAGATTCGCTCTGGTCACCGCCAGTTCGCTACGCTGGCGTTCGACATCCGTCTCATCAAGGGCACCGCCATCCGTTCTGGCTTTAATCAGCGTCAACCGCTCATTGAGGGCCTTCTCATCCTCTTTCGCCATGGCAATCTGCTGCTGGATCCCCCGCAGACTCCAGTAACTGTTGACCACATCCCCGACAATACTCAACCGGGCAAGCTCAAGCATTGCCTTTTGTGATTCGCTATCAGCCTCGGAGGCTTCAACTGCCCGGCGAACATGTCCCCACAGGTCAATTTCCCAGCTAAAATCCAGCCCGCCCTGATACCAGTTATAAGGCTCAGCCATGAGCTGTATCAGCTCGTCCGGGTTCGGAAGGGCCTCTTTCAGCGCCCGGGTTGATGGGCTGTTCTCACTCTGTTGCGCCCGGGTAAGACTTGCGGTCGCATTGACTGATGGTGTTTGTTGCGATGAGGTAATGCGTTGTTGCGCCCGGGCACTGGCGAAGCGCAGCGTTGCACTTCTGATATCCGGGCTGGCAATTAATGCCTTCTCCACGAGGGTGTTCAGTACCGGATCGTTATAGCGCTTCCACCACTGGTTATCGGCGACGGCCGCGGCCCCCGGGAGCTGAAGTAAGGCCGGATCGGCACTTCGCCAGGTGGTCCAGTTTTCAGGCGCCGCCGGTTTTGGCGCTGTAAAATCGGGGCCCACGGTACACCCGCTCAGCAAGGTTAGCGCCAGTAAAGCCGCCATGACCGTTAATGGGCGGTGATTCAAAGGGGAAAAACGGTTATTCATCTTTATTCCTGCATCAGTACAGTCGGTTACGAAACAGCCATGCGGCCAGAGGCATCGTGAGTACAGCCATCACCAACATTGGGACAAAATCAAACGCAACGTCAGCCAGCCCGGCACCTTCGAGATACACTCTTCGCACGAGGTCAATGGCAAAGCGCAGTGGGTTTGCATAGGTCAGCGTATCCAGTACCGCTGGCATGGTCTGGACCGGGGTCAGCAGCCCTGAAAGCAGCATTAACGGCATGATCAATAAGAAGGTGTACAGCATGGCCTGCTGCATATTCACCGACACGGCGGAAATCGACAGGCCCAGCCCTACGGCCGCAATGTTGAAACTGATAAGGCCAATGTAGAGGACCAGCAACGAACCATTCATAGGGATCCGGAACCAGAACAGGATAATCAGTAGGATGATCGTTGACTGCACCAGGCCAACCAGTACGGGCGGAATCGCTTTCCCTATCAATAACTGCATCGGGGTAAAGGGTGTCACCAGCAGTTGGTCAAATGTCCCCTGCTCCCGCTCTCTGGCTACGGAAAGTGCCGAGAGTAACAGCGTCTGCATCATACTGAGCGCCGCAATCAACGTCGGCATTAGCCCCCAGCGTGACTCCAGGTTTGGGTTGTACCAGGCCCGGACCTCGACGCTCAATGGCGCAACGCCACCGGCTCGGCGCTGGTTAAAATCATTGACCACGGCTGAGATATAACTCGCAGCCGCGCCCGCCGTTGACGAGTTACGCCCGTCGAGGATCACCTGCAACGGTGATGTTTCGCCCTTATTGAGCTTATTTTCAAAATCAGGTGGGAACGTCAGCACCATCAATGCCTTACCCTCCATCACCACCTGCTCAATTTGCGTGGCCGAAGTCAGGGTCGCAGTACGGTAAAACACCCCGGTTCCGTCGAGATGAGACAGAATTTCTACCGACGCCTGGCCTCTGCTTTGATCGAGAACCGCATAGTCCACGTGATTAACATCGTAGGTCGCCGCATAGCCAAACAGTAATGCCTGCATAAATGCCGGGGCGATCAAAATGACCCGGTTGGCCGGCTCTTTTACGATGGTCAGAATTTCTTTTTTTATCAGAAAGCTGATATGCAGCAGCCACTGTTGTAATTCATTAATCATGTGCTATCTCAGCCGTTTACCAAGTGAAAGCCGTGAGGCGTTAATCAGAATGACCGCGTAAAGCAGAAGAATGCCGCACTGGCGGAAGAACATTGGCCAGTCATCACCGCCGAGGAAAAGCGTTTTAATGAGCGACATAAAATGGGTGGCGGGAAGGATCTGACTGACAACCTGAATGGCCACAGGAAGGTTTCGGATATCGAAAACAAAACCTGAGAGCATCATTGCAGGCATGAAACTCGCAATCAGGGCAACCTGGCTTGCCATAAACTGGCTGGGCGCAAAGCCTGATATCGCCAGCCCCAGGCCAAGGGCGACCAGCAGATAGAGCATCGACGCGATAACGATCGCCAGCAGAGAACCACGGACAGGAACCGCAAACAAATAGTGGGCCGCGAGCAGACAGATGGCGAGATCGACGGCACCAATCACCATGTACGGCGCGAGCTTGGCAAGTACCAGTTCCAGTGGGCGAACAGGAGTGACAAAGAGTGCCTCCAGGGTTCCGCGTTCTCGTTCACGGGCAATCAGCAACCCGGTCAGAAATGCGCCAATCAGCGTCAGTATAAGCACGATGATGCCTGGTACGATAAACCAGGTGCTGTTGCTCGATTCGTTAAACCACATCCGTTGTTCTACTGACACCGAGCCGGTCGTGGAATCAACGCGTTGTCTGTCCGACTCAATGGCTGCCTGCACGCCTAACGCGCCGGTGATGTAGCCCTGAGCCGCTGAGGCGACGCTGGTGACCGCGCCATTGAGCAGGATTTGTAATTTTCCGCTCCCCGCGACAACGCCTTCTGCATAGTCGGAAGGGATCCTGACAATGGCATCGGTTTTGTCCTGCAGCAGGGCCTTCTGTGCGTCCACGAGGCTGGGATATTCCTGAACCGTGAGGTAACGACTGCCCTGCAAGGCATTGATAACCTGCCGGCTTTGTAGCGTATTTTGCTCCTGAACCACGGCCACGCGTGCGTTAGTCAGATCAAAAGATACCCCGTAGCCAAACAGTAAAATAAGCACAATGGGGAGCAGGAAACCGACCGCCAGATTACTTTTATCCCTGACGAGCTGGCGCGTTTCTTTGCGGGTCAGGGAGATCAGGCGAGTGACAAAAGTCGAGTCATGCATGTGATGACTCCTTGCTTTTTATATTGGATCTCGCATTTTCAACAATGGCAATAAACGCCGTATTCATATCGACGTTGTGGTCTAATCCTGCCATCTGGCGCACCTCTTTCGGCGTTCCGAGCGCCAGCATTTTTCCGGCATCCTGAATAGCAATACGATCGCAATACTCCGCCTCTTCCATAAAGTGGGTCGTCACGATGATAGTGATCCCTTTATTGGCCAGTTCCCCGATGGTGTACCAGAACAGCCTTCTGGCCAGCGGATCGATACCGCTGGTAGGTTCATCAAGGAACACAATCTCGGGTTCATGGAGTAAGGCCACGGCCATGGAAAGCCGTTGCTTGAAACCTCCCGGCAATTCACCGCTGATGGCATCCGGATTGAGCCCGAACTGATTCAGTGAGGATGCAATCTGGCGGGAAAGCTTTTCGCCTGAGAGGCCATAAGCGCCACCAAAAAAGGTCAGGTTTTCTTTGACGCTGAGATTGCTGTAAAGCGCGAATTTTTGTGAGACGTAGCCAATCCTGGCACGGGCTTTTGCCCTTGCAGTGCGCAGATTCAGCCCGGCGACTTCCAGGTGCCCGCTGGTTGCCGGGAGTAGCCCGCACAGCATGCGAAAGGTCGTGGTTTTACCCGCCCCGTTTGGCCCAAGCAGCCCAAAGATCTCGCCACGCTTGACGTCAAAAGAGGTGCTGGCGACAGCGGTAAAATCGCCGAACTGGCGCACCAGATCTTTCACGGTGATGACCGGCTTCTCATCGTGATGCCCTGCATCACGTGAGGAGACCATGTCAGCTTTTACCGGGGCAGTGGCGGCCGGATCGGCATCTTTCCGCTGTGCCTGGTGAAGCAGCAGCATAAAGCCGTCTTCCAGCTCAGCGTCACGGGGGGCAGCGCTGACTTGCGCAGGCGTTGTCTTATCGTCAGGTGACTGACAGATAAAGCGCACCGCATCGCCTTTGGGAACCGCATCCACAATCGTGTCGCGCTTTTCAAGCAGATGTGCCTGGAGCGTTCGAGACTTCGTCCCTTCAGACGGTATCGCCTGCCATGTCCTGCCTTGCGCTTTCTCTCGCAATGCTTCCGGCGTCCCGGACGCCAGAATTTTGCCCTGATCCATCACGTAAACCTGGGCGCAGCGCTCAGCCTCATCCATATAGGCGGTGCTGATGATGACGCTCAGATTTTCGTCCTGAACCAGCTGTTCAATGATTTTCCACAGATCGCGGCGCGACAGCGGATCGACACCGACACTCGGTTCATCCAGCAACAGCAAATCAGGTGAACGCACCAGTGTGCAGGCCAGCCCCAGCTTTTGCTTCATGCCACCGGACAACTTTCCTGCGGGACGATCGGTAAAACGCGCCAGGTCGGTAATCGATAATAATCGCGCAAAGCGGGATGCTCTTTCCTGTTGAGCCACGCCATGCAAATCGGCGTAGAGGTCGAGGTTCTCCTGTACGCTCAAATCCTCATACAGCCCAAACCGCTGCGGCATGTAACTGATCCGGTTCTGCACCGATTGTGGGTCCGTCACCACATCGGTATCCAGCACCATCAGGCTTCCGGAGGTTGGCGCATAAAGACCGGCGATCAGCCGCTGAAATGTGGTTTTTCCTGCGCCATCCGGGCCGACCAGCGCGGTCAGTTCGCCTGCGCGTATGCTCAGCGTTAGTCCGCCAAGCGCCCGCGTTTCCGCCATTTTTTTACTGGCTCCCGGAAACACGCGTACCAGATCGCGGGCGATGACCACATACTGAGCGTCAGTTGTTGCGTTCATTTTGCGTTCCGGTTTTGGTTTCGATGGTAACCGTGGCGGGTTGCCCCATGCGCAACACGTTGTCCGGGTCGTCAGCAATGACACGCACCTCATAGACAAGCTTTGTGCGTAATTCTTCGGTCTGTACCGATTTGGGTGTGAATTCCGCAACCGAAGCAATAAAACCAACCTTGCCTTTAACAGGCTTGTCAGGGAAAGAGTCGGTTATGATCGCTGCGGGCATACCTGCTTTTACCCGGCCTAAATCACTTTCGTTCAACCAGACCCGAACCCATTTAGGGGCGCTGAGTGCCAGGGTGAATACCGATTTCTGCGGGCTGGTCATGTCCCCGGTCTCCTGCAGACGGGCCCGCACAACCGCGTCAACAGGAGCACGCAGTTCGGCCTGTGAAAGCTGATATTGCAATAGCGCCAGCTGCGCCTGAGTGGCACGAACCTGGGCGACGGAGGCTTCTCGTTGTTCGCTTCGCACCCCTTTTTCCATTAAGGCGAGACTGGCCTGGCGCTCTTTGACGCTGGCCTGAGCAATCCGCAGATTGCTTCTGGCCGTATCAAGCTCCTGCTTGCTGATTCCTTTGCCACCGGTACTGGCTGAAATACGCTGAATACGGCTGATATCTTCGCTGGCCTTTTGCAGCTGGGCCTGTGCGGATGATAGCTGCGCCCTGGCCTGTGCCAGCTCTTCCGGCCGAGCCCCCGCTTGTTGTTCACGAACCGTCTGCTTCTGAATATCCAACTGCGCTATCGCCTGTTGCTCCTGAATTTTCAGGGCTTCGGTATCAAGCGTTGCCACGACCTGCCCGACGGTTACGCGATCGCCTTCATCAACGGCCAGTGAGCGAATGCGACCACTGCTTTCAAATGCCAGCGAAACCTGGCGGATATCCACGTTTCCATGAAGTGTCAGATGACTCTGGTCGTTATCACTTCTTCCGAAGAGCCAGTAAGCTCCGGCAGCGACAAGGAGTGCGGCAGCGACGGCTCCGACGATAATTTTTTTATTCATAGCAAACGTGTCCTGAGGTTCCCTGAGATAGATAGTTTAAATTTAATTTAAACTTTAATTGTGTAATAATAAACCCCTCATTAGCAAAATCGCAGATCAGGAAATTGAGAATCATGGGCAGAGCACGTCGAAGCGATGGAGATGTAACCCGGGAAAACATCCTCGAGGCGGCAGGAGAACTCATTGCAGAGAAAGGATTTGCGCAGACCACCAACAAAGAGATAGCCAAAAAAGCAGGCGTTGATCTTGCCGCAATCAACTATCACTTTGGTGGCCGGGATGGGCTCTATCTCGCCGTGCTGACGCTTGCCCATCACCATTATCTGGACGGTGACCAGCTGGCTGAACTTGCGGCATCTGAGCGCTCTTCTGAAGAGAAGTTAGGTGTTTTTCTCGAAACGTTTCTGACCAAGCTGAGTAACCCTGATGACTGGCATGGGCGTGTGTTTGCCCGTGAGCTTTTGGCGCCTTCCGTACAGCTAGGCGATTTTGTGAATACCGAAGGGGCAAAAAAGATTCAGGCTGTACGGCGGATTGTTGGTGAAGCTGCCGGGCTTGCTGAAGATGATCCTCGTCTCCTTCCATGCATGTTGAGCGTGGTTGCCCCCTGCATGATGCTGATGGTGGCAGGCAATCGCATGCCAGGGCCAGTACAGGAGATTGTTGCCATGCAGGCTAAGGCGCTCACCTCTCACTTTACACTTTTCTCCCTTGCTGGGTTAAAGGCTATTCGTGAGCACAGCAATCAGTAAGGTTGCAGAAAGCGTGATTAGCAGGACGAACTGACCGTTGATGCGATCGAGCGGACGCTTGTGGAAGTCGTCACGCTCGCTCACAGAACCGTATTTTCGGCATTTACCGTACAACAGGTCATTATTTACGTGACACTGTCACTTACCATGTCAGATCAAGTCACCCCAAGATAAGCATTTCTGACCTCAGGGTTGTTTAACAGCTCCCTGCCCGTGCCGCTCAGTTGGATCTGGCCGTTAACCATCACATAGGCGCGATCGGAGAGCTTCAGCGCGTGATGCGCATTTTGCTCCACCAGGAACAGCGTCATGCCCTGCTGCGTCAACTCGCGCAGGATCTGGAAAATCTGCTTCACCACCAGCGGCGCCAGTCCGAGGCTGGGTTCATCCAGCAGCAACAGTTTGGGGCGGCTCATTAATGCGCGGGCAATCGCCAGCATCTGCTGTTCGCCGCCGGAGAGCGTCATGGCACGCTGGGATCGGCGTTCCTCCAGACGGGGAAACAGCTGGTACATCCGCGCCTTATCCTCGTTTTGATAGCGGTTGCCGATGGGGATGGTCCCCATCAACAGATTTTCCTCAACGGTCATGTCGGCAAAGATCCGCCGCCCCTCCGGGGCCTGGGCAATCCCGTTGCTGGCGATAAAGTGGGTAGACTGGCGGCTGATATCTTCCCCGCGATAGCGAATTTGCCCCTCGGCGATGCGCGGTTGGCCGAAAATAGACATCAGCAGCGTCGATTTACCGGCGCCGTTGGCGCCAATCAGCGCCACCGTCTCCCCTTCATTGACCGTTAACGAGACCTGCTTCAGCGCCTGAATCTGGCCGTAAAACACGTCAACCTGACGAAACTCAAGCAACGGCTGGTTCATTCGGCGATCTCCTCTTCATCCGTGCCCAGATAGGCCGCAATCACGCTGGTGTTCGACTGGATTTCCTTCGGCTCGCCGCGGGCGATCACATCGCCATGATCGAGGACGATGACATGATCGGAAATCTCCATCACCATCCCCATGTCATGCTCAATCAGCAGCACCGTGACGCCATGATGCTGGCGCAGGAAGCGGATAATCTTGCTCAGGGTTTGCGTTTCCACCGGGTTAAGACCGGCGGCGGGTTCATCCAGACAGATCATCTCCGGCCCGGTACACATCGCCCGGGCGATCTCCAGCCGCCGCTGTTGACCATAGGAGAGCGTGCCCGCCAGCAGGTTTGCGCAATCCACCATGCCGACCACCTCCAGCCAGTAAAAGGCCCGGTCCAGCGCCTGGTTCTCCGCCTGACGGTAGCCACGGGTATTTAAGATCCCCGCCAGCAAATTACGATTGACCTGCATATGCTGGGCCACCAGCAGGTTTTCAATCACCGACATGTCGCGAAACAGTCGGATGTTCTGGAAGGTCCGCGCCAGCCCCGCCCGGTTCACCAGATGGGTCCCGCCAAACATCTTGTAATAGAGGCGGCTGCCCAACGCCGACGGATGGAGAAAATCGGCCGGGTGGATCTTTTGCCCCAGCACCTGAATCACATCGGTCATTTTGGTCCGGGCATGCAAGCGGATGGCCCCGCCGGTAGCGCGATAAAAGCCGGTCAGGCAGTTAAACACCGTGGTTTTCCCGGCGCCGTTTGGGCCAATCAGCGCGGTAATTGACCCTCTCTTTACCTCAAGGTTGACGTCATTCAGGGCTTTAATTCCGCCAAAATGCATCATCAGATGCTCAACCTGCAAAATGTTGTCACTCATGGCGCCACTCCCTTACGTACCGCCACCCCGGTGCGGCTGGTACGTACCAGCCCCCGAGGCCGCCAGATCATCATCAGCACCATTAATACGCCAAACAGCAGCACCCGATACTCATCAAAACCACGCAGCAGCTCCGGCGCCACCGTCAGCACGAAGGCCGCCAGTACCACCCCAAGGGTCGATCCCATGCCGCCCAGCACCACGATCGCCAGAATCAGCGCCGACTCGAAGAAGGTAAACGACGTCGGGTTGACGAACCCCTGATAGGTGGCAAAAAAGACCCCGGCAATCCCGGCCGTCGACGCCCCCAGCATAAATGCCGAGAGTTTCACCAGCACATGGTTCAGCCCCATCGCCCGACAGGCGATCTCATCTTCGCGCAGCGCCTCCCAGGCGCGGCCGATGGGCATCCGCGTCAGGCGATGTTTAATGAACAGCACCAGCAGCACCACCAGACAGAGCACGCCGTAGATAAAGATAAACTTGAGGTTAGGGTTATAGCTGATGTGAAAAAACTCGTGGATCGGCACCCCGCCGTCTTTTGCCCGTCGGCCAAATTCGAGGCCAAACAGCGTCGGCGCAGGGACTGACACACCGTTAGGCCCGCCGGTAAAGCTGACCCAGTTGTTGAGCACCAGGCGGATAATCTCGCCAAAGCCGAGGGTGACGATCGCCAGATAGTCGCCATGCATACGCAGTACCGGGAACCCCAGTAACGCCCCCGCCAGCGCGGCCATAATGGCGCCAATCGGCAGCATCGCCCAGAACCCCAGCCCGAGATACTGATAGCCGAGCGCCAGACCATAGGCGCCAATGGCATAGAACGCCACGTAACCCAGATCCAGCAGCCCCGCCAGACCGACCACGATATTCAATCCCAGACCGAGCAGCACGTAAATAAGCCCGAGGATCGCCACCGTCAGCAGGTATTTCGTGGCGATGAACGGAAAGGCCAACGCCACCACCATCAGCAGAGGCAGGATCCAACGCAGGCGTGAACGATAGCCAACCTGACGCACGTAGACACCATCATCCGCCCCTTCAAAGCGGGCGAGAAACTGACGGCCGCGACGGCTTTGCAACAGCAAGCTGAGCGCCAGTCGCCCGACCATCACAATCCCGACCAGCACCGCTACGCGATGCGTCGACATATTGAAACTGTAACCCTTGAGAACAATGCCCACGACCGGGCCAAAGACAACCAGCGCACACAATCCGGCCAGGACGCTATCAATCAGGCTACGCCTGATGTCGAGCCCTGGCTGACGGGATACTTCAGCCATGTTTTACCCCTTAAACCTTGGCAACCATTGGACGACCCAGCAGCCCTTGCGGACGGAAAATCAGGATCGCCACCAGCAGAGCGAAGGAAAACACATCTTTGTAATCAGAGTTCACCAGCCCGGCAAACTGCGCCTCGGCAACGCCCAGGAGCAAACCGCCCAGCATCGCACCCGGTAACGAACCAATTCCCCCCAGCACCGCGGCGGTAAAGGCCTTGATCCCGATAATAAAGCCGATATAAAAATCGAAGGTGCCATAGTTCATGGTGACCAGCACGCCGGCCAGCCCGGCCATCGCCGCGCCAATCACAAAGACCAGCGAGATAACCCGGTCGGTGTTAATCCCGAGGATCGCCGCCATACGCCGGTCCTGCTGTGTCGCCCGGCAGATCCTCCCGAGACGGGTGTACTGAATCACCCAGGTCAGGACGATCATCCCGACCAGCGCCGCCGCGAGGATAAACAGCTTGGTCCAGGTGATTTGCACAATGCCGTCGCCTACGTCAAAACGCAGAACGCCGGTGATAAGGGTCGGGATCCCCTGCTGATTAGGGCCCTGACTGATTTGCACATAGTTTTGCAGAATAAGGGACATGCCGATGGCCGAGATCAGCGGAGCCAGTCGGGTGGAGTTACGCAGCGGCCGGTAGGCAATGCGTTCAATGGTCCAGCCATAAACGCCGGTCACGACAATGGTGAACACCAGGGTGCCGAAGATCAGTAAAGGGAACGAGTGGATGCCAAAATAAGAGAGTAATGCCAGCCCGATAGCGCACAGGTAGGCTGAGACCATATACACCTCGCCGTGGGCGAAGTTAATCATACCGATGATGCCATAAACCATGGTGTAGCCAATCGCTATCAGACCGTATACGGCCCCCAGCGTCAGCCCATTGATCAGTTGTTGCAGAAAAAACGCTTCCATAGACACCATCCTGCCGGTAAACAGGCAGCGACGGCGCATCCCGCCATACGCTGCCTTTTTTACGAGTCACACCCTTTGTTATTCCAGGGCCGGAAAAGTCAGTTAGCCGTTAAAGCTGATGATATTTGCCTTTGTCATCCCACTGATAAACGACGTAATCCGACACTTTCAGGTCGCCTTTACCATCCCAGGCTTTTTTACCCATCACGGTATCGACGCTATTGGTTTTCAGCCATTCGCTGGCTTTGGCGTTATCGGTCCCGACAGCGTTATAGGCGGCGGCAATTGCCTGAATAGAAGCATAGGCATACAGGGTGTAGCCTTCCGGTTCAAAACCGCTGGCGCGGAATTTTTCAATCACCGTTTTCCCTTCAGGGATCGTGCGCGGATCTTTACCGAAGGTCATCAGCACTCCGTTGGTGAACTGCGGACCACCGGCGGCAGTGACCAGCTCTTCCGTAACCACACAGTCGCCGGAGAAGAATTTGGCCTGAACGCCCTGTTCTCTCATCTGGCGAACCAGCGGACCGGCTTCCGGATGGCAGCCGCCGAAGAAGACCACGTCAGGCTTGAGCGCACCAATCTTGGTGACCAGCGCGTTGAAATCCTTTTCGCCACGGGATAAGCCCTCGTACAGCACTTCTTTGGTGCCACGCTTCGCCAACGCGGCACGGGTGGCATCCGCCAGCCCCTGGCCGTAGGTGTCTTTATCATGGATCACGGCGATTTTTTTAGCCTTCAGCACATCCAGCATATAGTTCGCCGCGATGGCCCCCTGCTGATCGTCACGACCGCACATCCGGAACATATCCTTCATGCCGCGCTCGGTGATTAACGGGTTAGTCGAGCCAGGGGTGATGGTCAGAATACCGGCCTCGTCATACACTTCTGATGCTGGCATGGTCGAGGAAGAACAGAAGTGACCCACCACCGCAGAAACCCCGGACTCATCGACCAGACGGTTGGCCACCGCCACCGCCTGTTTCGGTTCGCAGGCATCGTCGCCCTGAACCAGAACAATTTTCTCGCCTTTGATTCCTCCTGCCGCATTAATATCCGCGACCGCCTGCGATGCCCCTTTCCAGTACTGGGCGCCATAGGTGGCGTTGGGGCCGGTGAACGGTCCGGCGACGCCTATTTTCACATCCGCCTGTGCGTAAAATGCCACGCTCATACAACCCGCAATCGCAAAATGAAGCGCTAACTTTTTAAGTTTCAGAGACATTCGATATTCCTCAGCGATCTATAGCCTGGCGCCATTTCATGGCGCGGAAAATATCATTTACTGTTTGGTATGTGCCGTATACACCCTCAATAATTCGCGTTGCCTGTCGGCGGCAAGACCGTATATTCCCAGGCGCTTACTCAGGTAAGTGACTGGGGTGACAAATCTGTCTGGAACAGATTTGAACGCTGCGAGCAGCGGCCCTGATAAGGGTGAGGCTCATGGATGAGCCGAATAGCCGGTGCAGCCAACATCCAGGCAACGTGAAGAATGACGGGTATATCCGGGGTGGAAGAAGCAATAATCCCGCCAGAGAGAAATGACAAGCCAGATCGCTTACTAATGGATAGAGGTAACGCGTGGTAGCCACGCGTACCGCCTCCGGCTAACGTGCATTTCAGTACAAGTCAGGAGGTCTGTTGCCATCACGTGGCGAGTCGGGAACTGAGGCGTCCATATTAGCCAGCGAGCTAAACATAGCTGCTCTTTTTCGCCGTTGCGCACTGGCCTGGTGCAAAAGTGCGAAAATGATCATGAGAGTGAATAATTTTGTTGCAGTAGTGTGAACAAACTAACAAGAAGTTAATAGAAATCAAGGCGTGCCTCGCCAGGCGCTGGCGGAAACGGAAATTTCACGCTATGTGCGCCAACGGGATCGCCGGGATACCGTCGCGCTGATTGACTTAGCCGCGCATCATAGGACAATGTCCCTTTTGCAACTCTTTCACGAGCTGGCGTATATGATCCACTGCTCTCGTAGCGCGCGTGTTGTCTCTAAAATTACCCTTGCCGGCCTGGCCGTCGCTGGCGCATTGATGCTGGTCCATTGCTCCAGCAAGCCACCGGTATCTCTCGTGACCCCGCTGCCGTCACCGATTAAACAGCCCGGTCTGCCCCGCAGCAATGAACCGGTGCGCGGCGTCTGGCTGACCACGGTCTCCCGCCTCGACTGGCCGCCGGTAGAATCCGTCACCCTCAGCGATCCGCAGATGCGCATCCGCCAGCAGCAGAACGCCTTGACTGCCAAACTGGATAAGCTGAAAAGCCTCGGGATCAACACCGTGTTTTTCCAGGTTAAACCGGATGGTACCGCCCTGTGGCCGTCAAAGATCCTGCCGTGGTCGGATATGCTGACCGGTAAAATTGGTCAGGACCCGGGCTACGACCCGCTGAAGTTTATGCTGGATGAGGCCCACAAACGCGGGATGCGGGTGCACGCCTGGTTTAATCCCTATCGCGTTTCCGTGAATACCCGGCCTCGTACCGTCAGCGAGCTCAACGCCACGCTGTCGCAGACCCCCGCCAGCGTCTTCGTGCTGCATCGCGACTGGATCCGAACTTCCGGCGACCGCTTTGTCCTCGACCCCGGTATTCCCGAAGTCCGCGACTGGATCACCAGCATCGTTGCCGAAGTGGTGGAGCACTACCCGGTGGACGGCGTCCAGTTTGATGACTACTTCTATACCGAAACGCCGGGCTCTACCCTGAATGACAATCAGACCTACCGCACCTACGGTCAGGGATATGCCTCAAAGGCGGACTGGCGACGGCATAACACCCAACAGCTGATTGCCCAGGTCTCAAAGGCTATCAAGCAGCAGAATCCCACGATCGAATTTGGCGTCAGCCCCGCTGGCGTCTGGCGTAACCGCTCCCACGATCCGGCGGGGTCTGATACCCGCGGCGCGGCGGCCTACGATGAATCTTTTGCCGATACCCGCAGTTGGGTGCAGCAAGGGCTGCTCGACTACATCGCCCCGCAGATTTACTGGCCTTTCGCCCGCGATGCGGCGCGCTATGATGTGCTGGCAAAATGGTGGGCGGACGTGGTGAAACCAACCGGAACCCGACTGTATATTGGTATTGCGCTATATAAGGTCGGCGAACCGTCCAAAAATGAGCCTGACTGGATGGTCAACGGCGGCGTGCCGGAGCTGAAAAAACAGCTGGATTTAAACGAATCGACGCCGCAAATCCAGGGCACCATTCTGTTCCGGGAGAACTACCTCAACCAGCCGCAAACCCAGCAGGCGGTCAACTATCTGAAAAGCCGCTGGGGTGACGGTCAGCAGCCGGTGACGCCAGCGCAGTCCGCAAGCGTAAATGGCGTTTTCGCAGGTGAGAAGTAATGGCGTGACAGACCGAGGGTGAGAAATCAGGCGGTAAAGTCCGCGTTACCGCCTCAATCGCCTGGGGAATGTGGTCGGAAAAATAGTGCAAAATCTCCAGCATCTGCTCCTGAGCAAACCCCACCTCTTTGGCGGTGGCTAAAAAATGGCGTGGATAGAGCGTACTAATCTCCGTTTTTCGGCCTTTGGTGGCCTTCATGCTCATCGAGAGTTTGAGATCGCTCAGATGCAGTCCCGTGCCTCCCAGCAGCGGAAACGCCGAAATAATGTCGTAGAACGGCGTCAGCCGGTAGCTGCCTCCGGGTTGAAGGAACACAGAGAAATTCTTTGCATGACCATCGGTGGCGCCAATAAGCCACTGAAAAACAATAAATTTCATGAAGTCATAACGATCTTTCAGCGCATGACTTGATCCCAACAGAAAAGCCATAACCTGACGAATCCCCGGCCCGCCATCTGACTCATACTTCATCGATGAAGGGAGGCCAAACGCCTGGCACAAATCTTCTTGTGGCAGACGCAGTAGCACCGTGTTGTCCTGCGCCCAGCGTCGATCAAATCGCGTGACCGCCAGTGCCCTGGTGTTCCTGGTCTGAATAATACCGGCGTCCGGCACCGTAAAACCCAGCGCCCGGGCCAGCGCTAAACACAAGAATTCATTGTCGACGCTTTCGCTGAGATCGAGCACCGCATCGGGCTGGCGTATTTCACCGATCGGCAACTTAATGATATGGGTGGTGGGCGTGGTTCCGGTAGGAATGCACCACTGGTTGCCGATTTTCAGCAGCGCGGTTTTTTCCTGCGCGCCGGCGACTGAAATACGAAAGTCATCATGCTCATTGACCATACCGAGTGGAATATCGGCCTGATAGGCGGTCAGCAGCGTGTCTAGCGCGTTGTCATCCAGCGTCTTCCAGCGCAATGCCCTCTGTCCGGTGTTTTCACCTGGCGGCAGTAATGTCACAGCCCCGACGCTGTCCCGGCCAATTTCGGCCAGCAGATCGAAGGGCTGTTTTGACCGCGCCTGATAGCGTTTGACGATCCGGTCCCGAATCACAGGGCTGTCTGGCAGCAAATTATCGAAGTAATTGAATACCGCGTCGCTGGTGATGTTACCGTACTGCAACGGCAGCGACAGAGAGAGCGGTCTGGTACGAGGGTTACGCATCCAGGCATCGTCATAGCGGAAAATATGCGCCCCGTTAGCTTGCTTAACTAACTCGCCAACTCGTTCGTTGTTCATCCATGTTTCCAGAGTTGCCATTACCAGTTCAGATCCTCTGTGTTGTCGTCATGCTCAGCGTTGTTGTCGCCGTTTTTCGCCTTTACCACCATCGACATTTCCAGCGACTGGAGAATTTTGAACAACGTGGTTAGCGACGTTTTATCTGGATGGTTTTCAAAGTTAGAAATGGTTGCCTGCTTAATCCCTATCCGCCGGGCCAGATCGTTTTGCGTCCACTGATTTTTCTGGCGCATTAACTTTAGGTAGTTCGCCAACTGGACCGGACTGTATATCATCGGTAAATCACTCACGCCCTCTCCTTATCCTCTTGTGGGGATAATGCATTTTTTATACCCTAGTGGGGATAAAGTCAATCCATGAGCTTTATCCCCTTGTGGGGATAATGGCGATGATATCCCCACAAGGGGATAAACAAGAGAATGCGGTGATCGGTCGCCAGGAACTAAAAACTCATCGCCAGGCCGACGCCATAGCCTCGGGTGTTATCCCCGAACATATAGCGCGCCACCAGACGGGTACGGCTGATGAACACCGGATACTTGCTGCTGTCCAGCTCCAGCCCGACGCCAAGGGACGTGAGTCCGTTAAACCCCAGGGTTCCGCGTTGATCGCCGAGATACTCGGTGTGCGCCCCTTCCAGCACGTAGCGCACCGGGCTTTTCAGCAGCGTCCAGTCAGAGATGGGCGCCCGTCGGCGCAGGTACAATCCAAGATTTTCCGCGCTGGAGCTTCCGCTGACGGCTTCCGGCGTGCTGCCGAACGTCTGCAGGCTCATCCCGGAATAGCGTAACTCGACATCGATATCCTGGGCCTCAGAGAACAGCTCGTAGTCGAGCATCAGCGAACCACCAAGCCCGTAGGCATTCAGCCGGCCACCGTCAAGAAACTTGAAATCCGCATCCCGGCGATGTTCGATCACCCTGCTGCCGATCCGCACATCGCTGGCCATCGTCCCGAGCATAAAATTGAAAATCGGTCGCAGCACCAGCGTGCCGCCCAATTTGTCGGTGTACAGCTTGAAATCCCAGCCAATGCCGCCGGTGCCGGTCAGACTGTTCCATTTGGTCGGCACTTTGCGACTTTGATCGCCATCGCTCACCACAAATTGCGGATCATAGCGGCTGTAACCCAGAGTGCCTTCCAGATAAATGGGAAATTGCTGGCTTAACGTGGCCCCGCCGCCAAACTGGGTAATCGACAGCTGGTTTTTCTCGTTTGTGCCGGAGCCAATATTCAGGTCGCTGGCGGTGACATCCGGTACGACGGTATAGCTCATCAGCATCAGCACGGCATTTGAGCGTTGTTTTAACTGGCTGCCGTCAAGGGCGAAACTGGCCGGACACACCAGCAATAAGACGCTAAACAGCATGGAAGTACGGCGCAAAGAGCCCCTCATTTCGTCGTTGAAACCTCAGCCATGGTGCAGAAGATGGGATGTTCAACCGCGTCTGATCATGCAGACAAAACAGACAGTTGCCATTATCACTGAGTATAGCGGCAGTTTCACATTCCTCCTCTTGCGGCCTCGCGCGCGCGCAAGGCAGACGACCGATCAGGGGCGTTTAACGGCCAGCCAGATCGTCCGCCCGCCGCAGTGCGGGTCTTCCACCACGTGCTGGAGAACCTCAAAGCCGTGGGTGTCCAGCAGCTGGCGATACTCCTGCGGCGCCAGGCTGGCATGATACAGCGCATCCCCTTCAAACTGGCCAATCGCCTCACCGTTACTGGTGCCGCTGGTAAACATCAGCGGCGCATGGGGATTGGCGTGGTCCGCGAACCGCTGAAACAACGCCCGCTGCGCATCCCGGGTTTGGTGAAAAAAGCTGTCCCACGCCAGCAGGCCATCAAAGCGTCTTGCCAACGCCAGGCTCCGCATATCCGCGACCTGCCACTGTTGGCCGGGATAGTCACGACGACAGCGGGCAATCATCGCGGCAGAACTGTCCACCCCGCTGACGGAAAACCCCTGCCGGAGCAGATACCCGGCGATCGGCGTGCCGTTGCCGCAGCCGATATCCAGAATGTCACCGCCGGGTCTGACCTGCGCCAGAAATGCGTCAAGCCAGGATTGTTCAAACAAGCTGGTCGGGCGCAACACGGCCCAACGATCCGCATATCGCTCATACAGACTGATAATATCCCCGGCGCACGGATGGTCTGGAGTGCCGTTCTCATTGGATGACATAGTACGCTTCCCTTCAGGTTCAGTATTTTTCCACCAGGTAGAGCTTCACTTTATTGCGCCCCTCTTTCTTGGCAGCATACAACGCCTTATCAACACGGTTAAACAACTGATCGATCTGCTCGTTCTGTTGATGCTCGGCGACGCCAATACTGACGGTGATACCCGCCCCCTGTTCAGGAATATGGAAATGACTCACTGCCAGACGAATCGCTTCGGCCATCTCCAGCGCCCGGTCGATGGCGGTGGCCGGGAGAAACAACAAAAACTCCTCGCCGCCCCAGCGGTAAATTTTGTCCTGCGGCTTGCCGGCGGCTTCAAGAATGCGCGAAATCGCCAGCAACACCTCATCACCTTTCTGATGACCGTGGTTATCATTAATGGCTTTGAAATTATCGACATCAACCAGCAGCAGGCAAAAACCTTCCATTTTAAATAATGACGAATCCACAATGCGATAAAACTCACGGCGGTTGAGCAGTCCGGTTAACGGGTCGTGGGTCGCCGCAAATTCCAGCTCCTTTTTCAGGTGCACCTCTTCGGTTATGTCATGAATAATGCACAGCATCAGGCGAATGTTGTGCAGCACCACCGGCCCGGCGTAGGTCTGAACGTAGCGCAGCGAACCATCACTGAGCACATGGGTAAAATTGAGCGGCTTATGCCCGCCCGGCAGGTTCGCCACGCTATGCATCACCGGCAGCACATCCCGGCCCATCGAGTTAATCTGCCAGGTATGGCGGGTACGCATCTCCTCGGCGGTGTAATTATAAAAACGCAGGGCGGCAATATTCGCATCAATAATTCGGCCATCTTGTGCCGGATCGATTAACAACATGGGCGCTGAGCTGGTCATAAAAAAGCGAGCAAAAAAGCGATTACTGCGTCGCTTGTAATGTTGAGAGGCCGCAACACTTAGCGATTCATTCTTTTGCAGAATCTTCACGGCTTCAAACAGAATTAAGGTGTCATATTCTTCTGATTTAATTAACGTGGTTTTGCAATAGACCGAAATCAGACCTTCAGTCGTTTTTATTGTCCAGACTTCGAATACTTCAACAATATTTTTGAAATAGTAAAGGTAGCTCTGCAGGCTGAGCTCCGGGCAGCTCGAGACGCTACCTTTGCGCATCTCATCCAGCGACATCTCCCCACTGAGCGTTCTGGAGGCAGGGTTGGCATAGACGATGGTTTCTTTAAAAGGATGAACTACCCATACAGGAGTACTTAATAAATCAAAAATCGTTAGTTCTTTTAATAACATGCAGCCCTCCATCTGACAGGCACCACGCATCAAAATAATAACCTGTCGCCAATACCCCTCCATGGGATAAAGGAAATAAGAGGATTCAGGGAATGTCGATACATGATGAAGACGGGGGAAGTATAGTTCGTTTTTTATGCATTAATACAAGGCGCAACAACAAACTTTGCCATGCAATTACGCAAACCGGGCAACTTACCCGGTTTATCGCATTTTATTACTTCTCTATACGTTCAAGCTGTATTCGTTCAAGCTGGGTTTTATCCGCCTGCTGCGCGCGATCCGCCAGCCCCTGGAACTGCTCCGGGGTATAGAAGCTATCGGGCATCGGCAACGAGCGCATATCATGTCCCGGATGAATTTGCAGTTGCCCAAGCTGAGCAAGCGTAAAGCCATCCACCGACACCGGCAGCGTGAGCTGGTAAGGAATGGCGTTTTCGAACGGCACCGGCGTCGGCAACCGCGTATCGCTCAGCGCATAGTTCCGTTTAAGCACCAGGAATTTATCCGGCACCCGCCGCTTGCTGTTCCACCAGTCGCCATCGAGCTTGCGGAACATCGCTTCGGTTTCGTTGCGTGGCGCCACCGTTAATTTAACCAGCACCTGCTTCAGCGCGCTCTCCATGGCCTGATTATACTCGTCGACGGAGTCAACATGGCCTTGCAGAATGACGTTGATCGCAAGCCTGGCGCCCAGCAGATTCGAATAGAGATCTTCCGGTGAAAATGCCGAGATCTCTTCCGAAAAACCCGGTACCGACTGGAAACCATACCACTGAGCAATCTCATGCCACTGCGCCAGTTCATAGGCCAGATAGCCTGCCAGCCAGGCGGCAATTTCATAGCGCTGGTGCATCGAAGCTGGCGGCGTAAAGGCGTTCAGCTGAATTCGCCGCACCCCCAACTCTTCGCTGTAGAACACCCGCCCGCTTTGCCCCAGATTAGGGAAAATGCGGCTAAACAGATAAAAGGTGTTGTCTGCCGTATCGCGCACGTGGGCAATATCAATAAACCCGCCGCGCCGGGTATAGATCAGGCCATTTTTCTCTTCGCTCAGACCCACCAGATTTTTGACCGCCCCTAACGCGCTGTCGTTGTAATGATGCCGCCCCAGCGTATCGAGGGTTAAGACGTTGCCAATCTGATAAACCGGGATCGGCACCCCGATAGCCCTGACATGCAGGTCATAACCAAAAGCACAGCACGGACGCAGCGATTCCGGCGCCGTCAGATGACTGACCACCGGTGTCACATGGGAAACGGGAACGATCGGCAATACCGGGTCCTGGGCACAGACCGAAAAAGCGGCCGCCAATAATACAAACAAGCCATTGCGCATTAACATTGTCTCCAGGACAGAAAATTATGCATCACAACCAGCGCCTGTGATGTTAAAAACGGTACTCTCCGGCGACAAAGAAACTGTTACGTTCGTTAAAGCCAATCTCGGTTAACACGTTAAAATTCTGCGTAATTTCATATTGCGCCCCGATCAGCATATTCCATGGCGAAGAGAGGCGCTGCTTCACATCGAACTTGCCCTGATCGTCTTTATTGACGGCGGCGATTAACGGCTGAAGCTCCGGCGGCATGTGCAAATCAGAGAGGTTGCCTTTGAACTCCTGCTGCACGTTCTGGTACATGCTACCTACCCAGATGCTTAAGTTCGACGGCCCGGCAATCCCCTGCAGATTAAAGCGGTATCCGACCCGCGGCGACACGGTAGTGGCGGAGATTTTGCCATCGAGGATATCGAAATCGGTACGGGTATAGTTGGTATCCACCAGACCAAACCAATTGCCATAGCCCCCGGCGAGGGTAAAGCCGGTGCCCCAGGTGGTCCCTTTAAAATCCAGCGCGAAGTCGATATTTTGCAGCTGGCCGCTTTCATACAAACGATGCACCGACCCGGCAATCACCCGGTCCAGACCGCGGTATTTTGACGGGTCGGCGTCAACGGAGACTTTTGACAACGAGGAGCCACGAGTGTGGCCGACGATGCCGTAGACATTAAGAAAAGGAAACACCCACATATCCAGACGCAGGTTTTCGGTTTTGCTTTTCTGCCGCGTATGACCGGCGTCAATGGCGAACATATCGCTGGGTATGGCGTGGTTGCCGAGCGCCAGACCGGAAAAAGAGATGCTGTCGACCAGGATATCCTGGCGGATGTTCATGTAGCTTAAATTGACCCCGAACGGCAGCGGAATGGAATAGCCACGCGCTCTTGCTTCATCACCCCAGATAGGGAAATAGCTGTCGTTACTGCTGCCGGTACTGTCGGCAGTGCTGGCCCCCCAGGCGGTACCCGACGTTAACAACAACGTAATTACGGTTTTAGTCCATCGCATTTTCTTTCATCTGACCTTAAAGTCCGGAACCTACATTAAAATAGACCGCCTGTTCATGCTCGCTGAAGGCGATATCTATCCCCGTATGTAATCCATACTGGCGCGCTATCAGGTAACGAAAACCTGTCCCCCACGCCACTTCTGTCTGGTCCCACAATGCATGCGCCTCATCGGCTGCGCTGCCAACGCCAACAAATCCTTGCAGGATCCAGCGCGGCGTAAACTCCCAGGCAAGCTGGGTTTGTGCGGTCGTCACGTAATCGCCCTGATAGCGGTAACGAGAGATGCCGCGTAATTCGATATAAGGACGCGCCATTGGCGTCAGGCGATTATCGTGGTGGGTTAATGACTGGTAGTTACCGGCGACGGCGAGCGTTAACGTGCGGCTCAGCGGGAAAAAGTATTTCCCGTCTAAAGAGAACTGGTTGTAGTGATAATCGCCGCCTAACAATGAGCGGTAGAACCGGTACTCTCCCTGCACCGATAACCCTTTCTTAGGATAGAAAAAATTATCCGTCGTGTCATATTCAGCCACCACCCCTAAAGCCGACGACGTGCTCTCCTGGCCGAACACCTGCTGCCAGACCCGATTGACCACCGGGTTTTCGGCTGAAATATCGGTTTTCGCGTAAACCTGAGAAGCCCCGACAAACACCGGCGAATCGCCGACGCGGAACAGCAGCTTCTGTAGCCCGCCGTAGCCTTTGGTTTGTGAGTGAATGGCCTTATTTGTATCAAAATGACTTAAGCCGTCGCCGTAGATATCGAGTTTGATATTGGCGTAGCCCATCATCACCAGGTAACGAATGTGGTCGTCATTCCAGGTATGGCGATGGCCGCCGCCGACAAACCAGGTGCCGTTCTGCGTCGCGCCGCCGCCAAAAGCGGTCATCGGTGGGGGAATAAAATTATCCCCTTTGTGGGTGCCTTTACCGTGTAAAAAGAGGCCAAACAAACCGCCGCCGTAGCCCACCGCCGGCTCGGTGATGACCATCGGCACCGGAAGAAATCCGTACTGGTTGTCCTGCAGGTAGTGGCTCATGTCCACCATGCCATCTTCAGGATCAAACAGACTGCTCGCCATAGCAGGAATAGAAAGCGGCCCGATAAGCGCTAGCAGTAAGGTTGAAAGCGGAAACTTCATGCACTCTCCGGGGATAAGATGGATTCTGAACACCCAGGTAACTGAAGAATAATGGGTTTCAGATAGCAAAAATATATCCTATGGCGCCCTGAACTACCAATTTTCGGTTACAGGTTTTCTTTAATTTTGGACGAAATAAGGAGATTTAGCACACAAATTGCTAACAAAAGTTAACGGGAATATGCAACGAGCGAGGCGAATTGTCGTTGCCAGGCTGTGTGACGTTGTCACTTATGTGGCCACTTTTCAGCGATGAACCAGGGGATTGTAATCAAAAAGTGAATGCCGTATAACATGGCGCAACCGAGGGGTGTCCCGTGAGGGCTGAGATGGCGTAAGCCGAACCCTTTGAACCTGATCTGGGTCATGCCAGCGAAGGGACGGGTCGGCAATTTTGCCACGCTACCGCCATTGCCTGTTCATACTTCCGCACGCCCGGATCTCCCCTTACTCAGGAGGTCCTGTGATTCTTCCCCTCTTCACCCAGGGTATTTATGGTCGTCTGCGCCAGCAGGCAGGAGACGACTGGACACACTACGTCGCGCACCCTTTTGTTCGCCAGCTTGCTGACGGCTCCCTGCCCGAACCGGCCTTCCGCCGCTATCTGACCCAGGACTATCTGTTCCTGATCCACTTTGCCCGCAGCTATGCCCTGCTGGTCAGCAAACTGCGCACATTGCCGGAGATGCGCGCCGCGTCCGCCTCACTGAACGCTATTCTCGGCGAACTGCCGCTGCATGTCGGCTATTGCGCCTGCTGGGGACTGGACGAAGCGCTGATGGCCGCCGAGCGCGAAGCCCCTGAAACGGTGAACTACACCCGCTACGTACTGGATATTGGCCATTCCGGCGATGCGCTGGATCTTCTGGTGGCGCTGATGCCCTGCGTCGCCGGCTACGCGGAGATTGGCCTCGGGTTACTGCACGACCCGGAAACCCGCTTTACCGATAACCCTTACGCATCGTGGATCCGCAACTACGGCGACGCTGGCTATCTCGACGGCGTCACTGCCGCCATGGGTCTGCTGGAAACCCTGTGGCAACAGCGCGGCGCCGAATCGCGCTTTGCGGAACTGAGCGAAATCTTCGCCACCGCAACAAGGCTGGAAGCCAACTTCTGGCAAATGGGGCTGAATGCCACCACGGAGGCTACGGCGTGACAGCCCCGACCCTTCATGTCCGGGATCTGAGCCTGCAGTTCGGCACGCGGATGATTTTCGCCGATCTGTCGTTCGATCTTCCTGGCGGGCAGTGGACCTCGCTGCTGGGGGCCAGCGGCGCGGGTAAAACCAGCCTGCTGCGGATTATCGCCGGACTGGCCTCGCCGACTCACGGGCGGGTTTACGCCAGCGACGGCGAACCGCTCGGTCATCGCCTGGCGTGGATGGGGCAAAAAGATCTGCTGTATCCCTGGCTGAGCGTGCGTGAGAACGTCGCGTTAGGGGCCAGGCTACGCGGAGAGCGCACCGACACGCCGCGCGTGAACCGCCTGTTAGAACAGGTTGGGCTCAGCCACTGCGCCGACGATCGCCCCGCTGCGCTCTCCGGCGGCATGCGTCAGCGGGCGGCCCTGGCACGCACCTTATACGAAGACCGCCCGCTGGTGCTGATGGATGAACCCTTTTCCGCGCTGGATACCATTACCCGCACGCGCATTCAGACGCTGGCGGCGGAGCTGCTGGTTGATCGCACCGTGGTGCTGATCACGCACGACCCGATGGAAGCCTGCCGGCTGAGCCATCGGCTGCTGGTGCTCTCTCCCGCGGCGGGCGGCATGGACGATTCACATCATCTGGCGGGAGTCCCGCCCCGCGCGCCGGACGATTCTGTGCTGCTGAGCAGCCAGGCCGAACTGCTGCAACAGCTGATGAGGGCCAACGGATGAGCGGCAAACTGTTTCGCGGCGGCGTGGTGTTCTGTGGCCTGCTGCTGCTGTGGTGGCTGGCAAGCCGCAGCGGTATCCCGGCGTTCCTGCTGCCGTCACCGGCGGCGGTGGCCGAAGCCCTGTGGGTTAATCGCAGCTGGCTGAGCGGGCACACCCTGGTCACCCTCAGCGAGATCCTCAGCGGCCTGGTGCTTGGCGTGCTGCTCGGGGTGGTGCTGGCCCTGTGCATGATCGTCTCGCCACGACTGCAGCGCTGGCTGATGCCGCTGGTGCTGACCAGCCAGGCCATTCCGGTCTTCGCCCTCGCCCCGCTGCTGGTGCTGTGGTTTGGCTTCGGGATGAGCGCCAAAGTCATGATGGCGGTGCTGGTGATCTTCTTCCCGGTGACCTCGGCCTTCTTTGACGGCCTGCGGCGGGTCAATCATGACTATCTCGATCTGGCCCGCACCATGGGCGCCTCTTTCGGCGCGCAGCTGCGTCACGTGCGCCTGATGGCGGCGCTGCCGGCGCTCGGCTCGGGTCTGCGGATGGCCGCCGCCGTCGCGCCAATCGGCGCGATCATCGGTGAATGGGTCGGGTCGGCGGAAGGCCTCGGCTACGTGATGCTCAACGCCAATGCGCGCATGCAGACCGACGTCTGTTTTGCCGCCCTGTTTATTTTAGTGCTGCTGACGGTCCTGCTGTGGCTGGCGGTAGATGCCTTTTTACACCGGCTGATTAACTGGTCGCCGGAATGATGACCGACACGGAAACAAGGAATAGCCATGAATAAATCGATGTTCGCCGGATTGACCTTCAGCGCCCTGCTCAGCGGGCAGGCCGTCGCTAACGAAAAGCTGACGCTGGTGCTGGACTGGTACATCAACCCGGACCACGCCCCGATTATGGTGGCAGAGCAGATTGGCGCGTTCAAAGCCCAGGGGCTGGACGTCAAGATCGTTCCGCCGTCCGATCCGGCGCTGCCGCCGCGTCTGGTGGCAGCAGGCCAGGCGGACCTGGCGATAACCTATCAGCCGCAGGTGCACTTCTTCGCCGATGAAGGGCTGCCGCTGGTTCGGGTCGGCACGCTAATTGACTCGCCGTTAAACACGGTGATCGCCCTTGATAAAAGCATCAAAACCCCGGCCGACCTGAAGGGCAAAAAGGTCGGGTACTCGGTGAGCGGCATCGAGCAGGCGACGCTGGCGACCATGGCGCAGAACGCCCATATCGACCCGAAAAGCATCAGCCTGATCAATGTTAACTTCCAGCTGACCAGCGCCCTGCTGGCGGGCCAGGTTGATGCGGTGATTGGCGGCTACCGTAATATAGAAGCGCTGGAGCTGAAACTGCAGGGCAAAGCGCCGCAGGTGATGAACGTCGAAGATTTCGGCGTCCCGGCCTATGACGAACTGGTGATTGTAGCCAATCGCGACCAGGTGCACGCGGCGAAAATCAAAAAGTTCCTCGTGGCGTTACAACAGGGTGTGAGCTATCTGCGCGCCCATCCGCAGGAGACCTGGCAGACCTTTGCCGCCGCCCACCCGGAGCTCAACACCGAACTGAACAAGCAGGCCTGGATACAAACGGTGCCGCTGTTTGCCGATCATCCGGCGGCGCTGGATAAGTCGCGCTATGAAGCTTACGAACAGTTTTTATATAACAACAAGTTGCTCAAAAAAATCACACCTTTGAGCAATTATGCGGTTGAACTGCAGTGAGTCACCCTACCGCTGACGGAACTTTTTCCGTCAGCAAACCCAACGAAGCGGTAATTACCACCTGCTGATTTGCTTACCAGAAATTACACTTTTATTGCTTTTTTTATAATCAAATTAAACCATATGAATCATATGTTTATAGGTTAAATCAGCAACGTAAAAATAACGTAAAAATAACGCAATCAATAAAACATTGAATGCAAATTTAAAAAGCCATATATTGTGCGCGCTTTATGAATGGCGATTCATTTTCTTAAACCAATTATTCAACCAGAGCTCAACCGTAGCGCTGGTTGTGGGAGTGATATGATGACGGATAAAGTCCGTATTGATACTTTAAGTGCAGATTTATTGGACGCTAACAACGAAACCTTTTTGGCCCGTCAGGCTGAATTCGAATCGAACGTCAGGAGTTACCCACGTAAGCTGCCGCTGGCGATTGCTAAAGCGGAAGGTGTGTGGTTAACCGATGCGGATAACAAACAGTACCTGGATTGTCTTGCCGGTGCTGGGACCCTGGCCCTTGGCCACAACCACCCTGATGTGCTGCAAAGCATCCAAAGTGTCATTACCAGCGGCTTGCCGTTACATACTCTCGATCTGACCACCCCGTTAAAAGATCGCTTCTCCGAATACCTGCTCTCTTTGCTGCCTGGCGAAGGGAAAGAATATTGCCTGCAGTTCACCGGCCCGTCCGGCGCTGACGCCGTGGAAGCGGCCCTGAAGCTGGCGAAAAAATACACCGGTCGTTCTTCCGTTATCAGCTTCTCCGGCGGCTATCACGGGATGACCCACGGTGCGCTGTCGGTGACCGGTAACCTGTCACCGAAAGAAGCCGTTAACGGCATGATGCCGGAAGTGCAGTTTATGCCGTATCCGCACCAGTACCGTTGCCCGCTGGGTATCGGCGGTGAGGCTGGCGTTAAAGCCCTGACCTACTACTTCGAAAACCTGATTAACGACGTGGAAAGCGGCGTGCGTAAACCGGCGGCGGTGATCCTTGAAGCCGTTCAGGGTGAAGGCGGCGTGAACCCGGCTCCGGTCGAGTGGCTGCAGCGCATCCGTAAAGTGACTCAGGAACACGGCATTCTGCTGATCATCGACGAAGTTCAGGCTGGCTTTGCCCGTACCGGTAAACTGTTTGCCTTCGAACACGCCGGCATCGAGCCGGACATCATTGTGATGTCAAAAGCCGTCGGCGGCGGTCTGCCGCTGGCCGTTCTGGGTATCAAGAAACAGTTTGATGCCTGGGAACCTGGTCACCACACCGGCACCTTCCGCGGCAACCAGCTGGCGATGGCAACCGGCCTGACCACCCTGCGTCACCTGAAAGATAACAACATTGCTGGCAAAGTGGCGGCACAGGGCGAGTGGCTGAAAGGCAAACTGGCCGAGATGCAGAAACGCTACCCGGTGATGGGCCACATTCGCGGTCTGGGCCTGATGATCGGTATTGAGATCGTTAACCCGAACGAAGCACAGGATCACATGGGCTGCTACCCGGCTGACGGCGCGCTGTCTGCCCTGCTGCAGAAGAAATGCTTCGAAGCGGGCCTGATCCTTGAGCGCGGCGGTCGCGGTGGCTGCGTACTGCGCCTGCTGCCGTCCCTGCTGATCAGCGACGCTGAGCTCGGGATTTTCCTCGACAAATTTGAACAGGCCATGCTGGCCGCCGGTGTAAAACCGGTCTGAATGGAGCGAATGACCGCAATGTCCAAATTGAATCCGATCCTTGCCGGTTCGCCGCAAAGTATTGAGGCCTACCAGCAGGTTATCAACCAGACCAGCCAGGCCGTCGCGCAGTGGCTACAGCAGCCTGAGATGTACCAAGGGAAAAGCGTCGCCGAACTGCGCGAGCGCATCACCCTTGAGTTCACCGAGCAGGGTCTGGGTAACCAGGCGGCGATTGAACGTGCGATCGAGTACTTCCTGAAAGACAGCCTGTCGGTACACCACCCGCAGTGCGTGGCGCACCTGCATTGCCCAAGCCTGGTGGTAAGCCAGGCGGCGGAAGTGCTGATCAACGCCACCAACCAGAGTATGGACTCCTGGGACCAAAGCCCGTCGGCCACCATCATCGAGATGAAGCTGATCGAATGGCTGCGTGCCCGGGTGGGTTACCAGTCAGGCGACGCCGGCGTCTTCACCAGCGGCGGCACCCAGAGCAACCTGATGGGCCTGATGCTGGCGCGTGATGCGTTCTTTGCACGTCAGGGCCACTCGATCCAGCAGGATGGTCTGCCTGGCGATATTCGTCAGTACAAAGTGCTGTGTTCTGAAAACGCCCACTTCTCGGTGCAGAAGAACATGGCGCTGATGGGCCTCGGCTACCGTTCCGTCACGCTGGTCAAAACTGACCGCTTTGCGCGCATGGACGTCGAAGACCTGAAAGCGAAAATCGCCGAAGCGCAGGCCAACGGTGAGCAGATCATGGCTATCGTCGCAACGGCCGGTACCACCGACGCCGGTGCTATCGACCCGCTGCGCACCATTGCTGGTATTGCGGCAGAGCATCAGATCTGGCTGCACGTCGATGCGGCATGGGGCGGCGCGCTGCTGCTGTCCGAGCAGTATCGCGATTATCTGGACGGCATTGAGTGTGTGGATTCCATTACCCTGGACTTCCACAAGCAGTTCTTCCAGACCATCAGCTGCGGCGCGTTCCTGTTAAAAGATCCGCGTCACTACGAGCTGATGCGCTACCAGGCGGCCTATCTGAACTCCGAGTTCGATGAAGAGCATGGCGTGCCGAATCTGGTCTCCAAATCGCTGCAGACCACCCGCCGCTTCGATGCCCTGAAGCTGTGGATGGGCCTGGAAGCGCTGGGTCAGAAACAGTACGCCGAAATTATCGATCATGGTGTCACCATGGCGAAGCGCGTTGCGGAGTACGTCGCGGCCCAGCCTACGCTGGAGCTGGTGATGGAACCGCAGCTGGCAAGCGTACTGTTCCGTTCACGTCCGCAGCAGATGGCCGGCAGCGATGCCGCCGCCATTGCCCTGCTGAACCAACGTGTCGGCGACGCGCTGCTTGATTCCGGCCGGGCCAACGTCGGCGTGACCGAGCACAACGGCGTGACCTGTCTGAAGCTGACGCTGCTGAACCCGATTGTCACTCTGGATGACGTGAAGGTTCTGCTGGATCTGGTTGAGCGCACCGCGCAGGAGCTGCTGGCGAAATAAGGGGTCACCGAATGCCTGGCATTCGAGCCTGATGTCGCAGCAGCGTACAAAAAGCCGATAACTGTGGTTATCGGCTTTTTTATGTCTGAAATACAACGTGACATCGTCACATATTTTCAGCTTCTGGCCTCCTGCAACAGCTGCTGGATAACCTGCTCCTGCCGGGCGTAATCCCCCTCGCCAAATGCGGTGTAGCGCAGCTGACCATGGGCATCAAACAGATAATGGGCCGGCCAGTACTGATTACCGAAGGCATTCCAGATGGCATAGCGGTTATCCGCCACCACCGGATAGGTAATGTGCCATTGCGCAACCGCCTGACGCAGCGCCGGCAGCGAACGTTCCCACGGGTATTCCGGCGTATGTACCCCAACCACCACCAGGCCCTCGGCGCGATATTTGTTAGCCCACTCGCCCACGTGCGGCAGCGTGTGCTGACAGTTAATACAGTCCCGGGTCCAGAAGTCGATCAGCACCACCTTCCCTTTCAGATCTTCCGGGCGCAGCGGCGGACTGTTGATCCACCCGCTTCCTCCGGCCAGCGACGGTAACGCGCTGGAAGGCGGCGGCGCGACGGGTTGCAGTACCGCCGCCGGCTGGACCGTCGGTAGACCGGCGCTCAGCCGCTGCTCCAGCGCCTGAGTCAGGCCGCTGGCCCCTTGCAGGTAGCGATCTGCCCCGCTGGCAATGAGCGTCACCGACGCGAGGATCGCCACTCCCGCCACCTGCCGCAGCCGCTGGCTGAACGCCAGTCCGTGCTGCAGACGCGCCACCAGTCGCGAACCAAACCACCCCAGGAGCGCCAGCATCAGCGCACAGCCGCAGCCGTAAGCCGCCAGCAGGACCCCGGTGGTGACCGAACTGCCGCTGAGAAAGCCAACGCTGAGGATCGCCCCCAGCACCGGACCGGCGCAGGGCGCCCACAGCAGGCCGATGGCCAGCCCTGCCAGCAGGGCCGAGGCGCCACCCGTCTGGCGATAGCTGCGATCGTTTATTCGATTACCCAACGCCACTAGCGGCGCGCTCAGGCGCTGGGCGAGGCCGGTCGACAGCAGACTCAGGCCGACCAGCGCCAGGAACAGCAACGCCAGCCAGCGCCCCACCACGGTCAGGGTCACCACCCAGCTGCTGGTGACGGTCACCAGCAGCGATACGCCGGTAAACATCAGCACCATACCGCCGAGAGTCAGCAGCAGATACCAGCGTTTCCCGCGCAGGCTGGCAAAAATAAGCGGAATGACCGGTAAGGTACAGGGACTCAGCAGCGTCAGCATGCCGCCGAAAAAAGCGATTAGCACAGACATCATCTTCACCTCATCATCAACGCGTGGCCGGAAGTGGCTACGGGCCCATTACAGCAGGCGGATGTCGTGGCAATGTGTCTGAAATCATGGGGTATTGTCAGCTCAGGTATCGCTTTCCACGGGAGATACAGAAGGATACAAAGCGGCGGCGTCGAGGCGCAGGCTGACCTCAAGCCCGCCCTGCTCACGGTTGCGCAGTGTCAGGGTTCCCTGCATCTGGCTCGCCAGATGCGCGGCAATCGCCAGCCCTAACCCGGTACCGCCGGTATCGCGGTTGCGCGAGTTTTCCAGGCGATAAAACGGCTGCAGCACAGCATCGAGATACGCCTCCGGGATCCCCGGACCGTTATCACAAACCGCAATAATCGCATCGCCGTTGTCGCTATAGTTCAGGGTAATCGCGACTTATTCGCCGAACTTTAAGCCATTATCGATCAGATTAGTCATAATCCGCCGCAGCGCCTGCGGCGCGACCCGCACCGGCGCATCACCCGCGGCAGGCGTAAAAGTTACCGGCCTGCCGACGTCGGAATAGTCCAGCGCAATACTGTCGAGGAACGCATTCAGGCTCAGGTTCTGACGCTTCTCCTCCAGCGGCTGCGCCGAACGGGCAAAGGCGATGCCTTCCCTGACCAGACGGCTCATATTATCGAGATCCTGCAGCAGCTTATCGCGCAGCTCCGGCGCGTCGGCCATTTCTACCCGCAGCTTCATGCGGGTAATCGGGGTCTGGAGATCGTGGGAGATGGCCGCGAGGATCCGCGCCCGCTCCTGAAGATGGTCGTGGATCCGCGTCTGCATCGCATTAAACGCCCGGGCGGCGTGCTGCACTTCCAGCGGCCCCTGCTCCGCCATCATTCCCGGAGTGCTGTCCGCCGGTTCAAGGGCATCAATCGCCCGGGTAAAACGGGTCATCGGGCTGACCACCTGACGCACGGCATACCACGTGCAGGCCAGCAGCAGCACAAACTGAGCGAACAGCACCGCCGGGAGCCAGCGGGCGATGGCCGGTAAGCGCGGCCACAGGTCGATACTCAACGGCGCGCCATCGTGGAGGATGACGTGCGCCTGAATGTGCTCTCGCGGGCCGGGCAGCGCCACAATACTAAGCGGATAGTGCCCGCTGAGCGCCTCCTGTAACGAACGTACCGCATCGCGGGAACGCCAGCTGGTGGGATATTCGCCGCTCGACCCGGCAGAGAGCTGATACCGGTAGTTACCCCGCGCCAGCCGTGCCAGCCAGTGCGGCCGCTCGGCAGCGGGCAGCCGGTCAAGGATCGCCACGCTGGTGGCCACATCGTATTCGAGGTTGCCCAGCATCACGCTGCGGGCGCTGCTCATCCGCTCATACAGCAATAGCGACAGCGTCAGGGCGTTAGTCAGGATCAGGGCGAGGAAAATCATCACCATCAGCCGGGTGCGCAGCGAGGCGGGCCACAGTTTCATTCCCGCGCCTCACGGATGGCCACCGGCACCGACAGTACATAGCCTTCGCTGCGTACGGTTTTGATATAGGCCGGTTCGCGGGCGTCCTCGCGTAGCCGCTGCCGCAAGCGGCTGACCAGCAAATCGATCGAGCGCTCAAACAGTTCTGCATCACGTCCCTGGGTCAGATTCAGCAATTGATCGCGGTTGAGCACCCGCTGCGGATGGTCGAGAAAAACCCGCAGCAGACGATACTCCGCCCCGCTGAGGGCCACAATGATGCCGTCGTGATCCAGCAGGTGACGTGCCGAGGTATCCAGCTGCCAGTCGCCGAAGGCGATCAGCCTGCCCGCTTCGGTAATTTGCAGATTGGGCGGCAGCGCGCGGGTGCGCCGCAGGATGGCTTTAATGCGCGCCAGCAGTTCACGGGCGACAAAGGGTTTAACCAGATAGTCATCGGCGCCCATCTCCAGCCCCAGAATACGATCGCTGTCATCGGCCCGCGCGGTCAGCATCAGCACCGGGATGTTGTGCTGACCGTCGTTGCGCAGTTGGCGGCAGAGGGTCAGGCCGTCGTCGCCGGGCAGCATAATATCCAGCACGATCAAATCTACATGCTGGCTGTGCAATACCGACCACATTGCCTTGCCGCTGGCGGCTCCGGTGGCGGCTCCGGTGGCGCGATAGCCTGACTTTTGCAAATAGTCGCTGAGCAGTTCGCGAATATCGCGGTCGTCATCGACAACTAAAATGTGGTCAATATGTTCCAATGCCGGCTCCATTCAGAATGAGTACAACTCAAAAAGAATATGCGTTGTTGCCGGAAGCGCAACCCTACGCCCCCGGCGCAGGGGCTACAAACGGTCGGCATCAATCACCGCTTGCGCAAAGTGCAGCGGATCTTCCTGAGGCGGGTTATGGCCGATGTTGCCGGTTAAGGTACGGTGCTGATATTTTCCGGTAAATTTCGCCCGATAGCTTTCCGGTTTCGGATGCGGCGCGCCGTTGTTGTCACCTTCAAGGGTGATGGTCGGCACGCTAATCGGCGGCAGCTGCGCCAGTTTTTGCTCATAGGCAGCATAGCGCGGTTCACTTTTATCGATCCCCAGCCGCCAGCGATAGTTACTCACCGTCACCGCGACATGGTCCGGGTTATCCAGCGCTTTGGCGCTGCGGGCGAATTCGGCGTTGCTGAATGTCCAGCCCGGCGAGGCCTGATGCCAGATCAGTTGCGCAAAGTCGTGAGTGTTCTGGCGATAGCCCGCCTCACCGCGCGCGGTGGCGAAATAAAACTGATACCACCATGACAGTTCCGCCTGCGGCGGCAGCGGTTTTTCACCCACCTGCTGGCTGCTAATCAGATACCCGCTCACCGAAACCAGCGATTTCACCCGCTCCGGCCACAGCGCCGCCACGATGTCCGCCGTCCGTGCGCCCCAGTCAAACCCGGCGAAATCGGCCTGTTTAATCTGCAGGGCATCCATCAGGTGAACAATATCTTCCGCCAGGGCCGAAGGCTGGCCGTTACGTGGCGTGCTGGCGGAGAGAAACTGCGTGCTGCCATAGCCGCGCAGGTAAGGCACGATCACCCGAAACCCTTTTTGCGCTAACGCCGGCGCCACCTTCTCGTAGCTATGGATATCATAGGGCCAGCCGTGCAGCAGGAATACCGGCTGACCATCGCGCGGGCCAATATCGACATAACCGACGTTCAGGTCGCCGGCCTTAATGTGTTGAATATGATTGAAGGCCTCGGCATCTTCCGCCGCACACACGCCAGCCGACCACAGCGCCGATAACGCCAGCATCAGCGCGCTACTTTTACGGAACAGAGATAATGTGTTCATCAGCAACCCCACCTGTTAACGGAGAAATAAGAGAGTACGCCAACAGTTAAGCAGGGTTTTGTATATGGCATATGGTGGAACAGGCGGGTTTTTGTATCACTGTGTAGAGCGCGGTACGCCAGATACAATGTGGTACAAAGCAGCGCTGAATCTATACCGAAGAGTGCCCGGCCAGAAGCTGACCGGGCGTTGGCGGGTTATTGCGCGTCGGCGCTGTCCACCTGCGGAACGTTAGGATCGGTCGCTGCATCAACGTTCGGGGCATTAGCCGGATCAAAGATGTGGTCGAGGATAGCGCGTGCCGTCGGTCCGGCTACCACGCCATCGCCGCCGCCGTTCTCCAGAATCAGCGCCATCGCCACCTTCGGATGCTGATACGGCGCAAACAAGGTGTAGAAGATATGGTCGCGCAGGCGCACCGGGATCATTTTGGCGTTGTAGGTCTGATTCTCTTTCAGGCTAAAGACCTGCGAGGTCCCGGATTTCGCCGCAATCTGATAGGGCGCGGTATGGAACAGTTTATAGCCGGTACCGTTCGGCAGGTTCGCCATCCCGTACATTCCGTTGCGCACGATGCCCCAGTACGGCGATTTCGGATCACCGACCTGCGGAGTATTCTCCGGCGGCTGATAGCGCTCGACTTTATTGCCCTGCTTCATCGAATAGAGCAGATGGGGATTTTTCACCTTCCCGTTGTTGATAAGCGTGGTCAGTGCTTTCACCATCTGGATCGGCGTGGCGATCCAGTACCCCTGGCCGATCCCCACCGAAATGGTATCCCCTTGATACCACGGCTTCTTGTGAACCCGCTGCTTCCATTCGCGGCTCGGCAGCACGCCGGCATACTCTTCATTCAAATCGATGCCGGTGGACTGACCGTAACCAAACTTACTTAACCAGCTATGGATCCGGTCGATACCCATTTCAAAGGCCACCTGATAGAAGAAGGTGTCGGCGGACTCTTCAATCGCTTTGGTGACGTTCAGCATCCCGTGGCCGCTTTTCAGCCAGTCACGATAGCGGCGTTGGGTGCCGGGCAGCGTCCAGGTTGGCGCGCCAAAGAAGCTGGTGTTGGGGGTAATCACCCCGGCGGAGAGCGCCGAGAGCGCCATATAAGGTTTTACCGTTGACGCCGGGGGATACAGCCCCTGGGTGACGCGGTTGATCAACGGCCGATCCTGGTTATCGAGCAGCGAGCGATAGGCTTTATAACCAATGCCTTTAACAAAAGGATTCGGGTCGTAGCTGGGGCTGGAGACCATCGCCAGAACGCCGCCATCGCGCGGGTCGACGGCAACCACCGCCGCACGCTGGCCTTTCAGCACCCCTTCGATGTACTGCTGCAAATGCAGATCCAGCGTCAGATAGATATTCTTCCCGGCGACCGGCGGCACCTCTTTGAGCAGGCGCACGACGCGACCGTGGTTATCTACCTCCACTTCCTGATAGCCGGTGGTGCCATGCAGCTGCTGCTCGTAATAGCCTTCAATGCCCTGCTTGCCGATGTTATGGTCCGCGGCATAGTTCTCCGACTCGCCGTTTTTCGCCAGCCGCTGCAGGTCGCTGTCGTTGATTTTCGAGACATAGCCCACCACGTGGGCCAGCTGCGCGCCATAGGGATAATCGCGTTGCTGGTAATTCTCTACCGTCACGCCGGGAAAATGAAATTCGTTCACCGCAAAACGGGCCACTTCGACGTCGCTGAGATCCGACTTCAGGGTCACCGGCTTGTAGCGGCTGTTATGGTGCATATCATCGCGGAAGCTGGCGATATCGTCCGGGGTTAAATCGACAATCGGCGTTAAGGCGTTCAGCAGCGCGGTCATATCCGGGATTTTGCTGGGGATCACCTCTAAGCGATACAGGGTGATGTTCTGGACCAACGGGATACCGTTACGGTCGAAAATAAGCCCGCGGCTCGGCGCGATAGGCACCATTTTGATGTCATTCTGGTTCGATCGGGTCTGGTAAAAGTCATGCTGCTCAACCTGCAGGTGGTAGAGGTTAAAAATCAGCACGCCAAAACAGACCACAACCAGTAGAAATGCGACCACGGCTCGACGAATAAACAGCATCTCTTCTGCTGAGTGATCGCGTATTTCATCTCTCAATTGGCTCATTAACGGCAATTCACTTGAGTTTCAATGGAAGGCTAAAAAAAGAAAAAGCGCAGCAGGATAGCCTTATCAAGGCGTTAGCCCTACAGAAAGGTTGCTAATGATTTAGGAGAAATGTTTCAGCATGTTAAGCAGGCAGGAGAATAGCGCGCCGTCAGGGTGACAGTGTCACGTTAAAGCCCCTGCCTGATGCAGGCAGAGGCTTCGGAGATTACTGGCGGTTCAGCCAGGCGCGCCAGCCGCCAAACTCGGTGATATCGATGGCGCCCTGCAGGCCATAAGCCTCACAGATAAACCCGCTCAACCAGCGGCCATCCGCCAGCTCCACCTTCCCCAGCCCCAATGGGGCGGGAATGGCCGCCAGCAGCGAACCCAGCTCCGCAGAGGGCAGATCCCAGACTTCCACGGCAATCGCCGCGCCGCGGTCGTTATCCCGAACCATACCCGGACGTTTGCCGTCAGCCAGAGCGTACAGCCGGTAATGGGCGGCGCTTTGCGTCGCCGTCAGCAGCCGTCCGCCCCGCTCCCGCAGCTGGCCGTTCAGCGCCAGCCCGTCAAGATGAGCGCCGCACACCACCAGCAACAGACGATCGTGGCTGGCCTGGGTGCGCGGCAACGTGTCGGGAATCAGATGACCGCCAACCAGCGGTAGCGGCTGGATCCGCTGAAAGGCATCCGCCAGCCCGAGCAGGTACTGGTCGGTAAAGACCCGGCCAAACAGGGTCACGCCGGAGGGCAAGCCGTTATCCATAAAGCCGACCGGCACGTTGACCGCCGCGTAATCCAGCAGGTTCATAAAGTTGGTGTAGTAACCGAGGTCGGCATTGCGCTTCACCGGTTCGGCCTCCAGCTCCGCCAGGGTGACCGGGCGAGGATAGGTCGGCGTCAGCACGCAGTCCAGTCCCTCCAGCAGCGCATCGCACAGCGCCTTATAGGCCTGCAGCTGGTACATCGCTTCGAAGGTTGCTACCGCGTCGGTCTGCGGCGCTTTCGCCAGCACGTCGTGGATCACCGGCAGCACCGCCTCCGGCTGCTGTTCAATCAACGGCCCCACCACCGCATAGCGTTCCGCTACCCATGGCCCCTCATACAACAGGCGGGCGGCGTCGAGGAACGGCGTCATATCGAGACTGACCGGCACTCCGCCTAACGCCATCAACCGCGCTTTGGCCTGCATAAACAGCGCTTCGCTCTGCGGGCAGTCGAGGAAGTTCAGCGTCTGCGGAACCCCGAAGCGGAAACGGGCCGGCGGTGCGCCAAACGCCTGACGCCCGTTCCACTGCGGGTTACGGCGGCTGTAGGCATCCCGCGGGTCATATTGCGCGGTCAGCGCCAGCAGCTGGCTGGCCTCTTCAGCGGTAGCGGTCAGGAAGGTGGTGCAGTCCAGCGTCCGGCAGGCCGGGACCACCCCGGCGGTGGAGATCAGCCCCTTGCTGGCCTTCAGGCCAACCAGATTGTTCAGCGAAGCCGGTACCCGCCCGCTGCCTGCGGTGTCGGTGCCGAGGGCAAAACTGGCGACGCCCAGCCCCACCGCCAACGCCGACCCGGAGCTTGAACCACCAGACGGATAGTCCGCATGATAGGCATTGCGACAGCGTCCGTACGGCGAGCGGGTGCCGTTCAGGCCGGTAGCAAATTGGTCGAGGTTCGTTTTGCCGACCGGTATCGCGCCGAGGGCAATCAGCTGCGCCACGATGGTGGCATCCTCGGAGGCGGTGCGTGACCACGCCGGACAGGCGGCGGTGGTGGCGATCCCGGCCAGATCGATATTATCTTTGATGGCGAACGGCACGCCGTACAGCGGCAGCGTGTGCGGTTCAACGCCGTCGAGCGCCGCCAGCCACGGCTCCTGCTCCTCGGCCGTCAATATATGGATAAACAGCTGGTATTCCGGGTTCAGCGCTTGCGCCCGCTGGCGCAGGTTGGCCAGCAACTCGCGCGGCGTGAAATCCCCGCGTTGCCAGGCCTGCGCCAGACTGCTCAGGCGTAAATCAAAGGTCGGCTGGCTCATACTTTTTCCTCCAGAATCACCGCCACACGTTGCCCGGCGCGAACCGACGCCCCGGGTTGAACATTCACCTGCTGGATCACGCCATCGCACGGTGCCAGCAGCGGGATCTCCATCTTCATCGATTCCAGCACCAGCAGCACATCACCGGCGCGAACCCGACTGCCCGCCACGGTCTGCACCTGCCAGAGATTACCGGAGATCGGGCTTTCCACCCCCTGCTGTCCGCCCTGCAACGGCGCGTCGTCGCCCTCTTCGCTCAGCACTTCCTGGCTGTCGAAATGTGCCTGCCCGCTGGCGATCCAGCGATCGCGCTCTTCATTAAAGGCGCGCTGCTGATGCTCACGAAACGCCTCAATGCTTGTCGCCTCACGGGCCAGGAACTGCTGGTACTCCGCCAGACGCAGCGTGCTGTGTTCGATGCGCAGCGGATAGCGCCCCAGCGGGAAATCGCGGCGGATCTGCAGCAGTTCGTCGGCGGAGACCGGGTAAAAACGCAGCTGATCGAAGAAGCGCAGCAGCCACGGCTTACCGGCAAAATCGGCCACCTCGTGATAGCGATTCCACATCTGCAGCGTGCGGCCAACAAACTGGTAGCCGCCGGGGCCTTCCATACCGTAGACGCACAGATAAGCCCCGCCGATACCGACCGAGTTTTCCGCCGTCCAGGTGCGCGCCGGGTTGTATTTGGTGGTCACCAGCCGGTGACGCGGGTCGAGCGGCGTCGCCACCGGCGCACCAAGATAGACATCCCCCAGCCCCATCACCAGATAGCTGGCGTCGAATACCGTCTGCCACACCGCCTGCTCATCCGGCAGATCGTTGATCCGGCGGATGAATTCGAGGTTGCTCGGGCACCACGGCGCATCCCGGCGCACGGTGGTCATGTATTTATCGATGGCCTTGCGGCAGGCCGGGTCATCCCATGACAGCGGCAGATGCACTACCCGCGTCGGCACCTGCAGATCGTCGCTGACGCACACCGTGGCCCATTCGCTCGCCACCCACGCCAGCAGCGCGTCGAGAGTCAGGGTTTCCGGCTGGAAGTGGACCTGCAACGAGCGGATGCCCGGCGTCAGGTCGATCACCCCAGGGCGGGACTGGCCTTCCAGGGCCTGCATCAGGGCGTGAATGCGAAAACGTAGCACCAGATCCAGCTCCGGCTCCCCGGCTTCCAAAAGCAGGTGAGTATCGCCGGACAGTCGCGCCACCAGGCGTTTATCCGCCTCGCCGCAGCTCATCACAATCGGCGAACTCAGGGGCGCGGGTTGCCAGGCCACGTCGGCGGTCTCAAGGGTGGCCAGCTCCGCGTGGTAGCCCGCCGCCAGCTGACGGGCGGTAGGCAGATCCACCGCCACAAAGCGGACTTTATCGCCGGCTTTCAGCTGGCCGAGCTGCCACAGGTCGGCCTCAATGACCGTTACCGGGCAGACAAACCCACCGAGGCTCGGCCCGTCTGGCCCGAGGATCACCGGCATATCGCCGGTGAAATCCACCGCGCCGACGGCATAGGGGTTATCGTGAATATTCGACGGATGCAGCCCCGCTTCGCCGCCGCTGTCGCGCGCCCACAGCGGTTTCGGGCCAATCAGCCGCACCCCGGTGCGGCTGGAGTTAAAATGCACTTCCCAGTCGGTGGCGAAAAAGGTGTCGATATAGTCGGCGGCAAAAAACTCCGGCACGCCGTGGGGGCCGTAGATAACCCGCAGCGTGCGGGTCTCGGCGAGAGGACGCGCCAGCGCGGCAGGCAGCGTGGCGTCCGGCACCGCCGGTGCATCCGCCGCGAGATGCAGCACATCCCCGCTGCGCAGCGCGCGTCCGGCATGACCGCCGAACTGCCCCAGCGTAAAGGTGCTTTTGCTGCCGAGATACTCGGGTACCTGCAGCCCGCCGCGCAGGCAGAGATAGCTGCGCACGCCGGCGTCGGCTACGGCGCCAATTTTCAAGGTCGCCCCGGCGGGAATGGTGAAGACCTGGTGCATCGCCTGGGCGACACCGTCCAACTTCACCACGATCTCTGCCCCGCAGACTACCGCCTGCGTCTGGCAGTTAAATTTCAGCGTCGGCCCGTTAAGGGTGATCTCCAGCGCCGCTTCGCCTTGCGGGTTGCCCAGCAGACGGTTGCCCAGACGCAGAGCCCGGTCGTCCATCGGCCCGGATGGCGGGACGCCAACCGCCCAGTAACCCAGGCGACCGGGATAATCCTGCACGCTGGTCTGCGTTCCGGCGCTGAGCACCTCGATGGTCGTGGCCCGGTAATACAGCTGATCCAGACAACGCGTCCAGGGCTCGCCATCGGCAAACGGCGCGAACGCCAGAATGTGTTGCAGGTACAACCGGTTAGTTTCGACGCCGTACAGCCGGGTCGCCGCCAGCGCCTGCGCCAGTTCAGCTATCGCCGTCTCACGATCATCTGCACAGGCGATCACTTTTGCCAGCATCGGATCAAAGAAGGCCGGGACTTCGCACCCGGCTTCCACCCAGCGGTCGATACGCAGGGTCTTGCCATCCGCCGGTGGAAACACCACTTCGGTCAGCAGCCCCGGCGACGGCTGGAACTGGCGGCCCGGATCTTCGGCGTACACTCGCGCCTGAATCGCGTGGCCGCGTGGTTTCAGCCCGTCCAGCAACGTGGACAGCGGCGGTAAATCTCCGGCGGCGAGGGCAATCATCCAGCCCACCAGATCGACGCCCCAGACCTGTTCGGTGACGCCGTGCTCCACCTGCAGGCGGGTGTTCACTTCGAGAAAATAGAAACGCTGCGCCGCGCTGTCGTAGACAAACTCCACCGTCCCGGCGCTGCGGTAGTTCACTGCTTTACCGAGGGCAACCGCCGCATCACAGAGGGCCTGCGCCATGCCTTCCGGTAAGCCGGGCGCCGGGGTTTCTTCGATCACTTTCTGATTACGCCGTTGGATCGAACAGTCGCGTACCCCAAGGGCAATCACCTCGCCGCGGCCGTCGCCGAAGATCTGCACTTCCAGATGACGGGCGCGTTCAATGTATTTTTCGACGAACACGCCGGCATCGCTAAAGTTGTTCTTGCCGAGGCGCTGGACGGTTTCAAAGGCTTCCGCCAGTTCAGTGGCGTCATAGCACACCCGCATCCCGATCCCGCCGCCGCCGGCGGTGCTTTTCAACATCACCGGATAGCCGATAGTTTGTGCCGCGCGGCAGGCTTCATCGCTGTCGGCCAGCAGGCCGGTCCCTTCCAGCATCGGCACGCCCTGCGCTTTTGCCAGCGCCCGGGCGGTATGTTTCAGGCCAAAGGTTCGCAGCTGCTCCGGGGTCGGGCCGACAAACACCAGTCCGGCGGCTTCGCAGGCTTCGGCAAAGGCGGCGTTTTCCGACAAAAAACCATAACCGGGGTGAATCGCCTCGGCCCCGCTGTCGCGCGCCGCGGCAATGATCTTGTCGGTCACCAGATAGGTTTGCGCCGCCGGGCCGTCGCCAAGGCTAATGGCCCGATCGGCTTCGCGAATGTGCAGACTGCTCAGGTCCGCATCAGAATAGACCGCCACGCCTTTCACCTGCATGGCGCGTAAGGTGCGCAGAATGCGACAGGCAATGGCGCCACGGTTAGCAATTAATAAGGTCTTGAACATACACGGGACTCACATCGTGGCGGGTCGTCCCGCAGCAAAAGAATCAGCCTCCCCAGGGTCGTCCCCGAGGCGCGCAAGGAGTCAGGACTTACGCGTAGGTGTCGTTGTCAGACGTTCGGCGCGGACGGCAAACAGGCGGTAGGCCAGCAGGCGCCAGCGTTGCCAGCGGTTCAGTTCCATACCAGCACCTCCGCCGGCGTAGGGTTCCAGCCGTTGCACGGGTTATTCAGCTGCGGGCAGTTGGAGATCAGCACGATGATGTTGCATTCGGCGCGCAGCTCAACGTACTTCCCGGCGCCGGAGATCCCGTCTTCGAAGGTCAGGCCGCCCGCTTCGGTCACCGGCACGTTCATAAAGAAGTTGATGTTGGCGGCGATGTCGCGCTTATGCAGTCTGCCGTCATGCAGACAGGCGCACAGGAAGTTGTCCCGGCAGCTGTGCATGTAGCGCTTGTCCAGGGCATAGCGCACGGTGTTGCTCTCCTGGGCGCAGGCGCCGCCAAGGGTATCGTGACGCCCGCAGGTATCGGCCAAGATGGTCAGCAACGGGTTGCCGAGATTGGAGTACAGCACGCTGCCGGTCGTCAGGTAGACATTGCCCTGACGGCGCAACGTGCGCTGTGCATCGTACCGTTCGCGCGGGTTATCGGCATGGTAAAACAGGGTATCGACCGCCTGATTTCCTTCAAGATCGAGCAGGCGCAGGGTCTGGCCTTGTTTGATTTCGAACATCCACGGTTCGCCCGCCGGGATCTCGTGGCGATAGACGGCATCGGCCGGGTTACGGGTACTGGTGACAAGGTTCATCGCAGACTCCTTATAAGGCAAACAGCTGGGTGTTGGTAAAGGCGCGCTGGTTCTCATCGCGGGTAAACAGCGATTCCACCGTCGCCTGCTCGTCGTCGGCCTGGTACCAGCTCAGTTGAATCGGGCGTGGCGCGTAGTCGGTAGCGGGATCCAGCGGATGCGGCATCGCGGTCATGACCATCAGCACGTCCATCGGGGCGAACAGCTCCACATAACTTCCCGGTGCGGAGTGTGCGGTGCAAAAGGCGAAACGTCCTGCGCCGTCGACGGTCACTTTGCTGAAGAAGTTAACCACCATCAGCAGGTCTTCGAGGCCGAGATCCCATTTGCCCATTTCAACCAGCAGGTTGTCGGTACCGTTGCGATGAAAGGCGTTGCGCAGCTCCTGGTAGCGCCCGGTGCCATATTTTTCTGCCGTCTCCTGGGCGTTAAGCACGCCGCCAAACGGGTCGTGCCAGCCGCAGCTGTCGGCAACGATCCCGGCTAGCACCCGTCCCATATCGGAGTAGAAACAGTGACCGCGGGTCAGTCGCGCGGTGTGTTGCCCTTTGAGGGTGTCCGGCAGGTTCAGTCGCTCGCTCTTTTCGTGGGGGTTGAGCATCATCATGCTGAGGTTAGCGCCGCCGTCTAGATCGGTGAGACGCAGGATCTGTCCGCGACGCAGAATAAACGAGGTCTGTCCCCCACCCGGCAGACGCTCTTCGCGCAGGCTCGGTGAAGTGTGTAAAGGCGTGGTCATCAGGCTATCTCCTTAAGGTGTAGACGTTGTCATGGGTGCCGGTACCGAGCATGTGCGACATCCGGGTCTCGTTGAGCGGAATATCGTAGGTAATGCGCGCCCCGTAGGCGTTGGGGGCCTGCGGGTCGTGGCGCACTTTGTCGAACACCAGCAGACGGGTGCCGAGGTTGAACCCTTCGGCCAGATCGTGGGTGACCATAAAGACCGTCATTCGCGTCTCGCTCCACAACTGGAGCAGCAGCGCGTGCATATCTTTGCGAATACCGGGGTCGAGCGCGCCGAACGGTTCGTCGAGCAGCAGCACCCGCGGCTGCATCACGAACGCCTGGGCGATCGCCAGCCGCTGTTGCATCCCGCCGGAAAGCTGCGCCGGGTAGCGATCCAGCGCATGGGAAAGGCCGACCTTGTCCAGCATCTGCGCCGCCTGTTCCCGGGCTGCGCGTTTGCGGGCGCCAAAGAGACGACCAAAGCAAGGGGATGACGGCAGCTCCAGACCGACCGCAACGTTATCCAGCACGTTGAGGTGCGGGAAAACGGAATAGCGCTGAAACACCACGCCGCGGCTGCGATCCGGCTCAAGGGCCAGCGGCTGGCCATCAAGGGTGATCTGCCCCCGGGTCGGCGTCTCCTGGCCCAACAGCAGACGTAAGAACGTCGATTTACCGCAGCCGGAGGCCCCGACCATCGAACAAAACTCCCCTTCTTTCACCGTTAAATTGATGCGTTCCAGCACCACGTGGTCGCCGTACTCCTGCCAGATATTCTTGATGGTGATAAAACTCATGCCCGGCCTCCTTCGGCCCACGGGAAGCAGACTTTGTGCAGCTGGCGCAGCGCCAGATCCATCAGCCAGGCCAGCAGGGTTATCCAGATGACGTAGGGAATAATCACGTCCATCGCCATGTAGCGGCGGACGAGGAAAATGCGGTACCCCAGCCCGGCGGTGGCGGAAATGGCCTCCGCCGAAATCAGGAACAGCCAGGCCGAACCGAGCAGCAGGCGCAGCGAGGTAATTAAACGTGAGAGCAGTTGCGGCAGCACCACCCGCAGCACCACCGTCCAGCTGTTGGCGCCGAGGGTCTGCGCCTTGATAAACAGCTCCGCCGGGATTTCTCGCGCCCGTTGCTCAAGGTCGCGGGCCAGCATCGGGGTAATGCCGATCACAATCAGCATCACCTTCGACAGCTCGTCGAGGCCAAAGACAATAAACAGCACCGGCAGGATCGCCAGCGGCGGCACCATCGACACCACGGTCATCAACGGTGACAGCGCGGCGCGGTAGACCGGAAACACCCCGGCGACGATACCGATGCTCAGGCCAATCAGCGCCGACACCGCCAGCCCAATCAGCAGGCGGGTCAGGCTAATCACGGTGTCGGCCCACAGCAGGTATTCTCCGCTGCGCTTGTCCGGCATAAACGCCATCCGTTCGATCGCAGAGGCCATCTGTGACAGCCCCGGCAGCAGCTTGTCCTGGGGGTTTGCCTCAAGACGAATGGCAGAACCAAAACACCAGGCGGCAATCAGTAACACAAAGGGCAACAGCATCAGCATCAGCCGCATGCCCTGCTGTGGATGGCGGTTAATTTGTCGCATGGCGATCACTCCCGTGGTCAAGGATCAGAGCTGGCCTGCGGCGGCCATTTTCAGGTAGCTGTCGTCAAAGCGCAGGCGGACGTTGCCGCTGTCGCCGACGGTGACGTTGCCCGGGAAGCCCATGCCGATGAAGTCGGCGCTTTGCGCCCCCTCGCCGAGCAGCCCTTTATCAAAGGAGAACTGCGCCACCCGCTGCATGGTTTTTGCCAGCTCCGGGTCGCTGATAAAGGTCAGAGCCTCGGCCGGGGTCCAGAACAGATGGGTCGTTTTCAGCTGTGCCTGGTAACCGGCGAGATCGGTTCCGGAGTCCGCCGCCATAGCGCTCAGCGCGGGTTTATCACCGGCGTGCATTTTGCTCATCATTTCAAACCAGGCGCCGGTCAAGGCTTTACCCAGCGCCGGGTTATCTTTCAGGGTTTGGGTGTTGACCACCATCATATCGATAAGCTCACCAGGCACCTGGGCTGAGCTAAAGACTTCAGTGGTTTGCGGGGTCTTTTTGATGGCCGACAGCTGCGGGTTCCACGCCACGGTGGCACGGACGCTGTTGGTGCCGAAGGCCGAGACAATATCGGCGTCGGAGGTGTTCACCACTTTGACATCTTTTTCCTGCAGGCCCGCCTTCTCAAGGCCGCGAACCAACAGATAATGCGATACCGACAGTTCCGGGAGATACACCTGCATCCCTTTCAGATCGCCGAGCTTTTTATCAACGCCTTTCAGCACGATGCCGTCATTGCCGTCGGAATAGCTGCCGGCGATCAGCGCGGTGGTGTCGACGCCACCTGCCGCAGGAATGGTCAGCGCATCCATGTTGGTCATGGTGCAGCCATCAAACTGGCCGGCGGTGTACTGGTTAATCGACTCGATGTAGTCGTTGAGCTGAACGATATTGATTTTAATGCCGTACTTAGTGGCCCATTTATCAATGATTTTTTCGTTACTGATGGCGCCCCAGGGCATCCAGCCGGCATAGATAGTCCAGCAGACGTTGAACTCTTTTTTGACGGCGGCGAAGGAAGGAGTGCTGGCCAGCAGCGCCAGCGATAACACAAAACTACGGATGACGCGGGATCTCTTCATGATGAACCTCTGGTTGGCACAAAAATAACAGGAGCAGCGCGACACCTGACGGTGCTGCTGTCTCCCGGGCTTTTGTCCCGCCGTGTAACCTCGCAGAGGTCGCCAGCTCTCGGACCAGACGTTCATTTATATGAACCGGAACCCTAGCCAGCTATTGGTCATCTCAATGGTCTGTTGCGCTGCCTTCTGCAAGAGTAAAAGCAAAGTGCATGCCAGAAAATAAAGCGCGTAAATTCAGTCTGATATCTGATTTTTTCGGGGAATAACACCACAATGGGGAGTCGTTTTGGGGCAATGCGTCGAATTGGTGCAGGCCGTCTGCCCGGCAAAATAACCGTCGGGCAATACGGCGGAATAACCGCGAGAAATCAGGCCCACCGGCAGGTTATTTCTCCTTTTCTGCCTCTGTGAGCAGTAACTCACCGGAATTCACATGCTTAGCTTTTATGTAAGTGCTGCTTTTATCGCCAGACGAGTCGCGGCAGTGTCCTATACTGATTAGCTAATGAGAATGTGCATAAGCATAAGGGTCTGGCCTATCAGGCGTACATTGTTGCAGCCAGTTTGGACACGGACAGCGCGGGAAAACCGGAGCGTACACGCAGTACGTGAGGTTTTGAGCACTGCCCAGGGCCAAAATGGCAAATAAAATAGCCTGATAGCCAGACGCTAAGTCACTTTACGTATTTTGCACTTACCCACAACTATTATATGGATTTCTTTATCGCCCATTGTTAAAAGGATATAACTATTAATTCCGTAGATTCATTCGAGTATCAGTTATTGGAAGCAATGTATATCGTAATGGCATTCACAAAAGCAAACGGAGCCTGATATGAGCACGTCGAACGATCCATCGAACAACGCATCCGCCGGGAAGTGCCCTTTTCACACAGGGACGCCCACACAAAGTGCCGGTGGCGGCACCAGCAACCGCGACTGGTGGCCGAATCAACTGCGCGTTGATCTGCTGAGCCAGCATTCCAACCGCTCAAACCCGTTGGGTGAGAATTTTAACTACCGTGAAGAGTTTAAGAAACTCGACTACCCCGCGCTGAAGGCCGACCTGCGCGCGCTGCTGACCGACTCCCAGGAGTGGTGGCCGGCAGACTGGGGTAGCTATATTGGGCTGTTTATTCGTATGGCCTGGCACGGCGCCGGTACCTATCGTACCGTGGACGGACGTGGCGGCGCGGGTCGCGGCCAGCAGCGTTTTGCGCCGCTGAACTCCTGGCCGGACAACGTCAGCCTCGATAAAGCCCGCCGCCTGCTGTGGCCGGTGAAACAAAAATATGGCCAGAAAATTTCCTGGGCCGACCTGTATATGCTGGCCGGTAACGTGGCGCTGGAAAACGCCGGTTTCCGCACCTTCGGTTTCGGCGCCGGTCGTGAAGATGTCTGGGAGCCGGATCTCGACGTTGACTGGGGTAATGAGAAAGCCTGGCTCGAACACCGTCACCCGGAAAGCCTGACCCAGCAGCCGCTGGGGGCCACTGAGATGGGTCTGATCTACGTCAACCCGGAAGGCCCGAACGCCAGCGGTGACCCGCTCTCCGCCGCCGCCGCTATTCGTGCCACCTTCGGCAACATGGCGATGGATGATGAAGAGATCGTTGCCCTGATTGCCGGCGGCCATACCCTGGGTAAAACCCACGGTGCCGCAGTCACCAGCCACGTGGGCGCTGAACCAGAAGCCGCACCGATCGAGGCTCAAGGGCTCGGCTGGACCAGCAGCTTCGGCAGCGGCGCGGGTGCCGATGCCATCACCTCGGGTCTTGAAGTGGTCTGGACCCAGACCCCGACCCAGTGGAGCAACTACTTCTTCGAGAACCTGTTCAAATATGAGTGGGTCCAGACCCGTAGCCCGGCTGGCGCCATTCAGTTCGAAGCCAAAGACGCACCGGATGTGATCCCCGATCCGTTCGATCCGGAGAAAAAACGTAAGCCGACGATGCTGGTCACCGACCTGACGCTGCGCTTCGACCCGGAATTTGGCAAAATTTCCCGCCGTTTCCTGAACGATCCGCAGGCCTTCAATGAAGCCTTTGCCCGCGCCTGGTTCAAACTGATCCACCGTGATATGGGGCCAAAATCCCGTTACCTCGGCCCGGAAGTCCCGAAAGAAGATCTGATCTGGCAGGACCCGTTACCGGCGGCCAGCCATAACCCAACCCCGGCGGATATTGCGACGCTGAAAACCGCTATCGCTGATGCTGGCCTGCCAGTTAGTGAGCTGATCTCGGTGGCCTGGGCCTCCGCGTCTACCTTCCGTGGCGGTGACAAACGTGGCGGCGCCAACGGCGCGCGTCTGGCGCTGGCTCCGCAAAAAGACTGGCCGGTTAACGCGATTGCGGCGAAGGTTCTGCCAACGCTGCAGGCGATTCAGAAAGCTTCAGGCAAAGCGTCGCTGGCGGATATCATCGTGCTGGCCGGTGTGGTGGGTGTTGAACAAGCCGCGGCAGCCGCCGGGGTGCAGGTCAGCGTACCTTTTGCAGCGGGTCGCGTAGATGCGCGTCAGGATCAGACCGATATCGAAGCGTTCGATCTGCTGGAGCCGCTGGCGGATGGTTTCCGTAACTATCGCCGCATTGAAGGTGGCGTATCGACCGAAACCTTACTGCTGGATAAAGCGCAGCAGTTAACCCTGACCGCGCCGGAAATGACCGTACTGGTCGGCGGCCTGCGGGTGCTGGGCGCCAACTATGACGGCAGTCAGCACGGGGTCTTTACCGACCGCGTCGGCGTTCTGAGCAACGACTTCTTCGTCAACTTACTCAGCATGTCCACAGTCTGGAACGCCACCGACGAACAGGGTGAACTGTTTGAAGGTCGCGATCGTAAGAGCGGCGAAAGCAAGTACACCGCGACGCGCGCCGATCTGGTCTTCGGCTCGAACTCGGTACTGCGCGCCCTGGCGGAAGTTTACGCCTGCCAGGATGCCCAGCAGAAACTGGTGAAAGACTTTGTTGCCGCCTGGACCAAAGTCATGAACCTCGACCGTTACGATCTGTAATCTCCCTCCCCGGCTGGCGCCTTGCCCGCCGGGGTTTTTCCCTTCAATGTGAACCCCGCAAACGCTGCCGCTTAATCAAACGGCTGGCATAAATCACATATAAACCACCGCTATATATTGACATATACAGCGATATTCTTTATTTTTTTGTCATACAAATAAAAACCGTACCCTTCAGACTGAGACGAGGTTTTCCCCGCCTTACTCCGCTTTCATTCGTCTGAACTTAAAATTAATGCGCTCATATAAACTCGTTTTATTAACCGGGATGATTCCCTGTTCGCCCGTTTTGCTGGCGACCCCGGCATATGCGGCAGAAACCATGATTGTTACCGCAGAACCGCAAACGCAATCCCTTGATGATGTTACGCCTGCCGCTGAACAGCAGGCCACGTTGGGTAACCTCGGTAAGCAGAAACTGATTAACGTTCCGTGGTCCGTGCAGACGCTGTCGGACTCTCTGACTCGTCAGGTGCAGGCCAGCAGCGTCAAAGATATCTATCGTTATCTGCCCTCCGTCCAGGGCGACGGTGTTCGGCCCCAGACTCGCGGCATGCAGGGTAGCGTCGTCCAGAACAACATGATTGATGGTCTGAACGCGGTATCGACCACCGAGTACCCCGCCGAACAGTTTCAGCGTATCGAAGTGCTGAACGGCATGGTCGGCGCGCTATATGGCCCGGCGAACCCGGCCGGGATGTTTAATCTGGTGTCAAAACGGCCCACCGATGTGCCGCTGCGCAGGGTGACCGTAGGCGGCGGGACTGCTTCCGGTGCGAATGCCGCGCTGGATCTCAGCGGCCCGCTGGATGCGGGAGACAGATTGAAATACCGCCTGAACCTGATGGATCAGGACGGTAGCAGCTATACTCACGGCAGCCGCCAGCGCAACCAGTATGCCGGTCTGGCGCTCGATTACCAGTTGACCGATCAGACGGTGCTGGAGAGCAATTTCAGCTACTACCACTTCTATCAAAAAGGACTTCCCGGCTCCTTTGCCCTGGCAAAAGGCACCCACTTCCCATCGCCGCTTGACCCGACCAAAAGCAAATATGGTCAGTACTATGCCGGTAACGATGACACCACCACCACCGCAAGCCTGCATATTAAGCATGATTTTGACGGTAACTGGTTGCTGGACGTCGGCGTGCTGCGCCAGATTGCTGGCCGTGAATCCACCACCGTGACCAATACGCTCACCGATAATCACGGCCATTACACCACCACAACGGCAAACTCTGCCGCCAGCCGATTTACCATCAACAGCTACCTTGCCAATCTTACCGGCAGCGTGGAGACCGGCTGGCTACAACATGACCTGGCGGTGGGGATACGTGGATTCGTATGGAAAAACTACAATCCGCACGATGGAGGTACCCAAACGTTGGGACACTCATCGCTGGACGAGTCGCCGGATTATGCCCGTCCCGCATACCCTGACTTTACCGACCGCTATCATTCAGCGACCACCACGCAGCACGTTTTTTTACTGAGCGATACTCTGACTTTCAATCCACAGTGGAGCCTGTTGCTCTCGGGTAGCGAAAACCTGTTCACCGTCGACAACTACAATAAAAGCGGCAATCGCAGCAGTAATCATAATGACCGGGGCGCCAGCGGCTCAGCCAGCCTGATGTATAAACCGGTAGAGAATGTGACGCTCTATACGACGTGGGCCAACAGCATGCAACAGGGCGACACGGCCCCGACCGGGGCGAAAAATGCCGGAGATGTCCTCGACCCGTATCGTAGTCATCAGGTGGAGGTCGGCGCGAAATATGCGCCACACCGCGACCTGCTCTTAACCGCCGCGCTTTTCCAGGCCGAACGTCCGTTCGCCTACACCAACGACAGCGGTTATTTTGCTGAAGACGGTACGCAAAAGAACCGTGGTCTGGAATTAATGGCCGATGGCCACGTCACTCGCAACCTGCGGCTACTCGGCGGAGGAACCTGGCTCGACCCACGTCTGCATAACACCGCCAGCGCCGATGCGGATGATAAGCAGGTGGTCGGTCTGCCGCGCTTTACCGCCAACATGCTGGCGATTTACAGCATCGATGCGCTGCCGGGACTCGACGTCAACGGCAATATCCACTACGTCGGACGTCGCGCCACCGATAATGCCAACGACAGCTGGGTCAGCAGCTATACCACCGTTGATATCGGCAGCAATTATCGCACCCGTGTGTTCGGCACCGACACGACCTTCAGGTTAGCAGTCACTAACATCACCAATCGTCACTACTGGACCAATATCGTGCCTGGTGCGCTGACGGGCTATACCGGCGCCGGTTACGCCAGCGCCCAACTCGGTGCACCGCGTGAAGCGACGGCTTCGGTTCAGTTTGATTTCTGAGGAATAGCATGAAAAAAATCGCCGCTGGTCTGTTGATGTTGCTGTTGGCCTTCCCCGCGCTGGCCGAACGCCAGGTAACGGACGACGCCGGTAACCGGGTGATCCTACCGGATCGGGTGACTCAGGTGGCGGAAGGCTGGTATGCGCACCACTCGCTGCTGATGACACTTGGCGTCGGGGACCGCATCGTAGCGACGGTTAATCGTCCGGATAGCCGTCCGTGGATGTTCTATCTCGATCCCCGGCTCACTCAGGCGCTGATAAGCCGTGGCCCGCACTTCACCAGCGAGGCACTGCTGGCGCGGGGTGCTCAGGTGGTGTTTGTCGCGCAGGGCAACGGCGATGCCGACGCTTACCGCCAGGCAGGATTGGCGGTGATGGAAATGCGCTTTACCGACTACCCGTCGCTGGCCCATGCCGTGGCAACAACCGCTGAGGTCTTCGGTACGCCCGAAACGCAGGCCAGAGCACGGGCCTACAACCAGTATCTACAGCAGGTTCTTGCCCATGTCGGGGAGCGGACTCGGGATTTACCCTCTACCGAACGGCCGCGCGTGTTGCATATCCAGTCGCTGAAACCACTCAAGGTTGACGGCAGCAATACGCTGATCGATACCTGGATTCAGCTGGCCGGCGGGCAAAACGCCGCCAGCGGGATTGTCGGCAATATGCAGGAGATCTCCCCGGAGAAAGTCCTCGCCTGGCAGCCAGATGCGATCATCCTCGGCCCCGGATGCGGCGATTTAGCGCACTCGGCTTATGGTCAACTTTTCTCGACGCTGCAGGCGGTGAAAAAGGGCAAGGTCTGGCAGAATCCGGCGGGGGTTTTCCCCTGGGATCGCTACGGCACTGAAAGCGCGTTGCAGATCCAATGGGCGGCAAAGCAGCTGCAACCGCAGCGCTTCGCCGACCTCGACATGACGGCCATCACCCGCGATTTTTATCAGCGTTTCTTTGATTACCCGCTGACTGAGTCACAAGCTAAGCGGATATTGCAGGCGTTGCCACCGGAGGGGAAATAATCGCCGGGTGGCCCCGCTAAAACGGGGCCATTTGGTTTCAGTGCCGTCCCTTCTCATCCTGTCCGATTCCCCCTCTCGCTAAGTCATATCCTTCAAATTCACCGGTTCAAGCTGACGCAAACCAGTTCACTTCTCCACAACCTCTCGATATGACCAGATTTTTCGCTGAAGAATGTTAATGAGAAGAGCAATTAAAAATTTAAAACCATTAACAATCCAATAACATTAGCAGGCAAACATTTTATCTGAGGAAAATAATAATATGTCTACCACCCAGGTTCTGGGGGATGCGCCTTTTGCATCCCCAGGACACTCCCACACCAGCTTAACCCAGCGTATTGATGCCCTGCCGGCCTCATTCGGCCTGTGGTCGTTTATTACGCTCCTGGCGCTGGGCGGCTTCTTTGAACTCTACGATCTTTTCCAGACCGGCTATATCAGTACCGGTCTGCTGGCCGAAAACATCTTCCATACCGGACAACAGGGAATTTTTGGCATCTCGGATCAGGCCGCGTTTGCCTCGGCCACCTTCTTCGGATTGTTTATCGGCGCCAGCCTGCTGGCACCGCTGGCGGACAAGCTGGGCCGCCGCCTGACGTTCATGTTTGCGCTGGCGTGGTACGGCGTGTTTTCGCTGCTGATGGCCTTTCAGAACAGCGCCGAAGGGGTGATCTTCTGCCGCTTCCTGGTGGGTATCGGGCTGGGTATTGAGCTGGTCACTATCGATACCTACCTGAGCGAATGGGTGCCGACGCACCTGCGCAACAAGGCCTTTGCCTTCGCTTTCTTTATTCAGTTTCTGTCGGTGCCCGCCGTGGCGCTGATGTCGTGGATGCTGGTGCCGATCACCCTCTTCGGCCTCACCGGCTGGCGCTGGGTGATTATTTTCGGCGCCCTGTGTTCGCTGATCATCTGGGTGATTCGTAAAAAACTGCCGGAGTCCGCCCGCTGGCTGGAAGTCAAAGGCCGCCATCAGGACGCCCACGCGGTGATGAGCGAGATGGAACAACGTTGCGGTATCGCCCCTTCGGCACCGCATCAGCCCGACACCAGCCAGGCCCAGCGCAAAACCGGCTCGTTTAAAGCCATCTGGGCGCCGGAGTATCGCCGCCGCACGATCATGCTGATGGTGATGAACTTCTTCCAGGCGATTGGCTTCTTTGGTTTCGGCAACTGGCTGCCGGCGCTGCTGTCCGGCCAGGGCGCCAGCATTACCCACAGCCTGCTGTACGCCTTTTTCATTACCCTCGCCTACCCGATTGGTTGCCTGTTCTGCACCCGTTTTGTTCACCGCTTTGAGAACAAATGGCAAATCGTGCTTTCGGCGCTGATGACGGTGGTGTTCGGTACCCTGTTTGCCCTGCAGAACAACCCGGTGATGCTGGTGATCTGCGGCTTTATGATCACCTGGTCTAACGCCTGGTTGACCATCAGCTACCACGCCTATCAGGCCGAGGTGTTCCCGACCCATATTCGCGCCCGCGCGGTTGGCTTCTGCTACTCCTTCAGCCGCCTGTCAACGGCGATAACCAGTATTCTGATCGGTATTATTCTGCAATACGCCGGGGCACCGGGGGTGATTAGCTTTATCGTGGTCAGTATGCTGATGGTGATGCTGTCGGTGGGTATTTTTGGCCCGAAAACCCGCGGTATTCAGCTGGAAGATATCTGATAACCGCGTGCCGCGCCGCCGGGTAATTCCTGGCGGCGCGCTTTCAGAAACCACAGTGGCTTCATTGCGCGCTACCGGTCACCATGTTATTACTCCTGTCAGCCGTTATTATCCCCATGACAAGGAGCGTCATCATGTCTATCAATGGAAAAAGAAAGTCCACCGCACTTCCCAGCCGGCTGGTGCTGGCATTAATCGCCGTTCTGTCAACGTCTGCTCTCGCGGCACAATCAGCACCGCTGCCGGGCGATAAAATCAGTGCCGCTGGTTATTTTTCCCGGGGTGCTAACGGTTTTATGGCGCACAACAACGATGAACAGCAGGCGCTGGCCACCCTCGTTGCGTCGGCTGATGCCGTCAACACACTGGTGATGGTGGCCCGGGCCGCATCCACCACCCCTGCCGGCAAGCTGTATGCCGCCTGCGGGTTGCGCCAGCTCAATTACCCCGATCTCATTGCGCTGTTTTCGCCCTCATTTGACCTTAAAGTCTCGGTGCTGCAAGGCGATATTCTGCACGAAGAATCCTTCGAAACGTTATTTACCCGTCTCAATCAGGATGGCTGCAAATAATAAGTCTTCAGGGTAACGGCTACTCGTTAAATATCCGCTGAGCATCGGCAAAGCATTTTTCCGCCAGCGACGACACCGGCTCTTTATTGCGCATAATCAGCGCCAGCATGGAATCCACTTCGGTTTCGGCGATGGGAATAATGTCGAGGTTATCGCTTAGCGCTTCCAGACCATTGTTGAGCGGCATAATCGCGCAGCAGATCCCGGCCTGTACCGCCTGGATTATCTGGAAGGTCGAGTCGCTTTCAAACACCGTTTTCGGCGTCAGCCCTTTGCCCTTAAAGCTCATCTCGATAGATTCGCGGTAGTACATGCCTTTGGTGAGAAAACCGAGCGGCAAGGCGGCCAGCGTCTCCCAGTCCGGGGTGCCCTGGGCAAACTGAAAATGGCGTTTATCGTGCAGCAGCCCCATCCGCGTGGTCGGCAGCCACTGCACGTGGAACAGCTGACTGTCGACATGGTGCAGATAACAGATCCCAAGATCGAGCTGGTTGCGGCTCACGCCGTCGATAATCTGCTCAGAAGTCAGCGACAGCAGGCTGAACTGCAGCTCGGGATATTTCTCGCTGAGCGGTTTAATCAACTGCATCGGGTTCAGGCTGGCTAGCGGCACCATTCCTACCCGCAGCTGCCCCACCATCTGACCGCGGCAAATCGCCGCTTCCGCTTCCAGCCCGTCATGGGCCGCCAGCAGCGCCCGCGCCCACGCCAGAATGCGCTCGCCCTCCGCCGTAAAGCCCTCGAAGCGCTGTCCTCGCTGGATCAGCACCAGATTCAGCTCCTCTTCCAGACTGCGGATACGCATGGATAAAGTGGGCTGGGTGATATGGCAAAGCGCCGCGGCCTGACCAAAGTGACGGGTTTGATCGAGGGCGATCAGGTATTTGAGCTGTTTGATATCCATGGTTGACCCGGTGTAGAACCGTCCGCTAATGACGAACCTCGCGACGATGCAGACCTCGTTCGTCGCGGAAAAAAACATGTTAGCTAAATGTTACGTTCCGCATCGGCCAAATACAAGCCGCGCCGGGAATACGCAGGCGATACCGTGCTGTTCAGTACCGGTGATTGGGGGGATGTCAATGGTGACCATCCGACCGCCGGTGGGTACCGGCAGCCGGACGGGAGGGATTAGCGCACGCCTGCGAGCGGCAGGATCTCTTTCGAACGCAGAGTCAGACGAATCGGCACCGATTTATACGACGGCGTGCCGCTCTCTTGATCGATATAGTCCAGCGGAACCAGCACGTTAGCTTCCGGATAGTAGGCGCCGACGGTACCGGGAGCGATGCTGTAGGCCACCAGGGTAATATCCTCCAGCCGCAGGTCGCTGTCCGGCAAGGCGGTGGTGATATCCACCCGGTCACCATGCTCAAACCCCTGCTTCGCCATATCCTGCTCGTTCATAAACAGCACGTCACGGCGGCCGAAAATGCCGCGGTAGCGGTCATCCATAGCGTAAATGGTGGTGTTGTACTGATCGTGGCTGCGCAAGGTCACCAGGCGCATTACCTCCTCGCCTTCGACCTGCACATTTTCATGAACCCCGTGGAACACCGAGAACATCGCCTTACCGCTCGGGGTCGGCCAGATACGCTCCGTCGGCGGCAGCGGCATCCGGAAACCGCCCGGGTGGCGAATGCGCTGGTTGTAGTTGTCAAAACCGGGGATGGTGCGCTCGATCAGATCGCGGATACGATCGTAGTCCGCCACCAGCGAAAGCCAGTCGATTTTAGTGGCGGGCAACGCCGCCATCGCCATACCGGCCACAATCGCCGGCTCCGAACGCAGCTGCGGCGAAGCCGGTTTCAGCTTGCCCGACGAGGCGTGAACCATCGACATCGAATCTTCCACGGTGATCGACTGGCGCCCGGTCTCCTGTTCATCCAGCTCGGTACGCCCCAGGCACGGCAGAATAAAGGTCTCTTTCGCCACCAGCAGATGCGAGCGGTTCAGTTTGGTGCCAACATGCACGCTGAGATCCAGCCCGCGCATCGCCGGGAAGGCCCGCTCATGATCGGGCATCGCCACCGCAAAGTTACCGCCCAGGCACAACAGCACCTTCGATTTACCCTCGATCATCGCCTGCAGCGCTTTCACCGCATCATGGCCATGTTGCTGCGGCGGCACGAAACCAAACTCCGCCTGCAACTTCGCGAGGAAGCTGGCGCTCGGTTTCTCGGTAATGCCGACGGTGCGGTTTCCCTGAACGTTTGAGTGACCGCGCAACGGGCAGATCCCGGCGCCGGGTTTACCGATATTGCCGCGCATCAGCAGCAGGTCGGCGATCAGCCGAACGTTCGAGGTCCCTTTATTGTGCTGGGTGATCCCCATGCCGTAGGTGACGATCGTCGCCTTTGATGCCGCATAGGCCTGCGCCACCCGCTGCAGGTCCGCGCGGGTCAGGCCGGATTCACGCTCGATATCCTGCCACTGGGTGGCGAGTAAATCGTCGGCGAAGGCCTGAAAGTTCTGGGTATGCTCGGCGATAAACTGCCGGTCGAGCACGTTACCCTGCGCTTCTTCCATCTCCAGCAGCGCCCGGGCAATGCCCTTCAGCGCCGCCGCGTCGCCGCCCGCCTTGACCTGGAAATAGGTTGAGGCGATATCCGTGGAGCCATAGGTCGCCATCTCGATAACGTTTTGCGGATCGGCAAAACGCTCCAGCGCGCGTTCTTTCAACGGGTTAAAGACGATAATCGGCACCCCACGGCGCGACAGTTCATGCAACGTGCCCATCATGCGCGGATGGTTGGTGCCGGGGTTATGGCCGATAGAAATCACCAGTTCGGTGGTGTCAAAGTCATCCAGCGAAACCGTGCCTTTGCCAATCCCGATCGACTGCGGCAGCCCGACGCTGGTCGATTCATGGCACATATTGGAGCAATCCGGGAAGTTGTTGGTACCCAGTTCGCGAGCAAACAACTGGAACAGATAAGCCGCTTCGTTGGAGGCACGACCGGAGGTATATAATTCCACTTCGTCCGGCGCCATGGTGCTGACCACCTCGCCGATACGCGCGAAAGCCTGCTCCCATGAGGTTGGACGCAGCGTGTCGCTGCCCCGGTCGTAGACCAGCGGCGTGGTGATACGCCCGTAGCCTTCCAGTTCAAAATCGCTTTTTGCCAGCAGCGAGCTGACGGTGTTTGCCGCCAGAAATGCCGGGGTCACGCGCTTGCTGGTCGCTTCCCAGGTCACCGCTTTGGCACCGTTTTCACAAAACTGGAAGGTCGACTTGTGCTCTTTGTCCGGCCACGCGCAGCCGGGGCAGTCAAAACCATCCGGTTGGTTGGTGCGAAGCAGCGTTTGCGGCGCAACGAGGGCATCCATTTGGGTACGCACAGCAATGGCGGTCGCTTTCAGCGCGCCCCAGCCGCCGGCCGGACCGTCATAAGGATGCACGCCAGGCACTGCGCGTCTTTTCATGTTCATATCTGCTCCTGAATGCCCGTCGAACGGCGGGTCGACGTAAAAACGATACGTCCGCCGCGATAACCGCAGGCGGACGTTTTGTTAACGAAAGCATAACAATCAGGCGCAGAACTGTATAATCAATGTTATCTATCACGCGTTAGATTTAACTTATTTAACAGTCATGCCCGGCAGTCGATCAGGTCAGGTTGTAGTAGCGGTCGGGACGCAGCGGCTCCGGTAGCGGGTGCTGGCCGGTCATATCCAGCAGGTTGCGCTCAATGGTGTTGCACATGGCGTTGAGGGGTAAATCGTTCGCCGCGGTGCCAAACGGATCTTCCAGCTCTTCCGCCAGCGAATCCCAGGACAAAAAGGTGTACGAGATAAACACCGAGACAAACGGCGTCATGTAGTGCAGATCCCCCACCAGAGCGAACGGCAGCAACGAGCAGAACAGGTAGACGGTGCGCTGCAAAATCAGGGTATAAGCAAACGGCACCGGCGTGCCGGCCAGCCGCTCGCAGCCGCCAAGCACATGAGCCAACTCGTCGAGTTTATTGTCCATCAGGCCGTAGGTGATATCGCTCACCTTGCCGTCGGCCCGCAGCTGTCCTAACTCGTTGCCCACCAGCACCAGGATGCGGTTAGTCGGCATCGCGCTGCCGAGGATCTCCGCCACCGTTTCTGCAGGCAGTAGCCGGTTGAGGTCGGCCTGGGGATCGGTTTTTCGCAACTGGTGTTTCAGGCTCCAGCCGAAGGCAACCAGATAGCTGGCGATTTTTTGATGGGTGTGATGCTCTGCCGGCAGGATGTTTTTCAGCTGCCGCATCAGGGTGCGCTCGGCAATCAGCACCGTGCCCCACAGATTGCGCGCTTCGACAAAACGGTTGTAGCTGGCGCTGTTACGAAAGCCGAGGAAAATGGCGATGGCAATCCCCAGTAAGCTAAACGGCGCCACGGTCAGGTGGATCCCCAGCTGTTCATACCACTGATAGCTGATGATGGCGGTCACCGACATCAGGACATTCAACAGCAGGCGAAAAACGATTTTTGACAGCACGGAGCCATGCCAGTCAAACAGGCGAAGAAACCAGTGTTGTTCTGGTCGAATGATCATGAGCTAACTTCCTGAATGCCGATTCTGGCAATAGCGTCAGGCTATTAACCGATTGGCTTATTGTATTGAACAAATCCCCGGCATACTGCAAGCGTACGCGCGTTGGTGAATAACCATAAACCAGCGATGGAATAATGGCGGATCAAGTATGGTCCCTTTTTCGCGTTCAGGCAATCCTGCACCTGCGGCGCGTGGAACCAGCTATCATGCGGCATCGGCCGCCGTAGTGGCGATAAACAGCAAATAGCGGCCATTTTCTCGCCAGCGTGGGAAATAACGTCCGCGCACGTTTCGGCACCCGAAATAATACGTTTGCGCGGGCGAAATATATACTAACGAAATAACGTCCGGCACCGGAAAAATAGCATTATCATGGGGCATGTCGCGCCAGGAAATAATGAATACACACTCATTTATATATGTTAATTAATGCTCGCTCATGCGGCGCATTGCACAATGATAAGCCCCATTACGCACCGAAGCCCGCAGCACTCTGGCCACCCCATGCACCGCCAGCCTCGCGGTATGTCGCTGCACAGGATGTTGTCGCAGCGACAGCATCTCCTGCGCCCAGGGCGGCAACAGATCTACCCCGGCACGCATCAGCAACTGCCCCACCGGCTTGCTCAGGCGGCTGGGTAATCGGGTGTTGAGCAACACATCGGCCACCTCCCGCGTGCGTTCATCGCAGCGCAGCGACGGGCGCATATCCTGCAGATACTCCGCCACCTGGCGCGGAGTCAGCGGAATATCCCGCGCCCCCAGACGGCGGGCAATTTCCGCCGCTTCATGGAAATATTGCGTTTGCTGCGCTTCGCTGACCACGGTGCGCTTGTAGCGCAGGTGCGACGCCATAAAACTACTGCATTCCGCCACATGCACCCAGGTCAACAGCGCCGGATCGCTGGCTTCATATGCGGTACCGTCTTTGTCCCAGCCGCTGACCCGCAGGTGAATCCCGCGCACTTTGGCAATCAGGCGCTCGGCGTCAGGAGTGGCGCCAAAGGTGGTGGCAGAAATAAACTGGCTGGTGCGCCGCAGGCGGCCAAAGATATCGTCACGAAAGTTGGAGTGATCCCAGACGCCGGCCAGCGCCAGCGGGTGCAGCATCTGCAACAGCAAGGCGCTGATGCCGCCGCACAGCATCGAAGTGAAATCGCCGTGTACCTGCCAGATGGCGGAGGACGGACCAAACAGCCCCGGCTCCCCTTTCGGCTGCTCAAAATCAATCTCTTTTAATGCCATACCGGTGAGCCCCAGAACCTGGGCCTCGATCGCTTCTCGTATGCGGGTCATTGCTGTGCCTGATGCTGTCCGTGACGGCAAAAGATACCACTATCTGGCGCGAAACTGGCCCGAAATTTAACCCGGATGATGATATTCCGCGTAACGCGGTGGAGAAAGTGCCCGCAGCAAACGGGCACCGGAGGCTCAAGGATTTAGCTGGTAGTCGAGACTAATTTCGGCGTTGAGCACCTGCGATACCGGGCAGCCGGCTTTTGCTTTCTGAATAATGCCATCAAAGGCCGCCGCATCAATGCCCGGCAGGACTATCTGGCTCTGCAACGCCACCTGAGTAATGGCAAAACCGCCGCCGGATTTATCCAGGGTCACCACGGCGACCGTGTCAATCGACGTGGCCGTGTACCCCTCTTCGCTCAACATCAGCGATAGCGCCATCGAGAAACAGGCGGCATGCGCCGCACCAATCAACTCTTCGGGGTTGGTCCCCTTCACCCCTTCAAAACGGGTATTGAAACCATAGGGCTGCTGGTGCAACGCGCCGCTTTCGGTCGATACCGTCCCCTTCCCGCTTTTCAAATCCCCTTCCCAGTGCGCCTGACCTTTCTTATGGATTGCCATCGATTCGCTCCTGTTGAGATGTCGAATCCTGAGTATAGATGGCGTAGGCGAACTCGGGTCCCGATTCGGACAATTCTATCGAAAACAAAACGTTAACACAGCGCACGCCGCGGGCCAGTTTTTAACAGCTTAATGACAATGATTAACATTCGCGCAACAGATCACATTTTCATCATTGCGAGATAGCGAATTTTTTCGGCTCATCTACTATCAGTTCATTACGCGATATATCGCAATAAAAGATATATCTCAATTGAGCATTGTCTTGATCAGCACAGGCGACCGCAGAGTCGCCACCTATCCGATACCTGAAGTGATGACTGAAAGAGAGAACCCTACAATGCAGCACATAAATGAGATCGTCGGCCAGCCCCCCTTCAACGTGACGCGGGCCAGCCATGTGGTTCTGAACGTACGGGACCTGCAGGCAAGTAAACATTTCTATTGCGAGCTGGTTGGCCTGATCGTCAGCGATGAAGATGCATCCACCGTCTGGTTACGCGGCCTGGAAGAGCGCGGTCACCACAGTCTGGTGTTGCGTAAAAGTACGCAACCGGGCTGTGCGCGTATCGGCATGCGGGTCCACAGCGATGAGGACATTCTGCGGGCGATGGCCTACTTCAACGACCAGGGCATTGATGCCCGACTGGTGGATGTTCCCTGGCAGGGATTAACCCTGCACGTTAATGACAGCATCGGCGTACCGCTGGAATTCTGCGCCAGCATGGAGCCGTGTGAGCGAATGTTTAAGCAGTACGATCGCTATCGCGGCGCCTGCGCCCAGCGGCTTGACCACTACCAGCTGCAGGCCAGCAACGTGCGTACCGCCTTCGACTTCTATCAGCGCCTGGGCTTTCGCACCAGCGAATACACCTGGTCCGAACTGGAAGGCGAAACGCAGCTGTGGGGTGTGTGGATGCAGCGCAAAGGCAACCCGCATGACATCGTCTTTACCAACGGCGTCGGCCCGCGCCTGCACCACTTTGCCTACACCATCCCGGACACCAACGACATGATCCGCGCCTGTGATGTGGCCGGCGCGCTGGGCTATGCCCCGCAGCTGGAGCGCGGCCCAGGACGCCACGGGATCAGCGGCGCGCTGTTCATCTATTTCCGCGACCCCGACGGGCACCGCATCGAGCTGTTCAACACCCATTACCAGCACATCGATCCGGAACCGGCGATCGGCTGGGATCTCGCCGACCCGAAACGGGCCGACCAGTGGGGGCTGCCGGCACAGAACAAGTGGTTTACCGAAGCCACCACCTTCGTCGGGGTCACGCCGCAGCCGCCGCGTCTGCGGGTGGAGCCGCCGGATCTGGAGCGCTTCCTGGCCATGGCCAACGACGCCTGATTTTGCACATCGTCACACGCTGTACCTCATCGCTCCCGGCGTCGCACGCGGCCTGAGAGCAAACTTAACAGCATCCAGGAGTACGATTGTGGCTACATTTTTTCAAAATGCTTACCTCAGAATTCTGGTGACCTACGCCCTCGGCGTGATGGCGGCAATGACCGTCAGCGAGGCGGTGACCGAGCTGGGCGCCATTGCCAGAGAGTTTCAGATTAACGGGCACGGTCAGGTGGGGCTGATCATGTCGCTCCCTTCCCTGATGGTCGCCCTCGGTGCGCTGCTGGCGGGCTACACCGTCGACCGCTTCGGCGACCGGGTGGTGCTGCTGATTGGCGCGCTGGCGATCGTCACCGGCGATCTGCTGGTGATTGCTTCTCCGACCTTCAAGCTGCTGCTTATCTGCCGCGCGATTACCGGCGTCGGCTACGTTCTGACGGCGGTGGCCGCGGTGACGCTGCTGATCCGCATCACCACCGGCAAACAGCGAACGATGGCGATGGCGCTGTGGTCGACCTTTGTCCCCGCCAGCTTTCTGCTGCCGTTCCTGACCGCCGGCCTGGCGGAGCATTTTGCCGACTGGCGGGCGGCGTTCCTGGCCCACTCGATCCTCACGCTACTGCTGGTGGTGCTGGCGCAACTGTGCCTGCCGCGACGCAGTGCGGAAGAAAAGGTCATGTTCTCGCGAACCCGGGGTCTGCGCGATGTCCTGAGAAGCCCGCTGCCGTGGCTGCTGGGGATCTCCTTCGGTGCTGATGCATTTTTGCAGACCGGCGTGATCACCACCCTCGCACCGTGGCTGGCCAAAAGCTATGGCGTGGATGTGCTGGCGGTCTCGCGCTGGAACGTGGTGGCGATGGTCTGTAACGGCATCGGCTGTCTGATGGTCGGCGCCCTGCTCAACCGCGGGGTCCGGGCAACGCTGATTGGGGCGATGGGGATCGTGCTTACGGGTCTTCCGGCACTGATGATCTTCAGCCTGCAGTTGGGGCTGTGGCCTTCGCTGGTGGCGTCGTGGGTCTTTACCTTCGGCAGCGGTCTGCTGGTGGGCATGTGGGCGCTGGCACCGGTGGTGGCGCCTTCGCGGGACAGCATTGGCGCAACCAGCGGGCTTATCACGCAGTTGACGTTGATCGGCGTGTTTCTCGGCCCGCCGCTGTTCTTCAATGCGCTGCACAACCATACCGGCCACTCGCTGTCGCTGCTGGTGATGGCAGGACTGGCGGTGTGCCTGGTCGGTATCCCCGTGTGGTTACGCGATCCGAACCATAAACCGACCGTTGAACATCGCGCCACCGAGCGCGCAGGCATTAACAAATCGTCCGTGAACTAACGGTTGCTGAATTAACTGTTTGTGAATTAACGATGGCAGGCCATCAGGCCTGCCGATAAAACACACTGAGGAAGTCATTATGTTGGATATCGTCATTATTGGTGCCGGTCCGGCAGGGCTGGCTGCAGCCCTGCGCTTACACCAGCAGGGATTTACCCCACGTTTATTTGAAGCCGTGCCGGAAATTAAACCGCTGGGCGTCGGCGTGGATATCAAACCTTACGCGGTGAAAGAGTTAACAGAACTGGGGCTTTACGAGGAGTTTTGCGCAATCTCCGTCGAGGCTCAGGAGTCCATCTTCTACACCGGCTATGGCCAGCAGATTTTCGGCGAACAGTGCGGTCGCCATATGGGGTATGAGCATGATCAACGGTTTGTGCACCGCGGTCATCTGCAGATGATGCTCTACCGCGCCGTGCAGGAACGCCTGGGCCCCGACGCCATTACTCTCGGCTGCCGCTGTGTGGATTTCACTCAGGATCAGCACGGCGTGACCGTGACCTTCGACAACAGCCAGAATCCCGCCGCACCGCAGCAGGTACGCGCCGACGTGGTGATTGGCGTCGACGGCATTCGTTCCGTGGTCCGCAGCCAACTGCTGCCAGCGTCTGAGCGCAGCCACTTTTCCGGCCTGACGCTGTATCGCGGCGTCACCGTGATGCCGCCGATCAAAACCGGCGGCTCGATTTTGCACATCGGCGACCCGATTCGTCAGGGCACCCTGATCGTCTACCCCATTCAGGACAACGTCGATGGTCAGGGCAATCAACTGGTTAACTGGGTGATTGAGCAGGCGGAAAAACCGCAAAGCGAAGAGGACTGGAACCAGCAGACCGGCGTGAAAGAGATCGAACATGTGTTCGACGACTGCCAGCTCGGTTTTCTCAACGTCAGCGAGATGATCCGCCAGGCCCGTGAATGCTACCTGTTCCCGCTGATCGATCATGACCCGCTCCCCCAGTGGTCGTTTGGCCGAATCACCCTGCTCGGCGACGCCGCCCATGCCATGTACCCACGCGGCGGCAACAGCGTGTGCCAGGCGTTCGTTGACGCCCGGGTGCTGGCGGAAAAACTGAGCGCCATCAGCGACCCGGTCGCCGCACTGCAGGCCTACGAAGAAGAGCGCCGCGACAAGGTGAACTGGCTGGTGCTGGCGTCCCGTGGCGAAGGCCCGGAGGTGGTGCGCCGGATTGTCGAGGAGCGCAGCGGCGGTAAGCCGTTTGACGATATCGAAACCATTTTCCCTCATGAAGAGGCGCTGGCGATTTTTAGCGAATATCACGCCAAAGCCGGGATGCGGATCCCTGGACAGAAAGAGAACGCGGCGCCCGGAAAATATCAGTCCGTTTTTGCTACAGAACAGAAATAACAACACCCCAACGTCATATCAAAAACAAAAGGAAAGTACAGATGACTAAAATTATCGATGCCAACATGCACTGGCTGCCAGGCGACCTGTTTTCTGACCAGAAACTGCTGAACGCGTTTCTCGACTGCGTGCCGAAACAGTACGGCGTGCACACCCGGGTTGAGCAGATTGAAGGTAAACCGCTGCGTCAGCTGATCATCGAACAGCCTAAAGGCTACGTGAACCTTAACTACGCCGAAGGCCAGTACACCCTTGAAAGCCAGCTGGCGGACATGGAAAAAGCGGGCATTGACCATGCGATCTTCCGTCTGCCGGTGTGGCAGGAGTGGTTGGATCTTGAGACCTGCAAAAAGGTCAACGACCGGATGGCCGAGTATGTGAAACGCAGCGGCGGCAAGATGTCGGCGCTGGCGGTAGTACCGCCGTGGGGTACCGAAGATTGTCTGCGTGAAGTGGATCGTTGCCTGAATGAACTGGGTTTCCGTGGGGCACAGATTGTCGCGCACTACGGGCAAATCTACCTTGACGATCCGGCGTTCCGCCCTTACCTGCGCTACCTGAACTCGCTGGAGGTGCCGGTGGTGGTTCACCATACGCCGCTGCCGGTGGACTACAACTCGGTGCTGCCGTACACCAACCAGCGTCGCCAGTTTGGTCGCTGTATCGACCAGGCCACCGCCGTCGGACGCGAGCTGTTCAGCGGTATGTTTGATGAGCTGCCGAACCTGCGCTTTATCCATTCCATGCTGGGTGGCGCGTTCTACGCCTTCGCCGATATGCTGGTGCCGCCGCAGCATCAGTTCAACGATGCGGTGGATCGTTTCCAGACCGGCACCGGCAATCTGCGCGCGCAGTTAAGCAACAATATCTTCTTTGATACTTCCGGCGCACCGCAATGGGGTAAAGCCCAGCTGGAGGCTGCGGTGAAGGTAATCGGTGGCAAAAATATCATCTACGGTAGCTCCTACCCGATCCGTAAAGACTGGTTCTTCCAGGGGGTAGATACGATCCAGAGCCTGGATATCTCAGCGGAAGATAAAGCCAATATCCTCGGCGGAAATGCGGCGCGGATGTTCCATCTCGACTAATCGTTCACCATAGATCTGCTTCGCTACAGCAGAAGGTTCTGTCGACAACGGGCTGGCAGCAAGGGGGTTAGGCGCATCAAGAAAATTGGCGGGAACGCAGGTGCGCATCCAGGACTGACGGCCACGACGGCCGTCAGAGGGCTGGTCGAGACAGGGATGTCGAGTCCGGCCCGGTCCGCCAGATGAAGCCGGAGTGGAGCACACCGCGAAGCGGCAATTTTCAGCGCAATGCCGGGGGTCCTGGGGGGCGAGCGAAACGCCCCCCAGGCCGTTCACCCACAACGACATTGAGAAATGACGCAGAACTTATCGTGAACGGAATATCCCACAGACAATCCTGAATCCGCCATTTTCAACCAAACCACCAGTCCCTACACCACACCATAAAAAAAGGGTTCATAAACAACATGAACCCTTTTCGTGCGCCACCCTCAGGCTACACCACTAATATCAGCTCCGCTGCCAGCGAATATCTAAGGTCTCGCGCACCGCCGCCTCTGCCAGATGGCGTTCCAGAATGGTTTCCATCTCCGCAAGATCGTCGGTCTCCGACGCGGTCAGCGTAATCTGCAGCGCGTTATCCAGCACATCCAGCCGCACATCGCCGATGCTCAGCCGAAACTGCCCGCTGTTCTCATCGCTGACCACCGGGGTACGATGTTGAAAATGGCTGCACAGCCGGCGCATAAAGCGCGGCGCATTTGGCGTCGTGATATGGGCAATACTCGAATGCAGCCCCTCAGCGGGTACCGGGGTAGTCAGCAGATGCTCAATCCGCTCGGCGGCCAGATGAATCGCCTGCGCCAGGCTATCAATCATCCCGGCGGGCAGCGGCTCATACTTTATCCGCAGGCTCAGCGCCCGCTTCAGATGATCCATCGCCTCGACCATCACCGGCGGTGACACCCGGTTGGCCTGCGGCGCCACCCGCGACTTAAGCATATCCATCACCGACTGATTCGCCGTCAGCCAGGCCTGTCCTTCATCAGTAATGCTGTAGCGTTTGCGACCGCCCTTTTCCAGGTCGATCACCGCATAGTTACGGTCGTACAGCCAGGTCAGGGTCGGATAGATGACTCCGGGACTTGGTTTATACAACCCGCCGAAGCGTTCTTTAATGTCATGAATGAGTTCATACCCATGGCTCGGCTGTTCAGACAGCATCGCCAGGAGCAGCACGCGTAGCTCACCGTAATCGAATACCCGCCCACGACGCCCGGTCTGTCCCGCATTCTGCGGGACAGTCAAGGTTTTGGTGTCGGCGGACTTTTTTCCGGAGCGTTGTGTTTGTTCCATCGTCGACTCCTGTTTTTCGTCCATTGCAACATAACTAGACTTTAAATATATCGTAAAGCGATGATGCCGGTTTGAATTTTATTCGCGTGAGGAATAAGAGTGATTTCTGCGGAGAAAACGTTGGTGAAATGGCGGTTAAAGTACGGCGATAAAATCACACTGCACGCGAATATTGCCGCTGAGTACCGCATCAATGGCGTAGCGGGCCGGGCGCGATGCCGGGTCGGGGAAATAACGCAGCCAATGGGGGTTGACCCGCTCCCGCTCGCTTTTATCCGCCATCCATAGCGTCAACCGGGCGATATTATCCAGCGAGCCTCCGGCATCCTCAATCACGGTTTTGAGATTAGCGAACATTAACGCACACTGGGCATCGATATCATCCGGGACGACCCCGCTTAGCGGATCGCGGCCATATATCACGCCGGAAAACACCATATTGCCAATCCGACAGGCCGCCGGCACGGGGTTACTGTGGACAAAGCCCTGACTATAAATACTGCTTCGGTCACTCATGTTTATGCTCCTTTTAGGATCTGCCGCTACGGCAGATCCTGCTGACAATTAATAATCGTTATCCGGCATCATTGCGCCAAATTTATACACCAGGCGCAGACGTTCGGCATGATAATCACCGGTAACCGGCGACGGTGAGTCAATATAATCAAATTCAAATTCGGCATGTAACCGTGGCGTCAGGTTATAGCCTAAGATCATAAACCCGGCATTAATATCTTTGGCGGCAATCGGATAATAAATCCCGCTGGAGTCTTTTAAATCCAGCCGCGTATAGCCGAGAACCGCCAGCGCATTTTGATTATGATAAACATAGCGCACTGCCAGCGCGTCGCCGGGCTGATTACTGGTAATCATCGACGCCAGCGGCTGCCCGGCCTCAATGGGGGTCGTGTCATAAATACCGAAGTTATATGGCGCAAAATAGGCGCCATTTAAAAAGGCGTCATCTTTGCTCGGCACATGGGTGGCAATTACCGAGAAACTGTGTTGCCGCGAACGAATACCGATGCGCGCGGAATAGAGATCGGTATCGATATTTTTATACGGCCAGGATTGATCGGAAGTATCCCATTCATGCAGATATTGCGCGCCAAAAAATGGCGTCCAGTCACCGATGCTTAACCCCCGAACCGGCAGTTCAGTCCCGGCAAACGCCATCTGCGCCCGCTTATCGAAATGGTAATACCAGGCTTCCGCCTGCGCATCGTACAGATGACCATAGCGCAGCCCGAAGGTGGTAAAACCATCGCTGTCCACCGACGGAATAGAGGTATCGTCCACTTCAGGCGCGCCGGTATCGCCTTTGCCAAAGGTATCAGAACTAAAGGGCTTGAAGCGATATATCCGGTAGCCGTACAGCTTCAGCTGCTGCTTATCCAGCAGGCTGTAGTCGCCGCCAAAACCTTCATACAACGCCGGGATCATCGTCCGGCCTTCACCGCCGTTGGCGAAAGGCGTATCCAGCGCGATGCGCCCGCCCTGCAGGTTAAAACCATATCCGCGGTAGCGCAGATAGGCTTTACCCAGCACATTGATATTATCCGCCGGCAGATAGCCTTCGGTTTTTTCACTATTATCGGGGTTCAGCCCCAGGTTCCATGAACCATATTCCGCGACGCCAAAGCTAAAACCATAAAATTCCGGGCTGACATATTGAATATCGCCACCGAAGGCGTGGGTTTGTTTATCGGCGACGGTGCCACTGTACTCCTTAAAAAATTGCATTGTCTTGACTTCGCCATAGATATTACCTTGCGCCAGCCAGTCGTTAAATGAATCAGAATCATTGCCAATGGGGGCTGTATTGGCGTAAGCGCTACTGCATAATAACGCCAACGGGAATAATGCCCGCGTCGGGACTCTGAATGAACCGTTTAATTCCATTGCCAGATAACCTCATTACAGGGGACAGAGATATTTTTATTTACCGCTTATTACCGCTTAGTGAGTGGCGCGTCAGTGCGCCCACCCGCGCCGTGAATAATAGTCACGGCGACAGGTGATATTGACAGAAATGAACTGCACAGCTTACGGCTGAATCTGTTTCAATAACGCTTTACCATAATCATTGCCATTGGGAATACGCGTAATCGTATGGATATGAAAACGCGCCGGCTGTTCGTTGGTCAGCCACATCCCGCTATGGTGGTCGAACTCCAGCATCACCACCGGGCTCTGGATTCGGTAATAAAAGACATCGTCATCGCCGCAACCGCCGATCCAGCACCACCAGGTGTCCGCCAGGTGCTGTTCGATTAACGCCAGCCGGTGCTGTCGCGGAGCATCGGGTAGAAAATCCAGGAAACAGGCCACCGTCGCCATTAGCAGCGCCCGTTGTGACGGCGTAAATTCCGCCGCACAAATCCCTTCATAGGGAATAATGCGGTTATCCTGGAATGCGCCGCCAAGATGACGCTGGTCGGCAAAATTAAAGCGTTCCGCCGGCATCGCCGGGTCTTCCATGTGCTGGAAAATCGTCGCCCGTGTCTGCTGGTCTGGCGTCAGCGCCTGCATTAATTCCAGGCCGCAGCGCTCCTCTTCGGTAAACAACGCCCCGTCGCTGTCATCGCCGCGGTCGATAACGTTCGGCTCTACGCCCATAAAGGTCGGGGCGATGGTCAGCTGGCGACCGACGATAAAGCAGCAAAAGGCGACGTGGTGGCCGTAAATATTCCATCCCCAGGGCCTGTCGGCGGCAGGCTCGCCAAACAGCATGAAGTGAAAGCTCCAGCGATTCATGATGTTGTTAAGGTCATACAACTCGCCGAGAAAATGGTTGGCGTCCATCAGCCGGGTGACTTTGTTAAACCCGCTGTCGCTGGTACAGGCCCGCAGCAGGCCGAGAAACGCTTCGCGCGTCGCCGGGCCTGTATCTTCAAGGCGCGCGCCATAGTCATTGAACGGAATTTCCGGGTTATACCAGGCCCGCCACTGCGGGGCGTCAATCGGCTGACAGACGCGCTGCCGGGCGCTGGCGTCCAGCGTCTCCAGCAAAACCGTGGCGGCGGCAACCGCCTCTTCAACGGCAAAACCTTCATCCGCTAACGGGAACAGTCCGTGGCGAACTGCCCCGTCAGTGGTGATCCCGCGAAACGTCTCATCCAGTTTCGCCTGCCACTGGGCCTGCAGATCGCGGGCTTTCTCCGTCGCCAGCATCCTCGCGCCGTAGGTGGCGACGTCAACATTGCGGGCCGCCAGAATTCGTGGCGCGTCGGCGGGCAGCAGATAGTCGCGAAACAGGTGTCGGCTCATCTTGCCTCTCCTGTCGCCGCGTCAGCGTCTTCGTCGGCGATAACACGATGGGTCATCGATCCCAGGCCATCGATAGTCAGCTGCATCACATCTCCCGGCTGCAGGAAGCAGCCGCGCGGCGCACCAATACCCGAAGGCGTTCCGGTGGCGAGCACGTCGCCCGGCTCCAGCGTCATCACCGAGGAAAGATATTCAATTTGTTGATAGATGTCGTAAATCATATCGCCGGTGACTGCCTGCTGGCGGCATTCGCCGTTTACCGTCAGCGTCATATTTAGCGCCATCGGGTCGGTGATTTCATCGGCGGTGGTCAGCCACGGGCCCAGCGGCCCGTGGGTATCGAAGGATTTCCCCAGCGTGAAGGTCGGCGATTTTTTCAGCCAGTCGCGGGCGGAGAGATCGTTGACGATCAGGTAGCCGGCAATCACCCCCGGCGCTTCACTGGCGCGGACGTGGCGACAGCGGCGACCGATAACCACCCCGAGCTCGATTTCATAATCCATCTGCTCGCTCAGACGCGGCTTCACCACCGGGTCGAACGGGCCGTTGATGCAGGACACCTGTTTGTTAAACCACAGCTGCGACGACGGGATCGTAATGCCCGCCAGACGTGCCTCCTCGGCATGCTTGCGGTAGTTCATGCCGATGCCGAGAAATTTTTGCGGATCGATAATCGGCGCCTCAAGGTGGACATCCTCCAGCGCTACCGCCGGGCCGCTCGCCTGTTCGAGCCGTGCACGGAGCGCCGGCAGGTCGTTGAGCAACTGACGCATCGAATGCTCGATGCCGGCAATTTCGGACAGATCGATAACCGTGGAACCGACAACTTTTCCGAGACGCGTTCGTCCCTGGTGGGTATAGCGCACGAGCTTCATATCACTCCTTTTTATGCCGCGAAGGGCGTCATTTGTGACAGCACAATCTGCCAGCCCTGCGGGGTACGACGCAGCACCAGCGTGGAATAACCGTGGCGAACCTGTTCGGTGCCATCGCTCAGCAAACGCACAACATTGCAGGTTTCGCCGCTGATAATGGCAATATTGCCAAGCAGCCTGATCTCCGGCGTTGGCCGCTCAATAGCGACAAAACCACCCATTTTGACCACATGCTCGAGGAAAGCGTCTTTACTGTGCGCCATGCCGGTGCTGTGAATATGCAGCAGATCGTCAGCCAGCAGCGGCGCGAGGCGCCGGCGGTCTCCGGCAACCAACGCCTGCTGGCGTTCGTTCTCCAGCGCCAGCAATGCCTGGATATCGGCGTTCATAGCAGCCCCTCGTAGGACCCGCCGTCGAGCTGCAGGTTTTGTCCGGAAATGTAGGAAGCCTGATGGCTACAGAGAAAAGCGCAGGCGGCGGCAAACTCGTCCGGGCGGCCGAAACGACCAGCGGCGATGGTGGCTTCATTGCGGCGGCGCGCCTCTTCCAGGCTAATGCCCTCTTTGGCCATCAATCGCTCCAGCATAAATGCCTGGCGCGGCGTATCGATGCGCTCCGGCAGCAGGTTATTGATGGTCACGTTATCGGCGACCACCTCGCGGCTAATGGCTTTACAGATAGCCGTCAGCGCGGTGCGGGCCGAGGTGGAAAGCCCCATCATGTAGTGCGGCGCCTTGACCATCGCCGAAGTGATATTGACGATGCGCCCGAAGCGCCGCTGCTGCATGCCCGGCAGCCAGGCCCGAATCAACTGCACCGCCGGAATGAAATTGGCCGCCATCGCCGACAGCAGCGCCTCTTCATGCCAGTCGGCGAGCGCCCCTGGCTGCGGACCGGCGTTGTTGGTGACCAGAATGTCGATCTGCGGATACGCCGCGAGGATCGCCGCCCTGCCTTCCTGCTGCGTCAGATCGGCCGCCATCGTCGCCACCGCAATCTGCGGAAAACGCGCGCTCAGCGCCGCCGCGGCCCGTGCCACCTTCTCTTCATGACGCCCGTTAAGGACGACGTTGACCCCTTCAGCCGCCAGCGCCGTCGCGCAGGCCAGGCCCAGCCCCTGCGATGATGCACAGACGAACGCCTGCTTGCCGGCAATCCCCAGATCCATTCTCCGCTCCTGAATGTTAATCATTGGTAAAATAATGTACATATATTGATATATCTCAAATTGCGATATGTCTAGATATGCTCAGAGGATTAGAATGAAAGTCGGAGATGGCTCACGAAAGATAACCGTACACAAAATATCCGTGGCGCCAGATTGCAGGCAGGAACAGACCTGCAGACCGCGTGATTCGGGGTCTGCAGGGTATTATCAGGATCGGGCTGCGGGAGACGGTATCGTTAACTGATTTGCGCCAGCTGCTGCTGGATTTCATCGAGGAACAGCGGCAGCGCGCTGGGCTGGTAATCCCGGGAGAGATAAATGCCGTAGACGCTCAGCGCTTTCGGGGTCCAGGCGGGCAGTACCGGCTTGAGCGCCCCACTGTTCAGGGCGCGCTGCGCCTCCAGCACCGGCAGCATCGCAATGCCGCATCCGGCCACCGCCGCGTCGAGCAGCAATGAGGAGATCCCCGCGCTAAGGTTGCCGGAGACCGCCACCGACACCGCTTCCCCTTCGGGATCGGTAAACTGCCACTGCGGGGCGGCAAAATGGCTGTAATGCAGGCAGTTGTGCTGGCTCAGCTCTGCCAGAGTCTGCGGCTGGCCGTGCAGCTGTAGCCAGCGCGGGGAGGCACACAGCACCGAGCGACAAACGCCAAGACGGCGGGCAATGGCGCCAGGCTCCGGGTTGTCGGTAATGCGAATCGCCACGTCGATGCGTTCGCCAATCAGGCTCACCGGGTGGTTATTGATATCCAGCTCAAGGCGAAGCTGTGGGTAACGGGCGAGAAAGTCTGGCAACAGCGGCGAAATCAACTGCATCGCCGTGAAATGGGCGCAGGCAACACGTAGCGTCCCGCTGGGCACCGCCCGTTCGGTTTGACCGGCAATTTCGTCCGAAAGCTGGGTCAGGCTGCGGGTTTTTTGCAGCACTTTCTCACCGGCGGCGGTTAAGGTGAGTTTACGGGTCGAACGGTGGATCAGTCGGGTCCCGGCCCAGTGCTCCATCTGTTCCAGGTAGCGGCTGACCATGGGTCGCGACATGCCCAGCGCGCGGGCGGCGGCGCTCAGGCTTCCCAGTTCGCAGATCCGCATATAGACCTGCGCGGCGATAATTCTGTCCATCTGTCACTTCCATCTGCACGTTTTATGAAACTCAGCATCTCTTTTTTCAGGAATTTTCGCAAATCAGGAAATCCGTAAAATAGCGTCATTCACCTGATACTGAGAAAAACACCATGAAATTATCTGCCCTTGCTATTGCCACCGCCCTGTTCAGCAGCGCCGCGCTTGCCGCACCCTTAACCCTCGAGACCTACAACCCGCAGGATAAAGGGATGTTTGCCGTTAACTCGACGCTGGTCTCCGGCCCCCATGAAGCGGTGCTGTTTGATGCGCAATTTAGCGTGAAAGACGGTGAAAAACTGGTTGAGATGATCCGTAACAACGGCAAACCGTTGACCCGCATCGTGATAACGTCCGGCGACCCGGATTTTTATTTCGGACTGGAGCCGCTGGTGAAGGCCTTCCCGCAGGCAAAAGTGGTCGCCACCGCCGAGGTAGTGAAGCATATTAACGCCACCAAAGCGGCGAAGCTCGCCTGGTGGGGCCCGCAGATGAAAGATGGCGCGCCGAAGCAGCTGTACACCCCGCAGGTGATCGACGCCACCACCTTCACCATCGACGGTGAAAAAGTGGAGATCCGTCAGCCGCAACACTATGCCGCCTTCGTCTGGATCCCGGGCAATAAAACCCTGCTCGGTGGAACCGGCGTTGCCTGGGGGATGCACGTGTGGACCGCCGATACCCAAAGCGCAGAAAGCCGCCAGCAATGGCGTCAGACCCTCAACGACATGGCCGCCCTGCACCCGCAGCGGGTGATCCCCGGTCACTACCTTGGGACGTTACCGGACGGAGACCGTGCGATTACCTTCACCCGCGACTATCTGCAGCAGTTTGAGCAGGCGCTTAAGACGCATCACGATTCCGCTGGCGTGATCGGCGAGATGAAACAGCGCTGGCCAGGGCTGGCGGAAGAAAGCTCGCTGGAGCTGAGCGCGAAGGTGAATACCGGCGAGATGAAGTGGTAGCAGGTGCCAGGCTGACGGAGCCAACTGCGCCGGGATCCCACACCGCCGACGGGCATCATGAAGATGATTCATCAGGCAGTTCAGTATCCTGCCGGGTTGCGTTATGATGCCAGGCTTCGGGTGGCTGTTGAATACAGACGGCCACCGCACATTGCCCGTCGGAGGGAACTTGAGAAGCGACACACGATTGTCACGCGTTTTGCACATACTGGTTCATCTGGCCTGCGACTCCGCAAACTATACTTCGCAGCAACTGGCTGACATGCTGGATACCAATGCCGTTCTGGTGCGCCGGACCATGGCCGGGTTGCGCGAGGCCGGCTATGTACGTTCAGAAAAAGGGCATAACGGCGGCTGGTCATTAAGCTGCGATCCTCATCAGGTCACCCTGCTGGATATTTATAAAGCGCTGGGGATTACCCATCTTTATAACCTCGGTATTAACAGGGATAATCCTCACTGCCTGATTGAAAATGCCGTTAACGCGGAGCTGGACGACGCGTTAAACCAGGCGGAATTACTGTTAATGAACCGTCTGAATGAAATAACACTCAGCTACCTTTGCGATAAATTTAAAGAAAACAATCGCTAAGCGCGTTAATCACTAGCATTTCCCCACCCGACATTTATCCCTACGTGCTTTCGGTTTCACGGTGTCCAGGCGCCGTGTTGATTTTGTCTGATTTATATCGTACCTTTTGTTGTTACATGAGTTGTTAAAACTATCAGGAGTCATTGTGCATCAGGTTATTGATCCATCTACTCTTCAGGCGTTGTGGTCCTGCATCGTGCTCAGCGTTGCTGCCGCCAGTATTTCGTTTACTATCACCCAGACCGAACTTTTTGTTCCGCTGCGCAATTTTGCCAATAAAATCGGCCATATGACCGGCTATCTGTTCCACTGTTTTTATTGCATGAGCCACTGGGTGGTCCTCGCCGGGGTCCTCATTTACCGCCCGGTGATTATCAGCAGCGGTAATATTTATATTGACCTTATTATTACGCTGTTTTTCACGATTACCCTCGCCACTTTCGTCAGCGGTTTTATGTTCCGTTCTTTTACTCACGTTATGGATAAAAAGATGAAAGAGAGTGAGCTTAAAGCGATGATGAATAAAAACAGTCAAAAATAAAAAAAAGGCGATCGTGGAGATCGCCTTATTCGGATCGGTTAACCGTGATGGCCAACGTGATGCGGGATTATTTCGCCAACAGTTCTTTGCGGATAATCTCGGCGCCGGCGCTTAATGCCTGCAGCTTGCCTCTGGCAACCTGACGCGATAGCGGTGCCATGCCGCAGTTGGTTGACGGGTAGAGTTTGTCAGTATCAACAAACTGCAGCGCTTTGCGCAGGGTGTTGGCCACTTCATCCGCCGTTTCAATGGCGTTGGTTGCCACGTCGATTGCCCCGACCATCACTTTTTTACCGCGAATCAATTCCAGCAGATCCATCGGCACTCGCGAGTTATGGCACTCCAGCGAGATAATATCGATTTTCGACGTTTGCAGTTTCGGGAATGCTTCTTCATATTGCCGCCACTCGGAACCCAGCGTCTTTTTCCAGTCGGTGTTGGCCTTGATACCGTATCCGTAGCAGATATGTACCGCGGTTTCGCATTTCAGCCCTTCAACCGCTCTTTCCAGCGCGGCGATACCCCAGTCATTAACCTCATCGAAAAACACATTAAATGCTGGCTCATCAAACTGAATAATATCCACTCCGGCCGCTTCTAACTCTTTGGCTTCCTGATTGAGGATCTTCGCAAATTCCCATGCCAGTTTTTCGCGGCTTTTATAGTGGTTATCATACAGCGTATCGATCATCGTCATCGGCCCCGGCAAGGCCCATTTAATCGGCTGGTCGGTGAGCTGACGTAAATATCGCGCATCGTCGACAAAGACCGGCTTCTTACGGGCAACTTCCCCCACCACGCTCGGCACGCTCGCCTCATAGCGGTTACGAATTTTCACCACCTGGCGGTTCTCAAAATCCACGCCGTCGAGATGTTCAATAAAGGTGGTGACAAAGTGCTGGCGCGTTTGCTCGCCATCGCTGACGATATCAATCCCCGCCAGCTGTTGTTCCTGAAGAGATAAACGCAGGGCGTCCTGTTTGCCTTCAGCTAAGATTTCATCCTGCAATTTCCACGGCGACCACAGCGTCTCCGGCTGCGCAAGCCACGAAGGTTTCGGTAAACTGCCCGCTGTCGACGTCGGTAATAATATTTTCATAATAGAAGACCTTTTAATGTGTTAATTACAGCGCGCAGCTAGCGGACCATTGTTCAAGAATATGTTTATAGGGTTGGATGAAGTTCTGTTCCGTAAATTTGCCCTGCTCAATCGCCAGATGACTCCGCTCTTCGCGGTCGTAAACAATTTTTGTCAACGAGTGATCCTGGTTGCTGAGGTTCGGCTGATAGTATTGCCCGGCGGCGGCGTTGGCATTGTAAATTTCCGGGCGGTAAATTTTCTGGAAAGTCTCCATGGTGCTGATGGTACCGATCAGCTCCAGGCTGGTGTAATCACTCAGCAAATCACCGGCGCAAAAGAAAGCCAAAGGCGCGACGCTGTTTTTAGGCATGAAGTAACGCACCTGCAGGCCCATTTTCTTAAAATACTGCTCAGTCAGCGAAGAGTCCTGTTGCTGATACTCATCCCCCAGTACCGGATGCTGATTCCCGGTGCGGTGATAGACATCTTTGCTGGACACGCTCAGGCAGATCACCGGCAATTTGCTAAAGTGCTGGTGGTATTCATTTGAATTGACGAAATGCTTGAAAATATTGCCGTGTAGTTCGCCAAAGTTTTCAGGAATACTGAAGTTAGCCTGATTTTTATTGTGTTCCAGCAGCAACACGCTGAAGTCATAGTCACGGACATAAGACGAGAAGTTATTACCGACGATGCCTTCAATACGCTCGTTGGTTTTTTTATCGATGATATTGGTTTTCAGAATTTCAATGACCGGGAACGCATCGCCCTGCGCTTCGACGTTCATCTCAACAGAAATGATTTCCAGCTCAACGGAATAGCGGCCGCCTTTAAGATTATCCCAGTACGCCAGGGTATTAAAACGATTGTTAATCATCACCAGGGTGTTACGCAGGTTCTCCTGACGATTCTCTCCCCGGGCCAAATTGGCGAAGTTAGTGGTGATACGCGTATTGTCCGAAGGGTTATAATTCTCATCGAAACAACTGCTTTTAATGGTGAAGCTGAAATCTTTGCTCATGATGTCTTGTACCTGCGTTCTGCGATGAAAGCTGAATATATTGCTTGAACAACGGGAATAGCCACTTATTATCTGCGGGCTTTCCCATTTAGGGGCTTTCATTTTGGCTACCGTTGATGAGTTATATTTTATGCCAGAGCCCTTAGAGCAGAGAAAGCGACTTAATTTCATCACAACATGAGCCATTTTCATGGTCGGGGATTAACCCGGAAAGCAGATGGTTGCGCAAACGGAGGGGCTAAGAGAATTAACCTGAAAAGCCAAGGTTATTCTGATGCTGGATAAACCTGAAGCCATAATATTATTGTGGTTAATTAAGGCAGCTTCGGCTCTTTTAATTGATATTAAAAAACGCGGCAATAATTAATGACAATAATTAAATGGGACTATAAAGTAAAATTTCACTGAAACTGAAGGAGATAGCGCAGAACGTGTTGCGTACTGTTTTGCTGTACGCCGGGTGCGCTCGCTGCCTGACAGGATATCCCAGATGCAACAGATCGCGTTTTATATTCTTATTGCCAGCCTGACCATTGCCAGCCCCGGACCGGGCGTGTTACTCACCCTGAGCAACACCCTCAATTATAACCTGCGTAATGCCATGGCCGGGATCGTCGGCGTAGCCGCTGGCATGGGCGTGATATCGATTATCGCGGCCAGCAGCGTCGGCGTGCTCATTACGACGTCGCCATTCGCATTGCTAGCCGTGAAGATAGCCGGGGCCGCTTACCTGATTTATCTGGGGATCAAATTATACCGTTCCGCCCCTCGGGTGTTGAACCAGCACACCAATACGCCAGAGGCTGTCACCCCGCCGTCCACCGCTCAGCGCTTTCGTCAGGGACTGCTGGTTTCCTTGCTCAATCCCAAGCCTATCGTCTTCTTTATGGCGCTGTTCCCACCGTTCATTAATCCGCAGCAGCCCTTTGTTCCCCAGTTTTCGCTGCTGTCTGGGATCTTCTGCCTGCTGGTGATAACCATCCATTCCCTTTACGCCCTTTTCGCTCATTCGGTAAAGAAGAAGATGTCTTCTGGCAACCTCTTTCGCAAACTCAATAAAACCGGCGGGATGGTGTTCATGTGTTTTGCTGCAGGACTCCTGATTTCCGCCCTGCATCCGTATATCTGAACCACTGTTTGCCTTCAGGCGGTCGGCGCCCACATTCAGACTGATGAGGTTGCCATTGCCGCCAAAATAGACCACGATAGATAGCACGGTATCCATCGGGTGCCGTTCTTAGGGTTACATTTCGTCCGGCGGCGCCGGGCTTGTCCTTGAAACAGAAGTGGATTAAGGAGTAAGAATGAAATCGAACCACCATGCACGTCATCTTCTCGGTCTGAACTATAAACTCTCCCAGCAGAAAAAAGTGGTGCTGGACGGCGAGAGTGAAACCACCATTAACCATGCTCATGCCACCGGCCGCAAACGCCGCGCTGGCTAATTCTTCAGCTGAGTGATGATAAAAACACCGTCCTTTCGTCAGGATGGTGTTTTTTTAACACAATTCCCCCTCTTTGATAGCATCTGCTCTATAATCTGCCCCGCTGCTTTCCCTGCCAGCCCGCACGCTTATCGCCGCGCCCGGTCTGAAGTGAACATCAAGGAGTTAGTGCGATGCAATTCACCCATAAGAAAAACCGTTCTCTGTATATCCCTTACGCTGGCCCCGTTCTGCTCGAATTCCCCCTTCTCAACAAAGGTAGCGCCTTCAGCATGGAAGAGCGCAGCAGCTTTAACCTGCTGGGCCTGCTGCCTGAAGTCGTTGAAACCATCGAAGAGCAAGCTGAACGTGCCTGGATCCAGTACCAGGGATTTAAAACTGAGATCGATAAACACATTTACCTGCGCAACATTCAGGACACCAACGAAACGCTGTTTTACCGCCTGATCGGCAACCATCTCGACGAGATGATGCCGGTTATCTATACCCCGACCGTCGGCGCGGCCTGTGAACGTTTCTCCGAGATCTACCGCCGCTCACGCGGGGTCTTTATCTCCTATCAGAACCGCCACAACCTTGACGACATCCTGCAAAACGTCCCGAACCACAACGTCAAAGTTATCGTCGTCACCGACGGTGAACGTATTCTCGGTCTTGGTGACCAGGGCATCGGCGGGATGGGGATCCCGATCGGCAAACTGTCGCTGTATACCACCTGCGGCGGTATCAGCCCGGCCTATACCCTGCCGATCGTGCTGGATGTCGGCACCAACAACCAGCAGCTGCTCGACGATCCGCTGTATATGGGCTGGCGTCATCCGCGTATTACCGATGACGACTATTACCAGTTTGTCGATGACGTGATCCAGGCGATTAAACACCGCTGGCCGGACGTTCTGCTGCAGTTCGAAGATTTCGCGCAGAAGAACGCCATGCCGCTGCTTAACCGCTATCGTAATGAAATTTGTTCATTCAACGATGATATTCAGGGTACTGCTTCGGTTACCGTCGGCACGCTGATTGCCGCCAGTCGCGGCGCGGGAAGCCAGCTGAGCGAACAGAAAATTGTCTTCCTCGGCGCCGGTTCTGCCGGTTGCGGTATCGCCGAGCAGATCATCGCGCAGATCCAGCGTGAAGGACTGAGTGAAGAAGAAGCACGCCGGCGCGTCTTTATGGTTGACCGTTTCGGCCTGCTGACCGACGCCATGCCTAATCTGCTGCCGTTCCAGAGCAAGCTGGTGCAGAAGCGCGACAACCTGCAGCAGTGGGACACCACCAACGAAGTCCTGTCCCTGCTCGACGTGGTGCGTAACGTCAAACCGAATATTCTGATCGGCGTGTCTGGCCAGCCGGGCCTGTTCACCGAAGAGATTATTCGCGAGATGCATAAACACTGCCCGCGTCCGATCGTGATGCCGCTGTCGAACCCGACCTCACGAGTGGAAGCGACGCCGCAGAACATCCTGAGCTGGACCGACGGCGAAGCGCTGGTTGCCACCGGCAGCCCGTTTGCGCCAGTCACCCTCAAAGGCAAGCAGTATGTAATTGCCCAGTGCAACAACTCCTATATCTTCCCGGGTATCGGTCTTGGGGTTATTGCCTCTGGCGCTTCCAGAGTCACGGAAGACATGCTGATGGCCGCCAGCGAAACCCTGGCAAAACACTCGCCGCTGGTCAACAACGGCGAAGGCCCGGTGCTGCCGGAGCTGAAAGACATCCAGACCGTTTCGCGCGCCATCGCCTTTGCGGTCGGGAAAGTCGCCCAGGAGCAAGGTGTCGCGGTCAAGACTTCGGCCGAAGCGCTGCTGCAGTCCATCAGCGATAACTTCTGGCTGCCGGAGTACCGCAACTACCGCCGGACCTCGATCTGATTGTTCGCTGGACGCGTTCGATAAGCTTAACAGGCCTGCTTGCAGGCCCTTTTTTTTGTGCCCGCCCCCACCATCTTTTGTCACTAGCCAAATCCCGGCAAGGGTTCTACACTGCCTCTACCCATCAACCTACTGGATAAAATAAGGAGGACCCCATGCTGTTACGTGAAATATCGACTTTTTCACTGACATTTGGTCATCGTACCCGCTCAAGCGTTATCGATATCGTGCTGCGATAACTTCGGCTTGAGCGAAGACACCAGAGACTAACTCCCTTCCCTCGGGCTTACCGGGTTATCGTCAGCGATGTTTGACGAGGCATTTCTATGCCTGTAACTCTTGAGTAAGTTCACGATGAGTACATTATTTACCGCACAATCCCTGCATGTTGAAACGGCATTCGGGCCGCTTTTCATCGACCTCTCTTTTACGCTGAAAAAAGGCGACCGCATTGGCCTGATAGGCCACAACGGTTGTGGCAAAAGCACCCTGCTACAGGTACTGGACGGCACGTTGACGCCGAATTCCGGCAGCGTGGCGCTGGCGCACCATTGCCTGCTGGCGCGGGTTGAACAACATATCGCCGCTGATCTGCTGCAACATCCTCTGGTTGAAGTGGTGCTGGCACGCCTGCCCGCCGCCGAGCGCGAACGCCAACGCTGGCAGGCTGAACGGCTGCTGGCGGAGATGGGGTTTGTCGCCGCGGAATTCAGCCAGTGCGCCGCGACGCTTAGCGGCGGTCAGCATACTCGACTGCTGCTGGCACGGGCATTGATTCAACAACCGGACCTGTTACTGCTGGACGAGCCGGGCAACCATCTCGATCTCCCGACCTTGCTGTGGCTGGAAAGCTTCTTGCAAACCTGGCAGGGGAGCTTCGTCGTGGTGTCGCACGATAACCTCTTACTGGATGCTGTAACTAATACCAGTTGGATCCTGCGCGACCACACCCTGCACGCCTTCTCTTTGCCCTGCACCGCCGCCCGTTTAGCGCTGGCGGAACGGGATGAAAGTGACGCGCTGCGTCATAAGGCCGAACAGCGAGAAATTGACCGCGTCAGCGCCAGCGCCAAACGGCTGGCGACCTGGGGACAGGTCTATGACAACGAAGATCTCTCGCGCAAAGCCAAGCAGATGGAAAAGCAGGTCACCCGCCTGAAGGAGAGCCAGACCGAACTGACCAACGGCACCCCGTGGCGACTGGCGTTAAACGGCGATGCGCTGCGCGCTGACCGGTTGCTTGAAATCTCGCAGCTCCCGGTCGCTCCGGCCCCAGGCCTGCCTGCCCTGTTCACCGCCGAACACGCGCGCCTGCGCAGCGGCGATCGGGTGGCAATCATGGGGCGTAACGGCGGCGGCAAATCGTCGCTGCTGCGCCTGCTCTGGCGGCAGATGCAGGAGTCGGTTGTGGTTGACGGACTCAGCCTGCATCCCCGGCTGAAGCCTGGCTACTATGACCAGTCGTTGCGTCAGTTGCCGGATGACGCCACCTTACTGGAGGCACTGGAACCTTTTGAACCCACCGCGGAATCCCGCAAACGGGCGCTGATCGGCGCCGGTTTTGGCTGGAGTCGTCACGGGCAAAAGGTCAGTACCCTCAGCGGCGGCGAGCGCTCGCGGCTGCTGTTTGTCGGCCTGTCGTTGGCTCGTTACAGTCTGCTGTTGCTGGATGAACCGACCAACCATCTGGATATGGAAGGCAAAGAGGCGCTGGCAGGCTGCCTGCGGGACTATCCCGGCGGCCTGCTGTTGGTCAGTCACGACCGTCAGCTGATCGACCAGAGCTGTAACCGCTTCTGGTTGATTGACGAAAACGGACTGAGCGAGTGGTACAGCGCGGATGAGATTTACGCGCGTCTGCGCGAGACGACGCACCAGCCCGCCATGCACGTTGCTAGCACGACGGCACCCGCAGCGCCTGCTGAAGATGAGGACGATCTGCTGGAACAGCTGATTGTGCTGGAGCAACGGCTGGCGGAAGATCTGTCCCGCAAGCCGAAGCACCAGAAGCCCCAGCTTCAGGCGCAATGGCGAGAGGCTATCGCTGCGCTTCATGCCAGACTGCAATAATCCCGCACGACCGCCGGCTAAGGTCACCCCTTAGCCGGCTTTTCCTCACCAACGGTCGAGGAGATTATTCTGCTGAACTGCTGTTCGGTCATCATCATCCCCCACTGATCGCCCTGCCACTCTTTAGACAGCGTAAATCCGAAGGATTCATACAGCTTGCGCGCGGCGTTCAGACCGCTGAAGGTCCACAGCTGCACCCCCGAAAAGGCGTGGCGATCGCAGAAGGCCATCGCCTGCGCCAACAGGCGTCGTCCGACGCCGCTGCCCCGGCAGCTGTCATCAAGGATAAACCAGCGCAGATGGGCCTGGTTATCACCGAGGTCTTCGCCATCGATGGCCACCGAGCCGACAATCGTGCCGTTGTGTATCGCCAGCCAGATTTGATTGCGTTCGGCGCTAAGCCGTGGGGAAAATTCCGCCACGCCCCTGGCGACTTTGCCCTCAAAAAAGTGACCAAAATTATAGTTCCGGGCGTAGTACTCGCCGTGCATCTGCGCGATACGGCCAATCATTCCAGGATGATAGCCGGTGACGATCTCAATACGCTTTCCGGCCTCCGCCAGCGGCCGATCGCGGCATTGTGCCAGCGCCTGCGCGTAGGCGTTGAGCCCCTGCGCCACGCCGATCTGCTGTTCAGCATTGAGATGCGCCAGCGCGTCAACCACCCGCATTGCGCCGTATTCGTTGATCCTGACCACCGTTGCCCGGCCCTTATCCGTCAGCTCAAGCTGCTTAAAGCGGGCGTCGTTCTCGGCGGTTTTCTCCTCAATTTCCCCCGCCGCCAGCAGCCGCGACAGCATGCGGCTGACGCTCGATTTCTCAAGGCCCAGAATCTGTACCAGCTGCGCGGCGGTCATCGCCCCGTGTCCGGCGATCTCCAGCAGCGTATGGACGGCGGAGGGGGAATACTCGGTTGCTGCGAGAGTGGAATTCATAAAGCCGAGTTCGCGAACCATCAGGCGGGAGGCGCGGCGGATATCATTGATCAGCGGTGTATTAGTCATTGGCGTCGTAGCAAGGTGATTTATAGTTGCACAATACAACCATTGTTGATATTGCCCTGTCAACCGGCGTGGCTGGCGGCACCCGGCCCGTCACTGGCGGGATATTCTGGCTTATCGCCAGCGAGTCAGAAGAAAAAATGGCAGGCGGTAGTCTTTGCAGATTGAGTGGTTAACAGGCGCCGTCAGACGCCTGTTTTTATCTTATTGCGGTTTTTTGGCTTTCCAGGCATCCCAGGCCTGTTTAATTTCCTGCTTCGCGGCATCGGCATCATTAAAGCCGTTCAGCTCCACTTTTTTGCGGCCATCCGGTAACTGCTTATAGACGCGGAAAAAGGCCTGCAGGCGTTCCTGCTCAATTTTCGGCAGGTCGCTGATGTTTTTGATGTCGTCATAGGTCGGGTCGATTTTGCTGGCCGGGACCGCAATGATCTTATCGTCCTTCTCCCCGCCATCGATCATTTTCAGCACGCCGATGGCCCGCAGTTTTATCAGCGTCCCCGGTGCCATCGGTGCGCGGGTGTAGAACACCACGTCCAGCGGATCGCCATCCCCCGCCAGCGACTGGGTCAGTGAACCATAGTTGGCCGGATAGGCCACCGGCATTGACTGGAAACGGTCGGCAATAATAAAGCCGGTTTTGGCGTCGGTTTCATACTTGATAATCCCACCGGTCGGGATCTCGGTGACCGCGTAGAACTCTTCCGGGTTGTTCTCCGGCTGTGGAAAATCAAGGATGTTGTCAGCCTGAACGGCAGCAGACAGGAAAAGTGCAGCGCTGAAGATGGTTTTTACCAGATGCATTGTTGTATCACTCTGTCGTTATAAGAAATTTGTCGCTGACAGCGTGCCGATAAGCTATGAAAGAATAATGACATTTGTGTTTCATCATTATTAACAGCCATGCGAGCGGAAGATAGCCATCTTTTTCACTATCCGTGTTGACAAATCCCACACATTTGACTACTGCGCTTGCATTCCTTGCCATATGGGTTAATCCTTAATGAGTATTATTCCTAAGTAATACCACTATTTTTTCCTCAAATTTCAAGGAGTAGATATGAAGGCAGCCGTTGTCACCCAGGATCATCAGGTCAATGTAACGGAAAAAACACTGCGCCCTCTGCAACACGGAGAGGCTTTGCTGAAAATGGAGTGCTGTGGCGTGTGCCACACCGACCTGCACGTGAAAAACGGCGATTTTGGCGACACCACCGGGATCATTCTCGGCCATGAAGGTGTCGGTGTGGTTCAGCAGGTCGGCCCAGGCGTCACCTCTCTGAAACCAGGCGATCGTGCCAGCGTGGCATGGTTCTTTGAAGGCTGTGGCCACTGCGATTATTGTAACAGCGGCAACGAAACGCTGTGTCGCTCGGTCAAAAATGCCGGTTACAGCGTCGATGGCGGGATGGCTGAAGAGTGCATCGTCACCGCCAACTACGCGGTAAAAGTCCCGGACGGGCTGGACTCCGCTGCTGCCAGCAGCATCACCTGTGCCGGGGTTACCACCTATAAAGCGGTGAAAGTGTCGCATATCAAACCGGGTCAATGGATTGCAATCTACGGCCTCGGCGGCCTCGGCAACCTGGCGCTGCAGTATGCGAAAAACGTCTTTAATGCCAAAGTCATCGCCATCGACGTCAACGATGCACAGCTGGCGCTGGCAAGCGAAATGGGCGCTGACCTGACCATTAACTCCCGCACCGAAGATGCGGCGAAAGTGATTCAGGAAAAAACCGGTGGCGCACAGGCAGCGGTGGTCACCGCCGTCGCCAAAGCGGCGTTTAACTCTGCCGTTGACGCAGTACGTGCCGGTGGCCGCGTGGTGGCCGTTGGCCTGCCGCCGGAAGCCATGAGCCTGAATATTCCGCGCCTGGTACTGGATGGTATTGAAGTGGTTGGTTCACTGGTCGGCACCCGTCAGGATCTGACCGAAGCCTTCCAGTTCGCCGCCGAAGGCAAAGTAGTACCGAAAGTGACCCTGCGTCCGCTGGGCGATATCAACGCTATCTTTAAAGAGATGGAACAGGGACAGATTCGCGGCCGTATGGTTATCGACTTCCGCCGCTAATCCTCGCGCCTCTCCCGCCCGGGAGAGGCCGTTTTACCCCACTGCGTCGTTCGCTGCCCACAGCAGATATTCCCCCAACGCGGCAAATGCCTTTTCCGCAAATGCTTAGCGCAATTCCTTGGTTCCTTTGTTTTTAGCCGCACCCGATGATGGCAAGACAATAGATAACAAAGGAATTCACCATGCAAAGCCGTGTTCGCCTGCCCGCGTTGGCAGCCCTCATTTTCTCCGCTGCTTTTTCCGCCTGGGGCGCCGCCACGCCGGTCAAAGGGGGAACATTAGTCTATCTGGAGCAACAACCGCACACCAATCTCTATCCGCCAGCCGGAGGCTTCTACCCCAACGGCGGGATCCTTAACCAGATCACCGATAAGCTGACCTGGCAAAACCCGAAGACCCTGGAAGTCGAACCATGGATTGCACAGAGCTGGGTCACCAACGCCGACAAAACCGAATACACCTTTACCCTGCGCCCCGGCGTGACTTTCTCCGACGGCACGCCGCTGGATGCTAACGCGGTCGCCAAAAATTTCGATACCTACGGCCTCGGTAATAAGGCCCAGCGTCTGCCGGTCTCGGAAGTCATCAACAATTACGACCACAGCGAAGTTATCGATCCGCTGACCGTCAGGTTCTACTTCAAGAAACCATCTCCGGGCTTCCTGCAAGGCACCGCCACCATCGGCTCCGGGCTGGTTTCCCTCAGCACCCTGCAGCGCAATTTCGACGAGCTTGGCGATGCGCGCCATATCATCGGTTCCGGGCCCTTCGTGGTCAAAGATGAAAAACCGGGTCGCGAACTGAGCCTGGTTGCCCGCAAGGATTACCAGTGGGGGCCGAAAAACCTGGCGCAACAGGGGCCGGCCAATCTCGACGGGATCACCATTATCGTCACGCCGGAAGACAGCGTCCGTATCGGCGCATTGCTGGCGGGTCAGGCCGGATTTATCCGCCAGGTTCAGGCCTACGATGAGAAACAGACCACCGATCAGGGTCTGCGGGTCTATGCTGCGCCGACCCGTGGGGTCAACGACAGCCTGAGCTTCCGCCCCGATAACCCGCTGGTTGCTGACCTGCGCGTGCGTCAGGCGTTACTGCACGCCACCAACGCCAGACAGGTCGTCGATACCCTGTTCTCCGCCAACTATCCGCAGGCCACGTCGGTGCTCGCCAGCACGGCGGCGGGCTACGTTAATCTTAGCGACAAGCTGACCTTCGATCAGAACAAATCCCGTCAGCTGCTCGATGAGGCCGGCTGGAAACCAGCCGCCGACGGCATCCGGGAGAAAGCCGGCCAGCGCCTGGCGTTGACGGTCTATGAATCTCTGCCGCAGCCGCAAAACAAAGAGGTGCTGCAGCTGATTGCCCAACAGTGGCGCCAGGTCGGCGTCGCGCTGAGCGTGAAAGCCGGCGACGCCGGCAGTCGGGTTATCGATAATCTTGACCCGCTGAAGACCCCGCTGACCGTGTCGGAAGTCGGCCGCGCGGACCCGGACGTGGTGAAAAGCATGTTCTTCCCGGCCAACCGCGATGCCCTGCTGCAACGGGGCGGCTCCAGCGACAAGGTGCAGCAATTCCGTGACGATAAGCTCAACGATCTGCTGACCGCCATTTCCGCCGAAGTCGATGCGCCAAAACGGCTGCAGCTGACCGGAGATGCCCAGCGCTATCTGCTGGATAACGCCTACGTGATCCCGATCTTTGAAGAGCCGCAGGTCTTTGCCGGCGCGCCCTGGGTGCAAGGCGTCAGTTTCGAAGCCGTAGGTCGCCCGTCGTTCTACGGCGCGTGGCTGGAAAAGCACTAAGGAGCCTCGAATGAGCCACCACCTTCTGCGCCGTCTCGGCTCCGGTTTACTGGTGCTGTGGGCAGCGTTCACCCTCTCCTTCGTGCTGCTGCAGGTGCTGCCGGGGGATGCGGTGTTGATCAAGTTCCAGAATCCGGATCTCGGCCTCAGTCCGGCACAAATCGCCGAAATGCGCCTTGCCTACGGGGCCGACAGTCCGCTCTGGCGCCAGTATTTTCACACCTTAGCGGCGATGTTACAGGGGGATTTCGGCTATTCATTGCAGGCGGGGATCGCGGTCAGCACCCTGCTTGCCAGCAATCTGCCGGATACGCTGAGCCTGGCGGTCCCGGCGTTTATCCTCGCCATCGCGCTGGCGTTCAGCCTGGCCTTTGCCGCCCGCCTGCCGGGCCTGCGCTGGCTGAGCAATGCCCTGCAATCCTTACCGGTGCTGTTTATCTCGCTGCCGACCTTCTGGTTAGGCATCGCGCTGATTCAGCTTTTCTCCTTCCAGCTGCGCTGGATCCCGGTGATCAACCCGGGGCCGTTGCAGGGGTTGATTCTGCCGGTTATTGCCGTCGCGGTGCCCATTTCCGCCCCGCTGGCGCAGATCCTGATGCGCAGTATGGACCAGGTAGCCGCCCAGCCGTTTGTCGCCGTCGCCCGCGCCAAAGGGATGAGCGAAACCGCCGTCCTGTGGCGACACGTCACCGGTAACGCCCTGCTGCCGGTGTTAAATATTGCCGGATTGCTGCTGGGGGAACTGATTGCCGGCGCCTTAATCACCGAAACCGTATTTGGCCGCGGCGGCCTGGGCCAGCTGACCCAGCAGGCGGTCAACAATCAGGATATTGCGGTGTTACAGGCGGTGGTGATGATCTCCGCCCTCGCCTTTGTGTTGATTAACCTGTTGGTGGATCTGCTGATGCCGTTGCTCGATCCTCGTCTGAACACCGTCACCGGAGGGGCAGTATGAGCCTTGTTGATTATGCCACTGCCGTCCGTCGACGGGCGCCGCTGCGCCAGCCGCTACGCTGGCGTCCGGGATTATGGCTGGCCTGGAGCGTGATGATCCTCGCGCTGTTGATGGCGCTGGCGCCACAGTGGTTCAGCGCCGGCGATCCGCTGGAGGGCATCGCTGGCGCCCAACGTCTGCCACCGCAGGCCGCGCACTGGCTGGGCACCGACCAGCTCGGGCGCGACCTGTGGACACGGATCGTCTACGGCGCGGTGCACTCTCTTTCCGCGGCGCTGGCGGCGGTCGCCATTGGGCTGCTGGTCGGCACCACCCTCGGCACCCTGGCCGGTGCGGCGGCCGGACGCGTCGAATCGCTGGTGATGCGCCTGGTTGACGTGCTGCTGGCAATCCCGTCGCTGCTGCTGTCATTAACGGTGATCATTCTGCTCGGTTTCGGCACCGTCAACGCGGCGGTGGCCGTCGGGGCCGCCTCGGTGGCCAGTTTTGCCCGTCTGGCGCGAGCGGAAGTGGTCCGCGTGCGCCACAGCGACTACGTCGAGGCGGCCTTCGGCAGCGGCGGCACCTTCTTCGCCGTGTTCTGGCGGCATATTTTGCCCAACTCCCTGACCGCCGTGCTGGCCTTCGCCACCTTACAGTTTGGTCAGGCGATCCTCGCCCTCTCCACCCTGAGCTTTCTCGGCTACGGCACCCCGCCGCCGGTGCCGGAATGGGGGCTGCTGATTGCCGAAGGACGGAACTATCTGTCGACCGCCTGGTGGCTGACCACCTTCCCCGGCGTAGCGGTGATCGCCGTGGTGCTGGCGGCAAACCGCATCAGCCGTCAATTTACCGGAGAGCGCTCATGAACGTATTACGCGTGGAAAATCTGCGCATCAGCTACCGCTCGCATCAACGCTGGCAGGAAGTGGTGCATAACGTTAGCTTCACCCTCAACCCCGGCGAAATGCTGGCCCTGGTCGGCGAATCCGGTTCCGGCAAAACCACCACCGCCCAGGCCATTATCGGCCTGCTGGCAGACAACGCCCGGCGCGACAGCGGGCGCATCGAGATCAACGGCGAGGACATTAGCCGCTGGTCAGGAAAGCGGCTCGATAACCTGCGCGGCGCGCGCATTAGCCTGATCCCGCAGGACCCCGGCAATGCCCTGAACCCGGTGCAAACCATCGGCACTCAGGTCGCAGAAATCCTCAGCCTGCATCAGAAAACCAGCGCCTTCGAACGTAAACAGCAGGTGCTGGCGCTGTTAACCAAAGTCGGCCTCAGCCACCCCGAACAGCGCTTCAATCAGTATCCGCACCAGCTCTCCGGCGGCATGAAACAGCGGGTGTTAATCGCCATCGCCGTGGCTCTTAAACCGGATTTGATTATTGCCGACGAACCGACCAGCGCCCTGGATGTCACCGTGCAAAAGCGCATTCTCGACCTGCTTGATGCCCTACGCCGGGAGTCCGGAACGGCGGTGCTGTTTGTCACCCACGATCTGGCGCTGGCGGCCCAGCGCGCCGACCGGCTGCTGGTTTTTCGCCACGGAGAAATTCAGGAACAGGGCCTGACGGCGGATGTCGTGCGCACCCCGCAGCACGCCTATACCCGCCAGCTGCTGAGCGATCTGCAAGGCGAGCGGCTGACCGCTGTCGTGAAGGGCCGCCATACGCTGAGCACCCCGGCGATCCGCGCCGTCGATATCAGTAAACGTTTTGCCCTGGGGAGCGGGCAGCTGCAGGCGCTGGACGCGGTCAGTTTCGAGGTCAGACGCGGCACGACTCACGCCCTGGTGGGCGAATCTGGTTCGGGAAAAACCACGCTGGCGCGGATCCTGTTGGGTTTTGAGCGCGCCGACGGCGGGCACATCGCCATTGACGGGATCGACGCTGGTCATTTAAGCCGCGAGGCACAGCGCCAGCTGCGGCGCAAAATTCAGTTCGTCTATCAGAACCCGTTCGCCTCCCTCGACCCGCGCCAGACGCTGTTTGCGATTATCGAAGAGCCGCTGAAGAATTTTGAGCCGCTGCCCCCGGCGCTTCGCCGCGCTCGGGTTGAGGCGGTTGCCGCCCGGGTCGCGCTGGCTCCAGAACTGCTGACACGCACCGCCCGCGAGCTCTCCGGCGGCCAGCGTCAGCGGGTGGCCATTGCCCGGGCGCTGGTGCTGGAGCCGACGATTCTGGTCCTCGATGAAGCCACCTCGGCGCTGGACGTCACGGTGCAGGCGCAGATCCTCGCCCTGCTTCAGCAGCTGCAACAGCAACTGGGGCTGAGCTACCTGTTTATTACCCACGACCTGGCGACGGTACGCCGCATCGCCCAGAGCGTCACGGTGCTGCGCGCCGGACAGGTGGTGGAGTCCGGCGAGGTCAGCCGCCTGTTCAGCCAGCCCCAGCACGACTACACCCGCGAGCTCATCGCCGCCATTCCTCACGTATCCACCCTCAGCAAGGAGATCGCATGACGCGTAAACGCCTGGGCTTTTTCACCCGCCTGCTGGACCATGCCACCCCGCAAGCGCGCTACCGGCTGGCAACCGAGCAGATTCGTCACGCCGAGCGCCTCGGCTTCGACAGCGCGTGGGTGGCGCAGCACCACTTTCACGAACAAGAAGGCGGCCTGCCTTCACCGCTGGTTTTTCTCGCCCATGTTGCGGCGCAGACCGAGCGGATCCGTCTCGGTACCGCCATTATTACGCTGCCGATGGAAAATGCGCTGCGGGTCGCCGAGGACGCGGCGGTGCTGGATTTATTGGCCGACGGGCGGCTTGAGATGGGATTTGGTTCCGGCGGTACGCCAACCTCATTTCTGCCGTTTGGCTTAACCAGCGAGCAGCGTGGGGCGGCCTTCGCCGACAACCTGCATCTGATCCACAGCGCCTGGCGCGGCGATTCTCTCGCCCATCCTGACAATCATCTCTATCCTCCCGCGCCGCAGCTGGCACAACGGATCTGGATCGCGACCTTTTCCATAGAGGGCGCCGTTCGTGCCGGCCAGGCCGGTCACGGTTTAATGCTCTCCCGGACTCAGCCACGCCCGCCCGGACAGCCGGACTTAACGCTGGATGCGATCCAGAATCCGCTGATCGATGCCTATCTCGCGGCGCTGCCCGCCGGTATCGCCCCGCGCATCCTCGCCTCGCGCACCGCCTTTGTGGCCGACAGCCAGGCCTACGCCCTGCAGGTCGCCGAACCGGGGTTGCGCCAGCAGGCGGCGGCCCATCGCGCCGCCGGCCATCAGGTAATAGGTGACACTGTCACATACCATCTGGCACAGTTCGACGCCCACGTCGGTGATATCGACCATGTCCAGGCATCGCTGGCGCAGGACAGCGTCCTCGCCCGCGTCACCGATATTTCGTTCCAGGTGCACTCCGTTGAACCATCGCACCGCGACACCCTGCGTTCCATTGAGCTGATCGCTCAGCATATCGCCCCGCAACTAAGGTAGGAGTCACCATGACATTGAGTCAGGATATTTTGGCCGAACTGGCAGAGATCGCCCCGCATTCCCCATTGGCCGAGGCGCGTGCCGTGCGCGAGGCAGCAACCCGCCACGCTCAGGGTAGCTATGAAGTGTTGTTCAGCCAGCAGGACGAGGACTTTACGCCGGATGAGCGTTTCGCCATTGCCGCCAAAGTGGCGAAGCTGCATCAGGCCGACGCGCTGGCCGCCCACTATGCCGGATTTGGCCTCGCCGATCCCACCTCGGCGCGGCTGACGCCGGCGCTGGCGTTTGCCCGCCTGTTAACCTTCACGCCGGTGGAAGCCACGCCTGCGGCGATACAGGCGCTAACCCGCGCCGGCTGGACCTCGCGAGGCATCGTCACCCTCGCTCAGCTGATTGCGTTCGTCAGTTTCCAGAGCCGGCTACTTAACGGCCTGCGCTTGCTGAACGGCAAAACCAGCGCCAGCGCCGCGACGCCAGTCGCCGCCGGTTTCTGGCACACCACGCCGCACACGCTGAGCGGCAAGCCGGCCCCGGTACATTTCACCCGCGAGGAGCTGAACTGGGAACCCTGGCTGGACGCCAAACCGCTGGCGGAGTTCAGCGAGGCCGAGCAGCAGACGCTGGCGAAATTTGGCCACTCGGACTCCCCATATTTCCGTCTGCTGGCGCGCAATCAGCCGCTGCTGGAGCAGCGCACCCTGACCGACAAAGGCATCTTCTATACCCCTGGCGGCCTGCCGCGCGCGGAACGAGAGCTGGCCGCCACGGTCGCCAGTAAGGTGAACGGCTGTATTTATTGCGCGTCGGTGCATGCCCGTAAGGCGGCGCAACTGGCAAAAGAGGAGACCGCCGTTGATACCCTGCTGGCGGTGACGCCGGGGGAACGGTTGAGCGATGGTCAGTCGCCGCGCTGGCAGGCGCAAATCGAATTTGCCGCCGCCCTGTCCGTGACGCCGCCGGCCCTGAACGCCGCGCATCTTGCGGGGCTTGAGCAGCAGGGTCTGGATACCCTGGCTCAGCTGGATCTACTGCAATCGGCGGCGTTCTTCGCCTGGGCCAACCGGTTGATGTTGACCCTCGGCGAACCGTGGAAAATTGCTTAACTGACCACGCCCGCCGCGAGGCGTACCCGCTGGTAGCGGGCGTAAATCAGCAACGAGGTCATCGCCAGGAATGAGAGCAAGGCCGCCGGGAGCGTCACCGCGTTCCAGCCGTAGCCGTAGGTGATCATCATTCCGCCGCAGAAGGCGCCGATGGCGCTACCGAGATTAAAGGCGATTTGCCCGCCGGCGGCGCCAAGCATTTCGCCGCCGCGCGCGTTTTGCAGCAGCAAGATTTGCAGCGGCGCGGCCAACGCAAACAGCCCGGCGCAGCACAGAAACGCCAGCAGCAGCGAGGCGCTTTTCACCCCGCCGAACAGGAAGATCAGCAACAGCAGTAACACAATGCCGCCGTCGGTGACGGTGGCAATCTGCAGCGGGCTGAAGCGGCCGGATATTTTACCGCTCAGCAGGTTGCCGATGACCATCCCCAGCCCCACCAGCATCATGATGGCGATCATCGCGTTTTCAGAGAACCCGGATACGTTGATCATAAACGGCTTGATATAGCTGAACCACGCGAATACCCCGGCGTTGCCAAACATGGTTGCGGCAAAGATCAGCCACGGTGCCGGTGATTTAAGAAAGTGAAATTGTTCCCGCAGACGCGTCGTCGAGCGGTCGAACAGGGTCGGAACCCACCAGAGGATCGACACCAGCACCGCCACGTTAAACAGGGCGATGGCCATAAAGGTATAGCGCCAGCTGAACTGATGCCCGAGCCAGGTCCCGGCGGGCACGCCAATAAGGTTGGCAACCGTCATCCCGGCGATCATCCCGGCGACCGCCGCGGTCACTTTTCCCGGCGGCGCGACCTTCGACAGAATAATCGCCCCGACGCCAAAAAAGGCCCCGTGCGGGAAGCCGGACACCAGACGGCCCAGCGCCAGCATCGGATAGCTGGAGGAGAAGGTAAACAGGGTATTCCCGATAATACAGAGCGCGGCGAGGAACAGCATGACCGACTTTAAGGAGTAACGACTGGAAAACAGCGCCATCACCGGGGCGCCAATAACCACGCCAAACGCATAATACGAAATCATATTCCCGGCGGCGGGAATCGAGATCCCGACATCATGGGCAATTTCCGGCAGCACGCCCATAATGCCAAATTCCGCCATCCCCAGGCCAAAGGTGCCCAGCGCCAGCGAAAAAATCGTCTTTTTCATTCAGGTCATCACATGTTTTTGGATTTGCGACCGGCATTATTGACCATCGCGTAGTGGCAGACCAGACAAAAACACGTGGTGACCCGATTGTCCATCAAATGGCCCAATCCCTGCATGCCCGTAAGGGGCCAGCACGAGGTCGTTCAGTGGGGGAAATAAAACGGGGAAACAGCGCAGGCAGCCGTATCGCCGAAGCCATACGGCTGAACTCAATTAATCGGAGGCTTTGCCGATCATCCCTCCGGCACCGGCGCCCAGCGCCGCGCCTTTCAGCGCACTATTGCCGGTGACCACCGCGGCACCCGCACCAACCGCCGCCCCAATGGCTCCGCCGGTCCGCGCCGCTTTGCCTTTGTCACCGTGCTCGGTCATCGCGCCAACGCCGCCGCCGACCACCGCGCCCTGCAGCGTCGAACGCACGCTTTTACCGGTTAACGCCCCGACGGCGGCACCGGCGGCGGCGCCACCGGCCGTTTTGTCCATAGCGCTGGCGGAAAAAGCCAGTGCACAACCCAGAAGAATTGCCATACCTTGTGCTGATTTCATCAGTCAGTTCCTTGTTAGTGCGCTGCCGTTGACATCCGGCAGCCGGACCACCTGGTCCATTTTCAATACGTCATGCTCACGGTATGCGCCGCCCTGACCAATAAAAAGCGCTAGTTTGTCCAATTCTGGACTTTCACCACCATCACGGCGTGTCCGGCATTCGGGCTAAGCGGCGGAAATCTAATAAAGTCCGCGCAAATTGCCGTTGCTGTTTACACTTTACACAACACCTGTCCCATTCCCTCACCTGATGGAGCGATAACCATGGGAAACAAAAAGAAGACCAAGGGCGTTGCCGGCGCCAGCAACATGAAGCCTCTCGACGACAAAACCTATGAAAAGGCGTTGCGGAAGCTTCACGTTGAACTGGTCAAATTACAGCAGTGGGTGGTCAGCCAGGGCCTCAAGGTCTGCATCGTCTTTGAAGGCCGCGACGGCGCCGGTAAAGGCGGCACCATCAAGGCGATCACCGAGCGGGTCAGCCCGCGAGTGTTTCGGGTGGTGGCGCTCCCGGCGCCAACCGACAAAGAAAAAACCCAGCTCTATTTCCAACGCTATATTCCGCACCTGCCGGCGGCCGGGGAAATCGTGATTTTCGACCGCAGTTGGTATAACCGGGCGGGCGTCGAGCGGGTAATGGGCTTTTGTACCGACGATGAAGTGGAGAAGTTTCTGCAGGGCGCGCCGCTGGTAGAACGCTCGATGGTGGAATCGGGGATTATCCTGCTGAAATACTGGCTGGAAGTGACCCCGGAAGAGCAGGAACGCAGGCTACGGGATCGCATCAATGATGGGCGTAAAATCTGGAAACTGTCGCCGATGGATATCAAGTCGTTTAACCGCTGGGATGAGTACACCCTCGCCCGGGATGCGATGTTTGCCGCCACCGACACCGCCTGGGCGCCGTGGTTTGTCGCCCGCTCGGAAGAGAAAAAACGCGTCCGGCTGAATATCATTACCCATCTGCTGTCGCACATTCCCTACAAGAGCCTGCATCCGGAACCGGTCAAATTGCCGAAACGCAAAATCGGCAAAGTGAAAACCGCCGACTATCCGTTCCGTTTTATTCGCGAGGATTTTTGACGGCGCCCGCGACGACGTCCCGCCTCAAGGTTAACGCCTGAGGCGGGACGCGCGGCGTGAAGGCCAAAAGATAACGATCAGGAACGCCGGGAGGCGATCCCTTCACTGCTCTCTTTTTTCGCTTCCAGACGTTCGACATCACGGTACCAGCGCGGGTGGTGCTTCTGCGCCCAGCGACGGCTCACCTTCCCTTCGACCATCCCCTTAATCGACCCTTTGACCCAGAACGCCATATACATATGGATCAGGATGGCGTGAATCAAAATAATCGCCGAGGTCGCATGGATCAGCAGGCTGTAGCGGACCAGCTGGATCGGGAAGTAGGAGGCAAAGTAAGGCCGCCAGATAATTACCCCGGTCACCAGCAGCACGAAAATCATGCTCATGATGGTCCAGAACATCATCTTCTGCCCGGCGTTATATTTCCCGACGCGGGCTACCTTATGCTCATTGCCCTTCAGCACCTCGACGATGCCTTTAAGCCACGGGATATCCTGCTTGTCCGGGATGTTATGCTTTACAAAGCGCACGAACATCAGCATCAGCGCCAGGAAGATCGCCACCCCGAAGAAGGGGTGCAAAATGCGCCCCATCTGCGGCGTTCCGAAGGTTTCCGTCAGCCATTGTAGCGTCGGGAAGAAGAACGAAATTCCCGACAGCGCCACCAGAAAGAAGCAGATCACCACCGTCCAGTGACAGGCGCGGTCAATAAACCTGGTGCGCACTATCATTTTCGATTTATGCATCATGTTCCTCCTCGTCGTCGTCCACTTCCTTGTTAGGGCCAATGCCGATGTAGTGATAGATAAGCCCGGCGAAGGTAGCGATAAAGCCCGCCGCCGACAGCGGTTTCAGCGCCCCTTTCCACAGGTTAATGCTGGTATCAATCTGCGGGTTTTTCGGCAGGTTGTGATACAGCTCTGGCTGGTCGGCGTGGTGCAGCACATACATCACGTGGGTACCGCCCACCCCTGGCGGGTTGTACAGCCCCGCCTGCAGATAGCCGCGTTTTTTTAGCTTGTCGACCCGCGCCTGCGCCACCTCCAGCATCTCTTTCTTGCTGCCGAAATGAATGGCGCCGGTCGGGCAGGTTTTCACGCAGGCTGGCTCCTGGCCGACGCTGACGCGATCCACGCAGAGGGTGCATTTGTATACCCGGTTATCGGCCTTATTCAGGCGCGGCACGTTGAACGGGCAGCCGGCAATGCAGTAGCCGCAGCCGATACAGTTGTCCTGCTGAAAATCGACAATGCCGTTGGCGTACTGCACGATCGCTCCGGCGGACGGACAGGCTTTCAGGCAGCCCGGATCCTCGCAGTGCATACAGCCGTCTTTGCGGATCAGCCACTCCAGCTTGCCGTTCTGCTCGGTTTCGCTAAAACGCATCACCGTCCAGGATTTGGCGCTCAGATCGGCGGGATTATCGTACACCCCGACGCAGTGCCCCACTTCGTCGCGGATATCGTTCCACTCGGAGCAGGCCACCTGGCAGGCTTTACAGCCCACACAGGAGGTCACATCGATAAGCTTGGCCACTTCCGCTTTATCGTCCCGCGCACGAGGCGCGGGTGTTATCGGGTTGGTGGCGGAGCGTTTGAGAATGTCTTGTGTTTCCATCGCCATAAAGTCGCTCCTTACGCTTTCTCGATGTTGACCAGGAACGCCTTATACTCCGGCGTTTGCGAGTTGGCATCGCCGACGTTTGGCGTCAGGGTATTGGCGATATAGCCTTTTTGCGCCACCCCTTCATAACCCCAGTGCAGCGGGATGCCGACGGTTTCGACCTCCTGACCGTGGACCTGCAGCGTACGCAGACGCCGGGTCACTACCGCCACCGCGCGAATAAAGCCGCGCTGGCTGCTGACCGTCACGCGATCGCCGTTGGCAATTCCTTTCGCTTTCGCCAGGCCTTCGCTGATTTCCACGAACTGCTGTGGCTGAGCAATTGCGTTAAGCCGCGCATGCTTGGTCCAGGTGTGGAAGTGCTCGGTCAGGCGATAGGTGGTCCCGACGTACGGGAAGCGATCCTTCTTGCCTAAACGACGGGCATCTTCCTCGTACAGCCGCACCACCGGACTGGAGACCACCTGTGGATGCAGCGGGTTGGTCCCCAACGGCGTTTCCATCGGCTCGTAGTGTTCCGGGAACGGCCCTTCCGCCAGTTTATCGAGGGCAAACAGACGCCCCAGCCCTTCCGGCTGCATGATAAACGGCCCGGTGTTGCTGCCCGGCGCGGCGTTATTGAAGTCCGGAATGTCGTTGCCGCTCCAGCGGCTGCCGTCCCACTGGATCAGCATCCGTTTGGCGTCCCACGGCTTGCCGTGGATATCCGCCGAGGCGCGGTTGTAGAGCACCCGACGGTTGAGCGGCCAGGCCCAGGCCCAGCCGAGGGTGTTGCCCAGCCCCGACGGGTCGGCGTTATCACGGTTCGCCATCTGGTTGCCCTGCGCCGTCCAGCTGCCGCTGTAAATCCAGCACGATGACGCGGTGGTGCCGTCGTCACGCAGCAGCGCGAAGCTGTTCAGCAGCTGGCCTTTTTTCGCCAGCAGCGTGCCGTTGCTGTCGTAGAGGTCCGCCAGCGCGTAACCGTTGTTCTCTTTCGCCACCTCTTCCGATTGCGGATGATCCGGCTGATGATAGTCCCAGCGCATCTTCAGCAGCGGTTCGGCGCCTTTGCCACCTTCGCGGCGATACATCTCGCGCAGACGGTGATAAATGCCGGCCAGAATCTCGCCGTCGTTGCGTGCTTCCCCCGGCGCATCCTGACCTTTCCAGTGCCACTGCAGCCAGCGCCCGGAGTTGGCAATCGAACCGTCCTCTTCGGCAAAACAGGTGGAAGGCAGACGGAACACTTCGGTCTGAATCGCCGCCGGATCCACATCGTTCATCTCGCCGTGGTTCTGCCAGAAGGTGGAGGTTTCGGTGACCAGCGGGTCGATAACCACCATGTACTTCAGCTTGCTCAGGCTGCGCACGACCTTGTTTTTGTCCGGGAAGGAGGCCACCGGGTTAAAGCCCTGGCAGATATATCCCGAGACCTTGCCGTTATCCATCATGTTGAAATACTTGATAACGTCGTAGGCCTGGTCCCATTTCGGCAACCAGTTAAAGCCCCAGTCGTTGTCTTTCTGCGCCGCGTCGCCGTAGAACGATTTCATCAGGCTGACCGCAAACTTCGGATAGTTGCTCCAGTAGTTGACCTGATCGGGCCGGGTTGCCGTAGGGGTATTGGCCGTCAGCCAGCTGTGCAGATCGGTCTGTTTTTCCGACGGCAGCGTCAGGTAGCCCGGCAGGCTGGTCGACAGCAGGCCGAGGTCGGTTAAGCCCTGGATATTGGAGTGTCCGCGCAGGGCGTTGACGCCGCCCCCCGCCATTCCCATGTTGCCGAGCAGCAGCTGGATCATCGCCATGGTGCGGATGTTCTGCGCCCCGACGGTATGCTGGGTCCAGCCAAGAGCATACAGGAAGGTGGTGGTCCGGTCCGCCGCACTGGTGGAGGCCAGCACTTCGCATACTTTAAGGAAGTCGGCTTTCGGCGTGCCGCAGATGTTTTCCACGACCTCCGGCGTATAGCGGGAAACGTGCTGCTTCAGCAGGTTCCACACGCAGCGCGGGTGGTTCAGGGTGTCATCGCGTCTGGCGTAGCCGTTCTCATCGAACTGGTAGTTCCACGAGGATTTATCGTACTGGCGTTTTTCCGCGTCATAACCGCTGAACAGGCCGTCGTCGAAGGTAAAGTCATCGCGCACCAGCAGGCTGGCGTTGGTGTAGTGCCTGACGTACTCGGCATTGATGGCGTTATTTTCAATCAGGTACAGCAGCACCCCCGACAGGAACGTAATGTCGGTGCCGGAGCGAATCGGCGCATAGATATCGGCTACCGATGCGGTACGGGTGAAACGCGGGTCAACGACGATGAGCGTCGCATCGTTATTGTTTTTTGCCTCCATCGCCCAGCGGAATCCCACTGGATGGGCCTCAGCGGCGTTGCCGCCCATCACCATCACGACGTTAGCGTTTTTGATATCAACCCAGTGGTTGGTCATCGCACCGCGACCAAATGTTGGAGCAAGACTTGCTACCGTTGGTCCGTGTCAGACGCGCGCCTGGTTATCCACCGCCAGCATGCCGAGGGAGCGCACAAACTTCTGCGTCAGCATGCCGGTTTCATTGCTGGCCGCCGAGGCGCACAGCATCCCGGTAGACAGCCAGCGGTTGACCGTTACCCCCTGCTCATTGGTTTCGATAAAGTGGGCATCGCGGTCGGCTTTCATTAGTCTGGCGATGCGGCTGAAGGCCTCATCCCAGGAGAGGCGCTGCCATTTATCCGATCCTGGCGCGCGGTATTCCGGGTAACGCAGACGGTTTTCACTGTGCACATAATCGAGCAGCCCCGCGCCTTTCGGACAGAGCGCGCCCCGGCTTACCGGATGATCCGGGTCCCCTTCGATATGGTAAATCGCTTCTTTGGCGTTCTTCGCGCCGTCGCCCAGGCTATACATTAATAGCCCGCAGCCCACGGAGCAGTATGTGCAGGTGTTGCGGATCTCTTTGGCGCGCAATAATTTATAATTTCGCGCCTGAGCCAGTGCCATTTTGGGTGCAAAGCCCAGCGCAGCAGCGGTGGTTCCGGCCATACCGCCTGCGCAGATTTTGAAAAACCTTCTGCGGCTGACGTCCATTGGTTTTCTCCCTTCAGGATGCATGTTTATCGCCAGGGAAATTAACAGCAATGTCGGCGTTTTTTTTGCGTCAAATCAATGTCGAAAAGCGACGCCCCCTTAATAGTCAGGGGCGCCGGCGTTGCTTACTCCCTAGGTATTACGCCGAATGGAAAATAGGGACCACCGGGAATAAAAAAATGTTATAAATCGACTCTTGATAAATATTGCTGTCTGGTTGGACATGGAAAAGAAAAAAGCAACGCTGATCGGCCTGGCCGCCATTGTGCTATGGAGTACGATGGTTGGTTTAATTCGTGGGGTCAGCGAAGGGTTAGGCCCGGTGGGCGGCGCGGCAATGATTTATACACTCAGCGGGTTATTGCTGCTGGTGACCGTCGGTTTTCCCCGCCTGCGGCAGATCCCGCGCCGCTATCTGCTGGCCGGTAGCGTGCTGTTCGTCAGCTATGAGCTGTGTCTGGCGCTGTCGTTAGGCTTTGCCGGTAGCCGCCAGCAGGCCATTGAAGTCGGCATGGTGAATTATCTCTGGCCCAGCCTGACCATTTTATTTGCCATTTTGTTTAATCGCCAAAAAACAAACTGGCTGATTATTCCCGGCTTGCTGCTGGCGCTACTTGGGGTCGTCTGGGTATTAGGCGGTGAGCACGGTCTGAATGTTGATGAAATTTCCCGCAACGTCATTTCCAGCCCCCTGAGCTATATTCTGGCGTTTATTGGCGCCTTTATCTGGGCGACCTATTGCACGGTCACCGCCAAATATGCGAAAGGCCACAACGGCATTACCCTGTTTGTCTTATTAACCGCCCTGACCCTGTGGCTGAAATTCCTGTTCAGCGAGCAACCGCCGATGCTGTTCAGCTGGCCGGTGGTGGTGAAGCTGGTGATGTGTGCAGTGGCGTTAGGTTTCGGCTATGCCGCCTGGAACGTCGGGATCCTCAATGGCAACGTCAGCCTGCTGGCCGCCGCCTCCTACTTCACGCCGGTGCTCTCGTCGGCGCTGGCGGCGGTGCTGCTCAGCGCGGCGTTATCCTGGTCATTCTGGCAAGGGGCCGGCATGGTCTGCGCCGGCTCCCTGCTCTGCTGGTCCGCCACCCGGCGCTAGCCGAGGTCGCCACCGGCCACCGGTAGCGTCACCCCGGTGATATAGCTGGCCTCATCGCTGGCGAGAAACAGGATCGCGTTCGCCTGTTCCGCCAGCGTTCCGTAGCGATGCATCAGGCTGCTGTCGACGGTCTGATCGACCACCTGCTGATACCATGCCTGCTCCTGCGCCGTCGGCGTTTCGCTGTTGCGCGGCGTTACCCGCGCCGGGGCATCGGTGCCGCCCGGCGCCACGGCGTTGATGCGGATCCCGCTGTGGCTGTACTCCATGGCAATGGAACGGGTCAGGGCATTGACCCCGCCTTTCGCCGCAGAGTACGGCACCCGGTTAACCCCCGCCGTGGCGACAGACGAGACGTTCACAATGCTGCCTTTCCCCTGTTTCAGCATCCACGGAAGCGCCGCCCGGCAGCCCCACAGGGTCGGAAACAGCGAGCGACGGATCTCTTTTTCGATCTGGTCCGGCTGATACTCAGCAAACGGTCGCGCCCAAATCGTGCCGCCGATGTTATTGATCACCACATCGAGGCAGCCAAAATGGGCGACGCCGGTGGCAAAGGCCTGCTCGGTGCTCTCCCACTGTTCAAGATCCGCCTCAATGGCCAGCACTTCGCTGCCCTGCTGCACCAGCGTGGCCGCCAGCTCGTGGACATAGCCCGAGCGGTCAATCAGCAACAGCTTCGCCCCTTCGCGGGCGGCCTGCTCGGCGGTCTGGCGTCCGATGCCCTGCGCGGCGCCGGTGATCGCCACCACTTTATGTTGAAAACGCATACCCACTCCTTATGCCGCCGCACTCTGGCTGGCGTTAAATTTCTCGTACCAGAAACCGGCAGGGTTAATTCCCCGTTCACGCAGCGCGGTAGATACCGCGTTCACCATCGGCGGCGGGCCGCACAGGTAAATGTCCACATCGCCGTCGTTGAGGATCGCCTCATCAAGATGTTCGGTAACGAAGCCGCGCTGCGGGCAGGCGCTGTGCTCATCGGCCACCACCGGCAGCCAGCGATAGCCCGGCAGCTGGCCGACAAAGGCCTCCAGCGCCTCGGTTTTCACCAGGTCACAATCCCGGGTCACGCCGTACAGCAGCGTCACCGGGCGGGTATTACCTTGCCGCGCCAGGGTGTGCAGCATCGACAGCAGCGGCGCCAGGCCGGTACCGCCCGCCAGCAACAGCAGCGGACGTTCGCCGTTGCGCAGGTAGAAACTGCCCATCGGGCCGCTCAGGGTCAGGCGATCGCCCGGCTGCGCCTTTTGGGTCAGCCACTGGCTCATCATACCGCCGGGGACGTTACGGATCAGGAAGCGCCCTTCACGCTCGCCGGCCAGCGAACTGAAGGAATAGGCGCGGCTGTGAGGGGTTCCCGGCACCTGAATCGACACGTATTGCCCCGGTAAAAAGGCCAGCGCCTCGTCCAGGTTCACCACCAGTTCAATGGCGGTGTCCGATAGCAGCGTGACCTCTACGATCTCTGCGCCGATGCTGGTCAGGGCTGTTTTGCACTGCGCTGCCGCGACCGGGACATCAATGATGCAGTCGCTGGTGGGCACCATCTGGCAGGTCAACACCTGACGGGCATCGGCTTCGTCCTCGCTCAGCGCCTCCTCCAGATAGTCATCTCCCATACCGTACTCGCCGCTGGCGCAGTGGCATTTACAGGTGCCGCAGACCCCGTCCGAGCAGTCCATCGGCAAATTAACCTTCTGGCGATAGGCGGCATCCAGCACCTTTTCTCCGGCATTGCAGTGGATAAAGCGGGTGATGCCATCTTCAAAATTGAGTGCGATAGTAAACATAGCCACCTCTTAAATATGGTAAACGTCAATCACCTGGCGGATGTAGTCGTTGTTGAGACGCACCGTTTTGCGCAGGATCTGCGGTTTGCCGTCCACTTCCGTCAGTGTGCAGCAGGTCGAGCCAAAATAGGCATCGGTGTGCTGGTAGCGGTGGCTGTAGGTGACCCAGTTGTAGCGCACTTCGATGCCCTGCGGGGTCTCGCCGAGAAGCTCCACATTGCTGATCATATGGGTGGTCCGCGGTTCCGGCGTGCTGGCGCCGGAGCGCTCGGTTTTAATTCGGTATACGCGGTCTTCCAGCCCGTCACGGTTCGGGTAGTAGATCAGCGAGATTTCGCGCTGCGGGTCGCGGGTCAACTTGTCGTCGTCGCCCCAGGCCGGCATCCAGAACACCACTTTCGGGCTGTAGCAGGTCAGCCATTCGTCCCACTGACGGTCGTCCAGCAGGCGGGCTTCGTAATAGAGGAACTGGCGAACGTGTTCGAGGCTCAGCATCACACCACCTCCACACGTTGGGTAATGGATTGCTCGTAGCGCTGCTGTTCTTTATCCAGCGCCGCCAGCATCACGTTTTGCCAGTGGTGGTGATGGGCGATATACAGCGCTTCATCCTCCGACTTGACGCCGCTCAGCAGCGGGGTAAACCCGGCGTGCTGCGCGTGCTCATCCGGGCCATCGACCCAGTGCAACGCCCCGCGGCTGAGGTCGCTCCATGCGAGGTTCTCGCCAAGATAGCCGCGCTGGCATGCGCTGAACTCTTCGAGGTCGTCCGGCGTCCCCATGCCGCTGACGTTAAAGAAATCTTCGTACTGGCGGATGCGCAGCGCTCGCGCCTGGTCCGACTCCCCTTTGGGGGCGAAACACCAGATGGTGACTTCGGTTTTATCGACGGCAATCGGGCGGATCACGCGGATCTGCGTCGAGAACTGATCCATTAAATAGACGTTGGGATAGAGGCACAGGTTGCGGGTTTCGTTGACCATCTGGTCGGCGCGAAGCTCGCCAAATTCGGCCTGCAGGCGCGCCTGGTGAGCAAACACCGGGCGCACTTCCGGGTTCAGCGCCCGGGTCCACAGCAGCATATGGCCGTTTTCAAAACCGTAACCGCCGCCGAGGCTCTTCGACCAGCCGTTGGCATCGACGGAATGGGTGCCTTCGGCCTCATAGTTGCGGCGCGACATGGTGGAAGCGTAGTTCCAGTGCACCACGCTGACGTGATAGCCGTCGGCGCCGTTTTCCGCTCCCAGCTTCCAGTTACCCTCGTAGACATAGCTTGAGGAGCCTTTCAGGACCTCCAGCCCTTCTGCGGCCTGGTCGACCATCAGGTCGATAATTTTGCAGGTTTCGCCGAGATACTGTTCCAGCGGCTGTACGTCTTCGCTGAGGCTGCCGAATAAGAAACCGCGATACGACTGGAAGCGCGGCAAGGCTTTAAGATCGTGTGATCCTTCATGTTTAAAGCTGTCGGGATAGCCGCCGGTGCTTTCATCTTTGGCTTTCAGCAGTTTGCCGTTATTGCTGAAGGTCCAGCCGTGGAACGGACAGGTAAACGAGTTTTTATTGCCGGTTTTGCGCCGGCATAACATCGCGCCACGGTGGGCGCAGCTGTTAATTAAGGCATGCAGCTGATCTTTTTTATCGCGGGTAATAATCACCGGTTGACGCCCCAGCGTCAGGGTAAAATAATCGCCCGCTTCCGGGATCTGGCTTTCATGGGCGAGAAATACCCAGTTGCCTTCGAATATATGCTTCATTTCAAAATCAAATAACTGCTCGTCGGTGAAGATCGAGCGGTGGCAACGATATACATGATTCTGGCGATCAACAATTAAGGCATTGCTGATTTTATCTTTTAACAGGGTGAATGTTTTTTGCATGAGCTTAGCCCTCCTGCAGAATTCAGGAATCAATGAGTTCAGAAAGAATAATTAATTCGGGAATATCCCCGGCCGCGCAATACGGGCCGGGCGATAACAAGATTCACCAGCCCGGACGCAGCGGTCCGGGGGTGTACCGGCAGTTACTCCTGCGCGCGCAGGCGGCTGATGCGCTGTTCCTGGTCGGCGTTTTGCGCCTTGCACAGCGTAAAGTCGAAGCACACTTCGGTATGCTCGCCGTCAAGTTTGCGCTGGGCAATCAGCTCGCGGTCGGTGATTTTCACCGGGTCGGCAATCAGGCCGTCGCGGGTCGCAAAGGCGAAGTCGTCCCACAGGTACTTATCGCCGCTGAGGTTAATCTGGCTGGTTAAATGCTTGTGGCCCGGCGCGGAGACGAAGAAATGAATGTGTGCCGGACGATTACCGTGGCGACCCAGCTGGTCAAGCAGCTTCTGGGTCGGGCCGTCAGGCGGGCAGCCGTAGCCGGAAGGCATAATGCTGCGCACGCTGTAGCGGCCATCGGCGCCGGTGCGGATCCGCCGGCGCAGGTTATATTCGCCCTGGCTTTGGTCGAAGAACGAGTAGTTGCCGAGGGTGTTGGCGTGCCAGATATCGACGATCGCATTGGCGACCGGGCGGCCTTGGGTATCACGTACCTGGCCGTGGAGCCACATCACCTCGCCGGCATCGCTGCCGTCATCCATCCGCGTGTGTCCGTCGGCCAGTGGCGCATTGGCGACGTACAGCGGGCCTTCGATGGTGCGCGGCGTGCCGGTTTCCTGGTGCGCGGCGGCGTCAATGGCATCCTGGCGCAGATCGAGGAAGTGCTCAAGACCGAGACCCGCCGCCAGCAGTGCGGCCTCCTGACGGCCACCCAGTTCATGCAGATAATTCACCGCATGCCAGAACTCTTCCTGGGTCACATTATAATCGTCGATCAGGCTACACATATCTTCCAGCACCCGATGCACAATGGCTTTAAAGCGCTCATTACCACCAGGCACATTTAACCCAGCACTTTCACGTAATAATTTCTGCACGGCGTCTTGTTGTACGAAAGAATTTTTCATTGTGATTCTCACTTATTGCTTGCAGGTTGCTTGTAGGGTGTACGCCGGAATAACCGGCGTGAGGTTTCTTATTATTTATTAGCTATCGTCTTCGCGTACTGAGGAGGGATGGCGACACAATGCCTCGACGCGTATTTCCATAAACGGGTATAACGGCAAACCCATTAAAATTTGATGTAATTCTTCGGCGTCACGCACATCGAATATACTGACGTTGGCGTACAGCCCTGCCACCCGCCAGATATGGCGCCATTTGCCTTCACGCTGTAATTGCTGCGAATAGGCTTTTTCACGTTGCTTAATGTCGTCAATTTCGTCGGCCGGATAGCCCAGCGGAATATTGACGGTCATATCCACTTTAAACAGCATCGGTTTTCTCCTGTGATGCGCTACGCTTTGCGCGCGTAGAACTGCAATTTATCTTCATCCAACGTGACGCCCAGACCCGGGGTCTGCGGCAGCGCGACCTGCCCGTCCACGAAGGAGAGCGGCACGCTGACGATGTCGTCTTTCAGCAGTAGCGGGCCAAACATTTCGGTGCCCCACTGCAGCGGCAGCGTCGACCAGGCGTGAAGCGAGGCCACCGTACCGACGGTCCCTTCCAGCATGGTGCCGCCGTACAGGCCGATACCCGCCGCTTGCGCCACGCGTGCCAGCGCTAATACGCTGGCCGGGCCGCCCGCTTTGGCGATTTTCAATGCATAGGCGCCGCTAAAGCCCTGCTGCGCCAGCTGATAACCATCGTAATGGGTCGCCACCGCTTCATCCGCGAGGATCGCTGTCTCAATGTTGTGGCTGAGGCGCACCAGCGCCGCGTTGTCCTGGGCGCTGACCGGTTGCTCAATTAAATCGATACCCATGGCCGCCAGCTCACGACAGCCTTTCGCCGCCGCGGTGGCGTCCCAGGCCTGATTGACATCAACGCGGATGCTGGCGCGGTCGCCCAGCGCTTCGACGATCGCCCGGGTATGACGCAGGTCGGTGGCTAACTCGCGGGCGCCAATCTTTAACTTAAACGCCTGATGGCGGCGTTCGGCCAGCAGCCTTTCGCCTTCGGCGATATCGTTATCGGTATTGCCGCTCGCCAGGGTCCACAGCACCGGCAGCGAGGTCTGCAGCGCACCGCCCAACAGCGCCGACACCGGCAGCCCCAGCGCCTTACCCTGAGCATCCAGCAGCGCGGTCTCAATGGCTGATTTAGCGAAGGTGTTGCCTTTGATGGCGGCGTTCATGCGCTGGGTCAGGGCGTTGAGGTTATCTGCCGGTTGGCCCTTGAGCAGCGGCGTCAGGTAATGGGTGATGGCCGAAGCGATACCTTCCGGGCTTTCCACGCCGTAGCTCAGACCGCCGATGGTGGTCGCTTCGCCAATCCCACAAATGCCGTCCGAGCGCGTAATGCGGACAATCACCAGCGTCTGGCAGCCCATGGTGGTCATGGAGAGTTTGTGCGGACGAATAGTCGGCAGGTCAACCAGCCAGCTTTCAATGCGTTCTACGGTCGCGGTCATGTTCTGTTCCTGAAGGTTAAATACATAACTTTTTGTACCCCCATTCATAACGAGGGGTGACGATGCCTTTGACAATAGGGGCGAGCCGGGGAAATGGTCAACGGCGATAATCGAAATGTTGTGCGATTATCGACGCGCTTGTTAAATTGAGGTTAATAATGTGATCCGAGTGGGAAAACAGGCACATTCCATCACCGCCATTTTTACGCGCGGTATAGTGGTGCCCCGTGAGCTTTTGGCTTCGAATGGAGAGGAATTCAATGAGCGCAACACCGCCAACCACCCTCAGCGCCAGGCAGGCCGAGCATGACCCCAACTTTATGCTGTCCCTGGCGCGCGGGCTGGAAGTTCTCAATGCCTTTACTCCCCAGCGTCAGCGGCTGACCATCTCGCAGCTCAGCCAGAAAACGCAAATTTCCCGTGCCGCCGTTCGCCGCTGCCTGTACACCCTGGCCGCGCTGGGAATGGTGCACAGCCCGGACGGGCGCAGCTATGAACTGCTGCCGCGTGTGCTGGCGGTGGGTCACGCCTATCTGGCCGGTACGCCGCTGGCAAAGGTGGCGCAAACCGCGCTGGATAATCTCGGCAAGTCGCTGGGAGAATCCTGCTCTGCGGCGACCCTCGACGGGGATAACGTGCTGTATATCGCCCGAGCGGCGGTCAACAATCTGCTTAGCGTCGACATCGGGCGCGGCAGTCGTCTTCCTGCATGGGCCACCTCGATGGGGCGCGTGCTGCTCAGCGCCCTGCCGGAAGACCAGCTAGAAGTGACATTGTCACGTGCGAATTTAATACGCTACACCCCGCATACCGTCTGCGATCTACCGGGATTGCGCGAAGAGATAGCCAGGGTCAGGATGCAGGGCTATGCCCTCGCCGACCGGCAAATTGAAGTCGGGCTGTGTTCGCTGGCGGTCCCGCTGCTGTCGCGCAGCGGTCAGGTGGTGGCGGCGCTGAACGTTGGCGCCCCCGCCCCCGCCATGAGCGCCGCCGCGCTGCGGGAAAAAGCGCTGGCCCCGCTGCGGCGGGCGGCAATGGAGTTGTCACTCCAGCTGTAGACTTATTGCATCTCCGGCGCTTTTGCCAGGCTGCGCCAGATACCGGTCGCCAGCAGAAGCAGCAGCACCCCGGCGGTCAGCAGCACCACGCTGTGGGCGCTGATAAACGCGGTTTTGGCGGCGTCGATCAGCGAATGGGCCGGAATGGCCGGCAGCGATTGAGCCAGCGCAATGGCCTCGCTGATGGACGACGCGGCCTGAGTTGCCGCCTGGCCTTCCACACCAGCGGGCAGCACAATCGACGAGCTGTAGCTGCGGGTCAGGATCAGGCCGAACAACGCGATCCCCAGACCGGCCCCCAGTTCATAGGCCATGGTTTCAATGGCCCCCGCCGCCGCCGCTTTCTCTTTCGGCGCTGCCGCCATAATCGCCGCCCCGGACGCCAGCAGCGCGCTGGCAACGCTAAAGCCCAGCAGGATCATCAGCCCCCACGCCTGCCACAGTTGGGTACTGAAATCGGTCACCGACAGCCCCAGGAAACTGAAGGCGCTTAACAGCATGCCGCCGGTCGCCACCTGGCGCAGGCCGAGGCGCGACACCATCACCCCGGCAATTGGCCCGCTAAATCCGCTCGCCAGCATCAGCGGCAACATAAACAGCCCGGCTTCAAACGGCGTTTTACCGTGGACAAACTGCAGCTCCTGGGCCATCAACAGTTCAAAGCCCACCAGGGTGATCAGCGCGGTCATCGCCATCATGACGCCGCTTAAGATAATGCGGTGGGTAAACAGCCGCATATCGACCATCGGGTTGCTGCTGGAGAGCTGCTGGCGCACGAACCAGGTCAGCAGCGCCGCACCCGCCAGCGCCACCAGCCCGGTCATCCACAGCGCCATCTGGCCTTTCAGCGCCGATTTAGCGCTGAAGATCAGCATCAGGATCGCCGCAATCAGCATTAACGCCTGGGTAATTTTGAGCTTCTGTTCGCGCCGCGCGGGCTGCGATGGCACCATCCGGGCGCAGAAGGCGATCACCGCCAGCACGATAGGCACATTGATCAGGAACACCGACCCCCAGTAAAATTGCTCCAGCAGGATCCCCCCCACCAGCGGGCCAAAGGCGGCGCCGCCGGAACCGATAGCCGCCCACAGGCCGAGGGCCATATTACGATGACGCGCCTCAGAAAAGGTGTTGCGGATACCGGCCAGGGTCGCCGGCACGATCATCGCCGCGCCGATCGCCAGCAGCGCCCTGGCGGCAATCAGCGCCGGGGCGTTGGGCGCAAACGCCGCCGCCAGCGATGAGACGCCAAAAATAGCGCTGCCGAGCAGCAACAGGCGTTTAAAGCCGATTTTGTCGCCAAGCGCCCCCATCGGCAGCACCATGCCGGCCATCACCAGCGAGTAAATATCAATGATCCACAGCAGCTCATTGCTGCTGGTGCCCAGCGACATGCTGAGCGTAGGCGCAGCGACATGCAGCACGGTGGCATCGATCGCCACCGGCAGATAAACCAACAGAATCGCCACGAGCGTTAACCATTGCCGGGACATCTCTTTATTCCTCACATTTATAAATTGAACAGATGTTCAGGAATGCGATCCTGCCGGATTGTTGAACGACTGTCCAACTTTTTGTTACTATCCATCGACACCACGTTTCAGCGGGGAAATATGCATTATTTAAATCGGGAAGCACGCCGCGAAGTGATCATGCTGGCGGCCATGCGCGTGGCGCTGCAGGGCGGCCTGGCGGCGATGACTGTGCGACAGATCGCCGCAGAGGCGCAGGTCTCCACCGGGCAACTGCACCACCATTTCAGCTCCACCGGCGAACTGAAAGCCCAGGTATTTGTCCGGCTGATCCGCGAAATGATGGATATTCAGCTGGTATCCCCGCAGAGCAGCTGCCAGGAGCGGTTGTTCGCGGTGCTCGGGAGCGAAGATCGCCGGCTGGAACCCTATATTCGCCTGTGGCGCGAGGGCCAGCTGCTCGCCGGCAGCGATAGCGATATCAAAGCGGCCTACCTGCTGACCATGTCGATGTGGCACACGGAAACCGTGAATATTATTCGCGACGGCGTCGACAGCGGTGAATTTCACCCCACCGATAGCCCTGAAGATATTGCCTGGCGCTTAATTTCGCTGGTCTGCGGTCTGGACGGGATCTATGTATTGGGGATGGACGTTATTGACGATAGCACCTTCACTCGTTATATAAATAATAATATAGCGATGGAACTGTTACGCTCCTGACCAGGCCAGTGCTCCCACGCGGCAGATCCCTGCTCAGGCCCCGTCTGTCGGGCCCTGAGCTGACATAGACCGCAGCGCATTGCTGGTGGTTTATCCTGCTAAAATTTACATTTAGTAACAAATAATAAAACCCTATTCGCAGCGGGCATTCTGCCACGGCTATTTTTTTATCTATTCTTCAATCACGACAATAATAAGATCTGCCATCCTGAATCACCTCTTCTGATTAATTTGCTGTTTTCTCAAATTTAATTTTCCTTTGGTTACTGGGTATTCGAGGGCAATATGTCGAGAGAAAATGAGAAAGATAATCATTACCTTTTAAAAGACTGGCGACCAGAAAATCCGGCATTCTGGGAAAATAAAGGAAAGGCAATTGCACGGAGGAATCTTTGTATTTCAGTCAGTTGTCTGCTACTGGCCTTCTGCGTCTGGATGTTATTCAGCGCCGTTGCGGTCAATCTGAATAAAGTCGGTTTTAATTTCACTACCGACCAGCTGTTTTTATTAACCGCGCTCCCTTCGCTGTCGGGCGCAATATTGCGGGTGCCCTATTCGTTTATGGTGCCGATATTTGGCGGGCGCTACTGGACGGTAATCAGCACGGTGATATTAGTGGTCCCGTGCCTGTGGCTGGGGATCGCGGTACAGAATCCGGCAACGCCGTTCTGGATGTTTATCATCATCGCCCTGCTCTGCGGTTTTGCCGGGGCTAACTTCGCCTCCAGCATGGGCAACATCAGCTTTTTCTACCCCAAAGCGAAGCAAGGCAGCGCCCTGGGCGTCAACGGCGGCCTGGGTAACCTCGGCGTCAGCGTGATGCAGCTGCTGTCGCCGGTGGTGATCTTTTTACCGATCTTCACCTTCCTCGGCGTGCGCGGCGTTGACCAAGGGGATGGTTCGACCCTGTGGTTGGGTAACTCGCCGCTGATCTGGGTGCCGCTGCTGCTGGCGGCCACCGTCGCCGCGTGGTTCGGCATGAACGATATTGCCGGCTCCAAAACGGCGATCCGCGATCAGCTGCCGGTCTTAAAACGCCCGCATATGTGGCTGCTGAGCCTGCTCTATCTTGCCACCTTCGGCTCTTTTATCGGCTTCTCCGCCGGCTTCGCAATGCTGGCGAAGACCCAGTTTCCCGACGTTAACATCCTCAAGCTAGCTTTCTTCGGGCCGTTTATCGGCGCCCTGGCGCGCTCATTCGGCGGCATCATTTCCGACCGGCTGGGCGGCGTGAAGGTAACCCTGGTGAACTTTATCCTGATGGCGCTGTTTACCGGCCTGCTGTTTCTGACCCTGCCGGGCTCCGGTTCCGGCAGCTTTCTTGCTTTCTACATCGTGTTTATGGGGCTGTTCCTCACCGCCGGTCTCGGCAGCGGCTCCACCTTCCAGATGATTGCCGTCATCTTCCGTCAGATAACCATCGACAGCGTCAAGAAACGCGGCGGTAGCGATGAGCAGGCCCAGCATGAAGCGGTCACCGACACCGCCGCGGCGCTGGGGTTTATCTCCGCCATCGGCGCGGTCGGCGGCTTTTTCATCCCCAAAGCCTTCGGCACGTCGCTCGCCATGACCGGCTCGCCGGTCGGCGCCATGAAGGTGTTCTTCGTCTTTTATGTCGTCTGCGTACTGGTGACCTGGCTGGTCTACGGCCGTCGCAAGCCCGCCACAAAATAATCACAACCCTGCTGAGCACGGTAACCACGGAGGCGCCTGCCTCCGTCAGGAGATAATGTCATGAGCAAACTACTGGATCGCTTTCGCTACTTTAAGCAGAAACGCGAGACCTTTGCCAACGGCCACGGCCAGCTACTGGATACCAACCGTGACTGGGAGGATAGCTACCGGCAGCGCTGGCAGTTTGACAAGATCGTCCGCTCCACCCATGGGGTCAACTGCACCGGATCCTGCAGCTGGAAAATTTACGTTAAAAACGGCCTGGTCACCTGGGAAACCCAGCAGACGGACTACCCGCGCACCCGCCCGGATCTGCCCAACCACGAACCGCGAGGCTGCCCGCGCGGCGCCAGCTACTCGTGGTATCTCTACAGCGCCAACCGCCTGAAATACCCGCTGGCGCGCAAGCGCTTGATTGAGCTGTGGCGCGAAGCGCTGGCGCTGCATCCGGACCCGGTCGATGCCTGGGACAGCATCATGCAGGACCGCCAGAAGTGCCTCAGCTACAAACAGATGCGCGGCAAAGGCGGCTTTATTCGCTCGACCTGGAAAGAGCTGAACCAGCTGATTGCCGCCGCCAACGTCTGGACCATCAAACAGTATGGCCCGGACCGCATTGTGGGCTTCTCGCCGATCCCGGCGATGTCGATGGTCTCCTATGCCGCCGGCACCCGCTATCTGTCGCTGATTGGCGGCACCTGCCTGAGCTTCTACGACTGGTACTGCGACCTGCCGCCGGCCTCGCCGATGACCTGGGGTGAGCAGACCGATGTCCCGGAATCCGCCGACTGGTATAACTCAAGCTACATCATCGCCTGGGGGTCGAACGTGCCGCAGACCCGCACCCCGGACGCCCACTTTTTTACCGAGGTCCGTTACAAAGGCACCAAAACCATCGCCATCACGCCGGATTATTCGGAAGTGGCAAAACTGTGCGACCAGTGGCTGGCGCCGAAACAGGGCACCGACAGCGCGCTGGCTATGGCCATGGGCCACGTGATTTTAAAGTGTTTCCATCTCGACAACCCAAGCGACTACTTCCTCAACTACTGCCGCCACTATACCGACATGCCGATGCTGGTGATGCTTGAGGAGCGCGCTGACGGCAGCCTGGTGCCGGGCCGCATGGTCCGCGCCTCCGACCTGCTGGACGGGCTGGGGGAAAGTAACAACCCGGAGTGGAAAACCGTGGCGTTCAGCAGCGCCGGTGAACTGGTGGCTCCCAACGGCTCCATTGGCTTTCGCTGGGGTGAAAAAGGCAAATGGAACCTCGAACCGCTGGCCGCCGGAAAAGAGACCGAACTGGCGCTCTCCCTGCTGCCCTTTAACGACGCCGTGGTCCCCGTGGGTTTCCCCTACTTTGGCGGCAATGAGAACCCTCACTTTCGCAGCGTGGCCCAGCAGCCGGTGATCATTCACCCGCTACCGGCAAAACGCCTGACGCTGGCTAACGGCGACAGCGCCCTGGTGGTCAGCGTCTATGACCTGGTGCTGGCCAACTACGGCCTCGATCGCGGGCTTGATGACAGCAATGCGGCCAGCGATTTTAGCGAAATCAAAGCCTATACCCCGGCCTGGGCCGAGCAGATCACCGGCGTCCCGCGCCAGCACATTGAGCAAATTGCCTGGGAGTTTGCCGACACCGCGCATAAGACCCATGGCCGGTCGATGATCATCCTCGGCGCCGGGGTGAACCACTGGTATCACATGGACATGAACTACCGTGGGATGATCAATATGCTGGTCTTCTGCGGCTGTGTCGGCCAGAGCGGCGGCGGCTGGTCGCATTATGTCGGCCAGGAGAAGCTGCGCCCGCAGACCGGCTGGCTACCGCTGGCCTTTGCCACCGACTGGAACCGCCCGCCGCGGCAGATGAACAGCACCTCCTATTTTTATAACCACTCCAGCCAGTGGCGTTACGAGAAGCTCACCGCCCAGGAACTGCTCTCCCCGCTGGCGGATGCCAGCCGCTATACCGGCCACCTGATTGATTTTAACGTTCGGGCGGAACGGATGGGCTGGCTGCCTTCCGCGCCGCAGCTGAACCTCAACCCGCTGACCATCAAACAGCAGGCCGATGTCGCCGGACTGTCGCCGGCGGACTACACCGTCCAGGCGTTGAAATCCGGCGCGATCCGCTTTGCCTGCGAGCAGCCGGACAGCGGCGCAAACCACCCGCGCAATATGTTTATCTGGCGTTCTAATCTGCTGGGTTCTTCCGGCAAAGGCCACGAGTACATGCTCAAATATCTGCTGGGTACCGACAGCGGCATTCAGGGCGATGAACTAGGGGCCACGGACGAGGTGAAACCCGAAGAGGTGGAGTGGCAGACCGCCGCCATCGAAGGCAAACTCGACCTGCTGGTGACGCTCGATTTCCGGATGTCGAGCACCTGTCTGTTCTCCGATATCGTCCTGCCGACCGCCACCTGGTATGAAAAAGACGATATGAATACCTCGGATATGCACCCGTTTATCCACCCGCTCTCCGCCGCGGTCGACCCGGCCTGGGAAGCCAAAAGCGACTGGGAAATCTATAAAGAGATTGCCCGGGTCTTTTCGACGGTCTGCGTGGGGCATCTCGATACTGAAACGGATGTGGTGCTTCTGCCGCTGCAGCACGATTCGGCGGGCGAGCTATCCCAGCCGTTTGAGGTGCAGGACTGGCATAAAGGCGAATGCGATCTGATCCCCGGAAAAACCGCGCCAACCATCGCGGTGGTGGAGCGTGATTATCCGGCGACCTACGAGCGCTTTACCTCGCTGGGGCCGCTGCTGGATAAGCTCGGCAACGGCAGCAAGGGCATTAACTGGAAAACCGAGGATGAGGTCGAATTCCTTGGCAAACTCAATTACGTTAAGCTCGACGGCCCGGCCAAAGGCCGACCGCGCATCGACAGCGCCATCGATGCCTCGGAGGTGATCCTCAGCCTGGCGCCGGAGACCAACGGTCAGGTCGCGGTTAAAGCCTGGCAAGCGCTCGGCGAGTTTACCGGGCGCGATCACACCCATCTGGCAATCAACAAAGAAGACGAGAAGATTCGTTTTCGCGATATCCAGGCGCAGCCGCGCAAAATCATCTCCAGCCCGACGTGGTCCGGCCTCGAAAGCGAACATGTTTCTTACAACGCCGGCTACACCAACGTCCACGAGCTGATCCCGTGGCGCACCCTCTCCGGCCGCCAGCAGCTGTATCAGGACCATCCGTGGATGCGCGACTTCGGCGAAAGCCTGGTGGTCTACCGTCCGCCGATTGATACCCGCAGCGTCAGCCACATGCGCGAGATCCCGCCCAACGGCTTCCCGGAAAAGGCGCTCAACTTCCTCACGCCGCACCAGAAATGGGGGATTCACTCCACCTACAGTGAAAACCTGCTGATGCTGACCCTGTCGCGCGGCGGGCCGATCGTCTGGCTTAGCGAAACCGACGCCAAAGAGTTAGGCATTGAAGATAACGACTGGATCGAAGCCTTCAACGCCAACGGCGCCCTTACCGCCCGCGCGGTGGTGAGCCAGCGTATCCCACCGGGGATGACCATGATGTACCACGCGCAGGAACGCATCATGAATATTCCCGGCTCCGAAGTAACCGGTCGTCGCGGCGGGATCCATAACTCCGTGACCCGTATTTGCCCCAAACCAACCCATATGATTGGCGGCTATGCGCAGCTGGCCTACGGCTTTAACTATTACGGTACCGTCGGCTCCAACCGCGATGAATTCATCATGATTCGTAAAATGAAAAACATCAGCTGGCTGGATAACGAAGGTCGCGATCAGGTACAGGAGGCGAAAAAATGAAAATACGCTCACAGGTCGGGATGGTGCTGAATCTCGACAAATGCATTGGCTGCCACACCTGTTCGGTCACCTGTAAAAACGTCTGGACCGGGCGCGAAGGGATGGAATACGCCTGGTTTAATAACGTCGAAACTAAACCCGGCATCGGCTATCCGAAAAACTGGGAAGACCAGGAAGAGTGGCAAGGCGGCTGGATCCGGGGGATCACCGGCAAGCTGACCCCGCGCCTAGGCAACCGGGTGGGCGTGCTATCAAAAATCTTCGCCAACCCGCAACTACCGGGCATCGATGACTATTACGAACCCTTCACCTTCGATTACCAGCATCTGCACACCGCGCCGGAAAGTGAGCATCTGCCGACCGCCCGCCCGCGCTCGCTGATCAGCGGTAAACGAATGGACAAAATCAGCTGGGGGCCAAACTGGGAGGAGCTGCTGGGCGGCGAATTTGAAAAACGCGCCCACGACCGCAACTTCGAGGCGATGCAGAAAGAGATGTACGGCCAGTTTGAAAACACCTTCATGATGTATCTGCCGCGCCTGTGCGAACACTGCCTCAACCCGAGCTGCGTCGCCACCTGTCCGAGCGGCGCCATCTATAAGCGTGAAGAAGATGGCATTGTGCTGATCGATCAGGATAAATGCCGCGGCTGGCGCATGTGCATCAGCGGTTGTCCGTACAAGAAAATCTACTTTAACTGGAAAAGCGGCAAATCTGAGAAGTGCATCTTCTGCTATCCGCGCATCGAGTCCGGCCAGCCGACGGTCTGCTCAGAAACCTGCGTCGGGCGCATTCGCTACCTCGGCGTCCTGCTGTATGACGCCGACCGGATTGAGGAAGCGGCCAGCACCGAGCATGAAACCGATCTCTATGAACGTCAGTGCGATGTGTTCCTCGATCCGCACGATCCGGCGGTGATTGAAGAAGCGCTGAAACAGGGCATTGCGCACAACGTGATCGAAGCGGCGCAGAAGTCTCCGGTGTATAAACTGGCGATGGACTGGAAGCTGGCGCTGCCGCTGCACCCGGAATACCGCACCCTGCCGATGGTCTGGTACGTGCCGCCGCTGTCGCCGATCCAGTCGGTCGCCGATGCCGGCGGTCTGCCGAATAAAGGCACAATTCTGCCGGCGGTGGAGAGCCTGCGTATTCCGGTGCAGTACCTGGCGAACCTGCTGAGCGCCGGCGATACCGGCCCGGTGCTGCGCGCCCTGAAACGCATGATGGCGATGCGCCACTATAAACGCTCCCAGACCGTCGAAGGGGTCACCGATACCCGGGCGATCGAAGAAGTGGGGTTAAGCGTCGAGCAGGTTGAAGAGATGTACCGCTATCTGGCTATCGCCAACTATGAAGACCGGTTTGTGATCCCCACCAGCCACCGTGAAATGGCGGAAGATGCCTTCCCGGAACGTAACGGCTGCGGTTTTACTTTCGGTGACGGTTGCCACGGCTCGGATACCAAATTCAACCTGTTCAACAGCCAGCGTATCGATGCGATCAACATTGGGGAGAAAGACTAATGCGGATCCTTAATGTCATCGGGCTGCTGCTGGAGTACCCGGACGCCCTGCTGTGGGACAACCGCGAGGAGGCGCTGGCGTTGGTCGGCGCCGATGCGCCGGCGCTGCTGCCGTTTGCCGCCCCGCTGCTGGCCGCGCCGCTGCTCGACCGCCAGGCCGAATGGTGCGAGGTGTTCGAGCGCGGGCGCGCCACCTCACTGCTGCTGTTCGAACATGTGCATGCGGAATCCCGCGACCGCGGCCAGGCGATGGTCAATCTGATGAACCAGTACGAGCAGGCCGGTCTGCAGCTCGACTGCCGGGAGCTGCCGGACCATCTGCCGCTCTATCTCGAGTACCTCAGCACGCTCGAGACGGACGCGGCCAGGGAGGGATTGCAAAACGTCGCGCCGATCCTTGCCCTGCTGGGCGGCCGTCTGAAACAACGACAATGCGATTACTATCAACTGTTTGACACGCTGCTGGCGCTGGCCGGCAGCCCCCTCAATAGTGACAGTGTCACGAAACAGGTGGCAGGCGAGCAACGCGATGACACCCGCCAGGCGCTGGATGCCGTGTGGGAAGAGGAGCAGGTGAAGTTTATCGAAGATAACGCCACCGCCTGCGACAGCTCGCCGATGCAACATTATCAACGACGCTTTAGCCAGGACGTCGCGCCGCAGTACGTTGACGTCCGTGCCGGAGGCCCGAAATGATACAGTACCTGAACCTCTTCTTTTACGACATCTACCCCTACGTGTGCGGGACGGTGTTTCTCATCGGCAGCTGGCTGCGCTATGACTACGGGCAGTACAGCTGGCGCGCCTCCTCCAGCCAGATGCTCGACAAACGCGGGATGGTGCTGTGGTCGAATCTGTTCCACATCGGCATTCTGGGGATATTCTTCGGTCACCTCTTCGGCATGCTGACCCCGCACTGGGTCTACTCGTGGTTCCTGCCGATGTCGCAGAAACAGCTGATGGCGATGATCCTCGGCGGCATCTGCGGCGTGCTGACGCTGGTGGGCGGCGCGGGGCTGTTGATTCGTCGGCTGACCAACCCGCGCATTCGCGCCACTTCATCGACGGCGGACATTGTGATCCTCAGCATTTTGCTGATTCAGTGCATTCTGGGGTTAACCACCATTCCCTTCTCGGCCCAGCACCCTGACGGCAGCGAGATGTTAAAGCTGGTGGACTGGGCCCAGGCGGTGGTGACCTTCCACGGCGGCGCCTCGGCGCATCTTGATGGCGTGGCGTTTATCTACCGCGTCCACCTGGTGCTCGGGATGACCATTTTCCTAATCTTCCCCTTCACCCGCCTGGTGCACGTCTGGAGCGCACCGATCGAATATTTAACCCGCCGCTATCAGCTGGTGCGATCCCGGCGCTGAGGGGCTAACCCTATAGCTGGTACTCCTTGTTAAAAGCAAACGCCCGGCTTCCGGTTCAGGAGTCGGGCGTTTTTATTGCACCGGCGGTATCTGTCGCCAATCCTCGCCATGTTTTATACTCGCCTCTCATGATTGTCATATTTGCCTTAACACCATGACGCCAACGGAAGAGACGTTTCCAGTGAGGGAACCATGAATAAATATGTCATTTTTATCAGCACCAGCGGTGGCAAAGCGTTTCCAAAAGAACAAGTGACCCGTGCATTTATTAAAGAGATGAAGCAAAAAGGGTTTAGAAAACATCATATTGAAGTGGATGCAGAGAACGAAGTCCAGGCCGTTAAGGCGTTAAATCAATTTAATGATGAGTATATGCAGGAAGTAAAAGACTATACCGGCAACATTATATTTGTCGGCATCATCGCCATGTTCGGCTTTATTGTTTGGTTTTTTACATAAATATAGTGAATGAAATAGCCGGGTTAATAACAATGTGAGTAACAGCCCGGCTTATTAGCGTTTTGGCTGCCACGGCGCAGCGTCCGTCGGCGGCAGATGCAGCGCAAAGCAGTCAATAATGGTATCAAGCAGCAGCTTTGCCGGTGCAGTAAGGCGACGTTCATCGCCATATAGCCCGACGCCAATATCTCCCGCTTCGGGCAGCGTTGTGGCCTTAATGACCTGCAGCGTCGCCGGCATGCCGATGGTGGTACGTAGCGCGACCCCTAACCCGGCAGAGGCGGCGGCCCAGATACCGTTCAGGCTGCGGCTGGTAAACGCAATACGCCAGGGAATACCGGCGTTATCTAATGCCGTTGTGGCGGCGGTACGCATCACACAGGGCGCTTCAAACGCCAGCAGCGGCAACGGCTGGTTTTTGGCGAGATACGTGGCGATGTCGAACTCTGGCGCCGCGATCCAGCGCAGCTGCGCCCTTCCCAGCGCCCGGTCAAAAGCCGGTTGCTCGCGCCCTTCCCAGCTCAGCGCCAGGTCAAGCTCCTGGTGCAGCATCGCCTCTCGCAGCGGCGCGTTGCGGGTCACGGTCACGGCAATTTCAACCTCCGGACAGGACCGGGCAAACTGCCCGAGGATCGCCGGCAGGAGCACCTCGCCAAAATCCTCCTGCAACCCGAGACGCACCTCGCCGCTCACCCCTCTGGCCTGCAACGCGGTACAGGCCTCGTCATTGAGACTAAGCATGCGTCGCGCATAACCCAGCATGATTTCGCCTTCAGGCGTCAATGCCAGATGACGGCCCGCCTTCTGCACCAGCGCCATGCCGGTCTGCTGCTCCAGTTTTTTCAGCTGCGCGCTGACTGCCGAGGTTGAACGTCCGAGGCGCTCCGCCGCCAGGGCAAAACTCCCCAACTCCATCCCGGTGACAAAAGCACGCAGCGCATCGGCATCCAGGGTCAGTGGTCTTCTGGCCATTATCAATCATCCCGTTTTTCAGGACTATTTGTCATGAATTATATGATTATCAAAACAATCATAACCGGATATCGTCTCTGTGACACCCCACTAATTTCACAATAAGGGCAAAAACATGAGTAACGGTCATCTGACACGGGAAAACCTCGCACAACTGGCGCCAAAACTGGCCTCGCTGAGCGAAGAGGTGCTGTTTAACGATATCTGGCAGCGTCCGGAACTCTCTGCGCGCGACAGAAGTTTGATTACCCTTAGCGCGCTGGTTGCCCTGTATCGCCCGGAACAGCTCGGCTGGCACCTGCAGTTCGCTGAAAAAAACGGCGTCACCCAAAGCGAAATCACCGAGCTAATGACCCACCTGGCGTTTTATGCCGGCTGGCCTGCTGCGGTGTCGGCATTAAACGTATTGCACCAGCTCAACGCGGAATAAGGAGACGACGATGCCCGTAACCCGCATTGCGATTTCAGAGCAACGTTTCGCCCCCTGGCACGCCGCGATTAGCACCGCGTTACAGCAGGCGCTGGAAGACCATTTTTCGGTCCCGGCCGGTGACTGCTTTCAGCTGTTCGATTGCTACCGTTCAGGGCAGCGGATAGTTAACCCGCACTATCTCTGCACGGCTGAAGCCGGGCGCAGCGATGATTTCCTGCTGTTTCAGATAACCGCCGGTAAGCCGCGCAGCCCTCTGCAAAAGCAGCGTTTTTATCAGGATTTAGTGACGCGACTTGAACAGTCGCTGGGCATCAGTCCGCACGAGGTGATGGTGGTGATCGGCTTTACCGAGCCGGAAGACTGGTCGTTCAGCGGCGGCAAGATGTTCTGTTTAACGGATGTCCCGGTTACGCGGTGACGACGGATGCGGGCCGGAGAACGTCGTTTCCGGCCCTTGAGCGCCCTACTTACCGGCTTCCGGATGGGTATCAAACGCCGCCATCACCGCTGCCAGTTCCGCTTCGCTGAAACCATATTTGGCATCATCGACGCCGAGGCCGAAACGGGACTGCAGCGCGGCATACAGCGCCGGAACGTCCGGGAAGTCAATCTTCTCAACCACATGGTGCTTATCCCAGTGGGTGAAGTGGAAGTTAGTTAAAGTCATTTTGCCGCCGTCCGGCAGATGGCGGCACATCAGCAGATGGTGGCGGAAATGCGACTGCGGCCAGTGGGCCGACCAGAAATTGCCCATCACATAGTCGGAGGCGTACTGGTGACCGAGGTCAAAGTGGTACATCGACTGCCAGTGGCCGTGGTGGCTGAACTGCAGCGTCCAGGCCTCTCCCTCACACAGCAGGCGATACTCACCGTGCGGGGTGGCTTGCTCGACATCCGCCAGCAGGCGAATCGGTGCGGTCAGCGTCTGCCCGCCGAAACCGACATCGGCGATCCAGCGTTCGCCCTCCACTTCTACCAGCAGCAAACGATGGGTACGCGGCGGCATCTGCGGCGGATTCGCCAGCACCACTCTTCCCAACAGGCTGCGGACTTTAAAGCCCAGCTCGCGCAGCGCTCTTTCCAGCAGACCGTTTTGCTCGAAGCAGTAGCCGCCACGCTGACCGTTCACCAGCTTCTCTTCCAGCGTGCGATCGTCAAGGTGGATCTCCCGGGGCAACAGCACATCCAGATTTTCAAACGGGATGGCGCTGTTGTGGTGAATATGCAGGTCGCGCAAGGTGTCGATAGAAACATCAGGGGTTCCCGTCCAGCCCAGACGGGAAAAATAGGCGCTTAAAAATGGACTCATCAATGCCTCCAGCAATCGGTGTCCGACATTTATAGCCTATTTTTGCCGTTTGACCGTCTATTTTGTGCGGTCGTATTTATTCGCGTGTGCTCCGCTGCATTAACGCCAACGCGCTGAGCATCAATACCAGCCCGGTCAACAGCGTCAGCGAGGCCATCGCCATTCCCTGCCCGACCGAGCCCTGCTCAAACTGGCGCCAGATAAACACCGCTACGGTCTGGGTACCGGCCGGTGCCAGCAGCAGCGAGGTCACCAGCTCGCGCGAGGCCACCGCAAACACCATCAGCATGGCGGCCAGCAGCGCCGGAAACACCAGCGGCAGGACGATTAAACGCAGCGCCTGCAGAGGCGTGGCGCCGTGTACCCGCGCTGCCGGTTCGAGGTTGGTGCCGAGCTGGCGCAGTGCGCTGCCGACATAGCGCACCGGCCACGGCAACAGCAGGCAGCAATAGGAGAGCAGCAGCATAAACCAGCTGTTATAGGGCGAAACCGGCCAGAACGGCTGGTTCCACAGCAGAATCAACCCCACGCCCACCACCACCCCCGGGAGCGCCGCCGGCATCAACGATAAGGCATCGACCAGGGCGCTGCCCTTGATTTTCTGCACCAGCACCAGCCAGGCCGCCAGCAGTCCGATCAGCCCGACAATCAATGCCGACGCCAGCGCCAGCGACAGGCTGGTCCCCAACGCCGACAGCGCATCGCCCTGCTGGGCAAACAGCGCGGTAAAATGACGCAAGGTAAAATTATCGCTGTGAATACCGCCGGATAATGTGCCCATCAGGCTGGTCAGCACCATCGAGGCCCCCGGCAGCACCACCGCCAGCCCGCCAACGCCGGCCATCAGCAGTACCGCCGGCGTCGCCAGCCAGCCGAGGCTGGCACCGCTGTTCTCTCCCGGCTTGCCGGTCACGCTGGTGACCTCTGTATCGCCCGTAAGCCGCTTTTGCAGCCACCAGGCCAGCAGCGCCACCGCGATCAGCAACAGCGACAGCAGCGAGGCGCCGGGTAAATCAATCGGCCAGTCGGCGAGTTTTTTCTCGATGCCGACGGTGAGCATCGTCAGCCCGGCCCGCGAGCCCAGCGCCGCCGGAACGCCGTACTCTTCAATTGCCAGAGTAAACGCCAGCAGCATCCCCGCCGCCAGCGCCGGCGAGAGCATCGGCAGCGTGATATGCCAGAAGGCCCGCCAGGCGCTGGCGCCATGCACGCGGGCCACCATCGCCAGCCGTTGACCGCTCGCCAGCAGGCTGCGGGAAACGGCGAAATAGACCACCGGGAAGATGTTAAAGGTCATCACCAGCACGATCCCGCTGCGGCTGAACAGCAGGTCGTTAAGATCCCAGCCCGTGAGCTGTTGCAGATAGCCGTTGCTTTGCAGCACCAGCATCCACGACAGGGCCGAAATATAGGGCGGCGTCAGAAACGGGATCAGGAACAGCAGATCCCACAGGCGCGGCATCGGCAGCGTAAACAGACCGCGCAATACCCCCAGCGGCAGGCCAATCAGCACGCTTATCAGCGCCACGCCAGCGGCGACCCACAGGGTGCCGCCGAGCATCGACAGCAGCTGCGGTTCTTTGGCCAGCGTCGAAACGCCGCTCAATGCCCCGTCCAGCGAACCGGCGCTGAAGTGCGGAAATATCGCCTGCAGGACGATAAATAACAACGGTAACGCCACCAGCACCAGCAGCGCGGTCAGCGTAAACCCGGATATCAATGTTTGTTTCACGGCATGTTCCTGGAAAATAATCGCCCGCAACCTATCGGCAGTTCTGTCGCCCGATCCCCGGAGGCGCTGCGCTGACCAGGCTACGTCACTGATGGTCCGGTAGCCCGGACAGACGCGCCAGCGCCGCCTCCGGGAAATGTGCCGGCCCCGGTGGCGCTGCGCTGACCGGGCTACGTCGCTGATGATCCAGTAGCCCGGACAGGCGCATCAGCGCCGCCTCCGGGAAATGTGCCGGCCCCGGTGGCGCTGCGCTGACCGGGCTACGTCGCTGATAGTCCGGTAGCCCGGACAGGCGCGCCAGCGCCGCCTCCGGGAAATGTGCCAGACCGGATCCCCCGGATACGTTGGGGACACATCGGTTTACTGTGCGAACAGCGTATTGAATCGGGACAGCACCGCGCTACGTTCACTGCTGCCATCGCTGGTGGTCGGTAGGATCTTCAGCTCATTAAGCAGCGGGCGCCTGGCCTGGACATCGCTGCGCGCCGGCATCAGCCAGGCATCGGCAACCAGCGCCTGGCCTTCCGGCGACAGAACATAATCAACGAAGGCTTTGGCATCATCAGCATGCTGGCTGGTCTTGAGGATCATCATCGGACGCGGCGCAATCACCGTGCCGCTGGCGGGGAAAATCACCTTCAGGGATTCGCCCTGATGGATGTTGCCATAGGAGACATAATCCACCGCGCCGAATACCGCCGCTTTCGCCCCCTGCATCACCGGGGTAACCGCCTGAGCGTTCGGCCCGCTGACCACCATGCCGTTGCGCTTCAGATCGTCAAACAGCGCCCAGGCTTTATCGCCCATGCCATTTTGTAACCCGATCAGCAAATCCAGCGATGCGCCGGAGAGCGCCGGGTCCGGCGTGGTCACTTTGTCCTTGAACGCCGCTTCGGTCAGGTCGCGCCACTCTTTCGGCTCCGGGGTCCCGCTTTTGGTATTCCAGACGATACCCAGCGCCGAGATCCCCTGCGCGACATAATCCGCCGTTTTCAGGTTCGCCGGCACCTTATCGGCATTGGCGCTCTGGTACGGCAGCAGCCAGCCGCGGTGATGTAAATCCTCGGCGGTATCCCAGGAGGCAGAGATCAGCACATCCGCCTGCGGGTTGGCCTGCTCGGCTTCCAGACGGGCCATCACCTTGCCGGTGGTGGCCTGGAAAATATTGACCTTCACTCCGGTTTTCTTCTCATAGCCGCTGGCAAGGTTCTTCGCCAGCGAGCCGGGACCGGCGGTGTATACGGTCAGCGCATGGGCGCTGGACATCATGGTGGCGGACAACAGCATCGCGAGCGCAGCTCCTTTCTTAATGGTCATAACAGTTTTCATGCAAGTTCCCCTGAGGATGAAGTAACGGTGCGCACGGCGGCGATGGCGCCCGCCGAGAGATGAACAATTCTGTCGGCCAGCAGCTCGGCTTCGCGGCGATCGTGAGTGACGTATACGGCGGTGATCCCCAACTGTCGCAAGAGACGGCTCATCTCCACGCACAGTGACTCCCGCAGTTCGCTATCGAGATTGGAGAGCGGCTCATCAAACAGCAGGACCCGGGGTTCAGCGACGATGGCGCGAGCCAGGGCCACGCGCTGTTGCTGCCCGCCGGACAATCCGGAAGGCTTACGCTCGGCGAAACCGCTGAGGCCCACCAGCGCCAGCGCTTCAGCGACTCGCTTTTGTCGGTCATGCCGCGATACGCCGCGCATCCGTAGCGGAAAGGCGACGTTCTGCGCCGCCGTCATGTGCGGCCACAGGGCGTAATCCTGAAACACCATGCCGATGTCGCGCTGCTCCGGCGGCATTGCCCAACCGCGTTTTGCCACCAGCCGGTCGCCGAAACGAATTTCGCCGCTGGCGGGCACGGTGAGTCCCGCAAGCAGACGCAGCAAGGTGCTTTTGCCGCAGCCCGACGGCCCTAAAAGCGCCACGATGCTGCCCGCGTCGATCTGCAGGTCGATTTGATGAAGAACGGTCTGGGGACCGAAGGCGAATGAGACGCCATCGAGTGTGATGCTGGTCAGCGCGCGCATTCTCGCCCTCCCCGTTGGGAAAGCGATGCTCTGCCCGCGGTTAACACCTGACGGGCCGCGCTCACCTGTGATAAAGACAGGAGAGCTTCCATGTTGTGATCCTCTTTGGGATTTAGTGGTGCCGACTATAGGGAGCCTGTATGACGTATTGATTACGTTTTCATTGCGGATTAACGTGTTGTCTGGCATCAGACCCATTTACCAAGGAACGCTTATGAGCCGTTTTCGCCACGTGGAACTCCAGTACGCCAGTCGCCTGCTCAATCATGGCCCGACCATTCTGATCACCAGTTATGACGCCCAGACGCAACGCCGCAATGTGATGGCCGCCGCATGGTCTATGCCCGTCGAATTCGCGCCGCCCCGGCTGGCGATCGTGGTGGATAAAAGCGCCTGGACGCGGGAAATTATCGAGCGCAACGGCACCTTCGGCATCGTGGTTCCCGGGGTGGCTGCGGCCAGCTGGACCTATGCCGTGGGCAGCATCAGCGGGCGGGACGAGGATAAATTCAACGCCTACGGTATTCCGGTGGTCAACGGCCCGGTTCTGGGACTGCCGTTAATCGAAGAGAAGTGTCTGGCGTGGATGGAGTGCCGCCTGCTCCCGTCAGGCTCAGCCCAGGAGCAGTACGATACCCTGTTTGGCGAGGTAGTTTCCGCTGCCGCCGATGAGCGCGCATTTGCTACCGGTCGCTGGCAGTTCGACGACGATAAGCTCAATACGCTGCATCATCTCGGCACCGGAAATTTTGTCGCCAGCGGCCGCCACGTGCAGGCCAATATGCCGGAAGAGTAACCTTTCTTTACCGAGGCAGGTGGTTAAGAGCCTATCCCAGTAGGCGTAGATTGATGCAGCCAGTTTGGCCACGGACAGCGCAGAACCACCGGAGCGAACACGCAGTACGTGAGGATGGTGAGCACTGCCCAGGGCCAAAATGGCAAATAAAATAGCCTAATGGGCCAGGCTCTGAGCCTGCCTTCTCCCCGCGACACTCTCTTTTTTAGCAGGTTGATCGTTCATTGCTTCAGGCATATAGTTAGGCACCATACTATCTGACGGAGGCCACTATGGAGCTCGAACAAAAATACCTATCGCTACTGCAGGAAGCCGAACGTCATCAGCTTGCCGATGTGGACAATATCCGCCTCTGTTTTCAGACCCTGTCGTTAGCTGCCGCCATCGACCGCGATTGCGCGACGCTGCTGGCACCCTGGGGGCTATCCGAGGGGCGCTTCGTGCTGCTGTTTTTGCTTGATGCCGCGCCTGAGGGCCTCGCCCCCAACGTGCTGGCAGAAAGAGCCGGCGTCACCCGGGCGACGATCACCGGTCTGCTGAACGGTCTTGAGCGCGACCAGTTGATTGAACGTCATGCCGACCCTCTTGATGGCCGGGCGATGCGTATTGCATTAACCCCCGAAGGCAAGCAGCTGATCGGCAAGGTTTTTGCCCAACACAGCCGCTGGATTGCCGGTTTGTTCAGCCATCTCTCGGCGCCGGAGCGCAGCCAACTGGCTGGCCTGCTGGCGAAAGTCGCCGCCGGAACGCTGGCGGGAAAAGCCGCATCTGATTCGTGTTAAAACACAACGTAAAGGAGCAGCAAACATGTCTCATTATTTGGTTGAACTCTACACTCCCAACGCCGCCTGGCACGCGCTGTCAGAGGCGCAACGTAGCGCGTTTATTCAGGGCATTCAGTCCGGGATGAGCGGTCTTGCACAATGGGGGGTTGAACTGCTGACGCTGGCGGAAACCGATACGGCCATCGACAACGCGGCTCCGCACCGCTTTTTGGGGATCTGGCGTTTTCCTGACGCCCAGGCCCGCGATGCCCTGCTGGCCGGTATCGCTGCCAGCGGCTGGTATGGCTATTTTGATCACATCAATGCCGCCGCGGTAACCGGTAATATGCAGCAGCACCTGCAGGCGCTGGCGGGATAATATCCTGCGGCCAACTCCCCGGTGGCGCTGCGCTGACCGGGCTACACACCGCACAATACTGTAGCCCGGATTAGGCGCATCGCGCCGCCATCCGGGAATCATCCATATCATCTCAGAAAGGAACTCACGATGAGCATACCGCAAACCCAGATTCAGCTTCTGCAAGCTATTGACAAAAACTTCACCACATTAGCAAATTACCTTGCGCATATCCCCAAGGAAAAAGCAGCTGAAAAAAACTTACCTGGTCATGCGCAAGGCACAGTCATGAGCGTACGCGATCTGGTCTGTTATTTGTTGGGATGGAACGAACTGGTGCTTAAATGGATTACTCTCGACAAAGCACAAACGCCTGTAGACCTTCCTGAAACCGGTTTTTAATGGAATCAGCTTGGGCAGTTGGCACAGAAGTTTTATGGCGATTATCCTTCGCGGGACTTCACTTCTTTACTGGCTGACCTACATGAGGTTAAGCAGAAGATAATGGTCCAAATCGCGACCAGTGACGACGAGGCACTGTACGGTCGCCCGTGGTACGGCAAATGGACGCTTGGGCGGATGATTTCACTAAACACCTCGTCACCCTACGCCAACGCTTGTGTCCGATTGCGTAGATGGGCAAAAGAGCAGAATATTCCCTTGAAATAATCTCCCCAGCGACGCGGCAACTTTTGCGAGGGATATATTGGGGTATTTCCCGGTGGCGCTGCGCTGACCGGGCTACACACCGCACAATACTGTAGCCCGGATAAGGCGCCCTGCGCCGCCATCCGGGGTATCTTAACGCTGCACCCGGCGTCGGTCTTCGCTGGGCTTAAGACAGGACGACTGGCTATCCAGTGGAATAATAATGAAGACAGATAGCAGTTATAAATGCAGGTTTTTAACTATCCTTTTTATCTCAATTTTTGTAAAAACAGCCAAAATAAAACAATCCTGCCTTTGAGCATCTTATTTTAAATGCTTTTTAATTTATCAATAATAACTGGATTGCCTTGAAGCAGTAAAAGCAACTTCCTTGAGGGGCCGGTTGGCTGACGTCGTTTGGTTTCCCAGCTTTTTACCAGCTCATAGCTGACGCCAACGGCAACCGCGAAATCCTGCTGTTTCAAACCAGTTGCTTCCCGTATCGCTCTCACGTCAATCTCGCTAAAGGTATGAATATGCTCTACCTTTGGCGTTTGCTCGCCTTTTTCAATCCTGACCATCTCTTCTGCACTGGCCAGCAGATCGGCAAACAATTCATCTTTCATAAACACCTCAGTTGGCTCTCTGTCGCTACAAATGTTTGCTCAGCCTGACTTACTGTTTATATATTAGTTTAATAAACCAGCAACCTGTCTTAACATCCTTTTTTGTTCCTGGCTTAATTCATCCCTTTCGTTTTTCGAATAGATCAATGCCAGATAAATGCGCCCTTTTGTCGTTACATTCCGCACAATACTGTGGCCCGGGCCGCCATCCGGGATTCCCGGTGGCGCTACGCTGACCGGGCTACAAACTGCACCATTCCGTAGCCCGGATTAGGCGCATCGCGCCGCCATCCGGGGTCACTCGATGATTACATGCTGTAGCCGGGCTTTTTAATCAGCTGCTCCATCTGCGGGGCGATTTCGCTGTCCCAGACCTGCTGCCAGTCGCCGGGTTCAACCTGGTTCAGGGCAACGCTCACCGCGCTGTCCTTGCTGCTGAGGTGGCGAATCAGCACCTCGGTGATGTCGTTCGCCAGCGCGGTTTTTTGTTCATCGGCCAGTTCACGGGGAAAACATTTAATATCAACATGTGGCATAGCAGGCTCCTTAGTGTCAGTGCGATAAATTAGCATAGCCCCGAGGTATCGGTTCGCTATTTGTGCCTTAAATCAACCCGTTGTCACGTAGCACCGGCTGAAGCTCAGGCCGTTGATAGACCGTTTCCGCCACCGCAGCCAACTTCGGCGTATGCCCGTCAAACCACGCCTGCCGCGGCCCCCATGAATACATCGCCGCGATATAGCAATCCAGCAGGGTTATCTCCGCCCCCAGCGCGTACGGCGCGGCGGCCAGCTGCTGCTCCAGCCACAGATAGAGTGATTGTCGATACTGAATACAGTTTTCCCGCAGCTGCTCGGGCGCATCGGCGGCCCAGCGCTGCGGATAGTCCGCATAGGTAAACGTGGGATAGACGTTGGCCACCAGCCAGATCAGCAGGCGCTGAAACTGCTGACGCTGGGGCGTACCCGGGTCGGGCGCCAGATCCGGACGCTGGTCGAGGATCATCAGGGCGATCGCTGCGGACTCAGTCATCACGCGACCGTCATCCAGCGTCAGGGTCGGCACCTGACACAGCGGGTTTAGCTGTTTGAGGCGATCGCGCTGCGGGCCAGGTTGGTCAAAGCCCCCGACGTTAACAAAGTGGTAAGGCATCCCGGCCAGCGTCAGCATCAGCTCGCTAATCGCCGAGCCCCAGCCGAGTGCGCCATAAACGGTGATCATATTCGGCCTCCACGTTAAACGCTAAGTGTAGGCAGAAACCGGCGGTTCTGGCGTCATTCCCCGGTGGCGCTGCGCTGATCCGTCTACGCCGACTCGCGCGCCACCAGCTGAAAACCGATATCAATAATCACCTCGCCTTCCTCGCGTCCTTCGATGCGGTCAGCAAGCAGCGTCGCCGCCTGTTCGCCAATGGCGTGGCGGTCGACGCTGACGGTGGTGATTGCCGGGCGATTGCTGGCGGCAAAATCCAGATCGCCAAAGCCAATCACCGCCAGGTCTTGCGGCACGCGCAGGCCACGGCTTTCGGCTTCCATGATCGCCCCCTGCGCCAGCGTGTCCGAACTGCAGACGATGACATCAAACGAGGCGGAATCCAGCAGCTGCGCCAGGCCCTGACGTCCCAACGCCAGTGACGCCGGCAGCGGCACTTCAATCTGCGGTGCGGCGGATATGCCGTTTTTGCTGAGCGCGGCGCGCAGCCCCTGCTTACGCAGCGCCGCGCGCGCGTCTGCGGCCCATAGCAGTCCCGGGCGACAGTAGCCTTTGTGCAGTAGAAACTCGCCGATGGTTTCGCCGACCTTCTCATGCGAAAAGCCCACCAGCATATCCAGCGGCGTGGGGGTCAGATCCCAGATTTCCACCACCGGAATGGCGGCATTAAGAATGGTTTTTTTCAGCGCCGCAGCGTGCTGAATACCGGTCAACACCACACCATCCGGGCGGCGTGAGAGTAAGGTCGCCACCAGTTCGGCTTCGGTCTGGCGACTGTAGCCAGCCACGCACAGCAGCATATGATAGCCGCGCGCCGCCAGGGTATCGCTGAGCGCCTGGATGGTATCGACAAACATATTGTTGTTGATCTGCGGCACCACCACCGCGATCAGTTTGCTTCGCCGCGACGCCAGTCCACCCGCCAGCGCATTGGGGATATAGCCGGTAGCCTGCACCGCCTGCATCACTTTCTCCACCGTTTTCGGGCGCACCAGCTGCGGGGTATTTAGCGCCCGGCTGACCGTCATCGATGACAACCCGGCGCTACGAGCGACATCATCCAGCGTCGGCGCCCGCGACGGTTTTCTGCTTTTCACGACGAAGCCCCTGTGTTGAGTCGTTTTCCTGTGGGCATTATTGATGATGCCCCTCGCAATTGCCAGCCTCTGCCGCTCTCAGCCCGATACTATCAGCGTTGCCGCCCATTAAATGTTATCGCTATCATTGATTATTGTGGCTTTTCACAAACCTGCTTGGATCGTGATGTCACTTGCATAATTTCACCCTAAATTATCGTCAGTTGTGATCGTTTGTACAAATTAAAGTCAATGCGATGGCGCAAGTCAGCGTTCAGGATTAGAAATGTTAGCGCAAACATTTTATAACCTGAAAGGAACCTACCATGACCTTTAGCGCAAATTCCGAGTCCGTGAGCTACGCCAAAACCCTCGGGGCCAAAACCGCGGCTGAAACCGGCGACCGCATTGCTCACGTCAAACTGTCACTGGCCTTTTTACCGCTGGCGACGCCGGTCAGCGATGCCAAAGTGCTCACCGGTCGGCAAAAACCGCTGACCGAAGTGGCGATTATCGTTGCCGAAATCCGCTCCCGTGATGGTTATGAAGGCGTCGGCTTTAGCTACTCGAAACGGGCCGGAGGCCAGGGGATCTACGCCCACGCCAAAGAGATTGCCGATAACCTGCTCGGCGAAGATCCGAATGATATCGATAAGATCTACACCAAGCTGCTGTGGGCCGGGGCTTCCGTGGGCCGCAGCGGCATGGCGGTGCAGGCTATCTCCCCTATCGATATCGCGCTGTGGGATATGAAAGCCAAACGCGCCGGGCTGCCGTTAGCCAAACTCCTCGGCGCCCACCGCGATTCCGTGCAGTGCTACAACACCTCGGGCGGATTCCTGCATACCCCGCTGGATCAGGTGCTGAAGAACGTGGCTATCTCGCGGGAAAACGGCATCGGCGGGATCAAACTCAAAGTCGGCCAGCCCAACACCGCCGAAGACATTCGTCGTCTGACGGCGGTGCGGGAAGTGCTGGGGGATGATTTCCCGCTGATGGTCGACGCCAATCAGCAGTGGGATCGTGAAACCGCCATCCGCATGGGGCGCAAAATGGAAGGGTTCAATCTGGTGTGGATTGAGGAGCCGCTGGACGCCTACGATGTCGAAGGCCACGCCCAGCTTGCCGCGGCGCTGGACACCCCTATCGCCACCGGTGAAATGCTGACCAGCTTCCGTGAACATGAACAGCTGATCCTCGGCAACGCCAGCGACGTGGTTCAGCCCGACGCTCCGCGGGTGGGCGGCATCTCGCCGTTCCTCAAAATTATGGATCTCGCCGCGAAGCATGGCCGCAAGCTGGCACCGCATTTTGCCATGGAGGTCCACCTGCATCTCGCCGCCGCCTACCCGCTGGAGCCGTGGCTGGAACATTTCGAATGGCTTAACCCGCTGTTTAACGAACAGCTGGAGCTGCGCGACGGGCGGATGTGGGTATCTGAACGCCACGGCCTGGGCTTCACCCTCAGCGAACAGGCCCGCCGCTGGACCCAGCACAGCTGCGAGTTTGGTCAGCGCCCTTAATCAATTTCCCCGGATTGCGGCGCAAGCGCCGTATCCGGGCTACCGGCCGATTCACGGCTGAAATCCGCTGTACCTACAATGCAACCCTGTAAAGGAGTTGAATAACATGACAACGCCAATAAAACCCAGCAAAGTGCGTTATGGTATTTTGATATTTCTGTTTCTCGCCACCGTATTTAATTATGCCGACCGGGCAACCTTGTCCGTCGTTGCCCCGATGATGAGTAAAGAGTTAGGTTTCGATCCCGAAGCCATGGGGCTGGCTTTTTCGGTATTCGGGATTTCGTATGTGGTGATGCAGATCCCCGGCGGCTGGCTGCTGGATAAATATGGCTCCCGCCTAGTCTACGGCTTTGCATTAATTGGCTGGTCCGTCGTCACCATGTTTCAGGGCACCATCTACCTGTACGCCAGCCCACTGATCGTGTTGATTATTTTACGCCTGATGATGGGGGCTATAGAAGCGCCGGCGTTTCCCGCCAATAGCCGCCTGAGCGTCCAGTGGTTCCCGAATAAAGAGCGAGGGTTCGTCACCTCGGTTTACCAGGCGGCACAATATATCTCTCTGGGTATTATTACCCCGTTGATGACCATTATTTTGCATAATTTAAGCTGGCATTACGTCTTTTATTATATTGGCGCCATCGGGGTGGTACTGGGGATATTCTGGCTGATTAAAGTCAGAGATCCGCTACAGCACCCAGGCATCAATCAACAGGAAATCGATTATATCCGCGATGGCGGCGGCGAGCCGGAGCTGGGTAGTCGTAAAATACAGCAGAAACTCACCCTCGCGCAGATTAAAAGCGTCTGCGTCAACCGGATGATGATCGGCGTTTATATCGGCCAGTTCTGCGTGACGTCGATTACCTGGTTCTTCCTGACCTGGTTTCCCACCTATCTGTATCAGGCCAAGGGGATGTCGATTCTGAAGGTGGGCTTCGTCGCCAGTATCCCGGCGATCGCCGGATTCATCGGCGGACTGTTGGGAGGCGTCTTTTCCGACTGGCTGCTGAAACAGGGCTACAGCCTGACCACCGCCCGTAAACTGCCGGTGATCTGCGGCATGCTGCTCTCCTGCGTGATTGTCGTGGCTAACTATACCAGTTCGGAAGTGGTCGTCATCGCCGCCATGAGTCTGGCCTTCTTCGCCAAAGGGTTTGGCAACCTTGGCTGGTGCATTCTCAGCGATACCTCGCCGAAAGAGATGCTCGGCATTGCCGGCGGCGTGTTTAACATGTGCGGTAACCTGGCGAGCATCATCACCCCGCTGGTGATTGGGGTGATCCTCGCCAACACCCACTCGTTTGATTACGCCATTTTGTATGTCGGCTCCATGGGCGTACTGGGCCTGTTCTCATACCTGTTTGTGGTCGGCCCGCTGGACCGGATAACCCTCACCCCGCGCCTTGCCTGAAGTTAAATCCCTGGCGAATATCGCCCCCGCTGTTTCGCAACACACTCCTGCGAAACAGCGGTTTTTTAGTAGGTAATACCCGGCGGGTTCACCGCTGATTGCGCCACCGCCTCGCCCTGCTCTCCCCAACGCGCCAGCACCTGCTGATACTCCCCGCGCGCGATAGCGCCGTCCAGCGCCGCCTGCAGCGCATACACCAGGCCGTTGCCCTTGTTGGTGGTGGTCGCCACCCAGGCTTTCTTCGGCCCCAACCCCACCACTTTGGTGGTGCCGCTCAGCGCCGCTTTGTAAGCCGCCGTCGACTGCGGGCCAAAGAAGACGTCGGCGCGCCCGGACTGGATGTACAGATTGCCAGAAGCGTCATCGGTCAGATAGACCGGCAGCGCCGGCGGGCGCCCTGCCGTTTTGTTTTCCTCGTTCCAGCCCAACAAAATACGCTCCTGATTGGTACCGGAACCGACGATCACCTTGCGACCCGAGAGGTCCGCCGGACCGCTGATTTGCGCAATATTGCTGGTCGACTTCACGGAAAACGCCAGCGAATCGACGCGATAGGTGGCGAAATCGAACTTCGTTTTACGCTGCTCGGTGACGGCGATATTGACCAGCGCCACATCATAGCGCCCGGAGGTGATCCCCAGCGGCCAGTCTTCCCACGCCGTGGGCACCAGCTTAAGCTTGAGCCCTAAACTTCCCGCCAGCAGACGGGCGATATCCGGATCGCTGCCGATGCGCGTGCGGTTGTCGCTTGCCAGCAGCGCCAGCGGCGGCGAGTTCAGCGCCGAAATGGCCACCGTCAACGTGCCGGGTTCCACAAAACGGTAGTTGGCCGGGACCCTGGCGATCGCCGTGGGATCCGCCGTCACCGGCAGCGGCGTTTCGTTGGCCTTCAGGTCGATGTCCGCCTGCACGTCGGCTGCCATCACCGTTGAAATGGCGGCGAGCGCCAACACACTTGTCCTTGTTTTCATGCCAGCACCTTCGATAAAAATTGCCGCGTTCGCGGATGTTGCGGATGGTTGAGCACCTCATCGCTGCTGCCCTGTTCGATGATTTTGCCCTCCACCATAAACACCACTTTGTCGGCCACTTCGCGGGCGAAGCCGATTTCGTGGGTTACCACCACCAGCGTGGTGCCGGAGCGCGCCAGCTTTTTAATCACGTCGAGCACTTCGCCCACCAGCTCAGGATCGAGCGCCGAGGTCGGTTCATCAAACAGAATCACTCTCGGCTTGAGGGCCAGCGCCCGGGCAATGGCGATGCGCTGCTGCTGCCCGCCGGAGAGATGCCGCGACCAGGCATCGGCCTTGTGGCGCAGGCCCACCACATCAAGCAGGTCATAGGCGCGGGCTATCGCCTCTTTGCGGGTCGCCTGCTTGTGAGCAATCGGCGCTTCAATCAGGTTTTCCAGCACCGTCAGGTGCGGGAACAGATTGAAGTTCTGGAAGACATAGCCGACGTTGACGCGCTGTCGCAGAATCGCTTTCTCTTTCAGTTCATACAGCTTGTCGCCCTCGCGGCGGTAGCCAATATAGTCCCCGTCAATCTGGATAAATCCTTCATCTACCCGCTCCAGATGGTTAATGGTGCGCAGCAGCGTGGACTTGCCAGACCCGGAAGGGCCGAGGATCACCGTGACGGTGCCGGGAGGGATCTCCAGCGACACATCGTCCAGCGCCTTGTGGCGACCGAAGTACTTGCTGACCCCGGTAATCGAAATATGGCCGTTAAGAGAGTTGGGCATGGATGGCCTCCTGCGGTTTCTGCTGCGGCTGCGGGGCGGTTTCCTGAAGCTGCCGACGACGCGGCGAGTTCACCGCCGAGCGGCGTTCGCTGCGGGCCAGAGCGCGTTCCACCAGATACTGAATCACTGACAGCACGCTGGTGATCACCAGGTACCAGACGGCGCCGACCATCAGCAGCGGGATCACCTCCTGGGTACGGTTGTAGATCATCTGAATGGTGTAAAACAGCTCCGGCATCGCCAGCACGTAGACCATCGCCGTGCCTTTGGCGAGGCTGATAATTTCGTTAAAGCCGGCGGGCAAAATCGTCCGCAGCGCCTGCGGCAGAATAATCCGCAGCGTGCGGCGCCATGCCGGCAGCCCCAGCGCCGCCGCGGCCTCATACTGCCCGTGATCAACCCCAAGGAAACCGCCGCGAATAATCTCGGCGGTGTAGGCGCTCTGCACCAGGGTCAGCCCGACCACCGCCGTCGAAAATTGCCCCAGTACGTTGATGGTCTGGTAGCTCCCCCAGCTAAAGGCGGTAAACGGGATGCCAATCGACAGCGTGTCGTACAGATAGGAAAAGTTGTAGAGAATGATCAGCACCACTATCAGCGGCAGCGAACGGAACAGCCAGATATAGCCCCAGGCAAGGCTGCTCAACAACCAGGAGGAAGAGAGCCGGGCCAGCGCCAGCACGCCGCCGAACAGCACGCTGAGGACAGTGCCGATCAGCGTCAACAGCAGGGTCTGCCCCAGCCCTTCAAGGATCACCGGGTCGAAGAACCAGCGGGCAAACACCGCCCACTCCCAGCGCGGGTTAAAGGCCACCGACTGCACCACGCCCGCCAGCACCAGCAGCGCCAGCAGCGCCCCGACGGCGCGCAGTGGGTAGCGCGCCGGAACCACTTTTATCGTTTCCGAATGCGTCATGTGGCCTCCTCAGGCGCTTTGGCTCAGGGCGCTGACCGCCAGCGCTTTGCTGAAGCGCAGCCGTCCGTCAAACGGCGGCTGGCTGTACTCTTCCGGGTTGCGCGTCAGGTCAAACTGGGCGTCGTATCCCTGGCTCAGATAGAGCTTCACCGCTTCCGGCTGGCGAAAGCCGGTTGTCAGATAAATGTGGCTGTAACCCGCCAGCACGGCCCGCCGCTCCAGCTCCTGCACGACTTTTACCGCCAGCCCCTGCTGGCGCAGACGGTGGTGGGTCCAGATACGCTTGATCTCCGCGGTGTGGGCATCTTTTGGCTTATAGGCCCCGGTGGCGATGATCTCGCCGTCGCGTTCAAGGACGATGAACAGCCCCTGCGGCGCCAGATACCATTCGGTCAGCTCAACCTCCGCGTCACGGGAAAAGTAGTCGCCATAGCGCGCGGCATATTCAGCGAACAGGCCGTTAATAATCGGCTGAAGTTCCGGTGCTTCGGGGGAGATATCGCGGAATGCGTCGCTCATGTTGCCTCCTGTTAGTCGCCCAGACCGGCCGGGTTAATTTCTGATTGCGGGATGCTCTCGACCCCTTCGCCCCAGCGGTTCAGCACTTTGGCGTAGTCGCCGTTGCTAATGACGCCGTTCAATGCCGTCTGTACCGGTTCCACCAGGCCGCCGCCCTTTTTCAGGGTGACCGCGATATGCGCCGCTTTCGGCCAGCCGCCATCCACGCTGCCCACCGGCCTGGTTTTGCCGGTCAGCGCCGCTTTCCATGCGCCAATCACGTTGGGGCCAAAGAAGGCGTCAGCGCGGCCGGACTGGATCGCCAGCGTCTGGGCGGCATCGTCTTTGGTGTAGACCGGGGTAAAGGGCTTCAGCCCTTTCTTCAGGTTTTCAGCGTTCCACGCCAGCAGGATGGCCTCCTGGTTAGTCCCGGAGCCGACGATAATGCGCAGCCCGGCAATATCTTCCGCTTTGTCGATGTGCTGCAGCGGGCTGGTGCTTTTGACGTAAAAGCCTAACGAGTCCTTACGGTAGGTGGCAAAATCGAATTTCTCTTTGCGCTCTTTGGTGACGGTAATATTGCTGATCGCGGCATCATATTTGCCGGAGGCCACCCCCAGCGGCCAGTCTTCCCAGGAGGTTGGGACGACGTTCAGCTCCAGCCCCAGGCTGTCGGCCACCAGGCGGGCGATATCCACCTCGCTGCCGAGCAGGGTTTTGTTATCGTCGGAAAACACCGTCAGCGGCGGCGAGTTCAGCGCCGCCACCGCCACGGTCAGTTTGCCCGGCACCGCGAAGTGATAATTCGCCGGCAGCTGCGCAATGGCCTGCGGGTTTTTCGCCGTGTGGATCGGCGCTTTATTGGCGGCCAGGCTCACGCCGGTGCCGTTAATGTTGACGTCCTGTGCCCATGACGGGGCGCTAAAGGCCAGCGCAAGCGCCAGTAAAAGTGACTTTTTCTGCATAGCGGTGTTCTCTGTTTTTATTGTTGGAATTGGTTGACGGGCTGCGCCAGCCCCAGACTCTCGCGCAGGGTCGTGCCGGGATATTCATTACGGAACAGCCCACGTGCCTGCAGTACCGGCACCACCCGGTCAACAAAGCGCGGGAAGGTGTCCGGGGTGCCGCCCTGGATGATAAAACCGTCCGCCGCATGCTGTTCAAACCACTGCTGCAGACCGTCGGCGACCTCTTCTGGCGTACCAGAAAACAGCGGGCGCGGGCTGGCGGCCTCCAGCGCCACCTGGCGCAGGGTCAAATGCCGTTCACGGGCGTTACGTTTGATCTCATCGGTGGTGCTGCGGAAGCTGTTTTTGCCCAGTTCGCCAATATCCGGGAACGCTTCATCCAGCGGATACTGGCTAAAGTCGTGGTGTTCGAAATAACGCCCGAGGTAGTTCAGAGCATCGTCGATCGACACCAGCGCGGCGGTGGTCTGGTATTGCTGTTCCACGTCGTCGGCATCGTCGCCGACAATCACGCTGACGCCCTGGAAAATGTGCAGCTGATCCGCCTGGCGCCCGTGCTCCGCCAGCTGGCGTTTCACATCGCGATAAAATACCTGAGCTTCCGCCAGGGTGGCCTGATGGGTGAAGATAGCGTCGGCGTGGCTTGCCGCCAGTTTTTTGCCGTCATCCGAAGCGCCGGCCTGAAAGATAATCGGACGGCCCTGCGGCGTGCGGGCAATATTTAACGGACCGGCGACCTGGAAAAAATCACCGTGATGGTCAAGGGTGTGCAGTTTGGTGTTATCAAAGAACTGGCCGGTGGCTTTATTGCGGATAAACGCGTCCTGCTCCCAGGAGTCCCAGAGCCCTTTCACCACTCGTAAATATTCATCGGCGATGCGATAGCGCAGCGCATGATCAGGATGCTGCGCTCGGGAGAAGTTCTTTGCCGAGCCTTCCAGCGGCGAGGTCACCACGTTCCAGCCGGCGCGTCCCTGGCTCAAATGGTCGAGGCTGGCAAACTGCCGCGCGGTGGTGAAAGGCTCGCTGTAGGAGGTCGATAAGGTACCAACCAGCCCGAGATGGCGGGTCACCGCCGCCAGCGTCGATAATACCGTCAGGGGTTCGAAACGGTTTAAAAAATGCGGGATAGATTTTTCATTAATATATAAACCGTCGGCGACAAATATAAAGTCCAGCTTTCCCTCTTCCGCTTTTAATGCCGTTTGTTTGACGAAGTCAAAATTAATACTGGCATCGGCCTGAGCGGCCGGATGACGCCACGCGGACATATTTCCTGATGCGCCGTGTAATATGGTGCCCAGGCGCAATTGCCGATTTTCAGACATAACAACCCCTTTTATGAATTTACCGGTCATATTTCAAATTGCATGAGCCCTGGCTAAATAGCCCTGACAGGGCGCGATAAACAGCGTTTAACTCTGCTGTAGCGCCCGTTGTGCCAGCGCCGCGAAATAACGGGCCGCCGGGGCAATTAAGCGATCATCCGGGTTATAGGCCGGATGATGAAGGCCATATTCACTGGCGCTGCCGATGCTGACAAAGGCGCCGGGAATATGCTGCAAATAGACGGCGAAATCTTCGCCCCCCATATGCAAATCGGCTTCATGGATGCGGTAGCCGGATTCTGCAGCGACCTCGCTGGCAAACGCCGCCCAGCGGTCATCATTGACCAGCGCCGTCGGGCCGGCATACCAGAACACATCAATCTGGGCGCCAAAGGCGCTGGCAAACCCGGCGGCGATCTCGCTGACCCGCGCCTTCACGCGCTGCTGTACCTCGCTGCTGTGGGTCCGTAAGGTGCCCTCCAGCTCAACGCTTTCCGGCAGCACGTTCCAGGTATTTCCGCCCTGAATCCGCGTCACGCTGAGCACCACCGAATCGAGGGTATTCACCTCGCGGCTGGCGACGCTTTGCAGCACGGTGACCAGCTGGCTGGCCAGCAAAATCGCGTCTTTGCCTTCATGGGGACGCGCGGCGTGCGCGCCTTTGCCGGTCACCTTAAACACAAATCGGTCGACGTTGGCGTAGAAGGCGCCGCCGCGGGTGGCAAACTCGCCCAGCGGCAGACCGGGTTCATTGTGCATGCCGAAAATCGCCCGCACGCCTTCCAGCGCTCCGGCACGAATCAGCGTTTTCGCGCCGCCGAAGTTCTCCTCTGCGGGCTGAAACAGGACCCGTACCCGACCTGGCAGCTGCGCTTCCGCCTCTTTCAGCAAAAGCGCGGCGCCGAGCATCACGCTGGTGTGAATGTCGTGGCCGCAGGCGTGCATCACCCCTTCGTGCTGCGAGCGGTAAGGCAACCCGCTGTTCTCCTCAATGGGCAGAGCGTCGATATCGGCCCGCAGAGCAATGATGTTGTCACCGCGGCCCACCTCTACCACCAGCCCGGTTTTCAGTTCGTAGGGCAGCACCCGCAGGCCGCCGCTTTCCAGCCAGTCGCGAATGCGGGCGGTGGTTGCCACCTCCTGCAGCGAGAGTTCCGGGAACTGATGCAGTTCGCGGCGCCAGCCAATCAGTTGTTGTTCAAAACTCATGACAGCACCTCCGTGCGATGGTGGGCCTGAGCCAGCAGGCGGAGCGAATCCAGCCGCGCCTGCCCTTCACTCACTGGGGTATCGATAATAAATTCGTCGATCTGCCAGGCGGCGTGCAGCGCATCGAGCCGGGCTTTCACCTCGTCGGCGGTGCCGGCCAGCAGCGATGATTCCCGACGGGCAATGTGCGTCGGCGGGCTTCCGGCCTGGCGGGCAAAGGCCAGCGCCTGGGCCTCGCTCCCGACGGTCACCCGTTGGCCGTTTTCCAGCTCCACGCCCCACACCTCGACCTGTTTTGCCAGCGCCAGCGCCGTGGCCCGGTCTGCGGCAACGATCGCCTGCACCGCCACGATGGTCTGGCGACGGCTCAGGGCTCGCCAGCGGGTCAGCACATCGCGCAGCAGGGTTTTGTCGCCGTTCAGGTGGGCGGCAAACACGAAATGCCAGTCCAACCGGGCGGCCAGTTCCGCGCTTTCGAGGCTGGCACCCAGCAGAAAGCCGTCGGCACGGCGTGGAGGAACCGGCGTCGCACGCAGGCTCTCTTCGCCGGTGTCCTCCGTCAGCGACAGCCAGTTATCCAGTTGGGCGAGGCTGTCGGCAAAGGTCCCTTTCTCTTCGGCGTGAACCCCTTGCTGCAACGCCCGGGTTGATAGCGGCAGACCGCCCGGCGCTTTACCCACACCCAGGTCTACGCGACCCGGGGCAAGCGCGGCCAGCAGATTAAAGTTTTCCGCCACTTTATAGGGGCTGTAGTGTTGCAACATGACGCCGCCGGATCCGACGCGAATCTGCCGGGTCTGGCCGAGGATCCAGGCGATCACCACTTCCGGTGACGGGCTGGCAAGTTGATCGGTGTTGTGATGTTCGGCAACCCAGAAGCGGTGATAGCCCCAGGTTTCTGCCTGTTGCGCCAACGTTAATGTACGCGTCAGCGCCTGTGCAGCGGTTTCCCCCGCCGCCAGCGGACTTTTATCCAGAATACTGATTCGATAAGACATTTCGCAGGCTCGTATTAACTAACATGCCTGCATTATTAGAATCAGCCGCGGTCGTTGAGAAACAATTTATTTACATGTGCTCTGCCGGAAAATAGATATACAGGCTTTGCGCCTGCCGCTGTCGGCGGATCAGTCTGGCGCCGGGTGCGCGGCAAACTGCTGCTGTAGCTGACGCACGAAGGCCTCGGTCTGCTGCTGGTCGCGCAGACGAATAAAGCGGATGTGCTGCCAGGTCGGGTCGGCCATATCCATTTGATAACGCAGGCGGTTCTTTTTCCAGGTGGTGATGGTCCACCAGAGAATGGATTCGCGGCTAAAAAAGGAGCGGCGGAAGCTTTCGCGGTTGCCGGTACCCGGCCACAGTTCCTGCTGTGAACGCGCGCGGGAAACGGCGCGGAAAACGGCCTGCCTGAGGGTCCGCCAGAAGCCGTAGTCAACCCAGATGACCATGTCGACGTCACGCCACTTCAGCGGGCGGCTGCGGTTGTAGTTGCCGTCCAGCACCCAGTCGGGGCGGTCGATGGCCGCCGCCAGTTTGTCAAAGAAAGCGTCATCCGGCGTGCCCTGCCAGTGCGGCTGCCAGTACAGGGTGTCCATCTCAATACAGGGAACCGATAGCGTCTGCGCCAGCCGGCGCGCCAGGGTCGATTTGCCCGAGCCGCTGGTACCCACTATGTTGATTTTCATGGCTGTCTCCCGGCCATTTTTGCGGCCGAATATTCTAGCCTGGAAGGGAGATGCGCGCTATTAGCTCACCGGCAAAAATGTGGTGCTGGCCGGTCTTCATCGGCTCTTTTCAGGATGTAGCGAGCCGCTGCGAGTCATCTTCATCATCGTTCCTCTCACCATGCGCGGTGTGTTGCAAGTAGCGAAAAACCACGGCGCTGATTAGACTACAAAATAAGAGAGAAACCATGAGCAGAATTCATTAATCTGGAAAACCGATGTTAAAAGATAACGTTAACGACCTGCTGTCGTTTATGGTGGTGGCCCGCGAGCGCAGTTTTACCCGCGCAGCTGCCCAGCTTGGGATATCTCAGTCGGCCCTCAGCCACGCGATGCGCAATCTCGAATCCCGCCTCGACGTGCGTTTGCTTTCCCGCACGACCCGCAGCGTCGCCCCGACGGAAGCGGGAGAAAGGCTGTTCCAGCGTCTGAGCCCGCATCTGATGGAGATTGAGCAGGAGCTGGCCGCCCTGCGCGATACCCGTGACCAGCCTGCGGGTAACATTCGCCTGACCGCCGGCGAGCATGCCACCAGCGCCCTGCTGTGGCCGGCGCTGAAAACCTTCATGCTGCAGTACCCGGATATCAATATCGAAATTACCGTGGATAACGGCCTGACCGATATCGTTGATGGCCGCTTTGACGCCGGGGTTCGCCTCGGCGAACAGGTGGCCAAAGATATGATTGCCGTGCGTATCGCCCCCGATATGCGCATGGCGGTGATCGGCTCCCCGGGCTATTTGCAGCGCTATGGTACCCCGCAGACCCCTCACGATCTCGAACAGCATCGCTGCATCAATATGCGTCTGCCGACCCTCGGCGGGCTTTATGCCTGGGAGTTTGAGCAGGATGGCCGCGAAGTACGCGTGCGCGTCGAGGGGCAAATCATCTTAAACAGCCTCCCGCAGCGTATCGACGCCGCTGAGTCGGGGCTGGGTCTGGCCTACGTTCCTGAGGACAGCGTCGAAGAGGCGCTGGCCAAGGGACGGCTGGTGCGGGTGCTGGAAAACTGGACCCCGTCTTTCTCCGGATATCACCTCTATTACCCCGGGCGTCGGCAACATACCACCGCCTTTAGCCTGCTGTTAGCACACCTTCGTCGTTGAACTCATTGATATTTAAGCAAGTGCGGTGCAGTGATGTTTTACGTGCGTGACTATCTCGTTACGTGTAGGATGCTGCGCCATGCTCTGCTTATCTCCTACGTCAGAATGATGGGAAAGCCAGCATAACGTACTGCGTCTACGCAGTGCGCAGAACCACTCATGGACATTGACAGGAAAATGGGTACCACAATGAATACTAAGCAAAACACAACGGCGGAACATCACGCCGCCAAGCGTCACTGGCTAAACTCTCAGGAAGCGGGTTATCACAAAGCGATGGGCAACCGTCAGGTACAGATGATCGCCATCGGCGGGGCTATCGGTACCGGTCTGTTTCTCGGCGCTGGTGCGCGTTTACAGATGGCCGGGCCAGCCCTGGCGCTGGTTTATCTGGTCTGCGGCCTGTTCTCATTCTTTATCTTACGCGCCCTCGGCGAACTGGTATTGCATCGCCCCTCCAGCGGCAGTTTCGTCTCCTATGCCCGCGAATTCTTAGGTGAAAAAGCGGCCTACGTGGCGGGATGGATGTACTTCGTTAACTGGGCGATGACCGGGATTGTCGATATCACCGCCGTAGCGCTGTATATGCACTATTGGGGTGCCTTCGGCGATGTCCCGCAGTGGGTCTTCGCCCTCGGCGCGCTGGCGATCGTCGGCACCATGAACATGATCGGCGTGAAGTGGTTCGCCGAAATGGAGTTCTGGTTTGCGCTGGTCAAAGTGCTGGCGATTGTCGCCTTCCTGGTGGTGGGGACGGTGTTCCTCGGCAGCGGTAAGCCGCTGGACGGCAACGCCACCGGTTTCCATCTGATCACCGATAACGGTGGCCTGTTCCCGCACGGACTGATGCCGGCGCTGGTGCTGGTTCAGGGCGTGGTATTCGCCTTTGCCTCTATCGAATTAGTGGGTACCGCCGCTGGTGAGTGTAAAGATCCGCAGACCGTAGTGCCGCGCGCAATCAACAGCGTGATCTGGCGTATCGGCCTGTTCTACGTCGGTTCAGTCGTGCTGTTGGTGCTGCTGCTGCCGTGGAATGCCTATCAGGCCGGGCAAAGTCCGTTCGTTACCTTCTTCACGAAGCTGGGCGTGCCGTACATCGGTAGCGTGATGAACATCGTGGTGCTGACCGCCGCGCTGTCCAGCCTGAACTCCGGCCTGTACTGCACCGGGCGTATTCTGCGTTCGATGTCGATGGGCGGTTCTGCGCCGAAGTTCATGTCGAAGATGAGCCGTCATCACGTGCCGTACGCCGGGATTCTGGCGACGCTGGTGGTGTATGTCTTCGGGGTGTTTCTGAACTATCTGGTGCCGTCGCAGGTGTTTGAGATCGTGCTGAACGTGGCATCGCTGGGGATTATCGCCTCATGGGCCTTTATCGTGGTGTGTCAGATGAAACTGCGTCAGGCGATTAAGCAAGGTAAAGCGGCGGATGTGAGCTTTAAAATGCCGGGTGCGCCGTTTACTTCCTGGCTGACCCTGCTGTTCCTGCTCAGCGTGCTGGTGCTGATGGCTTTCGATTACCCGAACGGTACCTATACCATCGGTTCGATTCCGCTGATTGCGGTAGTGCTGGTGGCTGGCTGGTTTGGCGTGCGCAAACGCGTTCATGCTATTCATAGCGAAGCGCCTGGCGTGCAGACGTTACAGAAATAAACCTGGTGTGGTTTGCCCGGAAACGGGCAAACCACCTGCTGTCACTTAATTATCTTCCACCAGCTGCGACACCTCGCTGCTGTTAATCTGGCGATGGTTGCCAGATTCATCGACATAGCTGGTCATACCGGTGTCTTTATCCAGACGCGGCTTGCCCTGAGTCACAATGGTCTGCCCACTTTTCGTTGTCATGACGTAGTTTGAACTACAACCTGCGAGCAGTGCCAGCATCGCGCCAGCGCACAGCACCATAAATGGCTTATTCATACTTCCTCCGGAATGATAACCATCGCCCCGCAACGGCGGGGAAAGTATTGATTGTAATGTCATTACATTCATCAGGCCAATCGGTGATTGTAACAGAGGGTGATTCAGGCGGGTGGGAGGGGTTGCCCCCTCCTCAATAACGATTTACAGCGCTATACGGATAACGTCATCCGGCTGGGTGGCTTCTTTCTGACGGCTGGATTCCTGCTTCACGCTGACGTACAGCGTTTTACCGTCGGCGGAGAGCGCCAGGCTGTTCGGGTGAGTCGGGGTTTTGAAGGTTTTAACGACCTTGTAGGTTTTGCCGTCAATCACGCTCACTTCACCGGCTTTACGATGGGTCACATAGGCTTCGTTACGCGTCGGGTTGAACAGCACCGCCAGCGATTCCGGCGCGGCAATTTTCTGCAGCACTTTGCCATCGCGGATATCGACTACCAGAACTTCCGGCTGTTTGCCGTCGGTGATAAAGGCGCGGTGACCGGCGGTATCCAGGCTCAGGTTCAGATAGAAGTGCTCTTTGCCGTCATCCTGCAGCTTTTTGCGGCTGATGATTTTGTTGCTGTCGCTGTCGATGGTCAGCAGTTCGCCATCGGCATTGGTGGTGTAAATACGCTTGGCGTCAGCATCTACCGCCAGGCCGGTAGCCATGGCGCCGGTATTGGTGATGGTATCTTTCAGGGTCAGCTTGTCGCCGTCCACAACCCAGATCACGCTCTCTTTACCCAGACCAGTGATGTAGACGGTGTTGGTTTTTTCATTGACCGCCAGCTCACGGGGCGCCAGCGGGCGCACGGTTTCGCTGCGTTTGCGGTCGTCGAGCACCAGACGGCCTTTCACGGCACCGGTCTTCGCATCAATTGCGGTGACGGTGCTGTCGGTGGTGTTACCAAACCACAGCGTTTGCGTGGTGGTGTTGATGGTCGCGCCGAACGGCTTCAGATCGTTATGGATGATCTGGGTAACTTCGAGGGTGGTGGGATCCAGACGGTAAACAATCCCGCCTTTATCCAGCGCGCGGCTTTGTGACGTAGCGACCCACAGTGCATTTTCCTGCTGGCTGTAAGCCATTTCGTATGCGCCCTTACCCACAGCCTTGCGCAGCATTTCGTCTGCCGCATGAGCGCTAAAGCTCCCCGCCAGCAGTAAAGAGGTTAACAGCAGTGAACGGCGCAGACGCGGCGCGGACAGATGACGTAATGACATGACGACTCCCTTTGATAAAACAACTATGTGCCTGCTCAACATGGCTTCCGTGATGCAAAGTCATGGCTTTGCGTTATTTTCAAATGCGAATAGTAATCATTATTTGAGGTAAAGTGGAGCGCTATTTCTGCATCCACGACGCGAAAATAGCCATTCGGTGCCATTATTTAACTAAAATGCCGTTAATAATTTTCAAAAAATTACAAAAGGATTAACATGTGCGCATATGTTCCGTTTGGTTCGTTTTACGAGTAGCTGTCATGAAAATCCTTTCCGTGCGCACGGTTGCGCTTCCTGCCCTCCTGTTACCTCTCTTTGCCCTGGCCGAGAGCAACGAACAAACCATGGTCGTCACCGCCGCACCGACCACGGTGTCCGAACTTGATACCCCCGCCGCCGTCAGCGTGGTTAACGGGGATGAGATGCGCCAGGCCGCCCCACGGGTGAACCTTTCCGAGTCGCTGGGTGCGGTGCCGGGGCTGCAGGTGCAGAACCGACAGAACTACGCCCAGGATCTGCAATTATCGATTCGCGGTTTTGGTTCCCGCTCAACCTACGGCGTGCGCGGACTGCGGATCTACGTTGACGGCATTCCGGCCACGATGCCCGACGGCCAGGGGCAAACCTCGAATATTGATATTGGCAGCGTGGAGAGCCTTGAGGTCCTGCGCGGGCCCTTCTCTGCCCTGTACGGCAACTCCTCCGGCGGGGTGATCAATGTGTCGACCCAGACCGGCAGCCAGCCGCCGACCATCGAAGCCAGCAGTTATTACGGCAGTTTCGGAACCTGGCACTACGGCCTGAAGGCGACCGGGTCCGTCGGCGACGGAACCCACGCCGGCGACGTCGATTACACCGTCTCGACCAACCGCTTCACCACCCATGGCTATCGCGACCACAGCGGCGCCCGTAAAAACCTGGCCAACGCTAAGCTCGGCGTGCGCATCAATGATGTCAGCAAGCTGACCCTGCTGTTTAACAGCGTGGATATCAAAGCCAATGACGCCGGCGGGCTGAGCTACGACGAGTGGCAGAGTAATCCGCGCCAGTCGCCTCGTGGCGACCAGTACAACACCCGTAAATCGACGAAACAGACCCAGGCGGGGCTGCGCTACGAAAGAGCGCTCAGCGAGCAGGATGACCTGAGCGTCATGATGTATGCCGGGGAGCGCGAGACCACACAGTATCAGTCAATTCCCCGGGCGCCGCAGCTCAACCCAACCCATGCCGGCGGGGTTATCGATCTGACGCGCCATTATCAGGGCATTGATACCCGCTGGACCCACCGCGGCGAACTGCTGGTGCCGGTCACCTTCACCACCGGGCTCGACTATGAAAACATGAGCGAGCGCCGCAAAGGGTATGAAAACTATGTGATGGTCAACGGCGCGCCGCAGTACGGCGAAGAAGGCAGCCTGCGTCGCAATGAACGTAACCTGATGTGGAACCTCGATCCCTATCTGCAGACCCAGTGGCAGCTGACGGAGAAGCTCTCCCTCGATGCCGGGGTGCGCTACAGTTCGGTGTGGTTCGACTCCAACGATCAGTACATTACGACTGGCAATGGCGATGACAGCGGCGAGGCCAGCTACCACAAATGGCTGCCGGCAGGCTCATTGAAGTACGCGGTGACCGATGCCTGGAACGTCTATCTCTCCGCCGGTCGCGGCTTTGAAACGCCGACCATTAACGAGCTCTCCTACCGTTCGGATAACCAGAGCGGCCTCAACTTCGGCCTGCAGCCGTCGACCAATGAAACGGTCGAGATCGGCAGCAAGACGCGGATCGGCAACGGACTGTTTACCGCGGCCCTGTTCCAGACCAATACCGATAACGAGATTGTGGTGGATGCCAGCAGCGGCGGGCGTACCAGCTATAAGAACGCCGGTAAGACGCGCCGCCAGGGGCTGGAGCTGGGGCTGGATCAGCAGTTTGCTGAGAACTGGCGCCTGAAAGCCGCGTGGACGTGGCTGGATGCGACCTACCGCACCAACGTCTGTGACGACAGCAACTGCAACGGCAATCGGATTCCGGGCATCGCGCGCAATATGGGGTACGCCTCATTCGGCTATCAGCCGGACCGCGGCTGGTACGCCGGCAGCGATATCCGCTATATGAGCGATATTATGGCCAACGATGAGAACACCGCCAAAGCGCCATCATGGACGGTAGTCGGTCTCACCACCGGGTATAAATGGAGCTACGGCAAGATGGATATGGATCTGTTCGGCCGCATCGACAACCTGTTTGACCGCAGTTACGTCGGTTCGGTTATCGTTAACGAGTCCAACGGTCGCTACTACGAGCCAGCACCAGGGCGTAACTACGGCGTCGGCCTGAACCTCGCCTGGCGGTTCGAGTAACGCTTTTATCTCCCCGGTAAGCGCAGCGCCACCGGGGGATAACACTAAAAAACCCGGATAGCTGGCGTTATCCGGGTTTTGCTTATCGTCGTTTTGCAAAGCGTGACGCGAAGTTAATCGTCGGGCGAAACGCGGACCACCACTTTACCGAAGTTCTTACCCTTCAGCAGGCCGATCAACGCCTCGGGCGCACGTTCCAGCTCATCGATCAGCTGCTCGCGATATTTGATTTTACCTTCCTGCACCCAGCGGCCCATTTCAGCCTGGAACTCAGCAATACGATGGCCGTAGTCCTGACCGATGATAAAACCCTGCATGCGGATGCGTTTTTTCAGCAGCGTCCCCATCAGCAGCGGCAGACGATCCGGCCCTTCCGGCAGGCTGGTGGCGTTATAGCCGCTGACTAAGCCGCAGACCGGCACGCGCGCCGAGGTATTGAGCAGCGGCAGAACGGCATCAAACACCTTACCGCCGACGTTTTCATAGTAGATATCAATCCCCTGCGGGCAGGCCGCAGCCAGCTGGGCGGCAAAATCTTGCGCATGGTGATCGAGACAAACATCAAACCCGAGCGTCTCCACCGCGTAGCGACATTTTTCGCTGCCCCCGGCGATCCCCACCGTACGGCAGCCTTTGAGTTTGGCAATCTGCCCGACCGTGGCGCCTACTGGCCCGGTCGCGGCAGCCACCACCAGCGTTTCACCGGCCTTCGGCTGACCGATATCCAGTAGCCCCATATAGGCGGTAAACCCAGGCATGCCGAGTACCCCCAGCGCCCAGGAAGGATGCTGCGGGTCGGTGCCCAGCTTTACCAGCCCGCTCCCGTCGGAGAGTTCATAGTCCTGCCAGCCGCTATAGCCCAGTACCCATTCACCAGCTTTAAAATCAGCGTGATGGGAGACTTCAACACGGCTCACCGTACCGCCGACCATCACCGCGCCAATCTCCACCGGCGGCGAATAGGATGGCGCATCGCTCATCCGGCCACGCATATAGGGATCCAATGACAGATACACCGTGCGCAACAGTAGCTGGCCTGGGCCTGGGGTCGGCACATCGCCCTCTTCCAGACGGAAATTATCCCCGGTCGGTTCGCCGTGCGGGCGGGAAGCCAGCACCAGTCGACGATGACGCTGTGGATGAAAAGCCATAGCAAACTCCTCCAGTTAAAAGCCTGTACCAAGGCTAGTCGCAATTGGCGCCGCGCACATTGGCATTATGAGGCAGATTGATTTAACCGCACCACCAGGTAGGTACAGGATGCGTTGGATTCATTGATAAACCGGCAGTCGTTTGGCGGCCCCAGTTCGAGGCAGTCGCCGGCCCGCATCTCATGCCGGGTGGCGCCCTCGACAAAAACCAGCTCCCCCTGCTGCAGCCAGATAAGCTGGCGCGCCAGCGCGTATGACGCCGCCGGCATCGGCACGTCGCTGCCCGCCGGCAGCTCCACCTGCACCAGATCGATCGGCAGATCGCTGCGCGGAGAGACGTGGCGCCGCAGATAGTGGCTTTGCGGATCGCGCCAGACCGGCTGCTGGGCAAAACGCAGCAGTTTCCCTTCCTGCATCTCCGCTCTGGCGATCAGGGTGGACATACTGATGCCAAAGGCGCCGGAAAGCCGCCCGAGCATCGAGGCCGTCGGGCTGCTTTCACCGCGCTCGATCTTGTGGATCATCGCCCGAGAGGCACCGGCACGCTCGGCCAGGTCACTAAGCGACCAGCCGCGAGATTCGCGTTCGATGCGTATGCGTGCGCTAATGCGCTGATTCATATTGTCTTCAGTCGTGTTCATAGCGTAGTACTATAGTGTATGAATTGACCCGCAACAAGATGATGTCCTCCGAAATCCTTAGCCTGTCTCATTGCTCGCAAGCCCTTACATTGAACGGGATAAGAAATTTTTCGCTAAAACAGATGACAGCGTCACGTACAGTATTGTAATAATGTCGTACTACTATAGTGAACAGTTACTGAGGTCTGCTATGTCCATTCGTTACGCTGGCAAAGAAGATTGCGCTGCGATCGCCGAAATCTACAACCACGCGGTCTTGCACACCGCCGCTATCTGGAATGATAAAACCGTCGATACCCATAACCGCCTTGCGTGGTTTGAAGCCCGGCAGCTGGCCGGTTTTCCGGTGTTGGTCAGCGAAGAAGATGGTGTGGTTACCGGTTACTCCTCTTTTGGCGACTGGCGCGCTTTTGACGGTTTTCGACATACCGTAGAGCATTCGGTCTATGTGCACCCCGATCATCAGGGTAAAGGGTTGGGCCGCGCCCTGCTGGTAGCGCTGATTAACGAAGCCCGTCGGCTCAATAAACATGTGATGGTGGCCGGGATCGAAGCGCAAAATCAGGCCTCGCTGCATCTCCATGAAACGCTGGGGTTTGTCACTACCGGGCAGATGCCGCAGGTGGGGACTAAATTTGGTCGCTGGCTGGATCTGACCTTTATGCAGCTGCAGCTTGACGATCGCCGCGATCCGGACGGCAGTGCATGAACCAGTCGTTGACCCTTGCCTGCCTGATTGCCGCAGGCATCGGGCTGGTGGTGCAGAATACCCTGATGGTGCGCATCACCCAGTCGGCGTCCACTATCCTGATCGCCATGCTGCTTAACTCGCTGGTCGGGATTGTTATTTTCGTGACGATCCTGATGCTGCGCCACGGGGCCGCAGGATTTCAGGAGCTGGCGGTCAGTATCAAATGGTGGACCTTGATCCCGGGCCTGCTGGGGTCATTTTTTGTCTTCGCCAGCATCAGCGGCTATCAAAACGTCGGCGCGGCCACCACCATTGCGGTGCTGATCGCCAGCCAGCTGGTGGGTGGATTAGTCATCGATATTATCCGCGCGCACGGGGTGCCATGGCGGGCGTTGCTGGGGCCGCTGTGCGGCGCAGTGATGCTGGTAGCAGGCGCCTGGCTGGTAGCCAGACGCCAGTTCTGAGGCGGTCGGTCAGAGAATGGCGCCACCCTTGTTTAACTGCTCGCGGCGCGCCTCCTGCTCTTCATGGTGCTGACGCCCGTGATGTGCAATGGTGGTGCGCAACCGCTGCTGCTGGGTAAAGCGCTCGTCGCGGCTCAGCTCAGCGTCATCGCTAAGCGCGATCAGCAGTTCATTCATATGGGTGATGACCCCTTCGGCAATCGCCGCATCCACGCGGGCGATAACGTCATCCAGATGCGCCATTCTGTTCTCCTTTCGCTTTAATTCAGTTTTACTTTCGAAAAATCGCTGCCCATCAGGCTCACGCTATAGCCCGTGACGTTGCTGCGCGTGGCGTAGAAGGTTTTGCCTGTTGCCAGAGTGATCCATGGTGCCTGCTGGTAAAAGATCTCCTGCGCCTGGCCATACAGTGCGGCACGCTGCTGCGGGTCGCTGACCAGAATCGCTTTTTTCACCAGCGCGTCATAGGACTTATCACACCAGCGGGCCACGTTAGAGCCGGTCTTAATATTATCACAGCTCAACAGGGTGCCGGCAAAGTTGTCCGGGTCGCCGTTGTCCGACATCCAGCCAAACAGCGCGCTGTCGTGCTCCCCTTTGCGCATGCCGGAAAGGTATTCGCCCCATTCATAAGTCACGATGTTGGCCTTGATGCCCACTTTGCTCCAGTCGCTCTGGATCATTTCAGCAATGCGCCGCGAATTGGGGTTGTACGGCCGTTGCACCGGCATTGACCACAGGGTCACTTCGGCCCCTTTTTCCAGCCCCGCCTGTTTCAGCAATGCTTTAGCCTTTTGCGGATCGTAATCGTAATCCGGCAGATCTTTCTTATAGCCGAGCATGTTTGCCGGCAGCGGCGATTTGGCGACGGCGCCAGAATCTAAAAATACCGCGCGGACGATCGCCTGTTTGTCGGTGGCGTAATTCAGCGCCTGACGCACCAGCACGTTATCAAACGGTTTTTTCTCGGTATTAAATGCCAGGTAGCCGACGTTGAGTGCTTCAACCGAATGTAGCGCCAGATCCTTATTCCCTTTGATGACCGGGAACTGTACCGGCGACGGCGCCGGGATAATCTGGCATTCGTTGGTTTGCAGCTTCGCCAGACGCGTCTCGACGTTCGGGGTAATAGAGAAGATCAGGTGTTTTGTCGGCACCTCGCCGTCCCAGTAATGCGGGTTGGCAATATAGCGAATCAACGAGTCGACTTTATATTGCTGCAGCGCGTAAGGCCCGGTGCCAATTGGCCAGGTATCGACGTACTCCGGCGTGCCTTTTTTCAGCATGGCGTCGCCATATTCCGCCGAAAGAATAGAGGCGAAATCCATCCCCCAGTCGGCGAGGAAGGCGGCATTCGGCTCCGCCAGCACAAACTGGACGTGGTAGTCGTCGACCTTTTTCACTTCTTTAATCAGCTTATCCAGACCGACGTCGTGGAAATATTCATACTGCCCCTGCGACACGTTGTGGTACGGATGTTTGGCATCCTGCTGGCGCAGCACGGAGAACAGCACGTCATCGGCGTTAAAATCGCGGGTCGGCGTAAAGTATTTGTTGCTGTTGAACTTCACGCCTTGACGCAGGGTGAAGGTCCAGGTTTTGCCATCCGGGGAAACGGTCCACGCGGTCGCCAGCGACGGAACCGGCGTGTTTTTCAGCGGATCGAAGGTAATCAGGCGGTTATACAGCACCTGAGAGCTGGCAACAAAAGAGGGGCCGGAGCTGGCAATTTGCGGGTTAAAAGATTCCGGTGAAGCTTCAGAGCAATAAACCAGCGTATCGTTCCCGGCCGCCCATGCGGCACCCGCCGGTAGTAATGCGCTTAATGCCAGCGCAAGTAACGTTTTCCCTGTAGACATGGTTATAAACCTTATCAATTTGTTATATGTGTATTAAATGTATCCTAAATAATTCAGGCTGCATAAAGGCTCACAGAACCAGCTAACACAGATGCAGCCTGAAGTATGACGGGTATAACAGCACAGCATGATCCAACCGGCAAATAATCAATTGGCATCAGGTTATGCGCAATGCGGTGTTTTCGTTGATTAATTCAGCAACCCCTCCCTCCGGTTCGCAGAAGTTGTGAACTGCCTACAAAACCGGGAAAAAAACGTGCGATAACCGCCCTGCTTTTACCGCACGCTTGCGCCACCCGGTACACTCGGAAAATCGCAGACCAGTGAGGCTTCCCATGACAATAACCTGCACGTTATACACCAACGGCCAATGGCACGATGCCGAAGGCCAGGCCACTTTCAGCCGCCACCATCCGCTGAGCGAAGAGACCGCTTCTGTCGCCTCTGCGGCAAGCCTTGCCGATGCCCGACGCAGCGTCGAGGCCGCAGCAGCGGCCTTCCCGCAATGGCGTGACACGGCGCCAGTTGAGCGACGCCGTCTGCTGCTGGAAGCGGCGGAACAGCTACTGCTGCGCGAGGCGAAGTTTATCGCCGCCATGGCGGCAGAAACCGGCGCCACGGCCCACTGGGCCGGTTTTAACGTCCATCTGGCGGCCGATATTCTGCGTGAAGCGGCCGCCCTCACCACCCAGATCGAGGGCCAGGTCATTGCCTCAAACGTGCCGGGCAATCTGGCGATGGCGGTGCGTCAGGGCGCTGGCGTGGTGCTGGGCATGGCGCCGTGGAATGCGCCGTTGATCCTCGCCACCCGCGCCATTGCCACGCCGCTGGCCTGCGGAAACACGGTGATCCTTAAAGGCGCAGAAATATCCCCCGCCAGCCAGGCGCTGATCGTCGACGCGCTGGCGGCAGCCGGGTTACCGGACGGAGTGGTGAACTATCTGACCTGCGCTCCGGCAGATGCCCCGGCGCTGGTCGAAGCGCTGATCGCCCACCCGGCGGTGCGTCGGGTCAATTTCACCGGTTCCACCGCAGTAGGCCGTATTATCGCCCGTACCTGCGGTCAGTATCTGAAGCCGGCGGTGCTTGAACTGGGCGGCAAAGCCCCGCTGCTGGTGCTCGACGACGCCGACCTCGACCAGGCGGCGGCCGGGGCAATATTCGGGGCCTTTGCCAACGCCGGGCAGATCTGTATGTCGACCGAGCGGATCATCGTCGATGAGTCTATTGCCGAGGCGTTTATCGCGCTATTGAGCCGCCGGGCGGCAACCCTGCCCGCCGGGCTGATAGGCCCGGTTGTCGATATGAAAACCGTGGCGCGCTGTAATGCACTGATTGACGATGCGCTGGCAAAAGGCGCGCGGCTGTTAACCGGCGGTAAGGCCGACTCTCCACAGATGCAGGCCACCCTGCTTGATGGCGTCACCCGCGAGATGCGTATCTGGCAGGAAGAATCCTTCGGGCCGGTGAAAGCGATAATTCGCGTCAGGAGTGAACAAGAGGCGCTGGACGTCGCTAACGAAAGCGAATACGGGCTCTCGTCTGCGGTCTACAGCCGTGACAGCGCCCGGGCGTGGAACGTGGCTCAGGCGCTGCAAACCGGTATCTGCCATATTAACGGCCCCACCGTGCACGATGAGGCCCAGATGCCGTTTGGCGGCTGTAAAGCTTCGGGCTACGGGCGCTTCGGCGGTCGGGCAGGCATTGCTGAGTTTACCGAACTGCGCTGGATAACCCTGCAGACCCGCCCGCGCGAACTGCCGTTTTAATCATTCCGGCTGCGTGTGGTTAGCAAATTCCCATAGGCGGTTATAGGCCACATCATTCAGCTGACGTTCTGCGGCGATAGTGCCGCGGAACGGTCGCGACGTGGTTGCGGCAGCGCCCCACGGCGCAAGCTTATCGTAACTGCCGTCAATGGTGCTGTGCGCAATCACCAGTTGGCCATTGGCGGTATTGCCCGGCAGATAACCGGTCTTCCCTGCTCCCTGATCCCAGGCGCGCCCCAGCTTCGCTTTAAACACCCCCTGATAGCCGCTATCGCCGGTAAAGCGGCTGTTCAGCACCAGGAAACCGTAGGGGTTGTCCGGCAAGGTGTTGGGCGCCAGCACATAGGCTTCCGGCGAGTGACGCGTAGAGACGGTATGGAAATGCACCCGATCAAACACCACATTCGCCCGACCAAAGACATAATCAACATCCCCTTCGACGTAGCTGTCTTTGATATAAACCCGGCTGATCCGGTCGGTGACGGCGGCGTTACGTTGATCGCTGGTATTCAGGTAGAGGGTATCCTGACGCCCCAGCAGGCGGACGTTCTGCAGCTGGACCCGGTCGCCATCGGTGCGCAATGCCACGCCCTGGTGGGTTCCGCCATCGACGTTGTCGAGCAAGCTGTTCACGATGCTGATATTCGCCAGCTGAAAATCGGCGCTTTGCGCCCACATCACCGCCGCGCAGTTGGTACCAATCATCGGGGTGGTCCGCTCGGCGCACAGCGCGTACTGGTACCAGGCTGGATCTCCCGGACGGTATTGCTGCTGCGCGTTAACCACCTGACGATAGCGTTGCGGCGAGAATTGTGAATCCAGCGGCAGTTCGATTCTCACCGCCTGGGGATCGGCCCCGCTGCCGTAGATGGTGACCGGCGGCGCGTCGGCCGGGATATAGACCGTTTCGTGGTAGACGCCCGGCTCCACCCGAATGGTAATGCGCTGGCGATCGCCTGCCTGCTGGCGGAGTGCGGCATTTAACGCCTGCTGAACGCTGGTGTACGGGGCGCCGCTGTGGGCCACCCGCCACGGCGTGTCCTGTGCTTTCAGTACCTCCGGCGACGGCGTCCACGGGCCGTCAGGAGATGCTAATAAGCCGCCGCGCGCAAAATAGTTCGCCTGGGTAAAGGCGCTCGCTTCTGCGGCGGTGAGTAACGGGCGCGTTTCACTTCCACGTTCGCTTCCGCCTGGCGTCGGGGTTGAACATCCTTGCATAACGAAGGACATGCTAATCAACAGGGAGAGCGCAGGTATCGGGATCTTCGGCATTTATCGGGCACCATATATTATTGGAATGAATGACCAATATTAATGAAATGCCGTTCCTTTAATCGTGCCGGGATCACGCTTTACGTTTCTGCTTCCACCCGCGCGCAAAAACTGGCAACCCTGTCAGCCAACGCGGCGGGGTTTTCCCAGGCCATCGAATGCCCGGCATCCGGCACCGTCAGCAAGGTAATACCCTCGGCCTGAACATCATCGGCTTCCTGGGCGGGTAATGACAGCGCGCCGTAAATCAGGGCTTTGTGGCAGGTTAATTGTTGAAAACGGCTGAACCACGACGGCGCCACACCGGCTACCAGGCTGCTGGCCCCCCGCCATACCGCCCAGGGCGCGCTGTTTTGCAGACACCCGGCCCAGGGAGAGGTCTCTGCTGCCAGCATGTCGGCATAGCCGCTGGCGACAAATTCAGCTTCCGGTTGCGCGGCGATAGCCCGACTGAACATTCCGCCTCCGGCATACAGATTAGGCTCCGCCACCAGCAGGGCCAGAATGCGATCGCCGAGGTGCTCAGCCGCTTCGATGGCAATACTGCCACCCATGCTGTGGCCGTAGAGATAACAGCGGCTCAGTTGAAGATGATCGAGTAGCTCCACCACCACCTGGGCCTGCTGACCAGTACTGTAGCCAAACTGTGGAGGCTTATCGCTATAGCCATACCCCGGGAGATCGATCAGCAACGCCCGTCGCCCATGAAACGCCGGGTCGGTCACCACGCGGGGATAATCGTAGGAAGACGCGCAACCCAGGCCATGAATAAAGACCACCGGTTCGCCGCGCCCAGGGAGATCGAGCCAGCGCACTGTCGCGCCAGCCAGGGAGGAGAAAAAGCCGTTCATCATATCACTCCATCAGCATAGACTGTATTTTTATACAGTACCAATATACTGATTGCCAGCGACTTTATAAGATCAGAACAGTGAGACCAGCAGCGCCATTGGGAAACTAAATGGCCATGTAGCACCGATCAACAAGGCCGCCAGCAGGCGGATAAATCGGCTTTCTTTGGTTAAAAACCAGCTTATTATTGCGCAGATACATCCCATAACTGCGTAAAAGACCAGCATTTTCTGGTATAGGGTCATTCTTATTCCTTCCCTGACAAGCGCCATCAAGGTACATGCTTTATATACTCAAGCGGTACCAGACCATTCACATCACCACATAAATATTACGGTATTTAACGCCCAATTCATCCTTGTCTGATAGCACTTCCTTTCACCTCGTACTATACCTGTAGAGGCTTACTCATAAAGGTGGCGTTATGGATGTTTCCAGCAAAACCGTAATTCTGATTAATGTCGGTGCAGCGTTTGCGCTTATCAGCCTGTTATCTGTTCGTTTTGGTTGGTTTTACTGATTTACTCAGCAAAGAAACCTAAAAAAGCAGCCTCCATGGGCTGCTTTTTTACGATTTTATCGCGGCTGTTTTATCAACACTGGTCTGAGACTGGGCCTGTTGCACAGCAATAACCCGGTTATAATCAGGGTCATATTTAGGTAGCAAATTAACTTTTTCACTATCCCACTCTGCTGCAACGCAAATGGCTTCGCTGGCCCCTTGCTGTTCACAACCCCGAATATGCTGTGCCGGTAAATGACCGTATAGCAGTGCCGTGGCGCAGGCCACCGACAGGAGAAATACTATCTTTTTCAAAACAAGTTCAACGTTAAAGTAACAAATTATGATAAATGGTCGCATGCGGGTGTGTGCAAAGTCAAATTTCAAACGCTCTCTTTTCCGTTCAGTATCGGACTTGCCAGATATTTTTTAACATTTTGTCTACATTCTCTTTTTGGGACAATGCGCAATCACCGCCACTATTTCCTGCCAGCTAACCATTTCCGTTTAATTATGAAATGCGAATAATCTGTAAGCCTGAATAAAATTGGGTGCAATTGATTTTTTTAGTTTAAAAGCAACAGAGTCAACATGATGCAATATAAAAATGGTTATGGCGCTTCGAAAAACGCCCTCAATAAAGCTATGGACGTTGGCAAAAAAAACAATAACAATGACAATTGCATGGGATATATTACGCTCATAAGCCCTTGCAACTCATGTTGTTAACGTCGTGACACAAACCCTCACAAAAATCGATACAGCGCAATAAGTTAGCACTACCTTGTTAATAAACTGTTGTAATAAAAATAGCGAAAAATAGTATTTGCCTTATTAGGCTTGCGAATTTATATTCAGGTGCGCTTTTTTCACTTTTTTAGTGTTCATTTTATTTTTGAGGTGGCTCATGTCCGGAATTATTGTGCTGGTTGTGGCGCTAATATTGCTGGTCCTTGCAGTATACAATCTTTATTCATACATTCGCGAACGTCGTCACTCCACCCTGCCGACGAAAAAGAATAAACGCTAGCCTGAAATATCCACAACGTCATCATTGTCTCCCCAGGCTAAATAATCTTGCCACGTTCCTTTTATCCACAATGAATCAGACAGTTACCCGGGAAAGTCATTTAATTGCTAGTAACAGCCCCCCTTCAAGGTGTGCTACTTATGTAAAACGGGCCTCCCGATAGGGTAAAAAAAACCCTGCATCATATGCAGGGTTCTTATGCAGGTCGCAGCTCTGGCAACCTCAAATTGGGTTACGCGCCCCACCCGGCGCTTATCTCCGGCACTCACTGTGGCTTAGCTCTTGAAGGGGCATAAGAATCATCTCATATCTCTTCATATTTGTTTTAGCAATAACTGCCATTGTGATTATTAGCAAGCTAATGAGCGTAGTGTGTGATAGTCTCACCGATGACAAAATGTTGGCCCGGAAGTCGGTTGTCCACCTTCAGCATCATTGCTATCCCCTTTTTCGCGGTTTCAGTGACTTTGCTGGTTCTGAGGGCTTTCAGAAGAGAACGAACATGCCTTATCATAGGTCGTGTATTGATGGCTTCTGACATTGTTAACACGGTCATTGGCCTCTCGCTGTAGCGCGGACCCGGCAGCATAAGCCGTCTGCGATCCATGGATAGTTAAGGTAATTAAATGAGTTTTGTCTGGTATATGACGCTAATCTGTATTCTGATGGCCTACCTGATGATGAGCGTCCTGCCAATGTAGCCTGTCTCACCCGCAGACAGGATGCCACTTTCCTGCTCAAACACGCTAAAACCAGACCAGGGATATCACCGGAACCGACGGGAAAGTATGACTCGTCGGCCGATACCGCTTACAACCTCTACGCTGATATCCTGCAACAGCTCTGGCCCTATTAAGATTTGGGGGCGCCAGCAGTGAACTTTCATGAGCATCTAACGTCTGACCGATGAACTCAAGCAAAGCAGGTTTAATCACATGAGATTTATTTTCCCGGTTCTTGCCATAATAGGTATCTCTGGATGCGATGATGCCAGACAATCCCCGCCACCGTTTCCCAACGAACTGCATAGTAAATTCGAAAGCCACACAGGAACATGGCAACTCATTGATAAAAAGAAAGGCCCTGACGGAGATGTCATCGAGGTTCTTTTATTTAATACCGCTGATGGTGAGGTGTGTAAAATAACCACAATATCTGATAAAGACAGGCCATCAGATACATCACCGGTACGTTGCTACTCTGTAAATGACCATGAAACAGACCGCACACCGCCCGCTGAGGATGACGATATCAATAACGACAAGGATCAGTAAGTAACAATAATTAGCCCCCACTGCGCACAAGCCCAGCAACAGACTAACGATCATCGATAAAAATGGCCCGCTAATGCGAGCCATTATAAGCCCTGCTATTCACTTATCTGAATGCCGTATTCACCGGAACTTCCGCATCAGGTTCATGCGTAATTCTGTTTCGGAGATCCCGACGGATTATCTCAATAGACCAGAACCATACTAAGTGGCCCAGTATCTCAGAAACGTTTTCATACCATGGAAGGTCGAAAAGAGGCGGAGTTAAGCCCATCAGCGGGAATGAAATCATATGAACGAATAATTGAGCGAGTGCACCGGCTAGCAGCCCCTGCCATAACTTAATTTTAGGGAATACTTCAGCAACAACACAATATCCAACTGCGAACACAATGGAAAATATGATGTGTGTTACGCCCACCCAGTTGAACACATGCCCTGCGAAGGTATAGACCGCTGCATTAGGATCTGCCAGCCCCAGCCAATCGCGTAGAAAAATGTAGGGGGGGTTGAGGAAGTTCCTGGAGCAGTCAATTTGTCCGGCAGCCCGAATTAACGATTCTGGCCCACACGCACTGGTAAACATGTCCACAGGACTACGTGGAGGAAGCGGGACTTCAGCGCCCCATTTTACGAATGCCGAAACCACCCCTGAGATAAGCCCAACAAACAATGCAACACCATAACGCCGTCTGCGAGGTTCAGTTTGTACAAAAAAGTCTCTTAACGCCATAAACCCACCACTCATAAGGAATATTTACAGTTCCTTAATCTTCCTTAAGTTGGATGCGTATCATTTTGATTTAGATCACTGTTTGCATTCCACTCCACAAAATTTGTTTCATAAGCAAAAAACCCGCCAGATGGCTGACAGGTGCACTTTCCGGTTGAACGAGGGATGCGAATTGAGCTTCACTCACCCACTCATGCCCCACATCAAGCGGCTGAAACATGAATGCATCACATTACAGCCGCTTACTTATCGATGAATTCTTTATCATCATGTCCACCACCCATGCCCACGGGTAAACTCAAAAAACAAATAGCTCCACACCGCTGAGAGGATTGAGGAAAAAACGCATCTGTTTCATTATAAATATTCTTTACTTAACGTTCGCGATAAGAACAACATTTCCTTTAAAAGGACCCGCTACTGGATTGAGTGCGGACAACCGCGATGCGATAGTTATATTTTGAAATCATTAACATCAATAACCGGTGATTCACTACCTTCGATGGTCACCGTCGATGTGATCCCACTACCAAGTGCTACAGGCTGGTCCAGAAGCCTGAATTCCACAGCTGCTGGCTTTGTGCATCGAAGAGTAATGGTCGTCGTTTTCGTGTGTCCGTTAACTTCTGTATCTAGCAAGGTTCCATGATCTATTGTATTTGACCCCACTAATTCAAGGTCACATTGGGCCGGATCGGGTACTTGCGGAATGTTACTGCACGATAAAGGGTCAAATTTTACATCTGAATCAAGATAGGTTGTTGCTATCACTGACCGTGTTACAACAGTGCACGATCTTACCAGTGCATAATAACTTGATGGCGTATAGTGTATATAAGTCCCTGCTCCTTTTGCACCAGCAACACTACCATATTTTTCAGCCAGCGTTACCCATGTATCTTCTGGTTCTATCGGTATCATAGTTCTACCAGCAGAAAAATCAGTATCCCAGTAATCCTTATAATTCGTTTCTGTCGAATCATCATAATCACGCCCCTGCAAAGCAGGACCATAATAACGAAACCCCTCGTCGTATGGATGAATGCTCGTTGGATAACCAGCACCGGAATCGATAGTATCCCACGACACTGAAAGGTTAGATAAAACAACATGTTTATCAATCATAAAGGCATTCACAACAATAAGGCGGGGCTCGGCCTGCAGTGGTTTTGCAAGCAATAACATCATTGTGAGAAAAATAAAACAGGTGATTTTTTTATTATTCATCATTGAAATCTACTTAGTTTGAATGGTTACCGCAGCAGCATGACAATTATTAATATTGTGATTGCACGGCAATAATTACCCTTACTTTTCTTACTCACCCGGTTTGCTCTCATTTACCTTGCAAATCGTGCCAGAACAGTGGAAGGTTAACGCGGGTGGTGGCCGTAGTCGTTCACATAAACCAGCACCGGCCTCTCTCCCACCCAGGAAATAGCGCCATCAAAAAAACACGTTTTGTTGTCATAACTTCGTCCCTTTTTAATAATAATCCGAACCGGCATTCATTGTGTAATGCATCAGTGTCTTGACATCCAAACTCACATTGCAAAAAATAACCGTTTATATCGGTGACTACCGTTTCACCGCAAATCTTCGGCCAGGTCAAATCGATTTCGCATTTGATTTAAAACAATCATAATATTTTGATTTGCCGGGTTCATTTATAAAGAATTGCTCATGACTCATGAATGAGTAATTTATCCTCAAACACTTTTATTTAAAAGATGTTCTTGATCAAATAAGACATTTCAAAACAAATAACCTTTCACTTAACACTTAAATAAACCCATGCAACTTCGCCGGTGGCATAACGTGTTTTTATAGAGATAGATTCTGTAGCGCTCACTTTGCAAAGACTATGGGTCGCGTTAAAAAGCGCGACCCATAGTCTTTGCAAAATCGGTGGGGGCGTCGTAGGCGATCGGGACGAGGCGATGAGTAGCTGCAATATAAATTGATTACATTACAGCTACTTATATTGCTATTAGTGCTTTATCATCACGTGGCGCACCACCGTATAGTCCTCCAGACCATACATCGACATATCCTTGCCGTAGCCGGAGAGTTTCTGCCCGCCATGCGGCATCTCGCTCACCAGCATAAAGTGGGTGTTTACCCAGGTGCAGCCGTACTGTAAACGCGCGCTTAGCCGGTGGGCTCTTCCCACATCCTGAGTCCATACCGATGAGGCCAGGCCATACTGCGAATCATTAGCCCATGCCAGAACCTGATCTTCATCGCTGAACGAGGTCACGCTGACTACCGGGCCAAACACTTCCCGCTGGACGATCGCATCTTCCTGTTTTGCCCCTGCCAGCAGCGTCGGTTGATAGAAGTAGCCTTTGCCATCCACCTTGCTACCGCCCGTGACCACGTTGATGTGTGCCAGGCCGCGCGCGGCCTCGACGGCAGCGCTAACCCGCTCCAGATGGGCCTGAGAGCTGAGCGGCCCCAGTTCGGTTGCCGGGTCGTCCGGTTGGCCGACCTTGAGGCTGGCCACCGCGGCGCCCAGTTTCTCGACCAGGCGGTCGTAAATCCCCTGCTGGGCGTAAATCCGGCAGGCGGCCGTACAGTCCTGCCCGGCATTATAGAAGCCAAAGGTGCGAACCCCTTCCACAACCGCGTCGATATCCGCGTCATCGAAGACAATCACCGGCGCTTTGCCGCCCAGCTCCATATGAGTACGTTTTATCGAGGCAGCGGTATGCCCGATAATATGCGCCCCGGTCGCGATCGAGCCGGTCAACGACACCATGCGCACCTTCGGGTGCGCGGTTAACGGGTCGCCCACGGTTTGTCCGCGGCCAAACAGCACGTTCAGCACGCCAGGCGGCAGAATATCTTTCGCCAGCTCGGCCAGCTTCAGCGCCGTTAATGGCGTGATTTCTGAAGGTTTGATCACCACGCAGTTACCGGCGGCCAGCGCGGGCGCCAGCTTCCATGCCGCCATCATCAGCGGGTAGTTCCACGGTGCGATAGAAGCGACGACGCCAACCGGGTCGCGGCGGATCATCGAGGTATGCCCTTCGAGATATTCCCCGGCCGCCATCCCCGGCAGGCAGCGGGCTGCCCCGGCAAAAAAGCGGAACACATCGGCGACGGCGGGCAGCTCGTCGTTAATCACGCAGTGCAGCGGTTTGCCGCAGTTTAAGGATTCCAGTTTCGCCAGGGTCTCGGCATGGTCGTCGATGGTATCCGCCAGCTTCAGCAGATATTCCGAGCGGCTCTTCGGCGTGGTCTGGCTCCAGCTGTCAAAAGCCCGGTCTGCCGCCTCAACCGCTGCATTGACCTGCGCTGCAGTCGCTTCGGCGATCTCGAGGATGGCCTCACCGCTGGCAGGATTGAATACCGGCACCATTTCGCCTTCACCCGCCACTAACTCACCGTTAATCAAAAGGTTATGTTGCATAGTATTATCCTGTACATGAGAATTATTTGCCGTTTTCAGCATTCGTGTCGCCGTCACGGGTGAGCCACCAGGCTCCCAAAATAGGGATCATCGTCACCAGCATGACCAACAGCGCAACCACGTTGGTGATCGGTACATCGCGCGGGCGCCCCAGTTGATTGAGCAGCCACAGCGGCAACGTGCGCTCGTGTCCGGCGGTAAAGGTGGTGACGATAATTTCGTCAAACGATAAGGCAAACGCCAGCATGCCGCCCGCCAGCAGCGCCGACCCCAGATTGGGGAGCACCACATAGCGAAAGGTCTGCCAGCCCGTAGCGCCTAAATCCATTGACGCCTCCACCAGGCTCCACGAGGTCCGGCGAAAGCGGGCAATCACATTGTTGAACACCACCACCACGCAGAACGTGGCGTGCCCCACCACGATAGTCAGCAGGCCGGGTTCCAGATTAACGGCCTTAAACGCCGTCAGCAGCGCAAGCCCGGTGATAATGCCCGGTAGCGCAATCGGCAACAGCAGCAACAGCGACACGGCGTTCTTGCCAAAAAAGGTGCTGCGCCACAGTGCTCCTGCAGCCAACGTGCCAAGTACCAGCGCAATAGCGGTAGACAGCGCTGCAATTTTTAGTGACAACGTCACCGATTCGATAATATCGCTGCGTCCGGCGGCCTCGCTGAACCAGCGTAGCGTCAGCCCCTGCGGGGGAAAACTAAAGGCCGCATCTTCGGTATTGAAGGCATACAGGGCGATTATTACCAGCGGGAAATGAAGGAAGATCACCCCGCCCCAGGTGGCTATTTTCAGAAACAATGGTGCGCGTTCAGAGTGCATCAAACGCTCCCAGGCGTTTCACGAACGCCAGATACAGGGCAATCAACACAATCGGCACGAGGGTAAAGGCGGCGGCCATTGGCATATTGCCTATCGCCCCTTGCTGCGAATAGACCATGTTGCCGATGAAGAAGCCCGGCGGCCCCACCAGCTGCGGCACGATAAAGTCCCCCAGCGTCAGCGAGAAAGTAAAAATCGAACCGGCGGCGATGCCGGGGATCGCCAGCGGCAGCACCACGTAGCGGAAGGTCTGGCGCGGGCGGGCGCCAAGATCGGCGGAGGCCTGCAGCAAAGACGGTGGTAAACGCTCCAGCGCCGCCTGTACCGGCAGGATCATAAACGGCAGCCAGATATAGACGAACACCAGGAAACGCCCCAGGCCGGAGGTCGATAGCGTATTGCCTCCGATGGCCGGGATCGTCAGCACCAGGTTCAGCAGTCCTTCCAGCCCCAGATGCCCGAGAAACCACTGCGCCACGCCATCTTTCGCCAACAGCAACGTCCAGGCGTAGGCTTTAACAATGTAGCTCGCCCACATCGGCAGCATCACCGCGATGTAAAAGAAGGCTTTCATTTTGCCGTGGGTATAACGGGCCATATACCACGACATCGGCAACGCCAGCACGGCGCTGGCAATGGTCACCGACAGGGCCATCACCAGGGTACGGATAATGATGTCGTAGTTTGCCGGATTAAATAATGCCTTGAGGTTGGCGAGAGTCAGGTCGCTGGTGACCGACATGGTGAAATCGTCAAAGGTATAGAAGCTTTGCCACAGCAGCGTCAGCAACGATCCCAGATAGACAATCCCGAACCACATCAGCGGTCCCAGCAGCAGCAAAAACAGGCCGAGCGACGGCTTGCGCCAGAACAGTCCGGAAAGGCGCCCGGACGCGGGGCGCGGAACGACCATTGTCATATCAGCCTCCCCGTTCCAGCGGCACCATCGCCGCCCGCGACCACGAGGCCAGCACCGTTTGCCCGGCCTGCGGTACGCTAAGCGCCATGCCGCTATCGCTGTTGGCCTGACTGACCAACAGCTTGCCGCCGCCCGCCAGTTTCAGTTCGATCCGCGTGGCGGCGCCCTGGTACTGCACCGCCTGCACGGTACCCTCCACCTGCACTTCTCCTTCCCGGTTAAGGCAAATATGTTCCGGGCGCAGAGACCAGACGCCGTGCATCCCGCACAGACGCGAAGCCAGATCGCTATCAAACACGTTGGCAGTGCCGACGAAACCGGCAACAAAAGCGGTTTTGGGACGCAGATAAAGGTCGTGCGGGGCATCCACCTGCTCGATGCGCCCGTTATTAAAGACCGCCACCCGGTCAGACATCGACAGCGCTTCGCCCTGATCGTGGGTGACAAAAATAAAAGTAATCCCCAGCGCCTGCTGGAGCTTTTTCAGCTCCAGCTGCATCTGTTCACGCAGTTTTAAATCCAGCGCCCCCAGCGGTTCGTCAAGCAGCAGAACCCGTGGTTCGTTGACCAGCGCCCGGGCAATCGCCACCCGCTGGCGCTGGCCGCCGGAGAGTTGTGACGGCTTGCGGGTATGGACGAACCCCAGGGCGACCTTTTCAAGCGCTTCCTGCGCACGAAAATGGCGCTCTTTTTTGCCGATCCCTTTCACCATCAGCCCGTAAGCGACGTTATCGAGGATGGTCATATGGGGAAACAGCGCATAGTCCTGGAAGACGGTGTTCACATCGCGCTGCCACGGCGGCAGTTCGCTGGCCTTGCGGCCAAAGATTGAAATCTCCCCGCCGGAGAGCTGTTCGAAACCGGCGATCAGCCGCAGGCAGGTGGTTTTGCCGGAGCCTGACGGCCCCAGCATTGAGAAAAACTCGCCATCACGGATCCCCATGCTGACGCCATCCACCGCGCGGACATCGCCGTAGAAACGCGAGACGTTATGAAACTCTACTGCATAGGTCATGCTCAGCCTCCGGCCAGTCAAATACCGCCCATAATGGCGATATAATCCTGTGTCCAGCGGCTGTAAGGTACGAATTTGCCCCCTTCGGCAACCGGTGTTTTCCAGAAGGCGATTTTCGAAAACTCGTTGTAGCCATTGGTTTCACAGCCTTTATCCCCCAACAGCGTGCTGGCTTTACAGCCCTGCGGCACCACCGGCAGCGAACCAAACCAGGCCGCGACGTCGCCCTGTACCTTCGGTGTCAGCGACCAGTTCATCCATTTATAGGCGCACACCGGATGTTTGGCCTCGCTGTGCAACATAGTGGTGTCGGCCCAGCCGGTGACCCCCTCTTTCGGGAAAACGGTGGCTATCGGCTGGCCTTCGCTTTTTAAGCCGTTGGCCTGGTACGGCCAGGCGCTGGAGGCCACCACGCCTTCGTTTTTGAAGTCGCTCATCTGCACGGTGGTGTCGTGCCAGTAGCGGTGGATCAGTTTGCGTTGATCGCGCAGGACCTTGAGCACCGCCTGATACTGCGCTTCGGTTAACTGGTAGGGATCGCTGATACCCAGCTGCGGCTGCGTCGCTTTGACGAACAACGCCGCATCGGCGATATAGATCGGGCCGTCATAGGCCTGAATGCGCCCGCTGTTGCTTTTACCGTCAGAGAGATCCTGTTTGACAAACACCACGTTCCAGCTGTCCGGCGGCGTCGGGAAGACCCGGGTGTTGTACATCAGCAGGTTCGGCCCCCACTGGTACGGCGTGCCGTAAACTTTTCCGTCGACGTTAAACCAGGCGCCTTTTTCGACCCGTGGGTCGAGGGTGTGCCAGTTAGCGATAAGCGCGGTATTAATCGGCTGCACTCGCTTGCCCATAATCAGGCGCAGGGAGGCATCACCAGAGGCGGTGACCAGGTCATAACCGCCTTTCGCCATCAGGCTGACCATTTCATCAGAGGTCGCGGCGGTTTTCACATTCACCTGGCAGCCGCTCTCTTTTTCAAACTGGGTCACCCAGTCATAGTTTTTGTCGGTCTGACCGCGTTCGATATAGCCCGGCCAGGCAATAATATCGAGCCGACCTTCTCCTTTATCCAGCGAAGTTGGCGGTTGCGCGGCCTGCACGGTCAGGCAGGCCATACCCAGTGCATAAAGGCTGCCACGGGCTATTTTTTTGCTCATTGGGTGTTACTCCTGTCACAATAAAATTAGCGGCAGCCATGCCGTAAAAATATCTCCCTTAAAAAGGGTAGACGGCGCCCTGTGACCTCCTGGAGAAATTTATTCAGGTTGTGACAAGGGGCGCATTCCGCGAACCCTGGGGAACAATATGGATTATAGACAAGGAGTTAGAGGCTGAATATGACTATGCATATTTCCTATGGCCGGTGTCGGTAAAATATTTACCGACAGGCCTGGATAATAATATTTATACCCGTCGTCTTTTAAAATTCAGGGGGTGTTGGCCGGGATTCAGCTCAGCAGCTCGCGAATAAGTTCACCGAGGCGTTTCACTCCTTGTTCTTCTCTTTCACCCCAACCCCACGCGGTATTAAAACGGAAAAATGAGGCCCAGTTGGCGGTGGTGGAGAACATTTTCCCCGGCGCGATGCTGATATTATCCTGCAGCGCACGGGCGCTCAGTTCACCGGCATCAGCGCCTTCCGGTAGCTCCAGCCACAGAAAATAGCCGCTATCGCTATGATGAATTTTGACCTCGGCGGGTAAATGGCGCAGCAGCGCCTGCCAGGCCAGCTGTTTGCGTTCGGCAAGCTGGCGGCGCAGACGGCGAAGATGCGCGTCATAGCGCCGGGTAGAGAGATAATCCACCAGCGCCAGCTGCATCGGCGAGCTGGTCGAAAGGGTACTCATGAGCTGCAGCTGCTGAATCCGTCGGGCGTGTTTACCTGCCGCCACCCAACCAATACGAAAGCCCGGCACCAGACATTTTGAAAACGAGCTGCAGTGCAACGTCATCTCATGGTGGTCCCAGTATTTCGCCGGCAGCGGCTTTTCCCGGCCAAAATAGAGCTCGCTGTAGACATCGTCTTCGATCAGCACCACGTTATAACGCGTCAGCAGCTCTACCAGCCGGGCTTTTTTCTCGGCGCTGAGGGTAAAGCCGAGCGGGTTTTGTCCGTTGGTCATCAGCCAGCAGGCTTTGACCGGGTAGTTTTGCAGCGCCTGCTCCAGGGCGTCTAAATCGATCCCCTCTTTGACGTCCGTCGCCACCGACAGCGCTTTTAAGCGCAATCGCTCCAGCGCCTGCAATGCGCCGTAGAAACAGGGATTTTCCACCACCACCCAGTCGCCCGGTTCGGTCACCGCCTGCAGGCTGAGATTCAGCGCCTCCAGGGCGCCGGCGGTGATCACGATATCATCCGGCGAGATATTCATCCCCTGCAGGGCATAGCGGCGGGCGATCGCGTGGCGCAGTTCGCTATTTCCCGGCGGGAGGTTTTCAATGACGCTCATCGCCGTCGCCGTTTTACTCACCTGCGCCAGCGAGCGGTTTAGCTGCTGGAGCGGGAACAGGCGCGGGTCGGGAAAGGCCGAGGCAAACGGCAGCATCGAGGCCCGGCGGCTGGCCTGCAGTACCTCAAAAATGTAGGTATTGATATCCACCGCTTCGTCGCGGGTCACCTGCGCGGGTGGGGCCGGCTGGCGTAGCTTGACCGGCTTCGGCGCCACATAGTAACCGGACTGCGGCCGGGCAATAATCCGCCCCTGACTTTCCAGCAACTGGTAAGCATGGCTGACGGTCATAAAACTCATCCCGCTGCTGACCACCTGCTCACGCAGCGACGGCAGGCGGTCGCCGGGTTGCCAGACGCCAAGCGCCATCTGTTCGGTTAACTGCTGCGCAAGCTGCTGGTATTTTTTCATGGCACGGTCCGGGAGATCTGATGTGCCTGACAGTATATCAGCCATAAAAAAATAGTCGTTTATAAAAACTGTTATAGCTCAGTTTGCGGCCCTGACGCCCTTACCCCGACGATGAATCGGCTGCACAGACCAAAGTGGCATGATCCCACCACGGATTGTGATTCACCCGGACCGCCAGCACCTTAAAGTGAGCATCTTCTACCTCATCGATTAACGCCTGAAGCGGCTTCAGCGTACGCCAGGGTTGTCCATTTTTCAGTAAATGCTGGCAGACTGGATCGTACGCCGCAATATCCTGAGCATAGCGAGGAGTGCCGCACATAGAACCGATCACAAACCGGTCGCCAGGCTTGAGCAATCTTCTCACCTCTGCAAAGCAGCGAGTCCGGGCGCCATCAATCAGGCAATGTAAACAGCTGCCGTCCATAATGAGTTCAAAAGTAGCGTCTTCGCATTGGTCGATATGACCGACATCACCGACCAGAAAGTGTGCCGGGAGACCGGCTTGTTGAAAGCGCTTTTCCGCCCAGCAAATTGCGGTTGCAGATATATCGATTCCCCACACGGCATATCCCTGCTGCGCAAGATACTGCGCTGCCATTGCGCCATTTCCACACCCCAATTCAAGTACCGCAGCGCCCGGAGGCGGAAGATATTGCGCAGCCTTGAGCCACTGAAAAATGAGCTCCTGTTGTTGTTTTGCCCGCTGATACCCCTCACCTGCCCACGCGATAGCCCCATTTGCTATCAATTGGCGATATTCATGTTCATAGCCGTTCATTATAAAGACGCCTGTATGCCAGCAACAATATCCACAAATTTATACATGATATGGTGATGAAATGAAGTGAACGATTGGCAGGAATGGTTGAATAGTTGGCGACTGCGTCTTTTAAATTTTGATGCTTTTTTTAATTCACATTTAATTTGATGCAACGTCAGGCCCGTTGCGGTTGATATTAACGGCAAGCCGACGCCATGGGTACACAACGTTTTTGCCATTTCGACTTTTGCCTGAAAATAGATATCTTTCATAAATAATCTCACGTCAGTTGATGTTATGAAAGATATCGTTCGCTGCTTTTTTAGCCAATAAGCGGCGCTTAAAGCCGGGATAAGTAATTCTAACGGGGGATGAGCAGCTGCAATCCGGGGTAGCGTTCCATCCAGCGCTTTGCGATGACGCGTTGCCGGAAAACAGCCAGCTTTTCATGCTCAAATGACGGCGTAGGCCGTAGACGCAGGGCAAACAGATCGTCGAGCCCATAGGGGGCAATCATCTCGATAGCGGTCGTCTCCCCAAGCCTGACCGCCACCGCCGTGGCGGTCTCCGGCCAGAACTGCAGGGCATGCCGCGTTGAGCGATACGGATTGTGACCGTGGCGTTGATGCATTCTGGCCTGGTTCTTCACCGACCAGTTAAATGCCGGCAGGTGCCGATTAAGCTGCGCTTCCAGGGCGTAGTCCTGTTCAGGATCGCGCTGAGCCGCATCGAACCAGACCACATCGACATCCCCGGAGATCGGGCGTTGCCCATATCCATGCAGATGATCCCACACGGCATCTCGCACAAACCCTGCCCCGATCCAGCCGTCAGGCAACTGCAACGCCTGCACGGCGCGGAGCGCCGCCATTCTCAGCGGGTCATCTGCCAATATGCGCTGCACTATCTCCTGATGCGTCATGATTTTCCCTGGTCAAACAATTCGGTTCCACCTGCTGAGAGTAACCTATCGGTATCCTGGCGCCACAATGTCACCGGGCGACCAGCAACACGAAGGGTCTGACAAAATAATGCCTTTGCGCCCGAAAATCATTGGCCTTTTATATAGTTAAGTACCTGAGCGATGGTCGAACTGTCTGGATGATTTATCTCGCCCAAATGATCGCCTTCACCGCAGATCAATGGTATTGCATGTTGTCCGGCCAGCTCAGCCATTGAAGCGTAATAAGGATCGCGACTACCTGCCCAGAACATTACCGGGGTATGGCAGGGGAATAAATTAGCATCACCTGCAACAGGTTTGCGTAGTTCGTTAAAAAAGCATCCTGCACTTATTTCATCTTTAGATGACAGCGTTTCCGTGAGTTCTGGCGCGACCTGGCGAGCGTACGACATAAACATTTCAAAAGTGAGTTTGCTGCCGGATATATCGGGAAGCCCTTTTAAGCAATCCCATCCCCCTAATACTACTGAACTTAGCCGCTCCGGATAAGACCTTAACAGTTCCATCGCCAACCACGACCCTGCTGAATAACCTACCAGATGTGCTTTTTCATAACCGAGTTCATCCATCAGTTTCACAACCGCTAATGCCTGATTTTCTCTGCGGTAGAAGTCCTGAATATCAGACTTTTCGCTGGCACCGTGTCCTGCCAAATCCGGACATACGACATTAAAAAAGGGGCTGATGGCCGCGATAAAACCGTTATCGTCCCAACACCGCCCATTCATCAAAAGACCATGAAGCATGATGACTAAGGGGCCTTCCCCTTCGGCACGGTAGAACAACGGTGGCATTCCTGGCACTTCCGACATAGTTGCTCCTGCAAGATTTTATGTGGATGAAAAGCATACATCTCTCAGGTCATCGTACTCAAGATGACCTACCAGATTCAGACTACCTTGCCACCAGCGATCGTTCCTGCCGGGTCTTACTTTTCTACGAGGCCTTTAATTAAGGTTGCAATCATTGAATGACATTGGTAATTATTATCATTTGCATTAATGAGTTATCTGGTACGGTATACCGGCGTCCAGGGGAACACCACAGGGCCGGAACGACGATACCACCAGCGGAAAAGGAATAATCATCAGATGTATGCCCGTGAGTATCGTGCACCACGTCCGAGTAAGGCGTTGTTTTCTCTTGTTTCTTGTTTGACCTTAATCGTCAGCACGCAAAGTCTGGCGAGGCCGGATATGCAGCCGCTGGGACCGAGTATCGCGGATAAGGGCTCCGCGGTTTACCACTTCAGCGTCAATCAGTTCGATTCTGCCGATGGCTCCCGCCATTATCGGGTCTGGACCGCCGTCCCCAATAAAGCCGCGCCGGCGTCGGGCTACCCGGTGTTGTATATGCTCGACGGCAATGCGGTCATGGACCGGCTGGATGAAGCCCTGCTCCGGCAGCTGGCAGACAAATCACCGCCGGTGATCGTGGCGGTCGGATATCAAACCAACCTTCCCTTTGACCTCAACGCCCGCGCCTACGACTATACGCCAGCAGGCGTACAAAGCGGCAAAACCAGCACCAGCGGCGAGCGCGCGAATCGTAAGAGCGGCGGTAGCAACGATTTCCGCCAGTTACTCGAAACGCGTATTGCCGTGAAGGCAGAACAAGGGCTGAACATCGATCCCCAGCGCCGCGGCCTGTGGGGGCACTCCTTCGGCGGCCTGTTGGTCCTGGATGCCTGGCTGTCGTCCTCCCTGTTTCAGCGGTACTACAGCGCCAGCCCGTCATTGGGCAGAGGCAATGACGCACTGCTGAGCCGTATTACGGCGGTCAATCCGGCACAATACTGCGCAAAACACCTGTCGATCATGGAAGGATCGGCGATGCCGAACGATAACCGTGAAAAGCACCTCGACGGGATACTGACGAAAATTCACGCCTCGCTCACCACGCTGAAAGAGAAAGGCGTCAATACTGCCTACTGGGATTTCCCCGGCCTGGGCCATGGCCCGATGTTCACCGCCTCTTTCCGCAGCGCGCTGGTGGATATCAGCGATGAGAAAATGGTGGGTAGCGCTGGCTGTCAATAATCCAGCAGTTAAATACTGCCCGCAATGTCGCGGGCAGTCATGTCAACGGCGGCGTTCATTCAGCTCTCGCAGAAGCGTATTCTGTTGCCAAACGGATCGTACACCTCGAGGATTTTTCCCCACTCTTGCTGGACGATTTCGGGCCGGCCATAGCCGTATTGTTTAAGATTTAACTCATCCCGGAATAACGCGATGTGATTCATGGGAACAAAAAGCGTGGCCCCCGGGCTGGCATCGCCATGATGTTCGCTCAGATGGAGCTGCAAGCCGTTACGGCTAATGCCCATATACAACGGCAGGTCCGCTTCGAAACGGTGCTCAAATTCCACCGTAAACCCAAGGAAATCAAGGTAAAACTCACGGGCTTTGCGTTCATCAAACATGCGCAAAATAGGAATGCACTTTTCAAACGACACAACCGCGTCGGCGGCCTGAGGGGCTAACGTTGCCGATGCCGTATTCCAGTCCCTAAAGCCCATCTGCTGAGAGACGATTTCGAGAGCGGCTGAGTGGGAAATCGTGACCTCGCGTGACGCCAGCTCAGCGCGTAATTTTGTGGCCATCAGTTTTGCTTGTGCGATAGAAAACATTCTCTCCTGTCGTCAGGGCACACCGGTGCTCGCATTACCAGACCCCGATCGTCAAAAAAGATGAATGAAGCAAAACCGGGATAATGACGTGCTTTCACCTTTCCGTGAGGACGCGAGCGGCAGGCAGCACAAGCCTCAGAGGAAATTAGCTGATGGACTGAAATGAAGCAAGTATGCGCGGCTGGCCTTCTGAAAATAAACAGAAGACCAGGATGAATATGGCGGTCAGATCCCGCCGGGCGGTAATACTATTTGTGCAGAGCGATCCCTTTAATCACCTTATCGACCTCTTTTTTGGGGCCACGCAGACCAATTCCCACCAGATCCAGATTATCGCCATCTGCCGCGCGGAATACTTCCCGGTTAGCCTCATCATGGCCGGTGGAAAACATCGCATGAATGTAAGGAATAAGGGTTACGCCCCGCTCAAGCGCTTTGCGATGCACCGTTTTCAGCTTGTCGAGATTCGCCTCAAATATCAGCATCGGCTGCCCGGACATATTGCCGTAGGTTCGTCCCAGAGAATCAATATAGGGTTGACCCATTATCTCCGGCGCCGCAGATGCGATCCCGGTGGCCAGAAAAGCGACCACATTAAGACGCTGCCAGGTTGGCAAATCGTCGCGCAGAATATAGGCAATCTTGGTATCAAACATGTTTAAAAAGTCCCGTCTGTCATACGAAAAAATATCTTCGCTCAGGGACCGGTGGTCAGTATAGAACGTTTGTGCAGTTGCTCTGGAAGGTGGCCGGCGTGATCCGGTAGGCGCGTTTAAACCAGCGTCCCAAATGGCTCTGATCGGCAAAACCGGTTTGCGAAGCAACCAGCACCGGGGAGAGACCGCTCGCTAACAGCTGGCGGGCAGTACGCAAGCGTAACCGGACAAGATAGGCATGGGGCGATTGACCGAAAGCGGCCTTAAACTGCCTGCTGAGCCGGAAGCGATCGATGCCGCTGATGCGGGTCAGTTCATCTAGCCCCGGGTTCTAGGCGAGATGTTCATGCAGATAGTCCCGCACCCGGTTCATCTTCAGCAATGATTCGGTGAGCGCGATGGCCGGTTTCCGTTCAACATGCGGCATAAGGTGCGCCATCAGGCGATCCAGCCCTTCATCACGCGCGAGTCGGCCTTCATTGTTGTGAATGGCGTCAAACGCCTGGGAGATGGCGACGATCAGCTGGCGATCTTCAGTCAGCGTATGGCGAAATGCGGCCTGAACAACCGAGATATCCCCCATTCCGTAGCGGCTCAGGCTATCGGCGACGTAGTTCTGGGGAATATACAGCATGGCATAGGTAAAGCCTGTCGGCTGTGCCGCATAACCGTCATGCACGGCACCTGGCTCAATCAGAATGGCTTTGCCGGGGGTACTGGTGTGGACGGCCCGATGGCAACTGAATCTTTGCGACCCCTGCAGCGTCACCCCCAGAAGCAGTTCTTCGTGATCGTGGTCATCGTACGCATGCCCTTTGAAATGGGCGTTGACGCTCTCGATCCCGGTTTCCGAATCGCGACGAAAATCTATCCAGTCGCCAGACGTCGGGGATTCAGCTATTCCTGACATATTTACTCTCAGACCCATTCATCGAAACCATTACCTGAATAGTATACATTTTAAGGTATAAAGAGATTACCCGAGTAATTGTGTCAGACAGGCCAGCATCACCGCCTCGCCAGAATCGGGTATACTGGTCCTCTTTCACTTCGGTCCATATTTTCCTCCCTATGAATCTCAATCGCTTCTGTTATCTTCTGCTGGGCCTCGCGGCGGCTGGCAGCCTGTTCCTGCCTCACCCGCTGATCATGTGGTTCCTGCTGGTCAATCTCCTGACGCTGGCGCTCTACGGGATGGATAAAACCGCTGCCCGTAAGGCATGGCGACGCGTCCCTGAAGCCACGCTGCTGGTATTTGGCTTCGTCGGTGGATGGCCTGGCGCAATCGTGGGTCAGCAGTGTTTTCGCCATAAAACCCAAAAGCAGCCCTTTAAAACCTACTTTATGATCAGCGTGATACTGAACATTATCGTGCTGGCGGGCGGATACTGGCTGTATGCCTGGGGCCCCGTTGCGGTCTGATCCCCGACACTCGCTCACGTCCGACGCGGGCGCTGTTCCACCATTAGCACCCGCGTAAAATCATAACAGTCACACAACTGTTATCATAAAAAAGCCCGCTTCTGCCTCTGCAACCCCCTGCTGCCGCCCTTTAAAATTGCGCTGAATCAATTTTCTTGCGGAGTACTGCATGTTCGGTCTTGATGCATTCCACCTTGCGCGAATCCAGTTCGCCTTTACCGTCTCTTTCCACATCATCTTTCCCGCCATCACCATTGGGCTGGCCAGCTATCTGGCGGTGCTGGAAGGATTATGGTTAAAAACCAAAAATCCGGTCTGGCGCTCGCTGTACCACTTCTGGTCGAAGATTTTCGCCGTCAACTTTGGCATGGGCGTGGTGTCCGGCCTCGTGATGGCCTATCAGTTCGGCACCAACTGGAGCGGTTTCTCTGAATTTGCCGGCAGCATTACCGGCCCGCTGCTGACCTATGAAGTCCTGACCGCCTTCTTCCTTGAAGCCGGCTTCCTCGGCGTCATGCTGTTCGGCTGGAACCGGGTCAGCCCCGGAATGCACTTCTTCGCCACCTGCATGGTGGCCCTCGGGACAATCATTTCAACCTTCTGGATCCTCGCCTCTAACAGCTGGATGCAAACCCCGCAGGGCTTCGAGATCGTCAACGGCCAGGTGGTCCCGGTCGACTGGTTTAAAGTTATCTTTAACCCGTCGTTCCCATATCGCCTGCTGCACATGACGGTCGCCGCCTTTCTCAGCAGCGCGCTGTTTGTCGGCGCCTCGGCGGCGTGGCACCTGCTGCGCGGCAATAACATCCCGGCGATCCGCGCGATGTTCTCCATGGCCCTGTGGATGCTGCTTATCGTCGCCCCCATTCAGGCGATGATTGGCGACATGCACGGCCTGAACACCCTGAAGCATCAGCCGGCGAAAATTGCGGCCATCGAAGGCCACTGGGAAAACCGTCCGGGAGAACCCACTCCGTTGCTGCTGTTTGGCCTGCCGGATATGGAGCAGGAACGTACCCGTTACGGCCTGGAAATACCGGCGCTCGGCAGCCTGATCCTGACCCACAGTCTCGATAAACAGGTACCCGCCCTGAAAGAGTTCGCGCCGGAAGATCGCCCGAACTCAACCATCGTCTTCTGGTCATTTCGCCTGATGGCCGGCCTCGGCATGCTGATGATCCTGCTCGGGGTAATGGCGCTGTGGCTGCGCTACCGCCATCGTCTGTACCAGTCCAGGCCGTTCCTGCGCTTCGCGCTCTGGATGGGGCCGTCCGGGCTGATCGCGATTCTGGCCGGCTGGGTCACCACCGAAGTGGGCCGTCAGCCCTGGGTGGTCTATGGCGTACAGCGAACCGCTGACGCCGTCTCCGCTCACGGCGACCTGCATATGACCGTCAGCCTGCTGACCTTTTTCGTGGTCTACAGCGCAGTGTTCGGCGTCGGCTACAGCTATATGTTGCGCCTGATCCGCAAAGGCCCGCAGGCGGTCAATCCGCCGCATTCCGGCACACCGGCTCGCCCGCTCTCCGCCGCAACGGAAGGTTTTCAGCATAAGGAGTCCCACTAATGGGGATCGATTTATCGGTTATCTGGTTTGTGATCATCGTCTTCGCCACCCTGATGTATATCGTGATGGATGGTTTTGACTTAGGGATCGGCATCCTGTTCAGCACCACCCGTGACGGCGAAGACCGTGACGTGATGGTCAATAGCGTCGCCCCGGTCTGGGACGGCAACGAAACCTGGCTGGTGCTCGGTGGCGCCGCGCTGTTCGGGGCATTTCCGCTGGCCTACGCGGTGATTATCGACGCGCTGGCGATCCCGCTGACGCTGATGCTGATTGGCCTGATTTTCCGCGGCGTGGCGTTTGAGTTTCGCTTCCAGGCCACGCCGTCGCACCGCCCGTTCTGGGACTCGGCGTTCCTTGGCGGCTCGCTGCTGGCCACCTTTACCCAGGGCATCGTTGTTGGGGCGGTGATCAACGGCTTTTCGGTGAGCGGACGCGCCTTCAGCGGCGGGATGTTCGACTGGCTGACGCCTTTTACCCTGTTCTGCGGCCTGGGGCTGACGGTGGCCTATGCGCTGCTCGGCGCCACGTGGCTGGTGATGAAAAGCGAGAACCCGCTGCAGGATAAGATGCGTCGCACCTCGCGCGGCCTGCTGCTGGCGTTGCTGACGACGATCGCCATTATCAGCCTGTGGACCCCGCTGGCGCAGCCGGCCATCGCCGCCCGCTGGTTCAGCCTGCCGGATCTGTTCTTCCTGCTGCCCGTTCCTCTGCTGGTGGCGGTCATCGGATTCTGGTTATGGCAAATCCTGGGCAACCGCAATAGCCACGCGCGGCCCTTTATCCTGACCCTCGGGCTGGTGTTCCTTGGCTTCAGCGGCCTGGGGATCAGCATCTGGCCCTATATTATTCCGCCCAATATTACGCTGTGGCAGGCCGCCGCTCCGCCGCAGAGCCAGGGCTTTATGCTGGTGGGCGCCCTGCTTATTATCCCGGTGATCCTTGGCTACACCTTCTGGAGTTATTACGTCTTTCGCGGCAAAGTCCAACATGGTGAGGGGTATCATTGATGAATCAATCCAGGCTCAAACAGTTATTGTGGATGGTCGCATTATGGGGAGGAAGCGTACTGGCGCTGGCGGCAATCAGTATGCTTTTTCGACTGCTGATGACGGCGGCGGGACTGAAAGTTTAATCCTGTACGGATAAGACGATTCTGAATAACAGAACCTCCATTTTGTCTCCACATTTTTTTGCTGAAATCTTAAGGCACATAAAAATAAAGGATGTAGTGATGAAAAAAATTGTTTTGTTATCTGCCGCGATGACGTTTGCGCTCTCTTCTTTTGCGTTTGCGGCCGATAACCCGCCACCACCGCCGGGAAACGCAGCTAACAGTCAGCACCATGACGGTAAGCAACCGCAAAAAGACGGCCAGCACAACGGCAAGCAGCCGCAAAAAGGTGGTCAGCACGACGGCAAACAGCCACCAAAAGATGGCCAGCATAACGGCAAGCAACCGTCAAAAAACAACCAGCACAACGGCAAGCAGCCACCGAAAGACGGTGGTCAGCATAACGGCAAACCGTTACCGCCGAAAAAATAACGGCCTCCGCCCGGCGATTGATACCGCCGGGCTTTTTTTCGCCTTTCGTCAGGACAACCTGACACAATCTTTGCCCTTCTTTGATAACGCCACAATAAAGCTCAAAAAATCAGAGGCATAGTAGCCTCACTCACCTGCCACTGGTACAGGATATGCTTAAGAGATGCGTTTCGACGTTGGTACTGATGTGCGCGTTATTTTCCGGCCACCTGCTGGCCCGGCAACAGGGACACGAATACTTTCCGGTGCAGAGCCTCGAACAGCAATTGCTACACGAGGCCGATAGTGATGAGTTGCGCAGCCAGTGTGACGAGGCCGCCGCCGACCTCCGTGAACGTCACCACTGGCAGAACGCGCGAAAGCCGCAAACGTTCTTTCGCCAGTAGCGATCGTCGGCGATCAGGCGCCTTTGCGCTTAGGTAAGGTCTTCAGCAGTTCATCCGGACTGACGGAGGCCACAATGCTTCCCGGCAGCGGCATCTTCAGGATGTGGTTTTTCATCTTGCCGATCACGTGCATTTCGCAAGGACGGCAGTCAAATTTCAGCGTCAGTACTTCATCGCCATGAATTAACTGCATCGGCGTGGCTTTCCAGCTCTTAATCGAACCTTTCGCCTGTTTCGGGCACAGATTGAAGGCGAAACGCAGGCAGTGCTTGGTGATCATCACCGGCACGTCGCCCTTCTCTTCATGCGCTTCATAGGCCGCATCGATCAGCTTCACGCCGTAGCGCTGATAGAATTCACGCGCTTTATGGTTATAGACGTTGGCAAGGAACGACAGATGAGTCTCAGGGTACACCGGCGGCGGCACGCAAACCGCTTTACGCTGGCCACGCGGAGCGGCGTTGAGACGCGCTTCGTCGAGCAATTCTACCGTTTCCCGGCGCAGTTGGTTCAACAGGCTGTTCGGCACAAACAGCGCACCAGGCAGATTAACCTGCACATCGCGGGCAAAATAGATGGTCTGCCCCAGCTTAGCAATACCGTCGCGCAGGTTCGCCAGCGCTTTGTCGGCCTGAGTCGCCTCGGCAAACTCGCCGTCCAGGGTATGGGTCGCGCTGACGCCATCCTCACAGGTCATGGTCAGCACCAGCTGCTCCTGCCAGCCGCTGAGGGTAATATCCACCGCAATCCGGCGTTCGCTGGAGGTTTTTTGCAGCGCCTGCTGCCAGTTATGGTCGAGGTTACGGTTCAGCACCTGATGCGGACGCGCTTTATACAGATCTGCCGGCATCTCGTTCGGCCACACGCGGTAGCGATTTTGACCGGTTTTTTCTACCGTATTGGCGCGGAAACCGACGATTTCGCGCTTAATCATTACGTTGAGGCCATCGCCGTTGGTCAGCGCTTCGCTGACTTCAACGTCGAGATGGTCTTTGCCCACTTTCAGCACTTCCCCTACCGGCAGGCCGATAAATTTCGGCGAGTCAAAAGCGCCGATGTCGCCTTTGCGCGCATTGACGAAATAGTCGGTGCTGCCGCGATGGAAGGTCTTATCGGTGGAAGGCACGAAGAAGTGTTCGGTACGCCCGGCGGACGAGCGCACCAGGTCACCGCGATCTTCAATAATGGCATCGAGCATCTGGCGATAGTGCGCGGTGATATTTTTTACGTAGCTCATATCTTTGTAGCGCCCTTCAATTTTGAAGGAGCGTACGCCGGCGTCAATCAGCTGCGCCAGGTTGGCCGTCTGGTCGTTATCTTTCATCGACAGCAGATGCTTTTCATAGGCCACCACTCGTCCCTGATCGTCTTTCAGGGTGTAAGGCAAACGACAGGCCTGAGAGCAATCGCCGCGGTTGGCGCTGCGCCCGGTCTGCGCGTGCGAGATGTTGCACTGGCCGGAATAAGCCACGCACAACGCGCCGTGAATAAAGAACTCGATGGTCGCATCGGTGTTGTCGTAAATCGCTTTGATCTGCTGCAGATTCAGCTCGCGCGCCAGCACGATCTGGCTGAATCCCACGTCGGAGAGAAACTTCGCTTTCTCCACGCTGCGGATATCGCACTGGGTACTGGCATGAAGCTCAATCGGTGGAATATCCAGCTCCATCACTCCCATATCCTGCACGATCAGCGCATCAACGCCGGTTTCATACAGGTCGGTAATCAGGCGCTGCGCCGGTTCCAGTTCATCATCGTGAAGGATCGTGTTCAGGGTCACAAAGATCTTCGCGCCATAGCGATGGGCGAACGGCACCAGCGCCGCGATATCGCTGAGGCTGTTGCTGGCATTGTGACGCGCGCCGAAGCCTGGCCCGCCGATATAGACCGCGTCCGCACCGTGTAAAATCGCTTCACGGGCGATCCCGACGTCGCGGGCTGGGCTAAGAAGTTCAAGATGATGGTTTTGCAGGCGCATACGCTCGTTGTTATCCGTTATAGGGGGTCGAAATGGCGGCTATTGTAGTCAGAAGTGGCCGGAGACGAAAACATTTTCCACCACCCGCAGTGGGTGAATTTTCACTTCCCGGCAAAGCATTGAAGAAAAAGGTATTTCCCTCTCAAAACGACCGGCGTTACTCTCATCACGTATTCCGGATTTTCCTCGTCACGTTGTGAGTGGTTATTATCGATCGTTTTGATTGGCCGCAGGTTAAACCCCTGCGGCTTTTTCTTTTGGGTAATGGATCAGCGAATGAAAATGAGCGGTTTGCCCGCCGCTGTTGCGGTAGGCATGCGCCAGATCCCCGGCAAACCGACGCCCCTCTCCCGGCGCTAAGACGTGCCATTCGCCCTGCAGACACAGATCCAGCACCCCATCGATCACCACCACGTGTTCAATGACCCCTTTTTCGTGCGGCGTCGATTCACTCAGCGCGCCGGGGGCGAGGGTTATCGAGAAATGGTCAAAACGTAGCTCCGGGTCCCACGGGAAAACCGGGGTCACCACCATCGCCTGCTGCTGCGGGTCAAAGGCTGACGGCGCGGTTGATGCGTCCGCCACAATAAAAGTCGAGAACGGCACATTCAGGCCGGTGGCGATTTTCCACAACGTGGCGACCGTCGGGCTGGACTCATTCCGCTCAATCTGCCCCAGCATCGCTTTCGATACGCCGGTCTCTTCCGCCAACCGCGACAGGCTCCAGCCGCGCTGTTGGCGCAGTGATTTCAGGGTTGTCGCCAGATGTTGCGCAATATTCATTCCACCTCCAGATTATCTCAGGGGAAATTATACGCGCATTGATATGATTCTACAGGGCATTTAATTGCGAAAACCGTTTGCGGTATTCGCGCGGCCCGACGCCAAACTGCTGATTAAATAAACGTGAAAAATAGAGCGCATCGTCATATCCCACCAGTTGGGCGATGTGCGCTATCGTCAGTTGCGCATGCTGCAAAAGCAATGAGGCGCGGTTCATTCGCTGTTTTTCCCGCCACGCGAAAATCGTCATACCGGTCTCCTGGCGGAACAGATGCGCCAACCGGGAAGGCGACAGAAACGCCCGTGCCGCCAGCGTATCGATGGTGATTTTCTCTTCCAGATGCTCATCAAGAAACTGACAGATAGCGATGATCCGCGGGTCAAGCGAGACGCAGTTGCTGCCCGGCTGCAATTTAAAGCAGTGCAGCAGGATCCGCTCCAGGCAATTCACCGCCAGAATGGCATCCAGACGGTCCGACGACGAGTACAGGCGAATAACCTCTTTGAAGTCAGCCTTTAGGCGCTGCAAAAACGCCTCGTCGACGCTTTGCGTTATCCCCACGTCATGCCACTGTCGGTCCCACTTTAGCCAGTCAATCCAGTAAGGCCGGGGCATAAAATAAATCCACAGATGCTGCCAGCTATCGCTCGTAGGCTCGCGGCCATAATGATGAGGGCAGCCCGGAGGAAACAGCAGGACATCGTTGGGGCGACAAATAAAGGTCTCATTATTACGATGCACTACGCCGGCGCCACGGAGCGTAATATTAATGATGTAGCCTTTCATGCCCAGCTCTCGCTGGATAAAGGTGTCCAGTTTATTGCCCTGTACGATCGGCGTATAGCCTGCCACCAGCCAGGCGTTAAAGGTAAAACTGCGCATCAGCGGCGAATAGATCACCAGATCATCATCCGCCATTTCGCTATTCATTGTCGGCAACCACATTGCTTTCTAGACCATTCTGCCATTTTGCCTGGTTGAGTGGATGGCGCAACCCCAGGATTGCGCCCGCCGGTTATTGCGCCAGCTTCCCTTGCGAAAGATCTTCAGAGACCTGCTCGTACATCGCGTCCAGCCGGTAGAAATACATGATGACCATGTTGATTAACGCCAGTGCAAAGGGAAAGGCGATAAACAAAAACTCAATCATGGTGATCACCTGCGGTGACTGAACCGCATTGCCGCCGCTGACAAATCCGGCAGCGCCCAGCATCCAGCCAACGCTTGCGCTGCCCAGCCCCATTCCCAGAGTCTGCCCCAGGGTACCCGCGCTAAACAGGATCCCTTCAATCCGCAGGCCGGTTTTCCACTCCCCGTAATCGATGGTATCCGCGAGGAAGGCAAACATCGTCGCGCCGATGCCGCAGAAACCGACGCTGCGCACCGCCGTCGCCAGAATGATGTACAGCGAATTGGTTTTATCGAGTAGCGGCAGCAAATAGGCGATGCTGCACACCGTCAGCCCCAGCAACGCCAGGTTACGTTTGCCCAGTCGTCTGATAAGCCACGGAATAATCAGCAGCGTGATCAGGCCCGGGGTGTATTGCGCCAGACTTATCCACGACATCAGAGAGACGTCCTGCAGGATATAGCGTGAGTAGTAGACGCTTACCGTGGAAAGCGCGGTCAGGCTGGTAAAGGTGATCAGCAGATAGAAGAAGATCATCAACCAGTACCGATTGCCGACGATCGAGCGGATCACTTCCCGGGTCTGAATATGGTGGCGGTTTTCCTGATTAACCGGCTTGATGCGTTCGCGGGTCCAGGCGCCGGTGAGCAACAGACACAGGGCAGTGAAGAAGCCAAAAATAGCGAAGACAATGATCCACGCCGTCTGGCCATTGCCCAATGCCGCCACCATCGGCAGCGTAAAGACGCCAACGGTCAACGAACCACAGGTCGACAGCCCCTTACGAAAGACGCTGAGCACCCCACGCTGCCAGGTATCACGGGTGATCAGTGCCAGTAATGAGCCATAGGCAATATTGTTGGCGGTGAAGAAAATATTCGCCAGCAGGTAGGTCACGCAGACATAGATTATTTTGCCATTGTCGCCAATGCCGGGAACCGTCGCCATCAAAAACGCCGATAAGCCAAATGGCACCGCCGTCCACAGCACCCACGGCCGCGCTTTCCCCAGCCGGGTATCGGTTTTATCAATGCGGATCCCGACGAACACGCAGATCACACCGTCCACGACGCGAGCAAAAAACATTAACGATCCGATCAGGGCGGCCGAGATGCCGACGATATCGGTATAAAACCAGGCCAGGAATGTTACCATCATGGTATAGGTCAGGTTGGTGCCGTAATCGCCTAAACCAAATGCCAGCCGTTCACGAAAACCGGGCTGTTCGTTGGTCGACTGCGCCTGCGCTATTGATAAGGAACTCATGCTCTGTTCTCCAGAAGAATAATTTGCACATCCCAATCACTTAAGAGAATGTCATCTCCGGCATGAATCGCATCGCCAGTAAAGAGCATTCGCCCGTGAGGCTGATTAAAGGTAACGCGTTGTGGCTCGGCACTATAATTAAAGAAATAGATCAGCTCCTTATTATTCTCATCAACGCCATGACGCATAATAATGGGGAAAGTGATATTGTCGTCTGGTACTGCCGTCGGCAACGTTTCTTGCAGTATATAGCGCATCATTTCACGTAATACCTCAGTAGATAGATGACAGCCGATATACGCCGCACTACCCTGCTGATAACGGTTAAATGTGGCAGCAGCATATTTATTCCAGTAAGGATGTTCGTAGCGAGCCAGGACTGTCGCATTATCTTCTGGCACCAGTAATTCCATCCAGTCGTCAACGGTGGTATCCAGCCCGGATAACGATAAACACGCTGAGGTCAGGGTCGTGCGATCCGGCTCAACAAATAATTGATAACTCGCCCCGACGGCCGCGGAGATAATGCCTGGCTGCTCGCAGGTCCGCACCTTCATATTTTCATCCGCGAATGCCGATTTAAAGGAGAAGATGGCATGACCGCCCGCTTTAATATAATCAGTAATCTGATGCAGAATCTCATCGCTGACCGTATAAAGCAGCGGGCAGATCAGCATTTCATAGCTGAATATCCGCGGATCGTCGACCGCCAGAATATCCACTTCGATATTCATGCGATACAGCGTGTCATAATAGAGACGGAAAATATCATTATATTGATGCTGGGTGTCCCGGCTAAATTGATGCCCGCGCCAGGGGTGCCAGTCAATCGCCGTAAGACATTCATTACTGACCACCAGGGCGATACGACTTTTGCGTGCATAGGCCATCACCTGCGGGGCGAAGTCGCGCAGTTCAGCCCCTGTCTGGCACACCTCCTGATAAATCGGATTGGGTTTCAGATCATGGCTCAGAATCCCTTTCCAGTAGGTTTCATACGAATTATGCAGAGAGTGCCAGTGCCAGTACCCCAGCAGGCAGGCGCCGCTAGCGACGTGGCTCCAGGCCTGCAGCCGTAGCTGGCCGGGGAACGGCGTCCAGTCCTTAAATGCCTGAGCCTGAGTTTCCAGCACCATGTAGCGGCGGTCTTTTGTCACCCGCGCGATATCGCCGCTAAAGGCAATTTCGGCGCCCGTCAGGTGAAACTGGCTGGGATGATAAACATCCACGCCGGTAATATCGACCACCGCCGAGGTTTTAAAATGGTCGACTTCTGCGCGGACCCCGTACGACCAGTTGCGCCAGTCAAAATCAAAGTTATGCGTAATAAACTGTCGATCGTTTTTATATTCTCTGACCAGGTCAGCCTGCCAGCTAAGAAAACGCGTCACCAGCGACCGCTGGAACGTTTTAAAGGCGCTCCCGAGGCTGGCGTTGATGGTGCCGTTCATTGACGGGAAATCTTCCCATGCGCCAATGCGGTTACTCCAGTAATCAAGGCCGAAAGCGGCGTTAAGTTCATCAAGATTATTACCAAAGCGTTTCTTTAATGATTGCACAAATTCAATTTGTACATTCTCCGAACAGGTGTCGTAGTATTTTGTTTCATTATCAATTTGAAAACCAATAACGGCCGGATGCTGTGCTGTCGCCTGTAATAACTGACGTATAATCCGCTCGGCATACCATAAATAAGTCGGGTGGGTGATATCCATCTTTTGTCTGTGGCCATACAGATTTTTCCCCTGCGGGGTCGTTGCCATCACTTCAGGATATTTTTTAGCAAGCCAGGCGGGGATCGCATAGGTCGGCGTACCGATAATTACCGCAATATTATTGTGGTACATCGCATCCAGTACCGTGGTTACCGAACTAAAATCGAACTCGCCTTCCCGTGGTTCAAAGGTGCTCCAGGTACTTTCCGCGATACGCACATAGTTAATACCCGCCTCTTTCATTAAGGCAATATCTTCCTGCAATCGCTCTTCCGCTAAATATTCTCGATAATACGCAGCACCATACCAAAATTGATTCATTATTCGCTCCTTTGTGTTACCGGAAACATAACGCAGAATCATCGGGAACGGATGAAATTAGCTGCTAGCAACATAGAGCAATCTGCTATCGCCGTGGGGAGTCGATAGCGATCACATTTTTCAGCGGACCGCATCGGGGTAAGCACAGCTGGCGGAAGACGATTGTGCGTTATAACGGCCAGTGCTACAGTGTGGCGGATGTTATAACGCACAAGAGGTCACTATGCGCTCGTTTTCACTCCCCCTGCCGACGCTGCTCGCCGGTTTTATCGCCGTGCTGGTGGGCTATGCCAGCTCTGCCGCCATTATCTGGCAAGCCGCCGCCGCGGCCGGGGCCAACGCACAGCAGATAGCTGGCTGGATGACGGCGCTGGGGCTGGGCATGGGGGTCAGCACCCTGGCCCTGACCTTGTGGCGCAAAGTGCCGATCCTCACCGCCTGGTCGACGCCCGGCGCGGCGCTGCTGGTCAGCGGATTGCAAGGGGTCACGCTGAACCAGGCGGTTGGCGTCTTTATCTTTGCCAATGCGTTGATTGTGCTGTGCGGGGTCACCGGTCTGTTTGCCCGGCTGATGAAAATCATCCCGCATTCGCTGGCGGCAGCGATGCTGGCAGGGATCCTTCTGCGCTTTGGTCTTCAGGCTTTCGCCACCCTCGAGGGACACCTGCTGCTGTGCGGCGGGATGCTCGCCGCCTGGCTGCTGTGTAAAGCCTGCTACCCGCGCTTCGCGGTGATTGCAGCGCTGCTGGTTGGCGGGGCTATCGCCGGGATGTCCGGTGAGATCGTCGGCGGTCATATCACGCAGTTGTTGGTCATGCCGGAGTATATCGCGCCGCAGTTTACCCCTTCTCTGCTGCTCAGCGTCGGGCTGCCCTTCTTCCTGGTGACTATGGCCTCACAAAACGCCCCCGGTTTTGCCACTATGCAGGCTTCCGGCTATCGGGTGCCGACGTCGGCGCTGATTGTCGCCACCGGCGCGCTGGCGCTGATTCTGTCGCCGTTTGGGGTCTATTCGATCTGTATTGCTGCTATTACCGCGGCCATCTGCCAAAGTCCGGAAGCGCATCCCGATCCGCAGCGGCGCTGGCTGGCTGCGGCGGCGGCGGGCGGTTTTTATCTCCTCGCCGGGCTGTTCGGCGGTTCGATCACTGCGTTGATGGCGGCACTGCCGACGGCATGGATCCAGATGCTTGCCGGGCTGGCGCTGCTCGGCACCATTGGCGGGAGCCTGTTTCAGGCATTGAATCAGGAAAATGAACGGGATGCGGCGGTGGTGACGTTTCTGGTGACCGCCAGCGGCATCACCTTAGCAGGGATTGGTTCGGCCTTCTGGGGGCTGGTGCTGGGGGGATTGAGCTTCGCCCTGCTGTCAACGCTGCGCCGCACGTAGCTGCGACGGCGTCAGGCCCGTGGCGCTCTTCACCCGGTTGCTAAAATGGCTGGCGGAGCTGAACCCACAGGCCATGGCGATCTCGGTCAGCGACTGAGTGCTGCGGCAGATCAGCTCCTGGGCCTTAATCATTCGCCGCTGCATCACATACTGATGCGGCGCCATATTCATCGACTGGCGGAACATGCGCGCGAAGTGATACTCGCTGAGCGCCGCTTCCTGCGCCAGATCCGCCAGGGTGAGCGGTTGATCCAGTTGCTCTTCAATCCGCGCCAGCAGATTACGCAGCACGTGCGGCGCCAGGCCACCGGAGACCGTGGGTAAACGCCACTGCACGTTTGAATAGTGCTGAATCAGGTGAGTCAGCAGCAGCGTGCTGGCGGAGCTTAACATCAGTTGGTTAGCCTGCTGCTGCCAGTCGTAATCGAGCAGGAACTGGCGATAGACAGCGGTAATTTTATCATCCTGGGAGAAGGTCTGTTCCTGCAGGCTGAACGACGCCGGGCTGCGATCCCAGATCTGCTCCCCAACCTTGCGCAGGTGCTCGTCGGTGCAGTAGAGATGGACGAAAGAGAGGTCGCCGCGAATATCCCAGGTGCTCTCCGCCCCTTTTGGCATCAGGCAGAAACGATCCGGACCGCCGCCGTTTTTCCAGCCCTGCGGCGTTTTTTGATAGCTTTCGTAGCCGTCGGCTACGTACAGGCTCAGGGTGTGATGGTTGCTTCGAACGGTCACCGTATCGAGATTGTTATACCACGCCGCCAGCTGGATACCGGAGTTCAGCTCCACCGTTTCCCGCAGGACCGCGTTTTGTCGACGTAATGTTTCGAAAGTCCCGTAAGCCATAGCCTTTACACATCCGATTCCGTAAACCTCTAGTCTATGAAGAGTCGGCGCCGGATACCAGAACTCTCCCGCCCCTGGGCAAAAATAAGCGCAAGAATTTGCAAGTTGCGCCCCGGCAGATGACAGCGCCGACGCTCAACCGGTGACACACTACCCGCTGGCGTGTTTACGGGAGAGAGAAGTTGAACGCATTACTGTACGGACTGGTGGTGATTATCTGGGGCACCACGTGGATTGCCATCTTTTTACAACAGGGACCGGTCGCTGCCCCGGTATCCATTTTCTGGCGCTTTGCCGTCGCGAGCGTCACGATGCTGGCGATTCTGCTGGTCACCCGCCGCCTGCGTCCGCTGGCGCTGCGCGATCATCTGTTCTGCGTGCTGCAGGGCTGCTGCGTGTTCTGCTTTAACTTCTGGTGCTTTTACACCGCGGCGGCGCACATCAATACCGGCCTCGAGTCAGTCATTTTTTCCATGGCGGTGCTGTTTAACGCCATTAACGGTTTTATTTTCTTCCGCCAGCAGCCTCCGGCACGCTTCTGGCTCGCCGCCGCTCTCGGTCTCGCCGGGATTGTGACCCTGTTCTGGGACGACCTCCTGAGTAACGGGCTCAACGCCTCGCTGCTGTGGGGTATTGGCCTGAGCGCGTTGGGGACCTACGGCTTTTCGCTGGGTAATATGCTCAGTATGCGCCACCAGCGCCGCGGTCTGGAAACGCTGACCACCAACAGCTGGGCGATGCTGTACGGCACGCTGGTAATGGGCGCCATCGCCCTGCTGCGCGGCGATGATTTTACCCCGCAGTGGACGCTAAGCTATATGGGGGCGCTGCTGTATCTGGCTCTGTTCGGTTCGGTAATTGCGTTTGGTGCGTATTTCACCCTGGTGGGTCGTATCGGCGCCGGCAAGGCCGCCTACAGCACGCTGCTGTTCCCGCTGGTGGCCCTGACCATCTCGACCTTTTACGAAGGCTATGTCTGGCACAGTAACGCAGTTGTCGGCCTGGCGCTGATTCTGGTGGGTAACCTGGTGATGTTTGCCCGCCCCGAGCAGTGGTTCCTGCGCCGCAGGCTGGCGTAACGCCGCGATGGCTGGCTAACAGAAAAAAGGCGCCCCGGAAGGCGCCTTTTTTTGTCAAACAATGAGTGCTACTTCTGGGTCGGATCGAATTTGACGGCGTCGATCGCCATCTCGTCAATCACCTGTTTCAGGGTATCGGCGGTCAGTTGCGTATTTTCGTTCGCCAGATTTTTGCCCTCGCCTTTACGGACCACTTTCATCACCGGCTTGTTGGTCGCCGCGTCGATCAGCTCCGCTTCAAAGTACAGACTGGTGTTCATGGTGCGATGCCCGGTGGCCATTTCTGTGCCTGCCACCACCATCGCCACCGGAATCACTTCATAGAACTGCAGCCCTTCTTTGCTCGAATCCACACCGGTGATAGCGCCGCGGAAAATCAGGCTGCGCGGACCAGGGGTTGCCGCCAGCGGTTTGCGCTCGCCAATTGCTTGCTTCAGCTGTTGGTTGGTGTAATTGAGAATATTGCGCAGTGCATTTTCGCCCACCTGAGTCGTCGGTTTTGGCACCGGATAATAGATAACCGGGTTAAAAACCACGTTATCGTAATTTTTCGGGTTATAGTCCGCAGAAATCCAGCGCAGTTCCGGTTTTCCCGATGCCGAGGTGGTTTCTTTTAATTTGGAATAATCTTTTAAAAACCCAGAATACTTTTCTGGCGAAGCAATTTTTGAGGCGCAACCCGCGAGTGCTAACAGACCAGCGAGTGCCGCCACTTTAAAAATGAAATGAGTACGCATGAGTGAATCCCTGTAAATGCAGTTGTCGGCGCGATTTATAGCAAACTACCAGACTAAGTTTTGTGACAAAAAATGGGGTTCGTCAAACGTTTGCAAAAATAAATCCGCCACGGTGGGCGGATTCACATTTCCAAATTATTTTATATCGACCTGATAGAAAATATGCTTGCCAAAAGGATCGATTTCGTAGTCAGAAACCGTATTGCGAACGGGTTCAAAAATAGTCGAATGGGCAATCATTACCGCCGGCATTTGATCGTGCATCATTTGCTGTGCCTGTTTATACAGCGCCTCTCGTTTTTGCCGATCGGTAATCGATTTCGCTTCGGCAATAATATGGTCAAATGGCGGATAACACCATTTTGCCGAATTCGATCCGCCGTTCGCCGACTGGCAGGTAAACAACGGCCCGAAGAAGTTATCCGGATCGCCGGTAGCGGTGGTCCAGCCCATCAGCGCCGCCTGGTGTTCACCGTCTTTGACACGCTTGAGGTATTCACCCCACTCATAGGTTGTGATTTTAGTTTGCACGCCAATCTTCGCCCAGTCGGCCTGAATCATCTCGGCCATACGTTTGGCGTTGGGGTTATAAGGACGCTGCACCGGCATCGCCCACAGGTCAATGGTCACAGGCCCGCTGAGGCCCGCTTCCTGCAACAGCGCTTTCGCTTTTTGCGGATCGTAATCGTAATCTTTTAACTCGCTGTCGGCACTCCACACCCCCGGCGGCAGCAGGTTTTTCGCGGCGCTGCCGGTACCGTGGAATACCGCTTCAATTATCGCCGGTTTATTAATCGCCAGCGCCAGTGCCTGACGAACTTTGACATTATCCAGCGGCGGCTTTTGGGTATTAAACGCCAGGAAACCGGTATTCAGACCCGCCTTACTCATCAAGGTAATGTTTTTGTTTTCTTTCATTCTCGGCAAATCTGCCGGGTTCGGGAACGGCATGACCTGGCATTCGTTCTTCTCCAGTTTGGCGTAACGCACCGATGCATCCGGGGTAATACTAAATATCAGGCGATCAATTTTGGCTTTCCCCTGCCAGTACTGTGGAAAAGCCGTAAATAAAATGCGGGAATCTTTCTGGTATTGCGCCAGTTTAAACGGCCCGGTGCCAATGGGGTCGGAATCGACACGCTGCGGCGTGCCGGCTTTTAGCATCGCGTCAGCATATTCCGCCGATAAAATAGAGGCGAAATACCATGCCAGGTCGGCGACAAACGGCGCTTCGGGACGGGCTAAGGTAAAGCGCACGGTATATTCATCAGGCTTATCAATTGCGGTAATTAACTGACCAAACTCGAGGCTTTCGAAATTCGAGTAGTTACCGTTGGAGACATTATGATAAGGGTGCTGCGGATCTTTTTGCCGCATAAAAGAGAAGATCACGTCATCGGCATTAAAATCGCGGGTGGGCGTGAAATATTTATTGCTTTGAAACTTCACCCCTTTACGCAAATGGAAAGTGTAGACCTTGCCGTCTTCACTCACCTCCCAGCTTTCTGCGAGGCTCGGCTGCAGTTCGGTGGTGCCTACCTTAAAGTCGACCAGGCGGTTATAAACCGGCACCGCACTGGCATCGACGCTGGTTCCGGAGGTATAGAGTTGTGGGTTGAAATTCTCCGGCGATCCTTCGGAGCAGTAAACCAGCGTCTTTGCGCTCACGCTGGAACCGAACGTGAGCGCCGTTAATGTCAGAGCAAGCATGGTGAGTTTGCGTTGCATAACGTTTCCTTTTTAATTTGTCAGCTAATGAATAGCTTGTTGTTTTCCATCCCATACATAACACTAAAGCCAGATTGCAAACACCTGAAAATATAAATAAAGAAGGAATCACTATGTCATCACCTCTCACCAGCCAACTGACCCAGCGCTTCTTCCGCTACCTCGCCATCAGCAGCCAGAGCGACGCGCGCGCCACCACGTTGCCCACCACGCCGGGACAGCATGACATGGCGCGTGAACTGGCCGATGAGCTACAGCGTCTCGGCCTGGACGATATCGTGATCGATGAACATGCCACCGTTACGGCGGTGAAAAAAGGCAATGTTCCGGGCGCGCCGCGGATTGGTTTTATTACCCATATCGACACCGTTGATGTCGGCCTGTCTCCGGATATTCATCCGCAGATTTTGCGCTTTTCCGGGGAAGACCTGTGCCTGAACAGCGAAAAAGATATCTGGCTGCGCGTGAGTGAACACCCGGAAATCCTCGCCTACCCGAATGAAGAGATTATTTTCAGCGACGGCACCAGCGTGCTGGGCGCCGATAACAAGTCAGCGGTGACGGTGGTAATGACGGTGCTGGAAAACCTGACGGCGGACCATCGCCACGGCGATATCGTGGTGGCCTTTGTCCCCGATGAGGAAGTCGGGCTGCGGGGGGCGAAAGCGCTGGATCTCAGCCGCTTTGCCGTCGATTTTGCCTGGACCATCGACTGCTGCGAGCTGGGGGAGATTGTCTATGAAAACTTCAACGCCGCGGCGGCGGAGATCCGCTTTACCGGCGTGACCGCCCATCCGATGTCGGCGAAAGGCGTACTGGTGAATCCGCTGCTGATGGCCGCCGATTACATCAGCCATTTTGACCGTCAGCAAACGCCGGAGCATACCGCCGGGCGCGAGGGCTACGTGTGGTTCAATGGGATTCAGGGCGACCAAAACCGCACCTTGCTACAGGCCAGCATTCGTGATTTCGACCGCGACAGTTTTTTACGCCGCAAACAGCAGATCGGCGAGGTCGCTGAAATCATTGCCGCCCGCTACCCGACCGCCAACGTCGAGTTCTCCATCAGCGACACCTACAGCAATATCAGCAACGCCATTGGCGACGACCGCCGGGCCATTGACCTGATGTTTGAAGCGATGGAGAGCATTGGCGTTACGCCGAAACCGACGCCGATGCGCGGCGGGACCGACGGGGCAGCGTTATCTGCCAAAGGCCTGCTCACGCCAAACTTTTTCACCGGCGCGCATAACTTCCACTCAAAATTTGAGTTTCTGCCGCTGCGCGCCTTCGAAGCGTCATACCAGACCGCGATGCAGCTGTGCCTGCTGGCGGCCCGTTAAGCCGGTTTTTGCGCCAGCATGGTGGCAAACCGCAGCTTGATGCGGTTGCCATCGGCGTCGGTGCGGTGCAGTTCGCCCACCTCTTCGTTATATCTGAGGAACGTCCAGCCGGCGTAATAGCGCCGCAGTTCCTCAGATTTAAAGGCAAACGGGAAGCCAACGGTGCAAGGATAATCCTCAGTATCCATCGCCGCGACGATCAGGTTATAGCCGCCCGGTTTGGTACAGCGCTGCATGTTGGCGATCAGGCCTGGGATGGTGTCCGCCTGAAGGAACATCAGCACCACGGTGGAGAGAATAAAGTCATACTCGCCGTCGAAACTGAGGGTATTAAGATCCTGCACCGCGGTCTGTAAATTGCTCAGCCCTTCCGCCTCGCGGATCCCCTCCAGCGTGCTGATGCTCATGGCGTTTTTATCCCACGCGGTCACGTCGTAGCCGTTAGCCGCCAGGTACAGGCTATTGCGCCCGTTGCCACAGCCCAGATCCAGCGTCTTTCCTGGCGCAACCTGGGTGGCGGCATACAGCACTTCGGAGTGGGTGCGGGTCAGGCCGTATTTGTCAGTAAAGTAGTTTTCGTCACGGATAATCATAATGAGTCCTTGTTTTTTAATAAGGTCGCCCGGTCGACGCGAATCAGCAGTTTGCCCTGCACCAGCAGCAGAACGGTGCGAATGATCAGCAGCCCAATCACCAGATTGGTGAAGACAAACAGCGGGATCGCCAGGTAATGGAAAAAGCCGTCCGGATGACTATGCCCGAGATGCAGCCCGGTGCTGGCCAGCGCGGAAATACCGAATGAGAAGCTCCAGAAGGAGGCGTTAAACGGCTGTCGGATATACCACGGGATCAAGCGCAGCATAAACAGCAGCTGCAGCAGGCCGTAGCCGAACAACAGTTTGGCGAAGGTATCCGCCTCCCCACCGTTGACGCTTAGCCAGGCGCTACAGGCCACCAGCGCCGGGGCCAGTTGAATACCCAACGAGGTCCGCAGCGCGGCGGGCAGCTCGTTGTGGCTACGCAGTCGTTGCAGGATAACCGGCTCCAGACTGAGCCATGAGAAAACGCCGGCGCCAAGAAAAACCAGCCCGGCGTCGGTAAAGCCCAGCGCGCCGCAGGCCATAGCACTGATGAAATTGTTGGCGACCGTCGGTAAATAGAGACCTGGCGTCGTCGCCTCTGCCGGGTGCTTGCCCCGCCACAGCCCGGCGCTTTGCCAGGCGGCATACCCCAGTTGCAGCACCACGCCGATGGCGAACAGCACCAGCGAGAGCGGACGCAGCCACGGCACAAAGCCGATCGCCACCAGCATGGTGGTGGCCGGGAACAGGCTGACGAAACTGCCGGCGATCGGGTGCCGGGCCTCCTGCACAACGCTCCACGGATAGCGGATCGCGCGCAGGATAAACGCCAGCGCCAGCAGCGCCCATATCGTCGCCGCCAGCAGCACCAGCCCGTCGCCAATGCTGCGGCTTACCGGCCACAGGGTGCTGGCGTAACGCCAGGCGAAGCCCATCCCGATAAGACCCAGTACCATCCCGAAATAGCCCGCAGGTAAATTCAGGGCCTGCTGTCCCTGCTGTTTATTATTCATTTTGTTTAATTTTTCAATTTATCTTTAAGGTGCATTTTAAAAGAACCTTATAAAACGCGCTACGGCATTTTTTGCTATGTTTATGTTAACCAAAAGTAAAGAGAAACCTTGATGAACAAATATCGTCTCAGCGCGCACGTTCGCCTGTTTCACTATCAAGAGGACGGGATTAAACATAGCGTAAATCTGCGGCAAATTGTGGCCTTACGTGATTTTGCTGACGTGCAGGCCGGGAGCGAAGGCGGCTGGCTGGACGAAGAGTCGGCGCTCAGCCATGAAGGCGACTGCTGGATCTATGACCCCAACAGCGCAGTATTTGCCGGCGCGCGGGTGGAAGATAACGCGCGCCTCACCGGCACCTGTATCGTCAGCCATGGCGCGCGGATCCGCGGCGAGGCCTGGGTCGATCACGCCGAGGTCAGCCATCATGCTGAAATACGTGACAACGTCACTGTCGAACATTCCCATATCCGTGGCTACTGCCGTCTGGCGGATCGCGCACGTATTCTCCCCCACTGCCTGATCGTTGCCGCCCAGGGTCTGACCGCCGATCGCGACAAGTATCTGCAAATTTATCAGCGGGCCACCGTCAGCGCCTCGCGTATCGTGCATCAGGCGCAAATCTACGGGGATGCCTTCGTCGAGCACGCTTTTGTCGAACATCGGGCGGAGATCTTTGACCATGCACGGCTGGAGGGTAACGAAGACAATGATGTCTGGGTCTGCGATAACGCCCGGGTTTACGACCATGCGCGGATCGTCGCCGGACGTGGCGAAGATGCCATCCCGACCCTGCGCTACAGTTCGCAGGTGGCGGAGAACGCGGTGGTCGAGGGAAACTGCGTGCTCAAACATCGGGTGATGGTAGGCGGTCATGCCAGGCTCAGCGGCGGCCCGATTCTGCTGGATGACGAGGTGCTGATTCAGGGCCACGCCTGCATCAGCGGCGATGTGGTGATCGAACACCAGGTTGAAATTGGCGACAGCGCCCACATCGATGCCCGCCACGGCGATGCCATCCATCTGCGTGGCCGCAAGGTGATCAACGGCAGCTGCCACATCACCCGCACGCCGCTGCTGGGCTCACTGTAGTCCACGTTCGCAGCCCGGCTAAGGCGGAACGCCAACTGCCGGGGAACCGCTCTCACTCCCCGGCGCTGTCGATAATCCGTCCGTAGATATTCTGGTCGTCATAGCTGCCGTTCAGGTACTCCGCCTGCTTCAGGCACCCTTCCAGGCTGAAGCCGTTGCGCAGCGCCACCTGATTGCTCTTGTGGTTCGCCACCCGGCACTTAATCACAAAGCGTCGCACTTCACCGCTGCGCGCATAATGCTGGATAAAGGCCTGCAGCGCCTGCGAAAGCAGCCCCTGGCCCTGGTGATGTTCATCAATCCAGTAACCGATATAGCCGGTCTTATTCAGCGGTTCGATCTGGTTGAACGACAGCACGCCGACCATCTCATCCCCGACAAACAGCAAGAACATTTTGGCGTAGCCGCGCTGATGCAGCATGACGTTCCCCTGCACATGACGGCGGGTTTCATCCTCACTGCTTACCGCCGCCGGCCAGCTTAAAGTGTGCTGTAACCAGTGCTTATTTTTTTCAACCAGCTGATGTAATGCGCTGACGTAGCGTTCATCCACCGCGCGCAGCGTCAGCTGGTCAGTTACCGGGATTGCTTCAGGGACGGGAGGGGTTTGGTCAGACATAGCGCTCTCTCACGGCAAGGTTCCTCCGCGACGACATCGCGCCGCCGCGGGGGAATCTGCGATTATTTCATGACCCGGTCATCAACGTAGCGTCGTTCATCCGGTGCCGGTGGGAAATACTGATACAGCCAGGTCTCACTGATCGCCGCGCCCTGACAGCGCAGGAACATACGCATTTCCACCGGATCGGTGGAGTCATTGGTGGGATACCAGTCAAACTGGATGCGATAGCCGTCGAACGGCTCAACGTACAGAATCTCGACCTGCTTCGCTTCACCGTTAGAGAGGGTAATCACCGGCTCAATGCCACGCGGGGCCGCGGCTTTCAGATCGCCGCCGACAAAGTCGATGGCAAAACGACGAGCCCACTTGTCCGGGTAATGCTCGCCCGGCGCCCAGCCTTCCGGGAAACCGCCCATGCCGGTACGGGTTGCCATTACGCGGGCCAGCGGTGAACGCACCGGCGGCTGCGCGCTCCAGTACAGGCGGTAGCTAAAGTCCAGCTCGTCGCCGGCTTTGATGGCTTTTTCCGGCTGCCAGAAGCAGACGATGTTATCCAGGGTTTCACCGGTGGTCGGGATCTCCATCAGACAGACGGCCCCTTTGCCCCACTGGTTACGCGGCTCGACCCACAGGCTCGGGCGTTTGTTATACCAGCCCATGATGTCCTGATAATGCGTGAAATCACGGTCAAGCTGCAGCAGACCGAATCCGCGCGGGTTTTTGTCCTGGAAGGCGTTGAACTGTAGCTTTTGCGGGTTGTTCAGCGGACGACAGACCCACTCGCCGTTGCCACGCCACATCGCGAGACGATCGGAGTCGTGGATCTGCGGGTGGATGGTGTCGCACATCCGGCGCTCGTTGTTGCCGCAGCTGAACATACTGGTCATCGGCGAAATGCCCAGCTGTTTGATATCTTTGCGGGCGTAGATGTGGTTTTCCACATCCATAATCACCTGCGTCTCCTGGCAGTTGATCACGAACTTGTAGGCCCCGGTGACGCTCGGGCTGTCGAGCAGCGCGTATACGGTAAACACCGTGGCGCCCGGTTTAACCGTTTCGAACCAGAAGGAGGTAAAGTCCGGGAACTCTTCCGGGGTGTCGGTGAAGGTATCAACCGCCAGACCACGCGCGGACAGCCCGTACTGGTAGGTGCTGTCAACCGCACGGAAGTAGCTCGCCCCCAGGAAGGCGACGATGTCACGCCGCGCCAGCTCCGGCGCTTTAAAGGCTCGGAACCCGGCGAAGCCGAGGTCGGTCTGCCCCACCAGCTGCGAGGTATCGACGCCGGCGTCGTTATAGTTAAACAGCTCCGGACGGAAGTGAATTTCCCGCGCCTGTTGGGTCTGCGTATCTAACGAGAACATGCGCACGCGGCGACGGAAGCCCATGCCAACGTGGAAAAACTGGATGTCCAGTTTGCGTTCGTCAATATTGTTCCACAACGAATGTCCCGCATCGTACTGGATGCTGTTGTAAGCCTGCGGGGTCAGGTTCGCCAGAGTCGGCGGCAGCGCGCGCGGCGCACCTCCCCACGGCTGACGAGAGAGATCGTGCGCCATTGATTGCAAAACGGAAAAGTCAAAACGGCGCGTCATCCCATCAGCAATGCCCGAATCTTCGGCAAGCGCGGCGTTAGAGAAAAGTGATGCGACTCCTGACGTGCTGCATACGGCGGCAACAGCCATGGAAGATTTGAGAAAACGTCTGCGATTCATGCCTGAGAAAGCGTCCTTCTGTTGTGTCAATTGATACGCAACGCGACAAACAGATGCGTCGTGAATTTCGCCCACTCTAGACAAAAACGATTGATAATCCAATTGTTGTAAGTATAAAAATGATGAATATTTTAACTGACAAAGCCCCCGATGCTTTTACGCCGCGGGGGCTGACGGGTTATTTGACGCTGACGTCAATACCCGGGAAATATTTGGCCGCCAGACGGGTGATGGTGCCATCGGCGCGCACCTTATCGATCGCCGCATCCAGCTGCTTTTTGGTGACCTCGTCTCCTTTACGCAGACCGTAGCCGATCCCGCTGCCGAGAATGGTATCGTCAGCCACCGGCGCGCCAATGAAACCGAACCCTTTGCCCTGCGGCTTGCTGAGGAAACCGGCCTGCCCGGCGGCGGACATCACCAGCGAGGCGTCGATACGGCCGTTCAGCAGATCCGCCCACGCCATGTTCTGATCTTTGTACGACACCACCGTCACGCCGTGTTTTTCCCAGTGCTCTTTGGCGAAGGTTTCCTGAATTGATCCCTGCAGCACGCCGATGGTTTTGCCTTTCAGCCCTTCCGGCGTCGCCTGCATGCCGCTATCCGCTTTGCCTACCAGCTGCGAAGGGATACGGTAAATCGGCTGGGTGAAGTCGATGCTTTTGCGCCGCTGCTCGGTGATATTCATCGCCGAGTTGATGGCGTCGAACTTTTTCGCCACCAGCCCTGGGATCAGCGCATCAAACGAAGTCTCTTCCCAGCGGCATTTCAGCCCGGCCGCCTGGCAAATCGCATTCCCGAGCTCAATATCAAAACCGACCAGCTCCCCTGCGGTGTTGCGGCTTTCAAACGGCGGGTATTCGGCTTCTACCCCGTAGCGCAGCTCGCTGGCCGCCAGCGAAGAGAAGGTACAGAACATCCCCAGTGCAAGGGTGAGGGCTTTCAATTTCATCATGGGGCTCCTTAACGCGGCTTAACGTGACACAGTGCCTGAGCACCGGCCAGCAATGTGGCTTCATCTTTAGCAAAAGAGAGGCGAATCAGTTTGTTATCAGTGCCATCAGTATAAAACGCTGACAGGGGGATCGTCGCCACCCCATAATCGGTGATCAGTCGCTTGACCATCTCGCTGTCGCTTTCATCGCTGAAGTGGCTGTAGTCGGCGAGCATGAAGAACGAGCCCGCGCTCGGCAGCAGGCGGAATGGCGAATCGGCCAGCAGTCGCTGGAGGAGATCGCGTTTCTGCTGATAGAACGCCGCCAGCGACAGCCAGCTTTGCGGGTCGGTCATATGCCCGGCAAAAGCGTACTGCATCGGCGTGTCGGCGGAGAACATCAGGAACTGGTGGACTTTGCAGATCTCGTCCATCAGCGCGGCGGGCGCCACGCAGTACCCTACGCGCCAGCCGGTTACGTGGTAGGTTTTGCCAAACGACGAGATGATGACGCTGCGCTCTGCCAGCTGCGGATGGGTCGCCATCCCGTGGTGTTGCTCGCCGTCAAAGACCACATGTTCGTACACTTCATCGGACAAAATCACGATGTCGGTGTTGCGCGTCAGGGCCGCCAGCTGGTTCAAATCCTCCCGGGAGAACACCTGCCCGCTGGGATTATGCGGCGTGTTGACGATAATCATCCGCGTACGCGGAGTGATGGCGGCGCGGACCTCATCCCAGTTGACGCTAAAATCCGGCACCGTCAGCTTGATGGCGACCGGCGTGGCCCCCTGCAGACGAACAATGGGCGCATAGCTGTCAAAAGAGGGTTCGAAGTAGATAACCTCATCTCCCGGGTGCACCAGCCCGCCAATCGCCGAGTAGATCCCCTGGCTGGCGCTGGCGGTAATCAGCACTTCACTGTCGACATCGTAGCGGGTGCCGTACAGCGTCGCGATTTTTTCAGCAATGCGCTCTTTGAGCACCGGCAGGCCGGTCATCGGCGCATACTGGTTGTGCCCGGCTTCCATCGCCTGGGTGACGCCGGCGATCAGCCCGGCATCACAGGCAAAATTGGGGGCGCCCTGAGAAAGGTTAATGGCCTTATGTTGGGCGGAAAGTTGACCGATTACGGTAAAAATCGTGGTGCCGACATCCGGTAATTTGGAGCGGGTTGTCACCGGGGAGGTAAGACTCATAGTTAATCCTTTCTCATTTTAATTGCATAACCATTCAATCCAAAGCGCTACCCGGCGACAAACGAATTGTTGTCATAGTAGCCATGCATTCTGATCATGCCTTGAGAAAAGAGACGGCCAGCAGAGGCTGGCCGGAGGGGAAAATTACTTGCTGGTTAAGGTGTTAAAGCTGGTCATCAGGTTGCGGTAGTCCGGAATATGGTTGGAGAACAGCGTCCCCAGCCCTTCCACATCATTGCGCCAGTCGCGATGTAGTTCACAGGCGGCACCAAACCATGACATCAGCTGCACCCCGGCCTGCGACATACGATCCCAGGCGGCGTCGCGAGTAATCGGGTTAAAGGTGCCGGACGCATCGGTGATAACGAAGACCTCATATCCCTCTTCTATCGCCGACAACGCCGGGAATGCCACGCAAACCTCGGTGACCACCCCGGCGATAATCAGCTGTTTCTTGCCGGTGGCTTTTACGGCTTTGACGAAATCTTCGTTATCCCAGGCGTTAATATTCCCCGGACGGGCAATATAAGGGGCATCCGGGAACTGGGCTTTCAGCTCCGGCACCAGCGGGCCATTGGGGCCGTTTTCAAAACTGGTGGTCAGGATGGTCGGCAGGCCAAAGTATTTCGCCATGTCCCCCAGCGCCAGCACGTTGTTTTTGAATTTATCCGGGTCGATATCGCGCACTAACGATAATAGCCCGGCCTGATGATCCACCAGCAGGACAGCTGCATCATTTTTATCCAGACGAACGTAGGGTTTAGCCATGATCTCTTCCTCATTTAACTATCAGGTTATCCCCGCCAGCGCTCCTGCGCGGGCAGATGCTTACAACTCATGGCAAATCATAGTTCAGTTACTGGCGGAGGATTAGCCGTCGAAAGTAGAACGCATTGTCCCATTCTCTGAACGAAGCTGGCATACTGCCTATGATCAAATTGCATAGCTGGAGCAACGATGTCGCGAAGCGCCCTGCCTTTTCATGCCGTGGAAACCTTTCTGGTGACCGCCCGGCATCTTAATTTGACCCATGCCGCGCGTGAGCTGTGCCTGACCCAGGGGGCGGTCAGCCGCCAGATCGCCGCGCTGGAGGCCTGGTTTGGTTTTGCGCTTTTTGCCCGCCACGCCCGCGGGCTGCATCTGACCCCGCAGGGTAGCGCCCTCTACCCGGAACTGCAGTCGGCATTCGGCCAGCTGGTGGCGGTGGCGGAACAGGCGCGTCAGCAGCAGACCGTGGTGCGCCTGAAGGCCCCGACCTGCGCCATTCGCTGGCTGGTTCCCCGGCTGGTGGCTATCGAGCAGCGCCATCCGGAGCTGCAGATTGCGCTCACCACCACCACGGAACATAGCGTGAACTTCAGAACTGAACCCTACGATGCGGCGATTGTATTCGGTACCCAGCACAGCGCCGGCGATCTGCTGTTTGAAGAGGCGCTGACGCCGGTGAGCAACGGCAGCCTCGCCTGCGACGACACCCTCAGCGACGTCACCTTTTTGCACCCGACGCGGGATAAGACCGACTGGTCGCTGTGGCTGACCACCTTTTCACCGGACACGCCGCTGGCGATGCGCAAAAATCAGCACTTTGACACCATGGATCTGGCGATCACCGCCGCCATGCAGGGGCTGGGGATCGCCATGGCGGACGCCACGCTGGTGGCGGAAGATGTGCGGGCGGGTCGCCTGGCGCGCCCCTTCCCCTTAAGCGTGAAAACCGGCGCCAGCTACCGGCTGGTGCTGCGCCACGTGCCGAGCAAGGCCGAGGGACTGACGCGCTTTCGCGAAGAACTGCTTAATCCAGCGTAACGTGGTGGCGCATCACCCGGCGAAATAGCGCCAGTCGCGCGCGCATAAAGCGGTTTTCCAGTTTAAAACCGGCGCGCTTATGCAACCCGATGCGCAGCAGTCGATCCCGCCCACGCAGGCAGGCCGGCCAGCGCACGACACCCGGCAGTTCGCGACAGTGGTGCCCCGCCAGGCGCGCAAAATTGACCCAGTAGTTGGCGACCTCGGCGGCAAAGGCGTTATCGTCATCGCTGGCATAGGTGCGCACTGGTTCGGAAAGCCTGAGAGTATCAAATACATACGGCACTTCATCGCCGTGCCACGCCCCGTGCGGGCAGGTCTCCTCGGCACCCTGCGGAACATAGTCAAACCAGTAGCGCCAGCACGGTTGTCCCACGCGCTGCTGGGCCTGCATCACTACATAGCCGAGGGTGGTAAACGCCATGTCGCGACACACTTCGCGTCCGAGGTTTTCGTCCCCCTTAACCCCCGGATAGAGCAGCTTAATCAGCCCCAGTCCCAGGCGCCGTTCGCGACGCAGCTTTTGGATCTGCCCGGCGATATCGACGCCAAACACCGCCATCACGCTGGCTTCATCGCTATTCGAGCCAATCATCACCGGCAGCGGATGCTGACGACCGGCAAAAAAGGCCTCCAGCATCGGCTGGGGCAGCACCGCGTCACCGGCGATCGGCGCCGGGCCGATGGTCAACGGTGCGGTCAGCGACCAGAAAGCCTCCGCCGGGATCGCCCGCAGCTGTTCCGCGCTGGCTTCAGGAAGCGAAAAGTGTTCGGCTAACCGTTGCCCCTTCTCCAGCGCCTTGTCGCGCGGCAGGTCCGGCAGCGTATAGCCGCTCTGAATAATGGCTTTATGGAACAGACCACGGGATTTTGGCGACACCATCAGCGACAGCACGCTGCGCGCACCGGCTGATTCACCAAACAGGGTCACGTTGGTGGCGTCGCCGCCGAAGGCATGGATGTTCTCCTGCACCCACTGCAGCGCCGCGATTTGATCGAGCAGGGCAAAATTATAGACTCGTTCGCCATCTTCCCCTTCCAGCGCCGGGTGGGCAAAGAACCCCAGATGGCCAAGCCGGTAGTTAACGGTTACCACCACCACGTCGCGCCCCGCCAGCGCGGCGCCATCGTAAGGCGGCAGGCTGCCGGCGCCGATCGTGAAACCGCCGCCGTGTAGCCAGACCATCACCGGCAGCGGCTGTGAACGCGTCGCCGGCGCCCAGACGTTCAGGTACAGGCAATCTTCTGAGAAACGGCCCGGATCGCCGCCGCCCAGCTCGCGGCAGTATTCAATGTCCTGCCAGCTGGCAGCGGAAAAAGTGGTGGCATCGCGCACGCCCTGCCAGCGCGCGGGAGGCTGAGGGGCGCGCCAGCGGAGTGCGCCGACCGGCGGCGCGGCAAAGGGGATCCCGCGCCAGATGTGGATCCCCTGTTCGGTGGTTCCGGATAACGTCCCTTGCCGGGTGTTAACCAGCGGAGTCGACAACGTCTGCATGACCTGATTCCTTTTGCGGTCGTCAATGGTTCATGTCAGCAGAGTACCGGTTTCAGAGCAGACCGCAACGGCGTTTGCTGCGCTCCTCCGCCTGTTGGTAGAGGGTGAACTCATCCAGCACCGGGCAACCGAGCGCCGTTTCGAAGGCCTCGCGGCTGGCATTGCCGTGGCTGCGGGCCTGGGTTTCATTGCCGAGATTCGACTGAAAAATCCCGGCGGCGCTCACCGGTAAAAAATCTTCATAAATAATCGGTTGGGCGATAAGCCAGCCGCGTTCGATGAGCGGCTGCGGATCGTCCCCGTGACCGAATGCCTGACGGTGGGCTTCCCCCGCCGGCGTCAGACGGTAGCGGAACCACGCCAGCCCCTGCTGACGCAGCAGGAATTCGCTGTCCGGGAACTGGCTGAACACCTCCTGCAGATGGCGCTGGTGGTTCAGGTTATCTTTGCCAACCCCGGCTTCGTTCAGCAGACGGTCATACAGCGCGCGGCCCTTCGGCGTTAAGGCGATCCCGCGCTGCTCGATTTCGCCAAAGCGCGCGGTGTGGGTGCCTTGCTGCTCCCCGTTAAACATCACCGGCTCTTCGAGGGCTTTAAAACTGGTCTGCCGCAGTAAAATCGGCACCTCGCGGCGCGGCGGCCCTTCGATTAACGCTTTCGGGACAATCCCGCACTCGGGCATCAGGGACTGCACCCGGTCGATATCGAGAGTACGCGGCGTCAGGTGGTTAATATGGCAGCCGGGGAAGCACACCACATCGGCAATCAGCCGGTGTTCGTTACTCAGTGCGTGATAGCTGTCGGCGTCGACCGTCGCATGGCTGTGCCAGCGGAAGGTCTCCAGCGCCTCGCGGATAAATTCCCGGGCCTCGGCAGGGCTAAAGCTGCCCTGCTCTTCATGCCGGGCGATCAGCTCGCGGCAACGCGGGGTGAAGATGTCGCGTCGGGCCAGGATCTCCGCCGCCCGCTGGCGCAGTTCAGCGCTGGCAATCAGCTCCAGGCGCAGCAGCGAGGTAAAGATACGGAACGGATTACGCGCCAGCGCCGCGTCATCAATCGGGCGAAACGCCGTGGAATGCACCGGCACACCCGCCTGCGATAAATCGTAATAGCTCACGGGGAACATCCCCATGATGGCAAACATCCGGCGCAACGTCGCCAGCTCCTCCGCCGTGCCGACGCGAATTGCGCCGTGGCGTTCCACATTCAGCCGCGATAGCTCGTCCGCATTAGCCAGTTGTTCATGGAGTTTCGGATGCTGCTCCAGCACCGCCAGATTTACGTCCGCCACCAGCTCCAGTAACGTCCCGTACTGTGGAACTTCCTGCTGGTACATCGCCGACATTGCCTGCGAAAAGTGTTCCCGAATCTCATCAGCCGTGATGGTGTTCGCCATGATGCCTTACCTCCAGTGGATACTTCCTGGAGTGTAGAAAAGGCCGATGGCGGCGGCGGGAAGAATTTACAAATTGTGATGAGGATAACCTGCCTCCCGCTTTTCGTCCGTTTGTGACATAACCTAAAGTTATGGAAAACACCCTTTAATTTCACTTTAAATTAACATTACATTTACACACACTGTTTCTGGCGATAACACAATAAGAAGCCCCTCTACCGATAGATACGGAGTCCGTACCCTATGAACGATAAATGGTCACCGCGCGAGGTTATTCATCGCGACTATAATAACCATCCCCCGGCTTACGCACCGGGCTACAAAACCAGCGTGCTGCGCTCGCCGCGCAATGCCCTGATCTCGCTGCAAAATTCGCTGTCTGAAATCACCGGTCCGGTCTTCAGCCATGACGATCTCGGTCCTCTGGATAATGACCTGATCCTCAACTATGCCAAAGAAGGCCTGCCGATTGGCGAGCGCATTATCGTCCACGGCTACGTCCGCGACGGCTTTGGTCGACCGATGAAAAAAACCCTGGTGGAGGTCTGGCAGGCGAACGCCGGCGGCCGCTACCGGCATAAAAAAGATCAGTATCTGGCCCCCATCGACCCCAACTTTGGCGGTTGCGGGCGCGTGCTGACGGATGAAAACGGTTATTACTGTTTTCGTACCATCAAGCCCGGCCCCTATCCGTGGCGTAACCAGGTCAGCGACTGGCGTCCGGCCCATATCCACTTTTCCCTCTCCGGGGATGCGTGGGCGCAGCGCTTGATTACCCAGATGTACTTCGAAGGCGACCCGTTGATTAAGCAGTGCCCGATCGTCAAAACCATTAATAACGATGACGCGGTGCGCACGCTGATTGCCGAACTCGATACTCATGCCGCAGTGCCGCTGGATTGCCTGGCCTATCGCTTTGACCTTGTGCTGCGCGGCCATCGCGCCACGCTGTTTGAAAACCGCACTCAGGGGGCTACCCGATGAAAGACTATTTAGCCGAAACCGCCTCGCAGACCGCCGGACCGTACGTGCATATCGGCCTGGCCCCCGAGGCCGCCGGGTTCCATATTTTTGAAAAGAACTTCGGCCCTGACCTCACGACCGCCGATACCGAAGGCGAGCGTATTACGCTTGAAGGTCGTGTGATCGATGGTTCCGGAACCCCGGTACGTGATGTGCTGCTGGAGATCTGGCAGGCCAACGCCGCCGGGCGCTATCACCACCCCGACGATCGCCAGCAGAGCAAAAAGGTCGACCCGGCGTTTCGCGGCTGGGGCCGCAGCTGCTCCGACTTCGCCACCGGGATCTGGCGTTTTGAAACCATCAAACCCGGCGCCGTGGTTGGTCGCGATGGCCGCATGATGGCACCTCATATCAATGTCTGGGTGGTGGCGCGCGGGATCAACATCGGCCTCAACACGCGGCTGTACTTCTCTGACGAGCAGGACGCCAACCTCAATGACCCGGTACTCAATCTGATTGAGTGGGAAGTGCGGCGCCAGACCTTGATTGCCCAGCGCGAAGTGCGCGGCAACGAGACTGTCTACCGGTTTGATATTCACCTGCAGGGTGACAACGAAACCGTCTTCTTTGATCTTTGAGTGCTTTCTCGCCTGATTTGCCCCGACCTGGCTCGGGGCGTCTGTTTTTTGTACAAAATGAAAAAACTTGTAATACATCAAGATGAAATGTTAATAATATTTTGCTATCAGGTTATCAAAATTCAATAACTTCGCTTGTCACCTATGCTGCTCTGTTTTTAACATCGATTATGGAAAAAAATGGTCTTTTCAGTCAGCGCATTCGCTTGCGCCATCTACACACTTTCGTGGCCGTCGCTCAACAGGGAACTCTGGGGCGCGCGGCTGAAACCCTCAATCTCAGCCAGCCTGCGTTATCTAAAACGCTCAATGAACTGGAACAGCTGACCGGCACGCGACTGTTTGAACGCGGACGCCTCGGGGCTCAGCTGACGCTGGTCGGCGAACAGTTCCTCACTCATGCGGTAAAAGTCCTCGACGCGCTCAATACGGCGGGCCAGGCGCTTAACCGTAAAGAGGGGTTGAATAATGACGTGGTGCGCATCGGCGCGCTGCCCACCGCCGCGCTGGGGATCCTGCCCACGGTCATTGGCCAGTTCCACCAACAACAAAAAGATATCACCCTGCAGGTCGCCACCATGAATAACACCATGCTGCTGGCGGGCCTGAAATCCGGTGAAATTGACATCGGTATCGGGCGGATGTCTGACCCGGAACTGATGAGCGGCCTGAACTATGAGCTGTTGTTCCTCGAATCCCTGAAGCTGGTGGTTCGTCCCGGACACCCTTTATTGCAGGAGACCGTCACCCTCAGTCGGGTGATGGAGTGGCCGGTAGTGGTGTCACCCAAAGGCACTATCCCGCGCCAGAATGCCGAAACCCTGCTGCAAAGCCAGGGGTGTAAAATCCCTGCCGGCTGTATCGAGACGCTCTCCGCGTCGTTATCGCGCCAGCTGACCGTCAACTATGACTACATCTGGTTCGTTCCGTCCGGTGCGGTTAAAGACGATCTGCGCCGGGGCTTGCTGGCTACCCTGCCGATCCCGACCGAAGGCGCGGGGGAGCCGATTGGTATTCTGACCCGCGTGGACGCGACCTTCTCCTCCGGCGCACAAACGTTACTGAGCGCCATTCGCAAATCGATGCCTGCCTGACGATCGCCGGATAACGCGCCCAGCGCCTTATCCGGGCTTCTCTTCCCCTGCCCTTGGCTCTTTCTTACGCACCTGGCATCACTCTTCAGCCCTGCGCGCGAGTGATGGCGAAACCATCAAAACAATCAATTAATGCGCAATTATTTTTTAACAATTGCATCAAGTTCATTAACAGTCATATCATTGCCTTTATTTCACCATATGGTTCATACGCAATTCAGAAATTATCCCATTAACTGCAACAACGAAGGTTTCAGCGCCTTCACTCAAAACATAATATTTTATTAATTGATTCATTTGGTTCACATCTGACAACAGATGGTTAAGGAGACAAAATGGCAACTTTCGCTGTACCACGCGGATTCCCCCGGATCCTGCTGTGGCTGCTCGCCGGGCTGATGCTGATCATCGGTCTGGCTATCGGTATTCTTGGGGTTAAACTCGCGACGCTCGGCGGTACGCTCTATTTCGCCATTATGGGACTGGTGATGGTCATCGCCTCGGTGCTGATTTTCCGCCGTCGTCGGATCGGGATTGTGCTGTACGCCATCGCTTTTATCGCCTCCATTTTCTGGGCGATCTCTGATGCTGGCTGGACCTACTGGCCGCTGTTCTCGCGCCTGTTCGCTCTCGGCGCGCTGGCCTGCCTTTCGGCGCTGGTCTGGCCCTATCTCTCGCCCCAGCCGGCGAAGAAAGGCCCGGCCTTTACGCTGGCCGCGCTCCTCGCCGTGGTGCTGGCCGCCAGCTTCGGCTGGATGTTCAAATCACAGCCGCTGGTGAGCGCCATCGAAGCGGTGCCGGTCAAACCGGTCGCCCCCGGCGAGCAGCAGAAGAACTGGGAGCACTGGGGTAACACTACCCACGGCGATCGTTTTGCCGCCCTCGACCAGATTAACAAGCAGAATATCAACCAGCTGCAGGTTGCCTGGGTCGCCCATACCGGCGATATCCCGCAAAGCAACGGCTCCGGCGCGGAAGACCAGAACACCCCACTGCAGATCGGCGATACCCTGTACGTCTGTACGCCATACAGCAAAGTGCTGGCGCTGGATGTCGACAGCGGTAAAGAAAAATGGCGTTACGATCCCAAAGCCACCGCGCCAAACTGGCAGCGCTGCCGGGGTCTGGGCTATGCCGAAGACAGCCTGCAGGCCGCAGCAACCGCGGGTACTCAGCCCGCCGCCTGCGCCCGCCGTCTGTTCCTGCCGACCACCGATGCTCGTCTGATCGCCATCGACGCCGACACCGGTAAAGCCTGTGAAAACTTCGGTGACCACGGTACCGTCGACCTGAGCGTCGGGATGGGTGAAATCAAACCGGGCTACTACCAGCAGACCTCTACCCCTCTGGTGGCTGGCAACGTCGTCGTCGTCGGCGGCCGCGTGGCGGATAACTTCTCCACCGGCGAGCCTCCGGGCGTCGTGCGTGCCTATGATGTGCATACCGGCAAGCTGGCATGGGCCTGGGATCCAGGCAACCCTGCGCTGACCGGCCTGCCGCCGGAAGGCCAGACCTATACCCGCGGGACGCCGAACGTCTGGTCCGCCATGTCCTATGACGCGAAGCTCAACCTGATCTATCTGCCAACCGGCAACGCCACCCCGGACTTCTTCGGTGGGGAACGTACCGCGCTGGATGATAAATACAGCTCGTCGATCGTCGCCGTTGACGCCACCACCGGACAGGTGCGCTGGCACTTCCAGACCACCCACCACGATCTGTGGGACTTCGACCTGCCGTCGCAGCCGCTGCTGTATGACCTTCCTGATGGTAAAGGCGGCACCACGCCGGTACTGGTGCAGACCAGTAAACAGGGCATGATCTTTATGCTCAACCGCGCCACCGGGGAACCGGTCGCCAAAGTGGAAGAACGTCCGGTCCCTGCCGGTGATATTAAAGGCGAGCGCTACTCTCCGACACAGCCTTACTCCGTCGGCATGCCGATGATCGGTAACGATACGCTGAAAGAGTCGGATATGTGGGGCGCCACGCCGGTGGACCTGCTGATGTGCCGGATTGCCTTTAAAGCCATGCGCCATCAGGGCGTCTTCACCCCACCGGGCGAAGATCGTTCACTGCAATATCCTGGCTCGCTGGGCGGTATGAACTGGGGCAGCGTCTCGGTCGATCCGAACAACAGCCTGATGTTCGTCAACGATATGCGTCTGGGACTGGCGAACTATATGGTTCCGCGCGAAAAAGTCGCCAAAAACGCCAGCGGCATTGAGATGGGGATTGTCCCGATGGAAGGGACGCCGTTTGGTGCGATGCGCGAGCGCTTCCTGTCGCCGCTGGGTATTCCGTGCCAGAAACCGCCGTTCGGCACCATGTCCGCGGTGGATCTGAAAACCGGTAAGCTGGTGTGGCAGGTGCCGGTGGGAACCGTGGAAGACACCGGGCCGCTGGGGATCCGTATGCATATGCCAATCCCTATCGGTATGCCAACCCTCGGCGCGTCGCTGTCGACCCAGTCCGGCCTGCTGTTCTTCGCCGGTACTCAGGATTTCTACCTGCGCGCGTTTGATACCGCTAACGGCAAAGAAATCTGGAAATCACGTCTGCCGGTTGGCAGCCAGTCTGGCCCGATGACCTATGTCTCGCCGAAAACCGGCAAACAGTACATTATCATCAACGCCGGCGGCGCCCGTCAGTCTCCGGACCGCGGCGACTACATCATCGCCTACGCCCTGCCTGACCAGAAGTAAAAAAAACCAGCGTAACCTGTCAGAGAGTTGCGCTGGTTTTTGCTCAGCAGGATGAATAACGGTGCTCATCTGCCTGACGGCACTGAGCACCTGTCGATCACTGGTCGCCGAAGTGGATCACGGTGCGGATGGATTTACCGTCGTGCATCAGATCAAAGGCTTCGTTGATCTGCTCCAGCGGCATGCGGTGGGTGATAAACGGATCGAGGTCGATTTTACCGGCCATCGCATCTTCCACCATCCCCGGCAGCTGGGTACGGCCTTTCACGCCGCCAAACGCCGACCCGCGCCAGACGCGCCCGGTCACCAGCTGGAATGGACGGGTTTTAATCTCCTGCCCGGCACCAGCAACACCGATAATCACGCTTTCGCCCCAGCCTTTATGGCAGCACTCCAGCGCCGCGCGCATGACGTTGACGTTGCCGATACATTCAAAGCTGAAGTCCACGCCGCCGTCGGTCAGTTCGACGATCACATCCTGCACCGGCTTATCGTAATCTTTCGGGTTGATAAAATCGGTCGCGCCCATCTCTTTTGCGAGGGTGAATTTTTCCGGGTTGGTATCAATCGCCAGGATGCGCCCGGCTTTCGCCTGTACCGCGCCCTGAATCACCGCCAGACCAATGCCGCCCAGGCCGAAGACCGCAACGGTATCGCCCTCTTTGACTTTCGCGGTGTTGTGAACGGCACCAATACCGGTCGTCACGCCGCAGCCCAGCAGACAGACTTTATCCAGCGGCGCCTGCGGGTTGACCTTCGCCAGAGAAATCTCGGCGCACACGGTGTATTCGCTGAAGGTGCTGGTCCCCATGTAGTGATAGATCGGCTCGCCGTTATAGGAGAAACGGGTGGTGCCGTCCGGCATCAGGCCTTTGCCCTGAGTGGCGCGTACCGCCTGGCACAGGTTGGTTTTGCCGGATTTACAGAATTTACACTCGCGACACTCGGCGGTGTACAGCGGGATCACGTGGTCACCGGGCTGCAGGCTGGTCACGCCTTCACCGACTTCCACCACGATACCGCCGCCTTCGTGACCCAGCACCGCCGGGAACACGCCTTCCGGATCGTCACCGGAGAGCGTAAACGCATCCGTATGGCAGACGCCGGTGTGGGTAATTTTGACCAGCACTTCGCCTTTTTTCGGCGGCGCGACATCAATCTCAACAATCTTCAGCGGCTGGCCTGGGCCAAACGCGACAGCTGCACGTGATTTCATAACCGTCTCTTCCTTCGTGATGATTTATTTTAAGTAGGATCGTAGCAGATGGCCCACTTCCGCCATTCTGACCGCGCGCTGGTCCGGGGTGGTTTCGCCGTTGACCAGCTCATCCTGGAGATGGATTTCCACCATCTCCCCCATCAGGCCGTTAGTGGCGCCGCGGATAGAAGCAATCTGCTGCAGTATCGACATGCAGGATTCGCCGGACTCCAGCGCCCTTTCCAGGGCTTCAACCTGCCCGCGAATGCGACGTACGCGACTCAGCGCGCGTTTTTTGTCTTCAGGTGAATGTGGCACATTGCCGCCCTCAATATCATATAGGGGGGTATACTATATTTTATTGACCGATGAGGCAAACTGAAACGTCGTCTGACGCCGCGATAAAGCGTCCAGTCATTGAGTTTAGTCGAGCTCCAGCGCCATCTCCACGCAGCGCAGATCCGCCTGCGCCAGTTTTGACGGCAGCAGCTTTTCGCGCACCGCCACAAAGCCGTGGCGCAGATAAAAACCGGCGGCGTTTGGCGTCGCCTCCAGCGTAATCACCCGAAATTTGCGCCGTCGCGCTTCGGCAATCACCGCATTGATGATCATCCCGGCGCAGCCTTTCCCGCCCCATTCAGGCAGCGTAAAGATAGCTTCGACGCTGGCGGTGTGGATATCGAGATAGCCGGTGGCGACCGGTTTCCCACCCTCGTCTTCCACCACATAAAAAGGATTGTCCTGCACCGCCTCGCGATAGCCTTCCGGCATACGATCCGGCGTCCAGGCATCCACCACGGTGGCGCCGTAGCTCTCGCGACAGCCGCTGCGGATGGCCTGATTACGGATGACCCACAGCGCGGGGGCTTCATCGGGTACGGCAAGTCTGATATTCATTGGCGCTCCTTGTGTGTCAGTCCATACCAGATGTACCACAGCCCGTGATAAAAGCGATAAAAAAACCCCGCCATGTGGCGGGGTCTGTGCAGTATGAGTACCGGGTTTAGCGCTTGCGCGGCATCATCCGTAGCAAGGTATTGTCCTTCCACAGATAGTGGTGCAGCAGCGCGGCCAGAGCATGCAAGCCAATAAGAAAGTAACCGGTATTCGCCAGCAGGCTGTGGACGCCCTTCAGGGTATCGACCAGCTCAAAATTGCTTTCCGGAGCAAACGGCATGGTCAGGCCGAAGGCTATCCACGGATTGCCACGGTTATACATCATCACCAGGCCGATAATCGGCTGGGCAATAAACAGCAGATAGATAACCAGGTGCCCGAGGTGGGCAAAGCCGGTCATCATCGGCGAAGGCTTCGGGACAATCGGCGGCGCCGGATATTTCAGCCGCACCAGCAGGCGCGCCACCATCAGCACCAGAATCGAGATGCCGCAGGAGACGTGGATCATGTTGATGAGCGGCCGGTCGCTGCGTGGGAAGAAGCCTCTCAGCTCCATGGTGGCGTAGGCGCCAATAACCAATAAAAAGACCAGCCAGTGGATGCCGATTTGCAGGCCAGTGTATTTATCGCGCATGATAAACCCTTAATAAAACTGTGATGTCGACAACATAACGACCTTTTATTAAAAATTCATTAACTTTTACGTACTTATAACAAACAACTACGCCGGGATGAGTAACAATGTCGACATCTAACTGATTTCGTTCTGAGGACCCTGATATGACTACCTTTTATCAACTTACCGCCACCAGCCTGCAGGGCCAGCCTATCTCTATGGCCGACTATGCTGGCAAACTGGTGCTGGTGGTGAATACCGCCAGCCATTGTGGCTTCACGCCACAATATGCCGGCCTTGAGGCACTCTACAAGAAGTACGCCTCCCAGGGGCTGGTGGTGCTCGGTTTCCCCTGTAACCAGTTCGGCAAGCAGGAACCCGGAGGTGCCGAGGAAATCGCGCAGACCTGTCATATCAACTACGGCGTGAGCTTCCCGATGTTCGAGAAAGTCGAGGTCAACGGCGCTGCTGCCCACCCGCTGTTTCGTTACCTGAAAGACGAATTGCCCGGCGTGCTGGGTGGACGAATTAAATGGAACTTCACGAAGTTCCTGGTCGGACGCGATGGCAAACCGCTTAAGCGTTTCGCACCGTTCACCACCCCGGAGAAAATGGAAACCGCCATCCTTGCCGCACTGAAAGTCTAACTGTTCCGCTCATTTGAGCGGTCCACTTTACGCGCGCTTCCGACAAACAGAGAATTTCCGGGTGAGATTTACGTCGTTCCTCGCTCAAAACTACCGTCTATAACCCACACACGCCCCCGAATGAGGCTTACGGCACATCGTCAGCACTTTCAGGGTCAATAACCGGGTCGGTTCCAGCAGCAGTATCCCCATCATGATCCCCGACAGCCGGCTAAACCCCGGATCGACGTTGATAAAATGCGCGTGGTCGGGGGTCAACGATACCAGCAGCGCCAGCGTCAGTTGCGTGCCGACATACTTAAAGGTCAGGGTGCCGCTGTTTTCAATCGTGCGCCCGATAAAAATCCCCAACACCAGCACCGCATAGATCAGGCCGGGATTAATCTGACCGAGGGTAATGGCGATAAACGCCAGACTCGCCCCCAGAAAACAGCCCAGAAAGCGATGGGTGATTTTAATACTGGAAGGATGACGTGAGATATCGATGGCGTTGAGCGGAATGGTCATCACCGCCATGATCGTAATCACCGTTTGCGATAGTGACGCGATGCTCAACTCGCGCCAGGCGATGGGCACCAGCGCCAGCGCAATCCCACCCTGCAAGGCATGGAACCCGGCTTTTTTATGCCAGCAAAAATAGGGAGCAGACCCGCTGGCTTTCACCCTACCCGCGTCGGTCAGTGCAAACAGCCGCCGGCGGATCAGCACGGTGGAAAGCGCGCTCACCACGATCGAACAGGATGTGCCGATGCTGACTTCAAAAATACGCGCCTGAGCGAAGTACGGGACGGTATGCATCCCATGTTCGATCCCATCCATGCTGACCATGGTGAAGGTAATCCCCATAAACAACCAGGCATAGCCGTGTCGGGTGGTCAGCGCGAGGTAGAGACACACGGTGGCCACCAGACCGAATACCAGACTGCTGTACAGCGTTCCGCGGCTGCCCACCGCCAGAAATTCGGCCAGCAGCGCCCCGGAAATGGTGCCCATGACCCGCAACATTCCGCGTTCAAGGCTGATCCAGACATGCGAGCGCATCACCATATAACCGCTGAATGCCGCCCAACCAACATGTGGAAGCTGAAGCTGATGAGCCATAAAAATAGCGCAGAGCACCGAGACCACCGCCTCGCCGCTATCAATCACTCGGGCTTTATTTCTCGCCCCGTCAACCAGTTCCTGAAACAGTAAACCCGGCACGGTTTTTAACTGCGCGAATGAATTTAAAATAGTCATGATAATGGGTATTCTGTTTATTAATTTGTTAAGCAATATGAGTCTTGCTTATAAAATAGAGAACAATTGATGCGTATTTAATCAGCCAGAAGTCAGATCAGAAATAACCATCATCACCGCCATCGGCAACGTGCCCTTCCGCTCGCAGAAAAGAAGGTCAGAGCAAGGTTGCGCGATAAAAAGAGTATATCCCTGAGGCTCAGGATGAGATATTCACTTTCCAGATGAGAAGTTATATATAAAATATATATACCCGTTATACTTCACGTCGCCTGGGTGTTGGCTGCACCCGTTATTCGGCGCAGTCATGAGCCTCACCCTTTACAGGGCCGCAGCTCACAGCGTTCAAATCTGTTCCAGACAGCGTTGTCACGCCAGCCATTTATTGGCCATGATTCAGTGTGTTAGAGGAAATAATGGAACTCAGACATCTCAGGTACTTTCTCGCGATAGTCAATGCTAAAAGCTTTACCCACGCCGCAGAAACCCTGGGCATTGGTCAACCGCCCCTCAGTATGCAGATCCGCGATCTGGAAAAAGAGGTCGGAACCGAGCTTTTTCACCGGGTTGCCCGCGGGGTCGAACTGACCCCGGCCGGGAATGAGTTCTACCAGGTGGTAAAAGCCATTCCCGAACTGGTAGAAACCGCCAAAACCGCAGCGCTCAAGGCCTCACGCGGTGAGTCCGGGATCCTCAAAGTCGGTTTCACCACCTCGTCGGTATTTAACCGGGCGGTTACCCAGTCCGTAAAAACCTTCAGCAAGAAATATCCGTCGCTCGAAATGCAGTTCGAAGAAACCCACACCAATATGCTGATCAACAGCGTCAACAATGGCACGCTGGACGTGGCTTTCGTCAGAACCGAGCACCTTGCCGAAACCGCCTTGCGCCTGCAGGTCATCCTGCACGAACCGTTGGTGGTGGCCTTACCGATGGATCATCCCCTGGCACAACGCAGTGAGATTTCGTTGCATGAGATCGCCGCAGAACCGCTGATTATGTGCCCGCAGGAACGCAGCCGCTTTTTACACAGTACCATCCGCCGTATCTCGGATGAGGAAGGCGTCACTCTCACCTATAAGCGCACGACACCGACGGTGGCCTCGATTATTAACCTGGTATCGGCGGGACTGGGGATTTCAATCGTCCCTGCTTCACTGGAAAATAACGCCAGCGCCGGAATTGATGTCGCCTTTGTGAAAATTAACCATAAAAATGCCAACGTGCCGCTGTCGATCATCAGTCGGGTTAATGAGCGTTCGCCCGCGGTAAACCACTTCTTAAAAATGTTCGTTTAAACCACCGACATTAATGGCGAGGCGTGGCTGCTCAGAGATATTTTTGTTTGATTTTTATGCGCAGGCATTCGCAGGTCACGCTCTGCTTTTTCACGTCATCGGGAGTTAACAGCGAAGGTCGCCAGCTTCCCCGCTGGCACTGGCAGTAGACTCTGCCGCTGCTCAATACCGCATAGCGTTTGCTCCCGGCGTAGATATTGGCCTCAAGGGTTTGGTGGACATCATCCAGCGTCAGATCGTCACGCCTGGCCACCAGCGCGTTCACATTAAAGGTCTTGAGTAGTTCCTCATTGAGCCCAAATCGCAGAGCAGTGTTGCGCAGCGATGCCTCCAGCTCCAGAGCAAACACATTGAATAAACGGTCGGGCATATTATCCAGCATCCAGCTAAAGGCCGCGGAGGCTTCCGGAGTCAACATTAACGATTTCATCATTACCTTAAATAAACGTCCCGGCAACCGGATCGGCTAACCACAGGCACCAGGCCATTACAATAAATATAAATGCGAAGATACAAGGGGCTAATTTCCCCTCTCCCAATAACCACGTGAATAATTTGCACAATGTGAACCAGCAGAGACCGCTCACAATCAATAAACAAAGAGGCATTTAACGTTATCACAACCTTTCAACAGCGCTCGCACATTTGCGATCATCATTTAACGCATCCAACATTTAAAAACAGCAATACCCCTCGATGAGGTTAATTATCGAGAAGTGGGTTTTTCAGAAGATATTTCAGGATGCATTCGTCGGCATAAATAGGGTGCCCGAATAGTGTTGATAGTAATTGTGGGAACGCCGGTGAGCTATAGACTGCAAACAGCAATATCCATATGTTTTATATATGGGAGACTAACAAAGAATGCTGATTGCTGATGGTTATATTCGCGGCCCGGCGCGACGTTGCTGCTGTCAACGCCGCGCCGGGAGCTCACATTTGCGGTTACTGTGCCGGCCCGACCCGCGGTTGAAGCTGGTACACCCATGCGGTCACCTGCTCCCCTGTCGCGGTGGTCACCGTGACCGTCACGCGATCGTAGCCCGCTTCGAACGCATCCAGCATCGGCCAGTGCGCCGGGAGCTTATCGGAGACAAACAGATAGCCGTCGACGGGCGCGCCGTCAGGATCGAGCACGATGCCGGGGAAATCCGCCGCCTCGCCCCATCCGCGCGCGTAAAAGGTGCCTTTCACCTGGCCCGTCAGCCATTCACCGCCGATATTCTCCAGAATAAAGGCATTCTCGTGACCCGGACGCAGGGTCCCGTAGACAAATAAACGTTCCATGATCCCTCTTCACCACCACCATCAATGCCGCGAGCGGCCGGAAAGAGCCAAAATACGGGGGAAGCGGACACTTAGCAAGGCATGCGGCCTCTTCCCCATGACCATCGCCAATATGCGGCGGGTATCAGACAGCAACAAAATTTTTTTCCGCCCCGCGACATAGCCTGTGTCCCTGAATATTCAGCCACTTTTGCCTCGCCGGCTTGCCAGCGCTTTGCAAGCCGGGTTGCCGATTCGTCATTCCTGGCGTATGCCTGGTGTGTCTTGTATACCCTCAACCTCACACTCCATCCTGTCAGGAGGCTTTACATGAGCAAACTTGGAATTAATGGCTTTGGTCGTATTGGACGTCTGGTATTGCGCCGTTTGCTGGAAGTTGACAGCCCGCTGGAGGTGGTGGCGATCAACGATCTCACCTCGCCGAAAGTGCTGGCCTATTTGTTAAAGCATGATTCGAACTACGGCCCGTTCCCGTGGAGCGTTGATTTTACGGATAACGCGCTGATTGTGAACGGCAAAACCATCAATGTCTATGCGGAAAAAGAGGCCAAAAACATTCCGTGGAAAACGGTGGGCGCAGAGCTGATTGTCGAATGCACCGGCTTCTACACCTCGACCGAAAAAGCCCAGGCTCACCTCGACGCGGGTGCCAAAAAAGTGCTGATCTCCGCGCCGGCCGGCGACATGAAAACCATCGTCTTTAACGTCAACGACGACACCATGACCGCCGATGACACCATTATTTCCGTCGCCTCCTGCACCACCAACTGCCTGGCGCCGATGGCTAAAGTGCTCCACGACGCCTTCGGTATCAAGCTCGGCACCATGACCACGATCCACGCCTATACCGGTACCCAGTCTCTGGTGGATGGCCCGCGCGGCAAGGATTTACGCGCCTCACGCGCGGCGGCGGAAAACATCATTCCGCACACCACCGGGGCGGCAAAAGCGATTGGCCTGGTGATCCCGGCGCTCAGCGGCAAGCTCAAGGGCCACGCCCAGCGCGTGCCGACCAAAACCGGCTCGGTCACTGAACTGGTCTCCATCCTTGAGAAAAAAGTCACTGCCGAAGAGGTCAATCAGGCCATGAAGCGTGCGGCCGAGAACAACGACGCTTTCGGTTTCACCGAAGAAGAGATTGTCTCGTCCGATATTATCGGCAGCCATTTCGGCTCGATCTATGACGCCACCCAGCTTGAAATCGCCGAAGCCGGCGACGTCCAGTTGGTGAAAACCGTTGCCTGGTACGATAACGAATACGGTTTTGTCACCCAGTTGATTCGCGTACTGGATAAATTTGCCCGCTAGCGGCGCCCTGAAAGCAAAAAGCGGATAGCCAGGCTATCCGCTTTTCTTTCCCCACACGGCGATGCTTACGATTGCAGGTAGACCACCTGAGTTTGCAGGTATTCGTTGAGGCCATGACGTCCGTCAGCGCCGCCGATCCCCGATTTACGCCAGCCCGCATGGAAGCCCTGCATCGCTTCAAAGTTTTCGCGGTTGATGTAGGTTTCGCCGAATTTCAGCCCTTTAATCGCTTTCATGGCGACATTCAGATCCCGGGTATAAATGGACGAGGTCAGGCCATAATCACTGTCATTGGCCATGGTCAGCGCCTCTTCCAGGGTGTCGAACGCCACCACCGGCAGCACCGGGCCAAAGGTCTCCTCGTGAATGATGTCCATCTCCTGGCGTACATCCAGCAGCAGAGTCGGTGGGTAGAAGTACCCTTGCCCCGCCACCGCTTTACCACCCAGCGCCAGACGCGCCCCCTGTGACAGGGCTTTCGCCACTTTCTGCTCGACGCGCTCCAGCGCGGCGGCATTGATCAACGGCCCCATCGCGATATCGTCGCGCACGCTCGGGTCGCCAAACGCCACCGCTTTGAGCGCCTCGCCCAGACGATTGACGAAACGATCGTAAATGCCTTTTTGCACATACACCCGCTCAACGCAGTTGCAGACCTGTCCGCTGTTAATCACCCGCGAATCGACCACCGCTTTTACCGCCAGCTCAAGGTCGGCGTCATCCATCACGATAGCCGGAGCTTTACCGCCCAGTTCAAGACACACTTTGGTGATATTTTTCGCCGCCGCGGCCATGATTTTTTCGCCAGCGCCAACGCTGCCGGTCATGCTGACCATCGCCACTTTCGGGTTGGCCGCCAGTTCCTGACCAACGGTTTCCCCGCGGCCCAGCACCAGGTTAAAGACCCCTTTCGGCAGGCCAATCTGATCGACAATCTGCGCAAAAGCGACGGCGTTATTAGGGGTAAATTCGCTTGGTTTAATGACGATGGTGTTGCCGGTGATCAGCGCCGGCGCCAGTTTGCGGGCAATCAGGAAAAACGGGAAGTTCCACGGCAAAATTCCGGTAGTAACTCCCAATGCGCGTTTGAATACGAGGATGTTCTCGCCCGGACGGTCGCTCTGGACGATCTCGCCTTCATAGCGGCGCGCCCACTCAGCCATATACTCAAGATAATCGGCGGTAAACGACACTTCCACCGCCGCCAGCTGCTGGATTTTGCCACCTTCCGCGACAATCAGCCCGGCAATATCGTCGGCGCGTTCACGGATCCCGGCGGCAATTTTACGCAACCAGCCGGCACGCTCAATCGCCGGCAGCGCTTCCCAGGCTGGCTGTGCGCGTTCAGCGGCGTCAATTGCCCGACGCGCATCGTCAGCCGTGCCATCGGGGATGCGCGACAGCAGCGTTTCGGTCGCCGGATTGTGCACATCGATCCAGGCGTCACCGCGCCCGGCAACAAACTGACCATCAATATACATCTGATGCTGAACGGGTGCTGTCATGGCCTGCTCCTGTAGATTTAGTGTTTTTAACAAGTAATTGTTTTGTTAAAAATTTATCCACGGAACGTAATAAACCCAGCGCATACGCGCGGTTTTGTGAATCAGTTCATAAAAAACGCCGTTGATCACGGCCAGGAAATTACATTCTGGCAACAAGAGCTGCCCGTTTGCGAAAAAACGCTCGCAAACGGGCAGTCATCACGCCAGCGTGCGCGCCTGCAGCGCTTCAGTCAGCAGACTGTCTGCACGCAGACGTTCCCCGGCGGCAACGATCTGCGCCGGGATATCGACATGAACGATAAAGCCTTTACCACGCGGACCATAACCTTGCGGGTTATCCTGCAGGCGCGGCAGCTCTCCGAGGATCAGCGACAGGTAACGCCCGACCGGCCACACGCCATCAACCTCATGGCTAAATGCAACCCCCTGCGGCGTGTTGTACAGGCGCGGCGTAAAGCCCGGGGTACTGAACCACTGCGGAGCCGCCGCTGCGTCTTGCCAGATGCGGGCAAAGGTCGCCATGGTGCGTCGCTGCATGGTCGGGTCCTGAATCACTACGCCGCAACGCGGCACCATATCGCGCGCCTCAAGGGTCTGACGGGTAAATAGCGCGTTCTCACCGCAGTTGCTGGAGCGGTCTTCTACCACCAGCTGCTCCCGTGGAGTGTGCCAGAACTGATGCGCGATATCGGCGAGGATATGCGCTTCCGGGCGACCGTCCACCGGCAGCTCGCGATAGCGCGGATCCTGCTGTACCGCCTGATAGAGAAAAGATGTTGAATGGCCGATCCCCCCACTGATTAGCAGCGGCGCCCCGCTCTGTAACGCTAAGAGACAGGCGGTATCTATCGTTGGGATCACGGCATTACCCGCTAGAACCACTACATCTATAGCGGGCAGCGGTTGCTGCACACTGAAATCGTCAAGCGCCAACCATTGTCCCACAAGGTTAGCGGCCTCGAGTGTCTCTTCCGCGAGGGTTGGAAAATGCTCTGTCATACTCACTCCTTTTTATGACTACTTATTGGGTCCCGAGGTGTCACCACTTCGTAAACCCTTCCTGGGGCCATCGGTATATTGACGGCAATGTGTAACAAAAAAGAAATAACAAGAAACATCTAAAAATCATCGGGTTGCACCTGAATAACTCACCACGATGACGCCATTAAACAGCAGAAATACGCACAAGATAGAACAAACACCGTGTGATATAGGGCATAAAACCGCTGTTTTCACTCGATTAACTCGTCTGATGACTTGCTAAAAATAACACTCCACCCTAAGTTGCTTAACAATTACACAACCTTTTCTGGTGTCAGGTTGCACCTCAATCACCGCAGGTGCTACCTGGAACGTTACGTCCATGGCGGAGTCGAGTGAATAATGACAATACACGATAGCAGTACCACATCCATCCTTAAAAAAAACAAGAAGGTGCTGATTGCCAGTCTCACTGGTAGCGCCATCGAATGGTTCGACTATTTCCTCTATGGCACCGCGGCGGCGCTGGTGTTCAATAAGATTTTCTTTCCGATGGTCGACCCGGTCATCGGATTGATTCTCTCATGGCTTTCGTTCTCATTAACCTTCTTTATTCGCCCTATCGGAGGGGTGCTGTTCGCTCACATTGGAGATCGGATTGGACGTAAAAAAACGCTGGTACTGACGCTGTCATTGATGGGTGGCGCTACGGTGGCCATCGGACTGCTGCCCACCTATGAGATGATCGGCCTGTGGGCGCCGGCGCTGCTGATTACCCTACGTATCGTCCAGGGGATGGGGATCGGCGGCGAATGGGGCGGCGCCCTGCTGCTGGCTTACGAATATGCCCCGGAAAAGCGCAAAGGCTTTTTCGGCAGTATTCCGCAGGCTGGCGTCACCATCGGCATGCTGATGGCGACCTTTATCGTTTCTCTGATGACGCTGTTTAGCGAAGAGCAGTTCCTCTCCTGGGGCTGGCGTATTCCGTTCCTGTTAAGCTCGGTGCTGGTGCTGCTGGGCCTGTGGATCCGTAAAGATATCGATGAAACACCGGCCTTTAAGCAGGTCAAAAAATCTGGTCAGGTGGCGAAAGCGCCGCTGCGCGATACCCTCAAGTTCCACTGGCGCGAAGTGCTGATTGCCGCCGGTTTGAAAGTTGTCGAAACCGCCCCGTTCTATATCTTCTCGACCTTTATTGTCAGCTATGCCACCAACACCCTGACCTATCAAAAATCTCAGGCGCTGGAGGCCGTGACCCTTGGCGCGCTGGTGGCCACGGTGATGATCCCGCTGATGGGGCTGCTTTCCGATAAAATCGGCCGCCAGAAAATGTATTCCATTAGCGTGTTGCTGCTCGGGTTGTTTATCGTTCCGTGGTTCCTGCTACTGGATACCCAAACCACCTGGGGCATTGTGTTAGCCACGGTGATTGCTTTCGGCGTGCTGTGGGCGCCGGTAACCGCCGTACTGGGAACCCTGTGTTCGGAAATTTTCAGCGCCAACGTACGCTACACCGGGATTACGCTGGGCTATCAGCTTGGCGCGGCGCTGGCGGGCGGAACGGCTCCGCTTATCGCCACCGGACTGCTGGCGAAATATGACGGTGACTGGGTGCCGGTGGCATGGTATCTGAGCGGTACGGTGGTGATTTCGCTGATCGCTATCTTCTGCGCCAGCCGTCTGAAGCAGACCCCGGCAACCCCGGTTGCCCAGGCCGGTCAGCTGTAAAAAATCGATAATCAATGAAACAAACGCCGACAACAGTCCTGCTGTTGTCGGCGTTGCTCCAGGCGTAGCGCTAGACGTTGAGCCTCTCAAGCTGGCGTTGCCCTTCCCGCTTATGCTTGATCTTCCAGCACAGCCACAGCGCGATAAACCACAACGGCGTCGCCAGCAGCGCTTTCAGCGTGTCCGGGTCGAAAATCATGATGAAGATGGCGAAGGCGAAAAACAACAGGCTCACCCAGCTCATCACCACGCCCGCCGGCATCTTAAAGGTCGACTGCTGATGCAGATCCGGGCGCTTGTGGCGATACACCAGATAGGCCACCAGAATCATTCCCCAACTGAACACCACCATAATCGCCGCCAGCGTCGACACGATGGTGAACAGGGTCATCACGTTCGGCACCAGGAACAGCAGCAGCGTACCGCTGAGCATGCAGAAGCAGGAGAACAGCAGGCTGCGCACCGGGATCCGCGTGGAGCGAGACAGAATGCGGAACTGACCATGGGCGTGCTTTTCCACTGACAGACCGTACAGCATGCGGGTACTGGAGTAGACCCCGCTGTTGGCCGATGACATCGCCGAGGTTAGCGCCACAAAGTTGATCACCGCCGCCGCTGCCGGCAGCCCGGCGTTGGCAAACAGCGTCACGAAGGGGCTGGCATCCGGCGAGACGCCCGGCCAGGAGGCCACGGCAATAATCACCACCATCGACAGCAGATAAAAAATGATAATGCGCAGCGGTAGCGCGTTGATCGCCTTCGGTAAAATCTTCTGCGGGTCGCGGGTTTCGGCGGTCATGGTGCCGAGCAGTTCAATCCCGGTGAAGGAGAATATGGCTATCTGGAAACCGGCGAAGAACCCGGTAACGCCGTGCGGCATAAACACCGCCGGGTCGGTGATATGGTTCAGCGAGGCTTTCACCCCGTCCGGCGAGGTCCAGCCAATCGCGATCATCCACGCCCCGGTAATAATCAGCGCAATAATCGTAATCACCTTGATCAGCGCAAACCAGAACTCGGCCTCGCCAAACATTTTCACCGACAGCAGGTTAAACAGGAACAGGATCCCAAGGGTACTGAGCGCCGGCATCCAGGCCGACATCTCGGGAAACCAGTACTGCATGTAGCTGCCGCAGACCACCACGTCGGCGATGCAGGTCACCACCCAGCTCAGCCAGTAGGTCCAGCCCAGATAGAAGCTGGCCTGCGGGCCGAGATACTCGCCGACGAAATCGGCGAAGGAGCGATAGTCCATCCGGGTGAGCAGCACCTCACCCATCGCCCGCATCACCATATAGGTAAAGAAGCCCACCAGCACATAGATGACGAGGATCGAGGTCCCCGCTACGGCAATATTTCTTCCCGCCCCCATAAACAGGCCTGTCCCGATAGCCCCGCCCAGCGCAATCATCTGAATGTGCCGGGCGCCAAGGCCGCGTTTGAGCTGCGACGGGCGCTCCCCCTCGATGGCAGACGTGGTCTGCCCCTCGCGTTGATGTTGAGTCATGTCGATTCCTTCAGGCAGGCAAAGAAAGGCATGGCGCGGCAGACTTCAGTAACAAACCGGCACGTTGACCGGTCGCCACTCCCGCATTCGGAAATAAGATGTACGGCGCGTGAGCCTGAACCACCCACGTTCTTTCCGGCTGGCGGGCAATCTCATACCCGGCGGGCAGCGCGGTGAAGTTTTCAATTTTCGGATCCAGGTTGAGCGTGAAATCGCGATCGCTCTTGATGATGCTCTCCTGCACCAGAAAATAGTCCGCCGGCGCTTTCGCCCTCGCGGGCAGCGGCGCATCGGCAATCAGCGCGCGGATCGCCGTCTCGGTGGCGGCGAACAGCGCGAGGTCGTTCTCCCCGAACGGCATGACTTTACCCAACTCCAGCGTAGCGCTCTGCGCGCCAAACACCTCGCTGGTGAAGTGGGTAAAGGTGCCTCCCGGTTCGGTATGGCGCACGATGGCGTCCATTCCGCTGGCCTGCAACAGCTGGTAAAAATCAGCACCGTAATCGCCGTCGTGAGCCGGCAGCAGCGCAAACTGCCGGTAGCGCGAGCCGCGAATGGCGGTATGCAAATCCAGATGCTGGCGCGGAACCGCGCCCTGGCTGTCCGCCGTGGTAAAGAAGGCTTCCACGACGCTTTCCAGCTCCTGCGCGCGCCGCGACTCGTTACCCGGCGCCACGGCACGGTGCCGCCCGCCAAACAGGCGGTTCAGGTCGTAATGCCAGTAACGACGGCTGGCGCGCATCGCCGGCAGGTTGCCGAAGATCAGCAGCAGCGCATGCTGTAGCGGCTGCTGGCCTTCGCTCAGGCCGTGCATTACCTGCAGCAGGATCTCAATCGGTGCGGTTTCGTTACCGTGGATCCCCGCCGACACCACCGTGGCCTGGCTCCACGGCTTCACCGGCAGCAGCTGAAGCACGCCATCCGCCAGCCAGCGCGCCTCGATATCCGGCGGAAACGGCCAGCTCGACAGGCGACAGTGATGTAAATCGTTCACCCACTTTTCCATTGCAGGCCCCTTAGCGCTGGAAGTCATAGACCGACCCCAGACCTAAAATTTGCGTCAGTTCATCGAGGGCCTGGTACACCTCGCCCAGCAGCTGCGGGTCGCCAAGGTCGCGAGCGTGCAGCCGGTCACGGTAGTGTTTTTCAACCCAGCGGGTAAGTTGCTGATAACGCTCATCATTCATCAGGCTCTGGGGGTTAACCGCCGCCAGTTCGCGATGGTTGAGCACCACCCGCAAACGCAGACACGCCGGGCCACCGCCGTTACGCATACTTTCGCGCAGGTCGAATACCGCCACTTCATTAATAGGTGAAGCGCTGTCGCTGACCAGCCCGCTCAGATACTGACAGACGTTGCTGCGCTGGCGGCACTCTTCCGGCACCACGATCAACATTTTGCCGTCCGCCTTACTCAGAAGCTGGCTATTGAACAGGTAGGAGGCCACGGTATCGTCGAGGCTGACCTGCGCCTGCGGCACTTCAACGCTGGTAAACGGAATATCCAGCCGCGCGGTCTTCTCCCGCAGCTGATCCAGCACTGCCTGCTGATTTAAAAAGGCATGCTGGTGGTGGAACAGCACGTGACGGTTGCTGACCGCAATGACGTCGTTATGGAACACGCCGCGGTCGATAGCCGCCGGGTCCTGCTGGGCGAAAACGGTATAGTCCGGGTTCAGCTGATGCAGCCGGGCGATGGCCTGGCTGGCCTCCAGGGTTTGACGGGCCGGATATTTCACCGGCGCAACGCCGCCGCTGGCGCGCTTGCCGTAGACAAAAAACTGGACGCCCTGGCGATCATAGTCGCGACAAAAACGGTTGTGGTTAGCCGCGCCTTCATCCCCCAGATACTCATGCTGCGGCAGCGCGGCGTGGTGGCTGAAGCAGGTTTCATCAGCAAAGGTGGCACGCAGAATGGCCGCGGTGGTCGGTGCTTCCTGCGAGCGATGCAGTTTGTTGTTCAGGTTGGCGACCGTAAAATGCAGCTTGCCGTCGGCGCTGTCGGCGGAAGGCGATACCGTCGCGGCGTTGGCGGTCCACATCGATGACGCAGAGCTAAACGCCGACAGCAGCTGCGGCGCTTGTGCCGCGGCGCTCTGGATAACCTCGGCGTCGCTGCCCTGGAAACCCAGAGCGCGCAGCGCGGTCATATTCGGTCGCGGCTGCGGCGGTAAAATCCCCTGAATGAAGCCCTTATCCGCCAGGGTTTTCATTTTAAACAGCCCCTGCAACGCCGCTTTCTTCGGGTTCGACTCCCCGTCACGGTTGTTTTGCGAGGCTTCGTTACCGACCGACAGCCCGGCGTAGTGGTGCGTTGGCCCGACCAGGCCATCAAAATTAGCTTCAAAACCAGACATAGTGTCCTCTCAGGATCCGTTATCAGAATGGCAGGCCAGGCGACGTGGTCGCCGGCAGCGTCAGCGTGTCACTGACCAACGAGGCCATCGGCCAGGCGCAGTAATCGGCGGCATACCACGCCGAGGCACGATGGTTGCCCGAGGCGCCCACGCCGCCAAACGGCGCTTTACTGGAGGCGCCGGTCAGCGGCTTGTTCCAGTTGACGATCCCGGCCCGCGCCTCATCGGCAAAGCGTTCAAACAGCGCCGGGTCGGCGGAGATCAGCCCCGCCGCCAGCCCGTAACGGGTGGCGTTGGCAATGCGTATCGCCTCCTCAAACGCGTCGTAGCGGATAACGGTCAGCAGCGGACCGAAGTACTCTTCATCAGGAACATCAATCCCGGTGACGTCGATAATGCCCGGCGTTAATACCGTCGATTGCGGGTCCGGCTGCTGCATGCGCAGCAACACCGTTGCCCCCAGTCCGGCCAGCTTGTCCTGCGCCGCCAGCATCCCCTGCGCCGCCGTCAGCGAGATCACTCCGCCCATAAACGGCTGCGGCTCGGCATCCCATTTGCCAGCCCGGATACGGGCGCTGGCCTCAACCAACCGCTGCAGCAGCGCATCACCCTCGGCACCCCGCGGGACCAGCAGCCGACGCGCGCAGGTGCAGCGCTGCCCGGCAGAGATAAAGGCCGACTGAATAATCACATTCAGCGCCGCGTCGTTGTCGGCCACGTCGGCGACGATCAGCGCGTTATTGCCGCCCATCTCCAGCGCCAGCATTTTCTCCGGCTGGCCGCCGAGGTAACGGTGGAAATGGAACCCGACCGAAGCGCTACCGGTAAACAGCACGCCGTCGATATCCCGGTTTTCCAGCAGCGCCTGGCCGGTCTCTTTGCCACCCTGAATCAGGTTGATCACCCCGTCCGGGATCCCGGCCTGCTGCCACAGCTGCACCGTCAGTTCTGCGGTAGCCGGTGTCAGTTCGCTCGGCTTGAAGACCACGGTATTGCCGGCAATCAGCGCCGGAATAATGTGGCCGTTCGGCAGATGACCGGGGAAGTTATAGGGGCCAAACACCGCCATTACGCCGTGCGGCTTATGGCGCAGCAGCGCTTTGCCGTCCGGCATCGCCGTTTCGCGCTGGCCGGTACGTTCGTGGTAAGCCTCAATCGAGATCCCGGCTTTGCCGATCATCGCCTGCACTTCGGTGCGGGTTTCCCACAGCGGTTTGCTGGTTTCACGGGAAATCAACGTCGCCAGCTGCTCTTTTTCGCTCTCCAGCAGTGCCGCAAAGCGCTGAACACAGGCAATACGTTCGGTCACTGGCCGGTGGGACCAGGCGTAAAAGGCACCACGGGCGGCGCTGCAGGCGGCCTGAACATCCGCCGCACCCGCGCTGGCGGCCTGCCATAACAGCGACTGGTCTTCTGGCGCCAGCTTCGTCAGCAGCGCGCCGGCGCCCTGCAACCATTGTCCTGCGATAAACTGTGCATTTAGCGCCATGATGTTCTTGCCTCCGGGTGTAAAGTCACCGCATGGACCCGCTCGGAATCATTGACCGCCAGCGCATCCAGCATGGATTGGTTAAGTTCAGGTTGGTCTTCCGGCGATAGCAGCACCGCGCGGAACTGGGCAAACTGGTTATTGGCGACAATCAGCGGCGACGACCCCGAGGCCTTCAGCTGCAGCGCCGGAATGAACTGGCTCTCGCTGACCGCTCTGATGGCGTCGGTTTCCGCCTCCAGCACCGGGCCGGCATCGAAAATATCCACCGATCCTCGCCAGCTGAATCCCTCTTTTTCCAGAATCGCCCGCGCCGGTGAGGTGTTGGCATGCACTTCACCAATCACCGCCCGGGCGTTTTCCGGCAGCAGCGACACGTAGATCGGGTACGCCGGCATCAGCTCGGCAATAAAGGTCTTCATGCCGGTGCCGGTCAGACGGTCGGCGTCGGCGAAGGGAATGTCGAAAAAGTGGTGCCCCAGCGCATCCCAGAACGGCGAATTGCCCTGCTCGTCGCTGCGTCCGCGCAGCTCAGCAAACAGATGAGGCGAAAACAGTTCGCGGAAGGCGGCGATAAATAAGAAGCGCGCCTTAGATAAGAACAGACCGTTGCGGTTTTTCTGGTATTCCGGGTCTAGGAACAGCGTACACAGCTCGCTGTGACCGGTATGGTCATAGCTAAGGTTGAGCAGCTCCTGGTTTTTATAGACCCCCAGCTCTTTCGAGGCGCGGACGGTGCGCTGCAGGCGGAAATTGTAAAACGGCTCATCCAGCCCCACCGCCACTTCGATAGCGCTGACGCCCACCACCCGACCGGCGTGGGTATCTTCCAGCACAAACAGAAAGCCCTGCTGGCCGCGCGACAGCTTGCCGTCAAAGGTTTCCACGCTGCGCTGGATCCGTGCGGCCAGCCGCACGGGATCGTTGGGTAACGAGGTCATACCGACACCCGCCCGCGACGCGAGGCGGATAATATCGTCGAGGTCATTTTCCCGAACGGGACGAAATAGCATCATAAACCGTCTCCCGGATCAGGCTGTCAGGCGGGCGACGGCGCGCTCAAGGCGCACAAAAGCCTCCTCAATATCCGCCAGCGGAATATTGAGCGCCGGTGCAAAGCGCAGCACGTCCGGCCCGGCGATCAGCGCAATCAGCCCCTCTTCCGCCGCGAGGTTAGTCAGCGTTTTGGCCTGACCGCGCAGGTGGCTGGCAAGCTCGGCGCCAATCAACAGCCCCATTCCGCGCACCGCGCTGAAGAGATCGTAACGCGCGTTCAGGGCATTCAGTTTTTCGACGATGAGATCGTGACGAACGTTGACCCCGGCCAGCAGTTCGCTATCCATCTGCGCCAGCACGCCGTTGGCGACCGTTGCCGCCAGCGGGTTACCGCCAAAGGTGGTGCCGTGAGTGCCCGGCTGGAAAACCTGCGCCCACGCCTCTTTAGTCAGCATCGCGCCAATCGGGAAGCCGCCACCAAGCCCTTTCGCGCTGGTGAGAATATCCGGGATCACATTGTAGTGCTGGTAGGCATAGAGCGACCCGGTACGTCCGGCACCGGTCTGTACCTCATCAAAAATCAGCGTGACGTCGTGCTGGTCGCACAGCTCGCGCAGCACCTGCAGGAATGCCGGGTCAGCCGGTCTCACGCCGCCTTCCCCGATAATCGGCTCGACGATCACCGCGCAGGTGCGGTCCGAGATCGCGGCTTTCACGGCGGCAATGTCGTTATACGGCAGATGGGTAATGTCCTGCGGCAGCGGCGCGTAATCACAGGAGTATTTTGGCTGACCGCCGACCGTCACGGTAAACAGGGTGCGGCCGTGGAAGGCATTCTGGAAGGCGATGATTTCGCTTTTATCGGGACCACATTTATCGTGGGCGTATTTACGCGCCAGCTTCAGCGCCGCTTCGTTGGCTTCCGCACCGGAGTTGCAGAAGAACACTTTGTCGGCAAAGGTAGATTCCACCAGCGTTTTGGCCAGCTGCAGTACCGGCTCGTTGGTGTAGCCGTTACCGATGTGCCACAGGTTATCGAGCTGCGACTTTAGCGCCGCCACCAGCGCCGGGTTAGCATGACCGAGTGAATTGACGGCAATCCCGCCCGCCAAATCGATATAGTCTTTCCCCTGCTGATCCCAAACGGTTGAACCCGCCGCCTTCACCGGAATAAAAGGAGCCGGGGCAAAACAGGGCACCATATACGCATTAAAATCTTCACGAGTCATACAGCCTGACATAACAATTCTCCGGAACGATGACTGGCCTGAATTTATTGACCAGTCAGGGGTGGTCGACATTAACAATTCCCCGGCCCTGATTTGATGACGAGCGCGCCCGTTACGATGAATGTAAATTCACCGCAATCAAATAAAGCCTTTTTATATTTGTGGGTATTTGTTAATTCACAGTTAATACCTTGTGTGTTGCGTGTTCTCATGCTGGACCGGGACACACAATAAAGTCAATACACCCACCTGCATTTTATTCACTTTTTGATAGCTATCAAGATAATGATAAATATGGAAAAATTATTTGCCTATTCACTTAACTGCATAAAATATGCATATCGATGCACGATATGGCGGTACTTTGCCGTGCTTATTTATGCAATCAAAAAACCAAAATTCTAACAAAAATGTAAAATTCGCAACGGCGGTCAAATACCGGTTTATAAAATTGGTGATAAGATTCATTGCACAGAGTTTACTGCTGTATGTATTCCACGGTTTTACACGAAACAAAAAACATTAAGAACAGGACTCTTATGGAAAAGTTATCTTACGCATCTGAAAGTACTACATCTCCATGGACAACCTACCTGCGCCAAATCGACCGCGTCGCGCCTTACCTGGGCGATCTCGCCTACTGGGTTGAAACCCTACGCCACCCGAAACGCGCGCTGATCGTCGATATCCCGGTGCAGATGGATGATGGCTCCATCCGCCATTTCGAAGGTTATCGCGTACAGCACAATCTATCGCGTGGACCGGGTAAAGGTGGTGTTCGCTACCATCCAGATGTAGACCTGAATGAAGTGATGGCACTTTCTGCCTGGATGACCATCAAGTGTGCCGCAGTCAATATTCCGTATGGCGGAGCCAAGGGCGGCGTGCGCGTTGACCCGTTCAGCCTGTCCGAAGGCGAACTGGAACGCCTGACCCGCCGTTATACCAGTGAGATCGGTTTGATTATCGGGCCGCAGAAAGATATCCCGGCGCCGGACGTCGGCACCAACGGTAAAGTGATGGCGTGGATGATGGACACCTACTCCATGAATCATGGCACCACTATTACCGGCGTGGTCACCGGCAAGCCGATTCACCTCGGCGGTTCGCTGGGTCGTGAAAAAGCCACCGGTCGCGGCGTCTTTATTAGCGGTCGTGAAGTGGCTGGTCGTTTCGGGATTGAAATCGAAGGCGCGAAAGTGGCCCTGCAGGGCTTCGGTAACGTCGGTAGCGAAGCAGCCCGTCTGTTTGCTGGCGTCGGCGCTCGCATCGTTGTGATCCAGGACCATACCGCCACTCTGTATAACGAAGGCGGCATTGATATGGCGGCCCTGACCGCATGGCAGGCCGAGAAGAAACAGATTGCCGGATTCCCGGGCGCCCGTGAAATCGATAAAGATGATTTCTGGACCACCCAGATGGATATTCTGATCCCTGCCGCCCTGGAAGGCCAGATCACGCGCGAACGTGCCGAGAAGCTGACCTGTAAGCTGGTGCTGGAAGGGGCAAACGGCCCGACCTATCCGGAAGCGGATGATGTGCTGGCCGAGCGCGGCGTGGTCGTGGTGCCGGACGTTATCTGTAACGCCGGCGGCGTGACCGTCAGCTACTTCGAGTGGGTGCAGGACATGGCGAGCTTCTTCTGGAGCGAAGAAGAGATCAACGCCAAAATGGACCGTATCATGACCGATGCGACCATCCACGTGTGCGAAAAAGCGTCTGAGAAAGAGTGTTCTCTGCGCACGGCGGCCTATATCGTGGCCTGTGAACGCATCCTGATGGCGCGTAAAGATCGCGGTATCTATCCGGGTTAAGTTCTTCCGTTGATCAATGCCCGGGCCATGGCCCGGGCTTTTTTTTGCCCGCAGTGGTTGCGTATTCCTCTTGCTAAGCACACGCAGCGTTAACCATTTTTTAGCCTCTCCCTTGAATTTCTCTTTCTATCAGGAATAGAATCATTAGAGCTCTAACTATTTTATAATTACCTGATGTCAAGACACTATGGATAACCGGCAGCTTACCTTTTCCCATCTCCTGTATCTCACGGCCCACCACTGGCGGCTGGCGGTCAATCGTCGCTTAAAAGACCTCGGTATGAGCCAGGCGAGCTGGGTCGCAGTTGCGGCCATTGCCCGCAACGCAGATCCGCTCTCGCAAATTGAGCTTGCCCAGGAGCTTGGCGTAGAAAGCGCCACCGTGGTCCCGCTGGTCAATCGCCTTGTCGAACAGGGGCTGGTCGAGCGCGTCATCACCGAGCGCGATAAACGCAAGCGTCTGCTGGTCGCCACGGAAAAAGGACTTGAGGTCTATCTCCAGGTCAAAGCCGTTGCGGACGCGTTGCGCGAAGAGATCCTCAGCACCCTCACTGCCGAGGAGCGCGAGCAAACCCAGCGGGTGCTGGAAAAACTGCTGCGCGAGGTGGAGAAAAAGTAATGCCACGTCGCAAGAGTAACCCCTATGTGCCTCACGAGTGGGCAGCGCACGAAAAACCCGCCCTGCTCGGTTCGCCGTCAACGCCCATTCACAGCCCCCCAAAACGTGTTGCCTACGGTATTGTCGGGCTGCTGGTCTGCCTGACCGGCGCACTGGGTAATGCGGTGGTCACCGCTAACCTGCAAAACCTGCAGGGTACTTTCGCCGCCTGGTCGACGGAGATAGCCTGGCTGCCAGCCGTTTACGTTATGACTAACGTATCGATCAACCTGCTGCTGGTGAAATTTCGCCAGCAGTTCGGCCTGCGCGCCTTTACTGAAGGCTTCCTGGTGCTGTATGTCCTGGTGACCTTTTTCCACCTTTTCGTTAACGATCTCAGCTCGGCTATCATGGTCCGGGCCGCCCACGGCATGGTGGCAGCGGCGCTTAGCTCGTTGGGTATCTACTATCAGGTTCAGGCCTGGCCCGCCCGCCATCGTCTGAAAGCGCTGACCATTGGCATTACCGGATCGTCACTGGCCATCCCTATTGCTCGCCTGTTCTCCACCGAGCTGCTACAGATCGATGAATGGCGCGGGCTCTACTTTTTTGAGCTGGGGCTGGCACTGATCTCGCTTGCCTGCGTGATCGCCCTGAAGCTGCCGCCCAGCGATCGCCAAAAAGTGTTTGAGAAAAAGGATTTCATCACCTTTATGCTGCTGGCACCCGGCATGGCACTGGTCTGCGCCGTCCTCTCGCTGGGGCGTCTTGACTGGTGGTTTGAAGCCCCGTGGATTGGCTGGTCGTTAGCCGGCGCGGTGGTGCTTATTGTTTCGGCTATCGTCTTTGAGCACAACCGAAGCAACCCGCTGCTTAACACACACTGGCTTTCCAGCGGCAGTATCCTGCGCCTGGGACTGATTATGCTGTTGATCCGTATCGTGCTTGCGGAGCAAAACACCGGGGTTATCGGTTGGCTACAGTATGCAGGCCTGCAAAACGAGCAGATGAACACCCTCGCGTGGTCGATTTTCGCCGGTATTCTCAGTGGGATTGTTGCCAGCTGCCTGACCCTGAATCCGCAGCGGCTCTACTGGCCTATCGCCACCGCGCTGGCGTTTATCATGGTCGCCTCGCTGCTCGACAGCCAGTCCACTATTCTGACCCGTCCGGAGCAGCTGATGTTCAGCCAGTTCTTGCTCGGCTTCGGCAGCGCCTTTTTCCTTGCCCCGGCGATGCTGGCGGGGATCGGCGGCGTCATTGCCGACCCGCGTAACCTGGTGAGTTTTTCGGTGCTGTTTGGCATGAGCCAGAACATCGGCGGACTGCTCGGCTCGGCAATACTCGGGACCTTCCAGACCTGGCGGGAGAAATTTCACTCCAGCCAGTTGGCCGACCAGTTGACCACGCTGAATCCGTTGATTACCGAGCGCCTGCAGCAATATAGCCAACTGTATCAAAACCAGATTGGCGACAGCACCTTGTTGAGCGTACAGGCCAGCACGCTGCTGCAAAACGCCTCGACGCTGCAGGCTAATATTCTTGCCTACAATGATACCTATCTTCTGACCGCGGCGATTTCCGCCGGAACGCTTATTTGGGTGTTCTGGCGGTTGATAAGACTGCGTATTACCGCCCATATCGCGCTGAAACGCGCAACGGGAAGCAAATAACACTGATAATTTTTACTCTGGAGTCGTTATGAGTCAGCAGGATGCGGCCAGGCAACAGGCCAACACCCGCAACAATATCCGCGTAGTATCCATTTTTACCGCCGCCGCCATCGGCCTCATCGGCGTACTTGTGATTTTATACGCCTGGCAGCTGCCGCCGTTTACCCGGCACAGTCAGTTTACCGATAACGCCTATGTTCGCGGGCAAACTACCTTTATCAGCCCTCAGGTCAGTGGCTATGTGACGGCTGTGAACGTGCAGGATTTTGATTACGTTAAGCCGGGACAGGTACTGTTCCAGATTGATGATCGGATCTACAAACAGCGCGTTCATCAGGCGCAGGCGACGCTGGCGATGAAAGAGGCGGCGTTAAACAACAACCTTCAGCAACGCAAAAGTGCGGAGGCGGTCATTCAGCGCAATGAAGCCGCGCTGCAAAATGCCCGTGCGCAGAACCAGAAAAACCAGGCGGACTTAAAGCGCGTTCAGGATTTGACCGCCGACGGATCGTTATCCATTCGCGAACGCGATTCCGCCAGGGCCAGCGCGGCGCAGGGTACCGCCGATATCGAACAGGCAAAGGCGACGCTGGAGATGTCACGCCAGGATCGGCAATCGACTATCGTTAACCGCGATGCGCTGGAGGCCGATGTTGCCAGCGCTCATGCCGCGCTGGAGCTGGCGGAGATCGACCTGAACAACACCCGGATCGTCGCGCCCACCGCCGGCCAGCTCGGACAGATTTCAGTACGCCTCGGTGCCTACGTCAGTTCCGGCACCCACTTAACCTCGCTGGTGCCGCCGCAGCACTGGGTGATTGCGAATATGAAAGAGACTCAACTGGCGCAAATTCGTATCGGCCAGGCCGCGACCTTTAGCGTTGATGCGCTAAACGGCGAAACGTTCAACGGCACCGTTCAGAGCATCTCCCCGGCGACCGGGGTTGAATTCAGCGCGATTTCCCCGGATAACGCCACCGGTAACTTCGTCAAAATCGCACAGCGAATTCCGGTGCGTATCGCCGTAAATGAGGGGCAGAAGAACAGCACCCGGCTGCGTCCTGGGATGTCGGTGCAGGTCACTATTGATACTCGTGAGGGAGCGCAGCCATGATTCGCCCGCTCACCCTCGCGCTGGCGCTCGCTCTGCTCGGCTGTCAATCAGCGGACGTTCAGCGTGCCGAGCCGTCATTACAGATCCCGGCCGCCTGGCGCGCTGATATCGGGCCAGCCAGTACGGTTGAAGGTGTATGGTGGCGCAACTTTCACGACAGCCAGCTTAACCACTATGTTGATCAGGCGCTACGCTACAACAGCGATGTCCTGATCGCCCGCGAACGGGTTAACGAGTATCAGGCCCGGGCCTATGCCGCCGACAGCACGCTGTTTCCGTCGCTGGATGCCGGACTGACCGGCACTCGCGCGCGGGCGCAGTCTGCGGCAACCGGCCTGCCCATACACAGTACGGTCTATAAAGGTGGATTAACCGCCAGCTATGATGTGGATCTCTGGGGAGCTAACCGCAGCGCCGCCAGCGCCGCACAGGCGAGCCTGGAGGCGCAAAAAGCCGCCGCTGCGGCCGCCGATCTCACCGTCGCCACTTCGGTGGCCGTGGGATATCTGACCCTGCTATCGCTGGACGATCAGCTGCAGGTGACGCAGCAGACGCTGAAATCGCGTGAAGATGCCTACAAGCTGGCCAAACGCCAGTTTGAGACCGGCTATACGTCGCGGCTGGAATTAATGCAGGCCGACTCGGAACTGCGTTCGACACGCTCGCAGATCCCGCCGCTACAGCATCAGATTGCGCAACAGGAGAATGCCCTGAGCGTGCTGATCGGTAGTAACCCCGGCAACATTAAGCGGCAAGCGTTCGCCCAACTGACACCCCTCGTCCTGCCATCGCAGCTGCCGTCTACGCTACTGAACCGTCGACCGGATATCGTCCAGGCCCAGCGGCAACTGATTGCCGCCGATGCGACGCTCGCCTCATCACAGGCGCAGTTGCTGCCGTCGCTCAATTTGACCGCCACCGGGAGCCTGCAGGACCGGACGTTGCCAGACCTGCTCGATAACCCGCTCCGGCTCTGGAGCGTCGGCGGCAGTATTCTCGCCCCGCTGCTCAACCGACAGGCGCTGAATGCTCAGGTTGATGTGTCGATGGCGCAGCGCAACCAGGCGCTGTACGGTTATGAGAAAACGGTGCGCGGTGCATTTCGGGAAGTAAATGACAGCCTTGATGCCATCACCCGCTATGGCGAGCAGTTAACCGAATTACTCAGCCAGCAGGAGGTTGCGCAGGAAACGCTACGTATTGCGCAGAACCGCTACCGCAACGGCTACTCCTCATATCTTGACGTACTGGATGCCCAGCGGACGCTGTTCGCCACGCAGATTAGCGTTGTGCAGGTGAAGAACAACCTGCTGTTGACGCAGGTGGATTTGTACCGGGCACTGGGAGGTGGCTGGTCTGACTCATCAGGGACGTAACGCAGGAAATCGTTTATGCAACAAAAATGGTCTGCTGTAGATAGCTATCTTGTTAATGCGTTAATTCCTGACGACCCGGTGCTCGCTCAGGTGCTGGAAAACAACCAACGCGCCGGACTGCCCGCGTTCGACGTTGCCGCCAACCAGGGTCAATTTCTGGCGCTGTTGATCCGTATGGTACGTGCCCGCCGGGTCCTGGAAATTGGCACGCTCGGCGGTTACAGCACCATCTGGATGGCCCGCGAGCTGCCTGAAGATGGCACTTTGCTGACGCTGGAGGCCGATCCACATCATGCCGCGGTGGCGCGGGAAAACCTCCGCCTGGCAGGCGTGGCCGACCGGGTCACGCTGCGGGAAGGTCCGGCGCTGCAAACCCTGGAATCCCTCGGCGACTGTCCTGCGTTCGATGTGATTTTTATCGATGCGGATAAACCCAGTAACCCCGATTATCTGCGCTGGGCCCTGCGCTATTCCCGGCCGGGAACGCTGATTATCGGCGATAACGTGGTGCGTGATGGTGAGGTGGTGAACCCCCACAGCGACGACGATCGCGTGCAGGGGGTACGGCGTTTTATCGAGATGATGGCCAGCGACCCGCGCCTGACGGTCACGGCGCTGCAAACCGTTGGCAGCAAAGGCTGGGACGGCTTCACCCTGGCGTGGGTGAACGCTCGGTAACCTTGCCCCGGAGGCGGTGCTTCGCACCTGTCCGGGCTACAGGCCAACGCAGCACCCGTAGCCCGGTCAGCGCAGCGCCACCGGAGAAAGTGCGCAGGTTGCTGGCACCGCTGAAGCACAACGCCTCAATCATCCAGCGGATCTCCTGCACTTCCTCATCACCACGCGCCCCGGAGGCGGTGCTTCGCACCTGTCCGGGCTACAGGCCAACGCAGCACCCGTAGCCCGGTCAGCGCAGCGCCACCGGGGGAAGTGCGCAGGTTTCGGGCATCGCTTACGCGACAATCTGCTCCATCGCCTGCAGCACCCGCTTATCGGAAATCGGATACGGCGTACCGAGCTGCTGGGCGAAGAAGCTGACGCGCAGCTCCTCGATCATCCAGCGGATCTCCTGCACACCCTCATCGCCACGACGCCCCGGCGGCAGCTTATTCAGCCACTGCTGCCAGGCCTGCTGGACACTCTCCACTTTCAGCATCTGCGCCCGGTCGCGGTGCGGATCAATCGCCATTTTCTCCAGCCGTTTTTCAATAGCCTGGAGATAACGCAGGGTATCAGCGAGCCGGCGGAAACCGTTGCCGGTGACGAAGCCGCGATACACCAGCCCGCTCATCTGCGCTTTAACATCCGACAGCCCCAGCGCCATGCTCATATCCACGCGCCCTTTCAGGCGTTTATTGATGTTGAACACCGCGGTCAGGATCTGCTCGACCTGTTTGGCAATCTCCACCACCGTGTCGTTCAGCTCGGCGCGCACTTTGTCGTGCAGTTTCGCGAATTCTTCTTCGCTCCACACCGGGCCGCCCGCTTCGTCGATAAGCTTATCCACGCCGCAGGAGATACAGTCATCAATCAGATCCAACACTTTACCGTAAGGGTTAAAGTAGAGCCCCAGCTTGGCTTTGTTCGGCAGCTTCTCGTGCAGGTACTTGATCGGAGAAGGAATATTCAACAGCAGCAGTCGTCGCAGCCCCTGCCACATCGCCTGCTGCTGCTCCAGCGGATTATCAAACAGCTTGATCGCGACACTGTCACGTTCATCCACCAGCGCCGGCCAGGCCTTCACCTTATAGTTGCCGCGTTTCTGCTCATAGCTTTCCGGCAGTTGCCCGAAGCTCCAGATATGCAGCCCGCTCTGCTCGATACCGTCATCGGCAACCGCCGACAGCGTCTCCTGCACCTTGCCTTTCAGCGAGGCTTTTAACTCCGCCAGCGAACTGCCTTCGGCCAGCTTCTTATTCTTGTCGTCCACCACCCGGAAGGTGATTTTCAGGTGATCGGGCACCTGATCCCAGTGCCAGGCCTCGCGGTCGATGGTTACGCCGCTCATCCGCCGCAGCTCGCGCTCCAGCGAATCCAGCAACGGCAGCTCCAGCGGCGTCACGCGGCCTAAAAATGCCTCGGCGTAGTTCGGCGCCGGCACAAAGTTGCGGCGCACCGGCTTCGGCAGCGACTTAATCAGCGCGATGATCAGCTCCCGGCGCAGGCCCGGGATCTGCCACTCGAACCCGGCTTCTTCCACCTGGTTCAGCAGCGGCAGCGGAATATGCACCGTCACCCCATCGGCGTCGGCGCCCGGTTCAAACTGATAGCTCAACCGCAGCTTCAGGTTGCCCTGATGCCAGAAGTTCGGGTAGTCCAGCTTGCTGACCTGCTCCGCGCCCTCTTTGATCAACATACTCTTTTCAAAGTTGAGCAGGTCCGGAGTCTCGCGGCTGGCCTGTTTCCACCACTTATCGAAGTGGCGCGCCGAGATCACCTCATGGCTGATGCGCTGGTCGTAGAACTCAAACATCGTGTCGTCATCGACGAGAATGTCGCGGCGGCGCGATTTGTGCTCCAGCTCTTCGATTTCCGTGCGCAGCTTGAGGTTGTCGCGGAAGAAGGCATGCCGGGTCTGCCAGTCACCTTCCACCAGCGCGTGGCGGATGAACAGCTCGCGGCACAGCGCCGGGTCAATCTGGCTGTAGTTCACTTTACGGGCGGCGACGATTGGCAAGCCATAAACCGTCACTTTCTCCGTAGCCATGACCGCGCCCTGCGCCCGCTCCCAGTGCGGCTCACTGTAGGAACGTTTGATCAGATGCTGCGCCACCGGCTCGACCCATTCCGGGTCGATACGTGCGGCAATGCGTCCCCACAGACGGCTGGTTTCCACCAGCTCGGCGACCATCGTCCACTTCGGCGGTTTCTTGAATAAACCGGAACCCGGGAAGATCGAGAAACGTGCATTGCGCGCCCCGGTAAACTCCTGCTTGTCGGTATCTTTCATACCGATATGCGACAGCAGCCCGGTCAGCAGCGCGGTATGGATCTCGCGATACTCCGCCGGTTCACTGTTAATCGGCAGCCCGAGTTCTTTCACCACCTGACGCAGCTGGGTGTAGATGTCCTGCCACTCGCGTACCCGCAAATAGTTGAGGAAATCGGTGCGGCACTGGCGGCGGAACTGGTTCGAAGACAGCGCTTTTTGCTGCTCGCCGAGGTAGTTCCACAGGTTCACAAATGCCAGGAAGTCCGACTCTTTATCGTGGAAGCGGCGGTGTTTCTCGTCGGAAGCCTGCTGTTTGTCCATCGGACGTTCACGCGGGTCCTGAATCGACAGCGCCGAGGTGATAATCATCGCTTCGCGCACGCAACCCTGTTTTTGCGCTTCCAGCACCATTCTTGCCAGACGCGGATCCACCGGGAGCTGGCTCAGCTGGCGGCCCATCGGCGTCAGCTTGTAGGCGGTTTGCTGTTCATCGGTAGTGATGGCACCGAGTTCTTCCAGCAGCCGCACGCCGTCCTGAATATTGCGCTTGTCCGGCGCTTCGACAAACGGAAACGCGGCGATGTCGCCCAGCCCCAGGGCGGTCATCTGCAAAATGACCGACGCCAGGTTGGTGCGCAGAATTTCCGGGTCGGTGAATTCCGGCCGTGACAGGAAATCATCTTCGGAATAGAGACGAATACAGATCCCTTCCGACACGCGGCCGCAGCGGCCTTTACGCTGGTTGGCGGAGGCCTGAGACACCGGCTCAATCGGCAGGCGCTGGACTTTGGTACGGAAGCTGTAGCGGCTGATACGCGCGGTACCGGGGTCGATAACGTACTTGATGCCCGGCACGGTCAGCGAGGTTTCGGCGACGTTGGTCGCCAGCACGATGCGCCGCCCACTATGGGACTGGAAGACGCGGTTTTGCTCGCTGTTCGACAGCCGCGCATACAGCGGCAGCACTTCGGTATGACGCAGATTGAGCTTATTGAGCGCGTCGGCGGTGTCGCGAATTTCGCGCTCGCCGCTCATAAAGATCAGAATATCGCCCGGGCTTTCACGACCCAGCTCATCCACCGCGTCAAAAATCGCCTGCAGCTGGTCGCGGTCGGTATCGTCCGCCTCTTCGACAATCGGCCGGTAGCGCACTTCCACCGGATAGGTCCGCCCGGAGACTTCGATAATCGGCGCATTGTTAAAGTGGCGCGAGAAGCGTTCCGGGTCGATGGTCGCCGAGGTGATGATCACTTTCAGATCCGGGCGACGCGGCAGCAGCTCTCGCAGGTAGCCGAGCAGGAAGTCGATATTGAGGCTGCGTTCGTGCGCTTCATCGATAATGATGGTGTCGTACTGCATCAGCATCCGGTCCTGCTGGATTTCCGCCAGCAGAATACCGTCGGTCATCAGCTTCACCATCGTGTTGTCGCTGACGTGATCGCTAAAGCGGACTTTATAGCCGATGCAGCCGCCCGGCTCGCTTTGCAGCTCTTCGGCAATACGGTTGGCGACGGTACGCGCCGCCAGACGACGCGGCTGGGTATGGCCAATCAGCCCTTTTACCCCGCGCCCCAGCTCCATGCAGATTTTCGGCAACTGAGTGGTTTTACCGGAACCGGTCTCCCCGGCGACAATCACCACCTGATGGTCGCGAACCGCCTGCAGGATCTCCTGTTTTTTCTGGCTGACCGGCAGGTTTTCCGGGTAGGTAATCGCCGGACGCGACGCTTCGCGCAGCAGGACTCTCCCTGCGGCTTGTTCAATCTCTTGCGCCATCTCCTGAAGAATGGCCTGTTGGGATTCAGGATTTTTAACCTTTTTCACGCCGTGCAGGCGACGGGAGAAGCGTGATCTGTCACGCAGCATCAGGCCATCAAGCTGCTGGAATAGCTGAGAGAAGGTGAACTTTTGTTGTTCTGTCATAGCGTTATCGGGCAGTGCACTGCCGGGCAAAATCTCTTTTGATGTATTGCTGTATATTACCACATCTGTAATTCCCATGCCTTGTTCAAAAAAACTGAATACAGGGTTCGATTTATTGCGCTTTCTCTGTGGCATGATTGTGAATAAAGTGTCAGCAAGCACCAGGGCATTGACCCGTCAATCTCATATAAGGAAACACCCATGAGCAAAGTACTCGTTCTGAAATCCAGTATTCTGGCAGGCTACTCGCAATCCGGTCAGCTGTCCGACTATTTTGTTGAACAATGGCGTGAACAGCACGCTGATGACGTTATCACCGTGCGTGACCTGGCAGCGAACCCAATCCCGGTACTGGATGGCGAACTGGTTGGCGCGCTGCGTCCGAGCGACACCCCGCTGACCCCGCGTCAGCAGGAAGCGCTGACGCTGTCTGACGAGCTGATTGCTGAACTGCAGGCAAATGACGTGATCGTCATTGCCGCCCCGATGTACAACTTCAACATCCCGACGCAGCTGAAAAACTACTTTGACCTGGTGGCGCGCGCTGGCGTGACCTTCCGCTACACCGAAAAAGGGCCGGAAGGTCTGGTGACTGGTAAACGTGCAGTGGTTCTGACCAGCCGCGGCGGCATCCATAAAGATACCCCGACCGATCTGGTGACCCCGTATCTGTCTACCTTCCTCGGCTTCATCGGTATCACCGACGTGAACTTTGTCTTCGCAGAAGGCATCGCGTACGGTCCGGACGTGGCAGCGAAAGCCCAGTCCGACGCCAAAGCAGCAATCGACAGCGTCGTTGCCGCATAAGACTTCGCTCCCACCGCCCGGTGGGAGTTTTTTATCCCCTCTCACCATCAGTTTGCGCGTCGTCTTCTAAAATCAGCACCCAATCCAACACCTTTTTCTCCCTGCTTATACGCTAGCCTCTCTCGTCTGACCCCCGTGTTTCAGGAAGATATCAGACAGCTGGCAGCCAACGTTGCGATGGCTGAACATCAGGAACAGGTACTATGTACACATCGAGGTGTACATGGTACCTTAACAGGAGGTTACCCGTGTGCCATGCGATTGAATTTATCGAAACGCCACTGTTTACCCGACAGATAAAACAGCTTGCTACTGACGATGAGCTTCGAGCGCTGCAGAAAGAACTTATTGGTAATCCGGATGCCGGGGATATTATCCAGAATACAGGTGGTCTACGGAAAATCAGGATGGCGACAGGCTCTCAGGGGAAAAGTGGCAGCACGAGGGTTATTTATTTCCTCGCAACCGCTGAGATTATCTATCTGGTGTTGGCTTACCCGAAAAGCACCAAAGATGACCTGACCAATGCTGAAAAAGCACAGCTCAAAAAACTAGCAAAACGACTGAAAAATGAGGTGTGATATGAGTTTTTTTGATGAGCTTCAAACGTCTCTTAAAGAAGCCGTTGATATCAAAAATGGCGATACAGCCCCGGCCCGCGTGACTCGCTATGAGATTGCTGACGTGAAAGCCATTCGAGCGCAGCTCAATGTTTCGCAGGCGGAAATGGCAAAAGCGCTGGGAACCAGCGTGGATACTATCAAAAGCTGGGAATCCCGACGTCGTAACCCGACAGGCCTGGCGGCAAAAGTGCTGGCGGTTATTCAGGCTAACCCGGCATTCTTTCGCGAACTGGCGGAGCATTAAGCCCCAGCAGATGCAGATTGCCCGGTGAGGTGCAGAAATCCCGGCTGGCGCGTTGCTTAGCCGGGCTACAGGGCGATATGACGAGACGGGCTTAGTGCATTAACTCTGCGATTTTGGCCGCAGGTTATCGTCAAATTCCAGCCGCTTGCGGTCTGGCTCCGCCTGTTTTAACGGCTCCACCTGATGCATTGTCTGCTGGCAGCGTTCCACCAGCACCTGATACTCCCGGGTTCCCTGCTTTTTCCACGCGATTTCCTGCTCGCTCAGGGTACGAATGGCTTTGGCCGGGCTGCCGACTATCAGATGGTTCGCCGGCATTTCCGCGCGGGCTTTGACAAACGCCGACGCGCCGACAATGCTGTTTTCGCCGATCGTCGCCCCGTCGATAATCACCGCGCTCATACCGACCAGCGCGTTGCGGCCAATCACGCAGCCGTGAAGAATCGCCCCGTGACCGATATGCCCGTCCTCTTCGACGATCGTATCCTGACCGGGGAAGCCGTGCATCACGCAGTTATCCTGAATGTTGGCGCCATCTTTCACCACGATACGGCCAAAATCACCGCGCAGGCTGGCATTCGGACCGATGTAAACCCCTTTACCGAGGATCACATCGCCAATCAGAACCGCCGTGGGATGGACATAGCTCTCATCCGGTACGACAGGGGTCATACCGTCAATCTGATAAATCGGCATTGAGCCTCCTTAGGCGCCTGGCAAACCGCCAAAACGCTGAAAATAGAGCGGTCCCGGCGCGGGCAGTTCCCCCACCGAGCTTTCGCCTTTTTCGCCGACGAAGGTCAGCGCTCCCGGCGCGACCCGCTGATAAATATTGATACACAGCTGACGGGCGGTTTGCCCGGCCCAGTGGGCAGGCAGCAGCTCTTCCGGCAGCAGCGGATCTTTCAGCACCACCCGGCGATAGAAATGAATGAGCAACAGTTGGATCTGGAAACAGCGCGCCGGCGTCAGCTCTTCGGCATCGGCTTCACGCAGCAGCGGCAACAGCGGACGGAACAGCGCAATAAAGGTCTCATACATCGCGTTTTGTTCAGTTAAGTGCCAGCACTCTTCGACCCGGGCGCGCAGCGCCGCCTGGGAGAGCGCCAGCGGTGAATGGGCCTCAAAGCAGATCACATTCTCCGCCACGCCGGCTTCGTGCAACAGCGACTGTACATCGGCCATTTTTTGCGATGGTGACGCCAGCAGGCTCGGCGCCAGTGCGCCAAAACCTTGCCACAGCAGCTGTTTTTTAACTTCCGCCAGCTGGGTTTTCTCCAGCCCTTCCGACAGCAACAACAGCCAGGTGCCGTCCCATTCCGGGGCGCTGGCGCGATAAATTTTATGCTCCGCCCGGCGCGTCAGGCGCAGTCCTTTGTCGCTCAGCCGGTAGAAGCTACGGCGGCCGATGCGCACCACGTCCAGCCACTCCTCTTTGTTCAGGCGAAACAATGCGGTACGCACAAAGCGTTCGCCAAAACCCAGCCCCTCCAGCAACGTCGCCAGGCTTCCCAGCCACACTTCGCCCCCGCGTTGCAGCAGCGAATCCCCGTACAGCGAGGCAATCAGCGAGGTTCCGCTAATCGGCATCGCCGTCACCGCCTGTTGAATAAAGGTGTCGAGTTTACTCATCTGATTCATTCTGTTGTTGTTTTTGTCCTTTTCGAATCATAGCACAGGAAATCCCGGAGGCGGTGCTGCGCACCTGTCCGGGCTACCGACCTGCTGGCGGCTGTAAATATTCCACCTTCCCCGGAGGCGGTGCTGCGCACCTGTCCGGGCTACCGTGAATCCGTAGCCCGGTCAGCGAAGCGCCACCGGGAACAACGCGGCAAGCCGGGGTAAAACATTAACCGTTGGCGGCAACCTTACGCAGATCGAATACGCGGCAGGCTTTGCCTTCTGAGCGCGGAATGCTGCCGCAGTTGACGATGCTGATGTCGGTCGAGATCCCCACCATCGACTTAATACGATGACGCAGATGATGGCAGATCTGGCAGCGCTGCTCGTGGCTCAGCGATAAGCTGCTCTCTTTTAGCTCAACGCGCACCGAAAGCGAATCAAGATGACCACGACGATTGACCTCCAGCTGGTAATGCGGCGACAGATGCTCCACTTTGAGGATCTCTTCTTCCAGCTGCGACGGGAAGACGTTGACCCCGCGGATAATCAGCATATCGTCGCTGCGACCGCTGATGCGATCCATCCGGCGCATGGTGCGCGCGGTCCCCGGCAGCAGACGGGTCAGGTCGCGGGTGCGGTAGCGGATCACCGGCAGCGCCTCTTTGGTCAGAGTGGTAAACAGCAGCTCGCCGTGTTGCCCGTCCGCCAGCGGCGTGCCGTCGTCCGGGTTCACCACTTCCGGGAAGAAATGATCTTCCCAGATAGTCGGGCCATCGGCGGTTTCCAGACACTCCATCGCCACTCCCGGCCCCATCACTTCCGACAGGCCGTAGATATCCAGCGCGGAGATCCCCAGACGACGCTCGATCTCCGCCCGCATTGCCAGCGTCCACGGCTCGGCGCCGAACACGCCCACCCGCAGGGAGCAGCCGCTGGCGTCGCCGCCCATCTGGTGCTCGAGTTCTTCAATCAGATTGAGGCAGTAAGACGGCGTCACCATGATCATATCTGGCTTAAAATCACGGATCAGCTGGGCCTGTTTCTCTGTCTGGCCGCCGGACATCGGGATCACCGTCGCCCCCAGACGTTCCGCGCCGTAGTGCGCCCCGAGGCCGCCGGTGAACAGGCCGTAGCCGTAGGCAACATGAATTTTATCTTTTGCCGTCCCGCCTGCGGCACGCAGGGAACGGGCAACAATATTGGCCCAGGTGTCGATGTCATTTTGCGTGTAGCCCACCACCGTCGGTTTACCGGTGGTACCCGAGGAGGCGTGGATGCGCACAATCTGCTCCATCGGCACCGCAAAGGTATCAAACGGATAGTTATCGCGCAGATCCTGTTTGGTGGTGCACGGGAACTTGCTCAGGTCGCTCAGTTCATGAAAATCGTCGGGATGCACGCCCGCCGCATCAAATTTACGGCGGTACATTGGCACATTTTCATAGGCGTGTTTCAGCGTCCACTTCAGACGCTGGGTCTGCAGAGCCTGTAATTCGTCACGAGAAGCAGTTTCAATCGGATCTAATTTTGTAGTAGTTATCATTTTAGGGTACTCGCAGGTAAATTAGCTCACACTCGCTCGAGGATCATGGCAATGCCCTGACCCACGCCAATACACATCGTACACAGCGCATAGCGCCCGTTGCGACGCTGCAACTCCAGAGTGGCGCTCAGCGCCAGCCGCGCACCGCTCATGCCCAACGGATGGCCTAAGGCGATGGCGCCACCGTTGGGGTTAACATGCGGGGCATCATCCGCCACGCCCAGTTGCCTGAGCACGCCCAACGCCTGGGCCGCAAAAGCTTCATTCAGTTCGATGACGTCCATATCGTTGATGTTCAGACCCGCGCGCTCCAGCACTTTACGTACCGCAGGCACCGGCCCAAGACCCATGTACTTCGGCTCAACGCCTGCGGTCGCCATCGCCACAATGCGCGCCCGCGGGGTTAACCCCTGGGCCTCGGCCTGCTGCTGGCTGGCGATGATCAGCGCCGCCGCGCCGTCGTTCACCCCGGAGGCGTTACCGGCGGTCACCACCCCGCCTTTACGGAAAGGCGTCTTAAGCTGCGACAGTTGCTCCAGGGTGGTCTCCGCGCGCGGGTGCTCGTCGTCGCGCACCGCGCTCACCATTCCCTTCTTGCCGATAATCTGCACCGGGACGATCTCCTGCGCCAGGATCCCCGCCCGCTGCGCTTTCGCCGTCAGCTGCTGGCTGCGCAGGGCAAAGGCGTCCTGATCGGCCCGGCTTATATTTAACAATTCAGCTACATTCTCTGCTGTTTCCGGCATGCTGTCAGTGCCAAATTGTTGCTGCATGAGTGGGTTCACAAAACGCCAGCCAATGGTGGTATCAAACAGTTCAGCCTGACGCTGGAACGGCGTGCTGGCTTTGCCCATCACAAACGGCGCCCGCGACATCGACTCGACTCCGCCGGCGACCATCAGGTCGGCATCGCCGGCTTTGATGGCCCGTGCGGCAAAGCCAATCGCATCAAGGCCGGAGCCGCACAGCCGGTTGATGGTGGTCCCGGAGACCGACGTCGGGTATCCCGCCAGCAAGGTCGCCATATGCGCGACATTGCGGTTATCTTCCCCGGCCTGGTTAGCACAGCCGAAAATCACGTCATCGATGCACGACGGATCCAGCCCCGGGTTACGGCTCAGCAACTCACGCAGCGGGATGGCGGCTAAGTCGTCGGCGCGCACGCTGGCGAGCGCCCCGCCGTAGCGGCCAATCGGGGTACGAATCCCATCACAGATAAAGGCGTCACGCATCAGACTTCTCCCGTGATTGTGCCGCCGATGCGGTGCGATTTGCCGCGAAACAGGGCCACAATCTTTTGTTGTTGGTTAACGATTTCAATGTCGTAGACGCCGGTCAGTTTCCCCTGCTGCTTGACCCTTGCAGTAGCGACCAGACGGTCGCCGGCGAAGGCCGGGCGCAGGAAATCGATGCTGGCCGCTGACGCGACCGCCGCCAGCCCCTGGCTGTTGCAGGCGTAGGCGAAGGCGGTATCGGCCAGCGAGAACAGCTGCCCGCCGTGGCAGGTCTGATGCCCGTTGAGCATCGCTGGCGAGACGGTCATGCTCATCTGCGCGTAGCCGTCATCCATCTCTATAATCTCGATGCCAAGGGTTCTGGCACAGCTGTCGTGTTCGTACATCGCGCGCGCATTGCGCCAGGCCTCATTGCTCATGAGCACTCTCCAGCGCCTTCTGGCGCAGCAAGGAACAGGGGCGATAACGCTCTTCGCCATAATGCTGTTGCAGGTTCTCCAGCAGGCGTAGTACGCGCGGCCAGCCTAGTGTCTGACCCCACGCCAGCGGCCCATGCGGGTAGTTGACCCCGAGGCGCATTGCGGTATCGATATCTGCCGCACTGGCAACCCCTTTCTGTACCGCGTCCAGCGCTTCATTGACCAGCATGGCGACGGTGCGCCAGACCAGCAGGCCGGGATAGTCGGCAATCTGCAGCACGCTCTTGCCCTGCTGCTGGAAATAGCGCACCGCTTTGTCGGTAGCCGATGACGGGTTGGTGGCCGCCGCGGCCAGCACCACCGTCTCGCCGGCACAGTAGTCGTACACCACCACCGGGCAGCCATGCTGCACGCTCAGGGCCTGAGCGGTCGCACCGGTGGTTTCCACCAGCCGCAGGTCGTCAAGCTCAATTCGCACTTCACCAGTGACACCGTCACCTTTAGTGCGTATTGCCTGCGCCCCGGATGCGGCGGGTACGGCGGCCAGCGCCACGTCTGACTGGGGTTCAACGGGCCAGCGATAAACGCCCTGCCCGCTCTTTTTACCCAGCCGTCCGGCCAGCGCCAGCTCCTGCTGAAGCAGTGACGGCAGATAGCGCCGATCCTGCCAGAATGCGTTAAACACCGAGCAGGTCACGGCAAAGTTGACGTCCTGACCAATCAGGTCAGTCAGGGCCAGCGGCCCCATCGGAAAACCGCCGCCGTCGCGCAGCGCCGCGTCAATGACCGTGGCGCTCGCCACCTGCTCTTCCAGCGCCCGCCACGCCTCGGCGTAGAACGGACGCGCCACCCGGTTGACGATAAAGCCCGGCGTTGACCGGCAGCGTACCGGCTGTTTGCCCCAGGCGCTGACGCACTGGCACAGTTGTTCAACCACTTCCGGCGAGGTGGCCAGCCCGCTGACCACTTCCACTAGTTTCATCACCGGCGCCGGGTTAAAGAAATGCAGTCCGGCCACGCGCTCAGGATGTTTCACATCGGCGGCAATGGCGGTAATTGAGATCGACGAAGTGTTGCTGGTCAGCAGCGTCGACGGGGAGCAGATCTCCGCCAGCTGGCAGAACAGCGCTTTTTTGACGTCCGGGCGTTCCGACGCGGCTTCGATCACCAGCCAGGCGTCAGACAACGCCGTTAAGGACGTCACCGGTACAATCCGCGCGACCAACGCTTCGCCCTGATCCGCCGCCAGCTTGCCGCGTGCCACCCGGGATGCCAGGCGCTGGCGAATACCGTCAACGGCGCGGGTCAGCGCTTCGGCGGCGATATCGTAGAGCAGAACCTGATGCCCGGCGGCGGCGGCCACTTCCGCAATACCTGCCCCCATCGTGCCGCCGCCAATCACGGCGACGGTGTGCTGTGCGTTTCCCATAATTTATTTCCCGCTGAACTGTGGTGGACGTTTAGCGAGGAAGGCGCTAACCCCTTCGCGGTAATCGTCGCTGCGTCCCGCCAGGCGCTGATAATCGCGTTCAAGATCCAGCTGTGCATCAAGACCTTGCGTTTCCGATGCCAGCAGCGCTTTCTTGATAAGCCCGAGGCCAAAGGTGGGCTGCGTCGCCAGATGGCGCGCCAGCTGACGGCTGGTGTCCGCCAGTTCGGCGTCCTCCACCAGCTGCCAGATCATCCCCCATTGCTCGGCCTGTTCGGCGCTGAGCTTTTCGCCCAGCAGCGCCAGCCCCATTGCCCGTGCGCGCCCGGCCACCCGCGGCAGGAACCAGCTACCGCCGCAGTCGGGCACCAGCCCCAGTTTGCTGAAGGCCATCACAAAGTTGGCCGAGCGGGCGGCGAGCACCAGATCGCAACCCAGCGCCAGCGTCGCCCCGGCCCCGGCCGCAACCCCGTTCACGGCGGCAATCACCGGCTTCGGCAGCGCCGCCAGACGGCGCACCAGCGGGTTATAGAAACGCTCAACGGAGAGACCGAGATCCGGCGCCGGCCCGCTGGGGTCGACGTTGCGGTCATTGAGATCCTGACCGGCGCAAAAACCGCGTCCGGCGCCGGTAATCAACAGGCAGCGCACGGCGTCGTCGCGCTCGGCCTGAGTCAGACAGGCCGCCAGTTGCTGATGCATCAGGTCGTTAAAACTATTCAGACGATCCGGGCGGTTAAGGGTAATCGTCATCACACCCTGTTCAACTTCGCTGAGAATAAATGCGTCCACGATTAGCGTCCTTTAAATTCCGGGGTTCGTTTTTGTAAGAAGGCGGCGATCCCTTCGCGGCGGTCGTCAGTGGCGCTCAGCAGCGTAAACAGCTGGCGCTCCTGCTGAAGTCCGGCCTGAAGGCTCACTTCCTGAGCCTGACGCAGCGCCTGTTTGGCGGCACGCAGCGCCAGCGGCGCATGCTTCGCCATTGTCGCTGCCAGCGTCAGGGCGTATTCGTCGGTTAACAGCGCCGGCGTGATGTCGCTCACCAGACCGGCCTGCTGCGCCCGTTGGGCATCGATACTTTCGCCGCTCAGCACCATGCGGTTAGCCAGCGCTTTGCCGACGCTGCGGATCAGCCGCTGGGTGCCACCGGCTCCCGGCATCAGCCCGAGGGTGATTTCCGGCAGGCCGAAACGGGCGTTATCTCCCGCCACTACCACATCGCACAGCAGCGCCAGTTCGCAGCCCGCGCCGAGGGCATAGCCGTTAACGGCGGCAATCAGCGGTTTCGGGAAAGCGTCGATGCGCGCCCACAGACGAGGGCGAATATCGTCCAGCGTGGCGGGGAGATCTTTCTCCGCCATTTCGTTAAGATCGGCGCCCGCAGCAAAGAAACGCGTGTTGCCGCTGATTACGCAGGCGTTGATCTGCGGATCAACGGCCGCCGCGTCCAGCGCATCGGCAATCTGGGTAAGCAGCGCATTATTCAGGGCATTACGCGCCTGCGGACGGTTAAGGGTCAGGTGCAACACCTGCTTGTGGCGGGCTATCAGCAGATCGCTCATGCCATTCCCCTCGCGTCAAAATCGACCACCACATCGCCGCTGGTCGGCAGCGCCTGGCAGCTCAGGACATACCCGGCCGCCAGTTCGTCGGCTTCAAGGCTGTAGTTCGCCGCCATCGCCACTTCACCGCGCAGCACTTTGCATTTGCAGGTAGCGCAGACGCCGCCTTTGCAGGCGAAGGGTAAATCCGCCCCCTGGCGCAGCGCCGCATCGAGAATGCTGTCATCATCCGCCCCGAGGGAAATCAACCGGTCGCGGCCGTCCTGACGAATCGTCACCGTGCGGCCTTCGGCCTGCACGCCGGTAGCACGCTTAACGCTGCTCCCCGGCGTGTTAAAGCGTTCGAGGTGGATGTGGCCATCCGCCATTCCCAGCGCGCGCAGCGCGGCTTCCGCCTCGTCCATCATCACCGCCGGACCGCAGATAAACGCCTCGTCGAAGCGGCTGAAGTCGAGCAGTTTTGCCGAGAGCGCGTGCAGCTTGTCGCCGTCGATTCGCCCCTGCAGCAGGTCGCTGTCCATCGACTCCTGGCTGAACAGATGCACCACCTGCAGCCGCTGCGGATAACGGTCTTTCAGGTCCGCCAGCGCCTGGCGAAACATCATGCTGCTACTGCTGCGGTTGCCGTAGATCAGAGTGAAGCGGCTGTGCGCTTCGGTGGCGAGGGTAGCGGCAATAATCGCCATCATCGGCGTAATCCCGGAACCGGCGGCAATCGCCAGGTAGTCGGCTTCGCGCCCGGCCTGCGGCTGGTAGCCGAAGTGTCCCTGCGGCACCATCACCTCCAGCGCCATCCCCTGGCAGATATCGCGCTGCGCATACCGGGAGAATCGTCCGCCGTCGATGGCTTTGACCGCCACGCTGATTTCCGCCGGCGAGCGGCTGCGGCAGATGGAGTAGCAACGTCTGAGCTCTTCCCCGCCGAGGCGGGTTTTGACCGTCAGATGCTGGCCCGGTCGGAAGGCATACGCGGCCTGCAGCGCGTCGGGGATCGCGAAGGTAATGGTCACCGCATCGCGGGTTTCCGGCTCCACTTTCGCCACGGTAAGCGAATGAAACGTCGTCATGGCAACCTCAAATACATTTAAAGTAATCAAAGGGTTCACGGCAGCTGTCGCAGCGGTAGAGCGCTTTGCAGGCCGTTGAACCGAATTCACTGATCGGCGTGGTGTGGACGCTGCCGCAACGGGGGCAAACCACCTCGCCCGGCAGCCCGGCATGGCAGGCGTGTCCCTGCGGCGGGCTGATGCCGTACTGGCGCAGACGCTCGCGAGCGTCCTGATTCATCCAGTCGGTGGTCCACGGCGGATCCAGTTGCAGGACGATATGCACCGGGGTGTAGCCGTGGCGGGTCATCGCCGCGCGGATCTCCCCCAGCAGATGCTCGGTCGCCGGGCAGCCTGAGTAGGTCGGCGTAAAGCCGATAACCCAACCTTCCCCCTGCGGCGTGACGTTGCGCACCATGCCGAGATCGGTAATGGTCAGCACCGGTACTTCCGGGTCGGGGATCTCACTGAGCAACGCCCAAATCGCATGGACCTCGGCGGGAGCAATATCGGCAAGACGTTGCATAGTCACCTCCAGTTACCACTGCTGACCGGGATACGCGCGCTGCAGATACTGCATTTCTGCCAGCAGCGGCCCGAGATGTTCGCTGTGCAACCCCTGTTTGCCGCCGTGACGAAACGCGGCTTCCTGCGGGATCTGCAGCCCGGCTTCGAGCAGCGCGGTGTGGATCGTGCTTTGCCACTCTTCCTGCAGGTCGCGCGGGTCAACGGCAATGCCTTGTTCAACCAGCGCCAGCTCTAAGTCATCGGCATGGAACAGTTCGCCGGTAAAGCGCCACAGGTCATCCACCGCCTGCTGCATTTTCTGCGCCGATACCGCCGTGCCGTTGCCCAGACGCTCCAGCCAGCCGCGGCTAAAGCGCAGGTGATAGCGCACCTCTTTCAGCCCTTTGGCGGCAATGGCGGCCAGTTGCGCATCGCGGCTCGCCGTCAGACGGCTGAACAGCGCCACGTGCCAGGCATCGATAAAGCACTGGCGGGCAATGGTGTCGGCGAAGTTACCGTTGGGTTGCTCCACCAGCAGCAGATTGCGGTACTGCCGTTCATCGCGACCGAAGGCCAGGGTGTCTTCGTCACCGCTGCCCGCCAGCTCTGCCGCGTAGCTGAGGAAATTGCGGGACTGGCCAAGCAGGTCGAGGCCGATATTGGCCAGCGCCAGGTCGATTTCCAGCTCCGGCGCATGGCCGCACCAGGCGCCTAAGCGCTGGGCCAGCACCAGGCCGTTATCGCCGAGACGCAGGGCATAAGTTGCAACGGGATTCAGGTTATTCATCGTTGCCTCACATATGTTCCATGCCGTCCGGCACGTTGTAGAAAGTAGGATGGCGGTAGACTTTGCTCTCCGCCGGGTCAAAAAACTCGCCGCTCTCATCCGGCTGGGAGGCGATGATCTGGCTGGCTTTCACCACCCACAGCGAGCAGCCTTCGCTGCGACGGGTGTACACGTCGCGGGCGTTTTCCAGCGCCATCCGATCGTCGGCGGCATGCAGGCTACCCACGTGACGGTGGGATAACCCCTGTTTGCTGCGGACAAATACTTCATATAACGGCCAGTAAACGTTGCTCATCATGCTTCTCCTTTATGCCGCATCGCGGGAGTGTTGTTTTTGGGCATGCGCCAGCGCGGCTTCGCGCACCCATGCCCCCTCTTCCCAGGCTTTACGCTTGGCGGCCAGACGTTCGTGGTTGCAGATGCCGCGCCCGTTAATCACTTCATTGAGTTCCTGCCAGTTGATAGCGCCAAAGCGGTAGTGCCCGGTGGCCTCATCAAGCTGTAAATCGGCGTCCGGCACGGTCATGCCGAGGATCGCGACCTGCGGTACGGTGTTATCGACAAAGCGCTGACGCAGTTCGTCGTTGGAGTGCAGTTTGATTTTCCACGCCATGCTGCGGGCGCTGTTCGGCGAGTTATCGTCGCTCGGGCCAAACATCATCAGCGCCGGCCACCAGAAACGGTTGATGGCATCCTGCAGCATCTGGCGTTGCGCCTCGCTGCCCTCGGCCAACGCCATACAGGCTTCAAAACCCTGGCGCTGATGGAAGCTCTCTTCTTTGCAGATTTTGACCATCGCCCGGGCGTAGGGGCCGTAGGAGGTGCGGCACAGCGCTACCTGATTGACGATCGCCGCGCCGTCGACCAGCCAGCCGATCACCCCGATATCGGCCCAGCTCAGGGTCGGGTAGTTAAAGATCGAGGAGTACTTCATCTGGCCATCCAGCATTTTCTGATACAGATCTTCCCGGGCGCAGCCGAGGGTTTCCGCCGCGCTGTAGAGATACAGGCCATGCCCGGCCTCGTCCTGCACCTTGGCCAGTAGAATGGCCTTGCGGCGCAGCGTTGGCGCACGGGTAATCCAGTTGCCTTCTGGCAGCATGCCGACAATTTCAGAGTGCGCGTGCTGGCCAATCTGGCGGATCAGCGTTTTACGGTAGGCCTCCGGCATCCAGTCCTGCGGTTCGATGGCCGTATCCTGCGCGATGCGCTGGTCAAAGCGTTGTTCTTGTGTCACGTCATCACCTTTATGATTCCGATAAATTCAACAAATCATCATTTGTGAATCACTTTGTTTTATAAAAGTTACATGCAGGTTAAATAGAACCACAAATTTTGTTTGTTCTTTTTGTGATAGCTACCGCAAAATATTGCGTAAACTCGCCAGAACACAACGATATAGCGCCGCGCCGTCTCGCGCCCACGATCACAATGTTAATAAATTATTAAATATCAGCTTGCGTTTTATGATTCATAAAATAACTATTTATAGAGATTTCACGTAACACATTGGAGAGTCGCAATGCAGCAGTTAGCCAGCTTCTTATCCGGCACCTGGCAGACCGGCCGGGGCCGCGCCCGCACTATTCGCCACGCCATCAGCGGTGACGCGCTTTGGGAAGTCACCAGCGACGGGCTGGATATGGCGCAGGCGCGCCGGTTTGCCATCGACCACGGCGGCAAGGCGTTGCAGGCCATGACCTTTATCGAACGCAGCGCGATGCTGAAAGCGGTGGCGAAGCACCTGCTGGAAGAGAAAGCGTCCTTCTATGCGCTTTCGGCGCAGACCGGGGCGACCCGGGCCGATAGCTGGGTGGATATCGAGGGCGGGATTGGTACGCTGTTCACCTACGCCAGCCTCGGCAGCCGTGAGCTGCCGGACGATACACTGTGGCCGGAAGATGAACTGATCCCCTTGTCGAAACAGGGTGGCTTCGCGGCCCGTCACCTGCTGACGTCAAAATCCGGCGTCGCGGTGCACATCAACGCCTTTAACTTCCCGTGCTGGGGGATGCTGGAAAAACTGGCGCCCACCTGGCTTGCGGGTATGCCGGCGATCGTCAAACCGGGCACCGCCACGGCCCAGCTGACCCAGGCGATGGTCAAATCCATTGTCGACAGCGGGCTGGTACCGCCGGGCGCCATCAGCCTGATTTGCGGCGGCGCGGGGGATCTGCTCGAACAGCTTGATAGCCAGGACGTGGTGACCTTTACCGGTTCGGCACAGACCGGCCAGCAGCTGCGCGTTCACCCGAATCTGGTGGCAAAATCGATCCCCTTCACCATGGAGGCGGATTCACTAAACTGCTGCGTGCTCGGGGATGACATCACCCCGGAACAGCCGGAGTTTGCGCTGTTTATCCGCGAGGTCGTGCGCGAAATGACCACCAAAGCGGGACAGAAATGTACCGCTATCCGCCGGATTATCGTGCCGCAAGCTCAGGTGAAAGCCGTCAGCGAGGCGCTGATCGCCCGTCTGCAAAAAGTGGTGGTCGGCGATCCGGCGCAGGAAGGGGTCAAGATGGGCGCGCTGGTCAGCCACGACCAGCGACAGGACGTTCAGGATAAGGTCAACACCCTGGTTCAGGCCGGGTGCGAGGTGCTGCTTGGCGGTCAGGCCGATCTCAACGCCAGCGGCGCCTTTTTCCCACCGACCCTGCTGTATTGCCCGCAGCCGGATGAAACCCCGGCGGTGCACGCCGTCGAAGCGTTCGGCCCGGTGGCAACCCTGATGCCCTATCAGCATCGCGACCACGCGCTGGCGCTGGCCCGCGCCGGTGAAGGGAGTCTGGTCGGTACGCTGGTCACCGCCAGCGGTGAACTGGCGCGCGAATTTATTCTCGGGGCTGCCCGTTGTCACGGCCGTATCCAGGTTCTCGACCAGGTGTCGGCGGTGGAGTCCACCGGCCACGGCTCACCGCTTCCGCAACTGGTCCATGGCGGACCGGGCCGCGCCGGCGGCGGTGAAGAGCTGGGCGGACTGCGGGCGGTGAAACACTACATGCAGCGCACCGCGATCCAGGGCAGCCCGACGATGCTGGCGACCATCGGTCAACAGTGGGTGCGCGGCGCTCAGGTGAGCGAAGACCGGGTCCACCCGTTCCGCAAATATTTCGAAGAGATCCAGCCCGGCGATAGCCTGTTGACGCCGCGCCGGACCCTGACCGAAGCGGATATCGTCAACTTTGCCTGTCTGAGCGGGGATCACTTCTACGCCCACATGGATAAAATTGCCGCCGCCGAGTCGATCTTCGGCGAACGCGTTGTGCATGGTTATTTCCTGATCTCTGCCGCCGCCGGGCTGTTTGTTGATGCAGGCGTCGGGCCGGTCATCGCCAACTACGGCATGGAAAATCTGCGCTTTATCGAACCGGTCAAACCGGGCGATACCATCCAGGTTCGCCTGACTTGTAAACGCAAGACGGTGAAGCGTCAGCGCAATGCCGATGAGAAAGCGACCGGCGTCGTGGAGTGGGCAGTTGAGATTGCGAACCAGCATCAGCAGCCGGTAGCGCTCTACTCGATTCTGACGCTGGTAGCCCGTCAGCACGGGGATTTCCCGGCCTGAGACTCGCCGATACGGCCATGATCCACACCACCACAATGCCTCTGCGGAGGCATTTTTTATAACTGGCAAAACTGACAAACAACCTGGCATACGCAGGCAAACACCTGGTCATCGCGCACTGCTAGGTTAACGATACACAAGCCGACTTTCGCAGCGGCAAAGCACAACACAACAATTAGGTGAGGTCACAATGGCGATTCGTTCCCCCCGCAAAACGGCTCTGGCGCTGGCTGTTGCCCTGTTCTGCGCCTGGCAAAGCCCGGTTTTCGCCCATGGCGGTGAAGCGCATATGGTTCCGATGGATAAAACGCTGCAGGAATTTGGCGCCGATGTGCAGTGGGATGATTATGCCCAGATGTTTACCCTGATGAAGGACGGGGCCTACGTCAAAGTGAAGCCCGGCGCCAAAACCGCAATCGTCAACGGCAAAACGTTGAATCTGCAGGTGCCGGTGGTGATGAAAAATGGCAAGGCGTGGGTCTCCGAGACCTTTATCAACGATGTCTTCCAGTCCGGACTTGACCAGACCTTCCAGGTCGAGAAACGCCCGCACCCGCTCAACTCATTAACCGCGGCGGAAATCAGCGAAGCCGTCACCATCGTCAATGCGTCGCCAGAGTTCCGCCCCAATACCCGCTTCACCGAAATTTCGCTGCACGAGCCGGATAAGGCCGCAGTGTGGGCTTTTGCGCTGCAGGGCACCGCCGTGTCGGCCCCGCGCACCGCTGACGTCATCATGCTCGATGGCAAGCACGTTATCGAAAGCGTGGTCGACTTACAGAACAAAAAAATCCTCTCCTGGCAGCCAATTAAAGATGCCCACGGCATGGTGCTGATTGACGATTTCGTCAGCGTGCAGAACATCATTAACGCCAGCGATGAATTTGCCGCGGTCCTCAAAAAACACGGCATCACCGATACCAAAAAGGTGATCACCACCCCGCTGACCGTGGGCTACTTCGACGGCAAAGATGGCCTGAAGCAGGACTCGCGCCTGCTGAAAGTGGTGAGCTATCTGGATACCGGCGACGGCAACTACTGGGCGCACCCGATTGAAAACCTGGTGGCGGTGGTCGACCTTGAGCAGAAGAAGATCATCAAAATTGAAGAAGGCCCGGTGATCCCGGTGCCGATGGAAGCGCGCCCGTATGATGGCCGCGACCGCGTCGCCTCCGCGGTGAAACCGCTGGATATCACCGAGCCGGAAGGCAAAAACTACACCATTACCGGCGACACCATTCACTGGCAGAACTGGGATTTCCACCTGCGTCTGAACTCCCGCGTCGGGCCGATCCTCTCGACGGTCACCTACAACGACAACGGGAAGAAACGCCAGGTGATGTATGAAGGTTCGCTGGGCGGCATGATCGTGCCTTACGGTGACCCGGACGTGGGCTGGTACTTTAAGGCCTATCTCGACTCCGGCGATTACGGTATGGGCACCCTGACCTCGCCTATCGTGCGCGGCAAAGATGCGCCTGCGAACTCGGTGCTGCTGGATGAAACCATTGCCGATTACACCGGTAAACCCACCACGATCCCACACGCGATTGCAATTTTTGAACGCTATGCCGGGCCGGAGTACAAGCACCAGGAAATGGGGCAGCCGAACGTCAGCACCGAGCGCCGCGAACTGGTGGTCCGCTGGATCAGTACCGTAGGCAACTACGACTATATCTTTGACTGGGTATTCCACGAGAACGGCACCATCGGCATCGATGCCGGCGCCACCGGGATCGAAGCGGTGAAAGGCGTGATGGCGAAAACCATGCACGATCCGAGCGCCAAAGATGATACCCGCTACGGGACGCTGATCGACCATAACATCGTCGGCACCACCCACCAGCACATCTACAACTTCCGGCTGGATCTTGATGTCGATGGCGAAAACAACAGCCTGGTGGCTATGGACCCGGAAGTGAAACCCAACACCGCCGGTGGCCCGCGAACCAGCACCATGCAGGTGAATCAGTACACCATCGACAATGAGCAGAAGGCGGCGCAGAAGTTCGACCCAGGCACCATTCGCCTGCTGAGCAACACCACCAAAGAGAACCGGATGGGCAACCCGGTGTCGTATCAGATAATCCCGTATGCTGGCGGGACTCACCCGGCAGCAACCGGCGCCAAGTTCGCCCCGGATGAGTGGATCTATCACCGTCTGAGCTTTATGGATAAGCAGCTGTGGGTCACCCGCTATCATCAGGAAGAGCGTTATCCTGAAGGCAAGTATCCGAACCGTTCAGTCCATGACACCGGTCTCGGCGCCTATGCCAAGGATGACGAGTCGCTGACCAACCACGATGACGTCGTGTGGATCACTACCGGCACCACCCACGTGGCCCGCGCCGAAGAGTGGCCGATTATGCCGACCGAATGGGCGCACGCGTTGTTGAAACCGTGGAACTTCTTTGACGAAACGCCGACCCTCGGCGAGAAGAAAAAGTAGCCCACATTTCATACCGGCAACCCGGATAGCGGCGAAGCGCCCTGTCCGGGTTACGGTGTAGGATGATGATGTTGTGAGTGAGCGCCACCGAGGGTAATCCCTCGCGTGGCGCTCGCGTTTTTACGAGGCGTCGTTCCAGCTTTGCACCACAAAGCGCAACCGCCCCGAAATGCCCGGTACCGAAGGGCGTTTTTTGCCGTTGGCATCGAGCGTGACGCTGTCTACCGGGATGGTGACCTCACAGGCCTTGCCGGCCGTTTCCTTCGGTTGCAGAACGATATCGGCGCTGGAAAATCCGGCGTCCTGCCAGGCATATTTTATCTTCCAGGGCGTGTTATCGTTGGTCGGCGGGACAATCTCGAGGATCAGCGAATTGCGGAACAGATACCCTCCTTCATAGTGTTCGTTGAACCAGAATCGCTTCTCGATTTCATAATCCGGCATTTTGACCCCGAGCGTCAGACTGTAGGCCAGCGAGCGCCGGTTTTTATTGACACGCGCGCTCTTCGACAAGAACACGCTGGAGAGATACTGCGACGCACGTTGTTGCTCAAACCACTCTTTTTGCGTCAGACAGGCAACGGAGTCCTCTTCCGAGACGCGACGGGTTAGCGACCACGGCTTGCCGCGAGGCGAGGCGATCGCCTCTATCTGATAGATGGCGTCAATTTTCGACGCATTGCCCCCCGCCGCTTTGATTGCCGCCTCCGGCAGGCGGATGTCATCAATATCCAGCCAGATATCCACCCGCACATCGCCAAACAGAAAGCGAGCCAGGTTCTGGAAGGCCTCTTCGCTGTTCACAATACCAAAATAGCCAGAGTGTGAGCGGTAGGTGAAGGCTTTCGCACAGGGGGCGCCAGGAGAGCCATCGGCATTCAGGCCGGTTAACGTGGCATTCTCGATTTTGACCAGACCATCGCTGCCGTTGCCGACAAAGGTTCGCGATAGCGCGGCGGCGGCATCGTAATCAAGGCGGTTGGTGCCGACCATGGTGAAAATCCGCGAGGACGGCAGACAGGATTCCGGTATCACATCGACCCGGTTATAGCGTTGGTAGGCCTGTTGCAGGTTAAGGTAATCCGCCATCCGCTCGCGGTTAAAATTGGTGACGCTGCTTTGCCACGGCAGGTCCGGAACGTTGAGCCCCGCGAACTCAATCCCGTTATGGGGCGTCGCATAGGTGAAAAATTTATCCACACTGGCCGCCATCCTGCCCGGATCGAGCCGCGGATTTTGCAGCAACGCCCGGCATACCAGACCGCCCATCGAGTGCGCCACCAGATAGCAGCGAAAATCACCCGCCACCTTCACGCCGCTGTTGGGATTCGCCAGCAGTAACGTCCGCACCTTGACCAGCAGTTTCGATAGCCCGATGGCCGCGTCCTCGATTGACGGCGTCTTACCGGACCCGAGCAGTGTCGAGGCGTCATCATAATAGCGATAGACGATCACCGATTTATCATCCAGTACATTGCCGGTGGGTTTCCCCTCCGGATCGGTCTCCCAGCCCTCATCCATGATATCCAGCCCCTGCTCGAACACATCGCTGTAGCCAAACTCCGTGGCCAGACGAATGACCGGGGATTCGAAATAAAACTTCCTGGGGCGATCTTTCTGGCTCGCCGACGCACGCAGCATCGTTGATCCAAGATTAAAACCATTAAACGGATCTGCTGTAGTCTCATTAACGTCGCGTTGCGTCATCGCATAACCACGAACGTAAATAATAGGGAAAAAAGGCACTTTATTATTAGCCATTTTTATTTTCCTGAGATTTATTATGCTTACACCCAATGAATTTCACGATGCAGCCAACACCCTGCACGTTGAAAAATAACGGGGATATTATGGGTGACGAGACACGCCATACAGCCCTTTATATTTATCATTGGTTGCAGATGCGACTAACACTGACCACGAATAATGAAAGATATTCACTTTCGAGGGATAAGCGCCGCGGTTACCTTCGATAGTCCACAAAATACCGTCAGCGTAGCGTTGAACAATGCCGACATGGCCCTGCCAGGCGCTCTCCTTCGGTTTTTTCGGGTCAACTCTCAGCCAGCAGATAATATCGCCCGGTTGCGGTGGGTTACTTAATGACGGGGTATAGGCATAGCCCAATGATTTCATTTCATTATGCAGCGCCTGAGCGGAGGTTTGATAACCAAATACCGCCGGTGATGCCTGGTTAAAACAGTAGCTGACAAAAGCGGCACACCAGCTTTGCCCCTGTGAACCGTGCCCGGAAAAGTACTTCTTAATATCCGGCCCGTGGTTGTCGGAGCCCTGCTCGCCGTGACCAAGTTCACCCTGCGCTATCTTGAGCGCCGCCTGGCCTGCGGGACTGCCGCCTTCGACGTTCACCAACGCAGGCGCCGCCGGCACCGGCACAACCGTCTGCTTGCCCAATGCCACATCCAGCGCCCAGCGAGTATGCGGGCCGACTTTACCATCGACCACCAGCGGTTGGCCTGAGGCATCGAGGTTGGCTACCTGAAAGGCTTCTACCGACTTTTTAACCACCTGGTCAAATTTATTACCTGGCTCCAGGCCAAAAAATAATCTCCGTAAATCATTTATTAGCTGCGCGACTGCGCTGCCTTCATCACCGAGTTTAAGCATATCGTCCCCGTCATATTCACGTTAGTTAATAAAGAAATGATTCGCATGATAAATGTAATGTTAAACGCCACAGGCTATTACAGATAAAAAATAACGTCACCTCCCGAGAGCCAGGCATGTTAGCTCGCTATTTTAAACGCGAAATAGTTCTCTTATAAAAAATCATCATAAAAGAAGGATCATATTAGACCTCGATCAATTACATGATAAATATCAGACTTAGCGTCTGGTGGAAAATAGCGATAGAGAATAACCACCATCAATATGGCGCAGGGCCAGTTTGGTCACGGACAGGCGCTTATTTAGCGTAGTTATCTCGTGCAAGAGATCAAGTGACGGACCGACCGCTTTTTTAACCGCCCCCGGATTGCGGCGCAAGCGCCTGATCCGGGCTACAGGGTGGTGAAGTCGAGAAGGTATTTACCGTGGCTGCTGGCGCGGATGGCCTCCTGCCAGCGGTGCAGCGGCACCACCTCCACCGGCGGCAACGTTGTCGTCGGCAGCAGACGCCAGATCCCTGCAAACGCCGCCTGCCATTGCGCGTCAGACAGGGTCGCCAGCGCCTCGCGCAGATGGAATTTGTGCACCCGCGGAAGCAGTCGGGTCTGGGTCAGCGCCTGCCCGGATAACAGCCCGTAGGAGATCAGTCCGGCGCGGTCCGGCAGCACCGATAGCAGCGTGTTCGCCAGCGCCCCGCCCACCGCATCAAATAGCCAATCGGCATTCTGCCCGACCTGCTCCAACATCAGTCGGTCCGCTTCCAGCAGCGGGTAGACCCCCAGCTGCTCCAGCCGGGAAATATGCTGCGGCGAACGGATAACACCACTCACCGATCGCGCCCCTTTATGCAACGCCCACTGCGCCAGCAGGCTGGCACAACTGGACCCCGCCGCGGTCAGCACGATATTGCACCCGGCTACCGGCCAGCGGTTGAGCATCAGCAGCGCGGTTAACGGGTTGATATAGGCGCGGGCGGCCAGCAGATCGTCGATGGCGTCAGGCACCGGCACCAGCCAGCGTTCGGGGATATCCAGATAACGCTGCCAGGTGCCATCGCCACGCAGGGGCAGCACCCGCTGTCCGGGGGCAACTCTGGCACCGGGCGGCGCCTCCACCACGACTCCAACCCCTTCGTAACCCGCCGTCGCCGGCAGCCGGGTACGGTGGCTGTAGGCCCCGGTGATAGGGATCAGATCCGAAGGATTGACCGGCGCATAGCGCATCGCAACCCGCACCTTTCCCGCCGCCAGCGGCAGCATGGGAGTAGTACGCAGCCGAAGCGCCGCGGCCGGCGCCCCGTAAGTGTCATAGCAAAGCGCGTGGTTCAGCATAGCGGGGAGTTACCACCTTCCGGCAAAACAGAGGCGCAATCATAGCAGGATTCGGCGGGACGTTTCCCGCCAAAGACGGGACCATCAGCCCGGACCATCGCTGGCGGCAGCCAGCAGCGGGACGATCAGATCGCTCATCGGCGTCGGAATGCCGTGGCGGCGGCCTCGCCGCGGTATCACGGCGTTGCGGATCTCCCACTCCAGCGGATGCCCGGCTTCACGGTCAATCAGAATCGAGGTGCTGAGGTCAGGGGGCGCACGGTGGAAGCCGTCGAGGATCTCCTGCGGGACACTGTCGCTCAGCGACGCGCCCTCGGCGCGGGCGACGGTCAGGCATTCACGCAAATAGGCCAGGGCAACATCACTGATATCGGCGCGGGAGAACATACCGGCCCGCCGCCCCGTCAGCACCATCAGCCCGGCGACGGCATTTTGCAGCAGCTTACGCCATGCCACGGAGGTAAAATCGGCGGCCAGATCCACCGCACAGCGGGTTCCCCGCAGCGCGTGTTGTACCCGTTGGGCTTGCGGCACATCCGGTAGCGTCAGGCGTGGCGCAGCCCGTAGCCACACCGAGGTTTCCGATTCGCGCAGCGCCGGAAACCACACCACCGAGGGCAACACCGGGGAAGCGGCAACCCACGGGGCAAACTGCTCCTGCTGTTCTACGCCGTTTTGCAGGACGCACACCACCGTATTGTTATCGCATAATACGGCCAGCCAGGGCGCAATCGCGCGGATCTGGGTGGTCTTCACCGCCACAAAAACCACATCGACCGGCCGGGGTATCGTCGCCGGATCGCTCAGCAGCGGTCCGGGCACGGTAATCTGGCCGCCGTCAAAGCGTAGCGACAGTTGCGGATGGGGCGTGCGGGCGCAGATCAGCGGCGTACGCCCGGCTTCATGCAGCGCCGCCGCGATAGTGGTACCAATGGCGCCGGGCCCAATCAGGGCAACGGTTGGCTCTTGCGATCTCATTTCTGCCTCCTGAGGATTTCTCCGCCCGATGGCGGGCAGCAATCAACAGTAGCGAGAAAGGATAGCGTTGAGCAAGCCCGTTGGTCCGGGCGCCGTCAGCGGGTTATCGTCAGGCAGACACTTCCCCGATTGTTATCGTACATTTGCCACGCGTCGTTGGCCCAGGCGTAAAAATAGCCGCTTTTCGCCGGGGTAAAACGGCATTCGGTGCCAATAACAAAAATCTGATGCTGTTGTTGAGGTACCGCAGAAGCGCCGGCGGCGCTATTTGCCACCACCCCGATGAGGGCGAACCACGGTGCCGAGCCGACACGTCTGCTCAGCCAAAAATCCACATCCTGATTTTTAGTGGCCCCTTTCCACAACGTTTCTAGTTTGTCGGAGACAGAAGCCAGAATCTGAGCCGCCTCACCGGGATAAAACTTCCCGTCATCGGTGCCGCCCGCATCACAGGGAATCGAGCTGTCCAGCCATTTTCCCGTAGCGCTAAAACGATATTCAATACCAGCCTCCAGCCACACGCCGGTGGCATTCCAGCGTTCACGAGCAAATACGTCAACGGTCGCCGAATGGCCTGCGACCAGGGATTTCTCCGGCCGGTAGCGCCCATTAAGCAGCGAGGGCAGACTCTGACGTTGCAGCACGCTGTCATCGACACGGGGATCGTCTGCCACCAGCTGCGGCACCGCCCGTGGGCAGGTATGCAGCAGCGTAAACACGCCGGTCACCGAATCGTGCAGTAACCCATGAGGGTTGGGTGCCAGCTGTGAATCCATGCCCGGCAACAGTTCGAGGCCCAGGCCCTCGGCTTCTGACATCATCCAGCGCAGGGGAATGTCCGATAATCCGCATTGTGCGTAGCCCCCACCAACGTCAGAATGCACGCCGACAAACCAGCGCTGCTTGACCCGCGGGTTACCCTCCACGTTATCCCAGAGCGTGGGGATAAAGCTCTGGCGCTGCTCGTCCAGCGCCAGAGCATGACGGGCGTTTTCCACGATGGGACTGAGGGAGGTATCGTGGAAGGCATATTTTTTCGGATCGTCCAGCAGATTCGCTAACGCCATATCGTCAGGAATACCCAGCGCCCCTACCGTCTCCCAAACGCCGATAAAAAAGACAGGGATACTGCCTTTTGTCGGATCCCCCGTCGCCACCGAATAAAAGGGCCGGCCCACGCTGGCAATAATGGGCGGAACGCTGCCAACTGGCTGGCGGTAATGGGCAAACAGCGTGTTGATATCCTCCCACACTTTATCGTCGCCGGTTCCCGCCTTAGCAGCATTCAATAAACCGCAGCGCGCAATCATTCCACCGAGGCTGCGAACGGTATAGGCGCCACGGCTAAAACCAAACAGCCAGATTTTATCGCCGGGCTGGTAGTTGGTCGCCAGCCAGTAATAGGCGCTAATGATATTCTTATCAAGGCCTTCGCCGATGCCGCCACCGATGTAGCGCTCGATCGCTCCGCCGTCGGTTCCCACTCCGGTATGGTAATAGACGCGCTGGCTATTATTTTCCGCCACCGCATTTCTCAGCTTCACCACATTCGTCGGGGCCGGTTTACCGTCATCAAGCTGTTGCGGTGTATTCCAGGTACCGTCGCAAAACACCAGTAAGTTCATAGGAACCTCTTCACAGGCTGCATTAAAAGCGTTCAGGATTGACAGATTAAAAATAGCAGACTGTAATCGAAGCTAGAGTTCAAACGAAAAAACGCCCGTAATACCCGGCATCGACTGATGCTGGTGGGCACTCGTGAATCTTTTCTGGCTCACGCCATAATTAAGAGTCTATCCCAGTAGGCGTAGATTGATACAGCCAGTTTGGTCACGAACAGCGCGGAACAGCCGGAACGTACACGCAGTATGTGAGGATGGTGAGCACTGCCAGGGCCAAAATGGCAAATAAAGCAGCCTAATGGGATAGGCTCTAAGTCAATGTTATTACGGGGATCATCATGGTAACCGATACGCACTACCACCTGGCTCTCAACGAGTTAGCTAAATTACATTCATTGCCCCCAGAACAAAAGCTGAACACTATTTTTCGCATTACTACCCTGTACGAACAAAATATTACCAACTGGTATAAAAATGAGGTCAAGAAAAAACGCAGACTCTCTGTATTACTGCTATTGGCAATCTTAATTATTATGGTGGCCATCGGTAGCATTCAGATCCTTAAGCTTCCTTTTATTAATGATGTCGATACTAAGCTGTTGTTTACCCAAATATCCCTCGGACTACTAACGCTTGCCGTATTGCTATTTACTGCCGACAGAGCATTTCGTATTACTGGTGGATGGATGAATTACATTAATACGATGATAGTCATCGAGACTCGCCATGCGGAATTTATTGCGGAGTGGATAAAAAACGATGGCACCCAACATCAGCAACCAACTGAGCACTATCGTCAAGCGACCGAGATTGCTGCTGCGTTTATTAATGCGATCCACCTTGCACAGCTACAAGAAACTCAATCATGGTCAACCCAGTTAACAGAGTCCATTAAGCAGCTGGATTCTTTGATGATTAAAAAACAGCAGGAAAAAAACGGTAATTAATGAGAAAAAAAGGTGGGAGCAGCGCCCGGTACTGCATGACCAGGCGCTGGGTTTAACGATTAATAACGTACGCAGACCGATTTGGTCTCGCACCAGTCGTCCAGCCAGTCCGGGCCGAAGTCGCGCCCGGTACCAGACTGCTTCATGCCGCCGAACGGCAGGTTGGCATCGATAAGCGTATGGCTGTTGACCCATACCGTGCCCGCCTGCAGGCGTTCGGTATAGCTCAGCGCCTGGGTCAGATCGCCGGTCCAGACGCTGGCAGTTAAGCCAAAGTCGCTGTCGTTGGCGAGGCGCAGCGCTTCTTCGCCATCGGCGACGCGCACCAGATTCACCACCGGCCCGAAGACTTCTTCGCGGCTCAGACGCAGCCCGGCATCCGGGTTAATCACCAGGGTTGGCGCAATGTAGTAGCCCTGGCTATCCGGCCCGAGCTGCCCGCTGATCAGTTCAGCATTGCGCTGGCGGGCATCATCAAGATAGGCCGCCACTTTGGCGCAGTGGGCCTTCGAGACCACCGGGTTAATATGGGTGGTTTCCAGCATTCCCGGTCCGACCTGCAGGGATTTCACCGCCTGCTCAAACCCGCTCACCAGGGTGTCGAACAGCGGCGCTTCAATGTAGATCCGCGAGCTGGCGGCGCACACCTGGCCCTGGTTGAGGAAGCTTCCGGTCATCAGCCCTTCAATCACCCATTCCGGGTTGGCATCTTTGAGGACGATCGCCGGGTTTTTCCCGCCCAGCTCCAGCGTCACCCTGGTCAGGCGATCGGCAGCCACCCGCGCAATGTGTTTGCCCGTGGCGGTGGAGCCGGTAAAGCTCACCTTCGCCACCTGCGGATGCGCCGTTAACGCCGCACCGCACTCGCTTCCGCTGCCGGTCACCACGTTAAACACCCCGTCCGGGATCCCGGCTTCGGTCGCCAGTTCGGCAACGCGCAGCAGGGTCAGCGGAGTAGTTTCTGACGGCTTAATCACGATAGAACACCCGGCCGCCAGCGCCGGCATCACCTTCCACATGCCAATCATCAGCGGGAAGTTCCACGGGACGATCCCGGCGACAACCCCCACAGGCTCTTTCTTCGTCCACGCCTGGTAACGTGCGCCTTGCGGGAACGGAATCGACACATCGAGCGTGCGCCCGCTGATTTTGGTCGTCAGCCCGGCGGTGTAGCGCATCCAGTTCAGCGTGCAGCCCACTTCAAACGCGCGGGAAATATTGATGGATTTGCCCTGTTCCAGGGTTTCCAGCTGCGCCAGCTCTTCGCCATGCTGTTCGACCAGGTCGGCAAAACGCAGCAGGATCCGCTCACGATCGGCGGGGGTACGCCCCGCCCAGCTACGGGCAACAAATGCCCGCCAGGCCGACATCACCGCACGATCGACATCAGCGGCATTGGCATCCGCCGTGCTGGCAATGGCCTGACCGGTGGCCGGGTTCCAGACGGTGAGCCGCTGTTCGCTTTGCGATTCCTGCTGGCTACCGTCGATATACAAACCATGCTGCCGGTCTAAAAACTGCTGTACGCTGGCGAGCAGCGCAACCTGTGCTGTGGACATATCGCTTCCTTATTCCTTTCGGGTCGTGAATTGAGTCTACGACGAGGTCGGCATCCGCGCTTTTTTCTCTGTGACATTCGTTTGTGCCGCTGTGACAGGCTCCGCAATTAAGCATTTTGCGTACCCAGAAGTGTGCCGCAGGTAATAGTTCTTTCATATACTCCGGCTCCCGCTCTTGTATGCCGCAACGTAAATGCAACAATGCAGAAACATTATATCGATAAGAGAAACATTATGGCGACGGCGGAACACGGACAGGATTACCAACGCTGGTTGGCGAAAATCAATCAGGTCTGCGGCCATTTTGCCGCCCGTCCGCTGGAGGGGAACTTTCACGGCGAGATTGACGCCAGCTACGCGGGGAACCTGAAAGTCAGCACCGTCACCGCCTGCGGGGTCAATTTGTTCCGCACCCGCAACGAGATCAAACGCAGCAACGACGACTGGTTTTATACCGTGTTCCAGCTCGCCGGCCAGGCGGCCATTGAGCAGGACGATCGCCAGGTGATGCTGGAAGCCGGTGATATAACCCTGATTGACGCCTCGCGCCCCTGCTCTATCTTCTGGCAGCAGACCTCGCGCCAGGCCTCGCTGCTGCTGCCCCGGCAGTTGATCGAACACCAGCTGCGCGGCAGCGAAATCTGCATTGCCTCGCGCCTGCAAAAATCGCTGCCGATGGTTCAGCTCAGCCAGCGCCTGCTGCAGGAAAGCATGAACAGCCCGGATCTGTCGGACAGCGAAAGCGAAGCGGCGCTGGAGGCCATCGTCTGCCTGCTGCGCCCGATGCTGCATCAGCAGGAAGCCCAGCCGTCTCGTCGGGAGAAGCAGTTCCAGAGAATTATTGAGTTAATCGATGCGTCGATTCAGGCAGAACATCTGCGCCCGGAATGGCTGGCGAACGAAACCGGGATGTCATTGCGCAGCCTGTACCGGCTGTTTGCTGACAAGGGACTGGTGGTCGCTCAGTATATTAAGAACCGCCGGCTCGACCTCTGCGCCCGGGCGCTACGTAGCGCCCATGACGATGAGAAACTGGCGGGGATTGGCTACAGCTGGGGATTCAGCGACCACAGCCACTTCTCCACCGCGTTCAAGCAGCGTTTTGGCGTGTCGCCGGGGGAATACCGCAAGCGCTGCCGCTAATTATTTGCGTAGCCATTTGCCGTTCAGACCCTGGACATACTCCCCAGGCTGCGCCCGGTTGACCAGCTTCTGCCCGGCCATTTTGGCCACTTCATCCACCGGCAGATTATTTTCATCCGCCAGTTGCTGGTAGCTTTCACTGCGCGCCGTATTGATCCGTGCGACCAGCGCCAGAGTTTCCTGATCCTGCCGCAATGGCGCCAGATAGCCCTTCAGCGTTTCGCCGACCCGCCCCTGTTCCCGGGCTTCGCTCAGCGTCAGAGCCAGCGCCGGCGTACTGAGGAGAACCAGCGTCAGCGCCGCGATTTTCAGTCGTTTTCTCATCGCCACCTCAGAATAGATCGCTGCGCGACTTCAGTAACGCTTCAACATCCTTATCCACTTTGATATGAATCTCGTGCTCAATTTTGACATTCATATTGATGGTGATCGGCTCCTTGGATGCCGCGATTTCAATGCGCGGCGTACAGCCCGCCAGCAGCATCGGCACCAGCACCGCCGTTAGCAATTTCATCATTGTTGTTCCTTACACTTTTTACTGTCCGTACAGCTGCGCACGGGGAGCACGGCATTCTGCTCAAACCATGCCTGTAAATTGTCGCCAAAACGTAAACTGCGCCACAGGTCAAAAATATTCTCTTGATGAGAATAGTTTAAATGCACCGTATTACTCTGATCCCCGACGCGGCTGGTGCCGCTGATGGTCGCCTTCAAAGTCAACATCCCGAGGTTATCGAGGTCGATGCGCGTCCAGGAGCGGGAGATCTCCATATAGCGCAGCCAGTTGATTGCCGCGCCGGCGGAGATATTATCGTTCACCATCGCGTCCGCCATGTCCTTATCGAGGCGCAGCGTCATCGGGCCGGGGTTGCCCAGCCAGCCGTCTTTGATGATCCATTTCTCGTTGTTCAGCCACAGCGGCAGCGCCCCGTTGAAGGCGCCGGACATGGCAAACTGTTTGATATTGACCGCGCTCACCAGCTCGCTGCTGGAGATATGCTGCAGCCGCAGCAGCGCCGGGTCATGCTGCGGCATCCGCAACTGCTGCATGGTCACCTGGCCCCCGAGAACATCCACGCTGACGTTGCTCAGCTGTAGCGGCTGGCTCTCGCTCCACGGCCAGGCTCCCTGCAGGTCCGCGGTCAGGTTTTTCGCCGTCACCTGGTTGACTATCTCGCCGATGCGCAGCGATACCGGCCGACGGGTACCCAGCTGCCAGACCCCCTCGCTAAAGCGGAACGGCAGGACAAAATCGACGCCATTGATCTGGTTGTCCGGCATCCAGGCGCTGCCGCCTTTTAGCACGCCGTGCCCCCCGGCTTCGAATCCCTGTTCGGCTGCTGCCGAGAAAGCCACCTGGGCGTACAGCATCCCTTCACGCAGGTTCATTTTCCACTCAGGCGGTACCAGCGGCTGAAACACGGTCAGCGACTGTTTCGGCCACCATGCCTTACCGCGCAGACGTTCGCCATCCCAGCGCCCGATGACCCGAACCGGGCCGATTTTGTTGGCATGAAGCGCGCCGTTAAACTGAAACCAGGTCGGATCGCGGCCATCAATGGTGAATTTTAACGTTGAAGGTGGCAGCACGCTGCCGTGACTAAAGCTGGTGGTCCCCGCATCCAGCGACAGCGCGCCGGTCAGTTTCGGGTGCTGCTCATTGCGCAACCAGTGGATCGGCTGATCCAGCGTCAGGCGCGGCGCGCTCACCAGCATGGTGCCATATTGCAGTTTATCGAAGCCCGTCGACAGGCTGTTCAGGACGATCGAGCTGTCTACCCATGCCCCCGCCCCTTTGACGTCCCACCGCGCCTGCATCGGTGTGAAGTGACCGTCGCCCCAGTAACGCCACTGCCAGCGACCGCTGTCGGGCATAAAATTGTCGGCCTGGCCGTCAAGATGCAGCGTGAAGTCTCCCATCTGCTGTTCATGGGCGCGCAGAATCGCCTGCAGACGGCCGTCCACGCCCTGCTGGGTCACCTTGACCCCCGCCAGCGGCAGACGGACTTCATCAATATTCAATGAATCGACGACCCGCCCGCGGGAACGCAGCAGCGCGCCGGGGTTGAAGGCCAATGCCGGGGCGGTCAACGGGCCGCTGAGCCTGGCCGGCAGTACGGCATAAACAATCAGATCCCCCAGCTTCGCCTCGCCGGTCAGCTGTAACGGCATGTCGCTGTTGTCCATGCTCAGTTTGCCGGGGCCGATGTTCAGCACGGCGTTTCCTTTACCGGCTTTGCCCTGGGTGAGGACGTTGAGCCGACCGCTCACCTCCATCTGCTCGGTGCCTTCCTGCCAGTTGCCCACCGACAGCGCCAGACGGCCACTTAATGGATAGCCGGCATAGTCGGTGCTCCAGCGGCCATCGCTGATGACAATGCGCTCAGGGGTCACTTCCCAGGGGAGATCGAGTATCGGCTGCACTTCACCGCGCGGAGTCACCACCAGCTGGCCGCGGTTTTTCTGCCACTCCAGCTCGGCATCAACCAACCCGCCGGTTTGCGGGAATTCAAAGGTAGTCAGCAGATGGCCATCGACCGGCAGGCCGTCCGGAACCAGCGGCATATGAAATTCGCCGGCCAGCTTCACCGGCGGTTGCTCGTCGACCAGCTGGGCGGAAAAATGGCTGACGGTGAGCGCCTGTCCGCGCAGGCGCGCCTGCAAGGTCAGCTCTTTGCCGCTGTAGCCAATATCCTGCTGCTGCGGGGTCAACGACATCACCAGTCGCCCCTGCCACTTTTCCCATGGCGAGAGGCGCAGGTTTTCAATGGTCAGCCAGCTGTAAGGCAGCATCGACTGCCACTCCGCCAGGGTACGCGGCGCGCCCACCGTCGGTTCGCTTTCGGGCAGTTTGCTCAGACAGGCGCTATTGATATCGAGTTCGTCGAGATGCAGCCGCCAGCGGCTGGGATGAGAAATTTGGGCATTGGTCACCCGGGCCAGCTCACAATCGCCGACCAGATAGCGTAATTCGGGAATGCGTAACGCAGAACGCGTCAGTCGCGGGCTGTCGGAAAAGGCGATGCGGGTCCCCTCTGGCAGCCAGATCCCCGCAAGCGTTGGCACCCAATGGGTAAGCGTCGACAACATGGCCAGCGGTAGCAGAATAAGTGCTAACAATAGCGCGATGGCGGCTTTATATTTACCCTTCATGGGCAGTAATATCCTGATTAAACAAAAGTAAAAGCCGAAAGAAGTGCATATTGTGGCACGTTCGACTGGCGAGTTAAAGGATCTATCCAGCTTAAGAATAGCTGGTACACACCACCACCACCGTGAATTTATGCCTTTCGCCCGTTAAGCCGTCATTTAATCGGCCCCTGTCACACTCAAAGTCTTCGTTGCCGACGTCGGTGGATCCCGTGGACTTTTTTGTTTTGCTTATCGAACACGCCCAGCACCACTATTCATGGCTCTTGATGGTGGTGTTTGTGCTGACCCTGACTAAATCCTGCGCCCTGATTTCTCTGCTGGTGCCGGGCACCTCCGGGTTGCTGTTACTCGGCCCGCTGGCCTCCGGCAGTCTTAACCATTTCTTATTAATGTGGCTCAGCGCTAGCCTCGGGGCAATCGGCGGATTCTGGCTCTCCTGGTGGCTGGGACGGCGCAACCGGCACCGCCTGACGAGCATACGCTGGTTGCGCGGCCAGCGATTGACCCGCAGCCTGGTGTTTCTGCAACGTCACGGGGCATGGGCGGTGTTTTTTGGCCGCTTTCTGTCGCCGCTTCGCGCGACTCTTCCGCTGGCCAGCGGCGCCAGCGGGACCGCGTTCTGGTCATTTCAACTGGCCAACGTCAGTTCCGGGCTGCTGTGGCCGCTGATGCTGCTGGCTCCGGGAGCCTTTAGCCTCAGTTTTTGGTAAAACACATTGTGTTTTAAAGAGATACCTCAACACCGCGATATGCTCTAGAATTATCTGTATCACCGTTAAGGCAAACTTATTTTTAATATTTGTATGATTATTTTAAATATGCTACCGTGCCGGTATAATCACTGGAGAAAAGTCTTATGAAAATCGCTGTGTATAGTACAAAGCAGTACGATAAAAAGTACCTTCAGCATGTTAATGATGCATATGGCTTTGAACTTGAATTTTTCGACTTTCTGTTAACCGAGAAAACGGCGAAAACCGCCAACGGCTGTGAAGCGGTGTGCATCTTCGTCAACGACGACGGAAGCCGCCCGGTGCTGGAAGAGTTAAAATCGCATGGTGTGAAGTACATCGCCCTGCGCTGCGCCGGCTTTAACAACGTCGACCTTGAGGCGGCAAAAGAGCTGGGTCTGCGCGTTGTGCGCGTCCCGGCCTACTCGCCAGAAGCCGTGGCAGAGCATGCCATCGGCATGATGATGTCGTTAAACCGCCGCATTCACCGCGCCTATCAGCGCACCCGTGATGCTAACTTCTCCCTCGAAGGCTTAACCGGCTTCACCATGCACGGTAAAACCGCCGGGGTGATCGGTACCGGGAAAATCGGCGTGGCGACGCTGCGTATTCTGAAAGGTTTTGGCATGCGTCTGCTGGCGTTTGATCCCTATCCGAGCGCAGCGGCGCTGGATCTCGGGGTTGAGTATGTTGACCTGCCGACACTGTACGCGCAGTCTGACGTGATCTCCCTGCACTGCCCGCTGACCGATGAGAACTATCATCTGCTGAACCATGCGGCGTTTGACCAGATGAAAGATGGCGTGATGGTGATCAACACCAGCCGCGGCGCGTTGATTGACTCTCAGGCAGCGATTGATGCCCTGAAACACCAGAAAATTGGCGCCCTGGGGATGGATGTGTACGAGAACGAGCGCGACCTGTTCTTTGAAGACAAATCCAACGACGTGATTCAGGATGACGTGTTCCGTCGTCTCTCCGCCTGTCACAACGTGTTGTTCACCGGGCACCAGGCGTTCCTGACCGCCGAAGCGCTGATCAGCATTTCGCAAACCACGCTGGACAACCTGCGCCAGGTAGATGCCGGCGACACCTGCCCGAACGCACTGGTCTGATTTCTTTTTCCTTTTGTGCCCTCCTGCTATGGGGGGCACTTTCAGATAACCCCCACAGAAAAAGACCGCAGTAAAGTTAACAATCGCTTATGTCATTCATCGTTCAGGTTGCTTGGGCATTGGCCGCATTCGTAACCCCAGTCACTGACCTGCGTCAGGCCCTGGGAATTGACGGCCCTGCCGCCTGCAAGCAACCCGAATAATGTTGGCTAAATCTGATAAACGTCATTAATGATTTGGGGGAGTAATGAATAAGTTTGCTGTACTGCTGGCGACGGGAATGCTGTTATCGGGTTGTGTGTATAACAGCAAGGTATCAACTGGCGCCGAGCAACTTCAGCACCATCGCTTTGTTCTGACCAGCGTCAACGGCCAGGCGCTGAATACGCAAGGAAAGCCGCTGGAGCTGAGTTTTGGTGAGGATATGTATGTCTCAGGCAATATGTGTAACGGCTTTAGCGGCAAAGGCAGCATCAGCGGCGGCGAGCTGAAGGTCAAAGCGCTGGCCATGACCCGTATGCTGTGCAGCGATTCGCAGCTCAATACGCTGGATCATACGCTGAGCACAATGCTACGCGATGGCGCACAGGTCGACCTGACGGAAAATCAGCTGACGCTGGCCACCGCCGATCAAACGCTGGTCTATAAACTTGCGGATCTGGTGAACTAGTAGTTACCGCAGCTGCCGCCCGCTAACGCTTGCTCGCTGCAACGCTTACCGTTGGGTAATGCGCACATCCCGATCGCTGAACCATCAAGCTGCCGTGCCACCGATAATGAGCCGCCAATCATCGCGCAGTTCGCCTGCCCGGTGCTGCTCATTGCGGCACGCATGCCAGGCGGCACATGTGCCGCTGTCGCCTGTTGAACCGGTTCACTACTACAGGCCGACAATAATAACGCGGCACACCCCACTAAAAACGCAGCTCGCATCGACTTCCCCTCAGCAATATCTAAAAATAAGCAAACCCAAGAATAATAGGCAGCGCAGCCGTGAACGTCGAGAGGCGAAATACGTATTTATGCGCCCCATTAACATTTCTTAGCAAAATATCTGGCGTAACCTTGATCTCGACAGGGTTTCTCATGCATCTCACGGCCTGAATCCCCTATTGTTCAACGATAGCGCCATGATGACGCCCCTCGAATGATGAGCGGCAGACCGCAGCAAGTCCGGTTTAAGATCATAGCGATATCCTGTGCTATCCCCGCCGCCGCGCCTGTGTTTCATGGATCAATTTGTGCACTCGAAAGCCTCATAACTTCAAGGGTATAGATAATGCTCTTATACTAACGACTATAATTACAGGACCTGTGGCCGTTTGTCGGGTCCCTTCTTTTGCGCAATGTTAGGGTGTCTTCTTATGATTACTATCGACGGTAATGGCGCGGCCGCTTCAGTCGCGTTTCGCACCAGTGAGGTTATCGCCATCTACCCGATTACGCCCAGTTCAACCATGGCGGAACAGGCGGATGCCTGGGCGGGAAACGGGCTGAAAAATGTATGGGGTGACGTGCCTCGGGTGGTAGAAATGCAGTCGGAAGCCGGGGCCATCGGGGCCGTACACGGTGCGTTGCAGACCGGCGCCCTGTCGACCTCGTTCACCTCATCGCAGGGCTTACTGCTGATGATCCCGACGCTGTACAAACTGGCCGGGCAGTTGATGCCGTTCGTCCTGCACGTCGCCGCCCGTACCGTAGCGACCCACGCGCTCTCTATTTTCGGTGACCATTCGGATGTGATGGCCGTGCGCCAGACCGGCTGCGCCATGCTGTGCGCCAGCAGCGTGCAGGAAGCGCAGGACTTCGCGCTGATCTCCCATATTGCGACCCTGAAAAGTCGGGTACCGTTTATTCACTTCTTCGATGGTTTCCGGACCTCGCACGAAATCAATAAAATCATCCCGCTGGCGGACGACACTGTGCGCAGCCTGCTGCCGCAGGCCGACATCGACGCGCACCGTCTGCGCGCGCTGAATCCGGAACATCCGGTGATCCGCGGGACCTCGGCGAACCCGGATACCTATTTCCAGTCCCGCGAAGCGACCAACCCGTGGTACGACGCGGTCTACGACCATGTCGAAACGGCGATGGACGATTTCGCCAGCGCCACCGGACGCCAGTACAAGCCGTTTGAGTTCTACGGCCATCCGCAGGCGGAACGAGTGATTGTGATCATGGGCTCGGCCATCGGCACCTGTGAAGAAGTGGTGGACGAACTGCTCAGCCGGGGTGAAAAAGTCGGGGTTCTGAAAGTTCGCCTCTATCGCCCCTTCTCCGCCGCGCATCTGCTGGCGGTGCTGCCGGAGAGCGCCCGCGCCATCGCGGTGCTGGATCGCACCAAAGAGCCGGGCGCCCAGGCGGAACCGTTGTACCTCGATGTGATGAGCGCGCTGGCGGAAGCCTTTAACCGCGGCGAGCGCGAAACCCTGCCGCGCACCATCGGCGGGCGCTATGGCCTGTCGTCAAAAGAGTTCGGCCCGGAGTGCGTGCTGGCTGTGTTCAATGAGCTGAACGAAGCCCGCCCCAAACCGCGTTTCACCGTCGGCATTTATGATGATGTGACCAACCTTTCTCTGCCGTTGGTCGAGAACACCTTGCCGTCGCAAGCCAAGCTGGAAGCGCTGTTTTATGGCCTTGGCAGCGACGGCAGCGTCTCGGCTACCAAAAACAATATCAAGATTATCGGTAACTCCACCCCGTGGTTCTCGCAGGGCTATTTCGTCTATGACTCGAAAAAAGCCGGGGGGCTGACCGTCTCGCACCTGCGGGTTAGTGAAAAACCGATTCGCTCCTCCTATCTGATCTCCCAGGCGGATTTTGTCGGCTGCCATCAGCTGCAGTTTATTGATAAGTATCAGATGGTCGAACGGCTCAAACCGGGCGGCATTTTCCTGCTCAATACGCCCTATCCGGTAGATGAAGCCTGGTCACGCCTGCCGCAGGAAGTCCAGGCGGCGCTGAACCAGAAAAAAGCGCACTTTTATATTGTCAACGCGGCGAAGATTGCCCGCGAATGCAGCCTGGGCGCACGCATCAATACCGTGATGCAGATGGCGTTTTTCCACTTAACGCATATTTTACCGGGCGACAGCGCGCTGAGCGAACTGCAGGGGGCAATCGCCAAAAGCTACAGCAGCAAAGGCCAGGAGCTGGTTGAACGCAACTGGCAGGCGCTGGCGCTGGCCCGCGAGTCGCTGGCTGAAGTGCCGCTACAGCCGGTCGATGCCACCAGCCCAAACCGTCCGCCGGTGGTGTCCGACGCCGCCCCGGACTTCGTAAAAACCGTCACCGCCGCGATGCTGGCCGGGCTTGGCGATGCGCTCCCGGTTTCTGCGCTGCCGCCGGACGGCACCTGGCCGATGGGCACCACCCGCTGGGAAAAACGCAATATCGCCGAAGCGATCCCTATCTGGAAAGAGTCGCTGTGTACCCAGTGCAACCACTGCGTCGCGGCCTGTCCGCATTCGGCAATCCGTGCCAAAGTGGTTTCCCCGGAAGCGATGGCCGACGCCCCTGCCAGTCTGCACGCCCTTGACGTGAAATCCCGCGATATGCGCGGGCAGAAATATGTGCTGCAGGTCGCACCGGAAGATTGCACCGGCTGTAACCTGTGCGTCGAAGTGTGCCCGGCGAAAGACCGCCAGGATCCGCAGATCAAGGCCATCAACATGATGTCGCGCCTTGAACACGTCGAAGAAGAAAAAGTGAATTACGACTTCTTCCTCAACCTGCCGGAAATTGACCGCAGTAAGCTGGAACGTATTGATATCCGCACCTCTCAGCTGATCAGCCCGCTGTTTGAATATTCCGGGGCCTGCTCCGGCTGCGGCGAAACGCCGTATATCAAGCTGCTGACCCAGCTGTACGGCGACCGGATGCTGATCGCCAACGCCACCGGCTGTTCGTCGATTTATGGCGGCAACCTGCCGTCTACCCCCTACACCACCGACGCCAACGGCCGCGGTCCGGCGTGGGCAAACTCGTTGTTTGAAGATAACGCCGAATTCGGGCTCGGCTTCCGACTCTCTGTCGATCAGCATCGCCAGCGGGTAATGCGCCTGCTGAGCCAGTTTGCCGATAAGATCCCGGCGGAGCTGAACGAGGCGCTACAGGCACAAGCCACTCCAGAGCTGCGCCGCGAGCAGGTGACAGCGCTACGTCTGGCGCTGGCTGACGTTGAGGGCGCCGAGGAGTTGCTCACCGATGCCGACGCGCTGGTAGAGAAATCCATCTGGCTTATCGGCGGCGATGGCTGGGCCTATGACATTGGTTTCGGCGGGCTCGATCATGTGCTGAGCCTGACCGAAAACGTCAATATTCTGGTGCTCGATACCCAGTGTTACTCCAACACCGGCGGCCAGGCATCGAAAGCCACGCCGCTTGGGGCAGTGACCAAGTTCGGTGAGCATGGCAAGCGTAAAGCACGCAAGGATCTCGGCGTCAGCATGATGATGTACGGGCATGTGTATGTGGCGCAAATCTCGTTAGGCGCACAGTTCAATCAGACGGTGAAAGCGATTCAGGAGGCGGAGGCCTATCCGGGTCCGTCGCTGATCATCGCCTACAGCCCGTGTGAGGAGCATGGCTACGACCTGGCGCTGAGTCACGACCAGATGCGTCAGCTCACTGCTACCGGCTTCTGGCCGCTGTATCGCTTTGACCCGCGTCGTGAAGATGAAGGGAAACTGCCGCTGGCGCTGGACTCACGCCCGCCGTCAGACGCGCTGGCAGAAACGCTGCTGAACGAGCAACGCTTCCGTCGTCTCAACGCCCAGCAGCCGGAGGTGGCGGAGCAGTTATGGAAAGATGCGGCGGCGGATCTGCAAAAACGCTACGACTTCCTGGCACAAATGGCCGGCAAGGCGGAGAAAACGGGCAGTGAAAGTTAGGATAAAAGCCGCGTAATACCCTAAAGAAAAAAGCCCGAATATCCATTCGGGCTTGTCACTTCTACCGCCAGAAAATATCGTGCTTAAATATAAGACGGTAATAATCAATAACAGCGACTAAAAAGGCATATAACAGGCGGATAGTACGCCAACGATTTCTGCATGTATAATTTTTATTTTATATACATTCATGCAATACATTCACGAGAATTATCACCGTAACCATCGTATTATTTATTTTAGATTTCACTTATATCGTAACAATTGATTCTTATCGGATCTTAATTCCCTCCTTTAGCATGTGACCACTTCTTCAGCGGAAGTTAAAAATAAAAACACTCAAAGGAATATCTCAATGAAAAGAAAAGTACTGGCCCTCGTTATTCCAGCATTATTAGCCGCAGGTGCGGTGCACGCTGCTGAAATTTATAATAAAGACGGTAATAAATTAGACCTCTATGGCAAGGTTGACGGTCTGCACTATTTTTCTGATGACGCCTCAAAAGATGGCGATCAATCTTACGTTCGTCTTGGCTTCAAAGGTGAAACCCAGATCAACGAGAAGTTGACCGGTTATGGCCAGTGGGAATACAACGTCCAGGCCAATAACACGGAAAGCACCAGCAATCAGTCCTGGACGCGTCTGGCCTTTGCCGGGCTGAAATTCGGCGACTACGGCTCATTTGACTACGGTCGCAACTATGGCGTGCTGTACGACGTAGAGGGCTGGACCGATATGCTGCCGGAGTTCGGCGGTGACTCATACTCCCAGGCCGATAACTTTATGGCAAACCGCGCCAATGGCGTGGCGACCTATCGCAACAACGATTTCTTCGGTCTGGTGAATGGCCTTAACTTTGCGCTGCAGTATCAGGGTAAAAATGAAAATGCCGGCAGCGGCGAAGGCACCAATAACGGTGACCGCAGCGTCCGCAATGCCAACGGTGACGGTTTTGGCCTGTCGACGTCTTATGATTTTGGCATGGGCATCAGCGCCGCTGCCGCTTACGCCTCTTCTGACCGTACCAACGATCAGATGACGCAAACCACCGCTGGCGGCGACAAAGCCGATGCGTGGACGGCAGGCCTGAAATATGATGCCAACAGTGTTTATCTGGCCACGATGTATTCAGAAACCCGCAATATGACACCGTATGGCAACAGCAATGGCGTGGCGAATAAAACACAGAACTTCGAAGTCACCGCACAGTATCAGTTCGACTTCGGACTGCGCCCGGCGGTCTCTTTCCTGATGTCTAAAGGGAAAGATCTGAACGCCAGCGACGGTGATAAAGATCTGGTCAAATATGCAGATATCGGCGCCACGTATTACTTTAACCGTAATATGTCCACCTACATTGATTACAAAATCAACCTGCTTGACGAAGATGACCACTTCTATTCTGACAACGGTATCTCAACGGATGACGTTGTTGCCCTTGGTCTGGTTTACCAGTTCTGATGTCCCGGCCCGTCGGCGACGGCGGGCATTATCAACGTGCCTTAAACAGCGGCCATCTCAGCAAAACAATAAATCTTCTGTATTAAAATAGTCACCCGATGAATGATATATTACCGGTAAAGCCTGTCGTTGAGGACGCCTGTCATGCACCATCATCCTGTGAGATCATCCCGAATCGCCTCCGTCGCCTATGACGATGCTTCTGGCACCCTCGAAATCCGTTTTCACGACCGCTCCACGTTGCAGTACGAGAACGTACCGGCACGTCTGTTCCAAAATTTTCTGCAGGTCGTCTCTAAAGGGCGTTTTTATGATGGCGTAATCAAAGGAAAATTTACCGAACGTCGCGGGAACTAACCCCAAAGTGTGACCCGGTCATAAGACAAACCGCCCCGTAATGGCATATACTTTAAGCGGTTACTTAAACAGGAGGTTTTATGGCCAGAATAATTCTTGTACCCATTGATATTTCAGATAAAGAATTAACTCAACGCGTTATTTGCCACGTTGAGGCAGAAGCGCGCATTGATGATGCCGAAGTGCATTTTCTGACCGTGATCCCATCCCTTCCCTATTACGCTTCGTTGGGGATGGCCTATACCACCGAACTGCCGCCGATGGATGAGTTCAAGGCGGAGTCGGAAACGCGTCTGAAAGAGATCGTGGCGCAGTTTTCCATTCCGGAAGACCGGGTGCAGCTCCATGTTAAAGAGGGCTCGCCGAAGGATAATATTCTGGAGCTGGCGAAAACGCTGCCGGCGGATCTGGTTATCATCGCCTCTCACCGCCCGGACATCACCACCTATCTGCTTGGCTCTAACGCTGCTGCCGTGGTACGGCACGCCGACTGCTCGGTGCTGGTCGTGCGTTAATGCTTTGGCCCGCCGTCCCGGCGGGCCTTTTTATCTGCATCACCGGCAGGCTAAACGCCGGAAATGTGCTGACATCCCCCCCGTGAATCCGTACCATACACGCCACAGACTTATCCCCTTCATCCTTCAAGTTGCCTGGGTGTTGGCTGCCCCCGTTCACCCCGGTCACTTACCTGAGTAAGCTGCTGGGGGTTTACGGCCTTGCCGCCGACACGCAACGCGAATTATTTAGGGTATATACTCATCAACGTCAGACATCGTTAATTGCGCCCACACGCCGCGCCGCAAGCACCGTGCGTGGGTCACACTATGAATTGAGCCACTATTAAATGCTGCAAAATCAAGATATTAGCAAAAAAGAAAAGTACAACATCGATAAACTGCAAAAGCGCCTGCGCCGTAACGTGGGCGAAGCGATTGCCGACTTCAACATGATTGAGGACGGCGACCGGATTATGGTGTGCCTTTCCGGCGGCAAAGACAGCTACACCATGCTGGAAATTTTGCGCAATCTGCAGAAAAGTGCGCCCATTTCATTCTCGCTGGTGGCGGTCAACCTCGACCAGAAACAGCCGGGCTTCCCCGAGCATATTTTGCCGGAATATCTGGAGCAGCTGGGCGTCGAGTACAAGATTGTTGAAGAGAATACCTACGGGATTGTGAAAGAGAAAATCCCGGAAGGCAAAACCACCTGCTCGCTGTGCTCTCGCCTGCGTCGCGGGATCCTCTACCGTACCGCCAGCGAACTGGGCGCGACGAAGATTGCCCTCGGCCATCACCGCGACGACATTTTGCAGACCCTGTTCCTCAACATGTTCTACGGCGGCAAGATGAAAGGCATGCCGCCGAAGCTGATGAGCGATGACGGGAAACACATCGTGATTCGCCCGCTGGCCTACTGCCGCGAAAAAGACATCGAGCGTTTCGCCCAGGCGAAAGGCTACCCGATTATTCCGTGCAATCTGTGCGGTTCGCAGCCGAACCTCCAGCGTCAGGTTATTGCCGATATGCTGCGCGACTGGGATAAACGCTACCCAGGGCGGATCGAGACCATGTTCAGCGCGATGCAAAACGTGGTGCCGTCTCATCTGAGCGACATTAATCTGTTCGACTTTAAAGGGATTAACCACCAGTCTGCGGTGGTGGACGGCGGCGATCTGGCCTTTGACCGGGAAGACATTCCGTTGCAGCCTGCGGGCTGGCAGCCGGAAGAAGACGCTGCGCCACTGGAAGAGTTGCGTCTGGACGTGGTGGAAGTGAAGTAACAAACCTGCGTCTCAGCGTTGTGGCTGAGACGCGTTTTGATACCCTTCTTACTTCAGGCTGGGTAAACCCTTTACTTCAGCAGACGGACCCGGCAGTTTTTGCCTTTGATCTTGCCGTTTAGCAGTTGCTTATAAGCTTTCTGCGCCACGCCCTGACGAATTGCCACGTACACATGCGCCGGATGGACGTTAATCTTGCCGATGTCGGCGCCATCAAAGCCCATATCTCCGGTCAACGCTCCCAGCACATCGCCAGCACGCATTTTGGCCTTCTTGCCGCCATCAATACACAGCGTCGCCATTTCTGCATGCAGCGGAGCGATATTATCGCCTGCCGGTGCGGTCATCCAGTTGAGCTTCAGCTGCAGCATTTCGGACAGAATATTCGCGCGCTGCGCCTCTTCCGGAGCACACAGGCTGATCGCCAGACCGCTCTCGCCCGCACGGGCGGTACGGCCAATACGGTGTACGTGAACTTCCGGATCCCACGCCAGCTCATAGTTAATCACCAGCTCCAGCGATTTAATATCGAGACCACGGGCGGCGACGTCAGTGGCCACCAGCACCCGCGAGCTACCGTTGGCAAAACGCACCAGCGTCTGATCGCGATCGCGCTGCTCAAGGTCGCCATGCAACGACAGCGCACTCTGCCCGGCGGCGTTCAGCGAATCACACACCGACTGGCAATCCTTTTTGGTGTTGCAGAACACCACGCAGGACGCCGGTTGATGCTGGCTGAGCAGCTTTTGCAGCAGCGGGATTTTACCGCGCTGAGAGGTTTCAAAGAACTGCTGCTCAATGGCTGGCAGCGCATCGACGGAGTCGATCTCAATGGCCAGCGGATCGCGTTGCACACGGCCGCTAATCGCCGCGATGGCCGGTGGCCAGGTGGCAGAAAACAGCAGCGTCTGGCGATCGGCCGGCGCAAAACGGATCACCTCATCGATGGCGTCGCTAAAGCCCATATCGAGCATACGGTCGGCTTCGTCCATCACCAGCGTCTGCAGGGCATCCAACGACACGGTGCCTTTTTGCAGGTGGTCCAGCAGGCGGCCTGGGGTGGCGACAATAATATGCGGCGCGTGCTGGAGTGAATCACGCTGGGCACCGAAGGGTTGCCCGCCGCACAGCGTTAAAATCTTGGTATTCGGCAGAAAGCGTGCCAGACGGCGCAGCTCGCCCGCGACCTGTTCAGCCAGTTCGCGGGTCGGGCACAGCACCAGAGATTGTGTCTGGAACAGAGTCGCTTCAATATGCTGAAGCAACCCCAGACCAAATGCCGCTGTTTTACCACTGCCGGTTTTTGCCTGCACGCGTACATCTTTGCCCGCCAGAATAGTGGGCAAGGCCGCGGCCTGAACAGGCGTCATCGCGAGATAACCCAGTTCAGTAAGATTAGCGAGCTGGGCGGCGGGTAAAGCATTCAATGTAGAAAAAGCGGTCACAATGGTTTCTCGATTTAACGGGCACATAAAGGGCAGGCGCGTATCCTCGCAGATCTGCGGCTCTGATGCGACAATTTAATCGGTTCATCATCCGGCGGCGGGTCTGGCAGTGGATGCGGGCGTGGGCGCGGATCGGGCTGCGGTGTCGGGTCGTTCGGTTCAGGTGAAATAGGTATTGATGTCAGGGGCTGGTATGGCATGTCGACTCTCCCGGTTGTGAGCGGGTGTACCCATTAAGCGTAGAAGCTGGTAACCAGAGAGCAAAAAAAAGCCGACTTAATCAAGTCGGCGTCGTACGAATCAATTGTGCTATGCAGTAATTCAAAAAAGGAAGTAAGACAATATGGAGCGCAACGCCCATCGCTTGACGTTGCATTCACCTGCGAGAGAGATATTGCCCCGAATGGGTAGATGGTTTATTGATTTGGCTCAAACATTACCGGATTTTCACGTTCAGGCAGGCGATGAAAAACGATTATTTACAGCCATTTACTACGATGCAACCACCATGTAACACCGCCAATGAGAACGACTAACATTATGCAGAATAGAGAAAAGCCCAAATGCCACTCGTTGCCGGGGATCCCGCCAAGGTTGACGCCAAACAGGCCGGTCAAAAAGGTGCTGGGCAGAAACACCATCGCCATCAATGACATGGTATAGGTTCGACGCGACAGCGCCTCCTGCATAATCTGCGCGATTTCATCGCTCATGATTGCCGTACGCGAAATGCAGCTGTCGATTTCGTCCAGCCCTCTCCCCAACCGGTCGGCAATATCCTGCATCCGCCGACGATGATCGTCATTCATCCACGGCAGGCGTTCGCTGGCAAGACGGGCGTACACATCGCGCTGCGGGGCCATATAGCGGCGCATCACGATCAGCTGTTTGCGCAGCAGCGCCAGGAAACCGCGCGGCGGCACCTGCTGGTCCAGCAGATTGTCTTCGAGATCGATAATCCGGTCGTGCAGCTGCTCGATAAATTCACTGGCATGGTCAGTTAGCGCATCGCAGATCTCCACCAGCCAGCTGCCGCAATCCACCGGCCCGGTGCCCTCCCGCAGATCGCCGAGCACATCATCCAGCGCCAGCACCCGCCGCTGGCGGGTCGAGACGATTAAGCGTTCGTCCATATACAGGCGCATAGCCACCAGTTGATCGGGCCGCTCATCGGTGCTGCCGTTGATGCAACGCAGCGTGATAAGGGTCCCGTCGCCGACCCGGGTCACCCGCGGGCGGGTGCTCTCGCCGGCTAAGGCGTCCCGGACGCTGTTAGGCAACAGCGGCGTGGATGTCAGCCACTGTGCGCTATCGGCGTGGGTATAGTTCAGATGCAACCAGCAAGGGTGATCCTTATTAATCTCGTCACTGTCAGTCAGCGGTTTAACGCCGCCCTGCCCGTCGAATTGCCATGCAAAAACGGCATCCGGTACGTTCAATTCCGATCCCTTAATGGCGTCCACCCGACCTCCGTCAGTTATTGCGTATTTTTGCTAGTCTAGCCTGGCACCTCGGTTAATCAAGCGCTAATGGCAGCAGGGTGCTGAATTTGCTGATGAAAAAGCAATCTGGGGAGGGCGCAACAGAGGGAGAAATAAAGAACCCGCCGGCGGCGGGTCGTGGGTGTGCTTAACGATGAAGTGTCCAACCCGCCGGATTAACCACCGCCAGAAACTATGCTGGCGGACAGGCAGGCTGGCAGGAGTCGTTCATTTTTTCTCTTGTGCGTACTGACGCGCGTAGTCGTGCAGATGGGTACACATGTTTATTTCCTCCATTGTGATAAGCAGGATAAGCGTAGACCGTCCCGGCTGTTTTGCAAACCCGGATTACAATAGCGTTCGCCCCAGTACCGAAGCGCCCATCAAACCGCCCTCGCTGGCATACTGCCCTGCCACCACCAGCGGTTCCCCGGTCTTCATCAGTACCTTGCGCCGCACCGCCTCGTCCAGCAAGGTCAGCAGCTCCGGCTGCGCGGCCAGCCCGCCGCCCGCCACGATGCGATGTGGCCCGAGAATATTGACCGTATGGGCCAGCGGCTCACTGACCAGTTCGGCCCACGTCGCTAAGGTGAACGCCTGCTGCGCGCTGCCGTGCACGCCTGCGGCGACTATCTCCCGGCTGTCGAGGGCCTGGCCGCTCAACAGCAGATGCAGTCGCTCCAGGCCTCGCGCCCCGCCTAAGGTATCCAGACAGCCGCATTGACCGCAGCCGCACGGCAGACGCGGGATGCTCACCCGTTGCTCCCCCAGCTGCAGCGTGGTCTGGAGGATCGGGCCATGGCCCCATTCAGCGCTGATGCCCTGGCGACCATGATGAATTTTCCCGGCGATGGCAATCCCGCCGCCAATGCCGCTTCCGAGAATAATCCCTAGCACCACGGGGAGATCTTTCGCGGCCCCAAAGCTGGCCTCCGCCAGGGTAAAACAGTCGGCGTCGTTCGCCATCACCACCGGACGCCGCAGCGCCGCGACGAGGGTGCGGGTGATATTGACGCCCTGAAACGGCGGTACGTTGCTGGCCAGAATGCGGTCAGTGGCGACATCCACCACCCCGGCGCAGGAGAGCGCTACCGGGCTGTCCGCCGCCAGCATTTCGCCATACTCAGCGACGATCTGCGCAATCGCCGTGCTGAAATCATCCCAGCAGCGCGTCGGAATCGGACGCTGACGGATGTCGCTTATCCGTCCCGCCGCCACAGAAACCGCGCTTTTGATGAACGAGCCGCCAATATCCAGACACAACACAGGGCGGCTCATAAGCGGGTGTCCAGTAAGTCACGCAGCCCGTCACCGAGAACGTTAAATCCCAGTACCGAGAAGACGATAGCCAGCCCCGGCCACAGGGAGATCCCGAGGCTGATGCCAAGGAAATTACGCCCGTCGCTCATCATCGTGCCCCACTCCGGCATCGGCGGCTGAACCCCCATGCCGAGGAACGAGAGAGAGGCCGCCGCCAGAATCACCGACCCGCCGGTCAGCGTCGCCTGCACCGTAATCGGGCCAAGGGTATTACGCAGAATATAGTGGATGATTTGCCGACGATAGCCGATGCCTAACGCCCGCGCCGCCTCCATATACTCCATATTCTTAATGCCCAGCGTCAGGTTACGGCTTAAGCGGGCGTACACCGGCACCGAGAAAATGGCGATCGCCAGCAGCATATTCATCAGCCCGGCTCCCAGCACGCTCACCAGCAGAATCGCCAGCACGATCCCGGGAAAGGCGAAGATCACGTCCATCACCCACATAATAAGGTGGTCGACGCTTTTTCCGCACAGCGCCGCCATGATCCCCAGCGGCAGCCCCATCAGCAGCGACAGCGCCACGCTGACCACCACTTCAATCAATGAAATACGGGCGCCGTACAGGATGCGGGAGAAAATATCGCGCCCGTAGTCATCGGTGCCCAGCCAGTGCTCCGCCGAGGGCGCCGAGAGAATATTCAGCAGGTCCTGGGCATAAGGGTCGTAGTGGCTAATCCACGGCGCAAACAGGGCGCTCAGAATGATCACCCCGACGATGAACCCGCCGATGGTTACCGAGGGATGCGCCATCCCCCAGCGCAGACTGTGCATGACGCTGTTGCGCGATTTGACGACAGAGAGTTCAGACATATTAATCAAACCTTATTTTCGGGTTGATTCTGGCGATGATCATTTCGCCCACCAGATTCATCACCACCACGCTGGCGACCGTTATCATCGTCACTCCCTGTATCACCGGATAATCACGATAACGCACGGAATCCACCAGATAGCGCCCGATGCCCGGCCAGTTAAACACCGACTCCGTCACCACCGCGCCGCCTATCAGGCTGCCGAAATTCAGCGCGATGATGGTCACAATCGGAATCAGGGCATTACGTAGGGCGTGTTTGAAATAGATATAAAACGGCGCCAGTCCTTTGGCTCTGGCGGTGCGGATATAATCCTCCCCGAGGACATCGACCATGCTGGATCGCGTCATGCGCGACATCACCGCCATGGGGAAAATCCCCAGGCAGATTGACGGCAGGATGTAGCTTTTCCAGCCATCGGCCCCGAGTAACGGCAGCCAGCCCAGCTTGACCGAAAAGGTATCCATGGCGATCAGCGCAAGCCAGAAGTTGGCGATCGACGCACCGGCGATGGCTACCAGCATCAGAACATGGTCGGCGACATGGTTGCGATAAATGGCCGCGCACATGCCCATGGGGATCCCCAACACCACCGCCATCACCCAGGCCAGCAGCGCCAGCCCTAAGGTGTACGGCGCCCGCTCGCCCAGTTCGGCGGAGACCGGCTGGCCGGATTTCAGCGAGGTGCCAAAATCCCCCTGCAGCATCCCGCTGACGAAGCGCCCGTACTGCACCGCCAGCGGGTCGTCCAGCCCGAGGCGGGCGTGCATCCGGCTCACATCATCCTGCGTTGCCTGAGGCCCTGCCATCAGTCGCGCGGGATCGCCCGGAAGCATCCTGATCGCCAGGAAGACGATCAGGGAGGCCCCCAGCAGGATAAGCGGCAAAGAAAGCAGTTTTTTGATGACGTAAGCTTTCATAACAACTCCAGAAAAGATCCTGCTTTACGGTTTTTGTGCATCCACCACGATGATTTCACCGCCCGGCTCCATGCGCACGCCTTTAATATCGGCGCGGGTGGCATAGAGATCGTCCTGGAAATAGAGCATGACGTGCGGCGCATCCTGCATAATGATTTTTTGCGCCTGCACGTAGTCGGCAATACGCGTTTTGTCATCCATCGTGGTGGCCGCTTTGTCCAGCAGTTGATCCAGCTGCGGGTTGTTATAGAAGCCGAGGTTAGCCCCGACCGGCGCCGCGCTGAGAGAGTAGTACAGCGGACGCAGCTGCAGGTCTGAGCCGTTCAGGCCGGAGGACCATGAGGCGAGAATGGCATCGGTTTTGCCGGCCTCTTTTTCTGCGACCGGCGCAAAGGCCGCTTTACTCCACACCCCGCTCTCCATCTGCTGGATATTAAGCTTGATGCCGGCTTTGCCCCACATGGCCTGCAAAATCTGGGCGGTACGGGCATCCGGCCCCTGCACGGCAATGTTCATGGCGAAGCCTTCAGGATAGCCGGCCTCCTTCAGCAACGTCCGGGCTTTATCGAGGTTATAGGGGTATTCATTCAACGACTTATCATAACCTTCGTTGACCGGCGCCAGAGGCGAGTTGGCCGCCGATGCATAACCAAACATCACCGCTTTCAGCAGCGCTTCTTTATCGGTCGCCAGGTTAAGCGCCTGACGCACCCGCACATCGCTCAACGGTTTACGTTCGACGTTTAACGCCACCCAGAACACCGAGGCCCCTGCACCCTGCTCCAGCGTCACCTGCGGATTGCTCTTCAGCTGACGGCCAAACTGCGGAGGAACCGGGTTAATCACATCAACCTGACCGGAGAGCAGCGCCATGTTCATCACCGAAGGCTCCGAACTCCACGTCCATTTAATCTGGTCTGGGCCCTTATTTTCTCCCCAGTAGTGCGGGTTCTTCTGCTCTAACACGTACTCCCCGGTCTTATACTCCTGCAGCATATACGGGCCGGTGCCGTCCGCTTTGCGGCCAATGGTGCCGGCTTTATCTGCCGCCGGGCTGACCATTTTCGCCGCCCCGCCGGTGAGCAGATTCAGGAACGAGGGGTAGACTTTGTTCAGGGTGATCGCCACGCTGCCGTCGTCGATTTTCTTCACCGAGGCAATCACGTTGCGCATCCGCGAGCTGGCCGCCAGGCTGCCTTTGGGATCGATATGGCGCTGAATGTTTGCCACCACCGCATCGGCGTTAAACGGCGTGCCGTCGTGGAAGGTGACATGTTGACGTAGGGTGAAGGTCCAGACTTTGCCGTCATCGCTCACCTGCCAGGCCGTTGCCAGCGCAGGGGCGATTTTGTTATCTGGCGTCAGGCCGACCAGCCCTTCATACATCGGCCGCAGGACCGTGTCGGTAAAGGTCGCGGTCTGATCGCCGGGGTCCATACTGCGCGGCGGTTCATTCTGCATTACGTTGAGCGTTGCGGCCTGCAATGACATCGTTCCGCTTGCTGCCACCATGCCTGCCAGCACGGCAAGTCGATATTTATTCAAAAGAAAGCGCTTCATCTGCTAACCCCTGCCTGTATGTTATGTCGCCAGTTGTGGCTGTTATGTTGCTATTAAGTTTTGTTTTTACCCAAAATAAATTTCCGTAAATGTGATATTAGCCATGATTAGCGCTTAATTAGGTAATAAATTTAACTTATATGTGAGCATTTAGTTATTTTTTGAAAGAAACTGATTGCCAAACCACCAGCCCGCAATTATGTTCAGAAAAAAAGCATCTGGCTGAGTAACTATGCTGAACAAACTCCAACAACAGCTCGTCCAGTTGGTCTGTAGCGAAGAGGGGGCCAGCCGCGCTGACCTCGCACGCTTAACCGGGATGAGCAAAGCGGCCATTGGCGCGCTGGTCAAAGAACTGCTGAGCGATGGCGTCCTGCAGGAGAGCGATATTGCCGCCTCCGTTGGCCAGGGGCGCCCGTCCGTCACGCTCTCCCTGGCGCCGGATGCCGCTTATGCCATCGGTATTTCCCTGATCGACCATCAACTGGTTCTGGTGCTGATGAACGCCGTCGGCGGCAAAGTTTGCCAGCGCCAGTTCACCCCGGCGAGCGAGATCCCGGAGCTGATTCAACAGCTGGCGCAGGATATTGCCCTGCTGCTGGAGGAGTCGGCCATCGATCGCCAGCGTCTGGTGGGCATCGGTTTTGCCCTCTCGGCCTTTATTGACGCCAGTCAGTCCGTCTGCGTGCAGTCCGCGCTGCTGGGCTGGCATCAGGTGCCGCTGGCACGTCTGCTGAGCGAGGCCACCGGCGGGATCCCGGTGATCGTGGAAAACGACACCCGGGCGCTGGCAACCTACGAAAAAACCTTCGGTCACCTGCGAAAACAAGAGAGTGCGGTGGTTATCTCCCACGGCAGCGGTATCGGCAGCGCGGCGGTGATCTACGGGCGCATCTGGCGCGGCGCCCACGGCGGAGCCGGGGAAATAGCCCACTGCACCATCGTCCCGGCGGGCAAACCCTGCCGCTGCGGCAAGCGCGGCTGCCTTGACACCATCGCCTCGCTGACCGCCATTTTTGAACAGGCGCGCATGGAAGGCATTGAGGCCGGGAGCCTCAATGAACTGGAAGCGCTGGCCCGCAAAGGCCATTCCGGCGCGATCCAGATCCTGCACCAGGCCGGCGATGCGCTGGGGATGGCCATCTCCCACCAAATACAGAACAACGATCCGGCGGCGATTATGCTGGCGCATCAACCTGAGAGTTTTCAGGGGCTGTTGAACACCGTGATGCAGCAGGCGATCGAAACCTATCTGCTCCCCGGTATGGCAGGCAAAACCCCGCTTATTTATCGCCCCCTTGCCGAGGACAGCTGGGCGCTCGCTGCCGCAAGCGTGGCGCTTACTCACGTTTTATTTCCCGGATATTAACGAGGTCTCTATGCGAATTGCCGTTGGCGGAATACACATTGAATGCAGCACTTTCAATCCCGTATTGACTCACGAAGCCGAGTTTCGAACGGTAAAAGGTGACGCCCTACTGGAGGCGCCCTACTTTCAGTTTCTCGGCGACTATCCGGCAACGTTTCTGCCAACGCTGCATACCCGTGCGATTCCGGGCGGCCCGGTGGCCCGGGAGACCTACGAAAATTTTAAAGCCGAGTTTCTGACCCGCCTGCAGGCCTCGCTGCCCATCGACGGCCTGTATCTGGCGATGCACGGCGCGATGTATGTTGAAGGGCTGGAAGATGCCGAAGGCGACTGGATCACCGCCGCCAGAGCCTGCGTTGGCGAGGACTGTCCGATCGCCGTGAGCTACGACCTGCACGGTAACGTTACGCAACGTATTATTGACGCGATCGACATGTATTCGACCTACCGCACCGCGCCGCATATTGATGTCGAAGAGACCATGCGCCGCGCGGTCACCATGCTGGTAAACAGCCTGCAGAGCGGCGTTCGCCCCGGCGTAGTCTGGGCGCCAGTGCCGGTGATCCTGCCCGGTGAGCGCACCAGCACCGAAGATGAAGCGGCGAAAAGCCTCTACGCTACCCTGACGGCAAGCGACCAGCTCCCAGGGGTACTCGACAGCTCGTTAATGGTCGGCTACGTCTGGGCCGATGAGCCGCGCGCCACCGCGGCGGCGATCTTCACCGGCACCGACGTTACGGTCCTGAAACAGCAGGCAGCGATTCTGGCGCAGGCGTACTGGGACGCCCGGGAAGCGTTCGTCTTCGGCTGTCGCACCGGCAGCGTCGCGCAGTGTGTCGAAGAGGCGATCGCCAGCCCCACCTCCCCGGTTATTCTCGCGGACTCTGGCGATAATCCGACCGGCGGCGGCGTGGGCGATCGCGGCGATGTGCTGGCTGAACTGCAGCGACAACAGGCAACCGAAACCCTCGTTGCCGGGATCACCGATGCGCCGGCAACCGAAGCCGCCTTTGCCGCTGGCGTAGGTGCAGAGCTGGCGCTGACCGTCGGCGCCCGGCTTGATCCGGCGGGTGAAAGCGTCAGCGGTCGCTTCACGGTGAAAAACCTGCTGCCTGCCGGCGCGCACAGCAGCGCCAGTCAGGCGGTATTGCAGATAGAGGGCATCACCGTGGTGGTGGCCGATCGCCGCCGTCCTTATCACGACATCGCCGATTTTCACCAGCTTGGCTTAGACCCCGAGGCGTTCAGGATTGTGGTGGTCAAATCCGGCTATCTCTCCCCGGAGCTGGCGCCGATCGCCAACCCGAACCTGATGGCGCTCTCGGAAGGCGTGGTCGATCAGGATATCGAACGCGTCCCACGTCAACGTATGCTGACCCGCACCTGGCCATTCGACCGCGACCTCGACTTCACGGCGCAGGTTTTTGTTTCCGCCAGAGCCCCTTTTTCCCAGGAGTCCTGATTCATGAACACCCCGACCCCTTCTCCGGTGCTAAGCGTTGATAATTTATCGGTCTCCTTTCGCCGCGGCGAGAGCTGGCAAAAAGTGGTACGCAATGTCAGTTTTAGCCTCTATCCGGGCGAGACCTTAGCCATTGTCGGCGAATCGGGTTCGGGGAAAAGCGTGACCGCCATGGCGGTGATGCGCCTGCTGTCGTCGCGCCAGAGCCGGACCGAAGGCAGCGTCGAACTCTGCGGACGCTCATTATTGTCGCTACCGGAAGAGGCCATGCGCCGTATTCGTGGTTCGGAAGTGGCGATGATCTTCCAGGAGCCGATGACCAGCCTGAACCCGGCCTTCACCATCGGCCAGCAGATTGCAGAAGTCTTTATTCATCATCAGGGGTTATCAAAACGCCAGGCCCGGCAGGAGACCATCGCCCTGCTGGAGAAAGTGCGGATCCCCCATGCCGCGCAGCGTTTCGATGAATATCCCCATCAGTTTTCCGGCGGCATGCGCCAGCGCGCGATGATCGCCATGGCGCTGGCGCTCAAACCCAAACTGCTGATCGCCGATGAACCAACCACCGCGCTGGACGTCACGATCCAGGGGCAAATCCTCGATCTGATTAAAACCCTGCAGGCGGAAAACAACACCGCGGTGCTGTTTATCACCCACGATATGGGGGTGGTGGCGGAAACCGCAGACCATACGCTGGTGATGTATCGCGGCGATGCCATCGAGTGCGCCCAGACCACCAGCCTGTTTGCCGCGCCTCAGCAGCCCTACACCCGGGCGCTGCTGGCGTCGGTGCCCGCAGCGGGAGAGATGGATGCCATGAGCACGCCGTGCAAGTTCCCGTCGGTCAACCTGCACAGCGGCGAGACCCTGCGCTATTCGCCAGAGCCGCCGCTGGCCGCTGCCACCACGACGCCGGTGCTGTCGGTCAAAAATCTGGTGACCCGTTTCCCGGTCAAAATAGGCTTCTTTAACCAGCTCACCGGTCATATCCATGCCGTTGAAAACGTCAGCTTTGATTTGTGGCCCGGGGAGACGCTCTCGCTGGTGGGCGAGTCCGGCTGCGGCAAATCCACCACCGGGCGCAGCCTGATCCGCATGATTCAGGCGCAATCCGGCGAAGTGATACTCGATGGTTATGATGTCCTGCAGGCCAGCCGTTCACAGCAAAAACGGCTGCGGCAGGATATGCAGATGATCTTCCAGGATCCCTTCGCCAGCCTGAACCCGCGCCTGAAGGTGCAGGAGGCGCTGATTGAACCGCTGCTGGAAAACGGCCTCGCTACCCGCCGCCAGGCGCTGGCCCGCTCGCAGGAGTTGATCGAGAAAGTCGGGCTCAGCGTGCAGGTGCTCAACCGCTATCCGCATGAGTTTTCCGGCGGTCAGCGCCAACGTATCTGCATTGCCCGCGCGCTGGCGATGAACCCCAAAGTGATTATCGCCGATGAGTCGGTATCGGCGCTCGACGTGTCGGTGAAGGCGCAGGTGGTGAATCTCATCATCGAGCTCCAGCGGACCCTGCAGATCGCCTTTCTGTTTATCTCCCACGACATGGCGGTCATTGAGCGCATCAGCCACCGGGTGGCGGTGATGTACCTCGGGGAGATCGTGGAGATCGGCCCGCGTCAGGCGATTTTTGCCAATCCGCAGCACCCGTATACGCAAAAATTGATTGCGGCGATCCCAAAAACCGATCCTTCCCGCCGTCATCTGTTGCGTGAAGCCAGCAACGACGAGCTGCCTTCGCCGTTTCGCGATAAAGCGTACCAGCCGCCGCAGCGCCGCTACGAACAGGTGGGGGAACGCCACTGGGTGATGCGCTAGCCGCGCCTGGCAGGCCCCGTTGTTCGGGGCCTGCAACCTCCCGATCCCCGTCTTCCCCGCGCCTCACTTCTGCCCGACCTGTCCTGCGGTTTCACGCCGTTAACCCTGCGTAATGCAAGGTTCCCTTTGCCGCTAATTGCTGTATTATGCTGTTTATTGCAATATTTTGCTGGATTCAACATCATGCATAAAACCGCCAGACAAAAATATCTACTTGATATTATTAGTGAAAATGGACAGGTTAGCATCAGCGAGCTGGTGGAGAAGCTGCAGGTTTCCGCGGACACCATCCGGCGCGACCTCGGCGATCTCGAAAAACAAGGCCTGGCGCAGAAGAATCACGGCGGCGCGATTGCCCTCGATCTGTCCGCGATGAACCGTCAGGGCAGAAACGCCCTGTTGTCGGAAACCAAGCAGCGTCTGGGCCGCCTGGTCGCCGACAAAATCCCGTCGGGTTCGACGCTTTTTTTAGACGCCGGCAGTACGATTCTGGCCGTCGCCAGCCAGATTATGGTGCCGGTTACGGTGATCACCACCTCTTTGGATATTGCGTCACATTTCAGCGCGCGCCCGGATATCCAGCTGATCCTGCTGGGGGGAAGCTGGGACAGCCAACAACGACTGTTTGCCGGCAGCGCCACCCTGGCGCTGTTAGCTCGCTATCGCGCCGATATCGCTATTCTTGGCGCCTGTGCTATTCATGCGCAGCTGGGCTTAAGCGCCAGCCAGGAAGCCGATGCGGAAATTAAACGTGCGATGCTCGCCGCCAGTACTGAACACTGGCTGGTGGCCGATCATATGAAGCTAAACCACTGTGAACCGCATCTGGTGGCCGGGTTAGCCGACATCGATCAACTCTTTTTGGACAGACCCTGGGAAGAACTGGGGGACAACAACGCACTGCAGGTCAATATTGCTGGCGCTCAACAAGGTGGAGAAGGTAATGAATAAAGTCATCGCTCGTGGGAGTAAAGAGATCAATATCGCGTTGATCGGATATGGCTTCGTCGGCAAAACGTTTCATGCCCCGCTCATCCAGTCGGTCGACGGGCTGAAGCTGGCGATAGTCGCCTCCGGCAATGAAGAGAAGGTTAAGCAGGATCTGCCGGATGTGACGGTCATCGCTTCACCGGAAGAGGCTATTCAGCACCCGGATGTTGATGTGGTGGTGATCGCCTCGCCGAACGCAACCCATGCGCCGTTAGCCAAACTGGCGCTGAATGCCGGTAAACATGTGGTCGTGGATAAACCTTTTACCCTGGATATGCAGGAAGCCCGCGAGCTGATCGCCCTGGCGAAGGAAAAACAGCTGCTGCTGTCGGTGTTCCATAACCGCCGCTGGGACAGTGATTTCCTCGGCATTAAGCAGGCTATCGAGCAGGGGCTGATCGGCAAGGTTAAGCACTTTGAATCGCATTTTGACCGCTTCCGCCCGGAAGTTCGCGTCCGTTGGAGAGAGCAAAACGTCCCGGGTAGCGGCTTATGGTTTGACCTCGGACCGCATATGATCGACCAGGCGCTACAGCTTTTCGGCCTGCCGCAGTCGATCCAGGGCAATATCGCCACCCTGCGTGAAGGCGCAGAGATCAACGACTGGGCGCACGTGGTCCTCAATTACCCGCAGCACAAAGTCATTCTGCATTGCAGCATGCTGGTGGCCGGCGGCGTTTCACGCTTTACCGTGCACGGCGATAAAGGCAGCGTGGTTAAACAAAGAGCCGATCAGCAGGAAGCGCAACTGCTGGCAGGCGTGATCCCAGGTAGCGACAGCTGGGGCCACGACGACGACAAGATGGTGATGTTTGATGCCGCGGGACAGACTCAGCAGCACGAGACGCCGCGCGGCGATCAGCGTCAGTACTATATTAACGTGCGCGATGCCTTAACCGGGGCGATTGACAACCCGGTATCGCCGCTGCAGGCACTGGCAGTGATGGCGGTATTAGAAGCGGCGGTTCAGTCAGCGGAATCTGGCACGGTGCAAACCGTCGCCCTGACCGCCGACGAGCAGGCTGCGCTGTAATCACCCTGCTCTTAATCGCATGGTCTGCCTACCTCGCAGGCCATGCGTTATTGTCTTTTCTCCCCGCTTTAGCTCGCTTTTCGCCACTGCCATATTGAGCATAAACGTAATGTCCACGCCGATCAGGACGTCAGTAATAAAGCATCATCACACCAGCGACATCTCTGGATATTTCCGCTGTTTGGGAGGAGGATGGACTGGTAAACCTGCGCGTTATAGGTTATTGCTATTACGACGGCTGTTTTTCCGAGAGACTGAACTGGAGATGTTTATGTACTACACGTTAGGAGATACCACCCTCCACTTTTATCGTTATCAATGTCGCTTCTACGTCGCCCACTGGGATGGTGGTAACGTGATGACCGATAAATTCAAACAGTTCATTGAAATGATTGCCGACAAGACCGGTCTCGAGCCAAAGGGCGTCGAGGCGGTTGCCCGGGATTACTTCAACAACGTGGATTAACGCCCGGCAAATCTATCCTGCTTTTGCCGCACCATCTGGTGCTTACCCAGACAATAATCGAAGCCCCTCGGCATCATCAGCGCAAACGGCGCACGTATTGTGCTACTGAATAGGTCTTACTGAGGGGCTTATCGCATCTGCCATTCCCCCGTTTCAGCCCCACATTCAGGTGTTTAACGATTTTGCAATTTATAGTTATTTTTTAGACACATACATAACCTGACTGCATACTTATCGTACAGCACTGTACCTTACTTAAAGCCGAGTTAGCCCGGAATTTTTAAGTGAAAAATCCATCTGTCGTATCCATAACATGCTATACCACTTATTGATTATTGGTATTTCTCGCTAAAAAATCCACCAATGCAGCATAAAAGCATATTTTTATAAACAAGCCAAAATATTTAATTAGGATTTTTCTTAACCCAGGAGTAGATTGCATTTGATAAAAGCAATAATATCCATAAACATCCCGGGGAATAAAAAAATGGCAAACTTACTATTTTTAATTCTGGCAATAATACTGCTTCTGGTCGCTGTTTTTTCTCTCGTTTCTTATATCAGAGACAGGAAAAAACAACAGTTTACGTTCAAGAAGCGTCGTTAACCACAGCGCTTAGCTAACAGGAAAAGCTTTACTCACCACTAACACGCCAAAGCATAAGAAAGACTAATACATAATATAACAACCATATTAACTATTTAATAACATATTAGCGCTGTCATCTCATGCACCTTCGAGACGTTATGACTCGTTGTGCAGGGTATATTCTGTCAGCTCAAATTATATTATTTTCAATAATCAGGTGGCTAATAAAACGAATCAGGTCATACGCTATCGCTCTGTTGACCCAGAAGACAGTGATGACCTGATGTCTGCAAGCGCAACGCCGTCATCAGTTCAGCATTGTCTGTAACTGTGGTGACCAGTAATAAGGAATGACCTTTTTGGCTGTTATTCCATCGAAATCCGGAATTGCCCGCCATGATGGCTCATTATTCGCTCGATACACTACGGTTCCTTGCGGATTGATACCAATAAGCCCGCCGCTGTTATCCACAGCGTAAGATGATACCCCTTGCGGATATACCACCTTTTTAAATTCAAATGCCGAATTGAAGTTTTTCTCTTTGCTGGTAAATAATACTGAGCCCGGGATATTATAAATTTTCCCGCTATCACTCATTATGCGCATCAGAAAGTACTGACTCATATCCGGCTCGTCAAAAAACACCACCGGGGTAATGCCGTCGAAAACAAAGTGGGTAAATCCTTCTTTCTGCACGCAGGCTATCTTAGCCCGCAGCAGATAGCACTGTTCTTTATTGCCAAAGTAAGCATCGAGAATGGCCGCGCGATCCTCCGGCGAAAGCTGTTGGTAATGGCTGACTATTGGTCCTTTTATCGGGTCCCAGGCAGGTAAAAAGGTATAGGCTTCGACTTTGCCATTTTCATGAAAAACTACCGGGTAGCCATTATAGTTGGCAAGTGCCACGATGTTATCCTCGAACGCTTTAATCAGCGTCAATTGCTGCCCGTCAAAAAATAGCACTCTGTTTTGGCTGTCTAAAATCAGGCCGCCTTTCTTCAGGCCAAAGGGAGCATCGTTGAAGGCATATTCTACGGTGTGGACGATCAGCATCCGCACTTTAAATTTGTCACCGTCGTTTTTTAATGTTTTATGCAGCTTCAATAAATAGGAAAGCTGAAAGGCATGACTCCCCTGCTCTTCAAATGACCTATCGCACTCCGGATAGGATAACGACATAAAGATCCCATGGGTACATTTCACATGCTTAAACCCATCCATATGGCGGGCTTCGTGGACGAGGGTCATAGCAAGGCCTGAGACCGACGCCCCGCCATCTAACATACACAGCCGCATGGTTTTGTCTGCTTTTTCGCTATCCAGCACCACGCCGCCTTCCTGAAACCCGCAAATGTTCGCGTTGTGGGGCAACAGAATGATATTTTTGATCCTGCCGGTAATATATTCAAACGACTGTGCTTTGCCGAAATCGGACCGTTCCTTTGACGGGACTTTTATTTTTGAAACGGTTTTAATTTGCTCAAGTGCGAGGATGAGTTTAGTAAAGTCAGCATTATCACAATGATCCTTAACGCTGTATTGCCGCACCTCTTTGCCATCGTCATCCTGCGCACTGACCTGAAAGTGAGCGAGCATCGCGTTAACCCGTTGGGGATCGAGACATTTAGCCGGTTCTGTCCCGGCAGCCTGGGAAAATGAACTGAATAGCAACAAGGTCGCGATAACCAACACCGGGGAAAGCGATCTCACTGCGTTCATGCGGATCCCTCTTAACACTTTAAAAAGCCGAGAGAACGGGTATCAGTAACAGGAAAGAATGGCAGGCACTTTTAAGCGTAGCCCACCGGCAGATGGCGCGATAGCCGCCGCCATCACTTTGTGACGTGTCAGGAGAGACACAGCCAGTACAGGCAAAAAAATGGCGCGATTCATCGCGCCATTGTGAAATACCGGTGCAGACCCGGAGCTTAATGCTTTTCGATATACATCGTGCGACTATAGGCCACGTCTTCCGGGTTGTTAATCGGGTAGCCTTTCAACCACGGCTTAATTAACCGGCCGTTGGTGTACTGGTAGATTGGCGCAATCGGCGCTTTGCTCATGATGATTTTTTCTGCCGCGTTATAATCATCATTTCGCGCTTTTTCCGAGGTTTCCAGCGCCGCCTGATTGAGAATTTTGTCATAGGCCGGGTCGTTAAAGCGGGAAATATTGCCGCTATGAGTCGACGTCAGCAGCGACAGGAAGGTCGAAGGTTCATTGTAATCCCCCACCCACGACGCGCGGATCACATCAAAATTACCGGTGTTGCGGCTATCGATGTAGGTTTTCCACTCCTGGTTCTGCAGCTTCACATCCACGCCGAGATTCTTCTTCCACATCGACGCCACCGCTATCGCAATTTTCTGGTGGTTTTCTGAGGTGTTATACAGCAGCGTCAGCTGTAAAGGACGGCCCGGACCATAGCCTGCCGCCTGCAGCAGCGCTTTCGCCTGGGCGTTCAGCTCGGCCTGGCTCATGCTTTCCATCTGCGAAGGCTGCGGGGTAAACCCGGCTGTCACGTCCGGGGTAAAGTGCCAGGCCGGTTTTTCACCGGTCCCCAGTACCTTCTCGGCCATGATACGCCGGTCGATAGTCATACTCAGCGCCAGACGCACGCGCTCATCGGCGGTCGGCCCTTTTTGGGTATTGAAGGCGTAATAGTAAGTCCCCAGCTGCGGCGGGGTGTACACCTGACCGGGAATATCTTTTAGCAATTTCTGATACATGTTTTTCGGGAAGGACTCGGTGATATCAATATCCCCGGCCAGATAACGCTTGGTCGCCGACGATTCCTGGTTGATCGGCACGAAGGTCACCTGCTGGATCACCGTTTTGGCGTTATCCCAATAGTGGCTGTTCGGCACGACCACCAGTTTTTCGTTCACCACCCGGTCTTTTAAGACATACGCGCCGTTACCAATCAGGCTGCCCGGACGGGTCCAGTTGGCCCCGCTCTCAACATTCGCTTTCTGAACCGGATAGAAGGCAAAGCTGGCGGTCAGATTACTGAACCACGGCAGCGGTTTATCGAGCTGTACGCGCAGGGTACGCGCATCCACGGCGGTGACGCCCAGGGTATCCGGCGCGGCCTTGCCGTCGATAATATTCTGGGCATTGCTGATCCCCGCCAGCGCGGCGAACCAGGCAAATGGCGATGTGGTTTTCGGATCGACCAGTCGCTGCCAGCTGTAGACAAAATCTTGTGCGGTGACCGGCGAGCCATCGGACCAGCGCGCATTATCGCGCAGGGTAAAGGTCCAGACACGGTTGTCGTTGCTCTGCCAGCGGGTTGCAACGCCAGGGATAATATTGCCTTTTGCGTCCTGGTTGACTAAACCTTCAAACAGATCGCGAATGACCTGGATTTCCGGCAGACCAACGGCTTTGGCGGGATCTAACGACGCGGGCTCATCTTTAATGTGCCGTACCAGCACCTGCTTTTCCGCTAATACGGTGCCCTGAGGGACATCCGCCGCCCAGGCAAGAGAAGAAACGCTGGCTAACCACAGCGCGCCGCATGTCAATGTGACAGGATACTTCATGAGATCCCCTTTAAAATAAAAGAACCAAAGCTGGCAGAACGATAATTATTTGTTTCATCATCGAAAATTGCAAACGGCTTATGAGAGAAAATTGACCTCTCTTGTGTTTTAACGGCGACAGGAAACTATTTGATTCCGGGACGCTTTTACACAACACTGCTGGAAATAACCTGCTAACAGGATGCCCTATGCCTCTTTCTCGTCCTCGCCCACTGCGCGGCGCCTTTCCGCCCGGCACACAACGCTATGGTCAGTCCCATCTTGGGGCGCCCTTGCTCTGGTTCCCTGCTCCGCTGGCGGAAAGCCGCAGCGGGCTGATTCTTGCCGGGACCCATGGTGATGAAAACTCTTCGGTGGTCACGCTCTCCTGCGCGCTGCGCACGCTCAAGCCAGAATTACGGCGTCATCATGTGGTGCTGGCGGTGAACCCTGACGGCTGTCAGTTGGGGCTGCGGGCCAACGCCCGGGGTGTCGATCTGAACCGTAACTTCCCAGCGGCAAACTGGAAAGCAGGGGAAACGGTGTATCGCTGGAATAGCGCCGCGGAGCAGCGTGACGTGGTGCTGCTGACCGGAGAAAAGCCCGGTTCGGAACCCGAAACCCAGGCGCTGTGCCAGCTGATCCACCAGATCCACCCGGCGTGGGTGGTCTCGTTTCACGATCCGCTGGCCTGCATTGAAGACCCCGGCCACAGTGAACTGGGGCAATGGCTGGCCGATGCCTTTACGCTGCCGCTGGTCAGCAGCGTGGGTTACGAGACGCCGGGCTCTTTTGGCAGCTGGTGCGCCGATATCGGCCTGCCCTGCATTACCGCCGAGTTCCCGCCCGTTTCAGCTGACGAAGCGACAGAAAAGTATCTGTCGGCGATGACTGACCTGCTGCACTGGCACCCTCAGAGATGAAGCACGCCGGTGCTGAAATGCAGCGCCGGTTCAACATCTATCGCCAGCCAGGTAGGGCCATCCAGATCGGCAAAGCGCGCCAGCGGTGCCAGCGGCAGCGCCGCAGAGATGGCCCGCGACGTGCAGAGCATGCAGCCGAGCATTCGTTCAAACCCGAGCTCCTCAGCCTCCTGAGCCAGAAACAGTGCTTCGGTCAGACCGCCGGTTTTATCCAGTTTGATATTCACCATCTCATAGCGCCCGCGCAGCTTCGGCAGGCTGGCACGGGTATGGCAGCTTTCATCGGCGCAGATCGGCAACGGGTGAATAAAATTCTCCAGCGCGGCATCGTCGTCCGCCGGTAGCGGCTGCTCGAGCATCGCTACGCCGATATCCGCCAGCAGCTGGCAACGTGCCGCCAGCCCGTCGCTGTGCCAGGACTCATTGGCGTCGACAATCAGCGTGGCCTGCGGCACCGCGTTACGGATGGCAATCAGTCGTTCGCTGATCAGATGATCGTCCAGCTTCACCTTCAGGAGCCGGGCGCCGTTTTCCCACAACGCTGCGGCGCTGGCCGCCATCTGCTCCGGGGTGCCAATCACCACGGTTTGCGCCGTGACCACCCGATTCGGCAGCCCCACCCCCAGCAGTTGCGGGATCGTTTTCCCGACGCCTCTTGCCTGCAAATCCCACAAGGCGCAATCCACGGCATTACGCGCCGCGCCGGCCGGCAATAGCTGCTGCAGCTGTTCGCGGGTGACGCCGCTCTCCAGCTGCTCGCCAATGGCGAGGATCTGCGCCATCACCGAAGCGATGCTCTCGCCATAGCGTGGGTAGGGGGTGCACTCCCCGACGCCTTTCACGCCGTTCTCTTCCACTTCCACCACCACCACTTTTGCCTCGCTGCGGCTGCCGCGGGCAATCACAAAGGGAGTATGTAAGGGCCAGGCTTCTTCATACACTCGCAGATTTCGCATTCCCAGGTTCCTCCAGGGGAAACAGTAAATAGGATTTGCCGTGCCGATAACGGATGTCATACACTACCGGTGACGTTAACTATATGTAAACAGGAAGATAAACATGTCACAAACCGTGCATTTCCAGGGCAACCCCGTTTCTGTTCAGGGCACCATTCCTCAGGCAGGCGCCGCAGCGCAGCCGTTTACGCTGGTCGCCAAAGATCTCTCTGACGTCGCGCTGAGCCAGTTCGCCGGCAAACGTAAAGTACTGAATATTTTCCCGAGCATCGATACCGGCGTATGCGCGGCATCGGTACGTAAATTCAACCAACTGGCATCCGAGCTGGATAACACCGTTGTGTTATGCATCTCTGCCGACCTGCCGTTCGCCCAGTCTCGTTTCTGCGGCGCGGAAGGCCTGAACAATGTCGTCACCCTCTCCACCCTGCGCGCTCCGCAGTTCCTGGCTGATTACGGCGTTGCTATTGCAGCCGGTCCACTGGCGGGTCTGGCAGCACGTGCTGTGGTCGTTGTTGATGAAAATGACCAGGTTGTATACAGCCAGCTGGTGAATGAAATCACCGAAGAGCCGGACTACGATGCAGCCCTGGCTTCGCTGAAAGGCTAAGATAGCCCGCGAAACACAAGCCTCCGGTGACGGGGGCTTTTTTATTTCTACGGCGCTATCTCTGCGGCGCATAGCGCGAAATAACGCGCGCGATCGCCGGGCCGGTCAGCAAAATAGTAAACAACCGCAAGGTCTGCATCGCCATGATAAACGACATATCAGCCCGCGTGCCGGCGGCGATAATCGCCACCGTATCCAGTCCACCGGGACTGGTCGCCAGATAGGCGGTCATAAAATCAAGCGGCAGTACCTGAGTCACCCCCAGCGCCATCAACGCGCAGACCACAATCAGGCCGATAATCGAGGCGATAATCTGCGGCAGCGTCTTGAGGGCCAGCAAAAAGATGGCCTTATTAAACTTTAGACCAACGCTCCAGCCAACCGCGGCATAAGCCAGCGCCAGTAGCCATTCCGGCAGCTCCAGCATCAGCCAGCCCTCGCCTTGCACCAGCGCGCCGGCCAGCATCGGAAAGAGCATGGCGCCGGAAGGAAAACGCGTTTTTAGCCCCAGCCATCCTGCGGCGGCGGTCAGCAGCAATGTACCGGGCAGTTGCCAGGTTACAGGTGGAAACCAGACTATCTGCTGGCTCATCTCCTGGGCTTCACCACCAAGGGTAAAACGCACCACCAGCGCCGCAGCCCCGGCCACAAACAACACCCGCAGGTACTGCATCAACGCCACCAACCGCACGTCAGCACCGTAATCCTGCGCCATCACCACCATCGCCGAGGCGCCGCCGGGCGAGCTACCCCACGCCCCGGTCGCGCCGGGGAGCGAGCTATAACGGACCAACAACCAACCGGTCAGGGCGCTGACGGCAAGCGTGGAGAGCAGAATAAACAGCACCAGCGGCCAGTGTCCGATGAGCACGCCAAAAATCGAGGGGGTCAGCGTGCGGGCGATCATGCAGCCGATAATGGCCTGAGCGGCAATAAAAAAGGGACGGGGTACCCGGATGTTGGCCCCGCGCAGGCTCAGGGCGATCCCGGCGATCATCGGCCCCAGCAGCAGCGCCGCTGGCAGATGAAGCCAGAACAGCAGCCATGAGAGTCCGGCAGAGAGAGCCAGCAGTTTCATCCACTGAAGCAGATGACCCGGCGAAGTCGACATCCGTATTCCTGGGAAAATGAGTAAAACCTGAGTATATACAGAACGGTGCGAAAGACAGCCCCTTCGTCATAATCAACCGGCTGCCAGGCAGCCGGTAGCAGACTTACTCCTCGCCTTTTTTCTGGCTGAGGCCGTATTCGCGCAGCTTATTGGCGATCGCCGTATGCGATACCCCAAGACGTTTCGCCAGTTTGCGGGTGCTCGGGAAACTACGGTACAGCTGGGTCAGCACCGAGCGCTCAAAACGACGGGTAATATCGTCCAGCGATCCCTCCATGGCCTCTTCGCCTACCGGAAGGGAGGCCGCATCGTGGTCCGGCAGCAAAATATCCTGCGGACGCATCTCGTAACCATCCAGTTGAGTTAACGCGCGGTAGACCGCATTCTTCAGCTGACGAACGTTGCCAGGCCAGCTGTAGCGGGTCAGGACGGTACTGAGATCGGCAGAGAGTTTCGGGCGCGGGATCCCCTGCTCGTCGGCAAAACGGGCGACAAACAGTTCGGTCAGCGGAATGATGTCCTGCGGACAGTCGCGCAGCGGCGGCAGATTCAGGGTCAGTACATTCAGACGATAGTAGAGGTCTTCGCGGAATAACCCTTTTTGCACCAGCTCCACCAGATTCTTCTGGGTGGCGCAGATAACCCGGACATCGACATGAACTTCGTGATCTTCCCCGACCCGACGGAAGGTGCCGTCATTGAGAAAACGCAGCAGTTTGGTCTGCATCCGCGGCGACATTTCGCCGATTTCATCCAGCAGCACCGAACCGCCGTTGGCCTGCTCAAAGAAGCCTTTTTTGCCCTGAATGGCGTCGCCGAACAGCTCGCTCTCTACCGCATCTTCCGGAATCGAGCCGCAGTTCAGCGCCAGATAGGGTTTAGCCGCCCGCGGGCTTGCCAGATGGCAGGCATGCGCCAGCAAATCTTTGCCCGTGCCGGTATCGCCGACAATCAGCAGCGGCGCGCTCAGCATCGCCAGCTTACGCGCCTGCTCAACGACATGACGCATTTTCGGCCCGACGGCCAGAATCTGGCTGAAGGCGCTGGTGTCCTGGGTGGTCATGGTTTGCAGCTGGCGCCCCATACGCACGGTCGAACGCAACATCGCGACCGCCCCGGTCAGGACCCGTTCTCCGTGTTCACCTTCGAGGTACACCGGGGTGATTTCCAGCACGAAGTTCTGTCCGTTCACCACCACATGTTCGCTCAGCGACTCCTGCGGACTGCTTTCCAGCCAGCGCTGAACGTTAAAATCGGTAATTAACTGTGCGACCGGATGATCACGCAGCCGCTCCGGGCTTTGCGCAAACAGCTGGCAGCTGGCGGGGTTCGCCAGTTCAACCTTGCCTTTGGTATCCAGCGACAGCACCGGCTCCGGCATCGCCACCAGCAGCGCGCTCAGCGCCAGGTGTTCACGCTCCGACGGCATCCATGGCACGGTACGCACGTCGGTCACGCCAGAAATGCGGCGGATTTCCGCCATCAGGCTGCTGAAGTTGGCAAACTCCAGCTCGGCAAAATTGAGGTAAATTCGGCCAATAGGATCGATGTCGATGCCGCGCAAATCGATACCGCGTAGCACCAGCAAATCCAGTAATTCGCGGGTCAGACCAAGACGGTCTTCACAAAAGACTTCAAGACGCATGGGAGTTTTCACCCTAAAAAGGCCAATGACGGATGAATAATAGGACAGTTATTTGCTGGCGTGAAGATAGCTGTCAACAAATATTGACAGCATGGCGGAAAAAGCGCCGTTGTGGCGTAAAGATATCCGCTCACTGGCGCTGTACCCGGCGCGCGGAAACAAAAAAGCCGCCGGTTAGCCGACGGCCCTGATGATTGACGTCGCTATCAGGCCTGAGGTTTACCCTTCTGCAACGTATCCTTGAGCTGGCCTATCAGTTCGCGGCGGAAATCACCCAGCCGCGGTTTATCGTCGGCGATCCACGGCAGCGGACGGCACAGCTCCATGGCCTTAATCCCCAGACGGGCGGTCAGCAACCCGGCACCGATCCCCTGGGCCGCGCGCGCCGATAACCGCGCCGCCAGATCCTGCGACATCCAGTCCATACCGACTTCGCGCACCAGTTCACTGGCCCCGGCGAAGGCGATATTCAGCAGCACCAGGCGGAACAGACGCAGGCGGCTGTAATAGCCCAGTTCGATACCGTACAGCGTGGCGATGCGGTTAATCAGCCGCAGATTACGCCAGGCGATAAACGCCATATCCACCAGCGCCAGCGGGCTGACGGCGATCATCAGCGTCGATTCCGCCGCCGAACGGCTGATTTCGCGGCGCGCCTGAGCATCGAGCACCGGCTGCACCAGCTGCGCGTACAGACTGACCACTTCGCGGTCATTCTGCGTTTCGTGGATGGCCGCGTACCAGCGTTGTAACGCCGGATGGGCCTGATCCAGTCCAGCCTGCTGGGCCAGCTTCTCGCAAAATGCGCGCCCTTTGCCGACCGCATGGCTGTGCATCAGATCCCGGGCCTCATCGCGCTCGTGAGCGCGCTGGCGCAGACGCCACAAGCGCCGCCATTCGGTCGCCACCGAGCCGACCCCGGCGCCGACAATCAGCGCCCCGGCGACGCAGCCGCCGAGGGAGATCCAGTCCTGCGTCTGCCAGGCGGTCATGGTCCACTGTACCCCTTGCGCCACTACGCTGACGCCAAAGATCGCCAGCCCGGCACTGACCATCCGCCGCCACAGGCTGCGTTTTGGCCGCAGCACCGACTCCACCACCGCCTCTGCTGCGCCCTCTTCTTCTTCCAGCGCGTCGAGACGGGCCGGGGCAAATTTCTCCGCCTCGACGCCATCAAAGGCCCGGGCCGATTTCAGGGCATCTATTTTCTCCGCTTCCAGCGGCCCGTCGAAGTCGATACGCGGTTTTATCGGTTCGCTCATCGCAATTTATCTCCGATCAAAAATTCAAGCGCTGCGTCCATGCGGATATGCGGCAGCGGCTTATCAACGTCCATCACCTGCGGACGGAAATTCTCAAACTGGAACCCCTGCTGTTGCCAGAACGCCTGGCCCGGCAGACGGGCCGGTACTTCACCCGGATAGACCGTCAGGGGCTGACCATCGCTCAGGCGGGCACCGCGCAATGCGGGAATTTTCTCGCCGTTAACCTCGATTAACCCGCTCTGCGTCGCCTGAATCGACGCCAGGCCCAGGCAGTCCATGCTGATGCCTTCGAAGGCGGCATTTTGCCAGGCATCCTGAATCAACTGCTGCAGCAGAGAGACCATATTGCCGTGCTGATCGACGGTGACGTGGTCAGCTTTGGTGGCGGCAAACAACAGTTTGTCGATCACCGGGGAAAACAGACGGCGGAACAGGGTCCGCTGGCCATAATGAAAACTCTGCATCAACTGGGTCAGCGCCAGGCGCATATCGTTAAAGGCTTGCGGCCCGCTGTTCAACGGCTGCAGGCAGTCCACCAGTACGATCTGGCGGTCAAAGCGCAGAAAATGATCCTTGTAAAAGCCCTTCACGACTTTTTCGCAGTAGTACTTAAAACGCTCGCGCAACATGCCGACGTTGCTGTGTCTGTCGGCCTGCGCCAGCCTGGCTTCGCCGATCGCGTCGACATCCGGCCACGGGAAAAACTGCAGCGCGGGCGCCCCGGCCATGTCGCCGGGCAGCACAAAGCGGCCAGGTTGAATAAAATGCAGCCCTTCACGCTTGCAGGCGTGCAGATAGTCGGTCCACGCGGCGGCAATCTCCGCCAGACGGTTTTCATCCGCCGGCGCCAGCGGGTCCAGCCCTTCGCACAGCTGACGCCAGCGGGCTGACCACTCCGCACGATCCCCTTGCAACAGGCCGGTCATCTGCCGTGACCAGCTCAGGTAATCCTGGGCCAGCATCGGTAAATCGAGCAGCCATTCGCCTGGGTAATCGACAATTTCCAGATACAGCGTGGAGGTTTCTTTAAAGTGGCGCAGCAGCGATTCGCTGGAGCGGTAGCGTAGCGCCAGGCGAATTTCACTGACCCCGCGGGTCGGCGTCGGCCACACCGGCGGCGAGCCATACAGCTGCGCCAGTCCTTCATCATAGGTAAAACGAGGAATGCCGAAATCACGTTGCGGCACGCGTTTGACGCCAAGCAGGCGCTCTTCACGGACCGCACTGAGCAGCGGCAGACGCGCGCCGGAGTGAATATTCAGCAGTTGGTTTACCAGGGCGGTGATAAAGGCGGTTTTACCACTTCGGCTCAGGCCGGTCACCGCCAGACGTAAATGCCGGTCAACCCCACGGTTGACCAGCGCATTGAATTCTGTTTTGAGTCGCTTCATTGCCATCCTGTAGTGCGCTGAAGGAAAGTGCTTTTATTATAAGCTATTAGGTGAAGATAAGCAGAAAGTTCTGCTGACTGTGCCGCAGGCGCCAGGTACGCCTGCCCGGCCTTTTATTTCATCCCGCGGGCAAAGCGATGGGCCAGGCGGCTGAGCACCGGCTCAAGGGCAACGGCCAGCAGCATTTTTAACGGTCGACGCGCCACCGACTTCACCGCCCAGCCAGCAACGCCGGCCGGCCCGTAGCGTAACGCCGTCAGCAGCACCAGTTTGCCCACGATTTTCAGACCGGGCTTCATCTTTTGTCCTGTTTGCTGCCATTTGATATTCATGCGTGACCTCGTCGTTAGGCTACAGCTGGCGGAACCGGCTGCGCAGCGTAAAAGTATCTGACGTGACGTAACGCTCCATTTCCCGCAGACGGCGCTCACTGGCCGCCAGCTCCCTGTCCGCCGCGGCTAACAGTTCACCGCTGGAGGGCATTTTCTCGCCATGCAGTTCGCTATCCGGCATCGGGTCGAGAACGAAGGTCAGGATGATGTACGCCACCACCACAAAGAAAAACAGGCCAAATATCATCGCCAGCACAGTAATTAAGCGCACCAGTTTGACCGGTACATCCAGGTACTGCGCAATACCGGCGCAGACCCCTTTGACCATGCCAAGCTGCGGCACGCGCCAGAGTTTTTTATTCAGGTCCAGTCCGCCCATTATTTTTCTCTCCAGTTCGGATGTTCGGCATCAAGAATGTCTTCCAGCGTCTGGATACGTTCGCGCATGCGCTTCGCATCATCGGTCAGCTGCAATAAACGCTGCTGTTCGTTCTGCGATAAACTGCCGCTGGCGCTGCGGTTGTTGTAGTGCAGCCACAGCCAGACCGGTAATACGAACAGCACGAACAGCGTCAGGGGTATGGCAATAAAAAGCGTACTCATGTGTACTCCTTACAGTGAGTGAACGGCGGCGCATGATCGCGCCGCAACACCTGCGCCTTCAGTCTGCCGGAACTGCACAGCATGTGCCGAAGGCGTGGGCGTATTCCATTAGTTGTTTTGGTTCATTTTACTTTTTAAGGCCGCCAGCTGTTCGCTGATTTCGTCGTCCGCTTTCAGGTCGGCAAACTGTTGGTCCAGGGTTTTCTGTTTGCCAAAACCATGGCTCTCTGCTTCCGCTTCCATATGGTCGATGCGACGTTCAAAAGATTCAAAACGCGCCATCGCTTCATCAATTTTGCCACTGTCCAGCTGACGACGTACGTCGCGAGAGGAGCTGGCTGCCTGATGACGTAAGGTTAACGCCTGCTGGCGCGCGCGGGTTTCGCTCAGTTTGTTTTCCAGCTCGCCAATCTCTTTTTTCATGCGCGTCAGGGTTTCATCGATCATCTGCGCTTCATTTTCGAGGCTGGCAATAAGGTCGGTCAGTTTTTGTTTTTCGATCAGCGCCGCACGAGCCAGATCTTCTTTATCTTTGCGCAGCGCCAGTTCGGCTTTTTCCTGCCACTCTGCCTGCTGGGCAAGGGCTTGTTCGATACGGCGGCTCAGCTGTTTCTTTTCGGCCAGCGCGCGGGCCGAAGTGGAACGTACTTCCACCAGAGTGTCTTCCATTTCCTGAATCATCAGGCGAACCAGCTTCTGCGGATCTTCTGCTTTCTCCAGCAGGGAGTTGATGTTGGCGTTCACGATGTCGGCAAAACGAGAAAAAATACCCATAATAATAATCCTCATAGTTCTGATATCAGGCGGTGGCCTGTGGCAATACTGAGAGTATTAATACAAGTTGCGTGCCAAGTTTTTATCTTATTGATTTAAAAAGAAGTGATTGTTATCTGCACAACGGGTTGCTAGAGTAACCTGGTGAATCACACGATTAAATGGCGAATTTCATCATGGCGGACTACAAGGACAACCTGCTCGGCGAAGCCAACAGCTTTATCGAGGTACTGGAACAGGTTTCGCGGCTGGCACCGCTCGATAAACCGGTGCTGGTCATTGGCGAGCGCGGTACTGGTAAAGAGCTGATCGCTAACCGCCTGCACTTTCTCTCTTCCCGCTGGCAGGGGCCGTTTATCTCCCTCAACTGCGCGGCATTAAATGAAAACCTGCTGGATAGCGAACTGTTCGGTCATGAGGCCGGGGCGTTTACCGGCGCCAGCAAACGTCATCCCGGCCGCTTTGAACGCGCCGATGGCGGAACGCTGTTTCTCGATGAGCTGGCCACGGCGCCGATGCTGGTACAGGAAAAGCTACTGCGGGTGATTGAATATGGTGAGCTGGAGCGCGTCGGCGGCAGCCAGCCGTTACAGGTCAACGTGCGGCTGGTGTGTGCCACCAATGCCGACCTGCCTGCAATGGTTGAATCCGGCCATTTTCGTGCCGACCTTCTCGACCGCCTGGCCTTTGATGTGGTGCAGCTGCCGCCACTGCGCGAACGGCAAAGCGACATCATGCTGCTGGCGAATCAGTTTGCCATTCAGATGTGCCGCGAACTGGGGCTACCGTTGTTTCCGGGATTCAGCGAAAACGCCTGCGACACGCTGCTGGGCTACCGCTGGCCGGGGAATATTCGTGAGCTGAAAAACGTGGTGGAGCGTTCGGTCTATCGCCATGGCACCAGCGACAGCGAACTCGACAACATCATCATCAACCCTTTTCATCAACAACAATCGTCGGCGTCGTCACCTCAGCGCGCCGATGCCGACCTGCAAACCGCCGGGACTGCGCTACCGCTGGATCTGCGAAACTTCCAGCATGAGCAAGAAAAAAACCTGCTGCAGGCAAGCCTACAGCAGGCGAAGTTCAATCAGAAACAGGCGGCGCAGTTGCTCGGCTTAACCTACCACCAGCTACGGGCGTTGCTGAAAAAGCATCAGCTGTGAGACAGCCGCGGCAGCATCAGGGCGCTGACTACCGTCGCGCCCAGGCACATCGCCGCGTTGAACCACAGGGCATACTGCGCGGCGCTGGCCATGCCAAGCGGTAACAGCAGCGCGAAAAGTGACGCTGTCACGGCAATCCCCATCGCCCCGCCCAACGAACTGCCCATCTTGTAAATCCCTGAAGCGACACCGACTTTATTTTCCGGGGCGTTCACCACCGCGGTGTCGGTTGACGGCGTGGCGTAGCAGCCCAGCCCAAGGCCAAACAACACGTTACTGAGAAAGACCGTAACGATATAGACGGATTTATCGAGGAAGGTACAGGAGATCAGCAGGATCGCCACCGCGGTAAAGACCGGCCCGGTCATCATCGGCAGCCTGGCCCCGTAGCGCTGCAGCAGCTTTTCACCGACGCGGATCATCGCCAGCACGGTGACCAGATAGCCCAGCGTCATTCCGCCGGTTTCCAGCGGGCTCAGGTTGTGCCCCTTCTGCAGCCAGATGCTGGTGATCATCATCGTGCCGACGGCGCCATTGAGCATAAAGTTTGACAGTACCGCAGCGCTGTAGGCCCGGTTGCGAAACAGCGCAAAATCAATCAGCGCCGATTCCCCTTTACGCAGCCCGCTGCGGATGAAATACCCGCCCGATACCAGCGAGCCGGCGAGCATCGCCAGCGACAGGCCGCTGCTCCAGCCCCAACTGTGGCCTTTGCTGATAAACAGATTAAACAGCACCAGCGAGACGATCAGGCTCAACAAACCACTGATATCCAGCTTGTGCTCCTGCGCGCTGGCGCTACGGCTCTCCGGCGTGCCGCGCAACAGCAGCAAGGCCACCAGCGCCACGGCAATGGAGAAGACAAAGATCCAGCGCCAGCCCAGCCCGGTCGCGATAGCCCCGCCGACAAACGAGCATAAGCCGCTGCCGCCCCACGAACCGATGACCCAGAAGCTCACCGCCCGCTGGCGCGCTTTGCCTTCGTACCAGGTTTTTATCAGCGCCAGGGTAGCCGGCATAATGCAGGCCGCCGATAACCCCTGCAGGACCCGCCCGGCCAGAAACAACCACGGCCCCTGCGCCAGCACCAGCAGAGCACTGCCGCCAATACTCAGCATCAGGCCGATATGGGTCATGCGCATCCGGCCAAATTTATCCGCCAGCCCGCCGCTGGCCACCACAAAGCAACCGCTGAACAACGCGCTGAGGCTCACCGCCAGCGTCAACGTTTCAAGGGAGATATCAAGACTGTTTTTCATTGCCGGTACGACGTTAATCACCGACTGGGCAAACAGCCAGAAGGTCAACACGCTCAATACAATGCCCGCCAGCAGACGGTCGGTACCAACAAAAGGTGCTTCGGTCAGAGATACGGAACTCATAAGTGGGTCCTCCCCATCGCGAGTGGTTAACGCAGATAATGTTCCGTCAGGCCGCACCACAGCGCCGCGCCCTTGAGCAGGATCTCATCATTGAAGTCGTAGCCCGGGTTATGCACCATGCAGCGGTCGGCTTCGTCCCCGGCGCCGATGGTGAAGTAGCTTCCGTGCGGGTTATGCTCCAGCATAAAGGCGAAATCTTCGCTGCCCATAAAGGGCTTCACTTCGCCGACCTGCGCTTCGCCAAACAACGCGGTTGCCACCGTGCGCACCATCTCATTGGCGGCAGGATCGTTTTTAAGCACCGGGCTGCCGTTGATGTGGCTTAAAGTGGCAGTGGCGTTAAAGCTTTCCGCCTGGGCAACGGCAATATCGTGGATCCGCTGGAGGACCATTTCACGTACCTGTTCGTTGAGGGTACGTACCGTCAGCTTCATCAGCACTTTGTCGTTGATGATATTGGGCGCATGCCCGGCCTGGATACTGCCCACGGTCACCACCGCCGGTTCAAAGGGGGTGATATTGCGCGACACAATAGATTGCAGCGCGAGGGTGATATGACAGGCGACCAGCGTCGCGTCGACGGTGTGTTCCGGTACTGCCCCATGCCCGCCGACCCCTTTTACTTCAATATGCAGCGTATCGGAAGAGGCCATCATCGCGCCGTCGCGCAGGCCAATTTTCCCCAGCGCCTGCCCCGGCATGTTGTGCAGGCCAAACAGGATATCGCAGGGGAATTTATCGAACAGACCATCTTCGACCATCACCCGCCCGCCATACAGCAACTCTTCCGCCGGCTGGAAAATCAAATGCAGCGTGCCGTCGAACTGCCGGGTACGCGCCAGATATTCGGCGGCGTAGAGTAGCGTGGTGGTATGTCCATCATGGCCACAGCCGTGAAACCGGCCATCGGTCTGGCTGGCCCAGGCCTTGCCGCTGGCCTCCTGCATCGGTAACGCGTCCATATCTGCCCGCAGACCCAGACGACGCTCGCCGTTGCCCACCTTCAGGGTTCCGACCACTCCGGTCCCTGCCAGACCACGGTGTACCTCATAACCCCACTCCGTCAGCAGACGAGCCACCTCATCGCTGGTTTTATGTTCTTCGAAGCCAATTTCCGGTTGCTGATGGAATCGACGGCGCAGCTCAATAAACGATGCTTCTTTAACCTGTAATGCCTCAATAAGCGGATGTGTCATTTTTGTTATTCCTTGATTGTGTTTGCGCGACACTTTCGAGTTTATGCTGTCCGATTAGCATTAAAGTGCGGTTTTTTGTTTTATATTGACGGATTATTCATGAGTGTTTTTCATACTGATCGGTTATGACAAAAAATGACCTGTTGTTTTTTGTCCTTGAGAAGAGGTGACGGTGGAGCATCATTCAGGCGATTTTAGCGTCGCGGTCCGCGATATTCGGCAGTTCAATCAGCCGGAGAGTGAGCTGTTAACCCTGATCTGGGTGCTGGAAGGTCGCGTAGAGCTGCATGACGGCGACGGGCAGCAGATACTGCACCCTGACGAGCTGGCCATCGTAAACCGCAATCGTCGGTGGCGCCTGCACGCGGCGGCCGGTAACGCAGTGATGCTCCTGACCTTGTCCTGCAGCTGGCTGACACGCCTCGATAGCGAGTTCTTTGCCGTGGGCTACCAGGTCAGCGACGAAACGCGCGACGCCGATGATAACCTCCGCCGGTTAATGCGCCAGCTGCTGGTGATAGAGCTGGTGAATCATCAGGCCCGCTACCGGCTTGAAGCCAACCGCTGGCTGAGCGAGATTGCCCTGCTGCTCTCTACCCGCTTCTCCCGCCCGCTGGCTTCCAGCCCCAAACGCGGGGCCGAGAAGTGGAGCCGGCGCATTGCGCGGGTGGTGGCGCGTATCGATGCAAACTACCAGCGTCGGCTTTCGCTCCACGATGTTGCCGCCGCCGAGTTTGTCTCTGAAGCCTGGCTGTCGCGCCTGTTTCGCAAGGAAGTGGGCATGAGCTTCATGCAGTACATTACCGCCCTGCGCCTCAATAAGGCGGCGGAGCAGCTGATCGCCACCCGCAAACCGGTCCAGCAGATTGCCCAGGAACAAGGTTTCGCCAGCACCCGCATCATGAGCGATCTGTTTAAACGCCTGCATGAGGTGACACCGCGTCAGTTTCGCCAGCAGCACCCGCAAACCAGCGGCGAATCCGGGCGCCCGCGCACCGGGCTGGTGGATATCTGGCAGCCGGTGGCCGTCGAGCGTCTCTATGCCCGCCTCAACGAGCCGGAACAGAATGGCTGGGACAACCCGCCGCCGCTGCTCAACCCGCAGCAAACCCGGCAGATCGATCTGCGCCAGCTGCCGGCCCGCGTCGCCACCTTACGCCACACCCGCATGGTGGTCACCGTCCGGGAGCTGGATGATTTACTGCGTGAGGATGTACGCCGCGAGCTGGAGCAGCTGCACCGCAGCCTGCCGGTCTACGCGATTGATATTAACGATCCTTTTCTCAGCAGCCGGCTGTTTGCCACCGGCTGGGACGACCCGCAAATGGCCGGCTACGCCTGCTGGTATAACCTGCAGCAGATTTTCAGCTGGCTGGCGAAAATGGGTTGGGGGGTGATTTTACATACCGGGCTGACCACCCGCTGCGATTTGCTACAGCGCTTTTTGCGCCTCGCCGCCAACCATTTCCCGGCGGCAACCCTCGCCAGCTGGCGTTTTGTCTGGCACTGGTCTCCCCAGGCCACCGAAGCGGCCCGCCAGCATGCCTGGCTGCAGCAGCGAGAGACCTTACAGACTTATCTGTCGCAGCCGCAGCTGGGGGTCTGGCACCGCTTCCCGGAGCTTGCCATTGGCGATGATCCGCTGCTGCAGTCGCCCATCCTCAGCGAAGCCAGCTTTCTCGCCTGCCAGGCCGACGCCAATGAGCTACTGGATCTGGCCCAGTTGGATAGCAGCAAGCTGGCCTCGAGCGAAAACTATCCGGTACATAAGCTGCGGCAGATCCACAGCGCCCTGCGCCAGCGTCAGCTGTCGCTGCCGGTCTGGCTGCTGTCCTGGAATACCTTAACCGGCAATACCCGCGACACCAACGGTCGGTTTTTCCGCGGCGCATTGCTGATGGATAACCTGCTGGGGCTGGCGGAGCAGGTATGGCTGGCGGGCTTCTGGCTCAACTCTGGCCTGCAAGGGGAATCGAGCGTTACCGGTAAGCTGGATACCTCCAGCCTGGCGCTGCATTATCTCCACGGCCTGCCCCGTCCCGTATACTGGGTGCTGTGGTTATGGCGACGGCTGCGCGGCGACGTGCTGGTTAACGACAAAAAAATGTTGCTGTTACGTCACGGTAATCAGTATCAGCTTCTGCTGCGTAATACGGTGGTGTTCAACCCCTGGCTCTCCAGCGAAGAGGCGTTTATCCAGCGCTTTCGTCAGCCCTACAGCGTCCGACTGTCCGGACTTGACGGGCGCTGGCGGGTGAAGCAGCATCTGTTCGATCAGCATCACGGCGCATTATTCCCGCTGTTTGAAGCCTTTCGCAGCCACAGCGGCCCGGACGATGAGGATTATCACTGGCTGATGCACAAGGCCCGCCCGGCGCTGAGCGTTTCGGAAGAGGCACCGGAGAGCGGCTGGCATATTGTCGACTCCCTGGACAGCAATGCGCTGGTGCTTTATGAGTTCACCCCGTTAGGTGATTAATCAGACAATTTGCTGCACTAATTGATGCACTGCGCATTTTCATCAACCGCAGCGGCATAATGTAGACACGGGACTCCATCGAGGATCACACCGTGAAAAAACTACTGATATGTTGCTTGTTCGGGGAAACCGCGAACCTCTTAGCGAAGAAAATGCAAAAAATCGCGGATGCTCAGGGGATGAATATGCTGATTAGCGCCGTCGGTCTGGAGAATGTCTTTAGCGTGGCTCCCGCCTACCACGCGGTTTTAGTGGCGCCACATATTCAATATAAGACCGATGAGATCGCTGCCGTGTTGCTGGATAACCAGCAGATTGCGGTGATTGAAAGCCTGCCCTACGCCGCCTTTGATGGCGAAAAAGTACTGCAGTTTGCCCTGACCAGACTGGCCCATTCGCTCACCTGATAGCGCCTGATTCCAGCCTTCGCGATGCCATGCGGGTCGCTCGCAACAGCAGTAACCCGCATTTTACCCCCCGTCGTCTGCCTGGCCAGATTGCCCTGTGTTTTCAGCACACTGGCGGTTAAATATTTGTAACTGGCAAGATGTGTCAATGTGAATTATAGTCTGCGCCATCATCGTTCAATGGACTGAAAACGCACATGATTCCGGTTAATATTCATACTCTTAGTCGCTATGCGGCCCACGTCAGCTTAACCCACACCATGAAGCATCATCATTCACCTGCGCTGTCGGTGATGATGATTTTCTCGGACCTGTGTATTCGTTCGACTCTTGATGCCTATCGCCAGCAAGGCTGGGAAATTAGCGAGAAACGCAGCGGGATGGTATTGCGGACTTTCGTGGCCACCCATCGTGAAGGCTCAGAAATTGAAATCACACCCAAGGAGTATATCGGGCGTTATAACCGCCTGCTTCCGCTGTAATCACCAAGCTTACTGGAGAATTCAGCCATAAAAAGATACCATGTTTCATTATCCCCCATACAACGCATGAATATGCTGAGAAGCGCTTAAAAGAGCACCATACCCTCAGGTTTTTGATGAATATCAACCCGTCACCTCCCTGGACGCATGACGATCGGCGCGGCTTGCGCCCTCGCGGGTTTTACGCGTTTATTCAGGGAAATGGCAGATAAAAACGCCGGATGGGTTTACGAGGTATACTCGAAGGAGTGGTGCTCTTGCACATAACGCAGCGACTGACGAAATGGTTCCTGTGAGCGTTTAAGGTGATGGAATATGTCATTGAACATTAATAAAACAGAGCTCTGCTCTATAACCAAAAAAATATTATGCGCCTGAAACTCTCCTCCCTGCTGGCGACGCTATCGCTGCTGTGTACGCAGGCAATGGCCGCGCCCACGTTGCCGCCAGATGCCGACATCCGCGACAGCGGTTTTGTTTACTGTGTGAGCGGTCAGGTCAATACCTTTAACCCGCAGAAAGTCAGCAGCGGGCTGATTGTCGATACCTTAGCGGCTCAACTCTACGACCGCCTGCTGGATGTCGACCCTTATACCTACCGGCTGGTGCCGCAGCTGGCGGAAAGCTGGGAAGTGCTGGATAACGGTGCCACATACCGCTTCCATCTGCGTCCTCACGTCGCTTTCCAGTCAACCTCCTGGTTTAAGCCCTCTCGCGCTTTTAATGCAGACGATGTGATTTTCACCTTCAACCGCATTTTTAAGCGCGACGATCCGTGGCACAACGTCAACGGCAGCAGCTTCCCCTATTTCGACAGTTTGCAGTTCGCCGACAGCGTTGAGAGCGTGCGCAAGCTGGATAATCAAACCGTCGAATTTCGCCTGAAACAGCCGGATGCCTCGTTCCTCTGGCATCTGGCGACCCACTATGCCTCGGTGATGTCGGCGGAATATGGCGCACAGCTGGCCAAAGTCGATCGCCAGGAACAGCTCGATCGCCAGCCGGTCGGCACCGGTCCGTTCCAGCTTGAAGAGTATCGCGCGGGGCAGTATGTACGCCTGCAGCGCCATCCTGGCTACTGGCGCGGTAAGCCGCTGATGCCGCAGGTGGTGGTCGATCTCGGCTCTGGCGGCACGGGGCGTTTGTCGAAACTGTTAACCGGTGAGTGCGATGTGCTGGCCTGGCCGGCTGCCAGCCAGTTAACGATCCTCCGTGACGATCCGCGCCTGCGCCTGACGCTGCGCCCGGGCATGAACATCGCGTGGCTGGCGTTCAATACCGCCCGACCGCCGCTTGATAAACCCGAAGTTCGCCACGCGCTGGCGCTGGCCATTAATAACCAGCGTCTGATGCAGTCCATTTATTACGGTACCGCCGAAACCGCCGCGTCGATGCTGCCGCGCGCCTCGTGGGCCTACGATAACGACGCAAAAATCACGGAATACAACCCGAAGGAAGCCCGGGCCCAGCTTAAAGCGCTAGGTCTGGAAAAGCTGACGCTGAAGCTCTGGGTCCCGACCAGCTCGCAGGCCTGGAACCCCAGCCCGCTGAAAACCGCGGAGCTTATCCAGGCGGACATGGCGCAAATTGGCGTGAAGGTCATTATCGTGCCGGTGGAGGGCCGATTCCAGGAAGCCAGATTGATGGACATGAACCACGATCTGACCCTTTCCGGTTGGGCTACCGACAGTAATGACCCGGACAGTTTTTTCCGTCCGCTGCTGAGCTGCGCGGCCATTGCCTCGCAGACCAACTTTGCCCACTGGTGCAACCGCGAATTCGATGAGGTGCTGCAAAAAGCGCTACGCTCACAGCAACTGGCTTCACGCATTGAGGCTTATAAAGAAGCGCAGCATATCCTGGCTCGCGACCTGCCGGTGCTGCCGCTGGCGTCATCGCTGCGCCTGCAGGCCTACCGCTATGATATGAAAGGTCTGATCCTGAGTCCGTTCGGTAACGCCTCCTTTGCGGGCGTCTCGCGGGAGAAAAAAGACGAGGTGAAAAAACCATGATTATTTTTACCCTGCGCCGCCTGCTGCTCCTGCTGGTGACGCTCTTTTTCCTGACCTTCGTGGGCTTCAGCCTGAGCTATTTTACGCCCCATGCCCCGTTGCAGGGCGCCTCGTTGTGGAATGCCTGGCAGTTCTGGTTCACCGGACTGCTACATTGGGACTTCGGCGTCTCCAGCATTAACGGCCAGCTGATTTCAGAGCAGTTGAAAGAGGTGTTCCCGGCGACCATGGAGCTGTGCATCCTCGCGTTTGGCTTTGCGCTGTTAATCGGTATCCCGGTGGGGATGCTGGCGGGCATCATGCGCAATAAGTGGCCGGATACCCTGATCAGCGCCCTCGCGCTGGTGGGATTTTCGATTCCGGTGTTCTGGCTGGCGCTATTGCTGACGCTGTTTTTCTCCCTGACGCTCGGCTGGTTCCCGGTTTCCGGGCGCTTTGACTTGCTCTATGAAGTGAAAACCGTTACCGGCTTTGCACTGATTGACGCCTGGCTTTCCGATTCACCGTGGCGCCATGAGATGATCGTTAGCGCCGCGCGCCATATGGTTTTACCGGTCCTCACGCTGGCGGTGGCGCCTACCACCGAAGTGATCCGCCTGATGCGCATCAGCACCAGCGAAGTGTATGACACCAACTATGTTAAGGCCGCCGCCACCCGTGGCGTTTCACGACGCACGATTTTACATCGCCACGTGCTGCACAACGCCCTGCCGCCGGTGATCCCGCGTCTTGGCCTGCAGTTTTCAACCATGCTGACCCTGGCGATGATCACCGAGATGGTCTTTAGCTGGCCGGGCCTGGGCCGCTGGTTGATTAATGCCATCCGCCAGCAGGATTACGCCGCGATTTCGGCAGGCGTGATGGTGATTGGCGCACTGGTGATTACCGTCAACGTGATATCAGACATTCTGGGAGCGATGGCTAACCCGCTGAAACATAAGGAATGGTATGCCTTACGATAGCACCTACAAAGCAAAAACCTTTATCAATTAAAAACAATGAGTTAAATTTTAAAATTCTTCGATATTCCTGACTTTAATACACAATTTTGTACACATTGTTTTTAACGTTAGCTCCGACAGTCATCAGTTTGATTGCTGTCGGAGTTCTCTTCCTACTCCTCCACACATTCTATACTTTCAGTCTGCAAACGGGAGGTAACCATGTGCGGACGCTTTGCTCAATCACAAACCCGTGAAGAGTACCTGGCTTATTTGGCTGAAGAGGCTGAGCGGGATATCGCTTATGACCCCGAACCAATCGGCCGGTACAACGTGTCGCCAGGTACAAAGGTTTTGCTCCTGAGCGAACGCGACGAACAACTGCATATCGATCCTGTCTTCTGGGGTTATGCGCCCGGGTGGTGGGATAAGGCTCCACTGATTAACGCGCGTGTTGAAACTGTGGCCACCAGCAGGATGTTTAAGGCGCTATGGCAACATGGCCGGGCGATCTGCTTTGCTGATGGGGGCTTCGGATGGAAGAAAGAAGGTGACAAGAAGCAACCCACTCTACTTTATCCATCGCGCCGATGGCCAGCCGATATTCATGGCGGCAATCGGAAGCACACCATTTGAACGTGGAGACGAAACAGAAGGCTTTCTGATCGTCACCGCAGCAACAGAAAAAGGTCTAATAGATATCCACGACCACCAGCCTCTGGTACTGTCGCCAGAAGCAGCAAGATAATGGATGAGGCAGGACATTGGAGGGAAAGAGTCAGAGGAGTTAGCTGCGAATGGCACCGTGCCCGCAGACAAATTTATCTGGCATGCAGTGACGCGCGCCGTAAGAAATGTGAAAAATCAGGGGAATAATTGATTGAGGCAATCAAATGCACATAGCCAGACGTACGCCTAATGCCAAAAGCGGAAATAAATAATAATTTTTCGATAATAACTTACTGGGTCAGAAAACGGAATATCCGGTGAAAAAGCCCTTGTTGCATTGTCTGGATGTATCAATATGATGCCGGGTTCCTCCCGGTAAATATTTAGGTATCCCCCCATGACTCGCGGCTTCAGTCGTGCATGATGAACATTCCAGCAGCAAAGTCATCAGGTTAGAAAGATATCTGCATTTTGTCAGTGCACAAAGAGTGACTTCCTTATATGAGACCGATTATTAAAAATGAACATGTAAAAAAAAGCCTGCTATTAGCAAGCCACAAAGATTTTAACTCATTCTTTGTTCGCTTCTGATAAATAGGGTAAATACGCAATTCAATTTGAAGCAGAGAACATAACGAAAATGCTATAAATATTTCCGGAACGCATCGAGTATTTCCTGTGACATTAACTGTCTGTCAGAGGCTACGTAAATAACATCATGATCACCGGTTAATGAAGGAAAGCCTGCAGACATAATCTGTAGATGTATTTCTTCACCGTTTGGGTATTCCTGTCTGATTGAGGATGTACCCTCCGGAACGGTCATGACTTTACAGGATTCGGTATTAAAGAAAACGAGTACTTTTATCATATGCCACCATAATTCTGTTAGTCTTTCCCGTCACTCTCTTCTATAAATGCCGATGCAATTAAAATACAATCAGGGACGTGATGCTTTCGAAGGCAGTCTCGTCTCTTACGCACTTTATTATTTAACAAGCAGTTAGCTTCTGCTTTCAGGCTTTCAGGCTTTCAGGCTTTCAGGCTTTCAGGCTTTCAGGCTTTCAGGCTTTCAGGCTTTCAGGCTTTCAGGCAGCAGTCCTGCACTTCATCACATCGGTCAGCACACTCATAATTGCGAAAAACATGTTGACCTGATATTAAAAAAACAACCGACTTTCTCTGATTTAATTTATGGACCTGTCTACTCAGGAATAATCCTTCATCGTTGTCGCGGGCCCACAAATCTTCATTTATCGCAAAGTATTACGTTTGTAGCAGCAGGCCCTTTTTCACCACTCTGCATGGCGAACTCAACTTTCTGCCCTTCAAATAAGGTATTGAAATTCTCACCATGGAGTGCGGAAAAATGGACGAAGACATCCTTGCTTCCGTCAAGAGGTGAAATGAAACCAAAACCTTTATCTTCGTTAAACCATTTTACCAAACCTTTAATTCTTGTGGACATACTGACTCCCGTTATACATGATAGTATTAATAGTAAACGTATAGTATTAAAGGTATGACTCAAAAGGAGGGGATATCAGCGATAGCGCCTGGTAATGAGGACTGACCAGAAAATGTTTAACGTTCGTTTGTACATTGAACTAACAGGATTCATTAAGACACGGGAGATACTAATACGCAAATTATTTTTTAGCCATCCAGAAGTCCTGCAGGAAAATTAAGTGTGGCAATATACTATTTTGAATGTATAGTCTTTACGTGTTTTTAATAAGGAATCGACTTGTCCCATAAAATGACAGGCATTGTCAAAAGCTTTGACATTCTCAGTGGTAAAGGCCTCATCATCCCTTCAGATGGGCGAAAAGATGTTCTGCTTCACATTTCAGCCGTTAACTCCCGCGAATCAGAATTACTCATCCCAGGAAGCCGCATAGAATTCTGTCGGATCAATGGTCCCAGAGGGCCTGTGGCTGCGAACATTTACCTCTCCTGAATTTCAGGGTCACAAAATAAACAGATTAAAACTTAACCATATGTGATACGGTGAAGTTCATTCATTGAAAGGTTAATGGTTATGTCTATTATCAATTACGCAATGAAATTCTTCAGCGGTGCATCTACTGCCACTGTTGTCTGCACTGTTTGTGGTTTCAAATCAGTTCAACCGATGGCAAAAATCCGGCGCAATCAGGCCATGCTTTGCCCTCGGTGTAAAGCCCTGTTTATCTCACGGCGCTAGTATCAACTGATCCGCCGTGGACAGAACCATCTTCTATACTTAAGTTAAATCCCAGCAGCTGTTAAATCCCTGATGCCTTACGCCCATCCTGAGAGAACGTTTCTGAACTGATTTCGCAACTGCTCCTGCGCGCTAATGTCGCATCAGAGCAATGCTATGAAAATGAACCCCAGAGCGTGGTTTAACCGCCCCCGTATTCCGGTGAATGCTGCCGAAAACGTAACGTTTTCGGCGAACGATCCTGCAAGCGAAAGCACTCCGCGGTCAGAACTCTTTTCGACTGCCCAGATGGAACGCTATGGTCAGAAGCTGGCGCGGACCCATAAAGTATCACCGGATAAACATCCCTATTATCTTCTGAAACGGCTTGGCGACAATGAGGCCGTTATCACCCAAAACTGCTATGAGCTTAATGCAGGTAAAAAGACCAGTATCATGCCCGCCGGGGAGTGGTTGCTGGACAATTATTATCTGATTGAGGAACAAATCCGTACCGTCCGCCAGCACTTGCCGAAAAGTTTTGGTAAAGGTCTCCCGTCGCTGATGTCGCCGCTGAATTGCCCAAGAATTTATCATATCGCATCAGAGGCCATTGCTCACGGTGATGGCCGCTGGGATGCCACCAGTCTGACCAGCTATCTCGCTGCCTATCAACAGGTGACGCCGCTGACGCTGGGTGAAGTCTGGGCATTACCGGGAATGCTTCGACTGGCGCTGATTGAAAATCTTCGTCGTATCAGTATGGAAGTGATAAAAGCGCAACAGGACAGAAACCTGGCAGATACGTGGATAACCAGGATTTTCGAATGTGCAGAGAGTGCGCCTGGTGATTTAATTATGGTGGTTGCCGATTTGGCGCGCTCCCGTCCTCCGTTATCCAGCGCGTTTGTCGCAGAACTGGTGCGGCGTCTGCAGGGGCACGGCAACGCGCTGTCGTTACCTCTTACCTGGGTTGATCAGTGCCTTCGGGAACAGGGAGTCACCACTGACATTCTCATAAATAACTTCAATCAACAGCTTGCCGCCAGCCAGCTGTCTGTCAGTAACAGCATCGCAGGTCTGCGATTACTGGGTGAAACGGACTGGGCTGATTTCGCCGAAACGATAAGCGTCGTCGAACAGGTATTAAGCAATGATCCTGCCGGTATCTATCCCCGGATGCACTTCAATACCCGGGATCATTACCGGCACGTAGTTGAGGTCCTGGCCAGAGACAGTGGGCTCAGCGAGCCTGAGGTTGCTGACAGGGTGCTGGCGCTTTCAGAGGAAAAAGCCCCCAATACACCGGAACATCATGTTGGTTATTATCTCGCCGGCGAAGGTCGACAGGCACTGGATATACATCTCCTGGCAGACACCTCAAGACTCATACGCTTGCGGCACAGTTTCAACAGAATAACCCTGCTGTCATGGCTTGGTAGCCTGGCGTTGTTGACAACCGCAGCGACCGCGGCAATATTGCACGAAACTGCCATGCAGGGCGCAGGTTGGTTGTTAATCGCGGTGATATTACCTCTGGTTATCGCTTTAACTCAGTTAATGAGCGATTTGCTCAGTGATGCAACCACCCGTTTTCGCGTTCCTCGACCCTTGCCGGGGATGGATTTTTCAGCCGGTATTCCCGCTGACAGTGCCACCATGTTAGTCATTCCCTGCATGTTGACCAGCCACGAAAGTTTCAGCCAGCTCCTCACCAGTCTTGAAGTCTGCTGGTTGGGGAATGAAAACGAAAATCTCAGGTTCGCGCTGCTCACTGATTTTGCTGATTCTGAAAATGAACCCTCGCCGGAAAGTCACGCGCTGCTCAGACAGGCTATCGCCGATACGCAGGCGCTTAATCGCCGCTACCCCTCCGGCCGACCACGTTTTTATCTGTTACATCGCCAGCCTGAATGGAACCCCTCGGAAGGAGCGTGGATGGGCTATGAACGCAAGCGGGGAAAACTGGCGTTACTGAACAGCTGGTTGCGCCATCCCGGAACGCAATTCGTCAGCGTTGCAGACATGCCTGCCCACCTTTTACCGGGTCACATAAAATACGTCATTACCCTGGACAGTGATACGGTGTTGCCGCGCGATACGGCTCACAAACTGGTCGCGGCGATGGCCCATCCGTTGAATACGCCAGAGTATGATCCGGTACGCCAGAGGGTGGTCAAAGGATTTGGTATTTTACAACCCGGTCTTGCTGAGGAGATACCACGTAACGGTCAGGGGCGTTACGCCGCCCTGCGCAGCAGCATACCGGGTAATAACCCCTATTCTATGATGTCTTCGGATATTTATCAGGATCTCTTTGGGGAAGGCTCGTTTGTGGGCAAAGGGATTTACGATGTTGATATTTTTATGCAGGCCACTACGAACATCTGCCCGGAAAATCTGGTACTCAGCCACGATCTGCTTGAAGGATGCTATGCGCGCTCGGGTCTGCTGAGTGAGGTGTTACTCTACGAACAGTACCCTAATAATTATCTGTCGGACGTTGCACGCCGTTCACGCTGGATCCGGGGTGACTGGCAACTGCTTAACTGGCTAAAACCACGCGTCAGAAAAGCCGATGGAACCCGGGTCAGGAATCCGCTGACCGCGCTTTCTTACTGGAAATTACTCGATAATCTACGTCGCAGTCTGGTCGCCCCCTCCTTACTGATATTGCTGTTCTTCGCTCTGCTTTGGGTACCCAATCCGGTTTACTGGCTGGGCATACTGTTGCTGATATGGCTGTTGCCAGCCCTCCTCTGCATCACCCATGACCTTCTGCATAAACCTCTGCGTCGCCGCGTGAAGCCGCATCTGTTACTGGTGGGGGCGGGCGCGCTAAAGCGTCTGTCAGGTATCAGCCTTAATTTTGCGATACTGCCACACGAAGCCGGATATTCGCTGAAAGCGATCGCCGTGACGCTATGGCGACTGGGGATAAGCAGGCGTCACCTCAGCCAGTGGGTCAGCCACAGCCAGGACAGCAATCAGGCCAGATCCACTGTTGCACGTTTTTATCAGGCGATGTGGCTGAATGTTGCCGGTGGCGTGACGCTGATAATTCTGACCGGAAAATTGGCCCCCCAGCTGCTGGGGATTGTGTTACCGATCGGTTTGGTATGGTGTGTGGCGCCGTTGCTGATGAGCTGGCTGAGTCGTCAGCCCGTGCGTAAGGTTTTTTCGCCAGGTCAGGAACAAAAACAGCAGTTACGCCAGACAAGCCGTGAAATCTGGGCATTTTTTGAAACCTTTGCCACAGAAAAAGAGAACTGGCTTCCGCCTGATAATTATCAGGAAATACCACAACCGACGGTGGCACACCGAACTTCTCCTACCAATATTGGTCTTTCACTAATGGCTAACCTGACGGCATGGGACTTTGGCTACCTGCCCGGCGGAGAGGTGCTCCGGCGCGTGTCGCTCACACTCGACACGCTGGATAAAATGGAGCACTACCGGGGCCATCTGTACAACTGGTATGACACCCGTACGCTGGTCCCCCTCAGTCCACGCTATATCTCCAGCGTCGACAGCGGCAACATGGCCGGGCATTTGTTGACGCTGCGTGCAGGGCTGTCCGCCATGCGTCATCAGCCTGTTTTAAGCAGCCAACAGATACTGGCAGGACTGAACGATACGCTGGATATTCTGGAAAAACAGTGGGGTAAGAACCCACCTGACAGCCTGAGACTGCTGCGCAAGCATTGCCTGAATGCGGTGTCGCTCTCTCCGCAGGCGTTTATCAGCGAACTGAAAAACATGCGCACCCAGTGCAACCATCTGACCATGTTATGCCATCAGGGGTCACCTCTTCAGATGCGCTGGGCAGGACATCTGGAGCATCAACTGGTTCAGCTTTGCCATGAGTGGTCTCTGTTGCTTGGCTGGTTACCTGTATCCTGGAATGAGCAGACGCTGCCGACGCTGAGCGAGCTTGCCCGTCCGACATTAACCGGTACAGAAACGCCTCCGGCGTCAGTGGCGGAGCAGGCCCGAATGCGACTCAATATTATCACCGAGCTGGAACAGCGGCTGGATGAGCATGCCCGGATGGATTTCGCCTTTCTGTACAGTGAAGCAACCAGTCTGCTCAGCGTCGGTTATAACTGTGACACGAATACACCTGACAAGAGCCACTACGATCTCCTGCCGTCTGAAATCCGCCTGACCAGTTTTCTTGCCATTGCGACTAATCAGCTGCCTCTTAAAAGCTGGTACGCGCTGGGTCGATTGTTTACCACGATTGATAATGAAACGGCCCTGATGTCATGGAGCGGATCCATGTTTGAATATCTGATGCCGAATCTGGTGATGCCCACCTGGCCCGGCAGCCTGCTCGATGAAATGAGTCAGTCGGCGGTTATGCGCCAGATTCACTGGGGGAAAGAACGCGGGGTACCATGGGGTGTTTCAGAGTCTGGCTATCATGCTTTTGATGTTCAGCATAATTATCAGTATCAGGCATTTGGCGTACCGGGGCTCGGTCTGCGCAGGGGGCTTGCCGATGACATGGTTGTTGCTCCTTACGCCACGCTGCTGGCGCTGATGGTTTCCCCGCAGAAAGCCTGTGAGAACCTGTTCAGGCTGCAAAAAAATGGTGCACGCGGAGAATACGGTTTTTATGAAGCGCTGGACTATACCCCCTCACGTCTTGCAACCGGTCAGCTCTATGCGGTGGTACAGTCCTGGATGGCGCATCACCAGGGTATGGCATTTCAGGCGCTGGCTCATGTGCTGCTTGACGCCCCCATGACTGAACGCTTTATGTCCAGTACGGTATTCCGGTCAGCGAGTCTGCTGTTACAGGAGCGCGTGCCGGATGCGGTCGATCTGTACAGTCCGCGCCGTCATTTTGAATCTCATGAGGGCAGGGTCAAACCCATCCGCTATGAACCCCGTATTTTCTATAGCGTGGATACCCCTGCCCCGGATATTCAACTTCTGTCCAACGGCCATTATCATCTGATGCTGACCGCAGCCGGCGGCGGTTACAGTCGCTGGAACGATATTGCAATAACACGCTGGCGCAGTGATACCACCCGTGATAACTGGGGAGCATTCTGCTATATCCGCGATACCCAGACGGGAGATGTGTGGAGCAATACCTGGCAACCGACAGGCTACATCAGCGGACAAGACGAGGAAGTGTTATTCACCGATGCGGGGGCAGAATTCAGACGCAGCTTCGGGGGACTCAGCGTCAAAACTCAGGTGGTGATCTCTCCGGAGGATGATGTTGAATTGCGACGGCTCACACTGATTCATCGTGGTCGCAAGCCTCGCTCTCTGGAGCTGACAACCTATGTTGAAGTGGTCCTGGCAGCGGCTGCCAGCGATCTGGCACACCCGGCATTCAGCAATCTGTTTATTCAGACTGAGCTGGCTCCTGAGCGTGACGCTATTCTTTGCCACCGGCGCCCGCGCTCACCGGATGAACCGGATCCTTGCCTGTTTCACATGATGGTGGTGCACGGCGATAACCGAAATAACGTGTCGTTTGAAACGGACAGGGCAAGGTTTATTGGACGTGGCAGAAATCCTGCGAATGCCCAGGCAATAGAGGCGGGAGGGACGCTCAGCAACACGTCGGGGTCAGTGCTGGATCCGATACTGGCTATACGTCACTCCATCACTCTACAGCCGGGGCATCCGGTTACGATTGATATCGTTTATGGTATCAGCGAGAACCGCCAGCAGAGCCTGGCCCTGCTGGAAAAATATCGCGATTACCCTATTGCCGATCGCGTCTTTGAACTGGCCTGGTCTCACAGTCTGGTGGTATTACGCCAGATGAATGCCAGTGAAGATGATGCAACTTTGTTTAATCGTCTCGCCAGTGCTGTGCTTTACCCTGTCCAGGAGCTACGCGCTGAAGGCCAGGTGATCAGCCGCAACCGGCGTGGTCAGTCCGGTCTGTGGGGCTGGGCAATTTCAGGCGATCTGCCGATAGTACTGCTCAGTATAACCGGCGAAGAAAGTATCGCCTCAGTGACCACACTGATTCAGGCACACCGTTACTGGCGACAGAAAGGACTGGATGTTGATTTGGTTATCCTGAATAACAGCCCCGGTGGCTACCAGCAGGGATTACAAAATCAAATTATGGAATTAATTTATGCGGGGTCTGAAGCCAGTCTGCTGGACAAAACGGGCGGTCTTTTTGTCCGTAATGGCGAGCATCTCTCCGCAGAAGATAAGTTGCTTCTGATGAGCGTGGCCTGTCTTTATCTTGATGACCGCGCAGGGAGTATTAATGAGCAGCTTAACCAGCGTATCCATACCCTGAAATCGCCGGTCATAGCATTCATGCCGCGTGCAGTGCGCGAGCGTAATCAACATACGGACTGGCCCCCCGATATCAGTCAGTTATGCTATTTCAATGGGTTCGGTGGATTTTCTCAGGATGGACGGGAATATCAAATTGTTATGCGGGAAAATGCGCAGACACCGGCTCCCTGGTCAAACGTACTGGCAAATCCCCGTTTTGGCAGCGTGATCTCAGAGGCAGGACAGGCCTATACCTGGTATGAGAATGCCCATGAATACCGGTTAACACCCTGGGAAAACGATCCTGTGAGCGATCGCTCTGGCGAGGCGTTTTATCTGCGTGATGAAGAGACCGGGGAAAACTGGTCACCGACAGCGTTGCCTGTTCGCGGACACGGTGATTACCTGACCCGGCATGGTTTTGGCTACAGCGTTTTTACCCATCGAGAGAGTGGAATAGACAGCGAGCTGACGGTCCTGGTTGCCGAAGAGGCGCCAGTTAAACTGGTGCTCCTGACACTCAGTAACTCTTCGGGACGGACACGTCAACTCTCCGTCACAGGTTATGTAGAGTGGACGCTCGGAGGATCACGAACTCGCTCAGCTCCTCACATTGTGACACATGCGGCCAGAACGTCTGGCGGTTGCGGGGTGCTGGCGAACAACTTTTATGGTGATAATGGTGGAGGCCGAACTGCATTTTTTGCCGTCAGCGGTAATGACTGTTCGCTGACCGGGGACCGTCGGGAGTTTATTGGCCGTAATGGTTCCCTTCACGCGCCGTCAGCCATGAAACTGCGCAGGCTTTCAGGTAACACGGGCGCCGGTCTGGATCCCTGCGGGGCGGTACAATCGACGGTAACATTAATTGATGGGGATCAGAGGACGTTTATTTTTATCCTCGGCGCAGAAGAGAATGATGTTTGTGCTAATGAGACGCTGGCCCATTACATGAACGAGGATACAGTCCGCCAGGAGCTGAACCGGATTCATAACCACTGGCACAATGTGCTCGATAAAATCGTGGTTAACACCCCCGACACGTCAGTAAATTTACTGGTCAATGGCTGGCTGTTATATCAGACAGTCGCCTGTCGCCTTATGGCCCGCAGTGGTTACTATCAGTCTGGCGGTGCATATGGTTTTCGCGATCAGTTGCAGGATTCACTGGCACTGAGCCATGCTGATCCGAACCGGTTGCGTGAACAGATAATACTCTGTGCCTCCCGGCAGTTTATCGAGGGGGATGTGCAGCACTGGTGGCACCCACCACACGGTAACGGTGTCCGTACCCGTTGTTCAGATGACTACCTGTGGCTGCCGCTTGCCGTTTGCCACTATGTTGAAACGACGGGGGATATGGAGGCTCTGGGAATACATATTCCTTATCTGGAGGGGCGCCCGCTTCCGCCTGGTGAAGAGTCTGTCTATGACACGCCGGTCATCAGCGGCATCGGAGAGACTCTCTGGTTACACTGTGTCAAAGCTATTCGCCATGGACTTCGGTTCGGGGGGCATGGCCTGCCGCTGATGGGGGCTGGTGACTGGAATGACGGGATGAACCGGGTGGGTATCGAAGGCAAAGGTGAAAGCGTCTGGCTGGGCTTCTTCCTGTACGACATTTTGCAGCGGTTTGCAGCGCTGGCGGAGCGCAGGCTGGATGAAAGCGTCGCCGCGATGTGCCATTCACAGGCTCTGCGCCTGCAAAGCAATCTCGAAGCCCACGCCTGGGATGGGGAATGGTACCGGCGCGGGTATTTTGACGATGGTACTCCCCTGGGATCGAAAACCTCACAGGACTGCCGGATTGATGCGATTGCGCAGAGCTGGTCTGTATTGTCCGGTGCCGCGAGCCCGGGACGGTGCGTAAAGGCCCTGCAGGCGCTGGATAAGCACCTTGTGGATAACAAAGGCGGGCTGATCAAACTGTTAACGCCTCCTTTCGACGGACACGGTCCAAATCCGGGCTACATACAGGGGTACCTGCCCGGTGTGCGGGAAAACGGAGGGCAGTATACTCATGGCGCCATCTGGGCCGTGATGGCATTTGCCCGGATGGGGAATGCCAAACGTGCCTGGCAACTCTGGTCAATGCTCAACCCTGTAAATCATACTCTCAATGCGGGCTCTGTCGGGATTTATAAAGCTGAACCTTATGTCATGAGTGCTGATGTCTACAGCGTAGCTCCCCATACTGGTCGTGCAGGCTGGAGCTGGTACACCGGTTCTGCAGGCTGGGCCTGGCGTTTACTTACCGAGGAATTACTGGGGATAAAACGCACCGGCACTGACTTTAGTGTTCATGCCCTATTACCGGATGCGTGGCCGTCTTTTTCTATTGCTTATCAGTATGGTGAAAGCCACTATCAGATTAGTGTCTCACGCGGCGATGCAGAATATTCCGTGACGCTGGATGGTGTTCTCCTCCCTGATGACAGAATACCGCTGAAGGATGATGGACAAAACCATACGGTTGAGATCATTCAGAACTGACACTGATCCCGGAGGTGCATTAACGTCTGCCGTTAATGCGCTGATTATCCCTGAGAACATCAATCGCAGTCTGCATGGCGATTTTGTCATCCCGCCTTTTTTGTTTGTCCTGCATGACCTGAAGGTATTCCAGCAAGGTGCGGGTATTAATCGGTCTGCCCTGTTTACCCACAGCCAGCACGGCTTCACCAAGAATAATTTTCACTGGCGGTAGTTGTGCCGGATACCAGTCAAGGGTGTCTTCTGATTTCATCATAAATTTCTCACGGAAGGATAGTGTATCATAAATCAGACGTTCAATTTTCAATATCTTACATCCTGATTCAGACACAACTTAACATAACTTATGCCAGTTATTTTTATATCAAAGCGTATAATAATTACTGTATTCCTCAGAGAATCATTTATGTCTTATACAAAAGGGCTCAGATATTTTAAAGAAAGACCGGTTCATGTTGCCTGCCCGGTATGCGCACACAGAGCTGATCAGAAAGCAGGTAAGCTAAGAAAAGATGCGGTTCTTGAGTGCCCTGCCTGCGGACTGTTGTTCAGACCTTCAGAATGCTGGTGTATCGGCGGCTGATTAGCTTCTGCCACTTAACGTCAGTGATGTCGGAAAATGACAACGTTCCTCCTGTACTGCAGTTGTCGAGGGTATGATAATGAAATCTAAAAAATCTGTTTTTATTGAAGGACGTATCCTGTCGAACAGCTGTCACGGGCAGGCTGGCCAACCTTTCTGTATTCACCGGGTCAGGTTTAGTAATGGTAAATATGCCATTATCCGGGTGGCATCCGGGATATGTTTCATACCAGGCGAAATTATTCAACGAAACGATTGTGAGTGGTTTTATAAACTTACCAAAATTCGCCTTCTTTCTTTTGAGTACCTTGATGATGATGAATCCAGAAGACAATTTCTTGAATATCAATGAAAAACCCATGAAGTTATAACAGCATAACTTTGCTGATTTACAATGTATCCCTGACTATTCAAAAACTGTTGCCAGTAATTGAAATTGTTTCTTCTGAATTTATACGAATTCAAACTGTCTAAAAGAATGAGTATCGCTAAAGACGAATTTTCTCAGCATTTCCCTTTTGCGTTATAACTCCATTAGCATTAAGGAAATTTATGTCACAGACTTTTACTTATAATTTACTCCATCCCCGCTACTGGCTTACCTGGACTGGTTTGGGTCTGCTGTGGCTTCTCGTTCAGCTTCCTTACCCGGTTTTACATATTCTGGGCTCTGGTCTTGGAAAAATATCCAGACCCTTTCTGAAACGTCGGGAAGGAATTGCGATTAGAAATATCGAACTCTGCTTTCCAGGAATGACACCGTTTGCCCGAAACCAGATGGTCAAGAAAAACTTTGTTTCTCTCGGACTGGGACTGATGGAAACAGGAATGGCCTGGTTCTGGAGTGATGCGAGAGTCAAAAAATGGTTTGATGTCGAAGGGCTTGAAAACCTGACCGGTGCGACCAGAGGGGTAATGGTTGTCGGGATTCATTTTATGTCCCTTGAGTTGTGTGGAAGAGTAATGGGTTTATGCCATCCTATGATGGCTACGTATCGCCCACACAATAATCTATTAATGGAATGGGTACAGACAAAAGGTCGTATGCGTTCAAATAAGGCGATGATTAATCGGCGTAATTTATCTGGTTTTGTTCATGCATTGAAAGCTGGTGAAGCCGTGTGGTTTGCACCAGATCAGGATTATGGGCCTAAGGGAAGCGTTTTTGCACCTTTTTTCTCGGTAAAAAAAGCAGCCTCAACGAACGGAACATATGCTCTGTCAAAACTCGCAGGTGCACAACTGATCACACTTAGCATGATTCGACGTAGCGATAAAAAAGGTTATCGCATGTATATCAGCAATCCGTTGTCAGGCTATCCAGGGGAAGACAAGGTCGCCGCAGCGGGTTATATGAATAAGATCATCGAGCATGAAATTCTCCGAGCCCCTGAGCAATACCTGTGGATGCATCGCAGATTCAAAACGCGTCCTGAAGGCGAAGCCTCTTTATATAAATGAACCATTCTACTTGTCATGTACCATGAATCTATCTTGCTGACTACTTTGTAATAGCAGCAGGCTTTACCACGTTGAAAACCTTAAGTTTATAAGGATGAGGCAATGTTTTCCGGGGAAATATCTTAGTAGTCTTCAAACTATCTCCGATTATCCCTGCAATTCTTTACCAAGAGGTTCCCGAGTAAGTACTTGGTGGTTCCCAACTAACTCTTACATATAGCCATTGGCCGTTTACTTAACCAAAAAACGATTGCCAGAAATTTGTAAAGCTCACAACCTTCTACAGTTCCTGCTGTCTAATGAATGACAACACACACCTCAAGGAACTATATGACATTTTTAATCATCTCAGGCGTATCTGTAACCTTATTTGCCATGACTATACTTGGCCTGATTATCGTGTGGGGCGGTATCTCCAACATCCCTGACGATTACTGATTCTCAAAATTCCCTACGCCAGCTACAGGGAAATATTTGTAAATCGTCTTTACCCCAACCCCAATAACATCTGCAGCCTGCTGTCGGGTAGCTCCATTTGCGAGCATCCGGCGGCAATGTTCCACGATATCAGTCGTCATTACCCGACGCCGCCCTCCAATTCTCCCCTGCTCCCTTGCTGCGGCTAAACCAGCGCGAGTACGTTCGACGATCAACTCTCGTTCCATTTCTGCCAGCGCACTCATGACATGAAAGAAGAAACGGCCTGCAGGGGTCGACGTGTCGATCGAGTCAGTCAGGCTGCGAAAGTTTACGCCGCGCTGCTGTAGCTCCGATACCATAGTTATTAAGTCGCGCACGCTGCGCCCAAGCCGATCCAGCTTCCAGACCACCAGCACATCACCAGGCTTGAGTCTGCGCAACGCACGCTTTAAACCAGGTCGCCTGGCATTTTTCCCGCTGGCCATATCTTCAAAAACAAGCTCACATTCTGCACGAATTAGTGCATTTTTCTGTAAATCGAGGTTTTGGTCTACCGTTGAGACCCTCGCATAGCCAATCAGCACTCTCTAACTCCTTGAAATAGCTGATTGTAAAAAGCTCCTGACTTTCGCTCAAACCCTCGTTTGGGCGAATCTTCTTTTTGGAGCAAAAAACATGGCCTTTATCAATCGCGATCAGGATATCACCCTCCGATTTTGCACCATTTACCAGATAATCAGTGGCAGCCGATGCCGCGCGTTTCTTAACATGCGCGGATTCATGGATGTTGAATCCTTCCAGTCGCCCCACGATACCCTCACGCAGCAGCGCATCGGTACCAGACTCGTTCACCTTGAACAGAACTGACTGTTTACCACGGAGGTTAGCAATCGCAGAGGAACCAAGGACCATCTGCAAATCGGTAGTCGGGGAGCCGTTATCGGACAATACCTGGCGCGCATTTACCGCATCCGACAGATCGCCAGCAATCCCGAATGGAGTAGTACCAGCCGTACCGACAGCGCGGGAGGAAGCGAAATACAAAGCCGCGAGATCCGAGTCCATCTCATTTGCCAGCGCACGGAACGCTTGCTTGAACTGATCCGCCAGGATGGTGTTGTAAGTACCGGCCGGACCAAGGGCCAACTGCTCTTCGCCGTTCCATTTGACCGGGGCCATTTTGGATTTGGTGATTTTGACATCAACGGTACCGATCGTCTGGTCGCCATCATTTGGTGCAGTAGCCCCCGGCGTAATATCAACTGTGGTTGCCGGTGGAGCAACTGGCGCAGTAACAGTCTGATCCTTCGCCGCCGCATCAGCTTTCGCATTGCGCGATACAGCCGGGATAAAACCGACCTGTTCGCGGGATACGGTATCCAGAGCCGTAAAGATAGTCGGGATCAACCCGGTAAGCCAGCATCGACCCTGCGGCATTGCGCGCGGCCGCCGACGAATATTCGGATCTGCTTCTGACTTTGTGCTTGTGCATGAAGATGGCCGGCCCTACTCGGGAGAACTTGCGCGCCTGCGCCACCGAGCTTAAAAAACGCCTGACAACCTGGCACAGCCAGAAAGAGCTCAATGCAATTCTGTCCAGTTGGGATCCCGTTGGCTATGTTCTCGGCCTCCGTCGGGAGGCGAACGACAACGCGCGCGCAGCTGGCGATCCAGTTGATATATTTGTGTGAGGTGGATATGCGACTGATAAACCGAAGCAAGCAATCACCGCTGGGCCGCCAGGCTTGTGATGCCGCACTGGCAAAACATGTTGAGCTTTATGGCGCCTACGGGCGACAGAAAACGAAGAGAACTTATACGGTGGTGGTTCAAGGCTCAAAGATCACTGTAGAAGTTGTAAACAGAAAATGCAGTTATGTGGCGACGGCCATGAGCTGCGCCCGTAGGCTGCAGCATCTTCCTGGACAATGTAACTAAGGGGCTTTTATGAATAACGCATCTCATTTCCAAGATGAAATATTGATAACCAGTGACATTCTGTCCAGATACAAAATTTCGCGCAGCACACTGTATTTCTGGAGCACACCATCCCGGATGCCATCGTACTTTTCTCAGCCGTTTCCGAAGCCAAAAATAAATGGCAGTCCTAAAAGATGGCGTTTGTCAGACCTTCTTGCTTGGGAAGACAACATGGGTATCAAACCAGAGGCTGGCCAATCAACTTCTCAAGATGACGTTGCCAAACAGCAAGCCAATGACGCTGATCATCCAAATAATCGTGGAGGTTATACCGCGCCATGACTCCAGACATATGATGCCCTAGTAGTATTTCCACAACATGTGGTGGCGCACCTAATTCAGAAAGGCGCGTCGCCACTGTTCTTCTCAAATCATGAAGCGACCAAGGTTTCATCCCTGTTTTTGCAATTATCTGCGCAGAGAACAGAGCCACGTTTGGTTGAAGTGGCGGCCTGTCATCTTCTGGCCCCCTGTATCGTGACAACGTCACAACATGTTTTGAAACTGATGTTTCTTTTTCAGCTACCATCATCTGTATTACAGCCTCAGGAAGCGCCCTTCTCACCGACTTCCCAGTTTTATAGTCACTTGCCGGGATAGTCCATGTTTGTTCCTTGAAATCAAACCATTCCCATTTTGCTGTTCTGATCTCTGTACTTCGACAGCCAGTCATAATGAGAAACTTCATTATCAATTGCTGCCTATATTTCATCTCAGGCAGGGCATTCCAAACTGTAATGATTTCATCATCACTTAACCTGCGATCTTTTACAGCTGCTGTGAGCCCTACATCTGATCGTCTAAGGCTTTCAATAGGGTTCACGTTAATTACCCCACGGTTGGAACAGAAACGAAATGTGCGCTGCATCAAACCGAGCATTTGCCCTGTAACCACTCTTCGCCCCATACCGTCAAAAAGATTTAGCCAGTGAGCTTTAGTTGTCTGATCTACAATCATATTTCCGAGCACTGGGGCTATATGATTATTGAAGTCGCGGCGGTTAACTTTGATTTTTACCAGACCTTCAGGGATGCAGTAGTACTTCTCCCAGTAATCGAATGCTTCTTTCACTGTAAGCGCTTCTACTTTTTTCTGTTTCTCGAGTACTACTTGCCGTCTAGGATCAAGCCCTTCCGCTAGCCAAGCCCTGAACTGCTGCCTACGTTCTCGCGCATGAGCTAATGAGGTGGTTGGATAATCACCAATCGTTAGTTGAGCGGCTTTCCCGTTCCATCTGTAGCGGTAAAAGAATGTTATACTGCCGGATGTAGACAACCTGACATTCAGACCATGTGCGTCTGAAATGACCTCGATTTGGTCTCTTTTTTTGCCAAGAGCTTTTCTTAATTTTGTGTCGGTAAGCAATGTGTACACTCCGGAAGAAGATATACACATCAGTGTACACATTATGCGTAAATTGATAACCTTCAAATCTATGAAGAACACACAAAAATAAAGCGTTACATACTGACAAGGCGTTGATAATAGCGGGATTCTTGAAAAGAAATTAAGCATGACTAACAAACTTAAAACGGATTCATATGCCCTACGATAGCGTCTATCTGGAAAAGCGCCCGCCTGGCGCGCTGCGTACCGTATGGCGGAAATTCTACGGCGATACCACCGCTATGATCGGCCTGTATGGCTGTGCCGCTCTGATCCTGCTGTGTGTTTTCGGCGGCTGGTTTGCCCCCTACGGTATCGATCAGCAGTTCCTCGGCTATCAGCTGCTGCCGCCATCATGGTCGCGCTATGGTGAAGTGTCGTTCTTCCTCGGCACCGACGATCTCGGTCGCGATGTGCTGAGTCGGCTGTTAAGCGGCGCGGCTCCCACCGTGGGCGGCGCCTTTGTGGTGACCTTCGCGGCCACCCTGTTCGGCCTGGTGCTCGGGGTTATCGCCGGTTCGACCCACGGCCTGCTGTCGGCGATGCTGAACCACATCCTCGATACCCTGCTGTCGATTCCGTCGCTGCTGCTGGCGATTATCGTCGTCGCCTTTGCCGGGCCGCATCTGAGCCATGCGATGTTTGCCGTGTGGCTGGCGTTGCTGCCGCGCATCGTCCGCTCGGTCTACAGCATGGTGCATGACGAACTGGAAAAAGAGTACGTCATCGCCGCCCGTCTCGACGGGGCCTCGACCCTCAATATTTTGTGGTTTGCGGTGCTGCCCAATATCGCTTCCGGGCTGGTGACGGAGATCACCCGCGCCCTGTCGATGGCCATTCTGGATATTGCCGCCCTCGGTTTTCTCGACCTTGGTGCCCAGCTCCCTTCGCCGGAATGGGGCGCGATGCTAGGCGACGCGCTGGAGCTTATCTACGTGGCCCCGTGGACGGTCATGCTGCCCGGTGCGGCAATCATGATTAGCGTGCTGTTGGTCAATCTGCTGGGCGACGGTATCCGCCGTGCCATTATCGCCGGGGTGGAATAATGCCGTTACTCGATATTCGCAATTTAACCATTGAGTTCAAAACCAACGAAGGCTGGGTCAAAGCCGTCGACCGCGTCAGCCTGACCCTCGCGGAAGGGGAAATTCGTGGCCTGGTGGGAGAATCCGGCTCCGGTAAAAGCCTGATCGCCAAAGCGATCTGCGGGGTGACCAAAGATAACTGGCGGGTTACCGCAGACCGCATGCGCTTCGATGATATCGACCTGCTGCGCCTCTCCAACCGCGAGCGCCGCAAGCTTATCGGCCACAACGTGTCGATGATTTTCCAGGAGCCGCAATCCTGTCTGGATCCGTCTGAACGCATCGGTCTGCAGTTGATGCAGAATATCCCCGGCTGGACCTTTAAAGGCCACTGGTGGCAGCGTATAGGCTGGCGTAAACGCCGGGCCATCGAACTGCTCCATCGCGTCGGGATCAAAGACCACAAAGATGCGATGCGCAGTTTTCCCTATGAATTAACCGACGGGGAGTGTCAGAAGGTGATGATTGCCATCGCCCTCGCCAACCAGCCGCGTCTGCTGATCGCCGATGAGCCGACCAACGCCATGGAGCCAACGACCCAGGCGCAGATCATCCGCCTGCTCACCCGCTTGAACCAGAACAATAACACCACGATTTTGCTGATCAGCCACGATATGCAGATGCTCAGCAAGTGGGCGGATAAAATCAATGTGATGTACTGCGGGCAAACGGTGGAGACGGCGCTCAGCGAAGAGCTGGTGAACACGCCCCACCATCCGTACACCCAGGCATTGATCCGCGCGATCCCTGATTTCGGTAGCGCCTTGCCGCATAAAAGCCGTCTTAATACCCTGTCGGGCGCGATTCCCCTGCTTGAACAACTGCCGATCGGCTGTCGGTTGGGGCCGCGCTGCCCGTACGCGCAACGAGAATGCATTGAGACGCCGCGTCTGGTCGGTGCCAGAACGCATCTGTACGCCTGTCATTTCCCGTTGAACATGGAGAAAGAGTGAAATGGTCGAAACATTGCTCGAAGTCCGCAATCTGAGTAAGACCTTTCGCTACCGTACCGGTTGGTTTCGGCGTCAGACGGTGGAAGCGGTCAAACCGCTGAGTTTTACCCTGCGCGAGCGTCAAACTCTGGCGATCATTGGTGAGAACGGCTCGGGGAAATCAACCCTGGCGAAAATGCTGGCCGGGATGATTGAGCCGACCTCCGGCGACCTGCTGATCGACGATCATCCTCTGGCGTTTGGCGATTACTCGTTCCGTAGCCAGCGGATTCGCATGATCTTCCAGGATCCCTCCACTTCGCTTAACCCGCGCCAGCGGATTTCGCAGATCCTCGACTTTCCGCTGCGCCTGAATACCGACCTCGAACCCGAGGCCCGGGAGAAGCAGATCATTGAAACGCTGCGAATGGTCGGCCTGTTGCCGGATCACGTCAGCTACTATCCCCATATGCTGGCACCGGGACAGAAACAGCGTCTGGGTCTGGCCCGAGCGCTGATCCTGCGCCCGAAGGTAATCATCTGCGATGAAGCCCTCGCCTCGCTGGATATGTCGATGCGCTCGCAGCTGATTAACCTGATGCTGGAGCTTCAGGAAAAACAGGGAATTTCATATATCTATGTCACCCAGCATCTCGGTATGATGAAACATATCAGCGATCAGGTGCTGGTGATGCACCAGGGGGAAGTGGTCGAGCGCGGCAGCACCGCCGACGTGCTGGCTTCGCCGCTGCACGATTTGACCAGACGCCTGATTGCCGGACACTTCGGTGAAGCGCTCACCGCCGATGCCTGGCGTAAAGACGGGAAATAACCGTCTGTATACTATCCTGACGGCGCTGCCGTCAGGATATTCCATTTCCCGCGATCGCCCACACCTGCTTTTAATTTTGTCCCCTCCGCCAACAGCACTTGTCTATACAAGCATTGACAAATCCCTCATCGCTCACAATGATGACGCAGCGTTACACAACCAAAAAACTGACCTGATGGTGAAACTGCGATGCTGACTTCCTTTACCTTCTCCTCTTTGCCGATGACGCCGTGGAAAAACGGCGGCGGTACGACACGTGAAATCCTCTGCGTTCCGTCACCCGACCCCGATGCGCCGTTTCTCTGGCGCGCCAGCATCGCCACGCTGCAAAGCGACGGCCCGTTCTCCCAGTTTACCGGCATCGATCGGGTGATCATGCTGCTGGAAGGCGAACCGCTGTGGCTGCGGGGCGACGGAATTAATCATCAGCTGAGGCATCAGCAGCCGTGGGCATTTCCCGGCGAATGGGCGCTCAGGAGCGAAGGCATCACCGCTCCGGGGCTGGATTTTAATATTATGACCCAGCGCAGCCGGGCCAGCGCCAGCGTCAGCATCGTCTCCGACCAGCAACTGCCCGGCAGCGAAGGGATTGCCTGGGTGCTGCAGGGACGCTGGCAGCTGGCTGGCGCTAGCTATGATGCCCGCTCAGGGGTCGGCTGGCAGGGGGAGTCGCCTGGCATCATGACGCCGGACTCTGCCGATGCCCTGTTATTGCTGGCCCAAATTACCCGTCACCCGAGTGAAATTGGCCGGGTGAATGACGTCAAACGGGGCTGATATCCGGTGATATACTGGAGGGTGTCCGGTCGTCATTACGTGTGAAGACACGAAAATAGCGTGACACAAGGGGTCGTCAGTGGGATATAATTCTCGGCTAAATTTGAGTTATTTTGAAATAACAACCTTAACCCCATGATTGTTAAAGTAAAAATAAGCAATAACGATAAGGATTAAAGCTATGGGTTTTCTTTCCGGTAAGCGCATTCTGGTGACTGGCGTTGCCAGCAAACTGTCCATCGCCTACGGTATTGCGCAAGCAATGCACCGTGAAGGGGCTGAACTGGCGTTCACCTATCAGAACGAAAAACTGAAAGGTCGTGTGGAAGAATTTGCTGCGGCACTGGGTTCAAACATCGTACTGCCGTGCGACGTGGCTGAAGATGAGAGCATCGAGTCTCTGTTCACTGAACTGAGCAACGTGTGGCCGAAGTTTGACGGTTTCGTTCACTCCATCGGTTTCGCACCGGCGGATCAGCTGGACGGCGATTACGTTAACGCGGTCACCCGTGAAGGCTTCAAAATTGCCCACGACATCAGCGCTTACAGCTTCGTGGCGATGGCGAAAGCCTGCCGCGGCATGCTGAATCCGGGTTCGGCCCTGCTGACCCTGTCCTACCTGGGCGCAGAGCGCGCAATCCCGAACTACAACGTCATGGGTCTGGCGAAAGCATCCCTGGAAGCTAACGTACGCTATATGGCGAACGCGATGGGTCCGGAAGGCGTGCGCGTCAACGCTATCTCTGCGGGTCCGATCCGTACTCTGGCAGCATCCGGGATCAAAGATTTCCGTAAAATGCTGGCCCACTGCGAAGCGGTTACCCCGATTCGTCGCACCGTCACTACCGAAGACGTCGGCAACAGCGCAGCCTTCCTGTGCTCTGACCTGTCTGCCGGTATCTCCGGTGAAGTCGTTCATGTCGATGGTGGCTTTAGCATCGCGGCAATGAATGAGCTGGAACTGAAATAAGTTCCTTCCCCTCCTCGGGTCTCTGAGGAGGGGTCTCCCCCGCCTGTTCCCCTTTCTGTTATTCCAATCCGCTATTTGTTAGCACGGATCAATATTTTCTACTGCCTCAGGGTTACGCCAGGATAGTTATGCATATATGGCCCACAAAAGTGCGGCTAGTCATATACCTATCAAGGAACGCCCATGGAGCAACGCCGCGTTTATGGCAAAAATCACTGGTATCATGAAACCCAGTCAACCATCTGCCCGGTCGATGTACTGCCACTCGTCCCTGAAGCCGCCGATGTCGAAGACCGCTTTTTACTCGATCTGACGTTGCCGGAAGCCTGGAGCCAGGTGCATGCAGGCTGGCTGCTGCCGGCCAGGCGGCTGGCCGATGCCTTTTTCCCTGCCACCGTGATGGTCAACCGATTACATACATTGAGTGCCTACGATCGCCTGAGCACCGCCCTGACCGTCGCCCAGGTGTATGGCGTCCAGCGGCTGTGTAATCATTATGCCGCACGCCTCGCGCCGCTGTCCGGCCCGGACTCTTCCCGGGAAAGCAATCGCCGGCTGGCACAAATTACGCAATATGCCCGCCAGTTAGCCAGTTCCCCGTCGGTAATTACCGCGCTGTCCCGCAGCCAGCTCGATGAGGTGGGCTTAACCCCACGCGATATCATCCTCATCAATCAAATTATTGGCTTTATCGGCTTTCAGGCGCGGACCATTGCCACCTTTCACGCGCTAATGGGCTTCCCGGTGCGCTGGATGCCGGGTATGCCGCAGCAAGACGATGCCCCGGCAGAGCTGTTTTCGCCCGATCCCGTCAGCTGGCAGCCCGATGTGAACGAAACCGAATGGCGCTATGCGGATGATGATCGCCAGGCCCTGCTGGCAAGCTGTCAGCCACACTCTGAATTTTCCGCGCTGGCGCCGCTGCTGGCGACCCACGAAGCCATTTTCAAAACCCAGAATACCCTGCTGGGCCGTTTACACGACCTTCAGCCCCATGCCGCGTCGATGGCGCTGCTGTCCGCCCGCATCAACGGAAGCGTCAGCTGTTTTAACGCCTGGGTGCAGACGGACGGAGAAAGCGACGCGCTGTCCACACTGCTGCGTCATGACGATAACGGCCTGACGCACTGGGGAAAAAACCATCCCGATGAGTACGCGCTGCTGCAGGCGGCACAACTTTTAACCCGCGCTCCTGCCCGGTTAAGCGCTGCGCAATTAACCCCGTTGATCGAGCAGGGGCTTTCGCCGCGAGAGATTATCGATATTCTGGCGTGGTGCGGTTTGTGCGGCTGGATTAATCGTCTGAAAATCGCCCTCGGGAATGTGAGTCAGCAGACCTAAAATGCCAAACATCGCTTGCTGCAACAGGCATTATCGCGTAAAAATGTCAGCCGCTCTTTTAGCCACGAAAATACCTAATTATGTTTCAGGACAACCCGCTGCTCGCGCAGCTTAAACAGCAACTGCATTCTCAGACTCCTCGTGTTGAAGGGGTCGTAAAGGGTACGGAAAAAGGCTTTGGCTTCCTCGAAGTTGATGCGCAGAAAAGCTACTTTATTCCGCCGCCGCAAATGAAAAAAGTGATGCATGGCGACCGTATCAGCGCCGTGATCCACACTGAAAAAGAGCGCGAAAGCGCTGAGCCGGAAACATTGATTGAGCCTTTCCTGACGCGTTTCGTCGGTAAAGTGCATAAGAAAGATGACCGCCTGTCGATTGTTCCCGATCATCCGCTGCTGAAAGACGCTATCCCTTGCCGCGCCGACCGTAGCGTGAGCCATGATTTTCAACAGGGTGACTGGGCCGTTGCAGAAATGCGCCGTCATCCGCTGAAAGGCGACCGTGGTTTTTACGCGGAATTAACCCAGTTCATTACCTTCAGTGACGATCATTTCGTTCCCTGGTGGGTCACGCTGGCACGCCATAATCTGGAAAAAGAAGCCCCGGATGGCGTCGCCACCGAGATGCAGGATGAAGGTCTGGAACGTCGCGATTTAACGGCGCTGGACTTCGTCACCATCGACAGCGCCAGCACCGAAGATATGGATGATGCGCTGTATGTCGAGACAGCCGACGACGGCAAACTGCACCTGACCGTCGCGATTGCCGATCCGACCGCCTGGATTGCTGAAGGTAGCAAGCTGGATCAGACCGCAAAAATCCGCGCGTTCACCAACTATCTGCCGGGCTTCAATATCCCGATGCTGCCGCGTGAACTGTCTGACGACCTGTGCTCGCTGCGCCCCCAGGTTGTGCGCCCGGTTCTGGCCTGCCGCATGACGCTGGCCGCCGACGGTACTATCGAAGATGATATTGAATTCTTCGCCGCTACCATCGAGTCAAAAGCGAAGCTGGCTTATGACAACGTCTCCGACTGGCTGGAAAAAACCGGCAGCTGGCAGCCAGAAAGCGACGCTATCGCACAGCAGATTAACCTGCTGCAGGATGTCTGCCTGCGCCGCAGCCAATGGCGTCAGACCCATGCGCTGGTGTTCAAAGACCGCCCGGACTACCGTTTCGTGCTGGGTGAAAAAGGCGAAGTGCTGGATATCGTGGCCGAACCGCGCCGCATCGCCAACCGCATCGTCGAAGAGTCAATGATTGCCGCCAACATCTGCGCCGCTCGTGTCCTGCGCGACAAGCTGGGCTTTGGTGTTTATAACGTTCATACCGGTTTTGATCCGGCGAACACCGAGCAGCTGGCAGCACTGCTGAAAACGCATGACGTGCATGTTGATCCGGTCGAAGTCCTGACCCTCGACGGCTTCTGTAAACTGCGTCGCGAACTGGATGCCCAACCATCAGGCTTCCTCGACAGCCGCATTCGTCGTTTCCAGTCCTACGCAGAGATCAGCACCGAGCCAGGCCCGCACTTCGGCCTTGGCCTGGAAGCCTATGCCACCTGGACTTCACCGATTCGTAAGTATGGCGACATGATTAACCATCGTCTGCTGAAAGCGATTATCAAAGGTGAAAGTGCCTCTCGTCCGCAGGATGAAGTTGCCGTTCAGATGGCCGAGCGTCGTCGCCTGAACCGCATGGCCGAGCGCGATGTCGGTGACTGGCTGTATGCCCGTTATCTGAATCCGCAGGCGGGGACCGATACCCGTTTTGCCGCTGAAATCATTGATATCAGCCGTGGCGGTATGCGCGTACGTCTGGTGGATAACGGCGCCGTCGCCTTTATCCCGGCGCCGTTCCTGCACGCCGTCCGCGATGAGCTGGTCTGCAGCCAGGAAAACGGCACCGTCCAGATCAAAGGTGAGACCGTCTACAAGGTGACTGACGTTATCGACGTCAAGATTGCTGAAGTTCGCATGGAAACCCGCAGCGTCATCGCGCGTCCGTTCGCCTGATAGCACGCCTCAGCGGCTCCTGAACCCAGGGGCCGCTCTTTTTATCACCTCATTTGACCGCATTTCTCCGCCATTTATGCTCGAATGATTTATGTTGTGCTATTTTTTCACTTCTCTTTTTCATCCGTTTTTTGCATCATTGATTTCATTCGTTTTTGTCACCAGGATAATGCTATGTCTGAATTGAATGCCCGCCTGCTCGCCCAACGCATCGATACCGTGCTGGATATTCTGGTTGCTGGAGATTATCACTCTGCGATCCACAATCTGGAGATCCTGAAAGCGGAGCTTCAGGCGCTCACTGACGATCAAGCGGAAACAAAGCCCGGCCAGCCAAAAGCACCCTGGGAAATCTGAACGTCCATCTCGCCACAATCGCCCGCTGGAGTCGATTGTCGGCAAAATAGCCCTCTAACTGCGATGTTGCTATGAACGCCCGACAACAAAGTATTTTGCAAATGGTCATCGATAAAGGCCGCATGAGCGTGGCCGATCTCGCCAAAATGACCGGTGTTTCCGAAGTTACGATTCGCCAGGATTTAAATTTACTGGAAAAGCAGAGCTATCTGCGCCGGACTCACGGTTTCGCCGTTCCGTTGGACAGTGAAGATGTCGAAACCCGCATGATGACCTACTTCTCTATCAAGCGAGAGCTCGCCAGCCGGGCCGCCAGCCTGGTCAATGCCGGAGAGACGGTGTTTATCGAAAACGGCAGCTGTAACGCCCTGCTGGCCCGTACGCTGGCTGAGCGCGGGGATATCACCATCATTACCGTCAGCAGCTATATTGCCCATCTGCTGAAGGAGACCCCTGGCGAAGTAATTCTGCTCGGCGGACTGTACCAGAAACGCAGCGAAAGCATGGTCGGCCCCCTGACCCGGCAATTTATCCAGCAGGTGCATTTCAGCAAGGCCTTTATCGGTATTGATGGCTGGCAGCCGGAAACCGGTTTTACCGGGAAAGATATGATGCGCGCCGATGTGGTCAACGCGGTGCTGGCGAAAGGATGTGAAGCCATTGTGTTGAGCGACAGTTCGAAGTTCAGCGTGGTGCATCCGTATCCGCTCGGGCCGACGACGCTCTTTAGCCGCCTGATTACCGATGAAAACCTGAGTGACGATGCACGCCAGCAGCTGGCGGCCAATGGTTTAACCGTTGATATCGTCAGCTGCAGCTGATTTCTCCCCAGTCATCCCCTTCTCCTTTCGCTTCTCCTTCCGCCGCCCACCATCGTGGGCGCAGGCGCCACGCGGCCTATCTGAGAGTTTTCCGAGCCGGCAATTAAGAGTTTTTACCTGCCGGTAAAATTTAAAAAAAGTAGAATTAATGTTAGCGATATAACAGGAAGTGACTATCACCCGCGTGATTAAAGTAACACCTGCGCAACTTAAGTTTCATGGAATAGCCCTTAAGCCTGAGCATCACGCTATGATTTAAGGGAAGTTGGATCCATGAATAGATTATTCAGGAGAAAAATTATGATGACTTCAACGAGCAAAAAAATGGCTGCCGCAGTACTGGCTATCACCGTCGCAATGTCTCTGAGCGCTTGCTCTAACTGGTCTAAACGCGATCGTAATACCGCTATTGGTGCGGGTGCGGGCGCAATTGGTGGCGCAGTATTAACCGATGGTAGCACCCTGGGGACTCTGGGTGGCGCGGCTGTCGGTGGGATTATCGGCCACCAGGTTGGCAAATAAGTTTTAAACTGAACAACCAATAAAAATAATTTACTTCATCAGACTTACGCACCTGAAAGTATCAAGGCCACGGTATTTACCGTGGCCTTGTCATATTAACCGCCCGCCAGTTTTACTTTCATGCCTTTGGCTTCCAGCAGCGATTTCAGCAGATCCCGCTTATCTCCCTGAATCTCAATAATACCGTCCTTAACTGAACCGCCGCAGCCGCATTTCTTTTTCAGCTCAGCGGCCAGTTTCGCCAGCGCATCATCATCGAGGTCGATTCCGGTGATCAGGCATACGCCCTTACCTTTACGGCCGCTGGTCTGGCGCTGAATGCGTACCACGCCGTCACCTTTCGGACGTTCCACCACCGCCTTGGGTTCATCGATGCGGCCGCTGTCGGTCGAATAGACCAGCCGGCTATTAGAATCGCTCATTATGCCCCCTTGTGCAGTGATGCATTGATGCTGCGTAAGGTCGCAGCCGGGTCCGCAGACTGGGTGACCGGACGACCGATAACCATATAGTCAACGCCGGCTTCCTGTGCCTGTTCCGGGGTCATAATACGACGCTGATCGCCCGCGTCGCTGCCCTGCGGACGGATACCCGGCGTGACCAGCTTAAATGCCTGGCCCAGCTCCTGCTTGAAGCGCACCGCTTCTTGCGCCGAGCACACCACGCCATCCAGACCACAGCGCTGGGTTAATGCCGCCAGCTTCGCTGCATGATCGGCAGGCGATAACGTGATCCCGAGATCCTGCAGGTCGCAGGCTTCCATACTGGTCAGTACGGTTACGGCAATCAGCAGTGGCGCATCGTTACCAAACGGCAGCAGCGCTTCACGCGCCGCGGTCATCATCCGCGCGCCGCCGGAGGCATGCACGTTAACCATCCAGACGCCAAGCTCTGCCGCCGCTGCCACAGCACGAGCGGTGGTGTTCGGGATATCATGGAATTTCAGATCGAGGAACACCTCGAAGCCACGCTGATGCAGATCGCGAACAAACTGCGGCCCCAGCAGCGTAAACATCTCTTTGCCCACCTTCAGGCGGCAATCGCGCGGGTCGATAAGGTCAACAAATGCCAGCGCTTTGTCGCGGTTATCATAATCGAGCGCAACAACAACCGGAGAGGATGTAACAACGCGAGGAGAAGAGGTAGCAGTAGACATCGTGACCAGACCTTAATTGTTGATAGGCGCCGTCTGGCGCAAAAAAGGTAAACGGGCAGCATTCTACCTGCGATATCGGCAAATTGACAGGCTGCTTTTATCCCCTGCCAGACGAGGCTGTCTGCGGCGCTGAAGTGGTGAAACGCGATAAACTCATTAGTATGTTGTAACTAAAACGCGACTTTTTTTAGACCTTGCGGCGGTTATTGTCCGTCGAGGCCGCGAATCGGTTTAATGGTTGACCATGAGCGGCAGGACGGGCAGTGCCAGTAGAGCGTATGGGCGGTGAAACCACATTTCTGGCAGCGATAGCGCGGTTTACTGCGCACCTGCTCACCCACCATATTGCGCAGCACGCCGAGGCTCTCTTTCGCGCGCCCTTCTTCGGCTTCATTGAGGTGATAGTCCATCAGCTTGTGGAACACCCGCATAGTCGGATGACGCTCCAGCTGGCGGGTCACATAGTTTTGCGCAGACTCGATCCCTTCCCGCTGCTCAAGAATTTGCGCCAGCATCAGCTCGGCGGTGGCGCCGGTGTTTTCATCGGCACAGCGGCGTAAGAACTGCTCCCACTCGTCGAGTTTCCCCAGCTGCTGGTAGCAGGTCTGCAGCATATCGAGGGTTTCCCCCACCAGCTCTTTATCCTGATTGATGACCCGCTCGAGGCTTTCTACCGCTTTAGCGTAGTCGCCCTTCTCCATCCACACCCGGCCCATCATTATCGATACCCGGGCGCTGTTGCGGTCAGCCGCTGCGCCTTTCTTCAGCAGCGTCATGGCTTTGTCCATATCGCTGTTTGCCATCTGCTGCAGCGCCAGCTCACACCAGAAGTTGGCGATATCGCCCCGGTGTTTTTCTTTGCCGAGCTTAACCAGCCGTTCGGCGACATCAATAGCAGACTGCCAGTCGCTGGTGGCCTGATAGATTTGCAGCAACTGCTGCAACGCGCCAAGGCGAAAATCGGTCTCGTCTACCAGCTGCTTGAACATATCTTCCGCGCGGTCGTAGAGGCCGGCGGCCATGTAGTCGCGACCAAGCTGCTGCACGGCCAGCAGTCGCTGGTCGTAGGTCAGCGAGGCGCTTTCCATCAGGCTCTGGTGAATACGAATTGCCCGGTCAACCTCGCCGCGGGAGCGGAACAGGTTACCCAGCGTCAGGTGGGCCTCAACGGTGCCGGTGTCCTCTTTCAGCATGTCGAGGAACAGATCCACGGCTTTATCCTGCTGATTGCTCAACAGGAAGTTCACCCCGGTCACGTAATCACGTGACAGGCGGCTCGCATCGTCCTGTTTGGACTGTTGTGCACTTCTGCGCCCCATATACCATCCATAAGCAGCGGCAACGGGCAAAAGCAGAAACAACAACTCCAGCATAAATGATTATTCCTTCAGCGCAGGAACGGCTGCGCCAGCCGGCGTGGTGCTGGCAGGAGCAATTTGATGTTCGAGACGCTTAATTTTACGTTCAGCGCGAACCAGGGAAACGCGTACCCGCAGCCAGAAAAGGCCGCAAATCAGCCAGCCAATCGCAAAACCTGCGGCGAAAAGGACCGCCAGCAACGTTGAAATACGGAATTCACCCTGCGCAAGCAGATAGTTGAAGGTGACCTGTTGATCATTTTGCGCGCCCAGCGTCACCGAGATGACGAAGATGGCGAGTACCAGTAAGAAAATAAGTAAATATTTCACACTACTTCCCGTTTTGTGGGTTGAGCGAAAAAATCCCGCATTCAGCCCTATAAAGTATCATTTTCGCTGCAGTGGTGAAATGGAAAAGCATGACACCCTGTCAGGATATGTGTCCGGCTGGCGCGAAAATCAACGCTATTCCTGTTTTATCGCCCGTTTCTTAATATCCTGGGCCTCTTCGCCCGGTGGCGTAAGCGGACCGCACAGCCGCTGCGTGAGCCAGGTCGCCAGCGTCACCAGCAACCACGAGATAAGCGTTGCAACAATCAGGTCCTGCGGCCAGTGCATACCCAGCGCCAGGCGGCTGCCCATCACCGCCGTTGCCCACGTCAGCAGAACGGCCATGGTCAACCAACGCCGACGCGGCCACAGCAGCCCCACGCCGAGCAGCGCCCAGCTGGCGGCAAACATGGTGTGGCCGGAAGGGAACGCAAACCCGGTTTCTTTTTGCCAGTGCTTACGCAGGAATTTAGGAATATCCTGCTGCTGCGCCAGCTGTTCATGCACCAGTTTAGCGCGTTCTTTGCGTTTTAACGCGTAGAATTGATCGACGGGCACCTGTTGACTCTTTTCTAACCAGACCACATACGGGCGCGGTTCCTGCGCCTGCTCTTTAATCCAGGATTTAATGCCCTGCCCCAGCAATATTGCCGCCGCCAGTATCATAAACAGCACCACGGCCGCGCGCAGGCGAAAACGCAGACACCACAGGAACCAGCCGCATAACAGCGTATGGGTGATAATTCCCCACGGCTGGGTCACGCTCTCGGTCACCCAGTACAGCAGTTTGAGTTCGGCACCATGCAGTCCGGGCTGCCACTTCCATCCGGATATCCAGACCACGGCGGGCATAACAATGAGCAGTGTCGCCGCAACGGCAGTTCGTCTGGCTATCGACAGCATCTTATCTCCTTATTTCATCTTCCGACTATCATAACGGAAAGTGGTTCGTTTGTGCGCTTTACGCGCAGGCAGCCGTGCGTAATTAGGAGAACGTCACGGCATTGTGGCAAAATAGCGGCAAACAGAAAGCACATTCAGGTGCTGACAAAATCTGGAGAATCACATGCAGCTTAAACGTGTGGCAGAAGCCAAACTGCCAACCCCCTGGGGCGATTTCCTGATGGTGGGATTTGAAGAACTGGCAACCGGGCAGGACCATGTCGCACTGGTATTCGGCGACATTTCGGGCCAGCAGCCCGTCCTGGCTCGCGTACACTCTGAGTGCTTAACGGGCGATGCCCTTTTTAGTCTGCGTTGTGATTGTGGTTTTCAGCTGGAAGCGGCCCTTTCCCATATTGCCGAAGAGGGACGCGGCATTCTGCTGTACCATCGTCAGGAAGGCCGTAATATCGGTCTGCTGAATAAGATCCGCGCCTATGCGTTACAGGATCAGGGCTACGACACCGTAGAAGCGAACCATCAGCTGGGTTTTGCCGCCGATGAGCGCGATTTCACGCTGTGTGCCGATATGTTCAAACTTCTGCATGTTGACCAGGTTCGTCTGCTGACCAACAACCCGAAGAAGGTCGAAATCCTGACCGAAGCCGGTATCAATATCGTCGAGCGCGTGCCGCTGATTGTCGGCCGCAATCCGAAGAATGCCCATTATCTGGATACGAAAGCCGCGAAGATGGGTCACCTGCTGAATAAGTAAGGTGTCTGAAAAGATTCAGGGCCAGCGATTGCTGGCCCTTTTTTTACAACATTTACAGCATATTGCGGATCACATAATGCAGAATGCCGTCATTCTGATAGTAGGTGAGCTCTGTGGCGGTATCGATGCGGCAGCGGCAGTCAAGCACTTCCCGCCTGCCGTCCGCGCGCGTTAAGACCACCTCAACCGTTGCACCAGGCTGTAGCGCCTGAAGATTGCCGATGTCGATCTGCTCTTCACCACTGAGGCCCAGCGTTTTGCGCGTGACGCCCTGCGGGAACTCCAGCGGCAGGATCCCCATCCCAATCAGGTTAGAACGGTGAATACGCTCGAAGGACTCGGCAATCACCACCCGCACGCCCAGCAGACGCGGCCCTTTAGCTGCCCAGTCGCGGCTGGAGCCGGAGCCGTACTCTTTCCCGGCGACCACCGCCAGCGGTACGCCCTCGCGTTTATACTGCATCGCCGCGTCATAGATAGCGATTGGTTCGCTGCCCGGCAGGTGGCGGGTCATCCCCCCCTCAACGCCCGGTACCATTTCGTTGCGAATACGGATGTTGGCAAAAGTACCGCGCATCATCACTTCGTGGTTACCGCGACGGGAGCCGTAGGAGTTAAAGTCCGCGCGCGCCACGCCGTGCTCTTGCAAATAGCGCCCGGCCGGGCTGTCGGCTTTGATACTCCCGGCAGGGGAAATATGGTCGGTAGTGACCGAGTCCCCGAGCATCGCCAGAATGCGCGCCCCGTGAATATCTTCCACCGGCTTCGGCTGTACCCCCATGTCATCAAAAAAGGGCGACAGGCGAATGTAGGTGGAGTCTTCCTGCCAGTCATAGGTGTCGGAGCGTTCGACCTCAATCGCTTTCCACTCCGCAGTACCTTCAAACACCTCCGCGTACTCTTTGTGGAACATCTCGGTCGAGACCTGCTCCACCGCCCGAGCAATCTCATGGCCGCTCGGCCAGATATCTTTCAGATAGACCGGCTGCCCCTCTTTACTGGTACCCAGCGGGTCGCTCGTCAGGTTGATGTTCATATTCCCGGCCAGCGCATAGGCCACCACCAGCGGCGGCGACGCCAGCCAGTTGGTTTTCACCAGCGGATGAATGCGCCCTTCAAAGTTACGGTTACCCGACAGCACCGCGCCGACGGTTAAATCACCTTTTTTGATGGCCTCTTCGATCGGTTCTGGCAGCGGCCCGGAGTTACCGATACAGGTGGTGCAGCCATAACCGACGAGGTTAAAACCAAGCGCATCGAGGTACGGCGTCAGTCCGGCATGCGCCAGGTAATCCGAGACCACTTTGGACCCCGGCGCCAGCGATGCTTTGACCCACGGCTGTGGTTTGAGGCCCAGTTCCACCGCTTTTTTCGCCAGCAGACCGGCCGCCATCAGCACGCTGGGGTTGGAGGTATTGGTGCACGACGTAATGGCGGCAATGGCCACTGCACCGTCCGGCAAAGCGTAATGGTGTCCGTTCAGCGTATAGTCTACCGGCTGACGAGCGTTTTGTGCCCGATTGACTTCCAGCTCGCTGCTGGCGGTGAATGCCTTGGGTACATCGCCCAGCGCCACGCGATCCTGCGGCCGCTTCGGCCCTGCCAGGCTGGCTTCCACCGAAACCATATCCAACGCCAGCGTGCTGGTGAAGACCGGCTCATCCCCGGACTGGCGCCACATGCCCTGCGCTTTGGCATAGGCTTCCACCAGCGCCACCTGCTCGTCGCTGCGGCCACTCAGGCGCATGTAGCTCAGGGTGACGGCGTCGATCGGGAAGAAACCGCAGGTCGCCCCGTATTCAGGCGCCATATTGGCGATGGTAGCACGGTCCGCCAGCGGCAGTGAATCCAGACCATCACCATAGAATTCGACAAACTTACCAACCACGCCATGCTGGCGCAGCATCTGGGTTACCGTCAGCACCAGGTCGGTGGCGGTGATCCCTTCGCGCAGTTTACCGCTGAGCTTAAAGCCCACCACATCCGGGATCAGCATGGAGACCGGCTGTCCTAACATTGCGGCTTCCGCTTCAATGCCGCCGACGCCCCAGCCGAGTACCCCCAACCCGTTGATCATCGTGGTATGCGAGTCGGTTCCCACCAGGGTGTCAGGCCAGGCGAGCCACTCGCCGTTTTGCTCTTCGCTCCAGACCGCTTTCCCGAGGTATTCGAGGTTAACCTGGTGGCAAATACCGGTGCCCGGCGGCACGACGCTGAAGCGGCTGAAGGCCTGCTGCCCCCAGCGCAGGAACACATACCGTTCGTGGTTGCGTTCCATTTCAAGGCGGACGTTCTCTTCGAACGCCGACTGATGGCCAAAGCGGTCGACCGTCACCGAGTGGTCAATCACCAGATCAACGGGCGACAGCGGATTAACCTTCGCCGTATCTCCTCCCAACCGTTTTACCGCTTCACGCATGGCGGCTAAATCGACCACTGCCGGGACGCCGGTAAAATCTTGCATCAACACGCGCGCAGGACGATAGGCAATCTCCCGGTCAGCATGCGCATGTTCAAGCCAGCCCGCGAGGGCCTGAATGTCTTCGGCGGTCACGGAGTCACCGTCCTGCCAGCGCAGCAGGTTTTCCAGCAGTACTTTGAGCGATTTGGGTAGACGGGTCAGATCGCCCAGTTGTTTAGCGGCCAGCGGTAAGCTGTAGTAATGGTAGGTTTTATTTTTGACCTGTAGCGTATCCTTACTGGCTGCTCGTAGGGTTGACGACATAGCTCCTCCTTTATTGCAGGGATGGCATGCCCTGAATCTCCTCAGGGTTAATAATAAAGATAACACATCCCAGCCATAACACTTTGATAACAACCCAAATTGCTAAAATCGGCAAAAGCGCTAAAAACAAAAAACCTGAATAAAGACAGGGTATATTGTCGAATGAAATTGATAGAAAGGAATATGTCTGAGGGAATCGTATTAGTACATGAGTACAGAAAGAACTAATCGCCAGGTGTCTGACGATTAGTTCAACAGAAGGGATGATTGTTTAAAACTTGTGGTCGCGAAATATATCCTCCTTGTCGCCGCGGGTTATTAACTAAAATAATTTCTCACGATTTCGCTGTCATAAAAATGAAACATACCGCCTTCCAGAAAATGTACGCTCAGCTGATGATCCAAACGTTACAGACGACGAGCGCGATGATACTCCAGAACATCGCTAACCCGATGAGTACGGCGCTCCAGGCCCGACTCCTCAACACAGGATCAATCTCCGTTTTGTCACTTTCCTGTGACATCGCCAACTTCATATAATCGATATCACTAATCATTTTATCACCACCAATCGCTAAAATTATCAGGTACAGTTAAAGCTTAATTAGAGATAATAAATTAATCCAGTGAATTCTGATTTCTCCTATTATCTTTGATTATTATTTTGACCCCACCGGGTATATTTGCATTCGTGTTAATAGAAATAATGATTTTTGTGATTTAGACGACGTTTACAAATGTAATTAAGGGCCATTATAGGATTTGGCATCCCACCCGGGGATGCCAGATATGCAGTGCTCTCACTTTTCCGGCAGTTTAATATCTTTAAACATCGCCTCAATGTCTTCATTCGAACGTAAAGCCACCGCCGTATCAACCACATCACGCGTCAAATGCGGCGCAAAACGTTGAATAAAATCATACATATAGCTACGCAGGAAGGTGCTGCGACGGAAGCCTATTTTGGTGGTGCTGTGGCTGAAGATGCCGTTAGCATCCAGCTTGACGAGATCCGGATCGGAGACCGGATCAACCGCCATGCTGGCAATCACCCCGACGCCAAGGCCCAGACGCACATAGGTTTTGATGACATCGGCATCGGTGGCGGTGAAGACGATACGCGGCGTCAGCCCGGCACGGTTAAACGCGGTATCCAGTTCGGAGCGGCCGGTAAAGCCAAAGGTGTAGGTCACCAGCGGGTATTGCGCCAGCTCTTCAATCGTCACCGAGCCTCGGGAGGCCAGCGGATGTTCCGGCGTCACCACGATCGAGCGATTCCAGTGGTAGCACGGTAGCATCACCAGGTCATCGTACAGATGCAGCGCTTCGGTGGCGATGGCGAAATCGGCATTGCCCTTTGAGACCGCTTCAGCAATCTGCGTCGGCGAGCCCTGATGCATATGCAGAGAGACTCGAGGATAACGTTCAATAAAGCCCTTAATCACGCCAGGGAGCGCATAGCGGGCCTGGGTGTGGGTGGTGGCCACGTACAATGAGCCTTTGTCGGGCCAGGTATGTTCGCCGGCCACCGATTTAATCGCATCAACCTTGGACAGCACTTCGCGTGCAATACGGATGATCTCCTGGCCGGCAGGAGTGACCTGAGTTAAGTGTTTGCCGCTACGGGCAAAAATCTGAATGCCAAGTTCATCTTCCAGCATCCGAACCTGCTTACTGATGCCGGGCTGTGAGGTATACAGGCCTTCGGCAGTAGAAGAGACGTTCAGATTATGGTTAACCACCTCAACGATGTAGCGGAGCTGCTGTAATTTCATGGCTGATATCCGTTAACGCGTAAAATGAGCCAGCTTGATACATGAACGTTTCAATCGATTGAGGTCTGTTGCACGCCAGGACGATCCCTGCGGGTTGCAGTGATATCGCCATCAGGCACGCTGAAACGATGATGTATAAGACGATTTAATAATAAAAAAGAGATTAACTATAACCACTATATCATTTATACCTTCAGTGTATAGACACTAACAAAAAATAATAAGCCGGTTATAAGGCAGCGTTCAGGCGGGGAATAAAAACCATTTTAGCTGAAAAATCAGCAAGAAAAAGGGCCGCTATGCGGCCCTTTCAAGGAGAGTCATGCGCTTACTTTTTCGCTTCAGTCCATTTGCCATCAATATAGAAGGCTGACCAGCCGGTCGCTTTGCCATCTTTCTCTGAGGCCACGTACTGCTGCTTGGTCTTACGGCTAAAACGCACCAGCGTTTTGTTGCCTTCAGGATCCTGCTGCGGTGCATCGGCGAGATAACGCAGTTTCTCGGCCAGACGATCGCGGAAGCGGTACAGTTCTTCAACTAATGGCGCACGTGTTTCACGTGATTTCGGGAAGGTGTTAGCCGCAAGGAAGACCCCTGCCGCACCATCACGCAGCACAAAATAGGCATCCGATTTTTCACAAGGCAGTTCCGGTAATGGAACCGGATCTTCCTTCGGCGGAGCCACTTCGCCATTACGCAGAATTTTACGCGTATTCTTACATTCGTCGTTGGTGCAGGCCATGTATTTGCCGAAACGCCCCATTTTCAGGTGCATTTCAGAACCACATTTCTCGCACTCCACGACCGGGCCGTCATAGCCCTTGATGCGGAATTCGCCCTCTTCAATCTCGTAGCCGTCGCAGGTCGGGTTGTTACCACAGACGTGCAGCTTGCGCTTCGGATCGATCAGGTAGCTGTCCATCGCCGTGCCGCATTTCTGGCAACGACGTTTGGCACGCAGCGCGTTGGTTTCGGCGTCATCGCCTTCCAGCACGTTGAGCACTTCATTTTCCGGCACCAGGTTAATGGTGGTTTTGCAGCGTTCTTTCGGCGGCAACGCGTAGCCAGAGCAGCCGAGGAACACACCGGTGCTGGCGGTACGAATACCCATCTTGCGGCCACAGGTCGGACAGTCGATGCTGGTCAGCACCATCGGGTTCGGCTGCATGCCGCCCTCTTCCGGATCCTTCTCAGCCGTTTCCAGCTGGGTGGTGAAGTCGCCAAAGAAGTGGTCCAGCACCTTACGCCACTCGGCCTGGTGGTTAGCCACCTGGTCAAGACGGTCTTCCATCTGCGCGGTGAAATCGTAGTTCATCAGATCGCGGAAGTTCTCTTCGAGGCGATCGGTGACAATCTCACCCATTTTTTCTGCATAGAAGCGACGGTTTTCTACCCGCACGTAACCGCGATCCTGAATGGTCGAGATGATCGACGCATAGGTAGACGGACGGCCGATACCGCGTTTCTCCAGCTCTTTTACCAACGACGCTTCACTAAAGCGCGCCGGCGGTTTGGTGAAGTGCTGCGCTGGCATCAGTTCAACCAGGGTCAGGCTCTCGCCCTGATTGACCACCGGTAAGGTGCGATCTTCATCGCCTTTACGCAGCGCCGGCATCACTTTGGTCCAACCGTCAAAGCGCAGGGTACGACCACGCGCTTTCAGTTTGAAGTCACCGGCCTTCACGGTCAGCGTGGTGGAGTCGTACTGCGCCGGTGTCATCTGACAGGCGACAAACTGGCGCCAGATCAGCTGATACAGTTTCAGCGCGTCCGCTTCCATCCCTTTCAGGTCTTCAGCCATCACGCTCACATCAGAAGGACGAATCGCTTCGTGCGCTTCCTGCGAGTTTTCTTTGCTGGTGTACTGGTTGGCGTTTTCCGGCAGATACTTTTTACCAAAGTTATCGTCGATATACCCGCGAACCATGCTGAGCGCGTCCTGGCTCAGGTTGGTGGAGTCGGTACGCATATAGGTGATGTAGCCCGCCTCATAGAGACGCTGCGCCATCATCATGGTTTTCTTTACCCCAAAGCCCAGACGCGTACTGGCGGCCTGCTGCAACGTCGAGGTGATAAACGGCGCACCCGGCTTGCTGCTGGTCGGTTTATCTTCACGCTCGAGGACGCTGTAGCTGGCTTTTTCCAGCAACGCCACCGCGGCCATGGTCTCGTCACGGTTAACCGGACGGAATGGCTTGTCGTGCTTATGCGTGACTTCCAGCGGTAGGGCATCGCCCCCCGGCGTGGTGGTACTGGCGTCGATTTCCCAGAACTCTTCCGGGACGAAGGCTTTAATTTCGCGTTCGCGTTCAACCACCAGACGCACAGCAACGGACTGGACTCGGCCGGCAGACAGGCCACGCGCAATTTTTTTCCACAGCAGCGGAGAAACCATATAGCCCACGACGCGGTCCATAAAGCGACGCGCCTGCTGGGCATTCACACGATCGATATTCAGCTCGCCTGGCTTATCAAATGCCTGACGGATCGCGTTTTTAGTGATTTCATTGAACACCACGCGGCTATAGCGTTTTTCATCTCCACCGATAACTTCCCGCAGGTGCCATGCAATGGCCTCCCCTTCGCGGTCAAGGTCAGTTGCGAGATAGATATGGTCGGCTTTTTCAGCCAACTGTTTGAGTTCTGAAACTACCTTTTCTTTACCCGGAAGTACTTCGTACTGTGCATCCCAGTCATGCCATGGGTCGACGCCCATACGATTGACCAGAGCGCTACGTTCATCCTTTTTAGGCTTTTTAGCCCCTTTGGTGGAGGTAGAGTCGGCGCTCTTTTTGGAGGCTGAGCCACTGGTCGGCAAATCGCGGATATGACCGACGCTGGATTTCACCACGTAGTCATTACCCAGATACTTATTGATCGTTTTGGCTTTTGCCGGGGACTCAACGATAACGAGAGCTTTACCCATATTCACCTTTACCTAATTTGATTCATCCAGGAATAGATCGCACATGTTGATTCACCATCCATGGGTGGCGTACGTCAAATGTTGCGACGCCGTCGATGGATATCAACCCTTTGCACGTCTGGTTTCACATCCATAAAACCAGATAGCTGAGTTTACTGACGTTTGCCCGTCAGGTGACATAGCACGAAGAATTTTTGGCCGAATGTCAAGCAAATCTGTTGCCAGATCGCCGAAAGCGTCACACTGTACCTGATAAAATTCGTTACGCAACTTTATTAGCATGCAAATGCAAATCCTGCCAGTAAAGTCATGTTTCTTAGACCCTTGCCATTATCCATGTATTCTAAATGGAAAATTTGCCCCTGCTCGCCACGCGGCGTAAACTATCGCAGGAAGAAACACAGGAGTCCGTTATGCAAGATACAACCCAACCTATCGATCGCCAGACACTACTTGAAGTAGCGAATAAACTCATTCGTGAACATGAAGACACGCTCGCCGGAATCGAAGCGACCGACGTTGTTCAACGTAATGGCGTACTGGTTTTCAGCGGCGAGTTTTATCTTGATGAGCAAGGCCTGCCAACGCCCAGGAGCACTGCGGTATTTAATATGTTCAAATATCTGGCGCATACGCTGTCAGACAAATACCACCTGGCAGATTAGGCTTTGTAATATATCCAAAGCCCATAATGTCAACGCGAGGCATTTGCCTCGCGTTGTTGTTTGATAAGTCAGTTACATCAGCGGTTTTTGTCCCCGCTGCCACCAGCGGAGCAGTAACCGGTCGGCACTTTCCGCGGCGCTCCCGGTAAAGCGGTCGAGCATTTTTTTACGCTGCTGGTAACGCACGGCAATCACGTCATGAGTGTCAATCAGGCCCAGAAGCAGCTCGTCACTGGTTTTCACCGCGTCCACCAGCCCCTTCTCCAGCGCCTGCACGCCATACCAGTGTTCACCGGTTGCCACTTGCTCGATATCCAGCGAGGGGCGCATTTCATGGACAAAATCTTTGAACAACTGATGGGTCTCGTTCAGGTCTTCGCGGAACTTGCGGCGGCCTTCATCGGTGTTCTCACCCAGCAGTGTTAAGGTCCGTTTGTACTGCCCGGCGGTATGCAGCTCAATATCGATCTCTTTGCTCTTCAGGAAACGGTGAAGGTTTGGGATCTGCGCCACCACACCGATAGAGCCGAGGATGGCAAAGGGAGCGGCAACAATGTTGTTCGCCACGCAGGCCATCATATAGCCACCGCTGGCCGCGACTTTATCGACCGCGACGGTGAGTGGAATTTTTTTGTCACGCAGACGCTGCAGTTGCGAGGCTGCCAGGCCATAACCGTGGACCACGCCACCGGGGCTTTCCAGACGCAGAATAACCTGGTCGCGGGGTTTTACCGCCGCCAGCACTGCGGTTATCTCTTCGCGCAGGCTACCGACTTCGTGCGCATCCATACTGCCTTTAAAATCCAGCACCCAGGCACGCGGTTTGCTGTCCGGCTCCGCCGATCCCAGTTTGGCTCGCGCTTTGGCGGCTTTCGCCTCCTGCTTGAGCTTTTTCTTTTGCGCTTTATGCCAGAGCTTTTGATGCGGGCCATCGAGCAGCGCTACCGCCAGCTCTTCCCGCATATCCTTGTATTGCTCGCTAAGATTAGTCACCCGCAGCTCACCGCGCTGTTTCTTGCGCAGAGCCTGGTTAACGATAATTGCGGCAATAACCGCAATCGCGACAACCACTGTCACGATTTTGGCCAAAAACAGGCCATATTGAGCAAGTAATTCCACGTTTTCACCTTGTGTAAACCACTGACGTTGAAGCACAGTGTACATCAGCCGCCTTCAGGAAGTCTCTGCGCTTTGTGTGCGGTACGAGGCTCGTTCCTCTTTTTTTTAGCGACGCTGAAAACGTTGCAAGATATTCATTTCGATACGTGTTTCCCCCTTCGCCGATTGCAATAGCCGCCTGTTTCAGGCATAAAACGCAAAAGTGAGATACCGAATACACCGTGCGATCGTCTGCAGATTGCTCAAGGAGTCGCCGTGCACTATCAGCCGCAGAGTCATTTATTAAAAGATCGCATCATTCTGGTTACCGGCGCCAGCGATGGGATCGGTCGTGAAGCCGCGCTGACCTACGCGCGCTACAACGCCAGCGTTATCCTGGTCGGGCGTAACGAAGAGAAGCTGAAAAGCGTCTCGCATGAAATTCAACAGGCCGGCGGGATCCCCGCGCCGTGGTTTACGCTGGATCTGCTCACCTGTACCCCTCAGGCGTGTCAGCAGCTGGCGCAACAGATAAGCATCCACTACCCGCGCCTCGATGGCGTGCTGCATAACGCCGGCCTGCTGGGCGACGTGTGTCCGATGGACCAGCAAAAACCGGACGTCTGGCAGCAGGTAATGCAGGTTAACGTCAACGGCACCTTTATGCTGACCCAGGCCCTGCTTCCTTTATTACTGAAGTCCGAGTCGGGCTCATTGGTCTTCACCTCCTCCAGCGTTGGCCGTCAGGGACGCGCCAACTGGGGCGCATACGCTGCCTCCAAGTTTGCGACTGAAGGGATGATGCAGGTGCTGGCCGAAGAGTATCAGAGCCGTCACCTGCGGGTGAACTGCATTAATCCGGGTGGCACGCGCACCAAAATGCGCGCCAATGCCTTCCCGACGGAAGATCCGCAAAAGCTGAAAACTCCCGCCGATATCATGCCGGTCTATTTATGGTTGATGGGCGATGACAGCCGTCGTAAGACGGGAATGACCTTCGATGCCCAGCCCGGGCGCAAACCAGGAATTGCACAATGAGTGATGAACGTTACCGTGAACGCCAGCAGCGGGTAAAAGATAAAGTCGACGCCCGAGTGGCGGCAGCGCAGGAAGAACGCGGCATTGTTATCGTGTTCACCGGTAACGGGAAAGGAAAAACCACCGCCGGTTTTGGCACCGTCACCCGTGCCATCGGGCATGGTAAAAAAGCCGGCGTCATCCAGTTTATTAAAGGTACCTGGCCCAATGGCGAGCGCAACCTGCTGGAGCCACACGGGGTTGAATTTCAGGTGATGGCCACCGGGTTTACCTGGAATACCCAGGATCGGGAAAGCGACACCGCTGCCTGCCTCGCCGTCTGGCAACACGCGCGGCGGATGCTGGCTGACGAGACGCTGGATATGGTTCTGCTTGACGAGCTGACCTACATGGTGGCCTACGACTACCTGCCGCTTGAAGAGGTGCTGTCGGCACTGCGCAACCGCCCTGCCCAACAAACGGTGATTATCACCGGGCGCGGCTGTCATCGCGAGTTAATCGACCTGGCCGATACCGTCAGCGAGCTGCGGCCGGTGAAGCACGCCTTCGATGCCGGGATCAAAGCGCAGATGGGAATTGATTACTAAGCGCTCGCCGTACCCACCACGCATGATGGTACGCCAGCGTCAATGACGACAGCGGTAGAGGCACTACAGGAAGATTTACTGCAAAGAGGTGTCCGGCGGGAACCCACCGGACATCAGGAGATTAGCCGTTGTTACGGCTGCCACCAGAGCGGCGATTGCTGCTGTTGCCCACCTGGCTATGGCGTTTGACAGCGCGACGAATCTGATTCGCCTTCACACGACGACGATCTTTCTCTACCGCTACTTTAGTGGTGGTTTCTGCCGGCAGCTCCACCAGCTCACGCAGGTAGTTGGTCTGCGCCAGATCCAGCTCGGTATAGCCGCCGCGAGGCAGGCCTTTTGGCAGCGGGATATCGCCGTAGCGAACGCGGATCAGACGGCTGACCTGAACACCGACGGCCTCCCACAGGCGACGGACTTCACGGTTACGCCCTTCGGTCAGCGTGACGTTATACCACTGGTTGATCCCTTCACCGCCGGCAAACTTGATAGTTTTAAAGGCCGCCGGGCCATCTTCCAGCTGCACGCCGCGAGACAGCTGACGCAGTTTGTCTTCGTCAACCTGACCAAACACGCGCACGGCGTATTCACGTTCGACTTCACGGCTTGGGTGCATCAGTCGGTTTGCCAGTTCACCATCGGTGGTAAACAGCAGCAGACCGCAGGTGTTGACGTCCAGACGCCCCACCGCAATCCAGCGTGCGCCACGCAGTTTTGGTAAACGGTCAAACACCGTCGGACGGCCTTCCGGATCGTTACGGGTACAGAGTTCACCTTCCGGTTTGTAGTACGCCAGGACGCGGCAAATCTGCTCAGCAGACTCTTTCACCGAGATCACATGACCATCAATACGAATTTTCATACCCTGTACAACTTCAACGCGATCGCCGAGGGTGGCGATTTTGCCATCGACGCTGACGCGGCCAGCTTCGATTTTAGATTCAATCTCACGGCGGGAGCCGTGGCCGGCGCGGGCCAGCACTTTCTGTAGTTTCTCGCTCATTGAGCTTCCTTAAGGTGTCGCCTTCCCAGGCGTCTGGTATACTTTATAAAACAACCGGATAGCTATATAACCAGTTGTTTTGTAGATGCTTTCTACATCAAAGGGGGGCGTTATCTTCAGCCAAAGCCGGGCCCGCCCGTCTACGTGGGCGGCTATTCTACACTAACTAAAAAATGAATGCTGCTTTGCGTTGCATTCGCCTGCTACGCCGGTCTACAGGCTCCATCGATTATGCGTCAGATTGCCGCCTTTATCCTCCCTGTTGCGCACAATTTCACGCAGGTTCACCCTCTTTTTCATCGTCAGCGGGGCTCTCATTCTGGTAATAGAAGGCCCCGGTTTCGCAGCGGAAGCTGGAAAAGGCCGCCGGGTGATGGAAGTAGTACCCTTGCGCCTTCTGGCACCCCAGCTTCTGCAGCTGCTGCTTCACGCCCTCATCTTCTATCCCTTCAGCAATCAGCGGCACTTTAAACCCGCGAGCCAGCACGATCAGCGAGTTAATCACCGATGTCGCTTTCTCATCATCCAGATAATCGCTGATAAACTGCTGGTCGATTTTAATACTGTCGAACGGTAGCGTATGCAAATAGGACAGGCTGGAGAAATTGGCGCCAAAGTCATCGAGCGAGACCGATATACCGTGGCGACGCAGGTAGCTCAACATCTTACCAATCCGCTCAACATTATTGGCCAGCACGCGTTCGGTGATCTCGATGCAGACGTTGGCATTTGACAGCCCATTGCGGCGGATGGAATCCATTAAGTGCCAGGCAAAATCCTGCTGCAGGATCTGGATCGCCGAGACATTAATATAGATAACGAAATCTTTCGGCGCGCCGCGGGCAATCATCGCGGCCAGCTCACGGCACGCCTCTTCAATGATCCATTTCCCCAGCGGGATGATAAGCCCGGTTTCTTCGGCCAGCGGAATAAAGCGGTCAGGAGGAACGTCACCCAGCACCTCAGAATGCCAGCGGATCAGACACTCCCCTTCACGGCAATGTTCCTCATCGCCCTGATCGATAATAGGCTGCAGGACCAGATGAAACTCCTGCCGATGAATCGCATCGCTCAGGTGCTCATGCAGGCGGATATTAAACAGTTCGTGATCGCGCATTTCGCTGGAGAACAGCGTAACCACACCATTGCCCTGCTTTTGCGCCTGCTTCAACGTAATCCAGGCTTCCTGCAGCACCTGGGTCACGTTCTGCGCGGTGATCTCGCTGAACACCATCCCGACATTACCGGTATAGACATACTTTTTATCTGAGGGATAGTGCTCCAGTTCTTCGCTGATAAACAGTGACGATAAAATGTCGCGGTAGCGTTGATAATCCTTTTGCTGATTCATCCCTGGGAAAACAATAATGATCTTATCGTCTTTATCGCGGGCGAGCAGCGTGTCCGTCGGCAGCAATGTCTGCAGACGGCGGATAAACTCATTAATAAAGGTGTTGCCGTACTCCGCCCCTAGCGAGTTAATAATGGTGTTCATGTTGCTGATACTCACCAGCCCCAGCAGGTTGCGGCGACTGTAGAGCGCATCTTGTTGCAGCAGCCCCGCCCGGGTAAAAAGCCCCGTGCTTTCATCCTCTTCAATTTTCCGCCGCTGGCTTTCAAAACTTTCCGCCAGCTTGTACGACAGCGCCATAAAGGTGGTTTCGAGGGAGACAATCTCCGGGAAATGCCGCTTATTATCCGGCGGGGTCCAGCGGTGTGTCGCCAGTTGGTCGGACTTACGCACGATATCCTGCAGCGGTTTCGCCACCCGTTTCAACACCCAGAACACCACCAGAAGGCCAGTAATCAGCACCAGAAACTGCACCGCCATCGTCATCATCGAATACTTCACTACCGTGTGGGTAATGGTCTTCGCCGGGCTGATAATCACCCCCTGCCATTGCAGTAATGACTCGCGGTCTCGTACCGGGAAGGCGTCGACGTAATAATCTTTGCCCTGCACCGTCATCGCTTGCAGGCCTGGCTGCTGCGCCTGTTTTATCGCCTCGTTCGCCGCGACGATAACCGGGTTGTCGAGGGAATCCAGCTTTTGCAGCGTGAGCGCGCTCTGCCCCTCTTTTTTCAACATACCGTGCGCCAGCGTCGGCAGGGATGAGGCGATCAATTGCTGCTGCTCGTTGACGATCAACAGCACGCTGCCCGGAAAGGGTTTGAGTTTTTCCAGTTGCTGATTCAGTTCTTCGAGATGCATTTCGCTGGCCACCACGCCGACAAATTTCCCCTGACGGTTAAACGCCGGGGAACTGTACGCGACCGCGATTTCCTGACGATGCTCATCGTTCTGAAAAGGGGTTGTCCAGCCAGCATTCTGGCTGTGTGCGACAGGCTTAAACCACGCGCTCTGTAAAACATCCACATTGTCGATCGTTTTATCGACGCTGGCGTTCACGCTGAGATGGTTGTAGACCGTCAGTTGATGCTGAGTTTGCGCATCCTTGAGCGAGAGATAGTCGTTATCCGAATGCGCTTTATCATGTGCCACCTGAACCAGGTCGCCATTTACGCTACCAAACTCAATGGTGCTCAGATACTGCTTATTGATAAACACATTGTTGAGGGTATTGGCGATATCGCTGACCAGATGACGAACCTCGATGGTATCGCCCTCTTCACGGCCAATGGCATGAACAATAATGGCATTCGACTGGATCGGAACATCGATATAGTCGTGGATGGCCTCTTCGATGGCGATTCGCCTGGCGCTGAGAATGCTCTGGCTGACTTCATCAATAAAAGCCGAGCCCTGGAAGTAGAGAAAAGTATAAACGATCAGCAAAACCGCGATGACGGTAGTAAGCAGCGTTAACGGAATCATGTGCGCCAGCGACAGCGGATAGCTCTTGATCGAAAACTGTTTCTTGAGAATTTGCATAGAGTCTCCCGAAGGTGCCGCCGTTATTCCGGCTCGACAAACAAAATGCCGTTTTCCGGTGCGAATTGATCGAAGGCCTTCGGTCGGGAGTAGTAGTAACCCTGAGCGAGGTCACATCCCATCTCCTTGAGCTTGGCCGCCATTTCTGCGGTTTCGACCCCTTCGGCAACCAGCGGAACTTCAAAGCTTTGTGCCAGCATCAGTACGGAGGCGATCACCGCCTCACTCTTCTTGTCATCCAGCACGTTTTTCACAAACCCGCGATCGATTTTCAGGCAGTCAAACGGTAATGAATGCAGGTAAGAGAGGCTGGAATAACCAGAGCCAAAATCATCAATCGCCACCGATACGCCCAGACGGCGCAAATAGGCGAGGATCTTCACCACCCGGTGGGTATCGTGCAGCAGGACGCTTTCCGTAATTTCGATGCAAATATTGCTGTTCATCAGCTCATAGCGCTGGATGGCAGCCAGTAAATGAGTCGAGAAATCAGGTTGTTGTAGCTGCACCGCGGAAATATTCACATGCAGTTTAAAGTCCTGCGGCGCACCGTTGGCGATAAAGGCTGCCAGTTCGCGACAGGCGGTTTCGACAATCCACTTACCGAGCGGCACAATCATGCCGGTATGCTCGGCCAGACCAATAAATTTGTCCGGCGGCACAAAGCCCAGCACGTTGGACTGCCAGCGGATCAGGCATTCACCCTCTTTGCAGTGGCTGCCTTCTTCAAAGGAGACGATGGGCTGCAACACCAGGTGGAAACCTTCGGTCTGCAGGTCATCGCACAGGGCCTGGTGCAGACGCAGGTTATTGACCTCTTCTTCGCGCATTTGCGAGGTAAACAACTCGCTGGCTCCGCTGCGTTGAAGTTGCGCATGCTGTAAGGCAATACTGACGTTCATCAGGCATTCGCTGATGTTCTCCTGCGACAGCGTGTCCTGAACCATCCCGACGTGGCCGGTGAAAATATGCGCATCACCGGATGACTCCGGCGTCGCCAGGCGGAATATCGAGGAGAGCAATGAGCTGTAATAGGCCACATCTTTGCTTTCATAGGTTCCGGCAAACGCGATGATAAACAGATCTTCACGATCGCGGCAGCACAGCGCCCCTTCCGGCAGGATCTCGCGGATACGCAGGGCAAACTGGCGGATAAACTGGCGTGCCAGCTCATTGCCTAGCACGTTCTTCACCGAGTTGTAGTTGCTGACATGCACCATCGCTAACAGGTTGCGGTTGTCATACAGCGACTCGGTCAGCAGCAGGCCGTTGCGGTTTAAAAAGCCGGTTTCCGGATCCTCTTCTAACTTCTTACGCTTATTTTCGAAGGCCCCAGGCAGGGTCTGCGAGACGTTATTCAGCGCCTCATCGAGGTTGGCAATTTCCGGGAACAGCCGTTTAGGCTGTTTAGTCCACGGCATCAGGCCAGGCCGCACTTTATCCGCCACTTCTTTCAGGGTGCCGGTAAAGTGAGAAATAATGAGCGCCAGAACGACCATCAGCGCAAAAATGAACAGCATATTGCTGAGGGTCATCATCAACCGCTGCTGGTTCATCGCGGTATTTGCCTGCTTATAAGGCGCGATCATCAGTGCCTTCCACTTCAATGCCCGATCGCGATCCTGGACATCAAAGACGGTCGCCAGGTACTCGCGGCCATCGATGTTAAAGGACGTGACGTCCTGTGGACGGCTGGTCTTGAGGATCTGGCGAATCACCGGCTGGTTTTGTTGCAGCGCCGCGGTGATGCCCGAGGAAGCGACGATATGGTTGCTTTCATCGCTTATCAACAGCGCTGAGCGGGTGCCCGGAAGAATACTTTGCAAATATCCCTTCATATCGGCCGGCATCGTCCCGCTGGAGATCAGCCCGCGGAACATCCCCTGCTTATTGAATACCGGCAGATGATAGATGATGGTCGGGCTCCCGGTGAGGCGTTCGATACTCCAGAAAGGTTGCTTCTTTTGTCGCGCCTTCACAAACCACGGCTGCCCGGTAACGTTGAAATGCTCGTTAACTTTGACAATCGTCGAATCTTTGGTGATGCCGCTATAGCTCACCAGGCGCTGCGGCTCGCTAGCCAGCGTGCGTTGTAAATAGATTTGGTTGCTGTGATCGTTTCGCACCACGGAATAGTAACGACCGCTGGTTTCAGCCCAGGAAAGGCTTTTAAATGCCGGAGTGGAATTCAGCGCATGAGCAGTTAAATAGACTAACTCCGGCACCAGTTGCTGTTCCGGGATATTGTCGTCACTGCCCTGAATATATTGCTGCAACAGATTACTGACCTGCAGCGGGCGCTCGAAGAAATCTTCCAGCTTATGTTGCACCAGTTGGCTATTACTGAGCAGCAATTGCTTACTGACCACCTCTTCCACCTGATGAGACTGATAATTAAATAACCCAGTCAGGCAAACAATAATGATAATCAATAAAATCAGAGAAACCAGAAGCACACTTTTTAATAAAGTGAACGGATACATTTTATAAGAAGATTTGGTCATAGGACACGTTATACCCATGTGGGTGAATTCGTTTAATAAATATCACCCCACAATGACGCATCAAGGGCAATCAGAATGAAGCTATCGGCTAGCGAATTGCCAATACGGACGGTGCGCTGGTACGATTGCGCCCCGTTTTTTTCGATTGGTATAAATAGCCATCTGCTTCTGATAGCAGCTTGTCAAAGATATCGACAATATTCTGCCGCATCGCTGTTCCGTAGCTCAGTCCAATACTGACAGTCAGTGACAGCTTTTTACTGCCCCATTCAACTTCCATTTCCTCAACGGCCTGACGGATCTCTTCCGCCAGTTGTAAACCCGCGTCACCGGGTTTGCCGGCCATAATAACCGCAAACTCTTCGCCACCCAGACGGGCGACGATGCCAAGCTTACCGACGACGCTCTTCACCCGGCCCGCAAAGGCGGTAAGCACGCGATCGCCGCAGTCATGTCCCCAGGTATCGTTAATGTTCTTGAAATGGTCGATATCAAGAATCAAGACGTTAAGCGGGGTGGCATTGCCGGTATCATCCAACTCTTTTAGCCGTTCATAGAGGCCAAAACGCGAATAGACCCGGGTTAAGTAGTCATACCTGACCTGATGTGAGAGCTGCTTAACGAGGGTATTAACCGCCTCAACGCTGACCGCCACAATCAGCGGGCTGAGCGCAACGGCTGCGATACCTAATCGCGCCGAAATGATCGGCGGGATCTGCCCCATCAGATGAACTCCGGAAACCTTTTGGTCCACCATCAGCACTTCAACAACGCCGGCCAGCAAGGTCAGTAAGCACGTCGTCGGCAGCGAGTAGACAATCGCACACCAGATCAACGCCGGCAGGATCATCGACAGCGTCCCCATACTTTCCAGGGTACCGGTGGTGATGGAAACCGTCAGCGACAGCACCAGCAGGACCAACGGTAATGGTCGACTCAGCGTTATGCGTCGCGGTGTGCGCTCTGCTCTGCGAATTAAGATGACCGGTAATACCAGCACGCTGGTGGTAAACTCTTCACTCAGCCAGGCCGGGTAGATTTGCCAGAAGTCGCTCTGATGCATCTGGGCATAAAAATAACTGCCCGGAATAGCGCACAGTAACCCGGTCAACAAACAGTAACTGTACAGTCGAAATATGGTTATTTTTAAATGAGGTTCGGCGGGCTGGCGTTCTCTTAATATCAACCCGCTTAATATTGCCACGAAAGCAATATCAGACATGTTCATCAGTATGCCGGTCAGGTCGTAGTTATCGAGCACCAGGCCAGAAAACAAAACCGCCAGGATAAAAATCACAAAATAGTAAGGCTGGCGCAGAGACTGGTGACGAATAAATAATCCTGCCACTACTGCGTTCATTGGCCAGAATAGCGCAGTACCGTGATGACCAATAAATTGCCCAACGGCATACAGCGCCACCGTCAGACTAAAAAGAATAACGGTGTTCAACAGGGGTTTATCCTTCTTAAAACCAGCAGAAGGATAAATTGTCAGCTTATGCATAATATTCAGATTCTATTAAAACGCTGTCTGCAGCAGACATCGTAAGCGCAATAATAGTAGCGAGGTTAAAAAACAGCCGCAATGCGAATGTTATCTTAAAATAAACTATGGAGGGAACAGCATGCCGGGCGGTCAGCAATATACCGCCCGGTGTGGATATTTACTGGAACGGTTTTACATCGCCAACGCCTTCACGCAGCACCACCGGCGAATCTTCGGTCAGATCGATAACGGTTGTCGGCTGTTGCCCCAGATAACCCCCGTGAATAATCAAATCCACCAGCTTTTCCAGACGGTCTTTGATCTCTTCCGGGTCGGACTCGGTGAATTCGCTGCCGGGGAGCATCAGCGAGGTCGACAGCATCGGCTCACCCAACGTCTCCAACAGCATCTGGGCTATCGGGTTCGACGGGACACGCATCCCGATGGTCTTGCGTTTTTCCTGCAACAGACGGCGCGGCACCTCTTTGGTCCCTTTGAGGATAAACGTGTAGTTGCCCGGCGTATTGTTTTTAATCAGTCGGAAGGCCACGTTATCGACAAACGCGTAAGTCGACAGCTCGGACAGATCGCGACACATCAGGGTGAAGTTGTGACCGTCTGGCAGCTGACGAATGCGGCAAATACGCTCCATGGCGCCTTTATCTTCGATCTTACACCCCAGCGCGTAACCGGAATCTGTGGGATAGACAATCACCCCACCCTTACGCACAATTTCCACCGCCTGGTTAATCAACCGAGCCTGCGGGTTGTCCGGATGAATATAAAAAAACTGGCTCATATTTCCCTCTCAATTTTATTCTGCGGCCGTTTCCCAGCTGTGCCAGATCCCTTCTACGCCTGCGGGTAGCCAGAGCTTGCGGCCCAGCTCAATCCACGGGCAAGGCTGATGAAAATCAGAACCTTGCGAACCGAGCAGACCAAACTGTGCAGCGTACGCGGCAAGCTGCGTACGTTCATGGGGCGCCTGCTGACATTGCGCCAGCTCCATCGCATCGCCACCCTGCTCACTGAAGTGGGCCAACAGCCGTTTCAGCCACTTGGCGGAGAGGTCGTAACGCCCGGGATGGGCGATAACCGCTTTGCCGCCAGAATGATGAATGACATCAATCGCTTGTTTTATTGTACACCACTGCGGGGGAACGTAACCGGTTTTCCCACGCGCGAGATATTTTTTGAAAACGTCGGCCATATTGCTGGCGTGACCGGCTTCGACCAGGAAGCGCGCGAAGTGTCCGCGGGTAACCGCCCCGCCGTCGGCGAGCGCCAGCGCCCCTTCCCAGGCGCCGGGGATCCGCGCTTTGTCCAGCCGTTCAGCAATTAACTGCGCCCGCAACATGCGGCGGGCTTTCTGTTCCTCTAACAGGTTGGTCATCGCCGGATGGGCAATATCAATATTGAGACCCACGATGTGAATTTCATGGTTTTCCCACAGAGTGGAAATCTCAACGCCGGTCACCAGCGTCAGCGGCAGGCCGGAACGGGTAATTTCGGCCTGGGCCGCGGGGATCGCCGCCACGGTATCATGGTCGGTGATTGCCAGCGTCCCGACCCGCATCTGGTGCGCGCGATGAACCAGTTCTTCTGGAGTCAACCGCCCGTCAGAGGCGGTGGTATGGCTGTGCAGATCGTAAATCACTGCGTATTGACTGTCGCTCAAAGAGACTCCTGCTGGACATAGACTTAAATTAGCGCATTATCATACCGACTCGCGGAGAAAATCTGCAAACAAGGGTTGACTTTATTCCTCTGGACTAGTTAACTAGTACGCAAGTTCACATGAAGGGGTATCACGATGAAAACGCAATCTATCACTCTGCACGGCTGGTGGCGCACCTCCTGATATCGGGCGGCGTAATCGCGTTTTGCACTCAGCATACAGATACCCGGCCCGCCAATGAGCGGGCTTTTTATTGGACAAAATATTATACCGAAAGGCGAGAATAATAATGCAAACAACAAAACCGGCACTCGAGCTTCTCACCAGCGACGCCATCTACCGCGAAAATCCGACGGCGTTGTTCCACCAGCTGTGCGGCGCGCGTCCCGCCACGCTGCTGCTGGAATCTGCAGACATTGACAGTAAAGATGATTTAAAGAGCCTGCTGCTGGTTGACAGCGCGCTGCGCATTACCGCATTAAGTGACACCGTCACTATTCAGGCACTTTCCGCCAACGGTGCGGCCCTGCTGGAATTACTGGATAACGTGCTGCCGGCAGGCATCGACAATCAGCGCCAGCCAAACAGCAGAATCCTGACGTTTCCACCGATCAGCGCCCTGCTGGATGAAGACGCGCGCCTGTGCTCTTTATCGGTCTTCGACGCCTTCCGCCTGCTGCAGGAGCTGGTAACCGTCCCGCAAGATGAGCGTGAAGCGATGTTCTTCGGCGGCCTGTTTGCCTATGACCTGGTCGCCGGGTTTGAAAACCTGCCGCCGCTGGAGAGCGATACCGCCTGCCCGGATTACTGCTTCTACCTGGCGGAAACCCTGCTGGTTATCGATCACCAGACCAAAAACACCCGCATTCAGTCGAGCCTGTTCACCCCGCTGGAGAGCGAAAAACAGCGTCTGACCCAGCGCATTGCTCAACTGCGCCAGCAGCTCAACGAACCGCCGGCGCCGCTGCCGGTCACTAAAGTCGAAGCGATGACCTGCGACTGCGATCAGACCGACGAAGAGTACGGCGCCGTAGTGCGCAAAATGCAGCGCGCCATCCGGGCCGGTGAGATTTTCCAGGTGGTGCCATCGCGCCGCTTCTCACTGCCCTGCCCATCGGCACTGGCAGCCTACGATGTGCTGAAGAAGAGCAACCCTAGCCCGTACATGTTCTTTATGCAGGATAACGACTTCTCGCTGTTCGGCGCCTCGCCGGAAAGCTCGCTGAAATATGACGCGCTGAGCCGCCAGATAGAGATCTACCCGATTGCCGGTACCCGCCCTCGCGGCCGCCGTGCCGACGGGTCGCTGGACCGCGATCTCGACAGCCGTATCGAACTGGAAATGCGTACCGACCATAAAGAGATGTCCGAGCACCTGATGCTGGTCGACCTGGCACGCAACGATCTGGCACGCATTTGTACGCCGGGCAGTCGCTACGTCGCCGACCTCACCAAAGTTGACCGCTACTCTTTCGTCATGCACCTGGTTTCCCGCGTGGTCGGTGAACTGCGCAGCGACCTTGACGTCCTGCACGCCTACCGCGCCTGTATGAATATGGGCACCCTCAGCGGAGCGCCAAAAGTGCGCGCCATGCAGCTTATCGCCGCTGCCGAAGGCAAGCGTCGCGGCAGCTACGGCGGTGCCGTCGGCTACTTTACCGCCCACGGCGACCTCGATACCTGCATCGTCATTCGTTCTGCCTATGTCCAGGATGGCATTGCCACCGTTCAGGCAGGTGCCGGTATCGTTCTGGATTCCGTGCCTCAGTCCGAAGCGGATGAAACCCGCAATAAAGCTCGCGCGGTGCTGCGCGCAATCGCCCAGGCCCACCACGCTAAGGAGACTTTCTGATGGCCGACATTCTGCTGCTCGATAATATCGATTCTTTTACCTATAACCTGGCAGACCAGCTACGCGCTAACGGTCATAACGTGGTGATTTACCGTAACTCCGTCCCGGCACAGACCTTGATTGAGCGTATCGGCACCATGGACAACCCGGTACTGATGCTTTCCCCAGGCCCTGGCACCCCCAGCGAAGCGGGCTGCATGCCTGAGCTGCTGACCCGGATGCGCGGCAAGCTGCCGATCATCGGCATCTGCCTCGGTCATCAGGCGATTGTCGAAGCCTACGGCGGTTATGTCGGCCAGGCCGGCGAGATCCTGCACGGGAAAGCCTCCAGCATTGAACATGACGGTCAGGCGATGTTTGCCGGACTGACTAATCCGCTGCCGGTTGCCCGCTATCATTCACTGGTCGGCAGCAATATTCCCGCCGGGCTGACCATCAACGCCAACTTTAACGGCATGGTCATGGCAGTACGTCATGATGCGGATCGCGTCTGCGGCTTCCAGTTCCATCCGGAATCTATTCTCACCACCCAGGGCGCGCGCCTGCTGGAACAAACGCTGGCGTGGGCGCTGCAGAAACTGGAGCAAACCAACACCATCCAGCCGATTCTCGAAAAACTGTATCAGGCCGAAACCCTGAGCCAGCAGGAGAGTCATCAGCTGTTCTCTGCGGTTGTGCGGGGTGAGGTCAAGCCCGAGCAGTTGGCTGCCGCGCTGGTCAGCATGAAGGTGCGTGGCGAGCAGCCACAGGAAATTGCCGGTGCCGCCACCGCGCTGCTGGAAAATGCCGCGCCGTTCCCACGCCCGGATTACCTGTTTGCCGATATCGTCGGCACCGGCGGCGACGGCAGCAACAGCATCAATATTTCCACCGCCAGCGCCTTTGTTGCCGCGGCCTGTGGCCTGAAGGTGGCGAAACACGGTAACCGTAGCGTCTCCAGCAAATCGGGGTCTTCCGACCTGCTGGCCGCCTTCGGTATCAACCTGGACATGAATGCCGATAAATCCCGCGCCGCGCTGGATGAACTGGGGGTCTGCTTCCTGTTCGCACCGAAGTATCACACCGGTTTCCGCCACGCGATGCCGGTCCGTCAGCAGCTGAAAACCCGCACGCTGTTTAACGTGCTCGGGCCGTTGATCAACCCGGCGCATCCGCCGCTGGCGCTGATTGGCGTCTACAGCCCGGAACTGGTGTTGCCAATTGCCGAAACTCTGCGAGTGCTGGGTTATCAACGTGCGGCGGTGGTGCATAGCGGCGGAATGGATGAAGTGTCGCTGCATGCGCCGACGGTGGTTGCCGAGCTGCACAACGGTGAAATCAAAAGCTATCAGCTGACGGCAACGGACTTCGGTCTGACCCCTTATCATCAGAAGCAGCTGGCCGGCGGCACGCCGGAAGAAAACCGTGACATTCTTACGCGCTTGCTACAAGGTAAAGGTGAAGCCGCTCATGAAGCCGCTGTCGCCGCCAACGTCGCGATGCTAATGCGTTTACACGGGCATGAAGACCTGAAAGCCAACGCTGAGCAGGTGATCAACGTGCTGCGCAGCGGAGCGGCCTATGACAGAGTGACCGCATTAGCGGCAAGAGGGTAAATAATGCAGACCGTTTTAGCAAAAATCGTTGCCGACAAAGCGATTTGGGTAGAAGCCCGCAAACAACAGCAACCGTTAGCCAGTTTTCTGAATGAGGTCGTCCCGACACAGCGCCACTTTTACGATGCGCTTGCCGGAACCCGCACCGCGTTTATTCTGGAATGCAAAAAAGCGTCTCCGTCGAAAGGACTGATTCGCCAGAATTTTGACCCGGCCGCTATCGCCGGCGTCTATAAAAACTACGCCTCAGCCATCTCCGTACTGTGTGATGAGAAATATTTCCAGGGCAGCTTCGACTTTCTGCCGATCGTCAGCGCCATCGCGCCGCAGCCGATACTGTGCAAGGATTTCACCATCGATCCTTACCAGATATACCTGGCGCGTTATTACCAGGCCGATGCTTGCCTGCTGATGCTGTCGGTGCTGGATGACGAGCAGTATCGTCAGCTGGCCGCCGTCGCCCACAGCCTGAATATGGGCGTGCTGACCGAAGTCAGCAACGAAGAAGAGCTGGAGCGCGCGATTGCGCTGGAAGCCAAAGTGGTCGGGATTAACAACCGCGACCTGCGCGATATGTCGATCGACCTGAACCGCACCCGTCAGCTGGCGCCACGTCTGGGCCATGATGTCACGGTGATCAGCGAATCCGGCATTCATACCTACGCCGAAGTGCGCGAGCTCAGCCATTTTGCCAACGGCTTCCTGATCGGCTCCGCGCTGATGGAACATGCCGACCTCGATGGCGCCGTGAAGCGCGTGCTGCTCGGGGAAAACAAAGTCTGCGGCCTGACCCGCCCACAGGATGCGCAGATTGCCTGTGAATCCGGCGCGATTTATGGCGGTCTGATTTTCGTCCCTACCTCGCCGCGCGTGGTGAACGAGACCCAGGCAAAAGAGATTATCCAGGCGGCGCCGCTGCGTTACGTTGGCGTGTTCCGCGATGCGCCCGTCGCCGAAGTCGCGGCACGGGCAGAGCATCTGCAGCTGGCGGCCATTCAACTGCATGGCAACGAAGATCAGGCCTACATCGACGCCCTGCGCGCGGCGCTGGCGGATAGCGTTGAGATCTGGAAAGCCCTGAGCGTCAGCGACACGCTGCCGCCGCGCGATCTCAACCACGTCGACAAGTATCTTTTCGATAATGGCCAGGGCGGGAGCGGTCAGCGTTTCGACTGGACACTGCTGCAAGGCCAGGACCTGCGTAACGTCATACTGGCGGGCGGTCTGGGTGCCGATAACTGTGTAGACGCCGCCAAAAGCGGTTGTGCCGGACTCGATTTTAATTCAGGCGTTGAGTCGCAGCCGGGGATTAAAGATGCCAGCAAGCTGGCCTCGGTTTTCCAGACGCTGCGCGCATATTAAGGAGCAATGCAATAATGAGTACTTTACTGAACCCCTATTTTGGTGAATTTGGCGGTATGTACGTCCCGCAGATCCTGATGCCTGCCCTGCGCCAGCTGGAAGAAGCGTTCGTCAGCGCGCAGAAAGATCCTGCGTTTCAGGCCGAATTTAGCGATCTGCTGAAAAACTACGCCGGTCGCCCGACGGCGCTGACCAAATGCCGTAACCTGACCGAAGGGACCCGCACCACGCTGTACCTCAAGCGTGAAGACCTGCTCCACGGCGGCGCGCACAAAACTAACCAGGTTCTGGGTCAGGCGCTGCTGGCTAAGCGCATGGGTAAAACCGAAATTATCGCTGAAACCGGCGCCGGTCAGCACGGCGTGGCCTCGGCGCTCGCCAGCGCCCTGCTCGGCCTGAAATGCCGCATCTATATGGGAGCAAAAGACGTTGAGCGTCAGTCGCCGAACGTCTTCCGTATGCGTTTAATGGGCGCTGAGGTGATTCCGGTGCACAGCGGTTCCGCCACCCTGAAAGATGCCTGTAACGAAGCGCTGCGCGACTGGTCTGGCAGCTACGAAACCGCGCACTACATGCTCGGCACCGCCGCGGGTCCGCACCCGTTCCCGACCATCGTGCGTGAGTTCCAGCGGATGATTGGCGAAGAGACCAAAGCGCAGATTCTGGATAAAGAAGGACGTCTGCCGGATGCGGTTATTGCCTGCGTCGGCGGCGGTTCCAACGCCATTGGCATGTTTGCTGACTTTATTGACGAAACCAACGTCGGACTGATCGGCGTCGAGCCGGCAGGCCACGGGATTGAAACCGGGGAACACGGCGCGCCGCTGAAACACGGCCGCGTTGGCATCTACTTCGGCATGAAGTCGCCGATGATGCAGACCGCTGACGGTCAGATTGAAGAGTCCTACTCCATTTCGGCCGGTCTCGATTTCCCGTCGGTTGGCCCGCAGCACGCCTTCCTCAACAGTACCGGGCGCGCCGATTACGTCTCGATTACCGATAACGAAGCGCTGGACGCCTTTAAAGCCCTCTCCCGTCATGAAGGGATTATTCCGGCCCTTGAGTCCTCCCATGCGCTGGCCCACGCCTTGAAAATGATGCGTGAGAACCCGGAAAAAGAGCAGCTGCTGGTGGTTAACCTGTCCGGTCGCGGCGATAAAGACATCTTCACCGTACACGACATTCTGAAAGCGCGAGGGGAAATCTGATGGAACGTTATGAGACGCTATTTGCACAACTGAAAAGTCGCCAGGAAGGCGCGTTTGTTCCTTTCGTCACCCTCGGCGACCCAAACCCGGAACTGTCGTTAAAAATCATTGATACGCTGATTGAAGCCGGCGCCGATGCGCTGGAGCTGGGGATCCCCTTCTCCGACCCGCTGGCGGACGGCCCAACCATTCAGGGTGCCACCCTGCGCGCCTTTGCTGCCGGTGTGAACCCGGCGCAATGTTTTGAGATGCTGGCGGCGATCCGCCAAAAGCACCCGACGATCCCGATTGGCCTGCTGATGTACGCGAATCTGGTATTCAGCCCGGGGATCGACGAATTCTACGCCGAATGCCAGCGCGTGGGTGTTGATTCGGTACTGGTCGCCGACGTTCCGATTGAAGAGTCCGCACCGTTCCGTCAGGCCGCGCTGCGCCATAACATCGCGCCGATCTTCATCTGCCCGCCGAACGCCGATGACGAACTGCTGCGCCAGATCGCCTCCTGGGGACGCGGCTATACCTACCTGCTGTCACGCGCCGGGGTTACCGGGGCGGAAAACCGCGCCGCGCTGCCGCTGCACCATCTGGTGGCAAAACTGGCCGAATACAACGCCGCGCCGCCGCTGCAGGGCTTTGGTATCTCCGCGCCGGATCAGGTCACTGCCGCGCTTGACGCTGGCGCCGCCGGGGCCATTTCCGGCTCGGCGATCGTCAAAATCATCGAGCGCAACCTGAACGATCCGCAGACCATGCTGGCCGAGCTGAAAACCTTCGTCCAGAGCCTGAAAGCTGCCACCAAAGCAGCATAACGGCCGCCGCCTGGCACCACGCCAGGCGGTTATTTTTGCTGCAGGCTATTGGCATACTGCCGCGTCAGACGAAATAACGCCCGCACATCCGCTTCATCCCACCCCGCCAGCACCTGATTCATCAGCCGCGTTCTGGCTACCGCAATTCGGTCAATCAACGCCATGCCTGGCTCGCTCAGCGTCACTTCACTGATCCGTCGGTCGTTGGCATTCGGCTGCTTTATCGCCAGCCCCTGCGCTTCCAGTTTTTTCAGCTGGCGGCTGACGGTGGTGTAATCGCGCCCCAGACCATCCGCCAGTTCCACTACCCCCACCGGCCCGTAGCGGCTTATCGCCACCAGCAGCGGAAACAGCACATGATCGAGCTGCACATCCGCCGCCTGCAGCAGCTGCTCATCGCGCACCGGTTGATTCATCACGTTGATGATGTCGAGCAGCGCGCCGTGGAAATCGGTGATGTCGTAATCATTATGTGCATCTTGCATATATTTTTTAACCGGGTATAGTGCCGTTATCAGATATGTGCATTTTACACATAATCATCTTCAGGAGATAACATTATGAAAGCCGCCGTTGTTTTTGACCTGCAACAAGGGCCCGTATGGGCCGATTTTAACGATCCTCAGGCCGATTCGCAGCATGCGTTGGTCAAGGTGAACGCTGCCGCCATCAGCCACGTGGTGAAGAGCCGTGCCAGCGGCAAGCACTACAGCTATGACGGCCAGCTGCCGTTTGTCGTCGGTATCGATGGCGCCGGAACCCTTGCCGACGGGCAGCGTGTCTACTTCGCCTTCCCGACAGCCCCGTGGGGGAGTATGGCGCAATGGGCCCCGGTCGCGCTCAGGCATTGCCTGCCGTTGCCGGATGCGCTGGATGATGTTACCGCCGCCGCCATGGCGAATCCCGGCATGTCGGCCTGGGCCGCGCTGGTGAAGCGTGCCGGGATGGTCGCCGGAGAGACGGTATTGATTAACGGCGCCACCGGCAGCGCCGGGCAGCTGGCGGTACAAATTGCCCGTTTTCTGGGGGCTAAAAAGGTCATCGCCACCGGTCGCAACGCGCAGGCGCTGGCGGCGCTCGACGCCGATGTCTGCATCAACCTGACGGAGGATGAGCCGACGCTTCGCGCCCGGTTTAGCGAGCAGGCGGCGCAGCAGATTGACGTGGTGGTGGATTATTTATGGGGACACAGCGCCGAAATCATGTTGCCCGCGCTGGCAAAACACAGCCCGGGCCACGCGCCGGTGCGCTATGTTCAGGTCGGTTCCCTTGCCGGTAGCGGTATTGCACTCAACGCTGCCGTGCTGCGATCTGCGCCGTTGCAGCTGATGGGCAGCGGTATTGGCAGCCTGTCGATGCCGCAGCTGCTTGCCGCCACCGGTGAAATGTTACAGGCCGCCGTCGCAGGAGGTTTTACCATCGCCACCACCCCGCTGCCGCTAGCCGACGTGGCCAGCGCCTGGCCGCAAGATAACAGTCAGAAACGCACCGTTTTTATGATCGATTAAAAAAATCGCTTCCGCACAAAAGTTGGGGTTGATATCTTAGATGAGAACTATTATCTTTCTCATTACCGAATAGTTGAGCAAAACACTCAGGTATTCGGTACGACATTGCTCACATTGCTTCCAGTATTTTTCGCCCGCACTTGTGCGGGCTTTTTTTTGGCCTCATGCCGCCTGCTGCCTAAGCCGGGCGTGCCCCGTAGCTCAGGAACAGCAAAGCTGGTCATACTGCAACCAGCTTCACTCAGACAGCGCAGACGCGTTTAGAACCGGTAACCCGCGGAGAACATAAACACCCACGGATCCAGACGGGTACTGACTTTCTGGTCGACGCCACCGGCTTTAAATTTCACATCGGTGTCGATATCCATGTACCACACCGACATGTTCAGCAGCCAGTCGCGGTTGATCAGATAGTCCAGCCCCACCTGGCCTGCCGCCCCCCACGAATCCTTCAGGCTCAGATCCGACAGCCCGGCGTCTTTGCCGGTATCGTTAAAGTCTTCATTAAAGAAGGTGGTGTAGTTGATACCGGCACCGATATAGGGACGGACTTTGCTCTGGGCGTCGCCGAAGTACCACTGAGCCATTAAGGTTGGCGGGAGCAGGTTTACGGTGGCAATGTTGCCCGTCGGACCGGTGCCGACTTTATGGCGGAACGGCGTAGCGGCCAGCAGCTCAACGCCAATGTTGTCCGTCGCCATGTAGGTGAAGGTTAACCCCAACTGCGTATTATTGTTGACGTTGAAGCCGCCCAGACTTCCCAACACGTTATCCGAGCCTTCCGTCGGGCGGACGGTCGCCGTACCTGCACGGATAAAGAACTCCCCGGCTTCATGCGCCCAGACGCTGCCAGAAAGGGTGCTTAAAATAATGCCAGCCACTGCTAATTTTTTCATATCCACTTCCTCATTATGGTTATTGCGCGGTGAATATACCCATAATGAGTTACGTTTGATCCAACATAGATCACACTAAGTCATGAGATGTAACATTTATTGATCCAGATTAATTTTCTGTAAATGACTGTAATTGAATCATGATCGATTACATCAGTTTTAACCCGGATGCACTAATACTGGCGACTTACTCCCCGAACAGCCGTGAAAAACGGTGTCCGCGAGTGATTGTTGTCTTCATCCGTCTTTACAAAGATATACTTAGCCTGATGTGAGCAGAGCGTGCTACGCCGAAGGGATTTGCGGTACAATCGCCGGCTAGCTAACACCAGCAATACTCAAGGAGAGTGCATGTCTATCACGGCGAAGTCCGTCTACCGTGACACGGGAAATTTCTTTCGTAATCAGTTCGTCACCATTTTGCTGATTGCGTTGTTGTGCGCATTAATTACGGTAGTCCTTGGCCATGCTTTTTCACCCAGTGAAGAGCAGCTCTCAATACTTAGCGAAGGCGACAATCTGGCGGGTAGCGCCGGGCTGTTTGAACTGGTACAGAACATGACCCCTGAGCAACAGCAGATCCTGCTGCGTGCCTCGGCGGCCTCAACCTTTTCCGGTCTGGTCGGGAATGCGATTCTCGCCGGCGGCATGCTGCTGTTGATTCAGCTGGTTTCCGCAGGCCAGCGGGTCAGTGCCCTGCGCGCGATTGGTGCTTCTGCGCCGGTCATGCCAAAGCTGCTGCTGCTGATCCTGTTCACCACCTTTGTGGTGCAGATGGGGATGATGCTGGTTCTGGTGCCGGGCGTACTGCTGGCGATCGTGCTGTCCTTTGCCCCTATCATGCTGGTGCAGGATAAGCTGGGGATCTTCAACGCCATGCGTAGCAGTATCCGTCTGGCGTGGGCCAATTTACGTCTGGTGGCACCGGTGATCCTCGGCTGGCTGCTGGCGAAAACCCTGCTGCTGCTGTTTGCATCGAGCTTCGCGGTACTGACGCCAAACGTCGGCGCAGTGGTCATCAATACGATCAGCAACCTGATTTCCGCCCTGCTGCTGATCTATCTGTTCCGCTTGTATATGCTTATTCGCCACTAAATTTAACCCTGGCCGGTAATCACTCCGGCCATCTCTGAACAACGGATCCAATGTATGAAGCAGTTTCTGGATTTTTTACCGCTGGTAGTCTTCTTCGCATTCTACAAGCTCTATGATATCTACGCCGCGACCACCGCGCTGATTGTCGCTACCGCTATCGTGTTGATCTACACCTGGGTACGCTATCGCAAAGTTGAAAAAATGGCGCTGATCACCTTCGTACTGGTGGCCGTTTTTGGTGGTCTGACGATTTTCTTCCATAACGATGAGTTTATTAAATGGAAGGTCACGGTCATCTATGTGCTGTTCGCCGGTGCGCTGCTGTTCAGCCAGTGGGTGATGAAAAAGCCGCTGATCCAGCGCATGCTGGGTAAAGAGCTGACTCTGCCGCAACAGGTCTGGTCGCGCCTGAACCTTGCCTGGGCGCTGTTCTTTATTCTTTGCGGGCTGGCCAATATCTACATCGCCTTCTGGTTACCGCAGAATATCTGGGTCAACTTCAAGGTCTTCGGCCTGACGGCGCTGACGCTGGTCTTCACCCTGCTGAGCGGCGTGTATATCTACCGCCACATGCCGCAGGACGATAAGTGAGTGACGTAAAATAAAACCTCACGTCAAGCAGTTCAAGCCTGGTGGGGAATAAACAAAACAGCACGCTTTGTGGCCGCATACCACGAAGCGTGTTTTTTTTAGGGCGACAGAAGACAAATAATATTACATCAAGGGCTTAAATCATTATCAGCCCGCTTTGCTATTGTGCCCCCACCTGCGGTTTCTACCAATGCAACAGACCTTGTTTATCATCGAGTGGTAATGAGTCACATCGCCTGGTGTTGTCCCGTTACTGATATACACTAAACACATGATGTGACACGACATGGCAAGGAGAACATATGGTAAGGTCCGGCGCTATCTATAAACATGTACCTGTAAATGATCCGCAGCTTCTGGAATTCTCGTCCTTGCTTAGCCCTTCACAAAAACCGGTATTGGTGCCGGTTATTGATACTCCAGGCCCGAACGGGAACGCCTACTGGAACGTCGCAGCCGCGATAAAAAAAGTAGGCGGTAAGATGTTATTAGGTTGGGAAGTAAATCGTTGGCCAGGCTGTTTTCTGGTGGCCACTCATCATGCTGTTTTGATGTCACCTGATGGTGAGCTGTTCGATGTCACGGCCAGATCGCCGGTGTCGGACAAACCATTTGCCACCACGTTTGTTCCTGATGACTCAATCACGATTGATATTGATAAATCCCCATCGGTGCCATCCAAATTTTTTGTGCTTAACAGTGCCGCAGAGGTTTCTTCCTACATACGAACTTATGAAAATCTCAATGCCTCTGAAAAAGCGCTGAATGATTTGCTGTATGAATGTGGGTATCGATGCGAAACCAACAAAAATTTAGCTTCTGGAATCAATGAATTGACACCAAATATCGTCAAAACCGACCAGAAAAGGCTGGCACAGATTAACGATAAAATCGTTGAACAGAAGTGGATAATGAAGGACAAGATAATCAAATTAATGAAATATTCTGACGCTCTTGCATGACAACATTCAGTTCTCCTCCCTCCTGCCGTCCACCTCCCCAGGAGGGAGCAGTGATTCTCACTGCGACATCCCACGCCGCACCAGGTCATTCCCCTGTTTTCTCCCCGCCATTTTCATAGTAGCATCGCGCTGATCTTCATTGACCAGCACAGAGTACAGAATGACAACAACAGATCTCGCGCCGAAGGGCGAAATGGTTTTACGCACCCTGGCGATGCCGGCGGACACGAACGCCAATGGCGATATTTTTGGTGGGTGGTTGATGTCGCAAATGGATATCGGCGGCGCCATTATGGCCAAGGAGATCGCCCATGGTCGCGTGGTGACCGTGCGCGTAGACGGCATGACCTTTTTACGACCGGTCGCCGTGGGTGACGTGGTGTGCTGTTATGCGCGCTGCGTGAAGCGTGGCAACACCTCTATCACCATCAACATCGAAGTGTGGGTGAAGAAGGTCTCTTCAGAACCGATTGGTCAGCGCTATAAAGCGACGGAAGCACTGTTTATCTACGTCGCGGTCGACAATCAAGGTAAACCGCGCGCCATTCCTGGCGAGTAACACCAAAAAATGGCCCGGTTTACCGGGCCGTTTTTGTTACAGGAAGCCGAGTAGAGAGAAGAAGATATAGCCGAGAACAATCACGATCACCGGCAGGATATACAGCGGAAAGTATTGCACCAGGATAGTATGACGCGGCACCACGATACTCCCCGCAATTTGCTCACGGGTGCGCCCTTCTGGCCCTTTGGCCTGTTCCAGCAGCAGCTGATCTTCCACCCCTTCACGCAGGAACTTCGCCTGACGACTCATCCGCGCGCCCGAGGCCTGTAACGCCATGCCGACAAACACCAGGATATAGATAATCCAGAAGCCGATATTCAGGCTGTGTCGAAAATCCGGCAGCGGCGAGTTGTACCAGAAAAAGTTAAGAAATGGCGTATTGAAACGCATCATTTCAATCATGACGTGCGCAAAGTCCATCAGCACCGCATCAATGCCCGGCTTCTTTTCGCTGTGCTCGTACATAAACTTCAGTACCGAAATCAGCGTCGAAATCACCGCGGGAATAAAAATCACCCACCCTAAAATGCGTTTAAGCACTGCAATGCGTCCAGCTTGTTGATACGTCATCGATTCCCCTTAATTAAGACGCCTTAACCACTTGCTAAGTCTACCTTCAGTGGCGAATTTCGCCCAATAATGCGCGGTATGATATACCATGAGGAGATATTCATACTACTTACGCTACTGGAGAGGGACTTATGTCAGCAAAGCGACACATTCATGCCGCTATTTTTGATATGGATGGATTACTGATTGACTCCGAGCCGCTATGGGATCAGGCGGAACTGGAGGTTATTGCAAGCCTTGGCGTCGATATCAGCCGCCGCGATGAGCTGCCGGACATGCTGGGACTGCGCATCGATTTAGTGGTGGACCTGTGGTTTGCCCAACAACCGTGGCAAGGCCCGGACCGCGCAGAGGTCACCGCGCTAATTATCAACCGAGCGATTCAACTGGTTGAAGCCTCCCAGCCGTTACTGCCGGGCGCCCGTGAAGCCGTTGCCCTGTGCAAAGCCCAGGGGCTGAAGATTGGCCTCGCCTCCGCCTCGCCGCTACGTATGCTGGAAAAAGTGCTCGCCATGTTTGATCTGCGCGACCAGTTCGATGCCCTTTCCTCTGCCGAATCGCTGCCCTACAGCAAGCCCCATCCACAGGTGTACCTTAACTGCGCCGCCAGCCTCGGCGTCGACCCCATGGCCTGCGTCGCGCTGGAAGACTCCGTCAACGGAATGATCGCCAGCAAAGCGGCCCGGATGCGCTCGATCGTGGTGCCTGCCGAGGAAAACCGCAACGACCCACGTTTTGTGCTGGCTGACGTCCGCCTCGCAACCCTGTCCTCGCTGACCGCCGCTGAACTCGGCCTCTGATTTTCCTTCCCGTTGTGATGAGCGGGTGATAATCCGCCCATCACAAAATAAAACAGCGTTTCATTTTTAATTGTTTTTTCCTGCCTCAGCCTCTATGCTTGAACATAACGGTGATGTTTAACGTATATATCAATCGGCATACAGAGGTGAATATGGTACTTAACGCCTTCGACCTGACGGGTAAGGTCGCGATCGTGACGGGATGTGACAAGGGACTGGGTCAAGGGATGACGCTGGGCCTTGCGCAGGCCGGGTGTGATATCGTCGGCGTCAATCGGAAGATCCCCCACGAAACGGCCGCCAAAGTCGAGGCGCTGGGCCGCCGGTTCACCGCCATTCAGGCCGACCTCAGCCGTCAGGATGATATTAGCGAGATCGTCGCCAAAGCGGTCTCCGCCATGGGCCATATCGATATTCTGGTCAATAACGCCGGCACCATTCGCCGTGCGGACGCCCTGACGTTTACGGAGCAGGACTGGGACGATGTGCTGAACCTCAACCTCAAGTCGGTGTTCTTTTTATCGCAGGCGGTTGCCAGGCAGTTTATTCAGCAAGGGTGCGGCGGCAAGATCATTAACATCGCCTCGATGCTCTCTTTCCAGGGCGGCATCCGCGTCCCCTCGTATACCGCATCCAAGAGCGGTGTGCTGGGCCTGACCCGCCTGATGGCCAACGAATGGGCCGGGCACCAGATTAACGTCAACGCCATTGCGCCAGGCTACATGGCCACCAATAACACCCAACAATTGCGGGATGACGCCGAGCGCAGCAAAGAGATCCTTGACCGTATTCCTGCCGGTCGCTGGGGCGTTGCCGATGACCTGCAAGGCCCGGTGGTATTCCTGGCCTCCGGCGCGGCGGATTATGTGAATGGTTATACCCTTGCGGTGGATGGCGGCTGGCTGGCACGGTGATATTTTTGTGACATAGAGTTACACCGTCACCTCTTCCGTGTACTGTATAAAAACCCTATACTGTATGAATTGACAGTTTAGGGTTTTTATCATGACGGCGGAAGGCCATCTCCTCTTTTCTATCGCCTGTGCGGTATTTGCGAAAAACGCAGAGTTAACTCCCGTGCTGGCACAGGGTGACTGGTGGCATATTGTCCCCTCCGCGGTGCTGACCTGCCTGCTGCCGGATATCGATCATCCTAAGTCGTTTCTCGGGCAGCGATTAAGCTGGATAGCCAAACCGGTTGCCCGGGCCTTTGGCCATCGGGGGTTTACCCATAGCCTGCTGGCGGTCTTCGGCGCCATAACGCTGTTTTATCTGAAAGTACCGGAAAGCTGGATTGTGCCCGCCGACGCGGTACAGGGGCTGGTGCTGGGTTATCTGAGCCATATTCTTGCCGATATGCTGACGCCGGCGGGGGTTCCGCTGCTGTGGCCCTGCCGCTGGCGCTTTCGCCTGCCGATCCTCGCGCCACGTAAAGGCAACCAGCTGGAGCGCGCGCTCTGTATGGCGCTGTTTGTTTATGCCGTCTGGATGCCGCAAACCTTCGCCGAAAACAGCGCCGTGCGCTGGTCATCGGGGATGATTAATTCACTGCAGATCACCTTTAATCGCTTTATTAGTCATCAGGGCGGACGATAAACAGGCGGAAAACGCAGATTAGTTATAATCAATTCCATTTGAATATAAGTAATGAATTCCGCTTCTGCTAACCTTGCGCCCATAGCGCTGGTAACAGACCAGCCAGATAAAAAAACAAATCAGGAGAACGGGGATGAATTTTCCATTAATAGCGAACGTTATCGTGTTCGCGGTTTTACTGTTTGCGCTGGGGCAAACGCGGCATAAACAGTGGAGCCTCGCCAAAAAAGTCCTGGTCGGCCTCGTGGTCGGCGTGGTATTCGGCCTGGCGCTGCAGCTGATCTACGGTTCTGACAGCCAGGTGCTGAAAGACTCCATTCAGTGGTTCAATATCGTCGGCAATGGCTACGTCCAGCTGCTGCAAATGATCGTGATGCCGCTGGTATTTGCCTCGATTCTGAGTGCGGTTGCGCGTCTGCATAACGCTTCTCAATTGGGCAAAATCAGCTTCCTGAGCATCGGTACGCTGCTGTTCACCACCCTGATCGCCGCGCTGGTCGGCGTGCTGGTGACTAACCTGTTTGGTCTGACCGCCGAAGGTCTGGTGCAGGGTACAGCGGAAACCGCCCGCCTCAACGCCATTCAGAGCAATTACGTTGGCAAAGTTGCCGACCTCAGCGTCCCGCAGCTGATCCTCTCTTTCATTCCGAAGAACCCGTTTGCTGACCTGACCGGCGCCAACCCGACCTCGATCATCAGCATCGTTATCTTCTCCGCGTTCCTCGGCGTCGCGGCGCTGAAGCTGCTGAAAGACGACGTCGCCAAAGGCCAACGCGTGCTGACCGCCATCGACACCCTGCAGGGCTGGGTAATGAAGCTGGTACGTCTGGTGATGCAGTTAACGCCGTACGGTGTACTGGCGCTGATGACCAAAGTCGTGGCCGGTTCCAATCTGCAGGACATCGTTAAGCTGGGCAGCTTTGTGGTGGCCTCTTACCTTGGCCTCGGCATCATGTTTGTGGTGCACGGTCTGCTGCTGGCGATCAACGGCGTGAGCCCGCTGAAATACTTCCGTAAGGTGTGGCCGGTTCTGACCTTTGCCTTTACCAGCCGTTCCAGCGCCGCGTCTATTCCGCTGAACGTCGAAGCGCAAACCCGTCGTCTGGGCGTACCGGAATCTATCGCCAGCTTCTCTGCCTCCTTCGGGGCGACTATCGGCCAGAACGGCTGTGCGGGCCTGTACCCGGCGATGCTGGCAGTCATGGTTGCACCAACCGTTGGCATCAACCCGCTTGACCCGCTGTGGATCGCCACCCTGGTCGGCATGGTGACCGTCAGCTCCGCCGGCGTTGCTGGCGTCGGTGGCGGCGCGACCTTCGCGGCGCTGATCGTGCTGCCAGCGATGGGTCTGCCGGTGACGCTGGTCGCCCTGCTGATCTCCGTTGAACCGCTGATCGATATGGGCCGTACCGCTCTCAACGTCAGCGGCTCGATGACCGCCGGTACCCTGACCAGCCAGTGGCTGCGCCAGACCGACAAAACGATTCTCGACAGCGAAGAAGACGCCGAACTGGCGCATCGCTAACCGCCCTTTCCGGGCAGGCATAAAAAAACCGCAGAGGGTAACCTCTGCGGTTTTTTTTATGGTTCACCGGGCTATCAGGAAGCGATGTCGCCTTCCTGGCGGGTCTGCATAGCCCAGCGCTGTGCCGCCTCTGGCAGAGTAAACGGCGGTGAACGCCGGAAGTTCTCGCCCATCAGCACGAACGCGACATATTTACCCCGCAGCAGCCACACATCGCGAAAACCGTCCATTTTGACGGCGTGTTCCGGCGGGGCTGGCTCCACTCGAGGCACGTAGCTAATGACAGGGCGATTTTGTTGGCGAAGTGTTTTCATAACCGATAGATTCACTAAACAAAGCGGGAGACATAATCAGCTATGATAGCCGATTGCAGCCCCTTTCGTCGCCCCTAACGTTGTACGTTCAGTGCGGCTGGCGGAATATCAGAGAGTGGGTTGAGATGAAATCAGGGGAGGACAAACCTCCCCTGTACGCTTCAGATTACACGTCGCGATAGGTGCCTAAACGATAACCGCGTTCGGCAATTGCATACTTCAGCGATGCCGACGTCAGCACCTCCAGCTCCGCCAGGCGCGGGTAGCAATAGGCGCTCCCCATGATGGTGTTATCGACAAATGCCGGGTGACACATCACTTCCAGCGATGCTTCATCACGTTGGATGGAGTCATCGAGGGTTTGCAAAAACAGCGCTTCAGAAATGGTCTCACCATAGAACTCGCTGGTAAAGCCGTCGCTGCTGCGCGCCGCGTCCTGCGCCAGGCCGTCCCGCTGGGCGAGCTGGCGGTCAATCCGCAGCGCCACCCCTTTTTCGCGGGCAAACGCGGCCACAATCGGGTAAATCCCGGCGATCATATGCACATGATGATGGCTGTCGATGTGCGTCGGTTCGCAACCAAACAGCTCGACAAACCGGCGATACTGGCACTCCAGCTCATGCGCGATTTCGTCCAGCGGCAGGCAGTCTTCTTCCGCCATCTGCCAGATCCACTTGCCTAACCGTCCCTCGCGGGTCAGCCCCGGCATGGCCGATAACGGCTCACCCAGCGTCAGGACAAAATGCATCCCAATGCCCAGTTCCGGGACGCTGCGGCTCAGCTGGGCGGCGTGACCAATAGCCGCCCCGTTGACCAGCGCCGTTGTCGACGTGACTAGTCCATTTTTGCAGGCTTCAATAATCCCGTAGTTCTGGCCTTTACTCAGGCCAAAATCGTCGGCATTAACGATTAACACGCGTTCCATCGGCCGCTCCCGTTAGTGTTTCAGTTTTTCAATGGTCGCCGCAAAGTTTGGTAGCCACTTTTCGTGCGCCAGGATCATTTCACGCGCCAGCAGTTCGGCATCGCGGTCCGAATGAATCAGCGGGCTTAAATTCAGCGCCAGCAGCACATCGTTAAGCTCCCCGCTGATCGCCGCCTGGCTGGCCGCCACTTCAAACCCTTTGATGGTATAAATCAGCCCCAGCACTTTCTCATCGAAATGCGTAATACGTGGCGTCGGGGTGGCTCCGTCACGGCCCAGCGTACAGGTCATTTCCACCGCCCAGTCGGCCGGGATGTTATCGATATGGCCATGGTGCGGAATGTTGACGTAGTGCTCGGTCTGCTTGTCATTGTAGATGGCGTTGATGACTTCGCAGGCCGCATCGGAGTAATAGGCCCCGCCGCGCAGCTCCAGCTCTTTCGGCTTGACGTTGAGATCCGGATTTTTATACAGCTCGAACAGCTGTTTCTCGACCTTCTGTACCACCTGGGCACGGGCGCCGCCTTTGTAATACTCGCCCATTTCGATAGCCAGCATCTCTTTTGGCTTGAAGTAGTACAGCAGATAGGAGCACGGAATCAGGCGCAGAGAGCGAATCAGCCCCTCGCTGAACGGCAGATCGAAGATGTTTTTCACCGAGTTGGCGCTCAGGGTGCCGGCTGCGACACCATCCAGCAGCTCGTCGAAACGAGACACGCCGTTAACCAGCACATCGCGCACGAACACCAGGTGGTTCAGACCAAACAGATCGATAGACAGCTCATCGCTCGGGCTCAGCTGCAGAACGTCGGTGATGAACATTTTCATGCCGATCGGAATATTGCAGACGCCGATGAAACGTTTGAAGCCGGTGTGACGATAGACCGCTTCGGTGACCATCCCGGCCGGGTTGGTGAAGTTGATGATCCAGGCGTCCGGGCAGATTTCCTGCACGTCTTTGACGATATCAAAAATCACCGGAATGGTACGCAGGCCTTTAAACAACCCGCCTGCGCCGTTGGTTTCCTGACCCAGATAGCCGTGGCTGAGCGGAATGCGCTCGTCTTTTTCACGGGCCTTAAGCTGGCCGACGCGCAGCTGGGTGGTAACGAAGTGGGCGCCTTCGAGGGCGGCACGGCGATCCAGCGTTTTGTAGACCTTGATCGGCACGCCGGCTTTTTCCACCATGCGCTCGCACAGAGCATGAATAATATCGAGTTTTTCCTGGCCTTCCGCCACGTCCACCAGCCACAGTTCCGTTATCGGCAGTTCGTGATAACGTTTCAGGAACCCTTCCAGTAATTCTGGGGTATAGCTGCTTCCGCCGCCGATCGTGACAACTTTTAATTTCTGGCTCATTTTACTCTCCCTTATGGCATCGCAAATTGCACGTAGCCTACCCTCCGCATCTACACGGACAGTAACTTGAATAGTGTCTGAGGCGGAACATTCCGCCCCGGATTAATTAATGCTGGTCAGCTTTTTACGATAATTGCTCGGGGTAAACGAGGTCAGCCGTTTGAATGTTTTAATAAACAGACTTGGGCTACTGTATCCCGACTCATAGGCAATATCAGTGACCGAATAGTTGGTGATTTCCAGCTGTTTTTTCGCGAAGTTGATGCGAATATCATTAATAATCTGCATCGGCGTTTTACCATAATAGCGCTGGGTCGCCCGGGTCAAATATTCCTGAGTTCTCCCGGAACGCTCGACCATATTCTCAAGCGCCCCTTCGCCAAACTTCAGTTTATCGTGCATATCCTCGACGGTATTTTTCAGCCATTGCGGAATGACATCCTGCACCGGCTCCTCGCGGTAATGCCGTAAACGGTTAATGGTATAAAACGACACCAGTTCAATAAATTCGTCAAATTCGGTATCGCGAAAATTCAGCGAAGCAATCACCGACTCGATATAGCTAAGAAAGGTGCTTTTGACAGCGTAGACCTGTGAAGCGACCAGTCCAAACGGCAGCAGCGGTAAATAGTGTTTCTCAAAGAAACGCTTGCTGATACCCACGTTAAGAATGCGTGTCGCGCCAAAAGCATAAAAGCTCTGATGATGCGACCCCATTGGGATAAAGACAAAATCCCCGCGCTCCAGCAGCACCCGTTTACCGTTGATTTCCTGGTAATAACGCCCGGTTAAAACGATGGTGTACTCGTAATAATCATGCTGGTGAAGACCGCTTACGCTTTCCGTTTTGTTGTAGATAACCACATGAAAATCTTTGCCGTTGAAAAGCTGCTGTTCTCTGGCGGTACTGATCTCGGTGGTTATCATCTTTGGCTGCCTCATCGTGTAGATGGCCTATTGTACCTTCTCGTGCAGCTCAATCAATTCGGCAACCAGCTCACGTGCCAGCATTGAGGTCATCAAATGATCTTGCGCATGAACCAGCACCAGGCTGACCTTCATTTTGCCTTCACCTTCATCGCTTTCAATCAGTTGGGTCTGTACACGATGTGCTTCACTCAGCGCCAGGCGCGACTGCTCCATCATGTTTTTAGCGGCGGCGAAGTCGCCCTGCTTTGCCTGCTTCAGTGCCGCATAGGCCAGGCTGCGGGCCTGTCCGGAGTTGATAATCAGCCCCATCACCACCTCTTCGAGGTCGTTCTCAGGTGCAGCAACTGCGTCGATATGGTCCAGATCAAACATAATTATTCCCTCGTTTCTCAGGCGGTACGGGAGTGCTCCCGTACCGCTCGACATCAGAATTTCAGTGCGTTAGCGATATCTTCTTCGCTTTCCTGCTCTTCAATCACCGCCTGCGCCTTGTTGGAGACCGCCACGAACGGCAGGTAAACCAGCACCGACACACCCAGGTTGAACAGCGCTACGAAGAGTGCAGCGATACTACCGTTACTGTTAAAGAACGCGCCGAGGCCGGTAGGCATGGTCCACGGTGCCAGGTTGGTCACCGGTGGGATAATCCCCATCGAGTAGGCAGCAAGCGTAATCGCCGCCAGAATCGGCTGAATCAGGACGAACGGGATGAACATCACCGGGTTCATGATGATCGGCAGACCAAACAGAATCGGCTCGTTAATCTGGAAGATGCCTGACGGCAGCGCCAGCTTAGCCACCTGACGGTGATCCGCACGGCGTGAGCCGATGAAGATGGCGATAATCAGACCGAGCGTTGCCCCGGAACCACCCAGCAGGATGTAGGAATCCAGCATCGGCTTAGCCCAGAAGTGGAACTCTTTACCCGCGGCGATAGCGGCTTCAACAGAACCGTACTGGTTGTACAGCGCGATGTTTTCCAGCGCCCATGGGGTCATGATGCCGTTATCCAGCGCGGTCAGCGCCAGTGAACCGTGTACACCAAAGAACCACAGCAGGGAGTTGAAGATAACGTAAGCCCAGCCCACCACGCTGCCCATTGACGCCAGCGGTTTGGAGATGGAGTCCATGATAATCTGGTGGAAGTTACTGCCATGGTTCGCCAGCAGCCACGAGATAATGCCGAATACGGACAGGATCAGGAAACCCGGAATCAACGCTGAGAATGAACGCGATACCGAGGCCGGTACGCTATCCGGCAGGGTGATAACCCAGTTGCGACGGATAACAAAGGTGAACATTTCTGCCACCAGCAGGCCGATAATCATGCCCGAGATAATGTTCGCCCCACCCAGCCAGTTGGCACCGACCGCATAGGCTTCGCCCACGCTGTAGGGAGTCACGGTCATAAATGCTGCGACCGACAGCAGACCTGCCGCCAGCGGATCGACTTTTCGCTCTTCGGCCAGCGCCATGCCGATAAAGAATGGCGCCATCAGCGACATAATGCCTAACGTACCGTTATAAACGTTACCGCCGATGGCTTTAAAGCCGTTTAATGTTTCAATGGTTGAGCCATCCAGGCGAATACCCATTGAATAGAAGAAAGAACCTTCACCAAAACTCAAAAATACGTTGTTGATTAATACGAACATGGCCCCCGCAAGGGTCAGCGGCATTAATTTAATAAAGCCGTTTTTAATCGCATTGATGTGCGGTTGCTTTCCTATTTTAACAGCAAAAGGAAGGAGTACCTTTTCAAGCGAGTCAATCACTTTACTCATATCAAATACCCTTTAAAGCCGTAATCGAATAATTACGGCATGATGTATGAAATTACTCTTTGACGGGAAATAAACTCTCACCTTTCACTTTTTCGCTGATTCCATATTACCGTTGAGGACAATTTCCCCAGCGAAATCACGAAAAGATATCGAGTTTTAAAATAAAATTATTGTGCAGCAGCTTTCTTAATGGCCGCAACGGCCGCTTTCAGGACACCTAAACCATCGACTTTGCCATACAGCGTTGAGTCGATAACTTCCACCGGCTTATTCGACAGCAGCCGCTGAATTTCTGGAAGCATATACGCAATTTGTGGGCCTAATAATACGACATCAGCTTGCGGGCCTTTTTCTCCGGCCAGGGTTTCCGGATAGGCTTCAATGATGACCGGCACTTCATATTTTTCTGCCTGCGCCCGCATTTTTGAGACCAGCAGTGATGTAGACATTCCAGCCGAACAGAATAAATAGATGTGTTTCTTTTCCATGAGCGCTTCCTCAATTTGTAAGACCTGGCGGCTTCAGAATCACCTTATGTCTGAAAGCCGGCTAAGGCGTGTCGTCATTCGATTAATATTGTTTATGCATTGAGTATACGGCATCGTTCGGGGCCTGGATAATTCCTGGTTAATCAAAATTGTCTCTCATTGACCTCGCGTTTTGACAACCTTCACATTTCCCTCAAATAATTCGCGCAATTAAATAAGCATCAGTGCTCATGAAAAAGCCCGACCGGTGGTCGGGCTTTCGTAGATCTAAGCGTGATGAACTACTTAGTCGTGCGCGGGTCGGTATCGTATTCGGCACAGGTCTGGTAGCCAGAGTTCATGACGTGCCCGGTCTCATCGAGGGCGACAAAGTAGGTCTCCATTTTACCATCTCGTTGACCCAGGATGTAGGTCTGGCAGGTTCCGCGAGCGTGGATCATAGTGACCTCAGAGGCCGGTTTACCCGCGATCTGCAGGACCTGTGAACGGGTCATGCCTTTTTTCACATCTTTAACTACCGGCTGCGTGAACTGGTCAGCGGTACGATCGTAGGCAGTACAACCAGCCAGAATGGTCAATACTGCTGCTGCGCCTAAAAATCCTGCAAAATGCTTGTTCATATTCCGTCCTCTTTTATTCGTGTGTTAATAAGCCTGGAATAAAAACCGTTATTTTTCAAGCTGAAGGTCCAAATCGGCTAAATTTAAGATCTTTCTAATAAAAAAACATACCCTAAATAATTCGAGTTACAGGAAGGCGGCGACGCAGGGAATCCCCAGGAGCTTACTCAAGTAAGTGACTGGGGTGAGCGAGGAAAGCCAACGTACATGTAACTTGAAGTATGACGGGTATATGTCGTTGATTGCCTTCTTTTACATCAGTCAAAACTGTGATCCTTGTCGTTTTACCGTCAAAGAGGTAGCTTAAACCCTAACTGGCAGCCAAACAGATTCACTTCCCGGAGGGCGCGATGACGCTACAACACGAAATTATTCAGGCGCTGGGTGCTAAGCCCCAGATTGATGCTGAAGGCGAGATCCGCCGCAGCGTGGATTTCTTGAAATCCTATTTGCAGACCTATCCTTTTATACAGTCCCTGGTGTTGGGCATCAGCGGCGGCCAGGACTCAACGTTGACCGGGAAACTGTGCCAGCAGGCTATCAATGAACTGCGTGCGGAAACCGGGAAGACGGAGCTGCAGTTTATCGCCGTGCGCCTGCCCTACGGCGTTCAGGCGGATGAGCAGGACTGTCAGGACGCCATCGCCTTTATTCAGCCCGATCGCGTGCTGACGGTGAATATTAAGGGTGCCGTGCTGGCCAGCGAGCAGGCTTTGCGTGAAGCCGGCATCGAGCTCAGCGACTTTGTTCGCGGCAATGAGAAAGCCCGTGAACGCATGAAAGCTCAGTACAGCATTGCCGGTATGACCCACGGTGTGGTGGTCGGCACCGACCACGCCGCAGAGGCGATTACCGGTTTCTTCACCAAATACGGTGACGGCGGTACGGACATCAACCCGATCTTCCGCCTCAATAAACGCCAGGGCAAGCAACTGCTGGCGCAATTAGGCTGCCCGGAGCATCTCTATAAGAAGCTCCCGACCGCCGATCTGGAAGACAACCGCCCGTCCCTGCCGGATGAAGTGGCCCTTGGTGTGACCTACGAAAATATCGACGACTATCTGGAAGGCAAAACGCTGGATGCCAAAACCGCGGGCATCATTGAAGGCTGGTATCTGAAAACCGAGCATAAGCGCCGCCCGCCGATCACCGTCTTCGACGATTTCTGGAAAAAGTAGCGCCTGCCCTGCTCACGACGCAACCCCGGCCTCTGCCGGGGTTATTTTTTGCGGTGAAGAACAAAAAAATCGGTACCGCACAAACGAAAAAACCGCCGGTCCTGCCCAATGCCATACGGCAAGTGTTGGGCAAGACCGGCGGTCTTCATTCGGGCGCTGAATTACTCAGCTGATGCAGGCATTTTACCTTCTGGCGCTTTGCGATCTGTCAGATGCTTCTCAAAATTCGCATTGAACTGTTTTTTCTGTTCCGGCGTCAGGATGTTGTAGATCTTGTTCTGGGTTTCCATACGGGAAAGCGCCATTGCTTTGTGCTGGGCTTCCATCTTGTCAATCTGCGCTTCTGCCTTCGCTTTGTCGAAGGTATCGCTGGCGATCAGGTCATGCATCGCGCGGCGTTCGTCCAGTGACGGACGTTTCATGTTGTCACGCTGACCTTTCATGATGTCGCGGACCTGCTGTTTTTGCGCATCGGTCAGGTTCAGACCTTTGAACATCATCTCGTGCGGGCCGCCGTGCATCCCTTTATGGTGCATCATCGGTTTGCTTTCGGTTTGTGTTGCAGTGGTATCAGCAGCGTGGGCCAGGTTAGCCGCGCCCAGAGCCAGGGTAGAGGCAACAAACAGAGCAGTAATCTTCTTCATAGTCAGTCCTTACTTTACGTTATTCTTACGGCGATTTGCCGTGTTGACGAGATAAACTTTACGACGTTTATCGTCAATTAGTCAGAGCAAGAGTAAAACAATGAAAGTGTAATAAACAGTTTCTCACCAATTATGGAGAAAATAAGGAAGGGAGGAAAATAATTGCAACAAATGTTATTTAACAGGCTGTTTTTTATGACATTCACCAAAACTATAAAGCAACACAGATTAAAAACAAAGCATTTATCCAGGAATAATCCGCAATCAAATCTCAAAGCACGAAAAAATAAGAACGGAACTAAAAAATGGCGGTGAAAAATTAACGACGCCGCCCGCATGAGCGGCGAAGATATTCAGGGGATGCGCTCCAGCATCAGCCCGGCGCGCAGGCCCGTCGCCACCGAAGGGTTAGGAAACAGCACGTACTCCTGCGCCTTTTCCACCGTGTAACGTGTCTCGCCATCTTCTGCCAGCAGAGTGCCGGCGGTGAAGGCGGTAAAGTTGAGGGTCTGTGCCGACATATGCAGCTGGAAATTATCACTCTTGCGGATGATCTGCTGCACCACCCGGTAGCGTAGCGGCGCCGCGTCGCTGTCAACCACCGTCAGATCGCCCACCAGCAGGCGCATTAAGGCCTTGCGGGTGACGGCGAATTGCGCAAGGTCATTTTCCCCAAACGGTAGCGCCTTACCCAGCTCAAGCGTACAGGAGAGCGCGTCAAAATGTTCGCTGCTGTAATGACTGAAGGTTCCCGCCGGCTGCTGATGAAACACCAGCGCCTCCAGCCCGGCTCCTGCCAGCCAGTGTAAGAATCCCTCGTCCCACGGCGTTTCCCGCGCCGGAAGCACGCCGAAGCGCGGATGTCGCGACCCGCGGATGGCCGTATGTAAATCCAGGTGCCAGCGCAGTCCCGTAGAGGCGGCATAAAACCGGGTCAGCGTCTTTTCCAGCAGACGCGCTCTGCGGGTCTCCTCACCGGCGGGAAACTGCTGCCAGCGCCCACCAAACATCCGGTTAATATCGCTATCGAGGTAGCGTTTATCCGCCCGTAACGCGCCAGGGTTGCCAAAAACCACCAGCAGCCGCCAGCGCAGCGGTAGCTCGCCGGTAAACAGTTGCTGGAGCAGATCATGCACCATTTCCACCGGCGCGGTTTCATTGCCGTGCAGGCCTGATGAGAGCACCAGCGAACGCTCGCAGCGGGCGTGGGGAGTCAGTTGCAGCACCCCACAATCCAGCCAGTGCCAGCGAAAATGGGCGGTTTCGCCATGAAAATGGTGGGGCAAGCGCTCCGCCAGGGTTAATGCCAGAAAGTCGTCCACGACGCCTCCTTGAAAAGATAAACACGACCGCAGCTAGTGCTGGAACGGGTAGACGGAACCAAGCTGCAGGATTTGCGTCAGCCGGTCGAGAGCCTCGCGGCCTTCGCTCAGCAACTGCGGGTCAGCCAGATCCGCCTGGGTCAGACGGTCGCGATAGTAGCGTTCGACCCAGTCATTGAGGGTGGCGAATAGCGCATCGTTCATCATCACCGCCGGGTTGACGGCCCGAAGCTCCTCTTCGCGCACCACCACTCGCAAGCGCAGACAGGCCGGACCGCCGCCGTTGGCCATGCTTTCGCGCAGGTCGTACACCTGCAGCTCATCAATCGGGTTATCTTCCGCCAGCAGCTGGTTCAGATAGCGCCAGACCCCGGCATGTTCCCGCGCCTCCTGAGGCAATATCAAACGCATCGCGCCATCGGGTTTACTCAGCAACTGGCTGTTGAACAGATAGGTCGCCACCGCATCTTCTACGCTGACGGCGCGGGTCGGCACCACGACCGGCGTAAAACCGGCGACCTGCCCGGCCAGCTGCTGCATCAGCTGAGGCTGATCGACAAACGCCTGCTCATGGCAAAACAGCACCTGCTGATTGCTGACCGCAATCACATCGTTATGAAACACGCCTTTGTCGATGATCGCCGGGTTCTGCTGGGCAAAAATCACCTGCCGCGGGTTAACCTGGTTCAGGCGAGCGACCGCTTCACTGGCTTCGCGGGTCTGGCGTGCCGGATAACGCTGCGGGCGCTCGCCATTACCACCCTGCTGACGGCCATAGATAAAGAGCTGCAGACCGGGAGCACCATACTCCGCGCCCAGCCGGTTGTGGTTGGCCGCCCCTTCATCGCCGAACAGCGCCACCTGTGGGAGCGCCGAATGGACAGCAAAATGTTGCGGGTCGGGAAAGATCGCCCGCAGCAATGCCTCCGTGGTCGGCGCTTCGCTGGCGCGATGGAATTTATCGTTAAGATTGGCAACGGTCAGGTGTACCCGGCCGTCGAGCGAATCGACGGAGGGTGACACCGTAGCCGCGTTAGCTACCCACATCGACGAAGCCGAACTGACCGCCGACAGCAGATCCGGTGCCTGTCGGGCCGCCTTCTCGATCACCTGCGGGTCGCTGCCGCTGAAGCCCAACTGGCGCAACAACGGCACATTCGGCCGCTCCTGCGGCGGCATCACCGCCTGCGGATACCCGGCATCCGCCAGCGCTTTCATCTTCTTGAGCCCCTGCTGTGCCGCCAGCAGCGGGCTGGAGACCCGGTAGCGGTGGCGGGTCGAGGCCTCATTGCCAAAAGAAAGCCCGGCGTAGTGATGAGTCAGGCCAGGAAGCCCGTCAAGATTCAGCTCCCAGGCTTTCATCGCGACCCACCCCGCCAAAACTCGAGACCAGGGCTGAGGGTTTCCGGCATGCTCAGGGTCGGCGTTTCGAGGCTTGCCATCGGCCAGGCGCAATAATCCGCGGCGTACCACGCGCCCGGACGATGGTTACCTGAGGCACCGGTCCCGCCAAAGGGCGCGGTACTGGCCGCGCCGGTCAGCGGTTTATTCCAGTTGACGATCCCGGCCCGCGCCTCCAGCAGCAGGCGGTCGAATTTCTCCCGCTCGGGCGAGATCAGCCCGCATGAGAGGCCGAAACGAGTGGCGTTCGCCAGCGCTATCGCCTGATCAAAATCGTCATAACGCCAGACCCCAAGCAGCGGCCCGAAGACTTCCTCATCCGCAACCCCGGCCACTTCCGTCAGCTCGATAATCCCCGGCGTCAGCAGCGAGGTACCGGCCTGCAGCAGCCGAGGCTCCAGCAGCGTGGTGCCGCCGCTGGCAACCAGTTTGAGCCAGGCCTGATGGACCTTGTGCGCCGCCTGGGCAGAAATCAATCCACCCATGAACGGCTGGGGGGACGCGTCCCAGGCGCCGGGAATCACGTTTTGTGACACTGTCACCAACCGATCAAGAAAACGATCGCCGGTTTCGCCCCGCTTCACCAGCAGCCGACGCGCGCAGGTGCAGCGCTGCCCGGCGGTGATAAAGGCCGACTGAATAGTCAGATGCACCGCCGCATCAATATCCTGCGGTTCATCAACGATCAGCGGGTTATTGCCTCCCATTTCGAGCGCCAGAATTTTTTCCGGTTGCCCGGCCAGCTGGCGATGCAGCTGAAAGCCGGTCGCTGAACTGCCGGTAAACAACAGCCCGTCAATATCCGGCCGGGCGCTCAGCATTTCGCCGGTTTCCCGTCCGCCCTGGAGCAGGTTCAACACCCCCGGCGGCAGACCCGCCTCGGCCCACAGTTTCACCACCGCCTCACCGCTGTTGGGCGTCAGCTCGCTGGGCTTGAACACCAGCGTATTGCCGGCCAGCAGCGCCGGCACGATATGGCCATTAGGCAGATGCCCGGGGAAGTTGTAGGGACCAAATACCGCCAGCACCCCGTGAGGCCGGTGGCGCAGCGTTGCCGCACCGTCGCTCATGGTGGTCTGCGCTTCACCGGTACGGCTATGGTAGGCTTTCAGCGAGATCGCAATCTTGTTGATCATCGCGCCGATTTCCGTGGCGGCCTCCCATTGCGGCTTGCCGGTTTCCGCCGCGATAATCGCCGTCAGCGCGGCTTTGTGCGTCTCCAGCAGCGCGGCAAATTTTTCGACGATCGCCTGGCGGGCGCTGAATGGCTGCCTGGCCCACGCCGGGAACGCCTGGCGCGCGGCCTTCACCGCCAGGGCAACCTGCTCTGCATCGGCGTCGTTGCCCTGCCACAGCAGCACCTGGCTGACCGGGTCGGTTTTAGTGCGGGCCGGGCCGCGTCCGCTCTGCCAGTCGCCGTTAATCCATAAACTCATGATTTTTTCTCCTCAGGGATCAGCTGAACCAACCGCAGCGAGTCGCCAGCGTGGCATTTCAGGACATCCAGTTCGCGGGCGCTTAACAACAGGCGATCGGTCTGCGGATCGGCCGCTACCAGCATGGCGCGAAACTGCTGATACTGTTCATTGGCCACCAGGCAAAGCGGCCATTCCCCCGGCGCAGGTTGTCCTTCAGCCACGGTCACCATCCGGCTTTTCCGAATCGCCCGCACCCGGTCAATGTCGCACTCCAGCGTCGGCCCGCCGTCAAAGATGTCGATATAGTTGCGGTAACGGAACCCTTCTTTCTCCAGCACCGTGCGAGCCGGCGCGGTTTGCGGGTGTACCTCGCCGATCACCGCACGCGCTTCGTCGGATAAAAAGTCGATATACAGCGGATGCTTAGGCATCAAGGCAGCAATAAAGGCTTTTTGCCCGGTGCCGCACAGGTAGTCAGCGCGGGAAAACTCCATGGCAAAAAAGCGTTTGCCGAGGCTTTCCCAGAACGGCGAGTAGCCATTCTCGTCAATCACGCCGCGCATCTCCGCCACCACTTTTTCATTAAAGTGCTCGCGAAACGCGGCCATAAACATAAAGCGCGATTTCGACAGCAGGTAGCCGTTGCCCTCTTTACGCCAGGCGGGGTCGAGAAACAGCGTGCACAACTCGCTGCTGCCGGTGTGATCGTTGCTGAGAAACAGGGTCGGCAGCGCGTTGTAGACGTTAAGCTCTTTCGAGGCATGCACCTGCGTCCCCACGCGGTAGTTGTACCAGGGATCGTTCAGCCCTACAGCCACTTCAATGGCGCAAATCCCCACCACCTTGCCGCTGACGCTGTCTTCCAGCACAAACACGTAACCCTGTTCGCTTTTTGGCAGCTCTCCACGCCAGGTCTTCATTGAGCGCTCAATGCGTGCCGCCAGCGTCGCTTCATCCGCCGGCAACGACGTCAGCCCGCCGCCGGTTTCTCCGGCAAGGATCATCAGACCGGCCAGGTCGTCTGGCGCAACCGGACGGATCACCATCATGATGACGCTCCCGCGAGGAAGTGGCGGCAGGCCAGCTCAAAGCGATCCAGCCCGGCGTTCACCTCTTCCTCACTCACAATCAGCGCCGGGGCGAAACGCACCACGTTGGCCCCGGCAATCAAAATCATCAGCCCGTCTTCCGCAGCCTGCGTACTGATGGCTTTCGCCTTGCCGGCCCAGGCATCGTTCAGCACGCAGCCGATCAGCAAGCCCATGCCACGGATCTCCTTGAACAGGCCGTAACGGGCGTTAATGGCGTTCAGTCGTTCGCTAAACCACTGATGACGTTGCTTAACGCCGTTCAGCACCGCCGGCGTATTGACGATGGACAACACTTCACCCGCCACCGCGCAGGCCAGCGGGTTCCCGCCGTAGGTGGTCCCGTGGGTCCCCACCGTCATGACGCTGGCGCAGGTTTCGCTCGCCAGCAGCGCGCCAATCGGGAAACCGCCGCCCAGCGCTTTCGCCGTCGACAGCAGATCCGGTGTCACGCCATAGTGCATGTAGGCGTACAGTTCGCCGGTACGCCCCACGCCGGTCTGGACTTCATCAAAAATCAGCAGCGCCTGATGGGCATCGCACAGTTCACGCAGGCCGCGCAGAAACGCCGGGTCGGCGGGCACTACGCCACCTTCACCCTGCATCGGCTCCACAATCACCGCGCAGGTGTTGTCATCGATCAGCGCGCGGGCGGCGTCGAGATCGTTATAGGCGGCATGCTGGATCTGCGGCGGCAGCGGCGCGAAATCCTGAGAATAAGCCGGTTGTCCGCCGGCGGAGACGGTAAACAAGGTGCGCCCGTGGAAAGCGTTGTTGAATGCCACGATGCCGCTTTTCTGGCTACCGAAGCGATCGTGGGCGTATTTACGCGCTAGTTTCAGCGCCGCCTCGTTGGCCTCCGCGCCGGAGTTACAGAAGAACACCCGGTCGGCGAAGGTGGCGTCGATAAGCTGTTTCGCGAGACGCAGGACCGGCTCATTGGTGTAGCCGTTGCCGGTGTGCCAGAATTTTCCGGCTTGTTCCGTCAGCGCCTTAACCAGCCGCGGGTGAGCATGACCAAGCGCGTTAACCGCGATACCGCCGGCAAAGTCGATGTACTCTTTGCCCTGCTGATCCCACAGGCGCGACCCTTCACCACGTACCGGAATAAAAGCCGCCGGCGCGTAGACCGGCATCATCCATTCATCAAAGTTGCTACGCGTAATTGACTGAGACATATCGACCTCTTCCGGTAAATAAAAAGTATGAATAATGTTAAATATTATGAGTTGTTACGCTGTAAATGTAGATTGCACACTTCGTGCCAGCCAGCAGTAAAAGTGCATAAACCGAGGTCGATAACGGAATATCAAGGAGTTACAAAAGTGTATCATTCACATTAAATGCATAATTAGTGAATAACTATCTTACATTGCGCCACAGGCAGTGAATAAAACAGCTGTGTTATGCATGAGGAAAATATAATTCTGCATTTGTGATCGTATACGAAATTTATCGTAAAAATTCGCCCTTTTTTGGCGCAACTTGCGCCAGCATGGTGCGCAATAGCAACCCTCGCCGCGCCTATAACACTAACAGGCACAATAAAATGCCTTCCGGCAGCCAGCTCGACGAAATTCTGCTACCATCCCTGCACTATTCACCTTGCACAGTGGCAGCGACTATGAAATTTGTCTCTTTTAATATCAACGGCCTGCGTGCCCGTCCTCACCAGCTGGCCGCCATCGTCGACAAGCACCAGCCCGACGTGATCGGCTTACAAGAAACCAAAGTGCACGACGACATGTTTCCTCTCGAAGAGGTCGCAAAGCTCGGCTATAACGTGTTCTACCACGGACAAAAAGGCCACTACGGCGTGGCGCTGCTGACCAAAGAGACGCCGGTCTCGGTGCGTCGCGGGTTCCCTGATGATGGCGAAGAGGCCCAGCGCCGCATCATCATGGCGGAGATTCCTTCGGCATTCGGTAACGTCACGGTCATTAACGGCTACTTCCCGCAGGGGGAAAGTCGCGATCACGAAACCAAATTCCCGGCCAAAGCCGCGTTTTACCAGAACCTGCAAAACTACCTTGAGAGCGCGCTGAATAAAGACAATCCGGTGCTGATCATGGGCGATATGAACATCAGCGCGACCGATCTGGATATCGGCATCGGCGAAGAGAACCGCAAGCGCTGGCTGCGCACCGGCAAGTGCTCGTTCCTGCCGGAAGAGCGTGAGTGGATGGATCGCCTGATGGGCTGGGGGCTGGTCGATACCTGGCGCCATGCCAACCCACAAACTAACGATCGTTTCTCGTGGTTCGACTACCGCTCTAAAGGCTTCGACGATAACCGCGGGCTGCGTATTGACCTGCTGCTGGCCAGCGAACCATTGGCCCAGCGCTGCGTTGAAACCGGCATCGATTACGAGATCCGCGGTATGGAAAAACCGTCGGATCATGCGCCGATCTGGGCCACCTTTAAACCGTAACGCCATCGCGCTATCGACTCTCCCGGCCCTTGCGGTCGTGGAGAGTCACCTTTTTCTGAGCAACATCAATAAATCAGCGGTAAGACATTGTTGTGATTCGTCATTTGTAATACTGTCTCGCCCACTTTTCCCGGTGGGAAAGCGCGCGCGACACAGGGTTGATACAGGAGACTCCGCAATGCAAAAGAAGCCGTTACCCGGCAGAATATAAGCTGCTGATTATTATCGCCCTGCTCTCTGTTCTGACCGTCGTTATCACCTTTTCCGGCTTCGCCGACCTGATTACGCATTTTCATCATCTGCAGACCCTCATCCGCCAGAGCGGTGCCCTGGGCTGGACGCTGTACATCGCCCTGTTTATCGTCGCCACCCTGTGCCTGATCCCGGGCAGTATCCTGGTGATGGTCGGCGGCGTGGTCTTTGGCCCGCTGTGGGGAACGATACTCTCGCTGTGTGCGGCGACGATGGCCTCGGCGCTCTCTTTCCTGCTGGCCCGCTGGCTGGGGCGCGATCTGCTGCTGAAATATGCCGGTCATAGCGCCACCTTTCAGGCGATCGAACGCGGCATGGCCCGCAGCGGCAGCGACTTTTTAATTTTGACCCGCCTGGTTCCCCTGTTTCCCTACAATATCCAGAACTACGCTTATGGCCTGACGGCTATTCCGTTCTGGTCATTCACGCTGATCTCGGCGCTGACCACTCTGCCGGGGCTGTTCATCTACACCCTGATGGCCAGCGAGCTTGTCCGGGAGGGGATCACCCTGGGCTTCGTGCTGAAGCTGAGCCTCGCCGGTCTGGTCTTGTTTGGCATCATTCAGGGGGCAAAAATCTTTGCCCGCCAGCGGCAGATTTCTGCCGACGGGTGGCAGGTGAACGATGGCGAAAAATAACGGGTCTTTAGTCTGGTACTGGCGGGGCGCGCTTATCGTCGCGGGGATGATCGCGCTGCTCGCCTGGTGCCTGATCCCCGGCGTCAACGCCTTCATTGAGCACAGCCTGGCGGCGTTTTCCGCCTTAGATCAGCAGGCTATTGAGCGCTTTATTGACTCTTATGGCGCTCAGGCGGCGCTGGTCTCCTTCGCCTTAATGCTGTTACAGGCGGTGGTCGCCCCGCTACCCGCCTTTCTGATCACCTTTGCCAACGCCTCGTTATTTGGCGCCTTCTGGGGCGGGCTGCTCTCCTGGAGCAGCGCCATGGCCGGCGCGGCGCTGTGCTTTTATATCGCCAGAATTCTCGGGCGCGAAGCGGTGGAAAAACTGACCGGCAAAACGGTACTGCATGGGATGGACAGTTTTTTCGAGCGCTACGGCAAGCATACGATTTTAATCTGCCGGCTTTTGCCGTTCGTCCCCTTCGACCCCATCAGCTACGCGGCCGGCCTGACCTCGATTCGCTTTCGCCAGTTTATGCTCGCCACCGGCATCGGCCAGCTGCCTGCGACTATCATATACTCCTGGGCAGGCAGTATGCTGACCGGAGGCACCTTCTGGCTGGTCACCACATTATCGATTCTGTGTGCTTTGGCGTTAATTATCTTTATCGCCAAAGCCTGTTATCTCGAACGACATAAGAGGAAGTCCTGATGCGACTGCCGCCGCTCGACACCATCCCCCTGCTCCTTCGCCCGCAGGCGTGGCTCCATCGTCGCCACTACGGCGAGGTGCTCAGTCCTATCCGCTGGTGGGGGCGTATCCCGTTTGTGTTTTACCTGGTGTCGATGTTCGTCGGCTACCTGGAACGTAAACGCTCGCCCCTCGACCCGGTGCTGCGCTCGCTGGTCAGCGCCCGCATTGCCCAGATGTGCTTGTGCGAATTCTGCGTGGATATCACCAGCATGAAGCTGGCGGAACGCACCGGTAGCGTCGATAAATTACAAGCGGTAGCCGACTGGCGCCATAGCCCGCTGTTTAGCGAGCAGGAGCGGCTGGCGCTGAGCTATGCCGAGGCCGCCAGCCTCACGCCGCCCACCGTTGACGATGCGCTGCGCGCCCGGCTGGCCGACAGCTTCGACCCTCAGGCCCTGACCGAACTGACGGCGCTGATCGGGTTACAAAATCTCTCCGCCCGCTTTAACTCCGCCATGGCGATCCCGGCGCAAGGCTTGTGTCAGATCCCCACGGCCACCTCTTCCGACAACAGATCATAAGGATATGGGTATGCGTTATTGTTTACTCTGGCTGGCGGCGCTGTGGTTCACGCCGAGCATCGCCAGCGCCGGTGAAAGCTGGCAGCTCATCAAAGAGCAGGCTCGCGGTCAGACGGTGTGGTTTAACGCCTGGGGCGGCGACCCGGCGGTGAATCGCTACCTCGACTGGGTCAGCGACGAAGTGAAACACGACTATGCCGTCGATCTGCGGATCGTGCATATCGCCGATGCTGCCGATACCGTCAAACGCCTGAAAAGCGAGGCCCGGGCCGGGCGCAAGCATAATGGCTCGGTGGATCTGCTGTGGGTCAATGGCGAGAACTTTCACAATCTGAAGGCCGCCAGGCTGCTGCAAACCGGCTGGGCAGAGTCGCTGCCTAACTGGCGTTACGTCGATACCCGTCTGCCGGTCCGGGAAGATTTCTCCGTCCCCACCGATGGCGCTGAATCACCATGGGGCGGCGCGCAGCTCACCTTTATTGCCCGCCGCGCGCAAACCCCGATGCCGCCACGCGATGCGCAGGCCCTGCTGGACTTTGCCACCGCGCATCCAGGCACCATCACCTACCCGCGTCCGCCGGACTTCACCGGGACCGCTTTTCTCGAGCAGTTGCTGATTAACCTGACGAAGCGGCCGGAGGCTCTGCGTCAGCCGCCGGACGCCAAAAGCTATGCCGCGGTGACCGCGCCGCTATGGCACTATCTCGATCAGCTCCATCCTCAGCTATGGCGCGCAGGACGGGACTTCCCGGCGTCCCCCTCCCGGATGGATGCGATGCTGACCAACGGCACCCTCGTGTTATCAATGACCTTTAACCCATTGCACGCCCTGCAGAAAGCCGCCAGCGGTGAACTGCCGACTGACAGCTACAGCTTTGGCTTCAAACGCGGCATGCTCGGCAACGTCCACTTTGTGGCGATCCCGGCCAGCGCCCGCGCCTCTGCCGGGGCCAAAGTGGTGGCCAATTTCCTGCTTTCGCCCGCGGCACAGTTGCGTAAAGCCGACCCGGCCATCTGGGGCGATCCGAGCGTGTTAAATCCGGAATCGCTCTCCACCCAGCAGCAGCAAGCGCTACAGGTGCTGATGCCGCAAAACAGACCGCCGGTACTGGCGGAACCGCACGCGGCCTGGGTTGATGCGTTGGAGCAGGAATGGCTGCGCCGCTACGGTACGCACTGATCCTGCTGGCCTGGGGAAGCATGGTGCTGATTTATCTGCCCGTGCTCCCCGGCATCGCGTTGATGATCGCCCCGGCGCTTCAGCTTGCCAGCTGGCAGGCGCTGTTTGCCGACCCACAACTGTGGCAGGCGCTGGCCGCCACCCTGGTTTCAACTCTGCTGGCGGTGGCAGGTGCGGCAGCGATCACCCTGACGATCGTTAGCGCGCTGTGGCCCTCTCGCGGCTGGCAGCGGCTGGCCTCACGTCTGCCGCTGCTGCTGGCGGTGCCCCATGTTGCTTTTGCTACCGCGGCGCTGCTGCTCTTTGCCGAAGGCGGCTGGTTCTATCGTGTCTGTACCCTGTGTACCCCCTTCGCCGACCGTTACGGTATCGGCCTGGGGCTAACCCTCGCCGTCAAGGAGAGCGGTTTTTTGTTGTGGGTGGTGTATGGCCTGCTGGGAGAAAAACGGCTGGCGGAGCAGGTCACGGTGATGAAAAGCCTCGGCTACGGCCGCTGGCAGTGCCTGAAATGGCTTATTCTGCCGACGCTATTGCCCGCGATGACGTTGGTGCTGATCGCCACCACCGCGTGGAGCCTGTCGGTGGTCGATGTTGCGCTGGTGATCGGTCCGGGAAACCCACCGACCCTGGCGGTGCTGGCCTGGCAATGGTTAAACCAGGGCGATGAACTCCAGCAGGCAAAAGGGGCCCTAGCCAGCCTGCTCCTGCTGCTGATCCTCGCGGGTCTGGTCGCTGGCGGCTGGGGCCTGTGGCGTCTCTGGCAGCGGCAGCCCGCGGATCTGCGCGGCATTCGTCACCCGCAACCGAAAGCGCAATCCGGTCGACTGCTGGCAGGCCTTCTGCCGTTCTGCGGTCTGGGCTGCGCGCTGTTTCTGGCCTGGCTGGCATACGGCAGCGCGCCGGTCAGCGGCAGCCTCGCCACCAGCCTGACGCTGGCGCTGCTGGCCGCGCCGATCGGCGCTGCGCTGTGCCTGCTGTGGCTGGAGTGTGGCCCGTCCCGTGGCGATAGCTGGGTCTGGCTGCCGTTGGTATTACCCGCGCTCCCGCTGGCTGACGGACAGTATCAGCTGGCGCTGTACGCCTGGCTGGACGGCCAGTTAATGACCGTATTGTGGGGCCATCTGCTGTGGGTGATCCCGTGGATGTTATTTATTTTGCGCCCGGCGTGGCGGCAGCGCGATCTGCGTATGGCGTTGGTCGCCCGCACCCTTGGCTGGGGACGCGGTAAGATATTCTTCCGGGTCACGCTGCCGCTGATGCTGCGTCCGCTGCTGGCGGCGCTGGCGGTCGGTTTTTCGGTGAGTATCGCGCAATATCTGCCTACACTGTGGTTAGGGGCCGGGCGGATGACCACCCTCACCAGTGAAGCCGTGACGCTCAGCGCCGGCGGCGATACGCAAACCCTTGCCGCGCAGGCCTTATGGCAACTGCTGCTGCCGGCATTCTGTTTTAGTCTGACTGCCCTGCTGGCCTTCGTGGCTGGCCGCTATCGCCGAGGATTACGCTAGTGCTCACCGTCAAGAATCTGACCCTGACACAACACCACCAGCCGCTGCTGCGCGAGGTCGGGTTTTCCGTGCGTGCCGGCGAAGTGCTGACGCTGATGGGCCCTTCCGGTAGCGGGAAATCCACGCTGTTTGCCTGGATGGTAGGCGCGCTGGCGGAACATTTTCAGGCCACGGGCGAACTGTGGCTGGCCGACAGCCGCTGCGACACGCTGCCCACCGAACGGCGTCGGATCGGGATTTTATTTCAGGATGCGCTGCTGTTTGATCACTTCAGCGTCGGGCACAATCTGCTGCTGGCGCTGCCGGCTGAAGTGCGCGGCGGCGAACGCAAAGATCAGGTGCAACAGGCGCTGGAGCGGGCCGGACTGGCCGGGTTCGACTCCCGCGATCCGGCGACCCTCTCCGGCGGCCAGCGTGCGCGAGTGAGCCTGCTGCGGGCGCTGCTGGCGCGGCCGCTGGCGCTGCTGCTGGACGAGCCTTTTAACCGCCTGGATGCCGAACTGCGCGCCGATTTTCGCCAGTGGGTTTTCGATGAACTGGCGCGGCTGGCGATCCCCGCCGTGCTGGTGACTCACGACAGCCACGATATCCCCGACCACGGTCGTTGTCTGAAAATGAGCGACTGGCAATGAAACCCCGGCGAACCTGCGTTACCGCAAAGAATTTGCCCGCGTCGCAGTGGAGAATGTGCGCTCAATTTTCTCTTGTCGGGCATTTCGATGAAACGTGTTTCTCAATTGACCGCACTCGCCCTGCTGATCGGGCTTGCTGCTACTACCACCTCCGCCGCTGAAACCATGCCAACGCTGACGCTCTCCGCCTTGCAACAACAGCACGGTGTCGCTATCGATACCCGTCTGAGCGCGTTCTACAACGGCTGGCCCCAGTCCGCCAACGGTCCCCAGGGCCATGAACCGCAGGCGCTGAACCTCTCCGCCAGCTGGCTCAGCGCCATGAGCGACGACCAGCTTAGCGCCTGGGCGAAACAGCACCAGCTGCAGGCCACCTCGCCGCTGGCGCTGTACGGTAGCGAAGCGGACAACCGCAAAGTGGCAGCGCGTCTGCAGGCCGCAGGGTTTACCCACCTCAACACCCTGAGCGATGCGCTCACCCAGGCCGACCGCCTGCAAAAGCTGCCGCATTTTGAACAACTGGTTTACCCGCAGTGGCTGCACGATCTCCAGCAAGGCAAAGCGGTGGCCGCCGCGCCGGCCGGAGAGTGGAAAGTGCTGGAGGCCGCCTGGGGCGCGCCGAAGTTTTATCTGCTGAATCATATTCCCGGCGCCGGCTACATCGATACCAACGAGGTGGAGAGCGAACCGCTGTGGAACAAGGTCTCTGACGACAAGCTGAAGGCACTGCTGGCAAAACAGGGGATTCGCCACGACACCACGGTGATCCTCTACGGCCGTGACGTGTATGCAGCGGCCCGCGTGGCGCAGATTCTGCTGTATGCCGGAGTGAAGGACGTTCGTCTGCTCGATGGCGGCTGGAAAACCTGGTCCGATGCGGGCTTGCCGGTAGAACGAGGGACGCCAGCGGAGCCGAAACCGGCGCCGGACTTCGGCGCACCGATCCCCGGTCAGCCGCAGCTGATGCTCAATGAGCAACAGGCGCGCGGGCTGCTGCACCGCCAGGATGCGTCGCTGGTCAGCATTCGTTCCTGGCCTGAGTTTGTCGGCACCACCAGCGGCTACAGCTATATCAAGCCCAAAGGTGAGATCGCCGGTGCCCGCTGGGGACACGCCGGTAGTGACTCAACCCACATGGAAGACTTCCATAACCCGGACGGCACCATGCGCAGCGCCGACGATATTGCTGCGATGTGGCAACAGTGGAACATCCGCCCGGATCAGCAGGTGGCGTTCTACTGCGGTACCGGCTGGCGCGCTTCTGAAACCTTCATGTATGCCCGGGCCATGGGCTGGAAAAATGTCTCGGTGTATGACGGCGGCTGGTACGAATGGAGCAGCAATCCGAAAAACCCGGTACAGCGCGGCGAACGCGGTCCCCAGAGTAGCCTGTAATCCTCTACGCCTGACGCTGAAGCTGCTTCAGCGTCAGGTAGCCACTGTAAATCCGGGTGGCGGTCGTCAGCCAGCACAGCGTGCCGAACAGCCAGGCCAGCCACGCAAAGTGCGCCGGAAACAGGCAGCAGAGCACAAACAGCAGGATCGTTTCACTCCCCTCCGTCAACCCGCCCAGATAGTAAAAAGATTTGTGGGCGTAGCCTGGGTTATCAATCTGATGTTTTGCCGCCAGCGCCGCAAAGGCGAGGAAACTGCTGCCGGTGCCGATAAAAGCAAACAGCAGCCAGCCGCCGGCCACCGCGTTCAATGCCGGATCGGCGAGGATAAAACCAAACGGTACCAGCGCATAAAACAGAAAATCGAGCGCGATATCAAGAAACCCGCCCGCGTCGGTCAATCCCCGACGACGCGCCAGCGCACCATCCAGGCCGTCCAGCAGGCGGTTCAGCACAATCGCCACCAACGCTGCGCCGTACCAGCCTAACGCCAGAAACGGTAACGCCAGTACGCCAATGGCGAAGCCGGTCAGCGTAACGCCATCGGCCGTCACGCCGATGCGCTCCAGACGCGCAGCGCAAACATTGAGTAACGGTTTCAGGCGGGGATGCAGATGACGATCGAGCACGACATATCTCCAGCGGGCTAAAGGTTGTCTGGTACAGACAAAGACGGTGATAATAGGCCATTATCCTGCAAGGAACGATGATTCAGATGCAAAAAACGCTTGATGTAGTGGCCGCCGTCATTGAACAGGACGGCAACATTCTGCTGGCGCAGCGCCCTGCCCACGCCGATCAGCCTGGCATGTGGGAGTTTGCCGGTGGCAAAGTCGAGCCTGGCGAAAGCCAGCCCCAGGCGCTGATCCGCGAACTGCAGGAAGAGCTCGGCATCACCGCCGAAGTGGAACGCTACATCGCCAGCCATCAGCGCGAGGTTTCCGGCCGCCTGATTCACCTGCACGCCTGGTGGGTGCCGCGTTTTAGCGGGCTGCTCGCCGCCCGCTACCACCAGCAACTGCACTGGTGTACCCCGCAGGAGGCGTTAACCTTTAACCTCGCCCCGGCGGATGTCCCGCTGCTGCATGCCTTTATCGCCCAACGCGCGACCGACCTTCCCCGCTAGCCCTTTCATCTGGCGTCATCGTTTTTAGTTATGACAGACGCCAGATTATAAATTTTCCTGTCAGGTTAATTTTTCCTTGCTTGCCTAACGATTCCCGGTGTTATAGTCGGAAAACCGGCCTTTTCAAGGGCCGCATAATAAAAAAACAGACCAAAAATCATTCAGATTACCGCGCAACCGCCGCTAACACGCTTTTGACGCTGGCGACGAGGCAATCTGAAATGTGACGCGAATACATGCAACCACAACCATAAGGGGAAATTATATCTATGGATCAGATGTGCACTCTGGAAAGTTTTCTCACCCGCGTTCAACAGCGCGATCCTCAGCAAACCGAATTTGCTCAAGCCGTCCGCGAGGTCATGACCACGCTGTGGCCGTTCCTTGAGGAAAATCCGCGCTATCGCCAGCTCTCGCTGCTGGAACGTCTGGTTGAACCAGAACGTGCTATTCAGTTCCGTGTGGTTTGGGTCGACGACCGCAATCAGGTTCAGGTCAACCGCGCCTGGCGCGTGCAGTTCAACTCCGCCATTGGTCCGTACAAAGGCGGGATGCGCTTCCACCCGTCGGTTAACCTGTCGATCCTCAAGTTCCTCGGCTTTGAACAGACCTTCAAGAATGCCCTCACCACGCTGCCAATGGGCGGCGGAAAAGGCGGTAGCGACTTCGATCCTAAAGGTAAAAGCGATGGCGAAGTGATGCGCTTCTGTCAGGCGCTGATGACCGAGCTGTATCGTCATTTAGGCCCGGATACCGACGTTCCGGCGGGCGATATCGGCGTTGGCGGTCGTGAAGTCGGCTTTATGGCCGGGATGATGCGTAAGCTCTCCAACAACAGCGCCTGCGTCTTCACCGGTAAAGGGCTCTCCTTCGGCGGCAGCCTGATCCGTCCGGAAGCGACCGGTTACGGCCTGGTCTACTTCACCGACGCGATGCTCAAGCGTCATGGTCTGGGCTTTGAAGGGATGCGCGTTGCGGTGTCCGGTTCCGGCAACGTCGCGCAGTACGCCATCGAAAAAGCGATGGACCTGGGCGCGCGCGTCATCACCGCTTCCGACTCCAGCGGCACCGTGGTCGATGAAGCCGGCTTCACGCCGGAAAAACTTGCCCGTCTGTGCGAAATCAAAGCCAGCCGCGACGGCCGGGTTGCCGATTACGCGCGTGAATATGGTCTGGTTTACCTCGAAGGCCAGCAGCCGTGGTCCGTGCCGGTTGATATCGCGCTGCCATGCGCCACCCAGAACGAACTGGATACCGATGCCGCGCGCGTGCTGATTGCAAACGGCGTGAAGGCTGTTGCGGAAGGCGCCAATATGCCGACCACGATCGCCGCCACCGACCTGTTCCTCGAAGCGGGCGTCCTGTTCGCACCGGGCAAAGCGGCCAACGCCGGCGGCGTTGCCACTTCAGGCCTCGAAATGGCGCAGAACGCCGCGCGCATGAGCTGGAAAGCCGAGAAAGTCGACGCGCGTCTGCATCACATCATGCTCGACATTCACCACGCCTGTGTTGAATACGGCGGTGAGGCTCAGCAGACTAACTACGTTCGTGGCGCCAACATCGCCGGGTTCGTCAAAGTGGCTGACGCCATGCTGGCGCAGGGCGTTATCTAAGACCTGCCGCACAACGACCTGAGCACCACGCATAAAAAACCCCGGACAGCCGGGGTTTTTTATTATGGATTGTCAGCGGCGGGATCCGCCGCCGGTTTTCGTGCTTTCGGTTTAGCTTTCGCCTTGCCTTTGCTGAAGCTCTTTTTGCCATCTCCGGGAGCGACGATGCCGCGGAACTGGCGCACCGGCGTGCTCCGGGCCTGGTCAATCAACTGGTACAACGTGCCGACCAGCGGCTGCATAAAGTCCTGATAGCGGCACTGCTTTTCGCTGATTTGCGTCAGCACCGACTCCCAGTGGGCGGTCATATCCGGGCGGGCCGCCATTTCCGGCAGCGAGTGGATCAACGCCCGTCCCGCGTCGGAAGAGTGAATATAGCGCCCTTTTTTAACCAGAAAACCGCGCTTAAACAGCAGCTCGATGATCCCGGCACGGGTCGCTTCCGTTCCCAGGCCGTCGGTCGCGCGCAGGATTTTCTTCAGATCTTTATCCTGCACAAAGCGGGCGATCCCGGTCATCGCCGACAGCAGCGTCGCATCGGTGAAGTAGCGCGGCGGCTGAGTCTGGCGTTCAACGACCTCGCCCTTTTCACACAGCAGTTCGTCGTCCTTCGCCACCACCGGCAGCGGCGTCCCGTCGTTCTCTTCATCGCGCTCTTTGTTGCCGAGCAGCGTCCGCCAGCCGGCTTCCGCCAGGAAGCGCGCTTTGGCGACAAATTTGCCGTTGGCGATATCGAGATCGATCTGACACTTACGGAATACCGCATCCGGACAGAACTGCATCAGATACTGACGGGCAATCAGGCCATAGACCTTCTCTTCGTTATCCGTGAGCTTCACCTTGCTGCTGCGGGCGGTCGGGATGATCGCATGGTGAGCATCGACCTTTTTGTCATCCCAGCAGCGGTTGCGGATTTCCGGGTCAACCACCGGTTGCGGCAGCAGATCCGCGGCATGCACCGCAATAGCATTCAGCACCGAATGGCGACCGGCGAAATGCTCCTCCGGCAGGTAGCGGCTGTCTGAACGCGGATAGGTGATCAGCTTGTGGGTTTCATACAGCTTCTGGCAGATATCCAGCACGTTCTGCGCACTAAAGCCGAAGCGTTTCGCGGCCTCAATCTGCAGCGCCGAGAGGGAAAACGGCAGCGGTGCCGGCTCAGAATCCCGCTTATCGTTATAGGCGGTCACCAGCGCCGGCTGGCCTTCAATGCGCGCTACGACGTGCTCAGCCAACGGGCGATGCAGCAAGCGGCCCTCTTCATCCTGATAGGGTTCGCAGGCATCGCTTGGCTGCCAGGTGGCGACGAAATGTTCCTCTTTCGGCGTCACGATATGTGCTTTGACGTCAAAGAAATCTTTGGCCACGAAGTTCTCGATCTCTTCGTCACGCCGCACCACCAGCCCCAGTACCGGCGTCTGGACACGGCCGACCGAGAGCACGCCCTGATAGCCGGCATTGCGGCCCAGCAGCGTATAGGCGCGGGTCATGTTGATGCCATACAGCCAGTCGGCACGGGCGCGCGCCAGGGCCGACACGCACAGCGGAATAAATTCGCTGTTGGCGCGCAGACGCGAAATCGCCCGCTCTACCGCCTGCGGGTTAAGGTCGTTAATCAGGCAGCGCTGCACCTGCTGACGCTTTTCCGGCGCCAGCTGCAGATAGTCGAGCACTTCATCCACCAGCAACTGCCCCTCTCTGTCGGGGTCACCTGCGTGAATCACCTCCTGCGCATCGCCAAGCAGACGCTTGATCACGTTGAGCTGCTTGGTGACCGACGGTTTTGGCTGCAGCTGCCATTTTTCCGGCACAATGGGCAGGTCCAGAAGGTTCCAGCGCGCATAGCGGCCGTCATAGACGTCCGGCTGGGCCTGCTCCAGCAGATGGCCGATACACCAGGTGACCACCTGCCCGTTGCCACACTCGATATAGCCATCACCTTTCCGGTGCGGTTTGGGTAGCACTTCAGCGATGGCACGCCCGAGGCTGGGTTTTTCCGCTATAAACAACCGCATGTAATCAACGGATCTCGATCATCGGGCGTCCGCCCCGGGCGGTTACCAGCTCGCCGATGGCGGCCAGTTGAATGCCGAACTCTTGCGCAGCGGCACAGACCTCGTCCTGCGCATCCGGCGTCACCGCCAGCAGCAGACCGCCGGAGGTTTGCGGATCGCACAGCAGATCGCGCCACTCTGCCGGCATCTCGCCCATCAGGTGACCGTAGCTGGCAAAGTTACGCCCGGTACCGCCAGGCACCGCGCCCGCCGCGATATACGCTTCCACGCCCGGCAGTTTCGGGATATCGGCATAGTTGAGCAACGCCTGCACGCCCGCACCACGGCACACTTCACTCAGGTGGCCCAACAGACCAAAACCGGTGACGTCGGTCATCGCTTTGACCCCTTCAATATTGGCGAAAGCCGCCCCGGCGAGGTTCATCTGGCACATGGTTTCCGTTGCCAGTCCCTGATGCTCTGCTTTGAGCAGCGATTTTTTCTCTGCCGTGGTCAACACGCCAATCCCGAGAGGTTTAGTGAGGAAGAGCTTGCAGCCCGCCTGGGCGGTACTGTTTTTCTTGATTCGCTCCGTCGGCACGACGCCGGTCACCGCGAGGCCAAAAATAGGCTCCGGGGCGTCAATGGAGTGGCCGCCCGCCAGCGAGATACCGGCCTGCTGACAGGCAAAGCGCCCGCCATCAACCACTTCGCGGGCAATTTCCGGCGCCAGGGTATTGATCGGCCAGCCCAGAATGGCAATCGCCATGATCGGTTTTCCACCCATCGCGAAGATGTCGCTGATGGCATTGGTCGCGGCGATACGCCCAAAGTCGAACGGATTATCGACAATCGGCATAAAAAAGTCGGTGGTGCTGATAATGGACGTACCGTTGCCCAGGTCGTAGACCGCGGCATCATCGCTGGTCTCATTTCCGACCAGCAGGTTCGGGTCGATAAACTTGGCCCGATCGCTCTTGAGGATCGTTTCCAGCACTTTCGGGGAAATTTTACAACCACAACCGGCTCCGTGGCTGTATTGCGTTAAACGAATAGCTTGCTCGCTCATGGACATCTCCTGTCATTGCAATCCCGCTATGGTAGCGCTCAAACGCCAAGGTAGTAAGTCCGTCAGTCTTAAATCGCGAGTGGTTGCTCATTAAGCAGACAAAAGTCCGATTTTACCGGTGGAGGGGGCGACAAATACAAATTCTGCTGCATTTATCGCAAGGGGCACGTTTCCGGGCAGATTCAAAAGAGAGCGTTTCCACACAGCCCGGCAGGTTATGCCTGCCGGGCTATCCGATGGCGATCAGAAACGGATCACAAACGGCGAGGTGTCAGGCACTGAAATGGTGGTGGAGGCTTTCAGCTGCGGCGTACCGAGGTAGAGAAAACCGACGATTTTATCCTGCTCACGGCAGGCAAAGCCGTCACGAACCACCGGGCTTTCGGTCAGGGCGCCGCTGCGCCAGATGCCGTTAAAGCCTTGCGCGACCGCCGCCATCTGCATGGCCATTACCGCACATCCCGCCGACATCTCCTGCTCCCACTTCGGCACCTTCGGATGATCTTCGCAGCGGGCGACGACGGTAATGATCAACGGCGCACGGAACGGCGCGCTACGTGCTTTTTCGATCCCTTTTTCATCCTGCCCGGCGGCAATCGCCCCTTTCTCCAGCAGCTGGCTGAAGCGTTCGCGGCCGTCATCAGCAATAATATAAAAGCGCCACGGCTGCAGCGTGCCGTGGTCCGGGGCGCGCAGGCCAGCGCGAAGAATGTTTTCCAGCTGTTCGCCAGCCGGTGCCGGTTCGGTCAGGCGCGAGGCGCTGCGGCGGTTAACCAGTAGTTCGAGAGCATCCATCTGTATAACTCCTGTGATGTCATTTTTCATAAAATTAACATGCACGAGAATTTTGTTACAGCACGACCGGTGATTCCTGCTGACAACCGCCAGTCGTCTCTTTAGGATAACCAGACGCGGCAACCCCTGCGGTTAGCCCATTTTTAACAATGTTAGGGAGAATACATGCGAACTCTTTGGCGGCTGCTCGCCGGATTTTTTAAATGGACATGGCGGGTGCTCAATTTTATTCGCCAGCTCGCACTGAACCTGGTATTCCTGCTGCTGGTCCTGGTGTGTGTCGGTATCTGGGCGCAGTTCAGCAGCAGCACACCGGAACATGCGGCACGCGGCGCGTTGCTGCTGGATATCACCGGCGTGGTGGTGGATAAACCGTCCGCCAGCAGCAAGCTCGGGGTTATCGGTCGCCAGCTTTTTGGCGCCAGCTCCGACCGCCTGCAGGAAAACTCGCTGTTTGATATCGTCCAAACCATTCGTCAGGCCAAAGATGACCGGAATATCACCGGTATCGTGCTGGATCTGAAAAATTTTGCCGGCGGCGATCAGCCGTCGATGCAGTACATCGGTAAAGCCCTGCGCGAATTCCGCGACAGCGGTAAGCCGGTCTATGCCGTTGGTAGCAGCTACAGCCAGGGGCAGTATTATCTGGCGAGCTTCGCCAACAAAATCTGGCTATCTCCACAGGGTGAAGTCGACCTGCACGGTTTTGCCACCAACGGGCTGTACTACAAGTCGCTGCTCGATAAACTGAAAGTGTCTACCCATGTCTTCCGCGTCGGTACCTATAAATCGGCGGTTGAGCCGTTTATCCGCGACGATATGTCACCGGCCGCCCGTGAAGCCGATAGCCGCTGGATTGGCGAACTGTGGCAGAACTACCTCAATACCATCGCTGCCAACCGTCAAATCACGGCGCAGCAGCTGTTCCCAGGCGCTCAGGGCCTGCTGGACGGCCTGCGTAAAGTGGATGGCGATACCGCACAATACGCGCTGAATAATAAACTGGTTGATGAGCTGGGTACCTCCACCGACGTGGAGAAAGCGCTCACCAAACAGTTTGGCTGGAGCAAAGCGGATAATAACTATCGCGCCATCAGCTATTACGATTACAACGTCAAAACGCCGGCCGATCAGGGTGCTTCCATTGCGGTGATCTTTGCTAACGGCGCGATCATGGATGGCGAAGAGACCCCAGGCAACGTCGGCGGCGACACCACTGTGGCTCAGATCCGCGATGCCCGTCTCGATCCGAAAGTGAAAGCGATCGTCCTGCGCGTAAACAGCCCTGGCGGCAGCGTCAGCGCATCGGAAGTCATTCGTGAAGAGCTGGCGGCGGCGAAAGCAGCCGGTAAACCGGTGGTGGTCTCCATGGGCGGTATGGCCGCGTCTGGCGGTTACTGGATCTCCACGCCGGCTAACTACATCGTGGCAAACCCGAGCACCCTCACCGGCTCCATCGGTATTTTCGGGGTGATTAACACCGTTGAAAATACGCTGGACTCGATTGGCGTACATACCGATGGCGTGGCAACCTCCGCGCTGGCGGATGTGTCCACCACCAAATCCCTGCCGCCTGAAGTGCAGCAGCTGATGCAGTTGAGCATCGAGAACGGCTACAAGCGCTTTATCACGCTGGTGGCTAACTCACGTCACAGCACGCCGGAGAAAATCGACCAGATTGCTCAGGGTCACGTCTGGACGGGTGAAGATGCGAAGGCCAACGGGCTGGTCGATAGCCTCGGCGACTTTGACGATGCGGTGGCAAAAGCCGCTGAACTGGCGAAGCTGAAGCAGTGGCATATCGATTACTACCAGGAAGACCCGACCTTCTTCTCAATGGTGATTGATAGCCTGACCGGTTCGGTGCGTGCTTCGCTGCCGGCCGCAATACAGGCCTGGCTGCCGGCACCTGTCGCCGCTGCCGCCAATGTGGTCAAAGCGGAGAGCGATAAGCTTGCCGTGTTTAACGATCCACAAAACCGTTACGCCTTCTGCCTGACCTGCGCCAACATTCGTTAATCCTTTCCCGGCAGATACGCCCCACTGACGTTGTTATCGATGTCAGCGGGGCGAACCCGCGCCAGCAATCTTAGTCAGAACGCCCCCCGGCCAATGCAGCTGTGACCTGAAGTATGTGTAATTTTCGATACGTCACTTTATACTGCGCCTGTCTACGTACAACCTAAGCGATGATATGCAAAAGAAATCGATTTACGTTGCCTACACCGGTGGGACCATCGGTATGCAGCGCTCTGAACACGGTTATATCCCCGTTTCCGGCCACCTGCAGCGCCAGCTTGCGCTGATGCCTGAGTTCCATCGTCCGGAGATGCCGGATTTTACAATTCATGAGTATGAGCCGCTGATGGACTCTTCCGATATGACACCGGAAGACTGGCAGCATATTGCTGACGACATTCGCGCTCATTATGACGAGTACGACGGTTTCGTGATTCTGCACGGCACCGACACCATGGCGTTCACCGCATCGGCGCTGTCGTTCATGCTGGAGCATCTGGGGAAACCGGTCATTGTGACAGGGTCACAAATCCCGCTGGCCGAGCTGCGTTCCGACGGGCAAATCAACCTGCTGAATGCCCTCTACGTTGCCGCCAATTATCCCATCAATGAAGTGTCGCTGTTTTTCAACAACCGACTGTATCGCGGCAACCGCACCACCAAAGCTCATGCCGACGGTTTCAATGCTTTCGCCTCCCCGAACCTGGCCCCGCTGCTGGAAGCCGGGATCCATATTCGACGCCTCGGTACGCCGCCTGCGCCACAGGGTAACGGTGAGCTGATTGTCCACCCGATTACCCCGCAGCCCATTGGCGTGGTGACGATCTACCCGGGGATTTCCGCCGATGTGGTGCGTAACTTCCTGCGCCAGCCGGTCAAAGCGCTGATCCTGCGCTCTTACGGCGTCGGCAACGCCCCGCAAAACGGTGAGTTTATCGCGGTGCTGGCGGAAGCCAGTCAACGCGGGATCGTGGTGATCAACCTGACTCAATGCATGTCGGGTAAAGTCAATATGGGGGGCTATGCTACCGGCAACGCCCTCGCCCAGGCCGGTGTTATCAGCGGTTTCGATATGACCGTCGAGGCGACGCTGACCAAGCTACACTATCTGCTGAGCCAGAATCTCAGCGTCGAGGCCATCCGCCAGCTGATGCAGGAAAATCTGCGCGGCGAGCTGACCCCTGACGAGTAAGGAGAACCGATGACCCATCGCGCACTTTTGTTGGTTGATTTACAGAATGATTTTTGCGCCGGCGGCGCGCTGGCCGTACCGGAGGGTGACAGCACCATTGATGTCGCTAACCGGCTAATCGACGCGTGCCTGGCCCGGGGTGAGCCCGTTGTCGCCAGCCAGGACTGGCACCCGGCGGATCATGGCAGCTTCGCCAGCCAGCATCAGGTTGAACCCTACTCCCAGGGTCAGCTTGACGGCCTGGCGCAGACGTTCTGGCCGGATCACTGCGTGCAGAACAGCGAAGGTGCGGCGCTGCATCCGCTGCTGAAGCAGCAGGCTATCAGCGAGGTGTTCCATAAAGGTGAAAATCCGGCGATCGACAGCTACAGCGCCTTTTTTGATAACGGACATCGCCAGAAAACCCGGCTGGATGCGTGGCTGCGGGAACGCGACATCAGCGAACTCATCGTCCTGGGTCTGGCGACCGATTACTGCGTCAAATTTACCGTGCTGGACGCGCTGGCGCTGGGATATGTGGTGAACGTGATCACCGACGGCTGCCGCGGGGTCAACCTTCAGCCGCAGGACAGCGCCCACGCCTTTATGGAGATGGCCGCCGCTGGCGCCACGCTGTATACCGCTGACGACTGGCAGGAAACGCAGCCTTAATCCTGCCGTGAACTGTGCTCATCAGTTCATCCCCCGGTCGCGCGTTGCTTGACGGGGGATGGACTGGTGCCAACCGTCGCCGGGGCGTCCGGGCGGTTACTGCAGTTTAAACGTGGAGATCGGCTTAGGTGCAATGCCGAAATCTTCTTTCAGCTGCTGCTTGCTCTTCATCACCATCTGGCCGTTGGTATCGATGGTCATATGCTGAGCATCGCTGTTATGCCGCGCCTGATAGAGCATCACCAGCTGCAGGCTGTTCTCTTTCTGGGCCTCGGTTAACGCCACGCCATCCGGCCATTTTCCCAGCTCCACCGCGGTCACCAGACGCTGGTAAACTTCGGGGGTCATGCTGTCTATCATTTGCTCGATTTCCATGGTCCGCTCGACTCCACGTTGGAATAATTTGCTGAATCGTTTCTCTAACCTTTAATTTGCTCGCCGTTATCGTCGTCGTTGAAGCTTAATGACGCCGAATTTACGCAAAAACGCTCGCCGGTAGGTTGCGGACCGTCGGGGAACACATGCCCGAGGTGTGCATCGCAATTTCCGCAACGAATTTCGGTGCGCTGCATGCCGTGCGAGTAGTCATTCAGATAACGAATTGCCTCGTCGCTGACCGGCTCGTAGAAGCTCGGCCAACCGCAACCTGAGTCATACTTCGAATCTGAGCGAAACAGCGCCGCATCGCATACCAGGCAGTGGTAGATGCCGTCGCGCTTGTTGTGGAGCAGTCGTCCGGTGAACGGCGGCTCAGTACCGTGATTCTGCGTCACGTAAAACTGCATCTCACTCAAATTTTTTTTGAGTTCGTCTGAGGAGGGTTTATTCGCCATGTGCATGCTTCTCACTGTGAAAGGACAACGTTACCGGCCAATTCTAACAAAACATTAACAATGAAGCGTGGACTTTTGTTCTAAACTTATTCGATGCCAAAAGGCAGCCCAGATAATTGTGATTTACATCACATTTTTATCTTTACCGACCTTTAAAATTCCGGGCGCAGCCCCAATATGGAATTGGGCTCAAAGGGAGAGTGAGGCAAATCAATGGTGCGAAGGTATGCTCAGTATTGATTTGTCGCAATGATTGACACGATTCCGCTTGACGCTGCGTAAGGTTTTTGTAATTTTACAGGCAACCTTTTATTCACTAACAAATAGCTGGTGGAATATATGACTATCAAAGTAGGTATCAACGGTTTTGGCCGTATCGGTCGCATTGTTTTCCGTGCTGCTCAGGAACGTTCTGACATCGAGATCGTTGCAATCAACGACCTGTTAGACGCTGACTACATGGCATACATGCTGAAGTATGACTCCACTCACGGCCGTTTCAACGGTACCGTTGAAGTGAAAGACGGTCATCTGATCGTTAACGGTAAAAAAATCCGTGTTACCGCTGAACGTGATCCGGCTAACCTGAAGTGGAACGAAGCAGGTGTTGACGTTGTTGCAGAAGCAACTGGTCTGTTCCTGACTGACGAAACCGCTCGTAAACACATCACTGCTGGCGCGAAAAAAGTCGTTCTGACTGGCCCGTCCAAAGACAACACTCCGATGTTTGTTAAAGGCGCTAACTTTGACAAATACGAAGGCCAGGACATCGTTTCTAACGCATCCTGCACCACCAACTGCCTGGCACCGCTGGCTAAAGTTATCAACGACAACTTCGGCATCATCGAAGGTCTGATGACAACTGTTCACGCGACCACCGCAACTCAGAAAACCGTTGATGGCCCGTCTCACAAAGACTGGCGCGGCGGCCGCGGCGCAGCTCAGAACATCATCCCGTCCTCTACCGGTGCTGCTAAAGCAGTAGGTAAAGTACTGCCAGAACTGAATGGCAAACTGACTGGTATGGCGTTCCGCGTTCCTACTCCGAACGTATCCGTTGTTGACCTGACCGTTCGTCTGGAAAAAGCTGCTTCTTATGAAGAAATTAAGAAAGCAATCAAAGCTGCTTCCGAAGGCGCAATGAAAGGCGTTCTGGGCTACACCGAAGACGACGTTGTATCTACCGATTTCAACGGTGAAGTTTGCACTTCCGTGTTCGATGCTAAAGCTGGTATCGCACTGAACGACAACTTCGTGAAACTGGTTTCCTGGTACGACAACGAAACTGGTTACTCCAACAAAGTTCTGGACCTGATCGCTCACATCTCCAAATAAGTTGAGATGAGAATCTGATCCAAAAAGGCGACTTCGGTCGCCTTTTTTTATGTACACGCCACCCCGCACGCAGCCTGTGCACTGGCTGTCTTCTGGGGGATGGAGGTGTCACGCTAACGAAGGATTGCACCATGATTAATAAAATTTTTGCTCTCCCGGTTATTGAAGAAATCTCGCCTGTTCTGTCCCGCCGTCAGCTCGATGAGCTGGAATTGATTGTTGTTGACCATCCGCAGGTCAAAGCCTCCGTTGCCTTCCAGGGCGCCCACCTGCTGTCGTGGAAACCTGCCGGCGAAGAAGAAGTCCTGTGGCTGAGCGGGAACACGCCGTTCAAAACCGGCGTTGCGCTGCGCGGCGGCGTACCGGTGTGCTGGCCGTGGTTCGGCCCGTCGGCACAGCAAGGTCTGCCTTCCCACGGCTTCGCCCGTAACCTGGCGTGGACGCTGAAAGGCCATGATGAAGATGACAGCGGCGTGATGCTGACCTTCGAACTGCAAAGCAGCGATGAGACCCGTCAATACTGGCCGCATGACTTCACCCTCTATGCGCGCTTCAAACTGGGTAAAACCTGCGAGATCGAACTGGAAGCGCACGGCGAGTTTGAAACCACCTCCGCGCTGCACACCTACTTCAACGTCGGCGATATCGCTGCCGTTAAAGTCAGCGGCCTGGGCGATCGCTACATCGATAAAGTCAAAAATGCCGAAGAAGGCGTGCTGAGCGACGGCGTACAGACCTTCCCGGACCGTACCGACCGCGTCTACCTCAATGCCGAAGCCTGCAGCGTGATCCACGACGATGCGCTGAACCGCAATATCGACGTTGTTCATCATCATCACAGCAACGTGGTCGGCTGGAACCCTGGCCCGGCGCTGTCCGTGAGCATGGGCGATATGCCGGATGATGGTTACAAGACCTTCGTTTGCGTGGAAACCTGCTGCGTGACCGAACCGCAGAAAACCAGCGAAGAGAAACCTTCTCGCCTGGCGCAAACTATTCGTGTCGTGAAACGCGGATAATCCCTGCCCTCCCGCAATGCGGGACACGCCGGATCAAAAACAGGGCGATATCGCCCTGTTTTTATGGCTGACGAACGTCCGTTACCAGAATCCCACCAGCTTCATCCACGCACCGCCCAACACTAACCAGATAGCAATAGACGCCAGCGAAACCACAAAGCTGACGCTCCACCACTGCCCTGTGGTGTTATAGCCCGAACCAAACAGCGCCGGCCCCGGGCCACCCGAGTATTGCGTCAGACCCATCGACAGATTAGAGGTGTATCCGAGCACCAGCGCGGCAAAAAGCGGCGGTACGCCGACGGAAACCGCCACCGCCAGGAAAGCCAGATACATCGCGGAAATATGCGCCATCGCCGAGGCGAAGAAATAGCGGGTATAGAAATAGACCACCACCAGCAGTAAAAATACGGTGATCCATTCAAAGTGCCCGACATAGCCGACAATGCGCTCCGATATCCATTTGATCATGCCATATTTGTTGAGCGCATTGGCCATCATCACCAGCACCGCGAACCAGAACATGGTGTCCCAGGCGGTTTTTTCTTCAATGATGTTTTTCCACGACATGATGTTGCTGATCAGCAGCACCATCAGCCCAATAAACGCCGAGAGCGTGGCGGGAATGGAAAAGAAGATATCCCCGACGGTCCAGAGCAAGATCAGCAACACGAAATCAAAGGCGAGGATTTTCTCTGCCAGCGACATCGGCCCCATTTTACGTAGCTCTTCGCGGGCAATAGCCGGGATTTCCGGCGTTTTCTTCAACTGCGGCGGATAAATCACGTAGATCACCAGCGGCAGCAGGATCAGCGAGGCAATCCCCGGCACGATGGCCCCGACAAACCACGTCGTCCAGGTGATCTCGATTCCCTGACTTCTCGCCAGCTCAGCCACCAGCGGATTGCCGGCCATGGCCGTTAAAAACATCGTACAGACGATGGCATCGATCTGCGACACGCAGATCATCAAGAACGCCCCGGCTTTCCTCGCCGTCGCCCCCGGTTCGGACTGGTAGGCGGTGGCAATGGATTGGGTAATCGGGTACATAATTCCGCCGCCTCGCGCGGACGCCGAGGGGATCCCTGGCCCGAGAACCACGTCCGACAAGGCCAGGCCGTAGGCCACGCCCAACATGCTGGATCCGCACTTAGAGATAAACCACAGCGCCACCCGCTTGCCCAGCCCGGTTTTGATCACCGCCCGGGAGATGAACATCGCGATACCAATCAGCCAGATGGTGCCGTTGGCAAACCCGGATAACGCCGCGACTTTATCGCTCTTACCCGGCGAGAGAGGCGTCACGCCCAAAAAGGCGGAGACGATCAACGCAATCATCGTCACCGCGCCCATCGGCAGCACTTTCAGGATAATGGCAAAGATGGTGGCGGCAAAAATGGCAAACATCTGCCAGGCGTGGAGGGTGAGTCCATCGGGTGGTGGAGTAAACCAGATAATCACGCCGAAGAGTATTGTCAGAACGGCTTTCCACAGCGGGAAAGCCAGCTTCACATCCAGAGGCTGAGTAGGTTCAGTCATATGTATCTCCTTTTTCTTGTATCTTTAAGGGGATACTCACGACTGAGCCATGATTCTCATCAACAAAGCGCCAACGTTTTTAGGCTGAATAGTTCTCTTTTACACCATATCCAGCGGCGTTTTGTGGCCCGGTGCCGGAAAGGCCTGCTCCATCAGCGCGATATCGTGCGCATTCAGCACCACCTCAAGCGCGGCGGCGTTCTCTTCGACGTGGGCCACACTTCCCGCTTTTGGAATCGCGATCACACCCTGGTGGCTGATGACCCACGCTAATAACAGTTGGGCCACGGTAATGCCTTTTTGCATCGCCAGTTTGCTCAGCGCAGGATGATTCATTAAGCCATTGCGCAGGCGCCCCGCCTGAGCCAGCGGGCTGTAGGCCATTACCGGCAGCGACTGTTGCTGGCACCATGGCAGCAGGTCGTGCTCGATGCCCCGTGACGCGAGGTGATAGAGCACCTGATTGGTGGCGCAGCGGGAACCGTCAGCCACCTGCCACAGCGCCTGCATCTCGTCTACGTCGAGGTTTGATACGCCCCAGCGGCGAATTTTGCCCTGCGCGACCAACTTTTCCATTGCCTCAACGGTCTCGGCAAAGGTGAACTCACCGCCCCAGTGCAGCAGATACATATCAAGATAGTCGGTACGCAAACGGCGCAGGCTGGCCTCGCAGGCGGTCACCATTTTTTGCCCACCGGCATTCCACGGGTAGACCTTGGACACCAGCATCACCCGGTCACGCAGGCCGCGAATCGCCTCGCCCACCACCTCTTCTGCCCCGCCGTCGGCGTACATTTCGGCGGTATCGATCAGCGTCAGCCCTCGTTCAACGCCCGCACGTAGTGCAGCGACCTCCTGCGAGCGCCGGGCGCTGTTTTCGCCCATAAACCAGGTGCCTTGCCCAATAGCTGGAACCGCCGCACCCTCGCCAAAACGCACTGTTTTTCCCATCATCGACTCCTCGGGTTAGGTTGTTGCACCACCGTAATGCAAAACGGGGCGTAACGCCCCGTTATGATGCATGAAATTCTTCGTTATGGTGCACAACGGCTGCCAATCAGAAGGTGTAGGTGATCCCGGTGGAGATCAGGCCGCTCCAGGATTTATCCACCATCGGGCTATCGGTGATTTCATCGGCCAGGCGGGTGTAGCGCGCGACGCCATAGACGCTCCAGTCACCGAGGAAACGATAGTTTGCCGACAGCTCAAGATAAGGGTTCCAGCTGCTGTCCGGGTCATAGCTACGCATACCGCTACGATTTGACTCATGCTGTGACACACCGTAGTAGTATTCGTTCTGATTGTCGCTGTTCCACTCAAGGCCAATGCCCGGCGTCACGGTCAGGTTACCGTTGGTGTAGCGATACAACCAGGCCGCATCCCAAGTGATACCATTGCTCTGATCCAGTGTATCGCCCGCGAGAGTGGTGCGCAGAAAGCCATATTGCGTGTTGTGGATATAGGTCAGCCCGGCCATCATGGTGGTTTTACGGCGGTCCAGCTTGCGCATTTGCTCGCTGTCGCTGTCGCCCGGCTTGAAGTACATCGGCGACCAGTAGGCGGTAATAGACAGTTTGTCGCTGTTGTCATTCCATAAATAGTAACCGCCACCTAAGCCGTGAAACCAAAAACTGTCGCTTTCATAGCTAATGGCCGGGACCGGATAGACATCGACATCATATTGTTTATACGGGCTTTCGACGATACCCACGCCGGCCCCTAACGTAAATGTCCCTTCAGCGTGGGCCGCTGAAACAGATGCTGCAAGGCACACACTGAGTGCCAGCGGTTTGATCTTATTCACAATCCATTTTCCCGTTTGTCAAATAATACGCCCCGGCAGTTTAACGTCGTAGACCTCATGCCTCAAATTCTTTACCCGTCATTACATAAAACCATTCAATCTGGCATCAACCTGTGACCATTCGCTTGCAGGGAAATGACACCACGATGACAGCGCCTGGCAATAGATGCGAAATAGCCGCACTTTTCCGGATGAGTTATTGATATGTCATTGAAATTGTATTTTGGCGCCATGCAAGTTTTCTAAATGCATCTACGCTTTAATTTAGAAGACGTCTTTCTGCCGCACGCGATCTTTATCCCCCCAACAACCTGGCATAAGGGTTGCTGGAGAATCAGTGAACGTCGTGCAGTTTACCTCTTCCGGGAGCTCCCACTATTCATATGAACGGCTCTCAACTTGTGCTAAAAACGAAAGGACGGCATGCCATGAATATATTCGATCACTATCGCCAGCGTTATGAAGCTGCCAAGGACGAAGAGTTCACACTGCAGGAATTTCTTACCATCTGCCGGCAAGATCGCAGTGCTTATGCCAACGCGGCAGAACGGCTACTGATGGCTATTGGTGAACCAGTTATGGTCGATACGGCCCTGGAGCCACGGCTGTCCCGTCTCTTTTCAAACCGGGTAGTCGCACGCTATCCGGCATTTGAAGAGTTTTACGGTATGGAAGATGCTATTGAGCAGATCGTTTCTTACCTGAAACATGCCGCGCAAGGCCTGGAAGAGAAGAAACAGATCCTGTATCTGCTGGGGCCGGTCGGCGGGGGTAAATCATCGCTGGCCGAACGTCTGAAGTCCTTAATGCAGCGCGTACCGATTTACGTTCTCAGCGCTAACGGTGAGCGTAGCCCGGTCAATGACCATCCGCTGTGCCTGTTTAACCCGCAGGAAGATGCCCAGATTCTGGATAAAGAGTATGGCGTACCGACCCGCTACCTCGGCACCATTATGTCGCCGTGGGCGGCAAAACGTCTGCATGAGTTCGGCGGCGACATCACCAAATTCCGCGTCATCAAAGTCTGGCCCTCCATCCTTGAGCAGATTGCCATCGCCAAAACGGAACCCGGTGATGAAAACAACCAGGATATCTCGGCGCTGGTCGGTAAAGTGGACATTCGTAAACTGGAGCACTATGCCCAGAACGATCCGGACGCCTATGGCTACTCCGGCGCCCTGTGCCGCGCCAACCAGGGGATTATGGAGTTCGTCGAGATGTTTAAAGCGCCAATTAAGGTGCTGCATCCCCTGCTGACGGCCACCCAGGAAGGTAACTATAACGGCACCGAGGGCATTTCCGCCCTGCCGTTCAACGGCATAATTCTCGCCCACTCGAACGAATCAGAATGGGTGACATTCCGTAATAACAAAAACAATGAGGCCTTCCTCGACCGCGTGTATATCGTCAAGGTGCCTTATTGCCTGCGCATTTCCGAAGAGATGCGTATTTACGAAAAACTGCTCAATAATAGTGAGCTGACCCACGCGCCTTGCGCGCCCGGCACCCTGGAGACGCTGTCCCGCTTCTCTATTCTCTCGCGCCTGAAAGAGCCGGAAAACTCGAGCATTTACTCCAAAATGCGCGTTTATGACGGTGAAAGTCTGAAAGACACCGACCCGAAAGCGAAATCCTACCAGGAGTATCGCGATTACGCCGGCGTTGATGAAGGCATGAATGGTCTGTCCACCCGCTTCGCCTTCAAAATATTGTCACGCGTGTTTAACTTTGACCACGCCGAGGTCGCCGCCAACCCGGTGCATCTGTTCTACGTGCTGGAGCAGCAGATCGAGCGTGAGCAGTTCCCGCAGGAGCAAGCGGAACGCTATCTGGAATTCCTCAAAGGCTATCTGATCCCGAAATACGCCGAGTTTATCGGCAAAGAGATCCAGACCGCCTACCTGGAATCCTACTCCGAATACGGGCAGAACATTTTCGACCGTTATGTCACCTATGCGGACTTCTGGATCCAGGATCAGGAGTATCGTGACCCGGATACCGGTCAGCTGTTTGACCGTGAGTCCCTGAACGGGGAGCTGGAAAAAATTGAGAAGCCTGCCGGGATCAGCAACCCGAAAGACTTCCGTAACGAGATCGTCAACTTCGTGCTGCGTGCAAGGGCCAACAACAACGGCCGCAATCCAAACTGGACCAGCTACGAAAAACTGCGCACGGTTATCGAGAAGAAAATGTTCTCGAATACCGAAGAGCTGTTGCCGGTCATTTCGTTCAACGCCAAAACCTCAACCGACGAGCAGAAAAAGCACGACGATTTTGTCGACCGTATGATGGAGAAAGGCTATACCCGCAAGCAGGTCCGTCTGCTGTGCGAATGGTATCTGCGTGTACGTAAATCGTCCTGACGGAGCAGCCCGGCAGTGACGTCACTGCCGGGTATATAACAACTGCGTATGCCCGTAATCAATCGGCGATGGGCGTGGGAAGCGCCCAGTGTCAGCGGCCCGGAAAGCGGACCGCCGAAGCCTGAGTGATGAACGGCAGAGTTGGCAATTGCGGTACAGGAGGGCATATGACCTGGTTCATAGACCGGCGCCTGAACGGGAAAAATAAAAGTGCGGTGAACCGCCAGCGCTTTTTGCGCCGTTATAAGGCGCAGATAAAACAGTCGATCTCCGAGGCAATTAACAAGCGCTCGGTGACCGATATTGACAGTGGAGAGTCCGTCTCCATCCCAACGGACGATATCAACGAACCGATGTTTCATCAGGGTCGCGGGGGGCTGCGCAACCGCGTCCACCCCGGCAACGATCACTTCGTCCAGAATGACCGCATCGAACGCCCTCAGGGCGGTGGAGGCGGCGGCGGGAGCGGACAAGGGCAAGCCAGCGCCGATGGCGAAGGCCAGGACGGGTTTGTCTTTCAGATTTCCAAAGACGAGTACCTTGATCTGCTGTTTGAGGATCTCGCCCTGCCGAATCTGAAGAAAAACCAGCAACGTCAGCTCACCGAGTTTAAAACCCACCGCGCGGGCTTCACCGCCAACGGGGTGCCGGCCAACATTAGCGTTGTCCGCTCACTACAGAATTCGCTGGCGCGGCGTACCGCCATGACCGCTGGCAAACGCCGCGAGCTGCGGGCGCTGGAGGAGGACCTCGACACCATCAGCAAAAGTGAGCCAGCGCAATTGCTGGAGGAAGAGCGTCTACGCCAGGAGATCGCCGAGCTACGGGCAAAAATCGACCGGGTACCGTTTATTGATACCTTTGATTTGCGCTACAAGAACTACGAAAAGCGGCCTGAGCCTTCCAGCCAGGCGGTGATGTTCTGCCTGATGGACGTGTCGGGTTCCATGGATCAGGTGACGAAGGATATGGCTAAGCGTTTTTACATCCTGCTGTATCTGTTCCTCAGCCGGACCTATAAAAACGTCGAAGTGGTCTATATTCGCCACCATACCCAGGCCAAAGAAGTCGACGAGCATGAGTTCTTCTATTCGCAGGAGACCGGCGGCACGATCGTCTCGAGCGCCCTGAAGCTGATGGATGAAGTGGTGAAAGCGCGCTATGACCCGTCGCAGTGGAATATCTATGCGGCACAGGCCTCGGATGGGGATAACTGGGCCGATGACTCACCGCTGTGTCACGAACTGCTGGCGAAAAACATCCTGCCGGTGGTGCGTTACTACAGCTACATCGAGATAACCCGCCGGGCGCACCAGACGCTGTGGCGTGAATACGAGCATCTGCAGGAGAAGTTCGACAACTTCGCCATGCAGCATATCCGCGATCAGGAAGATATCTACCCGGTCTTCCGTGAACTGTTCCACAAGCAGGGTACAGAAGTGAAAAACTAACCCGCAGATCGGCCAGCGACGCGACGTTTCTGGCTGATTTTTTGCCTTCCCCTTCCCCCGGCAACATGCACCTTTGATGAACGCCCCATGGCCTGCACCGGCAGACCATGGGATTTAACGCCTTGATGCGGCATTGCGCATCAGAAGTTGTATTTTACACCGACGCGATAACGCGTTTGCCGCTCATCCGTCACTTTACTGCCTGAGATGTTGCCGATAGCCATATACGGCGACCAGTTCTTGTCGATTTTGTAGGTCAGTTTGAAATCATGAGTCCACTCATAGCTCTCATTATCTGACAGAATCACCCCGGCAGAGTTGGCCTTTTTATAGTCGAACTCATAGTCCAGTTGATAGTCATTGAAGAATTTCCATGACAGGACGCTGGTCAGGTTATAGCCGTTTTCTGAGGTATCCTTTTGGGTACCGATGTTGGTGGAGTTACGCTTGAAGTACGGGCGATAACGCAGCGTCGCGCTGACATCTTTGCTCAGGTTGACCTTACCACGCAGATAGGGGCGATAGTTATTTGAGGTTGAGCTACTATCCAGCGAAAAACCCGGTTCAACCTGAAAGGTGTCATTGATTTTATAGACATAGCTGGCGATCGCTTCTGTACCGTTACTGACGGTCTCATGCAAAGCTTTATCTTTCTTCTGTGCCCCCTTCCATTTGCCTTCCAACGACAGACCAAAGCCATTAGCAAAGCGATGCGACATTAACAACCGGTCTTTATGGTTATTACCGCCGCTATCGTTAATCTCGTGACGATAGTCAAAAGTCACCGCATGAGCCGAAATACTTAAAAGTGAAGCAGTAAGTAATAAAAACGGACGCAACATATAACCCTCTATATTTTTATATTCCAAAGGTTAGGGAAATCCCCTGCGCATTGGCAGGTGAATGAATAAAATCATTTTAATAATGGGGTGTGTGGTGCCGGGTGCCTCCCGGTGAATTGGGCGCTGAAACACCAATTCGTCCATAAAATAGAAACGTCATCAGAGGATACTCTCATGCCAGCATGACCCCTCCGCATAGGGGGATTCACCACACATAATTCTTTTACCTGTATTAGAAACATCAGGCAATGACCACATGATTTTATGGATTACACTTTCACATAAATTGAAATATCGTTTTGAGATCGCGATCCAATTATTTATTCGCAAATTAAAATTAATTCATACGCTTTTAATAAAGATAGTCCTAAGAATGCAAGTCAATAAATACAAAGAGTTACGAAAAATCACCAGGGACTGGTCATTTAATTATCTGAAAAGTTAAGAACAAGAATTTAAAAAAAGTAAAAATCATCCTGGCTAAAAGAGAAGATGCGAACAATAAAATGCCGTAAGCTTGTCAGATAACTTTACGGCTGACAGACGCTGCAGGCTAAACGAAAGACAAACCATCCTACTGTCAGGATTGATTTATTGAGGCAACAACACAACACTCAGGGATACATCTGCGGTGAACGCAGAAAATAACCGCACCACGACCGCTGGAGTCTCACTATGACTATCTATGGAAAGGACAGTTTTTACCTCTATGGGATAGAGAAAATTCTTAAAGAGTTACATCCTGAAGGAAGTGAATACGCTAATAACGAACAACCATATGTGTATGTCACCTCCGGCATGGAGGTGCATGAAATATACTCATTGTTATTTACCAGGCCGCCAGTGCACCACTCTGTATTTATAACTTCGGAGCGTTATTTTGATACGATCAACCGACTTTTCCCGGGATTAATAAAATTATATCTGCCGGAAAGGCTGGGCGTCGACGCATTACGGCAGGCGCTGTGGGTGATGCGCTTGTCAGCCGAGCAGAACAAAACGGCGGGCTATCTGCCCCATACCTTCAAATTTACCACTGCGGAACAACAGATCATGAGGCTGCTGATACGCGGGCACTCATTGGGAGATATTGCCCGCATCCGGGGCGTCAGCCCGACGACGGTGAGCGTCCAACGCAATGGCCTGATGAAACGCACGGGAACGAAAAGCCTGCAGGAGCTCTGCTCGCTCTATAGCGCTCTGAGCCCCCATTAACAAACACGGCCCGCGGTATAGTACCGTGAGCCGTTGACGATGATGCCCAGGCCGCCAGCAACGTCTCCGGCCGTCAGGCCGTTTCGATACTGGCGCGTTCTGGCAGCACCCCGCGCTTCATCTCCGCCATAACCAGGCTGGCAATGTCGGCATGCTGATGCACCTTGCCGCACTGCAGAATAATCTGCCGCGCATTATCGTAGCCCGGTGCCCACAGTCGGTTATTCATCAACACGTCTTTATAGATGGCGATCAGCGGCTTCTTCCACGCCGCGGCCATATGCACGACCGAAGTATCCGGCGAGATAATCAGGTCGGCGCCGGCAATTAACGCCATCGCGTGATGCAGGGTCTTAAACGGGTTGATGCTTACCCCTTCCGGTAACGGGAGGCGGATTTCATTCCGGTGATCGAGCAAAATAATGTGCACGTCAGGATAGGCTTCGCGCAGCCTGTCGATGATGACCGCCAGCTGCTCCTGCGACAAACTGCGGTCGGCATGGCCGGCAAAAATATTAATAACCACCTTTCTCCCGGCTAAACCGTCGAGATAAGCGCGGACCTGCTGATTAATATCCGCAGGGATATGCAGGTCATATCTCTCAAGGTGGCTGGCATCAAGATGCAGATAGTCGGCAATAAAGGTAAAGGTATTGCTGACGTGCCAGTTTTCACAGTCAAAGGCAAATGATTTGGTGTAATGGTTAATCGATGCCCATTTATTAAAACCCAGTACCGATTTGGCTTTTATTTGACGCAGTAACAGCATGCGGTGTATGGGCATATCGAATAACGAAGGATCGATAACAATATCGTACTTATTATTCGCCAGCTCATTAATAACAGACTTAGGAACGTTATGGGTGAATTTTCGCAGGAAATCGCTTGAGGATACATTTTCTGCTTCATAGATCCGACGAATACTGAGATGATTTTTCATGACCAGGCTGTTCGATTTGGTCAGCAGAAAATCGACGATATAGCCCGACTCATGCAGGCATTTCACCAGCGCCGAATCGACAACGACATCGCCTATTGCCCCTTCATTGCGCATCAGCAGCACCGTTTTCGCCGGTGATAATGCGGTGTCATTGCGCTTGTGGTTGTCCCATAACGTTTTCGCAATATAAACACGCATAACATTGCGAACTTTCTTAGTAAAGTAATTACGGCGCCTGTTCAGCTCCCTTATTTTTTTGAATTTTCGGGGGGATACGCGCACCGCGCGTGTTTGCTTTCATCATAACCTCGTAACCACAATCAATAACATTCCTGCTGGTTTTGTTAAGGACTAAATAAAATGAGAAAAGTTCGATTGCGTAATATAAATCCTTACGCCAGCAGCATTCCAGCATTTTCCTTTGGAGACAAAATGAGTAAATTATGAATTAATTACGAATAATACCGCAGGTTATTAATGCCACCTCACTCAGATGGCGATTGCCGCCACCAAAGGTTTTCATCTGTTAAGAAGAAGCTTATGCTGATGGTTTTGCCAGGGTGGACGTCACAAAATGAACGAGCCGGAAAAACAGGATACCCATCGTCAGTTGCTCGAATTGCTTGATAACCATCAGGCGCACTATCGGGTGGTAGAACATGATGCCGTGGGCAAGTGCGAAGCCGTATCAGAAATTCGCGGCACCGCGCTGGGCCAGGGCGCAAAAGCGCTGGTCTGCAAAGTCAAAGGCAATGGCGTGAATCAACATGTGCTGGCGATCCTCGCCGCCGACCAGCAGGCCGACCTGTCGCGTCTGGCGCAGCATCTTGGCGCGCGCAAAGCCTCACTGGCCAGCCCGGCCGAGGTCGATGCCCTTACCGCCTGCGTTTTTGGCGCCATTCCGCCTTTCAGCTTCCATCCTGCGCTGCGGCTGATCGCCGATCCGCTGCTGTTCGACCGCTACGGCGAAATTGCGTTTAATGCCGGCCTGCTGGAGAAATCCATCATCCTCAATACCGCCGACTATCTGCGCATTGCCCGTCCGGAGCTGCTGGCGTTTCGTCGCGAAGCCTGACGCTGGCTCTGGCGTGCCGCTGGTGATTGTTATGCAGATGCATGAATACACGGCCAGAAAGTAAAAAAAGCCTGTTTACTCACGCTATTACGCGTAAAGTAGACAGGCTTATTCTGTTGGCAAGGATCCCTTTTTATGTTCGATACCACCCTGTTTATTCTGCTGGGGCTGGCCGCGTTGGGTTTTGTTAGCCATAACACCACCGTCGCCATTTCTATCCTCGTGTTAATTATCGTCCGCGTGACCCCGCTCAACGTCTTTTTCCCGTGGATTGAAAAACAGGGGCTGACGATCGGCATTATCATTTTGACTATTGGCGTGATGGCGCCGATTGCCAGCGGCACCCTGCCGCCGTCGACGCTCCTGCACTCATTCGTGAACTGGAAATCGCTGCTTGCCATTGCCGTCGGGGTGTTTGTCTCGTGGCTCGGCGGACGCGGCGTGGCGCTGATGGGCTCGCAGCCACAACTGGTGGCCGGGCTGCTGGTCGGCACGGTGCTGGGGGTGGCGCTGTTCCGTGGCGTACCGGTTGGTCCGCTGATTGCCGCCGGGATTATCTCGCTGTTTATCGGGAAGTCGTAGTCAGGCTCGCCAGGTAGCGTCCTGGTGTCTGCCCCAGCCCCTTTTTGAACATGGTAATAAAGGCGGTGGTCGAGTCGTAGCCGAGGGTTTGCGCCGTCTGCTGCACCGTCTGGCCGCGAATCAACATTTGCAGGGCCAGGATCAGCTGCAGTTGATGGCGCCAGCGACGAAAGCTCAGCCCGGTTTCTCGCACCACCAGACGCGCCAGGTTGCGTTCGCTCATGGCAAACTCTGCGGCCCACTGCCCCAGAGTCTGCCAGCGCGCCGGATCAACCGCCATCACCTCCGCCATTTGCCGGATCCGCGGATGGGCGGAAACCGGCAGCTGCAGATGCTCCTGTGGCTGCTGCGGCAGCTCGTCAAATAACACCTGAACCAGCCGCTGAGTTGTCGGATGGGTTAACTCCGCCCCACTCCGGGCGGCAAGCGCCAGAATCAATTCACGGACCAGCGGCGAGATTTTTAGCGTACAGCAGTGCTGCGGCATCGCTGCCGCCTCAGGCTCAATAAACAGAAAGCTGATTTGCGCTCCGGGCGTGGCGCGGTTGCTGTGGGGCATCAGCCCGGGAACCCACACTGCATACTGCGGCGGCACCATCAACATGGCGTTTTCCACCTCGCAGGTGAGCGCGCCGTGCAGCGCGAGAATCAGCTGGCCTTTCCGGTGCTGATGCTGCGCAATAAACTGCTCATCCTCCACCACCTGAATGCGAAACGCCAGGGCCGCTTCGTGACCGCTGTCGGGGTCGTAGCCGTCGAGACCGAGTCCAATCATCATTTTGTCCGATATTAGCGATAATCTGTCATTTTAGCTTGATTTAAACAGCGAGCAAACGCGCTATGGTAAGCGCCCTGTTTATTCGCCAGAGAACGTTATGAGTTCTGTTTTATCTTCTGCTACCGGCCGCCGCAATCTGCTGCTGATTACCGGTATTTTATTGATTGCCGCCACGCTGCGGGTCACCTTTACCGGCACCGCCCCGCTGCTGGATGCCATTCGCGCTGAATATGCGCTGACTACTGCACAAACCGGGATGCTCACCACGCTGCCGCTGCTGGCCTTTGGCCTGATCTCGCCGCTGGCTGCCGGCGTCGCCCGACGCTTCGGCATCGAACGTAGCCTGCTGGTCGCGTTGATACTGATTTGCCTCGGTATCGGCCTGCGTTCGTTGCCTTCAACCTTCCTGCTGTTTGGCGGGACGGCGATCATCGGTTGCGGTATTGCCCTGGGCAACGTTCTGCTGCCGGGCTTAATCAAGCGCGATTTCTCGCAGCACGTTGCCCGAATGACCGGGGCCTATTCGCTCACCATGGGCGGTGCGGCGGCGCTGGGTTCGGCGATGGTGGTCCCGCTGGCCATGGCTGGCTATGGCTGGCGCGGCGCGCTCCTGATGTTGATGATCTTCCCGCTGCTGGCGTTGCTGTTCTGGCTGCCGCAATCGCGTAAGCCGTCGGTCGCGCCGTTGACCGGCTCCGGCGCGATGCATAATCGCGGGATCTGGCGCTCGGCGCTGGCGTGGCAGGTGACGCTATTCCTCGGCATCAACTCGCTGGTGTATTACGTGATTATTGGCTGGCTGCCCGCCATCCTGCAGAGCCTCGGCTATAGCGAAGCGCAGGCAGGCTCCCTGCACGGCTTGCTGCAACTGGCCACCGCCGTACCGGGCCTGGCGATTCCGCTGATCCTCCATCGGCTGAAAGATCAGCGCGGGATTGCGATTCTGGTGGCTTTACTGTGCGCCATCAGCGCCGGCGGCCTGTGGTTCTGGCCCGGACAAGCGGTATTGTGGACGCTGATCTTTGGGTTTGGTTCCGGTGCAACGATGATCCTCGGACTGACCTTTATTGGTCTGCGCGCCAGTTCCGCGCATCAGGCGGCGGCGCTGTCGGGTATGGCGCAAGCGGTCGGCTATCTGCTGGCAGCCTGCGGGCCACCGTTGATGGGGAGAATACATGACGCCAATGGCAACTGGCAGATTCCGCTGCTCGCCGTGGCGCTGATTTCGGTGGTGATGGCGGTGTTTGGCGCCCTCGCCGGTCGTAACCGGGAGATAGCCGGATAACCCGCCACTCTCCTGCTAAGCCGCCAGCATGCTGGCGGCATCTTCACGTCGGATGGCGAGGTTAATGGATCGCCGCATGTAACAGCGCCTGCACCAGCGGCGACGGGCGGCCCTCCAGGGCGTTACGCTCATGCTGGAACAAGGTCGCCACAAAGAACGGATGGGTGACCAGTTCCACCGCGCGGATTTCCCCTTCGTCATCCCAGCCGGTAACCCGCAGATCGCCCTGCTCCAGTTCAGCCGCAAAGCTCTCAGAGATACCGTAGTTGCAGTGGTAACCCTCTTCGATATTATCGCGGCCATAGGCGCGCGCAATCAGGGTGTTGGCGCGCAGTTCAATCGTGTCCGTTTTTTCCACCAGCGAACAGCTTAATGGCGCAATGACCATCCGCCCTTCGGTGTCGGTTTCCGCATGCGCCGCATCCTGCCAGCCCAGCACATTGCGGGCATACTCGATAATCGCATGCTGAAAACCACCGCAGGTTCCGAGGAACGGCACGCTGTTTTCACGGGCAAATCGAATAGCGGTAAACGCGCCTTCGGCGTGTTGGTACGGGCTGGCGGGCACCACCCAAATCGCATCGTAGTCGGCGAGCGCATCGGCATCGTGAATATCGCGGGTTGCCAGCCAGTCATAGCGTACCGGCAGTTCCATGACGGCGGCGGCATCATCGATAGCAAGGGGGATCGCTTTATGGGCAATCACGTCAGGATTGTAGTCACCAACCAGGGCAATACGCAGGGGGGAGTTCATAGCAGGTTCCTTATGTCATAGCGATTTTCGGGCAACACAAGGACGCTCAGGTTAGCGATCTCGGGCGCAGAACACAATCCCTATTTTTGCGCGGACCTCCTGCCATTTTTGGGGCGCTTTCCTGCGGGTAATTTCCAGCTGAAGGCGTTATGGTATAGCGCAGAACAACACCGGCGGACGAAGTATGAAGAGCAAGATTCTGGTCAGCGCCTGCCTGATGGGGTTTCAGGTGCGTTATAACGGCAGTGGAAAAGCGCAGCTTGCCGGGATGCTGGCGCGCTGGCAGCAGGATAACCGGCTGGTGATCCACTGCCCGGAGCTGGCCGCCGGGCTGCCGACTCCGCGGCTTCCTGCCGAAATTGTCAGCGCCCAGGGAGCAGAGGTAATGCAGGGTCGGGCGCAAATTGTTGAAAGCAGCGGTCAGGATGTCACGGCGCACTATCAGCTGGCCGCCTGGCTGGCGTTGCGGGCCGCCCAGGAGTCCGGTTGCGATGCCGCGTTATTAACCGATGGCAGCCCAACCTGCGGCAGTCAGTTTATCTATGATGGCACCTTCAGCGGACAGCGAAAGCCGGGCTCAGGCGTCGCCGCCGCCCTGCTGCGCGAGCACGGTATTACGGTGTTTTCCGACGGGCAGGTACCCCAACTCCTCGCCTGGATGGCGGCAAGAGAGAACAACGATGATCCATTGTAAACGAGTATACGATCCGGCAGACCCCAGCGATGGTTATCGTGTCCTGGTGGACCGACTCTGGCCCCGCGGGATCAAAAAAGAGGCCCTGCTGCACGATGAGTGGTGTAAAACGCTCACCCCGTCCACGGCGCTACGTCAAGCGCTGCACGGCGGGGTGATCGACTTTAACCATTTCAGTCAGCAATATCGCGACGAACTCGACACCCACCGTGACGAGGGACTGCGCCTCGCCACGCTGGCTCACCAGCAGCCGTTAACCTTGCTGTATGGTGCCAAAGATACCCGGCAAAACCATGCGCTGGTGCTGGCCCAGTGGCTGGAGACGCTGGCCTGATAGCGGTTCATCAGGATTTGTCAGGATGGTCGCGACGCCAGAGCGCCCATTCGTCGATTGTTTCGCCGCCTGGCAGTTTACAGTCCGAACGCGCACCCTGCGGAGTTTGCACCGGGATCAGCGTTCCGCCTTTCTGCGTACAGTAAACGGCAGCCGGGTTGGCCATGCCAATCTGTTGCGGCGGTGGCGGCGCATCCTGTTGCTGAGCACAGCCGGCAAGGGCCAGCGGCAGCATCATCGTCATCCACTTCATGTCGGTTCCTTTTTTGTACAGAGCGCGTATTCGCCCTGATTCTTCATGGTTTCTCCATTTTACCTACACTTTTGCCCGGTAGAGTAGCCTTGTTCTCGAACTGACCAGAGAACAGATCATTCCATAATCAATGAGTTTTTCCCCGTCGCCCCCGACGGGGCTTTTTTTTGGGATTTAATAAATTGAAATAAAAGGATTTATTTCAAAAATGTCCACATATCGACCACATTGACAAGAATAGCCCCCTTTCCAGGGGGCTATTTTTATACTGCAAGACTAAGTTGACTGTTCCCGTAATGAGAAGCCGGGAAAGCATCGCCGGGGATAAATCCTGGCGGCAAAGGATCTGCGCTGGTTGAGCGCTTCGTCACTCTGCGCTCTACGGTGTTAAGTGTCGTGAATGACTCGCTACATTCAAGATTCTGGCATTGATGGTATTGCCGGATGGTGAACTCGCTTAACCGGCGGCTGGTGCGGGTGCGGGCGTTTGCGCCGCAGTAGGGACAAACAAACATGATGATCTCCCATAGGGAGTTGAACTCACGCCTATTATGGCCGCTACTGTTCAGTTTCTGCAATCCAGTCGCTTATTTTCGCCTCAAGCTCCATTTTCGTGGTAAATCCGTTATCACCGATCACATGTTCCGCTCTGGCAATTATCCAATCCTGAGTATCGATTTCAGGCTTAAAGCCCGACACGGTCAGATGCATACCCGGGTATAAATCGGCGCGGCCGCGCGCCAGGGTTATCGAAAACTGTGCCGCGCCTTTCTGGAGCTGTATCCATTTTGCCGCAGCTGCGCGCCTGGCCGCCGTTTCGTTCTGATAGGTTTTACGCAAAACATACACGTTACCTTCAGCGCCCTCCATGTAATCCCCTTCCGGGCGGCTGCTTTTCTCCTCAGCCTTTTTTCTGGCAGTATTTGTTTTTCGCTTAGTGACCTTGACCGGTTTTTTCTTACCGAAATTAAGATCCAGCCAGTACGCCCGCACACCAGTATAAGCATCACGATCGGCAATGCGGAACCTGTGACGATCTCCGCTGGCACGGGTGATCTCAGCCGATGGCAGCGCCCTACCGGATGCACTGAGGCCGCCCCCAGGCAGGATAAACAGCAGACAGCCATTTTTCACGGTGGCAATAGCCCCCAACATCTCCGCCATGCGCGTTAAAAACGACATGTCGCTCTCTTCGGTCTGATCCGCATGGTCGATCTCAATGTCGATCAGGGCCTCGCTAATCATCGGCATCAGGTCATAACGCCGGGCTATGGCCGATACCACCCGCTCTACCGTCACATCATGCCAGGACACCTCCCGCCTGACGTTCATCTCTTCGCGAAAATCAGCACTGTGTGCGGTGATGTCAATAACATCCGGCGGCCCGCTATGCCCCACCTCGTCAACGGTGTAGAGGCCTTTGTAGATCAACGCCTCACCCAGCCAGCCGATGGACACCGCCAGCTCCGCACCGCGTGGGGGTAAATCCGTTACTCCGTCAGAGTCATCTACTGACAGAGTTAGCTGGTCAGCATCAAAACCGTTGTTATCTGTAACAGATAGCGAGGTGATTCGGTCGGCCAGTTCAGTCAGGACGCCCCCACCCAGCGTGATACTAAAATCCGGTGTCTTTACGACCTCACTTAATTTTTCTACATACGCTTCGGCTGTTGTTGTCAGCGTGTCTGCTATCGACATAACTCCCCCGTTTTTTGCTGATGATTCCATGCCCGCGCGCGGGGCTGAATCCCTTTTTGTTGTCAGCGAGCGGGCAGACCGGCAACCAGGCGACGCCAGCAGACTTAACGTTGAATATTGCCCTGAACTCAAAGAGCAACATGATGGTGAACTTATGTCTGAAACTCGTTTTCACGGCGTCCGCTCTCGCGAAAATACCGACCTACAGCAGGCAATCAATGACATTGATTCCAGCGTGATTGGTATTGTTGCGGTTGCTGATGACGCCGATCCGGAAACCTTCCCGCTCAATACGCCGGTTCTGCTGACACGGGTACGTAACGTCCTCGGCAAGGCAGGTAAAACCGGGTCACTTTACAAAGCCCTCAAAGCCATTTCCGATCAGTGCAGCCCGCGCGTTGTGATTGTCCGGGTTAAAGAGGCTTCCGGTAACGGCGCCAGCCAGTCCCAGGCCGTTATTGGCGGAACAGATGGCGACAGCTATACGGGAATGTATGCCCTGCTGACGGCGGAAGCCAAAACCGGCTATCGTCCGCGCATCCTGGCGGTACCGGACTACGACACCGAGGAGGTAACGTCACAGCTTTGCGTGATTGCCCAGAATCTTCGGGCTTTTGTTTATGCCGGTTGTAACGGCTGCGCGACCATGGCGGAGGCTATTGCTTATCGCAAAACCTTCGCTTACCGCGAGCTGATGCTGATCTGGCCTGACTTTATCGCTTACAACCCCCTGACGGATGATAACGAAACGTTTCCCGCCCCGGCTTACGCCTGCGGCCTGCGCGCCGCTATCGATAACAGCCAGGGCTGGCACAAATCGCTGTCGAATGTTGTGGTGAATAACGTTCTCGGTATTTCGAAGGATGTTTTCTGGGCATTACAGGCAGAAGACAGCGACGCGAACGAGCTTAACAACAACGAAATCACGACGCTTATCAAGCGTGACGGTTTCCGCTTCTGGGGTAACCGCACCACGGACACCGAAACCTACACTTTCGAGGTGTTCACCCGTACCGCGCAGATCCTGGCGGACAGTATCGCGGAGGCGCAATTTACCTCTGTTGACAGCCCGCTCACTCCGGCCAACGTGAAAGATGTGGTAAGCGGCATCCGCTCTGCTCTCAGCAAAAAAGTCACTGCCGGCCAGCTTATCGGCGCTGACTGCTGGTTTGATACGCTGGACAACGGCACCACGGATTTGCGCCAGGGAAAACTGATTGTGCGCTATAGCTACAGCCCGGTCCCACCGCTTGAAGATCTGACGCTATACCAGACCTTTACTGATGATTTTTACGAACCGGCGTTCGCGTCGCTCGGGGGTTAATAATGGCTATTCCTCACAAACTGCGGCTTTTTAGCTGCTTTGTTAACGGCGACAACTATCTGGGAAAAGTAACCTCCTTCACCCGGCCCAAACTGTCACGAAAGGTAGAGGACTATCAGGGCGGTGGCATGCTGGGCGCGGTCGGGGTTGATCTCGGCCTTGATGCTGGCGCACTGGATTCCACCGTTGTTTTTGGCGGCGTCATTAAGGCTCTGTTTCTCGAATACGGGGCAGAAATTGACGGCACGCGACTGCGCTTTGCCGGTGAATATTTCACTGATGGCGAAAGCCAGCTTGTCGAGGTGGAGCTGCGCGGGCGATTTACTGAACTCGATGGTGGAGATTCAAAACAGGGGGAAGATACGGAGGAAAGCTACACCTTTAAATCCACCTACTACAAATTCTCCATTGATGATCAGCCCATTATCGAAATCGACCTGCTGAACTTCATCTATAAAAAGAACGGTCAGAACATGTTCCCGGACCGCATCACTTCCGCCCTTGGCATGGGCAATTAATCATCTTTCAGAGGGGGGCAAAGATGCCGCCCGGAGATTTTTAACATGGTTAAAAAAACTAAAAACCTGTTCACGCTTATGCAGCCAGTAGTTCGTAAAGACAGTGAGATCGGTCAGGTGGAAATCACCAGCGCCATCAGTCAGGCCGGATCGTTGCGCGGCCTGAATCTTATCCGGGTTGCCAACATGGATGCAGACTCCATCGCAACATTGTTGACGCGTGTCACCGCGCCTGCGCTGACACAAAAAGAAATCAACGAGATGCACACTCTGGACTTTATCGGGCTGGCAGAGCTGCTGGTCCCTTTCTTGAATCCGCCGGAGCCTGGAGCGTCGAACGGGGCGGAGACGGAGAGCGAGTAATTACCGTTGCGTTTGACCAGATTGACGATTTGGTTGCTGATATTGCCGTTATTTTTAACTGGCCGCCCTCTGAAATTTTCGGCATGGATCTTGGCGAGGTGATAGCCTGGCGCAAGCGGGCGGCGCTTCGAAGTGGTGCCAGTGATGAAGAGTCTTGATATCCGCGTTGCGTTCAGCGCGATCGACAGGTTTACCCGCCCCGTTAATGCAGCCCGCCAGAGCGCGGGCGGCCTTTCCGACTCCCTCAGAAAAACACAATCCACCCTGAAAGGACTCGATAAGAGCAGTGCCACTTTTCAGCGAATGACCGCTGCCGTCGGCAAAACCGATCGTTCAATCTCACGAGTCCGTAACCGGTTTGATGGCTTGTCAGAAGCACAACGTAAAAACGGGACGCTGACAGAAAAACAGCAGGTACTGATGACCCGGCTGGGTGAACGCCTCGACCGACTGACTGCAAAACGCGTGACGGAAGTTGCTCGCCTTCGAGAAAGCGCATCGGCGTTACGTCAGCATGGCGTGATGCTCTCCGGCAGCAGTGCCACTATCGGTAACGCGATACGCCGTACCGATCAGCTCAGTCAGTCGCTTGAACGGGAAAAGCGCCAGCTGGCTGCGGTGACTCAGGCCCGAAAACGTTATGAGGGCGCACAGCAGATGGCCGGAAAGTTGCGCTCTGGCGGTGCTATAGCATTAGGTACAGCAACCGCTGCCGGGTACGGCGCCGGACGCTTCCTGTCGCCTGCGGTTGGTTTTGATGAGGAAATGTCAAACGTTCAGGCGCTGACGCGGCTCGATAAAAGTGATTCACAGCTGTCCTCCCTGCGTACTCAGGCAAAAAAACTCGGCGCTGAAACCGCCTTCACCACGCGCGACGCCGCCAGCGGCCAGGCCTTTCTGGCAATGGCGGGCTTCACGCCTGATGCTATCCGTGCCGCCCTGCCAGGTGTGCTCAATATGGCACTGGCGGGCAGCATGGAATTGGGTGAAACGGCAGACATCGGCTCAAATATTCTTTCACAGTTCGCCCTCGACGCCGGGGAAATGGACCGCGTCAGCGATGTGCTGACAGGCACATTTACCCGTACCAACACCACGCTTAGCAGCCTCGGCGAAACAATGAAAGTTGTCGGGCCGGTAGCGGCAGGACTTGGGATTAGCCTGGAAGAAGCCGCGGCGATGACCGGCACACTGGCGCGGGTGGGTATCCGTGGCAGCGAGGCCGGGACGGCAATGCGTCGCTCACTCTCCCGACTGGCCTCCCCTACTACGGCAGCAAAGAGAGCGCTTAAAGAGCTGGGTGTAGAAACCGCCGACGCAAGCGGGAAGATGCGTCGCCCGTTCGATATTCTTCTCGATCTACAAAAGCGTGTCTCCCGTTTCGGTGATGTGGACCAGGTTTCCTTTTTCAAAGACATCGCCGGTGAGGAAGGTTTTACCGGCCTTCAGTCTCTGGTCAAAGGCGCAGGTGATGGCTACCTTCAGTCACTCTATGAACAAATCGCTGAAGCCCATAAAAACCAGGAGGCGCTCGCCGTCGCTAACAAGAAGAAAGACAACCTTGGCGGCGATTTAAAGGAGCTGGACAGCGCCTGGGAGGCGTTTCGCATTTCTGTGGCTGAGACAGTGGACGGCCCATTGCGCAGACTGACACAGGGGCTTAGCCGGGTTATTGGCAGCATTCAAAGCTGGGTAGAAGAAAACCCCCGACTTTCACGAACGTTGTTACTTGCCGGTGGTACCGCTCTGGCACTAACCGCAGTAATTGGCGGTCTGTCATTAGCTGCTGGTCTGCTGATGGGGCCGCTTGCAAAGCTCAGGCTGGGGTTTGCGCTGCTGTCTGGCGGGAGCGGAATCGAAGGTACGGTATCAGCGTTCCGCATATTGAGTGCTGTGGGCGGCATTTCACTGGCAAAAATTAGCGGATGGGGTGCTTTACTCGGCGGTCTGGCTGGACGCGCCAGCGTATTAACCAGATTGATGGTACCACTGCGCGGCGCGTTACTTGGCGCCTTTACCTCTCCGGGGACGGTGATAAACGCCCTGTCAAAAGGCGTTGGCGGGCTGGCGCTGCGGCTAACCGGGATCCCTGCTCTACTCGGTATTGTGAAAAGTGGAATTACGGCTCTGGGCGGTGGATTGTCATTCCTGTTGAGCCCAATCGGTTTACTGGGTGCTGCATTCGTGGCGGCTGGGGTACTGATCTGGAAATACTGGGGACCGATTAAAGCCTTCTTTAATGGTTTTTTTACCGGTGTGATCCAAGGACTGGCGCCCGTACGAGCTGCATTTTCCAGGCTGTCTCCCGTATTCGGTGTCATTGGAGACGGTGTCAAAAAAATCTGGGACTGGTTCAGGAAATTACTGACCCCTGTTGAAGAAAGTCGCGAGGCGCTGAACAAATGCGCCAGCGCCGGGCAGACCTTTGGAGAGGTTCTGGGTGCTGCCCTTAGCGTACTGCTTTGGCCACTTCAGAAATTAATGGAAGGCGTTGGTTGGCTGCTGGAAAAACTCGATCTCATCCCCGATGGCATTGAAAGAGCCAGGTTGGAAGCGGCAAGGCTCAGGGCTATTCCGGTCATGTGGGAATGGGATGAAAAATCCGGGCGCATGGTTAAAAGGGAGTGGCAATGGTCATCTGAAAAGCCTGCAAGCAAAGGCAGCGCCCCGCCGCCCAATGTGCTCGGGGGCAACTCTGGAACAGAGCGGCGGCTGGGCCAAATCGCGGATAACACCAAAGGCCTTTTAGATGAGGAAAAGCGCAAACGTATCGGGCCGGGTGACATTGTATTTAAAAATCTCCCTCCAGCCTTTGCTGTGCGTGGTGAATGGCAGCAGTCGAAGCTTGTCCGCCAGTCTGTCAGCGCTCGCCCGGTTATTGCCGCTGGCGAACCATTGATAAAACATACGCAGGCATGGCAACCGGTACGCCGAAATCAAAGCACCCACACGGCGGCTGCGGCTTCAGGTTATAGTTTTTCCGGTGATATTCATGTTCATCTGCATGACATTCAGAGCAGCAATCCGCGCGAACTAGCACGACTTGTTGGCGAGGCTGTCCGCGCGGAAATTGATAAAAAGCAACGTGCTGCACGAGGTTCGTTCCGGGATAACGATTAATTAGGAGTAATAAATATGATGATGGTATTCGGACTTTTTGTATTTGAACTCAGGACACTGCCCTATCAGCAATTGCAGCTGTCCCGTAACTGGCGGCACGTCAAGAATGATCGTGTGGGCCGTAGCGCAAAATGGCAGTACGTTGGCGCAGGTGAGAACCAGCTGACGCTGGGTGGGTTGCTGTATCCTGAAATCACAGGGGGCAATCTGTCTTTGGGTGCCGTCTCGACAATGGCCTACACCGGGCTTGCCTGGCCGCTGATTGATGGTGTCGGCTCTATTTACGGGATGTATGTCATTACGGGTTTACAGGAGACGCACCAAGAGTTCGATCGTTACGGTAAGGCGAAAAAAATTGAGTTCACGCTTTCGTTACAGAGGGTTGATGAAGATATCAGGGAGCGGCTGCAAAGTGCCTCTGTGAGTGAACTGATGGCAACACTAAAGGATGGTTTTGATACAGAATTTAATGCGATTCATTAGTTAGTTTCATGACAGCCAGCACACATCGAGAACAATTTAATAATTCTGCCAAAACCACCAAAAATTCAACCCACCATTATTTAACATTTAACATAATTGAATGCACTACCAATAGATGCTGGGGAGGCTCCCTCCCCAAAAATATCAAGACAAAGCATTTTTAAGTATTTTAATCCTTACTCTGGCGTATTTTATCAAGTCATTTAAGTACGAATCAGTCCTATTAAATTCTATAATATTAAGCAGGCTCGCATATCTTTCCTCTGATTCATGGTCATTATTTAAACGCCAGATAAAGGAGCTATAACGAAACATCTTAACAAGGCTATCGTTATCTTTTCTATCGACAAAAACTGCCCAAAGTATTCTGTGTGTTTTTTTGAGCTGCACATCTATTCTTTGCGTGTAAAAATATGAATAAGCAACACACAAAATATTAATATCTGAATCAGTAATACTTTCAACCATACTTCTATCTAAAAAAGACAAATTCCTAGCAATAATAACACTATACATCGAGTAAGTATCATCTAGTTTAAGCAACGCAGATCTATACAATTTTTCATTTTCTTCATAATCATCTTGATGCCTTGCAATTTCCAAAATCGCCTGACTTTTAATGACACTAAAATTATATTTTTCGGCTTTTCTCAACACCTTCTTCAACTGTAATAATTTCGTCTCGCCAGATGATTTTTCAGCTAAAATTAATTCAGCATGCGTATATGTCGGTGAGTCAGGCTTACTCAGTTTTTTGGTTTCGTTAGCATACTCTATTGCATCAATTTCATGACCTGAAGCGTTTGAGTAAGATAATGCTATTTGTAAATTAGCAGTGGCAATTTCATGCTTCTGGAATAGACTAGGTTGTTCTAACGCTAGTAACATCTCGTCAACAGCCTCTATTCTATACCCAAGCATCCTTAGCCCTTTCGACAAAGAGAAGTGTAACCTACCTAAAGCAATTGTTTCAGAGGACTCTTTAATTAAGGCTTTTATTTCCGTCGCTGAGAATATAAGATCTTTGTAACGCTTATTATCCTCTAAAAACTTAAAAAAAGCCAATGCCAAGTTAAAGGTAGCCTTAATTTCTCGCCTCATGTCATTTTCGACAGCAAATCGCAAATAGGCGCAAATCAATATATGTGCATTTCCTGGCCCTGATTTATTTACATCCTGTAAATAACGTAAGGATGATTGATTAAACTTAATATCTCCAGTTATCCACATATCACCAAAAGTGAGGTCTAGATACTTCCTGACAATTGAAAAATATTCATCACGTTCAACATCCTGTCTTATATATATACCTACCAAGGGGTTTATCACATGTACTGGCTCCTTCTCTTTTGTCCCTCTTTCACTTAATACTATTATTTTCTCCGATGTTGTAATAAGACCAGAGTTAGAAATATCTAAAAAATCCGATGTCGTAAATGGTGATTTTGGATTGAATCTTTTAAGCCTCGAATATGTATCACCATACTGAAGAATTGACAATACTTTCAATAAAGCATAGTGTCGTGTAGAATCTTTTTTACTGATATAATTTAACAAAGATTCTTTCAAGCGAAGAGGAATAGGATCATCATCTTTAAACTCATCAAAATCAATACGTTGATTGTATTCGTCTTCTATAAGAGTTTCAATACCACTAATTTTTAACTGTAATATTATATTATTTAAACGAGTAGGCAGCCCTGCGGAAAGACGAACTATAGAATCAAAATATGATTGCGTCAGATAATCTTTATCGCCATCGGGATGCTCCATAATAAAGGATTTTATATCAGGCTCAGATAAAGGTTTTAATGAAATTATAGGATACTCTAAATTCACTAATGATGAATCGCCACTATTAATAATCAGAATATTGGGGATAAAATCAAGTAAGACCTTAAGCAGTTTATCGTAATCATTAAACCAAGTTATATTTTCAAGTGATGTTACTTCTTCAAACAGTATTGCTATGTCATTCCTTTCAGCTGCCAGCACAACAAAAGTGTGTAACCCATGCCCAAACCTCTCCTTAAATTTACTGTCGATATCATCCAGACTTGTACAGCCCTGAACATTTATATTATAGATTGTTTTTAAATTTAATGGATTTGCCGGATTCTCTTTAAGAGTATATAAGAAGCCATTTCTCTCCATCCCCCAATCTGCGACCAGAGAAACAACTCGAGAAACCTTAATGTCATCTGAAAATTGCGACTGCTCAACCAATCTTATATTTTTGTGTGCCGGGTAACGCTTTAGTGACATGGGTTCGAAAGGAGAAGCCCCGCTCTCCCCATCCCTTATATTCTCCATTGATTTTTTAATCTCAGTCGTAACCGCATCAAATATATTTTTTTCATTACTCTCAATATTTGATATTTCTTTTACATCAGATGGTGTATTCATAGGAATGAGATGCATTTTTAAACTAGCAAAAAAATCATTACACTCTATTCCATAGTATGGTCTAAACCTTCCTCTCAAATGTATATTACGGACACGAAGAAACAACTTGTCATATTTCTTTGAAACTATATCCTCATTGCTCTCAAAGAATGCCCAGATTACATCGGTATTTGCACTGTTATCAAATGCTATTTCCTGAAGTGATTCAATAAATATATCATCCCATCCACCGTAAGCGATCACTACCAAGGTGGTATCTCTTAACAACTGCAATAGAGATGATTTCAATTGAGGACGTTTTGTTGTCAGTTGCTTTGGTGTATGAAGTGTATCAGCCCCCTCCCAGAAACCATGCAGATGAATGACAGGTATACTTCGAGGAATATCACCATTAAAATTAGAAAGACTGCCATCACTATGAAGGATGGTTTTTAAGGGAATGATGTTATATTTTTTCAACCCTTCCTCAATTAATGGATCGAAATTTGTTGTTATTATACTAGTAACATTTAACGATTCTGATGATATAATTTCACACAGTGCATCCAATCCTCTCGGAATATTCCATAAATTCAAGTCCGGATTAAAAGCATTTAACACAGCATTTTTTATAATATCATTAACTTCATCTTGACTAAGATAATCCTTTATAAAATCAAATCCTTCTTGGTACCGCTCCGTTGTATTCGTTGCTTTTATAGTCTCTTCGTACTGTTCGAATAATTGTTCTTTTTTTAAAACATCCTCAATCATTTGTACAATTTCTGAAACTGTTGAAACACCATTTGAACCAGGTCCATCAGCAGCCGAAATTGGCGAACCAACTAAAATAGTGATCGGTTTTTTACTTCTTGTTATCGCACTTAATAGAGCTTTGTCAGAGGCTAGTTGCATAATTCAGTACTCCCTACTATAAAGACAATTCAATAACGATACATATTATATACTTAGCTTATCAATAATTTTTACGCAAGAAACGCAAACCTTAACTTATCATCATGATAAATATAGTTTTTATCCAAATCATAAGTATTGAAATTATCCTTATCAAATTGATTCGCCTGTTCAAAAAACAACCACAACCTTACTGATGCTCGGCTTAACCCACCGTCGTCTCCAAATTGCTTTGCTTCAATGAAGCCGATTTTTTCTATTTGATTACTTCTCATAAAGAAAGCACATTGACGTTCACCTGTGAATACATATAGCTAACTGTCGGGTTAGTGCAAATAGTATTTTTCTTATGTCACACGTTGCCACATGCATAGGGTGAAGTATTCGTTAGTCACATCTACCGCTTTGTTTGTGGACTCAGTCAGGCCTGCTGCATCAATGTAGGTTCCCTCAGTCAGCGCAAGCGGGCCGCTTTTCTGGTTGTCTGTTCCATGAGTTGTATTCGGATCCCACGTGGCACCAGGTGATCTGTCACCAGAACGATGCCAGTGGGGAGGCAGGTTATCGGCTTCGAGTTTCACCTTGTTACTGCCGCCGGTCGCGCCGTATTGAGAGCCGATCCGCACAACCCTTCCATCAAAGGTTTCGCTTAAATCAGCCCATGTCTGCCAAGGGAAACGAGTCGCCGGGCTTTGTTCTCCTGAGATGACGATCCCGACGTAAAAAATAGCGTCAACAATAGCCTTGTATCCGTCCCCATCGCTGCCCAGCCCCAGAGCTTTTAGCGCCTCAGATGGATTGCTCAGATCGGACAGGTTTTTCTCTTTTTGCAATGCGCCAATAATGCGTGAGTCATTTCCTGCGGCTACCGTTCCCGCCTCTGTGCCAACGTCCCGCGTGGCCGAGTTGCCCAGCTCCAGATTTTCCCTAGCCTCTTCAGCATCAGTTAGATCCGAGAGGTTCAGCTCGCGCCGCAAATAACGTTTATCGCCTGACTCCTGAGTTAAGGTGGCTAGCGTCGGATCGATAACCAGCTGCACATTTGAGCTGTGTGTCAGCGTCAGCACTAGCGTCAAAATGATCTCTTTGATAATGGAATCTGATTGCGCCGGGAGGTATGTCGCCGGGTATGCGCCGTAAGCGATGAGCGTACCCTTAGCGCTGACCAGCCCCGCCTCTCTGAGCGTCTTACCCGGATAATCCCGGCAGTTGATAACAATCTGACCGCTGATAAATCCCTCAAAGCTTGAATTAGAGTCAAAGGTTTCACGGCCAAACTGACCAAAAAGCGCCGTCACCGCCGCCAGGTCATCTGGATCGGTCGGTAAAGTCACGCCGCCGCCATCGCCGATAAGCACTGCGGTAATATCCACAACCTCACCCGCCTGATACGCAGCCTCGATTTCAGCGGCGCCCGCCGTCGTTAGTGTCAGTCCTGCGGCCATTATGCCTCCTCATTTTTTGTTTCTGGCTCAATGCCGTACACGCCGGCAAGGCGGTCATAAAAATCATCGCTGACGACCCTACTGGCGGTATCAATATCGCCTTCATCAATCGAAATTACGCCAGCATCCTGGAGCCTGTTCAGATGCTCCAGGAAAAAATCGTCGGTCTGGCAAAAGTCGATCAAGCTTTTTAATTGATTGAATGTCTTCATAATTTATTCGTTATCCAGTTGCCGGGTAAATCGTCGTAATCGTCGAGATCTGCGCAGGAATAAAACGCGTAATAATGCGCAGTGACATTTGGCACCTTGGCCATAAAGACCAATCCTTTACCGGTCAGCAATGCGCAGCCCCTGAATATGGCCGTGGTGGTGACAATATTCGGGTAGCTCGCAAGATTAAAAATCGCATTGACGTCACTGCGTAATGACGCGCAGCCGTCAAACAGATAACCCACGGTCGTGACCGCTGTGGTGTTGAGTAATCCCGCCCCAACGACTTCCAGCGAGCGACATTCCGCAAAGAGATTCGTGAACACCGTGGCATTTACGCTGGCGGCAAAAAGCCCCGCAGGCACTGAACGCAAGTTTTTACATCCCCTGAAGGTCTGGCCGTAAGCTGTCACCAGCGGGTTGCCGCTGAACAGGTTTTCCGGTATTTCCGCCACGCCAGTGTTCTGGAACGTCGCGCCAAACGCGGTGATAAGTGGGCAAGATGCAAACAGCGTAGGCGGAATGTCCGCCAGTGAAGTGCAGTCGTAGAACGTTGATCCAGCACTGGTCAGCAGGGTGTTATGCTCCAGTAAATCCGCAGGCAATACTGCCAGCGCGGTACAGCCGGAGAACGTCAGTGTTAACGAAGTGAGATTGACGCAACCCGCAAGCAGGCCGGATGGCAACGCGATCAGTGCGCTACAGTCCTGGAATGTGGATCCCATGCCTTTCAGGGATACCATGTCGCTGAACAGTTCTTTTGGCAGCCCGACCAGCGCGGAGCACTTATTGAACAGGAACTCGACGGCTGTCACTTTACCGCAACCAGCAAACATATCTCCCGCGAGGGAAACCAGTGAGCGACAGCCGGAGAAGGTGTAGCCCAAGCTGGTTAACGCACTACATCCACGAAATGCCCCTTCCCCCACAGAAACCAGAGAATGACAGTTCAGAAATGCATAAACGAATGTCGTCACCAGCGCTTTATCGGCAAAAGCGCCGGCCTCTACTTTGATAAGTGATTCGCAGTTGGCGAAAGCATATGAGTAAGTGGTAACTTTCGTGCAGTCAGCAAAAGACGGGAGTGCCGTCAGGCTGCTGCAACCATAAAATACGCTGGCGAATGTTGTCGCACTGACGCAACCGCTGAAAATATCATCAGCAACGGTCTCAAGGGAGCGGCAGCTGTAAAACGCAGAGGCAAATGTTTGCGCCAGGCTGCACCCGGCAAACAAGCCAGCGCCGACTGTTTTCAGTAAACTGCAACCAGAAAAGACCGTCCCGAAATATGTCACTTTTGACAGGCCAGCAAACAATTCAGCGGGAACAGACAGGAGCTGTGAGCAGCCGCTAAACGCGCCGCCAAAATGACTCGCCTCAGAGCAGGCATGAAACAGGCCGGCAGGTAATTCTGTCAGCGCGGCACTATTCTGGAATACGCCTGTGAAAATACCCCCCGGAACATCAGCGAACATGTCGCCACGCAACGCCAGAAGGTTGCGGCAGCCCCTGAAGCAGTACGAAAAGGATGTGGCTGAAACGCACCCTTTAAATACCCCGGCCCCGACACTTAACAGCGCCGTGCAGCCATCAAATGCACTGTTAAAACTGACCGCAGATGCGCAGCCACTGAATGTACTATTTCCGGTACTGGTAAGAGCGGTGCATTTTTCGAAAACAGAGATAAAGTGCGCCACCGCAGTCTGGCCGCTAAACAGCCCATCAGGGAGGATGGCCAGGGCTGTACAGCCGTAGAATGCAGAGGTGAAATCTGTGGCAGTAGTAAGGCGTGAGAACAGCCCCGACGGTAATTCTTCCAGTGAGGTGCAATCCCTGAATAGGGACGTGCAGCTCTGCACTTTCGGAAGATCATCAAACGCCCCGGCATGTACTCTGACAAGCCCTATCGCGCCTGAAGAAAAGGAGGTGAGATTATCCCGATTCCCGGTGACATAAATAATTTCACGGACGGTGTTCAGCGTCACGGAGACGTTCCCCATAGCCCGCTGAAAGCTGGCGGTTTCTGTATTTTTGACCGTTATTGTGTATTCCCTGCCCGCCTCCAGTTCACGGGTCGGAACAACCCAGCCATAAATGGCACTGGCCGGATCGAGGCGATACTCCCGGCTGTCGATGCCGTCACCATAGTCAACGGTGAAATCTTCGTCCATGCGAACAAAGAACAGCGGACGGCTTGCATTATCGATCCGGGTGACGAACTTCATCACCGCAACCACTTTCACACTGATCACCGCGCTAACGCCGTTAGTGGTGGTGACGGTGACCGAACAGCTCCCCCGCTCCACGGCCATGACCACAATGGCGCCATCGACAATCCGGGCGGTCGCAATTGTTTTATCCGATGTGGTTACCGTAAAGGTTTTATCTTCCGCGTATTCAGGAAGGATGGTTACCGTGACCGTTTCCGAGTCACCCGGTGCCAGATTCAGCTCGTAGCGGGATAAAATCACCTGCAACGGGACAAAGCGAGGCGTGATTTTCTCGGTGGCGTACATGTACCCGGCCGCATATGAGGTTCCCTGAAGCCGGCCAAACACATGCACGGAAAACCAGCTGCGCAGGTTCCTGGCACGCAACACCGCTAATTTCAGGTCCTGCTGGTCATACTCCGTCACCGGAAGATCGTTTTGATACACGTTCAGGCGAAAGGTATACGGATCCCCTTTCGGGTTCTGATTGAACCATTCAACAATATCCGTCCCAAAAGGACTGTCTACCAGGGCATGACGGACAGCGGCGACCGTGCCGCGATGGCGATGGATGTAATGCGCGCGCTTGATCGCATCGCGTTTCTTTTGTTCTGACCAGTCAATATTCCAGGTATCAACCTGATATTCCCACGCCAGCCACGGCAGGAGCGCCAGCGGGCAGCTGTCGGGATCTTTCACCCAGCGGATCAGATGTACTGGCAGACTCGCCAGCGCTGCGGCGCTGGCCCTGTCGATGGCCCGCTCTACGGCGGTAGCGTTGGGTGGCAGAATGCTGGCGGGATAATTAGCGGTCATGGTCCATCACCACAAGATTGATTTTGACGGCGGTGCAATGAGGCGCTTCTCCCATCATCGCCACGACGTCGGCGGCAGGTGAATGCAAATCGACGGTAACAACGCCGTCCTGATGCAGCGCCCCATCTATGCCGGACCGTGCGGCGGTGGCATTGATGAGATGTACAGAGGCGGTGTATTCGTTCAGTTCTGTGGTGGCATTTTCCAGCACCGTGGCAGTGTCCACGCCATAAGGGACATAAATGTCAGCGATCACCTGATAATTCACAATCACAGCGGAGCGGACATAATCGGCCACGTAATCCGTAATCGGACGCACATCCTCCGGGTTCACTGCTGTCAGCACTTTATCAAGCAGAACCTGCGGGGCGGTGCCATCCCCGGTACGTGACAACACGTAGAGGAAAACGCGACCCTCCTGGTCGTGCGTCTCCGGGCCATAGGCGCGAACATCGAGTACATCCGCATCAGCCCCGCGCGCAAAATAGTGATAGGCATTACGGGCGCCAGCCGTGCTCAGGCGCGCCCATGAGAGCAACGTACGGGCGCGCAGCTCTTCATCGCTTTCGTATATGGCGTCCGCCTCGTCGGTGGCTTCGGTAATCAGCAGGCGTTCCGTGTCAAAATTACCCGCGACCTGATCGAGATCCTCCCCCAGAGCGCTCGAAAGCAGCACCGCGCGAACGGCTTCATTGATACGTTGCAGCAGATGGATCTCGCGGTATGTAAACGCCTGAGCCAGTGCTGCCATCGGTTCAGATTCCAGCAGCAGCGCAGCAGACACAGAAGCTTGTTGTTCCGTAGGCATGGCCGCCACGATAAGCGCCCGGATATCAGTCAGCACCGTTTCAAAATCGGGCACCTCGACGATATCAGGCTGCGGGATCTGAGATAAATCGACAGACGTTTGCACACTAGCTCCTTAACCTGATGGTGTTGCTGGTTTCTGTCATGGTTTCCGTGATGGTGCCGCTCAGCTCAGCGGTCACTGCGCCTGTTTCCGAAAACATCACATTGACGGTGGTCAGGCTGATCCGCGGTTCCCACTGCGCCAGCGCAATGGCGGTGGCGCCCATCAGCTGCATGCGGGTGACGGCGTTCTGCGGCGCATCGAGCAAATCAGGGATCGCGCTGCCAAAGTCTCGCCGCATCACACGGGAGCCGGTTGGCGTGGTCAGGATTTTTGTCACGGACTGCCAGAGCTGATCGTGATCGGTCAGCACGCCGGTGCCATCCGGGTTCATCCCGGTATAACTTGCTGTCATTGCGGACCTCCCGTGGTACTCCCGCCAGACTGCACGCCACCGTGCTTATGTTCATGTACGATGATCCCGTTTGACTGCAACACGCCGCCGGAGTGGATCACATCACCGGCCATCGTCCCTCCATGGGTCAGTTCGAAAGAGCGCGTTTTGAGGTGTTTTGTGCATTCCACCTCCGGCGTGTCTAACGTGACGCGGGTTTCTGCCTGAATAAACGCGGTTTTAATGCCGGTCACGGCCAGTGCTCCGGCATCGTCGGCAGCGTCGTAGTGCAGGCGCGCGCCATCCGGTGCGGTGATGCTGATTTCCAGCAAGCTGCTACCCGTTGCCGGGTTGTCTGCGCTGTATGCCGAACCAATCACAAACGCGTTTTCAGGGTTGCCGCCAGGGCAACCGATCCAAACTTGCTCACCGACAGAGGGCGGCAACCAGATGGTGAATGCTCCTGCACGCGTGACGTTCCAGCGGATCCAGGTCGTCAGCAGCCTGCCGGAGCGAACACGTACCGCTTTTGCATCAGCGCTGATTTGCTCCACCACGCCCTGGCGCAGAATATTTTCAAGCAGGCGCATCAGTTCTGAGTTCATGACTCACCTCCCAGGCTGCTGATAGCGGCATTTTCCGTAGCTACCAGATCTGCCGGTGTCATGCCCAGCAGTTCGCGTGCCGGGTACTGCGCATAAGCACCCGGGCCAACTTCGTCTTTGAGGCCGTACTGGTGTATACGGGCAATGCGTGCGGCGATGCCATCAAATCCTACGGTAACGCCGCCCGCGTCCGGTCTGACCTTCATAAAACGCAGGGTGCGCAGGCGGGTAAACATCGGCGTTTTTTTGGTCACTGCCTGCGTCGTTGGCTGGGTTTTAATTTCCAGATAGCGCTCGATATCGGCCCGGTAAAATATGCGGATATCCCGGCGTTTCTCATCAAACCCTGTGATCGTCCGGCCATATTTACCGCGCCCGCCGCGCCAGTTTTTCAGCGCCCGCACCTCGTTATTCCAGACGAACTTGATCCCCTGTTGGGTGCGGTAAACCTTACGACGGCGCACGGCATAGCCGCTGCCGTCCGGGTTTTTCTGTGACGCGATGCGGCGCTGCTGACTGCGGCGCACTGCCAGGCCAATTTTGCGCGCGGTACGGGTGCGCCCCGCCGGGCTGACGCCGTCGAGAATGTCCTGAAAGATTTTATCCAGCCCGCTGAACATGCGATCGCTCACGCTCCGGCCTCCTGAAGCATGCCTTCAAATACCAGCCCCCAGCCAGTTGCGTGAGGTGTCAGCACGCGCGGGCGCGGCTCCGGCAAATGCTCGGCATATGGCACACCGTTTTCATCCAGCTGCACCAGTACCCGCTGACGCACCGGCAGCTCAAACATCAGATCGGCGGTGTCATCGTTGTTAATCAGCGTGGTGAATTTAATCTGCTGGTTTTTATCGGGGTTCAGCAGCAGATCGGGCTGATTAAACCAGAGCCAGGCCATCAGCGGCAGCGTGAAGTCGTCAATGCTCCCGGCGTAGTTCATGACGAACAGCACCAGAGAATAGCGATACATGAAAGACGACGTTTCACCGGTGGTTTCAATGCCGCCCTCTTCAACGAACACCGTCCAGGCTTCCGGGTTCGCCCGGCACCAGGTATTTGCCTTTTCGATCGCGGCACGCAGTGTGTTTATCTTCAGCATTTATGGCTCCTTACGGGTGTTCTGGCGCAGACTGTCCCACTGGCGGATCGCTGCTTTGTCGGCATTGCAGGAATCAAGCGCATCAAGCAACCTGTCACTGAATATCGCCACCGCGCCCCATGTCACGGGCTCATCCAGCGCCGGTGATGGTGTCTCCTCGGTCAGGCTCTCCGGGACGGGTTCACGGATCAGTTGAATGACCGGTGCGGGCGGTGCGTTTTTGCAGGCTGCGACTGACAGCGTCAGGCACACGATTAACAGCGCACGTGTCACCGTTGAATGCGGCCTGCATTGCTTCGCGTCGTCGCTCCCCTTCTGCATTACGCTGTTGCTCACGTGCTTTTACCTCTGCCAGTAACTTATGGGTCTGTATCGCGGTCGCCTGTACTTCCTGAATGACCTGGTCGTAACCGGTCGCCGTTTCAGCCAGGAGCTTGTTAAGGGTGCGGGCCTCGATCAGTTGGTCGGTCTGCCACCAGACTGCGGCCAGCAGAATAAGCATCACAATCACACTGCCCGCCCTCATGACGGCGTACTCAGGCCCAGCAGGCACCAGGCTTTAAAATCATTACGCCGGTTAACCAGCCCGAGGGAGCGCTTACCGCCCGCATAGACAAAATCAGTCAGCCTGTTGCACATCTGCGGCCATTGTCTGGCCTGGGCATGCTTCCAGATCGTGGTTCTCTGCTTGCGTCCGTTCTTATCGGTGAACCACATCAGCCCGGTGCAGCCCAGATTCAGGGCCGCATCCGTCATGGCCTCAAAGGTGAGCTGCGGCATGTCGGCACCGTGGAAATTGTTATTGATGCAGTTTTCAGCCCGTTGCAGATCGTTAACCCAACGCCGCGCTATTTCCTGGTTGCTGTATTCGCGGTTTTCCACGCCACCCGTGGAACCAATGCCCACCGTCAGCACCCCTGCCGTGCAGTAATAAGGCGTGCTGCGGCAGTCTTCCCAACCGGCGATCTTCTGCTGCCCTTCTTTCGACGTTCTGACGCTCCCGGGCGCCAGCGAAATGCCCAGGACCACAATCACCGCAATTGAACATTTTTTGATGATGTTCTTCATGCCGGTTTGTCTCCGTGCAGTTGCTCCAGCAGCTGCCGTTCGCGGTCCGACAGGTTGCGGGTTTCAGCCTGGCGGAGAATCTGCTCGATCAAGTCGTTGCGGCGCTGGCTGGCCTGCTCAATGCGGCGGCGATGAATCGCCAGCCGGACGGCGGAAACAATCCCCAGAAGAAGGCCAGCCAGCGCCAGCTTTTCGCTGACGGTCATCACGCCCACACCGGTCACCAGGGCGGATGTTGCAAACGCAAAATATTCGTTAATACGATCCAGAGTCATTCCCATAACTGGACGGTTACCCGTTCCACCTCGCTGGTTATCACGGGCATTTCGATCTCCTGCCCGGCATTCAAAAAAATCTGGTTGCTCAGTCCCGGATTGGCTTCGAGCACCTTCTCCGTGACACCTGCGGTTTTGCCGTAATGACGCCAGCAGAGCTGATCAACCGTGTCGTTTTGCAGCGCCCTGACTTTCATCAGAACAACTCCGCATAGATACGGGCTTCTTCCCGGATATCTGAAATACTCCAGCGCCCGTCCCGCCAGAGATCGTCTATTTGCCTGTCCAGGGCCTCCGCATCCTTGTCGCCCTTTGGCGTGGTGCCGACGTCCCTGTAACCTTCCAGTACGCTGGCGCGCGTGAAGGAGTAGACCGCGCGCCGGAAGCGATAAACTTTTGCGCTTTCGCCGTTAATCTGCTCGACAGGTTCACCGGCGGAAGTCAGCAGTACAGAAGCCAGCGATTCAGCGCCTTCCGCTTCTCTTTGCTTACGCCAGTCTTTCAGCTGATCCGCGACATGCAGCGCGGCCTCCGTTGCCATATGCATTAATCGCGATGTTGTAATGTCACCGGCGATGCGGGCAGCGAGGCGCAGATCGTGGAGTTTTACCGTCGGCCAGAAAGTGCCGATGGCAATCTGTGCGCCGCCGTCGTCCACGTCTGTCACATCACTTTCAGCAGGTCTGACGGGGCGTTGTGCGATAAAACTCATCGTCGTTTCTCCGGTAGGTCAGGCGGTGGGCGTCCGGTAAAAAGACCGCATTACGGGCAGATCGCCGGACGCGCCGCCTGTGGCGCGGGGCCAGTTCATTACGCTCAGGCGTTTACTTTGTGGCTATTTTCGTTGTCTTTTTTGCCGCCGTTCTGCGGGTAGCGGCTTTTGTTCCCGTCGCCGCTTTCGCCTGCTTGCGCGTTCGCGTTGTTTTTTCCGCTGCGGGTGTCTCTACTGTGGTGGCGCCGCTGAATGAAGTCTCATCGACGGCATCATCGCCCGTCACGCTGGTCTGCGGCGCCTTCTTCAAAGCGCTGACCAGAGAGGCGATCTCCCGTTTCACGCCTGCGCCCGGGTTCAGGCTCATGGCCTCCCGGAAGAGCTTCAACGCTTCGCCTTTGGTTTCCGCGTCTTCCGTGTCACGACGGCAAAACGCCCTCACCTTGCACAGCTTCGCGCGGACCTCATCCGGCATGTCACTGTCAGCCACAATGTCGGCCAGCTCGTCCAGCATGGCGATATAGCCTGACAAATCGGCTCCGGCGTCCGTGGTGGCGAGGTTCAGAATGGGATTGCAGATTTCTTCGGTCAGCACCGTGGGTGCCGGGCGGCGATAGTTGTCATCCGGCATGCTCAGGCCATGCTTAACGACATAGCGCCCGATGCGCAGCGCCAGTGCATAGTCGGAGCAGTCCACCGCCCAAACCATCAGCGTAGTGATAACCGGATCGGCGCGTCCGCTGTCGCCCTCGATAGTTCCGTCAATCCATCCCTGAAACTCAGGAAGGATGCTGGCCTTTACAGCAGCCTTCGCCTGGCGGGACTGGATCTGGCTCAGCGAGGATTTATGCATATGCAGGCGAAAGAGGATCTGCTCATGCGCGGTGCGCGTCTCCGCGTCACGCTCATCACTGATGCCCCGCCTCTCTGCCATGACCTTCTGAAAGTGTCTTTGTGCCGGTGTCAGCATGGGTTCATTCTCCTGGGCGGGCTTGCTGCCCGCCATGTGATGGGGATTATCAGGCGAATGTCACGCCGTCGATCATGGCAATCATGCCGTACTCTTCAATGACATAGTCATCATTGCTGGACTGGTAAGTCGCCACGCGGTTGTAGTGCGGCTCTTCCCGGATAGAGCGACGTAGGGAGCCTTTCTGGTAGTACACAGAGAGGTTTTTCAGGTTGGTGATGAGTACGACATCTTCAGGAATACCCGGGACAAAGACCGTCGGCAGACCGCCGATCTTTTCCTGGCTGACAATGAGCTGCGCAGCCAGCAGTTCGGTATTCGGATTGGTCTGGCTGAGCGCGTTCACTTTCGGCAGGTTAACTTTCAGCAGCAGATCGGAAGAGAGCACGGTGACCAGACCAGGGGTACGGCGGAACCATGGATCCATGAGGCTGTGACGTGCATCGAGCACGGCGGCGTCAATATTGCCGTAGGTGCCTGATGCAATTACCGCGTTGTTCTCATCGCGGGAAGTCAGCGTGATACCTGGCATAATGCGCTGCGGTGCTTCATCGCGGATCTTTTGCAGCCAGCCCACGCCGCAATCCTGCAATAACGGATACGCAGTGCGATCGGAGTTTTCGGAGTAGTGCGTGCCATTGAAGCCAACCATCTGGCGGTCCAGCCCCAGCTGGCGGGCCATGGCATTGCTAATCAGTGACTGAAACTCAGGGTGACCGGCCCACGCATCCAGTTCCGCATAGGAAAGTGCATAATCATAGTTGGTTTTGCGGCAGTGGTAGTTCTGCGGCTCTTTGTTATGGTTCGGCGCCGGGTTGCGGCGGTTGGTGCCATCCGAGCTGTTATTGGTGCTCGCCATCGGCCCTTTACTGCCGATCTTCACTTTCTGGCCTTCCTGCTCCTTAACCCCAAAGTGGTTAACCTGCTTCATAAAGTCGTCCGACTCCATGGCGGCCTGTTCCAGCTTTTGCTGAATGGTCGGATCAACGCTAAAGCGGTTGGCAACGGCTGAAGGTGAAACGCCATTCAGTTGCGCCTGACGCACAATATAATTATCAAATAGTTCGCGGGTCTGGTTTTCCATGATTACCTCTTAAAATTCTGCAAGCTGGGTGCTGCTGGCACCGGTAGCCGCCGGCCGCGCGCTGTAATTCTCTGCTGGCTGGAGCTGAAGTTGACTACGCAAGGCGTTGAGTTCACTGGTCAGTTGCTGAAAAGTGGTTTTGTCCTGCTGGCGTTCCTGCTCCAGGGCACTGAACCGGTCAATCTGATCGGCCTGAGATTGCGCCACGGCTTCAACAACCTGATGCAGTTGACTGAAGCGCTGATCGTCAGTCTTCTGGCCCTTATTCAGAATGCCCATCATGCGGTTGAACCAGTTGGCGCCCTCTTCACTGCGCTGGGCGGCCAGCTCGACCACTTCGGCCTCCAGCGCATCAGAGAACAACGGCGCCTCTGCCTGTTGGTTATTGAAGGCCATCACCTGAGCACGCTGCTGGGCGGCAAATTTGAGGCGCTCAGTCCCCAGGCTTGCCGGCGTGTCTGTCATCGCCAGGCCAACCACGTACGCCTTACCGTTAAGAGCAAATTGCGGATGCAGCTCAATGCTGGAGTAGACTTTTTTCCCGTCATCAGTGAGCTGCTTCATACGCGTTGATGCGTCGATTTCGGCATACAGCGCAGTGCGACCAGAAAGCGGACCGTCAGTGATATCTTCAACGCTTAATGCCGCCACATCCCCCATGGCGCCAAAGTCACTGCCCGGATAAGGGGAAAGGTAGTGCTCTACATTCACGCGGGCGCCGTAAACATCGGGGTTGTAGTTAGCCGCAGCGTCGCGAAGGTGTTCCGAGCGGATCTCGCGCCCGTCAACCGTCGCGCCAGAAACCGCAACACGGAATTTTTTACGGGCTGGTTTAGTGGTGCTGGCCATGTCGTTTATCCTGTTGGTTTGTGTCAGTCACAGCATCATGGCATTGCGTAAAAGCCCCGCGCCACGCTGTTTTGTTGTCGGAGAACGCCCAGACCTGAAACCCCGCGCCGCCGTGATCGCGCGCGGGTAATCTCCCTGCTCAAAAGGGGGTGTGAATGATTCAGGATGCGTTTATTCGATTGCGGGCCAAACAGCTCTACTGGCAGGGGTATCCGCCCGCCGAAATATCCCGGCTGATGGGTATCAACTCCAATACGGTGTATTCGTGGAAAAAGCGTGATGAGTGGGACGAGACGACACCGATCAAACGGGTCACGCAATCCATTGACACCCGTCTCTGCCAGTTAAGTGCAAAGGACAATAAAACCGGTGGCGATTTCAAAGAGATCGATCTGTTAACCCGGCAGTTAAAAAAGCTGGATACCGGGCAGAGCACCACCCTCTCTGGCGTTAATAAAACCAGTCGTCGCAAGAAGAAAAACCATTTCACCGACGAGCAAATAGAAGCGCTGCGCACAAAAATTATTGACTCACTTGCCTGGCATCAGCGCGGCTGGTACGAACAGCGAGATCAGCGTAACCGGATGATCCTCAAATCGCGCCAGATTGGGGCGACCTGGTACTTTGCCCGCGAGGCACTGCTGGGCGCATTGAGGACTGATGTTAAACATGACTATCAGCGCAACCAAATCTTCCTTTCAGCATCCCGTAAACAGGCGCTTCAGTTCCGAAACTTTATCCGTAAAGCGGCAGAAGAGGTGGATGTTGAACTCAAGGGCGGTGAGCAGATTACGCTATCGAATGGCGCAGAGCTGCACTTTCTCGGGACGTCAGCGGCAACCGCGCAGTCTTACACCGGCCACCTGCGATTTGATGAGTTTTTCTGGACCGGTAACTTTATCAACCTGCGTAAGGTCGCCGGGGCCATGGCGACGCTAAAGGGATTAACGCGCACCTACTTCTCCACGCCCTCCAGCGAAAGCCATGAAGCCTATCAGTTCTGGACCGGTGATCGGTGGAATGCAAAGCGGCCTAAAGCGCAGCGTGTTGATTTCGATGTGACCTGGAAGAAAACCCATAGCGGCGTGCTGTACCCGGACAAAACGTGGCGGCAGATCGTCACTATTCAGGATGCCATCAACAACGGCTGGGACTATACCGACATTGACGAGATCAGGGATGAAAACAGCCCTGATGAATTTGAAAACCTCTACATGTGCGAGTTCGTCAAAGACGGTGAAAGCGCGTTCAACCTGAGTCAGTTGCTGGGATGCGGCGTTGACGGATACGACGACTGGCCGGACTGGAAACCTTTCGCTGGGCGCCCTATGGGCCTGCGTGAGGTCTGGCTGGGTTATGACGCCAACGGCGGCAGTGGTAATGGTGATGCCGGCGCCCTGTCCGTCACCGTCCCTCCCCTGGTGGCCGGAGGGCGGTTCCGCACGATTGAGATTCAGCAGCTGCGAGGCCTTGAATTTGAGCAGCAGGCGGCAGTGATCAAGGAGGCAGCAGAACGCTACAACGTCACCCATATCGCCATTGACGGGCAAGGCATCGGCGAGGCGGTCTGGCAGATTGTTAAAAACTGGTTCCCGGCAGCTATCTGCTACCAGATGAGCCTCTCATCCAAACGCGCTCTGGTCCTGAAAATGCTGCAGGTGATACGCGCCGGACGCTGGGAATATGATCGCAGCGAGCAAGGCCTGGTCAGAGCCTTTAACGCCGTCCGCAAAGTCGTTACGCCCGGCGGTTTCATGACGTACGAGACGGACCGGTCACGCGGCGTGAGCCATGGTGATATGGCGTGGGCGACCATGCTTTCGATTATTAATGAACCGCTGGGCCAGGAAAGTGGCTGCGGTGGTTTCGCGATGGGGTGGTAACAGTGAAAAAGAAATACAGTAAAAAACCGGTAACCAGCACCTCCGGTTCTGACATTGCGGAGTCACTGAAGGGCGATCCTGAGTTAACAGCATTCAGCTTTGACGGGCCTTATCCGGTGCGTGATATGGCCGACCTGCTGGACAATCTTTATTGCCTGGATAACGGGCGATACTATGAAACACCGGTAGATTTTTATGGTCTAGCTAAAGCGCCACGCCAGAGCGCCTGGCATGAGTCTGCTCTGTACTTCAAACGTAATGTGCTGACCGGCTGCTTTATTCCGCACAAGCTGCTCAATCGCCAGACCTTTTCCGCGTTTGCGCTGGACTGGTTCACGTTTGGCAATGCCTACCTTGAACTGCCGCGCAATCGCCTGGGCGGGCCGCTTCCCTTCAGGCATTCACTGGCAAAGTACACCCGGCGTGGAAGTGCAGACCTCGATCAGTACTGGTTCATCCGGCGCTGGAAAGAGGAACACTCGTTTAAACCGGGTTCAGTGTGTCACGTTCTGAATCCGGACATTAATCAGGAGGTCTACGGTATGCCGGAATATATGGCAGCGCTGCTGGCGGCCAGTTTGTCACACTCCGCTGACATGTTCCGCAAGCTGTACTACGACAACGGCTCCCACGCGGGGTGTATTGTCTACATCGGTGCGGGACAGGTTGACGACAAAAGCATGAAAACAGTCAAAGAGACACTGACCGGTGCGCGTGGGAAAGGGGCATTTAAAAACGTACTGCTGCATGCGCCAGGCGGCGGCAAGGATGGCGTTCAGATCCTGCCGTTTCAACAGATCACGGCTAAAGATGAGTTTATCAACATTAAGAATGCCACCAGGGACGACATACTCGCGGCGCACCGTATCCCGCCGCAGCTGATGGGCGCCATGCCAGCAGGAAATGGATCGTTTGGGGATATCGAGAAGGCCGCACGGGTCTACGCTATCAACGAGCTGACGCCAGTAATGGAGGCCCTGAAGGTGGTCAACGAGTGGCTAGGAGAAGAGGTGATCCGTTTCAACCCTTATGCGTTGCTTTCCCCAGAGAAATAACCGCTAGAGAATTCACTTTCTTTGAACAACATCAGACATTTATAACAGGCCAGCGTTTTCGCTGGCCTCATCTTTTCTGCTTAAAAAATCCCGCATCAGCTGCCCTCTACGCATCGCTGCTTTTTTTCTGCGCGAGGCATGCCTCTACCTAAAATCACCGCTCACCGTGACGCAGAACCCGTGAAATTGCGTATTCTGCCGCCTTCCCTACCCTGACCCGCTTGCGGGGGCTTGCCCCCCGTCACCTGCGCGCAGCTAACACTCGTGTTTTTGTGCGCTTGTAGATTAAGCGTCGAAGCGCTCCGCTACAGGCCGCAACTCAGGTAAACACTTCCATAAAAATTGTGCAAATTTATGCAGAATCTTGCAGTCTTCGAATTGTTTTTTTGGTTGCATGTATAGTATGGTTGGGGGTTAGATTGGCGAGGTTATCTGGGACAAGGAAGATCTTGCATTAGCATCGGTAGGGATTGATATGAAAAAGAATAGCGTCAATGGCAGAGTGTTTTTTTTGCGTGCATGGAATCGTCACTTGTATTCTATTTCGCGCGAGCAAAATATAGCTAGAAAACGTAAAACTGGGCACAAAAAAATTGTCATATCAAATGACGCGGGATTCATATCTAACCCGATAGTGAATTTCATAGATAAAATTGTTCCGATGAAAAAAGGTATCAGTGGAAAAATAATCTCAAAAAACAAAATAATAGTTCCAAGAAAATTAAGTTTTTATGAAAATCCAGAAGAATCATTGATATTCATTCACTCTGCCAGTAAATTTATTAGCAGAGGAACAAATAAGTCAGTGACCATAGATTACACCTCAGCTCAATACAAATGTCTTGGTGCTGAATATCTATTAGGCTTAGCCGTGACTGAAGCTCGGCAATCCAATGTAAACTTTTCTGACAAAGTTATTATTAATGGCACTTACCCGAAAAAAGAAGCTCACCGTGAAATAATTAAATGCATGGGGATCGTGAAGGAAATGGATGAAGCATCCCCAGGCACAATTCTTGACTACACAACAAGAAAAGACAACCCTAAACAAAGAGTTTTTAAATTTGATTCAATTGGGAAAGAAGAAGCGTCTGCATTTGCTCAAGATCGTAAAAATCACACTGCAGAAAAATTCGCCCAATATATTGACGAATGTTTAAACGACCATGATTTACAATTAAAAGAAAATGCCAGCAAATATTTGACATCATGCATGGGTGAGTTATTGGATAATGCAGAAAGACATTGTGGTTTATCACAAAGACCACGATGGTTTGTAAGAGGTTACGTAAATAACAACGCTCATTCCCCAGTATGTGAATTAACTATAATTAATTTTGGGAATACAATTGCCGAAACATTTGAAGGCTTACCAGAGACTCATTTCTCATTTAATGAGCAAGTTAAGCCTTATGTAAAGAAACATATAAATAAACGAGGCATGTTTAGGGAAGGGTTAGTTACCGTAGCCGCACTTCAAGGACGAGTCAGTTGCAAAAACATTACTGATTCAGATAGTTCCGGTACAGGTACAATCGAACTGTTGAAATTTTTCCAAGATATGCATGACAATCTTAGAAGAATTCGTGGTAGTTCTATTGAAGAACCAAAAATGTCCCTTATATCTGGTAAAACACATATATCTTTTGATGGTCGTTATCGCCTTATTTGTAAAATCGATGAAGAAGATGATGAAAGTGAAACCTACTCATATCCATTCAACAACGATAGTCTTGCAACTGAGCCAGATCGCGCTTATCTTAAGGAAATGACGAACGCCTATTTCCCTGGTGTTATGGTTAATATTCGTTTTCCTTTACAAAAAACGAAGCGTTCTTAAGGAATAGGATTATGAACATGTCTAACGTTACTATAGATTTCAATAAGTTAGTTGGTGCTACAACTAAAAAACTGTTTGCTGGTAGAGCAAACGGACAAGAAGCATACAATTACTTCAACTTGAAACAATTCAATACCGATGGAAAAGATTTGATATACATTCTAATGCCAGAAAGTATTGTCGTATCTAGCTCATATTTTTTAGGTATGCTTGAAAAGATAATACCTGATTATTCAAAACCTTCCGACTTTTTTAAGGTCACTATTTTAGATGGTGAACAATATAAGGAAGGAATGCTTTCAGAATTTGATCGGGCAGTTAAAAGAGGCCTCAGGAAAAATGCACCTTTATTTTAAACCTGATCGTTTAAAAAAAATGACAGTTCTACCTGTCATTTTTTTTTCAATCATCGGTTGTGACAGTTCTAATGTAAGCCGTTACGAAAATATCGATGATTTATCATTTTACAATGATGCTGTCAGAAATCTACCGTTAGATGGCATGCCAGATAATAATGCCTATAGTGTGCGAAAACCGAAAGAACTTAATTTCTCTCCAAAGTATTTATCAAGAGAATCATCGGTTGTAGATATGCAGCATTATGAAATTCCAAATGATAAAAAAAGTGATTTTTACAATATTGTAAAAACTCCAGAATCTAAACCTGACTATATAGCTATAGCAATATCATTTCTAGCATTATTAGCATCAGTATTGGTCCCAATACATTTGCAACGCAAGCAAAAAAAAGATGCTATACATGATGGTTTTTGGCTAAGAGAAGTAATTTTCCCAAAAATAAATGAGTTAATGTTTAAAATCTGCTCTGATTTGAAAGACAGTTTTAATATGAATAACAGTGACTTCTCAAATTTTTATCAAGATACAATCTCTATTAAAATTGAAGAGTTACATGAGACCTTTTCAATATTAAATAGTTTTCCAAATATGCAAACATCAATAAGCGCCCTTGAAAATATATGTGACGAACTTGACAACAATATTGATAATCATCAGCTAGACCCTTTACAAACAAGAATTTTAGATGTAACGGAATTTAACACGAAATTAATAAAAGAGCTTGTGCAAATTCATAAGAAAATATGAAAATTAACATTTATTATTTTATTTAACACTAATTTAAAATAAGCCCTCAAAAAACATGGTTTCCATGTCATTTAAGACATGAGGGCAACCTCTCTATGGCACGACTAAAACATCTCAATTAAATTACAATACTTACCCCACTCTGTACATCCATTAAAATAATTAAAAATCAACTTTAGCACTACTCACAAATAATATTCTCATCATGGATGATGAAAATTTACCATAAGAAACCATACAATTAAGTTCTATCACCTAATGTATTATCTGGCATAACCTTTGAATGTTTCACACAAGCGCCTTATTACGTTTCTTCTTTCTTTAGCAGGTAATTGGGTTACATCCAGCGGCCCTGACTCTGCATCCTGAACCAATTTTACCGATAATACTTTATCACTACCTATCCCTCCGCCCTCGCTTTTTAAGGGATAGGGACAGTTATTGCCACGAGTCCAAGGGGCGACGGAGTCGCCCTGGGCGGCGCTTTCAGCGCCTGGGTTAGCGGAAGCCTTCTTCACCATCTTCCAGGTATGGACATGCGTGCATATTTTGTTTTCCTTACCGGTGATTGGCGACCAAATGCCATAAATACGAATCCCGTGATCGCCATAGGTTCCTGGTTCGACTGTCGGCTCGTAGGCGGTATGAATGAGGTAATTTTTGCGGGGAACAAGTACACCGCCCTGCTTCATAATGTAAGTGGCAAAACAGCCAACATCAGCAGCAGCAAGCACAGCGTCCAGTTTTGGATCCATAAGTACCGGAGCACCCGGTTTGCTGGTTTTCATTGCACGAGTTGCCTGCGATGCGAACAATCGTAACTCGCGGTACGCCTGGCGGCCTGGAATCCCAAAAAAACGAAATTGTTGAACACGGTGCAACGATGCCCACGCAGTGACGTGCTCGGCACTATCACGTAGTGATTTACCCGTCTCCTTGCTGACGGTGTCACCCAGCCCACGCCCATCGATGTTTTTACTGACGTACTTTGCAATATAACTGGCCGGAGTCCCCTTTCGCGGGTCTATCAGCTTTGACTTGAAACGAGCGCCAGTGTTATTGCCAAGTTCGGCACGATCTTCTCGGATAGTGAAACGACGCAGCAGCTCTGTGATTGCACGTCGATGTTTTTTGCGCATAAAACACAATAAATGCCAGTGCACAGTGCCATCGTGATGTGGTTCGGCTACGCGGACGCCGTACCAGCGCAGCTCTTTTTTGTGCATTGCCTTACGGAATGCCGCAAACGTATCAACCAGATAGTCGCTGCTTTTCCTAACTGTCGATTGATCCCATGTAGGGTTAGGCTTCCCGTTCATCAGTGTGGCGTGGTACTTAGAAGGACAGGTGATGGTATAGAACATGGCGCAGTCGCCACGCATTTCAGCTATCAATTCCAGGCCTTTGACACAGGCCATCATCTCATTACGACGGTGCGCTGGATTGCTGGCACTTGCAAGCACCACATCCTCCATGTTGAGCGTGTCGCCATCTTCGTTAATCAGATCATGGTTGCGGAAAAAATCCATCGCCTTACGGCGTTGTTCCCGCTTCTGCAACAGGATGTCATGGCTGACATAAGGTGATGCGTGCCGATGAACAAGGCACGCTGCCCGAAGCAACTCTTCCCGCCATTCGTTGCGGAGTTGCCACAGCTTACGTTGCCACCAGTCAGCACAACGCATACGGGCTAGCGCGCCCGGTATCAACTCGTAGTTAATCGGGTTGCGGCGATTATGTTTGCTGCGGAGCGCTTCATAACCCGGCGGGATAACATCGAGGCGTGACACTTCGGCCGCCACACGACGATAGAGCTCCAGTATTACGATGGGAGAAGCTAATTCATCGGTCAGCATCTCACCGCAAAGCTGGATAAAAATCATATCAATGTGCGCTGCGACCAGCGTTGAAAGCCGCTTAACCTCCCGCTGATTCAGTTCAGCAAGTCGAAGGAGTTGATCAAGGCTATCCCTACCAGCCATGGCCTGGAATGACAGCGACGCCTGGTTAGCACGGACCTTGTCAATCCTCACTAATGAGGGAGTAATGACCTCATTCAGATAGGTAGGCAAATGGCGCGGATCTTCTGATTTTTCCAAATACTTAATCCTTGTTTCCAGCGGCTTGCGCAGGAAACCAGGCAAGCTGGCGACGTCATCACGAATCAGGGTAAGAGGATCAACACGATGGAGTTCTGCATGTCGCTTAGCTTTCTCAATCAGCGCATCATTCAATTCGTCATAGTGCCAGGGATCGCAATGTGCAACAGAAAAGAGGTACTCTTCTGCTGCACGACTCATTGCTTCAGCCTGCTCGCGTTGATCGCTTTTATCCTGCTCATAAAGAGCAATCCAGACGGCCAGCGCAGATGGTTTCTGTGCAGGCGCATCAACAGCATAAGGGTTTACTGGCTGCTTTCTGGCATTCCAGCTCCATGCCAGGGATGTGGAGTCAGGCATAACTCACCTTCGAATCTTATTTTGCAAAGCCAACGCTTCAACAAGCCGGCGCACCAAACATTTCGGCATATGTCGCATCCCCCATCACCGCCCCACAGTCCGGGCAACCTCCACCACCATAACGACCGCAACCACCACACACGCGAAGAACGCCAATCACTTCACCGGCCATATCGCGGGTTTTGGCGCTAACGGAACGTCGAACTCTGAAGGCGTGGAGATTGAAAGCGGAGTAGATCTGGCGTGTTTCTGGTGTGTCGCTATTCGAGATGACCGAGCGCGTTCCATGCTGGCGATTAACGTCCAGCAACGCCGTAACCAAAGCGCGGTGATCATCCAGGGTAAATGGCTTGCCGTAAGCGGTAAAATTGGCTGTTTTGCTAGTCGGGATGTACGGCGGATCGCAGTAAATCACGGAGTCCAGGCGGTTCCTGACAACGTACGGAATAGAAGTACGAAAATCATTACAAAGAAAGAGCGCGTGAGTATCCAGCGCCTTTTCGGCAAATAGGCGCATTTCTGCTTCTGGAAAATAAGGTGCCTTATAGCTGCCAAATGGAACATTGAAACCGCCATCCCTGTTGGTGCGATAAAGCCCGTTAAAGCAGTGGCGGTTCAGGTATAAAAATGATGCAGCCCACCGTACAACGTAATCATCTGCACACTCGTCATCCCACGACAGGTGGTTGAACAACTTGCGCTCTTCGTAATAGCTATCTTCGTTATTGCCATTTCTGAATACGTTCCTGGCGATCAGTATCAATCTTTCAGGGTCTTCCCTGAGCGCGAGGAAGAAATTGATCAATGCGCGATTGCTGTCACAAAGCACATAGCGGCGGTATTCCGTATTCATAAAGACTGTGCCACTGCCTACAAAGGGCTCAATCAAGCAATCGGCTTTAGGTAAGTGCTTCAGCAGCTCCGGCAACACGCGGGTTTTACCGCCAGCCCACTTAAGAGGTGACTTAATCATTTGCGGCATTCCTGGTTATAGGTTTCATGGGTCATCAGTCGCCACTGCTTACCACCGTTTTTGCTGAGCAAACGCCAACGGAGGCCAATGCGGATCACGAGATAGGCGTGTGGCTTGACTCGGGTGTAATTACGCTGTCCACGAGCAAAGCAATTCAGGGCGGCAAGCGCCCTCTTACAAACCGGCAACGGCGCGTTACAAACAACAGACAGATGCGAATGCATGGCGGCCCTCATAGCGATCCAGTGTGTGGAGAGGTCAAGCGCTGCCAGATTTCGCAGACTTGCTCTGCTTGATATCGCGCGTCAGTGAGCGTGTAACATGCCAGGGCGCTTCTCGCATGAGGCGCATAGTCTGTGGCAGCAGCAAGGTCGAGAAGTGAACGAATGCAGCGGTATTTTGTGCCTTCAGGGAAAATGCCTGACACCTCTAAGCGATCCACGGCATAACGAAGTGAAACCAGTTTTTCCGGGACATCTTTGAACCATACGAATAACGCCGCGTTCCGGGGACAGGTATTGTCGGCGATGAAAGCAGCAAGGCTGCAAAGTGCATCTTCTTCAGCTTCGGTTGCGCTCATTACTTCGGCGCGCCAGTGAGAGTCTTTTTTCATCCAATCGAATGCCGTACTAATGCTGATACGGCCCTTCAAGCTTTCAGATTTACGAATGTCTATCGAAGAATAAAAAACCTTTCCGATCTGCCCTGTTGAGGGTTCAAAAAACACAGCTTCAATGGCACACAGAGGTGATGATGGTTTCTTACTAACGTTAATCAAATCGATCATTACGTGATTCATGGTCTACTGCCCTCGCTGGTGATTGTTTCGTGGTTGGCTATCCACTGCTCAAGTGCTGAATAAATCTCTTCGGGGGTAAGGCCTTGCTCTTTCAGCAGGCCCATACGGATGCGCAGCAATCCTAGTAAGTGGGCGCGCTCGCCTTTGCGCGCATTGGTGCTGATACCCATAAACTCTGGATCGCTTATTCCGCCTTCCGGCTTTATTGACGTAACCGACATGCAACCTCCTAAAAAAGGCAAAACGAATCCCCGGCAAAGTGAATGCCGTTATTTTTAAATCGGGTTAATTAATTGTTTGGACGCGGTTTTCTTTTAATCTGCTTAAATATCCTTTCATGCCAGTAATACATGAAATCAATAAAGGTCATTCGCGCGCGATCGTGATTACCGCGAATGGCTTTTTCGAGCCCGTAAATTATTAAATCTTTAGACGGGCTTTTTGAAGTAATGGTGATACGAGCACCGTTTTTCAGATGTACAGTGAACCCCTGCTCTGCACTTTCCATCGCCTCTCGGATCAGCATTTCCTGTTCCCAAGATGTTTTTTCTTCGGTGAACATGGCGTACTCCGATGATCAGTTAAAGCAAGGGGGCTCCAGCCGCCAGGAGGCTTTTGCTCCCAGTTTCAGGTGTTGCAAGATCTCCGGGGTAACTTCTACAGTTACCGCCGGCGGCTTGGCAAACACCATAGCCTTCTTCAGTTGCTCAGTGTCGAGTGATAGCAGGTCGTATGGTTTAGGGATGTCGCCATCGGTCACGGCAATAATGATGTTGCGGAGTTCTTCAAGAGTGCATTCATCATTCTCGCCTTGAAGCATTGCGAAATGATAAAGGTGGGATACGCCATGGCGTAAGAGCTGAAGAGAGTAATCATGATTCCATTCCAGAAACTCTTTATTGAAATGGAAGCATTGTAAAAGCGAATTAATTTTATCTGCATATTCAAGTTTCATTTTCGCCCCCAGAGATTAAAAAGCAATGAAGCGCTTTTTATTCATGATTCTGTCAATCGTTCGGCATGCTTCTGATAAAGCAAAGTCAATGCCGAAATAATGGCCTGTGTGTGTAATTTGATAGCGCTGGCGGTTGTACGGTTTTTTGCGTGGGAGTTTCAGAATAGTAAAACCACAGTAAAGACTGGTTTTGCTATTCAACTGCACCCCCCCCTTACCAACCCCACTCTTCATATGAGAACTCCGTCAAACAAAAGATATTCATTGAATTGTTAAGCCATTCATGATGGCTTGTTTATGGTATTTTTTTATGGCCTGCATTCCGCCAAGAATGGGCAGGCAACTACACATAAAACAAGGAGTTTCAATGTCTAGTAATGAAGTTCGTAAGGATCCCTATGTTATCGCCAAGCAATATGGTTACGTCGAAGGCGAATCTGGTATGGCTTTTATTGGCTTTGGCTTCCCGCAAAAAGTCTCCATTCCATCCACCGACCGTTTCTTTGTTGGGCTCGCCTTGGATGAGATCGAAGAGTTGGCCGCCATTCTGCAAGATCACGTCAACAGAAATCGTGGCAAGTAATTGCTTGTAGGGTACCAGCGCCACCAATGTGGCGCTTTTCATATCGCCACGGTAGAAGATTTGCCCTTGTAATGCACTATCTGATTCAGCAGGTTTGAGCATTTTCATTCTCCCAGTCCAAGCCACATCAACCACCCTTCCCTGATCTCCTTTGGACGACTTTCGTAGGCCAGTTTCATGCCGTTGTTCCAGGCTGGAAGGTAAACCCAGTACTCGCCCGCACGGCCAGAAGTTGATTGGGGATCGGTCATTTCGATTACAGGTAGCTTCCCTTTTTCGATCATGCCTCTAACTGCTGCCGGCGTTTTCCCTATAATTTTCGCAAACTCCTGATACGGAATGGCGTCGCTGCTACTGACATTTTTTTTGTTCATCTGATAACCTCTTATCTAGATCTAACCAATGGGTTTCAATGTTCTCTAATGTGCATCAGTGATTTTAGAGAAAATTGAATTTGAGTAGAACATACCGAAAGATATTAGAGGATCTTGATAACATGTCAACCGCTATTAGCGAGAAACTCGCGTTAATCCGCGAGTCCGAGAGGCTAAACAGAAAGCAATTTGCTGAAATTACAGGAGTTCCTTACAGCTCACTCACATACTATGAAAGCGGGAGGACTATCCCTCCAACCGATATAGCAATGAAAATTCTCCAGCACCCCCGTTTTTGTAAGTACGCCTTGTGGTTTATGACCGATCAGGTATCCCCTGAATCCGGTCAAATCGCACCGGCCCTCGCACACTTTGGGCAAGACTTAACAACCTCGCAGCAATCAGACCAAAAGATTGGTTAACAATTAACCGGTCTTACATACATTTCAAATGTCTGTTATTGGTCGAAAAGTATTCATCACATAATGGCAACGCGTTGAAGCCTAAAAGCAAACGCCCCCATCTGAGGGATTTCTTATGACAATTAAGAAACTCGATGATGGTCGATATGAAGTGGACATAAGACCTGCCGGGCGCAACGGAAAGCGCATCCGCAGGAGGTTTGACAAGAAGAGTGAAGCAGTAGCATTTGAGAAGCACACCCAGTTTAACCACCATACTAAAGAGTGGTTATCAAAACCGACAGATAAGCGGCATCTGTCTGAGTTAATACAGATCTGGTGGAATTTGAAGGGAAAGCACGAGGAACATGGACGGATAAATCGCAATAAGATTGAGACGTTCTGCAGGATGACTAACGATCCTTGTGCATTTCAGATCACGAAGGCGCTGATAAGTCAGTACTACTCAACGAGAAGAAGCCAGGGCATTAAAGCTTCGACCATAAACCGCGATCTTAATAGTACAAGTGGCATGTTCACTGCGCTTATTGAGGCCGAATTGTTCTCCGGTGAGCATCCAATTCGGGGCAGAAAAAAGCTGAAGGAAGAAGTACCCGAAACCGGCTATCTCACCGAAGGAGAGATAGCCCTTTTACTCTCAAAGCTCGATGGCGACAACAGGAAGATCGCGATCCTCTGTTTAAGCACCGGTGCTCGTTGGGGTGAAGCTGCACGACTCAAGGCGGAAAACATCATACAGAATCGAGTAACGTTCGTTAAAACCAAGAGCAACAAGCTTCGCACTGTTCCGGTATCAGCAGAAGTCGCGAAACTCATAGCTGGTGGTAAGCGAGGTTTGTTGTTTACCAGTGCGTCGTATACCGACTTCAGGCAGACACTTCGGGAAGTAAAACCAGATCTCCCGACTGGTCAGTCTACGCACGCCTTGAGGCACAGTTTCGCGACGCACTTTATGATTAATGGGGGAAGCATCATAACGCTACAAAGGATCCTCGGGCACGCCCGAATTGAGCAAACGATGGCCTATGCTCACTTTGCGCCTGAGTATTTACAGGACGCCATTTCTCTTAACCCCTTAAGAGGTGGCATTGATGCGGAAAATGTCCACATTATGTCCACACTTAGGTAGGTAAATATGGCTTTCGATGGTGTTGTGTGCCGCGCAACCCGCATTACACTGTTGAAAGCCACAACTACCAGGTTTAGGTAATGCACCCGACGGGGCTTTTTTTCCCCGCTGCGATCGCAGGTATTCCCCGAATTAATGTGTTAAATTTGATGTATCTATGTTTACTTTTCGTGGGTAGCCGTCGCCAGCTGGATCTGCTGGCTGTCTTCACTCGCGATCGGGAGCCGTACATTCATGTCAGATTTTATTCTTGCTCGTGTTTCGCAAACACTCGCCAACGAACATTCCCTGGAATTATTAGTTCGGCAGTTGCTTGAGATGCTGGAGCTGGTGACCAGAATGGAGTCGACGTATCTGACTCGTATTGATTTTGAAGCACAGCGTCAGCTTATTATGTATGCACATAACAGCAGCGTTATGCAGATCCCGGAAGGGTTTTCCGTGCCCTGGAATGATTCATTATGCAAACGAGCCATCGACGATAACTGCCAGTTCAGCAATGATGTCAACCATCGCTGGCGCTCGTGCATTGCCGCTCAAGACCTGGGGATCATGACCTTCTTCAGCATCCCCGTGCGCCTCGCCGACGGCTCGCTGTACGGCACGCTGTGCGCCACCAGCCGCGACAAGCAGCCCTACAACCTTGAGGGTGAGCAGGTCATGGGGCTGTTTGCGAATTTAATCTCTCACTATATTGAGAAAGAGACGCTGGTTGACCAACTGCGCGAGGCCAACGTCGCGTTAGAGATGCACTCTTATACCGATGAACTCACCGGGCTGGCGAATCGTCGGGCGCTGTTTAAACACCTGACGTCGATATTTCCCCGCGCCCGTGAGCAGCAGCGTAATATCCTGATGGTCTTTATCGACCTTGACGATTTTAAAGCGATTAACGATCGCTTCGGTCACCAGTGCGGCGACAGCTTCTTGATTCAGATTGGTGAACGCTTAACTGCCCGCCTTGAGCCTGGCGATCTGGTGGGACGACTGGGCGGCGATGAGTTTTTAGTGGTTGGCGCCGAGCGGGATGCCGCGCAGCAGCTGGCCTTTGTCGCCACGCTGCGCCAGGCCTTAAGCGGGGTGTATCATCTCGCCGGCCACCGGATCGATTATCCTGGGGCCAGCTTTGGCGTTATTGACGTTAATCCTCATAACCAGGATGTCGAAAGCGCTTTACGTGCCGCCGATGATGCCATGTATCAGGATAAAAAATCCCGTCGCAAAGAAACCTTCCTGTATCTTGATTAAGGTATGATAGCGCGGCTTAGAGCCTATCCCAGTAGGCGTAGATTGTTGCAGCCAGTTTGGCCGCGGACAGCGCGGAACCACCGGAGCGTACACGCAGTACGTGAGGATGGTGAGCACTGCCCAGGACCAAAATGGCAAATAAAATAGCCTAATGGGATAGGCTCTTAATGGACTCTTATATTACGGGCAGGATGTCTGGCCCCAGAGGTAACACAATGAGATTGGGTATTCTTTTCCCGGTGGCCATCTTTATCGTCGCCGTTATTTTTCTCGGTTGGTTTTTTGTCGGCGGTTACGCGTCGCCGGGAGGCGCGTGATGAAAAAAAGCACCATTATTATGCTTATCGTCGCTATTATTGCGCTGGCAGGCGTGCAGTTCGGCTGGTGGTAATCGTATTTTTTACCCGGCTGAAATTGCAGAGTTGTCTTATCCACTCAATAACTTAACGCTATACACTCACTTCATCAGCCGATTCCGCAGGCCCTTTGCCCGCGGACGGTGGACCAGCGGAGAAGTGAGAGATGAAAAAACCGATCGTGTTAACGTTGCTACTTACGCTATGCACGCTGTTATCGGGTTGTATCGTGCATGATGGCTATCATCACGGGCGCCACCACCATCATTATGATGGTCGCGGTTGGTAATTGAGGGATTAGCGAGCGAAGCATCAAGCAGGGCGAACGTCGGTTCGCCCCGTTTTATCGAGACTGGCAATCAGTCCTGACGATCGGAACCTAAAAAGAAGAACCCCAGCGGAATAGAGAACAGCAGCGTGAACACGGTGCTGTAAACGGTCACCATCGCCCCTTGCAGGAAGAACATCGACACCGTCCACTCCGAATACGGCATATTGTATTCGCTGACCACGCCGCCGAACGTCGCACGCCCAACCACGGTAAGCGCGATGGCAAACACAATCCCTATCGACAAGAAGAATTTCTTGCTGTTTTTATTGCTGATGAGTTTTTGCAGAATCATCCGGGTTCCCTTTTGACTGACCGATAATCGGCTGTATATGTAACATCAATGCAATAAAAATTGAAGGGTTTTTGTTACAACGCAGTGATTACCACTGGCTGGCCGGAATGGTTACCGGCCTGCCGATCAGGATTGCAGCGTCGCCAGCCGCGCGGCAAAGCCGACGAAAACAAGGCCAATCAGACTGTTACCGATTTTAGCCAGCTTGGTTTTCGTTTTCACATAGCGCGTCACGAACGAACCGGAGAGGATCAGGAAGCTCATATACATAAAGCTAATGATCTCCAGCGTCAGCGCCAGAATAAAGAATGCCAGTCCCGGCGTTTTCGCGCTCACGTCAATAAACTGCACGAAAAACGAGACATAGAAGAGGATGGCTTTCGGATTAGTCAGGCTCAACGTCAGCGAGCGTTTCAGGATCGCGCTCCCCGGCTCGGCACTGGTGTCGGCATGCCCGTCCCGCTGGGTCAGCACGGCGTACAACATTTTGCCACCAAGCCACAGCAGGTAAATCGCCCCCAGATAGCGAACGATATTAAATAACACCGGCGTGGTCTTAATCAGTGTCGCGACGCCGGCAAAAGCCAGCATCATCAGTACCGCATCACCAATGAACACCCCGGCCGCCGCCAGATAGCCTTTCTTTACGCCGTGAGCAATCCCGGTCTTCAGAACAAAAAAGGTATTAGGGCCGGGAACCAGGATGATAAAAATAGCCCCGACCAGGTAGGTTAAATAATTCAGTACACCAAACTCAGCGAACACGCTGCACTCCTTCGCTTTCAACAAAAAACATGATCGCGCTCACGTTAACGCAACTGCTGCGATTTTGAAAGCGCTTACCGTGCTTGTTGAATTAGTAGAGTGAACCTTCACCCAGCGGACGCGTTTTGAAACGGCGGTGCACCCACAGATATTGCTCCGGTGCGCGCAGAATCTCTTTTTCGATCACTTTATTGATATAGCTGGCGGCATCCTGTTTATCTTCACCAGGATAATCGTTCAGCACATCGCTGATATATAAGGTGTAGCCTTTTCTGTCGGCTTTGCGCACCATGCTGATGCTCAGCATCTTCGCGCCTGACAGGCGAGAGAGCACATAGGTACCGTTAGTGGTCGCCGCCTGCGGGACAGAGAAGAACGGCGCAAACACGCTGCCTTTCGGGCCGTAGTCCTGATCCGGGGCAAACCATACCGCTTCGCCGGCTTTCAGCGCATGCACCAGGCCAGACAAATTACGCCGATCGATCATCGCTTTATTCGAACGCAACCGTCCGCGGGTCTGTACCCACTCCATCAGCGGGCTGTTGTGCGGACGATAGGTCGCCATCATTGGCCGACACAGTCCCATAGTACGACCGCCAAGTTCCAGCGACATAAAGTGTACGCCAACCACCATCACGCCCTGCCCGGCACTCAGCGCTTTGCTGAGATTATCGAAGCCTTCAACGTCAAACCATTTTTTGACCCGCTCGTCGCTCCAGAACCAGGCCATACCGGTTTCGATAAGTCCCATACCCAGCGACATGAAGTTCTGTTCAATCATTTTTTCTCGTGCTTCGGCGGACATGTCCGGGAAACACAGTTCAAGATTGCGTCGGGCAATATGTTCCCGGCGCTTGAGAAAACGGCGTGAGGCCTTACCCGCGCTGGTACCAATAGTATGGAGAAGTGGATAGGGTAATTGCACGATTAACCAGAGTATGGCGAGGCCAAACCAGGTCCCCCAGTTGCGAGGGTGAAGTAGACTTTTATTAAAAGCGCAAGGCATGATTTTTCCTGTAAACGTCTATAAATGGGGTAACGCTTAAGGAAAAAACGAAGTCCCTTCATCAGTCGTTAGGCGGTACGTATAGCAACTATGACAATAGTAATCCGGCTAAATTCACTCGGGCAAGTAAAAAACGCCGCTGGCGTGAAAAAAGCATAATAACGCCACAACTGTAACAGAATGTAAAATAAAAAAGAAGCGTTGATTACAATTATTTACCGTGCCAATACTTTATTCGCTAATTATGTCGTTAATCTGATTGCACATTATTAAATCAACTTGCATCTTCTGCGATCGTCCGCTACCGCAGGCCCCGCTATGACTAGGCTAGCGGCAGAGACCGCCCGCCCTCACCGTTGTCGATGCGCCAGATCATTAAAACAATAAAGGGTGGTCATAAAATAGCTGCGGAATATAGCTACTGGCTATTGTCGCCGCAATTTCATTTGAAAATTTCAGGGCGCGGATCTTTTCATTCCTTTTTTATCTATGAAATAAGAATCCCCTCAATTTTATAAATTATGCTTATGCTTTTTACTCTCACAAAATAAACGATCCTTTACTCGATTATAACGAATAATTATCGTTCTTTACCTTAAACCAGCGAGGATGCCCTGCTGGCGGCCCACTTCATAGTCTGATACACCGAATGCAGATCAATTCATCAATCGCAACAATCACTTATTGAAATTATTGCCCGTTAGCGCCTTTTTAGCCGCATTTCAATTGAAATGAGAACCATTCTCATATTAACATAAACCTTATTGATAACTTGCCTCGAACCCGGTCATGTCTCAGCTTTCCGCCACCAGCACACCTTTGACGCTTGCGTCGCTTTACCAGGCCCATCACGGTTGGCTGAAAACATGGCTTACCCGGAAGCTGCAATCTGCCCATGACGCTGACGACGTTGCCCAGGATACATTCTTACGGTTAATGAGTGGCGAGGCGTTAGCCACCATCCGCGATCCGAAATCCTTTCTCTGCACCGTGGCAAAACGGGTGATGATCGATCTGTTCCGCCGTAATGCCCTGGAACGCGCCTGGCTGGAGATGATGGCCCAGCTACCTGAGGAACTGGCCCCGCCCCCGGAATTACAGCAAAGCCAGCTCGAAACATTACAGCAGATAGATGCCATGCTCGATGGCCTGAGCCGCAAAGCCCGCGAGGCCTTTTTGCTGTCGCAGCTTGAAGGCCTGACCTACGCCGAGATTGCCGTTCGACTGGGGGTCTCAGTCAGCTCTATCAAAAAATATATCGCCAAAGCCACCGAACACTGCCTGCTGTTCCGCCTGGAGAACGGCCTGTGAACACGTCATTAAGCGAGTCCCGTCGTCAGGCGCTACGTTCGGCTTCACACTGGTACGCGGTATTGAGCGACGGCCGGGCGAATCCGCAGCAGGAGGCGCGCTGGCAGCAATGGTATGAACAGGATCGCGACCACCAGTGGGCGTGGCAGCAGGTGGAGAATCTGCGCCAGCAGATGGGGCAACTCCCCGGCACGCTTGCCAGCCGCACCCTCAACGACAGCCGCCTGACTCGCCGTCAGGTCCTGAAAGGGGTGATGCTGCTGATTGCCGGCGGCAGCGGCTGGCAGATCTGGAACAGCGAGCTGGCCAGCGGGTACCGTGCCGATTACCGTACGGCGAAAGGCATGCCGCTGCGCCATACCCTCGATGATGGCACCCTGCTCACGCTGAATACCGACAGCGCCGCCGATGTCCGCTTTGATGCCCGCCAGCGGCTGGTCCAGTTGCGCTACGGCGAAATTGCCATTACCACCGCGCGCGATAAACAGCAGCGACCGTTTCGCGTGCAGACTCGCGACGGTTTACTCACCGCGCTGGGGACCGAGTTTATCGTCCGTCAGTTTACCGCTGAGACACGCCTGACGGTGCAACAGCACGCGGTAGAAGTCGTATTGCCCAACGGCCTGAACACCATTATTCACGCCGGTGAAAGCCAACGCTTTACCCGCGAGAGTTTCTCCTCGCTGCAGCCGGTAAACCGCAGCGAAGAGAGCTGGACCGAAGGGGTGCTCAGCTTCCGCGACCGGCCGCTGCGCGAGGTCATCGCCACCCTCTCCCGCTATCGACCCGGCATTCTGCGCTGCGATCCTGCGGTCGGCGATTTACGGCTGAGCGGCACCTTCCCGCTGGGCAATACCGACGTGATTTTGCACATCATCGCCCAAACGCTGCCGGTGAAACTGCAGTTCGCCACCCGCTACTGGGTCACCGTTATCGCCGCCTGAGAAAAAAATACAAAAAATTCTCATTCTCCATTGTCCCTTTTCATCTCCTCGTTCGACTTAACAGATGAAGACAACCAAAAACGATCATGGAGAACACATGACGCCTTTCCGCGTTTTACGCAAACCGATGCCTCTGGTGATGGCCATCCGTTTAAGCCTGCTGCCGCTCGCGGCGCTGGCCGTGGCACCGGTATTTGCCGCTGCTCAGTTTGACATTGCTGCCGGGGATTTAGACAACGCACTGAATCAATACGCCGCGCGCAGTGGCATCGCCTTATCGGCGGATGCCAGCCTGACGCGAGGTAAACACAGCAACGGGCTGCACGGCAGCTATGACGTTGAAGAGGGTCTGCAAACCCTGCTCGACGGCAGCGGCCTGCAGCTGAAATCGTTGGGTAATAATGCCTGGACCCTCGAGCCCGCGCCGGTCAGCACGGAATCGACGCTGACGGTGGTCGGCGACTGGCTGGGCGACGCTCGGGAAAACGATGTGTTTGAGCACGCCGGCGCCCGCGACGTTATCCGTCGGGATGATTTCGCCAAAACCGGGGCCACCACCATGCGCGAGGTACTGAACCGTATCCCAGGCGTTAACGCCCCGGAGAACAACGGGACCGGCAGCCACGATCTGGCGATGAACTTCGGTATTCGCGGCCTCAACCCGCGCCTTGCCAGCCGCTCCACGGTACTGATGGACGGCATTCCGGTACCGTTCGCTCCTTACGGTCAGCCGCAGCTGTCGCTGGCCCCTGTGTCGCTCGGCAATATGGATGCTATCGATGTGGTACGCGGCGGCGGCGCGGTGCGCTACGGGCCGCAGAGCGTCGGCGGCGTGGTGAACTTCGTGACCCGCGCCATTCCGCAGGATTTTGGTATGGCGGCCAGCATTGAAGGTCAGCTCAGCCCGACCTCTTCGCAAAACAATCCGAAAGAGACGCACAACCTGATGATCGGCGGCACCGCGGACAACGGTTTCGGCAGCGCCCTGCTTTATTCCGGCACCCGCGGCAGCGACTGGCGCGAACACAGCGCCACCCGGATCGATGACGTGATGCTGAAAAGCAAATATGCGCCAAACGAAGTGCATACCTTTAACAGCCTGCTGCAATACTACGACGGCGAAGCGGACATGCCCGGCGGCCTCTCACGCGCCGACTATAACGCCGACCGCTGGCAATCTACCCGTCCCAATGACCGCTTCTGGGGACGCCGCCAGCTCGCCAGTCTCGGCTATCAGTATCAGCCGGATGCCCAGCATAAATTCAACATTCAGGGTTTCTACACTCACACCCTGCGCAGCGGCTATCTGGATCAAGGAAAACGCACTACCCTCTCCCCACGTGAATACTGGGTACGCGGCATCGAACCGCGCTACAGCCAGAGCTTTATGATTGGCCCTTCCGCCCATGAAGTCGGCGTCGGTTACCGCTACGTGAATGAAGCCACTCACGAAATGCGCTACTACACCACCACCGCCAGCGGCGAGCTGCCGACCACCGCCAGCCCCTACGATCGCGATACACGCTCTGGTACCGAAGCGCACGCCTGGTACATCGACGATCGTATTGATATTGGCGACTGGACCATCACCCCCGGAATGCGGTTTGAGCACATCGAATCCTACCAGGACAATAACCTCAAAGGCACCCACGAGCAGGTCAGCTACAACGCACCGCTGCCGGCCCTGAACGTGCTGTATCACCTCAACGACAGCTGGAATCTTTATGCCAACACCGAAGGATCGTTCGGAACCGTACAGTACAGCCAAATTGGCAAGGCTGTGCAAAGCGGCAATGTGGAACCGGAAAAAGCCCGCACCTGGGAGCTCGGTACCCGCTACGACAACGGCGCGTTAAGCGCCGAAATGGGGCTGTTCCTGATTAACTTTAATAATCAGTACGACTCCAACCAGACCAACGATACCGTGACCGCCCGCGGCAAAACCCGGCACAGCGGCCTGGAAACCCAGACGCGCTACGATCTTGGGGATCTCAACCCACGCCTGGAAAACCTGTCGGTCTACGCCAGCTACGCCTACGTCAACGCCGTTATTCGGGAAAAAGGTGACACCTACGGCAACCAGGTACCGTTTTCACCGAAGCATAAAGGAACCCTTGGCGTGGACTACAAGCCGGGCCAGTGGACCTTTAACCTCAACAGCGATTTCCAGTCCAGCCAGTTTGCTGATAACGCCAATACCGTGGAAGAGAGCGCCGACGGCAGCACCGGGCGGATCCCCGGCTATATGCTGTGGGGGGCGCGCGTCGGCTACGACTTTGGCCCACAGATGGCCAATCTCAACCTCGCGCTGGGGGTGAAGAATATCTTCGACCACGACTATTACACCCGCTCTTACGACGATAACAACAAAGGTCTTTATGCCGGTCAGCCGCGCACGGTGTATCTGCAAGGATCAATGAAGTTCTGATCCGCCAGCCGCAGCGCCGTAATATCGCGGCGCTGCGGGGTGTTGTTGCTTGCCCGGCATCTGCCGGGCCTTGTCATTTACAGGAGCTCGTATGCCGTCCGTTTTGCGTCTTTTCATCGCTATGCTGCTGGTGTTCAGCGGCCCGGTTTTCGCCGTCACGGTTCAGGATGAACACGGAACCGTAACCTTCGAGCGCACTCCTCAGCGTATCGTGGTGCTGGAACTCTCCTTCGCCGATGCGCTGGCGGCGGTGGACGTCTCGCCCGTTGGGATTGCCGACGATAACGACCCGTCGCGTATTTTGCCGGAAGTCCGCGCGCACCTGAAACCGTGGCAATCGGTCGGCACCCGCGCGCAGCCCTCGCTGGAAGCCATCAGCGCCCTGCACCCGGACCTGATCATTGCCGACAGTAGCCGCCACCGCGGTATCTATGGCGCGTTGCGGCAGATTGCCCCGGTGCTGTTACTGAAATCCCGTAACGAAACCTACCAGGAAAACCTGCATTCAGCGGCCATTATCGGCAAGGTGATTGGCCAGGAAACCGCCATGACGCAGCGTCTGGCGCTGCATCATCAGCGGATGGCCGATTTTGCCCGTCAGCTCCCGGCGGGGGCAAACGTCCTGTTTGGCACCTCCCGCGAGCAGCAGTTTACGCTCCACTCCCGCGACACCTATACCGGCAGCGTGCTGGTTGCGCTGGGGCTAACGGTGCCGCAGGCCATCAACGGCGCGCCGATGGCGACCATCAACCTCGAGCAACTGCTGGCGATCAACCCGCAATGGCTGTTGGTGGCCCACTACCGGGCAGAAAGCATCGTGCGCAAATGGCAGCAGGACCCGCTATGGCAGATGCTGCAGGCGCAGCAACAGCATCAGGTCGTCGCCGTGGACAGCAACAGCTGGGCGCGGATGCGCGGTATTTTTGCCGCCGAACGCATTGCCAGCGACATGGTAAAAATGGTTCACCACCAGGCGGTTGACGTGCCGCAATGAAGCCTTCTCGTGGTGTCCTGTTGCGCTGGTTTACGCCGCTATTGATGCTGGCCGGTCTGTTCTGGCTGAGCCTGTTTTGCTATTCCGCGATCCCGATTACGCCGCTGGATGCGCTACGCGCGTTGCTCGCCCCCGACTCGCCGTCTCTGCCCCAGGCGCTGGTGCTGAATATTCGGCTGCCGCGCAGCCTGGTGGCACTGCTGCTGGGCGCCAGCCTGGCGCTGTGCGGAACCCTGCTGCAAACGCTGACCCATAATCCCCTGGCCTCGCCGTCGCTGCTCGGGATTAACAGCGGCGCGGCGCTGGCGATGTCCCTGACCAGCGCGTTCAGCCCGGCACCGTTGGCCGGCTACTCACTGGCGTTTATCGCGGCCTGCGGCGGCGGTATCAGCTGGCTGCTGGTGATGACCGCCGGCGGCGGCTGGCGCCATGAGCTGGATCGCAACCGCCTGATTCTGGCCGGGATCGCGCTGTCGGCGCTGTGCATGGCGCTCACCCGCATCACCCTGCTGCTGACGGAAGATCACGCCTACGGCATTTTATACTGGCTGGCCGGGGGCGTATCGCATGTGCGCTGGGCAGAATTCTGGCAGCTGTTTCCCTTTACGCTGCTGATTATTCCGCTGGTCTGCCTCTTCGCCCATTCATTGAACTTGCTCAACGTCAGCGATACCGCCGCCCATTCGCTGGGCATAAACCTGCCGCGTCTGCGGCTGCTGATTCACGCGGCGGTACTGCTGCTGACCGGCGCCTGCGTGAGCGTTGCCGGTCCGGTGGCGTTTATCGGCCTGCTGATGCCGCACCTGGCCCGTCTGTGGGTCGGTCACGATCACCGGCTCCTGCTCCCGATGAGCGTGGTGCTCGGGGCGATGTTTATGCTACTGGCCGATGTGATCGCCCGCGCTCTGGCCTGGCCCGGCGAACTGCCGGCCGGGGTGGTGCTGGCGCTGGCTGGCGCGCCGTGCTTTGTCTGGCTGGTCAGGAGGCGGGGATGAAACATCGGCTGTTCAGCCTGCTGCTGTTGCTGATTATCTTAGCCGTGCTGTCGCTGCGGATGGGGGCGATTGCCCTGCCCTGGCATGCCCTGCTCGACGGCTGGCGCAGCGGCAGCGAATATCATTATGTCCTCACGCAATATCGCCTGCCGCGCGTGGTGCTGGCGCTGATTATCGGCGCGGCGTTGGCCGTCTCCGGGGTATTGATTCAGGGGATCGTCCGCAATCCGCTGGCCTCGCCGGATATTCTTGGCGTCAATCACGCGGCCAGCCTGACCTCGGTTGCGACACTCGCTTTCCTGCCGTCGCTGCCGCTGTTGTGGCTGCCGGTGCTGGCCTTTATCGGCGGCATGGCGGCAATGCTGATGCTGATCGCCCTGGCAGGGTTCACTCGCCCGATGCGCCTGGCGCTAACCGGGGTCGCGCTCTCCGCGTGCTGGGCCAGCATCACCGATTACCTGTTGCTGTCGCAGCCTCAGGAGATCAACAACGCGCTGTTATGGCTGACGGGCAGCCTGTGGGCGCGTGACAGCGCCTTCGTCATGGTGGCCCTGCCGCTTCTGGCACTGTTGCTGCCGCTGAGCCTGCTGTTCAGTCGTGACCTCGACCTGCTGGCGCTGGGCAACGAACGCGCCGGAACCCTGGGGGTGAATATCCGCAGGCTCAACGGCTACGGCCTGGCGCTGGCAGTGGCGCTGGCCGCGGTAAGCGTCGCGGTGTGCGGCCCGATAGCCTTTGTCAGCCTGGTGGTGCCGCATCTGGTCCGCCGCCTGACCGGGGGCAGCCATCGCTATGTGCTGCCCTTCTCCGCCCTGGTGGGCGGGCTGGTTCTGCTGCTGGCGGATCTGCTGGCACGGACGATCCATCCCCCGATGGAGCTTCCGGCCGGTGTGTTAACCGCCATTATCGGCGCCCCGTGGTTTATCTGGTTACTTGTGAGAATGCGTTAAATGGAACTAAGAACGGAAAATCTGCGTGCCGGGTATGGCGCCAAACCGATCCTGAACGGGCTCAATCTGACGCTTCCTGCCGGGAAAATCACCGCCCTGCTGGGGCCGAACGGCTGCGGTAAATCGACGTTACTGAAGTGTTTTTCACGCTTACTGGCTCCTACGACAGGCGAGATCTGGCTGGGTGAACGGCCGCTGACGGCCTTGAGCGCCCGGCAGCTGGCTCGCCATCTGGCGCTACTGCCCCAGCAGCATCTGACACCTGAGGGGATCACCGTCCGTGAGCTGGTCGGCTATGGCCGCAGCCCGTGGCTGCCGCTGTGGGGACGACTCTCGGAGAGCGACCGGCGACTTGTCAGCGACGCTCTTGAGCGAACCGGCATGGCGTCGTTTGCAGAACAGCAGCTCAGCGCATTGTCTGGGGGCCAGCGACAGCGAGCCTTTCTGGCGCTGATCCTCGCCCAGGATACTCCGCTGGTGTTGCTGGATGAGCCGACCACCTGGCTGGACATCAACCATCAGGTGGAACTGATGAAGCTAATGCGCCAGTTGCAGCAGGCTGGCAAAACGGTCGTCACCGTGTTGCATGACCTGAATCAGGCAAGCCGTTACTGCGATCATCTGGTGGTACTGAATAGCGGCAAAGTGCAAGCCCAGGGTTCGCCCGAGAGTGTCCTGACGCCCGCCATGCTGCGCGACGTTTTCAGCCTGGATGCCGAAGTCCACCCTGACCCGATTTCCCAACACCCAATGTGCGTGGTGAAATAACCAGCTGGTGTCGCCCGGCCATGCTAATTATCCGTGTGAACCACGAAGAATCTGAAATGGCTATTCTCTGTGCAGCGATCGCCAGTTCTGTTCTAAAATAGCTAAGGGCTTATCGCGAAAATAGATATGTATCAAAGTGACGCTAAATTAATACCGCGGCCTTCCGCTGTTTATTTTCTTTTTATGGACAAAATGATTAACTAGCGGCCATTACAGATTTTTCGCCATGACACGTGTTTTGGCACAATGCGTGTCGGTATTGGGCGTGGGTGAAAATGTACATACTCTGGTATTCACTCATCTGTCATTTTATCCTGCACGACAGCGACGTTATCAGGATACCGACAACCAGAATCAAGCTATTTCTCCGGGGCTCGCGAAGGGAGCAAAACGATGCGTCTCGCCTTAAAATCAGCGTTAATACTTACTACGCGCGTTATCCAGGTTATCAACCCGGTATTGCAACTGCATATGCAGCGCACGGCCTTAATTGCCCTCGAACTGTCGCTGGCCTTAAAGCTGCCGCGTCCGCAGCAGCAGACGATCTTCTGTGCCGCATTGCTTCACGATATTGGGGTGCTCGGCGACAAGCGGGTCGTCACCACCCTCAATGATATTGATAATATTGAAGATCCCCACCAGCACCGGGGGGCGGAAATGCTTGAGGGGTTATCCTCCCTCGCGCCGCTGCTGCCGATCATTCGCCACCACCATTTTAGCCCCGACTATAAAGGCAGCCTCGAAGAGCACATCGTCTTTTTTGCCGATGCGTTTGAACGTCTGTTATCCACCAGCAATATCACCACCGAGCGGCAATCGGGGGCGATCGTCGAGGCGTTCCGCGCGCTGTATTATCAGATTGACCCCACGCTCTGCCAGACCCTGTGTCAACTCGCAGAGAAAGAGCATTTCTGGTTGCACCTTCATCCCGGACATATCCAGCGCATGCTGGAAATCATTGGGCCGATTAACGACCTGTACATCGATATTGATGGCCTGAAAGATTTTTGCTTATTAATTGCCAAAATTGTCGATACCTACAGCAGTTTCACCGCCAGCCACAGCATTATGGTTGGGGAAATATCCCGCCAGCTCGCCACCTGTATGCAGCTGCCGGAAATTGAGTGTAAAAAAATCGAAGTGGCGGGCTATCTGCACGATATCGGTAAAATTTATACCCCGCTGGCAATTCTGGAAAAACAGGGCGAGTTAACCCGCGATGAGCTCCTGCAGGTTCGCGAACATAGCTACATGACCGGGGCGATGCTCAGCGCCTTTAGCGAACTCGGCGAAATTATTAACTGGGCCTCAAACCATCATGAAAAACTGGATGGCAGTGGCTATCCCCTGCACCTGAATGAGGATTATCTGCATCTGCCCGACCGCATTATCGCCGTCGCCGATATTTTCACCGCCCTGACGGAAGACCGTCCCTACCGCGTCGCCATGAGCTACCAGGATGCATTACAGCTGATCGAAAATGATGTTATAAAGGGCGCGCTGGATAAGGATGTCTTCTGCACCTTACGCCAGCATGCAGCGGAACTGCATCGCGATATCATCAGGAAACAGCGCCGCTAATCCCCTGCCCGCGAGTTGACGGGTCGGGGGTCTATAATAAGCAATAACATCATTTTTTATTCATCTGCACGCAAGGAATTTCCGGTGAGAATCGCCACCATGACCAACTGGGCGTACGGGATCACCGTGTGCCTGACTATTACCTCCGGCATTGCCATGCTGATGGCTTCCAACGCAGAAAAAAGTGAACGCCAGGCCGTTCAACAGATGCAACAATTCGATCGCTTAACCGAAGCGGTGGAAACCGACACCTGGGCCCTCTCCGGCCTCGCTCGCGCGTTCGTTATCAACAAAGACCCGGAAGTGTTGCAGGAGTATCGCCAGAAAGCGCGGGAGCTTGCCACCATCGAGCAGCGCCTGACGAAACTGAAAGATCAGGGCGCCACCGCCCAGGAGCTGGCGCTGTTGCGCGACGGGCTACAGATTGCCGATGAGCTTCGCGACGAAGAACAGAGCGCGCTCGCCAGCATCGACCGGGGCGCAGATAAAGAGGCGATCGCCCTGCTCTACGGCGACACCTTTGAACAGGAACTGGATCGGGTTCAGACCCAGATCGATCACTTTCGCTTGATGCTCGAGGGACGGGCTAACAACGCTATCGTCGAGGCGACGGAAAAATCGCATACCTGGCGCACGCTATCAGAGGTGATGGTCGCCCTGACAGCATTGATGTTTCTGTTTGTGCTGGGTTTTATCCTGCAGCGGCGGGTGTTGTACCCGGTCGTTCGCTTAAGCGATGTGGTGCAGCGGCTTGCCTCGCAGGATTATGCCGTCGAAGCGCCCCAGTTTTCTCAGATCGATGAGATTGGCGATATGGCGCAGGCGATCCGCATCTTCCGTGAAAACGGCCTGGCGCGTCAGCGTCTGGAGCAAGAGCGCGATGCCGACTGGGCCATCAGGGAGCTGCTGGCGCGGATGACGCAACGTCTGCAGGGCTGCGAGTCCTTCGACGATGTGGTTAAAGTCGCGGAGCTGTTTGCCCCTAACGTGGCGCCAGGCATTCCGGGACGGCTGTATATTCTGGAGACCGATCCCTGGCAACTACGTTGTGCCGCCCAGTGGCTCTCTCCACCGGATGAACCCGAGGTATTTTATCCCGACAACTGCTGGGCGGTGCGGCGTGGCCAGAGCCATCCGCCGGTGAACGGCGAGCCTGATGTCGCCTGCGACCACCTGCATGCGTCGTCTGTCGGCCAGTCGCTGTGCGTCCCGTTAATTGCCCAGGGGGAAGCCATCGGCCTGCTGACGTTTAGCAAAGTGACCGCTGAATCCGCCCCGTCTCGCGCCTATCTGGAACTGATGGCCGAAGCGCTGGGCCTGGCCCTGGCGAACCAGCGCTTACGCAGCGCGCTGCTGGAAAAGGCGCTGTTCGACTCGCTCACCGGGCTACGCAACCGCCACCATCTGGATGATGCATTGCATACGCAAATCAGCCTTGCGGTGAATAACCATACCCCGTTGAGCTGCCTGATGATCGATATCGATCATTTCAAAGCGATCAACGATCAATACGGCCATGAAGCCGGCGATCTGGTGATCAAAAACGTGGCCGCGATTATTCAACGTGAAGTCCGCGATATTGGTATGGCGTTCCGCTACGGCGGAGAAGAGTTTCTGGTGCTGCTGGGCGGCAGCAATGAAGAGTCAGCCCGGGCCTGCGCCCAGGAGATTTACAACCACGTGCGCAGCCTGACGTTGCGCTATGGTCCGACCGATCTTGGTCAGGTAGACGTCTCCATTGGCATTGCCAGCTTCCCGCAGCATGCCCAGAGCGATAGCCTGCTGCGGGCCGCCGATGCGGCGCTGTACCGGGCTAAAGAACAGGGCCGCTCGCGCATCGTCAGCTTTGGCATGTTGGAAGCGGGATAACGGCCAGACGGCGATAACTCGTTTATCGCTGTTTTAGCAGGTGGGTGGCGATGCCCCATTTCACCAGTGAGAGCTTTCCTTCGGCATAGTCGAGGATCGAGTAGCTGCCGTTGGGATGGGCATAGTGTTGAAAGCGTTCGGGACCGGCGTGATTCAGGCAGGAGATAACCGCCTGAATCACATGTCCGTGGGACACCACGCAGACGCAGCGCTCGGCCGACGCGCCAATCGCCAGCAGCGCCGCCAGAGTTCTGCTGGCCGCTGCCGTGAGCGACTCGCCGTGCCGCGGCGTCACGTCAGGATCCGCGGAGTAGATACGGTCAAACAGCCGTTGTTCGTCCGGGTTTAACTGGGCGTAAATCTTCCCCTCCAACACGCCAAATCCCCGTTCATTCAAGCGGGCATCAAGGCGCGTCGGGCAGGAAAAGTGATCGGCGAGCTGTCTGGCCGCCGCCACGGCACGGCCAGAGGGGGATGAGATAATTTGCTCTATCTTTTCATCACCCAGTGCGCCGACCAGCGCCGCGATTTGAGCGCGCCCGCGCTCGGTTACCGGGCTATCAAGCTGGCCCTGGAGGCGATTGACGCGGTTCCATGCCGTTTCGCCATGTCTGACCAACAGGATTTTCATTGGTTACGCTGATGTGGCCCGTTAGCGGCTACTCATTGCCCCACTGATTGAGGAAGTTCGCGATATCATCGATACGCCCGGCGTCAACGGTCGCTTCAAGGGCCATCTCATGCTGCGCCGCCTCGTCGATCTCTTCGTTATTCATCAGCCGGGTGATCAGCAGCTGAAAATAACGCGCCAGGGAGTCACGTTCCGCCTCGCTGACCGGGTTGGCGGTCTCCGTCGAATACTCGTCGACGATGTCATAATATTTGAGTGGTATTTCATTATTCATAACTAGCCCCTGGTTTAATGCCGGTGTGCATAACAGCCTCTATTATCAGCCGTCGATAATAGCATTCTTGTCTCTTTTTTTCTGTGCTCTCTGCAAGCCTGGCCTGCACGTGCTGACGCTTCAGACGTCGAACAGCCTCTGGGCCTGACTGACGACAACGGTATTTCGCCCCTTGCGCTTGGCTTCATACAGGGCGAGATCCGCTTTACGCAGGACGGCGTAAACGTCATTACCGTTGTCATTGAATCCGGCGACGCCGAGCGAAATAGTGACCTTTTCGCCATGCGGGAAGTCGGCATTTTCGATCGCGGCACGGATATGTTCGGCCACCACGGCCGCCTCGGCCACTGCGGTTTCCGGCAGTAACACGATAAACTCTTCGCCCCCAAAGCGGCTGATAATCTGACCGCGAGTAGAGAGCCGGCGTAAGGTATCAGCGAATGTCACCAGTACCGCATCGCCGCCGTCGTGCCCATACCGGTCATTAATGGTTTTGAAATGATCGATATCAATGGCGATGATGCACTGCTCCGTCGACGGGTCTAACTGTTTAATCAGCGCGTTAAACCCCCGGCGGTTATACAACCCGGTCAGCGGGTCGGTCATGGTTTCATCGCTGAGGGCATTGACCCTGCGGGTCATGGTCTGCAGATGCAGGCTAAGGGCTTCTTTAAGACGCTCCGCCTCTTTGTACCACACGCTGATGTGCGTTAGTTTTTTCAGGGTGGCTTCGCTGTCGTTGGTTTGGGTAAACTCCGCCAGCTTCTCAAGTGGGGAGGAGATGCGGGCAGCAAACAGCGTCACCACCGTGATCGTTAACAGGACGATAGCCAGAGTAAACCAGAAGGCATTGACCACCGTCTGCATCAGAATACGCGACACGCTTTCCGAGGCGCCCGAAATGACCACCTTCCAGTCGGCCTGCTTCAGGCTGGCATAACCCACCAGGCTGCCGCCGCGTTTATCATCGCCAAAAAAATGCCCGCTCTGTTCCCTGACCACCTGCTCCTGCAGTCCGGGGACCGACTGATAGCCACCCCCGACTAATTTCGGGTCACGATTGAAGATTATCTTACCGTCATTATTAATCACGCTGACATCGGTGGATTTGTCATAAAAATGCATGCTGAGGATGTCGCTGAGCATACTTTCTTTTTGCAGATAGATACTGCCGCCAATAAATCCGATGTACTCGCCGGCCTGATTAAATAAGGGCTGAGAGACAAACACCACATAGTTGCCGGCAGCCGAGATGAACGGCTCAGAGATAAAGAGTTTCTTTTCCACAATGGCTTTCAGGCTGGCATTCGAATGGAGTTTCACCCCTATCAGCCCGAGGCTTTCAGGGGAGGCGGCGGCGATCACCGCATGGGCGTTCACAATCACCACCGAGTTGAAAAAACCGGACTGCAGGCGCAGTCGGTCGACTTCGTTTCTCAGGTATTGCGTATCGGTAAGGCCTTTTATCTGACTCGCGCTGTAGGCCAGTTCGCGTTGTGCGGTCACCAGGTAGCGGTCCGTGGTGTCGGCCAGCTTGCGGGCGTATGCAAGGTTATTCTCGAGTAAACGGTCTTCGATGTTACCCTTCTGGAAAAGCGTCAAGGCACTGAGCAGCAGCAGAGAAGTCAGCAGGATCCCTCCGACTGACAACATCAACATCAGAGTGCGCAGATGCAATTTTTTCCTGAGCATAAGCCTTCACGGTTGTAGAAGTTTTCCTTATTTTATCAGCTTTTGCGCCGGGAAGATAAACCGATCTTATCTGCCCTCAGCGGCGAATAGCACGAACCGGTCATCGCGTTCACATTGTCCCAGTCGGATCACAGATTTCAGCGAAACCGTCGATAACGGGCGATAATCGCACGTATTTTCGATTATCGCCATTGACCGCCGCTCTCCCGCCCTCCTATTGTCAGTAGCGGTTGTGAGCCCATTACCCTACAGGTTAACGCCGGGCTCAGCGCTCAGGCGCCGGTCTGCGTCAGTCACCCTCTCTCTGAAAATGCATGACTGACGTCATCGCACGTGGACTCATCGCAACCGCAACTCGCAACACAACAAGAAATGCCATGCGCACTGCCACCCAGGCTGCTTTCCGACAGACCTGCCTGGCAGATAAAAACATCTGATATTGCAAGGAGCCTCCGGGTAATCCGGTAAATACACATGAGTAAAATCACCCACTTTTTCACAGAACTGATGCGCCGCTATCTGCCCGATCCTTTTGTCTTTGCCATTCTGTTAACCCTGCTGACCATGGCGCTGGCTTTTGTGATCGAGGGCCGTTCGCCCTTGCAGACCACCATGGACTGGGGCAACGGTTTCTGGCAGTTATTAAGTTTCACCACGCAAATGGCGGTGATTCTGGCGATGGGTTACGTTTTAGCCGCCGCCCCGTTGGTGGACCGCTTTCTTAACCGGATCGTCAGCCACGTGCATACTCCACGTACGGCGATTATTGTTGCTACCCTGGTCGGCTCCATCGGTAGCTATCTGAACTGGGGATTCGGGCTGGTGATTGGCAGCATTATTGCCAAAAAGCTGGCCCGCAGTATTCCGGGCGTCCATTACCCATTGATTATTGCGGCGGCATACAGTGGATTCACTTTTTATGGCCTGGGATTTTCCGCCACTATCCCGCTGCTGATATCGACGCAGAATCACGCCCTGGAAGCGCAAATGGGCATTATTTCATTGAGTGAAACGATATTTTCACTGCCGATGCTGCTGACCACCGCCGTGCTGCTCGTGACCCTGCCCCTGCTCAATGCGTCACTCCATCCGCACCAGGGGGAAAAGATCGCCGAATACCATGAACCAGAAGCGCCGGTCGCCCCCACAAGCAGTGGGCATGACGATCTGACGGGTCACGCCACTTTCGCGGCAAAGTTAAACCACAGCAAGCTCACCAGCTACACCATCGGTACGGTAGGAATGGTGTATGTGGTCGGGCATTTTGTCAGCGGCGGCGTACTGGACCTGAACATTATCAATTACTTTATTCTTTTCCTCGGCGTGATCTTGCTGGGGACGCCACTCAATTATGTCGAGAAACTCAACGAAGGTATTCGCACGATTGGCGGCATTATTCTGCAGTTCCCGTTTTATGCCGGGATCATGGCAATTATGGCGGCTTCAGGGCTGGTAAAAACCATTGCGGAACTGTTTGTCCAGATCTCAACGCCGGAGACATTGCCGTTCTGGGGGCTGATCAGCTCCTTCTTTATTAATTTCTTTGCCCCTTCCGGCGGCGGCCACTGGGTGGTGCAAGGACCCTTTATGATTGACGCGGCGCAATCGATGCAGGCATCGCTGGCCCAGACATCGATGTCCGTGATGTTGGGGAATGCCTGGAATGATCTGGTTCAACCGTTCTGGCTGCTGCCAGCGCTGGCCATTTCCAGACTGAAATTACAGAGCATTATGGGCTACACCGTGGTCATGATGATGTGGGTGGGAGTCGTTTATATGGCGGCCATATTGCTCTGGCCCCATCTGGGCTAACAACGGCGTAAACCGGTAGTCATCCTCTAGTCATAATGAGCAGCAAACACCAGCGTCGCACCGCGCGCTCGTGTTTGTTGTTTACCGCTAACCACTCATGAAGGCTTTTTACTTGCCAAAAATACGCTGTATTATATTGCGCAATAAAAACCCAGGCGAATATAACGCGCGATTAACACGGAATACCATGACGAATACACTCAGTGGCTACGTTTATATCCTCGAGGTTGCGGATATTGACTTACCGGTCTGCAAAATTGGCATGACCACCCGAGACCCCGTTGCCCGCTGCCAGGAAATAAATAAAAGCTCCACCGGCGATTTTATTTGGTCCGTGGCCTATTCGTTCGCGGTAAATGATTGCCAGAAATTTGAGAGCCTGATTCATCACAAGCTCACGCCATTACGCCAGAAGCGAAGAGAGTTTTTTAATCTCGGCGCTGACGATGCCTGTAAAGCCATCGTGTCGATCCTTGAGTCGCAGCAAGACATAAAAACCATCACTCTCGCCGACGTAGCCCCTTCTGCAATACAGAATCCTGAGATGAAAACCAAAAAGACAAAAAGGCCGCAGCACACCTTCACCACCCGGCATGATGCCGCCGAATACAGCGCTTTGCTGCAATCTTTTTGCACTATCCTGGGAATAAAAGGCCGGCCTTTTGGTCAGCTGAATAAGCCGTTTTTTGGCATGAGCGATGGCCATGAGGGCGTCCAGTGGAATATCTCGTTGCGGCCACAGGACAACATTGCCCGGATCGGGGTGAATCTTGAAGGGCTCATGTACAGGAACTGGCCAATCTCGCGGCTTATCCAGTCAGAATTATCAACGCCCCGGTTGTTAGACGTTATCCAGGAGCTGGACCCGGCAAATGAAGTGTCGATGACATTTGCCCGGGATGCCTGGCAGGTTGCCTCGAGACCTGAGATCAAAGAGAAATATATCGGCGGCAAATCCTTCACGCTGAGTGAATTAACCGCCGGGCAATGGCAAGACGTATTAAATGAAGCGCTGGAGTGCCTGGATAAAGCTCATCATTATCAAAAGCGCAGCCAGCAAGCGGTCACCGTTATCAAAAAAGATGGCGACCACCAGCTGCGGACCATGCAAGTGTCGCCTCATTTAACCATCTGGTCATCATTTACCTTAAGTAGCGCTGATGAACAGACGCTCCGCGCCAGGATTAACCAACTGGATGCAATTTATCGCTGGATGAACCAGGTAAGCTAACGCCTTCTCACATTACCCCAGCAGCCTGTCGATGGCTGGCCGTAGCGCGCGGATGAGCTCAGCAGGCGAAACCGGTTCTGACTGCCGATCCCAGGCATTCTGAAACTCGGCAATTTCCACGCCGATCACCTCTGACTCTGCCAGCACCGCGCAGGCCTGTTGCAGATCGTTAAGCCCCATGCCGCCCGGATGGTTATAGTCGGTCGGCACAATACCCGGTTCGAGAACGTCGCAATCGAGATGCATATAAACCGGACGCTGGTTAATGGCCTCGCGCAATCGCTCAAGGTAACCGTCGGCGAAGGGAATACAGGTGATAGCCTGCTCGGCGATCAGCTGCTTTTCAAAGGGATCAAGATCGCGCTGCCCCACCAGAATAATCGACCCCAGCGCCAGACCATCACCGAGCCCGGACTGCCACAGGCCTGCCGGGCCTGATAACGCTAATCCCCCCAGATATCCCGACGCGCTGGACGCCGGCGTGTTGAGGTCGGCATGGGCATCAAACCATACCACGCAGGCCTCGGGATGATGCTGTGCCACCACCGGCAAAGTCGCCAGCGAAACCGCGCAGCGGCTGGTCGCGGCGAGCGAACGCCCACCAGCGGCGTAAATGGCCGCCAGATGGTTTTGCATCTCTTTTAATGCCGGTAAAGCCGCCTGGAGTTCGGTTGACCAGCCGCGGTTCAGCGCCGGCTCCGGTTCAGCAATCCCGACCGGCGGTAAATGCGTGATGCGGGAAAGATAATCGGCCAGCGAACGGGCCCCCGGCATCGCCAGATCGTTATGGTCGCCCGCCCGTCCCTGAAAACAGGTAAGTGTTGTCGTCATTATGCCGTCCTGTGTTGTCAGATATTCACCGCAGACAGGTTGATGAATATTTAAAAGTAAGGCAAATTAATTAAAATCACGATACGTAAGTTTTACTTAATATGAAATTAAATTACTCGTTCTTAGAAACGTTTATGGAAATCATCCGCGGCGGCAGTTTTGAGATGGCGTCCAGAAAGTTGCATATCACCCCTTCCGCCGTGAGCCAGAGAATTCGGGCGCTTGAGGAAGAGATGGGCCAGGTGCTTATCGTCAGAGGCAGCCCGTGTCGGCCAACGCAATCGGGGAGAGAGCTTTACCGCTATGCGGAAAAAATAGAGTTTCTGGAAAATGACTTTTTCTCCGTTCAGGAGAAAAAACATCAGGGCAAAGCCGTGGTGGCGGTGAACGCCGATTCCGTTGACGGCTGGTTTTTAACCGCCATCTCCTGCGCTTTTCGCGAATATGGCATCGTGGTGGATATCCGCATCGAAGATCAGGACTTTTCCGCCACATTGCTCCAGAGCGGGGAAGTGATGGCTGCGGTGAGCGCCGATGACGCTCTGCTTCAGGGATGCAAAGTGGAGTATCTCGGCACCATGAAATATAAAGCCTACGCCTCGCCCGAGTATTATCAGGCCTATTTTCGCGACGGCGTCAGCGAAGCCGCATTAAGAAATGCGCCGGTGATTATGTTTAATCATAAGGATGACCTGCAGAACAAATTTATTCAGAGCTTGTTCTCCTCGGATATTACGCCGCCTGCGCAATTTATCCCTTCGACCTCCGCCTATCTTCTCGCCGTTTCACGCGGACTGGGCTGGGGAATGCTCCCCGAACATCTCTCGGCGCCGCTGTGTGAACAGGGCCGCCTCGTCGACGTCGCCGCGGATCATTGCGTTGATACTCGCCTTTACTGGCATCGCTGGAGCCTGAAACTCACATTATTAGAACAGCTGAGCGAGTGCGTCCACGCCGCTGCGCGGCAGGAACTTTATGCCTAGATCTCGTCAGGCCTGAGTCAGTTCACGCAGTACCCTGAGCAAGTGCTGCGTAGATTGTTCGTTGTCGTTCTGCCGATAAGCCAGGCCTAATTCTCGCCATAGCGCCGGTTTTAAGGCGCGAGTGACGATACGGCTATCCGCTGAGGCGGGCGTCCCCGATTCCAGCGGTAACAAGGTCGCGCCATACCCTGCCCCCACCAGGCTTTTGATCGCATCGTTGTAGTCGAGGGTAATCCGCGGCGTTGGCCGATGGCCCGAGTCGGCAAACCAGTTCCCGGTCAGCTGCGATAAATGGGTGCCCGAACCGTTCAAAATCAGGGGTTTTTCGCTCAACCACTCCGGCGTCACCACCTCCGGCGTCGGCCAGTTTTGCGGCAGGAAAGCGACAACCGGGTCCCGGCGCCAGGTCTCAATATTCAGACCGGCGCAGCGCGGTTGCGGCAGCGCCACAATACCGATATCAAGCGCCCCGGATTTCAACTGCTCAAGGGTCTGATGCGACGTGAGCACCGCGATGTGGACATCGATACCGGGGTGCGACTGCGCCAGTTTTTCAATCGCCCGCGGCAGCAGATTGGCGATCGCGCCGGTCGACGCACCAAATCTGACGCGCCCGGTCAGCCCTCTGGCCTGGCGTGAGATATCGTCGAGCACATAGGCGGCATCCGCCAGCAGGCGACGCGCATGGGCGACCAGATTTTCCCCAATCGCCGTGGGCCTGACATTCCCGCGGGCGCGGGACAGCAGTTTCGCCCCCACCCGCTGTTCCAGTTCAGAGATATGCAGGCTAACCGTCGGCGGCGACAGATGCAGGCGTTGGGCGGCCTCGTTGAACGAGCCGGTCTCGGCTATGGTCATCAGGGTGCGGAGCTGATCGAGGTTAATCTCACGCATACACGTACCTCAGAAAAACTGAATTTGACGTTAGAGTAATTCAACTTTACCAATTCTGAAAGCTGGCACAACATCATGGTTTTCACCGACGATCCGATCCCAGGAGAGAACGATGACCCACCTGTTTATTGATGGCGAGCAGGGTACGACAGGCTTGCAAATCCACGATCGTCTGCGCCACCGGTCAGACATCAGCCTCATGACGCTGCCGGTTGCGCAGCGTAAAGACAAGCGCCTGCGGGCTGAGATGTTGAACGGCTGCGATATTGCGATCCTGTGTCTGCCGGATGAGGCGGCGCGCGAGTCGGTGGCGATGATTGCAAACCCGCATGTCCGGGTGATCGATGCCAGTTCAGCGCACCGGGTCACCCCCGGCTGGGCCTATGGTTTTCCGGAGTTGAGCGCCGACCAGGCGGATCGCATCAGAGCGTCAAAGCGAGTGACCAATCCCGGCTGTTATCCTACCGGTGCGATTGGTCTGCTGTTCCCGCTGGTGAACGCCGGACTGCTGCCCGCCGATTACCCGGTCTGCATTCATGCGGTTTCCGGCTATTCCGGCGGTGGCCGGGCGGCGGTGGATAGTTACGAAAGCGAGGACACTGCCGGGCCAACGTTTCAGGTGTATGGCCTGGGCCTGAAGCATAAACACGTGCCGGAAATCGCGCGTTACGCCGGGCTCTCTGCCCCGCCCTTCTTCCTGCCCGCCTACGGCGCCTATCGCCAGGGGATCGTCCTGAGCGTGCCGTTACAACAGCACCTGCTGGCAAAAAACGCCGATGCCGCCACGATACATGCCTGCCTCACGCAGCATTACCGCGAGAGCCGCCACGTCAGGGTGCTGGAATCCCTCAGCGCCGACGACGCGCAGCGCCTCAATCCTGAACGATTGAATGGCACCAACGACATGGAATTAGGTGTGTTTTCAAACCCCGACAACGGGCAAATACTGCTGACCGCAGTCTTCGATAACCTGGGCAAAGGGGCCTCCGGCGCCGCCGTGCAGAATCTGGATCTGATGATTGAGGTTCGTTAATAGTACAGTGAGAGTGGCATGAGGGTGAATGTCCGCGCCATGCCTGGGGCGGACGCAACACGCTATTCATTCACTCAATGTGATAAACACCGGCATTCCAGTAAGTGTTTCCGGCACGGCGATGCGCTTTCCAGCCTTTCGATATAAGGGCTCTCGCGATTAGTCGGTTCATTATACCGTGGCCCATGAGCAATACCGGGCCGTTATATTTATGCACCATACCTATCAGTATATCGGCGGCCTGGTCGGCACGCCTTTTCGCCATCGCCAGGCTTTCTACCTCGCGGGACATGCCGCAGAGCCACATCATGCGAAATAATATTGCCCAATGCGCAGGATATAACCGCACCCCAGGAATAAAGTAGACCGGCAGGTCTGCTTCCCGGAACATGTCATCGCTTAAACCCGCATGCCAGCCCAAGGCATTGAGTGATGAAATGGCTCTCGGCAGAGGGCTACTGATGACCCGTAATGCGTTGAAAGCCAATGCAACGCTTGATTCTGGCGGCGTATCACGGCCAATCTCAGAGAGGTTATATTGTGTAATCCAGTCGGTCATTTCACGGCTGGTCACTTTCGAATTGCCAATGAAGCTGGGTTTTCCATGACGCATTAAAATAATTTCCATATACCTTCTCCGTCCCCCCTAAATTACACCCAGATTAACGTGTTGATATCATGCGGTCTACGCCAGGAAAACAGGCCTGTGTGACTGTGTTATGGCTGTCCATGGAACCAGCACGCTCGCCTTTAATGACCCCTCCGTCGGTATAACTGAAATATTATGCGCGCCCCGTGATTCAGTCCGGCGATGGCCCACGTTCTAAAAAGGTAGAGAGTGCAATATAACTTCGCACCGATCGCACCCCATCCACGCTTTGAATTTCCATCAGAAAATTTTCCAGCGATTCGGTATCTGCGGCACGAACCTTAATCAGTACGCATCCGTCACCTGCTACGGTATGTAGTTCTTCAACTTCCCGTCGGTTGGTAAATTGCAGCAGCGCGCGCGTCGCCTGATAGCTGCTGGTATCCACCACAAGAAACGTCAGCAATGTTCTGCCAAGCCGGCAGCCGTCGAGTATCGCCACCGTCCTTTTTATGACGCCATCACGTTTTAGCCGCTTTACACGATCGTGCACCGCCGGCGCCGATAGGTTCACAATCTCACTCAGTTCGGAGTAACTGCGACCGGCATCCTCTGCCAGCGCACCTAATATTTTTCGGTCAATTGCGTCGAGTTCAGCAGGTTTATGTCTTGCCTGCCTAATACCATCTTTTTCTTTATCAAATGCGCTCACAAGCCTTTCCTGACTGAATAAAAGTATGAATATAATTTATTTCACCTAATAAAATTCAGCAAGAACAGCAACTGGAGTTTCCATGCCCATCGCACTTTTAGCACTCGCCGTCGGCGCATTCGGTATCGGTCTGACCGAATTCGTTATCGCCGGAATTCTCCCCCAGCTAGCCGATGATTTCGCCGTCAGTATCCCATCAGCCGGTACTATGGCCACGTCCTATGCGCTGGGTGTTTTTGTCGGCGCGCCGCTTATGACGGTGTTGGGCGCGCGAATACCTCGCAAGACCATGCTGATAACGCTGGCGATAATTTTTACCCTCGGTAATCTCGTTACCGCGACAGCACCGTCACTGGCTGTTGCCGTTACAGGCCGTATCATCACCTCCTTTAATCACGGCGCCTTCTTCGGTATTGGATCCATTATCGCGGCCTCGCTGGTTGCACCAGGTCGCCAGGCCAGCGCTATTGCCTTTATGTTTTCCGGGCTGACGCTGGCCAATCTGGTTGGCGTACCCGCTGGAACCTGGCTCGCTCAGGCCTTCAACTGGCGGCTTGTCTTCTGGGTGATTGCCGGTATAGGCCTGCTTACGATCGCCGCTATCGCCCTGCTTGTGCCACCTATCGAAAAGGGAAAATCCATAGCGTTACGGACGGAACTCCGTGCTTTTGTTGACCCTCAGGTTCTATTGGTTATGGGCATTACGGTCTTTGGTCCGGCGGCATTTTTTACCTCAATCACCTACATCGCGCCGATGATGACCAGGCTGGCAGGTTTCTCAGATGCGGGCATTGCATGGTTAATGGTTCTTTTTGGCCTGGGACTGGCAGTCGGCAACTGGATAGGCGGACGCTTCGCAGATCGCTCGCTGTTTGGCACTCTGTTCGTCACGCTGACTGCACAAGGGATTGTCCTGCTCGTCTTCTGGACTGGCGTTGAAAACCCGTTCATTGCCGGCGCGTCGGTATTCCTGATGGCCGCATTCGGTTTTGCTACCGTCTCACCCATTCAGAAACTGGTCATGGATCGCGCCAGCCAGGCCGGAGCCCCTACGATGGCCGCTTCCGTGAATATCGGCATGTTTAATCTGGGAAATGCCTTAGGCGCATGGGCTGGCGGAGCCACTATTGCTGCCGGTTTTGGTCTGGTTTCGCCAAACTGGGCGGGGGCAATCCTGTCGTTTATCGCACTCGGATTAGCGTTTCTCGCATGGCTAAGCGCCCGTAAGGGGTTTGCTCTGCGAGCGAGTTCATGTTGATGAGTAAATGGCGACACCTGATTTAAGGCTGTCTGGTAAAACATGACGTCCGCTTTGTGCTGTGAGTTGCAACGACCCGTTGAACTCACAGCTCACAGCAGACCTTCAGAGTCGTCACTTCCGTCAGCCCCTGTGCCAGGAGCACACCAGCTACCCTGGCACGGATACAGCCTGGTCTTCATTCATAAATTCTCAGTGTATCGATAACCGCTCGCAGACCGGGAGACACATTGCGGTGCGGATAATAGAGAAATGAGCCTTCCAGGCGTTGACTGTAGCGTTGTAAAACTCTGATGAGCGAGCCCTGCTCTAAATCATCGGACACCAGTTCTTCCGGAACATAAGCCAGCCCCAGTCCCAGTCTGGCGGCTTTGGCTTCCATATAGCTGTCAGCGAAAGCCCATTGTCCCTGCGGCTGATGCGTTATTTTTTTACCATCCTGTTGCAGTTCCCATGTATAGAGGCTCCCATCGCCAAATTGATAAGCGATGCACGGATGAACCGCTAAATCTGTCGGGACTTGCGGAAAGCCATAGCGGCGAAAGTGTTCTGGCGTACCGACAATGGCCATCTCCATGTCGGGGGATATACGGACCGCTATCATGCCACCGCCAACTTCCGGCCCGAGACGTACACCGGCATCGAATCTTTCGGCAATAATATCGACAAACCGGCTTTCGCTGATGAGTTCCAGCCGGATGTCTGGGTAGCGTTGCTTAAACACCGCAAGCTTTGGCAGGAGCAGTTTATCAATAGCGTGCTGACTGGCATTAATCCGTACCGTACCTGACGGGGACTGGCGATAATGGGCCAGCGTGGCGAGCCCCATATCTAAAGCGTCGAATCCTGACTCAATGGTCCGGTAGAGTTGTTCGCCAGCATGGGTGAGCGATAGCCTGCGTGTGGTACGTGCCAGAAGCTGAACGCGCAGTCTTTCTTCAAGTTCGCGTACAGAACGGCTTATACCTGATTGTGCCAGGCCGAGTCGTTGCGCCGCAGCGGTAAAACTCCCTTCCCGCACCACCTGCATGAACAGGTATAAATCATTATAGTTTTCCCGTTTCGCCATCACGTTTCCCTCGCTATCGCATCACCATTTATAACAATATGGTATTAATTCTAGCAATTTTACCCCTCTAATAAGCACTGTTTCTGCTCACTATAATGCCCGCATTGCAACAAAGCACAGCAGTGTTGTCCGTATGAAACCTGTACCTATCACGCTTTATGAGGGGATTTTGATGACTGCCTTCACCAAAAAACTGACAACCGCGATACCAGCCATGCTGCTCTGCGCATCATTAAGTGGAGTCACAACGATGAGCTATGCCGATACAACCAATCCGAACGCGCCAGTTTCTCTGGTCGAGAAATGGGATAAAACCTTCGCTGAAAGTACGAAAGTGAATCATCGTAAAGTGACCTTTCAGAACCGCTTCGGGATCACCCTGGTCGGTGATCTCTACATTCCAAAGGATCGCGGCGAGCGCAAACTGGCGGCCATTGCCGTCAGCGGGCCTTTCGGCGCGGTGAAAGAGCAGTCCAGCGGTCTGTATGCGCAGACGTTGGCTGAGCAGGGGTTTGTTACCCTGGCTTTTGACCCTTCATATACGGGGGAAAGCGGTGGCTATCCGCGTAACGTTGCCTCTCCGGATATCAACACCGAGGATTTCAGCGCGGCTGTTGATTTCCTGGGCCTGCAAAAAGAGGTCGATCGAAATCGTATCGGGTTACTGGGTATCTGCGGCTGGGGCGGGATGGCCTTAAACGACGCCGCGATGGATACCCGCGTGAAAGCGGTGGCGACCAGCGTGATGTATGACATGAGCCGTGCGATGGGGCATGGCGTGGGTGATGGTAAAGACCGTTATACCACTGCGGATCGTCGCGCCGTATTACAGTATCTGAATGCACAGCGCTGGGAAGATGCGAAGAACGGAGCTTTCGCGCCCGGCGGGCATGACATTTATGTTGATGAAAAGGGGAACGTCAGTACGTCGAAACGTATTCTACCAGAAACATTACCCGCCAATCCCAATCCGGTTCTGAAAGAATTCTTTGATTATTATCGCATGCCGCGTGGTTTCCATGCGCGCTCGGTCAACTCAACCGGGGCCTGGAATGCGACGATGCCGCTGTCATTTATGAATATGCCGCTGCTGAGTTACGCCAATGAAGTGACTATCCCTACGCTTATCGTGACCGGTGAAAAAGCCCATTCACGCTATTTTGCTGAAGATGCCTTTAAGGCGATCGGCAGCAACGAGAAAGAGCTGGTAATTGTTCCGGGGGCAAATCATGTTGATCTGTATGACAACGTTGCGGGTAAGATTCCGTTTACTAAATTTGAGCAGTTTTTCAAAACCAACCTAAGATAATCGTCCCAAGCCGCCTGATATATGCAGGCGGCTGTAAATAGCCTGCGCATCATTTTCACCCATGTTTTGACGTGATTCCCTGAATGACGTCTGTCCGGACTGCGCCTGAATCTGGCCGATTTGATATTAAGGGATCTGATAATGTCCACATTAAGACTAAAACCACCTTACGAAAAAAACCATGCGCAGTGGGGAGGCGTGTTTGCCATGACGCTTTGCGTGTTTGTGCTGATCGCTTCCGAGTTTATGCCGGTCAGCCTGCTTACGCTTATTGCCAGTGATCTACACATTACCGAAGGGCTGGCTGGCCAGGGGATTGCAATCTCTGGCGCACTGGCGGTCATGACCAGCCTGACTATCTCTCATGTTGCCGGAGATCTGAACCGAAAATATCTCCTGCAGGGGCTGACGGTTTTAATGGCCATATCGGGGATAGTCATCGCCCTGGCACCCAGCTATCCGGTTTATATGCTGGGGAGAGCCCTGATTGGGGTGGCCATTGGTGGATTCTGGTCCATGTCGGCTGCAACCGCCATTCGGCTCGTTCCGCAGCGTCAGGTTCCCCGCGCGCTGGCGATTTTTAACGGTGGGAATGCGCTGGCTACCGTTGTCGCGGCACCGCTTGGCAGCTATCTGGGGACGACAGTGGGCTGGCGCGGGGCTTTTTTATGCCTCGTTCCCCTGGCTATAGCCGCGTTCATCTGGCAGTGGATCAGCCTGCCATCGATGGAAAGCGATAAAAAACAAAAATCCCAGAGATCTGTGCATCGTCTGTTCCGCATCACCCTTGTCCCTACGGGACTTCTGGCCTGCGGGCTCTTCTTCATAGGGCAGTTTGCCTTATTTACCTACGTGCGCCCCTTTCTTGAAACCGTGACCCGCGTAGGTCCTTCTGGTCTCTCTCTGATTTTGCTCGCAATAGGCGTGGCGGGTTTTGTCGGCACACTGGCCGTATCAATATTCCTGAACGCAAGGTTTTATCAGACCTTAATCATGATACCCCTGCTTATGGCAGCGATTGCCGGCGCGTTACTGCTGGTTGGACACAGCATCTGGGCTGTTGCCGTGTTGCTGAGCCTGTGGGGACTACTGGCAACGGCTGCGCCAACGGGATGGTGGACATGGATTGCGCGGGCGTTACCCGAAGATGCAGAGGCAGGTGGTGGCCTAATGGTTGCGGTGATCCAGCTCTCGATTGCACTGGGTTCAACGGCAGGAGGGTTAGTGTTCGACACTCTGGGATGGCGTAGTGCTTTTGGCTTGAGCGGTTTCTTACTCCTGGGGGCGGCAGCGATGACGCTTGTCACATCCCGACAAAACAGTAAAGCGAACTAGAACTACCCCTTCATTTCTGGCGTGCTCTCTGTCATGACAAACGGCAGAGAGCCGAATGTCAGCTCTCACCCATAGCGGACCTTCAGCCCATTTAGCCTGGCCGCCGGGTGCTAAATGCAGGCATTGCTCGCATAAATCAATTATTGCTATGTAGCAATGCAGCCATCAGCAGGAGTGGCGAAGTATAAGCACGGTGATTCCCTGCAACAACCTGCAATACGCCTGGTTTGAGGCGCATCGCAACCGAGGGGAAGATTCGTCATAGCTGGCTTCAGAAGCGCGATACGCCCCCCTCACCCTTTACCCAGCTTCGACAGCATGTCCGGGCGCATAAACTTATGGATGACCAGCATAAACACCAGCGACGGCACCAGCAGAATCAGGGCCGTAATGGACGACACCTGATAATTCCCCGACATACTGGCGTTGTACAGCAGCAGCGGTAGCGTGCTGATGTCCGGTGCGCCAACGAAAAACGTACCGGTAAATTCATCCAGCGATTCGAGGAAGACAAAAATACTGGCGGCAATAATGCCCGGCGAGGCCTGCGGCAGCACAATATGCCAGAAGGTGTAAATCGGCCCGGCGCCGAGGTTACGCGATGCCCTCGCCAGCAGCGGGTCTACGGCGGAAAAGGCCGCCACGCAGATCCATACTGAGTACATCAGGCCGTGCATGCTGTGCACCAGCACCACGCCGGCAATCGTACCGTTTAGCCCCCACTGGTAGAAAAGCCGGGCGATATTCATGTACACCGTCAGATTCGGAAACGCCTGCGGAATCAAAAACAGCAGCATGAACAGCACCCGCAGCGGCATCCCCCGCCGTGAAAGCGCATAACCTGCCGGCACTGAAATCACCAGGCACACCACTACCGACAATACTGCAATGAGCACGCTGGTCAGCATCGAGCCGGATACATCACTGTAGGGGCTGAACACCTGATACCAGTATTTCAACCCCCATTGGCTCGGCAACGCATGGGGGAAAAACCAGCTCTCTGCTACCGTCCAGATAAGCAAGTTCAGCAGCGGGCCAAACATCGCCAGCAGCATAAAAATCAACAGCAGCGTCTGGAGCGGCAGACTGGCGCTCAGTTTTCGACGCCCTTTCGCCAGCCACGTTTTCGGCAAAGTCATACTCACCTCTTTCATAAGTCACTCCCCTTCTGTTGCAGGCTGTGGCGCAGGTAGAACCACGACAGAGCGCCACAAATCAGCAGTGACACCACGCCCAGCGCATTGGCCACCGCGTAGTCGCCGTAAGAGTTGACGCGAAACGCCATGTCCACGGTCATCATCGTCGGCGTGCCGACGCCAATCATCAACGGCACGGACAGCACCGACATCATGGTCACGGTGGAGAGCACCAGCGCCACGCCGATAGCAGGCAGCACCTGCGGCAGAATAATGTCGAACAGAATGCCCGGGCGCGAGGCCCCGAGATTTCGTGCGGCCAGGATTTGCGACTGCTCCAGCGCCGCCATTGCGCCGCAGATAAGCAGCGTGGCGAACGCCAGCTGTTTCCAGACAAAGGTAATGATGATCCCTTTCCAGCCCAGCCAGGAAATCGTCTCCATCGGCGTAAACAGATCGGTGGCCACCAGCGCATTGTTCATCAGGCCGTTTTTGGCCAGAAAGGTGCGCATCATCTGTGCTGCCACAATAAACGGGATAAACAGCGGCAGGCGATACAAGAACCCCAGCATGCGCACAATTGGCCGACAGGGTGACAACGTGATGACCGCCGAGAGCGTGATGGAAATGGCGGCCAGCAGCACCACGGAGATCAGCACAATCACCACCGTAAAGGCGATGTCGCTGGAATAGAGGGTATAAACCTTAGTGAAATGGGCCAGGGTCAGTTGCCCCGCATCGTTGGTAAACGCGGCAATCAGTGAGAACCCAAGCGGGTACAAAAAGAGCACGCCGATCATCAGCGCGGCGGGGACTACCAGTAACAGATATTTCAACGAACGGCGCATAGCAAACCTGACATCAGAAAAAGAAACGCTCAGGACGGCGTCATGCTGAACCTGAGCATGAGCGATAATTAATTGGCGACCTGGCTTTCGTAGCCTTCTTTTATGTCGTCAAAGTAAGGGGCGATCGGGAAGCTTTTGCCGTGATCCGCCAGCGCTTGCGGGGATATTTCCGCGAACAGCTTCTGCCAGGTTGCCGGATCCAGCTTCGGCTTCACGTGCTCCGCATCGATACCTGGATACCAGTTAAACTGTTTTACGATCCCCTGTGCCTGCACCTCCGGGCTGGTTGCCAGCTCGATAAACTCACGCGCCAGCTGCGGGTTTGCCGCCTTCGCCGGGGTTACGTAGTACATCGGTTGCCCAGGCATACCCGGCGACAGCAGCGCCAGTTTGATTGACGGCGGCAGCTTGCCCTGGTCTTTCCAGCTGTAGAACATATCCACCCACACCGGCCCCATGGTGATCTCCCCGCGGCTGAGCATATCGAGCGTACCGGCATTGCCTGGGGTAAAGGTCACGTTCTTATTGAAGGCCTTCAGCTTCTCGTACGCCTGGCTCCAGTTTTTCTCCACGCCTTTGTCGTAAGGCAGCGCAGACAGACGTCCGGCGTCCGTACCGTAGGCGTACATCCAGCCCACCACAAAACTCACTCCGGACATGCCGTTTTTGATGCCGTTATAGCCGAAAGCCTGCGGGTTTTTCTGCGCCCAGCTCACCAGCTCGTCATAAGACGTCGGAGGCGTTTTGATGGCTTCGCTGTTCCAGGCGATGGCGGTCTGGCTTAAGAACATCGGCATCACGTAGCCATCGACATTCACGCCGAGGGCATTTTTCGCGTTATCCGCGCTCACCATGCTGCCGGTGCTAATCTGCTGGCGATATTTCTCCAGCAGCCCCTTTTCCACGAGTTCACCACCGGCTTTCTGATGAACGACTGCCACATCTATATCCCAGGTCTTCGCTCCACTCTCTTTTTGCGCGCTCAGTTTCTCGATGATTTTATTCGAGCCAGCATCTCCTGGCCCCGTGCCCACCACCTGCACTTTCACGCCTGGATGCGCCGCTTCAAACTTCGGCCCCAGCCAGGTTTTTACGTAATCCACCATATTCTGATCGCCTGCTGTGGCAACGTTCAGAATGGTATCGGCCTGCACGCCGTAGCTTAGAAACAATGCCGTCACTACCGCAGCTTTCGTTTTAGTAAACATGGTCTATCCCCAAAATGAACACGATGAAGTCAACTTGCTTGAGACGATGGAAAAATATGTAAAGCAGCAGCCGGAACGTGCAGCCGCACGGATGACTGCGCCGGCCAGCACTGGGTTGAATCCGCCAGCAATACGCGCTCACGACAGCGCACGCTATGGCGGTATAAATTACCGAGAAAAGCACTTTGCTCGACCACGCCATTAAGGGTTATCCCCGCCTCCGGCGCGCGGTCGGTTAATGCACAAAGTGCTGCATCGGCGCTACGAAAATAAAGGGTGCAGTCACGGAAATCATCGGCATAAGATTCCCCTTGCGCACTCGGGGAAATATTCTCTTTGGCGAAGAAGTCATTAACGTTGATTTTATTGTCCGCGCCCATGAAATCAGCAACGAATGGCGTTGCCGGTCGCTGGTAAATATCTTCCGGCGTCCCTATTTGCTCTATGTGGCCATTATTTAACACCGCAATACGGTCGGCCATAACCAGCGCTTCCTGCTGATCGTGGGTCACAATTAATGAGGTAAACCCGAGGCGCTTTTGCAGGGATTTAATTTCATGGCGCACGTTGAGACGCACTTTGGCATCAAGGTTCGACAGGGGTTCATCCAGCACCAGCACGTCCGGCTCAATGGCCAGCGCCCGCGCCAGCGCAACACGTTGCCGCTGCCCGCCGGAAAGCTCGGTGACCTTCACATCTGCCAGACCGGTCAGATTAACGATGCTGAGCAGTTCCGCAACGCGGCGGTCAATATCGTCACGACGCCATTTGCGCAGTTTCAACCCATAGCCAATATTGCGCGCGACCGTCAGATGCGGCCACAGGGCGTAGCTTTGAAATACCATGGTGATATTGCGCTGCTCCGGCGCACTATGGGTAATATCACGGCCGGCAACGGTAATCTCTCCGTGTTTTACCGCAATAAACCCGCAAAGCGCATTGAGAAGCGTGGTTTTTCCGCAGCCGGACGGCCCCAAAAGGGCAATCATCTCGCCTTTCTCGACATGCAGATCGATATTATGCAACACCACCTTTTCGCCATAGCTAATTTTAATCCCGGCTATCCGTAAATAACTCATTTTTATTACCCAAAAATCGCTGTGTTGACTTTTTTTACTGCAATGAACACGTGTTCATTTGAATGTAAAAAAAATGCAATGTTGACTCGACATTATGTGAGCCTACTTTGTCGGGTATTTGTGACAATTTAATTAAGCATCAAACATTTTTGGTGAGAACATGAAAATAGATGTGCTTGGGTGCGGTAGCGCCTTCTCCCGCGAACAAAATACCTCCGCGCTGCGGATAATCGATGAGAAGAACCGACAATGGTTAATTGACTGCGGTCCCACGATTCCACGGGCATTGTGGCAACGTGGAGGCGACGTCAATGATATCGACGTCGTCTATTTTACCCACGTCCACCCGGACCACTGTACCGGGCTGACGGCGCTGCTGAATCACTGGCACAGCTTCTCGCGCCAGAAAGCGTTGATTATTTACAGTCAGCCGCAGCAGCGCCCCGTGCTGATGCAACTGGCCACGCTCGCCAACTGGCCGCAGACCACGCTGTGTTTTGATCTCGACTGGCGCGACACCACCGACGCATGGACGTGGCACGACTGGCATATCCAGACCGCCGAAACCCGGCATGAACTCGCCAACCGCGCCATTCGTATCACCCAGGGTGAGCAGACGTTGTTTTACAGCGGCGACGGTCGCCCAACGCCAGAATCTGTGGCACTGATGGAGGGGGCCGGTCTCGCTTTCCAGGAATGTGCGTCACTGACGGCACTCAGCGATGATGCATCCCACGGTGATTTTCCCTCCTGCCTGGCGCTGTTTCAGCGCCTGAATCTCCCGGCACTGGGGCTCTATCATTGTAACGACGCGATAGTGCATGACCTCAAGCGCGCTTGCCAGCCCGGCAACGGGTTGTTCGTCAGCTATGACGGTCTGCAATGCACGCTTAACACCCCCGTGATTTCCAGCGAGGAACGCCCGGCATGAGTTCCGTCTCCCGTAAACAGAGCGTTACCGCGCAGGATGTCGCCTACCGGGCGGGCGTCTCACGGGCGGTGGTCTCACGAGCACTAAGCAACAACGGCAGTATCTCTCCCGCCACCCGGGAGCGAGTCCTGCGCGCGGCAACGGAGCTTGGTTATCAGGTTAACTTTCTCGCGCAAGGGTTAAACCGTCGCCGCAGTCATCTGGTCGGCGTGATTGTCTCGCGCATCAGCGACCCGTTTCGCAGTAGCCTGCTGGATGCCCTGCTGAGCGAGATCCAGCGGTGTGGTTTTCAGGCGCTGGTGAGTGAAATTCACAGCGAAAAGGATCTGGCCCACACGCTGCGTCGTTTTGCCCAGTTTCGGGTGTCCGGGGCGATCGTGACCTCGGGTCAGCCCCCGGAATCACTGGTGAACGAGTGCGTGTCGCAGCAGATCCCGGTGGTGGGTATCAACCGCCAGCCGGATATCCCCTTAGTGGATTACGTCTGCTCGGACAACGTCTACGGCGCAACCCTCGCCGCCGGGCAGCTGGTGCGCAACGGCTGTCGTCGTTTCGGCTGGCTCAATACCGCGCACTCCACCTGGGCCGGTCGCATGCGCGGCGATGCTTTTTATCAGGCGCTACAGACCTTAGGTGTCGACACCGCCCGCAATCTGCAATCGATTATCGCCCCCATCGAAGGCTACGACGGTGGGTTTCAGGCCGCCGTCGGGGCGGATGAGACTCTTGAGGGCATCTTCTGTGCCAATGCGCAGCTCGCCTGCGGTTTTCTTGACGGGATGCGCCAGCGCGGCAGGCACAGTCCGGGCGATTTTCAGCTCATCGGTTTTGACAATACGCCGCAAACGGCGCAATACAGTTACCAGCTCACCACCCTGCACCAGGACGTCGAGGAGATTTCCCGTCAGGCATTAACCCGCCTGCTGGAACGCGCCGACGATCCGTTGCAACCCTCGCGAACCACCTGGGTGGATGTGCAACTCATTTCCCGGCGCACGTCGCCATTACCTCAATAAGAGCAGGCTATGACCGAACAACAACACCAGTCACTATGCGCATTGATTCGCCAGCTGGGCGCAGAAGCACAGGCATTACGTAATGCCGGATTACAGGTGGATAAAAAAGCGCGTCAGGATTTTGTTTCACACGCCGATCTGTATGTGGAACAAGAGATCAAACACTGGCTGAACGCCCACTGTCCAAAGGATGGCTTTCTCGGGGAAGAGAGCGGGCTGCAGACCGGTGAACACGGTACCTGGGTGCTGGATCCTATCGACGGGACGACCAATTATATTCAGGGGATGGATTACTGGTGCATCTCACTGGCTTACGTTCGCGAGAACACAACGGAGCTGGGAATTATCTACGCCCCGGATCGTCATGAATTTTTCTTCGCCCGCCGTGGTGAAGGGGCGTTTCTTAACGACCAGCGTCTGACGCTCCGCGAGCCGGATCCAGAAACGGTAGTTATCGGTATGGGCCGCTCCAGCCGCGCGCCGGTGGAAAACTATACCCGCACCCTTGCCCACGTGCTCAATGCCGGCATGGAGTATCGCCGCTTTGGTGCCGGGGCGCTGATGCTCGCCCACGTTGCTACCGGGCAGGTGCATGCCTATTACGAGGAGCACATGAACAGCTGGGACGCGCTGGCGGGAATGTTGATCATTGTTGAAGCGGGCGGTACCAGCAATGCCTTTCTTGCCGATAATGGCCTGGTAAACGGCAATCTGGTGCTGGCCGGGTGTGCCGATGTGCAGGCGCGTCTTTCAACCCTGCTGGTGAGCCACTAAACGCTCGCGTCAGTCAGCCGTCAATCTGCAAGGCCAGTCATGTCTGCTCCGTGCCAGGAAGCGGACATAGCCTGAAACTGGCCTGAAAAATGACTTTGCTCCTTGCCATTAACTTAACGTGCCGTGCAGCTTGCCAAAGAACGCTGATTACACAAAAATGAATGAACGTTCATTCATTATCGGGTTATGATTTACTCAAATCAGTCCGTTGTCAAAACATGCAAAGGCAAACTATGACCAGCAAAACGCTCAGACTTTTATTTCCTCAATGGCAAGGTGGTAATAATCCCCCCTATCACCTTGGGTCGCTTCTCCTCTCGTATCTTTCCCCCGAATCGGATGGCCCTGTTGAGTCTGTTGCGGTCGATGAGCCCACAACGGCGCCGCAGGCCGAAGTGGATGGCATTACCGCTAAACCTCAAATTATCAGGCAGCTCAACGATGCAGCTTCTCTGATTGAGAAACATGATCCCGATTCCATTGTCGTGTTTGGTGGCGATTGCCTGGTGTCGCTGGCTCCGTTTTCACATCTGCTCAATAAATACGGTGATAAACTGGGTGTGCTCTGGATCGACTCTCACCCTGACGTGCAGACGGCTCAACAATATCCAAACGCCCATGCCCATGTTCTTGGCGCACTCATTGGAACGGGTGATAAAGATTTAGTTGCTCACGTCACCACCAGGCTCAATCCCTCAAAAATAATGATTGCAGGTATTCACGATCCATTGGCTTATGAAGCTGAATATCTTGCTCGTCATCACATTGCGGCTATCGGCCCTGAACAAGTCAAAAAAGACGGGAAAGACGTCATGGAATGGATTGAGAGGGAAAGTATTGAGTATCTGGCGATACACCTGGATCTGGACGTTCTCGATCCGTCACTTTTCCGTTCTGTTCTTTTCGCCAGGCCTGGCAGAGGAGAGCACGACTTTGGTGATGTGGCAGAAGGCAAACTGACTATTGAAGATGTACTCAACCTGATAGCTCAGGCTACTTCAAAAGCCGCACCAGTCGGCCTGACGATTGCTGAACATCTGCCGTGGGATATGCTGAACCTCAAGAATATGCTCAGTGCGCTACCGCTGATGAAGTAACATCTGATTCCGGGAGCCAGACGACGGAGTTCAACTCTGGCTCCAGGAAGAAAACAGCGTTAAAGTCCGGGCACAGGATTAAACATCATAGACGACATGTTAAAGAAAACCGAAACCTACCATAAGCTGATTACCGCTGCTGCTGCCTGCTTTGCTGAAAAAGGCTTTAGTGCGACCAGCGTGCGTGAAATTTCTACCCGGGCTGGCATCAGTCAGGGAGCGATGTACACGTATTTCAAAAGCAAGGATGACCTCATCAAGGCTATCGTTCTTGAAGAGCAGAGTTCGGCGTTAACAGCCCATAATGCGCCATCTGACGGCACTTATTTCGACCGCCTTTGCGAGCAAGTGACTTCGTGCATCAGCGATGTAGGATACCCAGTCACGCATCAACTGTGGGTTGAAATCATCGCGGAGTCTGCGCGGAACCCTGAATTGCAAAAAACGTATATTTCCAGTGATACCATCATGCGGCAAAGTATTGCAGGGATTATCGCAGACGGTATTGCTGCGGGAGAGTTTCGCCGGGACATTAGCCTGGAGGAAACCACGATTATCCTTTTTGCCTTTATCGATGGTTTAATCGCCCGCAAAGCCATAAACGCGTCCTTCTCTTTTAGCCGTGACCTGCCTGGGTTTTTTGAGCTTATGTCAAAATTATTGAAATAATGCCACGCAGGTTTGGTCAAAACGCTAGCCCACAAATCGCAAATGTCTGCTTCTCATAAGAAAATCTGTCGGCGCATCACCGCTGATTTTTTTATGAAAATTATTTGACTGATCGTTCCATAATCAATACTATGCCGCCTCAACTCATTTCAAGTCCCACATCCCTATGAGTGCTGAAAAACCAACCTTTCCAGGTCGTCCACGAAAGTTCGAAGATCAGGATGTCATTGATGCTGCCGTCGCTGTTTTCAGCGCCAATGGTTATGCAGGCACCTCTGCGCAAGATTTATGCAATGGTACGGGATTAGGGCGGGGAAGCCTATACAATGCCTTTGGAAGCAAGCAAGCCCTGTACGAGCAAGCTTTGTTGCGCAGCCACGAACAAACTATGTCAGCACAGTTAACCATTCTCACACAACCAGGTCTGGTAAAAGAGCGATTGCATACCCTTCTGCTCTGGGGTATTGCCGAAGATCTTTCTCAGCCAGAGCAGCACGATGCGATGGTCTTATTTTCAGCCCTGGAGATGGGCAGTAAAGATGAAGCCGTTGCAAGCCTGAATAATGAATATCGTCAGCATTTAGAACAAACGCTGGTGACGGTATTCATCGAAGGTCAACGAAGCGGCGAACTAAACAATAAAGCATCAGCCGTCGAAATGGCGAGAGGCTTTATGGCAGGCTATTACGGTTTACGTGTACTGAATAAAAACATTTCAGATAGAAAAATCCTCGAAGATGTCGTCGCTGGTCTGTTAATCAATTTATAAATTTAAGTGCAATAGGTCATTGCTTACTTGCACCCATTTTTGTAACGATCATTCCAATACAAGGAGAAAATAAAAAACCATGCCATTAGTCGTATATATTTTAGGGTTAGCCATTTTTTCATTAGGTACAGCAGAGTTAATGGTGGCGGGTATGATGACCACGCTATCTGAAGCATTTGGTGTTACAGTCGGCGAAGTCGGGCATTTGATTTCATATTATGCATTCGGTGTAATGCTAGGAGGCCCGGTTTTAACCTACGCCTTTCTTAAGTTTAAAGCCCCCTATCGTTCAACGTTATTATGGCTGTTAGGGTTATATGTTATCGTACAAGGATTAAGCGTCTTTGTTTCTGATTACAATGTGTTAGTTGCTATTCGAATCGTGACCGGTATTTTGTGTGCCGGGTGTTTAAGTCTTTCTCTCGCGACAAGTATGGCTCTTGTAACTGTAGAAAATCGCCCTCGTGCCGCATCAATAGTGATAGCAGGTTTTATGGTATCCAATGTCTTTGGTGTACCTATCGCGACAATAATTGACCAGCACTGGGGCTGGAAAATGAGTTTTGGGTTGGTCGCGGTCCTGGTTTTCATATGCCTGTTAGCATTAGTACGCTTATTGCCACATATGAACGGCAGCGGTGCTATCAAGATGGCTGAAGAGATTAAGGCATTTAAAAATAAAGCCTATTGGAAAGCCTGTGCAACCAGTTGTTTAATTTTAGGCGCAAGTTTTGCGGCATTCAGTTATTTTGTTCCCGTACTGACTGATGTCAGTGAATTTACAATGCAGACGGTTCCCTTCATTCTGATGCTTTATGGGCTAGCCAACATCATTGGGAATATGATAACGGGACGTCTTGCATATCGCCATAGTTTAGCTGTTATGGTTGTCGGCTTAACCATATTGAGTATTTCTTTGCTCGGCATGGCGCTATTTGTTCAATATCAGGCAATTGCTATTCTGGCTGTCATACTCATCGGTTTGTCAGGCGTACCAATGAATCCGGCAATGATGGCAAGAATTGTCAGCGTGGCGCATCCAGGGCCAATGGTCAATGCCGTTCATACTTCCGTTATCAATATTGGATTAGGTGGCGGTTCTTATTTAGGTGGAATGGCAATTTCATCTGGATTCGGTTTACGTTCAGCTTTATGGATTGGACTGGTGTTAGCGGTTCTGGCTTTATTATCCGTATTACCTTATATCCGTCGTAGTAAACAAGGCTGGATTTAATAGGTTCTGAAGATAAAAACGCCCCGCTTATAAAAAATCACGGGGCGTCGAATTCCTTTATAAACAACCAGTTAATTTAAATATTATAAGGTGTGACAACAATGACACGCGATGACGCTATTTCATTCTCTGCTTCCGGCAAAAAGCCATGGAAACGCAGGATCGCGCTAAATGCTGAGCGTGCGTCTTCACACAGGTCATGATCAATCACCGCATCCATTTCTTCAGCAGCCAGCAGACTGCGGTTCTCCTCATCCAGATCGTGGCCAATAAAGACTTTTATCTCTCGTTGCATCGCTGCAAAAGCCCGCAAAATAGCGCGGTTTCCCCCACCCACGCTGTAAACAGACTGGATTGAATGGTCCTGTTCCAGCGCTTTGCGCATCTGCGTAAAAGTCAGCGTATCGATACCGTATCCTTCACTGACGGCGATGGTCTTCAGATACGGCGCCCGCTCGCTTAGCGCCTGGATGAAGCCTGCCATGCGCTGTTCTTCGCCGCGAAAATCCTTACTGCTGAGCACGACTGCGACCGTTTGCGCTTCTTTCAAAAGCCATCGCGACAGCAGCCATGCAGCTGTTCTCCCCGCCCCCGCATTATCCATTCCCACGTAACGGATACGTCTGCTGTGCGGCAGGTCAGTGACCAGCGTGACCACCGGAACGTTAAGTTCCGCCAGTTCCGCAATCGTGATTTCAAGCAACGGATGATCGCTGGCTTTAAGCAACACGCCGTAGCTGTCATTGCCGCAGCGACGCAGCTCACGCTGCAACTCCTCAGGGGTGATCTCTTCAAAAATGTGGCAGCGTAGCGTCAGGCGAAACGGTGAAAAGGTTTTAATTTGACTGAGCAGCGCCGCGACGGTCAGTGAACTGAAGCGTTCCGGCGTGTGCATCACCAGGTCGATCGGCAACGTGCGGCCGCTTGCAAGGCTGGTGCGCTGTTGTAATTCCAGATCGCTGATTGCCTGCGCAATGCGTCGGGCTGTGCGGGGACTCACGCTGCCGCGCTGGTGCAGCGCTCTGTCAACCGTGGCTTTACTGACGCCAGACTGGGCTGCGATTTGTTTGATGGAAAATGACCTGGTCATAAATTGAGGTCTTTTTGAGGTTATGTATCCATATTGTTAACTGAATGTAACTGCTAAGGTCAGGGTAAGCAAGCGGACAAACCCGATCTCTCCTCAATAAGAAAGGACAGCAAATGGACATGAGTAAAAGCGGTGGTTTTAACAACAAAGTGTTCGTCGTTACCGGCGGAACCCAGGGGCTCGGCGCAGCGGTTGCCCGCCTGCTGGTAGAGCGCGGGGCGCGGGGCATCGTAATTTGCGGTCGTAACGCGAAAGCCGGGCGCGAACAGGCGGAAACCCTTAGCCATGCCGGATGCGAAGTGATATTTGTCGAAGCGGATATCAGCTCGCCAGAAGCCTGCACAAAAGTGGTAGGAGCCGCAGAATCGGCGTTTGGCACGCTGCACGGACTGGTGAACTGTGCAGGCATGTCCGACCGTGGCACCATCCTTGATACCTCTCCGGAATTATTTGACGCTATCATGGCGGTCAACACTCGCGCGCCCTTTTTTCTGATGCAGGCGGCGATCAAACTGATGATTGCCAGGGGCGTAGAAGGCAGCATTGTTAATATCATTACCATGACTTCCCACGGCGGCCAGAGCTTCCTGACCGCCTACGCGGCATCTAAAGGCGCCCTGGTTACGCTGACAAAAAATGTGGCCTTCAGCGTTATGCGCAACCGGATACGAGTAAACGGCCTCAACATTGGCTGGATGGACACGCCGCATGAACACGACATCCAGCGGCAATATCATGATGCTGAAGAAAACTGGCTTGCCAGAGCTGAGCAGGCCCAGCCTTTTGGCCGATTGCTGAAGCCTGACGAGGTCGCGCGTGGCGTAGCATTTCTCCTTTCAGAGGAGTCGGGAATGATGACAGGCGCGGTGATCGATTTTGATCAAAGCGTGGTCGGTTGCGGTGACAACGGCGGTTTTCAGCCACCACATGCCCTGACGCTGTGAGGTAAAAAATGAATACGCCCTATATTAATGACAGCCATATTTCTCTCGATAAGTTCGCCACGCTATGCGCGCAAACCTTGCGTAAGGACGATTTCCCGCTGGCGCGTTCCACCGATAAAAACGTACTGATCTATTATCATGATGATCTGCTTGCAGCAGCCAGAGCAGATCGTCAAACCATGCTGGGTGAACTGCATCGCGCACTGTCAGGCGGGCCAGGCGTATTCGTGGTTCAGGGCTTATACCGCGATGTCTCTGCCATAGACAGCAGCAATAAGGTGTTTGACGATATTCTCGTCAGTGAAGCGGCAGACGGTGGCGGTGGCGATCACTTTGCCAAAGCCGGCAGCAATGGACGTATCTGGAACGCGCTGCAAAAAGTCGCTGAGCGTGATGCCGATGCCTTCGTCGACTACTACAGCAATCCTTTACTGGCCCTGATTTGCGAAGCCTGGGTTGGCCCCGGCTATGAAATCACGGCACAGGTGAATCAGGTCCGCCCTGGCGGCAAAGCGCAACAGCCGCATCGGGATTACCATCTCGGTTTCCAGATTAATGAGGTGGTCGCCCGCTTCCCGTTGCCTCTGCAGATTCTGTCGCAATACCTGACGCTTCAGGGGGCGGTCGCCCATAGCGATATGCCGGTAGAGTCAGGACCGACGCAGCTTTTACCGTGGTCGCAGCAATATGCCGAAGGATATCTGGCATGGCGCGATCCGCGTTTTATTGAATTTTTCCAGCAGCATGCCATTCAGTTGCCACTGAAAAAAGGCGACGGGTTATTCTTCAATCCGGCCCTGTTCCATGCTGCGGGGAATAACGTTACGCAGGACCATGTGCGTACGGCTAATTTGCTGCAGGTCTCATCCGCATTTGGCAAAACAATGGAAAAAGTGAATCACGTCAAAGTCATGGAGGCGATTTATCCCATTTTGCGGAAGAAACCATTAACTGATGAGCAGTTACAAGCGGTTGTGGCAGCAAGCGGTGAAGGCTATTCCTTCCCGACCAATCTTGATACCGATCCGCCGCTGGGTGGTCTGGTGCCAAAAACACAGCAGCAGCTGTTGCTTGAAGCGTTACAACAAGGTTGCACGGCTGAAGAGTTTATTCGGCAACTGGCAAATCACGAGAGCAAGAGAAAAGCATAGCTGCACATCAGTGGCAGGCATGGCGTAATTTCCTCACTTGTGGATTGCGCCATGCCAATGCTTCCCTGGATTATCAAATGCGGTGGGCTGGTTTGCAGTGTAGCTGGTTGGAAGAGTATGTTCTTACTTTCGCGCCTCGTTCAAAACCGTCCAGGGCAGCGGTCAGTTAAGTGCCATAAACGGACGTTAATATCGCAACAGATAGTTAGCGCATAAGTATTTTTTACTGCACTTAAAAATTTTATTTCCATTTATGAAAAAAATATCATAATTTTATCAACAACCTGGCACCGCCCAGTTGCTTAGCTACGGCACCGCCCATCGCTATGCTATTGATTAACAACCACGAGGTTGATCATGCCGCATCCCGTTATATTTGGTCGTATAGCAGCCGTAATACCAGTAAAAAACATCAAAATTTCCAGCGAGTTCTACATCAATGGACTGAATTTCAATGCTGTTTTTACAAATGGAGACCCTGTGGGCTTCATGATATTAAAGCGTGAAGACGCTGAGCTACATTTGACTCTGCAACCACACCACAAAGCACCTTCCTTTCCAGTCGCGCACCTTCTTGTAGATGACGCAAATGCATTTTATTCCCAATGTCAGAATATCGGTGCCAAAATTATCAAAGGCCTACAGGATAAAGAATACGGCATTCGGGCATTTGTTTTCGCTGATCCGGATGGAAATCGGATAGACGTTGGACAGATTCTGAGGAAGTAACTAAAGGTAGTATTTGCGCAAATCGGTCGCCAGCAAATGGCGACCGAACTAACAGCGAGCAGGTCAGTGATTCATTACTTCCGCCGATCTTCCGAAGGTTCTTGTCAACTGTGCAGGGGTTTGCGCACAGGATAACAAGTGATCTCCTGCGCCTGCATCAAGGCTTACAGCCCTTTAACCAGTGACAGCCCCGTCAGGCTTTTTCAGAGTAGGAAATGCAGTATCCATTGCCTGTCCTGAGAACGCTGGCAAACCCCGCCTGACCTAAGTGCATGCCCGCAACGATCAGTTTTTCGCTGACGGCTTTTTCCATCATTATCTTTCTTGTTTCCTCAGCCAGAGCTGGATCTGTGTCAAATAAAATAGAAACTGCCGGTTGCGCTGACTGAATATGAGGATAATGGACAATGTCTCCCCATATTAATAAACATTTATCATCCGCATTGATGCGAAAACCGGTATGCCCGGGCGTATGACCCGGTAGCCATACCGGCAGAATACCGTCTGCTATTTTGTCGCCGTTAAAAAAACGCACCTGCCGGGCATAAGCGTCTAAGGTTTGACGGACCAGCCAAAAATTACGTTGCCCGCGCTCATTCGCTATGTTGAGTTTTTCATCATCCTGCCAGTGTTGCGCTTCGAGAGGATGAAGAAGAATTTCCGCGTGTTTAAAAACGGGCTGTTTCTCCGAATCCAGCAGGCCTCCAATATGATCCGGATGACAGTGTGTTAATAAAACAGTATCGACGTCGTCAGGGCTGACACCCACTGCTGCAAGGTTTGCGTTGAGTTGTCCCGCCATGTTGTTCAGCGGGCCTGTGCCTGCATCAACCAGAATAATTCGTCCCTGGCCGCGAATAAGGTAACAGTTTATATGGATATTACCGGGTTCACTGATTCCGGCACTGCATTGAATAACGTGCGCATCAGCTCTTTCAATGCCTGAGAGTAAATCCAGACTGGCTGTCATATTGCCGTCACTCAGCGCTGTTATTTGAAAATCTCCAATTTGACGAAAAGGAAAGGGATGGCTCATCATTACCTCGGGATTAGTTGCGGGCGAACAGGTGTTCGTCCAGGGAGCCAAAACAGCGAATACGAGCCATCAGACCAGAGTCCTGTTGAGTTGCAAAATCCAGTTCTCGCATAAAGTTCTCCATGACTTCATGGGTTCGCAATGTTGTCAGACGATAAAAGAGCTCGGCATAGACCGGTTGACCGCATCCCGGCTTAACGTCGACAAAAATGATATGCACGTTTTTGGGTTCTGCACCGAGAATGTCACAGCAGAGAGCGCTGCATTTATTGGTAAAATCATCAAGGTTTTGAAACTTGTCAGAATGTTTTTCAGAAATATAAAAAGTAAGATTAGGCATGATGTTATCACTTCCCTTCTTCAGAACTCAGCAACTGCGGTGTCAGAGGCTGGTAGAGATGCACACCAGACATATCTGTAAACAGCGAGGCCATCTCCACAGGCAAGACATATGCAATGCGATAGTCAGGGCACTTATCCAGCCCCACCGCCTGCATCTCCAGACTCCGATATCCCAGTTCTGTCTCTACAAAGTCTATTGGCATTGCGCTCAATAGCAGAATTTCATCAGAAGAGATCGCTGGAGCAAGGCTTTCACCTCCGTAGAGGTTACGATGCCAGTCAGTAATGCAACCCTGCCAGCGAGAGAAATTACCACCACCTTTTAAACGGTAATCCTCACTGCTGAGAATATCCGCATCATTAATAGTGTGAATGGCAAGGTAAACAGGACAGCCGGGTTTGACGGCGCGAAAGCGTTGAGAGGTTGTGAAACCAGCAACAGATATCAATGCGGGTAGTTTTTGCTGGCTGTAAAAGGCATTCCATTCTGCTTCGCTTTCAGGGTCGTTATAAGAGCATTCCACGGTATAGAACATCAGCCCATCTCCACATGAGTGATACACGCAAGCAAATACTATTTGCTCAATGATTTTTCATCATGCTACAGGCTGGTTATCCCGCTTAAAAACGATAATATGTCACGAGTCAGTGACATTAAGTCAATGAGAGCATGTTGTAGGCACTGAGTAAGGAACACATTTATGCGCAAAAAAATACCCAGCAGTGCGTCTCTGCATGCTTTTGATGCCGCCGCAAGACACGGTAATTTCGTCCGGGCCGCAGAGGAGTTATCGTTAACGGAAGGGGCGATTAGCCGTCAAATTGCGCGTCTTGAAGCGTTGCTGAACTGTAAACTGTTTGACCGTATGGGAAGCCGGGTAAAGCTTAACCCTGTCGGTGCGCGCTATGCGCATTGCGTGCGTGAAACGCTCGAACGGCTCGAAAGAGATACGCAGTACATCATTGGCATGCCTGAGGGCAGCAGGAGTCTGGATATCGCCGTCCTGCCGACCTTTTCCTGCCGTTGGCTTATTCCCCGCCTGAGCGGCTTTCATTATTTGTTCCCGGACATAACGTTAAATATTGCGGCGAGAACGGATCCGTTCATTTTGCCTGGAAGTGGCTTTGACGCCGTCATTCATTTTGAACATTCCGCATGGGCAGGCATGCGTATGCAATTTCTGTTTCAGGAAAATCTGCTGCCGGTTTGCAATCCCGCACTGCTAACAAATAATGACGTCAATCGACAGTTAAACGAACTTCCGCGTATTCACCGTAGACAGAACCCTGATGCATGGCATCACTATGCCCGGGAATGTGAAATACACCTCGATAATCCGGCTCAGGGTGTGCGCTACGATCTACATGAAATGGCTATCGCTGCGGTCATCGCAGGACAAGGCGTAGCATTGGTTCCACGTATGTATGTCGAGAATGAATTACGTTGCGGTATGCTAGTTTCGCCCTGGCCAGCCTCAGGATGCCTGAGCAAAAAATTCTGTTTAGTAAAACCGACGGAAACGGGGATCAATGAGGCTGCGCTGGAAAGTTTTGAACGCTGGCTGCTTGCTGAAATTAATACTCTCACCAGCCCCAATGCTGAACGATGACATTCCGTCCGCTCCTCGCTGTGAGTTCAACCGATGGATGTGCGGGTGATTCATCGTATGGCGTTTTTCCTGGCCTATAGTAGTGCGGCCCCACAGTCCCATGTTTATATTCTTTAAGTCTGGACTTAGGCAGGCATTCGTTATTTGCGCTGACCTGCCAGTTCATGACAAAGCGCACCGATCTTTTCAACGGCATTGAGCAGCGTGGACGAGGGTTCATTCGCACAATTTAACCGCAGGAAGTTCTGAAACTCAGCCCCTGGAGAAAACAGGAGGCCAGGACTGACACCAATGCCGAGCGCCAACGCGCGACGGTGTACCACCAATGAATTCAGCGGATGCGGGAGTTCTATCCACAACAAGAAACCGGCTGTCGGCACGGTAACACGAGTGCCCTGCGGGAAGCTGGCCTTGACCCGGGCGATAACGGCTTGTACCCCCTCTGAGATCCGGAACTTCAAGCGTCGCAAATGACGCTCGTAATCCCCACTTGCCAGTATATCGCTCGCGGCAGCCTCAAGCAGCGGTGCGCCAGCCCAGTCCCCGGCCATGCGAGCATGCAATACCTGAGTGTGATAGCGTCCTGCCGCAACCCACCCTATTCTCCAGCCTGGGGCAAGGGTTTTGGATAATGAACTGCAGTAGATCACACTCCCGCTCTGGTCGAACGCCTTGCAGGCCGGAGGACGCTGCCCTTCACCGGCCAGATCACCATACACATCGTCCTCGATTAAAGGGATGCCTGCACGTTCAATCAGAGCAACAAGTTGCTGCTTGCGGGTGACGGGCATACTGGCGCCGAGTGGGTTTTGCACCGTGGGCGAAGCCAGCACGGCGGCAGGACGGTGGCGCTGAATAGCTTCATCCAGAGATGCCAGCAACAAGCCTTCAGCAGGATCCGTGGGAATTTGCAATGCCTTGAGGCCTAAGTCCTCAAGCAGCAGGAGCGTACCGAAGTAGGCAGGTTGTTCAATTGCCACTACATCACCAGGCTGACTTACAGCCCGCAGAGCCAGACGCAGTGCCTGCGTCGCTCCAGCCGTGATGACGAGATCATCCGAACCAAAACGGGCTCCCCACTGTGCAGCGCGTACGGCTATATTTCTGCGCAGGTCTGCCCTTCCCGGCGGCAGGCTGTAGCTCTGCCCGTGCGCGTCCAGGCGACGGGTTGCAGTCTGTAGCGCCCGCTGTAGCGTGTTTGTTGGCAACCATATTGGATCGGGCAGCGCTGCACCAAGCGGCACCAGACGGGCTTCTGAGCTACTAAATAGTGAACGGGCTAATGCTGACATTGTCACGGGGACTGGGCCAGGTAAATCCTGGGAAGACGGCATGTTCTGAGATGTGTTTATCTGGCAAACGAAGTAGCCCGAACGCGGACGCGCAACAATCAGGCCCTCGGCCTCGAGACAACGGAGTGCTTCCAGTGCCGTTGGGAGGCTAACCTGCTCTCGTTCGGCCAGTTTACGCGCGGAGATCATCCTGTCGCCGACTCGCAATACACCTGATGCAAGGGTAAGGCGCAGCATTTCAGCAATGCGGCGGTAATGTGGGGACAACAGACGTGGAGCGGACATTGCGAACTGTACAGTCTGATTTTCGATAGATCTGACTATACAGACAATGATGTGGCCCTTCTATAGTGGTGCCGAACCCGCTCAATCAAGGAGGCATTATGCATAGCGATAACTTCGATCTTTCTGCTTATTTCCGTCGCATAAACTACACCGGGCATGCAGCCGCCGATACCGCCACGCTGCACGCGCTCATGCGCCATCAACTCTTTTCGGTACCCTTCGAGAATCTGGATGTACAGGCTGGCAAAGTCGTATCCCTGGTACCCGAAGACATTGCAGATAAACTGCTACACCGAGGCCGTGGTGGATACTGCTATGAGGTTAATGGGCTATTTGCCATGGCACTGGACGCTTTAGGTATTACCTACCGTTTCGTTGCCGCTCGCCCGATGTTCTACCCGGCACGCCGACCTAAAACGCATATGGCATTAATTGCTGAAGTTGATGACCGCCTGTGGCTTTGCGACCTGGGGTTCGGCAGCTATGGCATTCGCGCGCCGCTCGCCATAGACATGACAGATACCGATATCGAACAGGATTTCGACACTTTTCGACTTATCCGTGACGTTAATAACGAGTACCTGCTACAAGCGAAGGTGGAGGGTGCATGGGCTAATCAATACAGTTTTGATCTGTCCCCCCAGGAGTGGATTGATTTCGTCCCAGCCAACTACCTCAATTCCACCCATCCTGATGCCATCTTTGTGCAGAAGTTACTGATCGTGCAGCACGCCCCCGAGGGTCGCCTGATTTTGCTAGGTAATTTGCTGAAGACGATCACCGCAGAGGGTATCGAAACGCAACAACTGACGGAAGACGGTATTGCCCTCGCCCTGGAAAATCGATTTGCCCTGCCTGTACCGCAATCCATCAGGAAGACGGGTTAATCCTGAGCACAGCCTTCCCTCTTTTTAGTCTAATGAAATATACAGAGGGCTGGCTGGCACGCCTGTCGCAGACTCGTCATTCACAAATGAGAGTCCGGATTTAGTTTTATTTCAGTTGCAACACCGATGCTAATTGACCATTCATTGAGCAAGTAATCAATGCCTGCTCTTCGCTCACAGATTATCGTCTGACCCACTCACAGTGTCCGCTTAGTGCTGTGAGTTCAACGGGTCGTTGCAACGCTATCCTTAATCAAGGGGGACGTTGCCATGAAACGAAGAACGCGCATTAACTACACGCCAGAACAGAAAGCGATTATCTGGGACCGGTATAAGCAAGGTGATTCCCTGCATGATATCGCCAGAATGTTCGACAGATATCATTCTTCTATTATGCCCACTATCCACCAGACTGGTGGATATCGTCCCCCTGTCCGAAAGCGGCATCCGTTAGCTCTTTCACTTGATGAAAGAGAGGAAATATCCAGAGCGCTGGTAGAAAAAATCAGCATCAGAGCGATCGCAAACAAGCTATCGAGAGCACCTTCAACGATTAGCCGCGAGATCAAGAGGCACGGTGGTGCAAAACAATACCGTGCATCAAAAGCGGATACTGCTGCGTGGGAAAATGGTCTGAGACCAAAACCTTGCAAGCTAATTGAAAGACCCACACTGTGTAAAATCATCGCAGAGAAGATGCATCAGGACTGGTCGCCGGAACAAATCGCCGGTTGGCTGAAACGCTGTTATCCGGATAATCAGGGAATGCACGTGTCACATGAAACGATATATAAAACGCTTTTTATACAAACCCGGGGGGCATTAAAAAAAGAGCTGCAGCAATGCCTCAGAAGCGGAAGAGCGGTTCGTAGATCCCGAACGTCATCACTTAAAGGGAAAGGATTAGGGAAAATCCCGAATGCGATACCTATCAGCGAAAGGCCACCGGAAGCCGCAGACAGAGCCATACCTGGTCACTGGGAAGGTGATCTGATCCAGGGCTCGAAAAACTCCTATATCGTCACCCTCGTAGAACGGCATTCCCGCTTTGTTATGCTAACCAAAATCAGAGACAACAAGACCATAACGGTTATATCTGCGCTCATCAGACAAGCCCGGGAATTACCTGTTGAGCTTTATAAAACACTAACATGGGATCGGGGGGCTGAAATGACCAGCCACACCCGATTTACTGTAGCGACAGACATTCAGATTTATTTTTGTGATCCTCAATCTCCCTGGCAACGTGGCTCAAACGAAAATACGAACAGGTTGCTCAGACAATATTTTCCAAAGGGAACTGACTTATCGGTTCACAGCCAACAACGACTAAACAGTATTGCCAAGCAGCTCAACGAGAGGCCGAGAAAAACGCTAGACTATGAATCACCCGCAGAGCGGTTCAATCAATGTGTTGCGTCCATCAGTTGAACTCACAGCCAAAAGCGGACGGTAAGTGATGTTAGTAAGCATTCAACTCAAACTCAGGACTGATAACGAGTATCGAAAAACATCGCGTAAATTTTATTTACCTAGATAAATCAGCCTGTTACTCCGCTTAACTCCAACAACTTTATTAATGAACGTTATTTTTCTACCACAAATCCCATTTGGGACTATTCTTTTCGGTAATTGGTTCAAATCACTATGTTTCGTTTTCAAGGTCAAAAATGTATCACCTTATGGATACTAAAGAGAAATTCAACATGATGAAAATAAAGCCGTTGGCACTGTTATGTGCGGGATTAATGATTTCAGGGTCTGTTTTAGCTGCTGATTACCAGTTTTCTGCTGAGAGCAAGCCTGCTACTGATGTGACCAAAACTAAAAATGAAGCCGTTTATAAGCAGCTCGATTTTGCCAGCAAAACCGATTTCGAAAACGTAGATAAAGGTTTCATTGCTCCGTTGCTCAATAACGGTGATATTCCGGGCGTCATCAGCGCGACCGGCATGAACTTTATGCAGAACAAAGAAGCACCAGCATCGGTAAACCCAAGCCTGTGGCGTCATGCACAGTTGGTAAACCGTGGCGGACTGTACAAAGTATCCGACCACATTTATCAGGTTCGTGGGCAGGACATTTCCAACCTGACCATTATCGAAACCAAAAGCGGCATCGTTTTGTATGACGTTGAATACTCGGTCGACTCTTTCAAAAAATCTATTGAACTGTATGAAAAAGAGCGTGGTAAAAAGCCACTGAAAGGCGTCATTATCTCTCACAGCCATGCTGACCACTTTGGTGGTTTTGCGGGTATCTACGCTGCGGGTCTTGCAACACCAGAAGACATTAAGAGCGGTAAAATTCCTTACTACGCCCCAGAAGGTTTTGTTGAGGAGGCCGTCAGTGAGAACGTGATGGCAGGTAACATCATGGCACGTCGTGCCGGCTATCAATACGGTAACGTCCTCAAGCAGGATCCTACTGGTACCATCACTGCGGCGCTCGGCCCTGTTCTGGCGAATGGCGCATCCTCCCTGGCAATCCCTAACCACTTCATTACCAAAGATGGTGAGAAAGCAACTATTGATGGTGTGGATTTTGTCTTCTATCTGACGCCAGGTGCCGAAGCACCAGCGGAAATGGTGGTATATATCCCACAGTGGAAAGCACTGTCTATGGCGGAAGAAGTTAACCATCTGCAACACAACATCTACACCCTGCGTGGTGCTAAGACACGTGATGCAAGTGAGTGGGCATCTTACATTAATGACGCCATCGCACGTTGGGGTAATGAGGTTGAAGTTCAGTTCGGCCCACATACCTGGCCTGTTTGGGGCAACGAGAACGTGGTTGAGTACCTGAAAGACCAGCGTGATGCCTATCAGTCTCTTTACAACACCACTATCCGTTACGCCAACTATGGCTATCGTCCTGACGATATTGCTGAAAATGCAAAACTGCCAGAAAAAGTGTTCAACAAGTGGGATAACCGTCCTTACTACGGCAACACGCGCAACAACCTGAAATCTACCTACATTAAAAATCTGGGTTGGTTCAGTGGCAACGCTGCTGAGTTGGCGAAATATCCTGACGCTGAACGTGGTAAGCGTTACGTGAAAGCAATGGGTGGTGAAAGCAAGGTCGTTGATCTGGCTGTTCAGAGCTATAAAGAGGGCGACTATCGTTTCGCAGTCGATCTGCTGAACAACATAGTTTCTTATGATGCATCGAACAAAAATGCAAACTATCTGATGGCTGATGCCCTGGAGCAAATTGGTTATCAGGAAGAAACAGCGCTGACGCGTAACCTTTATCTGTCAGGCGCACATGAACTGCGTGTGGGCGGTAGTGTACCGAATAAGTTAAGCACCGCGTCTCCGGAAGTTATTGCTAACCTGCCACCAAAACTGCTGATGTCTTACATCAGTATGATTTCCGATCAGATTAAAGCAGAGAAACTGGGTAACCATACCATTGCTCTGAATATGGATGGCGACAAGTTCCTGCTCGACCTGCATAACGGTGTGCTGAACTATGTTGAACTGACTGACGATATGCCGGCTCAGAAAGCGGATGTTAACCTTCAGATTTCGAAAGTTGATCTTATCGCTGTTGTTGCCGGTAAAGAGAAAATTGATGATTTAATCACAAACGGTAAGGCGAAGATCGACGGCGATCGCGACGTTCTGAAACAGATTGCCTCCACTTTTGATACTAACATTAAGAACGACATGAACCTGGTGCTGCCACTGCAACAGGCAAATCAGATTAAGTAATCCTCGTAAAGCGGTATATTAAAAACGGGTGGTAGAAACTACCCGTTTTTTTGACTACTACATTTCCAATGTCAGCATTTTCGTTGATATATCTTCGCTGTTCTTCTCTCCGTTGTTCAATACGTCGACGATGTATAAATAAAACGTTGCCACCTTCCGCTCCTCGCTCATAAGGGACAAGAGAAGCTGTTGCTGCATTGATAAACCCTGGCAATTTGCATAGTACAGACTTCTTGTTTCGGCCTCGGGTCGGAACTAATCAGCACATATTCCAGAAGAAGAACAAAATCTTACCTGATATACAAGAAAATCAAGCGTATCCGGGTAATGCAACTTCTGTTGGGCAATAAGAAACTGGAAAGCACAGTCCGTTACCCGTCCATCGACCAGAAGATGTTCAAGGATGAGTTATCTCCGTTGACTGGTGAGCATGTAACTTTTCATTTTAATGCACGAATGATCTTGATTATGCACGATACCGCCGTTTATGATGTTACCTCATCGTGCTCAGGGGCCATAATGCGAAAAAACGTGCATAAGTACGGATCGTCAAAGCCAGATCTTTTCCGGTAACGGATATGTGCTAAAAAATAGACGTTGAGATTCGGCGACAAAACGGTGACTGGCAGTGTCAGTTTCGCTTTCCTGTTTTTATGAAAGATAAACAAAGATATTTCGTTGAAAGTAAAAGATTTTTAACTGATGGTGTGGCCTGAAAAAGCCGCATAAAAGCGGAAGGTGAAGATATCGACGTGCTGGAGCTTCCCCTCGATACAAATCATGCCGCTGTAGAAAGTGGTCTAATTGTTGATGGTAAAACCATCATGTTACTTTATCACGTAGCCCTGAAAGGCGTTTTATGAGGTTCTCATGACTAAACAACTCATTCTGATTGCTGGCCCATACCGTAGCGGAACTGAAGGGAAGCAAGAACTGATCGATGCTAATCTCGCTCGACTGGAAACTGCAGCGCTGGCGGTATACCAGCGAGGACACATTCCCGTTATCGGCGAATGGCTGGCATTACCCCTGGCGAGATCTGCAGGTTCTGAATCTATCGACGATGAGATAGGCGAGTCCATGATCTATCCGGTTGCGCACCGGCTTATCACTAAATGTGATGCCATTTACCGAATTGAAGGTGCTTCTAAAGGGGCTGATATGGATATTGAAATAGCACGAAAACATGGACTAGTCATTTATACCAGTCTTGAAGACATTCCCCTGGCATGATTTTGTAGTTCAACTATCTGCAATTTTGCAGGCAGTATAAAGTATGCCCGCCGTGGTAAATAATGATGAGTCATACGAATTTGGAAGGGAAGTCCCTTTGTTACCAAAAGTGTGTATCTGAGAGACACGCATTCGGTTTCATTGGTGCGTATCCTTTCCTTTTAATACTTATATCGTTAAGCATCGACTCAATTTATTTTGTTTTTTATATTAGATGGCTAGTATCGTTATTCTATGAGCCAGGTATAAAAATCGCTGATACCATATGAAACATTTTAATAATGAAGGGATTTGATGTCATTCGTAATGACCTTCATTTTGGAATGCGATATAAAGTATTTCTAAAAAACGAGCATTCTCATAACGTTATTAAGGCTAAGAACATGAAGCAGGTTGGCATTGTTGGTTGGCGAGGTATGGTGGGTTCTGTTTTGTTGCAGCGAATGGTCGAAGAGAACGACTTCGACCATATTTCTGCTCATTTTTACAGTACTTCAAGTGCCGGTGCCGCCGGGCCCGTCATTGGCGGCGTCAGCTACACACTCAAGGATGCTAATTCCATAAGTGCCCTGGCCGAAATGGATATCATCATAACCTGCCAGGGGGGTGATTATACTAAAGCAATATACCCAGCTTTAATTAATCAAGGCTGGAAAGGCTACTGGATTGACGCGGCCTCTGCGCTACGGATGGATGACAACGCCTGCATTATTCTCGACCCCGTCAATCGCCCCACTATTGATCGCGCAGTCAAAGAGGGAATTAAACTTTTTGTCGGCGGCAACTGTTCCATCACGCTGAGCCTGATGGGACTAGCAGGGTTGATACAGGCTGACTTGATCGAATGGATGAGTGTGATGACCTATCAGTCTGCATCCGGTGCAGGAGCTCAATATGTTAGGGAATTAATCGCTCAAAGCGCATTTATAAGTCAGCATTTAACCTCCGATGAACTGGCATCTTCAGGTTCCGTGCTTCCGTTAGTCAATAAGGTCAGTGAACTGATTAAAAGTGCTGACATGCCCATCCACCATTTCGGCGCACCGTTAATGGGTAGCATCATTCCATGGATTGACAGCGATTTAGGGAATGGTAATAGCCGTGAAGAATGGAAAGGTGAGGCAGAAACAAACAAAATTCTGGGTCTTGCTCCTGGTACGATCCCGGTAAATGGTTTGTGTATTCGTGTCGGCGTGATCCGCTGCCATAGTGCTGCAATAACCCTGAAGCTCAAGCGTGAAGTTAGCGAAGAAGAATTTGCACAGTTAATCACGCATTCCCACCCCTGGGTTAACTATGTGCCCAATACCAAGGATGAAAGTGTCAGTAAATTGACCCCGGCTCATATCAGCGGTTCGCTTCAGGTTGGTATTGGCCGTTACAAGAAAATGGCGCTAAACAATGACCCTGTCTACTCGGTTCTGACGGTTGGCGATCAGCTATTGTGGGGAGCGGCGGAACCATTACGCCGCATGTTGAATATTCTGCTTGGCAAAGTCTAACGCATATTAGTTGGCCAAAAGCATCTACCTGGCAGGTGCTTTTGTGATGTTGTTTCAGGGTTGCTTCAGCAACCCTGTTAGCGCATAAACCATTGTGTTATCAATGAGGTAAAGGCTATACCTCAAGCCCTGCTCTGTATTGTCCCCATTTCAACACCGAATTGACGCCAATCGACAAAAACGGCTCCGGCGGCGTTTTATTTGGCCCTGGTGATGACTTGAGAAACTGAATTAATTCATTGTTTTCGCCCGCAATCATATCCGCCAGCAGTTTGCCCGTGGCCGTGCCGCGCGTGATCCCCAGGCCGTTACAGCACAGTGCACCGTAGACGTTGTGGGCCAGCTGGCCGAAGAAGCCTTCATGATTTTCTGACAGACAAATGGCCCCGCTCCAGGAATATTCAAAATCGACCTGATTAAGCGTGGGGAAGCGCCGCTCAAAAGATTTACGGTGCCGGGCAATAAAGTTCTTCAGGTGATACTCCCGCGGGCGGCCATCCGGGTGGAAGCTAAAGCTATTACGCATCAGAATGCGGTTATCCATCGTGCGGCGCACGGTGCTGCCAAACGGATGCGCCGGGATCACGCCCCACACCGGCTTGCCGCCCAGCAAGGATTGCTCGTCGGTCGTCAGCGGACGGGTCAGGCTGCCGTACAGGAAGGTGGGCAACAGCCGTCCGCGCAGGAAGCCAAAGTGCGATGCAAAAGCGTTATTCGCCAGGATCAGCTTATCTGCTGTGATGCAGCCGTTATCATGCACCAGCGTGATTTTATCGCCGTAATCAATGGAAGCGATCGGCGTATGTTCGTAAAGCGTCACGTTCGAAGGCAGACTGTTTGCCAACCCTTTTACCAGCGCAGACGGCTGGAGCAGAATGGTCCCCGGAATATAGAGCGCCTGTTTATAGTACGAGGTGCCGATATGTTCCGGGAGATCTCTGCCTGCAATCATCTGCGTTTCACGGCCAATCTTCTCCAGCCCACGGCGATAGGCCTCCAGAATCGCCACGCCCTGCTCGCCCACCGCCGCCTGGTATTTTCCGGACTCGGACATCTGACAGGCGATCCCCTGTTCCTTCACGATAGCGCGCAGGTAGTCCTGCCCCAGGGTGTTGAGCTTGAGTATCAGGTTGGCGGTTTTCACATCGCCGATATAGTCCTTCGCGCCAATGTCATGCGGCACGTCGATAGCAAAACCGGCGTTACGCCCGGAAGGACCAAACCCCACCTCCTGCGCTTCAATCAACACGATTTCATCATCAGGGAAGTTAAGCGCCATCTGACGCGCCGCAGCAAGCCCGGTTAACCCGGCACCAACGATTGCCCAACGCGCATGCTTTTGCCCCACATGGGCAGGACGCGGGGTGCGCGATGGACTGGTGTGATACCACCCTGGCAGGGCGTCATCGGCAGGAAGAGAGGTGATCTTTTGCACGTTAATTACTCCGGTACGCTGTCATGTTTGCTTGTTCGCTTGAAATGCGAGGCCGGGATTATGTTAGCCAGGCTAAAAAAATGAATACGTGATGTATATCTCATGTATACAACAAGTATAAATTTAGTTAAATCAAGGTTAATTCAGACGTGCGAAAGCCCCCGCACGTGCGGCGATAAGGCTGTTTCTGGTACTGTTAAATCCTACAGGCGGATGCCTGCAGGCTGGTGTTTATGAGGGGTTACTCGGGAGACTGCACACGCTCATCGGCTTTCAATCCCTGAGGGGCAATAAACATCTCCATGTTTTCCCGCGACAGCTCCCAGTGTTCAAACACTAAATCCACCACGGCCTGCTCATCGCGCGCCTCCAGTGCGGCAATAAAAGCATCGTGATGATCGGCAGAAAGCTGCAGACGTCGCTCCATATCCTCATTCCGCGGCCGGAAAAAAGTATGACCTATGCGGCAATGGTCAATCAGCAAACGCCCAAGGCTCGGCTGCAGATAGGGGTTGGCCGCCATCTCGCCCATAATTTCGTGAAAGCGGTTGTTCTCCAGCGCCAGCGCTTCTGCATCATGGCTGTGTACCGCTTTGCGAAAGCGCTTTTGCGTCTCTTTCAGCGCCTTTAACTGCGCCGGCTTGTAGTGTTGTACCGCAAGACGTCCGGTGGCCGCGTAGATCATTGGCGCCACCAGGAAAAAGTTACGCAGCGTCGCATGGCTCATGGGGATAACGCGAACGCCGCGCTTTTCGACAATCTCAAGATAGCCTTCACCCGCCAGGCGCTGAAATACTTCGCGCACCGGCGTGCGTGACAGGCCGTATTGCGCGGTCAGGCTGGCTTCATCCAGCAGCTCATCCGGATCGAGTTCCATCGTTAAGATGTGCCGCTTGAGATCCTCATACAGCGCTGCCTTCCCCGTTCCCATTACCGCCTCCTGAATATCAACCTGTTATGCTGCTTAACCTACAGATAAAGGGGCGTTACAGCAAAAATTATCCACCGCCGGGATCACGTTCTGCCCATTTCACTGCTGACACGCGGGTGAAAAAGGCGGTGTTCTGCCGGTGAGAGAAGATGCGTCCCTGCGTTCTCTTAAGGCTCGCCGCCACCAGAAGACAGAATCAGAAAGGCATTCTCGCTTCCAGGCCGTTGGATCCGGCTTCAGGCGTCGTGTTCTGCAACATCAATCCAGATGGTCTTCAGTTCGGTGTACTGATCGAGGGCAAACACCGATTTATCACGCCCACCAAAGCCGGACTGCTTATAGCCGCCAAAAGGCGTGGTGGCATCCCCTTCCCCAAAGCAGTTCACGGTCACAGTTCCGGCGCGAATCGCGCGGGATACGCGGATCGCGCGATTAAGCTTGCTGGTATAGACCGACGCTGCCAGGCCATACGGCGTGTCATTCGCCAGCACAATGGCTTCGGCTTCGGTTTTAAAGGTGGTCACGCACAGCACCGGTCCAAAAATCTCCTCCCTGAACAGCGCGCTTTCAGGGGTGACGCCGTCGATTACCGTCGGCTGCACGTAAGCGCCCTGCTCCGTGTCACCGCCATGCAGTACGCGCAAGCCTTCCTGACGCGCCGTGTCGAGGTAGCTGCTCACCTTGCTGAAGTGTTCCGGGGAAACCATCGTGCCAAGCCGGTTGTGCGGATCGAGCGGGTTGCCCATCGTCCAGCCGCCTATCTGCTTCGCCATCTCCGCCAGCAGCGCTTCTTTTACCTCTTCCTGTACCAGCAGACGCGAGGTGGCAGAACAGTTCTCGCCCATGTTCCAGAATGCGCCGTTAAGTACGTGTCCGGCTACCGCAGCAATATCATCGGCATCATTAAAGACCAGCGCCGGGTTTTTGCCGCCGCACTCCAGCACCACCTTTTTAAGATTGGACTCCGCCGCATAATGCAGAAAACGGCGTCCGGTTGCCGTGGAGCCGGTGAAGCTCACCATATCGATATCGGCATGCAAACCTATCGGCTCGCCCACCGCTTGCCCGGTACCGGTGACAATATTCAGCACGCCCGCCGGTACGCCTGCCGCAAACGCCAGCTCCGCCACCCGCAACGAGGTCAGAGAGGTCTGCTCAGCCGGTTTCACCACCACCGAACAGCCTGCCGCCAGCGCCGGACCAATTTTCCAGGCGAGCATCAACAGCGGGAAGTTCCAGGGCAGGACGCAGCCCACCACGCCAATTGGCTCACGCACCACCAGCGCCATGGCGTTACCGGCCGGCGCCGTGTGATCGTAAAGCTTGTCGATCGCTTCCGCATGCCACTTCAGCACATGGATAGTCTCCGGCACGTCCACGGCCAGACACTCGCTAACCGGTTTGCCGCTGTCGAGGCTTTCCAGCACCGCCAGCGACTCAAGCTCCTGTTCCATCAGCGCCGCCAGCTTAAGCAGCACGGACTTACGCTCGCCCGGCGCCAGCTTGCTCCAGCTACCGGCCTCAAAGGCCGTTCTTGCGGCGCTTACCGCCGCGTTAACGTCGTCAATATCACAGGCTGCGATATTGACGATGGCCTCACCGGTCGCCGGATTGTACGTCGTCAGCGTGTTACCGGAACGCGCGGCGGCAAAACGGCCGTTGATAAACGCCTTGTCAGGAAGCGGGAGATCGTGCGCAAGGCGCGTGACGTCATTAAGCGTCTGAAGCTGTTTCATTCTGCCCCCTTACACCACCGTGACCGCAGCCACGTTCCGTTTCACATCGGCAATCACCGCTTTCAGCTGCGCTTTCTCGTCTTCATCGAGGTTTTGCAGCGGGGCGCGGACCTGACCGGAAGTCAGACCGTTCAGCTCGCAGCCGTAACGGATGGACTGCACAAACTTGCCACCGTCGAGGAAGTTCATCAGCGGCATCATGGCGGCCATGATCTTGCGCCCTTTTTCGAAGTCTTTTTCCACCACGCAGGCTTCATACAGCGCCACGTGTTCACGTGGAATAAAGTTGGAGCCGGCACACACCCAGCTGCGCGCGCCCCATGCAAAGAACTCCAGCGCCTGGTCGTCCCAGCCGCAGGAGAGCGCAATGTTCGGGAATTTGCAGGCCAGCAGGTGCAGGTTATTGAAATCCCCCGAGCTCTCTTTGATGGCCACGATGTTGGACGAGCGGCTCACTTCGCGGAAGTAGGTCTCCCCCATGGTGATGCCCATGCGGCCCGGGTAGTTGTACAGCATGATCGGCAGCTGCGCGGCTTTATCGACCGTCAACGCATGATGGGCGTTTTCCAGTTCGGTCGGCAACGCGTAGGGCGGAGAGGTAACCAGGATCGCGTCGGCTTTAATTTCCCGGGCATGCTTTGCGTAATCCACCGCGTCCTCGGTGCGGATGGCGCCGGTGCCGACAATCAGCGGCAGACGGTTGCCAATGACCTGACGTGCGTGCTCGGCCAGCGCCTTACGCTCTTCCGGACTCTGGGCGTAGTATTCACCAGTCGAACCTCCAATGATGATGCCGTGTACGCGGCCTTCAATCAGCGACTCCAGTACCTCGGAAAAACGAGTGAAATCAATGCTGCCATCGGCTGCGTAAGGGGTAATTGCCGGGGTGTAGATACCTTCAAATGTCAACACGATAACCTCCAGGGGGAATTCACGACCATGACAGTCTGTTCAGCAGCCCACCAGGCTGCGTTTGTTAAAAATTTGCACGTGGTTGTGAAAGAGGTCAATGGTTGAATATTTTTTGTATACACAGAAAATACAACGTAAATACCAAATAGTAGGATATTTATACGAGAGATGTAATTTTAATCATTTATTATCAATTACTTATAAATACATTTTCGTCGTAGTTATTTTCTACATGATTTCAGATAGCGATCACATTCCGGTGTAATTACCCATCAGAACGTATTTACAGCGTTCATCTGGAGGCATAGTTTTAAGGCAGGATTTAACTAGCCATTAACAGAACGCCACGTCAGACGACTCAGTTGTGAACTTAATGTAAACAGAGGTACAGGGTATGCCCCAGAAGAAAGCGACGCTCATCGGACTCATAGCAATCCTCCTGTGGAGCGCGATTGTTGGGCTGATTAAAAGCGTGAGTGAGGGTTTTGGCCCGGTGGGAGGCGCGGCGTTGATCTACACCTGTAGCGCCATTCTGCTGCTGTTCACCATTGGCTTTCCGAAACTGCGGAAGTTTCCGCCACTCTACCTGATCGTCGGCAGCATCCTGTTTGTGTGCTACGAGCTCTGTCTGTCGCTCTCGCTGGGCTTCACCCACTCGGGCCGCCAGGCCATCGAGGTCGGAATGGTGAACTATCTCTGGCCGAGCATGACCATTTTACTGGCGGTTATCGTCAACCGCCAAAAGACCAGCCCGCTTATTATTCTGGGGGTTATTTTAGCTGTTGCCGGAATATGCCTGGTATTGGGCGGCGATAAAGGCTTCGCGTTCAGTGAGATGACCAGCAACATTATGGAAAACCCGCTCAGTTACGGTCTGGCCTTTAGCGGCGCGATTATTTGGGCAATATATTGTGTGGTAACCAAAATTATCGCCAACGGCAATAACGGCATTACCCTGTTCTTTATTTTAACCGCCCTGACATTATGGCTGAAATATCTGTTAGCACCGCAACCGGAGTTTGTGCTTTCCTGGCACGCGGGGATTAGCCTGGTGCTGGCCGCCATCGCGATGGGCTTTGGTTACGCGGCCTGGAACGTCGGGATTTTACACGGCAATGTGACCGTGCTGGCTGCTGCTTCGTACTTCATCCCGATCATCTCGGCGGTACTGGCCGCCTTTATGCTGAATTCACAGCTGACCCTCGCCTTCTGGCAGGGCACCGCCATGGTGAGCCTGGGCTCGTTAATCTGCTGGCGGTCTACCCGCAGCGTGGCGCCAAAAAATGAATCTGTAGTAACTGAAAGTAAGTAAGCACCCGATAATAAAAAACATCTTATCCGACTATCCTGCACCGGAGGAGTATTTGCCATGAATTACCACAAATGACTATTTATTGATTTATCCAGATCGCTATCTCTGCGCTGGATAACATTTTAACTTTTTTACCTGACCTACATTTATTCTGCGATCGTTTGAATAACGGCACCGGTTTCGCGTGTCTGTAATACGTCGCCATCGTAAATAAGGCGTGTTACCACAGTTAATTCAACGTCATCGGAGAAAGACCGGAGTAACCATGTCAAATACTATTTCTGTAGAAGACGTTCCACTTAACCGCTTCCATCGGCTGCTGACCGTGCGTTCAGGCGGGGGATCCTTTGTTGATGGCTATGTGCTGAGCATCATCGGCATTGCCATGATGAAAGTCTCCCCTGCCCTGGGCCTCAGCGCTTTCTGGGAAGGTCTGATTGCCGCTTCGGCGTTGATCGGCATCTTCTTTGGCGGCTTTATTGGCGGCGCTCTGACTGACCGTCTTGGACGTCGCGTTCTCTATTTCGTTGGCCCGACGCTGTTCGTCGTCTGCTCCGTGGCACAATACTGGGTACAAAGTGGCGAAATGCTGTTTGCGCTGCGCTTTATGAACGGGGTTGCCGTGGGGATTGAATACCCGGTCGCCACCGCCTTCCTGGTGGAGTTTCTGCCGAAGAAAAATCGCGGGCCGTGCCTCGCTACGCTGACCATCTTATGGTTCGCAGGTGCAGCCGCAGCTTATCTGATCGGTGAAGCGCTGCTGAATTTTGGCGGCCCTGATGCCTGGCGCCTGACCCTGGCCAGCACTGCCATCATTGGCGCCCTGCTGTTCATTGTGCGCATGGGCACCCCGGAGTCCCCGCGCTGGCTGATAAGCAAAGGCCGACACGCCGAGGCCGAAGCGGTTATTCGCCGCGTTTATGGCCCTGAGTTTGGCCTGGACAACTTACCCGCGCAGGCTGAAAGCAAGAATCTCTCTTTCGCCAACCTGCTCCACTCCGGCTACGGCAAGCGTATGGCGTTCGTCACGATCTTCTGGACCTGCTCCGTCATTCCGGTATTTGCCGTCTACGCCTTTGCACCGAAGGTGCTGGATGCGCTGCACCTGACCGGCGGCTGGGCCTCCTACGGGTCGGTGGCCATCACCCTGCTGTTCGTGGTGGGCTGCATCATTGCCACCCGCCTGGTGAATACCCTCGGGCGTCGTAAACTCTTGCTGCATAGCTTCCTGTGGTCGGGGCTGGCGCTGCTGCTGTTAGGTTTGCTGCGCGATGGGCCGTCTGCGGCGATCCTGTTGATGTTCGGGCTGTACGCGCTGTTTATTGGCGGCGCACAGGTGTTGCAGCTGGTCTATCCAAACGAAATTTTCCCCACGGAGATACGCGCCGGCGCGGTGGGCGTCGGCACATCGCTGTCGCGAATTGGGGCGGCGGTCGGTACCTGGCTGGTGCCGGTTTCTCTGCAGAGCATTGGCATCGGCCCGACGATGTATATCGCGGCGGCAATCACCTTCTTTGGCCTGGTGGTGTCGTGGTTCCTGGCGCCGGAGACCAACGCCCGCAGCCTGGAAGATGCTTCCTCTCTGGACGACGATCGTCCGCGTGAAAAGATGACCATGCAGGCATCGATGCCAAAACGGCAGAGTCTCTGAGACGCAAAGGGCTGCACGATGCAGCCCTTTTCTATTTCTTCACCAGTTTTTCAACTTCCCTGCGCCGCTTGCGGAATGCGCTCGGCGTTTCGCCATACTGTTTACGGAACCATGAAATCAGATGTGAAGCATCCGAAAATCCGGTAGCGGTCGCGATGGCATTGATGCTGTTACTCGAATCCGCCATCAGCTTACGCGCCTGTTCGAGGCGCATGCTGCGCCAGTACACCGCCGCCGAATGGCCGGTACAGCGGGTAAACATCAGGTTTAGCTGGCGGAAGGTGATACCCGCGAAATCCGCGACCTCTCCCAGCGGGATCGGCGAATCAAGGTGATGCTGCATAAACCCAATCACCTTGCCGATCAGCTCGTTTTCATAGACGTCCGGCGCGTTGAGCGGGGCGTTGTGCCGGGTCCTGGCGGTCGACTGCGTGGCGTTATCGACCAGCAGATATTTAAGCACCTTTTGGGAGCGCACCACCCCGCAGTGCTGACGGATGAGATCCGCCGCGAGGTCAATGGCCGTGCCGCCGGGACACGAGATAATCCCGCCGTCTTTAATGTAAGTCTTGTCGATCACCGGAATAGCTTTTGGAAAGCGCATCCGGAATTCATCGCGGGTCGTGAAGTGGATTGCGCAGCGACGCCCGTCCAGCAGGCCCGCGTTGCCCGCCACAAACGCCCCGCTGCACAGGGTGATGATAGGTATGTTTCGCGCATGCAGTTCGCGCAGCGCCTGCAATAACCATTCTGGCGAATGACGCGTCTCTTCGAGCAACCCACCCGCCACCACGAAGTAGTCCCACGCTTTTGTGAAATCCAGCTTTGCCGTCGGCGAGACAGGCAGCCCGCAGCTGGCCGTTACCGGCCCGTCGTCGCAGGTCATCCACTCCCAGCGACAAAAAATCTGTCGGCTGGAGAAGGATTCATCCGCCGCAAAACGCAAAGACTCCACCAGCCCGGCAACGGATGCCAGGGTAAACTGACGCATCAGCAAAAAGCCGATGGTCAAATCTGGTTTCGGCTCAACGTGGGTCAAAGGCATTCATCATGCTCCTTCAGTCCACCCAGCTTGCTCAGCAGGCGTTTCAGATCGCTGATATCCTGCGCATCCAGCCCTGCCGTAATCATCTTTTCCGCGCTTTTTGCCTGCTCAATCATCTGGGCGAGCATCGCTTCGCCGCTCGCGGTCATCCTCACCAGCTTGCGGCGGCGGTTTTGCGGATCGATCTGGACATCCAGCAACCCGCTTTTGGTCATACGGTCGATCACATAGGTGCCGGTCGCTTTATCAAACCCTGCCCGGTTACCCAGCGTTTGCTGATCGCAGGTGGTCTCTTCGGCTAATACCACCAGTATGGCGTACTGCACCGCCGATAACCCGGTATCGACGCACTGTGTCCAGCACATCGATGAGTGCTGCCCTGCCCGACGCATCAAATGCATTAGCGAACTGTCTCCGTGTGGCCAGAGCGGCGCGGCAACAATGAGATCGTGATTTTCTGACATCGGCTGTATTGACTCCTGAAAACGATAAAACTATAGTTCGAGCACAAACAGTTTGAACTAAAACTATAACTCAAAGGTTCGATTAAAAGGAACCCTCATGAAGCTTGTCGTAGGCATGACTGGCGCTACCGGCGCTGCAATTGGTATTCGCGTTCTGGCCGCGCTCAAAGAGCTCGACGTTGAAACGCATCTGATCATTTCCAAATGGGCACGTGCCACGATTCAACTTGAAACGCCCTACAGTGTACAGGACGTTATCGCTCTCGCCTCGAAGACTTACAGTGAACACGATCAGGCGGCGGCCATCTCCAGCGGCTCTTTTCGCGTCGATGGCATGATTGTGGTCCCCTGCAGCATGAAAACGCTGGCCGCCATCCGCTGCGGCTACGGCGACGGGCTGATTGCCCGGGCAGCGGACGTCACGCTCAAAGAGCAACGCAAGCTGGTGCTGGTACCGCGCGAATCGCCGCTTAACACCATCCATCTGGAGAACATGCTCGCCCTGACGCGCATGGGCGCCATAATGTTGCCGCCGATGCCCGCCTTCTACAACAAACCAGCCACCACTGATGACATCATCAATCACTGCGTGTCGCGCATTCTGGATCAGTTTGGCCTCGATAACGATTTAACAAAACGCTGGGGCCAGCCCCACTCGTCTTCCCCTTCGGCCTGAGGAGTGCCGCATGAAGTATTATGATGATTTAAGAAGTTTTATTGATGCGCTTGATGACATGGGCGACATCATGCATGTCACCCGCGAAGTTGACGGCGATTTCGAACCCAGTGCCATCACCCGCCGCAGTTATGAAATCCAGTCTCCGGCGCCCCTGTTCCATAAGGTGGCGGGCGTTGCTCCCGGTTTTCGCCTGTTTGGCGCCCCGGCCAGTCTCTCCTCACGTGCCGATATGCCTTATGCCCGCGTCGCCATGTCTTTGGGGCTGGCTCCGGGATCCAGCGGACCACAAATTATTGAGGCGCTCTCGGCGGCACGCAGCCAGCCCGGCATTCCGCCCGTGCGGGTTGATTCTGCTGCCGCGCCTTGCCAGCAAAACATCTTGCGCGGAGATGATGCCACGCTGGACAGCTTCCCCATCCCCTTTGCCCATGATAAAGACGGCGGCCGCTATGCCAACACCTGGGGCACGCTGATTGTTAAATCGCTGGACGGCAAGTGGATTAACTGGTCGATCGCGCGGGTGATGAAGGTTGACGGCAAGCGCATGGTGGGGTTGATTGTGCCCAGCCAGCATATCGGGCAGATCTGGACCGAGTGGGTAAACGCTGGCAAACCAATGCCGTATGCGCTGGTTCAGGGGCCTGCTTCGGCCATCTCCTGCGTCTCGGGCATTCCGATCCCGGCGCATGCTGACGAAGCCGATTATATCGGCACGCTGGCTGGCGCACCGGTTCCCGTCGTGAAAGCCGTCAGTATTGATCTGGACGTGCCTGCCACGGCGGAAATTGTTATCGAAGGGCATGTCTCCATCCACCGGGATTGTCAGGAAGGCCCATATGGTGAATATGGCGGTTATCTGGGCGAAGGATCATCGGCGCAGCCAACCTTCCACGTGGAGACCATCACCCATAGGGACGATCCCATCTGGCCAATGTCCATTACCGGCCGCCCGACGGATGAGTCTCATACCCTGTGGGCGATGGGTCTTGCCGCTGACGCGTTAACACATCTGCGTGACGCCGGGCTACCGATCAAAACCGCCTGGATCCCGGAAGACTCCACGGTGCACTGGCTGCTGGTGGTGGTACCGCAGGACTGGCATGAACGCTTGCCTGGGGTCACCAGTCACGAACTGTCCCAGCGTATCGGCGACGTGCTGTTCCGTACCGACGCGATGGTCTTTATTCCAAAAGTCTACGTGGTGGACGATGATTTCGACCCCACCAACCTCCGGGAAGTGGTATGGGCGCTCTCAACCCGCGTCCACCCGGTTGGGCGCCGCGTGGTGTTCGATGATCAACGCGTCATTCGTCTGCCACAGTGCTATGAAGAACAAGAGTATGTCGCAGGTAAAGGGGCCAAAGTGGTGTTCGATACACTCCAGGCCACCCGACATCTGCATGCGTCATTTGAGCAAGGTTATCCCGAAGACGTTCGCCGGCGAGTGCTGGAAAACTGGTAATGTCGACTGAATCAACGACCCCTGAGGTAAAACCAGGGGTACGACCGCAGTTTTAGCGCAAGCAGCGCAATTCAATGCGCTGCTACGCTCAGCAGCGCTTACTTAAGTGCAATGCGCGCCACGCTATCTTTGCCCTGTGTGGAGCTATCTTCATTAAATGCCTGCTTCAGCGAGACATACAGCGTTTGACCATCCGCCGAGACCAGCAGGCTGTTCGGATTGGTGTCGAAGGACCAGCTGTTTTTCACGGCATAAGTGGTAGCATCAAGCTGCAGCACTTTCTTCGACTCGCGCTGAGATATATAGATCTCATTACGTTTACTGTTGAACTTAATACCCAGCGCATCGCCCGGAAGACGTTTGATTACTTTGCCAGTGTGTTCGTCGAAGACCAGAGTGGCCTTGCCTTTAGAGTCGTCGGTGACGAACAGGCGACCTGTAGACGGATCTTCCGCCATATTCAGGAACAGATATTCCTTTCCATCACCTGCCGTCCAGCGCCGTTCAATTTTGTAGGTCCGTGGGTTAATGACCAAAATTTCACCCGCACCATTAGCGGCATAAACGCGTTCGGTTACCGGGGAGTAAATCAAGCCCGTTACCCATTTACCGGCATTCTTGATGGTCGTTTTCAAGGTGAACGTTTTGGTATCCACCACCGAGATAAATCCAGGATCGGCTACGCGACCCACGAATAATTCGTCTCCCTGCAACAGCATTTCACGTGCACCTGGCACATCGCCATCTTTGTCTTTCTTGCCGCCCAGCATCAGGCGTTTCTGCACCTTGCCGCTCTGCGCATCAACTTGCGACACGCCGCCGTCCAGCGAATTGGTGGTGTAGAAGACGCGACCGTCGTCTGTCATCGCCATACCAAAGTTTTTCAGATCGGTGTGGGTTTCAGCCTGAGTCTCCAGAGTCACGGGGTCGAGGCGGTAAATCATACCGCCATTGACGTTTTTAAAGCCCTGAGCACTGGCGACATACAACGCCTTCTCCGCAGGAGAATAAGCCAGTTCATACAGGCCATCCCCCAGTACACGCTGAGTCAACTGCGTATTGACTGGCTTCACTACGCCGGCAGGCACTTCTGCTTTTTTGGCCGGTGCCTGGCAAGCCGTCAGGCTAATGGCGGCGATGATCGCAGCGGCAAGGGGAACCTGACGCGGGCTGAAAAACAATTTCATTCTTAACTCCATCGATGGAAAAAGGGATCCCGGTAGGTGGCTGCCTTAACCGGAGGACCGAAGAGAGAATGAGAATAATACGCATTAACCAAAATGACGCAAATGTGCGGAAAACCACAGATTCCTGTGCCCTGCCAATTCACAGCATAAACACGTTTTTTAAGCTGAAAACGGCCAAATTTGGCAATGAATTCACGGCGATAAAAGTCTGAACATCGACAACCAACGTGTCGATTTCACTGCTATATATTGATTTACAGTAATTTACATAACTGGTTACACAATTAAATGAGACATTTTTAGTTTTTTTAAAGCAAATGATTATCATTGGCTTTCTCAACAAGTGCGGTTCTTAGCATTAAATGCCGCAGCATCGTGCGTAATACAAAAATATTTGGGCACATGCCGTCGCTGTGACATCCCCCCGCAAAACTTGCGTGAGAAATCGCGCCGCTACGAAACCGCTCTGCGCTGATGCGTTCATTGGGTTGGCCAGACGAGAACGCGTAGCGCTGCACTTAAAAATAAGAATTGACACAACAACACTCTTTTTGGCGGGAAATACTATGTTTTTGGATCGCAGAGAAATCTGTGCGGGTTCGGCCGAGCCACGCCTGCGTAAAACCTTCACCATCTCATTTCTGACCATGGCGATACACGCCTTCCTCAACCCGTCCCTGGCGGCAGAGGAAACGCAAACGCCGGAAGTCATGGTCGTGAATGCCAATGCTGATAGCGACGCCACGGCAGCTCAGGACAAGACCGATTACCAGGTGAAAACCACACGTGCAGGGACAAAACTACTGCTGACACCGCGCGATGTTCCGCAGTCCGTCAGCGTGATCACTCAGCAACGTATGCAGGATCAGCAACTGCAGACGGTCAATGACGTTCTCAATAACACCACGGGCATCACCAGTAATGCGATTGACAGTGAGCGAACCTACTACTTCTCGCGTGGATTTCAACTGAGCAACTTTACCTTTGACGGTATTCCTACCACGGTGGGTGATGCCTGGAACTATGGCGATGCGGCTTCAGACACGGCAATTTATGACCGTATCGAGGTGGTTCGTGGCGCCACGGGCCTGATGACCGGAGCGGGTAGCCCGGCAGCCTCCGTCAATATGGTGCGTAAGCATGCTGACAGCAAAGCGTTTACCAGTTCATTCAGCGCCAGTTACGGCAGCTGGAATAAACAGCGTTATGTCGCCGATGTGTCCACCCCATTAAATGCATCAGGATCGGTGCGCGGCCGCGTCATTGCCGGTTACCAGAATCAGGACAGCTGGCTGGATCGGTATAGTAAAAACACCAAATTCTTCTATGGCGTGGTGGATGCGGATATTACCGATAACACCACGTTATCGCTTGGCTACGATTATCAGGATGCCGATACCAACGATCCCACCTGGGGTGGCAACCCGGTGTTCTACAGCAATGGCGCCCTGACCCATTACTCGCGCAGCCTGAATTCAGCCGCCGACTGGACCTACTATCATACAACCGCGCGCAAAGTGTATGCCGACCTGACACATAACTTTGATAACGGCTGGACGTTCCGCCTGAACGGTACCCATGCTGAAAACACCTTCAGCGATAAGCTACTTTATGTGGGCTATTTGTCATACCCGGATCAGGACACCGGCGAAGGTGCCGATGGTTTTGGCAGCATGGACCGGGGCAAGCGTGAACTGACCTCCGTGGATGGTTACGCCAGCGGTCCGTTTGAGCTGTTCGGGCGTGAGCATCAGTTGATGGCGGGTATGAGCTACAGCCGCCAGCATAATGTGACCAACAGTAGCAACGGCATCACGGATGAAGATGCCGGTGATATTGCCACCAGCGATATCGGCATCTTCAACAATCACTGGAATGGCAATATTGCCGAACCAACATGGGGTGACTGGTATCAGAACGCGGATGACGTAGTGCGCCAGAAATCGGCCTACACCGCGGTGCGTTTCTCCCTGAGCGACCCGCTGTCGCTCATTGTCGGTGCGCGTTATACCAGGTACAGCACCGATGGGACGAGCGGCAATATGGAAAAAAACAACATCACTCCCTACGCTGGCGCGGTGTATGACATCAATGACACCTGGTCTGCTTATGCCAGCTACACCTCTATCTTCCAACCGCAGACCTATCGCGACAGCAGTGGAAAATATCTGGCCCCTGTCACGGGGAAAAGCTATGAAACTGGTCTGAAATCGGCCTGGTTTGACGGCCGCCTCACCGCAACCGTGGCGGTCTTCCGCATAGAACAAAATAATGTTGGTCAGGCCGTTGATGGCAGTTTTGTCAATAACAGCAGCGAGCAGGCTTACGCGCCAACCAAAGGGGCCCGCAGCAAAGGAGCCGAGTTTGAGCTGAACGGTGCACTCACCGATAACCTGCAAATGACCTTTGGCGCGACCCGCTATGTCGCACGTGATTCGGAGGGTCGCTATAACCCGGATCAGCCTCAGACCGACCTGAAATTGTTTACCCGTTATCGCCTGCCGATGCTCCAGGCGCTGACCATTGGCGGGGGAATCAACTGGCGAAACCGTGTGTTTGAGGATGTTACCGCCCCCGATGGCAGCACCCAGCGGGTTTACCAGGGCAGTTATCCACTGGCTAGCCTGTTTGCCCAATATCAGGTTAATAAACAGGTCTCGGTACAGGCTAACGTGAATAACCTGTTTGACCGGACGTACTACACCTATATGAGTGGCTATGTCTACGGTGAGCCGCGTAATGTTTCAGTGACCGTTGCGTATCAATTCTGATAAAAGAAACCTGCAGCGAGGAGTCGTTTGAACAGCGAGTGTTTGCTCCTCGCGCATAGCAGTATTGAAACTAAAAAAGAAAAATGGAGAACGGATTTTTGGACATGACGATAAGTGCTGCGAAGCCTGAACATTTTTCTTCACTCCGCGCCATTGAATTAGCGGCGTTTGAAACACTTCGTGAAGCAGGTGCGGTAACGGGTCAGGCTGTCGCAAATAGCCTAAAGGAATTTCATGATTTCAGCCGAGATGGCCTGCTGCTTGCAGCCTTTGCGGCTGATTTAACCCCTGTAGGGTTCGTTGCTGGTAATTATGAAAACATATGGATGCACATTGCTGAAATTGATGTGCATCCTGACTGGCAGCGTCGCGGAACAGGCAGATTATTAATGCAAGCGATCCTGGTTCATGGGCAGCAACGCGGCCTGGCCGGCGCCACACTCACGACAGATAATATGGCCGCCTTTAATGCCAAATTTTACGCAGCGTTAGGTTTTGAGATTGTGGAAGGACAATCGTGTCCGCCGCACCTGATGATCCAGAAAGCAGAGGAAGTTAAAATGGGTTTCAATCCAGCACGGCGCGTAGCGATGCGTTTGAACTTCAAGGCCATGACAGAGTAATAACCATGACAAGTTCCGCTTCTCGCCCAGTGCAGACCCGCCGCCCTGCCCGCACTCTCCCACATCCCAAAAATGGACGTCGATTCTGTAAACCATTCCAGGCGGTGAAACCGTTTTGTTTATGCTAAAAAGGATCTTCCAGACATTTATGTTGACCACTTCACGGAGCAGGAAATGAGAACGCAGAAGCGATGCATGGGGTATGTGGCCGTCGTGGTTGATGACTACGATCGCGCCATTGAGTATTACACCAACAAGCTGGGCTTTACCCTCGTTGAGGATACGCCGCAACCAGGGAAGCGCTGGGTGGTGGTGACCCCGAATCCGCAAAGCGATTGCAACCTGCTTTTGGCCCGCGCCTCCAACGACAGGCAGGAAAGCTTCATCGGCAATCAGTGCGGCGGACGGGTATTTCTGTTCCTGCAAACCGATGATTTCTGGCGCGACTACAACGCCATGAAAGCAAAAGGGGTTACGTTTTGCGAGGAGCCACGCGAAGAGGAGTACGGCACGGTGGTTGTATTTGAAGACATCTTTGGCAACCGCTGGGATCTGTACCAAAACAAGCAAAGCTAAAGCGCCAACCCCTTTCACTCATCACCAGACCTGCAATGTATTCGAGGATTGATTTCTGTTCAGCCCCATTAAGGAACCCATAATGAATAAGGTGATTCGCAAAAATTATCCTGAATTAGGTGAGGTAAAAGCCCCCTACATTCACTCAGTGAGACATGGCGACACGCTGTATATTTCAGGGCTAACCGCATTTGGCACGCCCGCACAGCAATCAGGTATCGCTGAACAGGCAGAGGAAATATTCAGTCAGATTCGGAAAATCGTCAGCGCCGAGGGAGCTGATTTCTCGTCCCTGATTAAAGTGACCATTTTCATTACCTCTTTTGAAGAGATCAACGCGCTGCGCGAGGTGCTCTACCGACATTACGGCGATCACTTGCCTGCCAGTTCGCTGGTGGAAATCAGCCGCCTCTTTTCACCCGACCTCAAGATTGAGATCGAAACGGTATTTGCCCTCTGATTCATGGCTGATCAGCCTTATAGCCTGATGGGCCCGGCGCTTAATGCGATGAAATAAATACCGACGCTTGCTGGGCTGGCGGAACGGCGAAATGACGCTGCATGCGTTTTATCTCCTCCGCCGGCGGCAGGCCAAATAAGCGTTTAAACTCGCGATTAAATTGAGACGGGCTTTCATAACCGACGGCGTAACTGGCGGCGCTGGCGGTGATCTGCTGGCGCACCATCAGCATCCGCGCCTGGTGCAGGCGGACCGACTTCACATACTGCATCGGCGGCATCCGGGTTATCGCTTTGAAATGGCTATGGAACGTCGGCACACTCATGCCGGCTTCCATCGCCAGCTGCGTCAACGTTAACGGCTCAGCGTAGAGGGCATGGATGTGCTGTAGCACTTTACCGATTTTGCCGAACTGCCCCTGCAAGGCCAGCGCGGCACGCATCGCATTGCCCTGCTCGCCCGTCAGGACGCGGAAATAGAGTTCGCGCACCCGCGCAGGACCGAGGATCGCTGCCTCAAGCGGGTTGTTCAGAACTTCAAGCAAGCGCAGCACCGCCGTTTTTACCGCGTCGTCCATCGGGCTCGACATCATGCTTTGCGGCACAGCAGGAGGCTGCGGGGCGCCATGCTGCTCAATTTGCAACATCAGTTCAGCGGCAAGCTGAAAATTCAGATGCATATAGATCGCCAGCAACGGGTGTTCCGCCGAAGCGTCGGTTTCCATCACAAACGGCACCGGTACCGAAACCGCCAGGTAGTGCTGCTCATCATATAGATAGGTCTGCTGGCCGAAATAGCCGCGTTTGCTGCCCTGGCAGACAATCACGATCCCCGGATCGTACAGCACGGGGGTTCTGGCAAGCGGCCGGTCGGCGCGCAAGATCCGCACATCAGGCAACGCCGTCAGGTTGTACCCCTCCTGCACGGCCAGTGCTTTCATCAAGGTCATCATCCCGGACATCACAGCACCTCATAAAATCAGGCAATAAAAAGAGAAGATTTGGCCTCAAAATACGGCAATACAGAGAATACCATGCAACCTTCACTGTTCATGGGAGTTCTTTTTATGCCATCTGTCAAAACGATTTTAATCACCGGTGTCAGCAGCGGCTTTGGCCAGGCGCTGGCGCAGGAAGCACTCGCCGCGGGACATCAGGTCATCGGGACCGTGCGTAACCACAACGCAAAGCAGGCTTTCGAAGCGCTCGATGCGCATCGGGCTTTTGGCCGCTTACTGGATGTTACGGATGCTGAGCGAATTGCGGAGGTGGTCGCTGAAGTTGAGTCGACCATCGGTCCGGTTGATGTGCTGGTGAACAATGCCGGTTACGGCCATGAAGGCATCATGGAAGAATCCACGCTCGCAGAGATGCGCCAGCAGTTTGAAGTGAATGTGTTTGGCGCAGTCGCAATGATCAAAGCCGTATTACCGGGCATGCGCCAGCGCCGTCGCGGCCATATTATTAATATCACCTCGATGGGCAGTTTTATTACCCTGCCCGGCATCAGCTACTACTGCGGCAGCAAATTTGCGCTGGAAGGCATATCGGAAACGTTAAGCAAAGAGCTGGCCCCGTTCAATATCCACGTGACCGCCGTGGCGCCCGGCTCGTTTCGCACCGACTGGGCCGGGCGCTCAATGGTACGCAGCGCTCGCAGCATCCCGGACTACGATGCCCTGTTCGAACCCATTCGGCAGGCGCGGATGGAAAAAAGCGGCAAGCAGTTGGGCGATCCCGTGAAGGCCGCCCGCGCCATGCTGGCGATCATTGAGAGCCACAACCCACCCACACATTTATTGTTAGGCAGCGATGCATTGAGTTTAGTGCGGCAAAAACTCGCGGCGTTAGAGAAAGAAATTGAGCAATGGGAAACACTGACACGTTCAACGGATAGCGATTCTCAGGCTTAAGCAGAGAGTACTTGAGATAGCCCATTATGCCCGGTAATTCGCATCACCGGGCATAACGTCATTCTTGAACTGCTTTGTAATGTGCTTCCAGCTTATCCAGGAATCCAAAAAGCACCTGATTCATTTCATTGTAATCATGCGCCCGGAGTTCTTCAGGAGTATTAACGAAACGGTATTTTGCGGCACCGCTCAGCTCTTGTTCAGAATTGGCGATCAGCAGTTCAACAACGTCCAATGTAAGCTCCATGTGGCACTGAAAACCAAAGACACGCTCTGAGTATGAAACGATCTGGCGCGGACAACCTTCGCTATAAGCGATAATTTTTGCTTCCGGTGTCAGACCGGGCATGTCGTTATGCCAGTGACCGACTTCAAGCGTTTTCGTAAAATGAGAGAACATCGCATCCTTGCTGCCGTCTTCAGTCAGTGTGATCGGGAATTTACCAATCTCTTTTTCAGGGCTGTGAGCGAATGGCGCACCCAACGCTTCACCGATGAGCTGTGAGCCGAGGCAGATACCGATCACGGCCTTACCCGTTTGAATTGCAGCAACAATCAACGCCTGTTCACCTTTGGAATCAAAGTGCGGGCATGCTTTCAGGGTAGTCACTGGATCTTGCGGACCGCCCATGACGATAAGGAAATCGATGCCCTCGGCGTCTGCTGGCAGCACCTCACCTGCGTACACACGTGAGTACGTCACATCATGACCTTGCTTTCTTGCCCATGTTTCATAAGCCCCTGGAGCTTCGAAACTTTCATGTACGATAAAGTGGACTCGCATTAGGATATGTTCCTGTAATCTCTATGATAATTTGAATTAAAAATCACTCATTCATCCATTAAGGCTATACTGCGGGTGATTCCAACTTCGATCATAATTGCAGGGGCTAAATCTGAAATGCCAGGTAGTATAGATAAGGCGCCAAGACATGATGCAGCAACAGGTTGGTCAAGCACAGCGATAAGCTATCAACGTGGAGAGGCGGATCCTCCACATCATCATGTTGAGGGACAGCTACTGTTTGCCACCAGAGGTGTTATGCTGGTTGAAACAGAGAATGACCGCTGGGTAATACCTCCTCAGCGTGCATTATGGCTACCGCCTCTTCAAATCCATAGCTATCACCTGCTTTCACAAACCGACCTACGGACCATCTATTTCAGCAGCAGCCTCATCGAAGAATGCTCGAACTTTATGAAGAGTAATCAGGTGCATGTGATTACAGCTACGGCACTGGTGAAAGAGCTGATAGCCGGGCTATTCAGTGAGGACTACAACAGACCGAGTCAACGGAAAATGGCGCTGTTGCTTCTGGAAATTCTCAGCGAGGCTCCCCCCTTAACGACAGAGCTTCCAATGCCGCATGATGAGAGATTATTCAGTGCCGCAAGAGAGTTACTGGTTAATCAGCGCTGGGACGCATCGCTGAGTGAGCTTGCTTATATCGCGGCTGTGTCTGAACGTACATTTTCACGATTATTTATTAAAGATACTGGCTTTAGTTACAGAGCCTGGAAGCAGAGAGCCAGAATTTGTGCCTCGTTAGATCTTCTGGCGAATGGCATCCCAATTAAACAGGTTGCTTACCAGCTGGGTTTCTCATGTCCAGCCGCATTTACTGCTGCTTTTCGCTCCATTTTAGATGCAACGCCGCGCGATTTTACTCACCCAGTTACCCTAAAGAGAGAACCATGAGCAACAATCAAGATATTTGCATTGCAGCTGCCATTCTTACTGACGAATCCGGGCGTTGTCTGCTGGTCAGGAAGCGTGGCACGACCCACTTTATTCAGCCAGGCGGTAAAATGGAACCGAATGAATCCCCCGTCGCAGCCCTAACGAGAGAGCTGCAAGAGGAGCTGAATCTTAACCTGATGGGCCAGGACTTTAGCTACGTTGGGCGTTTCACGGACAAGGCGATAAACGAGCCAGGACGCGTCGTTATTGCTGAAATTTATCACAGCGTCCTGACTGCCAGCGATATTCAGCCAGCGGCGGAGATAGAAGAAGTTATCTGGTATCCCACTGACGGTTCGAAATCTCTGTTACTGGCCCCCCTGACAGAAAATCATCTGATGCCTCTGGTGGCAATGCTGCACCAGAATTATTCAGAATCTCTTAGGGAAGGTAACAGAGGCAGTTAATCAGCAATCCATGTTCATTCAAACTGAATGTGAAGGTCCGTTCTTCGTTGTGAGTTCAACTGATGGACGCAACACATTGATTGAACCGCTCTGCGGGTGATTCATAGTCTAGCGTTTTTCTCGGCCTCTCGTTGAGCTGCTTGGCAATACTGTTTAGTCGTTGTTGGCTGTGAACCGATAAGTCAGTTCCCTTTGGAAAATATTGTCTGAGCAACCTGTTCGTATTTTCGTTTGAGCCACGTTGCCAGGGAGATTGAGGATCACAAAAATAAATCTGAATGTCTGTCGCTACAGTAAATCGGGTGTGGCTGGTCATTTCAGCCCCCCGATCCCATGTTAGTGTTTTATAAAGCTCAACAGGTAATTCCCGGGCTTGTCTGATGAGCGCAGATATAACCGTTATGGTCTTGTTGTCTCTGATTTTGGTTAGCATAACAAAGCGGGAATGCCGTTCTACGAGGGTGACGATATAGGAGTTTTTCGAGCCCTGGATCAGATCACCTTCCCAGTGACCAGGTATGGCTCTGTCTGCGGCTTCCGGTGGCCTTTCGCTGATAGGTATCGCATTCGGGATTTTCCCTAATCCTTTCCCTTTAAGTGATGACGTTCGGGATCTACGAACCGCTCTTCCGCTTCTGAGGCATTGCTGCAGCTCTTTTTTTAATGCCCCCCGGGTTTGTATAAAAAGCGTTTTATATATCGTTTCATGTGACACGTGCATTCCCTGATTATCCGGATAACAGCGTTTCAGCCAACCGGCGATTTGTTCCGGCGACCAGTCCTGATGCATCTTCTCTGCGATGATTTTACACAGTGTGGGTCTTTCAATTAGCTTGCAAGGTTTTGGTCTCAGACCATTTTCCCACGCAGCAGTATCCGCTTTTGATGCACGGTATTGTTTTGCACCACCGTGCCTCTTGATCTCGCGGCTAATCGTTGAAGGTGCTCTCGATAGCTTGTTTGCGATCGCTCTGATGCTGATTTTTTCTACCAGCGCTCTGGATATTTCCTCTCTTTCATCAAGTGAAAGAGCTAACGGATGCCGCTTTCGGACAGGGGGACGATATCCACCAGTCTGGTGGATAGTGGGCATAATAGAAGAATGATATCTGTCGAACATTCTGGCGATATCATGCAGGGAATCACCTTGCTTATACCGGTCCCAGATAATCGCTTTCTGTTCTGGCGTGTAGTTAATGCGCGTTCTTCGTTTCATGGCAACGTCCCCCTTGATTAAGGATAGCGTTGCAACGACCCGTTGAACTCACAGTGCATGGCGGACCTTTAGCTGAGTTAGATCGTCCGCTCCGTGCCAGGAGCAGACATTCAACCGATGCAACAACTTCTGGTGAAGATGCTGGCTATAGAAACAACAAAAGCGCCAAAAGGCGCTTTTGTTGTCGGGCAAACACACTACTAAATTCATGTATCTGACCGCATTCTGCATATGTATTATGTAAGTACAGGGAATAACATACGCGTTCATTACGGTAAACTGTACCAGTAGAGGGGGGACTTCGCAACTACACAACAATCTCGCAATTGAAGCCTACATATCTAAGGCTCGACTTAAATCGTACGTTGCTCTAACAAACAATGCCACTCTTGGAGAGTGCATCGGAGCCTATGTCTGGAACAAACGCGTAGGCGCTGCACTTTTTCCCCTCTTGCAATGCCTTGAGGTAACCTTGAGAAACGGCATTCATAATGCAGCCTCTTCCCACTTTAACAACCCTGCTTGGTTTGATCCTTTAACGAAGCTGGCTGGACATGATTATTTTAACTCCTTCATGACTCAATACCCTCATTTGTCAAATAATTTCTATCGAAAAGGCATAAGCAGCGGAAGCCGTCAGAACAAAAAGGTATGGACATCACGGCATGAAAGCATGCTGAAACAAGCAAAAGAAAAGTTGAGCAGTGGTCATAAGCCTCAGCATGCAGATGCAATTGTTGCAGAACTGATGCTTGGCTTTTGGGTTGGCATGTTTGAGAAAAACTATCATGATCTCAATACATCTGATCGATTATGGCCACATTTAGAACCGATGGTTTTTCCAAATTTATTGCCATCAGAGCGCCGACATGGAGGTGTTCATAATAAATCATTACCTATCAAAGAGTTGAGAAATAGAGTTGCACACCATGAACCTATCTGGAAACACGCTTCTGTAGGAAATAGTGTCGCCGCAATCAAAATGCTGACAGCAATAATCGATGATATAGTCTTCTTCATTAATGGAATTAGTCGTGAGCGCGCAGAAATGTTGCATGAATCTGGCATCGAAGGCATGGCTCGAGCAATTTGTCGTAAAGAATCGCTTGATTTTTACCTTACCGGACGGATTTCTAAGGAAATATCGTTAAGACGTTTAAAAAGGGATTTACTCCGCCATATTGAGGGAAAAAGCCTTTTCCCATTTTCATTCAGTAACGCGGGCAAAGAAACGGTCATTCTCAACTTCAATATTTAAACTGATATCATGGATTGTCAGACTAAATTATAGATATGTTGTTTTAGCATTGGGGCTTTAAAAGTTTCCCGCATAACCATATTATTTACATCTAGACTACATATGGCAATCCAACTTCCATTCCTCGCTCAAAGCAGATCTTCACAGCGGTCAGTTAAATGCCAGACTCAGACATAGAAAACAGTAATGGCACTGTTGCGTGATGAAACAGATGACGACCGATAGCTATCTTCGTAAGGTAAGTGATGATTCGAAAGACACCGACGGGGTAATCATGAGCAGATTTCAGGGTAAACGCATACTTATCACGGGCGGTACCAGCGGCATGGGATTCGCAGGTGCGCAGCGTATTGTCAGTGAGGGCGGTCATGTGGCCATCACTGGGCTAAATGAAGAACGGCTTGAACATGCCCGCAGCCTGCTACCTGAGACATCACTTATCCTCAAAAGTGATGCTGCCAGCGAAGCGGATATCAATAAGCTGCAAACAGAGATCAGCCGTTGGGGCTCGCTTGACGGGCTATGGCTTAATGCCGGCTTTGCGGAGGTCGGTTCTCCGGAATCGGTGACGGCTGATGCTTTCAACAACATGATGAATACTAACGTCCGTGGTCCCATGCTGCAGCTGGCCGCGCTCTCCGGCTCACTCAATTCAGGAGCATCTGTTCTTGTAACCTCATCTTCTTCGGTTTATGAAGGTGCCGCAATGACAGGCCTCTATGCAGCAACTAAAGGCGCCGTTGTCGCAATGGTTAAAAGCTGGGCCGCAGCGCTGGCCGTACGCGGTATTCGAGCCAATACCCTGGTCCCCGGCCCGATTGAAACGAACTTCAGACATTTTATGCCGGAAGAATCACGCCAGCAGTTTGAGGATTTTGTTGTCAGCCAGGTCCCTCTTGGCAGGGCAGGAACAGCTGAAGAAGCCGCTGCTGTTGCACTCTTTCTGCTTTCTGATGATGCATCCTACGTAACCGGCAGCCAGTACGCCGTAGATGGCGGGCTTGTGCATTACTAGAGAGCCACCTTCCCCGGCCACAATACGTTTTTAGAGACGACAGGGATATTTTATGACCATCCAGGAAGCAATAACGAATAACGGTGAGCTCGCATACTGGCTGGAGCGCTGGAAGCTCATCCCGGATGGCCCGCCGCTTGCCACGCATACATCCCAGCTTCTCCCGGTAAAAATGGCTGCTGATGGCTTGAAGGCCATGCTCAAAATCACCCACGATGAGTCTGAACGGCTCGGCTGTGCGCTGATGGCGTGGTGGGAAGGGAATGGCGCAGCCCGGGTTATTCATCATGAAAAGGGCGCGATTCTTTTGCAACGCGCAACGGGTTCCGCCTCGCTGTCCATGATGTCCAGAGACGGCCACGACGCCGAAGCCTGCCGCATAATGTGTCGGACCGCCAATCAGCTACATCGCCCCCGCAAGAAACCGTTACCACAGCTTGAGTCTCTTCATGACTGGTTTCGCCCGCTCAAACCAGCGGCGCGAACACACGGTGGAATCCTGACCCGAAGTGCCGACATCGCGGACGCGTTGCTAGCAACCTCGCAGGATGAAGTCGTTTTACATGGTGATTTACATCATGAAAATGTTCTCGATTTTGGCCCGTCGGGCTGGCTGGCGATTGATCCAAAAGGGATTAAAGGTGAGCGCGGATTTGATTACGCCAACATTTTCACCAACCCTGACCTGAGCAATCCGCTTCCGCGAACGGCCGTGGTGCCCGACATATTTAAACAGCGGCTGGAGATCGTCAGCGAGATGGCGGAGTTAGACAGAGAACGACTGCTGATGTGGATAATCGCGTGGTGTGGGCTTTCTGCAACATGGTCACTCGATATTAACGCCCCCATTTCAATTCAATGCCACGTCGCAGAGCTGGCTCTTGTTGAGCTGGACCGGTAAACCTCGCCCCACTGTGAATTCACCGCCCATCGCGAGCCCGCCAGGCGACATTGCGCCAAAGGGGCGTAAAAACGCCTCGTGCGTGTCCTTTCGCTCGCTGTAGCAGCCTGCCCGATATTCACCCTACCCTTTCAACCAAAAGGTGATTTCAAACTCATCATATATGATTTACCATATGTGAATACTAAAGGGAGCGGAGTGAGAAATGCTACAACCTGTTCAGCTTTTCAAAATTCTGGCCGATGAAACACGTCTGGCTATTATCATGCTTCTCCGGGAATCCGGAGAGCTTTGTGTCTGCGACATCTGCGCGGTCACTGCCGAGTCACAACCCAAAATATCGCGACACATGGCGATTCTTCGTGAGTCCGGGCTGGTGCTCGACCGTCGGGAAGGTAAATGGATCCACTATCGCCTGTCCCCCCATATGCCGGCATGGGCCGCGGAGGTGATCGCAACCGCCTGGCAATGCCTGCGGGAAGATGTGCGCGAGCGGTTGGCAACATCGGCCTGTAGCTCCTGCTAAGCAGGTTAATCACATACACATAATCATATATACTGGAGCCCGACATGTTTTTGGCCGCAAGCCTCTTTTTACTGACTCTGGTGCTGGTTATCTGGCAGCCCAGAGGCCTCAGTATCGGCTGGAGTGCAAGTATTGGAGCCGCGCTGGCGTTGGCCACCGGGGTCATCCACGTTGGGGATATCCCCGTCGTCTGGAATATCGTCTGGAACGCGACGGCGGCATTTATCGCGGTGATCATTATCAGCCTGCTGCTTGATGAGTCCGGTTTCTTCGAATGGGCCGCGCTGCACGTCGCCCGCTGGGGAAACGGACGAGGCCGGCTGTTGTTTACCTGGATAGTGCTGCTCGGTGCTGCCGTTGCTGCGCTGTTTGCCAATGACGGTGCGGCGTTGATCCTGACGCCGATTGTCATCGCCATGCTGCTCGCGCTGGGATTCAGCACCGGGACCACGCTGGCCTTTGTTATCGCGGCGGGCTTTATCGCAGACACCGCCAGTTTGCCACTGATTGTCTCTAACCTCGTGAATATCGTCTCGGCAGATTTCTTCAATCTGGGCTTCACCCGGTATGCCTCCGTGATGGTCCCGGTGAACCTGGCCGCCATTGCCGCCACGCTGATCATGCTGCATCTGTTCTTTCGCAAGGATATCCCTGCAACGTATGACGTTACGCTGCTGAAAACGCCGGCCAGTGCGATCAAGGATCCGGCAACGTTCAGGGCGGGCTGGGTAGTCCTGTTATTCCTGTTGGTGGGCTTCTTTATTCTGGAACCGCTGGGGATCCCCGTCAGCGCGATAGCCGCCACCGGCGCGGCGGTGCTTATGGCGGTGGCGAAGAAAGGCCATGTTATTAATACCGGGAAAGTCCTGCGCGGTGCGCCCTGGCAGATCGTGGTTTTCTCGCTGGGCATGTACCTGGTGGTGTATGGACTTCGCAATGCCGGGCTGACGGAGCATCTGTCCTGGGTGCTGAACCATCTGGCCGACAAGGGGTTATGGGCCGCAACGTTTGGCACCGGTTTTCTCACCGCGCTGATGTCGTCGGTGATGAACAATATGCCGACGGTTCTGATTGGCGCACTGTCGATTGACGGCAGCACGGCGACGGGGGTCATCAAAGACGCGATGATTTTTGCCAATATCGTCGGCTGCGATTTAGGCCCGAAAATTACCCCGATTGGCAGCCTGGCCACCCTGCTGTGGCTGCATGTGCTGGCACAGAAAAATATGACTATCACCTGGGGATATTACTTCCGCACCGGCATCATCATGACCCTGCCGGTGCTGTTTGTTACCCTGGCCGCGCTGGCCTGGCGGCTCTCTGTCACTTTGTCGTGAGATACTGAAATGAGCAACATTATTATCTATCACAACCCGGCCTGCGGTACCTCGCGTAACACGTTGGCATTAATCCGCAACAGCGGCGTGGAGCCGGAAGTGATCCTGTACCTTGAAACGCCGCCGACACGCAACGAGTTGGTTACGCTGATTGCCGATATGGGTATCACCGCACGGGAGCTGCTGCGTAAGAATGTCGAGCCTTATGAACAGCTGGGACTTGATGAAGATACGTTTTCCGAAGCGCAGCTGATCGATTTTATGCTTCAGCACCCGATACTGATGAATCGCCCTGTGGTTGTCACTCCCCTTGGCACCCGCCTTTGCCGTCCCTCGGAAAGGGTGCTGGATATTCTTCCCGAAGGCCAGCAAGGCGCGTTTGCCAAAGAGGATGGCGAAGCCGTGGTGGACCACACGGGGAAGCGGGTTAAATGAACGCTCCAGCAGTCCGCACCACATAGGCTACTCACTGACTCCGGCGTTGGCTGAGGAAGTGGTCAAGCCACGGCAGCAGCTGCTTCTTCCGGCTGACCATGCCCGGTTGGTCACATGAACCCACGTTGTTTCCCTCCGGCCCGGCAAAATAGAGTGTGGAGCTGCATTCACGGATATCGGTCACCATCAGGACGATCAGCCCGGCGCCGGTGGTTACCGCCATCTGCGCCATCGCGCTTTGCAGCTCTGCCAGTAAAGGAGCGACCTGCTCGGGTGACCCCACCTCCAGTTGCGCAATCCGCACATCGGTACCGGCGAGCGAAAACGCCTTGAGGTCCTTATTGAGCAACTGCCCGGCAGACTGTCCGCTGATATCGGTTTTGGCAGCCAGCAGCTGGTGAACAAACGACTCACGCGCTACTCCCGCCAGGGCGCAAAGCTCAGTGGCGATACGGATGTCATCTTCGGTGGTCGTGGGTGAGCGCAGATTGACGGTGTCGCTGAGCAACGCGCCAAGCAGCAGGATCGCGTGCGCCGGGCGTATCGTGCGGCGCATCTCTGGATCCATCAGCAGCCAGAGTACCGTTGCGCTGCTCCCAACCGGTTTAACCCACACTTCCGGCGGCAGCTGCGTGACCAGCCCGCCCAGGCGGTGATGGTCGATAACGCCGATGATATTGCTCTGCTGAAGGTCTGCAGGCCCCTGCGCCGGTTCGGTAAAATCCACCAGCCATACCGGTTCATCAATCAGGGGAATATCAAGGAGCGGTGGCAGGGCCAGCCCGGCCGCGTCAAAAATAAAGCGCGTTTCAGGGTTCGCCTCTCCGGGCCGCCACGCCCGGGCCGGACGACCGCAGCGGTTCAGCCAGTCCGCCGTCACGGTGGCAGTGCAGATAGCATCGCTGTCTGGGTTTAGGTGACCAAATACATTAATCAATGGTGTATCCCCGCTTAAGGGAAGTACACAGGCCGGAAAGGATTTTCAACGGCCTGACATACCTCCTGGAAATCAAGAGTCATATCAGGCGTCATCAGCCCCGAACGGGGCGGTTGGGAAAGGTGGAACGCCATCACCTTGCAGGCAAGTATAGGTCAGAAAAACCGGCCTGTCAGCCGCCATGTTGGCTGATAACCCCCGGTTTATCGCTATTTTTTAAGCGTCAGAACCACCAGTACACGCAGGTCTTATAAGGTAAGTTCACCCACGACGAGGTAAAGCAACTTGTTGGCAAAGACCATATCGCAAGAGTCAGTATGGGCCGGGGGTTGATGATGTCGCAGTTGTTGAACCAGGTCACACTTTTCCCCTCCCGAATACACTGGTAAAAACTGTGTGTTACTATTCATCGCGTAAATATCTTTCAACTCAACCCGAGGCTTTGATGCTGGAGAATGTCATCATCTGATAATCAGCTCCCCCGACCTTTTCAGGCCGGACTGATTATCACTGCGCTGAAATCGAATGCGGACACCGCTGTGTGTTTGCACGTTTTGCACATGATGATGAAACAGGTTTTCCAGTATGAATTTATCCCGTCAGGAACAACGTACCTTACACGTACTCGCCAAAGGTGGACGTATTACGCACGTCCGCGATGTATCTGGCCGCGTCACTTCCGTTGAATGCTACAGCCGCGAAGGGCTGCTGCTCTCCGACTGCACGCTCGCCGTCTTCAAAAAACTCAGAACCAAAAAGCTGATTAAGTCCGTGAATGGTCAGCCCTACCGCATCAATACCACCGGATTGAGCCAGGTTCGCGCTCAGCCCGATAACCGTTAAGGAGAGGATAATGGATATCCCACGTATTTTTACCGTTAGCGAAAGTGAACACCGGATCCATAACCCGTTCACACCAGAAAAGTACGCCACGCTGGGCCGCGTGTTACGCATGCCGCCGGATGCACGCATTCTCGATCTCGGCAGCGGCTCGGGCGAGATGCTCTGCACCTGGGCGCGCGATCATGGTATTCACGGCGTCGGCATCGACCTGAGCCCCCTCTTCACCGCCCAGGCGAAGCAGCGCGCGGAGGAACTTGGCGTCAGCGGACAGGTGCATTTTATCCATCACGACGCCGCCGGTTACGTTGCTGATGAGAAATGTGATGTGGCGGCCTGCATCGGCGCGACCTGGATTGCTAACGGCGTCGCCGGGACCATTGAACTGCTGTCAAAGAGCCTCAAGCCCGGCGGGATCCTGCTTATCGGCGAGCCTTACTGGCGACAGATCCCCGCGACAAATGCGATCGCCAAAGCCTGTGGCGTCAGCACCGTGGCCGATTTCCTGCCCCTTCCCGACCTTGTCGCCACGTTTGACGAGCAGGGTTATGACCTGGTGGAGATGGTGCTGGCAGATCAGGAGGGCTGGGACCGATACGAAGCAGCTAAATGGCTCACGATGCGCCGCTGGCTGGAGCAACATCCAGAAGATGACTTTGCACCGGAGGTGCGTACGACGTTAACGACCGCGCCGGAGCGTCATGTCCGCTGGACGAGGGAGTATTTCGGCTGGGGTGTTTTTGCCTTAATGCAGCGGTAATCTCAGATGGCGTGATAGTGCTCAACAACTAAGCCCCGCAACCGCGGGGCTTATCGTAATGCGGCTGGTTTAATCGAAAACACCGTTGATGATTGAGGTCACAATGGCGGTGCTCAACGCAATCAGCACCAGGTCATCGCCAACGGCGCGCCATTCGTAACCCGGATAATAAGGCAAATCGTTGATCATCGACGCTGGTAAGGTTTTTTTGGCAATTCCCGGAGGTAACGGCTTACCGCGTACCAGATTTTTTGCAATACCCGGCGGCAGCGTTTTATATCCGACGAGGCCGTAATTCACCGCAAGCGAACGCGCGCGGGTGAAGCTGATATCGGAGTCAACGTGGTCCGGTTTGCCATAGTTTTTACGGCTACCGTGATCGGCATTCGACTTGCCCTTCTCCTGGCCGTTACTGGCATTGTTACCATTATTGCCCTTGTTACCATTATTGCCGTGATTACCGCTGTTGCCACTATTACCGTGCCCATTGCCGTTGCCGTTGCCGTTGCCGTTGCCTGGGTTTGCATAAACCGGCGCGGCCAGCACGGCGAGGGAGATCATAGCCGCAAGCGCGGTTTTGAGGGTTCGACGCTTTAGCATTCTGTTTATTCCGTGAGGTGAAGTACACGATGAGAATATAGGTTAAGGCAATACCCTTAACAATCTCATGCTTTCTGAATTTTAAACACGTCGCGGACATAGATAGCCGGGATAGCCTGGACAGGCTCCCGGCCAGTACATTCACTGTGATATCGCGAATTCGATAGCCCGGTGGAGCGTGACAACCTGCGCCCGGGTGCACTCCTGCGGCGTAGTCGATGCGCTGTCGGGATAGACTTCCGTGGTCGTGGTAAAGGGCGCGTTGGTCATGCTGGCGCATAAATGCCAGGCGCCGTTGTCATACTCAACCACCCCGTGAGTCACCACCGGATAACCCAGCATGCTGCCTTTCTGGTCTGCCGGGGCAATATGCGTCACCGCTTCCACAGCGGAGATAATTGCGCTCTGGAAGTCCAGCCTGGAGTTGCGCGTATCGCTGACCAGATAATAACCATCCGGCACGCATTCTGGCTCGTACTGTCGGCCATCTCTGGCGGCCAGCGCCGGGCTGAACTCACTTTCATCGCTGTCCGTCGTTTCATGCAAATCGACGTGCACCAGGATGCGTTCTGGTATCTGCGCGATAAATGCCATCAACGTTAACGACTCTTCCGCTTTACCTTCCGGGAAAAACTGCCGGTTGGGATCCACCGCATGGTAGTTCCAGCGGGCAACACGCTCGTACGCCCAGGGGCTGACACAGGGGATAACCAGCAGATTAACCGCGTCGGAATAGTCGTTCTGATAATGGGATAAAAATTCCAGCGCGCCCAGAACGCCGCTGGTTTCGTAACCGTGGACACCGCCGGTAATCAGCGCCACAGGCAGGCTGGGATCCCACGCTTTAGACCTGGCCGCCATTAACGGATAGTGGTCATCGCCATAATGTAGCTCGCCATACTGAACAAGATCGTAGCGGTCATTGAGCGAGTGCAGAACGTCAAGGACATCATTTTTATAGTATCTGACGCGGGTCTGGCGCTCTCGCCACAACTGCTTTTCAGTCTCGGACCAGGGCTGCCCTGGCGTACCGATGGGATAAAACGGTTCAGTTGTCATATTTCACTCTACAGAAGAATTAATTCGTTAAGCCGCGACGACGCGCCGGCAACCAGACGGATAATACCGACGCGCCAATAATTAACACCGCTCCCATCAGGGTTTGCCCGCCGGGTTGCTGATGCAAGAAAATCCAGGCCAGCAGCACAGCATACACCGGCTCCAGCACAATCATCATCGATACGGTACTCGCCTGCAGCGTGCGCAAGCCCCAGGTCAGCATCCAGTATGCCAGGCCAGTACACAGAATGCCCAGTAAACCAATGAAAACCAGATCGTGGCCGCTGCTGTGAACCAGGCCCGCGAGCCCGCCGGGAAGCGTCACCAGCGCGCAGCCCGCGCACTGCCACCAGGAGGACTGTATTGCCGATGCCCGAATGCGCAGGTAGCGATTAAATATAATCACCAGCGCATGGATAAACCCCGATCCTAGCGCCCAGAGTAGCCCCGTCAGGCTGCCGGCATTTTCAGTCCGCATCGGCGCAAGTATGTAGACGCCAGCAACGATCATCGTCACCAATAACATATCGAAAAGCGCCGGTTTCTTATGCGACAGCACCGCCTCAATCATAATGACAAAAGCGGGGAATGTCGCAAAACCGAGCGTGCCGATCGCCACGCCCCCGGCTTTAACGCCCATAAAAAAGCAAAACCAGTGGCCAGCCAGCAATGCGCCATTCAGCAGCAGCTTGCTTCTGTCGCGCCAGGGAATATATGTGCGCGACCTGTCGAACAGGCACAGCAACGCGCCGAGAAAAAGCAGTGCGAACGCCCCTCTTCCCAATACTACCGCCGTAATATCACTCTGGATTTGCTCCCCCATCAGCGCCGATAAACCGAACAAAACCGTACATGCCTGGATGGCGAGATAAGCTCTGACGTTGCCCATATTTCACCTCAATTAGCCGTAAGGCGAATTTACCCGGCAGAAGATTACCCGTAAAATGAATAATACACTGCATTAGCATTCGATAATCGGATAGGTGATATGACCGAACCCCATCTGGAAATTAGCTGGCTAAAGACCTTTATCACCGTGGCCCGCACAGGTTCGATGACGGAAGCCACCTCGTCGCTGTGCCGCTCTCAATCGGCAATCAGTATGCACATCAAAAAAATCGAGGAGACGCTGGGCCGCAAGGTGTTCAATCGCGAGGTCAGACGGCTTACCCTGACGCCCGCAGGTCAGGAGTTGTTGCTCCATGCCCAGCGCCTGCTGGGAGTTTACTCCGAAGCTATGCAGAGCCTGACGGGGTCGAACGTGCAGGGGAAAATCAGCCTCGGGATCCCCGATGACTACGCCGTGCGCTACCTGCCCCAGGTGCTGAAGGCCTTCGGGGAAAAATATCCGGCGATTGAGATATCGCTTTTCTGCGAGCCTTCCCTGACCCTCATTCCGAAAATCGAGTCCGGGATGCTGGATGTGGCGATTGTCACCCGGGATATCTCCGGGCGCGGCGAGCTGCTGTTCAGCGAACAGCTAGTATGGACGGGGATAAAAAGCACGCTCATCAAGGAGGATCACCCCTTGCCTGTTGCCGTTTATGAATATGGCAGCGAAGCGCGGAAAAAGGTACTGGCCGCGCTTGAACAGTTACCTTCGGGGTACCGAATCGCCTACAGCAGTCCCTATGTTGCTGGTCAGATTGCCGTTGTCGAAAGTGGAATGGCGGTCGCGGTACTGACGCGCTGCAGCGTCCCGCAGCATTTGCACATCATCCATTCGGAGAAACTCCCGGCGTTACCGTCGCTGGAGGTCGTCGTGATCTCCCGGGAAAATGCGGCCAGCGCAACGCTCAATCCGCTGCTGGTCAATGAGATAAAGCTTCAGCTGCAACGGTAAACGCGCCAGCTATACGCCGACGTGATGGCTCGTCAGCACGTTGTCGATATAGCGGTGAAGCATCAGCGTCGGCGGATCGCTGACCGGCGGCACGTTGACGGTTCCAAACCATACGGGATTTGCCGGACAAACGGAGCCGCAGATATACGCCGGCACACCCGCAAAAGTACCCACTACCGGTCGGTGCACGTGCCCGGCAGAAATGGCCAGCAGACTGGCTGGCGAGTTTCTTATCACGTGCTCCAGCTCGCTTAGCCCCCTGCACATCAACGGGTCCAGAGTCGGGATGCCCGATGGGAACAGGTGATGATGGGTAAACAGCAGCACCGGGGAGTCGCCTGCGTGATGGAGCTGGCTATCCAGCCACGCGCCATGCTCGCTCAGATCGCCATAATCTTCCCCCTCGACCGTCGAATCGAGTCCAATCAGGCGCAATGCCCCGGCCTGATGAACAGCATGTAACGCCCTCGTGGATGCATCCTGCGTCCATCGACTTTCACCCCATGTGGCGCGCATCAATTGACGATCGTCAGCGTTGCCCGGCAGGATCAGCGAAGGATAATCTAGCTGCTCCAGACGGGCCGCGATCTGTTGATAGCCTTCCAGCCAGCGATCGTCCGTCAGGTCGCCGCTTAGCACCAGGGCATCCGGCCGCACATGGGCAAGCCATGTCAACACCCGGTCAAACCGAAGCAGGTGTTCATTGTCCGGTGACGCATGAATATCTGAAACCTGTGCTATCAGCATAAACCCCTGTTACCCCGCGGCAATGTTCGCTGTGTCAGACCAGACTGTCTTGTAAGGTGGCGGCAATCTGGCAGAATGCCCAATGACATATACTCCATCTTTCCAGGTACATCGGCTTTCGGGTAGGTAAAAGCGTGTACGGCATCAGCTTAGTTGACCTGCTAGAAATTAGCGCCAACGATGGTCATTTCCTTCACGAAGCTGACGACATCGGCCTGAGAGGTTCAGGACTTCATAAAGGTTTCAAACGCCGCTTTCCAGTCGGGATGCCAGCGAGACAACGCGGGCCGGTTTTGAATAATATCCTGATAGGCCCAGGTAATGCGCTTCGCGTCCATTTCCGGCGTCACTGCCGCATCCGGACAGATAATATAAAAATCACCGTCAGAGAAACGTTCGACAAAATAGTCAATGACTTGCTCAGAGGTCCACGTGCCGGTTGGCTGAATATCAGTATTCTCGTTCATCCCAGGGAAGTTCATCGGTGTCCAGGTGTAGCCCGGCACCAGCAAATGCGCCGAAATCCTGTTTCCGCACTCTTTTAATAAGTCATGCGCAAGCTGCTCGGTAACAATTTTGACGCCGGCTTTTGAAACGTTATAAGCATTGTTGCCTGGCGGCGTCGTGATGCCTTGTTTAGAGCCGAGATTCACGATCGCGCTACGCTTATTTAGCGATAACATCGCCGGCACGAAGATATGCTGAACATTAATAACAGACAGCAGATTACCTTCGAGCTGGATCCGCCAGTCATCAGGATCGCCCCACGGTCCAACAGGGTGCGAAATTCCGGCATTATTCATCAACAAGGCGATATCAGCGAATTCGCGCAGGGTGATATTAAGCAGCTTTTGAATATCCTCGGGATGTCTGACATCCCCGGCGACCAGACGGACTTCCGTTTCCAGCGTGTTGGATAATGCCTGCAGAGCCTGCTCATCTCGATCGAAAAGACACAGGTTCATCCCTTCCCGGGATAATCGTTTTGCTGCCGCTGCGCCAATTCCTTTTGCTGCACCAGTTATCACGGCCGTACGCCCTTTTGCGATCACGGGATTCGTCATTTTTCACCTCCAGGCGATATTCATTTTCCCAACTTTTCGGATAACCTTGTTTATTCAAGGCTATCCGAACTATAACCGAAGACCGGCATAACGTTGTTTACGTCAGTCAGATGCCTTATTGAATTAAATTCATCCTTCTGAATCTAATGTCAGCAATGTTATTTCCGCTGGTTTGCCTAGTCTTAACGGGAAGCCATTCCAGAGCCCGGTTCCGTTACTCACATATAAAGACATCGCGTTGACCTGATAATGCCCGGAGACGTAACCGTTATTGGCGGGCGCAATTATCTTATCGAGGCCGTAGATCATCCCCCCGTGAGTATGACCTGACAATTGCAATGACACCCCGGCGTCGGCGCTTTCCCGGGCATGTCCTGGACGGTGACTCATCAGTATGATTTTATCGGATGGGGCGGTACCTGAAAGGGCTGAAGATAAATCCGGCGGCGCACTGCCATATTCGGCGGCCACATCGTCAGTAATACCCGCAATAACTAATCGCGCACCGTTTCGTGAAAGCACGAGGTGTTGATTGTTCAGAAAATGCAAACCCAGACGGGTAAATTCAGTGGTCCATGCGTCTGCATCAAAATAATATTCGTGATTACCGGTAACGGCATATACACCGTCATGAGCGTTCAGCAGAGCAAGCGAGCTGACATCATTTTTTCTGTTGGCTACGGTGCCGTCAATCATATCTCCGGTAAGCAATATCAGGTCAGCATTTAAGGCATTTGTTTTCTCAACAACCTGACGCAACCACGCCCCTGTCAGGAGACGACTAACATGGAGATCGGTAAGCTGGACAACGCGATAGCCGTCATACTCTTTCGACAACCCCGGAATAACGACCTTTACTTCACGAACGTCAGGCACTTTTAACGATTCGTACACCCCAATGCCGGAAAGCAGCGCCGCGATAATGACCAGCGCCCCATCGACTTTCAAAGACGCATATCGATGCCGCGTTATCAGATAACGAGCAAGCATCAAAACATCACGAACAATAAGCAGAACGAACAGGATGACGATACAGCCGAAACCCCAGCCTAAAAACGTCATCACCGATTGCGGCAGTTCCGGTGAAAACATCGTGCCAAATAGCATCCTGCTGAGAAGATGAAAATCGGCAACCATGGCAAGCGCGATAAATATCAGGCATCGCAATAACCACGAGATCTGACGAGGGTAAACCAGCCTGACCCCAATATAGAGTGCCGGGAGTAAAGTCCAAAGATGAAACACGCAAAGCATTCCTTATGTGATGAACATTGAGAGCTTCTCATCAATCAAATCGGATGTGACACCGGCCGTAGACAAGATTGTTGAATTAAACTAAAAATAACACTTAATTATGGCAATAATTGTTGAATTAAATGCAATATTGCAATGAGCTATATTCACGGTTGATGAGAATTTCGTATGCCTGTAAGACCTATAGCAAAACTATCACGTAGTGACCTCGCTGATCTAAATGCCTTCAGAACGGTTGAGAGGTTGCGAAGTTTTACCCAAGCCGCCGTTGAGCTGGGCATCACCACCTCCGCGCTTAGCCATTCGGTGCGTAATCTGGAAGCCAGGTTAGGCGTGCGTCTGCTCAACCGAACAAGCAGAACGGTCGCTCCAACCGATGCGGGCGCTAATCTCGCCAGACGCTTAGAGATTGGGTTCAATGAAATTGGTGAGGCACTGGATGAAATCAACCTGATGCGTGACCGGCCCGTTGGCAGATTACGTATCAACGTGCTGGCTGACGGCGCAAGGTTAATCGTGTCGCGGCTTTTACCAAAATTTGTCCAGAGCTATCCAGACGTCGAAGTTGAAGTCGCGGTCGATGACAAAATGGTCGATATCGTCTCGGCGGGCTTTGATGCCGGGATTCGCTTTGGCGGCACGGTACCCGAGGATTTCGTTGCCGTTAAATTAGGACCAGAGCTCAGATGGGTTGCGGTCGCCTCGCCCCGCTATCTTTACCGTAAACAGACGCCGGTGATACCTGAAGATTTGAAATCGCATAACTGCATTCAAATTAGAACCGGGCAAGGGGTCATTTATCGCTGGGATTTTGAAAAAGGTGATGACCACAGGACGATCGAAGTACCAGGGCAGGTCTGTGTCAACGAAACCACCCTCGGTATCGAGCTGGCATTAAAAGATGTTGGTATTATGTATTGCCTGGAAGAACGGGTCGCCGAATATATTAAGAGGGGGGAACTGCACATTGTGCTGCCTGACTGGTCACCGATGGAACCCGCTTTGCATCTGTATTATCCGGGACACCGTCAGGTGCCTCAAGGACTGAAGGAATTTATCGAAGTGTTGAAATCGGCGTACAACGATCTCACCTGACACGGGTTTGAGGTGGGCCACCGGACCCACCTCATCATCACTTAATATAGCCCCTGGATGGTTATTCATCACTTCAGCAACACGCATAATATTACCTCGCAGTACAACTTCGCATTTCATTATTCACGGCAGTTAGTCATCATGATTAAAGAAGTCATTCACGTTTATTTTTTATTCGTCACTCTGACGGATAAAAACATAAGAACCAGGCCGATGAGTGAAAAACAAACCCCGACCCACCCTGTCGATACCCAGGATCCTCCGCATGAAATCGCAAGCGCGCCGAACGCGGCACCCAGTGCATTTGAAATATTAAATGCGCTATGTGTTAAGGATGACGCCAGGGTTTGCGCTTCTCCGGCAATGTTCATCATGTGGGCCTGCAGCGCCGGAACCAGGGCAAAGCCATTACCAAGCAAAAAGATGGTAATTAAAGTCGAAACTTTCCATTGTGCGACAACGGCAAATACCGCAAGGAAGACGATATTCCAGATAATCATGCCATAGATCGATGGAATCAGAGCCCGGTCAGCCAGTCGCCCTCCCACAATATTGCCGGTGACCATGCCTAAACCCCATAGCACAAGTATCCAGGGAACCTGTTTGAGATCGAAGCCGCTCACTTCGGTAAGCGCTGGCGTAATAAAGCTGTAGACCGCAAACATGCCGGCGAACCCCACTGAGGCCACCCCAAACGCCATTAAAACCTGCGGGCTGCGCAGCGCGCTTAATTCTTTAAGGGGGGATGCACTTTTCTCCGGTGGGATTTTGGGAATAAAAGCCGACACCATCAGCCCTGTAAGCACAATTCCAATACAGACGAAGGTGAACGACATCCGCCACCCAAGCGCCTGCCCGGCCCATGTGACCAGAGGGACCCCGGCAACATTCGCCACCCCGAGGCCAAGCATCACATAGGCGATATATTGTGCTTTCTGATTTTCTGGCACCATTGAGGCCGCAACCAATGCCGCGACACCATACCAGGCACCGTGTGGCAGGCCGGAGATAAACCGGGCCACCATCAAAGAGGAATAATCCCATGCCACCGCGCTTAATGTGTAACCTGCTACCGCGATGATTAATAAAATGATCAGCAGGGTTTTGCGCGGCCAGCGCGCGGCCATCACCGCGAGTAAAGGCGCACCGATAACCACTCCGGCGGCATAGGAACTGATGTACGCGCCAGCTGCCGGTATCGACACTGAGGTACCCGCAGCCAAATCAGGCAACAGGCTCATCGGGGCAAATTCACCGGTACCGATACAGAGTCCACCAGCGCCTAGCGCGAGCATTGCGGGCAACAGACCCGATGGGGGAATAACTTTTGCGTCGTTAATACTTTCAGTCTGACAGTTCATTGCTGAAACATCTCCCGTGTATAAAACATAGAGTGAATTACGCGATTGCTCATCACGACCCATCCTGCCATCGCTGCGCCGGTAGATATGAAGATCATTGATGATAACGTTGAGCGGAATTAAACTATACACGACAAACTGGCCGTAATTGTTTAGCCATAACAGATGCTTCATTGAATTTAATTCAATTAAAATAACCGAATAAAGGCGTTGTTGCTGTTCGGTGGGTTATGTATTTCGGGCCAGGATAGGCCATGTCATCAACAGGCTATTTCAGATATCCCTGGATACACGTTACTGATTTCCTGCCCGTGCGCCCTGGCGAAGATTCTCCACGATGAATTCAACCAAAACGCGGATCCGATGCGGCATATGCTGTGTCTGGGGATAGACCAGGTAGAATGGCTGTGTCGCGCCATTCACCGCCGGTAAGACTTCGCACAGTTCACCGCGAGCGAGTGCATCCGCCACAACATAACGATAGATTTGGTAGATCCCGGCACCATTTTTGGCCAGAGACACACCGGCCAGATAGTCTTCCGAACAGAGCAGACTGCCCTTCAGGTGGATCTCCTGTTGTTCCCCGTCAGTACGTATCAGCCACGGCGCAGGACGCCCCGTACCGGGCAACACAAACCGAATACACTGATGTAACGCGAGATCCTGCACCGACGCGATCGGCGGGTGCTGCTGGAGGTAGTCTGGGGAAGCAACCATCACCAGCCCGGCGTCTTCCAGCTTGCGGGCGATTAATGTTGAATCATCCAGTTCGCTCCCCCGAATCGCCAAATCATAATCTTCGCGCGCAAAATTGACGCTGTGCGTGCTGATATGAAACGCCAGATCGATCTGCGGGTAACGCTGCTGGAACGGTGGGATTAATGGGAACAGCCGCCAGTGCGCGTATGCCGCTGGCAGACTGATACGCACGGAACCCGATGGTGTTTGCTGTTCGCCAGTCGCCTCAAGCTCAGCATGATGCAGCAGCTCCATCGCCGCACGACACTGCGCCGCGTACTGCCTGCCGGCGTCAGTCAACCTCACCTGCCGGGTGCTGCGGATAAAGAGCGGAATACCCAGACGCTCCTCGAGCCGCATAATGGTCTTGCTCACCGCCGCAGGCGAGATCCCGGCGGCCTGCGCCGCCAGGGTAAAGCTCTGGTGCTCGGCAGCAAGACAAAACAAATCGATGCTGCTAATCATGATGTCGTTCAAACGCTGCGGCATAGTGGTCCAGAGTCCTTATTGGCGGGCAGTAAACATCGCTATGATATACGAAATCCCGGGGTCAACGCTGCTCTGCGCGCTGACGCAGTGCGCTGACCGTTTCCCCTCCGACGCCCCAATTGTCGGTGCTGATTTCGTCAATCACGACATAGGTCGTCGCCCGAGGTTTATTCAGCACCTGCTCAAGCAGCACAGTGGCGCCTTCGATTAACTGGCGTTTCTGCTGGGCGGTGACCTTTTCATCCGTCACTTTGATATTAATGTAAGGCATCGCGTCCTCCAAATTACCATTTGCCCGAGGTGGCGCCGCCGTCCACCACCATCACGCTACCGGTGACAAAACGCGAATCCGTTAAATACATCACGGCGTTCACCATATCCTGCACGTCACCGACCAGCCGGGTTGGCGCCATCGTTTTCAGGGCTTCCAGCGTCTGCGGGTCTTGTGAATGCATCGGGGTGGAAATAATACCGGGAGCAATCGCATTGACCATAATCCCGGCATCAGCCAGCTCCAGCGCCAGGCCTTTTACGGCATGATTAAGCCCGCCTTTGACCATGATCGGCAGCAGCGCGGGAACATTCACATTAGGCTGCATGGCAATCGCCGCGGTAATGGCAATGATATGGCCGCCACCCTGGGCGCGCATATGCTGTGCTGCGCGCTGGGAGGTGTAGAAGAAACCTTTCATATTCACCGCCAGCATCGTTTCGACATCGTCGGGCGTATAGTCGGCGATCGGTCTGGAGATAAATACGCCGGCATTATTGACCAGCACATCAACCCGACCAAAACGGGCCTCCGCCTGCGTAAACAGCGCTTCTGCAGTTTCTGGCAGCGAAATATCACCGGCAACCAGCAGCAAATTATCCGGCGAGCCTAACGCCTGTGCGGCCTTTTCCAGCCCCTGACGTGTAGGAGCATTCGCCACCACATTGTCACCTCGCTGTACAAAGGCCTGAGCGATAGCAAAACCAATACCACTTGATGCACCGGTGACGACGACTGTTTTCGTTTTCATTGTAGTTTCCTGGGTTAGTTATGACTTAAGGGAAACTATAATGGCGGGAGACAGGAGGTTGAACGGCTGCGGGATGACATCAGTAATGACATCATGGAATAAATGAGATAAACGAAATATTCCGTACATTTATTTCATAAATAAAATGACAGAATATATTTGCCGAAAAAATAACACCTCCCCCTTTCGATAACAGGGCGAGAATACGCATCGCCCTGTTAAAGGGATTACTCTTAAAGCTGGAAAACTATTACTTTGGCTGTTCGATATTCTCAGCAATACGGCGCAGATACTCATTATTCTTGAAAGCAATCATGATGAGTTCAAAAGTGACGCGACAACCGATCAAACTGAAAATGGTGCCAAAAAAACCGGCGATGAACTGCCCGTTAAACATCGAAAAAACGCCGCCGACGATTATAAGGACCATTAACAGCCAATACAGAAACACGAGTACTTTAGGGGTAATTAAATGGTCAAAACCCAAAAGATCTTTCATTTTAACTCCTGTAAAAAATAAACTTCATCCAAAAGAAAAATGAATATACGAAACACATTTCAAAATGTAAATATTTATTATTTGAACAATGAGTTTTCAGAAGTGAGACGGTGTACGTCTACCGGCAGGCGACGATTTAAAGGCAAAAAAAACGGGAACCCAATCGGCTCCCGTTATTGTTTAACCCAGAGACTGGATTACATGTTCGCGATGATCGCGTCGCCAAACTCGCTACATTTCAGCAGTTTAGCGCCTTCCATCAGACGTTCAAAGTCATAGGTCACAGTCTTAGCGGCGATAGCGCCTTCGGTGCCTTTAACGATCAGGTCTGCGGCTTCGAACCACTGCATATGGCGCAGCATCATCTCAGCGGACAGAATAATAGAACCTGGGTTCACCTTATCCTGACCTGCGTATTTCGGTGCAGTACCGTGGGTCGCTTCGAACAGTGCACATTCGTCACCGATGTTTGCGCCCGGAGCGATACCGATACCACCAACCTGTGCCGCCAGAGCATCAGAGATGTAGTCACCGTTCAGGTTCATACATGCAATGACATCGTACTCAGCCGGACGCAGCAGGATCTGCTGCAGGAAGGCGTCAGCGATAACGTCTTTGATGATGATTTCTTTACCGGTGTTCGGGTTTTTGATCTTCTGCCACGGGCCGCCGTCAATCAGTTCGCCACCGAACTCTTCGCGAATCAGCTGGTAACCCCAGTCTTTGAACGCGCCTTCGGTGAACTTCATGATGTTGCCTTTGTGTACCAGAGTCAGCGAATCGCGATCGTTAGTGATAGCGTATTCGATAGCCGCACGAACCAGGCGCTTGGTGCCTTCTTCAGAGCACGGCTTGATGCCGATACCGCAATGTTCCGGGAAGCGAATTTTCTTCACGCCCATCTCATCACGCAGGAATTTGATAACTTTTTCAGCGTCAGCAGAGTCTGCTTTCCACTCGATACCTGCATAGATATCTTCGGAGTTTTCACGGAAGATAACCATGTCGGTCAGTTCAGGATGTTTAACCGGGCTCGGGGTGCCCTGGTAGTAACGTACTGGACGCAGGCAGACGTAGAGGTCCAGTTCCTGGCGCAGCGCAACGTTCAGAGAACGAATACCGCCGCCAACTGGCGTCGTCAGAGGGCCTTTGATAGCAACACGATAGTCACGAATCAGATCAAGAGTTTCGGCAGGCAGCCAGACGTCCTGGCCATAAACCTGGGTCGATTTTTCGCCGGTGTAAATTTCCATCCAGGAAATTTTACGCTCGCCTTTATAGGCTTTCTCAACGGCGGCATCCACCACTTTCAGCATCGCTGGGGTCACATCAACACCGATACCATCACCCTCGATAAACGGGATGATCGGGTTGTTAGGGACATTCAGTTTGCCATCTTGCAGGGTGATTTTCTGACCTTCCGCCGGAACTACTACTTTGCTTTCCATTAACCTCTCCTTCGAGCGCTTCTGGTTCTGCTCTTCCTTTTCACACTAACCGAGCGTTGGCTTTATCCGCCCACTCCCGCCACCGGGTCATCCCGCTAACCGGAGATTCGCGTCCGTGCCGCCTTCTAGTAGCGCGAATCAGTTTGAGCAATATTTTTGTTAAAAAATTGTGATGAGCATGTCAATACTACCTGAATGTTTGCGTCCATGAAAGGCATTCGTAATTAGGCTATAATGCGGCAATTGCCAGGATCTGAAAATACCATGCAGAAAACTTCATTTAGAAAACATCGCGTTGAGCGATTCAGCTCACAACAAAGTGCCAGACAACGTAAAGAACACCAGCCAAAACGCGTCATCTTGTTTAATAAACCCTACGATGTGTTGCCGCAATTTACAGACGAAGCCGGACGCAGCACCCTAAAAGATTTTGTTCCGGCCGCCGGCGTCTATGCTGCGGGTCGCCTTGACCGCGACAGCGAGGGGCTACTGGTGCTCACCAACGATGGCGCACTGCAGGCGCAGCTGACCCAGCCGGGCAAACGCACCGGCAAAATTTACTATGTCCAGGTTGAGGGCCAGCCAACAGACCAGGCCCTGAGCGCGCTGCGCGATGGCGTCCCCCTCAACGATGGCCCCACCCTGCCCGCCGGTATCGAACGGGTGGCGGAACCCGCCTGGCTGTGGGCGCGAAACCCGCCCATCCGCGAACGTAAAGCGATTCCCACCAGTTGGCTGAAGATCACCCTCTATGAAGGGCGCAACCGTCAGGTTCGCCGCATGACCGCTCACGTGGGATATCCCACGCTGCGCCTGATTCGTTATGCCATGGGTGGCTACACGCTCGATGGTATCGCTAACGGTGAGTGGCGCCAGGTTGAGTAATCACAAAAGGAACCCACCGCATGTTTAAACCGCACGTCACCGTCGCCTGCATCGTCCATGCGCAGGACAAATTTCTGATCGTTGAGGAAACCATCAACGGTAAAGCGCTGTGGAACCAGCCCGCCGGTCACCTCGAAGCCGATGAAACGTTGCTCCAGGCCGCCGAACGCGAGCTGTGGGAAGAGACCGGTATTCGCGCAACGCCGCAGCACTTTATCCGCATGCATCAGTGGATAGCCCCCGACAAAACGCCGTTTTTGCGCTTTCTGTTCGCCATTGAACTTAACGATATGTGCGCCACTGAACCTCACGACAGCGATATCGACCGCTGCCTGTGGCTGAGCGCGGAGGAGATCCTCAACGCGCCAAATCTGCGCTCCCAACTGGTTGCCGAGAGCATCCGCAGCTATCAACAGGACCCGCGTCAGCCGCTGTCACTGATTGGTGCGTTTAACTGGCCGCTCCTGGGGGGTGCCTGAGCCGCTAGTGCGTGCTAGAATATGCCGCCTTGAAGTTCAATGTGGTGAATATTCCAATGTCAGAAAGCCAAAAAAAAGTGATCGTCGGCATGTCCGGCGGCGTCGATTCCTCTGTTTCTGCCTGGTTGCTGCTTCAGCAAGGTTATAAGGTAGAAGGCCTGTTCATGAAGAACTGGGAGGAAGACGATGGTGAGGAATACTGCACCGCCGCTGCCGATCTCGCCGACGCGCAAGCCGTCTGCGATAAGCTCGGGATTGAGCTTCATACCGTAAACTTTGCCGCAGAATACTGGGACAACGTGTTTGAACTGTTCCTGGCCGAATATAAAGCCGGGCGCACGCCGAACCCGGATATTCTGTGCAACAAAGAGATCAAATTTAAAGCCTTCCTGGAGTTTGCTGCCGAAGATCTCGGCGCCGACTATATTGCCACCGGCCACTACGTGCGCCGTGCCGATGTCGACGGTAAAAGCCAGCTGCTGCGCGGCCTGGATGGCAACAAAGATCAGAGCTACTTCCTCTACACCCTCGGCCACGAACAGATCGCCCAAAGCCTGTTCCCGGTAGGTGAGCTGGAAAAGCCGCAGGTGCGTAAAATCGCCGAAGATCTTGACCTTATCACCGCGAAGAAAAAAGACTCCACCGGGATCTGCTTTATCGGTGAACGTAAATTCCGCGAGTTCCTCGGTCGCTACCTCCCGGCCCAGCCAGGCAAAATCGTCACCGTTGATGGCGACGAAATCGGCGAGCACCAGGGTCTGATGTACCACACCCTGGGGCAGCGTAAAGGCCTCGGTATCGGCGGGACCAAAGAAGGCAGCGAAGATCCGTGGTACGTTGTCGATAAAGACGTCGAAAACAATATTCTGGTGGTGGCACAAGGCCACGACCACCCGCGTCTGATGTCAAAAGGCCTGATAGCTCAACAGCTGCACTGGGTTGACCGCCAGCCGGTTACCGGTACCCTGCGCTGCACGGTGAAAACCCGTTATCGTCAGACCGACATCCCATGCACGGTGAATGCCCTGGATGACGAGCGCATTGAAGTTATCTTTGACGAGCCGGTTGCGGCCGTTACGCCTGGCCAGTCCGCGGTCTTCTATCGTGGTGAAGTGTGCCTCGGTGGTGGCGTGATCGAGCAGCGTCTGCCGCTGCAGTCCTGACAGACCGTTTTTACCGCCGGTGCGGCAGAGTCCGTCGCCGACGGTTTACAAGGAGTATGTGTGGCGAAGAATTATTATGACATCACATTGGCGCTAGCCGGTATTTGCCAGGCCGCCCGTCTGGTACAGCAGCTGGCGCATCAGGGCCATTGCGACAGCGATGCCCTGCACGTTTCACTGAACAGCATTATCGATCTCAACCCGAACTCCACGCTGGCAGTGTACGGTGGCAGTGAAGCTAATCTTCGCCTCGGGCTGGAAACCATGCTCGGCGTACTCAATAGCGGCAGTCGTCAGGGCCTCAATGCAGAACTGACCCGCTACACATTGAGCCTGATGGTGCTGGAGCGTAAGCTTGACTGTAGCAAAGGGGCGATGGACACCCTCGGCAACCGTATTTCCGGCCTGCGCCGCCAGCTGGAACATTTCGACCTGCAGTCAGAAACGTTGCTCAGCGCCATGGCCGGGATTTATGTTGATGTGATCAGTCCGTTAGGCCCACGTATTCAGGTAACCGGCTCACCGGCCGTGTTGCAAAGCCCGCAGGTTCAGGCGAAAGTTCGCGCCTCTCTGCTGGCAGGCATTCGCGCCGCCGTGCTCTGGCATCAGGTCGGCGGTGGCCGCATGCAGCTTATGTTTTCTCGTAATCGTCTGGTTAACCAGGCAAAACAAATTCTTGCTCATTTAACCCCGGAGTTGTGATCTATGGAATTATCCTCACTGACCGCCGTTTCCCCTGTCGATGGACGCTACGGCGATAAAGTCAGCGCGCTGCGCGGAATTTTCAGCGAATTCGGTTTGCTGAAATTTCGTGTACAGGTTGAAGTACGTTGGCTGCAAAAGTTAGCCGCGCACGCAGCGATCAAGGAAGTTCCTGCTTTTGCTGCCGACGCAAACGGTTACCTTGATAAAATCGTTGCCGACTTCAGCGTGGAAGATGCTCAGCGCATCAAAACCATCGAACGCACCACTAACCATGATGTGAAAGCCGTCGAATATTTCCTCAAGGAAAAAGTGGCCGATATCGCTGAACTGCACGCGGTGTCCGAGTTCATCCACTTCGCCTGCACCTCCGAAGACATTAACAACCTCTCCCATGCGCTGATGCTGAAAACCGCGCGTGACGAAGTGGTGCTGCCTTACTGGCGCCAGCTGATTGACGCGATTAAAGCGCTGGCGGTTCAGTACCGCGACGTCCCGCTGCTGTCCCGTACTCACGGCCAGCCGGCAACGCCGTCTACTATGGGTAAAGAGATGGCGAACGTCGCTTACCGCATGGAGCGCCAGTATCGCCAGCTGAACCAGGTGGAAATCCTGGGCAAAATCAACGGCGCGGTCGGTAACTATAACGCCCACATCGCCGCCTATCCGGAAGTTGACTGGCACCAGTTCAGCGAAGAGTTTGTCACTTCGCTGGGCATCGAATGGAACCCGTACACCACCCAGATCGAGCCGCACGATTACATTGCCGAACTGTTTGACTGCATCGCGCGTTTCAACACCATTCTGATCGATTTCGATCGTGACGTGTGGGGTTACATCGCCCTGAACCACTTCAAACAGAAAACCATCGCCGGCGAAATCGGTTCTTCCACCATGCCGCACAAAGTTAACCCGATCGACTTCGAAAACTCCGAAGGTAACCTCGGTCTGGCTAACGCCATGATGCAGCACCTGGCCAGCAAACTGCCGGTCTCCCGCTGGCAGCGTGACCTGACGGACTCCACCGTACTGCGTAACCTCGGCGTCGGTATCGGCTATGCGTTGATTGCCTACCAGTCCACTCTGAAAGGCGTTAGCAAGCTGGAGCTGAACGGCGATCGTCTGCTGGACGAACTGGATCACAACTGGGAAGTTCTGGCCGAGCCGATCCAGACCGTGATGCGCCGCTATGGGATCGAAAAACCGTACGAGAAACTGAAAGAGCTGACCCGTGGCAAACGCGTTGATGCCGAAGGAATGCAGCAGTTCATCGACAGCCTGCCGCTGCCGGACGCGGAAAAAGTGCGTCTGAAAGCGATGACCCCGGCCAACTACATCGGCCGCGCTACCACGATGGTTGACGAGCTGAAGTAAGCCCCACAACCCTCTTTCCGCAAGGGAAGAGGGTTTTACAAATTTGTCCGGCGCCAGCGTCCCCCGACATCTGGATGGAACCCTTCCCCTGTTTTTTCTATAGAACGCCTGCCTGTTTATTTGCCAGACGCCACGCGGCGGGTTGCAAACCAGAAAATGAGCGCCAGCAGGCTGACGGCCGCCCCCAGCACGCACACCCCTTGCCATCCGGCAACGGCGTAAACCGCCGTCGTACCGGCAGCACCCAGTCCGCTGCCAACAGCATAAAACAACATATAGAGTCCCACGAGCCGGCTGTGGGCTTCGGGTCGGGTACGAAAAATCATACTCTGATTAGTCACATGCAGCGCCTGTCCCCCCAAATCCAGCAGCACGATCCCGATCAGCAACGCTACCGGCGACCACGCCATCAGCGACAGCGGCCACCAGGCAAGTAGCAGTATCACCAACGCCGCGGCGCTGGTACGTTGCCCGTAGCCCATGTCAGTCCACTTTCCGGCATGCCCGGCAGCCAGTGCCCCGATCACCCCAACCAGCCCCAAAGCACCAATAGCAGTGTGGGAAAAATCATAAGGCGGCGCGCTCAGCGGCAGCACCAGCGCACACCAGAAAATATTGAAGGCGGCGAACATCAGCAGCGCCAGCACGCCGCGAACCTGAAGGATTTTCTCCTGACGCAGCAGGGTCAGCATCGATGCCAGCAGTTGCGGATAGCTCAGCGTACTCTTTGCTACCGTGAGCACCGGCAACCGTCGCCACAGCGGAACGGCGATGCTCAGCATCAGCAGAGCGGCGAACAGATAGACCCCGCGCCAGCCGAAGAGGTCGCTGATGCCGCCAGAGAATACCCGAGCCAGCAGCAGCCCGATAAATACGCCGCTCTGCGCGGCACCGACCACCCGCCCCTGCTCGTGCGGTCTGGCTGCGCTGGCGGCATAGGCGATCAGGCCCTGCGTCATCGCGGTGCCCAGCAGTCCCACCGCCAGCATGCTGCCCAGCAGCATCGCCGCAGAAGATGCCGCGCTTACCGTAATCAGCGCGCCGATCAGCAGGATCAGCTGCGTGCCCATCAGCCGACGGCGATTCAGCCGATCGCCAAGCGGCACCAGCAGCAGTAGCGCCAGAGCGCAGCCGATCTGGGTTGCCGTTATCACGCCTCCGACGGAGGCGGCGCTGATAGCAAACTCCCGCGCCAGCCCATCAAGCAACGGTTGGGCGTAATAGACGTTTGCTACACTGAGGCCACTGGCGATAGCGAACAACCAAACCAGGCCGGTGGGCATAGCCACGACCGGGCCGGAAGGTGAAAGCGGTACGATGGATGTTTTCATGATTCTCTGCTCCGGCAACCTGGTTTCAAAACAAAACTGGTTGAAGGCTAGAGCATGTAGTTTTAAAATGCAACCAGATTCATGACAGCGAGGAGCGCGCATTGTGCCGAGTAAAATAATGAAAAACGAACCCTGTCCCGTCGCCCGCAGCGTGGATATTATCGGCGACCGCTGGTCGCTGCTGATCGTGCGCGACGCTTTTGATGGCATGAGCCGCTTTAGCGACTTTCAGCGCAGCCTGGGAATGGCGCGCAATATTCTCTCCGACCGCCTGCATAAGCTGGTTGATGCCGGCATCCTCAGGACCCAGGCGGCCTCGGATGGCAGCGCTTATCAGGAGTACGTCCTGACAGCAAAAGGAGAATGCCTGTTTCCCCTCGTGGTCGCACTGCGCCAGTGGGGAGAGCACTATCTTTTCGCCAGCGGCGAGCCTCATTCTGTGCTGATCGATAAGCGCACCCGGCAGGCGGTTCCGCTAATGGCGCCGGTTGCTGAGGACGGCACTCCGCTGCTACCTTCAGCAACCGAAGTATGCAAGGTGCAGGCAGACGAATGACGGTCGACACCGCCTGTTTCACGTATTCCGCCAGCATATCAATGACCTGGTAGCAAAATGGCATTTCAGCAGGGAAACACGCGGAGCGTTAATTGAAATTCGTTATTTAACAGCTGTTTATATTCAACGTGTATAATTAGCGCTAAACTATTCAAATCAAAAATGAAAGGGAGAACTGGCATGCGCGTACTCGTGGTTGAGGACAACGCTCTGCTGCGCCATCACCTGAAAGTTCAGCTGCAGGAGCTGGGACACCAGGTAGATGCCGCGGAAGATGCAAAAGAAGCAGACTATTATCTCGGTGAACATGTGCCGGATATCGCCATCGTCGACCTTGGTCTGCCGGATGAAGACGGTCTGTCCCTGATTCGCCGCTGGCGGAGCCATGATGTGTCGGTGCCGGTGCTAGTGCTCACCGCCCGCGAAGGCTGGCAGGATAAGGTCGAAGTGCTGAGCGCCGGGGCGGATGATTACGTCACCAAGCCATTCCACATTGAAGAAGTTGCCGCGCGCATGCAGGCGCTGCTGCGCCGTAACAGCGGCCTGGCATCGCAGGTCATCTCTCTGCCGCCTTTCCAGGTCGATCTGTCACGTCGCGAACTGTCGATTAACGACCAGCCGATCAAACTGACCGCGTTTGAATACACCATCATGGAAACCCTGATCCGCAACCGCGGAAAAGTGGTCAGTAAAGATTCCCTGATGCTCCAGCTCTATCCCGACGCCGAGCTGCGCGAAAGCCACACCATCGATGTCCTGATGGGACGACTGCGGAAAAAAATCCAGGCGCAACACCCGAATGATGTAATTACGACGGTACGCGGCCAGGGTTATTTATTCGAACTCCGCGGATGAAAGGCCCGCTACGGCATATTTTGCCGCTGTCTTTACGCGTTCGCTTTTTACTGGCGACAGCTGCCGTGGTGCTGGTGCTCTCACTGGCTTACGGTATGGTCGCGCTGGTGGGCTACAGCGTCAGCTTCGATAAAACCACCTTCCGTCTGCTGCGCGGGGAAAGCAACCTGTTCTATATGCTGGCCAAGTGGGAAGACGGCCGCATCGATGTTGATATCCCCGAAAATCTCAATATGCAGAGCCCGACGGTCACCTTAATTTATGACGTCAAAGGCAACCTGCTGTGGATGCAGCGCGATGTCGGGTGGCTGGCCAAACGTATTCAGCCCGAATGGCTCAAAAGCAACGGCTTCCACGAAATCGAATCCGACGTCGACAGCAGCAGCAAGTTGCTGCGTAACAATCAGGAAGTCCAGGAGCAGCTGGATGAGCTGCGCCAGCAGGACGACGATTCAGAAATGACCCACTCGGTGGCGATCAATATCTATCCGGCGACCGATAAGATGCCGCAGTTGAGTATCGTGGTGGTCGATACCATCCCGGTCGAACTGAAGCGTTCCTACATGGTGTGGAGCTGGTTTATCTACGTGCTGGTCGCCAACCTGCTGCTGGTGATCCCGCTGCTGTGGGTAGCCGCCTGGTGGAGCCTGCGGCCGATTGAGTCGCTGGCAAAAGAGGTGCGAGAACTCGAAGAGCACCACCGCGAGATGCTCAACCCGAACACCACCCGCGAACTGACCCGCCTGGTCAGCAACCTTAACCGCTTGCTGAAAAGCGAGCGCGACCGTTATGACAAATATCGCACCACCTTAACCGACCTCACCCACAGCCTGAAAACGCCGTTGGCGGTGCTGCAAAGCACGCTACGCTCTCTGCGCAGCCAGAAGCTCGATGTCACAGAGGCAGAGCCGGTGATGCTCGAGCAGATCAGCCGTATCTCGCAGCAAATTGGTTACTATCTCCACCGCGCCAGCATGCGCAGCGACAGTACGCTCCTGAGCCGTGAACTGCACCCGGTGGCCCCGCTGCTCGACAAGCTGACATCGGCCCTCAATAAGGTTTATCAGCGTAAAGGGGTTAATATCACCCTCGATATCTCGCCGGAAACCAGCTTCGTCGGCGAACAGAATGACTTTATGGAAGTGATGGGCAACGTGCTGGATAACGCCTGTAAATATTGTCTGGAGTTTGTCGAGGTGTCCGTGCGTCAGACCAACGACCATCATCTGCATATTCTGGTGGAAGATGACGGCCCCGGCATCCCGATGAGCCTGCGGGACAGCGTGTTTGACAGGGGCCAGCGCGCCGATACGCTGCGGCCAGGACAAGGGGTCGGACTCTCCGTGGCCCGTGATATTGTCCTGCAGTACAACGGTGAGATTATTGCCAGTGAGAGCCTGCTCGGCGGTGCCTGCATGGAAGTGATTTTTGGTCGCCAGCTGCCGGACGATAGCCAAAGTTGACCCGCTGTGCAGCTGAGGTTACTGAACTCTGTGACTGCGCAGGACAATCGCCGTCAACAAAGAGGCAGTTTGAAGGATGGCGTGTATAATCCCAAACAAACACCTGCTGTGGAATAAATAAAATGGATTATCAATTAACGCTTAACTGGCCTGACTTTATCGAACGCTACTGGCAAAAGCGCCCGGTGCTACTGAAACGCGGGTTTGCCAATTTCATCGATCCGATTAGCCCGGACGAGCTGGCCGGTCTGGCGATGGAAAGCGAAGTCGACAGCCGCCTGGTCAGCCATCAGGATGGAAAATGGCAGGTCAGCCATGGTCCCTTCGAAAGCTACGATCACCTGAGCGAAAACAACTGGTCGCTGCTGGTTCAGGCGGTAAACAACTGGCATGAACCTACGGCTGCGCTGATGCATCCGTTCCGCGCCCTGCCCGACTGGCGAATCGACGATCTGATGATCTCGTTCTCCGTACCCGGCGGTGGCGTAGGCCCGCACCTCGATCAGTACGATGTGTTTATCATCCAGGGAACCGGGCGTCGTCGCTGGCGCGTGGGCGAGAAGGTGCCGATGAAGCAGCACTGCCCGCATCCGGACCTGCTGCAGGTCGATCCCTTCGACGCCATCATCGATGAAGAGATGGAGCCGGGCGATATTCTCTATATCCCGCCAGGATTCCCGCACGAAGGCTATTCGCTGGAAAACTCGCTCAACTATTCCGTGGGCTATCGCTCGCCTAACGCCCGTGAGCTGTTCAGCGGTTTTGCCGATTATATTCTGCAGCGTGAACTGGGCAGCCAGCGTTACGCCGACCCGGACGTGCCGGCGCGCGATCATCCTGCGGATATTCTGCCGTCAGAGCTGGATCGTTTGCGGGACATGATGCTGGATCTGATCAACCAGCCAGAACATTTCAAACAGTGGTTTGGCGAGTTTATTACCCAGTCGCGTCATGAACTGGACGTCGCCCCTGCAGAGCCACCGTATCAGCCGGATGAGATTTACGACGCGCTGCAGCAAGGCGATCGTCTGGTACGTCTCGGCGGGCTGCGGGTGCTGCGCATTGATGGCGAGGTCTTCGTCAACGGCGAGAAAATCAACTCTCCGCACCGCCCGGCGCTGGACGCCCTGGCGACGCATCTGTCATTGCATGCCCAGCATTTTGGCGATGCGCTGGAAGACCCGTCGTTCCTCGCCATGCTGGCCGCGCTGGTCAACAGCGGATACTGGTTCTTCGAAGACTAAATCTACGCTATCCCCGTCCCGGCTGACGGCACGTTGCGCCCTGGCCGGGCTACAGACGGGGATAAGTAGCGGGTCGCCCGGATAAGCGCAATGCTTTCCGGGATTCTGCGAAGATCAGGCGCCGCGTTTTGCCGTTAGCTCGGCAATACGAACAATCACCTGCACCGCTTTCTCCATGCCCTCCAGGGTCACGAACTCATGCTTACCGTGGTAGTTGTAGCCACCGGTGAACAGGTTCGGGCAAGGTAACCCCATAAACGACAGCTGGGCGCCGTCGGTACCGCCGCGAATCGGCTTCATCTGCGGTTCAATATCGCAATCCACCATCGCCTGACGAGCAATTTCAACCACATGCGGATGGGCTATCACTTTTTCATGCATATTGTAGTAGCTGTCCTCAATCACCAGCTCAATATAGCAATCCGGGTGCAGCCCTTTGCCGACCTTTTTGGCAATTTCCATCATCTTGCGTTTGCGGGCTTCAAACTGCTTGCGGTCAAAATCACGGATGATGTAATGCATCTCCGCGCGGTCAACCGTGCCTTTGATATTCGCCAGGTGGTAAAACCCTTCATAACCTTCGGTGGTTTCGGGTGCCTCATCGGCCGGGACTTCAGCATGGATGCGGGCCGCCAGCGACAGCGCATTCACCATCACCCCTTTTGCGGTCCCCGGATGGACATTGTTGCCGACAATCTTGATGGTCACCGACGCCGCATTGAAGTTTTCACACTCCAGCTCGCCCACGCCGCCGCCGTCAACGGTATAGGCCCAGCGGGCATCAAAGGCCGCAACGTCAAAATGCTTCGCCCCTTTGCCCACCTCTTCGTCCGGCGTAAAGGCCACGCGGATATCACCGTGGGGGATCTGTTTGGCCTTTAGCGTAGCCAAAGCAGTCATAATTTCGGCGATACCAGCTTTATCGTCGGCGCCAAGTAATGTTTTGCCGTCGGTGGTAATCAACGTATGCCCCAGCAGCTGATGCAGCACCGGGAACATCACCGGCGACAGCACTTCATCGCCAATCCCCAGCGCGATGTCGCCGCCGCGGTAGTTTTCGACAATCTGCGGGTTCACATTCTTGCCGCTGAAATCAGGTGCCGTATCAACGTGAGAAATAAAGCCGATGGCTGGAATATCGCCGGCGACGTTTGCCGGAAGCGTTCCCATTACCGTCCCTTTGTCACTCAGCGTTACGTTGGCCAGCCCCATCTCTTCCAGCTGCTTTTGTAGCAGGCGTAACAGCTTCCACTGCCCTTCCGTGCTTGGTACCTGACGCACGCCAGGCTTCGACTGTGTGTCCAGAGAAACGTATTGTAAGAAACGCTCAAGCAATTTATCCATGTAGCCACCCTCTTCTTTTGTGACAACATTATTCATAAGCCCGAAAAGACAAATATTGCGTCAGGTCATTTTTAACCCGGCAAATAAGAATTTAATACCTTAACCGGCGTAAAGTTGTAAAGGTCATGCTTCTGTATGCGACAAGGTTTGGCTATCGTTAACGTTTGCCGTAGAATGTTGGCCCTTAAATAATCATGTGCAGCGCCAAAGGTGGTTAACCACAAACCCCGCAACGACCCGTATTTCGTTGCGTCTACACGGGACAGAGTCAAAAATTGAATATACAACCGCGTTCGCTTTCTCCGCTGGTGCAGCTGGCGGGAATTGGCAAAAGCTTTGATGGAAAAATGGTCATCGCCGATCTCAACCTGACCATCAACAATGGTGAATTTCTCACCCTGCTTGGCCCCTCTGGCTGCGGTAAAACCACCGTTCTTCGTCTTATCGCCGGGTTAGAAAATGTCGACACCGGGCGAATTCACCTCGAAGACCAGGATATCACCCATGTTCCGGCGGAAGACCGCCACGTCAATACCGTCTTTCAAAGCTACGCCCTGTTTCCCCACATGAGCGTCTTCGAAAACGTCGCCTTTGGTCTGCGTATGCAGAAAACGCCGGCGGCAGACATCCCCCCTCGCGTCATCGAGGCGCTGCGGATGGTGCAGCTCGAAGAGTTTGCCCAACGTAAACCCCATCAGCTCTCCGGCGGCCAGCAGCAGCGTGTCGCCATCGCCCGGGCCGTCGTCAATAAACCGCGGCTGTTGCTGCTCGATGAGTCACTGTCGGCGTTGGATTACAAACTGCGCAAGCAGATGCAAAACGAGCTGAAAGCGCTCCAGCGTAAGCTCGGTATCACCTTCGTGTTTGTCACCCACGATCAGGAAGAGGCATTGACCATGTCCGACCGCATCGTGGTCATGCGCGACGGGAAGATAGAACAGGACGGCACGCCGCGTGAAATTTACGAAGAACCGAAAAACCTGTTCGTCGCCAGCTTCATCGGCGAAATCAACCTCTTCAACGCCACGGTCATTGAACGCCTTGACGCGCAGCGTGTGCGCGCCAGCGTCGAAGGCCGGGAATGCAACATCTACGTCAATTTCCCCGTCGAGAAGGGCCAGCGGCTCAACGTCCTGCTGCGACCGGAAGACCTGCGGGTCGATGAAGTTCACCACAGCAACGACGCCGACGGTTTGATCGGCTATATCCGCGAGCGCAACTACAAAGGGATGACCCTGGAATCGGTTGTCGAACTGGAAAACGGCAAAATGGTGATGGTCAGCGAATTCTTTAATGAAGACGACCCCGATTTTGACCACCCGCTGGACCAAAAAATGGCCATTAACTGGGTAGAGAGCTGGGAGGTTGTGCTGGCCGATGAAGAACACCAGTAAATTCCAGAATGTGGTGATCGCCACGATCGTCGGCTGGCTGGTGCTGTTTGTCTTCCTGCCCAACCTGATGATCATCGCCACCAGCTTCCTGACCCGCGACGACGCCAGTTTCGTCAAAATGGTCTTTACGCTGGATAACTATACGCGCCTGCTGGATCCGCTCTATTACGATGTGCTGCTGCACTCGCTGAATATGGCGCTGCTGGCGACGCTGGCCTGCCTGGCGCTGGGCTATCCCTTCGCCTGGTTTCTGGCCCGGCTGCCGGAGAAAGTGCGTCCGCTGCTGCTGTTTCTGCTGATTGTGCCGTTCTGGACCAACTCACTGATCCGCATCTACGGGCTGAAAATCTTCCTCAGTACCAAAGGCTATCTCAACGAGTTCCTGCTGTGGCTGGGGGTCATCGATACGCCGCTGCGCATCATGTACACCCCGTCGGCGGTTATCATCGGCCTGGTCTACATTCTGCTGCCGTTTATGGTGATGCCGCTCTACTCCAGCATTGAGAAGCTGGATCGCCCGCTGCTGGAAGCGGCGAAAGATCTCGGCGCCAGCAAGCTGCAAACCTTTATCCGCATTATCATTCCGCTGACCATGCCGGGCATTATTGCCGGCTGCCTGCTGGTGATGCTGCCGGCAATGGGGCTGTTCTACGTCTCAGACCTGATGGGGGGCGCGAAGAACCTGCTGATCGGTAACGTCATTAAGAGCCAGTTCCTGAATATTCGCGACTGGCCGTTTGGCGCCGCCACCAGCATTACGCTGACCCTGGTGATGGGCCTGATGCTGCTGGTTTACTGGCGGGCAGCAAGCCTGTTGAATAAGAAGGTGGAACTCGAATGATCGGTCGACTGCTGCGCGGCGGCTTTATGACCGCCATCTATGCTTATCTTTATATTCCGATCATTATTCTGATCGTCAATTCGTTTAACAGTTCGCGTTTCGGCATCAACTGGCAGGGCTTCACCAGCAAATGGTATGGCCTGCTGATGAACAACGATAGCCTGTTGCAGGCGGCCCAGCATTCGCTGACCATGGCGGTGCTGTCGGCGACTTTTGCGACGCTTATCGGCTCATTGACCGCCGTGGCGCTGTATCGCTATCGCTTTCGCGGCAAGCCGTTCGTCAGCGGGATGCTGTTTGTGGTGATGATGTCGCCGGATATTGTCATGGCGATCTCGCTGCTGGTGCTGTTTATGCTGATCGGCATTCAACTTGGCTTCTGGTCGCTGCTGTTCTCGCACATCACCTTCTGCCTGCCTTTCGTAGTGGTGACGGTCTATTCGCGCCTCAAAGGCTTTGACGTGCGGATGCTGGAAGCGGCGAAAGATCTCGGCGCCAGTGAGCTGACGATCCTGCGCAAAATCATTCTGCCGCTGGCGATGCCGGCGGTGGCGGCGGGCTGGCTGCTCAGCTTTACGCTGTCGATGGATGACGTAGTGGTCTCTTCGTTCGTTACCGGGCCGGGGTATGAAATTCTGCCGCTTAAGATTTACTCAATGGTCAAAGTGGGCGTCTCACCGGAGGTGAACGCGCTGGCGACCATTCTGTTACTGCTTTCTCTGGTTATGGTCGTTGCCAGCCAGATTGTTGCTCGTGATAAAACGAAATCTCAGGGGACATCGAAATGAAAAAAATGCTCGCCGCCGCGGCGCTGGTGCTCGGAATGGGTGCTGCGCACGCCGATGACAGCAAAACGCTCTACTTCTACAACTGGACCGAATACGTGCCGCCGGGACTGCTGGAGCAGTTCACCAAAGAGACCGGGATCAAGGTTATCTATTCGACCTACGAGTCGAATGAAACCATGTACGCCAAGCTCAAAACCTACAAAGACGGCGCTTACGACCTGGTGGTTCCGTCCACCTACTTCGTCGATAAGATGCGTAAAGAGGGCATGCTGCAGAAGATCGACAAGAGCAAGCTGAGCAACTTCGGCAATCTCGACCCTGAAATGCTCAATAAACCGTTCGACCCAGGCAACGATTACTCGATTCCCTACATCTGGGGCGCCACCGCTATTGGCGTCAACAGCGATGCCATCGACCCGAAAACCGTCACCAGCTGGGCCGACCTGTGGAAGCCGGATTACAAAAGCAGCCTGCTGCTGACCGATGATGCGCGTGAAGTGTTCCAGATTGCCCTGCGCAAACTGGGCTATTCCGGCAACACCACCGACCCGAAAGAGATTGAAGCGGCCTACCAGGAGCTGAAAAAGCTGATGCCTAACGTCGCGGCGTTCAACTCCGATAACCCGGCCAACCCGTACATGGAAGGCGAAGTGAATCTCGGGATGGTGTGGAACGGCTCAGCCTGGGTGGCTCGTCAGGCCGGCACGCCGCTGGAAGTGGTCTGGCCGAAAGAAGGCGGGATCTTCTGGATGGATAGCCTGGCTATTCCGGCCAATGCGAAAAACGTCGACGGCGCGCTGAAGCTGATCAACTTCCTGCTGCGCCCGGAAGTGGCTAAACAGGTCGCGGAGACCATCGGCTACCCGACGCCTAACCTGGCGGCGCGCAAGATGCTGAGCCCGGAAGTCGCCAACGACAAATCGCTGTATCCAGATGCCGAAACCATCGCCAAAGGCGAATGGCAGAATGATGTCGGCAGCGCCAGCACGCTGTATGAAGAGTATTACCAGAAGCTGAAAGCGGGCCGTTAATCCGCCGCCGCAACGCCGCCCCGGCCTGAACGCCGGGGCGTTTTTATTTATGCTTCGTCGCCCATCAGAATCTGACCGAACTCGGCCCGCAGCTGATTCTTCAGTACCTTACCGGTGGCGCTCACCGGCAGGCTGTCAATAAACAGAATCCGGTCCGGAAGCTGCCATTTCGGTATTCGCTGCTGATACCAGGCCAACAGCTCATGCTCTTCGATCTCGCTGCCCTCCTCCCTGACGCACAGCACTACCGGCCGCTCATCCCAACGTGGATGCTGCGCCGCAATCGCCGCCGCGCTGCGAATCGCCGGGTGAGCGATGGCAATGTTCTCCAGCTCTACCGTGGAGATCCACTCGCCGCCGGACTTAATAATATCTTTCGCCCGATCCTGAATCACCAGATAGCCATTTTGATTGAGCGTGCCAATATCGCCGGTATCGAACCAGCCGTCCGGGGTCATGGCGCTCTCCGGGCGGCCATAATAACTGGCGACCACCCAGTGGCCGCGCACCTGCAAATATCCCTGAGTCTCACCGTCGTCGGGCAGCGGTTGGCCGTCCACATCCACCACCCGCAGCTCGATGCCAAAGATCGCCCGCCCCTGGCCGTGACCCAGCTTATCCTGCGCCGCCTGAGGCAACGCCTTGTGTTTGCTTAACGGCGTGTTGATCGTGCCGATCGGCGAGGTTTCCGTCATGCCCCAGGCGTGGATCAACTCAATATCATAATCGCGGCGGAACACCTCAATCATCGACGGCGGCAAAGCCGAGCCGCCAACAAAAGAGCGTTTAAAATGCGGCAAGCGAATCTCCGATTTGCGCAGCGCCGCCAGCAGGCCGGCCCAGATCACCGGGACGCCGAACGCCACGCTGACCTGCTCTTCACTCAGCAACCGCAGCAGGCTTTCGCCATCAAGATTCGGCCCCGGCAGCACCAGTCGCGCCCCCACCATGGCGGCGATAAACGGCGTTCCCCAGGCATTGACGTGGAACATCGGCACCACCGGCAACAGCGAATCCTGCGCCGAAATACCGGCGGCATCTGGCTGATTGCCGCTGAGGGCATGCAGCACCAGCGAACGATGGGTGTTCAGCACCCCTTTCGGCTTTCCCGTCGTTCCCGAGGTGTAGCACAGCGAGGCGGGCGACTGCTCGCTGAGATCGGGCCAGCGATACTGTGGGTCCGCCTCGGCGAGCAGGTCATCAAAGAACAGCAGCGAGTCCACGGTGGCAAGCGCCGCCTCGTTGCGCGGTTCCAGCACAACAAAATGTTTCACCGTCGGTAAGTGTGGACGCAGCGCGGCGATCAGCGGCAGGAAGGTATAGTCGAAAAACAGGACCTCGTCGGCAGCATCATTGATGATAAACACCAGATGCTCAACGGACAGACGCGGGTTGATAGTGTGCGTCACCCACCCGCCGGCGCTGACGCCAAAATAGATTTCCAGATGCCGGCGATTATTCCACGCCAGCGTGCCGCAGCGGGCACCTTGCGTTATCCCCAGGCGCTGCATGGCACTGGCCAGACGCCGCGCACTCTCCGCTACCTGCCCCCAGCTGCTGTACTCCCGTCCTGCTAACGTCCCGACCGAGACAATACCGGTATCGGTGTGATAGCGCGCGGCATGTTCGAGTAGCGCTCGGGTCGTTAAATCCTGATACATCATCGATGGATGCATGAATGATACTCCGCGACTGGCTGATTATGTTGTGTGTTGGGCTACCACTAAATCTGGCAACAACCCGCAGAACCGACCAAAAGAGATGTGCAAAATTTAGCGTTGACGCACAACAATTGCCCTCTGGCGCTGGGGAATGTGATGGAAGCTGGTTTTTTACAACAGCTTACGACTGGCAACCGGTCGGGTGAAACCGGTCAGACAGCGGATAAGTTTCCGGCGGGAATTATCACAATTAATTTAAGGTTTTGTGATACATCGGGGACCACTTTTGAGCCACACTGTTTTTAACGCACTGACCGGGAATATAACAATGAACACGCCAACGTTTCAGGTTAAGCCCGCGACCATTCATCCTTTATGGTTAAGAATATGTCACTGGGTGAATGCCCTCGCGATATTAATAATGGTCACCAGCGGCTGGCGTATTTATAACGCATCGCCACTATTTGCTTTCGACATTCCGGATATTATTACCCTCGGCGGCTGGCTTGGCGGGGCATTACAATGGCATTTCTTCGCTATGTGGCTATTTGCGTTGAACGGCCTGGCGTATTTGGCACTGAATATCAGCAGCGGGCGATTAACACGCCAGTTCTGGCCGCTGTCGCCGCGAGGCCTGGTGCAGGATTTACTTTCGGCCCTGCGCGGTAAGCTGGCCCATGACCATGCCGGACAATATAACCACGTCCAGAAACTGGCTTATCTGTTCGTGATGGTCGATAGCATTATTCTGACGCTATCTGGCCTGGTTATCTGGAAATCGGTGCAGTTTCCCCTGCTGAGAGAATTACTTGGCGGTTATGACAACGCCCGCGTTATCCATTTTCTGGCAATGTCGGCGCTAGTGGGTTTTGTGGTGATTCATCTGATCATGGTGCTGTTAGTACCGAAAACATTACTCGCCATGCTCCGTGGACGATAAGAGGTCTCTGATGAGCCAACGTGATAAATCACTGCCGACTGCCGATAAGAACATCATTATCCAGGACGCCAGTCGGGAAATAAATAAACAACTGTCTGCCGAAGGCCGTCGTCGTTTTTTAAAACAGGGCTTAACCCTCGGCGGTTTAATGATGTTGACCGGATGCGACATCAGTAATAACAGTTCGGTCGAAAATACCCTGAGCCGTATTTCCCGATTTAACGATCGTGTTCAACAATGGTTATTTAACCCTGATGATCTCGCGCCGGTATATCCCGAAAGCATGATAACGCGCCCCTTCCCGTTTAATGCGTTTTATAGCGAGGATCAGGCGCCGACGATCGATGGCAGCGATTATCGTCTGGAAGTCACCGGGCGCGTGAGCGATAAACGTGCCTGGAGCCTTGCCGAACTGCATAACATGGCGCAGGTCAGCCAGGTTACGCGGCATATTTGTGTGGAAGGATGGAGTGCCATTGGTAAATGGGGCGGCGTACCCTTTGCCCTGTTTCTCAAAACGATCGGGGCGGACCTGAATGCCAGCTACGTCAGCTTCCGCTGCGCGGATGATTACTACACCAGTATTGATATGGCAACCGCCCTCCACCCGCAGACCCTGATGGCATTAACCTACGACGGTCAGATTTTGCCTCGCAAATATGGCTTCCCGATGAAGATAAGGATCCCTACCAAGCTGGGCTATAAAAACCCCAAACATATTTTGGCTATTGAAATCACCAATCGCTACCCCGGCGGTTACTGGGAGGACCAGGGCTATAACTGGTTCGGCGGTAGCTAATTCACTGTGGTCATCATCTGTGATTGATCCAGAACGTATACACTCATGAAGGAATGACGAAATGAAAAAGCTCAATACCCTGCTGATGTGCTCTGCTTTGCTGTTTGGAATGGCCGGCGCCAACGCGGCTGACAATATGGCCAAGGACAATATGGCGAAAGACAGTATGGGCAAAATGTCCCATGACTGTACCAAAGACAGCATGAAAAAAGAGTGTATGTCGAAGGACGGCATGGCCAAAGACGGGATGAAGAAAGATGGCATGTCGAAGGACAGCATGCATAAAGACACGATGAGCAAAGACGGTATGGCCAAAGATTCAATGTCGAAAGACAAAATGGCCAAAGACGCCATGAGTCACTAATTCTCGTCACGCCCGACGCCAGGATCAAAGCGATTGCCCACCCAGGCAATCGCTTTTTATTATCGGGTAAGGCCCCGGCGCTTACAGATCCTTTAGCAGTTGCTCAATAAATGCCGGAACCACTTCACTCGCCAGCCCGTAGTGTTTTTCAGCAAATTCGCTGCCCACCTGGCTCGGTTCAAGGTTTAGCTCCACCGTATGCGCTCCCTGCAGACGGGCTTCGTGGACGAAACCGGCCGCCGGATAGACATGCCCGGAGGTGCCGATGGCAATAAAGATATCGGCATCGGCCAGCGCGCTGTAGATGTCATCCATCCCCAGCGGCATCTCGCCAAACCAGACCACGTGCGGGCGCAGCGGCGCCGGGAACTGACAGCAGTGGCACTTGTCCTCTGCGGTGACGTCCCCGGTCCACTCCAGCACCTGCCCGCTCCACGAACAGCGGACTTTGAGTAACTCACCATGCATGTGGATCACCCGCTGATTCCCGGCGCGTTCGTGCAGGTTATCAATGTTCTGCGTCACCAGCAGGAAGTTGTCGCCCAACGCCGATTCCAGTTTCGCCAACGCCTGATGCGCCGCATTTGGAACAATATCGGGGCCTTGCAGTTGTCGGCGACGGGCGTTGTAAAACGCCTGCACCAGCGCGGGGTCACGGGCGAAACCTTCCGGCGTCGCCACATCTTCAACCCGGTGCTCTTCCCACAAGCCATCGGCAGCACGGAAGGTTTTTATACCGGACTCCGCCGAAATCCCAGCGCCGGTCAGCACCACAACCTTAGGTTTATCCATTGTATCCACCGCCGTCTTATCCTCTTTAAAGAAAATCCGCTGGCGCAGACGTTCACGCAAGCGACGTTTGTTACGGCGAAAACGGCTCAATCGGTGTAAGCGGCGCGACAACATAGCTACCCCTGTGGTTAACGAGTCAAATGAAGGAAGGCCGCACCGCGCATACCCCCAGCATCGCCATGACGCGCGCGTTCAATTCGCGGCACCCTGGCAACCGGCAGTAAATGACGCGGCAGGCGCTGCGCCAGCCCTTCGCTTATTGCTGTAAAGTTAGACAACCCACCGCCAAGCACCAGCAAATCCGGGTCGACAATGGTTAAAATATTCCCCAGACAGACCGCCAGCAGGTCAAGATAGCGCTCGACGTGCTCACGCGCCCGCGCCTCGCCCTGTTGCCACTGGGCGACGATCTCGGGGGAAGTTAAGGCGTGTTGATAAAAGTGTTCATACAGCCAGGCGAAACCGCGGCCGGAAAGATAATTTTCAATGCAGCCCAGTTGGCCGCAGCCGCAGCGGGTGAGCGGGAAATCACGCCCCACCACCTCGAGGGCATCAACCGGCAGGCGGATATGGCCAAATTCGCCGGTGATATAACTATGTCCGGTAATCGATTTACCGTTGAGTACCAGTCCACCGCCAACGCCGGTGCCGAGGATCAGCCCCATCACCAGCGGATATTGCGTGAACTCGTCGTCCCAGGCTTCTGAGAGGGCAAAACAGTTAGCGTCGTTGTCCAGACGAACCTCGCGCCCGAGACGAGCGCTGAGGTCGGCACGAAGCGGCTGGCCGCTGGCGGCGGGAACGTTGGCGGCGTACAGCGTGCCGTCCGCCGTTTCCGGCATTCCCGGAATACCAATGCCCACCGTTCCCTCACAGTCAAAACGGCTGTCCGCTTCACGTACCAGCGACTCCACCGCCTGCTGAAAATCCTCATAACCTGTTTTTGGTGTGGCAACGCGCTTTTCCCAACGCAGTCGCCGCTCTTGATCGAAGACACCCAGTGCTATCTTGCTGCCGCCAATGTCAAATCCGTAGTACATTCAGCAATTCCTCTTGTTAACCAGCAAAGCCGGTTATGACGATAAATTACTGGCCACTCAGCACCCTCGCCGGGTCAATGCGGCTGGCGCGGCGGGCGGGATACCAGCTGGCCAGCAAACTCAGCAACAGTGCCGTCACCAGCACGTAAACGACGTCCAGCCAGTGCAGTTCAGACGGCAGGAAGTCAATAAAATAGATGTCGCCGGACAGGAATTTGTGCCCAATCAGATATTCGATCCCGTTAATCACCGATGTCAGCTTCAGCGCGCCAACCACGCCGATCGCCACCCCAATCAGGCTCCCGACCGAACCGGCAAGTAAACCATACCAGACAAAGATGGCGCGGATCAGGCCGTCTTTGGCCCCCAACGTGCGCAGGACCGCAATATCGCTGCTTTTATCTTTCACCGCCATCACCAGGGTCGAGACGATGTTAAAGCAGGCCACGCCGATCACCAGCACCATCGCAAGGTACATAATGGCGCGGATCATCTGAATATCACGATACATATAGCCGTACGTCCCGATCCAGCTCTTGATGTAAACGTAGCTGTTGGTCACTTCCCCCGCGTCACGCACCAGCGTATTGGCGTGGAAGACATCGGTGACTTTAATCGCAATCCCGGTGACGCTGCTACCCATATCCAGGTACTGTTGGGCATCGCTCATCGGGATCATCGCAAAACTGTGATCGAGCTGACCGCTTAACTGCAAAATCCCGGTCACATGCAAGCGGACGCGTTTAGGTTGCAGGAGCTGATGTTCGGAGTCGGAATTGGGGATCATAATCGACACCCAGTCGCCCTGCTTCACGTGCAGCGCATCCGCAACCCCTTTGCCCAGAATCACCTGCTGCTCGCCGGCTTTAAAGCTGGCCCAGGCGTTATTCTGGATATATTGCGGCAGCGAACTCAGGCGGCTCTCCTGTTGTGGATCAACGCCCTTCACCTGGATCGCGCGCATGTTGCTGCCGCTCTCCACCAGCCCGGTAAAGTTGATGTAAGGGGCGGCGGCCACGATGCCCTTCACCTTCTCAACTTTCGCCAGCGCTTCGTTCCAGTTGGTCCAGGGCTGTTTGACCGGCTCAATTTCGCCATGAGGCACCACCGCCAGAATGCGGTTATTCAGCTCACGTTCAAAGCCGTTCATCGCGCTGAGGCCGACGATTAATACCGCCACCCCGAGAGCAATGCCGATGGTCGAAATCACCGAAATCAGCGACACCATGCCGCCACGTCGCCGACCGCGGCTAAAACGCAGGGCAATCAATAACGATAACGGAGCAGTCATTACCTGGCCCCCATCAGGGTCAGTTCCGCGTTCAGGCGCCCGTCGCGCATCTCCAGCTGGCGGTTCATACGCTGTGCCAGTTGCAGATCGTGGGTCACCACCAGGAACGCAGTGCGCTGGGCAACGTTCAGTTCTCCCAGCAGCTGGAAAATACTGTCAGCATTGCGCGCATCGAGGTTACCGGTCGGTTCATCCGCCAGCACCAGACGCGGTTTGTTCACCAGCGCACGGGCGATGGCCACGCGCTGACGTTCGCCGCCGGAAAGCTCAGACGGGCGGTGGTGGCTACGGTGTTCGAGCCCTACCGCGTGCAGCATCGCTTTTGCCTGGCGCTCGATATCCGAAGCCTTCTGTTTGCCGATCAGCAGCGGCATCGCCACGTTTTCGAGGGCGGTGAAATCAGGTAACAGATGGTGGAACTGGTAGATAAAGCCCAGCTCGCGGTTACGCAGGTCGGCACGGGCGGCGGCTGAAAGCTGGCTCATCGACTGCCCGGAGAACACCACGTCGCCGGAGGTTGGCGTGTCCAGCCCGCCGAGCAGATGCAGCAAGGTACTTTTGCCGGAGCCCGAAGTCCCGACAATCGCCATCATCTCCCCTTCATTAATGCTGAAGCTGACATTGTGCAATACGTCCGTTTGCACGTTGCCTTCCTGATAGCGTTTGCACAGATTGTCGCATTGCAGCAGGATATTATTCATAACGTAAAGCCTCAGCGGGTTGAGTGGCGGCAGCGCGCCAGGAAGGATACAACGTAGACAACAATGCCAGCACCATGGCGACCAGGGCGATAATCGTGACCTGTAACGGTTCGATAGCCACCGGCAGCGCCGCGCCATCCAGGAACGCGCCGATCACCGGCATTAAATTATTTAACTGACTGGCAAGCAGCACGCCGAGGATCGCTCCCAGCAGCGCGCCGACGATCCCGGCGCTGGCGCCCTGGACCATAAAGACCACCATGATCTGCCGCGGCGTGAGCCCCAGCGTTTGCAGGATCGCCACTTCGCTTTGTTTCTCCATCACCATCATCCCTAAAGAAGTGATGATGTTAAACGCCGCCACGGCAACGATCAGGCTCAGCAGCAGCCCCATCATGTTTTTTTCCATGCGCACGGCCTGGAACAGCTCGCCTTTACGCTCGCGCCAGTCCTGCCACTTGGTTCCCTGCGGCAGCGTCTGCTGACTGAGGGTATCGACCTGCAGCGGCTGGCTGAGCCACAGGCGCCAGCCGGTAATATTCCCCAGTGGATAGCGCATCAGGCGCGAGGCATCGTCGATATTGGTCAGCATCTGGTAGCCATCCACTTCGCTATTGGCGGCGAAGGTTCCGATGACGTTAAACAGCCGCTGGCTGGGCACCCGCCCCATTGGCGTAAACTGGCTGGCAGAAGGCACCATCACGCGGATCTGATCGCCGCGATTCACCCCGAGCTGGCCCGCCAGCTGTTCGCCGAGGATCACGTTATATTTCCCGGCGGTGAGATCGCTTTGCTTGACGTTAACGAGGAACGGGGTGAGCGGATCTTTTTGTGCCGGGTCGATGCCCAGCATCACGCCCACCGCGACGCTGCGGGCGCTTTGCAGCACCACATCGCCGGTGGTGATCGGCGCCACGCGGGTTACGCCCTGTAATTTGACAGCGCTTTCCGGCAGTTGCTGAGGATTCACCGAGCCCTGTTGGGCGCTGAGGATGGCCTGCGGCATCAGCCCCAGGATGTTGTTCTGCAGCTCGCGCTCAAAGCCGTTCATAACCGATAGCACGGTGACCAGCGCCATCACACCGAGCGTGATGCCGATGGTGGATAGCCAGGAGACGAAACGACCGAAGCGGTCGGCTGCACGGCCGCGCATGTAGCGCAGGCCAATAAAAAGTGCGGCAGGTTGGTACATGTAATCCATCTGGTTGCTGATAGCCGATGCACGAGTATATATGTCATCACCCAACGCGTAAATCACTGAAACGGTAAGTTTTTGTCGCAGAGAGAAGAAAAAACAATGAAAAATCAACTGGATATTTGATTCCTCCGCGCTTATCTATCAGAATCTTTCCCCTGGATGCCCTCGCCTGCCGTCAATCGGGTTGGCGAATGCGGGTCAATCACGGATAATCATCATCATTGAATGTACGGTATCCACATAGAGCGAATCACGAAGGGATCCTGATAACAGCTATGTCTCAACACTATCGATACGCACTGCCGGTGAAGCCCGGCGATCAGCGGCACCTCGGCGAATTAACCGGTGCGGCCTGCGCCACTCTGGTGGCGGAAATGGCCGAACGCCACGCCGGACCGGTGATACTCGTCGCCCCGGATATGCAAAATGCCCTGCGTCTGAATGATGAAATCCGCCAGTTTACCGACAGCATGGTGATCGGCCTGGCGGACTGGGAAACCCTCCCGTACGACAGCTTCTCGCCGCATCAGGATATTATCTCTTCCCGCCTCGCCACCCTTTACCAGTTACCCACTATGCAACGCGGCGTGCTGATCGTGCCGGTCAGCACCCTGATGCAGCGCGTCTGTCCGCACAGCTTCCTGCACGGGCATGCGCTGGTGATGAAAAAAGGCCAGCGCCTGTCGCGCGATGGTCTGCGTACGCAGCTGGACAGCGCCGGCTACCGCCATGTGGATCAGGTGATGGAGCACGGCGAGTATGCTACTCGCGGCGCCCTGCTTGACCTGTTCCCGATGGGTAGCGAACAGCCCTATCGTCTCGACTTCTTCGATGATGAAATTGACAGCCTGCGCCTGTTCGACGTCGACAGCCAGCGCACGCTGGAAGAAGTGCAGGCCATCAATCTGCTGCCTGCCCACGAATTCCCGACCGATCAGACCGCCATCGAGCTGTTCCGCAGCCAGTGGCGCGATCGTTTTGAAGTGAAACGCGATGCCGAACACATCTATCAGCAGGTCAGCAAAGGCACGCTGCCGACCGGGATCGAATACTGGCAGCCGCTGTTCTTCAATGAACCGCTGCCGCCGCTGTTTAGCTACTTCCCGGCGAACGCCCTGGTGGTCAACACTGGCGATCTGGAAGCCAGCGCCGAGCGTTTTCAAAATGAAACCCGCGCGCGCTTCGAGAGCCGCGGCGTTGATCCTATGCGCCCGTTGCTGCCGCCAGAACTACTGTGGCTGCGGGTCGATGAGCTGTTCAGCGAGCTGAAAAAGTGGCCGCGCGTGCAGCTCAAAACCGAGCGCCTGGCCGAGAAAGCCGCCAACACCAACCTCGGTTATCAGACGCTGCCGGACCTCTCCATCCAGGCGCAGAGCAAAGCGCCGCTGGATAATCTGCGCCGCTTCCTCGAATCTTTTGATGGCCCGGTGATCTTCTCGGTAGAAAGTGAAGGCCGCCGTGAAGCCCTCGGCGAAGTACTGGCGCGCATCAAAATCGCCCCGAAACATATTCTGCGGCTGGAAGAGGCGAGCGGCAACGGCCGCTATCTGATGATTGGCGCGGCTGAGCACGGGTTTATCGATGGGCAACATTCGCTGGCGCTGATTTGCGAAAGCGACCTGCTGGGCGAGCGCGTGGCGCGTCGCCGTCAGGATTCCCGGCGCACCATCAACCCCGATACCTTAATCCGCAACCTGGCAGAGCTGCATGAAGGCCAACCGGTGGTGCACCTCGAGCATGGCGTAGGCCGCTATGCCGGAATGACCACCCTGGAGGCGGGCGGCATCACCGCTGAGTATCTGATGCTCATCTATGCCAATGATGCCAGGCTGTACGTGCCGGTCTCTTCTCTGCACCTGATCAGCCGTTACGCGGGCGGCGCGGAAGAGAACGCGCCGCTGCATAAACTCGGCGGCGATGCCTGGACCCGTGCGCGACAGAAAGCGGCGGAAAAAGTCCGCGATGTGGCAGCGGAACTGCTCGATATCTACGCCCAGCGTGCCGCAAAATCCGGTTTTGCCTTCAAACACGATCGCGAACAGTATCAGCTGTTTTGCGACGGTTTCCCCTTTGAAACCACTCCGGATCAGGCGCAGGCCATCAACGCCGTGCTCAGCGATATGTGCCAGCCGCTGGCCATGGATCGCCTGGTGTGCGGCGACGTTGGCTTCGGTAAAACCGAAGTGGCGATGCGCGCCGCCTTCCTGGCGGTTGAGAACCACAAGCAGGTCGCGGTGCTGGTGCCGACCACCCTGCTCGCTCAGCAGCACTTCGATAACTTCTGCGACCGTTTCGCCAACTGGCCGGTTCGCATCGAAATGCTATCGCGTTTTCGTAGCGCAAAAGAGCAGGCGCAGATCCTTGAGCAGGCGGCGGAAGGCAAAATCGATATTCTTATCGGAACGCACAAGCTGCTGCAAAATGAGGTCAAACTGCGCGATCTTGGGCTGCTGATCGTCGATGAAGAGCACCGCTTCGGGGTCCGTCACAAGGAGCGCATCAAAGCCATGCGCGCCGATGTCGATATCCTGACCCTGACCGCCACGCCAATTCCGCGAACCCTGAATATGGCGATGAGCGGAATGCGCGATCTTTCCATTATCGCCACTCCGCCGGCCCGTCGCCTGGCGGTGAAGACCTTCGTGCGCGAGTACGACTCGCTGGTGGTGCGCGAGGCTATCCTGCGTGAAGTGCTGCGCGGCGGCCAGGTGTACTACCTCTACAATGACGTGGAAAACATCCAGAAAGCCGCCGACCGTCTGGCGGAGCTGGTGCCGGAAGCGCGCATTGCCATTGGTCACGGGCAGATGCGCGAGCGCGAGCTGGAGCGCGTCATGAACGATTTCCACCACCAGCGGTTCAACGTGCTGGTGTGTACCACCATTATCGAAACCGGGATCGATATCCCGACCGCCAACACCATTATCATTGAGCGGGCTGACCACTTCGGTCTGGCACAGCTGCACCAGCTGCGCGGGCGCGTCGGGCGTTCGCATCACCAGGCTTATGCCTGGCTGCTGACGCCGCATCCGAAAGCCATGACCACCGATGCGCAAAAGCGCCTCGAAGCCATCGCCTCGCTGGAAGATCTCGGGGCCGGCTTCGCACTGGCCACCCATGATCTTGAGATCCGCGGGGCCGGGGAACTGCTGGGCGAAGATCAGAGCGGACAGATGACCACCATCGGCTTCTCGCTGTATATGGAGCTGCTGGAAAATGCCGTCGATGCGCTGAAAGCCGGGCGTGAGCCTTCCCTTGAGGATCTCACCAGCCAGCAGACCGAAGTCGAGCTGCGGATGCCGGCCTTGCTGCCGGATGATTTTATTCCTGACGTCAATACCCGCCTGTCGTTCTACAAACGGATTGCCAGCGCCAGGCATGAGCACGATCTGGAAGAGATTAAAGTCGAGCTGATCGATCGTTTTGGCCTGCTGCCGGATGCGGCGAGAAACCTGCTGGACATCGCTCGCCTGCGACAACAGGCGCAGAAGCTCGGCATCCGTAAGCTGGAAGGCAACGAGAAAGGCGGCGTGATTGAGTTCAATGAAAAGAACAACGTCAACCCGGTATGGCTGATTGGTCTGTTGCAGAAGCAGCCGCAGCATTTCCGCCTCGACGGGCCGACCCGCCTGAAGTTTATGCAGGACCTGGGCGAACGTAAAACCCGTATGGAGTGGGTACGTCAGTTTATGCGCCAGCTCGAAGAGAACGCCGCAGCATAAGCGTAATCACCTCAGGGATACGGTAACGCACGCCGTATCCCTGCCCTTTGGCCGCCGGTTTCTGTCATCCCCGGCAACCTTTACAAATGTTTTGCAATATACCAGGGTTTCCCCACATTCACCCACGCGATAATTCCCGTCTGTTTCCGCATAAAAAATAACCACTTATTTATTATGACTATTTCCGTATCGCGTTTATCTCTCTGGCTGGCAGCGATGGCCGTCGCCGTCGTCATGGCGCTGCCCGCCCGCGCCAATACCTGGCCGCTACCGCCGGCGGGCAGCCGCGTCGTGGGGCAGAACCAGTTTTACGTCGTGCAGAATAACGGCGGTTCACTGGAGGCTATCGCCAAGCGCTACAACGTCGGATTCCTGGCCTTGCTGCAGGCCAATCCTGGCGTCGACCCATTTGTGCCGCGGGCCGGGAGCGTCCTGACCATTCCGCTACAGACCCTGTTACCCGATGCGCCGCGTGAAGGGCTGGTGATCAATCTCGCCGAGCTGCGCCTCTATTATTACCCACCGGGTAAAAACGAGGTTACCGTCTACCCTATCGGTATCGGCCAACTGGGGGGCGATACGATTACGCCCACCATGGTCACCACCGTTTCCGACAAGCGCGCCAACCCGACCTGGACGCCAACCGCCAACATTCGGGCCCGCTATAAAGCGATGGGGATAGACCTCCCTGCCGTGGTGCCTGCCGGGCCGGAAAACCCGATGGGACATCACGCCATTCGCCTCGCGGCCTACGGCGGTGTCTATTTGCTGCATGGTACCAATGCTGATTTTGGTATTGGCATGCGCGTCAGCTCCGGCTGCATCCGTCTGCGCGATGATGACATCAAAACGCTGTTTGACAAGATTACCCCGGGCACCAGAGTCAACATCATCAACACGCCGATTAAGGCCTCCGTTGAGCCGGACGGCACGCGTCTGGTGGAGATCCATCAACCGCTGTCCAAACATCTGGATGACGATCCGCAAACCCTGCCGATCGTTCTGAACAGCACAATGGAGAGCTTTAAGCAGTCACCAGCGACCAACCAGGACGTCATGAACCACGCCATGGAACTGCGCTCAGGCATGCCGATTAACGTGACCCGCCACCATGTGGCGCACGAGCAAGCAATGTAAGGGCAATCGGTCGGATTACCGACATAAAAAAAACCGCCTGCAGGTAACCTGACAGGCGGTTTTTTTATGGATATCTAACAAACAAGATAACGCGAAAGGTCGACATGCAGCGGTCTCATAAAGGGGTGAAGACCGCCTCACGTCTGTGGCATAGCAAGGAACATCTTACAGCGTACTGCTCGCGAGCTGATAAAGGGGTCAGGCTCGCGTGTTGTCAGTGGCATGACAGGGGTAACACAAACTTATTTATAGATAACAGCTGTTCCGTGCAGGGTGTTCGGGCCCGTGACGGAAGTGATACGGAAAGAGGTAGCGCCCATTTCTTCCGCTTTTTGTGCCAGCTGATCTTCCAGAGAACCTAAGTTGGTGCCAGCGGTCGCGGAAACGGTACCAATTTTGTGTTGGTTAGCTGGAGCGGATTGCACTTCAACAGCAGCAAAACTGGCGAAAGAGAGAGAGCTCAGCACAGCGGCCAGCGTCAGAGTTTTGATGGTTTTCATGATTATTATACCTATGCAGATGATTTTAGTAGGGTCGCAAGAATTAACTTAACGATCGATAGGTAAATATTAATGTGATCCATATCACACGTCAAATCATTTTTATAACGATCGTTTATTTATTTATAAACAACTTAAAATTCATATATATATGAATTATTTATTTTTGCGGGTTCGGCGCTGGTAGGTTGCGGCGTTTATTTTTATAATGCCCACTCAACAAACCAACATAGGTACAGCGGCACCATGACAACTGACGTTCGAAGTTGCACAAAAAAAAGCCGTGGCCGACCAAAAGTGTTCGACAAGGAAGCGGCGCTGGATAAGGCCATGGCACTTTTCTGGCAGCACGGCTACGAGGCAACTTCTCTTGCCGATCTTGTAGAAGCGACCGGGGCAAAGGCGCCGACGCTGTATGCGGAGTTCGTCAACAAAGAAGGGTTATTCCTGGCGGTACTCGACCGTTACATTTCGCGTTTCGCCGCCCGGCACGAAGCGGTGCTGTTTGACGAGGATAAATCTGTCGACCAGGCGTTGCGCGACTACTTCACCGCCATCGCGACCTGCTTTACCAGCAAAGATACGCCGGCGGGCTGTTTTATGATCAACACCTCTGCGGCGCTGGCGGCCTCATCAACCGATATCGCCAACACCATCAAATCGCGCCATGCGAAGCAGGAGCAGACCCTGGCCCAGTTTCTGCAGCAGCGTCAGCTGCGCGGCGAGCTTGCGGAAAATGGTGACGTCCAGCAGCTGGCGCAGTTTTTAAACTGCGTTTTACAAGGGATGTCTATCAGCGCGCGCGAAGGCGCCGACTTCGAGAAACTGATGCGCATCGCCGACACCACATTGCGGCTGTGGCCGCAAATCCTTCAGCACTAATCTGCGCTGCCACCCGGTGACACTCGCCACCGGGCCTTCACGTTCTCCCCTCCAGCTTTAACCTTATTTTTATTAATGTTTTCATATTATTAAGTCGTTATTTTGTTGTAAATGATATTGATAACGATAATCAATGTGTGCAAAATTCGCATTTGCTTTTCAAAATATTTCAGTCTGTAACCACCGGCGCGTCTGCCCCGGAATAACAAAAACAACGCTGTAATTACTCATAAAAGGAATGCGAATGAACACGCGTCTCTGGGTGCTTAACCCACTGCTGCTGGCTACTGCCCTGCCCGCGTTTGCCGCTCAGGTCGATGAAGAAAACATTATCGTGAGTGCCAACCGAACCCATCGCACCGTCGCCGAAATGGCGCAAACCACCTGGGTTATCGAAGGTCAGGAAATTGAACAGCAGGTGCAGGGCGGCAAGGAGTTTAAAGACGTTCTGGCCCAACTGATCCCCGGCATTGACGTCAGCAGCCAGGGACGCACCAACTACGGCATGAACATGCGTGGCCGGGCCATCGTGGTACTGATTGACGGCGTGCGCCTTAATTCATCTCGTACCGACAGCCGCCAGTTGGATTCTATCGACCCGTTCAATATTGAACACATTGAAGTGATTTCTGGCGCCACCTCTCTGTACGGCGGCGGCAGTACCGGCGGCCTGATCAATATCGTCACCAAAAAAGGCCAGCAGGAGCGCCAGGTGGATCTGGAGCTCGGCGGTAAAACCGGTTTTGCCAACAGCAACGACCATGACGAACGGGTGGTGGCGGCGGTCAGCGGCGGAACCGATCACGCTTCCGGGCGTTTATCGGTCGCCTATCAGCGCTTCGGTGGTTGGTATGACGGCAACAACGATGCGCTGATCCTCGATAACACCCAGACCGGCCTGCAGCATTCTGACCGCCTGGATGTCATGGGCACCGGGACGATTAACATCGACGAAAACCGCCAGCTGCAGCTGGTGACGCAATACTACAGAAGCCAGGGCGACGATTACGGCCTCTATCTTGGCAAAAATATGTCGGCGGTCACCGGCGACGGGAAGGCCTACACCACCAACGGGCTGGACTCCGACCGCGTTCCCGGTACCGAACGTCATCTGATTAGCCTGCAATACTCCGACGCCGATTTCTACGGCCAGAACCTGGTCAGCCAGATCTACTACCGCGACGAGTCGCTGAGCTTCTACCCCTTCCCGACCCTCAGCAAAGGCCAGGTCAGCAGCTTCTCCTCCTCAAAACAGGATACCGATCAGTACGGGGCGAAAATCACCCTCAACAGCCAACCGCTTGACGGCTGGGACCTGACCTGGGGGCTGGATGCCGATCACGAGACCTTCAACGCCAACCAGATGTTCTTCGACCTTAACACCTCGATGGCATCCGGCGGCCTGCACAACGACGCGATTTACACCACCGGCCGCTATCCGGGCTACAGCATCACCAACCTGGCGCCGTTCCTGCAAAGCAGTTATGACCTCAATGAGATCTTCACCCTGAGCGGCGGCGTGCGCTACCAGTGGACGGAGAACCGGGTCAACGATTTTGTCGGCTATGCCCAGCAGCAGGACGTGGCCAACGGCAAAGTCAACTCGGCCGATGCCATTCCAGGCGGCAAAACCGATTACGATAACTTCCTGTTTAACGCCGGGATTGTTGCCCACCTCACCGACCGCCAGCAGACCTGGTTTAATTTCTCGCAAGGGGTCGAGCTTCCGGATCCGGGGAAATACTACGGCATCGGTAAATATGGCGCGGCGGTAAACGGCAACTACCCGCTGCTGTCGAGCGTCAACGTCGGCGACTCGCCGCTGCAGGGGATCAAGGTCAACTCCTACGAGCTGGGCTGGCGCTACACCGGCGATAACCTGCGCACGCAGCTGGCGGCGTATTATTCCACCTCAGACAAAACTATCGTCGTTAACCGCACCGATATGACCATCGACGTGCAGTCTGACAAGCGACGCATTTACGGGGTGGAAGGCGCGGTCGACTATGCCTTCCCGCAGAGCGACTGGAGTACCGGTGCGAACTTCAACGTCCTGAAATCACAGGTGAAGACGGACGGCAGCTGGCAGAAATGGGATGTCACCCTCGCCTCACCATCGAAAGCCACCGCCTGGGTCGGCTGGGCGCCGGATCCGTGGTCACTGCGCGTACAGACTCAGCAGGTCTTCGATCTGAGTGATGCCAGCGGCAACAAGCTGGATGGCTACAATACCGTCGACTTTATCGGCAGCTATGAACTGCCGCTGGGCAAGCTGACCTTCAGCATTGAGAACCTGCTGAATGAAGATTATGTCACCATCTGGGGTCAACGAGCGCCGCTGCTGTATAGCCCGACCTACGGCAGCAGTTCACTGTATGAGTACAAAGGACGCGGACGCACCTTTGGTCTGAACTACGCCCTGAGCTTCTGATAAAAAAAGCCCCCCAGCCTGAACGGATGGGGGGCTTATGGTGAATGGCATCTTTTTTACGCTTTATTGTTCAGAATTAACTGGCCGTTGTTGTCCAACGGAATTTGCGTGCCGGGATCGCGATCCATGCGGATTTTGCCCTGCTGACCACCAATTTTATAAGTGACGTCGTAACCCAGCATTTTATCCGACTTATCGTACACCGTTTTGCAGCGCTGCTGCGTTGTGGTGTAGGTATCGCCTTCCTGCATCGCGCCCTGGATCTGGTTGCCGGCATAGCCGCCACCCAGCGCGCCCGCGACGGTCGCCACGCTACGACCGCGACCGCCACCAAACTGGTGACCGATGACACCACCCGCCACGGCGCCCAGCACCGAACCGGCAATGCGGTTTTCATCCTGCACCGGACGACGGTGGGTCACGGTGACGTTACGACACTCCTGACGCGGGGTTTTCACCGTCTCTTTAATGGGGGTGCTGGAAACCACCTGGGCATATTGCGGGCCGCGATCTAACACGTTCAGACCAGCGACGGCTGCTACGCCCAGCGCGGCAGCGACGCCAATCCCTATACCCGCCAACATTGATTTATTCACGGGACATCCTCCCTTGTTGCTGATAACCCTAATTTTGCGATCGCGCAGGGAACCTTGCAAATGAGAAAGCGGATGAAAAATGCGAGAAGCAGCGGCAAATAGCGGGGATTCAGAGGAATCTGAGACGATATAGCGAGCAAAGCAGATGGATATTCTGGAAATAACCCGGCGCATCGACGCTTCGCCGGGTTATCGCTCCGGACAGACCTGTGGGCCTGCTCCGGACGCTGAGACTTCAGGACATTAGTGCAGTTTCAGACGCGGGCGAATAATACGGTTGATACGCCCTACCAGCATCATCAGCCCGGTTTTGCAGTACCCGTGCAGCGCAATCTGGTGCATGCGGTACAGCGAGATGTAGACGAAGCGCGCGATACGCCCTTCCACCATCATCGAACCGCGCATCAGGTTACCCATCAGGCTGCCGACCGTCGAATAGTTGGAGAGCGACACCAGGGAACCATGGTCTTTATAGACGTAGGATTTCAGCGGCTTGTCTTTCATCTGCGCCAGAATATTGTTCAGCGCGCAGGTAGCCATCTGATGCGCAGCCTGCGCACGTGGAGGTACGAATCCACCTTCCGGGCGCTCGCAGGAGGCACAGTCGCCGATGGCATAGATGTCCGGGTCCAGCGTGGTCTGCAGGGTTGGCTGCACCACCAGCTGGTTAATACGGTTGGTTTCCAGACCGCCGATCTCTTTCATAAAATCAGGCGCTTTGATCCCCGCAGCCCAGACCATCAGGTCGGCATCGATAAACTCGCCATCTTTGGTGTGCAGGCCGTTGGCGTCGGCGCTGGTTACCATGGTTTTGGTCAGCACGCGCACGCCAAGCTTGGTCAGTTCGCTATGCGCCGCGCCGGAAATACGCGGCGGCAACGCCGGCAGAATACGCTCGCCGGCTTCCACCAGCGTCACGTTCAGCGCTTCGTTGGTCAGCCCTTTGTACCCGTAGCTGTGCAGCTGTTTCACCGCATTATGCAGCTCAGCAGACAGCTCAACGCCGGTCGCCCCGCCGCCGACGATAGCGATATTCACTTTACCGTTAGCACCCAGGTTGGCGGAGTACTTCAGGAACAGGTTCAGCATTTCCTGATGGAAACGACGCGCCTGGTGCGGGTTATCAAGGAAAATGCAGTTTTCTTTGACGCCCGGAGTGTTGAAATCGTTGGAGGTACTGCCCAGCGCCATCACCAGGGTGTCATACGGCAGCTTACGTTCCGCCACCAGCAGATCGCCCTTCTCGTCACGTAATTCCGACAAGGTAATGGTTTTGGCTTCACGATTGATATCCGCCACCGAACCCAGCTGGAACTGGAAGCCGTGATTGCGGGCATGAGCCAGGTAGCTCAGCGCATCGACACCTTCATCGAGTGAACCGGTCGCCACTTCATGCAGCAACGGCTTCCATAAATGGCTATGGTTACGATCGACCAGCGTGATTTTCGCTTTTTTATGACGTCCCAGCTTTCTCCCCAGCTGAGTCGCCAGTTCCAGCCCGCCAGCGCCGCCACCTACGATGACGATTCTTTTCAATGGTGTAGTCACGAGACCCCCTAAAATTATTAACCAATTGTTAATTAAAAGTTATAAAAATAGCTCTTATTTAACAACAAGTTACAGCAGTGAAACCATTCAGCGATATTGAGAATACCATGAACGGGTCATTGGTCATACCAAAATTGATATGCATCAAGTTTTACCGCATGTTTTTTGAGCGGGCAATAAAAATGGCATAAAAAAACCCGCTGTATGGTCATACAACGGGTTGTGGGGAGGGGTCAGCCGAGGGTCTTAAAGGCTTTTATACGCTGCAGATGCGGTGAGATATTTTTGAATTTATGGGTCTGCTCGTTATCCCAGATTATCTCATAGTAGTGATGCAGCAGGTCGGCGGAACGCTGGCTGTCCAGCGCCTCATCCTGACGAGAGAGGATCACCAGGCAACGGTCGCGATTTTTTTCGCGGAAGTTGTTCACGCATTTGGTGCCGATATCCGCGTACTCTTCAGGCCGGTCAATCTTGCCTTCCATGTTTTCAGCCGGAAACAGATTAGGGTTGAAAACCGCCTGACGGATATCGCACAGAAAGCCGATCCGCTCAGCCCAGTAACCGCCCAACCCGACACCGCAAATCAGCGGCCGGTCGTCGGTATTGAGCTGCAGCATTTTGTCGACCTCTTTTAACAAATGCTGCATATCATGTTTCGGGTGCCGCGTGCTGTAACTTATCAGGCGCACATCGGGATCGATAAACTGCAGCTGGAGCACCTTTTCATGGTTGCCGGGGCTGTTTGAGTCAAAACCGTGTAAATAGATAATCATCGCATCCTCACCAGACTTCAGGTCAATTACGCAGACTTCGCCTCTTGCCAACGCGCGTGGAGCTGTTCCAGCTGCGCATTAACCGTCTTCCAACGGGCAGAATCCCTTAACTCCTGACGGGTAAATGAACCTTTATGATACAATTTCGTAACACGCTCTGCTTTGATCGGCGACAGGTTATCCAGCACGCTGACCGCACCCTTACGATTATTGCAGACCAGGATCATATCGCAACCGGCATCCAGAGAAGCCTGCCCGCGTTCAGCATAGCTGCCCATAATCGCCGCGCCTTCCATCGACAGGTCGTCCGAGAAAATCACCCCGTCAAACCCCAGCTCGCCGCGCAATACCGTCTTCAGCCAGTGTGCCGAACCGCTGGCCGGGCGAGGGTCGACGTCGCTGTAGATAACGTGTGCCGGCATAATGGCATCGAGGCGGTTTTCCGCCACCAGGGTGCGAAATACCGCCATATCTTTAGCTCGGATCTCCGCTTCTGCGCGCGGGTCACGCGGCGTCTCTTTATGGGAATCGGCGGTCACCGCGCCGTGTCCCGGGAAGTGTTTGCCGGTGGTTTTCATGCCCGCGTCGTGCATCCCGTCAATAAAGTGACGGGCAATGGCCAACGCTTTCTGCGGATCCTCATGATAGGACCGCTCGCCAATGGCGGCGCTGATATGCCCGACGTCCAGCACCGGCGCAAAGCTGATATCAATGTCCATCGCAATCATTTCGCTGGCCATTAACCAACCGGCCTCGGTCGCCAGGGCGCCACCGGCTTCCATCCCCAGCAGCGCGGCAAAAGATTGCGCGGCAGGCAGACGGGTAAAGCCTTCACGAAAGCGCTGAACGCGGCCCCCTTCCTGATCGACCGCGACCACCAGATGGTTGCGTGAAGCCTCGCGGATCTGGCGCACCAGTTCCCGCAGCTGCGCCGGATCGTGGTAGTTGCGGGTGAACAAAATCAAGCCGCCTACCAGTGGATGCGCCAGAATCTCGCGCTCTTCTGCATCCAGTTCAAACCCTTCGACATCCAACATTACCGGACCCACACTGACCTCTCTTATCCGTTTATTCTTTGTCTAACTGACACCATGTTTCATCTGCCAGCGTGATAAATTGCCGGTCGCCGGTCTGCTGCCAACGACGCTCATACCAGCCCGCCATCAATAAGATGACCCACGGGCGCCAACGTTGAACCTGTCGCCACAGCTGGCGCTCATCAATACGCGCCAGCCGGGCATAATCGCGCACCAGCTGGCGATGCACCTCAGGGGCGATCCATACCGCCGCCAGCTCCAGCGCGATATCGCCATCGCCTGCATATTCCCAGTCGATCAGCCGCAAGGTCGTTCCGGCGTGGACGATATTGCCGGCGTGCACGTCCATATGTAACGGCGCCAGACGCAGAGGACGAGGCTCACCGCGCCGCAGCAAACGTCGATGCCAGCGCAGCCAGAATGGCGTCCGCCGCGCGCTATCGCCTTGCTGCCAGTAGCGCGTAAGCAGTGGCGCCAGCGCGATGCGCCAGCCCAGACGCGGTTGCTGGTGCAGATGATACAGTAATCCTGCCAGCTGCGGACTGCCCGGCAGCGCGCTTTTTATCTCGCCCGCGCAATAATCCACCACCATCCAGTTCGGCGAATAAAAACGCGGCGCAGGAACGATGGTCACCGGCAGGCGAGACAGCGTGCGGTACTGACGAAGGAAGTCGCTGGCGGGGGCTTCAGGGTCGTGCGGCTGGCGAAGCACCAGCCGTTTGACGCCATCGCTGATAATACAACTGCCGCCGCTCAGGCCTTGCTGGCCCGGGTCGGCGACAGGTGAATAGCGGGGAAAATAGCGCGACAGTACCTCGTCGCGCGTTAGTTTATTGTTGCTGAACTGCACCTTTACCTGACCAAATAATCTCGCCAGTTTGCACCAGCATCAGCTGCATTTTCAGCTCCGGCGAATTGACGTTGCCGGTGGCGTTAGAGTACAGCACGTACTGCGCGCCGACGGTGCGGGCAATGCCCATCGCTTTACTGCGGCTGCCAAGGCTATCCTGCGGCGACAAACCAAGCTGCTGTTTTGCCACGTTCAGTTGCTGCGCGGAGACCAGGGTAAATTTGCCATTGCCGCTCAGGGCATTGCGCAGTGCGCTGGTGGCGTCGGCAGCGTTGAGGGAACCGTTGGTACGGTTATTCACGCTGTCGACCAGCAGAATGCTCCCGGCATTGACGCCACCGGCCTGCAGCATTTGCGCCGCCAGCGGTTGAACCGCGGCATTCCAGTCGTAATGACGCACCCGCGGTGCCGGCTGTGCCGGTTGCTGCTCGTGTTCAATCGGCCCCGGCTGTTCAGGAATAGTCGGCACGGACGGTACCGTCGGAACCGTTGGCTGAGGCTGAGCGGGTTGCTCAGGCTTCGGCTGCGCCTCCTCGACGGGAGCGGGCTCTTGACGTTGCCCGACGCACCCAGCAAGGAATATCGCCAGTGCTGTGATTAACGCATAGCGACACATTTTAATCATTACAATTACCCCTTACAGATAAAGATAAAGGCGGGCTTTGTGCGCCCCCAGAAGATTTGCGCTGCCGTATAAGGTGACGGAAGAGCGTGCTGGCACCGTGATGCTACGAGCCGGCTCCAGCGGATGCATTTCCAGCCCTCGTGCGTCATACCAGAAGAAGCGGTAATGCACGACGATCGGCTCCGACCGTTCATTAAACAGCCGGGAGGTGGCGGTGGCCTGAATCTCAGACGCGGTGACCGACGGTGGATCGGCGCTGATACCCGCCGCCAGCACGTTGGATTCCATCACCAGCGTCTGCTGTTCACCTACCGGGATTTCCGCATGTGAACCGCACCCGGCCAGGAGTACCGCCGCCAGAAGTGTGCCGAAATGAGCTGCGCGCATCGATTAACCTTTGTGTGCCAGCATCGGACCCAGCGGGCGACCGCCCAGCAGGTGCATGTGGATATGGTAAACTTCCTGACCACCGTGGCGGTTGCAGTTGACGATCAGGCGATAGCCGTCGTCGGCCAGACCCTCGTCACGCGCAATTTTCGCGGCAACGGTCATCATGCGGCCCAGCGCCAGTTCATGTTCAGTGGTCACATCGTTGACGGTCGGAATCAGGATATTGGGGATGATCAGAATGTGGGTTGGCGCCTGAGGGGAAATATCGCGAAATGCGGTCACCAGTTCGTCCTGATAAACCATATCCGACGGGATCTCCCGGCGAATGATTTTGCTAAAAATCGTTTCTTCTGCCATGACTGATTCCTTATAAATTTTTATACCGTGCTCTGGCCTGCCTCTGCAGATAAACGCGGATGCACAGGATTCGCCTAAGAGTATGAGCGAGTTACTCCCTCTCTTTCAACCTGATTGCGCTTTTTCTTATGCCACAACGCCGCTGGCTGCTGGCGGATTAAGCATATCGTGGGTGATGACCTTTCAGCTGGCGTGCTGACGCGCGTTGTTGAGAACTTTTCTTACGCTTGTTTACACATTAAATACTAATGCGTATATTTCTCATTTGTATTCATTAAGAATGCAGTGCGCTTTAACACAACGATGACCGTGGCCGCAGAGCCCCGGCGCATAACAATAACCATTCGATTAAGGGTTCATGATGTCTCCCACTCTCCATTCCGGGGAATGGCGCCTCGCGCCTTCCCTGCTGGCTGTCGGCATTGCGCTGGCGCTGCACCCCTCCCTCAGTTCCGCCGCCGACAACACTGAAGATACTATTATTGTAGAAGGCACAGCGGACACCAGCGCTGAGGCGCAGCAGCAGGATTACAGCGTCAAAACCACCACTACCGGCACCAAACTGCTGTTAGTGCCGCGGGATATCCCGCAATCCGTCAGCGTCATCAGCCAGCAACGCATGGAAGATCAAAACCTGCAGACCATCGGCCAGGTGCTGAGCAACACCACCGGGATCACGCAGCAGGTGCAGGATAGCGACCGTACGGTCTTTTATTCCCGCGGTTTTTTTGTCAGTAACTACGCCTACGACGACCTCCCGACCTCCATCAGCGAAGTATGGAACTTTGGCGATACCACCACCGATACCGCGATTTATGACCGTATCGAAGTGGTGCGCGGCGCCACCGGCCTGATGAGCGGCTCCGGCAACCCATCGGCCTACGTCAATATGGTGCGTAAACACGCCGATAGCCGTGAGTTCAAAGGGAATGTCTCCGCCAGCTACGGCAGCTGGGACAAGCAGCGCTATGTGCTGGATCTGCAGGCGCCTCTGGTCGAATCAGGCAACGTGCGTGGACGCATGATTGCCGGCTACCAGGATAACGACTCCTGGGTCGACAACTATCACTACCGCAAGAAATTCCTCTACGGCGTGGTAGATGCCGACCTCACCGACAGCACCACCCTGTCACTGGGCTATGAGTATCAGGAAAGCACCACCGAAGACCCAACCTGGGGCGGACTGCCGACCTGGTATAGCGATGGCAGCAAAACCCATTACAACCGTAGCGATACCGTTGCGCCGAACTGGGCATACTCCGATAAAGACAGCAAAAAGGTGTTCGCTAACTTCACCCAGCGCTTCGATAACGGCTGGGAAGCGCACATTAACGGTATGCACACCGAGACAAACTTCGATACCAAAATGATGTACATGTACGGTTACCCGGATAAGGACACCGGAAATGGCATGGTGGGATACGGCGGCTGGAACCGCGGCGAACGTAAACAGGACGCGGTTGATGCCTTCCTGCGCGGGGGCTTTGACCTGTTTGGCCGCCAGCACGAAATGATGATCGGCGGCAGCCTCAGCCGTCAGCGCAACCACTACGATAACTCGCTCCCGGATTCGCTGTACGGGATGGTTGATGTCGGCAGCTTCCGTAACTGGAACAGCAATATTGCCGACCCGCAGTGGACCGACTGGCAGCTATACAGCAAGGACGACATTCGTCAGTCATCGGCCTATACCTCGGCCCGCTTCTCGCTGGCCGACCCGCTGCACCTTATCCTTGGCGCCCGCTATACCAGCTATAACATTCGTTATAACCCTGCCGGTTCGCCGCAGACGCGTCTCGAGAGCACCAAAGATGACGTGACCCCGTATGCCGGCGTGGTGTATGACATCAACGACGCCTGGTCGGCCTATGCGAGCTACACCTCGATTTTCCAGCCGCAGGATAAGCGTGATGCCAACGGTCGTTATCTCGACCCGACAACCGGGAAAAGCTACGAAGCTGGCGTCAAAGCCGACTGGTTTAACACCCGCCTGACCACCTCGCTGGCTATCTTCCGCATCGAGCAGGATAACGTGGCCAACAATACCTATACCTACCTGCCGAGCGGCGAGTCTATCTATGAGTCGCTGGATGGCGTGGTCAGTAAAGGGGTGGAGTTCGAGTTGAACGGCGCGCTGACCGATAACTGGCAGCTCACCTTTGGCGCGACCCGCTATGTCGCCGAAGACAAGAGCGGTAATGCGGTGAGTTCTGACCAGCCGCGCACCACCATGAAGCTGTTCACCCGTTATCAGTTGCCGATGATGCCGGAGCTGACCGTCGGTGGTGGGGTTAACTGGCAAAGCAAGATCTGGAATGATGTGAGCGGCGGGCCAAACGGTCGGGATTACATTGATCAAGGCAGCTACGGCCTGGTGAATCTCTTCAGCCGCTATCAGGTGACCAAAAACTTTGCTCTGCAGGCGAATATCAACAACCTGTTTGATAAAGAGTACTACGACTATGTCGGCTCCTACCTGGTGTACGGCGCCCCGTTGAACGTCTCGGTGTCAGCCAGCTACGATTTCTAACCTTCCCTCTCCCGGGCCGACATCGCGCCCGGGTCTCCACTTTATTTCAGGCAATAGGGATAGGAGCTGATCTCACGATCAGCCTCCTCCCACACCACCGTACGTACGGGTCCGTATACGGCGGTTCAGCTATGTTTATCGTCGCCTGTCTTATATATCTGGCAGGCCCATTTCTCTGAACAACTTATTTGGCAGGGCTATGCACAACGCTGGCGATTGACTGACCCGCCATTGCTTGTGGCAGCTACCTACGGTCTGGGCGGCAAGGTCCTTACTTACACCCCTTATTCTGAGCTCGTTATAGCGCGTTCGTCCTTTCTTCCACTGTTTCCACAGCAGACTGCGCAGTCTCCTTCTTACCCAGCTCAGCAGGCTGCGCGTCAGCGACGGCAGCTCATTCAGACTGTAGTAGTTCCTCCATCCCGTCAGATACGACCTGAGCTCGCCGATGACCTGTTCCAGACTACGACCCCGGCTTCGCCCCGTTATTCCTTTCAGGCAGGATTTCGCCCGTCTCATCGATTCCGGAGCGATGAGAACCCACGCTCTCCCTTTGCCGGCGCTGATGCTGTAACCCAGAAACTTACGTTCGCCCGGTGGGGACACCGCGCTCTTCCGCTCGTTTACCTTCAGTTTCAGCTTCTTCTCCAGCCAGAGTGTGACGCTTTCCTTCACTCGTTTACCGGCTCTTTCACTTCTGACGTAGATATTGCTGTCGTCTGCGTAGCGGACATGCTTCAGACCTCGCTTTTCAAGCTCGCGATCCAGTTCATCCAGCAACACATTCGACAGCAGCGGCGACAGCGGACCACCCTGCGGTGTCCCTTCTGTCTGCGGGCTGACCAGACCTGCCTGCATAACTCCTGCATTCAGGAAGGCCCGGACTAGCTGTAGCACCCGCTTATCCTTTATCCGCTTTGCCACCCGGCTCATCAGCACATCGTGGTTTACCCGGTCAAAGAACTTTTCAAGATCAATGTCCACCACCCAGTGGCGGCCTTCTTCCACATACGTCTTTGCCCGCTTCACTGCCTGATGTGCTGACCTCCCGGGGCGGAACCCATAGCTGTTGTCGCTGAAGGTCGGATCCCACTGGCTTTGCAGCACCTGCATCACCGCCTGCTGGATGAACCTGTCCGTTACCGTCGGGATACCCAGTTGTCGGGTGCCTCCCCCGGGTTTCGGTATGTCCACCCTGCGGACTGGCTGAGGCTTATATCTGCCAGCCAGCAGACTGCTCCGAAGTTCCGGCCACTGACGTTTCAGATGCTCAGGAAGTTCGCTCACGCTTATTCCGTCCACACCCGGCGCGCCTTTGTTGGCTTTCACTCTCTTCAGCGCCTGTTTCAGATTTTCCTGGTTGAGGATAACCTCCATAAGGCTATCCCCGGACGACGGGCTTTCCCGTTCCTGCGGTGTCTGCGCGGTTTCAGCCCCTGACGGGGCAGGACTCGGGGCTTCACCCCTTCTGCTCTCATCGGGGTCGCATTGCGTTTTCTGCTGCATGACCGTTCAGAACCTCTGGTGGGATCCACCGCTCATTACTGTTCGGGCCTTCGGGTTTTCCCTACTATGCCCTCTGCTGACTTCTGCATAACGATCAGCGCATCTCACGATGCACTCAGTCCTGAATGCAGGACGCTATACAGACCTCCCGGGGTAAGTCCGACCGCCTTCACCACACACCTGCCTGATTTACTCATACGACCCTTGATGGCTATGGCCTTCGCGATCATATGCTCGCTCTGCCGATCGGATGAGCCTTGTATCAGGTTTCTGTTCGTCAGGTCATGGTTTTGCTCCATGCTTCCTTCAGACCCCACCTCACGATGACGCCCTTGCGTTTCGCTAGTCCTTCGCCACCATCAGGCTGGACAGGGGACTTTCACCCCCGAGCTGTCGGACATGCCCGGCACACATAAAAAAGGCAGCCATTCGGCTGCCTTAGTCTCCCCACATTACCACTTAGTTGCTGCGGATGTACTCATCCATTTCAGTTTTCAGGTTATCGGATTTAGTCCCGAAGATAGCCTGAACACCTGAACCTGCAACAACCACACCTGCAGCACCCAGTTTTTTCAGGCCAGCCTGATCAACTTTTGCTACGTCAGCAACGCTGACACGCAGACGGGTAATACATGCGTCGAGGTTAGTAATGTTTTCTTTACCACCGAAGGCGGCAATCAGTGCTGGCGCCATTTCGCTGGTCGCACCGACTTTGCTGTCTTCAGTCGAATCTTCACGGCCCGGCGTTTTCAGATCCAGTGCTTTAATCAGCACGCGGAAAACAACGTAGTAAACGATGGCGTAGCAGATACCGACGATTGGGAACAGCCACAGTTTGCTGCTGTTACCGGACAGAACGATGAAGTCGATCAGACCGTGCGAGAACGATGTGCCGTCACGCATACCCAGCAGGATACAGATCGGGAATGCCAGACCTGCAAGAATTGCGTGGATGATGTACAGGATCGGCGCAACGAACATGAAGGAGAACTCGATCGGCTCGGTGATACCGGTCAGGAACGAGGTCAGCGCTGCGGAGATCATGATACCGCCCACTTTCGCGCGGTTTTCCGGTTTAGCGGAGTGCCAGATAGCGATAGCGGCAGCCGGCAGACCGTACATTTTGAACAGGAAGCCGCCAGACAGTTTACCTGCAGTCGGGTCACCTGCCATGTAGCGCGGGATATCGCCGTGGAAGACCTGGCCTGCGGCGTTGGTGTATTCACCAATCTGCATCTGGAAAGGAACGTTCCAGATGTGGTGCAGACCAAACGGTACCAGGCAGCGTTCGATGAAGCCGTAGATACCGAATGCCACAACCGGGTTCTGATACGCAGCCCACTGAGAGAAGGTCTGAATAGCACTACCGATCGGTGGCCAAATGAAGGAGAGGATCACGCCGGTGAAAATAGCGGCCAGACCGGAGATAATCGGAACAAAACGCTTGCCCGCGAAGAAGCCCAGATACTCTGGCAGCTTGATGCGATAGAAGCGGTTGAACATGTAGGCTGCAATAGCACCAGAGATAATACCGCCAAGTACACCAGTATCTGCCAGGTGTTTGGCCGCAATTTCTTCAGCAGGTAAATGCAGAACCAGCGGTGCAACGACTGCCATGGTTTTCACCATGATGCCGTAAGCCACAACGGAAGCCAGCGCAGAAACGCCGTCGTTATTGGTGAAGCCAAGCGCCACACCGATAGCGAAGATCAACGGCATATTAGCGAAGACTGAACCGCCCGCTTCTGCCATGACGTGAGAAACAACGGCTGGCAGCCAGCTGAAGTTTGCGGAACCGACGCCCAGCAGGATACCTGCGATAGGCAGTACGGAAACCGGCAGCATCAGCGATTTACCGACCTTCTGCAGGTTAGCAAATGCATTCTTAAACATAATTGAGAGTGCTCCTGAGTATTTGGTACTTTTTTACGCTTTCACGCATTGGCCCGGGGGGAGAACCGTGCCGTGGACAGGACATCTAAGCGCCCTTTATTTATTACACAGAGTAAAATAATTACCGAAAAGATTGTTTGACGGCTATCACGTTTCAATCAGTCAGCGCTGAAAAATTTACACCATCTTACATAAGCTGTATCTGGATGTTGCAAAAAGCCATTCACCGCCTGTTTTGTGGCGGTGAACTTTACTCGCTTTGCGTATTAATTACGAGCCTTAAAATAATAGAAAGATCGACAGGTTACAGCCGGGAGGGGTCAATGTGGAACAGGCTGGCAAAGTTCTCTGTGGTCTGTTGTGCCAGCTGTTCGAGCGAAACGCCCTTCAGCACCGCCATGTACTCCGCAACGTCGCGTACCATGGCCGGCTGGTTCTCTTTGCCACGATGCGGAACCGGCGCCAGGTACGGCGAATCGGTTTCCACCAGCAGGCGATCGAGCGGCACATAGCGCGCAGCATCGCGTAGCTGCTCGGCATTACGGAACGTCACGATGCCGGAAAACGAGATATAGAAGCCCATATCCAGCAATTTACCCGCGGTCTCCCTGTCCTCAGTGAAACAGTGTAGTACGCCACCGCAATCCGTCACCTTTTCTTCCTGCAAAATAGCCAGGGTATCGGCACGGGCGTCACGGGTATGAACGATGACCGGTTTATTGAGGTCGCGGCCAATGCGAATATGGTCGCGGAAAGAGGCCTGCTGGCGGGGTTTTGTTTCCGGCGTGTAAAAATAATCCAGCCCGGTCTCGCCCATAGCGACAACGCCCTCTTCCGCCGCCAGCTGACGCAGTTCGTCGACGTCGTACTCCTCGTCCTGATTAAGCGGGTGAACGCCACAGGAGAAAACCACGTTGTCACGCGGCCCGACCAGCTCGCGCATGCCGCGGTAGCCCGGCAGGGTCGTGGCCACGGCGAGGAAAAACTTCACGTCACGCGCGGCGGCTTTTGCCAGCACATCGTCCACGTCTTTATGCAGCGTTTGATAATCCAGACCATCCAGATGGCAGTGGGAGTCGACTAAAAACATAATGTCTCGCTCAGAGGTGGGATACGGGCAGTACCGTCCCGGGTTGCAGGTAATGTTCCCAGCGCAGAAGGCGCTCGGTAAGCAGCAGTTCGCGGTTGACGCCGACGACGTTCAGCAGCCGATCGCGGCAGGTACTGACATCGCGCGCAATGGCCTGTAAACGAGCGGCAGGCAGCGTCCGGGCAAGTTGGTTGACCAGCGCCCAGGCATCAGGGTTGCTCACCTGGGTGATGCCCTGTTGCCGTTTTTGTGCATCCAGCAGCAGCGATGCCAGCCAGTGCAGACGAACTGCAGCCTGTTCGTGATTCAGGATAGACAGCAGTGACAGCCAGTCGCCGCTGGTTAAGACATTTTCCAGGGCGGCGATCAGCTGCTGGCGGGCAGCCCAGTGGCTCTCCTGCAGCAGATCCAGCGCGGCGGCAGGCGCATTGGCGCTCAGGCGCAGTGCCGAAAGCAGCGCCTCCTGCGGCAAGGACACCTCTCGCTCCAGCCACGCCAGCCCATAGGATTCCGCCGGCGGCATCAGGTGATACAGACGACAGCGGCTACGCAGCGTCGCCAGCAGGCGCGCAGGCTCCTGGCTGACCAGGAAAAACCAGGTATTCTCCGGCGGCTCTTCCAGGGTTTTTAACAAGGCGTTAGCCGCAGCATCGGTTAACTGCGCGGCGTCAGCGATCCACACCACCTTGGCGCCGCCCAGACGCGAGCGCTCATACAGCTTTTCGTTGACGTCACGCACGGCGTCGATCCCGAGGGCGCTTTTGCCCTTTTCCGGCGCGAGGGTATAGTAATCGGGGTGCGTGCCCGCCTGCATCAGCTGGCAGCTATGGCAATGTCCGCAGCTTTTGTTCCCTTCCGGCTGTCGGCACATCAGATAACGACACAGCGCGTAGATCAGCGCATCGCCTCCCATGCCAGGCAGTGCCTGAAGCAGTAACGCATGGTGACCCCGTCCAGCCTGATAGCTGGCGACTAATTGCTCAAATGACGGGCGTAACCACGGGTACCATTTCATGCGCGTTGCTCCGCCACCCACTGGCTGATGAGCGCGTGGATATCACGGGCGACAGCGTCCAGCGGCTGCGTGGCGTCAATGGTACGAATCGTCGGGTCCTGCGCCGCCAGCTCGAGATAACGCGCCCGGGTACGGTTGAAGAAATCCAGCGACTCCTGTTCAATACGGTCGAGGTCGCCGCGGGCACGTGCGCGTTTCAGCCCGACTTCCGGCGTCACATCCAGGTACAGCGTCAGGTTCGGACGGAAATCCCCCAGCACTGCGTCACGCAGAGTGGCGAGCATGGTCTGGTCAATACCACGACCACCGCCCTGATAGGCCTGGGTCGACAGGTCGTGACGGTCGCCAATCACCCACTGTCCGCTGGCCAGCGCTGGCTTAATCACCGTCTCCACCAGTTGTACGCGGGCGGCATAAAACATCAGCACTTCGGCTTTGTCATTAATGACTTCATCGCCGGTTGACTGGATATCCAGTACCAGGCTGCGCAGTTTTTCAGCGAGAATGGTCCCGCCCGGTTCCCGGGTAAACACCAGATCGCTGATGCCCGATTGTTGCAGCGCCTCCACGACCAGATTGCGTGCCGTGGTCTTTCCCGCGCCTTCCAGGCCCTCGATGACAATATAATTACTGCGCATTTTTTTCCTTAAGTACTTTCAGATAATCCTGTACCGAGCGGTTGTGGCTGGCCAGATTAGTATTAAACGTATGCCCGCCTTTGCCATCGGCAACAAAATAGAGATACGGCGACTTCGCCGGGTGGGCCGCAGCGTTCAGCGATGCCTCTCCCGGTGCGGCGATAGGCCCTGGCGGCATGCCGGCGATCACATAGGTATTGTAAGCCGTCGGCGTTTCAAGATCTTTGCGGCTCAGCTTGCCATTATAGCTCTCACCCATCCCGTAGATCACCGTCGGGTCGGTCTGCAACCGCATGCCAATCCGCAGACGGTTAATAAACACCGACGCCACGCGGTCGCGCTCTTCCGCAACCGCCGTCTCTTTCTCAATGATCGATGCCATCGTCAGCAGCTGATTCTGATCTTTGTACGGCAGATTATCCATCCGCCCTTCCCAGGCCTTATTGACCTGAGTAACCATTTTCTGATGCGCACGTTTGAGGATCGCGACATCGCTGGTATTGGCGGTATACATCCAGGTGTCCGGCCAGAACCAGCCTTCAACCCAGTCCGCATGTTCAAGATCCAGCGCTTTGGCGACCGTCGCGTAGCTGTCGTCGGCCAGCGTATGTTTGACATAAGGCGCATCGCGAAGCTGGCGCAGATAGTCGCTGACCCGCATCCCCTCGACGAAACGCAGCGGGAACTGCGCCTCTTTGCCGCTGCCCAACAGCTGCAGCATCTCGCGCACCGTCATGGATGGCGTGAGGCGGTAAGTACCGGCTTTAAAGTGGGATAGTTCAGGCTCCAGGCGCAGCAACCACTGGAATACGCGTGGTCGGTTAATCACCTTGTCGCTATAGAGCTGTTCCCCTAACGCCATGCGTCCGGTGCCGGCCTCCAGGGTGAAGATGGTCTCTTCTTTAATCAACAGCGTGCTGCTCGCCAGCTGGCGAACCTTCCAGATGCCCGCGCCAGCAGCGATGCCCAGCACCACCACCAACAACAGGATAAAACGTAACATTTTCTTCATGACTAACCAGACAGCTCACACAGTGGGGCTAAAAAATGATAAAGCTCTCGCGAGGACCAACATGTGTCGTCCCAGCGACGAACCGGTACCAGCGGCATCAGCGCGTTGCAAATCAGCACTTCGTCAGCCTCCCGCAACGCATCGGGCTCCGCTGTGACTTCGACAACGCGAAACGGAGATTGTGCCAGCTGCGCCATACAGTGTTGGCGCATAATGCCGTCGACTCCCGCCTGATCGAGGCGCGGTGTAAAAACCGTCGTCCCCTTGCGCCAGAACAGATTCGCGGCACAGCATTCCGTAAGCCACCCGTCGCTGTCAAGAACCAGCGCCTCATCGGCTTCCGTCTGCTCAAGATGAGACCGGATCAGCACCTGCTCCAGCCGGTTCAGGTGCTTTAGCCCGGCCAGCGCCGGGTTACGTCCCAGCCGAATCGGGCTAAGCGCCAGGGTAATGCCGGTCTCTTGCCAACGGGAATAGTGTGCCGGGTAAGGCGAAACGCTCAGAATACGCGTCGGCGCCTGACATGCCGTACCGCTATAGCCGCGACCGCCGGCACCACGGGTCAGAATGACTTTCAGCACGCCGCTTTGCTGCACACGAGCGAGTTGCTGCATTTCCGCTTCCAGCGTTTGCCATTGCGTGTAGGGGATCAGCAGTTTTTCGCAGGCCTGCTGTAAACGTCGCAGATGAGCGGGCAGCATGTGTACCTGATTCCCGACAATACGCGCGGTGGTAAAGCAGCCGTCGCCAAACTGTACGGCCCGGTCACTGGCGGCCAGGGTGTCCTGTTCAATGCCATTAATCAAGAACATAGCGGCTCCTTATCGATGGCCTGTCAGTGTCTCAGGATGAATGTCGTGGGACAAGCAGAGAAAGCTGAAGAAAAAAGAAGGCCTGCATAAAATGCAGGCCTGAGAGAAGTCAGCGGAGTAAGCGAGACGCTTAGACCTTTTTAAAGATCAGCGACCCGTTAGTCCCACCAAAACCGAAGGAGTTACACAGGGTGTATTCCATACCGGCAACCTGACGCGCTTCGTGTGGCACGAAGTCCAGATCACAACCGTCATCCGGATTATCCAGGTTGATGGTCGGCGGAACCACGCCATCGCGCAGCGCCAGAATGGAGTAGATAGATTCTACTGCCCCGGCGGCGCCCAGCAGGTGCCCGGTCATTGATTTAGTTGAGCTGACCATCACGCGGCTTGCTGCATCACCGAAGACAGACTTAACAGCCTGCGCTTCTGCTTTATCGCCAGCCGGCGTGGAAGTACCGTGTGCATTGACGTAAGCGATTTGACCCGCTTCAATTCCGGCATCGCGGATAGCGTTAACCATCGCCAGCGCGGCACCCGCGCCGTTCTCCGGCGGAGAGGTCATATGGTAAGCATCGCTGCTCATGCCAAAGCCGACGATTTCTGCGTAGATTTTCGCGCCGCGTTTTTTCGCGTGCTCGTACTCTTCCAGCACCACCATACCCGCGCCATCGCCCAGTACAAAACCGTCGCGATCTTTGTCCCACGGACGGCTCGCAGCCTGTGGGTTTTCGTTGTGGGTAGAGAGCGCACGTGCAGCACCAAAGCCACCCACGCCAAGCGGGGTACTGGCTTTTTCTGCACCACCGGCCACCATTGCGTCAGCATCGCCATACGCAATGATACGCGCGGCCTGACCAATGTTGTGTACGCCTGAAGTACAAGCTGTCGCGATAGAGATACTTGGTCCACGCAGACCAAACATGATGGTCAGATGCCCGGCCACCATGTTAACAATTGTAGACGGTACAAAGAACGGGCTAATCTTACGAGGGCCACCGTTCGTTAAAGAACTATGGTTTTCTTCGATCAGGCCGAGGCCGCCAATACCAGAACCAATAGCGGCACCGATGCGGGTTGCGTTCTCTTCCGTTACTTCAAGACCAGAATCCTGCATGGCCTGAACGCCAGCGACAATTCCATATTGAATGAAGGCATCCATCTTGCGCTGTTCTTTGCGCGAGATAATGTCATCACAGTTAAAATCCTTTACTAAGCCAGCAAATTTTGTTGCATAGGCGCTAGTATCGAAATGGTCGATCAGGCTGATGCCACTCTGACCGGCAAGGAGAGCTTTCCAGGTAGACTCTACGGTATTGCCGACAGGAGACAACATGCCCAGTCCGGTCACAACTACACGACGCTTAGACACGGTTGTCCTCCAGGGAGGGAAAATAGATTCTTGTGGGACAAAAAGATAAAACTCAGGCGGTCGAATGACCGCCTGGAGATGTTCACTTACGCCTGGTGACCGTTGATGTAATCAATGGCAGCCTGAACAGTGGTGATTTTCTCAGCTTCTTCGTCCGGAATCTCAGTATCAAACTCTTCTTCCAGAGCCATTACCAGCTCAACGGTGTCAAGAGAATCAGCGCCCAGGTCTTCAACGAAGGAAGCATTGTTGGTAACTTCTTCCTGCTTAACGCCCAGCTGTTCGCCGATAATTTTCTTAACGCGTTCTTCGATAGTGCTCATACTCTTAAATTTCCTATCAAAACTCGCTTTCGCGATGGTTTTCGTAGTGTATAAAATGTTGAAAAATTTGCAACTAAATCCCGGCAGGTCTTACCACGATTTTACGCTATTTTGAGGCCGTTTGCCCTCAGAACGCAAATCATTTTGCACAAAACAGTATGAGGGATCGCACAGACTGCGCGGTTCCTGAACGTTTTGTGCAAATCTCGGTCAGACCATGTACATTCCGCCGTTGACGTGCAGGGTTTCACCAGAGATGTAACCTGCTTCGTCAGAAGCTAAGAATGCAACCGCACTGGCGATTTCTTTTGCATCGCCGAGGCGACCCGCCGGAACTTGCGCCAGAATACCCGCACGCTGATCATCAGACAGCGCACGCGTCATGTCCGTTTCAATAAAGCCCGGAGCAACAACGTTAACCGTAATACCGCGGGACGCGACTTCACGTGCCAGCGATTTACTAAAACCAATCAGACCCGCTTTCGCCGCAGCGTAGTTGGCCTGACCAGCATTTCCCATGGTACCGACCACAGAACCGATAGTAATAATGCGGCCATGACGCTTTTTCATCATAGCGCGCATTACTGCTTTTGACAGACGGAAAACTGATGACAGGTTGGTTTCGATAATATCGTTCCACTCGTCATCTTTCATCCGCATTAACAGGTTATCACGAGTAATACCGGCATTGTTAACCAGGATATCAACTTCACCAAACTCTGCGCGAATATTTCCCAGAACAGATTCGATAGATGCTGGATCGGTCACATTCAACAACAGACCTTTACCATTAGCACCTAAATAATCGCTGATCGCCTGCGCACCGCTCTCGCTGGTGGCAGTACCAATCACTTTCGCGCCACGGGCGACGAGGGTCTCTGCGATTGCGCGGCCAATACCGCGACTTGCACCGGTAACCAGCGCGACTTTTCCTTCAAAACTCATGGTATTCCTCTTTTATTGCTCAAGCGCCGCAGACATCGCTGCAGGCTCGTTAAGCGCGGAAGCGGTCAGGGTGTCAACAATACGTTTAGTCAGACCGGTGAGGACTTTACCCGGACCGACTTCATACAGGTGCTCTACGCCCTGGGATGCCATAAACTCAACGGTTTTGGTCCACTGAACCGGGCTGTACAGCTGGCGAATCAAAGCGTCACGAATCGCATCAGGTGCCGTTTCACATTTCACATCAACGTTGTTCACAACGGCAATAACCGGTGCGTTGAAGGTGATTTTCTGCAGTTCAAGCGCCAGTTTCTCTGCCGCTGGTTTCATCAGCGCACAGTGGGAAGGCACGCTCACCGGCAGCGGCAGCGCACGTTTAGCGCCCGCCGCTTTACAGGCAGCGCCAGCACGCTCAACGGCTTCTTTGTTGCCGGCAATGACCACCTGACCCGGAGAGTTGAAGTTTACAGGAGAAACCACCTGCCCTTCAGCAGACTCTTCACAGGCTTTCGCAATGGACGCATCGTCAAGGCCGATAATGGCGGACATCGCGCCGGTGCCTTCCGGTACCGCTTCCTGCATGAATTTACCGCGCAGCTCAACCAGACGCACGGCATCAGCAAAATCAATCACCCCGGCGCAAACCAGCGCGGAGTATTCACCGAGGCTGTGACCAGCCAGCAGTGCCGGGGCTTTGCCGCCCTGCTGCTGCCAGGCACGATACAGCGCCACGGAAGCGGTCAACAGTGCAGGCTGAGTCTGCCAGGTTTTGTTCAGTTCTTCTGCCGGGCCCTGCTGAACCAGCGCCCACAGATCGTAGCCCAACGCCGCAGAGGCTTCGCGAAATGTCTCTTCAATAACCGGAGAGGTTGCTGCCATGTCAGACAACATACCGACGGTCTGAGAACCCTGTCCCGGGAACACAAAAGCAAATTGCGTCATGTCTAAATCCTTATACTAAAAACGAACCAGCGCGGAACCCCAGGTGAAACCGCCACCAAAGGCTTCCAGCAGAATCAGCTGACCACGTTGAATGCGGCCATCGCGTACCGCTTCATCCAGCGCACAAGGAACGGAAGCCGCAGAAGTGTTGCCGTGACGGTCAAGCGTCACAACCACATTATCGATCGACATTCCCAGTTTTTTCGCCGTCGCGCTGATGATGCGCAGGTTCGCCTGATGCGGCACCAGCCAGTCCAGCGCGGAGCGTTCGAGATTGTTCGCTGCCAGCGTCTCATCAACAATGCGCGCCAGCTCGGTCACTGCCACTTTAAATACTTCGTTGCCAGCCATGGTCAGATAGATCGGGTTTTCCGGATCCACGCGATCGGCGTTTGGCAGCGTCAACAGCTGGCCGTAACGACCATCTGCATGCAGATGAGTAGAGATAATGCCCGGCTCTTCAGACGCGCCCAGCACTACGGCACCCGCACCATCACCAAAGATGATGATCGTCCCGCGATCGGTTGGATCGCAGGTACGAGCCAGAACGTCAGCGCCAATCACCAGCGCATAATCGACTGACCCGTTTTTGACATATTGATCGGCAATGCTCAGCGCATAGGTAAACCCTGCGCAGGCTGCTGCAACGTCGAAGGCCGGGCAACCATTAATACCCAGCATAGACTGAATCTGACAGGCTGAACTTGGAAACGCGTGAGTCCCGGAGGTGGTCGCAACAATGATCAGACCAATTTGCTCCGGCGAAACGCCCGCCATCTCCAGCGCATTTTTTGCCGCTTCAAAACCCAGCGTAGCAACGGTTTCATTCGGTGCAGCAATACGACGTTCACGGATACCCGTACGGGTGACAATCCACTCGTCAGACGTATCTACCATTTTCTCCAGGTCGGCGTTAGTACGCACTTGCTCGGGCAGATAGCTGCCGGTACCAATAATCTTCGTATACATGTACGCTCAGTCACTCTAGGGTAATATACCCGCCTTGTTCGAACCGCTGGTGCGTCAGTCTTGCAGGCTCGTCCCGCTTTGCTGACGGGAGTTGCCGTTGCTGTCGCCCGTGGGCAGTTCAAAACCAGCTGGGTATAAAGATTCCAGGCGAGCGGCAATCCGCTGAGGAATCTGCCGCTGCACCGCCTGCACTGCCTGCTCTATCGCCACGCTGAAGGCGCGCTGATTGGCAGCACCATGACTCTTAATCACGGAACCGCGCAATCCTAACAGACAGGCGCCATTATACTGGTCGGGGTTGAGGTGACTGAATCGCCTGGCCAGGCTCTTTTGTAACCAACGCTTCAATAACAGCAGCCACCACGACCGTTTTTTGCCCTCACCCTGCGATTTCAGCAGCGAAAGGAACATTCTGACAACACCTTCCATAGTTTTTAATGTGACGTTGCCCGTGAATCCATCACAAACCAGTACATCGGTTTTGCCCGTCAATAATTCGTTAGCTTCAAGATAGCCGATATAGTTAAGTGACGGCAGCGTTTTCAACACTGCGGCAGCATCGCGGATGCTGCTGAGCCCTTTCATCTCTTCTTCGCCGATATTCAGCAGCGCGACGCGAGGATTCTCAATTCCGACCACTTCTTCTGCCAGCACCGCCCCCATCACTGCAAACTGCACCAGCATCGTGCTATCACAATCGACGTTGGCGCCTAAATCCAGCACCACCGTTTTGCCCTTCTGCTGATGCGGCAGAACCGTCACCAGCGCCGGACGCTCAATCCCCTCAATGGGCTTGAGTAATAATTTTGCCAATCCCATCAGCGCACCGGTATTCCCCGCGCTGACACAAGCTTGCGCCCGGCCTTCTTTTACTAACTCCAGCGCCACGCGCATTGAGCTTCCGCGACTGCTGCGGATCGCTTGTGCGGGCCGCGCATCACTAGCAATAACTGACTGCGCAGGGATGACCTGCAGTCGCGAACGTTGTTCGAAATCAGCTTTGGCAAGTAATGGCGTGATGGTGTCGGGATCGCCGACTAAAAGAAGTGTGAGTTGCGAATTAGAGTTCAGTGCCTGCAGTGCTGCAGGCACTGTCACGGTGGGGCCAAAATCGCCCCCCATGACATCTAACGCCAGGGTTAGACGTGTCAAGGTATCGTCGCTGCCCGCTTCGGTTATTCCCCAGTTGCCTGGGGATATCCTCGCTAAGCTTCATCACGCTTTTACTCTTTGTCTTTTACACAACAAGTCGCTTGCGCTTTCTTGTCACGAAAATCCATGGAGTAGTGCGTGATTACTTAGCGATGACCTTGCGACCGCGGTAGAAACCGTCGGCAGTGATGTGGTGACGCAGGTGTTTCTCACCAGAAGTTTTGTCTACAGACAGGCTGGTGACTGCGGTCAGAGCGTCATGGGAACGACGCATGCCACGTTTGGAACGGGTTGGTTTATTCTGTTGTACGGCCATGGACCTTACTCCTCAATTACTTATGCTTTAAGCTGGCTAATACGGCAAATGGATTTGGTTTTTGTGCCTCTTCAGGCAGTTCACCAAACACCATGTCCGCGTCGGACACTTCACAGTGTTCAGAATCATGCACCGGAACTACAGGCAAGGAGAGAATGATTTCATCCTCGACCATCGCTTGCAGGTCGATTTCACCGAATTCGTTAACCTCAATCGGCTCATACGCTTCCGGGAGTGCCTCAGCCTGCTCATCATTTTTGATCGGGCTGAAACAATACGTTATGTGGACATGACGGGGGAACGGTTTCCCGCAACGCTGACATTCGAGGGTTACTGACACCTTTGCATCACCGGTAATAACGGCAAGGCGCTGATTATCAATAGCGAACGACATGCTGCATTCCACATCGCTGTCCACGCTGACTACAGAATCGGCTACACGTTCAACCTGATCACGGGCATAAATACCTTCGTAATCGAGGCGTTTTTGAGCCGTGCGGACCGGATCAAGAGTCAGGGGTAATTTTACCTTTTGCATAGGGCGCGCATATTAACTTTGTAATGTCATAGAGTCAAAGAAAAAGGCAGCCTCAGGTTGCCTTTCGCCATTTATTCGCACACATTGCGGCCCATAGTTTAAAATGATGCTCTTCGAAGCGCTATATGTGGATGAAAAAATATGTCTGAGATTATCCTGGCGTCGACATCGCCCTGGCGACGCATGCTGATGGAAAAGCTGGCGATGCCGTTTGACTGCGCGGCGCCTGATGTCGATGAAACCCCACATCCCGGCGAACCTGCTCGCCAGCTGGTGGTTCGTCTGGCACAGGCGAAAGCCCAGGCTCTGGCCGCACGTTACCCGAATCACTTAATTATAGGCTCTGACCAGGTCTGCGTTCTGGACGGTGAGATCACCGGCAAACCCCACACCGAGGAGAATGCCAGACGCCAGCTGCGTGCCGCGAGCGGGACGATTGTTACCTTCTATACCGGGCTGGCACTCTATAATTCAGCGAACGGTCATTTACAGACCGAGTGTGAACCCTTTGATGTCCATTTTCGCCATTTAAGCGATCAGGAGATCGACCATTACGTCCGCAAAGAGAACCCGCTGCACTGTGCCGGAAGTTTTAAAAGTGAAGGACTCGGTATTACGCTGTTTGAACGCCTTGAGGGGCGCGATCCCAATACCCTCGTGGGCCTGCCGCTGATTGCGCTGTGCCAGATGCTGCGTCGGGAAGGCTGTAACCCGCTGTTAAGCTAGTCCCTCCCTTTTTCGGGCCGGAGTCGCCGCTCTGGCCCTGCTGCCGGTCATCACTTTTTCGTCATAGCTTTTTCAGCGCGCTGCCAGTACTCTCCATTTATTCCCCCTTTGCCGACCAAAACTCATCGTGGACTCACTTTCAGCAAAACCTGCCGCCGCCAGGATGTGGCTACCTATTGCGCTCGCCAGCCTGATATTGCTCATCACCATGGGCATTCGTCAGACCGTCGGCCTGTTCGTCCATCCGCTGATGGGCGAAACCACCATGAATATCGCCGAAATCAGTATGGCGCTGGCGATTGGTCAACTGATGTGGGGCGCATTTCAGCCGCTGTTTGGCGCCTGGGCCGACAAACGCGGCGCGCTGGGTGTGTTGGTGATCGGCGCTCTGCTGATAGCCCTCGGGCAGCTGGCGACGCTGTGGGCGACCTCCTTCTCCTCGCTGACCCTGGCCCAGGGCCTGCTCAGCCCGGCGGGTGCGGCCGCAGGCAGCTTTTCCGTCCTGATCGGTATCGTCGCCGGGCGTTTGCCGACCGATAAAGGTTCGATGGCCAGCGGGCTGATTAACGCCGGCGGCTCTATGGGGCAATTTATTTTTGCGCCGCTGGTGCAGCTGATCGTCAGCCTGCGCGGCATGGCTTCCGGGCTGATCTTTCTGGCGATGGCGGCGCTGGCGACGCTGTTCCCCTCGTGGTTGCTGTGCCGGGATAGCGTGAAAAAGGCCGATACCTCATACGCCAGCGTACCTGAACCAGGGCTGAAGCAGCAGATCCATGCGGCGTTTCGCAATCGTAGCTACCTGCTGTTGCATACCGGATTTCTCACCTGCGGCTTCCATGTAGCCTTTTTGACTACCCATCTCCCAGGTGAAGTCACGCTGTGTGGGCACGAAGCCTCGGTCTCGGCGGTCAGCCTGTCGCTGATTGGTCTATGTAATATTGCCGGCAGTATCTTCGCGGGCTATCTCGGCAAGCATTTTCCGATGAAATATATCCTCGCCGTGCTGTATGCCTCACGTGCGGTGCTGATTGGTCTGTTCCTGGTTTCCGACAAAAGCGTACTCGACTTTTATATTTTCGCCGCGGCGATTGGCTTTACCTGGCTTGCGACCGTGCCGCCGACCGCCGGGATCATCGGGAAGCTGTTCGGCACGCGCTATCTGGCGACCCTGTTTGGCTTCACCCTGTTCAGCCATCAGATTGGCGCTTTTTTCGGTGCCTGGCTTGGCGGACTGGCGATGGAGCACAACGGTAATCTGGATTGGGTATGGTATGCGGATATCGCTCTGGCCCTGCTGGCGGCGCTGGTGAACTTACCGATTAAAGAAAAGAGCGTCGCCGTTAGTCTTAACGAAACGACGCCGTAGCCTGCAGCGGCGGACCGACGGCCCGCCGGGAGAATTACTTGGTTTTACGCAGCACCTGCAGACAGCGCTTGAGCTGGCCATCAAGCGGGGCCTCGACGCGCATTTCCTCGCCCGTTCCCGGATGGGTAAATTTCAGCGCGGCGGCGTGCAGGAACAGACGGTTGAGGCCGGTACCCGCTAACTGCTTATCGAACTCACGGTCACCATAGCGATCGTCAAAGGCGATCGGGTGGCCCGCGTACTGCGTATGCACACGGATCTGGTGGGTACGCCCGGTCACCGGGCTACAGCGTACCAGCGTCGCATGGGTATAGCGCTCTTCAATCTTAAAGCGGGTCTCTGACGGCTTACCTTCCTGGCTGACGCGGACAATACGTTCACCGCTTTGCAGGATATTTTTCAGCAGCGGCGCCTGCACCACTTTGGTGTGCGACTGCCACTCCCCGCGCACCAGCGCCAGGTAATCTTTTTGCATGCCTTTTTCGCGCAGCTGTTCATGCAGCGAACGCAGTGCAGAACGTTTCTTCGCCACCAGCAGCACGCCGGAGGTATCACGGTCAAGGCGATGCACCAGTTCAAGGAAGCGCGCTTCCGGGCGCAGGGCTCGCAGGCCTTCAATCACGCCGAAGCTCAGACCGCTGCCGCCGTGTACCGCGGTTCCGGAGGGCTTATTGAGCACCAGAATATGGTCATCTTCATACAGAATCACGTCCGCCAGCGCGGCGACCTTCTGCAGATGCGGAGAGATCGCTTCATCTTCACGCTCGGCGACCCGAACCGGTGGGACCCGAACCTCGTCGCCCGCTTCCAGTTTGTATTCCGGCTTAACGCGTTTTTTATTCACCCGCACCTCGCCTTTACGCAAGATGCGATAAATCATGCTCTTCGGTACGCCCTTCAGCTGCGTACGCAAAAAGTTATCGATACGTTGCCCCGCTTCATCGGCGGTAATGGCAATCATTTTTACGCTTGGAGTCTCAGTTTTCATGGTGCGCGATTCTAAATAGCCCGACGCATTAGCGCCACTCATTTTTATATGCTTATATTTATCATTATCCGGTTTCGAGTGGATGCTTCATCGTCGTTTTGTTTGTTATTAGAACAATCTCAATGAGCTGGTGAAAAAACTGTGAGTAACCGGGTGATAAAAGGTAAAAGTCAACTTGCTATAACAAGCTTAGCAATGGAATAATGATGCTGTTTTCCGTGTTGAATCTTGTTAGAACAAGAAATTAGCGGAATGACCAATTTTGTCTGACCGATCATCCACGCAGCAATGGCGTAAGACGTATTGATCTTTCAGACAGTTAGCGGGCTGCGGGTTGCAGTCCTTACCGGTACAGGCCTCTATGGATTTCACGTCGCAGGAAGGCGTCGACTCCGGGTATTCCCGGGTGCTCTTCTCAGTCCACTGATTGAGATAAGCGGGTTAAGCCACTACCTCTGCAACGTGAAAGACGACGAGATATACGCAACGTAATTCAGGATGCGTCAAGGCGGCGAAAGAAGAGAAACCCCGATACTGACCTCGTCAGTGGCAGGGGTGAACGAGCATAGCCGACGCAGAAGCAACCTGAAAAGTGACGCGTATAAATGGAATCTTCTCTGGTGATACATCCCAGGCTGTTCCCCTGCTAATTGCGCTGTGTTTCCGTTTGAAATACAGGCGACCGACACTCTGCGCCTCTTAAGCGCGCGACAACCGTGAGGTTGGCGACGTGAAACAGACACGAGGCCATCGGTTTTCCCCGGCAAGGCAATACTCTGCCCGCAGCTTAGTCGTCAATGTAAGAATAATGAGTAAGTTACGATGAAAAGAATGTTAATCAACGCAACTCAGCAGGAAGAGTTGCGCGTCGCCCTTGTTGATGGGCAGCGCCTGTACGACCTGGATATCGAAAGCCCCGGGCACGAACAGAAAAAAGCGAACATCTACAAAGGCAAAATTACCCGTATTGAACCTAGCCTTGAAGCGGCATTTGTCGATTACGGTGCCGAGCGTCATGGTTTCCTCCCCCTCAAAGAAATCGCCCGCGAATACTTCCCTGCCAATTACAATTCTCATGGTCGTCCGAACATAAAGGATGTGCTGCGTGAAGGTCAGGAAGTCATTGTTCAGATAGATAAAGAAGAACGTGGCAACAAAGGTGCTGCGCTCACTACCTTTATCAGCCTGGCGGGAAGCTATCTGGTTCTGATGCCGAATAACCCACGCGCTGGCGGTATCTCACGCCGTATCGAGGGTGATGACCGTACTGAACTGAAAGAAGCGCTGGCCAGCCTTGAGCTGCCAGACGGGATGGGGCTTATCGTACGTACCGCAGGCGTCGGCAAATCAGCCGAAGCCCTGCAGTGGGACCTGAGCTTCCGCCTGAAACACTGGGAAGCTATCCAGAAAGCCGCAGAAAGCCGCCCGGCGCCGTTCCTGATCCACCAGGAAAGCAACGTCATCGTGCGCGCATTCCGTGACTACCTGCGCCAGGACATCGGCGAAATCCTGATCGATAACCCGAAAGTGCTTGAGCTGGCTCGCCAGCACATTGCCGCGCTGGGTCGTCCGGATTTCAGCAGCAAAATTAAACTGTACACCGGTGAAATCCCGCTGTTCAGCCATTACCAGATCGAATCGCAGATCGAATCCGCTTTCCAGCGTGAAGTGCGCCTGCCTTCCGGCGGCTCTATCGTTATCGACAGCACCGAAGCATTGACCGCTATCGATATCAACTCCGCTCGCGCAACCCGCGGCGGCGACATCGAAGAGACAGCGTTTAACACCAACCTGGAAGCGGCCGATGAGATTGCCCGTCAGCTGCGTCTGCGTGACCTTGGCGGTCTGATCGTTATCGACTTTATCGACATGACCCCGGTTCGCCACCAGCGTGCGGTTGAAAATCGTCTGCGCGAAGCCGTCCGCCAGGACCGTGCACGCATTCAGATCAGCCACATTTCCCGCTTCGGTCTGCTGGAGATGTCACGTCAGCGTCTGAGCCCGTCACTGGGTGAATCCAGCCACCACGTCTGCCCGCGCTGTAGCGGTACCGGTACCGTGCGTGACAACGAATCGCTGTCGCTCTCTATCCTGCGTCTGATTGAAGAAGAAGCGCTGAAAGAGAATACCCAGGAAGTTCACGCTATCGTGCCGGTGCCGATTGCGTCCTACCTGCTGAACGAAAAGCGTGCCGCTGTGAGCGCCATCGAAACCCGTCAGGGCGACGTTCGCGTGATCATCGTGCCGAACGATCAGATGGAAACGCCGCACTACTCTGTTCTACGCGTCCGTAAAGGCGAAGAGACCTCAACCCTGAGCTATCTGCTGCCGAAACTGCACGAAGAAGAGATGGCGTTGCCAGCCGATGAAGAACCGGCAGAGCGTAAACGTCCTGAGCAACCGGCCCTGGCGACCTTCGTGATGCCAGACGTCCCGCCAGCGCCAGAACCAGCAGCGCCTGTTGATGCTCCGGTTGCTGCAAAAGCTGCCGCCGCGTCTGCTACCGTTGCCGCACCAGCTCAGCCTGGCCTGCTCTCGCGTTTCTTCGGCGCCCTGAAAAACATCTTCTCCGGCGCGGAAGAAGCCAAACCGGCTGAACCGCAGCAGGTTGAGAAGAAAGCTGAAGAGAAACCAGAACGTCAGCAGGAACGCCGTAAACCGCGTTCCAACAACCGCCGCGATCGCAACGATCGTCGTGATAACCGCGATAATCGTGACAACCGCGATAACCGTGACAACCGCGCAGAAAATGGCGAAGGTCGTGAGCCGCGTGAATCCCGCGAGGAAAACCGCCGTAACCGTCGCGAGAAACCGCAGCAGAACGTCGAGCAGCGTGAATCTCGTGTAGCGACGGCCGACGATGCTGATAAAGGCAAAACCCGCGATGAGCAGCAACCGCGTCGCGAGCGTAACCGTCGTCGTAACGACGATAAGCGTCAGGTATCCCAGGAAGCGAAAGCGCAAACCCGTGACGAGCCGGTTGTTCAGCCGGAAACCGAGCAGGAAGAGCGTGTTCAGACCCTGTCGCGTCGTAAACCGCGTCAGTTAGCCCAGAAGGTTCGCATCGAGTCAGCTGCGGCTGAAACGGTTGAACAGGTTGTTGAAACCGCTGCCGTTGCCCAACCGGAAGTCGCTGCTCCGCGCACCGCTCTGGCGAAAGTCGACCTGCCAGCCGTTGTCGAAAACCACGCTGAGCATGACGATAGCAACGAAGCACGTGAATCCAACGGGATGCCGCGCCGCTCACGTCGTTCGCCGCGCCATCTGCGCGTCAGCGGCCAGCGTCGTCGTCGTTACCGCGATGAGCGTTACCCGACCCAGTCAGCCATGCCGCTGACGGTTGCCTGCTCATCCCCGGAAATGGCTTCAGGTAAAGTGTGGATCCGCTACCCGGTGGTTCGTCCGCAGGATCAGCAGGAAGAGCAGCAGGTTGCTGAAGTCGTTGCTGAGGCTATTGCCCCTGTCGCAGCCGCCACGGTTGTTGAACCAGCTCCGGTTGTTGAAGCAGCCCCAGTTGTTGAAGCAACTCCGGTTGTCGAAACAGCCCCGGTTGTCGAAACAGCCCCGGTTGTCGAAACAGCCCCGGTTGTTGAAGCAGCTCCGGTTGTTGAAGCAACTCCAGTTGTCGAAGCAGCTCCGGTTGTCGAAGCAGCCCCGGTTGTTGAAGAAGCTCCGGTTGTCGAAGCCGCTCCGGTTGTCGAAGCAGCTCCGGTTGTTGAAGCCGCTCCGGTTGTCGAAGCCGCTCCGGTTGTTGAAGCAGCCCCGGTTGTTGAAGCAGCCCCGGTTGTTGAAGCCCCCCCGGTTGTTAAAGCCGCGCCGGTCGCCTCCGTGGCGAGCGTTGCCAACCACCATGCTACGGCACCGATGACCCGCGCACCGGCTCCGGCGTATGAGCCAGAAGCACCGCGTCACAGCGACTGGGTTCGCCCGTCCTTTGACTTCGGTGGCAAAGGTGCCGCAGGCGGTCACAGCGCGACCCACCAGGCAACGGCGGAACCAACCCGTCCACAGCCTGTCGAGTAAGCGCGACATCACCTGTAAAACCGGCCTTCGGGCCGGTTTTTTTTTGCGCCTACCCTACAGGCTATTTTATTTACCATTATTCTCCTTCTGGCCGTTTCATCCCGGCCACCTGCGGCATCACCTCCCGCATCAGATCGAGAAATTTCCGCAGGCGGGTTGGATAATAACGTGCCCAAGGATAGACCAGATGTACCGGCAGTGAAGCCGCCCGCCACGAGGCAAACGGCTCAACCAGCCGCCCGGCGGCAATATCCTCGGCCACCGCCCAGCTAGACACGATTGCCACCCCCAACCCCGCCAGCGCGGTATTGCGCGCCACGTACACGCTATCGGTACTCAGACAGGGGACAATGCCAAACGTCAGTTCCTGGCCATCCTCCTGCTGCAGCTTCACTTCATGCTGGTAGAACGTGCTGATAGCAACCCACGGCAGCTGTGACAGATCCTCGGGCCGGGTTAATGCCGGATAACGCGCCAGCAGCGCGGGCGAAACCACCAGACTGCGCGGGACTTCTGCTAACAACACCGACACCGTCGCCGGGTCAACTTCCGCGCCCACGCGAATCGCGCAATCGATATTGTCACTGAGGAAGTCGACGGTTTTGTCGTTGAGCATCCACTCCACCGCCAGCTGCGGATAACGTTGCAAAAAGCTGACCAACGGATCTAATAGCTGCTGCTGGCCGAAGGCATGAGGCGCTCGCACCCGCAAGATGCCCACCGGCCGGTCGTCCGCAATACTCAAATCATCTTCCAGAGCCAGCCACGCATCCATCACCTGCCGCGCGTGCTGGTAGCAACGCTCGCCATCTTCGGTCAGTTTCATCGCATGGGTGGTGCGCAGGATCAGCTTGCTGCCGAGCATCCCTTCCAGCGACTGCAGGCGGCGGCTCACCGTCGCCTGAGTCGTCTCCAACAGTAGCGCCGCTGCGGAAAGCGAACCAGCCTCAACAATGCGAATAAAGGTCCGCATCAGTTCAATCCGATCTATACGCTCCGACTTTTTCATCGTCTTTTCTCTATACGTTCTACGTATAACCGTTTTACCACCACGCTATCTACCGCGCCAGCCGTATTCAGGGAACAATAGCGCCATCTCATCTACGAGGACTTCATCATGACTCCAACGCCGTTATCCTCCCGCGAGGCAGGCTGGATTATTTTCATACTCGCCCTTGGCGCTGGCTTTAGCGTCGCGTCCATTTATTACGCTCAGCCCCTGCTGCCCTTAATGGGAGCCAATCTGCATCTCAGCGTTGAAGGGATGGGGCTGGTCCCGACCCTGACTCAGGCGGGCTACGCGCTGGGCATTCTGTTCCTGCTGCCGCTCGGCGACCGTCACGATCGACGGACGCTGATCCTGATGAAAAGCGCGGCGCTGGCGGTATTGCTACTGCTGTGCAGCCTGACGGGGCAACTGACCTCACTGCTGGTGGTCAGCCTGCTGATCGGTATGGCCGCCACGATGGCGCAGGATATTGTCCCGGCCGCGGCGATTCTCGCGCCGGCGGGAAAACAGGGGAAAATGGTTGGCACGGTGATGACCGGCCTGCTGCTGGGGATTTTACTCTCAAGGACCGTCAGTGGCCTCGTCGGGGCGCTGTTCGGCTGGCGCGTGATGTATCAGGCCGCGGCGGTAAGCATCGCGCTTATTGGGTTGCTGATGTGGCGCATTCTGCCCCGCTTTGCGATCCACTCTACCCTGAGCTATCCGCAACTGATGGCATCGATGGCGCACCTCTGGCGACGCTACCCCGCCCTGCGTCGCGCCGCCGTGGCTCAAGGCTTTTTATCTATCGCCTTTAGCGCCTTCTGGTCAACCCTGGCGGTGATGCTGCTCGAACATTATCAGATGGGTAGCGCCGTCGCCGGAGGATTCGGTATCGCCGGGGCCGCCGGGGCGTTAGCCGCACCGCTGGCCGGCGGGCTGGCCGATAAATATGGCGCCGGCAGAGTGACCCAACTGGGTGCCGGGCTGGTGACCGTCTCGTTTGCCCTGATGCTCCTGATGCCGGCATTGCCGCCGCATGGCCAGTTGATATTGATCGGGCTTTCGGCTATCGGTTTTGACCTTGGCCTGCAGTCCAGCCTGGTGGCGCACCAGAACCTGGTGTACAGCCTGGAACCACAGGCCCGCGGCCGACTGAACGCCCTGCTGTTCACCGGCGTATTTATCGGCATGTCGCTCGGTTCAGTCCTTGGCAGTAAGCTGTACGTGCTGGCTGGCTGGAACGGCGTGGTGATTCTGGCCGTGGTGACCGGCGCCATCGCCCTCGCCATCCGCCTGCGTGAAAGCGCCAGTCTGGCTGCCGCTCAGCGGGTAAACCCATAAAAAAACCCGCTCCGCAAAGCGGAACGGGTCTCTTTCACTCTGACGCATCGTTTCAGGCGGTGCGTCGGGCAAACTCTTTGATTCTGAAGCCCAGCAGCAGCAAGGTGGCGAAATAAGCCACCACGCCCACCACCACCACCGCCATCAGACGCAGCAGACGGTACGGCATTGACCCCAGCGACCATTCAGGCATCAGATACATCATGCCGAGCAGCGCCGCGGACATCACCAGCACCGCCACTACCAGACGCAGCAGGAACGAGAACCAGCCCGGCTGCGGGGTGAAAATCTTCTGCTTACGCAACTGCCAGTAGAGCAAACCGGCGTTAAGACAGGCCGCCAGGCCGATAGACAGCGACAGACCCGCATGCTTTAACGGCCCGATAAAGATCAGGTTCATCACCTGGGTCATTATCAGCGTCACGATGGCGATCTTCACCGGGGTTTTGATGTCCTGACGCGAGTAGAACCCCGGCGCCAGCACCTTAACCACGATCAATCCCATCAGCCCGACGGAATAAGCCACCAGCGCGCGCTGGGTCATCGCGGCATCAAAGGCGCTGAATTTCCCGTACTGGAACAGCGCCACGGTCAACGGCTTGGCGAGGATCCCCAGCGCCACCGCGCTCGGCAACGCCAGCAGGAAACACAGGCGCAGGCCCCAGTCCATCAGGCGGCAATACTCATCATGGTTACCGCTGGCGAAGCTTTTTGACAGCGACGGCAGCAGAATCGTCCCTAGCGCCACGCCCAGCACTCCGGACGGGAACTCCATCAGACGGTCGGCGTAATACATCCACGACACGGAGCCCGACACCAGGAATGAAGCAAAAATGGTGTTAATAATTAAAGAAATCTGGCTGACAGAGACGCCGAGGATCGCCGGCCCCATCTGTTTTACTACTCGTATCGCCCCCGCATCTTTGAGGCTGATACGCGGCAGGACCAGCATGCCGATTTTTTTCAGGTGCGGCAGCTGATAGGCCAGCTGCAGCACGCCGCCGACGGTCACCGCCCAGGCCATCGCCAGCATTGGCGGATGGAAATACGGGGCGGCGAACAGCGCAAAGCCAATCATGCTGACGTTGAGGAACGTCGGAGCAAACGCCGGAACGGAGAAGCGGTTCCAGGTATTGAGGATCGCCCCGGCCAATGAGGCCAGCGAAATCAGCAGAATATACGGGAACGTGATCCGCAGTAGTTGGGTGGTCAATGCAAATTTATCAGGACTGTCGGCAAAGCCCGGCGCGGTCACGGTGATAACCCAGGGCGCTGCCAGCATACCCAGCACGGTCACTAGCGCCAGCACCAGCGTCAGCAGGCCAGAAACATAGGCCACAAACACCCGGGTCGCATCTTCGCCCTGCTTGCTCTTATACTCCGCCAGAATCGGGACAAATGCCTGAGAGAATGCCCCTTCTGCAAAAATACGCCGCAGTAAATTGGGTAATTTGAACGCCACGAAAAAGGCATCCGTCGCCATCCCGGCGCCAAAAATTCGGGCGACGATCGCATCACGCGCAAACCCGAGAACGCGCGAGAACATCGTCATCGAACTGACTGCCGCCAGTGATTTTAATAGGTTCATTAACGTGTTATTCCACAACCCTGAAGTAAAACGCCCGCAATGGCGGGCGCTGGAAAGTGGCGATAGTCTACCGGGTTCGTGATGAATTACTACTCCCAGTTGTTACAACCAATTATTCACTCATCGCCTCGCGCCAGAGTTTTTCAACGATGCGCTGGGCCAGCAAAGCCTGTTCGCCCGAGGTTTCGGGAACCGTCTGATTTTGCACGCATTCGATAAAATGCCGGGCGCAGCCGACAAAACCGCGTTGCTCCAGCGTGGTCTGCCAGCCCGGCACCGGGCGCTGCACCACACCCTGCCCACGCTCTTCCTGCCATTCACGCATATCGCGGACTTCATACAGCCCGCCATCGGTAACGGCCTGCACCCACTCCCGCTGGCTGCCGGCACGCCGGTGCATGCTGGTGGTCACTTCGAGCTGTCCGGCGCTGAAATGGTGCTCGGCATAGAGCATCTCACCCTGGGCCGTCGTCTGCAGTGTACCGCCGCTCAGGCGCGCGTTGCCGCCCGCCAGCCACAACGCGGTATCCACCACATGCAGATAATCATCCAGCAGTGTGAAACGCAGATCGTGGCCCACGCTGTCGGCGCGATGTTTATCCATCCGCAACGACGCGCCGCTGCCCAGTTGGGCTTTCAGTTCGCGATAGAGTGGTGCGAAACGGCGGTTAAACCCTACCATCAGCGTCAGCTTACGACGCGCGGCCAGCTCAACTAGCGACTCCGCCTCGTTCAGTTTATCGGCCAGCGGTTTATCGACACAGACGTGCACCCCGGCGTTCAGCAGACGGCTGACCACCTCAAAATGTGAGGCCGTCGAAGTATGGACAAAGACCGCATCACACTGCGCCGCCAGCTGCTCCAGCGATTGCGCATAGGGGATCCGCCAGGTATCGCAAACACGCAGCGCCTTTTCTTTGCCTGGCGACCAGGCGGCCTGCAGCGTCCAGCCATCCGCGGCGCCGAGCACCGGTAGCCAGGCCTTTTGCGCAATGCCTCCCAGCCCCACCACGCCAACACGTAATGTCGTCACGATTAATCTCCCAAATGTGCCAGCAATGAGTCCAGCCGGGCTTTGAGTTCAGCCACTTCATCTTCCAGTACCGCCACTCTGCTGACCAGATCGTCCGCCGGTGGCGAGACGGCCTCCACGGCGGTAATCAGCGAGTCCATGTCGTCACAGAACAGGTGCATATAGCGGGATTCACGCTTCCCTGGCTCACGGGGCAGGCGCGCCACGAAGGGGCCGTCGTCGCGGTTGGCCAGCGTCTCAAGCACCCCTTCAACTTCAGCCATATCGCTAAAGTCATGCATCCGCTGGGCGCGGCTGCGCAGCTCGCCCGGCGTTTGTGCGCCGCGCAGCAACAACGTTGTGACCACCGCCACTTCCGCCGACGTCAGCTTCAGATCGCCAAATTCAGAATTGCAGAAGCGCTGTTCATATTTAGTGACTCGATTGCCAAACCCGCTGACCGTGCGCAGATAGTGGCGTTTCACTAAGGTATCCAGCAGATCCTGAATGTCACTTTCACTGAGCGACATCACCGGTTCACGGTTGGTTTTCTGATTACAGGCGGTCACCACCGCATTTACCGACAGCGGGTACTGCTCTGGCGTGGTCACCTGCTTTTCCAGCAAACACCCAATCACGCGCGCTTCATGTGCGGTTAACTGATATTTCATGCTTTCTCCTTAGCGACCCGGAGTCCAGTCCGGTGTCGTTAACGCCGTCAGTACATGGTCACGCCACTGCCCATCAATGAGCAGGTAATTTTTGGCATAACCCTCTTTTTCAAAACCGAGACGCGCCAGTAAACCGCCGCTGCGCTGATTATGTGGCATGTAGTTGGCCATAATGCGATGGATATGCTGCGTGCGCTGCATATAACGAATCGCCGAGGTCAATGCTTCAAACATCAGCCCCTGCCCCTGCCATTTCTCGCCAATCGAGTAGCCGAGGTAGCAGGCATGAAATGACCCGCGAACCACATTGGAAAAATTCGCCACACCGATGATCTCTTTTTCTTCCGGATCGAGCAGCGCAAAATAGAAGGCTGTCCCCTGCTTGTGAAACTCAGAGATCATCGACAAGCGCGCCTGCCAGCCAGAGGGGTAGCAGTGGCTGTCATCGCGCACTGGCTCCCAGGGTTTTAAGAACCCTTTATTCTCCGCGTAATAATCGGCCAGACGCCAGGCGTCACGATCGTATACCAGCCGCACTACCAGCCTGTCCGTCGTCAAACGCACCTTTGGCACGTTACTGCGATAGCCAAACATTCCCTTCTCCTGTTCCCCTGACTGATTACCCTGCTCCCTTCACTATACCTGTCCTGAACGATTGTGTGAAAACAGCAACATACCATTTTCTGCACCATCTCCACTTTTCGATGAATAGACTCTATCGATCTTGCATTTTGATAAAAAAATATTGTCACCGGGAAGCTGGGAAAGTCTGCCGCTTCCCCGCACACTATCCGGGCAACTCTTTATTTTCCCAGGAGGGGAAATGTCCCGCGTATCGCAGGCAAGGAACCTGGGTAAATATTTCCTGTTAGTCGACAACATGCTGGTGGTGCTTGGCTTTTTTGTCGTCTTTCCACTCATTTCCATTCGCTTTGTCGATCAGATGGGCTGGGCCGCGTTGATGGTCGGCATTGCCCTCGGTCTGCGCCAGTTAGTCCAACAGGGATTGGGCATTTTTGGCGGGGCGGTCGCCGATCGCTTTGGTGCCAAACCGATGATCGTCACCGGCATGCTGATGCGCGCGGCCGGCTTCGCAGCGATGGCCGTCGCCCATGAACCGTGGGTGCTGTGGCTCTCCTGTATTCTCTCCGGCCTGGGCGGCACCCTGTTCGATCCGCCGCGTGCGGCGCTGGTGGTCAAGCTGGTACGTCCGCATCAGCGCGGGCGCTTCTTCTCCATCCTGATGATGCAGGATAGCGCCGGGGCGGTGATCGGCGCCCTGCTCGGCAGCTGGCTGTTGCAATACGACTTCCGCCTGGTGTGTAGCGTGGGAGCGGCAATGTTTATTGCCTGCGCCGCCTTCAACGCCTGGTATCTCCCGGCGTGGAAACTATCGACGGTGAAAACGCCGGTACGCGAAGGGCTCGGCCGGGTGCTGCGCGATAAACGCTTTGTGACCTACGTGCTGACGCTCACCGGCTACTACATGCTGGCCGTTCAGGTGATGCTGATGCTGCCGATTATGGTCAATGATATCGCCGGCTCGCCTACCGCGGTGAAATGGATGTATGCCATTGAAGCGGCGATATCTCTGACCCTGCTCTACCCCATCGCCCGCTGGAGCGAACAGCGTTTTCGCCTGGAGCACCGGCTGATGGCCGGATTGCTGGTGATGACCGCCGCCATGCTGCCGATTGGCCTGACCAGCAATTTACAACAGCTGTTTACCCTGATTTGCCTGTTCTATATTGGCTCGATCATCGCAGAGCCGGCTCGTGAGACCCTCGGCGCATCGCTGGCTGACGCCCGCGCACGCGGCAGCTATATGGGGTTTAGCCGGCTGGGTCTGGCCTTCGGCGGCGCCTTTGGCTACGCCGGCGGCGGCTGGCTGTTCGACTCCGGAAAAGCGCTGAATCAACCGGAACTGCCGTGGTTGATGCTGGGGATTATCGGCTTTATTACCTTCATTGCCTTGTGGTGGCAGTTCAGCCAGAAACGCTCCACATCCGGTATGCTGGAGCCCCGGACCTGACCAACATTCAGGCTGAAGTGCATTTTCAGCCTGTTCTGCTGTTCCTTTCGGCACTGGCAGGCCATGCTGCTTTATGTCAGGATAAGCGCATGGCACGACCGTTAAGGAAACCAATGAAAAAGATGTTTATCGTGGCCGCGCTCATGGTTAGCGGCCTTCTGAGCGGCTGTAATCAGCTCACGCAGTACTCGGTGAGCGAGCAGGAAATTAACCAGGCGCTGCAGAAACGTAACCACTTCGCCAAGGATATCGGCCTGCCCGGCGTGGCGGATGCACACATTGAATTACACAATCTGACCAGCGCCATCGGCCGTGAAGAACCCAATAAAATCACCCTGAGCGGTATCGCCAATCTGGATCTGAACTCATTGTTTGGCAACCAGAAGGCCACCATCGACCTGAAACTGAAAGCGCTGCCGGTCTTTAATAAAGAGAAAGGGGCTATCTTCCTGCAGGAGATGGAAGTGGTTGATGCCAAAGTATCGCCCGACAAGCTGCAGTCCGTGGTGCAGACGCTAATCCCCTATCTGAATCAATCTCTGCGCAGCTACTTTAACCAGCAACCCGCCTACGTCCTGCGCGAAGATGCCAGCACCGGCGAGGCGCTGGCGAAAAAATACGCCAAAGGCATAGAAGTGAAGCCTGGGGAAATTATCATCCCGTTCACCAATTAACACTCCGGGCGCATTAGCGCCCGTTTTTTTACAGAAATTGATGCAAAGGGAAACGTTTACGCTTATCCTTAGTGCCCGGCAAAAACAGCCCTGATGACTGACCCTATTAGCCGGAGCTCTCCATGACAGCACAACCCCAGGTATTGAAAATCCGCCGCCCTGACGACTGGCATATTCATCTGCGCGATGACGATATGCTGAAGACCGTCGTGCCTTACACCAGTGAGTTTTATGGCCGGGCGATCGTGATGCCGAATCTGGTACCGCCTGTCACCACCGTCGAGGCCGCCATCAGCTATCGCCAGCGCATCCTTGATGCGGTACCGGCCGGGCACGATTTCACGCCGCTGATGACCTGTTATCTCACCGATACGCTCGATCCGGCAGAGCTGGAGCGCGGCTTCCACGCGGGCGTGTTCACCGCAGCCAAGCTTTACCCGGCCAATGCCACCACCAACTCCAGCCACGGCGTCACCAGCATCGATGCGATTATGCCGGTGCTTGAGCGCATGGAGAAACTGGGCATGCCGCTGCTGGTTCACGGTGAAGTGACCCACGCGGAGATCGATATCTTCGATCGCGAAGCGCGCTTTATCGAAACGGTGATGGAACCTCTGCGCCAGCGCTTACCGGGTCTTAAAGTGGTGTTTGAACACATCACCACCAAGGACGCCGCCGAGTACGTTCGGGATGGTAATGACCTGCTGGCCGCCACCATTACCCCGCAGCACCTGATGTTCAACCGTAACCACATGCTGGTTGGCGGCGTGCGTCCGCATCTTTACTGCCTGCCCATTCTGAAACGTAATATTCACCAGCAGGCGCTGCGTGAACTGGTCGCCAGCGGCTTTACCCGCGCATTCCTCGGCACGGATTCGGCGCCACACGCCCGTCATCGTAAAGAAGCCAGCTGCGGCTGTGCCGGTTGCTTCAATGCCCCGACGGCTCTGGGCAGCTACGCGACGGTATTTGAAGAGATGAATGCCCTGCAGCACTTTGAGGCATTCTGTTCGCTGAATGGCCCGCGCTTCTACGGCCTGCCGGTCAATGAGACCTTCGTTGAACTGGTGCGCGAAGAGAGCACCGTCGTCGAGAGCATCGCGCTTTCGGGCGATACGCTGGTGCCGTTCCTTGCCGGTGAAACCGTGCGCTGGACGATGAAAAAATAAAATGGTGCCCCCTGTTGTAAACGCCAAATGCATACTGTATAAATAAACAGTATATTACACAGGGGGCAATCATGCGTATTGAAGTGTCTATCGCCAAAACTACAGCCTTACCCAACGGCGCCTTAGAAGCGCTAAACAATGAACTCTCCCGACGCATTGAACAACAATTCCCGACTAACCCAAGCCAGGTCACCGTGCGCTTTGCCGCCAGCAACAATCTGTCTGTGATTGGTGGCCTCAAAGAAGATAAAGACCGGATAAGCGAAATCCTGCAAGAGACCTGGGAAAGCGCCGATGACTGGTTTATCCATGACATATCCTGATGCCCTTTCGGCAACCTGAAGCCGCATACGTGTTTCACGCGCGTGCTCAGCGTGAGTTAATCTCGTGCTCGTATCAAGGTTGTCTGAAGCGTGACAGGTACAGCAAATAACATTTGCTCCCTCATTGTGCTTTTTTTGCCGGGTCGCCCCGGCTTTTTTTATCCCGGTAAAATTCAGACTTTTCATTCCTCTCATGATTATTTCCTTTAAAAATAACCCTTCACGACACTATATTTGTGCAAAAAAGCGGCAAACAGAGGAGTGTTCGCTCTGTTTACGTTAATTTCTCGAGTTTATTCTTAACTCCTGATATAATTAACTTGCTTCAAAAAACATGCATTAAACCTCGAGAATTGTTGTCTTTTAACATGTGAATAAGGGGTTATGATGGAAAAGAATAATGAAGTCATCCAGACCCATCCCCTCGTCGGATGGGACATCAGCACCGTTGATAGCTACGATGCCATGATGTTGCGCCTGCACTACCAAAACCCCACTCAAGAAAGCAGTCACGAAGCTGAAATTGGCCAGACGCTATGGCTCACCACGGAAGTCGCACGTCAATTTATCTCTATTCTGGAAGCAGGTATTGCCAAGATTGAATCAGGTGAATACCAGGCAAACGAGTACCGCAGGCATTAAAGATTATGCCGCACACAAAATACACTCACTAAACAGGCACCCGTCGGGTGCCTGATTTATTTTCGCGCTTGTATAAGTGCAGACGGTTAATTACCCTGCTTATTAAAACAAAAAACCGGAACATATCATGCAATACGACCTCATCATTATCGGTAGCGGCTCAACGGGTGCTGCCGCTGGCTATTATGCCCGCCAGGCGGGACTTAACGTGCTGATGACCGACGCGCACCAGCCGCCGCACCAGGAAGGCAGCCATCACGGTAATACGCGCCTTATCCGTCACGCCTATGGCGAAGGTGAAAGATATGTCCCGTTGGTCCTGCGCGCCCAGACATTGTGGGATGAGTTCGCCGCCAGCAGCGGCGAAGCGGTGTTCGAACGCACCGGGGTCATTAACCTGGGCCCGGCAGACTCGACGTTCCTCGCTAACGCCGCCCACAGCGCCCGCACCTTTCAGCTGGAAACCGAGGAACTCGATGCCCAGGCGATCATGGCCCGCTGGCCTGAAATTCGCGTACCGCAAGATTACCGCGGCATCTTCGAACCCGCCTCCGGTGTGTTACGCAGCGAGCTGGCGATCAAAACCTGGATCCGCCTGGCGCGTGAAGCCGGCTGCGCACAGCTGTTCAACTGCCCGGTAACCGCCATCCATCACCATGCAGATGGCGTATCCATCGAGACCGCTGACGGCACCTACCACGGTAAAAAGCTGCTGGTCAGCGCCGGGACCTGGGTGACTCGTCTGCTGCCCAACCTGCCGATCCAGCCGGTGCGTAAAATCTTTGCCTGGTTCCAGGCTGACGGGCGCTACAGCAGCAAAAACAACTTCCCGGCCTTTACCGGCGAGCTGCCGAACGGCGATCAGTTCTATGGTTTCCCGGCGGAAGATAATGAACTGAAGATTGGCAAGCACAACGGCGGCCAGCCGATCTCCGCGCCGGAAGAGCGTACGCCGTTTGGCGCCGTGGCTACCGATGGCTCTGAATCGTTTAATTTCCTGCGAAATGTCCTGCCCGGCATTGGCGGCTGCCTGCACGGCGCTTCCTGCACGTACGACAATACGGTAGATGAAGATTTTATTATTGATACCCTGCCCGGCCACCCGGATACCCTGCTGATTAGCGGGCTAAGCGGCCACGGTTTCAAATTTGCGCCGGTATTGGGTGAGATTGCCACCCAGTTTGCCCGTGGAGAGACGCCGGCCTTTGATCTGACGCCCTTCTCACTGTCACGCTTTTAGTCAGACTGCAGGCTTTTCAGGCCGTGTAGACGCGGCCTGGACATCACAGATAAAAAAACGGCCTCAACAGAGGCCATGGAATACCGAGAGAGATTATGCGTCGCCTGTATGAATTACTGGTCAACAACGTCCGCGAGCACTTTATGATTTACCTCGCGCTGTGGCTTCTGCTGGCGATCATCGATCTCATCTGGTTATGGTTTTTCTGACAGGTCAGGGTCTGGGATCCCCAGTTTGGTATTCAGACGACCGCGTGATTTATTGAAAATCTTGTTGCCATTTTCCCGCCCGGCACGCAGCTGACGCTGCTCTTCTTCCGGGAGCTTATGCTCTTCCATGCACGCCTCGCTACAGCAGCCGGCAAATTTTTCGGCGCAGCTCGGGCACTGGATAAACAGCAGATGGCAGCCGTCGTTCAGGCAGTTAGTATGGCTGTCGCACGGCGTGCCGCACTGGTGGCAGTGCGCAATCACATCATCGGAAATGCGCTCACCCATACGTTCGTCAAATACAAAGTTTTTGCCAATAAAACGGACCGGCAACCCCTGCTCGCGGGCACGGCGTGCATATTCAATGATCCCGCCTTCGATATGCCAGACTTTGCTGAAGCCGTTATGCTTCATCCAGGCACTGGCTTTTTCGCAGCGAATCCCGCCGGTGCAGTACATCACAATCTTTTTATCTTTATGGTCCTGCATCATCTCAACCGCTTTTGGCAGCTGATCGCGGAAGGTGTCCGTCGGAATTTCAAGCGCCTGCTCAAAATGACCGACTTCATACTCGTAGTGGTTCCGCATATCGATAAAGACCGCGTCAGGATCGTCCAGCATCGCATTCACTTCTGCGGCCTTCAGATAATCGCCCACGTCTGAGGCATCGAACGTCGGATCGTCGATACCATCCGCCACGATGCGATCACGGACCTTCAGCCGCAGTACCCAGAAGGATTTACCGTCGTCGTCCAGGGCAATGTTCATCCGCAGGCCATCCAGCGCCGGGTCGAAGGCGTAGAGAAACTCACGCAGGGCATTCACCTGGCTTTCCGGCACGCTAATTTGGGCGTTGATCCCTTCATGGGCCAGATAGATGCGGCCAAAGACGTTTAATCGGGTGAGGGCAATCCACAGTGCATCGCGCGTCGCTTTCGGATCTACGATGGTGAAATATTTATAAAACGAGATCGTCGTACGCGGTTCGCTCTCGGCTAACATCTGCGCTTTTAACGTCTCATTTGAAATGCGGTTGTGTAACACTGGCATGGTGTACCTGCTCGGCATAGGAAATGAGTAAAATAAACGGCCGGCATCATATAGCAAACAACCAAAATTTACATCCCCTCATTTTGCGCTACATTTCCCTCACGCCCCTGGGTTGCCGTTTAACAATAAATGCCACCTGGGACAGTCGTTTTGGCTGATGCACTAAATAATGCGATAATAGAACGAGTTGCTTACTTGAACAGGTATGAGATGACCCATTTACCTAAATTCTCTGTGGCGTTGCTGCATCCGCGTTACTGGCCACTGTGGTCAGGTATTGGTCTGCTGTGGTTGGTTGTCCAACTGCCCTATCCGCTGATTTACCGCCTTGGCACCGCTATTGGCCGCATGGCACTGCGCTTTATGAAACGTCGCGCTAAAATCGCCTACCGCAACCTGGAATTGTGCTTCCCGGACAAAACGCAAGAAGAGCGTCACCAGATGGTGGTGCAAAACTTTGAATCCGTCGGCATGGGATTAATGGAAACCGGGATGGCCTGGTTCTGGCCGGCCCACCGTATCGCCCGCTGGACCGACTCTATCGGGGTCGAGCATATCAGAGCGGTACAGGCCCAGCATCGCGGAATTCTGCTGATCGGCATCCACTTTCTGACCCTGGAAATGGGGGCCCGAATGTTTGGCATGAATGAACCCGGCATCGGCGTCTACCGGCCGAATGACAACCCGGTCATCGACTGGCTACAAACCTGGGGACGCCTGCGTTCCAACAAAGACATGATCGACCGTAAAGATCTGAAGGGCATGATCCGTGCGCTGAAGAAAGGTGACGTCATCTGGTATGCCCCCGATCACGACTACGGCCCTACCGCCAGCGTCTTTGTACCGTTTTTCGCCGTCGACCAGGCCGCCACCACCTCCGGGACCTGGATGCTGGCGAAAATGTCGAAAGCCTGCATCGTGCCTTTCGTTCCGCGCCGCAAGCCCAATGGCCAGGGTTATGAACTGATTATCCTGCCGCCGGAATGCGACCCACCGTTGGATGACGCTGAAACCACCGCGGCGTGGATGAACCATATCGTCGAAAAGTGCATTCTGATGGCGCCGGAGCAGTATATGTGGCTGCATCGCCGCTTTAAAACTCGTCCGCCTGGTATGCCTTCACGCTACTAAGTTGCCCTCCCTCCGGTGGCATCAGCCTGCCGGAGGAGCCCCCCTTTCCCCCGCTTTTAATCACTCGCCTTTATTGCGATGATCATTTCTCAGGCGCATAATTAGCAGGCTCATATTTCCACTTTTCTGACCTGCCTCGCAGGCCACCGGAAGCCTATGTTGTCTGCAGATACCCCGATTAACTGGAAGCGAAATCTCACTGTTACCTGGTTTGGCTGTTTCTTGACTGGCGCCGCCTTCAGCCTGGTCATGCCCTTTCTCCCGCTCTATGTCGAGCAGCTCGGCGTCACCGGCCACAGTGCCCTGAATATGTGGTCAGGGTTAGTGTTCAGCATTACGTTCTTATTCTCAGCCGTCGCGTCCCCCTTCTGGGGCGGACTGGCCGACCGCAAAGGACGTAAAATCATGCTGCTGCGATCGGCCCTGGGGATGGCTATCGTCATGATGTTGATGGGGCTGGCGCAAAATATCTGGCAGTTTATGGTGCTGCGGGCCTTGCTGGGGCTGCTGGGCGGGTTTATTCCGAATGCCAATGCGCTTATTGCCACCCAAATTCCCCGTCAGAAGAGCGGCTGGGCGCTGGGCACGCTTTCAACTGGTGCAGTCAGTGGCGCCCTGCTCGGCCCACTGGCGGGCGGATTTCTCGCTGACCATTGGGGCCTGCGCATGGTCTTTTTCCTCACCGCCAGCGTGTTACTCATCTGCTTTATCCTGACGCTGCTGCTCATCCGTGAACAGTTTGTACCGGTGGCAAAAAAAGAGATGCTCAACGCCCGAGCGGTGTTCTCCTCCCTGAAGAGCCCAAAGCTGGTCCTCAGCCTGTTCGTGACCACCATGATTATTCAGGTAGCCACCGGGTCAATTGCCCCGATTCTGACGCTCTACGTGCGTGACCTGGCGGGAGATGTTGGCAATATTGCCTTTATCAGCGGCATGATCGCCTCCGTGCCCGGCGTTGCGGCACTGATCAGCGCGCCCAGGCTCGGCAAGCTCGGCGATCGTATCGGTCCGGAAAAAATCCTCATCGTTGCTTTACTGGTCTCTGTACTGCTGCTGATCCCGATGTCGTTCGTCCAGACGCCGCTACAGCTCGGGATATTGCGCTTCCTGCTGGGTGCCGCCGACGGTGCGCTGCTGCCTGCGGTGCAGACGCTGCTGGTCTACAACTCCACCAGCCAGATCGCCGGGCGGATCTTCAGTTATAACCAGTCGTTCCGCGATATTGGCAACGTCACCGGCCCGTTGATCGGCGCCTCGGTCTCCGCCAGCTACGGTTTCCGCTCGGTATTCCTGGTGACGGCCGCCGTGGTGCTGTTCAATGCTCTTTATTCCACCTTCAGCTTGCGACGTCCCAACCGCGATAACTCGGCGCCACGTACCGATACCCGCGACAGTTCGGTAAATTAAGTTCAACATGGGGCCATCCCCTTGACGCATTGCTGACTGCCTTCTATAGATTGAATCGTGTCCATTTTTCATTCTTCTTAGGGGGTTAGCCATGCCAAAGGATTCGATTTTCTACGCCACGCTCGAAGAAGCTATCGATGCGGCCCGTGAAGAGTTCCTTGTCAATAATCCGGATAGCGACGAGGAGAGTGCCAACGTTGAGCAGTTGAATATTCAGAAGTACGTTTTGCAGGATGGCGATATCGCCTGGCAGGCTGAATTTTTTGCCGACGAAGATGAAGAAGGTGAATGCCTGCCCATGTTAAGCGGCGAGGCGGCGCAGAGCGTGTTTGACGGTGATTATGACGAGATAGAACTGCGTCAGGAGTGGCTGGAAGAGAATACACTGCATGAATGGGACGAAGGCGAATTCCAGCTGGAACCCTCTCTGGACACCGAAGAGGGTCAGACTGCCGCCGACGAATGGGACGAGCGCTGATCAGTTATACGGGCCGTGACTGGCATCCAGTGGCAGCAGCAGCGTATCGAAGACCAGCGAAAACGGCAGGTCGAGAATGGTGATATAGCGCCATGATGAATCACGGACGTCCCATTGCACGCCGGGGTAATACTGATTTCCGTGCCCCTGTCCTGGCACCGTACGGCTAATAATGCTGCCGCAACCGCTAAGCAGCAGCGTCATGGCGACAATCAGTAACACTCTCATCTCTACCCTCAATTCTCAGATAAAAAAATACCGGCACTATTGCCGGTATTTTTCCTTAACAAACGGCTTACTTGGTCTTCAACGCCAGCGGGTTGAGTGTCGTCTGCTGATACGCGCTCACCCACGAAGAGTATTTCTCCGGTGCTGCCCACACGCGATAGTGTAGACGAGACAGAGTGACCGGGTCGCTCAGCAACACCAGACGGCGATCGCGATTGAGCTTATCCGGCGTTTCGTTCAACGCCTGCTCAACGTGACGCTCACGGGCGATATCCAGAATATGTCCGTGACGGTGACGTGCCGTTGCCATCGCTGTCGCTAGCGCGTTAAACGATGGGTTAAACACGGCATGCATAAAGCCATCATCCAGCGAACGCTGACGGTTCAGGGTCAGGTAAGCATCGGTATCTTTCAGCACCTGCGGCGGCGAATACTCTTCCGGGATCAGGAACAGCTTCCAGCGTTTGGTACGCAGTCCCACGGTCGCCCGGCTGGAGATCACCGAGACAAACGGCGACAGGATCAGCGAGAAGACAATCGGTGCCAGCCAGAACAGGAAACGCAGATCCAGCCAGGCCATACCAACCGCCCACACCAGACCCAGCAGTAGCTGCGAACCATGGCGCATGAAGGCTTCACCCCACGGCGTGGAGTCGTCATCACGCTGCGGAGAGTTCCAGACCACTTCCCAGCCGAGGAACGCGCTGACCACAAACACGGTGTGGAACAGCATACGCACCGGCGCCAGCAGCACGGAAAACAGCACTTCCAGCAGCAGAGAAAGGGTCACACGGAAAAATCCGCCATACTCTTTCGAGCCTTTGCACCACACCAGAATAATACTCAGCAGTTTCGGCAGGAACAGCAGCACCATCGTCGAGGCAAACAGCGCAATCGCCAGTTCCGGACGCCACTGCGGCCAGACCGGGAACAGCTGACGCGGCTGCAGGAAGTACTGCGGCTCCGTCAACGCATGAACGACCTGTAGCGCGGTGGACAGGGCAAGGAACATGAACCACAGCGGCGCCGACAGATAGGACATCACGCCGGTCAGGAACACCGCACGGTGTACCGGGTGCATACCTTTCACCAGGAACAGGCGGAAGTTCATCAGGTTACCGTGACACCAGCGGCGGTCACGCTTCAGTTCATCCAGCAGGTTTGGCGGCAGCTCTTCATAAGAACCCGGCAGATCGTAAGCGATCCACACGCCCCAGCCGGCACGACGCATCAGCGCCGCTTCGACGAAGTCATGCGACAGAATCGACCCGGCAAAGGAGCCTTCGCCCGGCAACGGCGCCAGCGCGCAGTGCTCGATAAACGGCTTCACGCGGATAATGGCGTTGTGACCCCAGTAGTGCGATTCACCCAGCTGCCAGAAATGCAGCCCTGCGGTAAACAGCGGACCGTAGACGCGAGTCGCAAACTGCTGGCAACGCGCATACAGGGTGTCCATTCCGGAGGCGCGCGGCGAGGACTGGATGATCCCGGCATTCGGGTTCGCTTCCATCAAACGCACCAGCCCGGTCAGACACTCACCGGTCATCACCGAGTCAGCGTCCAGCACCACCATGTAGCTGTACTGGCTACCCCAGCGGCGGCAGAAGTCATCGATGTTCCCGCTTTTACGCTTCACACGACGACGACGACGGCGGTAGAAAATCTGCCCTTCGCCCTGCACTTCGGCAATCAGTTCCATCCACGCTTTCTGCTCAGCAACACAGATATCCGGGTTGTAGCTATCGCTGAGGATATAGACGTCAAAGTGCTGCTGTTGGCCCGTGGCCTTCACCGATTCCCAGGTCGCTCGCAGCCCGGCGAAGACGCGATCGACGTCTTCGTTACAGATCGGCATGATCAGCGCGGTGCGGTGCTCAGGATTCAGCGGTTCATCACCGACGGTAGAGGCGGAAATACTGTATTTATCTCGCCCCATCAGCAGCTGCAGGAAGCCCATCAACGCCGTCCAGAAGCCTGCCGAAACCCAGCAGAACAGCACGGCGAAGAGGATCAGAATCCCGGTTTGCAGCATGTATGGCAACAGCTGCATAAAGGAGACCCACAGGTTCTGCCCGACCATATCTGCCGGGTTGATTAACGCCCAGCCCTGATACGGCAGAATGGTTTTCATATACCAGGTCGCGACGACGGTCTGCGCCAGAGTCAGCAGCAGCAGAGTGTAACGACGAAGGGTGCCGACGGTACGCCACTTCTGCTCGCTCTCCTGCTCTTCCTTGGTCAGGCGAGAGAGATAGCGCGGGGTCACGTCGCGGCCACGCAGACGATCCCAGAAGCGGCCCACCGGGTTGGTGCGCCACGGGTCCGGGAACATCGAGGAGCGCTTAGCTTTCGGCATTGCCTGTAACTGCGTGCGGCCTTCATCATCTTTTATCAACTGGTCAGCGGCCACGGAGTCTGGCCAGCTGTGTTCCAGGCGTGATTTAACGGACCCCAGTGGGGAATCGTCTTCACGAGCAAAAGTATGATGCTCCGCATCCAGCGCCTGGTGTACCGCCTGCAGGCTGGTATCCGGAAGCGCCGCTTTTTCAGCATCGGACAGCGGCAATGCGTCAATGTACTTCGTTATCTTATTCATTGGCAGGCAGCTGATAGCTCCAGGTTTCGCTCAGCGGCTGATCAGCATTGACCAGTGCAGCGCGCATTTCCGTGGTTTTCTTCGGATCTTTGACTTTCACGCGCAGAACCATACGCCAGCCCTTCGTCACCGGGTTGTAACGCACGGTATTCTCAACGATCTCCGCGTTATCACCGATGCTCGCCTGCGCCGTTACCGGCGTGTCTGACGGCATTTTTTTCATGTCAGCGCCGGTGAAATCAACGATAAACGCAATGGTGCCATCCGGCTGACGGATCAGGTTTGACTGCTTCACATCGCCGGTGGAACGGCGAGTCTGCATCACATAGGCGTTATCCGGCGCATGCAATTTGTCTTCATCGCGACTGAAGGTAATCGAGTATTTGAAGTTCATCTCTTTACCCGGTTCCGGCAGCTGATCCGGCGTCCAGTAGGTCACGATGTTATCGTTGGTTTCGTCATTGGTCGGGATTTCAACCAGCTCGATTTTCCCTTTGCCCCAGTCGCCTTTCGGGGTGATCCACGCGCTCGGGCGGAGATCGTAACGATCGTCGAGGTCTTCAAAGCGGGAGAACTGGCGGCCACGCTGCAGCAGACCAAAGCCCTGCGGGTTTTCCATCGCATAGCTGCTGACGGCCAGATGTTTTGGATTATTCAGCGGACGCCAGATCCACTCGCCGTTGCCGGCAAGAATCGACAGACCGTTGGAATCGTGCAGCTCCGGACGGAAGTTAGACGCAGCAGAAGGCTGGTTAGGGCCAAACAGGAACATACTGGTCAGCGGCGCCACACCCAGTTTGCCAACCTTGTCGCGCAGATACACCTTGGACTGCACGTCAACCACGGTATCGCGGCCCGGCATGATCACAAAGCGGTAGGCGCCGGTGGCTCGCGGAGAGTCCAGCAGCGCATAAATTGTCAGGCGCTTATCCGTAGCTTTTGGACGTTCAATCCAGAACTCACGGAAACGCGGGAATTCTTCGCCGGAAGGCAGCGCGGTATCGATAGCCAGACCGCGAGCGGATAATCCATACACCTGGCCCTGACCGAGAACGCGGAAGTAACTGGCGCCGAGCATGCTGACAATTTCGTCGTTCTTATCTTTGCTGTTGATCGGGTACAGTACTTTGAAGCCGGCGAAGCCGAGGTCTTTCACCGTATCTTTATCATGCTGGACGCTGCCAAAATTGAAGTAATCCGGGCTATATTTAATCTTACGCACGCTGTTCACGGTGACTTCATTGATGGTCACCGGCGTGTCGAAGTACATACCCTGATGATAAAACTCAAGCTTGAACGGCGTCTTTTGATTGTTCCAGTAAGCCTTGTCGTGATTAAACTGAATTTGCTGATAGTCCGCGTATTTCATATCGCGGAAAACGGAGGGCAGGTTGCTCTTAGGGGCTTCATAGCCTTTCCCGGCTAACGCTTTGGCCTCTTTTGCAACGTCATCAATGCTAAACGCCCATGCAGATGAAGTACACAGGGACAACATTACGGCTGCGCTTAACCAGCGCATTTTCATCATCTGTGGTTTAAGTTTCATATAAGTAAGCACTTCCCCCTTTGTGTGCTTAAATCGATCCGATCTATTTTAATGGTAATTCAGGCAATCCGACAACATAATCCCTGCTTTGTTCATCTCAGCGGTGCAGGTAACAGACTGTTAACTCCACTTTTGTACTTTGCGTACTTATCCTGGAGACAGATACCCTGAGTTGATGTAGGGTTGCTGGGAATTTAAACGTTATCACCTTGAGTGATAAGACGAATTGTCTGAGAATGTAGTGATATTGTATGAATAACGCGCCAGCACAACGTGAATACTTCTTCGATAGCATCCGCGCATGGCTCATGCTGCTGGGGATCCCTTTTCATATATCGCTGATTTACTCCAGCCACAGCTGGCATGTGAATAGCGTCGAGCCGTCCTGGTGGCTGACGTTGTTCAACGACTTTATCCATGCGTTCCGCATGCAGGTCTTCTTTGTTATTTCCGGCTATTTCTCCTACATGCTGTTCCTGCGCTATCCGCTCAAAAAATGGTGGAAAGTGCGCGTGGAACGCGTCGGTATCCCGATGCTCACGGCGATTCCGCTGCTGACGCTCCCGCAGTTCATCATGTTGCAGTACGTGAACGGCAAGGCCGACAACTGGCATACGCTTTCGGGCTATGACAAGTTTAATACCCTGGCGTGGGAATTGATCTCGCACCTGTGGTTTTTGCTGGTGCTGGTGGTCCTGACAACCCTTGGGGTAGTGCTGTTTAAATGGCTGACTGGCCGTCGTTCCGGGGATGGTCACACTTTTGGTGACACTGTCACATTAGGCCAGCTGTCGATGATTTTCCTCGCGCTCGGCGTGCTTTACGCCCTGATCCGCCGCACCCTGCTGGTGGTTTACGCGCCGGTGCTGAGCAATGGCCTGTTTAACTTTATCGTTATGCAGACCCTGTTTTATCTGCCGTTCTTTATTCTTGGCGCCCAGGTGTTTATCAATACGCGCTTAAAAGCGATGTTCACCACCCCATCGCCGTGGTGCTTCGCGGGTGCTCTGCTGGGCTTTATTGCCTATCGCCTGAATCAGCAGTATGGCTCCGGTGACGGCTGGATGTACGAAGTCGAATATGTCATCACCATGGTGCTGGGACTGTGGATGGTCAACGTGGTGTTTTCGCTTGGCCACCGCCTGCTGAACTTTCAGTCGGCACGCGTGACCTATTTTGTGAATGCCTCACTGTTCATTTATCTGGTGCACCATCCGCTGACCCTGCTCTACGGCGCCTGGATTGCCCCGGCGATAAAATCGAACGCGCTCGGCTTTGTGACTGGCTTAATCTTTGTGGTGGGTATTGCCGTGGTGCTGTATGAAATTCACCTGCGCATCCCCCTGCTACGCTTTCTCTTCTCGGGGAAGTTCCAGACCAAACCCGCTAAACCGCAGGTTTCTGCCAGCTAACTCAATGCGCATGCCCGCTCGTTCACCTGCTTATATCTGGCAGTGAACGAGCGGCACTCCCCTTTCGCCGTGATTACTGCGGCTGCAATAACCGACGGTAAATCTCCGCGGTTTCATCATCAAAGCAGACGAAAAAGACCCGCTCCAGCGGGTTATAACGGACCAGAAAGGCATTCACCGTCTGCACCGCAATTTCTGCCGCGGCCTGTTTTGGATAACCGTACACCCCGGTACCGATCGCCGGGAAAGCAATCGACCGATAGCTGTTGGCTGATGCCAGCAGCAGGCTGTTGCGGTAAGCATCGGCGAGGATCTGCGCCTCATGCTGTTCGCCTCCGTGCCAGACCGGCCCAACCGCATGAATAACCGCGCTGGCTGGCAGCTGACCCGCCGTAGTAATCACCGCGTGGCCCGGGGGACACTCCCCTTGCTGTTGGCGGACCACCTTGCAGGCGGCAAGAAGTTCAGGCCCGGCAGCGCGATGAATGGCGCCATCGACGCCACCACCACCCAGCAGTGAAGGGTTAGCGGCATTGACGATAACATCGACCTCCAGCGTGGTGATATCACCGAGAATCACCTCAGGTTTAACCGTCATTTTGCCTCCTGTCGGCTTACGTCTTTACATAATGCATTGTGGCTAATATGGCACGATAGTCCCCAGGACGAAAGTCTGTGTATACGACCACGGGCAATCGACCAGCGCAGCACGGCAAGAGAATGAGGCGGACTGACCGCACGGCAAACGGGGTAAACGTGTAGAAAGCAAAACAGGACCTGAGGTCCTGTTTGGGTATTGCGGGTCGTTAAGATCGCGCCCGGTCGGGCGTTTCATTCACTAAAGGGGCTTTATTCTTCTGCGCTCGCGCAGCCAGCCACAGCCCACAATTTTTCATCGCGTAGCCAAAGACCAGTCCCAGAGCCAGAGAAGGCACCACCACTCGCCAGTCACCGTTGCCGGCAAAGGTGGCACAAGCGCCAATAAAGGTGCCGGGGACAAAAGAGAGCAGCAGCTTGCGCGCCTGAATACACATCAGGAAGGCGACAACGCCGGTCATCATATAACCCAGGATCTCAAGATGCGGCGCCAGCGCGCTGCCGTAGATAATGACCAGCGCCCACACCACCCCGCTCATCACCGTACAGGTGGAGATCAGCAGCCCTTTCAGACCGCCCTGCGGGCAGGCGAAATAGGCCGTGCAGCCCAGGAAACCCGCCCAGCTCAGCAGGCCAAGCGCGACCGCCACCCATCCCCAGAGACCGGAGAGAATGCCTGTCGTTATTGCAATTGCGAGAAGTATGTTCATGGCGCGTATCATACCAGATACGCACCGCTCAAATGAGACCTGAAGCACGTTATATGCAAGCAACCATTTTCACTTGCAATTAATATGTGATTTAAATCACATATTACTCTTCAGTTTCTTCTTCTAACTCATCCCACATCGCAGAGATCGCTTCGCGCGTCAGCAGGGCCATGGTGCGCCAGAACGGCGTCTCCGCATGGGCTTCGACTTTCCCGAGGAAGGTCCCGCACCATGGCAGAATGTAGTCTGCGAACAGGGTTTCCAGGACTTCGCTTTCGTCTTCGGTTGCGTGATCTTCCAGCCAGGAGGCAGCCAGCAGCAGGGAACCGATATGGTCGGCTTTGCCTTCTCCGGTCGGGATGCCGTGAGCGCTCAGGAAACCACGCACTTCGGCTTCACTCGCCCCTTCAACCCAGGCGCTGCGGTACGGTGGAACGCTGCATTCGTCCCCGACAAACAGTGCGTTATAGTCCGCGGCCAGCGGTTGTACATCGCAGCTTTTTTGCAGGCGTTCCAGCAGCTCATCCTGTTCCAGCGGCCAGCTTGCCGCCAGTTTCCCTTCACGAATCAGGGTAAACAGCGGCACCAGCAGCGGATCCTGAGGTTGGCGATAGTACAAAGAGCCCAGTACGCGGCAGAGGATTGAAAACTCGTTCATTCAATTATTCCAGTTATTCACATTAAAGGTCGGCAAATTCAGGGATTGCCGGCATCCCGCGAGACTCAAGGAAATTCAGCAGCCGACGTGGAGAAACGTTAAGGATCCGATCCTCAGGGAAGCCCACTTCATCAAGGATCTTACGACACGCAGAAAATTCGCCGAGGGTAAAGGCGGTGTGCGAATCAGATCCCAGCGCCACCCAACCGCCAGCATCGCGGACCGCGGCGGCAATGGCCCGGCAGTTATCTTCACTGCCCACGCGCGAGGAGACAAAGGATGAGTTATTGATTTCCAGCGCCACCTGATATTTTGCCGCAGCCGCGGCGATGGCCGGGATATCGACGGGGAATTTCGGGTTACCCGGATGGCTGATAATGTGTACCGCGCCGCTGGCCATGGTAGCAATCATCGCTTCAGTATGGGTCGCTTTATCCTGCGGCGGGAACACTGGTTCATGAAAACCGGCGATGAACAGATCCAGCGACGACAGCATCGGCCCGGTGCAGTCAATTTCGCCCTGGGTATTTTTAATGTTGGCTTCAATGCCGCGCAAAATGCCGACGCCGTCCACCATTCGCGGCCAGATGCGCATATTGACGAAATGCCAGTAGTGCGGCGCGTCGGCCATGTCCGGACCGTGGTCGGTAATGGCGAAAAGTTTGATCCCTTTGCGCTTTGCTTCAGCAATATAATCGTGCAGGGTACTGTAGGCGTGGGTACTGGCGACGGTATGCATGTGCAGGTCAACAGGATACATCACATTCTCCTTCTCTGTTTGTGGCAAGGATAGCAGGAATCAGGGCCTATGATTAGCAAAAACCCCGCCGCAGCGGGGTTATGTCTTAGTATCCGCGCTGGCGATCGACCTGCCCGCTTACCGTTTCGCCCCGCTCCAGCTGGCCGATGGTGCCGGCAATATAGGTAATGGCTTCCAGCGGACGCGTGACCGCGGCCACGTGCGGGGTCATGGCTACCCGAGGGTGCGCCCACAGCGGGCTTGTTGCCGGTAACGGTTCACGGCTAAAGACATCCAGCATCGCCCCTTTGAGCTTGCCGCTATTCAGCGCCGCTAGCAGGTCATCTTCAACAACGTGAACGCCACGCGCCAGATTGAGAACATAGCTGTTATCCGGAAGCTGCGCCAACAGCTGCTGGTTAATAATCCCGGCGGTTTCCGCCGTGTTCGGCAGCAGGTTGATCAACACCCGCGTTTCGCCGAGAAACGCCCCTAGTTCTTCTGCTCCGGCAAAACTTTGCACCTGCGGCCAGGCTTTGCGGCTGCGGCTCCAGCTACGCAGCGGGAAGCCCCATACCTGCAGCGCTTCGGCGACTTTCGCACCGAGTACGCCCGCACCCATAATCCCGATAGTAAAGGTGTCTCGCGGATAGTCGTCCAGCGGTTGCCAGCGCGCTTGTTGCTTTAAGTCCTGATAGTCATCAAAGCGACGGAACCAGTGCAATACCTGGCTGACCGCGTACTCCTGCATCTGCTGACCCATTCCGGTGTCTTCGAGGCGGAAAAGCGGGATCGACATCGGCAGCATTTCCGGGTGCTCGCGCAGTTTACTGAGGATCGAGTCGACACCCGCCCCAAGGGCAAAGACCGCTTTTAGATCCCGCCCTTTAAGCATTTCTACCGGCGGGTGCCAGACCAGCGCGTAATCGGCATGCTGGTTGTCGCCGGATTTCCATTCGCGGACGCGCGCGCCTGGCAGCTGTTTTTCCAGCTCTGCAATCCAGTAAGCGGTATCAAATGTCGGGTGATAATAAATAATGTCCATCGTGGCTCCTGATAGCTGACGCGTCGTGTTTTATTTGTTGTTTTCTATTGGTTTGTCAGCATAACAAATTTCATTTTTCTATCGAGTAAAAAGAGAGTGGTGACAAAAAAATCGATTGTCGCGCATTTAAAACGCAAGTTGCGCGAAGTTTGGCTAAACGCGCGTTTTTTTGAAAAAGTTGATTGACGAGAGATACGTATTTCCCTAAATTAGCGCCCGTTCCCAGCAGCAACGGGAACGACAATATGGTGAGGTGTCCGAGTGGCTGAAGGAGCACGCCTGGAAAGTGTGTATACGGCAACGTATCGGGGGTTCGAATCCCCCCCTCACCGCCATCTTCAAAGAAGAGCTCGTACGCAAGTACGGGCTTTTTTTTCGCATGTTGCAACCCACCAGGGGGGATGAGAAGCCCCGACCGGGGTTCGACAACTGGCATCGCCAGTTGGACAGACCGCGAGCCTGCGAGCGGGCTGCCCGCACAAAAATGCCGGGAGCATTTTTGAACAACGCCTGCGTTGGCCCCGAAGGGGCGAGGCCCAGGGATGGGCCGAGTAACGGCGAGCGAAGCGAGTCAATCCCCCCCTCACCGCCATATTTTAAGAAGAGCTCATACGAAAGTACGGGCTTTTTTTTCGCATGTTGCACCTGCCATCCTGTCAGCATGGTGCGCGCTTCTCCCGGGGGTCGGCATAAATGCCTCGCCCGGGCTACTAACATCAGTTGGACAGACCGTACGCCACGCCCGGGCTACCATCGCTGTTGCACCCATCATCCTGTCAGCACGGTGTGCGCTTCTCCCGGGGGTCGGCATAAATGCCTCACCCGGGCTACTATCGCTACCCTCGCCGTTGCATCCCCACGCTGCCATCCACTCTCTGGCAGATGACGCAATATTTGTTAACAAAGCGTTACAACACCGGCTGATGTAATGAATCGCCTGATGACATTCGCATAGTCTGAAATTGCATTTTCGGATGATATTGAATGTAAATATTTGTATTGCGAATAACACCATTTCTCCTTATTTTTCGCTGCCACAGGAGTTGCGTTTAGAGCCAAACCGTGAGCACAAAAAATAACCACATTGTTAAAAGGTGTTACTAGCCTTATTTATCAATGTGTTATGAATAACAGCGCGCCAGATCACATTCCTCTCAGCATCGACATCCCCAGCGGCAAATTTTTACATCCTCTTACACAAAAACCAAAAATTGACGAACAATGTAGAAAAAAAGGAGAAACACCGCACGCAATATACAATGATAATCAATCTCATTATCATCCGCATCTGCGCCTTATTCCTGCATATTATGGAGATAATGAAAATGAATGTTACTTTTTATGGTAGAAAGCGTCCGATAACGCTGCTTTTTGCCAGCTTACTGTCCACTCCTGCTTTGGCTGCCGAACCGACAGAAAATCTCGCTGATGATGAAGTCATGCTGGTCACCGCTGAACAGGAGCTAAAACAGCAACCAGGCGTCTCGATTATCACAGCAGAAGACATTCAAAAAAGCCCTCCGGTGAACGATCTTTCTGACATCATCCGTAAAATGCCCGGCGTCAACCTGACCGGCAACGGTGCCAGCGGCAGCCGCGGTAACAACCGCCAAATCGATATTCGCGGCATGGGGCCGGAAAACACCCTGGTGCTGATCGATGGTGTGCCGGTGAGTTCTCGTAACTCCGTTCGCTACAACTGGCGTGGCGAACGTGATTCTCGCGGCGATACCAACTGGGTGCCGGCGGAAATGGTGGAACGTATTGAAGTGATTCGTGGCCCGGCAGCCGCCCGTTATGGTTCAGGTGCAGCCGGTGGTGTGGTGAATATCATCACCAAGCGCCCTACCAACGATTGGCACGGTTCACTCTCTCTCTACACCAACCAGCCTGAAAACAGCAAAGAAGGCGACACCCGTCGCGCTAACTTCAACCTCAGTGGCCCGTTGGCAGGCGACGCGCTGACGATGCGTCTGTACGGCAACCTCAACCGCACCGATGCCGATGCCTTTGACATCAATACCGCACAAAACGGCTCCTATGCCGCGGGCCGTGAAGGCGTGCGTAATAAAGACATCAGCGGTGTGCTGTCCTGGAAAGTGACGCCAACCCAGATCGTTGATTTCTCCTATGACTACAGCCGTCAGGGAAATATCTACGCTGGTGATACTCAAAACAGCAATAGTAATAGCAGCGCGAACGGTCTGGTTGAATCGTTATATGGCAGTGAAACAAACCGCTTATACCGTCAAAACTACGGTATCACCCATAACGGTATCTGGGACTGGGGGACGTCCAGGCTTAACTTTAACTATGAAAAAACCAATAACACGCGCTTAAAAGAAGGTACCGGCGGCAGTACCGAAGGCATGATTAATAGCGATGAGAATTCGACCAGCCGTCTGGAAAGTTATCGCGCGGGCGGGGAAATAAACTTCCCTCTGCAGCTGCTGGTTGATCAAACGGTGACCCTGGGGGCGGAATGGAACCGCGATGAGCTCAACGATCCCGCCTCCATGCAATCCGCAAACACAGACTTTTATTTGCCAGGTAGCTCAGGCGATCCTTCCCAACGCAGCAGCAAAAACTCCGCCACCATCAGCTCGCTCTATTTCGAAGATAATATTGCGGCAACCGACAGCACCGAGATTATTCCGGGCCTGCGCTTTGATTATCACGATCAATTCGGTGCTAACTGGAGCCCCAGCCTGAATATGTCGCAAGGGCTGGGCGAATATTTCGTCTTAAAATCCGGTATCGCGCGCGCATTTAAAGCGCCCAACCTTTATCAATCAACGCCAGGCTATCTCCTGTCCACCCGTGGCAACGGCTGCCCGATTGGTCTGAGCCAGTGCTATTTACTCGGTAACGATAACCTCGATCCTGAAATTAGCGTCAACAAAGAAGTTGGAATAGAATTCAGCCATGCAGGCTACACTGCCGGTATTACCTACTTCCGCAATGATTATAAGAATAAAATCGTGTCAGGAACGTCTGCTATTTATAGCAATGGCACCTATAACGTATTGCAGTGGGAGAACGGCGGTAAAGCCATCGTTGAAGGGCTCGAGGGTAACCTGGCCATTCCTCTGATTGCCGATACGCTGGAATGGCGCACCAACGCGACCTACATGTTCCGTTCTGAAAGCAAAAAAACAGGTAATCCGCTGTCCGTCATCCCGGAATTTACCATCAACTCCCAACTGGAATGGCAAGTGACTCAGGACCTGAGTACCGACATTAACTGGACGCAATATGGTCGCCAGAAACCACGCCAGTATGCTGAAACCACCCTTGAAAGCAGGAATGGACTCTCCCAGAAAGAAATTAGTCCTTATTCCATCGTCGGTTTAAACGTCAATTATGACATCACAAAAAGTCTGCGCGCCAATGCCGGTATCAACAACCTGTTTGATAAACGTGTTTACCGCGAGAATGAAGGTGCTTCTACCTATAATGAACCGGGCCGTGCTTATTACGCTGGGGTCACCATGTCGTTTTAATTGAGGTCATTTCCGTGCCCCAACGGGCACGGAAACATCAGTCCTCTTCCATCCGCTGATATTCCTCACTGAGAAAATCCACCAGCGCCCTTACCGACGGCAGCAAGCCACGGCGCGAGGCAAATACCGCATGAATGACTTCCCGCTGCGGCTGCCACGTATCCAGCACCACCTCCAGCGTCCCGGCCGCCAGCTGATCGCGCACCATTAATAAAGGAAGCTGCACCACCCCCACGCCGGCTATCGCCGCTTCGCGCAATGCCAGCATATCCGTCGTGACCATCCGCGGCGCAAAATAGACTTCCGCCCTTGCCCCCTCGGGCCCGCTCAGTTGCCATTTATGTTGATGCTTTCCGGCATCGAGACTCAACCCCGGCCACGTGCTCAGTTGCGATGGCGCCTGCGGCCGCCCCATTCGCGCAATACACGCCGGGCTTGCCACCAGCCGTTGCCCGCGGTCGGCCAGCACCCGCATCACCAGATCGCTATCGTCAAACGGTCGCGGACGCACGCGGATCGCCACATCAATCCCTTCGCCAACAACGTCCACCCGCCGGTTGGTGGCCTCCAGCTGCACATTGACGCCGGGGTAGCGCAGCATAAATCGCGCCAGCATCGGCCCGACGTGGGCATGGAGTAAGGTCACCGGACAGGTGAGCTTGACGCTGCCGCGAGGTTCTGAACGCAGCGTCTCCACCGCCTGCTGCGCCGCTTCGGCCTCTATCAGCATCGCTTTGCAGTGCTGATAGAAAGTCTGCCCCACTTCGGTGACCACGAACTGGCGGGTCGTGCGATGAATCAGCCGTACGCCAAGCCGCTCTTCCAACTGGGCGATCCGACGGCTCAATTTTGATTTCGGCTGATCGAGCGCCCTGCCCGCCGCGGCGAATCCTTCATGATCGACGACCTGGACAAACCAGGCTAAGTCATTGAGATCCAGCATCCTTCCTCCATTGTTCCATTTTCAGAACAGTATAGGCTATTTTTGCTATCTACCGCTTTATTGGCCGCGCATATACGCTTATGGTCATCAGAAATCGCAACACAGGAGAGCACCATGAAACAGATTACAGGCGTCTACACCGCACCGGCCCAGCATTGGGTGGGGGATGGCTTCCCGGTCCGCTCGCTGTTCTCTTACCAGACTCATGGCGAACCGTTAAGCCCGTTCCTGCTGCTTGACTATGCTGGTCCGCACCACTTCCCGGCGGGAACTGGCAGACGTGGGGTTGGCGAACATCCGCACCGTGGGTTTGAAACCGTCACCATCGTCTATGCCGGTGAAGTTGAGCACCGTGACTCGACGGGTAAAGGTGGGGTCATTGGCCCGGGCGATGTGCAGTGGATGACCGCGGGTGCCGGCATTCTGCATGAAGAGTTTCATTCGGCGGAGTTTACCCGCACCGGCGGCGAACTGAAGATGATCCAGCTGTGGGTCAATCTGCCAGCCAAAGACAAAATGGCTCATCCGGGCTATCAGAGCATTACTGCGGATGTTATCCCTGACGTCGCCCTGCCGGACGGCGCGGGAAATATCCGGGTTATCGCCGGCAGCTATGGTGAAGTGTCTGGTCCTGCGCATACTTTCTCGCCGCTGAACGTCTGGGATATGCAGCTGAATCAGGGCCATGACATTACGCTCCGTCAGCCTGACGGCTGGAGCAGCGCATTAGTGGTCCTTGAAGGTGAGATTGCGGTCAACGGTGCCGAGCAGGCACGTGAAGGACAGCTGGTCGTATTGAGCCAGCAGGGAGAAGCGATTCATCTCCAGGCAACGACGAATGCCAAAGTGCTGCTGCTGGCCGGCGAGCCGTTACAGGAGCCCATTGTGGGTTACGGTCCGTTTGTGATGAATACCCGGCAGCAGATCGCCGAAGCCGTTAGCGATTTTAACAGCGGGCGCTTCGGCCAGATCTGACATCAGCACCTTACTGGCCTGCCAGCGTAGTGTTAAAGCATGGCAAACAGCTTGATTCTCTGCGTTAAAATCACTGCCCCGCCGGTTTTCGGTGGGGCAGTGTTCATTGCTTGACCGAACGGTAAAGAAAGAATAAATACTGCTTGACCGTTTTAGCGCAACTCCCTATAGTAGCGCCCCGTTGCCCACCCAAGGTGAGCAGCGAAACAATATGGTGAGGTGTCCGAGTGGCTGAAGGAGCACGCCTGGAAAGTGTGTATACGGCAACGTATCGGGGGTTCGAATCCCCCCCTCACCGCCATATTTTAAGAAGAGCTCGTACGAAAGTACGGGCTTTTTTTTCGCATGTTGCACCCCACCAGGGGGGGATGAGAAGCCCCGACCGGGGTTCGACAACTGGCATCAGCCAGTTGGACAGACCGCGAGCCTGTGAGCGGGCTGCCCGCACAAAAATGCCGGGAGCATTTTTGAACAACGCCTGCGTTGGCCCCGAAGGGGCGAGGCCCAGGGATGGGCCGAGTAACGGCGAGCGAAGCGAGTCAATCCCCCCCTCACCGCCATATTTTAAGAAGAGCCCGTACGCAAGTACGGGCTTTTTTTTCGCATGTTGCACCCCACCAGGGGGGATGAGAAGCCCCGACCGGGGTTCGACAACTGGCGTCAGCCAGTTGGACAGACCGCGAGCCTGTGAGCGGGCTGCCCATAGGGCGAGCGAAGCGAGTCAATCCCCCCCTCACCGCCATATTTTAAGAAGAGCTCGTACGCAGTCACGGGCTTTTTTTCGCATGTTGCACCAGTCATTCTGTCAGCATGGTGAGCGTTTCTCCCGGGGTCGGCATAAATGCCTCGCCCGGGCTACTAACACCAGTTGGACAGACTGTACGCCACGCCCGGGCTACCTTCGCTGTTGCACCAGTCATCCTGTCAGCACGGTGCGCGTTTCTCCCGGGGTCGGCATAAATGCCTCGCCCGGGCTACCAACACCAGTTGGACAGACCGGATGCCTCGTCCGGGTGACCAGCAGCCCCAGCCCCGCGAAGCAAAAATCCGACAATCGCCGTTTTTTATCGTCAGCATATTACGTCATCGCTATTTACCCATTAAGCATGACCACTAATACTTAAAACAAAAACCCAGTCATTTACTCCATCGTAACCATAAAAACATAAAGTTAATGCCATCCACACCGCCCGCAACGCCCCCTTTGCCGTGTAGATCGCATTCGTTGACAAATCTATACTTGCCGCCAAATTGACTGCCAAAGGCCTGAACATGACGTTCTCTTCTCCACAAACTAAACGCGGCGTTACCCCGGCAAAAGCCATGGTCGCCGCCATCAGCGGCTATGCAATGGACGGCTTTGATCTGCTGATCCTCGGCTTTATGTTACCGGCCATCAGCGTTTCACTCGCCCTCAGTACCTCGCAGGCCGGCTCCCTGGTGACCTGGACGCTGATCGGGGCGGTGCTGGGCGGGATTATCTTCGGCCACCTGAGCGATCGTCTCGGCCGTATTCGCGTCCTGACTTTCACCATTCTGATGTTCTCGGTCTTTACCGGCCTGTGCGCCGTCGCCCAGGGCTACTGGGATCTGCTGGCCTATCGCACGCTGGCGGGAATGGGGTTAGGCGGTGAATTCGGCATTGGCATGGCGCTGATCGCCGAAGTCTGGCCGGCACACAAACGCAACCGGGCGTCTGCCTGGGTGGGCATCGGCTGGCAATTGGGCGTTCTGCTGGCCGCCTTTATCACCCCGCTGCTGCTGGATATTATCGGCTGGCGCGGGATGTTCCTCGTCGGCCTGCTGCCGGCGCTGGTGTCATTTGCCATCCGCCGCGGCATGGGCGAACCGGATGCGTTTACCAAAGATATCGATACCACCCAGCAGCTCTCATTCTCGTCGCGAATCAAAATGTTGTTCTCCGATCGCGCCACCTCGAAGGCCAGTCTCGGCATCTTTATTCTGTGCTCGGTACAGAATTTTGGTTACTACGGCCTGATGATCTGGATGCCGAGCTATCTGTCGTCGAACTTTGGTTTTTCGCTGACCAAATCGGGCGTTTGGACCGCCGTCACCGTGGTAGGGATGACCTTCGGCATCTGGTTGTTTGGCGTGCTGGCGGACCGTTTCGCACGCTGGAAAATCTTCCTGATTTATCAGGCCGGTGCGGTCGTGATGGTGATTATCTACGCCCAACTGCGTGACCCTACCGTTATGCTGTTTACCGGGGCGTTAATGGGTATGTTCGTCAACGGGATGATCGGCGGTTACGGCGCGCTGATCTCGGATACCTACCCGCTGCAGGTCCGCGCAACGGCGCAGAACGTCCTGTTTAACCTCGGTCGGGGCGTCGGTGGCTTTGGTCCTCTGGTGATCGGTCTGTTCGTCAGCCACTGGTCATTTACCGCCGCCATCACCCTGCTGGCCCTGCTGTACCTGCTGGATATTTTCGCCACTCTGTTCCTGTTGCCGAAAAGCCAGGGGAATGACGATGCGCTGGGCGCCATTGGCTAACCCACGATACTGAGCAAAAGATGGTTCACGCGGACCGCAAAATAACAAAGCCCGGGTTTCCCCGGGCTTTGCACACTAATTAGCCGCTAGTAGTAAGCTTTCAGCGTTCGCTGGCAGAGCATCGAACGGACGCAATCATCGGCGGTAAAGCGCACGACACCGATCATCTCGTCTTCCTCAAAACGTGCCAGCGCATCGACCAGGCCAGACTTCACACCAGACGGTAAATCACACTGGGTAATGTCGCCATTGACGATGACCGTGACGTTCTCCCCGAGGCGGGTCAAAAACATTTTCATTTGCGCAGCCGTCACGTTCTGGGCCTCGTCCAGAATCACCACGGCATTTTCAAATGTACGTCCGCGCATATAGGCGAACGGCGCGATTTCCACCTTGCCAATTTCCGGTCGCAGGCAGTACTGCATAAAGGAAGCGCCCAATCTCCTGACCAGAACGTCATAAACCGGACGGAAATAGGGAGCAAACTTCTCGGCGATATCTCCCGGTAAGAAGCCGAGGTCTTCGTCGGCCTGCAGAACGGGACGGGTAACAATAATCCTGTCCACATCTTTGTGGACCAGGGCTTCGGCTGCTTTCGCGGCGCTAATCCAGGTCTTACCGCACCCGGCTTCGCCCGTGGCAAAAATCAGCTGTTTATTGTCTATGGCATTCAAATAATGCGCCTGAGCATCATTGCGTGCTTCAATTGGGGAAGTATCACGGCTATCCCGCGCCATGCCAATTGCTTCTACGCCACTCATGTGCACCAGCGATGTGACCGATTCTTCTTCGCGTTGCTTATGACTGCGTGAATCGCGTCTCAGCACACGTTTTGCTTCACGACGAGCTTTGGTCACTGCTTTTTGTCTTCCCATGGATAGCACCTTGCGTTGTTGGTTTACATCACACGCGTCACCATCGACGCGACTATGCGCACAAACGATTGAGGTTTGGCTTCCTTTTAAGCCATTGCTTGCCTGTTGAATTGACGATGAGTCACGGCTACGCGCACCGCGTACCCTGTCAGGGTTCGGATGTTCTGTCGTGGTGGAAAGGGGTGAATTTACGGTGACGAAGTCGCTGCCGGAGGTTTTCCCTCCGCGCTGAAGAGTACGGTGTGTTGTTTTGCTTTGTCCGGTACGGGACCCTACCATTCGCGATCTCCATAGTGAAACGACATCACTGCCGGGAACTACCGCGTCTGTAATAATTACATCAAAAAACATCTAAGATGCAACTATTTTTTTACACAAACGCAACAGTAATTCCCCAAACAGCTGAAGAGAGTTTCCGTCATTTAGATTACAGAAAAATAACACAAGGCAGGAAATACAAAAAAAGAATGGAAAAACAGCAGAAAACGCCCTGCCCCTACGGGCAGAGCGATCAGGCTTCAAGCAGAGATTGCCCCAGGTAGTGCTGGCTGTCGATAACCCCCGGCAACACAAAGAAATAGCCGCCGCCAATTGGTTTGACATACTCCTCCAGCGCCTCGCCATTCAGACGTTTTTGCACCGTCAGGAACCCCTTCTCGAGGTCGTGCTGATAGCAGACAAACAACAATCCCATATCCAGCTGACCGGAGTTGGTCACCCCTAATGAATAGCTGTAGCCACGGCGCATCATCAGGCTCGACTGCGTTTGCGGCGTGCGCGGATTTGCCAGTCGAATATGGCTATCCAGGGCGATAGTATCGCCGTTCGGATCTTTACTGTAATCAGGTACATCGTGCTCGTGCTGCATCCCCAGCGGCGCGCCGCTGTGCTTGTCCCGGCCGAAAATGGTCTGCTGCTCCTTCAGCGGAGTACGATCCCAGAACTCCACATGGAACTGGATGATACGCGCCGCCTGATAGCTGCCGCCGGTGGCCCACACGGGCTCACCCTGGCCGGCGGTGACCCACACCACTTCATCCATCAGCGCCTTATCGGTGCTGACCGGGTTTGCGGTGCCGTCCTTAAAGCCCAGCAGGTTTACCGGCGTCTCTTTGCCTTTACTCTGCGCGGCGCTACTGGAGATAAACCCTTCACGCTTCCAGCGCACGCTCAGCAGATCCGGGGTGTGCTTAATCACATCGCGCAGCGCGTGGATCACCGTATCCTGAGTATTGGCACAGATTTGCAGCAGCAGATCGCCATGACAGAGCGCGGCGTCCAGCGAATCGTTGGGGAAACGCGTCATCGGTTGCAGCTTTTTCGGCGCGTGGTTCGCCAGCCCGTAACGCTGGTCAAACAGCGAATGGCCCAGCGACACGGTCACCGTCAGGTTGTCCGGCGAGATCCACGGTCCGAGGATCCCCGAGTCCATCGGCGGCAGACGCGGATTCGGCGTATCCGGCGCCGGGCCACCTTTGGTCAGAAAGGCAATGCGCTGGGTCAGCAGACGAAACAGCCGTTCAAGGTCTGCTTTATCGCTGGCCAGTACATCAAAGGCCACCAGCATCATCGAGGCCTGCTGCGGCGTCAGTACGCCCGCCTGGTGCTGCCCGTAAAAAGGCTGCACCTCGGCCCGTGCGTCAGGAGAGAGCACGCCCGGCGCGCTGCCTCCCTTCGCCGCGTGCGCCACCGGACAGCCGCCGGCAATGGCCAGCGCGCCACCCAGCGCGCCGATCCCTTTTAATAATTGACGACGTGAAGGTTCATCCACGTCGAATTGCTTCTGTTCTGCCATCGACTTAGTCCAGACCGAGGATCCCACGCAGCTGCGCCAGATCTTCCGCCAGAGTGGTAATCGGCCCTTTCAGCGCATTACGGTCCGCATCGGTCAGCTTGTCATAGGTTTCGAAGCCGTCTTTGGTGCGGTATTTGCTGAGAATGCCGTCAACTTTCTTGAAGTTAGCATCAATTTTCGCCAGCAGCGTACTGTTCTCTTTTTGCAGCTGCGGACGCAGCAGGTCAACAATCTTCTGCGCGCCGTCGATGTTGGCCTGGAAGTCCCACAGGTCAGTGTGGCTGTAGCGATCTTCTTCCCCGCTGATTTTGCTGGCCGCCACTTCTTCGATCAGGCCAGCCGCGCCGCCCACCACTTTAGACGGCGGGAACGCCAGCTCGCTGATGCGTTTTTGCAGCTCCAGCACGTCGTCGTTCAGCTGGGTGGCATACTGCTCCATCCCTTTGACGCTGTTGTCGCCAAACAGGGCTTTTTCCAGACGGTGGAAGCCGGTAAATTTCGGGTCTTCCGCCTTCTTCTCATAATCGTCTTCACGGGCATCAATGCTGCCGTCAAGGTCGGAGAACAGCTCGGCGATAGGCTCGATGCGCTCATAATGCTGACGCGTCGGCGCATACAGTGCTTTGGCTTTTTCGATATCGCCCGCTTTCACTGCATCGGTAAAGGCTTTGGTGCCGCTGACCAGCGCAGCGGTTTCGGCGGTGACATAGGCTTTATAGGCGGTGATCGCCTCGCCCAGGCTCAGGACCGCATCGGCTTTAGCCGCGTCTTTGGTGGCCTCGCCGGTAACAATCAGCTTGCCTTTCGGGTTTGTCAGCAGGCCGCAGGTCATGTCATATTCGCCCGGCTGCAGGTTCGCCGTCAGCTTTTGGGTGAAGCCCGGCGCAATATTCTCGCGCTCTTCCACCACCATCACGCCCTTGAGGATCTCCCACTCCAGCGCTTTCTGGCTGTGGTTCTGAATAATGAACTGTGTTTTACCCGCTTTCACGGTCACGTTCATTGGCTCACACTGTTTATCATTAACGGTGACTTTTACCTGCGGGATATCCGCAGCCTGAGCGTAAAAGGCAGAGCTGAACAACGCTGCGACGGCAAGCTGCAGCGCACTACGGCGAAAATGAATCATGATGATCATCCCTTTCGGTAAGTAGGTGTAACCCAATATCCTGCGGAGCTCTATTTTAGGGGAGCCGTGCGCGAGGTTGCTGTATTGCTACGCGGCGGCAGGGCAAACAGCACCAACGCCGGAATCAAATAGATAAAGTACACAGCCACTTCGCTGACGGTCGGCGTCTCCTGGTATCCGAAGATCCCTTCGAGCAGCGTCCCGAACAGGGTGTGCGTTGACAGCACGCCGCTCAGATCGAACGCGACGTCCTGGAAATGGTTCCACAGCCCGGCTTCATGGAAGGCGCGAATCGCCCCGGCAGCCAGACCCGCCGCCACCAGCAGAATAAACAGGCTGGTCCACTTGAAGAACGCGCCGAGATTCAGGCGAATGCCGCCCCAGTACAGCAGGAAACCAAGGACAATGGCGGTCGCCAGTCCGAGCATCGCGCCGATCGGCGGCCAGATCCCGACATCCTGCTGAAAGGCTGCCAGCAGGAAGAACACCGACTCCAGCCCTTCCCGCGCTACGGCGAAAAAGACCATCATGACCAGCGCCCAGCCGTGGTTATTGCCGCGCTGCAGCGCGTTATCCACCGCCTGTTCCAGCTGTTGCTTAACGTTGCGCGACACCTTGCGCATCCAGAACACCATCCAGGTCAGGATGCACACCGCCACCAGCGCGACGATGCCTTCGAACAGCTCCTGTTCACGCTGCGGAAATTCACCGGTGGTTTCGTTGATAAAGATGCCGAGGCCCAGACAGAGTGCTGCGGCGAGGATAACGCCGATCCACATCACGCCAATCCAGTTGCCGCGCTGGGTGCGTTTGAGATAGCTGGCAATCAGGCTGACAATCAGCGCTGCTTCCAGCCCTTCGCGTAACATAATGAGAAATGGGACAAACATGCCGACACCTTAAATGTGAATCGCCGTCAGTGGATGCAAAGATAGGTAAATATTTCTGATAGTGATTATCATTACAATAAGCAGAAACACAAGCGAAATGTAGAGCGAATGGTATCGAGTTGTAAATTAATCGCTACAAAATAATTACTTATGGGATTATTTGTCTGCGCCGACAACATACCATCGTCACGGTGGATTTTTCCGCTTAGATATTTACCGGGCGTAACGGCTGTGGCTAAATAGCGGCCTTATTGACCTGCGAAATGAATAACATGACACAATTTTTGCACTTCCTGCTGGCGCTGGTGGTTATCCTTGGCCTTGCCTGGCTGGTCAGCTATGACCGACAAAAAATCCGCATCCGCTATATTATCCAGTTAATTATCATTGAAATTGCCCTGGCATTCTTTTTCCTCCACGCCGAAAGCGGCCTGTGGATAGTGAAAAATATCTCCAGCTTCTTCACCTCTTTACTCGGCTTTGCCGCCGAGGGCACCAACTTTGTATTTGGCGGCATGAGCGAAAAAGGCATGGCCTTTATTTTCCTCGGCGTGCTGTGTCCGATTGTCTTTATTTCTGCGCTGATCGGTATCCTCCAGCACTGGCGCATCCTGCCAATCTTTATTCGCCTGATTGGCACCCTGCTGTCGAAAGTTAACGGCATGGGGAAACTCGAATCCTTTAACGCCGTCAGCTCGCTGATCCTCGGGCAGTCCGAGAATTTCATCGCCTACAAAGGCGTGCTGGGCGACCTCTCCTCGCGCCGCTTGTTCACCATGGCCGCCACCGCGATGTCGACAGTGTCGCTTTCCATCGTCGGCGCGTATATGAGCATGCTCGATGCGAAATATGTGGTCGCCGCGCTGATCCTGAATATGTTCAGCACCTTTATTGTGCTGTCGATTATTAACCCGACGCGTCCGGGCAGCGAAGAAGAAATTAAGCTCGAGAAGCTGCACGAATCGCAAAGCTTCTTTGAAATGCTCGGGGAATATATTCTCGCCGGCTTCAAAGTGGCGATGATTATTCTGGCCATGCTGATTGGCTTTATTGCCATCATCAGCGCCATTAATGCCCTGTTTGCCACGCTGTTTGGTCTTAGCTTCCAGCAGATCCTCGGCTATGTCTTTTATCCGCTGGCCTGGCTTATCGGTATTCCGCTGAGCGATGCGCTGAACGCCGGCAGTATTATGGCAACCAAACTGGTGGCCAATGAGTTCGTGGCAATGATTGAGCTACAAAAAATTGCCGCCAGCATGACGCCGCGCGGGCTGGGGATCCTTTCGGTGTTCCTGGTCTCGTTCGCCAACTTTGCCTCCATTGGCATCATTGCCGGCGCCATTAAAGGGCTGAACGAGCAGCAAGGGAATATTGTTTCCCGCTTCGGCCTGCGTCTGGTGTACGGCGCTACTCTGGTGAGCCTGCTGTCCGCCAGCTTTGCCGGACTGGTGCTGTAAGTACCTGAACTATCCCGGCTAAGCGCAACGCCAGCCGGGATTTTCCCTCACAGTATCAGAAGTGAACGCAGACCGGCTGGTCGACCCGCATCACCGACTCCTGAGCAAAGCGTGATTTATAGAGGTTACGCAGCGCTTCAATCCCCTCTTCGCTCTTGCCGTCTTTACCGTGAATCAGCATCAGCGCTTTACTCTGCTCGCGGGCCACGCTGCCGTCATTGCCCAGCCACTGGCCACGGGCATCAAACACCGTTAAGCCGTCACGAAAGCGCGGCGTTACGTCCCGGTCAACAAACTGCTGCCACTCCTGGGCGGTAATATCTTTCCCCGCCGGACGACTTAAACCGAAATAGAGCGTGGTCTGCACCATGGCATTATCCGCCGGGCAGGCCGCGCTGGCCGGAACCGGTGCACTGTTCTTCGCCGGAGCCACACAGCCGCCAAGCAGCCCTGCTATCACCAGCACCATAGCACCCTGTCTGAACGTCATTTTGCTATCCTCATTGTTTTTTTGTGCCACGATATCAGCGTATTTTCAGCGAATTAGCAAGAGGAAGACGCCGCTCACACCCGGGCAGCAACAGGATCAAAAAAGCCCGCTGGACGCGGGCTTGAAGAGAAAGCGGGGTTTACTCTGCGACGGTACCTGCCGGCGGCGCGGAGTGATAATGCGCATCCGCTTCGGCAAAACGCTTCTGCATCGACGCCGAAGGAGCTTTATCCAACAGGCTGAAGAGGACAATCCCGAGGCTACCGAAGATAAAGCCAGGAATGATTTCGTACAGCCCCAGCCAGCCGAACTGTTTCCAGACAATCACGGTCAGCGCGCCGATCACCATCCCGGCCAGAGCGCCGTTACGCGTCATACGTGACCACATCACCGAGAACAGGACCACCGGACCAAATGCCGCCCCGAAGCCTGCCCACGCGTAGCTCACCAGACCCAGTACGCGGTTGTTCGGGTTCGCCGCCAGCGCGATGGCGATCAGCGCCACCACCAGCACCATGGTCCGTCCAACCCATACCAGCTCTTTCTGACCGGCGTTTTTACGCAGGAACGCTTTATACAGGTCTTCCGTAATCGCGCTGGAGCACACCAGCAGCTGGCAGCTCAGGGTCGACATCACCGCCGCCAGAATGGCTGACAGCAGGATCCCGGCAATCCACGGGTTAAACAGCAGTTGTGCCAGTTCAATGAACACGCGCTCGGAGTTCTGGTTGACCGCCCCTGCCAGCGCCGGGTTGTTGTTGAACCAGGCAATACCGAAGAAACCGACCGCAACCGCACCCGCCAGACACAGGATCATCCAGGTCATGCTGATACGACGTGCGTGGACGATACTGTGGTGGGAGTCCGCCGCCATAAAGCGCGCCAGAATATGCGGCTGGCCGAAATAGCCCAGGCCCCAGCCCATCAGCGAGATAATCGCCACAAAGTTCAGCCCTTTGAGCATATCGACGTTTTCAATGCTCTTCTGCTTAATCACTTCCAGCGAGGTGTCGAAACCGCCAACGGAAATAATCACCATCACCGGCGTCAGGATCAGCGCGAAAATCATCAGGCTGGCCTGCACGGTATCGGTCCAGCTCACCGCAAGGAAGCCACCGACAAAGGTATAAATAATGGTGGCGGCCGCACCGGCCCACAACGCCGTTTCATAGCTCATACCGAAAGTGCTTTCGAACAGACGGGCACCCGCCACAATCCCGGAGGCACAATAGATGGTGAAGAACAGCAGAATAACCAGCGCGGAAATAATACGCAGCACCCGGCTTTTATCTTCAAAACGACCGGTGAAATAATCCGGTAAGGTCAGCGCGTTATTATTCACTTCGGTGTGAACACGCAGGCGACCGGCAACCAGCTTCCAGTTAATCCATGCGCCGAGGGTCAGGCCGATGGCAATCCAGCTTTCGGAAATACCGGAGAGAAATATCGCCCCCGGCAGACCCATCAGCAGCCAGCCGCTCATATCAGAAGCACCAGCAGACAGCGCGGTCACGAATGGACCAAGACTACGGCCACCGAGAATATAATCATCAAAGTTTTTCGTCGAACGCCAGGCAATAAAACCGATAAGTACCATGCCGCAAATATAAATAATAAAAGTCACCAACATGGGGGTGCTGATAGCCATGTAAAATCTCCAGTTTTTTTGTCGACAACGTCCTGCTTTGTCATTTTATTCCACTACCGGAACGGGGTAATGGCACATTGGTTGTATTGGGCGACCGTATCCTGACGGAAGCAACTGCATTTCACAAACGATTTAACACAGCATTTACACTAATTTTTATCGTGACCAAACTTCATTTCGCCATAGGTTGCACTCTCTCACATTTTTATTGGTTGCACCTGGTGAAACTGTTAACTCACGCATACAAATCCCCTATTGGACAAATGTTAATTTTTGGCAATGCACACCATTAGATTTAACAACCAGCCCATTTCTCGCCGTGCGACACAAATCACGATTAACAAGGTTGCACAAAGTTGCAACATGGTAGATATTTTCGCGTAACCGAAAAAAGAACAACGATTCATTACAGGAGTGATAAGCATGGGCACCACCACCATGGGTGTTAAGCTTGACGACGCGACGCGCGAACGCATTAAGTTTGCCGCAAGCCGTATTGACCGCACGCCGCACTGGCTGATTAAGCAGGCCATCTTCAATTACCTGGAAAAACTGGAAAACGACGAGACGCTGCCTGAGTTACCGGCGCTGCTCTCCGGTGCCGCCAATGAAAGCGACGAAGCCGGCAGCCCGGCGGATGAGCCTTATCAGCCGTTCCTGGAATTTGCCGAACAGATCCTGCCGCAGTCCGTTTCCCGGGCGTCGATCACCGCCGCGTATCGCTGGGCAGAAACCGACGCCGTACCGATGCTGTTAGAGCAGGCCCGTCTGCCACAGCCTCTGGGCGAGCAAGCACACAAGCTGGCGTACCAGCTGGCGGAAAAACTGCGTAATCAGAAAACGGCCAGCGGCCGCGCGGGGATGGTGCAAAGCCTGCTGCAGGAGTTCTCCCTCTCTTCACAGGAAGGGGTCGCGCTGATGTGTCTGGCGGAAGCGCTGCTGCGTATTCCGGATAAAGCCACCCGTGACGCCCTGATCCGCGACAAAATCAGCAACGGTAACTGGCAGTCGCATATCGGCCGCAGCCCGTCGCTGTTCGTCAACGCCGCCACCTGGGGTCTGCTGTTTACCGGCAAGCTGGTCTCGACCCACAATGAAACCAGCCTCTCGCGCTCGCTGAACCGGATTATCGGTAAAAGCGGCGAGCCGCTGATTCGCAAAGGCGTCGATATGGCGATGCGCCTGATGGGCGAGCAGTTCGTCACCGGCGAAACCATTGCCGAAGCGCTGGCCAACGCCCGCAAGCTGGAAGAGAAAGGATTCCGTTACTCCTACGACATGCTGGGTGAAGCGGCGCTCACCGCCGCCGATGCGCAGGCCTACATGGTCTCCTACCAGCAGGCGATCCACGCGATTGGCAAAGCCTCCAACGGACGGGGCATTTATGAAGGCCCGGGGATTTCCATCAAGCTTTCCGCACTGCATCCGCGCTACAGCCGCGCGCAGTACGACCGGGTGATGGACGAACTCTACCCGCGTCTGAAATCACTGACCCTGCTGGCCCGCCAGTACGATATCGGGATCAACATCGATGCCGAAGAAGCGGATCGTCTGGAGATCTCGCTCGATCTGCTGGAAAAACTGTGCTTTGAACCGGAACTGGCTGGCTGGAACGGCATCGGCTTCGTGATTCAGGCCTATCAGAAACGCTGCCCGTTTGTCATCGATTCGCTGATCGACCTCGCGACCCGCAGCCGCCGTCGCCTGATGATCCGTCTGGTGAAAGGGGCTTACTGGGACAGCGAAATCAAACGTGCGCAGATGGACGGCCTCGAAGGCTACCCGGTCTATACCCGCAAAGTGTATACCGACGTCTCCTACCTCGCCTGCGCCAAAAAGCTGCTGGCGGTCCCGAGCCTGATCTACCCGCAGTTCGCCACCCATAACGCCCATACCCTGGCGGCTATCTACCAACTGGCGGGACAAAACTACTACCCGGGTCAGTATGAGTTCCAGTGCCTGCACGGCATGGGCGAACCGCTGTATGAGCAGGTGGTTGGTAAAGTGGCCGACGGCAAACTGAACCGTCCGTGCCGCATTTATGCTCCGGTCGGCACCCACGAAACGCTGCTGGCGTACCTGGTGCGTCGTCTGCTGGAAAACGGCGCCAACACCTCCTTCGTCAACCGCATCGCCGACACCACCCTGCCGCTCGATGAGCTGGTTGCCGACCCGGTCAGCGCGGTGGAGAAACTGGCGCAGCAAGAGGGCCAGACCGGCCTGCCACACCCGAAAATCCCGCTGCCGCGCGATCTCTACGGCAAAGGCCGCATCAACTCCGCCGGGCTCGATCTGGCGAACGAACACCGCCTGGCCTCCCTCTCCTCTTCGCTGCTGAACAGCGCGCTGCACAAATGGCAGGCCCTGCCGGCGCTGGAACATCCGGTGATTGAAGGGGAACTGCAGCCCGTGGTGAACCCAGCCGAGCCGAAAGATATCGTCGGTCACGTGCGTGAAACCCGTCCGGAAGAGGTCGAGCTGGCGCTCACCAGCGCGGTCAATAACGCGCCGATCTGGTTTGCGACGCCGCCGCAGGAACGCGCCGCGATCCTCGAACGTGCCGCGATCCTGATGGAAGGCCAGACCCAGACGCTGATCGGCATTCTGGTGCGTGAAGCAGGTAAAACCTTCAGTAACGCCATCGCCGAAGTGCGCGAAGCGGTCGACTTCCTGCACTACTACGCCGGCCAGGTTCGTGATGATTTTGACAATGAAACCCACCGTCCGCTGGGCCCGGTGGTATGTATTAGCCCGTGGAACTTCCCGCTGGCCATTTTCACCGGCCAGATTGCTGCCGCTCTGGCAGCAGGTAACAGCGTGCTGGCCAAACCGGCCGAGCAGACGCCGCTGATTGCCGCTCAGGGCGTGGCGATCCTGCTGGAAGCCGGCGTGCCGCCGGGCGTCATTCAGCTGCTGCCGGGCCGCGGGGAAACCGTCGGCGCTGCACTGACCAGCGATGAGCGCGTGCGTGGCGTGATGTTTACCGGCTCCACCGAAGTCGCAACCCTGCTGCAGCGCAACATCGCCAGCCGCCTCGATGCTCAGGGCCGCCCGACGCCGCTGATTGCCGAAACCGGCGGGATGAACGCCATGATCGTCGACTCCTCCGCCCTGACCGAACAGGTGGTGGTCGATGTGCTGGCCTCGGCATTTGATAGCGCCGGACAGCGTTGCTCCGCCCTGCGTATCCTCTGCCTGCAAGAAGAGATAGCCGACCATACCCTGACCATGCTGCGCGGCGCGATGGGCGAGTGCCGGATGGGCAACCCGGGCCGTCTGACCACCGATATTGGCCCGGTGATTGATGCCGAAGCCAAAGAGAATATTGAACGTCATATTCAGACCCTGCGCGCCAAAGGGCGTACCGTCTTCCAGGCGGTGCGTGAAAACAGCGACGATGCGCAGGAGTGGCAAAGCGGGACCTTTATCCAGCCGACGCTGATCGAGCTGGACAGCTTTGATGAGCTGAAAAAAGAGGTCTTTGGCCCGGTGCTGCACGTGGTTCGCTACAACCGTAATGAACTGGATAAGCTGGTCGAGCAGATTAACGCCTCGAACTACGGTCTGACCCTCGGCGTACATACCCGTATCGACGAGACCATTGCCCAGGTCACCGGCAGTGCGAAAGTCGGCAACCTGTACGTCAACCGCAACATGGTTGGCGCGGTGGTTGGCGTCCAGCCGTTCGGTGGCGAAGGTCTGTCGGGAACCGGTCCGAAAGCCGGCGGCCCGCTGTATCTGTATCGTCTGCTCTCCAGCCGTCCGCAAAACGCGGTGGGGACCACCCTCGCCCGTCAGGATGCTGAACGTCCGCTGGATGCACAGCTGAAAACCCTGCTGGAAAAACCGCTGACCGCCCTGCAGCAGTGGGCAGCCGGTCGTCCGGAACTGCAGGCCCTGTGCCAGCAGTACAGCGAGCTGGCCCAGGCCGGGACCCAGCGCCTGCTGCCGGGTCCAACCGGCGAGCGCAACACCCTGACCTTTATTCCGCGCGACCGCGTGTTGTGCATCGCGGATAACGAGCAGGATGCGCTGATTCAGCTGGCGGCGGTCACCGCCGTGGGGTCTGAAATCCTGTGGCCGGATAGCGCCCTGCAGCGTGAGCTGGCGAAGAAGCTGCCGCGTGACGTCAGCGATCGCATCCATTTTGCCAAACCAGAGACGCTGACCACCCAGGCCTTCGACGCGGTGATCTACCACGGCGATTCCGACCAGCTGCGCGAGCTGTGCGAACAGGTGGCGGCGCGCGATGGCGCCATCATCTCGGTGCAGGGCTTTGCGCGCGGTGAAACCAACCTGCTGCTGGAACGCCTCTATATTGAACGCTCGCTGAGCGTCAATACCGCTGCGGCAGGTGGTAACGCCAGCCTGATGACGATTGGCTAAGCCCGTTTCCGCACCTGTCCGGGCGACGTAGCCCGGACAGCGCAGCGCCACCGGGGAAGCCCACGACAGCTAATGACACCAGGCCAAAGCTGTGCTTAATTAAAGCTCCCCGACGGGAGCTTTTTTTATGGGAGAAAACCAATGAAACGTACTGTAATTGCCCTTGCCGCCCTGCTGGCAAGCGGACAGGCGCTGGCGGACGAATGCGCCAGCGCCAGCACGCAAGCGGAAATGAACCAGTGTACGGCGGCGCAGTATCAGGCAGACGATCAAAAACTCAATCAAACCTATCAGGAAGCGCTGAAGCGGGCCTCAGGCAAGCAGCAGGAGATGTTGAAAAAGGCGCAGCTGGCCTGGATTGCGCTGCGCAACGACGACTGCGCGTTCCTCGTCTCCGCAGCGGATGGCGGCAGCGCCCAGCCGATGTTGCTCAATCAATGCATGGCGGATAAAACCGTCGAGCGTGAGTCGTTCCTCGCCTCGCTCCTGCAGTGCGAAGATGGCGATCAGAGCTGCCCGCTGCCCCCGGCCAATTAACGTACACGGATCCCTTCAATGATCATCCGCTGAACGTTATCCACGGTTTGTTGAAAAAAGGCCTCGTCGCGTAACGTTGCGCCGGTTACCGCCTCAATCTGGGTGGCAAAATCGGCGTAATGCTGCGTGGTGGCCCAGATCATAAAGATCAGGTGCTGCGGATCCACCGGCGCCAGTTTGCCGCTCTCGACCCAGCCGGAGACAATCGCCGACTTTTCATCCACCAGGGTTTTCAGATCCCCGGTCAGCTCGCCCATCAGCAACGGCGCGCCCTGCAACATCTCCAGACAGAACAACCGCGAGGCCTGCGGATAATCGCGGGAAACCTCCAGCTTCAGGCGGATATATTCTCGGATCGCCACCAGCGGGCTGATATCCTCACGAAACGCCCGCAGCGGCGCCAGCCAGATAGTCAGGATCTGTTGCAGCACCGCGACATACAGCGCCTCTTTCGACGGGTAGTAATAGAGCAGATTGGTCTTTGATACCCCCGCCAGGTCAGCCACCTGCTCAAGCCGCGTCCCGTGAATACCAAATTGTGAAAACGCGTCCAGTGCTGCGGCCAGGATCGCCTCTTTTTTGGCGTTCACCGCCTGTACCCGCTTGCCGGTTTTTTTCACAGCGCCCTGCGCCATAGGTCATCTCCTGTAATCAACGCCCTCAGCATAGCAAAAGCCCAACGCCGACACGACGTTATGCACCCCAATTGCGCATGACTGCCGTTTTTTCGTGCACTCTTTTTGACCATTCAGTCCACTTTTTCAATCGACACATTCAGCAACCAACGCGCAACACATTAATAACATTGGTTTTTGAAAAACTGGCATCGAGTTTGCTTTATCTTTCAGGCGAGGTGACCAGGGAGATGCAGGATGCAGCACCACGCGCCTTCTTCTTCCCCGACTGCAGAGAGGTACGTATGAAAATTGGTGTCTTCGTTCCGATTGGTAATAACGGCTGGCTGATCTCCACCCACGCTCCGCAGTACATGCCGACCTTTGAGCTGAATAAAGCGATCGTTCAGAAAGCCGAGCACTACCACTTTGATTTCGCACTGTCGATGATCAAGCTGCGCGGCTTCGGCGGCAAAACCGAATTCTGGGATCACAACCTCGAATCCTTCACCTTGATGGCCGGACTGGCGGCGGTGACCTCGCGGATCCAGATCTATGCCACCGCCGCCACCCTCACCCTGCCCCCGGCGATCGTTGCGCGCATGGCCTCCACCATCGATTCCATCTCCGGCGGACGCTTCGGGGTCAATCTGGTGACCGGCTGGCAAAAACCGGAATACGATCAGATGGGCATCTGGCCCGGCGACGAATACTTCTCTCGTCGCTACGAGTATCTCACCGAATATGTCCAGGTGCTGCGCGACCTCTGGGGTACCGGGCACAGCGACTTTAAAGGTGACTACTTCACCATGAACGACTGCCGGGTCAGCCCGCAGCCGTCACAGCCGATGAAGGTGATCTGCGCCGGACAGAGCGACGCGGGCATGGCCTTCTCCGCACAATACGCCGACTACAACTTCTGCTTCGGCAAAGGGGTGAACACCCCCACCGCCTTTGCCCCTACCGCGGCACGCATGATGCAGGCGGCAGAAAAAACCGGTCGCGACGTCGGCTCGTACGTCCTGTTTATGATTATCGCCGACGAAACCGACGAGGCGGCGCGCGCCAAATGGGAACACTACAAAGCCGGTGCCGATGACGACGCCCTGGCCTGGCTCACCGAACAGAGCCAGAAAGACACCCGTTCCGGCAGCGACACCAACGTGCGCCAGATGGCGGACCCGACCTCAGCGGTCAATATCAACATGGGCACGCTGGTCGGCTCCTACGCCAATGTCGCCCGCATGCTCGACGAGGTGGCGACGGTGCCGGGCACCGATGGTGTGCTGCTCACCTTTGACGATTTCCTGCTCGGCATTGAAGCCTTTGGCGAGCGTATCCAGCCGCTGATGCGTTGCCGCGACGCTGTTTCCACCGTTACCCGCGAGGTTGCCTGATGATTACCCTTCCCGCCCGTCCGGAATCCCTGACCTTCCCGGCGCAGAACAGCGCGCTGATCGTCGTCGATATGCAAAACGCCTATGCCAGCCAGGGCGGCTACCTCGACCTCGCCGGGTTTGACGTCTCCGCCACCCGGCCGGTGATCGACAATATCAATACCGCCGTTGCCGCAGCCCGCGCCGCCGGCATGCTGATTATCTGGTTCCAGAACGGCTGGGACGAACAGTACGTCGAAGCCGGCGGTCCCGGTTCGCCGAACTACCATAAATCGAACGCCCTGAAGACCATGCGCAACCGCCCGGAGCTGCAGGGCAAACTGCTGGCGAAAGGCGGCTGGGACTACCAGCTGGTCGATCAACTGCAACCGCAGCCCGGCGATGTGGTGCTACCGAAACCGCGCTACAGCGGCTTTTTCAACACCCCGCTCGACAGCATCCTGCGCAGTCGCGGCATTCGCCACCTGGTGTTTACTGGGATTGCCACCAACGTCTGCGTGGAATCGACCCTGCGCGACGGCTTCTTCCTTGAGTATTTCGGCATCGTGCTGGAAGACGCCACTCACCAGGCAGGCCCGGCCTTCGCCCAGCAGGCCGCATTGTTCAATATCGAAACCTTTTTCGGCTGGGTCAGCGATGTCGCCAGCTTCTGCGAGGCGCTGGAGCCCGCCGCCCCGCTCTCATTCCCGGAGGAGAAACGTTATGCCTAAACAGGTCATTATACCGCCCGGCACCACCACGCCGATTGCCCCTTTTGTCCCCGGCACCCTGGCCGACGGGGTGGTCTATGTCTCCGGCACGCTGCCGTTTGATAAACAAAATAATGTGGTTTATCCCGGCGACCCAAAGGCGCAAACCCGCCACGTCCTCGACACCATCAAAACGGTGATCGAAACGGCGGGTGGCAGTATGGAGGATGTGACGTTCAACAGCATCTTTATCACCGACTGGAAAAACTACGCCGCGATTAACGAAGTCTACGCTGAGTTTTTCCCCGGCGATAAACCGGCGCGTTTTTGTATCCAGTGCGGGCTGGTCAAGCCTGAGGCGCTGGTCGAAATCGCTACCGTCGCCCACATCGGGAAACCAGCCTTATGAAACTGAATATCTCCCCAGCCCCTTTCGATAGCGCACCGGTGGTGGTGCTAAGCGCGGGTTTAGGCGGCGCGGGCAGCTACTGGCTCCCGCAGCGCGCGGTGCTGGCGGAGCGGTATCAGCTGGTGAGTTATGACCAGAACGGCACCGGCGAAAATGCCGGCCCGCTGCCCGCCGGTTACAGCATGGCGGCGATGGCGCTGGAGCTTAAGCAAGCGCTGCAGGCGGCGGGCATCACCCGCTTTGCCTTCGTCGGCCACGCCCTGGGCGGCCTGATTGGGCTCCAGCTGGCGCTCGACTTTCCGCAGGCGGTCAGCGCGCTGGTGCTGGTTAACGCCTGGCTGAGCCTCTCGCCGCATACCCGCCGCTGCTTCCAGGTGCGCGAACGCCTGCTGCACGCCGGCGGCGCCCAGGCGTGGGTCGAAGCCCAGCCGCTGTTCCTCTACCCGGCAGAATGGATGGCCGCCCGCATGCCGAGGCTGGAAGCGGAAGATGCGCTGGCCCTCAGCCATTTCCAGGGTAAAGACAACCTGCTAAAGCGCCTGCATGCGCTAAAAGAGGCCGATTTTTCACGCCGGGCGGCCCAGCTTGCCTGCCCGGCGCTGATCATCAGCGCCAATGACGATTTGCTGGTTCCCGCCTCCTGTTCCCGAACCCTGGCGGCAGCGATACCGAACAGCCAGCAGGTGGAGATGGCCTGGGGAGGACACGCCTGTAACGTGACCGATGCCGGGACCTTCAACCCCATTTTATGCGACGGACTGGCCGCGATGCTGGCCCCGTAATTAAGGAAAATCTATGAGCGAAAGCATTAGCCAGAACGCGCTGGACACCCTGTTCACTCACGCCAGAACCCATAACGGCTGGCTGGATCAACCGGTCACTGATGAGGTACTGCGCGACATTTACGACCTGATGAAAATGGGGCCGACCTCCGCCAACTGCTCCCCGGCGCGGATCCTGTTTGTCCGCACCCCGGAAGGCAAAGCGCTGCTGCGCCCGACGCTCTCCAGCGGTAACCTCGAAAAAACCATGACCGCCCCGGTGACGGCGATCGTCGCCTGGGACAGCGCCTTCTACGATCGCCTGCCCGAGCTGTTTCCCCACGGCGACGCCCGCAGCTGGTTCACCTCCAGCCCGCAGCTGGCAGAGGAGACCGCCTTTCGCAACAGCTCGCTGCAGGCGGCGTATCTGATTTTCGCCTGCCGCGCCCTCGGGCTGGATACCGGCCCGATGTCGGGATTCGATCGCCAGAAGGTCGATGCGGCATTCTTCGCCGACAGCGGCTGGCAGAGCAACCTGCTGATCAATATCGGCTATGGCGACGCCGGCAAGCTGTATGGCCGCCTGCCGCGTCTTTCGTTTGATGATGCCTGCCAGCTGGCGTAAGGAGCCCTCATGTCCGTAGCGGATAAACAGCATTTTCGTGACGCCATGGCGCAGGTCGGCGCGGCGGTCAACATTATTACCACCGACGGTCCGGCGGGACGCGCCGGGTTTACCGCCAGCGCGGTCTGCAGCGTCACCGATACGCCGCCGACCCTGCTGGTGTGCCTGAACCGCTCGGCCTCGGTGTGGCCGACCTTCAATCAGCATCAGGCGCTGTGCGTCAACACGCTGGCGGCCGGGCAGGAGTCGTTATCTAACGTCTTTGGCGGCAAAACCCCGATGGCAGAGCGCTTTGCCGCCGCCGCATGGCAAACCGGCCTTACCGGCTGTCCACGGCTGGTCGATGCGCTGGTCAGCTTCGACTGCCGTATCAGCCAGATAGTCAGCGTCGGCACCCACGATATTTTGTTCTGCGAAGTCGCCGATATAGTCAGACACCCAGAGCCGCGCGGGCTGATGTGGTTCAACCGCGGCTACCACACGCTCATGCGTCCAGCCTGTTAACCTCAAACCCGGGATATCATCATGGCACTTTTCGATTTTCCTCGCTGGCAGTTGACCTCCCCCTCCGCCGCGTCCGGCGTTGTGGCCCCCGATGAACGGCTTTCCTTCGGGCAGACGATGGTGATGGGCGTCCAGCACGCGGTGGCGATGTTTGGCGCCACGGTGCTGATGCCGATTCTGATGGGGCTGGATCCGAACCTCGCGATCTTGCTCTCCGGCGTCGGGACCCTGCTGTTTTTCGTGGTCACCGGCGGCCGGGTGCCCAGCTATCTTGGCTCCAGCGCCGCCTTCATTGGGGTGGTGATCGCCGTGACCGGCTTTAACGGTCAGGGGCTGAACCCGAATCTTAGCGTCGCGCTCGGCGGGATCATCGCCTGCGGCCTGGTGTATACCCTGATTGGCCTGGTGGTGATGAAAGTCGGCACCCGCTGGATCGAACGGCTGATGCCGCCGGTGGTGACCGGCGCGGTGGTAATGGCGATCGGCCTGAACCTCGCGCCCATCGCCGTGCGCAGCGTCTCGGCCACGGCCTTCGATGGCTGGATGGCGGTGCTGACCGTGCTGTGCATCGGGCTGGTGGCGGTGTTTACCCGCGGAATGGTGCAGCGTCTGCTGATCCTCGTCGGCCTGATCGTAGCCTGCGCGCTGTACGCGCTGCTGGCGAACGTGTTTGGACTGGGCAAGCCGCTCGATTTTAGCCTGCTGGAACAGGCCGCGTGGTTCGGCATGCCGCACTTCACCGCCCCGACCTTTAGCGGTCCGGCGATGATGCTGATCGCCCCGGTGGCGGTGATCCTGGTGGCGGAAAACCTCGGGCACCTGAAGGCGGTCGCCGGAATGACCGGGCGCAATATGGACCCGTACATGGGGCGGGCGTTCGTCGGTGACGGGCTGGCAACCATGCTTTCCGGCGCGGTTGGCGGCAGCGGGGTGACCACCTACGCGGAAAACATCGGGGTGATGGCGGTGACCAAAGTCTACTCCACGCTGGTGTTCGTGGCGGCGGCGGTGATTGCGATCCTGCTCGGCTTCTCGCCGAAGTTTGGCGCCCTGATCCACACCATTCCCGGACCGGTGATCGGTGGAGCGTCGATCGTGGTGTTCGGCCTGATTGCGGTGGCCGGCGCGCGTATCTGGATCCAGCACCGGGTGGATTTGAGCCTCAACAGCAACCTGATTATGGTGGCGGTCACGCTGGTGCTCGGCGCCGGCGATTTTGCCCTCTCCCTCGGCGGCTTTACCCTCGGCGGTATCGGGACGGCCACCTTTGGCGCCATCCTGCTCCACGCCCTGCTTAACCGTCGCGCACCGGAGACGGCGCAGTCCAACGTGCCTGTGTAATCCCTCTCTGTGCACCGGGGCGACGGTACCCACCGTGCCGTTCGCCCCGTATACAGGCATAAAAAAACCGCCGGTAGAGACCGGCGGCGGGGAGGATATGGCGGGTGCCCAGGAGATTAACGCCACATCACAAACAGTCAGCCTGCTCGTCAGCTATGACGGTTGCCGTGACTGTTTTTCCCTCCTTTTTTGCCAGCTTCCGACGCGCGTTGAGGATCGTTTTTGAAGTTCCCCCCGCTATGCTGGCCACCTTTGCGACCTGCTTCTGATGCTCTTTCACGATCCTCGGCAAAGTTGCCGGAACCGCCACGATGGTTTGCCATCACTGACCTCCACTTGGTTAGACATCATCTTGCATTACCGGCAGCGCCTGGCCCTGCAGCGCAGCATAGGGCATGGCCATTGTGGTGCTGCGTACTGTTAAGCGTAGTGAATGAAACGCATTCGCCTGGTAAATAGAAACATTTTGCAATACCTGCCGGGGTAAAACAGACCCTCCCCCGCCCGCGTCACGCTAAGCGTTTCTTATGGCTCACGAAAAGCCGTCCGGCAAAGATGTTTCTTTTTGCGACAACCCACTTTTTGCAATTTTGTTATAAATCAAATAAATGATTGTTAGATTTGCACTCTTAGCCAGACGCCTTATCTTTAAAGGTAGCCAGTCGATTGGCTGGTCTCATACGCAACCGAGGAGTGATGCAAATGGCTAAAATTCTGGTGCTTTATTATTCAATGTATGGACACATCGAAACCATGGCTCATGCCGTCGCCGAAGGGGCGAACAAAGTCGATGGCGTTGACGTGGTCGTGAAGCGCGTGCCGGAAACTATGCAAGCAGAGGCGTTTGCCAAAGCAGGCGGGAAAACGCAGAATGCGCCCGTCGCCACGCCGCAGGAACTGGCAGAGTACGACGCCATCATCTTTGGTACCCCAACACGTTTCGGCAATATGTCCGGACAGATGCGCACCTTCCTCGATCAGACCGGTGGCCTGTGGGCATCGGGTGCACTGTACGGCAAACTGGCCAGCGTCTTCTGCTCCACCGGTACCGGTGGCGGGCAAGAACAAACCATTACCTCCACCTGGACGACCCTGGCCCATCACGGGATGGTGATTGTGCCAATCGGCTACGGCGCGCAGGAACTCTTTGATGTGTCGGCGGTTCGCGGCGGTACGCCGTATGGCGCGACCACCATCGCCGGCGGCGACGGTTCACGTCAGCCAAGTCAGGAAGAGCTGGCGATTGCCCGCTATCAAGGTGAACACGTCGCAGGACTGGCAGTTAAATTACACGGCTAACCTTCAGCAGGAGGATGTGCATGCCAACTCAAGAAGCGAAGACCCACCATGTGGGCGAATGGGCAAGTTTACGTAATACCTCTATCGAGATCGCCGAGGCGATTTTCGAATTAGCCAAATACGATGAAAAGCTAGCAGAAAAAATCTGGGAAGAAGGCAGCGACGAAGTGCTCTCTTTGGCCTTCGCCAAAACGGACAAAGACGCGCTGTTCTGGGGCGAACAAACCATCGAGCGTAAAAACGTCTGACGCAGAACGCCCCGGTATCGCTACCGGGACGCCAGTACTGAGAACCGGAGCGGCCAGCAGGCCCTCCGGTTTTTTTATGCCTATTTTGCCGCCTCGTTCATCACCTGCTTAAAGGTTGTCATCGGGCAGAACCCGTCGGCATCCACCGGGCAGCCGTTAAGCGCCAGGGTCACCCGTTGCGGTGGTGATTGCAGGGTTAACGGTTCAGCATTGCGCAGCTGCGAGGTGCTTTGATAGACGTACTCAATTTTCATCAGCTCGCGGTTGCTGCCGCTGTCATGCCAGCGCTGGAAGACGATTTTGCCGCCGATGGGGGTACGTTCGTACTGGTTATGCAGCTGATAAGGCTTGAAGTCCAGCGCGGTCAGCAGAGAGGCGATATTGGAATCGTGCCCCACCAGCAGCGTCACTTTGGCCGCCTGCTGCGCATCGCCGACCAGCGCCTTATCGATATATTTCACCAACGGTTTAGCTACATTGCGCGCCACCTCTGGCGAGGTGAACAGGCTGTCCTGATAGCCGTTTTTCAGCTTCGACAGCACCTGCCACTGCTTATCGCTTTTGATCTCTCCCCATGCCACCTGGTCCAGCGGGAAACCTTCGTAATACTGCAACGTGAAGGCGTCGACCAGCGAGTTACCCACTTTCAGCGGCCCGGAAACCCCCGGCTCCTGTTGGTATTTCGCGCTGAAAGTATCTTTCGCGGCGCTTAACTCACACACCTGCTTCTCTTTGCAGGAGGGGGAATTTTGGTAATCCGTCATTTCCTCGAGCAGCTTGTAGCTGTCGGTCAGCTGCATGCCCTGGCGCTCTTTGGTCATCGCCTGTACCGCTTTTTCGCTGAAGGCGGCGGAATCTTCGGTGATCACCGGGTTAAACGTCGGGTCCATGGTGCCCATTTGCGGCTGGTGATGAACCGTCACGCCGCAGCCGGGAAAGGCGCCGGTGATAAAGAACTGGGCGGTGGCGACGGTCCGTTGCAGGCTGTTGGCGTAAGCGTAAACCGCGTTGTCCGGCGGGCACTCACCGCTGGTCACCAGCCCCTGCTGGGCCAGCCATTCACGCATATAGTGCCCCATGTACACTTCGAGCACCCCGCCTTTGGTGGTCAACTGACCGCCGGGAACATCCCACTCCGGCCACGATTTTGGCGTCGACTGTTCCAGTACGCTGCCGTTATTGGCCAGCGGCGCGCGCAGGTTGTGACGGCTCATGATCAACACCTGCTGCAGCTGATAACCCTGCGGTGCCACCGCGTCCTGCGCCTGGGCCGCGGCGGACAACACCAGCGCCTGGACCACGATACCTGCGAGTAGACTCTTTCTCATCCCTTTATCCTCAGTCATTTTCATCGCTTCTATTGTGGCAAATTCATGACATTTTTCCGCCTCGGCGCTCGCAAACTGAGGCACCGGGAGAAATTTTTATCTGCCCACTTTAACGCCTCAGCAGATGACCGTGCTGGCTCATCCACTCCGCCAGCGGCTGTAACGCGCTGCGCATCGACAGCCCCAGCTCGGTTATCTGATACTCCACCCGAGGGGGGATTTCGGCATAGACGCAGCGCGACACCAGCCCGCGCTGCTCGAACAAGCGGAGCTGACGGGTCAGCTCTTTTTGCGTGATGGGCGCCGCCGCCCGCAGCAGTTCGCCGAAGCGCACCGGCGCATTGAGGACGATCAGCCGGTAGAGGATCGGGATCGCCCACTTCCCGGCAATCAGATTAACAAAGTCGGTCATCGGGCAAGATGAGTGCCCGAAATTTTTTTCATCGACGCTCGCCGCGGTCTTCGCCATAGCACACCTTTTGCCTCGTTAGTATCCAATTGGTACCTGGTATCCTTTGGATACTAAAGCTTTTATAGTCCCATTTCCAGAGACTCAATCAGGAGCATCATCATGGGACGTTTAGCAGGAAAATATACGCTGATTACCGGGGGCACCAGCGGCATCGGCCTCGCCACCGCGCAGGAATTTATTGCCGAAGGGGCGCAGGTCGCGGTCACCGGCCGCCAGCATGCGGCGCGCGAACAGGCGCAGGCGCTGCTGGGAGAAAACGCATGGGTTATTGCGGCTGATGCCGGTGACGCCGCCGGGCAGCGCCAGCTGGCGGAGACCCTGAGCGCACGCTGGCCGCGGCTGGATGCCGTGTTTATCAACGCCGGTGACGTGACCCACGGTAACTTTGGTGAATGGCGCGAGGAGGAGTGGGATCGGCTGATGAACGTTAACCTCAAAGGGCCGTTCTTCTTACTGCAGGCCTTGCTGCCGCTGCTCGCCAACCCCGCGTCGGTGATTCTGTGCGGATCGGTCAGCGCCCATATCGGCTTGCCAACCAGCAGCGCTTACGCCGCCAGTAAAGCCGGGCTGCTGTCGCTGGCGCGCACCCTGTCGGCGGAACTGCTGCCGCGCGGCATTCGCGTGAATGGCCTGAGCCCCGGCCCGGTTCGCACCCCGGCGCTGGATAAGCTGGGCCTCAGCGCTGAGGCCATGAGCGCCCTGCAGGAGGAGATCAAGAACCTGGTGCCGGTCGGACGCATGGGCACCCCGCAGGAGCTGGCCAAAGCCGCGCTGTACCTGGCATCGGATGAGTCCGGCTACGTGGTTGGCAGCGAGCTCCTGGTGGATGGCGGGACGAAAAATCTCTGATCCCGTGACGGCGGCGGGCGTTACTCCGGCAGCGGGACCGCCGCCAGGGTGCAGATAGCTTCATGCTGTCCGCCGCGGCGATCGATCATCACCACTTTGTCGCCGGCTTTTTTGCCTTCACAGGGTTTTAATACCTGGTCCATAACCCGTTCGCGGGTTTGCTGGTTCTCTGACTCTGCCACAGTGGTAAAGGAGGTCAGGATCAAGGTCAGCCCAAGCAGGCCGACGATAGGTCTATTACACATGCATTGTTCTCAGATAATTCTCACTCAGGTACAGGGTAACAGCCTGAAGGTCTTACGTCTGTAAAATCAGTTAACGGATTGTTTCTCAGCGAGAAAATCGGCGGGTTCGCTAGTCACAAAAACCATATCACCCTGATTTACGTCGAATTTATCACTGCAATATGTCACATTTCAGACACATCCTGATGCTATCGTGGCGGCAAATTTATAGAGTTCATGTTTTCCACTCAAGCCCAGGATCGCTTATGTCCGGTATTATTCTCATTGTTGTCGCGGTCATTTTGCTGGGGGTTGCGCTTTACAGTCTGGTGTCATACATCAAAGAACGCCGCGCCAGTCAGCTCCCTTTCCATAAAAAGAGAAAGTAGCCCGCTCAGATGGTCACAACGTACAAAAAAGGCTGGACACCTTAGTGACCAGCCTCAGGCACTATGCCGGCTTTGACTTCCGAGCAGCCTGAACGGCTACGATTCCCATGCCCGCTCGGCTTTCGCCGCATCGAATTGCGGCGGCGGCTGACGGAAACGACGGGTTAAATAGGTCAAATACAGCAGCCCCACCGCGCCCCATACCAGCCCCAGCGTTAACGATGTCGCCTCAAGGTTGATCCACAGCACCGCCACCGTCGCAGCGCCGATCAGCGGCAGAATCAGATAATGCAGGCGATCCTTCCACGTTTTGTTATAGCCCTTGCGCCGCCAGAAGTGGTTGAACACCGACAGATTAACGAAGGTAAAGGCCACCAGCGCGCCGAAGTTGATCAGCGCCGTCGCGGTCACCAGGTCGAAGAACAGCGCCGACAGCGCCACTACCCCGACCATCAGCACGTTCAGCGCCGGCGTCCGCCACTTCGGATGCACATAGCCGAAAATACGTTCCGGGAAGACGTTATCCCGCCCCATAACGTACAGCAGACGCGACACGCTGGCATGCGACGCCAGGCCCGACGCCAGGGTATTCACGAAGGTAGTGCACAGGAAAATTGACTGGAACAGCTTGCCGCCGACATACAGCGCAATTTCCGGCAGCGCTGCATCCGGGTCCTTAAAGCGGCTGATATCAGGGAAAAAGAGCTGCATAAAGAACGAGGCGACGATAAAGATAATCCCGCCGTACACCGCCGTCAGGAAAATCGCTTTCGGGATCGTCCGCGCGGCGTCCGGGGTCTCTTCTGACAGCGTCGTCACCGCGTCAAAACCAAGGAACGAGAAGCAGACGATCGTCGCCCCGGTAATAATCGGGATCAGATGCGCGTTCTGGCTGATAAACGGCTGCAACGACCATACGGTGCCAACCCCTTCCCCTTTGTGCAGCCCCTGCACCACCAGGAAGATAAACACCACCATGATCGCAATCTGCACCAGCACAAACAGAGTATTAAAGTTCGCCACCAGGTTAACGCTTTTAAGATTCGCCGCCGTCAGAATCACGACAAACCCCACCACCCAGATCCACGGCGGCACTTCCGGGAACAGCGCCGACAGATAGATCTTCGCCAGTAAGACGTTAATCATCGGTAAGAACAGGTAATCGAGCAGCGATGACCAGCCCACCATAAAGCCGACGTGAGGACTGATCGACTTCTGCGCGTAGGTGTACGCCGACCCGGCCTCCGGGAACTGCCGCACCAGCTTACCGTAGCTGATCGCGGTAAACAGCACTCCGGCCAGCGCCAGAAGATAGGAAGCGGGCACGTGGCCGTTGCTGATGCCGGACACAATCCCGAAGGTATCAAATACCGACATCGGGGTGAGATAGGCCAACCCCATTACCACCACTTGCCACAGCTTGAGCGACTTGCGCAGGCCGGGTTTGCCGGCGGCAGACGACACATCGAGCGAGGTGTTAGCAACCATGAGCATCCCCCCCCATGCAAACGTTGGTTTGTGCGCACAATGATCGGGTGACAAACCTGCTTAACAGGGGGGTAAGGCATAAAAAATCGTTCAGGACAGACCGACGAGCGGCGGTTGATTCGGACATCTTGCGGCCTTCATGGCCCCCTTCTCCCTGCGGATATTTGAACATCGGCATCATCTCTTTCCTCGTCACACACTGTGTCGTTAACTGAAGCCCGGTATCGCCTGCGCTCCTTTACGCGACATCCGGGAAATCGCTGGACTTCCAGCAAAAACGTCCGACCAGGCTCCGCTCAGGCCGTATGATGCAACTTTATCGCTCGACGGTAGCGGCCCCTTGCGGGGCAACCATCAGGCGTTTTTCAACATCCACTCAATTTCGGTTTCGGTGATAAGCCGTTCAAACTGCATTAATTCATCATTCTTACAGGCGTGATAAACGTGGCAGAAACGCTCACCCAGCCGCGCGCGCAGGCTATCGTTTTGCATAAACTCCCACAGCGCATCGCTTTGACGGATCGGGAACGGCAGCCCTTCCTGCTCCAGGCCATTGCCTTCCACTTCTTCCTGCAGCGGCAGCGTATTGTCCAGCCCGTGCAATATGCCGGCGAAAATCGCCGCCATCACCAGATACGGGTTGGCATCCGCTCCCGCCACGCGATACTCCACGCGGTGGTTCTGACGATCGCCGCACGGGATCCGCAGCGCCACGGTGCGGTTGTTATGCCCCCAGGAGGCCTGAGTCGGGACATACATCCCCGGCTGGAAACGACGCCACGAGTTAACGTTCGGCGCCAACAGCGCCATCGACGACGGCATCAGGTCAATCATCCCGGCCAGCGCGCGTTTCAACAGCGCAGAATCCTCGCCGTCGGCGTCCGCCAGCACGTTTTCGCCACGGTGGTTTTGCATGCTGATATGGATGTGCATCCCGCTGCCCGCGTGCTCTTCATAAGGCTTGGCCATAAAAGTGGCATGCATCTTATGCTTCTCGGCCATCAAACGCACGAGGCGTTTTAACGCCAGCGCATCATCGCAGGCATCGAGCACGTTATCGGTATGGTGCAGGTTGATTTCAAACTGACCCGGTGAGGCTTCGGCCACCGCGCCATCGGCCGGAATCAGCTGCAGCTGGGCCAGTTCATCGATGTCATTGAGCACGTCAGCGAAGTGGTTGAGGTTGTCCACCGAGTAGACCTGGCTCTGGGTGTTGCGATCGCCGGTGCCCGGCGCGCAAGGTGGCTGTAGATAGCCTTCGGCATCACGTTTACGATCCAGTAAATAGAACTCCAGCTCTACCGCTACCACGGGGAACAATCCGCGCTGGCGCAACTGCTGCCAGAGGCGGTTAAGTACGTTCCGCGGCTCAACGTCAAAGGGAGCGCCATCTTCATCCACCATCGTCAGCTGTACCTGAGCGATAGATTGCGGATCGGCAGCCGACGGGGTTAAGGTCCCCGGCACCGGGATGCAGGAACGATCCGGCTCGCCCATATCCTGGCCAAGACCGGCCTCTTCCACCACATTGCCGAGAATATCCATGGCAAAAACCGACGCCGGGAAGTAGCAGCCTTTTTCCAGTTTGCTCAGGCTCGAGACCGGAATACGTTTGCCACGGAAGCAGCCGTTCAGGTCGGTCAGCAACACATCGACATACTGCGTCTCGGGATAACGTTCAAGGTAGCGCTTCACCTCATGAGTGAATGCGCTGCCCCGTCTCTCTTCTGACTGCTGAACAAAATTCTCAACTTCTACAATATTGGTTTCCATCATTCACCGCCGTTGTGTTGGTTTCGGACCGCTGGCTATCTTGCCGTTAAATATAATGTCCACCATTCGAATGTGTATGCAAACAAAATGTTTGTCAAATGTTAAATTAAGTTTGCAAACGGCTATTTGCGCTGCTAGATTGAGAAAATATTGAACGATATGGCCATTTGGCACGCTAAACGGTCATTATTTAGTCCACTTTGTGAGGGCGATCATGGAAAATATAATGTACAGACCAGTTATTGGTGTCGTGATGTGCAGGAACAGGCTGAAGGGTCACCAGACCCAGACTCTGCAAGAAAAGTACCTGAATGCCATTATTAACGCCGGAGGGTTGCCGATTGCCCTGCCGCACGCGCTGGCCGAGCCGGAAATGCTTGCCGCGTTGTTACCGAAACTGGATGGCATCTACCTGCCAGGCAGCCCTAGCAATGTGCAGCCGCACCTTTATGGTGAAAACGGCGATGAGCCTGACGCCGATCCCGGGCGTGATCTTCTGAGCATGGCATTGATTAACGCCGCGCTCGAAAGGCGCATCCCCATTTTCGCCATCTGCCGTGGGTTACAGGAACTGGTTGTCGCCACCGGAGGGACTCTGTATCGTCGTCTTTTCGAGCAGCCGGAGCTCCTTGAGCATCGCGAAGATCCGGAGCTGCCGGTTGAGCAACAATATGCCCCCTCTCACGAAGTACTGGTTCAGGAAGGAGGATTACTTTCTCAGTTAATACCGGGCTGCAACACGTTTTGGGTAAACTCGCTACATGGGCAGGGCGCACGCACCGTAAGCTCACGTCTGCGCGTCGAAGCTCGTTCTTCGGATGGGCTGGCTGAGGCGGTCAGCGTCAATGACCACCCTTTCGCGCTGGGCGTGCAATGGCACCCAGAATGGAACAGTAGCGAATACGCCCTCTCGCGTTTGTTGTTTGAAGGTTTTATCACCGCCTGTCAGAACCACATGGCTGAAAAGCAGCGGCTCTGACCATTACAGTTAAGGAAATGCAAATATGAGCGATGACGGCCTGGCGCCAGGAAAACGTCTGTCAGCGATCCGCCAACAGCTGGGTCTCTCACAACGTCGTGCCGCCGAACTGTCTGGGTTAACACATAGTGCCATCAGCACCATAGAACAGGACAAAGTCAGTCCTGCCATCAGTACGCTGCAAAAGCTGCTGAAAGTTTATGGGCTGTCGCTCTCGGAATTCTTTTCTGAACCAGAAAAACCTGATGAACCCCAGGTGGTGATTAATCAGGATGACCTTATCGAAATCGGCAGTCAGGGGGTTTCGATGAAGCTGGTCCACAATGGAAATCCGAACCGTACGCTGGCGATGATTTTTGAAACTTACCAGCCTGGAACCACGACCGGGGAGAGGATCAAACATCAGGGTGAGGAAATAGGCACCATACTGGAAGGTGAAGTCGTACTGGAGATGAACGGCCAGTCGTATCATCTGGTGGCTGGACAGAGCTATGCCATTAATACCGGCATACCGCACAGTTTCAGCAATACCTCGGCAGGCGTCTGCCGAATTATCAGTGCCCATACTCCCACCACATTCTGATTTTTTAGCCTGAGACTATCTCAGGCTTTCTTCAGGCCAGCGCCGTCGGAAGCCTTTTTCCCGCGGCGCGAAGAACACGCAAATATGCTGCTGCGCAACGATTCTGCTGCGTCGCGCGGCGGCTTATTTCCTGCGGGCCCGACTAATACACAGGCGCGAATAAAACGCGCAATAACGGTATCTGACCCCGGGGACGCCCTGCGCCCCGCACGGTCCGGCATGCCTACAATTCGATTATGTGATTAAGGAGTCTTATATGGATTTCAAACATCTGGCCTGGTGGCAGGATAAAGCGAAAAGCATGGAGATTGAAACGCGGTTATTTATTAATGGCGACTATTGCTCTGCTGTCGATAATACCACGTTTGAAACCATCGACCCCGCCGCACAGCAGACCCTGGCGCACGTTGCCCGGGGCAAAAAGGCCGACGTCGAACTCGCCGTGCAGGCCGCCCGTCGCGTGTTCGATCGCGGAGACTGGTCCCAGGCCTCGCCGGCGCAACGCAAAGCCGTGCTCAACAAGCTGGCGGACCTGATGGAGCTTCATCGTGAAGAGCTGGCGCTGTTGGAAACCCTCGATACCGGGAAGCCGATCCGCCACAGCCTGCGTGACGATATTCCCGGCGCCGCCCGCGCCATCCGCTGGTACGCCGAAGCCATCGACAAAGTGTATGGCGAAGTGGCCCCCACCGGCGCTAATGAACTGGCGATGATCGTCCGCGAACCGGTTGGCGTCATTGCCGCCGTGGTGCCATGGAACTTCCCTCTGCTGCTGGCCTGCTGGAAGCTTGGCCCGGCGCTGGCAACCGGCAACAGCGTGATCCTCAAACCGTCAGAAAAATCCCCGCTGACCGCCCTGCGTCTGGCCGGACTGGCGAAAGAGGCCGGCCTGCCGGATGGCGTGCTGAACGTGATCAGCGGCTACGGCCACGAAGCGGGCCAGGCCCTGTCGCTACACCCCGACGTCGAAGTGCTGACCTTTACCGGCTCCACCCGGACCGGCAAACAGCTGTTAAAAGATGCCGGCGACAGCAACATGAAACGCGTCTGGCTGGAAGCGGGCGGCAAGAGCGCCAACATCGTCTTTGCCGACTGCCCGGACCTGCAAAAAGCGGTTAACGCCACCGCCGGCGGCATCTTCTACAACCAGGGCCAGGTCTGCATCGCCGGCACCCGTCTGCTGGTCGAAGCGAGCATCGCCGACGAGTTCCTGCGCCGCCTGCAGGAGCAGGCGCGCCTCTGGCAGCCGGGCAACCCGCTGGATCCCGAGACCACCATGGGAATGCTGATCGATAACACCCATGCCGACAGCGTGCACAGCTTCATCCGCGTCGGAGAAAGTCACAGCACCCTGCTGCTGGACGGGCGCAAAAATCCGTGGCCCGCCGCCGTCGGCCCGACGATTTTCGTCGACGTTGACCCGACGTCCCCGCTGAGCCGCGAGGAGATTTTTGGCCCGGTATTGGTGGTAACCCGCTTCACCTCGGAAGAGGAAGCCCTGCGCCTCGCTAATGACAGCGATTACGGCCTGGGCGCCGCGGTCTGGACCCGCGATCTTTCCCGCGCCCACCGGATGAGCCGCCGTCTGAAAGCCGGCTCCGTGTTTGTGAACAACTATAACGATGGTGACATGACCGTGCCGTTTGGCGGGTATAAGCAGAGCGGCAACGGACGAGATAAGTCGCTGCACGCGCTGGAAAAATTCACCGAACTGAAAACGATATGGATGACTCTGGAGTCTTAATCATGACCGAACATACCACCAGTTATTACGCCGCCAGCGCCAACAGCTACGAACCCTTTCCGACGCTGAGCGAATCCATCAGCTGCGATGTCTGCGTTATCGGCGGCGGCTATACCGGCCTCTCTTCGGCCCTCCATCTGGCCGAAATGGGCTACGACGTGGTGCTGCTGGAAAGCGCGCGCATTGGCTTCGGCGCCAGCGGGCGCAACGGCGGCCAGCTGGTCAACTCCTACAGCCGCGATATCGACGTGATTGAAAAAACCTACGGCCCCGACGCGGCCCGCATGCTCGGCAGCATGATGTTCGAAGGCGGCAATATTATTCGCGAGCGCATCCAGCGCTACCAGATCCAGTGCGACTACCGCCCCGGCGGCCTGTTTGTGGCGATGAACCACAAACAGCTGGAAACCCTGGAAGAGCAGAAAGCGAACTGGGAGCGCTACGGTAATCAGCAGCTGGAGCTGCTGGACGCCAGCGCCATCCGCCAGGAAGTTAACAGCGACCGCTACACCGGCGCCCTGCTCGACCATAGCGGCGGCCATATTCATCCGCTCAATCTGGCCATCGGCGAAGCAGATGCCATTCGCCTTAACGGCGGCCGGGTGTACGAGCAGTCACCGGTCACCCGCATCCAGCACACCAGCCCGGCGGTGGTGACCACCGCCAAAGGCCAGGTCACCGCCCGCTACGTGATCGTCGCCGGCAACGCCTACCTTGGCGATAAAGTCGAGCCAGAACTGGCCAAACGCAGCATGCCGTGCGGCACCCAGGTCGTCACCACCGAACCGCTTTCGAAGGAGGTCGCGCGCTCGCTGATCCCGAAAAACTACTGCGTCGAAGATTGTAACTATCTGCTGGATTACTACCGCCTGACCGGCGACAACCGCCTGCTATACGGCGGCGGCGTGGTCTACGGCGCCCGTGACCCGGACGACGTCGAGCGCCTGATTATGCCGAAGCTGCTGAAAACCTTCCCGCAGCTGCAAGGGGTGAAAATCGACTACCGCTGGACCGGCAACTTCCTGCTGACGCTCTCGAGGATGCCGCAGTTTGGCCGCCTCGATAACAACATCTATTACATGCAGGGCTACAGCGGGCACGGCGTGACCTGTACCCACCTCGCCGGACGGCTGATTTCCGAGCTGCTGCGCGGGGATGCCGAGCGCTTCGACGCCTTTGCCAACCTGCCGCACTATCCGTTCCCCGGTGGGCGCAGTTTGCGCATTCCGTTTACCGCCATGGGCGCGGCCTACTACAGCCTGCGCGACCGGCTGGGCGTTTAATCCCCTCTGCCGACGGCGCCCGCCGTCGGCAACCTTGCCTCTCTCTCCTGTTCCGGCAGGCTCTGGGGGAAATGCTGCTGAAAGTAGTGGCGCAAAAACTCCACGCAGATGCGAATTTTCGCCGAGGTCGCCAGCCGCGACACGTACACCGCCCAGATGCTGGCGGGCTGATAATACTCCGGCAGCAGATGCAGCAGATTGCCGCTGGCGATATTCTCCCTGACGTCCCACCACGATCGCAGCGCGATCCCCTGGCCCTCCAGACACCACTGGTGGACGATTTCGCCGTGGTTCGACGACAGCGGCCCGGTCACTTTAATCGCGTGCTCCCCCTCTTTATCGTGCAGCTGCCAGACGCCAAAGGGCCGGTCGCGTTCTTTGATCACCAGGCAAGGCAGCGCGGCAAGGTCGCTCAGCTGCTTTGGCCGGGAATGACGGGCCACAAATTCCGGTGAGGCGCAGAGAATACGGTGATTGGTGGCCAGCTTGCGGGCAATCAGATGGGGAGCGATATCGTCCCCCACGCGGATATCCAGATCGACCCCCTCATTGGCTAAGTCCACCAGCCGGTCGGCGACATCAAAACGGATCTCCAGTTGCGGATAGCGCTGGGCCAGCTCAGACAGCGCCGGAGCGACCACCCGGCGGCCAAAGCCAAAGCTGCTGATAATCCGCAGCGTCCCCTGCGGCACCTGCCGCACGTCCGAGAGCTCATCCATCATCTGGTCGACATCCTGCAAAATGCGCTGCCCCCATTCGTAGATACGCTCCCCCTCTTCGGTGATGGCGACCCGGCGGGTGGTGCGGTGCAGCAGTTGGACATTAAGCGTTTGCTCCAGCAACGACACCCGCTTGCTGACAAACGCCGGCGAAACGCCCAGCTCTTCGGCGGCGGCGGCAAAACCGGCGCGACGGGCGACCAGCATAAAGACGCGTAAATCGTTCAGCAGCGGCAGATTATTCATGATTCGTGTTTTATGTTTCACCAGTTGACGGGATTAATTATGAATCAGTCAATTATAGGATAGCGGTGAAGTCAATTTTCCTTACCGCAAACTGAGAACAACGATGAATAAAACCCTACGTATTGCCGCCATCCCCGGCGATGGCATCGGTAAAGAAGTGCTGCCTGAGGGCATTCGCGTACTGCAGGCCGCTGCCGAATGCTGGGGGCTGGCGTTAAGCTTCGAGCACATTGAATGGGCCAGCTGCGATTACTACGCCCGGCACGGAAAAATGATGCCCGACGACTGGCAGGCGCAACTGAAACCGTTCGATGCGATCTATTTCGGCGCGGTCGGCTGGCCGGATATTGTGCCGGATCACATCTCCCTGTGGGGTTCGCTGCTGAAGTTCCGCCGCGAGTTCGACCAGTACGTCAACCTGCGCCCGGTGCGTCTGTTCCCTGGGGTTCCCTGCCCGTTGGCAGGTAAGCAGCCCGGCGATATCGATTTTTACGTAGTGCGCGAGAATACCGAAGGGGAATATTCCGCCCTCGGCGGGCATGTTAATCCTGGGACCGAGCATGAAGTGGTGATTCAGGAGTCGGTGTTTACCCGCCGCGGCGTGGACCGGATCCTGCGCTACGCCTTTGAGCTGGCGCAAAGTCGCCCGCGCAAGACGTTAACATCGGCGACCAAATCCAACGGCCTCGCCATCAGCATGCCATTCTGGGACTCGCGGGTTGAAGCCATGGCTCAGCACTATCCGCAGGTACAGTGGGACAAGCAGCATATTGATATTCTGTGCGCCCGCTTTGTGCTACAGCCGGAGCGTTTTGACGTAGTGGTTGCCTCAAACCTGTTCGGCGATATCCTCTCCGACCTCGGCCCGGCCTGTACCGGCACCATCGGGATTGCCCCGTCGGCAAACCTCAATCCGGAGCGCACCTTCCCGTCGCTGTTTGAAGCGGTTCACGGCTCGGCGCCGGATATCTACGGTAAAAATATCGCCAACCCCATCGCCACCATCTGGGCCGGGGCGATGATGCTCGATTTCCTCGGCAACGGAGATGCGCGTTATCGGGCCGCCCATGACGGTATTCTGGCGGCGATTGAGCAGACCATCGCCAGCGGACCGAAAACGCCGGATATGCAGGGCAGCGCCTCCACCCAGCAGGTGGGCGCCGCAATTTGCCAGGCGCTCGGCCGGTAAGGAAAATCCCCCGGCGCGTTGCGCCTGTCCGGGCTACCGCAAGCCCGTAGCCCGGTCAGCGCAGCGCCACCGGGGAGGACGCCCGGGTTACAGCTCCAGCTCCCGCTGCAGCAGCGCGGCAATCGCCTCGCTGCTTTCGGCGGTCACCAGCGATTGCCGGAACGCTTCGTGCATAATGCGTCGCGCCAGCCGCGAGAAGATCCGCATATGCTGGTCGCCAGCGGAATGCTTGTTGAGGGTCAGCATAATCACAAACTGCGCCTCGTCATCGCCCCACGCCACCGGCTGCGCCAGACGCGCCACGCTGATGGTCGACTGCTCGATATGCTCCGACTTGCTGTGCGGGATGGCAAAACTAAAACCTAAACCGGTGGAGAACACCGCCTCGCGGGCCCACAGGTCGGCCTCCAGCTTGCGTGGGTAACGGCAGCGCCCGGCCAACAGCAGGTTATCGGTCATGCCTTTGATCACCTCCTCTTTGCTGCGCCAGTCGCTGTTCAGCGTAATGCACTGGGGGGTAATCAGCGGCGCATCCTGCTGGGTCATGCGGAACTGGGCCAGCAGATGCTCCACCTCCAGCGAGGTGCGACACTGCATCGCCTGATTCAGCAACTGCCGACAGGCGCGGCTATCGAGCTGTGCCAGACGCGCTTTGGTGGCCGGGATCGACGGTGCGCTCATGCTCAGTTCGTCCAGCCCCAGCCCCACCAGCAGCGGCAGCACCGACCCTTTGGCCCCCAGCTCGCCGCACAGGCCGATCCATTTCCCCTGGCGATGCACCGCCTGAACCGCATAATCCAGCGCGCGTAAAAATGCCGGATTGAGGCTGTTATAGTGACGCGTCACCCTGGCGTTATCGCGATCCACCGCCAGCAGATACTGGGTCAGGTCGTTGCTGCCGATGCTAAAGAAATCAATCTCTTCACAGCACTGGTCGATGATAAACATCACCGACGGCACTTCGAGCATAATCCCGAACGGGATCGTCTCATCAAACGGAATGTGTTCGCTGCGTAGCGACTGTTTGGCATCCGCCAGCTGCTCCTTCACCCATAAAATCTCCTCCATTGAGGAAATCATTGGGATCATGATCTTCAGCGAACCGTGCGCCGACGCGCGCAAAATCGCCCGCAGCTGGGTACGGAACAGCGCCTGATACTCTTCATAGATCCGCACCGCCCGGTAGCCGAGGAACGGGTTGTTCTCCGCCGGAATATTAAGGTAGGACACGGGCTTATCGCCGCCGATATCCATGGTGCGAATGATAATGCTGCGTCCGTTGGCCGGCTCCAGCGCCTGGCAAAAAATATTGTAGAGCTCGTTTTCCGACGGCGCGCTCGGGCGATCCATATACAGCATTTCGGTGCGGAACAGCCCCACCGCCTGCGCGCCGTGACCGAACGCCGACGCGGCCTCGACAGAGTGGGCGATATTCGCCGCCACTTCTACGCGTATGCCGTCTTCGGTGCGGCCCGCTTTATCCAGCCAGGCCTGCTGCTGCTGGCGTATCTGATCCTGCACCCAGGCTTCCTGCCGATAGTAGCGCGCCACCGCCTCGTCCGGCTGCACCACCACCAGGCCGGCGTTGCCGTCGATCTGCACCGGCCGGTCAACCCACGGCAACAGCGCCGCCATATCCACCCCCACCAGGGTCGGAATATTGAACGACCGCGCGAGGATCACCGTATGTGAAGTGGTGCCGCCGCTGCGCAGCAGCAGGCCTTTGAGCAGCGTTTTATCCAGCTCCAGAAACTGGCTGGGGGTTAACTCATCGGCAAGGCACACGGCGGCTTGCGTCAGTTTGCCCGGCGCCGGAAAGCGCGATTCGCCATAGATGTGCTGCAGCAGCTGGAAGCAGACATCGCGAACGTCCAGTACCCGCTCCTGCAGATAAGCGTTCCCGGAGGCGCTGAACTGCGCGCAAAAATGTTCGCCAGTGGCAACGATCGCCTCGGCACAGCTCAGGCCGGTCAGCAGCCCGCCCAGCAGATGCTGGCGCAGGGAGGCGTCGGTGGCCAGAGAGCGATGCGCGTCGAGGATCGCGCTGGCGGTTCCGTCGTTGTCCAGCAGCCGAAACTCGATATTTTTGACCAGCAGCGTCAGGCCGTTATCGAGCAACGCCTGCTCCTGCTCGATGCTCCCCGCCGCAGGCAACGTCCCGGTATCGCGCAGATCCAGCGATTTCAGGTGCGTGAGCACGCCCCCGGCGCTGCCGGCGCAGACCGGTAACGCGTGGAACAGGGTTGGATTCAGACCCGACAGCGATTGCGGCACCGGCTGGATATCCACCTTGTCCGCCGTCGGCAGCGGCGTATCGCAGTGCGGAAATTCATCACGCATAAACGCCGACAGCGCATCGAACGCCTGCTGCTGGTCCTGACCCTCAATAATCAGCTGGCAGCCATCCCCTTTGATGGTATTCGTGCCGATAATCGCCAGCGCGCTTTTAGCATTGCCGCGCCCGTCGCTGCGGGTATTGACCCATTCGACCGAAGACGAAAACTTGTTGCACAGCGTTTCAACCAGACTTGCCGGTCGCGCATGGACGCCATTGGGCAAATCACAAATGAATTCAATTACCAGAGCCATCGCCTTCCTCCTGAGCAATGCGTGAGTTATTCAAAAGGTAAAGAATGTCTTTGCCAGTCACTACACGACAAAACTGGCAATTACTGGACAATTGTATGCTTCGTTCGTTTTTATGCCCGCCATCACAAATCGCGTCTCAAAATGATTCAATACCCCAGCAAGACTAAGATTTGAGGTGGATCGCAATTTTCCGCTCACCTTACAAATATCCAGTAAATGCACTTTTTCTCTACTGTTTTAAGCGTCGCCCTTTTTCTAAGGTTGATGCATCAACTCAGCCACGGGCCACACAGCGCTCAGGAGAAAAATGATGAACGAACTGGTGCAAATACTAAAAAATACACGCCAGCACCTGATGACCGGGGTCTCGCACATGATCCCATTTGTCGTGTCCGGGGGGATCCTGCTGGCGGTCTCCGTGATGTTGTATGGCAAGGGGGCGGTACCCGACGCGGTCTCCGATCCTAACCTCAAAAAACTGTTTGATATCGGCGTGGCCGGCCTGACGCTGATGGTACCGTTTCTGGCGGCCTACATCGGCTACTCCATCGCCGACCGCGCGGCGCTGGCCCCCTGCGCCATCGGCGCCTGGGTCGGCAACAGCTTTGGCGCCGGTTTCTTCGGCGCGCTGATTGCCGGGCTGATTGGCGGCCTGGTGGTCTACTACCTGAAAAAAATCCCGGTGCACAAAGTGCTGCGCTCGGTGATGCCAATCTTCGTTATTCCCATTATCGGCACCTTTATTACCGCCGGGATCATGATGTGGGGCCTCGGTGAGCCGATTGGCGCGCTGACCGCCAGCCTGACCGGGTGGCTGCAGGGAATGCGCGAAGGCAGCATCATCGTGCTGGCCGTCATTATGGGACTGATGCTGGCCTTCGACATGGGCGGCCCGGTTAACAAAGTGGCCTACGCCTTCATGCTGATCTGCGTCTCACAGGGCGTCTACAGCGTGGTCGCCATCGCCGCCGTCGGTATCGCCGTTCCGCCGCTGGGCATGGGTCTGGCGACGCTGATTGGCCGCAAATACTTCTCCGCTGAAGAACGCGAAACCGGTAAAGCCGCGCTGGTGATGGGATGCGTGGGCGTCACCGAAGGCGCCATTCCTTTTGCCGCCGCTGACCCGCTGCGGGTGATCCCCGCCAATATGATTGGTGCCGCCGCAGGCTGCGTGACCGCGGCGCTGCTCGGCGCACAGTGTTACGCCGGCTGGGGTGGGCTGATTGTCCTGCCGGTGGTACAGGGCAAAGGCGGCTTTATTGCGGGCCTGCTGGTGGGGGCCGTAGTCAGCGCGGGCTGCGTCATCCTGCTCAAAGCCCTCGCCAGAAAGAAAGCGTCCGCCGCGAAAGCCGACGACGAGATAGATCTTGATTTCGAAATTAACTGATACACGGGAAGGAATATTGTATGACCAAAATTATCGCCGTTACCGCTTGCCCGTCTGGCGTTGCCCATACCTATATGGCCGCCGAGTCGCTGGAAAGCGCCGCCAAAACCAAGGGCTGGCAGGTCAAAGTCGAAACGCAGGGCTCTATCGGGATTGAGAACGAACTGACCGACGAAGACGTCGCCGGCGCCGATATCGTGATCCTCACCAAAGATATCGGTATCAAGTTCGAAGAGCGCTTCGCCGGTAAAACCATCGTGCGCGTCAACATCAGCGACGCGGTGAAACGGGCCGACGCCATTATGAACAAAATCGACAGCCATCTTGCCCAGAAAGCCTGAATGAAACACGCGGGGCACGGTTTGTGCCCCGCCTGAATAACATGGAGTTTGTCATGACCAATCGCACTCAACGCCTGAAAGACCGTCTGTTCGCCCAGCCGCGGGAGATCTCCCTCGAGCGCGCCCTGCTCTATACCGCCAGCCATCAGCAAACGGAAGGACAACCGGTGATGATCCGCCGGGCCAAAGCGACCGCCTGGATCCTCGACCATGTGCAGATTTCGATTCGTGATGATGAACTGATCGCCGGTAACCGCACCGTGAAGCCGCGCGCCGGTATTATCTCTCCGGAGATGGACCCCTACTGGCTGCTTAAAGAGCTGGATCAATTCCCGACCCGCCCGCAGGACCGCTTCAACATTAGCGAAGAAGACAAACGCATCTATCGTGAAGAGCTGTTCCCGTACTGGGAAAAGCGCTCAATGAAGGACTTTATCAACCAGCAGATGACCGATGAGGTTAAACGCGCCATCAGCACGCAGATTTTTAGCGTCAACCAGACCGATAAGGGCCAGGGGCATATCATCATCGACTACCCGCGCCTGCTGGACAATGGCCTCGCCGCACTGGTGGCGGAGATTGACGCCCTCCACACTCAGCAGCCGCAAAACACGTTCTACGAGGCGGTGCTGATCCTGCTGCAGGCCGCCCAGCGCCATATTCTGCGCTATGCGACCCTGGCTGACGAGATGGCCGCCGCCTGCGTTGACCCGGTGCGGCGCAAAGAGCTGGAAACCATTGCCACGATTTCCCGCCATAACGCCCTGCACCGCCCGGAAGATTTCCCTCAGGCCTGCCAGCTGTTCTGGTATATGAACATCATTTTGCAGTACGAATCTAACGCCAGCTCGATTTCCCTGGGGCGCTTTGACCAGTACATGCTGCCCTATTATCAGGCATCGCTGAATCGCGGCCAGGATCCGCAGTGCCTGCAGGAGTTGCTCGAGTCACTGTGGGTGAAGTGCAACGATATCGTCCTGCTGCGATCCACCAGCAGCGCGCGATATTTCGCCGGCTTCCCCACCGGCTATACCGCCCTGCTCGGCGGCCTCACCGAAACCGGGCGCAGCGCGGTGAATATCCTCTCCTTTTTGTCCCTCGACGCCTATCAGAACGTTCGTCTGCCGCAGCCGAACCTCGGCGTGCGGGTCAACGAGCTGATTGACCGCCCTTTCCTGCGCAAAACCGCCGAGACCATCCGTCTGGGCACCGGTATTCCGCAAATCTTCAACGATGAAGTGGTGATCCCGGCGTTCCTCAACCGCGGCGTGTCGCTGGAAGACGCGCGGGATTACGCGGTGGTCGGCTGCGTGGAGCTGTCGATCCCCGGACGGACGTACGGCCTGCACGATATCGCGATGTTCAACCTGCTGAAGGTGATGGAAATCGTGATGCTGGAAAACGAAAGCAATCCGGACGTCAGCCGGGACGGGCTGATGACGCAGATCCGCGACAAGATCCGCTACTACATCAGGCTGATGGTTGAAGGCAGCAATATCTGCGATATCGGCCACCGCGACTGGGCGCCGGTACCGCTGCTCTCCTCGTTCGTCGAGGATTGCGTGCCGCATGGCAAAGACATTACCGAAGGCGGCGCGCGCTATAACTTCTCCGGTGTGCAGGGCATCGGCATTGCCAACCTGAGCGACTCGCTGCACGCCCTCAACGGGATGGTGTTTGAGCAAAAACGCCTGAGCTTCGCCGAGCTGGTGGCGGTGCTGAAAGCCAACTTCCAGACGCCGGAGGGCGACAAAATTCGCGCCCGGCTGATCAACCGCTTTGAAAAGTACGGGAACGATATCGACGAGGTGGACAACATCAGCGCCGATCTGCTGCGTTTTTACTGTAAAGAGGTGGAGCGCTATGAGAATCCGCGCGGCGGTCGCTTTACCCCAGGTTCCTACACCGTCTCTGCCCACGTGCCGCTGGGCTCGGTGGTCGGCGCGACGCCGGACGGACGCCTGGCCGGGGAACAGCTGGCGGACGGCGGGCTGTCGCCGATGGTCGGTCAGGATGCCCTCGGGCCGACGGCGGTGCTGAAATCGGTCAGCAAACTGGATAACACCCTGCTCTCCAACGGAACGCTGCTGAACGTTAAGTTCACGCCGGCGACGCTGGCCGGAGATAGCGGGCTCAACAAGCTGGCGGATTTTTTACAGGCCTTCACCCGGCTCAAGCTGCAGCATATTCAGTTCAACGTGGTCAACGCCGATACGCTGCGCGAAGCTCAGCAGCGTCCGCAGGATTTTGCCGGTCTGGTGGTGCGCGTCGCGGGCTACAGCGCCTTTTTCGTCGAGCTGTCGCAGGAGATTCAGGATGACATTATCCGTCGCACCGCGCATCAGCTGTGAGGTGATGGCCACGCGCGCCGACAGGGCGCGCATTTTTAACATCCAGCGCTACTCGCTGAACGACGGTCAGGGGATCCGCACCGTCGTGTTCTTTAAGGGCTGCCCGCACGCCTGCCCGTGGTGCGCCAACCCGGAGTCGATCTCGCCCAAAATCCAGATCGTGCGTCGGGAGAGCAAGTGCCTGCACTGCGCCCATTGCCAGCAGGATGTGGTCGAATGCCCCACCGGCGCCTGGGAGCAGATTGGCCGCGACGTCACCCTGGATAATCTGCTTAAAGAGGTGCTGAAAGATGAGGTCTTCTTCCGCGCTTCCGGCGGCGGCGTGACCCTGTCGGGCGGTGAAGTGCTGATGCAGGCTGAATTTGCCACGCGTCTGCTGCGCCGGCTGCGCGAATGGGGGATCCGCACCGCCATTGAAACCGCGGGCGACGCGGCGTTCAGCCGTTTTTTCCCGCTGGCGCAAACCTGCGATGAAGTGCTGTTCGATCTGAAAATTATGGATGCCGTCCAGGCTCAAACGGTACTGCAGATAAATATGCAGCGGGTGCGGGATAATTTCACCCGGCTGGTCGCGGCGAATATTCAGGTCATTCCTCGGGTGCCGTTAATTCCGGGGTATACCCTCAACGAAGAGAATTTCCGCCAGATTCTGGCGTTTCTGGCCCCCTTTAAGCTGCCGGAAATTCATCTTCTGCCGTTCCATCAATACGGCGAAGCCAAATACCAGTTACTGGGAAAAATCGGGGCACTGTCGCAGGTTCGCGCTCCACAAGCGTCTGAGATCCACCCCTTCAGGGTGCTGGCTGAACAGTCCGGTTTTCAGGTGACCATCGGCGGATAACGCCAGGAGGATACGATGGATGTCAATATCGTTGCCGTAACGGCCTGCGTCAGCGGCGTCGCGCACACCTACATGGCGGCCGAGCGTCTGGAAAAGGTGGGCCATCTTGAAAAGTGGCATATCAAAATCGAGACCCAGGGCGCGTTAGGGGTAGAGAACAAAATCACGGCTGACGATATCGCCCATGTCGATGTCGTCCTGCTGGTGACGGATATTGAAATCGACGACGCAAAGCGTTTTCACGGCATCCGCACCATTAAGACCAGTATCAAAACCTTCCTGTTGCAGCCGCAGCTGATTATCGAGGCGGTGAAGTGCATTATGAAAAAGCCGGTGGTTTATATCGACATCCCCTGAACGCGGGGGGAATCCTTCTTCGGGCATCTTCAGTTTTCCCCGGAGGCGGTGCTGCGCACCTGTCCGGGCTACACGACCGCAAACGATGCTGGCCTGCCGCCTCCGGGGAATAACACCAAACGGCAACCTCAAATTTACTCCACGCCCAGCAGCCATTTTTGCGCTGGCGTCAGGCGGCTCGCGGTCTGCGGCGTTAGCCAGCGCTGCTGATCCTGCTGCGCGGTATCTTCCCGGTCGATGTACAACCCGTGCAACACCCGGCGTCGGCTGCCAACCCGGTTGCGGGTCCCGCCATGCCAGGCGTGGGCGTTATAAATCATCACGCTGCCCGCCGGGGCGGCAAATACCACCTCGTCAGGGTGCGTTAACTCCGGATCGTCCAGCACCTCTTCCGGCAGCTCCGGACGGTGATGCGTGCCGGGAATAATGCGCGGCGCGCCATTTTCCGCGCTTAAATCGTCGATAGCCCAGATGGTATTCACCAGATGCACTTTCGGAAAATCCGGGCGAGGTTTCTTCCAGTCCGCATGCAGCGGCTGATGGCCGCCGTTAAACAACGCCTCCCTGGCGTTCAGGCTGGAGACTTTAAAATCGCCCTGAAAAACATACTGGCAGGCGGAGAGGATCAGCGGATGCGACCAGACTTTTTCCCAAATCACCCCTTTGTTAATCAGGTTGGCAATGCGCGTCGCCGTCGCCTCCTGATGATGCTCGATCGCCAGATTGTCGCCCTCTTTCTCGACGATGGTATCAATCAACTCGCGCATCGCTGCCAGCCACTCCGGGTCCGCGACGTTATGCACCACGGTATAGCCCAGGGTATCCAGCTCTTCTTTCATCTTCGGGGACAGCTCGATGTTCGCCCCCAGCGCATTCAGATAAACCGCAGATTGTTGTTCCATATTTACATTCCTTAACGTATCGATAACACAGAACCAACTTTAAGCTGCGGCGGGGCGGAAAACATGAAGGCAAAACTACGAAAAACTGGACACGCGTACACGGCAGGGAAAAGTGTGACACGCCTCAAAATCTATCACCCGGACCGCCCTACGCGATGCGATCCATGATGTAAATAGCGCATCGTGATCGTTCAGCTGTTATAAAATAGATGATAATCAACAAGATAATTGCTCCACGCTAAGGCCCACAGGATGATTGACGATCTGGCAGATATTTTAAATCGTTTGGTAAATCAGAAAGATAATCTGCATGCCCGCTTCCCCGACCCGGATATCTCCGAGCCGGCGCTGGCGCTGAAAGTCCCCTTTCCGCGGCTGGAAATTGTGCTCGAGGGTGAGCTAAAGGAGAACGGACTGCCGCTGTCGGAGTCGATGCTCTCCGCCTCGCAGGTTCTGTATGTGCAGGCCGGGAAATGGACGCTGCCGGAATGGAGCGGGCCGGCATCGACGCTCAGCATTCTGTTTGGCCGCCAGAAGCTGGGATTCTGTCTGCAGCACTGGGACGGCAAACAGCTACGGACGGAAAAGCAGAACGTCGCTCGTCTGGGGCCACGGGTCGGCTCCTATCTGCTGCTGTCGCTTAATGAAATCTGCCTGCAACCGGACCCGGTAACGGCCAGGCTGGTGGTCTCGGCGCTGTTGAGCCACTGCCTTGAGCAACTGGTGGGGCTGGAGATGCGGGTCAGCCGCAGTCGCGACCTGTTTATGGCGGTGCAGGATTATCTTGAAGAACACCTCAGCCAGCCTTTAACCCGCGAATCGGTAGCAAAGCGCTTTCATATTACGCCGAACTACCTGTCGCATATTTTCCAGAAATCAGGCTCCGTCGGCTTCAATGAATTCCTCACCAGCGTGCGCCTGGAAAAGGCGAAAAAGCTGCTGCGCGGCTACGATCTCAAGGTCAAAGAGATTGCCCATAACTGCGGATTTGTCGACAGCAACTATTTCTGCCGGGTATTCAAGCGCTACACCGAGCGCTCGCCGTCGGAATACCGCCGCCACTGCCGCAGCGCACAGCAGGGGTAAGACAAGGCCATTTTAAGCGGCCCACTCTACCCGGCCACGCCCGTTGTGCTTCGCGGCGTACAGTGCCTCATCCACTTTCTTAATAAACGCATCCTGGGGTTCATCTTTTTCACGCATCCCGACGCCAATGCTCACCGACAGCGGATAATCGTGATTAATCAGAATGGAACGGACATTGAGCAGAATGGACTCTGCGAGCTGGGCCACCTCATCGGCGGGCATGCCGTCAACGATAATGGCAAACTCCTCGCCGCCGATCCTCGCCGGCAACACCGTGTCGCTGGTGAGCTTCGACAGCTGCTTACCGAGCGCGAACAGCACCTCATCGCCCACCAGATGGCCGTAGGTGTCGTTAATTTTCTTGAAGAAATCGATATCGAGGATCATCAAAGCCACCGGGCTGTGGCCCTGCTTTTCGCGGATCGTATCGATAAAGAAGCGTCGGTTCGGCAGCTGGGTCAGCTCATCTTTTAATGACTGGGAGCGTGCGTCGACGTACAGGACGTTAATCCGTTCGATGATTTTGTAGATGCCAATCGTGGTCAATAACATCCCCGACAGCCGTAGCAGATCTTCGCAGTAGTAGCCCATCCACCGCGGCTGAACGAACATTTCATCCATTAAATCAAAGGTGCCCCCGGCTATCCACAGCAGCAGCCCGTAGCGCACCCAGTTCACCGCCACATGGCTCATTCTGACTTTCGACGAGATCCACAACATAAAGACCAAAAACAGCAGCGCCAGCAAATCGATATACAACCCGGCTTTGGCAAAAATCATGTCCCAGGGCCCTAATGGTGTCGAAATAGTAATACATAGCGCGGCAACGGCGACGATCACCAGCAACGCCGGGAGAAGGTTGGTGTGGTGGCTGACGGGCTGGGTTTTTATATTGATATTCTTTTCTGAGTTCAACATCGGCATGTCTCTCGGCGGTATCAAAATTTTTTCAACAGGTAGCATAGCAGCCCGGTGATATTCGTCGAATAAAAATGATAATTTTCTGAGGGTTAAAGAAAAATCTGGTTTGATTTCAAGGGATCATAAGGATGTGGCGAAGAGAATAGACTGACCCCGCGGAATTTTTCCAACGTGCTACCAATCCATGGCGACGAGGTCAGTGCGGCGGATGGTATAGAGTTCGCCCCCCGCATTTTTAGCATTTTGTGCTAATTTTTACTGAAAAGCGCCAACGGGCGCGGCCGTCAGGCCTGTCGGCGCGTTACTCCCCTACAGCCAGTCGCCACACCGCGCGATGCAATGCCTCGATGGCGAGCGCAACGTCCGGTTGCGTCACCGACTCCGCCGGATGATGGCTGACGCCGCCTTTGCAGCGCACAAACAGCATCCCCACCGGCCAGCGCTCGCCGATGGCGATCGCGTCGTGTCCGGCGCCGCTCGGCAGGGAGAGCGAGATCCCCTGCACCTCATGCACCGCCGTCGCCAGCACCGCCTGTAAGTGCCGGTCGCAGGCGGTAGCCGCGATGCGGTAAAACTCGTCGGCGCTGAATTGCAGCTGGCGCCGGGCGGCAATCGCCTGAGCTTCCTCCAGCAACGCATTGAGCAGCGCATCCAGTGGGCCATCCTGCGGCCCGCGAATATCCAGCGTCAGGGTCACCTCGCCGGGGATCACGTTCACCGCGCCGGGCGCGCAGCGCAGCGTCCCGACCGTCGCCACCAGATTGCCGGCCTGCTGCCGGGTCATGGTTTCAATCAGCACCATCCACTCGGCGGCGGCGGCCAGCGCATCCCGCCGATGGAGCATCGGCACCGTACCCGCGTGCCCCGCCTCGCCGGTAAAGCGGCAGTTCAGGCGGCGGGCGCCGTTGATGGCCTCCACCACGCCGAGCGCCAATCCGGCCTGTTCCAGGCAGGGGCCTTGCTCAATATGCAGCTCAAGGTAGGCGCTAATGTCTCCGACCGGACGTTCGGCCTGGCGGATGCGGGCCGGGTCGAGACCGGCCTGAACCATCGCCTGCGCCACGCTGATGCCATCCGCATCGCACTGTGCCAGCCAGCCCTCCGGCCACGTCCCGGTCAGGCCACGGCTGCCGAGCAGCGTGATGCCAAAGCGTGTTCCCTCTTCATCGCCGAAGCCGATAATCTCAATGGCTTTCGCCAGCCGCTGTCCCTGCCGGTGCAGGTCTTCCACCACGGCGATCGCCGTCAGCACTCCCAGCATGCCGTCATAGCGCCCGGCATTACGCACCGTATCCAGATGCGACCCCAGCAGGATCGCCGGCGCCCCTTCCTGCGCCCCTTCGTAACGCCCGCAAATGTTGCCGACGCTGTCCTGCCAGACGGTCATTCCCGCCTGCGTCATCCAGCGGGCCACCTGTTGATTGGCCTGCAGATGCTCCGGGGAGAGATACACCCGGGTCAGCCCCTGCGCGGTGGCGCTGATCGCCGCCAGTTCATCGGCACGGGCCATCACCCGCTCCGCCGCTTCCGTCATCTCCGCCTGCTGGCGTGGCAATGGACTCATAGCGCACTCTCGCGGCGATAGTGATCCCACGCGGCCTGCATGGCGGCGCCCTGGGTGGTGGCGAATTTCAGGTGGTTCAGCACCGACTCCAGCGCGCTGAGCGTGGTCATCACGCAATCTTTGCGTGCGTTGTAGCCCATGGTGCCGATACGCCACACTTTGCCATGCAGCGGGCCGAACGAGGTGCCAATCTCAATACCAAAGTCTTCCAGCATCAGCTTACGGACCTGGTCGCCGTTGATGCCCTGCGGAATAACCACCCCGAGCACGTTGTTCATTTTATGCTTCAGGTCGCCGAAGGTATCGAGCCCCATTGCCTGAATGCCCTTGAGCAACGCATCGCCGTGGAGCTTGTGCCGGGCAATGCCGTTATCCAGCCCTTCCTGCAGGATCAGCCGCGCGCACTCCCGGGCGGCAAACAGCGCCGAGGTCGCCTCGGTGTGATGGTTCAGGCGCTCCGGCCCCCAGTAATCCATCACCATGCCGAGGTCGAAATAGTTGGAGTACACCATCTCGTCGACGCCATCCTGATGAGCATCGGTACGAATGCCCGCTTCAACGCATTTGCGACGGCGGATCGCCTCTTCCATGCGCTCGCTCAGGGTGATCGGCGAGGTACCGGACGGCCCGCCGAGGCATTTCTGCATCCCTGCCGAGACTGCATCCAGCCCCCAGGCGTCGCTCTCGAGGGGGTTGCCCCCCAGCGAGGCGGTGGCGTCGGTGTAAAACAGCACGTCGTAACGGCGGCAAATCGCCCCCAGTTCGGCCAACGGCTGGAGCATGGTGGTGGAGGTGTCGCCCTGCACCGTCAGCAGCAGACGCGGACGAACGCGCTTGATCGCTTCTTCAACCTGATCCGCGGTAAAGACCTCGCCCCACGGCACCTCAATGGTGTGCACTTCGGCGCGGCAGCGGCGGGCAATTTCGCACAGCAGATGACCAAAACGACCGAATACCGGCACCAGCACCTTGTCGCCGGGGCGGATCGCCGAAACCAGGATCGCTTCGATCCCCGCGCGCGAGGTGCCGTCCACCAGCATCGTCCAGCGGTTTTCGGTACGAAAGACGCCGCGATAGAGCGCCATCACTTCATTCATATAGTGGGTCATCGCCGGGTCATACTGGCCGATCAGCTGGCTTGCCATCGCGCGCAGCACCCGCGGGTCGGCGTTGATTGGCCCCGGCCCCATCAGCAGACGTGACGGCGGGTTGATTTGCGAAAACTGAGTGATATCCATCTTTTAGTCCTTATTAATTGAGACCGCGCACGGAGGAGATAAACTGCTTCAGCTCGCTGGTCTGCGGGTTGGCAAACAGCGTCTTGCTGTCGCCCTGCTCCCAGACGCGCCCCTGATGCATAAACACCACGCGGTCACCCACTTCACGGGCGAAATTCATTTCATGGGTGACGAGAATCAGCGTCATGCCTTCCGCCGCCAGCTGCTCCAGAACTTTGAGCACTTCGCCCACCAGTTCCGGGTCCAGCGCCGAGGTAATCTCGTCACAGAGTAAAACTTTGGGCGACATAGCCAGCGCCCGGGCAATCGCCACGCGCTGCTGCTGGCCGCCGGAGAGGCTGGAGGGGTAATAATCGATCCGGTCCCCCAGCCCCACTTTCTCCAGCATCCGCTGCGCCAGTTCCCGGCATTCGGCGGCGCTTTTCTTCAGCACCCGCCGCGGCGCCAGCATCACGTTTTCGAGGGCGGTCATGTGCGGGAACAGGTTAAAATTCTGGAAGACCATCCCGACGGAGCGGCTGATCTCCCGCGCCTGCGAGTCACGATCGGTGATGGTCATGCCGCCGAGCTTAATGCTGCCTTCCTGGTACCCTTCCAGCCCGTTGATGCAGCGCAGCAGCGTGCTTTTCCCCGAGCCGCTGCGGCCGATAATCGAAATGACCTCGCCCATATCAATGTCCAGATCGACACCTTTCAGCACGTGGTTGTCGCCGTAGTACTTCTGCATCTGATTAATGGTGATGAGAGGCATTGAATTTATTCTCCAGATAGCGGCTGTAGCGGGACAGCGGGTAACACAGAACGAAATAGCCCAGCGCCACCAGCGCAAAGACTTTAAACGGCTGATAAGTGACGTTAGTCAGCATGGTGCCGGCTTTGGTCAGTTCGACAAAACCGATAATCGACGCCAGCGCGGTGCCCTTCACCACCTGCACCGCAAAGCCGACGGTCGGGGCAATCGCAATCCGTAACGCCTGGGGCGCCACGACGCGAAACAGGGTCTGGCCAAAACTGAGGCCCAGGCAGCGCGATGCTTCCCACTGGCCTTTCGGCAGTGCGCGAATGCTGCCGTACCAGATATCAAGCAAGAAGGCGCTGGTGTAAAACGTCAGGGCCAGCGAGGCGGCGGTCCACGGCGACACGTCGATGCCGAACAGCGCCACGCCGAAGAAGGCCAGAAACAGCTGCATCAGCAGCGGCGTGCCCTGAAACAGCTCGATATAGCCACGGATCAGGCGCTTCACCTGACGCCCGCCGGTCAGGCGCAGCAGCAGCAGCGGCAGAGTCACCAGCGCGCCGCCGATAAACGCCACCAGCGACAGCAGCACCGTCCAGCGTCCTGCCAGCAGCAGGTTACGGATAATGTCCCAGTCGGTAAAAGTGGTCATCATGCCTGTACCCTCAACCATTTTCGCCCCGCTGCCATCAGCAGCTGACGCATTGTTATCGACAACACCAGGTAGATCCCCGTGGTCACCAGATAGACCTCAAAGCTCAGGAACGTCCGCGACTGAATCAGGTTGGCGGCAAAGGTCAGCTCTTCATAAGAGACCTGCGACACCACCGACGATCCCAGCATCACGATAATGCACTGGCTCACCAGCGCCGGATAAATGCGCTGCAACGCCGGGGGCAGCACCACGCGGATAAAGGTCTGGGTGCGGCTCAGCCCGAGCACTCGACCGGCCTCCCACTGCCCTTTCGGCGTCACCTGAATGCCGGCGCGCACGATCTCGGTGCTGTAGGCTCCAAGGTTAATCACCATCGCCAGCAGCGCCGCTTCGCCGGCGGTCATTTTGAGCCCAAGATTCGGCAGCCCGAAGACAATAAAGAACAGCTGAACCACAAACGGCGTGTTGCGAATCAGCTCCACATAGCCGCCCCAGATGCGGCTGAACCATGATGGACGCCCGCTCCGAATAGCGGCCCCAAAGATGCCGATGGTCAGGCCGCCGGCGGTAGCCAGCACCGTCAGCTGAATGGTCACCCACAGCCCGGCCAGCAGCTCCGGCCAGTGCGGCCAGAGCTCAGAAAAATGAAGTTGTTCCGTCATGCACAGACCTTATGCAGCAAAGTCGGCGGGCAGCGGAGCTTTCAGCCACTGTTGAGAGAGGGCATTCAGGGTGCCATCCTTCACGCCTTGCTCAATCAAGGCGTCCACTTTCTCTTTCAGCGCCGGTTCATTCTTTTTCAGGCCAATCACGCACGGTGAATCTTTCAGCATAAAGCTCGCTACCGGTGCTTTTGCCGGGTTTTGGCGGGAGATCGCCGCTACCACCAGGTTACCGGTCGCGACGTACTGCACCTGCCCGGAGAGATATGCCGACAGCGTGGTGTTGTTGTCTTCGTAGCGTTTAATCTGCACCTCTTTCGGGGCGATGCCGGTCAGCACCATATCTTCCACCGCGCCACGGGTCACGCCGATGGTTTTGCCGCTCAGCGCCGCCACATCCTTCACTTCCGCCCCTTTCGGGCCAAACACGCCGAGGAAGAACGGTGCGTAGGCGCGGCTGAAATCAATCACCTTCTCACGCTCGGCGTTTTTCCCGAGGCTGGAGATAACCAGATCCACTTTATCGGTTTGCAGATACGGCACCCGGTTGGCGCTGGTCACCGGCACCAGTTGCAACTTGAGCTTCATCTGTTTTGCCAGATAACGCGCCATATCGATGTCATAGCCTTGCGGCTGCAGATCGGTCCCCACCGAACCGAACGGCGGGAAATCCTGCGGAACCGCAATGCGGATCACCCCGCGCTTTTCAATATCCTGCAGCTGGTCGGCTTTCGCCGCGGTGATGTTGGTGAACAGACAAGCGGCCCCGGCCAGGGCGATCAGCAGTTTTTTCATGGTGTTTACCCGTTACGTTAGTATGAAACAAAAGATTCTTTAAATAAACTTTTGCAACTAATGTGCCAGATACAACAACCCGTGGCCCTGCCGCGCCGGGCGGAATAAAAGAGAGCATAAACAAGAGATAGCGAAAAACGGTGATAAAAGCGCTGTTATTTTCTCACCGTTTTATTGCACTAAAAAAAGGCAAAGCACCAGCCTGAGGCCCCATTATCGTTGCTCAAGCTCATCCAGCTGCTGATACAGGGTGGCAATATCGTGGATCCGCGGACGGCCTTTATCGAGAATTTCATGCAGAAAAGCATTCGCCAGCAGGTTGATTAAACTGTTCACCGCCCCGTAGCTGTCATAGGCCGACACGCTGTCCAGCGGCGCGCACAGCTGCCAGCTGGACAGCGGGAACAGGCTGTAGGCCTGCGGTTCGCACATCAGCAGCAGCGGAATACCGCGCTGCTGCAACTGCTGTAACAGCGGGCGAATGATGCGCGGGCGGCGGCGAAAGGCCACCATCACCACCAGATCGTCCGGCGACAGATCCACCAGCTCTTCGCTTAAACTCTGCCCCGGCTGCGGCAGTACCTGCACCTGCCCGCGCGCCTGGAGCAGCTGCTGGCGCAGGTGCAGCGCCACCGGCCAGGAGTTACGCATCCCGATGATGATAATCCGCCGGGCGTTGACCATCGCGCTTATCGCCTCGGCAAACTGCTGCGCGTCGAGCGTGTTGACCCACTGGGTCAGGTTGGCCATCTCCTGCTTATAATGCCGCGCCAGCAACGTGTTACCCTGCACCGCGTCGCGCTGGTCGGTCAGCGGCATACCGCTCTGGCGCAGGGTGCGCAGCTCGTCGCGCATATCCTTATATTTGTCGTAGCCCAGCCGCTTAAACAGGCGGCTGACCGTCGCCTTTGAGACCCCGCTCAGCTGCGCCAGCTCGGCGCTGTTATAGCTGATCAGGTCATCAAAATGGTCGAAGATAAAATCGGCGACCCGCTGTTCCTGAGGCGACAGTGACGCATATTGTCCCTTCAGGCGTTCATCTAGTTGCTCCATAAAACCTCTGTAACTTTTGTTTCATCAAACTATACCCAAAATAATTCGAGTTGCTTGTAGGCGGCAAAGCCGTAAATCCCCAGGAGCTTACTCAGGTAAGTGACTGGGGTGAACGGGTGCGGCCAACACCCAGGCAACTTGAAAGATGAAGGTTATATACATGCAAGCCCTTTCACAATGCATGCCAGTTTACTAAAAATAGGGTTTCCCCGGGGCGCTGAAACTTTACGCTCAAAGTGGAACAGCTTTTGCAAACCTGACCTTACGATTCGATTACGAGGAAAACCCATGCAGAGTCATGTATCCGCCCACGGGATGGCGGTTGCCCCCCATCATCTGGCCAGCCAAAGCGCGGTTGCCGTCCTGCGCGAAGGCGGAAGCGCAATAGAGGCGATGGTCGCCGCTGCCGCCACCATTGCGGTGGTCTACCCGCATATGAACGGGCTGGGCGGCGATGGATTCTGGCTGATCGTGCCGCCGGACGGCGAACCGATCGCCATTGACGCCAGCGGCGCGGCGGGATCGCTGGCGACGCCGGAGGCCTACGCCGGACTGGCGCATATTCCGCACCGTGGGCCGCAGGCGGCGCTGACCGTTGCCGGAACCGTTAGCGGCTGGGATGAAGCGTTGAAGGTATCAAAGTCCCTGACCGGTGGTGCGCTGCCGTTGGCCCGTCTGCTGGCGGATGCCATCGGCTATGCCGCCGACGGCACGCCGGTGACCGCCTCGCAGTCCGGCGCCACCATCAGCAAACTGGCTGAGCTTCAGCACCTGCCGGGATTTGCGGAGACCTTTCTGGTCAACGGGCAGCCGCCGGAAACCGGCAGCCGCTTTCGTCAGCCCGCGCTGGCGGCGACGTTACAGCAGCTGGTCGACGACGGCCTCGACAGCTTTTACCGTGGCCCGCTGGCAACCCGTCTGGCCCAGGGCATGGCGCAACATGGTCTGCCCATCACCCTTGGCGATTTACAGCAGCACCGCGCCCGCCGCCCGGCGCCGCTGAAACTGTCGCATCAACAGGGCGAACTGTGGAATCTGGCTCCGCCGACGCAGGGGCTGGTCTCGCTGGCGATCCTCGGGATCACCGACCAGCTGGCGATGAGCGACACCGACGACGCGCAGACCGTCCACCGGATTGTCGAAGCGACCAAGCTGGCCTTTGGCCTGCGCGATGCCCATATCACCGACCCGCGCCATCTGGACGTGGATATCCAGAGCCTGCTTGCACCGCAGGCGCTGCAGCAACTGGCGGCGAAGGTTGACGACCAGCAGGCCGCCCCCTGGGGTGCCGGCAAAGGCCCCGGCGATACCGTCTGGATGGGGGTTATCGACAGCAGCGGGCTGGCGGTCTCCTTTATTCAGAGTCTCTATCACGAGTTTGGCAGCGGCGTGGTGCTACCGGAGAGCGGGATCGTCTGGCAAAACCGCGGCGCCTCGTTCAGTCTCGACCCCGCGCACCTGCTGGCGCTGGCGCCCGGCAAGCAGCCGTTCCATACCCTCAACCCCGCCGCCGCCCGCCTTAACGATGGTCGGGTGATGGTCTATGGCTCCATGGGCGGAGACGGGCAGCCGCAAACCCAGGCCGCCATCTTCACCCGCTACATCCTGCAGGGAGTACCGTTGCAGGAGAGTATTTCACGTCCGCGCTGGCTGCTGGGCCGCACCTGGGGGCAGACCTCTGACTCGCTGAAGCTGGAGGGCCGCTTCTCCCCTGACACCATCAACCGTCTGCGGGCGCTGGGCCACGAGGTTGACGTGCTGGCCGATTACAGCGAAGCCATGGGCCATGCGGGCGCCATCGTGCGTCATCCCAACGGCCTGTTTGAAGGGGCATCCGATCCCCGCAGCAACGGCTCCGCCGCCGGTTATTAGGAGAAACCCATGCCGCAACCCATGACTGACTGGAGCGCCTGGCTGGCGCAGATGGAACAGATCCTCGGCCTCGAACTGGATGCGCAACGCCGCGACGAGCTGCAACTGCAGTTCAGCCGCATTGCCGCGATGGCCGAACCGCTGATGGCCTACCCGCTGGCGGAGCGCCAGGAGATTGCCGGAGTGTACAAAGCATGAAGCTCAATCAGATGACCATTGCCGGAGTCCAGCGCGCGCTGGCCGCGGGCGAACTGAGCGCCAGAGAGATTGCCCGCAGCAGCCTCGACGACATTGCGCGGGTGAACCCGCAGATCAACGCCTGGACCCAGGTCACCGAAAGCCGGATGCTCGCCGAAGCCGACCGCATTGACGCTCTGCGCCGGGACAAGCAGCCGCTGCCGCCGCTGGCCGGTATTCCCTACGCGGTCAAAAACCTGTTTGATGTCGCCGGCGAAACCACCCTGGCCGGCGCGCAGCTGTTCAGCGACCGTCCGGCGGCCAGCGCCGACGGCTGGGCGGTGCGTCAGATTCAGGCGGCGGGCGGCCTGCTCAGCGGCATGGTCAATATGGACGCCTACGCCTACGGTTTTACCACCGAAAACAGCCACTATGGCGCTACCCATAACCCCCACGATCTGCAGCGCATCGCCGGCGGCTCGTCCGGTGGTTCAGCGGCGGCGGTGGCCGCCGGGCTGGTCCACTTTGCGCTGGGCACCGACACCAACGGCTCAATCCGCGTTCCCGCCTCGTTGTGCGGGATCTTTGGCCTGAAGCCGACCTTTGGCCGCCTGTCGCGGGCGGGCAGCCATCCGTTTGTCGCCAGCCTCGATCACATCGGCCCGTTTGCCCGTCACGTCGGCGATCTGGCGGCAGTGTATGACGCTTTACAGGGGCTGGATCCTGACGATGATGCCCAGGCCGATCGCGCCGTGGCGCCTGCCAGCCCGTTGCTCGAACGCGGGCTGAACGGGCTGCGCTGCGCGGTGCTCGGCGGCTACTTCACCACCTGGTGCGACAGCGACGCCCGCGCCGCCGTGGCGCAGGTGGCGCAGGCCCTCGGCGCGGATCAGGAGCTGCAGTTCTCTGAGGCCGAGCTTTCCCGTTCTGCGGCCTTTATTATCAGCGCCAGTGAAGGAGGCAATCAGTATCTCCCCGCCCTGCGCCGCGAGCCGGCACGCTTTGAGCCGCACTCCCGGGAGCGGCTGCTGGCCGGGGCGATGATCCCTTCGGCCTGGTATCTTCAGGCGCAGCGTTTTCGTCGTCATGCCCGGGAGGCGATGGCCGCGCTGTTCGATCACGCCGAGGTGCTCATCGCCCCGGCAACCCCATGCAGCGCGACCCTGATCGGTCAGCAAACCATGGCGATCAATGGCCAGTCGCTGCCGGTGCGCGCCAGTATGGGCATGCTCACCCAGCCGATTTCGTTCCTCGGCCTGCCGGTGGTGACGGTGCCGTTGCGCACGGCCAGCGGGCAGCCCATTGGCGTGCAGTTGATTGCCGCGCCGTTTAATGAGCAGGCCTGCCTGCGCGCGGCGCATGTTCTGGAAGCGATGGGCCTTACCGAGGCCCATCCTGCGGAGATAGCAGCATGATGAATCAGGATAATATTAACCGCCCGTTGGTGCTGGCCGAGGTCACGGCGGCGTTTTATCGTTATGAAGAGGCGCTGGTCAGCAACAATATTGCGGTGCTGGATGAGCTGTTCTGGCATGACAAACGCACGGTGCGCCTGGGGGCCGGGGAGAATCTCTACGGCATCGACGAAATCCGCGCCTTTCGCGCCGCGCGCCCGTCGGCGGGGTTGCAGCGTGAATTGCGCCACACCGAGATCGTGACCTTCGGCGAGGATTACGCGGTATGCAGCACCGAGTTTACCCGCGACGGCAGCGAGCGTATCGGCCGCCAGCAGCAAACCTGGGTGCGCTTTCCTTTCGGCTGGCGGATTGTCGCCGCCCAGGTCAGCCTGATGAGTTAATGCCGCCGCCCACCGCGATGTTGTCTCCCCGTAGCCCGGACAGGTGCCAGGCGCCGCCTCCGGGAAAATGTATCGGCTGGCACGGCTCCCGGTGGCGCTACGCTGACCGGGCTACCCGCCGCGATGCTGTCGCCCTGTAGCCCGGACAGGCGCCATGCGCCGCCTCCGGGAAGATGCATCGGCTGGCACGGTTCCCGGTGGCGCTGCGCTGACCGGGCTACCCGCCGCGATGCTGTCGCCCGTAGCCCGGACAGGCGCCACGCGCCGCCTCCGGGAAAATGTATCGGCTGGCACGGCTCCCGGTGGCGCTACGCTGACCGGGCTACATGCCGCGATGTTGTCGCCCCGTAGCCCGGACAGGCGCCACGCGCCGCCTCCGGGAAAATGTATCGGTTGGCACGGCTCCCGGTGGCGCTACGCTGACCGGGCTACATGCCGCGATGTTGTCGCCCCGTAGCCCGGACAGGCGCTATGCGCCGCCTCCGGGAAGATGCGTCGGCTGGCACGGTTCCCGGTGGCGCTGCGCTGACCGGGCTACCCGCCGCGATTCTGTCGCCCCGTAGCCCGGACAGGCGCTATGCGCCGCCTCCGGGAAGATGCATCGGCTGGCACGGCTCCCGGTGGCGCTACGCTGACCGGGCTACACGCCGATGTTGTCGCCCCGTAGCCCGGACAGGCGCCACGCGCCGCCTCCGGGAAAATGTATCGGCTGGCACGGCTCCCGGTGGCGCTGCGCTGACCGGGCTACATGCCGCGATGCTGTCGCCCCGTAGCCCGGACAGGCGCCACGCGCCGCCTCCGGGAAGACGCGTCGGCTGGCACGGCTCCCGGTGGCGCTGCGCTGACCGGGCTACACGGCGATGTTGTAGCCCGGGAACTGTCGACTATGGCTGGTACGGGTGCACGTCGCGCCAGTGATCGGCGATCTGCTGGCGGGTGCACACCCACACCCGATCGTGCTGCTGCACGTAATCGAGGAAACGCTGCAGCGCCCGGAAGCGTCCCGGTCGGCCCAACAGGCGGCAATGCATCCCCACCGACATCATCTTCGGCGCCTGTTCCCCCTCTTCGTACAGCACATCGAAACTGTCTTTCAGGTAGGTATAAAACTGCTCGGCGGTATTAAACCCCTGGGCGGTGGCGAAGCGCATATCGTTGGCATCGAGGGTATAGGGCACGATCAGGTGCGGCTTGCGTGAACCATCGCTGCAGGCCACCTCGCTCCAGAACGGCAAATCATCGCCGTAATAGTCGCTGTCATAAGCAAAACCGCCGTGCTCCACCACCAGCTGACGGGTGTTGGGACTGTCGCGCCCGGTATACCAGCCCGTCGGTGGTTTGCCGAACAGGTCGGTCAGCACATGCACCGCTTTGTGCAGATGCTCGCGTTCGCTATCGATATCCATATGCTGGTAGTGGATCCAGCGCCAGCCGTGGCTCACCACGTCATAATCGGCGGCTTTGATGGCGGCGACGATCTCGGGGTGACGCGCGAGGGCCATTGCCACGCCAAACACCGTCAACGGCAGCCCGCGACGGCTGAACTCCTGGTGAATGCGCCAGAACCCGGCGCGGCTACCGTACTCGTACAGCGAGTCCATCGACATATGGCGATCGGGATAGCTGGCGGCCCCGATAATATCCGAGAGAAACTGCTCGGAACCGGCGTCGCCATGCAGCACATGGTTCTCCGCTCCTTCCTCATAATTGAGCACGAACTGCACCGCAATCCGTGCCTGTCCCGGCCACTGCGCATGCGGCGGCTGCCCGGCGTAACCCCGCAGATCCCGCGGGTAATGCTGATCGGAAAACGTCATCTCCACCCCTTACCGTTAAAACGAATTGAATACCTGAAATGGCCCGCTCAGCGTTTTGGCTTCCGGAAACGCCAGGTCGCCCCGTTTGCTGGTCGACAGCCCCAACGACACCAGCGACTCCACCATCTTCACCGCCGCGCTGACGCCGTCGATCACCGGAACCTGCAGCTCGTGCGTCAGTTCCTGGGCCAGCGTCGCCATGCCGCCGCAGCCCAGCACGATCGCGCCGCAGCCGTCTTCCCGTAGCGCCTGAATACAGCGCTGGCGCACTTTTTCCTGCGCCAGACCGCTGCCGTCCTCCAGCGCCAGGACCGGCAGGTCGATGGCGTGCAGTCCGGCACAACGGTCGTAAAAACCATATTGATGCAGCAGGTGACGGGCAATAATCAGCGTTCGCGGCAGCGTGGTGACGATGGAAAAGCGCGTGGCGACCAGCGTCGCCATATGCATCGCCGCTTCGGCAATGCCGATCACCGGCCCCTGCGCCAGTTCGCGGGCCGCCAGCAGCCCCGGATCGCCGAAACAGGCGATAACGTGCCCCGAAACCCCCTGCTGGCGGCCGGCCTGAATCTGTTCCAGCACGCCGATGGCGGCAATGGCCTCATCAAAGTGACCTTCGATCGACGGCACCCCTTCCCGCGACGACACCGCCAGGATTTCGGTTCCCGGCGCCGCCACGGCTCTGGCCGCGCGGGCGATGGTTTCCGTCATCCCGGCGTTAGTGTTGGGGTTAATCACTTGTATACACATAGCGCTCATGACAGCTCCTTATTTCCGGCGAAGAGGCGGGCGAAATCCGGCAGCGACTCGCCATCGCGCTCAAAGCACAGGCTGGCGACAATATGTTCAAAATGGTGCGTTAGCGCGTCGCTCAGGGGCGCCAACGCCTTCTCTCGCAGCAACTGAATGATCCGCTCGTGATCGTTGCACCGACACCCCTGGCGCCATGGCGCTCCCCATGTGGCGATCGCTAATGAAGAGCGCTGGCTCAGGCGAGTCACCATCTCGGTGAGCACCGGGTTGCCGGAAATCGCCTGCAGCTGAATATGAAACTCGGCGGAGTAACGGATTGCCGCCGGGCCGTCGTAGACGTCATGCGCCTGCTGCTCCTGCAACGTGATGGCCTCCAGCGCCGCCAGATGCGGCGGCTGGCAGTGGGCGATCACGTCCGGCAGGTTGGCGACCTCCAGCAGCATGCGGGTACGGAAGATGGCCTGGGCCTCTTCGACCGTCGGACTGGCGACCTGTGCACCACGTTTGGGCGTGATGGTGACCATTTGCACAGTAGCGAGTCGTTGCAGCACTTTACGGATCCCGGTCCGGCTCACGCCGAAGACCTCCGCCAGCGCCTCTTCCGGCAATTTACTGCCCGGCGGTAGCTGATGTTCCACAATTGCGGTCATCAGGGACTGATAGATGGTTTCGTCCTTGTCATGCAGCGCTGCCGCGGCCTGCTGACGATGTTCATTACGCATTCACCCGCTCCAAATTTACCTTTCGATATCTAATCGTATACATGAAATAAAATTCTTGTATACAAAATTAACTATTCTGGCCTGGATCCTGCAACAGCATCCTCAACACCCTAATCAGGGGTTTCATTCACAGGAGCAGGTTTCATGCCAAACAGTCAACATACCCAGCAGAATACGGCCGCTGATTCCACCGCCGGCTACAGTCCACGGCTTTGTAATGAGGATCTGGCGCCGACCCGCGACCAGAACTGGAGCTGGTACAACATATTTTCGTTCTGGATGTCGGACGTCCATAGCATGGGAGGCTACGTGGTGGCGGCGAGCTTCTTTACGCTCGGGCTGGCAAGCTGGCAGGTGCTGCTGTGCCTGCTGGTAGGGATTTGCATTGTGCAGCTGTGCGCCAACCTGGTGGCTAAGCCAAGCCAGATGGCCGGCGTGCCCTATGCGGTGATCTGCCGCCAGGCCTTTGGCGTCTTTGGCGCCAATATTCCGGCGGTGATCCGCGGCCTGATCGCCTTCGCCTGGTACGGCATTCAGACCTATCTGGCGGCCAACGCGCTGATGCTGGTCATGCTCAAATTCTGGCCTGGCCTGGCGAGCTTAACCGAGGCCTCCTTCCTTGGCCTGTCGCACCTCGGCTGGCTCTGTTTCGCCACCATGTGGCTACTGCAGGCGATGGTGTTCTGGCACGGGATGAGCGCCATCAAGCGCTTTATCGATATCGCCGGGCCGGCGGTCTACGTGGTGATGCTGGCGCTGGCGGGGTGGATTGTATACAAGACCGGTTTTGACGGGATCTCCTTTACCCTCGCCAGTAAATCGCTGACCACCGGGGAGCAGACCTGGCAGATGATCACCGCCACCGCGCTGGTGGTCTCCTACTTCTCCGGCCCACTGCTTAACTTCGGCGACTTCTCGCGCTACGGCAAAAGCATGGGCGAGATCCGCCGCGGTAACCGCTGGGGCCTGCCGTTTAACTTCCTGCTGTTTTCGATCGTCACCGTGGTGATTGTTTCCGGCACCCAGTCGCTGTTTGGCCGCATGATCACCGACCCGATTGAAACCGTCAGCCGCGTCGGCAACGATCTGGCAGTGGCCATTGGCCTGCTGACGATGATTACCGCCACTATCGGCATCAATATTGTCGCTAACTTCGTCTCCCCGGCGTTCGATTTCTCCAACTGCTCGCCGCAGAAAATCAGCTTCCGCACCGGGGGGATGATCGCCGCGGTCGGCTCGATTCTGCTGACCCCGTGGAACCTGTTCAACTCGCCGGAGCTTATCCACTACACCCTCGATGTCTTAGGGGCGTTTATTGGCCCGCTGTTCGGCATCCTGATTGTCGATTTCTATTTGATCAAACGCGGGCAGGTTTCCGTCGACGATCTGTTCAACGCGACCCCGAGTGGCCGCTACTGGTATCGCAACGGCTTTAACCCCAAGGCCATTGCCGCGCTGCTCCCGTCCGTGGCGATCGGCCTCGTGATCAGCTTTATCCCGGCGCTGCATGAAGTGGCCAACTTCAGCTGGTTTATCGGCGTGCTGCTGAGCGGTTCGGCTTATCGCTGGATTGCCCGCGAGGATCGCGTAAATGTGACCTCACACCTGACCTCTCGCCCGCTGGCCCAGAAAGAGTAACCCGCCACCGTTGCCGCGGGGGTTCGCCGCGGCGCTTCCTGACCAGCAAACTGGCATCGATTTTGCTCAACAATCCTGCCCCTCTATTGTGGATAAAGGAAAAGTTGTCTTTATGATTGAATACCACTCCGCCGTGCGCGGCGCTTTTTTCGACATCGCCCACCCCGCCGACAGCGCCGACGATATCGCGCGCCATGGGCGTTATCTTGATGACGGTGTCCTGTTTATCCACGAGGGCAAAATTCAGGCCCTGCTGCCCTGGCAGGAGGGGGAAGCTCACCTCGACGGGCAAAAAGGCTACCTCGACCTGCGCGGACAGCTGCTGCTGCCCGGCTTTGTCGATGCCCACGTGCACTACCCGCAAACCGAGATGATTGGCGCGTTTGGCGAACAGCTGCTGGAGTGGCTGACCACCTACACCTTCCCGGTCGAGAGCCAGTTCAGCGACGAGGAGTACGCCGCCGACATCGCGCAGTTTTTTATCAACCAGCTGCTGAGCCACGGCACCACCACCGCGCTGGTGTTTTGTACGCTGCATCCTGAATCGGTCGATGCGCTGTTTACTGAAGCCCTGCGGCTGAATATGCGCCTGCTGGCCGGGAAAGTGATGATGGACCGCCATGCGCCAGATTATCTGAGCGAAACGGCAGAGCAGAGCTACCGGCAAACCCGCGAGCTGATCCAGCGCTGGCACCATCGCGGCCGCCTCGGTTACGCCATCACCCCGCGCTTTGCGCCAACCTCAACCCCGGAGCTGCTGGCGGCGGTTCAGCAGCTGCGCGAGGAGTTCCCGGATACCTGGCTGCATACCCACCTCAGCGAAAACCTCACGGAAGTGGCATGGGTGAACAGCCTGTGGCCGGAGCACGAGCACTATCTTGACGTCTACCATCACTACGGCCTGACCGGTGAGCGCAGCGTCTTTGCTCACGGGATCCATCTGGCGGAAAAAGAGTGGCAGTGCCTGCACGACACCGGCTCGGCGGTGGCCTTTTGCCCGACCTCCAACCTGTTTCTCGGCAGCGGCCTGTTCCGCTTACCCGCCAGCTGGCAGCACAAGGTGCGTATCGGCATCGGCAGCGACGTGGGCGCCGGCACCACCTTCAGCATGCTGCGTACCCTGGGCGAGGCCTACAAAGTGGCGCAGCTGCAAAGCTATCGCCTGCGTTCGTGCGAAGCCTTTTACCACGCGACGCTGGGAGGCGCCCGGGCGCTGCGTCTCGACGACAAGATTGGCAACTTCCAGCCGGGCAAAGAGGCGGATTTTGTGGCGATCGACCTGACGGTGACCCCGCTGCAGCGGCTGCGAATGTCCCGCTGCCAGGATATTTACGAACGGCTGTTCGTGCTGATGACGCTGGGCGATGAGCGCAACATTCGCCAGACCTGGGTCAATGGCGAGTGCGTCTGGCGCAGCGAGACGTAAGGAGATAGCCAGCCCGGCAGCGCTGCCGGGCCGCGCGGGTTTAACTTCCCCGGTAGGTGGACCAACCGCCCGGGGCAATCACGAACGGTAAATGGAAATGCGTGTCCGACCCGGCGCTAATCGCAAAGTCAATCTGCGCCCGCAGATACAACGTTTCCCGACCGCTGTGGGTAAACCAGTCGCCGATTTCCGCCACCAGCCGATAGCGCCCGGCCACCAGCATGCCGGGGGCCAGCGTCGCAATGCGGCCATTTTCGTCGGTTATCCCGCTGGCAATAGATTGCCCGCCGAGCATCAGATGCACCGCCACCCCTTGGGCCGGTTGTCCGGTAGAAATATCCAGAATATGGGTACTTAACGTATTCATTCGCCGATGACTCCCGTCAGTCTTAAGAGCGTAATCTCACGCAACTGCGCCAGCGCAACCTGCACTTCCTCTGCCTCGCTGTGGGTCAGGCGCTGCGTGAGCGCCTGCAGGATCGCCTCGCCGCTGCGGCCCTTCGCGCGGATCAGGAAGACCCGACCGAAGCGCGCTTCATAGCGGGCATTTCCGGCTTTCAAGGCCTCGGCCAGCGTGGCGTCCTTGTCGTTCACCGCCGCCTGCTCCTGGCGGGACAGCGCGGCATGTGCGCGCTCCCCGGCAGGCTTCTCGCCGATGCGCGGATGGGCGCTCAGCGCCTGGTCCAGTTCCGCTTCCCCCCACTGCGCGGCCTGCTGTTCGGCCATCGCCAGCAGCGCCGGGAGATCGGCATAGGGTCGGGCCTGTACCAGCGCCGTCACCCAGGCGTCGAGTGCGACGCAGGGCGCCAGCAGGCTCCCGGCGTCCTGCGGCGAAAGTTGATTAAAATGGTGAAGCGCAATCATCGTGACTCCTTAACCGCCGCCACAGCGAGCGGTCATTATTATTATCGGACATGACCATTCCAGCGGATTGTTTAAAACGCCGTCTGCACAGTGCACAAAGCAGGCCAGAGTCGCGCCCTCGCCGCCGCTCAGCTTCCCGCACGGCATTACATTCAAATTATCAACACCATAGCGATAAATATAGCGCAATATTCGTTCGCGCCACCGTGGCTGACGGTGAAACATTCGATACCGTCAGCGACAATCAGAAATTTTTGATTCATAAAATGGCAATTGCCACGCAAGAACGCACCAGCGAAGTGCACTGGCTGGGTCAATCCCTTCTCTGGCCCCGCCCGCGCGGGTTCGTCAAGCTGGTACGCAATTTGCTCACCTCCTTTACGACGCAATAAATGGAGAAGAGCATGAAAGCATTAGTCATCGGCGCCGGTATTGGCGGCCTGAGCGCGGCCGTCGCGCTGAAGAACGCGGGAATTGAGTGCGAGGTGTTTGAAGCGGTCAAAGAGATTAAACCGGTCGGGGCGGCAATCTCTATCTGGCCCAACGGCGTGAAGTGTATGCAAAGCCTGGGCATGGGGGACATCATCGATACCTACGGCGGTCCGATGCACTATTTAGCCTATAACGCCAGTCGCGACGGCGAAACCCTGACGCGCTTTAGCCTTGCGCCGCTGGTGGAGCGCACCGGCGGTCGCCCCAGCCCGATCGCCCGCAGCGAACTGCAAGGGGAGATGCTCGACTTCTGGGGGCGCGACGCCGTGCAGTTCGGGAAACGGGTTGTCCGGGCTGAGGAAGACGCCAGCGGGGTGACGGTCTGGTTTACCGACGGCACCACAGCCCACGGCGATTTCCTTATTGCCGCCGATGGCAGCCACTCGGCGCTGCGTCCGTACGTACTGGGCTATACCCCCGAGCGCCGCTATGCCGGCTATGTGAACTGGAATGGCCTGGTGACGATCGATGAGCAGATTGCCCCGGCCAACCAGTGGACCACCTTCGTCGGCGAAGGCAAACGCGTGTCGTTGATGCCGGTGGCAAACGGCCGCTTCTATTTCTTCTTTGATGTGCCGCTGCCGCTGGGTCTGGCGGAAGACCGCGACACCCTGCGCGGCGATCTCTCCCGCTACTTCGCCGGCTGGGCGCCGCCGGTGCAGCGGCTGATTGCGGCGCTGGATCCGCACACCACCAACCGCATTGAAATCCATGATATTGAGCCTTTCGACCGCCTGGTGCACGGCAAGGTGGCGCTGCTCGGCGATGCCGCTCACAGCACCACGCCGGATATTGGTCAGGGCGGCTGCGCGGCGATGGAGGACGCGGTGGTGCTTGGCGACATGTTCCGCACGCACCAGGATATTACCGTGGCGCTTCAGCAGTACGAAGCCCTGCGCTGCGAGCGGGTGCGCGACCTGGTGCTGAAAGCACGCAAACGCTGCGATATCACCCACGGCAAAGATATGGCCCTGACCCAGGCGTGGTATCAGGAGCTGAAAGAGGAGACCGGCGAGCGGATCATCAACGGTCTGTGCGACACCATTCAGGGCGGCCCGCTGGGCTAGACGCTCTGCATCTCCTCCATCACCGCCGTCAATTTTTGAATCGCCATTTGTGCCGGACGCGACAGCTGGCGCGATAGCGCCGAACACAGCGCCAGCGTCAGGGGACGCAGCAGCTTATTGCGCAGCGGAATAAACGTCAGCTGGCCGTTTCTCACCTCGTCCAGCACATCCAGCCGGCTCAGCACCGCCACCCCGCTGCCTTTAAGCACCAGCGATTTGATCAGCCGGATGTCGTTACAGCTGATGCCGTTCGCCGGAATAAAATCGTAGTGGCGATACAGCATCCCGACGCGTTCGTGCACGATCAGCGGCGCGCCGGGCACGATATGGCGCTCCTGGCTGAGCTCGCCTAACGACAGCGCCGCCGCCCCGGCCAGCGGATGGTCCGGGCGCATCACAACCCCCATCTCCAGTTCAACAAACGCCAGAACGCTGAGCCCCGCCTGCCCTTCCGGATCCAGAATCAGGCCAAAATCGAGGTCGGCCTGGCGCACCTTCTCGCTGACCGTATGGCTGTCGGCCACCTGCAGCACCAGCTCCAGCCACTCCCAGTTGCTGATGATATCGGCCAGCGCCGCGGCAAAGCTCCCCTCGGCCAGCGCCTGTACCATGCCGACGCTGACCGTGCCGCGCTTCAGCCCCTGTAATTCATCAAACTTTTGCCGGGTCAGGTGAAACTCTTTTTGCCAGCGCAGCAGGTTGTCATACAGCAGTTCGCCGGCGGTGGTCATCCGCAGCCCTTCCGGCAGGCGCTCAAACAACGGGGTGCCGAAGGCCTCCTCCGCCTGCAGGATCTGGCGATTAATCGCCGATGCCGAGATGTGCAATTTTTCAGCCGCCCGCCGCAGGCTACCGCTGCGGGCCACCTCGGCAAAATAGAGTGCAAACCGCGAAAATGGACTCATGCCTCACCTGTACACTTTTTTGCAACGCATTAGTGAATTAATGCTGATGGATGTCAACACCCTAATATGACAACAATTAACTCACAACAATTAAACAATTCTATTTTTGTGAGCAGGAAGGACAACCATGAACAGACCCACGCCGACCCCACCCGCCCATTGCACGTTTGACCCGCAAGACTGGCTGCGCCTCGCCCGCTGCTGGCATCCGGTGGCCCGCGCCGAGGATATTGGCGCCGCGCCGGTAAAAGCCATCCTGCTGGACGAACAGTTGGTTATCTATCGCATCAAGGGCCAGGTCGTGGTGGCTCGCGACGTCTGTCCGCACCGCGGCGTGCCGCTGACCCTCGGCTTCCATGATGAGGAAGGGATTGTCTGCCCCTACCACGGTCTGCGCTTTGGCGAAGACGGGCGCTGCAACCGCATTCCTTCCAGCCCCGACCAGCCGATCCCGGCCAAGCTCCATCTCACCAGCTACGCGGTGGAAGAGCGCTACGGCCTTATCTGGACCTGCCTGGCCTTCGACCCGGAAAACCCGATGCCGCTGCCGACGATGCCCCACTGGCACGACGAAGGCTTTCAGCAGATCACCTGCCCGGCTTTTGAGGTCAACGGCTTCGCCGGGCGTCAGGTCGAGGGGTTTCTTGACGTCGCCCACTTCGCCTGGATCCACACCGACACCTTTGCGGACCCGGATAATCAGGTGGTGCCGACCTACAACCCGCAGGAGACGCCGTTTGGCTTTATTGCCGATTACTGGAGTTCCGTCGGCAACTACCCGGCCAGCTCTGAGTTTCGCGCACCGGATGGCTTCCAGTGGCTACGCCATTTCGAAATGCACCTGCCGTTTACCGCCACCCTGACGATCCACTTCCCCGGCGATGCCCGGCTGGTGATCATGAATGCCGCCTCGCCGGTATCGTCGCGGGTAACCCGGATGTTTGCGCCGATTGCGCGCAATTTTGACCTGCACGTGCCGGTCGCCGATGTCCATGCCTTCAACCTGCGGGTGTTCGAGGAAGACCGACTGATGGTCGAAACCCAGCGCCCGGAAAGGCTGCCGCTGGACCTGACGCTGGAGGCGCATATTCCTGCCGATCGCAGTTCCATCGCCTATCGCCGCGGCCTGAAGAAAATGGGCTTTGGTGAGTTTTTCCTGGTGTAAGTGGAGGAGCATCATGAGTGACGTCCTGAAGATGGTGGTGGATGGCCTGTGGCGCCAGGGGGATAAAAGCCTCGCCATCAGGCTGGTGGCGCAGAACCGCCAGCCGCTTCCCGGCTGGCAGCCTGGGGCGCATATCGATGTGCATCTGCCCTGCGGGATAATCCGCCAGTACTCGCTGACCGGTGCGCATAACGATGGCGTATGCGACAGCTATCTGATCTGCGTGGCGCAGGATCGCGCCTCTCGCGGTGGGTCGCGCTATATCCATGAGACGCTGCGTCCGGGCCAGACGCTGCTGATCTCGCCGCCGCGTAACCTGTTTGCCCTGCAGCCCGCGGGCCGGGTGACGCTGCTGGCGGCGGGGATTGGCATCACCCCGCTGTATACCATGGCGCTGCATCTGCACGCGGCGGGTATCCCTTTTGCACTGCATTACTTTGTGAAAAGTCGCGATCATGCGGCATTTACGACGGAAATGATGGCGACTTTCGGCGATGAACGCTGCACGATCCACTGCTCAGACGAGGGAGGCAGCCCGCGCACCGGACTCAGCTGTACCCTCGGCGAAGGCCACGCCGACCACCATCTGTATCTCTGTGGCCCGGCGGGCTTTATGGCAGCCGCCCGCCAGTGTGCGACGGAAAAAAACTGGCCCGAGGCGCAGATCCACAGCGAAGCCTTCCAGCCGCCAACGCCCGTCACCGGAGCCGACGGAGACGATACTTTCACCATCACTCTGGCCTCCTCCGGGGAAACATGGCCAGTGCCGGGCCATAAAACTATCGCCCAGGTATTGCAGGACAACGGCGTGGCCGTCCCGCTTTCGTGCGAGATGGGCCTGTGCGGCGCCTGCCTGACGCCGGTGGTGGCGGGCCAGGCCGATCATCGCGATACGGTGCAGTCAGACGCGGAGAAATCCGCCAGCGCGCAGCATATCGCCCTGTGCTGCTCCCGCAGCCGCTCGGCAAATTTAGTGATTGATTTATAACCGACGTTACCGCCCCTGCTCCCCCGCTGCCTGATGACACCGCAGAATGTGCGCCAGGCAGCGCCCGACCTGCGTATCAACCCACGTAAAATCAACGCCCTGCAAAAACATTCCATCTATTCATGATTAACATAAAAATTATTCATTTCATTTCTAATTCTGTTACCATCATATTTGTATGACAAATTAACCCTCACTACACAGGCCGGTGTCATCATGATGATAAGTAGAGCACAAGAGATGCAGGTTCAGGCTCAGCGCCTGCAGGAACAGGGATTATTACGGCGCGCGCTGGCGTTGTGGGCCGACATGGCGCGATGCGATGACCACGAGGTCGCCCGCCAGGCCAGGCAAAAGCAGCAGGAGATCGTCGCCTTATTGCAGCGGAAAAAAGACCAGCAAGCGGCCTCGCGCTATAACTGCCGGGCTCATGTTGCGGCCGACCGGGAATTGATCATTGCCTATTTACGCAATGGCATGAAACCGCGGGAGATTGAGGCACTGACTCAGCGTTCCAGCGCCTTTATTTACCACTGCAAAAAGCTGCTGCCCGAAGAATAACGGCGGCAATGCCGCCACACTGACCAGCTTTCTGGATATTGCCGTGCGTGCCGCAGTATCCAGAAAGGTGTTCAGGCACAACGCTGAACATCAAACATAAATGTGTATCTGCACCCTAAATAATTCAGGTTGCATAAAGGCGGCAAAGCCGTGAGTCCCCAGGAGCTTACTGAAGTAAGTGACTGGGGTGAGCGGGTGTAGCCAACGCATATGCAGCTTGAAGTATGACGGGTATATCCGAGTATTTGCCAGCCAGGAATTGGCTGGCTTTTTTTTGGTTCATCGCGCAGCTCACCTGCGGGGCAGTTTATCATTCAGCAGCGCTTCGATTCTGGCCCGGTTCTCTTCGAGGAGGGCTTTATAATCAATGCGGCTTTTGGGGTCCATTTTCGCCAGGGTCGCATCCAGTTCCTGCTGACGGCGAATGCTCTCCTGCACCCCTTTCATGGCCGCTTCCATCGCAATCAGCTCGGACGACAGTTCTCGTTCCAGCATCGAGCGATACAGAAACTCCCGGGCGATGACCCCAAGGGTATTGTTAGCCTGATTGACCGCGTTGTGCGTCTGCTTAAGTGATTCGGCCACGGCGGCCAGAATTTTATTTTCACTCATTGGCGGCATCTCCTTTCACCACTAACGCCAGGTTTTCCGCCAGGCTGCGGTTGAACATCTCGCGCTGCGCCACGGTCATGACATCCAGCTGTTTTTTCACCGCCGCCATGCGTTCAAAGTAGTCCTGCATCACCTCGTCACGGATCACCCGTTTGCGTTCATCGGGGATGTCGGCAAAGGTATCCGTCGCGGTCGGTGCCGGCAGGTTGCTGTCGCCGGCGGGTAGTCGCCTTACCATAATCTCTCCCGGTCTTAGAAAAGACGCATATTGCGCAGATCGCCGTCGCTGGTGTTGTAGATCGTGAACTGTTCGAGCAGTTCGATAAACGCATCGCGCGCCGGGATCGTGGTGGCCAACATCTTGCGTTGACGCAGCGCACACCAGAGCGCGACGGAATAGGCCTGGCAGTTCACCGACTTCTCGGGATTAAATTCGATATCGGTAAAAGCCGTGTATTCCAGCACCTGTTCTTTGCAGGGGGAATGTTGTAGCGCGTTGAGATACAGCCAGTCGTAAAAGGCGGTTTTCGGCTCTAACGGCCAGATAATAGCCTCGCGCGCTTCATTTGGCTGAAATGAAAAGTGGTCCAGCCGGCCCGATGTTTTTAGCACTTCCGCGCGCTTGGCCTCTTTCGGCGACAGGCGCATCAGCTCGCGAAACGGCCCGTTATCGGTAAACACTTTTGATGACTGGAACAGCGATTCGACGCTGATAAACTGCCCGCCGTTGCTTTGGACACCCATGTTAAAGGCGCTGAGCTGCACGCCCAGCGTCTCTGGCGATTTGCTGGAGACCTCAAGGATTCTGGCCTCCGGGTGGTCCACGCGATAGCCTTCATGCAGTGCGGCGATGGATTTTTGTTTTTGGCTGACCGCAAGGCCTGGCGACCAGTTGAAATCCACATTGACGATCTCCACCAGAGCCGCCCCTGTTGAGGTCGGGATAAATACGGGGCGCACGGCCATAAAGTCACCTAAAAAGCAAAATGGGAAGGGTCAACCACGATCTTCACCGGACAATCGCGTAACCATGAGGGAACATTCTCCGCAGAGTAGAAAATAACCTCGCTAATAAACCACACCGGGATCGCCCCACAATACAAAATTTCCGCCTGAATATCATAGGGCCGATCGCCAGAATCTTCATTAGTGTTGCTGCTAAACATCGCCTGAAAGGCCTGATGTTTCTGACGCTGCTCCACGCTTATCGACCTCACCCCGCTTGAAGCCGCATTACTGTGGCAAAAAACGGTTTGGTTAAGCAATGTCTGATGATCGAAAGAGGGTTGGGTTGGTCCGCTAATTAACTCTTTTTTGATTTTCAGGATAACCCAGTCATGATCCCGCAGCGCCTGGGAATATTTGTAGAGCATTTTTTTATTCACCTGACCTAACGACAGGGAAATAGAATTGCGCATCCCTTCCAGCCGTAATTCGTCGTTATAATGAAAACTATTTTGCCCTTCATCAAGCTGCTGTCGGGTCATTATTCCTGACTGAAATATATTTTTCAGATTCGTCAGATGACTAAAGTGATAAAGCGCGGCAATATTCCGCCGTTTCACCCCGCTGAAATCAATCGCCCTCGCCCAGTTAAACGCCTGAATCGCATAAAATGGTTTATTCGCCACCTGCTGCATAAATTCATTATGCAGATCCGAGGTATAGGCTGGCGCCAGATGGGTATCGCCGGTTATTGCATAGCGCGTGAGCATATATTCTTTAAAGCCGTTGATATGCATAATCATATTCAACGCGTCGGTCATCGTAATACAGGGGGCGGCATGATTAACGCCGCTGATTAACGGGCGTGACGACTGCGGTTCCCGGGGGCGATTATCAAACAGTGACGGCGGCGCGACCGGCGGTATGACGCGTTCAAGCTGGCGACTATGGGCTTTTCTCTTTTCAACATCAACGATCGGTTCTGCCGTCCGGCTACCTGATTTAGTAGCTGGCGGTTCTTTTTTCTTGATTAAATTACCGATAAACGCGAGGACTAAAAAAATGCCAATTACAGTCCACATATAAACCTCTACAGTAGAGCCTGTTCCATTAGACTATTTATTGTGTGTCATAGCATCACGCCCCTCAGTTATGAGGGCAAATGAGTATTGTCTTATTGGTTTTGTTGTTATACCCGTCATACTTCAAGTTGCCTGGGTGTTGGCTACTCCCGTTTCCCCCGGTCACTTATCTGACGAATTATTTAGGGTATATTCAGCAGTCCGGACGGACTGGGCGGCGAATGAATGGCCGGTTCCTCACGATAATCTATCCCCTCAGGGAACTCAAGCGGTGGCGCCTGTCACAGACGCCCTGCCACAGGATGAGAATCGCGCTTTTTAATTCATAAATAGCGCCTTTCGGCGCTATTGCGACATAAAACAATATCAATCATTTACCCGATGAGCATCGGCAGAATAATTAACCCAAGAAAAATCCTAACGCTATTCGTTTATGAATACCCGTCCTTTACCGGTGACCTCGATGCGTACCCGGCAGCCCGGTATCCATTCGGCACGACTGACGGTTTTCAACTGTAGCGTCTCAGACTGCTGCGCAACCGCCAGCGTCAGGATCGACAGCTGTCCGGAAAAATCGACGTCGAGAATGCGGATGTCGCTTTCATTCATCTGGCAAGGCGTCATCACCAGCTGTTCCGGACGTAGCATGACCCGCCCTGTCCCTCTGGCCATCTCATTATCGGTACGCAGTTCACCAATAACGCACCGCGCCCGCCCGTTGTAAAGCGCCGCCGGCAGGATCACCGCATCGCCGAGAAACAGCGCGGTGGCTTCATCGGCGGGCCGGGAATAGACCTCAAACGGGCTGCCAACCTGGGTAAAGCGCCCCTGACGCATCACCGCAACCTGGCTGGCAAACGACAGGGCTTCATTCTGATCGTGCGTCACCAGGATCGCGGCGACGCCCGCCTCGGCGAGTAAATCCGCCGTCGCCTTACGGGTGGTGGCGCGCAGTCCGGTATCCAGCGCGGAAAAAGGTTCATCCAACAACATCAGCGATGGCTGCTGCGCCAGCGCCCGGGCCAACGCAACGCGCTGCTGCTGACCGCCGGAGATGTGATGCGGCCAGTGGGTTGCCAGCTGGGCGTCCAACGACACCATCTCCATCAGGGCCGCCACCCGACGGCGTTTTTCCTGCCGGCTGCAGTCCAGTCCCCAGGCAATGTTGTCCGCGACATTAAGATGAGGAAACAGCGCCCCTTCCTGCGGCACAAACCCGATCCCGCGCTGATGAGCGGGAACAAAGACCCCGTCGCCAGAGAGCGTTCGCCCCTGCATCACGATGCGCCCGGAATCAGGTGTTTCAAACCCGGCCAGGATCCGCAGTAGCGTGGTTTTTCCAGATCCCGAAGGGCCCACGATGGCGGTGCGGCTTCCGCCGGCCACCGTCAGGAAAAGGTTATCCAGCACTTGCGCATCGGCAAAAGATTTTGAGACAGCGGTTAATTCCAGCATGTTACAGACCTGCCATTTTTTTCGACTGGTGGTAAAGGAGAGCGGTCAACGGCAGCGAAATCGCAATCATCAGCAGGGCATAGGGTGCCGCCGCGACATAATCGATCTCGCTGGTTAACGCCCAAAACCCGGTGGAGAGCGTGCGGGTTCCCAGCGGGGAAAGCAGCAGCGTGGCGGTCAGTTCGTTACTGACCCCGAGGAATACCAACGCCGCCCCGGCCGTCGCTCCCGGCGCGGCGAGACGCAGCGTGATGCTCCATAGCGCCCGGGCGGGACTTCTTCCAAGGCTGCGCGCCACATTTTCCAGCTCCACCGGCGCCTGGGCGATCCCGGCACGGAGGTTAATCAGCGCCCGGGGCATGAACATCAGCAGGTAGGCCAGAAACAGCGTGACTTCGGTTTGATAGATCGGCCGCGCGTAGTGGATAGTGATGGTCACCAGCGCCAGGGCGGTGACAATGCCGGGTAGCGAGCTGGTCAGGTAATTGCAGCCTTCCAGCAGACGAAATATCCGGCGTGGATAGCGGATCCCCAGCCAGGCAATCGGGATCCCGCAGGCGGTGGTCAGGAGCGCCCCGCTGGCGCCGAGCATCAGCGTCTGGCGGAAGGAAGACCACAGGTCGGCGTTCATCCAGTTAGCCATGCCTCCCAGCCACAGCCAGCGCCCCAGCACGATCAGCGGTACGCCGAGCGCCAGCAGGACCAGTGCCAGCAGCAGCGCCTGGGCGGCAACGGCGGTCGCCAGGTTCAGTTTTTTGCGTTTCTGCTCCCGCGCTGCCCCGGCGCCAATCCGGGCATAACGCGCTTTTCCTCTGGCGGCACTCTCCAGCATTAAAAAAGCCAGGCAGCACAGCGCCAGCACGCCGGCCAGCATATTCGCCGCCGGACCGCTGAAGGTGGACTGGAACTGGTCATAAATCGCGGTCGTAAAGGTATCGAAGCGGATCATTGCGTAGAGGCCGTATTCCGCCAGCAGATGCAGCGCCACCAGCAGCGCGCCGCCGCAAATCGCCAGTTTAAGCTGGGGTAATACCACCCGGAAAAAGACCTTCCACGGCGGCGTGCCCAGCGAGGCCGCGACATCTTCCAGCGTCGGGTCCAGACGGCGAAGCACCGCCGCCACCGGCATATAGATAAATGGGTAGTAGGCCAGCACCGAGAGGAACACGCCGGAGGAAAGACCATGCAGTGACGGCACCGCGCTGATCCAGGCGTAGCTCTGGACAAACGCCGGGATCGCCAGCGGAGCCACCGCCAGCGCCGACCATATCTGCCGCCCTGCCAGGGTCGTGCGTTCGGTCAGCCAGGCCAGCGTGACGCCAAGCGCAATGCAGGTCGGGACGGTTAAGACACTCAGCCACAGCGTATTGCCGAGCAGCTCCCCCACGCGCGGGCGAAAGACCAGCGCCTTGATGGTGTCCCAGCCGGTATCCATGCCCACGGCGATAACAAAACCTAACGGCAGGAGCGACAACAATGAAATCAGGATCGCTAATGCAACCATCGGAAACGCAGGACGCCTGCGCTCAGGCAGGCGTCGAACTTTATTTCCGAGTGTAAGACTCAGACCAGACATAAGGTATTCACTTCACCGGGGGATCACAGCAGGCCAGCTTGCGTCATCAGGTCGATAACTTTTTTACTGTTCAGCGAAGAAGGTTCAACTTTCGGCGCATCCAGTTCGTTCAGCGGCGTCAGTTTCGGATTCGATGCGGCATTTACGCCCACGGCATATTCAAATGCGTTGTTGGTTCTCAGCTCATCCTGACCCTGCTTACCGGTGATCCATTTAATAAAGGCCTGCGCCTGCTCTTTATGTTTACTGGACGCCAGGACACCACCGCCGGAGATGCTGACAAAGGCGCCCGGATCCTGATGTTTGAAGTAATACAGCTTGGTGTTTTTGCTGTTTTCACCGGTTTTTGCCTGATCGACAAAGCGGTAATAGTGGTAGATCACGCCACCATCAATCTGCCCGGCGTTGACGGCTTTCATGACCGTGCTGTTGCCTTTATAGGCCACGAAATTCGCTTTCATCGCTTTGAGCCAGTCGAGCGTGGCTTGCTCGCCTTTCAGCGCGAGCATCGCGCTGACGATAGCCTGGAAGTCGGCACCTGACGGGGATGCAGCCCAGCGCCCTTTCCATTCCGGTTTCGCCAGATCCATCAGCGAATGAGGCAGCTGAGACTCGCTGATTTTTTCCGGGTTATAGACAAAAACGGTACTGCGTGCCGCGATACCAATCCAGCGGCCGTGGGCAGGACGATATTCTGGCGCGACCTGTTTTAAGGTGTCGGCATCAAGCGGAGCAAACAATTTCGCGTTATCGACCAGCACCATCGACGGGGAGTTTTCCGTCAGGAAAACATCGGCTGGCGACGCGCTCCCTTCCTGCACCAGCTGATTCCCAAGCTCGCTGTCGCCACCGTTACGCAGGGTCACTTTGATGCCGGTTTCTTTGGTGAAACCATCCACCCACGACTTGACCAGGTTTTCATGCTGGGCGTTATACACCACGATGCCTTCAGCGTTGTCAGCCGCCATGGCCTGAGGGGCAAGGTATAACGATGAGGCGACAAGCGCGACGGAACAGTAGGACGACAGGCGAAAATTCATATGCTAATCCTTAGTATGTTTGAATAAATGGCCGCCGATAGCCTGGCCGAAAAGGATTAAAACACAGCGAAATGGGAATGATAATGAAAACAATTCCCATAAAAAGAAAACAGTTAAATATACCGCGCTTAATAATTTGATTATCTGAAAATGCTTTATTTCAAAATAAGAAAAAGGAAAGATTAAAATAACCTTAAGGCCTTCTTATTTATGCTCGCCAAAATGGAAAAATATGATCGCGATAACAATTATCGCTGTGCATGCGCAATTTTGCACCATCCTGTCCTCCAGGGATATGGACGCGATCGACAGGCCTGGCAGGCAGCCACCATGCAGGTTCGTGGGCTGGAACCTGTTACAGTCGTCAAAATTGCAGGTATAATCCCCTGCATTATTCAACGGGTTCAGAAACGACGATGACAAAACTTACTTTACAAGAACAGATGCTCAAAGCGGGATTAGTCACCAGTAAGAAGGCGGCTAAGGTCCAGAGAACGGCGAAGAAATCACGCGTTCAGGCCCGTGAGGCCCGTGCGGCGGTCGCTGAAAATAAGCAGTCGCAGCAGGAACGCGACAAGCTGCTGAGTGAACAACAAAAGCAGGCGACGTTATCAAAAGAGTATAAAGCGCAGGTAAAACAGCTTATTGAAATGAACCGCATCACCATTTCAAAGGGCAATATTACGTTTAACTTCACCGACGGTAACTTAATCAAGCAGATGACGGTGGACAAGCTGACCCAGGCGCAGCTCACCAATGGCCGGCTTGCTATCGCGCGCCTGACCACTGACGCCAATGGCGATAACGTATACGCGATTATCCCTGCCAGCGTGGCCGATAAGATTGCCCAGCGTGACGCCAGCAGCATTGTGTTCAATAGCGACCTGACTCAGGAAGCGCAGGACGAAGACGATCCGTACGCTGATTTTAAAATTCCTGATGATTTGATGTGGTAACAGGTGATGGCTGTGCGCTCTGCCAGCCATATAGTAAACCCGGCGGGTCAAAATCCACGATACAACGGCTGACGGCACCTCTCTTCGCCGTTAGCCACTCGCGCAGCACAAATTTATCGTCCAGACTTAAGCCAAAGGCGTGGTCTGCGCAGGCATTGTGCTTTACACTGCGCGCTGCAAAAACTGAGTAGATAAACGATTAAGTAGGCGATAATGGCGATGAATGGCACGATCACAACCTGGTTTAAAGATAAAGGTTTTGGATTTATCAAAGATGAAAACGGTGATAACCGTTATTTTCATGTGATTAAGGTCGCCAACCCTGACCTGATTAAGAAAGATGCGGCGGTGACCTTTGAACCCACCACCAATAATAAAGGCCTGTCCGCTTATGCGGTGAAGGTCGTCCCGGAGAGCAAAAATCTCTATATTGCCGGCGAGCGCCTGAAGATCACCTCGATCAAATCTTACCTCGTGTACAGCGAAGAAGTTCCGGCCGATGCCTCCGTTGATAAAGAGAATGCGGTGCTGTCGGTAGGGATGCTGATGGGCAATATCAGACCGAAATCCGCCGCGAAACCGGGGGAGATGCGCTCGCTGAAAAAGCTGGCGATCACCACCTTCCAGGGCACGACTCTTATCTTCTCGGAAGATGAGATTGACATCGAAGAGACCGTCAAGCTGCTCAAAAACTTAAACCGTTAATGGTTTCTGTGCCGCCATCCCGGGCGCGTCCTGCGCCGGATGGCGACATAACGAGCCTTCAGACACCGCGCCCCCTCTCCACCACCATCACAGCACAGCCTTATCAGCGCACCCGCAGCAGATCGCTGTAGCGGGTAGTGTAGCGCGGAGAAAGCATATCGCGTTTCATCTGCCATCCGGTCTGTATCCCCTGCCCGGCAAAATAGAGCGCGCCTCTTCCGTTCTTCGCATTCAGATCGTCCAGCACCGCCATTAGTTTCTCGCTGTTCTTGCGCGGTGCGTTGTCGTCGAAAAGATTGAGCTGGGCAATCCCCTGGCTGTAAAAATCCCCCAGCATAACCCCGGCTTTCTGGTAGCGATGCCCCTCTTTCCAGACCGCATCCAGCGAGCGGATGGCCGCCGCAATAATATCCCGGCTGTCCTGCGTCGGCGTGAGCAGCTTCACCGACGCGCTGTTGCTGTAATAGGGGCTGTTATGCGCAAAGGGGCTGGTTTTGATAAACACCGAAATAAACCGGCAGTACTGATGCTCGGCGCGCAGCTTCTCGGCGGCACGCGCGGCGTAGCTGCATATCGCCTGGTGCATATCGGGATACGCCGTAATATAGCTGCCAAACGATCGGCTGCAGATAATCTCCTGCTTCAGCGGCACAAACTCTTCCAGTGCCAGACAAGGCTCGCCGCGCAGCTCTCTCACCGTCCGCTCCAGGATCACGTTGAAATGTTTGCGGATAAAACGAATATCGGTATCCGCGAGCTGCAGGACGGTTTTTATGCCCATGGTCTCGAGCTTTGTGCTGATGCGGCGGCCGACGCCCCACACTTCCCCGACGGGCAGGCGAGCCATCAATTTTCTCTGCCGCTCCCGGTTCGATAAATCCACCACGCCGCCCGTTTGCTGCTGCCACTGTTTTGCTGCATGGTTGGCCAGCTTGGCCAGAGTTTTGGTCTGGGCAATACCGACGCCGATGGTGAGATGAGTTCTGCGCCCTATCGTTTCGCGAATTTCCCGGCCAAAGTCACTGAGATCGCGGCAGTTGCGCACCCCGGTCAGATCGCAAAAAGCCTCATCGATGCTGTAAATTTCACAGCGCGGAGACAGCTCTTCCAGCGTCGTCATGACCCGATTCGACATGTCCGCGTAGAGCTCGTAATTGCTGCTAAAGCAGATCACGCCGTGCCGACGAAGCTGCTCTTTTTGTTTAAAGTACGGCTCGCCCATCTTCACAAACGGCTTCGCTTCGGCCGATCGGGCGATCACGCAGCCATCGTTATTTGACAATACCACCACCGGTCGGCCGCTTAAGTCCGGCCTGAAGGCCGTCTCGCAACTGGCATAAAACGCGTTAACATCACAGAGCGCAAACATATTCAGCCTGCAGATTTAATGATGTAGGTGACGACGCCAAAGACATTGAGGGTCTCTTCGCTGCCAACGAGGATCGGGGAATAGGCGCTGTTCATCGGGTTAAGCTGTACCAGCGGCCACAATTGCAGCTTTTTGACCGTAAACTCTCCGTCGACCGCGGCGATCACAATGTCACCGTGCGCGGCCTTGCGTGAACTGTCGACGATCAGCAGATCGCCCTCCCCGATGCCCCCGTCGATCATGCTGTCCCCGGCGGCTTTCACGAAATAGGTCGCGCTGGGGTGGCTAATCAACAGATCGTTTAAGTCGATGCGTTTTTCGACATAATCCTGCGCCGGGCTGGGAAAGCCGCACTGTACAACGTCACTGAATAAGGGGAGCGGAGCCATCTGGTGTAACTCGGCTGGCGTGTAAAACTTCATGATAAACCCACCACATAAATACTGATTATATATACAGTAGTTTTATCAGGTCGGCAGGTCAATATAGGCTGCGGCTATCAATTTCCCAGACAGACGTAACATATTGATGCTATTGGCGAGAAAATTCTTAATGCTGCACGGGGGTCTGACTGACTGCTGAGGAAGTAAGCGACGGGGCCGCCAACCCGAATCATCCTGCTAACCGGGTTAGCAGGATTATCGTTATGGTATCGCCTCATCATCACGGCGCGGGATCGATCCGCGCCCTGTATTCACGCTGCGCCATCCCCTTAAACAGCGTCAGTATGGTTCACGACCAGAAATGATCCCGGGATTCCTGATCTGCCGTCGGTCGCGTCAGCCACGCCAGAAAACCGATCGCCGCCCCCAAAATAAATAGCACCACCGTAATCACTAGCACGATAGAAAGCTCTGTTGAAAACATTTCAATTGACACACCATTATTCATTTCACTAAAAAGGAATACCCCTTCATCCAGGGTGAAATAGATAAACCAGATACAAAATGCAATAAGCAGCCATAGAAATATTTTCCCGAGAAGCGTTCTTTTTATCTTCACTTCCTCAGACATGATATTTTCTCAATATACTGGTGATCGTTCGGGTATAAATACTCACGTTAGATACACTGTCGGGATATCACATCCCTGTGCCATCATTCACGACTGTGTCGTTTTTATTGCACCGTAACCCCGGCCAGTCTCCCGGAGGTGGTCATATCAAACGCCACCGTGAAGCCTGATTTTTTCCAACGGGTATGTTCATCATTGATGGAATGCCAGCCTTCTTCTTGCATAAAATCTACGGCCTGCCCCTGATACATCCCGGCAATATTAGCATCGAGATCGTGCGCAATATCCTCCGCGGCCTCGCGTCTGGCGTTGCGCTTATGGTTATCCGCGTCCTGATACTGGTGAGAGGCATGCCCGACATGGCATGTCCCGTTCGCTTCACTGACTTGAGTACATCCTGAACGTTCCAGCTGTGCGCGATAAGCTTCGCTGATCGCAAATACCGGCTGAAACAATGAACCGGCGACCAGCGCCACACCGATAATATATTTCGCTTTCATCTACTGACCCTTTCAACGGTACCAACAACGTGAGCCATTATCGGCCTGACTGGCATCAGGTAAGGTTTCGCAATCCGGCAAAGAAACCCCGTCGCGTGTAATCATCTTGTCGGCATGATGGTGATGATGCCCCTCCTTCGCCGGTGCGATGACACACCCCGAAAGAAATAATGAACTGACCATCACCCCCATCACTGCGATTGCTCTCTTTTTCATTTTTAACCCTGTCTTATTTTATTTTTAACCTGACCGATGCCGTTGCAAACCCGGCAAATTTATTCAACAGACTGTGTTGGACAACCGCATCTTATTTGACATAGCAAAACAAGAAAAGAGGTCAGACCTGGCTGAAAGCTCTGTTTTAACTCATTGTTTTAAATACACTTAAAGTGAATGACGCATTTTTGTTATTAACTTTATAATATTCCATCGCTTATTTTGTTATTTTTATTTTAATGCTTTAAATATCTTTTGACGCTGGTCGTAGGAATCATTACATTTTCTTAATAATCCCCACTAAAAAAGCTTTTCACCACATTTATTTAAGACGAATCCTATAAGCTCAAGGTATTTACCACGCTAATTAAATGCAGCCTATTATTAATCACCGCCACGATCGCTATTCGCGGTTATTGATATAACACGATTAAAAAACAGGCCAGCACCGCCTACGGCAGTGTGGCCAAAGCCGGGCAAGCCTGCCCGGAATGAGGGATAACGATGGAGAGTTAAGAATGAAGGCTGAGGGCTAAAATAAATACTGGCAGATTCACGCCGTCGTTAATAACTCACGAGGCAGCATTTCCCCTCCTGAGTCAGTTGATATCCCTGCGCCGAAAACGGGATAAAAGCGGACTGTCCGGCAGAGAGCGAAAGCGTTTCACCGCAAGGGTGGCACAGAGTCGCCGAACCTTGTAATACCAGCAGTATTTGCGCGCTGGTGACGGGGATGATTTTCTGCTGACAGCGGTCGATAACGCTGAACTGAAAATCCTCCACAGGGATCGGGTAGCGATGCGTCACATCGACGTTCCCGGCGCACATTTTAAGACTCTCGGCCTGCGTCTGCGTAAATACCGTGCATTTTACCAGCTCCGCCAGATTGATATTTTTTGGCGTCAGCCCGGCCCGGAGCACATTATCGGAGCAGGCCATCACTTCAACCGCGGTGCCGCTCACGTAGGCGTGCAACGTGCCGGCCCACAGGAACATCGCTTCACCGGGGTTAAGCGTAATGCAGTGCAAAAACAGCGGCGCCAGGATGCCGATATCGCCCGGATAGTCGCGCTGAAGCCGGCTAATAAACGGGTTCAGATGGTTGAGTCCCCCGCTATCAATGCATGCGGACAAGCGGGCCAGCACGCTTTCGCGCTGCGCCGGATCCAACTGCATCAGGCTGAGGAAAAAGGGCATCAGCCCGTCGGCGGTCATATTGCTGCGCAGTTCGGTCAGCGCGCCGGTCAGCTCGGGCGCATTGAGCCGCAGGAAATGATTCACAATCTCCTGATACGGGCGAAAGCCATTCATGGCCATAAATGGCGTCAGGGCATACACCAGCTCAGGCTTATGATTGTCGTCGTTATAGGCCTCTCCCGGTTGGTTCCCCTGCCGGGAAAACCCCTCTTCCGCCTGCATTTTATTGGGATGTACCTGAATAGACAGCGCGCTGTCGGCGGCAAGAAACTTCAGCAAAAACGGGAGCTGCCCGAAGCGCGTGGCGGCGCGTTCGCCCAGCATAGCGGTCAAATCTTCTGCAATTAAGGTCTGCAACGACCGGGCGCTTTGCCCACACTCCACCTCGGAACATCCCGCCGGATGCGTTCCCATCCACATCTCGGCCTGTGGCTGATCGTCAGGGTTTGGCACATGAAATAACGTGTTCAGGGCGGTCCGGCTGCCCCAGGCATAATTCTTGATGTTATTACGCAGACGATAAAATACCTGAGTCATAGGGTGACCTTAATCAATACATCGGGAGTGAAGTGAGAACGGCATGCCCGTTCTGAAAACCAGAGCGGGGCGTTATCTTGCAATGGGTACCGGGTCATAACCCCTCCTGTAAAAAATGCTGCGCCCAATGGGCGCAGCCAAAGCCATTACTCAGCGGTCACGGCAATAGATTGAATAAACATATAGCCCCAGTCGCCAGAAAACTTACCGAAGCTCACCACGTTTTCACCGGCCTTCAGGGTGACAGGCACGACGATCTGCTGGCCTTTTTCATCCGTCTGCGGGAATTCAATACCAATCGGCGACCCATCGTTAACCACGAAGGAGTTTTTCTTACCGCCCCACTTCCCATTGAACTTCACATGCAGGACATATTTGCCTTCCCAGGGGGCATTCACCTTCCACGTCACCTTATCGCCATCATTGGCAAAAGGACCCAGGAAGCCATCGTCAGCAATAGCCAGCTGGTTTTCACTGCTTTTCACGACGTTTAGTTCACCCTGCTTAACATCCAGCACCTCGCCGCTGAATTTGCAATAATCGGCAGGCAGCTTGCCGGCAGGCTCGGTGACCGACACCTTCACGGTTTTACTCGCTTTCAGCAGGCCATCGTTGGCGGTAAAGGTCAGGTCATACTCGCCTGGGGCTGAGAACCAGGCCCGGGTTTCTGCTTTGCTGCTGTCACACACGTGTGCCTTGTCGTTGCCGCCGGTACTCCACGCCACCGTGACGTGACGCGCGGGGAGCTCGTCATCACGCCATGTGGCAACGAGCGGCACCCCTTTATCCTGCGTGGTGGTCAGGGCAGCGCCCAGCGTCACCACCGGCGCCAGGTTTTCCTGAGTATGCTTAACGCTGATGACGTTAGAAGGCGCTGATGCACCGCTTTCGTTCTTCGCAATGACGCGGTAGTAGTAGGTTTTCCCTAATTGCAGGCTGCTGTAATCATCACGGAAGAGCGCCATTTTTGACGGGTCCCACTCATTGACGCCGTCAGAGACATCCTTGCCGACGATCTTCCACGGCCCTTTCGCGCTGGTGGCTCGTTCAATATCGTAATAACGACCGACCGGCGCCCCCATCCAGTTGATGGCAAAAGGCGAATCCGTCGCTCTCAGCTTCGGAGCTTTCGGAACGGGAAGCGCAGGCGCTGCGCTCAGGCCGGCCATCTGCGCGGACGCATTGCGAACCAGATTGACCACCTCCATTTCCTGGTTAGCTTTGCCTTCTACCGGGAAGCCCGGCAGATGGTAGCTATAGTGGCCGGTATACTCTTTGTGCCAGTAGAACCCGCCGTCATGACGATGGCCGCGGAACCCCCAGATAAAGCCGCCAGCCGCCTGCGCCCCGTTAACATCGGTATGCACGATAGACTGCATGATGTTGTTCAGCTCGTTGTGGTCCAGCAGACCAAACTCGCCAACCAGGTAAACCTTTTTACCGCCGATGGCCTCCAGATCTTTGCGTACCTGGTCGGGATGGTTGTTGCCCGCGTTGGTGTAATAGTGGTTACTGACAATGTCGACGTTGGGATCGTTGATGGAAAAATCATTAATCTTTTTATAGGTCCCGTCGACAATCAGCTGATGCGGAGCCCATTTACGGATCCAGGCTGCGGTCTCTTTAAGGAAGCTCGCATTGGTATCTTCCAGCTCGTTACCCGTTTCCCAGGCCATAATGGCTTTTTCATCGTAATAGTGACGGCCCGTAATGCTGTTAACGCGCGTGATCACCTGACGGATGATGTCCTGATATGCTTGATACGTTTTGCTGTCTGTACGGTAAAAATCTTCTGGTTTTTCATGGTAAAACGCCGCCAGCTGTTCACGCCCGCCCCACCACCACCAGTGGTCGATAAACGGCAGAATCAGCCTTAAGCCCTGCTTGTCCGCTTCGGCGATCATGTTGTCGTACACTTTCATCGCCGTTTCGTTCAGCCGTGGCATGCCGTCAGGCGTTTCGGGCGCAAGGATATGCGTTTCGCGACCGCAGGCTTTGTCATTTTCCTGCTGCACGGAGAGCACATAAACCCGCTGTGCCTTCGCGCCCGTTTTCACCATCGCCTTGATCCAGTTTTCCTGCTCTTCTGCGGTGGGCCACTTGAAGTACTGCCCCCATCCTCGGGGGTCGGCTTTACAGGTTCCGCGTGCATCATCTTCGATGCGGTGCAGTTCCGGGGCATGGATCCCGGCAAAGCGGAAGACGTGATTGCCATCCTTCAGTTGCGCCCCATCACGGGTGATGAAGTGCTCAAAATGGGACTGTTCCGCCGCCATTGCGCCAGCGCATCCCAGCGCTGACAGCAGTGAAACCAACAGGATTTTTTTTACGGGGATAAACATCGTTCTTCTCCTTAGAACCAGACTTCAGCCTGAATACCAAAATTCAGGGTGTCAGAACTACCCGAGCGGGTATAACTGCCCGAGGTGATGCTGCCGGTGCTCCAGTTGTAGCTACCATCAAGCGCATCAGATACGCCCTTATCCCACTTGGCATAAGTGACGAAGAAGCGCAGCTGCGGACGGGCCCAGAACCCGGAATCAAAGGTCAGCGTTGGCGCGATGGTCACTTTGGTCAGCCCGCCCTTACCTTTGCCATCAACCCCCATGTAGTTTTTGTCGTCGAGATACTCATAACCCAGCTCGTACTGCATGGCGAAGTTCCTGGTGATCTGGTGATAAGGTCGAATCCCGGCGACCCACATGGAGCGCCCCCAGCCATTTTCATCGCTGGTCCACCAGCGGTAATTCTTGTCTTTCTGGTAGAACGCGAAGGTGGAGATTTCCAGATCGCCCATCGTCGCCAGGTTATCGAGCACCACCCGCCAGGATTGGGTATCTTCAAGGTTCGCCCAGCCCCAGCCGTTTTTACCCAGCGAGTCAGCCGCCGCAAGCCCTTTGCCGTACTGGAAGGCAATGCGGGAATATCCGCCGGTCAGGCCATAGAAACCATCAAAGTTGTATACCCCGGTAAAGCCGTAGCCCTTTTCTGCCGACGTCGGATGGTTTTCGTTGCGGTTCATATGGTGACCGATAAATTCGAGGTCCAGACCGGTGCCCCCAATTTTCTTGAACCACAGGTTGAGGGAGTAATCATCCGGGTAACCCTTGTCGCCCTGATCAACCGGATAGGCATCGGTTTCATCCGTTGGCGAGAAGGCATAAACCCCGGCATCAAAACGGGCGAACCCGAGGTCCATATTGTCGAAACCACCGCCGGTTCCGTTGTACTGGATGTACTCCCAGTCAAACTGGTGGCTGGAGGTGTTGGAGCTGCTGTAGCGCTTACCGGCCCAGAAGGTGATATCCGGAGCAAAATCGAGGTTGCTGAGTTCAGCAAACCCTTCACGGAACTGAACGTCATGCCCGTCGTCATCGCGACAGTTCCAGTCGGCGGTACATTTGGTCTGGTGCGTCAGGTTGGCCTGAATACGGGCCACCGCGCCGGTATCTGATTTCAGCGTCACCGTCGGAATCAGTTCAATTTTGGTGTCTTCTTCGTTACCAAGACGCCATTTGCCATCCGGCATTAACCCCACAGAGTTGGAACGGTTTCCGTCGCTGTTAGCCAGAATCCCGGAACGCATGTAACCATGCAGCTGAAAGTCGTATTTATCATCTGCGCTGGCGTAGCTGCTCATTACCGTTACGGCGATCAAGGACAGAGGTATTGATTTAATTAGCTTTCTCATATGATCCCTTTGTTTATTATTTGCACTGCTTAACGTTGCAGTGGAAATGTACGGATCAAAAAAGGGAATGTACATCCCTTAACGGAAAGCGCTTTCCACATTTACCGGACCAAATCACAGATCCGAGATAAAAAAGGATTTATTAGTGATTTAAGTCACACAAAAATGCTTAAAGAGGTTATGGATAGCAGCGAAATAGCATATTCACGAGGCCAGAGATGGCACAAAGCGGATGGCAACGGAAACGATGTATCCAATGATGGGATCGCCGCCATTAATCCAGTACATCCACATCAGATTGTCGGCAATTGATGATTTCTGGTGATCCTAATCACAATTAATTTCCCCACAAACGGAAAGCGCTTTCCGTTGTGTCAGGTAATAGCTATAGTCCAGACCAGAAAGAGAAAGGCGTTGTTGTTGCAGAGCGTGGTCACACGCTCTGGTCAGAAGTCGTCACACCACCATAAAAGCAGATATCCCCTTACACGATGATTATGCAGAAGATCTCAAGATGAGATTGACCTCAGGAGAAAACCGATGAAACGAACGTTAGCCGTGCCAACCCTCGCTTTCATTGCGGCGATGTCATGCAGTGCCATTGCTCAGGACGTTATTTTACCACTCAAGGAAGAAGTCCAGACCGATGAGGGTAAAATTTGCATCTATGGAACCGACACGCAAAATGAAAAAGTCATCATGCAGGGCACCGACAGCTGTCCGCCAACAAAAACGGCTAAACAGCAAAAATGATGCACATGCGATGTGACAGAGACTGTCGCTGGGGTTAGCGCGCGCGGGGCTATAACGTGGTGCGGTTGCCGCTATTATCCTGCTCGAAGATTTTATGCTGGATAAGCCGATCCCGTAGCCAGTGCAGCGATTTTCCCAACCGTTGGTGCTTCGACCACAGCAAATCGACCCCGACCACCCAGTCGGTGTGGGGATACTCCTGCTGTCGCAGCTCAACCAGCTGACCTTCGTTAAGCTCTTTTTCGACAAACAACCGCGGGAGGGAGGCCCAGCCGAGTCCCGCGCTGGCGGCGGCGATCATCGCGTTATAGCTTTCGACGCGCCACAGCATCGGGCTGCCGAGGTATTCGGTGGTGGCAATGTGCTGTTGCTGGGGACCAAAGGTAATATGGCGCCAGCGATGCAGATCGGCGAAAGAGACCGGGCCCTGGCTCGCCAGCGGGTGCGAGGCGCTGACCACGTGCACCATAATAACCTTGCCTAACTGGACGAACTGCAGCCGATCGCCGTCAATTCTGCGGGAAATCACGATCCCGGCGTCCACCTCGCCTCTGCTCACCAGCCCCGTCACATCCCCCTGATGCGGCTCGCGGATATGGATATCAACCTGAGGAAAAGTCATAGCAAATTCATATAAAACCGGGGCGATAGTCGGGTAAGGCACTTCGATCGCCAGGGTCAGGCTGGCTTCGGTCTGCACATTGTAGGCACCGACCCGCTGCTCCAGCACGTTGCACTGTTCGAGCACGGTTTTGATGTATTCGCGTAGCACCGCGCCCTCCCCGGTCAGCGTGACCTGGCGCGGCGAGCGCTCGAATAAGCGGACATTAAATTCGTCTTCAAGATTGCTCATCGCCATATTCACCGACGACTGCGATCGCTTCAGTACCCGTGCGGCAGCAGAAAACGAGCCGGAGCGGGCAACCTGCTCGAAGACCATAAGTTGCTCCAATGAATAGCGCATTTTGCTCCCCAGATTTCAATAAAACTGAAAACAGCTGACTAACTTATATCACGTTTCCCCACATATAGTGGCGGCCTCTTCCTTCGCGTATTTTCAGGGGATTACCATGGCTACCGTTTTAGAAAACCACAGCACCACCCACTCGCTTAGCGTAAAACGCATTGCCTCTCTTGGACTCCAGCACGTCCTGGTGATGTATGCCGGCACCGTCACCGTCCCGCTGATTCTGGCGGCCGTGTTGAAGCTGAGCAGTAGCGAAACGATTACCCTGATCAATGCCTGCCTGCTGACTTCGGGGCTGGCCACGCTTTTACAGGCGATCGGGATTGGCCGTTTCGGCAGTCGCTTGCCGCTGATCCAGGGATGTTCTTTTATCGTGCTGGCGCCGATGTTGATGATCGGGCAGCAGTACGGCATCGCCACTATCTTCGGTTCGGTGATCGCCTGCGGCCTGTTCACGCTGCTGGTGGCCCCGATATTTAGCCGCCTGGTGCGCTTTTTCCCGCCGCTGGTGATTGGCTGCGTCATCGCGCTGATTGGTATTTCACTGATGCCGGCCGCGGCAATCTGGTTGGGAGGCGGGATCCCGGATGCGCCCGATTTTGCCCAGCCGCGTAATTTGCTGCTCGGCTTTGCCACCCTCGTCGTGACCCTGCTGTTTTATTGCAATACCCGCGGCGTGATGCGTAACTTCAGTATCCTGTTCGGGCTGCTGATCGGCACGCTGGGAGCCTGGCTGTGCGGCTTAAGCCATTTCGACGCCGTGACGCAGGCCTCCTGGGTCGGCTTCAGCCTGCCGTTCGCCTTTGGGATGCCGCAGTTTTCGCTCGCGCCGATTGTGGTGCTGTGCCTGTCGATGTTGATCGTAATGACCGAGACCACGGGCAATATTCTGCTGATCGATAAGCTGATTGGCCAACCCACCACCTCCCGGCGTCTGGCTGACGCGATCCGCGCCGACGGGCTATCGACCCTGGTCGGCGGGTGCCTGAACAGCTTCCCCTACAACGCCTTTTCTCAAAATGCCGGTCTGCTGATGCTGACCAGGGTCACCAGCCGCAGCATCCTGATCGCCGCGGGGCTGATTCTGGTGGCCCTGGGTCTGTTTCCCAAGCTCGGCGCCATCGTGGCGATCATTCCCAGCCCGGTGCTCGGCGGCGTGGCGGTACTGATGTTTGGGATGACCCTGGCGGCCGGCGTGCGGGAGTTAAAAGCCGTCGATTTTAACGATGAGAAAAATGTCCTGATCGTCTCGGTATCCATAGCGGTTGGCGTGCTGCCTGTAGCCTTCCCGGCCCTGTTCCAGCACCTTCCGCCCTCGGTAAAACTGTTTATGGACAGCGGGATTTTTATCGGCGGCTTCACCGCCGTCCTGCTGAATGCCTTACTTCATCGCCGCCCATCTGACACGGAGACAGCACTTTGATTACCCCTGGTGATATTCAGTTTCTCAGACTTTCCAACGAGGTGGGCCGCCGGGCAATTGCCCTCGGCAAACACCCTTTCGGCGCGGTACTGGTGGCGCCGGATGGCCACACTGTGCTGCTTACCCAGTGCAACATTGATACCGTTAACCATGCGGAGTCGACGCTGGCGCGCATCGCCGCCAGCAACTACCCGGCGGAGTATCTCTGGCAATGCACGCTCTACACGGCGGTTGAGCCCTGCTGCATGTGCGCGGGTACCATTTACTGGGCCAATATTGGCAGAGTGGTTTACGGCATGAGTGAAGAACAGCTGCTGGCCTGCACCGGCAGCCATCAGGAAAACCCGACGATGAGAGTTCCGGCCTCCTGGATCTTCAGCCACGGGCAGAAAGCGATTTCGCTGCTCGGGCCGGTGGCAGAGATCGAAGAAGAAACTCTGGCCTTACAACGCGAGTTCTGGCTGACGCGCTAAAGCTGCGACGAGTGTTGGGAGCGGGTGGCATGCTTTGAATAACAACCGGGGCATATCAGAAGGTGACGGGGGTGTTTACCCACAGAACTTTCGCCACCACGCTGCCCACATTACGGTACCCGTGGGGAACCTGGCTTGGAAAATAGAAGGAATCCCCCTGCGTCAGGCGCCATACGTCGTCGCCGAGCCGCAGCTCCACTTCGCCTTCCAGCACATAGCCCATTTCTTCGCCATGGTGTTCAATCAGGCCATCGCTCTCCACGCCGGGCTCAATAATATGAATATTGCCCTGCAGCAGCCCGCCTTTGTGGTGCCAGGTGAGGTTCTCCAGCTCAATGCCGCCCTTTTTGTTACGTTGCAGGAAGCGCTTACGCTGGCGCTGTTCGGGCTTCAGGATCGGCGCATCAGCCACCCAGTCCTCCGCCATCAGGTCAGCAATGCTGGTGTCCAGCGCTTTGGCTAACCGATGCAGCATCGCCAGCGACGGACTTGCCGCTTCATTCTCAAGCTTCGACAGCAAACTTTCCGAGCACCCCACCTTCTGCGCCAGCTGCTTAAGCGTCATTTCCTGCACCAGCCTGGCATGGCGCAAGCGCATGCCGAGACGCGTTCCCGAAGATTTCAGTTCAGTCGTATTTTTCATGTATGAGTTTCATTCAATCCCGCAACAGGCCCGCTTGCGGCGGGCCCGGACATTATCCATCACGCCATCACGATGAACTGGACCTCTTGTGGCGAACAGCCGTTGATCGGCACGATATCCTGAGGGCACGCGGACATCACCGCCACGCAGTCCAGTTCAGCACGAATCTCTACATAATCACCCGCTTTACTGACCGTAGGCAACCAGGAAATGGTGTAGTCCGGATTGACCGGCGTATTCATCCACAGGTTCAGCGGCTGGGGCACTTCGCGGGCGCGCAGCCCAATCGCCTGCAGCGCCATCCGCAGGTTGTCGGCGCAGCTATCGTGGTACTCCGTGATCCCCATATTACTGTAACGGTAGAGGTCGCAGGCGGCGATCATCGTGTCATGCACGCCCGGCGAGGTATCGGTCAGCAGCGTGGCGATGGCCCGGCGGTGGTTGGTTGCCAGCACATCGCCCGGCTGGGGGATGATTTTGTCGATGAACGCACGGGTGTGCTCCATCGAGGCAAACTCGCTCAGATCGGCGTGATTGAAAAACCAGGTATCGCACACCTGGCTCCCCGGGGTGTTGATGATGCGGATCACCTGACCTTTTTTCAGCAGCACCGCACGACCGCAGCGCGGTGGGATGGTGTAGAGTTCGTTAATCACCGGCGCGCCATCCGGCGAGATCGGAGTGGTCGCCGTCGGGTTCACGCCGAGGGCGTCGCCATTGTCGTGGTCACAGCAAGCGGGATAATGGGTCGTCGTGGTCATGGTTAAACTCCTTCAAAAGTAGCGGAAAGCTCGGTCAGGGCGCAGGCTAATGTACGAGCGCCTGCGGCCAACGAGCGTGGTTCGGTAAATTCAGCCGGGTTATGGCTAATGCCTTGATGGCTGGGGACAAATAACATGCTGGTGGGACAGTGCTCCGCCAGATACATCGCGTCATGAAAGGCTCCGGACAGCAGCGCCATATGGGCTGTATCCAGCGCATTTGCGGCGTTGGTTAACACCTGATTCATTGACGCGTCAAAAGCCACCGGCGCTTTGGCTAACAGCGTATCGACGGTCACCCGTTCGCTGGTCAGCCCGGCCATCAGGGCATCGAGCCGGCGCAGGGTCTCATCCGCGGGATGGCGGAAATCCAGGGTAAAGCTCACCTGCGAGGGAATGGTGTTGATGGCGTTAGGAGTGACCTGCCAGCGGCCGAAGGTCATGCGCAGCTGCGCATCGTCGGTATCGCCCATCGTCCGTTCAATGTGGCTCACCAGCTCCCGCGCGAGGCTCATCGCATCCTGACGCAGGCCCATCGGCGTGGTTCCCGCATGGGCCGATACCCCCTGACAGGTCACCTGATACCAGCGCACGCCCTGGATACCCTGCACCACCGCCAGCGATAAATCCTGAGCCTCCAGAACCGGTCCCTGTTCGATATGCAGTTCGACAAAGCAGGCCAGCTCACGATCTGGCCGCGGCGCTATCTCCGGGAAACGCTGCTGGTGGCGCGCTAACGCCTCGTTAAAGGGCACGCCATCTTCCCCAATAGCCGCCAGATAGCCGACCAGCCGCGCGGGTTCGACAAAAGCACTGGATCCCATCGCGCCGGGCGCGAAGCGGGTTCCCTCTTCGTTGGTCCAGATAACCACCTCGACCGAACGTTCGGTGACTACCTGGGCGTCATTGAGCGCTTTCAGGCATGCCAGCCCGGCGATCACCCCGTAGCAACCATCGTAGTTGCCGCCGCAGGGTTGGGTATCGATATGGCTGCCGGTGCCGACCGGTGGTAAAGCCCTGCGTCCGGGGCGGCGGAAAAACAGGTTTGCCGCCGCGTCGCCGTAGATCTCGCAGCCGAGTTCACGCGCGAGGCCGATAAGCCAGGCCCGCGCATCAAGTTCCACGTCGCTCAGCGCCTGGCGATCCACGCCGCCGTTGGCCAGTCTGCCAAACCCGGCGAGCTCCGCCAGCTGCTGTTGCAGCCACGCGTCATCGAGATGCTGAGCAACCTGTAAGCTGGCTTCCATCATGCTAATTTCTCCAGCTCTTCGGTTTGTAAGGGACGGCGAAACAGCGGCGCAAGGAAGCTACGCAACCGCTCGCTCTGGGGACGGGTGAACATCTGCCGCGGCGTCCCGCTTTCGATAATCTGTCCGTCGGCCATAAATACCAGCCGCGAAGAGATATGGGCGGCGAAGGCCATTTCATGGGTCACCATCACCATGGTCATCCCCTGCCCGGCCAGGTCGCGGATGACGTCGAGCACCTCTTCGACACGTTCCGGGTCAAGCGCCGAGGTGGGCTCATCCAGCAGCAGCAGTTCCGGGTTCAGCGCCAGCGCGCGGGCAATGCCGACCCGCTGCTGCTGCCCGCCGGACAGGCGTACCGGCCAGTCGCCGGCTTTTTGCGCCATCCCCACCCGGGCAAGCGCGGCCAGGGCTGCCTGCTTTGCCTCATGGCGGGGCATTTTTTTCCCCAGTACCAACGGCGCGGTGACGTTCTCCAGCACCGTCATATGCGGCCAGAGATTGAACTGCTGAAAGACCATGGCCAGCGGCTTACGGACTTCCGCAATCAGGCTGGCGCTGTCAATGCAGGACGGGCCTCGCTGGGTGCCGGAATAGCCAAGGAGCTGCCCTTTGATCAGCACCTCCCCGCGATCGTAGGCTTCCAGAAAATTCATGCAGCGCAGGGCGGTCGTCTTCCCGGACCCCGAGGGTCCGATCAGCGTGACGATCTCCCCGTGGTGGACGCTCAGATTGAAATCATGCAGAACCACATGGTCGGCGAATGACTTGCCTACATGTCGCATTTCAAGTACAGGTGCGGATGTATTGCTCACGTTATTCTCCGGTTCTCAGGACGTGGCTTAGCGTTTTGACGCTCAGGCTTACTCCCTGGGCCAGCAGCCAGTAGCTGATAATCAGCAGGGTGTAAGGCAGAACGTAGCTATAGGTATTGGCGACAATCTGACTCGTGGTCATGGTCAATTCCGGAACCGTTATGACCGAGGCGATCGCGCTCTCTTTGATGGTCAAAATAAACTGGTTACCGAGCAGCGGCAGGGCAAAGCGCAGGGCCTGCGGCGTCTGGATATGCCAGAAGCAGCGGAACGAAGAGATATTGTTCGCCAGCGCCGCTTCCCGCTGTCCGGACGGGATGCTGTTCCACGCCGCCCGAAAGATTTCGCTAAAGTAGGCTGCGCTATAGAGCATCAGCGAGAGGATCGTCGCCTCGACGGCGCTGAGCATGATGCCGACCGACGGCAGTCCAAAATAGATAACCGCCAGCTGCGCCAGGAACGGCGTGCCGCGAATGACCCAGACGTAGGTGCGCCACAGACGAAAGGCCACCGCGTGGTGACGGCACAAGCTGTGCATCATAAATCCGACCACCATGCCGCCGCAGGCGGCGCACAGGCTCAGCCATAACGTGACGCCGAGGGCCTGTAGATACTCGGGCAGATACTGCATCAATTCACTCATCGTTGTTCCCTCTGCCAGTGACGCTCCGCCTGACGCCCGAGCAGGGCCAGCAAGCTGGTAAGCAGCAGATAGACCAGCGCGACGGCGAGGTACACCTGCAGCGGCTGGTAGGTCGAAGAAGCCAGCTGCTGCCCCACGCGCATCAGGTCAGTCAAGGCAATCACCGACACCACCGCCGAGGCCTTCACCACATCAATCAGTTCAGAGATCAATGAAGGCAACGTGGCGCGCACCACCTGCGGTATCTGAATGCGCCATAGAATTTGCGCCGGCGTGAGGCCGCAGATAGCCGCCGCCTCCAGCTGGCCTTGGGCCAGGCTGGCAAAGCCGCTTTTCAGGATCTGCGACTGGTAGGCAGCCGTATTGAGCGTCAGGGCAAGCGCCGCCGCCACAAAACCGGGAATATCCAGCCCGAACCAGGAGGGCAGATAAAAGCACAGCAACAGCTGAGCCAGCACCGGCGTGCCGCGAAACAGGCTGACCCAGCCATGGGCCACACAGCGATACAGCCGTGACGAACTTATCGACAGGCGCCAGACGCCCGTCCCCACTAAAAATCCGGCCGCCATCGCCGTCAGGCACAGCGTTGCCGTCGTTAATGCCCCCTCCAGCAGAACCGGGAGCCAGCGGACAAAGCTGGTGATGAAATCCGTCATCGTCAACGACTCACAGCGCCGGGGCAGGCATGTCGCTTGCCGGAATGGTCATGGTGAAGCCGAACCATTTTTGTTGCAGCGCTTTCATCGTGCCGTCGCGGTTGGCCTCGACGATCCCGTCGCTGATCACTTTCACCAGCGAGGCGCTATCCGCGTCTTTGCGCCCTACCCAGCCGAAGTAGGTCTGTGGACCGATCATCTCCGGTAAGGTGGCGAAGACCCCAGGGCGCGTTTTGATCAGCGGCCCAAGGTTTGAGAGGGACTGGGCGACGCCGTCCAGACGATGAGACGCCAGGTCAGCGTAGGCTTCATCGAAAGCGACGTACTGTTTGATCTCTTTAATGCCTGGTTTACCTTCCGCCCGCAGCGCGCTGTCGAAGGACTGCAATACCTGGAGCTGGCCCGAACCGGCCTGGGAGCCAATCACTTTGCCGCTGAGGTCTGCCGGGGTCTTAATGGCGCTATCATCGGCCCGTTTCAGCAGCGCAACCGTGGATTCCGCAATCGGGGCCGTAAAGGCAAAATGCCCCATCCGCTGCTTGTTCACGGTCACCGCCGTGACGACAAAATCGAACTTCCCGGCATCCAGCCCCGGGAGAATGCCCTGGAAAGGCAGATCCAGCTGTTTAACCTTCACCCCAGGCAGCGACTTTTCTAGGATATGGTTCATCAAATCCACGTCGTAGCCGACGATTTTGCCGTTATCAACATATTCAAACGGGGCATATCGCGCTTCGGTCGCCACGGTGATGACTTTCGCCTCCTTCACGCGTTGCAGAAGATCGGCGCTAAAGGCGGCAGACGAAAACAGGCTGGCGGATAGCAACATTGCCCCACAGGCAGATACGGAAAAACGGGTCGGTTTCATGGTTCGCTCTCTGAAAGTTGTTTGAACGTTAGTCAAGTAACTTGAACAGAATGATAAGAGCATGAAACATGCCAATGAGGGACATTGGTCGGTTAAAAAAATAACAGTTTGATAATCAACAATAAAAATGAGGATGGGCAGGAATGAAAAAACGGGCGCAAAGCAACGCCCTGCACACATTCAATGCTGAGGCTGCACGCTAACGGTGCAGTTGCACAGGTCTAAGCCGCCGGCGAGGATCGGATCAATGCCTCCAGAAAGCGCGCACGGCCTTCACCCCGAGCGCTTTTGATCCCCTGAATGCACGGATATCAGCGGTGCTGGCAGGCCGGGTTCGTCGCGGCGGCGGCCAGATTACGGCGCCAGACGCCCGGGGCCTGGCCGTACTGGCGCTTGAAGCTGCGGTTGAAGGACTGCTGGGAATCAAAGCCCAGCGCGATGGCCACGTTCAGGATCGGCTCGTCGCTGTCGGTTAAGCGCTCCAGTGATTTTTGCAGCTTGCGGGCGCGGATGTATTCGGCAATGGCGTGGCCGGTATGCGCTTTGAAGATCCGCTGCAGGTGCCATTTTGAGTACCCTGCCCGCCTGGAGACCGTGTCAATATCGAGGCGGCTTTCAATGTGGTTATCAATCCAGTCGAGTAAATCATGCATAAAAGTGCCGGTGCTCATGTTGGATCCCCTTGTGCACAGCATAAAAGTATTTCTATTTATTGCATTTAAAAGTGGCTGTTTTTCGCGTTAATTGCAAGTTTTATTGTTGCACTAAAATCCCCGGTCTGCCGATGTGTGACAAACCTGACAGCGTCGGCAAAAAAACAGCACTTAAAGTGAAACAATTATTATTGCACTTAGTCTGTCACCTTCCTACAATCGCCGTGATAGTGTATTCGTAACTGTTACAGTTTTGTGGCGATGAACGGCACAAATGACCTCAGGCCGACCGGACACAGGAAGTGGCGTAGCGTGCTTCGCTATGTCTTGCCCGGCGGCAATAATCACCGGAATAAAAATAATGAGCCTGCAAAAATACTGGGTTAACTTTCCTCTGCGCTTAACAGGGGGCGCACTCATCGCACTGCTGCTTGCCAGCTGCGACAACAGCGTCGCGCAGAACGCCGCCCCCCCGGCCCCTGTGGTCAGCGCCGCCGACGTGGTGGTGAAATCCATTAGCCAGTGGGATAGTTTTAACGGGCGGATTGAAGCGGTGGAGAGCGTGCAGCTCCGCCCGCGCGTCTCTGGTTACATCGAGAAAGTGAACTACACCGACGGCCAGGAAGTGAAAAAAGGCGAAGTGCTGTTCACTATCGATGACCGCACCTATCGCGCCGCGCTGGAGCAGGCGCAGGCCACGCTGGCCAGAGCCAAAACCCAGGCCAGCCTGGCGCGCAGCGAGGCCAATCGCACCGATAAACTCATCAATACCAACGTGGTATCCCGTGAAGAGTGGGAACAGCGCCGTTCCGCCGCCACCCAGGCCCAGGCCGATATTCGCGCCGCGCAGGCAGCGGTAGATGCTGCCCAGCTGAACCAGGACTTTACCAAGGTGACCGCCCCCATCGATGGCCGGGCCAGCCGGGCGCTGATCACCAGCGGCAACCTCGTGACGGCGGGCGACAGCGCCAGCGTACTCACCACCGTGGTCTCGCAGAAGACGGTCTACGTCTACTTTGACGTGGACGAGTCGACCTATCTTCACTATCAAAACCTTGCCCGCAGCGGCCAGGGTGCCGCCAGTAACCATCTGGCGCTGCCGGTGGAGATTGGCCTGGTTGGCGAGGACGGTTACCCCCATCAGGGAAAAGTCGACTTTCTCGATAATCAGTTAACGCCGAGCACCGGCACGATCCGCATGCGCGCGCTGTTGGATAACGCCCAGCGGCTGTTTACGCCGGGATTATTTGCCCGCGTGCGTCTGCCGGGCAGCGCCGAATTCAAAGCCACGCTGATAGACGACAAAGCGGTGCTTACCGATCAGGACCGCAAATACGTTTACATCGTGGATAAAGAGGGCAAAGCACAGCGCCGCGATATCAAGCCGGGCCGCCTGGCTGCCGGGTTACGCATCGTCCAGCAGGGGCTGAACCCGGGCGATAAAGTCATCGTCGACGGTTTACAAAAAGTGTTTATGCCGGGCATGCCGGTAGACGCGAAAACCGTCGCAATGACCACCAGCCCTGCCCTTAACTGATCCCTTACCAGAGAATCCAACGCATGGACTTTTCCCGCTTTTTTATCGACAGGCCGATTTTTGCCGCGGTGCTGTCGATTTTGATTTTTATTACCGGGCTCATTGCGATTCCACTGCTGCCGGTCAGTGAATACCCTGACGTCGTGCCGCCCAGCGTGCAGGTGCGCGCCGAATACCCCGGCGCCAATCCGAAAGTGATCGCCGAAACCGTGGCGACGCCGCTGGAAGAAGCAATCAACGGCGTTGAAAACATGATGTACATGAAATCCGTCGCCGGCTCCGATGGCGTGCTGGTCACCACCGTGACCTTCCGTCCGGGTACCGACCCTGACCAGGCGCAGGTTCAGGTGCAGAACCGGGTTTCGCAGGCCGAAGCGCGCCTGCCGGAAGACGTTCGTCGTCTGGGGATCACCACCCAGAAGCAGTCGCCGACGTTGACCCTGGTGGTCCATCTGTTCTCGCCAAACGGCAAGTACGACTCGCTGTATATGCGCAACTACGCCACGCTGAAGGTGAAAGATGAGCTGGCGCGCCTGCCGGGCGTCGGGCAGATCCAGATTTTCGGCTCCGGCGAATACGCCATGCGCGTGTGGTTAGATCCCAATAAAGTAGCGGCGCGCGGGCTGACCGCCTCGGACGTGGTCACCGCGATGCAGGAACAAAACGTTCAGGTATCCGCCGGGCAACTGGGCGCCGAACCGCTGCCGAAAGAGAGCGATTTCCTGATCTCGATTAACGCCCAGGGCCGTCTGCATACCGAAGAAGAGTTCGGCAACATTATTCTTAAAACGGCCCAGGACGGTTCGCTGGTGCGTCTGCGCGATGTCGCGCGCATCGAAATGGGATCGGGCAGCTACGCCCTGCGCTCCCAGCTGAATAATAAAGACGCGGTCGGGATCGGTATCTTCCAGTCGCCGGGGGCCAACGCCATCGACTTATCTAATGCGGTACGCGCCAAAATGGACGAGCTGTCCACGCGCTTCCCGGAAGATATGAAATGGGCCGCCCCGTATGACCCTACGGTATTTGTCCGCGACTCGATTCGCGCGGTGGTGCAAACCCTGCTCGAAGCGGTGGTGCTGGTGGTGCTGGTAGTTATCCTGTTCCTGCAGACCTGGCGCGCCTCGATCATCCCGCTGATTGCGGTACCGGTGTCGGTGGTCGGGACGTTCAGCGTGCTCTATCTGCTTGGCTTCTCGCTGAATACCCTGAGCCTGTTTGGCCTGGTCCTCGCCATTGGGATCGTGGTGGACGATGCGATTGTGGTGGTGGAAAACGTCGAGCGTAATATCGAAGAGGGGCTGGCCCCGCTGCAGGCGGCGCACCAGGCGATGCGTGAAGTCTCCGGGCCGATTATCGCTATCGCGCTGGTGCTGTGCGCGGTGTTCGTGCCGATGGCGTTTCTCTCCGGCGTTACCGGGCAGTTCTATAAGCAGTTTGCGGTGACCATCGCCATTTCGACGGTGATCTCCGCCATTAACTCGCTGACGCTCTCCCCGGCGCTGGCCGCCCTGCTGCTGAAACCGCACGGGGCGCCGAAGGACCTCCCTACCCGGCTGATCGACCGTCTGCTCGGCTGGCTGTTCCGCCCGTTCAACCGCTTCTTCCTGCGCAGTTCGCACGGCTACCAGGCGCTGGTGGGTAAAACTCTGGGACGTCGTGGCGCGGTGTTTGTCGTGTATGTGCTGCTGCTGTGCGCCGCCGGCGTGATGTTTAAAGCCGTCCCCGGCGGGTTTATTCCGACCCAGGATAAGCTCTACCTGATCGGCGGCGTCAAAATGCCGGAAGGCTCGTCGCTGTCGCGCACCGATGCGGTGATCCGCCAGATGAGCGAAATCGGGATGAATACCGAAGGCGTGGATTACGCGGTGGCGTTTCCCGGGCTGAACGCGCTGCAGTTCACCAACACCCCGAACACCGGCACGGTATTTTTTGGCCTGAAACCGTTCGATCAGCGCAAGCATACGGCGGCGGAGATTAACGCCGAGATCAACGCCAAAATCGCGCAGATCCAGCAGGGCTTCGGCTTCTCGATCCTGCCGCCGCCGATTCTCGGGTTAGGCCAGGGGTCCGGCTACTCGCTGTATATTCAGGACCGCGGCGGATTAGGCTACGGCACCCTGCAAACGGCGGTAAATACTCTGTCCGGGGCGATCATGCAGACGCCGGGAATGCATTTCCCGATTTCGACCTATCAGGCCAACGTGCCGCAGCTGGAGGTGCAGGTCGATCGCGATAAGGCCAAAGCCCAGGGGGTGTCGCTGACCGATCTGTTCGGCACGCTGCAAACCTATCTGGGATCGTCCTATGTGAACGACTTTAACCAGTTTGGCCGCACCTGGCGCGTGATGGCGCAGGCCGACGGGCCGTTCCGCGACAGCGTGGAGGATATTGCGAATCTGCGCACGCGCAATAGCCAGGGCGAAATGGTGCCGATTGGCAGTATGGTCAATATCAGCACCACCTACGGGCCGGACCCGGTGATCCGTTATAACGGCTATCCGGCGGCGGACCTGATTGGCGATGCCGACCCTCGCGTGCTCTCATCAGCCCAGGCGATGACGCAGGTAGCCGAGATGTCGAAACAGCTGCTGCCAAACGGGATGAATATTGAATGGACCGACCTGAGTTTCCAGCAGGCGACCCAGGGGAATACCGCGCTGATTGTCTTCCCGGTGGCGGTACTGCTGGCCTTCCTGGTGCTGGCGGCGCTGTATGAGAGCTGGACCCTGCCGCTGGCGGTGATCCTCATCGTGCCGATGACCCTGCTCTCCGCCCTGTTTGGCGTGTGGCTAACCGGGGGCGATAATAACGTCTTCGTGCAGGTCGGGCTGGTGGTGTTGATGGGGCTGGCCTGTAAAAACGCGATTCTGATCGTTGAGTTTGCGCGTGAGCTGGAAATCCAGGGGAAAGGCATTATGGAGTCGGCGCTGGAGGCCTGTCGCCTGCGTTTGCGCCCGATTGTAATGACCTCTATCGCCTTTATTGCCGGGACCATTCCGCTGATCCTCGGCCACGGCGCCGGAGCCGAAGTGCGCGGCGTGACCGGGATTACGGTGTTCTCCGGGATGCTTGGGGTCACGCTGTTTGGTCTGTTCCTGACCCCGGTGTTTTACGTCGCGCTGCGCAAGCTCGTCGCGCGTAGAAAACCAGAGGCCGGGATTTTGCCGGGTTAAATCCCGCAGGCAATAAAAAACCGCCTTCAGGCATGTGCTGAAGGCGGTTTTTTTTACGCTAAAGCCACGCTAGCGGGCTTTTTTATCGCGGGTATCCAGTTCAGGCACCGCGACGCATCCGCTGGTATCGCCCTTTTTGACTTTGGCCAGCGCGCTGGCCACGGTATGACGAGCCAGCACATCCAGCGAGGCCTGCTCTGCTTCATCGGCAATAGATTTGAAATACCAGCAGGCGTTAGCGCTCACCACGCAACGTGCCGGCACATCGGGCCGGGATGCCCACAGTTTTTTATCTTCGATAACCGAGATGTAGATATCACGCAGGGTGATGCTTTCTGCCGGGCGGCCAAGATGAATAGAACCGTTACGGCCCAGCGTGGAGACAATAATTCCGTCACGGGTCAGCGGTACCATGAGTTTGCGGATTAAGCTCGGGTTGGCTTCCAGGCCGTAGGCCAGAATCGAACTCGTCGAACGTTCACCCATCTCCTCCGCCATCGCTACGCTAAGAACCATCTGCAAAGCTGTCGGGAAGCGGTAATCTAACATGTTGTCTTCCTGGGTCGCGGTGAATCTTGTTCTTTTTGGCACCGCAGAGGTGAATAATCAATAAGCAACAATATAACAAACATGGTCATTATTTTGAAGCTATCTACTGCGGGGATGCGGCGTAAAACAAGCTTTCCGTGCCATATTTGTGACCACTCAGGGTATTCCTTAGCCGCGGTGGCGCGCTAAAGCTGCTTCCAGTCCGGCAGGTTGTTCGCGCGTTTACGCCAGGCGTGGAATAGCGCCATAAAAAAGCCGAATAACATCCCGGAACAGGCGCTGAGGTACAGGGCATAAGTCACGCTATGCCCCTGATCTCGCCAGCCGCTAAACCACATCAGAAGTCCCCATACCGGGCCAAACCAGCCAGCAAAAAACACCATGTTCAGCCAGAACGGCGCAAACGGCGGCGGCGGCATTTTCCATCCGGCATTCCACAGCAGACGCAACAGCGGTGGCGCATAGTTGCTGCGCCACATATTTTTCTCTTGCATCAACGCAATCGCTTTTTGTTTCTTCTCTTCAAAGGCCATGTTTTGCATCCTTTCCTGTCTGTCACCGGCGATGAAATGAGCATCGCGGAATATCCATTGATGTTAACGCTTAAGAAAGTGCTTTTCACTGAAATAGCCAGTTGGTGGTCCATTTTAGCTAATTCCGCTGACGTTCTGTCTACTGTAAAGCCCTCTGCGGATGACTCTTCACCCTGAACGCCCACGATTGCCCTCCCCCGCGTTCATTCCAGACGGAATAGTTTCAGCAAACAATTAAGTTGACACGCTTATGCATGCGATCAAAACTAAACCGTACAGTTCACATAACAGTGAACATCAGGGTGTCTATTGCGGGCTTGCCGGTACGCGGCCCTTAACCACAACGAAAGGATCTGCACATGAAGACGTTAAGGCAAATCGGTGGGCTGGCGGCTATCGCTGTTCCGCTGCTGTTGGTGGGGTGTGCTGGAAAAGAACCGGTGCGTTACAGCGGTATCGATTCATCGTCAAAGCTGACCGCGAATACCGATGATAATGCCGATCGCATGCCCTATCGTTATTCGCCTCTCGTCGACTGGCGCAAGTACGACAGCATTATTATTGACCCGGTAAAAATTTATCAGGGCCACGATGGGCAGTTTGATGATATGGCGCAGGCCGATCGCCAGCTGCTCGCCAACCACATGCAGGAACAGTTCAGCAAAGCATTAAGCCCTCGCTTTAAAGAGGTCTCCGCCCCTGCTGCCAACACCCTACGGCTGAAGTTGACCCTGACGGGCGCGGACACCACGCCTCAGGTGGTGGGTACCTTTACTAAATTCGATCTGGCGGGCGGGCCTTACAACATCGTGCAATCGATACGCGGAGGCCAGGGACTGATGAGCGGTTCGGTGGATTATGCCGTCGAAATTTATGACGCCAACAGCCACGATCTGTTGAAAGCGTACGTCGCCCGGCAGTATCCGAATGCCATGAACGTCTCTGCCAGCATCGGCTCCCTGAGCGCCGCTGAAGTGGGTATTGAAAAAGGCGCAGAAGAGCTGGCGGAGTTGCTCAGGTAGCCTCCCAGACAACACATGCAGCCGGAAACGCTCAGGCAAAACCGGCTGTCATTTTCCCTATCAGTTATCTCCTGGCGACCCGGTGCTATGAAGATATTCCCGCATCTGACTATCTGCCCGCATTGCGATAGTGTCTACCAGACATTGCCCTGCATGTCGGGCGAAATTGCCCTCTGCCAGCGTTGTCACGCCGTGCTATGGCGTGGTCACCGGCGTGTGCCTGGCCATCTGCTGCCGCTGATGATAACAGCGGCCGTGGCTTTAGCGATCGCCGCGCTTTTTCCGGTGCTCTCGGTTGGGTTTCACGGGATGGTGAACGATGCCACGTTGTGGAATGTGGCCTGGGCACTGACTGCCGGCGACAGTTCTCCCGCGATGGCTATCGGTAGCGTTTTTCTGCTGCTGATCGCGCCCTTCTTACAGGTCATGCTAATGGCATGGCTGCTGAGCTTTGCCCATTTCGCCCGTCCGGCACCGGCGTTTATCGGCACCATGCGGGTGCTCAAATGGCTGCATCCCTGGAGCATGGTGGAAGTTGGCATGCTGGGATTTCTGATTGCCGGGATCAAGCTGTCGTCACTGCTGGATGTCTCCATAGGCCCTGGCGGTTGGGCGCTGGCCCTCTCCTGCGTGCTGGTGGTCTTCATCAACAGTCACGATCTGCATCCGCTGTGGGATCTGCTGTCGTACGAGGAGCAAAACCATGACCAATAAGGCCCCTTTTGCCCGCCAGATGCTACTGTGTCGCTGCATGCTCTGCGGGCTGGTGTGTGCTGACGACACGGCGTCCGGCGATGACCGGAAATGTCCGCGCTGTCAGACGACGCTGCCCCACCGCCAGCCTGGACGCCGACATCTCAGCTGGGCGCTGCTGTTAACCTCTGTGATCCTGTATCTGCCCGCCAATATTTTGCCGGTGATGTACACCACGCTGCTCGGCCATGGCAGCGAAAGCACCATCCTTTCCGGCATTGTGGCCTTCTGGCACAGCGGCTCATGGGGCATCGCGGCGATCATCTTTATTGCCAGCGTCATGGTGCCGTGTCTGAAATTTTTGTCATTGGGTGTCCTGCTGATCTCCGCGTCCCGCCAGAGTTATTGGGCCAGACGCGAACGGACCCGGCTGTACCGGCTGACCGAGTGGATTGGTTGCTGGTCAATGCTGGATGTGGTTGTCGTTGCCGTGGTGTGTTGCCTGCTGCGGTTTCGTCCGCTGAGTGAAGCCGAACCTCGTATCGGGATCCTGTTTTTCGCCCTGGTGGTCGTCCTGACCATGCTGTGTGCGCTGAGTGTTGAACCAAAAACGCTATGGGAAGACAAGCAATGAAGCGTCCTGTTTCGGGTACCCCTCTTTTTTATTACGGGCGCTGGCGCAATGCCCTGATCTGGTTGCTCCCCGTTATTGCGTTTGTTGTCGCGATGTCGATGGTTATCCAAGCGCGCTTAACCATCGGCCCTGAAGTTGTGATTGCCTTTCGTAGCGCCGCCGGCCTCGAAGCCGGTAAAACCGCGGTGAAATATAAAGATGTCACCGTCGGCATCGTTAAGGAGATAACCCTCAGCCCCGATAACAGCCAGGTGCTGGTGCGGGTCACTCTTGCCCGAAACGCGCAGAATCTGGCGCGCGCCGACACCCGATTCTGGGTGGTGAGGCCACGGGTCGGAATAAGCGGCGTGAGCGGCATTGATACCCTGTTGTCAGGGGCTTACATCGGCGCGGACCGGGGGAAATCCGAGGAGAACAGATACCGGTTCACCGGTATGGAAACGCCGCCGGCTATCGTCAACGACATGGCCGGCAGCCAGTTTATGCTGGAAGCCGACGACCTTGGCTCGCTGGATATTAACGCGCCGGTTTACTATCGCCGCATTCCGGTCGGGCGGATAACCTCTTACCAACTGCGTAAAGACGGCAAAGGGATCGATCTCAACGTCTTTATTGATGCCCCCTATGACCGCCTGGTCACCGCCGATTCGCGATTCTGGAATGCCAGCGGCGTGGATCTGTCGGTCGGCAGCGATGGTTTTCAGCTTAAAACCCAGACCGTTGCCGCCATTATGGCCGGGGGCATCGCCTTCTCCAGCCCGGAGAACCCCACCCAGGGCGTGATCCACAAGCAAACCCGTTACAAACTGGCAGCGGATGAAGAAACCGCGATGGCGCCTGCGGACGGGCCGCCGGTGCGTTTTCAGCTGCGTTTTGAACACACCTTGCATGGCCTGAACGTGGGCGCCCCGGTTGAGTTTTCCAGCGTGCGGATTGGACGTGTCGCCTCCGTTGAGCTCGACTTTAACCCCGAGGGATACCGCTTTCCGACCATCGTGGATATTGAGGTCTATCCCTCGCGGATGGGCCACGTGCTCGAAAAACTCCCCAAACCGACGGGCGACACCGACCTCAATACGGTCATTTTCACCCGCGAAATGATCGCGCATGGACTGCGGGCGCAGGCCACCTCCAGCAGCCTGCTGACGGGGCAACTTTATATCTCACTTGATTTCATACCGGATGCGCCGAAAGTGAAATTTGACGCAACAAAGCGCCCGGTTGAACTGCCGACCGTCAATGGCGGGCTGACCATCCTGCAGGATCAGCTCACCGATATCGCCAGAAAAATCAACAAAATGCCTCTGGATCAAATCGGAAATAACATGAACAACACGCTGCTAGAACTGAATAAAACGTTGCGCATGGTAAACAGCCAGTCTCTGCCAGCCGCCAACCACCTGATGCAACAAACGCAGCGAACGACGCAAGACGTGCACAACCTGCTGGCGGAAGATTCACCCCTGATGATTAACCTGTTGCAGTCTTTACAGGAAACCACCCGAACGCTACGGGCGGTGCGTGGCCTGACAAACCAGCTGGACCGCCGCCCGGAGTCGTTATTGCAAGGCCGCGCGGCAGACGCGTCGCTGGACGAACCCCGTTCACGTAAAGCAGGAGAGCAGCCATGAGAACGGTTTTGTGTCTGGTGATCGGCATCATCTGCACGCTGGCTGGCTGCTCATCTCCCCAGGTGCGTTACCACACCCTGGTCAGCCCTGATCCCGTTTCCCGGGTCGTCGACCCGCCAGGGTTTGTGATGGCGCTGCTGCCCGTCGGGGTTCCGGCCCAGCTGGATAGCCAACAAGTGGTGGTCCGCCAGAGCGACAGTCGCATGGTGGTTCTGGACAACGATCGCTGGTTAAGTCCGTTGGGCGATGAGCTACAGACGGCGCTGTCCCTCGCGATGACGCAGCAACTCAACACCGAGGATGTGGCAGGGCTCGCGCGCGATGACAGCAAACCAGTGGTGCGGGTGCTGTTGCAGATTCGCCGTTTTGACAGCTGGCCCGGCAATGCCGTCAGTCTGGATGCTGACTGGAGCTTATCGACATCGCAAGGAAATGAGAATCGCCGGCTGGTGTGCCGAAGCCACCTTTCGCAAAGCGTCTCCGGCGATCCGGCACAGATGTTTGCCGCCTGGCAAGACGTGGTTGAGCGCCTGGCAACCCAGACCGCAGAGACCGCAGCCCAGTGGATGGCAACCGGCAGCGCCGCGTGTCGCCGGGGCTAGCGGGCGTAAACCGGGTTCGCGGCCGCGAATCCGGTCGGCATATGCCGGTCACGCCGGCTTTTTAACGGCGCCATCAAGAAACATCCTCACGCCATTCATGACCATATCATTGACTTTTTCCTGCGTGAAATCAGGCATCTGACGCATGAAAAACAGGATCTCGCTTTCCGCTTTGATCAGTGAAGTAAACTGGATGGCGCGCAGCATCGGGTCCGATGGCGCCAGTTCACCACGTTCCATTGCCGCTTTCATTTCCTGAGCCAGCGCCTCCATGCTTTGGCGGATGCCGGATTCCAGAAACAGCTGACCGATATCGGAATGCGCGGCTTCGCCCAGCACGACGCGATAGATTTGCAGGGCCTGATTATCGCACGTCACTACCCGCAGCATATCCTGACCAAAGCGGATGAGTTTCTGTTCCAGAGATAAGTGCTGGTTTTCCGGTTGAGCGAGCCCGTTTGCCGCTTCGGTAAGAAAGCGGGCGCTACAGTTGCGCACGACCGTTTCAAACAGCGCCTCTTTTGAAGCGAAGTATTTATAGAGCGTGGCCTTGGAGCCACCGGCACGTCTGGCTACTTCATCCATGGAAGCGCGTTCGTAGCCTATCTCCATAAACACCTCCGCGGCGGCGGCCACGATCCCCTGGCGGCGCGCTTGCGTCAGTACCTTCATGTTGAACCCTTAGCTGGTTTTAAAGCGATGCTTAAACATAACTACACCGTACAGTATGGGTTTATTATGCCATGCCGGGGCGTTAAATGCCCCGTTCGGGAGCCCGGAGTGTGACCTGTGGACAGGCAATGATGTATCTGGATGTGAATCGGATCCAGGTGGATTTTCTGCCAGAAGCATGTAGGTACTGATGAGAAAGAATTATTGCTCCACCCGCGCATGCTTACCCCCTTTTTCCTTTCGGGTGAAACTACGCTATTCCATGTGGAAATCTCAGAGTCTGTTTTTATCACTATAAAAATGAATATCTACATAGCGCACCGTACTCTTCAAACCCATCACAATACGATTTGGTTATTTTATATATTTAAATGACATATCTGACTGCTATCAACAAATAACGAATAACTGTTCATATCAACATTTCCTTTAAACGCTTAAATTTCAACTTCAAATAAGAAATTTCGCCCCAGGAATAAATAATATGAGCAATGATAAATTATCAGATAATGAGCGTCTAAAATCGAAAAGTCAGTTACTAAGAGGAACATTAACCGAAGATTTATCCAATGATATCACCGGTGGATTTATTGGCGATAATTTTCAATTAATCCGTTTCCATGGCATGTATCAGCAGGACGATCGGGATATCCGTTCAGAACGTGTTGCGCAGATGCTTGAACCTCTGCATACCGTGATGTTGCGAGTCCGCCTTCCTGGGGGGATTATTACGCCGCAGCAGTGGTCCGGGATCGATGATTTTGCCTCAAAACACACGCAATATGGCAGCATTCGAATTACCAACAGGCAGGCTTTGCAGCTTCACGGTGTATTGAAAAAAAACATCAAACCCGTGCACAAACTGCTCCATCATTTAGGTCTCGATTCCCGAGCAACTGCTGGTGATGTCAACCGCAACGTACTGTGTACCTCGAATCCGGTAGAGTCCGCTATTCATATTCAAGCATATGAGTGGGCAAAGAAAATATCTGAACACCTGTTACCGAAAACCAATGCCTATGCCGAAGTTTGGCTTGATGGCGAAAAAGTGAAACACCCGGAAGAAGAAACAATACTTGGTAATAGTTACCTGCCGAGAAAATTCAAAACGGCCGTTGTCATTCCCCCACAAAATGATGTTGATCTGCATGCCAATGATCTGAACTTTATCGCAATTGGTGCCGACGGTGAATTGCAAGGATTTAATGTCCTGGTCGGTGGTGGCCTGGCCATGACGCATGGCGACAAAAGCACCTACCCTCGCCTTGCAAGTGAGTTAGGGTTTATACCGCTGGAAAAGACATTATCTGTTGCAGAGGCGATCGTCTCTACTCAACGTGATTGGGGTGACAGGAAAAATCGTCGCAATGCCAAAACAAAATATACGCTCGACCGGGTCGGTGTAGATGTATTCAAAACAGAAGTAGAACGACGAGTCGGATTTACGTTTCAGACAATAAGGCCATACCAGTTCACCGAGCGTGGCGATCGAATTGGTTGGGTAAATGGGACGGATAATAAATTCCATCTGACACTTTTTGTGCCCAGCGGACGATTGATCGACACGCCGGAAAAGCCGTTAAAATCAGGCCTCGCCGCTATTGCACAGATTCATGACGGCGATTTCAGACTCACGCCCAATCAAAATATTATCATTGCCGGAGTATCCGCAGAGGATAAAGAGAAAATAGATGCGCTCGCACGCCAGTACGGATTAATTGATAATAACATTTCGCTACAACGCAAACAGTCTATGGCCTGCGTCTCATATCCGACCTGTCCGTTGGCAATGGCTGAAGCTGAGCGTGTCTTGCCAGGCATGATTGATAAGCTCGATGCAATCCTGCTACACAATCAACTGTCTTCAGAATCCATAATATTCAGGGTAACCGGATGTCCAAATGGCTGCGGCAGAGCCATGCTTGCAGAAATAGGGTTGGTGGGAAGAGCCCTGGACCGCTATGACGTGTACATCGGTGGCAATCGCGAAGGAACGAGAATCCCCCGGCTTTATCTCGAAAATGAACAAACAGAAAGTATCATTGCAGAGCTGGAATCATTGATTACCCTATGGGCGAACAATCGTGAAGGTCATGAAGCATTTGGTGACTTCATCATTCGCCAGGGTATTATTAAGCCCGTGGTTAATTCAACCATTGACTTTTACCGTCAGGATTAACATATCAAAATTTATCGTCATTATTAAAATGGGGGAACCGCCAGCGGCGGTTCTCAATGGGGCAGGCGAAAAAATATTATTTTCCCGACAATATTTCCGCGCCTCATTCGTCTACCTCAGCAGAAGCTATTTTTAGTGATTCACTGAGGAGTGAAAGCCATGAGAGATTTTGATATGCGTAGACAGGGTTGGGGACACGGTCGCGGGTTTGGCGGGCGCAGTATGGCGAAGCCGATCGTGATTGGCGTGGTGCTGGTGGTGGCGCTGGGGTTACTGGTGATGTCCCTGTGGAACGCGGTGCTTCCCGCCCTGATTGGCGTAAAGAGTATTGGTTTCTGGCAGGCGCTGGGTCTGCTGGTGCTGTGCCGGATCTTATTTGGCGGACTGGGCATGCGCCCGGGAATGTTTGGCGCCCGTCGGCGGATGCATGAACGCTGGATGCAGATGACCCCGGAACAGCGCGAGCAGTTTATGCAGCATCGTCGCGCTGGCGGCTGTCATCATGAGCACCGCTGGCACGGCTTCGCCCGTCATCGCGACGGAGAGTGGCCACGGGACGGCCAGCGCGAGTCTCAGGACGCTAAAACCACTGCCCAGCCGCAGTCGGACGAGACAAATCCGCAGAAACCCGCGGGTACCGAGTAAGCGGTATGAGCGCTGAAAAAGCGAAAGACTCCCCGCTGGTCTCGGCCCTTGTAGCCTGCAGAGTTAAGTTATCGGCATTTATTCGCGGCCGCACGGCGGTGCGCGATGATGCGGACGATATCCTGCAGGAGGTCACGTATCAGCTGATGAAAGTGGAACAGCCGGTGGAGAACGTCGCCGCCTGGCTGTTCCGCGCCGCGCGCAATGAGATGACCGACCGGTCGCGGAAAAAACGTGAACTCCCGCTGTCGACCTGGTTTACCGATGGCGAAGACGATGAGTCGTTTCCCGAAGACGAACTGGCGGAGACCCTGTTTGGGGTCCCACAGTCGCCGGAAGAGGCCCGGCTGAGCGAAATGATTTGGGCAGAACTGGATCAGGCGCTGTCGGAACTGCCCGCAGCCCAACGCGAGGTGTTCGAGAAAACCGAGCTTGAAGGCTACAGCTTTAAAGCGCTGGCGGAGGAAACCGGCGTCAGCGTTCAGGCGCTGCTGTCGCGTAAACACAAGGCCGTGCTCTACCTGCGCACTCGCCTGCGTACGCTTTATGATGAGCTCATTGGGGAGTAAATCCCGGGCCACGCCGGCACCCGCCGTCAAGGAATAACCCGCGCGGCCCTCAGCTGCGCAAACAGCTCAAAGAACATTTCGTCGGTGGCCTGCATTCGGGTGAAACCCGCCCGACGCAGCTTGCTGCCGTCGCCGAACATGTCGTAATGCCAGCCAAAGACAAAATCAGCAAAGGTCCCGTCGCTCAGCCGCAGGATATCCGCTTCCACCAGCCCCCCTTCCCCGGCAAGCTCGCGCCATTCTGCCCGGTAGTCGCGAAACAACTGCTGAAATGACAGCCTGACCGGCGGCGCACACTCAAGATCAAACCAGCGGGCGATGAGCGGCCACAGCTCGCTCCAGCGCCACAGATCGCCGTTATTGACGTTAAAGGCCTGATTCTCAGCGCTCTGCGCGGTTGCCGCCCACAGCGTCGCCTCGGCCAGCAACCCGCCATCCGTATAATCAACCATGCTGTGCCAGGTGTGTTCCGATCCGGGAAAGCGCAGCGGTAGCCCCTGCGCTTTACACAGCGAGGCGTACAGGGCGATGCTCAGCGCGAGATTCATGGTATTGCCCGGTACCGCGCTGCCCACGACACCCGGCCTGATGGCATTCCAGTGCCAGGTTTTTCCCCGCTGAAACTCGCTGAGCCAGCTGAGCTGGGCGGCGTTAAATTCCGCGCCGGGGACGCCGGGATCGCTTTCACGCGCCGGCGTTTTGAACGGCCCCAGATGGGCGCCATAGACTTTGTAGCCCTGCATTAAGCTTACCGTCTGCAGCGGCGAGGTTTTCTCTATATTGCTGACCAGATTGCGCAGCATGGTGACGTTCGGTTCCACCATCTCGGTCCAGTTGGCGGCGTTCACCCAGGCACTGTAAAAAATATGGCTGACATTCTTCAGCGGTTGCAGCATCTGCACGCTATGCTGCGCATCCAGCAAATCGACGTTAACCAACGGAATATTATCGCGATGGGAGGACGCCTGGCGGCTCAGGCCAATAACCTGCCACCGATTGCGCAGCAGCGTGGTGACCAACTGTCGTCCGACAATTCCGCTGGCACCGGCAACCAGCGCGACGTTTTGTGGCAGCATCTTATTCATGGTGACTCTCCAGAAAGGGTGACAGACACAGTGTGATCTATTATTTTTTCTACACATATCCCATGAAACTGATGGTACTTATAAGCAGAATCATTAAATGAATAATAAGCTCAACGCCATTGCCACTTTCTTACGCGTTGCCGAAGCGGGCTCCTTCTCCGCCGCCGCCCGCCAGAGCGGTATCAAGCAGTCTGCCGTCAGTCAGCAAATCGCCGCGCTTGAGGAGGAACTGGGCGTGGTCCTGCTGCACCGAACCACCCGGGCGATGGCGCTGACGGCGCAAGGGGAAATCTATCGCCGCGATATGACCCTGCTGCTGGACGCCATGCGGGAAGCAGAAAGACGCCTGAACCCTGCCGACCCACAATGGCAAGGCACGGTGCACCTGCAGCTCCCCAGCGGCCTCGGCCAGCTCATGCTGCCGCACCTGCTGACGCTGCAGCAGATGCACCCGGACTTACACCTGACGCTGTCACTGGATGACCGCATCGCCGATCTGGTCACCGAAGGGGTCGATGTCGCGCTGCGGCTCAGCCATGAGCCTCCACAAACGCATGCGGCACGGGCGCTGGCACGGATTGAAACCCCGCTTTATGCTGCCCCCGGTTGTCAACCGCTTCATTCGGTCAGCGAACTGGCGGTACATCCACACGTGCGCTTCAGCGGCATCGCACGGGAGGCGCCGCTGCGGTTAGTGTCGGGCGATGAAACCCTCGAGGTAAAAGTGAATACCGTGTTTCGGGCCAACACCAGCGATGCGCTGCTACAGGCGATTGAGTCCGGCATCGGTATCGGCGGCATGCAGCGGCCCCTCGCCGCCAGAGCGTTGCAGACCGGCAGACTGGTTCCGGTTCTCCCCGCCTACCGGCTTCCCGATCGCTTCCTCTACGCGGTCTATCCCGACGCCCGCTTCATTCCCCAGCGAGTCAGGAGCATTATCAACGTAATTGAAGGCGTGCTGGCTGGCATAACGGAGGGGCGCTGAGGTTCCCAGATGATGTACTTCCCGAGCGCAATGTGCTCACCGACGACGACACAACCCGACGGCCCTGGACCAGTGATACTTTTGCTGCCGGGACTGCTGATGAAACCGCAGGGCTATTTATGCCGAACATCACCTTTTTGTAGGATATAACCATGATAACTGTAGAGAAATCAGATCCCTTTTCTTCAGAATCCCATCGCTTAATTGAAATGCTATCGGCAGAGCTGGCCACGATTACGGGCGATAACGGCAAAAGTCATTTCACCATTGATGCCATGAATGATGATAACGCGTTATGGATACTGGCAAAGAATGCGCATGGCGATGCGATAGGATGCGGTGCTATCCGGCCATTCGCGCAAAATATAGCCGAGGTGAAAAGAATGTTTTCCGACCGTAGTGTGCCGGGCGTGGGGAACGCCTTGCTCACTTACCTCGAAGCCGCCGCCACAGAAATGGGATATCGCGAGCTGAGGCTGGAAACCCGGCATATCAACCTGCGGGCGGTACAGTTTTACGAGAAAAATGGCTATGTCCGTATTGAGAATTATGGTCCGTACGTCGGCAGAGAAGAAGCCGTCTGTTTCTCAAAAGCGTTGTGTTAATAACGAACGTGATTGCAATGTCTTCAACGCATCGAGCTTATCGCCTCCGTTCAGAGATCGCCGGAATTTCTTCTCTATTGGATTTCGTTTCCGCCGTGATAGGCCATCAGTTAATAACAACCGGCACGCTATACTGACTCCTTTGCTTCTTTTCGGGGTGCTTTTCCCCATCCTTTAAGTGCCGTTGTATGATAATCTTGCTATCGTACAAAAACAAAGCAATCTATGGCGGGTTCCTCAAGGATGACTTTAAGATACTATCTACGACATTGTTTATGGGGGTGGTGTGGCCAGGGCTATCTGATCTATTTTATCGTTCGTGATATGTATGACGGGCACATTTTCCCACCATATATCCCTTTTATGCCGTATGCGGTTGCGTATCTCGTATTCAGCGCTATCACCTACCCTTTTGCTTATTATGCTTCAGAAAATATGGCGTTTAAAATAATGTCTAAGGATTTCTGGGATAAGTACCTTGGGGAGAGAAGTTCTGCGTGTAGGATGTTCATTTTTGTATATTTATTCTGCATATTATTTTCCGCACCTCTGTTTATTATTTATTTATTAGCAATGAAAAGACGCTAAGTGGTTTCCATACATTAATATCGTCTTTACGGTATTTCGCCATCAAAAAATGAAACTATAGTTTCATCATGTTTTGCGTGATCAACTCGAAAGGGACAACATCACCAATTGCGTAATTGCGTTGAAAATACTGTTTCAGCTCAACGCCCCCCATGATGCGGGGTGAACCAGACTGATTGGCTGTTCGGTTAATCATTGCAGTGATGGTAGACACACCATCACTAAGAACAATCATGATGTTCTCACCATCTTTACCAAAGTTTTGAGAACTCACCACTGGCACATTGAAGAACCCTCTATGCCAGTACGTATCGGTCATGTTGAAAGTGAATTTTTTATTACTACTATGTGTGATGATTTCAGATTCAGTTGATACTACCTCATCACTATTCAGTACTGGCCTCTGGATGCCATTCCATTCAGGACGAATGACGCTAATAATTGAATCCTCAAGACCAGCAGCAAGATTCAAGTGAAACTGTCCGTAGTGCATCAGTCCTGAATCTGGAAGTACTAAGATATCAACGGCAATATTGTTAGACAGCATATCAATGATGTTAGCGTTATTTTTAATATTCGTAGATTGGGAAGAACCAGGACGTGAATAATGGTACATCCTGTTGCGTAGTAAACGAGTGGTTTTACCAACGTACTTTACTTCACCATCACAAACAAATGCATATAGGTTGTTCTTAACATCTGTAAATCTGCCATCGAGATGATACTTCAGGCTGCCATCTATAATTTGCCAGAATCCTGCTTTGATAAAACCAATCTCAGTTAAACGATTCATGTTAGGGTTCCATATGGGGAGAGTAAAAGCATTATACCCCTCATATTTCAAGTTTCATGAACTTTAGCTTTTCGGTAACTCGAATTATTTAGGGTATATCCATGCTGAACTTCTGACCGTAGTTTAACAAAGTTTGCTGTCAGCAATCTCCGCTCCTGGCACATACGAAGCGCCGACGAGCAATCCTCTCATCAGCGCTCAGTCCTTCCCCTCTACGGCCTGACAAACACAGGCGGATCGAAGGCGGTCACCGGCAGCAGCGCCTCGCGCCACGGTTCAATCTCCACCCAGCAGCTTTGCGCGCTACAGCCCTGACCCAGCCGAGAACTGCCGCGATCTTCGGTTAATACGTTAGGGTTGCCATGTTTATCCAGCGACCCCTTTTCATTGGGGTCCAGAGGATCGTACCAGGCGCCGGTCGACATCTGCACCACCCCCGGCAAAATCTGTTCGCTCAGGTGCACGCCGGCCAGGATCGCGCCGCGCGCGTTATACACCTTCACCACGCTGCCTTCGCCGATCTCCCGCGCCTGCGCATCCTGCGGGTGCATCCACAGCGGCTCGCGGCCCTGGATTTTGGTTGCCCGGCTGACGCTGCCGTGATCGTACTGGCTATGCAGGCGGGTGCGCGGCTGGCTGGAGAGCAGATGCAGCGGCCAGCGCGCCGCTTCCTGCCGTTGCCAGGCAGCCTCCTGCTCGTCCCACCACGGGTGGCCGGGGCATTCACGATAGCCAAAACCGGCAATCGTTTCGGAGAACAGCTCGATCTTGCCGGACGGTGTGGAAAGCGGATAACGCTGCGGATCGGCCCGGAAGTCCGCCAGGAATATCTGCGGCTTCTCCGGCGCGCTGTACTCCAGTACCCCTTGCTGCCAGAACGCCTCAAACGACGGCAGCTCAATCCCCTCTTCCTGCGCTCGCGGACGCGACTCTTCGTAGATCTGCCGCAGCCACTGCCCGGCATCGCGCCCTTCGCTAAAACTCTCGCCGCAGCCCAGCCGTTCGGCCAGGTCACAGAAGATAGCGTAATCATCGCGCGCTTCGCCCACCGGCGGGATTTGCGCGCTCATGGCAATCATAAACCCGTCGTGGCCGCCGCTGCCGATATCTTCCCGCTCCAGCGAGGTGGTGACCGGCAGAACGATATCGGAAAACTTGGCCTGCGCGGTCCAGTACTGCTCGTGCACCACCACCGTTTCCGGCCGCCGCCAGGCTTCACACAGACGGTTGATATCCTGATGGTGATGAAACGCATTGCCGCCGGCCCAGTAGACCAGGCGAATATCGGGATAGCGCAGATGCTGGCCATCAAACTCATAGGCTTCCCCCGGATGCAGCAGCATATCGGAAAGCCTCGCCACCGGGATCACGCTGTTCACCGCATTTTTGCCGGCAGGCAGTCGCGGCCCGGAAAACGCTTTACGCGCCGCCCCCGCCAGATTGGTACAGGCATAGCCAAACCCCAGCCCGCCGCCCGGGGTACCGATTTGCCCCAGCAGCGCGGTGAGCGCCACCGTCGCCCAGTAGGCCTGCTCGCCCTGGCGCGCGCGCTGTATCGACCACGAAATATTCACCATCGTGCGCTGGCTGGCCATCTCACGCGCCAGCGCGGTAATCTGCTGCGCATCAATGCCGGTGATCGCTGCCGCCCATGCCGGTGTTTTTGCCACACCGTCGCTCTCCCCCATCAGGTAGGCGCGATACGGTGCAAAACCCACCGTGTGGCTGGCGACAAAACCGCTGTCGTACAGGGATTCGTTAATCAGAACGTAACAGAGCGCCAGCAGCAGCGCGGTATCCGTCCCCGGCCGCACAGCAAGCCACTCGGCGCTCTCGACGGCGCTCAGGTCATTGCGCACCGGGCTGATATTCACAAAGCGCGTCCCCTGCTCCTGCATCTTCTCCAGCCAGTACTTCAGCATATGGTCGTTGGCGCCGCCGCCGCTGACCTGCGAATTACGCAGCGGCAGGCCGCCAATCGCCACAAACAGCTGGCACTCCCGCGCCAGCTCGGAGAAATGGGTATGCTGACGGTGCAGCGGGCTCAGCGGCCCGAGGACATGCGGAAGAATACGCTCGCCCGCCGCGCTGCTGTAGGTGTTGGTGCTGGCGGTGTAGCCGCCAAAGGATTTGAGAAAACGGTGCAGCTGGCTTTGGGCATGGTGAAAACGCCCGGCGCTGGCCCAACCGTAGGAGCCGCCGAAAATCGCCTCGTTGCCGCAACGCGTTTTGACCGAGTTCAGCTCGCGGGCCAGCAGGTCGAGCGCCACCTCCCAGCTCACTTCAACAAACGGCTCTTTGCCGCGCCCCTCGCGCGACGCCGGGCCATGCTGTAAGTAGCCAGCACGCACCGCCGGACGGCGAATTCGCGTCTTGCTGGTGACCGCATCGGGGAGCGACTGACCGATGCGGGAGGGTTTTTTATCCCACGGCACCGGGGTCACTGCGTCAATTTTGCCGTCGCGGGCCTCGACCTGCCAGGTTCCCCAGTGCATCACGGTCAGATTGTGTTGTTTTCTCATAGCGCCTGTTTTCTTTTCTCGCCCGATAACCATCGCCATAATAAATGGTGATAATCATGGGAATAACCCATGCATCACCCTATAATCTGCTACACAGGAAGGATTATTCACGCAGAACAACTCTGTATTATTCCTGGGTGCGATATATTACAGCGACAGAATAATTATAATTAAAGCGCAATTTTTATTTGAATTAATAAGGCATGCAAGCGATTTAAATCCACAAATTAAAGATGGATTAATCCGCATCATGAAATATTTTCAGGTTGCAGGTGACAAATTTAAGTTTTCCTCAGACATTTCTTCGATATAACATTGTTGATATAGCTTATATATTTTTTGTATTTGAGGTTGAGTGGCGATTATTGTCATGCTACTGCTCCGCTGCCTCCTCCATCACAGGACCATAATAAGAATGTCGCAGAAAATGAAATTATTGCCCATCGCGCTGGGTCTGCTCTCGCTCGCCTCCGTAAACGCCCTGGCGGCAGAGGCCTTATCACTTCAGGGAAAAACCATCGGCGTCGCCGTTGTCGGCACCCAGCACTTCTGGGATCGTGAAGCCTATAAAGGCGCCACCGAAGAAGTCGAGAAACTGGGTGGCAAAGTGATCGGCGTCGACGGCGGCCGTGATAACCAGGTTCATGCCAACAACCACGATATTTTACTGTCGCGTAAAGTCGATGCGGTAATTAGCATTCTGGGCGATAGCGCCGTTGAGCCAAAATTCAAAGCGCTGCGCGATGCGGGCATTCCGGTATTTACCGTTGACCATGTATCAAAATACTCCGTCAATAACACCACCTCCGATAACTACACCCTTGGGTCAACCATTGGTCGTTATATGGCCGATGAGTTAGGCGGCAAAGGTAACGTTGCGGTATTTAACGCATTCTCCAGTTCCCTGCGTATTTGCGGCATTCGTTACGACCAGTGGAAATATGTCCTTAAGGATTACCCGGACATTCATATTATTCAGCCAGAGCTGGCGGAACAATTTGCCAACTCGCCGGAAGATGCGCGTAAGAAAACCCTCGAACTGCTGAGCCAGTACCCGAAAGGTAAACTCGACGCCATCCACGTTGCCTGCTGGGATCAGCCGGCTATCGGTATCGTCCAGGCGCTGGAAGAGACCGGGCGCGATAAAGACGTTAAGGTCACCGCCATTGATGCCGGCCCGGAAACGCTGGAAATCATGGCCGAACCGGGCAGCCCGTTCGTTGCCAACGTCGCCCAGCAGCCGCATCTGATTGGCCAGACCTCCGCCGATAACGTCGCCCGCTACTTCGACAAACAGAAGCTGCCGGTGCAGACCTTTATTCCGGTGGTTCCGGTGAAAGGTCCGCAGGAGGCGAAAGCGGTCTACAAACAGCTGGGATATGGCGAACTGCAGTGATAACTCAATCCTCCGGCGGGGTCCATCCCGCCGCTGGTCTGGCGATGAACCAGATCAGCAAAACCTTTGCCAACGTGACTGCATTAAATGCGGTCACGCTGCTTCTGAACCCCGGTGAAATTCACGGCCTGATCGGCGAGAACGGCGCGGGAAAATCCACGCTCATAAAGATCCTCGCCGGTGTGTACCAGGCCGATAGCGGCAACGCCACCCTCGACGGCGCGCCTCTGCCGCTCGGCAATCCTGCGGCGATCGAAGCCCTGGGCATCCGCGTGATTCACCAGGAGCTGAACCTGATCCCGCACTTTACCGTCGCGGAATCGGTGTTTCTGGGTCAGGAGTACCGCACCCGCTGGGGCGCGCTGGACCGGCGGCGCATGAATGCCGCCACCGCCGCGTTTTTCCGCGACAGCTGGCAGCTGGACATCAACCCACGTCGCCTGATCCGCGACCTCAGCCTCGCCGAACGCAAGCTGGTGCAGATAGCCCGGGCATTGATCGATGGCGCCGCAAAGCTGGTGGTGTTCGATGAGCCCACCGCCCCGCTGGAAGCGCAGGAGGCCAGCCTGGTCTCCTCGGCGATCCTGCGTCTGCGGGAACAGGGGATCGCGATTCTCTATATTTCTCACTATCTCAACGAAATCGCTGCCCTGTGCGATCGCGGCACGGTGCTGCGCAACGGCGAGGTCGTCGGTTACCCTGACCGGGAGCTGCTGCAAAATACCGACGCACTGATAAAAATGATGGTCGGTCGCGATATTGAGCAGCTGTATACCCCGCGCCAGAGCAGCGCTCAGGAAGTCGATGCTGCTGCCCCGGTGCTCTCCGTGCGCCACCTTAGCGACGGCCAGCAATTAAACGATATTACCTTTGATATTCAGCCAGGCGAGATTGTCGGCGTCGCCGGGCTGCTGGGCGCAGGGCGCGACGTGCTGGTCGATCTCCTTTACGGACTGCGCCGCCCCCGCAACGGCACAATCAGCATCGACGGCCAGCTGAAACGGCTGCGCACGCCGTATCAGGCCACCCGCGCCGGGCTGGCGCTGGTCCCGCGCGACCGCCGCCATCAGGGGCTGATCCTCCCCTTCTCCACCGCCGATAATATTAATCTTGCCTCGCTGCCGGACACCGCCACCTTCGGCTGGGAACGTCGCGGCCGAGCGCTGGAAAAAGCGCGCAGCTGGATTGACCAGCTCTCCATCCGCCCAGGCCGCCCGGAACTGCCGGTGCGCTTGATGAGCGGCGGCAACCAGCAAAAGGCGATTCTCGCCCGCTGGCTGGGCACCGACGCGCGGCTGTTCATTCTCGATGAACCCACCCTCGGGGTGGATATCGGCGCGCGTAGCGATATTTATCAGCGCACCCGCGAGCTGGCGGACCGCGGTCGCGGCGTGCTGGTCTCTTCCAGCGACGCACCAGAATTATTGGGCCTGTGCGACCGCATCCTGGTGATGTGGCGCGGCGAGCTGGTAGCCAATCTCCCGACCCAGGGACTAACGCTGGACGCGTTACTGGTGACGATTAACGGTGGACAGGAACAACAGGTATGAGTGCAGGCATCCAGCGTCGCCCCCTTCCGGGCCTCACGACGCTTATCGAAAAATTCCCCCTGATTCTCTTTTTTGCGCTGCTGGTGTGGCTCAGCCTCCAGTCGCCCTTCTTTTTAAGCTGGCAGAATATCAGCATGATGCTGGTGCAGAGCGTGCCGCTGGCGATCCTCTGCTTCGGTCTGGTGTGCGTGATAGCCGTCGGCGGCGATGATGTGGTTTCCGGCGGGATTGACCTGTCGCTGCCCGCCATTGCGGTGCTTGGCGTGGCGCTGCTGAGCCTCGGCATGGCGGAGTGGAACACCCCTTACCTGCTGCTGTTGTTACTGCTGATTGCCGTCAGTCTGGCCTGCGGCGCGGTCAACGCCACGCTGGTGCTGGTGGCGGGTCTGCCGCCGCTGCTGGCGACCCTGTCGACCTCGGTGGCCTTCACCGGGCTGACCGACCTGCTGACCGGCCAGCGACGTATCGCGGTCAATGACCCGCTGATGGTGGCCTTTCGCGATAACGACCTGTTCGGCATCCCGTGGCCGCTGATCTATCTGCTGGCGGTCTTCGCGCTGTTCCAGTTTCTGCTGCATCACTCCCGCTTCGGCCAGCATTTACAGGCGGTTGGCGGCAACCGCGATATGGCGCAGATGAGCGGACTCAACGTGCGCCGTTTGACCATTATTGTCTGGCTGCTGGCGGGGATCGCCGCCGGACTGGCGATCATGCCGCTGCTCAGCCAGGGCTCCGGCAGCTCCAGCGGCACGGCGACGCCATTGCTGCTGGAAACCGTCCTCGCCACCTTTATCGGCGCGGCGTTCTCGCGCCGTCGGGTGGTCACCATCTGGGGCGCGCTGCTCGGTGCGGTGCTGGTCAACGCCCTCTCCAACGGGCTGGGTCTGCTGGGGGTGAATATTTTCTGGATGGGGGCTATCAAAGGCGGCCTGATCCTCGTGGTGCTGGCGGCGTCGGCGGTCAGACATAAAGGAGGCAACTGATGAGCCAGTTGACGCTCAAGACCCCATCAACGGGGCAAACCGCCAGCAGCCCGCTGGCGTGGCTGTCGCGGGCAGGATTCGGCGTCATTACCCTGCTGGCGATTGCCCTGTTCGGCTGGGCCAACCCGGTATTTTTGACCTTCGATAACTGGGCCAACCTGCTGCAGGGCAGCGCCATTCTGTTGATTGTGGCGATGGCGATGACCCTTATCGTCAGCGCCGGGGCGATTGACCTCTCCGTCGGCGTGGCGCTGGATTTCGGCGCGGCCTTTGCGCTGGTGGCGCTCAAAACCTGGCACCTGCCGTGGCAAGCAGCTGTGGGCTGCGCGCTGCTCGGCGGGGTGATTATCGGCCTGCTGAACGCCTTCCTGATCCTTATCTGCCAGATCCGTCCGTTCCTCGCCACCCTCGGCACCTGGTTTATCGCCAGCAGCGCCGAGCGCATCTATACCGACGGCGGCGGCTCCATCTCTTATCGCCGGATGGCGCCGGAGTATCACGATCTGGCGGTCGGCACTATCGCCGGTATTCCCACGCCGGTGGTGATTGTGCTGGTGCTGTGGCTGGCGACCTGGCTGATTACCGAACGAACGCTGTTCGGCAAATACGTTCGCGCGATCGGCCAGAACGGCGAAGCGGCGCGTATCGCCGGGATCCGCGACCGCCGGACCATGCTGTGGGTGCTGGTGGCGGCCTCCGCGCTGTGCGCCGTCGGCGGCGTGATCCTCTCCGCCAACCTGCGCCAGTTTACGCCGCTGGCTGGCCAGGCCTATCTGATGGACGCTATCGCCGCGGTATTTATCGGCACCGCCTTTAACCGGCTAGGCCGGGTCAGCATCGCCGGCACCCTCGGCGGCGTGCTGTTCCTCGCGATTATTGATAACGGCCTGAACCTGATGGGGCTGAACTACCTGGTGAAAGATGCGCTGGTGGGCGTGATTCTGGTGGTGGCGCTGGCCCTCTCCTTCTGGCAGGCGCGTCTGCGTCAAACGCATCGTTAAGTGGAGCACGTATGGCAACTTTTGACGCCGTCTTTGTCGGCCTGACTATTCTTGATATCGCCGGACGCCCGGTTAGCGACATCCCGCCGCGCGGCGGGGTGGCCTTTATCGAACAGATCCGCCTGAACCCCGCCGGCACCGCCGCCGGGGCCAATATTAACGCGGCCAGGCTGGGGATCCGTACCGCTGCGGTGGCCTGCCTGGGCGAAGACGAAAAAGCCGATTTTATCCTCGCCAGCTATGCCCGGCTGGGTATCGACTGCTCGCTGATCCAGCGCACGACGCTGAAGGAAACGTCAGCGACGATCCTGCCCATTCGTCCCAATGGCGAGCGCCCGGCGCTGCACTGCCGGGGGGCTTCCGATGCCCTTTTCGTCAGTGAAGAGCAGTTCGCCGATATTCTTGATTGTCGCTTCCTGCACCACGGCGGCACCGGCCTGCTGGCGGCGATGGACAACGGGCAAAGCGCGCTTCTGCTGCAGGCGGCGAAAGCCCGCGGCGTGACCACCAGCTTCGATCTCATTGCCCCCGATGAGCACACCCTGGATCTGCTGCGCCCGCTGCTGCCTTCGGTGGACTACTTTATGCCTTCCCTTGAGGAAGCCGCGTATCTCTCCGGGCAGACGCAGCCGGAAGCGATCGCCCGTTTCTTCTTCGGGCTTGGCGTCGGGACCTGCATTCTGAAAGATGGCGAGAACGGCTCCTGGCTGCTGACCCGCGATGGCGCGGTTGAGCATATTGCGCCATTCAGAGTCGATGCTGTCGACACCACCGGCTGCGGCGACAGCTACTGCGGCGGCTTTATTGCCGCGCTGGCCCGTGGGTTAAGCGTCAAAGCGGCGTGTGAGGTGGCTTCTGCCGTCGCCGCGCTGGTGGCGACCGGGATGGGTTCGGATGCGGGGGTGGTTGACTGGGAACAGACTCAGGCGTTTATGGCGGCAAACCGCCGCTGATAGCAGCATCGCCGCCGCATCTCGCGGCGGCAGAAACGGCTTAGCGCCACTGATAAAGCAGCGGCTCCCCGGCAACATAGCGCTGGAGGTCGGCGGCAATCATCGCGGTATGCTTCGCGATGCTCTCCCGCGTCGCCCCGGCAATATGCGGGGTGATAATCACGTTATCAAACTCGGTGACAAACGGATGGTCGCGCCACAGCGGTTCCCGATGGTACACATCCAGCCCCGCGCCGCCCAGCGGGCCGTGGCGCAGCGCCTGAATCAACGCCTCTTCATCTACCACCGCGGCGCGGGAGGTGTTAATCAGCAGCGCCCCCGGCTTCATGCTCTTGAGCAATGGCGCGTTAACCAGGCCATCGCTGTGCGGGCCGCTGCTCAAATGCAGGCTGACGATGTCGGCCTCACGGAACAGCGCCTCAAGCGTCGTTTTCTGTAATCCCGGCTCGTTGATATCCTCGGCGGCGACAAACGGATCCACCACCAGCACCGCCATGCCAAAGGCACGGGCAATACGCGCCACCCGGCGGCCAATATTGCCGTAGCCGATCAGCCCCAGGGTTTTATTACGCAGTTCGCTGCCTTTAAACACTTCATAAGGGCTTTCCGGGCTGACGTCCCACACGACATCGCGGCGCAGCCCGCTCTGGGTAGAGTGCGCGGCGTTCTCGGCGTTAGTGAATTCACCACGCTTTAGCGCGGCGTAGGATTGCGGAATGTGTCGCGCCAGGCTCAGCATCAGCCCCAGCGTCAGTTCTGCGGCGGCGTCGGCGTTGCGGCCCGGCGTATAGAGCACCCGGATATTGCGCGCCTGGGCGGCTTTGGTATCAATATTCACCGGATTGGCGCGGGTGCAGGCGATGACCTTCAAACGCGGACAGGCGGCTATCACCTCCTCCGTCACATCATCATAGCTGGTCACCAGCACGTCGGCGTCGTGGGCCAGATCGATCAGCTGGCCAGCGCTTAGCTTCGGCTTGCCCAGCGCCCAGCCTTCCACCCGCAGTTCACCGAGTTGCTGAAATGCGCTGAGATCGCCGGCGTGTTCGGCGGTAAAAACAATTTTCATGTGCGTTATTCCTGAGAAAGAGCGTGAAGCGCCTCGTGGCGGGCCTGCCAGACCGGGAGCATCTGCTCGCGCAGCAGGCGATAAACCGGGTAGAGTGCGGCGTAACGGTGATGCGCCTGCGGATTGGGCTGATAGCGGGTCTGCTCCAGCGCCGGGTAATGGCTCAGGGCATCGACGCTGCGCGCTGCCAGAATCGCCGCACCGCGCGCGCTCAGCTCGTTGAACGTGCTGGAGACCACCGTTCTGCCGGTACAGTCGGCAATGATTTGCAGCCAGGTGGCTGAAGCCGCGCCGCCGCCGGTCAGATACAGTTCACCGCCCTGCGGGTAGCCCTGAAGCGAGTCGACGATGGCGTATGCCAGCCCTTCAAACACCGCCCGCTGTAGCTCTGCGCGGGTGGTGTGCTGGCTGATACCGAAATAACCGGCCCGCGCCTCGGGGCTAAAGAACGGTGCGCGTTCGCCGTTAAGATAGGGCTGCCAGAACACCCCGCCGCTGCCCGGCTCAACGCTGGCGATGCTCTGCTCCAGCTGCTGTAAATCCGGGTTTAGCGAAATCTGCTGCTGGAGCCAGTCGATGTTCGGCGTCCCGGCCTGCATCGGAAACAGATTAATGAAGCGGCCCGCTTCGGTATGGGTGACGTAACGCGTCCCCTCGTTGACCGTCTGACGACCGTGGCAGACGATCCCGGTGCAGCAGGTGGTGCCAAGAATGGTGTAGATATCACCGTCGTTCACCGCGCCGCAGCCGAGGGCCGCGCTGCACACGTCAAGCGCGCCAGCCGCCACCGGGGTGGCAACGGGAAGCCCGGTCAGCAAGGCGACCTCTTCACGCAGCGTACCGGCCTGGGCATCCGGCGCCAGCAGCGGCGGGAACAGATGCGCTAAATCCGCGAGACCCATGTCATTCAGCACCACCGTGGATAACGTCCCGCTCTGCTGATTGAGCAAAGAGGTGCTGGCATCGGTGAGATCCAGCGCCGCGACGCCGGTGAGACGAAAGCGGATCCAGTCTTTAGCGAAAAACAGATAACGGGCCGCCGCCAGCCGCTCCGGCTGATGATGTTTCAGCCAGCACAGCTGCATGCTGGTATTGCAGGGCTGCAGGTGGGTACCGGTATCGTCGAAGAAACGGCGGTCAAAACCAGGGCGACTGAGCAGTTCGCTCATCAGCTCGCGGCTGCGGGTATCGCTCCACAACATTCCCGGCCCGACCGGTTCACCTTCGGCGTCGCTGAGCCAGACGCCTTCGCCCTGCCCGGCCAGGCCAATCGCGCGTAAACGCCCGTTTTGCAGCGCCGGGTGCTGGGCTATGTCACGCAGGATCGTCACCACCGATTGCCACAGTTGGGCCATGTCCTGTTCGGCGTACCCGTTGGCCGACAGCCGCGGGCCGGTATTCTGCGCCGCGCTGGCGCACGCCTGAAAATATTCATCAAACAGCACCGCTTTGACGCGCGAGGTGCCGATATCGATTCCGAGATAAAAATCCATGACTGACCCGTTGGTGGAGAGAGATTTAGAACCTAATCGTGCTGGCTCTGGTCACGGCTCGTAGCGGCGGCGCATCAGCTCGCACTCGAACAAAAACTCCAGCCCTTCCAGCTGGCGACGGGCCTCATTAATATCTTTACCCCAGCAGGTCAAACCGTGGCCGCGCAGCAGGAAACCGTAACGCAGCGGGTTGGTCTGGGCGTAATCTTCAATGCGCGCCGCCAGGGCATCGATATCCTGGTCGTTATCGAAAATTGCCACCGGTACGGTATCGAGATGGCTGTGCTGGCCGGTGAGGGTTTTTTGCATTTCATAGCCCTGCAGCGCCAGGGTGCCGCTTTTTTCAATGCGCGACAGTACGGTGGCGTTGACGGTATGTACGTGCAGCACCACGTTGGCCTCCGGGAACAGGCGATACACCAGGGTGTGCAGACCGGTTTCCGCGGAAGGTTTGCGCCCGGAAGGCGCGGTATTGCTGGCGATCTCAACCTGGAGGAAATCTTCCGTCGTCAGGCTGCCCTTATCGCGTCCTGACTCGCTGAGCCAGCACCAGGTCTCATCCTGACGCACCGACATATTGCCGCCGGTGGCCGGTGCCCAGCCTTTCGCGCCGATCCAATGACAGGTGGTGACCAGTTGCGCGAGTCTTTCTTGCCACATAGCAGTTCCTTAGTTTAGCGATGTTGATTTGAGAACCTTTACGGCCAGGCGTTATGTTGCAGGCAGTGTGGTCGCGGTCAGCGCGCAACACCCGGAACGTACAGGGAGTACGTGCGGAGCGTGAACTCAGCCCATGTCCAGAATGGCCAATGAAATAGCCTGACGAAAGGTTCTTTAGCCGTCTAAATGGCTATTCACCCGATACTAACACCGCTCGCTGGCGCGAACAATATTTCAGGAAAGACCGACATTGATAATGGTTATATCAGAAATGCATATGAAATTAGCAATTTCAACAACGATACAACCAGGTGTTTTCATGACACCAACATTACCCGCTATAGGCTGCCGGTAACGTGGAGGATCGTTCTGCAAGAAAGAAACAGGATGCGCCCGCAGAAATCGGGCGCAGTGGCGGTTAGAGCGCCGTGGCGGCCATATCAATCACAAAGCGGTATTTCACCTCCCCTTTCAGCATCCGGCTGAACGCCGCTTCAACCTCCTCGCCGCGAATCATCTCGATATCAGCGGTAATGTTGTGCTGGCCGCAGAAATCCAGCATCTGCTGGGTCTCCTGGATGCTGCCGATGGAGGTGCCGCTGATGCTAAGGCGACGGAACACCAGCGGCGTGACATCCGGCGCGGGGTGAGGACTGTCGGGGATCCCCACCAGCACCAGTCGGCCGTTGGTTTTCAGGGCCGCCAGATAGGGGTCCAGGTCGTGCGGGGCGGCGACGCAATCAAGAATGATGTCGAGGCTGGTGGCACAGGCCGCCATCTGTGCGCTATCGCGGGAAATCACCACCCGGCTTGCCCCCAGACGCCGCGCGTCTTCGCCTTTTTCCGGCGAAGTGGTAAACAGCGTGACCTCCGCCCCCAGCGCGCTGGCCAGCTTGACCGCCATATGCCCCAGGCCGCCCAGACCGATCACCCCGACCCGGTCTCCCGGCTTGACGTCGAAGTAGCGCAGCGGCGACCACACGGTAACGCCGGCACACAGCAGCGGCGCGACACCGGCCGGGTCAAGATTCTCCGGCACGCTCACCACAAAGCGCTGGTCAACGACGATATTCTGCGCATAGCCGCCGCAAGTCAGCTCGCCGGTATAGCGGTCAGTGCCGTTATAGGTCGGCGTAAAGCCGCTGTCGCAATATTGCTCTTCATGCTGCTGGCAAAAGGCGCACTGACCGCAGGAGTCGACCATGACGCCCACCCCCACCAGCTGGCCCGGCGTAAAGCGCGTTGCCGCCTTGCCGCTCTGGCGAACCCGACCCACAATCTCGTGACCCGGGACCAGCGGGTACTGGCTGACGCCCCATTCATTGCGCGCCATATGCAGATCGGAGTGGCACACGCCGCAGTAGAGAATATCGATCAGCACATCGTTATCCTGAACGTCGCGCAGGGACATTTCCCCCACCCGCAGCGGCTGGTCGGCAGCGGTGGCCATCATTCCACGAATCTTCATCTTTACCTCAGGTCTGGCTGTAAAAAGGCCGCACACTATAGACATGAGGTTTCCATATTGGTAGTAGTTACCATTTGGTGACCATAAAAAGAGAGGAGCAAAAATGCCTGTTATCGTCGAGGGGAAACTCTATTTCTATGCCGATTCAGCCCCGCGCAGGTTGATGGATCTTTTTTCACTAAAGTGGTCCTCCATGGTGCTGCACGCGCTGTGGCACTGGCCGAATCATCGCTGCCGCACCGCTGAACTGCAGCGCAGCCTGCAGGGGATTTCAAAAAAGATGCTGATCCAGACCCTGCGCGAGCTGGAGATGCGCGGCTTGATTAGTCGCCATGTGTATCCGGTGGTGCCGCCAAAGGTGGAATATGCGCTGACCGAGTTGGGCAAAACCTTCGCCCAGCCGATTGAACAGATGTATCAGTGGGGACTGGAAAATCAGGCCGCGCTGGATGAGATGGAAGCGCATTACCGGGCGGCTGCGGAAAAAAGCGCGTCGTCCTGAAAATACCCTTCGGCACTGCTCCACGGCAGTGCAAAACTTTGCACTGTGCACACTATTCTGGCAAACGCCTGCGGGTTAATGGTTTTTTATGTGCATAGTGCACATCGCATTGTGTTAACCCTGCCCCGATTTTATTGGCATACCTCTTGCTACCCCTCTGCATCGCCATTCGGATAGCCACTCAGAGGTTCCACTATGTCAAACAGCAATGATTTTCCGCTCGTCGAAGCGCCTGCGACCGGACGCAAGGGCGTATTTTCGATCTCCATGGTTCTGTTCAGCTTCACCTTTTTTACCGGCACGATGTTCGCAGGCGGCAAGCTTGGCGTCTCTTTTTCCATCGTAAACCTGCTGTGGATTGCGGTTATCGGTAACTTTCTGCTGGCCCTGTACGCCGCATCGCTCGGCTGGATTGCCGCTCGGAGCGGGCTGAATACCGTGCTAATGGGGCGTTTTTGCTTCGGAGAAATCGGCAGCAAGCTCGCTGATTTTATTCTCGGCTTCGCCGAACTGGGCTGGTACGCCTGGGGGACGGCAACGGTCGCTATCTCGCTGGTCAAAATCCTCGCCCTGCCCGAGGTTGCGACCATTCCGCTGATGATCCTGTTCGGGATCCTGTTCTGCGTGACCGCGCTGGTGGGCTATAAGGGGCTGGACGCGCTGTCGCGTATTTCGGTGCCGCTGATGTTTATTCTGCTGGTGGTGTCGATGTACCTTGCCGCCCATCACGCCGGTGGCTGGCAGGCGATGACCCAAATAGAACCGAGCGAAACCATGACCTGGTCGGCCGCCATCACCATGGTGTTCGGCACCTTCGCCAGCGGCGCCACCCAGGCGACGAACTGGACCCGGCTGGCTAATTCCAGCCGCACCGCCATCATCGCCAGCATGAGCAGCTTCCTCGTCGGTAACGGGCTGATGATTGTCGCCGGGGCCTGGTGCGCCATCGTCTATCAGCAGGCCGATATCGTCGAGGTACTGATTTTGCAGGGGCTTTCCGTCGCCGCGGTGGTGATGCTGTGCCTCAACCTGCTGACGATTCAGGGCCCGACAATCTATAACGTTTCTGCCGCCGCCTGCCACCTGCTGCGCAGCGAGCGCCGCCGTACGCTGACCGTCGCCGCCGCTGGCGTCGGTATTCTGCTGGCAATTGGCGGTATGTACGAAATGCTGATCCCTTTCCTGGTGCTACTGGGCAGCATTATTCCGCCTATCGGCGGCGTGATCCTCGCCGACTATTGGTTTTATCGCGGCGGCCGTTACCCTCTGCTGCAAACCGCCCGTTTGCCGCGTTTTAACTGGCTGGGGCTTGGCGCCTACGCCGTGGGCGCGGTGGTGGCTTATCTGTCGCCGTGGATTGCGCCGCTGGTGGGCATTACCGTTTCTGCGCTGGTCTACATCGCCCTGACGCGTCTGAGCAAACGTCAGCCCGCCGCTGATTCCGTTGCGGAGCAGTAACCATGAGCCTGACGGTCAGCGAAATCCTCGCCCTTGACGGCCTTTCCGCCATGCGCCTGCGGGCAGGCAAACAGGGGCTACAGCTGGCGGTTCGCTGGTACTACTTGGCGGAAAATGAAAATATCGCCGAGTGGATTATGGGCGGGGAACTGGTGTTTATCACCGGGATCAACCATCCCCGCGATGAGGACAACCTGATCCATTTGCTGATGGAGGGCAAGCAGCGCGGGATCGCCGGGATGGTGATCCTCACCGGCGACGCCTATATTCAGGCGATCCCGCCGCGGCTGATCGCCCTCGCCGACGAACTCGGCATACCGCTGATCGAGCAACCCTATCTGCTGAAGATGGTGATTGTGACGGAACGCATCGGCACCGCGTTGGTACGTAGCGAGAATGCCCTGCAATCACAGCGCGATATTCTGATGCAGCTGCTCACTGGCGATTATCCCGACCTGCAAATCCTGCATCAGCGCGCGCTCCACCAGCAGCTGGATTTTACCCGTCCGCTGCGGGTCGCGGCGCTGCGCCTGGAGGGAATACAGCGGCTGTTTCGTCAGTCGCCACCTGAGCAGGCCGAAGCCTGGCTACAGCAGGCCCGCCGCACTGTGCGTCAGAGATTGCAGCAGCAGCTCAACCAACAGGGCAACCCTTTCCCGCTGGTGGAGCGCAGCAATATGTTTCTGTTCCTGCTGCCGGATGAGGAAGGTGAGTTTTATCAGCAGAAAAAATGGTTAGAACAGTGGCTGCTCGCGCTGGCGCAAGGCAACGACGGGCTGTCGCTGCTGTGCGGCCTTTCCGCGCCGGTGCAGCAGCTACAGGGATACCAGCGCGCGCTCTCGCAGGCGCGTCAGGCGCTGGATCTCAGCGATAACCTGCGCCCGGCCCAGCGTATCAGTGACTATCAGCAACTGGGCTTTATCAAACTGCTTTCCGCCGTCAGCGATCCTACGCTGCTGAGCGATTTTATGCATGACACCCTCGGCTGCCTGATCGAACCTGACCGCAAAAGCCCGTGGCTACTACTGGAGACGCTGGAAACGCTGCTTCAGGAGAACGGCAACGTGGTCAGGGCCGCTGAGCGCTTGGGTATTCACCGCAACACGTTGCATCAGCGCATCCAACGCATTGAAAAACTGACCCGCTATCCGGTCAGTCATTCGCAATTTCATCTCAACGCCTCTGTCGCCTTAGCGATCTGGCGTATGTCGCAAAACCATTTACGGGAACAACCATGAAAATTATCAACGCGCGCCTGCGCCATAAAACAGCACTGTATACACTTGATTTACAGGATGGTGTGATTAAGAGCATCGTGGCGCAAACCGCAGCCCAGGCGACCAACGCCTGCGATATCGACGCCCAGCAAAAACTGGTTATCCCGCCGTTTGTCGAGCCGCATATTCATCTTGATGCCACCCTGACGGCGGGCGAGCCGGAGTGGAATATGAGCGGTACGCTGTTTGAGGGCATTACCCGCTGGAGCCAGCGTAAAGCGAGCGTCACGGTGGAAGATACGCGCCAGCGCGCGCTGAAGACGATCGGCATGCTGCGCGATAACGGCGTGCAGCACGTGCGCACACATATTGATGTCACCGATCCGTCTCTGACGGCCCTTGAAGCGATGCTGCAGGTGAAAAAAGAGGCGGCCCATCTTATCGACCTGCAAATCGTGGCTTTCCCGCAGGAGGGCATCGAATCCTTCCCCGGCGGGCGCGAGCTGATGACCCGCGCCATTGAGATGGGCGCCGACGTGGTGGGCGGTATTCCACATTACGAAAACACCCGCGATAAGGGAGTCAGCTCGCTGGTCTTTCTGATGGACCTGGCCCAGCGCCACGGCTGTCTGGTGGATGTCCACTGCGATGAAATCGACGACCCGCAGTCGCGCTTCCTGGAAGTCCTGGCAGAAGAGGCCCGGGTTCGCGGCATGGGCGCGCAGGTTACCGCCAGCCATACCTGCGCCATGGGCTCCTACGATAATGCCTACTGCTCGAAGCTGTTCCGACTGTTAAAGGCGTCGGGCATCAACTTTATCTCCTGCCCGACCGAAAGCATTCACCTGCAGGGGCGCTTCGATACCTGGCCAAAACGCCGCGGCGTGACGCGGGTGGCGGAACTGGAGCGCGCCGGGATCAACGTTTGCTTTGCGCAGGACTCCATTCAGGATCCGTGGTACCCGCTGGGCAACGGCAACATTATGCGCATCCTGGATGCCGGGCTGCATATCTGCCATATGCTGGGGTATGAAGATTTGCAGCGCTGTCTCGACCTTATTACCGATAACAGCGCCCGGGCACTGTGCCTGGGCGATAACTACGGTATTGCCGAGGGGCGTCCGGCGAACCTGCTGATCCTTGATGCAGAAAATGATTATGATGCGGTATGCCGCCAGGCTAAAGTGCTGACCTCCATTCGTCACGGCAACATCATTATGCAACGCCAGCCGGAGCAGGTTTGCTATTCAAACTGAATAAATAAAGGGATGCTAATGATTAAGCTGACGGGTCGTTTAGTGTGTAAAGATGCCGACGAGGCGGAGCTTGTGCGCCAGTACCTTCCGCAACACAAGAAACTGACAAAGGAAGAAAGCGGATGCGTGTCATTCGAGGTTACGGAAACGGTGGATCCTTTGATCTGGAAAGTCGAAGAGCTTTTTAGCAACCAGACGACCTTTGACGCTCATCAGACAAGAACCAGGGCTTCAGTCTGGGGAAAAGAAACCCGCGCGATCGCCCGGGAATATGAAATCTCAACGGTTGAATAGCCGCCCCGCTGATATCCTTTTCAACAAGCCGCCCGTGGCGGCTTTTTTCACCTGTCGCTGATTTCCGCCTCTGGCACTAAATAGCCCCCGGCAATAGTCAGGGAGCGTTCGGTTGAACACCGCCAGATTCAGACCCTGTTATTGCAAATCTTCGCGCGTTGGCCCCTGGAAGTAGATCGTACCAATGTGGCAGCTTCGAGGTTGCGTCAGCACAAAACGAATCGTTTCCCAGACAGAACGGCCATTCATTAAACGCTCCCCCATTCTGCATTGCTCATCAACAAGCGCATCCAGCCCGGTCAGTTCAAAATCCGGTGGATACAAACCGGTTACCCGGATATTTTCTTTGGATAATTGTTTCGACAGCGTCGTTGTAAAGCCGCTAAGCCCGTTTTTGCTGGCAAAAAAAGCAGGATGGGCAATGGAGTCTGTGAAATTCGCGATACCGCATACCGATATAATTGAAACGATATCAGCACCGTCTGAGCGCCTTAATCCTGGAAGCAATGCCTGGGTGAGTAAAATTGAACCTGTCAGGCCTGAACTGATGGTATTGATGATTTCAGTGTCCGGTTGTTGGTCTATTGTCCCTGACAACCACTGAGCAGCATTAAGGATCAAAATATCGATGGGCTGCTCTGAATGTAAGAGCCGGGAAGCAAATTGAGAAATAGATTCCGGCTGGGTTAAATCACAGATATACCCTTTTGCGTGACCACCTTCAGCAGTGATGATGCTGCAGGTTTTTTCAATATCAGCAACGCGCCGGGCGCAAAAATCCACCTCGACCCCTTCTCGCGCTAACCACACGCACAGCGCCTGACCAAATCCCCCGCCCCCACCAGTGATAACGGCTCTTTTACCCTTCAGCATGGTTTGCTCCCTTTCCGCGATCGGTATCTGCGAGGGATATATAGCATGGGGCGGTGGGGTAACATCTTCCCGTTAGTGCCATTTAGCGCGGGCGCTTTGTATCGTGTTCCTGGGGGTGAGCAATGTCCGCTTCTGGCTGTTAGCTCAACGGGTCGATACAACGTTATCCAGAAACGAGAGAGCCACTCATTCTTTCGGATCTTCTGTATGAGCGATTAGAAATTCAATGAGGGCCTTCACTCTTTTCATTTTGCCCGCGCTTTTCGGGTAATAGAGATAAACCGGCGGATACGTTCTCCAGTAACGCTCCATAACGGGAAGAAACGTCTCCCTGTCTGGCTGTAATCGGTGAATAGGTTCAAATAAGCGACCAATCCCCAGCCCGTTGCGGATACCGTCGGCCATGACGTCAATATCGTTGCTGATAAGCTGGCCGGGCATTTCAACGGTCAGTTGTTCTCCGTTGTCATTCAGGATCAGAGGGAGGATGCGGTTATTGGTGATGAAGCGATAGCCGATAAGCCGGTGCTGGCGGAGATCGGCCGGCACCACAGGCATGCCATATTCGGCAAGATAGGCTGCCGAAGCATACAGTCCTTCACGAAACGGTTTCATTAAAGGACGCGCCACCACCCCGCCCTCCAGAATATCGCCAAAGCGAATCCCCAGATCAAAACGGTCGTCGATGATGTTCACGGTGCCATCGTAGACCGATACCTCAAGCTGAATACCTGGGTATTCACGGCAGAATGCAGCCATCGCGGGCTTTAAAATCAACAGATAGGCGAAACGCGAGAGCGTAATCCGCACCAGGCCCGACGGTTCCTGATTCTGATCGCGGATACTTTCCAGCGACTTTTCCAGCGAATCCACCGCCGCTGTGGTTTGCTCCAGCAGCTGTTGTCCGGTTTCTGTCAGCTCAATGCGCCGGGTAGTGCGCAGGAAAAGAGGATGCCCGATGTGCTGTTCTAAAAGCTTGAGGGCATTGCTGACCGATGGCGGAGTAATTTCAAGTTTCCTGGCCGCCGCCGAGATACTGCCTTCACGCGCAATGCTTTGAAAGATACGTATCTGATTATAAATGGCGTTATTCATAGGATCATCCTCAAGCAATGGCCGGTCAATTATTAGCTACAGGCTAAAAGTGATTAAGGCATTACTGCTCTAAAAAAAACAATGTCGTCGCCCTATACTGGATCCAAGATCAACAACGGCTAATTAACACATTGAAAATGAAAAATATCCTGATTGTTTCCGGGCATCCAGACCTGAACCACTCCGTGGCGAATGCCACCATTCTGGACGAAGTGGCGACTGCCCTGCCTGACGCTGAAATACGCCGGCTGGACGGGTTATATCCTGACGGCAAAATCAACATCAGCGCGGAGCAGGAAAGCCTGCTGAAGGCAGATGTGATTGTCTGGCAGTTCCCTTTTTCCTGGTATGGTCTCCCTGGGCTCATGAAGTGCTGGCTGGACGAGGTTTTTGTTCATGGTTTCGCCCATGGTTCAACGGCAAAACTGGGTGGTAAAAAACTGATCCTGTCATTCACCACAGGCGCGCCACAGGCACTGTATTCAGCAGATGGCTTCTTTGAACACAACATCGAAGATTACCTCGTCCCGTTCGAAACCACGGCCAGGCTTTGCAATCTGCAATGGCAACAACCGGTTTATACCTGCGGTATCAGCTATGCCGACAGGGATACAGCTAAAATCGCCCAACAGAAAGCCCTTGCTCAAGACCACGCCTCTCGCCTGGTCGCCATGCTGAGCACCTTATCTGCTGACACGAATGTGGCTGGTTAAGGAGAACAAGACAATGTTTATCATCACCATAACGGTCAGCGATGCGCTCTCGCCAGAACAGCATAATTCATTATTCCCCGGGCATGTGCAGTGGTTCCAGCATCATTTCTCGACCGGTGCATTTGTGGTCGTCGGGCCTTATATCGACCGCGAAAGATCCGGGGTCATTATGGCCAACACGGAGAGTCGCGGTGCCCTGATGGCGATCCTGGAAGAGGATCCCTATTACCCCGACCTGGCGACGTATGACATCCGGGAGTTTGTGCCCGCAATGGTTGCGGAAAACCTGCATCAGCTTCAGCAATCATAAGCTCATTCCTGAAACTGATAAGACGGAGTAAATGACAATGCAATATACCCGGCTTGGTAAAAGTGACTTAACGGTATCCCGTATTTGTATGGGGTGCATGGGGTTTGGCGACCCGTCGACGGGCCAGCATCGCTGGACGTTGGGCGAAGCAGAAAGCCGCGACATTATTCGCTATGGTCTTGAGCGAGGCATCAATTTCTACGATACCGCCATTGCCTATCAGAACGGTTCCAGCGAGAGGTACGTTGGCAAGGCGCTGCGTGACATGGCAAAACGTCAAGACGTGGTGGTCGCCACTAAGTTCCTGCCCCGTACGTCCGAACAGATTGCTAACGGCGTCAGCGGTAAACAGGCCATTGCGCAGTCGCTTAATCAGAGCCTGCGCAATCTCGGCATGGACTATATCGATCTTTATATCTATCACATCTGGGATTACAACACGCCGGTTATTGAGGTGCTTGAAGCGCTGCATGAGGCCATTAGCGCCGGTAAGATCCGCGCCATCGGTATATCCAACTGCTATGCATGGCAGTTGGCTAAAGCAAACGCCCTTGCCGCACGCCATGGACTGACCCCGTTTGTTGCCGTACAGAGCCACTACAACCTGATTATGCGTGAAGATGAGCGGGAGCTTTTCGGATTATGCGCTGAGGACAGAATTGCGATGACGCCCTACAGTGCGCTGGCCAGTGGTCGTCTTGCGCGTCAGGCTGAGACTCAAACCCTACGAGCCGCTGAGGATGATTATGCCAAAGGGAAATATGACGCAACGGCGGATCTGGATCGCAAGATCATTGACCGTGTGGCGGAACTTGCCGAACGATATCAGGTTTCGATGACCGCGGTTTCTCTCGCATGGCTGCTGACCAAAGCGACTGCGCCGGTCGTCGGCGCGACCCGAAAACAGCACATTGACGGCGCGACAGACGCGGTTGATCTGCAGCTGAGTCCCGAGGATATCCAGTATCTGGAAGCGTGCTACCAACCGCATGCGCTGACCGGGATCATGGCGCAAAACACTCTGCGAACCAAAGACGCAAAACAGGTGTGGACGCGCAGTACGTGAGGATGGTGAGCACTGCCCAGGGCCAAAATGGCAAATAAAATAGCCTAATGGGGCACTTAGCCGAAAGCAATGGCATGCGGGGAACGGCAGAAATGAAAAAACCCCAGGATATTAACTATCCTGGGGTTTTATATTTGGCGGAAGCGTAGAGATTCGAACTCTAGAACCCTTTCGGGTCGCCGGTTTTCAAGACCGGTGCCTTCAACCGCTCGGCCACGCTTCCGGTATGGGGCGCACTATAAACACCTCTGCGTAGGCTGTAAAGCCCGATTTTGTTCAACTGCCGCAAAAACAAACAAAAATGCGTTATTCGTCTGAAATATAGGCACATTGCATAAAAAAACGACGTCAATCGGGCCAGCTACGGTCAATGTTTTTTGATATACATATCTTTCGTGAAGTAGTACCCCAGCTTATCCGGTGTAAATCCGCCCACCCACGGCTTCACCAGGTGCGTTCTGACATAGTGATAGACCGGGATTGCGGGCACATCTTTCCCAAGCAAATCCTCTGCCTGCTGATAGTACTTGCCACGGGCGACAACATCCGGCGCTTTGGCGGCGTTCTTCAACGCTTCATCATAGGCAGGATTGCTGTACTGGCTGGTATTTTCACTGTCGCCGGTGCGGAAGTTATTCAGGAAGGTAGCCGCATCATCGTAATCGGCAATCCACGCGTAGCGCACCGCATCAAAAGTATGCGTGTGCATGGTATCGAGCATGGTCTTCCACTCCTGGTTTTGCAGCTTCGCTTCCACGCCGAGGTTTTTCTTCCACATCGAACTGGCGGCAATCGCCACCCGCTGGTGCGATTCAGACGTGTTGTACAGCAGATTAAACACCAGCGGATGCGAATCGTTGTACCCGGCCTCACTCAGCAGCTTTTTAGCCTCGGCAATCCGTTTATCCCGCGGCCAGCTGGCGTAATCCGGGTTTTGCAGTTTTACGCCACCAATATCAGGCTGGCTGATCACCCAGGCCGGGCGCTGCCCCTGCCCCAGCACTTTTTCCGCGATGATGTCTTTATCCAGCGCCATATTCAGCGCCAGGCGCACACGCGGATCGTTAAACGGCGCTTTGGTCGTATTGAACTCGTAGTAATAGGTCGCCAGCTGCGGTGATACGTCCAGCTGATCGCCCATGGTTTTTTTAAGCTGGGCAAACTGGTTGATCGGCACCGTATAGACAATGTCGATTTCACCGGCTTTATAACGGTTAACGTCGGCCGCTTCCGAATGAATCGGCAGATAGGTCACTTTGTTGATAACGGTATGCGCGTTATCCCAATAGCGCGGGTTGCGCTCAGCGACGATGCGCTCGTTGACCACCCACGCGGACAGCTTATAAGGACCGCTGGTCACCATATGCTGCGGTTTGGTCCACTGCTCGCCAAAACGGTTCACCAGCACTTTATCAATCGGCACCAGCGAAGGGTGCGCCAGCATCGCCAGAAACGCGGCGTTCGGCTGCGTCAACGTCACTTCAAAAGTGGCATCATCAATCGCTTTCACGCCCAGCGTTTCCGGCGCTTTTTTCCCCTCGGCAATCTCCTGCGCATTCACGATGTGCATATTGCCGGGATAGCTGGCGTACGGCGACGCGGTCAGCGGCGATACCAGGCGTTGCCAGCTCCAGACAATGTCCTGCGCGGTGATGGCGGTGCCGTCCGACCAGGTGATGCCTGGGCGTAAATGGAAGGTCCAGACGGTGTTATCTTTATTATCCCACTTCTCCGCCAGCCGCGGCTGGATCTCACCTTGCGGCGAGACGCTGACCAGCCCCTCAAACAGATCGCTGATGATATTAAACTCAACATCGCTTTCGACTTTATGCGGGTCCAGTGATGCCGGTTCGCTGCCGTTATTTCTGACCAGCTCCTGCTTTTCTGCCAGCACCGTACCCGGTGGCACCTGGGCGGCGAAAGCCGTTGCCGTCGAGCAGAGTAAACCGATAGCCAGTAATGCTTGTGTGATGTGATTGTATTTTTGTGATTTCATATCCCTTGCCTTTATTACGCTTCGTTTGTACCCTCTCCACACTTAGCCACAGAATGGCAATAACGCAATATTTTTCAGTAACCTATCAGATTCCGATCTGGTTCCTGATGCCAAACGCACAAACGCACCGCCTTAGCATCATTTATTAGAATAAAATGCTATGACATTGCGCTGTGAGGCAAAGTAAAGATGGGTAAAAGCACTATGGCTTCTGGCGTGGTTTTTTTATGCTTCGTTATTAATTACATCTGTCATAAGAGAGTGACTCATGGATCGTATAATTACGTCGTCGCGTGACCGTTCATCGCTGCTCAGCACGCACAAAGTTCTGCGGAACACCTATTTCCTCCTCAGTCTGACACTGGCATTTTCCGCTATCACAGCGACGGCCAGTACGGTACTGATGTTGCCCTCTCCGGGGCTGATTCTGACGCTGGTCGGGATGTATGGTCTGATGTTCCTGACCTATAAACTGGCCAACAAACCGACCGGGATTCTGGCGGCGTTCGCCTTTACCGGCTTCCTGGGATATATCCTTGGCCCGATGCTGAATGCCTATTTGTCCGCGGGCATGGGCGATCTGATCGGCCTGGCGCTGGGCGGTACCGCACTGGTGTTCTTCTGCTGCTCGGCCTACGTGCTGACCACGCGTAAAGACATGTCCTTCCTCGGCGGTATGCTGATGGCTGGCGTGGTGGTGGTGCTTATCGGGATGGTGGCGAACATCTTCCTGCAGTTGCCGGCTCTGCACCTGGCAATCAGCGCGGTGTTTATCCTGATTTCTTCAGGCGCAATCCTGTTTGAAACCAGCAACATCATCCGCGGCGGCGAGACCAACTATATCCGCGCTACCGTGAGCCTTTACGTGTCGCTGTACAACATCTTCATCAGCCTGCTGAGCATCCTTGGCTTCGCAAGCAGAGACTAACCTCTCCTACCGTAGTTCACAGGCCCTGCTTATGCGGGGCCTTATTTTTTGCTAAACTGCCGCCAGTCTGAACGGTATGTGAAGAATTATGTTTATCTTTGAAGGCAATGAAATAGAGACCGATAGCGAAGGCTATCTGAAAGATACCACGCAGTGGAACGAGGCAATGGCGGTGGTTATCGCCGAACAGGAGGGCATTACCCTCTCCGTCGAACACTGGGAAGTGGTGCGCTTCGTGCGTGATTTTTATCTGGAATTCAACACCTCACCGGCTATACGCATGCTGGTGAAGGCGATGGCCAATAAGTTTGGCGAAGAGAAAGGCAACAGCCGCTATCTCTACCGTCTGTTCCCGAAAGGCCCGGCCAAACAGGCGACTAAAGTTGCCGGCCTGCCTAAACCGGTGAAATGCATCTAATACAGAATGGCAAACTTTTGCCATTCTCTGGTGGGTTGATGAGGTTCCGTATTCACCCTGTCAACCCGCGCACTACGCGGTCCGCCCGCCTGTAGCCACGTAATTAACGCCGCCACCTGCTCCTCTTCGCCGCAGGCCAGCACTTCCACACTGCCATCGTCAAGATTACGCGCGTAACCCGTCAGCCCTAAGCGTAGCGCTTCCCGCTGCGTCGAGTAGCGAAACCCCACGCCCTGAACGGAACCATAGACCCACGCCATGGTGCAGATTGTCGCCATGATTGCTCTCCTTTTGTGGCTACCTTTGATGCTGAGAATAGCAAACTTTTGCTAACGCACATGCTTCGGCAACAGGCCGTAATGCTGACGAAAGCGTGCGGTAAAACGAGAACCGGACTGATAGCCGCTGTTGCGTGCGATCTCGCCGATGGGCAGCGAGGTCGATTGCAGCTGGCCTAATGCGAAAGCCATACGCACCTCCTCAACAATCAGGCGAAAGCTTTGCGACTCCAGTTGTAAACGGCGGCGTAACGTCGATTCGCCGAGAAACAGCATCTTCGCCACCCGAGGCACGCTCCACTCGTCCGCCGGTGACAGCATAATAATTTGCCGCACCTGGCCCGTCAGATCCTGTTGCCGCTCATGCAGTAACGGCCCGGCGTACCCCGCCTGCTGCAACGCCAGCAGCAACCCCATCGCCTGGTGATGTTGCAGCTCCGTCGATAAGCCGCCGCGAACCGCCTGCAGGACGTTCTGCCACATAAACGATAGTTCCGGCGTGACCGGCGCGCACAGGGAAGTTAGTCGACCAGGCGGCGGCTCATTCAGATATCGCGCTTTAAAATCGGCCAACAGCTCAGGCGTCAAAGAGAGCAAATCGGAACAAAATAAGCCATTCTCCGGCTGATTAATCACTTCGAGTTCGATGTCAGCGGGCAGGATGATCAGCTGCTGCGGTGTCGCCAGCATCTGGCTGGCGCCCTGCACGATGATCTTGCTCCCACGATTCACCCGACACAGCGCCGGCGAGAACAGCCTGACGCGGTGCAGTTTATAGAGCCGACGGGAGGTAATTTCCGCCGCCGACAATGCATTATGCTGAAAGTGAATATTGTGCATCTGGACTCTCTGTAACCCGCTGTCTGTCGTTTAGCGCCCCGACATTGCCGTCAGCTGCGCGCTGGCAATAACATGGCTGCGAACCATAAACCCGACTAACGCGCCGCTGGCCTGTGCATCAATGGGTAACGCTGGCGTATCCAGTGCCCACACCGTAAAACGGTAACGGTGAGGTTTATCACCAGCCGGAGGACAAGCGCCGCCAAACCCGGCGTAACCAAAGTCATTTCGTCCCTGCACCGCACCAGCAGGCAGTTTAGCGTTATTTTTATCTCCGGCACCAGCAGACAGGTGGGAAACCGTCGCGGGGATATTCACCACCGTCCAGTGCCACCAGCCGCTGCCGCTTGGCGCATCCGGGTCGTAGGCGGTTATCGCGAAACTGCGGGTGCCTGATGGCGCATTTTCCCAGGCCAGTTGAGGCGAAATATTGCCACCAGAACAGCCAAAGCCCTGAAACAACTGCGTTACCGCCAGGCCATCGCCCTCCCGCATATCGCTGCTGGTGACGCGAAATGAGGCTGCCGCTGCGCTGGTACTAATAGCCACTATCAACATTGCTGCGAGCCGGGATCTTGTTTTCATCGTATTGTCCTCCATTGGGTGAGGAAACACTGTAAGATCGACCGCGGTTTTTTATTGTGCCGAAGCGTCTGCATTTTGTGCCGAAACGCTCAGCTGTCGCCCCGCTGGAAAGATGCTTGCGCCAGCCACTTGTGCTAACCTACGCGCCATTTTTCGGTGCCGACATTCCCGTTGCTTAAAGGTAGCCCCATGACAGATTCCATTTTCCCCCGCTTAGTGTTATCCAAAGGACGCGAAAAATCCCTGCTGCGTCGCCATCCCTGGGTGTTCTCCGGCGCCATTGCCCGTATGGAAGGTAAAGCCCGTTCCGGCGAAACCATCGACATCGTCGACTCGCAGGGAAAATGGCTGGCCCGTGGCGCCTGGTCGCCGTCATCGCAGATTCGCGCGCGCGTCTGGAGTTTCGATCGTCAGGAAACGATTGATACCGCCTTTTTCGAACGTCGCCTGCAGCAAGCGCAAACCTGGCGCGAATGGCTGGCCGCCCGCGACGGCCTCGACAGCTACCGCCTGATCGCCGGCGAGTCTGACGGACTGCCGGGCGTCACAATTGACCGTTTCGGTAACTTCTTCGTCCTGCAGCTGTTAAGTGCCGGTGCCGAATATCAGCGCGCCGCCATCGTTAGCGCACTGCAGACCCTGTTCCCGGACTGCTCGATTTACGATCGTAGCGATGTCGCGGTGCGTAAAAAAGAAGGTCTGGAACTGGCACAGGGCCTGGTCACCGGTGATCTGCCACCTGCGTTACTGCCGATCACCGAGCACGGCATGCAGCTGCTGGTCGATATTCAGGGCGGCCACAAAACCGGCTACTACCTCGATCAACGCGACAGCCGACTGGCAACCCGTCGCTACGTCGCCGATAAACGCGTGCTGAACTGCTTCTCTTATACCGGCGGTTTCGCCGTCTCCGCGCTGATGGGCGGCTGCCGTCAAGTGATTAGCGTTGACACCTCCCAGGAGGCACTGGACGTTGCGAAGCAAAACGTTGAGCTCAACAAACTGGACCTTGCCAAAGCCGAATTTGTCCGCGACGACGTATTTAAACTGCTGCGTAAATATCGCGATCAGGGTGAGAAGTTTGACGTGATTGTCATGGACCCGCCAAAGTTCGTCGAGAACAAAAACCAGCTGATGGGCGCCTGCCGTGGCTATAAAGATATCAACATGTTGGCGATTCAACTGTTGAATCCCGGCGGCATTCTGCTGACCTTCTCCTGTTCCGGTTTGATGGCGACCGATTTATTTCAGAAAATCATCGCCGATGCCGCAATTGACGCCGGACGTGATGTACAATTTATAGAACAGTTCCGTCAGGCTGCCGATCACCCGGTGATTGCAACCTACCCGGAAGGGCTGTATCTGAAAGGGTTTGCCTGTCGCGTCATGTAACTTGAAAAGTGAAACCTTGCCCGCATATAGCAGGTAATGACGTTTCCCAGGAGGTGCTTATGATTGCCAGCAAATTCGGTATCGGGCAACAGGTCCGCCATACGCTATTGGGCTATCTTGGCGTGGTGGTTGATATCGATCCACAATACTCGCTCTCCGAGCCTGAAGAGGACGAAATTGCCGCCAATGACGAACTGCGCGCATCTCCCTGGTATCATGTGGTGATGGAAGATGAGGACGGACAGCCGATCCACACTTATCTTGCGGAAGCGCAGTTGAGCAGCGAAACCAGCGATGAACATCCGGAGCAGCCGTCCATGGACGAACTGGCCAGAACAATTCGCCAGCAGCTGCAGGCGCCGCGGCTACGTAACTAAGATGTCGCTAACATGAAAAAACCCCGCCGTGGCGGGGTTTTTATTTACTTCGACAAACCCAGGCGCGGAATTTCAATCGCCGGGCAGCGATCCATCACCACGTTTAGTCCCGCCTCACGCGCCAGCACGGCAGCCTGCTCGTTAATGACGCCCAGCTGTAACCACAGGGTTTTGGCGCCAATCGCGATGGCCTCTTGCGCGACGCCCAGGGCAGCATCTGAGTTACGGAATACATCAACCATATCCACCTTCTCCGGCACGTCGCCGAGCGTAGCATAGCCTTGCTGTCCCAGTAGCGTGGTGCCGGCGACTTTCGGTGAAACCGGGATCACGTGATACCCCTGCTCCAGAAGGTATTTCATCACCCGATAGCTGGGCCGGTCGGGTTTGTTACTCGCTCCCACCAGCGCAATCGTCTGTGTTGAGTTCAGAATGGCTGCGATATCGTTCTCTTTCATTTTATCCTCCCGCTATTTAGCCCAAGTGTAAGCTAATCCAGGCGAACGGGCCATCCATCCTAACTTACGGATGCGTCAAAATTTTTCGCCCAGACGCTTGCAGCAGCAGTCACTTCCAGTAATCTGTCTGCAGGTCAAAATGTGGAATGAAATTATGGAACTGACGACACGTACGTTACCGGCACGCAAACATATCGCGCTGGTTGCTCACGATCACTGTAAAGATATGCTGATGAAATGGGTTACGCGCCACCAGCCGCTGCTGGCCCAGCACGAACTCTATGCAACCGGCACCACCGGTAACCTGATTTCCCGGGCGACCGGGCTTGAGGTAAACGCGATGCTGAGCGGCCCGATGGGCGGCGATCAGCAGGTTGGCGCGCTGATCTCGGAAGGGAAAATCGATGTGCTGATTTTCTTCTGGGACCCGCTCAACGCGGTACCGCACGATCCGGACGTGAAAGCGCTGCTGCGCCTGGCGACGGTCTGGAACATCCCTGTCGCTACCAATGCGTCAACGGCCGACTTTATTATTCTGTCGCCGACCTTCAATGAGCCGCTCGATATCCTGATCCCGGATTATCAACGTTACCTCGCCGAACGTCTTAAGTAAGTCCGGCTGGCGGCGAGTCCGCCAGCTTCTTACGGTTTTCTCGCCACCGGCACATCAAGCGCTTCTAACATTTCGACGAAAGGTGAAGGCTGGGCTTTGTTGAACAGCAGCCAGACGCGCAGCCGCGCGCGCGTCATCGCGACATACAACAGACGTCGTTCTTCGGCATCAGGGAAATCCTCCGGCTGCGGCAATAACGCCTGCTCCATGATCGATTCGCGGGCTGGTGCCGGAAACGCATCGTCGCCCTCCTGAAGCCCCAGAATAATCACGTAATCCGCCTGCTGGCCTTTGCTGGCATGAATAGTCATGAAATCAAGCTGCAGATGCGGCCAGCGCGTGGCGGCTTTTTCCAGCGCCTCGGGCTTCAGGTGATGGTAACGGGCCAACAATAGGATCCGCTGTTCCGGCTTTGCATAGCCGCTGAGCTTATCCAGCAGATCGTCGAGCTTGTCGTCTGCCAGCAGGGTCACCGCCTTTTTATCTCCGGCAGTCAGGCTGTTCAACGGTTTACTCATCTGGTGCGGGTTTTGCTGGATAAAGCCGTTCGCCACCTCGCCAATGCGACCGTTAAACCGGTAGGTGGTATCCAGCGCGCAGCAATCACCCTCACCAAAATAGTGGTTGAAGGCCGTTGTCAGAGAAAGCTGCGCTCCGCTAAAGCGGTAAATGGCCTGCCAGTCGTCGCCAACGGCAAACAGTGTGGTCTGGGCATTCTGGCGGCGTAAAGCGGCAAGCAGCGCGGCACGCTGGGGCGAGATATCCTGAAACTCATCCACCAGGATGTGCTTCCACGGACTAACAAACCGACCTTTATCCAGAATATTCACTGCCTGGTGTATCAGCCCGGAAAAGTCGACCGCATTTTCCTCTTTCAGCGCCGTTTTCCACGCTTTCAGCAGCGGTGCCATCAGCTTAACGCGCTTGCCGAACAGATCGCGCACCGCTTCTGGCGCCCCGGCGATCATCTCGGCTTGCGAACCTCCGTGCATGCGCATCAAACTGACCCAGCGATCGAGGCGGCTGGCCATCCGCCGTTGTATTTTCTTGTCCTGCCAGAATTCGCCGTCCGGCACCTGCCAGTCCATCTCTTCTTCCAGCCACTGGCGCCAGCCTTTTGCCTGTGCTTTTTTCTCCTGGCACTGCAGACGCCAGTTTTTTAACAGCAAGGTCTGACGCGCGGAGCTATCGCTCTCCAGCTTGCTGATGGCGGGCACTTTTTTGCTGCCTTGCTGAATAATATGCAGCGCCAGCGAGTGAAAGGTGCGTGCTGTAATATCGTCAGAGCTCAACCGCTCGCGGATGCGCTCGTCCATTTCCTGGGCGGCCTGGCGACCAAACGCCAGCAGCAGGATCTGGTCGGGAGCGGCTTCGCCTCGCGTCAGCAACCAGCCGGCGCGGGCAACCAGGACCGACGTTTTTCCGCTTCCGGCACCGGCCAGTACCAACAGCGAGCGCTCGCCGTTTACCACCGCTCTGGCCTGCGCCGGGTTAAGCGGTGAGGATTCTATCCCGGCAAAAAAGCCGCTGTACTGTTCCAGCATCGCCTGAGTAAACGTCTGGTTATGGGCAAGGCGCGCGGTTTCAGTATCGGCCAGCCAGCCCTGGCACTCCTGCCATAGCTCACGGCAGTTATCAAAAGCATCGAGGCGGCTGGTCGGCATCGGCAGCCCGGCGAGCGCCCGACGAATTTTTCCCTGTACTTCAACAACCTGTTGACGGGTCAACCATTTGCCTTCTGCGCTGGCGCGACCCGCATCCACCAGCAGCTGGCGAAGAACATCGGCGGAAATGTTGCTCATTTCCGAACTCCACTGCTGCCAGAACGTATTCAGGTGATGAAAGAAACGTTGCGTCTCATTCCATTCGGTTCCGTGCAAACGCACCACTTTGCTGTCCGGCAGAACGAACTCCAGCTCGCCCCACACCAGGCCTCGCTTGCAATGAATGGACAATAACTGATTGAAAGGTATGATATATTCATGGTTATCACCAGATACCTTTACTCCGGCGTTGAGCAGTTGCACCCTGTCGTAAGGATGCTGTGCCATGCGCTTGCCTAATGTTGTCGCTTTAAGTTCCATATAATGCCGAATATCAATCAGGTTGGATGTTTTCAAGTTTAACCGCCTGCGACGAGGTGCTCCAGCGTAAAAAACGTTACAATGGTCGGGTCTTATACCCGGCATACTGCAAGTTGCAGCACAGCGGCAGGTGGGCGAACCCCGATGAGCGTACTCAGGTCAGTCGTTCAGGTAAGCGAGCATCGCCAGCGCACAGGCAGCCTGAAGTATGACGGGGATATTATCTCCAGGACTGAACTGAGGGTTTATGCGTACCATTCTGAATATTTTGAACTTTATCCTTGGTGGTTTCGCAACCACCCTGGGCTGGCTGCTGGCAACACTGGTCAGCATCATTCTGATCTTCACGCTGCCGTTAACCCGCTCCTGCTGGGAAATTACCCGACTGTCGCTTCTGCCTTATGGCAATGAAGCGATTCATGTTGATGAACTGGAACCGCAAAGAAAAAGCGCGCTGCTCAACACCGGCGGTACGCTGTTAAATATTCTGTGGTTTATCTTCTTTGGCTGGTGGCTTTGCCTGATGCATATCTTTAGCGGCATCGCACAATGTGTGACCATCATCGGGATCCCGGTTGGTATCGCCAATTTTAAAATCGCCGCCATTGCACTGTGGCCGGTAGGACGCAGAGTGGTTTCCGTCGAAACTGCCCGCGCTGCGCGTGAAGCCAATGCGCGCCGTCGCTTTCAGTAACCGGACGGAAGAACCCCATGCTTAGCCCCTTGCTACGTCGTTATACATGGAACAGCACCTGGCTATATAACGCCAGGATTTTTATCGCACTTTGCGGCACAACCGCCGTTCCGTGGTGGCTTGGCGAAGTTAAACTCACCATTCCTCTGACGCTGGGAGTGGTTGCTGCAGCCCTGACTGACCTCGATGACCGTTTGACCGGCCGACTGCGCAATCTGGCCATTACGCTGGTGTGCTTTTTTATTGCATCTGCGTCGGTGGAACTGCTTTTTCCGTGGCCGTGGCTGTTTGCGCTCGGCTTAACGGTCTCGACGACGGGATTTATTCTGCTCGGCGGTCTGGGGCAGCGTTACGCCACTATCGCATTTGGCGCGTTGCTGATTGCCATCTATACCATGCTGGGGACCACGCTCTACGACCGCTGGTACCTGCAGCCTCTGTTTTTGTTGACCGGTGCCGTCTGGTACAACGTGCTGACGCTCGCCGGACATATTATTTTCCCGATTCGTCCTCTCCAGGACAATCTGGCACGTAGTTATGAGCAACTGGCGCGCTATCTGGAACTCAAATCTCGCCTGTTTGACCCCGATATCGAAGATGAAAGTCAGGCGCCGTTATACGATCTAGCCATTGCGAATGGCCAGTTGGTCACCACCCTGAATCAGACAAAAGCCTCGCTGCTGACTCGTCTGCGGGGCGACCGTGGCCAACGCGGTACTCGCCGGACGTTGCAGTACTACTTCGTGGCCCAGGATATTCACGAACGTGCCAGCTCCTCCCATATCCAGTATCAAACGCTGCGCGACCATTTCCGCTATAGCGATGTGATGTTCCGCTTTCAGCGAATGCTGTCGATGCAGGCCCAGGCGTGTCAGAAATTATCCCGCGCTATTTTGTTACGTGAGCCCTATCAGCACGATGCCCATTTCGAACGTGCCTTTATGCATCTTGATTCCGCCCTCGATCGCGTACGTGCCAGTGGCGCCCCGGCCGAGCAAATCAAGGCGCTGGGCTTTCTGCTTAATAATTTACGGGCGATCGACGCCCAGCTGGCGACCATTGAGTCAGCGCAAACCATCGCACCTTCCAACAGCAATACCGAAAGTTTGCTGCTGGACGACAGGCTAAGCGGCTTCAGCGATATATGGCTGCGCCTGCGTCGTAATATGTCGCCTGAATCCGCGTTGTTCCGCCACGCGGTGCGAATGTCGCTGGTGCTCTGTGCAGGCTATGCGTTTATTCAGTTTACCGGGCTGAATCACGGCTACTGGATACTTCTGACCAGCCTGTTTGTCTGTCAGCCAAACTATAACGCCACGCGACACCGGCTCGCCCTGAGGATTATCGGCACCCTGATTGGCGTCGCCATCGGCCTGCCTTTATTACTGCTGGTGCCCTCCGTGGAAGGCCAACTGCTGTTGATTGTCCTGACTGGTGTCCTGTTCTTCGCTTTTCGCAATGTGCAGTATGCCCACGCGACCATGTTTATCACCCTGCTGGTCCTGCTCTGTTTTAATCTGTTGGGCGAAGGATTCGAAGTCGCGTTACCGCGTATCTTCGATACGTTAATGGGCTGTGCTATCGCCTGGGCGGCAGTGAGCTTCATCTGGCCTGACTGGAAGTTCCGTAATCTACCACGCGTGCTGGCTCAGGCAATCAACGCCAACTGCCGCTACCTGGATGCCATTCTTGAGCAGTATCACCAGGGACGCGACAATCGTCTGGCATATCGTGTCGCGCGTCGCGATGCCCATAGTCGGGATGGCGAACTTGCCTCAGTGGTATCTAACCTGTCCACAGAGCCACGGGCTGACGCCGCACTGCGCGAAACCGCATTCCGTCTGTTGTGCCTGAACCATACGTTTACCAGCTACATTTCCGCTCTGGGCGCACACCGGGAGAAACTCACTACCCCGGATATTCTGGCGCTGCTTGATGATGCCGTCTGCTACGTTGATGATGCGCTGCACCACAGGCCTTCCGACGAACATCGGGTGCAGCAGGCGCTCAATAGTTTGCAGACCCGGATCCAGCATCTTGAGCCCCAGCCTGACAGTAAAGAGCCGCTGGTGCTCCAGCAGGTTGGCCTGCTGCTGGCGCTGTTGCCGGAAATATGCCGCTTACAAAAACAGGTTGCGGTTCAACCGGAGTAGCCCTGGATATCACGGTGCTGGCCGCCAGCCCATTCTGCAAGCTCCCGCCGACGTTGCGCCGGGAGCGCTGCAGCATGCACACCGACAATCGCGCCCTCTAATGCATAAAGAAAATTCAGAGAGAGGGCTTTATTTGATTCGCGCAATTTTAGCCAGACGTCCTGAGCCCCCAAATTCCGCAGCGTCTGCTCATCGGTTACGCCGACATGAATTAGCATTAGCTCCATTTGGAAATTTATATTTGGCAGGTCTTTCAACCGCCCTGTTGCACGCAGCTGGTTTTTTTCATTTCGCGCGGTTTGCAATGAAAACACGGATAGTTTGAGCAACATTTTACTGTCACGCCAAAGCGCTTCATCAATTTGATAATATTTCAATAAAACCGGGCGACCGTTTTTTCGCATAATCAAAAGAGGGGCAGCCTTTACTACATGATAGCCCGCGCTTTGCTCACAGAGTTTGAGGTAGACTTCACCCTCTGTTGCCATGGCAAAAACAGTATTTTCTATCGCCAGACTATAACCACCAAAAAGCGGCCGGCAACGTATTTTCCCGAGTGATGATAAACATTCTTGAAATTGATGGAACCGTTGATGTGTGATTTTCTTCATGATTATTCCTTTGTTAATCATGTGAATGGAATTTATTTTTTAACGGAACCGTTAATACTGAAAATAAGTGACTTCGTTTATTGCAGCAAGATGATTTTTAGATTCTGTTCAATTAACGTATCGTTTTGCGAGGGGCTTTCAGAAAATTATCGCCAAAAATAGAGGATGCCATGAAGAATCTCCCCGTTCCCTGAAGCCTGCATCGCCCGGTAAGATCGCGTCAGGACACATGTACGATTTTCAACCACAAAAATGATAAATGAGGTTGATCTTTTCTTCAGGTAGATATACTGTACATTCATACAGTAACTCACAGGCGGGATAGACTATGTTCACTTCAGCTTACGCAAACCGTTCATCACTGACTTCTGCTTCCGTACGTCGCCATTCGCAAGACGTCACCGAACAACCAGCCAGCGGGCTGATTAGTGAAATTGTCTACCGCGAAGATCAGCCTATGATGACGCAATTACTCCTGCTACCTTTATTACAGCAGTTGGGGCAGCAGTCTCGCTGGCAGCTCTGGCTCACGCCGAAACAGAAACTGAGCCGCGAGTGGGTACAGTCTTCCGGTTTACCGCTAACCAAGGTTATGCAGATCAGCCAACTGTCGCCGTGCAACACCGTAGAATCGATGATCCGCGCGCTCCGTACCGGCAATTACAGTGTCGTCATTGGCTGGTTGTCAGATGAGCTCACTGCAGAAGAACATGAACGTCTGGTCGTTGCTGCAGAGGAAGGCCATGCTATGGGTTTCATCATGCGCCCTGTTGGGAATATGAACCTGGGTGGCAGACAACACAGCGGGCTAAAAATTCACTCTAATTTGTATCATTAAGCCAAATTAGGATGAATCCTAGAATTTTTTTTGATCACACCAATCCCATACTCTGAACAGGGCCATTTTTGCTGGAATGCCTGTCTGATGCGGTTTCGCAGCTTTTTTTACCGAACGAAAATCAACCATATTTGTTAAATATTGTGTATACAACCCTTTTTTTTCATATGCCTGACGGAGTTCACACTTGTAAGTTTCGAACTAAGTTGTAGACTTTACATCGCCAGGGGTGATCGGCTTACGCTGCATGTATCAGCATAGTTAACAACAAGTCACGCCCCGGGTGAAGGATTTAACCGTGAGGTCTTTTGTACCTTCATGGCGAATTTTGGATGATAATGAGGCGCAAAAAATGAAAAAGACAGCTATCGCGATTGCAGTGGCACTGGCTGGCTTCGCTACCGTAGCGCAGGCCGCACCGAAAGATAACACCTGGTATGCAGGTGGTAAACTGGGTTGGTCCCAGTTTCACGATACCGGTTTCTACGGTAACGGTTTCCAGGGCAACAATGGTCCTACCCATAACAGCCAGCTTGGTGCTGGTGCGTTCGGTGGTTACCAGGTTAACCCGTACCTCGGTTTTGAAATGGGTTATGACTGGCTGGGTCGCGTTGCATACAAAGGCAGCGTAGACAACGGCGCATTCAAAGCTCAGGGCGTTCAGCTGACCGCTAAACTGGGTTACCCGATCACTGACGATCTGGATATCTATACCCGTCTGGGTGGTATGGTTTGGCGTGCAGACGCTGATGGCAACTACGGTTCTACCGGCGTTTCCCGCAGCGAACACGACACTGGCGTATCCCCGGTATTTGCTGGTGGTTTAGAGTGGGCTGTTACTCGTGACATCGCTACTCGTCTGGAATACCAGTGGGTTAACAACATCGGTGATGCAGGTACCGTTGGCGCGCGTCCGGATAACGGCATGCTGAGCCTGGGTGTTTCCTACCGTTTCGGTCAGGACGATGTAGCTCCAGTTGTAGCTCCGGCTCCGGCTCCGGCTCCAGAAGTTACTACCAAACACTTCACCCTGAAGTCTGACGTACTGTTCAACTTCAACAAATCTACCCTGAAACCGGAAGGTCAGCAGGCTCTGGATCAGCTGTACACCCAGCTGAGCAACATGGATCCGAAAGACGGTTCTGCAGTGGTTCTGGGCTATACCGACCGTATCGGTTCTGACGCTTACAACCAGCAGCTGTCCGAGAAACGTGCTCAGTCTGTTGTTGATTACCTGGTTTCTAAAGGTATCCCGGCTGGCAAAATCTCCGCACGTGGCATGGGTGAATCCAACCCGGTTACCGGCAATACCTGTGACAACGTGAAAGCTCGCGCTGCACTGATCGACTGCCTGGGCCCAGATCGTCGCGTAGAGATCGAAGTTAAAGGTTACAAAGACGTAGTATCTCAGCCGCAGGCTTAAGATTACTACCTATAAAAAACCCCGCTGATGCGGGGTTTTTTTTACGCTAAATTCAGGTATCGAAGTAAACGGCCACCCGCCACGACACGACACGACACGAGCACACCCTACCCTTAACATCACTCTTTACCGAGCAGTACCTGCAAATCGTGCTTCAGGCTGGACATTTTGCTGGCATATTTCTCTTTATGCTCCGCGTCCTCGATCAACTGCACGATGGTTTCTGACAATGTTTTGCCACGTCGATGCGCTAACCCAGCCAGACGCTGCCAGACGATAAACTCCAGGTCGATCGACTTTTTGCGCGTATGTTGATGCTCCGCGTTAAAGTGACGCTTGCGACGCGCCCGGATAGTCTGCTTCATGCGGTTGGTTAATTCCGGATTCATATGCTGCTCAATCCAGGTATGCACCAGAACCGGTTCATTTTCGAGCGTCAGTAAGACATCGACCGCGGCTTTTGCTGCGCTGGCTTCAATATGGCGGGTAATCAGCTCACCTTCCCGGTGCTTCTTTACCAGATAATTCCATTTCCAGCCGCTTTCAAGATTTTCCAGTTGTTGATATTTCATTGCGATCTCAATGTGACCGTGTAACTCATTTCAGGATATCAGTTTTTTCCCGATGTGCTGAGAATAAATCATCATTCGTGATGCAGGTAACCCGCTTATCATCACTGCACATGTAATCCTCCGTGTGCTCGGACGCAGCATAAGGTATAATCGCGCGCTTTACATCTGACTAAAAACAGCGACTTTGACCATTACGAAACTGACCCGAAAAGACCTTGCTCCTGATACGGAAAGTTATCAGGCGCTGTTTGCACAAGCTGATTTAGCCCATGCTGAGGAATCCCTCGCAGGCAAGCTGCAGCCCCGTTTATTCTATGGTCTGGAACAACTTCTTGTGACCCCGACCATCTCGCCATTCATGCTGGTTAAAGCCCCTGAAGAAGCGGAATACCTGCAATGGCTGGCGACAGAAACCCGCACGCTGTTTGAACCGACGGACCCACTGTACGGCGTTCGCTACCAGGTCAACGGCGGAAACGTCACCCTGACACCGGCAACGCACGCTGACGATAATTTTGCCAGCACCGCCCCGGTTGAAACTGCCGATTGGGTCGAAGCAGAGCAGCTGTTTGGCTGCGTACGGCAATTTAACGGCGAAATCTCGCTGCAGCCGGGCCTGGTGCATCGCACAAATGGCGGCGTCTTAATTATTTCTCTGCGTGCATTACTGGCACAGCCACTGCTGTGGATGCGCCTGAAAAGCATGGTTATTCGCCAGCGCTTTGACTGGCTGTCCATTGACGAGTCCCGTCCTCTGCCGGTCAGCATTCCCTCAATGCCGCTCAACCTGAAGGTCATTCTGGTTGGTGAGCGTGAATCACTGGCTGATTTCCAGGAGATGGAGCCTGAGCTCTCTGCGCAGGCGATTTACAGCGAGTACGAAGACAACCTGCAAATTGCTGATGAAGACACCCTGAAGCAATGGTGTCAGTGGGTCTGGAAAAATGCGCAGCAGCTCGAGCTGCCTGGCCTGGCGGCGGACGCCTGGCCCCTACTGATTCAGGAAGCAGCCCGCTATACCGGTGACCAGGAGATGCTGCCGCTGTGTCCGCAATGGATCGCTCGTCAGCTGCGTGAGGCCGCCGCCTTCTGTGAAGGTGAGCAGATCACCGCCGAAGAGATGCAAACCATGCTGGCACGCCGTGAGTGGCGTGAAGGCTATCTTGCCGAGCGTATCCAGGATGAAATCCTGCAGGAACAGATCCTGATTGAAACCGAAGGCGAATGCATTGGTCAGATCAACGCCCTGTCGGTTATCGAATTCCCGGGCCATCCTCGCGCATTTGGTGAGCCATCGCGCATTAGCTGCGTCGTACACATCGGTGACGGTGAGTTTATCGACGTGGAGCGCAAGGCGGAGCTGGGCGGTAATATTCATGCCAAAGGCATGATGATCATGCAGGCGTTTCTGATGTCCGAGCTGGAGCTCGAACAACAGCTGCCTTTCAGCGCCTCACTGACCTTCGAACAATCCTACAGTGAAGTGGACGGCGACAGCGCCTCAATGGCCGAGCTGTGCGCCTTAATCAGCGCACTGGCAGGAGTCCCTATCAATCAAAGCATCGCCATCACCGGTTCCGTAGACCAGTTTGGTCGCGTACAGCCGGTTGGCGGGCTCAATGAAAAAGTCGAAGGCTTCTTTACCATTTGCCAGCAGCGCGAGCTGACCGGCAAACAGGGTGTGATCATTCCTGCAGCGAACGTCCGCCATCTGAGCCTGTCCGCAGAGCTCCAGCAGGCCGTCGCCGATGAGCAGTTTTTCATCTGGGCAGTCGAAGATGTCACTGAAGCAATACCCATTTTGACCCAGTTGCTATGGGATGGCGAAGGGCAAACGTTACGGCAAACCATTCAGGAACGGATTGCACAGGCGACGCAGCAAGAGAGTCGCCACCGTTTTCCGTGGCCGCTACGCTGGTTAGGCGGTTCAGGTTCGAACTGATCGGACTTGTTCAGCTTACACGTGTTAGCTATCCTGCGTCCCGAACTCAAAATAAGGCTTACTGAAAACATGGTAGATAAACGCGAATCCTATACAAAAGAAGATCTTCTTGCCTCTGGCCGTGGTGAACTGTTTGGCGCGAAAGGCCCGCAGTTACCAGCGCCAAATATGCTGATGATGGACCGCGTCATCAAAATGACCGAAACCGGTGGTAACTACGATAAAGGTTTTGTTGAGGCAGAACTCGATATCAACCCGGACCTGTGGTTCTTCGGTTGCCACTTTATTGGCGATCCGGTGATGCCTGGCTGTCTGGGTCTGGATGCCATGTGGCAGCTGGTTGGTTTTTATCTGGGCTGGCTCGGCGGCGAAGGCAAAGGCCGCGCGCTGGGCGTAGGCGAAGTCAAATTCACCGGCCAGGTTCTGCCAACGGCGAAGAAAGTGACCTACCGTATTCACTTCAAACGTGTCGTTAACCGTCGTCTGATCATGGGCCTGGCGGATGGCGAAGTGCTGGTTGATGGTCGTCTGATCTACACCGCAAACGATCTGAAAGTGGGCCTGTTCCAGGACACATCTGCGTTCTAATAAGCAGAGATAAGTTATAAAAGGCGAAGCCCCCGCTCGGCGGAGGCTTCTTTTTTTAAAGAGACAGTCAGGCAGTTTGTACCCTGTCCTCCATGGCTTCTCGCCAGCCTCCTAGCCAGTAGGACCTTTGGTTCAAGGTCTGGTAGGGACACATTTCTTTCGATCTACCGGTGATGCCGGCCTGATATCCACGTTGATGTGCCCGTTCCAGGCGATCTCGTTTTTGTCTCTTCATGCCTCGTTTCCCTCATTATTTGATCTGGTGGAAAAGAAAACAGTGGTCACTAAATATGCAACCACGGTTAACGAATACCGCGAATCAGAGGTAACGTCAATGCGCAAAATTCACGCCATTGTCATAATTGTGAGCTATATGAAAGTTCATTTGTACAAAAAATGTGAACCGGCACAAGTAACGGCCTGACAAGGCAAATAAAAAAGCCGCGGGTGTTTTTCGACCTCCGCGGCTTTAAATCTGTATTCATTTTACTTATGGCAAGCGATTCAGCTCACTGGCAATTGCCGTCGCTTCCTGAGACCAGGCCTGCGCCATCGTCTTCACCATCGCGTCATAACCGTCCTGCTGCTGCTTCAGTTCGATATTGAACGGACGCTTGATCAGCTGTCCCTGATGCTTCAGCAACCACTCCCCGCTGACAATCACCCGTCCATCGTAACGCCCATGGAAACCATTTATTGCCACGTTGAGGGTATCCTGGTCGCTGCCCAGAGGCTGCGAAGAAACCACCCAACCCGGCAGTTGATTACTCAAATTGGCCACCAGCGTGGTTCGCAGCTGCTGATCAAGCGGGCTCGCCCACAGATTATTGCTCGCAATCACATACTGCACGTCCGTCGTCTGATAGACCACGCCGTTGCCCGCCAGATAATCCGGGATGCTCACCTGCTCAACCCACAGCAGGTTTTTGCTTTGGTGAGCGGCGCTTTGCGCGCCACCCTGTGCAACCGGAAGCTGATAGTAGGTTTTATTTTCCCCACTGCTGCTGCACGCCGCCAGCGCACATGCCGCGGCAACCACTAACCATTTTTTCATTATTTCGCTCCCTTCGGCTGAGGATCTTTTTTATCCTTGGCCTCAAATACCAGCGCGTTGCTCTTATCATTGAGCGTTTTCAGTACGGGTTGCAGTTCGCGAAGAACCTGATCCAGTCGCTGCATATCCGCAACCATCTTGTTGTATGCCGCAGAACCAGGCTGGAAGCCCTGCATACTCCGGTTGAGTTCACGCAACGTATTCTGCATATCTCCCGGCAGCTGCTGCATTGACGGGCTTGCCGCAATCTTATTCAGGCTATCCAGTGTCGTCTGAACACGCTGCATGGTTTTTTCACTCTGCGCCAGCGTGCTGGTCGCTTGCTCCAGCAGCGGGTTAATCGGTAGATTGTTGATCTTATCCAGAGCCTCCATCAGGCGCTGCTGGATCTGGGCCAGGCCACCGCTAATGGTAGGAATGATTGGATAACCGCCAAACTCCAGAATTTTGCCACGCGGCGGTGCTTTCTGATAGAAATCGAGATCGATGTACAGTGCGCCGGTCACCAGGTTACCGGTTTTCAGCGATCCGCGTAATCCGCGATTGATCAGATCGTCGATATGAGTGCGAATGTTAGGATCCCCGCCCAGTTGATTGATCAAGCGCTGCGGTTCAATTCGAATCTCCACCGGAATGCGATAGTCATCATTCAGACGCTGATGTAAGCCCGGAATAAAGAACGGAACTTTACCGACGGTACCTAAACGTATCCCACGGAACTCTACAGGTGCTCCAGGTTGCAGACCGCGTACGGAATCTTTAAAGAACATCACGTAATCGATGTGCTGGGTATAGATCGAATCCTGAATGCTCTTTTGATCGTCAAAAAGATGATAGCCGGTTTTATTGGCCGCCGGCTCACCGAGGTCGAGCCCTTCCGGGATATCAAAGCTGACGCCGCCGCCAAACAGGGTTGCTAATGACCCCATTTCTACCCGCATCCCCGCCGAGGTTAAGTCGACCGCAATGCCGCTGTCTTTCCAGAAGCGCACGTTGGTCGTTACCAGACGATCGTTAGGCGCGTTGATAAACAGCTGATAGGTGATGCTGCGTTTTTGCGGGTCGAAGGTGCTGGTTTCCACCGAACCGACGCGATAGCCACGGAACAGCACCGGGTCGCCCGGAGAGAGCTGTCCGGCTTTATCGCTTTCCAGCAGCACCCGAATACCTTTTGCATCCGGTGACGCCAGCGGCGGTGAATCCAGCAGCGGATATTGTGCGGAATCGCCGCCTTTGGTGCCCGGTTGAAGCTCAATATAGGCACCGGAAAGTAAGGTCCCCAGGCCGCTGATCCCTTCACGCCCAACCTGCGGCTTCACGACCCAAAAGACCGAATCTGTATGCAGGAGCTTTTTCATGCCGGAATTGAGGCGCGCCTTAATCTCAACGTGCGTCAGGTCATCCGTCAGGATAGCGCTTTCCACCACCCCGACGTCCACGCTACGGCTTTTAATCCGGGTTTTTCCCCCTTCTATACCTTCCGCGTTGGTGGTGATCAGCGTCACTTCCGGCCCTTGATGGCTGTAGTGATAAAAAAGGATCCACGCGCCGATTAGCACAGTGACGATGGGGAAGATCCACACGGGTGACCAGTTCTTCACCTTTTGCACCTTTGCTTCTCCGCTCTTATTTTCCATGCTGCTGCATTTCCTCATGGCTTGAATCTGGTTCACGGTCCCACAACAAACGAGGGTCAAAGGTCATGGCTGAGAACATTGTCATGACAACAACGAGCGCAAACATCACCGCCCCGATCGCAGGATAGATACTCATCAACCCTCCCATGCGCACCAGCGCCGAGAGTACCGCGATGACAAAAACATCAATCATTGACCAACGGCCAACAAACTCCACTACTTCATAAATCAGGTGCATGCGCTCTGAGTCACGTTGGCCGTTGCCATTGGCGTTCCAACAGAGCCAGGCAATCGCCATCATTTTTAGCGTCGGGACCATAATACTGGCAATAAAAATCACCAATGCCACCGGGTACGATCCTTCGCTCCAGAGCAATATCACCCCAGCCATAATCGTGGAGGGTAGCTTATCCCCGAGCAAATCGGTGATCATGATCGGCAGAATATTTGCCGGGAGATACAGGACGAAAGAGGTGATCAGCAGAGCCATGGTCCACTGCAGACTATGCTTACGCCGGGCCGTCCCTTTAGTCTGACAGCGCGGACAAACCGCCTCATCAGCAGGCAAAATGGCCGTACAGCACGAACAGGAACGCAGACCCTGGCGGATCCCCGTCTGGCCAATTTTCAGCGGCTGTCTGAGGGCGGGCATCGGTGCAATGTCATCCCATAGCCAGCGTCGGTCGACGCATTGCAGCGCCCGCAGCTGGAGCATACAGAACAAACACCAGGGCACAAAGCTTAGCCCCACGCCAATATCGCCATAGGCCATCAGTTTGACAAAGCTCACCAGCACGCCGGCGAGGAAAATCTCTGCCATTCCCCAGGTCTTAAGATGGAACAGAATCCGCGCCAGAAACGCCTTGAGCCGCGCCGGCAGATGCACCCGGTTGACCAGTAACAGAATCGTCACCAGGCAAAACGCCGGCACCAGCTGCACAAAGAGGAGAAAGAAGGTGCCCAGGCTGGCGTAATCTTCGCTGAACAGAACGTCAGGAATTTCCAGCAGCTTAATCTCGCTGCGCAGACCGCCAACGCTCATATCGACGAAGGGAAACAGGTTCGCCAGCAGCAGCATAAACAGCGCCACCAGCGCATAGGCCGTGGGACGCTGCCGAGGCGCGTCCCACGTGGTTGTCAGCGTCGTACCGCAACGCGGACACGCGGCTTTCTGGCGATGCTCCAGCTGCGGCAAAGCCACCAGCAAATCACATTGTGGGCACAGGATATGCCGCGCAGCATGATGATGATCGCACATGAAAACTCCTCAGCTCAGGCGCCGTTTTTTAATCCTTCGAGATATTCCCAGCGTTCAAAGGCCGTTTCCAGCGCCTGTTCCGCTTCGGCCAGCTGAGCCAGCACTTGCTGCGTATGGTCATGGGACTGGCCAAAGAAAGAAGGATCGGCAACCTGCTCCTGCAGACTCTGCAGTTGGGTTTCCAGTTCTTCAAGTCGTTGTGGCAACTGTTCCAGTTCGCGCTGCAGGTTATAGCTTAGTTTGTTAGGCGCACGTTTGACACTTTCTGCTTTCGATTGAGCAACTTCTGCAGATTTTTTAGCAGCAGTCTGTTTTAGCGCCAGATGCTGCGATTGTTGACCGCGCGCATCATGATATCCGCCGACATACTGACCAATTTTTCCGCCGCCTTCGAAGATCCAGCACTCGGTAACGGTGTTATCGACAAACTGACGGTCGTGGCTGACCAGCATTACGCTGCCCTGATAGCCATCGACTAGCTCTTCCAGCAGTTCCAGCGTTTCCACATCCAGATCGTTTGTCGGTTCATCGAGAATCAACAGGTTGCTTGGCTTGAGGAACAGACGTGCCAGCAGCAGTCGGTTACGTTCCCCGCCAGACAGCGCCCGGACCGGCGTCATTGCGCGTTTTGGATGGAACAGGAAGTCCTGCAAATAGCCCAGCACATGGCGCGGCTTACCGTTCACCAGCACTTCCTGTTTGCCTTCGGCCAGGTTATCCATCACGGTTTTATCCGGATCCAGCTCGGCGCGGTGCTGATCGAAGTAGGCCACTTCCAGCTTGGTGCCGACATGAACCCGGCCGCTATCAGCCTTCAGCTGACCGAGCATCAGTTTCAACAGCGTGGTTTTCCCACACCCGTTAGGACCGATCAGCGCAATTTTGTCACCGCGCTGGATTTGCGCCGTGAAATCTTTGACCAGCACCTTACCGTCAATCTGGTAGTTAACATCTTCCATTTCGAAGACGATTTTGCCTGAACGAGCCGCCTCTTCGACCTGCATCTTCGCGCTGCCCATCACTTCGCGACGCTCGCCACGTTCACGACGCATCGCTTTCAGGGCGCGAACGCGACCTTCGTTACGGGTACGACGCGCTTTAATGCCCTGGCGAATCCACACTTCTTCCTGGGCCAGCTTGCGGTCAAACTCGGCGTTTTGCAGCTCTTCAACACGCAGGGCTTCTTCTTTCTCCAGCAGATACTGATCGTAGCTGCCCGGATAGGTCACCAGCTTACCGCGATCGAGATCGACGATACGGGTGGCCATATTGCGAATGAAGGAACGGTCGTGCGAGATGAAAATGATGGTTCCTTTGAAGGTCTTGAGGAAGCCTTCCAGCCAGTCAATGGTTTCGATATCCAGGTGGTTGGTCGGTTCATCCAGCAGCAGCACGCGCGGGCCGCTGACCAGCGCACGCCCGAGAGCGGCTTTACGTAACCAGCCGCCGGAAAGAGACGCCAGCTCGGCGTTCGCATCCAGACCCAGCTGTTCCAGCACCTCGTTAATACGGTTTTCAAGCTGCCACAAGCCCAGGTTATCCAGCAGATCCTGCAGGCGCGCCAGCTCGTTTAAATTTTTGGTGCTTGGATCGGTCATCACCAGGCGAGAGACATCATGGTATCCCTTCAGATAAGCCGCCTGCTCGGCGATCCCTTCCGCCACAAAGTCGTATACCGTACCGGCAATATTGCGCGGCGGATCCTGCTGCAAACGAGCCACAACCAGATCCTGCTCATAGATGATCCGTCCATCGTCCAGCCCCTGCTCCCGGTTGAGGATCTTCATCAGGGTGGATTTGCCCGCACCGTTGCGCCCGACCAGACAGACGCGCTCGTTATCTTCGATATGCAACTCGGCGTTATCCAGCAGCGGTGAGTCGCTAAAGGAGAGCCAGGCACCATGCATACTAATTAATGACATTCTTTATTCCTTTCAGGCTGCGGTAATCAGCCAGCAGTTGTGAATCTGACGGTTACGGGCGAAATCCTGAGACAGCGTTTTTTGCGTAATTTCTTGCGCCTTCAGCCCCAGCTGTGCCAGTCCGTCATGATCCATACGGAAACCGCGTTTGTTGTTCGAGAACATAATGGTGCCGCCTTTGCGCAGCAGACGTTTAAGATCCGTCATCAGACGCAGGTGATCGCGCTGCACGTCGAAGGCATCATCCATACGTTTGGAGTTGGAGAACGTCGGCGGATCGATAAAGATCAGATCGAACTGTTCATCGCTTTCGCGCAGCCAGCCCAGCACGTCGGCCTGCATCAGACGATGCGCACGCCCGGTCAGCCCGTTGAGGCGCAAGTTGCGCTCCGCCCATTCAAGATAGGTGCGGGACATATCCACGGTGGTGGTGGAACGTGCGCCGCCGAGGCCGGCGTGGACGCTGGCGCTGCCGGTGTAGGCGAAGAGGTTCAGGAAGTCTTTCCCTTTGCTCATCTGGCCCAGCAGGCGACGGGCGATACGGTGGTCAAGGAACAGGCCGGTATCGAGATAATCCGTCAGGTTGACCCACAGACGGGCGTTATACTCCTGAACTTCCAGGAAATCGCCCTTCTCGGCCATTTTTTGGTACTGATTCTTACCTTTCTGCCGTTCACGGGTTTTCAGCACCAGCTTGTTCGGCGCAATGCCCAGCACGGAGATCGTCGCCGCGATGATGTCAAACAGACGCTGGCGCGCTTTGTGCGCATCAACCGTTTTCGGCGGCGCGTATTCCTGCACCACCACCCAATCGGCGTAGCGGTCGATCGCCACGTTGTATTCCGGCAGATCGGCATCATACAGGCGGTAGCATTCGATCCCTTCCTGACGTGCCCATTTCTCAAATTTCTTCAGGTTTTTACGCAGGCGGTTGGCGAAATCATCCGCCATGGATGCCACGCTGCTGCCATCGGTTTCCGCCAGATGGTAGTTTTTCTGCACGCAATCCAGCGGGCCGTTTTTCGCTTTAAACTGTTTGTCCGCACGCAGCTGCAGGCAGCTGAGCAGCTCCGGCGAGGCGCTGAACAGTGACAGGTTCCAGCCGCCAAACTGCGTTTTCATCGCCCGACCAAGCAGACTGTGCAGGGCAATCAGCGCCGGCTCGCTTTCCAGACGTTCGCCGTATGGCGGGTTGCTGATAACGGTCCCGTAAGGGCCTTTCGGCAGCGGATTGCTCAACTGGGCCACATCTTTGGCTTCGAAAGCGATCAGCTCGCCTACCCCGGCGCGACGGGCGTTGCTGCGCGCACGCTCAATCACACGGGCATCCACGTCAGAGCCGTAAAAACGTGACTCATAGGCAGCCAGCCCTTTACGGGCGCGGGTCTGCGCTTCGGCTTTGACTTCTTTCCACACCTCGTCATCGTGCTGCAACCAGCCGTTAAAGCCCCAGTGTCCACGATGCAGACCCGGCGCGCGATCGGTTGCCAGCATCGCGGCTTCAATCAGCAGCGTACCGGAGCCACACATCGGATCGAGCAGCGGCGTACCCTGAACCCAGCCAGAACGCATAACAATCGCCGCCGCCAGGGTTTCTTTGATCGGCGCCATGCCGGTACCATCGCGGTAGCCGCGAAGATGCAGGCCTTCTCCGCTGAGATCCAGCGAGATGTGCGCGGTCTCTTTATTCAGCCAGACGTTAATGCGCAGATCGGGTTGTTCACGATCGACGTTTGGACGCGGCAGATTTTTACGCGTGAAGCTGTCAACGATCGCATCTTTGACCTTTAACGCGCCGTACTGGCTGTTACGAATCTCGTCGTTCAGCCCGCTAAAATGGACGGCAAAAGTGGCGTCTGGGGTGAAAATCTCCGTCCATGGAATGGACTGCACGCCGAGGTACAGATCCAAATCGCTGTACACGCTACACTGGCCCAGCGGCATCATGATGCGCGAAGCCAGCCGGCTCCACATCAGGCTTTGATAGCGTACTCGCGTATCTCCCTGAAAATGGACACCGCCCTGGACTACCTGGCAGTCCAGCGCGCCAAGCCCTTCCAGTTCAGTTTTTAACAGCTCTTCAAGGCCACGAGCCGTACTGGCAAACAGAGAATTCATATCGTCACTTTTACTAAAAGAAAATTGTTGCGCATTATAGCCAATATGCGCCCCATGTCATAAAGTTAAAGGCTTATTTTTAAGCCTGGAGGCAGCGCATGCTAACGCTATCGCGACTTTTTATTCATCCCGTCAAATCCATGCGTGGAATTGGCCTGACGCACGCGTTTGCCGATATCAGCGGTCTGGCCTTCGATCGTGCCTTCATGGTGACGGAAACCGATGGCACCTTTATTACTGCCCGCCAGTTTCCTCAGATGGTCAAGTTTACCCCCTCGCCTTTGCACGACGGGATTCACCTGGCGGCGGCCGACGGCAGCAGCGCGGTTATCCGCTTTGCGGATTTTGCCCCTCAGGGCGAGCCGACCGAAGTGTGGGGGAACCACTTCACCGCGCTGATCGCGCCCGCCTCGGTGAACCAGTGGCTCAGCGGCTTCTTTAATCGTGACGTGCAGCTCCGCTGGTTAGGGCCACAGCTGACCCGACGGGTGAAGCGCCATGACGCGGTTCCCCTGACCTTCGCCGACGGCTTTCCCTATTTATTAACCAATGAAGCCTCATTGCGCGATCTGCAAAGCCGCTGCCCGGCCAGCGTATGCATGGAACAGTTTCGCCCAAATCTGGTGGTGACCGGCGCCGCGGCCTGGGAAGAAGACAGCTGGAAAGTGATTCGTATCGGCGAGGTGGTGTTTGAGGTAGCAAAGCCCTGCAGCCGCTGCGTGCTGACCACCGTCAGCCCGGAACGTGGGCAAAAACACCCCTCCGGCGAACCGCTGGCCACCCTGCAGCGCTTCCGTACCGCGCTGGATAACGGCGACGTCGATTTCGGTCAGAACCTGATCGCCCGCAACAGCGGCGTCGTGCGGGTTGGCGATGAAGTGGAAGTGTTAACGCGTGGTCCGGCAAAAGCCTACGGCGCAGGCGAGAGCGACGAGACGCTGGCGGTAGATTCGCAGCAGGATTCCGTGGTGGAGATCGCATGGCAGGGGCAGAGTTTTAACGGCAATACGCAGCAGGTCCTGCTGGAGCAACTGGAGCAAAAGGGCATTCGCATTCCCTACTCCTGTCGGGCCGGCATCTGTGGCAGCTGCCGTATCCGGCTGGAAGAAGGTGAAGTCAGCCCGCTGAAGAAAAACGCGGTGGCGGCAGATGGCACCATTCTGTGCTGTAGCTGCGTACCTAAAACTGCTTTACGGCTGGCGCCTTAGCCAACGGCTGTTTACACCGCCTGACCCAGACTGTAGCTGGCGGCACCTGATGCCGGTTGCAGTCGGTCGTTCATAATTTTAATCACATCACCAAGCTGCAAAATACGTCCTGCGACCGTCACTCCCGGCTGGGCCAGCAAACACAGGGCCGCATTTTCCCCGGGTTCAACCACCAGCAAATTCACCTGTTGCCCGGTATCGCTGAGCCAGGCGCTGGCGGCATCACCGGTGACCGGCTGCCAGCTGGCGTCATGAGAAGTGAAATGCCAGCTTTTCGGCATTTGCGGTTTCAGGAAGCGAATCGCGACCAGCGCATTAAGGACTAATTCCGCGCGCTGCTCTTTCGATAATTCTATATCGCGACATTTCTCTTCGAAGGAAAAATAAAGCGCAGCATCGTCAACGCAGAATCCGGACGGCGCGAAGGCGTCCGGGGTTAACATCCGACGCGCAAAACGCGAACGGAACAACATACCATTGGCCAAATCGAGCATCATACGATCGTGCTCTTCATCGTAATACCAACGCCAGTTATCGTCAGGTTTAATTCGCATCGTCTACCAATCCTCTTTTGCGTCCAGCCCTATATCCGTCATACTTCAAGTTGCATAAACGTTGGCTGTATTCGTTCACCCCAGTCACTTACTTCAGTAAGCTCCTGGGGATGCCCTGCGTCGCCGCCTTCCTGCAACTCGAATTATTTTGGCTATAAATTCATGGCATCCTGCAACAAAATTATTTCCAAAATTAAGAAAAGACTAAAATGTCTAAATAAGCAACAATGAAGGAATATAAAACAACCAGGGCCGGAAATAAAGCCCTGGGTGGGATCAGAGGGGGAAAAGATTAGATATGGGTAACAATTTCTTTAATCAGGGGGGGCCCTTTAAAAATAAACCCGGAATAAATCTGGACCAGACTCGCCCCCGCAGCCATTTTTTCCCGCGCGGCGATCACCGAATCAATCCCGCCGACACCGATAATAGGTAACCGACCATTTAATTCCGCCGCCAGCATACGGATAATTTCTGTACTCTTCAGCTGCAACGGACGACCGCTAAGACCGCCGGTTTCATCACAGAATTTCATTCCCTGTACCAGCGAACGATCGAGGGTGGTATTGGTCGCGATGACGCCATCAATATTATGACGAACTAAACTATCGGCGACCTGGATCAATTCTTCGAGAGAAAGATCCGGCGCGATCTTCACCGCTACTGGAACATATTTTTGATGCTTCTGCTGAAGCTCCAGTTGCTTATTTTTAATACCGGAAAGCAGATCGTCGAGGGCCTCACCATATTGTAAGGTTCGCAGCCCTGGCGTATTCGGCGAGGAGATATTAATGGCGATATAACCGGCATAGGGATAGATTTTTTCCATACAAATCAGATAATCATCTTTACCCTGCTCGACCGGCGTATCTTTATTCTTGCCGATATTAATGCCGAGGATACCGTCAAAATGCGCCTTTTTGACGTTCTCAACCAGGTTATCAACGCCGTGGTTATTAAAGCCCATGCGGTTGATCAAACCTTCCGCATCGACCAGACGGAAGATCCTCGGCTTGTCGTTGCCCGGTTGCGGGCGTGGCGTCACGGTGCCAATTTCAATAGAGCCGAACCCCATGGCACCGAGCGCGTCGATGCACTCGCCATTCTTATCCAGCCCTGCGGCCAGACCCAGCGGATTCTTAAATGTGAGACCCATGCAGGTAACCGGTTTGGTCGGCACCTTCTGGCGAACCAGCATTTCCAGCGGCGTACCTGATACTCGGCGTAATTGTTGAAAAGTAACTTCATGAGCGCGCTCAGGATCGAGCTGAAAAAGGGCTTTACGAACGAAGGGGTAGTACATGAACTCTCCTGGATTCCCGGTGGCAAACCGGGGGCGTATTATGTTCGATCGGCGCCTGAAAGGGAATTGACCTACAACAAAAAATCTCGCATCCGACGCAAACGTTTTCTTCTCTTCCCTTCCATTATGCAAATTCTGACAAAACAAGGGTGGAAAAATCATTTAGGGAAATAAATCGCCTCTGTCACACTGCACGCAAATGTTATCAATTATAGATAAATGCAAACATTTAGTTATAAGGAGAGAGACGATGCGTGTCATTACACTTGCGGGCAGCCCGCGCTACCCTTCCCGTTCCAGTGCGCTTCTGGAATATGCCAGAGCAACACTCTCCGCGGCTGATGTTGAAGTTTGCCACTGGCACCTGCAAAACTTTGCCCCGGAAGACCTGCTTTATGCCCGTTTCGATAGCCCGGCGCTGCAGACCCTTAACGAACAACTGTCCGGCGCTGACGGGCTGATTATCGCCACCCCGGTCTATAAAGCATCGTTTTCCGGCGCCCTGAAGACCCTGCTCGACCTGCTTCCGGAGCGGGCGCTGGAGGGGAAAATCGTCCTGCCGCTGGCCACCGGCGGCACTATCGCCCATATGCTGGCGGTGGATTATGCCCTGAAGCCGGTTCTCAACGCCCTGAAAGCCCAGGAGATCCTCCACGGCGTCTTTGCTGACGATAGCCAGATTACCGACTATCAGCACAAGCCGCAGTTTACGCCCAACCTGCAGGGCCGCCTCGATCAGGCGCTGGAAACATTCTGGCAAGCGCTGCACCGCACCGCCAGCCGGGCCCCTGGCCTCAAGAGCATTCGCGGGGTGGAGCATGCGTAAAATCCTGCGAACCCTGACCCTCAGCGGGTTACTGACGTTTTCTGCCCTGAGCCACGCGGCGGAAAGCGCGCCTGACGCGCTGCGCATCGGCTACCAAAAAGGCAGCGTCAGCATGGTGCTGGCCAAAAGCCACCAGCTGCTGGAAAAACGCTATCCGCATACCACCATCTCCTGGGTGGAATTCCCGGCGGGACCGCAGATGCTCGAAGCGTTAAATGTCGGCAGCATCGATCTGGGCAGTACCGGTGACATTCCGCCGATATTTGCCCAGGCCGCCGGAGCCGATCTGGTTTACATCGGTGCCGAACCGCCGAAGCCCAAAGCGGAAGTGATTCTGGTGGCCCAGGACAGTCCGATAAAAAGCGTGGCGGAACTCAAGGGACGTAAAGTCGCGTTCCAGAAAGGTTCCAGCTCCCACAACCTGCTGCTGCGGGCCCTACAGCAAGCTGGCCTGAAAATCAGCGATATTCAACCGGTCTATCTGGCTCCTGCCGACGCTCGAGCGGCGTTCCAGCAGGGCAACGTGGATGCCTGGGCTATCTGGGATCCGTACTACTCTGCGGCGCTGCAGCAAACCCACGCCCGGGTGTTGAAAGATGGCAGCGACCTGAAACAAACCGGCTCTTTCTATCTCGCAGCGCGCCCCTATGCCGACAAAAACCCGGCCTTTATTACCGGCGTACTGGAAACATTCAGCCAGGCGGATGCCCTGACCCTGAGCCAGCGCCCGCAAAGCATTACCTTACTGGCGAAAACCATGGGTGTGCCGGAAGCGGTGATCGCCAGCTATCTTGACCATCGCCCGCCCACCACCATTACCCCGGTCAGTGCCGAAACGGCCGCTCGCCAGCAGCAAACCGCCGACCTGTTCTATGAGAACAAACTGGTACCGAAAAAAGTCGATATCCGCACCCGAATCTGGCAGCCCGCCGTGGCGCAAGGAGCAAAATCATGAGTTTAAATATGTTCTGGTTTTTACCGACCCACGGCGATGGCCGCTATCTTGGCACTGACGAAGGCGCTCGTCCGGTAGATCATGGTTATCTGCAACAGATCGCACAAACCGCCGACCGTCTTGGGTTTACCGGCGTGCTGATCCCGACCGGCCGCTCCTGCGAAGATGCCTGGCTGGTTGCCGCCTCGATGATCCCGGTGACGCAACGGCTGAAGTTTCTCGTGGCCCTGCGCCCCAGCGTGATGTCCCCGACGGTTGCCGCTCGCCAGGCCGCAACGCTCGACCGCCTGTCCAACGGCCGGGCGTTGTTTAACCTGGTAACAGGTAGCGATCCGCAGGAGCTGGCCGGCGACGGGGTATTCCTCGACCATACCGAGCGCTATGAAGCCTCCGCGGAATTTACCCATATCTGGCGCCGCCTGATGGAGGGAGAAACGGTCACTTATAACGGTAATCACCAGCGGGTGCGCGGCGCGAAGCTGCTGTTTCCCCCGATCCAGCAGCCGCGGCCGCCGCTCTACTTCGGCGGATCCTCTGACGTCGCGCAGGATCTGGCGGCGGAACAGGTCGACCTCTATCTGACCTGGGGAGAACCGCCGGAGCAGGTGGCGGAAAAAATTGCCCAGGTGCGGGAAAAAGCCGCGCGTCATGGTCGCCAGGTCCGCTTCGGGATCCGTCTGCATGTGATTGTCCGGGAAACCAATGAAGAGGCCTGGCAGGCGGCTGACAGCCTCATTTCGCATCTTGATGATGAGACCATTGCCCGCGCGCAGGCGGCCTTCGCCAAAACCGACTCGGTCGGCCAACAGCGGATGGCGGCGTTGCATAACGGTCAGCGTGACAAACTGGAAATCAGCCCCAACCTGTGGGCTGGCGTCGGGCTGGCACGTGGCGGCGCCGGAACCGCGCTGGTGGGCGATGCGGCCACCGTGGCCGAGCGCATCAATGAATACGCGGCACTGGGTATCGATAGCTTTATCTTCTCCGGCTACCCGCATCTTGAAGAAGCTTATCGCGTCGGGGAGCTGCTGTTCCCGCTGCTGGATGTCAATATTCCGTCGGTTCCGCAACCGCAGAGCCTGCGCCAACAGGGCGAAGCGGTCGCCAATGAGTTTATCCCGCGTAAAGTCGCGCAAAGCTAAGGAGCACACATCATGGCAAGGTCTGCGCAAAAACTGCTGATGCGGGTTGCTCCCTGGCTGCTGCCGGTGGGAACCGTCATCATCTGGCAACTCGCGTCGTCGGTCGGCTGGTTATCCACCCGCATTCTCCCCTCTCCGGAGGGGGTCCTGAAAGCCTTCTGGACGCTCTCCGCCAGCGGCGAGCTGTGGCAGCATCTGGCTATCAGCTCATGGCGTGCGCTGCTGGGCTTTGCCATCGGCGGCTCTATCGGGCTGGTGCTCGGGCTGATCAGTGGCCTCTCGCGCTGGGGCGAACGTCTGCTGGATACCTCGATTCAGATGCTGCGCAATGTGCCGCATCTGGCCCTGATTCCGCTGGTGATTTTATGGTTCGGCATTGACGAAAGCGCCAAAATTTTCCTCGTCGCGCTGGGGACCATGTTCCCTATTTACATCAACACCTGGCACGGCATTCGTAACATCGACCGTGGGCTGCTGGAGATGGCGCGGAGCTACGGCTTATCCGGCTTTGCCCTCTTCCGCCATGTGATTCTGCCAGGCGCCCTGCCCTCCATCATGGTCGGGATCCGCTTCGCCCTTGGCCTGATGTGGCTGACGCTGATCGTGGCCGAAACCATCTCCGCCAACGCCGGCATTGGTTATCTGGCCATGAACGCCCGCGAGTTTTTACAAACCGATGTGGTGGTGGTAGCCATCATTCTTTACGCCATTCTTGGCAAACTGGCCGACGTCAGCGCACAGCTGCTGGAGCGCGTGTGGTTACGCTGGAACCCGGCTTATCATCTTCAGGAGGCCAACGCATGACCACAGCCCGTCTCAACCCAGGGATCCCGCTGTTACTGAACGGCGTAAGTAAGCGCTACGGCGACAATACCATTCTGAACGCGCTGGATTTACATATTCCTACCGGGCAATTTGTCGCGGTAGTCGGGCGCAGCGGCGGCGGCAAAAGCACCCTGCTGCGTCTGCTCGCCGGGCTGGAAAAGCCCAATGATGGCGAACTGCTGGCCGGTGCCACCCCGCTGGCGCAGATCCAGGACGATACGCGAATGATGTTTCAGGATGCGCGATTGCTGCCATGGAAAACGGTGATCGACAACGTCGGACTGGGCCTGAAAGGCGCCTGGCACGACGCGGCCCGCCAGGCATTGGCCAGCGTGGGTCTGGAAAGCCGTGCCGGCGACTGGCCGGCGGCGCTCTCCGGCGGGCAAAAGCAGCGGGTGGCGTTGGCCCGCGCCTTGATTCACCGTCCGGGCCTGCTGCTGCTCGACGAGCCGCTGGGGGCGCTGGATGCGTTAACCCGCCTGGAAATGCAGGATTTGATTGTGTCGTTGTGGGAACAACATGGCTTCACCGTGCTGCTGGTGACGCATGACGTCAGCGAAGCGGTGGCGATGGCCGACCGGGTGCTGTTGATTGAAGACGGTAAAATTGGGCTGGATTTAGTGGTGGATATTCCACGTCCACGGCGGACCGGTTCGGCGCGCCTGGCCGAGCTGGAAGCCGAGGTGCTGGACCGGGTTATGCAGCGCGGCAAGAGCGAGTCTGCGCCGCGCTTATTGAATCACGGTTAACCACCGTTTTTGATCTCCCCGGTCGCGCTGCGCGTACCGGGGATCCCCTGACCGTTACGCCAGTGCTTTACTGATTTTTTCGAACAGATCCCCGGAGAGATTCTCCAGACCTTTCAGCTGCTCCAGCGCCCCACGCATCAGCGCCTGACGTTTGGCATCGTAACGTTTCAGACGAATCAACGGCTCAATCAGGCGAGACGCCACCTGCGGGTTACGGCTGTTGAGTTCAGTCAGCATTTCAACCAGGAACTGGTAGCCGCTGCCGTCTTCCGCATGGAACGCCGCCGGGTTGCTGCCGGCAAAGGCGCCAATCAGCGAACGAACGCGGTTCGGGTTGCTGATGCTGAAGGAGCGGTGATTCAGCAGGCCGCGCACCGTTTCCACGACATTCGCCGCCGGGCTGGTGGACTGCAGGATAAACCATTTATCCATCACCAGACCGTCCTGATGCCACTTATCGTCATACTCCTGCATCAGCGCATCGCGGCACGGCAGTTCCGCCGCCACCGCCGCCGACAGTGCCGCCAGCGCGTCGGTCATATTGTCCGCCTGATGATACTGCGCGACGACCAGTTTGTTTGCCAGCTCAACGTCGCCGAACGCCAGGTAACGTAGGCAGGTATTGCGCAGTGAACGTTTGCCGATATCGGCATGTTCCACGCGATAGCTCGCGAGCTTGTTGGCGTTGTAGATTGCCAGGAACTCGTCCGCCAGCTCTTTCGCCAGCGTGCGGGTCAGCGCTTCCCGTACCGCCGCAATGGCGATCGGATCGATGATGGCAAACAATTCCGCGATTTCGTTGGCGGAAGGCAGCGTCAGAATTTCTGCCGCCAGCGCCGGGTCAATCTTCTCATCCAGCAGGATCGCGCGGAACGCGTCGGCCACATGAATCGGCAGCGACAGCGGCTGACCCTGCTGATGGCGATTGACGTTCAGCTTGATGTAGGTTGCCAGCAGGCTCTGCGCAGCATCCCAGCGGGAGAAGTCGTTACGCGCATGGCGCATCAGGAACGTCAGCTGTTGATCGCTCCATTTATACTCCAGCTTCACCGGAGCGGAAAATTCGCACAGCAGCGCCGGTACCGGCTGGAAGTAGACGTTGTCGAACACAAACGTCTGCTCGGCCTGGGTCACGTTCAGCACATGATGCACCGGATGACCGCCCTTCTGCAGCGGGATCACCTTGCCTTCGTTGTCATACAGTTCGATGTCGAACGGAATGTGCAGCGGCTGTTTTTCCGGCTGTTCCGCGGTCGGCGGAGTACGCTGGCTGATGGTCAAAGTATACTGTTCGGTTTCCGGGTTGTAGTCATCATGGACGCTCACCACCGGCGTACCGGACTGGCTGTACCAGCGACGGAAATGGGACAGGTCGACATTGGACGCATCTTCCATCGCCTGGACAAAGTCGTCGCAGGTGGCGGCGCTGCCGTCATGACGTTCGAAGTACAGCTGCATCCCTTTCTGGAAGTTGGCTTCGCCCAACAAGGTGTGCAGCATGCGGATCACTTCCGCCCCTTTTTCATATACCGTCAGGGTGTAGAAGTTGTTCATCTCAATGACCATATCCGGGCGGATAGGATGGGCCATCGGGCTGGCATCTTCAGCGAACTGCATGCCGCGCATGGTGCGAACGTTACTAATCCGGTTGACTGCACGTGAACCGAGGTCGGAGCTGAACTCCTGATCGCGGAAGACGGTCAGCCCCTCTTTGAGGCTCAACTGGAACCAGTCGCGACAGGTGACGCGGTTACCGGTCCAGTTATGGAAATATTCGTGGCCAATCACCCGTTCGATATCGAGGTAGTCTTTATCGGTCGCGGTATCGGTACGGGCCAGCACGTATTTGGAGTTAAAGACGTTCAGTCCTTTGTTCTCCATGGCGCCCATATTGAAGAAGTCGACGGCGACAATCATATAGATGTCGAGGTCGTACTCGAGGCCGAAACGGGTTTCGTCCCATTTCATGGAGTTTTTCAGCGACGTCATCGCCCACGGCGCGCGATCGAGGTTGCCGCGGTCAACGAACAGCTCCAGCGCCACTTCACGCCCGGAGCGGGTTTTGAAGGTATCGCGCAGCACGTCGAAATCGCCGGCCACCAGCGCAAACAGATAGCACGGTTTCGGGAACGGGTCCTGCCACTGGATCCAGTGACGCCCCTGTTCCAGTTCCCCCTGCGCAACGCGGTTGCCGTTGGAGAGCAGGTACGGATACTTCGCTTTATCGGCGATAATTTTGGTGGTGAAACGCGCCAGGACATCCGGGCGATCCAGATACCAGGTAATATGTCGGAACCCTTCGGCTTCACATTGGGTGCACAGCGCTTCGCCGGACTGATACAGGCCTTCCAGCGCGGTATTGGCCGCCGGGCTGATTTCATTGACGATAGTCAGGGTGAAATGTTCCGGTAATCCTTCGATCACCAGTTGGTTATTTTCTTCTTTATAGTGGCTCCACGGCTGGCCATCCACGTTCAGGGAGACCAGCGTCAGGTCTTCGCCATCCAGACGCAACGGCACATCAGACGCCGCCGCGTGACGGGAGACTTTACTCTCTGCCGTAACAACGGTTTTCTCGGCATCCAGGTCAAAGGTCAAATCGATATCGCTAATCAGATAATCCGGCGCACGGTAATCGTGGCGGTATTTGGCTTGGGGCTGTTGTGTCATAAAAAACCTTTAGCATGTTCCATAAAGTGTCAAACCCAGTCTATTCCTGTTGTGTAGATCGCGCTACGCAGAATCTTCATCTTTTCAATGCCAAACACGAAAATTGCTACATATCGATAACATTAGAGGCACGAAATGCACTCGACCCGCTATAAAGCTTGTGGTGTGATCCCTGTTCAATATATTAAACTAGGCCTCGCAAATGACCGCCAGCGTCGCCATCGATCGCCACTGCGGGACAGAGTCGGGTAATAAAGGTATACTCCGCCTCCTTTTTTCTGCTTCGGTTTTGATGGAAACGCTCCAGTGAGAGGACGCTACTGCGCACCATGACACAATTCACTTCTCCTGTACTGCACTCGCTGCTTGATACGGATGCCTACAAGCTGCATATGCAGCAGGCTGTCTTCCACCGCTACGAAGATGTGCATGTTGCGGCGGAGTTCCGCTGCCGCGGCGACGATCTGCTTGGTATCTATGCCGATGCGATCCGCGAGCAGGTTGAGACCATGCGTGACCTGACGCTGCAGGACGATGAATATCACTGGTTGTCTACCCTGCCGTTCTTTTCTCAGGATTACCTCGACTGGCTGCGTGACTTCCGTTACGACCCGAGCCAGGTCAGCGTCAGCAATGACAACGGCAAGTTGAATATTCGCCTGTCCGGCCCGTGGCGTGAAGTGATCATGTGGGAAGTCCCGTTGCTGGCAGTGATCAGCGAGCTGGTTCACCATTATCGCTCGCCGGAAATCAGCGTCGATTTGGCGTTGGACACGCTCGAACACAAGCTGGCCGATTTCAGGCAGATGACCGCCGACCTCGATCTCAGCGGCTTCCGCCTGATGGACTTCGGCACCCGCCGCCGTTTCTCGCGTGAGGTGCAGCAGGCCATCGTTGAACGCCTGCAGCAGGAGCCGTGGTTTGTCGGCACCAGCAACTACGATCTGGCCCGCCGTCTGAATCTGACGCCCATGGGCACCCAGGCACACGAATGGTTCCAGGCGCATCAGCAAATTAGCCCTAACCTCGCCAGCAGCCAGCGCGCGGCACTGGCCGCATGGCTGGAAGAGTACCCCGACCAGTTGGGGATCGCCCTGACCGACTGCATTACCATGGATGCGTTCCTGCGAGATTTCGGCCCGGAGTTTGCCACCCGCTATCAGGGCCTGCGCCATGATTCCGGCGATCCGGTTGAGTGGGGAGAGAAAGCCATCGCGCACTACCACAAGCTGGGGATCGACCCGCTGAGTAAAGTGCTGGTGTTCTCCGATAATCTCGATCTGGCCAAAGCGGTGGATTTATATCGCCACTTCGCGTCACGGGTTAATCTCAGCTTCGGAATTGGTACGCGCTTAACCTGCGACATTCCTCAGGTGAAACCGCTCAATATCGTCATCAAGCTCGTGGAGTGTAACGGTAAGCCCGTCGCCAAACTCTCTGACAGCCCCGGCAAAACCATCTGCCACGATAAAGCCTTTGTCCGGGCGCTGCGTAAAGCCTTCGATCTACCGCCGGTGAAAAAGGCCAGTTAATCATCATAAGGAGCCGTTCTGGCTCCTTTCCTTTATTTATTTCCGAATTCTCCCCTTCGCGGTGCGAAATCTACTTGTCTGATGGAAGATGACAGGTAACATAGATATCCCCCCATCACCGGGGGATACAGATTTTTTTTATTGGACTACGAATAGAGAGACTATTATGAGCGTTGTGCCTGTAGCCGACGTACTCCAGGGCCGTGTTGCCGTTGACAGCGAAGTCACCGTGCGCGGATGGGTGCGTACTCGCCGAGATTCAAAAGCTGGCTTTTCCTTCCTGGCCGTCTATGACGGTTCCTGCTTTGATCCTGTACAGGCCGTCATTAGTAATTCTCTGCCCAATTACAATCAGGAAGTGCTGCGTCTGACTACCGGCTGTTCGGTCATCGTCACCGGTAAAGTCGTGGCATCTCAGGGCCAGGGCCAGAGCTTCGAAATTCAGGCCAGCAGCGTAGAAGTGACCGGCTGGGTCGAAGATCCGGATACCTATCCGATGGCCGCTAAGCGCCACAGCATTGAGTACCTGCGTGAAGTCGCGCACCTGCGCCCGCGTACCAACCTGATTGGCGCCGTTGCCCGTGTTCGTCATACCCTGGCGCAAGCACTGCATCGTTTCTTTGACGAGCAAGGTTTCTTCTGGGTATCGACGCCGCTGATCACCGCATCCGATACCGAAGGTGCCGGCGAAATGTTCCGCGTTTCCACCCTGGATCTGGAAAACCTGCCGCGCAACGATCAGGGCAAAGTGGATTTCGATAAAGACTTCTTCGGCAAAGAGTCGTTCCTGACCGTATCCGGCCAGCTGAACGGTGAAACGTATGCCTGCGCGCTGTCCAAAATCTACACCTTCGGCCCGACTTTCCGCGCCGAAAACTCCAACACCAGCCGCCACCTTGCGGAGTTCTGGATGCTGGAGCCGGAAGTGGCCTTCGCTAACCTGAACGACGTTGCCGGCCTGGCGGAAGCCATGCTGAAGTATGTCTTCAAAGCGGTGCTGGAAGAGCGTGCCGACGATATGAAATTCTTCGCCGAGCGCGTAGATAAAGAAGCCGTATCGCGTCTGGAACGCTTTATTGATGCCGATTTCGCCCAGGTCGATTACACCGATGCTGTCACCATTCTGGAAAACTGCGGCAAGCAGTTTGAAAACCCGGTGTACTGGGGCGTAGACCTCTCTTCCGAGCATGAGCGCTATCTGGCAGAAGAGCACTTCAAAGCACCGGTCGTCGTCAAAAACTACCCGAAAGACATCAAGGCGTTCTATATGCGCCTTAACGAAGACGGTAAAACCGTCGCGGCAATGGATGTTCTGGCTCCGGGTATCGGCGAAATCATCGGCGGTTCTCAGCGTGAAGAGCGTCTGGACGTGCTGGATGCCCGCATGGCAGAAATGGGCCTGAATAAAGAAGACTACTGGTGGTACCGCGATCTGCGTCGTTATGGCACCGTTCCGCACTCTGGCTTCGGTCTGGGCTTTGAGCGTCTGATCGCCTATGTCACCGGCGTACAGAACGTGCGTGATGTGATTGCGTTCCCGCGGACCCCGCGTAGCGCCACATTCTGATTGTTTTTCCTTATTACCCGAAAGGCCAGCGTATGCTGGCCTTTTTTTATGTCAAGATTTGTTAACGAATCTTAATTAATCTAAACATCAACCCTTCCGCGTCACATTTATGTTACTCACTATTACGACTCCCTGAGTAAGGATAAATCGCATCTTATGTTCATTTCTCGGTGAAACATCTGATAATTTTGTTCATTTTTTAACCTCCCGCAGCACGAGATGCAAAGACAAACGCTGAGCGAAAAAAAAGCGAAATGCAGCCATAAAATGCACAATCGCGGCTTTATCTAAATTAATCATAATTAATTCATATAGATATATATATGTTGGCGATTTAACGCACAAAGTGGAACGGAATTTTGATTGAGTTCACAAAGTTCCCTAAAAAACACATTTTGTTACATACTCTTTCTTATTGTTACTCATATGCGACATTGGTAGCATTTTCCGGCTAGCGAAACGCTGGCGCGGATGGAAAGATGCCTTCAGACACCAAACTATCATCAATGGTTCTGTAAGTTTTTATTGACAGAATGTATTGGCGGCAGTGGCAAGTGTTCATATAAAAATATTAATGAGGGTAATAAATAATGATGAAGCGCAATATTCTGGCAGTGGTAATTCCTGCCCTGCTGGTAGCCGGCGCAGCGAATGCTGCAGAAATCTATAACAAAAACGGCAACAAACTGGATTTCTACGGCAAAATGGTTGGCGAGCACGTCTGGACCACCAACGGTGACACCAGCAGCGAAGACACCACCTACGCTCGTATCGGCCTGAAAGGCGAAACCCAGATCAACGACCAGCTGACCGGTTACGGCCAGTGGGAATACAACATGGACGCGTCCAACGTTGAAGGTTCCCAGGGGACTAAAACTCGTCTGGCATTCGCTGGTCTGAAAGCGGGTGAATACGGTTCATTCGACTACGGTCGTAACTACGGTGCGATCTACGACGTTGAAGCTGCAACCGATATGCTGGTTGAGTGGGGCGGCGACGGCTGGAACTACACCGACAACTTCATGACTGGCCGTACCAACGGCGTTGCAACCTATCGTAACTCTGACTTCTTCGGTCTGGTTGACGGCCTGAGCTTCGCGCTGCAGTACCAGGGCAAAAACGACGCAAGCACTCGTAACGTTCACAAACAGAACGGCGACGGCGTCAGCACCTCCGCAACCTACGCGTTTGACAACGGTATCGCGCTGTCTGCTGGCTACTCCAGCTCTAACCGTAGCGTAGATCAGAAAGCTGATGGCAACGGCGACAAAGCTGAAGCATGGGCAACTTCTGCGAAGTATGATGCGAACAACGTCTACGCTGCAGTGATGTACTCCCAGACTTACAACATGACCCCGGAAAACCAGGGTAACTACTTCGCCGGCAAAACTCAGAACTTTGAAGCCGTTGCTCAGTACCAGTTCGACTTCGGTCTGCGTCCGTCCGTTGGTTACGTACAGACCAAAGGTAAAGACCTGCAGGGCCGTGCTGGCTTCTCCGGCGGCGATGCTGACCTGGTTAAATACGTTGAACTGGGTACCTGGTACTACTTCAACAAGAACATGAACGTCTACGCAGCATACAAATTCAACCTGCTGGACGACAACGATTACACCAAAACTGCTGGCGTTGCTACCGACGACCAGGCAGCTGTTGGTATCGTTTACCAGTTCTAATCTGCAGTACACCCCTTCGTGATATGCCTAAAAAGCAGGACTTCGGTCCTGCTTTTCTCATTTAGTAAGATAAAGATCGTAACTTTCGAAAACCTTCTCGCTTTTTGTCGCAAACGGTTGGCAATTTGTAAATCTCCCGTTACCCTGATAGCGAAATTCCCTCAGTAATCACAATGGAACCTCGTCATGTTTGAGAACATTACTGCCGCCCCTGCTGACCCCATTTTAGGCCTGGCCGATCTGTTTCGTGCCGATGACCGTCCGACTAAAATTAACCTCGGAATTGGTGTTTACAAAGATGAAACGGGTAAAACCCCGGTCCTGACCAGTGTCAAAAAAGCAGAGCAATACCTGCTGGAAAATGAAACCACGAAAAACTATCTGGGTATCGACGGTATTCCGGAGTTTGGCCGCTGCACTCAGGAGCTGCTGTTTGGTAAAGGTAGCCCGATCGTCAGCGATAAGCGCGCACGTACCGCTCAGACGCCAGGTGGCACCGGCGCTCTGCGCGTTGCCGCAGACTTCCTGGCCAAAAATACCTCGGCAAAACGCGTCTGGGTAAGCAACCCAAGCTGGCCGAACCACAAGAGCGTGTTCAACTCCGCCGGCCTCGAAGTATGTGAATACACCTATTACGATGCGGCCAACCACGCGCTGGATTTTGACGGTCTGCTGGCAAGCCTCAGTGAAGCCCAGGCGGGTGACGTGGTTCTGTTCCACGGTTGCTGCCATAACCCAACCGGTATCGACCCGACGCTGGATCAGTGGCAACAGCTGGCACAGATGTCCGTCGAAAAAGGCTGGCTGCCGCTGTTCGATTTCGCCTACCAGGGCTTTGCCCGTGGTCTGGAAGAAGATGCTGAAGGTCTGCGTGCATTCGTTGCGCTGCATAAAGAGCTGCTGGTTGCCAGCTCCTACTCGAAGAACTTCGGTCTGTATAACGAGCGTGTCGGTGCCTGTACGCTGGTGGCTGCCGATGCCGATACCGTTGACCGCGCGTTCAGCCAGATGAAGTCGGTGATCCGCGCCAACTACTCCAATCCGCCGGCTCACGGTGCTTCCGTGGTCGCCACAATCCTCAGCAATGACGCACTGCGTGCAATCTGGGAACAAGAGCTGACCGATATGCGCCAGCGCATTCAGCGCATGCGTCTGCTGTTTGTTAATACGCTGCAGGAAAAAGGCGCCAGCCGTGACTTCTCTTTCATCATCAAGCAAAACGGCATGTTCTCGTTTAGCGGCCTGACCAAAGAGCAGGTACTGCGTCTGCGTGAAGAGTTCGGCATCTACGCCGTGGCTTCCGGGCGTATCAACGTGGCGGGCATGACGCCAGATAACATGGCGCCGCTGTGTGAAGCGATCGTCGCCGTGCTGTAATCTCGCCGGCAGAAAAAATAAAGGCCGCTGACGCGGCCTTTATTACATTCCCCACACGATAAATTACCAGACCGGCATTTCATCCTGCAGGAAGGGGTTGTGCAGACGCTCATAGCCCAGCGTCGATATCGGACCGTGACCAGGAATAAACGTCACATCATCACCTAACGGCAATAATTTACGTTTAATCGCATCAATCAGCTGCCCATGATCGCCGCGTGGGAAATCGCTGCGCCCGACTCCCCCTTTAAAAATCACATCGCCGGAAATCAGCAAGCGTGAAGCATCATCAAAAAAGACAACGTGTCCAGGCGTATGCCCCGGGCAGTGCAGTACCTGCAGAGAGACATTCCCTACGCTGACCACATCGCCTTCATTGAGCCAGCGGTCCGGCTGCAGCGGCTGGCAATCTTCCAGACCGAACATCCGGCTTTGCGCTGGCAGCCCTTCCAGCCAGAACTCATCTTCTTTTTCCGGGCCGATAACCGGCACACCATAATGCTGTGCCAGTTCAGCCGCCGCACCAACGTGGTCGAGATGACCGTGGGTGAGCAAAATCTGCATCAGGCTAACGCCCGCTGCGGCCACTTCCTGTTTGATTCGCTCGGCGTCGCCGCCCGGATCGACCAATGCGGCGAGCCGGGTTTGTTCACACCAGATTAAAGAACAGTTCTGAGCGAACGCGGTGACCGGAATAATACGATAGTTCATGATGCTCCTTTCGTTACCAGTGCCTGACCGGACCGGTATCAATATGCACAAAATTGCTACGTGGGTAGTATCCTACACCACCTGCGCCCATAGATAATGCCGCTTTGCGAACATTGCTTAACGAAATGCCTTCAATATGAAAATCCATGGCCTGTCCCTTGGTGTGATAGCTATGTTTAGCCACACCACGGCTTCGTGCGCGAAGCTCGTCATTGGTATCGAGTGAACGATAGCCAGAGATGAGCTGGACAGGTTTATTCGTGCCAAGTAATCCCTGCAGACGATAGAGGTGATCAAACAAACTCGGATCGATAGTCTTAATTTTATTCGCGCGGAAATCGCGGAAGAAATGATTAAGTCTTGCTAATTCATCCTGAATATAGCCTCTGCCATCGAAAAACTCCGCCTTGAGTGATTCACCAGTATGCAGGTTATTCAACGTCAGAATACGCGGTCGGGGGGTCGAGAGGGTGGCAAATGCCGGCGCAGGCAGGATGGCTGCAGCACCGAGCGCAGCCCCGCCTAACGCCAGCAGTTTGCGGCGATTAGCGTCAAATTTGTCCATGATAATCAGGTCTACAAGTAAATGAATCGAATATATGCACTTCTGGCGCACGAAAGGCACCTTACCGGGCATTATTGCCAACGTCAAGGTAGCCTAACCCCAGTAAATACAGGCCCTGCAGACGCACAGAGCCTGTTTCCACCGAGAGTTAGGACAACAAATTTTGTTGAACTACTTCATTTACCTGATTAATTGTTCCGCTTTTGGCAGAATTTGTGCGCCAGATCGCGCGGTGAGATCGTAATTGTAAATATCTGTACGATATTGCATGCGGCCATCGGCCCCGACGAACGCGGTTAAATAGTAAAGATTGACCGGAATATTTTGACGGATATTCACATAACGGGTGTCGCCCTGCTTCAACGCATCGGAAATCCGCGTATCGTTCCAGCCCGCATCCTGCAACAGCATATTCGCCAGTTCAGAGGCTTTATTCACCCGCACGCAGCCGGAGCTTAACGCCCGGACATCTTTCTGGAACAGGTTATGGTTCGGCGTATCATGCAGATAGATGGCATCGGAGCTTGGCATGTTGAACTTATAGCGACCCAGTGAATTACGCGCGCCTGGCGCCTGCTGGAAGCGGAACGGCAGATTGTTTTCGGTGATCGTCGACCAGTCAACCCGGTACGGATCGATCGCCTCTTTGCTGTTCCAGCCGCGCATCACGGTATAACCGTGCTGTTCAAGATAACCGGGGTCGTTACGCACCTTCGGCAGAATATCTTTGCGCGCCAGCGTCGGCGGAACGTTCCACGGCGGGTTAACCACCACGTTATTCAGCGCGCTGCTCATCATCGGCGTTTTACGATCCGGACGACCGACGATAACCCGCGATGCCAGAACCTGGCTGCCATCCTGGTAGTAGACCAGTGAGAATGCCGGGATATTCACCATGATACCGGTCGACAGTTTGCCCGGCAGCAAGCGTAAGCGTTGAATATTTAACGCCAGCACCCCGGCGCGTTGCGCCGCCGAGACATTCAACCAGTCGCGTGTGGATTGACCAATAACGCCATCGGCACCCAGTCCCTGCCAGGCCTGAAAACGCTTCACCGCGTCGACAAGCGGGCGATCATAGACCCCGCGTGCCGCGGCTTTCCCTTTCTTCACCGCCGACGGGCTGACGACATCCCCCGGCAGGGCAATGTTAGCGGCATCGTCGAGCATGCCGTTGCGCTGTAAAATTTCACGCAGCGCGCCAATATCGTTGCTCCACTCACCCGGTCGCAGCGAGGCCGTGCCGGTCAACTGCGGCCACGGACGCGAATCCGCCACCAGCGACAGCAGCGCGCGGTGCATCGCCTCATATTGCGGGTGCGTTGGCGTCAGTCCGGCAATAAACGGCACCAGCGCGCCGTTATCCAGCGCTAGCTGCCACTGATTAATCACCGACAGCGGCGGCGTCGCCATCGTGTACGGTTTGGTGCCATACAGCCAGCGATTCCCCTGTACCGGAATGCCGCTGATAAAATGCAGGTAGCCCATCATGGCGTCAGACAGCACGACATCGCGTGCCATACCGTTGACTGCCGGATCGGTCAGCAGGCTCACCCAGGTGGTGAACTGCGGTTGAAACCCGGCGATGGCGACCTCGGCCAGCTGCTGCTGGAAGGCCTGAACCGCCTCGCGGTTCTCCCACATCGGTTTCATGTCCCTGGCCGCATACAGCGCCACCAGCGGATTCATAAACACCGGCTGGTAGCCCGCTGGTAGCAGGGCTGTGATATCAGCGCGACTTTTCTCTACGGCTCCGGCAGCCTGAGGCTGCTCACCGGCCATTTTGGCCACCGCCGCCGACTGGCCGACGCTCTGGCTTAGCGCAGAAGACAGCTCTCCTAAGGTCGCGGAGCTGTCCGTTGGTACGACTTCAGGCTCTTCGGCCTGGGCATTGAACAGTGGAGCAAATGCCAGTGCCAGGCTCAAACTCAGCGCTGACAATGAACAACCATACCGTTTCTTTAGCAACATCCCTTGCCCCCCTGTTGACACATTGCTGCCCACAAATTAGGGCTTACTCTCAGTATATGAAGGCGAAAGCGCTTTTGCCTTCCCAAATGTAAAGAAGTTTAAAGATTATACAACGTTACGGTAGCAGATCCGACAACAAAAAGGGCGACATCATGTCGCCCTTCTAGCTATCAATCATCCCTCTCAGGAAGCATCCGCCGTTCCCGGCAGTGTTTCCGGCAGTTGGGCGGCAAAACCGCGCAGCCCGACCACGTGGACGTGTTCGTGATTATTAAACACTTTACGCACGAGTTTGTAGGTGGTGCCTTTTTCCGGACTGATGTTTTCCGGCGCCGCGATGATCAGCTGCATCTCGAGGCGTTCGCACAGCTCAAACAGCGTGGCGATAGAGCGGGCATCGAGACGCGCCGCTTCATCGAGGAACAGCAGGCGGCATGGCGACAGGTCTTTTCCGCGCAGGCGGCGAGACTCGTCTTCCCAGCTCTGCACAACCATCACCAGAATTGACATCCCGGTACCGATCGCTTCCCCGGTCGACAGCGCGCCGGATTCCGCACGCAGCCAGCCGTCGGAACCACGGTTGACTTCCACTTCCATCTCCAGATAGTTGCGGTAGTCGAGCAGCTCTTCGCCGATGGTCTGCGGCGTGCGCTGCCCCATATCAATCTGCGGATTCAGGCGTTGATACAGTTTCGCCAGCGCTTCGGAGAAGGTCAGACGGTTGCTGTTAAACAAGTCCTGATGCTGTTCATGCTGTTCAGACAACACGTCAAGCAGCGTCGAGTGGGTTTCCCGCACGTTGACATTCAGCCGCACGCTGTTGACCTGCCCGAAGGAGACGCTCTGCAGACCCTGGTTGAGCATACGGATACGGTTCTGCTCGCGCTGGATGGTCTTACGAATAATGTTGGCAACGCTGCGGGAGCTAATAGCCAGCTTCTGTTCGCGGTTAGTCAGCTCTTCGGTCAGACGGTTAAGCTCGATCTCCATCTGTTCAATCGCTTCAACCGGGTCATCGGTACGAATAATATCCTGACGGATACGCTCGCGCAGATGCTGATAAACGGCGACAAAGAACTGAATTTTACGTTCAGGACGTTTTGGATCTTCCGAGACGCGCAGCACATCGCGCAGGTGTTCGTTATCCGACACCGCCAGACGCAGCGCACCGAGGGCTTTATCCGACATCGAACGCAGTTCATCAGCAGAGAGATAGGCCAGCTCGCGACGGTGCAGGCGACGTTCGACGCCGTTGTCTTTCACCAGGCGCATGACCGCACACCAGCCCGCTTTGGCGCTCACCACCTGCTCACGCATTTCGCAGTAGTCACGCTCAAGCTTACGCAGTTTGCGGGTCAGGTTGTCCATTTCCGCTTCGCAGAAGGTCAACGCTTTCTCCAGCTGATTACGGCGGGCGCGGTTGTTGCTTAACTGCGTATGCAGCTCATCGCGACGCGAACGGGCGCGTTCTTCCGCACCGCTATCGGCACGAACGCCGATCTCCTGCAGCTCTTTATACAGATCGCCCAGCAGCTCTTTTTTGGTGTCATAAGAGCTTTTCAGCGAAGCCAGCACCTGATTGTACTGGTTCAGCTGCGCAGAATGGCTACGCATTGCCTCACGGGCGCGGCTACGTTCCGTTTCGGCCTGCTCCAGACGCTGGCGCAGTTTTTCGTTCAGATCGCTGTTGCCGCTCAGCATTTCCGCCGAGTCGGAGTAGCTGAAGTGGGCGCGACGCTGCACCACTTCGCTCAGCGCAAACGCCTGCTGACGCGCATCACGCTGCGTCTGCTGCGAATAGAGATAGTCTTCTTTCAGCTGTTCAAACTGTTCCGGATCGCTTTGCAGTACCGAAACGATCGGCTCCAGCTTCGCCAGTTGATTACCATGCTGCTGAATAAAGCGCGCGGCTTCCTGGGCTTCATCCAGACGTTCCTGAATTTCGTCCACCCGGTCAGCCAGGGTATCGTCCGCCAACAGGCTAAGACGCGGCAGCAGACGGTTAAGGGCCGAGACGCCCTCTTTCGCCTGTTCAAACTGTACCCGGTTCTGCTGGTTATCACTTTCGTGCGTCGTCAGCGCGCGCTCCAGCTCGCCACGGCGGCTGTTGAGCTTGCGGATTTCTTCTTCCGGATCGTCTTCAAAGGCGACCGCCAGATGACTGCCGATAAAGCGGCTGAAAGCCTGATGCTGACGCTGCGTTTTCTGAACATCAAAAGAGAGGGTCGCAAAACGCTCGGACAAATCTTCACGTTCGGCGTGCAGGCTCTCGATACGGCTTTCACGTGCGGCGCGGCCGAACAGCGGCAGCGTCGGGAAGCGTGAATAACGCCATTGACGATCGGCGACCTTCACCACCACCGCTTTTTCCATCTCATCGACGCTGAATACGCTGTCATCGAATGACTGCGGATCGCCCTCGATCAGATAGAGATCTTCCGGGCAATCTTCCAGCCCTTCAAGATGTTCGGTGATCTGCGACAGATCCGGCACCACGATCGCATGGCGCGACGGGCCGTACAGCGCGGAGAAGTACGGGGCATCTTCGAGGCTGACATCGTCATAAATTTCCGACAACAGCACGCCGCCAAAACGTTCCGCCAGCGCATTAAGACGCGGGTCTTCAGAACCGCCCGGCTGACTGAGACGTTCGATCTCTTCGTCAATGGCCCGTTTACGTGCGCCAACTTCGTCACGCTCAACAATCGCTTCGCGCTCGCGCTCCAGCAGCTGCTGCAGATATTCGGTGACGTCCTGGCTCGATTCAAACTGTTCGCCGCTCTGCTCGCAGAGCTGGTTGAGGCTGTTCTGTGCCGCCAGCCAGACCGGCGCACGACGCAGCAGAGACTGGGTGCGCGACTGCAGCTGTTCCAGCTCCTGGCGCAGGTTCATGCGCTGTTCGCTGGCGGAAGAGACGCTATCGGACAACGACGCAATACGCGCTTCCAGCTCCTGATGCAGGGCTTCCAGCTCGTCAAAGTCGTAGCGTTTACCCTGGCGCTTGCAGAAATCGCTCAGCTGACGTTCGGCATCCTGCTGTTCGCGCAGGCGCTGTTCCAGCTCGGTCAGGCGACTCCGCAGCCCTTGCGCTTGCTCGGCATGATGTCGCTGATTCACGCCATCACGCAGCAGTTCCCGCGCGATGTCCCAGGCTTCATTACGCGCCAGTGGGCCGTTAATCGCCGCGACCAGCTGATAAGCCTGTTCAAACTGACCGTGCGCCGTTTGCGCGACGCTCATTTTTTGTTCCAGCGACAGCATTTTCTCCGTCGCTTCTTGCTCTTTCGCCTGGAAGGTTTCCAGCCATTCGCCAGCGCTTTCCGGCGTTAAATCCGGCAAATGGCACAGCGCTTTCGCACGCTCTAGCGCCTGCAGCGCCTGGTTGTACTGAATTGCCCGGGTCTGCTGCACGTCCAGCGCCTGCTGATAGTCGGCAAGCTGGCTTTTCAGCTCATCCACTTCCAGTTCAGCGGCTTCTGCGCGGGCTTCGTTCTCTTCCTGCAGATCGGTCGCTTCTGCGACCACTTCATTCTGCTCTTCAAGACGAATCTGCAGCTCTTCGAGGTCCGCTTCATAGCGCTCGATTTTTTCCTGCTGGCGCAGCGCGGTTTGCACCAGATTCAGATGGTCGCTGGCCGCCTGATAATCAGCTTCCAGATCGCCCTCTGCGCCGTTATGCTCCTGCAGTTCGCGGGCCATATCGACGTGCTTATACTGCTCTGCCGCCAGCTGCGCCCGTGAGGTAAACAGGTCGCGACGGTACTCCAGCGCTTTGTCCAGATGCACCCGACGTTCGTTGGCGTGACGCATGTAGTCCGCCGCCACGTAGTTCGTCGCTTCGCTGATCAGGTGTTTAAACAGATCACGATCGGACTGCGTCACCCGGATCGCTTCAAGGGTCATGCGGTTTTCACGCAGCGCGGCTTCCATGTCCTGGAACGCCTTACGCACGCCGCTGTTTTCCGGCAACAGATAGTCGCGCAGCGAGCGGGTAATGGTGTTGGAGATGCCGCCATACAGCGAGGCTTCAATCAGGCGATAGTATTTACTACGATCCGAGGCCGAGCGTAAACGACGGGCGACGACGCCCAGATCGAACATCAGCGAGTGATAATCGGTGATCGAGTTGAACTGCTTGAACTGCACCCCTTCCATCGCTTCGAGCTTTTCTTTCAGCTCATTGAGGCTCAGAACACGCGCCTGGCGTTCGTTCAGGGTCTCGGTCAGCAGCTGGGTCGGCTGAATCGCCATCGGCAGCCCCTGGATCGCGAAGGGCTTGATATCCACTTTACGATCGCGACCGGCGATCTGCTGCAGGCGCACGCCCACGACCACGCGCTGATGATGGGAGTTGATAACGTCCAGCACCGAATAACAAACCCCGGCACGCAGCTTACCGTGCAGGCCTTTATCGCGCGAACCGCTGGTGGCGCCGGCCTCGGTGGTGTTACGGAAGTGCAGCAGGGTCAGGTCAGGGATCAACGCTGTGACGAAGGCCGCCATGGTGGTTGATTTCCCGGCCCCGTTACCGCCGGAGAGGGTCGTGACCAGCTCATCCAGATCGAAGGTTCGGGCAAAAAAGCCGTTCCAGTTAACCAGCGTTAGCGAGCGAAATTTACCGCGTTCAATCATTACTCTTCCTCCCCGCTATCCGGCTGATGCTCTTCATTTTCGTCATGAAGCTGCAGATGATTTTCCAGCGCCATCGCTTCGCCATCGCGAATCATGCGCAGCTGCGCTTCGCGCGGATCGTCGCCCACGCGCACGTCAGCGCCAAAGCGGAACACCGATTCGGTAATGCGGAATTTGCTGCTGTCATGGCCCATAAACCAGACCATGCCCAGACGGCGCAGACGGTTAAGCGAAGCGCGGACTTTTTCCTGCAGCTTCTGGCGGTCGAGATCCGACCCGGTGGAGCGGTTGTTCACCAGTTTCAGCAGCTTGGCTTCGTCGGCCAGGCTCAGCAGCTCATCGTACAGCTCCTGTTGGGTAAAGATCCCTTCATTGGCCAGACGTTCCGGGCTGAGGTAGAGATAGCAAAGAATTTTGCCCACCATCATATCCAGTTCGGACAGCACCGAACGCGGGATCAGCGTGGTGGAACGCGGGCGCAGATAGAAAAACCCTTCCGGCGCGCGAATCAGCTCAACGTTATAGCGAGCGTAAAATTCTTCCAGGTAGTCCTGGAAATCCATCAAAAATGCGTGATTATCCAGCTCGTCCAGACCCACATGGCGGCCTGCACGCAAGGCGCTATCCAGCGCCGGAAATAACGGATTGCCCAACGCCTGCGCCAGTTTAACTGGCATCACTTGTTCAATATTTGTCGATGACATGCGCCTGTACCTTGGCTCCGTAATCATTAATCGGCTGCCATTTTGCCGGCAGTCCGGTGAAATCTGCTTGTGCGACGCCCAGGCGAACGGCCTGGTCAACAACGATTCGCGCCACATCAAAATGGCGAGCCCGCGGATACTGCGCCAGATATTCGCGCACCACCAGACCCAGGTCCAGCGGCACACCTTTGTCTTTATAGACCACCAGCTGCGCTTCAATCAGCGCGGCAAGCTGTTCGCGAATTTCGTTAAACTCTTCGTACTCTAGATCGGCCGGAAGTTCCCCGGTGACCTCTTCGTCGCGCAGCGCCATCTCTTCATCACGCATATCCAGCAGACGATCGGCGCTGGCGTGGGTCAATGCCCACGGTGCATCAAAGTAGGTTTGAATCGACTGGCGCAGACGCTGGGCGAACACGCGGTTTTTATCCATATCGATGGCGGTACGGATAAATTTGTGGACGTGACGATCGTAGCCGATCCACAGGTCGATAGCCTGTTGGCCCCAGCTGACGATGCGGTCGAGTTTGCTTTGCAGATCGAAAACCAGACGGTCAACAAAATGCAAATCATCGCGCGCGATTGTCGCGTCCTGAATTCTCAACAGGTTTGCCTGAAGCTTGTCGCCCGCAGCGTCCAGCGTATCCTGCAGCTCACGCAGCGTGCCTGAGGTTTCTGACAGCAGCAGTTCACAGCTGGAGATCGCCGCACGCCAGTCTTTATTCAGCAGCTGAGCAATATCATCTTTGACCAGCTGCTGCTGCTCATCCATGATGCGCTGCGTCAGGTCGATACTGTCGAAAATCTCAGCCACCGAGTATTTCAGCGGCGCAAAGACGTTGCGATGCCAGTGAAACTCATCGCCGCCCTCTTCAGCAGAATCGGCGGCGCGCTTAAGCTCACCGGCAACGATCGACAGCTGCATCGACAGGCGCAGAGTAGAAAATTCGCGTTGGCGAATATAGTAGTCGGTAATGCCGATACCCAACGGCGTCAGGCGATAAATCGCATTACCTTCCGTAATTTCGCTGGTAAAGCGGTTCAGCAGACGCTGGCGCACCATATCGTTGATCGCGTTATTGGCGCGCTGGCTGATGGTTTCGCTGGTCTGCTCAAACGCATCACTGACGTGGCGGAACGCATCCACCAGTTCTCCCTCAGTCATTTCCCCTTCGAGCCGCTCGCCGTTCAGCGTAGCAACCGCCAGCAGAAAAGAGAGTCTGTCCACCGGCAGCGAAATAGAAAAATCATTTTTTCTGGCCCAGGCAACCAGTTCGGGGACTGTCTGGGAAAATTCACTCATAGTTTATCCTTGCATCTGCGGCTTAAGCGCTGTGACATGAATGTAGCGACCCAGGCTGATATACGGCTCCTGGCGACAGTAGCGCGTCTCCAGCTCCAGCAGCGCCGCAAAATCGTCGCGCTGTTTGCGTTTTTCACGCAGATAATCATGAAACACCCGCACGCCGGTTTTCCCGGTAATGTGCCAGCCCTGCTCTTCCAGCCAGCCATAAACCTGCTGCGGTGAGCGCGGATAGTCCGGCGACAACGTGCGTTTTTTCTTTTTCGGCATACCTAGCTGTACGTAGTCGAAGTTTCCGACCACCATATTGTGCATCAGCAGACCGTTAGCATTGTAGAACATTAGCGACAATGCACCGCCGGGTCTGACAACGGACCACAGCACGCGCAGCATCTCCTGCGGTTCAGCCACCCACTCCAGTACCGCATGAAACAGTACCAGATCGACCGGGCTTTCCAAATGCTGCGCAATATCCTGAGCTGCGCATTGTACAAAATGCATGTTGTCGATCACACCTTTATCGACAGCCGCCTGACGGGCGCGAGCCACCATTTCGCCAGAGAGATCGCATAACGTCACATGATGACCCATTTCCGCCACTTTGACCGCCGTCTGGCCTTCCCCGCCGCCCGCATCGAGCACCCGAAGCGGCCCAGGGCCAAGCTGGCTCAGTAACGGGTGGAGATCCTGCCAGAGGATCGCCTGGCGCAGTTCGCCCTTGGTGGTGCCGTAGATATTGCGCGAAAACTTTTCAGCCATGTCATCGAAATTACGATCCTTCACCGGCGACTCCACCTGCCAAAACAAAACCGCTATTTTGTCATACCCACGCGGAGAATGTAGCGATCTGTTATAAGATCCGGGCATAACTTTGGTTATATGGTTAAAAAAGGAACCACCTGGCATGCTTTTTACTCTGAAAAAGTATTTAGGCGGCATGATGCTGCCGCTTCCCTTGCTGCTGTTGCTGATTGCCGCAGGCATCGCCCTGCTGTGGTTCAGCCGTTTCCAGCGAACCGGTAAAGTGTGCGTCAGCGTTGGCTGGCTGCTGTTGGTTGCGCTCAGCCTGCAACCGGTGGCCGATGGTTTACTCAAACCGATCGAGGACAAGTACCCAACATGGCGCGACAGCGAACGGGTTCAGTATGTGGTGGTACTCGGTGGCGGATATACCTGGAATCCGGACTGGGCGCCCAGCTCTAACCTGATCAATAACAGCCTGCCGCGCCTGGCTGAAGGGATCCGGCTGTGGCAGGAAAATCCGGGGGCGAAGATGATCTTTACCGGCGCTGCGGCGAAAACCAACCCGGTCAGCACCGCTGAGGCCGGCGCCAGGGTGGCGCAAAGCCTTGGCGTCCCGCGCAGCGAAATAATGGTTCTCGATAGCCCGAAAGATACGGAAGAGGAAGCCGCTGCGGTCAAACAGGCCATCGGCGATGCCCCTTTCCTGCTGGTGACCTCCGCGTCGCATTTGCCCAGAGCGATGATTTTCTTCCGCCATGCCGGGCTTAATCCACTGCCGGCGCCGGCTAATCAGCTGGCGATTGAATCGCCGCTTAACCCGTGGGAGCGCGCGATCCCGTCGCCGGTATGGCTGATGCACAGCGATCGCGTCGGTTACGAAACGCTGGGGCGCCTCTGGCAGTGGCTAAAAGGGGTGTCAGGCGAGCCAGGGCAGGAGTGATTTAGCAGCCAGATCAAACCGGGTGCGGTCAAAGCGCCCGGTGTTGACCAGGTTGTCCACTTCATCCCACAGCAGATACAGCCAGCGCCGCCAGACGAATGATTCCGACACCGGTGCGCGGCGCAGATAGTGCCACAGCAGTTGCTCCCCCTGCCCGCCGTCCGACAGCCGGAACAGTTCGTACTCGCGGGGCGCCCAGAGCATCATGCCCGGCCCGACCATTGCCAGCAGCTGATCGCTACGCGCGTCTTTCAACATACTGCGCAGCGTGAAGCTCCCGTGCACCAGCACGCAGTTATCGCTGAAATCTTCAAATAGCGCCGGCAGGCACTCCCGGGAGCGGAACAGGATCCGTTTGTCCTGCATCGTCAGGCCGGTGTCCTGATACAGGTTTAGCGTACTCCATAGCATCTCTACCCGTTGGCGATACCAGTTCGACCACAGGTTTTCCTGGGTGCTGTCGACCATGCCAACGCAGCCGCCGCTGTCATGCCGATGCCAGGCCAGCAGGGCTTCCACGATCTGCTCCTGCAGCTGTTCCCAGCGTTGCGGCGTCCGGGCTGGCGCCTCCACGGACACGCCGCGCAGTCGTTCAATCAACAGCACATCGGGCCCGGGATGTTCCTCATGGGTTAACACGCCGTACACCACCGGCATCCGCGCGGTGCCGCTGCGCGCAAGCATCGAGATTTTCCAGGCCAGCTGACGGGCAATGCCGGGGGTGGTGAAGCTCCTCGCCAGCAGCGGTAACGGATTTCCTTGTGCATCGTAGAGCGACCATAGCGCCGACAAGGGCTTCTCGCTGACACACTCCACGCGGCTGAGTTTTTCACCCAGCAGGTGGCTCAGTTCGGTTCGCAACTGTTCCATTCAGATTACCCCTGTGAATACTACTGGTTTCATAATGAGCGCCAGCCGCAGGGATGTCATCGGGTAAGATCAAATTTGGGGCAAATAGTATGGAAAAACAGCGTGAGGATATCCCCTCGCGATGGAGGGGATGAGGAGATTATCGTAGCTCTGCGCGAACGCGGGCCAGATCTTCCGGCGTATCGACACCGGTGCCGGGAACCACTTCGGCTACCGCAACATGGATTTTTTCGCCGTACCACAGCACCCGCAGCTGCTCCAGCATTTCGATCTGCTCCAGCGGACCAGGCGCCCAGCTGACGTAGCGACGGATAAAGCCCGCGCGATACCCGTAAATCCCGATATGACGCAGCAGTGAATCGCCGATGGTTTCGCGGGACTGCGCAAAACGATCGCGATCCCATGGGATCGTGGCGCGGGAGAAATAGAGCGCATAGCCCTGCGCATCCATCACCACCTTCACCGCATTAGGGTTAAAAGCTTCGTCGGCATCATGAATCGGCACCGCCAGCGTCGCCATACCGCAGGTATTAGCCGCCAGATTCGCCGCCACCTGGCGCACAATCGCCGGCGGGATCATCGGCTCATCACCCTGAATATTGACGATGATGGTGTCGTCACTGAAGCCACATTTCTCAACGACTTCGGCCAGACGTTCAGTGCCGGACTGATGGTCAGCGCGCGTCATGCACACTTCGCCACCGGCGGCTTCTACCGCACGCGCCACTTCATCATGGTCCGTCGCGACGATAATCCGGTCGGCCCCGGACTCACGCGCGCGTTCGAGCACGTGCACGATCATCGGCTTACCGTTGATGTCCTGTAACGGTTTTCCGGGCAAACGTGTGGAGGCAAAACGGGCAGGAATAATGACCACGAAACTCATGAGTGGCTCTCTCCGACGGCTAATGCGCGGGCTTCGGTTTCCAGCAAGACGGGAATGCCGTCACGCAGCGGAAAGGCCAGGCTGTCAATTTTACAGATCAGCTCTTGCTTATCCTGGCTGTAGTAGAGTTTACCGTTGCAGACAGGACAGGCGATGATTTCTAATAAACGGTGATCCATAATTCCTCCTGATGGACCGAATAGATTCCGCAGCAGCATATCACATGATGACAAGCTCAGGGATCCGTTTGCGGCAATGGCTACGCGAGCCATCGCCAGGGGGTCAGGCTGAAGCGATTTCCCAGCCCTGACGCCGGTCAGCAAACAGCCCCGGCGGCAGACGACCCAGAGTGATGTGCTGCACCGACTGCCAGCGGGCAAAGGCTTCTATTGCACGTATCAGCCCTTTTTCCAGCCCGCCGCTAACCTTAACCCCCTCTTCCAGCCACAGCGAGATAATTTCCAGTACCCCGGTTTTACGATGCACTTTGCTGTCCATTCTGCCCACCAGTTTGCCCTGATGCAGCAGCGGTAGCACAAAGTAGCCATACTGACGTTTAGGCGCTGGGGTATAGCACTCAAGACGGTAGCTGAAATTGAATAGCTGTTCGGCGCGTTTACGGTCCCAGACCACCGGGTCAAACGGTGAGAGCACGGCGCTATGACTGGCGGTGAGTTTGCCTGCGGGCGCGGATTCAAGCTGCGCTCGCGCATCGTGATGCAGCCACATTTCACCGAGTTCTTCAACGTTCACCGGCGTCACCAGCCCCTCGTCCTGCCAGCGCTTGAGCAGCGCCGGCAATTCGGGCTGACGCAGCCGGTAGTAATCGGCCAGCCACTGGGGACGGAAGATACCGAGGCTGCGGGCGCTATTACGCAGCATCAGTGCTTCGGCGTCGGCCTGCGACAGCGCGTCGCGCGCATCATCCCAGAGCGGCATCACCCGATGCGTCAGATCGTACACCCGCTGGAAATTGCGGCGTTCGACAACCATGACTTTCCCGGCGGTAAACAGCCCTTCCAGATGACGTTTATGCGGTTTCCACTCCCACCAGCCGCTGGTACCTTTGCGCGGGTGTTCAAAATCGGCGGAACGTACCGGGCCATTCTGGGTAATATGCTCCAGCAGCTGTTGAATATCGGTGGCGTGTTCAGCCATCCATCCTTTGTGGTACTTCCAGCCCATATTATCCGGCGTCAGCATGCGGTGGCGTACCAGGGCAAAATCGCTGCGGGGTAAAAAGCAGGCCTCATGGGCCCAGTACTCCATCAGCTCGCCGCTGCGCAGCGCCTCTTCCAGCCAGGCTGGCGAATAGCTACCGAGACGACTAAAAAGCACCAGATAGGGGCTGCGGGCGACGACGTTGATGGTATCGATTTGCAGCAGTGACATCTGCTGGATGGTGGGAAGAATATCGCTGGCACGAGCACGGCGCCGGGGCGTTTTCAGTAACCCCTGCGCCGCAAGATGGAGATGGCGGGCATCTTTAAGTGAAAGTTGTAATACCGACATGCAGGTTCTCCGTGAAGGACTCCGGCACAGCGTTATTGAGGCTTACGTTGCGCCAGCGCGACCAGTTCCGTCAGCAGTTGCTGAGCGCGTTCATCCGCCATTATGGCGTCGACGGGTAAATACCACCAGTTCGCGTCGGCAAAACCGCGGCATTTCACCGCGTCTTTTTCAGTCATCAGCAGCGTTTGCTGTGCCGTCACGAGAGCGGAAACGCTCGCCTGGGTCAGCGCCTGATGATCTGCCAGCGCCACGGTGTTCACCGGCTGTACGCCGCAGCTTTCCAGGGTGGCGAAGAACCGCGGAGGATGACCGATTCCGGCCATAGCGACAACATTGTCGAATGAGGCCACATCACGCCGTTCACCGCTGAGTAAATTCACCGCCAGCCCCGGACGCAATTGCATCGGGATTTCACCCGTTCGCGCCACGCCGCCGTTCACGATGATGGCGTCGACGCTCTGCAGGCGTGATGCGCGTTCGCGCATCGGCCCGGCCGGTAGCCACCAGCCATTGCCAAAACGACGCACGCCGTCAATCACCACGATTTCTTTGTCCCGCGCCAGCTTATAGTGCTGCAGGCCGTCATCGGTAACAATGAGCTGGAGGTCGTGGGCTGCAAGCAGAGCGCGTACCGCATCGCTGCGAACCGGCGAGACGGCAACCGGCGCTCCGGTTCGTTGGAAAATCAGCACCGGTTCGTCACCGGCTTCGGCGGTACTGGTGCTGGCGCCCAGCAGCAACGGATAGCTTGCCGCTTTCCCGCCATAGCCGCGGGACACCACGCCAACGCGAATGCCGCGCTGCTGGAGTTGTTCCACCAGCCAGATAACCACCGGGGTCTTACCGTTGCCCCCGGCGGTCAGGTTACCGACAACCACCACTGGTACCGGCGCGCGCCAGGCTTTCTTCAGCCCCAGCCGGTAGCTGAGGCGAATCAGCCCACTCACCAGGCCATACAGCCAGGAGAGCGGGAGCAACAGCCGCCATAACGGCGACTCACCGGACCAGATTCGGGCAATCATTGGCCAAACTGCATCTTATGCAGTTGGGCATAGACGCCACGATGCTCCAGCAGATCGGCATGGCTGCCACGTTCTACGATGCGGCCATCTTCTACCACGACGATTTCGTCGGCTTGCTCGATGGTAGACAGGCGGTGCGCAATCACCAGCGAAGTGCGGTTTTTTTGCAGTTCGTCCAGTGCCGCCTGGATGGCGCGTTCAGATTCGGTATCCAGCGCCGAGGTTGCTTCGTCGAGGATCAGAATCGGGCTGTTACGCAGCAGCGCTCGCGCGATGGCAATACGCTGGCGCTGACCGCCGGAGAGCAGGACGCCATTCTCACCAATAACGGTATCAAGGCCGTTATCCATTTTGCTGATAAAGTCCATCGCATAGGCCATCCGCGCGGCTTCTTCAATCTGCTCGCGGCTGTACTCGTCCGTACGGGCGTAGGCGATGTTGTTCGCCACGGTATCGTTGAACAGATGGACGTTTTGTGACACCAGCGCCACCTGATTACGCAGAGAGGCCAGGGTATATTCACGCAGATCGTGACCATCCAGCTTAATCTGGCCTTCATCGATATCATAAAAGCGGGTAATCAGGCTGGCGATGGTCGATTTGCCCGACCCGGAACGCCCGACCAGAGCAACCGTTTTACCTTCCTGAATGTTCAGGTCGATATTGCGCAGAGCCGGCGTTTCACGCCCTGGGTAGGTGAAGGTGACATTGTTGAACTCAAGGTTGCCCTTCGCACGCTCAATCACCAGCTTACCTTCGTCTTTTTCCTGCTCGGAATCGAGGATAGCAAACAGCGTCTGACAGGCCGCCATACCGCGCTGGAACTGGGCGTTGACGTTAGTCAGTGATTTCAGCGGACGCATCAGGGCAATCATCGAAGAGAACACCACGGTGATCGTACCGGCGGTCAACGTTTCCATCACGCTTGGGAAGCTCGCCGCATAGAGGACAAACGCCAGTGCCAGCGAGGCAATCAGCTGAATGATGGGATCAGAGATTGACGAGGCGGAGACCATTTTCATCCCCTGCAAACGCATCTTGTTGCTGACCTTATCAAAACGCTTGGTTTCTACGCCCTGGCCGCCAAACATCAGCACTTCTTTATGGCCTTTCAGCATCTGCTCAGCGCTGGTGGTCACCTGCCCCATCGTATTCTGCATATTTTTACTGATATTACGAAAACGCTTGGAGACCACACGAATCGCGATGGAGACGATAGGCGCCAGCACGATGAGGATCAGCGACAGCTGCCAGCTGTAATAGAACATCATCACAAACAGACCGATGATCGAGGCGCCTTCACGCACCACGGTAATCAACGCGCTGGAAGAGGATGACGCCACCTGTTCGGAGTCATAGGTAATACGTGACAGCAACGTCCCCGTGGACTGCTTATCGAAGAACGAGACCGGCATTCCCATCATATGGCTGAACAGACGACGACGCATCGTCATAACCACTTTTCCGGAAACCCAGGAGATACAATAGCTTGAAATGTAGCTGGTGACACCACGTAGCACCATCAGGCCGATCACCACCAGCGGCATCCATAGCAGCACTGAGCGATCCGTTTTACCAAAACCATCATCCAATAACGGTTTAAGAAGCGATAACATGAAAGTATCACTAGCTGCGTTAAAGACTAACGCAACTGCCGCGACGATCAGTCCGGGTTTAAATGGCGCTATAATCGGCCAGAGTCGGCGGAAGGTCTGCCACGTGGAGAGATCTTTATCGTTCTGCATTCAATAAACCAGCTTATGTTGAAATAGCCGCATATTCTACCCGTTATCCACGGTCTCGCCAAACCACTGATGATACCAACGCGGTAAAAGTTGATCTCGTAAGCCGTGGATTTGCCAGCTTTCTGCGGAAAAAATAACCGTTATTTGCCCCTGATGGGGCGTATCGAACCACCGGTAACCTTGCTGCCGGTAGCGCTGCACAACCTTATCCGCTGGCATGCGCCAGGCATTGTATCGCGACACCGACGCCAGCGCCGCCGCCCCGCCCACCCGCTGCAACAGCGCGAGGGAAGACGACGTATTGCTGCCATGATGCGGGACCTGGATAAGTGTAGACGCAAGATGCTGCCAGTAGTGACTCATCATCGCGCGTTCTGCTGGAATTTCAATATCTCCGGTTAACAGAATGCTGTGTTTGCCATCGTCAATGCGCACCACGCAGGAGCGATTATTGCCCGTCGTGTTTGCCTCCGGGAGCGGCCAGAGTGCGCGGAAGGTCAATCCCTGCCAGCGCCAGCTTTCGCCTCGCCGGCACGGGAGATGCCCCTGCCAGCCAAGCGGACTGCGGATCCACAGGCTGGGCCAGGCCTGCAACAACGAATTCAGACCGCCGCGATGATCGAGGTGTTCATGACTCAAAATAATCCCCTCAGGACGCAGGTTATGCCAGCGCAACCACGGGATAATAATCTGCTGCCCACTATCGCCACCGGGCCAGGCCAACCCGGTATCATAGAGAATCGCCGCCCCTTCACGTTCAATAACCAGCGCCAGCCCCTGCCCGACATCAAGCATCGTGACCCGCCACTCCCCCTGCGGCAACGGGCGCCATAACGGCCAGCTCAACAGCACGGTGCTGCTGAGGCACAGCGCCGGGAGCGAACGCCAGGCATGAAAGCGCCAGATAAGGAGCCACAGCCAGGGCAGCAGGCTCACCCCGGCCCAGCGGAAATCCAGGCTCAGCCACCCTGACGGTAACAGCCGTAAAAACCAGAATAATCCGGCCAGCAGACGGTCAGCCAGCGGCCACAACGCCATCTCGAGAAACGTGGGACCACTGAGATGCAGCAACATGGCCAGCAGAATGCAGGGAACGATAACAAAGGTAACCAGCGGCACGGCAATAAGATTAGCCAACCAGGAGGTCAGGCTGATGCCATGGAAAATAACAATCTGAATGGGCAGCAGTAAAAACATCAGGCCCAGCTGCAGGTGACTTAATGCCAGTAGCTGCCGCAACGGCCAACGCCAGTTGTGCAACGACACGGGCACAACCTGATACCAGAAAATCAGCGTTGCGACTGCAAATACCGAAAGCCACAGGCTATCCGATAACACCGCCAGCGGGTCGGCAAGCAGAATCGCGCCAATACAGCATAACCACACCTGCCAGGGCGACCAGCGCTTGCCGGATAATCGCAAAGCGACCGCCGTGCCCAGCGCAATACAGGTCCGCAGGGCCGGCGGCTGCATGCCGGTCAACCAGGCGTAACCGAGGGCACAGATCAGTCCCGCGAGTAACGGCGTTTTCCAGTTGATCCATCGGCAGGGGAAAAAGAACTGCAGGCCACGTACTGCCAGCCCACCCAGCAGCGCACCTAGCGCGATATGCAAACCAGAGATCGCCATCAGATGGGAGGTTCCGGTCTCTTGCATCAGGCGTTTGATATCCCCGGGGATCACCAGGCGCTCCCCCATCCCGAGGCCGAGGATCACTGGCTGCCAGGGGAATGCCGCGAGAGTATGACCCAGCGAGGCCAGAAAGCGCGCCCGATAGCTGCATTCAGGGTCGAGCGCTTGTGCAGAGGTAAAGCGGCCGCTCAGAGAACGATGCTGCGATAGCGCGTAGCGCTGGCTGTCAAAGCCTCCGGCGTTAAGCTGGCTATGGACCGGACGAAGCCGGACCGCCATCTTCCAGCGCTGCCCGGCACAAGGCGCAATGGGAAGAGGATTGCCATACAGCGTAATCCCCGGGGCCGGAAACAGCCGCTGCCCGTTCAGGTGGGTGATAACCCCCTGATGGGTTGTCCCGGCGTCGGTCGCGGTCAGCGTTATCTCAACCGACGGGTGGCTACCGGCCAATGCGCGGGTTGGCCAGAGTGCCTGATGGGCGCTCAGCGCGCCCCAGGCAAAAAAGAGGATGGTCAGCGCCAGGTAGCGTAAGACGACATAGCGGGAAAACGAGATCGCGATGGCCCCGAGGATACATCCCTGAATGGTGCTCAGCGTCGGCAGCACCGGCAGTACCAACAGCGGAAATATTCCGGCAATGACGCACCCTGCCAGCTGTGATAAACGCATGGAGACCTCCCTGTTAGCGGGAAGTATTGCGTGAATGCGGGAGAGCGTCAGCTGTCGTCCATCGGCTATGGATTGCGGTTTCCACAGAATTGGTCGGAGTGCTGCAAAGCGGAGAATAAACTGCGAGGAGCAGCAAATTGCGGGCATAAAAAAAGCACCAGTGAGGTGCTTTTTTTATCTTCGGAGTACGTGGTCGCCGTCTGGCGAGACTTACTCTTCGTAAATATTGGCGCGGTCGCGTAGTTCTTTCCCAGGCTTAAAGTGCGGAACGTACTTACCTTCCAGTTCGACTTTATCGCCAGTTTTCGGGTTACGCCCGGTGCGAGGTGCTCGATAGTGCAAAGAGAAGCTGCCGAAACCGCGGATTTCAATGCGCTCACCTTGAGCAAGCGTTGAGGCCATATGCTCCAGCATCTCTTTAACAGCATCTTCAACCGCTTTCGCAGGAATGTGAGATTGCTGGCTGGCAAGTCGTTCTATCAATTCGGACTTGGTCATTATTCCTCCGGTTTCCTTCAAGGCAAATTAGCTAACTGCTTTAAACAAGGGCGGCCGTAGCCGCCCTTTGTGCATGATTACAGGACGAATCCTGCAATCTGTCAAGTAAACTCGTCATAATTCAGGTTGTTGTAACCTGAATGACTAAGATTACTCGCCTTTAGCTGCTTTGAAAGCTTCAGCCATTGCGTTGTTAGAGAAGTTTGCATCTTCCTGTTTGTTAACAGTTGCGATTGCATCTTTCTCATCAGCTTCGTCTTTAGCACGAACAGACAGGCTGATTGCGCGGTTTTTACGATCAACGCCGGTGAACTTAGCTTCAACGTCGTCGCCAACGCTCAGAACCAGAGTTGCATCTTCAACGCGGTCGCGGGAAGCTTCAGAAGCGCGCAGGTAACCTTCAACGCCGTCAGCCAGTTCTACGGTTGCGCCTTTAGCGTCAACTGCAGTGACTTTACCGTTTACGATTGCGCCTTTCTTGTTCAGTGCAACCCAGTTGTTGAACGGATCTTCTGCGAGCTGTTTAACGCCCAGAGAGATACGCTCACGCTCTGCGTCAACCTGCAGAACAACTGCTGCGATTTCGTCGCCTTTTTTGTATTCACGTACTGCTTCTTCGCCTGCAACGTTCCAGGAGATGTCAGACAGGTGAACCAGGCCGTCGATGCCGCCGTCCAGGCCGATGAAGATACCGAAGTCAGTGATAGACTTGATTTTACCTTCAACACGGTCGCCCTTGTTGTGGGTTTCCGCAAACTGCTGCCACGGGTTGTTTTTGCACTGCTTCAGACCCAGGGAGATACGACGACGTTCTTCGTCGATATCCAGAACCATAACTTCCACTACGTCGCCAACGTTAACAACTTTGGACGGGTGGATGTTTTTGTTGGTCCAATCCATTTCGGATACGTGAACCAGGCCTTCAACGCCTTCTTCGATTTCAACGAAGCAGCCGTAGTCGGTCAGGTTGGTCACGCGACCGGTCAGTTTGGTACCTTCCGGATAACGCTTAGCGATAGCTACCCACGGATCTTCGCCCAGCTGTTTCAGGCCCAGAGATACACGAGTACGCTCGCGGTCGAACTTCAGCACTTTAACAGTGATTTCGTCGCCAACGTTTACGATTTCGCTCGGGTGCTTAACGCGTTTCCACGCCATGTCGGTGATGTGCAGCAGGCCGTCAACGCCGCCCAGATCAACGAATGCGCCGTAGTCAGTGAGGTTCTTAACGATACCTTTGACTTCCATGCCTTCCTGCAGGTTTTCCAGCAGCTGATCGCGTTCTGCACTGTTTTCGGATTCGATAACAGCACGACGGGAAACAACAACGTTGTTACGCTTCTGGTCCAGCTTGATTACTTTGAACTCAAGCTCTTTGCCTTCCAGGTGCAGCGTGTCGCGAACTGGACGAACGTCAACCAGGGAGCCTGGCAGGAACGCGCGAATACCATTCAGCTCAACAGTGAAGCCACCTTTAACTTTGCCGTTGATGACACCGACTACAGTTTCAGCTTCTTCGTAAGCTTTTTCCAGCGTGATCCAAGCTTCGTGACGTTTAGCTTTCTCACGGGACAGCAGGGTTTCACCGAAGCCGTCTTCTACTGCATCCAGAGCAACGTCAACTTCGTCACCAACCTGGATTTCCAGCTCGCCCTGGGCGTTTTTGAACTGCTCTGCCGGAATGGCAGACTCAGATTTCAGACCGGCGTCAACCAGTACGATATCTTTGTCGATAGCAACAACAACACCACGAACGATGGAACCCGGACGGGTTTCGATTGTTTTTAAGGATTCTTCAAATAGTTGAGCAAAAGATTCAGTCATGTTTAATCTTCAGGTTTCATATTTAACGTCCACCTGGCTCCGTGCCGGATGGGGTTGTTTAACATACCCGCTAACACTCCATTGCTGCGGGGGTACTGCTATAATTCGGAGGCCGTGTCGCTTAACGATCAGGCGACTGCCAGTTTTTCGCGCGCATAGTGTAGCGCTTTTTCAATTACTTGCTCAATGTTTAGTTCAGTAGAATCGAGAACTAACGCATCAGCAGCCGGGACAAGCGGCGCCACGCTGCGATTTCGGTCGCGATCGTCACGCTCTTTTATCTCGGACAAAAGACGTTCAAAGTTAACACTAAAGCCCTTATCCTGCAACTGCAGCATGCGCCGATGGGCGCGCTCTTCAGCGGATGCATCAAGGAAAATTTTCACTGGCGCATCGGGAAATACTACGGTTCCCATGTCGCGTCCGTCGGCAATCAGGCCCGGCAATTCGCGGAACGCACGCTGGCGACGCAATAAGGCTTCGCGCACGCGTGGAAACGCCGCCACTTTCGAGGCGGTATTGGCGACTTCCTGAGTACGGATCTCAGCGCTGACGTCTTCGCCTTCAAGCACCACTTCGAGACTGCCGTCAGTAGAGATAAAACGCACGTCCAGATGCGCGGCCAGCGGCACCAGCGCCTCTTCAGATTCAACATCTACATGGTGATGCAGCGCGGCGAGTGCCAGCACGCGATAGATGGCACCGGAATCCAGCAGATGCCAGCCCAGCGCTTCTGCCATTGCCTTGCACAATGTGCCCTTACCCGCACCGCCAGGCCCATCAATGGTGATTACCGGAATCGTTGCCGTCATCTTTTTCTCCTTCAGCAAGGCGCATAGAATGTAAACGCCGCGCATTATACGCATCTATACGCGGGAAAGTGAGCATTGCTTGCAAATTACGGACTACCAGAAAAGGATCGCAGAAGAATTGCGCAATTATAGCGGGCTGATGGAATATCAGCCCGGGAGATGACAATGTTTTACTTTTTGTTTTACGTCTTACCGAAGCGCATTACGCCAGGGTGCTGATTCGCGCCAGCTGCTCGAAGTAATCCGGGAAGGTTTTCGCCGTACACTTCGGGTCGAGAATCGTCACCGGCGTATCGGAAAGCGCCACCAGCGAGAAGCACATTGCCATACGGTGATCGTTATAGGTGCCAATCTCCGCAAACTGCAGCGTCAGCGGAGGCGTAATGCGGATGTAATCCTCGCCCTCTTCCACTTCAGCGCCCACTTTACGCAGTTCAGTTGCCATCGCAAACAGACGGTCGGTCTCTTTGACGCGCCAGTTATAGATATTACGCAGCGTGGTGGTCCCTTTTGCGAACAGCGCCGCGGTGGCGATGGTCATTGCCGCATCCGGAATATGGTTCATATCCATATCGATGGCGTTCAGTTCGCCGTGGGTACAGGCAATAAAATCGTCGCCCCAGGTAACGGTAGCGCCCATTTTTTCCAGCACGTCAGCAAAACGAATATCGCCCTGAACGCTGTTACGGCCAATACCGGTCACTTTCACCGTGCCGCCTTTAATCGCGCCTGCAGCGAGGAAGTACGATGCCGATGAGGCATCCCCTTCAACCAGGTAATCACCCGGCGACTGGTACTGCTGATTGCCTTTAACCACGAAACGCTGGTAGGCCTGGTTTTCGACCTCAACGCCGAAGGTTTTCATCAGATGCAGCGTGATATCGATATACGGTTTTGACACCAGTTCGCCTTTAATGGCGATAACAGTATCCTGCGGCGCCAGCGGAGCCGCCATCAGCAGCGCGGTCAGGAACTGGCTGGAGACGCTGCCGTCCACTTCCACCTGGCCGCCGGCAAAACCGCCGCGCAGACGCAGAGGCGGGTAGTTTTCCTGCTCCAGATAATCAATTTGTGCGCCGCCCTGGCGAAGGGCATCGACCAGGTGACCAATCGGGCGTTCTTTCATGCGCGGTTCGCCGGTCAGCACGATATCGTTGCTACCCAGACACAGCGCCGCCGCCAGCGGACGCATGGCGGTTCCGGCGTTACCGAGGAACAGCTCGAGGGCATTACCGGCCTGCAGCGGACCCGCGTTACCGACAACGTCACAACGGGTACGGTCAGAAGACAGGGTGTAATGAACTCCCAGGGCGCTCAGGGCATTCAGCATGTGGCGTACATCGTCGCTGTCCAGCAGGTTGGTCAGCACCGTGGTGCCACGGGCTAATGCCGCCAGCAGCAAAGCGCGGTTAGAGACACTTTTTGACCCAGGCAGGTTTACGGTGCCATCCACTCGCGCAATGGGTTGTAACGTCAGGGATTCCATCAAACTCAACTCTCAAACAAACAGAATAAAAACCCCGCAGACCGGCTGCGGGGATGAAAAGCAGAACGGTGATCAGCCGTGGCGGCGTTCAAAGTCCTGCATAAAGTCGGTCAGTGCCTTCACGCCCGCCAGCGGCATCGCGTTATAGATAGAAGCACGCATCCCGCCAACCACGCGGTGGCCTTTCAGCGCATGCAGACCTGCAGCGAAGGACTCTTCAAGGAACAGCTTATCCAGCGCGCTGTCAGCCAGCTGGAACGGCACGTTCATCCGCGAGCGGTTAGCCGCGGCGACGTCGTTACGATAGAAGCCGCTGTTATCGATGACACCGTAGAGTAAATCGGCTTTTTGCTGGTTGATGTTGTCCATAACGGCAACACCGCCCTGCTCTTTCAGCCATTTGAACACCAGGCCCGCCAGGTACCAGGCAAAGGTCGGCGGGGTGTTGAACATCGAGTCGTTGGCATCCAGCACGGAGTAGTCAAGGATCGAAGGACACGCGATGCTGGCTTTACCCAGCAGATCTTCACGCACAATCACCAGCGTCAGGCCTGCCGGACCGATGTTTTTCTGCGCGCCCGCGTAGATCACGCCGTAACGGCTGACATCGATAGGGGAAGACAGAATGGTGGAGGAGAAGTCCGCCGCAACAACCACGTCGTCGGCAAAATTGGGCGTTTCATTAATCGCGATGCCATCGATGGTTTCGTTCGGGCAATAGTGCAGGTAGGCTGCACCCGGCGTCAGTTGCCATTCGCTCATCGGTTTCACCGCGCGCAGGCCATCAACCGTCACTTTGGCGTCAATGCTGTTCGGTGAACAATATTTCTTCGCTTCTTTGATTGCGCTGGCGGCCCAGTAGCCGGCATCAACATAGTCAGCGGTGGTTTTATCACCGAGCAGGTTCAGCGGAACACCGGCGAACTGCCCGCGACCGCCGCCGTGGCAGAATAAAACTTTATAGTTGGAAGGGATATTGAGCAGATCGCGAAAATCCTGTTCCGCCGTCTCGGCCACCTGGATAAACTCTTTACCACGGTGGCTGATCTCCATCACCGACGTACCCAGCCCCTGCCAGTTGCACAGTTCTTGCTGCGCCAGTTTGAGAACTTCCGCCGGCAGCATTGCCGGGCCCGAACTAAAGTTATAGACCTGAGCCATTTCCCCTCACCACGTTGCTATGTTATTTGCTCGCGAACCGCCGCGGGCTATCAGTAATCCCTGTATCGGTGCACCACATCTATTCCACACGCGTCAAGATGACAGGTCCGGGCGTGACCAGGCGCTGAGAGTAGCAACCAGGGTAAGCAGACTGAGCCAGCAAAGAGGCGGTTGGAAAGAGGATGTATATATCGGTTTTATCATTCAGTGACACGCACCGCAATGGGTAAAACTGGCCAGGGGTGAAATGCGTTCCCCGTCACACAAAAGAATCTGCCATCTTGACGTCATAAAACCGACATAATTGCTGCCATTGCGCTGGAATTACCGCCTCTGCCTTCAACCCTGCTGCATTTATCCTTCCCCTGGAAATTGAGCCGATCGAACGATAAGAAAGCAGTGATGCATTCCTCTGCGCAACGAGATAGCGCCTGTCATCTAAAAGCCGTATCATTGCGCGCTTTACGTACGATAAAAGTGATCGCCATGACTCAAACATTTATACCCGGAAAAGACGCCGCCCTGGAAGACTCCATCGCGCGCTTCCAGCAAAAGTTGCTCGACCTCGGATTTGATATTGAAGAGGCCTCATGGCTGAATCCGGTACCGCACGTGTGGTCCGTCCATATCCGCGATAAAGCCTGCTCGCTGTGCTTCACCAACGGCAAAGGGGCAACTAAAAAAGCGGCGCTGGCCTCAGCGTTGGGCGAATATTTTGAACGCCTGTCCACCAACTACTTTTTCGCTGACTTCTGGTTAGGCGAAACCATCGCCAACGGGCCGTTCGTCCACTATCCGAATGAAAAATGGTTCCCGCTGACCGAAGATGACGAAGTACCGGAAGGCCTGCTGGATCCGCGCCTGCGCGCCTTCTACGATCCTGACGATCAACTGACGGCCAGCATGCTGGTCGATCTGCAGTCCGGTAACGACGATCGCGGGGTATGCGGCCTGCCGTTCACCCGCCAGTCCGATGGCGAAACCGTCTATATTCCAATGAATATCGTCGGCAACTTGTATGTATCAAACGGGATGTCAGCGGGCAACACCGCGAATGAAGCCCGCGTCCAGGCGCTGTCAGAAGTCTTCGAGCGTCACATTAAAAACCGTATCATTGCCGAAAGCATCAGCCTGCCGGAAATCCCTGCCGAGGTAATGGCGCGCTATCCGGGCGTGGTGGAATCTATCGCCAAGCTGGAAGCAGAAGGTTTCCCTATCTTTGCTTACGATGGCTCGCTGGGCGGCAAATATCCGGTTATCTGCGTGGTGCTGTTTAACCCGGCGAACGGCACCTGCTTCGCCTCTTTCGGTGCCCACCCGGACTTCGGTGTCGCCCTGGAGCGTACCGTTACCGAACTGCTGCAAGGCCGCAGCCTGAAGGACCTCGACGTCTTCACGCCGCCAACCTTCGATGATGAAGAAGTGGCCGAACATGCCAACCTTGAAACCCACTTCATTGATTCCAGCGGTTTGATCTCCTGGGATATGTTCAAGCAGGATGCCGACTATCCGTTTGTCGACTGGAGCTTCTCCGGTACGACGGAGCAAGAGTTCGCCACCCTGATGGCCATCTTCAAAGAAGAAGATAAAGACGTATATATCGCCGACTACGAGCACCTGAGCGTCTACGCCTGCCGTATCATCGTGCCGGGAATGTCCGACATTTATCCGGCAGAAGATCTGTGGCTGGCGAATAACAGCATGGGCAGCCATCTGCGCGACACGATCCTTTCGCTACCAGGCAGTGAGTGGGAAAAAGAAGATTATCTGGCGCTGATCGAACAGCTGGACGACGAGGGGAACGATGACTTTACCCGCGTACGCGAGCTGCTGGGCCTGGCAACGGGTAAAGACAACGGCTGGTACACCCTACGTATTGGTGAACTGAAAGCTATGCTGGCACTGGCCGGCGGCGATCTGGACCAGGCGTTAATCTGGACTGAATGGACCATTGAATTCAATGCCTCCATCTTCAGTGCTGAACGCGCCAACTACTATCGCTGCCTGCAGACGCTGTTGCTGCTCAGTCAGGAAGACGAGCGTCAACCTCTGCAGTACCTGAATGCCTTTGTGCGCATGTACGGGGCTGACGCGGTTGAAGCCGCCAGCGCGGCGCTGAGCGGTGAAGCACCGTTCTACGGCCTGCAGCCGGTTGATAGCGATCTCAAGGCCTTCCCGGCCCATCAGTCTTTACTGCAGGCATACGAAAAACTGCAGCGCGCAAAAGCGGCCTTCTGGCATAAATAAACGCTAGCGTGCAGGACATCAGCGGGGCCGTAAATGGCCCCGTTTTTACAGCTTCACAGGCAACCGCGCAGAATTGTGGACGCAACGTTAATTTGTCGTAAATTTTTTTCACGCTTTAAATTACGGTTGTTAATTTTAATAAAAGTACCCCATTTTAATTAACCGTCACCCGCCCCCAAAAATGAAAAAAATCAACATAAGTTGTAAATTTTAAAATTTATTTTTTCAATAAAGATCAAATATTTAATATCAATAAATCACAAAACCATACATATAAAGGGCTTATAGTTCCGGTAGGATATGATCTACATCAAATTCCCTTCTATAATGCTTTGTTAGTATCTCACCGCCAACTTTTATAAAGAGAGAGTTAGTGTGAAAGCTGACAACCCTTTTGATCTTTTACTCCCTGCTGCCATGGCGAAAGTTGCCGAAGAAGCAGGTGTCTATAAAGCGACAAAGCACCCGATGAAGACGTTTTATCTGGCGATTACCGCTGGTGTGTTCATCTCAATCGCTTTTGTCTTCTATATCACTGCGACAACCGGCACAGCCGCAATGCCTTTCGGGATTGCCAAGTTGATCGGTGGGGTCTGTTTCTCCCTGGGCCTGATTCTTTGTGTTATTTGCGGTGCTGACCTGTTTACCTCTACCGTACTTATCGTCGTGGCAAAAGCCAGCGGACGAATTACCTGGGGTCAACTGGCAAGAAACTGGCTCAACGTCTATGTTGGTAACCTGATAGGCGCATTGTTGTTTGTATTGCTCATGTGGTTGTCTGGCGAGTATATGGCCGCCAACGGTGGATGGGGCCTCAACGTCCTGCAAACCGCTGACCATAAAATGCATCATACATTTATTGAAGCCGTGTGCCTGGGTATCCTGGCGAACCTGATGGTCTGTCTGGCGGTGTGGATGAGCTACTCCGGTCGCAGCCTGATGGATAAAGCCATGATTATGGTATTACCCGTCGCCATGTTCGTTGCCAGCGGCTTTGAGCACAGTATCGCTAATATGTTTATGATCCCGATGGGTATCGTAATCCGCGACTTTGCAAGCCCGGAATTTTGGACCGCTATCGGTTCAGCTCCGGAAAATTTCTCTCACCTGACCGTCATGAACTTCATTACTGATAACCTGATTCCGGTAACTATCGGGAACATTATCGGCGGTGGTCTGCTGGTTGGGTTGACATACTGGGTCATTTACCTGCGTGGCGACGACCATCACTAAGGGTCGTTTCAGGCAGTAAATAAAAAATCCACTTAAGAAGGTAGGTGTTACATGTCCGAGCTTAATGAAAAGTTAGCCACAGCCTGGGAAGGTTTTGCGAAAGGTGACTGGCAGAAAGAAGTCAACGTACGTGACTTTATCCAGAAAAACTACACCCCGTATGAAGGTGACGAGTCCTTCCTGGCTGGCGCAACTGACGCGACAACCAAGCTGTGGGACAACGTAATGGAAGGTGTTAAACAGGAAAACCGCACTCACGCGCCTGTTGATTTCGACACTTCCCTTGCATCCACCATCACTTCTCATGACGCTGGCTACATTGAAAAAGCCCTCGAGAAAATCGTTGGTCTGCAAACTGAAGCTCCGCTGAAACGTGCGATTATCCCGTTCGGTGGCATCAAAATGGTTGAAGGTTCCTGCAAAGCGTACAATCGCGAACTGGACCCGATGCTGAAAAAAATCTTTACTGAATACCGTAAAACTCACAACCAGGGCGTTTTTGATGTTTACACCAAAGACATCCTGAACTGCCGTAAATCCGGTGTTCTAACCGGTCTGCCAGATGCGTATGGCCGTGGCCGTATCATCGGTGACTACCGTCGCGTTGCGCTGTACGGTATCGACTTCCTGATGAAAGACAAATACGCTCAGTTCCTGTCTCTGCAAGAAAGACTGGAAAATGGCGAAGATCTGGAAGCGACCATCCGTCTGCGTGAAGAGATCTCCGAGCAGTATCGTGCTCTGGGTCAGATCAAAGAAATGGCAGCAAAATATGGCTGCGATATCTCTGCGCCGGCAAAAACTGCACAAGAAGCAATCCAGTGGACCTACTTCGGTTACCTGGCTGCCGTTAAATCTCAGAACGGCGCGGCAATGTCCTTCGGTCGTACTTCCAGCTTCCTGGATATCTTCATCGAACGTGACCTGAAAGCCGGTAAAATCACCGAGCAAGACGCTCAGGAAATGATTGACCACCTGGTCATGAAACTGCGTATGGTTCGTTTCCTGCGTACTCCTGAATATGATGAACTGTTCTCCGGTGACCCGATTTGGGCAACTGAATCTATCGGTGGTATGGGCGTTGATGGCCGTACTCTGGTTACCAAAAACAGCTTCCGCTTCCTGAACACCCTGTACACCATGGGGCCGTCTCCGGAGCCGAACATCACTATTCTGTGGTCTGAAAAACTGCCACTGAGCTTCAAAAAATTCGCCGCGAAAGTGTCCATCGATACCTCTTCTCTGCAGTATGAGAACGATGACCTGATGCGTCCGGACTTCAACAACGACGACTATGCTATCGCTTGCTGCGTAAGCCCGATGGTTGTTGGTAAGCAAATGCAGTTCTTCGGTGCGCGTGCAAACCTCGCGAAAACCATGCTGTACGCTATCAACGGCGGCGTTGATGAAAAACTGAAAATGCAGGTTGGTCCTAAATCTGAACCGATCAAAGGCGACGTCCTGAACTTCGACGAAGTGATGGATCGCATGGATCACTTCATGGACTGGCTGGCTAAACAGTACGTCACCGCGCTGAACATCATCCACTACATGCATGATAAGTACAGCTACGAAGCTTCCCTGATGGCACTGCACGACCGTGATGTTGTTCGCACCATGGCATGTGGTATCGCAGGTCTGTCCGTTGCGGCTGACTCCCTGTCTGCTATCAAATATGCGAAAGTTAAACCGATTCGTGACGAAGACGGTCTGGCGATTGACTTCGAAATCGAAGGCGAATACCCGCAGTTTGGTAACAACGACTCTCGCGTTGATGACATGGCAGTTGACCTGGTTGAACGTTTCATGAAGAAAATTCAGAAACTGACCACCTATCGCAACGCTATCCCGACTCAGTCCGTTCTGACCATCACCTCTAACGTGGTTTATGGTAAGAAAACCGGTAACACCCCAGATGGTCGTCGCGCTGGCGCACCGTTCGGACCAGGTGCTAACCCGATGCACGGCCGTGACCAGAAAGGTGCTGTTGCCTCTCTGACCTCCGTTGCTAAACTGCCGTTTGCTTACGCAAAAGATGGTATTTCTTATACCTTCTCTATCGTTCCGAACGCACTGGGTAAAGACGACGAAGTTCGTAAAACCAACCTGGCTGGCCTGATGGATGGTTACTTCCACCACGAAGCGTCAATCGAAGGCGGTCAGCACCTGAACGTCAACGTTATGAACCGCGAAATGCTGCTCGACGCGATGGAAAACCCGGAAAAATATCCGCAGCTGACCATCCGTGTATCTGGCTACGCAGTACGTTTTAACTCCCTGACTAAAGAACAGCAGCAGGACGTTATTACCCGTACCTTCACTCAGACCATGTAATTGGTGCTACCCACTGGATTTCGGGTTGCATCGCGGCGGCAAGTGCACGAATCCCGATGAGCTTACTCAAGTAAGTGATTCGGGTGAGTGAACGAAGCCAACAAAGATACAGCCTGAAAGACGATGGGTACTGACTGAAATCGCAAAGTAAAAAGCGTATAATAAAGGCTCCACGTCAGTGGGGCCTTTTTAGCACCTACCCCTGTCTCTTTTGTCCGTTATCTATACTCAATGGATAACCGCCAAAACAGACTAAACACAGCCGGTTTGAGCTGTGCATCACAGGCCCCGGACGGGCCGAATCTGGAGATATCACCGCAATGTCAACTATTGGCCGTATTCACTCCTTTGAATCCTGTGGCACCGTCGATGGCCCAGGGATCCGCTTTATTACCTTCTTCCAGGGCTGCCTGATGCGCTGCCTGTATTGCCATAACCGTGACACCTGGGATACCCACGGCGGTACCGAAGTCACCGTCGAAAGCCTGATGAAAGAGGTGGTGACCTATCGCCACTTTATGAATGCTTCCGGCGGCGGCGTCACGGCATCCGGCGGTGAAGCCATTCTGCAGGCCGAGTTTGTGCGCGACTGGTTCCGCGCCTGTCAGAAAGAAGGCATTCATACCTGTCTGGATACTAACGGCTTCGTCCGCCGCTACGATCCGGTCATTGATGAACTGCTGGAAGTCACCGACCTGGTCATGCTCGACCTCAAGCAGATGAACGATGAGATCCACCAGAATCTGGTTGGCGTGTCGAACCATCGTACCCTGGAATTTGCCCGCTATCTGTCGAACAAAAATGTCAAAGTCTGGATCCGCTACGTCGTGGTGCCAGGCTGGTCAGATGATGATGACTCCGCCCATCGCCTAGGTGAGTTTACCCGCGACATGGGCAACGTCGAAAAAATCGAGCTGCTGCCTTATCACGAGTTAGGCAAACATAAATGGGTTGCGATGGGTGAAGAGTACAAGCTTGATGGCGTGCATCCGCCGAAGAAAGAGACGATGGATCGGGTGAAAGGCATTCTGGAGCAGTATGGCCACAAGGTGATGTACTAACTCCCCTGCCGTTTTAGCCATTTCCGGGGCTGCATCAACGTTGCCCCGGAAGCGCCCCTCTTCTTCCTTCTACTCTTGCCAGCAAACGTATAACGCCTACCGGCAATATTTCAGCTGTAATCAGGCGTGAGCCACCGGGGTCGGATGATGACCGGCTTTGCGCAGCAGCGTCAGCAGATAAATAAACGACACGCTGGCAATCATAATAAACAGCAGATTGTCGGAGAAGCTCTGCATCAGCATCGCGGTGAGGGTTGGCCCAAGCAGGCTCCCGATGGTATAGCTCATCAGCAACGCCTGGTTCATCGCCACCAGCTGATGGCGTTCGACTTTTTCACAGGCCCACGCCATCGCCACCGGATAGAGCGTGAAGCCCGAGGCGCCAAGAATGAATAACGCCGGCGCCATCGCGGCACCGCTCAGCATTGCCAGGCAGCCCAGAATGACGATAAAGACCTGTACCCGCAGCACCAGCAAACGGCCGTAGCGGTCAGCCATGCGGCCAATTGGCCATTGGCCAAGGATCCCTGCGCTGACCATTACCGCCATCCAGAAACCAATCCCGGCGTCACTCACGCCCTGATGGTTCAACCACAACGGCATCAGGCCATACAGCGACCCCAGCACGATCCCCGATATAATGCAGCCATTAACGCCATGGCGCGCCTGACGCAGTCTGAGCATCGGCCAGATACGAGCCGGCTCATGCGGTTCATCGCTTTGATTAACCACACGGGTAAACAGCAGAGGCAGGATCGCCGCCAGTGCCATCGCGGTGACCCACGGCAATACGCTCATCAGGTCCGTCGGCAGTTTGCTGACCATCAGCTGGCCCAGCACGGTCCCCACGTAGTAAACCATCATATAGGCGGCGAGCAGACGGCCGCGGCTACGCGACGTTCCGCTACACACCAGCGCACTTTCCACCACCACCCAAATCATCGCGCAGCCAACGCCGGCGATAAAACGCCAGCTTAGCCAGGTCCAGAAACCAATAGTGATCCCCAGCCCCACGCAGCCCACCGCAAAAATCAGGGAAGCCAGATAATAGCTCCGGTTAAACCCAAGACGCTTAATCACCCATCCAGCCAGCAGCGTACCGACCAGGTTACCGGTGAAATAGGATGAACCGACCATACCAACCTGCCATGTCGGCATATTTTCATGGGCGAGCCAAAGCGGGACGAGGGTGTTTAAAACCGCTATCGCCAGCGTCAAAAGAAGCAGGCCGCAGAGCAACATTTGCACCGGCCGGGTGTAGATGGACATGGGTATAACCGTGAGGAAGTTTAGATTTCGTGCGCATCATGCCACTGCAAAAAACATTGTCAATCCGCCAGAAATCAGGCGGGACGCGGTTTCACGAGCAACGATAGAAGTTTTTTATCCAGCGGAACGGCAACAGAATTATTCTTTATATTATTCCATTGTTTTTATTAATTTATTGGAAAATAACGGCGGGAATATCAGTAGAAAAATTTCATGAATCAATCGCACTTTTTAATTACGCCAGAGCAGGACGCCCTGGCGTAATAGCAATATCAGCTGGCGATCGCCATACCGACGGTCATATGCAGACCATAGAACACACCACGCCCGAGCATCTCACCAACCAGCACCAGTACGAATGCCAGGCTTAACAGCGGCACCGCCGGTTGATAGCCTTTAAGCAGCGGGATCACCCAGCATGCCAGCGCCAGCGCTAACGCCACCACACGCCAGGCCATCAGCGAGCCGTAATCCGGTACCAGCGCCGAAGCCTGCTGAATGGAGCTGTGGATCGTCGACAGCTCGCTGCCTTGCATCAGGGCGACGATGACGCTCGCCACCAGCGCCAGCAAGGTGATAACCGGCAGCAGACGCATTGCCCAGCCGTCAACGCCAGCGACGCGCAGCAGCAGATACCCAAGCAGCGGCCCCCCGATTAACAGCGTCAGGAAGAAGCTCAGCGGCGTCCAGACGCTATACCAGGTCGGGACGGTATCAATGGTGTTGTACACCCGCACCATCATCCAGACGAAGATAACGCCCAGCACCATCGTCGCCACCAGCCAGAGGTTACGCAAGCCGACCGGCAGCTTTTTCATCACTGCCAGCAGCCAGCCAATACCGCCTACGGCGAAGAAGAGCGCACCGCTCGCAATTTCGTTACTCAGTGACGAGGCACCGATGCGGTTAAGCGAGTTAAAGGCCCGCATGGGCGATCCCAGATGCATTGTGGAGGCGATAAAGCCAATCCCCATCAGCACCCATAAACCGAACATGCTCAGCACTACGCGCTGTTGCTGCTCGCGCGATAAATCACCTTTCATCAACGCCAGTGCCAGGACGATAAAACCCCCGGCGACGCACTGTCCAAAGACCGTGAAGATCATCAGCGGCCATTCATGCCATCCACTTCCCATCTCACACCTCCTTCGGGTTGGCCAGATAGCCGGTTGTATCACCGCACGGACGACTGTTAGCGTTCGGTTTGATGACAATACTGGGTTTCGTAAAATGAGCTGATGGCAGCGGAGCTACCGCAGCCAGCTCACCGTGTTTTTTACGCAGCTCTTCAATCGGACCAAAGTCCAGCGCGCGCAGCGGGCAGGATTCGACGCAGATCGGCTTTTTGCCGTCGGCGACACGTTCATAGCAGCCATCACACTTGGTCATGTGTCCTTTCGCCGCGTTGTACTGCGGCGCACCGTACGGACAGGCCATGTGGCAGTAGCGGCAGCCAATACACACATCTTCATCGACGACGACAAACCCGTCATCGCGCTTGTGCATGGCGCCACTCGGACAGACTTTGGTGCAGGCCGGATCTTCACAATGGTTACAGGCAATGGATAAGTAATAGGCAAAGACGTCCTGATGCCAGACGCCATTGTCCTCCTGCCAGTCGCCGCCCGCGTACTCATAAATACGGCGGAAGCTGACGTCAGGCGTTAAGTTTTTGAAGTCTTTACAAGCCAGCTCGCAGGTTTTACAACCGGTACAACGAGCAGAATCGATAAAAAATCCGTATTGAGTTGTCATCGGTTATTCCTTACAGCTTTTCGACCTGGACCAGGTTAGTGTGCGATGGATTGCCTTTCGCCAAAGGCGATGGCCGTTGGGTGGTGAGCACGTTGATGCTCCCCGCCTGATCCACACGTCCTGCGTCCGGGTTATACCAGGCGCCCTCGCCCAATGCGACCACGCCAGGCATCATGCGCGGCGTCACTTTGGCTTCGATATGCACTTCACCACGATCGTTGAAAATACGAATACGATCGCCGTTGGTGATGCCACGTTTCTTCGCATCGAGCGGGTTGATCCACATTTCCTGGCGACAGGCTGCCTTCAGCACATCAACGTTGCCATAGGTCGAGTGCACTCGTGATTTATAGTGAAAACCGGTTAACTGCAGCGGGAATTTCGCGATCAGCGGATCGTTATAGTTTTCAAAACCGGGGGTGTAAATCGGCAGCGGGTCGATCACATCGCCCTCAGGCAGCTCCCAGGTCGCGGCGATGTTGGCCAGCGCCTGCGAGTAGATCTCAATTTTGCCCGATGGGGTGGTCAGCGGATTGGCCTGCGGATCGTCACGGAAGGCTTTATAGGCAACGTGATGCCCTTCCGGGTCGCGCTGTTTGTAAATCCCCTGTTTGCGGAAGGTGTCGAAGTCCGGCAAATCCGGGATCGCCTTGCGGGACAGCTCATGCAGATGGCGCATCCACCCTTCCTGGGTACGGCCTTCGGTAAACTTCTGCTCCACGCCCATGCGTTTTGCCAGCTCGGCGGTCATGTCATAAATGGTCTTGCATTCAAACCGCGGTTTAATCACCTGGTCGGTGAAGATCACGTACGACATGTTGCCGCAGGAGGCATCCAGCGCGAAGTCCATCTGCTCGGAAGCGGTGCAGTCGGGCAGCAGAATATCGGCATATTTTGCCGATGAGGTCATGTGGCAGTCGATCACCACGATCATTTCGCACTTCTTGTCATCCTGCAGGATTTCATGCGTGCGGTTGATATCAGAGTGCTGGTTAATCAGGCAGTTGCCGGCATAGTTCCAGATCATTTTGATCGGCACATCCAGCTTGTCTTTGCCGCGGACACCGTCGCGCAGCGCGGTCATTTCCGGACCCCGTTCAATCGCGTCGGTCCACATAAACATTGAAATGCTGGTTTCAACCGGGTTTTCAAACGTTGGCATACGCTCAAACGGCAGGTCGTAGGAGCCTTCACGCGCGCCGCTGTTGCCGCCATTGATCCCGACGTTACCGGTCAGAATCGCCAGCATTGAAATCGCGCGGGTGGCAATTTCACCATTGGCATGACGCTGCGGTCCCCATCCCTGGCTGATATACGCCGGTTTGGCAGTCGCAATTTCGCGAGCCAGCTGCACGATACGATCGACCGGAATACCGGTGATCGTCGAGGCCCACTGCGGGGTTTTGGCAATACCGTCGCTACCCTGGCCAAGAATATAGGCCTTGTAGTGGCCGTTAGCTGGCGCATCGGCAGGTAACGTTTTTTCGTCATAGCCGACACAGTATTTATCGAGGAATGGCTGATCGACACGGTTTTCGGTAATCATGACCCAGGCCAGCGCGGAGATCAGCGCGGCATCGGTACCGGGACGAATCGGGATCCACTCATCTTCGCGGCCCGCACCGGTATCGGTATAACGCGGATCGACGATGATCATCCGGGCATTGGATTTCTGCCGCGCCTGTTCCAGATAGTAGGTCACCCCGCCACCGCTCATGCGCGTTTCGCCAGGGTTATTACCAAACAGCACCACTAGCTGGCTGTTTTCAATATCCGATGGACTGTTGCCATCGGCCCAGCCACCGTAGGTGTAATTCAGCCCCGCGGCAATTTGCGCCGACGAGTAATCACCATAATGGTTGAGATACCCGCCGCAGCAGTTCATCAGACGTGCGATGAGCGTTTTTCCCGGTGGCCAGGAACGGGTCATGGTGCCGCCGAGGGTGCCGGTGCCGTAGTTCAGATAGATTGACTCGTTTCCGTAGTCTTTAATCAGGCGCTGCATATTGCCGGCAATCGTATCGAAGGCTTCTTCCCAGCTAATGCGCTCGAATTTACCTTCACCACGCTTACCGACGCGCTTCATCGGGTATTTCAGACGATCGGGGTTATAGACCCGACGACGCATTGAACGCCCGCGCAGGCAGGCGCGCACCTGATGCAGGCCGTCATAGTTATCGTCACCGGTATTGTCGGTTTCAACGTATTTGATTTCACCATCAACCACATGCATCCGCAGCGGACAACGGCTACCACAGTTCACGGTACACGCGCTCCAGGTTACCGTCTCATTGACGGGGGCCAGCGCGTTGGCAGCGTGGGCAATACGTGTAAAGGGTAAAGTAAATGCACTGCTGGCCATTGCCAGACCGCCAATGGCCGTGGTTTTCATTAAACCACGCCGGCTTACTTCGGCAGCCAGTAAAGCATCGGGGGCTTTAATTTTCATGGATACTCGCTTTGATTGCTCACAGTTCACTGACAATCGCTATATAGATATTTATATAACGAAATAAGTTTATTATAGTTTTTTATGCTGGATTAACACTGAGGGAGTATGCGGGCATTCACCGGGGGGATTATTGCCCGGCATCAAGAAGGGGGTAAAAAAAAAGCGCCCGAAGGCGCTTTTGAGAGAGCGGTAAAATTTAGCCGATAAATTCAAGGCCGCGCATATAAGGGCGCAGAACTTCCGGAATTTCAATACGGCCATCTGGCTGCTGATAGTTTTCCATCACCGCCACCAGGGTACGACCTACCGCCAGTCCGGAGCCGTTCAGCGTGTGAACCAGACGCGTTTTCTTGTCTGATTTGCTGCGGCAACGAGCCTGCATACGGCGCGCCTGGAAGTCCCAGACGTTGGAGCAGGAGGAGATTTCACGGTAGGTGTTCTGCGCCGGCACCCAGACTTCGAGGTCATAGGTTTTACAGGCGCTGAAGCCCATGTCACCGGTGCACAACGCCACTTTACGGTACGGCAGACCCAGCAGCTGCAGAACTTTCTCCGCATGGCCGGTCATCTCTTCGAGCGCAGCCATGGAATCTTCCGGGCGTACGATCTGCACCATTTCAACTTTGTCGAACTGGTGCATACGGATCAGACCACGGGTATCACGACCGTAGGATCCCGCTTCAGAACGGAAGCACGGCGTGTGGGCGGTCATTTTGATCGGCAGATCGTCTTCGTCGATGATCGCATCGCGAACCAGGTTGGTCAGCGGCACTTCAGCCGTTGGGATCAACGCGTAATTACTACTGTCAGCTTCTTCTTCCAGCGGACGCGTGTGGAACAGATCGCCGGCGAATTTCGGCAGCTGACCGGTACCGTACAGCGTTTCCTGGTTGACCAGATACGGGACGTAGTTTTCGCTATAGCCATGCTGCTCGGTGTGCAGATCCAGCATGAACTGTGCCAGTGCACGATGCAGACGCGCCAGCTGCCCTTTCATGACCACAAAACGGGAACCGGTCAGCTTAACGGCTGCAGCAAAGTCCAGCCCACCGTGCATTTCGCCCAGGGTGACGTGATCGCGGACGTCGAAAGCGAACTCGCGAGGGGTGCCCCAGCGGCTGACTTCAACGTTGTCTTCTTCACTTTTACCCTGCGGAACGTCGTCGTGCGGCACGTTCGGAATGGTCAAGGCGATATCGCGGATTTCCGCCAGCAACACGTCCAGTTCGGCTTTCGCCGCATCCAGCTGTTCGCCAAGTTTGTTCACTTCCAGGCGTAATGGCTCGATATCTTCCCCGCGCGCTTTCGCCTGGCCAATGGATTTCGATCGGGAGTTACGCTCCGCCTGCAGGTTTTCAGTTTCAACCTGCAGAACTTTACGACGCTCTTCCAGAGCGCGCAGTTTATCTACATCCAGCTTAAAGCCCCGGCGTGCCAGTTTTTCAGCGACTGCGTCTGGCTCGGTACGCAGCAGATTGGGATCGAGCATGCTTATCCTGTGCTTATCGAATTAATAAAAGAAAAAGTGGCCGCAGACTACGACCACCGGAATATCTTGATAACCTTACCGCAACGTCTCAGTTAGCGGTAGCGTTTTATGGGGCTATTTTGATCCTGTTCGGTAAGCCAGGCGAGCTTTTCGCCAATTTTACCCTCCAGCCCCCGATTTGTAGGCTGATAATAACGGGTTTGGGCCATTTCCTGCGGGAAATAGGCTTCTCCGGCGGCATAAGCGTTCGGCTCATCATGGGCGTAACGATACTCTTGCCCATACCCCATGTCCTTCATCAGACGGGTTGGCGCGTTGCGCAGATGCACCGGTACATCGTAGTCGGGACGCTCGCGGGCATCGGCCATAGCGGCTTTAAAGGCGGTATAAACTGCGTTGCTTTTCGGGGCACAGGCCAGGTACACAATCGCCTGGGCAATGGCGCGCTCACCTTCTGCCGGCCCCACGCGAGTAAAGCAATCCCAGGCAGCAATCGCCACCTGCATGCCGCGCGGATCGGCATTGCCAACGTCTTCCGATGCAATCGCTAACAGACGACGGGCAACATACAGCGGATCGCCACCGGCGGTAATAATTCGCGCGTACCAGTACAGCGCGGCATCCGGTGAACTGCCGCGTACAGACTTATGCAGCGCGGAGATCAAATCGTAGAAACGGTCGCCTTTATTATCAAAGCGGGCGCTGCGCTCACCGGCAATTTCGGTCAGGAGTGCCGCTTGTAGCACCCGGTTACCGGAGGCGTCGGTCTCGGCCATATCGGCCATCATCTCAAGCGTATTGAGCGCCCGCCGCGCATCGCCGTTCACCAGCCCGGCAATCGCCTGGCGGGTCTCGTCCGGCAGAACGATGTTTTGCCCACCGTAACCGCGCTCCTTATCGTTCATCGCCTGGGTTAATACCTGCTCAATATCATCGCTGGTTAACGATTTCAGCAGATAGACACGCGCCCGGGATAACAGTGCGGAATTGAGTTCAAAAGAGGGGTTTTCCGTCGTCGCACCGATAAAGGTGATGGTGCCGTCTTCAATATGCGGCAGAAACGCATCCTGCTGGCTTTTATTGAAACGATGGACTTCGTCGACAAACAGAATGGTGCGGCGTCCGGCATTGCGGTTTTGCCTGGCACGCTCGATCGCTTCGCGGATCTCTTTCACCCCGGAGGTCACCGCCGACAGGCGTTCGACGTCGGCGCTGGCATAGCGAGCAATCACTTCAGCCAGGGTGGTTTTCCCGGTGCCTGGCGGCCCCCACAGGATCATCGAATGCAGATGCCCGGCTTCAATCGCTCGCGGCAAGGGTTTCCCCGGCGCCAGCAGATGCTGCTGGCCGATGTACTGCGCTAAATTTTCTGGCCGCATACGGGCGGCCAGAGGTTGAAACGCATTGTCGGAAAAATCGAGCGACAGATTGCTCACATTCGCCTCTATTTACGTTGATCGTCCACTGTCACCCCGTTCGGCGGTGTAAACGTGAACTTAGATGCATCGATCGCACCATTTTGCTGTGCTTTCAGCTGGTAGCTGCTGCGCTGGTCATCCTGCTCTACCGCGCTGAACTGGTGAATGGTGCCGTCACGGCCCACATTGATTGTGAACTGCTTCAGGTTGCCGCTACCGCTTTTCGGGGTCAGAACAAAATCATCGCCATTTTGCTTGATATTGTACTGCTGCCAGTCGTTCGCCTGGTTACGGGCAATCAGCATAAACGGCGTGTTGCTGGTGGCGTCTTTCAGCCAGGTCACCGTCGCCTGCTCAACAAACGGGTTATAGAACCACAGCGTTTTGCCGTCGGAGACCAGGATACTTTCATCTGGCTGAGTCATGTGCCAGTTAAAGAGATTAGGGCGTTTCACCCACAGGTCGCCCTGCCCGTCCTGAACCGCATTACCGCTACCATCCGTCACTTTTTGCGTGAAGCTGGCGTGGAAACTGCTCACCTTATCGAGGCGGCCTTTCAAATCACTGGCGGCATCCGCCCAAACCTGGCTGACCATAAAGCCAGACAGTAATGCACAGGTGATTGCGAGTTTTTTCATTGTTATTCCTTAATGTGCGTCACTCCCGACGCGGGAGCCTCTTCTGCCCCTAATTTAGGACCGCCTGAGGCGGCGGGACAGAAGACAATGCTGATTTTGCGCTTATTTACCCAACTTTGCACTTACTCGAAGGGAGGCGGCGCCAGCACTTCACGGTTGCCGTTATGGCCCTGTTCGCTGACGATACCCTGCGCTTCCATTTGCTCGATGATACGGGCTGCGCGGTTGTAACCGATACGGAACTGACGCTGCACGCCGGAAATCGACGCTTTACGCTTTTCAGTCACGAAGTTCACCGCCTGATCGAACAACGGATCCAGCTCTTCCGATCCGTCAAAACCACCGCCGCCGCCTTCGCTTTCGCTATCCGACGTGATGCCGTCGACATACTGCGGACGTCCGCGAGCTTTCCAGTCCTGGACTACCGCGTGAACTTCCTGGTCGCGTACAAACGCGCCATGCACACGAACCGGCATGGTGGAGTTCGGCCCGGAGTAGAGCATATCCCCCATGCCCAGCAGCGATTCGGCCCCACCCTGATCGAGGATGGTACGCGAGTCAATTTTACTCGACACGGTGAAGGCGATACGCGTCGGGATGTTCGCTTTGATCAGGCCCGTGATCACATCGACGGACGGACGCTGCGTTGCCAGCACCAGGTGAATACCCGCGGCACGCGCTTTCTGCGCCAGACGTGCGATCAGCTCTTCTACCTTCTTGCCGACGGTCATCATCAGGTCGGCGAATTCATCCACCAGAACCACGATATACGGCAGCTTTTCAAGCACCGGATGCACGGCATCCATGCTGTCGCCCGGTTTCCAGTACGGATCCGGGATCGGACGTCCCATCCGCGCCGCTTCGGCGATTTTCTCGTTGTAACCCGCGAGGTTACGCACGCCGAGCGCCGACATCAGCTTGTAGCGACGTTCCATCTCGTTCACGCTCCAGCGCAAGGCGTTGGCGGCGTCTTTCATGTCCGTGACCACTTCGGTTAACAGATGCGGGATACCTTCATAGACCGACAGTTCAAGCATTTTCGGGTCGATCATGATGAAACGCACATCTTCCGGCTGCGCTTTATAGAGCATGCTGAGGATCATAGCGTTCACACCGACCGATTTACCGGAACCGGTGGTACCGGCAACCAGCAGGTGCGGCATTTTCGCCAGATCGGCCACCACCGGATCGCCGGCGATATCTTTCCCCAACACCACGGTCAGCGGCGATGGGTTATCGCGGAATTTCGTGCAGTCCAGCACTTCACGCAGGTAGACGGTCTGACGCTTTTTATTCGGCAGCTCCAGGCCAACGTACGGTTTGCCCGGAATGACTTCCACGACGCGAACCGCGACGGTAGAGAGCGATCGCGCCAGATCCCGTGACAGGTTTGAAATACGCGCGGCCTTCACGCCAGGCGCCAGATTCAGCTCGAAGCGAGTGATCACCGGACCCGGAGAGTAGTTCACAACATCGGCCTTGATGCGGAAATCGGCCAGACGGGCTTCCACCAGACGCGCCATTTGCTCAAGTGCAAACGTATCAACCGGTTCGATCTCGGCTGGCGGTGGCGTCAGCAGATCCAGAGAAGGCAGCGGCGTCGTCGGACGCGGCACCGGATGGCTGTTGCCATTACGCATCAGCAGCGGGTGAATCAGGCTCTCCTGCGGCGGCTGAGCGGTGCTCTGCGAAGGCGCATGTGCCTGCTGCTGCGGCTGATAGCTTTGGGCTGCAGGATGAACCTGCGGCGCCATCTGCGGATGCTGCACCGGCTGGTGTACCTGCTGTTGATGCACTGGCTGCTGATGCACCGGTTGAGAAACCTGAGGCTGCATCGCTGGCGGCGGCGTCACCGGCTGCTGGTAGTGCTGCTGATTATGCTGCTGTACCGGCGGTTGCGCTTCTGGCGTCGGGGTAAACAGCGGCGCTTTCGGCGTGTCGTCAACCAGCGCTTTCATCGGTGAAAAATCATAATCTGCCGGGGTGAACGGCGTCGCGCCCTGCGGCTGTTCGCTGCTATAACGCTGCTGCTGAGAAGCCGCAAACTGGCGGGCCAGCTCGGCTTCAGCAGCACCGTCATCGTCGTCTTCATCCGATGCGTAGACTTCCCCGTAGCGCTGCTGCTGGGTCGCGGCAAACTGGCGAGCCAGCTCGTCCTGCTCCAACGCATCGACTTCTTCGTCCGTTAACGGTTCATCATCATAATTCTGGTCGAACTCGGCTTTACGGGCCTGTTCTTCAGCCATGCGCTGCGACGGGAGTTTAATGCCGTAGGATGCCAGCTCACGGCGTGTCGGAACGCGGACATGGTTAGGACGCGGCAGTTTTGGACCAATCCCTTCTTTCACCTGCACGCGCGGCCCACCGGATGCCGGACTGAACAGCGGTGCGGCAGAAGATGCCACAGAAGCAGCGGCTACCGTTGCCGCCGTGGCTGCCGGGCCGGTGGCCTGATGCACGCCGGCAGCAAGTGCGCTGACAGCCGCAGCCTCAGCGGCAGGTGCCGGGGCCGGCGCTGACGTTATCGGCCGAGTGGCGACCGGGCTGGCTGGCTCAGGAATCGGCTGATACCAGGCGGCCAGCTGTTCGCGCTCACGCGCCCGCTTCTCTTCGACTTCTTCGAAATAGTACATCGGCGGACGCTGCGGTTTCACATCCTCCTGCGGCGCTTCAGGCTCAACCGCAGGCGCAGAAGAAACCGGCGGCTCTGGCTGATACGCCGGCTGCTGTACCGGTGCCTGCTCAGGCTGATAGGCCTGATGCTGCGGATAAGTCGGCTCCGGCTGATACACCGGCTGCTGTACCGGTGCCTGCTCAGGCTGGTAGGCCTGATGCTGCGGGTACGTCGGTTCTGGCTGATACACCGGCTGCTGTATCGGCGCCTGCTCAGGCTGGTAGGCCTGATGCTGCGGGTAAGTCGGCTCCGGCTGATACACCGGCTGCTGTACCGGCGCCTGCTCAGGCTGATAGACCTGATGCTGCGGATAAGTCGGCTCCGGCTGATACACCGGCTGCTGTACCGGCGCCTGCTCACGCTGATAAGCCTGATGCTGCGGGTAAGTCGGATCTGGCTGATAAACCGGCGGCTGTACCGCTTCCGGTTGATACGCCGTTTGCGGCGCAAGGCCGGCCTCTGACTCGGCCCACGCCTGCGGTGCCGCGGTCGCGGCGGCTGCAGAGGTCAGCGGGTCGGCAATATTGTGGCCATTCAGCAACGGGTCGTACGGGTCAAAATCACCAGGACGCGTTGCGCTGGCGCCAGAGAACAGGACATCGTCAGCATCTGCCGGACGTGCTGCGCTGGAACCGGAGAAGAGCACATCATCAGCCGCAACGGGAGCGCCCTTCGCGCTGAACTGCACCTCTTCTTCGGCATCGTCCATGCGCTTGCCGGAGAACAGCGCAGCATCGGTCTTGCGCCCCATCGGGTTAGAGAATTTTTCTGCCAGACGCTGCCGACGCGCTAAGGCGCTGCGTAAAATACGTGCGCGGCGCGACCCTTGCGGTTTCGCGTCGTCGTCGACGTCATCTTCATCATCTTCGTATTCGTCCTCATCCACCCAGGTGTCGTCGCGACGGGTACGGTTGCTGGCGAAGGTAAGGATAGAAAGGATAGCGCCGCCGAGTTTTTCGGCGATGCTCACCCATGACCAGCCGGTAAACAGCGTTAAACCCGCCGCCCAGATACACAGCAGTGCGATCGTGCCGCCGCTGCTGTGCAGCAACGGTTGCAGGGTGGTGCTCAGCAAGCTGCCGATAACGCCACCGGACGCGAAATACCAGATATCATCGGCATTGATTGACGCCAGACCGCAGGAGGTGAGGATCAGCGCCAGTGCGCCAATCAGCCGTAACGAGACGGCGAAATAGTCGATGTACTCGTCGTTCGTCTGGTTACGCCAGGCAAACCAGCATCCGCCGATGATGATCACCGGAATGGTGTAAGCCATCACGCCAAAGATGAAAAATAGCGTATCGGCAAGCCAGGCGCCGGGTATGCCGCCTATGTTGTGAATGGGTTCGTGCCAGGCCGTTTGTGACCAGCTAGGATCCGAGGGATTAAAGCTCAGTAATGCTGCCATCAGCCAGATGGCAAACAGAGAGCAAAGGATGAGTAACGCCTCAAGGAGTCGGCGCCCGCTGCTTAACTTTGTCAGTTTGACTTCTTTGTCTTCGGTGTATTCCTGGCTCAAAAAAGGCTCTCCAGGTATCAGGCTGTTTCCTGCCTGCTGCTAAAACGGACAACAGTGCCGGGTCTCCCCGGCACTGTTGCTGTATGGATTAACAGGAGTGTAATCAAACTGCGACGAGTTTGCACCTGTTCCGTGTTAGCGCGTCTTAATAACCAGACGATTGCTTTGCTTGACTTCTTCCATTACCACATAGGTACGGGTGTCGTTTACACCCGGCAGGCGCAGCAGGGTTTCGCCCAGTAATTTGCGATACGCTGACATATCCGGTACACGGGTTTTCAACAGATAGTCGAAATCACCGGAAACCAGATGACACTCTTGAATTTCTTCAAGTTTTTGCACAGCGGAGTTAAATTGCTCAAACACATCCGGCGCGCCACGATTCAGAGTAATCTCAACAAATACCAGAAGTGATGCATCCAGATAATGCGGGTTGAGCAGCGCCGTATAGCCCTGAATAAAACCCTGTCTTTCCAGTCGACGCACGCGCTCAAGGCAAGGCGTCGGTGAAAGTCCCACCCGTTTAGAAAGCTCGACGTTTGAAATACGCCCGTCTTTTTGCAGCTCATTCAAAATATTACGATCGATGCGGTCGAGATCTTTGCCAGGGCGCTTCTTGCTATCTACCATTATTATTGTCTCTCTGTATTCCTTCCCTACTCCTGTTCCGACTCAGAGCCTTCACTGCCCGAGTCCATCCTGTTATTACCCTTTACGACATTGAGTAACCCAGGGGTACGTGAGAAGCCCGTTGCCTGACGGCAGTCACCAACATCACGCATGGCGTCTGTCCACACCATGCGTAGATTTCGCTAACCCGGATAAAAATGGCATTTGCGTGCATGAAAATTCGCCACACGCGAAACACTTTTTTTTCTTCCATGAATGTTTTCGCAAAAGCACAGGGGATTGTCAAAGCAAAACATCGATTTTTAGTACAAGATGCCAGATATTCATTATACCCCCCCGTTGATTCTCATGTTTTCATCTTATAATTGTCCCGCTGACAGTAGAATTAGTTATATTCCTCGTTCGTAAAATCACCAATTCATCGGCTACTTCTATTGCACACATCGTTAACAAAATCGCTGTGCTCTTTTTTTACGACAACAAATTCCCTACAATCCAGCCCAATGTATGCCAATAAATTATGGGGATCTCATGGGCACGACCAAACACAGTAAACTGCTTATTCTTGGTTCTGGACCTGCGGGATATACCGCTGCCGTCTACGCAGCGCGCGCAAACCTGCAACCAGTGCTGATTACCGGCATGGAAAAAGGGGGTCAGTTGACCACCACGACAGAAGTGGAAAACTGGCCTGGCGATCCGAACGATCTGACCGGCCCGCTGCTGATGGAACGCATGCATGAGCATGCAACAAAGTTTGATACCGAAATTATTTTCGACCATATCAACAGCGTCGATCTGCAGAACCGCCCTTTCCGTCTGGTGGGTGACAGCGGTGAATACACCTGTGACGCCTTAATTATCGCCACCGGCGCGTCTGCACGTTATCTGGGACTGCCATCGGAAGAAGCGTTCAAAGGCCGCGGCGTATCCGCCTGTGCAACCTGTGACGGTTTCTTCTACCGTAACCAGAAAGTCGCCGTGATCGGCGGCGGCAACACCGCGGTTGAAGAAGCGCTGTATCTGTCTAACATCGCCTCCGAAGTCCATCTGATTCACCGTCGTGATTCGTTCCGCGCCGAAAAAATCCTCATTAATCGCCTGATGGATAAAGTGGCAAACGGCAACATCGTGCTGCACACCCATCGTACCCTGGAAGAGGTTACCGGCGATCAAATGGGCGTGAGCGGTCTGCGCCTGCGCGACACACAAAATAGCGACAATATCGAGTCTCTGGACGTTGCCGGTCTGTTTGTTGCTATCGGCCACAGCCCTAACACCGCCATCTTTGAAGGTCAGCTGGCGCTGGAAAACGGCTATATCAAAGTACAGTCTGGGATCCACGGCAACGCCACCCAGACCAGCGTTCCGGGCGTCTTCGCCGCAGGCGATGTGATGGACCACATCTATCGTCAGGCGATCACCTCTGCCGGTACCGGATGCATGGCGGCACTGGATGCCGAGCGTTATCTTGATGGTTTAGCCGACGCGTGCAAATAATCTTTACAAGTCAGTAACAAAGGTAAAGAAGGCGACGAAAAGTCGCCTTTATTTTTTCCTCGTTGTAACATTGCCCAGCCTAAAAACCTCATAACTACACCTGCAAAGTGCGCAATGAATAAAACCCGTCAGCAAGAGTTAACACGTTGGTTAAAAAATCAAAGCATTCTCTCCCGTCGCTGGTTGATGATTTCCCGTGCCTTGGGGGTCATTAGCGGTCTGCTGCTCGTCGGCCAGGCCTGGCTGCTGGCGCGGATCCTTCATCGTATGATCATGGAGAATATTCCGGCAACGGCGCTGGTGCTGCCGTTTATTGTGCTGGCATTAATTTTTATTCTCCGTGCCTGGGTGGTGTGGTTCCGCGAACGAGTGGGGTTCATGGCCGGACAGCATATTCGTTGCGAAATCCGCCGCCAGGTGCTCGATCGCTTACAGCAGGCGGGCCCGGCATGGATTCAGGGCAAACCAGCAGGAAGCTGGGCGACGCTCATTCTTGAGCAAATCGATGATATGCACGACTACTACGCGCGCTATCTGCCGCAGATGACGCTGGCGGCCTGCGTACCGTTGCTGATTGTCCTGACTATTTTCCCGATTAACTGGGCAGCCGCACTGATTCTGCTTGGTACCGCACCGCTGATCCCGCTGTTTATGGCGATGGTCGGCATGGGCGCGGCTGATGCCAACCGCCGTAACTTTCTGGCGCTGGCCCGGTTAAGCGGCCATTTCCTCGACCGCCTGCGCGGCATGGAGACGCTGCGACTGTTTCACCGCGGTGAAGCAGAAACCGACAATATTCGTGAAGCATCCCAGGATTTCCGCCAGCGGACGATGGAAGTGTTACGCCTCGCCTTTCTCTCGTCGGGCGTGCTGGAGTTTTTCACCTCCCTCTCTATTGCGCTGGTGGCGGTCTATTTCGGCTTCTCCTATCTCGGCGAGCTGAATTTCGGCCATTATGGCGTCGGGGTGACCTTGATGTCGGGTTTCCTGACCCTGATCCTGGCGCCGGAGTTTTTCCAGCCGCTGCGTGATTTGGGCACCTTCTACCACGCCAAAGCGCAGGCCATTGGCGCCGCGGACAGCCTGAAGACGTTTATGGAAACGCCGCTGGCACAGGATAAAAAAGGTGAAAAAGTGCTCAGTGACAATGAGCTGATTCGCCTTGAAGCGCATGATTTGTTGATTAAGTCCCCGGAAGGAAAAACGCTGGCGGGTCCGATCAACTTTACGCTTCCAGCCGGCAAGCGCGTGGTACTGGTGGGCCAAAGTGGTTCGGGGAAAAGCTCACTCCTCAACACCCTAACCGGTTTTCTTCCTTACGAAGGTTCGCTGCTGGTCAACGGTATTGAACTGCGCGACCTCGACGCCAGCCGCTGGCATCGCCTGCTCAGTTGGGTGGGCCAGAACCCTCAACTCCCGGCGGCAACCCTGCGTGAAAACGTGCTGCTGGCCTGGCCAGAAGCCACCGACGCACAGCTTCAGCTAGCGCTGGATAAAGCCTGGGTCAGTGAATTTGTCTCTCAGCTGCCGCAAGGCATTCACACGCCGGTCGGCGATCAGGCCGGTCGCCTGTCCGTCGGCCAGGCACAGCGCATTGCCGTGGCGCGCGCGCTGCTGGTGCCCTGCCGTCTGCTGCTATTAGATGAACCTGCAGCCAGCCTCGATGCCCATAGCGAGCAGCGGGTGATGCAGGCGTTGTTTAACGCCTCGTCGCAACAAACCACGCTGATGGTCACCCACCAGTTGGAAGGTCTCGCCGATTGGGATGCGATTTGGGTGATGCGGGATGGTCAGATTGTCGAACAGGGTACCTATGCTCAGTTGGCCGCCGCCGAGGGTCATTTTGCGACCCTGCTAGCCCACCGTCAGGAGGAGATTTAAATGCGTGCATTACTGCCTTATCTGGCGTTGTACAAGCGGCATATCTGGCTGCTGACGATCGGCGTAGTCCTGGCGATTATCACCCTGCTGGCCAGCATTGGCCTGCTGACGCTTTCGGGCTGGTTCTTATCCGCCAGTGCCGTAGTGGGAGTCGCCGGCATCTACAGCTTCAACTATATGCTCCCGGCCGCAGGCGTGCGTGGTGCGGCAATTCTGCGTACCGCCGGTCGCTATTTTGAGCGTCTTGTCAGCCATGACGCCACCTTCCGCGTGCTGCAACATCTGCGGGTATTCACCTTCAGCAAACTGCTGCCGCTCTCCCCTGCCGGGCTGGCGCGTTTTCGTCAGGGTGAACTCCTTAACCGGGTGGTTGCCGACGTCGATACGCTGGACCACCTCTACTTGCGGGTGATCTCCCCGCTGGTTGGCGCGCTGGTTGTCATTCTGGTGGTTACCGCTGGCCTGAGTATTCTCGACGTCACGCTGGCGCTGACTCTGGGCGGGATCATGCTGTTAACGCTGGTTATTTTGCCGCCGCTGTTTTATCGCGCCGGAAAACCGACGGGTGAACATATCACCCAGCAGCGCGGACAATATCGCCAGCAGTTGACCTCCTGGTTACAAGGCCAGGCAGAGCTGATGCTGTTCAGCGCCAGTGACCGCTACCGGGCGCAGATGGAAAAGACCGAACAGCGCTGGCAGGAAGCACAACGTCGCCAGGCGGATCTCACTGCCCTGTCGCAGGCGTTGATGCTGCTGATTGGCGGTATCGCGGTGATTGCCATGCTGTGGCTGGCCTCTGCCGGGGTTGGCGGAAACAGCCAGCCTGGCGCGCTGATCGCCCTGTTTGTTTTTTGCGCCCTGGCCGCATTTGAAGCGCTGGCCCCGGTCACCGGCGCGTTTCAGCATCTTGGTCAGGTCATTGCTTCCGCTCGTCGGATCACGCAAATTACCGAACAACAGCCAGAAGTCACTTTCGTGCCTGGTGCGGAACAAGCGCCTGAGCGGGTTGCGCTGACCCTGGATAAGGTCACCTTTAGCTATCCGCAACAGCCGGCTCCGGCGCTGGATACCGTCTCGTTGCAGGTCAAGGCAGGCGAGCATATCGCGATTCTGGGGCGTACCGGCTGCGGCAAATCGACACTGTTGCAACTTCTGACCCGCGCCTGGGATCCGGCGCAGGGTGAGATCCTGCTTAACGGTCAACCGTTAACGCACATCAATGAAGCTTCCCTGCGTCGGGCGATGAGCGTTGTTCCTCAGCGGGTGCATCTGTTCAGCGCCACGCTGCGCGACAACCTGCTGCTGGCCGCCCCTGGCGCCAGCGATGCTCAGCTCACCAGCACCCTGGAACGCGTGGGTCTGGAGAAACTGCTGGAAGACAGCGGCCTCAATGCCTGGTTGGGTGAAGGCGGTCGTCAACTTTCCGGCGGCGAGCTACGCCGGCTGGCCATCGCCCGTGCCCTGCTGCATGATGCGCCGCTGATGCTGCTTGATGAGCCCACCGAAGGGCTTGATGCGACAACAGAAAGCCAAATCCTTGATTTACTGAGTGACGTGATGCGTGAAAAAACCGTCCTGATGGTTACCCACCGTCTGCGCGGACTGGCACGTTTTAATCAGATAATTATCATGGACAACGGGAAGATTATTGAGCAAGGTAATCACGCAGAACTGCTGGCGAAACAAGGGCGTTATTACCAGTTTAAACAGCGTCTGTAGACGGGATATTTCCCCTCGTTTTGCGTATATACTTTAGGCGTTTCAGGGCACCGACATGGTGCCCTTGTGCCAGCCGTTAGCCTGAAACGACAACGGTGGTGGCTAGCTGAAACGCCACGAGTCTATTGGACAATTGCCTGGTGCGTATTGAGGTTAAAATGCGTCTGGTTCAGCTCTCCCGTCAGTCCATTGCCTTCCCTTCCCCGGAAGGCGCCCTGCGCGAACCGAATGGCCTGCTGGCGCTCGGCGGCGATCTCAGCCCGTCACGCCTGTTGATGGCCTATCAGCACGGCATTTTCCCCTGGTTCTCTCCGGGCGATCCTATTTTATGGTGGTCTCCCGATCCCCGCGCGGTCCTGTGGCCAGAACAGTTTCACCTCAGCCGCAGCATGAAGCGTTTTCACCAACGCTCTCCCTATCGCGTCACGCTCAACCATGCATTTGGCCAGGTCATTGAAGGTTGCGCCGAGAACCGTGACGAAGGCACGTGGATCACCCCCGGCATCGTTAAGGCCTATCACCAGCTCCATGAGCTGGGCCATGCGCACTCGATTGAAGTCTGGCAAGACGACACCCTGGTGGGCGGCATGTATGGCGTGGCTCAGGGGGCGTTGTTTTGTGGTGAGTCGATGTTCAGCCATGCAGAAAATGCCTCAAAAACGGCGTTACTGATTTTCTGCCAGTCATTTAGCCGCGACGGCGGTAAATTGATTGACTGCCAGGTGCTGAATAATCATACGGCATCGCTGGGGGCCGTCGAAATCCCCCGCCGTGATTACCTTGACCGTCTGGCCGAATTGCGTACCCGCCGCCTGCCTGCGCGGTTTTGGGTACCGAGGGTGCTATTTGCCGGCCACGAGTAAATGTTTTCAGCACATTTTTCACCATGATGGTATAATTGCGCCGTAGAGTAGCTTCTGCCTGTTGCCCCGCCGCCGTTTGGGAATCATAAGAGTCAGATAACGCCCATCGTTCTGTCACTCCCCCTTTACGTTTGCGCCTGTCATACGGCTTTTCCGTGTGGATTACGGGCAATGCGCCAAAACTACTTCAGAAATTTATATCCTGAACAATTTAGGATGCGTCGGGTTGGCAACGTTAAGCCCCTGGCAGCATCAATAACTATGTGACCGCGTAAGCGAAGACAGCCAGAAAGATAAACGTCTATACCCTAAATAATTTGATTTGCAGGCAGACGGCGACGCAGGGAATCCGCAGAAGCTTACCGAAGAAAGTGACTGTGGTGAACGAGGACAGCCAATGCTCATGCAATTTGAAGTATGCCGGGTATAACGTAAAACTTTACTTACTCGCTGAACTTCGGCATTATCTTGCCGGTTCAAAACTACGGTAGTGATACCCCAGAGGACTAGATGGCCAAAGAAGACAATATTGAAATGCAGGGCACCGTACTTGACACGTTGCCTAACACAATGTTCCGCGTAGAACTGGAAAACGGTCACGTGGTAACTGCGCATATTTCCGGTAAAATGCGTAAGAACTACATCCGCATTCTGACGGGCGACAAAGTGACTGTTGAGCTGACCCCGTACGACCTGAGCAAAGGCCGCATTGTCTTCCGTAGTCGCTGATAGTTTTCCGCCCTCGTGGCGTCAGATGCTGAAGGCCGGGATAATTCCCGGCCTTTTCATTTCTGCATCCGACTAAAACCGCATCAATTCCCCCGACCGTAAACTCACGCGCACCGGAATACCCGCCTGTCGATTACGCCGCTTTGTTGCAGTAAAACAGCGGTGTAGAGACAAAACTAATGAGCCAGGACCCATTTCTCACCTTGGTGAGCGAAAACGTGATCTCTTTATCGGGCTGGTAAAAAAAAGCGGGATAGTGTTTGGCCAACAGCGTATCGGGTACATCATCCACAGGAATCAGGCGCAAATCTTTGCTTTTCGCATGATACATGCCGTTCTCCAGCTGATAGTCAAAGATGATGTTTCTGCTAATCACATTTCTCTTCCCATCGCTTTCAATCCTGCCATGGACCTTAAGTACACCCTTACCGTTTTCCATCGAAAAGTGATAGCCAGAGGTTATGGTGTCACCATGGTGAATGAGTTGATGATGTACATTGCAAGTAATCCCCTGAGCAGATACCGCAGCAGGCGACAGCAGAAACATTAAAAAAGACAACGCAATCAGGTATTTTTTCATTTTAAATAAAGTATATGAGTGACGGATTCACAAAATGACGAACTTTCCTTCCCACAAGAGAAGTAACTTAATCGTGGTGAGGTGGAGAAGTATGAGATGTAGTAATTTCTCTCTCCATCGCAGGTGTTTTTTTGCTCAATCATAAACTGCGTGGGAGTGCTGTTGTCGACGTTTTTGGTGTTGTAGCGATAACAGGCTGGGTAATTTTTAATTTGGACGAACCCTTCTATCCCCTCAGCCGGAGTCAGGGTAACCAAATAGATCAAAACTGCCAGCACTGTCGCAAAAGAAGCCATGACGAATGCTTTTACTTTCGATACGGGTGCTTTTTCCTTTCTGACAACCGGATTTGATACGCAAAGTAAGTCATCGTGTGTTTTATCTTCGTCACTGACGTCACGAGGTGATTCATCCTCCTGCCCAAGGAGGCTAATGTTAACCCCTGAATCTATTTTGACTCCCACTTTTCTGAGTGTAACCACTAACTCATAAGTGTAATCCAGCTCTTTTAGATTTTTTCTAAGATTAACAAAGCACTGATAATATGCTGCCGTGGTGACTGAAGCACTGACATCCTTTCCCCAACCGTACAAAACCAGTTCATTTTGAGGAATCACCGTTCCCTGATGCATAATGAGCAGTTCAAGGCAGCGAGAGACGTTGCCGTGCATTACTTTTCCCTTTCCGCTCGCCACCGACAGGAGTTTTTGTTCTGCTGGCGAAAAGATAATTTGATCATCAATTAAATACTGCTTAACCATCAGCTGCGCCTGTTATGAAATAATCATGTTGAATTATTGTTGCTTTTAAAACTCAGCGTAAAATAGACTTATTTGTATGCACTACCTTATAAAAAAAACAAGCCTGTTTCCATACGCCATTCCTTGTTCAGGCTGCAAAAATAAATTTTTCAGATTTTCATTAAAACGAAACCAACACAACAAAAAGAAACTAAAAATCAACATGCCATTCTTATGGGTTTATTTTTCTGCATTATCTGATAAATACACATTACGCGTCACTTTTGGCACTTTGATTTCCGGACTTCAAAACCCTGACCAGCAGCCTATCAAACTGAATACGCATGGCTTTTATTTGTTTTGTTTATTTTATTTTATTTTATTTTATTTTACCGTTCAATAGTCAGCACCTGTTGCTTTGGAAGCATTGATTCCTTTAACCGACTTTCATCCCTGTCCAGTAAAACTGCATAATTATCATGAATAACTGCAAAAGGAGCCTTGATGAATCGCAGAATGGACGTTCTGACAGCATTTGCCATTATGATAGCCGGTCTGGCAGGCAGAAATGCGCTGGCTTCCTGTCAAATAGGTGAACCCGCAGAAGGTAAACCCTCACTAACTGCCCCGGCCATCAGCGTAGTACCCCTGGCCGCCTCGATATCAGCCCCGGCAGACCTGCCGGTAGGGACGGTGTTATATCGCGGCGCTTTCCAGGCAATATGGCGGGTAAGCATTATTTGTACGCAGAGTGGAGCATTTTACAGACAGCTAAAGGTCATCGATTCTGGAGCTGATATCGGTTCCGTGGATGATTTTAACGTTCCAGCGACGCTGATACCTTCAGGTTCACGAGTCTATACCACCTCATTACCCGGAGTAGGAGTAGCATTTAACACCGGTGCCCAAGGGAATGATCTTGTATCTGCTGCATCCTGTTCAGATTCCATAAATTGCTCTTTCGTGGGCGCTGTCAGCACAGGTGAGGTCATTGGTGCAGAATATACTCTGAGTGTGTTGCTCATTAAAACCGCCAGTGGGCCGGTAACCCCAGGGATGATTAACGGAGAATCGCTGCCGTCCTTTGAACGACTCTACGGCCAGGCCGATAGCATGGTTGTTGTGCAAAAGTCGTCTCTGAAAGGTTCCGTTACGGTGACAGCACCAACCTGTACGACACCGGATGTTAAGGTCATGATGGGGACATGGGACGCGTCCCAGTTTGCGGGAAAAGGCTCGGGTACGGAGTGGCAGGATGCGTCAATTCGCATGACCGGATGCGGCCAGTTTCATGGTTATTATGCCGGGCATACTCAGGTCAATGGCGGCGCAGTTTCCTCGAATGGACCCGCTACGCAGAATCAATATACCTTCAAACTGACACCGCTCACGACGATTATAGACAATACCAGTGGCATTATGGCCGTTGATGCCGGGGAGTCGTCTGCTGGTGGCGTGGGGATCCAGATAGGAATAGGTTCATTGACCAGCGCGGCATCAAATTTCATACGGTTCAATCGTGGATATTCAGCAAATTTGCCTGTAAATGGCTTTACCAGTATGTCAATTCCACTGGCCGCTCGCTATGTTCAGACCGGCGAGCGTATCACCGGGGGAACGGCGAACGGGAAAGTTACTTTCACGGTTCAGTACAAGTAATAAAAAGCGGCAGGCCCTGCGCCAAAGAGCCTAACCTCACAAAAAAACAACCTGCCAGATAAATATTGTAAAAGACAACCTGCGCTTACCCTCTCCCCCTTACCCAACCCTGTACATTCTAAAAATGTCACTATCCTGAATAACTGGGGAAATAGTACCCAGTGAAGTAGCGCAGGTACGCCTCGGGTCAATATCTGAATATTCCCTTCCAGCAGAGAAACAAACATTACTCTCATCAATAATGAAATTAGTAATGAAGCCCAGCATAAATAAACACGCCCACTCTTCCTGCGCCGTTAAGCTTCTAACCTTTATAAATCCTTATTAATAATCTGATAAATATATAACCAATGCCATCACTATCATTTTGATTGTTATTTTCTAATGAATCAATAGCCACTATCCGCATGTATTTTATAAACTTTTACTTGTTTTGTTTGTTTTGCTTTTCGCTTAATAGTCAGCACCTGTTACTTTTAGAACCATTGATTCCATCTACCGATTTTCATTCCTTGCGGACATGACAGCATAATTGCCACGAAATAAATTCAGAAAGGGAGAGAGTATATCCATCTATTCAGCCCCCTCTCACACATTAAATTACAAACACCCCGGGTTATTTCGGATTAAACACAACCTAAAACAAGGAAAGCAGTATGAAAAAAACAATCCTCTCTCTGGCTATTACAGCAATGGTCGGATTCACCGCCCAGACGATGGCTAACACCGGTACCATCACCTTTGAAGGTACTGTAACAGCAAACACCTGTACGCCTTCCATCAGTGGCGGGGCCGCAAGCAATACCGTGACCCTGCCAACAGCGTCTGCAGGTTCATTAAATGCTGCCGCCAAAACCGCGGGTGAAACTCAGTTTACCATGGCGTTGAGCGGTTGCACCGGTACTCTGGAAACTGCTTCAGCCTTCTTTGAAGCCGGCACCAACGTCAACGCCGATGGTCGCCTGATCAACACCGGCGATGCTGAAAACGTGGACGTTCAGCTGTTAGACGGTACTACCGGGAACGTGATTAAAGCCGGTAGCACGGAGCAGATTACCGATGCTGGCTATCTCTCTGTTAAAGGCGGTACCGCCACTCTGCCGTATACCGCCCGTTACTATGCAACCGGCGTGGCGAAGGCTGGTGCCGTGTCCGCAAGCGTAGTTTACAACCTTCAGTACAAATAAGTTCTCCCTCAGGCGGGCCTGTCCCGCCTCTTTATTCTACGGTCATGGAGTACCGCAGATGGCAATACGTTCCTCAGTTTTTCCCCTTATGGCCGTAGGGCTTTCCACCATGCTCTGCACATCAGCCTTGGCGGCTACGACCATTTCATCCACTCGGGTCATCTATCCGCAGTCCGAACGTGAGGTGACGGTACAGATAAGTAACCAGGGCAAAGAACCTGTTCTGCTGCAGAGCTGGATTGATGATGGCCATGCTGATGTTTCTCCGGACCTGATGAAGGTTCCGTTTGTATTGACGCCCCCCGTTAACCGCATTGATTCCGGCAAAAGCCAGTCAGTACGTATTCGTTACACCGGCAGCGGTTTAGCGGCGGACCGTGAATCGCTGCTGTGGTTTAACGCGCTGGAAGTCCCGCCAAAACTTAAAGGCGAAGAAAGTAAAAGCTTCCTGCAGATGGCGTTTCGTACCCGGATAAAACTACTTTTCCGCCCTGCCGGTCTGCAAGGGACCCCGGAAGCGGCCGCCAGTACTCTGCGCTGGAAAAGTTCGGGTAACCGTCTGACCGCCACCAACGACACCCCCTGGAATATCAATCTGGTGGATGTCGAAACCACGCTTGATGGCCGCAGGGTTGTGACAGAAGCCGATACCGTACCGCCGTTTAGCCATCGAACATTTACCGCCAAGGGCAGCCAGGCCGGCACAGTGAGCAGCTGGCGAAGCGTCAATGATTACGGGGCGATACGCCAGCATTCGCCAAAATAGATTACCGCAACAGGCTCAGGACAACAGGGCCGTAACATAACAATAAAAGAGACAAGGAGCCGGAGGATGGCGGAGAAGAACCCAGCCCAAAAGCCCAGGCGCGACAACACTCATTTTCCCGCACTGCATCCACTTCTGGCAGCCATTACCTTAGCGCTGTCATCTTTTGCTAGTGCGGACGACACGATGGAGTTTGACCCATCGTTTCTGAATCTTCAGAATCCCGATCAGCTTGACCTGACGCGTTTTCGTTACGGCGCCGCAGCGATGCCAGGCGTACACGAAACCGAAATCTGGCTGAACGGTGAATTTTTTAGCAAGGAAAATATTACCTTCCGGGCGCTTCCGGACGGCGGCACCCTACTCTGTGCGCCGGAAAGTCTGCTGCGGTCCCTGCCCCTGGCTGACGATACCCTTAAACCAGCAGAAACGGGTGATTGTCAGAACCTGGCAACCCGACTGCCTGATGCCACCCGCGATTATGACAGCGGCCGTCAGCGACTGAACCTGACGCTGCCACAGATCCTCGTGCAGCGTACGGCCCGCGGCACGGTGCCCTACGCCCAGTGGGACCAGGGCGTGACGGCGGCGATACTGGGTTATAACCTCGGAGCCTGGCGCACATCGTCCTATGGCCGCGATTATCAGCAGGCCTACGGGCTGATAAATGCCGGGTTCAACCTTGGCGGCTGGTATCTGCGGCACAATGGCAGCTACAGCTGGCAGGAGCATCAGTCAGGCCAATACGACGCCATCAATACCTACCTACAGCGTGACATCCCCTTCCTGCGGGGTCGACTGCTGATGGGTGAGAGTAACACCCAGGGCCAACTGTTCGACACCGTTCCATTTACCGGCGTGTCGCTGACCAGCGATGACCGAATGCTCCCAGAATCCCTGCGCGGTTATGCGCCGGAAATACGTGGCATAGCCCGGACAAACGCGCTGGTGAGCGTCAGTCAGAATGGCCAGGTTATCTATGAAACCACCGTCACACCGGGCGAATTTGTCATTAATGATCTCTACCCGACGGGATATGGCGGCTCGCTGAATGTCACCGTAAAAGAGGCTGACGGCCAGCAGCAACGATTCGAAGTACCCTACGCGGCAGTCGCCCAGCTGCTGCGCCCGGGAAGCTGGCGCTACAGCTTTACCGCAGGGAAACTGCGTAACGATGTACTCAACAACAAACCGGGCTTCGGTGAAATCACCTGGCAGCAGGGGCTGACCAATCAACTTACCGCTTATACCGGCGCGCAGATGGCGCCTGACTATTATGCCGCCCAGGGTGGTCTGGCGGTTGGCACGATCATTGGTGCCGTGTCGGCGGATGCCACGCACACGAACTTTAAGGCCCCGAGAGGAGAAAACATGCAGGGGCAGAGCTATCGTCTGAGCTACAGCAAATATATCCCCGAAACAGGCAGCAACTTTTCTTTAGCCACCTACCGTTTTTCGACCCAGAGCTATCTCAGTATTCAGGATGCGATGCAGCTGCGTGAGCGGGCTACCACACCAGACCGTCTTATTCGTCCGCGCAACCGGGCCACCCTGACCTTTAACCAACGGCTGGGTGAGCGCTTAGGGCAGGTCTATCTGAGCGGATCCGTGCAGAACTATTGGGGGCGCGAGGGCCACGACCAGCAATACCAACTGGGGTATAACATCAGTACTGGCAAGCTCTCCTGGGGGCTGTCGGCAACCCGCGGGCGTAACAGCAGCGGCAAATTTGAAAACACCTGGCTGCTGAGTCTCAATATGCCGCTGGGGGATAATAGCAAACGGAATACGCCGTACCTGCGCAGCAGTCTGACCCGTGACGCCCAGGGAAAATACGGTGAGCAACTGTCGCTGTTCGGCAGCGCAGGCGAAAATCAGCAGTTTAGTTACGGGGTCGATACCAGTCATCACAGTGCCAACGGCAATGCCGGTACGCTGTCAGGCCAGTATCGAGGCCCGTGGTCGTCGCTATCTGCCACCGCCAGCAAGGGCCGACACTACATCAGTACTTCGTTAGGGTTGAACGGTACCCTGGTTGCCCACAGCGGTGGACTCAGCGCCACATCTTATACCAGCGATACCTTTGCCATCGTTGAAGCAAAAGGCGCGGAAGGCGCCGGTATCAGCTCCTTGCCTGGAATTCGGGTAGACAGCCGGGGCTATGCGCTGGTCCCCAACCTTAATCCTTACCAGTTCAATGATGTCAGCGTTGATCTTAAAGGCGCCGCGGATGGCGTCGAGTTAAGTACCACCCGACAAAAAGTGGCTCCTTATTCCGGGGCGGTAGTGAAGCTGGAGTACGGCGTCCGCCAGGGAAATACCCTGATACTGAATCTGACACAGCACAACGGGCAACCAGTACCATTTGGCGCACAAGCTACCGACAGCGAGGGGACACTTGCGGGCTACGTCGGCCAGGCTGGCCAGCTGTACGCCCTGGTAGGACCTCTGCAAGGGAACATAACGCTTAAGTGGGGAGAAGGCCGCAGCGAACAATGTCAGGTTGATTATCGGATACCGGAAAGCGGAACGGGAAACGTTGTCACTCAACAGATAACGGCGCAGTGCCGCTCGCTGGTCACAATGGTGTCAATCCCGACAGTTCTGCCGCTGGAAGGATAACAATAACGACGATGTAGAACTCACCCCGTACCAGGCGCTGGCACTCCCGGAAGCTGACCAGTAAGAATATTTTCAGCCGGTATCAATAAAAAAGGGTCCATGTTTACCATGGACCCTTTTGCCGATAACCACACGGTAGAACTTAGTGTGCCGTTTCCGGTTTATGTTTCTGCGCGCTCTGGAAGTTATAGGTCAACGCACCTTTGTCTTTATCCAGCGCGACGGTCACCTGCCCACCATCAACCAGCGAACCAAACAGCAGCTCGTTAGCCAGCGGTTTTTTCAGGTTATCCTGGATAACACGCGCCATTGGACGTGCGCCCATTGCCCGGTCGTAGCCTTTTTCTGCCAGCCAGTCTCGTGCTTCCTGGCTCACTTCCAGCGAGACGCCTTTCTGATCCAGCTGAACCTGCAGCTCGACGATAAACTTATCCACCACCTGATGGATCACCGTCGTAGAGAGATGATCGAACCAGATAATGTTGTCGAGACGGTTGCGGAATTCCGGCGTAAAGATCTTTTTGATCTCATCCATCGCATCCGGGCTGTTATCCTGCTGGATAAGGCCGATCGATTTACGTTCGGTCTCACGCACCCCGGCGTTGGTGGTCATCACCAGCACCACGTTACGGAAGTCCGCCTTACGGCCGTTATTGTCGGTCAGCGTGCCGTTATCCATCACCTGCAGCAGCAGGTTAAAGACGTCCGGGTGCGCTTTTTCGATCTCATCAAGCAGCAGCACCGCATGCGGATGCTTAATCACCGCATCGGTCAGCAACCCGCCCTGATCGAAACCGACGTAGCCCGGAGGCGCGCCAATCAGGCGGCTGACGGTATGACGTTCCATATATTCGGACATATCAAAACGCAGCAGCTCAATACCCAGCGCTTTCGCCAGCTGCACGGTCACCTCAGTTTTCCCGACCCCGGTCGGCCCGGCGAAGAGGAATGAACCAACAGGTTTGTGCTCGTGGCCCAGGCCCGCACGCGCCATCTTGATGGCCTCAGTCAAGGCTTCAATCGCTTTACCCTGACCAAAGACCAGCATTTTCAGACGGTCGCCGAGATTTTTCAGCGTATCGCGATCGCTCTGCGAGACGCTCTTCTCAGGAATACGGGCAATGCGTGCCACCACCGACTCGATATCCGCCACGTTGACGGTTTTCTTACGCTTGCTGGCTGGCATTAAACGCGCCCGCGCCCCGGCCTCGTCGATCACGTCGATAGCCTTGTCCGGCAGATGGCGGTCGTTAATGTATTTCACCGCCAGCTCGACCGCCGCACGTACCGCTTTCGCGGTGTAACGCACATCGTGGTGCGCTTCGTACTTCGGTTTCAGGCCGTTGATGATCTGCACCGTCTCTTCCACAGAAGGTTCGGTAATATCAATCTTCTGGAAGCGACGCGCCAGAGCACGGTCTTTTTCGAAGATGTTGCTGAATTCCTGGTAAGTGGTTGAGCCCATCACCCGAATTTTGCCGCTGGAGAGCAGCGGTTTAATCAGGTTGGCCGCATCGACCTGGCCACCAGAAGCCGCACCCGCACCGATAATGGTGTGGATTTCGTCAATAAACAGAATGCTGTTGGTATCCTGTTCAAGCTGTTTAAGCAGCGCTTTGAAACGTTTTTCAAAATCACCGCGGTATTTTGTCCCCGCCAGCAGAGAGCCAATATCCAGCGAGTAGATGGTGCAATCGGCCATAATCTCTGGCACGTCGCCTTGCACAATACGCCAGGCAAGCCCTTCGGCAATGGCGGTTTTACCGACCCCGGATTCGCCCACCAGCAGCGGGTTATTTTTCCGGCGACGGCACAGAACCTGAATCGCACGCTCCAGCTCTTTTTCGCGGCCGATCAACGGATCGATTCCGCCGACGCGAGCAAGCTGATTGAGATTGGTGGTGAAGTTTTCCATACGATCCTCCCCGCCTGCTTGCTCTTCATTGCTGGGCTGGCTTCCGCTGTTATCGGAAGGCTGGCTCGGCTCGTCTTTGCGTGTACCGTGAGAAATGAAGTTAACGATGTCGAGACGGCTGACTTCGTGTTTACGCAGCAGATAGGCCGCCTGCGATTCCTGTTCGCTGAAAATCGCGACCAGAACGTTGGCGCCGGTGACTTCACTGCGGCCAGAGGATTGGACGTGGAAGACCGCGCGTTGCAGCACACGCTGGAAACTCAGCGTCGGCTGAGTGTCGCGCTCTTCTTCCGTGGCGGGCAGTACGGGTGTGGTCTGTTCGATGAAGGCTTCGAGTTCCTGACGCAGCGCCACCAGGTCCACGGAGCAGGCTTCTAACGCCTCGCGGGCCGAAGGGTTGCTGAGCAGCGCCAGCAACAAGTGCTCGACGGTCATGAACTCATGACGGTGCTCGCGCGCTCTGGCGAAAGCCATATTTAAACTGAGTTCCAGTTCTTGATTGAGCATAGGCACCTCCCCCAATTTTCATGCCTGTCTTCAGGCTTTCTCTAGCGTACACAGCAATGGATGCTCGTTCTCCTTCGCGTATTCGTTCACCATCGCGACTTTGGTTTCCGCGACTTCTGCAGTAAATACACCACAAATCGCTTTACCTTGATAGTGAACCGTCAGCATCAGTTGCGTTGCACGTTCTACATCATAAGAAAAGAATTTTTGTAACACGTCAATAACAAACTCCATTGGAGTGTAGTCATCATTGAGCAATATCACTTTATACATAGATGGTGGTTTAAGTTCATTACGAACTTCGTCTTCTACCAGCTGATCGAAATCCAGCCAATCTCTCTTACTCATCGTCAATGTTCATCAATGGTTGCTGTTGCCAACAGGCGGCGGCCTGTTGATGACCAGTGGCTATGCACATCACAAATCTACAATAGATCATAGATAACTATCATCTATTACTTCCATCCGCGATGTCTGTCACATTCCCCGGCAATAGCGTTAACTGCTTCAAATTTTGACGCATTTTTCGCCTTCCACTACCGTCAATCGCTTGACGCATTTCCGTATTTCTCTAAATTGTACTAGCGAGAGTTGGCGAGCATTTGAACAACTCGTCACTCCACTACCGGTTCATTCCATCTTACTTATAAAGAATTACGAAGGATGTCGAAGTATGGAAATGGGTACTGTTAAGTGGTTCAACAATGCCAAAGGGTTCGGTTTTATCTGCCCTGAGGGCGGCGGCGAAGACATTTTCGCCCATTACTCCACCATCCAGATGGATGGTTACAGAACGCTAAAAGCCGGACAAGCCGTTCGGTTTGATGTTCACCAGGGGCCGAAAGGCAATCACGCCAGCGTGATTGTTCCTGTGGAAGCCGAAGTGGCTGCATAACGCTTTCGCTTCATTGTGTACATCCCGCCAGTAAAATGCCAGTCCTTCTGACTGGCATTTTTTTGTTTCTACTCGCGGGCCAGCGCATCCACCGGATCAAGTCGCGCGGCATTGCGAGCCGGAAGCCAGCCAAACAGTACGCCGGTCAACGTCGAACATAAAAAGGCGGTGACCAGCGCCAGCGGCGAAAAACCGATCTCCCAGCCGGGCAAAAACAGCTGCAGAATGAAGGCGATCATCAACGATAACGTCACGCCCAGCGCGCCGCCGACCAGGCAGACCAACACCGCTTCGATCAAAAACTGCTGCAGCACATCGCTGGCCCGCGCCCCGACCGCCATCCGAATACCAATTTCACGGGTCCGCTCGGTCACCGATACCAGCATGATGTTCATGACTCCGATACCGCCCACCACCAGCGCAATCACCGCCACCAGGGTCAGAAACAGCTGTAATGTATGTGTGGTCCGCTCCGCCGTTTTCAAGATGCTGTCCATATTCCAGGTAAAAACATCTTTTTTGCCGTGACGGAGCTCCAGCAGACGCAGCAGCTGCTGTTCGGCGGTCGCACTGTCATAGCCTTCACGTACGCGCACGGTAATGGAGTTCAGCCACGATTGTCCCATCACTCTGCCGGCCATGGTGGAGTACGGCAGCCACACCCGCAGAATTTTACTGCTGCCAAACATCGACTGCTTCTCATCCGCTACACCAACGATGGTGGCTGGCATATTGCCCACCAGAATGATTTCGCCGACGACACGTGCTTTATGCGGGAACAACTGACGACGGGTGTTGCTATCCAGCACCACCACCTGCGCCCGGCTGTTAAGCTGCAGCTCGTTGAAGGTGTTGCCTTCGCTGAAGGTCATGCCGTAAACGTTAAAATACTGTGGCCCTACCCCTTCCGCGCTGGCGGCAACGTCAACGTTGTCGGCACGCAGGCGCAGGCTTTTTGACACCGCCGGCGTCGCAGAGCTCACCCAGGGCTGCTTTTGAATTGCCAGCAGGTCGTCATACTTCAGCGCCTGCTGGTAGCGAGGGTCGTCATCGCCGAAATCTTTGCCGGGATAGACATCAATGGTGTTGGTGCCAATGGCGCGAATATCGGCCAGCACCATCTGCTTCGCCGCATCCCCGACCACCACAATCGACACCACAGACGCGATACCGATGATAATGCCGAGCATGGTCAGCAGCGTGCGCATTTTGTTCGCCGCCATCGCCCGCCAGGCCATCACCAGCGCCTCACGAAATCCGCTGGTGAACTGGCGCCACGGAGAAGGCTCCGCCCGCTTCGCCTGACGCAGCACGCCGCCGCCGGTTGTTTCCTTCGCAGGCGGGTTACGCACAATTTCGCCATCGTGGATCTCGATGATCCGTTCAGCCTGCGCCGCGACTAACGGATCGTGGGTGACGATGATCACCGTATGTCCCTGGGATTTCAGCTGATGGAGGATCGCCATCACCTCTTCCCCCGAGCGGCTGTCCAGCGCGCCGGTGGGTTCATCGGCCAGAATCACCTCGCCGCCGTTCATGAGCGCCCGGGCAATACTGACGCGCTGCTGCTGGCCGCCGGAGAGCTGCGAAGGCTGATACTCCGCCCGATCGCCAAGGCCCAGCCGCACCAGCAGCTCGCGCGCCCGCTCCAGACGCGCCCGCCGTTCCGTACCGGCGTAAACCGCCGGAACTTCAACGTTCTGTGCCGCCGTCAGGTGCGACAGCAGATGGTAACGCTGGAAGATAAAACCAAAATGCTCCCGACGCAGCCGGGCCAGTTCGTCACCGCTCAGCAACGCAACGTCCGTCCCGGCCACGCGATAGGTGCCGCTGGTCGGTTTATCGAGGCAGCCGAGGATATTCATTAAGGTCGATTTACCCGAGCCGGAGGCCCCGACGATGGCGACCATTTCACCGGCGGCAATGTTCAGCGTGACGCCTTTCAACACCTCCACGCTGCCGTCACCGGAAAGGTAGCTGCGACGGATATCACGCAGTTCCAGCAATGCCGTCATTTTGCGGTCCCGGCATGGCTTTCGCCGGTGATCACTTCATCACCCTCATCCAGCCCTTTCACCACCGCAACATCGGTATCGTTGCGCGCGCCAATCGTCACTTCACGCTCTTTGACCTCGCCGGTACGCAGCAGACGCACGTTGTACCGGTTATCGCCGACGGCATCGCCCAGCGCGCTAAGCGGGATGGTGATGACATTTTTCACTTCCGCCATCTGGATATGCACCTGAGCCGTCATCTCCAGACGCAGAATGCCCTGCGGGTTCGGCACTTCAAAGCGGGCGTAGTAAAAAATAGCGTCATTGACCTTTTCCGGGGTCGGCAGGATATCTTTCAGGCGTCCTTCATAACGGGTCAGCGGATCGCCAAGCACCGTAAACCACGCTTTCTGCCCGGGACGAAGGTGAATCACATCGGCTTCAGAGACCTGGGCTTTCACCAGCATGGTACTGAGGTCAGCCAGCGTCAGGATGTTCGGCGCCTGCTGCGCAGCGATCACCGTTTGCCCTTGCAGGGTGGTAATTTGCGTCACTTCGCCGGACATCGGCGCCAGGATGCGCGTGTAGTCGAGGTTGGTTTTTGCGGTATCTAAGGTTGCCTGATTGCGCTTAATCTGCGCCTCGATGGTGCCGATTTGCGCCTCTTTCACCGCCAAATCCGTGGCCGCGGTATCGAGCTCCTGGCGTGATACCAGTTGACGCTGGGCCAGCTGCTGCTGACGCGCTAAGGTGACCGCCGCCAGTTTGCGCTCTGCGCGCGCCTGATTGAGCTGGGCGCGAAGCTCCATCAGCGTGGCGTCGACTTCTTTAATTTGGTTTTCTGCCTGCTCGGGATCAATCACCCCCAGCAGCTGATCTTTCTGGACTTTGTCGCCGATATTCACCCGCAGCGTTTTCAACTGCCCGCTCACCTGTGCCCCGACATCGACCTTACGCAGGGCGTCCAGCTTACCGGTCGCCAGCACGCTCTGCTGTAAATCCCCCTGGCGCACCACCAGCGTCTGATACTGCGGTAACGGCGCATTCAGTATCCGCCATCCCCAAACGGCCACGGCCAGTACGACGACGGCCAGCAGCCACCAGAGTTTCCTGCGCTTTCCATTAAGCTTCATAACTATTCCTGATGTATTTACCCGCAGAGCAAGATGCCAATTCTATCCGCAGCGCGCGCAAACATAACGCGGAATTTGGCTAAAGCGGATAATTCCGTGCGTTAGCGCCAGGCCTAATGGGCCAGGCGCTTAGTCGGCGCGACCCCGCGCCAGCCACAGCACACGGGAAAACATTTTTTTCAACAGCGTAGGCACCGACTCGATGCCGCGACGCCCGGCTTCCATTGCCACTTCAATCGCCAGATCCGGTTTCGACGAGCGATGAATCGCTTTGGTGATCACTCGGCGCATGTTCATCGGCACGTTCGGCGGCAGTTGCGCTACCCGATGATAAACATCGTTAAAGCCCTGGCGGTACATAAAGTGTTCCATATCCAGCGCCGGCAGCACGGTCAGATGGTCGCGTTCCAGATCGCGATCGTCGTTGAGCAGGCTGCGCACCGTGGCGGCATATTTTTTCCCAGCTTCGTCGCCATCGACCAGCACGTGCCACTGAATGCCCATCCGGCGGGCAAACTTAATCAGCGGCTTGAGGCCCGACTGGGCAAACTCAATGACCTTGACCCCTTCGGCGTCGAAATGGTGCCCGCACTGCCGGGCCAGTTCGTTGATCACCCAGGTCTCGGTCTCCCCTTCCACCAGCAGCCAACAGCGGGCAAACAGCGATGAGGCGCGATTAAAGCGGATATGAAACGCAATGCGTCGGCTGTCTTCGGCGTTCATGCCACCCGGTCCGAGCCGCCAGGCCGAGACGCGCGAGGACTCGCGCACCAGTCGACAAACGTGCTCTACCGGCGTCAGCGACAGCAGTTCACCGGAATTGGTGGTGGTGACCTGCTGCAACGGCAGCAAATTCAGGAGATGCCAGGCCACCGACAGCATGATCGGATGCAGGCGGGTTTCCGGGTCTTCGATCAGCAATAAAGGGCGCGCATCGCGGTCAAGCCGTACCGTCCCTTTGGCCTGTAACAAGGTTGAAAACAGCCCCAGCAGAATCACCCGATGGCTGCGGCCGCCGGGTTTATCAATCATCCGGTTGATAATGTCCAGATAACGCCAGCTGCGTTGTTCATCATGGGAGTGCCGGCGCATCAGCCGGTGGCGGGACTGGGCGCTGCTCTGCTCGGCAAAGTAGTGTTCCAGTAGCTGCACCATGGCCGATAACCCCTGGCGAATCTGGCTGTCGGTTAAGTTTTGCGGGTGATTCACCAGCTCGCGGGAGAGAAAGTCCAGCTGTCGGGCGGTTATCTCAATTTGCGGCGAATGCGGCACGCTGTCGTTATGAATGCGGCGCATAAAACGCGCATCGCGCAGGCGCAACACCGGCATCAGCCGCACCAGATGCCGCACCATCTCATCGATATCGTCCAGCTCCAGCGCTTCGCCTTTGCCGTTGATAAAGCTGCGCAGCGTCATCACGCTACCATCTTCCGTCAGCTCACCTTCCAGCCGATAGAAAATACGCTGGTAGCCATCTTCGCAGGGCACCCAGCAGTCGTTAAGCGGACGGAAACGGCGCACCCGGTGGTGGCCCGGTTCGTTCTCACGGAAGGTTAAAATAATATGCAGATGGTGCTCACGTCCCTGCACATCACCCGGCGGGAACCAAAAATCATCGCGCACAAAATGGTACAGCTCGAATTCTGGCGACAACAGTAGCGTCAGCGCATCCAGCAGGCTGGATTTACCCCAGGCATTTTCGCCGATCAGAACGTTATTTTGCTCCAGCATCAACGATAACCGATTGATACCGCGAAAACCGACGATCTCTACCCGCTCAAGATGCATATCCCCTCCGCTCAGTAGCCACTTTCTCCTTCAGTTATCAGCAGTATAGCGACACATGCCTGAACATGACACTGTTCACCAGCATCGCGATGCGACGTAAAGTCCATAATAGGACCGGGATATGATTATTCACCATGCTATCCGCTTTAAAAATAATTCATGCTGTAAAGTGGTTATCTTTATTATTTTTGTTCTACACTTTTCTTGAATGACCACTGGCAAAAGGATTACGATCACATTGCCCTAAATCAAATTATATTTAGTTATTTGGCTAGCCGCAGGATGACGATTGTTCATAGAATAGCGTCGCTTTATTTTTATCTTCATCCTTTGCGTCGATAAATAAAGATCGGCACGAAAATTCGTGCTCGTTTACATTATTTTTTTGAGGTGGTTATGTTTAGAAAATTAGCAGCGGAATGCTTTGGGACATTCTGGCTTGTGTTTGGCGGTTGCGGTAGCGCCGTTCTCGCAGCAGCCTTCCCGGAACTGGGAATTGGTTTTGCCGGCGTCGCACTGGCCTTCGGTTTAACTGTATTAACCATGGCGTATGCTGTTGGTCATATTTCCGGCGGCCACTTCAACCCGGCGGTCACCTTAGGTCTGTGGGCCGGCGGTCGTTTCCCGGCGAAAGACGTGATTGGTTATATTATCGCTCAGGTGGTTGGCGGTATCATTGCGGCAGCCGTCCTGTATGTCGTTGCCAGCGGTAAAGCCGGCTTTGATGTTGCTGCCAGCGGTTTCGCTTCGAACGGCTTCGGCGAGCACTCACCGGGCGGTTACTCCATGCTTTCCGCGATTGTTATCGAAATCGTCCTGACCTGCGGCTTCCTGCTGGTCATTCATGGCGCAACGGATAAAAACGCACCGGCTGGCTTCGCACCTATCGCGATTGGTCTGGCACTGACTCTAATCCACCTGATCAGCATTCCGGTCACCAACACCTCCGTTAACCCGGCACGTAGCACCGCGGTCGCTATTTTCCAGGGCGGTTGGGCGCTGCAGCAGCTGTGGCTGTTCTGGGTGATGCCAATCATCGGCGGTATTCTGGGTGGCGTACTGTATCGTACTCTGCTGGAAAAACGCGATTAATCACCAGTTTGATTTCCTGAGAGGCCCGGCAATGCCGGGCTTTTCTTTTTTTTGACGCATCTTTACTCGGTTCGGTGATTTGGGTAGTGTCAGTGGCGCTATTCTCACTCTGCAAGGACCAGACCGTTCATGTTTTCGGGATTATTAATCATTCTTCTGCCGCTGGTTATCGGCTACCTTATTCCTCTGCGTCACCCCTCGGCACTGAAACTGATTACACGGTTGTTGAGCTGGATTGTTTACGTCATCCTCTTTTTCATGGGGATCAGCCTCGCCTTCCTCGACAATTTATCCAGCAACCTGCTGTCGATACTCCATTATGCTGCGGTCAGCGTCGTGGTGATCCTGCTGTGCAATATTGCGGCGCTGCTGTGGCTGGAACAGAAAATGCCGTGGCGCCACCCGCACCGCCAGGGGAAATTACCGTCCCGGGTCGCAATGGCAATGGAATCCCTGCAACTGTGCGGCGTGGTGTTTATTGGTTTCCTCATTGGTCTGAGCGGTTTGTCATTTTTACAGCACGCTGTCGAGGCCAGCGAATATACGCTGATCTTCCTGCTGTTCCTGATTGGTATTCAGCTGCGAAATAATGGAATGACCCTGCGCCAGATAGTGCTTAACCGGCGCGGAATGATTGTGGCGGTGATGGTGGCGGCCAGCTCAATGATCGCAGGGGTCATTAACGCCTTTATTCTCGACCTGCCGCTGAAGACCGGCCTGGCAATGGCCTCCGGCTTCGGCTGGTATTCACTCTCCGGGATCCTGTTAACCGAATCCTACGGCCCGGTGATCGGCAGCGCGGCTTTCTTTAACGACCTCGCCCGCGAACTGCTGGCTATTATGCTAATCCCCGGTCTGGTACGTCGCAGTCGCTCAACGGCATTAGGGCTGTGCGGTGCCACCTCAATGGACTTCACCCTGCCGGTACTGCAACGTTCCGCAGGCGTCGATATCGTCCCTGCCGCCATCGTTCACGGGTTTGTACTAAGCCTGCTGGTGCCGGTGCTGATCGCCCTTTTCTCCGCCTGATCTCGTATTGCTCGCGGCTGACCACGCCTGTTATCCCCTGGATAGACGGCGTGGTTTTCAGACCACCGCGATGACTTTCCGCCGCCAGACCCCGGCAAATTTGCGTTAAATCAATCTCCCTTTAAATTGCATTAGAAATACCTTTTATCCCTTCGGTGACAGGCATAACCTTAAACATGTATCTAAAATATAACTTTAAAAGGTGTGACCATGTTTTGTGTGCAATGTGAACAAACCATCCGTACTCCGGCAGGGAACGGCTGCTCTTACGCGCAGGGTATGTGCGGAAAAACAGCAGAAACCTCCGATCTCCAGGATCTGCTGATTGCCTCTTTGCAAGGCCTGTCCGCATGGGCGTTGAAGGCGCGTGAATATGGCATCATCGATCATGATATTGATAACTTTGCCCCACGGGCATTTTTCTCCACCCTGACCAACGTCAACTTCGATTCCCCGCGAATCATTGGCTATGCGCGCGAAGCTATCGCCATGCGTGACGCGCTCAAGGCGCAGTGCCAGCAGATTGCGCCCGGTGCCAGCGTCGACAACCCGATGGCCGATCTGCAGTTGGTCAGCGACGACCTCGGCGACCTGCAGCGTCAGGCGGCGGAATTTACCCCGAACAAAGACAAAGCGGCGATTGGCGAGAACATTCTCGGCCTGCGCCTGCTGTGCCTGTACGGCCTGAAAGGCGCGGCAGCCTATATGGAACACGCCCACGTGCTCGGCCAGTATGACAACGACATCTACGCTCAGTACCACAAAATCATGGCATGGCTCGGCACCTGGCCTGCCGATCTGGAGGCGCTGCTGGCGTGTTCGATGGAAATCGGCCAGATGAACTTCAAAGTGATGAGCATTCTGGATGCCGGTGAAACCACCAAATACGGCCACCCGACCCCGACTCAGGTCAACGTGAAAGCGACGGAAGGTAAGTGCATCCTGATCTCCGGCCATGACCTGAAAGATCTGTACAACCTACTGGAACAGACCGAAGGCACCGGCGTTAACGTCTACACCCACGGCGAGATGCTGCCGGCTCACGGTTACCCGGAACTGCGCAAATTCAAACATCTGATCGGTAACTACGGCAGCGGCTGGCAGAACCAGCAGGTGGAGTTCGCCCGCTTCCCTGGACCTATCGTGATGACCTCCAACTGCATCATCGACCCTACCGTAGGGGCATACGATGACCGTATCTGGACCCGCAGCATCGTCGGCTGGCCGGGCGTGAGCCACCTTGAAGGCGACGACTTCGCACCGGTTATCACTCAGGCACAGCAGATGGCAGGCTTCCCGTACAGCGAAATTCCGCACCTGATTACCGTCGGCTTTGGCCGTCAGACGTTGCTCGGTGCAGCAGACACGCTGATTGACCTGGTGAGCCGCGAAAAACTGCGTCACATCTTCCTGGTCGGCGGCTGCGACGGCGCGCGCGGCGAACGTAACTACTTTACCGATTTCGCCACCAGCGTCCCTGACGACTGCCTGATCCTGACCCTGGCCTGCGGTAAATACCGCTTCAATAAACTGGATTTCGGCGATATCGAAGGGCTGCCGCGTCTGGTGGATGCCGGTCAGTGCAACGACGCCTACTCGGCGATTATTCTGGCGGTCACCCTGGCCGAAAAACTGGGCTGCGGCGTCAACGACCTGCCGCTGTCGCTGGTGCTCTCCTGGTTTGAGCAGAAAGCCATTGTCATCCTGCTGACCCTGCTGTCTCTGGGCGTGAAGAATATCGTCACCGGGCCAACCGCGCCGGGCTTCTTCACCCCGGACCTGCTGGCCATTCTCAATGAGAAATTTGGTCTGCGTTCGGTCACCACCGTCGAACAAGATATGCAGCAGTTGCTGAGCGCGTAAGGAGTTAAGCCATGACCATGCCAACCCATCAATGCCCGTGGCGGATGCAGGTTCATCATATCCAGCAGGAGACGCCGGATGTGTGGACCCTCTCGCTGCTGTGCCACGACTACTATCCGTATCGTGCCGGGCAGTACGCTCTGGTCAGCGTGCGCCAGTCGGCGGACACCCTGCGCGCCTACACCCTCTCTTCAACGCCGGGGGTGAGCGAATATATTACGCTGACCGTTCGCCGTATTGATGACGGTACCGGCTCACAGTGGCTGACCCGCGACCTGAAGCGCGGCGACTACCTCTGGCTGTCCGATGCGATGGGTGATTTTACCTGTGATGATAAAGCGGATGACAAGTTCCTGATGCTGGCGGCCGGCTGTGGCGTAACGCCGATCATGTCAATGCGTCGCTGGCTGGCAGCCTATCGCCCGCAGGCCGATGTACAGGTGATTTATAATGTCCGCTCGCCGCAGGATGTGATTTTTGCCGACGAATGGCGTCAGTATCCGCTGACGCTGGTGGCGGAAAACAACGCCCCCCACGGTTTTGTCGCCGGTCGCCTGACGACGGAGTTACTGCAAAGCGTGCCGGATCTCGCTTCACGTACCGTGATGACCTGCGGACCGGCGCCTTACATGGAGTGGGTTGAGCGGGAAGTGAAAGCGCTGGGCGTAACGCGGTTTTATAAAGAGAAGTTCTTTACGCCGGTAGCGGAAGCGGCCAGCGAAGGGCTGACGTTTACGAAGCTCCAGCCGGCGATGTCGTTTTATGCACCGGTTGGCACCACGCTGCTGGAAGCAATGGAAAGCAACCGCGTCCCGGTTGTCGCCGCCTGCCGCGCGGGCGTTTGCGGCTGCTGCAAAACCAAAGTGGTCTCCGGGGATTACACGGTCAACAGCACCATGACGCTCAGCGACGCGGAAATCGCCGAAGGCTACGTGCTGGCGTGCTCCTGCCACCCGCAGGGTGACCTGGTCCTGGCGTAATCCTGTGTTCTTATCCGGCCTGTGCCCGCCGCGGCAGGCCGGATATGTTGTTTACATCACATCTGGCGATTTTTAGCGCCAGACCGAATTTCCCGCCAGCGAATAGCGCCCCGCCCCAAGACAGGCAATCGCCAGTGCACCAATAAAGAAATAGACCAGGCTCTCAATCGCCCAGGCCCCTACCGCATCCAGCATAAAGGTTTTGCCGGTTCCCACCATCAGCCATGCCACCACCATGGTAAAGGCCAGCACCAGCGCCGCCGGACGCGTCAGGATCCCAAGGATCAGCAGGCACGGCACCACCACTTCTCCCACCAGCACGCCGTACGCAATAAATCCCGGTAATCCTTTGGCGACCAGCATCGCGCTGATCCCGCCCACGCCATCAAACAGCTTATGCAACCCGTGAAAAAGCATCAGTCCGCCGACGGCAAGTCGTAACAAGAGTTTGCCGGCATCCTCATGCGATAGCATTTTATTAACAGTATTTAACAGTGATTTAACCATTTGAAATGATTCCTGTTTACCCTTTTTCGTGTTCACAGAGTATGCGGAATTTGTGCGGAATAACACCAGCGGAAAATGAGGGGGATCAGGGCGCAGAACGGTCAGTTTCATCTAAGCTTGTAAGCGTTATCACAAAAAGGAGATGGAGAACCATGAAACAGACCGTGGCGGCATACATAGCAAAAACGCTGGAACAGGCAGGCGTCAAACGTATTTGGGGCGTCACCGGCGACTCCCTCAACGGGCTGAGCGACAGTCTCAATCGAATGGGCACCATCGCCTGGATGCCTACCCGTCATGAAGAAGTTGCCGCTTTTGCCGCGGGTGCGGAAGCGCAGCTCACCGGCGAACTGGCGGTGTGCGCTGGCTCCTGCGGTCCTGGCAACCTCCATCTGATCAACGGCCTCTTTGACTGCCATCGCAACCACGTCCCGGTGCTGGCGATCGCCGCCCATATTCCCTCCAGTGAAATCGGCAGCGGCTATTTCCAGGAAACCCATCCGCAGGAACTGTTTCGCGAATGCAGCCATTATTGCGAGCTGGTCTCGACGCCAGAGCAGATCCCGCAGGTGCTGGCCATCGCCATGCGCAAAGCGGTGATCAATCGCGGCGTTTCGGTGGTGGTGTTACCCGGCGATGTTGCTCTGAAAGCGGCGCCGGAAAGCGCCAGCACCCACTGGTACCCGGCACCGCTTCCGCGGGTTGTCCCTGCGGAAGAGGAGATCAAAAAGCTGGCCCAGGTGCTGCGCTACTCCAGTAACATCGCGCTGATGTGCGGCAGCGGCTGCGCCGGGGCCCACGCCGAACTGCTGGCGCTGGCGGAAAAATTAAAAGCCCCGATTGTCCACGCCCTGCGCGGCAAAGAACACGTTGAGTACGATAACCCCTATGATGTCGGGATGACCGGGCTGATTGGTTTCTCCTCCGGCTTCCATACCATGATGAACGCCGATACCCTGCTGCTGCTCGGTACACAGTTCCCTTATCGCCCCTTCTACCCCACCGACGCCAAAATTATCCAGATCGATATCAACCCCGGCAGCATCGGCGCCCACAGTAAGATCGATATGGCGCTGGTCGGCGATATTAAATCTACCCTCAGCGCGCTGCTGCCGCACCTGGAGGAGAAAACCGACCGTCAGTTCCTCAATACCGCCCTTGAGCACTATCGCGACGCGCGTAAGGGCCTCGACGATCTGGCGAAGCCGAGCGAAAAAGCGATCCATCCGCAGTACCTGGCGCAGCAGATCAGCCATTTCGCCGCCGACGACGCCATTTTCACCTGCGATGTCGGGACGCCCACCGTCTGGGCCGCGCGCTATCTGAAAATGAACGGCAAGCGCCGGCTGATCGGCTCATTTACCCACGGCTCGATGGCCAATGCGATGCCGCAGGCGATTGGGGCCAAAGCCACGGCGCCGGAACGGCAGGTGGTGGCCATGTGCGGCGATGGCGGCTTCAGCATGTTGATGGGCGACTTCCTCTCGCTGGCGCAAATGAAGCTGCCGGTGAAAATTGTCATCTTCAACAACAGCGTGCTGGGCTTCGTGGCGATGGAAATGAAGGCCGGGGGCTACCTGACCGACGGCACCGAGCTGCACGACACCAACTTCGCGCGCATTGCCGAGGCCTGCGGGATCACCGGGATCCGCGTCGAGAAAGCCAGCGAGGTAGATGCGGCCTTGCAGACCGCCTTCAGCACCGATGGCCCGGTGCTGGTCGATGTCGTCGTCGCCAAAGAAGAGCTGGCGATCCCGCCGCAGATCAAACTGGAACAGGCCAAAGGTTTCAGCCTGTATATGCTGCGCGCCATCATCAGCGGACGCGGTGATGAAGTGATCGAACTGGCGAAAACCAACTGGCTCAGGTAAAACAGTCTTTTGGTTTATCCCCACCATCATGCCTGACATCGTCATGTGGTCAGCCTGATAACGCCGACGACAGCCGCAAGGGTGTCGTCGGTGTCAATTGAGGCGCCCGCAGCGAATCCCTGCAGGATGACGCACCCAGAAGGAAATGCCGTGATAGATTTACGCAGTGATACCGTAACCCGCCCAGGACTCGCCATGCGAGAAGCGATGATGGCCGCACCGGTCGGAGACGATGTTTATGGCGACGACCCAACCGTCAATGAACTCCAGCGTTATGCCGCCGAACTTGCCGGCAAAGAGGCCGCGCTGTTCCTGCCAACCGGTACCCAGGCCAACCTCGTCGGCCTGCTCAGCCACTGTCAGCGTGGCGAGGAGTATATCGTCGGCCAGGGCGCGCATAACTACCTGTATGAAGCGGGCGGCGCGGCGGTTCTCGGCAGCATTCAGCCGCAGCCCATTGACGCCGCGGCCGACGGCTCGTTACCGCTGGATAAAGTCGCAGCGAAAATTAAGCCCGACGATATCCACTTTGCTCCGACCCGTCTGCTCAGCCTGGAAAACACCCATAACGGGAAAGTGCTGCCGCGCGACTACCTTAAATCCGCCTGGGAATTCACCCGCGAACACAACCTCGCGTTGCACGTCGACGGTGCGCGAATCTTCAACGCGGTGGTTGAATACGGCTGTGAACTGCGCGACATCACGCAATATTGTGACTCCTTTACCATCTGCCTCTCCAAAGGACTGGGCACGCCGGTCGGTTCACTGCTGGTAGGGAGCCATGACTATATTCGTCGCGCCACCCGCTGGCGGAAAATGGTCGGCGGCGGTATGCGTCAGGCCGGTATTCTGGCGGCGGCGGGCCTGTATGCCCTGCAAAACAACGTGCAACGGCTCAAAGAAGATCATGACAACGCGGCGTGGATGGCCGGGCAGCTCAGCGCCATTGGTGCCGACGTCACTCGCCATGACACCAACATGCTGTTTGTCCGCGTGGGCGAAGAGCATGCGCAGGCGTTAGGCGCGTTTATGCAGGAACGTGGTGTCCTGATTAACGCCTCGCCGATGGTGCGTCTGGTGATGCATCTCGACGTTAATCGCCAGCAGCTCACGGATGTCGTCAGCCACTGGCAGGCATTTTTACAACGCTAAGGAGTCGGCGTGTCGCAACGAATTCTGGTGCTCGGCGCCAGCGGTTATATCGGCCAGCATCTGGTAGAGGCGCTCAGTCAGCAAGGTTACCCGGTCCTGGCGGCGGCACGCCATATCGACAGGTTACAGAGACTAAACCTGCCTGGCGTCAGCTGCTTTTCGCTCGACCTGAATCAGCCGCAGGGGCTCGCTGCCCTGCTGGCGCAGGCGGATACCGTTTACTATCTGGTGCACGGGATGGGCGAAGGCGGCGATTTTATTGCCCATGAGCGCCGGGTGGCGCTGAATGTTCGCGATGCCCTGCGCGCCGCGCCGGTTCGCCAGCTGATTTTTCTCAGCTCCCTGCAGGCGCCAGAAGCGGAACAATCGGATCATCTGCGTGCCCGGCAAATCACCGCCGATATTCTGCGCGAGTCCGGGGTGCCGATCACCGAATTACGCGCCGGTATTATTATCGGTGCCGGCTCCGCCGCGTTCGAAGTCATGCGCGATATGGTTTATAACCTGCCGATCCTGACGCCACCGCGCTGGGTCCGCTCGCGCACGACGCCGATCGCGCTGGAAAATCTGCTCTACTATCTGGTACAGCTGCTCCACCATCCGGCCAGCGAACATCGCGTGCTGGAGGCCGCTGGCCCGGAAATCTTAAGCTACCAACAGCAGTTCAGCCGTTTTATGGCGGTGAGCGGCAAGCACCGTCTGCTGATCCCGATCCCCTTCCCGACCCGCTGGATTTCGGTGTGGTTTCTCAACGTGATCACCTCCGTTCCGCCCACCATCGCCCGGGCCTTAATTCAGGGGCTGAAACACGATTTGCTCGCCGACGATCGCGCCCTGCGCACGCTGATCCCGCAGCCCTTGATCCCTTTCGATGAGGCCGTGCGCCGTACCTTAAAAGAGGAACAGCAGCTCGCGAACTCCAGCGACTGGGGTTATGACGCCCAGGCCTTTGCCCGTTGGCGGCCGGAATATGGCTACTACCCGAAACAGGCGGGCTGTACCGTCCGTACCCACGCCAGTGCGGCAGCCATCTGGCAGGTCGTTAATCAAATCGGCGGCAAAGAGGGCTACTTCTTTGGCAATATCCTGTGGAAGATCCGCGGCGCCATGGACCTGCTGGTGGGCCATCGGCTGGCGAAAGGTCGCCCGGAACGTGCCGAGCTGCGCACCGGCGATGGCGTTGACAGCTGGAAGGTGATTATCGTCGAACCAGAAAAGCAGCTAACCTTATTATTTGGCATGAAAGCGCCGGGGCTGGGCCGTCTGAGCTTTACCCTCAGCGATCAAGGCGATCACCGTACCCTGGATGTGCGGGCCTGGTGGCATCCGCATGGGATGCCTGGGCTGTTCTACTGGCTGCTGATGATCCCTGCCCATCTGTTTATCTTTCGCGGCATGGCACGGCGCATTGCCCGGCTGGCAGAACAAATCACAGACAAATAGGCAGTATGTATTGGATTCTTTCATCATTCTCATTGCATCATGAGGAGAATCACGGAAAAATGCGCACGAAATTCTTTTCTGGGACAGTAGGTTGATATGAAGGTACTGGTTACCGGTGCGACCAGCGGATTAGGCCGCAACGCGGTGGAATATCTGCGTAACAAAGGCATCAGCGTCAGAGCGACCGGGCGTAACGAAGCGATGGGTCGTCTGCTGAGCAAAATGGGCGCCGAGTTTGTACCGGCAGATTTAACCGAGCTGGTCTCTTCTCAGGCCAAAGTGATGCTCGCCGGTATCGACACCCTGTGGCACTGCTCAAGCTTTACCTCGCCCTGGGGTACACAGCAAGCCTTCGACCTCGCGAATGTTCGGGCCACCCGCCGCCTTGGCGAATGGGCCGTTGCCTGGGGAGTACGCAATTTCGTGCATATCTCCTCGCCGTCGCTGTACTTCGACTATCACCATCACCGCGCCGTACAGGAAGACTTTCGTCCCCAGCGTTTTGCCAACGAGTTTGCCCGCAGCAAAGCCGCCAGTGAAGAGGTGATCAACCTGCTGGCGCAGGCCAACCCCAACACCCGATTTACAATTCTGCGCCCGCAAAGCCTGTTTGGCGCCCATGATAAAGTGTTTATTCCGCGCCTGGCGCAGATGATGCAGCACTATGGCAGCGTCCTGCTGCCACGGGGCGGCAATGCGCTGGTGGATATGACCTATTACGAAAATGCCGTGCATGCCATGTGGCTGGCCAGCCAGCCGCACTGCGACCATCTGCCTTCCGCCCGGGCGTGGAACATCACCAACGGCGAGCCGCGTCCGCTGCATACCATCGTGCAAAAGCTGATTGATGAACTGGGGATCAAATGCCGGATTCGCTCGGTGCCCTACCCGATGCTGGATATCATCGCCCGCAGCATGGAGCATTTTGGCAATAAGTCCGCCAAAGAGCCGGCCTTTACCCACTACGGCGTCTCGAAGCTGAACTTTGATTTTACCCTGGATATCACCCGCGCTCAGGAAGAGCTAGGCTATCAGCCGGTGGTGACGTTGGATGACGGGATTGTCCGTACCGCAGCCTGGCTCAAAGACCACGGTAAATTACACCGCTGACCGCGCCCTATCCCTGACCGTATTTCTCCAGCAGCGCTTCGGCGATAGCCTGGGTTTCGGCGTCGGCGACGCCGTCCCAGCGGGCCGGGCGGAAATGCATCTGGAAGACCATAATCACCCGTTGCTGCTGCGCCGGTGTCATCTCCGGCGTCACCTGGTAGCCGTATCGGGCCAGTAAATCCAGCAGTGCGGCGCTATCGACAGGTTCATTTGACGGACGGCCGTGCAGGTAGAAACTCACCCGGTCGGCATCCGGCCAGGCACCGATCCCCTGCTGCGCCAGCTGCCGCCACGGGAACAGCGGCCCGGGATCGTCTTTGCGTTGTGGGGCAATATCGGCATGAGCAACCACATTCTGGGGGCTGATGTGATAGCGAGAAATAATGTCTTTCGCCAGAGGAACGAGCGCATTAATTTGCGCAGGATTAAACGGCGTAAAGCTTTTCACCCCGGCGACCTGTTGCCAGCCGCGGTTTTCCAGCTCAATACCGATTGAAGTATCGTTAATCCGCGTGCTGCCGCGCCAGAAGCTCACTCCCGCATGCCAGGCTAAATCTTCTTCAGGTACCAGCTGCCAGATGCGCGGCTTACCTTGATACAGCGGTGGCTGTTGGGGGATTAAATAATGAGAGCTGACCTGCTCGTCGGTTAAGGTCGCGAGCGAAACGTCAAAATCATCCGCGGTATAATGGATGACCAACACCTTCACTCGCGGATAAGCGGCCTGTGCCGGGTGGCGCGTATCCAGTTGATAACCATCGCGGTCGATAATTCCTTTCTCAGAGCTGCAGCCGGCGAGCAGCAACAGCAAAAGCGCGATAAGCCCGGAACGTTTCATCAAGAGGCGAACGCCCCGCTTACAGTAGATAAAGCCATCAATCAGATCCTTCATGTCAACAAGCGACCGCCTGATTCAGATTCAGTATGCGGCTTATCGCATAATAGACCATCCCCCCGGCGATGTCTTCCGACACCTTTTTGGTTTTGTATACGGCAATTTATATAAGATAAATTTATACTATCTTTCGTTAAAAACGAGCATAAGTAGAGTCTCAACACCTTTCAGCAGAATTGACAACGTAAATCAATGCCCTGAGCTCATCTTTTCCTTATGAGTTCACAAGTTAGAGGTCATATTTTTGTAGTATTTAGCTTGAAAAAAAAATTCACTTGATTCAATCTGGTGCCGCTCATTGGTTAGTTAAAACAAGAGCATGATGATAGCAAGTTAAACAATGGAGATAAAAAATATGAAATATGCAGCTTTAGTGGCAGGTGCAGCATTGTTTTTAACCGCAAACGCATTCTCTGCAGAAATCTTATCTAAAGAAGATTTCGCGAAAGTGCAAACCCAGTATCAGAAAGTGGGTACCATTTCCTCTACAGGCCAGACTGCTCCTAGCGATGCGCGTGCAGAGCTGCTGAAGAAAGCTGAAGAAAAAGGCGCGGATGTTGTGGTTCTGTCTTCTGGCAACACCGACAAGAAACTTCACGTTTCTGCCAATATTTATAAGAAAAAATAATTAGTTTTGATCTCTGAAGGAGCATTATCATCGACTGGTGATAATGTTCCATCTACGGTTCTGACAAGATTTATTTTTAGATAGCGTTTAAATTTACAAACCCTTCTTTTTATTATCAAATAACCACCTCCGCACAATAAACACTCGCATATCCAGGTCATTACTTCTAATCATTTACGAAATTATTCTTATATCGCTGAAGGCAATATTGTTTCGCAAAAGAATTTCTTCCGCAGAAAGAGGTGTTGACTATACTTACCGGGTATAAAAACGAGACATAAATTAACAACATTGCAGGTGGCAAATGAAAAAAGTCGCATTACTTATCTCTGGATTACTCTGTTCCAGTTTTTCGCACGCCAGTGCGCTCTATTTTTATGAAATAGGCACCGAAGATGTCGGTCTTGCAGGCGCAGGACAGGCCGCACGGGCGCAGGATGCTTCCACTATCGTCACCAACCCTGCCGGGATGACCCGTCTGCCGGACCATATGTTCACCGGGGGCATGCAGGTGATGGGCGGCGATATTTCCTATCAGCTAAAAGATGAAGATGGCAGAAGCAGTCCGGGAAATGTGATGAACCTGTTTCCTAATGCCAGTGGTTTCTATTCGCAAAAAATTAATGATGATTTATATGCCGGCATCGGTTTATACGGCAACTACGGCTTAGGTATCGATTTTGGCGACTGGGCCGGCGACCGCCTGATTAAAAAGAGCACCATGGTGGCGATGACCCTGAGTCCGTCGCTGGCCTATAAGCTCAACGACCGTCTGTCTATCGGCGCCTCCGCCAACCTGAACTACGGCTATCTCTCCCTGACCCGCAACGTTGATGGCAGCGATCAGAAAGACAAAGATTACGACTGGGCGATGAGCTATCGCCTCGGTCTGTTGATGCAGTTAACCGATCAAACCCGCGCCGGGATCACCTGGACCAGCAAGACCGACTACGACTTTGATATTGATGGGAAAGCCCGTTTCCCTAACCTACCGAATACCTCTTACGACCTGCCAATATCGGCCCAGGTCCGCGCTCCGCAGCAAATTATGTTAAGCCTGGTGCATGACATCAACAATCAGTGGTCGGTGATGGGTGATTTAGGCTGGCAGGACTGGAGCCAGTTCGGCAGCCCGCAAATTACCGTCGCCGGACAGCAGAGCGACAAGCAGAACCGCCTGAAAGATTCCTGGCACACCGCGCTCGGGGTTCAGTATCGCCCTACGCCGCTCTGGCGTCTGAACGCAGGCGTCGGCTTCGACAGTACGGTCTACAACTCGCAAAGCGATGTGGCACTGTCATTACCGACGGGTGATGAGTGGCGTTTTGCCACCGGGGCGCAGTACCAGATTACCCCATCAAGCAACATTGGCGTGGCGGTATCTTACCTGCATATGCAGTCGGGACATGTGAAAACACCAGAGATTGTTGCCGGTGATTATGACCATCCGTACCTGTGGTTTGCGAGCATGAACTACAGCTATCAGTTTTAATTCACTACAGAGTCTGGGGCGTTCACCGCGCCAGGCTCTGCATTCTTCCTGCTAGATCAATTTAAATAAAAAACGCACCGGCTTAATCTGCAAAATATCCTGCCAGATTTTATGTAAATCAATCACCCCAGCCAGGCCGAGTAATGCCAGGGTAATAAAAACGGTGGCGACGGTGATGACCAGCATCAGACGGATCATATTGCGCTGCATTTTGTCCTGCTGCTGCGAACGGCGCTCATCTTTTTCAAATTCAACCAGGGTAGTGATGGCGTTGCCCTGAACGGTATAGCGTTGGTTTTCAACCGCCAGATCCCCTGACAGCACCAGGGATTCAATCAGCAGCGTCACTTTATATCTGAACTGCTCATTGCGGATATGCTTGTACCACAGCTTGCCATACAGAAGCTCAATCACTTCATCAATGGTAAGACCTGCAACAGGCCTCGACGGGCGACGCTTCACAAACTCGTTGACGATCAGGCCGAGTAAAAAAACACGTTCCCGGCTTTTTAACTCACGTTCTCTGAAGAAGGTGGAGACCAGCGCGCCTTTCCCGCGCAAGAGAAACGTTTTGATATCGATAAGGTGCAAATAGTGATTAATGGCATAAACAAATATAGAGTTAAGCGTTATTTTGCCATATTTTTTATAGCTGACGATTTCACTTTCCATCTCCAGCAATTGTGACAGCGAAAATTTATTTCGTAGCTCGCAGTCATCTGGCTGGGGATCTAAATATTCGAGGGTAGCGTGACGGCCATTATACCTGACCAGGCGGTAGCGGCATCGATTAACGTCAGCAAAATAGACGGCGTAGTAATCATACGGATCGCCGGCATTATCATCGTTTTTAATGAAATACGGCAAAAACTTTACCCAGAGCTTAGCCTTAGCATTCGCTAGTATATTTTTAATCATTGTCAACCCAACATAAATATGTGTATTGCTATAAACATAGCAAACTTCAATATATATTATTGAGCATTTAAACCGCACGTACAGTTTACTTTTATGCAAAAAAAAATATTCTGCGATGAACGGTTAAACATGCCGACCATTGCACATCGCGGAGATAAATATCCGTCAACGTTAATGCGCGATCCGTGGTTTACCTTTTCCTGCAAAGACATAACCTGAGCTCTTAGAGTCAAGCACATCCTGGAAGCAGTAAGCTATGCTTGAACAGAAACTAATAACGTAGTGAGCTTATAAGGAAATCATCATGCGCTACAAACTCGTTGCATTTATTCTCCCTTGCGCGCTCGCGCTGAGTGCCTGTACCACCGTGACACCAGCCTATAAAGATAACGGCACCCGTAGCGGCGCCTGCATTGAGGGTGGGCCAGATGCCGTGGCACAGAAATTTTACGATTATCAGATCCAGCACCGTAATAACGATCTGACGGCGTTGCGTCCTTATCTGAGCGACGATCTGGCGAAGCTGCTGGATAGCGCCCGTCAGGACCCGGCGCGCAGTTCCCTGCTCCAGTCTAATCCTTTCTCAAGTTCCGCCACGCCGGCAGATAGCGCTACGGTAGCCAGTGCTTCGACTATTCCTAACCGCGACGCCCGCAATATCCCGCTGCGCGTCGATTTAAAACAGGGTAGCCAAAGCTGGCAGGATGAAGTGCTGATGATTCAGGAAGGACAGTGCTGGGCCGTCGATGACGTGCGCTATCTCGGCATAAACTCGCATGCTCCGGCCGGATCGCTGCAACAGAGTCTGGAAAAACGCGGATAAGGGGGTGGAAGCCACGCCGCTGAAACGATAACCCCGGTAAAATGTCGGTATTTCTCCAGGTTATGCCGACATTTGTTCCTCCCCACCCCACGAACCCCTATTTTGTGCTAAGTTTAGAGGTAAATGTGGTTTACATTTAACTTTTAACGCATAAATATTGCATAACTATTCTGTCAAAGGTAGTATTTGCGGCCTCAATAGCTATTTGTATCAGACAGCCCAGATGAGTATTAAACTAAACGGCATTAACTGCTTCTACGGCGCGCATCAGGCGCTGTTCGACATCACGCTGGATTGCCCGCAGGGGGAAACGCTGGTGCTGCTCGGCCCCAGTGGCGCCGGGAAAAGCTCGCTGCTTCGCGTACTCAACCTGCTGGAAATGCCGCGTTCCGGTACATTACATATCGCCGGTAACCACTTTGACTTTACTAAAGCGCCTTCTGACAAAGCCATCCGTGAGCTGCGCCAGAACGTCGGTATGGTCTTCCAACAGTACAATCTGTGGCCGCACCTGACCGTGCAGCAAAATCTGATCGAAGCCCCCTGCCGCGTGCTGGGCTTAAGCAAAGATCAGGCTCTGGCTCGCGCCGAGAAGCTGCTGGAACGTCTTCGCCTCAAACCTTACAGCGATCGCTACCCGCTGCATCTCTCCGGCGGGCAGCAGCAGCGCGTCGCCATTGCGCGGGCGCTGATGATGGAACCTCAGGTTCTGCTGTTTGACGAACCAACGGCGGCACTCGATCCGGAAATCACCGCCCAGATCGTCAGCATTATTCGTGAGCTGGCCGGCACCGGCATTACCCAGGTTATCGTCACCCACGAAGTGGAAGTGGCGCGTAAGACCGCGAGCCGGGTGGTGTACATGGAAAATGGCCATATCGTTGAACAAGGGGATGCCAGCTGCTTTACGCATCCGCAGACCGACGCGTTTAAAAACTATCTTTCACATTGATGTTTTTCGGGGAAATGACGATGAAAAAAGTACTGATTGCCGCGATCCTGGCAAGCATGAGCCTTTCAGCTACTGCCGCCCAGACCATTCGTTTCGCCACCGAGGCGTCCTACCCTCCGTTTGAATCGATCGATGCCAACAATAAAATTGTCGGCTTTGACGTCGATCTGGCAAACGCGCTGTGTAAAGAAATTGACGCCACCTGTACCTTTACCAACCAGGCGTTCGACAGCCTGATCCCAAGCCTTAAGTTCCGTCGTTTCGACGCGGTCATGGCCGGGATGGATATCACGCCTGAGCGTGAAAAACAGGTGCTGTTCACGACCCCTTACTATGAAAACTCTGCGCTGTTCGTCGGCCAGCAGGGTAAATTTACCAGCATCGACCAGCTGAAAGGCAAGAAAGTCGGCGTGCAGAACGGCACCACCCACCAGAAATTCATTAACGACAAACACCCGGAAATCACCACCGTGCCATACGACAGCTACCAGAATGCCAAGCTGGATCTGCAAAATGGCCGTATTGACGCAGTGTTTGGCGACAACGCCGTCGTCACCGAATGGCTGAAGAGCAATCCGAAGCTGGCCGCGGTGGGTGATAAAGTCACCGATAAAGACTACTTCGGTACCGGCCTCGGCATCGCGCTTCGCCAGGGCAATACCGAGCTGCAGCAGAAATTTAACGCTGCGCTGGAAAAAGTGAAAAAAGATGGGACTTACCAGACCATCTATAGCAAATGGTTTCAGAAGTAACGCTAAATGAATGAAATTTTTCCATTAGCAAGTGCCGCCGGGATGACCGTCGGCCTTGCCGTTTGCGCGCTCATCATCGGCCTTGTGCTGGCGATGCTGTTTGCCGTGCTGGAGTCAGTAAAATGGCGCCCGCTGGCATGGCTCGCAACCGGCGTGGTCACCGTCCTGCGCGGACTACCGGAAATTCTGGTGGTCCTGTTCATCTATTTCGGCTCTTCGCAGCTGCTGCTCACCCTGTCAGACGGTTTTACGATCAATCTCGGGTTCGTGCAGATCCCGGTGCAGATGCAGATTGAGAACTTCGACGTCAGTCCGTTCCTCTGCGGTGCCATTGCCCTCTCCTTGCTGTACGCGGCTTACGCTTCGCAAACCCTGCGCGGCGCGCTGAAAGCGGTCCCTCAGGGACAGTGGGAGTCTGGCCAGGCGCTGGGATTGTCCAAAGGGGCAATCTTCTTCCGTCTGGTGATGCCGCAGATGTGGCGCCATGCGCTGCCGGGTCTGGGCAACCAGTGGCTGGTGCTGCTGAAAGATACCGCGCTGGTGAGCTTAATCAGCGTGAACGATCTGATGCTGCAAACCAAAAGTATCGCCACCCGCACCCAGGAGCCTTTCAACTGGTATATCATCGCGGCGGCCATCTATCTGGTTATCACCCTGCTCAGTCAGTACATTCTCAAACGTATTGACCAACGTGCGACGCGCTTCGAACGGAGACCAGGCTGATGCTTGATTATTTACCCGAACTGCTGAAAGGGCTGCATACCAGCCTGACGCTGACGGTGGCCTCCATCGTCGTTGCGCTGATCCTGTCGCTGATCTTCACCATCGTGCTGACGCTGAAAACGCCGGTGCTGGTGTGGATCGTTCGCGCTTACATCACGTTGTTTACCGGTACGCCGCTGCTGGTGCAGATCTTCCTGATTTACTACGGCCCAGGGCAGTTCCCGTCATTGCAGAACTACCCGGTACTGTGGCATCTGATTTCTGAACCGTGGCTGTGCGCGCTGATTGCTCTGTCCCTCAACAGCGCGGCTTATACCACCCAGCTGTTTTATGGCGCGATTCGCGCGATTCCTGACGGCCAGTGGCAATCCTGCAGCGCGTTGGGCATGAGCAAGAAAGACACCCTGGCGATCCTGCTGCCGTACGCGTTTAAACGCGCGCTGTCCTCGTATTCCAACGAAGTCGTGCTGGTTTTCAAAAGCACCTCGCTGGCGTACACCATTACCTTAATGGAAGTGATGGGCCACGGTCAGCTGCTGTACGGACGAACCTACGATGTGATGGTGTTCGGCGCGGCCGGTATTGTCTATCTCGTCGTCAACGGTCTGCTGACCCTGATGATGCGATTGCTGGAACGCAAAGCGCTGGCCTTTGAACGGCGTAATTAATGCCCGGCGCTAAGGGCATCCGAACGGCGGGTTCACCGCCGTTCATCAATGCATAATTAATATACTTAAAAACGGGCTGGTCTCATCACCGCCCGTTTTTCACATCCCATAAAAAATAATTATACATAATTATTGAATATAAATTCATTTAATGGCATTGTGAAAATCAGCCGCAGACACGGCACAACATCATAAGATTGACCGACGGGAGTTCCACGATGAAAAAGTTAGTTTTGGCTGCACTGCTTTCCTCTTTCGCCTTTGGCGCCGCTGCCGCGGAAAAAATCAGCTTTGGCGTATCCGCCACCTATCCGCCGTTTGAATCCATGGATGCCAATAATCAGATCGTCGGTTTCGATCTCGACCTGGCGAAAGCGCTGTGCAAGCAGATGCAGGCCGACTGCACCTTTACCAACCATGCGTTCGATAGCCTGATCCCGGCGCTGAAATTTAAAAAATATGACGCGGTGATTTCCGGCATGGACATTACCCCGGAGCGTAGCAAGCAGGTGGCGTTTACCGAACCGTACTACGCAAACTCGGCGCTGGTTATCGCCAAAAAAGATGCCTACCACTCCTTTGCTGACCTGAAAGGCAAACGTATTGGTATGGAGAACGGCACCACGCACCAGAAATACCTGCAGGACAAACATCCGGAAGTCAAAACCGTCGCCTATGACAGCTATCAAAATGCGATTATCGACCTGAAAAATGGCCGTATCGATGGGGTGTTCGGTGACACTGCGGTGGTTAATGAGTGGCTAAAGACCAACCCGCAGCTGGGCGTGGCAACGCCAAAAGTGACCGACCCGCAATACTTCGGCACCGGTCTTGGCATTGCGGTACGTCCGGATAACAAAGCCCTGCTGGAGAAACTGAACAGCGCGCTGAAAGCGATTAAAGCCGACGGTACCTATCAGAAAATCAGCAACCAGTGGTTCCCGGAATAATCCTCCGCCGAACGGGCTACTGCTGTAGCCCGTTATGCCGCGCGGGGAAACTTCCCCGCTACTGACGCAGCGGCAGGGTGAAGCGGAAGCTGGCTCCTGTCGTAACCTCCAACAGATGAATATCGCCGCCGTGCAGTTGCAGCATACGCCGGACAATCATCAGCCCTAACCCGCCTCGCGTTCCGCGACTCTGTCCGGGTTCCAGCACCGAAGGCCGTTCAAACAATGTGGCCCGTAGCTCACCGGCAACGCCCGGCCCGCTGTCCGTCACTTCCACCACCATTTCCGTACCCTGCTGGCGCGCCGTCAGGCTGATGCTGCCCCCGTCCGGGGTGTGGCGAATAGCGTTATCCAGCAGGTTGGTCAGCACCCGTTCCATCATCGACAAATCCGCAACCACCGGCGGCAAACCGCTGGCCAGCCCCAGCTGCAGACGAATATTGCGGGTGGCAATCGACAGATCGAACTTCTGCGCCACGTCCTGGACCAGCTCTGCCAGGTAAAATTTCTCCGGCTGCGGTTTAATACCGCCGTGTTCCAGCCGCGCCAGTTCAAACAGCTGCGACGAGAGATAGCGGACTTTATTTCCCTGGCGCAGCGCGATATCAAGGTAACGCCGACGTTCTTCCGCGCTGAGCCGGTCGGCTTTCAGCGTCAGAGTCTCAAGGTATCCCAGCAGCGACGTCAGCGGCGTCCGCAGGTCGTGGGAGATATTAGCCACAAACTCCCGACGCTGGCGATCGCTGTCGGCCAGACGATCCCACTGCCCGGCGATCTGTCGGGCGAGGTCGATAAAGCGGTTATGCAAAATCGCCACTTCATTTCCCGGATGCGGATCGGGAGTTTGCGCCGCCAGTAATTTGATCGCCCCGATGCTGTCTTCTTCAGGGATGACCACCTGGGCGGTCAACTGACGCACCGGACGCGTGACCCAGTACCAGGCAAGCCCGCCGGCCAGCAGGCCAAACAGCGCCACCAGCAGCAAGGTCCAGACCAGCAGGCTGCCCAGCGTCTTCTGCCAGGCGTTAGCCGCCAGTTCATTAAAGGTTTCCCCTTGCAGAATGATATAGAGATAGCCACGAAGCTGACCGTCAACGTTCAGCGGCGCGACGCTGAAGACTTTCTGCTGATCCGGGCTGCGCGGATCGTCGCCGTACACCGGCCAGGTGCCGCCGGACAGAAACGCCTGTATCGGTTCGATCGCCACTCGCTGGCGTTTGATATGGCCGGGAGGCGCGGCATCGGCCAGCAGTTCACCGTCGGCAGAAATCAGGTACAGCTCTACGCTGGGGTTAAAAACCATCAGCCGGTCAAAAAGCGGCTTCAGCGCCTGACGGTTGACCTGCCCCTGCGCATCGAGAAGCGGTTCGCGGGCCACGATTTGCTGGGCCAGTCCGGCGGAAAGCCGCTGCACCATCGCATTACCGTATTGCGCACTGCTGTACAACTGCACTACGCAGACCGCCGCGGCACACAGCAACAGCAGCGAGGTAAAAACCAGTGCCAGACGCTGACTCAGGCTCAGTCGACGCATCATTGCCCCGCTCCTTGACGAGCCGGCGCAAATTTATAGCCCTTGCCCCAGACCGTCAGAATAATTTCCGGCTCGGCCGGATCGTGTTCGATTTTGCTGCGCAGGCGGTTGATGTGGGTATTGACCGTATGCTCATAGCCTTCGTGCTGATAGCCCCATACGTGATCGAGCAGGGCCAGACGGGAAAAGACTTCGCCGGGGTGGCGGGCGAAGTAGTACAGCAGGTCGAATTCGCGCGGGGTTAGGTCTACCGGTTCGCCGCGTAGCCTGACCTCCCGCGCCAGCGGATCGATGCTCAGGCCGTGACACTCAATGCGCCCGGCGTCCATCAGCAGATTCTGTCCCATCGCCTCCTGGCGGCGAAACAGCGCCTTAACCCGCGCCACCAGTTCGATGATTGAAAACGGCTTGGCCAGGTAGTCGTCCGCCCCCATCTCCAGCCCCAGCACGCGGTGGGTCTCACTGGCGCGGGCGCTGATGATAATCACCGGCAGGTAGCGGGTCATCTGGCGAATGCGGCGGCAGATCTCCAGACCGTCGACATGGGGCAGCATCAGGTCAAGGATCACCGCATCCCAGCTGCTCTTTTCGAGCTGCACCAGCGCCTGGGCGCCATCGGCCTCGTGGACAATCTGAAACCCTTCATCCTGCAAATTCAGGCGCAGCAAAGTGGCGATATCGTCGTCATCTTCGACCAACAGAATTTTCTTTGCCATCGTCTCGCTCCGCTCATCTCACTCGTTATTCGCCAAGCTTACTCGATTTACGCCTGCAGGAGAGTTCACATTTTGTTTAAACTTCGCGGACCAGTAGCGTCAGCACTTCATAGTGTGCGGTGTGAGGGAACATATCGAACAGCTGCACCCGCTCAACCCGATAACCGGGCAGCAGCGCGAAATCTTTCGCCATTGTCCGGGCGTTGCAGCTTGAGTAGATAATATACGGGGGCGCCATCCGGCCTAAATAGTCGCACAGCTCGCGGCCGATACCGCGACGTGGTGGGTTCACCAGCACCAGGTCCGGAATATCGCCCTCGGCGGTGGCAAACTGCGTCGAGTCCAGCGCCTGAAAATGGAGGTTCGTCAGCCCCAGTTCAGCGGCAGATTGCCGCGCGCTGGCAATGGCTTCCGGCGCAATTTCAATGCCCGTCAGCCGCATTTGCGCCGTAGCACAGTGCAGGCCAAAGCCGCCTACGCCGCAGAACAGATCCCACATATGCTTCACCGGCAGCTGGCGCACCCAGTCACGGGCGGTGGCATACAGCTGGCTGGCAACGGCCGGGTTGGTTTGAAAGAAGCTCTGCGGGCGGATCCACAGCGGAACGCCGTTAAAGTTTTCCGCCAGCGCGGGCTGCTCGCCGAGCAGAATTTCCTGCTCGCCTTCCATAATGGCCATATGCACCGGCTGAATATTGGCGGTAATCACCTTCAGCTGCGGCAGCTGCGCCTGCAGCCAGGGTAGCGCGGCGCGAAGCTGCTCCAGTTTTGCCGTCGAACGCAGGACAAAACGCAGCATCATTCCGCCATCCAGCTGGCTTTCGGTCAGCAGCAGATACTTCAGCTCGCCACGCTTGCGGGCGACGTTGTAGGGGGTTAACCCGGCCCGGGCAATAAACGGCTTTAATACACTAAACACCGGTGCAAAATGGGGCGGATAGAGCGGGCAGTCGGTCAGGTCTTCGGGGGTGCCGTCGCGGTGCAGCATGCCCAGCAGCGGGCGTTCAACGCTGCCGCTGACTACCATTTTGGCTTTGTTGCGAAAACCAGCCTCCGGGCCGGAAACCGGCATATCCCATTGCGCTACCGGGAAGTCCGCTAACAACGTCCTGAGGTCGGCCATTTTACTGGCGAGTTGTTGTGTTAACGGCAGTTCCAGCCACTGACAGGAGCGACAGCGGCCCGCGTCATAGAGTGCGCAGTGCATAAAAAGACCTTCAAAAAAACAGGGGCGGGGATTGTATCATCGTTATTGTAGTCGGAAAAACCGTCGGCACGAAGTCGGGACAAACAGCAGCAGCAATACCAGGTAATCAGGCAGTTTCTGCATCACCAGAGAACGGAATATTTCCCGCTTTGACTCGCCGGCAATACTGAACAGTTCCGGGTAGCCATACCCCAGCGAAGCCGCCCACAGGTAGCCGGTGACAATGATTTGCGTCAGCAGGAAGATCCAGCGCGCCAGATTGCGCCCCTTCACCAGCGAGAAGGCGCACCATATCTCGATGAACACCAGCAGCAGGCTGGAGAGAAACACCAGCGTCAGGTTCCAGGTCTGGACGCTGCGGCGAATAAACTCTTCGATGCCGCTGACCCCCAACTGGTTGAAGATCATCAGCAGGTCAACGCCACGAATCAAAATAATGGCGAACGCCGCCACCTGCACCAGGGCAGGAACGTTCAGGCGTGCATGAGAGGAACGTGCTTTAGTAAACAATCCCAACGGAAACGTCTTCCATGAAAACGGCGTCGCACTATCACGACGCCGATACCAGTTTTACCGTAGATTTTAGGGGGTTCAGCTGCGTCTTGCACGCTGGATATCGCGTACTCGCTGCTTTTCTGCGCGGGCCATCAAATACCAGGCGATAAAACCAACAACCCCGACCACCGCGAGGATTAACGTCGCCAGGGCGTTGATTTCCGGGTTCACCCCCATCCGCACGCTGGAGAAGACCAGCATTGGTAAGGTGGTGGCGCCCGGGCCGGAGACAAAGCTGGCAATAACCAGATCGTCCAGCGACAAGGTAAAGGCCAGCAGCCAGCCGGAGATCACCGCCGGCATAATCATCGGCAGCGTGATGATGAAAAAGACCTTCAGCGGCGGCGCGCCCAAATCCATCGCCGCTTCTTCAATAGAGTGGTCCAGTTCACGCAGCCGTGACGAAATGACCACCGCCACGTAGGCGGTACAGAAGGTCACGTGCGCCAGCCAGATGGTCAGCATCCCGCGATCCGACGGCCAGCCGATTGCGTGCCCCAACGCCACAAACAGCAGCAGCAGCGACAGCCCGGTGATCACATCAGGCATAACCAGCGGCGCGGTAATCATAAACGCAAAGCCGGTTGATCCGCGGAAGCGGCCAAAACGCACCATCACCACGGCCGCAATGGTCCCCAGCACCACCGCCGCCGTTGCCGCGCAGGTGGCGATGGTCAGACTCAGCCCGACGGCGCTCATCATCGCATCATCATGGAACAGCTCGCTGTACCAGCGCGTTGACCACCCGGCCCACACCGTCACCAGCTTCGAACTGTTGAATGAGTAGATCACCAGCATCAACATCGGGGCATACAAAAACGTAAAGCCGATCACGAGGATTAAAATTCGCCATGGCGAACGTACTACCGGCAAATCATTCATCCGTGTTCCCCTATCTGTTTTTGCTGATGCTTGTGGAACCACATGATCGGCACGATCAACAGCAGCAACATCACAATCGCCACCGCCGAGGCCACCGGCCAGTCGCGGTTATTAAAGAACTCCTGCCACAGGACGCGCCCGATCATAATGCTGTCCGGCCCGCCTAACAGTTCCGGGATCACAAACTCCCCTACCGCCGGGATAAACACCAGCATCGACCCGGCGATAATCCCGCCTTTGGTCAGCGGGACGATCACCTGGAAGAAGGTTTTCAGCGGTCGCGCACCCAGATCCAGCGAAGCCTCCACCAGCGAGTAGTCGATACGCGTCAACGCGGTATAAATAGGCAGCACCATAAACGGCAGATAGGCGTAAACAATGCCGATATACACCGCGAGATTGGTATGCAGGATCTCCAGAGGCTGGTCGATAACCCCAAGCCACAGCAGAAAATTATTCAGCACGCCGTTGCTTTTCAACAGCCCCATCCACGCATACACGCGGATCAGGAATGAGGTCCACGACGGCAGGATCACCAGCAGCAGCAGAATATTTCGCGTGGATGGTTTGCTGTGCGCCACCGCCCATGCCAGCGGATAGCCCAGTAACAGACAGCAGAACGTCGAGATGCCCGCCACCTGCAGCGACTGCAGATAGGCTTCGAAATAGAGCGGATCGTCGGTCAGCTGCAGGAAGTTGCCGAGGTTCAACGTTAACGTCAGCTGGCCTTCCGCCCACTCCCACAGATCGGTGTAGGGCGGGATCGCTCGCGCCATCTCTGCGAGGCTGATTTTAAATACGATCAGGAACGGCAGCAGAAACAGCAGGATCAGCCACAGATACGGCAGCGCGATCACCAGCTTGCGGCCATGGGCCATCTGCAGACGCGCGAGCCAGAGCGCAAAACCGCCCGGTTTTTTGGCCCCGGCCGGTGGTTCTAATGTACTCATCGCCCTCTCCTTACACCGTCAGAACAACGCAGCTGTCGGCATCCCAGCACAAACGAACTTCATCACCCCAGGTCGGCGACCCTTTACGATGACGGTGTTCATTCTGTAACTGCGCGCTGATCATCTGCCCGCTTTTCAGGCGTACGTGGTAGATAGAGAGATCGCCGAGGTAGGCAATATAAATCACCTCCCCCACCGCGAAGTTATAGCCATCCGCCGGCGGCTCATCGCAGAGCATGATTTTTTCCGGACGCAGGGCCACCCACACCGGAACATTATCAATAACCGACGCATCAGGATCGACCTTCAGCGGATGGGTCAGCCCCGGCGAGTTCAACACCAGGCCATCTTCCAACCGCTCTTTCACCAGTCCTTCAAACACGTTGACCGAACCGATAAACTCCGCGCTATAGCGGGTTGTCGGATGTTCATAGATCTCTTCCGGCTCGCCGATTTGCACGAACTTACCGCGGTTCATAATGGCGATACGCCCGGCCATGGTCATCGCCTCTTCCTGATCGTGAGTCACCATCACGCAGGTCGCGCCGACACGCTCGAGAATATCCACCACTTCCAACTGCATGCGGTCACGCAGTTTTTTATCCAGCGCGCCCATCGGTTCGTCGAGCAGCAGCAGTTTTGGCCGCTTCGCCAGGCTGCGCGCCAGCGCAACACGCTGGCGCTGCCCGCCGGACAGCTGGTGCGGTTTACGTTTGGCAAACTCCTGCATATGCACCAGCGCGAGCATCTCCTGCACTCTGCTGGTGATTTCGGCTTTCGGCAGTTTGTCCTGCTTCAGGCCGAACGCGATGTTCTGCTCCACCGTCATATGGGGGAACAGGGCGTAGGACTGAAACATCATATTGATCGGCCGCTGATAAGGCGGTACGCGAGACAGGTCGACGCCATCAAGCATAATTTGGCCGGCCGTCGGTTCTTCAAAGCCTGCCAGCATGCGCAGCAGCGTTGATTTACCACAGCCAGATGCGCCCAGCAGTGCGAAAATTTCGCCTTTATAAATGGTGAGATTGACGTCATCGACGGCATGTTGGCCATCAAAGGATTTCGTCAGATTACGGATTTCCAGCAGCGGGGTCAGCGCTTTGGGGGTTTTCGCCTGTGGGCGGGAAATTGCGTCATTCACTCGGGTGCTCTCCGGCAAAAAAGCTAACCACCGTATGGCCCGGTTGCCATACATTCTACTTTACAGTGCAGGCGCACCATCCTGGTGCATACATTCGCTGCACGTTGCATCAGCGTTTACACCGACCGGGGAGTGCAATCTCCCGGCCGGGTAAGATCTGTTCAGGCCCGGCGAACCGGGCCATCAGGCTTTATTTGCCGCTTTTCACTTTCGTCCACGCACGGGTACGCACGCGGTCGATTTTCGGATCCTGAACTTTCAGGGTGAACAGCTTGGCAAACACATCCGCCGGCGGGTAGATAGCCGGGTTGTTACGGATCGTTTCGCTCACCAGCGGAGTCGACGCTTTGTTACCGTTCGCGTAGTACACCTGGTCGCTGATTTTGGCGATAACTTCCGGACGCATCAGATAGTTAAGGAACTGATAAGCTTCATCTTTATTCTTGGCGTCCGCAGGCATTGCAAAGACGTCAAAGAAGGCCAGCGCCCCTTCTTTCGGGATAAAGTAGGAGACGTTCACGCCATTCTTCGCCTCTTTCGCCCGGTTTGCCGCCTGCCAGACGTCGCCCGCCCAGCCGATAGCGACGCAGATATCGCCGTTAGCCAGGTCGTTGATGTATTGCGAGGAGTGGAAGTAGCGAATATTCGGCCGCAGCTTAAGCAGCAGGTCGGTTGCCGGCCCGGTGTAGTCATTGGCTTTTGTGCTGTTAGGATCTTTGCCCAGATAGTTCAGGACCGTCGCAAAAATCTCTTCCGGTGCATCGAGGAAGGAGACGCCGCAGCTTTTCAGCTTTTCGAGGTTCTCAGGCTTGAGGACCAGATCCCAGCTATCCAGCGGGGCATCTTTACCCAACACGGCTTTCACTTTATCGACGTTGTAGCCGATCCCGGTTGTCGCCCACAGATACGGCATCGCGTATTTATTTTCCGGGTCGTGCTTAGCCACCAGCTTCAGCACTTCCGGGTCGAGATTTTTCCAGTTCGGCAGCTTACTCTTGTCCAGCGGCTGGAAAACGCCGGCAGCCAGCTGGCGCTCAAGGAAACTCGCCGACGGTACGACCAGGTCAAAACCGGTGCTGCCGGCCATCAGCTTGCCTTCCAACACTTCGTTGGAATCAAAAACGTCATACACCACTTTAATACCGGTCTCTTTTTCGAAATCGGCTACCGTGTCCGGCGCGATATAATCAGACCAGTTATAAACATGTAGGGTTTTCTGTTCCGCTGCGAGTGAACCGGCAGAGACGGCCATCAACGCACCCGTAACCAGACCTGTTAACCATTTTTTACCAAAGGCGGTCATATCTCTTATTCCTTCTCAAATGCCCGTTAACAAGCGGGCTTAATATACGCACTTGTCTGCATGCAATAATCGTGCATGTTTTTTCATTGCCTAAGAAAAGGAGAGAGGACCTCTCCCGGAATGGTTGCCCGCAACTGGAAGCATCGCCAGAATAACTGTAGCCAGAATAAGAGGCTATAGCCCAGGTAAAATAACGCCTTTTATCAATTTTTTATGCAATAACGGTCTACGTGATAAGCCAAAAGCGGCAGAATGGCGGTGAAAAATTCTTTAAGGAAAGGTTAACAGCAGAATAAAAGCGCGTAATACACAGCCACTGTGGTAGTGGCTGCGCTATTCATCGACAGGTTTAGTGAAGAAAATGGTGCTGAACTTCTTCAGCGGGGTACTCTTCTTCTTCGGCTTTAAAGAGCACCTGGTTGGCGGCCGCTTCGAGGATCACCATTGATATTTGCTCTTCGCTCTGGCGGAAGAACCAGCCAAATTGCTCAACGGTAATGCCAACGCCGACGGATAACGCCTGGCACACTACCAGCTTAGGCAGGTTATCATCCTGGATATCGAGGAATGCTTTGACGGTTAACGAACTGGCGTTGATCGCCGACAGATCGGCAGACAGCGGCAGCAGCGCCGACGGCTTCACTTCCGCGAGGGCCGAAAAGAGCACCACGTTGTCTACCAGATCGATTTTGGCATCGAAAATGCCTTCGAAATTCTGCATATGCGGCAGGTGCAAAGCCTGGCAGGAATCACACTCAAAAAAGCTAATGCCTAGCTCATCGAGCCAATGACGTAGCGTATCCAGACCCGGAACGACCAGTGAATCCATATGACCTGTGACCTCTTGCTGTGTAAAAACGACGCCATAGCTTACGCAAAAAATACGCGGCATACCACGAAAGTGTCAGCGCGGACGATTATCCACCCATTTTCAGACAAAATTCAGGCGTGGCCTGGCGCTCGATCCAGGCGATCATCCGCCCGGCAATATCGATGCCGGTGGTCGTTTCAACCCCTTCCAGACCCGGTGAGGCGTTGACCTCCATCACCAGCGGCCCGCGGGTTGCGCGTAAGATATCGACCCCGGCAACGTCCAGACCGAGGGTCTGCGCCGCTTTGATGGCCATCGCCCGCTCCTGCTCGCTGATAATGGCGACCGTTGCCACCCCACCACGGTGCAGGTTAGAGCGGAAATCGCCCTCTTTTGCCCGTCGCTCAATCGCCGCCACCACTTCATTGCCCACCACCAGGCAGCGAATATCCCGCCCTTTTGCCTCGGCAATATACTCCTGAACCAGAATATGCGCGTTCAGACCCCGGAAGGCATCAATCACGCTTTCGGCCGCCTGGCGCGTCTCTGCCAGCACCACGCCGATCCCCTGCGTGCCTTCCACCAGTTTGACGACCAGGGGCGCACCGCCCACCATGGCGATCAGGTCACTGGTATCATCCGGGGAGTGGGCGATCCCGGTCAGGGGAAGATCGATCCCCTGGCGTGCCAGCAGCTGTAACGAGCGCAGTTTGTCGCGGGCGCGGGTAATCGCCACCGACTCATTGAGCGGGTAGCTGCCTAACAGTTCAAACTGGCGCAGCGCCGCGGTACCGTAATAGGTAATGGCGGAACCGATCCGTGGGATCACGGCATCGAAATGCGGGAGCTGGCGGCCTTTATAGTGGATCGATGATGCCACCGGACTGACGTTCATATAACAAGAAAGCGGATCGAGGATTTCCACCTGGTGACCGCGCTTCTGCGCGGCTTCACGTAGGCGACGACATGAATAGAGCGTTCCATCCCGGGATAATATGGCAATTTTCACCCTGCACCTCTGCAAAAAGACCCGCTCCGGCGGGCCTTCACTGTATTAATTACGCCACCACCGCCCGGCCTCTGACTCTTGAGGCGCTAAGCAGGCAGCAGTGTACACGCAATCAGCGCGTTGCCCACCCCTGCTTATGCAGGTAATCCAGAATAAACGGGCGGCTTTCTTTAATAATAGTGCGGCGAATATGGTCGCTCCAGGTATCGCGACGCGTATTGCTGCCACGTGACAGATAATACTGTGCCATCTGCTCATCATATTCTGCCAGCACGGTTTCATCCAACGGCTGCCAGCTATTTTCATGCACCAGCATCGCCGCCGGCATACGCGGCTTCACATCCGGGTTATCGGCAGGCCAGCCGAGGCACAGGCCAAACAGCGGCAGCACGTGCTGCGGCAGCTTCAACAGCTCGGTCACCGCGTCAATACTGTTACGGATCCCGCCAATGTAGACGCCGCCCAGCCCTAACGACTCGGCGGCAACCAGCGCGTTTTGCGCCAGCATCGCGGTATCTACCGCCCCCAGCAGCAGCTGCTCTGCCAGACCTAACTGAGCATCCGGGCAGATCTCCAGGTGACGGCTAAAATCGGCACAAAATACCCAGAATTCCGCTGCACGGGCCACATGCTGCTGGCCGCCGCTTAGGGTCACTAGCTGCTCGCGAAGCTGCGGGTCGGTCACGCGAATAATCGAGCTGCATTGTAAAAAGCTGGAGCTGGATGCCCCCTGTGCGCTGGCGATGATGGCGGCACGCTGTTCGTCGCTGATGGGCGCATCGGTAAAGTGGCGAATGGAGCGGTGGCTCCGCAGCAGATCAATGGTCGGCGTCATCTCGTTTTTCTCTGTCGGGTGAAGAAGGTGGTTTTTGAGTTTGCGTCAGCTGTGGCGCCACGATCCTTGCCATACGCCACATCAGCGCAATGGCCGCAGGCAGCATCAGCAGGATCCCGGCAAAAATCATCAGCAGGGCTGCCGTGGGACTGGAAAACGGCGCCGGCAGTTGCAGATACTGGTTGAGCGAAAGCCAGGCCAGGGTCAACAGCACAATACCGATAATCTCTATCACCAGGACGCTTTTTGGCAAGGCGGCGGGCGATCGCATAACTCTCCTCCGGTCAATGTAGGCTGTTCGGCGTCTGAAGCCGCACAGCGGGGACAGTATAGTCATTTAACAGAACCGACATTTATCAAACATAGCCTTAAACCATCGGAGAAAAAGGCAGAACCTTCTTTTACTCACCGCCGGAACAGGTCATCATAGTCAGTATTCGCCATCCGGCAGAGAGTTAAGGAGAAAAAGCATGTTTACGGTTATTTTTGGTCGTCCCGGTTGCCCTTATTGCGTTCGTGCCAAAGAGCTGGCTGAAAAACTGACCAATGAACGCGATGATTTTAACTATCGCTACGTTGATATTCACGCTGAAGGCATCAGTAAGAGCGATCTGGAAAAGACCGTGGGTAAACCCGTTGAGACCGTTCCGCAGATTTTTGTCGATCAGAAACACATCGGCGGCTGCACTGATTTTGAAGCCTGGGCAAAAGAGAATCTCGGCCTGTTTGCCTGAGCCGACTCATTCTCTTGACGAGTGCTTGCGCCTGGAATCTAACCAGGCGCAGATAAACATAAAGCACAGCGCGCCCAGCGCACACCAGAACACCGCACTAAACAACCACGCCAGCTGTTGCCAGAATGTCCGTTGTGCCACAAAAAAAAGCCGCATTGCCAGCAGACAGACTGGAGCCGCCAGAATAGCGCCCACCACCGGTAGGATCACCCGTCGTCCTGGAGAAAGGCTACTGGCAGCCGCACCGGGCAGCAAAAAGAACAGCAGTCCGACTTCAGAATTGCCGGCAGCACGAAAGACTCCGTTCATATGCAGTAACAGAAATAAACAGACCACGATAAACAGAAAGAACCCGCAAGTAATACCGATCCAGGCGCGCTCAGATTTCACACCATCCTCCTGATTCTGCCTCTAACCCACTTCATTACATCCAGTCAGATAAAGCATTCTGGCAATCCATGCCTTTTTTGCACCCACTCACCTAAAAACGATTGTGACTAGCCGCAGCATCCAGGAAGGATTAAACTAGCGACTCATTTTTAGTGGTTATACCGGGATGCCGGAACAAGGTTCGGAACGTCACGAACACTGGCCAACCTTAGACTAAATAACCATTTCCTTCAACAACTTACTAGTAAATGAGAAGTTGGCTTTCGTGAATATAAACGTCGCAGATTTGTTAAACGGGAATTACATCCTGTTATTATTCGTTGTACTTGCGCTGGGGCTTTGCCTCGGAAAACTGCGCCTGGGTTCGGTACAACTTGGTAATTCTATTGGCGTTTTAGTGGTTTCATTATTATTAGGCCAGCAGCATTTCAGTATTAACACTGATGCGCTGAATCTGGGCTTTATGCTGTTTATTTTTTGCGTTGGCGTGGAAGCAGGCCCCAACTTTTTTTCTATCTTTTTCCGCGACGGGAAAAACTATCTGATGCTCGCCCTGGTGATGGTCGGCAGCGCGATGCTGCTGGCGATGGGGCTGGGTAAACTGTTTGGCTGGGACATCGGCCTGACGGCGGGGATGCTGGCAGGTGCCATGACCTCAACCCCGGTGCTGGTAGGCGCCGGCGATACCCTGCGCCACTTAGGGATGCCCAGCGATCGGCTGGCGCTCTCTCTCGACCACTTGAGCCTCGGCTATGCGCTGACCTACCTGATTGGTCTCGTCAGCCTGATCGTCGGCGCCCGCTATATGCCGAAGCTGCAGCATCAGGATCTGCAGACCAGCGCCCAGCAGATTGCCCGTGAGCGCGGGCTGGATACCGACTCCAAACGTAAAGTCTATCTGCCGGTGATCCGCGCCTACCGCGTCGGCCCGGAGCTGGTGGCCTGGGCCGATGGTAAAAATCTGCGTGAGCTGGGGATCTACCGCCAAACCGGCTGCTATATCGAGCGAATTCGTCGCAACGGCATTCTGGCTAACCCGGACGGCGATGCGGTCCTGCAAATGGGCGATGATATCGCGCTGGTAGGCTACCCGGACGCCCACGCACGTCTGGATCCGAGCTTCCGTAACGGTAAAGAGGTTTTCGACCGTGACCTGCTGGATATGCGCATCGTCACCGAAGAGATCGTGGTTAAAAACCACAATGCCGTAGGTCGCCGTCTGGCGCAGCTGAAGCTGACCGACCACGGCTGTTTCTTAAACCGCGTTATCCGTAGCCAGATTGAAATGCCAATCGACGACAACGTGGTGCTTAACAAGGGCGACGTTTTACAGGTCAGCGGCGATGCGCGACGCGTCAAAACCGTGGCCGATCGTATCGGCTTTATCTCTATTCACAGCCAGGTGACCGACCTGCTGGCCTTCTGCGCCTTCTTTATCGTCGGCCTGATGATCGGGATGATTACCTTCCAGTTCAGCTCTTTCAGCTTCGGGATTGGTAATGCGGCGGGGCTGCTGTTTGCCGGGATTATGCTCGGTTTCCTGCGGGCCAACCATCCGACCTTCGGCTATATCCCGCAGGGCGCGCTGAATATGGTGAAGGAGTTCGGCCTGATGGTCTTTATGGCCGGGGTCGGCCTGAGCGCCGGCGCCGGGATTGGCCACGGCCTGGGCGCCGTTGGCGGCCAGATGCTGGCGGCGGGCCTGATCGTCAGCCTGGTACCGGTGGTGATTTGTTTCCTGTTTGGCGCCTATGTGCTGCGTATGAACCGCGCGATGCTGTTTGGCGCCATGATGGGGGCCCGTACCTGCGCCCCGGCGATGGAGATTATCAGCGACACCGCGCGCAGCAACATTCCGGCGCTGGGCTACGCGGGGACCTACGCCATCGCCAACGTGCTGTTAACCCTGGCAGGGACGCTGATCGTCATCATCTGGCCAGGGCTTCAGTAAAAATTTAAGAAAAAAATGGATAGAGGCAGAACTTTTCTCTCGGGCGTCAGTCATAAGTAGTGCCACTGCTTTTCTTTGATGTCCCCATTTTGTGGAGCCCATCAACCCCGCCACTTCGGTTCAAGGTTGATGGGTTTTTTGTTGCCTGAAATCCGTGTTTTTAAAATCATGGCGTTACGGCCGTTCGGTGAGAACACACAACATCAACTAGCGTCTTGCTGGGTTTTCCCCATGCCTCAACCAACCATTGTTGTTCTGCCCCCCTCTTCATCGCCTGTTAATTGTCTGTTGAACGACGCAACTGCTCCCGGCGAAACATCCAAATCAGCAAACAATATGGAAACTCGCTAGCTATTTCTGGCGGTTTGCCCGAAAGTCATTTCATACCAACAAGGAATTTTTATCACAGGAGATGTTGATGTCCGATTTCAGCCCTGACTTTGCGATGTTGTCATCCGAGTTCTCCAGTGCACCACTAAGCACGACCGTCGCGATCCTGACCATTATCGCCTTTTTGTCCCGGCCACTGTACAAAGCGATCAACGGTATTTTCAAATATAAGAAAGGCCACAGCATCGTTTTAAAAACTGCGGGCGTTCCGCCATTCGTTTTGAATTTCTTTGCCATCGCCATTCCATTGAAAAAATTGCCCTCGGTAGGCTATCCCGAGAAACTAATCACCGTGCTCTTTGCCATTATTTTTTCATGGTCCTTGTGGTATTCGGTTCCGGCACTAATTCAAATCTTTAACGCACCGCCTGACTCGGCGCTGTTGATTTGGAAAAAGTCTGGCGATCGCTTTTATGTTTCTAAAACCACGGCAATGGAAGCGACGGTATTTTCTTCGCCAAAATGGACTCTTTCAGTACAAGACTGTAAAACCAATAACGCCCTCGCGAACAATGCCAGCGACCGCCTTGGTCGGGAATACCATCACGATCTGTGCCGCCTGCTCACTACATCAGAAGGCAAAGACTATTTGGATGAATCAATTAAAAAGTTTAAAAAAGAGAGAATGTTGATTTATCCCGTCATATTTATTATTGAATTCATGCTGCTGTGGCTGTTGTCAGGATTCATATTAACGATTCACTACACAAATAAAGTCCGGCACTTTATTTTGCTTGAACAGAAAAAAGCCATTCATTGCGTCCTGGGTGATTTCACCGCGACGGGCTGTTACGCTATCTATCAGGAACTGGAAAACAGAGGTAATCGCTAACCCCCCTACACCTCACCCCTCTCCGGCGATTCGTCCGACCATCAGGCGGATCGCCGGTTTAGTAAGCGGCGCACTATCCGTGACGAAATGCAGGGTCATGCCTTCAATAAACGCATCCAGTCCGCGGGCGGTGGGCGGATCAAACCACTGCTCCAGAGTTTGCTGACTGCGCCGCATCCAATGCTGCATCACCGCCTTTAACGCCGGCTGGCTGCTGCAGAACGCATAGAGCTGATACATCAGCTCCATGTTCCGCGCGGTGGTAACCTGGGCGCTGAAAATCAGCTCGGCAATGGCGTCGCAGGCCTCTTCGCGATTGCTGACCGAGGCAAAAAATTGCTGATACTGCTCCGACATATCGCGAGTAAAAATGCGAAATGCCTCTTCAATCAGCGCGTCGATACCGCTGAAATAGTAGGTCAGCGAGCCTAACGGGACCTCCGCGCAGCTGGCGATTTTACGGTGCGTAACCGCATGGATCCCGTGGGTAGCGATAGTCTCCAGCGTCGCCTGCAAAATACGCTCCCGGCGCAGCGGATCGTTCGGTCGACGGGCCATAGTTTTCCTCATTCATCGCGTTTATACATAAGCAGCTATTCCGTTCTCCGAATGCCGGACGTTGTCCTAAACAGACATCCTGAAGAATATGTACAAATGTACACAACCTTGTTACTGTTGTCTTCATCTTCTCATTCACTGGCATGGACGAATGACCGCGCAAACCTCCCGCAGAGCCTTACAGCTTCGGCTGTGGGCACTCTTTATGTTCTTTTTTATTCCCGGATTACTGATGGCGTCATGGGCCACTCGTACGCCGGCGATCCGCGACCTGCTCACGCTGTCGACGGCGGAAATGGGCATCGTGTTATTTGGCCTCTCCATTGGTTCGATGAGCGGCATTCTGTGCTCGGCGTGGCTGGTTAAGCGCTTCGGAACCCGCAAAGTCATTCGGACCACCATGTCCTGTGCGGTCGTGGGCATGATGGTCCTCAGCCTGGCCCTGTGGCTTACCTCGGCCCCCCTGTTTGCCATCGGGCTGGCCATTTTTGGTGCCAGCTTCGGTTCTGCGGAAGTGGCGATTAACGTCGAAGGCGCCGCCGTCGAACGGGAAATGAATAAAACCGTCCTGCCGATGATGCACGGCTTTTACAGCTTCGGTACGCTGTTTGGCGCCGGCGTGGGGATGGCGGTGACCGGTTTTGGTCTGCCTGCCGCACCGCATATTCTGCTGGCAGCGCTGGTGGCTATCGCCCCTATCGCTATCGCGATCCGCGCCATTCCTGACGGCACCGGGCAGAACGCCGCCGAAAGCGCCCATCATGAAGAAAAAGGGTTGCCGGTATGGCGTGACGTGCAGCTGCTGCTGATTGGCGTGGTGGTGCTGGCGATGGCCTTTGCAGAAGGTTCCGCCAACGACTGGCTGCCGCTGCTGATGGTCGATGGTCACGGCTTCAGCCCAACCTCTGGCTCCTTGATTTACGCCGGCTTTACCCTCGGCATGACCATCGGTCGCTTCACCGGCGGCTGGTTCATCGACCGCTACAGCCGGGTCACGGTAGTACGTGCCAGCGCGGTGATGGGCGCCCTGGGTATCGGCCTGATTATTTTCGTCGATAACCCATGGGTGGCCGGAATTTCAGTGCTGCTGTGGGGACTGGGGGCGTCGCTTGGCTTCCCGCTGACGATTTCCGCCGCCAGTGATACCGGCCCCGATGCGCCGAAGCGCGTCAGCGTGGTGGCGATAACCGGCTACCTCGCCTTTCTCGTCGGGCCGCCGCTGCTCGGCTTCCTCGGCGAACATTTCGGCCTGCGCAGCGCCATGATGGTGGTGCTGGGTCTGGTGATGGTGGCGGCGCTGGTTGCGAAAGCGGTGGCAAAACCACAACATGAACCTGTCATGGAGAACAGCTGATGAGTATCAAACTGATTGCGGTAGACATGGACGGCACCTTCTTAAGCGATGCCAAAACCTACAATCGCCAGCGCTTCCTGAGCCAGTATCAGCGGATGCGCGAGCAGAATATTCGTTTTGTGGTAGCCAGCGGCAACCAGTATTACCAGCTGATTTCGTTTTTCCCCGACATCGCCCATGAAATCGCCTTCGTCGCCGAAAATGGCGGCTGGGTGGTCAACGCCGGTGACGACGTCTTTAACTGCCAGATGCCGAAAGATCATTTCCACACGGTGATCGATTATCTGCAGACGCTGCCGGATATTGAGATCATCGCCTGCGGCAAACGCAGCGCCTGGACCCTCAACAGGTATAACGACGAGCTGAAAGCGGTGGCGGCGAAGTATTACCATCGCCTGCAGCTGGTGGATGATTTTAACCATATCGATGACGTTATTCTGAAGTTCGGACTCAACGTCCCCGACAGCCTGATCCCGACCATTCAGCCGCAGCTGCATGCCGCCTTAGGCGACATGGTGACCGCCGTGGCGACCGGTTTCGGCAGCATCGACCTGATTATTCCCGGCATCCATAAAGCCAACGGTCTGCGCATCCTGCAACAGCGCTGGGGTATTGAGGATCACGAAGTGGTGGCGTTTGGCGACAGCGGAAACGACATTGAAATGTTGCAGCATGCTGGATTTGGCTTTGCGATGGCTAACGCGGCGGCCCCGGTGAAGGCCGTGGCGGACTACGATGCCCCGCATAACAACGAAGAAGGTGTGCTGCATATCATCGACAAAGTGCTGAATCGCGAAGCGCCGTTTGCCTGATCTAGTTCCGGGGGCAGCGCCGCGCCCCCGAAATTATCCAGAAACGTCAGGCCTGCGGGTCGCTGGCGTTTCCTACGCTTTTGTCTTTGAGGAAATAGACAATCATCGCCAGCCACAGCACGCCGCTGAGCAGATTAAACAGGCTGAACACGCCGCTGCCGCCCAGCGCATAGGCATGCTTGCTGACTTCAATCCCGACGGTAAAAATCAGCATCTGCAGCATCCCCATCGCCGCTGACACCGTCCCCTTACTCATATCGCTGGCAAACAGCGTCAGACGAACCAGCCCGGCGTTTGCCAGACCAATCCCGAAGGCGTAAACGCTCAGTCCGGCGGTCATCCACAGGTAGGCATGGCTCGACACCACCGTTGCCGCCGCAGCCAGCAGCAGACCGAGCGAAATCGGCCAGCCGCCGAGAATAATCAGCGATCGCACCGTGCGCTTCGACGTCAGCCGCGCCAGCACCAGATTACCGGCAATCAGGGCGCCGAAAATCGGCACCTGCAGCAGCCCGTATTCATAGCTGGTGGCCTGTTCGCCGCTGATAATAATTACCGGTGACTGCGCAATCCATGCCAGCAACGGCAGGCTCACGAAACCAATCGCCAGGGAGCCGGCGACAAAGCGCAGATTCTTCAGCACCAGGGCATAGTCGCGCCCCAGTTCTTTCATCGATAGCTTCTCGCCCATGCGGGTGGCGGTTTCCGGCATCGCCCGCTGAAGACCGAAAAACGCAATGGCCGCCAGCACGGCAAACAGCACGAACATCATCTCCCACGGCAGAATATGCACCCATGCAGCCCCCACCAGCGGGCCGAGCAGCGGCGCAATCAACGCTACGTTAGCCATCAGGGCGGTGATTTTGATACACATCGCCTCCTCAAATGACTCCTGAATCGCGGCGTAGCCCACGGCGCCAATAAAGCACAGGCTGATGCCCTGTAAAAAGCGCAGCAGCGTAAATTGTTCAATGGTTTGCGCCAGCAGGGTAGCCAGGCAGGTCACGATAAACCACACCACCCCGGTGAGCATCACCGGACGACGCCCGATACGATCCGACAGCGGCCCTAACAGCCACTGTAAAAACATGCCGCCGGCGAGATAGGCGGTCATTGAGGTAGGCACCCATTCATTGCCGGCCTGGAACTCTTCCACCACCGACAGCATCCCCGGCTGAATCATATCGTTGCCGATATAGGTGGAGAATTCGTATAACACCAGGCACAACGGGAATAGCAGCGCCTGCCGTCCGAGGCGCCGACCTGAAAGCGAATAATTCTGCATGCAATCTCTTATTTAAAAAAAAATCGCGCAAAGTTTAATGAAAGTCGTGCTGAGGAGATAGTGAATTGTGAGTGACAATGCAAAATAGCGCAAAGCCCCTTCCACGCCGGCCCGCCAGTTTTATCTCAACCTCTCTTTATTTCGTTTATATTTCAATTAGGTTACAGGCGATATACTCATCGCTGCTGCGCGTACGCGAAGAAACGGCCTCACCACTCTTCCTGTAACTTGCTGACAATTAAGACAATACTGCTTTACCTCATCGCCACCGCTGCTTAAGGTGGGCGGCTTATTGCTATCGGATACAAGAGCCTGAACGTATGCTGGAAAATATCAACGACGCGCTGTTCGCCTTAATTAACGCCACGCCTGCCTCCCCGGCATGGGCTATCGAAATAGCGACCTTCATCGCCAAAGAGGTGATTTTGCTGGTGCCATTGCTGGCGGCGGCGCTGTGGCTCTGGGGGCCGAATCAGCGGCAGCTGGTATCTAAAGTGGCGCTGGCGCTGGCAATCAGTCTGAGCCTCTCGTGGATATTTGGCCATCTGTTCCCTCATGACCGTCCGTTTGTTGCCGGTGCCGGCTACCAGTTTTTACATCATGCGCCGAACAACTCCTTCCCCAGCAACCACGGCACCATCAGTTTTACCTTCGCGCTGGCCTTTTTGTTCTGGCATCGCCTGTGGTCTGGCGTCGCGTTAATGGCCACCGCCGTTGCAATCGCCTGGTCACGGGTCTATCTCGGCGTGCACTGGCCGCTGGATATGGTGGGCGGTCTGCTCACCGGGATGTGTGGTTGTCTGGCCGCCGGGCTGCTGTGGCAGGTTGCTGGTCAGGGGCTTTATCGCTACCTCGAGCAGGCATACCGCCTGTGCTTCTCCCTGCCAATTCGTAAAGGCTGGGTACGTGACTAACCCTCTCCCGACAGGTAAAATTGCCCACTAACGCCCTGCCAGTGCAGGGCGATTTCAGCTTAGAGGGTATATGGAAACACGTCGTGATGAACGTATCAGCCAGCTCATTCAGGCGCTCAAGCGCAGCGATAAGCTTCATTTAAAAGAGGCCGCAGCGCTACTGGGCGTGTCAGAGATGACCATTCGTCGCGACCTGAACGGCCATAATGGCCCGGTGGTGTTATTAGGGGGCTATATTGTTCTCGAGCCACGCAGCGCAACCCATTACCTGCTCAGCGACCAGAAAACCCGCCTCGTGGATGAAAAACGCCGCGCCGCCCGCCATGCCGCCGCTCTGCTGAAAGCCCATCAGATGGCCTTTTTTGACTGCGGTACCACGACCCCGTGGATTATCGACGCCATCGATAACGCCCTGCCCTTTACCGGCGTCTGCTATTCGCTGAACACCTTTCTGGCGCTGCAGGAGAAACCGCAGTGCCGGGCGATATTATGTGGCGGGGAATTTCACGCCAGCAACGCGATTTTTAAGCCCCTAAGCCTGCAGGATACCCTCAGCCATCTGTGCCCGGATATCGCCTATTATTCGGCCGCCGGGATCGACTGTGAACAGGGCGCCACCTGCTATAACCTCGAAGAACTGCCGGTAAAGCAATGGGCGATGCGCAGCGCGCGCTATCATGTGCTGGTGGTCGATCACAGTAAGTTTGGTAAGGTCAGGCCGGCGCGGATGGGGGATCTGGCGAGTTTTGACGTCATTGCCAGCGATGTCTGTCCGGATGACGACCTGCTGGCACTGGCAAAAGAAAAACAGATTTCACTGCTGTACTGACCGCGCCCCGCAGGGCGCGGCCTGTCGGTTACGAGAACCAGCTACCGAACCAGCCGTGCAGTTTCATCAGCACGAAGTCCATCATCCGGCTGAAGAAACCGCCTTCATTAACGGCTTCCATCACGATCAGCGGACGCTGTTCGATCGTTTTGTCGTTAAGCTTAAAGTCGATAGTCCCGACCACCTGCCCTTTAGTCAGCGGCGCCGTCAGCTGTGGATCCTTCAGGGTATAGCTGGCCTTCAGGTTTTTCAGCTGGCCTCGTGGCAGCGTAATCGAACCGGCTTCACCGGCTCCCAGCTTGGCTTCACTGCTGTCACCAAACCAGACCCGCTGGGTGATAAAGGTGGCATCCGGTTTAATCGGCGTTACCGTTTCATAGAAGCGGAAGCCCCAGGTCAGCAGCTTTTCCGATTCATTAAAGCGAATACGGTCGGTCTTCGTGCCGAGCACCACGGCAATCAGTCGCATGTCGCCCTGAGTTGCCGAAGAGACCAGGTTATAGCCGGCACCGGCGGTGGTTCCGGTCTTCACGCCATCGGCGTTCAGATTTGAGCTCCACAGCAGACGGTTGCGGTTCGGCTGGCGAATTTTATTGAACGTGAACTCTTTTTCTTTATGGATGGCGTACTCTTCAGGAACGTCATGGATCATCGCTTTGGTCAGCAGCGCCATATCACGCGCGGTACTGAACTGGCCTGGCGCATCGAGGCCGTGGACGGTCATAAAGGTGGTATTGGTCAGCCCCATTTTCTGCGCGTAGCCGTTCATCAGGCTGACAAAGGCGTCCTGGCTCCCCGCCACATAGTCAGCGATCGCGATGCTGGCATCGTTACCGGACTGAATGATGACCCCTTTATTGAGGTCTTCAACCGAGACCTGCATGCCCGGCTTGAGGAACATCACCGACGAACCGCGCAGCGCCGGGTTACCGGTCGCCCAGGCATCACGCCCGACGGTTACCATATCGGTAGACTTAATTTTGCCCGCCTTCAGCGCCTGCCCGACCACATAGCTGGTCATGATCTTGGTCAGACTCGCCGGGTCGAGTTTTTCATCGGCATTGCCTTCGCTGAGCACTTTGCCGCTGGCATAGTCCATCAGAACCCAGGCACGAGCATCAATTGACGGGGCATCAGGGAGTTGTTCCGCAGCCTGCACCGCAGGCGCCACCAGAACGAGGAGAGCGCAGCCTGCCACGAGGCCGCGTAGGGAAAAAGCATCACGCGTCATAAGAACCACCCAAGTATCCTTTCCAAACAAAATATGCCGCAAAACCCTTCCGGCACGGCAGCAGCCGGTGAGTAAAGCGTACAAATGACCTTAAAGAAACAGCGAGTTGGTAAAGTTTTTAAAGTTTACGCAATAACCCCGCTCCCTGCTGAAAACAGCGCATTTTTTTTGATCATGATGGCTAAAAATTATCGTTATTATGCCACGATGATAAATAATTGTATAAAATCAATACAATACCTTACTTCCCATACCATAGCACATCTGACTTTTGTGCCGAAACCGGCATTGTTGCTTATTCAGGCGCCACGTTGGCTTCCGGGCCGCTATTTGCCGCCATATCCCCGCCGTTCCCCTGGCGACTTCCCCACCCGGACGTTTAATAAAAAACGTTTTGGCAGATGCGTTTATTCAGCCGATTCTCTAGTATTTCGTCGTCCACTGTTGGGGACGCGTTTTTTCTGGTTTGGGCAGTAAGCATTCAGCGCTGGTACCCGTCAGCGCTATTTTTAATTTTTTGTGGCCGGGTCATCCCTCACGGCCGTTCGCTTATCTCTACTGATCAGATGCATCACGGCCCCGGGCGGGGCCGATGGTTATTCTGATGGCGGTTGGTTTTTATTCCAGTTCAAAAAATCCCCCTTAAAGAGAGACTCCTGTTGCGCTTCAGGTCGTAAAACACAGTTATGCAGGATCGTCCGGTCGCGTCGATACAGCGTCGCCTGCTCCCCTTCAGCCCAGTACACATACACCCCATCGGAATAGCGTTTGCCAGAAGCGGATAACCCTTCATCGAGGATCAACGGTTCGCCATCGACCACCAGAGAGACCTGTTTTTTGGTGTCGTTCTCCCACAAAAACAGCGCGGTTTCATCGCACTGATATTCCAGCGTTTTGGTTTGGCCTTGTTCAACTAACTGATGGTAGTAACTGCATCCAGACAGCAAAGCCGGAAGTAAAACACAGATAATCTTTTTCATTTTTTACTCTGGAGTCACCATCTCGGACGAATGGGTCGCTGCGGGTTTCACAATCTGATCAAATACCGTCGTTAACTTGTCAAACACCGCTCTCATTTCTGTTGGATAGGTTAAAGATAACCACGTTGCTAATACTGCCCCGGCCAAAAAACCCAACTTCATACTCTGCCCCTGATTGTTTTGACTTTGCCTCCCGTCAGTGACGAAGAGCCAGTTTTAATGCGTGGTGCTTATGCCCCCTGCGAGCCAACTGACGCAACATGCCGTCGAACATGGGTGTCCACCACAGCGAAAACTAACATAAGATGCCAGACAGACTCAGGCGCTATTATGTTTAAAATTGGAGCGATATCAGGGTGAAATAAATTATCCCTGCAGGCTGGTCGGACGCCTGGGGAAATAAAATCGCGCAGGTTCGCAAGTGTGATATCAAAACAGAGAAATGCTGACGTTCGGGTTCGACAGTCAGATTTGAGGGCGGTGACAACATGGCGGGCTGGCATGGCCGCGGGTGGTTGACGGGCCAGAATTATCCCCGACATCGCTGCCGGGGAAGATCTTAATTTCCGGTCACTGCCGCAGCGGCAACAGGATGGTCAGAATTCGCGACCACGGTGGTACGGGCAATCGGATGGTTACCGTTATCGCCGGTAGCTGCAGCAACAGCAACCGGGTGGTCAGCAGAGGCCACGGCAGCGCCACGTGCAACCGGATGGCTGCCATTACCGCTGGTTGCGGTCGCCACGGCGACGGGGTGATCGGAGGTCGCGACCGCGGTGGTACGAGCAATCGGATGCGAACCAGCAAAGGTAGGGGCCGCGACAATCGCGAGAACTACAGCCAGAATTGTTTTATTCATAAAATCATCTCTTTCATTAATGCCGACCTGATATTTTCAGGCCCCGGCGTTATTTGGATAAGGCGTCGTTTAAATTAACAACCTGAGCGTCATAACGAACAACCTTAATATCCCTGTCAAGTTTCAACGACCAAAAATATTATCCAGGTAATCATAAGCTCAGCAAATATTGTTAAACAAAAAAGTTAAGTGTGAATAGTCGATTTTGATTTTATTTTAAATATTCAAAATTGCGCCTGTTCTTATTGCTTTTGCATTTATTGGCGACATGACGAGATACCCGGATAAATAAAAAGGAGATGAGCCAGTCCCACAGTCATGGCCATACTCGCCATCTCAAGCGAGGTCGTATCGCCCCATACACCCAGGGTTCGCGCGGGTTGCGCCGTGACAGGCAAATAAAAGCACTTGCCGGAATATGCGCTTTATTCCAACATGGCGGTTCACCATGCTGCAATGTTGGCTCAATAACAGACAGGAACCGATATGATTACGCTGTGGGGCAGAAATAATTCGACGAATGTGAAAAAAGTGCGCTGGGTGCTGGCAGAGCTGGAACTTCCTTATCAGCAGATCCCCGCCGGGCTGGAATTTGGTCTCAACCACGACCCTGAGTTTCTGGCGATGAACCCGAATGGCCTGGTGCCGCTCCTGAAAGATGACGCTAACGGCCTGGTACTGTGGGAATCGAATGCCATTATTCGCTATCTGGCGGCGGAATATGGTCAGGAACGTCTGTGGGTCGCCTCTCCCCTGCAGCGTACCCGGAGCGACAAATGGATGGACTGGGCGAACGGTTCGCTTTCTCCGGCCCACCGTCCGGTGCTGATGGGGCTGGTGCGAACGCCGGTGGAGAAACGTGACCCGGCGGCTATCGCTGCCGCCATTGCCGCCTGTGAAGAGCTGTTTGCTATCCTCGATGATGAACTGGCGACCACCGCCTGGCTGTCCGGCGAGCAGTTTGGTCTCGGCGACATTGCCGTGGCCCCCTTTGTCTACAACCTGCTGTCGATCGTCGACAGCTGGCAGCCGCGCCCGCACCTGCAGCGCTGGTACCAGCAGCTGTACGAGCGTCAGGCATGGCGCGATGTGGTGGTGATCCCGGTAACCTGATCCTGGGTGGCCGGACTGACCTTCAGCAGTTCGCCGTTGGACTCGTCGGTTAAAAGATACAGATAGCCGTCGGGTCCGACGCGCACATCGCGAATACGTTTACCGCGATCGCCGAGCAGGCGCGCCTCTTCATGCACCTTTTCGCCGTTCACCCGCAGCACAATCAACGACTGATCCTTCAACGCCCCGATAAACAGCTTATTGCGCCACTGGGGGAAGGTCTGCGCATCGTAAAATGCCATCCCGCTCACCGCCGGGGACTGTTTCCAGACAAACAGCGGCGCTTCGGTGCCGGCAACTGCGGTGCCCTGCGCTTCAGGAATCGCCAGGCCGCTGTAGTTAACCCCGTGCGTCGCCAGCGGCCAGCCGTAATTTTTCCCTTTCTGTGGAATGTTGATCTCATCGCCGCCGCGCGGCCCGTGTTCATTCAGCCACAGGGTATGACTCCACGGGTTCATCGCCATCCCCTGCGGGTTGCGAATACCATAAGACCAGATCTCGGCTCTGGCACCGGCTCTGCCGACAAACGGATTATCGTCCGGCACGCGACCGTCTTCGGTCAGGCGCACCACCTTACCCTGTAGCTTGTCCAGATCCTGCGCCGTGGCTCGCTGGTTATTTTCCCCCAGTCCAATAAACAGATAGCCCTTGCCGTCAAACACCAACCGTCCGCCAAAATGGTTGCCGGTGGAGAGCTTCGGCTGCTGGCGGAATACCACGCGAAAATTTTCCAGCCGCCGCTCATCGTCACTCAGGCGGCCATACCCGACAGCGGTGCCGGCTTTGCCCTCTTCTCCGGCTTCGGCATAACTGAGCCACACCCGCCGGGATTGGGCAAAATCGGGGGCCAGCGCGACATCCAGCAGTCCGCCCTGGCCGTTGGCCCACACCTGCGGCACTCCGGATATCGCCGCTGAAAGCCCCTCGCCCTGGCGCCAGCGCTTCAGTTCGCCGCCGCGCAGGGTAATGAGCATTCCCCGGTCATCGGGCAGAAATGCCAGCGCCCACGGGTGATCCAGTTGATTTTGCAATACCTCGACGCGGACCTTTTCGGCGAGGGTCACCGCGGGAAAGCAGAGCGTGGCTATCGTCATCAGAATAACGGTCTGGCGCATGGCATACTCCTTTTGTCAGCAATTCGATAAGGGTAGCCAGCGAGGCGCATCAGGAAGGGATTTTTACATAACATTAAACAGGGGGAGCTCAACTCCCCCTGACGATCAGGCGTGGCTTGCTGCCGCCAACTTATTCAGTTTATGAATATTCAGCGACAACGCTGCCAGGTAGCGTTCCAGCATCTCGACGTTCACCGCGATATACGACGGGCAGTCATGGCGCCCGCTCATCAAGCAGATCGCCGCAGAGGCGACGGCTTCACCCGCAGAACGGAAGGCATCCTTCTCTTCCGGCGCGAGGGCATCCCGCAATTGCGCTCCGTATTCACGCATTTCACGGCAGAGTTCAAACAAGTTATCCCGCAGATGCTCATTTTCGCTGACTGACATATAGCCCTTCGCTTTGCGTAGCTGCAAATAAGCATCAAGATCGATACTGGCATTACTCAGCTTATTCAGAAGGTTACGGTAGCGTCTGTCAACGTTCATCATGGTTCCTCCTCTGTTGTTGTCCATGTTCACGATCATAATATGGTTATTTTTTGCGCAGAAAGATGCGCGAGGTCAATCATTCCGGTTAATTAACATCATTTACAATGTTAAAAAGATGGTTATCCTCTGTCGCACGCCACTGCGCCGTTAAGATACGCCAATAAAACAAAAAATGTTATACGTAACACATGCAATCAAGAGGGATGATGACTACGTAAAAATCATTAAAATGCTATTTATTGCCGGTTACATCACAAATTAACACCATAGAAATTGATCAAATTCTTTTCCGGGTGTCATATCAGCATCGCAAATGTATTACGTATAACACTTAATAAAAAACACACCCTACAGCTTAGGGCTGTAACATAACCGCGATCCGCCTGAAGGAACTGAAATCATGACGCCCGGCAAAAGAAACTACGTCTTGTTGAGTCTTTTCGATTTCCTCTATTTATTCGCCTGGTCATCGACCATGGCGTTCTTTGTTATCTGGACCACCCAGCATCTTGGGATCAGCGCCACCAAAACCGGTCTGCTGTACTCCGTTAACGCCTTTATCGCCCTGCTGATGCAGCCGTTTTTCGGCTTTATTGCCGACAAATTTGGCCTGAAAAAGCGGCTTATCTGGATCCTGCTGGCCATGCTGTTGCCGGTCGGGCCGTTCTTTATCTATCTGTACGCTCCGCTGCTGGTCCATAGCTTCTGGCTGGGTGCCTTACTGGGCGGTATCTACCTGGGGATGATTTTTAACTCCGGCTGCGGGGTGATCGATTCGTATATCGACAAAATCTCTCGCCGCTATCACTTTGAATATGGCCGGGTGCGGATGTGGGGGTCGCTGGGCTGGGCCGCCGCCGCCTGGATTGTCGGCAAGTATATCGACAGCAACCCGAACCTCGCCTTCTGGCTGGCCAGTATTGCCATCGTTATTGCCGCCATCTGTTTTATGCTGACCAAAATCGAGCTCACCGAGGAGGAGATCCAAAAAACCAGCGCGCTGAAGGTCTCCCATGCGCTGGAGCTGGCGAAAAATGGTCAGTTCTGGATGCTGCTGATCTTCACCCTGTTCGTCACCCAGATTTACGACACCTACGATCAGCAGTTTGCCCAGTACTTTTCACTCCAGTTCCCTACCCCGGAAGAAGGCAACCGCTGGTACGGTATTCTGGCGTCGATTCAGGTCTGTGGCGAAACGCTCTTTTTATGCCTGATGCCGTGGTTTGTTAACCGCACCGGGGCTAAGTGGGCGCTGATTATTGCCGGACTGATTATGTCTGTGCGCATCGTGGGTTCCGCCATCCCGCTTGGCCCGGTATGGATCGGCGCGGTGAAAATGATGCACGCGCTGGAAAAACCGCTGATCCTGGTGTCGGTATTCAAATTTATCGCCGCCAACTTCGACCATAAACTCTCCTCGACGGTCTATTTGCTGGTGCTTTTCGTGGCCTCTATTGCCACCGCGATTTACTCACCGCTGGCGGGTTACCTGTACGACACCATCGGTTTCGCCCATACCTATTACATTCTCGGCAGCATCGCCGGTCTGTTTACCCTGATCTCGATTTTCACCTTGCGGGACAAGCGCGAGCCCACCGCCCCCGGCGCTGCACCGGCAGGCAACGTCACCTCTTCCTGACTATCAGGCCCCGGGAAACCCTCCCGGGGCCGTTGTTGATAATTTAAAAATATTATTCAATGCGGCTGAAATCGCTCGGCATTTATTAATGACGAAATATTTGATGACAAAAAAATACGCTTATTATAACGCTTCGTTTTCCTGAATTAATTCCAATTCCAGCGTTTATTTTACCCTCCATCCCGCTATAAAAACCCGCCAAATCCGCACAGGACAAGGCCTGAAGCACTTTGGTCTGTTCTCGTCCAGGGGGTAACCGGGGGTCCTGGCATTTTTTATCAATATCAACTTCACTTACAACGTTTGCCCGGACACTAAATAAGATGCCGATTATTTCATGGCTACGTTGGGGTATTGAACTGATTCATCTTAGGCATCCCGGACAGCGTTAAATAATACTCATTATCAAATGCAACTGTGGTGGGGAAAAACATGAATAAAACATATAAGGGTATAGGGGTGCTGGCGTTCGCCGCCGGCTCTCTCTTACCCTATGGCGCTGTGCGGGCCGCCGATCAAAACAGTACGGCCCAAAACGGTGAATCAGCAAAGAAACCTAACATCATTTTGATCGTCTCAGACGATACCGGCTACGGCGATCTCGGCGTGTATGGCGGGGGCGAAGGTCGCGGTATGCCGACCCCCAACCTCGACCGAATGGCCGATGAAGGGATGACCTTCTTTGACTTTTATGGTCAGCCCAGCAGTACCCCTGGCCGTGCCGCCATGCAAACCGGACGGATCCCTAACCGCAGCGGGATGACCACCGTGGCCTTCCAGGGCCAGGGCGGCGGCCTGCCGAAAGAAGAGTGGACCCTGGCATCGGTGCTGAAAACCGGCGGATACAAAACCTTCTTCACCGGTAAATGGCACCTCGGCGAAGCCGACTATGCCCTGCCCAATGCCCAGGGCTACGACGAAATGAAGTATGTCGGCCTGTATCACCTCAATGCTTACACCTACGCCGACCCCACGTGGTTCCCGGATATGGACCCGAAATTGCGTGACATGTTTGCTCGCGTCACCCGCGGTGCCCTCTCAGGGAAAGCCGGTGAAGCCCCGACCGAAGACTTCAAAATCAACGGCCAGTACGTCAACACCCCGGTGATCGATGGCAAAGAAGGGGTGATCGGCATTCCGTTCTACGATCGCTACGTCGAAAAAGCCTCGCTGGATTACCTGACGGCCAATGCCAAATCGACGGAACCGTTCTTTATGAGCATTAACTTCATGAAGAACCACCAGCCGAACATGCCCGATCCTGATTACATTGGTAAATCGATGTCGAAGAGCAAGTATGCGGATTCGATGGTAGAGATGGACGCCCGCGTCGGCCACATCATGGATAAGCTGCGTGAACTGGGCCTCGATAAAGACACCCTCGTGATCTGGACCACTGATAACGGCGCCTGGCAGGATGTCTATCCTGACGCCGGCTACACGCCGTTCCGTGGTACCAAGGGCACCGATCGTGAAGGCGGCAGTCGCGTTCCGGCTATTGCCTGGTGGCCTGGGAAAATTAAAGACCATAGCCGCAACTACGACATCGTCGGGGGCCTGGATCTGATGGCCACCTTTGCTTCCGTAGCCGGTATTAAACTTCCGGACAAGGACCGCGCCGGTCAGCCCATTATCTTTGACAGTTACGACATCTCCCCGGTGCTGTTCGGTACCGGCAAAGATCCACGGACGTCATGGTTCTACTTTACGGAAAACGAACTGACCCCGGGGGCCGCACGCGTCGGGCACTATAAGGCGGTATTTAACCTGCGCGGCGACGACGGCGCCAAAACCGGCGGCCTGGCGGTTGACGCGAACCTCGGATGGAAAGGACCGGAGTCTTATGTCGCCACCGTGCCGCAGATTTTTGACCTCTGGCAGGATCCGCAGGAACGTTACGACATCTTTATGAACAACTATACCGAGCACACCTGGACGCTGGTGACCTTCAATGAGGCCATCTCAAATCTGATGAAAACCTATGTCCAGTATCCGCCGCGTAAAGCGCAGAGCGAAACCTACAATGGCCCGATCACGCTATCTCAGTATGAGCGTTTCAAAAACGTGCGCGATCAGCTGCAGAACGAAGGTTTCCAGCTAAGCATGCCTACCGGTAACTAACATCACGGTCCGGCCCGCGGCGTTCGCTCCCCGGGCCTTTTTTACTTCAGACGCTCCATGACACAGGTTAGGGTTGATGAAAAAAAGCACCGAGATCCCTCTGACGCCGTTACAGAATGAAGGGCGATATCTTCCCGCCTATAAACGGCGCTACCACGTGATGGCGAAACCCAGCGGTTCAACCTGTAATCTTGACTGCCAGTACTGCTTTTATCTGCACAAAGAGCAGCTGCTGCACCAGCCGCACGATAGGGGGATGAGCGACGAGGTTCTGGAAAACTTTATCCGCCAGTATATTCAAAGCCAGGATGGCGAGGAGATCATCTTCTCCTGGCAAGGGGGAGAACCGACCCTGATGGGGCTGGATTTTTTCCATAAGGTGGTGGCGCTGCAAAAGAAATATCAGCCAAAACATCAGCGTATTGAGAACGATCTGCAGACCAATGGCGTGTTGATCAACGACCAGTGGGCGGCGTTTTTAAAAGCGCATAACTTCCTTGTGGGGGTCTCCATTGATGGCCCGCGCGAGCTCCATGACCGTTTTCGCGTAACCCGCAGCGGCAAGCCCACCTTTGATAAAGTGATGGAAGGCATTGCCGCCCTCAAGCGTCATCAGGTGCCTTTCAACGCGCTGGCGGTGATCAACCGTGTCAATGCCCGTTTTCCCCACGAGGTCTACCGGTTCCTGACTCAGGAACTTGGGGCGACCTATATTCAGTTCACCCCCTGCGTGGAGGCGGCGGAGTTTAAAACCACGGCCCCGCAGTTCTGGCAGGACGACACCATTCCGCTGACCGGCAGCCGGCGGGCTAAACCGGGGGATCTCGACTCCATCGTCACCGACTGGTCCGTTGACCCGGAGGACTGGGGCCATTTTCTGACCGCAACCTTTGATGACTGGGTCACCCACGATTTAGGCCGCGTACAGGTTAATCTGTTTGAAACCGCGGTGGTACAAACCATGGGACTGCCTTCTCAGTTGTGCATCACCGCACCGTTTTGCGGCAAAGCGCTGGCCATTGAGAAAAACGGCGACGTCTATTCCTGCGATCACTACGTCTACCCCGAGTACAAACTGGGGAACATCCGCGCCCACAAACTGGCGCATATGGTCTTTTCTGAACGGCAAAAAGTATTCGGTATGGGCAAAAAAGAGACCCTGCCCGCCTACTGCAAATCCTGCCCGCATCTGAATCTGTGCTGGGGAGAGTGCCCGAAAAATCGCATCGTGCGCGCCCCGGATGGTGAAGAGGGCCTCAACTATCTGTGCCCGGGCTTTCGCCACTTTTACGCGTCGGTCACCCCGACGCTGGAGAAAATCGCCGCCATGCTGAAATAGCTCCCGGCCACCCACGCGGCAGCGATCCCCGCATCGCGCCGCGCTTTTAGCCGCGCGCTGACTATTATTGCAGCGGCTTTCTTGTTATCTGCTGTGAGGTTACGTCTTTATTCGTCTTTTGCCGCTCATAGGGGGCTAGAAACGACAATCAAGGCATAGGTATAATCGCGCCATTCCGAGCAATGAATAGTATAAAAAATGGCCAAAATTGGATTTATCTCATTAGGGTGCCCGAAAAACCTCGTGGACTCCGAGCGCATTCTGACCGAACTGCGTACCGAAGGTTATGAAGTGGTTCCCAGCTACGACAATGCCGATATGGTTATCGTCAACACCTGCGGCTTTATCGACAGCGCGGTCCAGGAATCGCTGGAAACCATCGGTGAAGCGTTAAAAGAAAACGGCAAAGTTATCGTTACCGGTTGCCTGGGCGCTAAAGAAGATCAGATTCGTGAAGTGCATCCGAAAGTGCTTGAGATCACCGGCCCGCACAGCTACGAGCAGGTTCTGGAGCATGTTCACCACTACACGCCTAAGCCAAAGCACAACCCGTTCCTGAGCCTGGTGCCGGAACAGGGCGTGAAGCTGACGCCGCGTCATTACGCCTATCTGAAAATTTCCGAAGGCTGTAACCACCGCTGCACCTTCTGCATTATCCCGTCGATGCGTGGCGACCTGGTCAGCCGTCCGATTGGCGAAGTGCTTTCCGAAGCCAAACGCCTGGCCGATGCCGGCGTTAAAGAGCTGCTGGTCATCTCCCAGGATACGTCTGCTTACGGCGTCGATGTTAAACATCGCACCGGCTTCCACGACGGCATGCCGGTCAAAACCAGCATGGTCAGCCTGTGTGAAGAGCTGGCGAAGCTGGGGATCTGGGTGCGCCTGCACTACGTCTATCCGTACCCGCACGTGGATGACGTGATCCCGTTAATGGCCGCCGGCAAAATTCTGCCGTACCTGGATATCCCGCTGCAGCACGCCAGCCCGCGTATTCTGAAACTGATGAAACGCCCGGGTTCTGCGGACCGTCAGCTGGCGCGCATCAAGCAGTGGCGTGAAATCTGCCCGGACCTGACCCTGCGTTCGACCTTTATCGTCGGCTTCCCGGGTGAAACCGAAGAAGATTTCCAGATGCTGCTCGACTTCCTGAAAGATGCCCGCCTCGATCGCGTCGGCTGCTTCAAATACAGCCCGGTTGAAGGCGCCACCGCCAACGAACTGGCGGATCAGGTCCCGGAAGAGGTAAAAGAAGAGCGCTGGAACCGCTTTATGCAGCTTCAGCAGCAGATTTCCGCCGAACGCCTGCAGGAAAAAGTGGGCCGTGAAGTGATGGTGCTGATCGACGAAGTTGACGAAGAAGGCGCGATTGGCCGCAGCATGGCCGATGCCCCGGAAATCGACGGCGCGGTCTACCTGAACGGCGAAACCAAGGTCAAACCAGGCGACGTGGTGCGTGTGAAAGTTGAACACGCCGACGAATACGACCTGTGGGGCAGCCGGGTTTAAGTCCTCTCTCTGAGCTTATCCCGGATTGCGGCGCTAACGCGCCTGATCCGGGTGTCAGTCTGTAGCCCCGGTAAGCGACAACGCCACCGGGGAATTCTACCTTATCCCTTTATCTTCGGATCCAGCGCATCGCGCAGGCCGTCTCCCAGCAGATTAAACGCCAGCACCGTCAGGAAAATCGCAATCGCCGGAAACAGCGCCACGTGCGGTGCCATTACCATATCCGCGCGCGCTTCGTTGAGCATCGCCCCCCACTCCGGCGTCGGCGGCTGCGCCCCCAGTCCGAGGAAAGAAAGACTGGCGGCGGAGATAATCGATACCCCGATACGCATGGTGAAATAGACCACGATCGACGATACCGTGCCGGGCAAAATATGGCTGAACAGGATCGTCATATCGCTGGCGCCAATGCTGCGTGCCGACTCGATAAAGGTCTGCTGCTTGAGCACCAGGGTATTCCCGCGCACCAGTCGGGCAAAGGCCGGGATCGAGAAGATCGCCACCGCAATGATCACGTTTGACATGCCGCTGCCCATCACCGCCACCACCGCAATCGCCAGCAGGATCCCAGGGAACGCGAACAGCACATCGCAGATGCGCATGATGATGCGGTCCCACCAGCCTTCGTAATACCCGGCCAGTAAACCGAGCACGGTGCCAATCACCGCGCCGATCAGCACCGCCAGCACCCCGGCCGCCAGTGAAATCCGCGCGCCGACCAGCACCCGGCTAAAGATATCCCGCCCTAACGAATCCACGCCAAACCAGTGGATCATCGACGGGCCGTCATTGAGCCGGTCATAATCGAAATAGTTTTCCGCATCGAACGGCACGATCCACGGTGCCACCAGCGCAAGCATAATCAGCAGCAGGACAAATACCCCCGCCCCCATCGCCACCGGCTGACGACGAAATCGCCGCCAGAACTCGCGCCACGGCGTGCGGATGTGTCCGGGCCTGATGCCCGGCATCGCGTTGATAACCGCCTGCCTTCTCCAGTTGAGCAATCGCACCTTACTTGTACCTGATAGCCGGGTTAATGGCGGCATACAGCACATCCACCACTAAATTGATAAGAATAAACTCCAGCGAAAAGAGGAGAACTTCCGCCTGAATCACCGGATAATCGCGCATCTCCACCGAATCCACCAGCAACCGCCCGAGACCTGGCCAGTTAAAGACCTTCTCGACCACAATCGAACCTCCGAGCAGAAAGCCGAACTGCAGCCCCATCATGGTGACGACCGGGATCATGGCGTTGCGCAGACCATGTTTGAGCACCACCAGCGTCTCGCTCACCCCTTTGGCGCGGGCGGTGCGCATATAGTCTTCATGCAGAACATCGACAAACGAGGCCCGGGTAAACCGCGCCATCACCGCCGCCACCGCCGCCCCCAACGTCAGCGAAGGCAGAATATAGTGTCGCCAGCTATCGGCGCCTACCGTCGGCAACCAGCCCAGCTCCACCGAGAACACCTGCATCAGCAGCATCCCCAGCGCAAAGGCCGGAAATGAGATCCCGGTGACCGCCAGCGCCATCCCCAGCCGGTCGGGCCAGCGATTCCGCCACACGGCGGCCACAATCCCCGCCGCCATGCCAAAGATCACCGCCCAGCTCATGCTGGCGAGCGTCAGCCACAGCGTCGGCATAAAGCGGCTGGCGATTTCGCTGCTGACCGGGCGACGCGACGCCATCGAGGTGCCAAAATCGCCCTGCAGCACGCTGGTGATGTAGTGCCAGAACTGCACATGCAGCGGCTGGTCAAGCCCCAACTGCTGGCGCACCATCGCCACCACCTGCGCGTCGGCCTCCGGACCGGCAATCAGCCGCGCCGGATCGCCGGGCAGCATATGCACGAACAAAAACACCAGCACCGCCACAATCAGCAGGGTTGGGATCAGGCCCAGCAGGCGCTTAAGCACATAGTTGAGCATCATCCCCCCTTTGCCTGCAGGTCTGCATCCCTCTCCCGACGTGGGAGAGGGTCAGGGTAGATACCATCACTGTGCTAAATCCGCCTGTTCAAAGCTAAATCCGGTATCCGGCTGAATATAGAAACCACTGAGGGTCTTGCTATGGGCCGAGACCAGTTTTTCGACCACCAGCGGTACCCACGGCGACTCTTTCCAGATAGTCTCCTGCGCCGCTTTGTAGAGCCGCGTTTTTTCCTGCACGTCGGTGGTTTTCAGGGCGTCGCTGAGGTCTTTATCCACCTGCGGATTGCCATAGAAGGCGGTGTTGAACAGGGTTGGCGGCCAGTTTTGCGAAGCAAACAGCGGCGACAGCGCCCAGTCGGCTTCGCCCGTTGAGGCGGACCAGCCGGTGTAGAACATCCGCACCCCGCTCTCTTTCTGCCCTTTGCCTTCCACTTCCGCCGCACGCTGGCCAGCATCCATCGCCGTCAGCTGCGCCTTAATCCCCACCTGCGCCAGCTGCTGTTGGGTAAACTGCAGCACTTTCTGCGCGGTGCTGTGGTTATGCGACGACCACAGAGTGGTGCTGAAACCGTTAGGGTAACCGGCCTCTTTCAGCAGTTCGCGAGCTTTCGCCGGATCGTACGGCCACGGTTTAAAGCTCTCGGCATAGGCAATCGACGGCGGCACAACGCCGGTCGCCGGGGTGGCGTAACCCGCAAAGGCGACTTTCACCAGCGCCTGGCGGTTGATGGCGTAGTTGATCGCTTCCCGCACTTTCGGGTTATCGAACGGCTTTTGCGTGACGTTCATGCTGATGTAGCGCTGCATGATTGACGGGCTGGCCACCAGCTCCAGCTTGCTGTTTTTCTCCAGCAGCGGGGCCTGCTCGTAGGGGATCGGGAAGGCAAACTGCGCCTCGCCGGTTTGCAGCATCGCCGCACGGGTATTGTTATCCACCACCGGACGCCAGGTGATCGAGTCCAGCTTCGGCAGGCCTGGCTGCCAGTAACCGGCAAATTTCGTCACTTTGACAAAATCGGTCTGATTCCAGGTGTCGAGCTTATACGGCCCGGTCCCTACCGGATGGAAGCCAATCTCCTTGCCGTATTTTTTCAGCGCCGCCGGGGAGATCATCGCCGTTGCCGGGTGGGCCAGGATGTTGATGAACGCTGAGAAAGGCTGCTTAAGGGTGATCTTCACCGTCGTCGGGTCAACGACGTCGGTGCTGGCGATATTTTTATACAGGTTGTAGCGTTTGAGGTGGTTGTCCGGGTTGCTGGCGCGGTCGAGGTTGGCCTTCACCGCATCGGCATTAAAATCGCTGCCGTCCTGGAACTTGACGCCCGAATGCAGCTTGATGGTGTAGACCAGGCCGTCCGGCGAAATCGTGTAGCTTTCCGCCAGCACGTTCTGCAGCTTCATCTCCTTATCAAGACCAAACAGGCCTTGATAAAAAGACTTTGCGACCGCCTGTGACAGGGTGTCATTGGCGTCATAAGGATCAAGGGTCGTAAAGTTAGAACCGACCGCCACGACGACATCTTTGGCGGCAAAGGCCGGGCTTGCAGCCAGCGCCGACACGATGCCCAGCGCCAACAACCCTTTGCGTAATACGCGTTGTGTCATGTTGTTCTCCTGAATACTGTTTTGTTAGTGTCGTTGTTATCTTCCCAGCACGTCGGCGACGGGTTCCCTGGCGACATAATGCCCCGGTCCCACCTGTTGTAACGGCGTGCTGATGACCTCTTCCCCGCGCTTGTAAATATTGCCCGGCAGTTCGTCAGACAGCAGCACGCGCTGCGGATGACGATGCGCCGGGTCGGCCACCGGTACGGCGGCCATCAGTTTGCGGGTATAAGGATGCTGCGGGTTTTCAAACACGGCGCGACGTGGGCCAATCTCAACGATGCGCCCACGATACATCACCGCTACGCGGTGGCTGATGCGTTCAACCACCGCCATATCGTGCGAAATAAACAGGAAGGCGATGCCCATTTCGCGCTGTAAATCGAGCATCAGATTAATAATCTGCGCGCGGATCGACACATCAAGCGCCGAGACTGCTTCATCGGCAATCACCACTTTCGGGTTGAGCGCCAGCGCGCGGGCGATGCAAACCCGCTGACGCTGGCCGCCGGAAAACTCATGCGGATAACGCCAGGCGTGTTCCGGCTGCAGGCCAACGCGCTCCAGCAGCCAGCTGACGCGCTGACGTGCGGCCTCGCCCTCAAGCATGCCGTGGATCCGCAGCGGCTCCATAATCGAATAGCCGATGGTTTGTCGCGGGTCGAGCGAGGCGAACGGATCCTGGAAAATAAACTGGATATCGCGGCGCAGCGCCTGCAGCTTGCTGTTGGCCAGGGTATCGATGCGCTCACCGTTAAAGACGATCGAACCGCCCTGCGTCGCCACCAGCCGCAATAACGCGCGCCCGGTGGTTGACTTGCCGCAGCCGGACTCGCCGACCAACGACAGGGTTTCCCCCGGCCACAAATCGAAGCTGACCTTTTCCACCGCGTGAACTTCCCGGGTGATGCGGTTCAGAATGCCGCTGCGCAGCGGAAAGCGCGCCACCAGGTCGCGCACTTTGAGAATCGGCTCGCCGCTCCCCACCGTGTTCTGTTGTTCCTCTTCCGACGGTTCTTGCGCGAGCAGCGGGAAACGGCGCGGCAGCACGCTGCCGCGCATCGCCCCCAACCGCGGTACCGCCGCCAGCAGCGCCTGGGTATACGGATGCTGCGGCGCGCGGAAAATCTCCTCCACGCTGCCGCTCTCTACCGCTTCACCGCGGTACATCACCAGCACCCGGTCGGCGATATCGGCCACCACGCCCATATCGTGGGTGATAAAAATTACCCCCATCGCCATCTCTTTTTGCAGTACGGCGATGAGCTGCAGAATCTGTGCCTGGATGGTGACATCCAGCGCGGTGGTCGGTTCATCGGCGATCAGCACCGCCGGGCGGCACGACAGCGCCATCGCGATCATCACCCGCTGGCGCATCCCGCCGGATAGCTGATGCGGATAGCGCGAGAGCATCGTTTCTGCTTCGGGAATGCGTACCTGATCGAGCATTTTCTTCGCTTCCCGCAGCGCCGCCTCACGCCCTAATCCCTGGTGTAGTCGCAGGGATTCGGCGATCTGCTCCCCGACGGTAAACACCGGGTTCAGCGAGGTCATTGGCTCCTGGAAAATCATCGCCATGTCGGCCCCGCGCACGCTGCGCATCCCGGCGTCGGACAGCGCGTCGAGGGCGATGACCTGGCCGTTGCGACGACGCAGCCTCAGCGCCTCGCTGCTGACCTGGCTCGCCGCCTGGTCGAGCAGACGCATCAGCGCCAGCGCGGTCACCGATTTGCCTGAACCAGACTCCCCGACGATGGCTAAGGTCTCGCCGCGCCGCAGGGTGAACGAAAGGTGTTGCACCGCAGCAAAGGTCGCCTGCTCCTGGCGAAACGCCACGTTCAGATCGCGTACCACCAGAACGTCACTGGCGTCGATATCTTGACTATGTGGCAACGCGCGTCCTCCTTATTCCCGATAGATCCCAATTGTCGGCGTATCGCCGGCATAGCACCAGGCCCGATACATGCCTTCGCTGTTAAACGGCAGCACCACGTTGCCTTCTCTGTCGATGGCAATCAGCCCGCCGCTGCCGCCAAGCGCCGGCAGTTTTTCCATCACCACCCGCTCGCAGGCGTCGAACAGGCTGAGGTTGCCATACTCCATCAGCGCGGCGATATCGTAGGCCGCCATCGCACGGATGAACACCTCGCCGGTGCCGGTACAGGAGACCGCCACGCTGGCGTTATTGGCATAGCACCCGGCCCCCGGCAGCGGGCTGTCGCCAACGCGGCCGGGCAGTTTATTGGTCATGCCGCCGGTCGAGGTCGCGGCGGCCAGATTACCGTTCAGATCCAACGCCACGGCACCGACGGTGCCCATTTTTTGCCGCTCATCCAGCGGCGCGGCGTGGTGATCGAGCACGATGACATCGTCACTCTGGGCCTGCTGGAGCTGCAGCCGCCGCTCGGTGGTCGAAAACAGATCGTTGTCGACCTGCGCCATTCCGTGGGAGGCGGCAAACGCCTCGGCCCCTTCGCCAATCAGCAGCACGTGCGGGCTACGCTCAAGCACCAGACGCGCCGCCAGCACCGGGTTACGCAGATGTTTGACCCCGGCGACCGCCCCAACCTGCAGCTGGTTGCCGTCCATCACGCAGGCGTCCAGTTCGTGGGTGGCGTCGCGGGTAAAGACCGAGCCGATCCCGGCATTAAACAGCGGACACTCTTCCAGCAGCCGCACCGCTTCGGTCACCGTATCCAGCGCGCTGGCCCCTGCTGCCAGCATTTTTTGCCCGCTGTCGACAATCTCTGAGAGCGCCGCCACATACTGCCGCTCGCGCTCCGGTGTCATGGTCGCGCGCGTCAATGCGCCCGCTCCGCCATGAATTGCTATCACCGCCTTGCCCATTCAGCGATCCCTTAACGATGTGTGTCTTAACCTGACATCCTGTAAACCACCACTGAGTGGCAAAGAGTGTCCATGGATAATTTTATGTATAAATATCATTATCGTGCTGACAGTCCTATACAATTTTGGAATATAGAAAGCGCATCCGCAGGTGTTAGCACAAACGGTGAAGCCGTATGGACGGCAACGCTTTTCTGGCATAATGCCCCTTTCGTAGTTTTACCCGCAGGAGAGCCCCATGGATTTTAACGCCGGACTGATGCCCCTCGACACAGCCCTGACAGAAATGCTCAATCGAATTACGCCGCTGAGTGCGTTGGAAACCGTACCGCTGTTGCAGGCCTTTTCCCGCGTGACTGCCCATGATCTTAGCTCGCCGCTGGACGTTCCTGGCTTTGATAACTCGGCGATGGATGGCTATGCCGTGCGACTGGCCGACCTCGCCGACGGCGCCGCGCTGCCGGTGGCGGGTAAAGCCTTCGCCGGGCAGCCTTTTCACGCGCCGTGGCCTGCCGGAAGCTGCATCCGCATTATGACCGGCGCGCCGATCCCGCCAGGCTGCGATGCGGTGGTGATGCAGGAAGAGACCGAACAGACCGACGACGGCGTGCGTTTCCTTGCACCGGTGAAAGCCGGACAGAACATTCGCCTGCGCGGGGAAGACATCGCCGCCGGCGCCGTGGTGTTCCCGGCGGGGACCCGTTTAACCGTCGCCGAACTGCCGGTCCTGGCGTCACTGGGGATTGCGCAAGTCGAAGTGGTACGCCAAGTGCGCGTCGCGGTGTTCTCAACCGGGGACGAACTCCAGCTGCCGGGCCAGCCGCTTGGCGACGGGCAAATCTACGATACCAACCGCCTGGCCGTGCACCTGATGCTGCAACAGCTGGGGTGTGAGGTCATTAACCTTGGCATTATCCCTGACGATCCGGACAAGCTGCGCGCCGCCTTTATCGAGGCGGACCAGCAGGCCGACGTGGTGATTAGCTCCGGCGGCGTCTCCGTCGGGGAAGCGGATTACACCAAAACCATCCTTGAAGAGCTGGGTGAAATTGGCTTCTGGAAGCTGGCTATCAAACCGGGCAAACCTTTTGCCTTCGGTAAACTGAACACCAGCTGGTTCTGCGGTCTGCCTGGAAACCCGGTTTCCGCGACCCTGACCTTCTACCAGCTGGTGCAGCCGCTGCTGGCGAAGCTGAGCGGCAATCACGGCCAGGTTCAGCCTACCCGCCTGCGCGTACGCGCCGCCGCCCGCTTGAAAAAATCACCGGGACGCCTCGACTTCCAGCGCGGCGTGCTCCAGCGCACTCCGGATGGTGAACTGGTGGTCAGCTCTACCGGTCACCAGGGTTCGCATATTTTCAGCTCTTTCAGCCTCGGCAACTGTTTTATTGTGCTCGAACGTGAACGCGGCCATGTTGAAGCCGGGGAATGGGTGGAAGTCGAGCCCTTCAACCATCTGTTCGGGGGACTGTAATGGGCGTCGAGCTGAGCGATGAGGAGATGCTGCGCTACAACCGACAAATCATCCTGCGCGGGTTTGATTTTGACGGTCAGGAGCAGCTGAAGGCCTCGCGGGTGCTGGTGGTCGGCCTCGGCGGACTCGGCTGCGCCGCCGCGCAGTATCTGGCCGCAGCGGGCGTCGGCCAACTGACGCTGCTGGATTTCGATACCGTCGCGCTCTCCAATTTACAGCGTCAGACGCTGCACAGCGATGCCACCATCGGCCAGCCGAAAGTCGATTCCGCGCGCGACGCGCTGGCGCGTATTAACCCCCATGTTCAGCTCACCCCAGTGAATGCCCTGCTGGACGAAGAGAGCTTGCGGGCGCAGATCGCCGTCCACGACCTGGTGCTCGACTGCACCGATAATGTCGCTATTCGTAACCAGCTGAACGCCGGCTGTTTCCTGCACAAAACACCGCTGGTGTCCGGTGCTGCCATCCGCATGGAAGGCCAGATCAGCGTCTTTACCTGGCAGGAGGACGAGCCGTGCTATCGCTGCCTGAGCCGCCTGTTTGGTGAAAACGCCCTCACCTGCGTTGAGGCAGGGGTGATGGCGCCGCTGGTTGGGGTTATCGGCACGCTACAGGCGATGGAAGCAATCAAAGTGCTCACCCACTACGGCACGCCGGCGGCGGGTAAAATAGTGATGTACGATGCAATGACCTGCCAGTTTCGCGAAATGAAGCTGCTGCGTGACCCGCAGTGCGAAGTGTGCGCTCGCCACTAATCTACTAACCGGCGGCGCCCGCCGCCGGATAATCTGTGACCGGATCCGCCTTTCCCTCTTCTTCCTGATGAGATCTCTTCTGCTTGTTGATTTGCATCAATGCCACTTTCATTCGAAAGTAATTTAATCTTCATATGCAAAAAGAGGGTAAATCATGATCTTCAACATTCAGCGCTATTCTACCCATGACGGTCCAGGGATTCGCACCGTCGTCTTCCTGAAAGGCTGTTCGTTGGGTTGCCGCTGGTGCCAGAATCCGGAAAGCCGCGCCCGCAGCGCCGACCTGCTGTACGACGCGCGCTTGTGCCTCGACGGCTGTGACCTGTGCCAGCAGGCCGCGCCGGAAGTGATTACCCGCACTCTCGACGGTCTGATTATCCATCGCGAAAAGCTCACCGATGACCATTATACCCGGCTGCGCGAATGCTGCCCGACCACCGCCCTCAGCGTCTGCGGCGAAGAGAAGAGCGTGGCGGAGATTATGGCAACCGTGCTGCGCGATAAACCCTTTTACGATCGCAGCGGCGGCGGGATCACCCTCTCCGGCGGCGAACCGTTTATGAATCCTGAACTGGCGCAGCAGCTGTTGCAGGCCAGCCATGAAGCCGGGATCCATACCGCAGTTGAAACCTGCCTGCACGTGCCGTGGAAATACATTGCCCCTTCGCTGCCGTGGACCGATCTGTTTCTCGCTGACCTGAAACATGTCAACGAAGCCATCTTCAACCAGTGGACCGACGGCAGCGCACGACGGGTGCTCGATAACCTGCAACGGGTGGCGCAGGCCGGCAAGAAAATTATCATTCGCGTCCCGCTGATTCAGGGGTTCAACGCCGATGAAGCCGCCATTACCGCCATCACCGATTTTGCCGCCGACCGTCTGCAGGTCGCGGAGATTCATTTCCTGCCGTACCACACGCTGGGGATGAACAAATATCAGTTACTCAACCAGCCCTATACCGCTCCGGATAAACCGCTTGCTGACCCCGAGCTGCTCGCCTTCGCGCAGCACTATGCTCAGAGCAAAGGTTTAACGGCTACTTTACGAGGATAACCCCATGACCACCCTGAAACTTGATACGCTGAGCGCACGCATTCAGGCGCACAAAATGGCACTGGTACATATCGTTAAGCCGCCGGTGTGCACCGAGCGGGCGCAGCATTACACCACCGCTTATCAGCAGCATCTGGATAAGCCGATCCCGGTGCGTCGCGCGCTGGCGCTGGCCCATCACCTGGCCGAGCGCACTATCTGGATCAAGCACGACGAACTGATCGTTGGCAACCAGGCCAGCGAAGTCCGCGCCGCGCCAATCTTCCCGGAATATACCGTCAGCTGGATCGAAAAAGAGATCGATGACCTCGCCGATCGTCCTGGCGCCGGTTTTGCGGTCAGTGAAGAGAACAAGCAGGTACTGCATGAAATCTGCCCGTGGTGGCGTGGGCAAACCGTCCAGGATCGCTGCTACGGAATGTTTACCGATGAGCAAAAAGCGCTGCTGGCGACCGGCATTATTAAAGCCGAAGGCAATATGACCTCCGGCGATGCGCACCTGGCGGTTAACTATGCGCTGCTGCTGGAAAAAGGCCTCGACGGGATGCGCGCCAAGGTGGCCGAGCGCCGTTCACGCATCAACCTCACCGTGCTGGAAGATTTGCACGGCGAACAGTTCCTGAAAGCCATTGATATCGTGCTGGAGGCGGTAAGCCAGCACAGCAAGCGCTTTGCCGAACTGGCGCGGACGATGGCGGCGACCGAGACGCGCGCCACCCGCCGGGACGAGCTGCTGGCGATGGCGGAAAACTGCGACCATATCGCCCACGAGCCGCCGAAAACGTTCTGGCAGGCGCTGCAGCTGTGCTACTTCATCCAGCTGATCCTGCAGATTGAATCCAACGGCCACTCGGTCTCCTTTGGCCGTATGGACCAGTATCTCTATCCGTTCTACCGTCGCGACGTCGAGCTGCAGCAATCGCTGGAGCGCGAGCAGGCCATTGAACTGCTGCATAGCTGCTGGCTGAAGCTGCTGGAAGTGAACAAAATCCGCTCCGGCTCGCACTCGAAAGCCTCGGCGGGCAGCCCGCTGTATCAGAACGTCACCATCGGCGGACAAAACCTGATTAACGGTGCCCCGCAGGACGCGGTGAACCCGCTCTCCTATGCGATTCTGGAATCCTGCGGTCGCCTGCGTTCCACTCAGCCGAACCTCAGCGTGCGCTATCACGCCGGGATGAGTAACGACTTCCTCGACGCCTGCGTCCAGGTAATTCGCTGCGGCTTCGGGATGCCGGCGTTTAATAACGACGAAATCGTGATCCCGGAATTCATCAAGCTCGGCATCGAGCCGCAGGACGCCTACGACTACGCGGCCATCGGCTGCATCGAAACCGCGGTCGGCGGCAAGTGGGGCTATCGCTGCACCGGCATGAGCTTTATCAACTTCGCCCGGGTGATGCTGGCGGCGATGGAAGGCGGTCGCGACGCCACCAGCGGCGAGGTGTTCCTGCCGCAGGCGAAAGCCCTGTCCGCAGGCAACTTCACTGACTTCGACGAAGTGATGGCGGCATGGGATACGCAAATTCGTTACTACACCCGCAAATCGATCGAAATTGAGTATGTCGTGGATACCATGCTGGAAGAGAACGTCCATGACATTCTCTGCTCGGCGCTGGTGGATGACTGCATCGAGCGGGCGAAAAGCATTAAGCAGGGCGGCGCGAAATACGACTGGGTTTCCGGCCTGCAGGTCGGGATCGCCAACCTCGGCAACAGTCTGGTGGCGGTCAAGAAACTGGTGTTCGAGCAGGGAGCCATCGGCCAACAGCAGCTGGCGAAAGCGCTGGCGGAAGATTTCGACGGCCTGACCCACGAGCAGCTGCGTCAGCGTTTAATTAACGGCGCACCAAAATACGGTAACGATGATGACAGCGTGGACACCCTGCTGGCGCGCGCCTACCAGACCTACATCGATGAGCTGAAGCAGTATCACAACCCGCGTTATGGCCGGGGGCCGATTGGCGGCACCTACTATGCCGGGACGTCGTCTATCTCTGCTAACGTGCCGTTTGGTGCCCAGACCATGGCGACGCCGGACGGGCGTAAGGCGCATTCACCGCTGGCGGAAGGGGCCAGCCCGGCGTCCGGGACCGACCATTTGGGGCCAACGGCAGTAATCAGCTCGGTCGGCAAGCTGCCTACCGGTTCGATCCTCGGCGGCGTGCTGCTTAACCAGAAGCTGAACCCCGCGACGCTGGAGAACGAGTCCGATAAGCAGAAGCTGATGGTGCTGCTGCGCACCTTCTTCGAGGTGCATAAAGGCTGGCATATCCAGTACAACATCGTGTCGCGCGAAACGCTGCTGGAAGCGAAGAAACACCCCGACCAGTATCGCGATTTAGTGGTCCGCGTCGCCGGGTATTCTGCCTTCTTCACCGCCCTGTCGCCGGATGCCCAGGACGATATCATCGCCCGCACCGAGCATACGCTGTAAGGCACCTCCCCGGAGGCGGCGCGCTGCGCCTTGTCCGGGCTACACCCAGGCACAAGCCCCGTAGCCCGGACAGGTGCTCAGCACCGCCTCCGGGAATAACCCCCGCACCCAGCCCACATTGCCCGCTCCGTCGTAGCCCGGACAGGCGGTCACGCCGCCTCCGGGATTAACCCCCGCACCCAGCCTCATCGCCCCGCTCCGTCGTAGCCCGGACAGGCGGTCACGCCGCCTCCGGGATTAACCCCCGCACCAGCCCCATCGCCCCGCTCCGCCGTAGCCCGGACAGGCGGTCACGCCGCCTCCGGGAATAACTCCCACACCCAACCCCATCACCCCACTCCGCCGTAGCCCGGACAGGCGGTCACGCCGCCTCCGGGATTAACCCCCCGCACCCAGCCCCCATCGCCCCGCTCCGTCGTAGCCCGGACAGGCGGTCACGCCGCCTCCGGGATTAACCCCCGCACCCAGCCTCATCGCCCCGCTCCGTCGTAGCCCGGACCGGCGGTCACGCCGCCTCCGGGATTAACCCCCGCACCAGCCCCATCGCCCCGCTCCGCCGTAGCCCGGACAGGCGGTCACGCCGCCTCCGGGAATAACTCCCACACCCAACCCCATCACCCCACTCCGCCGTAGCCCGGACAGGCGGTCACGCCGCCTCCGGGATTAACCCCCCGCACCCAGCCCCCATCGCCCCGCTCCGTCGTAGCCCGGACCGGCGGTCACGCCGCCTCCGGGAATAACCCCGCACCCAGCCCACATTGATCGGCTGCGCCTGCGGGGTGTTAATGACTTTCATTCGAAATAAATTTGTGCTTCAGGTCACATTGTAATTAGAATGTTGCTGGTCGAAGTTAGCCAGGAGCCTTTGTTATGACCGTTAAAGTTATCGTCACTGATATGGACGGAACTTTTCTCAATGACGCCAAGCAGTACGATCGCCCGCGTTTTCTTGCGCAGTTCGCGCAACTTCAGCAGCAAGGTATTGAATTTGTTGTCGCCAGCGGCAACCAGTACTACCAGCTGATCTCATTTTTCCCGGAAATCCGCGAGCAGATCTCGTTTGTCGCCGAGAACGGCGCGCTGGTGTACGAACACGGCAAACAGCTGTTCCACGGCGAACTGACCCGTCACGAATCCCAGGTGGTGATTGGCGAACTGCTGAAAGACCGTCAGCTCAACTTCGTTGCCTGCGGCCTGGAGAGCGCCTACGTCAGCGATAAAGCCCCAGAGTCGTTTGTCGCATTGATGTCAAAGCACTACCACCGCCTGCAGCGCATCAGCGATTACCAGGCCATTGACGACACGCTGTTCAAGTTCTCCCTTAACCTGCCGGATAGCGAAATCCCGCAGCTTATCGATAAACTGCATGTCTCGCTGGACGGCATCATGAAGCCCGTCACCAGCGGTTTCGGCTTTGTCGATTTAATTATCCCCGGCCTGCACAAAGCCAACGGCATCAGCCGTCTGCTTAAGCGCTGGCAGATCTCGCCGCAGGAGTGCGTCGCCATTGGCGACAGCGGCAACGATGCGGAAATGCTGAAGCTGGTGAAATACGCTTTCGCCATGGGCAATGCCGCAGACAGCATCAAAGCCATCTCGTCATACGCCACCGATGACAACAATCATCACGGGGCGCTGAAGGTTATTCAGGCCGTTCTCGACCGGACCTCTCCCTTCAGCGACTGACCGCTAACCGGGGCGCCCTGCCCCGGCTTTTCCATTTTGTGCGCCCACTCTACTTTTTAAACTTGCATTAACTTTATTTTAACTTAAATTATCGTTTGTAAGATTAAATACTTTCGAATGAAAGATGAGTGAGGTCACCATGGCTGCTATCTATACCCACGAAACATTACCCGCCGACCACAAAACGGCGATTCGACACATGAAACAGCATCTGCGCGCGCAGATCGGCGATGTCCAGGCGGTATTCGACCGGCTGAGCGCGCGGATCGCGGCCCGTCTCGAAGAGATCGACACGCTGAAAGCCCGCGGCGAGGATGTCTGGCCGGTGATCCCATTCAGCGACATTGCTCAGGGCCAGGTCAGCGACGCCCAACGCGAGGCGGTTAAGCGTCGCGGCTGCGCGGTGATCAAAGGCCACTTCGCACGCGAGCGGGCGCTGGCCTGGGATAATTCGATGCTGGAATATCTCGACCGCAACCATTTCGATGATGTTTATAAAGGCCCTGGTGACACCTTCTTCGGCTCGCTCGACGCTTCCCGCCCCGAGATTTACCCGATTTACTGGTCGCAGGCGCAGATGCAGGCGCGACAAAGTGATGAGATGGCGGCGGTGCAATCCTTCCTGAACCGCCTGTGGACCTTTAACCACGACGGCAAGCAGTGGTTCGACCCGGACGTCAGCGTGATCTACCCGGACCGTATCCGCCGTCGTCCGCCGGGCACGACCTCGAAGGGGTTGGGTGCGCACACCGATTCCGGCGCGCTGGAACGCTGGTTACTCCCGGCCTACCAGCAGGTCTTTGCCAGCGTCTTCAACGGCAATATTGACGCTTACGACCCGTGGGATGCGGCGCACCGTACCGAAGTGGAAGAGTACACCGTCGATAACACCACCAAATGCTCGGTCTTCCGGACCTTCCAGGGCTGGACCGCCCTCTCCGACATGATCCCCGATCAGGGACTGCTGCACGTGGTGCCGATTCCGGAAGCGATGGCCTTTGTCCTGCTGCGCCCGCTGCTGGACGACGTCCCGGACGATGAGCTGTGCGGCGTGGCGCCGGGCAAAGTGCTGCCCATTTCAGAGAAATGGCACCCGCTGCTGATCAAAGCGCTCAGCTCCATTCCGGCGCTCAACGCCGGCGATTCGGTCTGGTGGCACTGCGATGTCATCCACTCGGTGGCGCCGGTGGAAAACCAGCAGGGCTGGGGCAACGTGATGTACATTCCCGCCGCGCCGATGTGTGAGAAAAACCTCGCCTACGCGCACAAAGTTAAAGTGGCTCTGGAAAACGGCGCATCGCCGGGGGACTTCCCCCGTGAAGATTACGAAGCCGACTGGCAGGAGCGTTTTACCCTCGCCGACCTGAACATCCACGGGAAACGAGCGCTGGGCATCGACGTCTAGTCGTCATACAGCCCGGCCTGCACCACCGCGGTATGGCGGTTACCAGAGCGTATCCGCCGTACCGAATCGCGCACCACCAACGTGCCGTGCAACAGCAACGATCCACGCGGCGCATCCGGGCGGATCAGCCGCTGTTGCAGCATGTGCACCGCTTCAATCCCCAGTTCATCTCGCGGAACGTGCACCGCAGTCAGCGGTACATCCTGAATCGCCGCCAGGTTAAACCCGTCGATGCTCATCACCGAAATATCCTGTGGCACCCGTAATCCGCGCTTTTGCAACGCGTTGACCGTGCCGGCGACCATGAAATCGCCGCCGACCAGAAACGCCGTCGGCAGCGGCTTACCCGCCTGGGCATCGAGCCACTCCTCTACCCGAGCCTCGGTATCTTTGGCGCTAAAGCTGGCGACGGTGAGCAGATCCCGCCCGTCGGCAAAGCGCATATTGCGCCCGCGCCAGGCCGCTTTAATACCGGCCAGCCGCAGTTCCATGGTATAGCGGCGCAGGCACATCACATTCAGCACCGCCCGGTGGCCCATTTCGAACAGATACTGCGCGGCAAACTGGCCGATCAACCGGTGATCCGGCGCAATCGACGCCAGGCGCATCCCTTCATCGCGGCAGTTGATCAATACGCAGGGTTTCGCCAGATCCGCCGCCAGATCGTGAATATGCGGATCGTCAATGCCCAGCAGGATCGCCGCCTCGGTTTCGGGTTCGTTCATGCGGGCCAGGAACAGGTTGGCATCGCTGTCGTTTTCTTCCAGCGCGCAGGTTCGCAGCCGCACTTCATGGGCACCCAGCGCCTGGTGAATACTCTGGATCACCCGGTAATAGTAGATATCCGAACGTTCATCAAACGCCCGCGGCGGTGCAAAGACCACCAGGCTATTGAGCAGCATGCGCCCGGCGGCAATGCCGTCCATTACCCCCATCTCGCGCGCGCAGGTCAGCACCGCCTGTCGGGCCTTTTCACTGGTGTTGGCTTTGCCGGCCAGCACCCGGGAGACGGTGCTCGCCGACATGCCGGTGCGGGCGGCGATATCGGCAATTTTTAGCTTTTTATCCATTTTGTGATCCAGCTCCATCTTCAAAATGAAAGAATTTTCATGGGCGGAAAACCCAGTCTATCAAGCAAAGGTTTGGCTCTGCTGTGAGCATTTCGCCACCTTATGAAAAAGCTTTCATAAATAACGCTACTGCCCACCTGTATTCTATCTTAACCTGAATTGGTCCGATAACTTCCATACTAGTCACGCGGACAAGGATATAAATAAAACAATATTATTCAATAAATTACAAGAATTGGTGTGACAACTCCGGGAGTGAGTGGGTCATGCCCCCTACATAAAAAATCTTGTGGAGAGTTCTATGAGCCAAGGCCTCAACAACGATATGGCCGCCAGCAAATCTCGCCGGGTGGTCAAAAATTTACGCTGGTGGATGCTGGTCCTGTTTTTACTCGGCGTCACCGTCAACTACATCACCCGCAACTCGCTGGGGATCATTGCCCCGGAACTGAAAGATACTCTGGGCATTACCACCGAGCAGTACTCCTGGATCGTCGGCGCGTTTCAGCTGGCCTATACCCTGTTCCAGCCGCTGTGCGGTTGGCTGATCGACGTGATCGGCCTGAAGCTCGGCTTTATGATCTGTGCCACCCTGTGGGCCATTGCCTGCATCGCCCACGCCGGGGCGGGCAACTGGCTGCACCTGGCGATTTTACGCTTCTTTATGGGGGGCGCGGAGGCCGCGGCCACGCCGGCCAACGCCAAAACCATCGGCGAATGGTTCCCGAAATCTGAGCGTCCGATTGCGGCCGGCTGGGCTGGCGTCGGGTTCTCCATCGGCGCCATGCTGGCACCGCCGATTATCTACTTCGCTCACGCCTCCTTCGGCTGGCAAGGGGCGTTTATGTTCACCGGGGTGTTGGCCCTGCTGTGGGTGGTGCTGTGGTGGGTGTTTTACAACAACCCTGATAAGCACCCTAACCTCAGCAAGAGCGAACTCGAGTTTATTCGCCAGGATAATGAGCCACCGGCGGTGAAGCTGCCCTTTTTCACCGCTCTGAAAACCGTCTCGAAAAATAAGCGCTTCTATGGGATCGCCATCCCGGCCTTTATGGCGGAACCGGCCTGGGCCGTATTGAGCTTCTGGGTGCCGCTCTATCTGGCGAAAGAGCACGGGATGGATCTGAAACAGATCGCCATGTTCGCCTGGCTGCCGTTCCTCGCCGCCGACCTCGGCAGCGTCGCCAGTGGCTATCTGACGAAACTGTATACCCGCTGGTTCGGCTGCACCCGGGTGAACTCGGTGGTCGCCAGCTCGGTCACCGGCGCCTTCCTGATGATTTCGCTGGCCCTCGTCGCCATTACCCGCGACCCGTATATCACCATCGTGCTGATCTCCATCGGCGGCTTCGGCCACCAGATCATCTCCTGCATGCTCAGCGCGCTGGTGGTGGAATCATTTGATAAAGGCCAGATGGCCACCGTCAACGGCATGCGTGGTTCCGCCGCCTGGATTGCCAGCTTCCTGTTCTCGCTATTAATCGGGGTGACCGCCGACAAAATCGGCTTCAACCCGCTGTTTATCGCCATGGGCTTCTTTGACCTGATTGGCGCCATCTTCCTGGTGACATTTATTGCAGAACGTCGCGCCAAACGCGCCTGAGAGTGGATATAAAGATGAAAACGCTTAAACATTGGACCTTACATCAACAGCTTGCCCATCACGTTGAGCTGACTATCGACGGGCAGCACACGCTGTGCCTGTATGTGCTGGAAGAGAGCCTGTTCCGCGTGCAGCTGAAACGCAAAGGCGGGCTGGCGCTGGACCGCACCTGGAGCATTGCGCCGCAGCAGGATGTACCGTGGGAAGGGCGTCAGCGCGATGACCTGAGCGGCTTTAGCCTTCCCGCCTGGACCCTTGAGCAGCACGACGACAGCCTGACTATCGCCACCGAACACCTGCGCGTCACCGTCCACCAGCCGCTGTGGCTGGAATGGAGCTATCGCCACGATGACGGCGAGTGGCAGCCGCTGGTGAGCGACCGCACGACCAGCGCCTATTTACTCAATACCCACGGCGACGGCGTGGCGCACTACCTGAGCCGCCGCAAAGACGAGCGCTTTTACGGGCTGGGCGAAAAGGCCGGCGATCTGCAGCGCAACGGCAAACGCTACGAGATGCGCAACCTCGATGCGATGGGCTATAACGCGGTCAGCACCGACCCGCTGTATAAGCACGTTCCCTTTACCCTCACCCAGCGCAGCGACATCAGCTACGGCCTGTTCTACGACAACCTGAGCAGCTGCTGGCTGGATCTGGGCAACGAAATTGATAACTATCACACCGCCTACCGCCGCTGGCAGGCGGAAGCCGGCGACATCGATTACTACCTGTTTACCGGCCGCCGCGCCCTCGACGTCACCAAGGCCTTTGTCCGCCTGACCGGTAAAACACTGTTCGGGCCGAAATGGAGCCTCGGCTACAGCGGTTCCACCATGCATTACACCGATGCGCCGGATGCGCAAAACCAGCTGATGAACTTTATCCGCCTGTGCGAGGAGCACGCGATCCCCTGCGACTCGTTCCAGCTCTCTTCCGGCTACACCTCGATCAACGGCAAGCGCTACGTCTTTAACTGGAACTATGACAAGGTGCCGCAGCCCACGGTGATGAGCCAGCGTTTCCATGACGCCGGAATTAAGCTCGCTGCCAACATTAAGCCCTGCCTGCTTCAGGACCACCCGCGCTATGGCGAAGTGGCGGAAAAAGGATTATTTATCCGCGATTCCGAAATCGATGCGCCAGAACGCTCCAGCTTCTGGGATGACGAAGGTTCGCATCTCGATTTCACCAACCCGCAAGCCGTCGCCTGGTGGCAGGAGGGTGTGACCCGCCAGCTGCTGGAGATGGGTATCGACTCCACCTGGAACGATAACAACGAATTTGAGGTCTGGGACGGCGAAGCGCGCTGTCACGGCTTTGGTCAAACCATCGCCATCAAACATATCCGCCCGGTGATGCCGCTGCTGATGATGCGCGCCTCGATGGAAGCCCAACAGCGTTTCGCCCCGGACAAGCGCCCGTACCTGATCTCCCGATCCGGCTGTGCCGGGATGCAGCGCTACGTGCAGACCTGGAGCGGCGACAACCGGACCAACTGGGATACCCTGCGCTATAACACCCGTATGGGGCTGGGGATGAGCCTCTCCGGCCTGTATAACGTGGGTCATGACGTCGGAGGATTCTCCGGTGATAAACCGGATGCCGAGCTGTTCGTGCGCTGGGTCCAGAACGGGGTGATGCACCCGCGCTTTACGATCCACTCATGGAACGATGATCGGACGGTCAACGAAGCCTGGATGTATCCGGCAGTGACGCCGGCGATACGCAGCGCGATTGAGCTGCGCTATCGCCTGCTGCCCTATCTGTACACCCTGTTGTGGCAGGCCCATGCCGACGATGAACCGATGCTGCGCCCGACCTTCCTCGACCATGAGCACGACCCGCAGACCTTTGAAGAGTGTGACGACTTCCTGCTGGGCCGCGACATTCTGGTCGCCAGCGTAGTGGAGCCAGGCCAGCGTCAGCGCCGGGTATGGCTGCCGGACAATGCCACCGGCTGGTACGATTTTTATCGTGGCGAGTGGTTCGCCGGCGGCCAGTGGATCACCCTGGACGCGCCGCTGGAAAAACTGCCGCTGCTGGTACGCGCCGGCGCCGGTCTGCCGCTCAGCGCGCGCATCACCCACGTCAACGCCGCGCAGGATGACAGCCGCGAGCTGAAGCTGTTCCCGCTCAAAGGCGTCGGTACCGCCAGCGGGCTGCTGTTTGAAGACGACGGCGAAAGCTGGGGCTATCAGGAGGGTAATGCGCTGTGGCTGACATGGGACATGGTCTGCGACAGCCAGACGATAAACCTGAAGGTCACCCCGCGCGGTCATTATCGTCCGGCGTGGCAGGCATTGAACGTTACCCTGCCAGCGGGTGAAACGCGCCAGTTGCTGATCAACGGTGAAGCCGCCAGCGAATGGCGTCCGGCATAACCTCCCCGTGCCCTTCCCGTTCGGGAGGGGCACCACGCCTTAGACGGCAGCAATCAGAAAACCAATCACCACGCAGCACAGCACCAGAATCAGCACGGTCAAAATAATAATCATTGCACGCCTCCCTGTTCAGCGTCACAGCACCGGGGATACGGTTGCGCCGTGATGCCACATCAGGTTGCTATTAATTCACAGCATTGTGCAGTAAAGATGGAAATATGATGGCAATGCGGGCTGGTTGCGGGAAGGTTGAACAACAGGCGGGAAAGAATATCCCCGGCACGCAGGCGCGCCGGGGAGGCTGACATTAGTTGTCGATGCCTTTGCTACGCAGATAATCTTCGTAGTTACCGGTGAAGTCGATCACCCGTTCCGGCGTAATTTCAATCACGCGGGTGGCCAGCGAGCTGACGAACTCACGGTCGTGAGAGACGAAGATCAGGGTGCCCTGATACATCTCCAGCGCCATGTTCAGCGATTCGATCGATTCCATATCCAGGTGGTTGGTTGGTTCATCCATCACCAGAATGTTCGGTTTTTGCATCATCAGCTTACCGAACAGCATGCGACCTTTCTCACCACCGGACAGCACTTTGGCCGGCTTTTTGATATCGTCCTGGCTGAACAGCAGACGACCGAGGATGCTACGCACCGCCTGCTCGTCATCGCCTTCCTGCTTCCACTGGCTCATCCAGTCAAAGACCGTCATGTCGTTGTCGAATTCGTACTCGTGATCCTGCGCGTAGTAGCCAATGTGCGCATTTTCAGACCATTTGACGCTGCCGCTGGTGGCTTCCAGCTCGCCCACCAGGGTTTTCAGCAGGGTAGATTTACCCACGCCGTTGGTCCCGAGGACCGCCAGTTTCTCACCGACTTCCAGCAGCAGATTAACCCCTTTGAACAGCGGGCCGTTTTCAAAGCCTTTCGACAGCGCTTCCACTTCCAGCGCATTACGGAACAGCTTCTTATCCTGCTCAAAACGAATGAACGGGTTTTGACGGCTGGAGGCTTTCACTTCATCCAGCTTAATTTTGTCAATCTGGCGGGCACGTGAAGTCGCCTGGCGAGATTTAGAGGCGTTGGCGCTAAAGCGGCTGACGAAGGATTGCAGGTCAGCGATTTGCGCTTTTTTCTTGGCGTTATCGGCCAGCAGGCGTTCGCGTGCCTGGGTCGCGGCGGTCATGTACTCGTCGTAGTTGCCCGGATAGACGCGCAGTTCACCGTAGTCGAGATCCGCCATATGGGTGCAGACCATGTTCAGGAAGTGACGGTCGTGCGAGATGATAATCATGGTGCTGTCACGCTCGTTCAGCACCTGCTCCAGCCAGCGGATGGTGTCGATGTCGAGGTTGTTCGTCGGTTCATCGAGCAGCAGAATATCCGGGTTAGAAAACAGCGCCTGTGCCAGCAGCACACGCAGCTTCCAGCCTGGCGCGACTTCGCTCATTGGGCCGTAATGTTGTTCGACCGGGATCCCGACCCCCAACAGCAGTTCGCCGGCGCGGGCTTCAGCAGAATAGCCGTCCATTTCGCCGTAAGTGACTTCCAGATCGGCCACTTTATAGCCATCTTCTTCGGTCATTTCAGCCAGAGAATAGATGCGGTCGCGTTCCTGCTTCACTTCCCACAGCTCGCCGTGGCCCATGATGACCGTATCCAGCACGGTGAATTCTTCAAAGGCGAATTGGTCCTGACGCAGTTTACCGATACGCTCATTCGGATCGAGGGAGACGTTGCCCAGCGTCGACTCAAGGTCGCCACCGAGGATCTTCATAAAGGTGGATTTACCGCTACCGTTAGCGCCAATCAGGCCGTAACGGTTGCCGCCGCCAAATTTGACGGAGATGTTTTCGAACAGCGGCTTACTGCCAAACTGCATGGTGACGTTGCTGGATACTAGCACGGGGTTATCCTGAAAAAGAGAATGAGAAGTGTGATACATCGGACATTATGCCAGCAAAACCATCACTTTTCACGGTTTGCCATAAAATCATAAGCACAGTCTGTGGTACGGTCTCTGTAATATTGCCCCAATCTTGTGCCTGAAACCTGATTTTTCCCTCAATCTGGAAGGAACCTATGACGACATACTCGCGCCATCCGGCATTCTTATCGCTCCAGGGCGGGATCAACTTTCGCGATCTCGGCGGTGTGTCCACCGTCGACGGTCGCCGTCTGCGCCAGGGAAAATTACTGCGCTCCGGCTCGTTGCATATGCTGACCGCCGAAGACCTTGAGCATCTGGACACCCTGCCGCTGACTCAGATTATTGATTACCGCGATCCGCACGAAGCCCAGCGCAGCCCCGATAAACTCAATGATCGCGCCAGCTACCTCAACGCGCCCGCGAACCCGCTCACACCGTATGTTGATGCCAAAGTGACAGAGCTAAATGCCGCCACGCTGAATGCCATGAACGGCGAACAGTTTATGCTGCAACTCTATCGTCATCTGCCGTTCAACAACGCGGCCTACCACCAGTTGACCGGTTGGCTAATGCAGCCGTTCGAGGGGGCGCTGCTGCAGCACTGCGCGGTGGGGAAAGACCGCACCGGCGTAGGCTGCGCCCTGACGCTGTTTGCCCTCGGCTGCGATAGCCATACCGTGATGGAGGAGTATCTGCTGACCCACGGCATGCTAAGCCAGGTTGAAGCCCATCTGTGTGAGACGCTCGGCGCTGAACTGAACGCCCAGGGGCGGCAGAATCTGACGGATATCATCGCGGTGCGCGAGTCCTATCTCGCGGCGGCGCTGTCAGCCATTCATGAGCGTTATGCTAGTGTCGACCTCTGGCTGGAGCAGGAGTATCAACTGACGCCACAGGCTCGCGAGGCGCTGTGCTCAAGGCTTTTGGAGGGATAGTCATCCTGTTTTATCGCATCACGCGATCTCAGGATTGATAAGGCCTGCGCACGAGACTTGAAACAACCGGCAAAAAAGTGTGATTTCGTACACATCTGATTTCCCTGTTGGCGGGAATGCACATATAATGCGCTCCCATCTATTAGCTGAATAATCTGACAAAGGCCTGTGTGGCTTTGACACTGCACACGACATAACGAATATGAAAATATCGACACTTTTAGCGGCAGCCTTCGCTCTCGTCGGCTTTTGCAACACTGCCTCCGCAGTGACTTATCCGCTACCGACCGACGGTAGCCGACTGATTGGTCAGAACCAGGTCATTACGGTTCCTGAAAACAATAAACAGCCGCTGGAGTATTTCGCCGCGAAATACCAGATGGGGCTGTCCAACATGCTGGAAGCAAACCCGGGCGTGGACACCTACCTGCCGAAAGGCGGTACCGTTCTGAATATCCCGCAGCAGCTGATCCTGCCGGACACCGTCCATGAAGGCATCGTGATCAACAGCGCGGAAATGCGTCTTTACTACTACCCGAAAGGCACCAATACCGTGATCGTACTGCCGATCGGTATCGGCCAGCTGGGCAAAGATACGCCGATCAAATGGGTCACCAAAGTAGAACGTAAGAAAGCAGGCCCGACCTGGACCCCGACGGCGAAAATGCACGCGGAATACGCGGCTGACGGTAACCCGCTGCCAGCCGTTGTCCCTGCCGGTCCGGACAACCCGATGGGTCTGTACGCTCTGTACATCGGTCGTCTGTACGCCATTCATGGTACCAACGCCAACTTTGGTATCGGTCTGCGCGTGAGCCACGGCTGCGTTCGTCTGCGTAACGAAGACATCAAATTCCTGTTTGAAAACGTGCCGGTCAACACCCGCGTTGAATTTATCGATGAGCCGGTAAAAGCAACCACCGAGCCAGACGGCAGCCGCTATGTGGAAGTCCATAATCCACTGTCCACCACGGAAGCACAGTTCCAGGACGGCGAAGTGGTACCGATCACGCTGACCAAAGAAATTAAAGCGGTCACCGGCCAGCCTGATGTCGATCAAAATGTGGTTGAGCAGGCGGTCCAGAATCGTTCAGGTATGCCGATTCGTCTGAACTAAGCCTTAGTGCATCAGCCTGAAAAAGGTGGGTCTGGCAACCAATGCCCATCCGCTGGCTGATATAAAAAGGGTTCATGTTAATCATGAACCCTTTTTTAATGGTAGATGTACAGCGCGAAGCCTCTGCCATAATCTGCTCTTCCCCGTGGGCCAGGGATTGTTCCACCACCATTTGAGTTTCCATATTGTCAACTTTATGCAAAGTGCCGTATACTGTTTCCATAATGGAAACGGGAGGTAGGGACGTGCATGTTGTATCAAGAGCCCCTTTTGAGGAAGCTGCGAGACAATATCCAAATGATGCGACCGCGTTGGACGATACTTACCGGACGTTGAAGCGGCTCATTGTGGACAGCCCGGATGAGCTAAAAAAGTACTTTGCCAGTCTGGATCGCATGAAATACAGGGAGAAATGGTGGGTTATCAATATCGGCGGTAATCACTTACGGATGATATTTTTTGCTGATTTTGAACGAGGCAAAATATTTGTTAAGCATATCGCCACCCACCCAGAATATGACCGACTCACCAGATATTATCGGGAGCACAAAGAATGATTTTCAGCGAAGCAATCAAAGCCGCGAATGATCTGGCCAGCATTGTTCCTTTGCTCGGGGGGAGTACTTCCCGCAAGGACTATGACGAAGCGGTCCGGCTGGTTGAGTACCTGCTGGAAAACGAACCTGACAGCCCGCTTGTCGACATGCTGACGGCTAAAATCGATGCCTATGAAAATTCCGCCCCGGAATTCGAAGAGTACAACGCCCGAATCACAGCGGGTAAACATGGCGTCTCTCTGCTGCGGGTTCTCATGGAGCAGCATGGCCTATCGCAGTCTGATTTTGAGAACGAAATTGGCAAAAAATCGCTGGTCAGCCGAGTACTCAGCGGCGAGCGGAGTCTGACTCTGGATCATATGAGGGCGCTGGCTAACCGATTTAAAATCCCCGTTTCGATGTTTGTCGATTAACCAGATAAAACCACTGTAAGCCCTCGCCCTGGACAGGGCGAGAGTGCGTCCCGCGAAGACATAATATCGCACGCCTGCTCCGCGAAAAGAGCAGGCTGCGGAACCCGCCGCCAAAACCCCATGGTAAACGGCAACATCAGGCCTGATGCCCGCCCTTTGCTACCCGTTGTTGACCAGAATAATCCCGCCATGATCGTAGCGGTAATGGCAGTGGGCGTATTCTAGCGGCGTCCCGTCTTCCAGATAGATAACCTGCTCGACGCCCAACACCGGGTCGCTCTCAGTACAACAGAGATACTGCTGATCCAGCGCATCCGGCTTCATGGCCCGCACCACCCGATGCGACCCCATCAGCTTCAGTCCCAGCGTCTCCTGTACGTAGCGAAACACCGAGCTTTCCAGATGCGTTTTATTCAGCCCCGGAACCAGCGCCACCGGCATCACCGTCATATCCAGCGATATCGGTTCGCCATTCAGCACCCGCAAGCGGACAAAATCATAGACCGGCGCATCGGCATCGATCAGCAGCGAGCTTTGCTCCTTTTCCGTGGCAAAGCGCAGCTCAAAGCGGATGATCTGGCTGGTCACCTCGCCCAGATGCTCCCAGGTTTTGGTGGCACCAAAGTAGTCGCTCCCCGGCAACTCCCACTGCGAAAGCTGGAGAAAGTTCTTGCGCACGAAGGTCCCCTGCCCCTTGCGGGTATAGATAAGCCCTTCGACGATCAGTTGGCGGATGGCCTGCTGGATGGTCATCCTGCTGGTGTTAAACTCCGCAGCCAGCGCAAACTGGTCGGGTAACGGGGCGCTGGCGGGATACTGCTGGCTGATGATTCGCTTCTTAATTTCCCGCGCGATCGCAAGATACTTCGCCGTCATTCCCCGTCCTTTTATTGATTGTTTTTACTGGTCTTTCTCTGTTCTCTGGCGAACAAAGGCAGGCCTAAGCATACACCAAATGCCTGCCCGTCGCTCTGCCTCTACATCTCCTGACCCTGGCTACGAATCGCCTGTTTTAACCAGGCATAGCTTTTCTTCGGCACCCGCTTGAGGTCTTTCAGGTCATGGTTCTCGCGGTTCACGTACACAACGCCGTAGCGCTTGCGCATATCGCCCTGCGAGCTGAGGATATCAATTAGTCCCCATCCCAGATAGCCGATGACTTCGGCGCCATCTTCAAACATCGCCTCTTTCATCGCGTTAATGTGATCGCGGTGATAGGCAATGCGATAATCATCAGCCACCGGCGTTTCGCCATCCCAGGACTCAATCACGCCGATACCATTTTCAATCGGGAACACCGGTAACCGCCAGTCGTTGTAGTAGCGGGTAATGATCATCCGGAAACCGAGCGGGTCGATCTGCCAGTTCCATTCCGTCGCTTTCAGCCACGGATTGGGCTTGTCGCCGGACAGCATGTAATAATTCACCGGCGTTCCCGCAGGCAGCGGATCGCTGTCGAGAGTGCGGCTGGCATAGTAGCTGAAAGCCAGGTAGTCGACTTTCACCGTCGCCATCAGCGCCAGATCGTCTTCGCGATAGATGTCGCTAAATCCCTCTTTTGCCACAAAGTGCATCACTTCCGGGCTGTAGCCTTCCCCGGCGAAAGCGCGTAGCAGGTTCTGGTTGAAGAACTCATCCAGTTGCTGAGCGCAGAGCACATCCCGCGGTTTACAGGTCGCCGGATAGACCTGGGCATGCGCCAGCATGCCGCCCATCAGGCACTGCGGCTTCGCCTGATGCAGATAGTCCGTCACCTGCACGTGGGCCATCATCACATGGTGCTGAATCTGGTACAGCTCGCGCAGGGTTTTCTCGCCGCGCAGGTAGCCGGTGATGAGAAACGCCTCTGGCATATGGTAGAGATTCTGCTCGTTAAAGGTCAGCCAGTACTTCACCTTATCGCCGTAGCACTCGATCATCTTCCGCCCGTAACGGATGAACGCCTCCATCACCCGGCGATCGGCGAAACCGTTATAGCGCTCCGCCAGCGACAGCGGCATATCGAAGTGATACAGGCAGATCATCGGCTCAATACCGCGGGCGATCAGCTCGTCGATAAACTGATGGTAGAAGGCGATCCCCTCCTCATTAAACTCACCATCGCCCTCAGGACACACCCGGCTCCAGGCAATCTGGAAGCGGTAGCAGTTCATGCCAAGGTCCTGCATCAGATCGAAATCTTCCCGGTAACGATGATAAGAGTCGGTAGCCACTTTCCAGTCAGAGGCGAATTCCGCAGGCTCGCGAATGTCGTACACCGACATTCCCTTGCCGCCTTCATTCCATGCCCCTTCCGTTTGCATGCTGGAGACCGAGTTACCCCACAAAAAATCCGCCGGCAGTGCTTTGTTCATCTCTCGCCCCTCATATGACTAGTCATTTAAATTTCATGACTAGTCATATAACCGAAATCCTCAGGGCTGGCAAATAAAGGATCGTTTTTTGTGAACGGCGCAAACAAAAACGCCGGATCGGCGTAAACCGATCCGGCGTGCGATCTGTCGCGCCCGGCGGGGGCGCGGCGGTCGTTTATTGTTGCGCGAGCTGATCGCGGCGATATTCGCCCTGACGCTCCAGCATCCAGCCCGGATATTCCCGCGGCAACGCGCTGACGGCATCGAGCTGTGCCAGCTCCTCCTGGCTCAGACGAATATCGACCGCGGCGAGATTATCCGCCAGCTGTTCGCGCCGTTTGGCACCGATAATCACGCTGCTGACCGCCGGCTGGTGCAGCAGCCAGGCAAGGGCAACCTGGGCCACCGACACGCCTTTGGCCCCGGCGATTTCCCGCATCACATCGATGCAGTCAAACGCCCGCTCTTTTTCCACCGGCGGGAAATCAAAGGTCTGGCGACGACCGCCGTCTTCCCCCTGCCCGTCGCGATCGTACTTGCCGCTAAGCAGACCGCCGGCCAGCGGGCTCCAGACCATCAGCCCAAGCCCTTCGCTCTGCATCATCGGCACCAGTTCGCGCTCCAGATCGCGCCCGGCAATCGTGTAGTAGGCCTGCAGCGAGGCAAAGCGCGACAGCCCCAGCCGTTCGGAAATCCCCAACGCTTTGACGATTTGCCAGGCCGCCCAGTTCGACACGCCGATATAGCGCACGTGCCCCTGCTGCACCAGATTATCCAGGGCATACAGCGTCTCTTCGACAGGTGTCGCCGGATCAAAGCCGTGCAGTTGATACAGGTCGATGTGATCGAGCTGCAGCCGCCGCAGGCTCTCTTTGACGCTGTTCATAATGTGATAGCGAGAGCTGCCGCGGGAATTGACGCCGGCGGTGCCGGTTTCACCAAAGACTTTGGTCGCCACCACCACGTTCTCGCGGGGGATTTTGAGGTTTTTCAGCGCCTGGCCGGTTAACATTTCCGAACGGCCTTCAGAATAGACGTCTGCCGTATCAAAAAAGTTAATGCCTGCATCCAGCGCGCTGCCCACCAGCTGTTCGGCTTCGGCCTGGCGCAGTTGACCAATTTTGCCCCACATGCCGCCTTCGCCGCCAAAGGTCATGGTGCCCAGGCACAGCTCCGAGACAAACAGACCGGTGTTTCCTAGTTTTTGATAACGCATTGCACTCTCCTCATCAGGATGTTTACGCTCAGCGTGTTAGTTATACGCCACAGCGGGAGAGTGCGAATGTGGTGATTCTGTCTGTTTCTTGCCCAATTCTCTGAACATCAGGCAACGCAGAGCAGCAGGAGATACCCCACCAGCGCGGCCCACAGCAGCATCGGCAGAGAATAAAGGTGGAAACGCCACCAGATCCGCCGGTCCGAGGCCATCCGCAGCGCGATAAGATTCGCCAGCGAGCCGGGCAGCAGCCCAAAGCCGCCGACGTTAACCGCCCAGGCCAGCAGCGTTGAAGGGGGAACATAGTTGAGCAGCAAAATGGTGGACGGGACGTTGCTGATAAACTGCGACAGCCCGATAGACGTCAGCCACAGACCGCCCGCAGACAGCTGGCCGACGCCGCTCAGGAGCTGGTGCAGAGCCGGCAGCTGAGTCAGCAGGTGCACGTCGATAAACATCACCATAAAGACCAGCAGCAGCGACCAGTCGACGTGGATAATCACCGCACGCGCCAGCACCAGGAAACCGAGGACAATCAGCCCCAGTCCCCACAGTTCAAGCTTCATTTCTAATGCTGCCAGGAAAATCAGATAAAACGCCAGGCAGCCCCATACCAGCTTTGGCTGCCACGACGGCGTCCGGTCCGAGCTTTGAAAATGCAGTCGGGTCGCGGAAAAACAGCACCAGCACAACGCCAGCAGAGTCAACATCATTGCCGCCGCCAGCGGCAGCATCTGCCCGATAAAGGCCGGGAAGCTCAGGCCCGAGCGTCCCCATAACAGGATATTTTGCGGATTGCCGATCGGCGTTAACAGCGAGCCGGCGTTGACCGCCAGCGCCTCAAAAATAATCAGCCGGTTTACCGGGATCGCACACCACTTCTTCAGGGTGAGCGTGAGCGGTACGACGATAAACAGCGCCACATCGTTGGTCAGAAAGGTCGAGAGCAGCGCCGCCGCCAGCACCATAAACAGCGCCAGCTGTCGCTCGGTGGCAAACCGGCGCGCCATTTTGCGGCCCAGCACATCAAAATAACCGCTGAGCTCAATCCCTTTGGTCAGCAGCATCAGCCCGCTGAGCGTGATAATCGTGTGCCAGTCGATCGCCTGGGGCCAGCTTTTCGGCGCAAAGGGCACGAAAAAGCTTAAGACACAGGCAACGATCAGCAGCAGATGTAAAAAGCGGTCGCGCGCCAGCGACTGAACAAAGGGCAGGTTCATTCGCCTTGCGAGCCGTGTTTCAGGGTGAACTGATGAAATGCCACCAGGGTTTCTTCACTGACGTGATGCTCCATCCCTTCGGCATCGCGGCGGGCGATCTCCGGGCTGACGCCGAGCACCAGCAGGAAATTCTCAACGATCTGGTGACGCTCGCGGCTCTCGTGGGCCAGCTTCTCGCCTTCCGGGGTTAAGAATACGCCGCGCCATGGGATCTGCTCGATCAGGCCGACGGTCGCCAGCCGTTTGAGCATTTTCGCGACCGTTGGCTGCGATACCCCCAGACGTGCGGCCATATCCACCTGACGGGCTTCACCCACTTCGCGAATCAGGTCGGAAATCAGCTCAACATAGTCATCGATCAGCTCCCGACGGTGGGCTTCGCGCACCTGGCGGAACCCTTCAACGTGTTCTTCGACATTAACAAGCTGCGTCACTTTTTTTGTTATAGGTTTACCCGCGCGACGGTTCATTGTGCTTCCTCATACCAGTGACGCATCAAGCATCATCTCAAAAGATCCCCATTGTAAATGATTGGGCCCGTAGCACAAAAAATTAACGTTTTAGCCATAGCTATAAGATATAGCCTGTGCTATATCTGTATGTAATGCAGGCATCCTTCAAGGAGCGAAGGGCGAAACTACAGGAGGTCCCATGAACGAATTTAAGAGGTGTTTACACGTGTTTACTCATTCCCCTTTCAAGGTTCGCTTAATGCTGATTAACATGCTGTGCGACATGATGAACGGCAAAAATCGTCAGCAAAAACCCAACCAGTAACGCGGCGTCGCGGCACGCCGCTTCATTTTTCCGTCATAATTGGCCGTCATACTGGCTCGTTTCACCTCAATCCCGCCACTTTTTTCAAGTTTTGTAAGCTTTCTCTCAAAACAATCCGTTATGCCTGGTTGACCTTATCATTTGCAAGCCCTATCGTTTGTCAGCCCTGCCACTACTGCGGCTCACAGAGACCCTCTTCAGGCACTGTCCAGCAGGTTTTACCCCTTGATGCCAGGGGATGCACATGGCGTCTTTTTGATTATTAACTATGAATGTCACCCTGAAAGAAACGCTGGTCGCCCGGGGCTTAGTCCCCAATCCATGGACAGGATTTTATTTTTTACAGTCTCTGCTAATTAACCTGGCCCTCGGCTACGAATTTAGTCTGCTCTATACCGTCGCATTTACATGCGTGCTACATCTGCTGTGGCGCACGTTCCCGCGCGCGCAAAAAGTCGTGGTGGGATGCTATTCCCTGCTCGCCGCCCTCTACTACCCTTTCGGGCAGGCCTACGGCGCGCCTAACTTCAATACGCTGCTGGCGCTGCACGCCACCAACGTCGAAGAGTCGACGGAAATTCTGACCATCTTCCCCTGGTACAACTACCTGTTGGGGGTCTTTATTCTTGCACTCGGCGTGATTGCCGTGCGCCGTAAACCGGAAGAGCGCAAACGCCTGAATAAAGTAGAAATACTCGGCGTGCTGTTCAGTATCGCCATTTTCTTCCTTCAGCCGGTGCAGAACCTGGCCTGGGGCGGCGTGTTTAAAGTGATCGATACCGGCTACCCTGCCTTTCGCTTCGTGAAAGACGTGGTGGTTAATAATAATGAAGTGCTGGATGAGCAGTCGCGCATGGCGCAGCTGGCCAACATGAAAGACAGCTGGCACGTGATGGCGGTCAAACCCAAATACCATCTCTATGTGGTGGTGATCGGGGAAAGCGCGCGCCGTGATGCGCTCGGGGCCTTTGGCGGGCACTGGGACAATACGCCGTTTGCCAGTTCGGTGAATGGCTATCTGTTTAATGACTACATTGCCGCCAGCGGCTCGACGCAAAAATCCCTTGGGTTGACGCTCAATCGGGTCGTCGACGGGAAACCGCTGTATCAGGATAACTTTGTTACCCTGGCGAACCGCGCAGGCTTTCAGACGTGGTGGTTTTCCAATCAGGGTCAGATTGGCGAATACGATACGGCGATCGCCAGCATCGCCAAACGTGCGGATGAGGTACAGTTCCTCAAAAACGGCGATTTTGAAGCCAATAAAAATACCCAGGATGAGCAGCTCTTAAAGCTGACCGAACAGGTGCTCTCGGTGCAGCGCACCCAGCCGCAGCTGATCGTCCTGCATTTGATGGGTTCGCATCCGCAGGCCTGCGACCGTACCAAGGGCAAATATACCGTCTTCGTGCAGTCGAAAGAGACCTCCTGCTACCTCTACAGCATGACGCAAACCGATTCGCTGCTGGGCAAGCTCTATCATCAACTGCAAAATTCTGGCGATAGCTTCTCGATGACCTATTTCTCCGACCACGGTCTGGCCTTTAAGGAGCGTGGCAAAGAGGTGCAGTACCTGGCGCACGACGATAAGTATCAGCAAAACTTCCAGGTGCCGTTTATGGTGTTATCCAGCGATGATAAAGCGCATAAGGTCATTAAGGCACAGCGTTCTGCCAACGATTTCCTCGCCTTCTTCTCGCAGTGGACCGGGATCAGCGCCAAGGAGATTACCCCGCGCTATCGCTTTATCTCTGAACAGCGTGCCGGGCCAACCTTTATCACCAACTTCCAGCTGCAGAAGGTGGAGTACAGCCATCTGGGCACCGACGCCTTCACCATTCACTAACGCCGCCCGCCGCTGCCCGTCAGCGGCAGCCAGATTTCAGGCAAAAAAAATCCGCCCCTGTGAGGCGGATTTTTTATATCACCGAAGTGATTAGAAGCTGTAACCAACGCCAGCGATCCAGGTACCAACGTCAACGTTACGAATACGAGACTGCTCGTAGGAGAAGTCCAGTGCAACGTTTTCGATCGGGTTGAACTGCATACCAGCACCGTAGGAGAAACCGTAGTCGCTCATGTCGTGCTTGTTCGGGTAGCTGTTGTCCTGGAATTTACCGTGGCCAAGACCAACAACACCGTAGATGCTAGCCCAGTCGTTCAGACGGTAAGCCGGACCTGCAGTGATACCGTAGTACTGGCCTTTCTGGTAAACGCCGCCTTCGGTACGATCTTTTTCAGTGTAGGTGAAGGAACCGATAACACCCAGCGGGCTATTGTCTTGCTCGTAACGGTACTTCAGGTTGAAACCGCCTGCTTTGTTGGCTTCACCCTGCATGTCGCTCTGTGCATAACCACCGGTAACGGTAGAAGTTGCAGCGAAAGCAGTACCTACGGATGCTGCCAGTACAACAGCCAGTGCTGAAAAACGTGCAATTTTATTCATAACCACCTCAAATGTGTTTCTAATAAGTCCTAAGTTTTAAATATATCAAAAACTTTCGAGAAACTCTTTTCACTTTACACTGTCTAACAGTGCTTTTCCTGTAACCAAAAGTTTCCGCAATTCTGTAACAATCTGGAAAACAACCATTTTAATCGAAGACCCTGCTATTAACGCGCATTACTCACAGGGCGTGCATCCAGATAATTCCTAATCTACTAGTCGTTTAATCTACTCGTTGCGCTGTATTGTACGCATCTCGTCTGCGTTTTTTTCAACAATAGCTAAACCGTGGAAGGGTTCATCATTTACACTGGAACCTTTACCTCATTTGACAAACCCTGACAGGAGAAAGGATGCCCGGCTCGTCCCGCAAAGTACCGGCATGGCTGCCGATATTAGTCATTATAGTCGCGATGGTTTCGATTCAGAGCGGCGCATCGTTAGCAAAATCACTGTTCCCGCTCGTCGGAGCGCCGGGTGTCACCGCGCTGCGTCTGGCGCTGGGCACGCTGATTCTGGCTATCGTCTTTAAGCCCTGGCGTCTGCGCTTCACCGCAGAGCAACGCCTGCCGTTGCTCTTCTACGGTCTCTCGCTAGGGGCGATGAACTACCTCTTCTATTTGTCCATCCAACGTATTCCGCTGGGGATTGCGGTGGCGCTGGAGTTTACCGGCCCGCTGGCGGTCGCGCTATTTGGCTCGCGTCGTCCGCTCGATTTCGTGTGGGTGGTTCTGGCGGTGCTGGGGCTGTGGTTTCTGCTGCCGCTGGGGCAGGATGTCGCCCAGATCGATCTGATCGGTGCATTGCTGGCGCTCGGCGCCGGGTCCTGCTGGGCGGTCTATATCCTGACCGGGCAGCGCGCCGGGGAAGAACACGGCCCGGCCACGGTAGCGATGGGCTCGCTGATTGCGTCGGTGATTTTTGTGCCGCTCGGCATGATCCAGGCCAGCGATACGCTGTTCCAGTGGGCGCTGCTGCCGCTGGGTCTGGCTATCGCGGTGCTCTCTACGGCACTGCCTTACTCGCTGGAGATGATCGCCCTCACCCGCATGCCTACCCGAACCTTCGGCACCTTAATGAGCCTGGAACCGGCCCTCGCCGCCCTCTCCGGAATGGTATTCCTCGGCGAAACGCTGACGGTAACGCAAACCCTGGCGCTGGGGGCGATTATCCTCGCCTCGATGGGTTCCACCTTAACCATGCGTCGGGACAGCAAAATCGAAAAGGTCGATATCAGCTAGTTCTGCATGACCGCTCCGCATGGCCACAGGTGCCATGCAGAGCGGCAATATTCAAATTTAACTCATTGATTTTATATAACTTACAAAACAGTCAACAACCCTACGCTATCAAACCGATAGAGACTACCACCCTCCGCGTTGCCCAATCCGTTGTTATAATGAGTCCCATCAGTGACCGACTACACTTACTCCGGTCAATGCAAAATTGATGTATGACGAGTATAAATATCAAGAGGAATGACACGATGACGACTGCAAAACTGGTTAAAACGAAAGCATCCAACCTGCTCTATACCCGCAACGATGTGGCAGATCAGGAGAAGAAGGCCACCATCGAGCTGCTCAATCGTCAGGTCGTCCAGTTCATCGACCTGTCGCTGATTACCAAACAGGCTCACTGGAATATGCGCGGCGCCAACTTTATCGCCGTCCATGAAATGCTCGACGGTTTCCGCACCGCGCTGACGGAGCATCTCGATACCATGGCGGAACGTGCCGTGCAGCTTGGCGGCGTCGCGCTGGGCACCACCCAGGTGATTAACAGCCAGACCCCGCTGAAAAGCTATCCGCTGGATATCCACACCGTTCAGGATCACCTGAAAGAGCTGGCCGATCGCTACGCAATTGTGGCTAATGACGTGCGTAAAGCCATCGCAGAGACCAAAGACGAAGACACTGCCGATATCTTCACTGCGGCATCCCGCGATCTGGATAAATTCCTGTGGTTCATCGAAGCCAATATCGCCTGATCCTCGCCTGTCGCCGTCAGCATCGCTGGCGGCTTTTTTTCAGATTATCCTCAGATATTCGCCTTTTTATCCCCTCCGCCGTTAAGCGCACCATTTTAGTGCACAACATTGAGCAAAATGTGCGCTAAGGTAAATCAATTGTAATAATTACCTCACACAATCGTTACGGCAAGATTGTTTCCACCTGGTGTTTGCGTTAAAAATGCACTTGTTAAACGATGCGTTAATGACGCACCAAAACGACGCCCCATAACGGTGCACTTACCGTTCCCTTTACCCTAAATCGTGCAACAGGATTCGCCTCGTTTGTTATAAAACAACAAGTTGTAAAACTGGCACGATTTTTTCATATGGTTACCCGTTCTCGCAGGGGATCGTCCCGTGGATATAAAAGGAAATGCTATGAAGTCTGTATTTAAAGTTTCACTGGCTGCACTGACCCTGGCTTTTGCGGTTTCTTCCCAGGCCGCTGAAAAGCAACTGATTGTTGCAACCGATACGGCGTTTGTACCGTTTGAATTTAAACAAGGTGATAAATACGTCGGCTTCGACGTTGACCTGTGGGCCGCGATCGCTAAAGAGCTGAAACTGGACTACACCCTGAAGCCAATGGATTTCAGCGGCATCATCCCGGCGCTGCAAACCAAAAACATCGACCTCGCGCTGGCGGGTATTACCATTACTGAAGAACGCAAGAAAGCGATCGAATTCTCCGATGGCTACTATAAGAGCGGTCTGCTGGTGATGGTGAAAGCCGACAACAACGACATCAAAGATGTAAAAGACCTGAACGGCAAAGTGGTCGCGGTTAAAGGCGGCACCGGTTCCGTTGACTATGCCAAAGCCAACATCAAGACCAAAGACCTGCGTCAGTTCCCGAACATCGATAACGCCTATATGGAGTTAGGTACCGGACGTGCCGATGCGGTCCTGCATGACACCCCGAACATCCTCTACTTCATCAAAACCGCAGGCCAGGGCAAATTCAAAGCTGTCGGAAGCTCTCTGGAAGCCCAGGACTACGGTATCGCTTTCCCGAAAGGCAGCGACGAACTGCGTGAAAAGGTGAACGGCGCGCTGAAAACACTGCGTGAAAACGGCACCTACAACGAAATTTATAAAAAATGGTTCGGTACTGAGCCAAAATAATAATCAGCATCTCTTCTTACAGGTCTGCTGAGGTTTGACTCCCCGGATATCGCCACAATCCGTTATCCGGGCATCCTCTCACCGCAGACCTGAGTCATTTTTTCACAGAGGGTGACCTCTGTTGTTCGACACGGTAACAGGAACACATTATGCAGTTTGACTGGAGTGCCATCTGGCCCGCCATTCCAATTTTGCTGGAAGGCGCCAAAATGACGCTGTGGATCTCCGTCCTCGGCCTGGCTGGCGGCTTGATTATCGGCCTCGTCGCCGGTTTCGCCCGCTGCTTTGGCGGCTGGATTGCCAACCACGTAGCGTTAGTCTTCATTGAGATCATCCGCGGCACCCCCATCGTCGTCCAGGTCATGTTTATCTACTTCGCCTTGCCAATGGCGTTTAATGATTTACGTATTGACCCGTTCTCGGCGGCGGTTGTGACGATCATGATCAACTCCGGTGCCTATATCGCAGAAATCACCCGCGGGGCGGTGCTCTCTATTCACAAAGGCTTCCGTGAAGCTGGCCTGGCCCTCGGCCTGTCCCGTCGCGAAACCATCCGCCACGTGATTCTGCCGCTGGCGCTGCGCCGTATGCTGCCGCCGCTGGGTAACCAGTGGATCATCAGCATCAAAGATACCTCGCTGTTTATCGTCATCGGCGTGGCTGAACTGACCCGCCAGGGCCAGGAGATTATTGCCGGTAACTTCCGCGCGCTGGAGATCTGGAGCGCCGTTGCCGTGATTTATCTGATCATCACCCTGGTGTTGAGCTTTATTCTGCGTCGTCTTGAAAGAAGGATGAAAATCCTGTGATTGAATTTAAAAATGTTTCCAAGCACTTTGGCCCGACCAAGGTGCTGCACGATATCGATCTGAAGATCAGCAAAGGCGAAGTGGTGGTGATTATCGGGCCGTCCGGTTCCGGTAAATCAACCCTGCTGCGCTGCATCAACAAGCTGGAAGAGATCACCAGCGGCGAACTGATTGTCGACGGCCTGAAGGTTAATGACCCGAAAGTCGACGAGCGCCTGATTCGTCAGGAAGCGGGCATGGTATTCCAGCAGTTTTACCTGTTCCCACACCTGACCGCGCTGGAGAACGTCATGTTCGGGCCGCTGCGCGTGCGTGGCGCCAACAAAGAGGCCGCCGAAAAACTGGCGAAAGATTTGCTGGAGAAAGTCGGTCTCGCTGAGCGCGCTCACCACTACCCTTCCGAGCTCTCGGGCGGGCAGCAGCAGCGCGTGGCCATCGCCCGCGCCCTCGCGGTGAAGCCAAAAATGATGCTGTTCGATGAACCAACCTCCGCCCTCGATCCGGAACTGCGCCACGAAGTACTGAAGGTGATGCAGGATCTGGCCGAGGAAGGCATGACCATGGTGATCGTGACCCACGAAATCGGTTTTGCTGAGAAAGTGGCATCGCGACTGATCTTTATCGATAAAGGGCGCATTGCCGAAGATGGCGATCCGCAGGTGCTGGTGAAGAACCCGCCGAGCCCGCGTCTGCGCGAGTTCCTGCAGCACGTAGCCTGATGTCTCCAACGGCTCCCCACCCTGGGGAGCCGCTTTCCAGATTTCTCTCACGCCGATAACCTGCTTTTCAACTTCTATACTTAATCGTTTTGAAGAAGAAAGGAGTCTCCCGTGCCGTGGATCCTGTTACTGCTCGCCTCGCTGTTTGCCGCCCCGCTGTCGGCAGCCACGTTGCCAGGCCTTCCAACGGCCACCGCTGAACAATCATCAGCCAGCAGCGAACCCGACCTTGAGACCAAAAAAGCGGCCTATGCGGCACTGGCTGACGTGCTGGAAAATGAAAGCGCACGTAAAGAGCTGATTGACCAGCTCCGTTCCGCAGCCGCCACTCCGCCACCGGCCACGACCCCGGCGCTGACGCCGCCGGAGGTGACCGATGAGCGCACGGTGCTGGAAAACGTTACCCAGGTCAGCCGCGAGTACGGAGAGCGCTTTGCTTCGCGGTTCTCGCAGCTGTGGCGCAATATCACCGCCTCTACCCACAAACCCTTCCATGCCGACACCTTCCGCAACGCCGCCGGCTACTTCCTGCTGCTGGCCTCGCTGGTGTTTGCCTTCTGGTGGCTGGTGCGGCTGGCGGCCCTGCCGCTGTATCGCAAAATGGGCCAATGGGGACGGCGTAAAAACCACGACCGCAGCAACTGGCTGCACCTCCCGGCAACCATCGCCGGGGCCTTTATCTTCGACCTGCTGCTGCTGGCGCTGACGCTGTTTGTCGGCCAGATGCTCAGCGACCGTTTTAACGGTGGCAACCGGACCATCGCCTTCCAGCAAAGCCTGTTTCTCAACGCCTTCGCCCTGATTGAGTTCTTTAAAGCCATTCTGCGGCTGATATTCTGCCCGCGGGTGGCGGAGCTTCGGCCCTTTGCGATAAGCGATGAGGGGGCAAAATACTGGAACCTGCGCCTGAGCGCGCTCAGCAGCCTGATCGGCTACGGTCTGATCGTGGCGGTGCCGATTATCTCCAACCAGGTCAATGTGCAGGTCGGGGCGCTGGCGAACGTGGTCATCATGCTGTGCATCACCCTGTGGGCGCTGTACCTGATTTTCCACAATAAAAAGATGATTACCCTGGGGCTTATCCAGCTGGCGGACCGCTCGCTGGCCTTCTTCAGCCTGTTCATCCGCGCTTTTGCGCTGGTCTGGCACTGGCTGGCCTGCGCCTACTTTATCGTGCTGTTTTTCTTTTCGCTCTTTGACCCCGGCAACAGCCTGAAATTTATGATGGGGGCGACGGTGCGCAGCCTGGCTATCATCGGCGCCGCGGCGCTGCTCTCCGGCATTTTGTCGCGCTGGATTGCCAAAACCATCACCCTGTCGGCGCAGACGCAGCGCCTTTATCCGGAACTGCAAAAACGGCTCAACGGCTGGATCTCGGTTTCGCTAAAGGCCGCCCGTATCCTGGTGGTCTGCGTCGCCGTGATGCTGCTGTTGAGCGCCTGGGGTCTGTTCGATTTCTGGAACTGGATGCAGCACGGTGCCGGGCAGAAAGCGGTGGATGTGCTGATCCGCATCGCGCTGATCCTCTTCTTCTCTGCCATCGGATGGACGCTGCTTGCCAGCCTGATTGAGAACCGTCTGGCTTCCGATATTCACGGTCGCCCGCTGCCCGGCGCTCGCGCCCGTACGCTGTTGACGCTGTTTCGCAATGCGCTGGCGGTGATCATCAGCACCATTACGGTGATGATCCTGCTGTCGGAAGTGGGGGTCAATATTGCTCCGCTGCTGGCCGGCGCCGGTGCGCTGGGTCTGGCCATCTCCTTCGGCGCCCAGACGCTGGTGAAAGATATTATCACCGGCATTTTTATCCAGTTTGAGAACGGTATGAACACCGGGGATCTGGTAACTATCGGTCCGTTAACCGGTACCGTGGAGAGGATGTCGATTCGGTCCGTCGGCGTGCGTCAGGATACCGGCGCGTACCATATTATCCCGTGGTCTTCGATCACCACCTTCGCCAACTTCGTGCGCGGTATTGGTTCGGTGGTTGCCAACTACGACGTCGACAGACAGGAAGATCTGGATAAAGCCGCGCAGGCATTGAAAGCGGCGGTGGCGGATGTGATGGATCAGGAGGAGATTCGTGGACTGGTGATCGGCGAGCCGTCCTATGCCGGGCTGGTCGGCCTGAGCAATACGGCGTTTACGCTGCGGGTTACCTTCACCACCCTGCCGTTGAAGCAGTGGACGGTCCGCTTCGCCCTCGACACCCAGGTGAAAAAGCACTTCGACCTGGCGGGGGTTCGCGCACCGGTGCAAACCTATCAGGTGCTGCCGATGCCCGCCGCGATTTCCGCCCCCGGGGCACCGCCGATGCCCTCAGAGCCAACATAATGTGGTGTCAGCCCACCGGGGCTGACCATTCGCGCTGGCTCGCAGACCAGTATTACAGTGGACGGCGGCGTTTAGCCTCATCCATAAAGGTCCAGGCGATAAAGCGGCTCTGCTTCTGCCCCTGGGCCATCTCTTTTTTCACCACCTTCACCGCCCCAACCTCGGTCAGCGCACGGTACAGCGGCGGCAGGTTATCGCCGCGTGAAACCAGCGAGGTAAACCATTTCACCTGGCGGCCAAAGGCCTGGCTTTCGCGGATCATCTGGGTGATGAACGCCACTTCGCCGCCTTCACACCACAGCTCCTGCTGCTGGCCGCCGAAGTTCAACACGCTATCCGTTCCCAGCCCAAGGTTACGGCGCTTGCGCTCACCGCCGGCCTGGGCGCTGGCGGCTGAGTCGTGGAACGGCGGGTTGCATAACGTCGCCTCGAAGGTCTCGTTTTTATGAATAATTCCGCTAAAGATTGCGCCGCTCTCTTTCTGCCGACGCAGACGGATTTGACGGCTGAGCCCAGGGTTGGCGCTGATGATCGCCTGCGCGCTGGAGAGCGCTTCCTGGCTGATTTCGCTGCCGGTAAAGCGCCAGCCGTACTCGTGCACGCCAATCAGCGGATAGATTAAGTTTGCACCGGTCCCGACGTCCAGGATACTGGCATTCTCAGGGATCGTGCCGCTATCCAGCGCCAGCAGGTCGGCCAGATGATGGATATAATCCGCCCTTCCCGGCACCGGTGGGCATAAAAAGCCGTCCGGAATATCCCAGTGTTTCACCGCGTAAAAGTGCGCCAGCAGCGCCTTATTCAGCGCCTTCACCGCCAGCGGATTGGCAAAATCAATGGTCTGCTCGCCCACCGGATTCAGGGTGATAAAGCCTTGCAGCTCGGGGTGAGCCTGGCATAGCACGGGCAAGTCATAACGTTGATGGTGACGGTTACGCGGGTGTAATCCCGGTTTCTGGGCTTTCATGGCAATCTCCTTTGAACAGCCGCGTAAGATACCCGTTGACGGCGGCGCGGTAAATAAGGGAGTCTGGATATCTACTCTTCGGTTACGGGTGTTCTATGTATTTCTATCAACCTTCACAGGGACATGGCCTGCCGCACGACCCGCTAAACGCGATTATCGGACCACGGCCCATCGGCTGGATTTCTTCTCTGGACGCCGCAGGGCAGCGCAATCTTGCCCCCTACAGCTTCTTTAACTGCTTTAACTATCGGCCACCGATTATTGGCTTTGCCAGCAGCGGATGGAAAGACAGTGTACAGAATATTGTCGAAACCAAAGAATTTGTCTGGAACCTGGCGACCCGCGAGCTGGCGGAAGCCATGAACGAGACCTCTGCCAGCATTCCGCGTAGCGAAGATGAGTTTGCGCGTGGCGGATTAACCCCCGCAGCCAGTCGCCTCGTCGCCGCGCCCCGGGTCGCGGAAAGCCCGGTGAACTTCGAATGCCGGCTATCGCAATGCATTCGCCTGACCACCGCCGACGGGGACGCTGTCGATAGCTGGCTGGTTTTGGGTGAAGTCGTGGCGGTGCATATCGACGATGCCCTACTGGAAAATGGTATTTATCAGACCGCGAAGGCCCGGCCGATTCTGCGCGCCGGTGGGCCGAGCGCCTACTACACGATTGATGAGAGCCTGCGCTTCGATCTGATCCGCCCGGACGCCCGCTAACGCCTGGGCGCCCGATCCCAGCAGCCCGGCCGGCCAGTCGGGCGGCTGGTTTTTCTGCCCGCCTGATCCCTAAAAAAACCTTTGGTTTCGCTGATTTATCCCACCGCTCCTGCCAGAAAGACCTAAACTTAAGGTATGTCCCATGCTGTTAATGAGGATATGCTCATGAAAAGACATCCGCTGTTACTCATCCCCCTCGTCTTTGTCACTCTCTCTTTTATTGCCCATGCCGGGACGCCCCCACCGTCGCTCAGCGACGAGAGCGGCCCGTTACGCCCGGTCGGTAGCGTGTCGGCTTCCGGCGCCAGCAATCTCGATGATTTAGAAGCGAAACTGGCGGAAAAGGCCCGGGAACAAGGGGCTGTCGCCTGGCGCATCAACGCCGCCAACAGCAGCAATAAGATGTCGGGTACCGCCATCATCTATAAGTAATGCTCATGTTTACGGGCCAGCCCGCCCCGCTCGCTGGCCCTTCCATACCGCCACAAGCCCCGCCATGGCTCATTATCTCTGTTTATGTAGAAAAAATGCAGTTCATGTAAATAAATGTGTTTATTTTTCTATTAATGAGTGATAAAAATTCGCCGTCATTTGATAATAGTTATCAAAATCATTATCAAACGCATTGTTATTTTAACAAATCACCTGCAGTGGACGCCACGAAGCATCGCTTTGCCAGTGGTCATAATGACTAATTAAAACAATAAGTTGCTCATTGAAAATGGATAAAAAACATCAGCTACCGTTCAGTAGCTTTAACTCGCTGACAATTTTCACCGGCCTGTGTCTTAGCCTTTCTCCAACAGGTCAGGTGCTGGCAGCCGACAGCTCTGAACAAAACGCCGGCGAAACGCTGGTTGTTGAAGCACAAACCCCGTCGTTATATGCCCCGACACAATCCGCCGATCCCAAGTTTTCCCGCCCGATCGTTGATACAACTCGTACGGTCACGGTGGTCTCCGAGCAGGTAATGAAAGATCAGGGCGTGACCAACCTGACCGATGCGCTGAAAAACGTCCCGGGGGTCGGGGCCTTCTATGCCGGTGAAAACGGTAACTCATCGACCGGTGATGCGATCTACATGCGCGGGGCCGACACCTCTAACAGCATTTACGTTGACGGTATTCGCGATATCGGCAGCGTTACCCGCGACACCTTCAACACCGAACAGGTTGAAGTGATCAAAGGCCCGTCCGGTTCCGACTACGGACGCAGCGCCCCAACCGGCTCGATCAATATGATCAGCAAACAGCCACGCCTGTCCTCCGGCATTGATGCTTCCGTCAGCGCAGGTAGCGCCTGGTCACGCCGCGGTACGCTGGATATCAACCAGGAAATTGGTGAAACCAGCGCCGTGCGCCTGAATTTGATGGGTGAGAAAAACCACGATGCCGGACGGGATCGTGTCGAAAATGAGCGTTACGGCGTCGCGCCATCGATCGCCTTTGGCCTCGACACCGGGACGCGCCTGTATCTTAACTACCTGCATGTCACCCAGCACAATACGCCTGACGGCGGCATCCCGACTATTGGCCTGCCGGGATATTCCGCGCCGTCCGCTGGCACCGCCGCCCTCAACAGCTCCGGTAAAGTTGCCACCAGCAATTTCTACGGTACGGATTCCGATTACGACGACTCCACCACCGATACCGTGACCATGCGCTTCGAGCACGATCTGAACGACACGACCACGATCCGCAATACCACCCGCTGGTCACGCGTGAAGCAGGATTACCTGATGACCGCCATCATGGGCGGCGCGTCCAATATCACCCAGCCGAATCCAAATGACGTGGGTACCTGGACCTGGTCGCGTAACATGAACACCAAAGACGTCAGCAATAAAATCGTCACCAACCAGACCAACCTGACCTCGACCTTCTACACCGGCACGGTGGAGCACGACGTGAGCACCGGCATCGAGTTCACCCGCGAAACCCAGGTCAACTACGGGGTTTACCCGATTACCGCGCCACCGGTGAATATCTACCATCCGAACAGCGGCGTTTCCGTGGGTGGCCTGAACCACAGCGGCGCCAATGCCAACGGGCAGACCGATACCTTCGGCGTATATGCCTTCGACACGCTGCAGATTACCCGTGATTTCGAGATTAACGGCGGCATCCGTCTGGACAGCTACCAGACCAAATACGATAGCTCAAGCCTGTGTGGCGGTACCGGCCGTGGCGCCATAGCCTGCCCGACCGGCGTGGCGAAAAATACCCCGGTTACCACCGTCGATACGTCCACCAGCGGCAACCTGGTTAACTGGAAAACCGGGGCGCTGTATCACCTGACCGATAACGGCAACATCTACGTCAACTACGCCATCTCGCAGCAACCGCCGGGCGGCAACAACTTCGCCCTGGCACAGAGCGGTACCGGCAACAGTGCCAACCGTACCGACTTCAAGCCGCAGAAAGCGAAAACCAGCGAAGTGGGCACCAAGTGGGAGCTGTTGGATAAGCGCCTGCTGCTGACGGCGGCGATTTTCCGTACCGACATTGAGAATGAAGTCGAGCAAAACGACGACGGTACTTACTCGCAGTATGGTAAGAAGCGGGTTGAAGGCTATGAACTGTCGCTGGCCGGGAATATTACCCCGGACTGGCAGGTCATCGGCGGCTATACCCAGCAGCGCGCCAGCATCAGCGAAGGGTCCGACGTGGCCCAGGATGGCACCAGCGCGTTACCGTATACCCCGGAGCACGCCTTTACCGTCTGGAGCCAGTACCAGGCCACCGATGCGATTGCGCTTGGCGCAGGCGCACGTTACGTTGGCAGCATGCGTCGCGGAAGCGATGGTGCCGTCGGGACGCCGTCCCACACCGAAGGTTATTGGGTGGCCGATGCCAAAGTTGGCTATCGCATCAACCGTAACGTCGATCTGCAGCTGAACGTCTATAACCTGTTTGATACCAATTACGTCGCTTCCATCAACAAGAGCGGCTACCGTTATCACCCGGGCGAGCCACGCACGTTCCTGCTGACCGCCAATGTGCATTTCTGATCCGATACGGGGCGTTAACGCCCCGTTTTCTCTGGAGAACCAAAGATGATGTACCATATTCCCGCCGTCCTCAGCCCGCAGGACGTTGCCGCGTTTAACCAGCGCTTGCAGCAGGCCGAATGGGTAGACGGTCGCGCCACTACCGGCGATCAGGGCGCGCAGGTGAAGAAAAACCAGCAGGTGGATACCCGCAGCCCGCTGTATGACGAACTGCAGAACCACGTGCTGGCGGCGCTAAATCGCAGCGCGTTGTTTTTCGCCGCGGCGTTGCCAAAAACGATCTCCAGCCCGCTGTTTAACCGCTACCAGCAGAGTGAAACCTACGGTTTTCACGTTGACGGCGCGGTACGCAGCCACGCGCAGAACGGCTGGATGCGCACCGATCTTTCCGCCACGCTGTTCCTGAGCGCCCCGGAGAGCTATGAAGGCGGCGAACTGGTGATTAACGACACCTATGGTCAGCATTCGGTCAAACTGCCGGCCGGCGATCTGGTGCTCTACCCTTCCAGCAGCCTGCACTCGGTCATGCCGGTCACTCAGGGCGTGCGCGTGGCCTCCTTTCTGTGGGTGCAGTCGATGATTCGCGACGACAAACGGCGCGGCATGCTGTTCGAACTGGATCGCAATATACAAACCCTGAAAAGCCGCCACGGCGAAAGTGACGAAGTGCTGTCGCTGCTCAACCTCTATCACAACCTGCTGCGGGAATGGTCAGAAATCTGACCTTTATCGATGCTTTTTCTGCGCCCGGTTTTCTATACTGATATTCATATCCCATCCCAGTAGACGTACATTGTTGCAGCCAGTTTGAGCACGGACAGCGCGGAACAACCGGAGCGTACACGCAGTACGTGAGGATTGTATTCGCTTCGCTCACCCTTCGGGCCGCCCTGAAGGGCGTTCAAAGATAAATCTTTGTGAGTACTGCCCAGGCCCAAAATGGCAAATAAAATAGTCTACTAAGTAACGCTGAATGGAGGTGCAGCATGGCATCAGGCTGGGCAAACGACGGCGCAGTACAGGATCAAATCGACAGTACCATCGACGATGCGGTCGCGCGGGCGAGAAATGCGCTTCCCAGCGGCGAGAGCCACAAATTTTGTGATGAATGCGGAGAGCCGATTCCGGAGGCCCGCCGTAAGGCGATCCCTGGGGTCAGATTCTGCGTGAAGTGCCAACAGGATAAAGATTTACATAACAATACATTTTCAGGATATAATCGCAGAGGATCCAAGGACAGCCAGCTTCGCTGACTCTCCTTTACCGTTCATTACCGCAGAAGGCGTTATCTTTTCGCGCACGTTTTTTGGCGAATAAAGTAGCAATCCGTGCCCTTCAAACTTTCTCCACGCCGCTATCGCCCTTGCGTTGACTTCGGCGACAAATAATTTATTAATATTCAATAAATTAATAATGGTTCAAAAAAATTGATGGAGACTGTTAATTTCCTTCGATTTTATATCTCGCAAAAAAACGTGATACTTATCACATCGACGGAACATCGTCCCCTTAACAAAATAACCTGCGAGAGATTGACTATGAAAACCATTAAATATGCTGCCGCTGCTATTGCCCTGTCTGCCCTGTCCTTTGGTGCTTTTGCCGCTCAGCCGGTAACGTCGGCTCAGGCTGAAAGCATGAACAAAATTGGTGTGGTTTCTGCGGAAGGCGCAACGACGCTGGACGGTCTGGAAGCAAAACTGGCTGAGAAAGCAAGTGCTGCTGGCGCAACCGGCTACAGCATCACTTCTGCGAACACCAACAACAAATTGAGCGGTACCGCGGTTATCTATAAATAAGCGCGAGCCACTGTATTACCCCCTGAAAAAACCCTTGAAATACCCTTGTTTGCCCGTCCGCGCCACCGGACGGGCTTTTTTTTGCGTGCTATCCACAAGCGACCAACAAGCGACCCGCGAGCTACCAGTGCTCTGCGACCTTCGCCAGCCCCTGCTCAAGCGTGGCTACTTCGCCAGTCGCAACCAGGCAGCATGCCAGCTGAATACGCAGCGACGACGGCAGCGGTTCGCTCCCCGTCATGCAGCGCTCAATCCAGCGAGCGGTCACCTGCGGGTCTTTTGATTCCGGGAGGGCCACAGGCGCCTCCGCGACCTCTGTTTGCCGTTCATACAAGACCTGCGTTTGCGCTCCCGCAATCAGGCTAATCTGCGGACAACGCTGCGGGTTGGCATACACCTCACCCTCCGTACCGTGCATCAATAACGCCCGGCCGCCGGTCTCGGCAAAAAAGGCGGCTACCCGGCCGACATACTCCGGATGCGAGACGCTCGACAGACGCAGCGCCGCATCTTCGGCAAACGGCGTCGCCAGTTTCGCCAGAGTATGCGCACTGTTACGTACCCCCATCCGCCAGCGCAGGGCCAGCTGCTTCTCCAGTGGTGGGCAAAATGCGCCGACCGGAATATAGACCGGCTCGTGACTGTCCAGCCGGGCCTGCGCCTGGCCGGCATGTATCGTTGCCGGAATGCCCATCAGCTCAAAAATCGTCTCGCTCAGTACCCGGGTTGGATCGTGGCTGACGCCATGGACCACCACCGGGAAGCCGAGCTTATGCAGCAGCACCGCCAGCAGCGGCGTCAGGTTGGCCTGTTTACGCGCGCCGTTATAGCTGGGGATGACAATCGGCATCGGCCTGGCGACGGGCGGCGTCAGACGCAAGGTCTTCTGCTGCATGGCTTCGTAGAAGCCTTTCATTTCTGCTTCGCCTTCGCCTTTAATGCGCAGGGCGATTAAAATCCCGCCCAGCTCCAGCTCGGCCACGTCGCCGTCGAGCATTCGCGAGTAAAGCGCGCGGGCAGTATCCACATCCAGGTCACGCGCGTGATTTTTCCCGCGCCCGACTTCTTTAATGATCTTGCTGTAGTCCATCGAAGACTCCTGTTAGCTGCTCACATCGCCGACATCGCATTATTATCGCCGTTTACGGCGGGTCTGTTTGGCTTTCGTATTGACGGTAACCTCAGGGACGGCAGGCTGTTCTATTGGAAAAACGGGCAATGCATTCAGTAGACGCTTACCATAATTTTTGGTCAACAAACGCTTGTCATAAATCACCACTTCGCCCCAACAGCTATGGCTGCGGATAAGGCGCCCGACCTGCTGGATCAGATTGAAAGAGGCGCTGGGCAGACTTTGCACCTCGAACGGGTAGCGATTCAGGCTCTTGAGCCATTCCCCTTCGGTAATCACCACCGGGCTGTCGATCGGCGGAAACGCGATTTTATGAATATGCACCTGGCTGAGCAACTCACCTTTGAGATCCAGCCCTTCGGCAAAGGACTGAAGCCCCACCAGCACGCTGCGCTCGCCGCCTTCAACCCGCTTGCGGTGCAGTTCCACCAGCCGGTAACGCGGTTTGTCACCCTGTACCAACAGTAGCAAACGCAGGTCGGTGACGTGTTCCAGAAAACGTTGCATCGCCCGGCCGCTGGCAAACAGCACCAGCATCCCGAGGTGTTTTTTACTCTCGACCTGTTCGCGGAAATAGGCCGCCATTTCGGCGATATGCTGCTCTTCGGTATCGATCAGCGGCTCGTAGTGCATCTGCGGGATAATGATTTTGCCCTGCTCGACGTGGTTGAAGGGGGAGTCCAACGCCACAAAGCGGTCGCCCGCTTTCTCCTTCAGACCGCTCATCTCCTGCAGACGAGAAAAACTGTTTAACGAGCGCAGCGTCGCGGAGGTGACGACAATATGCGGCACGCTGCGCCACAGCAATCTTTCGAGCTGGTCGCTGACGCGAATACCCACGCAGTGGAACCAGATATGCGCCTGCCCGTCACGCATATCGCGCGTGACCCATTTCGTCACCGGCGCGCCGGAAGACTGGGCCAGAGACGCCAGCCGCCACAGCTTGCTCTGGCTTTCAAACATCCCCAGCGCGCGGTTCATCTGCAACAGTACCCGGTGCAGACGGACCACATCGTGGCTGCCGGTTTTCTCGCCGAGATCGGTGAGGAACAGCTCCGCCAGCCCGCGCAGCATGTCGGTGAGTTTTGCCAGCCGCTGGCAAATGTCCATCACCTCCTGCGGCAGTTCGCCCATCGGGAAGCGATGCTCGGCTTCCTGACCGGCGGGCAGATACAGCGCAAGAATGTTGTTCAGCGAGGCGATCAGCTCATACAGCTCTTCGCAGTGGCTGGTCAGCCGCTCGGGGTTCGCCAGCGGTGGCGTAGTTTTAGGGCGGAACTGCTCCATGCAGGTCGCCACCAGCTTGCTGAACAGGTCCAGCTGCAGCCGATACCACGGGGCGGTCATCTCGGCGCTCATCTCCAGCGCATCGCGGGCGACGTCCGGGAGATGATGGCCTTCATCGAGCACCAGCAGCAGGTTTTTCGGCTCCGGCAGCACCGCTTCGCTCTCCATCGCCGCCATCACCAGCGCATGGTTCGCCACCACCACTTCCGCTTCCTGGATTTCGCGCCGGGCGACGAAAAACGGACATTCGCGGTAGTAGTGACAGTTGCGGTTCAGGCAGCTGGCCTTATCGGTGCTCAGACGGCTCCACAGCGCATCGTCGACGGGTTTATCGGTATGATCGCGCAGGCCGTCCCAACGGTAGCTATCGAGGTCGCTTTTCAGCGTTGCGCACAGCACCTGCTCGGCCTGATTCTTCGGCGTCAGGTCATCATCCAGAAACGCCAGCAGGTCCTGCTGGGTGGGTTCGGTGCTGGCCAGCGCCGTCAGGTTTCGCGGACACACGTAGCGCCCGCGCCCAAAGGCGGCGGTAAAACGCAGATCAGGGATGATTTTACGCAGTAGCGGCAGATCTTTGCTGTAGATCTGATCCTGCAGCGCCACGTTGGCGGTACTGACCACCAGCGTTTTCTGCTCCTCACGGGCGATAGCAATCCCGGGGATCAGATAGGACAGGGTTTTCCCGACGCCGGTGGGGGCTTCAATTGCCAGGTGTCGTCCTTCTTCCCCGGTGAGCGTTTTCGCCACATCAGCAATCATCTGCCGCTGCGGTGGACGGGGAATAAAGTCCGGAATCTGTTCCTGAAGCGCCTTATACCAGGCGGCGATTTGCGTTTTTAGCGCAGTGGTCAAAGCCATGAGAAAACCTGAATACTGTATAAACAGCCACTATTGTGACACTTTTTGCCGGCCGGGAGGAATTTCTTTCTGCGTAATGTGGAATGAGGCTCGGGAATTGATAACGCCCGGGCGCGAATCGCAGGGCAAGCAGGAAAACGCCCCGGATGACGGCGTGATGACCACCATCCGGGGGAAGTTATATCACCAGACTACAACCCGGTGACATAACCGCGGGAGATACCGTTATTCAGCCGCTGCGGGTTTACGCGGACGACGGCGACGCTGCTGTTCGCCGGTCGGTTTCGCATCACCGATACGACGGGAAGGTCTGGCTCCGGCTTTCGGCGCATCGCCTTCCTGACGACGTGGAGCAGACTGCTGGCTGCGGCCCTGAGCGTTACGCCCCTGCCCCTGACCGCCGCGACCCTGGCTCTGACCACGACCACCGCCGCCGCCACGTTGCTGGCGACCGTTTTGAATCGGCTCGGCTTTGATCGACGGGTCCGGCGCATAACCTGCAACCGCGATACGTGGGATCTCTTTTTTCAGCAGACGTTCGATGTCGTGCAGCAGCTTATGCTCGTCGACGCAGACCAGCGACAGCGCTTCGCCGGTGGCAGCAGCACGACCGGTACGACCGATACGGTGAACATAATCTTCCGGTACGTTCGGCAGCTCGTAGTTCACTACGTGCGGCAGCTCTTCGATATCCAGACCGCGCGCGGCGATATCGGTGGCCACCAGCACGCGAATGCTGCCGGATTTAAAGTCGGCTAAGGCACGAGTACGGGCGCCCTGGCTTTTATTACCATGAATGGCCGCGCTGCGAATGCCGTCTTTATTCAGCTGCTCTGCCAGATGGTTGGCACCGTGCTTGGTACGGGTAAAGACCAGCACCTGCTGCCAGTTACCTTCGCCGATCATCTGTGACAGCAGTTCCCGCTTGCGCTTCTTATCAACGAAATGCACGTGCTGCGTCACCTGCTCGGAAGCGGTGTTGCGGCGAGCGACTTCGATCTCCAGCGGGTTATGCAGCAGCTTTTCCGCCAGGGCTTTAATGTCGTCAGAGAAGGTCGCGGAGAACAGCAGGTTCTGTCGTTTAGCCGGCAGCTTCGCCAGCACGCGACGGATATCGTGGATAAAGCCCATGTCCAGCATGCGGTCGGCTTCGTCCAGTACCAGCACCTCAACCTTATCAAGGCTGACAGCATTCTGATGTTCAAGATCCAGCAGGCGCCCAGGGGTCGCCACCAGCACATCCACGCCGCTGCGCAGTTTCATCATCTGCGGGTTAATGCTCACGCCGCCGAAGACCACCAGCGAACGGATATTCAGGTACTTGCTGTAATCGCGAACGTTTTCGCCGATCTGGGCCGCCAGCTCACGGGTTGGCGTGAGGATCAGCGCACGCACCGGGCGACGGCCTTTGGCATGCGGCTCTTTCTGGATCAGATGCTGCAGCAGCGGCAGCGTAAAGCCCGCCGTTTTGCCGGTGCCGGTCTGGGCGCTGGCCATCAGATCGCGACCCTGCAACACCGCAGGGATCGCCTGCTGCTGAATTGGGGTTGGCTCAAGGTAACCTTGTTCAGCGACGGCGCGCAGGATATCAGGGTTCAGGCCAAGGGAATCAAAAGACATAACAACTCCAAACCGCCCCGGCCCATGACAGGCGTAGTTTTCGGGGAGATTATTGCAATAAGAGATGGCAAAAACCACAATGCCATGAAGGGGCGCAGTCTAGCAGGTTTTGTGACGTAGCGCATAAAATATCCCCTCGGGGTTTTTCCGCCGGATAATCCTCGTCCCCCTGCCCGGCAACGTCGGATGTCACAGAACGTCACAGAGAGTATTCACCATTCTGGACAGTTCCGCGAACCGGATATATTCTTAATCAATCGATTGATTAATTCTTTAACGCCGCGATGAATACGACACCTGCAACCACCAAAGGCGAACAAGCCAAAAGCCAGTTGATTGCCGCCGCGATCGCCCAGTTTGGTGAATACGGTCAGCATGCAACCACCCGCGATATTGCCGCGCAGGCCGGGCAAAATATCGCCGCGATCCCCTACTATTTCGGCTCGAAAGATGACCTGTATCTCGCCTGCGCGCAGTGGATTGCCGATTTCATCAGCCATAATTTTCACCCTCATGCCGATGCGGCAGAAGCGCTGCTGAATACCCCGTCACCGGATAAGGCCGCCATTCGCGGGCTGATCCTGCGTGCCTGCCAGAACATGATTTTACTGCTGACCCAGGACGACACGGTGAATCTCAGCAAATTCATCTCTCGCGAGCAGCTCTCGCCGACCCCGGCCTATCAGCTGATCCACAGCCAGGTGATCGCCCCGCTTCACCGCTACCTGACCCGTTTAATCGCCGCGTTTACCGGTCTGGACGCCGATGACACACAAATGATCCTCCACACCCACGCGCTGCTGGGGGAAATTCTCGCGTTCCGTCTCGGGCGGGAAACCATTTTGCTGCGCACCGGATGGGCGCAGTTCGACGAAGAAAAAACTGAGCAAATTTACCAGGTTGTCGCCTGCCACATTGATTTTGTTCTGCAAGGGTTATCGCAAAGGAGTCTGGGATCATGAAAAAACCCGTCGTTATCGTGTTGTTAGTTTTGCTGCTGATCGCCGCATGCGGCGGCGGCTGGTGGTGGTATCAAAGCAGTCAGCATCGGGAGCTGACCCTGTATGGCAACGTCGATATTCGGACCGTCAACATGAGCTTCCGCGTTGGCGGACGGCTGGCGTCGCTGGACGTTGATGAGGGCGATAAGATTCAGGCCGGGCAGACGCTGGGCCAGTTGGATCGCGCCCCCTATGAAAACGCCTTACAGCAGGCGCAGGCCAATGTCTCCACCGCCCAGGCGCAATACGACCTGATGATGGCGGGCTACCGGGCGGAAGAGATAGCCCAGGCCGCCGCCGCGGTTAAACAGGCGCAGGCCGCCTATGACTACGCGCAAAACTTCTATCAGCGCCAGTTGGGGTTGCGCCAGAGCAGCGCTATCTCGGTGAACGATCTTGAAAACGCACGCTCCTCCCGCGACCAGGCGCAGGCGACGCTGAAGTCTGCTCAGGACAAACTGCGTCAGTATCGCGCCGGTAACCGCCCGCAGGAAATTGCCCAGGCCAAAGCCAGCCTTGAGCAGGCGCAGGCGGCCTTAGCGCAGGCGAAGCTCGATCTGCACGACACCACGCTCGTCGCCCCGTCCGATGGCATGCTGATGACCCGCGCCGTCGAGCCGGGCAGCATGCTCAGCGCCGGCGGGACGGTCATGACGCTGTCGTTAACCCATCCGGTGTGGGTTCGCGCCTACATCGATGAAAAAAATCTCGGCCAGGCGACGCCCGGACGTGAAGTGCTGCTGTACACCGATAGCCGCCCGAACCAGCCCTGGCACGGCAAAATTGGCTTCGTCTCACCGACGGCTGAATTTACGCCGAAGACCGTAGAGACGCCGGATTTACGTACCGACCTCGTCTATCGTCTGCGTATTATCGTGGCCGATGCCGATGATTCGCTGCGCCAGGGGATGCCGGTTACCATCACCTTCAGCAACGGGAACGGACATGAATGAGGATGTTATCACCCTCAGCGGGCTGACCCGTCGTTTTGCCGGCATGGACCGCCCCGCCGTGGCGCCGCTTAACTGCACCATTCACGCCGGCTACGTGACCGGGCTGGTAGGCCCTGACGGCGCGGGGAAAACCACCCTGATGCGCATGCTGGCTGGCCTGTTGAAGGCCGACGGCGGCAGCGCCAGGGTGCTCGGTTTCGATCCGATTGCCGACGACAGCGCGCTGCACGCGATACTCGGCTACATGCCGCAGAAATTCGGCCTGTATGAAGACCTGACGGTAATGGAAAACCTCACGCTGTATGCCGATCTGCGCAGCGTCACCGGCGAGGCGCGCAAACAGACCTTCGCCCGGCTGCTGGAGTTTACCTCCCTCGGCCCCTTTACCGACCGGCTGGCGGGGAAACTGTCCGGCGGCATGAAGCAGAAACTGGGCCTCGCCTGTACCCTGGTGGGCGAGCCGAAGGTGCTGCTGCTCGATGAACCCGGCGTCGGCGTTGACCCAATCTCTCGCCGCGAGCTGTGGCAAATGGTGCACGAACTGGCGGGGGACGGGATGCTGATCCTCTGGAGCACCTCCTACCTTGATGAAGCGGAGCAGTGCCGCGACGTGCTGCTGATGAACGAAGGCCAGCTACTGTACCAGGGCGAGCCGAAAGCCTTGACCCAGACCATGGCCGGGCGCAGCTTCCTCGTTTCCAGTCGCGAAGAGAACAACCGTCGCCTGCTGCAGCGCGCGCTGAAGCTGCCGCAGATCAGCGATGGCGTTATTCAGGGGAAATCGGTACGGCTGATCCTCAAAAAAGAGGCCACCATTGACGAAGTACAGCACAACAGCCAGATGCCGGCGCTGGAAATAGCCGAAACCATCCCGCGCTTTGAAGATGCCTTTATCGATCTGCTGGGCGGCGCCGCCACCGCCGAATCGCCGCTGGGGGAGATAATCCACCGCGTCGAGGGCAACCATGATGAGACGGTCATCGAAGCCCAAAGCCTGACCAAAAAATTTGGCGACTTTGCCGCCACCGACCACGTCGATTTCAGCGTCAAGCGCGGGGAAATTTTCGGCCTGCTCGGCCCCAACGGCGCCGGAAAATCCACCACCTTCAAGATGATGTGCGGCCTGCTGGTTCCGACCTCCGGCAAGGCGCTGGTGCTGGGGATGGATCTGAAAGTCGGCTCCGGCAAGGCGCGCCAGCACCTGGGCTATATGGCGCAGAAGTTTTCGCTGTACGGCAACCTGACCGTGGAGCAAAACCTGCGTTTCTTCTCCGGCGTGTACGGCCTGCGAGGCCGGGCGCAGAACGAGAAAATCGCCCGCATGAGCGACGCCTTTGGGCTGCAAAGCATCGCCAGCCATGCCGCCGATGAGCTGCCGCTCGGTTATAAGCAACGTCTGGCGCTGGCCTGCTCGCTGATGCATGAGCCGGATATTCTGTTTCTCGATGAGCCGACATCCGGCGTTGACCCCATCACCCGCCGTGAATTCTGGCTGCATATTAATAGCATGGTGGATAAAGGGGTCACGGTGATGGTCACCACCCACTTTATGGACGAGGCCGAGTATTGCGATCGCATTGGCCTGGTGTACCACGGCAAACTGATCGCCAGCGGCACGCCGGATGCCCTGAAGGCGCTGGCGGCGAACGATGAACAGCCCGATCCCACCATGGAACAGGCGTTTATCACCCTGATTCACGATTGGGATAAGGAGCATGCTCGTGAGCGCTAAGATCCTGTCATGGCGACGCGTCCGCGCCCTGTGTGTCAAAGAGACGCGACAGATTATTCGCGACCCCAGCAGCTGGCTGATTGCAGTGGTCATCCCCCTGCTGCTGCTGTTTATTTTTGGCTACGGTATTAACCTCGACTCCAGCAAGCTGAAAGTCGGCGTTCTGCTGGAGCAGCGCAGCGAAGAGGCGCTGGATTTCGTGCACACCATGACCGGCTCGCCCTATATTGACGCCACGGTCAGCGACAATCGTCAGCAGCTCATTCAGCTGATGCAGGCGGGGAAAATTCGCGGCCTGGTGGTTATCCCGGTCGATTTCGACCAGAAGATGGCGCGCCCCGGCGACGATGCTCCGATTCAGTTGATTACCGATGGCAGCGAGCCCAATACCGCCAACTTTGCTCAGGGCTACATCGAGGGCATCTGGCAAATCTGGCAGCAGCAGCGGGCAGAGGATCGCGGTGAAACCTTTGAACCGCTGATTGATGTCCAGATGCGCTACTGGTTCAACCCGGCTGCCATCAGCCAGCACTTTATTATTCCCGGGGCGATTACCATCATTATGACGGTGGTCGGCGCGATTCTGACCTCGCTGGTGGTGGCGCGCGAATGGGAGCGCGGCACCATGGAGGCGCTGCTGTCGACCGAGATCACCCGCGCCGAACTGCTGCTATGTAAGCTGATCCCCTACTATTTCCTTGGCATGCTGGCGATGCTGCTGTGCATGCTGGTGGCGGTCTTTATTCTCGGCGTGCCGTTTCGCGGTTCGCTGGTGATCCTGTTTTTGATAACCAGCCTGTTTTTACTCAGCACGTTGGGAATGGGCTTGTTGATTTCGACCATCACCCGCAACCAGTTTAACGCCGCGCAGGTGGCGCTCAACGCCGCCTTTCTGCCGTCGATTATGCTCTCGGGGTTTATTTTCCAGATCGACAGTATGCCGGCGGTGATCCGCGCGGTGACCTACGTGATCCCGGCACGCTATTTTGTCAGCACCCTGCAAAGTCTGTTTCTGGCGGGCAATATTCCGGTGGTGCTGCTGGTGAACACGCTGTTTTTAATTGCTTCGGCGGTAATGTTTATCGGCCTGACGTGGCTGAAGACCAAACGACGCCTGGATTAACATGACGCGCCAACCTGAAATAACAGGCCGTTTACAGGGAGACTGACTATGTTCCATCGCCTATGGACCTTAATCCGCAAAGAACTGCAATCGCTACTGCGCGAGCCGCAGACGCGGGCGATTTTGATTATGCCGGTCCTGCTTCAGGTGCTGCTGTTTCCCTTCGCCGCCACCCTGGAAGTCACCAACGCCACCATTGCCATCTACAACGAAGACAACGGTCGTCATGCGGTGGAGCTGACCCAGCGTTTCGCCCGGGCCAAGGCATTCACCCACGTGCTGCTGCTGAAAAGCCCGCAGGAGATCCGCCCGACCATCGATGAGCAAAAAGCGTTATTGCTGATCCGCTTCCCGGCGGATTTCTCACGCGACCTCGACACCAACCAGACCGCACCGCTCCAGCTGCTGCTCGACGGGCGCAACTCGAACAGCGCGCAGATCGCCGCTAACTATCTGCAGCAGATCGTCAAAAACTACCAGCAGGAGTTGCTGGAAGGGAAAGCGAAACCAAACAACAGCGAGCTGATCGTCCGCAACTGGTACAACCCGAACCTCGACTACAAGTGGTTCGTGGTGCCGTCGCTGATCGCCATGATCACCACCATCGGGGTGATGATCGTCACGTCGCTGTCGGTCGCCCGCGAGCGCGAGCAAGGTACCCTCGATCAGCTGCTGGTGTCGCCGCTGGCCACCTGGCAAATTTTCGTCGGTAAAGCGGTACCGGCGCTGATCGTCGCTACGCTGCAGGCCACCATCGTGCTGGCGATTGGCATCTGGGCCTATCAAATCCCCTTCGCCGGGTCGCTGATGCTGTTCTACTTTACGATGGTGGTTTACGGGCTGTCGCTGGTGGGCTTCGGGCTGCTGATTTCATCCCTGTGCTCAACGCAGCAGCAGGCCTTTATCGGCGTCTTCGTCTTTATGATGCCGGCGATTTTGCTCTCCGGTTACGTTTCGCCGGTGGAGAATATGCCGCAGTGGCTGCAGGACGTGACCTGGATAAACCCGATTCGTCACTTTACCGATATTACCAAGCAGATATATCTGAAGGATGCGAGTCTGGATATTGTGTGGGGAAGTTTGTGGCCGTTGCTGGTGATTGCCGCCACCACCGGGTCGGCGGCGTATGCGATGTTTCGCCGGAAGATAGCCTGAACGCTTGAGGGGCTCCCCGTCATCGTTCAGGCTGTCTCAGCCACAGGTTATCTGTGTTTATGCGGATTCACGGCGTTGCTACCCTGATGCAGTCCGAAGGCTTTAGGGTAACGACTTTTATCTTTCGCCAGCAGGGATACCACCGCCGGACCTGCCAGAATCGCCAGGCCAGCCACGGCCAGCAGCAGATTGTTATGCAGCACGCGGGACAGCAGCCACAGCACGATCACCGCCACGCCAAAGTACCAGGTGGTGGTGAGCTCCTCAAGGAAGTCACCGACGTCACGCCAGCGTGAATCATGGTGACGCTGTAAAAACAGCATCGACAGTAACGTGACGCCATACAGCACGCACAGCCCTAATCCGACGTGCACCAGCACGCCACTCATCCAACCCATCACCAGTACTGCCACGACCAGTAGATGCAACATAATCTGCCAGCAACTGAGTCCAGTTGCGACGCGTACACGTTGTTGCCACTTCATGGCTTCTCTCCTGAAGGATCTTTATCTATAGCTCAGAGTACCGCACTTTACGGAAAATTCCGTAACACCGCATCTTTTTGTGACACCTACTACACTATTTCATTCAGGAAAGTGACATTGACTGGAGAAATATGGTCGAGAAATCGCACGGATGGTCGTTCAATGTACTGACCCTTAACATTCATAAAGGGTTCACGACGTTTAACCGACGCTTCATGCTGCCGGAGCTGCGTGACGCCGTCAGAAGCGTCAGCGCCGACATCGTGTGTCTGCAGGAAGTTACCGGGGAGCATACCGTTCACCCGCAGAATGTCGATAACTGGCCGGACGATCCCCATTATGAATTCCTGGCCGACTCGCTGTGGAGCGACTACGCCTACGGGCGCAATGCGGTCTACCCGCAAGGGCACCACGGCAACGCTGTCCTCTCCCGCTTTCCCATCGAATATCATGAAAATATCGATATTTCCGTGGGCGACAGCGAAAAGCGCGGCCTGCTGTACTGCCGGATCGTGGTACCGGAAAGCACCGTGGCGCTGCACCTGCTGTGCGTGCACCTGGGCCTGAGCGCCCGGCAGCGCCGCGCCCAGCTGGCGATGCTCGCCGGGCGGGTTAATCGCCTGCCCGCCGCAGAACCGGTAGTGGTGGCCGGAGACTTTAACGACTGGCGCCAGCAGGCTAACCACCCGCTGAAGGCCCAGGCCGGGCTGGAGGAGATCTTCACCCGCGCCCGCGGTCGCCCGGCGAGAACCTTCCCGGCCGGGTTTCCGCTGCTGCGCCTGGATCGGATCTACGTGAAAAATACCCGCGCCAGCCAACCAACCGCCCTGGCGCGTCATCCCTGGCGTCGCCTGTCGGATCATGCTCCGCTGAGCGTGGAGATTCAGCTATGAAATGCCGTTGGCAGGAAGGAAACCGCATCCGTTTACTGGAGAATGGCGATAACTACTATCCGGCCCTGTTCGCCGCCATTGCCCGCGCGCAGCGCAAAGTGATCCTCGAAACCTTTATCTGGTTTGAAGATGATGTCGGCTGGCAGCTCCACGCGGCGCTGCTGCAGGCCGCCCGGCGCGGGATCCAGGTGGAAGTGCTGCTCGACGGCTACGGCTCACCCGACCTAAGCGCCAGTTTCGTCGATGAACTGAGCGCCGCCGGCGTGATATTTCGCTACTACGATCCGCGCCCGCGGCTGCTCGGCATGCGCACCAATCTGTTTCGCCGCATGCATCGCAAAATCGTGGTGATTGATGAAACGACGGCCTTTGTCGGGGGCATTAACTACTCCGCCGAACACATGACCGATTATGGCCCGGAAGCAAAACAAGATTACGCCGTGCAGGTCGAAGGGCCAGTGGTTCTGGATATTCTGCAGTTTGAGCTGGAAAACCTGCCTGACAACGCCTCAACCCGCCGCCGCTGGCTGCGCCGCCGACACCCGCCGGAAGTTAACCGCAGCCCCGGTGAGGCCCAGGCGCTGTTTGTCTGGCGGGATAATCATGAACATCGCGATGATATTGAACGGCATTATCTGAAGATGCTGACCAGCGCCCGCCGGGAAGTGATCATCGCCAATGCCTACTTTTTCCCCGGCTACCGGCTGCTGCATGCGATGCGCAATGCCGCCCGCCGCGGCGTGCGGGTGAAGCTGATTGTGCAGGGCGAGCCGGATATTCCCATTGTTAAAGTCGGCGCCCGCCTGCTGTATCGCTATCTGGTCAAAGGGGGCGTGCAGATATTTGAGTACCGCCGCCGCCCGCTGCACGGCAAAGTGGCCCTCGCGGACGATCACTGGGCCACCGTCGGCTCCAGCAATCTCGACCCGCTGAGCCTGTCGTTAAATCTCGAAGCGAACCTGATTATCCACGATCGCGAGTTCAATCAGACCCTGCGCGACAATCTTGACGGGCTTATCGCCCAGGACTGCAAGCAGGTGGATAAATCGATGCTGCCCACCCGCAGCTGGTGGAATCTGGGTCAGAGCGTGATTGCCTTCCACTTTTTACGTCACTTCCCGGCCTGGGTCGGCTGGCTGCCAGCCCATACGCCGCAGCTGGCGCGGGTCAACCCGCCGGTTCAGCCGGAAATTGAAACTCAGGATCGGCTGGACGCACAAAATCAGGAAGTGTAATTGCAGGCAACGGCGTGCAGGAGATATCGCCCCGGTAACGCAATGCGTCCCGGGGCTGATAATGGTGATGGGGTTTCTTAACGGCGGTTGCCGAAAATACGCAACAGCATCAGGAACAGGTTGATAAAGTCCAGATACAGCGTCAGGGCGCCGAGTATGGCGTATTTGCGCAGCGTTGAACCGTCGCGGGTATCGATCTGCTCGCCGATGTTTTTCAGCTTCTGGGTGTCATAGGCGGTCAGGCCGACAAAGACAATCACCCCGATATAGGTAATCACCCACATCAAAGCTTCACTCTTCAGCCAGAAGTTAACCAGTGACGCCAGAACAATACCAATCAAGCCCATAAACAGCATGTTGCCGAAGCCGCTGAGATCGCGTTTGGTGGTATAGCCGTACAGGCTCATGATGCCAAACATCCCGCCGCTGATCACAAAGGTGCTGGCAATCGACGAGTAGGTGTAGACCAGAAAAATGCTGGATAGCGTCAGCCCGGTCAACGCCGAATAGAGCATAAACAGCGTGGTCATTACCCCAGCACTCAGCCGCTGTACCATCCCGGAGAGCACGAAGACCAGCGCCAGCTGGGCAATAACCAACCCGATAATGACCAGTTGGCTGGAGAAAATAAACATTCTCACCGCCGGGGTATTGGCGGCAAACCAGGCAATAAAGGCGGTCAGCAGCAGGCCGACCGTCATCCAGCCGTAAACCTGAGCCATATAGGTTTGCAGGCCGCTTCGCACCTGAACGATGGAATCTGAACGTGGGAATCTGTCCATGACTATCTCCTGATTAACACGGTATCTCTGATTAAGCGTATCACACTACCAGCGCTCTGCCGCCTGACGATCGCTATCGCGGGCATCCACCCAACGTTCGCCTTCCGGCGTCGCTTCACGCTTCCAGAACGGCGCCCGGGTTTTCAGGTAGTCCATAATGAACTCCCCGGCCTCAAAGGCGCTGCTGCGGTGGGCGCTGGTCACGCCGACAAACACAATTTCTTCGCCCGGCCACATTTCGCCGATGCGGTGAATCACCGTCACCCGGCCCAGCGACCAGCGCTCCCGCGCCAGTTCGACGATCTCCGCCAGCGACTTTTCCGTCATCCCCGGATAGTGCTCGAGGGTCAGCGCCTTCACGCTATCGCCAAGATTGTGGTTACGCACTTTGCCGGTAAAGGTCACCACCGCGCCGTCTTCATCGCGCTCGGCCAGCCACGGGTATTCGTCACCCACGCAAAAGCGTGCTGGGCTGACGACAATGCGGGTCTGCGTCATCTTAACCCCCTGTGACCGGTGGGAAGAATGCGACTTCGTCACCGGGAGCCACCGGATGGTCAAAGTTGGTCAACGTCTGATTGACCGCCGCCAGCAGCTTGCCCGCTTCCAGCGCCAGCGCCCAGCGATCGCCCTGGCTGGCGAGCTGTTGGCGAATAGCCTCCACCGTCAGTGGCGCGTCCGCCTCAAGCGTCAGCGCATCGGTACCGACCAGTTCGCGCACCTGAGCAAAAAACAGAACCTTAATCATGGGTCTCGTCCGCCTTGAAATCACCGGATTTGCCGCCGCTTTTCGCCAGCAGGCGCACCGGGCCAATGACCATATCTTTTTGCACCGCTTTGCACATATCGTAAATCGTCAGCGCCGCAACGGAGGCCGCGGTCAGCGCCTCCATCTCAACCCCGGTTTTCCCGGTCAGGCGGCACAGCGTCTCGATGCGCACCCGGTTCTGTTCCGGCAGCGCCTGCAGGTTGACTTCAACCTTGCTCAGCATCAGCGGATGGCACAGCGGGATCAGCTCCCAGGTCCGTTTGGCGGCCTGAATACCGGCAATACGGGCGGTGGCGAAAACATCGCCTTTGTGGTGGCTGCCGTCGATAATCATCGCCAGCGTCGCCGGCTGCATTTCGACCCAGGCTTCAGCCCGGGCTTCACGTACGGTTTCCGCTTTGGCGGAGACGTCCACCATGTGCGCTTCGCCAGCGGCGTTAATATGCGTCAGTTGTGACATAGCTTATTTCTTAAGATGAGAGATAAAGTTGCACGGGCGCGTGCGCGCATCCAGCTGCGGGGCAATGATGTTGTCCCACGCGGTACGACAGGCTTTGGTTGAACCCGGCATAGCAAAAATCAGGGTCCGGTTCGCCACCCCGGCAATGGCCCGGGATTGCAGGGTCGAGGTGCCAATCTCCTCAAAGGAGAGCATGCGGAATACTTCGCCAAACCCTTCCACTTCGCGATCGAACAGCGGCCGGAGCGCTTCCGGCGCCTGATCGCCATCGGTAAAACCGGTCCCGCCGTTAATCAGCACCACCTGGACGTCATCGCTGGCGATCCACGCCGACACCTGGGCGCGAATGGCGTAGCGGTTCTCTTTCACGATGGCCTTATCGGCGATGTGGTGGCCCGCCTCCTGCGCCGCGTCACGCAGCCAGTGGCCAGAGGTGTCGTCCTCTTCGCCACGGCAGCTGGATACGGTGAGAATAGCAATGCGGGTCGGGGTAAACTCAGCGCTGGTCTGACTCATCTGTTTGCTCCTTTATTCCCGTCATACTTCAAGTTGCATGAGCGTTGGCTTTCCTCGTTCACCCCAGTCACTTACCTGAGTAAGCTCCTGGGGATTCCCTGCGTCGCCGCCTTCCTGCAACTCGAATTATTTAGGGTATAGAATCAATTATCCGCCAATATACGACAGGTTTTGCGTAATACCGGTGTTGCCCTGATGCAGGAAATGGGTTTGTTTTTTATGGGTTAAGGCTTCAGAAATGCGTGTTTCCAGCGCCGCCTGCTGCTGGTCTTCGGCAAGCAGATCGCGTAAATCCACGCCACCGTCGCCAAACAGACACAGATGCAGTTTACCCACCGAAGAGACGCGAAGCCGGTTGCAGGTGGCGCAGAAATCTTTCTCGTACGGCATGATGAGGCCAATTTCACCGGCGTAGTCCGGGTGGCAGAAGACCTGCGCCGGGCCATCGCTGCGCTGGCTAATCTGGTGGATCCAGCCGCGGCGCAGCAGCTCATCGCGCAGGACCATGCCGGAGATATGGTGACGGCGAAACAGGTCGCTGCCCTCGCCGGTTTCCATCAGTTCAATAAAGCGCAGCTGGATGCGGCGCGGTTGGATCCACGCCAGGAAGGTGTCGAGCTGATGATGGTTCACATCGCGCATCAGCACGGTATTGACCTTCACTTTTTCGAAACCGGCGGCGAAGGCGGCGTCGATACCGTCCATCACCTGCTGAAATTTATCCTGCCCGGTAATGGCATGGAACTGACGCGCATCGAGGCTATCGACGCTGACGTTAATCGCCGTCAGCCCGGCATCACGCCACTGCTGCACGTCACGGGCCAGGCGGTAGCCGTTGGTGGTGACCGCAATCTGGCGAATGGCGCTGTTTTCACGTACGGCGGCAATAATGTCGGCGAAATCACGACGTAACGACGGTTCGCCGCCGGTCAGGCGCACTTTCTCGGTGCCGAGAGCCGAAAAGGCACGCGTCACGCGACGCACTTCGTCTACGCTGAGAAAGCCTTTATTGGTGACCGCGCCGGGCTTGTAGCCATCCGGCAGGCAGTAGGTGCAACGAAAGTTACACACGTCGGTAATTGACAGGCGCAAGTAATAAAACTTACGCGCAAACGCGTCGGTAAGCTGGGAAGCCATATACACCTTTCCAAATACGGGAGACGCGGTCATTTCTTTCCACGCCCTGGTGACAGACGGAGCCGTCACGGCCAAAGCACCATATCTTGCGACACAGGTACAGGGGCTAGAGTGTTAACAGGTTAATGCCGATAGTAGCGCGGATACGACGGTTTCGCCATTTTCCATTTCGTTATATAATTATGTATATATCGATACGATCGTGCATTTTCGTTACAGAATAGCCAAAAACCAGGCTTTTGCATTGATATCGGTCAGTTTGTCAGGATCCGCCCATCGTCTTTTAGGGGTAGATCGGTTACTGTGAGCCCGTTTAATCGCTATTAAGGAATCTCTATGCGTACTCGTACGTTCGCCGATCTCGATCGCGTGGTGGCACTGGGCGGCGGGCACGGTCTGGGCCGGGTGATGTCGTCGCTCTCCTCGCTCGGTTCACGCCTGACCGGTATTGTCACGACCACCGATAACGGCGGTTCGACGGGTCGTATTCGTCGCTCCGAGGGCGGTATTGCCTGGGGGGATATGCGCAACTGCATTAACCAGTTGATCGCCGAACCCAGCATCGCGTCGGCGATGTTTGAGTATCGTTTTGCCGGTAATGGTGAACTTTCTGGTCATAACCTCGGAAACCTGATGTTAAAGGCGCTCGACCACCTGAGCGTGCGGCCTTTAGAGGCCATCAATTTGATCAGAAATCTGCTGAAAGTAGACGCCTTTTTGATCCCGATGTCGGAACAACCGGTGGATTTGATGGCCATTGACCATGAAGGCCATGAAGTTTACGGCGAGGTCAATATTGACCAGCTGCCCTGCGTCCCGCGAGAGCTGATGCTCTCCCCGCCGGTGCCCACCACCCGTGAAGCGGTGCAGGCCATTGCGCAAGCTGATTTAATCCTGATTGGGCCGGGCAGTTTCTACACCAGCCTGCTGCCTATTCTTCTGCTGGATGAGATGGCCCAGGCCCTGCGCCGCACCCCCGCGGCGATGGTGTTTATCGACAACCTAGGCAAAGAGCACAGCCCGGCCGCCAGTTTGACCCTGGCGGATCGCGTCGGGATTATGGAGCACTATATCGGCAAGCAGGTGATCGATGCGCTGATCGTCGGGCAGAATACCGATATCAGCGGTCTTGAAAACCGCACCATCGTGCAGACGCGACTGGACGCGGTTGATGTTCCCTATCGCCATGACCGGGCGCGCCTGCGTAGCGCGCTGGAGGAAGCCATTCAGGCCATCGGCTAAGGCATGACGACGTAACGGCGACGGCAGAACCGCCGCCGTTATCTTAAAATCTTAAGGTTGTCTTAAATTAACGCTGTCACCATGGCCACTATCTTAGTCCCAGGATTGTTGCCATGTCGCTACTCCCGTTACGTCGGCCGGTCATGAGCCGTACGCTTTATCTGATTCTCTTTGCGCTGTATATCGGGCTGCTGCTGAACCTCGCGTTCTATCGCCAGGTCTTCACGCTGCTGCCGGTCAACAGCCTGCATAACTGGCTGGTGTTCCTCAGCATGCCGGTGGTCGCGTTCAGCGTGATGAATATCCTTACCACGCTGGCCTCTTTCCTTAAGCTCGACCGGCTGGTTATCAGCCTGTTCATTCTGCTCAGCGCCTCGGCTCAGTATTTTATCTGGACCTTCGGGGTGATTATCGATCGCGCCATGATCACCAACATTCTGGATACCACCCCGGCGGAAAGCTTTGCCCTGATGTCCGGCAGGATGGTTCTGACGCTGGGGCTGTCCGGCGTTCTGATGGTTGCGCTGGCCTGGTGGGTAAAAGTGGCGAAGCCGAAGACCGCGTGGCGTGGGATCCTGATGCGCCTGCTGAACATCGCCGTCTCTGCGCTGCTGATTCTGGTGGTCGCGGCGCTGTTTTATAAAGATTACGCCTCGGTCTTTCGCAACAACAAAGAGTTAGTGAAATCACTGAGCCCGTCGAACAGCATCGTGGCGATTAACTCGTGGTATTTCCACAACAAAATGGACAATTTGCCGCTGGTGAAAATTGGCGAAGATGCGACCCAGAAAGCGGAAATGCGTCACGGACCGCGCAAGAATTTAACCATTCTGGTGCTCGGCGAAACCTCCCGGGCGCAGAACTTCTCCCTCGGCGGCTACGATCGCGAAACCAACCCGCGCCTGAAACAAGACGATGTGGCCTACTTCACCAATACCACCTCATGCGGAACCGCCACCGCGGTGTCGGTGCCCTGCATGTTCTCCAATATGCCGCGCGCCCATTATGATGAAGAACTGGCGCACCATCAGGAAGGCGTACTGGATATCCTGCAACGCGCCGGCGTTCAGGTGCTGTGGAACGACAATGACGGCGGCTGTAAGGGTGCCTGCGACCGCGTACCGCATCAGAATGTCACCGACCTGAACCTGACCGGGCAGTGCATCGATGGCGAATGTTACGATGAGGTGCTGTTCCATAATCTGGAAAGCTACATCGATAATTTGCAACAGGATGGCATTATCGTGCTGCACACTATCGGCAGCCATGGCCCGACGTACTACAATCGCTATCCTGCTGAATTCAAGAAATTTACCCCAACCTGCGAAACCAACGAAATCCAGAGTTGTACTCAGCAGCAGTTGACCAATACTTACGACAACACGATCTTATATGTCGATTATGTGGTGGATAAAGCCATCAAATTATTGCAGTCAAAGCAGGATAAATTCACCACCAGCCTGGTGTATCTCTCCGACCACGGTGAGTCGCTCGGCGAAGATGGGGTCTATTTACACGGACTGCCGTGGTCCATCGCCCCGGAGACGCAAAAACATGTGCCGATGCTGATCTGGCTGTCAGCGGATTACCAGCAGCGCTATGGCGTCTCCAGCCAGTGTCTGCAGCAGAAAGCCAAAACGGAGCCTTATTCTCAGGATAATCTGTTCTCCACCCTGCTCGGTTTACTGGGGGTCAATACCCACGAGTACCGGGCAGCTGACGATATTTTAACGCCATGCAGAAGCGAGGCCGGTAGATGAAAATCTTAGTCATTGAAGACGACGCACTCCTGTTACAGGGATTGATTCTGGCGATGCAAAGCGAGGGGTACGTCTGTGATGGCGTCGCCACCGCCCATGAGGCCGCGCTGTCTCTCGCCAGCAACCACTACAGCTTGATCGTGCTGGACCTGGGCCTGCCGGATGAAGACGGCCTGCACTTCCTGGCGCGCATGCGCCGGGAAAAATTCACTCAGCCGGTGCTGATCCTCACCGCCCGCGACACCGTCGACGATCGGATTAGCGGTCTTGATACCGGGGCGGATGATTATCTGGTGAAACCCTTCGCCCTGGAAGAGCTGAATGCCCGCATCCGCGCCCTGCTCCGCCGCCATAATAACCAGGGCGACAATGAGATGTCCGTCGGCGATCTGCGGCTGAATATCACCCGTCGCCAGGTCTGGCTGGGCGACAATGCGCTGGACCTGACGCCGAAAGAGTACGCCCTGCTCTCACGCCTGATGATGAAAGCGGGTAGCCCGGTGCACCGCGAAATTCTCTACAACGATATCTACAGCTGGGACAACGAGCCGGCCACCAACACGCTGGAAGTGCATATCCATAACCTGCGCGATAAAGTCGGCAAGGCCCGTATTCGCACGGTCCGGGGATTTGGCTATATGCTGGTGAATCAATCAGAGACGGAATAACGCCATGGCACTGTTCGCAAGTGAAAACTGGACGATGCGTCATCGCCTGCTGCTGACCATTGGCGCCATTCTGGTCGTGTGCCAGCTGATCAGCGTCTTCTGGCTGTGGCATGAAAGCAAAGAGCAGATCCAGCTGCTGGTGGCGAGCGCCATCGAAGGACATAACAATCAGAAGCACGTCGAGCACGAAGTGCGGGAGGCGGTTGCCAGCTTACTGATCCCCAGCCTGCTGATCGTCGGCCTGGCGCTGTACATCAGCATGCTGGCGGTGAGAAAAATTACCCGTCCGCTGTCGACGCTGCAAAGTGAGCTCGAAAGCCGCACCCCGGACAACCTGCAGCCCATCACCCTGACGGAATCGGTCCCGGAAGTAACGGCGGTGACGACGGCCATCAATCAGCTGGTGTCCCGACTGAACCTGACGCTCGACCGCGAGCGGCTGTTCACCGCCGATGTCGCCCATGAGCTACGCACGCCGTTAGCCGGTCTGCGCCTGCACCTTGAGCTGATGTCCAGGGCGCACAACGTCGAGGTGACGCCGCTGATCCAGCGTCTGGATCTGATGACCAACAGCATTTCGCAGCTGCTACAGCTGGCCCGTGTCGGCCAGTCGTTTTCCGCCGGTAGCTATCAGCGTGTCGCGCTGCGCGAAGATGTGATCGAACCGGTGCGCGACGAGCTGGAAACCATGCTCGCACAACGCCAGCAAACGCTGGAGGTTGTCTGCCTGTCTGAAAGTGGTTGTGAGGATGTGATTGTCTCCGGTGACGCGACGTTGCTGCGGGTGGCACTGCGTAACCTGGTGGAAAACGCCCATCGCTACAGCCCGATACAATCGGTGGTCAAAATCTCAATTCAGGCAGGCGCCACGCCGGTTATTGCGGTGGAAGATCAGGGGCCGGGGATTGATGAAGCGAAAAGCGGTGAGCTGAGCAAAGCGTTTGTCCGCATGGACAGCCGCTATGGCGGGATTGGCCTGGGGTTAAGTATTGTGACGCGCATCGTCCAGCTGCACGATGCCCAGTTCTTTTTACATAACCGCCAGCCGGGCCCTGGCGTACGGGGCTGGATCCAGTTTCCCGCGCTGTCGCGTCAGAAGGTCAAAACCCACTGATGGAAAAAGGCGACCACCACGATAAACGCGCAGGTCACGGCCAGATACTCACGGATGTTTAATTTTTGCATGACACTATCCTCATCAGAATGGGGATAGTGTCGCCTGGCAAGATTAAGCTGACATTAAGCCAACGATTAAATGCGGACGAAAGATAAAAAATCAGCGCGCCGTCACGCTGTACTGCCGCTCCGGCACGGTAATTTCCGCAATCCAGGTTACGAAGCGGCAATAAACAGCTCGCGCAGCTGATGCAGCTGGTCGCGAATCTGCGCCGCCTCTTCGAACTCGAGGTTCTGCGCGTGCTGCATCATCAGCCCTTCCAGCTCGTGAATTTTCTGCTGGAGCGCTTTCGGCGTCAGCACCACTTCCGGGGTATCTGCCTCCACCGGCGAACGTGATTTGCCGCGCCCTTTGGCTTTGGTTTTGGCGATGTTGCTGCCCAGCGCCAGAATATCGACCACTTTTTTATTCAGCCCCTGCGGGGTAATACCGTGCTCTTCGTTATAGCGCTGCTGCTTCTCACGACGACGCTCCGTCTCGCTGATAGCTTTCGCCATCGAGGCGGTGATCTTGTCGCCATACAGAATCGCTTTACCGTTGATATTACGCGCCGCACGGCCAATGGTCTGAATCAGCGAGCGCTCGGAACGCAGGAAACCTTCTTTGTCGGCATCGAGGATCGCCACCAGTGAGACTTCCGGCATATCCAGCCCTTCACGCAGCAGGTTAATCCCCACCAGCACATCAAACTCGCCCAGCCGCAGGTCGCGGATGATTTCCATGCGCTCCACGGTGTCGATATCCGAGTGCAGGTAGCGCACGCGCTCGCCGTGCTCTTCGAGATACTCCGTCAGGTCTTCCGCCATGCGTTTGGTCAGGGTGGTCACCAGCACACGTTCATTGATGACCACGCGGGTACGAATTTCTGACAGCAGGTCATCGACCTGGGTGGCCACCGGACGCACTTCAATAATGGGATCCAGCAACCCGGTCGGACGTACCACCTGATCGACCACTTCATCGCCGGATTTTTCCAGCTCGTACGGCCCAGGCGTTGCCGACACATAGATAGTCTGCGGCGCCAGCGCCTCAAACTCTTCAAATTTCATCGGGCGGTTATCCAGCGCGGAAGGCAGTCGGAAGCCGTACTCCACGAGGGTCTCTTTACGCGCCCGGTCCCCACGATACATGCCGCCAATTTGCGGGATGGTGACGTGGGATTCATCGATAACCAGCAAACCGTCCGCCGGCAGGTAATCGAACAGCGTTGGCGGTGGCTCGCCCGGACCACGCCCGGAGAGATAGCGCGAGTAGTTTTCGATGCCGGAGCAGTACCCTAGCTCGTTCATCATCTCGAGGTCAAACTGCGTGCGCTGCGACAGCCGCTGCTCTTCCAGCAGCTTATTGTTGTCCAGCAGCACTTTGCGCCTTTCCGCCAGCTCGACTTTGATCTCTTCCATCGCCTGCACAATGCGCTCACGCGGCGTAACGTAGTGCGTTTTCGGGTAGATGGTAAAGCGCGGGATGGTGGATTCAACCTGGCCGGTCAGCGGGTCGAACAGCGACAGTCGCTCGACCTCTTCGTCAAACAGTTCGATCCGCAACGCAACGTCGTCTGATTCCGCCGGGAAGACGTCAATCACCTCGCCACGCACCCGGAAGGTACCGCGCTGGAAGGCCTGATCGTTGCGGGTGTACTGCAGCTCTGCCAGGCGACGCAAAATCGCCCGCTGGTCGATGAGCATCCCGGTGGTCAGGTGCAGCATCATCTTCAGGTAGAGATCAGGATCGCCCAGACCGTAAATGGCCGACACCGACGCCACCACCACGACATCGCGCCGCTCAAGCAGCGCCTTGGTCGCCGAGAGACGCATCTGCTCGATGTGTTCGTTCACCGATGCGTCTTTCTCAATGAAGGTGTCGGAGCTCGGCACGTAGGCTTCAGGCTGATAATAGTCGTAGTAGGAGACGAAATACTCCACCGCGTTTTCCGGGAAGAACTCTTTCATTTCACCGTACAGCTGCGCTGCCAGGGTTTTGTTCGGCGCCAGCACCATGGTCGGGCGCTGGAGATCGGCAATAACGTTAGCGATGGTGAAGGTCTTACCCGACCCGGTCACCCCCAGCAGGGTTTGATGCGCCAGGCCATCTTCCAGCCCCTCTTCCAGACGCCGGATGGCTTCCGGCTGGTCACCAGAGGGACGGAATGGGGAATGCAGCGTGAACGTTTTACTCATATATCTGGCCCTGAAGAAGGATGGGACGCCTGGTGGTATGCGGCAGGTGTTTAATTCTACCCTTCACGCCAGCTTTTGCCAATAAATAATACTGTACATAAAAACAGTATCACATTATTGTTTATGCTCACCGTGGCGGGAAGGTGACTCATTTTGGGGTGAAAGCTGACCATCTTGCAGAATAATCCGCCAGACAGTAGGGTTATCCCCAGAAAAATTTATCATTTAACATTTGTCAAGCAAGGTAATGAATCTTTTATGGCAGCAGGTGACACTTTCCTTACAGCCATTGCTTTTATTCAACCAATTGATTTTTAATGATATTAAACAAAAGATGGGTTTCGCGCCAATTCAGCCGCAGGCCGCGTAATCTCTAGCTTACCGCAAGTTCTCTAACTCTAATACACAAGGTTATCCACAGGAATAGTGGATAAGTGTCTGCAGGCCTTGACCACTGCCACCCCGCCGAAATCGACCGACCGTCAAAAACCAGCGCCTAAAAAAAATTATCGAATTATTTTTGATATTTATCAGCTAAAGAGGCCTGCCTTTTTGTTGCTTTCTGCACCATTTTTCATGCGCTTTAGCACCGGGAAAGTGCAACCGTCTCGTTGCCCCACCGCCGTCATGGCCTGTGATACCTGTTCTGACAGAAAAAACCGGAACATCTTTTTCCTGGCAAGAGATTTGCAGAATCTTCATGTCGCTCACTATCCCCGAAAAGGAGAAAACGTCTATGTTGAGTCTACGCGCAGTCAATCAGTACTACGGAAGCCAGCACACACTATGGAATGTCGACCTTGAACTACGGTCCGGCGAGTGCACCTGTGTGATGGGACTTCAGGGAATGGGGAAAACCACGCTCATTAACTGTATTACCGGCCATCTCCCGGTGGCCAGCGGCAGTATGACCTGGCAGGAGATCGGTTCGCCGCCCTGCGATATCACGCCGCTCTCCGCGCAATCCCGGGCGATTATCGGCATCGGCTATGTGCCGCAGGACAAGCGAATTTTTTCGCAGCTCAGCGTGGAAGATAATCTGCATATTGCGCTGGCTGCCGGCGGCAATCCTGGTGCGGTGGTGAAAGGTGAGATTTACGATTTATTCCCCGACCTGTACGGCCAGCGCCAGCATAAAGGCGCGATGCTGACCGAAGATGACCAGTATCAGCTGGCGCTGGCCAGAGCGCTGATCGTCCAGCCGCGCCTGCTGATCCTGGATGAACCATCACGCGGCAGCGGCCAGCACTTCATGCATAAACTGGGGGATTTACTGGTGCGTCTGAACCGCGATATCGGCTTAACGGTGCTGCTCGCAGAGCAGCACCTGCCGTTTATTCGCCGGGTGGCTGATCGCTTTTGCCTGCTACACCGCGGGCGTAACGTGGCGCAAGGCAGCGTTATTCAGCTGGATGAACCACTGCTGGCGCAATGGATGACGCCTGATCCAGCGCGTTAAGGTCAATATACTGCCCGAGGTCGTCGCGCTGCGCGGCGTCCGAAAGCCATGGGATCTCCCCCAAAAATGGCGTCGGCAGCAGGCGTTTCAGGGTCGCCAGATACTCGACATGGCGCCTGCCCGGCGGCTGGATATCGTTGGCGATCCAGCCGACCAGCGGCAGCCCCGCCTGGCGTACCGCCAGGGCGGTGAGCAGCGCATGGTTGATGCACCCCAGTTTGATGCCGACCACCAGAATGACCGGCAGTTGCTCATCGCGCACCCAGTCGGCAAAGCTCAACGTGGGGGATAGCGGCGTGAACCAGCCGCCAGCGCCTTCCACCAGCACCCATTCGGCAAGATTTTCCAGCTCGCGCAATCCGGCAGACAGCGCCCCGGCCGTAATCGGCCGCCCCTCATCTGCGCTCACGATATGCGGTGACGTCGGCTCCTCGAAGGTCAGCGGATTCACCTGGGCGTAGCTCAGCGCCACGGCGCTGTTGCGCTGCAACGCCAGGGCATCTTCGTTACGCAACCCCTGCGCCGTCAGCTCGCTTCCGGACGCCACCGGCTTATAGCCCGCGCTTTTCAGACCCGACAGATTCGCCGCCTGCAACAAGGCGCAGCTGGAGATGGTTTTCCCGACTTCAGTGTCGGTTCCGGTGACGAAAAAACGTTTAGTCACGTTCAATGACTCCTGTAAAAAGATGGTACGTCAGCGGGCACTGGCCCTGCTGTTGTGGCCAGGCCAGCTGCAGCTGACGCAGTTTTCCCCGGCTCAGCGGTGGCGCATGGCGCCCCTGATGCAGATGCGTGGCGCCGATCCCTTTCAGCGAGCGCATCGCGCTCAGAGCATCGGCAAACGGCAGGCCGATCTCGTGGACCTGCCCGACGGCCCGCCGCCCGGTCAGCGCCTCGCGCACCGCCTGTTCGCTGAGAAAGCGATTGGCATGCGGGTGGCTATCGATGGCGCGCCAGGCCTGATTCAGTTCCGGCAGCGAACCGGACAGCAGCGTGGTAAACGCCACCTTGCCGCCGGGGCGCACCACCCGGCACAGCTCGTCAATGGCGTCGGCCAGGCTGTCGCACCACTGCACCGCCAGGTTGCTCCACGCCAGATCGACGCAGGCATCGGGCAGCGGCAGCGATTCGATATCGCCCTCCACGTAACGATCGGCGCACTGGTCACGCCGCGCCTGGGCCAGCATCTCAGCCGAAAGATCCAGCGCGGTGACCTCGCTTCCGGCCTCACGCCAGTAGCGGCTCATGCTGCCAGGGCCGCAGCCGGCATCCAGCACCGTGGCAAAGGCCCGCTCGTTGAGCTGGTGCAGCAGGCGCGCGGCGCTGATCCGCTGGAGCGCGTCGTGTTGCGAATAGTGGCTGGCCGCCCGGCCAAAGGCCGCGGCAACCGCGTGTTTATTGACTCTCGCCATGCAGCACCTCCAGCAGACGGCTGATGTCAGTGGCGTCGTGCGCGGCGGTCAGCGTCAGGCGCAGACGCGCGCTCCCCGCCGGTACCGTCGGCGGACGAATGGCCGTTGCCCAACAACCCTGATCGCGCAGACGCGCCGCCAGCCGTAATGCCCGGCCGTTATCGCCGACGATCAGCGGTTGAATCGCGCTACGTGATGCGCTCAGCGTCCCCGGGAATGTGGCCATGCCGTCGCGGAACTGCGCCACATGACGCGCCAGTTTTTCCCGCCGCTGCTGACCATCATCGCTGCGGATCACCGCCAGCGCGGCGCTCAGCGCCACCGCCTGAGCCGGCGGCATCGCGGTGCTGTAGATCAGGTGACGAGCAAACTGCAGCAGATAGTCTGCCAACGCGTCGTCGCACAGCACCGCCGCACCGCTGACGCCAAAGGCTTTACCGAAGGTCACCACCAGCAGTTCAGGGCGAACGTTCTGCACATGGCAGCTGCCGCGCCCCTCCTCGCCCACCACGCCTATGCCGTGGGCATCATCCACCAGCAGCCAGCCGTCAGCGACCCGGGTAGCCTCGGCAATGGCGGCGAGCGGAGCGCTGTCGCCATCCATACTGAATACCCCTTCCGTCACCACCAGCTGTTGTCCCGCCAGCGGCTTGCCCAGCAGTTCGCTCAGCTGCTGCACGTCGTTGTGCGCAAAACGCCGCAGCGCCGCCGGACTGAGGCTCGCGGCCTCCAGCAGGGAAGCATGGCTCAGCCGGTCCGCCACCGTGCGGTCGTCCTTGCCGAGCAGCGCGGCAATCAGCGCCTGATTGGCGGCAAACCCGGAGATAAACAGCAGCGCGCGCGGATAGCCCAGCCACTCCGCCAGCGATGTTTCCAGCTGGCGATGCGCCTCGCTGTAGCCGCTGACGTGGCCGGAGCCGCCGCTGCCGACACCGTAGCGCGTTGCCCCCTGCTGCCAGGCGGCGATAATTTCCGGGTGTTGGCTCAGCCCGAGATAATCATTGCTGGAGAAATTGAGCCAGCGCTGGCCGTCGCGGGTCAGCCAGCGTCCGGCCCCCTGCTCCACCGGCTGACGGCGGCGAAAGGCATCCGCCTCCCGTCGCTCGCTCAGCGCCTGATCAATGCGTTGCTGCCAGCTCATAGCGCCGCCGCGTTGTAATATTCCTCAGTGTCCGGGGTACGTAATACCTGCTCAAGGCGCTGCTGCTGTTCGTTATCGCCTTCCAGCACCGCCGTTTGCTGCGGGTTAAGCCCGAGCTTACGGAACAGCTGCAGGTCTTTGTCCTCTTCCGGGTTCGGCGTGGTCAGCAGCTTGCAGCCGTAGAAAATCGAGTTGGCGCCGGCCATAAAGCACATCGCCTGGGTCTGCTCGCTCATCTGCTCACGGCCGGCGGACAGTCGCACATAGGAGGATGGCATCATGATCCGCGCCACCGCGATGGTGCGGATAAAATCAAAGGCATCGACGTCGTCGTTATCGGCCAGCGGCGTACCCTTGACCTTGACCAGCATGTTGATAGGCACGCTTTCCGGCGCCGTCGGCAGGTTTGCCAGCTGCAACAGCAGCCCGGCGCGGTCTTTCTCCGTTTCGCCCAGGCCGACGATCCCGCCTGAACAGACCTTAATCCCGGCATCGCGCACTTTGTCGAGGGTATCCAGACGCTCCTGGTAAGTACGGGTGGTGATGATGTTGCCGTAGAATTCCGGCGAGGTATCCAGGTTGTGGTTGTAGTAATCCAGACCGGCTCCCGCCAGACGCTGCGCCTGGTTATCGGTCAGGGTGCCGAGGGTCATGCAGGACTCCAGCCCCATCGCCTTGACCCCTTTGACCATCTGCTCGAGATACGGCATATCGCGCTCGTGCGGGTTTTTCCAGGCGGCCCCCATACAAAAACGGGTTGAGCCGGCGTTTTTCGCCTGACGCGCCGATTCCAGCACCTGCTCCACTTCCATCAGGCGCTCAGATTCCAGCCCGGTTTTGTAGCGCGCGCTCTGCGGGCAATATTTACAGTCTTCCGGGCAGGCGCCGGTTTTAATCGACAGCAACGTGCTGACCTGAACCTGACGCGGGTCGAAGTTCTGACGGTGGATTTGCTGCGCTTCAAACAGCAGGTCCAGTAATGGTTTGTTAAATAACTCAGTAACTTGCGACATTGTCCAGCGTGCGTGGTGAGCCATTGGCCTCTCCAAAGGGTTTTGTTAATTGTCGGTTCGGTTTATACTCGTAAACCTAAATGTTTTCAGAATGGTTTACAAGTCGCTTATGACAACGGACGATCTCGCCTTCGATCGGCGCCACATTTGGCACCCCTACACCTCCATGACCTCCCCTTTGCCGGTTTATCCGGTGGTGGCTGCTCACGGCTGCGAGCTGTCCCTCGCCAGCGGTGAGCAGTTGGTTGACGGCATGTCGTCGTGGTGGGCGGCGATCCACGGCTACAATCACCCGCGCCTGAACGCGGCGATGAAAGCGCAGATTGACCAAATGTCACACGTGATGTTTGGCGGTATCACCCACCCTTCGGCGGTCGCGCTGTGCCGTCAGCTGGTGGCGATGACCCCGGCATCGCTGGAGTGCGTGTTCCTCGCCGACTCCGGCTCGGTGGCGGTGGAAGTGGCGATGAAAATGGCCCTTCAGTACTGGCAGGCGAAAGGCCAGCCGCGCCAGCGTTTTCTGACGTTCCGCAACGGCTACCACGGCGATACCTTCGGCGCGATGTCGGTCTGCGATCCGGACAACTCCATGCACAGCCTGTGGCAGGGTTATCTGCCGGATAACCTGTTCGCCCCGGCGCCGCAGAGCCGCTTTGACGGCGAGTGGGATGAGCGGGATATGGTGGCGTTTGCCCGGCTGATGGCGGCCCATCGTGAAGAGATTGCGGCGGTGATCCTCGAACCGATCGTCCAGGGGGCGGGCGGAATGCGGATGTACCACCCGCAGTGGCTGAAGCGCATTCGTCAGATGTGCGACCGTGAAGGCATCCTGTTGATTGCCGATGAGATCGCCACCGGATTTGGCCGCACCGGCAAGCTGTTTGCCTGCGAACATGCGGGAATCGCGGCGGATATTCTGTGTCTCGGCAAAGCGCTGACCGGCGGGACCATGACGCTGTCGGCCACCCTGACCACCCGGGACGTCGCGGAGACCATCAGCAATGGTGAAGCGGGCTGCTTTATGCACGGCCCGACGTTTATGGGCAACCCGCTGGCCTGCGCGGTGGCGGCTGAAAGCCTGAGCATCCTCCAGACCGGCGAGTGGCAGCAGCAGGTGGCGGCCATTGAAACACAGCTCAACGCCGAGCTGGCCCCGGCGCGGGAATCACCGCTGGTGGCCGATGTCCGGGTGCTGGGCGCCATCGGGGTGGTGGAGACCCGCCGCCCGGTCAACATGGCGGCGCTGCAGCGGTTCTTCGTCGAGCAAGGAGTGTGGGTCCGCCCGTTCGGTCGCCTGATTTACCTGATGCCGCCGTACATCATTACGCCAGAACAATTGAGTCGCCTGACGCAGGCGGTTAACGCTGCGGTTCAGGAAGAAATATTTTTTAGCGAATAAGGGACGGTAATGCTGCGCCACACGCGCTACACTTCTTTGCTAATCAGTAGATTAACCTGAGGAGAGGCGATGAAATTAATCAGTCATGATTTGCTGGATGGCGCAAAGCTGCCCAATCGTCATGTATTCAACGGCATGGGCTACGATGGCGACAATATTTCACCCCATCTGGCGTGGGACGAAGTCCCTGAGGGAACCAAAAGCTTCGTGGTGACCTGCTTTGACCCGGATGCGCCGACCGGCTCCGGCTGGTGGCACTGGATTGTGGCCAACCTTCCTGCTGATACCCGCGTTTTGCCGCAGGGTGCCGGTTCAGGTCAGGCGGAACTGCCCGAAGAAGCGATTCAGACCCGTACCGATTTCGGTCAGGCAGGCTACGGCGGCGCGGCGCCACCGAAGGGTGAGACCCACCGCTATATCTTTACCGTCCACGCGCTGGATGTTGATAAAATTGATGTCGATGAAGGCGCCAGCGGCGCGATGGTTGGCTTTAACGTCCATTTCCATTCATTGGGCAGCTCATCGATTACCGCCCTGTTTAGCTAACCCCCCGGATGGCGGCGTAAACGCCTTATCCGGGACAGGTTGGTGCAATTTGGTAACCCGGGTAAGGCGTCAGCCGCAACCCGGGAAAACCCAAACGATGACTACTCTGTTACCGCCAGCACGGCATTTTTGCGCACCCGCGCAAACCATACCGCGGTCAGCAGCCCCAGCCACACCAGGCCGGCGATCAGCGCAATCCGCGTCTCTTCCACCATCCCCAGCACCGCGATCACGATCCCCATAAACAGCAGCGTCAGCAGCGGCGCCACCGGCCAGAACGGCACCGGGAACTCAATCTGCTGACGCTCTTGCGCCGACAAACCGCGACGCATAGCGAAGTGCGACAGCAGGATCATCAACCACACCCACACCGTGGCAAATGCCGCCAGGGAGGCAATCAGCACGAACACCTGCTCCGGCATCAGGTAGTTCAGCACCACCGCCGCCAGCAGCGCCACGCCCATCACCACCACCGTCATCCACGGCACGCCGTTGCTGGCAATGCGCAGGAAGCTTTTCGGCGCCATCCCCTCTTTGGCCATGCCGTACATCATGCGACCGGCGCCAAAGATATCGCTGTTAATCGCCGAAATACTGGCGCTGATGACGATGATATTCAGAATGGTCGCCGCCGCTGGGATCCCCAGGCCGCTAAAAATCAGGACGAAAGGACTGCCCTGCTCACCGAAGCTGTTCCACGGGAAAATCGCCATCAGGATCGCCAGCGTGCAGACGTAGAACAACACGATACGCAGCGGGATGGTATTGATGGCCTGCGGGATCACCTTCTTCGGGTTCTGCGCTTCGGCGGCGGTGACGCCGATAATCTCAACGCCGCCAAAGGCGAACATCACGATCCCAAGCGAGGCGATTATCCCCTGCCAGCCGTTCGGGGCAAAACCGCCGTGGCTCCACAGGTTTTCCAGCCCGGTAGCCGGGAAGCTGTTGCCAAAACCAAAGAAGATGATGCCGCCGCCCGCGACGATCATCGCGATAATCGCCACCACTTTCACCAGCGACAGCCAAAACTCCATTTCGCCGAAAATGCGCACGTGGCACAGGTTCATCGCGCCGATGAAGAAGATAATGCTCAGCACCCAAATCCAGCGCGGTACATCGGGGTACCACAGCCCCATGTAGATACCAAACGCGGTGACGTCCGCCAGGGCGACGATCACCATCTCGAAGGTGTAGGTCCAGCCGGTAATAAACCCGGCCAGCGGCCCGAGATACTGCCGGGCATAGCTACCGAAGGAGCCGGAAACCGGCTGGCGTACCGCCATTTCCCCCAGCGCACGCATGACGATAAATACCGCCAGGCCGCCGATCAGATAGGCCAGCAGTACCGCCGGTCCCGCGGCTTTGATCGCGGCCGAAGAACCATAAAACAGCCCGGTCCCGATAGCGGAACCCAGCGCGATAAAACGAATATGTCGGGCATTCAGCCCGCGCAGCAGGTGTGGCTTTTGTGGCGATGGTTGTTGTTGCATATGCGAGTGTCCTGATAATTTTTGTATGACGACAAATATGCGTGTAGGACGGTCGGGGGACGTTATCCCCCCGACGCGGGTACAGAAATACGAAGGGTCAGATCTGACCAGGCAAGATGGCAGGAAGCAGTCGGGTCAGGTGGCGTGCCGCCAGCAGGGCGATAGCCTGTTCAATGTCCGGCGCGAAGAAACGATCCTGGGTGTAATGCGAGACCCGTTCACGCAGCAGATGGCGGGCCTCTTCCAGCAGCGGGCTGCTGGCCAGTCCTTCGCGCATATCCAGCCCCTGCACCGCGGCCAGCCACTCGACGGCCAGCACGCCGCGGGTGTTTTCAGCCATCGCCCACAGACGACGCCCGGCAGCCGGTGCCATTGAGACGTGATCTTCCTGGTTTGCCGAAGTCGGCAGGCTGTCGACACTGTGCGGATGCGACAGCGCTTTGTTCTCGCTGGCCAGCGCCGCGGCGGTAACCTGGGCAATCATAAAGCCGGAGTTCACGCCACCATTTTTGACGAGGAACGGCGGCAGCTGTGACATATGGCTGTCCATCATCAGCGCAATACGGCGCTCTGACAGCGACCCGATTTCAGCGATCGCCAGTGCGAGATTGTCCGCGGCCATCGCCACCGGTTCGGCGTGGAAGTTGCCGCCAGAGATAACCTCGTTTTCACTGGCAAAGACCAGCGGGTTATCGGAGACCGCGTTGGCTTCAACCAGCAGAACCTCGGCGGCCTGGCGAATCTGGGTCAGGCAGGCGCCCATCACCTGCGGCTGACAGCGCAGAGAGTACGGGTCCTGAACTTTGGTACAGTTATGGTGCGAGCGGGAAATCTCGCTGTCCTCGGTCAGCACGTGGCGATACAGCGCCGCCGCATCAATCTGCCCGCGTTGGCCGCGTGCGTCGTGGATACGCGGGTCAAACGGACGACGGGAGCCCAGCGCAGCTTCGGTTGTTAACGCACCGCACACCACCGCCCCGGCAAACAGGTCTTCCGCTTCAAACAGGCCACGCAGCGCAAACGCCGTTGACGCCTGAGTGCCGTTGAGCAGCGCCAGCCCCTCTTTTGCCGCAAGGGTAATCGGCGCCAGGCCGACTTTTTCCAGCGCCTGACGAGCGGGCATCCACTCGCCATCAACCCGCGCTTTGCCTTCGCCTAACAGGGTCAGCGACATGTGAGCCAGCGGCGCCAGGTCACCGGAAGCGCCGACCGAGCCTTTCGCCGGGATCCACGGCGTAACGCCTTTGTTCACCAGCTGAATCAAGGCCTGAATCACGCTCAGACGAATACCGGAGAAGCCGCGGGAGAGGCTGTTGATCTTCAGCACCATAATCAGGCGCGCCATCTCATCATCCAGCGGTTCGCCAATCCCCGCCGCGTGGGACAACACCAGCGAGCGCTGCAGGTTTTCCAGGTCGTCCGTCGAAATCCGCGTTTGCGCCAGCAGGCCAAAGCCGGTGTTAATGCCGTAGGCCGTGCGCCCTTCGGCCAGAATCGCGTTGACGCAGGCCACGCTTTCATCGATCGCGGCAAACGCGCGTTCATCCAGGGTCAGCGTCAGCGGCTGGAGATACACCTCGCGCAGCTGCGCCAGACTCAGTTGACCAGGAATCAGTGTTAAGTTTTTCATTTCAGCGTTGCCCCTGCGTTGCTGCCACCATAGGAAGATTTAGTCCTTGTTCTGCTGCGCACTCGATAGCGATGTCGTAACCGGCATCCGCATGGCGCATCACCCCGGTCGCCGGGTCGTTATGCAGCACGCGGGCGATACGCGCGGCGGCGTCATCGGTACCGTCACAGACGATAACCATCCCGGAGTGCTGGGAGAAGCCCATGCCTACGCCGCCACCGTGGTGCAGTGACACCCAGGTCGCGCCGCTGGCGGTATTCAACAGCGCATTCAGCAGCGGCCAGTCGGACACCGCGTCCGATCCGTCACGCATCGATTCGGTTTCGCGGTTCGGGCTGGCTACCGAGCCGGAATCCAGGTGGTCACGGCCAATGACAATCGGCGCGGAGACTTCACCGCTGCGCACCATTTCGTTAAAGGCCAGCCCCAGCTTCTGCCGCCACTCCAGTCCCACCCAGCAAATACGCGCCGGCAGCCCCTGGAAACTAATACGCTCGCGCGCCATATCCAGCCAGTGGTGCAGATGCTGATCGTCGCTGATGATCTCTTTCACTTTGGCATCGGTTTTATAGATATCCTGCGGATCGCCGGAGAGCGCCACCCAACGGAACGGGCCGATGCCGCGGCAGAACAGCGGGCGAATATAGGCCGGGACGAAGCCTGGGAAATCGAACGCGTTTGCCACGCCCATCTCCTGGGCCATCTGGCGAATGTTGTTACCGTAGTCGAAGGTCGGGACGCCCATCTCATGGAAGGCCAGCATCGCCTGAACGTGGTCAGCCATCGCGCGTTTAGCCGCTTCAATGGTGCCCTGCGGATCGGAGACCGCTTTTTCCTGATACTCTTCCCAGCTCCAGCCCTTCGGCAGATAGCCGTGCAGCGGGTCGTGGGCGCTGGTCTGGTCGGTGACCATATCCGGGCGCACGCCGCGTTTCACCATCTCCGGCACGATTTCGGCGGCGTTGCCGCACAGCGCGATGGAGATAGCCCGGCCTTCTGCGGTGTATTTTTTGATACGCGCCAGCGCATCATCCAGCGAGGTCGCCTGCTCGTCGACGTAGCGGGTACGCAGACGGAAATCGATACGGCTCTGCTGGCATTCGATGTTCAGGGAGCAAGCGCCGGCAAGGGTCGCCGCCAGCGGCTGCGCGCCACCCATGCCGCCCAGACCAGCGGTCAGCACCCAGCGCCCTTTGAGGCTGCCCTGATAATGCTGACGGCCCGCTTCGACGAAGGTTTCATAGGTGCCCTGCACGATGCCCTGGCTGCCGATATAGATCCAGCTGCCGGCGGTCATCTGGCCATACATCGCCAGACCTTTCGCGTCCAGCTCGTTGAAATGTTCCCAGGTTGCCCAGTGCGGTACCAGGTTGGAGTTGGCAATCAGCACGCGCGGTGAGTTTTCATGGGTTTTAAAAACGCCAACCGGCTTGCCGGACTGCACCAGCAGTGTCTCATCGCTCTCCAGGTTTTTCAGCGCCTTCACGATAGCGTCATAGCATTCCCAGTTGCGCGCCGCGCGACCAATGCCGCCGTAGACCACCAGTTCATGCGGGTTCTCGGCAACATCGGGATCAAGGTTATTCATTAACATGCGCAGCGGGGCTTCGGTCAACCAGCTCCGGGCATTCAACGTTGTGCCTCGCGGTGCACGTACGTCTTGCTGGCGATATTTGCTTTGCGACATCGGGGGTTCTCCTGACAATGAACGTTGTTGATGTAGATACATATACTTGTCTATACAAGCATGCGCAAGCCAGGATTTAACAGAAATGATACAATTTTGCTATATTGCGTCAGCAATCACGTTTTACTGACGCCGGGTATTATCAGGAGCCAAAATGACCCTGCAGCCGGTAACGACTGCCTGGGAACAGGAGACGGGCGTGGGAGACGATGTGGGTGGTAGACCAGGTGCGACGGCGGATCAACAGGCAGGGATCGTGGGCATGGATATGCAGCAGCTCGCACTCTCGTGCGCTGGCCTGCACCGCTTCGACAATGTGCTCGCCTTCGGTTAGCGGCGCAATCAGCGACAGATAATCATGCGGGGTAGTCAGGGTATAGTCCTGATGGAGATACGCCGGGACCACCGCCGCGTTCACGCAGCGGTCCTCGATCTGCACCGGGATATCATTTTCGAAATGGACCATCAGCGAATGGAAAATCCGCGTCCCCTCGGCGACGTTCAGCGCCGCCGACTGAACCAGATCCGCCTCGGTCTCCTCCAGCAGCAGCACCTCGCAGCGGTGCTGATGGTGACGCGCCGCGATTTCGTCGGCGATGCTGCGGACTTCAAACAGCGCAGACTGCCCCTTCGGCTCCGCCACAAAAGTGCCCACCCCCTGCAAGCGGACCAGTAAACCTTCATCCGTGAGTTCACGCAGCGCCCGATTGATGGTCATGCGGCTAAAGCCAAACTGCGCCACCAGCTCCGCCTCGGAGGGGATCCGGTCATGAGGACGCCAGACGCCACGCTGAATCTTTTCGCTGATCGCCTGCTTAACCTTTTCATAGAACGGGGCAGGCGCGGTTCGAGGTTGTGATGAAAACATAGCCTGGCTTTCCTTATTCGCAATGGGCGGCAAAACGATCACAATATACTGAATCGTCAGCGCCACCAATGGGCGATTTGCCATGCCAGCCTGGCCGCCGCGCGGGCGCCCTGGCTGTCGATGTCAAACTGCGGATTAAATTCCACCAGATCCACCGCCTGTAGCTTGCCGCTGCGACACAGCGGTTCGACGATCCGCAGCAGCGTCGCCAGCGGCACGCCCAGCGCGGCAGGCGCCGATACCGCCGGCATCTCGCGCGCCGGGAGCACGTCCAGGTCGATGGTCAGATAGAGCCTGTCGTAGTGCGCAATATTGCGCGCGATTTCCGGCATCACGCGTGATTCAAAGGCCTCCAGCACCTCGAGGTCTTCAATCACCTGCACCTGACGGCGCGCGGCTTCGTCCCACAGCGCCTGGGTATTCGCCGCCCGGCTGACGCCAATGCAGGTATAGTGAAAACCTCGCTGCTGCGCCTCGCAGGTCAGCGCCAGCTGGCGGAACGGCGTTCCCGAGCTGGCCTGCTCGCTCACGCGTAAATCCAGGTGCGCATCGAGGTTGATGATCCCGACTTTTTCTCCCGGAAAAGCATCCAGCACCCCGGCCCCATGAGCGAAGGCGGTTTCATGCCCGCCCCCCAGCACCAGCGTGCGCTTGCCGGCTTGCTGGCAGGCCGTTACCGCTTCGCGCAACGCCTGCTGGGCCGCCTCCAGCGCATCGCCCGCAACGCTAATGGTGCCCATATCCACGCAGCGCTCATGACCGTGATGGCTGGCCATATTCGCCAGCGCCCGCCGTAAAGCCTCCGGCCCTTTTTCCGCGCCAGTGCGCCCGCGATTGCGTCGCACACCTGCATCGCAGGCGAATCCCAACAGGGCGATATCCCCTGCCAGCGCGGCGGGCGTAAAGGCTTCGGCGCGCACGATGGTCTGAAACAGGCGCAGCGCATTGGCGGCTTCCGCGCTATCGTCACGCCCTTGCCAGATATCTGCGGGGGTAGGTTGCCACAACGTCATTGCATCTCTCCTCGTACAACGCGATGCCACAGCGGGCTGCGTCCGGGTTCATACACCATCTCCACCGGATGTTCGGCGTCCCAGATGGCAAAGTTGGCGACAAACCCCTCCGCCAGCTGGCCGTGGCTGTGGTGACGCCCCAGCGCCTGCGCGGCATGACGGGTAACCCCCGCCCACGCCTCTTCCGGCGTCAGGCCAAACTTCACGCAGGCCATATTCATCGCCAGATGCAGGCTGGCGAACGGGCTGGTGCCCGGATTGTAATCGGTCGCCACCGCCATCGGGACCCGATACTGCCGCAGCAGTTCGACCGGCGGTTTGCGGGTTTCATTGAGGAAATAGAACGCGCCGGGCAGCAGCACCGCCACCGTCGCGCTGCGGCTCATGGCCGCGACGCCCTCTTCCGTCAGATACTCAATATGGTCGGCAGAGAGGCCACGATAGCGGCTCACCAGCTGCGCTCCGCCAAGGGAGGAGAGCTGTTCCACGTGCCCGCGAACCGGAATGCCGCGCGCCTGGGCGGCCTGGAAAACGCGTTCGGTTTGCTGCGGGCTGAAGCCGACGTTTTCACAGAACACGTCCACGCTTTCAAACAGCCCCTCTTCCCACAGCGTCGGCAGCAGGGTTTCACACACCAGCGTAATGTAGTCGTCCGGGCGGTCTTTATATTCCGGCGGCGTGGCGTGGGCGGACAGCAGCGTTGGCGACAGCTCCAGCCCATTGTTTTCGCCGAGCCGGCGCGCGACCCGCAGCATTTTGCGTTCGTTTTCCAGATCCAGCCCGTAGCCGGACTTGATCTCCAGCGTGGTCACCCCTTCGCGCAGCAGGCGGTCCAGCCGCTGCTGGGCCAGTACCAGCAACTGTTCTTCGCTGCTGTCGCGGGTGGCGCGCACCGTGGCGTTAATGCCGCCGCCGTTGGCGCTGATCGTCTGGTAAGAGACGCCGTTCAGCCGCTGCTCCCACTCCTGCGCCCGGCTGCCGCCGAACACCAGATGGGTATGGCAGTCAATCAGCCCCGGAGTCAGCAATCTGCCGCCCAGATCGATGCTCCGCCCTGCCGGGGCGACATGTTCAGGCACAATGGCTTCAATCCGGCCATCGCGCACCAGCAGCACGTGGTGATCCCGCAAGCCGTAAGGTTGCGAGTCGTGAGGATTCAGGGTGGCGAGACGAGCATTTCGCCAGATAACGCGTTCGGAAGTGGCTTCAGTCATACCGGTCAACTTGTCATGGGTTGTATAGACATTTATTTTCATTCCGCAGGGAATGTCAATCAACGCCGGGGTAATTGTTATTTTTTTGTGACCAAACACGAGGGAAGCCCGGAGAATCTCAACCATTTACACTAACTTTTTCACGCTGCGTCTTCCCGTTTCGCTTAACTTAGTATAAAAAGCAGGTTTTAAAGGCGGTTATACCCGTCATTTACGGCTTGCCAACTGACGCGCCTGAATGATTTTTTGTATAATAGCGCCCCCATAATTCGGGTTGCTTCGAGGCGAAACATCAACACGCGCCAACAGCGAGGCAGCCTGGAGTGATGACAGGTCTAAGAGTCTAATAGAACAGGCTCTTAATCATTGATTCTTGCCCGGAGAAACATGAACACATTCTCAGTATCTCGCCTGACGCTGGCACTGGCCTTCGGCGTGACGTTGTCCGCCTGTAGTTCTACCCCTGCCGACCAACAGCCTTCGACGCAGGCTGCGCCGGGTACCGCCTCTCGCCCGGTATTAACCGCCGATGAAGCGAAGAACTTCACCCAGGCCAGCTATTTCCAGTCTCTGGATCCGAATGCTGCGGCGTGGACCCCATCGGCTATCAGCACACCGGCACAGCCTGACTTCGTGGTCGGCCCGGCTGGCGGCCAGGGCGTAACCCATACCACCATCCAGGCCGCGGTAGATGCCGCTATCGCACGCCACTCCGATCGTCGCCAGTATATTGCGATTCTGCCGGGCGACTACGCGGGCACCGTCTATGTTCCGGCCGCCCCTGGCGCGCTGACCCTGTACGGTACCGGCGAAAAACCGATGGACGTGAAAATCAGCCAGGCCATTGATTCCGAGATGGACCTGAACACCTGGCGCCACCTGGTCAACCCGGCCGGTAAATATATGCCAGGCAAACCGGCGTGGTACATGTTTGACAGCTGCCAGAGCAAACGCGCGGCCACCGTCGGCGTGATGTGCTCGGCGGTATTCTGGTCGCAGAACAACGGCCTGCAGTTGCAGAATCTGACCATCGCCAACAACCTGGGCGACAGCGTCGATGCCGGAACTCACCAGGCTGTTGCCCTGCGCAGCGACGGTGACCAGGTGCAGGTTAACAAGGTCAACATCCTCGGTCGTCAGAACACCTTCTTCGTCACCAACAGCGGCGTGCAGAACCGTCTGCAGAACGATCGCCAGACCCGCACGCTGGTGAGCAACAGCTACATTGAAGGCGATGTCGATATCGTTGCTGGCCGCGGTGCGGTGGTGTTTGATAACACCGAGTTCCGCGTCGTCAATTCCCGCACGCAGAAAGAAGCCTACGTCTTTGCGCCGGCAACCCTGAAGAGCGTGACCTATGGCTTCCTCTCCGTAAACAGCCGCTTTACCGCTTCCGGTGACGGCGTAGCGCAACTGGGCCGCTCTCTGGACGTCGACGGCAACACCAATGGTCAGGTTGTTATCCGCGACAGCGCGATCAACGAAGGCTTCAACGTCGCCAGACCGTGGGCCGATGCAACGGTATCGAACCGCGCATTTAGCGGCAACACCGGCGCGGCAGACGAGAAAGGCGCTGTGCAGCGCAATCTCAACGACAACAGCTTCAACCGCATGTGGGAATACAACAACCGCGGCGTGGGTAGCGTGATCGTTGCCGAGCCGAAGCAGTAAGCGTTAACGGGGGGAGATTATCCCCCCTTTTTTTGCCCTCCCCACTCTTCCCCTGTCTACATCGCACCGCCTGGCGGTTGCTCCGCGCTAAATTTTTTTTCATCCAGCGAAACTTTTGGTGCTGCTGTGGCGAACTGACTATCAGAGTCACCTGACCATAACGCCCTGACATCGCTGGAGCTGATAATGAAAATGTTCAAAAACCTTGCCCGAACCCTGACCCTGACCGCCGCGCTGGGCCTCTCCGCCACCGCATTTAACGCAAGCGCGGCGCTGCCCGTCGGCGCCAAAGCCCCGGCCTTTGAACTACAAGGGGCGCTGGCCGGCAAGCCGATAACCTTCTCCCTGCAGCAGGCCCTGAAAAAAGGACCGGTGGTGCTCTATTTCTTCCCGGCGGCATTTAGCGCAGGCTGCACCATCGAGGCCCACGATTTTGCTGAAGCCACCGATTCGTTCACCAAAATGGGCGCCACCGTCATCGGCGTCACCGCCGGAAACACCGACCAGGTGAGCGACTTCTCGCGCCTGGAGTGCCGCGATAAGTTCGCCGTCGCTGCCGACCCGGGAGCCAAAGTAGCGGCGCAGTATCAGACGCTGATGGAGATGAAGGGCAAAACCCTTTCCGACCGCACGTCGTACGTCATCGCCCCGGACGGCAATATTCTGCTGAGCTATACCGACAGAAACCCGGACAGCCATATCGAGAAAACCCTGGCGGCGGTCAAACAGTACGACACCGCGCATCCGCAAACTCACTAAGCCCAGAGGCCAGCCATGCTCACCGCCATGCTGGCCGCCTTTATTGGCGGCATCATACTCAACTTTATGCCCTGCGTTTTTCCGGTGATCTCCCTGAAAGCGCTCGGTCTTCTGCGTCATTCGGACAATGCCGCCAGCGCGCGGCGTGAAGGGCTGGCGTTTTTACTCGGCGTGATCGTCACCATGATGCTGCTGGCCGGTATTCTGCTGGCCGCCCGCGCGGGTGGTGCGGCCGTCGGCTGGGGTTTCCAGCTGCAGTCGCCGCTGGTGATTGCCCTGCTGTCGCTGGTGATCCTCAGCGCGGCGCTCAACCTGCTGGGAGTATTCGAGGTTGGACTGGCGGCACAGCGGGTCGGCGCGCTGGATATCGGTCGCGGGGCGTTTTTCCGCTCGGCGATGACCGGCGCGCTGGCTATCGTGGTGGCAACCCCCTGCGCTGCGCCGTTTATGGCCAGCGCGATTGGCTATGCGCTGGTGCAGCCTCCGGCTACGGCGCTGGTGGTTTTCTTCGCCCTGGCGCTGGGGTTTTCCGCCCCCTTCACCCTGGTCTCGCTGTTTCCGGCGCTGGCGTCGCGTCTGCCGCGGCCGGGGGCGTGGATGGATACCCTCAAACGCGCGCTGGCGTTTCCGATGTTTGGCGCCTACGCCTGGCTGGTCTGGGTCCTTGCGCAGCAGGCCGGTAGCGGCGCGCTGGCGACATTGCTGGCGGTGTCCGTGGTGCTGAGCTTCGCCGCCTGGCTGTATGGCATCGCCCAGCGGCGACGCTTCCAGGGCAAAGGGCACAGGTCGCTGTTTGCCGTGACCGCGCTGCTTGCTATCGCCGTGGTTGCCCCGCTGGCAGGCCTGATGCATCCCGGTGCGGTTTCGACCGAGGCCGTCGCTGACGCCGACGTTGCGGCACAAAAATGGACGCCGCAGGCCGTGGCGACCCAGCGCGGGCACGGTAAGGCTATCTTTGTGAACTTCACCGCCTCCTGGTGCATCACCTGTCAGGTGAATGAAAAAACTTCGCTCTCGACCCAGGCGGTCAAAGCGGCGCTGGCACAAACCGGGACGCTGTATATGGTGGCAGATTCGACTAAATTTAATCCGGATGTTGATGACGCGCTGAACCAGTTTGGTCAGGGTGGCCTGCCGCTGTACGTGGTCTACCCTGCCGACGGCGGACCGCCGAAGGTGCTGCCGCAGGTCCTGACGCCGGGCATTGTCGTCAACGCGTTACAGCAGGCCACCGGCAAAAAAGCCTAAACGCACAGGGCGGATTATGGAAACAAACGATAGCGCGCGCGACAGCTGGCCCGCGCTAATGGAGCAGGCCCAGGCGGGCGACCGGCTCGCCTATACCCGACTGTTAAAAGCGCTGGTGCCGGTGATTCACTCGCAGGTTCGCAAGCGTGTCGCCGATGAGGCGTTGGTCGAGGATGTCATTCAGGATGTGCTGTTGACGGTGCATCGGGTACGCCATACCTACGATCCGGCGTTCCCGTTTTTACCGTGGTTGATGGCGATTATTTCGGCGCGGGCCGTGGATGCCCTGCGCCGACGGGGTCGCTACCAGCAATGGGAGATCCCCGAAGAGAGTCTGCCGGAGCCATCGGCCGCCCCGGATGGCCAGCGGCGAGAACGTCGGGAAGAGCTGGCCGGCTATTTACGCCAGCTTCCGTCGCGCCAGAGAGCCATCGTGGAGCATGTCCATCTGCGCGAAATGAGCCTGACGGAGGCCGCTGCGCATAACAATCTGAGTGTCGCCGCGGTGAAGTCACTGCTGCACCGGGCGCTGAAAAATCTGCGCCGTTTTGGAGCTCATCATGACCGATCATGACCTGTTAATTGAAAAACTGAGTCGCGAGATGCGGCCGGTTAAACGACTGCGTTCGACCGGATGGCGCGTGCTGCGCTGGCTGGCGGTGGCGCTGCCGTGCGCGGTTGCCGCCAGTTTCCTGGTGCAGCGTAGTCCGACCGACTGGTCGCAGCCCAGGGCCCTGATGGCGGTATTTCAGCTGCTGCTGGCCTTTCTGCTCGGTACGCTGGCCATCCGCAGCGCCTTTACCCTCAGCATCGCCGGTCGCCGCGCGCTAAGCTGGAAAGCGCTGCTGCCGATTGGGCTGCTGTGGCTGGGGTTGAGCCTTAGCAGCATTCCGCATCCGTCACAGCCGGTGGCTGAGAGCGACAGCGTCACCTGTTTTACCTTTTTGCTGGTGGTCAGCGTGCCGATGATGGTGTTGATGATTGCCAGCCTGCGCCGTAGCCGCTCGCTGCATCCGGTACGCAGCCTGGCGACCGCCGGGCTGGGGATCGCCTGCATGGCGGTCAGCCTGCTGGCGTTTTGTCATCCGGTGCATCTGCACGCGATGGATTTTGTGATGCACCTGGCGGCGATAGTGACGATAGTGGCGCTGACGGTGCTGGTTGGGAAACGCTGGGTCTCACTGACATAGCGCAATGGGTATGGGGTCCTGGGGGTCATTGACTCCGCAATGTTTACTCGATCCCACCGCCGTGCGGGAAATGTTGTTGGCTACGAGCTGACAGCGAGGGGGTTGGCGCATAAAGAAAATTGGCGGGAACGCAGGTGCGCATCCAGGACTGGCCACCAGGACGGTGGCCAGAGGGCAGGTCGAGACAGGGATGTCGAGTCCAGCCCGGTCCGCCAGATGAAGCCGGAGTGGAGCACACCGCGAAGCGGCAATTTTCAGCGCAATGCCGGGGGTCCTGGGGGGCGAGCGAAACGCCCCCCAGGCCGTTCACCCGCAACGGCGTTAAGAAAAGATGCCGGACCCATCGTGAACGGAACAGCCCGCTGAAGGGTATTCTGTCAACCGGTTAATACGCGTTAACCACCACCCACATTGGGCCCTGACCGACGGCATAACGCCCTTTCTCTGTCAGCAGCCCCTGCTCACCGGCGATCTCATAGACCGCAATATGGTGCGATTTCTGCCCCGCGGCGATCAGATATTTACCGCTGTGATCAAGGTTGAACCCGCGCGGTTGCGCTTCGGTCGGCTGGTAACCCTCGATGGACAATACGCTGCCATCTTCGGACACGCTGAAGACGGTAATAATGCTGGCAGTACGGTCACAGGCATACAGATGACGGCCATCCGGGGTCAGATGAATGTCCGCAGCCCAGCGCACATCGCTAAAGCCAGCAGGCATCATATCCAGCGTCTGGACGCACTCAATCTTGCCGTGCGGATCTTTCAACTCCCAGACATCGACGGAGCTGTTCAGCTCATTCACGCAGTAGCCGTACTGTTGATTCGGGTGGAACACCATATGGCGCGGGCCAGCCCCTTCAACGGTCGTCACTTCCGCCGGATCCTGCGCGGCCAGGAATCCATCATCGCTGAGGGTAAACAGGCAGATACGATCCTGCTTCAGCGCCGGAACCCACAGGGTGCGGTTATCCGGAGAGATATTGGCCGAGTGGCACCCTTCCAGACCTTCCACCACCGCGACGGTTTCACCCGGCAGGCCGTCGATCAGCGGCGTCACGCTCACGCAACCGGCGTTGTAGGAGGCGCTGAAGATAAAACGCCCCTGATGATCGGTCGAAATATGCGTCGGACTGCCCGGCAGAGCCGCTTCACCCGCGAAAGTCAGCGCACCGTTATCAGGCGCAATGCGGTAAGCCAGAACGCGAAACTCCGGACGCACGCCAACATAGAGATACTCTTTATTCGGGCTTACCACCATCGGCTGAACCTGGCCTGGGGCATCCACCACCTGCACAAGCTTCAGGTTACCCTCGTGATCCAGACTCCAGACATGAATCTGCTGGCTTTCCGGGCTGGCGGTATAAACGGTTTGTTTCATGACTGCTCCTTTCCTCACTGCACATGGAAAACGTAAATACCCGTCATACTTCAAGTTACATGTGCGTTGGCAATACTCGGCCCATCCCTGGGCCTCGCCCTTACGGGCGCAGTAAACTGCGTTCAAATTCGTTCCTGACGAATTTGTCCTCGTTCACCCCAGTCACTTACTTTAGTAAGCTCCTGGGGATTCCCTGCGTCGCCGCCTTCATGCAACTCGAATTATTTAGGGTATGCATTTTTGTTCATCAACGCATTCATCTGTCTGCTGAATGGATGCAATGTATAACTCATTTAACGGTCGATGCTGAAAAATTTGCCCCTGAAGCAGAGCGGTGTACCATCATGGCCTGCTTACTTGTCACCATTAACCGGAAACCACACATGACTTCACGCGTGATTGCACTGGATTTAGACGGCACCCTACTCACCTCTCACAAAACTATCCTGCCCGCCTCACTGGAAGCGCTGGCGCGCGCCAGAGCTGCGGGGTACCAGGTGATCGTCGTCACAGGTCGACATCACGTTGCGATTCATCCTTTTTATCAGGCACTGGCTCTGGATACACCTGCAATTTGTTGTAATGGCACTTATTTGTATGATTATCATGCAAAAAAGGTTTTGCAGTCCGATCCGATGCCGGTAGATAAAGCCCTGAGCCTGACCGAGATGCTGGCGACTCACGATATTCATGGCCTGATGTACGTTGACGACGCCATGCTGTATGAACGCCCAACCGGACACGTGATTCGCACGACTAACTGGGCGCAGTCTCTGCCCGTCGAGCAGCGCCCGGTCTTCACTCAGGTCGACTCTCTGGCCCAGGCGGCGCGCGACGTGCAGGCCGTGTGGAAGTTTGCTCTGACCGACGAAGATATTGCGAAACTGCAGCAGTTCGCGCTGGAGGTCGGTAAAACCCTGGGGCTGGAGTGCGAATGGTCGTGGCACGATCAGGTGGATATCGCCCGCGCCGGCAACAGCAAAGGCAAGCGCCTGGCGCAATGGGTCGCCGCCCAGGGACTGTCGATGCAGGACGTCGTCGCCTTTGGCGACAACTTTAATGACCTGAGCATGCTGGAAGCCGTCGGCACCGGGGTGGCGATGGGCAATGCGGTCGAAGAGGTCAAAACGCGCGCCAATGTAGTCATTGGCGACAACGAAAGCAGCAGCATTGCCGACTACATCAACCGCCACCTGCTGTAATCAGGCGGCAATCGACACACTTTTAATTTGCGCATACAGCGATTGACCTGGCGCCACCCCCAGGTCATCTCTGGCCCACGGGCTGATGCGCGCCCACAGCGTGCGGCCGCTGACATCGAGCTGCACCTCAATCTGCCCGTGGGCATCGATGCACTGCACCACCCGCGCCGACAGAATGTTGCGAATGCTGGTCTGCTGCGGCTGTGCCAGCACCAGCGACACATCTGACGCCTGAATACGGATGCGCGTCGCTTCCCCGAGAGGCCGGTCAAGGTGGTTCACCCATATCTGCTGCTCGCCGAGGGCCAGCGCGGTCATCGCATACTGCGGATGCTGGGCGACCACCGCCACGTTGAGGATCGTGCTCTGTTGATCCGCCGGCAGCCAGGGGTGCATCACGCTGCTGCTCCACACCGTTTCCAGATCGCCAAACGCTTTTACACTCCCCGCTTCCAGTACCAGCACGTTATCCGCCAGATGCTGAATCTCATCCAGCGAATGGCTGACGTATAGCATCGGGATATGAATTTCACGGGCCAGCCGCTGGAGATAAGGCAGCAGCTCGCGTTTACGTGGAATATCCAGCGACGCCAGCGGCTCATCCAGCAGCAGCAGTTCCGGGGCGGTCAGTAACGCCCGGCCAATGGCCACCCGCTGCTTTTCTCCGCCGGACAGGCTGCCCGGCAGGCGATCCAGCAGCGCTTCTATACCGAGCAGCGCCACCAGCTTATCAAACTGACCGGCCATGCTTTTCGCCATGCCGTACTTCAGATTGCCGCGCACCTTGTAGTGCGGAAACAGCCGCGCATCCTGGAAGACATAGCCGATGCGTCGTTTTTCCGGCGCCAGGCAGATCCGTTTTTCAGCATCGTTCAGCACCCTGCCGTTCAGTACGATCCGCCCTTTCTGTGGCCGGGTCAGGCCGCTGATGGCGTTTATCAGCGAGGTTTTCCCCGCACCGGAAACGCCAAAAATAGCGGTGATCCCGCTGGCGGGCAGCGTTTCATTGATGCTCAGGCAGTGGGTCCCCAGCGTCTGGGTAAAGTTAAGTTCCAGCATGGTTATTTCCCCGTCCGCGCCCGGCTGAGACGCGCCAGCCATTCAGAGACTAACAGCGAGATCAACGCCAGGACGATGGAGATCAGACACAGGCGCGCCGCGGCGCCTTCGCCGCCCGGCGTTTGAATCAAGGTGTACATCGCGGAAGGAATGGTTCGCGTCTCGCCGGGAATGTTGGAGACAAAAGTGATGGTGGCGCCAAACTCCCCCAGCGAACGGGCAAAGGCCAGCACCGTGCCAACAATAATGCCCGGCAGCGTCAGCGGTAGCGTAATGGTGAAAAAGACCCGCCAGCGTCCAGCGCCGAGGGTACGCGCTGCCTGTTCCAGCTTCACGTCCACGCCTTCCAGCGCCAGACGAATGGCCCGCACCATCAGCGGAAACGACATCACCGCCGCCGCCAGCACTGCCCCGCGCCAGCTAAAGGCAAAGGTCAGGCCGAACCAGTCATACAGCCAGCTGCCGATAAAACCGCGTCGTCCCATGGCAATCAACAGCAGGTAGCCCACCACCACCGGCGGCAGCACCAGCGGCAGGTGGATAATGCTGTCGAGCAGCGCCTTTCCGGGGAAATTGCGCCGCACCAGCAGCCAGGAGATAAAGATGCCAAAAGGCAGGCTTAACACCACCGCCAGGGATGAGACTTTCAGGCTCAGCAGTACCGCCTGCCATTCGGGATCGCTTAAGAACATTAGCGGGTGGTGAAGCCGTATTGTTTAAAGATGGCAGCCGCTTGCGGCCCTTTCAGATAGTCGTAAAAGCCGGTGACGGTTGCGTTTTTATGCCCGTCAACGATTGCCAGCGGATATTCAACTTTCTTGTGGGAATCTTCCGGGAACGTCCCGACCACTTTCACCCCTTTGCTCGCGACCGCATCGGAACCGTACACAATCCCCAGCGGGGCTTCGTTACGTTCCACCAGCGCCAGCGCGCCGCGTACGTCTTCAGCCGGCGCCAGTTTCGGGGACAGCGTCTCCCAGGCACCCAGTTTCTGCAGCGCCTCTTTGGCGTAGATACCTGCCGGGACGTGCTCCGGATCGCCGACCGCCAGACGACCGCCTTTCAGCAGGCTGGTCCAGTCGGTGCTGTTGTTGATGGTGATATCACCCTGCGCGCTGGCTTTTGGTGCGACCACCACCAGGCTGTTGCCCAGCAGCGTTTCGCGGGTAGCGGTATCTATCGCTTTTTTCTCAACCGCGTAATCCATCCATTTCTGGTCCGCAGAAATAAACAGGTCCGCAGGCGCGCCCGCTTCGATTTGTCGTGCCAGCGTCGAGGAAGAGGCAAACGAGGAGACGACCTCCACGTTTTTCTCTTTCTTATAGGCTTTCGCAATGTCCTGCATCGCATTGGTTAACGACGCGGCAGCAAACACCGTGATTTTTCCTTCATCCGCCAGCGCGTGACCTGCCACAGAGAGCGTTAATGTCGCTCCAGCAAAAAGACGTAACCATTGACCTGCCATCTGCAATTCCCCTGAGTTCGTTATGTAGAAAGTAATATAACGATAAGATCAGGGTTTTCCCAGCGGCAATTGGCGGTAAAAACAGGAGAAGGATCAAAGGAGAGGAAGAAAAGAAAAACGCCCGGAGAACCGGGCGTTGGGAAATCAGTGATTTTGCTGGCCGCGATCTTTGTGACCGACGCCGGAGAAGATGTTGAACACTTCGCCCAGGCCGTAAATCAGGCCCAGAATGATGGCCATCACCACCGGGACCATCACAACGGCAAATACCAGACTTTTCAATAGCTCTAACATAGTTGGCTCCAGAAAGTACGAATATCTAATTGTAACCATTTCAGCGGGAAAAACACGCCCCATTTGTGCGGTGGCAGACCGGTAACGGTGACAGATGTATCTTGCAAGATGACCGCTATCGGTCACAATACTCTTTTTTGCCAGGATACTATTATGCAGGCCGAAATTCTTCTGACCCTCAAATTACAGCAACGCCTGTTCGCCGATCCCCGCCGTATCGCCCTGTTAAAACAAATCGATATCACCGGGTCTATCAGCCAGGGGGCCAAAAATGCCGGCATCAGCTATAAAAGCGCCTGGGATGCCATCAATGAGATGAATCAGCTCAGCGAACAGAGCCTGGTCGACAGAGCCACCGGCGGCAAAGGCGGCGGCGGCGCGGTGCTGACGCGCTACGGCCAACGGTTGATCCAGCTGTATGACCTGCTGGCGCAGATTCAGCAGAAAGCCTTCGACGTGCTGAGCGACGATGACGCCTTGCCCCTCGACAGTCTGCTGGCCGCTATTTCGCGCTTCTCGTTGCAGACCAGCGCCCGTAATCAGTGGTTCGGCACCATTACCGGCCGCGACCACCAGCAGGTGCAGCAGCACGTCGAGGTACTGCTTGCCGACCGCCAGACCCGCCTGAAAGTCGCCATCACCGCCCAAAGCGCTGAACGTCTCGGGCTGGACGAGGGCCAGGAGGTGCTGGTGCTGCTGAAAGCCCCGTGGGTGGGCATCACCCGGGATCCGGCGCTCGCCGGTGCGGCCGATAACCAGCTCGCCGGGCGCATTGGCCACATCGAGTATGGTCCGGAACAGTGCGAAGTGCTGATGACGCTGGCTGACGGCCAGAGTTTGTGCGCAACCTTACCGCGGGATCAAACCGAAGAGCTGGAAGAAGGTGCTGATGCGATAGCATATTTCAATGCCGATCGTATCATTCTCGCCACGTTATGCTGACGGCATTGACATCAGCCCCGTGACGTCGTATCCCTGTGACAATTCGCTGCAAAAAATGGGATACACAATGTCATCATTGCAAATTTCGCAAGGCATATTTCGCCTGAGCGATACTAAAACGCTCGCTATCGAACACCTCAGCGTCAACGCTGGTGAAAGCTGGGCTTTCGTCGGCAGCAACGGCAGCGGGAAATCCGCGCTGGCCCGGGCGCTCTCCGGCGAGCTCACTCTGCTCTCCGGCCAGCGTGAAAGCCGCTTTTCCCGCATTACCCGCCTGTCGTTTGAGCAGCTACAGAAACTGGTCAGCGACGAATGGCAGCGCAACAATACCGATTTGCTCGGCCCTGGCGAAGAAGACACCGGCCGCACGACCCAGGAGATCATCCAGGAAGAGGTTAAAGATGCCGGGCGTTGCGCGCACCTTGCCGGGCTGTTTGGCATCTCCGGCCTGCTCCAGCGCCGCTTTAAATACCTCTCCACCGGGGAAACACGCAAAACGCTGCTGTGTCAGGCCCTGATGGCGCAGCCCGATCTGCTGATCCTCGATGAACCCTTTGATGGCCTGGACGTCGCCTCCCGCCAGCAGCTGGCCGGGCTGCTCGAGACGCTGAATGGCGAAGGGATCACCCTGGTGCTGGTGCTCAATCGCTTCGATGAAATTCCGTCGTTTATCCAGTTTGCCGGCGTGCTGGCAGACTGCACCCTGACCGAAACCGGTGAAAAGCAGCGCCTGCTGCAACAGGCGCTGATTGCCCAGCTGGCGCACAGTGAAAAACTGGATGGCATGACCCTGCCTGAGCCGGATGCCCCGGCCGCCCGTCACGCCCTGGATGCCGACGCGCCGCTTATCGTGCTGAAAGATGGCGTGGTGTCGTATAACGATCGGCCGATCATCGACCATTTGAGCTGGACGGTTAACCCCGGCGAACACTGGCAGATCGTCGGCCCTAACGGCGCTGGCAAATCGACCCTGCTGAGCCTGGTCACCGGCGATCACCCGCAGGGCTACAGCAACGATCTCTCCCTGTTTGGTCGCCGCCGCGGCAGCGGTGAAACCATCTGGGATATTAAAAAGCATATCGGCTATGTCAGCAGCAGCCTGCATCTTGAGTACCGCGTCAGTACCACGGTGCGTAATGTGATTCTGTCGGGCTATTTTGACTCTATCGGCATTTACCAGGCGGTTTCAGATAAGCAGCACAAGCTGGTGCAGAACTGGCTGGATATTCTGGGTATCGATAAGCGCACCGCCGATGCACCGTTCCATAGCCTCTCCTGGGGACAGCAGCGGCTGGCGCTGATCGTCCGGGCGCTGGTGAAACACCCGACGGTGCTGATTCTTGACGAGCCGCTGCAGGGACTGGATCCGCTCAACCGCCAGCTGGTGCGTCGTTTTGTCGATGTGCTGATTAGTGAAGGCGCCACCCAGCTGCTGTTTGTCTCCCACCACGCCGAGGATGCGCCGGACTGCATTACCCATCGTCTGGCGTTTGTCAGTAGTGGAGACGGTTACACTTACCAGGTCGGTCCACTCACTGATTAAGGCAATACCGGGGTCTGCGGGCCCCGTTTAATTTTCAGAAAAACGTCTAAAAACCTTCTCACCACGCTGTTTTTAAACAATAAAATATCAAATATTAGTATTGTGTATTTTAGTGTAAACGATTCCACCAATTTGGCCTGTGTCACACTTTTGACTTCTTTGGTATGCTATCTTCATCTCACACGATAAGCCTATTGGAGCGAATCATGAAAGTACTGGTTACAGGTGGTAGCGGTTACATTGGAAGTCATACCTGCGTTCAGCTGCTACTGCAGGGACACGATGTGGTTATTCTCGACAATCTCTGCAACAGCAAGCGCAGCGTCCTGCCGGTCATTGAACGTCTTGGCGGGAAAACGGCCACCTTTGTCGAAGGCGATATTCGTAATGAAGCGCTGATGACCGAAATTCTGCACGATCACGCGATTGAAGCGGTGATCCACTTCGCGGGGCTGAAAGCCGTCGGCGAATCCGTCGCGAAGCCGCTGGAATACTACGACAATAATGTCACCGGTACACTCAAATTAGTTTCCGCCATGCGCGCCGCTGGCGTGAAGAACTTCATCTTCAGCTCCTCTGCCACCGTCTACGGCGACCAGCCAAAGATCCCGTATGTCGAAAGCTTCCCGACCGGTACGCCGCAAAGCCCGTACGGCAAAAGCAAACTGATGGTCGAGCAAATCCTGGCCGATCTGCAAAAAGCCCAGCCGGAGTGGAGCATTGCGCTGCTGCGTTATTTCAACCCGGTCGGCGCGCATCCGTCGGGCGACATGGGTGAAGATCCGCAGGGTATCCCGAACAACCTGATGCCGTACATCGCCCAGGTGGCGGTCGGTCGTCGCGATTCTCTGGCGGTGTTCGGCAACGATTATCCGACGCCAGATGGTACCGGCGTGCGTGACTATATCCACGTCATGGACCTGGCTGACGGCCACGTTGCCGCGATGGAAAAACTGGCGGACCGTGCAGGCGTACACATTTATAACCTCGGCGCAGGCGTCGGCAGCAGCGTCCTGGACGTGATCAATGCCTTCAGCAAAGCCTGCGGCAAATCTGTTAATTACCACTTCGCGCCGCGCCGCGATGGCGACCTCCCGGCCTACTGGGCGGATGCCGAAAAGGCCGACCGCGAGCTTAACTGGCGCGTTACGCGCAACCTTGACGAGATGGCGCAGGACACCTGGCACTGGCAGTCCCGTCATCCTCAGGGTTACCCAGACTAAGGAACCGTCATGAGCGTATTTAACCCCGTCGACCATCCGCATCGTCGTTATAACCCGTTAACCGGGCAGTGGATTCTGGTATCACCGCATCGCGCCAAGCGCCCCTGGCAAGGGGCGCAGGAAACGCCGGCAAAGCTGACCTTGCCGGCGCACGATCCGGATTGTTTCCTGTGCCCGGGGAATACCCGCGTCACCGGCGACACTAACCCGAATTACACCGGTACCTACGTGTTTACCAATGACTTTGCGGCATTGATGACCGATACCCCCGATGCACCTGAAAGCGACGATCCGCTGATGCGTTGCCAGAGTGCTCGTGGCACCAGTCGGGTCATCTGCTTCTCGCCAGATCACAGCAAAACGCTGCCTGAGCTGAGCGTAGAGGCGCTGGAAGGCGTGGTTAAAACGTGGCAGGAACAGACCGCCGAGTTGGGCGAACGCTACCCGTGGGTGCAGGTGTTTGAAAATAAAGGCGCGGCGATGGGCTGCTCCAACCCGCACCCGCACGGCCAGGTCTGGGCCAACAGCTTCCTGCCAAATGAGGCCGAACGCGAAGATCGTCTGCAAAAAGCCTACTTCGCTGAACAAGGTTCACCGATGCTGGTGGATTACGTGCAGCGTGAATTAGCCGACGGCAGCCGGACGGTGGTGGAAACTGAACACTGGCTGGCGGTGGTGCCTTACTGGGCCGCGTGGCCATTTGAGACGCTGCTGCTGCCGAAAGCGCACGTGTTGCGTCTGACCGATTTAACCCCAGCGCAGCGCAGCGATCTGGCGCTGGCGCTGAAAAAGCTGACCAGCCGCTACGACAACCTGTTCCAGTGCTCATTCCCCTATTCCATGGGCTGGCACGGCGCGCCGTTTACGGGCGAAGACAATCATCACTGGCAGCTGCACGCTCACTTTTATCCGCCGCTGTTGCGCTCTGCGACGGTGCGCAAATTTATGGTCGGCTACGAAATGCTGGCCGAAACCCAGCGTGACCTGACGGCAGAACAAGCCGCCGGGAGCCTGCGGGCAGTCAGCGACGTCCATTTTCGCGAATCCGGAGAATAACAATGAGTCTGAAAGAAACCACCCAAGCCCTGTTTGCTGAAAAATTTGGCTACCCTGCCACCCACGTCATTCAGGCGCCGGGGCGCGTCAACCTGATCGGCGAACACACCGACTACAACGACGGCTTCGTGCTGCCCTGCGCCATTGATTACCAGACGGTGATCAGCTGTGCGCCGCGTACGGACCGTATCGTGCGGGTGATTGCCGCTGATTACGATAATCAGACCGACGAATTCTCCCTGGATAAGCCAATCGTCAGCCACGACAGCCAGCAGTGGTCAAACTACGTCCGCGGCGTCGTGAAACATCTGCAACAGCGTAACAACCAGTTCAACGGTGCGGATCTGGTCATCAGCGGCAACGTCCCACAGGGGGCGGGCTTAAGCTCCTCCGCATCGCTGGAAGTGGCGGTCGGAACCGTGTTCCAGCAGCTGTACCATCTGCCGCTGGACGGCGCGCAAATCGCCCTCAACGGCCAGGAAGCAGAGAACCAGTTCGTGGGCTGCAACTGCGGCATCATGGACCAGCTGATCTCCGCGCTGGGTAAGAAAGATCACGCCCTGCTGCTCGACTGCCGTACGTTAGGCACCAAAGCCGTCTCCATGCCGAAAGGCGTCGCGGTGGTGATCATCAACAGTAATTTTAAACGCACCCTCGTGGGTAGCGAATACAACACCCGCCGCGAGCAGTGTGAAACCGGCGCGCGTTTCTTCCAGCAGCCGGCGCTGCGTGACGTCACCCTTGCCGAATTCAATGCCGTCGCCAGTGAACTGGACCCGGTGGTGGCAAAACGCGTCCGCCACGTGCTGACTGAAAACGCCCGCACGCTCGAAGCCGCTACCGCGCTGGAAAAAGGCGATCTGAAGCGCATGGGCGAGCTGATGGCCGAATCGCATGCCTCAATGCGCGATGACTTTGAAATTACCGTGCCGCAAATTGACACCCTGGTAGACATCGTTAAAGCCACCATCGGTGATAAAGGCGGCGTACGCATGACCGGCGGCGGATTTGGCGGCTGCATCGTGGCGCTGGTGCCGGAAGATCTGGTGGCGACCGTTCAGCAGGCCGTGGCGCAGCAGTATGAAGCCAAAACCGGCATTAAAGAGACCTTCTACGTGTGCAAACCATCTCAGGGGGCCGGCCAGTGCTAAACCAGACAACAGACCGGGCGCCCGACGGGCAGCCGTGGAATCTGATCGTCCTGCGCAATACTGGCGGGATGGTCGTTACCCTGATGGACTGGGGCGCCACGTTGCTCTCCGCGCAGGTCCCCCTGGCCGATGGCGAAGTCCGTGAAGCGCTGCTCGGCTGTGCTGTGCCGGAAGATTACACCCGTCAGGCGGCTTATCTTGGCGCCTCCGTGGGCCGCTATGCCAACCGTATCGCCAACAGCCGCTTTAGCCTTGATGGTCAGACCGTCAATCTGATCCCCTCTAACGAGGCCGGACATCAGCTGCACGGCGGGCCTGACGGCTTTGACAAGCGTCGCTGGCAAATCGTCAGCGCCGATGAACATCAGGTGCTGTTTGCTATAACCTCCGATGACGGCGATCAGGGGTTCCCGGGCAACCTGACGGCTACCGCGCACTATCGTCTTACGGAAGATAACCGCATTGCTATCGAGTATCGTGCCACGGTTGACCAGCCCTGCCCGGTTAACCTGACCAACCACGTCTATTTCAACCTCGACGGCGGGCAAACCGACGTGCGCAACCACCTGCTGCAAATTTTCGCCGACAGCTATCTGCCGGTTGAGAGCGACGGCATTCCCGGCGGCACGTTGCGGAATGTGACCCTGACCAGCTTTGATTTCCGCACGCCGAAAGCGGTGGCGGACGATTTCCTGCGCGATGAAGATCAGCGCAAGGTGAAGGGCTACGATCACGCCTTCCTGCTGCAGGCGAAAGGCGATGCTCGCAAGGCGGCAGCCCATGTCTGGTCACAGGATCAAAAACTGCAGATGACGGTGTATACCTCCGCCCCGGCGCTGCAGTTTTATTCCGGCAACTACCTGGGTGGCACCCCGTCGCGAACGGAGCAACCCTACGCTGACTGGCAAGGCCTGGCGCTGGAAAGTGAATTCCTGCCGGACTCACCTAACCATCCGGAATGGCCGCAACCCGACTGCGTGTTACGCCCGGGCGAGGAGTATGTCAGCCTGACGGAATATCAGTTTATCGCCGGATAATCCCCCGCCCTCCTGTTGGAGGGCTTTTTTTTGGCCTTTTCGTTGAAAAATACGCCACTTACCGACAAAAACATAACCGTCGATTTACAAGGATCTTACACTGAGCCACTATTTTCGCTATGGTTAGGGATAAGCGTTGCCGTGATGCAAATGACGGCAATATAATGAGAATAGTTATCAATCAATAAACATATGCACTACCGTTTTCGGGTCGCCTCAGGCGGCGCGGAGGATGGCGTGTATTGAGGAGTAAGTGTATGGCTGTAACTAAGCTGGTACTGGTCCGTCACGGCGAAAGCCAATGGAACAACGAAAACCGTTTCACCGGTTGGTACGATGTTGATCTGTCTGAGAAAGGCGTTGGTGAAGCAAAAGCCGCTGGTAAACTGCTGAAAGATGAAGGCTTCAGCTTCGATTTTGCTTATACCTCGGTGCTGAAACGTGCCATCCACACCCTGTGGAACGTGCTGGATGAACTGGATCAGGCCTGGCTGCCGGTTGAGAAGTCCTGGAAGCTGAACGAACGTCACTACGGTGCGCTGCAGGGTCTGAACAAAGCAGAAACCGCAGAAAAATACGGTGATGAGCAGGTTAAACAGTGGCGACGTGGCTTTGCCATCACCCCGCCAGAACTGACCAAAGACGATGAGCGTTTCCCGGGTCACGATCCGCGTTACGCGAAACTGACCGATAAAGAGCTGCCGGTCACTGAGAGCCTGGCGCTGACCATCGAGCGCGTCGTACCGTACTGGAACGAAACCATTCTGCCGCGTCTGAAAAGCGGTGAGCGCGTGATTATCGCCGCTCACGGTAACTCCCTGCGTGCCCTGGTTAAATACCTGGACAACATGGGCGAAGACGAAATCCTCGAACTGAACATCCCGACCGGCGTACCGCTGGTTTATGAGTTCGACGAAAACTTCAAACCGATCAAACACTACTATCTGGGCAACGCGGATGAAATCGCCGCTAAAGCCGCTGCGGTAGCAAACCAGGGTAAAGCGAAGTAATCGTCGCTGGCTCCCATAAAAAAAGCGTGGATTCGTCCACGCTTTTTTATTTGCCCGCCGTTATTGCCGCCGGGCGATAGTCAAAACGATTAACCGCGACGGGCTTTTACCGCTTCCGCCAGCTGGCGCAGGATGGTATCGGTATCTTCCCAGCCAATACAGGCGTCGGTGACGCTTTTGCCGTAGGTCAGCGGCTCACCGCTTTCCAGGCTCTGGCTGCCTTCCACCAGGTGGCTTTCAATCATCACACCCATAATCGCCTGTTCGCCGTTGGCAACCTGCTGGCAAACGTCCGCCCCCACTTCCATCTGCTTTTTAAACTGCTTGCTGGAGTTCGCGTGGCTGAAATCGATCATGATCTGCGATGGCAGACCGGCTTTTGCCAGCCCGACTTTCACTTCAGCCACATGCTTCGCGCTGTAGTTCGGCTCTTTACCGCCGCGCAGGATGATATGGCAATCACTGTTCCCGCTGGTGTTCACAATCGCTGAGTGACCCCATTTGGTCACCGACAGGAAGCAGTGCGGCGCACCGGCGGCGTTAATCGCGTCGATAGCGACCTTAATCGTGCCGTCCGTACCGTTTTTAAAACCAACCGGGCAGGACAGGCCTGAAGAGAGTTCACGATGCACCTGAGATTCGGTGGTACGCGCGCCGATGGCGCCCCAGCTCATCAGGTCGGCAACGTACTGCGGGGTGATCATATCGAGGAACTCACCCGCCGCAGGCAGGCCGCTGTCGTTAATCTCCAGCAGCAGCTTACGAGCAATACGCAGACCGTCGTTGATGCGGAAGCTGTTATCCATATGCGGATCGTTAATCAGCCCTTTCCAGCCCACCGTGGTACGCGGCTTTTCAAAGTAGACGCGCATTACGACTTCCAGTTCGCCTTTCAGCTCTTCCCGAAGCGCCAGCAGGCGTTCCGCATACTCTTTCGCCGCGGCGGGATCGTGAATTGAGCATGGGCCAATCACCACCAGCAAACGATCGTCATTGCCTTTCAGGATCTGATGGATCGCTTTGCGTGCGTGTGCCACGGTGTTAGCAGCATTTTCGGTAGCGGGGAATTTTTCCAGGAGCGCAACGGGAGGTAATAATTCGTTGATCTCTTTAATACGTAAATCGTCGTTCTGATAATTCATTTTATTTCCAGCGTTGCCATACTTAATCAATTGAGTGCAATGCTTTCAATCTAACTCGCCGCCAGAAAAGTGTAAACTGGATTTTACAGTCAGCACATTAATTCACTGATTAAATAGAAAAAAACAATACAAACAGTAAGAATTAGCGAAAAACAAAGCGCATAATCAGTAACAAACACTACAAATGACGCGTGAATAAATATTATATATCGCCTATTTAACGTCATCACACAATCATGCTTCCTGGCCCGCTGTTTTCACTATTTTATCGTGCCAGACTGTTCGGAAAGCCCGCCACGCATCACCGATATACCCAAAATAATTCGAGCTGCTTGTAGGCGACAAGGCCGTGAATCCTCAGGAACTTACTCAAGTAAGTGACTGGGGTGAACGGATACAGCCAACACCCAAGCAACGTGAAGAATGAAGGGGATAGTACGGGCTGATGGAATCGACGCATAATTACCGCTAATCTGTCAGCAGATCGGATACTCACTGATAACATAATGACAGGATGCTTCGATGGCCCACGCTCATACCCCTTCGCAGACCACGGATAACGGTAACGAAAAACGTCTGCTTCAGGCTTTCATCGTCACCGCCGGCTTTATGATTATTGAAGCCATTGGCGGCGTCGTTTCTGGTTCTCTGGCGCTGCTGGCCGATGCCGGTCATATGCTGACCGATTCAGCCGCCCTGCTGTTTGCGCTGCTGGCAGTGCGCTTCGCCAGTCGCCCTCCCAACACCCGCCATACCTTCGGCTGGTTGCGCCTGACCACTCTGGCGGCTTTCGTTAACGCTATTGCGCTGGTGGCGATCACCATCCTGATTGTCTGGGAAGCGATTCAGCGTTTCAACCATCCGCAGCCGGTAGCGGGCACCGCCATGATGGTGATCGCCGTGGCCGGCTTGCTGGCAAATATCCTGGCATTCTGGATCCTCCATCGCGGTAGCGAGGAGCGAAATCTCAACGTGCGCGCCGCCGCACTACACGTTCTGGGCGACCTGCTGGGGTCGGTCGGGGCCATCGTCGCCGCCATCGTGATTATCACCACCGGCTGGACGCCGATTGACCCGATACTGTCGGTGCTGGTGTCGTGTCTGGTGCTGCGCAGCGCCTGGCGGCTGTTGCAGGAAAGTATGAACGAACTGCTGGAAGGGGCGCCGCGCTCGCTGGATGTCGAGGGGCTGAAGCGGGATTTACGCCGCTCCGTTGCTGAAGTCCGCGACGTTCATCATGTTCACGTCTGGCTGGTTGGCGAAAAAACGGTGATGACACTGCATGTTCAGGTGGTTCCCCCGCACGATCACGACGCCTTGCTGAACCGCATTCAGGAGTTTTTACATCACAAATATGCGATTGAGCATGTGACCGTGCAGATGGAGTATCAGCCCTGCAGCGGCCCGGAATGCCGTCTTAACATGACGCACGCCGGGCATGAGCATCACCACCATCACTAACGAGAAAACGCGTGAGAACCTCGCTCACGCGCGCTGTTCATCCACATCCGGCTACCGTTGAGGGCAATGAAGGTCAGCAGCAGGTATTCCAGCGACATCGCGTAGACGCCCTGAAGCGCAAAGATCACCACGCTGATGATGTTGATGATCACCCACAGTAGCCAGTTCTCGACATATTTGCGGGTCATTAAAATCATTGCCGCAATCGACAGTACCATCATGCAGGAGTCCCAGAACGGGAAGGCGTCCGGCTGTAGATCCGGCATCGTAACCTGCAGCCCCAGCCCCTGCATCAGCGTGACCGCAATCCGCGTCAGGAACGCGAAGACCGGGTTAATGAATACCGTCATCAAGCCAATGGCCACAACGCAGGCCGTCAGCCAGCCCAGCGCCTTCGGCAAAGGCAGCCAGCGAATCTGCAGCTCGGCTTCATGATTGCTGGTCTGACGGGACCAGGCGTACCAGCCGTACACGTTGGCCGCGAAGAAAAACACCTGCAGCAGCAGGCTGGCATACAGCTGAATCTGGAAGAAAATAATGGCAAACAGGGTGACGTTGATCAGCCCGAAAGCATAGTTGCTGATCTTTTCCAGGCTCGCCAGCCAGATACACAGCAGCCCGGCAACCGTACCGACCGCTTCAATCCATGATAAGTCGTATCCCCCGGCACCGATGGGTATGTGCACCAGGATGTTCTGTGTACTAAAAAAGTCCATATTTTCCCCGAACCGTATTGATGATGTGTTAAACCCCTATCCCCGTAGTGTAGCGGCAAAATCCAACATTCTGTTAAGCGGAATTAATGCACCGGCGCGCAGCGTTTCATCCACATGGATTTCATGCTCCTTGCCCCCACGCTCCAGCCCTTCAGCAATGGCTTTCAGGCCGTTCATTGCCATCCACGGACAGTGGGCGCAGCTGCGACAGGTTGCCCCCTCACCTGCCGTCGGCGCTTCCAGCAGTTCTTTATCCGGGACGGCCTGCTGCATTTTGTAGAAGATCCCGCGGTCGGTAGCCACAATGAGCTGGCGCTGCGGCAGGGTTTTCGCGGCGTTAATCAGCTGGCTGGTCGAACCTACCGCGTCCGCCATATCCACGATCGACTGCGGTGACTCCGGGTGCACCAGAATAGCGGCATCGGGATACAACGCTTTCATCCGCGTCAGCGCCTGGGTTTTAAACTCATCATGCACAATACAGGCGCCCTGCCAGCACAGTACGTCGGCACCGGTCTGTTTTTGCACGTAATTACCCAGATGACGGTCCGGCGCCCAAATAATTTTTTCGCCCAAACTATCAAGATGCTCAATCAGTTCCACCGCAATGCTTGAGGTCACCACCCAATCGGCGCGTGCTTTGACCGCCGCGGAGGTATTGGCGTAGACCACGACGGTGCGGTCCGGGTGCGCATCGCAAAACGCGGAAAACTCCTCAATCGGACAGCCGAGATCCAGTGAACACTCGGCATGTAAGGTTGGCATCAGGATCGTTTTTTCCGGGCTGAGGATTTTTGCCGTCTCTCCCATAAAGCGAACTCCGGCGACCAACAGCGTTGATGCCTGGTGACGGGCGCCGAACCGGGCCATCTCCAGCGAGTCAGAGATGCACCCGCCGGTCTCCTCTGCCAGTTGCTGAATTTCCGGGTCGGTATAATAGTGGGCAACCATGACCGCATCACGTTCACGCAGCAGACGTTTAATCTTTTCACGATAAAAGTGTTTTTCGTCGCGGCTGAGTGGCAACGGTTTGGGCGGAAAAGGATAAATCGCCGTTTCAGGGTCAAACATTACGCTCATCTTGCAATCTCGTTTTACTGGCTTAACGAAAAAACCGTTAATATGCCAGAAGACGGCATAGCGACGGTTGTGGTGTTTTATATGCTAAACAAGATAACGGATTGTACAGAAAATGTCGTGTGGAATTTGCTGTCAGCCAGAGGCTACGGCAGGAGGATAAGCATGTGACGGGAGAAAGCGGCGCATAGCAAAAAGGCGCCTTTAGGGCGCCTTTTTACATTGGTGGGTCGTGCAGGATTCGAACCTGCGACCAATTGATTAAAAGTCAACTGCTCTACCAACTGAGCTAACGACCCCTTTCGGGATTTGATGCTTTAATTATTCAGGATGGTGGGTCGTGCAGGATGACTCGGCTTTGCCTCGCCCTACGGGCCGTTGCTGTGCAACGTTATCCTTCACGTTTAACATCAACATTCGATGTTAAATTGGTGGGTCGTGCAGGATTCGAACCTGCGACCAATTGATTAAAAGTCAACTGCTCTACCAACTGAGCTAACGACCCGCTCGGGTACAACCTGAATTATTCTTCACTCGTCACCAATCAAAAATTGGTGGGTCGTGCAGGATTCGAACCTGCGACCAATTGATTAAAAGTCAACTGCTCTACCAACTGAGCTAACGACCCGAGTGGTGGGTGATGACGGGATCGAACCGCCGACCCCCTCCTTGTAAGGGAGGTGCTCTCCCAGCTGAGCTAATCACCCGATACTACGCTGGATACTGCTAATTAGTGGTGGGTCGTGCAGGATTCGAACCTGCGACCAATTGATTAAAAGTCAACTGCTCTACCAACTGAGCTAACGACCCACTTTTTTTGCCGCTTCAGGCTTGTTCGATATCCCTTGGCAACGGCGGCATATATTACTGATTTAAGAATTCAGCGCAACAAGTATTTCGATAAAAAACATCTGACTGCTTAGGATTCACGCGACAAGACCAGAAATAATGCGATTTCTGGTCATGCCATAATCATCCCAGCGCGTTAAGACGTTTCTGAGCTTGTTTTGCACCATCGGTGCCGGGAAATTTACTCACGACCTGCTGGTAGACGGCTTTTGCCTTCGCCGTATCCCCTTTGTCCTGCATGATCACGCCAACCTTAAACATCGCATCTGGCGCTTTAGGGGATTTCGGGTAATTTTTCACCACGGAAGCAAAATAGTACGCGGCATCGTCCTTTTTCCCCTTATTGTAATTCAACTGACCGAGCCAGTAGTTGGCGTTCGGCTGATATGTTGAATCCGGGTACTGTTTAACGAAAGTCTGAAATGCCGCCATCGCGTCATCCTGGCGCGAAGGATCCTTCACCAGCGCAATCGCCGCGTTGTAATCAGTATTGGCATCACCGCTCGACGCCGGAGCGCCTGAGGAGGCTGCTGGCGCCGCTGTAGCTGCTGCTGCGCCCTGATCACCCGCAGACGATGAGGTCTGGGCACCTGCTGCTGCACCGCCGCTACCAAGCGCGTCGATTTGTAGCAGGATTTGTTTCTGGCGTTCAACAACCTGATTCAACTGATACTGGCTTTCCTGAATCTGACCGCGCAGGGAATCAATATCATTTTGGTTATCGGAGAGCTGTTGTTGAAGTTGGGTTAAAAGCTGGCTGTGAGCGTTAGAAATACGCTCGAGCTGAGTGACGCGGTCTTCGACCGAGCCAGAGCCGACACTACTGATTGGCGCCTGAGCAAAAGCGGCCCAGGGGGCCGCTATGCCAACCAGTAACGACAGACTCAACAGATGATGTCTGAAGTTACTGCTCATGCAATTCTCTTAGTAAACCAGTACGGCGCGACGGTTTTTAGCGTAAGCCGCTTCGTCGTGACCCAGTACTGCAGGTTTTTCTTTACCGTAAGAAACGATGGAGATCTGGTCGGCGGAAACACCTTTGCCCTGCAGATACATCTTAACGGCGTTAGCACGACGCTCACCCAGAGCGATGTTGTATTCCGGAGTACCGCGCTCATCCGCGTGACCTTCAACAGTCACTTTATAGGATGGGTTGCTACGCAGGAAGTTAGCGTGCGCATCCAGCATTGCAGCGAAGTCAGAACGGATATCGTACTTGTCCAGATCGAAGTAAACGATGTTGTTCTGCTGCAGCTGCTGCATTTGCAGACGAGCTTGCTCTTCGGAAGACATGTTGCCACCGTTAGCGTTAGCATCCATACCAGTGCCGGCACCCAACATGCCTTCACCGCTCTGGTCGTTGCTGGCATTCTTGTTAGAAGAACACGCCGCGATTGCCATAACCGGCAGAGCGATCATCAGCCCTTTCAGCACTTTGTTCAGTTGCATTTCTTTGATTCCTTTAATAATCAATTATTTATTATCACAGATACGGAGACCAGGCAGGGAATTTGACCTGTCCATCAGTCGCCGGAAGACGCGCTTTGAAACGCCCATCTGTAGAAACCAGATTCAGCACGGATCCCATCCCCTGAGAAGAGCTGTAGATTACCATAGTGCCGTTAGGTGCCAGACTTGGCGTTTCATCCAGGAACGTTGACGACAAAACTTGTACGCCACCCGCTACCAGATCTTGTTTGGCAATGTGCTGCTGACCGCTGGCCGAGCTCACCATTACCATAAATTTACCATCGCTGCTGACATCCGCATCCTGGTTCTGAGAACCTTCCCAGGAGATACGCTGCGGAGTACCGCCGCCGATGCTGACTTTGTACACCTGCGGACGACCGGCCTGGTCAGACGTAAAGGCCAGGTTTTGGCTGTCCGGGAACCAGGTTGGTTCGGTGTTGTTGCTGCGACCGGTGGTGATCTGACGAATCTGACCAGAGCCCAGTTCCATCACATACAGCTGCAGGCTACCGGTTTTTGACAGCGCAAATGCCAGTTTAGAACCGTCCGGCGAGAAGGCCGGTGCCCCGTTATGCTGCGGGAAAGAGGCAATCTGACGCACCGCGCCGTTAGCCAGCGTCTGCACAACCAGCGCTGAACGACCGCTTTCGAAGGTCACGTAAGCCAGTTTAGAACCGTCCGGAGACCATGCCGGAGACATCAGCGGCTGCGGTGAACGGTGAACGGTGAACTGGTTGTAGCCATCGTAGTCAGAGACGCGCAGTTCGTACGGGAACTGGCCGCCGTTGGTCTGCACCACGTAGGCAATACGAGTACGGAACGCACCCTTAATAGAAGTCAGCTTCTCAAATACCGCGTCGCTGGCGGTGTGAGCCGCATAGCGCAGGTACTGTTTAGTGACCTTATAAGAGTTTTGCGCCAGAATCGTCCCCGGAGCACCGCCGGTATCGACCAGCTGGTACGCTACGTTGTACGAGCCATCCGGGTTACCAGTCACCTGACCAACCACGACTGCATCGATACCCAGCGCAGACCATGCCGCCGGCTGCACTTCTTGTGCAGTACCCGGTTGCTGAGGCAGACGCGAGCGATCCAGTGGGTTGAACTTACCGCTGTTACGCAGGTCAGCCGCCACGACACCGCCAATATCTTCAGGCGCAGCACCCGGCCCAGCCCACTGGAACGGCACAACGCCGATCGGGCGTGCCGAGTCCACCCCTTGGGTGATCTCGATACGTACTTCTGCGTGCAGCACTGCCGCCCACAGCATTAAAAAACCAAATGCTACTCGTAATGCCTGCTTCATCATATCTCCCTTATCCGGGCGGAAAGCCCACGATAATTTAGCAGAATGTTAACAAACTCAAATATACAAAACTACCAAAACCCAGTGACTACCATAGATTGTTTTGCCCCGCTTGCACGGGGAAAATCATTACAGTTTAAAGTCTAGTTTGGCATCTTTAATTTTCTCATAAACAGCCTGGCTAGGCGGTTTAGGAATTCGCGCCGTCTTCGCAGCTGTCACCGCAGCCTGGCAAAGCGCCGGATCCCCACCTTCCTGTTGAACATCAAGCAGTTGACCATCTGATCCCAGCTTAATATGCAACACGCAAGACTTACCAGCATACAGGTCCGCACCATACAATTTGCTTTGAATGGCATTTCGAATTTGCGATGCATAGGCGCTAATATCAGCCCCGGAAGCCCCACCATTACTGCCTGATGTTCCTGCCGCATTGGCAGGTTGCCCCTGACCTTTTGCACTGCCGCCTTTCGGCGCATTCTTACCTGAACTCAGGTCACCCAGTAGGTCGTCGACGCCATCAGCATCTTTCGCGGCAGCCGCTTTTTTCGCTGCTGCTGCTTTCGCTGCGGCGGCCTTAGCTGCTTTATCTGCGGCCGCTTTTTCCGCTGCTGCAGCTTTAGCTGCTGCGGCTTTTTCTGCTTTTTCCGCTGCGGCTTTCTCGGCGGCGGCGGCTTTATCTGCGGCCGCTTTCTCAGAGGCTGCCTTCTGGGCGGCGGCTTTTTCAGCCGCGGCTTTCTCGGCTGCTGCCTGCTTAGCAGCTTCCTGCTTAGCTTGCTTCTCAGCCTGCTGCTGCGCTTTTTTCGCGGCGTCCGCGGCGGCTTTCGCTGCTACGGCTTCCGCTTTCTTCTGAGCATCTGCAGCGGCTTTCGCCGCTTCGGCTTCAGCCTGTTTCTTCGCATCAGCGGCGGCTTTGGCTGCCGCAGCTTCCGCTACTTTCGCCTGAGCATCCGCTTTCGCCTTCGCATCAGCGGCAGCTTTTGCTGCAGCTTCCTGCGCTTCTTTGGCCTGAGAATCTGCTTTGGCTTTCGCGGCAGCAGCCGCTTTCTCCGCGGCTTCTTCAGCCTGCTTCTGCTGTTCTTTCGCTTCTTTAGCGGCTTCCTGCGCCTGCAGACGATCCTGCTCAAGCTGCTTCAGACGCTCTTGCTCTGCGGCCTGCTTTTCACGCAGTTCTTCCGCCTGCAGCTGAGCCTGCTTTTCGCGCTGCTCAGCGGCACGACGCGAACTGGCCTGCTGCTGCTGCTGACGGTTGTAGTTATTCACGACCGCCCCAGGATCAACCATCACCGCATCAATGGAAGAACCCCCGCCGCCACCGGCAGAGGTATCCAGATGCTCATCGAACGAACTCCAGATCAGCAGCGCGATCAGAATGATGTGCAGCGCGACTGAAACTATGATCGCTCGTTTAAGCTTGTCGTTTTGTTCGGTTGCCTTTGACACTATCGGTTCCCAAAAACTGTTCGCCTGTACCCGCTATGCTCGCCGGCAGCGAGCCAGTTACTCTCGCCGCCAACGGCCTCACGGGCGCACATATCTGAAGCGATTAAATAGGCTTGGTCATTAAGCCAACCGATTTAACCCCTGCGCTATGCAACAGGTTAAGCGCTTTAATAATTTCATCGTAAGGGACGTCTTTCGCACCGCCGATCAGGAACACCGTTTTCTCGTTCGCGTCGAGTCGGCGTTTCGCTTCAGCAATAACCTGCTCTGGCGGCAGCTGCGACAGCGTTTCCGGGCCCACTTTTACGCTGTACTGCCCGATGCCGGAAACCTCAACGATCACCGGCGGCTCATCATTGCTTTTAACCGCTTGTGATTCCGTCGCATCCGGCAGGTCGACCTCTACGCTCTGCGTAATGATCGGTGCGGTCGCCATAAAAATCAGCAACAGCACCAACAGGACATCCAGCAGCGGAACGATGTTGATCTCGGACTTCAGTTCGCGACGTCCGCGTCCACGTGCTCTGGCCATGGCTTACCCCTTATTGCTTTCGCTGCTGGTAAACGCCTGACGGTGCAGAATCGCGGTGAACTCTTCCATAAAGTTGTCGTAGTTCAGTTCAAGTTTGTTCACGCGCTGGTTCAAACGGTTATAGGCCATGACCGCCGGGATTGCCGCAAACAGGCCGATTGCCGTCGCGATAAGCGCTTCCGCGATACCTGGTGCAACCATCTGCAGTGTCGCCTGTTTTACCGCACCGAGTGCAATAAAGGCGTGCATGATCCCCCAGACGGTACCGAACAGACCGATATACGGGCTGATGGAGCCGACGGTTCCGAGGAACGGAATATGCGTTTCCAGGGTTTCCAGCTCGCGGTTCATAGAGATACGCATCGCACGCGACGCGCCCTCAACCACGGCTTCAGGCGCATGGCTGTTTGCGCGATGCAAACGGGCGAACTCCTTGAAACCGCTGTAAAAAATCTGTTCAGACCCCACCAGGTTATCGCGACGCCCCTGGCTTTCCTGATACAGGCGAGACAGCTCGATGCCCGACCAGAATTTGTCTTCAAAAGCTTCCGCTTCGCGGCTTGCCGTATTGAGGATACGCGTTCTCTGAATAATGATAGCCCAGGAAGCGATAGAAAAACCAATCAAAATCAACATGATAAGTTTAACCAGAAGGCTCGCCTTCAGGAACAAATCAAGGATATTCATGTCAGTCACTGCTTAAACTCCGCGACAATAGACTTGGGAAGCGCACGAGGCTTCATTAAGAGTGGATCAACGCACACAATGAGAACTTCAGCTTCATTCAAAACTGTATTCTCTGCGTTGACGATTCGCTGCGTGAAAACCAAAGAGGTGCCTCGCATTGAGGTGATTTCTGTCTGGATTTCGAGCATATCGTCGAGTCTGGCGGGCGCAAAATATTCCAGCGTCATTTTGCGAACCACGAAGGCAACTCGTTCAGCCAGCAGAACCTGCTGACTGAAGTGATGGTGGCGCAGCATCTCTGTGCGTGCTCTTTCATAAAAAGCGACGTAGCTGGCGTGGTAAACCACACCACCGGCATCGGTGTCTTCATAGTAGACACGTACCGGCCATCGAAACAGCGTTGTATTCACTTTACATCCCGGTAATGCAAAAAAAGAGTAGTGCTTTCAAACTTCGCTACTATACGCGCGGGGAACGTGGTTGGGAATGGGAGAAAGTAAACAGCGAGTAAATTTTTATGGGCTTATGCAAGCCCATGAGGATAACAGAGTTCTCTTATTCTCTTCTCTTTCAAAAGAAGAAGAAAAACAGCCCTGTAATGAGGACAATATCAGCGATAAGTGGACAAAAAATCCCTTTCCAGTGGACGGCTCGCGGGCTGAAACCCACACCGTGGATAACCCCGGCGCACACGGCCCACATCAGCAGGAACCCGTGCCAGATCTCCAGTGAACTGGTTTTCGCCGCGAAGCGCGACGGATCCCACATGATGCACCCTGCCAGCAGCAGAGCCATCAATAAGGAAAGCGCCCTTAACGGGCGCTTGTCCATTACCGCATACATCATTGCGATAATTTTACTCATCAATGTTCTTCTTTACCTGCTTTGGTCGCTTCAACGTGCTCAAGCGCTAACGCAGTAATCACGCCAAAAGCACAGGCAAGAAGCGTTCCCAAAATCCATGCGAAATACCACATTTATAGCTCCTTACCTTAGTACAGCGAGTGGGTGTTCTTTTCGATGTCTTCGCGAGTGATGCGGCCAAACATTTTCCAGTAACACCAGGTGGTGTACGCCAGAATAATCGGCACGAAGACAATCGCCGCGTAGGTCATCACGTTCAACGTCAGCTGGCTGGAGGTTGCATCCCACATGGTCAGACTAACGTTCATCATTGTGCTGGACGGCATGATGAACGGGAACATCGCAATCCCACAGGTCAGGATGATGCACGCCAGGGTCACGGAAGAGAAGACAAACGCCAGCGCGCCTTTTTCCAGACGTGAAGTCACAATGGTCAGCAGCGGCAGTACTACGCCCAGCGCCGGGATAATCCACAGTGCCGGCATGTTCTGGAAGTTAACCAGCCATGCACCAGCCTGACGCGCAACTTCTTTGGTCAGCGGGTTAGACGGCGCAGAGTGATCGATAGCGGTGGTCACTACGTAACCATCGATACCGTAAACCACCCACACCCCTGCCAGCAGGAAGCACACCAGGGTAACCAGCGCCGCAACCTGAGAGGTGACGCGGGCACGCAGGTGCAGTTCGCCTACGGTACGCATCTGCAGATAGGTCGCGCCCTGGGTCAGGATCATCGCCACGCTAACAATACCGGCCAGCAGACCAAACGGGTTCAGCAGCTGGAAGAAGTTACCGGTGTAGTACAGGCGCATATACTCGTCCATGTGGAACGGTACGCCCTGCAGCAGGTTACCGAATGCGACACCAATCACCAGCGGCGGTACAAAGCTACCGATGAAAATGCCCCAGTCCCACATGTTACGCCAGCGGGTGTCTTCAATCTTCGAACGATAGTCAAAACCTACCGGACGGAAGAACAAGGAAGCCAGCACCAGGATCATCGCCACATAGAAGCCGGAGAACGCCGCAGCGTACACCGTCGGCCAGGCGGCAAACAGCGCGCCGCCCGCGGTGATCAGCCACACCTGGTTTCCGTCCCAGTGCGGGGCGATGGAGTTAATCATGATTCGACGTTCGGTGTCATTGCGACCGAGGAAGCGGGTGAGCATGCCCACCCCCATGTCGAAACCATCGGTGACGGCAAAACCAATCAACAGTACGCCGATCAGCAGCCACCAGATTAAACGTAATACTTCATAATCGATCATTTCACGACTCCTGTCTTAGCGTGCCGGCTGAGTAGTCGTGGAAGACTGCTCAAAGTGGTAGCGACCAGTTTTCAGGCTGCTTGGTCCACGGCGTGCGAATTTGAACATCAGGTACAATTCAGCCACCAGGAACAGGGTGTACAGACCACAAATCAGCAGCATCGAGAAGAGCAGATCGCCCACGCTCAGCGACGAGTTTGCCACCGCAGTCGGCAACACTTCACCTATCGCCCACGGCTGACGGCCGTATTCCGCCACGAACCAACCGGATTCGATAGCGATCCATGGCAGCGGAATAGCATACAGCGCGATGCGCAGCAGCCATTTCTTCTCGCCAATCTGATTACGAAGCACCGTCCAGAAGGAAGCCGCAATGATCCCCAGCATCAGGATGCCGCAAGCAACCATGATACGGAATGCGAAGTACAGCGGCGCAACGCGTGGAATAGAATCTTTGGTTGCCTGCTGGATTTGTGCTTCCGTCGCGTCGGCAACGTTCGGGGTATAGCGTTTCAGCAGCAGACCGTAGCCCAAATCTTTCTTCACGTTGTTGAACTGATCGCGAACCGCCTGATCGGTGGAGCCAGCACGCAGCTCTTCCAGCAGACTGTAAGCTTTCATCCCGTTACGGATACGCTCTTCGTGCTGTGCCATCAGGTCCTTCAGACCGATAACCGGCTTATCAACCGAACGGGTGGCAATAATGCCCAGCGCGTAAGGGATCTGAATTGCGAAGTGGTTAGTCTGTGCATCCTGGTCAGGAATACCAAACAGGGTAAAGGCCGCCGGAGCCGGCTGCGTTTCCCATTCAGCTTCGATAGCCGCCAGTTTGGTTTTTTGCACGTCGCCCATTTCGTAACCGGATTCATCGCCGAGGACAATAACGGAGAGAATAGCGGCCATACCGAAGCTGGCTGCGATAGCAAAGGAGCGTTTAGCAAAGGCGAAGTCACGACCGCGCAGCATGTAGTAGGAGCTGATGCCAAGAATGAACATCGCGCCGCAGACATAACCGGAGGCTACCGTGTGAACAAATTTCACCTGGGCAACAGGGTTCAGGACCAGCTCGGAGAAGCTGACCATTTCCATGCGCATGGTTTCGAAGTTGAAGTCTGATGCGATCGGGTTTTGCATCCACCCGTTAGCGACGAGGATCCACAATGCTGACATGTTGGAGCCCAGCGCGACCAGCCAGGTTACCGCCATGTGCTGCACTTTACCCAGACGATCCCAGCCGAAGAAGAACAGGCCGACAAAGGTAGATTCCAGGAAGAAGGCCATCAGACCTTCAATCGCCAGCGGCGCACCGAAGATATCGCCCACGTAGTGAGAGTAATACGACCAGTTTGTCCCGAACTGGAACTCCATGGTCAAACCGGTTGCCACACCCAGCGCAAAGTTGATACCAAACAACTTGCCCCAGAACTTGGTCATATCTTTATAAATCTGTTTGCCGGAAAGGACGTAAACCGTTTCCATGATGGCCAGCAGGAACGCCATACCGAGCGTCAGTGGCACAAAAAGGAAGTGGTACATCGCGGTCAAGGCAAACTGTAAGCGCGACAGTTCGACTATATCTAACATCATGACTCCTTGCTCATCGCATGAAGACTCCGAGAATGAACCCACCGCAGTAAGCTCATACGCATGCCCCAATACAAAATAACTTGCTTCCCGCTTCGTTACCGTTTCGTCACCAGATGAAACAGCTCCTCGCAAAGGTTACAAATACGTTAACGAAAAACCCAATTGATTCCCCAATATATTACGCCGCAATAACCTTACAATAAACAGGATTTTATTGAATCCGTTTTACATTTACGACAGTGATCAATATATAGCGAATTTGCCCGGTTTAGGCCAATTTGATTGGCGACAATTTAACGATTTTTTGGGATTTTTTCCAAGCTTTAAGTCTTGATATAAATCAATTTTTTTCATGCATGTTAATTATGTATCCCAACAAAGAATAATGGTGAAACTAATGTTAAATACATGTTTAAAACATGCCAACAATAGTTACCAAAAAGAGAGATATGAGAAGTGCAGGTAATATGTTTTAACGTTAAGGCGAATTTCGTAAAAAAAACGCCGATCTGAATAATGTTAGACGCCTCACAGTAATTTGCCTAATAGACAGCATCAATTAAGTCATCATTTTTATCTTTTACTTTTTTCAGCAAAAATAGTCGTGAGAACCCTGCCCTCCCCCGCCTGGAAATAATCGCACGATAATTATAAAAATAAGGTGATAAATCAATACAATAGAGAGGGTTTCTCAGGGAAGAACGATAAAACCATCAGGTGAATGCTGCTGTCACGATGGCTGATGCGGGGAATCGCAGGCATAAAAAAGGCCACCTGACGGTGGCCAACCATGTCGAAATCGGACATTTAACTGCTCACAACGAGCAGAGAGGGTTTACTTGATGATGGCTTTCAGCGCTTCGCCGATATCAGCCAGGCTGCGTACGGTTTTCACACCCGCTGCTTCCAGCGCTGCGAATTTCTCATCCGCCGTACCTTTACCGCCAGCGATGATGGCGCCTGCGTGGCCCATACGCTTGCCTTTCGGCGCGGTAACGCCCGCGATGTAGCCGACAACCGGCTTAGTCACGTGATCTTTAATGTAAGCTGCAGCTTCTTCTTCAGCGCTGCCGCCGATTTCACCGATCATGACGATCGCTTCGGTCTGCGGGTCTTCCTGGAACATTTTCAGGATGTCGATGAAGTTAGAGCCTGGGATCGGGTCACCGCCGATACCGACGCAGGTAGACTGGCCGAAGCCATAGTCAGTGGTCTGCTTAACCGCTTCATAGGTCAGCGTACCGGAACGGGAAACGATACCCACTTTACCCGGCTTGTGAATGTGGCCCGGCATGATACCGATTTTGCACTCGCCCGGGGTGATAACACCTGGGCAGTTCGGACCGATCATCCGCACGCCAGCTTCATCCAGCTTCACTTTCACCGTCAGCATATCCAGAGTCGGGATACCTTCGGTGATGGTGATGATCAGCTTGATGCCCGCGTCGATCGCTTCCAGGATAGAGTCTTTACAGAACGGAGCCGGAACGTAGATAACGGTCGCCGTCGCGCCGGTCGCTTCAACGGCTTCGCGCACGGTGTTGAACACCGGCAGGCCCAGATGCGTGGTGCCGCCTTTGCCTGGCGTCACGCCGCCAACCATCTGAGTACCGTAAGCAATCGCTTGTTCAGAGTGGAATGAACCCTGGCTACCGGTGAAGCCCTGGCAGATAACCTTGGTATCTTTATTAATTAAAACTGACATTATTTCCCCTCCACTGCGGCAACAACCTGCTGTGCTGCGTCCGTCAGACTTTTCGCTGCAATAATATTCAGGCCGCTGTCAGCCAGTTTTCTCGCGCCCAGTTCGGCGTTGTTACCTTCCAGACGTACGACAACCGGTACGTTAACGCCCACTTCTTCGACCGCGCCGATGATGCCATCAGCAATCAGGTCACAGCGAACGATACCGCCGAAAATGTTAACCAGAACCGCTTTAACGTTGTCGTCAGAGAGGATGATTTTGAACGCTTCGGTTACGCGCTCTTTGGTTGCGCCGCCGCCAACGTCGAGGAAGTTAGCCGGTTCGCCGCCGTGCAGCTTAACGATGTCCATGGTACCCATCGCCAGGCCAGCGCCGTTAACCATGCAACCGATGTTGCCGTCGAGTGCAACGTAGTTCAGTTCCCACTGTGCAGCCTGAGCTTCACGCGGATCTTCCTGAGACTGGTCGCGCATTTCACGCAGATCCGGCTGGCGGAACAGTGCGTTGCCGTCAGCGCCCAATTTGCCATCGAGGCAGATCAGGTCGCCCTGCTTGGTGATAACCAGCGGGTTGATTTCGATCAGCGCCAGGTCGCGTTCCAGGAAAATGTTCGCCAGACCCATGAAGATTTTGGTGAACTGCTGAACCTGTTTACCTTCCAGACCCAGTTTGAACGCCAGCTCACGACCCTGGTACGGCATTGGGCCGGCCAGCGGATCGATGGCAATTTTGTGGATCAGGTGCGGCGTTTCTTCCGCTACTTTTTCGATTTCCACGCCACCTTCGGTGGAGGCCATGAACACCACGCGACGGGAGCTACGGTCAACAACAGCACCGAGATACAGCTCTTTCGCGATATCAGTCGCTGCTTCAACCAGGATCTGGTTAACCGGCTGACCGTTAGCATCTGTCTGGTAGGTCACCAGACGTTTACCCAGCCAATGCTCGGCAAAGGCGCGAATGTCTTCTTTACTGTTAACTACTTTCACACCGCCCGCTTTACCGCGGCCACCAGCGTGAACCTGACATTTCACTACCCACGGACCCGCACCGATTTTTGATGCAGCCTCTTCTGCTTCACGCGGAGTAGTACAGGCATAACCCACCGGCGCCGGTAAGCCATAGCGGGCAAACAGTTGTTTTGCCTGATATTCATGTAAGTTCATGTGTTCAGTCCATCCTTCAGGTAATCGTTATCATGTAGTCTGTAAAGCCCGCAGGCCCACAGCGCTGATGATGTTTTTATTGGCCCGGTGAGCTGAACGCTTCCGGGCCATTATCACTACACGTCCAGCAGCAGACGAGTCGGGTCTTCCAGCAGTTCTTTAATAGCAACCAGGAAGCCTACCGATTCACGTCCGTCAATCAGACGGTGGTCGTAGGAGAGTGCCAGGTACATCATCGGCAGAATTTCTACCTTGCCATTGACCGCCATCGGGCGATCTTTAATGGCATGCATACCCAGAATGGCGCTCTGCGGTGGGTTGATGATTGGCGTGGACATCAGAGAACCGAAGACGCCGCCGTTGGTAATGGTGAAATTACCGCCGATCAGGTCATCTACAGTCAGCTTGCCGTCACGGCCTTTCACTGCCAGCTCTTTAATATTCTTTTCGATGTCCGCCATGCCCAGCAGGTCAACATCACGCAGAACCGGTGTTACCAGACCGCGCGGCGTGGACACAGCCATGCTGACGTCGAAGTAGTTGTGGTAAACCACGTCATCGCCATCGATGGACGCGTTCACTTCCGGGTAGCGTTTCAGCGCTTCAACCACGGCTTTCACGTAGAAGGACATAAAGCCCAGACGGATACCGTGACGTTTTTCGAAGGCATCGCCGTACTGCTTACGCAGATCCATAATCGGCTTCATGTTGACTTCGTTGAAGGTCGTCAGCATGGCGGTAGAGTTTTTCGCTTCCAGCAGACGCTCGGCAACGCGTTTGCGCAGACGGGTCATCGGAACACGTTTTTCTGAACGGTGGCCCAGCTGTGCAACCGGAGCGGCCGCTGCGGCTGCCGGTGCTTTCGCTTCAGCTTTCGCCGGTGCAGCTGCCAGATGCTTCTCAACATCTTCACGGGTCAGACGACCGCCAACACCGGTGCCTTTGATCGCGTTAGCATCGAGGCTGTGCTCAGCCAGCAGGCGACGGATCGCCGGGCTGAGGGCATCGTTGCTCTGCTCTTCCAGAGACGCCTGTTGACGCTGAGCCGGGGTGGACTCTTTCGCATCGGCTTTCGCGGCGGACTCTTTACCCGCGCTGTTGCCTTCACGCAGGCGACCAAGGATCTGGCGAGAAAGCACGGTTGCGCCTTCATCTTCCAGTACTGCATCCAGAATGCCATCCGCTGAAGCCGGTACTTCCAGTACCACTTTGTCAGTTTCGATTTCTACCAGCACTTCATCACGCTGGACGCTATCGCCCGGTTTTTTATGCCAGGTCGCAACGGTCGCATCAGCGACGGACTCAGGCAGATCGGGAACCAGAATATCTACGCTACTCATTATGTATCCTTTAATTAATCGACGTTCAGCGCGTCATTGACCAGATCTTGTTGCTGTTTCTGGTGAACGGACATATACCCTACTGCCGGAGAGGCAGAGGCCGGGCGGCCTGCGTAACGCAGAGAGGCCCCAAATGGAATCACTTCACGGAAGTGATGCTGGCTGCAGTACCACGCGCCCTGGTTGAGCGGTTCTTCCTGACACCAGACAAAGTCATGGACGTGAGCATAAGGCTTCAGCGCTTCCTGTACCGCCTGATGCGGGAACGGATAGAGCTGCTCTACGCGCACGATAGCGACATCTTTTTGGTCGTTCTTACGGCGTTGTTCCAGCAGGTCGTAGTAAACCTTACCAGAGCACAGCACAACACGCTTCACGCCTTTCGGGTCGAGATCGTCGATCTCACCGATAGCCGGCTGGAAGGTGCCGTTCGCCAGTTCGTCAAGGCTGGAAACTGCCAGCGGGTGACGCAGCAGAGATTTCGGCGACATCACCACCAGCGGACGGCGCATACCGCGCAGCGCCTGACGACGCAGCATGTGGTAAACCTGAGCTGGCGTTGACGGGACGCAGACCTGCATGTTTTGTTCAGCGCACAGTTGCAGATAACGTTCCAGACGCGCGGAGGAGTGCTCCGGGCCCTGACCTTCGTAACCGTGCGGCAGCAGCATTACCAGACCGCACATACGGCCCCATTTCTGCTCACCGGAGCTGATGAACTGGTCGATAACCACCTGAGCGCCGTTGGCAAAGTCACCGAACTGCGCTTCCCAGATGGTCAGCGTGCGCGGTTCTGCAGTAGCGTAGCCGTATTCGAAGGCCAGGACCGCTTCTTCAGACAGCACGGAGTCCCAGACTTTGAAATGTTCCTGGCTGTTATGCACATGCTGCAGCGGGGTGTAGGTCGAACCGTTCACCTGGTTATGAATGACCGAGTGGCGGTGGAAGAAGGTACCGCGACCGGAGTCTTCACCGGACAGACGGATGGGGATCCCTTCATCAACCAGCGTGGCGTAAGCCAGGTTTTCCGCAGCGCCCCAGTCGAACAGCTTCTCACCGGCAGCCATTGCCTGACGATCGCCATAAATCTTCGCTACGCGAGACTGCATTTCGATGCTGTCCGGCACGGTGCTGATGCGTTTGGCCAGCTCCTGCAGACGTTTCATCTCTACGGTGCTCGGGTAGTTCTCATCCCATTCGTGGTTGAGGTACGGCGACCAGGTGAAGGAGTGCAGGTTCATCGGGCGCCACTCCTCGACCACGCATTCGCCGGCATCCAGCGCATCACGGTAGAGGTTAACCTGTTCGGTGGCATCTTCCAGCGTCGACACTTTATCCTGCTCAAGTTTGTCGGCGTAGATTTTGCGCGGCGTCGGATGCTTTTTGATTTTCTGATACATCAGCGGCTGGGTTGCACTCGGCTCATCGGCTTCGTTATGGCCGTGACGGCGGTAGCACACCAGGTCGATGAAGACATCGCGTTTGAAGGTATTACGGAAATCCAGCGCCAGACGGGTAACGAAAGCGACCGCTTCCGGGTCATCCGCGTTGACGTGGAAGATCGGTGCCTGAACCATTTTACCGATGTCGGTGCAGTATGGCGTAGAGCGCGCATCCAGCGGGTTCGAGGTAGTAAAGCCCACCTGGTTGTTGATAACGATACGCACGGTACCGCCAACTTCGTAACCACGAGCCTTGGACATGTTCAGGGTTTCCTGAACCACGCCCTGACCGGTCACCGCGGCATCACCGTGGATAGTAATCGGCAGAACTTTATTGCTGCTTGGTTCGTCGAGGCGATCCAGACGAGCGCGGACGGAACCGATAACCACCGGGCTGACGATTTCGAGGTGTGACGGGTTAAACGCCAGTGCAAGGTGCACCAGGCCACCTTCGGTCTCCATGTCGGAAGAGAAGCCCATATGGTACTTCACGTCACCGGTGCCGAGGTGTTCTTTATGTTTACCCGCGAATTCGTCAAACAGCTCCTGCGGGCGTTTACCCAGCACGTTGACCAGCACGTTCAGACGACCACGGTGCGCCATACCCAGAACCACTTCACGGGTACCGCTCTTGCCTGCGTGGCGAATCATCTCTTTGAGCATCGGGATCAGCGCATCGCCGCCTTCCAGCGAGAAGCGTTTAGCACCCGGGAATTTCGCGCCGAGATAACGTTCCAGCCCTTCCGCAGCGGTCAGCTCGGTCAGGAAGCGTTTTTTCTCGTCAGCGGTAAAGCTGGCTTTCCCTGCTACTGATTCGATGCGCTGCTGGATCCAGCGTTTTTCTTCAGTAGAGGTGATATGCATGTATTCTGCGCCGATTGCGCCGCAGTAGGTTTGCTTAAGCGCGGCGATCAGATCGCCCAGCTTCATCGTGTCTTTACCGATGGCAAAAGAACCTACGTTATAGCTTTCCTGGAAATCGGCCTCAGTCAGATCGTGGTAGGCAGGATCGAGATCCGCTACTCTGTCTTGTTTCCACAGTCCCAGCGGATCGAGATTCGCATGCTGGTGACCACGGAAGCGATATGCGTTGATGAGCTGCAGGACTTTAACCTGCTTCACATTGGTATCAGGGTCGGAAATCGAAGAAGTGTAACGTGAGGCATCCTTCGCCAGTCGACGGAAATAATCACGCGTTTTCGAATGAAATTGATCCGGTTTGACTCCGGTGCCAGGTAACTGCTGGAACATAGAACGCCAGTTGGCGTCAACAGAGTCAGGATCGGTTAAGAAGTCTTCATAGAGCTGTTCTATCCAGCTCTGGTTCGAACCAGAGAGGTAAGAAGAGTCCAGCCAGGCTTTCATTGCGCCGTTCTGCATCGTGATCCCTTAAGCATTTATATGCTTATTTCGCCGTAGAAACTACCACGCACAATAATTGTACGTGCCGGGGTTCACTTGTCGCGGACGAATTGTGGTTTCTTCCGCTAAGGAACCTTTAAAAACTGCCATTAATCTTCTGCGTTCAGGCTGCGGTTGCGTTGGCTGCCTTCGCTTACCCCGGTCACATAGTTCACTATGCTACCCGGGATGCGCTCAGTTGCCGTCTTACCTCGCTCTGAACGCCTTGATTACTGGTACATATTTGGCGGTTTTTAAAGATTTCCTGCTACCTGTCCCCTCTCCTCATTGGGAGAGGGTTAGTGGTAGCCCGGATAGCGATAGCGCCATCCGGGACAAACCTTGTTACTTACGCACTACGCTGCAGCAGCATCGACTTAATATGGCCGATGGCGCGCGTCGGGTTCAGCCCCTTCGGACATACACTGACGCAGTTCATAATGCTGTGACAGCGGAATACGCTGAAAGCATCGCTCAACCCTTCCAGGCGGCTGTCGGTTTCGGTATCGCGGCTGTCGATCAGGAAACGATACGCTGCCAGCAGACCAGCCGGGCCGATAAACTTGTCCGGGTTCCACCAGAACGACGGGCAAGACGTTGAACAACATGCGCACAGAATACACTCGTACAGGCCATCGAGTTTTTCACGCTGCTCTGGCTTCTGCAGGTGCTCGCGGGCCGGAGGATTTTGCCCATTATTCAACAAGTAAGGCTTAATCTTCTCATATTGTGCATAGAATTGCCCCATGTCCACAACCAAATCGCGGATTACCGGTAAACCGGGCAGCGGACGGATGACAATCTTCTTACCCGGCTGATTCAGCGCGGAGATCGGCGTGATACACGCCAGACCGTTTTTGCCGTTCATGTTCAGACCGTCGGAGCCACAAACCCCTTCACGGCAGGAACGACGGAAAGAGAGCGACGGGTCTTTTTCTTTCAGCTGCATCAGAGCATCGAGCAGCATCATGTCACGACCTTCTTCCGCTTCCAGGGTGTAATCCTGCATATGCGGAGCATCGTCTACGTCCGGGTTATAACGATAAACTGAAAACTCGAGTTTCATATTCCTGTCTCCGCATTAATAAGTACGAATCTTCGGCGGGAATGCCGGACGCAGTTTCGGTTCCATGTTGACGCTACGACGCGTCATGGATTCCGACTCTGGCAGATACAGGGAATGGCACAGCCAGTTTTCGTCATCGCGCTCCGGGAAGTCGAAGCGGCTATGCGCGCCACGGCTCTCGGTACGGAAGTTTGCCGACACCGCAGTGGCGTAAGCGGTTTCCATCAGGTTATCCAGCTCCAGACACTCAACGCGCTGGGTATTGAACTCGCTGGATGTGTCATCCAGACGGGCGTTTTTCAGGCGCTCGCGGATTGCTTTCAGCTGCTCAAGGCCCTTCGCCATCGCATCCCCTTCACGGAATACCGAGAAGTTGTGCTGCATACATTCCTGCAGCGCTTTGCGGATTTCGACCGGGTCTTCGCCGTTACGGTTGCCGTTCCAGCGGTTCAGACGTTCCAGAGATGCATCGATCTCTTCTTCCGTCGCGTCACGCAGAACGCCCTGCTCGGCGATAGATTCCTGCAGATGCAGACCCACCGCACGACCAAACACCACCAGGTCAAGCAGCGAGTTGCCGCCCAGACGGTTTGCACCGTGGACCGATACGCAGGCGATTTCACCAACCGCGAACAGACCCGGAATCACCACATCTTCACCCTGCTCGTTGACGGTCAATGCCTGGCCGCTCACTTTGGTCGGAATACCGCCCATCATATAGTGGCAGGTTGGGATAACCGGAATCGGCTCTTTCACCGGGTCAACGTGGGCGAAGGTACGGGAGAGCTCAAGGATACCCGGCAGGCGAGATTCCAGAACTTCTTTACCCAGATGGTCAAGTTTCAGTTTCGCATGCGGGCCCCACGGACCATCGCAGCCACGACCTTCACGGATTTCGATCATGATGGAACGCGCCACCACGTCACGACCCGCCAGGTCTTTAGCATTCGGCGCATAACGCTCCATGAAGCGCTCGCCGTGTTTATTCAGCAGATAGCCGCCTTCACCACGGCAGCCTTCGGTGACCAGAACCCCGGCGCCGGCGATACCGGTCGGGTGGAACTGCCACATTTCCATATCCTGTACCGGAACGCCGGCACGGATAGCCATCCCGACGCCGTCACCGGTATTGATGTGGGCGTTGGTGGTGGATTGATAGATACGGCCTGCGCCGCCGGTCGCCAGGACCGTTGCACGGGCTTTGAAGTAAACCACTTCGCCGGTTTCAATACACAGCGCGGTACAACCTACCACGGCGCCATCGGCGTTCTTCACCAGGTCCAGGGCATACCACTCGGAGAAAATCGTGGTGTGGTTTTTCAGGTTCTGCTGGTACAGCGTGTGCAGCAGTGCGTGACCGGTACGGTCAGCCGCCGCCGCAGTACGTGCCGCCTGCTCGCCGCCGAAGTTCTTCGACTGGCCGCCAAACGGACGCTGATAAATGGTACCGTCATCAAGACGTGAGAACGGCAGGCCCATATGGTCCAGTTCAAGAATCGCTTCCGGACCGGTTTTGCACATATATTCGATGGCGTCCTGGTCGCCAATATAGTCCGACCCTTTCACGGTGTCGTACATGTGCCATTCCCAGTTATCTTCATGGGTATTACCGAGCGCCACGGTGATGCCACCCTGCGCAGAAACGGTATGGGAACGAGTCGGGAACACTTTGGAGAGCAGCGCACAGGTCTGGCCGCTCTGGGAAATCTGCAGTGCCGCGCGCATACCTGCGCCACCAGCACCAATCACAACTGCATCAAATTCTCTGACTGGCAATTTCATCACACACCCCACACCACAACAAATCCATAAAGAACGTAAGCCACCAGCGCCGCAACGATAACCAGTTGCAGAACTAAGCGCACAGCCAGTGGTTTAACGTAGTCCGTCAATACCTGCCACATCCCAATCCACGCGTGAATCAAAATGGAGATCAGAGCCAGCAGGGTGAAGACTTTAGTGAACGCGGAGGAGAAAAAGCCCGTCCAGACTTCCCATGTAATGTCACCTGAGATGGCAAAAAAGCCGACCATATAGATGATGTAAAGGGTCAGAACGATGGCGGTAGCACGGACCAGAATGAAGTCATGTACGCCGTTACGTCCCAGTGCAGAGGCGTTGCTTACCATACGAGGACTCCTGCGAGAAGTGAAAGCACGACAGTAATAACAAAAGAAATCTTAGCGGAGCGTGTCCCTACTTCGAGGGTTTCTTCCAGATAACCAAAATCCATCATCAGGTGGCGAATGCCCACAACGGCGTGGTATGCCAGCGCGGTCAGAATGCCCCACATGATAAACTTCACGAAGAAGCTACCCATGATGGATGACGCCACGAGGAAACCTTCGGGAGAGGAAAGGCTGGTGCCCAGCAACCAAAGCAGTATTCCGACCGCCACGAAGGTGATCACACCGGAAACGCGATGGAGAATGGACGCTATCGCAGTGATTGGGAACCGGATCGTTTGCAAATCCAGATTGACAGGTCTTTGTTTTTTCACATTTCTTACCATGAATAACGCCCACATGCTGTTCTTATTGTTTCCTTCCTCCGGTCTGCTTGCGGGTCAGACAGCGTCCTTTCTATAACCTGTGGTCATGATTAAACCCTTAATTAAGAGCTAAAACGTGACCAGACAACGCTGGGTGGCTCGGGATTGCAGGGTGTTCCGGAGACCTGGCCGCAGTATAGGACGTTCACAAAATCATTACAATTAACCTACATATAGTTTGTCGGGTTTTGTCCCGAACAGTGATCAAGGTCACGATAACAACATTATTTTAAAATTTAATCACCTGATTTGACAAATATTAAACATTCTTGTTACAACCATTACCAGATAAATGCAATAATGCTCAAAAGTTATGGGGTCACTCTTTCACCTGAGAATAAGTTATGCAACAGTGTGTTGGTATTGACCGATGTAATCAGGACAGTTATTAGTGGTATACAGATTTTCAAATTCGGACTGCTAAAACGCTGATTTGCTGCTATTTCGTCGTAGACTGAAGACGTACCATCAAGCGCCTTTGCTCTGTACCCTGCCCATTTCGCTGACGCAGAGCTGTGTGCAACATAACAAACTGGTAACGTAAGCAGACGCGGGCCGAAGGCAAATCCACCCCAGGCAGTCTTAAGCAATAAAGGCGCTAAGGAGACCATAAATGTCTGATACTAAAGCAAAAATCACCATAGGCGGTGATACTGCTATCGAACTAGATGTGCTAAAGGGCACGCTCGGTCAGGATGTAATTGATATTCGTAGTCTTGGTTCAAAAGGGGTTTTCACCTTTGACCCTGGTTTCACTTCAACCGCATCTTGTGAATCTAAAATCACTTTTATCGACGGTGATGAAGGTATCCTGCTCCACCGTGGTTTCCCGATCGATCAGTTAGCGACCGAGTCCAACTACCTCGAAGTGTGTTACATCCTGCTGAACGGTGAAAAACCGAACCAGCAGCAGTACGACGAATTCAAGACTATCGTTACCCGCCACACCATGATTCACGAGCAGATCACCCGTCTGTTCCACGCGTTCCGTCGCGACTCTCACCCGATGGCGGTGATGTGCGGTATTACCGGTGCGCTGGCCGCGTTCTATCACGACTCCCTGGATGTCAATAATCCACGTCACCGTGATATCGCCGCGTTCCGTCTGCTGTCTAAAATGCCGACAATGGCAGCCATGTGTTACAAATATTCAATCGGCCAGCCTTTCGTCTATCCGCGCAACGACCTCTCCTACGCGGGCAACTTCCTGAATATGATGTTCTCCACACCGTGTGAAACCTATGAGGTTAACCCGGTACTGGAACGCGCTATGGACCGTATTCTGATCCTGCACGCTGACCACGAACAGAACGCATCGACCTCTACCGTCCGTACCGCAGGCTCATCTGGCGCGAACCCGTTCGCCTGTATCGCTGCGGGCATCGCCTCCCTGTGGGGACCGGCGCACGGTGGCGCGAACGAAGCTGCACTGAAGATGCTGGAAGAGATCAGTTCCGTTGAGCACATTCCGGAATTTGTCCGCCGCGCGAAAGACAAGAACGACTCTTTCCGCCTGATGGGCTTTGGCCACCGCGTGTACAAAAACTACGACCCGCGCGCCACCGTTATGCGTGAAACCTGCCATGAAGTACTGAAAGAACTGGGCACCAAAGACGATCTGCTGGAAGTGGCCATGGAGCTTGAGCACATTGCGCTCAACGACCCGTACTTCATCGAGAAGAAACTCTACCCGAACGTCGATTTCTACTCCGGTATCATCCTGAAAGCGATGGGCATTCCGTCCTCCATGTTTACCGTTATCTTCGCGATGGCGCGTACCGTGGGCTGGATTGCACACTGGAACGAAATGCACAGCGACGGTATGAAAATCGCGCGTCCGCGTCAGCTGTATACCGGCTACGAAAAACGCGATTTCAAATCCGACGTGGCCAAAGGCTGAGTCCGGATCGACCGATAAAAAAACGCGCCTCCGGGCGCGTTTTTTATTGGTCGTCGGGATCTTTGGCTGAGAGTTTTATGTTGCCAGGCCGAAGGGTAAGACATCTTCCACATGCGTTTCTCTTCAAAATCTTAACTGACAGACATTACACCTAAGCGGGATATTTATTACTCAACAACGAGCTTAACTTTTTTACCAATGGTGATAACCATCCCGACAAGCGCATCAATGGTGAATTTCTCTGTTTTTTTGTTCACTACATCGGAAACCCGAGGACGGGATACGTGCAAAATCTGGGCGGCTTTTCCCTGCTTGAGCCCCCCCTCCTTCATCCACGTAGCAATCTCAACCATCAAGACTTCTTTCATCGCCTTTGTTCGCTCAATCTCACCTTGTGATTTAGCTTTCAGCGCAGCTGCCTCGGCTGGCTCAAACCCGAGATCAGCAAAAATATTTCCGCCGGCACGGGTCACATGACGTGTTTTCGTGTCGATTTTATCGGTCATTACATCTTCCTCCGTTCCGCTAATACTGCTTTATAGCGGGCTTTAATAATATTGACGTCTCTGGGGCTTGTCTGTTGGGTCTTTTTGTCGAAAGCATGAAGCACGTAAATGGCTTCATCAAACTTGGCAACGTAGACGACGCGATACTCACCATCCTCACCAGTAAGCCTGATTTCGATAACCCCTATGCCCCAGGTGCTTACAGGTTTATAGTCTGTAGGCTGTAAGCCGCACTGAACCTTTCCCAGCTCATGACCGGCATCCCGTTTGACGTCATCAGGAAATGCCTTTAGATCATCAAGCGATGTTCCGCGCCATACAATGTCTTTCTCGGCCATCCTTGTGCCCCCGCCCCTATTTTTGTATAAAATATTATACATACAACGCTTAAACGCAAGTGGAACCGGTCAAAATACCACCAAGCTTACTCAACGCAACGCTTCCAGAAAATGCTGTACGGGTACTTTTGCCGGTAAAGGGAATGTCCAGCCAGATAGTGTCCATTGGCCAGGGTTTGGGGCGCGTTTTTTATTGGCAAAAAGTGCTTAATGCTGACAGCCTGGGCACCAGTAAAATGGCCGTGACGACTGCATCGTCTTCTCAATGATGCCGCCGCAGCGCTCGCAGGCTTCCCCTTCCCGATGGAAAACCCGGAAGCGAAACAGCGCGCCATGATGCTTTTGCTCATCCACCACGCCGCGAGTGCGATAGGACAAACGAGGAATATCCAGCAACGCGTGAGCCAGCTCGTCGAGCTGCCGCGAGTCCAGTTCAGCGGCATGATGCCGCCCGGTCAGACCGACCTGCCAGAGGATCTCGACCCGCAGGTAATTTCCCAGCCCGGCCAGAAACGCCTGATCCAGAAATAACCCGGCAAACTGTCGGCGGCGAAAGGCGGTCGACAGTAAACGCGCTTTGACGGCGTCCGCCGTTAAGCGCATATCCAGCACGTCAGGCCCTACCCGCAGTAAAAACGGATGCACCGCAAGCTGCCCGGGCGTCAGCAGAGCGATATCTGACGCGCTGTAGAGCAATATCGCCTTCTCTGCAGTCTGCAACCTGACCCGCAGCACCCGCTGAGTCACCGGCTGTTCTCCGGCCTCCACCACGCGCCAGACGCCGTACAACTGATTGTGGCTGTACAGCGTCAATCCGCCGGAAAAGTGCGTCAGCAGGGCTTTCCCCCGGGTTTCTATGTGCGTCACCCGCTGGCCCACCAGCTGCGACTGATATTCCTGTAACGCGGCAAAGGCAAACCACACCTCGGTCAGCGGTTTGCCTTTGATCGCCCTCTCCAGGCTATCCGCCGCCCGGCGGATCTCCGGACCTTCCGGCATCATCTTGTCCTTTTGTTCTGCCGGTTAGTGGGTTGCCCCACCGACCGCTTTCACATCACCATCCTGCTGGAGCGAGACGACGATTGCCGTCTCCAGCGCCGCCCGTACCGTCCCGACCGCCATGCTCGCCTCACCGGGGTGGGCTGCCGCCTGTTCCGGCAGATACGGAATATGGATAAAACCGCCTTTGGTTCCGGCTTTGCCCTGGAGCGCATCCAGCAGGCCATACATCACATGGTTGCAGACGAAGGTCCCCGCCGTTTGCGACACCGACGCCGGGATCCCCTGCTCGCGCAGCGCCGCGACAATGGCTTTGACCGGCAGGCTGCTGAACCACGCCGCCGGGCCGTCAGCGACGATCGGCTCATCGATAGGCTGCTGGCCTTTATTGTCCGGGATGCGCGCATCATCGACGTTGATCGCCACCCGTTCGACGGTAATGTCGACACGACCACCCGCCTGCCCTACGGCAATCGTCAGCCGCGGTTGCTGGGCCGCTAACGCGGCGTTCAGCACCGTCAGCGCCTCGCCAAAGACGCAGGGCAGCTGCAGCGCCACCACGGGCTCGCCGGCAATGGTGACGCCATCCAACTGGCGAACCACCTCCCACGAAGGGTTAACGGCCTCGCCGCCAAACGGTTCAAATCCGGTAATTAATACGCCCGCCATCTCCCCTCCTTACAGGAACATCAGGAAATAAAGTAAGAATACGTTAACGATCAGCAGCAGTATGCCGGTTGGGATCTGCGCCTTAATGACCGCGTTTTTATCCGGCAGCTCCAGCAGGGCCGCCGGCACGATATTGAAGTTGGCCGCCATCGGCGTCATCAGGGTGCCGCAGTAACCAGAGAACATCCCGATAGCCGCCATCACCGCCGGGTTACCGCCGTGCTGGAGCACCAGAATCGGAATACCGATACCCGCCGTGACAATCGGGAACGCCGCGAAAGCATTGCCCATCACCATCGTCAGTAGCGCCATGCCGAGGGTATAGACCACCACCGCGATAAAGCGGCTATCCACCGCAAGGTAGTGTTCGGTCAGCCAGGCAATGCTGCTGCCCACTCCGGCCGAGGTAAACAGCAATCCCAGCACCGCGAGGATCTGCGGCAGGATAAAGGCCCAGCCGACCGAATCGAGCAGACGACGCGCCTCCTGCAGCGGTTGCGTCACTCGCTCATGGGTCATGCGGATCGCCATAATCAGACCAATCAGCGTGCCGGCAGTCATCGAGAACAGCGTAATCAGCGTGGCATGGTTGCCAGGGCCAAACACCCAGTGCTGCCACGATGGGATATTGTTAAACAGCAGGACGCCAACCACCGTGACCACCGGGATGGCCAGCGCCGGATAAAACAAGCGGTTGCCCAGACGGACCGCGCTGGCGCTGCGCTCTTCCTGAGTGCGCTGGTGATAGCTGCCCAGCCGCACGCCGCCAAAGCCGGCAATCAGCGCCAGCACCACCACCGCCACGCCGACGGCGATATGAACGGTGCGCTTATCGCCCACCAGTTGCCAGGTCCAGTCGCCCAGCAGGAACAGCACGCCATACAGCCCCCAGAACAGGCCGGTGGTCAGGCGACGAGGGTTGCTTTTGTCGCGCCATGACATCACCGCGACCGCCAGCAGCACCAGTCCTGCCAGCCAGTAAAGCCAGGTTTGTTGGAAATTCATACCGCACCGCCTTTCGCCTGCCCGGCGTTAACCTTATCCAGTTCACGCTGAAGATGACGATCGAGGCGCCACAGACGGGCGGCATGGATCAGGAAGGCGCAAATGGCGGTCGGGATCCCCCACAGCGCAATGTGCAGCGGTTCGGTCTGGATGCCGCCGGATTCCAGCATAAAGTTGTGCATGAAGATGATCGCCCCGAAGGCGACAAAAATATCCTCACCGAAGAACAGGCCAACGTTGTCGGTCGCCGCCGACATCGCCCGCAGGCGGTAGCGCACGCTACCGGGCAGTGGACCAAAGGTTTTTTCCGCCGCCCCTTCCGCCATCGGCGCCAGCAGCGGACGTACCATCTGCGGGTGGCCCCCCAGGCTGGTTAAGCCCAGCGCGGCGGTCGCTTCACGGACAAACAGATAAACGATCAGCAGGCGTCCGGCGGTGGCGCTGTGGATCTTCGCGATCCACGCCTGGGCGCGTTCTTTCAGACCGTGTCGTTCCAGCAGGCCGATAACCGCCAGCGGTAGCAGCAGAATAAACGGCAGGTTACGGGTGTTGAGAAACCCCTCCCCCAGCTTTTCCAGAATGGTAGCGAGCGGCATATGCGCCGCCACACCGGTGACGATCCCGGCGACAATGACCACGAGCACCGGATTAAAACGTAGAATAAACCCGACCACAATCACGGCAATGCCGATCAGTGGCCAGAGAGATATTGCGTCTCCCATAATAACGTCCTGTTGGTTGTTGTGTTGGTTGTTGTGTTGGTTGTGTTGTTAACGACTTAATAATTATTGTTTTATGCTGTTGTTTCCGCGCTGACCTGAATGTTGCGTCCGGCAAACGCTGCCCGTAGACGACGGGCAAAATCCAGCGCGTGTGCGCCATCGCCATGCAGACAGACGGTTTGCGCAATCACCGGCGCCCATTCCCCGGTGATGCTGCGTACCCGGTTGTGCTGGACCATTTCCAGAGTCTGCGCCAGCGCCAGCTCTTCGCTGTCGATCAGCGCGCCGGACTGCGAACGCGGCACCAGACTGCCATCGGCCTGATATCCGCGATCGGCAAATACCTCCTGTCGCGTGGTCAACTGGTAGTGCTGGCCCGCGCGAATCAGCTCGCTGCCCGCCAGCCCCACCAGGATCAGCGCGGGGTCAAAATCGCGCACGGCTCGGGCTATCGCCTCGGCCAGCGGCACCTCTTTCGCCGCCTGGTTGTAGAGCATGCCGTGCGGCTTGACGTGTTTCAGCTCGCCGCCTTCAGCGCGGACGATCGCCGCCAGCGCGCCAATCTGATACAGCGTCTGGGCATAAACCGTTTCCGGCGGCAGCTGCATCGCCGTGCGGCCAAAGTTTTCCCGGTCGGGAAAACTGGGGTGGGCGCCGACGGCGACGCCGTTTTTCAACGCCTCACGGACACACTGATGCATCAGCATCGCATCGCCGGCGTGGAAGCCGCAGGCGATGTTGGCCGAGGAGACCAGCTGTAACAACGCGCTGTCGTTCGCGCAGCCCTCTCCCAGATCGGCATTTAAATCAATGATCATCGCTCAGCCTCCACGCCAGTTGTTCCAGATAACGCTGCTGGTCAGCACGCGTTTTCAGTGCCTCTTCCAGAGTGCAGGGGACAAAATGAATCGGCTGCCCCAGCGGAATTTGCGCCAGCTGGTACATATCGGCGTCGATAATGCAGGCAATACGCGGATAGCCCCCGGTGGTCTGCGCATCGTTCATCAGCACGATCGGCTGACCGTTGTGCGGAACCTGCACCACGCCCGGCAGCAGGCCATGCGAGAGCATCTCGCGATCGGTGGTGCGTTTGAGCGGCTGGCCCTGAAGACGGTAGCCCATCCGGTTACTCTGGGGGCTCAACTGCCAGGGTGAACGCCAGAACGACCCCTGAGACGCCGTATCAAACTCCTGGTATTCTGGCCCCGGTAACGCACGGATACGGTTACTCAGCGGCAGCTGTTTAACGCCGCGCGCCGCCTTGAACTGGCGGGACGTTTTACCCAGCTTCAGCCGGTCGCCATCCTGCAGGCGTCGCCCTTCGAAGCCGCCAATGCCCACTTTCAGATCGGTACTGCGTGACCCCAGCACCACCGGCACATCGATGCCGCCGGCCACCGCCAGGTAGCTACGGATACCGTACTGCGGAGTTTTCAATACCAGATGCTGGCCGGCCTTCGCCGCCATTCGCCAGCCCACCCACACCGGTTTATCGTCAAGCAGCGCCTCACAGGCGGCACCGGTTAACGCAAACCAGCAGTCACGTTCGAACTGGATATCCACCTGACCGAGCGTGATCTCCAGCGCAGCCATGTTGGGGTCATTCCCCACCAGCAGGTTGGCGGTCACCAGTGAGGGAGTATCCAGAGCGCCGCAGAGGCTGATCCCCGACTGTCGTTGTCCTTCGCGCCCGCCGTCCTGTATTGACGAATACATGCCGGCGCGGATCATCTTCAACATACCCCCTCCTTTTGCGGTACAAAGCGAACTTTATCGCCGGAACGTAGCAGCACCGGCTCCTGTCGCCTGGGGTCAAACAGCGCCAGCGGCGTGCGGCCCAGCAGCTGCCAGCCGCCAGGGGTGGCCAGAGGATAAACCCCGGTTTGCACGCCACCGATCCCCACAGATCCTGCCGGAACCAGCAGCCGCGGCTCCGCCCGACGCGGCGTCGCCAGCTGTTCAGGCAGTCCGCCCAAATAGGGGAATCCCGGCTGGAAGCCGAGGAACCACACCACGTATTCGACTGAGGAGTGCAGTTCAACCACCTGTTTCTCACTCAGTCCGCAGTGGCGCGCCACTTCTGCTAAATCTGGCCCGTCTTCGCCACCGTAGATCACCGGGATCGTCATCTCCCGGGACTCCGGCTCCAGCGCTTCGCTCTCTTCCCACCAGCGTTGCAGCTGCTCAATCGCATCCCACGCCATCGTCTGCGGATGACGCAGGACGACGGTGATATTGTTCATCCCCGGAATCGCATCCAGCGCCTCTTCATGATCCGCCAGTCGCTGGGCCAGGCGCCAGATGCGCTTTTGGCTCTCCAGCGTCACCGGAGGTTCAAGTTCGAGGACGACGGCGGTTTCGCCTAACATATAACAACGCGCTCGCTGCACTTTTTTCTCTCTCATCAGGCCGGGTTAGGGATATCAATAAAGGTCACATCCAGATCGCTGTTTTCCGACAGCCATTCGCTTAAGGCGCGAATACCGCCGCGTTCGGTGGCATGGTGCCCGGCGGCATAAAAATGCAGGGACTGCTCGCGGGCGGAGTGAATGGTTTGTTCCGACACTTCACCGGTGATAAAGGCATCGACCCCGAAACGGGCGGCGCTATCAATAAAGCCCTGGCCGCCGCCGGTGCACCAGGCAACCCGCGCGACTTTATCCGGCCCGGTATCGCCGCACCACAGCGGTTTACGCCCCAGGCGCGCCTCAATCCACGAGGCCAGCTCCAGCCCGGAAACCGGCATCGACAGTTCGCCCCACGGCACCAGCGGTTCAATTTCGCCCATGATATTGATACCGAGAAGTTGCGCCAGCTGGGCGTTATTGCCCAGCTCCGGATGGGCGTCCAGCGGCAAATGCCAGCTATAGAGGTTGATATCATTCGCCAGCAGCGTTTTCAGACGCTGGCGTTTCATGCCGCGAACGATCGGCGATTCACCCTTCCAGAAGTAACCATGATGGACAATCACCGCATCCGCCTGCAGGCGCACGGCTTCATCCAGCAGCGCCTGGCTGGCGGTCACGCCAGTGACAATCTTTTGCACCGTTTCACGCCCCTCGACCTGCAGGCCGTTTGGCCCGTAGTCGCTGAATGTCGCGCTGTTAAGCTTTTCGTTAATCAGTTGTTCCAGTTCGCTATTTTTCATTGTCGCTCCATCAGGTCATCATCGTGTGCACAGGCATAACATAACGGGATCCGCGGAGGTCGTCGATAGCACCTGTGCAACCCGCGCTATGTTGACTTTTAGCGTAAACCCGCAATTTGTCTACCCACCCCATAACGCATTCGTGTATATTTATGCACTATTAAAGCATATTAAATAATCAGAAAGCCTGGTAAGCCATGAATATCACTACGAAATCGCTATTCATGCAGAAAGATCGACTTTCTTTTTTTGGCAGGAATTAAACGTTACATGAACAGACAATCATCGCAGCCGCGGGCGATTTATTACGTTGTCGCGCTGCAAATCTGGGAGTATTTCAGTTTCTATGGCATGCGGGCGCTGCTGATTTTATATCTCACCAATCAGCTCAAGTATGACGATAACCACGCCTACGCCCTGTTCAGCGCCTATTGCTCGCTGGTTTACGTCACGCCAATTCTCGGCGGTTTTTTGGCCGACAAGCTGCTCGGCAACCGGATGGCGGTGATGCTCGGCGCCCTGTTGATGGCGATCGGCCATCTGGTGCTGGGCGCCAGCGAAATTGCCCCGACCTTCCTCTATCTGTCGCTGGCGATCATCGTCTGCGGTTACGGCTTGTTTAAGTCCAACGTCAGCTGCCTGCTGGGCGAACTGTATGAACCGACCGATCCGCGCCGCGATGGCGGCTTCTCGCTGATGTACGCCGCGGGCAATATCGGTTCGATCGTCGCCCCAATCGCCTGTGGCTATGTGCAGGAAGAGTACAGCTGGGCCATGGGCTTCGCCCTCGCCGCCATCGGGATGATTGCCGGGCTGGTGATTTTCCTCTGCGGCGGTCGCCATTTCCGTCATACCGCCGGCGTCAATCGCGCAGCCCTGCGCGCGCGCCACTTTCTGCTGCCGAACTGGGGCTGGTTGCTGGTGCTGCTGGTCGCCGCGCCCCTGCTGATTACCGTTCTGTTCTGGAAAGAGTGGTCGGTCTATGCGCTGATTGTCGCCACCGTCATTGGTCTGCTGGTGCTGGCCCGAATTTATCGCCGGGCAGAAACGGCGAAACAACGCAGCGATCTGCGGCTGATTATTGTCCTGACCGGCTTCAGCCTGCTGTTCTGGGCCTTCGCGCAGCAGGGTGGCAGCTCTATCAGCCTGTATATCGACCGCTTCGTTAATCGTCATGTCATGAGCTACGAAGTGCCGACGGCGATGTTCCAGTCGGTGAACGCCTTCGCGGTGATGCTCTGCGGAATGGTGCTGGCGTGGCTGGTGAAAGAGACGGTTAGCGGGAACAGAACCGTGCGGATCTGGGGTAAGTTTGCGCTCGGTCTCGGCCTGATGAGCGCCGGATTCTGCATTCTGACCTTAAGCGCCCGCTGGTCAGCGACCTACGGCCAGTCATCGATGCCGTTAATGGTGCTGGGTCTGGCGGTGATGGGCTTTGCCGAACTGTTTATCGACCCGGTGGCGATGGCGCAAATCACCCGCATCGAGATCCCCGGCGTGACCGGCGTGCTGACCGGCATCTATATGCTGCTGTCCGGCGCTATCGCCAACTATCTGGCGGGAGTGATTGCTGACCAGACCGCCCAGGGGTCCTTTGATGAAGCTGGTGCGGCCGGTTACGCCATTGATGCCTACATTCATGTTTTCAGCCAGATCACCTGGGGCGCCTTAGCCTGCGTCGGCCTGGTGCTGGTTATCTGGCTGTACTCTGCCCTGCGCGTTAAGACTCGCGCGCTGGCGGTGGAGTAGACCCTTTGCTGGCGGCCTCCCAGGCTGCCAGCGTCTCCAGCCGCGCCTGCTTGTGATCGACCAGCGGGCGCGGATACGCCAGCGTCACGCCGTGCTTATCGGCCCACAGCCACGGCTGATGCAGCGCTTTCTCCGGCACGCCCGCCAGCTCGGGCAGCCATTGACGAATAAACGCTCCCGCCTTATCAAACTTCTCCCCCTGCGTGGTGGGATTAAAAATTCGAAAATAGGGCGCGGCATCGGTGCCGGTCGACGCGGCCCATTGCCAGCCGCCGTTATTGGCCGCCAGGTCGCCATCAATCAACTGGTTGATAAAATAGCGCTCGCCCGCGCGCCAGTCGACGCGCAGGTCCTTCACCAGAAAACTGGCGACAATCATCCGCAAGCGATTATGCATCCAGCCCGTGGCGTTGAGCTGACGCATGGCGGCATCGACAATCGGAAAACCGGTCTGGCCGTTTTGCCACGCCTGTAGCCCCTGCTCATCGTCCCGCCACGCGACCTTATCGGTCCACGCGATAAACGGTCGACCTTTGCATAGCCGTGGGTGGAACACCATTAAATGGCGGTAAAACTCACGCCAGATGAGCTCGTTCAGCCACACTGCCCCCGCCCCACCGTCGAGCGCGGCGGGCTGTTCCACCAGCAGACGATGCAGGCACTGACGCGGAGAAAGCACGCCAGCGGCCAGACAGGGCGACAGCCGGCTGGTGCCTTCCCGAGCGGGAAAATCACGCTGCTGGTCATAATCGGCGACCTGCTGCTGGCAGAAAGTGCGTAGCCGGGCAATGGCCGTTTTTTCGTCGGCGGCAAACAGCTGTGCATCAAACGCCTGCTGCGGGTAGCGGATCTCCGGCAGCGATGTTGGTTGCAATGGCCCGTCGGGACGAACTCTTGGCGCGGCCACGCATTCCGGTAGCGCCTCGCGCAGCCGGCGCAGGAAGGCATTTTTGAATGGCGTAAAGACCTTGTACATCTCGCGATTGCCGGTCAACACGCTGCCGGGAGGCAGCAGCAGCGCATCGTCAAATCCCTGACACACCAGGCCGCTCAGCCTTTTTTCCACCTGCGCATCGCGCTGCCGCTCATTAATTTCGTACTGGTAGTTATAAAACAAGTGGCTCACCTGCCGCTGCGCGCAGTATTCCGCCAGCCGTTCGCCGCTGGCAGCGAAGTCGTCAGCCTCAATCACCTCAAGCGGAATACCGCGTTCGGCCAGTGCCAGCTGCAGACTGTGCAGGTGCTGAGCGATAAAAGCCGCCTGACGCGGCGCCATGCCATGCTGGCGCCATTGTTCCGGCGTGGCGATAAACAGCGCCAGCACCGTCGCGTGGGGATCGCGACAGGCTGCAGCCAGCGCGAGGTTGTCATGGATACGTAAGTCCGCGCGAAACCAGACCAGATGAGTGGCCATAAAACTCCTGCAATCAGTGACGTCGTGTTAAACCGATGCTTCCGGCCAGGGGTTAAAATAACGCTGCCCGGCAAGGTAAGTATCAGGAAATTCAGTCATATAGTGTTGCAGGAGGCGCACCGGCGCAAGCAGAGGCTGTCGGCCCAGGCGATAGTCATCGATCAAGGCGACCAGCTCCTGCTTTTGCGCCGCGCTCAAATGCTCACGGAAATAGCCCTGAACATGCATCAGCACGTTAGTATGATTGCGGCGGGTTGAGGGGTGCGCCAGCAGGCTCACCAGACGTTCACGGTAGGCGACAAAAAAGGCCTCCAGCGACGGCCATTGTGCGATATCGGCAACAAACGGGCCGATTTTGCGGTATTCAGGCTGTGAATGGGCCAGCAGGATAAGTTTATAGCGACTGTGGAAGTCGATCAGCTTGCCGCGGGTCAGGCCCTCACGATGCAGCGTATCCAGTTCATGCAGGGTGTACAAACGGGTTTTATCATCGTCCTCTAACCAACTCTCACTCATTGCGGCTCCTTAGGGTTGCACGCCATAAGTGTAGATCAGAAGCGATAAAAAAAACCGCCGGAAAACCGGCGGTCGTGGTGTCTGGCAGAGACGATCAGTAAAAATCAGCGGCGGCTTTTTCAGCCTGGGCCATCCACACCGGCTGCTCGCTGGTTTTCGCCCAGACGCGGTGCAGCCAGCTGTAATAGCGGGCGCGATCTTTCCAGAACAGCATCAGCGGAAATGCCGCTACGCCAGCCACAACGGCGAAGGCACGACGTAAAAAGATTACGTGAGCAGGATAATTTTTGTACAACGTCATAATTTCTCTCCCCTTTGTCAGGCCGGCAATCGACGCCGGTAAAGTTACAATGTCTTTCTGGCTAAAATAATACCGCTTTGCTTGTAATTTTACTACTCATCCGACCACTAAAAGCTGACGATTTAGCCTTTATTTACATTCATCCGGTAAATAAGTTACGAAACAGTTAAATTAATACTAACCATTGGTTAAATTGTGGTTTTTGCGATTTTTATATTTTTTTTACACCGCCGATTCTGATTTTTGCAAAATCTTTGCACCAAAATTTCTATCCTCCGGGTAAATCGTAAAGACACCCGGAGGTGGATTGTGAGTGCAGGCGTCATTGCTGGCGTTACGCTGGTATTCCTGTTGCTGGCTTATTTGGTCTACGCCTTGATAAATGCGGAGGCATTCTGATGGCCGCACAAGGATTTTTACTTATCGCCAGTTTTCTTTTACTGCTGATGGTGCTGGCACGCCCCACGGGGACGCTGCTGGCCAGGATGATCAACGATACCCCGCTCCCGGGTCTTGTCGGTGTTGAACGTGGAATATGGCGGGTTGCCGGTATCAATACCCAGGAGATGAACTGGTGCCAGTATCTGCTGGCCATTTTGCTGTTCAATGCGCTCGGGCTGTTGGTGCTGTTCGTTCTGTTGTTGTGTCAGGGGTCGCTGCCGTTCAACCCGCAGCATCTGCCCGGGCTCTCCTGGGATCTGGCGCTGAACACCGCAGTGAGCTTTATCAGCAATACCAACTGGCAGGCCTACGCCGGGGAAAGCACCATGAGCTACCTCAGCCAGATGGTCGGGCTGACGGTGCAGAACTTCCTCTCAGCGGCGACCGGCATCGCGGTGATTTTTGCCTTTACTCGCGCCTGGTCTCGTCAGCAGGTCACGACCCTGGGCAACGCCTGGGTCGATCTCACCCGCATCACCCTGTGGCTGCTGTTGCCGATCGCTCTGCTGATTGCTGTGTTCTTTATTCAGCAAGGTGTGCCGCAGAACTTGCTGCCGTATCAGGCTTTCACCTCGATCGAGGGCCTGCATCAGTCGCTGCCCATGGGGCCGGTCGCCTCGCAGGAAGCGATAAAAATGCTCGGCACCAACGGCGGCGGTTTCTTTAATGCCAACTCCGCCCACCCGTTTGAGAACCCCACCGCGCTGAGCAACATGGTGCAGATGCTGGCGATCTTCTTGATCCCCGCGGCGCTGTGCTTTGCCTTTGGCGACGTGGTCGGCGATCGCCGCCAGGGACATGCGATTTTGTGGGCCATGACCCTGATCTTTATCGTCTGCGTGGCGGTGGTGATGTGGGCGGAAACCCAGGGTAACCCGCACTTGCTGACGCTGGGCGCGGACAGCAGCATCAATATGGAAGGTAAAGAGAGTCGCTTTGGCATCTTAACCAGCAGCCTGTTTGCGGTTATCACCACCGCCGCCTCCTGTGGCGCGGTGAACGCCATGCATGACTCGTTTACCGCCCTCGGCGGCATGGTCCCGATGTGGTTGATGCAGATCGGCGAAGTGGTCTTCGGCGGCGTGGGCTCCGGGCTGTACGGCATGCTGCTGTTTGTCATGCTGGCGGTGTTTATCGCCGGGCTGATGATCGGCCGTACGCCGGAGTATCTCGGTAAGAAGATCGACGTGCGTGAGATGAAGATGATCGCTCTGGCGATTCTGGTGACCCCAACGCTGGTCCTGCTGGGCACCGCGCTGGCGATGATGACCGACGCCGGACGCGCGGGGATGTTCAATCCCGGCCCTCACGGCTTCAGCGAAGTGCTGTACGCCGTGACCTCCGCCGCCAACAACAACGGTAGCGCCTTTGCCGGTCTCGGCGCGGCTACGCCGTTCTGGAACCTGCTGCTGGCATTTTGCATGCTGGTCGGTCGGTTTGGCGTCATCGTGCCGGTGATGGTGATCGCCGGGTCATTGGTGAAGAAGAAAATCCAGCCCACCGGCGCCGGTACCCTCGCCACCCACGATGTGCTGTTTGTCGGTCTGCTGATTGGCACCGTGCTGTTGGTCGGCGCCCTGACCTTTATTCCCGCACTGGCGCTCGGCCCGTTGGCGGAACACTTTTCCTTACTGTAAGTGATGCGGAGCAATCTGTTATGAGTCGCAAGCAATTAGCCCTGCTGGAACCGACGCTGGTGCGCCAGGCGCTGCTGGACGCAGTGAAAAAACTCAGCCCGATGGTTCAGTGGCGCAACCCGGTGATGTTCATCGTCTGGATCGGCAGCCTGATCACCACCCTGCTGGCGGTGGCGATGGCCAGCGGGCATCTCACCGGCAGCGCCGGGTTTACTGCCGCCGTGAGTATCTGGCTGTGGTTTACCGTGCTGTTCGCCAACTTCGCCGAAGCCATGGCCGAGGGCCGCAGTAAAGCCCAGGCCAATAGCCTCAAAGGGGTCAAAAAGACCTCCTTTGCCCGTAAGCTGCGCGCGCCGCAGCATGACGCCCCCATCGACCATATTCCGGCCGATGATTTACGCAAAGGCGACATCGTGCTGGTGGAAGCCGGCGATATCATCCCTTGTGATGGTGAAGTCATTGAAGGCGGCGCCTCGGTGGACGAAAGCGCCATTACCGGTGAGTCCGCGCCGGTGATCCGCGAATCCGGCGGCGACTTTGCCTCGGTGACCGGCGGGACGCGCATTCTCTCCGACTGGTTGGTGATCCGCTGTAGCGTCAATCCAGGGGAAACTTTCCTCGACCGGATGATCGCCATGGTGGAAGGCGCGCAACGCCGTAAAACCCCCAACGAAATTGCGCTGACGATCCTGTTGATCGCCCTGACGCTGGTGTTCCTGCTCGCCACCGCCACCATCTGGCCGTTCTCGGCCTGGAGCGGAAGCGCGGTCAGCGTCACGGTGCTGGTCGCCCTGCTGGTGTGCCTGATCCCTACCACCATCGGCGGTCTGCTTTCCGCCATCGGTGTCGCCGGGATGAGCCGTATGCTGGGCGCCAACGTTATCGCCACCAGCGGGCGGGCGGTGGAGGCGGCGGGTGACGTCGACGTACTGCTGCTGGATAAAACCGGCACCATTACCCTCGGTAACCGCCAGGCCTCGGCCTTCCTGCCGGCTCAGGGAGTAGAAGAAAAAACCCTCGCCGATGCCGCTCAGCTCTCCTCGCTGGCGGATGAGACACCGGAAGGTCGCAGCATCGTGATACTGGCGAAACAGCGCTTTAACCTGCGTGAACGGGATCTGCAGTCGCTGCACGCGACCTTTGTCCCCTTCACTGCCCAGACCCGCATGAGCGGTATTAACATCGATAGCCGCATGATCCGTAAAGGCTCCGTCGATGCCATTCGCCGCCACGTTGAGGCCAATGGCGGGCACTTTCCGGCGGATGTTGATAAGCAGGTGGAGGAAGTTGCCCGTCTGGGGGCGACGCCGCTGGTGGTGGCCGAAGGTGAACGCGTGCTGGGGGTCATTTCGCTGAAAGACATCGTCAAAGGCGGGATTAAAGAGCGCTTTGCTCAACTGCGTAAGATGGGCATCAAAACGGTGATGATCACCGGTGATAACCGCCTGACCGCCGCGGCGATTGCCGCCGAAGCGGGCGTCGATGACTTCCTTGCCGAAGCGACTCCGGAGGCAAAACTGGCGCTGATTCGCCAGTATCAGTCCGAAGGCCGACTGGTAGCGATGACCGGCGACGGCACCAATGACGCCCCGGCGCTGGCGCAGGCGGATGTGGCGGTAGCGATGAACTCCGGTACCCAGGCGGCGAAAGAGGCCGGCAACATGGTGGACCTCGACTCGAACCCGACCAAGCTGATTGAAGTGGTCCATATCGGTAAGCAGATGCTGATGACCCGTGGTTCGTTAACCACCTTCAGTATCGCCAACGACGTGGCGAAGTATTTCGCCATTATCCCGGCCGCCTTTGCCGCGGTTTACCCGCAGCTCGCGATGCTGAACGTCATGCACCTGCACTCGCCGGCGTCGGCCATTCTGAGCGCGGTTATCTTTAACGCGCTGATTATCGTCTTCCTGATCCCGCTGGCGCTGAAGGGGGTGAGCTATCGCCCGCTGTCCGCGTCGGCCATGCTGCGACGCAACCTGTGGGTCTATGGCCTCGGCGGGTTGCTGGTACCGTTTATCGGCATCAAAGCTATCGATCTGTTACTGACCCTGACCGGGCTGCTGTGAGGAAATGACCATGACATTGATTCGACCGGCACTTGTGCTATTTATTCTGTTAATGCTGATCACCGGCGGCGTCTATCCCCTGCTGACCACCGCGCTCGGGCAGTGGTGGTTCCCCCAGCAGGCTAACGGTTCGTTGATCCGCATCGCCGGTGAAGTGCGCGGCTCCAGCCTGATTGGCCAGAACTTTACCGACGCGGGCTATTTCCAGGGACGCCCGTCGGCAACGGCAGAGACGCCGGATAATCCGCTGGCCTCCGGCGGGAGTAACCTCGCCGCCAGTAACCCGGCGATGGATAAGGCTATCAGCGAGCGCGTCGCCGCGCTGCGTCAGGCCAATCCGGATGCTGACCCACGCGTTCCGGTAGAGCTGGTCACCGCGTCGGCGAGCGGGCTGGATAGTCATCTTACGCCGCCGGCGGCGCTCTGGCAGGTGCCGCGCATCGCCAAAGCCCGCGGCCTCAGCGCTGAACAGTTGACCCGAATGGTCAATGAAGCAACCGAAAAACCGCTGGTCAGTTTTCTCGGTCAACCTGTGGTAAATATAGTGCAACTGAATATGGCACTGGATGCCCTGAAGGATAAGTAACATGAGTGACGAGCCGCTGCGCCCTGACCCGGACCGCCTGTTGCAACATACCGGCGAGCCGCATCGTGGCAAGCTAAAAGTGTTCTTTGGCGCCTGTGCCGGGGTCGGAAAAACCTGGGCCATGTTAGCTGAAGCGCAGCGGCTCCGCGCTCAGGGGCTGGATATTCTGATCGGCGTGGCGGAAACCCACGGGCGCAAAGAAACCGCGGCGATGCTTGAGGGGCTCAGCACCCTCCCCCAGCGCCGCCTTTCGCATCGTGGGCGCTACGTCCACGAGTTCGATCTCGACGCCGCGCTGGCACGCCGCCCGGCGCTGATCCTCGTCGATGAACTGGCGCACAGCAACGCCCCGGGATCGCGCCACCCCAAACGCTGGCAGGATGTCGAAGAGCTGCTTGATGCCGGGATCGACGTCTTTACCACGGTAAATGTCCAGCACCTGGAGAGCCTGAACGATGTCGTCAGCGGCATTACCGGCGTGCAGGTGCGCGAAACCGTCCCCGATCCTTTCTTTGATGCCGCCGACGACGTGGTGCTGGTCGACCTGCCTCCCGACGATCTCCGCCAGCGCCTGAACGAGGGCAAGGTCTATATTGGCGGCCAGGCCGAGCGGGCTATCGAGAACTTTTTCCGCAAAGGAAATCTGATCGCCCTGCGCGAGCTGGCTTTGCGGCGCACCGCCGACCGGGTAGATGAGCAGATGCGCGCCTGGCGCGACCACCAGGGCCAGGAGAAAGTCTGGCATACCCGCGATACCATTTTGCTGTGCATCGGCCACAACACCGGCAGTGAAAAGCTGGTGCGCGCCGCCGCGCGTCTGGCCGCCCGACTCGGCAGCATCTGGCACGCGGTGTACGTCGAAACCCCGTCCCTGCACCGCCTGCCGGAAGCCAAACGCCGGGCGATCCTCGCGGCCCTGCGGCTCGCACAGGAGCTGGGGGCGGAAACGGCAACCCTCTCCGACCCGCATGAAGAAAAGGCGGTGCTGCACTACGCCCGGGAACATAACCTCGGCAAAATCGTCATCGGTCGCCAGGGCAAGCGCCGCTGGTGGAGCCGTACCGGGTTTGCCGACCGCCTTGCGCGCTACGCGCCAGACCTCGATCTGGTGGTCATCGCCCTCGATGAAAAAAGCGCCCCTCTGCCCGCACGGGCGAACGATACCCGAACCACCATGGAAAAGTGGCGCCTGCAGATCCAGGGCTGCTTTGTAGCACTCGCGCTATGCGCAGTGATTACGTTGGTGGCGATGCAATGGCTGGTTGGTTTCGAAGCCGCCAACCTGGTAATGCTCTATCTGCTCGGCGTGGTGATCATCGCCCTGCTGTACGGCCGCTGGCCGTCGGTGCTGGCGACGGTGATCAACGTGGTCAGCTTCGACCTGTTCTTTGTCTCGCCGCGCGGTACCCTTGCGGTCTCCGATGTGCAATACCTGCTGACCTTCGGGGTGATGCTGACCGTCGGCCTGCTGATCGGGAATCTCACCGCCGGCGTCCGCTACCAGGCGCGCGTGGCGCGCTACCGCGAGCAGCGCACCCGTCATCTGTATGAGATGTCAAAAGCGCTGGCGGTCGGGCGCAGCGAGGATGATATTGCCGCCACCAGCGAGCGCTTTATCGCCTCGACCTTTCAGGCCCGCGGCCAGCTACTGTTGCCCGACGCCAGCGGCAAGCTGCATCCGCTGACCCAGCAGCCCGGCCTGACCTCGTGGGATGATGCCATCGCCCACTGGAGCTTCGATAAGGGCCAGCCGGCCGGAGCCGGTACCGACACGCTGCCCGGCGTTCCCTATCAAATTTTACCGCTGAAAAGCGCCACCCGTACCTGGGGGTTGCTGGTGGTTGAACCGGATAACCTGCGTCAGTTGATGATCCCCGAACAGCAGCGCCTGCTGGAGACCTTTACGCTGCTGGTCGCCAGCGCGTTGGAGCGCCTGACGCTGACCGCCAGCGAGGAGCAAGCGCGCCTCAACAGCGAGCGGGAAAGCCTGCGTAACTCGCTGCTGGCGGCCCTCTCCCATGATTTACGTACCCCGCTGACCGTGCTGTTCGGCCAGGCGGAGATCCTGACCCTCGACCTTGCCAGCGAAGGCTCGAAACATGCGCCCCAGGCCAATGAAATTCGTCAGCACGTGCTCAACACTACCCGGCTGGTGAACAATCTGCTGGATATGGCGCGCATCCAGTCCGGCGGCTTTAACCTGAATAAAGAGTGGCTGACCCTCGAAGAGGTGATTGGCAGCGCCTTACGGATGCTGGAGCCGGGCCTTGGCGGGCAACATATTCAGCTGGCGCTACCCGACCCGCTGCTGTTGGTTCACGTCGATGGCCCGCTGTTTGAACGGGTGTTGATCAACCTGCTGGAGAATGCCTGGAAATATGCCGGTTCCCAGGCGCAGATCGGCATCAGCGCGCAGGCCGATGACAACCAACTGCTGTTGAGCGTGTGGGATAACGGCCCTGGGATCCCGAGCGGCAAGGAACAGGCTATCTTTGATAAGTTCGCCCGCGGGCATAAGGAGTCGGCGATCCCGGGCGTTGGGCTGGGGCTGGCCATCTGCCGGGCAATTGTCGAAGTGCACGGTGGAACCATCAGCGCCTACACGCGACCAGAAGGCGGCGCCTGCTTCCGTGTTACACTGCCGCGAGAAACGCCCCCGGCGCTGGATGAGTGGCATGGCGCTGCCTGACCCGGCAGCGTGTTTATCCTGGGCGTTTCAGGCGCAGTATCGCTTATCTGTCTGAACGGGAAGAACTGGTGATTAACGTACTCATTATCGAAGATGAACATGCCATCCGCCGCTTTCTGCGCACCGCGCTGGAAGCCGACGGCATGCGCGTATTTGAAGCCGATACCCTGCAACGGGGCCTGATTGAAGCCGCTACCCGCAAACCTGATTTAACGATCCTTGACCTTGGCCTGCCCGATGGCGACGGCAATGAATTTATCCGTGAGGTGCGCCAGTGGAGCCAGATGCCGATTCTGGTGCTGTCGGCCCGCACCGAGGAGCACGATAAAATCGCGGCGCTGGATGCCGGGGCCGATGACTATCTCAGTAAACCTTTTGGTATTGGTGAGCTGCAGGCCCGGCTACGGGTGGCGTTGCGCCGCCACGGCGGGACACAGGCGGATGAGCCGGTAGTGCGTTTCGCGGATATCCAGGTCGATATTCCGGCCCGGCGAATTGTTCGCGGCGAAGAAGAGATCCACCTGACCCCCATTGAGTTTCGGCTGCTGACCGCCCTGCTGAGTAATCCCGGCAAAGTGCTCACCCAGCGTCACCTGCTCAATCAGGTGTGGGGACCGAATGCGGTGGAGCACAGCCACTATTTACGTATTTATATGGGGCACCTGCGGCAAAAGCTGGAGGTCGATCCGGCGCGCCCGCAGCATCTGCTGACCGAAACCGGCATCGGTTATCGCTTTATGCCGTAACCCGGTACAACAAAAAAGGGCTCCATGAAGATCATGGAACCCTTTTATCACGATCTGCCGCTTAACCCATGCGCCAGATTGTCACCTGACTCAGGCGTTTTTCAGCACTTCGCTGACGATCTCAACCGCTTCTTTCTCGATCTGCTTGCGGTGGGCTTCGCCAAGGAAGCTCTCGCAGTAAATCTTATAGGCATCTTCGGTACCTGACGGACGCGCGGCAAACCAGCCGTTGTCGGTCATCACTTTCAGACCGCCAATCGAGGCGCCGTTACCCGGTGCCGCAGTCAGGCGGGCGGTGATCGGGTCGCCTGCCAGCTGGCTGGCGCTGACCATTTCCGGCGACAGTTTCGACAGCGCCGCTTTCTGTGCGGAGGTTGCCGATGCCTGCAGACGGTTGTAGCTCGGCGCGCCGAAGCGGGCAGCCAGTTCGTCATAGTGCTGCTGCGGGTTTTTACCGGTGACCGCGGTGATTTCAGCGGCCAGCAGGCACATGATAATCCCGTCTTTGTCGGTCGACCACGGCGTACCATCGAAGCGCAGGAACGATGCACCGGCGCTCTCTTCGCCGCCGAAGCCGAAGCTGCCGTCGAACAGACCGTCAACAAACCATTTGAAGCCAACCGGCACTTCCACCAGCTTGCGGCCCAGGTCGTTTACCACCCGGTCGATCATCGCGGAAGAGACCAGCGTTTTACCGACGGCCACATCCTGTCCCCACTGCGGACGGTGCTGGAACAGGTAGTTGATCGCCACCGCCAGATAGTGGTTCGGGTTCATCAGACCAGCCGGCGTCACGATACCGTGGCGGTCATAATCCGGATCGTTGGCAAAGGCCAGATCGAACTTATCGCGCAGCGCCAGCAGGCCCGCCATTGCACACTCAGAGGAGCAGTCCATACGGATAGCGCCGTCTTTATCGAGGTGCATGAAGCGGAAGGTTTGATCGACATGATCGTTAACGATGGTCAGATCAAGCTTGTAGAATTCTGCGATGCGTTTCCAGTATTCGATACCGGAGCCGCCGAGCGGATCGACGCCGAGCTTCAGGCCAGCTTTCTGGATTGCCGCCATATCGACGATATCCGCCAGCCCTTCGATAAACGGCTGCACCAGGTCCTGCTCTTGCACATGACCAGATGCCAGCGCCGCGTCGAGAGAGATACGTTTGACGCCCTGCAGGCCGGCAGCCAGCAGTTCGTTGGCACGGTTCTCAACCACTTTGGTGACGTTGGTATCAGCCGGGCCACCGTTTGGCGGATTGTATTTGATACCACCATCTTCCGGCGGGTTGTGGGACGGCGTAATCACGATGCCATCCGCCAGCGGGCCACCTTTTTTATTGTGCACCAGAATAGCGTTGGAAATAGCCGGTGTCGGGGTGAAACCGTTGTTTTCCTGCACGATAACATCAACACCGTTCGCCGCCAGCACTTCCAGTACGGAAATGAAAGCAGGTTCAGAGAGCGCGTGGGTGTCTTTACCAACGTAGCATGGACCGGTGATACCGTTCTTCGCGCGATCTTCCGCAATCGCCTGAGCGATCGCCAGAATGTGCTGCTCATTGAAGTTATGGCGAGCCGCACTGCCGCGATGGCCTGAGGTCCCGAACTTCACTGCATGCTCCGCATTGCCCACTTCCGGCTTCAGTACATAGTACTGCGCGGTCAACTGAGCGACGTTAATCAAATCACTCTGTTGTGCAGGTTGCCCCGCACGCTTATCGATTGCCATTGCCTGATCCTTCTGATGCAAGGTGAATAAAACTAGATCGTGCCGCAGACTTTCTCAATTAATTCCGCAGGGAACTGCATCGACTGCATGATGTGTTCAATCATGCTGCATTTGCGGCCGGTATTGGTATTGGTGATGACCCACCACGGCGTACCCGGAACCTGTTTCGGCTTGGTCTGGTTGCCGCTTTTCAGCAGGATCCGTGAATCTTCTGCAAAGTAGACGCGGGTACGTCCGTGCAGAGACTCGGTCGCCTCGGAAAACGCTTTATTGTCGAGAGAATAGAGCGTCGTCAGGATCAACATAAAACGGTTAACCGCACGTTTTTGTTCGGCGTACTCATCTGATAACAGCAGCTCGCGCATGGCGCGGACTTTATCTTTCGCCGGGTTCGCGGGTTTAACCTCAACGACAGGGGTCGCTGACGGTGCCGGAGCCGCTTTCGCGATCGGTGCGGTAGTCTGGGAAGCGGCGGAAAATTTCAGCATGCGCCGTAAAATGTCGGATGCACTCTCACCAATATGCTGGGTGTGGCTGGCAATATAGCGATAGAGATCATCATCAACTTCAATTGTTTTCATCTTAATCCAGTGCGATATCTTATTCTGAATACAAGTTGTCAGGATTATAAGGACAAATCCTGACCGCGAATAGCGTCAAACCAGGATGGCGGTAAAACTCAGATAGCTCTGGGTCTTGCAGCCGGATGGCAGAATGTCCAACATAATACCCTAACCCGACGAAGCGAAAAAAAGAACTTTGCCATGAAATTAAATAGCCGCGCGCAATCTGCACAAAATCCGCACAATAATTCTCCTGTCATCCTCGTCCACGGCCTGTTCGGCAGTCTCGACAACCTCGGGATCCTCGCTCGCGATCTGGTCAGCGACCACGATGTTGTGCAGGTTGATATGCGCAATCATGGGCTTTCCCCTCGTTCGCCAGAGATGAGCTATGCGGCGATGGCGCAGGATCTGATCGATACGCTGGACGATCGGCAGATTGAGAAAGCCACGTTTATTGGTCATTCGATGGGTGGTAAAGCGGTGATGGCGCTCAGCGCCGTAGCCGCCGATCGCATTGATGGCCTGGTCGCTATCGATATTGCCCCTGTGGATTACCACGTGCGTCGCCACGACGAAATTTTTGCCGCCATTAACGCCGTCACCGAAGCCGCCGCGACCTCTCGCCAGCAGGCAGCCGCCGTGATGCGCGAACATCTGCAGGAAGAAGGCGTGATTCAGTTCCTGCTGAAATCCTTCGTCGATGGTCAGTGGCGCTTTAACGTGCCGGTGCTATGGGAGCAGTACCCGCATATTGTCGGCTGGGAACCTATTCCGGCGTGGCCGCATCCGGCGCTGTTTATCCCCGGCGGGAATTCACCTTACGTCACCGATGCCTATCGTGACACCCTGCTCGCCCAGTTCCCGCAGGCGCGGGCGCATGTGATTGCCGGGGCCGGCCACTGGGTCCATGCCGAGAAACCGGAGGCCGTTTTGCGCGCAATTCGCCGCTATCTGAGCACACGACAGGCCTAACTGGCTAAAAACTGCCCGACCGCGCAGCAGAATGCCCGCGGTCGTTGGCGCAGCGGTTCGCCTGATGTATTATGGCGCGCTATCTGTGTCGGCTATAGCCCGACAACCTGTTTCCCCGAAGTCACTCAGAATCATGGCAAAAGAACAAACGGACCGTACGACATTAGATTTGTTCGCAACCGAGCGGCGCCCGGGAAGACCAAAGACCAATCCGCTTGCGCGCGATGAACAACTGCGCATCAACAAACGTAATCAGCTCAAACGCGATAAAGTTCGCGGGCTGAAGCGTGTTGAGCTAAAACTCAACGCGGAGGCAGTAGACGCACTCAATGAGCTGGCGGAAGCACGCAATATGAACCGCAGCGATTTGATCGAAGAGATACTCATGACTCAGCTGGCTGCCCTGCATCGCCAGGATAAAGCCTGAAAATCCTCAAAAAAACGCTTTCATGTAGCAGAGTGTGCAGTCGGGCGTGATTGCTGTTTCCGCGCCCTCGCCTGTTCTGCTATGATTGCCGTTATCTGCGGGCATTACGCCACTACCACATTATTAAGTTTCAAGAGGTTATTTTACTCATGGCAATCATCGGCATCTTTTTTGGCAGCGACACGGGCAACACCGAGAATATTGCAAAAATGATTCAGAAGCAGCTTGGTAAAGATGTTGCTGATGTTCACGACATTGCCAAGAGCAGCAAAGAAGATCTGGAAGCCTACGACATTCTGCTGCTCGGCATTCCTACCTGGTACTACGGTGAAGCGCAGTGCGACTGGGACGATTTCTTCCCGACGCTGGAAGAGGTCGACTTCAACGGTAAACTGGCTGCACTGTTTGGCTGCGGCGACCAGGAAGACTATGCAGAATATTTCTGTGATGCATTAGGCACCATTCGCGACATTATCGAGCCGCGCGGCGCCACTATCGTGGGTCACTGGCCGACGGCGGGCTACCATTTTGAAGCCTCTAAAGGCCTGGCGGATGACGACCATTTCGTCGGTCTGGCTATCGATGAAGATCGCCAGCCTGAATTGACCAACGAACGTGTCTCTCAGTGGGTGAAGCAGGTTTCTGAAGAGCTGCACCTCGAAGAAATCAAAAACGCATAATGATCAAACTGCGTTACCTTATGGTTTCGCCGATTTGATAGGTAAAAGCAATAAAACTAATAGCTACAAGTTTTTAACTTTTAACCACATATCTGTACAATGTCCTCTGATTCGATGAGGTCAGGTGACGCAGTTTGTAACTGGCACCTCGTTTTTAACAGCATACAAGGCACGATGCTTGCGGTTTTCATTTCAACATGGCAGTTCTATAATGAGACGCATTACATCGGGTGATTCTCTGTATTACTTCCGCTGATGGAAGTAGATCGATTAGCAACAGGACAGATTCCGCATGACTGACAACAATACCGCATTAAAGAAGGCTGGCCTGAAAGTCACACTTCCACGATTAAAAATCCTGGAAGTTTTACAGGAACCGGATAACCATCACGTCAGTGCGGAAGATTTATACAAACGCCTGATCGACATGGGTGAAGAAATTGGTCTGGCTACCGTATACCGCGTACTGAACCAGTTTGATGATGCTGGCATTGTTACCCGCCATAATTTCGAAGGCGGTAAATCTGTTTTCGAACTGACGCAGCAGCATCATCACGATCATCTTATTTGCCTCGATTGTGGCAAAGTGATCGAGTTCAGTGATGACTCTATTGAAGCGCGCCAGCGTGAGATCGCTACCCGTCACGGCATCCGTCTGACCAACCACAGCCTGTACCTGTACGGCCACTGTGCAGAAGGCGACTGCCGCGAAGATGAGCATGCACACGACGCGGTGGAAAAATAAGTTTCCCGCCGCGCAAACAGCAAAAAGCCAACCTGACGGTTGGCTTTTTTTATGCGCTGATGGCTGAAGGCTATCAGGGTTTAGTATTGTTGCTGCGGATCTCTTTCCAGATCTGGTCGCAACGCGCCTTCACGGCCTGATCGTTGCCGGTGCGGGTCGCCAGAATACACTGCTGGTAATCGAGGACGCGCACGCTTTCCTGATTTGCGAACTGCTGATGCTGCTTATCTTCTTTCAGCACATCCAGCACGCTCTGGCAGGCCTGGACCTTGTCCGGGTTGCCTTCTGCGGTATTAATGCAGGCGCTGTAGGCATCTTTCAGTTTTGCATCTTCTTTTGGCGCGGGAGACTGCGTACAGGCTACCAGCCCTGATGCCATTATCGCGATGAGCAATAGTTTTTTCATCATTAACCTCTCAGAGTTGCGGCAGGTTCAGGCCTGCCGCGACGGCATCAGAAAATAGTGAACGGGGCAATAACCATGAATTTCACGTCACGCTCATCCTGGAAGATGTTGCCATAACCACCGCTCCAGCTCGGGATATCGGTGTGGTTGTCGTATTGCGTGAAGTGCAGTTTGAACAGCGTGCCTTTGGCGCGTCCGTCCTGGACGGTGTACATGGCATCCAGGCTGTAGGCTGACTCTTCCAGACGGGTGTCCGCGTTGTAATAAGCGTCCGGCGTGGACATTCTGCCCGGCTTAGCATCCCAGGCGTAAACGTATGATGCGCCAAACGCCCAGCCCGGCATGTTCCAGTTTTTCATGTCATACATCGCGCCGAAGAACACCGCTTTTTCGCCGTTGGCGTTGAAGTCAGAGCGGTTATCCCACCACACATCAAGACGACCGTTGGACGACGCATAGGTCGGGGTCATACGCTGCAGGAAGTAACCCTGCTGGCCGTCGGCTTTCACCCAGGTCCCTTCCAGACGCAGATCGAGCACGTCAGCGACCTTGTAACCGAAGGTCAATGCCTGCAGCCAGGCGGTGCCGTCGTAAATATCGTTGCTGCCGCCGTTGCTGACTTTGTCACGCGTACCGTAGAACTGGTAGCTGGTGTTTAACGGCGTGCCGGCAATGTCAAATTTGTAGCTGGCTTTGGCAAAATACTGGTCGATATAGCCTTCAGCCTGGCCAAACGCCGCTTCCAGCACGAGGTCATTTTTGAAATCGTATTTGGCGCCCAGCGAGTGCAGATAATCGACTTTGGTTTTCTTGTCGTTCTGATAGAACTCATCCATTTCGATGTGCCATGGCGCTTTGTATTCGTTCGTCCACATGTAGGAGAAACTCAGCGCACCGGCGTCACCGTAATCAAAGTTGGCCCCGGCTTCAGCACCCTGGTAAGTACCTGGCATAAAGCTCCAGTGCGGAGCCAGCAGCGTTTGCCCGGTTGGCTGGATATAACCAGCACGCGCCCATACCGGGCCGTATTTAAATTTCGCCGCAGCCTTATACAGGCTGATCCCGCTCTTATCGCCAGAGTAATCTTCGTCATACGTTTTATTTCGTGAAGAGAAGGCAATTTCGTTCGGGTGTCCGCTTTCGCTGCTTTCCGCCATTTCGATGGCGGTGAAGGCCGCCACGTCAAGACCGAACATATCGGCAGCATAGCCGGACTGGAAGTCGAGGTTGGCGTTCCAGGTGGAGTGAGAAAGGTTGGTTTTGTACTGATCGCCGTCGGTCACATCTTTACGGTCACGCTCACGCTGCCAGTAATAGATACCGCCGGTTAATGTGGAATCATCAATAAATCCTGCTGCGCTGGCCTGCGGAACAACGATCCAGCTCGACATCGCGGTGACGGCGGCAATAGCCAACGCCAGCGTACTACGTTTGCCACTAAACGTACGCATGTGCATATCCTCTTTGACGTTTTAAAAGCGGTGCCAAGGGCAAACCGCGAAAAAATAAATAAGACTGCTAAAAAGTGGAGCGGTAAAAATCCGCCTGACCACTATTGATAGACTATTTTTCGTGACGCGAATTATCAATCTCTTTCGCCGACCAAAGCTTAAGATTATGACAAAGCGCACATATTCTATTTCTTTTTGTTACAATATTAGACGTCATACTTTTATCGCGGAAGTGTTTGCAAAATCAGGATAAAATAGAAAATGAAAGCGCTTACAACGGTTTTTCACGCCACTATCGCCGACAGACCAGACGCGAAATTCAACCAGCTGCAAACAAGATTAATTCGCATCACGAAAATAACCAAACCTGCTTTCTTGAGCGTCGCATTAGCGGGAATATTTGCCGTCCCCTCCTCCCTTCGAAATTCAATGCTCTACAGTTAATCTCATCACTGTCTTATAAAAGTTATTCATACCATGCGTTTTGAGTTAACGAGCTATTTTCAGGGGCGATTCTGGCTGCTGCTGGCGGTTTGCGCGGCGCTAATAAGCTATTTCTTACTGCCGCGAGGATTGGGGATGATTCAGCGCGCGTTGATTAGCTGGAACGTGCTGGCGTGGCTGTATTTGCTGTTTATGTGGTTGCGAATGCTGTCAACCAAAGTCAGCGACATACCGCGTATCGCCAGACGACAGGACCAGAGCGCGACTCTGGTATTAACCCTGATGATACTCGCCTGTTCGGCCAGCATCATTACCATCCTCAGCGAGCTTTCCACCCTGAAAGCGCTGACCGGTGGCACCCGGGTACTGCACCTGGTGCTGACGGCAACCACCCTGATTGCCTCCTGGACTTTATTACCCAGCTCTTTCGCCATGCATTACGCGCACCGGCATTACCTGACCCTCAGCGATGAGGTCACCCCGATGATTTTTGCAGAAAAGCCCGACGCGCCGGGTTATTGGGATTTTCTCTACTACTCCTTCACTATCGCCGTCGCCTCGCAAACCGCAGATGTCGCTACGGGGACCACCGACATGCGTAAAATAACCCTGCTCCAGTCGGTTATCTCATTCATCTTTAATCTCATTATTCTTGGTCTATCGGTAAATGTCGGGGCCGGATTATTAAGCTAGCGACGGAAATGGCCGGCAGGATGCGCCAGACAACGCCTGAGCGGCTACTGTCAGCAAAGAGGTCGTGACAGGTGAGATAAAAAAACGCCGCTTAGCGCGGCGTTTTTGATGGCGATATGCGACGCGGATTTATGCGCCGATTTTTGCCCAGGTATCACGCAGGCCCACGGTGCGGTTAAACACCAGATGGGTCGCGGTAGCATAACGGCTATCGAGGCAGAAATAACCTTCACGCTCGAACTGATAGGCTTTGCTGGCCTGTGCTTCCGCCAGGCTCGGCTCCGCGAAGCCGTGCTTAATCACCAGCGATTCCGGGTTCATAACCGTCAGGAAATCGTCTTCTGCGCCCGGGTTCGGCACGCTGAATAGACGATCGTAGAGACGGATTTCAACCGGCAGCGCGTGTGCTGCGCTGACCCAGTGGATCACGCCTTTCACCTTACGGCCATCGGCAGGATCTTTGCTCAGCGTATCGGCGTCGTAGGTACAGAAGATGGTGGTGATGGTACCTTCGGCATCCTTCTCTACGCGTTCGGCTTTGATCACGTAGGCATTGCGCAGGCGCACTTCTTTGCCCAGCACCAGACGCTTGTACTGCTTGTTGGCTTCTTCACGGAAGTCGGCGCGGTCAATCCAGATCTCGGCGCTGAACGGAACGTCACGGCTGCCCATCTCCGGCTTGTTCGGATGATTCGGCATCGTCACCATTTCGCTGCCGCCCTGCGGGTAGTTTTCGATAACCAGTTTAACCGGATCGATCACCGCCATCGCACGCGGGGCGTTTTCGTTGAGATCTTCGCGAATGCAGGATTCCAGCGACGCCATCTCAATGGTGTTGTCTTGCTTGGTCACGCCAATGCGCTTGCAAAACTCGCGGATGGACTCGGCGGTATAGCCGCGGCGACGCAGACCGGAAATGGTCGGCATACGCGGGTCGTCCCAGCCTTCAACGTGCTTCTCGGTCACCAGCTGGTTCAGCTTACGCTTGGACATCACGGTATATTCGAGATTCAGGCGCGAGAATTCATACTGACGCGGGTGAACCGGGATGCTGATGTTGTCCAGCACCCAGTCATACAGGCGACGGTTGTCCTGGAACTCCAGAGTACACAGCGAGTGGGTAATGCCTTCCAGCGCATCGCTGATGCAGTGCGTAAAGTCGTACATCGGGTAGATGCACCACTTGCTGCCGGTCTGGTGGTGATCGGCGAATTTAATTCGGTACAGCACCGGATCGCGCATCACGATAAACGGCGATGCCATATCGATTTTCGCACGCAGGCAGGCTTTACCCTCTTCAAAACCACCGGTACGCATTTTTTCAAACAGCGCCAGGTTCTCTTCCACGCTGCGATCGCGGTACGGGCTGTTTTTGCCCGGCGCTTTCAGCGAACCGCGGTATTCGCGAATTTCATCCGCCGACAGTTCGTCAACGTAGGCCAGGCCTTTGTTAATCAGCTCAACGGCATACTGGTGCAGTTGATCAAAATAATCAGACGAGTAGCAAACTTCCCCGGACCAGTGGAAACCTAACCACTGCACGTCGTTTTTAATCGACTCAACGTATTCGATATCTTCTTTCACCGGGTTGGTGTCATCGAAACGCAGATTGCATTGGCCTTGATAATCCTGAGCAATACCGAAGTTCAGGCAAATAGATTTTGCATGGCCAATGTGCAGATAACCGTTCGGTTCCGGTGGGAAACGCGTGTGAACGGTGGTGTGCTTACCAGTAGCCAGATCTTCATCAATGATCTGACGAATAAAGTTAGTCGGGCGGGCTTCTGCCTCACTCATCGTGGGTTCCTCAAAGCGTAAACAACGTATAACGGCACATGATCTTACAAGCAGGACGTAGTGACAACTATTAGTTACGCAAAATCGCTGTCTGAAGATGATTATGGGGTCATTTGCTGTAAAAAAAAGCGGCGGAGGTTTCCCCCCGCCGCTCAGGCATAAACTCTACTCAGGAGCCTTACTTGCCTTTAATCTCATACAGTGGCGTCTGGCCAGCGATAACCTTACCGGTCGCCAGAATCACCAGCGCGCTGTAATCGTCGCTGTTGCTGCAGACGACCGGGCTGATCATTGAGCGTGCATTGGCATTCAGGAAGTCGAGATCCATTTCCAGAACTGGCTGGCCGGCTTTGACTTCCGCACCCTCTTCGACCAGGCGTTTGAAGCCTTTGCCTTCCAGCGCGACGGTATCGATGCCCATGTGGACAACAATTTCCGCGCCGTTTTCGGTTTCCAGACAGAACGCGTGGTTGGTATTGAAGATCTTAACCACTGTCCCTGCCGCTGGCGCAACCACGGTTTTATCCGTCGGTTTCACCGCCACACCGTCGCCGACGGCTTTGCTGGCGAAGGCTTCATCAGGTACCTGCTCCAGCGCCACAATATCACCGGTAATTGGCGATACCAGCGCCTCGATGGTTTTGGCATTCGCTACGGCCTGCGGTTTTGCGGCAGCCGTCGCTGCGGGTGCGCTTGCCGTGGCTGCTGCTGCTGCAACCGGACCGGTGGTCTTCATGGCGTTAGCAATTTTTTCAGCGACGAAGCCAACGATGATCTGGACGCTGGTTTTGTTCAGGCGAATCACGCCAGAAGCCCCCAGTTTTTTCGCCAGTGCTTCATTCACTAATGCGGAGTCTTTAACGTTCAGACGCAGACGGGTGATACAGGCGTCGATACCGGTCAGGTTGTCAGAACCGCCGACAGCGGCAATGTACTGACGCGCCAGACCTGCAACATCCTGCTCTTTATCACCGCTCACATTCACATCCTGACCATCCGCTTCGCTGCCGGCAACCGCCAGTTCACGACCCGGGGTCATCAGGTTGAATTTAGTGATGGTGAAGCGGAACACCACGTAGTAAATCACGAAGAACACCAGACCCTGCGGGATCAGCATGTACCAGTGAGTTGCCAGCGGGTTACGGGTGGACAGGAACATATCCACCAGACCGGCGCTGAAGCCGAAACCGGCAATCCAGTGCATGCTCGCCGCGATGAATACGGAGATCCCCGTCAGTACGGCGTGGATGAAATACAGCACCGGCGCCACGAACATGAAGGAGAATTCCAGCGGTTCGGTGATACCAGTAAAGAAGGCAGCAAATGCACCCGCCATCATAATACCCAGCACTTTCGCTTTATTCTCAGGACGCGCGCAGTGATAGATAGCCAGCGCCGCACCCGGCAGACCGAACATCATGATCGGGAAGAAGCCCGCCTGATAACGACCAGTGATACCGATTTCCGCTTTACCCGCCGCGATAGACTGTGCGCCACCGAGGAAGTTAGGAATATCGTTGATACCTGCCACGTCAAACCAGAATACGGAGTTCAGCGCGTGGTGCAGACCAACCGGGATCAGCAGACGGTTGAAGAACGCATAGATACCTGCGCCCGCAGAACCGAGTTTCTGGATGTGCTCACCGAAGTTTACCAGACCATCAAAAATGACCGGCCAGACATACATCAGGATGAACGCGACGACAATCATCACAAACGAGGTGAGGATTGGCACCAGACGACGGCCGCTGAAGAACGACAGCGCTTTCGGCAGTTCAACGCCGCTGAAGCGGTTGTACAGTTCGGCGGAGATAATACCGACAAGGATACCGACGAACTGGTTGCTGATTTTACCGAAAGCAGCAGGAACCTGGTCCGCAGGGATCTTCTGGATCATCGCGACCGCAGCAGGAGAACAAAGCGTGGTCAACACGAGGAAGCCCACAAAACCGGTCAGTGCCGCAGCACCATCTTTATCTTTGGACATACCGTAAGCCACACCAATGGCGAACAGTACAGACATGTTGTCGATGATGGCAGAACCGGACTTGATGAACAGCGCCGCAAGAGCGTTGTCGCCACCCCAGCTAACCGGGTCAATCCAGTAACCGACACCCATTAAGATCGCTGCCGCTGGCAGCGTGGCGACCGGCACCATCAGTGCGCGACCAACCTTTTGTAAATAGCCTAGAATGCTCACTTTATTCCCCCTATTAGACCCCGTAAGGCTCGTGTAAAGCCATTTTTTTATTGTGTAACCAGGTCAGATTTTTAACTTACTGGTAAAGTGTGTTGAAAATTAATTCGTATCGCAAATTAATTACGTATTTTTTGTGACTATAATCACCAAATATCGTATTAACCCCTCCCGATGACTGGCTAACTTCGAAAACTTATTTTATCATTCAAAAAATCAACACGGATTGACCCCGGTCGGCGTAGAGACTGCAATACTCTTAATAGTATGCTGGCGCCAATCCGCCAGGTTCTAATTTAACTATAGAGGTGAAGAATGAGACTGATCCCCCTGGTAACCGCTGAACAAGTCGGCAAATGGGCCGCTCGCCATATCGTTAATCGCATCAATGCGTTCAAACCGACAGCAGACCGTCCGTTTGTCCTTGGTCTGCCTACCGGTGGCACCCCTCTGACCGCTTACAAAGCGCTGGTTGAGATGCACAAATCAGGCCAGGTCAGCTTCAAACATGTTGTCACCTTCAACATGGACGAATACGTTGGTCTGCCGAAAGAGCATCCGGAAAGCTATCATAGCTTCATGCATCGCAACTTCTTTGATCACGTTGATATTCCGGCGGAAAACATTAACCTTCTGAATGGTAACGCGCCAGATATCGATGCAGAATGCCGTCGTTATGAAGAAAAAATCCGCTCTTACGGCAAAATTAACCTGTTTATGGGCGGCGTAGGCAACGACGGACACATCGCGTTCAACGAACCGGCTTCTTCTCTGGCTTCTCGTACCCGTATTAAAACCCTGACCCATGACACCCGCGTGGCAAACTCCCGCTTCTTCGACGGCGACGTTGATCTGGTACCAAAATACGCCCTCACCGTTGGCGTGGGTACTCTGCTGGATGCCGAAGAAGTGATGATTCTGGTGCTGGGCCATCAGAAAGCGCTGGCGCTGCAGGCGGCGGTAGAAGGCAACGTCAACCATATGTGGACCATCACCTGTCTGCAGCTGCACCCGAAAGCGGTTGTGGTCTGCGACGAGCCGTCCACCATGGAGCTGAAAGTGAAGACGTTGAAATACTTCAATGAATTAGAAGCCGAAAACGTCAAAGGGCTGTAAGGTAGTCTGGTCCTGCGGCCTGTCCGCGGGACATTTCATTTTTTTGATGCGCCCGCTCCCCTCGCGCTACCCAGGCCTGGCCTGGAGAAGCCAGCGGCAGGAGCGTGCGTGAACCGGGGGTCGTAATGTATGCATTAACCCAAGGCCGGATTTATACCGGTCATGAAATTTTGGATGACCATGCGATTGTTATCGCTGATGGCCTTATCGAACGTATCTGTTCACTGGCTGATTTACCGTCTGGGATTGAGCAACGCTCGGTCAATGGCGCCATTCTTGCCCCCGGTTTTATCGACGTCCAGCTGAATGGCTGCGGCGGCGTGCAGTTTAACGACAGCCCTGATGCGGTCACTGTCGACACGCTGGAAATCATGCAAAAAGCCAACGAACGTTCTGGCTGCACCAGCTATCTGCCGACGCTGATCACCTCCAGCGACGAGCTGATGAAACAGGGCGTGCGCGTGATGCGCGAATACCTGCAAAAACATCCGAACCAGGCGCTGGGCCTGCACCTCGAAGGCCCGTGGCTGAACATGGTGAAGAAAGGCACGCACAACCCGGATTATGTTCGCAAACCGGATGCGGCGCTGGTCGATTTCCTGTGTGAAAACGCCGATGTGATTACCAAGGTGACGCTTGCGCCTGAGCGCGTCGGTAGCGAAGTGATTCGCCAGCTGGTCGCGGCCGGGATCGTCGTTTCCGCCGGGCATTCCAACGCCACATTGAAAGAGGCAAAAGCAGGCTTCCGCGCTGGCATCACCTTCGCCACGCACCTGTATAATGCTATGCCGTATATTACCGGGCGTGAACCGGGCCTGGCAGGCGCGATTTTCGACGAGCCGGACGTCTACTGCGGTATTATCGTCGACGGGATGCACGTCGATTATGCTAACGTGCGAAATGCCAAACGCCTCAAGGGTGACAAGCTGTGTCTGGTCACCGATGCCACCGCCCCGGCGGGTGCAGAGATTGAGCAGTTCATTTTTGCTGGTAAAACAATATACTACCGGAATGGGCTGTGCGTAGATGAAAACGGAACCCTCAGCGGGTCTTCACTGACCATGATTGAAGGTGTCCGGAACCTCGTCGAACATTGCGGTATTGCGCTGGACGAAGTGTTGCGGATGGCAACCCTCTACCCTGCGCGCGCGATTGGCGTAGAACAGCAGCTCGGCAGCATCGCACCGGGAATGGTCGCTAACCTGACCGCCTTTACCCGCGATTATAAAATCATCAAGACCATCGTTAATGGTAACGAGGTCGTCACTGAGTAAGTAAAGTATGACAGCAGGCGGACATGCTCAAATTGGTAACGTTGATCTCGTAAAACAGCTGAACAGCGCGGCCGTGTACCGGCTCATTGACCAGCACGGCCCTATCTCGCGCATTCAGATCGCGGAACAAAGCCAGCTTGCCCCTGCCAGCGTGACCAAAATCACGCGTCAACTGATTGAACGCGGACTGATCAAAGAAGTCGATCAGCAGGCCTCCACCGGAGGCCGCCGCGCCATCTCTATTATTGCGGAAACCCGCAATTTCCACGCGATCGGGGTACGTCTTGGCCGCCATGACGCCACCCTGACCCTGTACGATCTGAGCAGTAAGACGCTGGAAGAAGAACACTTCCCGCTGCCGGAGCGCACCCAGGAAACCCTGGAACATGCCCTGCTCAACATCATTGCTGCCTTTATTGAACGCTGTCAGCGCAAAATCCGCGAGCTTATCGCCATTTCGGTGATTCTTCCTGGTCTGGTTGACCCGGAAAGCGGCGTGATCCGCTACATGCCGCACATTCCGGTGGAGAACTGGGGGCTGGTCGAGGCGTTAGAAAAACGTTTTAAAGTTACCTGCTTTGTGGGGCACGACATCCGTAGTCTGGCGCTGGCAGAACACTATTTTGGTGCAAGCCAGGACTGCGAAGACTCAATTCTGGTGCGCGTGCACCGCGGGACCGGCGCGGGGATTATCTCCAATGGCCGTATTTTTATCGGCCGTAACGGCAACGTTGGTGAAATCGGCCATATCCAGGTCGACCCGCTCGGCGAGCGCTGCCACTGCGGCAATTTCGGCTGCCTGGAAACCGTGGCGGCAAATGCTGCCATCGAGCATCGCGTGCATCACCTGCTCGAACAGGGTTACCAGAGCCGGCTGACCATCGATGACTGCTCGATCAAAACCATCTGCAAAGCCGCCAATAAGGGCGATGCGCTGGCTTGTGAAGTGGTCGAACACGTCGGGCGCCACCTCGGGAAAACCATCGCGATTGCGATTAACCTGTTTAACCCGCAAAAAGTGGTGATCGCCGGCGAGATTGTCGAAGCGGAGAAAGTGCTGCTACCTGCCATTGAAGGCTGTATTAATGCCCAGGCGTTGAAGGCGTTTCGCAAAAATCTACCGGTGGTGCGTTCCACACTGGATCACCGTTCTGCCATCGGCGCTTTTGCGCTGGTGAAACGCGCCATGCTCAACGGTATTCTGCTCCAGCGTTTGCTGGAAAGCTAATGCAGCTATATAGTTTCGCCTTTCTTTTAATGATGTCGGACAGTCGATGACCATTCAAAACGTAATCTGTGATATTGACGGCGTGCTGATGCACGACAACGTGGCCGTACCGGGCGCGGCTGAATTTATCAAACGTATCCTCGATAAAGGGATGCCGTTGGTGATGTTGACCAACTACCCTTCCCAGACCGGGCAGGATCTGGCAAACCGCTTCGCGACCGCCGGGATCGATGTACCGGATAGCACCTTTTACACCTCCGCGATGGCGACGGCGGATTTCCTGCGCCGTCAGGAAGGCAAGAAAGCCTACGTCGTCGGAGAAGGCGCGCTGATCCACGAACTGTATAAAGCCGGCTTCACCATTACCGATGTTAATCCGGACTTTGTTATCGTCGGTGAGACCCGCTCCTTTAACTGGGAGATGATGCATAAAGCGGCCTTCTTCGTCGCTAACGGCGCGCGTTTTATTGCCACCAACCCGGATACGCACGGGCGCGGTTTCTACCCGGCCTGCGGCGCGCTCTGTGCCGGTATTGAGAAAATCTCCGGGCGCAAACCCTTCTACGTGGGCAAACCCAGCCCGTGGATTATCCGCTCTGCGCTGAATAAAATGCAGGCGCACTCCGAGCAGACGGTCATCGTCGGCGATAACTTACGGACCGATATCCTGGCGGGCTTCCAGGCGGGCCTGGAGACAATCCTGGTGCTCTCTGGCGTCTCGACCCTCGACGATATCGACAGCCTGCCGTTCCGGCCGTCGTGGATCTATCCCTCCGTCGCCGAAATTGATGTTTTCTGAAAAAAACCACGTCTCAGGACGTGGTTTTTCATTTATACCCCACCGAAAAGCATCCATATCTAATAAAAAAGGCGCATCACTGAGGATTCATCAATAAACAAGCTCAAAAGATGTGCTTTTTTTACTATTCAACAATCGTCATTGCGTTTTTTCTTTTAGTGACCCTAAATCCCTTGCGCCCCTCTCTCCTTTGCGGCATTTTCTTATCCATGCACTAAGACATCGCAGTAAGACGACGTCTGCACAACATCACAACACGATAGGGTAATGGAGAAGGTTATGTGTTCAATTTTCGGCGTACTGGATATTAAAACTGACGCGGTCGAACTGCGTAAAAAGGCACTGGAACTTTCCCGCCTGATGCGCCACCGCGGCCCTGACTGGTCTGGTGTGTACGCCAGTGACAAAGCGATTCTGGTCCATGAGCGTCTGTCTATCGTCGACGTTAACGCCGGCGCCCAGCCGCTGTACAACCAACAAAAAACCCATGCCCTGGCGGTCAACGGTGAAATCTACAACCACCAGGCGCTGCGTGCAGAATACGGCGACCGCTACACCTTCCAGACCGGCTCCGACTGTGAAGTGATCCTCGCGCTGTATCAGGAAAAAGGTCCGGCATTCCTCGACGATCTGCAGGGGATGTTCGCCTTCGCACTGTACGACAGTGAGCAGGACGCCTACCTGATTGGCCGCGACCATATCGGTATTATTCCGCTGTATATGGGCCACGACGAACACGGTAACTTCTACGTTGCTTCTGAAATGAAAGCGCTGGTGCCGGTTTGCCGCACCATTAAAGAGTTCCCGGCAGGCAGCTACCTGTGGAGCAAAGACGGTGAAATCCGTGAGTACTATCAGCGCGACTGGTTTGACTATGACGCGGTAAAAGACAACGTCACCGATAAAAACGAACTGCGCCAGGCGCTGGAAGAGTCGGTGAAAAGCCACCTGATGTCCGACGTTCCATACGGCGTGCTGCTGTCTGGCGGTCTGGATTCATCGGTGATTTCTGCTATCACCAAAAAATTTGCCGCACGCCGGGTTGAAGATCAGGAACGCAGCGAAGCCTGGTGGCCGCAGCTGCACTCCTTCGCCGTCGGCCTGCAGGGTTCACCAGACCTGAAAGCCGCGCAGGAAGTGGCAAACCATTTGGGAACCGTGCACCACGAAATTCACTTCACCGTGCAGGAAGGCCTTGATGCCATCCGTGACGTTATCTATCACATCGAGACCTATGATGTGACCACCATCCGCGCCTCCACGCCGATGTATTTGATGTCGCGTAAAATCAAAGCCATGGGCATCAAAATGGTGCTGTCCGGCGAAGGTTCTGATGAAGTGTTCGGTGGCTATCTCTATTTCCACAAAGCCCCGAACGCCAAAGAGCTGCATGAAGAGACCGTGCGTAAACTGCAGTCGCTGCATATGTTTGACTGCGCACGTGCCAACAAAGCAATGTCGGCCTGGGGTGTGGAAGCCCGCGTACCGTTCCTGGACAAGCAGTTCCTTGATGTGGCGATGCGCATCAACCCGCAGGATAAAATGTGCGGCAACGGCAAAATGGAAAAGCATATTCTGCGTGAATGCTTTGAATCCTACCTGCCGGCCAGCGTCGCCTGGCGCCAGAAAGAGCAGTTCTCTGACGGCGTAGGTTACAGCTGGATCGATACGCTGAAAGAAGTTGCGGCGAAACAGGTCACTGACCAGCAGCTGGAAACCGCCAGCTTCCGTTTCCCGTACAACACGCCGTCATCAAAAGAGGCGTACCTGTACCGCGAAATCTTTGAAGAGCTGTTCCCGGTTCCTAGCGCCGCGGAATGTGTACCGGGTGGTCCGTCCGTAGCCTGTTCTTCCGCTAAAGCGATTGAATGGGACGAAGCGTTCAAAACCATGAACGATCCATCAGGACGCGCCGTCGGCGTTCACCAGTCAGCCTATAAATAAGCATTTTGCATCGACAACGGACCCTCAGGGGTCCGTTTTTTTTATGGTTTTTTTTCGCGTAAAAAACGAGAAATAACTAATAATTGCCGATTATTGCATCACGCTGTTCGCAACCTAACCAAACAGTCACATTCCGGCGATTTTCCGTGAAAAAGGGGTTGACGCTCGCAGGCCCAATACGCATAATGCGCCCCGCAACGCCGATAAGGTAACGCGAAAAAAAGATGGCTACGTAGCTCAGCTGGTTAGAGCACATCACTCATAATGATGGGGTCACAGGTTCGAATCCCGTCGTAGCCACCATCTTTTTTTGCGGGAGTGGCGAAATTGGTAGACGCACCAGATTTAGGTTCTGGCGCCGCAAGGTGTGCGAGTTCAAGTCTCGCCTCCCGCACCATTCACCCAAAGCGTTGCACGGATGGGGTATCTCCTGGTTGTAAGATAGCCATAAGGCTACCGGCAATAAGTTTGTAGATACCACTTCCTGGCAGTACAAGATTTTCTGTTGGGGTATCGCCAAGCGGTAAGGCACCGGTTTTTGATACCGGCATTCCCTGGTTCGAATCCAGGTACCCCAGCCATATTTCTTCGATATTTGCGGTTCACCGCGACGGTCATTGGGGTATCGCCAAGCGGTAAGGCACCGGTTTTTGATACCGGCATTCCCTGGTTCGAATCCAGGTACCCCAGCCATCGAAGAATATGATAGTATCTGGCTACGTAGCTCAGCTGGTTAGAGCACATCACTCATAATGATGGGGTCACAGGTTCGAATCCCGTCGTAGCCACCATATAAAGTATTTATTGATTCAGTTCGATAAATCTAAAAAAATTGTTGGGGTATCGCCAAGCGGTAAGGCTCTGGTTTCTGATACCAGCATTCCGAGGTTCGAATCCTCGTACCCCAGCCAATTTAAAAAGTCGTTCACATGTGAGCGCACCCGTTGGGGTATCGCCAAGCGGTAAGGCTCTGGTTTCTGATACCAGCATTCCGAGGTTCGAATCCTCGTACCCCAGCCACTTATTGTAAAAAAGCTCGCTTCGGCGGGCTTTTTTGCTTTCTACGGTCGGTGATTTTAGCGAGCCCCGACGGCGCACAACGCCAGCCGGGGGCTCGGGATCACAACCCTAGCGCATACTTCAGTGCCCGACGCTTAACGACGCCAGCGCGCGCCGCAGCCATTAAACCGATATTACGCAGCACCCGTACAGGCGCCAGATCGTTGCTGAAGCCGGCGTAGAACAGATCCATCCCCGACTGCATCATTAAATTATCTGCCCGACGTCGCGCCTGATAACGCTCAAGCACGGATAACCCCGCCCACGTCTCGCCGTGGCTTTTCGCCTCAGCCAGCACGTCCAACAGCGCATCGACGTCCCGATAGCCCAGATTAACGCCCTGTCCTGCCAGCGGATGAATGGTATGCGCCGCATCCCCCACCAGCGCCAGCCCCGGCTGCACATACTGCATCGCATGGCGGCGGGTCAGTGGAAATGCCCCGGCGTTAAGCGGCGTCACCTGCCCAAGTCGCGAAGGGAAATGACGCATAATCTCCTGCTGTAGCTGCGGCATGCTCATGGCCTGCAGCTGGCGAATGCGCGCGGGCGTGTCGTACCACACCAGCGACGCCCAGTGGTCAAACAGCGGCAGAAAGGCCCGTGGACCCGTTGGCGTAAACTGTTGCCAGGTGCTGTCGCCGGGGTCGTTGGCACACTGCACGCTGATGAGCATGCAGGATTGCTGATACTGCCACGCCTGCACGCCAATGCCCGCCAGCTGACGTACCTGCGAATTTGCGCCATCCGCACCGATCACCAGCGCCGCCGCGCACTCGCTGCCATCGCTCAGACGCAGCGTCGTGCCCGTAGGCTCGCGCTGTATCGCCTGTAACGCAGCCCCTACCCGCAACGTGACCTGCTGATGCGCCTCCAGCGCCTGCCACAAGGCGAGCTGCAGTACGTTGTTTTCAACCATGTAGCCCAGCTCCGGCAGCTTTAGCTCCGCGGCATCAAACGTCACATGGGCGGATTCCCACTCCCAGGTCTCGAGACGACGATAGGCATGCACGCGCATCGCCCGCATCGCCTCCCAGACGCCGAGGCTTTTGAGCAACGCCACCGATGAGGCGCCGATGGCAGAAATACGCACATCCGGCGCTGCTGAAGCGTCAAATGCCGGCGGTGTCGACGGCTCAATGACCGTCACCGTAAACCCGTGTTGAGCCAGCCCCAACGCCAGGGCGCCGCCCACCATTCCGCCACCGACAATGGCGACATCTGTTGCATGAATTGTCATGGTGATTATCCTTAAACCAGAATCCGCTCAGTTTACCGGATTTTCCGTCACCTTGCGGTGATAACGCTCGTACTGGTCAGGGCGCGACCAAAGCATTACAATAGCCGTCCTGCAATTCGGGCTTACTCGTCGTCTTTCAAATTGCAGACGTGTTGGCAGCACCCGCCGGCCTCAGTGAGAACGTTTTCTCTACTGCTGTGGCTTTCCGGACTTGCCGCCTTCCTGCAATTCGACATTCACAGAATAAAAAGTATACGTACCCGTCATTTTGAATTTCTATCATTAAGCATGAGCAAGTCGATGACAAAAAAACTCCATATTAAAACCTGGGGCTGTCAGATGAACGAATACGATTCATCAAAGATGGCCGACCTGCTGGATGCCACGCACGGGTATCAACTGACCGAAGTGGCTGAAGAAGCGGATGTGCTGCTGCTCAATACCTGCTCAATTCGTGAGAAGGCACAGGAAAAAGTCTTCCACCAGTTGGGACGCTGGAAGCTGATTAAGGCCAAACGCCCGGATGTCATCATCGGCATTGGCGGCTGCGTGGCGTCTCAGGAAGGGAAACTCATTCGCCAGCGCGCGCATTACGTCGATATTATTTTTGGCCCGCAGACTCTGCACCGTCTGCCGGAAATGATCGACACGATTCGCGGCATGCGCGATCATCGTAAGCCAATCATCGACGTCAGCTTCCCGGAAATCGAAAAATTCGACCGCCTGCCGGAACCGAAAGCCGAAGGCCCAACCGCCTTTGTCTCCATCATGGAAGGCTGCAACAAATACTGTACTTACTGCGTGGTGCCTTACACCCGCGGGGAAGAAGTCAGCCGTCCCTCGGACGATATCCTGTTTGAAGTCGCCCAACTGGCGGCTCAGGGCGTCCGTGAAGTCAACTTGCTGGGCCAGAACGTTAACGCCTGGCGCGGGGAGAACTACGACGGCACCACCGGCAACTTTGCCGACCTGCTGCGTCTGGTAGCGGCGATCGACGGCATTGACCGCATCCGCTTTACCACCAGCCACCCGATCGAGTTCACCGATGACATTATCGATGTTTATCGCGATACGCCTGAGCTGGTGAGCTTCCTGCACCTGCCGGTACAAAGCGGTTCTGACCGGGTACTGAATATGATGGGCCGTACGCACACGGTACTGGAATATAAAGCCATCATCCGCAAGCTGTACGACGCCCGCCCGGACATCCAGATAAGTTCCGACTTTATCGTCGGCTTCCCGGGTGAAACCAACGACGATTTCGAAAAGACCATGAAGGTCATTTCTGACGTTAATATGGACGTGAGCTACAGCTTTATCTTCTCCGCACGTCCGGGTACGCCGGCTGCCGATATGGTTGACGACGTACCGGATGAGGTTAAAAAGCAGCGCCTGTACATTCTTCAGGAACGCATCAACCAGCAGGCCATGGCCTGGAGCCGACGCATGCTCGGCACCACCCAGCGCATTCTGGTGGAAGGCACCTCGCGTAAGAGCATCATGGAGCTTTCCGGGCGCACCGAGAATAACCGCGTGGTCAACTTCGAAGGCTCCCCGGATATGGTGGGCAAGTTTGTCGATGTCGAAATCGTGGACGTCTACACCAATTCGCTGCGCGGCAAAATTGTGCGTACTGAAGAGGAAATGGGGCTGCGTATCGTGGAATCTCCGGAATCCGTTATCGCCCGTACCCGCAAAGAAAACGATCTTGGCGTGAGCACTTACCAGCCGTGATCCGCAGAGGCCTGCCAGACCTGGCGGGCCTTGTTTTTCCTCTCCCTGGCCCAATATTTATCGCAATGCTTGCGCCATTTTTCCATGACGTGAATAATTTCCTTACTGGCCGGAGACGTTCGCCGTCCGGCAAAACGTGTAAAGAGGAACAGCTTGAACATAGAAACCCGTGAAATTACCCTCGAGCCCGCGGATAACGCACGCCTGTTGGGGCTGTGCGGCCCGTTTGATGACAACATCAAACAACTGGAGCGCCGTCTGGGCATCGAAATTAATCGTCGTGACAATCACTTCAAACTGACCGGCCGCATGATCTGCGTAAACGCCGCGGCCGATATTTTACGCAGCCTGTACGTCGATACCGCCCCTATGCGCGGCCAAATTCAGGATATTGAGCCGGAACAGATCCACCTGGCCATCAAAGAAGCCCGGGTGCTGGAGCAAAGCGCTGAGAGCGTGCCGGACTATGGCAAGGCTATCAATATCAAGACCAAACGTGGCGTCATCAAGCCGCGTACGCCAAATCAGGCGCAGTACATCGCCAATATTCTCGACCATGATATTACCTTCGGCGTCGGCCCGGCCGGGACCGGGAAAACCTATCTGGCAGTGGCCGCGGCGGTCGACGCGCTTGAGCGTCAGGACGTGCGCCGTATTCTGCTGACCCGCCCTGCCGTGGAAGCCGGGGAAAAACTGGGCTTCCTGCCCGGTGACCTGAGCCAGAAAGTCGATCCGTACCTGCGCCCACTGTACGATGCGCTGTTCGAAATGCTTGGCTTCGAGAAAGTCGAAAAGCTGATTGAGCGTAACGTTATCGAAGTCGCCCCGCTGGCCTATATGCGCGGCCGTACGCTGAACGACGCCTTTATTATTCTCGATGAAAGCCAGAACACCACCATCGAACAGATGAAAATGTTCCTGACCCGTATCGGTTTTAACTCTAAAGCGGTGATCACCGGCGACGTCACGCAGATTGACCTGCCGCGCAGCACCAAATCCGGCCTGCGCCACGCCATTGAAGTGTTGGCCGAAGTCGATGAAATCAGTTTCAATTTCTTCCACAGCGAAGACGTGGTCCGCCATCCGGTGGTTGCCCGTATCGTCAATGCGTATGAAGCATGGGAAGAAGCCGATCAAAAACGTAGAGCAGAACAGGCCGCCGAGCGCAAACGCGAAGCCCAGGAACAGGAGCAAAAATGAGTCAGGTTATTCTCGATTTACAGCTGGCTTGCGAAGATAACAGCGGATTGCCGGATGAAGCCCGGTTCCAACACTGGGTCGACGCGGTGATCCCTCAGTTCCAGGAAGAGTCAGAAGTGACGATTCGCCTGGTTGACGAAGCCGAAAGCCACGAGCTGAATCTGACCTATCGCGGCAAGGATAAGCCCACTAACGTGCTGTCCTTCCCGTTTGAAGCGCCGCCGGGGATCGAACTGCCGCTGCTGGGCGATCTGATCATCTGCCGTCAGGTGGTTGAACAGGAAGCCAAAGAGCAGGAGAAACCGCTGGAAGCGCACTGGGCGCACATGGTTATCCACGGCAGTCTGCATCTGCTGGGCTATGACCATATCATTGATGAAGAAGCGGAAGAGATGGAAGCCCTCGAAACAGAGATAATGCTTGCTCTGGGCTATGAGGATCCGTACATTGCCGAGAAGGAATAACCTGCCGCCGGTCTGACCGGCGAGCAGCACCCGTGCCGTCCGGCGCTGAGCATACGCGCGACGAGCGACATTTAACTAACATGAGAACCCACACGACGCCATGAGCGACGACAATTCACACAGTAGTGACACAGTAAACAGCAAAAAGGGATTCTTCTCCCTGTTACTCAGCCAGCTTTTTCACGGCGAACCAAAAAACCGTGATGAACTGCTGGAGCTGATCCGTGATTCCGGGCAAAACGACCTTATCGACGAAGATACTCGCGATATGCTCGAAGGGGTAATGGACATCGCCGACCAACGCGTCCGCGATATCATGATCCCTCGCTCGCAGATGATTACCCTGAAACGCAACCAGACGCTGGACGAATGCCTCGATGTGATCATCGAATCCGCCCACTCGCGTTTCCCGGTGATCAGCGAAGATAAAGATCACATTGAAGGGATTCTGATGGCCAAAGATTTACTGCCGTTTATGCGCAGTGACTCTGAAGCGTTCAGCATGGAAAAAGTGTTACGCCCGGCGGTTGTCGTGCCTGAAAGCAAGCGGGTTGACCGCATGCTGAAGGAGTTTCGCTCCCAACGCTATCATATGGCGATCGTGATCGATGAGTTCGGTGGCGTCTCTGGTCTGGTGACCATTGAGGACATTCTCGAACTGATCGTCGGTGAAATCGAAGACGAATACGATGAAGAAGAAGATATCGATTTTCGTCAACTGAGCCGCCACACCTGGACGGTGCGCGCCCTGGCTCCGATTGAAGACTTCAATAAAGCCTATGGTACCCATTTCAGCGATGAAGAAGTCGACACCATTGGTGGGCTGGTGATGCAGGCCTTTGGGCATCTGCCAGCACGTGGCGAGTCGGTTGACATTGATGGTTACCAATTCAAGGTCGCTATGGCCGACAGCCGACGTATCATCCAGGTTCATGTCAAACTTCCTGATGACGCACCGCAGCCGAAGCTGGAAGACTAATTACACGGGACGATTAGCCTAAATGGTATTTGCCTCTCTTATCGAACGCCAGCGCGTACGTCTGCTGCTGGCGCTATTATTCGGAGCCAGCGGAACGCTGGCTTTTTCTCCTTATGACATCTGGCCCGCGGCGATTGTCTCGTTAATCGGTCTGCAGGGACTGACCCTGAACCGTCGTCCGTTGCAAAGCGCCTCGATCGGCTTTTTCTGGGGTATGGGGCTATTCGGCTCCGGCATCAACTGGGTGTATGTCAGCATTGCGCAGTTTGGCGGTATGCCCGGCCCGGTCAACGTCTTCCTGGTGGTGCTGCTGGCGGCGTATATGTCGCTGTATACCGGGCTGTTCGCCGGGCTGCTGTCGCGCCTGTGGCCGAAAACCAACTGGCTGCGCCTCGCGATTGCCGCACCGGTGGTGTGGCAGATTACCGAATTCCTGCGCGGCTGGGTATTGACCGGTTTCCCGTGGCTACAGTTTGGCTACAGCCAGATTGACGGCCCGCTGAAAGGGCTGGCGCCGGTGATGGGCGTGGAGGCCATTAACTTCCTGTTAATGGTGGTGAGCGGTCTGCTGGTACTGGCGCTGGTGCAGCGCAACCTTAAGCCGTTGATTGCCGCCGTGGTGCTGTTCGCCCTGCCCTTCCCGCTGCGCTATATCCAGTGGTATCAGCTGCTGCCGGAACGTGCCATGCAGGTCTCGTTAGTACAGGGGGATATTCCTCAGGCCCTGAAATGGGATGAAAACCAGCTGGTCAACACGCTGAAAACCTATCTCGACCTGACGCAGCCGCATATGGGGTCATCCCAGTTGATCATCTGGCCGGAGTCAGCCATTCCGGATCTGGAAATTAACCAGCAGCATTTCCTCAGCATGATGGACGACCTGCTGCGCGCCAAAAACAGCTCGCTGATCACCGGTATCGTCGACGCCCGTCTGAATAAGCAAAACCGTTACGATACCTACAACACCATCATCACCCTCGGCAAAGACAACCCGTACAGCTACGACTCCAAGGACCGCTACAACAAGAATCACCTGGTGCCGTTTGGCGAGTTCGTGCCGCTGGAGTCTATTCTGCGCCCGCTGGCGCCGTTCTTCGATCTGCCGATGTCCTCATTCAGCCGTGGCCCGTACGTCCAGCCGCAGCTGGTGGCGCATAACATGAAGCTGACGGCCGCTATCTGCTACGAGATTATTCTCGGTGAACAGGTGCGCGATAATTTCCGCCCGGACACCGACTACCTGCTGACCATCTCAAACGACGCCTGGTTTGGTAAGTCCATCGGCCCGTGGCAACACTTCCAGATGGCACGGATGCGCGCCCTCGAGCTGGCTCGTCCCCTGCTGCGCAGCACCAATAACGGCATTACGGCGGTAATTGGGCCACGGGGTGAAATTCAGGACATGATCCCGCAGTTCACCCGTGCGGTACTGACCACCAAAGTCACGCCGACCAGCGGTCTGACGCCGTATGCGCGTACCGGCAACTGGCCACTGTGGGCGCTCACCGCGCTCCTCGGTTTTGGCGCCCTGATCATGAGTCTGCGTCAACGTCGCCGATAGGTATTCTTACCTGAAACTGTAACCTCTGCGCTGTTAGCCCCAGTCGACATTCGTCACCGGGGCAAATCTCTTCCTCGCCGTAATCTGGCACGCCCCTTGCTTAATAAACTCAGGTCACCACGCCATCGTGTACTGGTATAACCCGGTTGCACCAGCACAATACTGACCCGGCACTAGTTTGGTGCAATGGCCGATTTTTGCCTTTAAATGGTGCGGAGTAGTTCGCAAAAATAAACAATATCACAGCAAAATCTTTACATTAAGCCAAACTAAATGCTAACAAACACATACAAATGCTGCACACAAATATCGCAGCAATAATAACGCACACACACATTCACAATGGGTATCAAAAGCGTCGCTGACGCTGCGGATAAGGAGTTGGATATGCAATTACGTAAACTGACCACAGCAATGCTGGTCATGGGTATGACCGCCGGCCTGGCACATGCGGAAGAGGCAAAACCAGCCGCTGATGCAGGGCAAGCGCCTGCACAACAGCAGATGCCTACCCTTGAAAAAATCGCTAAAAACGATGTTATCGTCGTCGGCCACCGTGAATCATCGGTACCGTTCTCCTACTACGATAACCAGCAGAAAGTGGTGGGTTACTCTCAGGATTACTCCAACGTCATCGTTGATGCCATTAAGAAAAAACTGAACAAACCAAATCTGGAAGTCAAACTGATCCCGATTACCTCGCAAAACCGTATTCCGCTGCTGCAAAACGGCACCTTCGATTTTGAGTGCGGTTCTACCACTAACAACCTGGAACGCCAGAAACAAGCGGCCTTCAGCGACAGCATCTTCGTTGTCGGTACGCGTCTGCTGGTGAAAAAAGGCGGCCCGATTAAAGACTTCGCCGATCTGAAAGGCAAGGCCGTCGTCGTCACCTCCGGTACCACCTCAGAAATTCTGCTGCATAAGCTGAACGACGAGCAGAAAATGAACATGCGCATCATCGGCGCGAAAGATCACGGTGACTCCTTCCGTACCCTGGAAAGCGGTCGTGCTGTGGCCTTTATGATGGATGATGCACTGTTGGCCGGCGAGCGCGCGAAGGCGAAGAAACCGGACAACTGGGAAATTCTCGGCACGCCGCAATCCCATGAAGCTTACGGCTGCATGCTGCGTAAAAACGACCCGGAATTCAAAAAACTGTTAGACGATACCATTGCGCAAGCGCAAACCTCAGGGGAAGCGGCGAAGTGGTTTGATACCTGGTTTAAAAATCCAATCCCACCAAAAGGGATGAACATCAACTTTGACCTCTCCGACGACATGAAGGCGCTGTTCAAATCACCAAATGACAAAGCTCTTAACTAATTAAAAAAACAAGGGGCAAAGCGACTTGCCCTTCCGATTGTTGTGACAGCACGGACAGACTATACGGTGGCTGGTCGTTCCCCAGCCGCCGCGAATACCGAAACAAGCTGAACAATAATCTTCGAGGGTAGCGATGCTACCCTTTTTTTTCCAGGAGTCATTTATGTCAATAGACTGGAACTGGGGAATATTCCTGCAACAGGCCCCGTTCGGCAACACCACCTATCTGGGCTGGCTATGGAGCGGCTTTCAGGTCACTATCGCCTTGTCGATTAGCGCCTGGGTCATCGCTTTCCTCGTCGGCTCGCTGTTCGGTATTTTACGTACCGTCCCCAACCGCTGGTTATCCAGCATCGGCACCTGCTACGTTGAACTGTTCCGTAACGTACCGTTGATCGTCCAGTTCTTCACCTGGTATCTGGTCGTGCCTGAGCTCCTGCCGGAAGATATCGGCATGTGGTTCAAGTCCGAACTGGATCCCAATATTCAGTTCTTTGTCTCTTCTATGCTGTGCCTGGGGCTGTTTACCGCCGCTCGCGTCTGTGAACAGGTTCGCGCCGCGATTCAGTCGCTGCCGCGCGGGCAGAAAAATGCCGGCCTGGCAATGGGCCTGACGCTGCCGCAGACCTATCGTTATGTACTGCTGCCCAACGCTTACCGCGTCATCGTGCCGCCGATGACCTCCGAGATGATGAACCTGGTGAAAAACTCGGCCATCGCCTCAACCATCGGGCTGGCGGATATGGCAGCGCAGGCGGGTAAGCTGCTGGATTACTCCGCTCACGCGTGGGAATCCTTTACGGCGATTACCCTCGCTTACGTGCTGATTAACGCCGTGATTATGCTGATAATGTATGTGGTTGAACGTAAGGTCCGCCTGCCGGGCAATTTGGGGGGGAAATAATCATGTACGATTTTGACTGGAGTTCTATCGTTCCCTCCATGCCCTACCTGCTGGCCGGGCTGGTTATTACCCTGAAAATCACCGTCACCGCGATTATTATCGGTATCGTCTGGGGGACCCTGCTGGCGGTCATGCGCCTGTCGAGCTTCCTGCCGCTCTCCTGGTTCGCGAAAACCTACGTCAACGTGTTCCGTTCGATCCCGCTGGTCATGGTCCTGCTGTGGTTCTACCTGATCGTTCCCGGCTTCCTGCAGAACGTACTTGGCCTGTCGCCGAAGAGCGATATCCGGCTGATTTCCGCGATGGTGGCCTTCTCGATGTTTGAGGCGGCGTACTATTCGGAAATTATCCGCGCGGGTATCCAGAGCATCTCCCGCGGCCAGTCCAGCGCCGCGCTGGCGCTGGGTATGACCCACTGGCAATCCATGAAGCTGATTATTTTGCCGCAGGCGTTTCGCGCCATGGTGCCGTTGCTGCTGACGCAGGGGATTGTCCTGTTCCAGGATACCTCACTGGTCTACGTCCTGAGCCTGGCCGACTTCTTCCGTACTGCCTCCACCATCGGCGAGCGCGACGGAACGCAGGTCGAGATGATCCTGTTCGCAGGTGCCGTGTATTTTGTCATTAGTCTCAGCGCATCGCTGTTGGTCAGCTGGTTGAAGAAAAGGACTGTGTAATGATTACCCTGAAAAACGTTTCAAAATGGTATGGTCACTTTCAGGTGCTGACCGATTGCTCCACGGAAGTGAAGAAAGGTGAAGTGGTGGTGGTTTGCGGGCCGTCCGGCTCGGGTAAATCGACGCTGATTAAAACCGTCAACGGCCTCGAACCGATCCAACAGGGCGAGATCACCGTGGATGGCACCAAAGTGAACGATAAGAAAACCAACCTCGCTAAGCTGCGCTCCCGCGTCGGGATGGTGTTCCAGCACTTTGAGCTGTTTCCACATCTGTCGATCATCGACAACCTGACTCTGGCGCAGGTCAAAGTGCTTAACCGCGACAAAGCGGCCTCGCGGACCAAAGGCCTGAAATTGCTGGAGCGTGTGGGCCTGTCCGCCCATGCCGATAAATTCCCGGCCCAGCTCTCCGGCGGCCAGCAGCAACGCGTGGCGATCGCCCGTGCGCTGTGTATGGATCCGATCGCCATGCTGTTTGACGAACCAACCTCAGCGCTGGATCCGGAGATGATCAACGAAGTGCTCGATGTCATGGTCGAACTGGCGAACGAAGGCATGACGATGATGGTGGTGACCCACGAAATGGGCTTTGCCCGCAAGGTGGCCAACCGGGTAATCTTTATGGATGAAGGCAAGATTGTCGAAGACTCGGACAAAGAGGCGTTCTTCGCCAACCCGCAATCCGATCGTGCCAAAGACTTCCTCGCAAAAATCCTGCATTAATCTTAGAACCATCCCAGGCGCGCATCGCTCGGTGCGCGCCTGCTACCAGCTTAATCAGGGTTCAAAAGGACGGCGCTGGAACTGGTCATGGCCGCATTTCGGGCAGCGTGGCAGCACATCCGGGGTATAGACCGCCAGATGATAATGACAGTGCTCGCACACCAGATTCCCCAGCCCCACGACTTCTCCGCTATGGTAGACCCCGTGATGATTCAGATCCTGGAACACCTCGCGCCATTCCAGCTGGGTTTTATCGGTAATATCCGCCAGTTCCTGCCACAGGCTCTCTTTTATCACCCGCATAAAGACGCTATCCGTCAGCTCATCCTGACTCTCTTCGTAGCTGCGGGCGAACTCTTCCAGGTCACGTCTGACCGCTTTGGTCAGGGTCTCTATTTCGCGGTGCGTTAACTCACCCGACTCGCTAATTTTCGCCCGCGCCTGTTCTACCAGGGCGTCGATATCGCGCTCTCCATTGCGTAGCCGCTCACTGAGCGTCGACACCAGTTCACGGTAGAATTGAGCAACCTTGTTCATCATTTCGCCTCCGGTGTGGTTAACTTCTTCTAATAATAGACCTTATTTGTCATCTGCTTTGCCAGTTAGCCCACAGAGTCGCTAAATAGTCTGTGCCGCTTTTGCCGATGTTAATGTGCGAAAGGCTGTTTTGACGTGGGCGTTTGGGCTATGCTATGGCGATCTGATAACACATCCATTGGCTACACTTTGTAGCGGTTTGAAAACAGGACCACTGGCTGCCATGCAAGAGCAATACCGCCCGGAAGAGATAGAATCGAAAGTCCAGCTTCATTGGGACGATCATCGTACATTTGAAGTAACTGAAGACGAGAGCAAAGAGAAGTATTACTGCCTGTCGATGCTTCCTTATCCTTCTGGTCGACTACACATGGGCCACGTGCGTAACTATACCATCGGCGACGTCATTGCCCGCTACCAGCGTATGCTGGGCAAAAACGTACTGCAGCCTATCGGCTGGGATGCGTTTGGCCTGCCGGCTGAAGGCGCGGCGGTGAAAAACAACACCGCGCCGGCACCGTGGACCTACGACAACATTGCCTACATGAAAAACCAGCTGAAAAAGCTGGGCTTCGGTTATGACTGGAGCCGTGAAGTGGCGACCTGCACCCCGGAATACTATCGTTGGGAACAGCAGTTCTTCACCGAGCTGTATAAAAAAGGCCTGGTGTACAAGAAGACTTCTGCGGTGAACTGGTGCCCGAACGACCAGACCGTACTGGCCAACGAACAGGTTATCGACGGCTGCTGCTGGCGCTGCGATACCAAAGTTGAACGTAAAGAGATCCCGCAGTGGTTTATCAAAATCACCGCCTATGCGGATGAGCTGCTCAACGATCTGGATACCCTGGATCACTGGCCAGACACCGTAAAAACCATGCAGCGTAACTGGATCGGCCGTTCTGAAGGGGTAGAAATCTCCTTCAACGTTAACGACTATGCCGACAAGCTGACCGTCTACACCACCCGTCCGGATACCTTCATGGGTTGTACCTACCTGGCCGTTGCGGCAGGTCACCCGCTGGCGCAACAGGCGGCGGCGAGCAACCCGGAACTGGCGGCGTTTATCGAAGAGTGCCGTAACACCAAAGTCGCAGAAGCTGAAATGGCGACGATGGAGAAAAAAGGTGTCGATACCGGCTTTAAAGCCATTCACCCGCTGACCGGTGAAGCCATCCCGGTGTGGGCTGCCAACTTCGTCCTGATGGAGTACGGTACCGGCGCAGTCATGGCGGTTCCAGGCCACGATCAACGTGACTACGAGTTTGCCAGCAAGTACGGCCTGAACATCAAGCCGGTTATCCTGGCTGCCGACGGTTCTGAACCGGACCTGTCCGAGCAGGCGCTGACCGAAAAAGGCGTTCTGTTTAACTCCGGCGAGTTCGATGGCCTGAGCTATGAAGCGGGTTTCAACGCTATCGCCGACAAACTGGCGGCAATGGGCGTTGGCGAGCGCAAAATTAACTACCGTCTGCGCGACTGGGGTGTTTCCCGTCAGCGTTACTGGGGCGCGCCGATTCCGATGGTGACCCTGGAAGATGGCACCGTGATGCCAACGCCAGCCGATCAGCTGCCGGTTATTCTGCCGGAAGATGTGGTTATGGACGGCATCACCAGCCCGATTAAGGCCGACCCGGAGTGGGCAAAAACCACCGTCAACGGTCAGCCTGCGCTGCGTGAAACCGACACCTTCGATACCTTTATGGAATCCTCCTGGTACTACGCGCGCTATACCTGCCCGCAGTACGACGACGGGATGCTGGATCCAAAAGCCGCCAACTACTGGCTGCCGGTTGATATCTATATCGGCGGGATCGAACACGCGATCATGCACCTGCTGTACTTCCGCTTCTTCCACAAACTGATGCGTGATGCGGGCATGGTGAACTCCGACGAGCCGGCAAAACAGCTGCTGTGTCAGGGGATGGTACTGGCTGACGCCTTCTACTACGTTGGCGAAAACGGCGAGCGTAACTGGGTCTCCCCGGTTGATGCGACCGTCGAGCGTGACGAAAAAGGCCGTATCGTGAAAGCGTTCGACCCACAGGGCCGCGAGCTGGTGTATACCGGCATGAGCAAGATGTCCAAGTCGAAGAATAACGGCATCGACCCGCAGGTGATGGTTGAACGTTACGGCGCGGATACCGTGCGTCTGTTCATGATGTTCGCCTCACCGGCAGACATGACTCTCGAGTGGCAAGAGTCCGGCGTTGAAGGGGCTAACCGCTTCCTGAAACGTGTCTGGAAACTGGCCTATGAACACGCAAACCAGGGCCCGACCGTTGCACTGGATGCGGCCAGCCTGAGCGAAGATCAGCAGGCGCTGCGTCGCGATGTCCATAAAACCATCGCTAAAGTGACCGATGATATCGGCCGTCGTCAGACCTTCAACACCGCGATCGCCGCGATCATGGAGCTGATGAACAAACTGGCGAAAGCACCGCAGGAAAACGAACAGGATCGCGCGCTGATGCGTGAAGCTCTGTTGGCTGTCGTGCGTATGCTCAACCCGTTCACCCCGCACGCGAGCTTCACGCTGTGGCAGGAACTGGGCGGCGAAGGCGATATCGACAACGCGCCGTGGCCGGTAGCCGATGAGAGCGCCATGGTTGAAAACACCACGCTGGTGGTGGTTCAGGTCAATGGTAAAGTCCGTGGTAAAATTACCGTGCCTGTCGATGCAACCGAAGAGCAGGTTCGTGAACGTGCGGGTCAGGAACACCTGGTCGCGAAGTACCTCGATGGCGTAACCGTACGTAAAGTGATCTACGTCCCGGGTAAACTGCTCAATCTGGTCGTTGGCTAAGCACAGGAGGAAGCGTGCGCTATCTGGCAACATTGTTGGTATCTCTGGCGGTGTTAATCACCGCTGGTTGCGGCTGGCATCTGCGTAGTACTACGCAGGTTCCCACCGCGATGAAGAGCATGATCTTTCAGTCGAGCGATCCGAACGGTCCGTTAAGTCGCGCCGTGCGTAATCAGTTGCGTCTGAACGGCGTAGAGCTGATCGATGGCACCACGCTGCGTAAGGACATCCCTTCCCTGCGTCTGGATTCATCGTCCATTCAGAAAGATACGGCCTCTATTTTCCAGGACGGTCGTACTGCTGAATACCAGATGGTGATGACGGTGCAGGCCAGTGTGCTGATCCCAGGTCATGATATTTATCCGATCTCCACCAAGGTCTACCGTTCGTTCTTCGATAACCCGCAGGCGGCGTTAGCGAAAGATGCCGAGCAGGATATGATCATCCAGGAGATGTACGACAAAGCCGCTGAACAGCTGATCCGTAAGCTGCCAAGCGTCCATGTTGCTGATGTCGAAGCGACGAAAGAGGGAGAGACGACGGTCACGCCGTCTCCGGCAACCTCAACGTCTGGCAATCGCGTCTCCACCACGCTGGGTAACTGATGATTCGGTTGTACCCAGAACAACTCCGCGCGCAGCTCTCCGAAGGGCTGCGCGCGGCCTATTTATTACTCGGCAGCGATCCACTGCTGCTGCAGGAAAGTCAGGACGCGATTCGCGAAGCCGCTGCCAGCCAGGGCTTTACCGAACACCATAGCGCGACCATCGACGCCAGCACCGACTGGCCTGCCTTGTTCTCACTCAGCCAGGCGATGAGCCTGTTCGCCAGCCGGCAAACGCTGCTGCTGGTGCTGCCGGAAAATGGCCCCAATGCAGCGATCAACGAACAGCTTGCCACCCTGGTCGGCATGCTGCATGACGATCTGCTGTTGATAGTACGCGGGAACAAGCTGACCAAAGCCCAGGAGAATGCCGCCTGGGTAACGGCGCTCGCCAGCCGGGCGGTGCAGATCAGTTGCCAAACGCCCGAATACGCCCAGCTGCCACGCTGGCTGGCGGCGCGTGCCAAACAGCATAATTTGCAGCTTGATGACGCGGCCAGCCAGCTGCTGTGTTACTGCTACGAAGGTAACCTGCTGGCGCTGGCACAGGCGCTGGAACGCCTCTCTCTGCTGTGGCCGGACGGCAAGCTCACGCTGCCTCGCGTCGAGCAGGCGGTCAACGACGCCGCCCACTTTACCCCTTATCACTGGGTTGATGCGCTGCTGGCCGGCAAGAGCAAACGGGTGCTGCATATCCTGCAACAGCTACGTCTGGAAGGCAGCGAGCCGGCGATTCTGCTGCGCACGCTCCAGCGCGAACTGCTGCTGCTGGTCAACCTGAAACGCCAGTCGGCCCATACGCCGCTGCGCAGCCTGTTTGATAAACACCGGGTGTGGCAAAACCGTCGTCAGCTGTTGAGCGATGCGCTTGCGCGCCTCAGCCCGGACCAGCTGCGCCAGGCCGTCACCCTGCTGGCTCGGGCGGAGATCACCTTTAAGCAGGATTACGGCAGCGACATCTGGCCGGAATTAGAAAGCCTTTCTTTGTTGCTCTGCCATAAAGCGCTGGCAGACGTGTTTATTGATGGTTGATATGACTCAGTTGCAGGCAATGTACGGCGGCACCTTCGATCCGGTGCATTATGGTCACCTTAAACCGGTTGAAATTCTGGCGAACCAGATCGGGCTGGGGAAAGTCATTATTGTGCCGAATAATGTCCCGCCGCATCGCCCGCAGCCTGAGGCCAGCAGCGCCCAGCGTAAACAGATGCTGGAACTGGCTATCGCCGATAAACCCTTATTCGTCCTCGATGAACGTGAGCTTCAGCGCCAGACGCCATCGTTTACCGCGCTGACGCTGGCCGAGTGGCGACAGGAACAGGGGCCGGAGCAACCGCTGGCGTTTATTATCGGCCAGGATTCGCTGCTCACCTTCCCGACCTGGCACAACTACGCCACCATTCTGGATAATGCCCATCTGATCGTTTGCCGTCGCCCGGGCTACCCGCTGGTGATGAAGCAGGAAGCGGATCAGCGCTGGCTGGATCACCATTTAACTCACGATGTAGAACAGCTGCACAACCGCCCTGCCGGGGCAATCTATCTGGCTGAAACCCCGTGGTTTGATATCTCCGCCACCCTTATTCGCCAGCGCCTTGAGCGCGGTGAATCCTGCGCCGACATGCTGCCGGCTGCGGTGCTGGACTATATTCATCAGCACAAGCTCTATTGCTAGACCTTGATTCATGCGTCCCCAGTGCAGCCGGGGGCTTATACTCTCTTACCCACCCTCATTCGCATTGCCAGAAGGCCTGTATACCGTGAGATTATGGTTAGTTCGTCATGGCGAAACCGAGGCCAACGTCGCCGGCCTGTACAGCGGACACGCTCCGACCCCGTTAACCGCGCGCGGTCAGCGCCAGGCGCAGACCCTCGGTAGCTTGCTGCAGGCCGTGCCGTTCGCTCGCGTACTCTGTAGCGCGCTGGAACGAACCCAGCATACCGCCGATCTGCTGCTCGGTAGCCGGGAGATCCCGCGCCAGATTGTCCCCGAGCTCAACGAAATGTTTTTCGGCGACTGGGAAATGCGCCACCACCGGGATTTACAGCACGAAGACGCAGAAAACTACGCCGCGTGGTGCGCGGACTGGCAGCATGCGGCACCGACTCACGGCGAGGACTTCCCGTCGTTTTCCCGGCGCATTGCCGCCTTCGCCGCACAGCTGCCCCACTACGCCCATCTTGACCATCTGCTGATCGTCGGTCATAAAGGTGCCCTTAGCCTGCTAATGACCACCTTAATGAAGCTCCCCGCGCAGGCGATGTGGCATTTCCCAATCGAGCATGGGGCGTGGAGCGCGCTCGACCTGCACTCTGATTTTGTCACCCTGCGGGTACTAAATAGCCAGGCCGTCTGGGCGGGCGAAGAAGAATTCCGTGCAGACCATTGACAGGTCAGAGCAGACTGTTATTCTCCGCAGCCTGAACGCATCCGCTAAACGATGTTTGCAGAAATTGTTTTACAAAAATGGCGATGCAATCGCGGGCGATGGATGGGATGATAGCCGCCTCCAGCGCCTGGCAACCGACATTTATCCCGACATTCAAGTAAGATCGGGTATACTGTCAGGCTGTTTACAATTATCACTCTTCACTCACCCAGGGGGAACTCTTGCAGGGTAAAGCACTCCAGGATTTTGTTATCGACAAAATTGATGACCTGAAAGGTCAGGACATCGTTGCCATTGATGTACATGGCAAATCCAGCATTACAGATTGCATGATTATTTGCACCGGCACGTCCACGCGCCATGTCATGTCGATTGCCGATCACGTGGTACAAGAATCCCGCGCTGCAGGTATGCTGCCGCTCGGCGTTGAAGGCGAAAGCGCCGCCGACTGGATTGTTGTCGACCTTGGCGACGTCATGGTTCACGTCATGCAGGAAGAGAGCCGTCATTTGTACGAGCTGGAAAAACTCTGGAGTTAATGCGTGAAGCTGCAACTGGTGGCCGTTGGCACCAAAATGCCGGACTGGGTTCAGACCGGCTTTAGTGAATATTTGCGTCGTTTTCCAAAAGATATGCCGTTCGAGCTGCTGGAAATTCCTGCTGGCAAACGCGGTAAAAATGCCGATATCAAGCGCATCCTCGATAAAGAGGGGGAAATGATGCTGGCGGCCGCGGGAAAAAACCGTATCGTGACCCTGGATATTCCGGGCAAGCCATGGGATACCCCGCAGCTGGCGCGCGAACTGGAACGCTGGAAACAGGATGGCCGCGATGTCAGTCTGCTGATCGGCGGTCCGGAAGGACTCTCCCCGGCCTGCAAAGCCGCCGCGGAACAGAGTTGGTCGCTCTCTACGCTCACGTTGCCTCATCCACTGGTTCGTGTACTGGTCGCTGAGAGCCTGTATCGGGCGTGGAGCATTACCACCAACCACCCTTACCACCGTGAATAATGATGACCAGGGTAGACTAAGCAGCGAATGAAATTACAGAATTCTTTCCGCGACTATTCGGCTGAATCCTCGCTGTTTGTGCGCCGGGCGCTGGTCGCTTTTTTGGGGATTTTGCTGCTTACCGGCATACTGGTTGCCAACCTTTATAACGTGCAGATCGTTCGTTATACCGACTATCAAACACGCTCAAACGAAAACCGTATTAAGCTGGTCCCGATCCCGCCGAGCCGCGGTATTATCTACGATCGCAACGGTACTCCCCTGGCGTTGAACCGCACTATCTACCAGCTGGAGATGATGCCGGAAAAAGTCGATAACGTGCAGCAAACGCTGGACGCGCTGCGCGACGTCATCGACCTGACCGATGACGATGTCGCCAACTTCAAGAAAGAGCGCGCACGTTCTCACCGCTTCACCTCTATTCCCGTTAAGGTCAACCTCAGCGAAGTCCAGGTGGCTCGCTTTGCGGTCAACCAGTACCGTTTCCCGGGCGTAGAAGTCAAAGGCTACAAACGCCGTTATTATCCCTATAACTCCGCCCTGACCCACGTGATTGGCTACGTCTCCAAAATTAACGATAAAGACGTCGACCGCCTGGATAAAGAGGGCAAGCTGGCCAACTATGCCTCAACCCATGATATCGGCAAGCTGGGGATCGAACGCTACTATGAAGACGTGCTGCACGGCCAGACCGGGTATGAAGAGGTCGAGGTTAACAACCGTGGCCGCGTCATCCGCCAGCTCAAAGAGGTGCCGCCGCAGGCCGGGCGCGATATCTACCTGACCCTCGACCTCAAGCTGCAACAGTATATTGAGACGCTGCTCGCCGGCAGCCGTGCTGCGGTGGTCGTCACCGACCCGCGTACCGGCAGCATCCTCGCGCTGGTCTCCACGCCGAGCTACGACCCGAACCTGTTCGTTGACGGCATCTCCAGCAAAGACTACTCCGGGCTGCTGAACGACCCCAACACCCCGCTGGTCAACCGCGCGACCCAAGGGGTCTATCCGCCAGCATCGACGGTAAAACCTTACGTGGCGGTATCGGCACTTAGCGCTAACGTCATCACCCGCAATACCAGCCTGTTCGATCCGGGCTGGTGGCAGTTGCCGGGTTCTGACAAACGCTATCGCGACTGGAAAAAATGGGGCCACGGCCATCTGAACGTGACCAAAGCGCTCGAAGAGTCTGCGGATACCTATTTCTATCAGGTGGCCTATGACATGGGCATCGACCGTCTCTCTGAGTGGATGAGCAAATTCGGTTACGGCCACTACACCGGGATTGACCTGTCGGAAGAGCGTTCCGGGAATATGCCCACCCGTGAATGGAAGCTGAAACGCTTTAAAAAACCCTGGTACCAGGGCGACACCATTCCGGTCGGTATCGGTCAGGGCTACTGGACTGCCACCCCGATTCAGATGAACAAAGCGCTGATGATCCTGATTAACGACGGTGTGGTCAAAGTGCCGCACCTGCTGCAAAGCACGGTCGAAGATGGCAAGCAGGTGCCATGGGTGCAGCCGCACGAACCACCGGTCGGCGATATTCACTCCGGTTTTTGGGAGATCGCCAAGGACGGGATGTTCGGCGTGGCCAACCGTGGCAACGGTACCGCCCATAAATACTTCGCCAACGCGCCCTATAAAATTGCCGCTAAATCCGGTACTGCGCAGGTCTTTGGCCTGAAAGCCAACGAAACCTATAATGCGCACAGAATCGCCGAACGTCTGCGTGACCATAAACTCATGACGGCGTTTGCCCCCTATAACAACCCCGAAGTTGCGGTTGCCATTATTCTTGAGAACGGCGGTGCTGGCCCGGCGGTCGGTACCATCATGCGCCAAATTCTCGACCACATAATGCTGGGTGACAACAACACAAACCTGCCGAGCGAAAGCCCGGCGGCGACGGCGGGCGAGGATCAATAATGACCGATAATCCGAACAAAAAATCGCTATGGGATAAAATCCATCTCGACCCCACCATGCTCCTTATTCTGCTGGCGCTGCTGACCTACAGCGCGCTGGTTATCTGGAGCGCCAGCGGTCAGGATATGGGCATGATGGAGCGTAAGATCGGCCAGATCGCCATGGGGATTGTTATCATGATCGTCATGGCGCAAATCCCACCGCGGGTGTATGAAGGCTGGGCGCCGTACCTCTATATCTTCTGTATTATCCTGCTGGTGGCGGTTGATGCCTTCGGCGCTATCTCCAAAGGCGCACAGCGCTGGCTGGACCTCGGCATCGTTCGCTTCCAGCCCTCGGAAATCGCCAAAATCGCGGTGCCGCTGATGGTCGCGCGCTTTATCAACCGAGACGTCTGCCCGCCGTCGCTGAAAAACACCGCCATCGCGCTGGTGCTGATTTTCCTGCCGACGCTGCTGGTGGCCGCGCAGCCTGACCTCGGAACCTCGATCCTGGTCGCCCTGTCGGGCCTGTTCGTGCTGTTCCTGTCCGGCCTGAGCTGGCGTCTGATTGGCGTGGCGGTGGTGCTGGTTGCGGCGTTCATTCCGATTCTGTGGTTCTTCCTGATGCATGATTATCAGCGTCAGCGTGTGATGATGCTGCTCGACCCGGAAACCGATCCGCTGGGCGCCGGTTATCACATCATCCAGTCGAAGATCGCCATCGGTTCCGGCGGGCTACGCGGCAAAGGCTGGCTGCACGGCACCCAGTCACAGCTGGAGTTTCTGCCAGAGCGCCATACCGACTTTATCTTTGCGGTCCTTGCCGAAGAGCTTGGCCTGATTGGCGTTCTGGTTCTGCTGGCGCTCTACATCCTGCTGATCATGCGCGGGCTGTGGATTGCCGCCCAGGCGCAAACCACCTTCGGGCGCGTCATGGCCGGTGGTTTAATGTTGATTTTATTCGTTTATGTCTTCGTAAATATTGGTATGGTGAGTGGTATTTTACCAGTGGTGGGGGTACCGTTGCCGCTGGTCAGCTACGGGGGCTCCGCCCTGATCGTATTGATGGCCGGGTTTGGTATCGTAATGTCGATCCACACCCACAGAAAAATGTTGTCGAAAAGCGTTTAAGGGGTTTGCGATGCGTAAGCAATGGCTGGGGATCTGCATAGCAGCAGGGCTGCTGGCGGCATGTTCGGGTGAAGACGTTCAACAGAAAACGGTCAGCACGCCACAGCCGCCGGTTTGTAATGGCCCAAGCGTGGAAATCAGCGGTGCCGATCCGCACTATGAAACGCCCAATGCCACGGCGAATCAGGATTACGAGCGCGATGGGAAAAGTTATAAAATCGTCCAGGATCCGTCTAACTTTACGCAGACCGGTCTGGCCGCCATTTATGACGCGGAACCCAACAGCAACCTGACCGCTTCCGGCGAGGCGTTCGATCCGACACAGCTCACCGCCGCGCACCCTACGTTGCCGATCCCGAGCTACGTGCGGGTCACCAACACGGCCAACGGTCGGATGATCGTGGTGCGCATTAACGATCGTGGCCCGTACGGCAACGATCGCGTCATTTCGCTCTCACGCGCCTCCGCCGATCGACTGAATACCTCGAACAACACCAAAGTGCGTATCGATCCGATCATCGTCGCACCAGACGGATCGCTCTCGGGGCCGGGCATGGCCTGTACTACCGTCGCCAAACAAACCTATGCATTACCTGCCCGTCCTGACCTGGACGGTGGCGGCGGCGCTGTCACAACCGACCCGGCAAACCAGGACAATGTGCGCGCCATCAGCAACTCTACGCTTAAACCGGAAGACAATATGGGTGCGCCGGTGAACAGCAGCGGCTTCCTTGGCGCGCCGACACCGCTGAACAACGGCGTACTGGAAAGCAGCGAACCGGCGGTGCAAACCGCACCGGTTACCGCACCAGGCTCTGTTCAGGGTAGCGTCACGCCAGCTCCGGCAGCCGCCGCCGCGGCGACGGCGACGACCGCAGCGGTCGCATCGACGGCCAGCGCCAGCGGCGACTTTGTCGTTCAGGTTGGTGCCGTCAGCGATCAGGCTCGCGCACAGCAGTATCAGCAGCGTCTCAGCCAGCAGTTTTCCGTTCCTGGCCGCGTGATGCAGAACGGTGCGGTATGGCGCATTCAGTTAGGCCCGTTCGCCAGCAAAGCGCAGGCCAGCACCGTACAACAGCGTCTGCAAAGCGAAGCCCAGCTGCAATCATTTATTACTCACGCCAACTAAACACGCGGGGTCGCTCTCCGGATTGTTATGCGCATGAAAAAGTCATTAACAAAGTCATGCGCAATCTCGGATGAAGGCCCACAGAGCATTTGTTATAGTAAGGCACTTTTTTAAACTCGATCACGGATGCCGTTGTTCAGACCATGAAGACCTCTTTCACCGCACGTTTACTCGCTACGGCCCTCTCCGTTGCGGCGCTCTCCTCCGCTGCCCACGCCGATGACCTGAACCTCAAAACCATGATCCCAGGCGCACCGCAGATTGATGCAGAGTCCTGGGTCCTTATCGATTACAACTCAGGCAAAGTGCTGGCAGAGAATAATGCCGATGCCCGTCGTGACCCGGCCAGTCTGACCAAAATGATGACCAGCTACGTTATCGGCCAGGCCATGAAAGCGGGTAAATTTAAAGAATCCGATCTGGTCACCGTCGGTAACGATGCGTGGGCGACCGGTAACCCGGTGTTTAAAGGCTCCTCGCTGATGTTCCTCAAGCCTGGTATGCAGGTCCCGGTATCTCAGCTGATCCGTGGTATCAACCTGCAGTCCGGTAACGACGCCTGCGTGGCGATGGCCGACTATGTTGCCGGCAGCCAGGATGCGTTTGTCAGCCTGATGAACAGCTACGTCAACGCGCTGGGCCTGAAAAACAGCCACTTCCAGACCGTTCATGGTCTTGACGCTGAGGGCCAGTACAGCTCCGCGCGCGATATGGCGTTGATTGGTCAGGCGCTGATCCGCGACGTGCCGAACGAATACACCATCTATAAAGAAAAAGAGTTCACCTTTAACGGTATCCGTCAGATGAACCGTAACGGTCTGCTGTGGGATAACAGCCTGAACGTTGACGGCATTAAAACCGGCCATACCGACAAAGCAGGCTATAACCTCGTGGCATCCGCCACCGAAGGCCAGATGCGTCTGATCTCCGCGGTGATGGGCGGTCGTACCTTTAAAGGCCGTGAATCCGAAAGCAAAAAACTGCTGACCTGGGGCTTCCGCTTCTTTGAAACGGTTAACCCGCTGAAAGCCGGTAAAGAGTTCTCTTCCGAGCCAGCCTGGTTTGGCGACAGCGATCGTGCTTCGCTGGGTGTTGATAAAGATGTTTATCTGACTATCCCACGCGGACGCATGAAAGACCTGAAAGCCAGCTATGTTCTGAACAACACCGAACTGCACGCGCCGCTGCAGAAAAACCAGGTGGTCGGCACCATTAACTTCCAGCTGGATGGTAAAACCATCGATCAACGCCCGCTGGTGGTCCTGCAGGAAATTCCGGAAGGCAATTTCTTCGGCAAAATGATTGATTACATTAAGTTAATGTTCCATCACTGGTTTGGTTAAAAATCGAACACTTGAAAGTGTGATTTACATCCCCATATACTAATCATCAAAGTAACCTGATAACTCCCACCCACGTGGGAGTTATTATTTTTTGTCGTAACACCGGAGCTGACATGAAAACCAAACTTAACGAACTGCTTGAATTCCCTACTCCATTTACTTACAAAGTAATGGGGCAGGCGTTGCCTGAGCTGGTTGATCAGGTGGTGGAAGTGGTACAGCGCCATGCGCCTGGTGATTACTCTCCGCAAGTAAAACCGAGCAGCAAGGGTAACTACCACTCGGTCTCTATCACCATCAACGCGACCCATATCGAGCAGGTCGAAACCCTGTACGAAGAGCTGGGCAACATTGAAATCGTCCGGATGGTGCTGTAATCCATTCCCTGACCCGGCCCTGGCGCCGGGTCATCTCTCTCCCGCCCTGCTGTGATATACTCGCCTCCTTAAGTCACTTCTCTCTCTGCGGAGACGTTGTTTTGCAGCATAATAAAATCCTTATCCGTCAACTTGGCCTGCAACCTTATGAACCTGTCTCGCAGGCAATGCATGACTTTACCGACATCCGCGATGAGACAACCCTGGATGAAATCTGGCTGGTAGAACATCACCCGGTCTTTACCCAGGGCCAGGCAGGAAAAGCCGAACACGTTCTGGTTCCCGGTGATATCCCGGTGATTCAAAGCGACCGCGGCGGTCAGGTCACCTATCACGGGCCGGGACAGCAGGTGATGTACGTCCTGCTGAATCTCAAGCGCCGCAAGCTTGGCGTACGCGAGCTGGTGACGCTGCTGGAGCAAACCGTCGTTAACACCCTCGCGGAGTACCAGATAGCATCACATCCGCGCGCTGATGCCCCTGGCGTCTATGTCGGTGAGCAAAAAATCTGTTCGCTTGGCTTACGCATCCGTAAGGGATGCTCATTCCATGGCCTGGCGTTGAATATCGCCATGGACCTGGCACCGTTCCAGCGCATCAACCCCTGCGGATATGCCGGCATGGAGATGGCGCAGATGCGTCAGTGGCAGCCCGATATCACACCGTCAATGGTGGCCCCCCATCTGGTAACCAGCCTGCTGGCCTTGCTCGACCATCCGCCACATGAGTTTGTGACCGCGTAATCATTTTTCTCTCTTTGCGCCCTCCGGGGCGCAATATCCTGCCATCATTTCTCGTTAAGTCATTATATTTGCAATTAAATGCCACTCACGACCGAGCGACTGACCGCTATACTTGCGCTATGCACGATCACAGGAATCACTGAGTGGACAATAATAAGCCTTCACCCGAATTACCCATACCGCAGGAGCGACATCACGACCGCCAGGTACTGCGTGTATTACGCAATGTGGATCTGAACCTGCTGACTATTTTTGAAGCGGTGTATGTTCATAAGGGCATCGTTAATGCCGCAAAAGTCCTGAATATCACCCCCTCAGCCATCAGCCAGTCGATTAACAAACTTCGCACCCTCTTCCCCGACCCGCTGTTTATCCGTAAAGGTCAGGGCGTCACGCCCACGGCTTACGCCACCCACCTTCACCAGTACATCAGTCAGGGGATGGAGTCGTTCCTGAGCGCGCTGGATTTGGCCGGCAGCGCCCATCAGCAACGCGTCATTACCGTGGCGACCTCGCCGAACATCGGGGCCTTAATCCTTCCCGATATCGCTAAGGTGCTGAAACAGCACTTTCCGCAAGTGCTGCTGCATAACGTCGCCATTACCGATGCCACCAGCCAGCTGAATCAACGTCAGGTTGATCTACTGATCGACAGCTTTGCCCACAGCGGCCAGCTTATCGCCCATCATCTGCTGTTTCAGGATCGACTGGTGATGTACTGCCGGGAGGGACATCCGGTTCTGCAGATGCCGTTGAGCGATGAGAACCTGCAGCGCTATGAGTTTGCGCTGATCCTGCCGGAAGGCCAGCGTTACCCCGCCATCCACCGTCAGTTGCAGGAGCATCTGGGGGATCGCCGCTGTGGCTTCAGTAGTTACAATCTGTTTACCCAGGCGGCTATGATCGGCCACAGCGATATGCTTGGCCTGATGCCGGAACGCATGTTTGCCATGATGTCGCAGACCTGGCCGCTTGTGGCGATCGACTACCCACGCCTGCAGCAGGAACGTATTGATGTCTCGCTGCATTACAACCGGCTCAGCGCCCAGGAATCGTTGCTGAATGACATTATCGAGACGGTCCGTCAGGCGTTCCGCCAGGAAAACCCGTGAGGGGAAGCAGAAAACAACAACTATTTTACAATTTGCCGAACGGGCAGGCTGCTTTCTGTCCCGTTTCGATGATATACTGCCTGTCCTTAATTCAAAAATAGTTGATAAATACAACATTTCCTTGAATTGATTCGCTTTCTTTCGTGACTCGCAACTGGAACACGCACGCTATGAGTAAACCCATTGTGATGGAACGCGGTGTTAAGTACCGCGACGCCGATAAAATGGCCCTTATCCCGGTGAAAAACGTGGCAACTGAGCGTGAAGCTCTGCTCAGAAAACCGGAATGGATGAAAATCAAACTTCCGGCTGACTCATCCCGTATCCAGGGTATCAAAGCAGCGATGCGTAAGAACGGCCTGCACTCCGTGTGCGAAGAAGCATCTTGCCCAAACCTGGCGGAGTGCTTCAACCACGGTACCGCAACCTTTATGATCCTCGGCGCGATTTGTACCCGCCGTTGCCCGTTCTGCGACGTCGCCCACGGCCGCCCGGTTACACCGGATGCCAATGAACCGCAGAAACTGGCGCAAACCATCGCCGACATGGCGCTGCGCTATGTCGTTGTAACCTCCGTTGACCGCGATGACCTGCGCGATGGTGGTGCTCAGCACTTTGCCGATTGCATCAGCGCGATCCGTGAGAAAAACCCGACGATCAAGATTGAGACTCTGGTCCCTGACTTCCGTGGCCGTATGGATCGTGCGTTGGATATCCTCACCGTGACGCCGCCAGACGTGTTTAACCACAACCTGGAAAACGTGCCGCGTCTGTATCGTCAGGTGCGTCCGGGCGCTGATTACAACTGGTCGCTGAAACTGCTGGAGCGTTTTAAAGAAGCGCACCCGGAGATCCCGACCAAATCAGGCCTGATGGTGGGTCTTGGCGAAACCAACGAAGAGATCATCGAGGTCATGCGTGACCTGCGCCGTCATGGCGTTACCATGCTCACCCTGGGTCAGTACCTGCAGCCGAGCCGTCACCACCTGCCGGTTCAGCGTTACGTCAGCCCGGATGAGTTTGAAGAGATGAAAGCCGAAGCGCTGGCAATGGGCTTCACCCATGCGGCCTGTGGCCCGTTCGTGCGCTCTTCCTACCACGCCGACCTGCAAGCCAAAGGGATGGAAGTGAAGTAACCTTCACCGCGTCCTTACCGCTGCGTGAAGCCTTTCGCGCAGCGGTCTGTCTTCCCCTTCCCGTTTACCGCCTCCCTGTAACACCTGGTTGCATTTTTGGGCCTTCAGCCTTCATCTTTACCGACACGCGGCCATAAAAAAGGCCACAGCGGTTTGCGCTGCAGCCTCTTCTGACGTTCAGGCTCATGCCTGACGGTTACACCTTCCCGTCGTCGGGGAACGCGCCTTTAATTACTCTTTATGAGAGAGTTTCTGTGCCGGAGCTTCTGCTTCCGCACTGGTTTTTTTCGCACTATCATCGTCATCATTCATGGCTTTTTTGAAGCCTTTGATAGCGGAACCCAGGTCTCCACCCAGCGTACGTAATTTTTTGGTACCAAACACTAAGATAATCAGTGCTGCGACCACCAGCAGTTTGGTAATACTAATCTCACCCATAGCTTACAACCTTCTTCTCTAATACACGCTGCGAATACGCCATCATACACGCGAACAATTAACGGCTATTTGACGCGCGGACACAATAGCAATCTGTAACAAGGTGAATCAAGCCTTGTTTAAAAAAACGTCACAATAATTGCGGTGGCGCAAAGCGCCGGTTCATTAAGACCGGCAAACGTTCGCGTACCTGGCGGAGCACCTCGCCAGACAGCTCGGCGACAATCATCTGCGGCCGGTCCGTCGCCCCTGCGAGCGTCATCCCCAACGGGTCGACAATCCGGCTTTGGCCGATATTACGGGTGCCGCACTCTCCTGCCGCCACCAGGTAACAGGTCGTATCCAGCGCCCTGGCCGCCAGTAGCGTAGTCCAGTGATGCTCTTTCATCGGCCCACGCACCCACGCCGTCGGTAATACCAGCACGTCTGCCCCCTTCAGCGCCAACGCTAACGCCAGCTCAGGGAAGCGTAGATCGTAGCAGGTCATCAGGCCAACCCGCATCCCGTCAACCTCAATCAGCGGAGGGATCTGCTGGCCCGCATCGACAAGACGCGACTCCTGCATCGAAAAGGCATCATAGAGATGGAGCTTCTGGTACTGCGCGATAACCTCACCCTGACGTATCGCCACCAGCGTGTTGGTTGCTCGTCCTTCACCAGAAGGGACATGCACCGTCAGCACCGTGGTGAGCGCGTTGTTTCGGCTCTCCTCGCACAGCTGCTGCAGAAAGCCCCCATCGATCTCCTGTGCCGATTTAACCGACAAATCAGGATCGCTATCGTCACGAGCCAGTAATGCTTCCGGTAAAACCAGCATGGATACGCCCTGCCCGGCCGCCTGCTTCATCAACTCTACGCAGGTTTGCGCATTGGTTTTCCAGTCCGGCGTGACGGCAAATTGTCCAGCAGCAGCCAACATCGTTGTCTCCCCTCAGGTATTTCGTAGCCAGCCACGCAGTGTGCGCGCTACACTCGTTCCTATATTAACTAATTAGCAGGGAATGAGTGTGTCACAACTACTTTTAGCCGTTTTTGTTGGTGGCGGCACCGGCAGCGTGTTGCGCTGGTGGCTAGGTATGAAGTTCAATCCAATGCATCATGCGATTCCCATCGGTACGCTGACGGCGAACCTTCTGGGCGCGTTTATCATTGGTGCCGGGCTGGCATGGTTTAACCGCCTGACCGACATTGACCCGATGTGGAAGCTGCTGATCACCACCGGATTCTGCGGCGGGCTGACCACCTTTTCTACCTTCTCCGCAGAAGTCGTGTTCCTGCTGCAACAGGGCCGCTTCAGCTGGGCGCTGCTCAATATCGTGGTCAATTTATTAGGCTCATTTGCCATGACCGCGGCGGCATTCTGGATCTTTTCCCACGCCAGTCGCTGACAACAGGCAAAAAAAAACCCGCTAAAAGCGGGTTTTTATATTCTACTGACGCAATGCTTAGATAGCGTTTACGTTTGCAGCAGAAGGGCCTTTGGCACCGTTAGTGATTTCGAACTCTACACGCTGACCTTCAGCCAGAGTTTTGAAACCGTTGGACTGGATTGCAGAGAAATGTACGAATACATCTTTGCTGCCATCTTCCGGAGTAATGAAACCGAATCCTTTGGACTCATTAAACCACTTAACGTTACCTTTAATCTTAGACATCAAAATTACCTTTATATGAAAAAAAGACACTAATCTGTGTCGGACACCAGTACACCAATTGCAGTGCCTTTTGTCCAGCCTAACTTTGTTAAAAAGTGACAAAAGTCGCTATCTTTTTTAGTGGGCCACGCCTTAGTTGTTGTTTTTGCACAGGAGTGACGGTTTATCTCTTTTACTGCTAAGTTATGCCAGATTTAAAACTGAATACGGGCCCACGCGAAGTAAACGTTGCCGTTATTATAGGTGCCGGGGATATAGGTCATCTGGAAAGTAGCAGGGCCATAACCAATTGATGCCAAAGGTAATATTACCGGGATTGGAATGTAGTTCCAGTTGTCTCGTGCCGTCACGCCCAGCGTGTAGCCGAGGCCCAGATGGAAGTTTTCGTCCGCCAACGGGCGCCAGGTTTTTTCCCAGCCGTAGCCGCCGATGGGCTCCCATTTGTTATATGAGTCTTTAAACGCCATCAGGTACAGGCCATGCCAGTTACCTTTGTCATCCCAACGCGTTACACCAAACCCCGCCCCCCAGGGACGTTCGTTGTACTTATCGGTTTTTTCTTTGTCGTAAGCGAAGCGGGCATGCCAGGTGATCGCGGGAACATACAGATCGTAGTGCTCAGGTTCCTGCCAGGTTTGCGCCACGTTATTGCTTAAGGTGGTGTACCCGTCGCTAATCGTCGAACTAAACGACGCATTCGCCGCGCGGCAAGAGAGCAAGATCCCAAGGAGAACGAGGAAAAACGGTACGATCTGACGTTGTTTCAACACTATTTTATTACCAATGTCTATGCTAGAGCTCACAAAGATAACAAGTGTAAACTTGATATTACCTTAACGAAACCAGGCAAATTCCTGTTTTTGCCTCGAGAAAACCCCCGCATTCGTTTTTCGCATTTTGTGATGATCGCCTCCCCTTCGTTGATGAGCACCGGGTTCTCATCGATTTATTGATTTGCATCAGCATGTTTAGCCCATTTTTTCGGCACATTCGCTCACTTAATTTTTTCTTCAGTTTATTTATTAGCAGATTCTTTTGGTTAAGGGCTTAGGGGTAAATAATGCTTACGCTAGTTGAAATCCTCATTGGGATTGTGGTCATTGTGGGGGTGGCCCGCTATATCATCAAAGGGTACTCCGCCACCGGCGTGCTGTTTGTTGGCGGTTTGACACTGCTGATCGTCAGCGCGTTGATGGGACATAAGATTTTACCGGGTGAGACAAAAAGCACCGGTTATTCCGCCACGGATATTATCGAATACGTCAAAATCCTGTTGATGAGCCGTGGCGGCGATCTCGGCATGATGATCATGATGCTCTGCGGATTTGCCACCTATATGACCCATATTGGCGCCAACGACATGGTGGTCAAGCTGGCCTCAAAACCGCTGCGCTACATTAACTCTCCCTATCTGCTGATGATTGCGGCCTACTTCGTGGCCTGCCTGATGTCGCTGGCCGTCTCATCGGCCACCGGCCTTGGCGTATTGCTGATGGCAACCCTGTTCCCGGTCATGGTTAACGTCGGGATCAGTCGTGGCGCCGCCGCCGCCATTTGCGCCTCGCCGGCCGCGATTATTCTCTCGCCGACCTCTGGTGACGTAGTGCTGGCCGCCAAAGCGGCGGAAATGCCGTTAATCGACTTCGCATTTAAAACCACCCTGCCAATTTCCATCGTCGCGATTATCAGCATGGCCATCGCCCACTTCTTCTGGCAGCGCTATCTGGATAAAAAAGAGAACGTCGTTCATGAAATGCTCGATGTGAATGAAATCACCACCACCGCCCCTTCCTTCTATGCCCTGCTGCCGTTTACGCCGATTATCGGCGTGCTGATTTTTGACGGCAAATGGGGTCCGGAGCTGCATATTATCGCCATTCTGGTAATCTGCATGCTGCTGGCGGCGGTGCTGGAATTCTTCCGCGGTTTCAATACGCAAAACGTCTTCGCGGGGCTGGAAGTCGCCTACCGTGGGATGGCCGATGCGTTTGCCGGCGTGGTCATGCTGTTAGTCGCCGCTGGGGTCTTCGCCCAGGGGCTGAGCACCATCGGCTTTATTAACAGCCTGATTTCCATTGCCACCTCGTTTGGTTCGGCGAGCATTATTCTGATGCTGGTGCTGGTGATCCTCACCATGCTTGCAGCCATGACCACCGGTTCTGGTAACGCCCCGTTCTACGCCTTCGTGGAGATGATCCCCAAGCTGGCCCACTCGTCGGGCATCAACCCGGCCTACCTGTCGATTCCGATGCTGCAGGCCTCCAACCTCGGCCGCACGATTTCACCGGTTTCTGGTGTCGTGGTAGCGGTGGCCGGCATGGCGAAAATATCGCCGTTTGAAGTGGTGAAACGCACCTCCGTTCCGGTGATCGTCGGGCTGATAGTGGTGATTATCGCCACCGAAGTGCTGGTCCCCGGCAGCGCCATGTAATAAACGCGAAAAGGCGCCAGCAGGCGCCTTTTTTGTGCTTTAATATTTTCCTGTAAATCATTGTCATCCACCACCAGGAATAAACATGTTCAGGAAGGAATTCGCCGCCCTTGCCCTCTTATTAACGGCAACCCAGGCCGGTGCTGAACCGCTCACCGCAACGCAATATGGCGATTTTGACCGCTACGTGCTGGCTTTGTCATGGCAAACGGGGTTCTGCCAGAGCATGCATGACCGCAACCGCAGCGAACCAGAAGAGTGCCGTTTGCAGCAGGAGCTGCCCAACAAAGCCGATTTCTTGACGGTTCACGGTCTCTGGCCGGGGCTACCGAAATCCGTTGCGGCCCGTGGGGTTGACGAGCGACGCTGGATGCGTTTTGGTTGTGCCACGCGCCCGGTGCCCAATATGCCGGAAGTGAAAGGCAGTAAAAAATGCCAGGCCGCCGAGACCGGCTTGTCGCTGGAGATGGCCAACAAACTCAATAGCGTGATGCCCGGTGCTGGCGGCAACTCGTGCCTTGAGCGGTACGAATACGCCAAACACGGCGTCTGTTTTGGTTTCGACCCCGATAGCTACTTCGGGACCATGGTGCGCCTTGATGAAGACGTGAAACGCAGTTCGCTGGGCGCTTTCCTGGTGAAACACTACGGGCAAAAGGTCAGCCGTGACGACTTCTATGCGGCAATCGCCCAGACCTACGGTAAGCAAAGCGTCAAAGCATTCAAACTAACCTGTAACGGCAATCCGTCCTATCTGACCGAAATACAAATCGCCATCAAAGCGACCGCCATCAACCAGCCCCTCTCTGCCGACGCCTTCCTGCCCCAGCCACACCCGGGGAATTGCGGCCAGCAGTTTATTATAGATAAAGCCGGTAACTGACCGCAGCGCGGGTAACCTGAACGGATAAATGTCAGCATCACCTCACACTGAACGTGAGTTAATGTGCGTTTAATCACTTCAAACTACCGACAAGTCTCAGTATGATGGGAAGACATTAACCCTTGCCCTTTTCGGTGAGGGTTTTCTTTTACGGACAGGTTCCTGGATAACATGGAGTATGCGATGACCAGACCCGCAATCATCATTAATGAGCTTGATGCCGAACGCATCGACAAGCTGCTGGAGCAGCCGGCTTATGCCAATTCCCCGGTCGCAGACGCGCTGAACGACGAACTGGATCGCGCACAGATGCTGGCACCGGCGGCGATGCCGCACGATGTTGTCAGTATGAACAGCAAAGTCAGATTCCGTGATTTGACCAGCGGTGAAGAACGCGTGCGGACATTGGTGTTTCCTTCGCAGGTCACCGATAGCGCCACTCAGCTTTCGGTGCTCGCCCCCGTCGGCGCAGCGCTGCTCGGGCTGAAAGTCGGCAGCACCATTCACTGGGAATTACCAGGTGGCGCCGCGGCACACCTTGAGGTGCTCGAGCTGCTGTACCAGCCAGAAGCCGCCGGTGAGTTTCATCGTTAATTCCTCCGCTGCCTGAAGCATTACGCTTTATTCAGAGGATGCCCTGCATCCTCTTTCTGCCTCTCGTTTCTGCCCCTCTCCTTGCCCCTACTGACGCCTGACAAAATTTTACGCCCCTTTGCGCCTGAGCCGACAGTTTTGCGACCTGAATGACACTATAAGCTTGTATAATGTGTTGATATAGAAACAGTCGAACAAGGAGGAATGCATATGTATAACACTATCATTATGCCGGTTGATGTTTTTGAGATGGAGTTGAGCGACAAGGCCGTCCGCCACGCGGAGTTTTTGGCCCAGCAGGACGGAATTATTCACCTGCTCCACGTATTACCCGGGTCGTCCAGCTTCACGATGAGCCGCTTTACCGCCGATCTGCGTCGCTTTGAAGAGCATTTACAGCACGAGGCGGAGACCCGGCTGAAAACTATGGCCGGTCATTTCAGCATCGACCCTTCGCGGATAAAAATGCACGTCCGTTTTGGCAACGTGCGCGATATGGTGAACGAGCTGGCGAACGAAATTAAAGCCGATGTGGTGGTGATTGGTTCCCGCAATCCGTCAATCAGTACCCATCTGCTCGGCTCTAATGCCTCGAGCGTTATTCGCCACGCCCATATTCCGGTGATGGTGGTCAGATAAGCGTCTCCGCGCTGACCAGAAAGAAAAGAAAAGAGGCTACCCATGGGTAGCCTCTTTGATATGCAGGTATAGTCTTACGCTTTTTTTTATGCTGTTTTGGTGCGAATCAGATAATCAAAGGAGCTCAGGGATGCTTTCGCCCCTTCGCCCGCGGCGATAATAATCTGTTTGTACGGCACGGTGGTGCAGTCGCCCGCAGCAAACACGCCTTTGACGTTAGTTTCGCATTTCGCATCGATGATAATTTCACCCATCCGATTGCGTTCAATGGTGCCTTCCAGCCAGGTGGTGTTCGGCAACAGTCCGATCTGCACGAAAATCCCCGCCAGCGCCACGTGGTGTTCATCGCCGCTCACCCGGTCGCGATACTGCAGTCCGGTGACTTTGCTGCCGTCGCCGGTCACTTCCGTGGTCTGCGCATTCAGAATGATATCGACATTTTTCAGGCTGCGGACTTTATCCTGCAGCACCTGATCCGCTTTCATCTCCGGAGCGAACTCCAGCAGCGTAACGTGCTCAACCAGCCCGGCCAGATCGATGGCCGCTTCAACGCCGGAGTTACCGCCGCCGATGACCGCCACACGCTTACCTTTAAACAGCGGGCCGTCGCAGTGCGGGCAATAGGTCACCCCTTTGGTACGATACTGGTCTTCACCCGGCACGTTCATGTTACGCCATTTCGCACCGGTGGCAATGATCACGCTGCGCGCTTGCAGCACTGCGCCCGAGGCGGTTTCAACCTGATGCAGGCCGCCTTCAACTGCTGCCGGGATCAGTTTTGCCGCGCTCTGAGAGTCAATCACATCGACGTTATAGTCGTTAACGTGGGCTTTTAACGCCCCGGCCAGCTTCTGCCCTTCCGTTTTCGGTACCGAGATATAGTTTTCGATATCGACGGTATCCAGCACCTGGCCACCGAAACGCTCACCCATCAGACCGGTACGAATACCTTTACGTGCAGAGTAGACCGCAGCAGCGGCACCTGACGGGCCAGAACCAACAATCAGCACGTCATAGGCATCACGTTTGTTCAGCTCTTCTGCCGCCCGTTTTTCCGCGCCGGTATCGACCTTCGCAACAATTTCCGCCAGCGTCATACGACCCTGACCAAACTCATTGCCGTTGAGGTACACCGCCGGCACGCCCATGACGTTGCGATCGGTTATCTCATTCTGGAAGGTGCCGCCGTCAATCGCGGTATGCTTAATACGCGGGTTCAGCACCGCCATCAGGTTCAGCGCCTGCACCACGTCCGGGCAGTTGTGGCAGGAGAGCGAGTAGTAGGTTTCGAACTCGAAATCACCGTCCAGCGCGCTAATCTGCTCCAGCAGAGACTGGGTCTCTTTCGAAGGATGACCGCCGGTCCACAGCAGCGCCAGCACCAGAGAGGTGAACTCGTGTCCCAGCGGCGAGCCGGCAAAACGCGGTCCCTGAAGCGAGCCAGGATTAGCGATCAGGAAAGAAGGCTTGCGGACAGGCAAGCTGTTGTCTTCTTTGAAGGTCACTTTTTCCGACAGTTCGGCGATTTCAACCAGCAGTTCCTTGATTTCCGCCGATTTGGCGCTGTCATCCAGTGTGGCAATCAGCTCAACCGGCTTAGTCAGTTTCTCAAGGTAGGCCTTAAGCTGGGTTTTCATGTTGGTATCGAGCATGGTTCTTCCCTCTCTAAAAACGTCATCATGCAAGCTGCCTTATAAGACAACCTGAATGCGGCTTGCATCATGGTATTTGAAAAAACGGGCACAGCGATGCACCCGTTGAATAAAACGAATTTCCTTTGAATTTCCCGTCAGGGCAAGGCGGCTAGCCTGAGAATCCCCGGAGCTTACTCAAGTAAGTGACCGGGGTGACCAGGTGACGCCAACGCCGCCATGGCGTGAAAGACATGGCAATTTTAGATTTTGCCAACCAGGTCCAGAGATGGAGCCAGCGTCGCTTCGCCTTCTTTCCATTTCGCCGGGCAGACTTCGCCTGGGTGAGAAGCAACGTACTGAGCCGCTTTGATTTTACGCAGCAGGTCAGAAGCGTCACGGCCGATACCTTCAGCGGTAACTTCGATGGCCTGGATGATACCCTGCGGGTCAACAACGAAGGTGGCACGGTCAGCCAGGCCTTCATCTTCACGCATGTTTTCGAAGTTACGGGTCAGGGCGCCAGTCGGGTCACCGATCATCGCATATTTGATTTTTGCGATGGTGTCAGAGCTGCTGTGCCATGCTTTGTGGGTGAAATGGGTGTCGGTAGAAACGGAATACACGTCTACGCCCAGTTTCTGCAGTTCTTCGTAATGGTCAGCAACGTCGCCCAGCTCGGTCGGACATACGAAGGTGAAGTCAGCCGGATAGAAGAAGAATACGCTCCAACGGCCTTCGGTGTCTTTCTCAGTGACTTCGATGAACTCACCGTTTTTGAATGCCTGGTTTTTAAAAGGTTTGATCTTAGTGTTAATCAAGGACATCTATACTTCCTCCGTGTTTTCGTTGAGGTCTAAGTTAACGAACTTTTCCTGATTCGACCAATGCGTTTGCATTATCAAATCAATAAGCGATATCTAACAACCGCAACAAGACAACTTTGTGAACCTGTCGCGATGAACGCCACTTTTCGCTACTTTTGCATCCCACAGCCCTGAACGTAAAAAGGCCACCTTATTCAGGCGGCCCCGTTACCTGAAATACCCGCAGGTAGGTTCAGTGCCAGACAAGCTGGCTATGCGTTGCGCTCTACATTAACCTTAATGTAACAGCAGGCCGATTACACCATCCGTAGATTCAAAGGGCAATCGGCCCATCAGCAGGTCTTACCTATAACTGTAATAGGCTGCACCATGCCTTCACCTTACGCATTGATTTAACAAGGAATAATTATGTTTAAGCGTCTGCTTTTTCTGAGTTTTTTACCCCTTTTTAGCCAGGCAGAAGATCTTCCGGCACCCGTAAAAGCGATAGAAAAACAGGGTATCACCATTATCAAACCCTTCGAGGCGCCGGGTGGAGTGAAAGGCTGGCTGGGGAAATACCAGGACATGGGCGTCGCCATCTACCTGACGCCAGACGGCAAGCATGCTATTTCCGGCTACATGTACGACGAAAACGGCACCAACCTCAGTGAGCAGCTGTTCCAGAAAGAACTCTACACCCCGGCAGGACAGGCCATGTGGAAGAAAATGGAAGCCGCCAGCTGGTTGCTGGAAGGGAAAAAAGAGGCGCCGGTTATCCTGTATGTCTTTGCCGATCCTTTCTGTCCCTACTGCCTGCAGTTCTGGCAACAGGCCCGCCCGTGGGTCGAGTCAGGTAAAGTTCAGATCCGTACCCTGTTAGTCGGCGTTATCAAACCAGAAAGCCAGGCGACCGCTGCCGCGATTCTGGCTACCCCTGACCCGGCAAAAACCTGGCATGACTACGAGCAGTCCGGCGGCAAGGTGAAAATTGATATCCCCGGCAATCTTTCCTCGGAGAAGATGAAGGTCGTCAGCGATAACCAACAGCTCATGGATCAGCTCGGGGCCAATGCTACGCCGGCGATTTACTACATGAATAAAGATAATATGTTGCAACAGGTGGTCGGATTGCCTGAAGCCGATAAATTACCGGCTATCATGGGAGATAAATAGTCCACCTTAAATATCATGCCCCGCCAGGCTCTTATGCTAAAAGAGCCTGGCTAATTAGGCGCGAGTCAGATACATTTGCTATCAGTTATCGCTAGCGCCATGATTAATTCACACAAACAATTATTGAAACCAATAAAATACAAATAATAAATAACACTTAACACTTAACACCACGACTGAATATGGATATTAGCCATGGCGAATCTGTATGGCCTTAAAAAATTCGACCTTAACTTATTAATTATTTTTGCCTGCGTCTATCGGCATCTGAGCATCAGCCGGGCGGCGGAAACCCTGTTTATTACCCCCTCGGCGGTTAGTCAGTCTTTACAGCGACTGCGTAATCAGTTCAATGACCCTCTTTTTATTCGCAGCGGGAAAGGGATTGCGCCCACCGATACTGCCACCAGACTGTATGCCCGGCTTGAAAAAAACCTGTACCAACTTGAACAGACGCTCAACCACGCCGGCGATATCGACTTAAGAAAGCGCTTTGTTATCTATAGTCCACAGCTCTTTATTACACCTGAATCATCTCGGCTAATCAGAGCTCTGTATCAGTTTCCCACTTTGCAGGTGGAGCACCACGACCTGCAACTAATGGGCGAAACGGTAGAAACGTTACTTTCACAGCGCAAAGCGGACCTGATACTGACGTTATCTCCGCATGCAAGTCCGGAGACCCTGTGCCAGCCTTTTCAGGAGATTGAAATGGCGCTCGTGTGCCGTCAGAACCACCCAAGGGCTGCAGAAATGACCTCCGCGAAGGCGGTTCGCGACGCAAACTTCACAAGCTATATCACCAATGATCCCGGCGTAAAAATATTCCATTCGCAAACAAAAAAATTATTTCCACCACGCACCATCGCCTTTCGCAGCGACTCGTTGATGGCAATCATCGACATGATCAACCATAGCGATTTGATCGGGTTTATTCCAAAAACAGTTTTCGAACATCCACTTTTCAACCTGAATCTGAAAGTGCTGCCTGTAACAGTACCTTCGCTGATGACTTACATCATTTACAGCCGGAACCGGATGAATACGCAGCCCTTCACATCGCTGATAAAAACAAACACAGCAAAAATAAATAAACAACAACTGATAAACCAACCAAATAAATAACAGTAAGACAAGAGCCAGTATTTTCTGATGAAACAGAACAGTAAGCAAAAAAGTAAATAGAACAGTTAATCGTACTCAAGGAATGATAACCGTGACCTTAATAAAACGTCCGTTACCGGAATCCGTACTGCAAGCCACGCAGCAACGTATTGACTGGATAATGGATAATTTCCAGCGTATCTGCGTCTCTTTTTCTGGTGGTAAAGATTCCACCACGATGTTGCACCTGGCCGCACTCCACGCCCGGCAAACCGGGCGTAAAATCAGCGTGCTGTTTATCGACTGGGAGGCGCAGTTCTCCTGCACCATTGCCCACTGCGAAGCGCTGCGCCTTGAGTATCAGGATGTCATTGAGCAATTTTATTGGGTTGCCCTGCCGTTAACCACCCAGAACTCACTCAGCCAGTTCGCCCCGGAGTGGCAATGCTGGGAGCCAGGGGCCGACTGGGTGCGGCAGCCGCCGCCGCACGCCATTACCGACCCACGCTTTTTCTCGTTCTACTACCAGGGAATGAGTTTTGAATCCTTCGTCCGCGAATTCGCCGACTGGTTTTCACACAGTCGACCGGCCATGGTATTGATCGGGATTCGGGCAGATGAATCTCTTAACCGGTTTATGACCATTTCCTCGCGGCGCAAGCAGCGTTTCGCCGACGATAAACCCTGGACCACCGCGGCGCCGGGTGGTCACGCCTGGTATGCCTATCCACTGTATGACTGGAAAACCGCAGATATCTGGACCTGGTTTGCCAAAAGCGGGCTCGCCTATAACCCGCTGTACGATCTGATGTATCAGGCAGGCGTCCCAATTCGCTACATGCGCATCTGCGAGCCTTTCGGCCCGGAACAGCGCCAGGGGCTCTGGCTGTATCACGTCCTGGAACCAGCCCGCTGGGCGAGCATGTGTCAGCGGGTAAATGGCGTGGGCTGTGGCGGGGTCTACGCCGGTCAGGACAATCAGTTTTATGGGTATCGCAAACTGGATAAGCCGGCGCATCATAGCTGGAAAAGCTACGCCCTGTTTTTACTCGACAGCATGCCGGAAAAAACCGCCGAACATTACCGCAATAAAATCGCCGTCTACCTGCACTGGTATCAAAAGCAAGGGATGACGGACATTCCAGACTTCCAGCAGGCGGATATCGGCAGCAAAGATATCCCCTCGTGGCGGCGCATCTGCAAGGTCCTGCTGAATAACGATTACTGGTGCCGCATGCTCTCCTTCAGCCCGACAAAATCCAGCCACTACCAGCGTTACCGCGAACGCATCAACCAAAAACGCCAACAATGGGGGATCCTATGCGACAACAAATAATGCATGACCTTGACCACTACCTGAACACCTTGCCGGAAGCCGATCGCATCGAGGCGCTGAACGCCTTCCGTCAGCTTTTACACCATCACAGCCCGTTCAAATCGCACCCCGTTGACTGTGTGTTATGGGTAAAACAAGAGAGCATTTCACCTAACGATTACAACCCTAACAACCTGGCGCCGCCGGAAAAGCGCCTGCTGCTGACGTCTCTGCAATCGGACGGGTTTACCCAGCCTGTCGTGGTGCTCAGGAAGGATGATACGCGTTACACCATTGTGGATGGATTCCACCGTCATGAACTGGCTAAAGGTAAAACGCCGTTAAAACAACAGCTCAATGGTTATATCCCGATCGCCTGCCTGGAGAGCAGCGGCTCCAGACGTGATGCTTTAATGGCCTCGACCATTCGCCATAACCGCGCCCGGGGCCGCCATCAGATCCATGCGATGTCAGACATCGTCCAGGAGCTGGCGAAACTCGGCTGGTCGGACGATAAAATCAGTCAGGAGCTGGGGATGGATGCAGATGAAGTGTTACGCCTGAAGCAAATTAACGGTCTGGTGGAACTGTTCGGCGACCGGCAATTTTCTCAGGCGTGGACCGTCAAATAACTACAGCTGGCACAGGCGTTCTGCGGCTGCCAGCAGGGTCGCCGGCTGTTTGGCAAAACACAGACGTATCAGCTTGTGCGGGAACGGATCGGCGCAGAATACCGACAGCGGAATGGCCGCCACGCCCACCTCGGTCGTCAGCCAGCGACAGAAGCTCACATCATCGAGATCGGAAATGGCGCTGTAATCGGCCAGCAGGAAGTAGGTGCCCTCGCAGGGTAAAATCTCCAGACGACTGGCGCGCAGCGCTTCCACAAACAGGTCACGGCGTTCACCATAGAACGTCGGGAGCTGGCGATAATGCTCAGGCTCATTACGCAGCATATCGGCGATCGCCAGTTGGGCAGGCGTATTCACCGCGAAGGTCAGATACTGATGCACTTTGCGCAGCTCGGCGCTTATCGCCGCAGGGGCCACGCAATAGCCCACTTTCCAGCCGGTCATGTGGAAGGTTTTACCGAATGACGACACCGCCACCGCCCGCTCGCGCAGCTGAGGATGTGCCAGCACGCTGGCATGTCCGTCCGGCGCAAAACAGATGTGCTCGTACACCTCGTCGCTAATCACATAGATCTCATGCTCAGCTATCGCCTGCCATAGCGCCGTGAAATCCTCGCGCTGCCACACCGTCGCCGACGGGTTGTGCGGGGTATTGAGGATCACCAGCCGGGTCCGCTCGCTCAACGCGGCGGCAAACTGTGACCAGTCCACGCGAAAATGTGGCGGCTGCAGGGCAATGCGTTTCAACACCCCGCCGGATAGCTCCACCGCCGGGGCGTAGCTGTCGTAGCTAGGGTCAAAACAGATCACCTCATCGCCACGACGCACCAGCGCGGTGATCGCCGCATACAGCGCTTCGGTGGCTCCAGCGGTAACGGTAATATCGCTGTTCGCATCCGGGCGATAGCCATACAGCTCTGCGGTTTTATCGGCAATCGCCTCGCGCAGCGCCGGGACGCCGGTCATCGGCGCATACTGGTTCGCCCCCTGTGCAACATGGTGCGCCAGGCGCTCCTGCAGGTAGCGCGGCCCGTCGAAATCCGGGAATCCCTGTGACAAATTAATCGCCTGATGCTGCTGCGCCAGAGCGCTCATCTGCGTAAAAATAGTGGTTCCCAGGGAAGGGAGTTTACTTTCAGGAATCAGTGGCTTATTGCTCATTATGTGATGACCAGTTGTAATGCTGTTGTTGAAGCCACTATAACACGATGTTAATATTTGGCAATCAAGACGCTTAGACGTCTAAATGCTAATGTTATATCGGTTATCGCCTGACGTAGCCCACAGCACGGCGTGCCGCCCACTCTGGAGAGACCATGATCCGCGCTATCGTGACTGACATAGAAGGCACCACCAGCGACATTTCCTTTGTCCATAACGTTCTGTTCCCGTACGCCCGCGAGCGGCTGGCAGGCTTTGTCACCGCCCAGCAATACGCCGACCCGGTGAAGACGATCCTCGATAATCTGCGTACAGAAATCAGCGAGCCCGCCGCCAGCACCGCGCAGCTCATCGAGACGCTGTTCGCCTTTATGGACCAGGACCGCAAATCGACGGCGCTGAAAGCGCTGCAGGGCATTATCTGGCGCGAAGGCTACGTCAACGGTGACTTTACCGGCCATCTCTACCCGGACGTCCTGCCGGCGCTGGAGAAATGGAAGTCACAGGGAATTGATTTATATATATATTCCTCAGGCTCGGTCGCCGCGCAGAAATTGTTATTTGGCTATAGCGATGAAGGTGATATTACTCATCTGTTCACTGGCTATTTCGATACCCTGGTAGGGGCCAAGCGCGAGACGCAATCCTACCGTAATATTGCTGAACAGCTGGGGCAGCATCCGGCGAATATCCTGTTCCTCTCCGATATTCATCAGGAGCTGGATGCCGCAGAAGCCGCCGGTTTTCGGACCATTCAGCTGGTGCGCGGCGACCGCGATGCGGCCAGCCACCATCCGCAGGTTCAGCGTTTTGACGACATTCACCCGGAGCAGATCCCCGCATGAGCGCATTAACGATTTATTCTGACCACGACGCCAGTACGCCTCTCTGGCACAGCGTGAATGGTGATGAAATCCAGCAGCAGCTTAACGCCAAAGGCGTTCGCTTCGAACGCTGGCAGGCCGACCGTGATTTAGGCACCTCCCCGACGGCGGAAACGGTGCTGGAAGCCTATCAGCACGCCATCGCCAGGCTGGTCGCGGAGAAAGGCTATCAGAGCTGGGACGTCATCAGCCTGCGCGCGGACAACCCGCAAAAAGAGGCGCTGCGCGCGAAGTTCCTCAACGAACACACCCACGGCGAAGATGAAGTCCGCTTCTTTGTGGAAGGTGCCGGACTGTTCTGCCTGCATATCGGCAATGAAGTGTTTCAGGTGCTGTGTGAAAAGAACGATTTGATTTCCGTGCCGGCCGACACGCCGCACTGGTTTGATATGGGTTCAGAGCCTGACTTCACCGCGATCCGCATTTTTGATAACCCGGAAGGCTGGGTAGCGCAATTTACCGGCAATGATATTGCCGATGCCTACCCGCGTCTGGCGTAATCCCCTCGCCCACTGAACATCGACGATCATTCTGGCAGCGGTCACATCGCTGCCATCACCTTGCGCGACTCTGTTTCTCAAATACGGGCCACGGGCGATCAGCGATCCGACGGCGCAAAAGCCCCGGCCGCGACCGCATCAGGCGTCACCACGCCGCTGTCGAGCACCCAGCCATCAATCAGCGCCGCCGGGGTCACATCAAACGCCGGGTTGTAAACCGGCGCATTCTCCGGCGCCCACTGCACGGCCCCGAAGCTGCCGGCGACACCGGTCACTTCCGCTGCCGCACGCTGCTCAATCGGAATGGCCTCACCGCTTGGGCAATGACGATCGAGGGTGGTCTGCGGCGCCGCGACATAGAACGGGATACCGTGATACTTCGCCAGAACCGCCAGCGAATAGGTGCCGATTTTATTCGCCACATCTCCGTTGGCGGCAATCCGGTCGGCACCGACCCATACCGCATCAACCTGCCCTTTTGCCATCAGGCTGGCGGCCATCGAATCGGTAATCAGCTGATACGGCACGCCCAGTTCACCCAGCTCCCAGGCGGTCAGGCGACCACCCTGTAACAGCGGGCGCGTCTCATCGACCCAGACCATTTCAACCTGCCCGCGCTGATGGGCCAGGGCAATCACCCCCAGCGCCGTCCCGACCCCTGCGGTAGCCAGCCCGCCGGTATTACAATGGGTCAGCAGGCGGCTGCCCGGTTTCACCAACGCGCAGCCGGTTTCGGCAATCCGGGCGCACAGCTGCTTATCTTCGGCGATCAGGCGCAGGGCTTCATCTTCCAGCGCCTGGATATAGTTGTCCTGCGCCAGCGCCAGCTTCATGCGGTCGAGATTGTTCATCAGGTTCACCGCCGTCGGGCGCGCCGCACGCAACGTTTCCAGCGCCTGCCCGAGCTCCGCCTGACTCAGGCCGCGCCCGGCAAGCAGGGCCAGCAGCAGGCTGGCAGAAAGCCCGATCAGCGGCGCCCCGCGCACCCGCAGCGCGTGAATATGGTCCACCAGCAACGAAACGTTATCCGCCGCCAGCCAGCGTTTTTCCTGCGGCAAGGCCTGCTGATCAAGAATAAAAAGCTGATTTTCGCTTACCCGCAGGCTGGTGGTCTGTAGTGTCTGCATATCGTTAAATCCCTGTTGCGTTGTTGTATCACATTGTGTCAGGATGAATTCCAGAAGTATAGACGTCTGAACGGCTTAATCAGAACTTTTGAGGATCGAGGCAATGTCGCAATACCATACCTTCACCCCCGGCGATGCCGTGGCTTACGCACAACAATTTGGCGGCATCGATAACCCGTCGGAGCTGGTGTCCGCGCAGGAAGTGGGGGACGGCAACCTCAACCTGGTCTTTAAGATTTACGATCTCCACGGCGTGAGCCGCATCGTAGTGAAACAGGCCCTGCCGTACGTTCGCTGCGTCGGCGAATCCTGGCCGCTGACCCTCGACCGCGCCCGCCTCGAAGCGCAAACGCTGGTGGAGCACTACCAGCACAGCCCGCAGCACACGGTGAAAATCCACCATTTCGATCCAGAACTGGCGGTCATGGTGATGGAAGATCTCTCCGATCACCGGATCTGGCGCGGCGAATTAATTCGTAACGTCGACTACCCGCAGGCCGCAAGCCAGCTGGGTGAATACCTTGCTCAGGTGCTGTTCCATACCAGCGATTTCTATCTGCATCCGCATGATAAAAAAGCGCAGGTCGCCCGGTTTACGAACCCGGAGATGTGCGAAATCACCGAGGATCTGTTCTTCAACGACCCGTACCAGATTCACGAGCGTAATAACTATCCGTCCGAGCTGGAGGCCGACGTGGCCGCCCTGCGCGACGACGTGCAGCTCAAACTGGCGGTAGCGTCGCTGAAGCATCGCTTCTTCTCTCACGCCGAAGCCCTGCTACACGGCGATATTCACAGCGGATCCATTTTTGTCGCCGAGGGCAGCTTTAAAGCCATCGACGCGGAATTCGGCTTTTTCGGCCCGATCGGCTTCGATATCGGCACCGCCATTGGCAACCTGCTGCTCAACTATTGCGGGCTGCCGGGACACCTGGGGATCCGCGATGCCGACGCGGCCCGCGAACAGCGTCTGCGCGATATTCAGGTACTGTGGAACACTTTCGCCGAGCGCTTCCAGTCCCTGGCGACGGAGCAAACCCGCGACGCGGCCCTCTCCTGCCCCGGCTACGCCAGCCTGTTCCTGAAAAAAGTCTGGCACGACGCCATTGGCTTCTGCGGCAGCGAGCTGATTCGCCGTAGCGTCGGCCTTTCCCACGTGGCCGACATCGAAACCATCCAGGATCCGGCCATGCGCCACGACTGCCTGCGCCACGCCATCACCCTCGGTAAAGCGCTGATCGTCATTGCCGATCGCATTGAGAACGCCGAGGATCTGATCGCCCGCATTCGTCAGTACGGCTAAGCCCGACAACACGCTCCCCGGTGGCACGCGGCTTACCGGGGCAACCGTGCCGCGACTATCCCTGATACTCAATCACCGACAGCCCGCCGTTATAATCGGTGCTGTAAATAATCCCTTGGGCATCCACAAACACATCGCAGGACTGAATCACCTGCGGGCGTCCCGGACGCGTATCCATCATGGTCGCCGGTGCAGCAGGTACCAGCGCCCCGGTTTCCACCGGCCGGTAAGGGTCCGAAATATCATAGGCCCGCACGCCAGCGTTCTGATAAGTGGCGAAAATCAACGTTGAGCTGACAAAGCTACCGGGGCGGTTTTCATGCAGGTTATGCGGGCCAAAATGGGCCCCTTTCGCCACATAATCGGTCTCCTGCGGCTGCGGGAAGGTAGAAATACTCACCGGGTTGGCCGGCTCACGGATATCAAACAGCCAGATCAGCTTCTCGCCATCCTGCTGGTTATCCAGCACCGCCTCATCCAGCACCACCAGCAGATCGCGGTCCGGCAGCGGCAGCGCCGTATGGGTCCCGCCACCAAACGGCGGGCTCCAGTTACGGTGGCTAATCAGCTTCGGCTGAGTGCGGTCCTTGACGTCGAGCAGCGTCAGGCCGCCGTCGCGCCAGCTACCGTATGCGGTATCCCCGGCGATAATGGCGTGATGCAGCGCGTAACGCTTGCCCTCCGGCCACTCCGCCGTCTCTCCCGCCGCCTGATGCATCCCCGGCAGCCACCAGCGCCCGGCCACTTCCGGCTTACGCGGATCCGCCATGTCGATAGTCAGGAAGATGTAGTCGCTAAAACCGTCGATCAGCGCAGAAACATAGGCCCAACGGCCGCCAACGTACCAGATCCGGTGGATACCGATCCCGTCGAGCGACAGAAAACCAATTTCGCGCGGCTTATCAGGACGGGAGATATCAAACACCCGCAGCCCGGCGCTCCAGCCGCGATCCTGCACATCGCTTACCGTTTCCCCCACCGAACGGGTGTAATACACTTTTTCGTCGGCAAAGCGGGTATCGGCGAACAGATCCCGGGCGTTGATCACCAGCAGAAGATCGTCATGGGCCTGCAAATGGACGTTCCAGGTTCCCGGCGGCGCGGCAATGTAGTTCACCGTCTGCGGATGGCACGGGTCGCGCACATCTACCACCGAAAACCCCTGCGACACCATATGGCCGATATAGGCAAAACCACGGTGTACCATTAGCTGGACGCCGTCCGGGCGTCCCCCCTGATCGCTATGCCCAATCAGCCGCATATTGCGGCTGTAATCGGGGCGCGGGAGTGCCGTCGCCATACCTGCTCCTTATTTGTTTTTTGCTTCCAGCGTGGCGAACCACGGGGCGATAAAGTCTTCGGTCTGACCCCAGCCCGGAATAATTTTGCCCAGCGAGGCCACGTTAACCGCCCCTGGCTGCGCCGCCAGCAGCGCCTGCGGAATCGCCGCCGCTTTGAAGTCATAGGTCGCAGGGGTCGGCTCGCCGGCAATTTTGTTGGCGATAAGCCGCACGTTTGTGGCCCCGATAAGCTTCGGATCCACCGCGACGCTGACCTTCCATGGGCTGCCGGCTTCACGCATCAGCTGCAAGTCCTGATTCGAGATGTCGATGCTGTAGAGTTTGATTTCGGTGCGGCCGTTCTCTTTCAGCGCCTTATAGGCCCCCTGGCTAAACGCATCCCAGGTGCCCCAGATCGCATCGATTTTGCCTTTCGGGTACTTGGCTAAAATGGCGCCGACTTTATTGGCGGTATCGCCCTGCACGTCGGAAGAGACCGCGCCGATCGACTCCAGCTCTTTAATTCCCGGGTTTTGCTTGAGCAAAGTCTGGTAAGCAGCCTGGCGGCGCTCCATCGGCGGGAAACCGGCCACCCACAGTTTGATAATGTTGGCTTTGCCGTTGAAATCCTTCACCAGCTGGCCGAAGGAGAGATCGGTCAGCGAAGCATCATCCTGCTGGGTGACGGTCACACCCGGGATCTCACCGCTGACGGCGGTGTCGAAAACCGCCACTTTGATACCGGCATCCACCGCCTTTTTCACCAGCGCGGTAGAGTACGGATCGCGCCCCTGAGAGAGAATAATGCCGTCGTATTTCTGGCTAATCGCCTGATTCACGAAGTCCTGGAATTTGGCGTCATCGCCGTTGCTGAGGAAGGTGCTCATTTTAAAACCGAGCTTTTTGCCCTCCTGAATCGCCCCGGAGACAAACTGAGTGGTGTTATCGTCGGAGCCAAGATTGCGAATGACCGCGATACGAATCGGCCCTTCATGCCCGGCAATGGCCGCCGGGACCGGCGTCGGGGTTTCAGCAAAGGCCGCCGCAGAGTTGAACAACCCCAATGCGATGAGTGAATACGTTATCTTTTTCATGGTGTTTACCCTGTCATTTTTATGTGCGGCGCTGAAAGTAGGTCAGTGCTAGCGCGCCAGCCAGCACCAGCCCTTTAATAATGTCCATCGCGTAGTACGGCACCGACAGCATCACCAGGCCGTTGGAGAGGACGCCAAGAATCACCGCCCCCACCAGCGTACCCAGCGCGTTCGGTTTGCCGGAGCCCGCCAGCGAAAAGCCGATCCACGCCGCCGCCACCGCATCCATCAGGTAACCGCCGCCGGCGTTCACCTGAGAAGATCCGATACGCGATGCCAGTAAAATGCCGCCCAGTCCCGCCAGCAACGAGGCGATCACGTAGGCCGCCACTTTGTAGCGGGTAATGCGCAGGCCGGAGAGACGCGCGGCCTCAGGATTGCCGCCAATAGCGTACATCCTGCGCCCGTGGGTGGTGAAAGAGAGCGCCAGTTGGGCAATCACGGTCACCACCAGCATGACAATGACAATCGTCGGAACCTGCCCCAGCGCGCCAAAGGCCGCCGGAATGGTCCCTTCCGCCATATCGCCGCTCGGCAACACCATGTTCTCGGTGATCGAGCCGCCGTAGCTGTAGGTCATCGCCACGCCCTGGATAACAAACAGGCTGGCAAGGGTGGCGAGCATGTCGGGAATGCGCAGAATGACGATTAAAAAGGCGTTAAACAGCCCCACCAACGTACAGAGCGCGAGGGTGACCACAATCGCTTCCGTGGTGCCGAAGCCGTGCCAGACAAACAGCGAAATCACCAACGCGTTGGCCAGAGAGGCGGTCGACCCCACCGACAGGTCAAAACCGCCGATGGTCAGCGAAATGGACACGCCGATCGCAATCACCGTCACGATGGCGATGGAGCGCAAAATGTTAATGATGTTGAACGGGTCGAGGAAGTTGTCCGACGCGAGGCCAAACACCGCAATCAGCAGCACCACGGTCAGCAACATGCCCCACTTATAAAGAAAATCAAAAAACCGCTGACGGCCCGATACCGTCGCGTTCACTGCCAGGGCCTTACTCACGCTGCTGCTCCTCCGGTGGAGTAATAAAGAAGTGTCTCTTCCCGGGCTTCAGCGCCCGGTATTTCTGCCACGATGCGCCCGTCCCACAACACGCAAATACGGTCGCACAACCCCACCAGCTCTGAGAATTCACCCGAGGCGTAGATCACCCCTTTTCCCTCTCGTGCCAGCCCGTCGATCAGGGTGAACAGGTCGGTTTTTGCTTTCACATCGACGCCTTTGGTCGGCTCGTCGAAGATCAGGACGTTGGCGCTGCCGCGCAGCCATTTGCCGATCGCCACCTTCTGCTGATTCCCGCCGGAGAGGCGGCGCAGGGTCTGGGCCGGGCCGGTGGTGCGAATACCCACGCGGGCGATCACCTCCTCCGCCCAGCGCCACGCCTGGCGATGCCCGAACAGGCTCCAGCGCGAAAAGCTGCGATCGGCGCTGACCGCGAGGTTCATGCCGATCGGTTCATCGATAAAAATGCCCTCTTTGCGCCGCTCTTCCGGCACCAGCGCCAGCCCGCGCATCACCGAATCCGCCGGGTCACGCGGCCGCCATGGCTGGCTGTTCAGCTCGCCGTGGTTCAAACGACTTTTACTGGCGCCAAACAGCGCTTTGCACAGTTCGGTTTTCCCGGCCCCGGCTAAGCCCGCGATGCCAAGGATTTCGCCCTTGCGCAGACGCAGTGAAATATCCTGCAGCAACCCCTCGTCGTGCAGCCCCTCGACCTGCAGCAGAATCTCTTCGCTGTGGGGCGGGCGCGGCGGCGGGAAAATATCCTGCAGTTCGTGGCCGAGCATCTTCTCGACGATCTGCTCCCCGCTGAGATCCGCCATCGGGCCGCTTTCAATCAGCTTGCCGTCGCGCAGGACCGTCAGGGTGTCGCAGATCGCTTTCAGTTCGTGAATGCGATGGGAGATAAACACCACGCCAATCCCCTGCTGTTGCAGGCGACGCACCACCGTGAACAAGCGCTCACTTTCATGCTGGTCCAGCGGTGCGGTGGGTTCATCAAGAATCAAAAAGCGGCAATGATGCGACAGCGCGCGGGCCAGCAGGATTTGCTGCTTCTCTGCCAGGGTGCAGCTCTCGATAGTGCGGCGCACGTCGAGGCTGATATCCAGCTGAGCCAGCGCTTCACGCGCCTGCTCGCGCACCCGACGCCAGCGAAAACGCAACCCCGGCTCCGCCAGACGATCCAGCATGATGTTTTCCGCAATGGTCAGGCCCGGCACCAGCGCCACATCCACCTCTTGCTGCACCAGGTGAATGCCCAGCAGCTTCGCATCCCGTGGGGAGCGAATGCTCACCGGCTGGTTATTGATAACAATCTCACCCTCATAATGGGCGTGCGTACCGCACAGCACCGCCATCAGCGTCGATTTCCCCGCGCCGTTGGCGCCGGTCAAGGCATGCACCGACCCGCCCCGCAGAGTGAAGGCGACCTGACTGAGCGCCCTGAAGCCGGAAAAGGCCAGGTTAATGCTGTTCATCTCCAGACGATTCACTGCCGTCCCCCGCAACCTTTGTCATTAATGTTCTGATTTAACGAATTTTTCACAGCTGCCCTTGACTGACAACTGCGTAAAAGGCATAAGATAAAACGAAATAATATTAGCCATCCGGATGTCCAGACATAACATCAGGTTAGCAAAACGAAATAAGGACAGCGTTCATGAGCAACAGCGATATCCGTGTGGTACCCGGCCCGGCCAACTATTTCTCCCATCCCGGTAGCCTCGCCCGGCTGCACGATTTTTTCAGCGACGAGCAGCTCTCCCGGGCAATCTGGATCTACGGTGAACGCGCCATCGCCGGTGCGGAATCCTTCCTGCCGGCGGCATTTCACGCCGAAGGGGCCAAAAAGGTGCTGTTTAAAGGGCACTGCAGCGAAAGCGACGTCGCGCGTCTGGTCGATGAGGCCGGCAACGATCGTCGCGTGGTGATTGGCATCGGCGGCGGCGCGCTGCTCGATACCGTCAAAGCGCTGGCCCGACGCCTGGGCCTGCCGGTGGTGGCCATCCCGACCATCGCCGCCACCTGCGCCGCCTGGACCCCGCTGTCGGTGTGGTACAACGATGCCGGCCAGGCGCTGCAGTTTGAAATCTTCGACGATGCCAACTTCCTGGTACTGGTGGAGCCGGAGATTATCCTCAATGCCCCGGCGGAATATCTGCTGGCAGGCATCGGCGATACCCTGGCGAAATGGTACGAAGCGGTGGTCCTCGCACCGAAACCAGACACCCTACCGCTGACCGTGCGCCTTGGGATTAACGCTGCGCTGGCGATCCGCGACGTGCTGCTGGAAAACAGCGAAACCGCCCTGGCGGACCAGCAGCGCGGCGAACTGTCGCAGGCGTTTCGCGATGTGACCGATGCCATCATTGCCGGAGGCGGAATGGTCGGCGGTTTAGGCGAGCGCTATACCCGCGTTGCCGCCGCGCACGCGGTACATAACGGCCTGACGGTACTGCCGCAGACCGAGAAGTTCCTCCATGGCACCAAAGTCGCCTACGGCATTCTGGTGCAGAGCGCCCTGCTGGATCAGGACGAGGTTCTGGCTCAGTTGGTGAATGCTTACCGTCGCTTCAACCTGCCCACCACCCTGGCGGAGCTGGACGTGGATATCCACAACCGGGATGAGCTGGACAAGGTGATTGCGCATACCCTGCGCCCGGTGGAGTCAATTCACTTCCTGCCGGTGGCGCTCAGTGCACAGCGGCTGGCGGCGGCCTTTGAGAAAGTGGAAAACCTCCGCAGACAGGTACATTGACGCCGCGCGAACTCGCTCTATACCTAATGATGGTTCTCCCACTCATTGTACGAGGTCATCATGCAGATCGATTTAACGGGTAAAAAGGCGTTGGTCACCGGAGCCAGTCGCGGCATCGGTCGTGCGATTGCGTTATCACTGGCGCAGGCGGGTGCCGATGTGGTGATTACTTATGAAAAGTCCGCCGGGAAAGCGCAGGAAGTGGCCGACGAGATCGTCGCCCTTGGCCGCCAGGGCGCGGCGATTCAGGCCGACAGCGCCAACGCTCAGGCGATTCAGCAGGCCGTCGCCCAGACGGTTGCCACCCTTGGCGGGCTGGATATTCTGGTGAACAACGCCGGGATCGCCCGCGGCGGCCCGCTGGAGTCGCTGTCTCTGGAAGATATCGATGCGCTGATCAACGTCAATATCCGTGGCGTCGTCGTCGCGACTCAGGCGGCACTGCCGCATCTGCCCGACGGCGGGCGGATTATTAACATTGGCAGCTGTCTCGCTAACCGCGTGGCCTCACCGGGAATTGCGGTCTACGCCATGACCAAGTCCGCCCTCAATTCGCTGACCCGCGGCCTCGCCCGTGACCTCGGCCCGCGCGGCATTACCGTTAACCTCGTACATCCAGGCCCAACCGACAGCGATATGAATCCCGCCCACGGTGAACAGGCTGAGTCACAGCGTCAGATGATTGCGTTAGGGAAGTATGGACAGGCGGACGATGTCGCCGCCGCGGTGACATTTCTGGCCAGCCCGGCCGCCGGGCAAATTTCCGGCACCGGTCTGGATGTCGATGGGGGACTTAATGCCTGAGAGGGTGGCTTAGCAACACTTCGCCCCCCCTTTGCCGCCGTATCGGGCATCCTGGCGCTCGCGGAAAAACTCTTCATAGGTCATCGGCGTCTGCTCAGGATGGGTCTGGCGAATATGCTCGACATAATTATCGTAATCGGGCACGCCAATCATCATTTTCGCCGCCTGGCCCAGGTACTTCCCGGCTTTTGAAAGCGTATCAAACATAGTGGTCTCTCTTAACGGCCCCTTTCCGCGAACGGAAAGGGGCAACATCTTAATGTGCGCTCTTGGTCTGAGTGCCCAGCGTTTGCGCATCGGCAGGCAATGGCTCGTACGGCGTCTCTTTCGCCGTCGGTTTGTTCTCTTTCAACGCCGCCAGCGCGGTTTTGATCGAGAACAGTGCCAGCACCACCACAACCACCATAAAGAAGATGGTGAGGCCGGCGTCCAGACGGTTGTTAAACACCAGCTGTGCCAGCTGCGATTCGGTGTACTGCGGCGGAATATTGCCGCTGTCGATCATCGCCTGGAACTTATTGGCAATCGCCAGGAAGCCCACTTTGGTGTCGGTGCTAAACGACTTCTGCCAGCCGGCGGTCAGGGTACAAATCAACAGCCAGCTCGTCGGCAGGAGTGCCACCCACGCATAGCGCTCGCGCTTCATCTTAAACAGTACCACTGCGCACAGCATCAACGCCATCCCCGCCAGCATCTGGTTGGCGATACCAAACAGCGGCCACAGGGTGTTAATGCCGCCTAACGGGTCAACCACCCCTTGATGCAGGAAGTAGCCCCAGGCCAGCACGCACAGCCCGGTCGCCAGCAGGTTCGCCGGCAGCGAGTTGGTTTTCTTCAGCCCCGGACTTATGACACCCAGCAAGTCCTGCAGCATAAAGCGCGCCGCACGCGTACCGGCGTCAACCGCGGTCAGGATAAACAGCGCTTCGAACAGAATCGCGAAGTGATACCAGAAGGCGACATCCATCAACCCGCCCAACGAGCCGTGCAGGATGTAGGCCATCCCCACCGCCAGCGTCGGTGCGCCACCGGCGCGCGAGATAATCGACTGCTCACCCACATCGCTGGCTATCTGGCGTAGCGTATCCGGGGTGATGCTAAAGCCCCAGCTGCTGACCACCTGCGCAGCAGACGCCACCACATCGGTAGTGCCCGCCGGTGCCAGCACCGCCATCGGGCTGTTCATGGCGAAGTAAACGCCCGGGTCGATAATACAGGCAGCCACCAGTGCCATGATGGCGACGAAGGATTCCATCAGCATACCGCCGTAGCCGATGAAGCAGGCCTGGCCTTCGTTGGCCAGCATTTTCGGCGTGGTGCCGGAGGAGATCAGGGCGTGGAAGCCGGATACCGCGCCGCAGGCGATGGTAATAAACAGGAACGGGAACATGCTGCCGGACCACACCGGGCCGGTACCATCAATAAATTTGGTAAGGGCAGGCATAGTCAGGGTCGGGCGCATGATCAGAATCCCGATCGCCAGCCCGACAATGGTGCCGATTTTCAGGAAGGTAGAGAGGTAATCGCGCGGAGCCAGCAGCAGCCACACCGGAAGCACGGCGGCAATAAAGCCGTAGCCCACCAGAATCCAGGTCAGCTGGACGCCGGTGTAATCAAACCACGGTGCCCAGGTCGGGCTTTCCGCAACCCATCCGCCGGAGACAATCGCGAACACCAGCATCACCAGGCCAATCACCGACACTTCACCAATGCGTCCCGGACGCAGGTAGCGAATGTAGACCCCCATAAAAATCGCCAGCGGGATGGTGAAGGCGACGGTATAGGTGCCCCACGGGCTGTGAGTCAGCGCTTTAACGACGATCATCGCCAGTACCGCGAGGATAATCACCATGATCATAAAGCAGGCCACCAGCGCCAGTACCCCGGCGGTCGGTCCCATCTCCTCTTTCACCAGCTCCCCAAGGGAACGGCCGTCACGGCGGGTGGAGACAAACAGTACCATAAAGTCCTGTACTGCACCGGCCAGCACTACCCCGGCGAGGATCCAGATCATCCCCGGCAGGTAGCCCATCTGCGCCGCCAGCACCGGTCCCACCAGCGGCCCGGCCCCGGCAATCGCCGCAAAATGGTGACCGAACAGCACTTTCTTATCGGTCGGGACATAGTCGAGACCGTCGTTATGCCGCACCGCAGGCGTCATGCGCGTGGGGTCAACCGCCAGCACGTTTTTGGCGATGTAGAGACCATAGAAGCGATAGGCAATCAGATAAATGCAGACAGCCGCGACGACAATCCATAGCGCATTGATCTGTTCGCCTCGGTTTAAGGCGATGTAGCCAAGAGCAAAGGCTCCAACAACGGAGAGCAATGCCCAGAAGAAATATTTCCCTGAATTATTCATCGTAGCGTTCCACCGGTAGAGTAATCAGAATGTTACATTTTGTTTCTAGAACACAACCCGGAGTTTAACAACGTTGAAACCATACAGATGTCGTGCAGAGACAAGGATTTATCTCACATTGCTAGCGAGATCACTTCTGGCAGGAAAATGAATGTAAACAGGGGAGGATAATCTGCAACTGCATCATGGTTGATTCCCGGAGGCGGCGCTCGACGCGCCTTGTCCGGGCTACCCGCCCTCAGACAGCGGTGACCCCGTAGCCCGGTCAGCGCAGCGCCACCGGGAATCAGCCGCAGAGTATGTTCATTGGGTGCATGTCCGGGCCACCCGCCCTCAGACAGCGGTGACCCGTAGCCCGGTCAGCACAGCGCCACCGGGGAATCAGCCGCAGAATATGTTCATTGGGTGCATGTCCGGGCCACCCTCCCTCAGACAGCGGTGACCCGTAGCCCGGTCAGCGCAGCGCCACCGGGAATCAGCCGCAGAGTATGTTCATTGGGTGCATGTCCGGGCCACCGTCCCTCAGACAGCTGTGGCCCGTAGCCCGGTCAGCGTAGCGCCACCGGGAGATCAACCGCAGAGTATGTTCATTGAGTGGATGTCCGGGCCACCCGCCCTCAGACAGCGGTGACCCATAGCCCGGTCAGCGTAGCGCCACCGGGAGATCAACCGCAGAGTATGTTCATTGAGTGGATGTCCGGGCCACCGTCCCTCAGACAGCGGTGACCCGTAGCCCGGTCAGCGCAGCGCCACCGGGAGATCAACCGCAGAGTATGTTCATTGGGTGGATGTTCGGGCCACCCTCCCTCAGACAGCGGTGCCCCGTAGCCCGGTCAGCGCAGCGCCACCGGGAGATCAACCGCAGAGTATGTTCATTGGGTGGATGTTCGGGCCACCCTCCCTCAGACAGCGGTGACCCGTAGCCCGGTCAGCGTAGCGCCACCGGGGAATCAACCCAGTACGGCGGTGCCCAATCGGCAGGTACAGCAGCGGCGGCCGCGTTCATCGAACACCGCAATTTCCCAGCTCTGGCTCTGCCGCCCGAGATGCAGCGGACGGCACTCGCCGCGCACGCGACCGCTGGATACCGCCCGATGGTGGGTGGCATTCAGCTCGGTGCCGACCACGCACTGACCCTCTTCGGTCATCAGCCAGCCGGCCATTGACCCGAGCGTCTCCGCCAGCGCCGCGGACGCTCCGCCGTGCAGCAGACCAAACGGCTGATGGGTGCGGGCATCCACCGGCATCTCCGCCTCAATCAACCCGTCTTCCAGGCGGGTATAGATAATCCCCAGATGCGCCACCATCGTATTTTCACTGGTCGCATTCAGCGCCTCCAGCGTCAGCTGACGTTTCCAGGCCATTTATGCCCCCAACGTCGAGCCGCCATCGACCACGATATCCTGCAACGTGATATGGCTGGCGTGAGCGGAAGCGAGGAACAGGATGGTGCTGGCAATCTCCTGCGGGCGGGCAATTTTGCCCAACGGGATCCCGAGCTTAAACTGCTCACCAAACCCGCGAATACGGCTCTGCTCGGCATCATCGCTGACCCACAGCGTGCGCTGCATATCGGTATCGGTGGAGCCCGGAGAGACCAGATTACAGCGGACGCCGGATCCCGCCAGCTCCAGGCCGACGGTCAGCGCCAGGCTTTTCAACGCCGCCTTTGAGGCGCCATAGGCGCTCATCCCGATGCGCGGCGTATGCGCCGCATCGGAAGCCACGGTAACAATCGCCCCGCCCTGCTGACGACGGAACTGCGCCATCGTCTGCTGGAACAGGTTAAAGGCGCCGCCGACGTTGACCGCAAAGGTCTGCTGCCACGCTTCCTGGCTCAGCTCGTCGGTAGCCCCCATGCGCAAAATGCCCGCCGCATTGACCAGCACATCGAGCCGGGCGATCTCCGCCAGCAGTCGTCCGCACACCTCAGCCACCTGCTGCGCATTCGCGACATCCAGCATCTGGGTGGCAAACGGGTAGTCCTGCCCCTCAAAAGCAAGGTCAAAGCCGGTGACGTTAGCCCCGGCCTCGGTGAATGCCAGCGCCGTGGCGTAACCAATGCCTTTACCGGCGCCGGTCACCCACACGGTCTGTCCCTGAAAATCCAGCGCGGCCATTATTTCACCTCACGGCTGAGCAGCGCCCACCAGGCATCAAGGGTCGGTTTTTTCGCCAGCATCACGAAGTCGATGTCGCCGTGCACTCTACGCCAGCGCGCGGCCAGCGCCATCATGCGCACCGAATCCAGCCCGTAGTCGATCAGGTTTTCATCGTCCATCGGTTCATCGGACTCATCCAGCAACGGCAGAATCAGCGCCCGCAGCGCCGCTTTCGACGTCGGCAGCGGCAGCAGCTCTTCGGTCATCAGCACCCGACCGCAGCGACCGGCCACATACTTCAGCGACATCAGGTGCTCTTCACGGCTAAAGTCAGCCAGCGCATCGGCAACGAAGAACGGTTTAATATCCCGCATAAAGGCGTCGGTGGCGGTAGTCATACAGCCGATATGGGCATAGACGCCGGTAATGATCAGCTGATCGCGGCCGCTCTCTTTTAAGATTGCCTCCAGCGGCGAACGATGAAACGCACTGTAGCGCCACTTGACCAGCACGGTGTCGTCTTCATCCGGCGCCAGTGCCGCAATCACCTGCTGCTGCTCCGGTGAACGGGTCAGGCCCGGTCCCCACATATCATTGAGCAGCGCGCGATCTTCATCGCTCTGGTCTTTCGGCTGGGCGGTGTAGAACACCGGAATATCGTTCTGTTTGCAGAAGTCACGCAGGGCGGCAATATTGGCGACCACTTTCGCCATCATGGCGCTGTCTTCGCCCCAGAAATTGAGGAAATACTCCTGCATATCGTGGATCAGCAGCGCGGCTCGGGACGGCTCAAAGCGCCAGTCCACTTTGTTTGCCGGGATATCGTTCGCTTCCGGCAATGCGTAAGCCTGTAATTTAGGGATGGCCATTCTGTCTTCTCCTTCAGCCCGGCTTGCGTTCGGCCAGTTGCTGACGTAATTGTTTTTTATCGACTTTGCCCACCGGCGTCAGCGGCAGCGCATCTACGCACTCCACGCGATCCGGAAGTTTAAATTCTGCGACCCCCTGCTCACGCAGGAAGCGGCGCACCGCCACCGCGCGCAGCGGGGATTTGACCACCAGCCAGGCGCAGCTCTTCTCGCCCAGCAGGTTATCTTCCATGCTGACCAGCGCGGCATGGATCACCTCCGGGTGGCGCAGCAGCAGGTTTTCCACCTCTTCTGCCGCGATCTTTTCGCCGCCGCGGTTGATCTGATCTTTCTCACGTCCCTGCACGGTGATGTACCCGTCCTCGTCGATCGAGATCAGATCCCCGGAGCAGTAGAAACCGTCCGCATCAAAGGCATCGGCATTGTGCTGCGGGCTTTTGTAATACCCGCGGAAGGTGTACGGCCCGCGGGTCATCAGACGGCCCACTTCACCGCGCGGCAGCGGGTTACCCTCGGCATCCGCCACCCAGACTTCATCGTCCGGGCACATCGGGCAGCCCTGGGTATTGATGATGCGCTCCTGGCTGTCGTTGAGACGGGTGTAGTTCACCAGCCCTTCCGCCATGCCGAAAACCTGCTGCAGCAGGCAACCAATCTCGGTCTGGATCCGCGCCGCCAGCGTCGCCGACAGGCGCGCGCCACCGACCTGCAGCAGCTCCAGCGAACGCAGTTGCTGGTTGCCGGCCCCTTCGCGGATCGCCTGTAACCACAGGCTAACCGCCGGTGGCACCAGCGATGCCACGTTGATCTGGTGCTGCTCAATCAGCGGGAAACACAGCGTGGCGCTGGGATCGTTGGCCAGGATCACCTGACCGCCGGCGAGAAACACCCCAAGGGAACCCGGCGAGCTCATCGCGTAGTTATGGGCGGCGGGCAACGCATTCAGGTAGCGTGTCCCGGCGCTGATGCCGCAAATTTCGTTGCTGCGGCGGATGCTGTAGTCGTAGTCGTTATGGGTGCGCGGGATCAGCTTGGGCGTGCCGGTGCTGCCGCCGGAGAGCTGGAAAAAGGCCACTTCATCGGCAGGCGTGGGGTTGGCAATAAAGTTATCCGCCGGCTGGGCGATCGCCGCCGCCAGATCGTATTCGCCACGATCGTTACGTAGCAGTACCACCCGCACCGATGCATGTTGATCCACAAAACCGTTCAGAAACTGGTCGTCGGCAAACAGCGCATGCTCGCGATCGGCAATCAGCAGCGCCGGCTCGATCTGGCTGGCGTAAGCAGTAAGTTCGCTGCGTTGATGGCTGAACAACGCATTCACCGGGGCCACCCCGATGCGCAGCAGCGCAAACAATGTAATGTAGAACTCGGCGACGTTACCGAGCTGCACCAGCGCGGTTTCGCCACGCTTCAACCCCATGCGCTGGAGCGATGAGGCCAGGTTATCCACCTGTTGATTAAACTGGCGATAGCTGTGGCGGGCGTCACCGTCGATAATCGCGATAGCGTCGTTATTGGCGTGGCGGGTAATCAGATTGGTGAGCGGCAGATCCTGCCAGTAACCTTTTTCGCGATAGCGGGCGGCAAAGCTCTCCGGCCAGCGGGTAAATTCAATCATCATCGCCTCTTAATTCAAGCCGAACACGTTCAGCATGGTCGTCAGTTTGACGCCGGTTTCGCGCCACTCACCCAGCGGGGAAGAGGCCGGGACAATCCCTGCGCCAGCGAACAGACGCAGCGTGCGCTGGTGCAGACGGGCGCAGCGAATCGTCACCACCCACTCACCGTTACCTTCGTCATCACACCAGCCGACGATGCCGCCAAACAGCTGACGGTCAAACGGTTCCAGTTCGCCAATCAGGCGTTTCGCCACCAGGTGAGGGAAACCGCTGAGGGCCGGGGTCGGGTGTAACAGACAGGCCAGCGACATCGCGTTTTCCTGTGCCAGCGCCGTGCCTTCAATCGGCGTCGCCAGATGCCACAGAGTCGGCGTGTTGACCAGCTGTGGCGAGTCAGGCAGCGACAGCTCGCGGCAGCGCGGTGCCAGTACCGATTTCATCGCCTGGGTCACCAGTTCATGCTCATGACGATCTTTTCCTGACGCCAGCAGTTTGTTGCCGGCTTCACGATCCAGTACATCATCCGGCTGACGACGGGCCGAACCGGCCAGCGGCAGGGAGCTGAAATGCTCGCCTTCTTTACGCAGCAGCAGCTCCGGGCTGGCGCCCAGTAGCACGCCGCCATCCGATAACGGCACGTGGAAGTTAAAGCTGGCAGGGTTTTGCGCGATCAGGCGCTCAAGCAGCGCACCGCTGTCGACGCGATCGCGGGTGGTGATATCAATCAGTCGCGACAGGACGACCTTGTCGACTTCCGGCGTGGCGGTCAGCGCGGCAGCGCGTTCGACCATCGCCATAAAGGTATCCTGCTGCGGAATTTCCTGGCGTTCCACCACGTCCATCGGCGCCTGAACCGACGCGTAGCGTGCAGACTGTTGCTTTGCGGTACGGGAGAAGTTTTCCCAACGCTCGGGGATAAACAGCTCAGACGGTTGATGGGTATCAAACGGAATGGCGCCGACCATCACCGGTTTACGGATCCCGGCGGCCTTCGCCTCCCGGAATGCAGCCGCCATCTTATGCTGGAAGGTGCCGTCGAGCGACGCGCCATCCGCAGCAGAATGGTTAAAACGGCTAAAACATCCCGCAGTACTGAAACTGCGGTACGGCGACATAAAGAAGAAGCTTTCCGCTGACAGGGTCATTTTTTGTTCCCGCACATCCTCGGCCAGTGACGTTTCCATATCATCCTCCAAAAACGATAAAGATATTACGAATAATTATCATTTATATTTTGGTTGGCTAACCTAAAAGGTATTGCCTGGCATGTCAACCATACAAACAGCATGTTGTGCTACTTAGACTTGCATCCGCACGGTACAAAGTTGAAAATGAGACGCATTTATTTCAACCTAATCAGGATGCGAATTCGTGAATTTGTCCACTTTTTGCCGCCGTACCTTGCTGGCCTGCGGGCTGACCATTTTAGGAATGTCCTCAGTGCTGGCCGCCGACTGGCCGCGCCAGATAACCGATAGCCACGGCGTGCATACGCTGGAAAGCAAACCTCTGCGGATCGTCTCCACCAGCGTGACCCTCACCGGCTCCCTGCTGGCCATCGATGCGCCGGTTGTCGCCAGCGGCGCCACCACGCCAAACAACCGCGTAGCTGACGACCAGGGTTTCCTGCGCCAGTGGAGCAGCGTCGCCAAAGCGCGCAAGCTGACGCGTCTGTATATCGGCGAGCCCAGCGCCGAAGCGGTGGCGTCACAGATGCCGGACCTGATCCTGATTAGCGCCACCGGCGGTGATTCTGCGCTGGCGCTGTATGACCAGCTGTCGACCATCGCCCCGACGCTTATCATTAACTACGATGATAAAAGCTGGCAGGCGCTGCTGACCGACCTCGGACACATCACCGGCCAGGAGAAGCAGGCCGCCGAGCGTATTGCTGAATTTGATAAGCAGCTCGCCACCCTGAAGCAACAGATGAAACTGCCGCCGCAGCCGGTAAGCGCGTTGGTTTATACCGCCGCCGCCCATACTGCCAACCTGTGGACACCGGCATCTGCCCAGGGCCAGATGCTTGAACAACTGGGCTTCACCCTCGCCACCCTGCCTGAGGGGCTGCATGCCAGCCAGAGCCAGGGGAAACGCCACGACATCGTACAGTTAGGCGGGGAGAATTTAGCGGCGGGACTCAACGGCCAGAGCCTGTTCCTGTTTGCCGGTGACGAGAAAGATGCCGGGGCGATTTACAGCAACCCGCTGCTGGCGCACCTGCCGGCGGTAGAGAACAAGCGCGTTTATCCGCTCGGTATCGAAACCTTCCGTCTTGATTACTACAGCGCCATGCTGGTGCTGCAGCGTCTCTCTTCTCTGTTCGGCTAACGTCCCTTCCCGGCTGGCGCAACGCCTGGCTGGGATATTTCCATCGACTTAACTTTCGCTGACCGCTTCCGGGCGCTGGAACCGACGCAGTTCGTTCAGCAGTCCCATCAATATCACGCCGACAATCACTAACGCCCAGCCGCTGGCGCTCGCCGAGGCCATCGGGGTCATCATCGCCCCCAGCCCGCCCAGCAAGGCCGCGCCAATGGCGTCGCCGGTGACGTTCTGCGCGGTCCACAGGCCGTTAATACGCCCGAGCATCGCTTCCGGCGTCTGGGTCTGAATCAGGGTGTACTGCAGCAGCGAACTGATGGCGCTCAGCCAGCCGAACAGCGCCAGACACAGTGCCCCCAGCGCCCAGACCGGCATCACGCTGAACAGCGCAATCGCCACGAATGAGCCGACCGTGGTCATCAGCATCAGCGCGCCCGGCCGGGCGGTTTGCGCCAGCTGACCGCTGGTCAATGCCCCAAGCGCAGCCCCCAGCGGGATCGCCGCATACAGAAAGCCGATCTGCGAGGCTGACATCTGCCAGCCGTCGGCCAGCGCCGGATACAGCACCCGCACCGCGCTGGCCATTGTCAGCAGGCCGCCGAGCAGTGCAATCCCGCCGATCAGCGGACTATTGAAGAGGAATTTCAGCCCCGCCAGCAGCGACTTCAGCGGGTGCTCTCGCGGCTGCGGCGGCGGTGGCAGCAGCGGTAGGCGCAGCAGGGTCAAGGTGGTAATAAAGGTGCCTGCCGCCGCGAGGCCATAGTTCCAGGCCACGCCGCCGGTGGCCAGCAGCAGACCGCCGATCATCGGCGAAATCACCGAGCCCAGGCGTACCGTCAGCATGGTGATCGCCCCGGCCTGCATCAGGTTTTCGCGCCCCACCAACGCCGGTGTGGCCGCCAGCAGCGCCGTGACCCCGAGCGAAGCAAAGAAACCGTCCCAGATGCCCAGCAGATAAATCGTTATCAGCGAGGGTTCAGGCAGCAGCGCGTTGAGACACAGCCCGACAAACCCGATTCCGCAGGTGCCACGCGCCAGCAGAATCAACCGTTTACGCTCGTAGCGATCCGCCAGTACTCCGCCCACCATCAGACCGACAAACATCGAGCAGCCGGTCAACGTGACCGACAGCCCTACCTGCCAGGTCGAGTGGGTCATCATCTGGATTTGTACCGGGATCGCCACGCCCAGCAGGCCCAGCGATAAGATTGAGATAAAACGGGCAATAAAGACGGCGCGAAACGCCGGGTGGGTCTTCAGCAGGCTGAGGTTCAGCAGCCGGGATTGTCGGTTCATTACAGCGCCTTGTTATTATTTTCCATCTACGCGCGATCCTTCAGGCTGCGTCTTTGTTGGCTGCACTTTTTTAACCCGGTCATACGGTTAGCGTTACTTCCAGGCAGGTGTGCGTGTGGCGCCGCGATGCATTCTGATTGATTTTGCGTATACCATTCTTGTGGGCGGCCATGCTAACATAACTGAATAGAATCGATAACGATAATTACTATCATTATCATATCAGGGATGTGAATTATGTCGTTTCCTGTGACCAGGGTGCGCGCCGTTGCCGTACCTGGTCTGTTACTCGTCTTAGCCGTGGCTATCGCCCTCAGTCTGCTCGTCGGGGCCAAACCGCTTCCATTGCACGTCGTTGTGGATGCCCTTTCGGGTACCTGCCGCACCGCCGACTGCACCATCGTACTCGATGCCCGACTGCCGCGAACCCTGGCGGGGCTGCTGGCAGGCGCCGCGCTGGGCCTGGCGGGTTCGCTGATGCAAACCCTGACCCGTAACCCACTGGCCGACCCCGGCATACTCGGCGTCAACTCGGGCGCCAGCTTTGCCATCGTGCTGGGGGCGGCGCTGTTTGGTATCCACTCTCCGCAGGAACAGCTGCTGATGTCATTTTGCGGCGCGTTTGGTGCTTCGCTGCTGGTGGCCTTTACCGGCAGCCAGGGAGGCGGCCAGCTCAGCCCGGTGCGCCTGACGCTGGCCGGCGTGGCGCTGGCAGCCGTGCTGGAAGGACTCTCCAACGGTATTGCCTTACTCAACCCTGAAGTTTATGACCAGCTGCGTTTCTGGCAGGCCGGCTCGCTGGATATCCGCACCCTGCAAACGCTGAAAATCGTCCTGCTTCCGGTGCTGATCGCCGCCGCCGTCACCCTGCTGTTAAGCCGGGCGCTGAACAGCCTGAGCCTTGGTAACGATACCGCCACCGCGCTCGGCAGCCGGGTCGCTCGCACCCAGTTTATCGGCCTGCTGGCCATTACCGTGCTTTGCGGTAGCGCCACCGCGGTGGTTGGCCCCATCGCCTTTATTGGCCTGATGATGCCGCACATGTCACGCTGGTTGGTGGGCGCGGACCATCGCTGGTCGCTGCCAGTAACCTTACTGGCCACTCCTGCCCTGCTGCTGTTTGCCGATGTCCTCGGCCGCCTGCTGGTCCCCGGTGAACTCCGGGTATCGGTGGTCAGCGCCTTTATCGGTGCGCCGGTGCTGATCTGGCTGGTACGCCGCCAGTCGCGTGGAGGTGCAATGTGAAAACGCCTTCCCGCCGCCTGCTGCTCAGCTGCCTGATTCTGCTTGCCGCCAGCCTGATCGTCTCGCTTTTGGGACTCGGTAGCGGTCTGGTGCCGCTCAGCATCAATCAGGTCGTTTCCGCCCTGCTGGGGGATGCGCCGCGCAATATCACCATGGTAGTGACCGAATGGCGTCTGCCGCGGGTGCTGATGGCGCTGCTTATCGGCGCGGCCCTTGGCGTCAGCGGCGCTATTTTTCAGTCACTGATGCGCAACCCCCTCGGCAGCCCGGATGTGATGGGTTTCAATACCGGCGCCTGGAGCGGCGTGCTGGTGGCGATGGTGATGTTCGGCCAGAACCTGACGGCTATCGCCCTGGCGGCGATGGTTGGCGGCGTGCTGACGGCGCTGGTGGTCTGGCTGCTGGCGTGGCGCAACGGCATTGAAACATTTCGTCTGATTATTATCGGTATCGGCGTGCGCGCGATGCTGGTTGCCTTCAACACCTGGCTGCTGCTGCGCGCCTCGCTGGAAACCGCCCTCTCCGCCGGGCTGTGGAATGCCGGTTCCCTCAATGGCCTGACCTGGGGTAAAACCTGGCCTTCCGCGCCGCTGATTATGCTGATGCTGGTATGTGCCGCGCTGCTCGTTCGCCGCATGCGCCTGCTGGAAATGGGCGATGACACCGCCTGCGCGCTTGGCGTGCGGGTTGAACGTTCCCGTCTGCTGATGATGTTGGTAGGGGTGGTGCTCACCGCCGCCGCCACCGCGCTGGCCGGGCCAATTTCGTTTATCGCTCTGGTGGCGCCGCATATCGCCCGCCGCCTGAGCGGCACCGCGCGCTGGGGATTAACCCAATCGGCGCTCTGCGGCGCGCTGCTGCTGGCGCTGGCGGATTACAGCGCCCAGCGTCTGTTTATGCCCTATCAATTACCGGTGGGCGTCGTGACCGTCAGTCTCGGCGGCATTTATCTCATCGCGCTGTTAATTCAGGAGTCCCGCAAAAAATGACCGCTGAAACGACCCGTTTGCGTGGCGACCAGCTCACCCTGGCGTACGGCAAAAAGATCATCGCCGAATCGCTGAACGTTACCATTCCTGACGGCCATTTCACCGCGATTATTGGCCCCAACGGCTGCGGCAAATCCACGCTGCTGCGAACCCTGAGCCGCCTGATGACCCCGGTCAGCGGCCACGTTTATCTCGATGGCGAGCAGATCCAGCGCTACGCCAGTAAAGAAGTGGCGAAACGCATCGGCCTGCTGGCGCAGAATGCCACTACGCCTGGCGATATTTCGGTGCAGGAACTGGTCGCCCGCGGTCGCTATCCGCATCAGCCGATGTTTACCCGCTGGCGTAAAGAGGATGATGAGGCGGTCAACAACGCGATGAAGGCCACCGGCATTACCGAGCTGGCACAACAGAGCGTCGATACCTTGTCCGGGGGACAGCGGCAGCGGGCATGGATTGCAATGGTGCTGGCGCAGGAAACCGCCATTATGCTGCTGGATGAGCCCACCACCTGGCTGGACATCAGCCATCAGATCGATCTGCTGGAGCTGCTGAGCGAGCTGAATCGCGAGAAGGGATATACCCTGGCGGCGGTGCTGCACGACCTCAACCAGGCCTGCCGCTACGCGACCCATTTAATTGCGCTACGCGACGGAAAAATCGTCGCCGAGGGCGCACCGAAAGAGATTGTTACTGCTGAGCTAATCGAACAGATTTACGGCCTGCGCTGCACGATCATCGACGACCCGGTCGCCCACACCCCGCTGGTCGTACCGCTGGGACGCCGTTAAGCAAACATCCCCGGTTGCGTTGCGCTTACCGGGGCTACGTTCAGTGATGGCATGTGGATACGGTAGCCCGGATAAGGCGCTGGCGCCGCTATCCGGGAACCGGTTCAGGATTACCCCAGAATCTCCCGCACTACCGGGCCAATCGATTCGAAGGCCTGCGGCGAGATAATCTCCACGTGGGCGCAGTTCTGGCTAAAGACCTCCAGCTCTCCCACCCAGGGACCCCACACCACCTGCGGATCCATCCCTTCCTGACGGGTTTTCTCCGCGACAAACAGCGTGGCCTTGCCGTCGAATTTCGCGCTGTGCGCGGTGGTCAGCAGACGTACCGCATCGGCATAGTTGCCCTCGATCACGCTGAACAGCTCGCCGGAGGCCTGCCCTTGCTGAGCAGCCAGGAAGACCTCGCGCTCGCGATCGATCTCCGCCAGCACTTCCGGATCCAGACCGTTGGCCTCTTTCTCCGCCCAGTTCTGCGTCTCCGGCGGCCAGGTATCCAGCAGACCGAGGAAGGCCACCGCTTCGCCGCGCTGGCGTAAACGGGCGGCGATGCCCTGCGCCAGCGTTCCTCCAAGGGAATAGCCGAAGAGGTAATATGGCCCGTGCGGCTGCTGTGCCAGCAGCGTTTGCAGATGCTGCTCGCAAACTTCATCCAGACAGGCCGCGCGCATCATTGGCCCTTCCGGTCGTGGCGACTGAATGCCGGTAATCGACCAGCGCGGGCTGAGATAGCGAGCCAGCACGCTGAACTGCCAGGCAAAGCCCGACGCCGGATGGAAACAGAACAATGTTGGTCCGTCGCTCACCCGCAGCGGCAGAATCGCATCGAAGCCCAGGCGCTGGGCCTGTTCATCGCTGAGATCGGAAGCCAGCAGCGCGCTCAGTTTTCCGACCGTCGACGCCACCATCACCTGCCCTGGAGTGACCTGACGATCCAGTTCACGGCCGAGCTGCGCCGCCAGGCGCATTGCCAACAGCGAATGACCGCCAAGGGCAAAGAAGTCGGCGTCAATATCGTTGACCTCACAGCCCAGCAATTGGCTGAACGCCTGGGCCACCGTGGTTTCAATCCCCGCCTCCGGCGGACGACCGCGCTGTTCGTTGCCGAGCGTCGGCAGCGGCAGCGCTTTGCGATCCAGTTTGCCGTTGGCGCTCAGCGGCAGTTCCGCCAGCTGAATCAGCACCACCGGCACCATATGCGGCGGCAGTTGCTCGGCCAGACGCGCTTTCAGCCCCGCGGTATCCAACGGCAGCCCGGACTCGGATACCAGGTATCCCACCAGTTGACGGGCATCGCCCCCGGTTGCTGCCGCCTGATTGAGGACGCAGGCATTCGCCACCGCCTGGGCAACATCCGGTAGCGCAGACATCACCCGATCGATTTCACCCAGCTCAATACGCTGACCGCGAATTTTCAGCTGATCGTCGCTGCGCCCGAGATACTCCACCGCGCCGTTCTCCAGCCAGCGCGCCACGTCGCCGGTCCGGTACATCCGCTCGCCGGCGGCATACGGGTCAGCAATAAAGCGCGAGGCGGTCAGATCCGGACGGCCCAGATATCCCTGTGCCAGCTGAATACCAGTCAGGTATAAATCGCCCGCCACGCCAGGAGGAACCGGACGCATGCTGGCATCAAGAATGCGCAGCCCGGTGTTCCACACCGGCCAGCCAATAGGCACGCTGTTGCCGGTCACCGCCGCCAGTTCCGCGCCACAGGCCGGATACCAGCTCACATCCACCGCCGCTTCCGTCGGGCCATACAGATTGTGTAACGGTGCGCCGGTCAATGCTTCCCATTCGCGGCACAGCCCGGTCGGCAGCGCTTCGCCGCTGCAGAAGACGCGCTTGAGCGTGCGGCAGGTCGCGACGTTTTCGCCATCCAGCGAGGCCACAAACGCGGCCAGCATCGACGGTACGAAGTGGGTCGTGGTCACGCCGTAGCGAGCAAAGAACTGCTGCATCGCCAGCGGATCGCGGTGGGCTTCCGGCTCCGCCATCACCAGCCGCGCGCCGGTAATAAACGGCCACCAGAACTCCCAGACCGACACATCGAAGCTGCATGGCGTCTTTTGCGCCACCACATCGTCGGCGCTAAGCGGGTAGTGATTCTGCATCCACAGCAAGCGGTTGACGATCGCGGTTTGCCCCACCATCACCCCTTTCGGGCGCCCGGTGGAACCAGAGGTAAAGATGATATAGGCGGTGTGATCGGCCTGTGACAGCGCCAGCGGCGCGGCATCGCCCGCCGCCAGCGGCTGCTGATAGCACAGACTTTCAAGGCCCGGAATATCACTAAAGCGCGCCAGCTGATCCTCAGAGGTAATCAGCAGGGTCGGACGCGCGTCCTCCAGCATCATGCGCAGACGGTCGTCCGGATAGCCGGTATCCAGCGGTAGCCAGGCTGCACCGGCTTCGACGATACCGTGCAGCGCGAGGGTCAGGAACACCGATCGCGGCAGCGCCACCGCCACGCTATCGCCCGGTTTCACACCGCGTTCACGCAGCAATTGCGCCAGCGCCACCACCTGCTGGCGCATTTCGCGGTAGCTAAACTGCCAGCGGGCATCCACCAGCGCCGGGGCATCCGGGGTTTTCTCCGCCTGCGCCGCGACCAGCGCACTCAGCGTGGTCACCGGAAGCGCGACGCCGGTATTATTGACCTGCGCCAGCTGTTCCGTTTCGTCGTGTGACAGCATATTGGCTTCACCGCAGCGCAGCGCCGGATCGGCGGCAAACTGGGCCAGCAGCGCAGACAGGCGCGCCACGTGGTTGCGCAGCGTCGCTTCGTCATAGCGGGCTTTATTGGCCAGCACTTCCAGCGACAAGCCACCGGACTCATCCGGGAACAGCGCCAGTTCGAGATCGTTGACCGGGCCGGTCGCTAAGGTGTGGGTCACGGCCTCAACGCCATCAATATCCAGAATGTAATCAAAGACTTTAACGTTCAGCACCGGGCCAAACAGCGGCTCATCACCGGCGGCTTTGCCGCTATCGCGGACAATCTGTTCAGCGTCGTAACGCTGGTGACGACGCATTTTTTTCAGCTGTGCGGACAGACGCAGCGCCAGCTCGGCGAGGGTTTCCTGAGCGTCGATATGCACCGCCAGCGGCAGCACGTTAAGCACCGGGCCGCTGGCGGTCAGCGCCGCGGATCCCATACGCCGCATAAAGATAAACCCGGCGGCATAATCCATCCGGCTGCATAAGCGACCGAGCCACAGGGTCGTCAGCGCCAGCGCCAGATCGGCACGCTGGCACTGCGGCAGGCTGGTCGCCAGGCGGCTGAACAGACCGGCGTCAACATCCAGTTTTAACCGCCAGATGTCGGTGCTGGTCGCACGTCCAGCCAACGGTGCAGCCGAGAGCGAGGCCGGGGACGGCAGCGCTTTTCGCTGCGCCATCCAGAACTGTTTATCCCGCTGCCAGGCATCGCTGCCGTAGTATTGCTGGTACTCTTCCACCACCTCGGCGAAAGGCGTAAAGGGAGATGCAGGCGTCTCTTCTCCACGTTGCCAGGCACGGTAAATCGCGGCGATCTGGCGGGTAATCGCTGGGAAACTGAAGCCATCTACCAGTAAATGGTGATAACGCTGATACCAGTACCAGCAATCATCCGCCACCCGTATCAGCTGGTGACACACCAGGGGATTGCCGCCATCGACCCGCAGATTCTGTCCAAGGTCGGCCTGCATTAGCGCCAGCGCGGCGGCATGGGGATCGTGCGCATCGCGCAGATCGTGAGAATCAGGTTCAGCAAAAGTACGGCGCTCATCGACCCATTGCCAGGCTTCGCCGTTATCTTCGCAAAACCGCATGCTGAGGGTATCGGCCTGCGCCAGACCGCTGACGATAGCGCGTCCCAGCAGCGCCGGGTCAAGGTTGCCGCGCAGTTCAACATAGTGGGCCACGCTCCATGCACCGGGCAGCGTAGAGAGCCGCTCCGCCATCCAGATCCCGGACTGTGCCGCCACCAGCGGTAAACGAGTGGTCATCTTCGACTCCTTAGCGTGCATGGTGTGCGGGGGTGAGGGTTGTCCAGTTCTCGGCCAGCCAGGTGTGGCATGCCTCTGAGGGCTGCGGTGGGCAGACCACCGTCCAGCCTTGCGGCAGGGCGCAGTGGTGCGGCCACAGGCTGTACTGCTGCTGTTCGTTGCGCAGAATATAAAACTGCCCTTGCGGATTATCGAAGGGGTTGCTGAATTGCATACCAAACTCCTGTCTCTACTCGCCATCCTTCACGGTACTTTGGCGCAGGCTGCCGCCATCGCGTCATCGCAATGATGTTGAGTCTGAAGCGCGCTTTGTCAGTGGTCGCGGCTCAACGGCTGCCATAGCTGGATTAATCCTGCCGTCAGCCCGCCACGCCAGCAAAGCGCATCGTGCCCGCCGTCAACCTGACGCCAGAAAATCGTCTGCTGTGTGTGTTGTAATTGCGATAAAAGCGCCTGGTTGGCGCGAAAAATCAGCGGCTCACGCTCACCGGCTTCCAGCCAGATCCGCAGCCCCTGCGGGTGAAGTTGCCCCTGGCTCAGACGCTCAATCAGCAGGCCCGTTCCGGCGCCGCCGCGATGCGGCCACCAGTAGGATCCCGACTGACTCAGGACGCAGCCAAAGCGTTCCGGCCAGTACAGCGCGGCAAACATCGCCGCCAGACCGCCAAAGCTCTGCCCGGCGACCACGGTACGATCGGCGCGGTCGCTGAAAGGGGCGATGTGATGCACCTGGGGTAATAACTCTTCCTGCACCGCCAGCCAGAAATCCGCATTGCAGGGCAGTTCCCGGCCACGATGTTCGTTATCAATGACATCAATCAGCAAGTAGACCGCCGGCGGCAGTTTTGCTTCGCGTGTCAGCCCGGCCAGCGCCGGCCAGACCGGCATGCTTTCGGCCCAGAACTGGCCATCCAACAGCACCGCCAGCGGGCGTTCTTCGGGCGCGTCATCGCCGGTGGTGTAAATCCATATCCGCCGGGTGTTGCCCAGCCTGACGCTGCGCCATTCAATGCAAACCGGCGCAGACGCGGGAGTGTTGCGCGGCGACCAGCCGGGTTGTTCCGGCGCCTGCGGGAGCTCCAGCGCCGACACCGCGTGGCCGCGCCCGCCCTTCCAGCTTTGGGGGTTTAACGGGTCGGCAATCGCCCGCGGCAGCAGTTTGCGCCAGCCTTCGCGCAACAGCATGCGGTCCGGGCTGCCGGCGTTGAAAATCTCAGGGGCGAAGTCGTCTTCACGGTCGGAGGGAATAAAGCAGTAGCTGCCGCGCCAGGTCGGCGACAGGGTCGTTTGCCAGCGCCAGGCATCGGTGCCAGGCACACGCGTTAGGGTTTGCGGTACGGCATTCTGGTGATGGTCGGTCACGCCGGTGATGTAAATCCACACTCGCCGGGTCGAGGAAGTCTCTTCGCCACCCGCCGGATCCCGCCACCAGAATGTCACTAAACAGCGGTCATCACAGGCCTCGGACTGCGGTCCGGAGAGCGTCTGCCACCATTCATCACTTCCTGTTATTAACATCCCGTTATTAACCCTATGTTTATCGTGATTTTTCTCAACAAACGTAATTTTTATTGATAATATTATTGATAACTATTTGCATTTGCAATAGCGTATTACCGCCCTTTGGGAGAGTCACTTCTAATTACACAGGTCAGCGAAGGTCATTCGGTTAGCGACGGAATGCCTGGGCCCTCAACTGACGACATTTTTTGCGGCCTCCCCTCCCGGTGGGATGGGACTTCAGGGGAAGGCGGCAACGAAAAGCAGGACGTAAAATGAATAACAAAATCAAATCATTGACCTTACTGGTCAACCTGGGAATTTACGGTGCGGCCTTCCCGCTGTGCGCAGAAGAGACCCTCGATAGCCAAAAAACGGCCACCGAAGAAACCATGGTGGTGACTGCCGCCGAACAAAACCTGCAGGCGCCTGGCGTCTCGACCATCACCGCCGATGAAATTCGTAAACGTCCACCGGCCCGCGACGTTTCAGAAATCATTCGTACCATGCCGGGCGTCAACCTGACCGGTAACTCCACCAGCGGCCAGCGCGGTAACAACCGTCAGATTGATATTCGCGGCATGGGCCCGGAAAACACCCTGATCCTGATTGATGGCAAACCGGTCACCAGCCGTAACTCCGTGCGCCTGGGCTGGCGCGGCGAGCGCGACACCCGCGGCGACACCAGCTGGGTTCCGCCAGAAATGATCGAGCGTATCGAGGTCATTCGTGGCCCGGCCGCCGCCCGCTACGGTAACGGCGCGGCAGGCGGCGTGGTCAACATCATCACCAAAAAAGGTGGCGATGAGTGGCACGGTTCATGGAACACCTATATGAACGCCCCGGAGCATAAAGACGAAGGCTCCACCAAGCGTACCAACTTCAGCCTCAGCGGCCCGCTGGGCGGCGATTTCAGCTTCCGCCTGTTGGGCAACCTGGACAAAACTCAGGCTGATGCCTGGGACATCAACCAGGGCCATCAGTCCGAGCGTACCGGCATTTATTCCGATACCCTGCCCGCCGGGCGCGAAGGGGTTAAAAACAAGAATATCGACGGTGTCGTGCGCTGGGATTTCGCGCCGATGCAATCCCTGGAGTTCGAAGCGGGCTACAGCCGCCAGGGCAACCTCTACTCCGGTGATACGCAGAACACCAACTCCAACGACCTGGTGAAAGAGAACTACGGTAAAGAGACCAACCGTATCTACCGTAACACCTACTCGGTGACCTGGAACGGTGCCTGGGATAACGGTATTACCACCAGCAACTGGGCGCAGTACGAACATACCCGCAACTCACGTAAAGGTGAAGGTCTGGCCGGGGGAACCGAGGGGATCTTCAGCAGCAATCAGTTCTCTGATATCGACCTGTCCGACGTGATGCTGCACAGCGAAATCAGCATTCCGTTCGATCTGTGGGTCAATCAGAACCTGACGCTGGGCACCGAATGGAACCAGCAGCGCATGAAGGATAAGGCGTCAAACACCCAAACCTTTATGGGCGGGACCATCCCAGGTTACGACAGCACCGGTCGTAGCCCGTACTCGAAAGCCGAGATTTTCTCTCTGTTTGCTGAAGACAACATGGAGTTGACCGACACCACCATGTTGACGCCGGCGCTGCGATTCGATCATCACAGCATTGTCGGCAATAACTGGAGTCCTTCCCTGAACCTGTCCCAGGGGCTTTGGGATGATTTCACGTTGAAAATGGGCATCGCCCGCGCCTACAAAGCGCCGAGCCTGTATCAGACCAACCCGAACTACATTCTCTACAGCCGCGGCCAGGGTTGCTACGCGAGCCAGGCCGGTTGCTACCTGCAGGGTAATGAAGACCTGAAAGCAGAAACCAGCATCAACAAAGAAGTTGGCCTCGAGTTTAAACGCGATGGCTGGCTGGCGGGCGTCACCTGGTTCCGCAACGACTACCGTAACAAGATTGAAGCGGGCTATTCGCCGGTTTACACCAACGGTAGCGGCACCGATCTCTACAAATGGGAAAACGTCCCGAAAGCGGTTGTTGAAGGTCTGGAAGGCACGTTGAACGTACCGGTCACGGAAACGGTGAACTGGACCAACAACATCACCTATATGCTGCAGAGTAAGAACAAAACCACCGGCGATCGTCTGTCGATTATTCCGGAATATACGCTGAACTCCACTCTGAGCTGGCAGATTCAGGAAGACGTTTCCGTGCAGTCGACCTTCACCTGGTACGGCAAGCAGCAGCCGAAGAAATATAACTACAAAGGTCAGCCGGTCACCGGCAGCGAGAAAAACGAGGTTAGCCCGTATAGCATCCTCGGCCTGAGCGCGACCTGGGACGTCACCAAATATGTCAGCCTGACCGGCGGCGTGGATAACGTCTTCGACAAGCGTCACTGGCGTGCCGGTAATGCCCAGACCACCGGCGGCGCGACCGGCTATATGTACGGCGCAGGGGCTGAGACTTTCAACGAACCGGGTCGTACCTGGTACATGAGCGTTAATACCCACTTCTGATTGTCCGCTTGATCTCCCCCGCCCTCTTCTCATGGAGGGCGGAGGGAGGAATCTGTTAACATCCTTCGATGCAAATCCAACACGCAATCATTCAGCTTGCCGGCCACTCGCTTATGCGGGTTGATTTCGATCCGGCGACGTTTCAGGCCACCGATCTCCTGTGGCTCCCTCACCATGCCCGGCTCGCTAACGGCGTGCGTAAACGGCAGACCGAGCATCTTGCCGGCCGTATCGCCGCAGCTTACGCCCTGCGGGAAGTGGGCGTAAAAGCGATCCCTGGGATTGGCGATCAGCGCCAGCCGCTGTGGCCCGCGCCGTGGTACGGCAGCATCAGTCACTGCGAACATAGCGCGCTGGCGGTGGTCTCTGAGTGTCCGGTCGGCGTTGATATTGAACGGCTGTTTTCGCCGTCTCTGGCGTCGGAGCTGGAAAGCAGCATTATCAACCCGGCGGAGCGCGCGGTGCTAAACGCGAGCGGACTGCCCTTTGAACTGGCCCTGACGCTGGCGTTTTCGGCAAAGGAGAGCGGGTTTAAGGCGTGGTCGTCCCATAGCCAGAAGTTTGCCGACTTTCAGGCCGCGCAGGTTATCTCCCTGGATGCCACGACGCTACGTTTACAGCTACAGGCGAGTGTTTTCCCGTATCTTGGGAATATCATCATTTCCGTCAACTGGTTACAAATCGATCGACATCTCATAACCTGCACCCTCTCCCCCGACGAAGCGTGATCCTTTTCTCCTTTTAAAAAATTACCTGCGCAAAGCATAGACAGCTTCTCGAGTCAGACTTATCGTTATCTCGAATAATAAATCATTATTGAATAAATATTCAATGTGGAGAAAAAGATGAAATCTACCTTTGTTAAGTCTGTCCTGTTCGCATCGACCTTAGCGGCTTGCAGCTCGCTGTATGCTGCCGATAATGGCCTGATCGCGATCATCACCCCTTCGCACGATAATCCGTTCTTTAAAGCGGAAGCCGACGGCGCCGCAGCAAAAGCCAAAGAGCTTGGCTACAGCACGCTCATTGCCTCCCACGATGATGACGTCAACAAACAGAACCAGTTGATAGAGACCGCTATCGCCCGTAAGGCCAAAGCGATAATCCTTGATAACGCCGGTGCGGATGCCACGGTTGGCCCGCTTGAGAAAGCCAAAGCCGCTGGGGTACCGGCGTTCTTAATCGATCGTGAAATCAACAAAACCGGCATCGCCGTCGCGCAGATCGTGTCGAATAACTACCAGGGAGCACAGCTCGGCGCGGAGAAATTCGCAAAACTGTTGGGGGGCAAAGGGAAATATGTTGAGCTGCTTGGCCGTCAGTCAGACACCAACGCCAGCGTTCGCTCTCAGGGTTACCACGATGTGCTGGACGACTACAGCGATATGAAGATGGTCGCCCAGCAGACCGCTAACTGGAGCCAGACCGAAGCCTTCACCCGAATGGAAGCCATTCTCCAGACGAACCCGGACATCGTGGGCGTGATTTCGGGTAACGATACCATGGCGCTCGGTGCGGAAGCCGCGCTGAAAGCTGCCGGGAAAAAGGATGTCATCGTGGTCGGCTTCGACGGCAGTGACTACACCCGCGACTCCATCATCAATAAAGGCAACATCAAAGCCACGGTACTGCAACCTGGCTGGAAGCAAGCGCAAATGGCCGTTGAGCAGGCGGACTTTTTCCTGAAAAACGGCAAAGCGCAAAAAGAGGAAAAACAGCTGATGGATTGCATCCTGATTGATGATTCCAATGCCAACAAACTCAGCATGTTTAACCTCAGCAATTAAGTCGGAGACGTTATGTTCTTAAAACAATGGGGGGGCGTGCTAACCGGGTGCGCCGCCCTGTTGCTGACGGCCTGCACGGTGGTAGATCTGGATGAAAACGGCAAGCCAATATTGCCTGCCGACCCCAATGCGAAGCACAGCTTCGATAATCAGACGCCACAGCAGATCGCGCAACAAACCTGGCAAACCCGAGTGATTGATCCAGCCTCCCGACACGCGCTTGATGCGGCGACGCTGGGAAGCCATTTAACATCATCAGCAAATTCTCAGGAGAGTGTTTTTATCCATCTCGTGACGCCGATTGTGAAGCTCGACGACAGTAACCCGCGTGAACAAAACATCACCGTCAGCATCAATGGTCAGCCCCTCACCATCCAGACCGGTCCGGTGATGAAAGGTAACGCTATCCGCGATGCCAGCGGCTTTAAGTTTGAAGATTTCACCAATCAGGTGCAATTTGCGCAGCTTTCGCGCGCCTATAACCGGGAAGCGGCGAAGCAGTTACCGAAAATCGACGCCAGTTGGGTGGGCAAACCGGTCAGCGTACGTTTTGCGGTCACGTTGAATCACGGTACTCCTCAGGATGCCGCCGCGCTGGAACTGAAACAGGAGGTACGGCCATGAGCACCCCTGCCACTGATGACATTATTCTGCGCGCCCGCGGGATATCAATGCTGTTCCCGGGCACCGTGGCGCTGGACAGCGTCGACTACAACGTCTGGCGAGGTAAGGTCAACGTCATTATTGGGGAGAATGGCGCAGGCAAGTCGACGTTAATGAAAATCCTGGCCGGCGTTCAGCAACCGAGTCTGGGAGAGATGCAGCTTAACGGCCAGTCGGTACGTTTCGCCAGCACCCGTGAGGCCGCGGCTCACGGTATCGGGATGGTTCATCAAGAATTGAACCTGTTTGAAAACCTCAGCGTCGCCGAGAATATTTTTCTCGGCCGTGAGCTGCAAAATGGCCTTGCGCCAATTAACGAAGCTGAACAGGAGAAGCGAGCGGAAGCGTTATTACAACGTCTGGATCAGCCGATCTCGGCTCGCGAACTGGTCGGCAATCTCAAGGTAGGCCAGCAGCAGTTAATCGAAATCGCCAAGGCGCTGGCGGAAGATGCGGATATTTTGATCCTCGATGAACCCACATCGGCCCTCAGTAAAACCGAAGTAGAAATTCTGTTTCGCGTCATCCGTGAACTCACCCGCCAGGGAGTTTCGATCATTTATATCTCACATCGTCTGGAAGAGCTGATGGCAATTGGTGACGTCATCACCATCCTGCGTGACGGCAAGTTCCAGTCGGAAGCCAAAGTGGCGGATATCGACGTGCCATGGATCGTTCGGGAAATGCTGGGCAGCGACCCTGTCAGTAACTTCCTGGCACCCGATCGCACCTTCGGAGCACCGTTATTAGAGGCGGAGAACATTACCTGCGTCAATGCCGCCGGGAACACGGTAGTCAACGACGTCAGTTTTAAAGTTCACGCCGGAGAAATCGTCGGAATTTACGGTTTGATGGGCGCCGGACGCACCGAACTGTTTGAATGCATGCTGGGTACCGAGCGCAACTATTTCGGCAAACTCTGGCTCGACAGTAAGCCCGTACCGCAGCGCTTAACCCCCGCGGATCGGATACGGATGGGCATGAGCCTGGTGCCTGAAGATCGTAAACGCACCGGCATCTTTCCCATCTCCTCCGTTGCCAATAATCTGACCATCGCCAGTTTGTGGCGGCGCCTGAGGCGCGGTCTCACTATCGCAGACAAAGAAGAGGAAGCCGTTGTTGCCAGCACCATTGGCAATTTGTCGATTAAAGTCTCCTCCCCGGCAGTTGAGATCCAGGCTCTGAGCGGAGGGAACCAACAGAAAGTGGTGATTGGCCGTTCGCTGTTAACCAATCCAAAGGTGCTGTTCCTCGATGAACCAACTCGCGGTATTGATATTGGCGCTAAAGCGGACGTTTTTCGCATGATGGTGCAGCTATCTGAACAAGGTATCGCAGTGGTTTTCTCAACATCGGATCTCAAAGAAATTATGGCGGTCTCCGACCGTATCCTGGTGATGTCCGGCGGCAAACTGACTGCCGACATTACCCGTGATCGGGCCGAAGAATCCGCGCTGGTCTCAGCAAGTGCTCAGGGGTTTTAATATGAAAACAACACAATCGGTGGCCCTGTCGCCGCGTGGTGGGACATCACTTTCTCGCGAAAACATCCTGCTACTGTTATTGAAATTACGTACCTTCATTGCCTTGTTTTTAATTGTGGGCTTTTTCACGATGACGGTTCCGGGCTTTTTATCGGCCGGCAGCATGGTGATCATGATTAAGCATATTGCTATCAATGCCTTTCTGGCGCTTGGTATCACCTTTGTCATTATTACCGCCGGGATCGATCTGTCGATTGGCGCCACGCTCGGTTTGTGCGGCATGATCGCCGGCTGGCTTATCACGAAAGGGATTGTGCTGCCGATGTTTGGCATCGCCATCTTCCCCAGCGTCTGGGTCATCGTGCCCATTGTTTTGCTGATTGGCGCGCTTATCGGTTCCGTTAATGGCTGGATAATTACCCGCTATAATGTGGCGCCCTTTATTTGCACGCTGGGCACGATGTACGTATTGCGGGGCACGGCAATGCTTACCTCGGACGGGCAAACCTTCCCTGGACTTGCCGGGAACCCACAGCTTGGCAATACCGGTTTTGATGAAATTGGCGCGGGAACGCTATTTGGTATTCCATGGGCCATCTGGATGATGATCGTGCTGGCGCTGATTATTGCCTATATCGCCCGGCGCTTGCCTTTTGGCCGCCATGTTTACGCGATTGGCGATAATGAACGTGCGGCTGAACTCTCCGGCGTGAAGGTCAAACAGGTTAAAATCCTGGTCTATACCCTCTCCGGACTGTGCGCCGCAATTGCCGGCATCGTCGTCTCTGCCCAATTATTAGCCAGCCACCCGGCGAACGGTACCGCGTTTGAAATGAACGCGATTGCCGCGGTCGTCCTTGGCGGGACCTCCCTCGCTGGTGGGCGCGGAACGATTCTGGGCACGCTTATTGGCGCCTTTGTAATCGGCTTTCTCGCCGACGGGCTGGTAATGATGGGGGTCAGTGAATTCTGGCAGATGGTCATTAAAGGTATCGTGATTATTGTGGCGGTGATTATCGATCAGATGCAAAACCGGATGCAGCAAAAGGCAGCGGTGGTCGCGCAAAAAACGGCAATAGAAGGAAAATAGAAGGCAAGTGACCGCGACGGGGCTATCTTTCGACAGATTCAGGTCAGTTTTTCTCTGGCCTGAATCTGCGAAAGGGTCGTAACGGCACAGCTACGAAGATTTAATCAAGCGGCGAGCGGTCGAGAAATCGGTAATCAGCACATCGATATAGTTCCCTTTCAGTGCACCGTGAATCGCATTACTCTTTTCCGCCCCGCCTGCCAGGGCAATTACATGCTGACAGGCGCGAATTTGCTCCAGCTCCATCCCTATCACCGGATCTTCTTCATGACTTAATACTGGTTGACCGGCGGCATCATAATAATGAAGGCATATATCCCCTACTGCCCCTCGCTTTGCCAGTAGCTTCAACATCTCTTCGTTATAGTAGTTACCCGAGTTTTTCAGCAGCTGTGAGGGTTCAAGTTCACCGATCCCCACGATAGCCACATCAACCTGGGCAAATTTATCCACCACCACGGCCACGTCAGGACTGTTTACCAGCCTGGCGCGTTCTTCCACCGAGTGTTCAATACTTTGCGAGGGCAACAGCCACGCCGGGCAGCCAAGATGGGCCGCCAGCTGTTGCGTCAGAATGGTCGCCTGAACGTTGCCGTTTGGCCCGACACCACCTAACAGCTGTATAACGCCCGCCGCCCGAATGCTTTGCGGATGCATCTCATCCACCATGCAACGAATAGTGCTGCTCCAGGAAGAGATCCCCACCAAGTCTTCCGGACGCAGACGGGTTTCAACATAGTGCGCCGCCGCGCTACCAATCGCATGTTTGATTTGCGCGTTACTCGCCCCTTCCCCCACATCCACAACTATCGCCTGACGAATGCCAAATCGTTGTTCTATCTCTTTTTCCAGCTCAACGAAAATATTGGTCGGCTGGACAACGGTGATTTTCACCAGTCCTTCTTTCTGACAACGCGTCAATGCTCTTGAGACGAAAGATTGCGACAGATGCAGCAACGACGCTATCTCTGACTGCTTTTTGTTTTCGCTATAGTAAAGCGTGGCAATCTTCACCAGTAAGCGTTGTTCATCCTGCTTCGACATGGCATTCCCCTTAATTTCATCCTCGTATTTTTATGCATCATTGAATAGATAACAAGCCTGCCGCTGTTTTGCGTCGCCGCCAAATGTGATCGTTTTCTCTTTTCTTAGAAAATTGCCGGGATAAGCCATAGACAAACCTTTTGACAGGGCATATCTTACAATCATGAATATTAAATCAGTCTTGAATATATATTCATCGCGCTAAAAGTACGGCGAATTTCATCGGCCACCAGGTTCAATCTAAGCCATCGCACGCTTTTTACGCCCTGACTGAATATTTATTCACAATGGAATCAACATTCAAGAGGTGTTCTATGAATCCGTTTTCACTCTCCATCGAGGGTTTAGAAAAGAAAGCACGGTCGATTCGTCGCCGTATCATTGTATTGAATGCTGAGAGCCCCGCGGGCGGGCACACGGGCGCAGACCTGTCGCAGGTTGAGCTGCTGACCGCCCTCTACTTCCGCATCCTTAATTGCTCTGCGGAACAGAAAAACAGCGACGAGAGAGATATCTATATTCAGTCCAAAGGACACGCTGTGGGCGGGTATTACTGTGTGCTGGCTGAAGCCGGGTATATTCCCACAGACTGGCTTGCCACCTATCAACATGCCGACTCACATCTGCCGGGTCACCCCGTACGCCACAAAACACCGGGCGTTGAATTAAACACCGGTGCGCTGGGACATGGACTCCCCGTTGCCGTTGGCATTGCGCTGGCGGCAAAGCGAGATAATAGCCAGCGTCGGGTCTTCGTCGTCACCGGGGATGGTGAGCTAGCCGAGGGCAGTAACTGGGAAGCGGCGCTGGTTGCGGCGCACTACCAGTTAGATAACCTTTTTATTATCAATGATAAAAACAACCTGCAACTGGCCGGTCCCACCAAAGACATTCTGAATACCGATCCGCTGGATGAAAAATGGCGCGCCTTTGGTATGGAAGTCACCCAATGCAATGGCAACGAAATGGCCGACGTTGTCGCCACCCTGGAAGCCCTACAACCTAACGGTAAACCCCACGTCATCATTGCTAATACCACCAAAGGGGCTGGCGTCTCTTTTATTCAGGGACGCCCTGAATGGCACCATCGAGTGCCGAAAGGTGAAGAAATCGAACTGGCGCTGGAGGAGTTGAAAGATGAGTAATAGCGAACATCTCGCCACTGTGATGGTGAATGCCTTTATTGATGCTGTTGAACGCGGCATAGACCTGGTGCCGGTGGTTGCCGATTCAACCTCGACCGCCAAAATATCACCCTTTACCAATAAATACCCAGGCCGCCTGGTAAACGTCGGCATCGCCGAACAAACGCTGGTAGGCACCGCCGCTGGCCTGGCACTCGGCGGAAAAATCGCCGTAACCTGCAACGCCGCACCGTTTTTGATCTCACGTGCGAATGAGCAAATCAAAGTCGACGTTTGCTATAACAATACCAATGTTAAATTATTTGGCCTCAACGCCGGCGCCAGTTACGGCCCGCTGGCCAGTACCCACCATAGTATTGATGATATCTCCGTGCTCCGCGGCTTTGGCAATATCGAAATCTATGCCCCCTCCTGCCCGGTTGAGTGCCGGCAGATTATCGACTATGCCCTGGCCCATGTAGGCCCGGTCTACATCCGCCTTGATGGCAAGGCACTGCCTGAGCTTCATGACCAGAATTATCGATTTGCGCCTGGCAAGATTGATGTGCTGCGTCATGGCCGCGACGTGGCGTTAGTCGCGATGGGATCCACCGTGCATGAAATTGTCACCGCGGCCACACAACTGGCAGAAAACGGTATTGATGCCACGGTTATCAATGTACCGTCTATTCGCCCTTGTGATACCGGCCTGCTGCTGGAGATCCTCAAACCGCATCGCGCCGTGGTCAGCGTCGAAGAACATAATATTAACGGCGGCGTCGGCAGCCTGGTCGCCGAAGTCCTTGCGGAAGCGGGATGTGCTATTCCGTTACATCGACTGGGGATCCCGGATGGCGGATATGCGATCGCCGCCGATCGCGCAGCCACACGATCACACCATGAAATTGATGCCGTGGGCATTGTAAAACATGCCACCGCCCTGCTTCAGGCGCAGCTAAAAAAATAACAAGACCGAACATCTTACTGGAGAACACGCAATGTCCCGAATCCCACAAAAACTGACCATGGGCATTATTATTGGTAACCGTGGTTTTTTCCCGAGCTATCTGGTTGCAGAGGCTCGCGCTCAGGCGATAGCGCTGTTTGAGCGTCTCGGTATTAACACCATTCTGCTCAATGACACGCAAACGGAGTTAGGCGGTGTTGAAACGCGTCAGGATGCGAAAATCTGCGCAGAACTGTTTCGTACGCACCGCGAGAACATTCACGGCGTGGTGGTACTCCTGCCCAACTTTGGTGATGAAAAAGCGATCGCAGAAACACTACGCCTTTCCGGGCTGAACGTTCCGGTACTGGTGCAGGCCGAAGAGGATAATCTTGATAAAATGGGGCTGGCGACGCGTCGCGACAGTTTCTGCGGCAAAATATCCCTGTGCAACAACCTGCGGCAATACGGCATCCCCTTTACGCTGACAACTCAGCACGTCTGCGCCTTAAGCGGCGAAGTATTTGAAAAAGACCTGAAACGCTTCGAACAAATATGCCGGGTTGTCAGCAGCATGCGCGGCGTTCGCGTCGGCGCTATCGGTGCACGTCCCGCAGGGTTCAATACGGTTCGCTACAGCGAAAAGCTGCTCGAGCGTCTGGGGATTGCCGTTGAAACGCTGGACCTTTCCGAAGTATTTACCCGTATTAAACAGCTGCGCGATGACGATATTCGGGTCGATGAAAAGCGCCGGCTGTTGCTCGACAATGCCGATGCCAGCGGTATTCCCGCAGATAAACTGGTTACCATGGCGAAACTGTTCGTGGTGATCAGCGAATGGGCTCTCGCTAACGATATCGATACCACCGCGATTCAGTGCTGGACCTCCTTGCAGGAAAATCTAGGCATCAACGTCTGCTCAATCATGAGCGTCATGTCCGGGCAGTTGATGCCCAGCGCCTGCGAGGTTGACGTGATGGGCGCATTGTCGATGTATGCGCTGGCCAGCACTAACCTGAATCCCGCGTCTATCGCCGACTGGAATAACAACTTCGGCGACGATCGCGATAAGTGCGTCCTGTTTCACTGCGGTAACTTCGCCGCCTCCAGTCTGGAATCCCCACACATGGGCACGGCCGATATCATCGGCACTACCGTCGGCAAAGAAAATACCTGCGGCGCCGTACACGGCCGCCTGAAGAGCGGTCCGTTGACCTACTTCCGCCTGAGCACCGATGACCTGACCGGTGAAATTAAAGCCTATGTTGGTGAAGGTCGCTCTGTGGATGACCCGCTGGATACCGTGGGCTGCCGGGCGGTGATTGAGGTCCCGCAATTAGAAAACCTGCTGGCGTGGATCTGTCGTCAGGGTTTTGAACACCATGTTGCGATGAACCACTCCGCCAGCGCCGACATTTTGCATGAAGCCTTTACGCGCTACCTCGGCGTTAACACCTATCTTCATCAGTGAGGCAACCGTGGCCAGGAAAGAGATTATTATTGCCCTCGATGAGGGCACCACTAATGCAAAAGCGGTGGCGCTCGACAGCCAGGGGAAAGTACTGGCTTCTTTTTCCAGAACCCTGACCATCGCCACGCCTCAGGAGGGCTGGGTGGAGCAATCTGCGGAACTGCTGATTGAGGCATCCATTGACGTTGTCTCCCAGGCAATCGCCGCAGTAGGTGCTGAGCATGTCGCGGCATTGGCCATCAGTAACCAACGTGAAACCGTCGTCGGATGGTATCGGGAGAGCGGACGAGCGCTGCACGCGGCGCTCAGCTGGCAGTGTTCGCGGACAGCTGCCTTCTGCCAGTCCTTACGACAGCAAGGAAAAGAGGCGCAGATAAAAGCGATAACCGGCCTGCCCATCGCCCCTCTTTTTTCCGCCTCGAAAATGCGCTGGCTGCTCGAGTCGGTTCCGGACGGCGTTACCCTGGCGCAACGGGGCGAAATTTGTCTGGGTACGGTCGACAGCTGGCTGCTATGGCATTTAACCGGCGGTGAGGCTTTCTGTTGTGATTATTCCAATGCCTCACGCACGCAGCTCTTTAATCTGCACACCGCAGAGTGGGATGACGAGATGATGGCGATCTTCGCCATCCCGCGCCAGGCGCTGCCTGCTATTCGCCCTTCCAGCGGGCTCTTCGGTTATACCCGAGGGTGTAAAGGCATTCCCGATGGCATTCCGCTGCTCGCCATGATCGGCGACTCGCACGCCGCGCTGTTTGCTCACGGCCTGGGAGCAGCAGGCGGCGTGAAAGCAACCTACGGTACCGGAACGTCGGTGATGGCCCCGGTTAATTCAGCTCAGGGCAGCGTCAGCACACTGGCTACCACCGTTGCCTGGCATGATGGCGAACAGCTCGTTTATGGTCTGGAAGGCAATATCCCCCACACCGGCGATGCCGTGGCCTGGATGGTAGAAAGCACCGGTTTGGATCTGTTAGAACCGCAGGAATTAACCCGGCAATTAACACAGCTCCCGGCTTCCGTTGATTCGACCCTGGGTGTCTATTTTGTGCCAGCTCTCACCGGGCTGGGAGCCCCCTGGTGGGATGAAAATGCGCGAGGGGTGATTCGCGGCCTCAGTCGGGGCGTCAAGCGAGCCCACCTGGTGCGTGCCGCGCTGGAATCAATTGCCTATCAGATCGCCGATGTGACCACGGCAATGCATCAGCATCATGACTTTGCCTTAACGGCGTTGATGGTTGATGGCGGCCCTACTAAAAATGACTGGCTAATGCAGTATCAGGCCGATCTGTTGGGTTGCCCCGTGATGCGCAGTGATGTGGCGGAGCTCTCCGCGATAGGGGCTGCACTGCTGGCTCGTAAAGTGTTGCTGCTGGTCCCCACGCAAGCGCTGCGTGCTTACTTACCGGAACACCTGAGCTTTCAACCCGATATGATTCGCCACAAGCGGTTGCTCACACGCTGGACAGAGTGGCAATCGGCGGTAGCGTTGACCCGTCCACAACTCGTTTCATAAAAAAGGTGCCTGAAGGTTCCTTACCCAGCCTGCGGATAGGCGGGGATCGCTCCCCGCATACCGGCTACTTCTTCGTTTCGTAAGCGAGAACGGCCTTAAACTCCATATGACGCTCTTTGATACTTAACTCACACAGCGAGTCGCGTACCATTAACGTCAATCCCAGTGCCGTCAGACATAACACCATGATTGCCACCAGGGCATACTTTGTCAGCATCTCGTTGCCTCCATGCGAAGAAGAGGCTACTATCCAACGTGCTAGGTTTGGATTGTAGGCCTCAGGTTGATGGGAACATCTCCTGGGGCTTCGTCTTTCTGAATCCTCACCTCAGCCTGAACTCAGAAAGCCTCAGGCACCCGCCGTCATCATACGCTTCCCTGCGCATACCACTGTCTGTTTAACCAGCTAAAATCATTTTTCAGAAAACGTTCAGACTGGCTGGAATTCAGAGAAGATCCCGTCTTCATGAACTGAATGGAGCCGTGAAATACGGCCTGAAAAGCGATGTTTTGCGCCATGACAGAACGCTTAAAAAAGGTGCCTGAAGGTTCCTTACCCAGCCTGCGGATAGGCGGGGATTGCTCCCCGCATACCGGCTACTTCTTCGTTTCGTAAGCGAGAACGGCCTTAAACTCCATATGACGCTCTTTGATACTTAACTCACACAGCGAGTCGCGCACCATTAACGTCAATCCCAGTGCCGTCAGACATAACACCATGATTGCCACCAGGGCATACTTTGTCAGCATCTCGTTGCCTCCATGCGAAGAAGAGGCTACTATCCAACGTGTTGGGTTTGGATTGTAGGCCTCAGGTTGATGGGAACATCTCCTGGGGCTTCGTCTTTCTGAATCCTCACCTCAGCCTGAACTCAGAAAGCCTCAGGCACCCGCCGTCATCATACGCTTCCCTGCGTATACCACTGTCTATTTAACCAGCTAAAATCATTTTTCAGAAAACGTTCAGACGGCCTACATCCCTGGGAAGGTCACGCTGTTGCCCGGCGCTTCGCGATGCAGGTGGATAAAGTTCAGATGGCGCTCGTACTGATCGAGAATATCGGTGATCACCTGCTCCTTGCTGTAGTCCATCAGGTCATTGCCCTGGCTTCCTTCCAGCAGGAAGGTTTCCAGACGATAGTAGGTCGACTTGCCGCTACGCGCCCGGTAGGTAAAGCCGGGAATGGAATACTGCTGCGGCCAGATCTGATAAACAAAGTTCTGCTCATCGCCCATATGAACCAGCAGATCGAGGTGGCCCAGGTTGTCCCCCTCTTCCGGCGGCAGGCTTTTCAGTTCGACGTAAGCGCCGCGCAGCTTCAGCTCCTGCGCCACCTCTTCCATCGCCGGGAAGCACACTGTCTCCATCATCTGGCGGGTATAGCGCGTACCGGGGTAGTTCATCAGACGCGACAGGCGCTTCTTCCAGCTCAGACGATCCTGCACGCCCAGCGGACGTGGGGCAGTATCCCGATTGGCGCTCTCGCGGCGATAATCTTCCACCTTCAATGACTTATACAATCCCGCCATCACGAAAAAGATCACGAAACTAAACGGCAGTCCCATAATCACCGTGGCGTTCTGCAGGGCGGAAATACCGTTGGTCATCAGCATCCCGAGGGTCAGTAAACCAATCACCACTGACCAGAAAATCCGTAACCAGTTAGGCGCATCGCTGTTGATATCCTTCAGCTTCGAGGTGAAATTGCCCAGCACCAAGGCCCCGGAATCGGCGGAGGTGACATAAAACAGCAGGCCGGTGATCGTCGCGACCGAAGCGCTAAAGGTAAACGCCGGATACTGCGCCAGCAGGTTATAGAAGCCGCGCTCCGGATGCGCGACCGCCTCTGCGGCAAAGGCCGCATTGCCGTGGATGATTTCATACAGCGCACTGTTGCCGAACACCGACAGCCACAGCAACGTAAAGGTGAACGGAATAATCAGCGTCCCCAACACGAACTGACGGATGGTGCGCCCGCGCGAAATACGTGCCAGGAACAGCCCGACAAACGGCGACCACGCAACCCACCACGCCCAGAAGAACAGGGTCCAGTTGTTCATCCACTCTACCGGGCGGTCGAAGGCGAAACTGTTCAGCGTCATGCCCATAAAGCGATTCACATAGTCGCCGACGTTAAGCACCAGCGCATTGAGCAGAAACTCGGTATCGCCCATAAACAGGATGAACAGAATCAACCCCAGCGCCAGCATCACATTCAGCTCGGAAAGAATACGAATGCCTTTATCGACCCCGGAGGTCACAGAAATAGTCGCGATAATCACCGACAGCACGATAAGCGCCGCTTTCGCCCCCAGCGAATCCGGAATATCGAACAGCACGTTGAGGCCGTAGTTGAGCTGCACAACGCCAATCCCAAGAGTGGTGGCGATACCAAAAATCGTCCCGATAACCGCGGCGATATCCACGCTGTGGCCGATAGGACCATTAATCTTGTTGCCGAAGATCGGATAGAGCGCAGAGCGGATGGTGAGCGGCAAATTATAACGATAGCTAAAGTATCCCAGCGCCATCCCCATCAGGGCATACATCGACCAGCCGGTCAGCCCGTAATGAAACAGCGTCCACACCATCGCCTGGCGCGCCGCCTCCATGGTCTGCCCCGCCCCTTCCGGCGGCTGCATATACTGGGTCACCGGCTCGGCGACAGAGAAGAACATCAGGTCGATGCCGATCCCGGCGGCAAACAGCATTGCCGCCCAGCTCAGCACGCTAAACTCCGGTTTCGAGTGCTCCGGCCCGAGCTTCACCGACCCGAAGCGCGAGCAGGCAATGCACACCACAAACACGATATACAGCGTCGCGGCCAGCAGATAATACCAGCCAAAAGTCTTTGAAACCCAGTTCAGGGTACGGCCAATCCAGGCCGCGGAAAAATCGCTGAAGAAGAGAGTCATCAGGGAAAACAACAAAATCAGTCCCGCGGAAGTATAAAAAACCACCGGATTGACTTTGTCCTTTTCTCTGCTCGGCGAAAGGTCTGTCATCCATTCTCCTTACTGTTTTTGCAACTATTAGAATCAAAATCCGCAACAATTAAGACACACTTTATATTGAACGTCCAATCAAAAACCGCTTTAATATATAAACAAAGCTGATGAATAGAGTCTGAAATATGCCCAAACTGGGGATGCAACCGATACGGCAGCGGCAGCTGATTGACGCCACGCTGGCCGCCATTAATGAAGTGGGAATGCACGATGCCACCATCGCGCAGATTGCCCGACGGGCTGGGGTATCCACCGGCATCATCAGCCACTATTTCAAGGATAAGAACGGGCTGCTGGAAGCGACGATGCGTGATATCACCGGCCAGCTGCGCGAGGCGGTACTGAGCCGCCTGCACGCCCTGCCCGCAGCCTCTCCACAGGAGCGGTTGCGCGCCATCGTAGCGGGCAACTTCGATGACAGCCAGATAAGCAACGCGGCGATGAAAGCCTGGCTCGCCTTTTGGGCCAGCAGCATGCATCAACCGATGCTCTATCGCCTGCAGCAGGTCTGCAGCCGGCGCCTGCTGTCGAACATTGTCTATGAATTCCAGCGCGCCCTGCCGCGCGAAGCGGCGCAGGAGGCCGGTTACGGTCTTGCCGCGCTGATCGACGGGCTGTGGCTACGCGCGGCGCTAAGCGGTAATCCACTGGATAAAGCCCGCGCTGAAACGCTCGCCGAACACTTCATCAGCCAGTATTTGCCACCGACTTCTCACTAACGGAGGACCCATGTCCCGAATGGCCGAACAACAGCTTTATATCCACGGTGGTTATGTTTCCGCCACCAGCGGTAAAACCTTCGAGACCATCAACCCCGCCAGCGGGGAAGTTCTGGCGGTCGTCCAGGCCGCCGGTCGCGAAGACGTCGACCGGGCGGTAAAAAGCGCCCAGAAAGGGCAAAAAATCTGGGCGGCAATGAGCGCCATGGAACGCTCGCGCATTCTGCGCAACGCGGTCGATATTCTGCGCCAGCGCAATGACGAACTGGCGCGTCTGGAAACCCTCGACACCGGCAAACCGCTGAGCGAAACCGCCGCCGTTGATATCGCCACCGGCGCTGACGTGCTGGAGTACTACGCAGGCCTGATCCCGGCGCTGGAAGGCAGCCAGATCCCGCTGCGCGAGAGTTCCTTCGTCTATACCCGCCGGGAACCGCTGGGCGTGGTCGCCGGGATCGGCGCCTGGAACTACCCGATCCAGATAGCCTTATGGAAATCGGCCCCGGCGCTGGCCGCCGGTAACGCGATGATCTTTAAACCGAGCGAAGTCACCCCGCTCAGCGCCCTGAAGCTGGCGGAAATTTACCGTGAAGCGGGCCTGCCGGAAGGCGTGTTTAACGTGCTGCCGGGGATCGGCGCTGAAACCGGGCAGTATCTCACCGAGCACCCGGATATCGCCAAAATCTCCTTTACCGGCGGCATCGCCAGCGGCAAAAAAGTGATGGCCAACTCCGCCGCCTCCTCTCTAAAGGAAGTGACCATGGAGCTGGGCGGCAAATCGCCGCTGATCGTCTGCGAGGACGCTAACCTCGACCTCGCCGCCGACATAGCAATGATGGCCAACTTCTACAGCTCAGGCCAGGTCTGCACCAACGGCACCCGCGTGTTTATTCCGACACGCTTTAAAGCGGCATTTGAAGAGAAAATCCTCGCCCGCGTGGCGCGCATTCGCCCCGGCGATCTGTTTGAGGAAAGCACCAACTTCGGGCCGCTGGTGAGTTTCCCGCACCGCGAAAACGTGCTGCGCTACATCGAGAGCGGCAAACAGCAAGGCGCCCGTCTGCTGTGCGGCGGCGATGTCCTGAAAGGGGCCGCGTTCGACCACGGCGCGTGGGTCGCCCCGACGGTATTTACCGACTGTCACGATCGGATGACCATCGTGCGCGAAGAGATCTTCGGCCCGGTGATGTCGATTCTGACCTACGACGATGAAGCCGAAGTGATTCGCCGCGCCAACGCCACCGAATACGGCCTCGCCGCCGGTGTCGTCACCCCGGATCTCAACCGCGCCCACCGCATCATCCACCAGCTGGAAGCGGGTATTTGCTGGATCAACAGCTGGGGTGAATCCCCGGCGGAGATGCCGGTTGGCGGCTACAAGCACTCCGGCATTGGCCGCGAAAACGGCGTGCAGACTCTGCAGAACTACACCCAGGTAAAATCCATCCAGGTTGAGATGGGTCAGTTTCAATCCATATTTTAACCAGGAGGTCATTTTTGCAATTTGACTACATCATTATTGGTGCCGGTTCCGCCGGCAACGTACTGGCGACACGACTGACGGAAGATCCCGACACCACCGTCCTGCTGCTGGAAGCAGGCGGCCCGGATTATCGTTTCGACTTCCGCACCCAGATGCCCGCCGCGCTGGCCTTTCCGTTACAGGGCCGGCGTTATAACTGGGCCTACGAGACCGAGCCTGAACCGCATATGAACAACCGCCGCATGGAGTGCGGACGCGGAAAAGGCCTCGGCGGATCCTCGTTGATTAACGGCATGTGCTATATCCGTGGCAACGCCATGGATCTCGACAACTGGGCCACCGCGCCGGGGCTGGCCCAGTGGAGCTACCTCGACTGCCTGCCCTACTACCGCAAAGCGGAAACCCGCGATATCGGCGCCAACGATTATCACGGCGGCGATGGCCCGGTGAGCGTCGGCACACCAAAGCAGGACAACAATCCGCTGTTCCATGCAATGGTGGAAGCTGGCGTGCAGGCCGGTTATCCGCGTACCGAGGACCTTAACGGCTATCAGCAAGAGGGCTTTGGCCCGATGGATCGCACCGTGACGCCGCAGGGGCGTCGCGCCAGCACCGCCCGCGGCTATCTCGACCAGGCCCGCGAGCGTCCTAATCTGACTATCCGCACCCACGCGCTGACCGATCATATTATTTTCGCCGGCAAGCACGCCGTTGGCGTCGAATGGCTGGAGGGCGATAGCACCGCGCCATCAACAGCCACCGCCAATAAAGAAGTGCTGCTCTGCGCGGGCGCCATCGCCTCACCGCAGATCCTGCAACGCTCCGGGGTCGGTAACCCGGAGCTGCTGCGTCAGTTCGCTATTCCGCTGGTCCACGCCCTGCCCGGCGTCGGTGAAAACCTGCAGGATCATCTGGAGATGTATCTGCAGTACGAATGCAAAGAGCCGGTGTCGCTTTACCCGGCGCTACAGTGGTGGAATCAGCCGAAAATCGGCGCCGAGTGGCTGTTCGGTGGCACCGGCGTCGGCGCCAGCAACCAGTTTGAAGCGGGCGGATTTATTCGCAGCCGGGATGAGTTCGCCTGGCCGAACATCCAGTACCACTTCCTGCCGGTAGCGATTAACTACAACGGCTCCAACGCGGTGAAGGAACACGGCTTCCAGTGCCACGTGGGGTCCATGCGATCCCCAAGCCGCGGCCACGTTCGGCTCAAATCGCGCGACCCGCATGATCATCCGGCGATTCTGTTTAACTATATGTCCAGCGAACAGGACTGGCAGGAGTTCCGCGACGCGATTCGCATTACCCGCGACATCATGAATCAGCCGGCGCTGGATAAATATCGCGGTAGGGAGATAAGCCCGGGCCTGGACTGTCAGAGCGATGCTGAACTGGATGAGTTCGTGCGCAACCACGCGGAGACCGCCTTCCACCCCTGCGGCACCTGCAAAATGGGCTACGACGAGATGGCGGTGGTCGATGGTGAAGGCCGGGTGCACGGGCTGGAAGGACTGCGGGTGGTCGACGCCTCGATTATGCCGCAGATTATTACCGGCAATCTTAACGCCACCACCATCATGATTGGCGAAAAAATGGCCGACGCCATTCGCGGCCGTCAGCCGCTGCCGAAAAGCACGGCGGCCTATTATGTCGCTAATGGCGCGCCGGTTCGACGCTGAGCATGGCGACGGTGTCGACGTCACGTTGAACGCGGCTGAACCATGCTGATATGCATGCCGGGCGCCTTGCCCGGCAATGCCAGAAAATCACGCGCAATCGCGACACGCTTCCAGCCGTTTTAGCTGTCGCCCATCGGCATCAAAATTATCTGCGGCCAGCCACCTGCGCAGCACCGCATCCCGCGCCGGCCATTCACTATCGATAATCGATAGCTGATCGCTGTCGCGGGTGCGTCCTTTACGCACCAACTTCTGTCGCAGGCACCCTTCCCAGGTGAATCCCAGCCGCTCCGCCGCCCGCCGCGAGGCGACATTCATCGAATCGCATTTCCACTCCAGCCGGCGATAGCCCTGCTCGAAGGCGTATTGCAGCAACAGCCACATCGCTTCCGTCCCCAGCGCAGTATTTTTCATCTGCCGCGACCAGGTAACATGGCCGATTTCAACCGTCCCCATCGCGCGGTCGATGGCCATATAGCTGACCAGCCCCACCGCTCGCCTGGTATGCAGGTCGATAACCGCATACGGCACCAGCGCGTCATCGTTCACTTTCCCGGCGACCCAGTGGGCGGTGGCCTCGAGGCTCTCTGGCCGTGTGCTGGCAAGCCAGGTCCAGTCGCTCTCATCGCCCAGCGCGTAGGCGGCAAACAGATCGGCGGCGTGGCGACGCACGTCCAGCGGTTCCAGCAGACAAAAACGCCCGCCCAGCGGCAGACGCTTCAGGACGCAGGCGCCTTGCCAGTCGGCGACCCTGTCGTTCACCCACTGACCATACTGATTCATTTCCGGCATGACCTTACCCCATTGATTGGTAACCAAATAGTTATATCAAGTTGCAATGTGCCCGGAAACCACGCCACCGTTTTTTTCGTTTATAACTCAAGCGTATTGGTTATTCTTTTTCCGCATAAGCTTATCGGTATTTTGACTTTACGACGGCAGTGAAGCGGCCTAACGTAGCGAAGCATAAATAATCAAAACAACATTTTTCAGGGATTGCTCATGACCAAAAAACTGCTGCCTTTACTGGTACTGACCGCGCTCTCCGCCAGCGTCCATGCCGCTACACCGCCAACTACCCTGGTCGTTGCCCAGGGACTCGACGATATTGTCAGCCTCGACCCGGCGGAAGCCAATGAGCTGTCCAGTATTCAGACGGTGCCGAGCCTCTATCAGCGCCTGGTTCAACCGGACCGCGACAACCCTGAAAAAATCACCCCGATTCTGGCGGAAAGCTGGCAGGCAGATCCGGCCGCCAAAACGCTGACCATCAAGCTCAAGCCCGACGCTAAATTTGCCTCCGGCAACCCGCTGCGCCCGGAAGATATTATTTTCTCTTACACCCGCGCGGTCACACTGAATAAGTCCCCGGCCTTTATCCTCAACGTGCTCGGCTGGCAGCCGGACAACATCGCCAGCCAGCTGAAAAAGGTGGATGACCACACGCTGGAGCTGCACTGGACCGCCGACGTCAGCCCGGCGGTTGCGCTGAATATCCTCTCCACGCCGATCGCCTCCATCGTCGATGAAAAGCTGGTGGCCCCGAACGTCAAAGATAACGACTTCGGCAACAGCTGGCTGAAAATGCACTCCGCGGGCAGCGGCGCGTTCAAAATGCGCGTCTATCAACCGCATCAGGCCATCGTGCTGGAAGCCAACGACAGCTCGCCGACCGGTGCGCCGAAGCTGAAAAACGTGATTATTAAGAACGTCCCCGACCCGGCGTCCCGCCGCCTGCTGATTCAACAGGGCGATGCCGACGTTGCCCGCGATCTCGGGGCCGATCAGATAGCGGCTCTGCAGGGCAAACCGGGCGTCACGGTGCTGAGTATCCCGTCCGCCGAGCAGAACTACCTGGCGTTCAACACCGGCAACAGCGCCAACCCGCTGCTGAAAAACCCGGCCTTGTGGGAAGCGGCACGCTGGCTGGTGGATTACGACGGCATCACCAAAGATCTGCTCAAGGGCCAGTATTTCGTCCATCAGAGCTTCCTGCCGGTCGGTCTGCCGGGCGCGCTGGACAACAATCCGTTTAAATTCGACCCTGAGAAAGCCAAAGCGATCCTCGCCAAAGCCGGGATCAAAGATGCCCACTTCACCCTTGATGTTGAAAACAAACCACCGTTCATCACCATCGCCCAGTCGATGCAGGCCAGCTTTGCTCAGGGCGGCGTGAAGATCGATCTGCTGCCGGCCGCCGGTAGCCAGGTGTATGCCCGGGTGCGCGCAAAGCAGCACCAGGCGGCGATTCGTCTGTGGATCCCTGACTACTTCGACGCCCACTCCAACGCCAGCGCCTTCGCATGGAATGATGGTAAATCCAGCACCGTCGCCGGCCTGAACGGCTGGCAGATCCCGCAGCTGAACAAAGAGACCCAGGCCGCAGTCGCCGAAGCGGACCCGGCAAAACGCCTCGATCTGTATAAAAAAATGCAGGAAGAGTTGCAGCGCAGTTCGCCTTACGTCTTCGTTGATCAAGGGAAAACCCAGATCGTGGTCCGCGATAACGTCAAAGGTTATCAGCAGGGTCTGAACGCCGACATGGTCTGGTATGACCGGGTAACCAAGTAACGCCTGGGGCAGGTACGATCAGGTAGCCCGGACAGGCGCAACGCGCCGCCTCCGGGAACGCAGGCCCGATACCTTATGTTTTCCCGGTGGCGCGACGCTGACCGGGCTACAACGGATCGCACCAGCTGATAACACTGCATTTTTTACCGACGGAATAACCATGTCTGCTGTTTTACCTACCAGAGCAGAGCGGCGCAGCGCGCGCCCTCTGCTCGCGCTGTTTCAGGGGCTGTTCACCCTGGCGCTGACCCTGCTCGGTCTGCTGCTGGTGACCTTTGCGCTCTCGGCGCTGTCGCCGGTTGACCGGGTGCTGCAAATCGTTGGCGATCATGCCAGCCAGTCTACCTACGATCAGGTTCGCCACCAGCTCGGACTCGACCGCGCCCTGCCGGTGCAGTTCTGGCACTACCTGGTCAACCTGGCCCACGGCGATCTGGGCATTGCCAGCTCCACCGGCCAGCCGGTGCTGCAGGATCTGCTCGCCACCTTTCCCGCCACACTCGAACTGGCCACGCTGGCGCTGATCGTCGGCGCGCTGCTTGGGGTTATCTCCGGCGTGCTGTGCGCGCGCTACGTGGGGTCGCCGTGGGATCTGGCGGTTCGCACCTTTACCCTGATTGGCAACTCGGTGCCCATTTTCTGGCTCGGCCTGCTGATGCTGGCGCTGTTCTACGCCAGGCTGCAATGGACGCCAGGCCCCGGACGACTGGACGACATTTATCAATATACCGTCGAGCCCCGGACCGGCTTCGTGCTGATCGACACCTGGCTCTCAGGCGATAAAGCCGCGTTCATAAACGCCATCGGCCACCTGCTTCTGCCGGTGCTGCTGCTGGGATACTATTCGCTGGCCAGCATTACCCGCCTGACCCGCTCCGCCTGCCTTAGCGAGATGAACAAAGAGTACATCCTGCTGGCCCGCGCCAAAGGCGCCAGCGAGATGACGATTCTGCTGCGCCACGTGCTGCCCAACATCCGTGGCACCCTGCTGACGGTGATCGCGCTGGCCTGGACCTCGATGCTCGAAGGGGCGGTGCTAACCGAAACCGTCTTCTCCTGGCCGGGAATTGGCCGCTACCTGACCACCGCGCTGTTTGCCGGCGATACCACCGCCATCATGGGCGGCACCTTGCTGATTGGCGCGAGTTTTGTCTTCATTAATAACCTCACCGACCTGCTGGTCCGGTTGACCGACCCGAGGGTGCGCTGATGCCGGCCTATCTGTTTTTGCGTCGCCTGCGTCGCTCCCCCGCCGCCTTTTGCGGGCTGGTGATTATCACGTTGCTGCTGCTGGTGGCGCTGTTCGCCCCCTGGCTGGCGCCGCTCGATCCCAACTGGCAGGATGCCGCCGCGCGGTTGCAGGGGCCGGGAGCGCAGCACTGGCTCGGCACCGACAGCTATGGCCGCGACCTGCTGTCACGTCTGATTTACGGCGCGCGCCCGGCGCTGGGGCTGGTGGCGCTGGTCACCCTTATCACCCTGCCCGTCGGTCTGCTGGTGGGGATTTTGTCCGGCTATTACGGCGGCTGGCTGGAGCGGGTTCTGATGCGTTTCACCGACGTGGTGATGTCGATGCCGCGCCTGATCCTCGCCTTTGCCTTTGTCGCCATGCTCGGGCCGGGGCTGGTTAACGGCGCGCTGGCGCTGGCCCTCACCACCTGGCCGGCCTATGCCCGTCAGGCACGCAGCGAAATTCAACGCCTGCGCCACAGCGATTATCTGGCCGCCGCCGAAATGATGGGAATTCGCGGCTGGCGCTTGCTGGTCGGCCATATTTTGCCGCTGTGCCTGCCTTCGGCTATCGTGCGGCTGGCGCTGGACCTGGCGGGGATTATTCTTGCCGCCGCCGGGCTGGGCTTCCTTGGCCTCGGCGCGCGTCCGCCGATGGCGGAATGGGGGGCGATGATTGCCGACGGCATGCAGGTCATTTTCGATCAGTGGTGGATTGCCGCCGCCCCTGGCGCGGTGATCCTGATTGCCAGCCTCGCATTTAACCTGCTGGGCGACGGCCTGCGCGATGTTCTGGAGCCACAACATGACTGATACCCGACTCTCCGTTCGCGGGCTGTGCATCGACTACCCTGCCGCCCGGGTGGTGAATAACGTCAATTTTAGCCTCGGCAACGAGCGGCTGGCGCTGGTGGGCGAGTCCGGTTCGGGCAAATCCATGACCGCCCGCGCCCTGATGGGGCTGGTACGCAAGCCGGGAGTGGTCAGCGCCGAGACGCTGAACGTGCTGGGTCACGACCTTCTGACCCTCAACGACCGCGGCTGGCGGGCGCTGCGCGGCAACGATATCGCCATGATTTTACAGGACCCACGCTATGCGCTGAACCCGGTGCAAAGCATTCAGGCGCAGCTGGAAGAAGCGTTAACGCTGCATCAGCGCCTGAGCCGCCGCGCCCGGCTGGAGGCGGTAAAAGCCGCCGTAAATGCCGTCGGCCTCGATCTCCCGGTGCTCAGCCGCTATCCCGGCGAGCTCTCCGGCGGGATGGGCCAGCGGGTGATGATCGCCATCGCGCTGCTTAACAACCCGAAAGTGCTGATTGCCGACGAACCCACCTCGGCGCTCGACTCCCGATTGCGTAATCAGATACTCGAACTGCTGGTGGAACAGTGCGAACAGCGGCAAATGGCGATGCTGTTAATAAGCCACGATCTGCCGCTGGTGGCGGAACATTGCCATCGGGTGCTGGTGATGTATCAGGGCATGCAGGTGGATGAGATGCCGGCGCGGGAACTGCCTCAGGCGACCCATCCCTATACCCGCACGCTCTGGACCTGCCGCCCCGATGCCGGCACCTATGGCCAGATGTTGCCGACGCTCGACAGAACCCTGGATTTTACGGAGGCGGCACATGGCAGTCGTTAATCTCGATGCATTGCAGGTCAATTTTGCCGATAAAACGGCGGTTTCAGCCGCCAGTTTCAGCGTTGAGGCGGGGGAAACCTTCAGCCTGATCGGTGCCTCCGGCTGCGGGAAGTCGACCATTTTACGGGTGCTCGCCGGTCTTCAGCGCGAGTGGCATGGCCGGGTCGAGCTCTTCGATAAGGCCATCACCCCCGGCGTGCGTTTTCAGGGGGCATTGCGGCGCAACGTGCAGATGGTATTTCAGGATCCCTACGCGTCGCTGCATCCCAATCATACGCTGTGGCGCACCCTGGCAGAGCCGCTGAAAATTCATGGTATCGACGAGATTACGCAGCGGGTGACCACCGCGCTGGAACAGGTAGGGCTGCCGGCGGATGCCGTCCAACGTTATCCGCATCAGCTCTCCGGCGGCCAGCGTCAGCGCGTGGCGATTGCCCGCGCCCTGCTGCTGCGCCCGCAGATCCTGCTACTGGATGAGCCAACCTCGGCGCTGGATATGTCGGTGCAGGCGGAAATTCTGAATCTGCTGAACCGCTTGAAACAGGAGCACGGAATGACCTATCTGCTGGTCAGTCACGATGCCGATGTGATTGCCCATATGTCAGACCGGGCGGCCTTTATGGCGCAAGGGGTGATTCAGCGCTTCTTCGATCGCGAAGCGCTGGTGAACGGTGAACATCGGATGGGGTAAGGTTTTCCCGGGTAAGGCGTTGACGCCGCTACCCGGGAATCGTACTGCGCGGAAGTTACTTCGCCAGGCTGGCAAAGCGGGTGAAGACGCTGTCAAAAATCGCCAGCCCTTTCGCCACCTGCTCGGCGCTGATGGTGCATGGCGGCACCACGTGGATACGGTTTTCCACCACAAACGCCAGCAGACCGGCCTCGGTTAACGCGCCTTTAATCGCCGCCATATCCGCGGCGGTTAACGCCGTTTTCTGCTCACGATTGCTGACCAGTTCCAGCGCCTGGAACAGACCACGGCCGCGCACATTACCGATAATCGCGTGTTTTTCCGCCAGCGCTTCCAGCCCCGGACGCAGCACTTCATTACCGATGGTCGCCGCGTTCTCCACCACTTTCTCTTCTTTCATCGCGTCAATGGTGGCGACAATCGCCGCCATCGCCAGCGGGTGGCCGGAATAGGTCAGCCCCCCGGCAAAGAAATGGTCGTCAAAGTAGCGGGCGATAGGCTCGCTGATCAACACCCCGCCTGCCGGTACATACCCGGCGTTCACCCCTTTGGCGAAGGTCACCAGATCCGGCACGATGCCGTCCTGTTCGAAGGCAAACCAGCTACCGGTACGCCCAAACCCGGCCATCACCTCATCGAGGATCAGCACGATGCCAAACTCATCGGCCAGTGCCCGCACGCCTTGCATATAACCGTCAGGCGGCACCAGGATCCCGGCGGTTCCCGGAATCGACTCCAGCAGAATCGCGGCAATGGCGGTCGGGCCTTCACACTCGATCATTCTGCGCAGATGGGCCAGCGCACGCTGACACTCTTCCTCTTCCGTCAGCGCGTTAAATTCGCTGCGATAGAGGTACGGGTTAAAGAAGTGCACGTGCCCACGTGAATATTCGTTCGGTACGCGACGCCAGTCGCCGGTGGCGGCAATCGCGCTACCGGTATTGCCGTGGTAGGAGCGGTAGGCCGACAGCACTTTATCGCGCCCGGTGTACAACCGCGCCATCCGGATGGCGTTCTCGTTTGCGTCCGCCCCGGCGTTGGTGAAAAACACCTTGCTGAAGCCTTCCGGCGCCAGCTCGACAATGCGTTTGGCCGCTTCGCCGCGCGCCAGGTTGGCGGTGGCCGGCGCAATGGTCACCAGCTCATCCATCTGCGCTTTCATGGCCGCCAGCACGCGAGGATGCTGATAGCCGATGTTGACGTTGACCAGCTGGCTGCTGAAATCAAGGTAGGTATTGCCTTCGTAGTCCCACAGCTCGCAGCCTTTAGCCCCGGCAATCACCAGCGGATTGACATTGCCCTGTATCGACCACGAATGAAAGACATAAGCACGATCCAGTTGGCGTACTTCATCGTTGCTTACCGTAACATCGTTCTGTAATGCCAGCTTCATACCCTGCCCTCTCTCATGTCGTTGTTGTTGGATTCATCATTGGCTGCACAGCGGGAAAACGGATAGAGCCAGTGCGAGGAAAATGATGTGACACCGTGTCACATCGCCATAGCGCGACTGGCTCTGTGCCCGTCGGGTGAGCGTTTTTATACTCGTCATACTTCAAGTTGCTTGGGTGTTGGCTGCCCCCGTTCATCCCAGTCACTTACCTGAGTAAGCTCCTGGGGATTTACGGCCTTGCCGCCTACAAGCAACTCGAATTATTTAGAGCATATGGTGGGACGACAACCTGCACAGGAGCATGAGATGACAACAAGCAAAGTGGTGTTTATTACCGGGGCAACCTCGGGATTTGGAGAAGCGGCAGCACAGGTCTTTGCCGAGGCGGGCTGGTCATTGGTCCTCAGCGGGCGTCGTGTCGAGCGGCTGAAGACATTACAGGATAAGCTCGCCGCGCAAGTCCCGGTGCATATTATCGAACTCGACGTCCGCGACAGCGACGCGGTGGCGGCAGCGGTGGCGGCGCTTCCCGCTGAGTTTGCCGATGTGACTACGCTTATCAATAACGCCGGGCTGGCGCTGTCGCCGCTGCCGGCGCAGAAGGTCGATCTGGAAGACTGGAAAACGATGATCGATACCAACGTCACCGGGCTGGTGAACGTCACTCATGCGCTGCTGCCGACGCTGATTAACCACGGCGCCGGTGCCAGCATCATCAATATCGGCTCTATCGCTGGCCAGTGGCCCTATCCGGGCAGCCACGTATATGGCGCCAGCAAAGCCTTTGTGAAGCAGTTTAGCTATAACCTGCGCTGCGACCTGCTCGGAACCGGCGTGCGCGTCACCGACCTGGCTCCGGGCATTGCCGAGACGGAATTTACCCTGGTGCGCACCAAAGGCGACCAGGCGGCGTCGGATAATCTGTATCGCGGCACCACCCCGCTGAGCGCGATGGATATTGCCGAACAGATGTTTTACATCGCCACCCTGCCGGACCATATGAATATCAACCGCGTTGAAGTGATGCCGGTACGTCAGGCCTGGCAGCCGTTCGCCATTGACCGCGATTAAGGTTTTAGGGTTTGTAGCCCGGACAGGCGCTTGCGCCGCCTCCGGGAATACCCCGGTGGCGCTGCGCTGACCGGGCTACGGACTGTGCGGTTTTGGGTTTTGTAGCCCGGACAGGCGCTTGCGCCGCCTCCGGGAATGCCCCGGTGGCGCTGCGCTGACCGAGCTACGGACTGTGCGGTTTTGGGGTTTGTAGCCCGGACAGGCGCTTGCACCGCCTCCGGGAATACCCCGGTGGCGCTGCGCTGGCCGGGCTACGGACTGTGCGGTTTTGGGTTTTGTCGCCCGGACAGGTGCCTCAAGCATCTGTCCGGGCTACTGCATTGATTAGCGGCTGCTTTGTAAAAACTGTCTGACGCGTTCGGAATCCGGGTTGGTGAAAAACTTCTCCGGCGGCGCTTTCTCAATCAGCAATCCTTTTTCAAGAAACACCACTTCATCTGACACCTGACGAGCAAAATCCATTTCGTGGGTCACCACCACCATGGTGTATCCCTCTGCCGCCAGCGCCTTCATCACCCCCAGCACCTCATTGACCAGCTCGGGGTCCAGCGCCGACGTCGGCTCATCAAACAGAATCACCTCCGGCGACATCGCCAGCGAACGGGCAATCGCCACCCGCTGTTTCTGTCCGCCGGACAGGGTAATCGGCCAGGCATCGGCTTTGTGCGCCATCCCCACCTTTTCCAACTGCTGCAGGGCGATAGCATTGGCCTCATCGCGCTTCATGCCTTTGACACGAAGCAGCGCTTCGCTGACATTCTGCTGCACGCTCAGGTGCGGCCACAGGTTAAAGCTCTGGAACACCATCCCCACCCGCTCGCGAATCTTTGACAGCTGGCGGTGGGACATGGCCTTACCGTTTTGTTCGTCAATCCCCAGACGCTGGCCGCCGATGTGGATCTCGCCGCGGTCCGGCTGCTCCAGCCAGTTCATACAGCGCAGAAGCGTCGATTTACCAGAGCCAGACGAGCCTAAAATACTCACCACTGACCCCTTTTCAACCGTCAGGTTGATGTCGCGCAGCACCTCAATATTATCAAACTGCTTGGAGACGTTTTTAATACTCACAGCCGTTGTATCAGGCATGACTCATTCCTCTTTTGGCTCCCAGAGCGCTCAGTCGTTTGATCAGCAGCTCCAGCACAATGCTGACGGCCCAGTACAACGCAATGGCGACAATAAACGCGTTAAACGGGATGAAATAGGTCGCCTGGACGCTGTTGGCCGCGGCGGTAATCTCCTGAACGGTAATAATGCTCAAAAAAGCCGTATCCTTCAGGCAAATAATCAGCTGGTTACCCAGTAGCGGTAATGCTGATGAGACGATATTCGGCAAAATAATTCGCCGGAATATTTGATAACGCGAAAAACCCTGGGCGACGGCGGCTTCGATATAGCCCCCGGAAAATACCCGGCGCTGGCTGCGCAATATTTCAAAGAAATAGGCGCCGTGGTAGATAATTAACGCAATCAGCCCGGCGGTCCATGCTTCCATATTGATCCCGACTTCCGGTAATCCGTAATAGAGCAAATAGGCCAGAATCAGAAAAGGAATAGCTCGCATTAAGCTGACAAAGCCAATAATTAACCGGTTCAGGGTCTTTTTCTGATATTCGGTTAAATAGCACAAGACGATGCCGGCGATAAATCCAACAACGGCCGCCGTAATAAAAAGCTCAAGGGTGGCGAGCAATCCCGCGATAAAGCTGTCGCGCACTGACCAGATAACGGCCCATTGATTCATAGATCCTCCTGTGATTATCGCGCCAGGCGTTTAGCTTTGCGTTCCGCGATGCTTTGCAATTTCAGCAGCGTACCGATAAGCACGACGTACAGCAGACCCGCCGCAAGGATCGGCGACAAGGGTTCGTAAGTGACGGATGAAATTCGGTTGGTCACGCGGGTCAAATCGACCACGCCGATCACCGCGATCGCCGGGCTGCCTTTGATCAGGAACGACATTTCGTTGACCAGTGCCGGCAGGCTCTCGATCCACATCTGCGGCAACATGATGTAGCGGAAATAGGCCCAGCGCCCCATCCCCACGGACTCTGCCGCTTCGCGCTGCTCACGAGGGAAAGTGCGGAAGGCGTTACGCCAGATTTCCGCGTTAAATGCCGACGTGTTGAGGGTCAGCGCGACAATAGCCGCCATGTTTTTATCGAGGTTGATCCCCACGGTAGGCAGCGAGAGAAACAGAAACAGCACCAGCGTCACCAGCGGCGTGGCGCGGGCCAGGCTGATATACACCACCAGCAGCTGATCGATAACCGGCAGGCGTAACATCCGCACCAGCGCAATCAGCAGGCCGATCATAACGCCAAAAGTAATCGCAATAGCCGAAATCCAGAGGGTCGTCCATGCGCCTTCAATCAGTAACTGCCAGGAAATTGCGTCCATAGGGCCCTCCTTCGCATTAACACGCGGCGGTTACCCGCCGCAATTTGTCAGAAACCAGCCAGCTTATGGAACTGTTCCGGGTTGGTAATCGGCTCTGTCGGGAGGTCATCGTAGGTTTCGCCAAACCATTTTTTCTGCAGCTCGGCGAGCTTGCCGGTCTCACGCATATGGTTCATAAATTTGGTCATATAGGCCAACAACTGCGGTGAGTTTTTCGGAATCGGCCATGCCATATAGCCAGGACCAGACACCGGTAATCCCTTGGCGAAGACCTTCGGTTTGGCTTTTGCGAGGTCGTTAACCGAAATGACCACGTTAATCACGTAATCGAGGCGCTTGTTAGCCAGGTCGGCGTAGGCTTCCGGGTAGGAAGGGTATTCCACCACCGGCCCCAGCTTGCCGCCGCCTTTCTCGAGCATCGCTTTCAGCTCCGGCAGACGCGCCAGCAGCGCGCTTCCCGCCTGAACCCCCACTTTTTTACCGCTGAGGTCGGCAATGGTATTCAGCGAATTATCACCGGCACGTTTGACAAAATAGTGCTGGGCGGACGCCCACGGCGGGGTGAAATCAAACACTTTCAGACGGTCGTCGGTAATCACCGCCCCGGTTAACGCCATATCGTACTGGCCGGTTGATACCGCCGCTAATAATCCGGTCCACGGCAAAATACTTTGCTCAACATGGAATTTTGCATATTTGCGCAATTCATCTAGCATATCTTTGTTGAAGCCATCGGCCTGGCCGTTATTCATAAAGTTAAAAGGCGCGTAATCATCTTCCGTCGCGACTTTCAGGGTGCCGGATTTTTCAATTTCCGGAAGATCTGCGGCGACTGCGTGATAAGAAAAGGCCATTGCCATTACGGCGCCAAGACACATTGAACCTAATGATTTTTTCATCAATCCACCCCTAAATTAATTCGCCAGACGTGTTCATTCCCGAACATGAAAAGGTTTTGCAAAATATGTGCCGATGGACGTTCCGGTCCGCGGCTGATGAATACATTTTTAATGTAGAGACGGTTTTAAATTTCTCGATAGAGCCAGATTCGCTACGGGGATGTGTCAGTCAATTTCAGGGTGGTATGGAATTTGCTCCAGTTCCTGTAGCACGCGTTTGCGTAAGGAGCTGAGCATGATCCGACACCTGTTACACGTTGATTTCGACCCGCACCGCGGTTTGCAGGAGCAGGTGCGCGAGACGCTGATTAACGCCATTCTGGGCGGGATTTTTTCCGCCGACACCCCGCTCCCTTCCTGCCGCCAGTTGGCCAGCCAGCTGCGGGTATCACGCAATACCACCGCGCTGGTGTTTGAAAGTCTGGTGAACGAGGGCTATCTGATCAGCCGCCCGCGCAGCGGGTATTATCTGCATCCGGATTACCAGCATTCCCCTGCCGCGACCATGGATACTGCACCGCCACGCGAGAGTTCTGCACCACGATGGGGCACGCGACTGCAGATCACCCCCAGCCAGCAGGAGTCGATTCTCAAACCGGCGGGCTGGATGAACTACCGCTATCCGTTTATCTACGGGCAGCCGGACACCCGCCAGTTCCCGCTGGCTACCTGGCGTTCGGCGGCCAACTGGCTGCACGGCGGCGTGCGTGACCCGGCATGGGTGGTGGACCATATCGACCAGGATGTGCCGATGCTGATTGAGCAGATCCGCACCCGGGTGTTGCCGAAGCGCGGGATTGTGGCGGCGCCGGATGAGATCCTGATTACCCTCGGTTCGCAAAATGCGCTGTACCTACTGACCCGCCTGCTGATGTCAGCGAAGACCCGCGTGGGCGTGGAGAATCCCTGTTTTCGTGAGGCCATCAACACCTTCCTGCTCGCCGATACCGATATTGTGCCGCACCCGGTGGATGAACAAGGTATTGTCCTTAACGACGCCCCTTGCGATTACTACTACGTCACCCCCGGCCACCAGGTGCCGACCGGCGTAGCGATGAGCAAGGCGCGACGCAGCCAGCTGCTGGAACATGCCGCCCGCCACGACGCGGTGATTATTGAGGATGATTACGACTCGGAAAGTAACTTTATGCTCAACCCGCTGCCGGCGCTGAAGGCCAGCGACCGCAGCGGCAGAGTGGTATACGTCAGCAGCCTGTCAAAAGCGCTGTCGCCGGGCCTGCGGCTGGGCTTTATGGTCGCCGACCCGGACCTGATTGACGAAGCCCGGGCATTACGCCGGCTGGTGTATCGTCATCCGCCGACCAATATTCAATATCAGATGGCCCATTTCCTCGCCCAGGGTCACTACGAAACCCATCTGCGGCGCTACCATTACGACTCCGCCCAGCGCTGGGATCGCCTGCATAATGCCCTGCAACACTACATGCCGGAGTGCCGGATTATTGCCGGCAGCGAACATGCCAACGCCTTCTGGTTGGCGACTCCGGAGCAGATCAACACCCAGCAACTGACCTGGCGCGCCGCCCACGCCGGCGTGCTGATTGAGCCCGGCGCGCGGCATTTTCTTAGCGAGGCGCCACCGGGTAACTTCTTCCGCATGGGGTTCCACGCCATTAACCCCGACGCCATCGAGCAAGGGGTCGACGTGCTGCGCGGGCAGCTGGCGCAGATGGGTTAGCGGCCGCCACAGTACCTCTCCCGGAGGCGGCGCGTTGCGCCTGTCCGGGCTACAAAACCCAGACGGCGGCAGCCCCGTAGCCCGCCTCCGGGTGTGTCCCCCCCAGACCGCAGCAGCCCCGTAGCCCGGTCAGCGCAGCGCCACCGGGGAATGGTGCCCAGGTTACCAACCCCCAGACGGCGGTGACCCCGTAGCCCGGTCAGCGCAGCGCCACCGGGGAATGGTGCCCAGGTTGCCAACCCCCAGACGGCGATGACCCCGTAGCCCGGTCAGCGCAGCGCCACCGGGTGTGGTGTCAGGCGTCACCTATACCGCTTTCGCGTACTGCAGCATCACCTGCAGCAGCACGTTCGCCCCGGCGGTAACATGCTCCGGTGAGGCATACTCGATTTCGTTGTGGCTGATACCGTCCTTACAGGGGATAAAAATCATCCCGGTGGGCGCCAGATAGCTCATGTACACCGCATCATGCCCGGCCCCGGAGACAATCTCCCGCGCCGGATACCCCAGACGCTGCGCAGCCCCGGCAATCGCCGCCTGACATTCAGGGTGGAACGGTGCCGCCGGATAGTGGCTCACCTCTTTCAGCGCCACCGTCAGCCCGCTCTCCTGCTCGACGCGGTCGATAAAAGCCCGCAGCTGGCAATCCATCTCATCCACCAGCGCATCGCTGAGATTGCGCATATCAATAGAAAACGTCACCTCACCCGGTACCACGTTGCGGCTGTTCGGATGGACCTGCACCATCCCTACCGTGCCGCGCCCCTCGGTGCTACGCCCGGCAATCGCCACCACTTCCTGCATAATGCGGGTCGCCACCTGCAGCGCATCCTGGCGCAGACGCATCGGCGTTGGCCCGGCGTGGGAGGCCTGGCCGGTCACCACGCAGTCGTACCAGCGGATCCCCAGCACGCCCTGCACGATGCCGATAATTTTCTCTTCATCTTCCAGAATCGGCCCCTGTTCGATATGCGCTTCGAAGTAGGCACCAATCGGATGATCCCCCGGCGTCTCGCTGCCGATATAGCCGATCCGCGCCAGCTCCTCGCCGACGGTTTTACCTTCTGCATCCCTGGCGGCGTAGATCGTCTCCAGCGGGAAGACCCCGGCAAACACCCCGGAGCCCATCATCACCGGCACAAAGCGCGACCCCTCTTCGTTGGTCCAGAACACCACTTCAATCGGCGCCTCGGTTTCCATCTCCAGATCGTTCAGGGTGCGCACCACCTCCAGCGCCGCCAGCACGCCGTAGTTGCCATCAAATTTACCGCCGGTTGGCTGGGTATCAATGTGGCTGCCGGACACCACTGGCGGCAGCGCTGGGTTACGCCCTTCCCGGCGCATAAACACGTTACCGATTTTATCCACGGTGACGCGCATCCCGGCCGCTTGTGCCCAGCCAATCACCAGATCCCGCCCCTGACGGTCGAGGTCGGTCAGGGTCAGGCGACAGCAGCCGCCCTTCGGCGTGGCGCCGATTTCCGCCAGCGTCATCAGAGAATCCCACAGACGTTCGCCATTAATACGGCAGGCGGCGGTCTCGGTTACGGGAGTAAAAAGGACATCACTGCTCATATTGGTCTCCTTGCATCAATGCGCTGGCCAGCGCGACCAGCAGACGATCGCTGCCGCGCGGCCCTAAAAGTGAGATACCCAGCGGCAAACCGCCCACCTGAGCGACCGGCAGCGTCACCTGCGGCCGTCGGGTCATCACCGAAATTAACAGTAGATCGTGAGAAAGACGGCGTACCGCTTCGATCTCTTCCGCCTGCGCCGTCAGCAGCGGCGCCCCGTCGGGAACGGTCGGCATCACCAGCACCGCATCACCGAGCTGCTGGTCCCACCAGGCGCTAAAACGTTCGCGCTGCTGGCAGGCAGCTTCAAACTGGGCGCTGGTCACCGCTTTACCCCAGAAGAAGCGCTCACGCACGTCCGGTCCCAGCTGCAGGCCATAACGCTCAATGGTCTCGCCCTGCGACTGCCACGCCTCGTAGCCCTGAATCTGGCGAAAGGCGAGATAGATCTCGTCCACGTCCGGCAGCGGCGCGCTCAGCGCGGTGACCGGCCCGAACTCACGGCTGATTCGTTGACGCACCGGCTGCAGCGCCTGCAGGCTGCGCAGCGGCAGGTGGGAAAACAGGCCATCGTGGCTTGCCAGCTGCACATTCGCGATATCCACAGACGCCTCGCCCAGCAGACAATCCGCTACGGCGGAGAAAACCGCGGCTGAACGGGCAAAGAAACCGCAGGTATCCATAGTGGCGCACAGCGGTTGGCAACCGTCGAGGGAGAGACGACCGTGGGTTGGTCGCAGGCCGTACAATCCGCAGTAGCTGGCCGGCGTGCGCACCGACCCGCCGGTATCGGTGCCGAGAGCAAAATCGCAGGCGTCATTCGACACCGCCGACGCCGACCCCGACGACGAGCCGCCGGGAATATGGTTCGGCGCGGCACCGTTGCGCGGCGTGCCGTAATGCACGTTGTGCCCGCTCATGGAGTACGCCAGCTCGCTGGTGTGGGTTTTGCCGATAAAGCGCGCGCCGTTGTCCAGCAACGTCTGCACCACCGGCGCGGTGCGATTTTTCATTCCAGACAGCGCCAGCAGATGCGGGTTGCCGCCGCCGGTCGGGTAGCCCGCCACATCGAACAAATCTTTGACCGCAAAGGTCATCCCGCTCAGCGGCCCGCTTAACGCATGGGCCACCGGATGCGCCGGATAGGGCATAAAGGCGCGAAGATCATCCTGCATAGTGGTTTCCTCTGTGCTTCAGGCGTACAGCGCCCGATGTTCAACGGACGGGCTCAGCGCCCGCCAGCGATGGCAGCTCACCACGTGGCGCGGCCCGACCTGTTCGGTGGCGGGCTGGCTCTGCGTACAGGCCGGCTGCGCGTGCGGGCAGCGTTCGGCAAAGGCGCAACCGGGCGGCAGCTGCGAGAGATCCGGTGGCGCGCCGGGAATGCAATGCAGCTCATCGCCCTTCTTCAGCCCCTCTTTCGGGCGGCTGCCCAGCAGCACCTGGGTATATGGGTGGCGAGGACGATATAAAATGTCCTCTATCGACGCCTCCTCGACGATGCGCCCGGCATACATCACCGCCACCCGGTCGGCGATCTCCACCGCCGCGCCGATGTCGTGAGTCACAAAGATAATCGACAGATCGCGCTGCTTTTGCTGCTCGCGCAGCAGGATCAGGATCTGGATTTGCACCGTGGCATCCAGCGCGGTGGTCGGCTCATCCGCCAGCAGCAGCTGCGGATTACAGGAGAGCGCGAGGGCAATCATCGCCCGCTGGCGCATCCCGCCGGACATCTCGTGCGGATAGGCATCCAGCCGCCGCTCAGGGCTGGGGATGCGCACCTGACGCAACGCCTCCAGCGCCCGCTCCCGCGCCGCCTGACGCGACAGCCCTTCATGACGACGCAGGCCTTCAACAATCTGCTGCCCGACGGTGTAGACCGGGTCGAACGCCAGCAGCGGCTCCTGGAAAATCATCGCGCAGCGCGCGCCACGGTAGCGTCGCAGCTGCGAGGCGCTCATGGTCAGCACCTCTTCCTCCCCGACTTTCAGGATGCCGGAAAGGACGCTGCTTTTCGGCGGATGCAAGCGCATCAGGGCGCGCAGGGTCACGCTTTTTCCGGACCCGGATTCGCCAATCAGCGCCATCACTTCGCCTTTTTGCACATCGAAAGAGACGCCGTTGACCGCGTTGACCGTCTGACCATCGCGGCGAAACTCGACCCGCAGATCGCGGATGTGGACATAAGCATCATGCGACATGGCTCACCTCCTGGATGGCGATGTTCTGATGCCAGGGCGAGGCGGGTTGCGCCATCAGGCAGGCGCTTTGATGCCCCTCGCCAATGTTTTCAAGCTTCGGCTTCACCTGCGAGCACACTGCTCTGGCATGCGGACAGCGGGTATGGAAGCGGCAACCGGAGGGTGGGGAAATCGGGCTTGGCGGATCGCCGTTCAATGGCGAGGTCAGAGTGCGATGCTGCGGGTCCATCGACGGCATCGAGCTTAATAATGCGCGGGTATAGGGGTGGGCCGAGGCGGTAAACAGCTGTTCCGCGGGGCCAATCTCGACCACTTCACCGAGATACATCACCAGGATGCGGTCCGACAGCCAGCGCACCACGTGCAGATCGTGGCTGATAAACACATAGGTCAGCTCGAGGGTGCGCTTCAGCTCCTGCAGCAATTGCAGCACCTGAGCTTCCACCGATTTATCCAGCGCCGAGACCGCTTCATCGAGGATCACCAACCGGGGCTTCATCGCCAGCGCGCGGGCGATATTCACGCGCTGACGCTGGCCGCCGGAGAGCGCATGGGGATAACGGTGAGCAAAACGCCCCGGTTCAAGACCAACATGCGCCAGCAGATAGCGGGCATATTCGCTGGCCTCTTTGGCGCTGACGCCATGCACCCGCTGGCCGAAGGCAATGCTCTCTTCCATAGTCATGCGCGGATTCAGCGAGGCGTAGCTATCCTGAAACACCATCTGCACCTGGCGGCGATACGCTTTCATCGGCAGGCGCGATGAGCCGACCTCCAGACCATCAAAGATCAGCTCGCCGCTGTCCTGTTTCAGGAGCTGCATCAGCAGGCGCGCGGTGGTCGATTTCCCGCAGCCCGACTCCCCCACCACGCCGAGGGTTTCGCCTTTGAGCACCGTAAAACTGACGTCGTCCACCGCCTGCACCACGTCGCGGCCTTTGCCGCCGCCGGCGGGAAAGTGCTTGAGCAGATTATTGACCTTCAGCAGCGGCTGGGCCGGCCCGCCGAGGTCGGTATTGATAAAGGGTTGCATCGCTTACTCCTTAATCGCCATTGCCGCACGCAGGCGGTCCGCGAGGATATTGAACGAAATGGAGGTAATAAAGATCATCAGGCCAGGCAGCGCCGCCACCCACGGTTGGGTGTAGATAGCCGTGCGCAGGGTATTCAGCATCAATCCCCACTCCGGCTCAGGCGGACGCACCCCGAGGCCAAGAAACGACAACCCGGAGGCGAGGATCATGCACACCGAAATCAGCCCGGTGGAGAAGACGAAAATCGGCCCCAGTACGTTGCCCAGCACCTGAACGCGAATGATGGTGAAGGCGCTGGCGCCGGTGGCCCGGGCGGCCTCGATATAGTCCATATGCCGCACCTGAGCGGTGACGCTCTCAGCGATGCGCGCCACCTGCGGGACAAACACCAGCGTCAGCGACAGCAGCGCGTTACCAATGCCCGCCCCCAGCGCGCCGGAGAGCGCTATCGCCAGCAGCACCGAAGGGAAAGCGTAGAAGACGTCGACGGTGCGCATAATCAGGGTGTTGGTTTTCCCGCCCGCATAGCCAGCGATAATGCCGATCGCCCCGCCGATAAAGAAGGCGAAGACCACCGGCACAATGCCCATAAACAGCGACAGACGGGTGCCGAGGATCAGCCGCGACAGCATATCGCGCCCGAGTTCGTCAGAACCCAGCGGGAAACCGTCGGTGCCGATCGGCTTGAGGCGTAAAAACATCGATGTCTGATACGGATCTTTTACGATCAGCCACGGGCCAAACAGCGCCAGCGCCAACAGGATCAGGATAATGGCCCCGACGAAGACGCCGCCGGGGTCGCGCAGTAAACGGCGCATAACGCCGCGCCAGTAGCCTTGTCTGGCGGGGGTAACGGGCGTCACGGCCATGCTTTTGGGGGTCACAGTATCCACCATCGTCAGCTCCTCTTAATGCGCGGGTCGAGGCTGGTTTGCAGCATATCCACCAGCAGGTTGAGCACCACGAAGAACAGCGCCAGCACCCAGATGGTGCCCTGCAACAGCGGCAGGTCGCGCTGGAAAATGGCGGTATTGAGCAGCAGGCCGGTGCCGGGCCAGGAGAAGACCGTCTCCACCAGAATCGAGCCGCCCATCAGATAACCCACCTGCAGCCCCATCACCGCCAGCGCGGTTGGCGCGGCGTTTTTCACCACGTGCAGGAAGATCCGCGACTCGTTAAGCCCGCGGGCGCGCAGGCCGACGATAAACTCCTGGCTGAGAATGTCCGCCACCTGCGAACGCACGGTGCGGGCAATAATCCCGGTGGGGATCACCGACAGCGTGATCGCCGGCAGCAACATAAACTGCAGGTGCTCCCAGTCCCACTGCCAGCCCACTTCGCCAATCGGCCCGCCGCCGGTCGCCGGGAGCAGCGCGAACTTAACGCTAAAGACGATGACCAGCAGCATCCCCAGCCAGTAATGCGGCACGCTGACGCCAAACACCGACAGCACCGAAGCCAGACGGTCAATAATGCTGTTGCGGAAGTAACCGGCGACAAAGCCAAACAGGCTACCCAGCACAAAGCCGATCACCGTCGCCAGCAACGCCAGGCGCAGCGAGTAGCCGACGGCGGTCATCACTTCGCCGATCACCGGCCTTCCGGTCGCCACCGACATCCCCAGGTCGCCGTGCAGCGCCCGCCACAGCCAGTGGACAAACTGCAGCGGCAGCGGTTTATCAAAGCCGTAGGCCTGCATTAAGGTCTGACGCAGGGCTTCGGACGCATCCGGCGGCATCACCGAGACCAGCGGATCCCCCGGCGCTATCTGCACCAGCATAAAACAGATCACCGCCACCCCAAGCATGGTGGGGATGGCCAGCAGGATGCGATATAGCAGCGTATTGATCATCGGTAGCTCCCGTTACGATTACTCTTTCTTGCTCACCAGACTGAGGTCGATAAACCAGCTTTGCGGCTGGACTACGCCGGTGACCGCCGGAGATATCGCCCGCGGCCCAACGTCGTGGGCGACGAACAGGAACGGCACCTGATCGACCAGCGCGGCGTGCAGTTCACCGGCGGCTTTGTCCATCTCCGCCGGGGTAAAGGCGTGCTTCACTGCGGTGGCCAGTTTTTCGGTTTCCGGAGTGGAGAAATAGCCCCAGTTAGTGGCGACCGGCGGGAAGGCTTTGGCGGTGGAGAAGCGGATCAGGCCAAAGTAGGGATCGTTGACCGCGGCGCTGACGTTGATCGCATCGATCCCTTTCGCCGAGGGATCTTTCGCCCCGAGACGCCAGTTGGTGAACAGGGTGTTCCACTCATTCACTTTGATATCGACGTTAAAGAAGCAGCTTTTCAGGCTCTGCTGGATGTATTCGTTCATCGGCAGCGGCTGCATCTGCCCGGAGCCGGAGGCTGAGGTCGCCACCGTAACGTGCAGCGGTTTACTGGCGCTGAATCCGGCTTCGGTCATCAGTTTGCGGGCGGTTTCCGGGTCATATTTGATCTGGAAGGTTGGCTTGCCATGCCACGGGCTGTCGGCTTCATAAACGCCGGTGGCTTCGGTCATGTAACCGCCAAGGTAGCTTTTCAGCTCGGCGCGGTTCAGGCACAGGTTGGCGGCCTTGCGCACCCGAATATCTTTCCACGGGGAGCCCTCTTCGAAGGAGAACTGCCACGGCCACAGGTGCGGCTGGGTATTGGCGTAGATTTTAAAGCCCTGGGCTTTAATCTGGTCCACCGCATCCGGGGCCGGCGCTTCGATCCAGTCAACCTGTTTAGAGAGCAGCGCCGCGGTGCGGGCGTTGGCCTCCGGCAGAGGGATCAGCACCACTTTATCCACTCTTGGGATGCGATCTTTATTCCAGTAGTCGGGGTTTTTATCGAGGATCAGCTGCTGGCGGGGAACCAGTTTTTCCATTTTGAACGGGCCGCTGCCCACCGCATGGGCGGCAAACTCGGTCCAGGCCAGCTTGCTGCGCGCGGCGGTATCGCCGGTGCTGGCCGGTACCGCGTCATACAGTTTCTGCCAGGCGGTGGGCGAGACGATAAACAAGTTGGTGATGTTGTACGGCAGCAGCGCATCCGGTTCCGAGGTGGTCAGCGCGACGGTGTGGTCATCAATTTTTTCCGCGCCGGTGAGGGTCGGCATGCGCGACAGCGTATTGCCAATCTGGCCCGGAGCATATTGCGGCGCGGCTTTGTTCAGCACTTTATCGACGTTCCAGACAATGGCATCGGGATTGACCTCAGTGCCATCATGAAACTTGACGCCCGGACGCAGGGTAAAGATCCAGCGGCTCTGATTTTGCGGGTCAACGTGCCACTCCGTCGCCAGGCCGGGTACCAGGCCACTTGGCTTCTCACCTTGTGACAGATCCCACTCCACGAGGGCATCGTACAGCGGAATTCCGGTGAAGCGGTTCCCTTCAAAACCCTGATCGGGCTGGCCGAGGGTCAGAGGAATATCGGCCGCGGTCATGGCGATCCGCAGCGTCGAGGCGTGGGCAGGTAACGCGGCAAGCAGCGCCAGCGCCCCGCTGACCGCGACGGCGAGACGGCATTGGCGTAAGCATAATTTTTTCATCAGCATCACATGGTCCCTGTTAAATAAATATTCGTTATTTAACAGGCAAGATGCATACCAGATCTGAATTGCCGTGAAATAAGTAGAAAATAAGGGGTAAAATAAGGATGACTTATATTATCTCAATGATTTTATTTTAAAAATAAACCTGACTTATCTTTTTGCACCGCCAGCGGGAATTCTGTTGCAGAATTGCACCAGCCGATTTTCCTGCACCCGATATCATCACGGTGCGTGACTTTATATAAAATAAATTCATCATTTTTATCCTGTTATTAATTCAGGACTGGATATACTGCCGGCTATTGCCGATCTTAAGGACCCGATGACCGTGCGCTTCTCTGCCCTTCTGCCGTTACTGCTTGTCTCTCTGCCCGCCGTTGCCAGCGGGAAATGCACCCTCACCGACCCCGCGCTGACGCTGCAAAGCTATACCGTCAATCCGCAGCGCGAGCGTATTGTGATGTACTGGAAAAAAGCGGATGGCGAGGCCTTTGGCTCACTGCGTGCGTTACTGGCAGATAGCCCGCAGGCCGATCGTATCCAGATGGCGATGAACGGCGGCATTTACGATAAGGCCTACGCGCCGCTGGGGCTGTATATCGAAAAAGGGGTGCAGAAGGTTCCGCTGAACCGCGCCTCCGGCGGCGGTAACTTTTTTATCCGTCCCGGCGGAGTATTTTATCTTCAGGGGCAAAAAGCAGGGATCGCCAGCCTCGATAAATTTAAGCCCTCTCCCGCCATTAGCTACGCCGTGCAGTCCGGCCCGATGTTAATTGAAAACGGCAAGATCAACTGGCGGCTGAAGCCTTCCGCCAGTTCACGCAAGCTGCGCAACGGCGTCGGAATTAACCGCCAGGGCAAAGTGGTGTTTATGCTGAGCGAGCGCGAAACCAATTTCTATGATTTCGCCTGCTATGCGCAGTCAACCCTCAACGTGCGCCAGATGCTCTATCTCGACGGCACCATCTCAAAGATGTACCAGAAAGGCGGCAGCATCCCGTGGCAGTACCACCCGTTCGTCACCCTGATCGCGGTAGAACGCAAATAACCGAAACGCCCCATCACTAGATCATAGCCCGGCCCAGCGAAGCGCAGGCCGGGCTAATCCAGGTGACACCACCTACATCCGCCGATGGCCCCACTCGCGCAGGCGTTGGAACAGTACGAACAGCGACGGGATAAACACGATGCCAATCACCGTTGCCACCAGCATGCCGCTGAAAACGGTGGTGCCGATAATGCGTCGGCTCTGGGCCCCGGCGCCGGTGGCGAGCATCATCGGCACAATCCCGATGATAAACGAGACCGCCGTCATCAACACCGCGCGAAAACGCCGGGTGGCCCCTTCGCGGGCGGCGTCGACCACCGACATCCCCTCCTCTCGCCTGGCCCGTGCAAACTCAACGATCAGAATCGCATTTTTGGCGGCGAGGGCGATGAGCAATATCAGCCCTATCTGCACGTATACATCGTTGGCGTACCCTGCCAGCCACAGCCACAACAGCGCCCCGCCGATGGCGAACAGCACCGACAGCATTACGCTGGCCGGCAGCGTCCAGCTCTCATACTGCGCCACGAGGAACAGCCACGCCATCGCCACCGCCGCCAGCACGATCCACACCGCCTGGTTCCCGGTTTGCTGCTCCTGCCACGAGATCCCGCTCCACGCGTAGTCATACCCCTGCGGCAGATGGGCCTGTAAAATCTGCTCCATCACGTTCATCGCCGTGCGGCTGCTGACGCCCTCACTCGCCGAACCGCTGACGGATACCGACGGGAACTGGTTATATTGCTGGATGAACGGCGCGCCCACGGTGGGCGTGATGGTCACCAGATTGCTCAGTCGAATACGCTCGCCGCTGTTGCTGCGCACAAACAGCTCGCCAATCTGCGACGCACGCTCGCGCCACTGCATCTCGTTTTGTATCACCACATGGTACACCCGGTTGTTGATACTGAAATCACCGACGCGGGTGCCGCCAAACGCCGTTTGCAGGCTGTTGAAGACCCGCGATACCGGCACATCCAGCCGCGCAGCCTGATCGCGATCGACGTTGAGCGTCAACTGCGGCACGTTGCTGCTCCAGGTGGTGAACACCCGGTTCAGCTGCGGGTGCTGGTTGGCTTTCTGCAGCACCTGACGGGTCACCTGCTCCAGCTCCGCCGGAGACTGCCCGCCCTGGGCCAGAATACGTAAATTAAAACCAGATGCGGTCCCCAGCCCCGGCAGCGTCGGCGGCGCAAAGGTCATGATCGTCGCTTCCGGCATTCCCAGCAGCTGGCCCTGCAGCTTGTCCATCACCGTCTCCAGCGGCGGCCGCTGATCCCACGCTTTCAGCATCACTGAAATAAACCCGCCATTGGACGCGCTGGTGCCGTTAAGGATATTAAAACCCGAAACCTGAATCACATCCTCGACCGCCGGGTTCGCCAGCAGCAGCTCGCGCGCCTGGGTCATCACCGCTTCCGTGCGCTCCAGCGACGCGGCTTCCGGCAGCTGCACGCTGGCGAAGAAGTAACCCTGATCCTCTTGCGGCAAAAATCCCTTCGGCATATGCATAAAGCTGAACACCACCACCGCGGCGGCAGTGGCCGTCGCCATCATCGCCAGCCACGGACGACGGTTCATCCGCCCGATCAGCGCGCCATAACCATCGCGGACCTGATCAAGACCACGATTAAACCCGCGCCAGAACGCCGCCGGTTGAGCGGGTCGTGGGCGCAACAGCAGCGCGCACAGCGCCGGCGTCAGGGTCAACGCCACCACGCTCGATACCGTTACCGCCGTCGACAGGGTGACGGCAAATTGCCGGTACAGTTCGCCGACAATACCCGGTAACAGCGCCACCGGCACAAACACCGCCAGCAGGACCAGGGTGGTGGCAATCACCGGCCCGGCGATCTGCCGCAGCGCCTGCGCCGTCGCTTCCTGGCGGCCAAACCCTTCCGCCATCTTTGTCTCGACGCTTTCGACCACCACAATGGCGTCATCCACCACCATGGTCAGAGCCAGAATAATGGCGAATAAGCTCAGGGTATTGGCGCTGTAGCCCAGCAGATAAAGCACGGCAAAACTGCCAATCAGCGACACCGGAATCGCCAGGGTGACGATCAGCGTGGCCCGCCAGCTCTGCAGGAACAGCGAGACCACCACCACGACCGCCATCAGGGTCAGGGCCAGCGAGACGCCGATCTCTTTGATCGTCGCCGCCACAAAGCGGGTGGTATCGAATTTCACCTCCCAGGTCATATCGGCCGGGAAACGACTGTGCAGGCGGGTCAGCTCGGCGCGCACCGCCGTCGCCACCTGCAGGGCGTTCGCCGTCGGCGTCGGGTAGATGCCGAGATAGGCAGAGTCTTTGCCATTTAGCTGCGCCCCGGAGCTGTAGCTGCGCGCCCCCAGTTCGATGGTCGCCACGTCGCTAAGGCGCACCAGCTGTCCCAGTTCGCCGCTGCGGATAATAATCTGGCTAAAGCTTTGCGCATCGTTCAGTCGCCCGATGCCGTTGATGGTCAGCGTTTGTTGCTGACCGTTGAACACCGGCGGCGTCCCGACCTGGCCGGCGGCTCCCTGCACGTTCTGCTCACGCAGCGCCTGGGCGATATCATCGGTGGTCACGTTGAGAGCGTTCATGCGATCTGGCCGCAGCCAGATCCGCATGCTGTAGTCGCGGGCGCCGAACATCTGCACTTCGCCGACGCCGGGCAGACGGGCCAGCGCTTCCCGCACCTGAGTGCTGGCATAGTTGCTGACGAACAGCGGCGAGAGCGTTTCCAGCGGTGAATAGAGGCTGACGCCCATCAGCAGGTTACTCGCCCGCTTACGCACCTGCACCCCGTTCTGCTGCGCGTCGGCAGGCAGCTGCGCCAGCGCCTGGGAGACGCGGTTTTGCACGTCAATGGCCGCCAGATCGGCATCGGTACCGGCCGCAAAGGTCAGGCTCAGACTGTAGTTACCCTCATCGGAACTGGTGGATTCCATATACAGCATATGGTCCACGCCGTTGAGCTGGGTTTCCAGCGGCGCGGCGATAGCCTCAGCCACATCCGCCGCGCTGGCGCCAGGCCAGCTGGCGCTAACATTCACCACCGGCGGCGTAATTTGTGGATATTGCTCAACCGGAATCACCTTCAGCGCCACCGCACCAACAAACGTCAGCAGCAGCGCGATCACCATCGCAAAACGAGGACGGCGGATAAAAAACGTCAGCATCCTTTCACCTTCCCTAATTCAATAGCTGCACGTTGGCGCCGTCACGCAGGCGCTGAGCGCCTTCCGTCACCACCCGCTCGCCGGCGTTCAACCCTTTCGTCACGACAAACTGCTGTCCCTGCTGCCCGTCGAGCGTTAACCGACGCTGGGCGACGGTGGCGTTATCCGTCACCACCCAGCTAAAGAACCCCTGCGCATCCTGCTGGACGGCCGCCACCGGCACCATCAGACTCTCCTGCGGCTGACGCGGGCTGAAAATCACCGACACGCTGCCGCCCGGCAGCAGGCGATGCTGCGGATTCGCGAATTCCGCCCGCAGCACCACGCTGGCGGTGCGGCTGTCGATCCGGTTATCAACGGAGGTCAACACCCCCTCCTCACGCGTCCCCTCGGGGGCAATCTGCGCGACCCACGCCTGCTTCATCGCGCTGATATCGGCGTGCTGCCCGGCTTTGCTGTAAAACGCAGCCTCATCCAGGGCGAAAGAGACGCGAACCGGGTCAAGCTGCACGATGTCGACCAGCGTGCCGCTGCCCGGTCCCACCAGGCTGCCAACGTGAAAGCGGCTGTGGCCGATGCGCCCGCTCACCGGGGAGTCGATGCGGGTGTAATCGAGGGTGATTTGCTGCGTCGTCACGCGGGCTTTGGCCTGCTCAACGGCGGCAGCGGCAACATCGCGCTGCATCCGGGCGTTATCGACATCGTTACGGCTAATGGAGTGGTTATTTTTCAGTTGCTGATAGCGGCTTAGTAGCTGCTGGGCCTGACGTAATGACGCCTGGGCGCTTTTCAGCTCGGCGTTGGCCAGCGCCAGCGCGGCGCGCGGCTGGGCGTCATCGAGGGTAAACAGCCGGTCGCCCTGTTTGACGTACTGCCCGTCCTGGAAGTGGCGCTGCACAATACTGCCTTCGGTACGCGCGCGAATGTCCACGTCATGAATGGCTTCGATACGGCCGGGGATCTGGCGCTCAGCCGCATATGACTGGCGTTCGACAGCGGTCGCGCGGACCGGAGTTGCGGGGGCTGCGGTCGCCGTTAAGGCGTAACCGGCCAGGCCAACGGTCACCAGGACCAGGCGCATGATGTTTCTCATTGCGATTCCTTGCGGATGGTGCAGCGCCCTCCCCGGATGGCGAGGGCGCTGGCAGGTCAGACGGTTTTACGTAACGGGCGGGTCAGACGCTTCTCAACTTCCACCACCAGGAACATCCCCAGGCCAATGACCAGGGTGATCAGCCAGTAGCGCAGCGGCAGCGACTCGGTGCCAAACATCGTCTGCATAAACGGCAGGTAGATAATCGCCAGCTGCAGGAGCAGCAGCACGCCGCTGACCATCCAGATCCCTTTGTTGCGCAGGAGGCCAACATTCAGCGAGAAACTGTCGCTGCTGCGGCAGTTAATCATGTACAGCCACTGGGCGGTGACCAGCATCTGCAGCAACACGGTACGGATAAACTCCGGGCTATGGCCGCGCGGCGCAAGCCAGGCCTCAAGAATAAAGGCGGCAACGGCAATCATGGTGCCGACGAAGGCCACGCGCCAGACGGCGAAGGCATCCATCACGTGCTGGCCGGTTTTACGCGGCGGGCGATGCATCACGTTGCGCTCCGCGGCTTCAAACGCCAGGCCGAAGGAGAGCGTGGCGGAGGTCGCCATGTTCATCCACAGAATCAATACCGGCGTCAGCGGAATGATGTTCCCCGCCAGCAGGGCAATGATAATCAGCAGCCCCTGCGCCAGGTTGGTGGGCATGATAAACAGGATCGTTTTCTTCAGGTTGTCGTAGACCCGACGCCCCTCTTTGACCGAACTGGCGATGGTGGCGAAGTTATCGTCCGTCAACACCATGTCGGCGGCCTCTTTGGTCACTTCGGTCCCTTTGATGCCCATCGCGATACCGACATCGGCCTGGCGCAGCGCCGGGGCATCGTTGACGCCATCACCGGTCATCCCGACCACTTCGCCGCTCTCCTGCAGCGCTTTCACCAACCGCAGTTTATGCTCCGGACTGGTGCGGGCAAAAATGTCGTACGCCACCGCCGCTTTTGCCAGCTCGCGGTCATCCATATGCTCCAGCTGATAGCCGGTCATCGCCTGGCTGCTGTTGGTGATCCCCAGCATCTGGCCAATGCTCATCGCCGTCTGCGGGTGATCGCCGGTGATCATCTTCACGCGGATCCCGGCGGTCTGGCAGGCATGGATAGCATCAATGGCCTCCGGACGCGGCGGATCCATCATCCCGGCAATACCGAGGAACACCAGCCCCTCGCGCAGGTCATCATGGGTCAACGTGGTGCTGCCAGCGACTGCCGGTTTGCACGCGGCGGCAACCATGCGCAGCCCCTGGCTGGCGAAACGAGAAATCTCATTCTCCCAGTACTGCAGTTCGAACGGGGCGACTCCCTGCTTGGTCATCTGCTGGCGGCACATCGCAAAGATAACGTCCGGCGCGCCGGTGATTAACACCCGCTCTTGCTGGTCGATTTTCTGGTGCGTCGCCATGTACTTGTACTGTGAGTCGAACGGAATTTTCGCCACCAGCTGCGTCACCACCGCCGGCAGTTTTGCCTTCGCCGCCAGTACTTTTAACGCCCCTTCGGTAGGCCCGCCGGTGATCCCCCACAGGCCGCGCGCGTCCTGCACCAGCTGGCTGTCGTTACACAGGTCGATGGTGCGCAGATAGGTATCCAGTACGCTACCCGCTTTAATCTGCACCGGCTCGTCGCTGCCCTCGAGATAGATATTGCCCTGCGGCTCGTAGCTGTTCCCTTCCACGCGATAGCAGCAGTCGGCGGTGATAATCGCTTTCACCGTCATTTCGTTCATCGTCAGGGTGCCGGTTTTATCCGAGCAGACCACGGTCATCGCCCCCAGGGTTTCGACCGTCGGCAGCTTACGGATAATGGCGTGTTTACGCGCCATCGCCTGAACGCCCAGCGAGAGGATAATGGAGATAATGGCCGGCAGCCCTTCCGGTACGGCAGCCACCGCGAGGCTAATCAGCGACAGCAGCAGCTCGCCCATCGGGATATCGCGCAGCGCCAGGCTGAAGACAAACAGGGCGGCCATCATCGCGAGAATAATGACGAAAATCGCTTTACCCAGCTTATCCATCTGCACCAGCAGCGGCGTGCGGTGCTTCTCGATGCCGGCCATCATCTGGTTGATGTGCCCAAGCTCGGTATCCTGCCCGGTCTCGGTCACCACCCCCACGCCGCCGCCGGCGCTGATGGTGGTGCCAGAAAAGAGCATGTTGGTACGGTCGCCGAGCGGCAGCTCCCCTTGCAGCGCGGCGGTGGTTTTATCCACCACCGTCGATTCGCCGGTGAGGATCGCTTCTTCCACCCGCAGGTTGTGGGTTTCGATAAGACGCATATCCGCCGGCACGCGGTCGCCCGCCCGCAGAATGACGATATCGCCCGGCACCAGCTCGCGAGTCGGCAGGGTTTCGTGCTTGCCGTTACGCTGCACCCGCGCGTTGCTCGACAGCATGTTGCGAATACCCTGCAGCGATTTTTCGGCGTTGCTCTCCTGAACGTGGCCAATCAGCGCATTGATCACCGTGACCCCGAGGATCACCAGGGTATCCACCCAGTGCCCCATCGCGGCCGTGAGCACGGCGGCGGCCAGCAGGACAAAGATCAGGACGTCGTTAAAGTGGGCGAGGAAACGCAGCCAGGCCGGCTTGCTTTTCTTTTCAGGTAAGGCGTTAGGGCCAAAAGATTTCAGGCGCTCAGCCGCGTCGGCGCCAGACAGGCCCTCAGCGCGGCTTTTTTTCTGGGTCAGCACCTCGTCAACGCTCTGCTGGTACGCCTGCCGAGGCGTAGCATCACCGGCGGGTGTTGTATTATTAGAGTTCATCATTTTGGTCAAAATAAGTTTTCCTTTTAAATTCCGTGATTCGGAAAGCCTGAAATCATTTCTGGCCAATGAATAAATACATCGCAAGCGGACACGAACAAACGTGATTTAGTGCAATATTTAAACTCCCGCAAAATTAAAAAACTATGATAAGTTAATTCTTCATAGCAAATATCGCAGAGTAATATTAAACCCTAATCAAACGAGGTTAATATGTTTGGAATCTACCGCGGACGCCGCCTGGCACTGTACATCCTGCTAGCCATCATTATCGCTACCCTGGTGGGATATAGCACCTATACTTTTGTAAAACTGATGACCGGATAATGACGTTAACTGACATTTTAATGCTATTAATTTAATTACAAATAACACTCAAATTATTAACGAAGAGGTGGGAATAAATAATATAAGAGCTACGACGAATGACGTAAAATAATAACGAGGGAAAGTATATTGCGTTAACCGGTCTTTTCCCGGACAATATGTTTTTTAACTGATGATTAACAAAATAATGAAGCATCCGCTCGAAACGCTACTGTCTGCCGCCGGTATTTTATTGCTGGCCCTGCTCTCATGTTTACTGCTGCCAGCCCCCTCACTCGGGCTGACGCTGGCGCAAAAGCTGGTTGATACCTTCCATCTGATGGATCTCAACCAGTTTTACACCCTGCTTTTTTGCCTGTGGTTCCTGGTGCTGGGTACGATCGAGTATGTGGTATTACGTTGGATCTGGCGTCGCTGGTTTTCTCTGGATCGCTAGGCCGGTAAAATCACGCATCCCGGCCACCAGCGCCTCGCACCAGGCCGCATAGTCATGGCCGCTGGATGACGGATGGAAGCTGACCCGATAGCCTTTTTCACGCAGCGCCTGCTCAAACGCGAGGGTATGACTGAAGACCCCGCCGTCAGGCCCTGAGGTCTCAAACCGCCCTGCCTGCAGCCAGAAGCGCACCGGGTAGCGCGGCGACTGTTGATACTGGCGGGTTAACCAGCAGGCCTCTTCATCTTTTGGCGCCCACCAGTAAGACCCCGACAGGCTCAGGACATTGGCAAACTGGCGCGGATAGCGCAGCGCCACCCACGACGCCGCCAGCCCGCCGTAGCTGGAGCCCGCCACCACGGTTTTTTGCCGCGTCAGGTTCAGCCCCTGCTGACGCAGCCAGGGCAGCAGTTCATGGGCCATAAAGTCGGCAAAGAAGGGATTCGGCTGCAGCTCCTTCATCCGTCGCGCCTGATCGAGGCTATCGATAAACACCACGTTCACCGGCGGCAGCATATGGTGGGCAATCAGATTGTCCAGCACGTTGGCAAAGCGGTATTCATCCTGATAGGTTTTGCCATCAAGCAGCAGCAGCGTCCAGCGGGCGGGCTGCGGCAGACGTGGCCGATAGATCCGCACTTCCCGGGTATTTTGCAGAAAATCACTGCGCAGGTGGTGGCGAGTCAGGGTGCCGTAGCGCAGCGGTTGCGCCATCCGCCGTGGAGTACAATAGCGCGCCGGATCCAGCGCCAGCAAAGAATGGCGGCCCCAGCGATCGCTGGCATGGTTGACGGTGTGTGGATTGAGCGGATCGGCCTGAGCGCTGATCAGAATCGCTCGCCGAAGTTCATCCCCTTCCCCGTCAACCTGCGGCACATCCGGCGCCAGCTGATACTGCATCAGCGTATCAGCCGGGACAACATAGCTGCGAAACCAGACGTCAGAACCACCAAGTCGGAATAACGGGTCGTGCTCCCCCGCCGGCGATCCCAGCAGGAAGACATTGTTCTTCGCTCCACGCCACAGGAAAGTGACCCGCTTGTGCCCCGCCTCTACCGGCTCCACCATCGGCGTACCTTCAAGCTCACGCTCCTGCCAGAAAGCCGCGGTAGAACCGCCTGTCGCCAGGGTCTGCTTCAGCGCCTGCAAACGTGGGCTGATGGGATCCTGGGTCTGGCTTTTGCTCAGCGCGGTGGTCTCTTTCATCCGCCAGCAAAAACGCCAGCTGGCCCCTTCCTGGCCGTGGAAAACCAACGCCGAAGGGCGATTCACCGGCAGAGAAAACAGCAGCTGCTGCTCGCCGTCCGGCGGCCCGTCGGTCAGCAGCGTGCGCAGGCGTCGGTTATGTTCATCCAGCAACCGGGCGTCGGTTACGCCGTAAATCGTCGCCGTGACGTAATTCTCACCCAACATCGGCAGGTCAAAACAGACTTCACCGCTGGCATCGAATTTTCCCTGTAACTCCCCCTGCAGAGAGGGGGAATCGCCGTCGATCGCCGCCGCAGGCCGTGCACTCACCCCTACCTGCAGACCACTCCATGCCATCTTCATCGCCCGGTTTACTCTTGTCAGAATTTAGCAGTAACGCTAATGCAAATGGTAATGATTTGCAATAACACATCAAGTAATGGCAAGTCCGTTGGCGCTCCGCCGGTTACCCGGCGGCGGTCAGTTAGTGGGCGCTGTTGTGGTTATCTTTGCGGTAGGCACCCGGCGGCTGATGAAACGTGCGGGTGAAAATGCGGGTAAACGTCTGCTGCGAGTCAAAGCCGTATTTCAGGCAGATGTCATAAACCCGCTGATCGGTGTCACGCAGGTCGCGCGCCGCCATCCGCAGTTTACGTTCGCGGATATAGCGCCCCAGACTCTCCCCTTTGTACTGTAAAAAGAGACGTTGCAGATGCCATTTCGAATAACCGGAGTGGCGAGCAATATCGTCAATACGCAGCGGTTGATGCAGATTGTCATCGATCCAGCCGACAATCGTCTCAATGACTTGAGCTGAAATAGTCATCAGTTCTCTCCCCCGTTGAAGCACACTGGCAATTACTGCCACCAGCGATGAAATGATTGTGTGTTATCGGCAACCCAAACCGGCTCGCCCTGCATCGGCGTTAACAGCCGCCATGGTCGGTCTTTGCTCGCCGCAGCCAGCTTGATGTACGGGTCGTCCCAGCTGTGTTTTGCCAGCACGAAACGCCCGGCATGCCCCGGCAATACCGCGCGAGCGCGCAGATCGTCGGCGGCCTGCGCCGTTTCGTCAGGCATCATATGAATGTATTTCCAGTCCTGGTCGTACTGACCGTTCTCCAGAATCGCCAGATCCACGGCGCCAAACTGTTCGCCGATGGCTTTAAAATGCGGGCCGTAGCCGCTGTCGCCGCTGTAGTAAATCTTCTGCTGCGGGGTGACGAACATAAAGCTGGCCCACAGAGTCTGATTACGTTTCAGCCCACGCCCGGAGAAATGACGCGCCGGCAGTACATGAACCGTCAGTTCATCACTGACCGGCACCGCTTCGTTCCAGTCAGCTTCGCTGATTTTCGCCCCGTCCATGCCCCAGTAACGCAGATGCGAGCCGACGCCAAGCGGCGTCACCACGCGGTTGATTTTCGGCATCAGCGCTTTGATGGTGGCGTAGTCGAGATGATCATAGTGATCGTGGGAGATAATCAGCAGGTCGATCTCCGGCATGTTCTCTGCCCGCCAGGGATAGTCCCCGGAGAAGGCTTTATTGAGGAAGGAGAACGGCGCGGCGTAGCTGCTGAAGACCGGGTCGATCAGGATCCGCTTCCCGGCCAGTTGCAGATACCAGGAAGAGTGGCCGAGCCACACCATCACATCCTGCCCTACCGGCAGGCTGGCAAGATCGGTCTTCACCAGCGGCAGCGGCTGCGCCGGGCGCGCATTTTCACGTTTAACGACCAGAAATTCCCACCACGCGGCCAGCATATTTTTCTGTCCGGTAAAGCCTGGCGTGGGCAGCTGATTATGGAACTGGTTGTCACGATAGTTCGGCGACTGTTCCACCAGGCTGAGCTGAGCACCCTGCGGCGCACGACCAAACCCGGCATTTAACACAAACGGCAAAGCGGTTGCTGAGGCTAATAACATGATGGCGACCACGCTTAGAGTGACACGGTTCATAACCTGACCAGATGAAACCCTCTATCCTGAGGGTTGTGTGATAACACTTGATTATGAGTGAGTAAGCACTCATTATTAGGAAAGCAGCGAAAGTCGTCAAGACGATTTTCAAATTTTGACATACACCGTTGCAGTGCCATGTCCAGGCATGCTTAGATCGGGGTTTCATCACATGTGAGGTAAATTGTAGTGGCTCGTCCTAAGAGTGAAGATAAAAAGCAAGCGTTACTGGAGGCCGCAACCGCCGCCTTTGCCCAGTCGGGCATCGCCGCCTCAACCTCCGCCATTGCTCGCAGCGCCGGGGTTGCCGAGGGAACGCTGTTCCGCTATTTCGCCACCAAGGATGAGTTGCTCAACGAACTGTACCTCACCATCAAGAGCGGCTTAGTCCAGTCGATGATTGGCAAGCTGACGCCAAACGAAAAGCGGCCGAAAGAGAACGCCCGCAACATCTGGAACAGCTATATCGACTGGAGCATCCGTCATCCGATGGAGCACAAAGCGATCCGCCGGATGTCGCTGAGCGAGCGCATCACCGATGAAACCCGGAACCAGGTCAAAGAGATGTTTCCTGAGCTCAACGAGATGTGCCAGACCTCCATCAAACCGGTCTTTCAGAGCGAAACCTTCAGCGCCTTTGGCGATGCGCTGTTCCTTTCGCTGGCGGAAACCACCATTGAATTTGCCAGCCATGACGTGAAACGGGCGCCTGAAATCATCGCCCTCGGGTTTGAAACCATGTGGCTGGCCCTCCACGTGAAAGAACAGTAATGGATAATACTTCGCTGCACGCTTGCGCCCATCGTCTGGCCCTGGCCTACCCGTTTACCGAGCACTGCTGGCCGTTTGGCCCGGAGTACGACGTCTTTAAAGTTGGCGGGCGCATTTTTATGATCACCGTGACCCTGCGCGGTCGTGCGCTGGTCAATCTGAAAGCCGAGCCGCAAAAATCCCTGCTCAATCAACAGATTTACCGCAGCATTGAGCCGGGTTACCACATGAATAAAAAGCACTGGATCACGGTCGTGCCCGGTGAGGATATCAGTGAGAATCTGCTGGCCGAACTGGTTGATGATTCCTGGCATCAGGTGGTGAACAAGCTGGCAAAACGAGATCAGAAACGGCTGCGCCCGGAGCGATTTTCAGGCTAACACGATAAGTGTTATCGCATTTTTGTCTCTTATCATTCCCTCGCCTTCGCTGTACTCTTCTGTCACTAACCGCTCCGTCAGGGACGGGTTAACTTGAGCATGAAATAGTGAGGAAGAGTTATGGATATCATCTCCGTTGCCTTAAAGCGCCACTCCACAAAAGCCTTTGATGCCTCGAAAAAACTGACTGAGGCGCAAGCCAGCAGCCTGAAAACCCTGCTGCAATTCAGCCCGTCGAGCACCAACTCTCAGCCGTGGCACTTTATTGTCGCCAGCACCGACGAAGGGAAAGCGCGGGTCGCGAAAGCCGCCAGCGGCACCTACGTCTTCAACGAACGCAAAATCCTCGATGCCTCTCACGTGGTGGTGTTCTGTGCGAAGACCGCAATGGACGATGCCTGGCTGACCCGCGTGGTTGACCAGGAAGAGGCCGACGGCCGTTTCGCCAGCCCGGAAGCCAAAGCCGCGAACCATAAAGGCCGCGTGTTCTTTGCCGATATGCACCGCAAAGAGCTGCAGGACGACAATCACTGGATGGCGAAACAGGTTTACCTTAACGTCGGTAACTTCCTGCTCGGCGTGGCGGCCCTGGGGCTGGACGCAGTGCCGGTAGAAGGCTTCGATGCCGCAATCCTCGATGCCGAATTTGGCTTAACCGAACAAGGTTTCACCAGCGTGGTCATCGTCCCGGTGGGCCACCACAGCGTCGAAGATTTCAACGCCGCGCTGCCGAAATCACGCCTGCCGCAGGCGACGACCATCACCGAGATTTAACCCTCTCGCGCACGCCGCTCGCCGGCGTGCCAGATTTTTTCTGCATACCGGCCCAGGATCGCCAGCGACACCGCCAGGATCAGGAAGAACACCACCTTGTGCATGCTCTCCCAGAAATACTCGAAAAAGCGGGTGTAGAGATTAATGCCGAGGAACGTCAGGCCAAATCCGCGCAGCATCGCGTCTTCGGTTTTCAGACTGATGTAGATACAGATCCCCGCCGCTATGCCAAATAACAGCGCCCACGGCAGCCGCTGCGCCTGAGAAATGCTGTACCAGCGGTCGGGGTCGTGATAGCCGAAAATCGACAGGATCCACAGGGCGATAAACAACCAGGTCAACCCCATCGCTTTACTGACGGTCAGCAGCCGACGCTGCTGCAGCCAGTGGCGCAACAGCCAGCACAGCGCCAGCATCACGCCGGCAAACAGCACAAAGCGCAGCGGGTAGCTCATGCCTAGCCAGTAAGCGCCCCACCCCGATACGTAGCCGGTTTCCGCGCCAAACCAGTTACCCAGCGCCAGCAGAAAAAACAGCCACACCAGCCCGGAGCGGGCCGCGATACCAATGGCGCCATAAATGGCGCAGCCCACCAGAAACAACGGCGCGATGTGGCCGCTGCCGTTATCCAGCCGCTCGCCGAGTTGCCAAATCGCCACCGCGGTAAAGACCACGCCGACAAACAGAATCGCCTCGGTGCTGTAGTGCCAGTGCTGCTCCCGCCGCTGGCGACGAAAGCCCCACAGGTAGCAGCCGAGCGCAATTGCCGCCGGCAGCACGATGCGCGCCAGCGCCGAGTCGCGGAACATCACGGCCAGCCACGCCAGCAGTTCGTTATCGGCAAACAGACTGCCCAACGCAATCAACAGGCAGGCCAGCGCCGTCCAGAAGGCATAGCGGCTCAGGCGCTGCCAGTCAAAAGGCGTCACCTGCAACGTGCCCGCCAGCCGCTGGTGTTCTGCCTCGCTCAACGTCCCGGCGGCCTGCCACTCATCCAGCGCCCGGGCAATCACCCGATGTTGTTTTCTGGTTACGTTCATCTGCATTCCCTGTGGTTATCAGTAGAGGGCATCCTGCTTATCCAGCCAGGCCAGCGCCTGTTCGCCCGACTCGTCCATCGGCAGGTAAACCAGCAGCCGTGCGCCATTACGCGGGGCGGAATACCAGTACATCTGCTGCAGGCTGAAACGCCCGAGCTGCGGATGGTTGAAGTGTTTGACCTGATTCTCCACGCCGCGGACCTCATAACGTTGGTGCCACAGCGCTTCGAACTCGGCGGAAGCGGCGAAGAAGCGCGCCAGTTTATTTTCCCACAGCGGATCGCCCCGATGCTCGGCCATCGCCGCGCGGAAATAGGAGACAAAAGTCGGCAGCACATCGCGGTTTTCGATGCGGAAGCGCCAGGTGTCATTGGTCAGATAGAGGTAAATACAGTTGCGGTCTTCTTCGGCAAGCTGAGCGAAATCAATCCCCATCAGGCGGCAAAAGCTGTCGTTCCACGCGACGATATCGAAGTTGGGTTTCTGGATGCTCGCCGGCTGCGGCATCAGGCTGTCAATCAGCCGGCGGGTTCCCGGGCTGATGGCATCGCAGACCACGGCCGACGGCGCCTCCGGTGGCGTCAGTCCGGCCAGCACGAACAGGTGGCGGGTTTCCAGCGGGCTGCACTGCAGGGCGTTCGCCACCCCCACCAGCACTGCTTCCGACGGGTTCACCTCGCGCCCCTGCTCCAGCCAGGTGTACCAGGTGACGCCGACATCCGCCAGCATCGCCACTTCCTCACGGCGCAGGCCCGGCGTGCGCCGCCGTCCGACCCGCGGCAGGCCAAGCCGCTGCGGATCCAGGCTCTCGCGGCGGGCGCGCAGAAATGCCCCCAGCTGCTTACGGCTGTCATCGGGGGCGATCGACAGAGCTTCCCGTTGCGGCATTCCCGTCATATTTCCTCCAGCATGGTAGTACCAATACCAGTATAGACAGGAACTGGTACCCGTTTAATTTATCGGTAATGCTACGACCATCCGCTGAATGACGCAATGGAGCGATCCGATGAATTCGTCTGCTGTTTCACCCGGCCGTGCCGGTTTACTGCTGCTGTTGACCGGTCAGATGCTGCCGCTGATCGACACCTCAATTACTAACGTGGCGCTGGATTCGATTACCCACTCCCTCGACGCCAGCGCCACCCAACTGGAGCTGATTGTGGCGCTGTACGGCGTCTCGTTTGCTGTGTGCCTGGCGATGGGCAGCAAGCTAGGAGATAACTACGGCCGCCGCCGGCTGTTTATGTGGGGCGTAGTGCTGTTTGGCCTCGCCTCCCTGCTGTGCGGCATCGCGGGCTCCATCAGCGAACTGCTGGCGGCCCGCACGCTGCAGGGCGCAGGGGCGGCGCTGATCGTGCCGCAGGTTCTCGCCACCCTGCACGTTACCCTGAAAGGGACCGCCCATGCCCGCGCCATCAGCCTGTACGGCGGGATCGGCGGGATTGCCTTTATCGTCGGGCAGATGGGCGGCGGCTGGCTGGTATCGGCGGATATCGCCGGGCTGGGCTGGCGTAACGCCTTCTTTATTAATGTCCCGATCTGCCTGCTGGTGCTGGCGTTTAGTCAGCGCTATGTGCCGGAAACCCGCCGCGAGGCCCACGCCGCCATTGACTGGCAGGGGACCTTCAGCCTGGCGCTGATCCTCTGCTGCCTGCTGTTTCCGATGGCGCTGGGCCCGGAGCTGCACTGGCCCTGGACGTTACAGCTGATGCTGCTGGCGGTGCTGCCGCTGCTGGCCTGGATGCGGATGAGCGCGCTGCGTAAACAGCAGCGCGGCGAGCAGCCGCTGCTGCCTCCGCGCTTGCTGAAGCTCACCAGCATCCGCTTCGGGATGGCGATCGCCCTGCTGTTCTTCAGCGCCTGGTCCGGCTTTATGTTCTGCATGGCGCTGACCATGCAGTCCGGGCTGGGGATGTCCCCGTGGCAGTCGGGCAATAGCTTTATCGCCCTTGGGGTCGCCTATTTTGTCTCGGCGCTGTACGCGCCGAAGCTGATTGCGCGCTACAGCATGGGACGCATTCTGCTGACCGGGCTGGGGGTACAGATAGCCGGTCTGTTGCTGCTGATCGCCACCGTTCAACACTTCGGCCTGCACACCGCCGCGCTGGCGATGGTGCCGTCAACCGCGCTTATCGGCTACGGCCAGGCGCTGATCGTTAATAGCTTCTATCGTATCGGGATGCGCGACATCAGCGCCTGCGATGCCGGTGCCGGCAGCGCCATTCTGAGCACCCTCCAGCAGGCAACGCTGGGGTTAGGCCCGGCGATCCTCGGCTCGCTGTTTTTAACCCTCGCTCAGCGCAGCGGCGGTAACTATCCCCAGGCGCTGATCGACTTCCTGGCCGTCGAGGTGGTAATGATGCTGATATTAGGCGCCATTGCCCTGCGATTGCGCCGCCATCTGAGCGTTCACCCGGTGGCAGCGGCCTCGTAAACCCGGCGCATCACGTCTGATTTGCATAATATACATCCAGCGGTCATCATACCTGCTGGATGTACAGGAGACGTTATGCAGGAATTAATATCGCAAATTGCCGCATTAGGCATCAAAATCACCGCAACTACTTCACTCGTCATTATCTTCGGCATTATTTTACTGACGGCGATCGTCGTTCATTTCATTCTGCACAAAGTGGTGCTGCGCGCCTTCGAAAAACGCGCGCGGGCCAGTAGCCATTTGTGGCTGCAAATCATCACTCAGAACAAACTGTTTCACCGCCTCGCCTTTACCCTGCAAGGGATTATCGTCAACGTTCAGGCGGTACTGTGGCTACAAAAAGGCAGTGAAGCTGCCGATATCGTCACCACCGCCGCCCAGCTGTGGGTGATGATCTATGCCCTGCTCTCTTTCTTTTCACTGCTCGATGTGGTGTTCAATCTATCGCAGAAGTTCGCCACCGCTTCGCAGCTTCCGCTCAAAGGGATCTTCCAGGGGATTAAGCTGGTCAGCGCCATCATCATCGGCATTCTGGTGATTTCGCTGCTGATTGGTCAGTCGCCGGCGATTCTGATCAGTGGCCTGGGCGCCATGGCCGCGGTACTGATGCTGGTCTTTAAAGACCCGATCCTCGGCCTGGTAGCCGGGATTCAGCTCTCCGCCAACGACATGCTGAAACTCGGCGACTGGCTGGAGATGCCGAAATACGGTGCCGACGGCGCGGTAATTGATATTGGCCTGACCACCGTGAAGGTGCGTAACTGGGATAACACCATTACCACCATCCCTACCTGGTCGATGGTTTCAGACTCTTTTAAAAACTGGAGCGGCATGTCCGCCTCGGGCGGTCGGCGCATTAAGCGCAGCCTGAATATCGATACCACCAGCATCCATTTCCTTGATGAACAGGAGCAGCAGCGCTTAATTCAGGCAAAACTGCTTAAGCCCTACATGGATTCTCGCCATCAGGAAATCAGCGAGTGGAATCAGCAGCACGCCGCCGATAGTTCGGTGCTGAATCTGCGTAAGATGACCAATATCGGTACTTTTCGCGCCTATTTGCAGGAATATCTCCGCAATCACCCGCGGCTGCGCAAAGATATGACGATGATGGTTCGCCAGCTGGCGCCGGACGCCGACGGCCTGCCGATCGAAATTTACTGTTTCACCAGTACGGTTGTGTGGGCCGAGTATGAGGAAATTCAGGCCGATATTTTCGACCACATCTTCGCCGTGGTTGACGAGTTTGGCCTGCGGATCCACCAGTCGCCGACCGGCAACGATATCCGCTCGTTAGTGGCGGTGGGCAGAAGCTAACGATCAGGTACTGGCGCGGTCAATGACGCGCCAGTCCATCATCACCCGCTCGGCAGCGGCATCAGGATTATCGATTTTCTTCAGCAGCAGCGTCACCGCCTCGCGGCCAATCTCGCGGGACGGCTGTTCAACGGTGGTCAGCTGCGGCGAGACCATCTCCGCCAGTTCAGTGCCATCAAAGCCCATCACGGCAATATCGTCCGGCACCCGCAGCCCGGCCTGGGCTATCGCGCGTAACGCCCCCGCCGCCAGCGAATCTGCCACCGCAAACACCGCATCCGGCAACTCTTTCGCAGCCAGCAGCGTCTCCATGGCGGCTTTACCCGCGGCGGCGCTGAGATCGCTGGCATAGGCCACCTGTTGATAGCCCATTCCCCGGACATGCAGGACGTTTTTGTACCCGCGCTCGCGCAGGCGAGCATAGCGATAGCTCAGATCGTGGTTGATCAGGGCGATGCGCTGGCGCCCGCTCTCCGCCAGGCGTGAGACCGCCCCTTGCGCCGCATCAATGTCGTTGATGCCGACGCAGGAAATCGTGCCGCTATCGGCGTATTCAGCGCACTGCACCCACGGCGCCTCGCCGATCATCATCGTCAGCTCCGGCAGACTGGCAAGGGCATTCATGGTAATAATACCGTCAACCACTTTGCCCGACAGCAGCCTCAGCCCCGAAGTGGAGCGCGCCAGATCGGAACCCGAATTACACAGCAGAATGCGGTAGCCGTGCTTTTCCGCTTCTTCTTCAATCCCCTTCACCACTTCCGCGCAGAAAGGGTTGGCGATATTCGACACCATCACCAGAATCATGTAGCTACGCGCCGTGCGCAGCTGGCGCGCCAGCAGGTTCGGCTGATAATTGCTCTCTTTTATCGCCTGCAGCACGCGTTCACGGTTCTTCGGTTTCACGGTATCACTGTTATTCAGCACCCGTGAGACGGTGGCCACCGACACCCCCGCCAGGCGAGCAATCTTCTGAATTGACATAACGGCTGCATTTCCTGCGATAAAAGTTATTGTGCGAAGGCTATCATAAATACGCCGTCGATGGAGGCGTGGCGGGAGAAATCGCGATGTTCACCGCGACCTGTCGCCAGCCGTTACGGGGAAAACAACAAATAATCGGGGCTATTTTCCGGGCGCGGTCAGCGCGATGATAGCGTCGTAAACCTGAGCGCCGGGACGGTGCTGTTTTACCGCCTGGCCTGACATAATAACTACGTTAAGGATGATGCCACCATGAAGATTAAAATTACGCTTCTCGCTATCGGCTGTTCACTCATTGCGCTCACCGGCTGTACCTCGTCTAAATCGTCACCAGAGCGTCACGCCTACTATTTCGTTGCCCACCGTTCCGATTTTGTCGGCGGCAATTACGCCGTGAACCGCCAGGAGAACTATCGTCTCAATCTCCCGACCTTCACCGAGGCGTATCAGCGCGGTCAGAAGGATCGGAGCAGCGGCGTCAGCGAAAGCGCGGCCCGCAGCAACGCCGAGGCGATCAAGCAGCAAATCGCCAAGGGGAGCCAGACGCAGCACGCCTTTAACGGCAACAGCAGCGATAAATGGGAACATCAGATGGAAAATAAAGACGCCGTGCTGTTCGGCAACGAACTTTCCGGCGCCTATCTGGATGGTTATCTCGGGGTGAAATAACGCCCACTGCGCCACCCCGGTGGCGCAACGTTTGCCTGCTATCGCGCGACGCGAACCCAGCGCTGCTGCTGGTGACTTTGCAGAATGGCGTCAATGATGTACATCACATCCGCCCCCTCATAGAACGAGGCGAATCGCCGCTGCTCTGCCTCCGGCATCTTCCCGGCACGCACCGCCTGATAAAAGCTCAGCATCATATTTTTAAAGGCATCCGGCCAGCCCTCGATATGGCCGCCGGGAAAATGGGCGCTGGCGGCGACATCGCGCTGCATCAGTCCGGGATCGTCGCTGAGCAACTGGTTTGGCTGCGCGCGCTGCCCAATCCACAAGCGTTGCGGAACCTCCTGATCCCACGCCAGCGAGCACTGGCTGCCGTTTAACTCCACCGCCAGGCGGTTCTTTCGCCCTGCGCTGACCTGCGATACGGTAAAGCAGCCTTTGCTGCCGTCCTCAAAGCGAAACAGCACCGACCCCATATCTTCGGTATCCACCTGCCGCGCTTCATGCTGCCGATCGTCTCCCGGCTGGCTGAAGGTTGCTTCGCCCGAAACCGCCGCCTGGCGCGTCGGCCAGACGATGGAGAGATCCGCCATCACCTCGGTGATGCGTTTCCCGGTCATGAACTGTACCGTGTCGCACCAGTGGGAGCCGATATCCGCCACCGCCCGTGAGGCACCGCCCAGCGCCGATTCCACCCGCCAGTTGTAGTCGGTTTGCCACAGCATCCAGTCCTGCAAATAGCTGCCGTGCGCTGAAAACAGCCGCCCGACCTGCCCTTCGCGCACCATGCTGGCGGCCTGCTGGACCATGGCAAACTGGCGGTAGACAAAGCTCACGCCGTGCACCACGCCGGCGCTTTCCGCCAGCGACACCAGCTCACGCGCCTCCTCCGGCAGCATACACAGCGGCTTTTCCGAGAACAGATGCAGCCCGGCGCGCAGCACCTGACGGTTAATCTCCGCGTGCAGATGATTCGGCGTACAGTTATGCACCACCTGCAATCCCGGATGCGCCAGCAGCGCCTCAACCTGCCCGTAAGCATGAGCGACATTCAGCTGCCGCGCTTTGTGCTGCGCCTGAGACAGGTCGCTGTCACACAGCGCCACGACCTCGATATCCCCCACCCGGCGCAGCGCCTCGATATGTGCCGGGCCAATAAACCCGGTGCCAATAATGCCGACCTGAATCATCCTTGCGCCTCCTTGCCGTTGGCAAAATCATCAAACGCCCGCCCGGAGACCGGAATGATGTGGCGGCGGATAAACTCGCTGCCCTCACGCGCCCCGGCTTCAGCATCCTTCAGACAGCATTCCCACTCCAGCACCGCCCAGCCGTCGAAATCGTACTCGGTGAGCTTGCTGAAAATACCTTTGAAATCAATCTGCCCGTCGCCCGGCGAGCGGAAGCGCCCGGCCCGCTGCAGCCAGTTCTGGTAGCCGCCGTAAACCCCACTGCGCCCGTCGCGGCGGAATTCAGCATCTTTGACGTGGAAGGCTTTGATCCGCTCATGATAGATGTCGATGTAGGCCAGATAGTCCATCTGCTGCAGGTGTAAATGGCTGGGATCGTAGAGCATATTGCAGCGCGGATGGTTATCCACCCGCTGCAGGAAGCGCTCAAAGGTTACGCCGTCGTGCAGGTCCTCGCCGGGATGGATCTCGTAGCACAGATCGACCCCCTGCTCATCGAAGCTATCGAGCAGCGGCCGCCAGCGGCGCGCCAGTTCATCAAAGGCCTCATCAATCAGCGTCGGGTTGTGCGGCGGCCAGGGATAAAACTGCGGCCACGCCAGCGCGCCGGAGAAGGTCGCGTGGGCCTGCAGACCTAAGCGCCCCGAGGCGATAGCCGCCTGGCGCACCTTCTCCACCGCCCACTGCTGCCGCGCCTGCGGCTGACCGCGCAGCGCCGCCGGTGCGAATGCGTCAAACGCCGCGTCATAGGCCGGATGGACCGCCACCAGCTGCCCTTCAAGATGCGTGGACAGCTCGCTGATGGTCAGGCCATGCTCCGCCAGCCGCCCGCGAATATCATCGCAGTAGATCTGGCTCGCCGCCGCCTGCTCGACATCAAAAATCGCCGGATGATTACACGGGATCTGCAGCGCCTGATAACCCAACCCGGCGGCCCAGGCCGCGATCCCGTCCAGGGTGTTAAACGGCGCCTGCGGCCCGATAAACTGTGCCAGAAAAATCCCCGGTCCCTTGATCGTTTTCATACCACCTCCTTAAAATCAGTGCTGCTCTTTCTCGTTGTACTGGAAAGAGAAAAGGAAAATCAGTGCAATAACTGCAGCCGCCACCGCCGGGATCCACCAGAAGGTGACCCACGCCTGCGGCACGGTCTGCCCGGCCACCAGCTGGTTATACAGCGCGCCGGAAATTTGCGAGCCCAGCAGCATGCCGATGCCGTAGGTAAACATGACGATCATGCTTTGCGCCTGGCCTTTGACCTTGTCCCCCGCCACGCGGTCGGTATAGATAAAGCCGACGACAAAGAAGAAGTCATAGCACACGCCGTGCAGCAGGATGCCGAGATAGAGCAGGAAGCGCCCCTCTTCACTCACGCCGAGAGCAAAGAAGGCGTAACGGACAAACCACGCCGCCATCCCGACCAGCAGCATGTACTTCACTCCCAGACGGCGGAACAGCAGCGGGATCACCAGCATAAAGGCGATTTCCGACATCTGACCAAACGACATCGCAGTGCTGACGTCCGCCACGCCCGCATCCGCCAGATAAGAGGCGGTATAGGCGTAGTAGGTCCCCAGCGGAATAGAGATCAGCGTGGCGCAGAGCGAGAAGATAAAGAAGTGGCGCGTCTTCAGCAGCGCGAAAGCATCGGCGCACAACAGATCGCGAAATTTCACCGGGATGCCTTTGGCCGGTGCTGGGGTATGCGGCAGCGTCAGGCTATAGACCGCCAGCACCACCGAGCACAGCGCCGCCAGATTAAAGATAGTGGTGGTGTCAGAAATCCCGGTGACCCCGATACAGATCCCGGCAACGATCCAGCCGATGGTGCCGAAGACGCGCACCACCGGGAAGGTCTTATCGACGTTGCTCAGGCTGTGGAAGGCGATATTGTTGGTCAGCGCCAGCGTCGGCATATAGCACAGCGTATAGCCAAACAGCAGGCCGATCAGCAGCGCGCCATTCTGCGCCACCAGCGCCTGCGGGACGAACCACAGGATCACCGCGCCCGCCAGGTGCATCACCGCCATCACCTTCTGCGAAGCAAAGAAGCGGTCGACCAGCATCCCCAGCACAAACGGCGACAGGATCGAGGCAATCGGCCCGGCAGAAAACGCATCGCCAATCAGCAACGCCATATCGTAGCGGGTCATCACCAGCCCCAGGGTCACCGACCAGCTTCCCCAGATAAAGAACTGCATAAACATCATTAACGACAAACGCGGCACCAGAAACCGGTGCTGCACGCAGGCACTTTCACGACCTTCACTTGTGGATACCATGTTCACACCCTCAAAAAAGTAATCGATTACAAAACATCTCGAAATAGAAAGTAATCGATTACAAAAAGAAGATCCTTAGCGATATGCGTTAAGCGCGAAGACGATCACAATAATAAGCAGAGTGCCCCGACGGATGCCGGGGCAAGAGATATTACGCCGGACGGCGCAGCAGTTTGAAGACCACAAACAGGAACAGGATCCAGACCGGCAGCAGAATGGCCGACAGGCGCATGCCGTCGATGGTGCACATCAGCACCAGGATCAATGCCAGGAAAGCAATGCACAGATAGTTGCCACCCGGCGCCAGCAGCGCTTTGAACTTCGACTCGCGGCCTTTACGTCGCTGCGCGGCGCGGAATTTCAGGTGCGCCATGCAGATCATGATCCAGTTCAGCAGCAGCGTCGCCACCACCAGCGCCATCAGCAGACCCAGCGCTTTTTGCGGCAGCAGGTAGTTCAGCAGCACCACCAGCGAGGTGATCACCCCGGAGAGGATCAGCGAATTGACCGGCACGCCGCGCTTGCTGACGCGAGCGAGAAACTTCGGCGCGTTGCCCTGAACCGACAGGCCGAACAGCATCCGGCTGTTGGAGTAAACGCCGCTGTTATAGACCGACAGCGATGCCACCAGGATGACGAAGTTCAGTGCAGAAGCCACCACGTTACTGTCAAGATTGTGGAAAATCATCACAAACGGGCTGCTGTCGGATTTGATCTCTACCCACGGGTAGAGCGCCAGCAGGACCACCAGCGAACCGATATAAAACAGCAGAATACGGTACACCACCTGGTTGACCGCCTTCGGAATGCTCTTTTCCGGATTCTGCGCTTCCGCCGCGGTAATACCGATCAGCTCCAGGCCGCCGAAGGAGAACATAATCACCGCCAGCGACATCACCAGGCCATGCCAGCCGGTGGCAAAGAAACCGCCATGACGCCACAGATTATCAAAGCCGGCTTTACTGCCGCCGTGGCCGCCAAACAGCATCCACAGGCCAAAACCGATCATGCCGATAATCGCCAGCACTTTGATCAACGCAAACCAAAACTCCGCCTCGCCGTACAGGCGGACGTTCACGAGGTTAACGGCGTTGATAATCACGAAGAAGGCCGCGGCCCAGACCCAGGTGGGGACATCGGGAAGCCAGTACTGCATATAGATGCCGGCGGCGGTCAGCTCCGCCATGCCCACCAGCACAAACATCACCCAGTAGTTCCAGCCGGAGAGGAAACCGGCAAACGGGCCCCAGTATTTATAGGCAAAGTGGGCGAAGGATCCGGATACCGGCTCTTCCACCACCATTTCGCCAAGCTGGCGCATGATCAAAAACGCTACGATCCCGGCGACCGCATAGCCAATTAACACCGCCGGACCGGCCATTTGAATCGCCGGACCAATCCCAAGGAACAAACCGGTACCGATGGCACCGCCCAGAGCAATTAACTGAATATGTCGGTTCTGTAAACCGCGATGAAGCGCCGGACCGCTATCTGCTGCGGTATCTGGCTGCGTTGACGCGTCTTTCACGTCGGTCACCTGTTAGTTTTTATGAAGGGGCACCTTTTTACACTTCTGCTGGCCCTACTTCAAGTTACAGATGCGCTGGCTTCGTTCGTGGATGACTCGATAGCGAGGAGCGAGCAGACCTGCCCGCTCCTGCATAGTGACTTAGAAGTCGTAGCCTACCGACACTTTGAACGTCCGTGGTTCGCCACGGAACAGATAGGTTCCGCTGTCATCCGCGCCGGACCAGTAGTTCTCATCCGTCACGTTATCCACGCCCGCACGCACCGTCATCTGGTTCTGATTCTCGTTCAGCGCCAGGCGATAGCGCACGCCGAGATCGAGGGTGGTGAAGCTATCGATCTTCTTGGTGTTCGCCTGATCGGCGTACTGCGATCCGGAATGGTTGAGGCGGGCTGTTGCGGTCAGGCCATCGATGGGCTTGATGTCGTACTCTGCGCCCAGCACCGCATAGAATCCCGGTACGCCAATCGCGGTTTTACCATCGTTGATGCCATCTTTGGTTTTCGACAGCTCGGCTTCCAGCCAGGTGGCGCTGGCATTCAGGCGCAGGCCATACATCGGTTCGCCGAAGACGTTAAATTCAACGCCGCGGTTACGCTGCTCGCCGTTAAGGCCATAGTGTTTCTGGCTATCAAGGAATGCTGAGGGCATTTTAATCTCAAACAGCGCCAGCGAGCCGCCAATGCGGCCAAAATCAGCCTTCACCCCGACTTCATTCTGTTTGGAGTGAATGATGCCGATACTTTCACCATAGTTGGTCGCGGAGGTCGGAGCATTACTTCCCGGCTGCAGCGCTTCGGTATGGTTAGCGTATAAAGAGATAACCTCCCACGGCTTGTAGACCACCCCATAGGTTGGCATCCAGCGGCTGTCGTCATACGCATCGCTTTGCAAACCGGTGGTTTTGTCGTAGTTACGCACCACCACTTTTTGATGACGTGCGCCAACGGTAAACAGGAGCGTATCGTCCAGCACGCCCAGCGTATCGCTCAGCAACCAGCCCTGCGAACGGGTACGACCGCTGGTGAGCGGATCGTAATAGTCACCGCCGAAAGATGAGTTCGCGGGAGGGGCAACCTGCTGGGTATCGTAGATATTTACCTGCGGGTTATCCGCAGCTTTAGACATCCGCCATGCCGTTTTATCGTTCTGGGTTTTCGCCGAATAGCCGACGTTCACTTTGTGCGAGACAAAACCGGTAGCAAACTCCCCGCGTATTCCGGCCATACCGCTGGCGGTATCAATGTAGCGGTTGGTATCCAGGCGTCCCGCGGTGGCGTTACCCTCGCGATCGATCAACTTAGACGCGCTGTATAAACCAATCTCATGGGCATGCTGAGCGCCCAGCGACGCATAGGCCGTCCATCTATCGACAATGTCGTACTCCACTCTCAGCATACCAAACTCATTTTCGATATCGCTGTAGGCCCAGTCTTGCGTGTAGTTATGGGTATTACCCGGGAGGCGCGGGATAAAATCGACAGCAGAAATGTTGATTCCCATCGGACCGCCATGGAACGTTTTCTTCTGATAACCAAAATCAAAAGAGCTCCGTAGACGTTCGCCGCGATAATCGAGGCCAATAGAGGCCAGGGTGGTTCTGCGCTTGTCATTCTCGACCGCCGCCTCACCTTCGCGATGCACCAGGTTTACCCGTGCGCCAAACTGGTTATCGTCACCAAAGCGGCGCCCTAAATCCAGCGAACCACCAACCTGAGAATCAGAGGTGTAATCCACACCGACGTGAGCCGTCGGGGTATCTTCCGCCCGCTTAGGCTCGAGGTTAATCATCCCCCCAACGCCTGAACTGGCGGCGCCGTTAAGCAGAGAGTTCGCCCCCTTAAAAATTTCTACCCGCTCAAGCATGGCGGTATCCACCACCTGACGCGGTACCACGCCAGCCAGCCCGCTGAGGGTCATATCATCGCCATCGAATTTGAGGCCGCGAATACGGTAGGTTTCAGCGTAGTTACCATAGCCCTGTACCGGCTGGACCCCGGCATCGTTACTCACCACGTCGGTAATGGTGTGCGCCTGCTGGTCCTGAATCAGCTTAGAGGTATACCCGATGATGCTAAACGGGACGTCCATCGCGTTTTGTTCACCCAGCATCCCAAGACGACCGCCGTTCGCTACCTGTCCGTCGAGATAAGCCGGCACCGCCAGATCGCCGCCAGATTTAAAATCACTGTCGGGAACCGCCTGGACAACCATCGTTTCTTCTGTTTTCTTGCGCTCGGCGTCGTTTTCCGCCGCCGTGGCGGAATGGGCGATCGCGCCAATGGTTAACGCCAGCAGCGTTTTCCGTAGCGGGAAAGCCGGATAGTGAGAGGTATGCATAATGTGTCCCATCGGTGAGGAAAGTAAAACAAAGGGCCCGCTGCCGGGCCCGAATTTCTTATTTCGCGTTCAGGTCGATACGGACAACGCTGTCCGGGCCTTTGGTCGAATGATCTTTGTTAAACGGCTGTTTGACGGTGACAAACAGCGTCTGGCCGTCGGCGGAGAGCAGCAGGCTGTTCGGGTTCGCCGGGATCGCCCAGCTGTGCTTCAGGGCATAACTGGTGCCGTCGAGGCTGATAACCTTGCCGGATTCGCGCTGGGAGATATAAATCTCATTGCGTACGGGGTTGAACTGCACCGCCAGCGAGTCGCCCACGTCCAGTTGCTTAATCACCTTGCCGCTATGAATGTCCAGCACCAGGGTGGTTTTGGCTTTCGAGTTGTCGGTGACGAACAGGCGGCCGGTCTTGCTGTCTTCGGCAAGGTTCAGCAACAACGCGGGCTTATCGCCGAGCGGTTTCCAGCGCTGCTCAATGCGGTTAGTGCGCGGGTTGATCACCAGAATTTCACCGCTGCCGTTGGCGGCATACAGACGTCCGGTTTGCGCAGAATAGTGCAGACCCGTCATCCATTTGCCGGTGTTTTTAATCCGCGTTTTCAGCTTCAGCGTGGTGGCATCCACCACCCAGATTTGCGCCGGATCGGCAACGGCGCCGGCATACAGGGTGTTATCCAGCAGCAGGATCTGGCGCGCGCCGTACGGCAGGTCTTTGTCATTGCGCTCGCTGAACAGCAGGCGTTTTTTCACTTTACCGGTAGCGGTGTCGATGGCGCTGATGCCGCCATCCAGCGAGTTCGTCACGAACAGCGTGCTGCCGTCTGGCGTTATCTGTACCGCAAAGTTTTTCAGGTCGGTGTAGCTCAGGCCGATCGTCTTCAGGGTTTTCGGGTCGAGCTTGTACACCGCCCCGCCCTGCACATCTTTAAACCCTTCCGCGCTGGCAACGTACAGGGCATCGCCCTTCGGGCTGAGCGCCATTTCGTACAGCCCCTCCGCCAGCTCGCGCTTCAGCGGCTGTGCGGCGGTGGTGGTGGTGGTTTTCTCTACCGCAGGCGGGGTGACAGGGGCGGAGCGGTTAGCAGCGCAGCCGCTTAAGACAGCAGAAATCGCCAGAGCTAATACCGGTATGGTGTATTTCATTGTGGAGATCCTTAACAAAATCAATGAGCCAGTGGTAGCTCCGCGCCGATATTATGATTTTCCGGCCTGACGAGAGTGAGCTCCACCCTGTGCCTTCGCTGTTTCCCTGTGAGCAAGTCACTGGCGCAGGTCAGTCCATGCCTAGCCTGCAAACAAAAAGAAGAATGAGAACTATACGCATTATCGACTCTCAGGCAAGTGCAATCACCCTGATTAAGAGGTAAAAACGATAATATTTTTAATTTACATCATGATATGTCGATAGTTTTGTCGCCAGATTACCGCGGGGTCGACTGCCGGTTTAGCGCTATTCAGAGGCGCAGCCCAACGCCTGTGATATAAGGAATCTGGCAAAGCGAAGTAGATATGCTTCCCGCATAAACTCAAATAAAATAAACAATCCCAAGAAAAGTTAAGAAGACCAAAGATAAAATAAACTCACCTGCATTGTACCGCTCATCACCTTACTCCGGGCAGAGTCGACACCAGGTTAATACAATTAAAGTTAATTTCAGTTTATTTCTCTGGCACAGCTGTTAACGTTCAACGCCAATATAAGACTGCTGTAGTTGTAGTAATGCGCGGATAACAGAGCGGCAGTTTCTGCCCCGCAGCAGGTGGTGAAGAACCACCAACGGACAAGGGAGTTGTGCTGTGATAAATACTGGAATCAAAATTTTGCTGGGACTGACGGCCTGCCTGGCAGGGGGAAATGTCTATGCTTCGTGCGAAATGGTGCAGCGTTCAGACCTTTCCGTACCAGCTTCACCGATAATCGGTACTGTAGCGTTGAATGCCACAGTATCTGCACCAGCCGATATGCCGCTAGGTACCATACTTTATCGAGGGGTATTCAACCGTCCGATTCAGGTAGCCATAAAATGTACTGAGCAGGGCCAGTTTTATACCTTACAGAAAATGGCAACATCGGCTGGCACTCTGGGCAAAGCCGAAGACTTTAACCCCCCCGTCCCTGTCGGCTCGGTAGTTTTTAAGACATCCATGCCCGGCGTGGGGTTTGCTTTAAATAGCGGTTACACCGTTTATGATGTTCCGCACGCAGCAGCAGTATGTGTTAACTCTAGTAATTGTATCTGGAACGGTGACAGCATAGTAAATGCCGCATCAATTATGTATTTAATCAAAACCGGGCCGATTACCCCGGGAACTATCATCGGAGCCTCACTTCCCGTTTATTCGGAACTGTTCGGTCAGGATGGTTTCATGGTCACGACAATGGCAATGCCATTTACCGGCAGTATTACCGTGCCCCCCCCCAGCTGCACCACGCCGGATGTCGCCGTAGAGATGGGTACCTGGAGCGTGGGAGATTTTCGCGGAAAGGGCTCGGGTACTGAGTGGCAAGATACCAGCATCCGGATGACGGGGTGCGACAATTTTTACGGTTATCGCGCAGGCCATAATCTGGATAATGGCGGAACCGCTAGTCTGAGCGAACCGGTCTACAAAAATAAATATACCGTTAGTCTCTCCCCCCCAGTCCGCGGCCATCGACAGCAACAGCGGCATTATGTCCGTCGCGGAGGGCGATAATTCAGCCAGCGGCGTGGGCATTCAAATAGGAATGGGGTCAGTGGCTAGCGCGGAATCCCGGCTGGTAACATTTGGTAATCCTTACCAGCAAGATATATCCAGCGCGGGTAGCACCATGACGTTTCCGCTGGCAGCCCGCTATATTCAAACGAATGAACGCCTCAGGCCAGGAAAGGCTGACGGAAAAGTCACTTTTACCATTGCATATAAATAGCTGAGCGTTTAATTACCGCCAAAGATCAGCTTTTGATTGTTTGCTTTACTACTTTTGATACAAACCACCTGACGGGAGCTGCTGCTGAGACATCTGCCATAATTTATCGCATGCTTCGCCCCCTGCCAGCGCCAGTCTGAAGTAAAAAAACATTCAAAAAAATACGATTAATAACAAAAACCAACCGCCCTCCAATAGTGGATTCACTATTAACCAAAGATTTATTAAGAATAAAAAACAAAACTTCAATTTCATTTTCTCTCTCTAGCCACTAACATACGCAAAATAATATTCATTAAGCTATAAAATTGCCCAAAACATCATGACGCAACACCTGAAGATAACGCAATCAAATACAAAAAATTCAGCCTGGAGATAAAGTTTTTATGCGTTTTAATTTTCACATTAAATATTTATTGTCATTGTCTATGCTGTGCTCGCCATGGGCTAACGCAATAGTGCAATGTCAGCAGGATATTCCTGAAAAAAAAGAAACGTTAAGCATCATTGCAAATAATATAACCATCGGACCCGACATGCCATTAGGCACCGTGTTATATGGCGGTACCATTTCCGCTCCGATTGAATTACATCTGAAATGTAGTTCACCGACCCCTGAGAGCGGCAGTGTTAAATGGATGTTAGGTTTAGAGTCAGTCAATTTCCCTTTATCTTCCTGGTCCGGGTCGCCATTCGGCGGCCAAATATATGAAACCAATATTCCCGGCGTTGGTATTGCCGTGTGGTATGCCGGAAAAGCCGTGACAAAAGAATCCCCCGTGATGGCGTTTGAGAATCTAATTACCACCACCGAAAATCAAGCATTTTATTTTGGCATGTCCAGCATCTTTGATATTTCATTAATGAAAATAGGTAATACTCCTCCCGGAAATTACACCATTGATTCTTCCTCGTTCCCGAGCATGGTGAAATACTATGAAGCAGGGTCGAATATGGCTGGAAACTTCCCGATCATCGCCAGACGTTATCAGTTATCGGGCTCAATCAATGTCTCAGCCAGAACCTGCACGACGCCGGATGTCAAAGTTCCTCTGGGGACACATAGCGCGTCAGTGTTCTCCGCCGCCGATGGCACACCGTGGGTGGACGCATCGATTAGACTGACCGATTGCCCTGTTTTTTCGGGCTATCACTCGGCTTATAGTCGGGTCAATTTAGCCACGGGTGATATTCCCCCCACAACCAATAACCAGATCAGCATCAGCCTTGCGCCTGTGAACGGTATTTTTGATGCAGAAAATGGCGTGATTAATATTACGCCATCCGATGAATCGGCCAGAGGTGTTGGTATACAGATTGCTCATGGTACGCCCGGTACACCATCCCCTGAACCTTTTGCTTTTAACCGCCCGTCTGTCGTTAATTTGCCTAAAACGGGCGACAGTACAATAACCTACCCACTTGTTGCGCGTTATGTTAAGACATCATCGGCATTTAGTTCAGGGAAGGCGGATGGGCGCGTCACGTTTACGGTTAACTATTACTGACACTCCGGTAACAGGTCAGCCGCACATTAGTAGCGCACCATCACCGATTTCAGTTCGGTGTAATCATCGATAAACGCGCTACCGAATTCACGCCCTGTGCCCGACCCTTTCATGCCGCCGAACGGCACCGCCGGGTCGAGAAAGGTGTGCATGTTCACCCAGACGATCCCGGCGTTAATCGCCTCAGAGTAGCGCAGCGCCTTGCGGATATTATCCGACCAGACGCTGGCGGCGAGGCCAAACGGCGAGGCGTTGATGCGGGACAGCGCATCCGCTTCGCTCTGGTAACCGATAAAACTACACACCGGGCCGAACGTCTCTTCCTGCATCAGGGTGCTGTTTTCGCTACGCACCTTCACCGCCGTCGGCAGGACAAAATAGCCCTCGCCGGGCAGCGCTTCGCCGCCGCAGACGATGGTGTCGCCCTCTTGCCGCGCCGTCTCAATCAGCTGCAGGACTTTCTCAAACTGCTGCCGGTTGGCCAGCGGCCCCATTGGCGTTTGCTCGTCCAGCGGCGAGCCGGGACGCAGCGCTGAAAGTCGCTGTTTCAGTAGCTCAAGAACCGCATCCAGCTTGCCTTCCGGCAGATAAAACCGCTCGGCGGCGGCGCAGATTTGCCCCTGGTTGAGATAGCCCGCTTCGATAATGCCGTCGGCCATCGCTTCGGGGGTGAGATCGTCGAGGAACAAGGCGGCATTTTTACCCCCCAGCTCCAGAGTGACGCGTTTCCCGGCCCCGGTCGCCGACTGCTGGACCTTCCCGCCGGTGACCACCGAACCGGTAAAACTGACCTTCGCACAGGCCGGGTGGGTAATCAGCCGCTGGGCGATATCCCCCCCGGCGCCGTTAACCACGTTGATCACGCCATCGGGGATCCCTGCCGCTTTGGCCAGCTCCGCCACCCGCAGCAGGGTCAGCGGCGTATATTCGCTCGGCTTCAGCACGATGGTGCAGCCGCACACCAGCGCCGCCGCCAGCTTCCAGATAGCGATCATGATCGAAAAATTCCACGGCACGATCCCCACCACCACGCCCAGCGGCTGGCGACGGGTAAACGCCGTGTACTTCTCGCCGGCCATCGACGGAAGCGACACATCCAGGGTTTCCCCGGTGACTTTCCCGGCCCAGCCGGCAAAGTAGCGCAGGAACGCCACCGATTGATCCAGCTCGAGCATCCGCGCCAGGGAGATGGTTTTCCCGGAGCACAGGCTCTCCAGTTGCGCCAGCTCCTCACGATGCGCTGCCAGCTGGTCCGCCAGTTTCAGCAGCAGCGTGCCGCGCTGTAGCGCCGGCATCTCACGCCAGACGGCAAACGCCTGGCTGGCGCTCGCCATCGCCTGGGCCGCCTGATCCGCATTCGCGGATGTCACGTTCGCTATCGCTTTACCGGTGGCGGGATTGACGACCGTCAGCGTCGGTCCGTTGCCCGGCAAGGCTTCCCCGGCAATAAACTGGCCGTGGGGTTGGCGTAAAAACGCGGTTACTTCAGCAAGCAAGGTTACGTCGCTCATCGGTGGCATCCGTGGTTTCAGAAAATGTTCCCCATCCCACCACATCCGGTTCGCGCAGCCTATCGTTCTAAAGTACGTCATTCTTTCGGACGATATTCAGCCCCCCGCCGCCATGCTGTGATGGGTGCCTTAGCCAGGCGAGACAGGGTAACGCTATGAATATCAAAATCGATGCGCTGAACTACTATGGCGCCACCAAAAAATACCAGCTGCATTTTCCGGCGCTGCAGGACGATATCGAAGCCGACGTGGTGATCATTGGCGGCGGTTTTTCCGGGATCAACACCGCGCTGGAGCTGGCGGAACAGGGCATCACCAACGTGGTGGTGCTGGAAGCCCGCCATTTAGGCTACGGCGGCACCGGGCGCAACGGCGGCCAGGTGATGGCCGGTATTGGTCACGACATTGAAGCAGTAAAAAAACATGTGGGGAAAGAGGGGCTGGAGACGCTGTTTAAAATCTCTAACCTTGGCGCGGGGATCATTCGCGAGCGCATTCAAAAATACAATATCGACGCCGACTTCGTCCCCGGCTACGGCTATCTGGCCTACAACCAGCGTCAGCTGAAGACGCTGCGCCAGTGGGAGAAAGAGTTCAAGGCCGCCACCCCGGATGAAGATATCGCCCTCTATACCGGCAGCGACGTGCAGCAGGTAGTCGGCTCCGACGTGTACTGCGGCGCGCTCAAGCACATGGGCGGCGGGCAGATCCACTCGCTGAATATGCTGCTGGGGTCGGCGCAGGCGGCGCACTCGCTGGGGGTGAAGATTTTCGAATCCTCGCCGGTGGTTGAGGTGGATTACGGTAAAACGGTCCGCGTCCGCACGGCGATGGGCAGCGTCAAGGCCGCCAAACTGCTGTGGGCCTGCGACAGCTTCCTCAACAATATGGAGCCGGAGATTTACAACAAGACCCTGGTGACCTACTCCTATCAGGTGTCGACCGAGCCGCTGTCCGATGCGCTGATTGAACGCATCAGCCCGCTGCGCGGCGCCTTCAGCGATATTCGCCCGGTGATCAACTACTACCGCATTACCCGGGAAAACCGCCTGCTGTTTGGCAGCGCCACCCGTTATCTTGAGTATACGCCCAACGATTTCGCCGCCTGGAACCGCACCCTGCTGGCGGAGGTCTTCCCCTATCTGAAGGATGTCAAAATCGACTTCGCCTGGGGCGGCCCGATGGCCTGCAGCGCCAACCTGTTCCCGCAGATCGGCACCCTGCGCGAGCACAATAACGTCTTCTACGTTCAGGGTTACTCCGGCTTCGGCGTTACCCCCTCGCACATCGTGTGCAAAATTCTCGCCGAGGGCATCAATGGCGGTTCCGATCGCTACCGCCTGATGAGCAGCATTCCCCACGCGACAATCCACGGTCGTGACAGCCTGCGCACGCTGCTGGTCACCGCCGGAAAACTGATGCATCAAACCGCCGGTTACTGGAAAGGCCGGAGTTAACCAGGAGAACATCATGCACGCATTTAAACTCGATCAACCCGTTCCCGAACTGCAGCCTATCGGCAGCGTCAGCCTGCTGGGCGCGACGCCGACCGCCGGCGATCCGCAGGTAGCGGGCGCCATGATTTACGGTGAACCGCAGGACCCCTTTACCTGCGGTCTGTTTTCCTCCACCCAGGGGAGCTTTACCATGACCTATCCGTTTACCGAACACGCCACCGTCCTCGAAGGCGAAGTGGAGCTGACCGTCGCCGGCGGCCAGCCACAGCGCTTCGTGGCGGGCGACAGCTGGTTTGTCAAACAGGGCACTGAAGTGGAGTGGAAAATCCTGACGCCGCGCTTCGTTAAGCACTACCTGGCCAACGTCGAAAGCCGCTAATGCCCCCGCTACTCCCCGGCGCACGGCGGCGGGGAGTAGCATCTGCTCTACATCACAGAATCAACCGCCGTTCTCCACCTTCAGGACGATATTCATTGAGCCGGATGCCAACCTAAATTATGACTATCCGGAATGGTGCTTGCTTTGCGCCACTCCCTGCCCTTCCCTATTTTGTGCAGAGGTTGACTATGTTCAGTAAAAGACTCGCCAGCCATCTCGAACGCGGCGTCGTCGGCTTTCCCACTACCCTCGCCAGCTCCGTCGGGCTGATTATGGCCAGCCCGGTGATCCTCACCGTGACCAGCGGTTTTGGCATGGGCGGCGACACCTTTGCCCTGGCGGTGCTGCTGGCGTTTATCATGATGCAGGCACAGGTCACCACCTTTGCCGAGGCGGCCACGCTGATCCCCACCACCGGTTCGGTGTATGACTATATCGCCTGTGGGATGGGGCGTTTTTTTGCGATCACCGGCGCGCTGTGCGCCTATCTGATCGTCCATATTTTTGCCGGAACCGCAGAAACCATTCTCGCCGGGGTGATGGCGCTGGTGAACTTCGAATCCATCAGCAGCCAGATGGCGGTGCACCAGAACACCTGGATGGTGGGCGTCGGGATGGTGGTGGTGTTCGGCCTGCTGAACGCCATTGGCGTGGAGATCTTCGGCAAGGTGGAAGTGGTGCTGACCTTCGGGATGTGGAGCACCCTGACCATCTTCGGCCTGTGCGGTATTTTTATGGCGCCGGTGACCCACCTTTCCGGCTGGTTCGGAACGCCGCTGAACGTCAGCGACCTCTCCGGGCTGTTCGGCTATATCGGCATGGCGATGTTTATGTTCGTCGGCTGCGAACTGGTCACGCCGATGGCCCCGGAAATTAAACAGGCCCACCGCACCATTCCGCGCGCCATGGCGCTCGGTCTGTTCGGCGTCGCCAGCTGCATGTTTATCTACGGCGCGGCCATTAACCGCCAGGTCGAAAACGTGGTGCTGGATGCGGCGACCAACGTCCATCTGCTGGATACGCCGATGGCGATCCCGGCCTTTGCCGAGCGGGTGATGGGCCATGCGGGCCAGTACTGGCTCGGCGTCGGGCTGCTGCTGGCGGGCTGCGCGACCATCAACACCCTGATGGCCGCCGTGCCGCGCATTATCTACGGGATGGCGCTGGACGGCGCCCTGCCCCGCTTCCTCACCTGGCTGCACCCGCGCTTTAAGACGCCGGTCATCGCCATTGCCATCGGCGTGGCGATCCCTTGCCTGCACGCCTGGTACCTGAACGGCGATATCGACCGGATCGTTCCGCTGATCCTCGCCGCCGTTTGCGCCTGGGGCGTGGCCTATCTGCTGGTGACCCTGTCGGTGGTGCTGCTGCGTATCCGCCGCCCGGACCTGCCGCGGGCCTATCGCTCACCGTGGTTTCCGCTGCCGCAGATTATCTCCAGCGTCGGGATTATTATCGCCATCATCAACATCACCCCGCCGGGCATGGACAGCCGCGACGTGCTGGTGCCGTTCGGCATCATGCTCGGGCTGACCGCCGCCTACGCGCTGTTCTGGACGGTGTGCGTTCAGCGGGTTAACCCATTCCGCCCGGTGCCCGTCGAAGAGGTGGTGGAACGCGCCATCGGCAACTATGAGAAACAAAACCATGGGGAGATGACGCCCGATGTCCTCCGTCCCCTCATTTAGCACGCCGTTAATGAATGCAGTCCAGCGCGATCTCGCCGGCTGGCCAGGCGAAAAGCTCAGCGAGCGCAGCGCGGTACTGCACCTTAACGCCAGCACCGATGTCACCGTCAGCGTTCGCCAGAAACGGCTGTTTATGGCGAGCATTCACAGTTGCGAATTTGTCGTTGAGGGGCCGGTCTCCCGGCCCGCTCAGGGGAAGATCCGCGCCCATCAATCCGGCTGGCTGAAACGCCAGCCGGTCACCTTTCGCGGCAGTAAAACCGCCGCTGAACTCGCCCGCTATCTCAACGGTTTTCCCCGCTTGCAGCAAACGCTCAGCGAACTGGACTATCGCCGCTTTACCTTTACCCTCGACGACCAGCGCTGGCGCTGCTGCATTGAGCCGTGGGCCGCCAGTGAAGTGGTCTGCAAAATGCCGCCGCTGCGCCGCTATCTGCGCCTCGAAAAGCAGCAGCGCATGCTGCTGTTGAGCGTCATGAGCATGATGCATCAGGCGGTCAATCAGTGGATGCAGGAGACGCTAACAACAGAAGAGCGTTCGCAGGAGAACGCTTCTCCGCGCTGATTGCGGAGAAGCGTGGGGCCGTTAGTTCAGGCCAAACTGACGCGCCAGGGTATCAAGCGCCTGGCGCTGAAAAGCGCTAAATGCTTCACGCGGTTGCTGCTGTTGAATAAATTCCAGCAGCGGATCCTCCACCGCGGTTCTCACGCCGCTCAACGCTTCCATCACCGCCAGCCCGCAGAACGGCACGTAGGATTCGGCGTAGCCCCCTTCATGCACCATCACCAGCTTACCGTCGCACAGCCGATCCGCCGCCGCCTGTACCTGTTCAGTCATCGCGCGGAAGCTGTCGCTGTGCAGCTGCATCCGCGCCAGCGGGTCCATGGCGTTCGCATCGTAGCCGCAGGCCACGATAATCAGCTCCGGTTCAAAGCGGGTCAGCGCCGGGATCACGATGGTCTCCAGCGCATAGCGCCAGCTGTCGTCTCCTGCGCCGGCCATCAGCGGAATATTGATGTTATAGCCTTCGCCCGCGCCGGTGCCGCAGTCGTCTTCCCCGGCATAGCCTGGCGGGAAGCAACCGTCCTGGTGCAGCGAAATAGTCAGGACATCGTCGCGTTGCAGATAGATATGCTGCGTCCCGTTGCCGTGGTGCACATCCCAGTCGAGGATCGCCACTTTGCCCAGGCCATGCAACGCCTTCGCCCGCTCCACGGCAATGGGAATATTGGCGAGGAAACAGAAGCCCATCGACTGGTCAGGCAGGCAGTGGTGTCCCGGCGGCCGCGACAGCGCGTAAGCGTTATCCAGTTCACCGCGTAATACCGCCTCTACCGCGGCGCTGGCCAGCCCGGCAGACAGCGCGGCTATCTCGTAGCTGCCCGGCCCCAGCGGTGCCTCTTTCCCCAGCATGCCGCCGCCGTTATCGCTGATCGCCTTAAAGCGCTCAAGATAATGGGCCGGATGAATGCGCTGCAGATCCTCCTCGCTCGCGGCCGCCGCGCTGTACAGCTGCAGCTGGGCGGTCAGACCCGAAACATCCATCAGGTTTTTCATTCGCCGCTTAGTCTCCGGCGACTCGGCATGGCCTCCCCCTGCCGGCGGCTGTACCCAGCCCCCGACCGGTAAGGTCACCGCATGCAGGCCGGTGCTGTGCCAGAAACAACGCTCATCAAAGAAGAAACCGGTTTTTCTTTTCACTCTATCCTCCTGTTAGATCACGCTTTCCGGCGGGCGAAGCCGCCAGAATCAATCCTGCCGAGAGCAAGGCGCAGCCGCCTGCCGCAGCCAGCAGCGCGTCGGCGCTGGAAAAATGTTGCAGCAGCGTCCCGGCCAGCGCCGGACCGGCGGCCATACCGCCGCCAATCACCAGATTGATGCTGTTCATCAAGCGGCCGCTGTTATCCAGCCCGGCGACGCGGGCGAGAATAAACGGCAGGACAAAGGTCCAGGTGAATTTGAACAGCACCGCCGCCAGCGCGAAGCGCAGCAGCAGCGGGTGGCTGATAAGCAGAACAATGCTGAGGATCAGCAGTCCGTAGCCCAGCCAGACCGCCATGCGGTCCGGGCGCTGCGTGCCGCGTAAGGCCGCGCCGCCGGCGCCAAGAATGCCGAACACCGTCGCCACCGCCAGGACCAGGCCAATCTGCGACGCCGTCAGGCCTGCCGCGCTCCCGATGGTGCCGATAAAGGTCCATACCGCGCTGAGGCTGATATAAAAGGTCAGGACCGCCAGCACCGCGAGAAGCTTACGCAGCGGCGCGACGGCGGGCTGCCGGCGGGATGCCGACATCGGCTGAAAGCGCGGTGGAAATGCCGCTACCAGCGGCAGGCAGCAGAGCATGATGGCGGCGAGGATCAGATACACCACCTTCAGACCGAAACTGGCAAACAGACCGGGGAGGATCAACAGTCCCACCATTCCCAGCAGCAGCTGGCCCAGCACCCAGAAGGCATACACCCGCGAAGGATTGGCGGTGCCCGCCGCGCAACTGATGCACAGGATCATCAGCGTGCCGCCGGCCAGCGAAGCGATAAAGCGGGCCAGCAGCAGCGTTTCATAGTGGCTTGCCGCCGCCGAGGCCAGGTTCGCCAGCAAAAACACCACTCCGGCCGCCAGCGCCACGCGGCGCCAGTTGAGGCGGCTCATCCACCACCATGCCGGGAGGGTCGCCAGGCTCATCGCTCCCAGCTCAGCCGAGAACAGATAGCCGATGTGCCCGGGGGACAGTCGCCACTCGCTGGCTAACTGCGCGGCCACCGCCGGAGCGGTCATCAGGATCCCCGGCGCAATCGCGGCAAAAATCACGATGGCGCACAGCAGGCGAGCGGTAAATACCAGGCCGGTCGGCCGGGATAAGCTGTTTTCAGTAACGGGTGTACTCGACATCGTGATGCGTGCTCCAGTCAAAAAAAACCGCCCCCCGGACAATAGCCCAGGGAGTGATACCGTCTGGCATCAGGAAAATACCGCCATTGACGGCGGCGCGCGGGATGCGATGAGTCAGATTACAGATGCAGCGTGCGCTGAGCGGATGGCATCCAGGTTCGGGAAACGAGCTCGGTACGATTGACCACGTCGGTCTTGGCGAAAATATTGCGTAAGTGGGTTTTCACGGTGGAGAGCGAAATATCCATCTGGCGGGCGATCAGCTTATTACTGGCCCCTTCGCGCACCATACCGACCACTTCACGCTCTTTGGCGGTCAGCATCATTGGCAGGTCATCTTCCTGCTCGAGACAGTCGTGAATAGCCAGCTCCACCAGCGGCAGTACCGCCTGGGCGCGCAGGCGCTCTTCGCTGGAGAACGGCGCGTCGCGCATTAAGGAGATACCGGCAATTATGCGTCGGTCGCGGCGGATAAAGACTTCCGTCATGTCGCGGACGTTATTCGGCAGCATAAACTCGTGATAATAGTGACGGTGGCGGTCGCACACCCCCGGCGTCATCGCCGCCATGGTAATCGCCTGGTGGCTAAAGCGGGATGGCAGCAGCGGGTCCAGCGGCTGAAAACATTCCAGATATTGTTGATGCGTATTGGCCGAAATATTATGCAAAATATAGTCTTCGGGTGTTAAACGCTGATTAACCCGATAAAAAACCGCCGATGACAGTGGAATTAACTGTGAAATAGTCTGTAAACAACGGGCAATTATCGCATCATTACGACTGGCTTTTAATAAAGCAGACATGATTCCCCTCCCGTCGAGGTGAAAGTGCGTTAAACGCGGATGAAGACCAGATAGATGAAGCATACATTTCACATTTAAGTAACACAATCATTAACATATTAACAGTGTGATATGGGTTGCAAAAAATTATTCAACACACTGTTAATTAAAGAGTTAATAATCCACATACCGTGTTGTTATCGACATTACATTAAAACATAAACAAAAGTTATTAACCTAATGGCCGCTCGCCGCGTCAGGGTTTTGCTCCCGCCGTTTTTTTATCAGTAACTCGTCCTTTAGAACGAGTGATTTTTTTAAGCGCTACTCTATACCTAATAAATATTTTCTTATCCGCTGCTTAACCATTCCCGGAAGCGCAGCTTTGTGCTGCCCAAATAATAGCGTTCGCCGGAAAAATAAATACGGAGCCATTGATGCTGAATATCGCCGCGCTACGCCAGCAGCAAATTCCGCTGGCCATTGAACCCCGGGCAACGGTGCCCTTTCATATTCTGATCAAGCCGATTGGCCCGGCCTGCAATCTCGCCTGTCGCTACTGTTACTACCCGCAGGGCGACACCCCGGTGCAAAAAATGGACGATGCAATGCTGGCGTCGTTTATTCGCCGCTATATTGCCGCCCAGCCCCCCAGCGCACGGGAGATCAATTTTGTCTGGCAAGGCGGCGAGCCGCTGCTGGCCGGCCTGAGCTTTTATAAAAAAGCGCTGGCGCTACAGCAGCAGTATGCCCCGCCGGGAGTGACGATCAGCAACAGCCTGCAAACCAACGCGACGCTAATCAACGATGCGTGGTGCCGCCTGTTTCATGAGCATCGCTTTACGATTGGCGTCAGTCTCGAAGGTAGCGAAGCGCTGCAAAACCAGCACCGCCCGGATAAGCGCGGCCAGGCCAGCTATCCGGCGGCGCTGCGCGGCATCGCCCTGCTGCATCAGCATCAGGTGGAATTCAATTTACTGGTGGTGGTACATGACGCGATGACCCGCCATGCGGCCGCCATTTACGACCACGTTGTCAGCCTGGGCGCTCGCTATCTGCAATTTCAGCCGCTGATGAGCGAAGGCGACGCCCTGCAGCAGGGCTACCAGCTGAGCGCCGACAACTGGGGACGCTTTATGGTGGCGGTCTGGCATCAGTGGCGCAAACGCTGCGATATGGGGCGGGTGTTCGTGATGAATATCGAACAGGCGTGGGGGCAATACTTCACCCATACCAGCGCCACCTGCGTCCACGCGGCCCGCTGCGGCAGCAATCTGGTGATGGAGCCAGACGGCCAGCTGTACGCCTGCGACCATCTGATTAACGACCGTCATCACCTCGGCGCGCTCAGCGAACAGACGCTGGCCCAGGCGGTCGATAGCGCCACGCACCTGCCCTTCGGGCGCGAAAAAAGCCGCCGCCGGGAGTGTCAGAGCTGCCCGGTGAATATGGTCTGCCAGGGCGGCTGTCCCGCCCATCTCAACGACGCCGGTTACAACCGGCTGTGTGCCGGCTACTTCCGCTTTTTTAACGCAATCCTCGCCCCGTTGCGCCCGTATTCCCGGGACATGAACGGCCTGCGGGCCTGGCGAGCCGCCTTTGTCGACAGCCAGCAGCCTGCTGGCTAACCGATACCACTCCCGTGTCGCGCCGTCTGCTTAGCGGGTGCGCCACCTTCCGAGCCAGTACAGGAGAATACGCAGTGAATAAAACAGCAGTGGCCGCCACCCTGGGCATGATCCTCTCCGGCGCAGCGCACAGTGCGCAAACCGAACGCCCCAACGTGATCGTTATTATCGCCGACGACATGGGCTATTCCGATATCAGCCCCTTTGGTGGCGAAATCCCGACGCCCAACCTGCAGGCGATGGCCGAACAGGGCGTGCGTATGAGCCAGTATTACACCTCGCCGATGTCCGCCCCGGCGCGTTCGATGTTGTTAACCGGCAATACCAATCAACAGGCGGGTATGGGCGGCATGTGGTGGTACGACAGCACCATCGGTAAAGAGGGCTACGAGCTGCGCCTCACCGACCGCGTCACCACCATGGCGGAACGCTTTAAAGATGCCGGCTATAACACCCTGATGGCCGGGAAATGGCACCTCGGTTTCGTGCCCGGCGCCACGCCGAAAGACCGCGGGTTTAGCCACTCGTTCGCCTTTATGGGCGGCGGCACCAGCCATTTTAACGACGCGGTACCGCTGGGCACGGTCGAGGCGTTCCACACCTACTACACCCGCGACGGCCAGCGCGTGTCGCTCCCCGACAACTTTTACTCCAGCGAAGCCTACGCCAGCCAGATGAATGAGTGGATCAAACAGACCCCGTCGGAACAGCCGGTGTTCGCCTGGCTGGCCTTTACCGCGCCCCATGACCCGCTGCAGGCGCCGGACGAGTGGATCGCACGTTTTAAAGGCCAGTATGAACAGGGCTACGCCGAGGTCTATCGCCAGCGCATTGCCCGCCTGAAGGCGCTGGGGATCCTCCATGACGACACGCCGCTTCCTGGCCTCGATCTCGATAAAGAGTGGGAAGCACTGACGCCGGAGCAGCAAAAATACACCGCCAAAGTGATGCAGGTCTACGCGGCGATGATCGCCAATATGGACGCGCAGATAGGCTCGGTGATGGCGACGCTGAAGCAGACCGGGCGTGATAAAAACACCGTGCTGCTCTTTTTAACCGATAACGGCGCCAACCCGGCGGAAGGCTTTTACTACGAATCGGAACCGTCGTTCTGGAAGCAGTTCGACAACAGCTACCAGAACATCGGGCGTAAAGGCTCGTTCGTCTCCTACGGCCCGCACTGGGCCAACGTCAGCAACGCCCCTTACGCCCGCTACCACAAAACCACCAGCGGCCAGGGGGGGATCAACACCGACTTTATGATCTCCGCTCCCGGAATTGTGCATAACGGTAAGATCGACACCTCCACCATGGCGGTGTACGACGTCGCCCCGACCTTATATGAGTTCGCCGGTATCGATGCCACTAAACCGCTGGCGAAAAAACCGGTGCTGCCGATGGTCGGCGTCAGCTTTAAGCGCTATCTGACCGGCGAAACCCAGCAGCCGCCACGCTCCTCCTACGGCGTCGAACTGCATAACCAGGCCGCCTGGGTTGACGGCGACTGGAAGCTGCGGCGGCTGGTGAAAACCTTCCCGCAGGCCGGCGATGCGCCATGGGGGCTGTTCAATCTTAAACTCGACCCGCTGGAGACCCACGATGTCGCGGCGCAATATCCGCAGCGGGTGCAGGCGATGAGCGATGCCTATGCGGCGTTTGCCAAACGCACCATGGTGGTCCACGCCGACGGCAAGCTGATTGACTACGCCGGTATTGACAGCAAAACCGGCCGCTATCTCGCCGTCGATCCCCAGACCATGGAGGCCGTTCCAGCCCCGCAGGCCATTCCTGTGAGCCAGGGCAACTGAACGACCCCGGCTCTCGTTCTTCCGGACGATAGCCGGGATCTGGCCCCCTTTTTAAGGTAGGAAAAACGCAGGTAACGGGAGAAACAGAATGGCTAGAGTGGTGGTGGTAACCGGCGGTGGAACCGGCATCGGCGCCGCCTGTGCGCGGCAGATGTCGGCGGCGGGCGATACGGTCATTATTATCGGACGCCGCCTCGCCCCTCTGCAGGCGCTGGCACAGGAGACCGGCGCGCTGGCGCTGACCGGCGATGCCGCCAGCGGTAGCGACTGGCAGCACCATCTGCTGCCGGCCATTCTCGCGCAAGAGGGCGGTATCGACGTCTTGCTGTGCTGCGCCGGCGGAATGGGCAACAGCGCGGCGGCGCAGACCAGCGACCAGCAGTGGCGTCAGGCGCTGGAGAGCAATCTCGACAGCGCTTTCGCCAGCGTCCGCGCCTGCCTGCCGTCGCTGATGGCCCGTCGTGGCAACGTGCTGTTTGTCGCCTCGATCGCTTCTCTCGCCGCCGGTCCCGAGGCCTGCGGCTACGTCACCGCCAAACACGCGCTGATCGGCCTGATGCGCTCAGTCGCCAGGGATTATGGCCCGCAGGGGGTACGCGCCAACGCTATCTGCCCCGGCTGGGTCACCACGCCGATGGCCGACGAGGAAATGCAGCCGCTGATGGCCGCTCAGGGCATCAGCCTTGAGCAGGCCTATCGCCAGGTGTGCCGCGATGTGCCGCTGCGCCGTCCCGCCAGCGCCCAGGAGATCGCCCTCGCCTGTCAGTTTCTGTGCTCCCCGCAGGCATCGATCATCAGCGGCGCTACCCTGGTTGCCGACGGCGGCGCCAGCGCGGTGGATGTCCCGACCCTGGCGTTCTCTTCCCCTTAGTCAATAAGCAAAAAGGAACTCACATGACCGCAGAAGCCGTATTTATTCAGGTCGGCGCCCTGGCCGATGGTTTTGCCCCGCACGGCAACGTGTTGCCCGTCGCCACGTTACCCAGCGGGGAATCTCTGACCTTTTATCTGCCGGACGGAATCCGCCATCAGCTGCAGATTGCCGATGCACACAACCTTATCTGGAACGGGCAGCCGGTTGCCGGGCGCATCACCGCCCTGCGCCCCGACGTACTGTTTATCGACTTTCTCGATCCCGATCGGCAGCACGCCAGCATCAGCGCGGTGTGCAATCTGACGCAGCACAACGCCACCCTGGTTTACGGCGCGCTGCCCACCGAGCAAGCCGCTCGCCTGGATGCCTTCAGCCGCGTCGAGCAGGGTCTGCCGCTGACGGCGGTTGAGGTGAGTTTCCATTTTGCGCGTCTGAACCGCGAGCCGGGGCCGCTGCCGGCGTTCACCGGGGCGCTGGTGGGGATGCGCAACCAGTACACCTACAGCCCGACCGAGCGCTACGAGCATATTTATCTCAACGATAATTTCTATGCCTGGCAGTGTCTGGATGGAGTGGAAAAGGGGCTGGCGGATGTCGACCGCTGTCATTATGTGCAGGTGGCAGACGATCTGACGCTGTTCGTCTGGCGGGAAAAAATCATCCCGACGTTAGGGGTGATCCTGATCGATCTTCAGCAGATGCGCACCGACGGCAAGATCCTCGGCTATCAGGGCAGCGATTTTTCCGCGCTGAGTAATTTCCCGGTCGGGGCCAGCGCGGAGATCCTCAATGTCACGACGCATCGGTCATAACCGGCGATAACGGGACTGACGTTGAAACACCGGAGCCGGCTGGCTCCGGTGCCGTAGGTCAGGCGCTGGCAATTTCCAGACGCGCCAGCTGCGCGGCGTTGAGCGTCAGCTGTGCCGCACGGGCAAAGCTTTCCACCTGAGCCACGCTGGTCGCACTGGCGATCGGCGCACTCACCCCTTCACGATGCATCAGCCAGGCCAGCGCCACTTCGGCGGGTTTCGCCTTGTGCTGGGCGGCCACCTCGTCCAGCGTATCGAGAATGCGCATACCGCGCGGGTTGAGATATTTACCAATGCCGCCGCCGCGCTGGCTTTGCGTCAGATCGGACTGCTGGCGGTATTTACCGGTTAAGAAACCGGAGGCCAGGCTGTAGTAGGTGACGACGCCAATATCGCGCGTGGTGCACAGGTCGCACAGCGCCCCTTCAAACGCCGAACGGTGATAAAGATTGTACTCCGGTTGCAGCACCTGCCAGGCCGGCAGCCCCTCTTTGCGTGCCACCTCCAGCGCGGCGGAAAGCTGCAGCGCATCGAGATTGGACGCGCCGGTAGCGCGGATTTTCCCGCTCTGCTGCAGGCCATGAAACGCCTCTAACGTCTCCGCAAGCGGGGTTTCCGGGTCCGGCCAGTGAGCAAAATAGAGGTCGATATAATCGGTGTTCAGACGACGCAGCGATGCTTCCACAGCCTGTTGGATCCAGGCTTTCTTCAGCCCTTTTTGCCCTGGAAGCCCTAAATCAGCCCCCACTTTGGTGAAGATTTTCACCTTATCGCGCATGCCGGGACGCGCCTGCAACCAGCGGCCGATAATGGTTTCAGATTCGCCGCCCTGATTGCCATCCACCCAGCGGGAGTAGACATCGGCGGTATCAATGGCGTCAAAGCCGTGATCAACGAAAGCATCAAGAATGGCAAAACTGGTTTTCTCATCGCAGGTCCAACCAAAAACGTTGCCGCCAAAGACCAGCGGGGCGATGGAAAATCCGGTTTTGCCCAAGGGACGTGTATTCATGCCGTTCACTCCTTATCGCTTATATTCTGCATCCTTCGGTACACCGCAAGGGCTGGAAAGGACAATCATGGGATAGTAAGAAAAGGAATCTTGAGGCGGGCTAATCCGTGCCCGCCGGACGCATTACCACATTATGTTCCGGAATAGACGTCAAAGCTAAAATATTTACCCGACAGTTTTTTATAGGTCCCGTCGGCCAGAATGGTGGCAATCGCGCCGTTAATTTCCTGACGCAGGGCGTCGTCTTCTTTGCGCAGGCCAATCGCCGCGCCGGCACCGAACAGCGTATTATCCTGCAAACTTCCGCCGACGAAGGCGAAATCTTTGCCCTGAGGCTGCTGCAGGAAGCTATAGTCCGCCATCATCCCGGACAGCACCGCGCCATCGATACGCCCGGATTCCAGATCCCGCACCACGCTGTCAGCTCCCTGATAGGCCACGATATTGATGCCCGCCGGGCGCCAGTGCTGGTTGACGTAGGTTTCCTGCGCCGACCCTTGCTCCACGCCGATGGTTTTGCCTTTCAGCTGCTCTGGCGTGTTGCCCGTCAGGGTGTTTTTGCGCGCCACGAGGAACACCGGGCCGTTATACAGTTTATCGGTAAAGCCAATCTGTTCTTTACGCTTTTCGGTCATATACATCCCGGAGAGAATCGCGTCGAATTTGCGCGCCTTCAGCGCCGGGATAATGCCGTCGAAATTGCTTTCGACCCACACGCATTTTGCCTTGAGCTGCGCGCAGATAGCGTTGCCTAAATCAATATCAAACCCCGCCAGCTTGCCCTGCGGGTCTTTCCATTCAAAGGGCGCGAAAGTGGGATCGACGCCAAAGCGAATTTCCTTTTGCCCTGCGGCCAGCGCCGATGTTGAGGCCATCAGCGCAACCCACAGCAGAAGAGATTTTTTCATTTTTTATCAGCTCCAGAGATCAACGGCAGTGTGTTTCAACTAACCGGGCGAAGAATGACGCGCCGGTGGTAATAATGTCATCGTTAAAGTCATAGCCAGGGTTATGCACCATGCAGCTCCCTTTACCGCCCTTCTCGCCGTTGCCCAGCAGGAAGTAACAGCCGGGACGCGCCTGCAGCATAAAGGCGAAATCCTCGCTGGCGTTCATCGGCGCCACCGAAGGCAGCACCTGCTCGGGGCCAAAGACCTCCAGCGCCAGCGATTTGGCGAACGCCGTCTCCGCGTCGCTATTGGTCAGCACCGGATAAGAGTCGTAGACCGCAACCTCGCTGGTTGCGCCATAGCTCTTGGCGGTGAACTCGGCGATCTCATGGATACGTTTAATCAGCAGATCGCGCACTTCCGGCTTCATCGCGCGCACGGTCAGCTCCATCACCGCGCTTTCCGGGATGACGTTGGAGGCAATACCGGCCTGGAAAGTCCCGACGGTGACAACCGCGGTTTCTCCCGGCGGCACGTTGCGGGCAACAATGCTTTGCAGCGACATCACCAGCGCCGAGCCGGCGACAATCGGGTCGATGGCACGTTCCGGGTGAGCGCCGTGACCGCCGTAGCCGTGAATGGTTATCTTCACCGTATCCGCCGAGGCCATAAAGTTACCGGCATAGAAGCCCAGCTTGCCGACCGGCAGCCCCGGCATATTGTGCAGCGCGAAAACGCTATCGCAGGGGAAGCGTTCAAACAGACCGTCTTTAATCATCAGATCCGCCCCGCCGATGGCCTCTTCCGCCGGCTGGAAAATCAGGTGCACGGTGCCGTTAAACTGGCAGGCTGGCGAGGCAATATACTTCGCTGCCGCCAAAAGGATGGTGGTATGACCGTCATGGCCGCAGGCGTGCATTTTTCCAGGAGCGGTGCTGGCCCACGGCAGATCGGTGGTTTCAAAGATCGGCAGCGCGTCCATGTCGGCGCGCAGACCAATCGTGCGCCCCGGCTGGCCTTTTGTTAATGAGCCCACCACTCCGGTTTTACCCAATTCACGAGTGACCGCGTAGCCCCATTCCGCCAGTTTTTCCGCCACCAGCTCGCTGGTATTAAACTCCTCCAGACTTAATTCCGGATGGGCATGTAAATAATGACGGATCGCAATCATTTCATCTTCAGCGGCTTTAATTTCTGGAATCACAAAATCGGTCATGCCGGTCTCCGGGAATAAGGAATAAATGTCCTGAATAAATCAGGCTTCAGACAAACGGTTGCTGGGGAGCGAGAAAGTCGGAAGCAGTAGCGTCAACGAACAGGTTCAGACAATTAACTTATCTGGATAACTATTTAATGCAAGTAGGATTTCTGATTTCTGCAGCCGACCTCATCGCATTTACTCATGATTATTCAGCATGTTATCTTTCAGCGTCGTCAGAAATGAAGTTGCCAAAACACCGCCAGCCATCACGGAATATCCACAACACAAATCACGCAATATTCAGTTAAACAGACCATGGTTAAGGCTAAGTTTAAATATAAACTTTTAATACTTGGATTATTAACGCGTTTTTACTCTACGATTATCGGTCTTAAATCAGCGTGTCATTAGCAGGGATGAACTCAAGCAGCGTCATGGTTGCAGGATGCACAGACGCGCTCGCCCCGTGGCGTTATGCAGGCCCCGTGAGCGAGTGAGAGATAATGACAGCGCTTTATGAATGACCTGCCGAATACAGTAGAACTTAACAATGAAATATCAGGCTCTTATCATTGCATCAGCGCTGGCGATGGCCGGCTGTAGCGCACAGGGCGACACTGCCAGTCAGCAGCGCGCCAGTATCCAGAAAATACGTAGTGAAACGCTGAGTAAACTCTATACGCTGCACCCGGAAGCGCGCAGCGATATTCAGCACTCCGACGGCTATGCGGTATTTTCCAGCAACAGCAGCAAAATTTTGGTCTTCGGATTTGGTAGCGGCTATGGCGTGGTGAAAAATACCCACACCGGCAAAGATACCTATATGAAAATGGCGCAGGGCGGCGCGGGTCTGGGCGTGGGCGTGAAGCAGCAGCGGACCGTGCTGGTATTCCATGATAAAGAGGCGCTGAATCACTTTATCACCCAGGGCTACGTCGTTGGTGCCGATGCTAACGCGGCCGCCAAATATGACGATAAAGGCGTCGCCCCGGTCGCCGCGTCGGCCAACGGCATCGCCAAAGATACCGCTTCGCTGCCGTCGAAGGTGAATGTGTACGAAATCACCGAGAAAGGCTTGGCCGCCCAGGCGATGCTCAATGGCTATAAATACTGGCCAGATGACGAGCTAAATAAGTAATCATCGGTATGGTCAGCGCAAGAGGTTGTCACGCAGCCTCTTGCGCCAGCGACCGGTATCATTTAGTTCAGGAACTGCAGATTAAGTCCGGCGAAAATTTGCCAGCGAGGCTGCCCCGGGCCACGGTCGGCAACGCTACCCTGTGGCTCAATGAAGAAGTTGTATACCGTTTTTTGGTGTTTTATCACCTGGCCAATCCCCAGCCCCAGCGGCACGCTGTAGTTATCGTTGTGAAGGTTGTAAACCCAAATCGGCGCAGAGCGAAGGTAAGTCCCTCCCCCCAATTGGTAGAAAAGGAACGGTTGAAACGTAGCCAGATTAACATCGCTACGATCATCATCGCCGGCAAAGCTATGTTGCCACGACGCGAGATAACCATACTGGAAGGTTGGACTGCTGGCATCAAACAGCACGTTGACCAGACCACCGGACCATTTCCCCGATCCAACGGCATCATCGGAGGCGGTAGGCGCGGTAATTTGTGGCCCGAAACCAAAACTCACCGCCGGGTTGCCGGTATCAATGAGCCAGGACGTAAAGAGGTTAAGATCGCCAACGCCGGTCTTGTGGCCGCCGGTCGGAGGAGCAGGATAGGTGTTGACCGGCAGCGATGCACGTAGCAACCAGTCGCTCTGCCCTAAAGAAAAGGGGGTCGCGTATCGGAACCAGAACTGATTGGCGTCTTTGTTTGTGCCGCTGACATCGCCAATATAGTAGTTCTGCATGTTGAATGCGGTCATGTTGGCAAGCGGGTTGTTGGCCTGCGCCGCGCTGCCGCCGCTATCCGCCGCCCAGCTATTACCTGCCAGCAAAGCCAGTGCACTGAAAGCCACTATATTTTTCATTGATATACCAGAGTCGAAGAGGTTATTTGAAGCGTAGACGATTTATGACAACGGGAAGGGCCAGGGCGGGATTTAATGTTATTTCAGTGGATTATGGTGCTGCAGACGATAAGCGATGTGTATCGTTCTGGTGCGTTCGGGGAAAATGGCAAAATACCCGCTTGCGTAAGCTCACATTGTAAAAGGGCAACCTCGTCAAATAACACAAGGCTGCCCTGGGGGATGACGTGAAATACTGGCTGACTCTCGCTTAGTGCGACAATAGCCCGTTCACCAGAATCGAGGTAATGATGCCGCTTGCCGCCGCAATCAGCACATAGTTGCCGTCAATATAGGACCAGTGCTGGCCCTGCGGGGGTGCAGGCAGACCGCGATCGTTCCAGTCATTCACCCGATAATCATTGCCGCGGTAATGTTCCGGTGCCGGCTGTCCTTTACGGAAATCATGGCCATTCCACGCAAAGTGGTCTTGCTCATGACGATCCTGATGCGGCTTACTTTGCCCACGATTATCGGCATGCTGGTCGCGATCCGGGCCACGGTTATCGCCGCCCTGATAGCGGTTGTCACCATGTCCCTGCGGGCCATTATTACCCTGCCCCTGCTGGCGATTAGCATCCGGGCCACCACGATTGTCGCCCTTCTGCCACTCTTGCTGTTGGCCAGGTTTATAGTTGTCATTCGGGCCATCGGCGTAGGCCAGTGAACTGAATGCACAAGCTAACATGACGGCCAGAGAAATCATCTTTTTCATAGTACACCTCCTGATATGGCTTTATTTTTACCGCCAGAATGTGGAGGAATAGTGAGTATCAGGATATCCAGGAGGATTCCTGGCAGATTGGATTCGCGTGAAAATAGCCGCTACGGCGAGCCGGGAAAAACGATCGCCAATAAAAAAGGCCGCTTTCGCGGCCTTTATCAGGGACATCTTCAGTACGGATTCAGAGACGTTGATTATTCAGTGACTTTATTTTTTAAGTCTTCAGCGCCCTTTTTGGTATCGTCCCAGCCTTTAGCTGCACCGTCTTTGGTGGCATCCCACCCTTTTTCGGTGGCGGCTTTGGTTTTATTCCAGCCTTTTTCCGTGCCTTCTTTGGTTTTATCCCAGCCCTTTTCCGTCCCTTCCTTGGTCTTATTCCAGGTTTTTTGAGCGCCTTCGCTCACCTGGCTGCCGACGCTATCGCTTTTGCCTTGCGCCGCATGTTCGGATTTCAGCTTCAGCTCATCGCCCTCGTTCTGGGCCTGATGCAGTTTTTCCTTGGCGGTATTCGCCTGTTCATGAGCCGCCGCGACGGTATCATCAGTTGCGTGTGTTGTCGCAGCAAAAACCGGGGCTGCTACCAGAATCGCAGATAATGCAATTATTGCTTTTTTCATCATGTCCTCTCTAACGTTCTTAATGTTATGAGTCACCTACAGAATGGCATAACATTCCGGTCATGACTTTAGGGATAGTTCTTAAAACTATTTCTGGCCGCATTCACCCGTTTTCAGGCTAAACCTTTCGACATTCCGGTACGGGCGTATACCTTCCAGTAAGTTTGTAACATTCCATTAAAATCCATGGCCATATACCTGCCGTTTATTTTCATACGCGAATAATTATCAAAATCATTCTATTATAAATTCGCAACGGTACTCATTTATGGCAATGAAATCAGTAAGATCGCTCATATTATTCAACGCACTCATCGGCACTCCTTTGCTGAGCTATGCCAGTCAGTATCCGCTTACGGTCACCGACCTCGACGGCCGAACCATTACCCTCCAGCATGAACCGCAGCGCATTATTTTGCAGGACGGACGGGATCTGATGGCGCTGGCGCTGCTGGACCGCGATAACCCGTTTAAACGGGTGGTGGCGTGGAATAATCTCGCGAAAAAACAGGATATTGCCACCTGGGAAATGCTCAAGCAGAAGTGGCCGCAGTCGGCCGCCATTCTGGATATGGGGTTCAGCGACAAAGGCAATGTCGACCTGGAAAGCGTGCTCTCCCGCCAGCCGGACCTGATGATTGCCCAGTTGCGCGCGAAGCCGGCGCTGACCGAAAGCGGCATCATCGGCAAGCTGGCGGCGCTGAATATACCGGTGCTGTTTGTCGATTATGAGATCAACCCGGCCAGGGACACCGCGCCCAGTATCGACCTGCTAGGCCAGGTCCTCAACCGCGAAAGCAACGCCAAAGCCTATACCGACTACTACCGCCAGCATCTGCAGGCCATTGTGCAGAAAACGGCGGCTATCACCCCGAAAGCGACGGTGTTTGTCGAAGCGCTGGCCGGCAATAGCGATGCCTGCTGCTTCACCCACGGGCATAGCGGCTGGGGCGGTCTGGTCGAGGCGGTGGGCGCCAACAATATTGGCTCACAGGTGCTGCCCGGCGCCTCCGGCTTTGTGTCGCTGGAAAAAATTATCAGCATGAAGCCCGACGCTTACATCATGACCGGCTCAAAACGCGGCAACAGCCAGGTGCTGCCGCTGGGTTATCAGGTCAGCCCGCAAGCGGTCAATACCCAGGCTCAGACGCTGCTGTCACGCACCGGCGTCAGCAATATCCCGGCGGTAAAAGGCCAGCACGCTTACGGGGTTTACCATCATTTCTACAACCACCCGTGGAATATCGTGGGGATGGAGTATCTGGCGAAAGATATCTATCCGCAGCCCTTTAGCACCCTCGATTCGAATGCGACCTACCACTACATCGTGCGCCATTTCACTACGCTGCCCGATCTGCCGTTCGTCTTTTCCTGGAAACAAGGTGAGTAACCCCGCATGAGTTCAACCACTGAACCCGGTATCCGCACGGCGACCATCGACGCGGATGACGTCATGGCGCACTATCGCCGCATCCTGCGCCGCCGCCTCGGCCTGATGCTGGTGCTGCTGCTGTTGATTGTCGCTTCCCTGTTGCTCGATTTTGTCCTCGGGCCGTCCGGCATATCGCTGCATACCCTGTGGCAAACCCTGACCGCTCCCGGCAGCACCGGCGCCGGAACCCAGGTGATCGTCTGGGATATCCGCCTGCCTTACGCGCTGATGGCGGTGGTGGTTGGCCTCGCGCTGGGGCTGGCGGGAGCCGAGATGCAGACCATCCTCAATAATCCCCTCGCCAGCCCTTTCACCCTCGGGGTCTCCTCGGCGGCGGCATTTGGCGCGGCGCTGGCTATCGTGCTGGGGATCGGCATTCCCGGCATCCCCGCCCAGTGGTTTGTTTCGGCCAACGCCTTTATCTTCGCCCTGCTGGCGGCGCTGCTGCTGGACGGCATCACCCGCTGGACCCAGGTCGCGACCTCGGGGGTGATTCTGTTTGGTATCGCGCTGGTCTTTACCTTCAACGCGCTGGTGTCGATGCTGCAGTTTGTCGCCAACGAAGATACCCTTCAGGGCCTGGTGTTCTGGACCATGGGCAGCATCGATCGCGCCTCGTGGCAAAAGGTCGGGATTTTGCTGGCGGTGCTGGCGGTGGTGATGCCCCTGTCGATGCTCAACGCCTGGAAACTGACCGCGCTGCGCCTCGGTGAAGACCGGGCCGTCAGCTTTGGTATTCACGTCCGTCGCCTGCGGCTGACCACGCTGCTGCGCATCAGTATTCTGTCGGCGCTGTCGGTGGCCTTCGTCGGGCCGATTGGCTTTATCGGACTCGTGGCCCCGCATATCGCGCGCCTGATGTTTGGCGAGGACCATCGGTTTTATCTCCCCGCCAGCGCCTGCATCGGGGCACTGGTGCTCTCGCTGGCGTCGGTGGCCTCAAAAAATCTGCTCCCCGGCGCCATTATTCCGGTCGGCATCGTGACCTCGCTGGTCGGCGTCCCCTTCTTCCTGAGCATTATTTTGCGCCATCGGGGGAACGTATGAGCCAGCATGCTCCAGAACCAACCGGGCTGACGATCGGCCATTTCAACGCCGGTTATCCAAAACGCCAGGTGATCCGCGACCTCACGGTTCCCCACCTGCCACGTGGCAAAATCACCGCCCTGCTCGGCCCTAACGGTAGCGGGAAATCAACCCTGATGCGGGCCATTGCGGGTCTTGGCCCCTCCACGGGAGAGCTGTCGCTGGCCGGGGAAAACCTGCTGACGCTGCCGTTCGCCCGGCGAGCGGAAAAAGTGGTCTATCTGCCGCAAACCTTGCCGGCCGGGGTACATCTGCATGTGCTGGAGTCGATTATCGTCGCCCAGCGTGCGGCGGGCGGCCTTCATCAGGCCGATAACCCGGCAGAAGTGATGTCCCTGCTGCGCCTGCTGGGCATTGAGCACCTGGCGCTCAGCTATCTCGATCAGCTTTCCGGCGGGCAGAAACAGCTCGTCGGTCTGGCACAGTCGCTGATCCGCCAGCCGGCGTTACTGCTGCTCGATGAGCCCCTGAGCGCATTAGATTTAAATTACCAGTTTCATGTGATGGACCTGGTGCGCAAGGAGACCCGCCGTCGGCATATCACCACCCTGGTGGTGGTGCACGATATTAATATTGCCCTGCGGCATGCCGATCATATGGTGATGTTAAAAGAGGGGCGGCTGCTGGCCGACGGCCCGCCGTCGCAGGTGATTACGCCGGAGATTTTAGCGGCGGTGTACGGCGTTCGCGGCCGTGTGGAACCCTGTTCTCAGGGGATCATGCAGGTGATTATTGACGGTCTGGCAATCCCGGCGGGATAAGCAAACGGCCCGGGTTTTGTCGCCCGGGCCGTTCGTCGTCTGTCAATTAATGGTCGAGATAGAGATAGTTTTCCCAGCTCTTCATGCGGATCAGGATCTTTCTGATCAGCAGCAGTTCTTTCATATGGTCGGAGTAGACCGCCGCTTCAACCGTCGCCCCTTGCGGTAGCTTATAGTTTTTGAAGCGATCGTCGGTGACCTTCATCACCACCAGCGCACGCCCCTGGGTGTTTAGCGCCGCGGTCGTCAGCAGTTTTCCCTGTCCCTGGAACTGGCTTTCACCAATTGCCGGCAGCACAGCGGCCACTTCGCCCTGGAAGACGGTGCCCGGGATCGCCGGGAACATCAGCTCAGCCGTTTCGCCTTTTTCCAGGCGCTGCAGCGAGTTCTGACGGAAGGCGGCCACGTACAGTCGATCTGCAGGTGCCACCATCGGCACAAACGTCATCACCGGCGCCAGTCCCAGCGCGGTCGACATGGTGCCAGGACGCAGGCCAACGGTGCTGACATAGCCGTCGGAAGGTGCGCGCACCACGGTGTTGTCGAGTTTAAACTGGGCCTTGCGCAGTTGCGCCAGCAGCGAGGCGACGGTGGTATTCTCCCCCTTCACAACCGAGTTCAAATCGTTCTTCGCCCGCACCACTTCAGCCTGGGCGGCTTTAACGCTGGCCTCATCGGCTTTCCAGGTCTGAAGACGGGTATCCACCATCTGATCGGAGAAGGCGCCTTTGTTGTGCCCTTCCTGATAACGCGCATATTCGCGCTGCGCCTGGTCACGTTCGGCCACCGCTTTATTGAGGTTGGCCTGCGCGCTGTTCAGTGCGGAATTCAGCGACAGCGCGTTCTGGCTGGCCTGTTTCACCTGCGCTTCCAGATCATCGACCTTCGACTGATACGGCGTCGGGTCGATGGTAAACAGGATGTCATCTTTATGCAGCATCTGGTTGGCTTTCACCGGCACCGTTAAGACACGACCGCGCACCTGCGAAACAATCGGGACGGTACGAAAAACCTGATTCCCCACTTCGGTAAACGGCGCGTTATAGTTCATACCAAAAATCACGCCGCCAATCAGTATCACGCCGCCCAATACCGCGGTCGGTACTGTCCATTTATTTAATGGAATGTGGAATATTTTAAATATCGCAATACACAGCGCGGCATAGGTCAGAAGCATTAACGTTTCCATTATTTTGCCTCCTTTTCTTTCAGCAGCGTTAATTCCTGCTGTACCCCGTCAAGGCGGGCCAGCACCGTTTCTAAGCGCTGATGCAGATCGTCCTGGTTTTCTTCGATTCTTTTCATGCCCCAGCCCCGGTCATCGCGCCACAGGGTGGCCCAAATCCACAGCAGCGGCCACAGCACGTGCAGGGTAAATAAGCTCACCCACCCGGCGTAATGAATCGCATCCTGATGCGGATGGTTTCTTTTTTTCGCAATTTCATAAGGGATATCATGAATAACAATTACCCCGTAAAACAGGATCAGGACTACCGCAACCAGGATAGCCAATGCTACATAATCCAGGGTCATAGAATAACTCCAGAGAAAATTTAAAAATAAATGGAAAACTGAATTAAGGCGTAGTGATACCAGGAAATAATTAATTGTTATTTCCCGCTCAGTTATTAATCAGAATTTTTCAGGGATTTTCCGGTCAATGGAAATAAGCTGCCCTTTTTTCACCGTAATATATCCCCCCGCTTTCAACGCCGCCAGCACCTGATAGACATAGCTTCTTGAAAGGTTCGTTCGTTTAATAATAAACGCGGACAAGCTTTCACGCTTTCCGGTATCAATTTCGCTGCGGTACAAATAGCGTGACAACATCGATTTGATGGTCTGAAACCCAGACAGATTGCCCCTTTCGTTGCTGGCATCCAGGGTGAAGACGCTCATGTAAACCAGAATCTGCGCCAGCTCTTTCATATACTGCGGTGACGAGTGGAAGAAAATACGTTCAAAGTCGCTGACCGCCACTTGAGTAAACCGGCATTTTTCCAGGCACTGATAGACTAATTTGACCGACGGACAATAGTACTCCAGTAACCCCAGCGGCATATTTTCGATAACAATCCCCAACAGGTTTTGCTCATCGTCAACGGCGAGGGTCATTTTCCCTTCCAGCACAAAGTAGATAAACCCCTCTGCGGGCTGGAAACGGTCGCCGGCGGCCAGTTCCACAGACTCACCACAGGCGATAACCTCAGGCAAGTGGGTCGTGAGTTCCAGCGTCTGGTAAAAAGAGTGGATATTGCCAAAACGACTCGTCATCTTTTCGTGCGCTCTCCTTTACCAACCGGCAGCGGGCAAATCATTGCTGTAGAAAATATACAGAAGAACCTCAGGCAGTAAAAGTCCACAGCTGGAGTTCTGCCGCTATCGTCTTGTTTTATCGCCTCCAGAGGCTCGTTTCTTGCCCTGCCTCGCACTTTATCAGCCCCGGCATTCCGATCGCTGGCGGGCTATGCTTTAATTAGCTAAACCGTTTTAATTAAGTTTAGCAAGAAGGTGGAATGAATATGAAAACGAACGTATGGGTACTGGGCGACGCCGTGGTGGATCTGCTGCCGGAATCGGAAGGTCGCCTGCTGCAATGTCCCGGCGGCGCACCTGCCAACGTGGCGGTGGGGATCGCCCGCCTCGGCGGCCACAGCGGGTTTATCGGCCGCGTCGGCAACGACCCTTTTGGCCGCTTTATGCGTCAAACCCTGCAGCAGGAGCAGGTCAACGTCAGCCATATGCGGCTCGACGAGCACCACCGCACCTCCACCGTGGTGGTCGAGCTTGACCCCGGCGGCGAGCGAAGCTTCACCTTTATGGTCCGCCCCAGCGCCGACCTGTTCCTGCAGCCGGACGACCTGCCGACCTTTGCCGCCAACGAGTGGCTGCACGTCTGCTCTATCGCCCTCAGTGCCGAACCCAGCCGCAGCACCACCTTCGCGGCGATGGCGCAGATCAAACAGGCCGGCGGACGGGTCAGTTTTGACCCCAATATCCGCCCGGACCTGTGGCAGGACCCGGCGCAGCTGCACGCCTGTCTCGACCGCGCCCTGGGCCTGGCGAATGTGGTGAAGCTCTCCGAAGAGGAGCTGGAATTGATCAGCGGCAGCCCTGATTTAGCCCAGGGCGTCGCGATTCTGAGCCAGCGCTACCAACCCGATTTGCTACTGGTCACCCAGGGAAAAGCCGGCGTGCTGGCGGTGTTCCAGCAGAAGCTGGTGCACTTCAGCGCTAAGCCGGTGGTCAGCGTCGATACCACCGGAGCAGGAGATGCGTTTGTCGCCGGGCTGCTCGCCAGCCTTGCCGCCAATGGGATGCCGCAGACGCTGGAGGCGCTGGAACCCACCATCGCCCTCGCGCAGACCTGCGGGGCGCTCGCCACCACCGCCAAAGGGGCAATGACCGCCCTGCCTTATCAGCACGATCTTCAGCGCCAGTTTTGATCCCCCCGGGCCGCCCATCGCGGCCCACTTTGTTGCATCCATCACAATTATTAAACCGGTTTAGCAAATTATATTCACAGCGCGCAATTATCGCGTTTAACATAGCGCCTAAACCGGTTTAGCAAAAACACATAATCTTCATTTTCACTTTTGGGATGCGACCAGAATGTTCAGAAAAAGCACACTCGCAGTTCTTATCGCTTTGCTAACCGGCGCCGGCTCAGCCCATGCGCAGACCGATCTCAGCAGCATCGAAGCGCGTTTAATCGCGCTGGAAAAACGGTTGCAGGATGCAGAAAACCGCGCACAAACGGCGGAAAACCGCGCCGAGTCGGCAGAGAAAAAAGTCCAGCAGTTGACCACGCAACAGCAACAAACCCAGGACACCACCCAGGAGGTCGCACAGCGCACCGCGAAGCTGGAGAAAAAATCCGCCGAGACCAGCGGCTTTGAGTTCCATGGCTATGCCCGTTCCGGGGTGATCATGAACGACTCCGGCGCCAGCACCCAGTCCGGGGCCTACATGACGCCGGCTGGGGAAACCGGCGGGGCCATCGGCCGTTTGGGCAACCAGGCCGACACCTACGTTGAAATGAATCTCGAGCATAAACAGACTCTGGAGAACGGCGCGACGACCCGCTTCAAAGTGATGGTGGCCGACGGACAAACCACCTACAACGACTGGACCGCCAGCACCAGCGATCTCAACGTTCGCCAGGCGTTTGTCGAGCTGGGCAACCTGCCCACCTTCGAAGGCCCGTTCAAAGGATCCACCCTGTGGGCCGGGAAACGCTTCGACCGCGACAACTTCGATATTCACTGGATCGATTCCGACGTGGTCTTCCTCGCCGGGACCGGCGGCGGGATTTATGACGTGAAGTGGAACGACAGCCTGCGCAGCAACCTCTCGCTGTACGGGCGCAACTTCGGCGATATCGATGAGGCCAGCAACAGCGTCCAGAACTACATCGTCACCATGAACAACTTCGCCGGGCCGGTGCAGATGATGGTCAGCGGCTTGCGGGCGAAAGACAATGACGATCGCAAAGATACCAACGGCAATCTGGTGAAAGGGGACGCGGCAAATACCGGGGTGCATGCGGTGCTCGGTTTGCACAACGACAGTTTCTACGGCCTGCGTGACGGGACCAGCAAAACCGCCCTGCTCTACGGGCATGGGTTGGGGGCTGAGGTCAAAAGCATCGGTTCCGACGGCGCCCTGCGTCCGGGAGCCAATACCTGGCGCTTCGCCAGCTACGGCACCACGCCGATCAGCAAAAACTGGGCTATCGCTCCGGCAATCCTCGCCCAGAGCAGTAAGGATCGCTATGTCGATGGCGACAGCTACCAGTGGGCCACCGTCAACATGCGCCTGATTCAGGAGATCAACCCGAACTTCGCCCTCGCTTACGAAGGCACCTATCAGTACATGGATCTCAAACCGGAAGGCTATAACGACCGTAATGCGGTGAACGGCAGCTTCTATAAACTCACCTTCGCCCCGACCTTCAAGGTCGGTAACATCGGTGACTTCTTCACCCGCCCGGAGATCCGTTTCTACACCTCGTGGATGGACTGGAGCAAAAAACTGGATAATTACGCCAGCGACGACTCGCTGGGCAGCAGCGGCTTTAAATCCGGCGGCGAATGGTCGTTCGGTATGCAGATGGAAACCTGGTTCTGATAAACCACGCCTGACACCAGAGCAAGCCGGGGCAGCGAGCACCATGCGCCGCCCCGGAACAATAATGACGCAGACACTGCGCCCCCGTGAATACGGAAACAATAGCTAATACATTCAGAGGGTACTATGGATTTTGAACACATTTCCCGCTCGCTGCTTCCCCTGTTGGGAGGCAAGGAAAATATCGCCAGCGCCGCGCACTGCGCCACGCGCCTGCGTCTGGTGCTGGTCGATGACTCGCTCGCCGATCAGCAGGCCATCGGTAAAATCGAAGGGGTAAAAGGCTGTTTCCGTAACGCCGGACAGATGCAGATTATTTTCGGCACCGGGGTGGTGAATAAAGTCTACGCCGCCTTTATCCAGGTGGCTGGGGTTGGCGAATCCAGCAAATCGGAAGCCGCCGACATGGCGGCGAAAAAACTGAATCCGTTCCAGCGCATCGCCCGCCTGCTGTCGAATATCTTCGTGCCGATCATTCCGGCGATCGTCGCCTCCGGCCTGCTGATGGGCCTGCTGGGGATGGTCAAAACCTACGGCTGGGTCGACCCGAGCAACGCGATCTACATTATTCTCGATATGTGCAGCTCGGCGGCGTTTATTATTCTGCCGATATTGATTGGCTTTACCGCCGCCCGCGAGTTTGGCGGTAACCCCTATCTGGGGGCGACGCTCGGCGGCATTCTGACCCACCCGGCGCTGACCAACGCCTGGGGCGTCGCGGCGGGTTTCCACAGCATGAACTTTTTTGGTCTGGAAGTGGCGATGATCGGCTACCAGGGGACGGTGTTCCCGGTGCTGCTGGCGGTGTGGTTTATGAGCATCGTCGAGAAGCAGCTGCGCCGGGTGATCCCTGACGCGCTGGATCTCATCCTCACGCCATTCCTGACGGTGATCATTTCAGGCTTTATCGCCCTGCTGATTATCGGCCCGGCCGGACGCGCGCTGGGTGACGGCATTTCGTTTATTCTCAGCACGTTGATTACCCATGCCGGCTGGCTGGCAGGGCTGCTGTTTGGCGGTCTCTATTCGGTTATCGTTATTACCGGGATCCACCACAGCTTCCACGCCATCGAGGCCGGGCTGCTGGGCAATCCCGCCATCGGCGTGAACTTCCTGCTGCCGATTTGGGCCATGGCTAACGTCGCTCAGGGTGGCGCCTGCCTGGCGGTGTGGTTTAAAACCAAAGATGCCAAAATCAAAGCCATTACCCTGCCGTCGGCATTTTCTGCGATGCTGGGGATCACCGAGGCGGCGATTTTCGGGATTAACCTGCGCTTTGTGAAGCCGTTTATCGCCGCGTTAATCGGCGGCGCGGCGGGCGGTGCCTGGGTGGTATCCATGCATGTCTATATGACGGCGGTGGGCCTGACGGCGATCCCCGGCATGGCGATCGTGCAGGCCAGTTCGCTGCTGAACTACATTATTGGGATGGTTATCGCCTTCGGCGTTGCCTTTACCGTCTCTCTGCTGCTGAAATACAAAACGGACGCTGAATAATGTCACTTCCCTCACGGCTGCCTGCGATTTTGCAGGCCGTTATGCAAGGCCAGCCGCGTGCGCTGGCCGACGAGCACTATCCTCGCTGGCACCATGCGCCGGTGACCGGGCTGATGAACGATCCCAACGGTTTTGTGACCTTCAACGGTCGCTACCACCTGTTTTATCAGTGGAACCCCCTCGCCTGCGACCATACCTTTAAGTGCTGGGCGCACTGGAGCTCCGCCGACCTGCTGCAGTGGCAGCATGAACCGATCGCCCTGATGCCCGACGAAGAGTATGACCGTAACGGCTGCTATTCCGGCAGCGCGGTGGATAACAACGGGACGCTGACCCTGTGCTACACCGGCAACGTTAAATTCAGCGACGGCAGCCGGACCGCCTGGCAGTGCCTGGCGACGGAAAATGCCGACGGCACCTTCAGCAAACTCGGCCCGGTGCTGCCGCTGCCGGAGGGCTACACCGGGCACGTGCGCGACCCGAAAGTGTGGCAGCACGAGGGCCGCTGGTACATGGTGCTGGGTGCTCAGGATCGGCAAAAGCACGGCAAAGTGCTGCTGTTCAGCTCCCCCGACCTGCACCAGTGGACTCACGAAGGCGAAATCGCGGGCTACGGGATCAACCACCTCACCGACGCGGGCTATATGTGGGAATGCCCGGACCTGTTTCCCCTCGGCGACCAGCAGATCCTGATTTGCTGCCCGCAGGGCGTCACCCGCGAGGCGGAACGTTTTCTCAATAGCTACCCGGCGGTGTGGATGGCCGGCGATGTCGATTACGCCAGCGCCCGCTTCAGCCACGGTGAGCTGCACGAGCTGGATGCCGGGTTCGAGTTTTATGCCCCGCAAACCATGCAGACCCCCGATGGCCGTCGGGTGCTGGTCGGCTGGATGGGGGTGCCGGATGGCGAAGAGATGCACCAGCCAACGCTGGCTAACGGCTGGATCCATCAGATGACCTGCCTGCGCGAGCTGGAGTGGCACAACGGCACGCTGTATCAACGCCCGCTGCGCGAGCTGACCGCCCTGCGCGGCGACGCCCACGGCTGGCAGCCGCAGCCTCTGCCGCTGGAACCGATGGAAATCGAACTGGCAACCGCCGGCGACGCGGCGTTCAGCATCGATTTCGGCGGCGCGTTAACGCTGGAGCGCGATGCCCACGGCATTCGTCTCGCGCGACGCAGCCTCGTCAGCGACGAGATGCTCTATCGCTACTGGCGCGGCGATATTCAGACGTTGCGGATTTTCATCGACCGTTCAAGCGTGGAAATCTTTATTAATGACGGTGCGGGGGTGATGAGCAGCCGCTTCTTCCCGCGCTATCCAGGGGAAGTGGTGTTCAGCGGTGCGACGCCGGCGACATTCTGCTACTGGTCGCTGAGGTCATGCATGGTAGTATAAGCGTTTTACTTTCAGGCGCATGCTGTCGTGATGAAAACCAAACGCGTTACTATTAAAGATATCGCCGAGCTGGCGGGTGTCTCAAAGGCGACCGCCAGCCTGGTGCTGAACGGTCGCGGTAAAGAGCTCCGCGTGGCGCAGGAAACCCGCGACCGTGTGCTGGCGATCGCCCGCGAACAACATTACCAGCCCAGTATTCACGCCCGCTCGCTGCGGGATAACCGTAGCCATACCATCGGCCTGGTGGTCCCTGAAATCACTAACTACGGGTTTGCCGTTTTCTCCCACGAACTGGAAATGCTGTGCCGCGAGGCCGGCGTTCAGTTGCTCATCTCCTGCACCGATGAAAATCCGGCCCAGGAGAGCATGGTGGTCAATAACATGATCGCCCGCCAGGTTGACGGGCTGATTGTCGCCTCGTGCATGCACAACGATGCCGATTACCTCAAGCTCAGCGAGCAGCTGCCGGTGGTGCTGTTTGACCGCTGCCCCAGCGAGAGCACGCTGCCGCTGGTGATGACCGACTCCGTCAGCCCGACGGCGGAACTGATTTCGCGCATTGCGCCGCAGCATCGCGACGAATTCTGGTTCCTCGGCGGGCAGCCGCGGCTGTCGCCATCGCGCGATCGTCTGGCCGGTTTTACCCAAGGGCTGGCGAACGCCGGGGTGGAGCTCCGCCCCGAGTGGGTGATTAACGGCAACTATCATCCCAGCTCCGGCTACGAGATGTTTGCCGCGCTCTGCGCGCGCCTTGGACGACCGCCAAAGGCACTGTTCACTGCGGCCTGCGGCCTGCTGGAAGGGGTGCTGCGCTATATGAGTCAGCACCATTTACTGGATTCCGGGATCCATCTGGCGAGCTTCGACGACCACTATCTGTACGATTCGCTGTCGCTGCGTATCGACACCGTGCAGCAGGATAACCGCCAGTTGGCCTGGCACTGCTACGATCTGATAAGCCAGCTGATTGAGGGCAATACGCCCGAGCCGCTACAGCGCTACCTGCCGGCGACGCTGCAAATTCGCCATCGTTGATTTACCCGCGCGATGTGAGTGATGGCATTGAAAAACGTCAGATGAGTCTTTAGCAGATAATTGACTTTGCCGCGTTAAACTGACGCGGCATCGAATGCGTCGAGTACGCTACTGGCGTAGTGCCATCATCACTTCCGGCGCACCTTCAAAAATGAACGGATTGAGGAACATCCTTCCCCAAAATAGTTTTCTATCTACTTCACTTAGTTCTACCTCATCGCAAATGGCTTTCCAGTTCATACGGACCGTTTCGAGATAATGCGAAATAAGCTCAGTGGCTTCACGTTCACTCAGCAAAAATCGGGAAGCTGCCGACAGGCATACGGCAAGATTACTCATCCGATTTTCACCAACGATCAGCATCGCCTGCGTGGCTTCATTGCCTGCGCGTCCTTGAGGACAAATATCATATGCAGGCGTCAGGCTAAGCGCTTTACCATCCCAGAATGCCGCATGATTTCTGGCATGATCGTCGGTGTTGCCGCAAATAACGTTGAAGACGAGACGACCAAACAGTTCCCGTAGCGTTTCTTTAGGTGCGCTAAAACGCTGGCGTATGATATCCGTCAGCTCCTCGTAGCTTGCATACCTTGCCATCATCTCATCAAGGCCCAAAATGGTCAGCGCAGAAACCATCAGGCGACGCTGCCATCCGGTCTGGCTTCGCAGGCGATCGAAACGCTCAATAAGCAGAACATCTTTACCGGCTGTATGACGAAAGAGAACAGGTGCAACATTTAAACCAACGCTGGCAGCCAGGCGCATGGCGATATATTCACCTTTAACAACGTTATAGGTGTCCGTCGAAGAAGAGAATTTGGCAATAAATTTACGCTCCCCGAATTCAATCATCGCTTTTGGCCGCGCGCCACCAAGTGAAGTACCATGAAATAACGCCTGTTCAAGATCAACGGTTAACGGTATACCGTTTTCCACCATCGACGCGGCCTGCATAAGTTCTTCAAGCGATGCCCCTCGCGGCGAACGTGGAACGTACTCCGTCGATGAACGCTGGAAATCAAGGCCACCAATCCGGTCAGAGCCGGACTCAAGTAAGTAGGTCATTTCATCCAGCGTGTTGGGATCGCTATTTCTCCCTTGTGCCCCCATCAGCCGGTTCAGAATCACTCTCCGCCCCCAGGCGTCAGGTGCAGCATCGCGTAACGCACTCGCCTGCAGTAAGCCTGGCGCAGGGAAAATAGCGCCTCTGACCAGCGGAAGTTCCGGCGCATAAACCGCTATCGCCTCTTTTCGCTCCAGATAACTGCGACCGTAGTTGAAGATAAAACGATGGTTATCCCTGCTTAATACGCCTGCGACAACCGGCTCCGTGGCGCCGGGAAACCAGATCCAGACATACACCTGTGCAATATGATTATCAGAAATCATCATTTATCTCTTTCCTTGAGTGATGGACTGCGCGTGGCATCAGCGACAGCGTTTTCTCGGCGTTTGCGAGATGCAATGACATAGCCGATCTGTCGGGTGTAAACAGCGGCACCCCCACGATGGTCGCCAGTTCAAACACGGCACCAATCGCACATCCCATATCCCCTTCTTCAGCACGATAGACGAGCCCGCGCGATACGCCGGCACGTTCCGCCAGCTCTTCAATGGTGAGTTTGGATTCGATGCGTGCGGTACGGATCATCATACCCAGCAGTCGGGCAGCATCGCGACTGTAACGGGAGTAGGTTCGAGCTGAAGGCTTTGCCATGGTGAATCTCTTGTCTTATTAATAGCGCATATCTTGCAAGTATATCCTGTTTATAGAACATCACAATTCAACCGACTGAAGCAGGCACAATGTAATGATGTCCTATAAATGACTCAAAAGTTAATAATACGCACTATTAATAGAACAAATTCATGCATCAAGGCCGGTGATCCGCACCAGGTGGACGGTGAGCCACAGCAGCTCGTTCCCGCCGAGGGTCATATCGAGCTGGGCCTTGACGTAATCGCGGATCAGCAGCGCGCAGCGGTAGGCTTCCGGGTACTCCTTAATCACCTGCACCAGCAGGAAACTGTCCCGCGCGCCGTCCAGTTCCCCTTCCTGTAAACGCTGCAGGAAGAACTGCATATGGACCAGAAAGCGCGAGTAGTTAATCGATTCGGTGTCTATCTCCTGCTTAAAGTGATACTGCACAAGATTAAAAATATCCTTCAGCATTTTCACCGACTGCATGGTCTGCGCCACGTCATCGCCCTCGCTCTGGCCGTTGACCAGATGAAACGCGATATTGCCGGCTTCTTCTTCCGGTAGTTCAATGGCGTACTGCTGGCGAATAATCGTCACCGCCTCGCTGGCGATGCGGAACTGCTGCGGGTAAAAGCGCCGGACTTCCGGCAGCAGGCGGTTTTGAATGGCGATCCCTTTGCGGCTGCGCTCGATGGCAAACGTCAGGTGGTCGGCGAGGGTAAAGAAAATCTGCTCGCGGACCTTGCTGGCCAGCTGCATATTGGCACGGGAGAGAATCATCGCCGCCATTTCGATCACCTCATCCGGGATCGCCGACAGCGCCTCCAGATAGCCGCTGCGCGTGCCCAGCGTCTGGGTCACGAACAGCTTCTCGATCTTCTCCGCCGCTATCTCATCCCCCGGTCGGCTGTTAAAGCCAATACCTTTCCCCATAACGATAACCTCCCGGTTATCGTCGTCGGCAGAGAGCACAAGGCTATTATTGAGCACCTTCTGAACAATCATGGTTGAGACTCGTGGTGGTTGCCGTTTTGCCTGATGACATCCTTATACCACCAGAAGCTGCGCTTGCGGATCCTTTGCAGACTCTTCAGCGACTCCTCGCCGCGGTCGACATAAATAAACCCGTAGCGCTTGGCATAGCCCTGGTGCGTGCTGACCACGTCAATTGCCGCCCACGGGCAGTAGCCCATCAGCTCGACGCCGTCGGCAATCGCCAGGCGCATTTGCTCGATATGCGCCGCAAGGAAAGCGATACGGTAATCATCATTCACCGTCCCGTCGTGCTCCAGCTTATCCGGCGCCCCCATACCGTTTTCGCTGATCAGAATCGGCAGGCCGTAGCGCTCGCACACTTTGCGCAGCGTCAGGCGTAGGCCGACCGGGTCCACCACCCAGCCGTAGGGCGTTTTATCGACCCACGGATTTTCCGCCGGACGATACACCCCGGTTTCCCCCAGCATAATTTGCTGATCGCCGGCGCGGGGCGCGACATCATTGCCGTCTCCCCGGCTGGCCACGATAGTGGCCGTCGAGTAGTAGTTGATGGCGATAAAATCAGGGCGCCCCTGCTGTAAAATTAAAGCATCTTCCGGCAGCATTTCCGGCGCGAGGCCGCGATCCTCAAGATAGGCCCACGCCAGGGCGTTGTAGCGCCCGTGCACCGCAACATCGAGAAAGCTCCAGCAGCGCAGCGTTTCCCAGTTATGCGCGGCGATGGCATCTTCCGGTTTACAGCTGCCGGCGTACATCGAGGTGGTATTGATCGCCGGGCCGATGCGCAGCCCAGGAAACTCACGGTGGCACAGGGCAAAGATCTGCGCCTGAGCCAGCATCATATGGTGGTTATGCTGGTACAGCGCCTTTTTGTCCGGCAGCGCCCGATCGGCAGGTACGCCAATTGCGCCTGGGTGGAGGATCATGGTGTTCTGTTCGTTGATCGTCAGCCACAGCGGTACTTTATCGGCAAACTCGTTGAACAGCAGCCGGGCATAGCGGACAAATGCTTCGCCGGTCTCGCGACGCATCCAGCCCCCTTTGAGCTCCAGCGCCCACGGCAGGTCAAAGTGGTACAACGTGACGATCGGCGTGATCTGGTGGCGGACCAGCGCGTCGATCAGACGGTGGTAAAATGCCAGCCCGGCGGGGTTAACCGGGCCGTCGCCGTCGGGGATCACCCGCGACCAGGCCACCGAAAAGCGGTAGGCCTTCAGCCCCATCTGCGCCATCAGAGCAACATCCTCCTCCACGCGATGGTAGTGGTCGCTGGCGACACGAAAATCCGCCGTGCCCGGCGGGTGGCTGAGCATATCGACAACTGACGGTCCCTTACCGTCTTCGTTCCACGCCCCCTCGACCTGATAGGCCGAGGTCGAAGCTCCCCACAAAAAACCGTCCGGGAATCGGGCCTGCTGTTGGTAGATCATGCCTGAGCCTCCTTCGCGGATTGCACCATCAGCGACTCGCCATAATTCACCTGTGTGGCGGCGGTAACACTGAGCTGGCAATGTTCATCGCCATTGACCACCACCACCGGGGTAATCACATCGTATCCGGCACGCTCGATGGCGGCGATATCAAAGCGGATCAGCTCCTGCCCGGCTTCCACCACATCCCCGACTTTCAGCGAGGAGCTGAAGTGCTGGCCGTTGAGGTTAACGGTATCAATCCCGATATGCACCAGCAGTTCAAGCCCACTTTCGCTTTGTAAACCAACCGCATGGCATGACGGCAGAAACATCATCACCTTGCCGTTAAACGGCGCTTTCAGGCATCCCTCCTGCGGGCGAATCGCGACCCCTTGCCCCAGCAAGCCGCTGGCAAAAACGTCATCATTCACGTCGCTTAACGGCACGACCTGACCACGCAGCGGGCTGAGCACCTCGATGTCGCCATCGTTTTTCGGGCTGATGACAGGCGGCGGCGTCGGCTCAGCCGCATCTTGCTCCTCGGGCGCATCTTTAAAGGCGATAAACCAGGTCAGGGTAAAGGTCACCACAATGGAGATCGCGCAGGTTACCAGCGCATGGACGATGTTCATCGGGTTTTCACCGATAAACGCCGGCAGCGCCGCCAGGCCAGGCGAGACAAAGGCGTAGCGCACCAGCCCGCTAAAGCCCGCGTACATCCCGGCGCAGCCGCCGCCAATCATCGCGGCAATCATCACGCGGCGGAACTTGAGCAGCACCCCGTACAGCGCCGGTTCGGTGATCCCCAGCAGCGCGGTAAAACCAGATGACGAGGCCAGCTGGCGCAGGTTGCTATTTTTGGTTTTCAGCGCCACGCACAGCGTCGCCGCGCCCATCGCCACGTTCGACGCCAGCATCCCCGGGCCGTTAATCATTTCGAAGCCATTTTTACTGAGCTGCCCGGTGGCAATCGGCGTCATCGCCCAGGCGGTACCGGTAATAATCAGGAAGGGTTGCAGGGTGCCCATCAGCATCGGGATTAACCAGCTGGCGTGGCGGTCGATAGCGCCTGCTCCGGCGGCCACCAGATCGTTAAGCAAAATGCCCGCCGGCCCCACCACCACCAGCGCCAGCGGCGCGGTGATCAACAGGATCAGCATCGGCTTGATGAAAAACTTGATAATCGAAGGCGACACTTTTTCGGCAAAGCGCTCCACCCACGACATCAGCCACACCGTCAGGATGATCGGCAGCACCGACCCGGCGTAATCGGAAAGCAGCACGTTGATGCCGACAAAATCGACCGCTTTACCGGCCGCCAGCATCTGGCCGATGCCCGGATGCAGCAGCACGCCGGCGAGGGTCATCGCCAGAATCGGGTTGCATTCAAACTTCAGCGACGCCCCGTAGGCCAGCAGCACCGGCAGGAAGAAGAAGGCGGCGTCGGCAATGATATTCAGCAACTGCCAGGTCGAGCTGGTTTCGCTGATCGCTCCCGTCAGTTTGAGGATCGCCAGCAGCGCTTTGATCATCCCCGCGCCGGTAATCGCCGGGATAACCGGGGTAAAGGTGGTGGAAATGACGCTGATAATGCGCGCGACGATACCGGCCGGTTTGGCGTTTTTATCGCCGCCTGCCGGGTTTTTCTTCTCCGGCAGCGCTTTATTGAGCAGGCGGTACACCTGCTGCACTTCATTGCCGATGACAATCTGGAACTGGCCGCCCTTCTCCACCACGCTGATGACGCCGGGAATGGTGCCAATCTGTGCATCGTTGACCTGCGCGCGGTCGTTAAACTCCATGCGCAGCCGGGTTGCGCAGTGGGTGAGCATACGGATATTTTCCGCACCGCCCACCGCGTGGAGGATTTTTTCTGCTGTTTCGTTATAGTTCATAGTGTTCCCTGGTGTTGGGGCAAAAAAAAAGACCAAAACAGAGACGCTCCCCATATACGGGAGAGCATTCCTATTTTGGTCTTGCCTGCTTTCGCAGTAGCACGCCATCATAAAAATGGGTTATTTCGGCGGATTATCTCAGCGGCCTTTACCGATTTCAATGGCGACCGAACAAAAGTGTGAACTGGATTAAGTAAATTCTTAAGTCAATATCAACCCAGAGCCTGGTGGCGTAACCAGCTCTGCAAGAGTTTCGCGTTCGCCGTCATATCGCTGTCCTGGCGCACGCAAAGGTAGTAATCCCGGCCATCCTCGATGGTGGCGTCGATGATTTTCACCAGCTCGCCGCTGTTCAGATAGGGCGCGATCAGCGGTTCGCGCATCAGGGCGCAGCCGAGGCCCGCCTGAACGCCCGCCAGGGTCAGCAGGCCATCTTCAAACAGCGGCCCCGTCGAGCGCGGCGGGCGTTTCACCCCCTGCTGAACAAACCACTGGTTCCACGTCGTGCGCTCCTCGTCATGGAGCAACGGCATCTGCAGTAGCTGTTCCGGCGTATCGATATGCCCGTGCAGGCGGATAAACGCCCGGCTGCATACCGGCACCATTCTGCCGGATATCAACTTTTCGCTCTGATATCCGGCCCACTGCCCGTCGCCAAAACGAATCGACATGTCCGATGCATCGCTCAGATAGTTACGATGGTTGGCATAGACCACGTTGATTTCGGTATGGGGGTTGGCGTGGACAAAAGACGGCAGGCGAGGAATAAACCAGCCCATCCCGAACAGCGGGATCAGGCTGATCGTCACCTGCTGAGTTTGCACCTGATCCACCAGATGCTCGGTGGCCTGGCGCAGCACATTAAACGCCGCGCGGATCGAGCGGTAATACTCCCGCCCCTGCTGGCTCAGGGTCAGCCGCCGGCCCTGCCTTTCGGTCAGCGAAATTTGCAGGTACTCCTCCAGCACTTTCAGCTGATGGCTCACCGCCGAGGGTGAAATAGCCAGCTCCCGGGCGGCCTGCGTCACGCTGCCCAGACGGGCGATAGCCTCAAACGCGCGCACCGCCCGCAGCGGCGGATCGTTGGTCAACGTGCTTTCGGTGGTGAGTTCCGGCCCCGCCAATGATTCTGTTTTTTTCATATGTTGATTTTCTTAGTGCAGTCCACGTTTTTGCCGCTCATTTAATATGATTAAAAATCATAAAGATACAAATAATCACAAACTTCATAAGAAAGAATATATCCGTATTTTACAATTTAATTCATTTATTAGATGGTAGCCGTAATTTGAGCACATTGTCGGGTTATTCAGTTGGACACTCTCATACAACAACTTATAAACGGGGTCATGCTCGGCAGCATCTACGCCCTAATCGCCCTCGGCTATACCATGGTGTATGGCATTCTGCGGATTATTAACTTCGCCCACGGCGATATCCTGATGGTCGGCGCGTTGACCACGCTGTCCGGGATGAATGCGTTGAATGCCCATTTCCCCGGTCTGTCGCCGCTGGCGCAACTGGTGCTGGCGTTGATGCTGGCAATGATCATCTGCGGCCTGCTGGCCATGGCGGTGGAGCGCTTTGCCTACCGTCGCCTGCGCAACGCGCCGCGCCTGGCGCCGCTGATCTCCGGGATCGGCGTTTCGGTACTGCTGCAAACCGTGGCGATGATCGTCTGGTCCCGTAACCCGCTAATGTTCCCGCAGATCCTGCCGATGGACCCGATCGCCGTGACCCACGGCAGCGCCGGGCACCCGCCGGCGATCGTCACCGTGACCGGCATCGTCACCGTCGCGCTGGCGCTGGCGGTGATGCTCGGCCTGTGGCTGCTGGTGGAATTTACCCGCCTGGGCCGCGGCATGCGCGCGGTGGCGGAAAACCCGCGTATCGCCACGCTGATGGGCGTTAACCCCAACGCCATTATTGCCCTGACCTTTGCCATTGGCGGCGCGTTTGCGGCCCTGGCCGGGGTGATGATGGCCAGCAACTACGGCAATGCCAGCTTCTCGATGGGCTTTCTGCCCGGCATTAAAGCGTTTACCGCCGCGGTACTCGGCGGCATCGGCAACATTCGCGGAGCCATGGTCGGCGGCCTGCTGCTGGGCCTGATCGAATCCCTGGGCGCCGGTTATCTCGGCGACCTGACCAACGGCGTCTTCGGCAGCAACTATCAGGATATCTTTGCCTTTATGGTGCTGATTCTGGTGCTGGTCTTCCGCCCTGCCGGTTTGCTCGGCGAACGCGTCGCGCACCGGGCTTAGGAGAGAACAATGACAACAGCACAACTCGATACCCCTCTCGTCTCCCGCCGCTTCTGGTCCGGCATGACCCTGTTCATCTGCGCGCTGCTGGTCGCCCCCATCGTCGCCAGCCAGCTCGGCGGTAACTATTGGGTGCGGGTCATCGACTTCGCCCTGCTGTACATCATGCTGGCGCTGGGGCTGAACATCGTGGTCGGCTACACCGGCCTGCTGGATATGGGCTTTATCGCCTTTTACGCCGTCGGCGCCTATCTGGCAGCACTGCTGGCCTCGCCGCATCTGCTGGAAGTATTCCCGGTCTTAAATCAGTGGTTCCCGGATGGCCTGCACACCTCGTGGCTGGTGATTATTCCGCTCGCCGCGCTGGTGGCGGCGGGCTGCGGTATCGTGCTCGGCGCGCCAACGCTGAAGCTGCGCGGCGACTACCTGGCGATCGTCACCCTCGGGTTCGGCGAAATTATCCGCATTCTGATGCGCAACCTCGACCGCCCGGTCAACATCACCAACGGCGCCAAAGGTATTTCCGGGGTCGATACGCTGAATCTGTTCGGCCTGAAGTTTAGCGGCGTCTATCACTGGTTCGGCGTTAAAGTCCCGGCGCTGTGGCTGTGGTACTACCTGCTGATGCTGGTCATCGTGGCGATTATTTTCGTCTGTCTGCGCCTGCAGCACTCACGTATCGGCCGTGCCTGGCACGCCATTCGTGAAGATGAAGACGTTGCCCGCGCGATGGGCATTAATCTGCGCAACTACAAGCTGCTGGCCTTCGCCATCGGCGCCTCCTTCGGCGGCGTCGCCGGGGCGTTGTTCGGCGCATTTCAGGGCTTCGTTTCGCCGGAATCCTTCACCCTGCAGGAATCGATTGCGGTGCTGGCGATGGTGGTGCTGGGCGGGATGGGCCACATTCCGGGGGTGATCCTCGGCGCGGTGCTGCTCACTGCGCTACCGGAGCTGCTGCGTAGCCAGGCCGCCCCGCTACAGCAGGCGCTGTTTGGCGAGGTGCTGATCGACCCGGAAATTCTGCGCCAGCTATTTTATGGCCTGGCGCTGGTGCTGGTGATGCTGTTACGCCCGCAGGGCATCTGGCCCGCGCGCCATCAAGGAGCCAAAGCATGAGCCTGTTAAGCGTGCGCCATATGTTCAAGCGCTTCGGCGGCCTGACGGCGGTCGATAACGTGTCGCTGACGATCGATGACGGCGAAATCTACGGCCTGATTGGCCCCAACGGCGCAGGCAAAACCACCTGCTTCAACCTGATTACCGGGCTGTACCCGGCGGACAGCGGCGAGTTTGCCATCGCCGGAGAGCCCTATTCGCCGAAAAATATCGAGAAGGTCACCGCCGCCGGGATCGCCCGTACCTTTCAGAATGTGCGGCTGTTCAACGAGATGTCGGTGCTGGAAAACGTGATGGTGGGCCGCCACGTGCGTACCCGCAATGGTCTGTGGGCCGCCCTCTCCCGCCATAAACGCGCCCGTGCCGAAGAGGCGCAGACCCGCGAGCTGGCGTGGCACTGGCTGGAGTATACCGGCATCGCACAGTTCGCCCACTACCGCGCCTGCGACCTTGCCTATGGCCACCAGCGGCGGCTGGAAATTGCCCGTGCGCTGGCTACCGAACCGCGCCTGCTGGCGCTGGATGAACCCGCCGCCGGCATGAACGCCGCCGAGAAGATGGCGCTTGGCGAACTGCTGCTGCGGATTCGCAACGACGGTAAAACGCTGCTGATGATTGAGCATGACGTCAAGCTGGTGATGGGGATCTGCGATCGCCTGATGGTGCTGGATTACGGCAAAACCTTAACCAGCGGCACGCCGGATACCGTCCGCCGCGATCCGGCGGTTATCGCCGCCTGGCTGGGAGGCAATGCCCATGTCTGATTTATTAACCGTTAACCAACTTGCCGTCCATTACGGCGGTATCCAGGCGGTACGCGACGTCTCCTTTAGCGTTAAAGAAGGCGAGCAAACCACGCTTATTGGCGCCAACGGCGCGGGCAAAAGCTCAACCGTTCGCGCCATTACCGGGCTGGAACCCTTTAGCGGCGACATCCTGTTTAATGGCAAGCCGATACGCCAGCGCCGGGCCGACGCCCTGCTGCGCGAAGGGCTGGTGATGGTGCCGGAAGGTCGCGGCATCTTTGCCCGTATGACGGTGCTGGAAAACCTGCAAATGGGCGCCTGGCTACGTCGCGATAGCGCGGCGGTCCGCCAGGAAATGAGCGATATTTTCGCCGCTTTTCCACGCCTTGCCGAACGTCAGCATCAGCTGGCCGGACTGCTTTCCGGCGGTGAACAACAGCTGCTGGCGCTCAACCGCGCCCTGCTCAGCCAGCCGCGTCTGCTGATCCTCGACGAACCGTCGATGGGTCTGGCGCCGTTGATGGTAGAGAACATTTTCCGGGTGATTGCCACCCTGCGCCAGCGTGGCGTGGCCCTGCTGCTGATTGAGCAGAACGCCCGTCTGGCGCTGGAGGCAACCGACAGCGCCTGGGTTATGGACAGCGGCAGCATCGTCGAGCGCGGTCCGTCGCAGACGCTGCTGGCCGATGACCGGATTGCACAGATTTATTTGGGCGAAATGCCCGCTTAACACACCAACCAGCCTCAGGGAAAAACAATGAAAACAGCAACAATCAGTGCGCTCAGCGCCGCTATTCTGCTCAGTGGTTTTGCCTCATCCGCCGTATGGGCGCAGGCGCAAGAAACCGTGATTATAGGCCTGGCAGGCCCGCTGACCGGCCCTTCCGCGCGTATCGGCAAGGACCTGGAAAACGGCGCGCAGCTCGCCATTGACGATATCAACAAACAGCACCCGACCATCGGCGGCAAGGCGGTAACCTTCAAGCTGCAATCGGAAGACGATCAGTCCGACCCGCGTACCGCCGTTGCCGTCGCCCAGCGCCTGGTCGACAGCGGCGTCGCCGGCGTGGTCGGTCACTGGAACACCGGCACCAGTATTCCCGCCGCGCGCGTCTATCATGATGCCGGGATTGCCCAGGTGGCGCCGGTTGCGACCGGGCACGCCTATACCAAACAGGGCTTCGACACCAGCTTCCGCGTAATGGGCCACGACGATGACGGCGGCCAGTTTGCCGGACAGTACGCGGTACAAACCCTGAAGGCCAAGCGCATTGCGGTTATCGATGACCGTACCGCCTTCGGTCAGGGGCTGGCGGATGAGTTTATTAAGTCGCTGGAAGCGCAGGGTATCAACATCGTTGACCGTCAGTATGTCGATGACAAAACCATCGACTTCAGCGCCGTCCTGACCGCGATCCGCAGCAAGAACGCCGATCTGATTTTCTTCGGCGGCGTCGATAGCCAGGCCGCTCCGCTGGCGCGCCGCATCAAACAACTGGGCATGAACGCCACCCTGATGGGCGCGGGCGGTTTCGTCAGCCAGACCTTCCTCCAGCTGGCGCAGAAAGAAGGCGACGGCGTGGTCGCGCTGGAGCCGGGATTGCCGGTCGATCAGATGCCCGGCGGCAAAGCCTTTGAGCAGGCTTACCAGTCGCGCTATCACACCCATATCGAGCTGCACGCGCCGTTTGCCTACGACGCCACCCGCGTGCTGGTCGCCGCCATGGAAAAAGCCGACTCCGTCGACCCGGCCGACTACCTGCCGGCGCTGCGTGCCATTAGCTATTCCGGCGTCACCGGACAAATCGCCTTTGATAAAGAGGGCAACCTGAAAGCGCCAAGCTTTACCGTTTACAAAGTCGTCGACGGTAAATGGCAGCCGCAAACCGTACTCGGTGGCGCAAAAACGCAGTAACGCAGTGAGGCAATGTGATGAGTGATAATAATGAGCTGGGCATTCTCGCCCGCCGCAAAATTGAAGCTGAAATAATCAAGCCGATTTACGACATCCTGGTGCGCGAGATAGGTAAAGCGCGCGCCCAGGCGGTCATCGGTGAAGCCATTGAAAACGCCGCCATTGAGGCGGGAAAAACCTTTGCCAGCCAGGAGCCTGACGGCGCGAATATCCAGAGCTTTGTCGCCCTGCAATATCTGTGGGAGAAAGACAACGCCCTGGAGGTCAAGGTACTGGACGCCGACGACCAGCAGTATAACTACAACGTTAACCGCTGCCGTTACGCCGAGATGTATCACGAGATGGGGCTGGGAGAGATTGGTCACCTGCTCTCCTGCGCCCGCGATGACAAATTTATCGTCGGCTACGCGCCGGAGGTGGAGCTGACCCGCACCACCACCATTATGCAGGGCGGAAAGTGCTGCGACTTCCGCTATCGCGTGAAAAAGGACAAACCATGATAACCGTCAACGGCGAGCGCCTGTGGTCAACGCTGAACGAGATGGCGAGGATTGGCGCCACCCCGGCCGGCGGCGTGACCCGGCTGACCCTCAGCGACGAGGATCGCCAGGCGCGCGACCTGCTGCGCGAGTGGGCGCGGGAGGCCGGTTTTCCCTGCGAAGTCGATAGCATGGGCAATATGTTTATCCGCCGCGCCGGTAAAAATCCGCAGCTGGCCCCGGTATTGACCGGTTCGCATGTCGATTCCCAACCGCTCGGCGGCCGCTATGACGGCATTTACGGCGTGCTGGCCGGGCTGGAGGCGCTGCGCACGCTCAACGAGCGCGGCGTTGAAACCGAACGCGATATCCTGCTGGTCAACTGGACCAACGAGGAAGGGGCGCGCTTTGCACCGGCGATGCTCGCCTCCGGGGTCTGGGCCGGGCAGTTCAGCGAAGCTTACGCGCTGGCCCGTGAAGACCGCGACGGCATCAGCGTCGGCGCGGCGCTGGAGGCTATCGGCTATCGCGGCGAACGTCCTACCGCCGCCTTCCCGCTGCACGCCTGCTACGAAGTGCATATCGAACAGGGGCCGATCCTGGAACAGGAAGGCATTGATATCGGCCTCGTCCACGCGGCGATGGGTCAACGCTGGTTCAACGTCTCGCTGGACGGCTTTTCCGCCCACGCCGGAACCACGCCGATGGGCAGCCGCCGCGATGCCCTGACCGCCTTCGCCGAACTGGCGCTGGCGGTTGAGCAAATCGGCATCGCCCACAACCCCGACGGGCGGGCGACTATCGGCATGGCGCAGGTGATACCGGGATCGCGCAACGTGGTGCCGGGGCGCGTGGAATGCAGCGTCGAGTTTCGCCATCCGCAAACCCCGGCGCTGGAAGCCATGGAGCGGGAGCTGCATCGTGCCGCTGAAGCGCTGGCAGCGCGTGGCGTGACGGCAAACGTCGAGCGGATTTTCGATTATGCCCCTATTGCCTTTGATGCCGGGTGTCTCGCCCGTAGCGAACAGGCGGTCGCGGCACTCGGCTACAGCGCCAGACCGATGGTCTCCGGCGCCGGTCACGATACCTGCTATATCAGCAAGGTCGCGCCCGCCAGCATGATTTTTATCCCCTGCGAGAAGGGAGTGAGTCATAACGAAGCGGAGAACATTCAGCCCGGCTGGGCAGAGAAAGGGGCCAACGTGCTGCTGCACAGCCTGCTGCTCGCCGCGTCATAAAAGTCACCATCCAGTCTCTTTATCGTCATGGCGCCACGCGGTGCCATGACGTCACTCCGTTGCACCACGACGCTCGGCCCTGCGCTAAAGGATCGGCAACATCAAGCATAACCAAATCAAAACAATAAGTTATATTGTTTAACCCGATGACCTAAAACACATTTATTTCTGTATTTTCTGCTAAGATCAGGCAATAGATAACATATAGTAGAGTCACTGAGCGCTCATAGCGCCATCGCTCGCCGTGGTGATTTCGTGTAACCGCGCTCAATTTGTTCTTTTTTACTGCTGACGCTTCGGGTTCGTGTGAAAACAAAAAAGAAATCCACAACGTCGTCCAATGTCCTGCGCTATATCTGGGGCTCCGCGCTGGCGACCATTTTTTTAACCACCATAACGTCCTTCTGGCTACTTTCCGGCTCCTGGTCGATGTGGAAAAGCGCCCATAACAACGTCATTCAGTTTGACGTTTTTTACCGCGTGCTGCAGGTCTCCAACGACCTCGCCGGCGAGCGTGCCTTTGTCAACGAGCTGGTGCTTAGCCCGGCGGCAGAAAAAGAACAACGCTGGCAGGCGCTTATCGAACACCGAAAAATCACCGACCGCGACCTGCAGACGATCCCAAAAGACCTGCTGTCACCGGCCCTGATGGCCGATATGGTGCAGCAACTGGAACATTCCCGTCGTCTTGCCAGTACTTTCCGTACCCAGGTACTGAGCGACCCGGATACCGCCAACCACACCATTCTCGACATGGTGGTGGCCACCGACTTCTACCATAAAGCGTTGTTTGAGCGGACCTCTGAATTTCTGCTGCTGGAACCCAGCGCCCTCGGCCCGATCCTGCGCGCCCAGGCGCTCGGGGAATTGCGGGACGCCACCGGCCGGCTCGGTTCACAGGTGCTGATCCCGCTCGCCACGGACACCCCAATCCCCCAGACCAACCGGGAAGCGCTGATCCGTGGCATCGAGAGAATCAATACCGCCTGGTGGATCCTGCAAACCCAGGGCGATGAATCCACCTATCTGCCGCATTTCCAGAGTAAGCTGGATAGCACGCGCCGCGCCTTCGAAAAAGAGGGTATTGCCTTAATTAATCAGCTAAAAACTGAGAGTGATAATGGTATGCCCTACAGCGTGGATGCCGAAGGTTTTGCCACCCGCTACCACGCCAGCCTCAGCGCCTTCGATAATTTGCTCGATACCTATATGACCGGCGTGAAAGATCACTACACCGCTACCGAGCACCAGGCATTGCGGAGTTTCCTGTTACGACTGGTGGTGCTTGGGTTGATCTATGCCCTGACCATCGCGATGATTTTCTACATTCGCTCCCGGGTGTTACGACCGATTCTGCGCTTAAACGATATCGCCGCGGCGCTGATTGCGGGTAAACAGCTGCATGTGCAGATCGATGACGACACCGCCGAAGAGGTGCAGGAACTGTTTTCCTCGCTGGGCACTTTAGGGGAGAAACTGCATGAAGATGCCCTGCTCAGCCGTAAATATCAGCGCGAGTCGGAAGAAGACCCGCTGACCCACCTGTATAATCGCCGGGCCTTTACCAACCAGGCCAATGCCCGCATCAGCCAGTCCAGCAAGGCGCTTCCGGCGTGGTTAATCATGCTGGATGTCGACCGCTTTAAGTCGATTAACGATAACTGGGGGCACCCGATGGGTGATGAAGTGCTGGTGGCTCTCGCCAATACCTTGCAGAAGTGCAGCCGCCCGGAGGACGTGGTGGGCCGTCTTGGGGGAGAAGAGTTTGCGGTGCTGCTGTTAGCCAAAACCGCGGATGAGGTTGCCCGCTACGCCAGCACTATTCAGCAGGAAATCCGCAAGCTGACGTTCCATACCACCGGGAATCACACCTTTAAAGTCACCGCCAGTTTCGGGGTCTCCCGGGGCTGGCAGTGCCCGCTGACCGAGCTGCTGTCGCAGGCCGACAGCGAGTTGTATAAAGCCAAAAACAGCGGCCGCGACCGGATTTGCGGCCTCCCCTGAGTACCGCCTGAACCGCAGAACCCGGCATCACGCCAGGTTCTGCGGCCCGGTCGATCAATGCTTCTTGCGGTTACGGCGCATATCGATCGTCACCGCGGCGACGATAATAATCCCTTTGATAATATCCTGAACGTAAGCATCCACGCCGACAAAGGTGAAGCCGCTTTTGATTAAGCCGAGGATCATCGCGCCAATCAGGGTGCCGGTAATTCGCCCGACTCCGCCCATCAGGCTACTGCCGCCGATCACCGCCGCGGCAATGGCGTCCAGCTCATAGGACATGCCCATGCTCGACTGGCCGCTGCTGACGCGCGCCGCCAGCACCACCCCGGCAAGGCCGGACAGCGCCCCGGCGATGGTATAGACGATCACCAGATACTTATTCACGTTGATGCCGGACACTTTTGCCGAGGTCATGTTGCCGCCGATGGCGTACACATATTTACCGTAGCGGGTGTGCTTCAGCGCGATGTGAAACAGGGCGGCAATCACGAAGAAGATAATCACCGGCATCGCGCCCTGACCAATCGAGGTAAAGCTGTCAGACAGGAAGCTAATCGGGTTTCCCTGGGTGTAGTACTGCGCCAGACCACGTGCAGAAACCATCATCCCGAGGGTGGCAATAAACGGCGGAATACCGGTGCGGGTGACCAGAAAACCGTTGGTTAACCCGCACAGCAGCCCGACGCCAATCCCGGCGCAAATCGGGATCACCGCCGGCAGATTCACCAGCGCGGGAAACATCGGCGACAGGCTATCCGAAGTCTGCGCCAGGCTGGCCGCCACCACGGCCGCAAGGGCAATCACCGACCCGGAGGAAAGGTCTATCCCGGTGGTAATGATGACCTGCGTCACCCCGACGGCGATAATCCCGATAATCGCCACCTGCAGAACAATCAGAATCAGTCGGTTGGTGTTCATCAGGAAGGACTGGTCCCGGACAAACCAGCCGGCGATTTCAAAGGTCAGGGCAATCGCCACCATGACGATAAATATTCCGGTATCTTTCGGCAGTTTATGGCGCAAATTCCCCAGAAAAGAGGGACGCTCAGTTGCCGGTGCTGCGGTCAATTTCATATTGCTCATTCTCTACGCCTCAATGGGATGCCAACGACAAAATGGTTTCCTGATCGGCCTCGTCTTTATTGAGGATGCCGGTGATCCGCCCTTCGTGCATGACCATCACGCGGTCACTCATGCCAAGAATTTCCGGGAGTTCTGAAGAGACCATAATGACGGCGACACCGCGGTTCGCCAGCTCGCTAATCAGATGATAAATTTCAGCTTTCGCCCCCACGTCAATGCCGCGGGTCGGTTCATCGAGTATTAATATTTTCGGCTGCGCTAACAGCCAGCGGGCAATCAGGACCTTCTGCTGGTTGCCGCCGCTGAGGTTATTAATAATCTGATCCATAGTCGGGGTTTTAATATTCAGACGGCGGATCTGTTCCATGCAGTCTTCCGCCATCTTCATATGTTTGACGAACCCGCTCTTGCCAACATATTCCGGCATATTGACGATGCTCATGTTCTCCATCACCGAGAGCACCAGGAACAGCCCGGATTTTTTGCGGTCTTCGGTCAGCAGCGCCATCCCTTTTTCAATCGCCACGGAAGGCGAGCTAATCGTGACCGGCAGGCCATCAATCAGCACGTCGCCGCTGTCAAAGTGGGTCATGCCAAACAGGCTTTCCATCACCTCGCTGCGCCCGGCACCGACCAGCCCCGCCACGCCGAGGATCTCCCCCCGCCGGACGCTGAAGTTAATGTCATCAAAATACCCTTTGCGCGACAGATGCCGAACCGTCAGGACATCCTCGCCAATGGTGTTGTTGAATTTCGGGAACAGCTGGGTTAATTCGCGGCCCACCATCTGGGTAATTAACGACTGGCGGGTAAATTCCGCCGTCTGTTTGCTGCTGACCCAGGCGCCGTCGCGAAAGACGCTAATTTCATCGGTGATGGTGAAAATCTCGTCCATCTTATGGCTGATGTAGATAATGGCTTTGCCCTGCTCGCGTAAATCACGAATGATCGTGAACAGGTGGGCCACTTCCCCTTCGGTAAGCGCCGACGTCGGTTCATCCATAATCACGATATCGGCATTCCACGACACCGCTTTGGCAATCTCCACCATCTGCTGGGCGGCAATGCTCAGGTCGCCCACCAGCGCATCGGCGGAGAGGCGGATATTCAGTTTGTTGAGCAGCGCCTGGGTCTGGCGGGTCAGCTGGCGATGGTCGACAAAGCCGTATTTCATCGGCTCCCGGCCCAGCCAGATATTTTCCGCCACCGTCATATGCGGCACCAGATTCAGCTCCTGGTGGATCATCGAGATCCCCGAGCGCAGCGCATCCATCGTATCCTGGAACTGCACCGGCTCGCCTTTCACCCGAATCGCGCCTTTATCGGGACGGTAGATCCCGATCAGGCACTTCATCAACGTGGATTTTCCAGCGCCATTCTCCCCCATCAGCGCGTGCACCGTTCCCGGGCGCACGCGTAATGAGACATTGTCGAGCGCCTTCACGCCGGGAAAGAACTTGCTGATACCTTCGGCTTCAAGTGCAAAAGCGTTCATACTTCACCCTCCGTACCGCCGTTCCCGGCCCGATTATTTTTGGTTACGGCTGACGAAGTCAGACATATTCTCTTTGGTAATCAGCTGGTAAGGCACATCGATGATTTTTTCGACTTTCTCGCCGTTGGCCAGTTTCACCGCCGCATCCACCGCGCCTTCGCCCTGCCCTTTCGCGTCCTGGAAAATAGTGGCGATCATCTTGCCGTTTTTCAGCATCTGTAATGCGTCTGGGGTGCCGTCGACGCCGGCAATCAGGATGTGGTTCGGGTTACTGCCCAGCGCCTGCAGGGCACCGATCGCCATCTCATCGTTGTTGGAGGCGATGGCCTGAATATCTTCCCCGCTGGTCATCCAGTTACTCACCACGTCCACGGCATCGTTGCGCATAAACTTGGCGGTCTGTTTCTGGACGATTTTAATATCCGGGTATTTCGCGACCACCTCTTCCACCCCTTTGGTGCGGTCGCGGGTAGATTCGTTAGCCAGGTCTCCCAGCAGAATCGCCACGTTGCCTTTACCGTTCATCGCTTTCGCCAGCGCTTCCATCTGCAGACGACCGGCCAGCACTGAATCGGAGCCGACGTAGGCCATTTTGTCGGTCAGCGGCACCTGTGGACGACGGTTAACGAACACCAGCGGAATACCGGCTTTAGTGGCCTGGTCGATAATCGGTTTCACCGCGTTGGTATCGACCGGGTTGACGATGATCGCGTCAACGCCCTGGCCAATGAAGTTCTGCACCTGCTGAAGCTGCTGCGCGACATCGCCCTTGGCATCTTCAACCTGCGATTTCACGCCCTCTTTTTGCATCTCTTTCTGCATCGCGGTACGCAGAATAGTCAGGAAGTTATCATCGAAAAGCGCCATCGAGACGCCCACGGAAAGGTCTTTGGCCATCACGGCGGCGGGCAACATACAGATTAACAAAGAGGCAACAATCGTTTTCTTGATGTTCATAGTTGATCCTTGGGGTTCGGTGATATGCCGGTGCATTGAGATAAAATGAAAAATTCATTTCGTCATGTTGCTTTCTGATGCCGATCGACGCCAGGAACAGAGGGACGACCTCTGAGAGCCCTGTTTTTGTTCATGTTTATGATTACTGCTAAATTCAGTTGATTTTTAATGAATTATTAAAACAGCAGTTCATTAACCATGCGATTTGTCGACAGCCTCAATTCAGTTGTTTTGTTTCATTAACATCAAATATGAAACTTTTATAATTAAATAACTGAAATGAAAATTTTAAAACCGCCTGGTAACAGAACTTTGACAGATATCTAACATTGCTGCATAAACGAGCAAAAAATGAGAGGCAGGTTACAGATTGCGCATAAGTCAGCGCCCGGAAGGTGGCATTTGAGCAAACAAGATTTCTCACATTAACTACAGGGTTAATTGAAACGTCAGGCACTATTTTCACCCCGCCGTGACGGTGAGATTCCCAAAGCTGGCGCAGAGGCATAGACTGCTCGCTTCCGTCATTATTTCGTGCAGGCAACCTGCCATGTCCCGTCGATTTTCGCTTAAGCTCGCCCTCCTGACCGTGGCGCTCGCCCTGCCCGCGCTGGCGCAGGCCGCGCCAGATATTGAAGTGGGTTTTTCACCAGAAGGCTCGGCCCGGGCGCTGGTGCTGCAAACCATCAATCAGTCCCACACCTCGATCCAGATGATCGCCTACGCGTTTCAGGCGCCGGATATTGCCCGCGCGCTGGTGGCCGCCGAGGCCCGCGGGGTGAAAGTGCAGATCGTGGTCGATAAAAAACGCAATCGCGTGAAGGCCAGCCAGGCCATGATGCAATATGTTGTTGAGGGCGGCGTGGCGCTGCGGGTAGACGGCCACTATCACATTCAGCATGACAAGATGATGATTGCCGATGGCGACACCGTGGAAAGCGGATCGTTTAACTATGCCCCGTCCGCCGAAACGGAGAACAGCGAAAACGTCGTGGTTATCCATCATCAGCAGGCGCTGACCCGGCAGTTTATCGCCCACTGGCAATCCCGCTGGGATCAGGGAGTGGCCTACGCCGGTTAACTTTGCGCAGGATGGCAGGATTATGCGTGGGGGATGTTCAGAAACGCCCCTCGCCATGCGTGCGCAAGGGGCGTGATCTTTCAGAGCAGTTTATTTCTGCGGACGCATCGCCGGGAACAGGATCACGTCGCGGATGGTGTGGCTGTTGGTAAACAGCATCACCATACGGTCGATACCAATCCCCAGACCCGCGGTCGGCGGCAGACCATACTCCAGCGCCGTCACGTAGTCTTCGTCGTAGAACATCGCTTCGTCGTCACCGGCCGCTTTCGCGTTAACCTGGTCCTGGAAACGTTGCGCCTGGTCTTCCGCATCGTTCAGCTCGCTAAAGCCGTTACCGATTTCACGTCCGCCAATGAAGAATTCAAAGCGGTCGGTGATTTCCGGATTAACGTCATTACGACGCGCCAGCGGAGAAACTTCTGCCGGGTATTCGGTAATAAAGGTCGGTTGAATCAGGTGCGCTTCTGCCACTTCGTCAAAGATCTCGGTGACGATACGGCCCAGGCCCCAGCTCTTCTCAACATTAATACCGATGGATTTGGCGATGGCTTTCGCCGCGTCGAAGTTATCCAGATCCGCCATTTCGGTTTCCGGGCGGTATTTCTTGATAGCTTCACGCATGGTCAGTTTTTCAAACGGCTTGCCGAAATCGAAGGTCTGATCGCCATAAGGCACCTGCGTTTTACCCAACACGGTTTGTGCCAGCGTACGGAACAGCGATTCGGTCAGTTCGATCAGATCTTTGTAATCCGCATACGCCATGTACAGTTCCATCATGGTGAATTCTGGATTATGGCGAACGGAGATCCCTTCGTTACGGAAGTTACGGTTGATTTCGAACACCCGCTCAAAGCCACCAACCACCAGGCGTTTCAGGTACAGTTCCGGCGCGATACGCAGGTACATGTCCATATCCAGGGCGTTGTGATGGGTGATGAACGGACGAGCAGACGCCCCGCCGGGGATCACCTGCATCATCGGGGTTTCGACTTCCATAAAGCCGCGGGCGACCATGAACTGGCGCATCGTCGCGAGAATTTGCGAACGGACTTTAAAGGTGTGACGCGATTCGTCGTTAGCGATCAGATCCAGGTAGCGCTGGCGATAGCGAACTTCCTGATCCTGCAGGCCGTGGAATTTATCCGGCAGCGGGCGCAGGGCTTTGGTCAGCAGGCGCAGTTCGGTGCAGTGAATGGAGAGTTCGCCGGTCTGGGTTTTAAACAGCTTACCGCGGGCGGCGATGATGTCGCCAAGGTCCCACTTTTTAAACTGGTCGTTGTAGATGCCTTCCGGCAGATCGTCGCGCGCCACGTACAGCTGGATGCGGCCACCGACGTCCTGCAAGGTAACAAAGGAGGCTTTCCCCATGATGCGGCGCGTCATCATACGACCCGCTACCGAGACTTCAATATCTAACGAGGTGAGCGCGTCGTTATCCTTGCCATCGAATTCAGCGTGCAGTTGGTCAGACGTATGGTCACGACGAAAATCGTTCGGGAACGGGATACCCTGCTCACGCAGCGCAGCCAGCTTTTCACGGCGGGTTTTCAGTTCATTATTAAGGTCAATTGCCTCATCGGCACTTTGTGCTTGTTGTTCAGACATGTTGGTTCCTCATAACCCTGCTTTCAATCTTGCTTCGATAAATTGAACCAGGCCACTATCCGGCGCAGCCTGGTGCGTGCGGGTCTCTGCACCAGTACGCCGCCGATCTCTGACGTCACCGCCAAAGAGCGAACGATAGAATATTTACGATCCTGGCTTTACTTAAGGCTGATATCACTCAGCAATTACAGAATTAAAGCTTTTTCATTCACTGGCTCGCCATCTCGCCAGAATATCCTCCTCCTAACAGATGAATGATGCAAGACGCAGATCGGCCAGCGCCTCGCCGGGCACTATTGGTAGCCCGGACAAGGCGCAACGCGCCGCCTCCGGGACAACGGCCTGTTTGCCCCCTGGATTCCCCCGGTGGCGCTACGCTGACCGGGCTACGGGCTTGCGCTATTGGTAGCCCGGACAAGGCGCTACGCGCCGCCTCCGGGACAACCGCCGGTTTGCCTCCTGGCTTCCCCGGTGGCGCTACGCTGACCGGGCTACAGGCTTGCACTATTGGTAGCCCGGACAAGGCGCTACGCGCCGCCTCCGGGACAACGGCCTGTTTGCCCCCTGGATTCCCCCGGTGGCGCTACGCTGACCGGGCTACGGGCTTGCGCTATTGGTAGCCCGGACAAGGCGCTACGCGCCGCCTCCGGGACAACGGCCTGTTTGCCCCCTGGATTCCCCCGGTGGCGCTACGCTGACCGGGCTACGGGCTTGCACTATTGGTAGCCCGGACAAGGCGCTACGCGCCGCCTCCGGGACAACGGCCTGTTTGCCCCCTGGATTCCCCCGGTGGCGCTACGCTGACCGGGCTACGGGCTTGCGCTATTGGTAGCCCGGACAAGGCGCTACGCGCCGCCTCCGGGACAGCGGCAAGTTTGCCCCCAGGATTCCCCGGTGGCGCTACGCTGACCGGGCTACGGGCTTGCGCTATTGGTAGCCCGGACAAGGCGCTACGCGCCGCCTCCGGGACAACGGCCTGTTTGCCCCCTGGATTCCCCCGGTGGCGCTACGCTGACCGGGCTACGGGCTTGCGCTATTGGTAGCCCGGACAAGGCGCAACGCGCCGCCTCCGGGACAACAGCCAGTTTGCCCCCAAGATTCTCCCGGTGGCGCTACGCTGACCGGGCTACGGGCTTGCGCTATTGGTAGCCCGGACAAGGCGCTACGCGCCGCCTCCGGGACAGCGGCAAGTTTGCCCCCAGGATTCCCCGGTGACGCTACACTGACCGGGCTACGGGCTTGCGCTATTGGTAGCCCGGACAAGGCGCTACGCGCCGCCTCCGGGACAACCGCCGGTTTGCTCCCAGGGTTCCCCGGTGGCGCTACGCTGACCGGTCTACAGGCTTGCGCCGTCGGTGACCCGGCGTTTACCCACGCTGCACACCGCGCCGAAGGCCAGGATGACAATCACCGCCACACACCCCAGCGTCCACTCCCCGATTTGCGAGAAGAAATGCTGCCAGGCGGTAATCGCCGTCTCGCTGAGCTGGGATTCGGTGGTCTGTTGCGCCACGATCCCCGCCAGCCAGTTGGCCACCGCTCCGGTCGCCAGCATATAAATCCCGGTCAACACGCCGGTCACCCCCGGCATGTTCAGACGGGTGATCTGCGCCATCGCCACCGGGTCGATAAACAGCTCGGCAAAGCCCATCAGCGCCAACCCGGTGACCATCAGCCCCATTGAGGCCTGCCCATCGGCGGCACCGTGGCGGGCGTTGAGGGCCAGCACCATAAATCCGCAGCCCATCAGCACCAGACCAAAAGCAAACTTCAGCCAGACGCGAAACGCCGAGCGGGTGCTGCCTTCCGGGCGCATCAGCCATGCCAGCACCACCCCTGCGGCCATCACCGCCACCGCATTCACCGACTGGAACAACGCCGTCGGCACTTCAATATTCAACAGATGACGATCGACAAAACGATCGATAAACAGGCTGATCGAACTACCGCCCTGCTGCGCCAGAACCCAGAACAGGGTGCCGGTCAGCATCAGCAGTACGATTTGCCACAGCGCCCGGCGGTGTTCCGGGGAGGAGATCATGATCCGCGCCACCATCTGGGCGGCAAACACGCAGACGATAGCCAGCAGATAGCCAGACCAGTTGTTTTCCAGCAGCAACGTGAAGAAAACCGGCGCGACGCACAGCATCACCACCAGCCAGCCCCAGGTGGGCAGCACAAATTTCACCGCGCACAGCGCCTGTTTATCGACGCCGCGGGTGTGGCTGAAATGCCGATGGCCGCTCAGGAAAATCAGCAGCCCGATAAACATGCCGATCCCCGCCAGCGCAAAGCCGATGTGCCAGCCGTACCATTGCGCTGTCAGGCCGCAGGCAATCGGCGCCGCGATGGAGCCGACGTTCCCCGCCGCGTACAGCAGTGAAAAACCACCGTCGCGTCGACGATCGTCGGTGGCGTACATCTCGCCAAGCAGGCAACTGATGTTGGATTTGAACAGACCATAGCCGCAGATAATGATCGCCAGCGCGAGGTACAGGCTCCAGGTGGCATCGGATTCGACGCCCAGCACCACATGGCCGAGCGTCATCAAAAGCGCACCGGCAATAACTGCCGTGCGATTACCGAGCAGGCGGTCGGCAAGCCAGCCGCCGAGAATGGGGGTCACGTAAACCAGAGAAGCGTAAGCACTGAACAGACTGATGGCGTGGCTGTCATCAAAGCCAAGTTGATGGGTGAGATAGAGGATGAGTAAGGCACGCATGCCGTAAAAGCTGAAGTATTCCCAGATTTGGATCGCTACGATGTAATAGATCGCGCGCGGTTGTGAGGGTGTTTTCATGAGGTCTCCTGCAGCGTGAAAAAAGGGAAGTGGCAAGCCACTTCCCTTGGAGCTTCAATTACTTATTGTTTTCTTCTTGCAGCACTTTAACGGTGTAACGACCATCCGCCTGACGATAGGCACCGTGGATGTCGGTTTCGAAGCCCGGGTAGTGGGCGCCGATTTCGCACAGCATCTGCAGGAATTCCAGGACCGGACGGCTCTCTTCGGTGATCATTTCACCTGGCATCACCAGCGGAACTCCCGGAGGATACGGCAGGATCATGTTGGCATTGACACGGCCAACCATCTCTTCGAGATACACTTCTTCAGTTTTACCGTGCAGCTCTTTCTGGAACGCAGCGTACGGTGTTACCACCATGGCCGGCAGCACTTCGAATGCGCGGAACATCAGGTCCGGCAGGTTGTGGTGCGCGATCAGTTTGTGAATGTTCTGCGCCAGTTCCTGAACACGCATGTTTTCATAGAACTCAGGATCTTCACGATACAGTGACGGCAGCATGTTTTTCACACGCAGGTTCAGGTCGAACGCACGTTTGAAGTCGGTCAGAGCACGCAGCAGGCTCAGTGCTTTGGTTTTGTCGATACCGATGCTGAACAGGAACAGCAGGTTGTACGGACCGGTTTTCTCAACCACGATGCCGTGTTCGTCGAGGTATTTCGCCACGATGCTGGCCGGAATACCGAACTCGCCCATGGTGCCGTCTTTCTTCATCCCCGGAGTCAGCAGAGTGACTTTGATCGGGTCGAGGTACATGTGTTCGTTATCGATGTTTTTGAAACCGTGCCATGCGCTATCGGAGCGCAGCGGCCAGCATTCCGGGCCATCGATATGTTCCGGCTGCCAGACATCGAAGAACCAGCCTTCAGACTCGCCTTTCAGACGTTTGATCTCTTTACGGAACTTGATAGAACGTTCGATAGAGCCATCAATCAGACGTTTACCGGCGTTGCCTTTCATCATTGCGGCAGCGGTTTCTGTTGACGCCACGACACCGTAATGCGGAGAAGTGGTGGTGTGCATCATATAGGCTTCGTTGAAGGTCTCTTCGTTGACATCGCCTTTTACGTGAATCATCGAAGCCTGAGAGAAGGCCGCCAGCAGTTTGTGCGTGGACTGGGTTTCGTAAATCACTTTCCCTTCAACACGGCCACCGCTCATCCCGCATTTCCCGGCATAGATTGGCGAGAAGTTGGTGTAAGGCACCCAGGCGGAGTCAAAGTGGATGGATTTCACATCCAGCGTTTTCTTGATGAAGTCGGTGTTGTACAGCAGACCATCATAGGTGGAGTTGGTGATAACGGCGTGTACCGGCCAGGTAGCGTTCGGCGTCTCTTTCACGCGTTTAGCGATAGTCGCGTGCTGGAATTCGCTCTGCGGAATACCACCGAGGATGCCGTAAGCGTTACGGGTCGGACGGAAGTAAATCGGCGTAATGTCGCTCATCATCATCAGATGGGTCAGCGATTTGTGGCAGTTACGGTCAATCAGCACGGTGCTGCCGGCTGGTGCAGAGTACATACCGACGATTTTGTTCGCGGTTGAAGTACCGTTGGTCACCATGTAGCTGCGTTCTGCGTTGAAGACACGCGCAATGTACTCTTCCGCTTCTTTGTGCGGGCCGCTGTGATCCAGCAGTGAACCCAGTTCAGAAACTGAAATCGAGATATCGGACTTCATGGTGTTAGAACCGAAGAAGTCATAGAAGATGCTGCCTACCGGGCTTTTCTGGAAGGCGGTACCGCCCATGTGGCCAGGAGTACAGAAGGTATATTTGCCTTCACGCACATATTTGAACAGCGCTTTGGTCAGCGGCGGCAGAATAGTGTCGATGTACTCATCGGTATTCTGTTTGATTTTATCAGCGATATCATCGGCGGCGCCCAGTGCATATTCGAAGAAGCGCACCTGCATACGCAGATCGTTAAGGCTGACGTCCAGGGTAGAGTAAGTATTGGCGAAAGCATACAGCGGCATATATTCGTTCAGTTTGCTGATTTCTTCGCACAGTTCGAGATTGTACTTATCCCAGTCGAAGATCACGCCGCACAGGCGGGCGTTATTTTCGATCAGCTTCAGTAAATCTTCGCGGTCGTTCGGATAGACAATACGGAAGTCCAGGCGTTCAAGGGCGCGATGCAGTTCACGGATAGGCTCTTCTTTAAAGTAGACGCCCATGTGATTCATGATTGCGATAACGTTCATAGTCGAATCTCCAGATATGGAGAGCCCCTCCCGTCACGAGATGACAGGTGCAGGAAGGAGCTCCAGGAAAAGGGGTTACTGATTAATGTGCGCTGGCGGCAGAGCTGTCAGTGTTGTCATTTTCGTGCTGACGCTGGTGCATTTTGCGACCGTAGAACATCAGGATGATCAGGCTGACGATAAAGGTACCGGCCAGTTCGAAGGAGCTTGCACCCATCAGGGCGATGAAGCAGAACGCACAGCCCAGTACGGAACAGATCAGGCTGACAAGGTTGCGAATGTTGATGCCTTCGAAGCGAATCAGGTCAACGCAGGAGTAGAAGTAAGGCAGCATGGTCAGCAGTACGGCGATACCGGTCAGCTCACCGAACAGGTCAGAGGCTTTACCACCGCTGGAGTTCATCAGGGTGATCAGCACCATCAGCGCGGTCATTTTCACCGCGGCCAGCAGCAGGCCTTTTTTCGGGATACCGTTGTTATCAACTTCGCCATACACTTTCGGGAAGTTACCGTCGTTAGCGGCACGTACACCGGCCTGGCCCACCAGCATCATCCAGGAACCAAGAGAGGTCAGACAAGCAAAGGCGGTGAAGGCGGAAACCACTGGCGCAGCCCAGCCACCGAGAATAGTCGAAGCACTGATCGCGAACGGTGCACCGGAAGCTGCCATCTGAGCTGCAGGGTACATACCGGCGATAACCTGAGTTGCTGCGATATAAACCACACCCGCCATCGCGGTGCCGAGCATGGTTGCCAGCGGAACGGTACGTTTCGGGTTTTTCACCATACCGGTACTAACGGCCGCGGATTCAACACCCACGAAGGCCCACAGGCAGAGCAGAATACTTTTGATAACCGCGTGGCTGTCCGGGGTGCTGGATGTGTTCCAGTTCGCCTGATAGGTAGCGGCATCAAACCAGTGCCAGCCGATAACCGCAGTCATCACTACCGGAATTAATACCAGCACCAGACCGATAGTGGTCAGACGGCTGACCCAGGTACCGCCGAGCATATTCACGAAGGTAAATATCCAGACGATCGCAATACACGCGATACCGGCTGGAATCGGGTTATTCAGAATCGGGAAGAAGGTCGAAAGATAAGAGACGGCGGTAATACCGATTGCCAGGTTACCAATCCAGTTTGCATGATAATAAAGGACACCGGTCTGGAAACCGAACGCGGGAGATATTTCCCCGGCATAGGCAATTGGGCCACCCTGCTGTGGGTTTTTGGTTGCCAGTCGAGCATATACATAAGCCAGCGACATTGCCCCAATAATAGAAATAACCCAACCCCAGATAGCAATACCACCGATGCTGGCAAGGTTCGCAGGTAATAGTGCAATACCGCTCCCCATCATATTACCAGCGACCACGCCGGTACAGGCAAATAGCCCTATCTTCTTGGCAGAACTCATGTTTGCTTTTCTCCTAAGTTTATTTTGGAGGTACAGATCATGATATAGAACCTTTAATTGACCCGACCAACTGCCAACCAGATTAAGGATTCATAGGTAAAAAGTCCTAAAGATAAAGTGAAATAACTACAAACATCAGACAAATGATATTTTGACATTTTTATGGCAACATATCAGGATGACACGTTGATATCATAAAAAGATAAACATTGATTAAAAACAGTTAGTTAGGGATGGGGTTTGATGTTGGAATTGTGTTATTGGAGGGGATTTTATTGCTCAATAGATATAACAACTCAAGCTCTCAGAAGAAACATAAATTTAACCTCATCATGTTCATAATATTGCGCATGATGAGGGTTTACTTAGAACTTATCCCATTAGACTATTTTATTTGCCATTTTGGCCCTGGGCAGTGCTCACCATCCTCACGTACTTCGTGTACGCTCCGGTGGTTTCGCTCTGTCCGTGTCCAAACTGGCTGCAACAATATTCGCCTTATGGGATATGCTCCTATTCTGCAGAGAGGAAGTTATCGAGATACGGCACGACGCGGGTCACTGAGGTCTGGAATACCGCATTTTCAATCCAGTACAGTGTGTTTTCACCAGGACGTAAATTAAACGCGGTCAGATAGGCATCGGCTGCTTCCCGGTTCTCTCCTTTCATTTCGTAGACTTTGCCTAACAGCACGTAATTCACCCACGACATTTCCAGATCGATCCCGGTATTAATAGCTTCATACGCCTCGTCGACTTTACCCTGACCTAAGAGATCCACTGTTTTAATTTGATAAAATACCGCCATGTTTTTTATCCCCGGCATCTCGCCGACCCGTGAGATTTCAGCATACAGCGCGTTGAGCTGTTCTTTATTCAACGGTTGCTGCGAATGGCGTAAAACATCAACCAGCGTTTTTTCGGCATAGGCATAACAAAACTCCGGTGAGTCTTTGGTCACATCGTCAAGCAGTGCGCTGGCCTTACCTAATGAATCAACATCGCCGTTCATTAATAGTTGATGTGACTCGTAGAACTGAGTCAGCGCCGTACTGTGCGAGGGCTGATATTGTTTCAGCATCGCCTGCATGCGATCGGACCAGGGCTGCTTAAGCGCTTCCGACAGGCTGCTCAACAGATCGTTTTGAATCGCCAGCTGGTTATCGCTGGTGATGAAATAACGCTTGTCCATCATCATCGAGCCGTCGGCGTTATCGACCATCTGCACGGACATAAAACACTGCTGCGCGCGATAGTGGCGCTGGTTCACGAACTCAATGGTCAACGATTTGCCCGAACTGCTGGGCTCGTTGATGTTGTAGTCGGTTTTGTCATGCACCATAAACGTCGAGAAGGTGTTGAGCGAGGTCGCCACCAGGCTGCCTAAGCCCACCGCATAGGCGTGCTGCGACGCCCAGTTAGTACAGGAGCCGCCTTTCAGCAGGTGAATATCGATATCACGCGGGTTCAGCAGCAGGCGGGCTTTGGTCACCGGCGGTCGCGACTCCATCGTCGACAGCGCGACCAACGCCACGCAGGTCCCGAGAGCCAGCAGGAACAGGATCCAGACGCCAAAGGTGGTGATGCGTCGGCGTTTTTCTGATTTAACCGGCGTCGGCTGACTGTGCAGCCCCTCGTCAGAGAGTACGGGCGCAGCAGGTTCACTCGCCACAGCCGTGGCGGCAGCGGCGGTGGCGGTCGGCGGAGCAGGCATCGCCGGAGAGATAACCGGCGCGGGGGCTTCCCCTTCTTCCGTACACCAGATCACCGGTACCGTGAGCTTATAGCCGCGCTTGGGTACCGTCGCAATATATTCGGGGCTACTATCATCCCCATCTTTCAGCGACTTACGGAGCTCAGAAATGCTTTGTGTTACGACGTGGCTGGTCACCACGTTACGGGTCCAGACATTATCAATGAGCTCGTCCCGGCTGAGAACTTCATCAGGATGGCGAGCAAAAAAGACCAAAAGATCGATTAAACGCGGTTCAAGAGTAAGCTGACGCCCCTTCCGGCTAATTTGGTTATCGGAGGGGGTAACCAGCCATTCTCCCACGCGAACAACAGGTTGTTGCATAAAAAAGCGCCCAAAACGAAGAGGGAAAGGCGCGATGATAGCACATTTCCCATACCTAATAATGATAGGGGTCATTACCTTGAACGCGTTATATCAATCTACAATTATTTAACTTATCCAGTTTTTATACCCAGACATCGCAATCAACAACCGATTAACTCCTGTTTATTTTATCAAGAAACCGTTCAGAATTACCGATCGATACCGCCGCGGAAGTGCCGTTATAGCACCAGAAGGTGCGGTTATCGATACTGTGCCACCGCGCGTTCCAGCGCGCCAATGTCCGGGCTGGATAACAGCGGTTGAAGCTGCAGTAACGTCTCTTCGGGTAATTCATAGAGTCGGAGCTTCAACAGTCGCGCGATATCCGCTTCAGGAAAACGCCGCTTAATCTCGCAGGCCGGGTTGCCCCCCACCACCGTATAAGGCGGGACATCTTTAGTCACCACCGCCCCCGCGGCCACCACCGCCCCTTCGCCAATCGTGATGCCCGGCATAATCATCGCCCGCATGCCAATCCAGCAGCCATCTTTCAGCACGGTATCGCCGCGAGGCTGATAGGCCTCTTTGACGGAAGCCGTAAACGGATAGAAGCTGATCCAGTCGAGCCGGTGGGTACTGTTGCCGCCCATCAGGATGACCACTTCCGCGGCGATGCAGACAAAATTGCCGATAATGAGCTTATCGACGTGGCCTAGCGGCCCCCACTCCTCGCTGGCACTATCGTCATGCAGATGACGCACGACGCAACGTTCAAAGCCCCGATCCCAAAAATCGCTGTAGTAGCTATGGGTCCCATGAATAATTATATTCGGGTTCTTGACCGTCTTGTGCAGGCGTTCGGTTATCGCCCAGTGTTTGTCTGCCATCGTGGCATTCCTTCTTGCTTTTTATATGATGACTGCATGCAGGTGAATCATCATAAGCTAAAAGATTCGACGCCGGAACAACCACTTAATAGCGTGAAGGGACACCATCAGGGCAGGTTTTAAAACGCCGATGAAGCCACATATATTGCTCTGGCGCCATCAGGATGCACTGCTCAATAATTTTATTCATCCAGCTGGCCGTGCTTTCTGCGCTCTCAAGCGGCGGGGTAGATTCTGGCGTCAACGAGATCAATTCATAACCACCACCATTAGGTTTGCGGCGCGGAACAAAAGGGACGATCGCCGCTTTAGACATTTTAGCCAGAATCCAGGTGCCGGTCGTGGTGGCCGCCTGCTCGACGCCAAAAAATGGCGCGAACACGCTGCTTTCCGGGCCATAGTCATGGTCCGGCGCGTACCACAGGATCTCCCCCTCTTTCAGAACCCGCACCATCCCTTTCAGGTTTTTGCGATCCAGCATGGTCTTATTTGAGCGTAACCGCCCGCGGGTCTGTAACCAGTCAAGCACCGGGTTATCGTTGGGACGGTATACGCCAACGCCCGGCGTATGCATGCCGAACATCCGCGCCCCCAGCTCGAGGGTCAAGAAATGCACGCCGATCAGCAACACCCCCTGCTTTTGTTGCTGCAGGTTAATCACTTCTTCGACGCCGCTGGTCTCGGTCCAGCGGGCAATGCGGCTGGCAGGCCAGAACCACGCCATGCCCGTTTCCATCAGCCCCATCCCCAGGGATTCAAAATTTTGCCGCACCATCTCATGGCGCTGAGCGGCGCTCATCTCAGGAAAGCACAGCTCGAAATTGCGCTCGGCAATATTGACGCGACGCTTCATAAAGCGCATCGCCAGGCGCCCCATCGCCGTGCCCAGGCGGTAGATGAGCGGATAAGGCAGCTGCACCGCCAGCCATAGCAGACCCGCCCCCAGCCATATCAGCCAGTATTTCGGGCGAAAAAAAGAGAGTGAAAATTGCGGTAAAGGCGACATGGCATTCCTGCTTATTCAATATAAGGAAGACGACAACATGGCATGGCGCACGCGGGGTATCCCACAGCGGAGGCGGTTTTATTTAATCGATGGCAATATTGTCGTCGCGAATAATAATAAAATTATATCGCTGAACCGGGCGCAGGATACTCTGTTGTGTGTAACAAATTTATTATTAATTAAATTATTCAGTCATTCGTGAAATAGCATATCGCCAGCCACATAAAAATATCTTAATTATTTTCTGTGGCTGTCATTCAACAACGTGAACATCCGCTCGCCCCCTCACGGAGGCGAACGGCGAATTTACTGCACCCGATCCGCATCGGCCGTGGGCAGGCTCGTCAGAACCGTCCGCGAACGGTGGCTATAGTAATAGATCCCGATCAGCAGCACGGTAAACGGAATGCCGAACCACAGCGTCATGCGGAAGAAATCGGTGAACGCCGTGGAGATCAGCAGCGCCAGCATCAGACTGGCTCCCAGCAGCGGAGTCCAGGGATAGCCCCACAGCCGAAACTTCAACGCCGTTTGCCGGTGCTGACGACGGAAGAACAGATGGGTAATAAAGATCATCAGCCAGGTGAAACAGGCGCCATAGACCGAAATGGACATCATGGCGGCAAACGCCTGCTGCGGGTAGAGCACGCTCAGCACGATGGAGATCATGATCCCGACGCACGAGATAGCCAGCGCGTTCACCGGGATCCCACGCGCGCTGATCCGCCCAAATCCGGCCGGTGCCTGGCGGGCCCGCGACAATGAGAACATCATGCGGGTGGTGATATACAGCTGGCTGTTCATCGCCGAGAGCGCCGCAATCAGGACAATAAAGTTAAAAATACCGCCGGCATACGGCAGATGAATCACGTTCATCGCCACCAGGAAGGGGCTTTCGCTGGTGCCGGACTGACGCCACGGCACAATCGCCAGCATCAGCGCGATCGACAGCATATAGAAGATAAACAGGCGCAGGATGGTCCCTTTAAACGCCGACTTCACCGCCACTACCGGGTTTTTCGCCTCGCCAGCCGCCACGGCGATCATTTCGATGCTGAGATAGCTGAAGATAGCGACAATGGTCGCAAACCACATGCCGCTCACCCCGAACGGCATAAACCCGCCGCTGGCGGTAAAATTGTGCAGGCCGTAGGTCGGGTTAGCCGAGAAAGCGAGGATCCCCAGGCCAATCAGGATAAACGCCACGATCGCCAGCACCTTAACCGTCGAGAGCGCATACTCCACCTGACCGAAACATTTCACACCGATGACATTAATTACGATAACCACGGCAGAGAACAACAGCACCCACGGCCAGACCGGCGTATCCGGGAACCAGAACTGCATATACATCCCGATCGCGGTAACTTCGGTCCCCACCGCCAGCACCACGCAAGACCAGTAGGAGTAACGCACCAGAAATCCGCACAGCGGGCTCAGGTAAAACTCGGCATAGTCGCCGAAGGAGCCTGGGGTCGGATGCTCTGAGGTCATTTCCGCCAGACAGCCCATCAGCAGCAGCGCAATCACGCCGCCAATCAGGTAGCTCAACAACACCGACGGCCCGGCCATTTGAATCGCATAGGCGCTGCCGAGGAACAGCCCGGTACCAATCGCGCCGCCAATCGCCAGCATCGACATCTGCCCGGCGGTCAGCTGCTTCTGCAGCCCGTCCTGGCGCTGCGCAATCTCATCAAAACGCTTACGATCTTTCATCGGTTCCTGCCTTAGCGACGGGCGGTGGTGACATCGAGGATCGCGGCGGTGACGTAATCAATATTGTCACCATTAAGGCCGGGCAGACACATCCGCCCTGGGGCCACCAGATAAATGGAATAGCGTTCACGCAGTTCGCTGACCTGGCGTTCGTTGAGGCCGGTATAGCTGAACATGCCACGCTGATCGCGGATGCGCCGGTAGTCCAGCGCAGAGGCACCCTGCTCCAGCCCGGCGGACAGACGCTGGCGCATCTGCTGGATCCGCTCGCGCATGGTGGTGAGCTCCGCCTGCCACTGCTGACACAGTTGCGTATCGGCTAATATCGTTTCAACAATGCGGCTACCGTGGGTCGGTGGGCAGGAGTAGCTCCGGCGGATCAGGGTTTTGAGCGCCCCCTGCACATTTGCAGCTTCGCTGGCGCTGGCGCAGCGAACCGTCAGTCCCCCGACTCGCTGGCCGTACAGGGCAATGTTTTTCGAAAACGAGTTGGCGACGATAAAATCCAGGTCGCTCTCCAGCGCCAGCCTCAGCGCATAGCAGTCCTCCTCCAGCCCGGCGCCAAAGCCCTGATAGGCGATATCGAAGAATGGCAACAGCCGCTGCGTCTGCATCATAGTCAGCAGGGTCTGCCACTGGCCGGGGTTCAGGTCGGTGCCGGTCGGGTTATGGCAGCACGGATGTAACAGCACCGCCGTCCCGGCGGGCAACGCCTGCAAGGCCGCCAGCATCTCGGCAAAGCGCAATTCGCCGCTCTGGTTGTCGAAATAGGGGTAATGGTTGACCTGAAGCCCCGCGCCGGAAAAAATGGCCTGATGGTTGGCCCAGGTCGGGTCGGAAACCCAAATCTCTTTCCGTTGTAAAAAATGCACGAGCAGGTCTGCCGCCAGCTTCAATGCCCCCGAACCGCCCACGGTTTGTACCGTCGCCAGCGCGTGCTGCGCAGCGCCTGGCCCCAACAACAACGTCTGGATCTGGCTGGCAAAGCGCGCACTGCCTTCAATCGGCGGGTAACCGTGTGGCTGCTGCAAAGCAAGCAGTCGCTGCTCTGCCTGCTTAACGGCCCCCATCAGCGGAATCGCCCCGCGCTCGTCGTAATATAAGCCAATGCCTAAATTCACTTTTCGCGGATGGCGGTCCTGCAAATACGCTTCCATCAGCGACATAATAGGATCGGGAGTCGATGGTTTAATTTCTGAGAACATAGGTATCCTTAGCCATAATTAATTATGGCCAGCAGGTGAATATTTATTGTTGTTTTCAGGCCGTCGCGCTGACGGTGATCTCTATTTTCATGCCGGGCACCACTAATTTATCCACAATAACCGTAGAACGGTTCGGATAAGGTGCATTGAAATAACGCCGGTAAATATCATCCAGCATTGCCACATCATTAACATCGGTAAGATAAATAATGACCTGTAATACATTATCGCTATGACTCCCGGCCGCCTGAAGCGTGCGGGCGAGATTATCAAAGGTCAATGTGATCTGCTTTTCCGCCGCGCCGGTTTCGATGGTGCCATCGGTGCGGACCGGGCCGTGTGCAGTAAAAAGCATCCCGCCACCGCGCGTCGCCCAGGAAAAGGGCTGGCCGATATCCGGCAGGTCGGTCTGAATTACGTCTCGCATAAAGGCTTCCTGTAATTGCAAAGTACGCTAAAAAGTGCGCCATCAGTGGCAAACAGCGCATCAAGGATGGAGTAGTGATTGGCATTCTCTATTGCCATTTTCCCGATCGACCTTCCCTGCTGGCACAGCTGTTGGGCATAGTATTCACTCTGTGCTATCAGCTCTGGTCGCTCGCGACTCCCGTAAAACAGCGTCAGCGGCGCGGCCTGTGCCGGCACATGGCGCAGAGGGCTAAGCTCGCGCACTTCCTGCGCCGTCAGCTGTAATTGGTGATTCACCGCGGTGGTCAGCAGCGGTTCGAGTTCAAAAATTCCGCTGATCGCCAGCACCGCCTCCACGCCCGGATGTGCCTGCCAGCAGGCTGCCAGATGCCCACCGGCAGAGTGACCGCTGAGATACACCGGGCCAGCCACGCCCGGCTGGCGAGCAATGGCATCCAGCGCCGCGCCAATTTGATGGTGGATCATCGTCAACGTGGCCTGCGGCGCTAACGAATATTCCACCAGCATCACATCGAAACCCAGCGCCAGCGGGCCGGTGGTAATAAAGGCAAAATCCTCTTTATTACAGGATTGCCAGTAGCCACCGTGGATAAATACAATGGTTCCCGCTTTCTCTTTCGGAGAAATAAACCAGTCAATACGCTCCCGCGCCTTTTCACCATAAGAAAAAGTCATGATATTTTCGCAACGTTGATAAGCCAACTGACTCCGCCGCTGAAAGTCAGCCAGTATTTCCGCTTCATTATCTACGGTGGTGCTGTTGTCATAACTTCCGACGCTGAGTTTCATATATTAAACTTTGTTTATTATTTAAGATGTGGCTTAACTATTAGCAATGAGAAAATTTATTGTCAAGCGTGGTTAAAGTGGAATGCGTGAAGGTTAATAGAATTTAATTTTTCGCCTGAATAAGTTTTACCAGTGAAACTTTTCCCGGGTGATTAGGCCATTGAGAGGGGACTGATGAGGTGTCACCATTCACTTTTCGCCACCGACATCTTGCTGTTGACCTCCTCCACGCCATCGTACTGTGACCGAGTCAACGTCCTGAGACACCGCTAAGGGTGTCCCGATTGTGCAAACACCGGGAAACGTCCATACTCAACAGCTTAAATGAGCCATTATTTTGATATTAATTTGGCCGTAGCAATGTCGGGTCTTAAAATATATAGAATGGGATGCAGACCAATGAAATATAAATTAGTTAAGCAGCTTGTCCATGATGATGTCTTAAGAAACAGCTTCATTAACTTAGCCATTAAGACCTTTGATCTCTCTTTTAAGGCATGGTACAAGCAAGGCTACTGGACTGAATCCTATATTCCTTATGCTTTCGTCGACAATAATAATAAAGTCATTGCCAATGCCTCCGCCAATATCATTGACCTGCAGTGGCAAGGCCAGCCCAGGCGCTATATTCAGATTGGCACCGTCATGACCGCCATCGACCATCGGGAAAAAGGATTAGCCAGCCAGTTAATAAACCAGATTCTGGCGGACTGGCAGGACCGCGTCGACGGGATTTTTCTGTTTGCCAACTCCACCACCGTTGATTTTTATCCAAGATTTGGGTTTGAGCGCACGGATGAATACCAGTACACCCTGCCGGTTATGCCGACCGCCGGGGATTTTCACAAGCTCGATATGGATAACGCGGGCGATGTTGAACTTCTTAAATCTTACTACCAGAAATCCAATCCGTTTTCTCAACTCACCGCGCACAATAACTTCGGGTTGTTGATGTTTTATTGTTCAGCGTTTATGAAACACTGCATCTATTACTCGGAGAAAAATAAAGCCGTGGCGATAGCGATGCAGAGCGAACATGCGCTGCTGTGCTTTGATATTTTCTGTGACAGTACGAGTTCGATGTCCACCATCGTGAATGAACTGGCCTCGGATCAGACCCGGCAGGTTATTTTAGGTTTTACCCCGAAGGAAGACCGGGCGGGTGAATATGACAAGATAGAGATCGATGATTTTCTGTTCATCTATTCAGCAAAAGAGAATATTTTCAAAGACCGTAAACTGATGTTCCCCACCCTCGCGCACGCCTGAGCGCCATTCAGCCATTCATGCTGCCCGGGCGGCGTGAACGGCCGGGCGTCAATCCGTCAGGGCGTGACCACGAATAACGATTTACAACGTGGGCACATCAGGGCGGCACCGTTTTTAACCTTGCTGAGCGGATGCCGTGATTTATGTCGGCATTCCGGACATCTTACCGTCGTCCCTGCAGAGGAACGAAAACGCTTCACTGCGTTATCAAAGAATGACATAGACCTTACCCGCTGATTGAGTGTGGTTTATCATAGCACTGGCTGATTAAAAAACACACAACCCATACTGCCGATGGCGCAGCGAAACAGGGAGAAAAAATCAGGAGATGGTGAGGATGGCGGAAACAAGACGCGTACCATCTCCGATCGAAAGGCGTTTTTGCGCGGTCATGCCATACGCCGGTCGCACAACGGCGACCGTTATCTTTTCAATATCAATGTATTATATCAGTGCCTATACAAGGTGCCGTCACTGTGTCCAGATCCAATCCGGCCTGCTTCAATTAAAATTTCATCGATAACGTCTTCAAGGCATGCTGAACCATGGTTCTCACAAATCCGATGAACCTGGGTCAATATTTCCTCCTGGGACATCTCTCCGCGCAGCGCCGACATCAGCATCACCGATGCCCAGCGCCGAACTTCCGGGTGCGTAATCATGCGATTTACCTCCAACCGACCATCTACCACTATAAATTATAGGCGCTATGATGCCGTTCATCACCGCGATACACGATAATTCCCTTGCGGCCCTGGCGCCTGCCTCACCGGCGCCAGGACTGTGGCAAACGCGTACCGACGCTATTTTTGCGCGCGGCGCGAGACGTAGTCCCGGGGGGCTTCCCCGGTGTAAATCTGCCGCGGACGGTAGATATTCAACGGCGCTTCGTGCATTTCGTTCCAGTGCGCAACCCAGCCCAGAGTGCGCCCGACGGCGGTAATGACCACAAACATCGAAGAAGGCAGCCCCATCGCTTTCAGGATCACCGCGGTGTAGAAATCGACGCTCGGCGACAGGCCGTTCTCAATAAAGTACGGATCGGTCAGCGCCACCTCTTCAAGGGCCATCGCCACCTGCAGCAGCTGATCGGACATTCCCAGCTCCGCCAGCACCCGATGGCAGGTTTCACGCAGGATCGCGGCCCGCGGATCGAGATGTTTGTAACGTGAATTACCAAAGCCCAGGCGACGGAAGGCCTGCGGGTCCCGTTTCGCTTTGCTCATGAACGCCGGCACCTGGTCCACGCTCTCGATAGCGTCCAGCATCTGCATGCTCGCCTCGTTGGCGCCGCCATGCATCGGCCCCCACATGGAGGCCAGACCGGCCGCCACGCAGGCAAACAGGTTAGCTCCGGAGGAGCCCGCCGCCCGTACCGTGGTGGTGGAAGCACACTGCCCGTGATCGGCATGGAGGACCAGGATCTGGTTCATCGCCTGCTCAATCACCGGATTCACAACGTATTTTTCCGCCGGGATCGCAAACAGCATATGCAGGAAATTCCCGGCGTACGCCAGGTCGTTCCTCGGGTAGACCGCCGGCTGTTCGATAGAAAACTTATAGCTCATTGCCGCGATGGTCGGCATTTTGGACAGCAGGCGGGTGGCAGCCAGTGCGCGATGGTCCGGATTTTCGACGTCCAGCACATCATGGTAGAACGCCGCCAGCGCCCCCACCATGGCGCACATCAGCGCCATCGGATGGGCATCGCGGCGAAATCCACTGCACATTTTCGACATCTGCTCATGGACCAGCGTATGACGGGTAATTTTCTCCCGGAAGGCTTGATAGTTCGCCTCATCCGGCGCCTCCCCTTGCAGCATAATACAGGCGACCTCAATGAAGTCGCACTGCCGGGCCAGCTGATCGACCGGATAACCCCGGTGCAGCAGGATGCTGTTTTCGGTATCAATATAGGAAATGGCCGACTCACACCCGGCGGTATTGCTAAAGCCGGGGTCGAAGCTGCACATTCCTGACGATGCAAGCGCCCGGGCATCGAGACCTACCTGCCCCAGCGTTCCGGACACTGTATTCAGGGGGATGGACTGCTGCCCATCCAAAGAAAGTGTTACTGGCGTAGTCCCCATCTTTTCAATTCCCCCTCTGCAGCATATCGTGAGCACCCTGAAGCCATTCTTCAGGCCGAATTTCCAACATAGCCAGAGTGCTGCGGCTATTCTTTGATATAAACGGTTAAAAGCGTGATAAAAAGCGGGTTTTAGCCAATCAATATGATCATCACTGAGTAAGGATCGCCGTGTTAGCCGATACGCTTATTTTTATCGTCGCCGCCATTCATATCTACATCCTGATTCTCGAGATGTTTTTATGGCAGAGCAAAACCGGCCGCAAGGCCTTTAACCTCAGCGCCGACTTTGCCCGCGATACCCGGGTGATGGCCGCCAATCAGGGGCTGTACAACGGTTTTTTAGCCGCCGGATTGTTGTGGGGATTGTGGGGCGCAGAGCAGGGTCTGGAGTTTAAGGTTTTCTTTCTGATCTGCGTGATTGTCGCCGGGATCTTCGGTGCCGCGACCGCCAGTCGGAAAATACTGTATGTGCAGGCGCTGCCTGCGGTGGCAGCGCTGATTGCGCTGTGCGTTCGCTAGCCTGGTGCAAGATCGGCGTGCTAAAGAATGCCTAATTCAATCAATGCCGCGAAAGCAAGCAGGATGAACAGAATAACGGAAAGAGGTGTGTTCATATGTTGCCTCCCTGGCACGACCATTCTTATTTTTATCATGAGCATGATCTTTCCGTAATTCGTTGAGATAGTTCACAAAAAATTTGATTTAAGCTTATCATCTTACGGAAAACAGCGGTCAGGCGGGCAACAGCTAACACAAGGAGAGTAAACAATACGATTTATGGATGATAACTGCCGCGAACAGCCAGAGAAAAACCGCCCGCAGGCGGTTTAATAACCAGAAGGTGAGCCTATTTTGCGTAGCCTAAAAACTGCCCCTCTTTCATCACCGCCACTTTGCCGGTCGTATAGGCAATGATGGTGTACAGCCCCTGGGAATAGGTCGTCGCTTTTGCATTCACCTCATCCTGCGCGGCAGGCTTGCCGTCCACCGTCAGGATGCCCGTCGCGTCACGCTTAATCGTCATTCCGTCATAGTGTTTTGTAAACGCGACAGATTTTTTGGCTGCCTGCGCTTTCTGTGGATACATGGCCTGGGCATTTTCTAAGGCCTGTTTTTCCGCCGCGTTCATGATCGCGGCCTGGCGATTCTGTTCTGCGATATAGCACGCATCCCGGCTAACCCCCTTCGCCTCACAATTTGCCATCCGGGAGGCTTCACTTGAGCAACCGGCCAGCGCCGACACCATTGATGCAATAACGATTAACTTTTTCATGCAACCCTCATTAACGTGTTTTCAGTTGTGGACGTCGGCTCTGATGGCCTGTTAATCCGCGAGCGAATATCCGCGATCTGAAAAAGGCAGACGTTGATGTAAGTCATGCCACAGAGGGGGTTTCATTAAGATTTTTCTGCAACATCGATGGTTGTTATCAGGGTTGGTTGTAGAGGATGCAGGCCGGAGAAATTGCGGTGATGTTTGATGTTAACGACACACATACGACACACATACGACACAAGGAGAAAAGCTCGGTGGGGAAATATTAGCAATAACATTGAGATTAAATGGTACGCCCTACAGGGTTCGAACCTGTGACCTACGGCTTAGAAGGCCGTTGCTCTATCCAGCTGAGCTAAGGGCGCATTAAAATGCGGGAGTTTCGTGGAGTGAAACCGCCTGGAATTATACGGTCAACGCTCGGTGAGTCAATGCCTTTTGCCATCATACTGCCGCGATAACGCTAACTTGCCTGGATATACTGCAAAGGTTGGTCAAAGTTCAGCCAACGCCGATTTTCAGCACTTCTTCGCCATTTTCGACAATAAACCGTCAAAACAGGCCATTTATCGGCCAAATACCCCTGATAAAAAGAGTGTCTTTAGCCTTCTGTTCTGTCAAAGAGGGATAAAATCTTAAACGAGGACTGACAGCGGGGCTGGCTTCTGACAAAATATCCGCATCCCCCTTTCGTTACGATACAGATGGAATCCTCTCTCTGATGGCAGCAAAAATTATTGACGGTAAAACGATTGCGCAGCAGGTACGCTCTGAGGTTGCGGAAAAAGTGAAGGCTCGCACCGCGGCCGGAAAACGCGCCCCAGGGTTAGCCGTCGTGCTGGTCGGCAGCAACCCGGCATCGCAGATTTATGTCGGTAGCAAGCGCAAAGCGTGTGAAGAAGTGGGTTTTATCTCCCGCTCATACGATCTCCCGGAAACCACCAGCGAGGCGGAATTACTGGAGCTTATTGATACCCTGAATGCCGACAACACCATCGACGGTATTCTGGTCCAGCTGCCGCTGCCTGCGGGCATCGACAACGTCAAAGTGCTGGAGCGCATTGCCCCGGACAAAGACGTCGACGGTTTCCACCCTTACAACGTCGGTCGTCTGTGCCAGCGCGCCCCGCGTCTGCGCCCGTGCACGCCGCGCGGCATCGTCACCCTGCTTGAGCGTTACAACATCGACACCTACGGCCTGAACGCCGTGGTTATCGGGGCGTCAAACATCGTGGGTCGTCCGATGAGCATGGAGCTGCTGCTGGCGGGCTGCACCACCACCGTCACCCACCGTTTTACCAAAAACCTGCGCCAGCACGTCGAAAATGCCGACCTGCTGATCGTCGCCGTTGGTAAACCAGGCTTTATTCCGGGTGAGTGGATCAAAGAAGGCGCTATCGTTGTTGACGTCGGTATCAACCGTCTGGAAAGCGGCAAAGTGGTCGGGGACGTGGTCTTCGAAGACGCCGCAGAGCGCGCCTCTTACATTACCCCAGTGCCTGGCGGCGTCGGCCCGATGACCGTTGCAACACTCATTCAGAACACGCTGCAGGCGTGCGAAGAATATCACGACATACAGGAGGCCTGAGATGGCAAACTTTTCTCTGGGCAAGCACCCACACGTTGAACTGTGCGATTTACTGAAGCTGGAAGGCTGGAGTGAAAGCGGCGCGCAGGCAAAAATTTCCATTGCCGAAGGTCTGGTGAAAGTAGATGGTGCGGTAGAAACCCGCAAACGCTGCAAAATCGTCGCCGGCCAGACGGTGAGTTTTGAAGGCCAGAGCGTGACCGTAACCGCCTGAACCTGAAAAATAAAAATGCCCGGCTTGCCGGGCATTTTTTTAGCGCTTACTTACGGCGCCAGGTGGTACCCTGTGGGCCATCTTCCAGCACGATCCCCATCTCGTTCAGACGATCGCGCGCCGCATCCGCCGCCGCCCAGTCTTTCGCTTTACGCGCATCCAGACGCTGCTGGATCAGCTGTTCGATTTCCGCCACTTCACCGTCGTCAGCCTGAGCGCCGCTTTGCAGGAACAGATCTGGCTCCTGCTCCAGCAGCCCCAGCACGCCGGAGAGCTTGCGCATATGCGCGGCCAGGGCGTTCGCCGCCGCGGCATCTTCCGTCTTCAGGCGGTTCACTTCACGGGCCATATCAAACAACACGGAGTAGGCTTCCGGGGTGTTGAAATCGTCATCCATCGCCTCGATAAAGCGCGCTTCAAAGGCTTCGCCGCCGCTGGCTGCGACCGACGGGTCGGTTCCACGCAGCGCGGTGTACAGACGCTCCAGCGCCGAACGTGCCTGCTTGAGGTTCTCTTCGCTGTAGTTCAGCTGGCTACGATAGTGGCCGGACATCAGGAAGTAGCGAATGGTCTCGGCGTCGTAATACTTCAGCACATCACGCACGGTGAAGAAGTTACCCAGCGATTTCGACATCTTCTCGCGGTCAACCATCACCATCCCGGAGTGCATCCAGTAGTTAACGTACTCGCCGTCATGCGCGCAGGTCGACTGGGCGATTTCGTTCTCGTGGTGCGGGAACATCAGATCCGAACCGCCGCCGTGGATATCAAAATGGTTACCCAACTGCTTGCAGTTCATCGCTGAACATTCGATGTGCCAGCCCGGACGACCGTTGCCCCACGGGGAAGGCCAGCTCGGCTCGCCCTCTTTCGACATTTTCCACAGAACGAAGTCCATCGGGTTGCGCTTCACGTCAACCACATCAACGCGGGCACCGGCCTGCAGCTGGTCGAGGTCCTGGCGTGACAGCTGGCCGTAGTTCGGATCGGTCGGGACCGAGAACATCACGTCGCCGTTGTCCGCCACATAGGCATGGTCACGGGCAATCAGTTGCTCGGTGATCTCAATGATCTCGGGGATATGATGGGTGGCGCGCGGTTCAAGATCCGGACGCAGAATATTGAGCGCATCGAAATCCTTGTGCATTTCAGCAATCATGCGATCGACCAGCGCCACAAAGCTTTCGCCATTCTCATTAGCGCGCTTAATGATTTTGTCGTCGATATCGGTAATGTTGCGCACGTACTTCAGCTGATAGCCAAGAAAACGCAAATAACGCGCCACGACGTCAAAAGAGACGAAAGTACGGCCATGACCAATATGACAGAGATCGTAAACGGTAATTCCACACACGTACATGCCCACTTCCCCGGCATGGATAGGTTTAAACTCTTCTTTTTGGCGCGTCAGTGTATTAAAAATTTTTAACATCGAAGATTCCGTGTAGACGTGTGTGGATATAAGTCGCGTATTCTAACCTTAATTCAACCCCGAAGCAGCACACAATGCAAGGTGATCGAACCCTGCGGTTATGCTATAACAGCCCCCTATGTCATGCCCAATTACGGGCTTAAGCACCACAATCACCGGAACAGGATGCAAAAATGGTTACTTTCCACACTAATCATGGCGATATCGTAATCAAGACCTTTGACGACAAAGCGCCGGAAACAGTTAAAAACTTCCTGGACTACTGCCGCGAAGGTTTCTACAACAACACCATTTTCCACCGTGTTATCAACGGGTTCATGATCCAGGGCGGCGGCTTTGAGCCGGGCATGGAGCAGAAAAACACCAAGTCCCCGATCCAGAACGAAGCCAACAACGGTCTGAAAAACACCCGTGGTACTCTGGCAATGGCCCGTACTCAGGCGCCGCACTCCGCTACCGCACAGTTCTTTATCAACGTGGCTGATAACGACTTCCTGAACTTCTCTGGTGAAAACCTGCAGGGTTGGGGCTACTGCGTATTTGCCGAAGTGGTTGAAGGCATGGACGTAGTCGACAAAATCAAAGCAGTTGCAACCGGTCGCAGCGGCATGCATCAGGATGTGCCGAAAGAAGATGTTGTGATCAAAAGCGTCACCGTTAGCGAATAATTCGTGGCGACACTTTTTATTGCGGATTTGCATCTGCAAACAGAAGAACCGGCGATCACCGCCGGTTTTCTACGCTTTTTAGCCGGTGAAGCCCGCAAGGCGGATGCGCTGTATATTCTTGGCGATCTGTTTGAAGCCTGGATCGGCGATGACGACCCCAACCCGCTGCATCAGGAGATCGCTGAAGCGATCAATGCCTTAACCCAGTCCGGGGTGCCCTGCTACTTTATTCACGGCAATCGCGATTTTCTCGTCGGCCAGCGCTTCGCGCGCGCCTGCGGCATGACGCTGCTGGATGAAGAAGAGGTGCTTGACCTCTACGGTCGTCAGGTCCTGATTATGCATGGCGACACACTGTGCACCGACGATGCCGGCTACCTGGCGTTCCGTGCCAAAGTGCATACGCCGTGGATCCAGCGACTGTTTCTGGCCCTGCCGCTGTTTATTCGTCGTCGCATCGCCGCCAGAATGCGCGCCGACAGCAAAGCCGCCAACAGCAGCAAATCGCTGGAGATAATGGACGTTAACCCGCAGGCCGTGGTCGATACCCTGCAGCGCCATCGGGTACAGTGGCTGATTCACGGGCATACGCACCGCCCGGCGATCCATACGTTAGATGCCAACGACCAGCCGGCGTTTCGCGTTGTCCTCGGCGCCTGGCACAGCGAAGGCTCGATGGTCAAAGTCACTAAAGACGACGTCGAACTGATCCCGTTCCCGTTTTAATTTCCGCCGCATTTTCACCGCTTCTCAGGTGACGCAACCGTTTTCCTTACCGAAAGATCATGTTATTCTCTGTGGCCTCTAAAGCAGTGTGAAGCACACCCACAGGAGTTTTAAGACGCATGTCTTCCCGCAATAATTCGGCGCGTATCGCCATCGTGATGGGGTCCAAAAGCGACTGGGCTACCATGCAGTTTACCGCAGAAATCCTTGATGCCCTGAACGTTCCGTACCATGTTGAAGTGGTCTCCGCACACCGGACGCCCGATAAACTGTTCAGCTTCGCCGAAGGCGCGGAAAGCAACGGCTATCAGGTGATTATTGCCGGAGCGGGCGGCGCGGCGCATCTGCCGGGCATGATTGCGGCGAAAACCCTGGTGCCGGTATTAGGCGTCCCGGTACAGAGCGCGGCGTTAAGCGGCGTCGACAGCCTCTACTCTATTGTTCAGATGCCGCGCGGGATCCCGGTTGGTACGCTTGCCATCGGCAAAGCCGGTGCTGCCAATGCCGCCCTGCTGGCCGCGCAGATTCTGGCACAGCACGACGCGGAGCTGCATCAGCGCCTGAGCGCCTGGCGCCAGGCCCAGACCGATGAAGTCCTCGAAAACCCGGACCCGCGGGGTGCGGCATGAAGCAGGTTTGCATCCTCGGCAACGGTCAGTTAGGGCGCATGCTGCGCCAGGCCGGTGAGCCGCTGGGTATCGCCGTCTGGCCGGTCGGCCTCGAAGCCGACCCTGAAGCGGTGCCGTTTCAGCAGAGCGTGATCACCGCTGAAATCGAACGCTGGCCGGAAACGGCGCTGACCCGCGAGCTGGCACGCCACCCGGCGTTTGTTAACCGCGACGTCTTCCCGATCATCGCCGACCGTCTGACGCAAAAACAGCTGTTTGATAAGCTGGGGCTGGCCACTGCGCCGTGGCAACTGCTGGCGGATAAAAATGAATGGCCGGCGGTATTTGCGCGTCTTGGCGAACTGGCAATTGTGAAACGTCGCGTCGGCGGTTACGACGGACGTGGGCAATGGCGCCTGCGTGCAGACGACATCGCGCAGCTGCCGGACGAAAACTACGGTGAATGCATCGTTGAACAGGGCATCAACTTTTCTGGCGAAGTGTCGCTGGTGGGCGCCCGCGCTCACGATGGCAGCACGGTGTTCTACCCGCTGACCCGCAACCTGCATCAGGATGGCATTCTGCGTACCAGCGTGGCCTTCCCGCAGGCGAATGCCCGCCAGCAGGACCAGGCGGAAAGTATGCTCACCGCCATCATGAACGAACTGAACTACGTGGGCGTGATGGCGATGGAGTGCTTTGTCACCGCCGAAGGCCTGCTGATTAACGAGCTGGCGCCGCGCGTGCACAACAGCGGCCACTGGACGCAGAACGGCGCGTCTATCAGCCAGTTCGAGCTGCATCTGCGGGCTATTACCGACCTGCCGCTGCCGCCGCCGGTGGTGAACAGCCCTTCAGTGATGATCAACCTGATCGGGACCGATCTGAACTACGACTGGCTGAAGCTGCCGCTGGTACATCTGCACTGGTACGACAAAGAAGTGCGTCCGGGCCGCAAAGTCGGGCACCTGAACCTGACCGACAGCGACACCGATCGCCTGAGCGCCACCCTGGAAGCCCTGAAACCGATCCTGCCGCCGGAGTATGCAAGCGGCATCTTCTGGGCGCAGTCTCAGCTCACCTCGCTCTCCTGAGCCGTTCGGGCGGCTAATGCAGGCTACGCCTCTGCCGCCCGGATGATAACGGCTATTTGCCGGGGAATTGATCTTCACCCTTCCCCGGCATGCCATCTGGCGCGTAGAATCCCCTCCTTGCTTTAAAAATGCTTTCAGTTTTGACTTCAAAAGGATGACCCATGAAAAATGGGACGGATTACCGCGCCATTCTCACGGCGGATACGCCACTCATTGACGTCCGCGCCCCGGTAGAGTTCCAGCAAAGCGCGCTGCCTGCGGCGCTTAACCTGCCGCTGATGAACGACGAAGAACGCGCCGCCGTCGGCACCTGCTATAAACGTCAGGGGGCGGATGCCGCGCTGGCGCTGGGCCATCAGTTGGTTCATGGCGAGATTCGGGAAAGCCGCCTCGCCGCCTGGCGTGAAGCCTGCTTGCGTTATCCGCAAGGCTATCTGTGCTGCGCCCGCGGCGGCCAGCGCTCGCACATCGTGCAGCAATGGTTGCGCGACGCCGGGATTGACTACCCGCTGATTGTCGGCGGCTACAAAGCGCTGCGCCAGGCCGCGATCCAGTCCACCGAAGAACTGGTCCAGCGCCCGATCGTGTTGATCGGCGGCTGCACCGGCAACGGCAAGACCCAGCTGGTTTGCTCCCGGCCCGACGGCATCGACCTCGAAGGCCTCGCCCATCATCGCGGTTCATCCTTCGGCCGTACCCTGCGCAAGCAGTACGCTCAGGCCACCTTTGAAAATCACCTGGCCGTCGAGATGCTGAAAAAGGCCGAACAGCATCGTCGGTGGGTGCTGGAAGATGAAGGCCATATGATTGGTGCCAACCATCTGCCGGAGTGTATGCGTAACCGGATGGCGCAATCGCCGCTGGCGGTAGTGGAAGACCCGTTTGATATCCGCCTGGAGCGCCTGCGGGAAGAGTATTTTGACCGTATGCACCGTGACTTTATGGCGGCATATGGAGAGGAGCAAGGCTGGCAGGAATACAGTGAATATCTGCATCACGGTCTGTTTGCCATTCGCCGCCGCCTGGGGCTGCAGCGTTTTGCCCAGCTTACCGCCCTGCTCGACGGGGCGCTGGCGGAGCAGTTACGCAGCGCCAGCACCGACGCCCATTTCGCCTGGCTGGTTCCGCTGCTGAACGAGTATTACGATCCGATGTATCGCTATCAGCTGAGTAAAAAAGCGAGCAACATTATCTTCCGCGGCAGCTGGCACGAGGTCGCCGCCTGGCTGGATAACTAGCATAAACCGGCATCCCGGCTGAGCGCAGCGCCAGCCGGGATAGAGGGTGACTTAGAAGTCGTAGCGTAGACGCACCAGGTTCATATCTCCCAGGTTGTCGGTGCTGGACGTAAAGACGTGTTCGTAATCGACGCGGAAGCCATAATCCAGCTGGACGCTGATCCCCAGACCGTTATCAATGCGCTGATAGTTGCGGCCGTTGACGTATTCCAGGCGGTCACCCATAAAGTACGGCTGAATGGTTTTCACCGCGTACTGACCAACCGGAATGGTATAACCGGCGAAATACTCAATCCCCCAGGCATCCCCGGCGAAATAATCATAAACGTCGGTTTTCTTGGTGGTCATAAAGTTCTGATACCAGCCGCCGCCGAAGGAGAAGGTCCAGTTATCCGGTTTCCAGCTCAGCGCGGTACCGAGGATATTCTGGTCATAGGTTTTGTTGTCCGAGGTTGACGGGTCACGCATCTCGGCGCGAGTGTAGTTCCACGCGGTACCCCAGGTCAGGTCCTTGGTGATGTGATAATCCACGCCCACCGAACCGCCGCCTTTACGCTTATAGCGCAGGCCATTTCCCGGCAGATATTCATTATCTTCAAACAGATAAGAGGCATAGAGATCGACATCGCCCGCGCTTTTCTTGTACTTCAGCATATTGCGCGAACGGTAGGAGCCATCGTAATCGCCGTTGATCCCGTTCCCCGGCGCCTGGGCCACCATGTCGTAATCCCAGATATCGGTTTTCGCCCCAACCACATCATAATAAATGCTGTTTTGCTGGCCGTAGGTTAAGGTCCCCCAGGTGTCGCTCTTCAGCCCGGTATAGAGCATACGGCGTGAGGTGTCATTGGCGCCTTCCGCGTAGTGGTTATCCCAGTCAAACAGCGCCGGAATATTCACCCCCAGCTCGTAATAGCTGATCCAGCTAATATCATCAAACAGATAGTAGTCAGCAGCAAAGCGAAAACGAGTCCCGCCATCAAAGCCGTTTCGTTTATAGGATCCCTTGTCACCGTCGCCAGACATCATGTTGAACTGCGGACGAATACTACCGCCGACGGTAAAGTTCAGGCGGCTCAGCGGATCGCCGGCCTGCGGGTCCTGCTTCAGCAGCGTAATTTCGGCCTGGGATGCAAAAGAAGTTAACGCCAGTGTTGCGCCGATCGTTATCGCCAGCGTTTTTATTTTATGTGCCATGCTTTTTCCTTGAGTAATAAGCAACCTTATAGTTTCAAGCTGAATATTAACCGCGAATTGGCATGACGTGTTGTCGGGTTTTTAATGTTTAGTGCTGTTAAAAATCAGTCACTTATCATTTTGTGCCCTTAAAAAAAATGCGCCAGCATTTCTGCCGGCGCATCATCAAACTGTCACGAAATTAGTGGCTGAACTGGCGGAACAACGCCTTGCCTTTTAACAGGCGTAAGCCCAGCCAGCCGCCGCACAGCGAGAGCAGGAAGGCCCCGCACAGCGGCAGCATTACCCACAGCCGCCAGTCAGGGGTCCACGGGAAATCAAACACCTTCGTTTGCAACATCGCCAGCGCGACCTCCGCGCCGATGGCGGCGACAATTCCGGAGACCACCCCCAGCAACGCGAACTCCGCCCATAAGGTGGTTCGCAGCAGGGTTTTCCCGGCCCCCAACGTCCGCCAGACCACCAGCTCCTGATAGCGCTGGCGCAGGCCCACCTGCACCTGTGCCAGCAGCAACAGAATGCCGCAGGCGGTAACCAGCACCACCATCACCTCCAGCGCCCGGCTGACCTGAGTCAGCACCTGGCCCACCTGACGCAAAATAGCGCCAATATCCAGCAGGCTGACGGTCGGGAATTCGCGGTTAAGCTGGGTCAACAGCGTCGTGCCGTTATCCCAACGGAAGCTGGTCAGCCAGCTCTGCGGTTGACCATCGAGCGCTGCGGGCGGGAAAATAAAGAAGAAGTTTGGCCGCAGGCTCTCCCAGTCCACCTTCCGCACGCTGGTTACCCTGGCGCTGAAATCCTGGGTATCGCCGGTAAAGGTCACGCTGTCGCCGAGCTTCACGCCCAGCCGCTGCGCCAGCCCCTCTTCAATCGACACTTCCCCGGCTTTTGGCGGCCAGGTACCGGCCACCAGTGGGTTATGGTCCGGCCGCTCGCTGCGCCAGGTGAGATTCAGCTCGCGGTTCAGCGCTTCGTCTTTATTGCCCTCTGCCGACTGACCGTTAATTTGCGTCAGGCGGGCGCGTACAATCGGATAAAACTCGGTGGCCGTCACATGATGTCCGGCAAGGAACGCTTTCACCGGGTCGACCTGCTCCGGCGCGATGTTAATCAGGAAGTAGTTAGGGCTTTCCGGCGGCAGCTGCTGCTGCCAGCGATCCAGTAGATCGCCGCGCAGCACCAGCAGCAGCGCTAATAACATAAACGACAGCGAGAACGCCGCCAGCTGGCTCAGGGTCGACCACGGCTGGCGCAGCAGACGGTTCACCGCCAGGCGTAACGGCAGCGCCTTCAACGTTACCCGCTTCAGCAGCCACAGCAGCCCCCAGCCCAGCAGGCCGCACAGCAGCGCCAGCACCACCGCTCCCGCCAGAACCGCCCACAGCAACGGACTGCCGCCCATTAGCCACGCCAGCAGGATCACCACAATCACGCAGACCAGCGGAATATAGCGCTTCAGCGGCCAGACGTTGGCGACCACATCCTGACGCAATACCCGCAGCGGCAGGGTGGCCAGCAGCAGCCGATACGGGCGCAGCCCCACCAGCAGCGAAATCACCACCATCGCGCCGATGGCCCACAGCCACGGCCAGCCGCTGGCCGGCGGCAGTGCAGCCGGCAGTACTGGTTTTAGCATCACCAGCAAGATTTGCTCCAGCCCTACCCCCAGCGCACCGCCGGTAATCACCGCCAGCGCCAGCAGCATCAGCCACTGACCGACGATCAGCTTACGCAGCTGCGCTCGCCCGGCGCCAAGGGTTTTGAGGATCGCCACCAGGTCGTAACGGCTGCGGCAGTAGTGGCTCATGGCCACCGCCACTGCGGCAATCGCCAGCAGCAACGTCAGCAGTGCCGACAGCAGTAAAAATTGCTGCGAGCGCTCCAGCGATTTGCCTAAGGCGCTGTCATCCTGTTCGAGGCCAATCCAGCGGTGTTCCGGCCCCAGTTTTGGCAGCAGCCACTGTTCGTAGGCCGCCAGCTGCGGCGCGCTCCCGGCAAACTTATAGCGCCACGAGACGCGGCTGCCGGGCTGCACGGCCCCGGTTTTCGCCACGTCGGCGGTATTCATCATCAGCCGGGGCGCCATCTGGAAGGGGTTAAACCCGGCATCCGGCTCCTGAATAACCTCGCCGGAAATCCGCAGCGTGGCGTCACCCACATCGATGGTATCGCCGGTTTTGAGATTCAGCAGCGCCATCAGACGCGGCGCCAGCAGCACGCTGCCGGCCTGCGGTTTCAGGCCCGCTGGCTGGGTATCCAGCTTGCCGTAAAGCGGATAGGTATCGTCCACCGCCTTCACATCCGCCAGCTGCGGCGTGTTGCCGGCAAAGGTCATGGTGGCGAAATTGAGCTGCTCGCCGACGGTCAGGCCGAGCCGGCGCGCCTCGTCAATCCATGCAGCGGGCACTTCACGTGAACTGCGTAGCGTGCGGTCCCCGGCCATAAATTCGCGGCTTTGCTGACTGAGCCCCTTTTCCATCCTGTCGCTTATCGACCCCAGCGCCAGCACGCAGGCCACCGCCAGGCTTAACGCCAGCCAGACGATCAGCAGCGAAGGCGAACGCCATTCGCGCCAGAACCAGCGGGCAATCATGCTTCCTCCTGTAACTGGCCATCCACCAGCCGCAGGCGTCGATCGCAACGGGCCGCCAGCAGCGGATCGTGGGTCACCAGGATAAGCGTGGTGCCGTGTTCGCGATTGAGGGAGAACAGCAGATCGGCAATTTTGTCGCCGGTATGGCGGTCAAGGTTACCGGTCGGTTCGTCGGCAAACAGCAGGGCCGGGCGACCGTTAAAGGCACGGGCCAGCGCGACCCGCTGCTGCTCGCCACCAGAGAGCTGCGCCGGAAGATGGTGAAGGCGTTTGCCCAGTCCCAACTGCTCCAGCAACGCCTGGGCGCTGCCCCGGCTCTGGTTGTCGGTCTCACCGCGCAGCAGTGCCGGCAGTTCAACGTTTTCGAGGGCGTTAAGGGTTGGGATCAGCATAAACGATTGGAAGACAAAGCCGACATGCTTCGCGCGCAGGCGCGCCCTCGCCTCTTCATCCATAGTATGCAGCGGCTGCCCCAATAAGGAGACTTCACCGCTGCTGCCATCGTCCAGCCCGGCAAGAATGGCCAGCAGCGTTGATTTACCGGAACCCGACTCGCCAATCAGGGCGATGGTCTGCGCCGGTTTGACAACCAGCTCAACTCCGGTAAGGATGGAAAGCTGATGCTCTCCCTGACCGACGGACTTCTTAAGATGATGAACTTCAAGTATGTTTTCCGCTGGCATTTGCCTTTCCTGTTTTTGATTTTTTTTGTCTGCCGCGCCACGGCGGCAGAGAAGCTATTAGTGCTTGGCGATAGCCTTAGCGCTGGCTATCGGATGGCGGCCACCGCCGCATGGCCTGCGCTGCTCAATGACAAGTGGCAGGACAAAACGCCGGTGATCAACGCCAGCATCAGCGGCGACACGTCGCAGCAAGGGTTGGCAAGACTGCCCGCGCTGCTCAAACAGCATCAACCACGCTGGGTGCTGGTCGAACTAGGCGGCAACGACGGATTGCGCGGTTTCCCGCCGCAGCAAACCGAGCAAACTTTGCGTACCGTTATCCAGGATATCAAAGCCGCCAACGCCCGGCCGCTGCTGATGCAAATTCGCCTGCCCGCGAACTATGGCCGTCGGTATAATGAAGCCTTTGGCGCTATCTATCCGGCCCTGGCCAAAGAGTTTGATATTCCTCTGCTGCCCTTTTTTATGGAGGAGGTCTATCTGAAACCACAATGGATGCAGGATGACGGGATCCACCCTAATCGTGATGCCCAGCCTTTTATTGCCGACTGGATGGCAACCCGGTTGGCTCCCTTAGTTAATCATGACTCCTGATCCTCAGGCGTCGCTTGCAGGTAAAGTTATGCAAAAATCGGTTTTAGTTACCGGCTGTTCCAGCGGTATTGGTCTTGAAAGCGCGCTCGATTTAAAACGTCAGGGCTTTAACGTGCTGGCCGCCTGCCGCAAAGCGGAAGACGTGGCGCACATGCAGACCCTCGGGCTGACCGGTGTGCTGCTGGACCTCGACGATCCCCAGAGCGTGGAGCGCGCCGCCGAAGAGGTCATCGCCCTGACCAACAACCGTCTGTACGGCCTGTTTAACAACGCCGGATACGGGGTATATGGCCCGCTCGCCACCATCAGCCGTCAGCAGATGGAAGCGCAGTTTTCCGCCAACTTTTTTGGTGCCCATCAGCTGACGATGCTGCTGCTGCCGGCCATGGAGCCACACGGCGAGGGGCGCATTGTTATGACTTCCTCGGTGATGGGGATCATCTCCAGCCCCGGTCGCGGCGCCTACGCGGCCAGCAAATATGCGCTGGAAGCCTGGTCCGATGCGCTACGCATGGAACTGCGCTACAGCGGCATTAAGGTCAGCCTGATTGAGCCCGGCCCCATCAGCACCCGTTTTACCACGAACGTGAACCAGACCCAACGCGACAAGCCGGTGGAAAACCCGGGTATCGCCGCACGCTTTACCCTCGGCCCGGAAGCGGTAGTGGAAAAAGTGCGCCATGCTTTCACCAGCGAGAGACCAAAATTGCGCTACCCGGTCACCATGGTGACCCACGCGGTGACGCTGCTTAAGCGTCTGCTGCCCACGCGGATGATGGACAAAATTATTCAGGGCTGAGTTGAAGCTCCGGCTGCCGCCCCCATGTATATACCCAAAATAATTCGAGTTGCTTGTAGGCGGCAAAGCCGTAAATCCCCAGGAGCTTACACAGGTAAGTGACTGGGGTGAACGGGTGCAGCCAACACCCAGGCAGCTTGAAGGATGAAGGGTATACCCAAAATCGACTAAAGAGATGCGCTCATGTCAGTACAGAATGTTATCAATATCACCGAAGCTAACCTGCACCAGACGCTGGAACAATCCACGACTGCGCCGGTACTGTTTTATTTCTGGTCAGCACGCAGCCAGCACTGCGAGCAGCTGACGCCGGTTCTGGAAGGACTGGCCGCGCAATATAACGGTCAGTTTACCCTGGCGAAGGTGGACTGCGACGCCGAGCAGATGCTCGCCTCTCAGTTTGGCCTGCGCTCTATCCCGACGGTTTACCTGTTCCAGAACGGCCAGCCGGTTGACGGCTTCGAAGGCCCGCAGCCGGAATCGGCCATCCGCGCGCTGCTGGATAAAGTCCTGCCGCGTGAAGAAGAACTCAAAGCCCAGCAGGCGCTGGCGCTGATGCAGGAAGAGAAATATCTGGAAGCACTGCCGCTGTTGAAAGACGCGTGGCAGCTGTCAAATCAGGATAGCCAGATTGGCCTGCTGCTGGCGGAAACGCTGATCGAGCTACAGCGCTCTGACGAAGCCGAAGCGGTGCTGAAAACCGTGCCGATGCAGGATCAGGACACCCGTTTCCAGGGGCTGGTCGCGCAGATTGAACTACTGAAACAGGCCGCGGACACCCCGGAAATTCAGCAGCTGCAACAGCAGGTTGAACAGAATCCCGATGATGCGTCCCTGGCGGCCCAACTGGCACTGCAGCTGCATCAGGTCGGTCGTAACGACGAAGCGCTGGCGCTGCTGTTCAGCCACCTGCAGAAAGATTTGGACGCCGGTGACGGCCAGGTTCGTAAAATGCTGCAGGAGATCCTTGCCGCGCTGGGTACCGGCGACGCGTTAGCCGCGAAGTACCGTCGTCAGCTCTATTCCCTGCTGTACTGATCGTCACGCCCCGCACGTCTCCCCGGTGGCGCTTCGCTGACCGGGCTACGGATCTTACCCTGTAGCCCGGCACCGCCTCCGGGGCTGTAACTTATGCACTTTTTTTCAACTGCGTCACCACCAGCTGATGGCGAGCGTTGAAGAACTTCCGGTAGGTCAGATACCCGGCGATAATCGTCGAAAGACTGGCGGTCGACAGCAGCATAAACGTCACCATAATCTGATACTTAATCGCCTTCACCGGGTCGATCCCGGCAAAAATCAACCCCGACATCATGCCGGGCAAACTCACCAGCCCAACCGTTTTGGCCGAATCTATCGTCGGTATCAACGAGGCGCGAATGCTGTCGCGAATTAGCCCTGCCGCCGCCATTTTCGGCGTGGCACCAAGGCTGAGCTTCTCCTGAATTTGCTGCTGCTCGCTGCTAAAGCGCTGGCCCATATTGTTGTAGCACAGCCCGACCGCCACCATCGCGTTGCCGGCCACCATGCCGGCGATGGGGATCACCTGCATCGGCACAAACGTAATCGACCCCGAAAAGACCAGCACCGCCAGCGTCAGCCCGGCGCCGGTGGTAATCGCAATAAATGACGATATAAAGGCCTTATCAATATATTTACTGCGCTTTTGCGCATTCCACGCCGCGTTAAAGCAAATAAACAACACCATTAACAACGTCAGCAGTACGTGGTTAACATTAAAAATATATTTCAGAACGTAGCCGACAATAATCAGCTGGACCACCGCCCGACACACGCTCCAGATAATATCTTTTTCCAGCGCCAGCTTTTCCCGATAGCTCACGATAATAGCGATCAACACCAGAACCATCGAAAGCGCCAGCGACTCATTGGTAATATTATGCCCGTTCATGGCTCACCTCCTGAACATTACCCGCCGCCGGCTGCAAGGTTATCACTTCATCGGCATGGGCAATCTCATTGCTATCGTGGGTGACCCACAGCACCGCCATATTTTTTTCCTTCACATAACCATGAATAATATCGTTGACGTTGCGTTTATTGTTTTCATCCAGCGCGCTGGTCACCTCATCCAGCAGTAAAATCTGCGGCAGAAACTGCAGATTACGGATTAACGACACGCGCTGTTTTTCACCGCCGGAAAGCTCGTGGATCGATTTTTCTAGCGTATTCGCGGCAAGATCGAAGCGCTGTAAATCAGCGATCAGCGCCGCAGGGTCCGGTTGCTGCTGACGGATCTGCCAGGGGAATATGAGATTGTCATACACCGAGTCGCCAAACAGCGCCGGGGTCTGGGCGCAATAAGAGACCTGCTGGCGGTAAGTTTCCGGGGAGAGCGTCGTAATATCCCGGTCCTTAAAAAAAAGGTGCCCCGACGTTGGGCTAAGTAACGACGCGATAATTTTTAGCAACGTACTTTTTCCACAGCCGGAAGGTCCGGTGATCAGCGTAAATTCGCCCGACCGAAGCTGAAGATTGATATTATTCAGGATGATCGTCTCATCGCTGCGAAAACCCACATTTTCAAGACGCAAAATAGCGTTATTGTCCGTCATTATTGATCCACTTAAGTTTGCAAAACTCTGGTAGTTTACTCCACTTTTCTTTCACCAGGATGAGGAGAAAGATATACTCAGTTTAAACATGCGCTTTTTTTCCCGGCGCGTCATCAGGCTATAAAACAGGAGGTTTTTGATGCTGATTTTTATCCCAGTCCTCATTTTTGTCGCACTGGTTATTGTGATCGCCGGCGTAAAAATTGTCCCGCAGGGCTACCAGTGGACCGTCGAGCGTTTCGGCCGCTATACCATGACGCTACAGCCAGGCATGAGTCTGGTGGTGCCGTTTATGGACCGCATCGGCCGTAAAATTAATATGATGGAACAGGTGCTGGATATTCCCTCGCAGGAGGTCATTTCCCGCGATAACGCCAACGTCACTATCGATGCCGTCTGTTTTATTCAGGTTATTGACGCGCCAAAAGCGGCCTATGAGGTCAGTAATTTGCAGCTCGCCATCATCAACCTGGCGATGACCAACATTCGTACGGTCCTCGGTTCGATGGAGCTCGACGAAATGCTCTCCCAGCGCGACAGCATCAACACCCGCCTGCTGCATATTGTCGATGAAGCCACCAACCCGTGGGGCGTGAAGATTACCCGCGTCGAAATTCGCGACGTGCGCCCGCCGGCGGAGCTTATCTCCTCGATGAACGCCCAGATGAAGGCCGAGCGTACCAAACGTGCCTACATTCTTGAAGCCGAAGGGATACGCCAGGCGGAAATCCTCAAGGCCGAAGGGGAAAAACAGTCGCAGATCCTTAAGGCGGAAGGTGAACGCCAGTCGGCCTTCTTGCAGGCCGAGGCCCGCGAACGTTCCGCCGAAGCGGAAGCCCGCGCGACGCAGATGGTCTCATCGGCGATTGCCTCCGGGGATATCCAGGCCATTAACTACTTCGTTGCCCAGAAATATACCGATGCGCTGCAGAAAATTGGTTCCGCCGATAACAGCAAAGTGGTGATGATGCCGCTTGATGCCAGCAGCCTGATGGGCTCGATTGCCGGGATCAGTGAACTGATCAAAGAAGGGTCCGGCGAACGGAAAAAATCATGATTGCGCTCATTATTGCCCACCCGCATCTGTTCTGGCTGAGCCTCGGCGGGCTGTTGCTGGCGGCGGAAATGCTGGGCGGCAACGGCTATCTGCTGTGGAGCGGCGTCGCTGGCGTGATCACCGGGTTGTTGACCTGGATGTTACCTTTCGGCTGGGAGTGGCAAGGGACGCTGTTTGCCACCCTGACTATGCTGGCAGCCTGGCTGTGGTCGCACTGGCTGCGCAGGCAGGTGGCGCGACAGAAGCCCGCCGACGCGCAGCTCAATCAGCGAGGAAATCAGCTGATTGGCCGCACTTTTATGCTGGAGAATGCTTTGGTGAACGGACGCGGTCATGTTCGCATCGGCGACAGCTCATGGCCGGTGATCGCCGATGAAGACCTTGCCGCCGGCAGCCGCATTGAGGTGCTGGCCGTTGAAGGGATTACGCTGCGGATCCGCGCCGTGACGCCTCGCGGCTAAGCCTGGGCCTTGCGATGGCAGCAGCCGGAAAGATTGTCGATAATCGGGCAATCCGCGCTGTCATCGCCGGGGCAGGATTCCGCCAGCGCCAGCAGGTGGCTGCGCATACTTTGCAATTCGCTGATGTGCCGCTCGATATCGGCCACTTTCTCCAGCGTCCGTCGTTTGACGTCGGCACTATGCCGCGACGGATCGTTAAACAGAAAGATCAGTTCACGACACTCCTCAAGATTAAACCCAACCTGCCGCGCCTGGCGCAGTAAGGTCAGTTCATCCAGATGCCGTTGGCTGTAGCTACGGTAGCCGTTATCGCTGCGCAGCGGCGGCGTGACCAGCCCCTTCTCTTCATAAAAGCGAATCGCTTTACTGGTTAAGCCGGTTTTTTTTGCCACATCGCTGATATTCACATGTCCTCCACCAGTTGGCCGCCTACAGAGCATCATTATACCCCACTTCCCTCCATCGCCCACCACGCAACGTCTCAGAAAACCGCCCTCTTTTCTGAGTAGCGCGTCCGGAGCATCATTTTTTGTAACAATCGCCTGTTATAAGTGATCGTTTTCGCAATTTTGAATCTTTTATCTTTTAATTCTACGCGGGTAGAATTATTAATTTATGCGAAAAATACAATATCTACGCGAGTAGAATTCAAAAAGTTAAAACCTGTGACTTTTGTCGACAGCTTACTTCAAGGAGTTCTTATGAACACACATTCATCCTCTGTTCCCCTGACTGACAGCCAGCAGGCTGCCCAAGAGCGTCTGGAAACACCCGAAGGGCGCCAGGAATTCTGGCGAGCGACATTTTCCTGCTGGTTAGGCACGACAATGGAATATGCCGATTTTGCCCTCTACGGACTTGCCGCTGGCATTATCTTTGGCGATGTATTTTTCCCACAAGCCACCCCTGTCATGGCGCTTCTCTCCAGCTTTGCCGCTTATTCCGTTGGTTTTATTGCTCGCCCCATCGGCGCGCTTCTGTTTGGCTGGATAGGCGACCGGCACGGTCGTAAAATTGTCATGGTGATCACCATCGGCTTGATGGGATTATCAACTATGTTAATCGGCTTAATTCCCAGTTACGCGCAAATTGGCGTATGGGCACCAGCATGCCTGGTTATTCTGCGATTCTCTCAAGGGCTAGGGGCCGGAGCAGAACTTTCCGGCGGCACCGTGATGCTTGGTGAATACGCCCCCGTGAAGCGCCGCGGTCTGGTCTCTTCCATTATTGCTCTCGGTTCCAACAGCGGCACCTTACTGGCTTCTCTGGTCTGGCTCATCGTATTACAGATGGACAAAGATGCTTTGCTCAGTTGGGGATGGCGCATTCCTTTCCTCTGTAGCATTCTCATCGCCGCGACGGCGCTGTTCATTCGCCGCCATATACGTGAAACACCGGTCTTTGAACGCCAAAAAGAGCTTCTCAGAGCTGAACGTGAAAAATCGCTGCTCCGCGGCCAGGAAATGAAACAGCACGACACTCGTAGCTTCTGGCGGCGTACCCGTGCGTTCTGGATGATGGTCGGCTTACGCATCGGCGAAAATGGCCCTTCCTACCTCGCTCAGGGCTTTATCATTGGCTATGTCGCAAAGGTTCTGATGGTTGATAAATCGGTCCCAACGGTGGCGGTATTTATCGCGTCTATTCTGGGGTTTGCCATTATTCCGTTGGCGGGTTGGCTTTCCGATCGCTTCGGCAGACGCATCATCTATCGTTGGTTTTGTTTATTACTGATCCTTTACGCATTTCCGGCCTTTATGCTCCTCGACTCCCGTGAACCGTGGATTGTTATCCCCACCATAATTACCGGTATGGGACTCGCTTCGTTGGGTATTTTCGGTGTCCAGGCGGCCTGGGGCGTTGAGCTTTTTGGCGTAACTAACCGCTATACCAAAATGGCCTTCGCCAAAGAGTTGGGCTCGATTATGTCGGGCGGTACCGCGCCGCTGGTGGCCTCGGCGCTGCTCTCGTTCTACGGACACTGGTGGCCTATTGCAGTCTACTTCTCATTGATGGCCACCATTGGTCTGGTGACCACCTTTTTCGCCCCAGAAACGCGCGGACGGGATCTCAATTTACCCGAGGACGCAATTTGAGCGCAGAGAACGGTGGGTGTGCGCTCTTTACCGAAGATTTTTGGGTTACAACACCTTATGCTGTGCGGAAAAGAGAATGCTCTGAACTCAACCAGGTAGGTGCCTCGTGACCCAATCACATTCACAACGCGTAACACGTTCCGATGTCGCAAAAGAGGCGGGAACATCTGTCGCCGTCGTGAGTTACGTTATTAATAACGGTCCACGCCCCGTCGCTGAAGCAACCCGACAACGCGTATTGCAGGCGATTAAGAAAACCGGTTACCGACCCAATGGTATCGCCCGCGCTCTGGCTTCGGGGAGCACGCAAACCTATGGGCTTGTGGCTCCGGATATCTCAAACCCGTTTATTGCCTCCATGGCACACGCCCTGCAGCGCGAAGCGTTTGCTGACGGAAAAGTTCTCCTGCTGGGGGATGCTGGCGACAACAGTGGGCGTGAGCGTGAACTGATCAACAATATGCTCAATCGCCAGGTCGACGGTCTGATTTATACCAGCGTTGACCGGCATCCGTATATTGAGTTGATTGAGCAAAGCGGCACCCCCTGCGTGATGTTAGATCGCGTCGATGCTGGATTAAACGTCAGCGTTATTCAGGTGGATGAACAGCTGGCGGCCTGGCAGGTGACGAAACATCTTATCGATCACGGCTACCGCGATATCGGCATTATCTGTGGCCCGCGTGAAATGCTCAACACCCAGGATCGTATTCGGGGATGGCAGTTAGCGCTGGAAGAATCGTCGCTCGCTGTCACTCCGGCCTGGATTTTTTCGACCAACTATACGCGGGCTGGAGGCTATGAAGCGGCAAAGCGTATGTTGCAGGGTAATCCTCCGCGTGCATTGTTCGCCACTAATGAGCAGCAGGCACTCGGCTGCTTACGCGCGCTGGCAGAGCACGGGCTGCGTGTTCCCCAAGATGTAGCGCTGGTCTGTTTTAATGCAACACAAGAATCGGCTTACAACGTCCCTTCCTTAACAGCCGTCCGCCAGCCCGTCGACAAAATGGCTCGGGCGGCGGTCGACATGCTGAAAAATTGGGATGGCAAGGTTCGCCGCGTTGAATTTGAGTTTTATTTACAAGTGGGAGAGTCGTGTGGCTGCCAGGGAAATGAAGTACAACCTGAGACAAGATGAAAATGAATCCATGCGCGTGATTATCGACTGCGATCCGGGAAACGGTGTTCCGGGCGCCAATATCGATGACGGTCTGGCACTGGCGCTGGCGATTGCCGCACCGCAAATTACTCTGGAAATGATCACCATTGTGGCAGGTAATACACCGGTAGAAACCGGCTACGCCGTCGCCAGAGACCTCGTCCAACAGTTAGATATCTCCGTTTCGGTTTACCGCGGCGCCGCCCGAGCCCTTAGAGAAGACCCGCACCCCTGGCGCGAAAAACTCGACCATGGCGTGGATCGCTCTGGCTTACGCCAGCTATGGTCAGACGTCCCCCCGCCACCAACGTGCCATGCCGTGCGGCCTCTGGCGCCTCAAGCCATTGGCGAGCTAATCTACAATTATCCCGGTGAGATAACACTGATTGCCACCGGGCCACTCACTAATGTGGCAATGGCGCTGCAACTCTATCCCGAAATCGTTCATAAGGTTAAAAACATCGTGATCATGGGAGGGGTGTTCAACGTTACGGGCTATATAAAGGACACAAATTTTGGTTTGGATCCTGAGGCGGCACACTGCGTCCTCACCAGCGGTGCACCTGTCATACTGGTGCCGATGGATGTCACCACGAAAACACAAATGCTTCATAGCGATCTGGATCGTCTGACAGCGGTAAAAAACGGACTTAGCCGCTACCTGGCCCAGACCATTCGCCCGTGGATCACCTACTCAATGCAAACCCGTAACCTGCCCGGTTGTTGGATTCATGATGTTTTAACCGTTGCCTGGTTACTTGATCCGACAATGGCGACGACGACAGAAGATTACCTCGATGTCTCTCTGGAAGGCATCACTCGCGGTATGACCTGCCGCTATGGGCGTGATGGTCTGCGCCTGGATGTAGGTATCCCCGAACCGCAAGGCACGACAATACGCATTCTCGAAAGTATCGATAACAACCATCTTCTGGCGCTGCTCGAACACTATATTCACCGTTACAACACCTAGTGTTCCGGCATTGGCAAGAGGAATGTCATGCGCTTCGCGGGCAGGTTTTTATGGAGGAAAAATGAATACGTTAGCGACCATCTTATCCGGTGGGGGAGAATCTATTTTCATTACGCTATGCAAAATTGGTGTGGCTTTTATTCTCGGTGGAATCATCGGCCTGGAGAGAGAATCAAAAGGTAAGCCGGTTGGCTTTAAAACCTGCGTGATTATTTCCGTAGCCAGTTGCGTTCTGACGATCGTCTCGATCCAATCAGCAGAATATTACGCTGAGATCTCTGTCAATATCCGCAGCGATCCTATGCGACTAGCGGCACAGATCATCAGCGGCGTCGGATTTCTCGGCGCGGGCGTGATCCTCCACCGACATGATGATGCGATATCCGGGCTGACGACAGCAGCAATAGTATGGGCTTCCGCAGGAGTAGGCATTACCAGCGGCGCGGGTTTTTATCTTCATGCCCTTCTCGCCACAGGATTATTCCTGTTGGCAATCAAGCTCAGTTATTTCGTCATCTTTTTACAAACTAAAAACCAGTCACCCGGTAAAGTAAAAATCCGTATTATTCTTGATGAAAAATCCGGCTTAAAAACGCTAATAGAGAGTATTACGCAGCAAAAAAATATTATCGAAGCCATCACGATTCGTGATTTAAAAAAAGGAAAAATAGAGGTCAACCTCAAAGTAATAATTAGAAGAAAAATGACCTTACCCGAACTGTACAGCAACCTTTCCTCTCTAGAACATGTCTGCGCGATTGCGCTGGAACACTAAAAACGTCCCCCACATAAACACCTTGACCTTCCCCTTGCTGGAAGGTTTAACCTTCATAATACTCGATGAAAGGGTTGGTTCGGTCAGTCATTGACCGGGTAATTATACAGGAGATTTAGTATGTCTAACACTATCGACCTGACGCTCGACGGCCTCAGCTGCGGTCATTGCGTCAAACGCGTTAAAGAGAGCCTGGAGCAACGTCCTGACGTTGAACAGGCAGAGGTGACCATCACCGAAGCGCACATTACCGGCAGCGCCAGCGCAGAGGCGTTAATCGACACCATTCAGAAAGCCGGATACGGCGCGGAGCTCAGCCACCCAAAGGCTAAACCGCTGGCGGAATCGATAACCCCGTCGGAAGCACTGACAGCGGCCTCTTCTGAGCTTCCGGTAGCCCATGATGAAGATGACAGTCAACAGTTGCTGATCAACGGCATGAGCTGCGCCAGCTGCGTCTCCCGGGTACAAAACGCGCTTGCCGCGGTGCCGGGCGTGGTACAGGCACGGGTAAACCTCGCGGAACGCACTGCGCTGATTATGGGCAGCGCGTCCGCCACTGAATTAGTCAAGGCGGTGGAGAAGGCCGGCTACGGCGCAGAAGCGATCGAAGATGACCTGGAACGCCGCGAACGGCAGCAGGAAACCGCCATCGCCACCATGAAACGTTTTCGCTGGCAGGCGATAGTCGCGCTGCTGGTCGGTGTCCCGGTGATGGTCTGGGGGATGATCGGCGACAACATGATGGTCTCCGACGATAACCGTTCCCTGTGGCTGGTTATCGGCCTGGTCACCCTGGCGGTGATGGTCTTTGCCGGCGGGCACTTCTATCGCAGCGCGTGGAAAAGCCTGAGAAACGGCACCGCCACCATGGATACGCTGGTGGCGCTAGGAACCGGCGTCGCCTGGCTCTACTCGATGAGCGTCAACCTGTGGCCGCAGTGGTTCCCGATGGAAGCGCGCCATCTCTATTATGAAGCCAGCGCGATGATCATCGGTTTGATTAACCTTGGCCATATGCTGGAGGCCCGCGCCCGCCAGCGCTCCTCCAAAGCGCTGGAAAAACTGCTCGACCTGACGCCACCGTCGGCACGGGTTGTCACCGAAGAAGGCGAAAAAAGCGTACCGCTGGCTGACGTGCAGCCGGGGATGACCCTGCGCCTGACCACCGGCGACCGCGTCCCGGTAGATGGAGTGATAAGTCAGGGCGAAGCCTGGCTGGATGAAGCCATGCTGACCGGCGAGCCGATCCCCCAACAGAAAGCGGACGGCGATACGCTGCATGCCGGTACGGTTGTTCAGGACGGAAGCGTGCTCTTTACCGCCAGCGCCGTCGGTAGCCAGACCACCCTCGCCCGTATTATTCGCATGGTGCGTCAGGCACAAAGCAGCAAACCGGAAATCGGCCAGCTGGCGGATAAAATCTCTGCCGTGTTCGTGCCGGCAGTGGTGGCGATTGCGCTGTTCAGCGCGGCCATCTGGTACTTCTTCGGGCCGGCGCCGCAAATTGTCTACACCCTGGTAATTGCTACCACGGTGCTGATTATCGCCTGTCCTTGTGCGCTGGGCCTGGCGACACCGATGTCGATTATCTCCGGGGTCGGTCGCGCCGCTGAATATGGCGTACTGGTCCGCGACGCCGATGCGCTGCAGCGCGCCAGTCAGCTGGATACTATCGTGTTTGATAAAACCGGTACCCTCACCGAAGGTAAACCGCAGGTGGTGGCGGTGAAAACCTTTACCAACATTGATGAGGCCACCGCACTGCGCCTGGCGGCGGCGCTGGAGCAAGGTTCCAGCCACCCACTGGCCCGGGCGATTCTGGAAAAAGCGGCCGACAGCCAGCTGCCGATCGTCAATAACTTCCGGACCCTGCGCGGGCTGGGGGTCAGCGGCGCAGCGGAAGATCGCACGCTGCTGCTGGGTAACCAGGCACTGCTCAATGAACAGAACATTGCCACCGCCGAGGTGGAGCACGAGATAACCACCCAGGCCTCGCAAGGGACCACGCCGGTACTGCTGGCGGTTGATGGCCAGGTTGCTGCGCTGTTCGCCATTCGTGACCCGCTGCGTAGCGATAGCGTCGCCGCGCTGGCTCGCCTGCATCGCCAGGGCTACCGTCTGGTAATGCTGACCGGGGACAACCCGACAACCGCCAACGCCATCGCCAAAGAGGCAGGCATTGACGAGGTCATTGCCGGTGTGCTGCCGGATGGTAAAGCCGATGCGATCAAGCGTCTGCAAAGTCAGGGACACCAGGTGGCGATGGTGGGCGACGGTATCAACGATGCCCCGGCACTGGCCCAGGCTGACGTCGGAATTGCGATGGGTGGCGGGAGCGATGTAGCCATTGAGACCGCGGCGATTACCCTGATGCGCCATAGTCTGAACGGCGTTGCCGATGCGCTGGCCATTTCGAAAGCCACGCTGCGCAACATGAAGCAGAACCTGCTGGGGGCATTCGTTTACAACTCGCTGGGTATTCCGATTGCTGCCGGGATTTTATGGCCGCTGACCGGTACTCTGCTCAACCCGGTAGTGGCGGGCGCAGCCATGGCGCTGTCGTCCATTACCGTGGTCAGCAACGCCAACCGTCTGCTGCGCTTTAAACCGAAAGACTAGATGTTATAACCCATACGCGCTAGCATGAAGGCTTCACACTACGGAGCGCGTATGGGCCTGTTAAACCGAATAAAAATGCTGTGGCGAGCCGCCGTCGGCTCGTCTTATTCCTGGCCTGCTTTGGATATCACCCTTCCCGGAAAGCGTTATCTGCATCTGGTTGGCAGTATCCATATGGGCACCCGCGACATGTCCCCTCCCCCTGCCAGACTGCTGAAAAAAATTCGCCAGGCCGACGCGCTCATCGTCGAGGCGGATATTTCCGGCAACGAAACCCCCTTCAGCGACCTTCCCGTCTGTCCTCCCCTTGCGGAGCGCTTAACCGCGGAACAGATCGTTGAGCTGGAAGCCCGCGCGGCGGAAATGGGGCTTTCGACGGCGCTGTTTGACAGCCAGCCGTTGTGGCAGGTCGCCATGGTCCTGCAGGCAACGCAGGCTCAGAAGCTGGGACTGCGCCCGGATTACGGTATTGATTACCAGTTGCTGATGGCGGCGCGCGAGCATCATGTGCGGGTGATGGAGCTTGAAGGCACCGACAGCCAGATTGCGCTGTTGCGCGACCTGCCGGATGGCGGGCTGGCGCTGCTGGACGACACTCTGACCCATTGGCACACTAACGCCCGTCTTCTGCAGGTGATGATCGGCTGGTGGCTGGAGCAACCGCCGGCCAAAGGTGCCACCGTTTTGCCGACCACCTTCAGCCAGTCGCTGTACGATGTGCTGATGCACCAGCGCAACCTGGCGTGGCGCGAGACGCTGCTGGCGCTGCCGCCGGGGCGCTATGTCGTCGCCGTTGGCGCGCTGCATTTATACGGGGAAGGAAATCTGCCTGATATGCTGACGTAAAAAAATGGCCAATATTTCTATTGGCCCGTCAAAGAGGAATTTCATCATTATTATTATCCCGGAATTTACATTCCGGATCGTTCGATTGTCGCTCAAAGTAACCATCACTGCCAATACTATTGCGCAAGATAGTACTATTTTTTACACATTCGACAGGCGTATCCTGAGCGCACCTGAGATCGGTTGGTAAGAAGGACAGATATGACTCCCGCCGTTAAGTTACTCGAAAAAAACAAGATTGCCTTTAAGATTCACAGCTACGATCACGACCCCAATGAAACCAACTTTGGTGACGAGGTGGTGCGCAAACTGGGGCTGAATGCGGACCAGGTATATAAGACGTTGCTGGTCGCGGTGAACGGGGATATGAAGCATCTGGCCGTGGCGGTGACGCCGGTGGCCGGGCAGCTGGATTTAAAAAAGGTGGCCAAAGCCCTGGGCGCAAAGAAAGTGGATATGGCAGACCCGATGGTCGCCCAGCGCGTCACCGGCTATCTGGTGGGCGGTATCAGCCCGCTTGGGCAGAAAAAGCGCCTGCCAACGGTAATCGATGCCCCCGCCCAGGAGTTTGCCACCATCTATATTTCCGGCGGCAAACGCGGGCTGGATATTGAGCTGGCGGCCAGTGATCTGGCGAAGACCCTTGGGGCCACCTTCGCCGATATCGCCCGTCGCGATTAATCTCGCCCCCGCGCATACATCAGAAAACCCCGGAGGCGGCGCAAGCGCCTGTCCGGGCTACAAAACCCAAAACCGCACAGACCTGTAGCCCGGTCAGCGCAGCGCCACCGGGGCATTCCCGGAGGCGGCGCAGGCGCCTGTCCGGGCTACAAAACCCAAAACCGCACAGGCCTGTAGCCCGGTCAACGTAGCGCCACCGGGGCATTCCCGGAGGCGGCGCAGGCGCCTGTCCGGGCGACAAAACCCAAAACCGCACAGGCCTGTAGCCCGGTCAACGTAGCGCCACCGGGGCATTCCCGGAGGCGGCGCAGGCGCCGTGTCCAGGCGACAAAACCCAAAACCGCACAGACCTGTAGCCCGGTCAGCGCAGCGCCACCGGGGCATTCCCGGAGGCAGCGCAAGCGCCTGTCCGGGCTACAAAACCCAAAACCGCACAAGCCGTAGCCCGGTCAGCGTAGCGCCACCGGGGAGTGCCTCCGGCGTTACTGCCAGCTCACCTCGCCTTGCGGCTCATAAGCTGCCGCGTCCAGCGGCGAGTTCTTCTGAATATACTCTTTCAGGACTTCGGCATCGATAAACCCGGTATTGACGTAGCCGGGTTTGGTATCAATATGCGGATAGCCATCACCGCCGGTCCCGTTGAAGCTCAACGTTGCCATACGGTAGGTCTTCGCCGGATCGACCGGTTCACCTTTGATTTTCAAATCATTGAGCTTGCCGTCTTTCGCCACGAAGCTGACGTTGGCGAACTGCGGATAAGCACCGGAATCCGGCTTCATCTGCGCCACCGCCGTCAGATACTGCGTCACTTCCTGGCCGTTCATATCGACATACACCAGCACGTTGCCGAACGGCTGCACCTTCATCACATCTTTATAAGTGATGTCGCCCGCCTCGATGGAATCACGGATACCGCCGCCACTCATTACGGCGAAATCGGCATTGCTGCGCGCCATTTGTGCCGCCAGCAGCAGATGTCCCATATTGGTCTGCACAAAACGAACCTTGCTGCGATCGCCCTCAAGATGCCCGTTGACGCTGCCGATTTTCACCTGCAGCTGCGCTTTGCCCTTATTCTGGAACGGCGTCAGCAGTGACAGCATCTGCGGGTTCTCGACAATTTGCGGCGTATAGAGCACGCGTTCGCTCTGGCCGTTATCGTAGGTGACCTTCTTCTTCAGGTTGACCGGGATCAGCTGATAGTGCACCAGCTTCATTTCGCCGTTGCGGAACTCAAAATCCGCGCGGCCTACGTATTTGCCCCACTCATGGGCCTGAACGATCCAGATACCGTTCTGCTTGTCCGGCGCGCACGGCGTTCCCGGCACATAATCGACCTGCTTTTTATTCTCCGACGCCATACAGACCGGATCCTGCGAATGGCCGCCGACGATCATCGCCAGCGATCCCGCTGGCAGGCTACGGGCCATTTCGACATCGCCCGGGGCATTCGAACCGTGATTCCCGTTGTCATAGTGGCCCATGTGGGTGGTCGCCAGGATCACATCCGGTTTTTCAGTCTGCTGCAGCTCCTGGATAACCAGTTTGGCTTCATCCGCCGGCTTGCGGAATTCGATATCAGTGAAATACTCCGGGTTACCGATTTTCGCCGTATCATCGGTAGTCAGGCCAATGACCGCAATTTTCAATCCACCGCGTTTAAACAGCGCCCAGGGTTTGAACAGCCGCTCGCCGGTGCTTTTCTGGTAGATGTTGGCAGAAAGGAACGGGAATTTAGACCACTTTTCCTGCTGGCGCAGCACGCTGAGCGGGTTATCGAACTCATGGTTCCCCACCGCCATCGCGTCATAGCCAATCAGGTTCATGCCGCGAAAATCCGGCTCGGCGTCCTGCAGATCCGACTCAGGTACGCCGGTATTAATATCGCCGCCGGATAACAACAGAACGCTGCCACCCTCAGCCGCAACCTCTTTGCGAATACCGTCCACCAGCGTTTTTTGCGCGGCCAGACCATATTCCCCGTAGTCACTACGCCAGAAATGGCCATGGTGATCGTTGGTATGCAGGATGGTAATGTTATAGGTTTTATCCTGCTCGTAAGCCTGTGCAGACAAGCTCCCCAGCGACAGCGCGGCGAGTAACCCCAGCGCCACGCTCCGTTTTAAAAAATGCATCTCTCTCTCCCTGACTCAATATACAAGTGCTGAAAGTATAGCGAGTTACATCCCCTGACAAATATGTTTTCCGAATTGAGACTTCCTTCAAACCTTAGGGGCAGGTATGTTAGTCAGATAATAATTACACCTGCATCCACAATAACACTCTCTAAGTGAACCTATGGCGACGAATCAGACTATCCAACCCTTATCCGGCCCCGCTGCTGCGCCGCAAAAAGCACGCACGTCATTTGGCATCCTGGGGGCTATCAGCCTTTCCCATCTGCTTAACGATATGATCCAGTCGCTGATTCTGGCGCTTTACCCGCTGCTACAGTCGGAATTTTCCCTGACCTTCGTGCAGATCGGCATGATCACCCTGACCTTCCAGCTGGCCTCTTCGCTGTTGCAGCCGGTGGTCGGCTACTGGACCGATAAACACTCGATGCCGTGGTCGCTGCCCGTCGGCATGTGCTTCACGCTCTGCGGCCTGGTGCTTCTGGCGCTGGCGGGAAGTTTCGGGATGGTGCTGCTCGCTGCCGCGCTGGTGGGTATCGGCTCGTCGGTGTTCCACCCGGAGTCGTCGCGCGTGGCACGCATGGCCTCCGGTGGCCGTCACGGTCTGGCTCAGTCGCTGTTCCAGGTGGGCGGTAACTTCGGTAGCTCACTGGGTCCGTTGCTGGCGGCGGTGATTATCGCTCCCTACGGCAAAGGCAACGTCGCCTGGTTTGTTCTGGCCGCGCTGCTGGCTATCGTGGTACTGCTGCAAGTCAGCCGCTGGTATGCCGCGCAGCACCGAATGAATAAAGGCCAACCTAAGACTATCGTCGCCAGCCCGCTGCCAAAGAATAAGGTGATTCTGGCGGTCGGGATCCTGCTGATGCTGATTTTCTCGAAATATTTCTATATGGCGAGCATTAGCAGCTATTACACCTTTTATCTGATGCATAAATTCGGATTATCGATCCAGAATGCCCAGATTCACCTGTTTATCTTCCTGTTTGCCGTCGCGGCAGGCACGGTGATTGGCGGGCCTGTCGGCGATAAAATTGGGCGTAAATATGTTATTTGGGGCTCTATCCTCGGCGTCGCGCCCTTTACCCTTATTTTGCCGTATGCCACGCTGGAATGGACCGGGATTTTAACCATGATTATTGGTTTTGTCCTCGCGTCGGCGTTTTCCGCTATTTTAGTGTACGCTCAGGAGCTGATGCCGGGGCGTATCGGCATGGTTTCTGGTCTGTTTTTCGGTTTTGCCTTTGGGATGGGTGGCCTTGGCGCCGCGGTGCTGGGGCTGTTAGCGGACCATACCAGTATCGAACTGGTCTATAAAATCTGCGCTTTCCTGCCACTTATCGGCATATTGACGATATTCCTCCCTGACAACCGCCATAAATCTTAAATATCCGGCGGCTAAAGTGAAACTTTGGCCGCCAACATCCCTGATACCATCAGCACTTCTGCGTATTATCTGCCGTCGTTTTCCCGTCTGTGCTTTTTTGCGTGCTAATTCCCTTTTTCTGCATAATTCAACAATTATTCATAAACAAAACAGCCAAAACTGTCATAAACTATTACTCGGTTTTTTAGGTTTATACGCAAAATCATTCGGGTTAGTTCAAAGCGAACGCAGAGGCGCCTGATGGATGCAGTGCCTGAAAATGGACTGGCTCACCACATACAAGGAGACGGAATGCACCACGCAACACCGCTTATCACCACCATTGTCGGCGGGCTGGTCCTCGCTTTTATATTCGGCATGATTGCCAATAAGTTACGTATTTCTCCACTGGTGGGATATCTGTTAGCAGGTGTGTTATCCGGTCCCTTTACCCCAGGCTTCGTTGCCGATACCAAGCTAGCGCCAGAACTGGCCGAGCTGGGCGTCATCTTGTTGATGTTTGGCGTCGGGCTGCACTTCTCTTTAAAGGATTTGATGGCGGTAAAGTCCATCGCCATTCCCGGCGCGATTGCCCAGATAGCTGTGGCAACGCTGTTGGGTATGGCGCTGTCAGCCGTGCTAGGCTGGTCGTTGATGACCGGCATCGTGTTTGGCCTGTGTCTTTCTACCGCCAGTACCGTGGTGCTGCTGCGCGCGTTGGAAGAACGGCAACTGATTGACAGTCAACGAGGGCAAATCGCCATCGGCTGGCTGATCGTCGAAGATTTAGTGATGGTGCTGACCCTCGTTCTGCTGCCCGCCGTCGCCGGGATGGCAGAAAAAGGCGACGTCGGCCTGGCCTCGCTGGCCGTCGATATGAGCATCACCATCGGGAAAGTGATCGCCTTTATCGCCATTATGATGCTGGTTGGCCGTCGTCTGGTGCCGTGGATTATGTCCCGCAGCGCCGCCACCGGGTCCCGCGAACTGTTTACTCTGTCGGTGCTGGCCCTGGCGCTCGGCATCGCCTTCGGGGCGGTTGAGCTGTTCGACGTCTCCTTCGCGCTCGGTGCCTTCTTCGCCGGCATGGTGCTGAATGAATCCGAACTCAGCCACCGCGCCGCGCACGATACGCTGCCGCTGCGTGATGCCTTTGCGGTTCTGTTCTTTGTCTCCGTTGGCATGCTGTTCGACCCGATGATCCTGCTGGAACAGCCGCTGGCGGTCCTGGCAACCCTGGTGATCATTATCTTCGGTAAGTCTGTCGCTGCCTTTTTCCTCGTGCGGATGTTCGGCCACTCGCCGCGCACTGCGCTGACTATCGCCGCCAGCCTTGCGCAAATCGGTGAGTTCGCCTTTATTCTGGCCGGGCTTGGTATGGCGCTGGATCTGCTGCCGCAGGCCGGGCAAAATCTGGTGCTGGCCGGGGCGATTATCTCGATCATGCTCAACCCGGTGCTGTTCACCCTGCTGGAAAAATACCTCGATAAAACCGAAACCCTCGACGAGCAAACCCTCGAAGAAGTCCTCGAAGAAGAGAAACAAATTCCGGTCGATATATGCAACCACGCGCTGCTGGTCGGCTTCGGGCGCGTCGGGAGTCTGCTGGGTGAAAAACTGATGGCCCAGGGGATCCCGCTGGTGGTGATCGAAACCTCCCGCACCCGGGTGGACGAACTGCGCGCACGGGGTATCCGCGCCGTGCTGGGCAATGCCGCCAATGAAGAGATCATGAATCTGGCGCATCTGGATTGTGCCCGCTGGCTGCTGCTGACCATCCCTAACGGCTATGAGGCCGGAGAGATCGTCGCCTCAGCGCGAGAGAAATGCCCGAACATCGAAATTATTGCCCGCGCCCATTACGATGATGAAGTGGACTATATTACCGAACGTGGGGCGAATCAGGTGGTCATGGGCGAGCGAGAAATCGCCCGCGCGATGCTGCTGCTGCTGGAAACGCCGCCGGCAGGTGAAGTGGTCACCGGATAACGGTTGTTTACGGCGTCTTAGCAGGCCTCTCCAGAACGGAGAGGCGCTTGCGCAAAGGATGTCTGTCCCTGTAGTTCCCCTCCAGCCCGGCGAGGGGACAACGCACTTAACGTTCCCAGTATGCCTCTTCCAGGCTATCTTCCCGTTCCGGCAGGCCACGGCTTAAGCGCGGCGAATGCTGGTTTAAGACCTGATAGCTCACCCGGTTAGCATATTTGCACACCTGCGCCAGCGACGAGTAGGTCAGCCATTTGCACTTGTGCTTGCTGGAGTTCGGAACGTTGTTACGGTGATAGTTGTTAGCCGTGATGTCATGCAGCAGCGCCGCCAGCGCGCCATCACCCGCGCCGTTGGTATTCATGATTTTCTCAGGGCCGCCCATGTAGGGCGCAATATGCGAGTAGATCCGCAGCGGATTCTCACAATCCTGATGACGCATGGCGCGGCTGAATTCAAACTGGTTAAATTCGGCAATCGCCCCTGGCAGCAGCGGATGTTGGGTTTTACGCCGGGCTTCCTCTTCGGTGAAACCAGCCATATACAAGCCCGCAGGCCCCGCAGTGCACAGCACCAGATCCACCCACTCCAGCGCCTTATCGGAGGCCAGCAGCGGATCGGACAGGCCGGTTAATGCTTCCGCCTCTTCTTCGTTCATCGCCAGGATGGAGACGTGCTCCGTCAGGAACTGTTGCCACCATTCCGGGTTGTCGGCAATCACATACTTGGTGCCCAGCGTCAACACCACCGGGACGTCATGCTTTTTGGCATATTCGATGGCTTTCATCGTGGCATCCGGCATCGGCTCACCCGGCTTGCAGCGCACCAGATAAGAGGTCAGCACCAGCGCGGAGGCGCCAGCAATCACCGCTTCCGGGACACTTTCCGGACGCAGCTTATTCATGTGGCCCGGGCTGATCGCAAAGGTGCGTTCGCCGGCATCGCTAATCAGAGTAAAACAGCGGCCAATCGCCCCGTCCACGCCTTGCAGGTAGTTCAGGTCGGTACGGCTGGAGGTGTTGCACAGATAGCGGTAGGCGTAGCCGCCGATTTCGATATTGCTGCACATGACGCCGAGCAGCACCGAGCGGTCATCCGCCAGCACAGAATAGTTGTGCATGGTATTGCCGATCGTCCCACCGGCAAACTGATGGGTAATCAGGTTATCGCGGAGCAGTTCCTGATACAGCGCTTCGGCGACGTCATCTTCAATCACCAGAGAGTGGCCGGCACTCAGGCCATAGCGCTGGATAAACGCCTCATCGACTTTCGCTTCGATATCGACCAGCGTTTGGTCGATACCCACCACCCAGGCGATGTTAGATTCATTTTCCGGCTGAATTTGTTGCAGCAGCGGATCGCGCGCATTAACGGGAAAATAGTGTTTGGATTTGCGTTTACCGGGAAATTTCATAGTGGTGATTTAGTGGCTGTGGACAAGCGAGGAATAATAGCATATTCCCCGCGCCACGCACGATCAGCGATATGCCGCCGTCAGGTCCACCATCATTTCAATATGCGCGTCGTTATCATTGAGCGCCGGAATGTATTCATATTTCTGCCCGCCAGCCTCCAGGAAGATTTCCTGATTCTGTACCGCAATCTCCTCCAGCGTTTCGAGGCAGTCGGCAGCAAAGCCCGGACAGATAACCTGAATGTGTTTGACCCCCTTCTCCCCCAACATTTTTAAAGTCTCGTCGGTATAGGGCGTCAGCCATGGTTCGCGGCCAAAGCGCGACTGGAAGGTCATCATGGCGCGGTCCGGTGAAAGACCCAGCGCCGACACCAGTTCACGCGTGGTATCGCGACAGCGCTGCGGGTAGTCATCCCCTTCATGGGCAAAGCGCTGGGGGATCCCGTGATAGGAGAGCAGCAGCACATCGGGCTCGCCATGCACCGCGAACGAGGCACGAACGCTTTCCGCCAGCGCCTTGATGTAGCTGGTGTCATCGGCGTAATCACGAATAAACGACACGCCCGGAACCGCCCGCTTTTTGGCCAGAATGCGCGCCAGTTCATCCCACACCGCCGCCACGGTGGAACAGGAGTATTGCGGATACATCGGCAGCACCACGATATGGTTCACGCCCTGTGCCAGCAGTTCATCTACCGCGCTTTCCAGCGCAGGCGAGCCGTAGCTCATGCCTAAGGCCACCGGCGTATCGGGTAAACGTGCGGCCAGCGCCTGCTGCTGCCGGCGGCTGTAGACCAGCAGCGGAGAGCCTTCTTCCATCCATACCGATTGATATAGTTTTGCGACCCGCGGTCCACGTAGCGGCAGGATCACGCCACGCAGTAACGGCCACCACAGCAGACGAGGCGTATCCACCACGCGCGTGTCGCTGAGAAACTGTCGCAGGTAGCGCTTCACCGCATCGGGCGTGGGCGCATCGGGAGTGCCTAAGTTGGCTAACAAGATACCTGTTTTCGTCTGCTGCATTACCGCCTCTTAACCATTTGAATCGCTGACAATTGTAGCTGAAATGGCGCTAAACGGAACCAATCATAGAAAAAGGTAGAATGAGAGGTGTTCTCATCCCGCCGTGGCAGGATGAGAACCAACGGGATTAACCGAGGATTTTTTCCAGTTCTACGCGGACTTCAGCAACCGCTTTGGTGCCGTCGACTTTCGCGTATTGGGTGTTGCCCGCTTCAGCTTCTTTCTGATAGTAACCGATCAGCGGAGCCGTCATCTGATGGTATTCCACCAGGCGCTTACGTACGGTCTCTTCCTGGTCATCTTTACGCGTGCTCAGGTCTTCACCGGTCACGTCGTCTTTGCCTTCCACCTTCGGCGGATTGAATTTGATGTGGTAAACACGGCCAGAAGCTGCGTGTACGCGACGACCGATGATGCGATCGACGATCAGCTCGTCCGGTACGTCAAACTCCAGTACGAAATCAACCGCGATACCCGCTTCTTTCATAGCGTCAGCCTGCGGAATGGTGCGCGGGAAACCGTCCAGCAGGAAGCCGTTACGGCAGTCTTCCTGAGTGATACGCTCTTTCACCAGCGCGATAACCAGTTCGTCGGTTACCAGCTTGCCTGCGTCCATGATGTCTTTCGCCTGTTTACCCAGCTCAGAGCCAGATTTCACAGCAGCGCGCAGCATGTCACCGGTAGAGATTTGCGGAATACCGTATTTCTCCATGATGAACTGAGCCTGAGTTCCTTTACCCGCGCCCGGAGCGCCAAGCAGAATAATACGCATTACGAAAATCCCCTCAAAAGTCGATTCAATTTTTCAAAAACGATAAACCATACCACCAGAACGCAGATGGCTCAAGGAAGGCAGAGCGGCTGAAACGGTTAATGGAGGGTTTATTTTGCCTGAAAGGCAGATTTTAGACGATCTGAGAAGAGGCCCTCAGCGGCCCGCGTCTCTGATGAGTCGGGGCCGCTGAGGGCAAACAGCAGGGAGATTACGATGCCAGCAGCTGATTCATCCGGCGAATAAACTGGTTCGGATCTTCCAGCGTACCGCGCTCCGCCAGCAGGGCCTGATCGAGCAGCAGCTCAACCCACTCGCTGAACCGGGCATCTTCCTGGGTATCCGCCGCGCGTTTCACCAGCGGGTGCGCCGGGTTCAGTTCGAAGATGTACTTCACTTCCGGCGCGGACTGGCCCGCAGCGGCGAACAGCTTCGCCATCTGGGTGCTCATTTCGTCCGCGTCAGTGGTGACGATAGCCGGGGTATCGGTAAGACGGTGCGTCAGACGGACCTCTTTCACACGCTCGCCCAGCAGGGTTTTCACGCGGTCAACAAACGGCTCCAGCGCCTTTTCTGCCTCTTTGGTGCTTTCATCCACCTCATCGGCCAGTTTTTCCAGCGACTCGTCGGTTTTCGCCACTGACTGGAAGGCTTTGCCATCGAACTCGGTCAGATAGCTCATCATCCACTCGTCGATGCGCTCAGACAGCAGCAGGACCTCGATCCCTTTCTTACGCAGCAGCTCCAGGTGCGGGCTGCTCTTCGCTGCCGCATAGCTGTCGGCGGTGATGTAGTAAATCTTCTCCTGCCCTTCTTTCATGCGGGAGACATACTCTTCCAGCGACACGGTCTGGGCGGAGGAGTCGGTATGGGTAGAGGCAAAACGCAGCAGCTTCGCGATAGTCTGCTGGTTCGCATTGTCTTCCGCCGGGCCTTCTTTCAATGCCAGACCAAACTGCTGCCAGAAGGTCTGATATTTTTCGGCGTCGTCTTTCGCCAGTTTCTCCAGCATCTGCAGCACACGCTTGGTCAGCGCGGTACGCAGGTTGCGGGTGACGCTGCTGTCCTGCAGGATTTCACGCGAGACGTTGAGCGGCAGATCGTTGGAGTCCACAAGGCCACGGACAAAGCGCAGGTAGTTCGGCATAAACTGCTCGGCTTCATCCATGATGAAGACGCGCTGCACGTACAGCTTCAGACCGTGTTTATGATCGCGGTTCCACATATCCCACGGTGCCTGGGAAGGGATATACAGCAGGCTGGTGTACTCCTGCTTGCCTTCCACACGGTTGTGGCTCCAGGTCAGCGGGTCGCTGTAGTCATGGGCGATGTGCTTATAGAATTCGTTGTATTCGTCGTCTTTAATTTCCGACTTATTACGGGTCCACAGCGCCTGAGCTTTGTTGATTTTTTCCCAGGAGATCACGGTTTCGCCGTCAACCTCTTCACGCTTTTCGATCTCTACCGGCAGCGCAATATGGTCGGAGTATTTGCTGATGATCGAACGTACGCGCCAGTCGTTAAGGAAATCATCTTCGCCTTCACGCAGGTGCAGAGTGATTTCGGTACCGCGATCGGCTTTGGTGATATCGGCCACGGTGTAGTCGCCTTCACCGGCTGACTCCCAGAACACGCCGTTTTCTGCGCTATCGCCCGCCGCACGAGTGCGCACGGTGACTTTATCCGCCACGATAAACGCCGAGTAGAAGCCGACGCCAAACTGACCAATCAGCTGGCTGTCTTTGGCCTGGTCGGAGCCCATTGATTCGAGGAACGATTTGGTCCCGGATTTGGCAATGGTCCCGAGGTGGTCGATAACGTCTTCACGGTTCATCCCGATACCGTTATCGGCGATGGTCAGGGTGCGGTTGTCTTTATCAAACGAAACGCGCACGCGCAGTTCACCGTCACCTTCGTACAGGTCGGGCTGGGACAGCGCGCGGAAGCGCAGCTTGTCCGCCGCATCGGAGGCGTTGGAAATCAGTTCACGCAGGAAAATTTCTTTATTGGAATAAAGAGAATGGATCATCAGGTGCAGAAGCTGTTTTACCTCTGACTGAAAACCACGAGTTTCTTGTCCTTTCATCTAAATCAACCTCAACAATGCCATTGTTAATGGTAAAAAAACCGATGAAGGGGAGATGGGGACGGGAGGGGAAATTTTCAAGCGGAGGCCCCGAAAAGCGCCTCCGTTTGGTTAAAAACGAATCTTATGTCGCCCGGCCAGGGAGTGGGACAGCGTGGTGCCGTCGACCATTTCCAGCTCGCCGCCGACGGGAACGCCATGGGCAATGCGGCTGGCTTCTACGCCATACTGCGCGCAGAGCTCGGCGATATAATTGGCGGTCGCTTCACCTTCCACCGTGGGGTTGGTGGCGAGGATCACTTCCTGCATCGATTCGTCACGCAGGCGCTGCTCCAGGCGATCGAGCCCAATGTCATCCGGTCCAATCCCATCGAGTGGTGACAGGTGGCCCATCAGGACAAAATAGCGGCCCGAAAACTGCCCGGTCTGCTCAATCGCGTAGATATCCGCGGGGCTTTCTACCACGCAGATCTGCCCGTTTTCACGGCGGCGCGGGTTGCTGCAAATATTGCACACTTCCTGCTCGGTGAAAGTGCGGCAATCGGCACAGTGGCCGATTTCCGACATTGCACGCGTTAACGACTGCGCCAGACGCATCCCGCCGCTACGATCGCGCTGAAGCAGCGTGAACGCCATGCGCTGCGCTGACTTCGGGCCAACGCCCGGCAGACAGCGCAATGCTTCCATAAGCTGAGTTAACAGCGGGCTGGTTTGCATCAGAATGGCATCTTAAAGCCAGGCGGCAGCTGCATACCGGAGGAGACGGAGGCCATCTTCTCTTTCTGGGTCTCTTCAATGCGACGCGCCGCATCGTTGAACGCCGCAGCCACGAGGTCTTCCAGCATGTCTTTGTCGTCTTCCAGCAGGCTCGGGTCGATTTCCACGCGACGGCAGTTATGTGCGCCGTTGATGGTCACTTTAACCAGACCGGCACCGGATTCACCGGTGACTTCCAGCTGGGCGATCTCTTCCTGCATTTTCTGCATTTTGTCTTGCATCTGCTGGGCCTGCTTCATCAGGTTACCCAGGCCGCCTTTTCCACCAAACATAGGCTTCTCTCTCAGTAAGTCATCGTTAAGGATGCTGACCGCAAGTTAAACTTGCAATCAAATGGGGCGAATACTCTCTTCATCCAGGTCCGCATCGAAGAACCGACGCAGCGTCTGAATGTTGTTATCCGCAATAATCGCTTCGCGCGCTTGCGCGAGCTTCTCTTCATAAATTGCCTGCCGCCACTCCAGCGGCGTGCGCATCGCAGGATTATCGTCTTCTACGATGGTCAGTTCAACCGGTGAACCGTACAATATGCCAAGCGCTTCGGCCAGCTTTTGCTGCGCACCGGCGGAATTCAGATGCCGCTGGCTCGGACGCAGATGCAGGCAGATTCGCTGACCCTCCTGCTCTTTCCAGGAATTCAGCGCCACCTGCTCCACCAGCTTCGGTACGGCAAGCTGATGGACCTCTGCCGCCCAGCTATCGCGCTCGACGGCTTCCAGCGCCAGCCTGGCCGCCAGCTCCGGCGTTTTTTCATGCTCCAGCGCTTTCTTCAGCGCTTTCGGCGTCGCCACCTCTTCTTTCACGGTTTCGACGACGGTGGTCGATGTCCAGCGATAGGCTTCTTTTTTAGCCGGTGCTTTTTCCTGTACCGCCGCGACGGCAGGACGCGCCTGCACGCGCTCGGTAATCGAACTTAAGCGCTCCAGCGCAGCGTTATTCACCGGCCGCGCGCGGGATGCGGCTGCCGGTTCACTCTTTTTTGGTGTGGGTGCTCCCTGACCACGCTGCAGCTGGCTGCGAGCCGCCAGCACCTGGCTGGTGGTTTGCGGCAAATTCTGCGGCGGTTGCGACTGCCCGACGGGGGCTGACGGCGCGGCGGCCTGAACCGGTGCGACCGGTATCGCTGGCGCGGGTTTTACCTCGGGTTCTGGCAGCGGCGTACGCGGATGAAACGCCAGCGCACGCAGTAACGTCATTTCGACGCCCATGCGTCGGTCTGGCGCATAGGGCAGCTCTTTACGGCCAATTAACAGCGTCTGATAGTATAGCTGGACATCAGCAGGCGGCACGGTGCGCGCGAGTTCGCGCATGCGCAGTTCAATGGCGGCCATGTCCGCGCCCAGCGCCGAAGGCGACAGCTGAACCATCGCAATGCGGTGCAGCAGGCTCTGCATTTCAACCAGCAAGGCTTCCCACTCAACACCACGGGAAGCGGCATCGTTGACGCCCGCCATAACGCGTTCGCCATCGGCAGCCACCAGCGCTTCAATCAGCGACAGCGCCTGATCGTCGTCGAGCGTACCCAGCATGGTACTGACCGACTCCGCCGTCAGGCGGCCATCGCCGCTGGCAATCGCCTGGTCGGTGAGACTTAACGCGTCGCGCAGGCTGCCATCCGCCGCACGCGACAGCAGCTGCAGCGCGCGGGATTCAAAGGCAATCTGCTCTTCACCGAGAATATGTTCAAGCTGATGGCGGATCTGTTCGACATCCAGCGCCTTCAGATGGAACTGCAGGCAGCGCGACAGGATCGTCACCGGCAGCTTCTGCGGATCGGTGGTCGCCAGCAGGAATTTGACGTGCGCCGGCGGCTCTTCCAGCGTTTTTAACAACGCGTTGAAGCTATGGCGCGACAGCATATGGACTTCGTCGATCAGATAGACCTTAAAGCGGCCACGGGCCGGCGCGTACTGGACGTTATCCAGCAGGTCGCGGGTATCTTCGACTTTGGTTCGAGAAGCGGCATCGATCTCAATCAGATCGACAAAGCGCCCCTGCTCTATTTCCCGGCAGTTATTGCATACGCCGCACGGCGTGGCGGTAATACCGGTTTCGCAGTTCAATCCTTTCGCAAGCAGGCGGGCGATCGAGGTTTTCCCTACGCCACGGGTGCCGGAAAAGAGATAAGCGTGATGAATGCGCCCTAACGATAAGCCATTCGCCAGTGCGGTCAGCACATGTTCCTGGCCGACGACGTCAGCAAAGGTTTGTGGGCGCCATTTACGGGCTAAGACCTGATAACTCATGGGCTGGCTCTGAAACGCTGGAAGGTGAAATCACGAGGGGGTCATGCTATCACAGCCCCGCCCGATCGGCGAGGCTATGTATCTGGAAATGCTTCGAGCCTGTCTCAGTAGACGTAATTGGCGCAGGCAGTTTGAACACGGACAGCGCGGAAAAACCGGAGCGTACATGTAGTACGTGAGGATTTTGAGCACTGCCCAGGTTCAACATGACAAGCAAAATAGTCTAATGTGCAGGCTCTTAGTGGCCCGGGAAAGGAACCAGGCTATAGCAATTGATGCCCAGTTTTTCCAGACGCTGCTCACCGCCCAGATCGAACAGATTGATAATGAAGGCTGCATCATGCACTTCGCCACCCAGACGACGGATCAGCTTCACCGTCGCATCAATGGTGCCGCCGGTTGCCAGCAGATCGTCGACCACCAGCACTTTATCACCGGCGTTGATCGCATCAACATGGATTTCCAGCTGATCGGTGCCATATTCCAGCTCGTAGCTTTCGGCAATGGTTTCACGCGGCAGCTTACGGGGTTTACGTACCGGCACAAAGCCCACACCCAACGCCAGCGCAACCGGGGCGCCAAACAGGAAACCACGCGCTTCGGTCCCAACCACCTTGGTAATACCCGCGTCTTTATAACGCTCGGCCAGAAGTTCAATGCTGAGCGCATAGGCTTTCGGGTCTTCCAGTAAGCTGGTGACATCACGGAAAAGGATGCCAGGCTTCGGGTAGTCCTGGATGCTTTGGATGCTGTTCTTCAGATATTCAAGCTGCTGTGCAGTTGCGGTCATAAGTTTATGCCTGATTAAAACAGTGTTACTCACGGGCGTGCAAAATGGGCCAAAGAAACATTTGTTCAACCTTTGACCAGGCATGCCCGCGCTCGAAAACGCCAGAATTTACTGTCTGTCAGCGACAATTGCAACCTTCATTATTGTGCATCAGTGCTTTTGTTGCTTTGTATCAACCACCGGAATGCGCCACATAAATATCAGCAGGCAGGTCAGTATTACCAGCAGCAAGATGCGCACCCATGTAAGCTTAACCAGCCACAGCGAAAGGGCAAAGGTCAGCAGGATCATGACTATCGCCCGCGGCTTGGCGCCAGGCGGCATCGCGCGGTACTGCTGCCAGTGGCGAAGATAGCCGCCAAACCAGGAACGATACAGCAACCAGTAGTGAAAACGCGGTGATGAACGGGCAAAACACCAGGCCGCCAGCAGAATAAACGGCGTGGTTGGCAACAAAGGCAAAAAGATGCCCAGCGTCCCCAGGGCTACCGCCAGCCAGCCAATGATGATTAAAATAATACGTGGCATAATGCGAATCGTTATCAAGCAGAGATGGCTACTGTAGCACAGTTGTTTATCGAGGTAGGGAGGAGTTCATTGAAAACAACCCGGCTTTTACAAACGCTGGAAAATCAGCTGGCCCAGTTGGCGGTACAGCTTGCACCGCTGGCGCAGCATGCGACGCTCAGCGCCCGTTTCGACCGGCAGTTGTTTCGCACCCGCAGTACATTGATGCAGTCTTGTCTTGAAGAAGCGCAGCAGCATTTTGCTGAGCTGCGCCAGGCGGTGGAGAACCAGCAGCTGCCGCAGGTGAGCTGGCTGGCGGAACGGCTGGTCGCGCAAATCGCCGCCCTGAACCGGGAGGCGGCCACCTGGTCTCTGCGTCAATGGGATAGCGCTTCCCCCGGACTGCAACGCTGGCAGCGGCGGCGGTTGCAGCATCAGGAGTATGAACGTCGGCTGCTGGCGATGAGAAACGATCGCCAGCGTCAACTGGCGCAAGCGACAACGCTTGAGGATCAGCAACGGCTGGCCAAAGAGGTGGACGCCTATGCCGGACGCCTGGCGCGCTGTCGCGATGCACTGGAAAAAATAGAAGCCGTACTGGCACGTATCACGCGCTAACAGAAGGAAACGCAATGTCCCTGGAAACCGCCCCGGATGAGGTCAAACTGGCCGTTGATTTGATTATGCTGCTCGAAGAGAACCAGGTCCCGGCACGGACGGTGCTGGGTGCACTGGAGATAATCAAACGAGATTATGAGAAAAAACTAAGCCAGCCAGGCACCCAGACCAGCGAATAAAGCAACGCTAACTCACATCGTTAATCAACAAGGGCGGCACCCTGGCCGCCCTTGTTGATCGTCAATCTACCGCACTTTAACCGATAGCCGGTGACGGATCGTCGCCTTTGACTTCCCGCTTCAGCTCGGTCACTTCATCACCTTTTTCATTACGCAGATGCACTTCCAGCTGGTTGAAGGCGATATTAATGTCGTTCTCACGGCACAGGCGGTCAATCGCCCGGTTCAGCTCATCCACCGTGTAGCTACGATCGCGCAGTTCACGCACGTACAAACGCAGCTCATGATCCAGCGTGCTCGCGCCAAACGTGGTGAAGAATACCGATGGCGCCGGCTCCTGCATCACTTTCGGGTGTTCGTGCGCCGCCTGAAGCAGGACCTCTTTCACCTTATCGAGATCGGAGCCATACGCCACCCCAAGGCGGATCACCACGCGCGTCACGGTGTCGGACAGCGACCAGTTGATCAGGCGCTCGGTCACGAACGCTTTGTTCGGGATGATCACCTCTTTACGATCGAAGTCGGTAATGGTGGTGGCGCGAATACGGATTTTGCTGACAGTACCGGAGAAGGTACCGATCGTCACCGTATCGCCGATGCGCACCGGGCGTTCGAAGAGGATAATCAGGCCGGAAACGAAGTTCCCGAAGATCTCCTGCAGGCCGAAGCCCAGACCAACGGAGAGTGCCGCCGCCAGCCATTGCAATTTATCCCAGGAAACCCCCAGCGCGCCGAACACCGTCATCGCACTGATGGCGATGATCGCGTAGTTCATAATCGAGGTGATCGCATAGGAAGTCCCCTGGCGCATATTCAGCCGCGAGAGGATCAGAACTTCCAGCAGACCCGGCAAGTTACGAATCAGCGCCCAGGCCACCATCGACGCGACAATAGCAAACAGCAGGCTGCCCATCGTCACGTTACGCACCACGCTGGCGCCTGCTTCGGTGCCGCTGTAGTGCCACAGCGTAATGCTATCGAGATAGGCAAACACGGTAATCAGATCGGACCAAATCGCCCAGAACACCACGCCAAACAAGGCGACCATGACCAGCATGGTAATACGCAGCGTTTGTTGGTTAACCTGCTCCAGAGCAATCGTCGGCTCTTCCTGCGGCTCAGCCCCTTCGGCCCCCTCTTTCACCAGGTGCTGACGACGAGCCAGCGCACGGCGCCAGGCGATACGTCGCGCGGCAACGCTCAGGCCACGCAGCACGGTCTGGTACAGCAGGTTCCACAGCATCACCAGATAGACGGTTTCGATCCAGCGGCCCGCAAGACGCAAGGTGGTATAGAAGTAGCCCATTGCCGTCAGCACCATCAATGCAATCGGCACAATAGAAAGCACGGTGATGGTGAGCAGACGCAGGCTGTGTGATTCTTTGTCACGCCAGCTATCGCGGCACATTGGCCACACCAGCACCGCAATCAGCAGCAGGTTCATCAGGATAACGAACTGTCCCAGAACGTCATCCATCAGGTTCAGCGGCGACAGCTCGGACATCACCGACCAGAAATTCAGCGGCAACAGCGCCAGGCTCACGCGGACAATCTGACGACGCCAGTGGCTGGTCAACTGGGCAGGCATATTGAAGTGGCTGACCGCCACGCCATCTTTTTCCAGTACTTTCCAGCACAGACCGAACACCAGCCAGAACAGGGCCAGCTTTTTACTGTAGGCCCACAGCAGTTCGCTGATATTCAGCTGCATGGTCAGCAGAATCAGACCCACAGCCAGAATCAGCAGCACCACAGGCAAGGCGCGAATCAGATCGATCAGAATCGCTTTCGGCGTATGGAGCTGCGTATCGTTACGCAACTGTCCGACCTGCGACGCCAGCTTAGCCTGGTAGTTACGCAGCCACTGCAGACGCCAGCGAATCACCCCGGCAATCAGCAACAATGGCAGACCGGCGAGGAAGGCGACAAACACCGCAGGCCAGGCTTTCTCCCAGTTTACGGTGATTTTCATCGCCTTAAATTGCTCTTTCAGCGCCTCCGGGAAGGATTTAATCCAGTCCCAGTCCATCGGTTTATTGCTGTTCACCCAGAAAATCTGCTGGGTGAGGATCGCTTTGAGGTTGCTGGAGACGCTCATTAACTGCTGCTGGTTGATCTGCAGGTTAATCGCCATCATCAGCTGGTTGCCGAGCTGCTTATTAAACTGATCGAGCAGCTCACGACGCATATCCACGACATCCAGCAGCGCATCATGCACCTCCGGCGTCACATCAGCGCTATGCCCCTCTTCCAGTTTGGCCACGAAGTTGTCGCTCTGGAACAGCGCGTCACGCTGCTGGTTGACCTCGAATTGCTCCAGACGCAGGTCGGCAATCCGGTTGGTCATATCGCTCAGCTCTTCCGCCGACGGCAGCGTCTGCTGCTGCTGGTAGAGAATACGGGACAGCAGCAGGCTCCCCTTAAGGACGGAAATCTGCTCTTTGATATCGCGTTCAGATTGCAGCGCCCGATCGAGCCAGTTTTTGACCTGAATGTTGCGCTGCACGAGCTGGTTGCCGTTTTCCGTCGCCGAGATCAGCTTCTGGCTGAGCTGGTGGTTGATCTCCAGCTCCTGCTTGACCAGCGGGTTGGCCTGAATACGAGCGGTCTCATCAGGCGTTACCGCTTCCTGAGCCGTTTTTTCGGTTAGCGTCAGGCGTTTGCTGTTGACCGCCTCCTGCAACAGCTGCAGCTGATGCTCCAGGCGGTTGCTGTTGGCGCTGACATAGTCACGTTGTTTTTGCAGGGTATCCTGCAGGACCGTGTTGCCTTCGAGGCTCTTGCGCTGCTGATCGATCTGCGCATTCAGCAATGCCTGCTGTGCCAGGAGCAATCCCTGCTGGCTCGGCCGCAACGCCTCTTCGCCAACGGTGGTGCCATTCAGCCGGTTACGTATTTGCTGGAGCTGCTGGGACGCCGAATACATGGCGTTTTGCACACGTTCCGGCTGCGTTTGCAGGGAGACCAGCTGGCTGTTGTAGGTTGCCAGGTCGTTCTGGGCGGTCTGGAGATCGTCCAGAGTCTGGGTGACCCGCGATTCCAGCTGACGCAAAGAGAGCGTGCTGAGCGTTTTGCGCGTGGCTTCATCGTCAGGCACATCGCTGAGGGCGTTGAGGTTATCAACCGCCTGACGCATCTTCGCCGGCGCCTGTTCTACCTGCTGGCGCAGCTGGGTGGTTTCGGCCTTTATCCGCTCGATTTTATCGAGTGCTTCAAGCGTTTGAACCAGGTCTTGCTGAATTAACTTATCCTGTGGAGTCAGTTCTTTTTGTTTATTCAGGGTATTAAGTTGATTCTGAACATCAGATCGGTCGGGAACATCAGCAGCCTGGGCCTGGTTAATGCTAAGGCAGCTAACAAATAACAACAGTAGAATGACAAACGCGGAAGTGGCATTACGCCTACGAATAGTATGCAGCATAGTGTTAGCACGAGTGGTTGCAAAAGCCGGAGAATACCGGGGATCGTTACAGCGCGCAGAATAGCACTTCTGCCACCGCGCGAATAGCAGTCAGCAGCAGCAAAAAACCACCTTTTTTGTCCTGTCAGCTCAGTTAATTCTTAATTTCCGCTGGCTCCCGGAGAGAAGGACAGAGCTGATACATTTCTAAAAGAATAGAAACATAGTTACGGGCTTCTTTTTTGAGATCGAAAGAATCTGGCGCAAAAAGCCAGTTTTCCATCAGTCCGGAGAGATAGCTGCGCATTAAAACGGCGGCCTGACGGGTGAGCAGGTTGGCGGGCAGCAGTTTAGCGGCAATACATTCACGGAGTGTATGTTCTATGCGATCGTAGCTTTCGAGACATAAGCTGCGTTGTGCGTTTTGCACTACTGCCATCTCACCGACGAATTCGCACTTATGGAATATAATTTCCATCATCAGTCGTCTACGCTCTTCTGTCACCGTAGCTTCAAGGATATAAACTAAGATTTCACGGACAACTGAGAGTGGATCGCTGGGGAATTTTGCCCGATACTCAACTTCAAGATCGCTAATACTTGCGTCCGACAGCACCCAGATTTCGTTAAATAGATCTGATTTATTCTTAAAATGCCAGTAGATAGCCCCCCTCGTCACCCCGGCAGCTTTTGCAATTGCTGCTAACGAGGTAGATGATACGCCTTGCTGCGAAAACAAACGCAAAGCCACATCCAGTATGTGTTGCCGGGTTTCAAGTGCCTGTTGTTTGGTTTTTCGTGCCATAGGTTGATGAGTTTACAGAGGTTACGTTTACATACATTTGTGAATGTATGTACCATAGCATGACCATAATAGAAACACAGTAGTGGGTTTGTGGTCGTTTGAGCCACTGAACAATTTGAAATTGGACACTCGAGGTTTACATATGAACAAAAACAGAGGGTTAACGCCTCTGGCGGTCGTTCTGATGCTCTCAGGCAGCTTAGCGCTAACAGGATGTGACGACAAACCGGCTCAGCAAGGGGCTCAGCATATGCCGGAAGTCGGTGTAGTGACGCTCAAATCCGCACCTCTGCAAATCACCACTGAGCTACCGGGCCGTACCAGCGCCTACCGTATTGCAGAAGTCCGCCCTCAGGTAAGTGGCATTATTCTGAAACGTAACTTTACGGAAGGTGGCGATATCAAGGCCGGCGAGTCTCTCTATCAGATCGACCCCGCGACCTATCAGGCCAGCTATGAAAGTGCGAAAGGCGATTTAGCCAAAGCACAGGCGGCGGCCAATATCTCCCAGCTGACGGTTAAACGTTATCAGAAACTGCTTGGTACCAAGTACATCAGTCAACAAGACTATGATACTGCGGTCGCCGATGCTCAGCAGAACAATGCTGCCGTTGTCGCCGCGAAAGCTGCGGTAGAAACTGCACGTATTAACCTGGCTTATACCAAAGTCACGTCGCCGATCAGCGGCCGCATTGGTAAATCTGCGGTTACCGAAGGTGCGCTGGTGCAGAACGGTCAAACCACCGCCCTGTCCACCGTTCAGCAGCTGGATCCGATCTACGTTGACGTAACCCAGTCGAGCAACGATTTCCTGCGTCTGCGACAAGAGCTGACAAACGGCACGCTGAAACAAGAAAACGGCAAAGCCAAAGTCGAGCTGGTGACCAGCGACGGGATTGAGTATCCGCAAGCCGGTACGCTTGAGTTCTCCGATGTCACCGTTGATCAGACAACCGGTTCAATCACTTTACGCGCCGTCTTCCCGAACCCGGACCACACGCTGTTACCAGGTATGTTCGTGCGTGCTCGTCTGCAGGAAGGCACCAACCCGGATGCGCTGCTGGTTCCACAGCAGGGTGTCACCCGTACACCACGTGGCGATGCCAGCGTGATGGTGGTGGGTGAAGGCGATAAAGTGGAAACCCGTCAGGTCAATGCCACCCAGGCAATTGGCGATAAATGGCTGGTGACCAGCGGCGTGAAATCCGGCGATCGCGTGATCGTTACCGGGCTGCAAAAAGTAAAACCAGGCGTGCAGGTAAAAGCGCAGGAAGTGACCTCTGACGATAAACAGCAAGTTGCCAGTAACGCGCAGTCAGAACAAACCAAGTCTTAACTTAAACAGGAGCCGTTAAGACATGCCTAATTTCTTTATCGATCGCCCCATATTCGCATGGGTGATCGCCATTATCATCATGCTAGCGGGTGGTCTTGCGATCATGAAGCTGCCAGTTGCGCAATATCCAACGATTGCGCCACCGGCCGTTTCGATCACCGCAACCTACCCCGGCGCTGATGCGAAAACGGTGCAGGACACCGTGACACAGGTTATCGAACAGAACATGAACGGTATCGATAACCTGATGTACATGTCCTCCAACAGTGACTCAACCGGTACGGTACAGATTACCCTGACCTTCCAGTCAGGTACTGATGCAGATATCGCGCAGGTACAGGTGCAGAACAAACTGCAGCTCGCCATGCCGCTGCTGCCGCAGGAAGTACAGCAACAGGGCGTGAGCGTGGAGAAATCCTCCAGTAGCTTCCTGATGGTTGTCGGCGTTATCAACACCAACGGCACCATGACGCAGGAGGATATTTCCGACTACGTGGGCGCCAACATGAAAGATGCGATCAGCCGTACGTCTGGTGTGGGTGACGTTCAGCTGTTTGGTTCCCAGTACGCGATGCGTATCTGGATGGATCCGAACAAACTGAACAACTTCCAGCTGACGCCGGTCGATGTGATCAGCGCGATTAAAGCGCAGAACGCCCAGGTTGCAGCCGGTCAGTTAGGCGGTACGCCGCCGGTGAAAGGCCAGCAGCTGAACGCCTCGATCATCGCGCAGACCCGTCTGAAATCCGCTGACGAATTCAGCAATATTTTGCTGAAAGTGAACCAGGATGGTTCGCAGGTTCGTCTTCGTGATGTCGCCAAGGTTGAACTGGGTGGTGAGAACTACGACATCGTCGCGAAGTTTAACAACCAGCCGGCTTCCGGTCTGGGTATTAAACTGGCGACCGGCGCGAACGCGCTGGATACGGCGAATGCCATTCGTGCCGAACTGGCAAAAATGGAGCCGTACTTCCCGTCAGGCCTGAAAATTGTTTACCCGTATGACACCACGCCGTTCGTGAAAATCTCTATTCACGAAGTGGTGAAAACGCTGGTGGAAGCGATCATCCTGGTATTCCTGGTGATGTATCTGTTCCTGCAGAACTTCCGCGCGACGTTGATTCCAACCATCGCGGTACCGGTCGTATTGCTGGGGACGTTCGCGATCCTCGCCATCTTCGGCTTCTCGATAAACACCCTGACCATGTTTGGTATGGTGCTGGCGATCGGTCTTCTCGTCGATGACGCCATCGTGGTGGTCGAAAACGTCGAGCGTGTCATGGCGGAAGAAGGCCTGCCGCCGAAGGAAGCAACCCGTAAGTCTATGGGCCAGATCCAGGGCGCGCTGGTGGGTATCGCCATGGTGCTGTCGGCGGTATTTATCCCGATGGCCTTCTTCGGTGGTTCAACAGGGGCGATTTACCGTCAGTTCTCCATCACTATCGTCTCCGCGATGGCGCTGTCGGTACTGGTTGCATTGATCCTGACCCCGGCGCTGTGCGCCACGATGTTAAAACCTATCGCCAAAGGCGGTCACGGCGAGCACAAAGGCTTCTTTGGCTGGTTTAACCGCATGTTCGATAAGAGCACGCACCACTACACCGATAGCGTAGGTAACATTCTGCGCAGTACCGGTCGCTACCTGGTGCTGTATCTGATCATCGTCGTCGGAATGGCGTGGCTGTTCGTTCGTCTGCCAAGCTCGTTCTTACCAGATGAAGACCAGGGCGTATTCCTGAGCATGGCGCAGCTTCCGGCTGGCGCGACGCAGGAACGTACGCAGAAAGTGCTCGACGAGATGACGGACTACTATCTCACCAAAGAGAAAGACAACGTTGAGTCGGTGTTTGCTGTTAACGGCTTCGGCTTCGCCGGTCGTGGTCAGAACACCGGTATCGCGTTCGTCTCGCTGAAAGACTGGAGCGAACGTCCTGGTTCAGAGAACAAGGTTGAAGCGATTACCGGTCGTGCGATGGCCCGTTTCTCGCAGATTAAAGATGCGATGGTCTTCGCCTTTAACCTGCCGGCTATCGTGGAACTGGGTACCGCAACCGGCTTCGACTTCCAGCTGATCGACCAGGGTGGTTTGGGCCATGAAAAACTGACCCAGGCACGTAACCAGTTGTTTGGTGAAGTAGCGAAGCACCCTGACCTGCTGGTCGGCGTGCGTCCAAACGGTCTGGAAGATACACCGCAGTTCAAGGTGGATATCGACCAGGAGAAAGCGCAGGCGTTGGGCGTATCTATCAGCGACATCAATACCACACTGGGCGCGGCCTGGGGCGGTAGCTATGTCAACGACTTTATCGACCGCGGTCGCGTGAAGAAAGTGTACGTCATGTCTGAAGCGAAATACCGTATGCTGCCGGAAGATATTGGCAACTGGTACGTTCGCGGTAGCGACGGGCAGATGGTGCCTTTCTCGGCCTTCTCGACGTCACACTGGGAGTACGGTTCTCCGCGTCTGGAACGCTATAACGGTCTGCCATCGATGGAAATCCTTGGTCAGGCGGCACCGGGCAGAAGTACCGGTGAAGCGATGACCATGATGGAAGAACTGGCCAGCAAACTGCCTTCGGGTATTGGCTATGACTGGACCGGTATGTCCTACCAGGAACGTCTGTCCGGTAACCAGGCACCAGCGCTGTATGCCATTTCACTTATCGTGGTATTCCTCTGTCTGGCAGCGCTGTATGAAAGCTGGTCGATACCGTTCTCGGTCATGCTGGTTGTGCCACTGGGGGTTATCGGCGCCCTGCTGGCGGCAACGTTCCGTGGCCTGACAAACGACGTTTACTTCCAGGTGGGCCTGCTGACAACCATTGGCTTGTCGGCGAAGAACGCGATACTTATCGTCGAATTCGCCAAAGATCTGATGGATAAAGAAGGCAAAGGTCTGATTGAGGCAACGCTGGAAGCGGTACGTATGCGTCTGCGTCCTATCCTGATGACCTCACTGGCATTTATCCTCGGGGTTATGCCGCTGGTTATCAGTTCCGGTGCAGGCTCCGGTGCACAGAACGCCGTAGGTACTGGCGTAATGGGCGGGATGGTGACCGCGACGGTACTGGCAATCTTCTTTGTTCCAGTGTTCTTCGTGGTGGTTCGTCGCCGCTTCAGTAAGAAAACGGAAGACATTGAGCACAGCCATCCGGTTGAGCATCATTAATCTCCCATGACTAAGGGCCGCATATGCGGCCCTTTTTTTATGTGCCTCAGACCACTTTCCGACGTCCTGAGCCAGCGAGATCGCCGCCTTATATTAAAGGGCACACATTGCCACGGTTTATTTTACATTCTGATATACAATTTCTTGTGATAAGCTCTGCTTTATTCCACTCGGATTATTCTTTTCCTGGCTTATCAGTGATAAGAATATTCTTAACTCTAAATTCGTTGAAGATAGTCTTGTAACCGCAGGAAATCATTAGTTAAATCAATGACCCATAAGCCTTGTTACCCGCTACTGACCCCTGACCGGATGCTGTAATAATAAATTCGGATATTTTTAAGATAAATTAACCGCGATAATTGTAATTTTTCGTAATAGCACGGTGAAATCTTTTTAAGAGTGGATTATAGTTAAAACAACAGGATTACAATGTATGTGTCAGGTCTGTTAGTCGTGTTCATCCCACAACGGTGCTTGCTGGTCGTCGTTTAAACCACTCATAAGGGGATGCGTTATGGACGAATACTCGCCAAAAAGACATGATATCGCGCAACTTCGATTTCTTTGCGAAACCCTGTATCATGACTGCCTTGCAAACCTGGAAGAGATCAACCACGGCTGGGTGAATGACCCGACGTCGGCTGTCAATCTTCAGCTTAATGAATTGATCGAACACATCGCCACGTTCGCGCTTAATTATAAAATTAAGTACGCTGAGGATAATAAACTGATTGCTCAGCTGGACGAATACCTGGACGACACGTTTATGTTGTTCAGTAGTTATGGCATTAACACGGGCGATCTCCAGAAATGGCGTAAATCGGGGAATCGGTTATTCCGTTGTTTCGTGAATGCCAGCCGGGAGAACCCGGCAAGTCTTTCTTGTTAGTATTATTACAATCTAAAGGTGATTTTATGTCTGGTGAACCATTAACCAAAACAGACTATTTGATGCGCTTACGTCGCTGTCAGACAATTGATACGCTGGAACGCGTAATTGAAAAAAACAAATATGAACTTTCCGATAACGAACTGGCTGTATTTTACTCAGCGGCCGATCATCGTCTTGCCGAATTGACCATGAATAAGCTTTACGACAAAATCCCAACATCTGTGTGGAAATTCATTCGTTAATTCATTTTACGTATCTATACGCAGGTTAATTGCGTTGCTCCTCTTACGCAGGACTTAATTGTGATATCTCTCGCATAAGTCATTAATAATGCTTATGAAACCGGTCTCTTTTTTTTATATTATGGTGCCCATTTCATTAAGGAAAGCACCATGAGTGAAGAAAAACGTAAAATGATCGCTGGCGAGCTGTATCAGCCAGGAGACGCAACGTTACGAGCCGATCGCCAGCACGCCAGGCAATTACTGCATCGCTACAACCATTCGGCACCCGATGAACGTGAATGGCGGGCAACATGCCTTACCGAGCTATTTGGCAGGGATCATGACGCCTATATTGAACCCAGTTTCCGCTGTGATTATGGTTACAATATATTCCTCGGTACCAATTTTTACGCCAACTTTGACTGCGTGATGCTCGACGTTTGCCCGATTCATATCGGTAATAATTGCATGTTGGCGCCCGGCGTCCATATCTATACCGCCACGCATCCACTGGATGCGGTCGAACGCAACAGCGGTAAAGAGTACGGCAAACCCGTGACGATTGGCCATAATGTCTGGATTGGCGGTCGGGCGGTGATTAATCCCGGTGTGACGATTGGCGACAACGCGGTTATCGCTTCCGGTGCCGTGGTGGTGAAAGATGTTCCGGCTTACGCCGTCGTCGGCGGCAACCCGGCGCAAATCATTAAGATGCTGACACCGCAAAAATCGTAACTGTTATGCTTTTCTGCAACTGATCTGTTACTTTCCCGAGAGATTGCTGCAACATAAAATAGCCTTCAGGCTAGCGCGTTATGAAGCAGAACCGGGGAGCAAAATGACAGAAATACAGCAACTGCTGACAAACACCATTGATGAACTCAATGCGCAAGAGAAGCGTGACAACCGTCCGCGCTTCAGTATCAGTTTTATCCGCAACCATCCGTGGCTGTTCGTCGCGATGTACGCCGCTTTCCTCGCAACCTTCGTGGTCATGTGGCGTTCAGAAACACTGGCAGATTCCGTCTGGTTGCTGGTGGTGCTGTTTGTCCTGCTCAACGGTTTCTTCTTTTTCGACGTCTACCCGCGCTATCGCTATGAAGATATCGATGTCCTGGATTTTCGCGTTTGCTACAACGGCGAGTGGTACAACACGCGTTACGTTCCGCAGCAGCTGATTGAGCGTATTCTGCAATCGCCCCGCGTGGCCGGCGAGCAAAAAAGCCAGCTTGAGAAAATGGTCGCCACCAAAGGTGAGCTGTCGTTTTACGATGTCTTCAGCCTGACCCGCGTCGGGACTGCGCAATAAGACGATTTAACGTCCGTATCGCCGGACCAAAGTGCGAAGCGGAGGTATTACCGTACCCCAGCACCAACCCGCTTCGCGCCTGCGCGGCATTAAGGTAAAACCGGCTTAACGCCGCCGGAGCCTGCTGATACTGCCGCGCCTTCTCGACTATCGCGCCATCGTCGATCCCGTCGATGGCCACCGTCAAATGCAGACCGCCCTCCCCGCCCAGAATCTCACAAGGTTGAGTAAGCTCCATCTCAAGAGCCTCCCGCAGCTGCAGCTGTCGTCCACGATACAAGCGACGCATCGCCGCCAGATGACGGGCGTAATGCCCCTCTTCAATAAACAGCGCCAGCGCACGCTGTTCGGCGCGGTGACCGCCGCGCAGCAGCGACCCTACAATCCCCTGCGCCGCTTCCGCCAGCGCAGGAGGCATCACCACGAAACCAATACGCAGCGCCGGAAACAACGTTTTGCTGAAGGTACCGAGATAGACTACCGGCGCCTGCTTTAGCATGCCTGACATCGCCTGAATCGGCTCACCGCTGTAGCGAAACTCGCTATCGTAATCATCTTCAATGATCCAGGCATCGTGCTGCCGGGCATAGTCCAGCAGCGCCAGACGCCGTCGCGCGCTCATGACCGCCCCACACGGATACTGGTGTGAGGGCGAGGTGAAAATCAGGCGCGGAGTCGTGCTGTCGTTAACATCCGGGCACATCCCTTCGCTATCGACCGGCATCCCTTTGATATGCAGCCCGGCCTTCAGAAAGACGCTCTTCGCCCCAGGATAACCCGGCTCTTCGACCCACGCGGTATCGCCCGCGACGCTCAGCAGATGCGTACAAATGTTCACCCCTTCCAGCGCGCCTTCGGTGATCACCACCTGCCGGGCATCGCAGCGGATCCCTCGCGACAGCGCCAGATGGCGCACAATCGCCTCCCGCAACGCAGGATCGCCCGCCGCATCGCCATACCCCAGCAGCGCATAGCCCTCTTCCCGCAGCACCCGGTCGAGCAGCCGTCGCCAGACCGGCAAGGGGAAATAGTTTATCGCCGGTGTGCCGGGGGTAAACGCCAGCACGGGTGAATCCCGGCGGGTCCCCGCAGGCAACGCCAGCAGCCTCTCCGGCAACGCAATGGCAGAGGCTGGCCCTTCGCTCTCACCAGCAGTCAGCTGCCTGGCTACCCAGGTGCCCTGGCGACTGCGTGACAGATACCCCTCCATTGCCAGCTGATCCAGCGCTGCATTGATGGTATTACGCGACAGAGTGAGCCGTTCGGCAATGGCCCGCGAGCCGGGTAGACGGCTTCCCCCCACCAGCACCCCCTGCAGGATAGCCTCGCGCAGCGTGCGATACAGCGTGCGCTGGAGGGTTTCGTGGTCCCGGTGGTTTAAGGAATGTTCCAGCAGGGTGAAAAAGGCATCGTCAGGGATATTCATAGCGGCTCCTCGTGGCACCATCAAAACATACTCTGATGGCTCTTTTTATGGAACCAGTAAAACCGTAGTCTCAGCCTACTCATCCAGACAAGGAAACCCCATGAATCAGCAAAACGCGTTCGGTCAACCCGTTGGCGAAGCCCTGCCCGACTGGCAGCCGCGCCCTCACCCGGAGCGCCTCGTTCTGCAAGGCCGCACCTGCCGCCTTGAACCACTGACTACCGCGCACGCCGGCGCCCTCTTTGCCGCACACCAACTGGCTGCGGATACCCGCAGCTGGACCTGGCTGCTGCGCGAGCCGGACAACAGCGTGGAGGAATATAGCGCCTGGGTTGCCAGCGTGGAGCATCTCAGCGATCCCATGCATTTCGCGGTGATCGATCGGCAGACCAACCAGCCGGTTGGCTCACTGGCGCTGATGCGTATCGATGCGAATCATGGCGTGGTTGAAGTTGGACACGTGCATTTCTCGCCGCTGCTCAGCCGGACGGTCATGGCAACGGAAGCCCACTGGCTCCTGATGCGCTACGCGTTCGATACGCTCGGCTATCGTCGCTATGAGTGGAAATGCAATAGTCTGAACGCCCCGTCATGCCGGGCGGCACAGCGGTTAGGTTTTCATTTTGAGGGACGTTTTCGTCAGGCGCTGGTGATAAAGGGCCACAACCGCGATACCGACTGGTTCTCGATAATCAACGGCGAGTGGCCGCAGGTGGATAAGGCGATGCAACGCTGGCTGGCCAGCGAGAACTTTAGCGCCGATGGCCAGCAGCGTCAGACGCTGGAGAGCTTCCGCGCGACGGCAAATTAACGACGCTTCTTGCGCCCCTGTACGGCTTTAAAGCGCGGGTTGCTCTTACAAATCACGTACAGCCGCCCTTTGCGCTTCACAATCTGGCAGTCCGGGTGGCGCTGTTTGGCGCTACGCAGCGAGTTGAGTACCTGCATCGTTAGTTCCTTTTCGCATCAATAAAACCGCCGAAACGCTGGCGGAAACGCGCCGTACTGCCTTCGTTGTTGAAGGCTTTCTGTTTACCGGTGTAATACGGGTGCGATTTTGACGACACGTCCAGGGTGACATAGGGATAGGTCACCCCTTCCAGTTCAATCACGCGCTCGGTCTTAATCGTCGATCCCACTTTAAAATATTCATTCACGCTGGTGTCGTGGAACACCACGGTACGGTAATGCGGGTGGATATTGGCTTTCATGTTAACCCCACTAGATATGTTATAACATAACAACAAGGTTACGCCGCACCAACGCAAAGATCAACCCTGATAAATTCATGGGATCACCGGACAAATACAGAAAGGCAGAACCAGAGAACAGAAAAACAGGCGGCGTGAGCCGCCCGTGATGGATTACGGATTGAGCTGATGGGCAAGCGCGCGCAGCTGTTCGGCGATCGCCTGCAGGTTTTTCCCCTGATCGGTTTTCGGCCCGGTGGAGTGACGCACCACCAGTCTGGCAGGCAAAATCGACGAGGTATGCGATGTGTCACTATCCCCGCTATCGAGAAGGCGGCGCACCGCCTCTTTGCCTTGCAAATCGAGGTCCAGGGACACCGTCGTCAGCGCCGGATAGAAGAAGGAGCTTTCGTAGGTGTCATCGTAGCCAATCACCGATTTTTCACCGGGGATCGGTACCTGATGCTGATGGAACGCGCTCAGCACGCCCAGCGCCATCTGGTCATTTCCCACCAGTACCGCGCTGAATTTTGGCGTCTCACGTAGCATCTGCAACGCCCCGGCATAACCGCTCTGGGCATCCCAGTTACCGCGAATCACCGTGACCGGCTGCAAACCATATCCTTCCAGGGTCTCCATCCAGCTTTTCAGGCGCAGCGTTGCCGATACGGAGCTCTCCGGGCCTGCCAACAACGCAATATCCCGATGCCCCATCTCAAACAGGTATTTGACGCTCGCACGGGTGCCGTCAGCCGGGTTAAACGAAACGTTAAACACCGAACTGTAGGGATCGACATCCAGGAAAAGACAGACGATATCATCGTTGTCAGCCGCGATTTTCTGGGCCTCTTCGGTCTCCAGAGGCACGTTGATAATGACCTTATCAACTAGCTGAGACTTCAGCTCATTGATGGATTCCTGGATACTTTGATTGACGCTCTCATCAATCATTGAAATCAGCACCTGATAACCTTCGACATTCGCATAGCGTTTTACCGCCGCGGCGACCTGTGAAGGGGCGTGCAGGGAGAGCGAAATCGTCACTAGCCCCACCGTTCGACTCTGTTTTCCCACCAGCTGTTGTGCGAGGCGGTTCGGGACATACCTTAGCAACTCAATGGATTTCTCCACCTTGTGGCGCGTGGCTTCAGATACATTGGCAGATTTATTGAGCACCCTGGACACGGTCTGATAAGAGACGCCCGCATGACGAGCGACGTCTTCTAAGGTTGCGCTTTTAGACTTCATGGTCCGGTTCCTTATGTTGTTATCCCTGGATTGTAACAGGGGCCATTTGAAAAAACGCTCTCCTCAACATTCCATTGCGATAATGCGACACAAAAAGTATTACGCTCACAATACAGTAAATTGTGAATACTCTCACCAACCGTAACAAATTGCGCCATTTTATTTGCAGTTTATCACACAATCGCGATCGTTCATTTGCCTTGATTTACATTTAGGCATTTCATGACAGCGTTAATGTGAACGTAATACAAAACAATAAGAGGATTGACATGAACACTACGCTGCGCGCCCTTTCTGTTGCGTTAGCTGCTGCACTGGTTTCTCCCTCGGTGCTGGCCGCTTCCGCCTCTGTTCCTGGCATTGATTTTCATGGTTATCTGCGAGCCGGAGTTGGGGTCTCCGGTGACGGTAGCCAGGCCGAATGGCAAAAGAATAAAATTGGCCGTCTGGGTAACGAATCCGATACCTATGGCGAGCTGGAGTTGGGTTCAGAGGTGTACAAAAAGGACGATGTCAGCTTCTATCTCGACAGCATGGTCAGCATGGTCTCTGACGGGTCTAACGATAACGAATCGACCCTCAACGACGATGCGGAATTTGGCCTGCGCCAGTTAAACCTGCAGATCAAAGGGCTGATCCCAGGGGATCCTAATGCGGTCATCTGGGGCGGTAAACGCTACTACCAACGTCACGATCTGCACATCATTGATACCAAATACTGGAACATCTCCGGCTCCGGCGCCGGTATCGAAAACTACACCGTAGGCCCGGGCGCCGTTTCTCTGGCCTGGATCCGCGGTGACGCCAACGATGTCGATTATCGCGTCGATGGCGACAACGACGTCAATATTAACTATATCGACCTGCGCTATGCGGGCTGGAAACCGTGGTCCGGTTCATGGACGGAGTTCGGTATCGACTACGCTATGCCGAACACCACCAAGAAGCAGGATAGCTACGGCGGGCTGTATGACGCGGATAACGGCGTGATGCTGACCGGTGAAATCAGCCAGGATATGCTCGGTGGCTACAACAAGCTGGTGCTGCAGTACGCTAACAAAGGGCTGGCACAGAATATGGTCTCCCAGGGCGGCGGTTGGTATGACATGTGGAACGAGGTCAACGATGCCACCGGCTATCGCGTCATCAACACCGGCCTGATCCCAATCACCGAAAAATTCTCGATTAACCATGTGCTGACCTGGGGTTCTGCCGACGACATCACCGACTACACCGATAAAACGCGCTTATTCTCGCTCGTGGCGCGCGGCCAGTATCAGTTCACAGACTATGTGCGCCTGATTGGCGAAGTGGGTGGTTTCTACCAGAAAGACAGCTACAAGAACAATACCTCCTACAAGCAAGCCGGCGAGAAATACACGATTGCGCTGGGCCTGGCCGATGGTCCGGACTTTATGTCACGCCCGGAATTACGTATTTTCGCCTCGTATCTTAATGATTCCGAGAACGGTAAACCGTTTGAAGATCAAACTGCCAGCAATACATGGAACTTCGGGGTCCAGGTCGAAGCCTGGTGGTAATCGTTATATTATTTTCTGTACCAGTATTATCTCCACTGTAAGGTCGTAATTACCCTCCGGTAATGATTATTGCCATTGCTATTGCCCGGAATAATGTAATTTGTAGTATGACGGGAATATTGCTTTTCTTTTTGGGATAACTCAGCGTTTGAGTTATCCCTTTTTATTTATTTGCGGCTGGTAAAATGCTCATCCAGCAATTGACGCAGAGCATCAGATTGCTTGCCAAAAATAGCATGAACCTGTTGCCCGAGAATAATAACCCCTAAGGCGCCCTGCTGCTGTAAAGCCTGAGAATCCACGGTTGCCAGGTTATTCACCGTGACCCGCAAACGGGTAATACAGGCATCGACATTCACGATATTCGCTTCTCCGCCGAAGGCCTGAATTAACCCCTGTATTTGCTGTTTCTCGGCGTCATTCAACGGCACCGGTTGACGAGGCGGGGAGAAGTAGTGCAGAAAAGATTTTAAGCTCACCATAGTTCACTCCTGATTAAGTACAGGTAAAAAAAAACCTGCTCCCAGGAGCAGGTTCGGAGAAAGCGTCATTACGCTTTACGACTGAGGACACGGCAATCCCAGGGGGTTAAGGTCAGCGGCGCAGTGATATCGGCGCCGGTCAGACTGTCCTGGTAGCCCTGAGGCAGAGTAACGCTGTGCTGCTGCACGCTATAGTTTTGCAGGAACACGTAGGTCGTTTCGCCATCGGTACGCGCCGTCGCCACTACCGCCGGCGGAAGCTCGCTGTCGATGGCCCGCGGTAGCGCCAGCTCTTTACTGATGGTGGCAAAGAAATCACGCTGGAAGGCCAGATCGTTACGCGATGCCACATGCCAGGCTTTGCCTTTGCCGAAGTGGTTCACGGTGACCGCCGGGCGTCCCGCGTAGAAATCATCCCGGTAGGTCGCCAGCGGCTGTGCGCTTTCAGCATGAATCAGTTCGCACAGATGCCGTACCTGATATGGCCCTTGCAGGCCCCCTTCGTTACCAGCCAGACCCTGCACCAGGTTACGCTCGCCATCGTTCAGGCAGTCAATCTCTTCCGCCCAAATGCCCAGAAGGTTGCGCAGAGGCCCCGGGAAACCGCCAAGATGGCAAAGGTCGGATTCATTCACCACGCCCGTCCAGTAGGTGGTCACCAGATGCCCGCCGTTAGCGACAAACGCCTCGGCCCGTTCAGCAAAGCCATCGCGAACCATATACAGCATCGGCGCAATCACCAGCTGATAGGCGCTGAGATCGCCATCCGCATCAATGACATCGACCGCGATCCCCTGCTCCCAGAAAGGCCGGTAGTGTTCATTGACGGTATTTTCATACTCCATCCCGAGATTGCGCGGCCCCTGAGCATCATCCAGCGCCCAGCGGTTTTGCTGGTCGAAAACGATCGCCACTTTCGCTTCGGTACGACAGCCTACCACGCCGGGTAAGCGGCTGAGCATCTCGCCAAGCTTGCTGACCTCGCGGCCGATACGGGTGTCCAGGTGACCAACATGGTCAATGACCGCACCGTGGAATTTCTCCACCGAACCGCGGCTCTTGCGCCACTGGAAGTACTGCACCGAATCGGCCCCGTGCGCCACCGCCTGCATGGAGGAGAGAATATGCATCCCCGGTTTTTTCAGCTTGCTGGTCGGCTGCCAGTTGGTGGCGCCGGGCGTTGACTCCATCAGGACGAACGGCTTGCCGCCTTTCAGGCTGCGCATCATGTCGTGATACATCGCGGTATAGCAGGCCAGCGCGGTTTCATCTTTATCGCGATGCCACATCGGGTAGCTATCCCAGGAGATGAAGTCCAGCGCCTGCGCCAGCTGCCAGTAGTCGTAATCGTAGAAATACTCCATGAAGTTGGTGGTCACCGGCAGCCCGGCGTTCGCCGCCTTCAGCGGGGCAATTTCATGGCGGCAGAAATCGGTGACCTGCGCCGTGTTAAAGCGACGCCAGTCGAGATTCAGCCCGTGAATAGACACTTCCCCTTGCGGCGCCGGAGATTCAATTTGTGACCAGTCGCTGTAGGTGTGGCTCCAGAAGGTGCTCCACCACGCATGGTTAAGGTTATCGAGCGTCTTATAACGTTCCTTCAGCCAGTCGCGGAAGCGTGCCTGACAACGGTCACAATGACAGTCGCCACCATATTCATTGGAGATATGCCATCCGAGAACGGCCGGATGCTGTGAATAACGCTCTGCCAGCAGGCTATTGATTTTAAAAATCTTCTCCCGATACACCAGCGAAGTCATGCAGTGGTTATGCCGTCCCCCATGCAGCGCCGGTACACGGTCGCGTCCCACCCGCAGCACCTGCGGATAGGCTTGCGACATCCACGCCGGACGGGCGCCGCTCGGCGTCGCCAGAAACACGTGGATCCCGGCGGCATACAGCTTATCCAGAATGCTGTCCAGCCAGCCAAATTCAAATACGCCTTCCTGAGGCTCAAGTTTGGCCCAGCTGAAAATCCCTACCGACATGACATTACAATTAGCCTGCTGCATCATGGCAATATCTTGCTCGATAATATCGGGATAATTCTCCCACTGCTCCGGGTTATAGTCAGCACCATGTAATAGCGCGTTGACCTTTGGGCTCAAAGGCGAAAACTTATTCATAATAAATATCCTGAAATGTCAAACTTTACGATTAATTAAAGACTTTCGCCGATGGCAAAACTTTCCCCTGGCAATCAAATAGCGCCTGGTTTTCCCGGGCATTTCCCTGTTTCCATTCATCATGGATATATTTCATGCCCGCCGGCGTGGCCCAGGTATTTCCCGGAACGGCAATCCAGGTCGGCTCCCAATAAAAAATACCTTTGCCGCGCTGATCGGGAACATCGATAACGGCCTGCATCAGGTCGTGAATATAATTATATTGTCCCTGAATGGTCGCCGGATAACCGCCATCTTTTTCTTCTTTCGCCTGGAAACTATTTTCTGCGTTATCGCAATTATCCAGGGTATAGGCGTAGGCCGCTTCCACGACAATCACATCTTTGTTATAGCGCTTGCTGATATCATCCATATTCGCTTTCAGCGCGCTAATCGGACCGTTCCAGTAGGTGTACATCGACAGGCCAATAATGTCGTAAGGCACATTGCGCTTGCTGATTTCATCGAACCACCAGCGGAAGGTATCGTTCTTGGTGCCTTCCGCCAGATGCAGCATGATTTTCACCTGCTCACCCTGCTTGAGGTTCTCTTTCAGCCCGTCGATTGCCGCATTCAGCAACCCTGCCAGGCGGTCAAATTCGCCACCGCCCTGGCCCCAGCTTTTGCCTTCTGGCCATAGCATGCCGCCGTTGATCTCATTCCCGATCTGCACCATATCCGGCAGGACGCCTTCCTGCTTAAAGCGGGCGATGGTGTCGCGGGTATAATCGTGGATGGCCGTCTTCAGCTGCGGGTAATCCATTTTCTCCCAGGCTTTGGGTTTGTACTGTTTACCCGGATCGGTCCAGAAATCGCTGTAGTGGAAGTCCAGCAGCAGCTTCATGCCCTGGGCTTTAGCCCGTTTCGCCAGCGCCAGGGTCGCCGCCAGATCGTTATCACCACCGCCGTAGCCCTGGCCCTGAGCATCTTTAGGATCGACCCACAGGCGCAGGCGCACATAGTTCACGCCATCGGCTTTCAGGATGGCGATGGGATCCTGCAGCTGATTGTTGTGGTTATAAAATTTTGCCCCGTGCTTTTCGGCATCCAACAGCGTAGAGATATCCGCGCCTTTGATAAAGTCGGCGGGCATCGTAGTAAATGCGCGCGTTTGCAGCGCTTCTGCAGCCAGCACAGCGGGGGAAAAACTGCATGCCAGACAAACAGCAAGCACAGCGGGTGTTAATCTTTTCATGGGGTTATCCTTTTGTACTGCCAGCGGTCAGGCCGGAAACAAAGTATTTTTGTAATGCCAGATAGAGAATCGCCACCGGAACGGCAATCAGCACCGCCCCTGCGGCATAGGTGGTATAGCTGGCGCCCATTTTCTGTGCGACCAGGTTATAAAGACCGATCGGCAACGTGTATTTGTCCGGGGTACGCAAGATGGTGCTCGATAAAATAAAGTCGCCCAGCGGACCGGTGAAGGAGAACAGCGCCACTACCGCGAGGATCGGTTTTGATAGCGGCATGATGATCTCAAAGAAGATACGGAAGCTGCTGGCACCGTCCATGCGCGCCGACTCATCCAGATCTTTCGGGATCGCATCGAGGTAACCCTTCATCAGCCAGGTGTTCATCGGGATCATGCCGCCCACGTAGATCAATACCAGCGCCAGATGGCTGTTAATCAGCCCCAGCAGCTGCGAGAGCACAAAGATCGCAATCAGCGCAGAGAACTGCGGGATCATCTGCAGCAGCAGAAACAGCATCAGCCCGTTCTGCCGCCCTTTAAAGCGAAAGCGCGAGAAAGCGTAGGCGGTAAAACTGACGCTGATTAAGGTCAGCACCATGGTCATGAAGCTGATTTTCATCGAGTTCCAGTACCAGGTCAGGTAGTTCACATTACCGTTGAACAGGTCGGCATAGTGCTGGAATGACAGATTCTCGGGAATAATCGAGGTGCTGAGCAGGCTGTTGCCGGCATTCAGCGACGCCCCGACCGTCCAGATAAGCGGATAAATAATCACCACCGAGACCAGAATAACAATCAGCCAGGTGAGTGACAGGCGGATCCACTTTTCGCGTTTAATACTGGGTGATTTAGCCATGTGACTTCCCTTACGCCATGTCGTCGTTTTTGAAGGATTTGGTGGCGCGGAACTGCCACAACGCCAGGCCGACGACAAAAATCGACAGCAGAATAGTAATGGTTGCCGCAATGGCATATTGCGAAGAGGACATCGTCAGCTTGTAGATCCACGACACCAGAATATCCGTCCCGCCGGCGTTCGAACCCGCCACCGCTGGCCCACCGTTGTTGAACAAATAGATAATGTTGAAATTGTTAAAGTTGAAGGTGTACTGGGTGATGATGATCGGCGCAATCGAGTACAGCACCAGCGGCAGAGTAATGGTCCGCAGACGCGTCCAGGCGCTGGCGCCATCCATGGTTGCAGCTTCATACAGATCGTCAGGGATCGCCTGCAACACGCCGGTGGTCATGGCGAACACGAACGGGAAACCTAACCAGGTTTGCATCATGATCAGCGCCGTTTTGGTCCAGAACGGATCGGTCAACCACGCCTTCGGCCCGATGCCAAAGAACGACAGAATCGCGTTGTTAATCACCCCAAACGAGTCGTTGAACATCCCTGCGAACACCAGAATGGTGACAAAGCCCGGTACCGCCCACGGCAGGATAAAAATGGTACGAATCATCGGCTTAAAACGCAGGTCTTTCTGGTTCACGAGGATCGCCAGCAGCACGCCGACGGTACACTGCAGGGTCGTCGCCAGCAGCGTCCACACCACCGTCCACTGCAGGACGTCAAAGAAGGTCGAGCGCCAGATAGAGAGCGTGAAAATATTCACGAAGTTCTTAAAGCCAACCCAGTCCACCAACTTCGCCGGCGGCGTGTGGTACAGGTTGTAGTTCGTAAAGGCGATAGCAAAACCAAACAGAATCGGGAAAATGACGACGAACACCAGCAGAATAAAGCCGGGGCTAATCATCAGATAAGGGAAGCCGGCGTTTAACAGCATCTGGTACTGTTTGCGGACGCTGTTCAGGGCCACGCCCTCATCGCGCTTTTTGCCGTTCACCCAGGCATCGCGCAGCGAAAGGTAATAGACCAGCAGACCGAAGGCGACGATCAGCACGCTGATGATCCCTTCCGCCAGCAGGAAAATAGAGTTATCCCTCGGCACTTCTTCGCCTAAGGTGTAAAGCCCCCACAGACCTTCCTGCAGGAAGTCATAAAAAATTCCCATGAAACTGCTCAGCAGCACCAGGAAGACAAGCCCCTTCAGCCACTGGCGGTGATAAAACTGGCCAAAACCCGGTACGATAGCCAGCAGCAGACTGCACCACGCATGGCGCCCTGCACCGCGTGCTTCGGCAATATTTTCGCTGGGATTGATAATCACACACCACTCCTTCTGAAAACGGGAGGAGCGCCCCCCGTTTCTTTACCTCTAAGCCCTGATGTTCCGGAAAACAGGCTCGCGCCTGTCACCGGTAAATGACCAACATCGCGATTACTGGTTGCTGGCCTGCATCGCCTCGATCTGCATCTTGATCTGTTTTTCGGCGTTATCGAGCGCCGCTTTCGGATCCTGTTTTCCGGTCAGGCTCAGCTCCAGCGCCGCATTTGCCGGCCCCCACACTTCGCCCATTTCCGGAATGCCCGGCATCGCCGTGGCGCGCGCGGACTGCACCGCGACCGCACTGGCTTTCTCGTCATTCTTGATCAGCGGATCGTCAATCATCGCTTTCAGGGCCGGGATCTCGCCGGTCGCCACATAGCGCGCCTTCACGTACTGAGGCTGGTTGATAAATTCGATAAACTGCTGCGCCAGCGCTTTGTCTTTGCTCCAGGTCGATACCACATAACCTTTCACACCGAGGAACGAGCTCATCGGTTTGCCGTCAGGCAACATCGGCAGCGGCGCGACGCCGTAGTTAATCCCGGCGGCTTCATACGGCTGGAAAGCCCACGGACCGTTGATGACCGCCGCAGCTTTCTTCTCGGTGAATAAGGAATCGATGGCGTTCAGCCCGTTATCGCCGAGGATCCCGGCCGGGAAGACTTTTTCGCTATAGAATTTTTTCAGGAAGGTGACGGCTTCAACCGCGCCGGGTTTATTCAGGCCGACGTCCTGCGGATTAAACCCGCCCTTGTCGTTTTTACCGAAGATATAGCCACCCATCGGGCCAATGGCGCCCCAGCTGTAATAGATCTGATCGAACTTCGCCAGCAGGCCATATTTGTTCTGCGCCCGCTGGGTTTTCGAATAGTCGAACCACGCCTGCAGGCTGTCCAACGGCTTGTCGATCAGGTCTTTGTTGTAAATCAGCACCAGGGTTTCCACCGCTTTCGGCACGCCATACAACACGTTATCCATTCGGAAGGCGTTAATCGAAGCCGGGGTAAAGACCTCCTGCTTATCCGCCGCCAGAGTCAGCGGCGACAACAGCCCCTGCACCACCGCGCCGCCCAACTGGTCGTTAGGGATAACCAGGACGTCAGGACCAATACCGGCAGGGCCATCAAGGCGCAGCTTTTCCAACTGCTGCGCATAAGGCATCTCCTGCAGATTGACCTTAACGTCGAACTGTTTTTCAAAATCGCTTACCGCGGCTTTAATACCGTCGGATTTTTTAATGTCTTCCCAGACGTTCAGTTGTCCGGCGGCGTGAGCCTGCAGGCTGACGAGCTGTCCGGCGGCCAGCGTAGTGAGGATAAGCGCAGCAAGAGTGTTCTTTTTCATTATCAACCTCATGTGAAGGTATAACAATTTATTGGTTTTTATTCGACATTGCCACTTATCAACATTCCTGAATCTATTCATAAGTGGCGGTTTACAGCGACATAATCAGATCTTCATGATTTGTTATACGCTACGCTTTGAGTGCGAACAAAACCACCTAAAGCTACCAGTTGTGTGATCATGATTGCAGAAATGAAACATCGGTGTAGGGCACGAAAATACTGGAAGTTATAGTCGTCACATGATTTCAGCGCTGTTGAGCATAGTTCAGTCAGATTGTTACACGTACTACAATCATTTCTGTAACCCTACTCCCAACGGCACATAACGACTACTAACCCCGGGGAATGTTGATGTCCAATATACGACTGAGGAATGTCACCAAACGGTTTGGTGACACCGTGACGCTGCACCAGGTCAATCTTGATATCGAAGACGGTGAATTTGCGGTCTTTGTCGGGCCGTCAGGCTGCGGAAAATCGACCCTGCTGCGCATGATCGCCGGGCTGGAAGATGTCAGCGATGGTGAAGTGTTGATTGGCGATGAAGTCATGAACGACGTGGTGCCTGCCCATCGCGGTGTGGCCATGGTCTTCCAGTCCTATGCTCTCTACCCGCACATGACCGTGGCTGAAAACATGGGCTATGGCCTGAAGGTCAATAAAGTCCCTAAAGATGAGATCCGTCGTCAGGTCGAAATGGTCGCCAAAACGCTGCAGCTAACCCACCTGCTGGATCGCAAACCTAAACAGCTCTCAGGCGGCCAGCGCCAGCGCGTGGCGATCGGCCGCGCCATCGTGCGCAACCCGCGGGTCTTCATGTTTGATGAACCGCTCTCTAACCTTGATGCCGAACTGCGCGTCGAGATGCGCCTGCACATTGCCAAACTGCACCATGAACTGAAAACCACGATGGTGTATGTCACTCACGATCAGGTTGAAGCCATGACCCTGGCCGATAAAATCGTGGTGATGAACTACGGGAAAGTCGAGCAGATGGGCTCGCCGATGTCGCTGTACTACAACCCGGTCAATAAGTTTGTCGCAGGATTTATCGGCTCGCCCAAGATGAACTTCCTGCCCGCCACCGTAACCGCGTGGCAGCCGGGACAGCTCACCGTACAAATGGCACAGCAGCACAGCCTGACGCTGAATATCACCACCACGCCGTTACAAGCAGGCGATGCGGTGACGCTGGGGATCCGCCCGGAACACCTGTCAACCGACGTCAACAGCGGTACGGTGGTGGAGTTTCAATGCGAAGTGGTGGAACGTCTGGGGAATAACACCTATCTGTTTGGCCAGTGCTACGGCCATGACAACGTCAAAATTCTGCTGCCCGGCGACGTCCATTTCCGCCCATGGCAGAAAATCGACGTTGCGTTCGACGACCGCTTCTGTATGGTCTTTGATGAAAGCAATCAGCGCATCAGCGCTGATATCACGGCCCCGGATGCGCATTAACAACATCTGGTTGTCATGAACCGCTTTTACACTGATGTCGGGTGCTGGTAGCCATTGCTGCCAGCATGCCAGCCACAGCCCTCGTTTTACTCCGTGTCGCTCATTGCCTCGAACGCTGCGGATCATCCACTGTTTGCCCGATATCATCGTCATAAGTGATTCGGGCATTTTTTAAATGTAATATTAATTACCTCTCGCCTGCTAGCTTTGCCAACTATCGGATATACTCAACAAACCCCCAATAATATAAGGATATGCGCATGACGACCCGGAATCTGGTGAGTCTGGTTACCGGGGTGTTGATTGTCGCCATTATTTTGCCTATTGCCTTAAGTATCTGGCTGGCAACCAATCAGGCAAAAACGCTGTTTTATTCCGAGCTGGATAACTACTCTTCACGGGTGCTGACCCGCATCCAGCAGGTCGCCAATCAGGCCAGAGAAGCGTTACAGGAAGCCAATGCCTACAGCGGACCCCGCTGCAGCCCGCAGCATCTGCTCACCATGCGCCGGATTGCCTATACCCACCGCTATGTGCGGGAAATTCTGTGGCTTAAAGACTCGATTCCACAATGCTCTTCCCTTGAAGATTACAGCCTGCCCGCTATTTTCCCGGCGCCCGATCACGTGACCGCCGATGGCTATCACGCCTGGCTCACCTCGGTGAGCGATCTTGGCCTGAAACATAAGATGACGGCACTCGGCAGCAAAAACCATATCGTGATGATCGACCCGGCATCGTTTATCGATATCATTCCCCTGGGCCAGGATAATATTAATGCGGTGCTGTTTGGCCTGGTGAATAAGCAGGTGGTGACCAGCAGCACTACGCCCTCACCAGCAGCCTGGGAGAAAATCCAGCGGCTGGAGAGCAAAACGCTCACCATCAACGACACCGTCTATCGCCTGCACCCCATTCCTGAACTGGGACTGGCTATCGCCACCTGGTCATCGACGCTGCCGCTGCAGGAAAAGTTTCGCCATCAGTTGATGCTATGGCTGCCTATCGGCTTGTTTATCAGCCTGATCGCCGCCTATTTGCTGCTGCGCCTACTGCGGACCCTGCGCTCGCCGCGCTATGGCATGTTGGATGCGCTTCACTCCAATGCCATTCTGGTCCATTACCAGCCGATCGTCGCACTGAAAGATGGCAAAATCATCGGCGCCGAAGCGCTGGCCCGCTGGCAGCAGCCCGACGGCAGCTTTTTATCGCCGGACATTTTTATCCCCCTGGCCGAACAGACCGGGCTAATCACCCACTTAACAGAAGATATCGTCCGCAAGATTTTTACCGACCTCGGGCCATGGCTGCATAATCAGCCGGACCTGCACATCTCAATCAACCTCTCGGTGGATGATTTGCGCTCCCCAAGGTTGCCCAAACTGATGCAGCAACAGCTTGAACAATGGAAAATTGCTCCGTCGCAAATTGCCCTTGAACTGACGGAACGCGGCTTCATCGATCCCGCCACCACCCTGCCGGTGATCGCCCGCTATCGCCAGCTGGGGCACAGCGTGTCGATCGATGATTTTGGCACCGGGTATTCCAGCCTGAGCTACCTGCAAAAACTGGATGTCGATACGCTGAAAATTGATAAATCCTTCGTCGACGCCCTCGAGTACAAACCGCTCACGCCGCATATTATCAAGATGGCGAAGGCCCTGAATCTGGTGACCATTGCCGAAGGCGTTGAAACCCAAAGCCAGCGGGACTGGCTGTGCGAGCACGATGTTCTCTACGCTCAGGGCTGGTTGTACAGCCCGGCCTTACCGAAGGATGAGTTTATCCAGTGGGCGGAAAATAACCTCAAAATGTACCGATTCTCCTGAGGCCATTACCTTTCCCGACAGTGGCCTCGTATCAAGAGGCCACTTCGCCACGACTGACCGCTGGTTCTGGCCGTACCGGCTGACGGAACCACGGCAGACACAGCTGGATCAGCGGGCCGATCGTTAAGGCATACAGCACGGTTCCGACCCCGAAAGTCCCGCCCATCGCCCAGCCAATGACCAGCACCGACACTTCAATCGCCGTGCGGATCCCACGTAAAGACCAGCCAGTACGGGCATGTAATCCGGTCATCAGTCCGTCGCGAGGTCCGGGACCAAAACCGGCACCAATATACATCCCGGTCGCCAGGGCATTCATGACGATAGCGCCCACCAGCATCAGGCTACGCACCACCAGCGAATCCAGCGGCGGCAGAACGGCAAGCGTGGCGTTGGCCGCCAGGCCCAGCACGATGACGTTGCTGATGGTCCCCAGCCCCGGCATCTGGCGCAGCGGGATCCACAGCAGCAGCACCGCGGCGCCGGTCAGAATCATCACCGTGCCAAAATCGAGACCAAACTGCTTGCCGACGCCGAGGTGAAACACATCCCACGGATCGGCACCGAGATTGGCATGAACAAACAACGCGGTCGACACGCCGTACAGGACCAGACCGACATAAAGCTGCACTAATCGACGTAACATTTTTTACCTCTGGATGATTGCGGACGGTTCCATCATCGATAAAAATGGATTGATAATTAATGGCCAGTTTTGGAAAAGTGGATCGCTATGGTTTCTCGTCGCTTTGGTACGCAATCTCTGGTTCGTCTGCTGGGCCACTGGCAGGCGCCTGCTGGTCGAACGACGCTCTGGCGTCAGCTGGCGGAGGCCCTGCGCCTGCTGATCCTCGATGGTCGCCTGACCCTCGAAACGCGCCTGCCCGGTGAACGCGAGCTGGCCAGCGCCCTGAACGTCAGCCGCACCACCGTTGCCAGCGCGCTCGGCCAGCTGCGTGAAGAGGGCTTTCTTTACAGCCGCCAGGGCAGCGGTTCGCGCATCGCGCTGCCGGAACGTGCTGGCGCTGTGGAAGATGTCGCCTTCCGCCCGTCCTCGATAAATCTGGCAACCGCCGCCCTGAGTGCCGGACCGGAGATCCACCAGGCTTACCAGCAGGCGTTAACCGTGATGCCGCAGCACCTCGGGAATACCGGTTACGATCAGCATGGACTACAGGTCTTACGTGAGGCCATCGCCCACCGCTACGGCGAACGAGGGCTGCCCACCCGCAGCGATGAAGTAATGATCGTCAACGGCGCGCTGAGCGCTTTTGCGCTGGTTTTACGGCTGCTGACCGGGCCAGGCGACCGGGTTGTGGTCGACGCTCCGACCTATCCCATGGCCATCAGCGCCATTCAGGGCGCCTCCTGCCGGCCGGTTGGCGTCGCTCTGCCGCAGCAGGGTTGGGACTGCGACGGCCTGGCGGCGACCATCGCCCAAACCGCCCCGCGCCTGGCCTGGCTAATGCCTGATTTTCACAATCCCACCGGCCGCTGCATGGACAGCGCCACCCGTCAGCGGGTCGCCGATATCGCGGCGCAAACGCGCACCACGTTGGTGGTCGACGAGACGATGGTCGATTTGTGGTACAACGCCCCACCGCCGCCGCCGCTGGCAACCTTCAACCCCGATGCGCCGGTGATTACCATTGGTTCTGCAGGAAAAAGTTTCTGGGGAGGATTACGTATTGGCTGGATCCGCGCCTCTTCACGAACCATCGCCTCGTTAATGCAGGCCCGTGATTCGCTCGATCTTGGTACACCGCTGCTTGAGCAACTGGCCTGTAGCTGGTTACTGGACCATGAGAAGGCGTTGCTGCCCGCGCGCCGGGAGATGCTCGCCGCACGCCGCGATATGTGCAGCGCGCTGATGACGGAGTTTTTCCCGCACTGGCGCTTTTCATCACCGGAAGGCGGGCTTTCGTTTTGGGTCGAATTACCGGGGATGCTGGCGACGCAGTTCTCGGCCAGGGCAGAAAGTCATGGGATTCATATTGGTACCGGCACGCGGTTCGGTCTGGCGGGCGCCTTCGATCGCTATTTGCGTTTGCCCTTCACCCTGGCGGATGAGGAGTTGCGCAGTGCTTTTACGACGCTACAGCCATTGTGGGCGGGAATTTCACAACAGAATGAAAATACAAGAATGCGGAAAATAATATAATAAAATATCGACGGGCTGGCATCAGCCCGTCGAAAAGTCATCATCCATGACGCATTTGAGATGTTTTTTATAAATTGCACTTCATCATGTCAGGACTATATGTCAGCCCGATGACACCGATGAATGAATGTCATTAATGCTGGCGTGGAATAGGAAAACTTTTTAACGAGATAATAAACCCATCTTCATCTTTCTTAATTTTGGCTCCGGTGTCACACCAGTCGGAGGCAATGCGAAAAAACTCATCACTACCGATATTCCAGTTGAGGCGAACATGCTTAACATACCCTGAACGTAACATGTCGCAGGCTTCGCTGTAGTTGCTGGCTGTAGAGAGTTGTTGTTTCATTTTTTCTTCTTCAGAATTTTTCTTAACGCTTTGATTTCTTTAGGGGTTAATGGAGAAGTTTCTTCTTCGGTATGCTGACTATCAATATCTTCTTCCGAAACCCCCGCCTCGTCTGCCGAATCTGCTGTTTGGAAAGCCAGCAGCAGCAGTTTCTCCGTTGCAGTACCCAGGTTCTCGTTATTTACTTCCGCGTAATGACGCAGCTTTTCTTTTAACTCTGCATCAATTTTTACGTTTAATACGACTGTGGTCATCGCCATGCTTCCCGTGCAAAAAAATTTACAATAATTAATACACGAAGTTAACAAACCGATCCAGAGATATATTTCAGACTTGTTACCTGGTAGTAATTAGCGTAATTAATTTGCCCGTTATTTGTGACATGAAAATGACATTAATATTTCAATAACATTGCAGAAATATGACATATATCTTTAAAGAATAAAAATTAGTGGTGTTTAGAAGTAATAGTGAGCGGTAATCGTACAGCCGCAGCGGGGGCATCAGGAGAACGAAAGCGTTGCAGGCCTCTGCACGCCAGCATCGTGCGACAAAAAAGGGGCGCAGACCGGGCGTTGTTGTGGCGTTCGGGTATCATTGAATGAAAATGAAAAAAAACAGCGGGGATCCCCAGAATTGGGTGGGGGCCCTGCCAGCTACATCCCGGCACACACGTCGTCTGCTCTGGCTGCTTCCTTCCGGATCTGACCTGGTAAACAGAGTAGCGTTGCGGGAGAACCAACAGGGCCCCCATTGAGAGCGTTGTTATCCAACGCGCTGGCGCATTATCCCTACTGCACCGGTGAATTGCAAGCTAACGCCGACCGGATGCTGGTTTATTGTGCAACGCCAGGCTCATCGCCCGATGCGACCAGGTTCTGCCAGGGCGATCGGGCAGAGATCAAGGTATTGCGAGCGTTATCGCAGTACATTTCCCTGTATGCATCCATACTGACAGCATGGAATAACAGGTTTATTAATCAATATTTTATCTCAATGGTAATGGCATGAGCGAATCACCGCGTTTTACAACGACTCTGGCGATGCCAGAGATTGACGGCGTCACCCTCTCCTTTCAGGGGCTACATTATCTGCGCCCGGAACTGATGCTGGATTTTGTCAGCGTGAGCAGCGGCACTCTGCTGGCCATCACCCCGGTTGCGCTGCTCTATTCCACGGTCGGTGTCCTGCAACGCCTGGATTTGCGCAAGCTGCCTATCGAGGTCAGCGGTCGCGTCATATACCCCATCAGCTCTCAGCAACTTCCTTCTCTACGAGCAAAACTGATTATCAATGGTCAGTCCCGACGGCTGAAGTTTTTTGAAAGCCTGGTCGCCATGACCCCGGATGACAACGTCCACGGCATGCAGATCCTCGGCCTGTCACTCGATTTCACTATCGCGAAACCGCCATAATGCCCGTCCCTGTACAGCCACTCTGCCAACGCTTATCCTGACCCTTTCCCGGTAACAGGACCAACAATGGATTCTCACGATACATTTCCCCGACGGGTCTGGCAGATTGTGGCCTCTATTCCGGAAGGCTACGTCGCCACCTACGGCGATATTGCCCGACTGGCAGGCTCACCACGCGCCGCGCGTCAGGTGGGCGGCGTACTCAAACGGCTGCCCGAAGGCTCAACGCTTCCCTGGCACCGGGTCGTCAATCGCCACGGCGATATTTCGCTTACCGGCCCGGATTTGCAGCGCCAGCGTCAGGCGCTGCTGGCGGAAGGCGTGCAGGTATCCGGCAGCGGCCATATTGAGCTGCAACACTATCGCTGGGTTTACTGAAGACAAAAAAATGCCCCTGAACAGGGGCGTGTGTAGAGGTTACTGTGCGGTCGTTGAACTGGTGTCGTTGGCAACCGGAACGGCGGTATGTTGCACCGGAACCAGCAGCAGGTCGGCGCGATTCCCTCCCTGAGTCACCACCGTTTGTACGGTATCGGTGATAAACATCAGCTGACCATTCACCGTAATTGCCGAACTCAACAAAATACGCGCATTCGGCTTAATGTCCGCCTGGTTATACGGCAGGACAAAGTTATACGGCGGCTGTTTACCTTCGGTACGTACCGCTTTCTGCGCCAGGACCTGTGCCGGGGCATCGGCCAGAGAAGCATCAGCCAGCGTGACCGTCAGTACCGCATCCGGCGGTAGTGCCACTTTTTGCCGGATAGAGATGGTGCCTGAAACATTAGGCTGCTGCTGAGAAGCGTTCAGCGAGGCAATGCCATAAGGATCGGGGGCAGCAGCTGCATTGGTCGTCGAGGCGCTGTGATTATTCGCGCAGGCGGTCAGTGTAGCGGCAACAGCTAAAGCACTAAACATATAGGCAAATTTCATTATGTTCTCCTTTTCATCCCTTTATCTACAGGAGTATGTCCGGCCGACTGGCGAGCAGGAACATTTGTATCGTGCATAAGTGTGGCACAGATCTCAGTTATCTTCCTGCAAATGACCCTTTATTCAGATTATTGAACCCATCGGACCACTTGCGATTCCAGGTTATACTTGCCCTCAATACGCGCTGCGCGATGCAGTTATCACTGATTGAGGATAAATATGAGTCAGGCATTAACCAATCTGCTGGCATTGTTGAATCTGGAAAAAATTGAAGAAGGGTTATTCCGCGGGCAGAGTGAAGATCTGGGGTTACGTCAGGTGTTTGGCGGCCAGGTCGTCGGTCAGGCGCTGTACGCCGCCAAAGAAACCGTGCCTGCCGAACGCTTGATCCACTCGTTTCATAGCTATTTTCTGCGCCCTGGCGATAGCCAGAAACCGATTATTTATGACGTCGAAGTCCTGCGCGACGGCAACAGCTTCAGCGCCCGTCGGGTGGCGGCGATTCAGAACGGTAAGCCGATTTTCTATATGACCGCCTCTTTCCAGGCGCCAGAGCCGGGCTACGAACACCAGAAATCCATGCCGGCCGCCCCGTCGCCGGAAGGACTGCCGTCCGAAACGGATATCGCCCGCAAGCTGGCTCACCTGCTGCCGCCGCAGGCCAAAGATAAGTTCCTCAGCGATAAACCGCTGGAGATCCGCCCGGTAGAGTTTCATAACCCGCTGAAGGGCCACGTGGCAGAACCTACCCGCCAGGTGTGGTTCCGTGCCAACGGCGCGGTGCCGGAAGATATCCGTATCCACCAGTCTCTGCTGGGCTACGCTTCAGACTTTAATTTCCTGCCGGTGGCCCTGCAGCCGCACGGTGTCGGCTTCCTTGAGCCGGGCATGCAGGTCGCGACGATCGACCACTCCATGTGGTTCCATCGCCCGTTCAATATCAACGAATGGTTGCTGTACAGCGTTGAAAGCACCTCAGCTTCCAGCGCTCGCGGCTTTGTGCGCGGCGAGTTTTATACCCAGGATGGCACCCTGGTGGCGTCAACGGTGCAGGAAGGGGTCATGCGCAATCGTAACGCGTGATCATAAAAAAAGCCTCCCATCGGGAGGCTTTGCTACTACAGGAGACAACTCAAATTATCAGGCGTTGTACGCGTTCTCGCCATGGCTGTTGACGTCCAGCCCTTCGCGTTCCTGCTCTTCCGGTACACGCAGACCCACGGTCATGTCAGCCACTTTGTAGCCGATGTAGGCCACAATACCGGACCACACGATGGTGATAGCGATACTTTCCAACTGAACCAGCAGCTGATGGCCCATGGTGACGCCTTCTGCGTAGCCCACGCCGCCCAGAGAGGTGGCAGCAAAGATACCGGTCAGAATACAGCCCACGATGCCGCACACGCCATGTACGCCAAAGACGTCGCAAGGGTCATCGACACGTAACCAGCGTTTCAGCACGGTGACGCCCCACAGACCAGCAAGACCAGAAGCGATACCCACAATCAGTGCGCCGCCGACGCCGATGTAACCACATGCCGGCGTGACACCAACCAGACCCGCGATAGCACCGGAACACGCGCCCAGCAGGGACGGTTTACCACGCGTAACCCATTCGCCGAAGGTCCAGGCCAGAATCGCGCCAGCGGTCGCAACCACGGTGTTGACGAAGGCCAGGGCGGCAATTTCGTTCGCCGAGCTTGCAGAACCGGCGTTAAAGCCAAACCAGCCGACGTAGAGGATTGCCGTACCGGTGAAGACCATTGGCAGGTTATGTGGTTTAAACGCTTCTTTGCCGAAGCCAACGCGTTTGCCCATCATATAAGCACCGACCAGCCCGGCGACCGCAGCGTTGATATGCACGACGGTACCGCCGGCGAAATCCAGTGCACCATGCGTTGCCAGCAGACCACCACCCCAGACCATATGCGCAATCGGCACATAGGAGAGGGTCATCCACACCACCACGAAAATCAGCACCGCGGAGAAGCGAATACGCTCAGCCAGCGCGCCGACAATCAGGCCAACGGTGATACAGGCAAAGGAGCCCTGGAACGCCACGTGAATGTACTGATAGAAAGAGCCCATCAGCGCTTTCAGTTCGATATTTTTCAGCATCACCCAGTCAAAGCTGCCGAAGAAGCTGCCGCCGGTCCCGAAGGCCAGCGTGTAGCCATAAACCACCCATAATACGCACACCAGCGCAAAGGTAACGATCACCTGCGTCAGCATTGAGAGCACGTTCTTGCCGCGAATCAGGCCGCCGTAAAACAGCGCGATGCCCGGAATTGTCATAAACAGCACCAGCGCGGTGCAAATCATCATGAAGGCGTTGTCGGCTTTATCTGCCACTGCCGGTGCGGCCATCGCCAGCCCCGGAAGAAGTGCCAGCGCACCCAGACCCGTTTTCAATGTTGCTATTTTCATTTTCTCGATCCCCATCACTGTGTGGTCTGGTCGTTACAGTGCCGCTTCGTCGGCTTCGCCGGTGCGGATGCGAATAACGCGTTGCAGTTCGGCGACAAAAATTTTGCCATCGCCAATTTTTCCGGTGTAGGCCGCTTTACTAATGACATCAACGACCTCATCAAGCTGATCGTCGGCAATCGCGACGTCAATCTTCACTTTTGGCAGAAAATTGACGCTATATTCGGCACCACGGTACAGCTCAGCATGACCCTTTTGACGGCCAAACCCTTTTACCTCAGTGACCGTAAGGCCCTGAATGCCGATGGAAGATAACGCTTCACGCACATCTTCCAGTTTGAATGGTTTGATTACCACGGTAACCAGCTTCATAAGTCCCCTCCGCTCAGAATTCGTAATGGCAGCAGCTAACACACAGGGAATAAAGCAAGGGCTATGCCAGAAATGAAAAAGGACCGCATAGCGGCCCTTTTCACAACGAAAAGACGAGAATGGAGGAAGAATGCCTCAGAAAAGCATCCGTTTCGGCCAAAAATGCACCACAACAGTGCATGGCGCGTTGCATTTTTGCACCACATTTATTCGCCACAAAACCACTGCCTGTTTATGGTGCATCAGGCGGTCAGCGACTCTTCCTGGGCGCTGGCGGCCAGCTCTTCGCCGGCCAGCTGCAGCTGATACATCTGCCAGTAACGCCCTTTTGCCGCCAGCAGTTGCTGATGATTGCCACGCTCAACGGCCTGCCCGCGATGGAGCACCAGAATGGTATCAGCCTCCACGATCGTTGACAGGCGATGCGCGATCACCACCAGGGTGGTGTGCTGGCGAACTTTTGCCAGCGCCTGCTGAATCGCCTGCTCGGTACCGGAATCGATGTTTGCCGTCGCCTCATCGAGAATCAGTATCTGCGGGGTATCCACCAGCACTCGCGCCAGCGCCAGCAGCTGTTTCTGCCCCACGGAGAGGTTATTCCCCTGCTCGCCCAGCTGGGTGTAGATCCCGTTATCCATACTGCGCGCCAGCTCCGCCAGCTGCACCGACTCCAGCGCCTCCCAGACCAGCTCCTCGCTGATGTCGCGGCCCAGGGTGACGTTGGCATAAAAGGTATCGGCCAGCACCACCGGATCCTGCTGCACCATCGCCACGCCCTGGCGCAAAGCGCTGTGGCTTAACGAGGCGAGCGGACGCCCGTCGATGCGGATCTCCCCTCGGGTCAGCGGATAGTAGCCCATCATCAGGCTGGCCAGCGTGCTTTTCCCGCTGCCGGTATGGCCCACCAGCGCCACAAAACCACGGGAAGGGATCTCCAGATTAATCTCTTTCAGCACCAGCCGATCGCCGCGGTAGGCAAACGACAGATCCTCGATTGATACCCTGCCGCTGCGCAGCGGGGCATTATCCTGCCCCCACGCCTGGCGCGGGCGATCCATCAGTTCGAACACTCGCTCGCCGGCAACGACCGCCTGCTGGAGCATCGACTGCTGCGTCGTCAGCTCGATCAGCGGTTCATTCAGGCGCCCAAGGTAGCTGATAAAGGCATACAGCACCCCGACTTCAATCGTGCCGACGGAACTGAAGCCAAACAGCATCAGCAGCCCGCAGAGCACCAGGGTTGAGAACAGGCTCAACAGCGGGCGCAGGAGAAAACCGTCAAGGCGCAGCGTTTGCATCCGCGCCAGATAGTGAGCATGGCTGGCTTCACGCATCCGTTCGCCGAACCGCGCCTGCTGGCGGAACTGCTGGATGACGCCCATGCCGTTAATCACTTCATTAAAGCCATCGTTGATATCCGCCAGCCATGCGCGAACCCGGCGCACGATAGGCGTGCTGTAGCGTTGATAAATCAGCATGACAATCAACACCGCCGGGAAGATGGCCAACGCCACCAGCGCCATGCGCCAGTCGAGGCTGAACATCGCCACCAGCATCGCGCCAATCAGTGCGGCGCTGCGCAGCACGGTCGCCACCACGGTCACATAGAGGTCGCGAATCACTTCGGTGTCGTTGGTCACGCGGGAGATCAGTTGCCCCACCGGCTGGGTATCAAATTCGCTGAGCGGCTGGCGCAGCGCGGCATCCATCACATCGCTTCGTAGCTGCTGCACCACGCCGACGGCGGCACGGTTAAACAGCAGCGACTGGTTATAGTGCAGGGTCGCCGCGAGGATCTGTAATCCAAGGTAGGCCACCGCCAGACCGCAAACCAGCTTCAGCGGCAGCGAGTTCTTCGCCACCATATTATCGATAAAATAGCTGATCAGCAGCGGACCGCTGACCTCGGCCGCGGCGGCAATCCACATCATCACCACCGCAATAATCAGCGGTTTACGCCACGGAGAACCGTAGGCCAGCAGGCGTTTTAAGGTGGGCCAGAGTTCGGCAAAACTACGCATCGGTGGCCTCCTCATGTTCCTGCGGCGCATCGTCAAGCGCCGCTTCCAGTTGCTGATAACGATACATATCGCGGTACCAGCCGGGTTGAGCCGCCAGTCCGTCATGGCGACCGCGCTGGACGATATGTCCGTGCTGCATCACCAGGATTTCGCTGGCTTCCGTTAAGGCTGACAGACGATGGGCGCTGATGATCACCGTACGCCCTTCTCCCCACTGTCGTAGGTTATGCAGGATCTGGTGCTCCGTCCGGCCGTCCACCGCCGACAGCGCATCATCCAGAATCAGGATCTCCGCCTCCAGCAGCAGCGCGCGAGCAATCGAAATACGCTGTTTCTGCCCACCGGAGAGCATCACGCCGCGTTCGCCCACTTCCGTTTCATATCCCTGAGGCAGACGCAAAATATCGTCGTGTACGCTGGCTAACCGCGCCGCACGTTCTATTTGCTCCGGCGTCGCATCAGGCCTGCCGAGCGCGATGTTATTAGCGACGGTATCGGAAAACAGAAACGGCGTCTGGTTAACTACCGCCAGCCGGGCGCGCCAGCTATCGAGCTGCAGCCGGGTCAGGGGAATATCATGAAAACGAATATCCCCCTGGGTGACATCAAAGTGACGTTGGATCAGCGCCAGGATGGTGCTTTTTCCCGAGCCGGTTGGCCCGCAGATGCCCAGCATCTGCCCTGGCTGGAGCACAAAGTTCACCTTTTCCAGTGCAGCTTTATGCGCCTGCGGATAGACAAACTCGCGCACCGCAACATTCAATACGCCGCGGCCTTCAGGCACCTGTTCGCTGCCATCGTTGACGGTCGGCGCCTCTTCGAGCATCGTGCGGATGCGGCTATAGGCCGCGCTGCCGCGCTCAACAATGTTAAACATCCACGCCAGCGCCAGCATCGGCCAGATCATCAGCCCGAGGTACATCACAAAGCTGGTTAACTGACCGAGCGTCATGCTGCCCTGCAACACCATCCAGCTCCCGCCGCCGATCGCCAGCAGATTCGCGGTGCCAATGGCGATATAAATCGTCGGGTCAAAGCGCGCATCAATGCGCGCCACGCGCATGTTTTTCTTTCCGGTGTCCGCAGCATCGGCAGAGAACTGCGCCGACTGGCGGTCTTCAAGACCAAAGGCTTTGATCATGCGGATACTGGTCAGGCTTTCCTGGGTTCGGTCGTTCAGACTGGAGAACGCCGCCTGGGCAACGCGGAAACGTTCATGCAACGCATCGCCGTTGCGCTTAATCACCAGCGCCATCACCGGCATCGGCAGCAGCGCCAGCAGCGTGAGCTGCCAGCTGATCTGCGTCGACATCACGATGAACACCGCGCAGCCCATCACCAGCGAGTCGACCAGGGTCAACACCCCCTCACCTGCGGCGAATACCACCCGGTCAACGTCGTTGGTCGCGCGCGCGATCAGATCCCCGGTACGGTGGCGCAGGTAAAAAGCGGGATGCTGGCGGCTGAGCTGGCGATAAAAGTCTTCCCGCAGCTCCACCGCCAGCTGATAGGACGCACCGAACAGCAGTACGCGCCAGACGTAGCGCAGCAGATAGACCATCACCGCGATCAGCACTAACGAGCCGATCCACAGCCAGATCGTCCCGGCGCTAAAATGTTGTCTGGTGACGCCATCGACCACGATCCCCACCACTTTCGGTGGGATCAGTTGTAAAATGGCGATAATGATCAGCAAGGCAATGGCACCGAGATAGCGGCGCCACTCCCGGCGGAAGTACCAGCTGAGTTGGGCAAATAATCGCAAGCAGTAGAATCCTGAGTGTGTCAATCGTCGCGGCAAGCGCCGCTAATCAATAGGTAAGGCCGTAGTGTATTTTATCTGTTCCATCGCGAAACTCGAAGTGACATCAGACAATCCCGGCACGCTGTTCACCAGCCGTTTATAAAAATCATCGTAGCGTTTCATATCCGCCACCTGCACTCGCAGCAGGTAATCGTACTCTCCCGCCATGCGCCAGAAACCCAGGACTTCCGCCATCTGGGTGACTTCACTGACGAAGCGGCAGTACCAGTCGCTGCTGTGGTGCTGGGTTTTAATCAGCACAAATGCCGTCAGACCAAGGCCCAGTTTTTCGGCATCCAGCAGTGCGACGCGCCCCCGCAGGATACCCTCATCTTCCAGGCGCTTCAGCCGTTTCCAGCAGGGGGTGGTGGTCAGATTAACGGCATCGGCCAGCGCCTGCAAAGAGAGGGTGCAGTCTGTTTGCAGCAGAGAAAGCAGCTTACGGTCAATTTTATCTAACATTAGGCGCTCGCGGAGAAAATTTTACTCCTTATAGTGTAATCGAAAGGCTAAATAGCAACAATTTTTCCTCACACTTCCGCTAAGCTGGGCACAAAATGACAAACAGGAAATAACGATGAATAGCGCCTGGGTAAAACACGCCATTAGTGAAATTAACGCCGATTATCAGCGTTCCGCCGACACGCACCTTATTCGCCTGGCGCTGCCCGGGTTCCCAGGTATCCAGATCTATCTGAAGGATGAGAGCACCCATCCGACCGGCAGCCTGAAGCACCGCCTGGCCCGCTCACTGTTCCTGTACGGCCTGTGCAATGGCTGGATTAAGGAAGGAACCACGATCATTGAAGCCTCTTCCGGCTCAACCGCCGTGTCGGAAGCCTATTTTGCCCGTCTGTTGGGCCTGCCGTTTATCGCGGTGATGCCATCCTGTACGGCAAAACGCAAAATCGAACAGATTGAGTTTTACGGCGGCCGCTGCCATTTCGTTGAGAGCGCGTGTGAAATCTATGCCGCCTCCGAGATGCTGGCCCGCGAACTGAACGGCCATTATATGGACCAGTTTACCTTCGCCGAGCGCGCGACGGACTGGCGCGGCAACAACAATATCGCTGACAGCATTTTCCGTCAGATGACCCATGAGCCACATCCGCAGCCCTCTTACATCGTGATGAGCGCCGGTACCGGGGGAACCTCCGCCACCATTGGCCGCTATATCCGATGTCAGGGATATGACACGCAGTTACTGGTCGTTGACCCACAAAATTCGGTATTCCTCGATTACTGGCAGAGCCGCGATAGCGCGTTACGCAGCACCGTCGGGAGTAAAATTGAGGGAATTGGTCGCCCGCGGGTCGAGCCGTCATTTATTCCGGATGTGGTCGACGACATGCTGCGGGTGCCGGACGCGGCCAGCGTCGCCACCGCTTTGTGGCTGGAAACGCTGCTGGGGCGGAAAGTCGGCGCCTCTACCGGGACCAATATGTGGGGCGTACTCGAGCTTGCCGTACAGATGCGCGCTGAAGGACGCAGTGGCTCCATTGTCACCCTGCTGTGCGACAGCGGCGAGCGCTATCTCGAAAGCTATTACAACCCGCAGTGGGTGGCGAGCCATATTGGTGACATCGCGCCGTGGCAGGAAAAAATTGCGGCGATGGTGAAGGGACAATAAAAAAAGCCAGACACCGAGGTGTCTGGCTGCTGGAAGGGTCTAGTTATTCGGGGGAATAAGGAAGATCAGGATTATCCAGCCAATGCGTTAAAAAATGAGAGACCGCCTCGTGGCGACAGTCCCCGATAACCGGTAAATGCGGCAGCTCGGCTTTGAGCTGCGGCATCGCGTTACCCATAATCACACCGCGCCCGACGCTTCCCAGCATCTCGCGATCGTTCATGGCATCGCCGAACGCCATACAATCCTGCATCGACACGCCAAGATGCTGGCCAAGCACCGCCAGCGCAGCGCCTTTATTACAGCCATTCGGCAGCACTTCCAGACAATCAAACGCCGAGAAGCAGATATGTGCGCGTTCGCCGAGCGCTTCAGTCAGCTGAAGCTGGAGGCGCTGGAGATCGTCGTGATCGCCGCAGAAGCACACCTTGGTGACTTTATTGCCCGGCATCCGCTTCGGGTCGGCAATCTGATAGCGGAAACCGCTAAAAATATGTGCTTTCAGCAGCTCGGGCATCTCCTGCCCGGTAAACCAGCCCTGGTCATTAAAGACGTGCATGCTGGCTGCGGTGTCCCAGTGACGGTGAAGCACCGCCTCCGCGACATCCGGAGTCAGATCGCTGCGGTGCAGCTCTTCGCCGTTCAGGGTATGGATCCGCGTACCGTTGCCAGTAATTAAGTAGGCATCCAGCGCAAACTCACCGATAACATGGCGCATTTCCAGCGCATGACGTCCCGTGGCAAAGGTCAGGGTGATATCACGCTCACGCAGACGTCTGAGCGTCGCGAGCGTGGTCGTTCCCAGACGATGGTCCGGCATCAACAGCGTGCCGTCCATATCAAATGCAGCGAGTCTTGCCATGTTCTGCTCCCCAGAGCGTGATGAGTTTTGCTTGAGTTCCAGTATTGCCTGAGATATACGGAAGTAATAGTGAATAGATAGATTATATTGTTCCGGTTTTATCACTGACCGCAGAGGCCGCTTAAAGGACCAATCCAGAACACGAAATCATTTAAGCTGGATTAAGGCGGCAAGTAAGCGAGTCCCCAGGAGCTTACTCCAGTCAGTGACTGGGGTGAGCGCACGCAGCCAACGCAGAGGCAGCTAAAAGGATAACGTGTAATGAGGTTATTAAATCGCCTGAACCAGTACCAGCGCCTCTGGCAGCCCTCGTCCGGCGCGCCACAGCAGGTGACCGTCGGCGAACTATCCGCCCGTTGCTTTTGCAGCGAGCGCCATATTCGGACGCTGCTTCGCCAGGCCCAACAGGCCGGCTGGCTGAGCTGGCAGTCGAGCGCCGGGCGGGGGAAGCGCGGCACCCTGACATTCCATCGTTCGCCGGAAACCTTACGTAACGAGATGATGGAACTGGCCCTGAACAACGGGCAGCAGAAAAATGCGCTGGAGCTGGCTCAGCTGGCGACGGGCGAGCTTAAGGCGCTGCTCTCGCCGTTTCTTGGCGGCCAGTGGCAGAACAATACGCCGACCCTGCGTATTCCCTACTATCGCCCGCTCGATCCGCTCCAGCCGGGGTTTTTACCCGGCCGCGCGGAGCAGCATCTGGCCGGCCAGATTTTCTCTGGCCTGACGCGCTTTGATGCACAAAGCCGTTCCCCGGTCGGGGATTTGGCCCATCACTGGCAGATTTCGGTTGACGGCCTGCGCTGGCAGTTCTTTATTCGCTCAACGTTGTTCTGGCATAACGGTGATTTGCTGGAGACCGCGCAGATCCAGCAGCGTTTACTGATGTTGCTCAGCTTGCCGGCCCTGCGCACGCTGTTTGCCAGCATTAAGCAGATTGATGTGACCCATACGCAGTGCCTGACGATCACCTTGTTTCGCCCGGATTTTTGGCTGCCGTTTCGCCTCGCCAGCTATTGTAGTGTCCTGGCCCACCCCGACGATCCGACGGTCGGTAGCGGTCCGTTCCGCCTGACATTGTTTAGCCCCGAGCTGGTTCGGCTGGAAAATCATCCGCGTTATCATCTGAACCATCCGCTGATCCAGACGGTGGAGTACTGGATCACGCCCCAGCTGTTTGAACAGAATCTGGGCACCAGCTGTCGCCACCCGGTGCAAATTACGATTGGCGATCCGGATGAGCTGACTAATCTGCGCCAGGTCAGCAACAGCATCAGCCTCGGTTTTTGTTATCTGGCGCTACACCAGAGCCCCCGGCTCAGCAACGCCCAGGCACAGCGTCTGGTGTCGCTGATCCATCGATCTTCGCTGCTGGAAACCCTTCCTCTCGACGAAGATCTGATCACCCCCAGCAACGAGGTACTTCCCGGCTGGACGATCCCTCAGGGACCGGAGAATCATGATGTCCCGCTCCCCAAACGGCTGACGCTGCTGTACCACCTGCCCGTCGAACTGCATACGATGGCAGAACAGCTTCGCCTACGGCTTGCCGCGCTTGGCTGCGAACTGACGCTCATTTTTCACGATGCGAAAAACTGGCAGGGTTGCCAGGATCTGTCGCAGGCGGATCTCATTATGGGCGATCGCCTGATCGGCGAATCACCGGAATACACCCTGGAACAGTGGCTCCGCTGTGATGCAATGTGGCCCAATGTGTTGACCGGGGCGCAATATGCCCATTTACAGGCGACCCTCGACGCCGTTCAGGCCCAGCCAGAAGAGCGCAGCCGTAACGACGCATTACGCAACGTCTTCAACGGGCTGATGGACGACGCCATTATGACGCCATTGTTCAATTACAATTACCGTATCAGCGCCCCGCCGGGGGTGAACGGCCTGGAGCTTAATGCCCGCGGCTGGTTCGATTTCACCAGCGCCTGGCTACCGGCATCTGCGCCGTGATGGAGCTGGTCGCCACGCTCCTCAAGCGCTACCATATTGCTTTCACTTTGATTGTCAGGAATTGCTATGAAACGCGCCGTAGTTGTCTTCAGTGGAGGACAAGATTCAACGACCTGCCTGGTGCAGGCTCTGAAACAGTATGATGAAGTGCACTGCGTCACTTTTGATTATGGCCAACGCCACCGCGCGGAAATCGATGTAGCTCGTGAGCTGGCACTGAAACTGGGCGCCGTGGCTCATAAGGTGCTGGACGTCACGCTGCTCAACGAGCTAGCCGTCAGCAGCCTGACCCGCGATAGCATCCCGGTACCGGACTATGAGCCGAATGCCGACGGTATCCCAAATACCTTCGTACCTGGTCGCAATATCCTGTTTTTAACGCTGACGGCAATTTACGCCTATCAGGTTAAGGCTGAAGCGATCATCACCGGCGTCTGTGAGACCGATTTTTCCGGCTACCCGGACTGCCGCGACGATTTCGTCAAGGCGCTCCATCATGCGGTCAGCCTTGGCATGGCAAAAGATATCCGCTTCGAAACGCCGCTGATGTGGCTGAATAAGGCTGAAACCTGGGCCCTGGCTGATTACTGGGGTCAACTGGAACTGGTGCGCAACGAAACCCTGACCTGCTATAACGGGATTAAAGGCGATGGCTGTGGGCAATGTGCCGCCTGTAACCTGCGCGCCAACGGTCTGAAGCAGTACCAGGACGATAACACCGCGGTAATGGCGTTGATGAAGCAGAAAACCGGGCTACAGTAACTGGTTATTTCCCGGGGGCGGCGCGATGCGCCTGCCCGGGCTACCGGCTCGCTGGCTGCTGAAAGCACGTAGCCCGGACAGGTGCGCAGCACCGCCTCAGGGGAAATTCCGCAACTTTCTGCGCCCTGGCTACCGGCTCACAGACTGCTGAGAGCATGTAGCGCGTAGCCCGGACAGGTGCGCAGCACCGCCTCCGGGGAAACTCTGCAACTTTCTACGCCCGGGCTACCGGACCACAGGCTGCTGAAAGCGCGTAGCCCGGACAGGTGCGCAGCACCGCCTCCGGGAATTCTTCCGCTGGCGGGGCGACACAACTCTCAGCGCATCTCCATCTCTTCGAGCTTCTCACGCAACTCACCGTCCAGCGGCAGCGCCTTTTGTGTTTTTAAATCAATGCAGACAAAGGTGATCACCGCGTCGGCCACCACTTCGCCCTCAGGATTCAGGGTAATCACCTGATTTAAGGTGCCGCTTTTACCATTAAGCTGTTGCAGATGGCTGGTCACGGTTAACACATCCCCCAGCACCGCCGGGCGACGATAGTTAATATTGATATTCACCACCACAAAGGCGATGTTGCGGGCGGTCATCCAGTGGAACGCGGCGCTGTTTTCCAGGCCATCCCAACGCGCCTCTTCCAGAAACTCAAGGTAGCGAGCGTTGTTGACGTGCTGATAAACATCCAGGTGATATCCACGAACTTTGATTTGTGTCTGCATAGCGCAAATGCCTTAGTCTTATTGTCATATTGAGGTCAGAGGTCACACCACTTTCGTGACCTCTTTAGTCTGGCAAAGATTTGCGGCTGTGCAAGCCCGGAACGGAAAATTACAGCATCAGATGCGCCAGGTTTCGCTCTACCAGAGAGTGCCCCATTCCGGGCACCTGCTTGAGATCGTCCACCGTTTTAAATGGCCCGAACTCTTCGCGATAGCTGACAATCGCCTGGGCTTTTTTCAGACCGACGCCGTTCATCGCCTGCATCAGCTCTTCCGCGCTGGCGCTGTTGATACTGACCCGGGCCTCCCCCGCCGCGGCTTTTAACGTCGCCGGTGCTTTTGTCTGCGGCGACGGCACGCTCTCGTGCTTGACCGCCGCTGCCGCTTTATCGCTGGTCGATGCCGCCAGCACCGTCTGGCTTCCCGCCGCCCAAAGTAACACGGTTGCGGCCATCATCGTTTTAACACCTTGTTTCATGCTGTGATCTCCTTGTGTGTAGACAGCACGGACACCATAGCGAGGGAGAAAAAAGCGTGCAAAAGCCGATCGACAGAAATGGAAAAGGCCGCGAAAGCGGCCTTTGAGGATTACATCACGTTACTGATTTTTGCGAAGCGTCACGAGATTACTGCTGCTGGTCGATGGTATCGCCGAGCTTAATTTTCGCGGTCTTACGCAGGTTGCTCATCAGCGCTTCGAAAGCAATCTGAGCGTTGTTCTGGGTAATACCCTGAACCATCGCGGCTTTCTGCGCTTCCGGCATATCGCCCGCTTTAACCTCGTCCAGCGCCAGCAGGACTACGTTACCTTTCAGATCGCTACCAATACCGTAGCTCGGTTTACCCGGCTGCGGCAGCGGCAGTGCAAACGCCGCCTGGCTTAATGGATCCTGACCGGTACGTGCCAGCGTCTGTGCGGAACCGAAGCTTAAACCAGCGGCTTTCAACGCCTCGTCACCTTTGCCGTCTTTCAGCGCGGTCAGCAGTTTATCTGCATCCAGTTTCGCCTGCTGTTCAGCTTTGGTGTGTTTCACGATGTCGGTAACCTGCGCTTTCACTTCCGCCAGCGGTTTAACCGCTTCCGCTTTATGCTCGCTGATGCGCAGAACAAATGCGCGATCGCCGTCCACGGTGATGATATCGGAGTTGCTACCCGGTGAACCGTTCTCGCCCACCAGACCACCGTTGAAAATAGCATCGGAGACCGGTTTAAAGTTCAGCTCTTCCGGCAGATTGTCACGACCAAACCAGCCGGTTTCGCTCACTTTCACGTCCGCAGCCTGCGCCGCGCCTGCCAGAGATTCGTTATCGTTGCTGGCCGCGTCGCTCACTTTCTGCTGCAGCGCGTAGTAGGCATCCAGCGCTTTTTCCTGTTTCACTTTCGCCGCGATATCATCACGAACGTCAGCCAGTGGTTTGACTTTTGCCGGCTGCATATCGTCAAGACGCACAACCAGGAAACCAACAGAAGATTTGATCACGCCGGACAGCTGGCCTTTCTCTTTCAGGCCGGCATTTTTCAGCTCAGGTACCGTCGCAGCATCTTCCATCCACCCCATGTCACCGCCGTTACGGGCAGAGATAATGTCGGAGGATTTTTCTTTCGCCAGCGTGGCGAAATCAGCCCCTTTCTTCAGCTCGTCAACCACGGCCTGTGCATCGGCTTCGGTTTTGGTCTGAATCACGCTGTAGCGGTTCCGCTGCGGCTGAGTGAACTGATCCTGATGCTGGTCATACCAGGATTGAATATCCTGGTCAGAAACGTTTTCCTGCATGCTAGCGGCATCCATTTTGATGTAGCTAACACGGAACTGCTCTGGCGCCATGAAACGCGCCTGATTCTGCTGGTAGTATGCGTCAACTTCCGCATCGGTCACGGTCTGTTTCGCCGCCAGCGCGTTTACATCAATGGTCGCTTCACGCACCACACGCTGCTGCGAAACCAACGCCGCCAGCTCATCGGACTCACCGGTCAACATAAAGTCGGTGCCGGCAATGGCGTTAACCAGCTGCTGTGTGGTCAGCTGGTTACGCAGCGCCTGTGCATACTGGTCGGTAGTCATACCCATTTGGCCCACGATGCTGCCAAAACGTTCGTTACTAAATTTACCGTCCGTCTGGAAAGCCTGGGTCTGGAAGATCGCCTGTTTGACCTGGGCGTCGCTGACGCTCAGATTCAGTTCGCGGGCATACTGATCCAGCAGGGACTCATCAATCAGACGGTTCAGCACCTGCTGACGCATGGTTTTCATGTAGTTTTCATTGGCCGCCAGTTCAGAAAACTGATCGCCAAGCTGCTGCTGCATACGATTACGTTCGCTGGCAACGGCATTCTCAAACTGTGAACGACCAATCTCCTGGTCATTAACTTTCGCGGCATAGTTGCTGCTGCCGCCAATCAGGTAACCACTTACCCCGGTCAATATGAACGAGACAATGATGATACCGAAAATAATCTTGAGCACGACGCTGTTCGCGGCCGTGCGTAGGTTGTCCATCATGGTGTAACAACGCTCCGCTGTAGATGACTTTAGCTCGCGCAGCATAGCACGTGATGGCTGCCGCGCGTGAGGACCTATTTTGACAAGAAAATGGGGTGATTGTCAGCCCACAAGTGCGCATAAACACACATAAAGTCGAGTTCTGGACAAAGAAAAAAGGCACATCTCACGATGCGCCCTTGTATTTCGTCACCTTCCCTGACGGGAACTTGATCAGTTTACTGCGTCTTTCAGCGCTTTACCGGCACGGAAGCCCGGTACTTTAGCTGCGGCGATAGTAATTTCTTTACCGGTTTGCGGGTTGCGGCCAGTACGGGCAGCACGCTCTTTGACCGCGAAGGTACCAAATCCAACCAGCGCAACATCATCCCCAGCTTGCAGAGATTCAGTAACAGAAGCAATTAAAGCATCTAACGCACGTCCAGCTGCAGCTTTAGAAATGTCCGCACCCGCAGCAATTTTGTCAATCAGTTGAGATTTATTCACTGTTCTCTTCCTCTCTTTATAATTTATATCGCACCAGAATCCTTCGTGGTGCGACCGCGCAGCAGTTATATCAGGACTGTCATGCCCTTACAACAGAGTTGTAGATGACCCCCTGCCAGCGATCTAAGTTAGCTATACAAAAAAAGGCTGGCAAGTACGATTTTACTTCCCAGCCCCACTTTTCTTAACGCTATTTGCGCGAAATCACTATTTTGTGGTGACGATCTGCATGCCAAACGGCTCATTCTGCAACGCAAGTGTCAGAACTTCTTCGATTCGTTTCACCGGATGAATGTTTAAATCAGCGATAACGTTGTCAGGAATTTCTTCCAGATCGCGTTTATTTTCATCAGGAATCAGAACAGTCTTAATGCCACCGCGATGCGCTGCCAGCAGTTTTTCCTTCAGACCACCGATCGGCAGCACCTGGCCACGCAGGGTAATTTCCCCGGTCATCGCAACATCGGCGCGTACCGGATTCCCGGTCAGGCAGGAAACCAACGCGGTGCACATAGCAATACCAGCACTCGGACCGTCCTTCGGCGTCGCTCCTTCAGGAACGTGGACGTGAATGTCGCGTTTTTCGTAGAAATCCGAGTTAATACCCAGTTTATCCGCACGAGAACGCACTACCGTCAACGCCGCCTGAATGGACTCCTGCATCACTTCACCCAACGAACCGGTGTAGGTCAGCTTGCCTTTACCCGGTACGCAGGCGGTTTCAATGGTCAGCAGATCGCCGCCCACTTCCGTCCACGCCAGACCGGTGACCTGGCCAACACGATTTTCGCTATCCGCACGACCGTAGTCGTAGCGCTGCACACCGAGGAAATCATGCAGGTTATCGCCATTAATCGTGATGTGCTTCAGGGTCTTATCCAGCAGCAGCTGTTTAACCGCCTTACGGCACAGTTTGGAGATTTCACGCTCCAGTCCACGCACGCCAGCTTCACGGGTGTAGTAACGAATAATCCCGACGATCGCGCTGTCCTCAACGGTCAGCTCGCCTTTTTTCAGCGCGTTACGCTCAATCTGTTTTGACAGCAGGTGGCGCTTGGCAATGTTCAGTTTTTCATCTTCGGTGTAACCGGACAGACGAATCACTTCCATACGATCCAGCAGCGGTGCTGGAATGTTCATGGAGTTAGAGGTCGCCACAAACATCACATCGCTGAGGTCGTAGTCCACTTCCAGATAATGGTCGTTAAAGGCCACGTTTTGTTCTGGATCCAACACCTCCAGCAGCGCCGAAGCCGGATCGCCGCGCATGTCGGAAGACATTTTATCGATCTCATCAAGCAGAAACAGCGGGTTTTTAACGCCCACTTTCGCCATTTTCTGGATCAATTTACCCGGCATGGAGCCAATATAGGTACGACGATGTCCGCGGATTTCCGCTTCATCGCGCACGCCGCCCAGCGCCATACGCACGTATTTACGCCCGGTGGCCTTGGCAATGGATTGGCCCAGCGAGGTTTTACCCACCCCCGGCGGCCCTACCAGGCACAGAATCGGCCCTTTAAGCTTGTTCACGCGGCTCTGCACTGCAAGATACTCAAGGATACGATCCTTCACGCGCTCAAGGCCGTAATGGTCGGTATCGAGGACTTCCTGAGCCTGGCGCAGATCTTTTTTGACTTTGCTGCGCGCATTCCACGGCACCTGCACCATCCAGTCGATATAGCCACGCACGACGGTCGCTTCCGCCGACATCGGTGACATCATCTTCAGCTTTTGCAGTTCCGCTTCGGTTTTTTCTTTTGCCTCTTTCGGCATTTTCGCCGCGTCGATCTTACGCTTCAGCGCTTCGTTCTCGTCCGGGGCATCGTCCATCTCACCGAGCTCTTTCTGGATGGCCTTCATCTGCTCATTCAGATAATACTCACGCTGAGATTTCTCCATCTGCTTTTTCACACGGTTGCGAATACGCTTCTCAACCTGCAGCAGATCGATTTCCGACTCCATCATCGCCATCAGATATTCCAGACGTTCGTTGATGTCGGACATCTCGAGGACGGACTGCTTATCGGCCAGCTTCAGCGGCATGTGGGCAGCGATGGTGTCGGCCAGACGTGCGGGATCGTCGATGCTGTTGAGCGACGTCAGCACTTCTGGCGGGATTTTTTTGTTCAGCTTGATGTAGCCTTCAAACTGACCGATCGCGGTGCGCACCAGCACTTCCTGCTCGCGCTCTTCGATCGCTGGCGATTCGAGATACTCCGCTTTCGCTGAGAAATGCTCGCCGTTGTCAGATAACGCAGAAATACGCGCGCGCTGCAGGCCTTCAACCAGCACTTTGACGGTGCCATCAGGCAGCTTCAACATCTGTAAAATTGACGCCACGGTCCCGACGGTGAAAAGATCATTTACACCCGGCTCATCCGTCGAAGCTTCTTTCTGCGCAACCAGCATGATTTTTTTATCATGGTCCATAGCCGCTTCAAGACAACGGATAGATTTTTCCCGCCCTACAAACAGGGGTATGACCATGTGCGGATAAACCACCACATCGCGCAACGGCAATACGGGGATTTCAATGCGTTCAGAACGCTCAGGATTCATAGAGCTCTCTCTTAGTTTAAAGTCCGCCAGGTAGCCAGCGGCACGACCTTCCATCGCGACGCTGTTAATATGTAAACCAGTATATGGGGATGTATTCCACACATTCAACGGCAGGAATGCAGGAAAAATAAAAGGGGAGATAAAATCCCCCCTTTTTGGTTAACTGCTTGAGCAATTTGGCGAATTATTCACCAGATGCTTGCTGTGCTTCCGGTTTACCGTAGATCAGCAGCGGCTTGCTTTGGCCATCAATCACCGACGCGTCAATCACCACTTTTTCGACGTCGTCCATCGACGGCAGATCGTACATGGTATCCAGCAGTGCGGCTTCAACGATTGAACGCAGACCACGGGCGCCAGTTTTACGCGCCATCGCTTTTTTAGCGATCGCATCCAGCGCTTCATCACGGAACTCCAGCTCCGCACCTTCCAGATTGAACAACGCCTGATACTGTTTGGTCAGGGCATTTTTCGGCTCTTTCAGGATCTGGATCAGCGCGTCTTCGCTCAGCTCGTTCAGGGTAGCCACGACCGGCAGACGGCCGATGAACTCCGGAATCAGACCAAATTTTATCAGATCTTCCGGCTCAACCTGGGACAGCAGTTCGCCTTCGCTGGCCTTGTCGGATTTGGCCTTCACCGTCGCGCCGAAACCAATACCAGAGCCAGTTTCAACACGGTGGGAGATGACTTTATCCAGACCGGCAAACGCCCCGCCGCAGATAAACAGAATCTTGGAGGTATCAACCTGCAAGAATTCCTGCTGCGGATGCTTACGGCCACCCTGCGGCGGCACAGCAGCCACGGTACCTTCGATCAGCTTCAGCAGCGCCTGCTGCACGCCTTCCCCTGATACATCGCGGGTGATCGACGGGTTATCGGATTTACGAGAAATCTTGTCGATTTCATCGATATAGACGATGCCGCGCTGTGCTTTCTGCACGTCGTAGTCGCATTTCTGCAACAGTTTCTGAATGATGTTTTCAACGTCTTCACCCACGTAACCGGCTTCGGTCAGGGTGGTGGCGTCCGCCATGGTAAACGGCACATCCAGCAGGCGCGCCAGCGTTTCGGCCAGCAGCGTTTTACCGGAACCGGTCGGCCCGATCAGCAGGATGTTACTTTTACCCAGCTCAACGCCGTTGCTGGTGTCACCATTGCGCAGACGTTTGTAGTGGTTATAGACCGCGACGGCCAGCACCTTTTTCGCCGGTTCCTGACCGATAACATAATCGTCCAGATGGTGGCGAATTTCGTGCGGCGTCGGCAGCGCACTGCGCTCGCGATGCGGCGCAACTTCTTTAATCTCTTCGCGAATGATGTCGTTACATAAATCAACGCATTCGTCGCAGATATACACGGATGGCCCGGCGATCAGCTTACGCACTTCATGCTGGCTTTTGCCGCAAAAAGAGCAATACAACAGTTTGCCCGAACCATCTTTGCGTTTATCTGTCATGAGTCCAAACCTCTTATTAAGTTCTTTGTGCCGCACACGACGACGCAAATGCCATTCTCAGGCGCAAGCCGCTGATCAGCGTTGTGCCGCCTTACTCCAGACAAGTATAGCGGCACCCTCACGCCAGGGGCATCAATTACGATGGGTCAAAATGGAATCGACCAGGCCGTATTCCACCGCTTCAGAGGCGGAAAGGAAACGATCACGCTCGGTGTCGGTCTCAATCTGCTCCAGGGATTTACCCGTATGGTGCGCCATCAGTTCATTCATCCGACCCTTCACTTTCAGGATCTCACGGGCGTGAATTTCGATATCCGTCGCCTGACCCTGATAGCCGCCCAGCGGCTGGTGGATCATCACACGAGAGTTCGGCAGGCAGAAACGCTTGCCTTTTGCCCCTGCGGTTAACAGGAACGCGCCCATTGAACACGCCTGGCCCATACAAATGGTGCTCACGTCAGGCTTGATGAACTGCATGGTGTCGTAAATCGACATCCCGGCGGTGATCACCCCGCCCGGAGAGTTAATGTATAAATAAATGTCTTTTTCCGGGTTTTCTGCTTCCAGAAAAAGCATCTGCGCCACGATCAGGTTCGCCATGTGGTCTTCCACCTGGCCGGTCAGAAAGATGACGCGTTCCTTGAGCAGACGGGAATAGATATCAAAAGAACGTTCACCGCGCGAGGTCTGTTCAATGACCATCGGCACCAGGGCCATATGGGGTGCAAAGTTATCTCGTTCGCCACTGTATGACATTTCCGTCTCCTGGATTAAATTTGAATAAACCTGCCGCACTGATTGTAACCTTATGGACGGATTATCAGCCAGAGCCTTCTACCCGTCATCGCTCAAATTAGCTGGATATCAGACGAATGCCGGCAACCTGAACAAATCTGGGAAATCACGCGTCGTCATTATGCATGATTTCACGTAGGCAGTTCCGTCTCCTCGAAATGGGGACGATGCAATCATAATTCAAGCATAACAAGCTTTTGTCGTAACGCTATCATTGATATCGCGTTTTCGCACTCATCCTGAGGCTATCGTTGCGATAAAAAAAACCCGCCGCCTCTCGGCAACGGGTTTTACCTGAACGTTAAACCTGGTAGGCGGAATTACGCCTGCTGGTTCATCAGTTCGTTGAAGGTGGTGGCTTTTTCAGACACTTTCGCTTTTGCCAGAACGGCTTCAACAGCCTGCTCTTCCAGCGCGACGTTACGCATGTTGTCCATCAGTTCGTTGTTTTTGCTGTAGAACTCAACAACTTCTTTCGGATCTTCGTAAGCGGAAGCCATCTCTTCGATCAGGCCTTTAACGCGATCTTCGTCAGCTTTCAGCTCGTTGGTACGAATCACTTCGCCCAGCAGCAGACCAACAACAACGCGGCGTTTAGCCTGCTCTTCGAACAGTTCGCGCGGCAGTTCCAGCGCCTGGTTCTCGTTGCCACCAAAACGCTGAGCAGCCTGACGACGCAGAACGTCGATTTCGCTGTCGATCAGTGCAGCCGGGACATCGATGTCGTTAGCCTTGACCAGACCTTCGATAGCCTGAGACTTAACGCGGTTACGCACGGCGCCTTTCAGCTCGCGATCCATGTTTTTACGCACTTCAGCGCGCAGACCTTCTACGGAACCATCTTCAACGCCGAAACGTTTGATGAATTCAGCAGTCAGTTCCGGCAGCTCACGCTCTTCAACTTTTTTCAGGTTGACGACGAATTTAGCTGCTTTACCTTTCAGGTTTTCTGCGTGGTACTCTTCCGGGAAGGTCACGTCGATAGTGAACTCTTCGCCAGCTTTGTGACCTTTGATACCGTCTTCAAAGCCCGGGATCATACGACCCTGGCCCATTGCCAGTACGAAGTCAGTCGCTTTGCCGCCTTCGAACTCTTCGCCGTCAACAGAACCGGTGAAGTCAACGGTGACGCGATCTTCTGCATCAACAGCGCCGTCTTTGTCTTTCCAGTTAGCCTGCTGCTTACGCAGAGTGTCCAGCATGGTGTCGACGTCAGCTTCGGTTACTTCAACAACCGGTTTTTCAACTTCGATTGCTTCCAGACCCTGCAGCTCAACTTCCGGGTAAACTTCGAATTCTACCGCGTAGGTGAAGTCTTCACCCAGCTTGTATTCGCCTGGAACGTAGTTCGGCGCACCGGCCGGATTGATTTTCTCTTTGATGATAGCGTCAACGAAATGACGGCTCATCAGGTCACCCAGCACGTCCTGGCGAACGGATGCGCCATAACGCTGAGCAACAACATTCATCGGCACTTTCCCTTTACGGAAGCCGTCAATGCGAACTTTTTTCGCCACGTTGACCAGCTCGCTTTTGACAGCATTCTCGATGCTGTCAGCGGCGATAGTAATCGTTACACGGCGCCCAAGGCCCTGAGTGGTTTCAACTGAAACTTGCATCTTGTTACCTCAAAAAAATCACAGTGCTCGGTCAACTCTGGAAGCGCGTGTCAGTGGCTTCGCAGAACCGGGATGCCCTCTTCAAATCAGAAACACATTCCCTGTCGTCAGAATCATCCCGAAGACATTCATAATATAAGACGCGGCATTATAGCGGCATCACTTTTGTGAGTCGAGAACGGTTGTCGCCCACTGCTGCGGCATTTTTCACATTTCCCGCGCAAATTTGCCTGAAAAAGTGCCCACTGAGCACATTTTCAGGCAAAACAAAACGGCCCGTAGGCCGTTTTTGGATAAATCTTCACGCAACATACTGGAAAAGCTCCGGCAGTTGCAAATGCGATTTCTAGGCGATGCTTCCTGCTCCGCGACAAGGAGGAGACGCAAAGATAGTGTCCTGAAGCCCTTCCCACTCTTTAATCGTATAGGTGTGCAACGCCAGCGCGTGCACGGTGCTCGACAGTTCCTCGGTCAACGTACCGTAAATCATCCGGTGACGATTAAGGAAGCGCTCGCCGGTAAAACGATCGCTAACCAACACCACTTTAAAATGACTTTCAGAACCCGCAGGCACATTGTGGCGATAGCTTTCATCCACGACTTCGAGATACACCGGGTCGAACGCTGCTCTAAGTTTTGCTTCGATCTGCTCACGTATCATCATGAATTTTCTCCTCCGACAACGCTGAGATGCCGCCATTCCTTTTAAATGTTAGCCGCTTTTACCGCTTCCATTAGGGGAAAACAACAAAAAATTAGCATTCTTCTTATATTTTCATTCAAAAGTATTTAGTTTACTCACTGTTGACGCCAGAACGCCCGCCAGGATCGCGATAAAAATGGGTAAAGGTCATAAAACAGACAACGCGATGAAATTACATGCGTTGCCACTTCCCCTCGCCGTTGGCAATGTTATGATGGCGGGAATCTTTCTCAATTACCCGACATAACTTGAGCTACAGCAACAGCCGCTAACGCCCCTGTAGTATCAAATATGACGAGTAAAACCACCCCCTGCGTTGAGACCCTGAACATGTTTAAGAAAATTCTTTTTCCTTTGGTCGCGCTGTTTATGCTGGCAGGATGCGCTACGCCACCGACCACCATCGATGTATCGCCGAAAATGAGCCTGCCGCAGCAGGATCCGAGTCTGATGGGCGTAACCGTCAGCATTAACGGCGCTGACCAGCGTCCGGACCAGGCGCTGGCAAAAGTCACGCGCAATAACCAGCAGGTCACTCTGACCGCCTCCCGCGACCTGCGTTTCCTGCTGCAGGAAGTGCTTGAAAAACAAATGACCGCTCGCGGTTATATGATTGGGCCGAACGGTGCCGTCGACCTGCAGATCATCGTCAACAAACTGTATGCCGATGTCTCCCAGGGTAACGTGCGTTACAACATCGCCACCAAGGCCGATATCGCGATTATCGCCACCGCCGCTAACGGCACTAAGATGACCAAAAACTATCGCGCCAGCTATTCTGTTGAAGGCGCCTTCCAGGCCTCTAACCAGAACATTGCTAATGCTGTCAACAGCGTCCTGACCGATACCATCGCCGATATGGCGCAGGACACCAGCATTCACGATTTCATCAAGCAAAACGCACGTTAATCTGTTGGTAAACCCGGCCCCGCGCCGGGTTTACGCTATAAGCCATGTCTAATCATTATTTACGCATTTTTCAGCAGCCGAAATCAGCTATCCTGCTGATTCTTGGTTTTGCTTCTGGTTTACCGCTTGCTTTGACCTCAGGCACGCTTCAGGCGTGGATGACGGTTGAAAATATCGATCTGAAAACCATCGGTTTCTTCTCTCTTGTCGGCCAGGCTTACGTCTTTAAGTTTCTCTGGTCGCCCTTAATGGACCGCTACACGCCGCCGTTTCTTGGCCGGCGCCGCGGCTGGCTCCTGACCACACAATGCCTGCTGTTGATTGCCATTGCGGCGATGGGATTCCTTGAGCCCGCCACTCAGTTGCGCTGGATGGCGGCCCTGGCGGTGGTTATCGCCTTTTGTTCTGCGTCCCAGGATATTGTCTTCGACGCCTGGAAAACCGATGTTCTTCCGGCAGAAGAGCGTGGCACCGGCGCGGCGATTAGCGTACTGGGCTATCGCTTAGGGATGCTGGTCTCTGGCGGACTGGCGTTGTGGCTGGCCGATCGCTGGCTGGGCTGGCAGGGCATGTACTGGCTGATGGCCGCGCTGCTGATCCCCTGCATTATTGCCACGTTGCTGGCACCGGAGCCGAGCGACGTCATTCCGGTCCCGAGGAGCCTCGAGCAGGCCGTCGCGGAACCGTTGCGTGATTTCTTCGGGCGCAACAACGCCTGGCTGATTCTGTTGTTGATCGTCCTTTATAAGCTCGGCGATGCTTTTGCCATGAGTCTGACCACGACCTTCCTGATCCGCGGCGTCGGTTTCGATGCCGGTGAAGTCGGGATGGTCAATAAAACGCTGGGGCTGTTCGCCACGATCGTCGGCGCGCTGTACGGCGGCGTATTGATGCAACGCCTCACCCTGTTTCGCGCTCTGCTCATTTTCGGGATCCTACAGGGCGTGTCGAATGCCGGTTACTGGCTGCTGTCGATAACGGATAAACATCTGTATTCGATGGCGACGGCGGTCTTTTTCGAAAACCTGTGTGGCGGTATGGGAACGGCGGCGTTTGTCGCGCTATTAATGACGCTGTGCAATAAGTCATTTTCTGCCACCCAGTTTGCCTTGTTGTCGGCACTGTCGGCGGTCGGGCGCGTCTATGTTGGCCCGATTGCCGGCTGGTTTGTTGAAGCCCACGGCTGGCCAACGTTTTATCTGTTCTCAGTATTTGCCGCAGTGCCCGGTATCCTGCTGCTGCTGCTGTGTCGCAGCACCCTGGAACATACCCAACGCAGCGGAACCTTCCTGCCACGCACGGAATACGCGCAGGCCTACAGGCTGGCGCTGCTGATCCTCGCCCTGGGAACGCTGATGCTGGGGATATGGCTGCTGCTACTGGTGCTGAATGCGCTGGATTTCACCGCATTTTCCTTCCTGCCAGGCATGCTGGAAGTGGCGGCGCTGACTGCCGTCGGCGGCATCCTGCTCGGCAGCCTTCTCGATTATCTGGCATTGCGCAAGACCGCGCTGATTTAATGTACAGGTCAGCCTAATAAACCGTTGTAGTTACTCAACGTAATTATAACGGTTTATTAACGATCCTATATTTTCCATTTTTCATTTGTTGTTTTGTGCGCTTAACATTTTCGGAAATTATTGACAACTTTTATTCAAAACATTAAATAATTTAACCGATTCAGCAAAAGTGGTTTAATATTTACGTTGCACAATGTCTTTTATTTGATAATTAATTGTTAAGCATTTGTTCTATTTTGCTGGTGGTTATACTCATTCACCTATAAACCCCTCCATTTTTATCGCTTTCTTCATAGATCCTACGTATATCGGGCTTTGCAAGCGATGTCGTCATACTCAGTTACATATGTGACAAAGCAAGCAGAACCCACTAACACGGAACTGACACTGCTCCAATCATGTTTACAGTAATGCAACCTTCCCGTAAAATGCCCGTACACTTTAAGCGCCACCAGATTCCGTGGAATTGAGGTCGTTCAATGAGACTTAGGAAATACAATAAAAGTTTGGGATGGATGTCATTAATCGCAGGTACTGTATTACTCAGTGGTTGTGATTCTGCGCTCCTTGACCCAAAAGGACAGATTGGACTGGAGCAACGTTCTTTGATACTGACGGCCTTTGGCCTGATGATGATTGTCGTTATTCCCGCCGTCTTAATGGCAGTAGGATTTGCCTGGAAGTATCGTGCGAGCAATAAAGATGCGAAGTATAGCCCGAACTGGTCACACTCCAACAAAGTTGAAGCTGTGGTCTGGACGGTTCCTATTCTGATTATCCTGTTCCTGGCCGTTCTGACCTGGAAAACCACGCACGCGCTTGAGCCAAGCAAACCGCTTGCTCACGAAGAGAAACCGATCGTCATCGAAGTCGTTTCGATGGACTGGAAATGGTTCTTTATTTATCCGGAACAGGGTATTGCTACCGTCAACGAAATCGCCTTCCCGGCGAACGTACCGGTACACTTTAAAGTGACCTCCAACTCCGTGATGAACTCGTTCTTTATCCCACGTTTAGGCAGCCAGATTTACGCAATGGCCGGGATGCAGACTCAGCTGCACCTGATCGCGAACGAAGCTGGTACTTATGACGGTATCTCCGCAAGCTATAGCGGCCCGGGCTTCTCAGGTATGAAGTTCAAAGCTATCGCCACGCCGGATCGTGCAACCTTCGATCAGTGGGTAGCGAAAGCAAAACAGTCATCGAACGCAATGGATTCCATGGCGACCTTCGACAAACTGGCTGCGCCTAGCGAATACAACAAAGTGGAATACTTCTCTGACGTGAAACCTGATTTGTTCAAAGATGTTGTTAACAAATTTATGTCTCACGGTAAGAGCATGGAGATGTCCCACCCGGAAGGCGAGCACGCTGCGCACGAAGGAATGGAAGGCATGGACATGAGCCACGCGGAAACCGCTCACTAAGGGGCCGAGGAAGAAAACGATGTTCGGAAAACTTACACTGGATGCAGTGCCCTACCATGAACCCATTATTGTGGTTACGGTGGCTGCGATTATCATCGGGGGACTGGCGCTTCTGGCGGCAATCACTTACTTCGGTAAGTGGTCCTACCTTTGGAATGAGTGGCTGACTTCGGTTGACCACAAACGACTTGGTATCATGTATGTCATCGTAGCAATCGTGATGTTGCTGCGTGGCTTTGCTGACGCCGTTATGATGCGTAGCCAGCAGGTGCTGGCCTCGGCCGGGGAAGCAGGATTCCTGCCGCCTCACCACTACGACCAGATCTTTACCGCCCACGGCGTTATCATGATCTTCTTCGTAGCGATGCCGTTTGTTATCGGTCTGATGAACCTCGTGGTTCCGCTGCAGATCGGTGCGCGCGACGTAGCCTTCCCGTTCCTCAATAACCTGAGCTTCTGGTTCACCGTTGTCGGTGTGATTCTGGTTAACCTGTCTCTGGGCGTCGGTGAGTTCGCACAGACCGGTTGGCTGGCCTATCCGCCGCTGTCGGGAATTGAGTACAGCCCGGGTGTCGGGGTCGATTACTGGATCTGGGCGCTTCAGCTCTCCGGTATTGGTACTACGCTGACCGGTATTAACTTCTTCGTGACGATCATCAAGATGCGTGCCCCTGGCATGACCATGTTCAAGATGCCGGTATTTACCTGGGCATCTCTGTGCGCCAACATCCTGATTATCGCCTCCTTCCCAATTCTGACCGTCACCATCGCGCTGCTGACCCTGGATCGCTATCTGGGCACCCATTTCTTTACCAACGATATGGGTGGCAACATGATGATGTACATCAACCTGATTTGGGCCTGGGGCCATCCGGAAGTGTATATCCTGGTTCTGCCGGTATTCGGTGTCTTCTCCGAAATCGCTGCAACCTTCTCGCGTAAACGCCTGTTTGGCTACACCTCGCTGGTGTGGGCAACCGTGTGTATTACCGTACTGTCGTTCATCGTCTGGCTGCACCACTTCTTCACCATGGGTGCGGGCGCAAACGTAAACGCCTTCTTCGGTATTACCACAATGATTATCGCCATCCCGACCGGGGTGAAGATCTTCAACTGGCTGTTTACCATGTATCAGGGTCGTATCGTCTTCAACTCCGCAATGCTGTGGACGATTGGCTTTATCGTGACCTTCTCTGTAGGTGGTATGACCGGCGTACTGCTGGCGGTACCGGGCGCGGACTTCGTTCTGCACAACAGCCTGTTCCTGATTGCCCACTTCCATAACGTGATTATCGGTGGTGTGGTATTTGGTTGCTTCGCTGGCCTGACCTACTGGTGGCCAAAAGCCTTCGGCTTTACCCTGAACGAAACCTGGGGTAAACGCGCGTTCTGGCTGTGGATCATCGGCTTCTTCGTTGCATTTATGCCGCTGTACGTGCTGGGCTTCATGGGTATGACCCGTCGCCTGAGCCAGCAGATTGACCCGCAGTTCCACCCGATGCTGGTTGTTGCAGCGTGCGGTGCAGCGCTGATTGCCTGCGGTATCCTGTGCCAGCTGATTCAGTTCTACGTTTCTATTCGCGACCGCGATCAGAACCGTGACCTGACCGGTGACCCATGGGGCGGCCGTACGCTGGAGTGGGCAACCTCTTCTCCTCCGCCGTTCTACAACTTCGCCATTGTTCCGCAGATTCACGAGCGCGATGCGTTCTGGGAAATGAAAGAAAAAGGCGAAGCGTATAAGAAACCAGCCGGCTATGAAGAAATTCACATGCCGAAAAACAGCGGCGCGGGCATCGTTATTGCCGCCTTCGCAACGGTGTTTGGTTTCGCAATGATCTGGCACATCTGGTGGATGGCGATTGCAAGCTTCGTCGGTATCCTGGTGACCTGGATTATTAAGAGCTTTGACGAGGACGTGGATTACTACGTGCCGGTTGCAGTAGTCGAGAAACTGGAAAATCAGCATTTCGACGAGATTAACAAAGCAGGGCTGAAAAATGGCAACTGATACTCTTGCGCATAACGCCCACGCGCACGAACACGGGCACCATGATACAGGACCGATGAAAGTCTTCGGTTTCTGGATCTACCTGATGAGCGACTGCATTATCTTCGCCACGCTGTTTGCTACCTATGCCGTTCTGGTGAACGGCACGGCGGGCGGACCGACCGGCAAAGATATTTTCGAACTGCCGTTCGTTCTGGTTGAAACCGCGCTGCTGCTGTTCAGCTCCATCACCTACGGCATGGCGGCTATCGCCATGTACAAAAACAACAAGAGCCAGGTCGTTTCCTGGCTGGCGCTGACCTTCCTCTTCGGGGCAGGGTTCATCGCGATGGAAATCTATGAATTCCATCACCTGATTGTTGAAGGTATGGGCCCGGATCGTAGCGGCTTCCTGTCAGCGTTCTTCGCGCTGGTCGGTACCCACGGTCTGCACGTGACTTCCGGTCTGATCTGGATGGCAGTTCTGATGGTACAGGTTTCTCGTCGTGGCCTGACCAGCACTAACCGCACCCGTATCATGTGCCTGAGTCTGTTCTGGCACTTCCTGGACGTAGTGTGGATCTGCGTGTTCTCGGTTGTTTATCTGATGGGGGCAATGTAATGAGTCATTCTAGCGATCATAACGGCGCTTCTCACGGCAGCGTAAAGAGCTACATGACAGGCTTCGTCCTGTCGATCATTCTGACGGCGATCCCGTTTGCGATGGTTATGAGTGGCTCCGCATCGCATGCGGCTATTCTGGGGACCATCCTGGTCACTGCTGTTGTGCAGATTGTCGTACACCTGGTGTACTTCCTGCACATGAACAGCAAGTCTGACGAGGGTTGGAACCTGACCGCATTTATCTTCACCGTAATCATCATTGCAATCGTAGTGGTAGGCTCCATCTGGATTATGTGGAACCTGAACTACAACATGATGATGCACTAAGAGCGGCGAGTATGTTTAAGCAATACCTGCAAGTCACGAAACCTGGCATCATTTTTGGCAACCTGATCTCCGTGATCGGCGGTTTCCTTTTGGCCTCCAAAGGCCACATCGACTATCCGCTGTTTGCATGGACACTCCTTGGAGTGTCCCTGGTGGTCGCCTCGGGTTGTGTATTCAACAACTACATCGACCGTGACATCGATCGTAAGATGGAACGGACGAAAAACCGGGTGCTGGTCAAAGGGTTGATCTCGCCACCAGTTTCGCTGGTATACGCCACCTTGCTGGGTATTGCTGGCTTTATGCTCCTGTGGTTCGGCGCTAACCCACTGGCCTGCTGGCTGGGGGTGATGGGGTTCGTGGTTTATGTCGGCGTTTACAGCCTGTACATGAAACGCCACTCCGTTTACGGCACGCTGATTGGCTCACTCTCCGGCGCAGCGCCGCCGGTGATTGGCTACTGTGCGGTCACCGGTAATTTTGACAGTGGCGCAGCGATTCTGCTGGCGATCTTCAGCCTGTGGCAGATGCCTCACTCTTACGCCATCGCGATTTTCCGCTTCAAGGATTATCAGGCGGCGAATATTCCGGTCCTGCCGGTAGTGAAAGGCATCTCCGTGGCGAAAAACCACATCACGCTGTACATCGTGGCTTTTGCTGTCGCCACGCTGATGCTCTCTCTGGGCGGTTACGCCGGGTATAAATACCTGGTCGTGGCAGCCGCGGTGAGCGTCTGGTGGCTGGGTATGGCCCTGCGCGGTTACAAGGTAGCGGATGATAAAGTCTGGGCGCGTAAGCTGTTCGTCTTTTCCATCGTCGCCATTACCGCCCTGTCGGTCATGATGTCCGTGGACTTTATGGTGCCGGATTCACACAGTCTGCTGGCCTACGTCAGATAAGATTGCAGCTCTTTGACAAACCCCGCTCCGGCGGGGTTTTTTATTGCCGCCGGTTTAGCCCACCAGCATCGCCTGCGCGCTGTAAAGCAAATCGAGATGGTCACGACACAGCGCCTCAAGAGAAGTCCGCGACTGATGCGAAGTCAGGCTCAGCGCTCCCCAGTAGGTCCCTTCCCTGTCGGATAACGGCACCGCCAGCACCAGCATACCAATCTCAAACTCCTGCTCGATGGTCGCATAGCCCTGACGCCGCACCGCCGCAATTCGCTCCATCAGCATCGGCACATCCGTCACCGTATAGGGCGTGCGCTGTTCGCGTTTGATGCGCTGCAGAATCGCTTCGCACTCCCCTTCCGGCAGCGAAGCCAGCCACAGTCGTCCCCCGGCGGTGCAGAATATCGGCACCCGCTCCCCTAACCGCACCGAGGTCGAGTTAAACGGGGTATGTTTGCTGCGCGCGATATACACCAGCTCATCTTCGTCAATCACCCCCACCGAGGCGTGCTCCTCCGTCCGGCTGGCGATGTACTCCACGATCGGTCGCACCATCCGCGGAAACTGGGCCGAATCAACATAGGCCTGGCCCAGACGCAGCGCTTTCGGCGTCAACCAGTAGTAACGGCCATCGGTCTGCAGATAGCGCTCATGGAGCAAGGTCAGCAAAAAACGCCGGGCGGCGCTCTGGGTCAGACCGCTCATTTTCGCCGCCTGAGGGACGCTCAAACGGGGGGAATCTTTCGAAAAAAGCTGGATCAGCGCCAGTCCTTTTTGCAGGCCTACAATCAAATCGCGTGGATGTATGGTGTTTTGCATATTGGCTCACATTTCTGCAACATTAACATCGATTCACTGCGATTATCGCAGTGGTGGTGCGATTAACAACCAATACGTCCGAATTCTGCGTTGTCGCTCTCAGGTTCCACTGAAATACTTTCACAACATTCATTTAACAAATGAGGTTTGAAATGGTCAGTGGATTCACGCAGGTCGTCGCCGTTATCGGCCATCCGATTACCCAGGTAAAATCGCCGGAAAACTTCAACCGCTATTTCGCTGACCAGCAGATGGATAGCGTGATGATCCCGGTGGATATCGCTCCCGAAGCGGTGGCTGACTATCTGCAGGCGCTGCGCGGCTGGCAAAACATGAGCGGCGTGCTGGTCACCGTGCCGCACAAACAGCGCGCCGCCGCGCTGGTTGATGAGCTCACGCCCCGCGCCCGTCACCTCAACGCGGTCAATGTGGTCCGCAAGCTGGCAGATGGCCGTCTGCAGGGCGATATGCTGGACGGCGTTGGCTTCGCCCTTGCCGCTGACGCCCACGGTTTTCAGGCCGCGGGCAAAAGCGCGCTGCTTTCCGGCTGCGGCGGCGTCGGGAGCGCCATCGCATGGGGGCTGTGCGAAGCCGGCATCCGCCAGCTGGCGCTGCACGACCAGAACCCGGCCACCCTGCAACTGCTGCATAACCGCCTCGCCACCCACTTCCCCGAAGTTCTCCTCACTCCCCTGCCCGACACCCTGAGCGGCATTGATCTGCTGGTGAACGGTTCTCCGGCGGGAATGGCCAATTTCGATCCGCTGCCGCTGCCGCAGCCCCTGCTGGAGACGCTCGACGCGACAACCCACGTCGCCGACGTCGTCACCGCCCCGGTGATGACGCCCCTGCTGACCTTTGCCGAGGCCCGCGGTTGCGTCGTTCAGACCGGCCCGGAAATGGCGCTGGCGCAGATGCAGTTGATGGGGCAGTTCATCGGCGCGATCCCGCAGGCGCAAGGAGCCGCGGCATGAACAACTGGGACGTGATCGTCATCGGCAGCGGCGCCGGTGGGTTTGCAGCCGCCGTCACCGCCTGCTGCCAGGGGTTGTCGGTACTGATGCTGGAGAAAGCGCCGCAGTTTGGTGGCACCTCGGCAATATCCGGCGGCGCGGTGTGGATCAACGATACCGACCAGGCGCGGGCGCAGGGCAAAAACGGCAGCGGCGAGGAGATCAAAACCTATCTGAAGACCATTATCGGGGAACAGCACTACCGCCCGGAGATCGTCGAGGCGTTTGTCGCTTCCGGTCGCGAGGCGCTGGCCTATCTCGAACAGCAAGGCGCCGTAAAGTACAGCCTGCGCCCGCTCTCGCCGGACTATTACCCTGACGAACCCGGCGCGGTCGATACCGGACGCGCGCTGGAGGTCGTCGAGTATGATGGCCGTCTGCTCGGCGAGCGTTTTCGCGATCTGCGCGCGCCGCCGCCGGGCATGCTGCTGTTTGGCGGCATGATGGTGAACCGCGTTGATATTCAGCATTTCCTCGATATGCGCCGTTCGCTGCGCTCGTTATCGCACTGCACAAAACTGCTGCTGCGCTACGGTCGCGACCGCCTCAAGCACCATCGCGGCACCCGCCTGGCAATGGGCAACGCGCTGATTGCCCGCATGGCAACCGTGGCGCTGCGCAACGGCATGACGCTGCGCCTGAACGTCAACGTGCTGTCGCTGGTGGAGCAAAACGGTACCGTCACCGGCGTCACCATTGAGCACCACGGGCAGCAGGAGACGCTGCTGGCTCGCCGTGGCGTGGTGCTGGCCGCCGGCGGGTTTGCCGCCGGACAGCTGGCGGCGCAATACCGCCCGCATACCCGCGAGCACTACTCGATGTCGCCCGCGGCCAACGACGGGGCCGCATTGCGCCTCGCCAGTACGGTCAACGCGCAGGAAGGCGCCGACCTCCCCTCGAACTTTTTCTGGGCGCCGGTCTCGGTGCTGCGTCACGCCGACGGTCGCGAAGAACGCTTCCCGCACCTGGTCACTGACCGGGCCAAGCCGGGCGTCATCGCCGTTAACCAGCGCGGGGAACGCTTCGTCAATGAATCGAACTCGTATCACCACTTTGCCAGCGCCATGCAAAGCCATCCCGACAACGCCCCGTGCTTCCTGATTGGCGATGCGCAGGCGATGAAACGTTACGGGCTGGGCCTGGCGCGCCCGGCACCGGTCAACAACGACGCGCTGGTCAAAGCCGGTTACCTGCATAAAGCGGACTCGCTTGACCTGCTGGCGCAGCAGTTGGGGATCGACGCACAAGCCCTGGTTGATACAGTGGCTCGTTACAACCGCGACGCCGCCCAGGGCCAGGACCCGCAATTCGCCAAAGGCGGCAACAGCTATAACCGGGCGATGGGCGATCCGGGGCATCAGCCCAACGCCTGTAACGCGCCGCTGGTAAGCGCCCCGTTCTATGCCATCACCCTGTACACCGGCGATCTGGGCACCTCACGCGGTCTGGTCACCACCGAAAATGCCCAGGTCGTCAATCAGCACAACCAGCCGATCCCCGGCCTCTATGCCGTCGGCAACGATATGGATTCCATGATGGCGGGAACCTATCCCGGTCCGGGGATCACCCTCGGCCCGGCCCTGACCTTCGGCTACCTTTCAGCCCGCCATATGGCACACCACACCGCATCATCAACAGGAGAACATCATGATCTATGAAAAACGCACCTACACCATCAACCCGTTAAAAATGGCCGACTGGCTGGCGCTGTACAAAAGCGATGCCTACGCCGTACAAACCGAGCACCTGGGCACGCTGATCGGCTTTTTCTTCACCGAAATTGGCGTGGTCAATCAGGTGGTACACATCTGGGCTTACGAGAGCCTCGACGATCGCCTGGTTCGCCGCGGACGCATGGCGCAGGACGAGCGCTGGCTGACCTTCTCGCGCAAAAACCGTGAACTGGCGGCCGTTGAGCGGCTGGAGTCGGTGCTGCTGCGCCCCGTTGATTTTTCACCACTGCAATAAGGGGCCGGAGATGAGCGGGCAAAAACAGGTGGATGTGCTGGTGGTCGGCTCCGGCGCCGCGGGGCTTGCAGCCGCGGTAACCGCCGCCCTCAACGGCGCCAGCGTGCTGCTGGCGGAAAAGGAGTCGGTGATTGGCGGCACCAGCGCCTGGTCTGGCGGCTGGCTGTGGATCCCGCAGAATCCGCTGGCCCGCGAAGAGGGCATTCAGGAGGATGACGACGCGCCGTTGACCTATTTGCAGCATGAAATGGGCGGACAGCCCGCCGATGCCCGCCTGCTCAACTTCCTGCAGTATGGCCCGGAGATGATTGATTTCTTCCGCCGCCATACCGCGGTGCAGTTTCTCTCCGGCAGTAAAATGCCCGACTTTCATACCTCGCCGGGCTACGCCCAGGGCGGACGCTCGGTGACCGCGCAACCCTACGATGGGCGTCTGCTGGGGGACTGGCTGCATCGTCTGCGCCCGCCGCTGGAAACCATCAGCCTCGCCGGCATGGGCATCGCCGGCGGCGCCGATATGGCGCACTTTTTTAACGCCACCCGCTCACCGCGATCGGCGCTGTATGCCGCCCGGCGTCTGCTGCGCCACGGATGGCAACGGCTGCGCGCCGGACGCGGGCAGCATCTGGTTAACGGCAACGCGCTGATGGCGCGTCTGCTGCGCTCGGCCCTCGATGCCGGGGTTACCATGATGTTGAATGCCCCGGTGGTGCGGCTGCTGACCAGCGATGACGGCGTCAACGGCGCGGTGCTTCGTACTGATGACGGTGAGATGACGGTTCACGCCAGCAAGGTGATCCTTGCCTGCGGCGGCTTCCCTCACGATCGCCAGCGTCTGGCGCAACATGTGCCGCACGCCGCGGACGGCTATGGCCACTTCTCCGCCGCCCCGCCGGGCAATCAGGGCGAGGGGATCCGCCTCGGGGAGTCGGTCGGCGGTCAGTTCGATACCACCCTGCAGCACGCCATGGCCTGGGCGCCGGTCTCCCGGGTAACCCTTGCCAGCGGCCTGCAGCTGGTCTTCCCGCATCTGGTCGAACGGGCGAAGCCGGGGTTTATCGCCGTCCTGCCTGACGGCACGCGCTTCACCAACGAAGCCGACTCTTATCATGACTTTATCGCCGCGCTGCTGGCGGCCACCCCGCCGGGTGAGCAGCCAAACGCGTGGCTTATCGCCGACAGCCGGGCCCTGCGCCGTTACGGTCTGGGCCATGCGCGGCCGTTTCCCTTTTCACCGGCGGCATGGCTGCGCACGGGCTATCTTCGCACGGCGGATACGCTGGCCGGGCTGGCGGAACAATGCGCCATCGATGCCGGGCAGCTGACCGCCACGGTGGCCCGCTTTAATACTTTCGCCGCCCAAGGCGAAGACCCGGAGTTTCAACGTGGTGCCTCGGCCTACAACCGGGCGCAGGGTGATGCCAGCCATCCGCATCATCCGACGCTCGGGCCGCTGACCCAGGCCCCGTTTTATGCCGTGCGTATTCTGCCCGGTTCACTGGGCTCGTTTAGCGGGCTGAAAACAGATGAACAGGCACGGGTTCTCGATGCGCAGCAGCAACCGATTTCAGGCCTGTATGCCATTGGCAACGATATGTCGAGCGTGATGCAGGGTTACTACCCCAGCGGCGGTATCACCCTCGGCCCGGCGATGACCTTTGGCTATCTGGTCGGTAAAAACTGGCAGCAAACACAATAAAAACAAGGCAATAAACAACATCTTACCAGGGACGGCAGTACACATAACAACAATCACCTGTAACTGTACCGGAGCCTTTTATGAACATGCGTACCCTGTCACTCGCCGCCCTCACCGTGCTCGACGTTCCGCCCCCGGAACAGGTGCGGATCGCGGCAAAAACCGGTTTTACCCACGTCGGCCTGCGCCTGCTTCCCGCCACGCCGACCGATCCTGACTACGATATGCTCGGCGACACCGCCACCGTGCGCAACACCCTGGCAGCGTTAATGGAGACCGGTATCCAGGTATCGGACGTTGAAATCCTGCGTCTGACTCACGACTTTGCGATCGACGCGCGGTTGAACTGTTTTCTCGAAACCGCCGCGCGGCTGGGAGCCCGCCAGGTACTGGTGGCCGGCAATGACGATAACCTGACACGCAGTGCGCAGAACCTTGCCACGCTCGCAGAAGCGGGCCAGGCCTACGGGTTAACCATGAATCTGGAGCCGATGCCGTGGACCTGCTTACGCACCCTCGCCGACGCCCAGCGGCTGATTGCCGCCAGCGGGCGTTCGGACATCGGCATTCTGGTTGATGCCATCCATTTCTGGCGCGCCGGAGAGTCGCTCTCCAGCCTCGCCACCCTGCCGCCGTCATGCCTCAACTATATGCAGCTGTGCGATGCCCCGGCGCAGACCCCCGATAACGAACAGGAGCTGATCCGCCAGGCGCGGTCCGCGCGCAACGTCCCCGGTGAAGGTGGGCTGGATCTGCACGGCCTGATGTCCGCGCTGCCGACCACGCTGCCGGTATCGCTGGAAGTTCCGTTAAGCGGTGACCAGGGCGCCCTGCCGGCCCTCACCCGCGCACAGTTACTGTTCAACGCCGCGCAGGCTTACCTGCGTCCCTGCGCATAAGGAAAAGCCGATGACACAGACTCAACGCCTGGATGTCAGAGAGTTAATCAACCGCAATCCGCTCAGCCGCTTTCAGAAACTGGTGGTTTTCTTAGGCTTCTGCGTGATTGCCCTCGATGGTTTTGATATTGCGATCATGGGGTTTATCGCCCCGACGCTGAAGCATGAATGGGGCGTCAGCAACTATGAACTCGGGTTTGTCATTAGCGCCGCGCTGATTGGCCTGGCGCTGGGGGCCATGCTGTCCGGGCCGCTCGCCGACTGGCTGGGGCGCAAAAAAATCATCATCAACAGCGTCTTTTTCTTCGGCTTCTGGACCATTGCTACCGCCTTCTCTCACAACATCGAACAGATGGTTTTCTTCCGCTTTATGACCGGGCTGGGGCTGGGCGCGGCGATGCCCAATATCGGCACCCTGGTGTCGGAGTATGCCCCCGAGCGCCAGCGATCCTTTCTGATTACGGTGATTTTTTGCGGGTTTACCTTCGGCGCTGCCGCAGGCGGGTTTTCCGCCTCATGGCTGATCCCGCAGTTTGGCTGGCATTCGCTGATGGCGCTCGGCGGGATCCTGCCGCTGCTGTTTGCGCCGCTGCTGATCTGGCTGCTGCCGGAGTCGGTGCGTTTTCTGGTGGTCAAAGGTGCGCCCGCGGCTCGTATCCGCAAGATCCTGCAGCAGCTCTATCCGGGGCAGATCGCCGATGATGCCGAATTCACCCTCCCGACCCAGCCCGTTCATGGCAGCGCCATGCGTCTTGTCCTCTCCCGCCAGTATCGCCTCGGTTCCATGATGCTGTGGCTGGTCTATTTTATGGGGCTGTTTCTGGTCTATATCCTCGGCAGCTGGCTGCCGACGCTGGTAAAAGAGGTTGGGCTCACCGTCAGTCAGGCGGCCATCATGACCGCCATTTATCAGGCCGGCGGCACCGTCGGTTCCCTGTTTGCCGGATGGCTGATGGACCGCATTAACCCGCATCGGGCGCTGGGGCTGATTTATGCCATCGGCGGCCTGTTTACCATGGCGATGGGCTATGCCGCAGCCAGCTTTACGCTGCTGTGCCTGCTGGCCTTCGTCAGCGGGGCCTGCCTCAACGGCGCCAATACCGGCATGAACGCGCTCTCCGCCCGCTACTATCCGACCCAGGCCCGCGCCACCGGCTCCAGCTGGATGCACGGCGTTGGCCGGATCGGCGCGATCCTCAGCGCCTTTGCCGGCGCCGAGATGATGGCGCTAAATCTCAGCTTCGAAAGCGTGTTCTTAATTCTCGGGATCCCGGCGGCGCTAACCGTGATTGGGCTACTCATCAAAGGGCTGTTTGCCACCGATGCCGATGCGCAACCCGCCTCCCCTTCTTCTCCCTCAATAAGGAGCTTGTCGTGAGCAAAATGGGTCTTGCCGTTATCGGCGCGGGCGCCATCGGGCGCAAACATATCGCGGTGATCCGCAACAATCCGCAGGTGGAGCTTGTGGCCCTCGCCGACCCTTCGCCGCAGGCACAGGCGCTGGCGCAGTCTCTGGGCGTGGCGTGGTATGACAGCGTGGAGACCATGCTCGAGACCGCGCGCCCTCAGGGAGTCATCAATGCCACGCCCAACAAGCTGCATGTTCCCTGCGCCCTCGCCTGTATTGAACGTCGGATCCCGGTGCTGGTTGAAAAGCCGGTCGCCGACTCCCCGGAAGGCGCCAGAGCGCTGGTCGATGCCGCCGCGCGCCATCAGGTTCCGGTACTGGTGGGCCATCACCGGCGGCATAACGCGCTTATCGCCGCCGCCAGGGCGTTGATTGACAGCGGTCAACTGGGCCGCATCGTCAGCGTCTCTGCGCACTGGATTTTGCAAAAGCCGGACGACTATTTTGATGTCGCCTGGCGACGCGAACCCGGCGCCGGGCCGCTGTTGGTCAACCTGGTGCACGATATTGACCTGATGCGCTATCTGTTTGGCGAAATCGAGCAGGTACAGGCCTTTACGTCCCACGCCGTGCGGCAGTTCGCCAATGAAGACAGCGCGGTGGTTAACCTGCGTTTCAGCAGCGGAGCGCTGGGTAGCGCGGTACTCACCGACTGCGGCGTCGGCCCCTGGAGCTGGGAGATGAACTCAGGGGAAAATGCTATCTACGCCCACACCCCGGAAAACTGCTATCTGATCTCCGGCACCCTCGGCGCGCTGGCGATCCCGCAGATGCAGTGGTGGCGCTACGGCGAAGAGCGCGGCTGGCTGCATCCGCTGCAGAGCGACCGGCTCAGCGTCGAGCCTATCGATCCGTTCGAATTGCAGTTGCGCCACTTTATCCGGGTGATCGCCGGCGAGGAGCAACCGCTGATCGATGCCGCCGACGCGCTCCGGTCGCTGGAGGTGATTGCCGCCATTCAGCAGGCAGCAGGCGAAACGGCCTGATCCGCTGCAGGTACGGCCGCTCGCTGTACCTGCTTTTTTCATTTTTCATTTGCTGATAGCAGGTAAAAAAGAAAATAAATTTCAATATGTTTTAAAATGAAAATATCATGCCTTATCGATTCACCTCACAGTTTCCCCACTCTTCTGCTGTATTCTTGCCAGTCTCATTAATAACACCATGGTTAATACGCTGATTTTCTGCGCTATTAATGGCATTTAACCGCTTTTATGTAAATGTTAAACGTTATTTATGATCTTTATCATTTTTAGATCCTCATCTCACAAATAAAAATTTAATTTCATATAATAGATAAATGAAATAAACATTTTCATTTATTGCTAACCATTCTTCAGGATGAGGTTGTGTCGGTGGCGCCGGCGCAGAGGTCCTTACGTGTTCCCCGACTAAGGAATAGACTATGAGTGAACAACAGCTCCTTCTCTCTCCCACAGCAACGCGTGGCGATAAACTGACCTGGACCACCCGAATCGCCTATGGCGGTGGCGATACCGCCTGCAACGTCGTGTTTGGCATGATCGGCACGGTGTTAACGCTGTTCTATACCGATTACGTCGGGATCAGCATCGCGACGGTGGGCCTGGTAATGCTGATATCACGTCTGTTTGATGGCGTCTCGGATGTGATCATGGGCCTGGTGGTGGAGCGCACCAACTCAAAATGGGGCAAATCCCGCCCCTGGCTGCTGTGGATGAGCGTTCCCTACGCCCTGTCGGCGATCCTGCTGTTCACCGTGCCACAGACCACCGCAACGCTGCAGTTCATCTATCTGCTGGTGGCCTATAACTTCTGCACCACCATTTGCTACACCGCGATCAACCTCCCTTACGGCAGCCTCTCGGCCATGATGACCCGTACCTCATGGGAGAGGGATTTACTCAGTATCACCCGCATGTCGATGTCCCCCTTCGGGCGCATCCTCGCCGTGGCCTGTACGTTGCCGCTGGTGAAATATTTCGGCGATGACCAGGCCGCATGGATCAAAACCATGGCGATTTGGGCGTTTCTGGCGTTGTTGCTGCTGCTGTTCTGTTTCTATCAGTGTGAAGAGAAAGTGGTGATCAAAGCACGGGAAAAACAGGGGAAAGTGCCGGTCAAAACCCAGCTCAGCGCCCTGTTCCGTAACCAGTACTTCTGGGCCAGCGCGATTCTGTGGACCGCCCAGAGCGTCTACTACACCGTGGTGGGGATCGCCATGCCTTACTACTGCCGCTATGTGCTCGGCGATGACACCTTCTACAGTTCCATTTTCGTGGCCGAAACCGCCTGTATCATTATTTTCACCTTTCTCAGCTCTATCCCCATCCGCAAGTACGGTAAACGCAACGTGGCCCTGTGCGGGATTGTACTGGCGACGCTGGGTCAGGTGATGTTTATGTTTAGCTCCGGCGACTACCACGCCACTCTGGCAAACGCCATTATTCGCGGCATCGGCTTCGCGCCGCTGAACGCCGTACTCTTTGGCTTCTGTGGCGACGCCGTCGAATTCGGCCAGTGGAAGACCCGGGTCAGACAAGAGGGGATGATTTTCTCCGCCGGCTCGGTTGGGACCAAGCTTGGCGCCGGGATCGCGGCGGCGGTGATCTCCGGCCTGCTCAGCATGGCGGGCTACGTCAGCTCCAGCAGCGGTGCAGGCGTTCAGCCGCAAACGGCGATCGATATGATCAACCATGTTTACGTCTACGGCTCATTCTTCCTGTGGATCATCGTCATTATTACCCTGCTGTTTTACCGCCTGGACCGACAGTATCCGCAGATCATGGACGAGCTAAAACGGCGCGAGGCGCGCGGCGAGATGTAGCCCGGTAGTGAGCACCAACCATCGCGCGACTCACAGCCAAAACTGGTCCGTGGGTCGCCTTTATCTGTTATCGGCTGTTTGTAGTTTTTATATGTCGTTTCTATACAGGAGATCACCATGTTAAACGGCACCAAACCCCTGTCTCGCTCCCTGCGTTGGGGCATGGTCGGCGGCGGATCCACCAGCCAGATTGGCTACAGCCACCGCTCTGCCGCGCTGCGCGATAATGTCTTCACTCTGCTGGCCGGCGCATTTGATATTGATGCTGAACGCGGGCGCCAGTTTGGCGAGCAGCTCGGGGTGATGCCGGAACGCTGCTACGCCGACTACCAGACGCTGTTTCGCGAAGAAGCGCTGCGCCCTGACGGGATTGAAGTCGTCTCGGTGACCACGCCGAACAATACCCATTTCGCCATCACCAAAGCAGCGCTGGAGGCAGGGCTGCACGTGGTGTGTGAAAAACCGCTGTGCTTTACCGCCGCCGAAGCTCAGGAGCTGCTGGCCTTAAGCAGAAAGCACAATAAAATCGTCGGCGTCACCTACGGCTACGCCGGTTATCAGATGATTCAGCAGGCGCGGCAGATGATTGCAGACGGCCTGCTCGGGCAGATCCGCATTATCACGATGCAGTTTGCCCACGGATTCCATAATGAAGCCGTCGAACTGCAGGCAGAGTCGACCCGCTGGCGCGTGACCCCTAAGTATGCCGGCCCGAGCTATGTGCTGGGCGACCTCGCCACCCACCCGCTGTTTGTCGCCGAAACCATGGTGCCTCATCTCAACATTCGCCGTCTGATGTGTTCCCGCCAGAGCTTCGTGAAATCCCGGGCGCCGCTGGAAGATAACGCCTTCGTGCTGATGGAATATGATAACGGCGCCGTCGGCTCCATGTGGACCAGCGCGGTGAACAGCGGAGCGATGCACTCGCAAAAGGTGCGGGTTGTCGGTGAAAAAGCCAGTATCGAATGGTGGGACGAACGCCCTAACCAACTGAGCTATGAGGTACAGGGCGAACCGGCGCGGGTTCTCGAGCGCGGCATGAATTATCTCAGTCCCGCAGCGCTGGCAGAGGACCGCATTGGCGGCGGCCATCCCGAAGGGCTGTTTGAAGCCTGGGCAAACCTCTATCGTCGCTATGCGCTGGCCATAGATGCCATGGACCGCAACGATCGCGCCTTCCTGGAAAACTTCTGGTATCCGGACGTTGAGGCGGGCCTGCACGGGGTGTACTGGGTTGAACAGTGCGTCAAATCCGCCGACGCGGGCAGCCAGTGGGTTGACTTTAATTTACAATAAGTGCTACCGGCCAGTGGGGCTTCCCCACTGGTTTCGTTATTTTCCCCACGCTTACCTCACCCTGCAACAGAGTCGTAATATCTGTTAAACAAACATTTATTTACGCTTCTGGCCGCCACCACTACACTAGTCGCAGTTTTTAGATTGAGGTGGTAATGAACGATAACAAAATGACGCCAGGTGAACTGCGCGCAACCTGGGGTCTGGGAACCGTATTCTCGCTGCGTATGCTCGGCATGTTTATGGTTCTGCCGGTTCTGACCACCTACGGTATGGCTTTACAAGGCGCCAGCGAGGCGTTAATTGGCCTGGCCATTGGCATCTATGGTCTGGCGCAGGCGGTGTTTCAAATCCCGTTCGGCCTGCTTTCCGACCGGATTGGCCGTAAACCACTGATTGTCGGTGGGCTGCTTATCTTCGTGATCGGCAGCATTATCGCCGCCCTCAGCGACTCTATCTGGGGCATTATCCTCGGGCGCGCGTTGCAAGGGTCCGGCGCGATTGCCGCCGCGGTGATGGCGCTCCTCTCCGATTTAACCCGCGAACAGAACCGCACCAAGGCGATGGCCTTTATCGGCGTCAGCTTCGGCGTCACCTTTGCGCTTGCCATGGTGCTGGGACCAATTATCACCCACCAGTTGGGTCTGCACGCCCTGTTCTGGATGATCGCCATCCTCGCCAGTATCGGTATTCTGCTGACGCTGTGGGTCGTCCCTAACAGCCATAATCATGTCCTGAACCGTGAGTCCGGGATGGTGAAAGGCTGCTTCAGTAAAGTGCTTGCCGAACCCAAACTCCTGAAGCTTAACTTCGGCATCATGTGTCTGCACATCATGCTGATGTCGACATTTGTCGCCCTGCCGGGACAGCTGGAGGCCGCCGGTTTCCCTGCCGCCGAGCACTGGAAAATTTACCTGGTCACCATGCTGGTGTCGTTTGTCTCAGTGGTACCGTTTATCATCTACGCCGAAGTGAAGCGTAAGATGAAGCATGTCTTCGTGTTCTGCGTCGCGATTCTGCTGGTGGCGGAAATCGTGCTGTGGGGCGCCGGGGGTTACTTCTGGGAGCTGGTGGCCGGCGTTCAGCTGTTCTTCCTGGCCTTTAACCTGCTGGAAGCGCTGCTCCCATCGCTTATCAGCAAAGAGTCGCCGGCGGGCTACAAAGGGACCGCCATGGGGATCTATTCGACCAGCCAGTTCCTCGGGGTGGCAATTGGCGGCTCGCTGGGCGGCTGGGTCGATGGCTATTTTGATTCACAAACCGTGTTCCTGCTCGGCGCGCTGCTGGCGATGCTGTGGCTGCTGGTGGCCGGGACGATGAGCGAACCGCCGTATGTCAGCAGTCTGCGGGTCGAAATCCCTGATGATGTGGTGGCCGATGCAACGCTGCAGGAGCGACTGCTGGCGAAAGATGGCGTGAAGCAGGCGCTGGTTATCGCCGACGAACGCTCGGTGTATATCAAGATCGACAGCAAGGTGACCAACCGCTTCGAGATTGAGCAGGCCATCAAAGGGGCGTAAAAAAAGCGGGGAAGTCCCCGCTTTTTACTGGCTGGCGTTCGGCGAAAAGCACTCGCGCCAGCGTGGCAAAAATCCCGACTTAGTCGCGGAAGTTTTTGAACTGGAACGGCTGCCCCAGATCGCCACCGCGCACCAGCGCCATCACGGCCTGCAGGTCGTCACGCGCCTTACCGGTCACGCGAATCTCTTCACCCTGAATCTGCGCCTGCACCTTCAGCTTGCTGTCTTTGATGAGCTTAACGATTTTTTTCTGCATCGCGCTCTCAATACCCTGCTTCAGTTTGGCATCAACAAACCAGGTTTTACCGCTGTGTACGAACTCGTCAGGCACTTCGATAGAGCTGCCTTCAATACCGCGTTTTAACAGCTTCGCGCGCAGAATATCCAACAGCTGGTTAATCTGGAAATCAGATTCACTGAGGACCTTGATGGTCTCGTTTTTTTCGTTCAGCTCAAAGCTCGCTTCAACGTTACGAAAATCAAAACGCGACTCAACTTCACGGGTCGCATTCTCTACGGCGTTTCGAACTTCCTGAAGATCGACTTCAGAGACAATATCGAAAGATGGCATCTTTTCCTCTCCTTCTGTTGCTTTTGCGTTGCATAATACCCGCAACGCGGCATAACTCAACTGCTTATCCCGCAAGCATAGCCGATGATGTCATACTAAACCTGTGCCAGGCTGCAGCCGGAAGGGCAACGAGTATATACTTTAGCTATGAATGCCTGAGGACGTCGCAGGTGAGGAGGAATAATGAAAGTAACCGTACTTGGATGCGGTGCACTGGGGCAACTGTGGCTTACCGCGTTGTACAAACACGCAAACGAAGTCCAGGGCTGGTTACGCGTCCCGCAACCCTTCTGTAGCGTCAACCTGATCGAGACTGACGGCACCATCTTTAATGAATCGCTCACCGCTAACGATCCCGACTTTCTCGCCAGCAGCGACCTGCTGGTGGTCACATTAAAGGCCTGGCAGGTCTCCACTGCGGTAAAGAATCTGGCCTCTATCCTGCCCGTTTCGTCGCCAATTCTGCTTATCCATAACGGCATGGGCACGATCGATGAGCTAAAAGGCGTGCAGCAGCCGCTGCTGCTGGCCTCTACCACCCAGGCCGCGCGCCGCGATGGTAACGTGATTGTTCACGTCGCCAACGGCACCACCCATATTGGCCCGGCAAAGCCCTACCCGGAGGATTACAGCTATCTTGCCGACGTCCTGCAAAACGTTCTGCCGGACGTCGCCTGGCACAATAATATTCTGCCGGCGACGTGGAGCAAGCTGGCGGTCAACTGTGTCATTAACCCGCTGACCGCCTTAAAAGAGTGCCGGAACGGCGATTTACGCCACTATCCCGAGGAAGTCGAGGTGATTTGCCGCGAGGTGGCGGCGGTCATGGAACGCGAAGGTATTCATACTTCACCGGAAAACCTGTTATTTTATGTCCATCAGGTCATTGAAAGTACGGCAGAAAATATCTCTTCGATGCTGCAGGATATTCGCGCGCAGCGTCATACGGAAATCGACTATATCACCGGTTTTTTGCTAAAGCGCGCTCGCGCCCACGGGCTTGCCGTACCGGAAAATGCCCGCTTGTTTGAACTGGTAAAGCGTAAGGAGAATGAATATGAGCGCGTCGGCACTGATTTGCCTCGCCCCTGGTAGCGAAGAGACCGAAGCGGTCACCACCATCGATTTACTGGTCCGTGGCGGCGTGCAGGTAACCACCGCCAGCGTCGCCAGCGATGGCAGCCTGACCGTGGTCTGCTCGCGCGGCGTGAAGCTGCTGGCCGATGCCCCGCTGGTAGAAGTAGCGGATGGCGATTACGACATTATCGTCCTGCCGGGCGGCATTAAAGGCGCGGAATATTTCCGCGACAGCCCGCTGCTGGTGGAGACGGTCAGGCAGTTTCATCTCTCCGGGCGCATCGTTGCTGCTATCTGCGCCGCTGCCGCCACCGTGTTGGTGCCGCATAACCTTTTCCCGATCGGCAATATGACGGGCTTTCCGGCGTTAAAGGACCGCATTCCGCCGGATCAGTGGCAGGATAAGCGTGTCGTCTGGGACCCACGGGTCAACCTGCTCACCAGCCAGGGGCCGGGAACCTCGATTGATTTTGCGCTCAAAATGATCGATCTGCTGGTCGGGCGTGAAACGGCCTATGAGGTCGCATCACAGCTGGTGATGGCGGCGGGGATTTATAACTTCTACGAAGCCTGACAGGCCTGGGATTTCCCCGCTGGCGTTGCGCTTCGCGGGGTTACTGCCACCAATACGGCTTTAGTCGCCCGGATAAGGCATGACAATGCCGCTATCCGGGATGACCGTCGCTCGTCGTGGTTACGGGCGATATACCTTCACATTCTCAAAGCCCTGCTCGCGCAGATACAGCGCCTGCAGACGGCTCATCACACCGCGTTCGCACCACAGCAGGTAGGTTTTGCTCTGATCCAGATCGCCGAATTTGGTGCTCAGCTTGTAGAACGGTAATGACACCACGTCTACGCCGTCGAGCTTCAGCGGTTTGTCATCCTGCTCGTCAATAGAGCGGATATCCAGAATCGCGTCGTTCGGGCCGAAGCCGGTCACGGTTTCGACTTCCACCACGTCCTGCTGGGTCTGCTGGGCGATATCGCGAATATCAACGTTATTCGCTTCCTCGACCACTTTATCGAGGATGCTGAAGTCGAAGTTTTCTTCTTCCGCTTCAATCTTCGCCTTCACCGCTTTCACGGTCGGGCTCTTCGAAATCACGCCGCAGTATTCCGGCATGGTGCGAGCAAAATCTTCAGTACCGATTTCCCGCGCCAGGTTAATAATGTGCTCTTTATCGTGCGAGATCAGCGGACGCAGAATCAGCGTGTCGGAGACGTTGTCGATCAACCGCAGGTTGGTCAGGGTCTGGCTGGAAACCTGGCCCAGCGCTTCACCGGTCACCAGAGCCTGTACGCCGTAACGTTCAGCGACTTTCGACGCCGCGCGAACCATCATGCGCTTGAGCACCACGCCCATCTGGCCATCGTCAACTTTTTCGAGGATCTCACCGACCACCGGCTCAAAGTTAATCGCCACGAAGCGGACGCGGTGGGAGCTGCCGAAGCGGTTCCACAGATAGTGAGCCACCTGGCGAACGCCGATTTCATGGGCTGCACCGCCCAGATTAAAGAAGCAGTAGTGCACGCGGCAGCCGCGACGCATCAGCATATAGCTGGAAACGCCGGAATCGAAACCGCCGGAAATCAGCGACAGCACGTCTTCCTGAGTCCCGATCGGGAAACCGCCAATACCTTCGTAACGCCCTTTCACCAGCAGCAGACGATCGTTTTCGATTTCCAGATTGACCGTGATATCCGGATTAGTCAGCTTCACGCGCGCGGTTTCGATGTGCTGATTCAGGCCACCGCCGACGTAGCGTTCCACTTCGATAGAGGTAAACTCATGCTTACCGCGACGTTTTACGCGCACGCAGAAGGTTTTGCCTTCCAGCGTTTCGCGCCACAGCGGCAGCGTTTGCTCGAAAATATCGTGCAGCGACGTGAACGGCACGTCTTCGACTTCCAGAATATGATGGATACCGGGGATTCGGGTCAGCGCATCGCGGATGATCGGCCGCTGATTTTCGTCTTTCGCGCGAACTTCGATATGATCCCAATGACGGACAACGGCCAGCGTCTCATCATAGTTTTTGAGAACGTTACGAATGTTCCCGGTTAAGATTTTAATGAAGCGCAATCTCACGGATTGGCTTTTGATGGTGATTTCCGGGAACAATTTAATGATAAACTTCATAGCGACAATAGTTCGTTGGCAAGCCCGACGGGCTTTAAGCAAAAGATGTACTGCAGCGCACCGTAGTGCCTGCATCCAGGGAGCGCAGTATATCACCATTGCGGGTTTTACATAAAATCATTCGGGGCAGGCCATCGCTACAGGCACGCGACGAGCCTGCCGGCAGCGGTTGCGCACGCTTTCGGGAACAAATCCGCGAAAGGACGACGTCTGTATTTGCTTAACCACGTGACTTCGTTACCATATTGGTGTCGCGACATAACAAGAGTCTACATTCACTATGCCAAAGAAAAATGAGGCCCCGGCCAGCTTTGAAACCGCCCTGGGCGAGCTGGAACAGATTGTTAATCGTCTGGAAAGCGGCGCGCTCCCGTTAGAAGAAGCGCTCAGCGAGTTTGAGCGTGGCGTACAGCTGGCGCGCCAGGGCCAGGCCCGGCTGCAGCAGGCCGAGCAGCGTGTACAGATTCTGCTGGCCGACAGAGAAGAGAGCCCACTCACGCCTTTTACGCCGGACGCCGAATAAATGGACTTCTCGCAACAGCTCCAGGCCTGCGTTGAGCAGGCTAACGACGCGCTGCGTCGTTTCCTTGCGCCACTGCCTTTTCAGAACACTCCACTGGTTGAAGCCATGCAGTATGGCGCATTATTAGGCGGTAAACGCCTGCGCCCGTTCCTCGTCTATGCCACCGGTGATATGTTCGGCGTCAGCCGTACAACGCTGGATGCCCCGGCCGCCGCCGTTGAATGCATCCACGCTTATTCTCTGATGCATGACGATCTCCCGGCGATGGACGATGACGATCTGCGCCGCGGTTTGCCGACCTGTCACGTTAAATTTGGCGAAGCGAACGCAATTCTTGCCGGTGATGCGCTACAAACGCTGGCATTTTCTATACTGAGTGATGCGCCGATGCCTGAAGTGCCGGACCGCGATCGCCTGGCAATGGTGTCAGCGCTGGCCCACGCCAGCGGTGTTGCGGGCATGTGCGGCGGACAGGCGCTGGATCTCGAAGCGGAAGGCCATCAGGTTGATCTGCAGGCGCTGGAGCGTATTCATCGCCACAAAACCGGAGCCCTTATTTGCGCCGCGGTGCGGATGGGCGCGCTGAGCGCAGGCGAACGTGGTCGTGCGGCCCTGCCGGCCCTTGAACGCTTTGCGCAAAATATCGGTCTCGCCTTCCAGGTCCAGGATGACATTCTTGACGTGGTAGGGGATACTGCGACGCTTGGCAAACGCCAGGGTGCCGACCAGCAGTTAGGTAAAAGCACTTATCCCGCGCTTCTGGGGCTCGAGCAAGCTCGCACCAAAGCGCATGATCTGATTGAAGATGCCCGTCAGTCGCTCAATGAACTGGCCGCACAATCTCTGGATACGACGGCACTGGAAGCGCTCGCGAATTACATAATTCAGCGTGATAAATAAACAATAAGAGTCTCTGATGAGTTTTGATATTGCCAAATACCCGACCCTGGCGCTGGTAGATTCCACCCAGGAGTTGCGTTTGTTGCCGAAAGATAGCCTGCCGAAACTGTGCGACGAACTGCGGCGTTACCTCCTGGACAGCGTCAGCCGTTCCAGCGGGCATTTTGCCTCCGGCCTCGGCACGGTCGAACTGACCGTGGCGCTTCACTACGTCTATAACACGCCGTTTGACCGCCTGATCTGGGACGTTGGTCACCAGGCTTACCCGCATAAAATCCTGACCGGTCGCCGCGATAAAATCGGCACCATTCGTCAGAAAGGGGGTCTGCATCCGTTCCCGTGGCGTGGCGAAAGCGAATATGACGTACTGAGCGTCGGTCACTCATCAACCTCTATTTCTGCCGGCATCGGGGTGGCGATTGCCGCCGCGAAAGAAGACAAACAGCGACGCGCGGTCTGCGTCATCGGCGACGGCGCCATTACCGCGGGCATGGCGTTTGAGGCCATGAACCACGCAGGCGATATCAAACCCGATCTGCTGGTCGTACTCAACGATAACGAAATGTCGATCTCCGAGAATGTCGGCGCGCTGAATAATCACCTGGCGCAGCTGCTGTCGGGGAAACTGTACTCATCGCTGCGCGAAGGCGGGAAGAAAGTCTTCTCCGGCGTGCCGCCGATTAAAGAGCTGCTCAAGCGCACCGAAGAACATCTCAAAGGGATGGTGGTGCCCGGTACGCTGTTTGAAGAGCTGGGCTTTAACTACATCGGCCCGGTGGATGGTCACGATGTGCTGGGGCTGGTCACCACGCTGAAAAATATGCGTGACCTGAAAGGGCCGCAGTTCCTGCATATTATGACCAAAAAAGGTCGCGGCTATGAGCCGGCGGAAAAAGACCCGATTACCTTCCACGCGGTGCCTAAATTCGACCACACCAGCGGCGTCCTGCCGAAAAGCAGCGGCGGCCTGCCCTCTTATTCGAAAATTTTCGGCGACTGGCTGTGCGAAACCGCGGCGAAAGACGCCAGGCTGATGGCCGTCACCCCGGCGATGCGCGAAGGCTCGGGGATGGTCGAGTTTTCCAAAAAATTCCCTGACCAGTATTTCGATGTGGCGATTGCCGAACAGCACGCGGTCACTTTCGCCGCGGGTCTGGCGATCGGCGACTATAAGCCGGTAGTGGCCATCTACTCCACCTTCCTGCAGCGGGCTTACGATCAGCTGATTCACGACGTCGCTATCCAGAAGCTGCCGGTACTGTTTGCCATCGACCGTGCGGGTATCGTCGGTGCCGATGGGCAAACCCACCAGGGCGCCTTCGATCTCTCCTTCCTGCGCTGTATCCCGGAGATGGTGATCATGACGCCAAGCGACGAGAACGAGTGCCGCCAGATGCTCTACACCGGCTATCACTACAACGCTGGCCCGAGCGCAGTCCGCTATCCGCGCGGTACCGGCACCGGTGCGACGCTGGAACCGCTGGCCTCGCTGCCAATCGGCAAAGGCGTGGAGAAACGCCGCGGTGAAAAAATCGCGATCCTCAACTTCGGCACCCTGCTGCCGGAAGCCGCTCAGGCGGCGGAGACGCTCAACGCGACGCTGGTCGATATGCGCTTTGTGAAGCCCCTTGATGATGCGCTGATTTTGCAGTTGGCCACGGAGCACGACGTGCTGGTGACCCTCGAAGAGAACGCCATTATGGGCGGCGCAGGCAGCGGTGTGAATGAGCTGCTGATGGCGCATCGTCGCGCGGTTCCGGTGTTGAATATCGGTCTGCCGGACTTCTTCATCCCGCAGGGGACACAGGAAGAAGTGCGTGCCGACCTCGGTCTTGATGCTGCCGGTATCACCGCGAAAATCACGGCCTGGCTGGCCTGATCCCGCCCCCACTAACGGCGCCTGCTATGCTTAAAGGGTATCTTTTTGCTGATAGCAGGAGCCGTTCATGCAATACATCACGCCAGTAGCAACCCAACTCAAGGTATCCCGACTGTGCCTCGGCTGTATGACCTTTGGTGAACCGGATCGCGGCAATCACGCCTGGACCTTACCCGAAGAGAGCAGCCGCCCGCTGATTCAGCATGCGCTGGAGAACGGCATTAACTTTTTCGATACCGCCAACAGCTACTCTGACGGCAGCAGCGAAGAGATCGTCGGCCGCGCGCTGCGTGATTTTGCCCGCCGCGATGAGGTCGTGGTCGCCACTAAAGTCTATTACCCGGTGGGCGATCTGCCGGAAGGCCTCTCCCGCGGACAGATCTTGCGCTCCATTGACGACAGCCTGAAACGTCTGGGGATGGAGTATGTCGACCTGCTGCAAATCCATCGCTGGGACTACACCACGCCGATTGAAGAGACGCTGGAGGCGCTGAATGACGTGGTCAAAGCGGGGAAAGCCCGTTACATCGGCGCCTCGTCGATGCACGCCCGCCAGTTTGCCCAGGCGCTGCAGTTACAGGAACAACACGGCTGGGCGCGCTTCGTCACCATGCAAGACCACTACAACCTGATCTATCGCGAAGAAGAAAACGAAATGCTGCCGCTGTGTCAGCGCGCTGGCGTGTCGGTGATTCCCTGGAGCCCGCTGGCGCGCGGTCGCCTGACGCGTCCGTGGGGAGAGACTACCGCGCGTCTGGTTTCTGATGAGGTGGGCAAATCGCTCTACAGCGCCGCGGATGACAACGATGCGCTAATTGCGCAGAATCTTGCTGAGGTGGCGGAGGATCTTGGTGTGAATCGCGCACAGGCCGCGCTGGCGTGGCTATTGAGCAAGCCCGGCGTTGCCGCCCCGATCATTGGGGCATCGCGGCAAGAGCAGCTCGATGAACTGCTTAGCGCAGTGGATATCACACTCACGCCCGAGCAGGTCGACAAGCTGGAAGAACCCTATCAACCACACCCGATTGTCGGCTTTAAATAAGTCAGTGCCCCGGCGCGCAACACGCCGCCGGGGAGATAGCCTTACAGGATACCGATTGGCCAGTGGTGCCCCACCAGGTACAGCACCCCGGCGGAGATCACGCCGGCGACGATATCATCGACCATGATCCCCATTCCGCCGTGGATATTGCGATCGAACCAGCGGATCGGCCACGGTTTCCACATATCGAAGATACGGAAGATCACGAACCCGGCGGCCACCCATTGCCAGTCGAGGGTCGGCAGCGCCATCAGGGTGATCCACATCCCGACAAACTCGTCCCAGACGATGCTGCCGTGGTCGTGAGTCCCCATGTCTTTCGCCGTGCGATGGCAGATATAGACCCCGATACAGATGCTCATCATCACCACCAGCGAATAGAGCTGCCAGGGGAGGAATGTCATCAGATACCAGAACGGGATCGCCGCCAGCGAGCCCATGGTGCCCGGCACGATGGGGCTTAACCCACTGCCGAAGCCGGTGGCCAGCAAATGCCAGGGATTGCCCATATTGAGGCGGCTTTTTGCGACATCTTTGCTACGCGCCAAAGTGATCGTACCCCTTTAAATCCAGCTCCACCGGTTTGCCGGCTTGCAGCAGCTGCAGGCCATCCGCTTCCGCGCAAATCTGCCCAATGCAGGTAAAACGCGCCCCCAGCTGGCCGATAGCGACGTCCAGCGCGCCGCGGTTCAGTTCTGGTACGGTAAAGCACAGCTCATAATCTTCCCCGCCAGCCAGCGCCCAGCGCAAGGCCTGCTCCGGTGCCACCTGACGCAGCATCGCATCGGAGAGCGGCATCGCATCGAGATCGATCCGCGCCCCGCAGCCGCTGGCTTTCAGGATATGGCCAAGATCGGAGATCAGCCCGTCGGAAAGATCGATCGCCGAACTGGCGAGATCGCGTAGCGCCTGCCCCTGCAATATCCGCGGCATCGGACGCAAATGGCGCGCCAGCAGGTAGTCGGCATCGGCCGCAGACTCGACGTTCAGTCGCTCCTGCAATATCGCCAGCCCGGCTGCGCTGTCCCCGGGAGTACCGGTGACGTAAATCCAGTCTCCGGGTTTTGCCCCGGCGCGTTTCAGGGCGCGTCCCGGCGGGACAAAGCCGTGAATACCCAGGGTCATCGACAGCGGACCACGGGTGGTGTCCCCGCCAATCAGCTGCATATCGTAATAGTTGAGCTGCATGAACAGGCTGTCGCTGAACGATTCCAGCCACGCCTCATCCACGTCGGGTAAGGTCAGCGCCAGCGTCAGCCACGCGGGTTCAGCACCCATGGCCGCGAGGTCGCTCAGATTGACCGCCAGCGCCTTGTAGGCAAGGTCGGCAGGGTCGATATCAGGTAAGAAATGGTTTCCCGCCACCAGCGTGTCGGTGCTGATTGCCAGCGTTTTTTTCTCGGGGATATTCAGGAGAGCGCAGTCATCGCCGATGCCGGTCTCCACATCGAGACGCCTGCTTTTTACGCGATCAAAATAACGGGCAATCAGGGAAAATTCGCCGCATGCCATACGTTATGCCTCAGCAAAAGAAAAGAATAAGAACCTGTTCCAGCCGACGAGTTTAGTTGCCGGCTGAAGCAGGTTCTGTGGACGGTTTCTCGGGGAGAATCCCCGGTCACACCGGCCTGGGGTTTACTTTTTGTTGGGACGAATTGCCGGGGCTGCTTTGTCCAGCACGCCGTTAACAAACTTATGGCTGTCTTCAGCGCCAAAAGTTTTCGCCAGTTCGATAGCTTCGTTAATCGCCACTTTGTACGGGACATCGTCACGTTTTGACAGCTCGAACAGGGCGATACGCAGTACCGCTTTTTCCACCTGGCCCAGCTCTTCGAGCAGACGGGACAGGTACGGCTTCATCAGGCCGTCGAGGTATGCGCTGTTAGTCGCCACTCCGGACAGCAGTTCACGGAAATACAGAACGTCGACATCTTTGACATCCTGTTCCGCCAGGAACTGGTATTCGACATCAGCGATGTCGTTCTGGGACAACTGCCAGGAGTAAAGCGCCTGGACAGCACACTCACGGGCGCGGCGACGAGCAGCAGGTTTCACGGAATTCCCCTTACAAAAAAATCAGGCCTTGATGGCTTTCAATACGTTAATCATTTCCAGCGCGGTCAGCGCAGCTTCTGCGCCTTTGTTACCGGCTTTGGTACCAGCGCGTTCGATGGCTTGTTCAATACTTTCAGTGGTCAGAACACCAAAGGCTACCGGGATTTCGCTCTCCTGCGCGACATGCGCGAGGCCGTTGCTTGCTCCGCCAGCCACATATTCAAAGTGCGCGGTACCACCACGAATCACCGTACCCAGAGCAATCACTGCGTCATATTTACCGGTTTTTGCCAGTGCGCCAGCCGCCAGTGGCAGCTCATACGCGCCTGGAACCCAAACAACGGTAATGTTTTCATCTTTTACCTGACCGATGCGCTTCAGGGCGTCAATTGCACCTTCCAGCAGGCTGTCATTGATAAAGTTGTTGAAACGCGCAATGGTGATGGCGACGCGAGCGTCCGGGGTAGCAACGTTAGCTTCAATAATGTTCATACTCTTCCTTCGGGTTCATATGGCCCCGCAAGGGGGGCGGATTCTATCATAATAATTTATACACTTCATCCTTCAAACTGCCTCGCGGTCGCTGGCAGAGGAATGACGTTGCGTCGCAACACGCCTGCCCTGAATCAGGCATTCACTAAATGCAGGCACACATCCGGGCCGACATGACGTATCTCATTGAATTTGAAATGGGGGGCATCCTGTAGTTTCTCAAGCCCCGGCAGCGCACATAATCCACGCGCCGCATTGCCTAACAGTTTAGGCGCAATATAAACGATAAGCTCGTCCACCACACCTGCCTGTAATAGCGCCCCGGCGAGGGTCGGGCCGGCTTCCACCCAGATACTGTTCACCTGCTGCTTGCCCAGTTGCATCATCAACAGCACCAGATCGAGATGGCCGTTGTGCTCCGGCACCTGCAGCGTGCGCACGTTTTCCGGCCACGCGCGATCGTCGGCCTGGGTGCGGGCAAACAGCGTTTCGCCCGGCTGCTGCACGATGCGGTGCTGCGGGGTCACGCGGTTATGGCTGTCGATAACGATACGCAGCGGCTGACGCAGATTGTCCTGCGGGTACAGCGCCTGAGTGTCGGAGTCCAGCGATTCCCAACGCACGGTCATTGCCGGGTCGTCTGCCAGCACGGTGGCGCTGCTGGTCAGAATGGCGTGGCTCTGCGCGCGCAGACGCTGTACGTCGCGTCGCGCCTGCGGCGAAGTGATCCACTGGCTTTCGCCGCTGGCCATGGCGGTACGGCCATCCAGCGAAGCGCCCAGTTTGAGCTGCACATACGGGAAACCGGTGCGCATGCGCTTCAGGAAGCCTTTATTCAGCGCTTCGGCCTCGTTCATCATCAGGCCATGGCTGACGTCGATGCCTTCCTGCTGCAAACGGTACAGGCCGCGCCCCGCTACCTGCGGGTTTGGATCCTGCATGGCGGCCACGACGCGGGTCACGCCGGCGGCGATCAGCGCCTCACAGCACGGCGGCGTGCGGCCATGATGGCTGCACGGTTCCAGCGTCACGTAGGCGGTCGCGCCTCGGGCTTGTTCACCGGCCATCCGCAGCGCATGCACTTCTGCATGCGGCTCACCGGCCCGGTAGTGAAAACCTTCGCCGACGATTTCGCCGTTTTTGACGATCACACAGCCGACGTTAGGATTGGGATGGGTGGTAAAACGCCCGCGCTGCGCCAGCTTCAGAGCGCGCGCCATGTACATTTCGTCATGCATGACTTAATCCTGTAAGCGGGCGATCTCTTCGCCAAATTCTTTGATGTCTTCAAAGCTACGATAGACCGAAGCAAAGCGGATGTAGGCGACTTTATCGAGCTTTTTCAGCTGTTCCATCACCAGGTTGCCGATCATCTTGCTGGGCACTTCGCGTTCACCGGTGCCGCGCAGGTGCGTTTTGATGTGGTTAAGCGCCATTTCTACGTCGTCGGCGCTGACCGGGCGTTTTTCCAACGCTTTCAGCATTCCGCTGCGCAGCTTATCCTCATTGAACGGTTCCCGCACCTCGTCGCTCTTGACCACCCGAGGCATCACCAGCTCTGCCACCTCAAACGTCGTAAAACGTTCGTTACAAACCAGGCACTGCCGACGACGACGCACAGAGGAGCCCTCTCCCACCAGGCGGGAGTCGATCACTTTGGTATCTACGGCGAAACAGAATGGGCAATGCATGGCGCGTCCTGATATGAAGTTAAACTGATGGATAGTTTACCGCGAAGTGACCCGACTACAAAGAAAGAGCTTTTGAGACAAAGGATCTATGGTTGGTTATCAGAGACGATCTACCATGAGTTATCCCCTTTTGACGGAATCCCCTACGATGACAAGACATTATTTAAAGCTGGCGATACTGACGACGTTGTTCACGCTCAGCGCCTGCGCGCAGCAAAGTGAAGTCCGGCAGATGCATCAAAGCGTGAGCACGCTGAGCAAAGAGATGACTCAGTTGAATCAGCAAACGGTGAAAATTACCCAGCAAAATTCCCTGAATGCGAAATCCAGCAGCGGCGTCTATCTTCTGCCTGGCGCCAAAACCCCGGCGCGCCTGGAGAGCCAGATCGGCACGTTACGCATGTCGCTGCGGGATATTGCTGCCGATGGTGACGGCACCCGTCTGACCTTGCGCATTCAGGGTGAATCCAACGATCCACTTCCGGCATTTAGCGCCACCGTCGCTTCCGGGCAGATCACCGGCACCACCCAGAGCTATCAGGAAGTGAACGTCCAGGAGCAGCTGATCAGCGCCCCTGCCAGTATTCTGGCCCCCAGCGATGTGGATATTCCGCTGCGCCTGAACGGCATCCCCCCGGAACAGCTCGGTTTCCTGCGTATTCACGACATCCAGCCCGCCACTCCGCAATAACCTCTGCCAACGGGTGTCTTCGACACCCGATTTCCCCGCCATAAATCCATTTACAAATTTTGCGAACAGTTCAGTGAAAATTGACGCCATTGATGAATTTCAGTGGCATTTTGTCAGGAAATGCATAGAATCGTGAACGCAATCGATTACGTGTGTTTACTTTATGTGAAACAACACATATTTTTGTGAGCAATGATTTCTATAATAGACGCCACAGAAATACGAAATATTTAGAAACGCTTCGGCAACGTTCTTAACGCCTTTTGGCTTAATTTAAACAGTGGCATCATTATGAAAAAAACATTACTGGCAGCAAGCGCGGTCCTGGCGCTCTCCGCATCTTTCACTGCTGGCGCGGCAGAAAACGACAAACCTCAGTACCTGTCTGATTGGTGGCACCAGAGTGTGAACGTGGTGGGCAGCTACCACACCCGTTTTGGACCGCAGATCCGTAACGATACCTACCTGGAATACGAAGCGTTCGCCAAAAAAGACTGGTTTGATTTCTACGGTTATATCGATGCACCGGTATTCTTTGGCGGTAACAGCACCGCAAAAGGTATCTGGAACAACGGTTCCCCGCTGTTTATGGAAATCGAACCGCGTTTCTCTATCGACAAGCTGACCAACACCGACCTCAGCTTCGGCCCGTTCAAAGAGTGGTATTTCGCCAACAACTACATCTACGATATGGGTCGTAACGATTCCCAGGAGCAGAGCACCTGGTATATGGGTCTGGGTACCGATATCGATACCGGCCTGCCGATGAGCCTGTCCCTGAACGTTTATGCGAAATATCAGTGGCAGAACTACGGTGCTTCCAACGAAAACGAGTGGGATGGCTACCGTTTCAAAGTGAAATACTTTGTTCCGCTGACCGACCTGTGGGGCGGTTCCCTGAGCTACATCGGCTTCACCAACTTTGACTGGGGTTCCGATCTGGGCGATGACAACTTCTACGACATGAACGGCAAGCACGCGCGCACCAGCAACTCCATCGCGTCCAGCCACATCCTGGCGCTGAACTATGCGCACTGGCACTACTCGGTGGTTGCTCGTTACTGGCACAACGGTGGTCAGTGGGCGGATGACGCTAAGCTGAACTTCGGCGACGGCGACTTCAATGTTCGCTCTACCGGCTGGGGTGGTTACTTCGTTGTCGGTTACAACTTCTAATCGCTGCTGATTTTCCCCGGCGGCAACGCCGGGGATGATATTGTCTTAGCGCTCCTCGCACTTCACCTTACGCAAGAAATCACTCAATGAGCGGTCAGCCCGTTCGCTAAAATGGCGCCCGGTCGCCACAATATTCAGACATCGGTCGAGGCGAAAGCAGCGATAATCGGCGCGCAATTCGCACCAGCTCACCAGCAGCCAGCGTTCCCCCCAGAAAAACAGCCCCAGCGGCAGCACTTCACGCTGCGATACTTTTCCGGCTTCATCCCGATAGTGCAGATCAAGAACCTGCTGGCCCGAGACCGCCCGATGCACCAGATCAAACTGCTCTTTGGTGTAGCCCTGCGAACCAAAGTCCGGGGCGAACAGACGCGATTGCTCTGCCTGGCGTCGGCTCTCCGCCGGCAGTATGGCCAGCACTTTTTCCTGCGCCGATTCCAGCGCCTGGGACATCGAAACGCCGCCCCAGGTTTGCAGCAGCCGAATCGCCGCGACCAGCGCCTCCGACTCCTGGGTCGTTAGCATCAGCGGCGGCAGATCGTAGCCTGCCAGCAGTCGATAGCCGCTGCCGGCCTCTCCCTCAACCGGGACGCCGGAGAGCGACAGGTCGCGAATATCGCGGTAAATCGTGCGTTCCGATACGCCGAGCCGCTCGGCCAGCAGCCCGGCGGTGGTTAATCTTCTCCCCCGCAGGATCTGGACGATTTGAAAAAGGCGGTCGGCGCGTCGGCTCATAAGCGTTATCTCATTTATGCTGGTTGATGCAGGCCAATCCGGTTGCCTTCACTGTCGATAAACAGGGCAATCGTCCCGATGTCGTCCGCCAGCTGCAGCGGACCAAAAACGCAGCGCCCTCCCGCAGAGCTCACCCGGTCAAGCGTCGCCGTCAGATTGTCAGTATGCAGATAGATAATGCAGCCCTGATCGGCGGGTTTAACACCGTCAAACTTTGCCAGCGCGCCGCCGGGGGCCGGATCCTGATAAGGGAATACGGCCAGTTGAGCGCAGTCCATATTTTCCCGCTTCAGCGTGACCTGCATCACCGGCTCGTAAAACGCCACGGCACGATCCATGTCGGCGACCGGAATTTCAAACCAGTTAATTACGTTGTTCATACATCCTCCTGTCCATTGTGTGGGTTCAGGAGGAGTGTATGCCAGGCCTCCTGACAGCATACTGTCAGGAGTGTTTAACTACTTTCACACCACCAACGTTCTACACCTGTGAGGCGGTACACACCAGCGCGCGGGAGTGATCCAGCAGCCACGGGCGCAGATAGCCGACGGTATTGGAAAATGGCAGTACTTCTTCCGGCAGGTCTATCCCTAACTGCTGGCGGATCCAGGCGCGCCGGGTGACAATTCGCTGCCACAGCTGCGGCCAATCCTGCGCCAGTGCATCGCGCAGCGCCTTATCGGCCACCGCCACGGTGTCTTCGATGCTGGCACCGGCATACCCCGCCCGTGAGGGAATAATATCGATTTGCAGCAGCATACCGCTACGGATGCAGGCGTTGGAATCAGGCCCGACAGGTGAGCACAGCCACTCTTCGTCCGCCACCAGATGCCCGGGGTTCAGATGCCAGTGATAGTCCGCCTTCGGCAGTACACTCTCGATCAGTGCGTACATCTCGCCGCCGCGCATACCGATGCGTAAATTCTCCAGCCAGCTGACCACCGCCTTGAAATAGGGCTTCGCCACCACTTCAAGATAGTCCGCCACCTCCGGCGCCAGCTCGGCGGCATCGCTCACCACGTAGGCGGCGCGGCTGCTTAACCCGCCTTTGTAACTGGTGGTCAGCGAGAATTTATCGCCACGCTGGATAGTCTTATCGCCAGGATAGAGGTTGGCATGGGCAAAGCGATCGCCGGTGGCGGCAATCATCACCACGGTGTTAGGCTGCCCTTGCGCCGCCAGCAGCGCGCCGATCTGCTTTTCGGTTTTGCCGGGGGCAATGGCGTCAAGCGCGGTCAGAACCGCCGTCGATGCGAGGTTCGCGCCATATTCATAATGGGCCAGTTCATTGGCGTTATTGACCGTTCTTACCCCGCAGTCCGGGGCGATAAAAATCCCCGTGGCATTGCGCAGGTGCGCCTGCGGCCCCGCGGCCTGGCGAATGGCGTCGACGATAAACGCAGGCAGGTCGAACATCTGCGCCCGGTCGTCGGCGTCGCCGGTAAACAGCTTCCAGCCCGCCAGCCCCAGCGTTTTCCCCGCCACGATCCCCGCATCCTGCAGCAGCTGCGGCAGACTTTTGTCCGTGGTCATCGGCTGGTTCGGCAATGAGAACCATGGGGCGTGGATCACCCGGTTCTCCAGCCGGGCAAAGGCCGCCAGCTTGAGGTTTTCGTTGCCCAACACCAGCACCGCCTCCCCCTCGCGATGCAGCACCAGCAGCGCCTCTTCAAACCGCGGAATAAACCCGGTGAGATACTCAAAGTTGCCGCCGTGCTCTTTATCGGCATAGATGATCAGGGTGTCATACCCGTCGCGGGCCATCTGCGCAAGCACGTTGGCTTTGCGCTGACGCAAGGTCTCATCGCTGAGCGTGACGGAAGGCAGGTCGTGCCAGAGGGTTGGCGGGGCGACGGTGGAAAGGGCTATCGTGGCCATGGGCGTATCTCCATCTCATTAAACACAATGCAAGGAGAGTAGCGAAATTCAAAGGCCCTGTAATAAAAAAATCCCGGCCTTGCGACCGGGATTGCGTTCTCAGAACCGTTCTGACTTACGGCAGAATGGACGGCTGATCCGCGCCTTCTTTCTCGACTTTCTGCTGCAGCATATGCTCGCGCTTCATGCCCAGCTTCAGCGCCAGTGCCGACGCCACGTAGATAGAAGAAGCTGTACCGATGGAGACACCGATCAGCATGGTCAGCGAGAAGCCTTCCAGCACCGGGCCGCCAAAGAGGAACAGCATCAGGATAACCATCAAGGTGGTCCCTGAGGTGATCAAGGTACGATGCAGCGTCTGCGTCAACGACACGTTAAAGATCTCATACGGCGTACCGCGGCGGATCTTACGGAAGTTTTCACGGATACGGTCCGATACCACGATGCTGTCGTTCAGCGAGTAGCCGATAACCGACATCAGTGACGCGACGATGGTCAGATCGATCTCGATATGGAACAGCGACAGGATGCCCATCGTAATTACCACATCGTGCGCCAGGGCGATAACGACCCCGGCAGCAAGACGCCACTCAAAGCGGAAACCAACGTAGACCAGGATACAGATCAAGGCGGCCAGCAGCGCCATTGCGCCGCTTTGTGCCAGGTCTGCCCCGACGCTCGGTCCCACAAATTCAATTCGTTTGACGGTCGCATTCTGGCTGGTCGATTCGTTAATCACATTAACGACCTTGCTGCCCAGCTCCTGGCTGCCGTTGGTATCATGTACCGGCGGCATACGTACCATGATGTCACGGCTGCTACCGAAGTTCTGCAGCTGCGGCTCTTCGAAGCCCGCCTTCTGCAGCGCCAGACGCATCTGGTCCATATCGGCAGGTTTTTCAAGGGTAATTTCAATCACCGTACCACCAGTGAAATCCAGACCCCAGTTAAACCCACGCACGCCCATCACGACAATGGCGGCAATCAGCAGAAAACCGGAGATGCCGAAAGCCCAGTAGTCCCAGCGCATAAAGTCATAGACTTTACGGCCGTGGTTCAATTGTTCAACAGTATATTCCTGTGCCACAACGCACTCCTCAGATAGACAGCTTTTTAACGCGCTTGCCGCCGTACAGCAGGTTCACGATGGCACGGGTGCCGACGATAGCGGTAAACATCGAGGTTGCAACACCGATACCGGTCGTAATCGCAAACCCTTTAATTGCACCGGTACCGACCGCGTACAGGATGATAACTTTGATCAGGGTCGTAATGTTCGCATCGAAGATAGAGCTGAATGCGCCCTTATAACCTTCGTCAATCGCCTGCTGAACAGAACGTCCGTTGCTCAACTCTTCTTTAATACGCTCGTTGATCAGTACGTTAGCATCGACCGCTACCGCAAGGGTTAGCACGATACCCGCAATCCCCGGCATACTCAGCGTTGCCCCTGGAAGCAGGGACATGATACCGACGATCAGCACCAGGTTCGCCACCAGCGCGGAGGTCGCGATCAGACCGAATTTCTTGTAGAAGAAAATCATGAACAGGATAGAGACCACCAGACCGGCCAGACATGCTTCCAGACCCTGTTTGATGTTCTGCATCCCCAGAGTTGGGCCGATGGTACGTTCTTCAACGATCTGAATCGGCGCAATCAGCGCACCGGCACGCAGCAGCAGAGACAGCTGACGCGCTTCGTTCGGGTTGCTGATACCGGTAATACGGAAGCTGTTCCCCAGGCGAGACTGGATGTTGGCGATGTTAATCACCTCTTCCTGCTTCACCAGAACCGCACGACCGTTAGCATCTTTCTTACCGCTGTCTTTGTACTCCACGAACAGGGTCGCCATCGGCTTACCGATGTTGTCCTTGGTGAAGTTAGACATGATGTTGCCACCAGCGCTATCCAGCGAGATGTTAACCTGCGGCTGATTGTACTCATCCATGCTGGAAGTGGAGTCGGTGATATGGTCACCGGTCAGAATCACACGCTTGTACAGCACAACCGGCCGACCTTCACGGGTGTCTTTCACTTCGGAGTCACCAGGGACGCGGCCCGAAGCGGCAGCTGCACTGTCGACGTTGCTGTTCACCAGACGGAATTCCAGGGTCGCGGTCGCGCCAAGGATTTCTTTCGCACGCGCGGTATCCTGAATACCCGGCAGTTCAACCACGATACGGTCGGCGCCCTGACGCTGTACCAGCGGCTCGGCAACACCCAGTTGGTTAACACGGTTACGCAGAATGTTGATGTTCTGCTGCACGGCATATTCGCGGGCTTCTTTCAGGCGTTCATCGGTCATCACGGCTTTCAGGCCGGTAGTGCCCTGAGTGGAGATAACCAGATCGCGGTGACGCGGGCTCAGCCAGGAGATAGCCTGATCGCGTGCTGCGCTATCGCGAAACGCAATGCTCAGACCAAAATTGTCTTCCTTACGCACGGTAGAGTAAGGGATGCCTTTTTCACGCAGTTCGCTGCGCAGGCTGTCGATATTTTGTTCCTGCAGTTTACCCAGCGCGGTGTCCATATCCACTTCCATCAGGAAGTGCACGCCGCCACGCAGGTCAAGACCCAGCTTCATTGGCTCGGCATGAATAGCCGCCAGCCAGCGAGGGGTCGCCGGTGCAAGGTTCAGTGCCACGACGTATTTATCACCCAATACGCCCATCAGCACTTCACGTGCACGTAACTGGACGTCGGTGGTGTCGAAGCGCGCAAGAATAGTGCCCTCTTCCAGCGCCACAGACTTAGCGGTAATTTTTTCTTCTTGTAACGATTTCTGGACCTGGATCAGCGTTTGCTCACTGGCGGCGACACCGCGCACGCCAGTGATTTGAACGGCCGGATCCTCACCATACAGGTTGGGGAGTGCATACATCAGGCCGACGATAATAACGACGACCAGCATGATGTACTTCCACAAAGGATAACGGTTTAACACGGCAGTTCCCTTAGGGAAAAGTGGATTACAGTGCTTTCATAGTGCCTTTCGGCAGAACGGCAGCTACGAAGTCACGTTTGATAACCACTTCGGTGGTATCGTTCAGCGCGATAGCAATGTATCCGCTTTCCGCAACTTTAGTGACGCGACCGACCAGACCACCATTCGTCAGCACTTCATCGCCTTTCGCGATGGAGCTCATCAGGTTTTTATGTTCCTTGGTACGCTTCTGCTGTGGGCGCAGGATCATGAAGTAGAAAATCAGACCAAACACCACCAGCATCAGGATCAGAGACATCGGGCTACCCTGCGCCGCGCCACCGGTTGCTGCTACCGCATCAGAAATAAAAAAGCTCATTCAAATTCCCTCATTATTAAAATTAATCAACGTTCACAGGAGGAACAGGTCGTCCCTGACGTTGGTAAAAATCGGTCACGAAGCTCTCTAATTTACCCTCTTCAATAGCCTTACGTAAACCAGCCATTAAGCGCTGATAGTAGCGAAGGTTATGAATGGTATTGAGGCGCGCGCCCAATATTTCGTTGCAACGATCAAGATGATGCAAGTAAGCGCGTGAATAATTGCGACATGTATAGCAATCACACTCCGCATCCAGCGGCGCAGTATCGCTTTTGTGCTTCGCATTACGAATCTTCACCACGCCGTCGGTAACAAACAGATGGCCGTTACGCGCGTTACGCGTCGGCATCACGCAGTCGAACATATCGATACCGCGGCGTACCCCTTCAACCAGATCTTCGGGCTTCCCGACGCCCATCAGGTAGCGTGGTTTGTCGGTCGGAATCTGCGGGCAAACGTGCTCCAGGATACGGTGCATGTCTGCTTTCGGTTCGCCGACAGCCAGGCCGCCGACAGCGTAGCCATCAAAGCCGATGTCTACCAGACCTTTAATGGATATATCGCGTAAATCTTCGTAAACGCTTCCCTGGATAATGCCGAACAGCGCATTTTTGTTGCCCAGGCTGTCGAAACGGTCACGGCTACGCTGCGCCCAGCGCAGAGACATTTCCATCGAACGTTTAGCATAGTCCCAGTCCGCCGGGTACGGCGTACATTCGTCGAAGATCATCACGATATCGGAGCCGAGATCGTATTGAATCTCCATCGATTTTTCCGGGTCGAGGAAAATCGGATCGCCGTTAATCGGGTTACGGAAGTGGACGCCCTGCTCGGTGATCTTACGGATATCGCCGAGGCTGAAGACCTGGAAACCGCCGGAATCGGTCAGGATTGGCCCTTTCCACTGCATGAAATCATGCAGATCGCCGTGCAGCTTCATGATTTCCTGGCCCGGACGCAGCCACAGGTGGAACGTGTTGCCGAGGATAATTTGTGCGCCGGTGGCTTCAACTTCTTCCGGCGTCATCCCTTTGACGGTGCCGTAAGTCCCAACGGGCATAAAGGCTGGCGTTTCAACTACGCCACGATCAAATACCAGGCGGCCGCGGCGAGCGCGTCCGTCGGTCGTATCCAGTTCAAATTTCATTTTCACTCCTGCGTCAGAAAAACAGTCTGACGTTAAACACTCATGTCGCGGAGGTTATTCCCCGACACGCTCAAAAATAGCCTGCGGATTGTACGTGATAAACATCGCGTCACCGTAGCTAAAAAAGCGATATTTTTGTTCTACCGCAGCCTTGTAGGCATTCATAGTATGCTGGTAACCGGCAAAGGCCGAAACCAACATAATCAGAGTCGATTCAGGGAGATGGAAGTTGGTCACCAGCGCATCAACCGCTTTATATTGATATCCCTGATAGATAAAGATCTGCGTATCACCGAAGAACGGTTCAATCAGGTCGTTTTTCGCCGCCTGCGCCGCGCTCTCCAGCGAGCGCACGGAGGTGGTGCCCACCGCGATGACGCGATTACCGCGTGCTTTCGCCGCCAGCACCGCGTCGACCACCTCTTGCGGCACTTCGGCATACTCGGAGTGCATGATGTGGTCTTCGATGGTATCCACGCGCACCGGCTGGAAGGTTCCGGCGCCGACGTGCAGCGTCACGAACGCCATTTCGATACCTTTGGCACGCAGCTTATCCAGCATCGCATCGTCAAAGTGCAGGCCGGCGGTCGGTGCGGCCACGGCCCCTGGTTTGGTGCTATAGACGGTTTGATACAGCTCGCGGTCGGCGTCTTCGTCCGGGCGGTCGATATACGGCGGCAGCGGCATATGGCCGATGCTGTTCAGGATATCCAGTACCGGGCGCTCGTCGTTAAACTCGACTTCAAACAGCGCATCGTGACGCGCCACCATGGTGGCATGAATGCTTTCATCGTCGCCCAGCAGCAGCTCCGCTCCCGGCTTTGGCGCTTTAGAGGCGCGAATATGGGCCAGAATGCGTTTGTCGTCGAGCATCCGCTCAACCAGGACTTCAATCTTGCCGCCGCTGACTTTACGGCCAAACAGGCGCGCCGGGATCACCCGGGTATTGTTGAATACCAGCAGGTCGCCTGGGTTCAGCTTGTCGAGGAGATCGGTGAAGATGCCATGCGTCAGCGCCCCCGTCGGTCCGTCTAACGACAGCAGGCGACAGCTACTGCGCTCCGGCTGTGGGTAGTGGGCGATCAGGGATTCGGGTAGTTCAAAGGAAAAATCAGTAACGCGCATGACGGTGGCTCGGCCTAAATAAAGAGGCGGGTAGTCTAGTGCCGGGGCGTGTTCCCTGCAACCTTTACCCCTCAGGAGAGATGTAATACTCTACGTCATTGATGAGGCGAGTCACGTTGAAGCCAACGCACCTGCAACCTGAAGAATAACGAGTATTATGAATTTTCTCGCACACCTGCATTTAGCTCATCTCGCCAACAGCTCACTTCCCGGCAACCTTCTGGCTGATTTCGTTCGCGGCAACCCGCAGGCGGACTACCCGGCCGATATCGTCGACGGCATCTTTATGCATCGCCGCATCGATGTCATGACCGACAATCTGGCAGAGGTCAAAGCGGCGCGAGAGTGGTTCCGTCCCGAAACGCGCCGTGTCGCCCCGATTACGCTGGACGTCATGTGGGATCATTTTCTGTCGCACCACTGGGCGCAAATTTCGCCCGACTTTCCGCTCAGTGAATTTGTGCGCTATGCCGAGGAGCAGGTCACGCCGGTGTTGCCCGATTCGCCGCCGCGCTTCGTCAATCTCAATGACTATTTATGGTCGGAACGCTGGCTGGAACGTTATAAAGACATGGACTTTATTCAGCGCGTCCTCAACGGTATGGCCAGCCGTCGGCCCCGTCTTGATGCCCTGCGCGACTCCTGGCAGGACCTGGACACCCACTACGACAAGCTGGAGCAGCAGTTCTGGCAGTTTTATCCGCGCATGATGGCCCAGGCGACCCGCCGGGAACTGTAACGAGCGCGATAAAAGATTGCGCTTTCTCACAGAAAAGCTATTCTGAACCTCGTTTTCTGATACATATTGATAGGCTGAACCTATCTCATTGATTGTCAGCGTCACGTTGAGTTCGCACAAGCCAGTCCCTATACTTGCCCCCGTTGCGTACCAATTAACCTTACTATTAACAGGAGAATCATATGGTTCTGGTCACTCGTCAGGCTCCGGATTTTACCGCAGCAGCAGTTTTAGGTAACGGCGAAATCGTTGAGAAATTCAACTTCAAACAGCACACCAACGGTAAAGCGACCGTACTGTTCTTCTGGCCGATGGACTTCACCTTCGTATGCCCGTCTGAGCTGATCGCTTTTGACAAGCGTTACGAAGAGTTCCAGAAACGCGGCGTAGAAGTCGTTGGCGTCTCCTTCGACTCCGAATTCGTTCACAACGCATGGCGTAACACCCCGGTTGACCAGGGCGGTATTGGCCCGGTTAAATACGCGATGGTTGCTGACATCAAACGTGAAATCCAGAAAGCTTACGGTATCGAGCATCCGGACGAAGGCGTTGCACTGCGTGGTTCCTTCCTGATCGACGCAAACGGCGTTGTTCGTCACCAGGTGGTTAACGACCTGCCGCTGGGCCGTAACATCGACGAAATGCTGCGCATGGTTGACGCGCTGCAGTTCCACGAAGAGCACGGTGAAGTTTGCCCGGCACAGTGGGAAAAAGGAAAAGAAGGTATGGCTGCATCTCCGGAAGGCGTTGCAAAATACCTGACCGAGAACGTCTCCAGCCTGTAATCGGCTCGCGTTTAAAAAAAGGCTCGCATCTGCGAGCCTTTTTTGATCCCGCGGCCTGGCATACCCGCCGCGGGTTATCTGCTAATCAAAACGCGAAACAGGAACAGCCCAGCACGCCCCAGAAAGCCTGATCGTCGGAGACCGGGATCGACGACTTACGGGCGATATCATGCTGGTGACCATGCACGCCACAGCTGCCGCAGCACTGGTGCATCTGCACGATTGCCCCGATTTTCGCCGCCGCAGGCGGTGCGGACCGATAGTGGCCCGGCACCTTAACCACCGGCGACCAGTCCGGCACCACCGGAATCGGCGGCGGCGCTAGCGGCGAGAAGTGTCCGGCAGCGTAAACCACTTTGCCGCCGACGACCGTCAGCACCGACTCGATGCCTTTGATTTCCTCTTCCGGTACGCTGAAGTAGTCTTTTGACAGCACCACCAGGTCCGCCAGTTGGCCGTTCTCAATACGCCCTTTTTTACCCTGCTCGCTGGAGAACCAGGCGCTGCCCGCCGTCCACAATTCCAGCGCCACGTCGCGCGGCAGACGGTTACTCTCGTCATACATCGCCATGCCGCCCACGGTGCGCCCGGAGACCAGCCAGTAGAGCGCAGTCCACGGGTTGTAACTCGCCACCCGCGTCGCATCGGTCCCCAGCCCAACCGGCACCTCCAGTTCCAGCATTTTCGCCACCGGCGGGGTATGTTTCACCGCATCTTTACCATAGCGGTCGACAAAATATTCCCCCTGGAATGCCATCCTGTGCTGTACTGCAATCCCGCCGCCCAGCGCCTTCACGCGTTCAATATTCCGCTCGGTGATGGTTTCGGCATGGTCGAAGAACCAGTGCAGACCGTTAAACGGAATATCACGGTTCACCTTCTCGAAGACGTTGAGCATCCGGCCGATCGACTCATCGTAGGTGGCATGCAGGCGGAACGGCCAGCGATGCTCCACCAGATGACGCACCACGCGCTCCAGTTCATCTTCCATCCCTTCTGGCAGATCCGGGCGCGGCTGCAGGAAATCTTCAAAGTCCGCCGCCGAGAACACCAGCATTTCGCCGGCGCCGTTGGCGCGGAAGAAGTCGGTCCCCTGCCCCGGCTTCAGCATATCGGTCCAGCGCTCGAAATCATCCAGCTCCTGTTTAGGACGCTGGGTAAACAGGTTATAGGCAATGCGCACGGTCATCTGATCTTGCGCATGCAGCTGTTCAATAATTTGATAATCTTCCGGGTAGTTCTGGAAACCGCCCCCGGCGTCAATAGCGCTGGTCAGGCCAAGCCGGTTTAGCTCGCGCATAAACTGGCGCGTCGAGTTAACCTGCATCTCCAGCGGCAGCTTCGGCCCTTTAGCCAGCGTGGCGTACAGGATCATGGCGTTCGGTTTGGCGATCAGCATCCCGGTGGGATTGCCGCGGCTATCGCGCACGATTTCGCCCCCGGCCGGGTCCGGCGTCTCTTTGGTATAGCCCACCGCCTTCAGCGCAGCGCGGTTCAGCAGCGCGCGATCGTAGAGGTGCAGCACAAAGACCGGGGTATCCGGCGCCGCCTCGTTTAACTCTTCGAGGGTCGGCATCCGCCGTTCGGCAAACTGGAACTCGCTCCAGCCGCCGACCACGCGAACCCACTGCGGTGACGGCGTGCGGTCGGCCTGATCTTTGAGCATCCGCAGCGCATCCGCCAGTGACGGAACGCCTTCCCACCGCAGCTCAAGGTTATAGTTCAGCCCGCCGCGGATCAGATGCAGGTGGGAATCGTTGAGGCCCGGGATCACCGTATGGCCCTGCAGATCGACGATCTGCGTCCCTTCAGCAGCAAAGCTCATGATCCGATCGCGGCTGCCGGTGGCCAGGATCTTACCGTCGGCGATGGCGATGGCCTCGGTCAACGGGTTGTTTTGATCGAGAGTATGGATGCGACCATTCGTCAGGATCAGTGTGGCAGTTTGCGACATAACGCTCTCCTCCAGGCGTCTGGCTCAGTTTTTCTTTAACCAGCCAGCAAACAGACGGGTCACGATGGGCATCCAGAACCAGACCACCAGCGCGACCACACAGGCATCATTTATCAAATGCAGCAACAAGCTCCCCCGCATCGAGGGAAGCAACATCCCGGTCAGCCAGGGCACCAGATTAGTACTGGGGAAAATCACCAGCAGTGTTATCAGAAACTGCTTCCAGCGCAGCGGCTGGCGCACGTTGGTGACGGGTGGGGTAAACCAGAACGCCGGTTCGGTACGAATTTCCGTGCGATCGCCTTCATTGAGCAGCGGCGCGATTTCCGCCACCAGCTCGTGACGCGTTGATGACTGCGTCCAGGCGTAGAGGTGTTCGATGGTGTCAAAACGAATAATGACGCTCCAGAGATTCTGCCCGGGAGTCGGACGAATCACGTTAGCGCCAAGATGGCCTGGAAACTCCGCCGCGATGGGCATAATTTTACCGAGCCACTGTTCATAGCGTTCCCCATGCTCGGGGTCGAGCATATGGCTTATCACCAGGGTCACCAATTTCTGCTGCGTCATTACCGGGCTCCTTGCTGCAGGCGAATCGCGGATGGCCCCGCCATTCGCCATGAATGACAATACACAAAATCATTCATGCTGCGTCGAGGCGGGCAAACGGAGCCAACCAGCGGGCAGCATGAAGGAGGACGCGTATTTAGGCTTTACGTTCCGGCGCGCCGTGCACCATGGTATAGGCATAATCCACGCCCATGCCGTAAGCGCCGCTGTGTTCGCGAACCAGATCCATCACCGCATCGTAGGTCTCTTTGCGTGACCAGTCGCGCTGGTACTCAAGCAGAACCTGCTGCCAGGTCACCGGTACTGCGCCAGCCTGCACCATCCGATCGATAGAGCGCTCATGGGCATCCACGGAGGTGCCGCCGGAAGTGTCGGTGACCACGTAGACTTCGAAGCCTTCTTCCAGCGCCATCAGCGCCGGGAAGGTCAGGCACACTTCGGTCCACAGCGCGGAGATAATCAATTTCTTGCGACCCGTCGCTTTCACTGCTTTAACAAAAGCGGCATCTTCCCAGGAGTTCATAGATGTACGTTCAATCGGTTTAACCTGCGGATGGACTGCCAGTAATTCCGGCCAGATGTAGCCACTGAAGCTTTTGGTTTCCACGGAGGTATAAATTACCGGGACATTAAAAATCTTGCCGGCTTTAGCCAGGGCAACGGTATTATTTTTAAGTGTCTGACGGTCAATATTGGCAACACCAAAAGACATCTGCGGTTGATGGTCAATAAAGATAAGGGCGGAGTTGGTTGGGTCGATCAGTTCCCGAATAGACATGAATACCTTCTTAATCATTGAGTTAAAGAGATATAGCAAACACTGTTGTGGGTCGGATCGTGACGGATAAAGCATGCTGAGTATAGTCAGTAATTTCTAACGAGTTATTAAAGAAATTCACTGTGCTATTTCGAAAATAAGAAAGTATGAAACAACAATGTTAATGAATGACGATCGCGATATTTATCAAAAAATTACGCGAAAGGGTTCTAAATTATTCACTGGCATTGAATGTCGGGTTCGGTAAAACTGAGTCACCTTATTTTTTCCGGTAACTCATTGATGCGCTTAAACCTTGATGTGCTGCTCATTCTCGATGCTTTAGAAACCCATGGCTCGTTCGCCACCGCCGCAGAATCACTCTATAAAACCCCAGCGGCCCTGAGCTATATGATCCAAAAGCTGGAAAGCGATCTGGATATCACCCTGCTGGATCGCAGCGGTCACCGGGCAAAATTTACCGATACCGGAAGAATGGTGCTGGAGAAGGGACGGCTGTTGATCAATGCCGCGAAAGATCTGGAAAAACAGGCCAAACAGCTGAGTGCCGGTTGGGAACGGGATCTGGCGATCGCCCTCGATGCCTCTTTCCCCTTTGAACGTCTGCTGCCGTTGATCGACGCCTTTTACGCGCAAAATCCGCAGACCCGGCTCAACTTTACCCACCATACGCTGGCCGGATCCTGGGAGGAGCTGACCCGCAACGGCGCCGATATGATCCTCGGCGCCATTAACGAACCGCCGACTTCAGCCGAATGGTCATGGAAAATGGCCGGTACGCTGGACAACGTCTTTGTCGTTGCGGCCAACCATCCGCTGGCCGCCACCACCCAGCCGCTCAGCAACAAACAGCTCAGCCTGCATCGGGCGGTGGTGATAAGCGACAGCGCCCGCTATTGCCAGCCGCTGAACAGCAACCTGCTCACCGAGCAGCTTCAGATTCGCGTCGACGATTTTGCCAGCAAAGTGGCGCTGCTGCGGGCCGGCGTGGGCTGCGGTTTTCTGCCCCGTCATATCGCTCAGCCGTGGCTGGAGAGTGGCGAGCTGCTTGAGAAGTCCGTCATCTCCTGCCGCGAAAAAGACCTGGCCTATATTGCCTGGCGCAGCGATAACGACGGACTGGCCCAACGCTGGTGGCGCGAGGCCCTTCTCCACGAATCGTTCCTGAGTCAGCTTTACGCCTGACGGCTGAACCACACGCTGGCAGAGATCGCGGGCAGTGCCAGCACCCCGTCGTGCAGCGCGCCATCGCCCTCTTTCAGCAGCCACTCCTCGACGTTCAGAAGCGGCGAATCCTCGACCACCACCTCGCAGGCTTCGCCCCGGTTGATGGCAACCAGCACCCGCTGCTGCTTGTAGACGCGGGCAAACACCACCACGTTCTCCTCGGCATAAACCACCTGGCAACCGCCGTAGCGCAACGCCTGACTGGCTTTACGCAGCTTCGCTACCCGCTTATACAACCCCAGCAGCGCGGTATCCTGCAGCGCCGGGTCCCACGGGAAAGGTTTGCGGCAGAACGGATCGTTATTGCCGTCGACGCCCACTTCATCGCCGTAGTAAATGCACGGTACCCCCGGCCAGCAGAACAGCCACACGACCGCCAGCGGCAGGCGAGCAACATCTTTCCCCAGCAGCGACTTAAATCGCGCGGTATCGTGGCTATCCAACTGGTTAAACATCCGCAGCTGCTGCTGATGCGACAGCCCGGCGCGATAGTTCTCCATCCAGGCAACGCAGGTTTGCGCATCGATTTTTTGCGGATCGTACGAGATATCGGTATTGGCGAGGAAGCCCCACAGCGGGAAGGTAAACCCGCGATAGTTCATCGCCGCATCTTCGGCATCGGCCTGCAACCACTGGCGGGCATCACCAAAATGTTCACCAAAAACAAAAGCCTCTGGCTGCTCCTGTTTCGCCGCCTGGGTAATGCCGGCGATATGTTTCAGGTTATTGCGCGCACCGCCGCCTTCTCCCAGCATATGCACCACGTCCAGCCGCCAGCCGTCCATGCTCCACGGCGCTTTCAGCCAGTGGCGCACAATGCTGTCTTCCCCGGCATAGATTTCATTCACCAGGCTCTCGGAGCGGTAGTCCAGCTTAGGCAGGCTGGCGTAGCCCAGCCAGTTATGCGCTTCGCCTTCCTCAGATATCGTAAACCAGTCACGCCACGGCGAATCCGCATGATGGCAGGCGCCGCTGCTCCCGCGCTGATGGCGATCGAACCAGGCGTGGGAATCCCCGGAATGGTTAAACACGCCGTCGAGGATCAGACGCATCCCTTCCCGTTGCGTATTGTGGCGCAGACGCAGCAGCGCGGCATCACCGCCAAACTGTGGGTCGACGCGACGGTAATCTTCGGTATCGTATTTATGCACGCTCGGCGCAACAAACACCGGGTTCAGATACAGCGCGGTGACGCCAAGCTGCTTGAGGTACGGCAGCTTCTCGCTGATGCCATCAAGATCGCCGCCATAAAACGTTGACCCACCCGCCTCACCGGTGAGCGGTTCATCCCACGCTTTCTGCACGATATCGTGCCCGGCGGCGTGGTGATGATAGACCTGATCCTGCTCCACTTCCCGCGGCTCGCTGCGGGCAAAACGGTCGGGGAAGATTTGATAAAACACCTGATCGGCGACCCACTGCGGGCCGCTGTCCGGCAGGTCAACGGCAAACTGCTCCAGCCGCGCCGGCGGGAAAGACTGCAATCCCTGCGGGGTGAACCAGCGCTGACGATCCGCCCACAGCAGTTTAAAGCTATAGCGCCGACGCGGCTGCCCGCTGGCAAGGTTGATCTCGCCGCGCCACGCGACGACGCCCGGATGCGGTTCCTGCCGCAGCCGGTGCATAGGCAGCGACAGCTCTTCATTATCTTCTTCTGCGCGCAGCGTGACCCGCTGCGGCAGGTCATCGCCGCGCAACCATAAAGTGATAAAGAGTCGTTCCTGTTGCTCTTTAATAAAGGGAGCTACAGGCAGGTGCCATGCCTTCAACATCGTCGTTCCTCTTTGTTCAGAATAGGCATACCTTGCCATAGCGCACAGGCGTATGACTCATCATCGCAGGAATTATTAGGGGAGGATAATGGGGGCGGAGAGTGTGCCTGCCGGGCAGCATCTGGCTATCCGGCAGGCGAAGGACGCGCTTATTGTGCCTGTGCCAGGCGGCGGTCGCGGCGGGTTTTGAACGTCCAGCCCACCAGCAGCAGCGCAATCCACGCAAAGCCGACGTACAGCGAGATGCGGGTTTCCGGGTGATAGCCAATCAGCGCAATGATAAACACCAGGAACACCAGTCCTACAGCCGTGGTGGTGACGCCGCCAGGGACTTTAAACTTCAGTGCTTTCGCCTCTTCAGGCGGCAGGCGACGGCGGAAGGCAATCTGCGACAGCAGGATCATAATCCACACCCAGACGGTCGCGAAGGTCGCCAGCGACGCAATCACCAGGAAGACGTTTTCCGGCATGATGTAGTTCAGATAAACCGCAAACAGCAGCGCCACGGTCATCACCAGCACCGTCACCCACGGGATACCGCGGCGTGAGGTTTTCGCGAAAAACTTCGGCGCGCTGCCCTGCTCTGCCATCCCGTGCAGCATCCGGCCAACGCCGAAGACATCGCTGTTAATCGCCGACAGCGAGGCGGTCAGGACCACAAAGTTGAGGATGCTGGCAGCAAAGGCAATGCCCATATGCTGGAAGGTCAGCACGAACGGACTGCCGTTGGTCCCGACCTGGTTCCACGGGTAAATAGACATGATCACAAACAGCGTGCCCACATAGAACACCAGAATACGCATCGGCACGGAGTTAATCGCCCGCGGGATGGATTTCTCCGGGTCTTTGGCTTCGCCGGCAGTAATACCGATGATCTCAATCCCGCCGTAGGCGAACATCACCATCTGCAGCGACATCACCATTCCCAGCCAGCCGTTGCTGAAGAAGCCGCCGTTGCTCCACAGATTATGGATGCCGGTGGGCTGTCCCCCGTTGCCAATACCCCAGATAATGATGCCGAAACCGGCAATAATCATGATGATGATGGTGGCAACTTTAAAGAACGAGAACCAGAACTCCAGCTCGCCGAACACCTTGACGCTCATCAGGTTAACGGCGCAGATGATCAGCACCACGCTCAGCACCCAAATCCAGTGCGGCACCGTCGGGAACCACACTCCCATATAGATGCCGAAAGCCGTCACGTCGGCAATCGCCACGATCAGGATTTCAAAGCAATAGGTCCAGCCGGTGATATAGCCCGCCAGCGGGCCGAGATAGTCCTGCGCATAGCGTGAAAATGAGCTGGCGGCCGGGTTATGCACCGACATCTCACCGAGGGCGCGCATGATGATGTACGCCGCTACGCCGCCGATAATATAGGCCAGCAGCACGCTCGGGCCGGCCATTTTAATGGCGTCCGCCGAACCGTAGAACAGGCCGGTACCAATGGCCGAACCCAGTGCCATAAAGCGAATATGCCGGGTACTTAGCCCGCGCTTAAGTTTGTTGTTACTTTCCATCGTATTCCATGCCGTTTTTCTCTTCGGGCCTTCGCGGGGGCAAAAACCAAAAGGGGATGACTTAAAAAACAAAAAACCACGGGACCCGAAGTCCCGTGGCTTAACACTGCTTAAAAACGCCGGTTAGTGTGCGCTGGAAGTCACCTGACGCCCAACGGTACGGTCCCAGATAACCGCCAGAACCACCATCACCGCGGTCGGCATTAACCAGGCCAGACCCTGTTCCGCCATCGGCAGACGTGCGGTCCAGGCCGGCAGCATATCCGCAATCGCCGACGATTTAATGCCGTCAATGATACCAAACATCAGGCTGATAAACATGGCCGGCGCAATAACGCGGGTCGAATTATGCCACCAGTTGCGGGTAAAGCTTAATACCACAAGTGCGATACACGGCGGATAGATGGCCGTCAGCACCGGGATCGAAATCTGAATCAGATGGCTCAGACCGAGGTTGGAGATCGCCATCGAGAACAGGCCGAGGATAAACACCAGCGTGCGATAGGATAATGGCAGATACTGCGCGAAAAACTCGGCACAGGCGCAGGTCAGGCCAACCGCGGTGACCAGACAGGCGATGAAAATCAGCGCCGCCAGCATGAAGCTGCCCGCGCCACCAAAGGTGTGCTGGACGTAAGCATGGAGGATCGCCGCGCCGTTAGCGGATTGATCCACCAGGGTCGCGCTATCGGAACCGAGACGGAACAGCGCCAGATACAGCAGCGTCAGGCCAACACCGGCCATTAAACCAGCCCACACGGTGTAACGAGTCAGCAGGCGCGCTTCGCTTACGCCACGAGAACGCGCGGCGTTAACAATCACGATACCGAAGACCATCGCGCCAAGGGTATCCATCGTCAGGTAACCGTTGACGAAACCGTTGGAGAATGAGGCGGTACGATACGCTTCCATCGCGTCGCTGATCGGGCCGGCCGGCCAGACAATCGCCGCCACGGAAAGAATAATCAGGGCAACGATTTTCAGCGGAGCCAGGAAGTTGCCCACCGTATCGAGCAGCTTGCCCGGATACAGCGAAACCAGAATCACCAGCGCAAAATAGATCACGCTATAAATCAGCAGCGGCAGCGGGCCGTCGCCGGTCAGTGGCGCAATGCCGACTTCAAAGGAGACCGTAGCGGTACGCGGCGTCGCGAACAGCGGGCCAACGGCCAGATAGCACACGACCGCCAGCAGAATACCGGCGACTTTGCCGATCGGCGTGCTCAGGCTTTCAACACCACCGCCGACTTTTGCCAGCGCCACGACCGTAAGCACCGGAAGACCCACCGCCGTAATCAGGAAGCCAATTGCTGCGGTCCAGACGTGTTCACCAGCCTGTAAACCGACCATCGGAGGGAAGATAATGTTGCCGGCGCCGACAAACAACGCGAAGGTCATAAAGCCCAACGCAATGATGTCGCGCGATTTTAACTGATGGGTCATAAATTCATTACTGCCTGTGGATGTGGTGTTATTAATAAACGGAAATACCGTGCTTTTCCCTGGGGATGATACAGCGGCGATTGCCGGCAAACTCAGCGAGATATGCTCCCGAAGCGGCGTGGGAAAGAATTGTTTTTTGAATTACCACGCAAAAACAGTCTGTCTGCGACTGCATGGGGGGCAATTTAAACGCTTATAACGTTTTAATGCAAGGAGGGATCGCGAAAGCAGATGATTATGCTGACTCTATATTTTTAACCAAAACTATTCACCATATTGGTAGAAAACCCATGGCTAATCATGCGAACAAAAAAGCAACAGGCGTTGATTAATTACGCGGCGCAAAGTGACTGCAAATGAAAATGACCAGCCGAAGCTGGTCATTGGCAAGTAATGCTGACAGACAGGCGGTCAGGCGCTTTTTTTGGCAATTAAACGTTCCGGGAGCAGGAAGCTAAACCGCGTCCCCTTGCCCAGGGTACTCTCAATTTCCAGTCGGCTGTCATGATGATTAACCGCATGTTTGACGATAGCCAGCCCCAGGCCGCTGCCGCCGGTCTGGCGCGACCGGGCTTTATCAACGCGATAAAACCGCTCGGTCAGGCGCGGAATATGCTCCGGCGCAATACCGGGGCCGTTATCCTCGACGCTAAACAGCGCGCCGTGCGGCGCCCGCTGCCAGCTGACGGTGATCTCCGTCCCGGCAGGGGTATGGTTAATAGCGTTATACACCAGGTTGGATATCGCGCTGCGCAGCTGCTCTTCATTGCCGAGCACCTGCAGGCTGTCATCCACCGCGAAATGCAGGGTGTGCTTCTGCTGGCTGAGGGTCTGCGCTTCGCGCTCCACCACCCGCAGCATCATCGGCACGTCAATTTTGTCATTCATCGCCAGGGTTGGCGCGGCTTCAATGCGTGACAGGGTTAACAGCTGTTTGACCAACCCTTCCATGCGCTGAGTTTGCTCGCGCATGGTATGCAGCGCTTTCTCGCGCGTCATCCCTTCCAGCACCTGCTCCTGCATCATCTCCAGATAGCCCTGCAGCACCGTCAACGGCGTGCGCAGTTCATGGCTGACGTTAGCAAAAAAGTTACGCCGCGCGCCTTCGAGCTGGTGCATCTGCGTGACGTCGCGTGCCACCATCAGCCACTGTTTGTCGCTGTAGGGCATCACGCGGATCTCCAGATGGCGAGCCGTGTTGAGCACCAGATTGAGAGGTTTGGAGAAGTCCCGGTTTTTGAGGTAGTTAGCAAATTCAGGGTAACGCAGAAGGTTGAGAATGTTTTGTCCGCTGTCGTCCGGCCAGCGCAGATTCAGGATCTGCTGCGCCAGACCATTACACCAGAAGATGGCGCCCTCCTCCGTCGTCAGCACCACCGCATCGGGCAATGACTCCGCCCCGCTACGAAAGCGTTTGATCAGACTGCCCAGCTCGCGTCGACGCTTTTTATTACGCATCTGCATCTGGTGGAGGCCATACAGCAGCGGTTCCCAGCTGCCGCTTCCCGGCGGCGGCGTCATGCTGCGGTCAACCCACAGCCACCATGACAGGCGCATCAGGTTCCAGAAATGCCATATCAGCAGGCCGGTCACCGCCGCCAGCAAAAACCACGGCAGATGACCAAAAATCGCCCCAAGGATCAGGGCCGGTATACAACATAAGAAAAGCTCAAGCGCCAGCCTTTTCCATGACAGCCGTTCCAGCACGGTTCACACTCCTGTCGACATTCAGAAACGAGCGGAGAAACGATACCCCGTGCCGCGAACCGTTTGTACCATCCGGTCATGGCCGCTAAGTTCCAGCGCTTTACGTAGACGACGAATATGCACATCCACCGTTCGGTCTTCTACATACACGTTCGTACCCCAGACGTGATTCAGCAGCTGTTCGCGGCTGTACACGCGTTCCGGGTGGGTCATAAAGAAATGTAATAATTTAAATTCCGTTGGCCCCATGTCCAGCGGACTTTCACCGGTCATCACGCGATGCGAGGAAGGATCCAGGCTAAGGCCTTGCATTTCAATCACTTCTTCTACCGCCATCGGCGAAATTCGACGCATCACCGCTTTGATACGCGCCACCAGCTCTTTCGGTGAGAAAGGCTTGGTAATGTAATCGTCGGCCCCGGTTTCCAGGCCACGAACGCGGTCTTCTTCTTCACCGCGCGCGGTCAGCATCACCACCGGAATATCCCGGGTCATCGCTTCGCGCTTCAGTTGTTTAATAAACTGCAGACCCGACCCGCCCGGTAGCATCCAGTCAAGGAGAATCAAATCAGGCCAGGGTTCATTGAGTTGATTCACCGCACTGTCATAATCTTCCGCCTCGACGGGCTGAAAGCCGTTTTGCTCCAGAACAAAGCAGACCATTTCGCGGATCGGAGCTTCATCTTCAACGACCAGAATTCTTCTCGCCATTATTTACCCTGTGTTTTTTAGCCATCAGTATAGAGTGCGGCGTCATTATGCGTCAGTTTTGTGACAGATTTATGAAAAAAATGACCGTCTGATGATCGGAGATTTCGAATAATGACAAGGAGTAACCGACAATCCGATCGCTGCTCGGGGAGGCAACCTGAAGGATGAAGAATATATACCCAAAATTATTCGAGTTGCTTGTAGGCAGCAAGGCCGTGACAAATCGGTATTAACCGATTTGAACAGCGCTTGCGCTGGCCCGAAGGGTGAGCCTCATCATCAATGAGGCTCATAATTCCCAGGAGCTTACTCAGGTAAGTGACTGGGGTGACAAATCTGTCTGGAACAGATTTGAACGCTGCGAGCAGCGGCCCTGATAAGGGTGAGGCTCATGGATGAGCCGAATAACGGTGCAGCTAACACCCAAGCAACTTGAAGGATGAAGGGTATAATGCGCTCATGCTTTTTCGTCAGGAAAAAATCATTATGCGCATCATTCATACCTCTGACTGGCACCTGGGTCAGAATTTTTACAGTAAAAGCCGTGCCGCCGAACATTCGGCCTTTCTCGACTGGCTGCTGTCCAACGCCCAGCAGCACGAGGTCGATGCCATCATTGTCGCCGGTGATATTTTTGATACCGGATCGCCCCCCAGCTACGCCCGCGAACTGTATAACCACTTTGTGGTGCAGCTTCAGCAGGCCGGCTGTCAGCTGGTAGTGCTGGCCGGCAACCATGACTCGGTCGCGACCCTGAATGAATCCCGCGACATCCTGGCCTTTTTGAAAACCACGGTGGTGGCCAACGCGGGGCATGCCCCCTTTATCCTGCCCCTGCGTGACGGCACCCCCGGCGCTGTTTTTTGCCCGGTGCCGTTCCTGCGCCCGCGCGAGCTGGTCACCAGCCAGGCGGGACACTCCAGCGGCGAGAAGCAACAGCAGCTGTTAAGCGCTATCAGCGACTATTATCAACAGCAGTATCAGCAGGCCTGCGACCTGCGCGGCGACCGCCCGCTGCCGATAATTGCCAGCGGTCACCTGACCACCGTCGGCGCCAGTAAAAGTGATGCGGTACGCGATATCTATATCGGGACCCTGGAGGCGTTTCCCGCCAGCCATTTCCCGCCGGTTGACTATATTGCGCTCGGCCATATTCACCGGGCGCAGCTGGTCGGCGGCAACGAGCATATTCGCTACAGCGGCTCACCGATCTCCCTCAGTTTTGACGAAACGGGGAAAAGTAAAAGCGTCAATCTGGTGACCTTTACCGATGGCCATCTGACAGACGTGAGCCCGCTGACGGTACCGGTTACCCAGCCGCTGGCGGTCCTGAAAGGCGATTTCGCCAGCATCAGCGAACAGCTCACCCAGTGGCGGGACGCCCCAGCGGACCCCGTCACATGGCTGGATATTGAAATCACCAGCGACGAATACCTGCATGATATCCAACGTAAAATTCAGGCCCAGACCGACGACCTGCCGGTGGAAGTGCTGCTGGTTCGCCGCAGCCGCGCCCAGCGCGAACGGATCCTCGCCGGGGAACGCCGCGAAACGCTCAGTGAATTACGCGTGGAAGAGGTGTTTGAACGCCGTCTGGCGCAGGAAACGCTGGAAGAGACGCAGCAGCAGCGCCTGAAGCAGCTGTTTAACGAAACGCTGCATAGCCTGCACGGTGAGGAGCACCTGTGAAAATTCTGAGCTTGCGCCTGAAGAATATCAACTCGCTGAAAGGCGAATGGAAAATCGATTTCACCGCTGAACCGTTCGCCAGCAACGGGCTGTTCGCGATTACCGGGCCGACCGGCGCCGGGAAAACCACCCTGCTGGACGCCATCTGCCTCGCGCTGTATCACGAAACCCCGCGCCTGAGCAGCGTCTCGCAATCGCAAAACGATCTGATGACCCGCGACACCGCCGAGTGCCTGGCGGAGGTGGAATTCGAGGTCAAAGGGACGGCCTACCGCGCTTTCTGGAGCCAGAACCGCGCCCGTAACCAGCCGGAAGGCAACCTGCAGGCCCCGCGCGTCGAGCTGGCCCGCTGCGACGATGGCCAGATCCTCGCCGACAAAGTCAAAGATAAGCTCGAGCTCACCGCCTCGCTCACCGGGCTGGATTATGGCCGTTTTACCCGTTCAATGCTGCTTTCGCAGGGCCAGTTCGCCGCCTTTCTCAACGCCAAACCTAAAGAGCGCGCGGAACTCCTGGAGGAGCTGACCGGTACCGAAATCTACGGTCAGATCTCGGCCCAGGTGTTTGACAAGCATAAGCTTGCCCGCAGCGAGCTAGATAAACTGCAGGCGCAGGCCTCCGGCGTGCTGCTTCTGAGCGCCGAACAGCAGCAGGCGCTGCAACAAAGTTTGCAAGCACTTACTGATGAGGAACATCAACACCTTAGCGAACAAACCCGCCTGCAAACCACCTTGCAATGGCTGCTTCGCCTGCAGGAGCTGAGCACGGAAGCCACCCAGGCCCAGCGTCAGCTACAGGAAGCGCAGCAGGCGCTGGAGCACGCCCAGCCGCAGCTTTCCGCCTTACTCAAAGCCCAGCCGGCAGAACAGCTGCGCCCGCTGTGGAACCGCGAACAAGAGCAGACCAACGCGCTGGCGCACACCCGCCGTCAGGTGGAAGAAGTAAATACTCGCTTACATGGCCAGCTGCGGCTACGGGCGGGGATTCGCCTTGCCGCGAGTCAACAGCGGAGTCAGTTGCAGACCGCCCAGCACGCCCTCACGACGTGGCTGCAGGAACATGACCGCTACCGCCAATGGGGAAACGCGCTGGCAGGCTGGCGGGAGGCGTTCGCACAGCAGGCCCGCGATGAACAACAGCACGCTCAGCTGCAGCAACGGCTGGCCGAAACCGATCGCACCCTGGCCGGGCTGCCCCCGACCACCCTGACGCTGGATGCCGGAGCGGTCAGCGCCAGTCTGGCACAGCACGCCGCCGCCCGCCCGCTACGCCAGCAGCTTTCTACGCTGCATAGCCGCCTGCTGCCGCTGCGCCAGCGCCAGCAGCAGTTGCAAACCGCCGGACAGGCCCGCCAGCAGGAGCAGGAGAAGCTGGAAACGACGCTGGCCCAGCGCCGTCTGGCCTACAAAGAGAAAAACCAGCAGTTCAGCGATGTGAAAGCCATCTGCGAGCTGGAAGCCCGTATTGCTGGTCTTGAAGAAGAACGCGCGCGCCTGCAGCCCGGCGCACCGTGCCCGCTCTGCGGATCCAGCGAACATCCTGCCGTCGCACAATACCGGGCGCTGGAGCCCGGCGTTAACCAGGCCCGCCGGGACAGCCTCGAGCGCGAGGTAAAACAGCTGGCTGAAGAAGGCGCCCAGCTGCGCGGTCAGCTGGAGGCGTTGCTAAAACAACAGCTTAACGAGAAAGAGGAGCTAGAATCCCTTCTCCAGCAGGAGCAAGCACTTACATCACAGTGGCAGAGCACCGTCAGCGCATTGCACTGTGAACTGCAGCCGCAGGACGATATTCCCGGCTGGTTGGCGGCGCAGGAGGAGCATGAACAGCAACTGTATCAGCATCAGCAGCGGCTGGCCTGCCAGGCGCAACAGCAGGCGTTCCAGCAGCAGTTGCAACAGAGCCAACAGAGCCAGGAACAGCGCCGGGCGCAGCTGACAGCGGAGCTGGTGCCTTTCGCACTCGATCTTCCGCAGGCCGATCGGGCGACGGGCTGGCTGGCGCAGCGGGAACAAGAAACCCGCGGCTGGCAGGAAAAACAGAACCAATCCGTCGCCCTTCAGGAACAGCTTCAGCAGCTGACCCCGCTACTGGAAACCCTACCGGAGTCCGACGAGGCCGCAGAACCGGCAGCGCTCACCGGCTGGCGCCAGGTCCATGACGATTGTCTGGCCCTGCAAAGCCAGTGGCAAACCCTGTGCCAGCAGGAGAGCCAACAGCAGCAGGCGCTGCTGGAGACGCAGAACCAGTTCGCCGCCGCATTAGCCAGCAGCCCGTTTGCCGACCGTCAGGCCTTCCTTGATGCCCTGCTCGACGCCGACACGCGCCAGCATCTGGAGCAACGCAAGCAGGCGCTGGAAAACGCCTTACAGCAGGCCAGCGCGCTGGCCCTGCGCGCCCGCGACACGCTGAATCAGCATCAACAACAACCGCCGGCAGAGGTCGACATCACCCAGCCGCTGGAGCCGGTTCAGGCTCGTCTGCAACAGCTGGCGCCGCTGCTGCGGGAGAATAGCGCGCGTCAGGGAGAAATTCGCCAGCAGCTGAAACAGAACACCGAGAATCAACAGCGCCAGCAGGCACTGCAACAGGAGATCGCGCTCGCCACCCAGCAGCTGGAAGACTGGGGATGGCTGAATGCGCTGATCGGTTCAAAAGAGGGCGATAAATTCCGTAAATTCGCCCAGGGCTTAACCCTGGATAACCTGGTATGGCTGGCGAACCACCAGCTTAATCGTCTGCACGGGCGCTATCAGTTACAGCGTAAGGCCAGCGAAGCGCTGGAGCTGGAGGTTGTGGATACCTGGCAGGCGGACGCCGTTCGCGACACCCGCACTCTCTCCGGCGGCGAAAGCTTCCTGGTCAGCCTCGCGCTGGCGCTGGCGCTCTCCGACCTGGTCAGCCACAAAACGCGGATTGACTCGCTGTTCCTCGATGAAGGCTTCGGTACCCTCGACAGCGAAACCCTCGATACCGCACTGGATGCGCTGGATGCCCTCAACGCCAGCGGAAAAATCATTGGCGTGATAAGCCACGTCGAAGCCATGAAGGAGCGGATCCCGGTGCAGATCAAGGTGAAGAAAATCAATGGGCTGGGCTACAGCCGACTGGAAAAGGCCTTTGCCGTAGAGTAACGGCCTGGCGCGCTTCCCCGGCCCTGTTGCTGGCCGGGGAAGACGCCCGTCATTCGCAGACTACAGCGGCCACAGCCACGCCGCACCGCGCACACCGCTGGAATCCCCATGCAGCGCTTTGCGGATTGGCGTTTCGCATTCGCCGCCAAACACCCACGGTTTCACTAACTCAGGCACCGTCTGATAGAGGCGATCGACGTTGCTCATTCCGCCACCCAGCACGATCACATCCGGGTCGATAATATTGACGATATGGGCCAGCGACTTCGCCAGCCGCGTCTCGTAGCGCGTCAGCGCCAGCCCGGCCTGCGGATCCTGCTCGCTCACCCGCTGCATTATCGCACTGCCCGCCAGCGCCTGACCGCTCAGACGCTGATAATCGGTGGCAAAACCGGTGCCGGAGATAAAGGTTTCAATGCACCCTTGTTTACCGCAGTAGCACGGCACCTCGGCGCGATAACGCAGTTCATCTTCATCCATCCACGGCAGCGGGTTATGGCCCCACTCCCGTGCGGTACCGTTGCCGCCGATGTGGGAACGGCCATTGATCGCCACTCCCGCGCCGCAGCCGGTCCCGATAATCACCGCAAACACGGTCTGCGCCCCGGCGGCGGCACCGTCCACCGCTTCCGAGACCGCCAGGCAGTTGGCATCATTGGCCAGCCGCACTTCGCGGTTCAGCCGCTGGCTCAGATCGCGGTCAAACGGCTGGCCGTTGAGCCACGTCGAGTTGGCGTTTTTCACCACTCCGGTATAGGGCGAAATCGATCCAGGGATCCCGATGCCGACGCTGCCGCGCTCCCCGGTAGCCTGCTCCGCCATCTCCACCAGCGCGGCGATGTTCTCAATGGTCTGACGATAATCTTCCCGCGGCGTGGGCAGGCGGTGGCGAAATAGCTGCTCTCCCCGGTCACTCAGGGCAATGACTTCTGTTTTTGTACCACCCAGATCAATACCAATACGCACTGTAGGCTCCTCTCCCCGATTAACAATGCAAGCATAGCGACAATTCGCTATCATGCCCGCTGGATTTAACGACAACGCCGTGGAAATTATCATGCTGTGGTTCAAAAATTTAATGGTTTACCGTCTCAGCCGCGACATTTCATTGCAGGCTGAAGAGATGGAAAAACAGCTGGCCGAGCTGACATTTACCCCTTGTGGTAGCCAGGATATGGCGAAAACCGGCTGGGTATCGCCGATGGGATCGCACAGCGACGCGCTGACACATACGAACAACGGACAGATCCTGATCTGCGCGCGCAAAGAAGAGAAGATCCTGCCATCGCCGGTGATCAAACAGGCGCTGGAAGCCAAGATCCTCAAGCTGGAAGCCGATCAGGGCCGTAAGCTGAAAAAAACGGAAAAAGATTCGCTGAAAGACGAAGTGCTGCATTCTCTGCTGCCCCGCGCTTTTAGCCGCTTCAGCCAGACCATGATGTGGATCGATACCGTCAACGGGCTGATCATGGTGGATTGTGCCAGCGCGAAGAAAGCAGAAGATACGCTGGCGCTGCTGCGTAAAACGTTAGGATCGCTGCCGGTGGTTCCGCTGACGCTGGAAAACCCGATCGAGCTGACGCTGACGGAATGGGTCCGTTCCGGTACTGTCGCACAAGGTTTCCAGCTGCTGGACGAAGCCGAACTGAAAGCGATGCTGGAAGATGGCGGCGTGATCCGCGCCAAGAAGCAGGATCTGGTCAGCGACGAGATCGCGGTGCACATTGAAGCCGGGAAAGTGGTGACCAAACTGGCGCTCGACTGGCAGCAGCGGATCCAGTTCCTGATGTGTGACGATGCGTCGATCAAGCGTCTGAAGTTCTGCGACGAACTGCGCGATCAGAATGAAGACATCGACCGGGAAGATTTTGCCCAGCGCTTCGATGCTGACTTTATTCTGATGACCGGCGAACTGGCGGCCTTGATTCAAAATCTGGTGGAAGGTCTGGGTGGCGAAGCGCAGCGCTAATCAGCCCTGAGCGCACCCGAAAGATCGGCTAAAACACCTTCCTGCTGCGGCAGGAAGGTGAGTCATTACAGATAGCGGCACAGATAAGAGGTTGCTTCAGCCACCTGCAGATGGAACTCGCTGTTGCCCGGAACATTGAATACTTCACCCGCAGAATAGACTTTCCACTCGGTTTCCCCTGGAAGCAGCACATTCAGCGCACCACTCACCACCGTCATCTCTTCCGGCTGTGCGGTTCCAAAGGTATATTCCCCTTCCGCCATCACCCCGACGCTGGCGCGACCGACGCTGCTGCTGGTGAAGCCAATAGATTTCACTTTTCCGTCGAAGTATTCATTACTTTGAAGCATAAACAAGCCCTTATGATCTTTTGTTGAAGCCTCAATATAGGGGGCGCTCCTTGCCCCTGTCACGCAAAATTACGTGCGCGCAGCATGTTAAATTAATAGTTCTGCCGCCAGTCGCGAAACCAGCACATTTGACAGCAAAACCGGGACATTCAGCGCTTTTTGCAATACGTCCCGATGATGCTGATGGTAGCCCAGACAGTCCAGCACCAGCACATCGGCCCCCTGCTCCAGCAATTCCCGTCCGGCCATCAGCAAATCGCTATCGCTGCCGCCGATCGGGTTGGCTAACGCGTAGTAAGGTGCGTTTTCCAGCGCCAGCCACTTTTGCTGCTGCATGGGCAACACATCCTCGACCGGCACAATCACCCCGACCTGATGGCCCTCAACGATCGATGCCACCAGCGGCGGAATAATCCGCTGCGGTTCCAGTAAAATGGCGTTGCGCGCCGTCAAGCCGCTGAGCATTTCTGAACTCAAAAACAAAATCACGTCATATTCTTGCCGGTCGAGCATGGCGATCACATGCTTTAAATCCCGCTCGACCTTCTGGCGCGAAACCTCCGCCAGCTGGTTATCATTCAACAGCGTCAGCAGACACTCGTCGCCGGAATCCACGGCGTAATCTTCCATTACGTCTTCACGTGTCATTTTGCCTAACAGGCTAATATGTGTGATCTGATCTTCCCTGATATGTTCGGTTAATAGCGGCAGAACTTCTCCTACCGGAACCACGCCAACGCTTAAAATTGCCATCGTTGTACTCATATCACGTACCTTTTCACCACCACTGCTTCAGCACAGGCTTACCGCAAACCACATTCGCCCCCTTGTTGGCTAAAAATCAACCGTTCAGAAGCGTAGCAGCTTACTCCCCATGCGGAGTGTAAAGATTGAGACGCCTTCAGCGCGTTGCTGAAAAATCCGCGTCTTAGGTATTCATTAACCCTGCTGATGAATGAAAAATGTGACAGATGCCCGGTATTCTGACTGTCAGAAAGGATGCCGGGTCTGGAGATAACCAAACAGAGGGAAGCGCTGTCGCCGCGGCGAAGGCCTGTGGTTCGAAATGGCTTATTGCTCGCGTGCCGCCTCGGCGCACGGAGTCTGCGGGAGAGCAGAGAGCGGGTGCAGCGTCGCCAGAATTTGCCTGACGACCTCATCCGGCGCCGCGGTGGCATCGATAATATGGTGCGCGGTTGCGCGGTACAGCGCTTCTCGTTGCGCCAGCACTTCACCGACTTCATCACGCACCGGCTTGCCGGTCAGCGTAGGCCGCTGTTCCGCTTTGGGGTACGCTTCCAGCCTGTCGATCAGCGCCGATACCGAGGCCTGAAGATAAATCACCACGCCGTTTTCCCGCATAAACTGCCGGTTAGCTTCAGCCAGAACAATACCGCCACCGGTCGCCACCACCGTTTGTGGCCGGGTGACCGCTTTCAGCGCCTCGGACTCCAGCTCACGAAAACGCGCCCAGCCTTCTTGTTCAACGATAGCCGCGACCGTACGCTGTTCACGCTCCTGCAGCGCATGATCGGTATCGGTAAACGGGTAATTACACGCCCGCGCCAGCGCATGGCCGACCGTCGTTTTACCGCAGCCGCGTGGCCCGATGAGAAAGATTGGCAGTGTCATTACCGAAGACCCCCTGGTTCCGCGTTTTGGCGGGAAAATGAATGCGAAAAGTCAGCCATGATACCTGCAAAATCGCCCAACCATAACCGTAAAATAAACGTTACGTTAAAATAACACACTCCTTTCAGCGCTCATGGCGAAAGGATTTGACGTGTAAACCTATCATTGCATTATGTGTTATTCCATATTTACTTGCTGTTGCGGATTATTTTTCCGCCGTTAGCTGGCGTAAACGGTAACACATTTATGCACAGCTTTACGCAACAACATATTTACAGCATGGGTCATTCGGACGCACTCTGACGCTAAACGACCAGTATGACAGAGGAAAGTACCATGCAATCTGAAGAACAACGCCTTATCGATGGACTGTTTTCCCGCCTCAAAGAGGCCGGGACGCAGAGCGCAGCGCGCGATGCCAGCGCCGAGGAGCGGATTGCGCAACACCTGAAAGAGCAGCCTGCCGCCCCCTATTACATGGCGCAAACCATCCTGATTCAGGAAGCAGCGATTAAGCAGCTCAATGACCGTATCCAGGCGCTGGATAGCCAGGTGAGCCAGCTGCAGGCGGCCAAACCGAGCAGCGGCGGCTTCCTCGCCGGCCTGTTTGGCGGCAGCCAGAGCCGCGTAGCGGACCCGATTCCCGGTGCGGAACAGTATGGCCGCCCGCAGGCGCAATATGCCCCGCAGATGCCACAGCAAAACGTCGCCGCGCAGGCGGCACGTAGCGGCGGTGGCGGCTTTATGGCCGGGGCGCTGCAAACGGCAGCGGGTGTGGCCGGCGGCGTAGTGTTGGGTAACATGCTGACCAATATGTTCAGCGGCTCCCATCCGCAGGAGATCGTCAATATTATCGAAGAGAATCCGCAGCCCGATCTCAGCCAGACCCAGGACGCGGCCGATCCGTTCCGCCAGGAGGATAATCAGTTCCTCGCGGACAACAACACCTACGACGATGATTTCGACGCCGGTTTCGGCAACGACAACGATTTCAGCGGCGATGACGACAGCTGGGTTTAACCCTGCTCGCGTTTCGTCTCTAACAACCACTTCTCCAGCGCGGCGGCAAATTGCTGCCGGTCGCGCTGCGATAAACTATCCGGGCCGCCGGTTTGCACGCCGCTGGCCCGCATGGTTTCCATAAAATCACGCATCGTCAGGCGCTCACGAATCGTCGCTTCACTGTAGCGCTCACCGCGCGGATTCAGCGCCGCCCCCCCTTTGGCCAGCACTTCCGCCGCCAGCGGAATATCCGCAGTAATCACCAGGTCGCCCGGTTCACACAGCCGAACGATTTCGTTATCGGCCACATCAAATCCCTGCGGCACGCGCATCGTGCGGATCACCCGCGATGGCGGTACCCGTAGCGTCTGGTTAGCGACCAGCGTCATCGGGGTTTGTGTACGCTCCGCCGCGCGGAACAATATTTCTTTAATGACGTTCGGACACGCGTCCGCATCAACCCAAATAGCCATGTCGGCTCCTGTCGATGAAAAGTGAGTGATCATTGTCACCTGCTTTTGTCTCCCAGAAAAGCGCCAGAGTGATAAGCTAGATAGCTAACGATGAACTAAGCAAAAGAGGAACGGTGATGGAGAAGAAAATTGGCTTTATCGGCTGCGGGAATATGGGTAAAGCCATTCTGGGCGGTTTGATCGCAAGCGGGCAGGTACAGCCGGGGCAAATTTGGGTCTATACCCCATCGCCGGACAAAGTGGCGGCCCTGCACGATCAGTACGGCATCAATGCCGCTCAGAGTGCCCAGGAAGTGGCCCAGGTAGCAGATATTGTCTTCGGTGCGGTCAAGCCGGGGATCATGATTAAAGTGCTGAGCGAGGTCGCCTCAAGCCTCAATAAAGACTCGCTGATTATCTCTATTGCCGCCGGTGTGACGCTCGATCAACTGGCACGAGCGCTGGGTCACGACCGTAAGATCGTCCGCGCCATGCCTAACACGCCGTCGCTGGTCAACGCCGGGATGACCTCCGTCACCCCTAACGCGCTGGTCACCAGCGAAGAGATCGCTGAAGCGCTGACGATTTTCCGCTGCTTTGGTCAGGCAGAGATTATTGCCGAACCGATGATCCACCCGGTGGTGGGCGTCAGCGGCTCTGCGCCAGCCTACGTCTTTATGTTTATCGAAGCGATGGCGGATGCCGCTGTCCTCGGCGGTATGCCGCGCGCCCAGGCGTACAAATTCGCCGCTCAGGCGGTGATGGGCTCGGCCAAAATGGTGCTCGAAAGCGGAGAACATCCGGGGACGCTGAAAGATATGGTCTGCTCGCCTGGCGGTACCACCATCGAAGCGGTGCGGGTGCTGGAAGAGAAAGGTTTCCGTTCTGCGGTGATCGAAGCGATGGTCAAATGCATGGAAAAATCAGAAAAACTGAGCCGTTCCTGATCCCTGTCGCCATATCGGGTGAGGCCAGGCCTCACCCGTTTACGTACGGTTATTGCTGTCTCAGCCGCATCAGACCTGTTTTTTCAGGCAGGCGCTCATAAACTTATTACGATCGTCCCCTTTCAGAGACTGCTGGGTTGCCTGCGAGTTGCACTCGCCCATTTTTTGCTGCTGAGGCGTCAACGCTTTACCGTCCTTCGCCGGCGCGTCTTTCTTCAGACACTGGCTCATAAACGTTTTACGCTCATCACCCTTCAACGCTTTCGATGAGGCCTCTTTATTACAGACCGTCATTTTTTGCTGCTGGGGCGTTTGCGTTTTTTCCGCGGCACTCACCGCTGTTACAAAGATCAAACCAAAAAGTAGGGTTACAAGAAATGTTATTTTCATTACACCATCCTTCTGTCAGTCAATCTCTGTAAGTCTGGTCGCTGATGACAAAAATACCAGCCGATAACGACAATTCGCTACCGGCATGGGGTTATTTCAGGCCCAGCGCGTCCTTCATGGTGTAGAACAGATCGGTCTGATCGGTTAAGCCCACCACGTTTGCCGCATGAGGACCATAGGCGGCAATGCGCAGCTGCGTGCCGGTATGTTCCATCGAGGCTTCTTCAGAGTTGCCGTAGCTCATGACCATCACCGCACCGTCTTTGGTGGTTAAGGCCTGGGTCAGGCCCGGTGCTTTGGTATCTGCCGGGATAATCTGGCTGGCGTGGGCGTGGTCAGCGGTGACGATAACCAGCGTGTTGCCCTCTTTTTTGGCAAACTCCAGCGCTTTTTGTACCGCTTCGTCCAGGTCAACGGTTTCGCCGATCTGGCCGCACGGATTCGCCGCATGGTCCTGTTTGTCGATAGAGGCGCCTTCCACCTGCAGGAAGAATCCTTTCTCGTTAGTGCTCAGCAGATCGATCGCTTTTTCAGTCATCTGCGCCAGCGTCGGAACGGAGGCATCGCGTTTGTCGTTTGGCGTACAGGTCACCGCAGGCTTATCGATATTGCCGTGGAAGGAGGCTTTCGGCCCTTCCCAACGTACTGGCATGTTGCCATCCGAGAACAGGCCCAGCAGCGGTTTGTCCTGGTTTGCTTCACGCACGGCGGCCAGAGAGCTGGCGTCGGTGACCATCTGGTAGCCACGGGCGACGGCCTGGTCGTGCAGCGTTTTGCCCTGCCATTCGCCGGCGGTTGCCGTTTCTGCGAAGGTTTTGGCCCCGCCGCCTAAAGTGACATCGGCGCGGGCATTAAGCAGCTGTTCAGTGATTGAGCCTTTCCCGCCCTTCTCCAGCGCGTTGCTGGCGCATTTTTCACTGGTCACGCTCGGGCCGTAGCATTTCCGCGAGGTGACATGGGCGACCAGCGCGGCAGGTGTGGCGTCCTGCAATTCTGCGGTGGAGACGTTACCGGTCGCCAGGCCAGCGGCTTTGGCCATCTCGAGGATCGTCGGGTGATCTTTTTCATGGATATCAACCCCCAGCGCGCCATTGTAGCTTTTCACGCCGGTGGTCCAGGCGGTGGCGGATGCTGCAGAGTCAGTCACGTAATCCGGTTTGCCGGTTTTCTTGTCCAGCGAATAGTGGGTGTACTGGCCGGTTAACGGCAGAGCATCAATCCCTTTAAAGAAGCCGCCTGCACCTTCGGCATAGTTGCGCGCGGCGGTAATTTCTGAATCGCCCATACCGTCGCCAATCAGCAGAATAATATTTTTCGCCGGCCGGTTGATTAACGAGGCCTGCAGTGCGGCGGTCTGATCGCCGCTTAAACGACGAGCGCCGCCGGGCGTGGTGATATCACCCTGCGCGGCACGATTTTCCAGAACCGGGGCTGCAGTTGTTTCTGCATGAATAGCCGTGGTGCCCAGCAGAGGTAACAGGGCAATAAATAGGGCACTTAATTTCAATTTCACGTTGGTCTTCTCCATGTAAAAATACTCAAAAATCAAAACGAAGAAGACTTTATAAAAGTGATGTGACAGTAAAATGACGGCATCCGTGTCCGCTCAAAAGAACTAGCTACGCGGATGCCGCAACAGCTTTTTTATATATTGCTGCAACCGCTGAGCATCGCGATCGTCCACCAGCGGGCCGGGGCTGGCCTGGGCGATAGCGTCCTCAATATCATTAATTAATGCCTGCTGCTTGTCCTGTGCCATATGGCGCAGTAACGCCGTCACGACAACTTCAAGCGCCTCAACCTGCACCGTCAGTTCCTTTGCCTCTTCTTCCTTTTGAGCCAGATTCACCAGTAGTTCGGCAATGAGATTCTTCACAGCACGGTATCCTTATGCGAGTTCCATTATTCGCTAGTTATGTCATACATCCGCCGGTGGATACCAGTATTATTTTTTAAAAATGATTCCTCATCCCACACAATAATAAGCGAAACGTTTTGCTCTTTCGGTGAAGCACCAGGAATAAACGCAATACCCGAGAAATACGTTTCATAAAAAAATTTCAATAGATAATAATAAAAAAATATATTGCGATTTCATTGGTAATTATAACGTATCGCCATAATAAATCTGGTAAGCCATATTCACGCTAGCTGCCGCGTCTTTACCGGCAAGCCGGGCAAGGAGTATTTCACTCGCCGTTTTACCAATGTCATAACGCGGAGTAATGACGCTGGCAATTTTTTGCAGGCGCGCGCGACCAATTTCCAGCCCGTGGAAACCGGCAATCGCTATCTTCTCAGGGACGGCAATGCCCTGCGCCTGACACTCCAGCAGCACGCCGACCGCCAGATCGTCATTGGTACAAAAAATAGCGTCAATATCCGGGTGCGAGCGCTGCATTTGCAGAAACATCTGGCGCCCCAGCGCCACCGACGAGATGCTGCGCGGTGTGATGTGATATGCCTTCAGACCATAGGCCGCCACGGCGCGTTCGGTGCCGCGAAAACGGCTCACATCACGAGGGTCGTCCATCGAACCAAAAAAGGCGATTTGTCGTTTACCGCTGTCGAGGAACGCGTTGGTCATATCCCAGCCGGCCTTCTCGTTATCGAACCCGACCTGAATATCGAGGGGCTGCCCGCCGATATCCATCAGCTCCGCCACCGGGATCCCGCTGGCGCGGACATACTGAATCATGCGATCGCTGTGCTGCGTACCGGTCAGAATCAGCCCGTCAATGTTGTAAGAGAGCAAATTGAGCACTTCGCGCTCTTCGCGCTGCGGGTCATAACCGTAGTTGGCAATCAGGGTCTGATACTGGTGGGCGGACGTGACGGATTCAATCCCGGCGAGGACATCGGCGAAAATCTGATTACGGAAGGACGGGATCAGCACGCCTATCGTTTTACTGCGCGCATTGAGTAAAATTTCCGGCGCCCGGTTAGGGATATAGTTGTGCTCTTCCATGATCTTCGCAATCAGCTCGCGGCTGCGCTGCGACACCTGGCCCGGGTCACGTAAATAACGGCTGACCGTCATTTTATTCAGTCCGGCCAGGTTGGCGATATCCTGCAATGTCATCCGGTTGTTTTTCATCGGGTTCTCTGCGACAAACGACTCATATGCTCGCAGAGAACCTTACCACAGGCGCTTCGTGTCTGTTAACCCGCAAGCTTATTTGTGGTCATTAACGCCGGTGTGCGATCGTCATTGGCCCGCACGTTGTACATCAGCACCACCGAGGCCAGCAGCGCGATAGCCATAAAGGTATATGACGCACCGGGCCCGCCCATCACGCCATTCAGGTAGCCCACCAGCCAGGCCCCCAGGAAAGCGCCCAGCGCGCCGAAGCTGTTGATAAGCCCCATCGACACCCCGGAGACGTTGCGTGGCAGCAGCTCGGGGATAAGCGCGAAGAACGGTCCGTATGGGGCATACATACAGGCGGCGGCGATCACCAACAAGGCGTAGGAGAACCAGAATGCGTGGTCGCCGATAAGCCAGGAGCCGAAGAAGGCCAACGCGGCAATCAGCAACAGCGGCCAGATAAACAGTTTACGGTTCTGGAACTTATCTGATAGCCAGGAAACCGTCAGCATCAGGCAAATAGCCGCCAGGTACGGCACCGCGGCCAGCCAGCCTACCGCGACGATATCCATTTGCGCGGCATTTTTCAGAATTGACGGCATCCACATCATGAAGCCGTACACCCCGATGCTCCACAGGGCATGGACGGCGCACAGCATGATCACATTACGTGAACGCAGCGCTTCGCCATAATTACGTACCGGCTTGATCGCGCTCTGCTCGCGGTCCATCGCTTCCTGCAGCACCTGCTTCTCCTCGGCATTCAGCCAGGAGACTTCCTCGGGCTTATCCCTGACCAGGATCCACCAGCACACGGCCCACAGCACCGCCGGAATGCCCTCAATAATAAACATTTCACGCCAGCCCCAGGCCTGAATCAGGTAGCCGGAGACGATGGACATCCACAGTACCGTCACCGGGTTGCCGAGAATCAGGAAGGTATTGGCCCGTGAGCGCTCGGTTTTGGTAAACCAGTTGCTGATATAAATCAGCATCGCCGGCATAACCGCCGCTTCCACTACCCCGAGAATAAAGCGAATGGCCATTAACATCGGAATATTGCTGACAAAACCGGTAGCCGCCGCGCAGCAGCCCCATAATATCAGACTGACAAATATCATTTTCCGCACGCTGCGTTTTACGGCATATATCGCACCGGGCACCTGAAAAAAGAAATAGCCCAGGAAAAATAATGCACCAATCAGCGATGCAGTACCTTTGGTAATACCTAAATCATTTTCGATACCTGCCGCGGCGGCAAAACCATAATTAGCACGGTCGAGATAGGCCAGACTATAGGTAATAAATATAATCGGCATTAAATACCACCAGCGACGCGCTGGTAATTTGGCGAGCATTTGCATATGCCATCCTCAGATTAACGATATAATCAAACGGGTTTAATTATTTTATGTTTCACCGTATATCGGGAAGCCAGGAACGGACAGCCCGATATACGATAACGCGGTTACACGGCGGCGAGCATCCCGCCATCAACAAACAGCAGATGGCCATTAACAAAATTTGCCGCCGGGGAGGCCAGATACACCGCAGCGCCAATTAACTCTTCCGGTTTCCCCCAGCGGGCCGCCGGGGTTCGTTGATATAACCAGGCAGAAAATCCCGGGTCATTCACTAATGCGCTGGTCATTTCCGTCGCAAAATAGCCAGGGGCGATGCCATTAACCTGAATATTATATTCCGCCAGCTCCACGCACATGCCCCGGGTGAGCATTTTGACCGCCCCTTTCGATGCGGCATACGGCGTAATGGTCTTACGCCCTAATTCACTCTGCATGGAGCAAATATTAATAATTTTACCGGACCGGCGCGCCATCATATATTTTGCCACCTGCTGCGAGACCAGAAATACGCCTTTCTGGTTAACCTCAATCACCTGATCCCACTCCTCTTCCGGAAATTCGCTAAACGGATGGCGGCGTTGGATCCCGGCGTTATTGATCAAAATATCAATCGGCCCGATCTCTGCTTCGATGCGAGTGATGGCTCGTTCGACCTCGGCGCGGCGGGTGACATCAAAGGCCACTCCCGTTGCACGGTATCCGAGAGCGGCCAGCGCTTCAGTCGCGCAATCCGCTTTCTCCTGTGTACGGTCATTGATAATGACCTCCGCCCCGTACTCGGCCAACCCTCTGGCCAACAGGTTACCAATGCCCCTGGCGGAACCGGTGATCAGGGCGCGCTTGCCGGATAAATCGAATAGATTTTTCATAGAAATGTCTTTTTCTGTAACTGTTATGCGTAACTGTATACGCGTAACAGTAGAAAATTAAAGCATGGCGGAAGGGAAAATGATCAATTTGTGATCAGCGCAGCATTTGCGGGAGGGAGGGGTCTAGCCACGGCATTTGCGCTCCAGCACAAACGCCGTGGGAAACAGTATTATGCGGCGGTACGGCGGCTGCGGCGCAGCATCACGGCCAGCTGCCAGAGGTTAATCAGCACGATAATGGCGGTGGCAATAAACACCCAGCGGAAACCGGCCATCGCCGAGACCGAGGCGCCAATCAGCGGGCCGACGACGTTACCGAGGTACATAAACGACTGGTTATAGCCGAAGATGCGCCCGGTGACGTTATCGCTGCAGTATTTCAGCAGCAGGGTCTGTACCGCAGGCAGCATCGCGCCATCGGCAAAGCCCAGTAAAAAGCGCAAAACGCCTAACTGCAGCGGCGTGGTGACAAACGACATGGCGAAGAACATCACCACCGCGCAGGCCAGCGTCGCCAGTAAAATCCGGGACGTACCGATTCGATCGCCAAGTTTGCCCAGACGCGGCGCCGATATCAGCGCGGATACCCCCGGCACTGCGGCAATCATCCCGGCAAGAAAGGCGATATTGTTGCTGTCCGGCGCCATCGATTTGATAAACAGCGCCAGAATAGGCCCGATGGAGCCATTGCAGAGCTGGATCACCAGGGTAGTGAAGAACAGACTAATGACCAGCCCAGGGTACGGCAGCGAGGCAAATACTTCCCGGCCGCTTAAGCGGTCGGCCTTGCTGGTTTGCGGGCGAACCCCTTCTTTAATCAGGAATAAGGTGACGAGGAAGCTCACCGTCAGCAGGATCGCGGTGATGAAAAATACCGCCCGCAGGCCAACGTGGTCGGCCAGAAAACCGCCGAGCAACGGCCCGCCGATCACGCCGCTGATTTGCGCAGTAGAGAGCGTACTGAGCGCCCAGCCGCTACGCTCGCGCGGTACCTGAGAAGCTACCAGCGCCATGGCATTTGGGATATAGCCGGAGGTCAGCCCCATTATCGCGCGCAGAATAAACAGCTGCCAGACGTTGGTCGCGAAGGCCTGGAGCAGAATCGCAATCGCCATGCCGAGGGAGGCGCGCAGCAGCATCAGCTTGCGCCCTTTGCGATCCGCCAGACTGCCCCACATGGGGGAGACAATCGCCGACACGAGGAAGGTGACGCTGAACGTCAGCCCCGACCACATCGACAGCGCCTCGTGCGAAGTCACGCCGAGCTGAGAAACATAGAGCGGCAAAAAGGGGAGAATTTGACTGATCGCCAGACCGGTAAAGAAACAACCGAACCAGACGGAGATGAGATTGACCTTCCAGGATTCCATAACTACACGTATTCATTAATTTTTTGCGAATTATTATCTAGCTTAGCAATTTCCTGAGAACGACGTATTACCAGAGATGCGCTGATGAAGAGTTTAGTGCTTTATCGTCCAATACGTTATTTCGTCGGTAAAAATAAGCACCAACCGGTCAACCCTCAGCGTGTTGTGCTGATGCCACCCCACCAACCGGGTCGGGAGCAGATTCAGCGCGCAGCTTTTAACCCCCTGCTTTCAGAGAGGAAGATTCTGGCAGCCATGCCGTCATTTCACATGCTATGTTATGTGCTTTGATGTTATCTGGATGGAAGTTGAAATGGCTAAGATGAGGGTTGGGATCGTTTTTGGCGGTAAGTCGGCAGAGCATGAAGTGTCGCTGCAGTCAGCGAAGAATATCGTGGAAGCGATTGATAAAACGCGCTTTGACGTGGTTCTGCTCGGCATTGATAAGCAGGGACTCTGGCATATCAATGACGCCGGTAACTACCTGTTAAACCCGCAGGATCCTGCCCGTATCGCGCTACGTCCTTCAGACGTCACGCTGGCGCAAATCCCTGGCCGTGAGGCGCAGCAACTGATCAATGCCGACAGCGGGCAGCCGCTGGCCGCTATCGACGTTATTTTCCCTATCGTTCACGGCACCCTCGGAGAAGACGGCTCGCTGCAGGGCATGCTGCGCATGGCCAATCTGCCGTTCGTCGGTTCCGATGTGCTCGGCTCCGCGGCCTGTATGGACAAAGACGTGACCAAGCGTCTGCTGCGCGACGCCGGGCTGTCGATTGCCCCGTTCATCACCTTAACCCGCGCCAACCGCCAGCAGTTCAGCTTCGCGCAAGTGCAGGAAAAACTGGGCCTGCCGCTGTTTGTCAAACCGGCGAACCAGGGTTCATCGGTTGGTGTCAGCAAGGTGAACACCGAAGCGCAATATCAGCAGGCGGTAGATTTGGCCTTTGAATTCGACCATAAAGTGGTGGTTGAACAAGGAATTAAAGGGCGTGAAATTGAGTGTGCGGTGCTGGGCAACGACTACCCGCAGGCCAGTACCTGCGGCGAAATCGTCCTCAACAGCGAGTTCTACGCCTACGACACCAAGTACATTGACGACCAGGGGGCCAAAGTGGTGGTTCCTGCAGCGATCTCCGGCGAGATCAACGATAAGATCCGTGAAATTGCCGTGCGTGCCTATCAGACGTTGGGCTGCAGCGGCATGGCGCGCGTCGACGTCTTCCTGACCCCGGACGATGAAGTCATCATCAACGAAATCAACACCCTGCCAGGGTTTACCAATATCAGCATGTATCCGAAGCTGTGGCAGGCTAGCGGGCTGGACTACACCAGCCTGATCAGCCGCCTGATTGAACTGGCGCTGGAGCGCCATGCGGCAGACCGCGCGCTGAAAACATCGATGAACTAATGTGCTTCCCGGGTAGCGGCGCGTGTCGCCCTACCCGGCCTGTCCTGACCCTGGGTCAGGCCTCTTCGGTCTGGCGACGACGAATAATCTTCCCCGCGATCCAGAAGCTAATCACCCAGGTCACCAGCCCGACGGCATAGGATTGCCAGCCTTGCGTCTCAAACCCCACCAGCCCTACCACGCCGTTCAGAATAAAAATTAACCCCAGCGCAAACGCATAGTAATGCCAGTCACGGCGGATTTTTTCAGTGAGTTTCATAACCACTCCGACAACAAAAAACGCATCTTCGCACAGCCGGAATCCGCGGTCTGTAGCGGCGCGGAGAATTATCAAACATTGGGATACCGCTCTACTTTTCGCCGCCCGGTCTTCGCGGGCGGCGGGCAAAAAAACAGGATTATTCCTGGCCGGAAATTAGCAGCAATCTGATACTGCCTCTGCGCGCCCGCTGCCAGAATCATCGACATGCCGTTATGTAAAGCCAGTAGGTCAGTGAGGTTCGGAGGGTTAAATGGCTGAATTCGCCTTTTCAAAATCTATTTTTAGCGGCAAAAAAAGAGGTGCCATCACCAGCAGCAATATCGCCTACACCCTGTTTGTCCTGTTCTGCTTCTGGGCTGGCGCGCAAATGCTAAGCATGCTGGTGCACGCTCCTGGTGTTTTCGAGCACCTGATGCAAATCCAGGATAACAACGCGCCGCGCATCCAGATTGGCCTGGCGGTGGGGACATTGTTTGGTCTGATCCCGTTCCTGCTCGGCTGTATGCTGATTGGGGTTTTGGGGCTTATCCTGCGCTGGAGCAACAACCGCTAGCGGCGCGCCATACAGTTGGCGCGTCGTTCATCTACCCGTTTGGCAAACCAGGCCGTCGTCAGATTGCGCGTAATTTTCGGGCTCTCAAGCTGGATCCCCGGCAGTATCTCGCGCGGCAGCGCCTTGCCAGCTTTCTTATCCGCCAGACGGAAAACCTGCTGATAGAGATCGGTTTTTTCAAACGCCAGGCTGTCGCCCTTTTTCAACTGACGGTGGATATCGTCATCGCTCATCTTCAGCGACCCGGCTAAGCGGCGTACCGCCAGCTCCGTCGTCCCTGCCTCATCACTATCATAACGAATCAGATCGCCGTCCAGCGCCAGCTTCACGCCGGTCGCCTTACTGACCGCATTCTGGAACGCGGCATTCCGACTGGCGTACCAGCCGGCGTTGAAATCGGCAAAGCGGTATAGCGGTACGCTGTAGTTCGCCGGGTAGTTGAGCAGATGATAGGTCCCGAACCACAGGCCACCGCGCAAGCTGAACACCTCCTGACGCACGGTGCCGTCGATTTTCCACGGATAACCATCGGCATGCTCCTGGGCGAAGGCAATGCTCACCTGCATCGGGCCGCCGGTGTGTACCGGGTTGAGTGAGCCAAACAGTTTCTGTCCCATCGGCACCATGCCGATAAAATCGTCAAACACGGCGCTCAGCTGCTTTTCCGTTTTTACGCTGTCCAGCCGCTCGCTGTAGCTCTTGCCGTTGGGCGAAGGAATTTTCAGGGCGGTATGCACAAGGAACACCGGGATGTGCAGTTTCTCAGCCCGGCGGTCGATCTCCTGCCAGGCGATTTTATTGAGTCCTGGCACTACCGGATCCGATTGATAGTTGGATTCCTGCTGGGCGACAGCCAGCACCGAGCAGACATTCTCCTCCGTCGGTGCCAGCTTCTGGCTCTCAAAGGCTTTGGCTATCGCCTGGGCCCACTGCTCCCTGTCTTTGACGCTGGCGGGCATTTTCTGCCGCACCACCGTCGCCACATCAACGGGCTTTTTGCCCTCTTTGAGTACCGGCGCCTGCTGGCTGGTACAGGCGCTGAGGATCCCCCCGGCTAACAGCGTCAGCGCGCATGAAACACGACGTGGTACCACGGTGGTCCTGTACTTTCCTTGTCTACGCATCATCCTTCAGTCTGCCTCTGTTATGGGGGTTTCGGGGTTAACTCAACGTCTGGGTCACTGGTTGCAGATCTTTACCGTCGAGTTCGCGTTCAAAGCTGCGCAGACGTTTGTAGATGGACATCAGTTCCACCAGCGTGGTCCACGAGCTAATCAGATACTGGAACGAACCACGTACCTGACCGAAAACGTTGGTGATCTGCGTCATCAGACCCAGCGTAATGGTACCGGCAACAATCGACGGAAACAGCAGGAACAAACCGAAAACGTTATCCACCTGCAGATACAGAATCCGCGCGATGTTGAAGTACATGTAGTGGAAATAGAGGCGGAAATAGTTGCGACGCACGGCGCTAAACAGCTCCCGCACCGTCGGCGGCGTGGCACGCGCGGCGTCATCTTCCCCGTACACCAGCTCTTTACGGTACGCCGCTTCGACGCGCTGGTTTTTAAATTCCAGCCCCGGCAGCTTGATCCCGACTACCGCCAGCAAACCGGTCCCCATCAGGGACCAGACGATCGCCGCAATCACCAGGCCATAGGGCAGATGGCCGACAATCGGCAGATCCGGCACGTGCTCGGACAGGGTTACCAGCACCGGCAGGAAGGCAATCAGGGTCATGACGGCGTTGATAAAGCTGACGCCCATATCTTCAAGGGTGGAGGCAAAGCGCATGGTATCTTCCTGCACACGCTGGGCGGCACCTTCGATATGACGCAGATGGTGCCAGTGCGCCATATAGTGTTCGTTCATCGCCGTACGCCAGCGGAAGACATAGTGGCTGACGAAGAAGTTGTTCATTACCCCAATAATTACCGCAATGATGGCAATCCCGAGGAACACGCCAATTTCCTGATAAAACTGGTTAATGCTGACCTTATGCGGCGTCGCCAGCGCGGTCTGGATAAGATCGTAGAACGGCGCGTACCAGGCGTTAATCGCCACCCCGACTTCCACCAAGAACCAGGTGACAAAAATAATCAGCGAGGTCCCGAGAATCGACCAGTATTGCCAGCGATGCGGGCTATAAATAAACCAGAACAGGGCAAAAATACCCACGCAGAGAGCATAGTAAGCGTAGAAGACCAGATAGTTCAGCGACCAGAAACGCGCGGCACTGATGGCAACGTTCTGCGAGGCTCCGGTTATACGCAGCAGCCAGTCACCTCCTCCAGCCTGCCAGAAGATCACGGCAATCAGCGACCAGACAAGAACTGAGAGAAAAAACGGCCCCGGTTTGGGGAAAAAAGATTTAAACATCATGTACTCCTGCTAACTGCTTTATCATTCTGGCTATGCTGTGTACCACGAGTATGCCTGCTGCATAGCGGCGGCAGCCGTGGAAAGTGGTTGGGTGATGAGACCGAAAATCAGCGGCTTAGTTCGTCCGCCATTCAGTCAGAATTGTTTCTACGGGTTTCACATGTAAAGGATTGCCGGGTACGGTTAAGGTACGCCAGACATCGTTGTAGTGGTCGATGAGCATTTTAGCCGGCGCAGCGGGACGATTGGCGGTGGTGTGCGCATCTTCGGCAACGGTGATGGCATAGCCGCGACTGGCACCGTTTTTGATGGTGGTATCGACGCAATAATCGGTCGCGCAGCCGCAAATCACGAACTGCTGGATCCCCTGCTCGCGCAAGACCTGTTCAAGCTGGGTGTTATAGAAGGCATCGCAGGCTGTTTTGGTGACATGAATGGAGTCTGCCGGGTGTTCCAGCTCCGCCAGCAGCGCAAAGCCGTCACTGCCCTCCTCCAGTCCGCCGTCCTCAGCATGCTGAATGAAAATAACGCGATCCGCGGCGCGTATCAGATGATTAATCTGGGCGACGCAACGCTCACGCTCAATGCGCGGCATCGCAAAAACACCATTTTGCATATCGACTACCATTACCACCCGTTGAGCCGCCATTTTTCTCTCTCATGACCTGATAAATCAAAGACTCATCATACGCGTCCGCCGGGCAATGCGAATATCCGAAATCATAAAAAAATCCTTTTTACCCACGGTTACGTTTTTCCGCGAAATATTGTCGTTATTGCACATCGCTGCGCCTCACTTCGTAGTATAAATACGTTCTATATTTCTACTCATCATTATGGATACCACCGTTGAAACGTAGTCTGCTTGTTTTTGCTGCACTTTGCGCGGCGTCGTGGACCTCGGTCCAGGCAGCTCAACCGATCGTTGACCCTGAATTTGCTGCCGATGTTGTCGATCGTTACGCCAACCATATCTATTACGGCAGCGGTGCCACCGGTATGGCGCTGGTGGTTATCGACGGTAATCAGCGTGTTTTCCGCAGTTTTGGCGAAACACGCCCGGGCAACAATGAGCACCCGCAGCTGGATTCGGTGATCCGCATTGCGTCGCTAAGTAAACTGATGACCAGCGAGATGCTGGTGAAAATGCTCGATCAGGGCGTCGTGAAGCTTAACGATCCGCTCAGCAAGTATGCGCCACCGGGTGCCCGGGTTCCGACCTATCAGGGAACCCCGATTACGCTGGTGAACCTGGCAACCCATACCAGCGCCCTACCGCGTGAGCAGCCGGGCGGCGCGGCACATCGTCCGGTCTTCGTCTGGCCAACCCGCGATCAACGCTGGTCATGGCTGTCAACAGCATCGCTGAAAGCGGCACCTGGCACCCAGGCAGCTTACTCGAATCTCGCGTTTGATCTGCTGGCCGACGCCCTTGCTACCGCGTCTGGTAAACCCTATCCGCAGCTGTTTGAAGAGCAGATCACCCGCCCGCTGGGTATGAAAGACACCACCTTTACGCCGTCACCGGACCAGTGCGGCCGCCTGATGGTTGCCGAGAAAGGCGCCAGCCCGTGTAACAATACCCTGGCGGCGATCGGCAGCGGCGGCGTGTACTCAACGCCGGGCGATATGATGCGCTGGATGCAGCAGTTCTTGTCTTCTGATTTTTATACCCGCGGGCGCCAGGCCGACCGTATGCAAACGTTGATTTATCAACGCAGTCAGCTCACCCGCGTTATCGGGATGGACGTGCCGGGCAAAGCCGATGCGCTGGGCCTCGGTTGGGTTTATATGAAACCTAAAAATGGTCAGCCGGGCATTATTCAGAAAACCGGCGGCGGAGGCGGGTTTATTACCTATATGGCGATGAATCCACAGGCAAACATCGGTGCGTTTGTGGTGGTTACCCGTTCATCGTTGACCCGCTTTAGCAATATGAGCAACGGCATCAACGATCTGGTCAGCGAGTTGAGCGGCGGACAGCCGGCTCCGGTACCGGAATCCTGAGAATCATCACTGAATAGAGCGCCAAAGGAATGCGGGTAAAATGCTTCCTTTGGCGAAACATCCCACCGAAATTTCAGTTAGACTAGTTGTTTTCATTTCACAAAATCAGGCAAACCATGACAGATTTAATCACTCGCCCCCGCCGTTTGCGTCAATCTGCTTCGCTGCGCGCTATGTTTGAAGAGACAACACTGAGTTTGAACGACCTGGTGTTGCCGATCTTTGTTGAAGAAGAAATCGACGATTACAAAGCCATCGAAGCGATGCCCGGCGTGATGCGCATTCCGGAAAAGTACCTGGCCCGCGAAATTGAACGTATCGCTAACGCCGGTATCCGCTCGGTTATGACCTTCGGTATTTCCCACCATACCGATGCAACCGGCAGCGATGCCTGGAATGAGAACGGCCTGGTGGCGCGTATGTCCCGCATCAGTAAGGACGCGGTACCGGAGATGATCGTGATGTCCGATACCTGCTTCTGCGAATACACCTCACACGGCCACTGCGGTGTCTTGTGCGACCACGGCGTTGACAACGATGCCACCCTGGAGAACCTGGGTAAACAGGCGGTAGTTGCCGCAGCCGCTGGTGCCGATTTTATTGCGCCATCCGCCGCCATGGACGGTCAGGTGCAGGCCATTCGCCACGCGCTGGACGTCGCCGGTTTCACCAATACCGCCATCATGTCCTACTCCACCAAGTTTGCATCATCGTTCTACGGCCCGTTCCGTGAAGCAGCCGGTACCGCGCTGAAAGGCGATCGTAAGACCTATCAGATGAGCCCGATGAACCGCCGTGAAGCGATTCGTGAATCCCTGCTGGACGAAGCCCAGGGTGCAGATTGCCTGATGGTCAAACCGGCGGGCGCCTACCTGGATATCCTGCGTGATATTCGCGAACGCAGTGACCTGCCGCTCGGCGCGTACCAGGTCAGCGGCGAATACGCGATGATCAAGTTTGCCGCGCAGGCCGGCGCTATCGATGAAGAAAAAGTGGTGCTGGAAAGCCTTGGCGCGATTAAACGTGCCGGTGCGGATCTGATCTTCAGCTATTTCGCCCTCGATTTAGCCGAAAAGAAAATCCTGCGTTAATTTCCTGTAATTCCCCCGGTGGCGCTGCGCTGACCGGGCTACAGGCCCGCCGCAATATTGTGACCTTGCTGGCTGGCACCATTCCCGGTGGCGCTGCGCTGACCGGGCTACGGGCCCACCGCAATATTGTGACCTTGTAGCCCGGACAGGCGCCACGCGCCGCCTCCGGGGATGCCCTGCTCTCGCTGCGGTTACTGATATTTTACGAGCGCCTTTCCATTCTCTTCCCGTGGTCGTTGTTTCTGCATCTCTCCGCATTTATCTTCCTGCTCTCACGCAATCCGTTCTGAGCAAGGAGCTCGCCGTGGTCGCCTATCGTCGTAACTACATTCAAGGTGGAACCTGGTTTTTCACCGTCAATTTGCGCAACAGAAGAAGCTCACTTCTGACTCAGGAAATCAGGGAATTACGCCGCGCTATTCTCACCGTCAAACAACGCAAGCCGTTTATTATCGATGCATGGGTCGTTCTGCCGGAACACCTGCATTGCATCTGGACGTTGCCTGAACATGATTGTGATTTTTCTGCTCGCTGGCGGGACATAAAAAGAGGGTTTACCCGTGCATTGAAACTACACCGGGTCTGGCAGCCGCGGTTCTGGGAACACACGATTCGACATCAGCAGGACTACCGGCGTCATATTGACTATATCTACATGAATCCGCTCAAACATGGCTGGGTACACCAGGTACGGGACTGGCCTTTTTCAACCTTTCATCGGGATGTGAGGTTAGGGTTATATCCTGCAGACTGGGGTGGAGAGAAGGATGATTTCCCCTGCGGAGAGCGTTGAAGGTCATCTCCCCCGGTGGCGCTGCGCTGACCGGGACTACATACTTGTGCACTGTAGCCCGGATAAGGTGCCTGCACCGCCATCCGGGAACATACCTGCACACCGCGATACGTAATGTTCACCCAACTGTAATCTGAGCGACACTTGCACCTTCTACTGTCTGGGCAGGACGGAGGAGGAAGCGCTATGTTTAGTCTCGACAATGTACTCGACGACCTGTGGCCTCAGGCGAGGCCTGCCCCCTGGCAAAAAAAACTACTCAAAAAATTACTGCATGAAGACGAGTTTCAACAATTTGCCGCTCGCCATCGCCACCTGAAAGGACTTGATACGGTCGAACAGGTGCTCGAACATCTCAATATCCGCTGCGCCATCCCGGCGCACGATCTGGAACAAATCCCCGAACACGGCCCGCTGGTGATCGTCTCAAACCATCCCACCGGCACGCTTGATGGCCTCGCGCTACTCTATGCCGTCTCCCGAGTGCGTCGCGATGTCAAAGTCGTCACCAACCGCCTGTTAAGCCATCTGGAGCCGCTCAGCTCGCTGTTTATTCCCGTCGACAACATCAACGGGCGCACCGCCAAAGCCGCCTTGCAGCAGATGGATCACCAGCTCCAGAACGGCGGCGTGCTGATCTTCTTCCCGGCGGGCGAAGTGTCGCGTCTGACGCGTCGGGGCATTCGCGATAAAAAATGGCACCCCGGCTTTATCAAGCTGGCCACCAAATACCGCGCCCCGCTGCTTCCGGTCTCGATCCGCGCCCATAACAGCGCGCTGTTTTACGCCAGCACGCTGCTCTCCGACAACCTGCCGATGTTGCTGCTGATGCAGCAGATGTTCCGTCGCCGCAACAGCAGCCTGCCGATCGCCATCGGCCAACAAGTGGCCTGGTCTTCCTGGTATCAGCCGCAGGCCTCGCCCCGTGAACTGGCGGATCGCTGCTATCGCCACGTCGAACGGCTGGGTAAAGGCCTGCCGGGCGTGTTTAAAACCGAAAGCGCGATTGCGCGACCGGAAGACCGCGCGCTGCTCAAGCGTGAGCTCAGCCAGGCCGAATGCCTGGGGCGCACGGCGGACGGCAAAATGATCTATCTGTGGCAGCGTCAGGAGCAGGAGGATGCGCCACTGCTACGCGAGCTGGGCCGCCTGCGAGAAATCGCCTTTCGTGCGGTCGGTGAAGGCAGCGGTAAACGACGCGACGTCGACGGGTATGACGACGATTATCTGCATCTGATTTTGTGGGATGAAGAAGACCTGGAGATCGTCGGTGCCTACCGTTTTATGCCCACCGGCCAGCAGCGGGAAAAGCGCGGGCTGGAAGGGATCTACAGCTACAGCCTGTTTCATTACGATGCAAGGATGGAGGATATCCTCACTCATGGTATCGAACTGGGGCGCAGCTTTATCCAACCGCGTTACTGGGGACGCCGCGGGCTTGATTACCTGTGGTCCGGTATCGGGGCCTATCTGGCGCGCTACCCGCACTACCGGTATTTGTTTGGCCCGGTCTCTATTTCCGGCGGTCTGCCGCCTGCGGCACGCGATCTGCTGGTGGCCTTCTATCGCCTGTGGTTCCCGGCCATGCATCCGCTGGCGGAGTCTCGTCGTCCTTATCCTGCCTCGCTGCCCGACGTGCTGGCGCAGTTTGGCGGCGAAGATTATAACGAGGATCTGACGAGGCTGAAGTCGCTGCTGGGCAATCTCGGCTGCGCCATTCCGCCGCTGTATAAACAGTACTCCGAGGTCTGCGAACCGGGCGGCGTGCAGTTTATCGATTTCGGCAGCGACCCGGATTTCAACAACTGCGTCGATGGTCTGGTGCTGGTGGATTTGACCTATCTGAAAGCGAATCGCTATCAGCGCTATATTGGCGCGCATCTGGACTCGCAAAAGTCGGCGTAACGGCTCTTTTCCCGGAGGCGGCGCGTTGCGCCTGTCCGGGCTACAAGGCCACAACATCACGCTGACCCCGGAGGCGGCGCGACGCGCCTGTCCGGGCTACAAGGCACAACGTCGCGCAGGGCCGTAGCCCGGTCAGCGCAGCGCCACCGGGAATGGTGCCAGCCGCCTGTCCGGGCTACAGGGTCATGCTGAACTCGTAGCCCGGTAATAGGGTTTATCACCAAGGATGGTCGCCCGGTGCATGATGCGCCGCTGCGGCAGATAGTCGGCATTGGCGTAGTGTTGCGTCACCCGGTTATCCCAGATGGCCACATCGTCAGGCTGCCAGCGCCAGCGCACCTGAAATTCCGGCTTCGTAATGTGGGCAAACAGGAAGCTTAACAGCGCCTCGCTCTCTTTTTCCGTCACGTCGACAATGCGGGTGGTGAATCCTTCGTTCACGAACAGTGCCTGCTTGCCGGTCACCGGATGGGTACGCACCACCGGGTGCAGCAGCGGCGGATTCTTGCTCACCGCCTCCAGCCAGCGCTGATGCTCCGCCTCGGTGTTGCGGTATTTATACTCCTGGAACGATTTACGGAAATCATGTTCCGCCCGCAGTCCGCTGAGCAACTGACGAAAAGGCGCCGAAAGCGCCTCATAGGCCGCCACGCCGCTGGTCCACAGCGTATCGCCACCGGTCACCGGCAGCTCCTTCGCCGCCAGAATCGCCCCGGCGGGCGGCGTCTCAATAAACGTCACATCGGTGTGCCAGTTATCGTTATCCGGCGGATTATCGTCATGGGTATCGAGCACAATGATCTCATCGACTCCTGGCGCATGCGGATACACCGGATGAATATGCAGATCGCCAAAGCGCAACGCCAGGTCGCGCTGCTGCTGCGGGGTGATGTGCTGCCCGCGCAGGAACACCACCTGGTGACGCAGCACCGCATGATACAGCTGTTCAAACTGGTTATCGTTCAGCGGACGAGTCAGATCGGCACCGGTAACTTGCGCGCCAATGTACGGCCCCAGCGGGGTAATGCTCAGACGTTCACTCATTGTATTTCTCCATGCCAGGGCGTCAGTCGGCGCTGTAATGCGCGCAGTCCCAGTTCTAACAGAAACGCGATAATCGCAATCACCGCAATGCCGGCCAGCACCACATCGGTCGCGAGGAATTCACCGGCGGATTGCACCATAAAACCTAAACCGCGGGTGGCGGCAATCAGCTCCGCGGCCACCAACGTTGACCAGCCCACCCCCAGCCCGATACGCAGCCCGGTCAGGATTTCCGGCAACGCGCCAGGCAGGATCACCAGCCACAACACCTGCGCCCGGCTGGCGCCTAAGGATTGCGCCGCGCGAATACGTACCGGCTGGGCGCTTTTCACCCCCGCCAGCGTCGCCATCACCACCGGGGCGAAAATCGCGAGATAGATCAGTAATATTTTTGGCGTTTCGCCGATCCCAAACCAGATGATCACCAGCGGCAGCCACGCCAGCGGCGGCACCGGACGATACAGCTCAATTAACGGATCGAGGATCCCGTGCACCGTCGGATTCAGCCCCATCGCGATCCCCACCGGAACGCCCACGATCGTCGCCGCCGCGAGGGCGATCACGATCCGCGTCAGGCTTGCCGCCAGATGCTGCCACAGCGTGGCATCCATAAAGCCCTGCGGCCCGGCAATCACCAGCAGCTTGCGAAATACCTGCTCCGGCGGCGGAAGAAACAGCGGGCTAATCAGCCCAATGGCGGTCACGGCCCACCAGGCCGCCAGCAGCACCGCCAGCGTCGAAAAACTCAACGTCAGCTGACGGGAGAGCGGCCAGCGCCACTTCAACGCCCGCGGGCGCGGTTTGTCATTGATCACGACGCTCATGAGAAGGCCTCCCGTTGTTCAAATACCCGGCTCAGGACGTATTCACGCTGTTCGATAAACAGCGGGTCGGATTTGATGCTGCGGCAGGACTCCCCGGCAACAAAACGGCGACCAAAATTGAGCGGCAAACGCTCCAGCACCCGCCCCGGCCCCGGCGACAGCAGCACCAGCTCGGTGGCCATAAATACCGCCTCTTCGATATCGTGAGTGATCAGCAGCACCTGTTTTCCGGTCTCATGCCACAGGCTGAGCAGCAGGGTTTGCATCTGCTCACGGGTGAAAGCGTCCAGCGCGCCAAACGGCTCATCAAGCAGCAGCAACTGCGGGTTCGCCGCCAGCGCTCTGGCAATGCCGACCCGCTGACGCTGGCCGCCTGAGAGTTGCCAGATAAAGCGTTTCCCCGCCCCTTCCAGCCCGACTTTTTTCAGCATCCGCGCCGCCGTCTCCCGGCGCACGGCTTTGTCGACGCCTGCCAGCTGTAGTCCGAGGGCAACGTTATCCTGCACGTTACGCCACGGCAGCAGCCCTTCATGTTGAAACACCACGCCGCGCTCGGCGCCCGGTCCGTCAACCCGTTTTCCTTCGAGGGTGATGCTGCCGTGCTGATAAGGCACAAATCCGGCAATCAGGTTCAGCAGCGTGGTTTTGCCACAGCCGGATGGCCCGAGGACCACCAGCAGTTCGCCGCTGTCCAGCGTCAGGTTGATATCTGCCAGCGCCGGTTTACCCGCGTAGTCGGCAGAGAGGTGCGAGATTTGCAGCATCAAAGCCTCCTGTTACTTCACAAAACGGTCGGTGACGTACTGGCGGTAGTCGCTGCCGGCCGCCGGCACCTTGCCCTGCTCTTTGAGGAACTTCGCAGTATCGACAATCGCCTCGTTTACCGGGCCATTCAGCGCCTGCGCCTGCTGGGCGGCGGTCAGGTAGGTATTACCTTTCACCAGCCCCGGGACATCGGCATCCGGGACGCCGCTCAGGCGCGCCAGTTTGCTGATGTTATCCGGCTGCTTCAGCCACTGCTCCGGATTGGCGATGTACGCTTGCTGGGCCTCGATCGCGCTCTTCGCAAAGGCTTTCACGATGTCCGGGTGCTGCTCGGCAAAATCTTTGCGTACCACCCAGACGTCCAGCGTCGGCGCGCCCCACTCGCCCACCTGCGACGAATCGGTCAACACGGTGCCCTCTTTTTCCAGCTCGTTTACCGCCGGCGCCCAGACGTAGGCCCCGTCAATATCGCCACGCTGCCAGGCGGCAATAATCGCCGGCGGCTGCAGATTGATGATCTGCACCTGACCCGGCTTAATGCCCCAGTGTTTCAGCGCCGACAGCAGGCTGTAGTGGGTGGTGGAGATAAACGGCACCGCGATGCGTTTGCCGATCAGATCTTCGGGTTTGGTGATGCTCTTTTTCACCACCAGCGCTTCGGAATTGCCGAGCTTCGACGCCAGCAGGAACACTTCAATCGGCACCTGCTGGCTGGCGGCCACCGCCAGCGGGCTGGAACCGAGGTTACCGATTTGCACATCGCCGGAGGCCAGCGCGCGGACGATGCTCGACCCGCTATCGAATTTGCGCCAGTCGACGGTTGCGCCGCTGGTTTTCGCAAAGGTGTTATCCGCCTGCGCGACTTTCGCCGGTTCAGCAGAGGTCTGATAGGCCACGGTAACGTTGACCGCCTGGGCCTGGAATGCCGCAAGCGCCAGGGCGGTAATAAGTGTGATGCGCGATGTTAGTGCCATAGTGTCTGCTGTCCTCATCTCCCGTCATACTTCGAGCCGCATGTGCGTTGGCTACAACTCGAATTATTTAGGGACGTGTATGTTATGAGTGCAGTATTTCCGGCCTGATGTGTTTGATGAAGTAATTAAAAATTCTTGTTAAGAACAAAGCGTTTTTAGAAAAAAAGCGGCAATGCTTATATCCCCAATGGATTTCAAGATGCCGACAGGCGGCAAACAGGCCGCCTGAAGGATGACGTGTATTGCGATTTTGTTACATTCATTGCATAACTGCGCCTGGATGATTGCCAGCGCAGCGGCGGCAGGCATCATAGGCGCCATGATCTGCTAAGAGAGAAGAAACATGATTCGAGTGGTGCTGGTTGACGATCATGTGGTGGTGCGCTCCGGCTTTGCGCAATTGCTCAGCCTCGAAGAAGGCCTTGAAGTTGCGGGCCAGTACAGCTGCGCGGCGCAGGCATGGCCAGCCCTGCTGCGCGATGACATCAACGTGGCAGTGATCGATATCGCCATGCCGGACGAAAACGGCCTGAGCCTGCTGAAACGCCTGCGCGCCCAGAAACCCGACTTCCGCGCCATCATCCTGAGCATCTACGACACCCCGACCTTTGTGCAGAGCGCGTTAGATGCCGGCGCCAGCGGCTATTTAACCAAGCGCTGCGGGCCGGAAGAGCTGGTGCAGGCGGTGCGCTCCGTCGGGCTGGGTGGCCACTACCTGTGCGCCGATGCGCTGCGGGCGTTGCGCGGCGGGCAACAGCCGTCGCCGGTGCTGGACATCCTCACGCCACGTGAACGCGAAGTGTTTGATCTGCTGGTGAAAGGCGATAGCGTCAAGGAGATAGCCTACCGCCTCGAGCTTAGCCATAAAACCGTGCACGTGCATCGCGCGAACGTGCTGGGCAAGTTGCAGTGCCAGAGCACGATAGACCTGGTCCATTTTGCTCTCGATCACCAGCTGCTGACCGGCCATTAATGTCGCGCAATCTGCGTTATTGGGTGATCTCGCTGTTCATCGTGCTGGCCTGGGGAAGCGGCTGGCTGATGCTGTGGACGCTGGGATTCTATTTGACCCACAACGGCCAGCAGGCGGCGCTGTTCCTGCCGCACGGAGTCTATCTGGCGCTGCTGATCCTCCTCTCCCGCCGCTACTGGCCGGCCCTGATGCTGCCGCCCATGGCGATGCTGCTGTGGCTGCACAGCGAACAGTTGCTGAGCGGCTATGCCCTGCTGGCCAGCCCGTTGATTAATCTGCTACCCGCTCGCCTCGCCCAGACTTTCTGGCACCGTTTTCCCCTGTACTGGCAGCGGCTGACGCTGCTGTTGGCCACGGTGACCGCCGCGGCGTTACTCAACACCGCCCTGATGTCGCCGCTGGTGGAAAGCCCGGCGATGCTGCTCGGGCTGGCCGCGTTTACCGGCGGCGTGTTGCTGACGCCGTTCGTCTACCTGATCTTTGAATTTTTACGCCAGCAGCACCGCTACCACCTGCTGGGGCTGGATACCAGCAATCCACCGCTCCGCACCTCGCTGATTATCTGGTGCAGCCTGTTCTTTATCATCGGCATCGGCACCCAGATGGTGTTGTCGCCGGAAATTGAGCGACTGTTGCTGATTGTGGTGTTTCTCCCCAACGTGGTGATGGCCTGGAAGTTTGGCTGGCAGGGCGGCGTGCTCTCCGGCCTGCTGGGCAGCATGATGATCACCATTGCCCGCCAGGTTGGCGTCGGGTTCAGCAATCTGGTTGAACTGGAGATTTTTCTGGCAACCCAGGCGCTGCTCGGGATCGGGCTGGGCATCGCCATCAGCCGCCAGCAGCACCTGGCGCAGAATCTGCACCACTACCGCCAGCGGCTGGAAGCCGAACTGGCCGCACGGCGGGCGCTGACCGAAAAGCTGATCCACACCGAAGAGGACACCCGCAAAAGCCTGGCGCGTGAGCTGCACGATGAGATCGGGCAGAACATCACCGCCATTCAGATTCAGTCTCAACTGGTTAAGCGCTCGCAGGATCCGGCGCAAACCCAGGCCGCAGCCAGCCAGATAAACGATCTCGCCCGGCGGATCCATCACTCCACGCGCCAGCTGCTGCGCCAGTTGCGCCCACCGGCCCTTGACGAGCTGTCGTTCAGGGAGGCGCTGCTGCACCTGCTCAACGACTGCGCGTTTGCCGAACGCGGCATCCGCTGTCAGTTTGACTACCGCCTGACCGCCACGCCGGACAGCGAAACGCTGCGCTTTACCCTCTACCGGCTGCTGCAGGAGCTGCTGAATAACATCTGCAAACATGCCGCCGCCAGCGAGGTGACGATTACCCTGCTTCAGCAGGGTGGGACGTTACGCCTGGAAGTGAAGGATAACGGCGTCGGTATCAGCCCTGACAAAATAGCCGGGTTTGGCATCCAGGGGATGCGCGAACGCGTCAGCGCCCTCGGCGGAGCGCTGACCCTGGAATCGCAGCACGGCACGCGGGTAATTGTTAACCTGCCCACAAATTTGCAACAAAGCGGCACCTGACCAGGAAAAAGTCTTAGCGACTCCGGACTTTATCTCATCCCCTTTCGTCGTCCCTTTCTTATAGTCAGCCCAACGGAGGCGGCCATGCACTCAGGCACAACACGCGAGATCAACCAACGCTATCGGGCGCTTCGTCCACGGCTGCTGATGTGCATGGTCATCGGGTATGCAGCGTTTTATCTGACGCGCAAAAGCGTCAACTACGTGCTTCCGGCGTTACAAACGGATCTCGGTCTGGATAAAGGCGATATCGGCCTGCTGGGGTCGCTGTTTTATCTGACCTACGGGCTGTCGAAATTTACCGCCGGACTGTGGCACGACAGCCACGGGCAGCGCTGGTTTATGGGCATCGGGCTGTTCGCCACCGGCCTATTGAACGTGGTGTTTGCCTTCGGCGAATCGCTGACGCTGCTGCTGGCGGTCTGGACGCTGAACGGTTTTTTCCAGGGCTGGGGCTGGCCGCCCTGTGCCCGACTGCTGACCCACTGGTATTCGCGCAATGAACGCGGCTTCTGGTGGGGGTGCTGGAATATGTCGATCAACATCGGCGGGGCGATTATCCCGCTGATTAGCGCCTTCGCCGCCCACTGGTGGGGCTGGCAGGCGGCGATGCTGGCCCCCGGAACCATCGGCATGGCCGCGGGCCTGTGGCTGATGCTCCAGCTCAAAGGCACGCCACAGGAAGAGGGATTGCCGTCGGTCGGCAACTGGCGTAACGACCCGTTAGAGCTGCGTCAGGAGCAGCAAAGTCCGCCAATGGGGCTGTGGGAAATGTGGCGCACCACGATGCTCAACAACCCGATGCTCTGGCTGCTGGGCGTCTCGTATGTGCTGGTCTATTTGATCCGCATCGCGCTCAACGACTGGGGCAACATCTGGCTGACGGAGAGCCACGGCGTCAACCTGCTCAGCGCCAATGCCACGGTGATGCTGTTCGAAGCCGGCGGTTTGCTCGGCGCGCTGTTTGCCGGATGGGGTTCGGATCTGTTGTTCAGCGGCCAGCGGGCGCCGATGATTTTACTGTTTACGCTCGGGCTGATGGTGTCCGTCGCCGCCCTGTGGCTCGCCCCGGTGCATCACTACGCCCTGCTGGCGATCTGTTTCTTCACCGTGGGCTTCTTCGTTTTTGGCCCGCAAATGCTGATTGGCCTCGCGGCGGTGGAAGCCGGACACAAAGCGGCGGCGGGGTCGATCAGCGGTTTTCTCGGCCTGTTCGCCTATCTGGGCGCGGCGCTGGCAGGTTGGCCGCTGTCACTGGTTATTGAACGCTACGGCTGGCCCGGGATGTTCAGTTCGCTCTCGGTCGCGGCGGTACTTATGGGGCTATTGCTGATGCCGCTGCTGATGGCCGGCATGACCCCCGCTTCTGGTCAAAGGATAAAACAATGAAAAAAACTCTGGTCACTACCCTGATAGCTTCCGGCATTGCGCTGGCCACCCTGAGCGGCGCGGCACATGCCAAAGGCCGCCTGGTGGTCTACTGCAGCGCCACCAACGAAATGTGTGAAGCTGAAACCAAAGCCTTCGGTGAAAAATATGACGTGAAAACGTCATTCATCCGCAACGGATCCGGCAGTACCCTGGCGAAGGTCGATGCCGAGAAGAAAAACCCGCAGGCGGACGTCTGGTACGGCGGCACCCTTGACCCGCAGTCTCAGGCCGGTGAAATGGGTCTGCTGCAACCCTATAAATCGCCTAATCTCGCGCAGGTAATGGAACAGTTTCGCGATCCGGCGAAGCTGAAAGGTAACTACTCCTCGGCGGTGTACGTCGGTATTCTCGGCTTCGGCGTCAACACCGAGCGCCTGAAAGAGAAAAACCTGCCGGTACCGAAATGCTGGAAGGATCTGACCAAACCGGAATACAAAGGCGAGATTCAGATTGCCGATCCGCAAAGCTCCGGCACCGCCTACACCGCGCTGGCGACCTTCGCCCAGTTGTGGGGGGAAGATCAGGCCTTTGATTACCTGAAGCAGCTCAACGCCAACGTCTCTCAGTACACCAAATCCGGCATTGCCCCGGCACGCAACGCCGCCCGCGGTGAAACGGCCATCGGCATCGGCTTCCTGCACGACTATTCGCTGGAAAAAGAACAGGGCGCCCCGCTGGAGCTGATTGCCCCGTGCGAAGGCACCGGTTATGAAATTGGCGGCATCAGCATTCTGAAAGGCGCGCGCAACCTCGACAACGCCAAACTGTTTGTTGACTGGGTGCTGTCGAAAGAGGCCCAGGAGCTGGCATGGAAGAAAGGCAAGTCCTATCAGATCCTGACCAACACCAGCGCCGAAACCTCGCCAAACTCACTGAAGCTCGATGACCTGAAGCTTATCAACTACGACATGGACAAATACGGTTCTACCGATGTTCGTAAAGCGTTGATCAATAAGTGGGTTAGCGAAGTGAAGATGGGTAAATAAACCCGCATTGCGTTCATTTGCCGGGTGATGCGTCAGCGCCTTACCCGGCCAACCTTACCGGAACCGCTATGTCACACACACTTGCACTCCATCCCGTGAAAAAACGGGATGCGATATTCCTTTGGGTTTTGCTCGGCTGGCTGGCGTTTGCCCTGCTGCCGAGCTGGAGCCTGGATTACGGTCTGCTGGAGTCCACGAGCGATGAAATTCTCGCGGCCTACGGCTGGTCACAGTTCACGGTCAGCTGGCTGTGGTATCTGCTGCCGAGCCTGCTGCTGATCCGTCCGTTCCATGAGGCCAGGCGCGAACAGCGCAGCCGTCACTACCTCGATGCCGGCTGGGCGCTGTTGTGCATGGCGTTTATCGTCATCAGCGCCACCGTTGCCGGGCGTGGCCTGGGTTACGCCACCATCGTCCTGTTTGTCGCGCTGGGCGCCATTATGACCACGGCCCTGACGCGCCTCGAATGGCTGGGCGGCGATCGCTTCGTGATTGGCTCTCTGGTCACCATCGTGGCGTTAATTGGCGTGTTTATCGTCTGGCCAAGCATCGCTATTTTCATCCCGATGTTCACCAACGAGGCGGGCGAGTTTGCCCCGCTGGCGTTTATGGCCGTGCTGTCGCAGGCGCATATTGTCCAGGTGATCCTCAACTCCATCGCCCTGTCGATGGCGGTCGGCGTCGGCTGCACCTTCTTTGGCCTGGTGCTGGCGATTTACACCACCCGCATCGCCCAGCGGAGCGCCATTATTGGCCGCATCTTCTCGATTCTGCCGATCGTCACCCCGCCGTTCGTCGTCGGCCTGGGCGTCACGCTGATGATGGGCCGCTCCGGCTACGTCACCGAGTTTATGGTCGAGTGGTTCGGCCTGACCAACACCAACTGGCTGTACGGCTTTACCGGCATCTGGCTGGCGCAGGTGCTGGCCTTCACCCCCATGGCCTTTATGATCCTGGACGGGGCGATCAAAACCATTCACCCCTCGTTGGAAGAAGCGTCGTACACCCTGCGCGCCAGCCGCTGGCAAACCTTTAACGGTGTGTTTGTCCCGCTGCTAAAACCGGCGCTGGCGAATGCCTTCCTGATCGTGATTGTCCAGTCGCTAGCCGACTTCAGTAACCCGCTGGTGCTCGGCGGTAACTTTGACGTGCTGGCCACGCAGATCTACTTCTACATTACCGGCTCGCAGCTCGATTATCAGGCCGCCAGCACCCTCGGCGCCTTCCTGCTGCTGTTCTCGCTGCTGGTGTTCTGCATCCAGTATATGTGGATCGGTAAGCGCTCTTACGTCACGGTATCGGGTAAGTCCTACCGGGGCGACGTTCAGCCGCTGCCGGTTACCCTGGTATGGAGCGTGATCGCCATTCTGGCGGTGTGGATCGCCTTTAACGCCCTGCTCTACGGCAGCATTTTCTACGGCAGCTTTACCGTCAACTGGGGAGTGGATTACACCCTGACGCTGGATAACTTTATCAAGCTGTTTGGCCAGGGAATGAGCGACGGAGCATGGCCTTCCCTGCTCGACACCCTGCTGTATGCCGGGATCGCCGCGCCGATCACCGCCGCCTTCGGCCTGCTGATCGCCTGGATCGTGGTGCGCCAGCAGTTCAAAGGCAAAAAGACCATCGAATTCACCACCATGCTGTGCTTCGCGGTACCGGGCACCGTGGCGGGCGTCTCCTATATTCTCGCCTTTAACAGCGCCCCGGTGTACCTCACCGGCACCGCGGCCATCGTGATTATTTCGATGGTGATGCGTAACGTGCCGGTCGGGATCCGCGCCGGGATAGCCGGATTAGGCCAGATCGATAAATCGCTGGATGAAGCCTCCCTCAGCCTGCGCGCCGGGAGCTTACGCACCATCACCCACATTCTGCTGCCGCTGTTGCGCCCGGCGATCCTCTCGGCGCTGATCTACAGCTTTGTGCGCGCCATTACCACCGTCAGCGCCATCGTGTTCCTCGTCACGCCGGATACCCGCGTGGCAACGGCCTACATCCTCAACCGGGTGGAAGACGGCGAATATGGGGTGGCGATCGCCTACGGTTCGATTCTGATCGTGGTCATGCTGACCATTATTTTCATCTTTGACTGGCTGATCGGGGAAGCACGCATCTCCCGCTCAAAAGCCAAAAACCAGGCGTAATGGAGCGCACTATGAGCCAGAAAAATTTCGTTGAACTGCGCAACGTCACCAAGCGATTCGGCAGCAACATGGTCATCGACAATATCAATCTGACGATCCCCCAGGGGCAGATGGTGACCCTGCTCGGCCCTTCCGGCTGCGGGAAAACCACCATATTGCGTCTGGTGGCCGGGCTGGAAAAACCCAGTGAAGGACAGATTTTCATTGATGGCGAAGACGTGACCCATCGCTCGATTCAGCAGCGTGATATCTGCATGGTCTTTCAGTCCTACGCCCTGTTCCCGCATATGTCGCTGGGTGAGAACGTCGGCTATGGCCTGAAAATGCTGGGCGTATCGCGCAGCGAAGTGAAAACCCGCGTCAAAGAGGCGCTGGCGATGGTGGATCTGGAGGGATTCGAAGACCGCTATGTCGATCAGATCTCCGGCGGTCAGCAGCAGCGTGTGGCGCTGGCGCGAGCGCTGATCCTCAAGCCGAAAGTGCTGCTATTTGATGAACCACTGAGCAACCTCGACGCCAACCTGCGCCGTAGTATGCGCGACAAGATCCGCGAGCTGCAAAAGCAGTTTGATATCACCTCGCTGTACGTGACCCACGATCAGAGCGAAGCCTTTGCGGTCTCCGATACCGTGCTGGTGATGAACAAGGGGCATATCATGCAGATGGGCTCGCCGCAGGATCTCTACCGCCAGCCGGCATCGCGCTTTATGGCGAGCTTTATGGGGGACGCCAACCTGTTCCCGGCCACCTTCCAGCAGGACGCGGTCGATATCTACGGCTACCGCCTGCCGCGACCGGGGCATTTTGTCGCCCAGGGTGCGGGTACCGTCGGCGTGCGTCCGGAAGCCATTACGTTGAGCGATCGCGGCGAGGAGAGCCAGCGCTGCGTGATCCGCCACGTGGCGTATATGGGGCCGCAGTATGAGGTGACGGTGGAGTGGCACGGGCAGGAGATCTTATTGCAGGTCAACGCCACCCGTCTGCAACCGGACGTCGGCGAGCACTATTACCTTGAAATCCACCCCTACGGGATGTTTGTCTTAGCCGATGCGGCGTGATGCATAGCGGCTGACGCCTTACCCGGCCTACAACGCGTAGCTGCAGGTCGGGTAAGTCGACGCGACCTCAGCGCCGTGCGTGGAGCTCAGCAATATCCTTCGGCGTGGTCCGGCAGCAGCCGCCAATCAGCTTCGCCCCTGCCGCCAGCCATTGCGGCAGATGATCGTGCAGCGTGGCGCAGCTTTCGCCATGATGATGCCAGGTTTTACTCTGCGCATCGTAATGCTCGCCGGAGTTCGGGTACACCACCAGCGGCAGCGGAGTCAGGCTCTGCAGATGCGCCAGCGCTACGGTGGTGTTTTCCAGCGCGATGCAGTTAATCCCCACCGCCACCACCTGCGGGTAGCCCTGCAGCAGAGTGATCACCTCACGCAGCGGCGTTCCGTCACTCAGATGTTCGCTATCACGCAGGGTGAACGAGAACCAGGCCCGCGCGCTTGGGTAGCCGCTCAGCAGCTCCGCCAGCGCTGCGATCTCAGCAAAAGATGGCAGGGTTTCGCAGGCCAGCAGATCGGCCCCGGCATCGAGCAGCGCCTCAATGCGCGGGCGATGGAAATCCTGAAACACCTCGCGGCTGCGCACATAGTCGCCGCGATACTCAGAGCCGTCCGCCAGGAACGCGCCGTATGGCCCGACGGAACCGGCCACCAGCAACGTGCCGGCCTGCGGGTTCTCCGCCAGATAAGCCTCCCGCGCCTTGCGCGCCAGCTCAACGCTGCGGCTAATCAACGCTTTCGACTGCGCCTCATCCAGCCCGCGGGCGGCAAACCCGGCCGGCGTCGCCTGATAGCTGGCGGTAATGGCCACCTGCGCCCCGGCGCGGAAGTAATCGAGATGCACATCGCGGATCAGCTGCGGGTTTTCCAGCAGCACTTTCGCCGACCACAGGCTGTCGGCCAGATTGCAGCCGCGTGCTTCCAGCTCCGTTGCCATCGCGCCATCAAGCAGGACAAAGGGCTGGCTGGCAAGAATGGTGGTTAACGGATTATTCTGCGACATGTTGAGGCTCCTGGGTCAATTTCCGTGAACGGGTCAGATAGTAGGCACCATAGCACAGCGCCACGAACGGGATCCCGCACCACAGCGCAATTCTCTGGCTGGGGTCAAACGCCAGGCCAACGCAGGCCACCAGGCACAAAATAAAGCCCAGCACCGGCACCAGCGGATACCACGGCGCACGATAGTGCAGGTCGCTCAGCGCTTTTCCCTGCTGCAGATGACGACGGCGGAACATAAAGTGCGAGGCGCAAATGCTCAGCCATACCGCCACCACCGCGAAGCCGGAAATCGCCGACAGCGCCACAAACACCGTATCCGGCGCCACGACGCTGGAGAACAGCGCCAGCACGCCGCCCAGCATACTGACCGACAGCGCGGTCAGCGGGACGCCGTTTTTATTCACTTTGGCAAAGCACGCCGGCAGCGTTTTCTCATTCGACAGCGACCACAGCATCCGCCCGGAGGCATACAGCCCGGAGTTCGCCGCCGAAAGAATTGCCGTCAGGATCACGAAGTTAAAAATATCCGCGGCATACGGAATCCCGACTTTTTCAAACACCAGCACGAACGGGCTTTTTTCCACCCCGGCCTGCTGCATCGGGATCAGCGCCGCCAGCACAAAGACGGTGCCGATAAAAAAGATAATCAGCCGGGCGATGGTGGTGCGAATCGCCACCGGGATCACTTTATGCGGATTTTCCGTCTCTCCCGCCGCGATGCCAATCAGCTCGGTACCGGAGAACGCAAAGTTCACCGCCACCATGGTCATCAGGATCGGCAGCCCGCCGTGCGGGAACCAGCCTTCGGCAGTAATGTTATGCAGGCCGGGAGCCGGCGAGCCATCTTGCATCGGAATAATGCCGAAGATCGCGGCGCCGCCGAGAATAATGAACGCGATAATCGTGATCACTTTCACCAGCGAGAACCAGAACTCCCCTTCGGCAAAAAAGCGGGTAGAAATTACGTTGAGGCCAAAGATAATCACGCAGAACAGCACGCACCAGATCCACACCGGGATCTGCGGGAACCAGTACTGCATGCAAAATCCGGCGGCGGTAAAGCTGGAACCGAGCGCCACCGTCCAGGTAAGCCAGTACAGCCACGCCACGGTATACCCGGTGGCCGGGCCAAGATAGCGTGAGGCGTAGACGTGAAACGCGCCGGTCTCCGGCATCGCCACCGACAGTTCGCCCAGACACTGCATCACCAGCCATACCACCAGCGCACCGATCAGATAGGCCAGCAGCGTACCTGCCGCGCCGGTGGTGGAGATGATATAGCCGGTATTGAAGAATAACCCTGTGCCAATAACGCCCCCCAATGACAGCATGATCAGGTGGCGGGTCTTCATGGTGCGCTTTAATTGCCCACCTTGTTGTGGTGTTGTTTGCATATTACCTTCTAAACGTATGGACATCTAAACATCCAAAGAGAATTTGTTATACCCTGCCCTACGCCAAATTGCAAAACCCCCCGCACATTCTCGCCGCCAGCGCGCTTTTTTGATGGGCATACGCCAGAAAAAAACGCGCAATATTCAGGCAAATTAACGACAAAGCGTAAATCGTGATCGCCGTACGGCTAATAATAAAATGCGAGTGCTAATTTTATAAAACACAAAACCAAAAAAAGGACGTATTCATGAAACGCCGTACTCTTCCTCTGTTGGCTGCCGTGACCGCGGCGAGCATCCTGCCGGTTGTGCCCGCGCAGGCGGCAAGCCAGGTGACCTTTCCCGATAAAGTCTGCGATATCACCCGCTACGGCGCGGAGGGCCACCGCCTGCAGATTGCCCTCAATACCGAGGCCATCCAAAAAGCGATTGATGACTGCGCCGCCGCAGGCGGAGGAACCGTGCTGGTCCCCAAGGGCAACTATCTGACTAACCCTTTGTTTCTGAAAAGCCATATTCAGCTCAAGCTGGAAAAAGACGCCACCCTGGTAGCGTCGACAGAGGTCGCGGCCTATCGCGGCGATGACAAAACGAAATATGCCGAAGCGGAAAATGGCTGGCTGCCGTTTATCAGCATCGCCGATGCGCAAAACGTCGCGATCGTCGGCGAAGGCACCATCGACGGCCAGGGCGCGGTGTGGTGGGAACGCTGGCGGGAAAATATCCGCGCCACCGGCAAGAAAGGCGGCACCGACCGACCGCGGCTGATTTACATCACCCGCGCGAACAATGTGCTGATCGACGGGGTGACCCTGACCCATTCGCCAAGCTTCCACGTGGTGACCCGCTACGCCCACGATGTCGATATCAACGGCACGCGCATTCTCTCGCCCTGGCATGCGCCGAATACCGACGCCATCGACCCGATTGATAGCCAGAACATCCGCATTACCAATAACTATATCGACTGCAACGACGACCATATCGCCATCAAAGCAGAGAAAGCTGACCCGCGCTTCCCTGATGGCGTGGTGAGTAATATCTATATCGCCAACAACACCCTGAAACAGGGGCGCGGGATCTCCATCGGCAGCGAAAGCTCTGGCGGGGTCAATAACGTCGTGGTGGAAAATAATACCTTTGACGGCTCGATGTACGGCATCCGCATTAAGAGCCCGCGCGGCAAAGGCGGCGAGGTGAAGAACATCGTTTACCGCAATACCAAAATGCATAACGTCGAGGTCCCGCTGGTGTTCTCCGCATACTACAAAGCGGCGCCAATTGTGCAGGCGGAAGTCGACAAGCAGCTACAGGCGGGCGGTTTTACCCTCGGCGAACAGATCTATCCGCCGGACAGCGATCCAAAACAGCCGTTCGACCAGTATAAAACGCCGCACTTTAGCAATATCACCGTCGAAAATTTAACCTCGACCGGCAACAGCAAAGCCGCGGCCTATATCATCGGGACGCCGGAAGCCCCGCTCAGCGGCTTCCATTTTACCAACGTCAATATTGAAGCCGAGAACGGCATCCGGGTGCGTAACGCCGAACTGGAGACCAAAGGCCTCACTCTGAAGGTGAAAACCGGCCCGGCAATCCGCAAAGATGCTGGCGCAATCGTCAGCGAATAACCCCGCGCCCTCGCCTTAAGCGCATCAGGCGGTCTGCACCATAACGGTTGTCAATCGTCGTGCAGGCCGCCTCTTTTTTGCGCATCGCCTCACGCCAGAGCGCGCAAGTCCATGCCGGGAAGATGGCATTCTCTTTGCAACGCTATTCCCTAAATAATTCGAGTTGCAGGAAGGCGGCGACGCAGTGAATCCCCGGGAGCTTACTGAAGTAAGTGACTGGGGTGAACGAGGACAAATTCGTCAGGAACGAATTTGAACGCAGTTTACTGCGCCCGTTAGGGCGAGGCCCAGGGATGGGCCGAGTATTGCCAACGCTCATGCAACTTGAAGTATGACGGGTATATGACTCTCTTCATCTGGCGAGGCAGCGAATATGACAGGGCAAACGACAACATTAAAAAGAACGCTCGGCAGTTTCCGTTTATGGGGGATAGCCGTTGGGCTGGTGATCTCCGGCGAATATTTTGGCTGGAGCTACGGCTGGTCCCAGGCCGGGACAATGGGCTTTATGATTGTGGCGCTGGCGATTGCCGCCATGTACTGCGCCTTTATCTTTAGTTTTACCGAACTGACCACCGCCATTCCGCACGCCGGGGGGCCGTTTGCCTACGCTTACCGCGCCTTTGGCCCCACCGGCGGCTTTATCGCCGGGTTTGCCACCCTGATTGAATTCGTCTTTGCGCCCCCGGCCATCGCCATGGCGATCGGTGCCTATCTTAACGTCCAGTTTCCGGCGTTGGATCCCAAATGGGTGGCCTGCGGCGCCTACGTGGTCTTTATGACGCTGAATATCCTGGGCGTCGGGATTGCCGCCACCTTCGAGCTGATTGTCACCCTGCTGGCGATTTTCGAGCTGCTGGTGTTTATGGGAGTGGTCGCGCCGGGCTTCTCATGGAGCAACTTTACCGCCAACGGCTGGGCGGGAGCGGAAAGCTTCAGCGGCCTGGCGCTGCCGGGAATGTTTGCCGCGATTCCGTTTGCCATCTGGTTCTTTCTGGCCATTGAGGGCGCGTCGATGGCGGCTGAAGAAGCCAAAGATCCGCAGCGCACCATTCCGCGCGCCCTCGGCGGCGGCATTCTGACCCTGACGGTCCTGGCTATCGGGGTGATGGTGTTTGCCGGCGGCGTCGGCGACTGGCGCACCCTCGCCAACATCAACGACCCGCTGCCGCAGGCGATGAAAATGGTGGTCGGCAGCAGCAGCGGCTGGCTGCATATGCTGGTGTGGCTGGGACTGTTTGGCCTGGTGGCGTCGTTCCACGGCATCATTATGGGTTACTCGCGCCAGATCTACTCCCTGGCGCGGGCCGGCTACCTGCCCGCCCGTCTCGCCACCCTCAACCGCCGTACCCGCACCCCGTATCTGGCGATCCTTGCCGGGGGCGTGGTCGGCATCGCGGCGATTTTCTCCGACTCGCTGATCACCATCAGCGGCATGCCGCTGACCGCCTGCATCGTCACGATGTCGGTATTTGGCGCTATTGTTATGTATATCACCTCGATGGCGGCGCTGTTTAAGCTGCGCCGCAGCGAGCCGAACCTGATTCGTCCGTTCCGCGCGCCGCTCTACCCGTGGGCCCCGGCCTTCGCGCTGGCGATGGCGGTGCTCTGCCTGGTCGCGATGGTCTGGTACAACCCGCTGCTGGCGCTGATTTTCGCGGCCATGATGCTGGGGGGCTATCTGTGGTTTCGCAAAACCGCCTCAGCCCGTGAACGCGCCCCGCTGGATCCGCAGCTGCGCATCGTTTCGTAAGGAGTCGGCATGTATAAAACCACGCTATCGGGCCAGGTATGGCGCTTTGATAGTCTGAAAACGCTGATGGCTAAGGCCTCGCCAGCCCGTTCCGGCGACGCCCTCGCGGGCGTGATCGCCGATAGCGCCGAAGAACGGATGGCGGCGAAAATTGCGCTGACGGAGATTCTGGCCAATCCCCTCATTCCGTATGAGCAGGATGAGGTGACCCGGCTGATTATCGACACCCACGACAGCGCAGCGTTTGCCGCCATTCGTCATCTGACGGTGGGGGATTTTCGCGACTGGCTGCTGGATGACGCCACCGATACCGCCACACTGCAACAGGTAGCCCGGGCGATTACCCCGGAAATGGCGGCGGCGGTCAGCAAACTGATGCGTAATCAGGACCTGATCCTCGCGGCCAGCAAGTGCCGGGTCATCACCCGCTTTCGCAATACCATTGGCCTGCCGGGGCACCTTAGCGTGCGCCTGCAGCCCAATCATCCAACGGATGACATGAAAGGGATCGCCGCCAGCATGCTTGACGGCCTGCTGTACGGCGCGGGGGATGCGGTTATCGGCATCAACCCGGCCAGCGACAGCCTGCCGGTTCTGGCGCAGCTCAACCATATGCTCGACGATATTATCCAGCGCTTCGCCATCCCGACCCAGTCCTGCATTCTGACCCACGTCACCAACACCCTGCAGCTGATTGAGCGCGGGGCGCCGGTGGACCTGGTGTTTCAGTCGGTGGCAGGCACCGAGGCGGCCAACAGCGGCTTTGGTATCAACCTGGCGCTGCTGCAGGAGGCGCGCGAAGCCGCCCTGAGCCTCAATCGCGGCACCCTGGGCAACCACGTGATGTATTTCGAAACCGGACAGGGCAGCGCGCTGTCCGCCAACGCCCATCACGGCGTCGATCAGCAGACCTGCGAAGCCCGCGCCTACGCCGTGGCCCGTCATTTCGAGCCGCTGCTGGTCAATACGGTGGTGGGATTTATTGGCCCGGAGTATCTCTACGACGGTAAGCAGATTATCCGCGCCGGTCTGGAAGACCACTTCTGCGGGAAGCTGATGGGGCTGCCGATCGGCTGCGATGTCTGCTACACCAACCATGCGGAAGCGGATCAGGACGATATGGACACCCTGCTGACCTTGCTGTGCAACGCCGGGCTGACCTTTCTCATCGGCGTACCGGGCGCCGACGACATCATGCTCAACTACCAGAGCACCTCGTTTCACGATGCGCTGTACGCCCGCCGTCTGCTGGGGTTAAAGCACGCCCCTGAATTTGCCGCCTGGCTGGCGAAAATGCAGATTATCGACCCGGACGGTACGCTGCGCCTGACCGATGCCCGCCATCCGCTGCTCTCCGTCCTGCCGCAAGGAGCACCAGTATGAACCGACCCGATGCCTGGAACCCGCTGCGCGAATTTACCGATGCGCGGATCGCCCTGGGACGCAGCGGCGCCAGCCTGCCCACCCGTGAAGTGCTCAACTTCGGCCTTGCCCATGCCAGGGCCCGCGATGCGATTCACCGGCCATTTGAAAGCGAGCAGCTGGAACCGCCGCTGGCAGAGATGGGGTTGTCATCGTTGACGGTGCACAGCGCCGCCAGCGATCGCCATATTTACTTTAATCGCCCCGACCTCGGGCGGCGGTTGAGTGACGCCAGCCGCGCCGATCTGGCCGCCAGCGGCACCCGTCCGGCGGACCTGTTGCTGGTGATTGGCGACGGGCTGTCGTCGTATGCCGTGCACCGGCAGGCGTTGCCGTTGATTCGCGCCCTGCTGCCCTATCTGCAGACGTTGAGCATCAGCCTGGCGCCGGTGGTGCTGGCCCATCAGTCGCGGGTGGCGCTGGGCGATGATATCGGCGAAACGTTACAGGCCAGAGCGGTGGCGATATTAATTGGCGAGCGCCCAGGGCTCTCGTCTCCGGACAGCCTCGGGGTCTATCTGACCTGGCAACCGCATCGTCAGCGGCTGGAGTCAGAGCGCAACTGTATTTCGAATATTCGCCCGGACGGGCTGGGATATGAAGCCGCCGCCTTTAAGCTGGCGTGGCTGCTGGAGCAGGCGTTTTTACGTCGTCTGACCGGCGTGCATCTCAAAGATGAGAGCGACAATCCGGCGCTACATGGCAAGGTCAAACCGTTGGGGATTGGCAAAAATTAAAGCTGCTGGCGGCTGCGGATACTGTCCCGTTTACCGCAACCGCCAGTAGCCTCGCGCTACACAAAGCACACCTCATTCCAGTAGGCTTCACGCGTCCTGCGTCGCTCAGTATGTTTTATCATGACGGAACCACCTTGTTTCAACATTCGCGATATCCACGCCGTACAGGCTGGCGACCGGTAATATTGCCTCCATCATGCGTTGGGTATCCTGCTGCCCGGCTTCACCGTTAGATAAAAACGCCAGCCAGCCCGTGATCCGTTGCCATAGTGCCACTTTCATTTTTCCTCCGTCGGGACGCAATGTGTCTGACGTTATTTCAACCACAGATGACGCCGGGCGGGAAATATCAATTCCTGATTACGATTCCCAAAAGATGCAAATTACCGACCTTCCCGTCGCCCGGAAGCTGGTACATAGCTGGCGCAGAGATACCCATATTTTCCTTATGTGTATTTCGATATAAATAAGCATTTTTTCTTCTTTGCCCGGCCCGGTGAATCTGTGGGAGCGTAATAGCCACAACATAAAAACAGGGATTCAGGGGATTAAATTATGCGCATGGCAAAAACAACACTCGTGTTAGCACTGGGGATTCTGGGGTTAACGACGCAGGCCCAGGCGGACCAGCTGGCCGATATCAAGGCTGCAGGCGTGGTCAAAGTCGCCACTTTTGATGCCAACCCGCCGTTCGGCTCGGTTGATCCAAAAACCCACCAGCTGGTGGGCTATGACGTCGATTTTGCCAACGCGCTGGCAACCTCGCTGGGGGTAAAACTGGAACTGGTCGCCACTAACCCGGCCAACCGTATTCCGCTGCTGCAGTCCGGCAAGGCTGACCTGATCGTCGCCGACATCACCATCACCCCGGAGCGCGCTCAGGTAATTGATTTCTCAACACCTTATTTTGTTACCGGCCAGCAGTTCCTCGTACCGGTCAAAGCGGCAGACCAGCTCGACAGCTACAGCAAAGCGCGGATTGGCGCGGTAAAAGGCACCACCGGCGAACAGGCGCTGCACCAACGCTTCCCGCAGTCGCGGGTGCTCTCCTATGACGATATTCCGCTGGCGCTGACCGCGCTGCGCAACGGCAACGTCCAGGCCATTACCCAGGACAGCACCATTCTGGCCGGTTTGCTGGCAGAGGCGCCGGACAAAGCCAGCTTTAAAATCATCCCCGACCTGCTGAGCAAAGAGGAAATTGGCGTGGGGGTTAAAAAAGGTGAACCTGCGCTGCTGAAGGCGGTCAACGACGAGCTGGTGAAGCTGGAGCAATCCGGCCAGGCGGCAAAAATCTATGATGTCTGGTTTGGTCCTGCCACCAAAACCCCACAGCCGCGCGCGTTTACCATAGAAGCGAAATAATATGTTATCGGGTCTGTTTTCACGCTCCGCGGCTTCGTCCGCGGATTTTTCACATTTGCAGCGCGCCAGTATCGAATTTCGCCAGGCGGCCAAACGCTACGGCGACCATCAGGTTCTCAACGGGATCGACCTGCAGATTGAGCCGGGGGAAGTAGTGGCGATCCTTGGCCCGTCGGGATCGGGGAAATCAACGCTGATCCGCCTGATCAACCAGCTCGAATCCCTGAGCAATGGTGAGATCCTGATCGACGGAAAACCCACCCGCCAGTTGACGAACAGCGCCCTGCGCCAGTTACGCAGCCGGGTGGGTTTTGTGTTTCAGCAGTTCAATCTCTATGCCCACCTGACGGCACAGGAAAATATCACCCTCGCGCTGGAGCGCGTCCACGGCTGGCAGAAAAATGCCGCCCATAGGCGGGCGCTGGAGCTGCTGCACCAGGTCGGGCTGGAAGATAAGGCGCAGCACATGCCCTCTCAGCTCTCCGGCGGCCAGCAGCAGCGGGTGGCCATCGCCCGGGCGCTCGCCTCCTCGCCGCAAATTATCCTCTTCGATGAACCAACCTCAGCGCTCGATCCGGAAATGATTGGCGAAGTGTTGCTGGTCATGAAGCAGCTGGCCCACAGCGGTATCACCATGGTGGTGGTGACCCACGAGATGCAGTTTGCCCGCGATATTGCCGACCGGGTAGTGTTTATCGACGGCGGCGATATTCTCGAAGTGGCGCCCCCGGCGGACTTTTTCGCCCGGCCCCAGCACGCCCGCACCCGGCGCTTTCTGCAAAAGGTGCTGGATCCGCTGCACCAGGAGAGCCTCGAATGACCCCGCTACTCGACTGGCATGGCGTGCTGAGCGGGCAGCCGCTACAGTGGATCATTTCCGGTTTTCTCACCACCCTGTGGGTCAGCGTCGCCGGTATCTTGCTGGCGACCGCGCTGGCGATTGTGCTGCTGGCCCTGCGCTTAGGCGGCGGGCGAACCGGGCGCGGCCTGGTAGCCTGCTGGGTTTCGTTGTTTCGCAACACCCCGCTGCTGGTGCAACTGCTGTTCTGGTATTTCGCCGCCTGGAACCTGCTGCCGCTGGCGGTGCGGGATTTCATTAATGCCGACCACGCCTGGTCCATTCTGCCGGGCAACGTCTGGTGGCTGACGCCGGAGTTTCTCTGCTCCATGTGGGGGCTGGGGGTGTTTACCTCGGCGTTTCTGGTGGAAGAGATCGCCTCCGGACTGCGTGCCGTCAGCCACGGCCAGCGCGAAGCGGCCCTCGCGCAGGGCTTTACGCCGTGGGGCGAGCTGCGTCATATCCTGCTGCCGCAAGGGCTGACCAACGCCTGGCAGCCGATCGTCGGCCAGTATCTGAACCTGATGAAGCTCTCATCGCTCGCCAGCGGCATCGGCTTTGCCGAGCTGACCTACCAGGTGCGGCAAATTGAGAGCTATAACGCTCACGCGCTGGAGGCCTTCGCCGTCGGCACGGTGCTGTATCTGGCGCTCGGGGTGATCATGGGGATGGTGCTGACGCGTCTCGGTCCGGGCAAAACGCCGCTCAGGAGCCTGTCGCATGAACGCTAATCTGGCGGTGATCGCCGATAACCTCGATTACCTGCTGTGGGGACGACTGGCGGAAGGCATTCCCGGCGGCGTCGCCCTGACGCTGATGATGGCGATTGGCGCGGCGGCGCTGGCGCTGCCCCTCGGCGTTGTGCTGGCCGGGGCCGCCTGGCGTTACGGCGGCGTGGTGCGTCGGGTGCTGTTTCTGTGGGCCGAGCTGATCCGCGGCATTCCGCTTATTTTCGTCATTTTCTGGCTGTGGTATCTGCTGCCGATGCTCACCGGGAGCGATCTGCCGGGGGCGGTGACGGTGACCCTGGCGCTGGCATGGTTTACTGCCGCATCGGTGATGCATTCGGTGCTGGCAGGCCTGCAGTCGTTACCCGCCGGGCAGCCTGAAGCCGCCCGCAGCCAGGGCTTTTCTGCCGGGCAAACGCTGCGCTTTGTCCTGCTGCCCCAGGCGCTACGCAACGTGCAGCCGTCGCTGGTGGGGATTTTTATCAACCTGCTGAAAGACACCTCGCTGGCGTTTATCGTTAACGTCCCGGAGCTGACCACCGTCGCCGGTCAGGTCAACAACCGGGTGCAGATCTACCCGCTGGCGATTTTTGTCTTCACCGGCGTGGTCTACTACCTGCTGTGCTGCGGCCTGAGCCTGCTGGCCAACCGCCGCTTTAGCCGGCGTCACGCCCGCGGCCAGGCCGCCTGACGCGCCGTCTGACGGGCCCCGGCATCCTGCGCCAGGGCCCGTTTTTTCCTGCCGGTTTCGCCGCCCGCGCTCACGCAATAACCGCGCCGTTCACCATTCTTTCGTCTTACCGTCATATAACGATCACATAAAACACCATTAATAGTGCCCAGTTTAATGACGAATCTGGACACTGTGATGAATAGTTCTCTTGCCATGGTCAGCGACACCGATTATCCGCCAGCGGGTCAGCCGGACAGCACCCGGCAGCGGAAAGTCTTAAGCGTGCGCAACCTGAATAAGTCATACAGCGCGCAGCAAACCGTGCTGGCTGACATCAGTTTTGATCTCCATACCGGTGAACTGGTAGGGGTGATCGGCCGCTCTGGCGCCGGGAAATCCACCCTGCTGCATGTGCTGAATGGCACCCACAGCGCTACCGGCGGCGAGATCCTCAGCTACCCGGAAGTGGGCATGCCCCACGATGTGGCGAAGCTGACGGGCCGGGCATTAAACGCCTGGCGCAGCGAATGCGGCATGATTTTCCAGGACTTTTGCCTGGTGCCGCGCCTCGACGTGCTGACCAACGTGCTGCTGGGCCGCCTGAGCCAGACCTCAACGTTGAAATCCCTGTTTAAGATCTTCCCTGACGCCGACCGGGCGCGCGCCATTTCGCTACTGGAGTGGATGAACATGCTGCCCCACGCGCTACAGCGTGCAGAAAATCTCTCCGGCGGCCAGATGCAACGCGTCGCCATCTGCCGCGCGCTGATGCAGAACCCTGGCATTTTACTGGCCGACGAGCCGGTTGCCTCTCTCGATCCTAAAAATACGCAGCGCATCATGAATGTCCTGCGCGAAATCAGCGAACAGGGCATCAGCGTGATGGTGAACCTGCATTCGGTGGAGCTGGTGAAAGAGTATTGCACGCGCGTTATTGGCGTCGCGAAGGGCAACATTATTTTTGACGACCATCCTTCACGGCTGACGCAGGACATTCTGCATCAGCTGTACGGGGATGAAATTAGCCAATTGCATTAATTGCCACTCACACGGACAACATAATGAAACAACACATCACTGGTGCAGTTCGTTTATCCGCAGCGGTTGCGGGAATAATGATGGCGTGGCAGGCAGGTGCTGCGGAACAGCCAAAAGAATTAAATCTGGGGATCCTCGGGGGCCAGAACGCCACCCAGCAAATTGGTGATAACCAGTGCGTCAAACAGTTCCTCGATAAAGAGCTGAACGTCGATACCAAATTACGTAACTCTTCCGACTATTCCGGCGTTATCCAGGGTCTGCTGGGCGGTAAAGTGGACGTGGTGCTGAGCATGTCGCCTTCGTCCTACGCTTCGGTGTATATCAATAACCCGAAAGCGGTCGATATTGTCGGGATCGCCGTGGATGATAAAGATCAGTCCCGCGGCTACCACTCGGTGGTGATCGTTAAAGCCGACAGCCCGTATAAAACGTTAGACGATCTGAAAGGCAAAGCGTTTGGCTTCGCCGACCCGGACTCCACTTCCGGCTTTTTGATCCCCAACCACGCCTTTAAACAGAAATTCGGCGGCACGTCGGATGATAAGTACAAAAACTTCTTCTCCAGCGTCACCTTCTCCGGCGGCCACGAGCAGGACATTCTCGGGGTTCTGAATGGCCAGTTCGCGGGCGCGGTCACCTGGACCTCAATGGTCGGTGACTACAACAGCGGCTACAGCGTTGGCGCCTTTAACCGCCTGATTCGTATGGATCATCCCGATCTGATGAAGCAGATCCGCATCATCTGGCAATCGCCGCTGATCCCTAACGGCCCGATCCTGGTGAGCAATGCGCTGCCGGCTGATTTCAAAGCCAAAGTCATTACCGCGATCAAAAAACTGGATACCGAAGACCACGCCTGCTTTATCAAAGCCATGGGCGGTACCCAGCATATCGGCCCGGGTAGCGTGGCTGATTTCCAGCAGATTATCGATATGAAACGCGAGCTGGTGAGCGCGCGTTAATCCCGCCCCAACGCCGCCTCCGCGACTACCCGCGTGAGGCGGCGGCATGCTGAAGACCCATCGACGTATGAATATATCGAACACCGAATTTGAACGTTATTACCAGCAGGTACGGACGCGGCAAAAGCGCGACACCTTTGGCTGGTCCCTGCTGTTACTGGTGCTCTACTTCGCCGCCGGCAGCGCCGCTGAATTTAATCTCTTCACCATCTGGCATTCGCTGCCGAATTTTCTCGATTACATGTATGAGACGCTGCCGACGCTCCATTTCAGCACGCTGTTTGCCGACTCCCACACCAAAGGCTCGCTGGCCTACTGGGGCTACCGGCTGCCGATTCAGTTGCCGCTGATCTGGGAGACCTTACAGCTGTCGCTGGCCTCGACGCTGGTCGCAGTCGCCATCGCCACCCTGCTGGCGTTTCTCGCCGCCAACAACGCCTGGTCACCGCCGCCGGTGCGCTTTGCCATCCGCGTGGTGGTGGCCTTTTTACGCACCATGCCGGAGCTGGCGTGGGCGGTGATTTTCGTGATGGCCTTCGGCATTGGCGCGATCCCCGGCTTTCTGGCGCTGATGCTGCACACCGTCGGCAGCCTGACCAAGCTGTTTTATGAAGCGGTGGAAAGCGCCCAGGACAAGCCGGTGCGCGGCCTGCTGGCGTGCGGCGCCTCGCCGATACAGCGGATCCGTTTTGCATTGTGGCCGCAGGTTAAACCGATCTTTCTCTCTTACGGTTTTATGCGCCTGGAGATTAACTTCCGCTCGTCCACCATTCTTGGGCTGGTGGGCGCCGGTGGGATCGGCCAGGAGCTGATGACCAACATCAAACTGGATCGTTACGATCAGGTCAGCATCACGCTGCTGCTGATTATCATCGTGGTGTCGCTGCTGGATATGCAGTCTGGCCGCCTGCGACAGTGGGTTCTTGAGGGCAAAAAATGAGTCAATGGCAAAACCAACCGGATGTGGCCGCCAGTCGTCGGCAGCATCGGCAGTTGTATCGGGCTCAGGGGCGCTATTTGCGTTTCGTCGGGCTGTTGACGCTGGCGAGCGTGCTCTATTACGTCTGGTTCTTTATGCAGTTCGGCATCAGCAGCGAGCAGCTGACCACCGGGCTGCAGCAAATCAGCCGCTATCTGCTGCGGATGTTTGTCTGGCATGACTTCTGGAACTGGCCCTTCCGCTACTACTTCACGCAGATTGGCATCACGCTGGCGATTGTCTTCGTCGGCACCCTGACCGCCACGGTGATTGCGCTGCTGCTCTCTTTCCTCGCGGCGCGCAACATTATGCGCGGGCTTATCCCTGGCTTTATCGCCCTGCTGATACGCCGTCTGTTTGACGTCCTGCGCGGTATTGATATGGCCATCTGGGGGCTGATTTTCGTGCGCGCCGTAGGGCTTGGGCCGCTGGCCGGGGTGCTGGCGATTATCATGCAGGATACCGGTCTGCTCGGGCGGCTGTACGCCGAAGGGCATGAAGCGGTTGACCGTTCGCCAGGGCGCGGGCTGACCGCCGTGGGCGCCAACGGCTTGCAGAAACATCGCTTCGGCATTTTTACCCAGTCGTTCCCGACGTTTCTGGCGCTGAGCCTGTATCAGATCGAGTCGAATACCCGCTCCGCCGCGGTGTTAGGTTTCGTCGGCGCTGGCGGCATCGGCCTGATTTATGCGGAAAATATGCGCCTGTGGAACTGGGACGTTGTGATGTTTATCACCCTGTTGCTGGTCGCGGTGGTGATGGCGATGGATACGCTCTCCGCGTGGCTGCGCCGCCGGTACATTGGCGGCAGCGTGGTGCCATTATTTAAAGCTGATTAGCGTTTCCCGGAGGCGGCGCGATGCGCCTGTCCGGGCTACAGGCCAGTGCAATCTGGTAGCCCGGACAGGTGCGCAGCACCGCCTCCGGGGAAACATCACCCACCAGCGCCAGTTAAGCCCCGACAGCACCCACCCCGTAGCCCGGACAGGTGCGCAGCACCGCCTCCGGGAAAACATCACCCACCAGCGCCAGTTAAGCGCCAACAGCACCCACCCGTAGCCCGGACAGGTGCGCAGCGCCGCCTCCGGGAAAGCATCAACGCACCAGCACCAGTTAAGCCCCAACCGCACCCACCCCGTAGCCCGGACAGGTGCGCAGCACCACCTCCGGGGAAACATCACCCACCAGCACCGGTTAAGCCCCAACAGCACCCACCCGTAGCCCGGACAGGTGCGCAGCACCGCCTCCGGGAAGACATCACCCACCAGCACAGGTTAAGCCCCGACAGCACCCACCCGTAGCCCGGACAGGTGCGCAGCGCCGCCTCCGGGGAAATATCAACCACCAGCGCCAGTTAAGCCCCGACAGCACCCACCCGTAGCCCGGACAGGTGCGCAGCGCCGCCTCCGGGAAGACATAACCCACCAGCGCCAGTTAAGCCCCGACAGCACCCACCCGTAGCCCGGACAGGTGCGCAGCACCGCCTCCGGGGAAACATCACCCACAAACACCGGTTAAGCCCCAACAGCACCCACCCGTAGCCCGGACAGGTGCGCAGCGCCGCCTCCGGGGAAACATCACCCACCAGCGCCAGTTAAGCGCCAACAGCACCCACCCGTAGCCCGGACAGGTGCGCAGCGCCGCCTCCGGGAAAGCATCAACGCACCAGCACCAGTTAAGCCCCAACCGCACCCACCCCGTAGCCCGGACAGGTGCGCAGCACCGCCTCCGGGAAAACATCAACCACCAGCGCCGGTTAAGCCCCGACAGCATCCAGCCCGTACCCCGGACAGGTGCGCAGCACCGCCTCCGGGGAAACATCACCCACAAACACCGGTTAAGCCCCAACAGCACCCACCCGTAGCCCGGACAGGTGCGCAGCACCGCCTCCGGGGAAACATCAACCACCAGCGCCAGTCAAACACCGACAGCACCCACCCCGTATCCCGGACAGGTGCGCAGCGCCGCCTCCGGGGAATTTACAGCCGCCACTCCAGCACCGGCCACTGGTGCCGGGTATTTGCCGCCGTGAGCTGCGGACAGGGATTGACCAGCCGGACATGGTCGGCATGCAGGCACAGCGGCAGGTCGTTAATCGAATCGGTGTAGAACGTCACCTCACCCGAATATTCTGGATGGGCCTGTTGCCACGCCGCCAGCCGCACCACCTTCCCCTGCTGATAGCTCGGCGTACCGGCAATCACGCCGCTGTAGCCGCCGTCGGCCATCTCCACATCGATCCCCAACGCCTGCTCAATCCCCAAGGCCTTCGCCACCGCGTGAACCAGCAGGCTGACTGAAGCCGAAATCACCAACATCTGTTCACCCTGCGCGCGCAGGGTTTGCAGGAGATCCCACGCCTGCGGATAGACCCGCGGCACAATCTCTTCGCACACGCAGCGGGCCACCAGCGCGTCGACCTCCGCCTGCGGCACGCCGCTCAGAGGCGCCTGCAGCAACGCGACATAATCGGCGATATTCATCTCGCCGCGATCGTAATCGTCCATCAGCAGGGTTTCCCGCGCCAGATACGCCGGATCGCTCACCCAACCCTCCCGCACCAGGAAGCGGCTCCAGACCGTGCTGCTGTCGCCCTTAATCAAGGTATTATCCAGGTCGAAAATCGTCAGATTGTTGGACATGTTGCGCTTTCCCTACTCAGCAAAAATTGGCTCGCCAGAGCATGCTTAACGAAGATGACAGGAGAATGACTCGCCTGCACGTAGGGCAAAGGGTAGCAAAACGAGTGGCAAAACGGTCAGATTTGCCAGGCGCAGAGAGACTTACAACACCGCGCTTTGTAACCAGTTCACCAGACTGTCCACGGATGGGTCCGCCGGGGCCCGCGTCGTCGGCTTGCCGGATTTCAGCACCAGCAGCGCAGGTAACCCGCGAACTCCGAGCTGTTGCGCCAGCGCCTGGTGGCGATCGGCATCGAGGTAACGCGTCTCCAGCGGCGCAATCTGGTCGATGAGCGTCTCATGGCTCAGCCGTTGCCACAGCTTACGGCAGTGGACGCAGCGCTCGGCCCCGACAAACAACAGAACCGGACGCTCGCCAGCCAGCTCGCTTTGCGTGCTCACCGGCACAAAGTGGCTCTCGGCGACGCGGAACAGTTTCGGGCTGCGACGCAGGGTATCGTTGTCGGTTGCCACGCACAGCGCATCGGCGCTTTTGCTGTAAGGCTGCACGCCGGCAACGCGCACCACGCTCTGGGCAGGCCCCGCCGCCGCCGCGCCGGGCTGGCGCAGGGTACGCACATCCACCGCCGCGATCGCCGTTTCTGCCGGCGGCGCCAGCTGCGGGATCCAGTGATATGGGATCCGATAGGCGCGGTAAACCATATTGTTATTTAACGTTTTTCCCCAGAATGGCGAGATATATTCCCAGACGATTTCATGGTCACGGGTAACTTCAAAAACGCGGCCGTTGGACCCTTCGTTGATCAAGGTATTGCCGTTTTCGAGGCGCTGCATGTTGCTGATATAAGGGCTATAGAAGCGGTACGAATCAGTCGGCTGCGGAAGATCCGCCTCATACGGCGAATAGCGCCATTCGATATCGAGCGTCACCGGGTTGATCTCAAGGATCCGCGAATAGTCGCGCCAGGCATTTTTCACGCCATCCGCCGAGGCCGGATTAGGGGCACCGTATCCGGCCCAACCGCCGTTATCGAAGATCAAAATATTGCCAGCGCCCGGTAAGCCCTGAGGGATCATATGCGCATGGTGCTGGCCGATAATCCAGCCCAGATGTTTCAGCTGCGGCTTGCTGTAGTCCGGCCCCAGCTGCCAGACAATCCGCCCGCTCTGTTTGTCGATGATGGCGATGATATTGGATTCCCGCGCATCCCAGATGATGTTGTCTGGATGGAAACGCGCATCGCCGTCGTCATACCATTTGTTGGGCCCCAGCGCCGACATCGAGTTAATGTGCATCCAGTCGCCCATGCCGCCGCCGCTGGCACGCATATTGGGGTTATTGCGTAACGCCGTCCGCGCCGCCTCGTCAAAGCCCAGTTCGTGAAAATGATCGCTGCATCGCCATTCCCACACCACGTTGCCCTGCCAGTCGACTTCGATGATGGTGTCATCCAGCAGCAGCTTGTCGGAAATCGCCTCGTTGATCAGGTTGGTATGGGCAAGAATTAAGGTATTACCGCCCTCCACCTGTGGCTCCAGCCCCGGTGCGTAATAGCCCACCGGGTTCCCCGCCCGTTGATAATCATGGTGCGCGCGCGCCATCCAGCGCGGCGGATGCCCAGGGTCGTTGACCTGTTCATAGCGCTCGAATCGCCAGGTGATGTTGCCATCCCAGTCCACCTGAATCAGATCGAGCATATCCTGCATGCCGTAGCGGGGATCGCGCTCGCCGCTGTGGCCAAGGATCGCCCCGCCGGGCAGGATTTTATTCGGAAAACCATGTAGCTCGGGCCATTCACGGACCACGTTGCCGTTCATGTCCACCAGCACCGCGCCATGTTCGGTCGCCTGGAAAACGGTATAGCCGCTCCACGCTCGCTGCGGATCGTAAAGCGTGGCCCCGGTCGGGTAGACGGAAGGATGTCCCATGTTGTCACTCCTTAAAAAGTCAAATCAGGCAGTAGTAATCAATGTACGAATCTGGCGGCAGGCGGCGGCGAATCCCGCCTCATCGCGCTGACGAGGATGCGGTAGCGCCAGCGTCACCACTTCACGGATCCGCCCCGGGCGCGGCGAGAGCACCACCACCCGGTCGGCCAGCGCCACGGCCTCTTCCACATCGTGAGTCACCAGCAACGTGGTGGTCCCCGCCTGCTGATGAATGCGCAGCAGCTCCTGCTGCAGGGTGTGGCGCGTCAGGGCATCCAGCGCGCCGAAGGGTTCATCAAGCATCAGAATTTGCGGACGTGCGATCAGCCCGCGGGCAATCGCGACCCGTTGAGCCATCCCGCCGGAAAGCTGCGCCGGTAGCGCATCGGCGAACTCAGTCAACTGCACGCGCGCCAGCATCTCCAGCGCGCGCTGGCGCTTCTCCGCCCGGCTCAGCGGTTCATCCGCCAGGCCAAGCATCACGTTGTCGATAACCTTCAGCCAGGGAAACAGCCGCGGCTCCTGAAACACGATGCCGCGATCTTTTCCTACTCCGACAACCGGCTGGCCATTCACGCGGATCTCCCCCTGCGTGACCGGCTCAAGGCCAATCAGCATCCGCAGCAGCGTCGACTTGCCGCAGCCGCTGCTGCCGACCAGCGCCACCAGCTCGCCGGCGGCAATATCGAGGCTAAAATTGTGTAGCGCCGTGACCTGTTGCCAGGATTTACGCACGTGGTGAAAAGAGACCAAAGTCGATGCGGTCATCATTGCTCCTGTTGGCGCCAGCGGGTGGCGCGAAATTCCAGTAAACGTCCGGCTTTATCCAGCGCCGCCCCGGTAAGGCCAATCAGCACCATCCCGCAGAGGATGGTCGGCATATCAAGCAACTGCTGCGCATTGATCATCAGGCTGCCGATGCCGGTCCCGGAGGACATGAAATATTCCGCACCGATATTGCCAAGCCAGGCGTAGATCAAGGCCAGGCGCAGGCCGGCAAAGATCCCCGGCGCGGCTCCCGGCAAAATCAGCTGCCGCAAGCGGGTCAGGGTGCCAAAACGCAGCACCCTGGCCACATCGTCGAGCTGCGGATCGCGCTGACCGACTGCCTGTAACGTACTGAAGAACATGGGAAAGAACGCCGCCAGCGCGATGAACACGATTTTGCCGCCGTTGTCGTTGCCGACCCATGCCGTCAGCAGCGGCAGCCAGGCAAACAGCGCGATATGACGCAGGACGTTCAGCGTCGGGGTGAATATCTGCCCGACGCGCGGACGCAGGGCCAGCAGCAATCCGCACAGCAGCCCGGCAACAATACCCAGCGCACCGCCGGCACATGCCCGCCCTAGGCTCGCCATCATCGCCGCGGTCAGTTCACCGCTGAGCGTGCCTTCAAGCGCGCGCTGCGCCACCGCCAGCGGCGATGAGAATAAGGTGGTATCGATCCAGCCCCACTGGCTGGCCAGTTGCCACAACGCCAGCAGCATTAACGGCAGTTGAAACGCCTGCCAGCTGGCCTGCGGTTTCCAGGCCAGACGCCCGGTCGCAGGCTGCGGCCAGAACACCAGCCGGGTGTAGAGACGGTTGGTCGCCCACTCCATCAGCAAGCCGCTGAAGCCCACCACCGCAATGGTGACGAAGACAATATCCAGCTGAAACAGCTGACGGCCCCAGACCATCAGGTAGCCGATGCCCTCGGAAGAAGCCAACAGTTCAACCACAATCAACGAGACCCAGGCCTGGGAAAGCGCCAGCCGCAGGCCGGTGAACCAACCCGGAAGACTTGCGGGGATCACCAGCCAACGCAGGCGCTGCCAGCGGGAAAAGTTCATCACCTGCGCCGCTTCCCCCAACGTTAACGGCACGCTGGTCACCGCCTGCTGAGTGTTGATGGTCATCGGCACGATGGTGGTTTTGACGATAACCGCCAGCTTCAGGCCGTTATCGATACCAAACAGCACCATAAACAGCGGGATCCAGCCGAGAGTCGGGATCTGCGCCAGCGCATAAAACAGCGGCTCAATGCGCCGGGCGGCGGCCGGCACCAGGCCAAACAGCGCCCCCAGCAGGGTGCCCGCCATCACCCCCAGCAGCAGCCCGCTCGCCAGGTGCTGAAGGCTGACGCCCCACTGGCCCATCAGATCGCTGCCCAGCAGCGACAGTGCGGTATCAGCCACCACCGCCGGCGCAGGCAGAATTTGTTCCGGCATCCAGTGCCCGGCGGCGGCGAGGTACCACAGCCCCAATACCAGTGCGGGCAGCAGCCAGGGCCAACCGTTCAGCCTGAAGGTGGGCCAGAAAAATCTGCGTCTTTTCAAGAGAATCAGCGACATAACGGTCCACGTGTTGTGAAATCATGTCGCTATAAAAACGTGCTTTGCCGCCCATCGCCATTGCGTTTGTTGAATAATCCCGATGCAGAAAATGCATCTCAGCCTGGCGACCACGCGGGCCGTGATTTAGCTTTTTTTTACCTTTGCTCTGCCAATAAAAGCATTTAACAGCAGGCGGTTAGCCTCTTTAGGGTGAGAAAAAAACTCGGGAGTCACCCTTTATGATGAAAGCATTTTTTATCCGTACCGCCGTCGCGTTGACCGCCGTCATCGCCCTGGTCGCCAGCGTGCAGGCCGACAGCCTGCGCACCATTCGTATCGGCGTGCCGGATCAGAGCGCCGGCAGCAAACCGTTTATTGAAGGCCCGGTCGGCATGGCGTTTATCCGCCATCAACTGGAAGCGGTGTTTAAACCGCAGGGCATAGAGGTGCAGTGGCAGTTTTTTAAAGGGGCAGGTCCGGCGGTGAATGAAGCGCTGGCGAACCGCCAGCTCGATTTTGTCTATCTCGGCGACCTGGCGGCGATTATCGGCAAGGCCAACGGCCTCCCGACGCGCCTGCTGCTGGGCAGCCGGGGGTCTGATTCTTACCTCGCGGCAACCACGGCATCGGGAATTAAGCAGCTGGCGGATCTGCGCGGTAAGCGCGTGGCGGTCTATCGCGGGACGGCGGACCAGCTGGCCTTCGACCGGGCGCTGCAAACCGTCGGGCTTAACGAACGCAGTATGCAGGTCATCAATCTTGACTGGAGCGCCGGGAAAGCCGCGCTGGCGGCCGGCCGTGTTGATGCGGTATGGGGCGGCATTTCACTGCTGGCGCTACGCGGCGATAAGATTAACGTGGTGGTGAAGAGCGGCGATTCAGGCCGCCAGAACACGACCCAGGCGGGCTTCCTTGGCACCCAGGAGTTTATTCAGGCCTGGCCGCAGGCTACTCAGCAAATTATTGATGTACTAGTGAAAAACGCCGCCGAAATCAGCAACCCGGCCAATCGCGAGGCCTGGTCGGCGGAGATGGCGCAGCAGAGCCAGATCCCACAGGCGCTGTTCCTTGAAGATCTGCGCCCCGAGGATCTCAACTTCACCACCTCGCCGCGGATCGATCCTTTCCTCACCGACAGCTTCAGCAGCAGCGTCGAGCAGGCCAAATCGGGCCGATTGATCCGCAACAGCGTTGAGGTCAGCCAGTGGGTAGACGGCCAGTTTGTCGAACAGGCCCTGAAGGCACAGCAGCTGGAAAATCACTGGCCGCAGTACGATGCGAAAGGCCAGGCGGCGCACGCCGGCTAAGCCCCCTCCTCCTGCGCCAGCAGCGCGATCTGATGCTGGCGGTCGGTGTGCAGAATAATATCGATCAGCGCGTCGACCAGCGGTAAGCGGGCGGAGTGCACCGGAGAGATAATGGCAAACCGGGTCTGCATCAGCCGCCACTCTTCCGGAAGGTCGCTGAGCTCCAGCCTCACCAGGCGATGGCAGTGCTGGCACAGGGCGAAACCATCTTCACTGGCAAAGCTGATAGCCTGAGTCGCCGCCAGCGTCGACAACAGCGCATAGATGTGATCGCACTGGATCGCCGGCGTGAAATCCTGCTGCTGGCTGAGGGTCGCCAGCACTTTTCTCACGCCCGGCGGTAGGTACGGCGCGGCAAAGGGGTAGCGCAGCATCTCCTGAATGGAGACCGGCCCCCGGCGAGCCAGAGGATGATCGGCATGGCAGACGAAGAAACAACGTTGCGGGCTAAGCGGTTGAACCCGCAGTTGCGGATCCAGCTCGGCGTGCCAGCTATCGGCCACCACGAAAGGATACTGCTGGGTAGTCAGGGCGTGATGCAGGGCAAACCAGTTGTCGACCTGAAACCGCACTCTCGCCTGTGGCAGACGACGATGAAACGCGCCGATGGCCGCCGGGATCAGACGCGCCGCGGGGGCCGGCCCGCAGCCGAACGCCACTTCGCCATTCTGGTCGTCATCGGCTTCACACAGCAGGCTGCTGAGCTCAACGTTAAGCTCCTGGAAACGGCGAGCGTAAGGCAGCAGCTTTTGCCCGTGCAGCGTCAGCGTTGGTAGTTTACTTTGCCGGTCGAATAACGGATGGCCGACGCTCTGCTCCAGCGCCTGAATGCTGCGGCTGAATGCCGATTGCGACAGGCATACCGCCTCTGCGGCGCGGTGAAAGCTGCCATATTCAACCAACGCCACAAAGTTGCGCAGTTGGCGAAAATCCAGATGCATAAGTTGGCCTCAAAAGTTCCCTGAACGAACAAAGTACTGGACGCCAGCCCCGCCGCGCAATGGCGGGATGATGAGGATCTTTCACCTGCCCCACCGCCGGAAGATAAAGTTAAATAAGATGAGTCTTATTATTTTTCACTAAATATGGTTTCAGCGTGAAATTGTTTATTAATAAACAACACCACGGATTACTCCAGGATATTTAATCAGCATGTTAAAAAAACGGAATGTGGTGGTTTTCCATACGTAAGGTTTCGTAAATTTTTCACTAACCCTTTCTGGCGATATGGAGAATACGTTATAAAAGACGACGGTCGATCCCCTGACATGAAAATAATGATATGAAGCCTAAACTGTCCCTTGTTTTATTATTTATTCCTTTTTTGATTTTGGCAGGATGTTCATCGTCGGCTAAAAAGCCACCTAAAACCACGGCCCACCATCACTATGAGCCGATCGATAGCGGATCGGACGATCTGATCCCGGTCGTCGCGGCCCTGCACGATCAAATGCACACCTGGGACGGCACACCTTATGAATGGGGCGGCACGGCCAAAAGCGGCGTCGACTGTTCGGGCTTCGTCTGGCGCACGCTCAAAGACCGTTTCAATTTGCCGATGGAGCGCGTCACCACCGGCGATCTGCTGCATATGGGCGTTCGCGTGAGCCGCCAGCAGCTGCGTCCTGGGGACCTGGTGTTCTTCCGGATCCACGGCGGGATGCACGTCGGGTTCTACGATACGGAGCACAATTTCCTGCACGCCTCGAGCAGCCAGGGAGTGATGCGCTCTTCATTAGATAACCCGTACTGGAACTCGGTATTCTATCAGGCGCGCCGCCTGCCGAAGGAGTATAACGCGCAGGTCACCATGAACAGCGACCCGCAGCATCTGGCAAAAAATCATTAATTTCCCGCCATAAAAAAACCGCAGCTATTATGCTGCGGTTGGTCTTTGTGCCTCGCCATCCCTGCGGGGCGGCGTCTCATCAGAACTGATAAGTCATCCCCAGCGCCACGATGTCGTCATCGTTGATGCCGAGCTTATTATCGCTGTTCAGCTGGTTGATTTTGTAATCAACAAAGGCGTTCATGTTTTTGTTGAAGTAATAGGTCAAACCGACATCGATATAGTTGACCAGATCTTCGTTGCCGATACCTTCGATGTCTTTGCCTTTCGACAGGACATAGCCCAGGGACGGACGCAGACCGAAGTCGAACTGGTACTGAGCCACGACTTCAAAGTTCTGCGCTTTGTTAGCGAAGCCGCCAGTGATTGGCGTCATCTTGCGGGTTTCAGAATACATGGTCGCCAGGTAGATATTGTTGGCGTCATATTTCAGGCCGGTAGCCCAGGCTTCGGCTTTGGAGCCCACGCCGCGTGCCAGCAGGTTCTGGTCGTTGGTACGGTCAGAGCTGGTGTAGGCCGCGCTGACGGCGAAATCACTGCCGCCAAAGTCATAGCTTAATGAGGTGCCGAAACCGTCGCCGTTCTGTTTCTTGGCGTCGCGATCTTCGTTTTTACCCTGATATTGCAGGGTCAGATCCAGGCCGTCGATCACCCCGAAGAAGTCGGTATTGCGGTATGTTGCCAGGCCGCTGGAACGTTTGGTCATAAAGTTATCGGTCTGCGCGGAAGAGTCGCCGCCGAATTCCGGGAACATATCGGTCCAGGCTTCAACATCGTACAGCGCGCCGAGGTTACGACCGTAATCGAAAGAGCCGTAGTTTTTCAGTTTCACACCGGCAAACGCCAGGCGGGTTTTCTGGGTGGAGTCACTTTCTGTTTTGTTGCCGGAGAATTCAGATTCCCAGCGACCATAGCCGGTCAGTTGATCGTTAATCTGCGTTTCACCTTTAATACCAAAACGCACATAGGTCTGGTCGCCATCTTTACTGTCATAGTCGCTGAAGTAGTGCATCGCTTTGACTTTGCCATAGACGTCCAGTTTGTTGCCGTCTTTATTATAAACTTCTGCTGCTTGTGTAGCGGAAGATGCGACAAAAGCCATCATCATTAATGCCAGTGAGCTCTTTTTCATTATTCAGTCCTGGTGATTTATTTATACGCGCTAATCAATTCCGGGCGAAGGCCCCCGTGAAAACAGGAGGTTTTTTAACGCCCCGATATTAAAAATTTATGACAATGTGGAACTTTTTATAAAAAAGAGTATTTAGATGTTTCTGTCATAAATTCGTCACGAGGCATCGCCACAATGCCCGATCTCGCGCAATAAAGTGGTTCGCCCGACGCGGCAAGTGTTGGCAAGCGGCGTGAGTCCTGTTAAAACATCAGCTCGATATCGATATTCCTTTTGAACGGCAGAGAATCATGAGTGATAGCCAGACGCTGGTGGTAAAACTGGGCACCAGTGTTTTAACAGGCGGATCCCGTCGCCTGAACCGCGCCCATATCGTCGAATTAGTGCGCCAGTGCGCACAGCTGCACGCAATGGGTCACCGCATTGTCATTGTGACCTCCGGGGCCATTGCCGCCGGACGTGAGCATCTCGGCTACCCGGAACTGCCTGCGACCATTGCGTCCAAACAGCTTCTGGCGGCGGTAGGACAAAGCCGTCTGATCCAGCTGTGGGAACAGCTGTTTTCTATTTACGGTATTCACGTCGGCCAGATGCTGCTGACCCGCGCCGATATGGAAGACCGCGAGCGCTTCCTCAACGCCCGCGATACCCTGCGCGCGCTGCTGGATAACAACATTGTGCCGGTCATTAATGAGAATGACGCCGTGGCCACCGCTGAAATTAAAGTCGGCGACAATGACAATCTTTCCGCACTGGCGGCTATTCTGGCCGGTGCCGACAAACTGCTGCTGCTGACCGACCAGCCGGGGCTGTTCACCGCAGACCCGCGCAACAACCCGCAGGCGGAACTGATCAAAGACGTTTACGGCATTGATGACGCGCTGCGAGCCATTGCCGGCGATAGCGTTTCTGGTCTGGGAACCGGCGGAATGGGCACCAAGCTGCAGGCCGCCGACGTCGCCTGCCGCGCGGGCATCGACACTATTATTGCTGCCGGCAACCGCCCAGGCGTGATTGCCGATGTCATGGAAAGCGTGTCGGTAGGAACCCGCTTCCATGCGCAGGAATCACCGCTGGAGAACCGCAAACGCTGGATCTTTGGCGCCCCGCCGGCGGGTGAAATTACCGTCGATGCCGGTGCGACGCTGGCCATTCTGGAAAGAGGCAGCTCCCTGCTGCCGAAAGGGATCAAAATCGTGACCGGCAACTTCTCCCGTGGCGAGGTTATCCGCATTCGTAATAGCGAAGGTCGTGATATTGCCCACGGCGTCAGCCGTTACAACAGCGATGCCCTGCGCATGATTGCCGGGCAACACTCGCAGCAGATTGATGCCATTCTGGGCTATGAATACGGTCCGGTGGCGGTCCATCGTGACGATATGATCATCCGTTAAGGAGCTTCCAATGCTGGAAAAAATGGGCATTGCTGCCAAAGCGGCCTCATACAAACTCGCGCAGCTTTCCAGTCGCGAAAAGAATCAGGTTCTGGAAAAAATTGCCGATTATCTTGAAGCGCAGACCGACGAGATCCTGCGCGCGAATGCGCAAGATCTGGAGGAAGCTCGTGCTAATGGTTTGAGCGACGCGCTGCTCGACCGTCTGGCGCTCAACCCGGCACGGTTAAGCGGAATTGCCAGCGATGTGCGCCAGGTCTGCAATCTGGCGGATCCGGTCGGCCAGGTCATCGACGGCGGTCTGCTGGATAGCGGGCTGCGGATCGAACGTCGTCGCGTCCCGTTGGGGGTAGTTGGCGTCATTTATGAAGCGCGTCCTAACGTGACCGTTGATGTCGCCTCCCTGTGCCTGAAAACCGGTAACGCGGCGATTCTGCGTGGCGGAAAAGAGACGTGGCGAACCAATGCCGCGACGGTAAAAGTGATTCAGCAGGCCCTGCAGGAGTGCGGATTACCGGCGGCGACCATCCAGGCCATTGAGAGCCCGGACCGTGCGCTGGTTGGCGAGATGCTGAAGATGGATAAGTATATCGACATGCTGATCCCGCGCGGCGGCGCTGGCCTGCACAAGCTGTGCCGCGAGCAGTCGACGATTCCGGTGATCACCGGCGGCATCGGCGTGTGTCATATCTTTATTGATGATTCTTCCGACATCACCGAGGCGCTGAAAATTATCGTCAACGCCAAGGTTCAACGCCCGAGCGCCTGTAACTCTGCCGAAACGCTGCTGGTGCATCAGGATATCGCCGGGCGCTTCCTGCCGGCCCTCAGCAAACAGATGGCGGAGAGCGGCGTGACGCTGCATGCCGACGCCCTGTCGCTGCCGGTGCTGCAGGCCGGTCCGGCAAGCGTCGAACCGGTGCAAGCGGCACAGTACGACGACGAGTATCTGTCGCTGGATCTGAACGTGAAAGTGGTTGCCGGCCTGGATGAAGCCATCGAGCACATCCGCACGCATGGCACCCAGCATTCGGATGCCATCCTGACCCGTACCCTGAGCAACGCCAACCGTTTTATCAACGAAGTGGATTCCTCAGCGGTATACATCAACGCCTCTACCCGCTTCACCGACGGCGGCCAGTTTGGCCTCGGCGCGGAAGTGGCGGTCAGCACGCAGAAGCTGCACGCCCGTGGCCCGATGGGCCTGGAAGCGTTAACGACCTATAAATGGATCGGTTTCGGCGACGATACGATTCGTGCTTAATGCTAAGCGGGTGATGCAAAAGTAGCCGTTTGATTCATAAGGCCATTGACGCGTCACCCACTTAGTTTTAACCTTTTACCCCGTGATTCGCCCGGCGATCACGTCCCTCTCAGGGCCGATATAGCTCAGTTGGTAGAGCAGCGCATTCGTAATGCGAAGGTCGTAGGTTCGACTCCTATTATCGGCACCATTTCCATCAAGTACTGTCCAACATTCCAGCTCGAACTCACCCCCTTACTGCTCTGAGAATCTTGGGTAGCATCACGTCAATTATCACGAAATGAGTAGAAAAAACCGCCCTTCTGCCCAGAAGCACACAGTTGTGAACAAACAACCCACCGCCATCGCATTGTTAACTGTATGTACGATTTGTATAAATCATATTGGCAGTAGCATCATGTCATTTAAATATATGTAGAGTAATTTTGTATTTTAATAAAGCAACTGACACTAACAATGTAATCATTCCTGCTGGTATATATAAAACATATCGCAAATGATTTTTCCCATTATTGTTACGCCTTTATGGAGTTCATATAATTAAAGCTGTTTTCTGAAATGAACATCAACCAGGTGATTTTAAATAATGAGGATAATGTTATGATCAAAAATGCATTTGTTGAAGAGAATAATGCTGGCGCGATTGTTGTGCGGGTTGAGGGAAAAGAGGTTTGCCTCTTTGATAATTATGACTCGGCACTGGAGTGGGCATTTTCCATTGGCTATCATGTTTATAAAAAAGTACCAACAAACCGCAGCCATGAAGAGTGCTGGGTAAAATATACCCAGCACCGTTAAGTCCGGCAAGCTATGCTATATTTATTCAGGTGCTGAGTCATTCCACTACTTAGCACCTGAATCATCCCGAACTCACTTTCACGCCAGGTGCTTCAATGGAGTTAAGACATATTCGCTATTTTTTGGCTGTCGCTGATGCCAAAAGTTTTACTTACGCCGCTGAGGCGCTCGGTATTGGCCAGCCGCCATTAAGTTTACAAATACGCGATCTGGAGAATGAGATTGGCACCAGGTTGTTTCATCGCGTGGCACGAGGCGTTGAGCTAACCGCGGCGGGCAGCGCTTTTTATGAAGAAACCCGACAGCTACCGGGCCTGGTTGAAAACGCAAAGCGCGCAGCCTTGCTGGCATCGAGAGGGGAAAAAGGGGTACTCAAAATCGGTTTTACCTCTTCTTCGGTATTTAATACCGTGGTTACCCGCAGTATTAAACAGTTTAAGAGTCAATTTGCCGATGTCACTTTGCAGCTTGAGGAAGTGCATACTGCTGAATTAATTAATATGATCCAAAATGGCTCTATTGATTTGGCGTTTGTCCGTACCGATCACCTCGATAATGAACAGGCCGAAATGCATCTGTTGATGCGCGAACCGCTGAGCATCGTGTTACCTGATAATCACCCGTTGATTCAGAAAAATAAAATCACATTAGCGCAACTGGTTAATGAGGAGTTAATCGTCTGCCCACGAGATTATAGTGCACAGTTATACGATACGATTATCTCCCTCTTCGATAATTCCGGGTATACGCCGCAGATTAAACAGATGGCGCCGCAACTCTCCTCCATTATTAGCCTGGTTGGTGCCGGTCTTGGGATTTCGATTATTCCTGCGTCAATGAAAGTCATGAGCCACACCGCTTCCGGCGTCGTTTTCTGTGATTTTGATAACGAAGGGGCGTATGTCCCATTAACGTTAATTAGCCGCTCACATGAACGTTCGCCGGCGGCTAAGAATTTTATCAACAATGCCATCGAAACCCTGGAGAATTACCCTTTCTTCTATTAAGGCAATCAGCGCGGGACGCGTAGGCCGCCGCGGTGGCCGCGCGTAAAAACAATTTGCCACAGCTGGATGTTTCTTGCGCGAAAGGCTCCTGCACAGGCCGTCAGATAGTAGGTAAACATCCGATAAAATCTGTCGCTGTAGTTTTTTTCAAGCTGCGGCCAGTGCTCCTGAAAGCGCGCCAGCCAGGCCATCAGGGTCAGGTCATAATCCGCGCCGAAGTTGTGCAGATCTTCAATAATGAAGTGAGATTCGCTGGCCGAAGCAATTTGCGCGACAGAAGGCAGGCAGCCGTTTGGGAAGATATATTTGTTAATCCAGGCGTCAACGCTGAGATCGGTTTTGTTGGCGCCAATGGTATGCAGCAGAAAAATACCGTCAGCAACGAGATTGCGGTCTACTACATCAAAATAGGTGGCATAGTTTTTCGGGCCAACATGTTCGAACATACCCACCGACACAACCCGGTCGAATTTTCGGTCGAGGTCGCGATAATCCTGCAGCAGGATCTCAACATCACAGAGCGCACAATGTTCCTGGGCCATTTTTTGCTGCTCGGCAGATATGGTAATGCCGGTCACGGAGACGCCGTAGTTTTCCGCGGCATAACGCGCCAGACCGCCCCATCCACAGCCTATATCCAGCAAGGTCATACCGCGCTGTAATTGCAATTTTTCGCAAATCAGCCTCAGTTTGTCTTGCTGCGCCGTCGCCAGATCGCGGGCATTTGCCCAGTAGCCACAAGAATATTGCATATGGGGATCGAGCATCAGGTGAAACAGATCGTTGCCGAGATCATAATGCTCTTTCCCGACAATCCAGGCGCGTTTTTTGGATTGCAGATTGGTTAATCTGGATTTGATGATCCGCAGGCGATCGCCGAAATTAGGGGGTAATGCCGAATCGATATGGGCGATGAGGATTTTCTCAATCATCTCATCAATGTGATCGCACTCCCACCAGCCATCCATATAGCTTTCGCCTAGCCCAAGCGACCCCTGGGCCAGCAGGCGTTTAAATAAATTGTCATTGTTAACTCTGATATCAAAACAACGATCGCCATTAAACTCAATGCCCGTATCGGATAAAATACTGGCGCAAGTCTGGAGATCCCGATTGCCCTGCAAAGGCATATCTGAATAATTTCGCATTGAAAAACCCTAAGTGAAGATGATTTACAATTTATTCTGCCGATGTTTTCGACAACGATAGACATCAGACCAGGAATGCTGCGTTACAGCCCTTTCCTCTCTGACGCGTTGCCGTAGGGGAGTGTATTTAATACCGGGTAGCTGTGGTATTCACTGCCAGAAGGGTTATCTATACATTCTTTAAATAGCGGCAGTCAGGACACAGGCAATCTGGGGCTCAATGGCGGCTCTTGCGGACGTCGATGCAGGGCGAGTGGTGAATCATTCAGATATGGTGGATTTCGCTAACCGTCTAAATTTAGCTCTGATATCGATTCACATGTCGGTAGCGCGAGGGTGGCAGGCGATAATGCCGTGAAAATACCCGGGTGAAGGTCTGCTGCGAATCAAAACCATATTTGCAGGCAATATTGATAATCGCCTCATCGGTTTCCACTAAATCCTTTGCCGCCAGATTCAGTTTCTGCTCCCGGATATATTTCCCCAGGCTTACGTTCATTACCTGAAAAAAAACACGCTGAAGATGCCATTTAGAATATCCTGCACGGGCGGCAACATCTTCTATCTTCAGCGGTTGATGTATATTCCGGTCGATCCAGTCAGTAATGTCTTCGATGATATCTTCTGTTTTAAACATAAATGAGTACTCACGTTAGAGAAACAACGATATCAACCGAAGATGTCGTGAATCTATTATTTATAGATTTCGGCAACACCATGCAGACGATTATTACCGGTCGCTGACAGAATTTTATACTCGCTGGCGCCTTGCTTATCGGCCTTCTGAGATAAGGCATCGGACAACTCATCCAGCGTCAGCGCATTGCTGGCGGAGACAACGCCGATTTTCTCTTTACCGGCGGCGTCATTCACCAGTTGGGCTGCATTGGCTACATTAAACAGGCCTGAACTGATAAGTACTGCGGAAATTAAGATCGCTTTCATACCGGATACCTCGTTAAATAAAAAAGTGAAAGGGGATATATTCCGCCACGTTTAAATTAAACGTCTCTGCGTCATTATTTACATCCTTGAAAAACAGTATACGGATCTCGCCTGTCGGAGACCTGACGAGACCCTGACATCTTTGTCAGGAAAGAGATTTCACTTCATCATATTGATTCAGAAAAGAATTTAGCTCACTGACAATCCCAGCTGGCTCCTCAGCAAGCGGCATATTGTCGATATCCAGAATAGCGTCGATATCTTTCGGCCGATCCGCCTGAAGCGCGGCAAACAGCGGGTTGAGATCCCGTTGCCCCTCCCCTTTCTCCGCCACCAGCTCAAAGGTTTTGTTTTTCGCGGCATCGCTGGTGAGTGCACAAATCAGCACCTGCGCAATTTGCGCCCGTGCAATCACGCCATCATCCGGCGTACCGGCGTGGCGACGGTCGCCCTGCAGCATCACAAGCTGGTGCTCATCATCCTTGTTGTAATCAAACCAGCCCGGCCGGACGATGGTATACGGATGCCCGCTGGCCCGGACCAGACGCTCGGCGCGCCGTTTCCAGTCATGGACTTCGGTACGCTGGTTCCAGCTGCTGAGCCGCTCTGTGACCCCAATGGTCGACATCAGAGCGATCCGCACCTGGGTTCCCTCCAGCAGGCGCAGGATATTTCGCACGCCGCCGTAATCAATCGCCCGGGCGCCGATACGCCCCTGGCCGTCGGAGCCGAGGGTAAAAATCACCGCATCAATCTCTTTCACCGCTTCCGCCAGCGTCTCAGGCAGAGCCACGTCGCCGTAGCACACCTCGGTCTGGCGAGGTAACACCCGCACTTTCTGACGATTTCTGACCAATGCTCTGGGCTGATGGCCCATGGCGATGGCGGTCTCTACGACCGGGAGGCCGACGCTACCGGTCGCGCCTGCAATAAGAATTTTCATGGAACACCTTCTGTATTCAGTAACCAAAATGACGTTAAAAACAGGATACCGCTTGCCATTGTTCTCAGTAACCGGGCTAAAATGATTGCGTCTATGAACGATCTTCATGAGTGCGGCCTGCAGCTGACCAGGCTCAATAAGGAAATCGCCGATGCTTAAAGAGAACTTCAACGAACTGCAAATCTTCCTGGCGGTAGCGAGGGAGCGAAGCTTCACCCGCGCGGCCGGCAAACTCGGCGTCTCACAATCCGCGCTCAGCCATGCCATCAAGGCGCTGGAAGCGCGTTTAAACCTGCGTCTGCTGACCCGAACCACCCGCAGCGTCTCCCCGACGGAGGCCGGTGAGCGCATCATTGCCAGCCTGGAGCCACGCCTCGCCGAACTTGAACAAGAGCTGGAGATGCTGATCCAGCTGAACGGCACGGCATCTGGCAATCTCCGTCTGTCCGCAGGTGAACACGCCGTTCGCAGCCTGGTGTGGCCGAAGCTGAAACCGTTTCTGCGGGAATACCCGGAAATCAATGTCGAGCTGGTGGTGGATAACGGCTTCGTGGATATCGTGGATGGCCGTTTCGATGCCGGTGTGCGGCTAGGGGAAAGCGTCGATAAAGACATGATTGCCGTCAGAATCGGCCCGGATATGCGCATGGCGGTGGTGGCTTCCCCCGACTATTTTGCCGCCAACGGCACCCCGGAAACGCCCCATGATCTGCAGCATCACCGCTGTATCAATATGCGCCTGCCTACCGCCGGTGGCCTGTATCACTGGGAGTTCGAGCGCGAGGGTAAACCGCTGCGCGTGCGGGTTGAGGGACAGCTGACCTTCAATCTGCTGTCAGAAAGGATTGATGCGGCGCAGTCCGGCTTTGGCATCGCCTGCGTACCGGAAGATGTGATTGCAGAGTCGGTCCGTTGCGGAGCGTTGGTTCAGGTACTGGAGGCATGGTGCCCCGCTTTCCCCGGCTACTACCTCTACTACCCCAGCCGAAAGCAGCATCCGCCGGCGTTCGCGCTGATGATTGATGCGCTGCGCTATAGCGAGTAACGATGACGAATACCGGGCCGACGGTGACCCGCCAGCCCGTTGCGACTACCGCCCTACCCGCGCCTGAAGCTCTGCGGGATAGCGCTCGCTGCAATGTTTATCGTATCAGCCACGGAGTAATCTACTGCAAATCATCCGGTGAAAGAATCATGTATTTTGATAAAAAACACGGGAGTTCATGTTAATATTTTCGTTCCTTTAATCCTCCCAGTAAAAAAATACCCCCCATTCTGAAACACCGCACCAATTTAATTGGTTAAATATCAGCCAAAACAATATCATCCAGGGCCAAAACATTTAAATTCTGTACCTTTTATTTTATGAACAGGAAGAACTGGCTCATCTCAACTTGTGCCACAGAAAAGCCACTCCCATCTTCACTTAAGTTCGAACCAACAAACAAAACCCATACATATCAATGCAATAAATAAAACACCAAACAAAAAATAAGATTTCATAAGATCTGAGTTAACCCCACCCCACCTGAAGTTAATTGAACTAAAAAGAATAAATATTATTTCAGTTTCAATTTAACGCACCAACCGTATCCTAGGTGACGGAAACAATATTAATTGTTGTGTTTGCTTTGTGCAGATACGCATTAATGATTAACCAGCACCATTAATAGCCTCGAAGGAAATATATCGAATGAAATTATACCAATTTGGCAAAATTGCCTTAGTGCTCGCCGCTGCGGGTTTATCAAGTGTCGCGAATGCAGCAGACGGTACTATTAATTTTATCGGCACCATCTCAGCCGCTGCGTGTTCTGTAAATAATACTGCAGGGACCTCTTCAACCAGCGGAACCGTGGATTTTGGTCAGGTCAGCAATATCACTCTGGCCACGGCAGGAGCATCGACGGTCAGTACGCCATTCAGCATTGAGCTGACCGAGTGTGCCGTTGAGAACGCACCTAAGATCACCTTCACCGGGACTTCTCTGGGCTCTTCTGCCCGACCTGAACTCTTTGCATCCGGCATCACCGGCGTCGGTATCCGTATTGAAGACGCCGGCGCCAGCGGCACCTACTACACCACCGACGTATCGAACAGCAACACCGGCCTCTCCTTACTGGGCGAGGATGTAGTGTCAGCAACCGGCAAATTCAACGCCTATCTGGTCAGCGATACCGCCACGGCAAAAACCGGTGGAGATATCGATACCAACGTGACCTTCACTATCGATTACAGCTGATAACGTTCGGTGATGGCCGGTAATAACCTTGCTTTACCGGCCTTTTTTATTCCGGAGCCAGACAATGACCTTAAAATACGCAATGTGCCTCTTTGGTGCCGCACTTCTTCCTTTATCTGTACTTGCTGACGGACTCACTCTGGGTGGCACCCGCCTTATTTATGATGCGGCAAAAAAAGAGGCCAGCATTGCCCTTGAAAACCGAGGGAAAAGTACGCCTCAACTGGTACAAACCTGGGTGTCCGACAAGAACCGCAACACCCAGGCGATTCCTTTCGTCACCACGCCACCGGTCTCCAAGCTAGGGCAGAACGACACTATCGCTATACGCGTGGTCTACGTCGGGCAATCACTGCCCAATGACCGTGAAACGCAGTTCCAGCTTAACGTTCGTGCCGTCCCCGCCACAGAGCGGAAAAACAACCCGCAGCGAATGGTGATCGCCACACAGAACATTATCAAGCTGATTTATCGCCCGGTCGGACTGACGTCTGAAGCGGCTTCCCGGGCCGGGGAAAGTCTGAAGGTGAATTCGGTCAGCGGCGGAGTGCGTTTTGATAACCCGACGCCGTATGTCGTCTCTCTCGCAAGCGTCGTCATCAACGGAAAGAAAGTTGAACGCCCGGGGACAATTCAGCCCTATAGCCAGCTTCTGGTGCCCTCACCAGCAGGCACGCCTTCTACGGTTATCTGGCGCACCATTAATGACTTCGGCGGCATCACACAAGACGTCAAGTTCACGTTCTGAGGACGACCATGCGCAAACTGTTATCCGCAGGGCAACTCACAGCCCTGACGGCAGCCATCTTTTGTGTGCTGTACGGGAGTCGGAGCGTCCGGGCCGAACTCTATTTTAACGTCAACTCCCTTAATCTTACGGATGAACAGAGACAACAAATCGATCTGGATCTTCTGTCACGTACCGATATCCAGATGCCCGGAGAGTACGACGTAAACGTGCGCGTCAACCGCAGTGACGCTGGCCGATACCGGATGAATTTTGTCGCCTGTGATAACCGATTATGCCCCGAACTCACCCCCGAGCTGCTCAGCACGCTGGGTGTCAAAACGCAGGTTATTCCCGGCATCAAGAACCTTGCTCCGGACGCCATTATTACCCACCTGGAGGCGTTACTTCCCGGAGCGGAGACACCGTTTGATTTTGGACGCGGTATTCTGGATATCAGCATTCCTCAGGCGGCGATGGATAACCGTGCTCGTGGGTATATTCCCCCGGAGCAATGGGACGATGGCCTGCCCTTTCTGTTTACTTCCTACAGTGCCAGCGGGTCGGAAAATCACAACAGAAACCTCGGACAAAACACCAGTACCCAGTATGTGAATTTCCGCAGCGGGGCCAATTTTGGCGCATGGCGTCTGAGAAACACAGGCTACTATCAGGCCAACGCTGCCCGCGGCCAGTGGCAGAATCTGGAAACCCGGCTTGAGCGCGACATCCGCAGCCTGCGCTCGCGCTTAGTGATGGGCGATACCAGCAGCCCCGGGATTATCTTCGACAGTTTCAGCTTTCGGGGCGTCAGCCTGAGCACACAAGACAGTATGCTGCCCGACAGCCAACAGGGCTATGCGCCGCAGATAACCGGCGTGGCGGTGACTAATGCCACGGTGGAAATCAGACAGAACGGCAACCTGCTTTACCAGACCTTTGTCTCTCCGGGGGCATTTATCATCGATGACCTGTATGCCACCTCTACCTCAGGCGACCTTCAGATAACCGTACGCGAAGAGGATGGTTCAGTCCGCAGCTGGACACAGTCCTTCGCCTCACCGCCGATATCAATACGCCAGGGTGCGCTTAAATATTCGGCTACCGCAGGCAAGTTTGGCGCACATTACTATCACAGTCGCGATACGCAAGCGCAGCGCTTTATACAGGCTGAATTTCTGTATGGCGTACTGAACAGTACATCGTTGTATGCAGGCCTTATCGCAGCGGAACACTACCGTTCCGGTATGCTGGGCGTGGGACAGGCTCTGGGAATTTTGGGAGCACTGTCGCTCGATGTTACCCATGCGCAGACTCATTTTTCCAGCGGAGAAAAGCAGACAGGGCAATCTTGGCGCGCCCGCTACAGCAAGCGTTTTGAAGTCACAGGCACCAGTATGACGCTCGCCGGATACCGTTATGCTACGGATGGATATTATGACTTTGATGAGGCCAGTAACAGTTACCACACCGCAGAGAGAGTCAACCGAACGATACTCAAAAGTCGGGCACAACTCAGTCTCAGTCAGGATCTTGGTCCTCTGGGTTCCCTGGCGTTGTCCGCTAATCAGCAGGAATACTGGAACGGATACAGCCGTAGTCGCAGTCTGACTGGCGGCTGGAGCAAAACGTTCAACGGCGTAACGGTAAACCTTAGCCAGACCCAAAGTAAAAGCTGGCGCTCCGGGAAGACGGATAACGTGACCTCCTTCAGCATCAGCCTGCCCATTGGTCAGTGGCTCTCTGGCCACGGCAGTTCCATCAGAATGAATACCAGCTACACACGCTCTGATTCCGGCAGCGCAACCCTCAATAGCACCCTGTCAGGCACGGCGCTGGCAGGACGAAATTTATCCTGGGCGGCCTCGCAGGGTTACCGCCAGGAGGGGAGCCAGGAAAGGAACAGCACCGCACTCTCTGGCACCTACCGTGGCGGATTGGGCTCATTAAGTGTTGGCTACTCTAACTATTATGGCGAGAGCCGCCAGTTTAACTGGGGAGCTCAAGGAGCCGTCGTGGTGCACCCTCACGGCGTGACTTTATCTCCCCCTCTCTACGAAGGCAGCGCCTATGCCCTCGTTCGCTCGCCCGGAGCGGATGGCGTCAGGGTGAAAAATCAAATCGGTCTGACCACCGACTGGCGCGGATATGCGGTAGTCCCTTCAATGATGGCCTACCGGGAAAACCGCGTCGGTCTGGACACCGCCACTCTGGGAGAAAACGTGGACCTGAAACAGGCCGAGGTCAAAGTAGTACCGACCCGAGAAGCGCTGGTACTGGCCGACTTTAACACCAGCAAAGGTTACCGCAGCCTGTTGACACTGAAGCACGCAGGCCAGGCCGTTCCGTTCGGGGCGATGGTCAGCGCCGGCGACAGCCAGGGCATTGTCGGCGACGGTGGTCAGGTCTACCTGTCCGGTATGGCCGATGGTACAGCGCTGACGGTGGTGTTATCGGCCGATCGCAGTTGCTCCGGGATTTTTGAGGAGAAAAAGGCGATGAAAGTGAACGGATTAATGATGGCAGAGACGGAGTGTCTGTAATGAAAATAAAACGATATCTGCCGCCAGCGCTTGCCGGCATAGCGTTACTGACCTTGAGCAACCAGGCGCTAGCTGAATGTCAGTGGTTAGCAGGGAAATCGGCGGCGGCCTATACCTATTCACCGCCCATTGGCCTGGTGGGTAGTTCACTACTCAGTTACATTATTCATCAGGATTATATCTCCGGCCCCACTCTTGCAGCAATGACAGGCGCAGCCAATGTTTATACTGACATTATTCAGTGTACCTCTGAGGAGGACCTGATAACATTTGAAGGTGGAGATTTTCCTACCGGGGAATTAGTCGCTAACTCACAATTTAAATTTATCCGCCCGAATAATAATGTCCGTGTCGGTTTCGTATTTCGCTCGTCTAAATCTGAGGGTTACTGGGTGTACCCTGACAGAACGACGGGAGCCCCAACCGCACAAACTCTGGCCCAGCTTTACGCTCTGAATGGGACCAGCTTTTCTGAACGAAACGGACGTCTGTCGTGGTCAGAGATCATTGTCAAAGGAGGCTATAATATTAATATCTATGCCTTTAAAGCCGGTGGCTCTGTTAATTCCGGGCATCTGCCTGCCGGGCTATTCGGTAGTATAAAAGTCGGTTTGTTAACCGTATTGAATATAAATTTCAGCGGCGTTGACGTGACCGCGGCATCCTGCGAAATAAAAGATTATCCTGCTGAGGTGCCGCTAGGGATAGCCTATAAGCAGCGCTTTCCCAATCCGGGCGATACGCAGAATGAAACAACATTCAGTATCAGTCTGGCCTGTGAAGATACGCGACTTTTACCGGCTCTCGCCTTTGAAGGGGCGACAGACAGCACCCACAAGACGGTATTTAGCAACACCACAGGCGAAGGTTATGCGGCAAATGTGGGGGTTCAACTTATGCGAAACGGCAGCGTAATCACCCCTGGCGCGTTAACGCCAGCCACGCTTGGTAGCGTCACGTCGACTGCCGCTATGGCATACGACTTCAGCGCCCGTCTGTTTCGCTTAAATGGCAACATGACTTCCGGGGCGGTGGAAGTACCGGTCACATTTACCATCACCTATGAATAGACTCAGCGTTCTGATGTCATCAATAAGCCAGGAATAACGGGCCGACGGTGACCCGCCAGCCCGTTGCGACTACCGCCCTACCCGCGCCTGAAGCTCTGCGGGATAGCGCTCGCCGACAATCTTCACCGTATCGAGCGCCTGGGTAATCTGCTGCAGATCCGCTGGCGAAAGGACAACATCTGCCGCCCCCAGGTTCTCCTCCAGACGATGCAGTTTAGTGGTCCCCGGGATCGGCACGATCCACGGTTTTTGCGCCAGCAGCCATGCCAGCGCGATTTGCGCCGACGTCACGCCTTTCTCTGCGGCCAGCTCGCCGAGCAGCGCAATCAGCCGTTCGTTCGCGGCGATTGCCTCGGCGGCAAAACGCGGCACTTTACTGCGGAAATCATCGGCCCCGAAGGTCGCCCCTGGCTTAATCGCGCCGGTCAGGAACCCCTTTCCTAGCGGGCTGAAGGGAACAAAGCCGATCCCCAGCTCTTCCAGCAGCGGTAAAATCGCCTGCTCAGGCTCGCGCCACCACATCGAATATTCACTTTGCAGCGCGGCAACCGGCTGGACGGCATGCGCCCGGCGAATGGTCTCCACCCCGGCCTCGGACAGGCCAAAATGCTTAACCTTCCCTTCCGCGATCAGCATTTTTACGGTGCCGGCGACATCCTCGATCGGCACATCCGGATCAACCCGGTGCTGATAGAGCAGATCGATAACATCCGTTTTAAGGCGGCGCAGCGACCCCTCGACCGCCGCGCGAATATGCTCCGGACGGCTGTTGAGGATCTGCTGCTTGTTGTCATCGCCGAAGGTAAAACCGAATTTGGTGGCGATCACCACCTGGTCGCGAAACGGTTTCAGGGCTTCGCCGACCACCTCTTCGTTCAGATACGGCCCGTAGACTTCCGCGGTATCGAAAAAGGTCACGCCGCGCGCCACCGCGGCACGGATCAGTTCAATCGACTGACGGGTATCCGTCGCCGGGCCGTAGCCATGGCTGAGGCCCATGCACCCCAAACCCAAGGCCGAGACTTCCAGACCTGATTGACCAAGAAAGCGTTTTTGCATGTGCCTGGTTCCTCTGTTATTGGGTTTAGACGTCGAGTTTACGGCCGGTCAGCCACTCCACCATCGCCGGATCGCGATGCGAGAAGAAGGCGCTGGTGGCGGTATCCATGGCGGCAATGCGCACCATGTCCTCTGAGCTCAGTTCAAAATCGAGAATATTGATGTTCTCTTCCATTCGCGCTTTGCGCACGGATTTGGCCAGCGAGACAATGCCGCGCTGGTAGATCCAACGTAAAACGACCTGGCCGACGCTTTTGCCATATTTTTCCCCGATCGCGGTCAGCACCGGATGCTGGAACAGGCCATTTCGCCCTTCGGCAAAAGGCGCCCATGCCTCTGGCTGAATACCGCGGCTCTGCATCCACGGCACCGCCTGCAGCTGCTGGTGGAACGGGTTAACTTCAATTTGGTTGACCGCCGGTGCCACCTGATTAAAGGCCATCAGGTCCGCGAGCCTGTCCGGGTGAAAGTTACTCACGCCAATCGCGCGGATTTTGCCAGCCTGCTGTAAGGCTTCCATCGCCCGCCACGCCCCGTGCACGTCGCCGTAAGGCTGGTGGATCAGGTACAGGTCGACGTAATCCAGCTGCAGGCGGTTCAGCGAGCGTTCAAACTGCGCTTTCGCCCCTTCATAACTGGTGTCCTGCAGCCACAGTTTGGTGGTGACGAAAAGCTCATCGCGCGCGATGCCGCTCTGCCTGAGCGCGTTGCCCACCTGGGTTTCATTTTGATAAGAGGCGGCGGTATCAATCAGGCGATAGCCGGTATCAAGGGCATCCAGCACGGCACGCTCGCACTCTGCGGCATCCGTCATCTGGAAGACACCAAAGCCCAACAGGGGCATCTCAATACCGTTATTTAGTTTTACCGTTTGCATGACGTTATCCTTCAGCTGTTGTGTGAGAGAAGCATAGCGCAGAGTGATTTATTCGATTAGATAGCGGAATAAACTAGGGTTTATTAGATTGATTCATTAATCCGACAGGTGCCTGCCGCCCCGCCCGCTGACGCGCTCCGGCCACGCATCTGGCGTGGGGAATATCAGGATAATAACGTTATTGTATTTCGCCAGGATGATTCTCACCATTTGGTTAAAAAAACAACCTTTGAAGTGCTTAATCTGAATTAAGGTAAAAGCAAACCTGCATCGTTGTGAGTTAAAATTCTTTCTGCTAGTGTCGATAAATATAACTTATCAAATAGTATTTATTATGGTGGGAATCATGACAAGGAATAACCTGTTGGCGTTAGTTTGTATTTCCGTGGGGGTATTACAGGGCTGTGCCAATATAAAAAAAACAGACTGTGCGTTAATCAACACGCCTGCCACGCAAAAAGAACAACCGGCCCAATTACCCGCCCTGCAGCAGGGTATCCAGGATGCCGATGCATTGGTTAAGTTAGATAAAAAATTCCAGAAAGACTCCAGTGAGCTGTATGGTTTAATTAACGATGCGAAATTCTATGCTTCAGTCTCAGGGCAAACGTCGGCCAGCGTGAAATCAACCATCACCCCGCTGTTTGAATACAAGATCAACGATAAATGTAATAGCATTTCGCAGAAGCTAATAAAAGAGTTTGAAAGCCGGGCTAAAAAAGCCGATCTCAATGACGGGATCGCCAGATGATCCACCATCCGGGGATAGTGAAAACATACCCGCGTCGCCCGCTGACGATCGCCGTTGTGCTCTCAACCCTTTTTGTTTTACCCCCTGCGCATTCTGCGGGGGAAGACTTCCTCGATAATATTTCGAAACTCGAGATCCAGCATCCGCCGCCCTCAGATAACGGGAAGGCAGAATCGTCCGCGGGCCAGCAGCGCCCGGATGACGGCAGTACTACCAGCAAACAGGCCCCTCAGAAGCCAGCGGTCGTCAGAAAGGCCGCCAACCAGAATAATAAAGCAGATAACACGATTGCGGCCCTGCGCAAGCAGAATGCGGAGCTGAGTGCCGCGGTCAAAGCGGCAGAGAAAACGCGTGACGAGACCACCCGCACGCTGACGGCGCAGATCGCCGCGCTGGAAGCGCGAAACACGGCGCCTGACGTTGACCAGAGCGCAAGCCTGAATGCGCTGAACAAAAAAAATGCGCAGCTGGCGGCCGCCGCTGAAGCCGCACAGAAAAAGCTCGAAGAGAGCGCCCGCACTCTGAATGCGCAAATCACTGCGCTGAAAACTCAGGGAGCGCAGAGTGATAGCGAGCAGAAAAGCGCCCTTGCCGCGTTAACGAACAAGAATACGCAGCTGACGGCCGCCGCCGAAGCCACGCAGAAAAAACACGAGGCTGCGGTTGCCGCATTAACCGATAAAAATAAGACGTTACAGTCAGCCCTCGACCGAGTGGCGGTAAAAGACGACAAACTCAACCTTGCAGATAAAAACAATAAAAACGCCTATGCGTTAGGGGTTTTCTATCTGACCCAGGCCTTATCGGCAATGGAAAAAATGACCGACAACGGGATGAAGCTCGCCCCAGCGGCATTGGTCTCCGGATTTAACGATGCTTACCAGCAAAAACTGAAAATAAAAGAGAGTGAGATTGAAAAAACCGTCAACGCCCTGAACGACCATATGTCGGCAAAGTTTGTTGATATCGACAATAAAATCATGGCGAAAATAAAGAATAAAAAATACGAAATTTTGCCGAACGGCGTCTATTTTGTGGTAGATAAGAAAGGAAAAGAGAAATATAAGCTCGACGAATCGCTGTCCATGAATATTCTGGAGAAGAAACTGGACGGCACGCCGATATTAAACACCATGAACTCCAGCATGATGTATGACAAACAGACCGATCCGCTGATGGATAAAATCCTGTCGTCCGGCTTTAAAGGCGGCACGGTCACACTGTATGGTCAGGCGGGTTCCCTGTATAACCCGCCGCCTGAGGCGATCAGCCCCACCACGTTAATATCGATCACCTTCGAGCTGCTGCCGTAGCAGCTCAATGCCCTGCCAGTGATCAGGCAGAGGTATGCCGGGCAATGGTGTCGGCCGGGTCCGGCACCGCGGCGATATTCGAATAGGGCACGCGGTTTCGCGCGGCGTCAGGGTTCGGCAACATCGCAAAGGTGATCCCAAAGGTATTGATGCCCCCTTCGCTGCGGGCAAACACGTCCCCGTGATGCATAATCGCGACCGCCCGCACGATAGACAACCCAAGGCCGTGATGGGTATCGCTTTTCGCCCGTGAAGAATCCACCCGGTAAAAACGCTCAAACAGGCGATGCAAATGCCCGGGCGCGATCTGTTCGCCGGGGTTCGATACCGCCACGCAGGCCCGGTTGTCCTGTTCGCTGAGCCTGACGGTCACCGTACCGTGCGGCGGCGAATGTCGGGCGCTGTTCTCCAGCAAATTCGCCAGCGAACGGTGGAACAGGCGGCGGTCTATATGGGCAATGGCCTCGCCTTCAACCTCCAGCGAAAGCTGCTTTTCAGCAAATGAAGGTTCGACATACTCTGCGGTTTTCAGCGTCTCTTCACGCAGGGAGACGCGGGTCAGCTGCGAGGCATGTTCCCCCGCATGAGCGTGCGACAAAAACAGCATGTCGTTGACGATGGAGGCCATACGTTCAAGCTCCTCCAGGTTGGATCCCAGCAGCTCCTCCAGCTCTTCAGGCGAACGCCGCCGCGACAGCCCCAGCTGGGTCTGACCGATCAGATTGGTCAGCGGCGTGCGCAATTCGTGGGCCACATCGGCATTAAAACTTTCGAGCTGCCGCCAGGCAATTTCCTGGCGCTCAAGCACGCCATTAAAGGATGAGGCCAGCGGCTGGAGCTCTACCGGTAATGTTTCGGTATCCAGGCGTTGACCATGATCTCCCGGCACCAGATGCCGCGCCTGATGGCTCAACGCGCCCACCGGTCGCAGGCCAATTCGGCAAGCTGCATAGCCCAGCCCGGCGACAATCAGCACCCCCAACACGGTGATGATCAGCAGCGTATGGGTAAAGGCATTGAGGGTGCCCATATAACGCGTGGAATCGATAGCGACGACGAAGCGCAGAGCGGGCCGTTCGCCGTTGGCAGGAATGGTTTTCACCAGCAGGGATAATGAACAGGCGTTTTCCGTCGCCCCGGGCACGGTGTTGAAGCCCTCTTGCAGCGACGCCCACTGCACCCCGACCGGCGGCGTGCCGCCCACGCTAAAACGGGGATTATCGCTGACGATCCAGTAACGTACCCGCTCACCTTCCGAACTGGCGAGCACGGTAAATTTACTGGCCAGCGTCGACCAGCCGTCCGCCGACGTTCGCGCAGTGATCCACGGGCTCATCAGCGACTCGCGAAAATGCAGCTCGTTATGCATCTGCCGTCGCAAAGAGTCGTGCAGCGAACTTCTCAGCAAAATGCCGATGGCCACGACAATCAGTAAGGCGGATAACGCAAACATCAACGCCATATGGACGGAGATAGAACGCCTGGACATGCTTAACTCCTGTGCTTAACTCTGTGGTTCTGCCCTGACTTCAAGGACATACCCCATGCCGCGAACGGTATGCAGCAGTTTGACGTCGAACGGCGCATCGACCTTGGCGCGCAGCCGCTTGATGGCCACTTCCACCACGTTGGCATCGCTGTCGAAATTCATATCCCAGACCTGCTCGGCAATCATCATTTTGGATAAAATCTCGCCCTGATGGCGCGCCAGCAGGCTCAGCAAAGTGAACTCCTTCGCCGTCAGCTCCAGCCGGACTCCGGCACGAAATACCCGGCGGGCCAGCAGATCGAGCTGCAAATCGTGAATGTGCAACTGCGTAATATCGGCGCCATCTGTGGCACGCCGGCGTACCAGCGCCTGAATGCGGGCCACCAGCTCAATCAGCGAAAACGGTTTGGGGAGATAATCATCCGCTCCCAGCCGCAGTCCTTTAACCCGCTCGTCGACGGCGCCGCGGGCGGAAAGCATCAGTACCGGCGTCTGTTTACTGGCCCGAATGCCTTCCAGCACCCGATAGCCGTCCATGCCGGGCAGCATGACGTCGAGGATGATCGCGTCATAATCAAATTCTAGTGCGTAATGCAGACCTTCCGCGCCATCCGTGGAGACATCAACCGTAAAGCCTGACTCACCCAGTGCGCGATTGAGGTAACTCGATGTTTTTTCTTCATCTTCAACTAATAACAAGCGCATCTTATTCCCTCTCGTTGAGTCCAGCCCGAGAACACAAGCAATGTTAACGTTTCACACCCGTCATCTGGCTGACATTTTTCTGACATTCCTGTCAGGAATGTGTTTCTGAATTATAGTAACCCGGAGATAACGGGGGATAATCCCCACAACCAGGATAAGGACTATGAGCAGGATTCATAAATGCCGTTAATGCCTGGCTCAGGCGTCTACACTTAACAGAGAAGGGAGTGACAGACGACCCCACTCCCTTTCCCGTTAAACGCACTGAAACAGGACATCATCATGCAATTGAATGACCAGGATTTGTTTCGCCAACAGGCCTTTATCAATGGAGAGTGGCGAGATGCCACCAGCGGCGATGTGATTACCGTAACGAACCCCGCCAATGGCGAAACGTTGGGTTCAGTCCCGAAAATGGCGACCGAGGAGACCCGCGACGCCATCCTTGCCGCCAGTCGCGCCCTTCCCGCCTGGCGCCAGCTCACCGCCAAAGAGCGCGCGACGATCCTGCGCCGCTGGTTCGATTTAATCATGGCGAACCAGGACGATCTGGCACGGCTGATGACGCTGGAGCAGGGTAAACCGCTGGCGGAAGCCAAAGGCGAAATTGCTTATGCCGCCTCCTTTATCGAATGGTTTGCCGAAGAGGGCAAACGGATCTACGGCGATACCATTCCCGGCCATCAGGCGGATAAACGCCTGATCGTCATCAAGCAGCCGATCGGCGTGACCGCCGCGATCACCCCCTGGAATTTCCCGGCGGCGATGATCACCCGCAAAGCCGGTCCGGCGCTGGCGGCCGGCTGTACGATGGTGCTCAAACCCGCCAGCCAGACCCCCTTCTCCGCGCTGGCGCTGGCCGAACTGGCGACCCGCGCCGGGATCCCGGACGGGGTGTTCAACGTGGTGACCGGCTCCGCCAGCGCCATCGGCAACGAGCTGACCGGCAACCCGCTGGTACGTAAACTGACGTTTACCGGCTCCACCGACATCGGCCGTCAGCTTATGGCGCAGTGCGCCCAGGACATTAAAAAAGTCTCGCTCGAACTGGGCGGCAACGCGCCGTTTATCGTGTTTGATGATGCCGATCTGGACAAGGCGGTCGAAGGCGCAATGGCCTCCAAGTTCCGCAACGCCGGGCAGACCTGCGTCTGCGCCAATCGCCTGTACGTGCAGGATGGGGTGTATGAGCAATTTGCTGAGAAGCTACAGCAGGCGGTGAACAAGCTGCAGCCTGGCGACGGCCTGCAGGACGGGGTGACGACCGGGCCGCTGATCGATGAGAAAGCGGTGGCCAAGGTGCAGGAACATATCGCCGATGCCGTTGCAAAAGGCGCCCGGATTATCACCGGTGGCAAAGTGCATGCGCTGGGCGGTAACTTTTTCCAGCCAACCATTCTGGCCGATGTTCCCGACAGTGCAAAAGTGGCAAAAGAAGAGACCTTCGGCCCGCTGGCGCCGCTGTTCCGCTTCAAAGACGAAGCGGAAGTGATCCATCAGGCCAACGATACTGAATTTGGCCTGGCCGCCTATTTCTATGCCCGCGATCTGAGCCGCGTCTTCCGCGTCGGCGAGGCGCTGGAGTATGGGATCGTCGGCATCAACACCGGTCTTATCTCCAACGAAGTGGCCCCCTTTGGCGGAGTCAAAGCCTCCGGCCTCGGGCGTGAAGGTTCGAAATACGGCATTGAGGACTACTTAGAAATCAAATACATGTGTATTAGCCTGTAAAGTAGGCTGGTTTAACGCCGTATCTGAAGCCCAAAACGTGTTATTTGCCATTACGCTTTGGGCCTTTTTATGCGGTGGAAACGGCCCCACCAGGGAACGTTGCAGGCTTCATTAATCCAATAATACAGAAACTATCCGATGATGGTAAATAAAAAGAAACTTATTCATCATATAAATAACAACCAAACTCAAACTCAAACCCAATACACTAAATAAATAAAAATCAGATCTGTATAACAAAAATAAAAATATCTTTTTAATAATCTAATTAAGGCGCAAGAAGTTAAAGTGTCAAATAATAGATACTGATAACTCATAGGGATATACTATGTTAAATAAATTACTATACATTATTTCAATACTTATATTATGCTCAGCAACAACAGTTACAGCAGAGCAAAGCACAACACATGAACCAAAAACAAAAACCATGCGCAAGCCCAACGTTGACTGCCAGATAAAATACCAGCAGTGCACTGCGCGGCAAGGGATATATCGTGATGTCAAACAAAATCAATGTTATGATGCCTTCAGATATTGCCAGGCTCAAGGCGTTTTCCTCATTAGGTAACCGAATATGAAAGATACAAATCTTGATATTATCCATAAAAGGATTCAAAACATTGAATCTCAAGTGCAAGACCTTGCTGACCTATTGACGCATGAATATGATCTAAATCCAGACTTTACGCTCGTAGAGATAGCTAAAATATATTCATGTCTACTTAACATTAGCGCAAAAATTTATGTCCAAAGACCGGACCTGGTTCCCAGTCATCTTAAAGAGACAAAATGGGATGAATACGAACCCAAATAATCTTCCATTTTCCTAATGGTGAAAAGACGACTGTAAACATGGCAGCCGAATTACTGAAATTATTCGTCCTGTTAGCATAGCGTCCAAAAGCCCTTCGGGGCTTTTTTACCTGTGTGACCCGTCCTGGATTGCGCGTTAAACAGGTAACGAACGCATAAAAAATCCACGCTACATAGCGTGGATTTTTTTCATGTAACCGTTAGCGCGTCAGGCACGGAGTCTGAGGGGCTCGCTCACGTCGTCGGCGGCTTCCAGCTTCAGGCTGAATGTCACCAGTAATGCTTTAGCCCGGTCGTGGAAATCAAGCAGCGTCTTCTCAAGCTTCTCTTTAACTTCAGGATCGTCGATCGCCTCCGGGCGCCAGACCCCTTCTTTATCGAACAAGCCAAACTGATAGCTGTAGGTGAAGCGCGATGCCTGTGCTTCCATCTCCATCCACCATCCCCAGAACTCGCGTTTCTCCGGCGCCGGTTTTACATTGACGCAGACTGCCAGGCAATCGAAAAAGAAGCGGTTGTCTTCACACTGCTCTTCGCGAATATAAGGGCCAAGAGCCGTGAATTTCTTAATCAGCTTACTCTTCAGGTGTCCACTTGGTAACGTCATTGCGATCTCCTTTAGTGATGCAACTGTTTTACCAAATCAATAAAATTTAGCAATATATTAACTAAATCTATCACTGATCCACCGGGCGATCTGCTGCAGAGCGCGATCGAAATTGTGATAAACGGGCTTGAATGGGATCTCAAGCAGTTTGCCATCGGCCGAAGACGACGTAATTAAACGCGATTCCTCTTCCGGGCTGAACGGATCGTTTTTCCAGAAGCCGGACAGCATCGGGGTCGGACAGCGGCGCCCAAGCAGTCCCTGGGTTTTTAGCGAATAACGGTTCAGCTCAACGCGCAACGCCTCATCAGACGCATCGTGCATTCCCAGTCGCGACGCCAGAACGTCCAGATACATTTCCGGCACCCGCCCCTGACGCAGCGGATCCACCAGCAGGCTGTGCACCACCGGGCCAAGGCAGGCCACCGCCTTCAAACGCTGGGGTTCCAGATAGCCCAGGCGGACGGCGACGTTGGCGCCAAAACGAAAACCAAACGCCGCCACCCGGGTATGATCGACCCACGGCACGTTCGGCAGATACTTCAGCACATGCTGGTGTAGCAGGCTGGTGTCCTGGGTCAGTTTCCATTTTGACGAGAAGCCAATCGAAGGCATATCCAGCGTCAGCATGGCGATGCCCAGTGGCGCAAAATATTTCTCATACAGGCTGTAGTAGTCGGTCTGAAGCGCATCCAGCCCGCCGCACATCAGAACCACCGGATACGGCCCCTCACCTTTCGGCATATGCAGGAAGCCGGTCACCGGCGCGCCGCCGGGCACAGGAAACTCCAGCTCACGCATCTCGCCCGGCAGGCGAAGCACCGCCTCTTCATAAGCGCGATTGGCCAGCGCCTGGGCCTGCTCGGCCAGTTCATCACCTTTAATATGCGGATAGGCAGCAATACTGTAGAGGTTCGACGCATGAAGCCAGTGGCGCCCGCTGAGGAGCGGATCGGCCTCCTGACTGGCGGCCTGCTGCCAAATCATCGCCTGCTTCGCCCACTCGAAGATCCAGTTCCCGCCGCGGTAGCCGACGACGGTATCGTAAAGGTCGGGATCGGTACGCTCGGCATCGCTCATCACAATGCGCGCCTGCACGTCGAGGATCTCCTGAGGAGTGACGCCGCGCCAGATCCACATCAGGCGGTTGATCAGACGATACCAGTGATCAACGTTGGCACCGTCGAGTGCGGACTGGATCGGCTGCTGCGAGCCCGAGGCAAACCGGCGCACCAGTGTAGAAGTTTCTGGATGTTTGAATCGAGGTTTAAACAGCGTTTCACTAAGGTTAGCTTGTGACATGTGCAGTCTCCATCGTGTTGCCACTCTGGTCATTGTAACCTGCATACGGCGAAAAAAAACCACGCCCGGCATAACCGGGCGTGGTAATTAGCATTTCGTTTGGAAATTAACGACCAGAGATCGGCGGTACGAACACCACGCCCATATCCCACGGTTGTTCAATCCAGGTATCCTGCGGAATATCAACAACATAATCATCAACCAGCGGACGACCAGCCGGTTTAGCGAAAATGGTGACAAAGTGAGCTTTTGGATACATTTCGCGAATGGCGACAGCAGTACCACCGGTGTCAACCAGGTCATCAATAACGATGAAGCCTTCACCATCACCTTCAGCGCGTTTCAGAACGGTCAGTTCGCGCTGGTTGTCGTGGTCGTAGCTGGAGATGCAAACGGTATCAACATGACGAATACCCAGTTCACGCGCCAGTAATGCGCCTGGTACCAGACCACCACGGCTGACGGCAATAATCCCTTTCCATTGTTCAGAAGGCATCAGACGATTGGCCAGTTTGCGGGCGTGAATCTGTAACATGTCCCAGGTGACGACGTATTTTTCGCTCATGTGAAGTGTCCCAGCCTGTGTAATACGGCTTAAATGATGTTCGAGGGGGAAAATGGTTGCGCGAGATTATAGAGATCTGACGCGCTAAAAACCAGTGTTAAGCGGCATTCGCGACGCTTTTTGCGCGGTTTACACTACCAGTCGCCGTGGAAAGTGGTATTCTCAACCCCACTGCGCAAGCCTGCGCTTGTTGTACTTTTTATTGCTAACCCTCGACCTGTAAAAGATTTTTGCAGGCGATCGTAAGGAGACTCATCGTGTCTGAATTGTCTCAATTATCCCCGCAACCGCTATGGGATATTTTTGCCAAAATCTGCTCCATTCCCCATCCGTCCTATCACGAAGAACAACTCGCTGAACACATCATGGGCTGGGCAAAAGAAAAAGGCTTACACGCAGAACGCGACCAGGTTGGCAACATTCTGATTCGTAAGGCTGCCACTGCCGGTATGGAAAACCGTAAACCGGTGGTCCTGCAGGCGCACCTCGATATGGTGCCGCAGAAAAACAACGATACCGTTCACGACTTCACCAAAGATCCTATCCAGCCGTACATCGACGGCGAGTGGGTCAAAGCGCGCGGCACCACCCTGGGCGCGGATAACGGCATCGGTATGGCGTCCGCGCTGGCGGTGCTGGCTGATGACAGCGTGGTCCACGGCCCGCTGGAAGTACTGCTGACCATGACCGAAGAAGCCGGCATGGACGGCGCGTTCGGTCTGCAGGCTAACTGGCTGCAGGCAGACATCCTGATCAATACCGACTCTGAAGAAGAGGGCGAAATCTATATGGGTTGCGCCGGCGGTATCGACTTTACATCGAACCTGGCCCTGACCCGTGAAGCGATTCCGGCAGGCTTCCAGAGCTTCAAGCTGACCTTAAAAGGGCTGAAAGGCGGCCACTCCGGTGGTGAAATTCACGTCGGTCTGGGCAATGCCAACAAGCTGCTGGCCCGCTTCCTCGCCGGTCATGCACAAGAACTGGACCTGCGCCTGGTGGATTTCAACGGCGGTACGCTGCGTAACGCCATTCCGCGTGAAGCTTTCGCCACCCTCGCCGTGGCGGCTGACCAGGTACAGCACCTGACCGCGCTGGTGAATACCTACCAGGATATCCTGAAAAATGAGCTGGCGGCGAAAGAGAAGAACCTGGTGCTGCTGCTGGATGCGGTCACCAACGATAAAGCCGCGCTGACGGCGGCGTCCCGCGATGGCTTTGTCCGTCTGCTGAACGCCACGCCAAACGGCGTGATCCGTAATTCCGACGTGGCCAAAGGGGTGGTAGAAACCTCTCTGAACGTCGGTGTTGTGACCATGACCGATGACAACGTTGAGATCCACTGCCTGATCCGCTCGCTGATCGACAGCGGCAAAGACTATGTCGTCAGCATGCTGGATTCACTGGGTAAACTGGCCGGAGCCAAAACCCAGGCGAAAGGCGCCTACCCTGGCTGGCAGCCGGATGCTAACTCACCGGTGATGCATCTGGTGCGTGAAACCTACCAGCGCCTGTTTAACAAAACCCCGAACATCCAGATTATCCACGCGGGGCTGGAATGCGGTCTGTTCAAAAAACCGTACCCGGAAATGGACATGGTCTCTATCGGGCCAACCATTACCGGTCCGCACTCCCCGGATGAGCAGGTGCATATCGAAAGCGTGGGCCAGTACTGGACGCTGCTGACGGAACTGCTGAAAGCGATTCCGGCAAAATAAGTTTTACCTGCGTCAACCTCGCCCGGATGAACGTTTATCCGGGCGACCTCACCTTCTCCATTCGGTAATTGATCAACGTCTCCCCGCGAACCTCCACGTGCTGCTGTTCCACCACCCTGAATCCATGACGCTCAAAAAACGGTTTGGCCGTGATGCTCGCCTCCACCGTCAGCGTACCGGACGGGATCTGCGCAGAAAGTGTCTCGAGTAACCGGCTGGCAATGCCCTGACGGCTATGGTCCGGGGAAACGAACAGTAAATCGATATAGTGGTCCACGGCGGTAATAAACCCTACCGGCTGCTGGTCAAGCAACGCCACCCATACCTGAGATTGCGCCATTTTTTGCCGCCAGCGCGCCTCATCCACCTGCGCCCAGGCGGCAATCTGCGGTGGGGAATAATCCTCGCTGGCGGCCTGTTGAATCGCCCGTAGAAACAGGGCGCACAGCGCCGCAAAGTCGTTTTCCTGATACAGCCTGATCGTCAGCATCGTTATAATCCTAATACCAGCTGTCGCTCGAGCTGCGGGTCGAGCAACGTGACGTGTAATCCCACCAGCCTGACCCCGCGGCCGCCCCGCCGCTCATGCCAGGCTTTATGGGCCGTTGAAATGAGATCGGCTTTGTTCAGCCGCGGCCAGACATGTTCCTGGGTGGTCAGCTGAAAATCATTAAATTTCAGCTTCACTCCCTGACGGGCGATCAGCAGGTCCGGTTTGACCTTCACCAGCCGCCGTTCCAGCTCCAGGTAGAGGTTTTCGATGATCGCCTCGCAATCGGCCCACTCATGAATGTCCTCCATCAGGGTACGCTCAACGCCCACCGATTTACGCTGCCGGGTATTGTTGATCTCGCGCTCGTCGATTCCCTGGCTGCGCTCCCACAGGATACGACCAAGTTTGCCAAAGCGCTGGAGCAGCATTGCCAGGTCGCTTTTCTGGACATCTTCGCAGGTACGCAACCCCATGCCTTCCAGCTTCGCGGCCGAGACCTTCCCCACTCCGGGGATCTTCGCCAGCGGCAGCGTGCGCACAAATTCTGCGACCTGATGCGGCGCAATCACAAACTGGCCGTTGGGCTTATTCATGTCGGAGGCAATCTTGGCTAAAAATTTGACCGGCGCGATCCCGGCGGAGGCGGTCAGCTGGAGTTCGTCGAAAATGGTCCGGCGGATCTCTTCGGCCATCAGCGTGGCCGAGCCCTGACAGTGAAGGCTGTCACTGACGTCGAGATAGGCTTCATCCAGCGACAGCGGTTCAATCAGCGAGGTGTAGCGTGAGAATATTTCGCGAATATGCGATGACGCGGCCTTGTAGGCATCAAAGCGGCCGGGCAGCAGCGTCAGATGCGGGCACAGTTTGAGGGCCATCGCGGTAGGCATGGCGCTACGCACGCCAAATTTACGCGCCGGATAGTTAGCCGTACTGATAACGCCGCGCTGTACCCGGCTGCCGCCGATGGCGATCGGGATATCCCGTAGCGCCGGGTTGTCACGCATCTCGACCGCCGCAAAGAAGCAGTCCATATCGACATGAATGATTTTACGCATAGTGAGCCCCCACTTACCACTGGACAAGTATACAGCATAAATGAGGTGAATGAGAAGTGTACGAGGATCGCGCTGACATAAAGAAAATGCCCGGCATCGCTATGCGCTGCCGGGCATCAGGGGAGCAAGAGACGCTTAGAGGATACGGTTTTGCTGGCGTTGCGCCTCGCGGGCCAGGCGTTTTTTACGCGCATCGCACGGCTCAGGGCAATCACACACCTTTTCGATTCCCAGCGCAGTGATACCGCCACAGCTGCCCTGGATGCTTTTACGCTTGATCAGATACCCCAGAGACATCCCGAGGATCACCAGCGCGAAAATCACAAAGGTTGCCACAAACACCGTCAACATCATCAACCTCCAAAGTCATCCAGCATGATGTTTTCATCCTCAACGCCAAGATCTTTCAGCATCTTGATCACCGCGGCATTCATCACCGGCGGCCCGCACATATAGAACTCGCAGTCTTCCGGGGCCGGGTGATCGCGCAGGTAGTTTTCATACAGCACGTTGTGAATAAAGCCGGTATGGCCGTTCCAGTTGTCTTCCGGCAGCGGGTCGGACAGAGCAACGTGGAAGGTGAAGTTCGGATTCTCACGGGCCAACTGTTCAAACTCGTCATCGTAGAACATTTCACGCAGCGAACGCGCACCGTACCAGAAGCTGATTTTACGCTTACTGTGCAGCCGTTTCAGCTGGTCGAAAATATGCGAACGCATCGGCGCCATACCCGCACCGCCGCCGATAAAGACCATTTCAGCGTCGGTGTCTTTGGCAAAGAACTCGCCAAACGGCCCGGAAATCGTCACCTTATCACCGGCTTTCAGCGACCAGATATACGAAGACATAATCCCCGGCGGGGCGTCCGGAACCTTCGGCGGCGGCGTGGCGATACGCACGTTAAGCATAATGATGCCTTTCTCATCCGGGTAGTTCGCCATGGAGTAGGCGCGCAGCGTCGGCTCTTTGACGTCGGAAACGTAGCGGAACAGGTTGAATTTATCCCAGTCAGAACGGTACTCGTCCGGCACATCGAAGTCCGCGTAGGCCACTTTGTGCGACGGGCACTCAATCTGGATATAGCCACCGGCGCGGAACGGAACGGCTTCGCCATCCGGTACCCGCAGCTTGAGCTCCTTAATGAAAGTTGCTTTGTTATCATTCGAGATAACTTCACACTCCCATTTTTTCACCCCGAAGATCTCTTCCGGCAGCTCGATCTTCATGTTTTGTTTTACCGCGACCTGGCAGGCCAGACGACAGCCCTCTTTCGCCTCACGCTTGGTAATGTGGGACAGTTCAGTAGGCAGGATATCGCCGCCGCCCTCTTTTATCGTCACCCGGCACTGGCCACATGAACCGCCGCCGCCGCAGGCTGAAGAGACGAAGATGCCGTTGCTGGACAGCGTGTTCAGCAGCTTATCGCCCGCCGGGGTACGGATCTGTTTATCCGCTTCATTGTTGATTTCAATGACCACATCACCGGCGTTGACCAGCTTCGATCGCGCCACCAGGATCAGCCCCGACAACACCAGCACGATCAGCGTGAACATCACTACGCCAAGAATAATTTCCATACTTTCCGCCCTTATAGCTGCACACCGGAGAATGACATAAAGCCCAGCGCCATCAGACCCGTGGTAATAAAGGTGATCCCTAACCCGCGCAGACCGGCGGGCACATTTGCGTACTTCATTTTTTCACGAATGCCCGCCATCGCGACAATGGCCAGCATCCAGCCGATGCCGGAACCGAAGCCGTAGACGATGGATTCAGGGAAGTTGTAGTCACGCTGCACCATAAAGGAGACGCCGCCGAAGATGGCGCAGTTCACGGCGATCAGCGGTAAGAAGATCCCCAGCGCGTTGTACAACGCCGGGAAATACTTATCGAGGATCATCTCCAGAATCTGCACCAGCGCGGCGATAACGCCGATGAAGGTGATAAAGTTCAGGAAGCTGAGATCGACACCGTCCGCCAGCGCGCCGTCGCGCAGCACCAGGTTGTAGACCAGATTGTTGATCGGCACCGCCAGCCCCAGCACCACCGTGACGGCAACGCCCAGGCCAAACGCCGTAGAGACCTTTTTCGACACCGCAAGGAAGGTACACATCCCGAGGAAGAAGGCCAACGCCATATTCTCAACAAACACGGCGCGCACAAACAGGCTAATGTAATGAGCCATAATCGGTTACTCCTTTTCCTGCTGTTCAGGCTTCCAGCTACGCAGCGCCCAGATCAGCAGACCGATAATGAAAAACGCGCTCGGCGCCAGCAAAAACAGCCCGTTTGGCTGATACCAGCCCCCGTTCTGTACCGTTTCCAGCACGGTGATACCAAACAGCTTGCCGCTGCCGATAAGCTCACGCAGGAAGCCAACAATCATCAGGATCGCGCCATAACCGAGGCCGTTGCCGATACCGTCCATAAAGCTGGCCATCGGCGGCGACTTCATGGCATAGGCTTCCGCACGCCCCATCACGATACAGTTGGTGATGATCAGCCCGACAAACACCGACAGCTGTTTGGAGATCTCATAGGCAAAAGCGCGCAGCAGCTGATCGACCACGATAACCAGCGAGGCAATAATGGCCATCTGCACAATGATGCGCACGCTGTTGGGAATATGGTGACGGATCATGGAGATAAACATGCTGGAGAACGCCGTTACCAGCGTCACCGCGATGGTCATCACAAATGCGGTCTCAAGCTTAGTGGTCACCGCCAGTGCGGAACAGACGCCCAGCACCTGCAATGCAATCGGGTTATTCGCGACGAGCGGCCCGACCAGCACCCGCTTCATCTCTTTCATTTCGCCCTGTTCAGCCATTATTCAGCACCCCCTCACGAACCTTTTTCAGGAACGGGCCAAAACCCATTTCGCCCATCCAGAAATCAAAGCTATGCTGCACGCCATTTGAGGTCAGCGTCGCACCGGACAGCCCGTCAACGGCGTGAATATCACCCGCTCGTGCTCCGCCTTTCACCACTTTCAGCGCAGGGTGACCGTTGTCATCCAGCGCCTGCTTGCCGACGAACTGCTGGCGCCAGTTCGGGTTTTCGACTTCGCCCCCGAGCCCCGGCGTTTCGCCCTGATCGTAATAAGTGATGCCTTTAACCGTGCGGCCATCGGTGTCCATCGCGACGAAAGCGTACATCATCGACCACAGACCATTGCCGTAGACCGGGAGCACCACTTCCTGAACCTGCTGCTTTTCATCGCGCACCAGGTAAATTTCCGCCAGATTGCTGCGGCGCTTAATCCCAGCCGGATCCTGGCTGGCATCAAGCGCGATACTTTGCTCCGGGTCTTTCAGCGCCTGCGACTGATTAAATTTACCCGGGTCCTGATCCAGCAGCTCGCCGGTGGTTAAATTCACCAGCCGCGGGGAGATTCGGGCAGCAAAGACGGCGGCCACTTCATCTGTAGTCATGTCCGGTTTCATCAACCCGGAGACCGCCAGAATGTTGCGTTGTTTATCCAGCGCGCGCTGCTCCTGCTGACGCGACTTCAGGCCAACCGCAGAGCCGGCGACCACGATAGAGCAGACCAGGCAAAGCACCAGCACCACCAGCAGCGTTTTGCCGATGCTATCGTTACTTTTTTTCTCAGCCACGCGATTTCCTCCGCTTAATATTGGCCTGCACCACCAGGTAATCAAACAGCGGCGCAAAGAGGTTGGCGAAGAGGATCGCCAGCATCATCCCTTCCGGATAGGCCGGGTTGACCACGCGGATCAGCACGCACATCACGCCGATCAGCAGGCCATAGCTCCATTTCCCTTTATCGGTAAATGACGCCGACACCGGGTCTGTCGCCATAAACATCATGCCGAAGGCGAAACCGCCCAGCACCAGGTGCCAGTACCACGGCATGGAAAACATCGGGTTAGTAGACGAGCCAATGAAATTGAACAGCGTCGCCGTGGCGATCATGCCAATCATGACCCCGGCGACGATGCGCCAGGAGGCGATGCGTCCGAAAATAATAATCGCCCCACCGATCAGGATCATCAGCGTCGACACTTCACCGATAGAGCCGGGAATATTGCCCAGGAAGGCGTCCATCCAGCTAACGGGTTGGCCGCTGGTGACATTCACTAACGCCTCGCCGCCGCCGCTCGCCCACTGGGACAACGGCGTCGCACCGGAGAAGCCATCCGCCGCGGTCCACACCAGATCACCGGAGATTTGCGCCGGATAGGCGAAGAACAGGAACGCACGCCCCGCCAGCGCCGGGTTGAGGAAGTTACGCCCGGTACCGCCGAAAATTTCCTTGGCGATGACAACACCGAAAGTAATCCCCAGCGCCGCCTGCCACAGCGGCAAGGTTGGCGGAACAATCAGGGCGAACAGAATCGAGGTGACGAAGAAGCCTTCGTTGATCTCGTGCTTACGCACGATAGCAAACAGCACTTCCCAGAACCCACCGACCAGGAATACCGTGATATAGACCGGGAAGAAAAACACCGCGCCCAGCGTCATCATGCTGAGCCAGCCTGCGTCTGCGCTGAAGCTTACCCCCAGCCACTGGGCCACGCTGTAGTGCCAGTTGTTGGCGATAACCTGCTGCAGCTGTTCCGCGCCGTACAGTTTGTCCAGCGCCGGAATAGTTTGCAGGCCGACGTTGTACATCCCCCAGAACATGGCCGGGAACACCGCAAACCAGACCAGAATCATCATGCGCTTGAGGTCGATGGCATCGCGGACGTGCGCCGCCCCCCGGGTCACCTGGCCTGGGGTATAGAACAGCGTCGCCGTCGCTTCGAACAGCGGGTAGTATTTTTCCAGCTTACCGCCATGTGTAAAGTGCGGCTCAATTTTGTCGATCAGTTGCTTCAAGCCCATCACTTATCCTTCCTGCTCAATCTGGGTTAACACGCTACGCAGCGCCGGGCCATATTCATACTTGCCGGGGCAGACGTAAGTGCACAATGCCAGATCTTCTTCATCCAGCTCCAGGCAGCCCAACGCCTGCGCGCTGTCGGTATCACCCGCCAGCAGGTCACGCAGCAATATGGTGGGCAGAATATCCAGCGGCATTACTCGCTCATAGTTGCCAATCGGCACCATGGAGCGCTCGCCACCGTTGGTATCGGTCGAGAAGTTGAACAGCTTGTGCTTGAGGAAATGGCCAAGCGTGGTGCGGGTAATCGAGAATTTGTCTTTGCCTGGCATCACCCAGCCAAACAGCTCTTTTTCTCGGCCCTCTTTGACCACGCTCACCTGCAGGTGGAAGCGGCCAAGGAACGCATGCGGCCCCTGTGCGCGGGTCCCGCTCAGAACCGAGCCTGAAATAACGCGGTTCTCGCCGTCGAGCAGCTCCCCTGCCAGCAGTTCATCAAGGCTCACGCCGCAGCAGGTTTTTATCAGCCGCGGCTCTTTGACCTGCGGACCGCCAAGCGCAATTACCCGCTCGCTGGAGAGCTCCCCTTCAAGGAACAGCCGGCCGATGGCGATCGCATCCTGATAATTCAGGTGCCAGACCTGCTTTGTCAGGCTGACTGGCTCAAGGAAATGGATATGGGTGCCCGCCAGCCCCGCCGGATGCGGCCCGGCGAACTGGTTAAAGGTCACCTGCCCCGAGCGGTGGCCGCCAAGCTTGCCGCCGCTGGCCTGGCAAACATGCACTTTGCCGTCCGTCAGGCTCGCCAGCAGGGTGAGGCCGGCGTCGAAGGCTTCGCGCTGGGCGAAAATAATCGGTTGAGGATCGGCGGCCAGCGGGTTGGTATCGATGGCGGTAACGAATATCGCCGCCGGAACGCTGTTCGGTGCCGGGGTTTTACTGAACGGACGCGTCCGCAGCGCGGTCCACATCCCGGAAGTCAGCAGCTGCTGCTGCACCGTTTCCCGCGACAGCCCGGCAAGATCGTCAGGCGCATAACGGGGGAACTGAACGGCATCGTCGCCGTCAACATCGATCACAATGGATTGCAGAACCCGGCGCTCGCCGCGATGGATGGCGCTAATCACGCCAGCGGCTGGCGCGGTAAAGCAGACGCCGGGATTCTTTTTGTCCTCGAACAGCGTCTGCCCTTTTTGCACCCGGTCACCTTCACGGACGGCTAATGAGGGACGCATGCCGACGTACTCTTCGCCCAACAGCGCGACGCGTTTGACCGCAACCTGAGAAGTTATCTGCTGTGATGGCATGCCAGCTATGGGCAAAGTCAGCCCTTTCGTGATTTTAATCATATCGTTAGCAGGTATCCGTAACCTAAACCCCGGTATCAGACCGAGGCCAGCAACATTGATGGGAAATCAGAGAAATAAGGAGAAGCGTGGTCCTGGCGATTCACAAGACGGGAGAGAAGCATCCTTTCTTACCCTGATCGTTAAGCGGGGGAAGTGTAACATTTCATACGTACCTGCTGTAGATAAACTGTGACAGCGTAGCTACAAAATGAGACATGTTGCGCAAAGTTCTGACTGCGCTTTCATCCGGGATTAGTTATAAAGGGGAACTAAATTGTAAAAGCAGCAACGCTGCGCTTGCGAAAAACTGCCGTGATGCTAATGTGAGCGCTCTAAATCCAGACAAGTCTGATTTCGGGTTTCTCTTGCCGTCCTGGCAATATTGTTTTTGGTTTATCAAGGAACATGCAGTATGCGCAAAATCGCATTGTTTATTGCGATGCTTCTGTTGCCGTGCGTTTCATTTGCTGGGTTACTCAGCAATGGTGGCTCGACGACGCCGGTTAGCAAAGAATATAAGCAACAATTGATGGGCTCCCCGGTTTACATCGAGATCTTCAAAGAAGAGCGCATGCTCGATCTTTACGTCAAAATGGGTGAAACCTACCAGCTCCTCGATAGCTACCGAATCTGTAACTATTCCGGTGGTCTTGGGCCGAAACAGCGTCAGGGCGACTTCAAAAGTCCTGAGGGTTTTTACAACATCACACGCGGCCAGCTCAAACCGGATAGCCGGTTCTATAAAGCGATTAATATCGGCTTCCCAAACGCCTACGATCGCGCGCATGGTTATGAAGGCAAGTACCTGATGATTCACGGTGCCTGTGTGTCGGTGGGTTGCTATGCCATGACCGATGACGGTATTGACGAGATTTTCCAGTTTGTCACCGGCGCGTTAGTGTTTGGCCAGTCAAACGTCCAGGTCAGCATTTATCCTTTCCGCATGACCAACGCCAATATGGAACGCCATAAATACTCTTACTTTGCCGATTTCTGGAAACAGCTGAAGCCAGGCTACGACTATTTCCAGCAAACCCGCAAACCACCGGTTATCTCGGTGATGGATGGCCGTTACGTGGTAAGCAAACCGCTTAGCCATGAAGTTATCCAGCCGCAGCTGGCATCAAACTACACGGTCCCCCAGGCAAAATAACGCCCACTCGCCTGGCATGATTTTATTCCAGGTCTCATTGCCGGTCAGCGGCTGAGTCGCGATAACAGAGACCACATCGTTCGGTGTGGTCTCTCGCTGAAAATCGATTTCCACATCCTGATCCAGCAGCGTGGCCACGCCAAACGGCGCGCGCCGCGTAATCCAGTACAGGTTCGTTGAGCAGAACGCCATCACGTATCGCCCATCCGACAGCAGCATATTGAATACGCCTTTTTCCCGCAGCGTACCCGCCAGCGTAGCGATGTAACTGAACGCTTCAACCATGTCATCCGGCGTCCCCGAATAACGCTCCGTGAGGCAGTGCAGTAACCAGCAAAACGCTTTTTCGCTGTCGGTTTCCCCTACCGGCTGAAGGTTGCCCGTTTCCAGGGATTCATAACCTTCTAACTGGCCGTTATGCGCATAGGTCCAGTTGCGACCCCACAGTTCACGGGTAAAGGGATGGGTATTTTCCAGCGCGACAATACCGCGGTTTGCCTGACGAATATGGGCAATCACCGAGCATGATTTGATGGGATAGTCTTGCACCAGTTTCGCGATGGGCGACTGGAAGCTTGGCTGAGGATCTTTGAATGTACGACAGCCTTTACCTTCATAGAAGGTGATACCCCAGCCATCTTTATGCGGGCCGGTTCCGCCACCGCGCTGGACCAGCCCGGTAAAGCTAAAACAAATATCTGTGGGCACATTCGCGCTCATCCCGAGCAATTCGCACATACATCACCTCATACCACGCAGCTTACACACAAAAGGGCGGGTTCTTTCCATCCGGATGCGGCCAGGCTTGTTGCCCGTTAGCGGCCAACAGCACTGCCCGCAAGAGCATGGCGAACCCACTCGCCTTTTAAGCTTTAACCATCTCTTTTTCGATCAGCATGATCAGAATATGGATCACTTTGATGTGAATTTCCTGAATGCGATCGGCATAACCAAAATGCGGCACGCGGATTTCAACATCGGCGGACCCGGCCATTTTGCCACCGTCTTTGCCGGTCAGGGTGATGACTTTCATCCCCTGCGCACGCGCCGCTTCAATGGCCTTGATAACGTTGCCGGAGTTACCGGAAGTGGAGATCCCCAGCAGTACATCGCCGGAGCGACCCACGGACTCGACGTAGCGGGAGAAAACGTACTCATAGCCAAAATCGTTACTGACGCAGGACAGGTGGCTGACGTCTGAAATCGCAATCGCCGGGTAGCCAGGGCGATTCTCACGATAGCGCCCGGTCAGTTCTTCCGCAAAGTGCATCGCATCGCAGTGGGAACCGCCGTTACCGCAGGAAAGGACTTTACCGCCGGCCTTAAAGCTATCTGCCAGCAGTACCGCAGCACGCTGAATCGCGTGGATATTAGCGTCATCCTGCAGAAAGTTAGCCAGCGTTTCCGCTGCTTCGTTCAGTTCGTTACGAATAAGATCCTGGTACATGAGGATAATCCTTCAGTATGAGTGGAATAACCCTGGCAGTGTACCGGATAGCCGGCGAGGCGAGAAGCAGCAGGCAGCGTAATCCACCGTGCTTTTGATTTTACGTGCCGCTTTTACGAACAACAATGTGAGCGAGGTTGTAATTATTTTGTAAACACATTGCTAAAGAGAATCACATCCACTACAACCATATCATCACAAGTGGTCAGACCTCCTACAAGACAGGGGCATTTCTCTATGATGATTTTGAGTATTGTTGCAACCGTTGTTCTGCTCGGTGCGCTGTTCTACCACCGGGTCAATCTCCTGCTGAGCAGTGCGATTTTGCTTGCCTGGACCGCGGCGCTCAGCGTTGCCGGCCTGTGGAATATCTGGCTGCTGTTGCCGCTGGCAATTATTCTGCTGCCGTTTAACTTTGCGCCAATGCGCAAATCACTGTTCTCGGCGCCGGCATTCCGGGCGTTCCGCAAGGTCATGCCGCCGATGTCACGGACCGAGAAAGAAGCCATCGATGCCGGGACCACCTGGTGGGAAGGCGACCTGTTCCGCGGTACGCCGGACTGGCAGAAGCTGCACAACTATCCGCAGCCGCGTCTGACCGCTGAAGAGCAAGCGTTCATCGACGGTCCGGTCGAAGAAGCCTGCCGCATGGCGAACGACTTCGAAATCACCCACGAGCTGGCCGACTTACCGCCGGAGCTGTGGGCCTATCTGAAAGAGCATCGCTTCTTTGCGATGATCATTAAAAAAGAGTACGGCGGCCTGGAATTCTCCGCTTACGCTCAGTCTCGCGTGCTGCAAAAGCTCTCCGGCGTTTCCGGCATTCTGGCGATTACCGTCGGCGTACCGAACTCCTTAGGCCCGGGCGAACTGCTGCAACATTACGGCACCGACGAGCAGAAAAACCACTATCTGCCGCGTCTGGCACGTGGTCAGGAAATTCCGTGCTTTGCCCTCACCAGCCCGGAAGCGGGTTCTGATGCTGGCGCCATCCCGGATACCGGCGTGGTCTGCATGGGCGAATGGCACGGCGAGCAGGTGCTGGGTATGCGCCTGAGCTGGAACAAACGCTATATCACCCTCGCGCCTATCGCCACCGTGCTGGGGCTGGCGTTTAAACTTTCTGACCCGGACCGCCTGCTCGGCGGCGAAGAGGAGCTGGGCATCACCTGCGCCCTGATCCCTACCACCACCCCAGGCGTTGAAATCGGCCGTCGCCACTTCCCGCTGAACGTCCCGTTCCAGAACGGTCCGACTCAGGGTAAAGACATTTTCGTCCCTATCGATTACATCATCGGCGGCCCGACCATGGCCGGTCAGGGCTGGCGGATGCTGGTCGAATGCCTGTCCGTTGGACGCGGCATCACCCTGCCGTCGAATGCTACCGGCGGGCTGAAATCCGTCGCCATGGCGACCGGGGCCTATGCCCACATTCGTCGTCAGTTCAAAATTTCCATCGGTAAAATGGAAGGTATTGAAGAGCCTCTGGCACGTATTGCCGGTAACGCCTACGTCATGGATGCCGCCGCATCCCTGATCACCTACGGCATTATGCTCGGCGAAAAACCGGCGGTGCTGTCGGCTATCGTGAAGTATCACTGTACTCACCGTGGACAGCGCTCGATCATCGACGCGATGGATATCACCGGCGGGAAAGGCATCATGCTCGGCGAAGGTAACTTCCTGGCCCGTGCCTATCAGGGGGCGCCGATCGCCATCACCGTGGAAGGGGCCAACATTCTGACCCGCAGCATGATGATCTTCGGCCAGGGGGCGATTCGTTGCCATCCGTATGTGCTGGATGAAATGGCCGCCGCGCAGAACAATGACGTGACGGCTTTCGACAAGCTGCTGTTTAAGCACATCGGCCATGTCGGTAGCAATAAAGTCCGTAGTTTCTGGCTGGGGCTGACCCGCGGGCGCACCAGCAGCACCCCGACTCGCGATAGCACGCGTCGTTACTACCAGCACATGAACCGTCTGAGCGCCAACCTGGCGCTGCTGTCCGACGTTTCCATGGCGGTACTTGGCGGCAGTCTGAAGCGTCGCGAACGTATTTCTGCCCGTCTGGGTGATGTTTTGAGCCAGCTCTATCTCGCCTCGGCGGTGCTGAAACGCTATGACGATGAAGGCCGCAATGAGGCCGATCTCCCGCTGGTTCATTGGGGCGTTCAGGATGCACTGTATCAGGCAGAACAGGCCATTGATGAACTGCTGAAAAACTTCCCGAATCGTCTGGTGGCCGGTGCCCTGCGCCTCGCTATCTTCCCGACCGGTCGCCACTATCAGGCGCCGTCCGATAAGCTGGACCATAAGGTAGCAAAAATTCTGCAGGAACCGAGCGCTACCCGTTCTCGCATCGGTCGTGGTCAGTACCTGACGCCGGACGAGCACAACCCGGTTGGTCTGCTGGAAGCCGCGCTGCTGGATGTGATGGCCGCCGATCCGATTCATCAGCGTATCTGTAAAGAGCTGGGCAAAAACCTGCCGTTTACGCGCCTCGATGAGCTGGCTCGCAACGCGCTGGCCAAAGGATTAATCGATCAGGATGAAGCCAACACGCTGACCCGTGCGGAAACCAGCCGTCTGCGCAGCATTAACGTTGACGATTTCGCCCCTGAGGAGTTAGCCACCAGGCCGGTAAAGCAGCAACAGCAGTTCCGTAAGACTGAAGCAGCATAAAATAAGACACTAACCACATCACGAGCACCACCAGGGCGGGGGATTTCCCCCGCCTTTTTTCATTTTTTTAACAAAAAATTCCGCAAGATATCGAGAGACTGATATGGTGTTAAAATTACCCTGATGCCCTAATGATGATGGAGTTCACCACTGTGCCTGGCCTGAAAATTACGTTGTTACAACAACCGCTGGTATGGATGGATGGTCCAGCCAACCTGCGCCATTTCGACCGTCAGCTGGAAGAGATTACCGGACGTGACATCATTGTTTTACCGGAAATGTTCACCACCGGATTTGCCATGGAGGCCGCAAAGCAGTCGATGCCGCAACACGAGGTGGTTGACTGGATGCAGGCCAAAGCGGTGCAAACCAACGCCCTGATTGCCGGCAGCGCCGCCCTGCAAACCGAACGCGGCCCGGTCAACCGTTTCCTGCTGGTAACCCCTGACGGCACCCTCCACTTCTATGATAAACGTCACCTGTTCCGCATGGCCGAAGAGCATCATCATTATGAGGCGGGCAACGAGCGGGTGGTGTTTGAATGGCGCGGCTGGCGGATTCTGCCGCTGGTCTGTTATGACCTGCGTTTCCCGGTATGGTCGCGTAACCATAACGACTATGATTTAGCGCTCTACGTTGCCAACTGGCCAGCCCCGCGCTCGCTGCACTGGCAGTCCCTGCTGGTGGCTCGCGCCATCGAGAATCAGGCCTACGTTGCCGGCTGCAACCGCGTCGGCACGGATGGCAATGGTCACCACTACCGTGGTGATAGCCGTATTATCAGCCCACAAGGTGAAATTCTGGCTACCGCAGATCCCCATCAGGCCACCCGCCTGGATGCCGAACTGTCACTGACGGCGCTGAAAGAGTATCGCGAGAAATTTCCTGCCTGGCAGGACGCGGATCCGTTTACCCTGAACTGATCCCCCGCATCCCCCCGCTGGCCGGGGGGAAACCACCATATCACCACTCCCCTGCCCGGCATTTTTCTTCCCCGGCGACAACAATAATAAAATTCAAGTTGCATAAAGGCGGCAAGGCCGTGCATCCCCAGGATGCTTACACAGGTAAGTGACTGGGGTGCGCGGGTACCGCCAACACCTATGCAGCTTGAAGTATGACGGGTATAAATAATATTTTTCTGGACGGATTATTTCTGTTCTACACTCATTAAGTGGATAAAATTCAACAAGAACGTGCCCCATTTTTCATGACTTTCAGTTTTTTTTAAAATGATTCCATCTCAGTCCAGGTCCGGCTTTGCCCCTGGCCGGCTCGGTTGTGCGCGCATGCTCAGCGAGAAAAAACCATTATGGAAAATAATAATCTGCTTATTGTTGAAAAAAGACTGGTTGCCCGTTTTATGGATATGTTCATCCGCTTTGGACTTATCCTGGCATTAGCCTCCTTCTGCTATACCGTATTTTCACCGTTTATTAATATGATGTTGTGGGCGGTGATCCTGGCGGTCACGCTCTATCCGCTGCACCAGTATTTTGCCGTGAAGCTGGGCGGGAAACAGGGCTGGGCCTCGACGCTGATTGTGCTGCTCGGCATTGTATTGATCGTCGCGCCAACGGTGCTGATGATTAGCTCCCTCGTCGAGAGCGCCAGCACGATGATCGATAAACTTAGCGGTCAATCCTTCGCCGTTCCGCCACCGCCTGAAAAAGTCGCCACCATACCTATCGTCGGGGAAAAAATAAGTGCGTTGTGGTTGAAAGCCTCCAGCGATCTGCCGGGGCTGATTAGCAACTACCGCACTCAAATCGGCGACGTCGCCAAAGGCATCCTCAGCGTGCTTGCCAGCATGGGCGGAGGCATCCTGGGCTTTATTCTCTCGTTTATCGTGGCCGGTATCATCATGGCGTGGGGCGCTGCCGGTGCGAACAGTGCCAGACGCATTGCCATCCGCCTGACGGATGAGAGAAAGGGCCAGTCATTAGTGAAATTGTGCTCCAGCACCATTCGCGCGGTGGCCCAGGGCGTCATCGGCGTCGCGCTGATCCAGGCGCTGCTGGTGGGCGTGCTGATGATCGTGGCGGGCATTCCGGCGGTGGGGATCTTCTTTGTGCTGGCGCTGATCCTTGGGATCGCCCAGATTCCGGTGATTCTGGTGACGGCACCGGCCATCGCTCTGATGTGGAGCTTCGGCGATCACGGCACCGTCATGGATATCGTCTATACCGTTTTGCTGATTATTGCCGGGATGGCCGATAACGTGCTGAAGCCTCTGATGCTCGGGCGCGGCGTGGATGCCCCGATGCCGGTGGTGCTGCTCGGCGCCTTAGGGGGGATGGCCGCCAGCGGTATTCTTGGGATGTTTATTGGCGCGACCTTGCTCTCTCTTGGCTACCGTATCTTCATGTCCTGGGTCGACGACGGGCAGATTGCCGATAGCCAGACCGTCGTCATACCGGACGACAAAGATGCCCCGTGACGGCCATGCCAGGCGCCTCCTGTACACCGGAGGCGCCTGCCTTCTCATCAGCGCATGCACGACGCTGGGACCCGACTATCATCCGCCGAAAACGCCGGAGCTGACGCAATGGCAGCCGGCGACCCAGCGGGTCACCTCCCGCTCAACCTACGCCGATTACGCCCAGTGGTGGACTCAGCTCAACGATCCAACCCTGACGGCGCTGATCAACGAGGCCTTGCGCAAAAACCCGGATGTGAAAATCGCCGGTTTGCGCCTGCTTGAATCCCGGGCGCAGCTGGGTATCGCGGAGAGTTTACTGGGGCCGCAGGCGACGATCGCCAGCGGCGATCTGCTTCGCACCGGGCAGCAACGCTCAGGCGATTACCGCTCGGGAAGTCGCTACAGCGCCGGCGTTAACCTCGGGTGGGAAATTGACTTCTGGGGCAAGTTTCAGCGCGGCGTCGAGTCCGCTGACGCCAGCTATTTTGCCACCCTCGCACAATACGACGATATTCAGGTGCTGATGGCCGCCCAGGTGGCACAATGGTACGTCAATATCCGCATGCTGGAAGCCCGGCTGCAAATTACCCGCAGCAACGCGAAGATCCAGCAGCGCAGTCTGCAGATCACCGAACGGTTATTCCTCAGCGGCAACAGCGCTGAGCTGGACGTCCAGCAGGCAAAAACGCAATACCTCTCGACGCTCTCCACCCTTCCCCAGTTGGAAACCGCCCTGGCGCAAAGTCAGAATGCCCTGGGCGCGCTACTGGCACGTAAACCGGGCCCGCTGCCTGAGATGGCAACCCGGACCGGCGAGATCCCGCTGGGAGAACTCGCTTTAGTCTCCGAAATTCCGGCCGATCTGCTGCGTCGTCGCCCCGATGTCAGGGCTGCGGAACGTCAGCTGGCTGCCCAGTCGGCGCTGATCGGCGTCGCGGAAAGCGATCTTTACCCGTCGATTTCGCTAATCGGCAGCGTCGGGATCAGCGGGCAAACGCAGACCAATAGCACGCTGAGCTGGGCGGTCGGGCCGACCTTCAGCTGGAACCTGCTGGATCGCGGCAGGCTCGGCAATCAGGTGCTGGTGCAGGATGCCCGCTTTCTTCAGCTTCACGAACGCTATCGCGATACCGTCTTTCAGGCCGCCCGCGAGGTCGATGATGCGGCCATTGCCTACGCCAATGATAAAGATGAGATCGCCTTGCTGATCCAGACGGGGAGCGCCGCCAGCCGCTCTCTGGCGATTGCCAACACGCAATACCGTGAGGGAATGGCCGATTTTCAGCGCGTGCTCGATTCGCAGCGCGCGCTGTTCAACCAACAAGAACGCCTGGTCAGCAGCCGCGGCGCGGCGATGCGCGACCTGATAGCCCTGTATAAAGCGCTGGGCGGCGGATGGGAAAAAGGGCGAGAGCGCCCGCTCGTCGATGCCGAAACTGAATCGCACCTGCGCCAACGTGATAACTGGCTGCCGCTGCTGAATACCCCGCTTCCTTCCGCCACCGCCCCTACAGAAGGTTTTTCGCCATGAATGCCTCATCCTCTTCAGCGGGCCGGGCCAGCCGCCGCACGGCTATCGGCCTGGTTATCCTGATCGTGTTGCTCTTGTGCGGATATTTAGTCACCGACAGGCTGACGCCCTATACCTCCCAGGCCAGGGTCCAGGCCTTCGTGATCCCGGTGGCGGCAGAAGTCACCGGGCAGATCAAGAAGGTCTATGTTCGGGACAATCAGCGGGTTAGCGCAGGTGAGCCGTTATTTGAAATTGACCCAGAGCCTTATGATATCGCCCTGGCGCGGGCGCGCTCGGACTACACCACGGTGCTCAGTTCGGTGAAAGCCGGCAACCAAAGCGTCGTGGCGGCAGAGGCCGGTCTGCAGGCCGCCACCACCGCTTATCAGAATGCCGCCAAAGATGCCGAGCGCCAGGAGCGACTCTACCGTGAAGACCCCGGCACCATTTCCGTACGCCGCCTCGAAATTGCCCAGGCCACCCGGGAGACCGCCCGCAGCCAGATGGCCGCCGCGAGCGCCGACGTGCGTCGGGCCATCGAAGCCGCTGGCGCTGCCGGAGATGACAACTCGCAGCTGTTAAGCGCCGTCGCAACGGTTCGTAAAGCCGAGCTGGACCGCAAAAAAAGTACCGTACTCGCCGGCAGCGGCGGGCTGATTACCGATTTACGCAGCGAAGTCGGCCAGTTTGTGGGAGCCGGCGCCCCGGTCATGACGCTGATCGCCATCAATGATGTCTGGATCAACGCCGACATGACCGAAAATAATCTCGGACACATCCGGCCCGGTAACGAGGTGGCTATTCTGCTCGACAGCATGCCAGGGCAGCTTTTCAAAGGGGAGATCGTCAGCATCGGCTATGGCGTCAATGCCTCACAAACCCAACCGGCTGGCGTGCTCCCCACGGTGGAGAACAACCGCGACTGGCTCCGCCAGGCGCAACGCTTTCCGGTCAAGATAGCTTTCGTCAGCAATGATATGCCCCCGTCCACCAGCCTGCGGGTTGGCGGGCAGGCCGATATTGTGGTGTACACCAGCACCAACTGGTTGCTCAACGCTCTGGGCTCGCTCTATATCCGCCTGATGAGCCTGTTCTCCTGGCTCTATTAAGGTGAATCATGCATAACGCAGACCGCGCAGTACTGAGGATTGGCGGAGGTAGCGCAGTGGCGGCGCTGGTCTGCTTCGCCAGCGCGCTACCTATGCCGCACCTCGGCTGTATCATGGCCTGGATTGTGCTGTGCCAGGGGAAACCATTGCCGCTGAAAAAGGGCATCGTCATCGGCTGTGCGCTGATCGTCACCATGGTGGGCGGCGTTCTGATGGTGCCACTGCTCACCTATTATGCCTTGCCCGCCGTCCTGCTCACGGCGCTGTTGCTGTATCAGCTTATGATCATGGGGTTGAGCGGCAAGACCACGCTGTCGATGCTGCTGGTGGTGGCGGTCGCAATCATTCCTGTCGCCGGGCTGGCCGATCAGGCTCTGGCGATCGGTCTGGCGCAGATGCTGGGGATCGGCTTTATTACCGGGACGCTGGTTAATGGCCTGGCGGTAGCGCTATTCCCCCCGCGGCCACAGCCTGATTCGGCTCCGCCCGCCCCGGCATCCCCGGCGGTCAGCGCAGTACACCCCAGAGCATTACGTGCGGTGATAATTGTGCTGCCGGTGTGGCTGCTGGCATTGAGTCACCCGACGTTTTATATCCCGGCGGTGATGAAAACCGTCATGCTGGCACAGCAGGCGACGACGCTTGAGACAAAGGCATCGGGAAAAGAACTGGTGCTGTCAACGCTACTGGGGGCGCTACTGGCGCTGGGGTTATGGTTCGGCCTTAGCCTCTGGACATCGCTGCTGATGCTGGTCCTCTGGCTGGGGCTGGCAAGTCTGTGGGTCGCCCGCCGTCTGGTACGCCTGGCCGTGAGCCGCTTTCCCCCCTCTTTCTGGAGTAACGTCTGGATAACCGCGCTGATCCTCTTCGGCCCGGCGATCCAGGATAGCGCCTCCGGCAAGGATGTCTGGACCGCTGCCGCCATGCGTTGCGCACTGTATATCATCATCGCGCTGTATGGCTGGGCCTGTATCGCCCTCCTGGAACGCTGGCGTCCTCTGCCCTCCCCTTCAACAGCACCGCATCCTGGAGAGTAATATGTTGCTTCCGCTGCTGACGGGCATGCCCGTCATTCTGTGTAATATGCTTCTGCAATCGCTGGTTTCCGTGTGGTGTATCCGCTTTTATCTCAAGCGGTTTCAGCGCAAAGAGGGGTTATTTGCCGGGGTACTGGCGCTCTTTGGGACGATCATCATTATTTTGATGGGCAATCTGCTGCAAATTTTGCTGTGGGGAGTCTTGTTTGTCTGGCTGGGCGAGTTTCCGACGCTGCTGGAGGCGGTGTATCACTCCGGCGTTAATTTTGCGACGCTGGGGTACGGCGATGTGGTCATGAGTGTCAGATGGAAACTGCTGGGCCCGCTGGAGGCGGTCAACGGCGCGCTGATGATCGGTCTGTCCGGCGCCTGTATGCTGGCGGTGATGCAGCATCACATTCGTAAGCAGTTGAAATATATGAAATGAGATTGATGAATTCAGGTATCAGGGACTGAAACGACGAAAGCCTGAATCATTGCTGATTCAGGCTTTCTGAATAGTGGCGGAACGGACGGGACTCGAACCCGCGACCCCCTGCGTGACAGGCAGGTATTCTAACCGACTGAACTACCGCTCCACTTACTGTTCCCTTGGGAACGAGGCGAATATTACGGATTCCCCGTAATCTCGTCAACGCTTTTTCTACACTTTTGAATCGGTTGCTGCAAAAATCGCCCGACAGATGATTTTTACAGCATTTTCCAGTGCATCAGGCACGCCACAGGCAGCTTCCGCCTTTCTTCTGCACCAGATCGAGTCGGGATTCGTGGTTTACGATCTCGTCATCGGTGGCATAAACGACGCGCAATTTACTGGCCGCACGGACAACCCGCTGTATTCCCATTTCACCGGCCTGCTGCTGCCCCTCGCCTTCCATTGAAAATGCCATGGTCGTCTGACCACCGGTCATCATCAGATACACGTCGGCCAGGATCTGGGCATCGAGTAATGCCCCGTGCAGCGTTCGCTTGCTGTTGTCTATTTCATAGCGGGAGCATAACGCGTCAAGGCTGTTACGCTTGCCGGGGAACATTTTCCGCGCCAGCGCGAGGCTATCGGTGACTTTGCAGAAGGTGTTTGTTTTCGCAATACCGCGATTCAGCTTGCTGAATTCATAATCCATAAAGCCGATATCAAACGATGCGTTATGGATGACCAGCTCCGCGCCGCGGATATAGTCCATAAACTCGTCGGCCACATCCGCAAACAGCGGTTTATCCATCAGGAATTCGTCGGCGATCCCGTGGACGCCGAAGGCTTCCGGATCCACCAGCCGGTCCGGCTTCAGATAAACATGGAAATTGTTCCCGGTGAGGCGGCGGTTAATCACCTCCACCGCACCGATCTCAATGATCTTGTGTCCCTCGTAGTGCGCACCGATCTGGTTCATACCAGTGGTTTCAGTATCGAGAACAATCTGTCGTGTAATTGCAGTGCTCATATCGGTCATTTATGTCAGACTTGCCGTTTATCTATCGATATCAATTACAGGAAGTCTACCAGAGATGCTTAAACAGGTAGAAATTTTCACCGATGGTTCATGCCTGGGAAATCCAGGACCTGGCGGCTACGGTGCGATTTTACGCTATCGCGGCAAGGAAAAAATTTTTAGTCAGGGCTATCACCTCACCACCAATAACCGAATGGAGATGATGGCGGCGATCGTCGCGCTTGAAGCGCTGAAAGAACAGTGCGAAGTCATCCTCAGTACCGACAGCCAGTACGTGCGCCAGGGAATTACCCAGTGGATCCACAACTGGAAAAAGCGCGGCTGGAAAACCGCCGACAAAAAACCGGTCAAGAATGTCGATCTGTGGAAACGCCTGGATACCGCGCTCGGCCAGCATCAAATCCGCTGGGAATGGGTCAAAGGCCACGCCGGACACCCGGAAAATGAGCGCTGTGATGAGCTGGCGCGGGCAGCCGCCTCCAGCCCGACTCAGAGCGATGTTGGCTACCAGCCGGAAAGCTAATTCTGCCCGTTACGCCACTGCCGTGTGGCGCCGACCGTCTGGCGCAGTTGGGTTTTTGCCTTCCCTGATTTCATCGGGTTTAAGGTCAACGGGATGGTACGTTTACGGGCAATAATGAGCTGCAGACAGCCAAGCGCCGGCAGGTGCGCGCTGAGCAGCTTGCCGCCGTGCCGGGACCAGGGCAGAACCTGATAGCGACCATAGTGCAGCACTTCAAAATTCAGCAACGCCAGCCAGTCCAGCTGGCGGGTTAGCGTAAACATCCTGCTGTTATAAGGCGTGGCTTTACGTAATACCGGCATCGCCTTGCGCAACCCCATCAGGCTCACGGGGTTAAAACCGGTCAAAATCATCCAGCCATCATCAATCAGCACCCGGTCAGCTTCGCGCAACAGTCGGTGCGGATCGTTGCACCACGGCAGCGTGTGCGCCAGCAGGCAGGCATCCACCGACTTTTCAGCAAAGGGCAGATGGAGCGGATCGGCCTGCACCTGCATCGGGTTACCCTGCAGGGAGACATTAACCTGATGAGAGATCGCGCAGGATTCCGTGTTGATTTCAGCGCTCAGATTGCCAATCTTAAGTAAATGAAAGCCATATAATTTAGCCAGCCACGGTTTCATCTGCCGTTCCAGCGATTCGCGATAGTACTCGCCCCAGGGCATACTCGACCAATGCTCTGGCGCTGTGACAGTCTGAGGTATCCTTGCCGGCTTCATCGCCACCTTCCGCTTCGCTTTGAGAGGTAATTAATGAATCTTATCAGCATTCCCGCATTTCAGGACAACTACATCTGGGTTCTTAGTGAGGAGAGCGGCCGTTGCCTGATCGTCGACCCCGGCGACGCGGCACCAGTGCTGGCCGCCATCGCGGAAAATCACTGGCAGCCGGAAGCCATTTTACTGACCCACCACCATCACGATCATGTTGGCGGCGTCAAACAGATGCGCGATGCCTTCCCAGGGATAGTGGTTTACGGACCGGCAGAAACCCTGGATAAAGGAACAACCCGGCTGGTGAACGATGGCGATCGGCTGACTATCCTGGGCCACGAATTTTCTATTTTTTCCACGCCAGGTCACACTTTAGGACACGTCTGTTTCTACAGCGAACCTTATCTGTTTTGTGGCGACACTTTATTTTCAGGCGGTTGCGGCAGGCTCTTTGAAGGAACGCCAGAGCAAATGTATCAATCACTTACGAGAATAAACTCACTTCCAGAAGAGACGCTGATTTGTTGCGCGCATGAGTATACTTTAGCAAACATGAAGTTTGCATTGAGTGTCCTGCCACATGATGTGGACATAAATGATTACTATCATAAAGTTAATGAGTTACGTGCAAAAAAACAAAATACACTCCCCGTTACTCTGAAAAATGAGCGACGTATAAATGTATTTTTACGTACAGATGATGATGATTTAATTAAAGAAATTTCAAAAGAAACAAATTTGCAACACTCTGTACAGAGATTTGCATGGTTAAGGTCAAAGAAAGATAACTTCTGATATTTAACGCTTGTCATTCGTAGCCTTCGCCGTTATTCTTGCTCGTCTTTTAAGCAACTATTGACCACACACATGAAGGCACGAGCGATATTACTCGCCTCTGTCCTGCTTGTAGGTTGCCAGGCCAATCGGGATGGTAACGTACAACAGCACGCACAGAGCCTTTCTGCGGCTAGTCAAGGGGAAGCAGGTAAGTTCACAAGTCAAGCGCGCTGGTTAGATGATGGAACCTTCTACGCGCAAGACCAGGATCTGTGGACTTCGATAGGCGACGAGCTAAAGATGGGAATTCCGGAAAATCCCCGGATTCGCGAACAGAAACAGAAGTATTTACGTAATAAGAGCTATCTCCACGATGTAACTTTACGGGCAGAGCCGTATATGTACTGGATAGCCGGGCAAGTTAAGAAACGTAACATGCCAATGGAACTGGTATTACTACCCATAGTGGAGAGCGCTTTTGACCCGCACGCAACGTCTGGCGCCAATGCCGCAGGCATCTGGCAGATCATTCCGAGCACCGGGCGCAATTATGGTTTGAAACAGACCCGCAGCTATGATGCGCGTCGTGATGTTGTCGCTTCTACTACGGCGGCACTGGACATGATGCAGCGTCTGAACAAGATGTTTGACGGCGACTGGTTATTAACCGTCGCGGCGTACAACAGCGGCGAAGGTCGGGTTCTGAAAGCAATGAAGTCGAACCGTTCGCGTGGTAAACCCACCGATTTCTGGTCGCTTCCATTGCCGCGAGAAACCAAGGTGTACGTACCAAAAATGCTGGCTTTGAGCGATATTCTCAAAAACAGCAAGCGTTATGGCGTGAAGCTGCCGACGGCAGACGAAAGCCGTGCGCTGGCACGTGTTCGCCTCGACAGTCCGGTTGATATTAGCCAGCTGGCAGATATGGCGGGTATGCCTGTCGGTAAGCTGAAAACGTTCAACGCGGGCGTCAAAGGTTCAACGCTGGGCGCAAGCGGGCCAAAGTACGTTATGGTGCCGCAGAAGCACGCCGAACAGCTGCGTGAATCTCTGGCATCAGGTGATATTGCCGCCGTACAGCCCACAGAGCTTGCGGACAACACGCCGTTGACCAGTCGGAGCTATAAAGTCCGTTCAGGCGATACCATGTCCGGGATTGCATCTCGTCTTGGTGTCTCGACGAAAGATCTGCAGCAGTGGAACAACCTGCGCGGTTCTGGGCTGAAAGTTGGTCAGAATCTGGTGGTGGGCGCGGGCAGCAGTGCTGAACGTCTTGCCAGCAACAGCGATAGCATCACCTATCGCGTGCGCAAAGGTGATTCGTTGTCGAGCATTGCAAAACGTCACGGCGTGAATACACGCGATCTGATGCGCTGGAATAACGGCACTGACGATCTGAAGCCTGGCGATCAGCTGACGCTGTTTGTGAAAAACAGCAACCGGCCTGATTCCTGATACGGCTGATTGAAAAGAAAGGCACCGGATCCCGGTGCCTTTTTTGTTTTATACCGCTTTATGCGCCTCAAACATGATCGTATCGCTGGTAAATGAGCCATCTTCCTGCAACGCGAAGTAGGCTTTTACCTCTGCGGATGCACTCTCCTGATATAAACGAATCGCTTCCACCAGCGGTGCCGGCGTCCGCATACGCGCCACCCATGACGTGAATTCCAGCGGCAAACGGTCGGTCAGCAGGTGATTGGTCACCAGCCCGGCGTCATTGGTCAGCGCCAGCCACTCCCCGCTGGAATAGTTACGCACGTGAGAGGTATCGCGCAGTGCTTCAACGGTTTGCAGCCACACGTCACGCACCGGATGGCCAGGCGACATGACGTCCATCATAATCACCACCCCGCCAGGCTTCAGGACGCGTTTTACCTCGCGCAGCGCCTGGCCAACGTCATGCCAGTGGTGCGCAGAATAACGGCTTATCACCACCTCAAAGCTGGCATCCGCAAACGGCAGCGCTTCGGCATAGCCTTGCTGCGTCACGACATTCGACAGCCCTTTATCCTGAGCGGCCTGGGTGACCACCTCCAGCATCTGGCTGGATAAATCATACGCCGTGACTTTGGCTACCTGACCCGCGGCGGCAAAGCTGGCATGCCCGGCACCGCATCCCATATCCAGCACATGGGCGTGGGGGAAATCAGCCAGCCGTTCAGCCAGGCGTTGCAGATCGCGTCCGGATGCATGGACGGCGCTGGTCAGGTAGGCATTGGCCTGTGAACCAAACTGCTGTTCGACGTTGTCATGATGAGAGCGTGTTGTCATGGTGTTGTCCTTCGGTTGTTTGAATAATAAAGGCGGACGACTGGTGGTGCAGGTCCGCCCCATGGCAGACCTGACGTACCTCTATTAATCAGGTTTGCCGGGACTGAATTCGACTAGTAGTGGGTTGTGGTCTGAGGCGCGGGTCACCAGCACGGAAGCATCGTGCACGCTTAACCCACGGTAGAACACAAAATCGAGCGGACGACCAAACGCACGGCGGCGCTGATCGTCAGGGAAACGAACCTCGCGCAGCGACATTTCGCGCGCAAAGCGATAGAGCGCGTTCATTCGCGGACGGCTCCAGGCATTAAAATCACCGGCCATAATTACCGGTCCACTGTGGTGGGCAATCTGATCGCCAATGGGCAGCAACTGCTTGCTGTAGACATCGACGCCCAGGCTGAAGTTAACCGCGTGAATATTGACGACCATCAGCAAACGCATGTCCGGCAGCGGATAAACGGTGACTAACGCAGATTTTGCCAGACGCAGAATCGGCTCGCGCTCGCGCAGGGGGCAGCAATAAACCGGATGAGCCGAAGCCAGCGTCATTACGCCGGAGGGATGCTGCGGCAGGACCAAAGCAGGCACCTGATCGGCAGCCAGATAATTCGTCGTGGCGAACCGCACCATTTCAGGGGTGGTTTGCGCTTCCTGTAACAGCACCAGATGAGCGTCTTTGCCGAAGTTATTGAGAACGGACTTCCACTCAGCGCGCTGCTGCTTGAAGATATTCCACACCAGCACGCGGATTTTTTCATCAGTGCTTAACGGCACGCCGCTAGAGAATGCCGGAGTCACGCCAGCGAACGACCCCGGAGGCAAAATTCTCTCCGCGGGCTGTCCGGCGACATAGCGCATGGCATAAGTGTTCTTTCGCAATTTAGGCATCAAACCTCAATAACAGGGAACCAGCCTGACTGCGGCTGGCTCTTCTGTTATAGGGACTTTCGCAGGCACTTTCAATGCAATTCGCGAGAAACCTTTACCCTTCGACCGTCGCAACCTTTACCGGCTGGGACTTATCCAGGCGCCCGCTCAGGGCAACCAGCAGCAACGCAGCAAGTACTATCACCGCGCCAATCCACGGCGTCTCTGCCAGGCCATAACGTTCAACGGTTTGTCCACCAATAAGCGAACCTAAGGCGATACCGATGTTAAACGCCGCAATATTAAGACCTGAGGCAACGTCAACCGCCGCTGGGGTATATTGCTCCGCTTTCTGCACGACATACACCTGCAGCCCCGGCACATTACCGAAAGCAAAAATGCCCATCACCAACACCGTCGCCAACGCCGCGTACTGAATGCTGGCGGTAAACTGGAATACCAGCAGCAGAACCACCAGCGCGGCAAAGATAAGCTTCAGCGCCGCTACCGCCCCATGTTTATCGGCCAGTTTACCGCCCCAGACGTTACCAATCGCGACAGAGATACCGTAGCCGAGCAGGATCCAGCTCACCGTCGACGGGCTAAATCCGGCCAGTTCCTGCATCATCGGGGCGAGGAAAGTAAACGCCGTGAAGACGCCACCATACCCCAATGCCGTAATGGCATAGATCATCAGCAAACGCGGTTGGGTCAGGACTTTAAGCTGATCTCGCAGGCTTGCGCTGGCGCGGGCAGGGATGGTATTCGGCACCAGAATAAGGCTACTCACCAGCGCAATAACGCCGAGGATCGAGACCGCCAGGAAGGTTTCACGCCAGCCAAAATGCTGGCCGATAAAGGTCCCGACCGGCACCCCGGTAACCAGCGCGACGGTTAATCCGCCAAACATAATGGCGATGGCCGACGCGGCTTTCTCTTTCGGCACCAGGCTGGTGGCGATCGTGGAGCCAATGGAGAAGAACACGCCATGCGCCAGGCCGGTCAACAGGCGGGCAAAGACCAGTGTTTCATAACCAGGCGCTTGCCAGGCTAGCAGATTACCGGCGGTAAACAGCACCATCAGCGCCAGCAGCAGTTGCTTACGCGGCATACGCCCGGTCAGTGCGGTCAGCACCGGGGCACCAATCGCCACACCCAGGGCGTAAATAGAAACCAGCAGGCCGGCAGAAGGCAGCGAGATCGCCAGTTGTTGTGCAATGGTGGGAACCAGGCCCACAATCACAAATTCGGTGGTACCAATAGCAAAGGCACCGATAGTTAAAGCAAGTAGCGCCAGTGGCATAATTCACTCCGTATCATCAGGATTAAGATGACACGCAGTATGCGACGATGTTTAAATAACAAAAACCATCAAAATCTCAATAGATTTTTGTCACAGGTGCAACAATGCGAGCCACGTCAGAAGAGATCGCCATCTTTATCGCCGTCGTTGAAAGCGGCAGCTTTAGCCGGGCGGCAGAGCAGTTGGGTCACGCCAATTCCGCCGTCAGCCGGGCGGTCAAAAAGCTGGAATCGAAACTTGGCGTCAGCCTGCTAAACCGGACGACTCGCCAGCTTAGCCTCACCGAGGAAGGAGAGCGCTACTTCCGCCGCATGCAGGTGGTTCTGCAGGAAATGGCGGCAGCAGAGAACGAACTTCTGGAGACCAGGACGACGCCGAGAGGCTTGTTGCGTGTCGATGCCGCCACGCCAGTCATGCTGCATTTTCTGATGCCCCTGATTAAGCCTTTTCGTGAACGCTACCCGGAGATGACGCTGGCTCTGGTGTCGTCGGAAACCTTCATTAACTTGATTGAGCGTAAAGTTGACGTGGCGATCCGCGCCGGTACCTTGACGGACTCCAGCCTTCGGGCGCGTCCGCTGTTTAGCAGCTACCGGAAAATTATCGCCTCGCCGGACTATCTGGCGCGTCACGGCAACCCGCTGCGGGTTGCTGACCTGAAGGATCATCAGTGCCTGGGCTTCACCGAGCCTGTCTCGCTGAATACCTGGCCCGTATCCTGCTGCGACGGCCAGCTGCTGGAAGTCAACTGTGACATCGCATCAAATAGTGGGGAAACCGTTAAGCAGCTATGCCTGGCGGGAAATGGCATTGCCTGCCTGTCGGATTATATGGTGAACGCGGAAATTGCGAGCGGGGAGTTTGTTGAACTGCTGGCGGAGCACCGGCTACCGGTGGAGATGCCCTTCAGCGCGGTCTATTACAGCGACAGAGCCGTCAGCACGCGCATCAGAGCCTTTATCGACTTTCTGAGCGAGCATGCAAAACAGCTCCCGTAGGAGCTGTAATCACGTTGTATTCAGATGATTGCGCGCGGTCTTAACGATCAGTCCCAAGCGGGAGCCAGGCTTTCCGGGCTCACCAGCCGATCGTTGCACTCCAGCCCGGCGATCGCCTGACGATCGTCCTCATCCAGATGCAGATCCTGCGCGAGCAGATTACTGGCCAGATTTTCACGCTTCGTCGATGAAGGTATAACGGCGTAGCCCTCCCCCATTGCCCAGGAGAGAATGACCTGTGCCGGGGTCGCATTGTGTTTGGCTGCAATCGCGTTAATCACCTCATCTTTCAGCGCATGACCATATGCCAGCGTCATGTACGACGTGATATGAATGCCGTGCGCTGCTGCCCACTCCACCACTTTGCGGTTTTGCAGATACGGGGAGAGTTCTATCTGATTGGTCGCGATATGTTCCGCACCAACGGCCGCTATCGCGCGTTCCATCAGTGGGATCGTAAAGTTGGAGATACCGATCTGGCGAGTCAGGCCCAGCGTTTTCGCTTCCAGCAGAGCGGGCATAAACTCTTCAACGGCCACCGCATCATTCGGTGACGGCCAGTGGATCAGAGTCAGATCGACATAATCGGTCCGCAGCTTTTGCAGACTCTCTTTGAGGCTGGCAATAAGCTGATCTCTGCCCAGGTTTTCAATCCAGATTTTGGTGGTGATAAACAGCTCATCGCGGGCAACACCACTTTCTTCAATAGCCTGACCGACAGCCGCTTCATTTTCATAAATCTGAGCCGTATCGATCGCACGATATCCCAGTTCCAGAGCCGTTTTAACCGACGCAATAACAACCTCATCTTTAAGACGGAAGGTTCCAAGACCCAATGCAGGGATAGTCATAAATGTCCTCGTTTTTTCTTTATGCAGGCGAATTAAGGCCATTATGTTCACGATAATGTCGCAGAAAAAGATCGTTAAAAGCAGAAGTTTTTTGCGAATACAGCAAAAGTCAGGTGATTTTAGAAACAACGAACCCGGATAAATATACCAGCTATAAATAATTGATGAGATGAATTGGATGACAATTAATAATTCATCACATTGAAAATAAACAATATTTTACACGCTCAATTTACCTTAAAAAAACCATCCGCCCTAAATTCATATTCAATGGTATCCCGTTAAAGACAGGTTCAATTGATCTTCTAAATAAATAATCCAGAACAAGAGTATCGCCATGGATCGTATGTGACTTGTTTCAAAGTTACGCTAAAACATTCTTGTATGGTAGTAACTTCACCATTACTTTCAATTCAAAATAAACCTGATTAAAGGCAAGGATAAATAAAGTGAAGCTGAAAACATCTCTGTTTAAAACCCTGATACTCTCTGCCGTTATTTCCTCTTTCCCGGCCATGGCTGCAGATTATTCTCTGAACCTGTCTACCTCTCTGTCACCGGATGACCCCATTTATAAAGGGCTTGAATCGTTTAAAAAGCAGGTTGAAACGCGTAGCGGCAAGAAAATTCGCATCAAACTGTTTTCCTCGGGTCAGCTGGGGGCGGACAATGAATTATTACAGCATGCGCAGTCAGGCAGTAATGTCGGGATAATTGTCGATGGTGCTCGGCTGGCCTCATTTGTTCCAGAATTATCGATTCTCCCGGCGCCATTTGTGTTCCCGGATTATGCCTCCCAGAAGAAATTTACGGAGAGTGAAATTTTCCATTCCTGGGAGCAGCGTCTGGCGGATTCCTCCGGTCTGGTCCCACTCTCTTTTAACTGGTACCAGGGCGCCCGTATGCTGGTAACCAAAAAACCGGTGCAAACGCCTGCCGATCTGAACGGCGTCAAGGTTCGGGCGCTGGAGGCGCCGGTCACCATTGAGACCATAAAATGCATGGGTGGCGAGCCTGTGCCACTTTCCTGGTCAGAAATCTATTCGTCTATCCAGACCGGTATTGTTGATGCTGCAGAAGCCCAGCCAACGGCGGTATATGGCTCGAAACTCTATGAAATCACGAAGAATATTACCAAAACAAATCATATCCATCTGATGACCGGCATCATCGTGTCACAGAAATGGCTCAATGCCCTACCTGACGATCTGCGGACCATTCTGCACGAAGAGGCTGAAAAACAGGGTAACCAGGCCTCTGAAAACACCATCAAAAAAGAACAGGAGCTGCTGACGCTGATGGCTCAGCACGGTGTCAGCGTGGATCCAGTCGATGCCACCCCCTTTAAGCAGGCCTGTGCTTCCGTTCCTGAAAAACTGGGGCTGCAAGATGCCCTGGCAGAGGTTCAGAAAGTCATTTCCAATAAATAATGCAATCCGAGGTATGCCCAGGCGTACCTCTTCTTTTGTGCAAGGACTGATTATGTATAACCGCTTTCGTCAGGCCGAGCTTGCTATTGCAAGGATCGGGCTGGCTTCTATTGTCATTATTATTCTGGCAGGTGGTGTCGGACGGGCCGTCGGGCATCCACTGATCTGGTCTCTGGAAATAGCGATGGTTATTTTTGCCTGGATTTCAGTGCTGGCCATCGATTATGCCCTTCAGGTCCGCAGGCATATTGGCGTCGATGCGGTGGTGCGTCTGCTGTCAGAGAACGCCCGTCGCTGCTGTACCTGGTTTAACGAAACATTGATCCTGATTTTCCTGGGCTGCGGCGTCTGGTACGGCTATAGCTTTACCCTCGCGACCGCAGCCAGCCAGCTGCCGGTCACCGGCCTGTCATCCGCCTGGCTGAACAGCGCGGTGCCTACCGGATGTCTCCTCATGTTCATCAATACCGCCCTGCATATGATGTCAGGGTGTCCGGAATCTGCCGAGGTGTCGGAATTATGATCCTGCTGACCTGTTTCCTGTTTGTCGTCTTGCTGATTATCAGAATGCCCGTCGGGTTTGTGATTGCCATTTCCGCGCTGAGCTTTTTCTTTTTTGATGACTTCATGCCGCCAGGCATCGCATTTCAGAAATTCTCGGCCCCGACGCAATCATTCCCCATCATGGCTACCCCGTTGTTTTTACTGGTGGGAAATCTGCTGAATAAAACGGGGGTCACGACTCGCCTGCTGGATTTTGCCCGAATTATTTCTGGCTGGATGATCGGCGGAATGGCGCAGATTAACGTGCTGCTTGCTTGCCTGCTGGGCGGAGTATCTGGCTCAGCCACCGCAGATGCCGCAATGCAGGCGCGGGTTCTCGGCGTGCCCATGGTAAAACAGGGATACCCTAAACCCTTCACCGCCGTAGTTATTGCCTTCAGCTCGCTGATCACCGCGACCATTCCTCCCAGTATTCTGCTTATTCTGTATGGTTTCGTGGGTAATGTTTCGATTGGCAAACTGTTTATGGCCGGCGTGATCCCCGGGCTTCTGCTGACGGTGATTCTGATGGGGACAAACTATGTCATGGCTAAACGAATGGGGATCAAGCCGGAAATGACCCGCCTGCCGACGCGTCATGATGTCTGGATAAGCTTTAAGAACGGATTCTGGGCCCTGATGTTCCCAGTGGTTCTGATTCTGGTGATCCGCATGGGCTTTTTCACCACCACGGAGGCCGGGGCCTTCATTGTGCTGTATGCCTTTATCATCGGTCGTTATATCTATAAGGAACTGGATAACCAGGCATTTTGGGAAGTGCTGAAAGAGACCATCAGCGATATTGGCGTGGTGATGCTGCTTATCATGTCTGCCGCTATTCTCGGTCATATCACGATCATCGATCAAATCCCGCAGTCTCTGGCAGAAGTCCTGACGTCGCTGACAGACAACCGCTACGGTATTCTGCTCCTGCTGCTAGTATTTATCGCCGTAGCCGGCATGATTTTCGATGGCAGCGTGATTATTTTGCTGCTGACCCCGATATTGTTGCCAATAGCCACTGAAGCGGGATTTGATCCGATCCACTTCGGGATCATCTTCGTGGTGCTCACGTTACTGGGCGCGAATACCCCGCCGGTGGGGATCTGTATGTATACGGTATGCGGCATACTAAACTGTAATACCGTGGCTTTCGTCAGAGCCTCGCTGCCCTATCTGATCGCCTTTTTCCTGTTTATTGGGCTTCTGGTTATCTTCCCGTCGTTGATCCTGTTTTTACCTGAAGCACTGATGTAAGCAGGGGTCGAATTTCAGACGAAAAAAGCCGTATCGCTTTACAGCGATACGGCTTCTAAATAAGTGGCGGAACGGACGGGACTCGAACCCGCGACCCCCTGCGTGACAGGCAGGTATTCTAACCGACTGAACTACCGCTCCACCGAATTTCTTTACAACAACCGGTTTATTGCCCCGGTTTCACTGCTAATTTGATGCCTGGCAGTTCCCTACTCTCACATGGGGAGACCCCACACTACCATCGGCGCTACGGCGTTTCACTTCTGAGTTCGGCATGGGGTCAGGTGGGACCACCGCGCTATCGCCGCCAGGCAAATTCTGTTATCAACACGTCTTAAAGACATATTGACTAATCTGTATCAGGCTGAAAATCTTCTCTCTAATCACCAAAACAGCTTTGGCGTTGTAAGGTTAAGCCTCACGGTTCATTAGTATCGGTTAGCTCAACGTATCGCTACGCTTACACACCCGACCTATCAACGTCGTAGTCTTCAACGTTCCTTCAGGACTCTCAAGGAGTCAGGGAGAACTCATCTCGGGGCAAGTTTCGTGCTTAGATGCTTTCAGCACTTATCTTTTCCGCATTTAGCTACCGGGCAATGCCATTGGCATGACAACCCGAACACCAGTGATGCGTCCACTCCGGTCCTCTCGTACTAGGAGCAGCCCCCCTCAATTCTCCAGCGCCCACGGCAGATAGGGACCGAACTGTCTCACGACGTTCTAAACCCAGCTCGCGTACCACTTTAAACGGCGAACAGCCGTACCCTTGGGACCTACTTCAGCCCCAGGATGTGATGAGCCGACATCGAGGTGCCAAACACCGCCGTCGATATGAACTCTTGGGCGGTATCAGCCTGTTATCCCCGGAGTACCTTTTATCCGTTGAGCGATGGCCCTTCCATTCAGAACCACCGGATCACTATGACCTGCTTTCGCACCTGCTCGCGCCGTCACGCTCGCAGTCAAGCTAGCTTATGCCATTGCACTAACCTCCTGATGTCCGACCAGGATTAGCTAACCTTCGTGCTCCTCCGTTACTCTTTGGGAGGAGACCGCCCCAGTCAAACTACCCACCAGACACTGTCCGCAACCCGGATCACGGGTCTACGTTAGAACATCAAACATTAAAGGGTGGTATTTCAAGGTTGGCTCCACGCAGACTGGCGTCCACGCTTCAAAGCCTCCCACCTATCCTACACATCAAGGCTCAATGTTCAGTGTCAAGCTATAGTAAAGGTTCACGGGGTCTTTCCGTCTTGCCGCGGGTACACTGCATCTTCACAGCGAGTTCAATTTCACTGAGTCTCGGGTGGAGACAGCCTGGCCATCATTACGCCATTCGTGCAGGTCGGAACTTACCCGACAAGGAATTTCGCTACCTTAGGACCGTTATAGTTACGGCCGCCGTTTACCGGGGCTTCGATCAAGAGCTTCTCCTTACGGATAACCCCATCAATTAACCTTCCGGCACCGGGCAGGCGTCACACCGTATACGTCCACTTTCGTGTTTGCACAGTGCTGTGTTTTTAATAAACAGTTGCAGCCAGCTGGTATCTTCGACTGATTTCAGCTCCACGAGCAAGTCGCTTCACTTACCATCAGCGTGCCTTCTCCCGAAGTTACGGCACCATTTTGCCTAGTTCCTTCACCCGAGTTCTCTCAAGCGCCTTGGTATTCTCTACCTGACCACCTGTGTCGGTTTGGGGTACGATTTGATGTTACCTGATGCTTAGAGGCTTTTCCTGGAAGCAGGGCATTTGTTACTTCAGCACCGTAGTGCCTCGTCATCACACCTCAGCGTTAACAGAAGTCCGGATTTACCTAAACTTCCCGCCTACATGCTTAAACCGGGACAACCGTCGCCCGGCTAACATAGCCTTCTCCGTCCCCCCTTCGCAGTAACACCGAGTACAGGAATATTAACCTGTTTCCCATCGACTACGCCTTTCGGCCTCGCCTTAGGGGTCGACTCACCCTGCCCCGATTAACGTTGGACAGGAACCCTTGGTCTTCCGGCGAGCGGGCTTTTCACCCGCTTTATCGTTACTTATGTCAGCATTCGCACTTCTGATACCTCCAGCAACCCTCACAGGCCACCTTCAACGGCTTACAGAACGCTCCCCTACCCAACAACACATAGTGTCGCTGCCGCAGCTTCGGTGCACAGTTTAGCCCCGTTACATCTTCCGCGCAGGCCGACTCGACCAGTGAGCTATTACGCTTTCTTTAAATGATGGCTGCTTCTAAGCCAACATCCTGGCTGTCTGTGCCTTCCCACATCGTTTCCCACTTAACTGTGACTTTGGGACCTTAGCTGGCGGTCTGGGTTGTTTCCCTCTTCACGACGGACGTTAGCACCCGCCGTGTGTCTCCCGTGATAACATTCTTCGGTATTCGTAGTTTGCATCGGGTTGGTAAGTCGGGATGACCCCCTAGCCGAAACAGTGCTCTACCCCCGAAGATGAGTTCACGAGGCGCTACCTAAATAGCTTTCGGGGAGAACCAGCTATCTCCCGGTTTGATTGGCCTTTCACCCCAGCCACAAGTCATCCGCTAATTTTTCAACATTAGTCGGTTCGGTCCTCCAGTTAGTGTTACCCAACCTTCAACCTGCCCATGGCTAGATCACCGGGTTTCGGGTCTATACCCTGCAACTTAACGCCCAGTTAAGACTCGGTTTCCCTGCGGCTCCCCTATACGGTTAACCTTGCTACAGAATATAAGTCGCTGACCCATTATACAAAAGGTACGCAGTCACCTAACAAGTAGGCTCCCACTGCTTGTACGTACACGGTTTCAGGTTCTTTTTCACTCCCCTCGCCGGGGTTCTTTTCGCCTTTCCCTCACGGTACTGGTTCACTATCGGTCAGTCAGGAGTATTTAGCCTTGGAGGATGGTCCCCCCATATTCAGACAGGATACCACGTGTCCCGCCCTACTCTTCGAGTTCACAACGTGTGCATTTTAGTGTACGGGGCTATCACCCTGTACCGCCGGACTTTCCAGACCGTTCCACTAACACACGCGCTGATTCAGACTCTGGGCTCCTCCCCGTTCGCTCGCCGCTACTGGGGGAATCTCGGTTGATTTCTTTTCCTCGGGGTACTTAGATGTTTCAGTTCCCCCGGTTCGCTTCGTTAAGCTATGTATTCACTTAACGATAGTGTGTCGAAACACACTGGGTTTCCCCATTCGGAAATCGCCGGTTATAACGGTTCATATCACCTTACCGACGCTTATCGCAGATTAGCACGTCCTTCATCGCCTCTGACTGCCAGGGCATCCACCGTGTACGCTTAGTCGCTTAACCTCACAACCCGAAGCTGTTTCGTAAAACAGTCCGCATTGCGAAAATTTGAGAGACTCGAACACACCATTTTTCCTTTCTTATTACGGAGAAAGGAAACAGTGTGTCGTTTCAATTTTCAGCTTGATCCAGATTTTTAAAGAGCAAATATCTCAAACGTGATTCCGGAGAACCAGTTTTGAGATATTGAGGTCGGCGACTTTCACTCACAAACCAGCAAGTGGCGTCCCCTAGGGGATTCGAACCCCTGTTACCGCCGTGAAAGGGCGGTGTCCTGGGCCTCTAGACGAAGGGGACACTGAAGTCTCAATCGCAAGACGCCTTGCTATTTACTTTTCATCAGACAATCTGTGTGGACACTACAAAGGCAGGTTCTTCAGGTAAGGAGGTGATCCAACCGCAGGTTCCCCTACGGTTACCTTGTTACGACTTCACCCCAGTCATGAATCACAAAGTGGTAAGCGCCCTCCCGAAGGTTAAGCTACCTACTTCTTTTGCAACCCACTCCCATGGTGTGACGGGCGGTGTGTACAAGGCCCGGGAACGTATTCACCGTAGCATTCTGATCTACGATTACTAGCGATTCCGACTTCATGGAGTCGAGTTGCAGACTCCAATCCGGACTACGACATACTTTATGAGGTCCGCTTGCTCTCGCGAGGTCGCTTCTCTTTGTATATGCCATTGTAGCACGTGTGTAGCCCTACTCGTAAGGGCCATGATGACTTGACGTCATCCCCACCTTCCTCCAGTTTATCACTGGCAGTCTCCTTTGAGTTCCCGGCCGAACCGCTGGCAACAAAGGATAAGGGTTGCGCTCGTTGCGGGACTTAACCCAACATTTCACAACACGAGCTGACGACAGCCATGCAGCACCTGTCTCAGAGTTCCCGAAGGCACCAAAGCATCTCTGCTAAGTTCTCTGGATGTCAAGAGTAGGTAAGGTTCTTCGCGTTGCATCGAATTAAACCACATGCTCCACCGCTTGTGCGGGCCCCCGTCAATTCATTTGAGTTTTAACCTTGCGGCCGTACTCCCCAGGCGGTCGACTTAACGCGTTAGCTCCGGAAGCCACTCCTCAAGGGAACAACCTCCAAGTCGACATCGTTTACAGCGTGGACTACCAGGGTATCTAATCCTGTTTGCTCCCCACGCTTTCGCACCTGAGCGTCAGTCTTTGTCCAGGGGGCCGCCTTCGCCACCGGTATTCCTCCAGATCTCTACGCATTTCACCGCTACACCTGGAATTCTACCCCCCTCTACAAGACTCAAGCCTGCCAGTTTCAAATGCAGTTCCCAGGTTGAGCCCGGGGATTTCACATCTGACTTAACAGACCGCCTGCGTGCGCTTTACGCCCAGTAATTCCGATTAACGCTTGCACCCTCCGTATTACCGCGGCTGCTGGCACGGAGTTAGCCGGTGCTTCTTCTGCGAGTAACGTCAATCACTAAGGTTATTAACCTTAATGCCTTCCTCCTCGCTGAAAGTACTTTACAACCCGAAGGCCTTCTTCATACACGCGGCATGGCTGCATCAGGCTTGCGCCCATTGTGCAATATTCCCCACTGCTGCCTCCCGTAGGAGTCTGGACCGTGTCTCAGTTCCAGTGTGGCTGGTCATCCTCTCAGACCAGCTAGGGATCGTCGCCTAGGTGAGCCATTACCCCACCTACTAGCTAATCCCATCTGGGCACATCTGATGGCATGAGGCCCGAAGGTCCCCCACTTTGGTCTTGCGACGTTATGCGGTATTAGCTACCGTTTCCAGTAGTTATCCCCCTCCATCAGGCAGTTTCCCAGACATTACTCACCCGTCCGCCGCTCGTCACCCGAGAGCAAGCTCTCTGTGCTACCGCTCGACTTGCATGTGTTAGGCCTGCCGCCAGCGTTCAATCTGAGCCATGATCAAACTCTTCAATTTAAGTTTGACGCTCGTGTTTCTTTATTTCTAAAGAAAAGAACTTCGTAATGAATTACGTATGTTCACTCACTGAGACTTGGTATTCATTTTTCGTCCGAGGACGTTAAGAATCCATGTCACTTTGAGTGCCCACACAGATTGTCTGATAAATTGTTAAAGAGCAGTGCGACGGCGCTTGGCGCTCTGTCGCGAGGTGGCGTATATTACGCTTTCCTCTTTCAGAGTCAACCTCATTTTCAGAAGTTTTCTCTTTCAACCCGGCGGCTTGTTTGCCGTTGTTCCGTGTCGATGGAGGCGCATTATAGGGAGCCAGCCGGGAATGACAAGCGGAAAAATGCATTTTTATTTCAACCGCTCATCTTTTATACGTAACGCTTATTTTTGCTGCTTTTTGATAGCTTCAGGCAGGTCTGCCAGGCTATTCAGTACCCAATCAGCGGCATTTTCCGCTTCTGGCGTGACGGGCTTGCCGGTACGAACCAGCACTTTAGTCCCTATAGAAGCAGCAGCTGCAGCCTGCATATCTTCAATTTTATCGCCAACCATATAAGAAGCGGCCATATCAATATGAAGGTAGTCACGCGCAGAGACGAACATCCCCGGGTGCGGCTTACGGCAATCACAGGTCTGGCGATACTCTTCCACCGTCCCCTGCGGGTGATGCGGACAATAATAGATACCGTCCAGGTCAACACCGCGATCGGCCAGTGACCAGTCCATCCATTCCGTCAGCGTTTCAAACTGCGCTTCCGTAAACTTTCCGCGCGCGATGCCGGATTGATTGGTGACCACCACAAGGGCGAATCCCATCTCCTTTAATTGACGCATCGCATCAATGACGCCATCGATAAACTCAAAGTTGTCGATTTCGTGGACATAGCCATGATCGACATTAATTGTGCCGTCACGGTCGAGAAAAATTGCGGGTACTGACTTTGCCACCGTAATGCTCCTGATAAAGGCTAGTCTGATTAGTATCGCATGTTTCGCTATGCAAGAAAGTGCTCATTATTCAGCAGCTGGATTGATTTAGACGTCTGGATGCCTTAACATCCATTTCATTGACAGGCATCGCCTGGACACGGCAGAAGAAAATGCCACGGCAAACGGCTAAACGATAATAAATAACTGATGATTAAACTTTCGAATATCACCAAAGTGTTCCAGCAAGGGAATCGCACCATACAGGCGCTGAACGATGTCAGCCTGCATGTCCCTGCCGGACAAATTTATGGCGTCATCGGCGCATCTGGTGCTGGTAAAAGTACGCTCATTCGCTGCGTTAACCTGCTTGAACGTCCGACAGAAGGTAGCGTTCAGGTTGGTGGCCAGGAACTGACTGCGCTTTCTGAAAAAGAACTGACCCGCGCACGTCGCCAGATTGGCATGATTTTCCAGCACTTTAACCTGCTGGCTTCCCGTACCGTTTTTGGCAACGTCGCGCTGCCGCTGGAGCTGGACAACACCCCGCAGGCAGAAATTAAACGTCGCGTGACCGAGCTGTTGGATCTCGTCGGCCTTGCCGATAAACATGACAGCTACCCGGCCAACCTTTCCGGCGGGCAGAAACAACGTGTCGCGATTGCACGCGCCCTGGCAAGCAACCCGAAGGTGCTGCTGTGTGACGAAGCCACCAGCGCCCTGGATCCGGCAACCACGCGTTCCATCCTTGAACTGTTGAAAGATATCAACCGTCGCCTTGGCCTGACGATTCTGCTGATCACCCACGAGATGGACGTCGTCAAACGCATCTGCGATTGCGTCGCGGTCATCAGTAACGGTCAGCTGATCGAGCAGGATACGGTGAGTGAAGTCTTCTCTCATCCGAAGACCCCGCTGGCACAGCAGTTTATTCAGTCCACGCTGCATCTGGATATTCCGGACGATTATCAGGCCCGCCTGAAGCCAACCGCGCAACCGGATAGCGTACCAATGCTGCGCATGGAGTTTACCGGCCATTCTGTTGATGCCCCGTTGCTCTCTGAAACCGCCCGTCGCTTTAATGTGAATAACAACATTATTAGCGCGCAGATGGATTACGCCGGCGGCGTGAAGTTCGGCATTATGCTGACCGAGATGCACGGCACGCAGGAAGATACCCAGGCTGCTATCGCCTGGTTGCAGGAACACCATGTAAAAGTAGAGGTACTGGGCTATGTCTGAGGCAATGATTTGGCTGCTGTTGCGCGGCGTATGGGAAACGCTGGCCATGACGTTTGTCTCCGGCTTCTTCGGTTTTGTCCTCGGCCTGCCTGTCGGCGTGCTGCTGTACGTGACCCGTCCAGGACAGATTGCGGCCAACGCGAAGCTTTACCGGACGCTCTCCGCGCTGGTTAACATCTTCCGTTCTATTCCTTTCATTATCTTGCTGGTGTGGATGATTCCATTCACCCGCGTGATTGTCGGTACCTCAATCGGCCTGCAGGCGGCGATTGTGCCGCTGACGGTTGGCGCCGCGCCGTTTATCGCCCGTATGGTGGAAAACGCGCTGCTCGAAATCCCGACCGGGTTGATTGAAGCTTCCCGCGCAATGGGCGCAACACCGATGCAGATCGTCCGCAAGGTGCTGCTGCCAGAAGCGCTGCCGGGGCTGGTGAACGCCGCCACCATCACCCTGATTACCCTGGTAGGTTATTCCGCCATGGGCGGTGCGGTGGGTGCCGGTGGTCTTGGGCAGATTGGCTATCAGTACGGCTACATCGGCTACAACGCAACGGTAATGAATACGGTACTGGTATTACTGGTTATTCTGGTTTATTTAATCCAATTCTCTGGCGATCGTATCGTCCGGGCTGTGACTCACAAATAACACACAACACACCATCATTCGGGCCGTCTCCGGGCGGTCTGATGACTCGTGTACACAAAGACTCTTACAGAAAGGAAATAACATGGCCTTTAATTTCAAAACCTTTGCGGCAGTCGGCGCGTTAATCGGTTCTCTGGCTCTGGTGGGTTGTGGTCAGGACGAGAAAGACCCGAACCATATTAAAGTCGGCGTCATTGTGGGTGCAGAGCAGCAGGTTGCTGAAGTTGCCCAGAAAGTGGCGAAAGAGAAATACGGTCTCGACGTAGAGCTGGTGACCTTTAACGATTACGTTCTGCCAAACGAAGCGCTGAGCAAAGGCGACATCGACGTCAACGCCTTCCAGCATAAGCCGTACCTCGATCAGCAAATTAAAGACCGTGGTTACAAGCTGGTTGCCGTCGGCAACTCCTTTGTCTACCCGATTGCCGGTTACTCTAAGAAAATCAAATCTCTGGACGAACTGCAGCCGGGCTCTCAGATTGCGATTCCTAACGACCCGACCAACCTCGGCCGCTCCCTGCTGCTGCTGCAGCAAGTGGGTCTGATCAAACTGAAAGAAGGCGTTGGCTTGCTGCCGACCTCTCTGGATATCGTTGAAAACCCGAAAAACCTGAAGATTGTTGAGCTGGAAGCACCGCAGCTGCCGCGCTCTCTGGATGATGCGCAGATCTCTCTGGCGGTGATCAACACCACCTACGCCAGCCAGATCGGTCTGACTCCGGCGAAAGATGGTATCTTCGTTGAAGATAAAGACTCTCCGTACGTGAACCTGATTGTTGCTCGCGAAGACAACAAAGATGCCGAAAATGTGAAGAAATTTGTTCAGGCATACCAGAGCGATGAAGTTTACGAAGCGGCGAACAAAATCTTTAACGGCGGTGCTGTGAAAGGCTGGTAATCTTTTTTCACCGTAATATCATTCAGGACGGGCTTTATGCCCGTCTTGTCATTTATGCAAGCGCCTGATTCAATAGCGCCCTGTTTGATTATTTTTTGAGGAATTCCTATGCGTGCTTTACCGGTCTGTTTGTTAGCGCTCATGTTAAGCGGCTGTTCAATGCTAAGCAGATCTCCCGTCGAACCTGTACAAAGCACCGCAACGGCACCCGCTAAAACGGAAACGGCAAAACCGAAAGCACCGCGTCCGGCGCCGGTAAGAATCTATACCGATGCATCCGCACTGGTCGGCAAGCCTTTCCGCGATCTGGGTGAAGTGACTGGCGAATCATGCCAGGCCAGCAACCAGGATTCGCCGCCAAATATCCCGACCGCCCGCAAGCGTCTGCAAATTAACGCCGCTAAAATGAAAGCTAACGCGGTCCTTCTGCACAGCTGTGAAGTCACCAGCGGTACACCGGGATGCTATCGTCAGGCCGTTTGTCTGGGTTCCGCGCTTAACGTTTCGGCGCAATGAATGCTTTCCAGTTCGCGCAGATAGGCGTGATTCGTTCGCCCTATAAAGAAAAGTTTGCCGTGCCGCGCCAGCCAGGGCTGGTCAAAAATGGTGGTGGCGAACTGCATTTGCTGCCGCCCTATAATCAGGCGGACGCCGTTCGCGGTCTGGAAGACTTTAGCCATCTGTGGGTGCTGTTTGTCTTCCATCAAACAATGGAAGGTGGCTGGCGCCCTACCGTGCGCCCTCCCCGTCTCGGCGGGAATGCGCGGATGGGCGTGTTCGCCACGCGTTCAACGTTCCGCCCGAATCCCATCGGGATGTCGCTGGTCGAACTCAAAGGCATCCGCTGCCAGAAAGAGCAGGTTATCCTGCAGCTCGGGAGCCTGGACCTGGTGGATGGCACCCCGGTGGTGGATATCAAACCCTATCTGCCGTTTGCCGAAGCGCTGCCGGATGCCAGCGCCAGCTATGCCCAGCAGGCGCCGCTGGCAGAAATGACAGTAAGCTTTACGCCTGAACTGGACACGCAGCTTGTCGCACTGGAAAAGCGCTATCCACACCTGAAAGCGTTTATCCGTGAGGTGCTGGCGCAGGATCCGCGTCCTGCCTATCGTAAAGAGGAAGAAGCAGGAAAAACCTATGCCGTCTGGCTGCTTGATTTCAACGTCCGCTGGCGTGTTATCCCGTCGGGTTTTGAAGTCTTTGCCCTTGAACCACGGTAATTTTATTTTCCTCTCTTTTGGCATCTTTGCCACACTGGTAAACTAAACCACTTTTTTGTTTCAGGCTGGTCCCCAGCCTGTTCCGATCGTCCAAATGGAACCGTAACAACATGCGTACTAGCCAATACCTGCTCTCCACACAAAAGGAGACACCTGCCGACGCCGAAGTCATCAGCCATCAGTTGATGCTGCGCGCCGGGATGATCCGTAAGCTGGCCTCCGGGTTGTACACCTGGCTGCCGACCGGCGTGCGCGTCCTGAAAAAAGTCGAAAACATCGTGCGTGAAGAGATGAACAACGCCGGTGCAATCGAGGTGTTAATGCCGGTAGTTCAGCCCTCTGAACTGTGGCAAGAGAGTGGTCGTTGGGAACAGTACGGCCCGGAACTGCTGCGTATTGCTGACCGTGGCGACCGTCCGTTTGTCCTCGGTCCGACGCATGAAGAAGTGATCACTGACCTGATCCGTAACGAGCTGAACTCATACAAGCAGCTGCCGCTGAACTTCTTCCAGATTCAGACCAAGTTCCGTGACGAAGTCCGTCCGCGTTTCGGCGTAATGCGTTCCCGTGAATTCCTGATGAAAGATGCTTACTCTTTCCATACCTCTCAGGAATCTCTGCAGGAAACCTACGACGCGATGTACGCCGCCTACAGCAAAATCTTCAGCCGTATGGGCCTGGATTTCCGCGCGGTACAGGCTGACACCGGTTCTATCGGCGGTAGCGCATCGCACGAATTCCAGGTGCTGGCGCAGAGCGGCGAAGATGACGTGATCTTCTCCGACAGCTCTGATTTCGCCGCTAACATCGAGTTCGCAGAAGCCGTCGCGCCAAAAGCGCCGCGCGCCGCTGCTACCCAGGAGATGACCCTGGTCGATACGCCGAATGCGAAAACCATCGCCGAGCTGGTCGAACAGTTCAATCTGCCGATTGAAAAAACCGTCAAAACGCTGCTGGTTAAAGCAGTTGAAGGCGGCAGCTACCCGCTGGTTGCGCTGCTGGTTCGCGGTGACCACGAGCTGAACGAAGTCAAAGCGGAAAAACTGCCGCAGGTTGCCAGCCCGCTGACCTTCGCGACCGAAGAAGAGATCCGCGCCATCGTTAAAGCCGGTCCAGGTTCTCTGGGTCCGGTGAATATGCCGATTCCCGTGGTTATCGACCGTACCGTTGCCGTCATGAGCGATTTCGCTGCCGGCGCCAATATCGATGGTAAACACTACTTTGGCATCAACTGGGATCGCGATGTCACCACGCCGGAAGTCGCAGACATCCGTAACGTCGTCGCAGGCGATCCGAGCCCGGATGGTCAGGGCACGCTGCTGATTAAGCGCGGCATCGAAGTCGGTCACATCTTCCAGCTGGGGACCAAGTACTCCCAGGCGATGAACGCCTCCGTACAGGGCGAAGATGGCCGTAACCAGGTCCTGACCATGGGTTGTTACGGTATTGGGGTGACGCGTGTCGTTGCGGCAGCCATTGAGCAGAACTTTGACGATCGTGGAATCATCTGGCCTGACGCAATTGCACCGTTCCAGGTCGCGATCCTGCCGATGAACATGCACAAGTCTTACCGTGTGCAGGAACTGGCAGAGAAGCTGTATGCCGAACTGCGCGCGCAGGGCATTGAAGTGCTGATGGACGACCGTAAAGAGCGTCCGGGCGTCATGTTTGCTGATATGGAGCTGATTGGTATTCCGCATACCATCGTGCTCGGCGATCGTAACCTCGACAACGACGATATCGAATATAAATATCGCCGTAATGGCGAGAAGCACCTGATTAAAACCGGTGACATCGTGGACTATCTGGTTCGCGCTATCAAAGGCTAATCCCGCTGATGAATGTAAAAGGCCCCGCATCTGCGGGGCCTTTTTTATATCCGTGCTACCGGTATTACAGCCATGACCGGTTACTGATTACAGTTTTTACCCGGGACAAATTTAATATCTTTATCCGCCTTCAGGGTTTTCACCATTTCGCCGCTGTCAGGATTGGCTTCCAGGGTAAAGTGCCCGTCCACCACCAGCAGTACCGGACGCGTTTGTGTGCCGCGAGCCGCTGCATAATCACGTTCCAGCTGCGCATTGTTCGCCACCGCAACCCGTTTTCCGGTCGCACAATCAGTGAAGGTCGCCGCATCCGCCATATAGAAATACATGCCGCGCATGGTCATCGGCGTGGTCGGCAGGCTGGCTTTGACTGATGTCAGGGTATAGTTCAGCGTCGACTCAATCGGATTGCCTTCACGATCGAGCATATCCAGCGAGTCTCCCTTCGCACGGTAATAGGATTTCTCGCCTTTGCTGTCGGTCAGTACCAGCTTATCCGCGGTACGCGCCCAGGTGCCGTATGAGGCAAATGATGACGGCTCACGGCTGACCCCTTGATAGCGTTCGTTCATCACCCAGCTACCGTCTTTTTCGAGGAACAGCGTGGTTTCGATGCCTTCACAATCAGCGCAGGGCAAAACACCGCGCCAGCTTTGCTGCATCGGCTTCAGCTCTTCCATCGGTGCGGGCTGCAGCATCTCGACATCCGAACGATGGTTACAGCCAAATAGCGCAAAGAGCGAACACGCTGCTACCACTGAGAGTACGATTTTCTTCACTGTTAATTCCTTATAATCCATTCCACCGGTTCGCCATAGCGCTTACTGACGAACTTTCCCACGCAGTGCTTTGACTGAGGATTTTTGCGCTTTCGAGGCAAGGCGCCGCTCTTTTGACGCCCGAGTCGGCCGGGTCTCACGGCGGCTTTTTTGCACTACGGTTAATTCTTTAATTAACGCAACCAGGCGAGACAGCGCCGCTTCGCGATTCATTTCCTGACTGCGGTATTCCTGAGCCTTAATAATAACCACACCGTCGGCAGAAATTAAGTGGTGACTGGCGGCCAGCAGGCGTTCTTTATAATACTCAGGCAGGCTTGAAGCTTTAATGTCAAACCGCAGATGGATGGCGGTTGACGCCTTATTAACGTGCTGACCGCCCGCGCCCTGCGCGCGGATCCCCGACAGGGTCACCTCTTCGTCGGGAATAGCAACGCTGCGGCTAATCATAATCATGCTGGCGGTTGCCACGCCGTTAAATTAATTTCCAGATTATTCTTAGCGTCCGATAACCAGATGCTGCCGTCCTGGATCGTGGCCTGTAATACCATCGAGCGATCGGCAAATGCGCTGAGCTGGGCCAGCTGAGCATCATCCAGATACCATACCGTCAGCTTGCTGAACTGCGCCATTTTACTCTTATTTTGCTGCCACCAGATTTCCGCCGCCCGGCTATTGTAGGTAAACAACACCACTTCCTGCGAACGCGAGCAGGCTTTTTTAATCCGCCGCTCATCCGGTAAACCGAGTTCAATCCACAGGTCAACGCCGAGATGATCGTTGAGCAACCATAGCTCCGCCTCATCATCAGACGACAAACCGCGGGTAAACTGCAGACGCTCGTCGGCGTATTTGATCCACGCCAGCAGGCGTAACATCATGCGCTCCTGGGTTTCCGACGGATGCTGTGCCAGCGTCAGGCTGGCATCCAGAAACTGGTTGCGATCCAGATCGGCGACGTTCACCGTTGCCTTATAAATTGTCGCTTTCAGCGCCATGAATAAACTCCCGAAAAAAATGGCGTACATTGTAGCGAAACTCACGACAAAAGGCTGCCGACAATCCGCGGTCCCCTTTTCATCCTGCTGATATTGCTTAAATGACTATGGTATAGTCACCTTGCTAAACAGAGTGTATCTTCGTAGGCTTAAACTTGCATCCCACGGTTGAGTCAGCATACTGACAGGAGGGAATGTGGAGCAATATTGTGAGTTAATACGCAAGCGATATGCGGAAATAGCCAGCGGAGACCTGGGGTATATCCCGAATGCGCTGGGTTGCGTGTTGAAAGTATTGAATGAAATTGCGGCGGATGAGGCCCTTTCGGAGTCAGTCAGGGAAAAGGCCGCGTATGCGGCAGCAAACTTACTGGTGAGCGATTATGTCAATGAATGATACTTATCAACCCATCAACTGTGATGATTATGACAATCTCGAGCTTGCCTGCCAGCACCATCTGGTGCTTGTTCTGACGCTCAAAGACGGCGAGCAGTTGCAGGCTAAGGCCACCGATCTTATCTCGCGCAAAAATATCGAGTATCTGGTGGTGGAGCTGAGCGGGAATGCTCGTGAGCTACGTCTGGATAAAATCGCCAGCTTCAGCCACCCGGAAATCGGTACCGTGGTGGTGAGTGAGTCCTGAATAAAAACGGGTGGCTCAGCCGCCCGTTTTCCTCCACATCAGTTGCATCCCCTCGCCTTCCCTCACTTCCCCTTCACGGGTGACAAACAGTGCATCCGCCGCGGCAATCAGCGTATCGCCGTAAAACAGCAGCGGCGTAGTATCGCGACGCCAGGGAGCAACACCCAACTCCTGCCAGATTTTCTTCAGCTTGCGCCCACCGTGACGACCAACAATATGCAGATGGCCGCTGGCACGAAAGCGCACCGTCACCACCTCTTCCGGGCGCGGCCTACGCAATGGCCCGCCGCCTGGCAATGCCAGCTCGCCCAGGCCTTCCGGCAGCGCTAATGGCTGACGATAATCGGGCCACGGCACGATGAGATCGGCCTGACCAGGCAGGTATCTCACCCACCACAGACGCTGCTGATAGCGACGTACGCAAAAGTCCCCAAGCCGCAGGCAGGGAAACGCATCTTCGCGCGCCAGGGCCACTTCACGCCAGATACGCTCCGGAACCTCGCGGGAGGGCATCGGCGCGTGCTGTCCTGCCAGCCATCGCCGCAGCAGCGCCGCGCGCCGTGGCGCGCTCATGGCGGCCAGCGGTTCGATAGCCAGCGAGCCATCAGCGGCCACCAGCCTGGCCAGATCTTCGGCCAGCAGTTCATCCAGCAGCTGTTCCTGCTCGCCGCACAGCCCGGCGCTGCGGGCCACCGCTTCGCTAAAGTGAGGCCAACGGGCGTTTAGCTGCGGGACCACCCGCAGACGAAGAAAGTTACGATCGTAGGCATCATCCTGATTGCTCTCATCCTCAATCCACTGGAGCTGATGGCTTAGGGCCCACTCTAGCAGCGCCTCACGGCGGCTGTTCAGCAGCGGACGCAGCAGCCGGGTATCGGCAAATTCAGAGGATGCCGCCATCGCCGCCAGCCCGGTCGGGCCGCTGCCTCGTTTGAGCGCCAGCAGGAAGGTTTCACACTGGTCGTCGAGATGCTGAGCCGTCACCAGCACCTCGCCCGGCAGCAACGCCGCCCGGAAAGCCTGATAACGCGCCTGTCGGGCATGCGCCTCCACGCCGAGCCCCTCATCTGTCAGGGTCACACGCTCAACCACCAGCGGCACCTGCCACTGCTGACAAACCTGCTGGCAGTGCGCCACCCAGCTGTCGGCATTGGCGCTCAGACCATGGTGAATATGGATAGCCCGGAGCTGCAGCGTCGGGTCCCGCTCACGCCAGCAGACCAGCTGATGTAAAAGTACCGTCGAATCCAGGCCGCCGCTGAAGGCGACTAAAAACTGGCGGTACGGTTGAAGGCGTTGCGCAATATCGGGCGTCATCATCATGATAGTGCTGGCTGGGGAGAGATAGTCCGGCACGTTACCGGGCAGGACTTACTCTGACAAGGGTTACTGTTGATAAATCTCGAGCGGCAGACCGTCGGGATCGCTAAAAAAGGTAAAGCGTTTACCGGTAAAGGGATCGATACGCACCGCTTCACAGGCCACGCCGTGTGCCTCCAGATGGGCAACCGCCGCATCGATGTCATCCACGCTAAACGCCAGATGACGCAGGCCGCAGGCTTCCGGGCGGCTGGGTCGGGCCGGCGGGAACGGGAAAGAGAACAGCTCAATCACATATTCGCCGTTCAACGCCAGATCGCCCTTCCAGGAATCACGCGCTTCGCGGTAGAACTCGCTCTGCAACGTAAAACCCAGGATATCGCAGTAGAAGGCTTTGCTCTGCGCATAGTTGGTGGCGATGATGGCAATATGGTGAACCCGTTTTAAACCCAGCATGTCTACTCCTTCTGTTATTGCAGACCAGGTTACTCGCGCCGCTCATCGCGGCGCAAGCCGTTAGTCATTTTTTAAGACTCGTACCCGGTATACGCCATCCTCGTCACGCTTCGCCCCGTGGATATCGGTTTCAAAGCCGGGATAATGGCGGCCAATCGAGCAGAGCATCAGCAGGAAATCGAGTACCGTCCGGCTTTCTTCGGTAATCATCTCGCCTGGCATCAGCAACGGCACGCCCGGCGGATACGGCAGGATCATATTTGCCGAGATCCGCCCGACCAGATTTTCCAGCTCAATGGTTTCCACTTCACCTTTAATTTGCCGCTGCCAGGCCTTATTCGGCGTCATCTTCATTTCCGGCAGAACATCAAAGGCGCTGAGCATCAATTGCGGCAGCTGGTGCTGACGGATCAGACGGTGGATCCCCTGCGCCAGATCCTGAATCCGCATATTGCGGTAGAAGTCAGGATCTTCTGCGTAGAGATCCGGCAGCATATTCTTCACCCGCAGGTTAAGATCGTAGGCACGCTTAAACTCGGTCAGGCCGCGTAGCAGCCCCATTGCCCGGGTTTTATCGATGCCGATACTGAACAGAAACAGCAGGTTATAGGGGCCGGTTTTCTCCACCACCACGCCGCGCTCATCGAGGAATTTCGCCACCAGCGCGGCGGGAATACCTTCATCATCCATCTTGCCTTGTTCATCCATACCCGGCGTCAGGATCGTCACCTTCACCGGGTCGAGGAACATATGATCGTCGTCAGCATCGCTAAAACCGTGCCAGCGCTCACCGCTTGCCACCGGCCAGCACTGCGCCTGTTCAATATCTTCCGGCTGCCAGATATCAAAGAACCAGCCGTCAGACTCTTCGCGCAGGCGCTGAACCTCTTTGCGGAAGTCGAGCGCCCGCTCGATCGAACGCTGGATCAAGCGTTTACCGGAGTTGCCACGCAGCATCGCCGCCGCGGTTTCTATCGAGGCGACAATGGGATAGCTCGGGGACGTTGAGGTATGCATCATAAAAGCTTCATTAAAGGTATCTTCGTCGTAGCTACCTTTGATGTGAATAAGCGACGCCTGCGACAGCGCTGCCAGCATTTTGTGCGTGGATTGCGTTTCGAAGATCACCTTGCCGGGAATGCGATCGCCGCTCATTCCGCTCTTCCCCTGGTAGATCGGGTGGAAGTGGGTATAGGGCACCCAGGCAGAATCAAAATGGATCGACGGCACATCAAGCGTCTCTTTGATCCAGGTGGTGTTATAGAGCAGGCCGTCATAGGTGGAGTTGGTGATCACCGCATGCACCGGCCACGCTGCGCCCCCCGTCCCGTTGACCTTTTGCTGAATGCTGTCGCGGGTAAATTCACGTTTCGGTATCCCACCGAGAATACCCAGCGCATTGCGAGTCGGTTTCAGCCACAACGGAACGACGTCGCTCATCATCAGCAGATGCGCCAGTGACTTATGGCAGTTACGGTCGATAAGCAGCGTGCTGCCAGCCGGCGCTGAGTACATGCCAACAATTTTGTTCGAGGTCGAGGTCCCGTTGGTCACCATGTAGCTCTGTTCCGCGCCAAAAGCGCGAGCGATATACTCTTCCGCTTCCAGATGCGGGCCGGTGTGATCCAGCAACGACCCCAGTTCGGTCACCGAAATAGAGACATCGGCTTTGAGCGTATTGCCGCCGAAGAAGTCATAAAACAGGCAGCCAACCGGGCTTTTCTGGTATGCGCTTCCCCCCATATGCCCTGGCGTACAGAAGGTATATTTCCCCTCCTCCACATAATTGAACAGCGCTTTGGTAAACGGCGGCGTGATGTTATCCAGATATTCGCGGGTGTATTGGGCGATGCGGGTGGCTATCTCTTGTGCCAGACCCAGCGCATATTCGAAGAACCACAGCGTCATGCGCAGATCCTGGCTGCTGACGTCCATCGTCGAGTGCGCGTTGATAAAGGCATAAAGCGGGAGGTATTCGTTCAGTTGATTGATATCGCTGCACAGATCGACGTTGTACTCATCCCAGTCAAAGATGACTCCGCAGATCCGAGGATTATGTTCAATAAACTGCAGCAGGTCGGCGCTGTTTTGCGGCCAGATGGTCTGAAAGCCTTGCCGTTGCAGGGCAGCTTCCAGCTCTTTGATCGGTTCGTCTTTGTGGTAGACGCCGTGTGGCCCCATGATGGCGATGATATTCACGCTTTCCTCCTGGAATTAACCTAAGTCAGGCATCATATCAATCGCGCTGGCGTATCGCACATAAAAAAGGGGCCGGAAAATCCGACCCCTGATCGCGTTAAGCCTGGCGATTATCAGGCGTAACCGTAGCTCATCAGACGCTGGTAGCGACGGTTTAACAGCTCTTCTTCGCTCAGCGTATCGAGATCCGCCAGATCGGCCAGCAGCTGCGCCTTCAGGCTTGCCGCGATGGCTTCCGGGTTGCGATGTGCGCCGCCCAGAGGTTCCGGAATAATGGAGTCGATAAGCTTCAGCTCTTTCAGACGCGGGGCTACGATCCCCATCGCTTCGGCAGCCAGCGGGGCTTTATCGGCGCTTTTCCACAGAATGGATGCGCAGCCTTCCGGTGAAATAACCGAGTAGGTGCTGTACTGCAGCATGTTGACCTTGTCGCCAACGCCGATCGCCAGTGCGCCACCGGAGCCACCTTCACCAATAACGGTACAGATGACCGGCACGCTCAGACGTGACATTTCGCGCAGGTTACGGGCAATCGCTTCAGACTGGCCGCGCTCTTCTGCACCGACGCCCGGGTAAGCCCCTGGGGTGTCGATAAAGGTGATGATCGGCATTTTAAAACGCTCGGCCATCTCCATCAGACGCAGCGCTTTACGGTAGCCTTCCGGTGCCGGCATCCCGAAGTTGCGACGAATTTTTTCTTTCGTTTCGCGCCCTTTCTGATGGCCGATAATCATCACCGGACGCCCGTCCAGACGCGCAATACCACCGACAATAGCTTTGTCGTCAGCGTAAGCACGGTCACCAGCCAGCTCGTCAAACTCGTCGAAAGCCAGGCGGACATAATCCAGGGTGTACGGGCGACGTGGATGGCGAGCCAGTTGAGCAACCTGCCATGCACCAAGATCGGCGAAGATTTTACGCGTCAGTTCTACGCTTTTTTCACGCAGACGATGCACTTCTTCGTCGATGTTAATATCGAGTTTCTCATCCTGACGGCTTACGGCAGTCAGGGAATCGATTTTCGCTTCCAGCTCTGCAATCGGCTGTTCAAAATCAAGGAAATTCAGACTCATAGTATTCCTGTATTAGTCAAACTCCAGTTCCACCTGCTCCGAGCCGATAAGGCCACGCAGATCGTTGAGTAAACGATCGCTCGGAGAGACGCGCCATGTTGCGCCAAAACGCAACCGCGCGCGTGCATCCGCCCTCTGATAATAGAGGTGTACTGGAATAGTTCCCGAACGGTGGGGTTCCAGAGACTGACGGAGTCGGTTTAAAAGCTGGTCATCAATTTGCCTGTCCGTCAGCGAGATAGCAAGCCCGCGAGCATATTTTTCCCGGGCTTCGTCAATGTCCATCACTTCACGGGCGGTCATTTTAAGCCCCCCGCTGAAGTCATCAAAGCTGACCTGTCCGCTGACGATAAGTATGCGGTCTTTTTCCAGCAATTGCTGATATTTATCCAGCGCGTCGGTGAATAACATCACCTCCAGACGCCCGGAACGGTCATCCAACGTACAGATGCCGATACGATTACCACGCTTGGTGACCATTACCCGCGCGGCAATCACGAGCCCCGCCGCCGTGGTCACTTTACCACGATCGGTCGGATGCATGTCTTTGAGTCTCACGCCACCCACGTAGCGCTCAATCTCTTTCAAATACTGGTTGATGGGGTGTCCCGTCAGATACAGACCGAGCGTTTCCCTTTCCCCGTCCAGCACCACCTGCTCCGGCCACGGCTGGCAGTTGGCATAAGACTGCTCGATCTGTTCTGGCTCTTCTGCCAGCACCCCAAACATATCTGCCTGGCCAATCGCCTCGGCTTTCGCATGTTGATCGGCGGCCTTGAGCGCATCACTCAGCGAATTCATTAACGCTGCACGATGCGGGCCGAGGCGGTCAAATGCCCCGGACATAATCAGTTTTTCCAGTATCCGACGGTTCAGTTTTTTGATGTCGGTACGGGCGCACAAGTCGAACAGCTCGCGGAAATAGCCGCCCTCGTTACGCGCTTCAATAATCGCTTCAATGGGGCCTTCGCCGACGCCTTTAATCGCGCCGATGCCATAGACTATCTCACCGTCGTCATTGACGTGGAAATGGTACAGCCCGGAGTTAATGTCCGGCGGCAGGATTTTCAGCCCCATGCGCCAGCATTCATCCACCAGCCCGACCACTTTCTCGGTGTTATCCATATCCGCGGTCATTACCGCCGCCATAAATTCCGCCGGATAGTGCGCCTTTAACCACAGCGTCTGGTAAGAAACCAGCGCGTAGGCAGCCGAGTGCGATTTGTTAAACCCATAACCGGCAAATTTCTCTACCAGGTCGAAGATTTTCATCGCCAGCTCGCCGTCGACGCCGTTTTTCTTCGCCCCATCCTCGAAGGTCCCGCGCTGCTTGGCCATCTCTTCGGGTTTTTTCTTACCCATTGCACGACGCAGCATATCCGCGCCGCCCAGCGTGTAGCCGGAAAGCTCCTGGGCGATCTGCATGACCTGTTCCTGGTACAAGATGATGCCATAGGTTGGCTCAAGTACCGGTTTCAGGCATTCGTGTTGCCACTGCACGTCAGGGTAAGAGATCTCTTCGCGGCCATGCTTACGGTCGATAAAGTTATCTACCATCCCCGATTGCAGGGGGCCGGGGCGGAACAGCGCCACCAGAGCGATCATATCTTCAAAACAGTCAGGCTGCAGGCGCTTGATCAGGTCTTTCATGCCGCGCGATTCAAGCTGGAATACCGCGGTGGTTTCCGAACGCTGCAGCATATCGAAGCTTTTCTTGTCATCCAGCGGGATCGCTGCAATATCCAGCGGCGCTTCGCCTTGCTTCTCCCGCCGCTTGTTGATCATCTCCAGTGCCCAGTTGATGATGGTCAACGTACGCAGGCCGAGGAAGTCGAACTTGACCAGTCCGGCGTATTCCACGTCGTTTTTGTCAAACTGGGTCACCGGATGCAGCCCGGCTTCATCGCAATACAGCGGGGCGAAATCGGTAATTTTGGTCGGCGCGATAACCACGCCCCCGGCATGTTTACCGGCGTTACGCGTGACGCCTTCCAGTTTTCGCGCCATGTCGATCAGCGCTTTAACTTCTTCGTCAGCTTCGTAGATTTCCGGCAGCTGCGGCTCGGCTTCAAAGGCTTTCGCCAGCGTCATGCCCGGATCTGGCGGCACCAGTTTTGAAATACGGTCTACAAACCCGTACGGGTGGCCAAGCACGCGCCCCACGTCACGGATAACCGCTTTCGCCGCCATCGTACCGAAGGTGATGATCTGCGATACCGCGTCGCGGCCGTACATGTCCGCCACGTGCTCGATAACCTGGTCGCGTTTCTCCATGCAGAAGTCGACGTCAAAGTCGGGCATCGAGACACGTTCCGGGTTGAGGAAACGTTCGAACAGCAGATCGAATTCCAGCGGGTCGAGATCGGTAATTTTTAAGGCGTAAGCAACTAATGAACCGGCACCAGAACCACGGCCTGGCCCGACCGGCACGCCGTTATCCTTCGACCACTGGATAAACTCCATGACGATCAGGAAGTAGCCGGGGAAGCCCATCTGGTTAATCACCTGGAGCTCAATGTCCAGACGCTCATCATAGGCGGGACGCTTCTCCGCGCGGACAGCCGGATCCGGGAACAGGAATTCCAGACGCTCTTCCAGACCTTCTTTCGATTTCAGGACCAGAAAATCTTCCGTCGTCATCTCCCCGGTCGGGAACTGCGGCAGGAAGTATTCGCCTAAACGCACGGTCACGTTGCAGCGCTTGGCTATTTCGACGGTATTTTCCAGCGCCTCGGGAATATCGGAGAACAGCTCGCACATTTCGTCTTCGCTGCGCATATATTGCTGCGGCGAATAGTTACGTGGGCGTTTCGGATCATCGAGGGTAAAACCGTCATGGATCGCAACGCGGATCTCATGGGCATCGAAGTCGCCGGTTTCCAGAAAGCGTACGTCATTGGTGGCAACAACCGGCAACCCGCGCGCTTCGGCGAGTTGCACAGCGGCATGCAGGTAGGCTTCTTCATCGGCACGGCCGGTGCGGATCAGCTCCAGATAGTAGCGGTCCGGGAAATGTTCTTCGTAGAAAGCGACGCACTGTTCGACCAGCGGCATGTTGCCACGCATCAGACTGATGCCGACGTCACCTTTGCGGGCGCCGGAAAGCAGAATCAGCCCTTCCTGGTGTTCAATCAGCCAGTCGCGATCGATACAGGGCCCCAGCGCGCCGTAGCCGCGCTGGTAGGCACGGGAAATCAGCAGCGTCAGGTTTTGATAACCGGTATTGTTGGCCGCCAGAACCGTTAATTCGGTGAGCTCATCACCCATCAGCTCGCTCTGGACGTGAAAATCTGCCCCGACGATCGGTTTCAGCCCTGCGCCATGTCCCGCGCCGTAGAACTTCACCAGACCACAGAGGTTAGTAAAATCGGTGATCGCCAGCGCAGGCATACCCAGTGAGGCCGCCTTTTTTACCAGCGGCCCGGTTTTTGCCAGCCCATCGATCATGGAATAGTCGCTATGCACCCGTAGGTGGACGAAACGTGGTTCAGACATCTTCAGATTCCGGTTTACTTATTTCTCGACACAAGAATCAGGACGCAAGGCCCAGCGCGCGTTTTACCGGGCCAAAACTACGCCGATGGTGTTCGGTTGCGCCATGTTCGATCAGTTTTTCCAGATGGAAAGCGGTAGGATAGCCTTTATGCTGCGCAAAGCCATATTGCGGAAATTCGAGATCCAGAGCGGTCATTTCCGCATCGCGCACGACTTTAGCCAGAATAGACGCTGCACTGATTTCTGCCACCCGGCTATCGCCTTTGACTACCGCCTGAGCAGGCACAGGCAGCGACGGGCAGCGGTTGCCATCAATCAGCACAAACTCCGGCACCACAGTCAGGCCAGCAACGGCACGCTGCATTGCCAGCATCGTCGCATGGAGAATATTCAGCTCATCAATTTCATGGGGTTCCGCGCGTCCCAGACTCCAGCACAGCGCCTTTTCTTTGATTTCGTCGAACAGCGCCAGTCGACGCTTTTCGCTTAATTTTTTCGAGTCGTTGAGGCCCACAATCGGCTTTTCCGGGTCAAGGATCACCGCGGCGGTGACCACCGCGCCAACCAGCGGCCCACGACCTACTTCGTCAACGCCGGCCACCAGGTGGGTATGCGGGTAAACAAACTCAATCATTTTGCTAACTCCAGTACTGCGTCCGCTGCCTGCTCATCCGCATTGCAACGAATCTGTTGATGCAGCGCCCGGAAGGTGTCGTGCATATCATGGCTGGTCTTGCCGTCAGCCAGCAATGGCCGCAGCGCATCGGCAAGCAACTGCGGCTGGCACTCGTCCTGCAGCAGCTCTTTCACCAGTTCCCGCCCGGCCAGCAGATTCGGTAAGGAGACATAGTCAGTTTTCACCAGCCGTTTCGCCAGCCAGAAGGTAAATGGCTTCATGCGATAGCCCACTACCATCGGGCACTTGGCCAGCATGCACTCCAGCGCCGCGGTGCCGGAGGCCAGCAGCGCCGCATCGCTGGCAATCATTGCATCGCGCGCCTGCCCATCCAGCAGATGGACCGTGAGCTCCGGGGCCGTTTCCGCTTTAATGCGTTCAAACTGCTCCCGGCGTTTCGCATTCACCAGCGGCACCAGTACCTGCAGGTCAGGGTAATCCTGACGTAAAATTTGCGCGGTTTTCAGGAAGTCAGCGCTGAGCATTTCCACTTCAGCGCCACGGCTTCCCGGCAGCAGCGCCAGGCAGTGGACATCCCGCGCAATACCTAAGCGGTCACGTGCGGCGTCTTTGTCCGGATCCAGCGGCATCGCATCGGCCATCGTGTGGCCGATAAACCGGCAGGGAACGTTAAACCGGTCATAAAACGCTTTTTCGAAAGGCAGAAATGCCAGCACCAGATCGGTCGATCTGCCAATTTTGAAAACACGTTTTTGTCGCCATGCCCACACCGACGGGCTGACGTAATGAATCGTCCTGATACCCTGCTTTTTCAGGTTACCCTCAAGGGTAATGTTAAAATCAGGGGCATCAATTCCAACGAATACATCGGGCTGCAGCTCGGTAAATCGTCGGGTCAGATCGGCACGAATATGCAGCAGGCGGCGCAGCCGTCCGAGCACTTCAACAATGCCCATCACGGCCAGCTCTTCCATTTCGTACCAGGCTTCACAGCCTTCGGCCTGCATAAGCGGTCCCGCCACGCCAACAAAGCGAGCATCGGGGATACGAGCTTTGAGCGCGCGGATCAGACCTGCACCAAGAATATCGCCGGAGGTTTCTCCGGCGACAAGGGCAATCGTCAGGGGACGCTGTGCAGACATTAACGAATCAGGCCGCGTGTAGAACGGGCAAAGAAATCGAAAAATGGCTGTACTTCAGGATGCTGAACTGCCAGTTCGGCGATTTCCGGTTTGACTTCGTCCAGCGTTTTGCCGCTGCGATACAGCAGTTTATAGGCGTTACGAATCGCGGTAATCGCTTCGCGGCTAAAGCCACGGCGCTTCAGGCCTTCAATATTGACGCCATATGGCGTCGCGTGGTTGCCCTGAGCAATCACGAACGGCGGTACGTCCTGTGCGACGCCGGAGCAGCCGCCAACCATGACGTGCGCGCCGATGATGCAGAACTGATGCACGGCGGTCATGCCACCGATGATAACGAAATCATCCAGTGAAACATGCCCGGCCAGCGTGGCGTTATTCGCCAGAATACAGCGGTCGCCGACCGTGCAATCGTGTGCAACGTGCGCGTTGATCATCAGCAGGTTATCGCTGCCCACCTTCGTTAATCCACCGCCCTGTACTGTACCGCGATGAATGGTGACGCTTTCGCGGATGCGGTTGCGATCGCCAATTTCCACTCGAGTCGGTTCACCAGCGTATTTCAAATCCTGGTTAACTTCACCGATGGAAGCGAACTGATAGATCTCGTTATCACGGCCAATTTTGGTGTGGCCATTAACAACAACATGAGACTTCAGTACGGTGCCTTCACCAATTTCGACGTGAGCACCAACAATACAAAACGGGCCAATGTGAGCGTTAGCACCAATAACGGCGCCCTCTTCCACAATAGCTGTAGGATGAATAAAGGCGGTTTTATCAATCACGTATCAGGCCTCCCGGCTACGCGCACACATCATCGTTGCTTCGCAAACCACTTTACCGTCAACCAGCGCCACACCTTTGAAACGCGTCAGGCCACGGCGGGTTTTCTCGAAAGTGACTTCCATAATCATCTGATCGCCAGGTACTACCGGACGTTTGAAACGCGCTTCATCGATCCCTGCGAAGTAATACAGTTCGCCAGGTTCGAGTTTACCCACGCTTTTAAATGCCAGAATACCCGTGGCCTGCGCCATCGCTTCCAGAATTAACACGCCAGGTAAAATCGGCTTACCAGGGAAGTGCCCCTGGAAAAACGGCTCGTTAACAGAAACATTTTTTACTGCGCGCAGAAAACGGCCTTCTTCAAAATCCAGCACACGGTCTACCAGCAGGAACGGGTAACGGTGAGGCAGAAGTTCCAGAATCTCTTCAATATGCAGAGTATGAGTTTCAGTAGTCAAAATACTCTTCCTGTCTAAATATACTAAAAGGCAATAATAACACGGCCTGCTGCAATCTTATGAATGCAACAGGCCGAAAATTTTTACACGCCACCTCTTAAGCCACATCGTTGTCAGCCGTAGCAGCCGCCCCGATGTTGCTTGCATGATGGTGTGTGGTAACAGAGGCGTTAATCTTGCTGATTAACCTTCCGTTCAATTGATTTGAGGCGTTTGCTTATCTCGTCAATGTTCATCACCAACGCTGCGGTTTTACGCCAGACTTTGTTCGGCTGCAGCGGAATACCTGATGAATAGACGCCAGGCTCGGTAATAGGACGCATCACCATACCCATTCCGGTGACGGTGACTTTATCGCAGATTTCCATATGCCCGTTAATGACGCTCGCGCCGCCAATCATGCAGTAACGGCCAATTTTCAGGCTGCCTGCCATGATCACACCGCCAGCAACGGCCGTATTGTCACCAATCACAACGTTATGCGCAATCTGGCACTGATTATCAATAATCACGCCATTACCGATGACGGTATCATCCAGCGCACCACGGTCAATGGTCGTACAGGCACCAATCTCCACGCGATCGCCAATAATCACGCGACCTAACTGTGGGATCTTCACCCAGTTACCACGATCGTTGGCATAGCCGAAGCCATCTGCGCCAATCACCGTACTGGACTGGATCAGGCAATTCTCACCGATCTCAATCTCATGGTAAACGCTCACGTTGGCCCACAAACGGGAGCCAGCGCCAATTTTGGTCTTTTTACCGACGAAGCACCCGGCACCAATCACGACGTTATCGCCAAGCTCAACATCAGATTCGATAACGGCATTCGGGCCGATGGCAACGTTTTTACCGAGCTTCGCCGTGCTATCAATCACCGCACTGGGTGCGATATTCTGCGCCGGCTGCGGCGTAGTATCCAGAATTTGAGCCATGCGCGCGTAGGTCAGGTAGGGGTTACGCACTACCAGCGCGGCGCCTTGGGCAAAGGGTAAATCGTCCTGCGTCATCACGACGGCAGAAGCCTGGCATGCGGCCAGGTGTTCACGGTATTTAGGATTAACCATGAACGTAATATGGCCTGCTTTGGCAGTCTGCATGGACGCAACACCGGTGATGACGATATCGCCATCACCGTGTAATTCTGCATCCAACTGCTGCGCAAGATCAGCCAGTCGAATTGAAGGCATTACTTATTTAACCTGTTTCAGCACATCAGCGGTGATGTCTTTCACATCGCTGCTGTTGTATGCAACGGCATTAGAATCAACAACCAGGTCGATGCTCTGGCTGCTCGCTACGCTTTTCACAGCGGTCTGGATACGGTTAACCAGTTTGCCACGTTCTTCGTTGGAACGACGTGAACGATCCTGCTCAAAAGACTGTGCTTTTTGAGAGAAAGTCTGGCGCTGAGCCATAACGTCTTTTTCCAGCTTGGTACGGTCGGCACCCGGCTTCATAGACTGCAGACGCTGCATTTTGGACTGCAGGTCGCCTTCCATACGCTGCAGCTCGCTTGCGCGGCCTTTGAACTCATTTTCCAGCGTATTAGAAACACCCGTTTTCTGGGCTACCTGTTGGAACAGGCTGTTCATGTTAACCATTGCAATTTTATCTGCCGCCTGCGCGGAAGTTACCATTGCCAAACCCAGACCTGCAGCTAATAACCACTTTTTCACAATTAACTCCTTACCATCCCATGAGTACCCAGGGGTACCGTTATTTGCGTGGCCAGGCGATAACCGCGGTTATCGCCTAAAGTCAGCGCTATACTGCACTTACATTCCTTTGCTGCCGACAATTACCAGGTTTTACCAATGTTAAACTGGAACTGCTCGGCCTTGTCTCCATCGTACTTTTTGAACGGTTGGGCGTAGGAGAAGACCAACGGCCCCAACGGCGACATCCACTGTACCGCAATACCGGCGGACATACGGATGTTGCTCGGGTCACCGTAATCCGGATAACCCGCATAAGCGCTTGAATCCCAGTGTGTATCCCACACGGTACCCATATCCCAGAAGAACGAGGTACGGACCGAGTTAGCATATTTATCACTGATAAACGGTGTCGGGGTGATCAGCTCAAGGCTGGCCACGGCCATGGCGTTACCGCCCACCGCATCATCCGATTTACACGGCGCAGATTCAGTGCTCTTACAGTTGCTGTCATAGTTGTCATCGTCATCATGACGATTGCTGGCCGGGAAATATACCGCTTTCGGGCCAATGGTGTTCGACTGGAACCCACGTACGGTGCTTGAACCACCGGCGTAGAAGTTCTCGTAGAACGGCATTTCTTTACCGCCAATACCGTCGCCATAACCGAAGCGGGTACGTCCCAGAACAACCCACTTGTGGTCGTTATCGATCGGCACGTAGGTCGCGGTATCCAGCGTGGCTTTGTAGTATTCGTTATCAGAACCTGGAATGGTCACTTTACCATTCAGGTTGACTCGCGAACCTTCCGTCGGGAAGAAGCCGCGGTCGAGTTTGTTATAGGTCCACCCGTAGTTGAAGGTGAAGTCGTTCGCGCTGAATGAGTTGTTATCATCCGTCGTGCCCGGGTTCTGACCCATTGAGTTCAGGTAACGCCACATCGACACCTGCGGTTGCATGTTGGACAAGGAGTTATGGACATAACCCAGGCCTGCACGCAGGGTGTTGTATTCGTTAACCGGGAAGCCCAGCGTGACGTCTGTACCATAGCTTTTGTTGGTATAGTCAGACAGGTCCGCATCGTTCGCGTCGAAGTCGTTATAGAAGATACGACCACCGAGGCTCACGCCATCCACGGTGAAATACGGGTTGGTTACCGACAGTTCAGTATAGGTCTGATAATCGTTTTTGGTGCCGTTAATTCCAACGGAATAGCCGGTACCTAACCAGTTGTCCTGCTGAACGCCAGCCTGGAAGCTTACGCCACTTTCCGTACCGTAACCGATACCGAAGTTGAAGCTACCGGTGTTACGTTCTTTGACCTTATAGACAACATCAACCTGATCCGGGCTACCTGGTACGCGCTGCGTATCGGTATCTACCGTTTCAAAGTAGCCTAAGCGATTCAGACGATCTTTACCCTGATCGACCATATCGCTACCCAGCCAGGCCCCTTCCATCTGACGCATTTCGCGACGCAGAACGGAGTCTTTTGAGGTGTCGTTGCCTTCGAAGCGAATTTTACGCACGTAGTAGCGGTTGCCCGCGTCAACATTGACGTGCAGCTTCACGGTCTTATCGGTGTCGTTGATTTCCGGCTGAGACTGTACGCGCGGATAGGCGTAACCGTAGCGACCGAGGAGTTTCTTAATATCATTCTCCATTTTGGTCACTTTGGCGCCGTTATACAGCTCGCCCGGCTCCACCTTGGTCAAGGCTTCGATTTCCGCCGAATGGCCTGCCAGATCGCCCGTCACCTGCACACCAGAAAGCTTGTACTGCTCGCCTTCTGTAATGTTGACGGTGATGTAGATGCCTTTTTTATCTGGCGTCAGGCTCACCTGCGTGGAGTCGATGTTGAAACGTGCGTAACCGCGATCCAGGTAGTAGCTGCGCAGAGTTTCGAGATCCCCTGCCAGTTTCTGTTTCTGGTATTTACGGTCGCCGACCACGTTCCACCACGGTACTTCATCACGCAGCTGGAATGTTGAGATCAGTTCATCGGTGCTGAATGCATGGTTACCGACAATGTTAATCTGCTGGATTTTCGCCGAAACGCCTTCCTGGAACACCAGTTTCAGGTCGACACGGTTACGTGGCAGCGGCGTGACGACAGCTTTTACGCTGGCGCTGTATTTACCGACGCTGTAGTAGAAATCTTCCAGCCCTTTCTCGATATCAGCAAGCGTCGTGCGGTCAAGAGATTCCCCGACGCGAACACCGGATGCCTCAAGGTTTTGCTTGAGCATGTCATCCTTCACCGACTTGTTACCGGAGAAAGTGATGCTGGCAATCGTTGGGCGCTCTTTCACCTGCACCAACAGGGTATCACCATCGCGCAGGACGCGGACGTCCTCAAAGTTGCCAGTGGCAAACAGAGCACGGATGGTGTTACTGATATCATCATCGGTTACCGTATCGCCAGGACGCACTGGCATACTGAGGAGGGCCGCACCAACAGCGACACGCTGCAAGCCTTCGAAATGAATGTCCTTCACCACGAACCCTTCAGCACCGTATACGGTTGCGCTGCTAAACAGCAGCGACGCTATGAGCAACTTTTTCATCGCCATCGTTATTATGCGTTCTTCCTAACAAACTCTCTTACAACCGAGAGAAATCATTGAAAAGTGCAAGCCCCATTAACAACACCAGCAGTATTGAGCCAATGCGATAACTAAAGTCTTGAACTCGCTCGGATACCGGCCCGCCCTTCAGCTTTTCAATTGCCAAAAACAGCAGGTGTCCCCCGTCCAGGACGGGAAGCGGGAACAGATTGATTATCCCGAGGTTCACGCTAATCAGCGCGAGGAACATCAGATAATAAATCAACCCAAACTCCGCTGACATTCCAGCCCCCTGGGCGATAGAAATCGGCCCGCTGAGGTTGTTCAGTTTGACATCACCGGTTATCAATTTACCCAACATCCTGACCGTCAACGACATCAGTTGCCAGGTTTTATCCGTGGCTTCAGCAATGGCCGCAAACGGCCCATACTGACGCACTGTCTTATATTCATCGGGCAGCGGAATGACCTTTGGTACCACTCCTGCAAACCCTTCAGCCTTACCTTTTGCGGACTTCGTATCAGGCGTCAGCGTAACAGATAAGGGGGTCCCCTGTCGCTCAATGTCCAACACCAGCGCCTTGCCTGGGTTGTCACGCACCAGATTAACAAACGTCATCCACTGCGTTAACGGCTGGCCATCGACTTTAACGATCCTGTCGCCCGCTTGCAAACCAGCCTTCTTCGCAGCCGAGTTTGCCTGTACTTCCGCCAGAACCGTATCAATCTGCGCGCTGCGAGGCTGAATACCTAACGACGCTACCGGATCTTGTTTATCCGGCTCGAAAGCCCAGTGCCGCAGATCGAGGATTTTATCCTGACGCTGGCTGCTGCCGAAAGGGGCGACCGAAACTATTGTTTGCTCATCGCCAATCTTCGTCACCAGCGCCATACGCACGGCATCCCAATCAGGCGTTTCGATGCCATCTATCGCTTTAAGTTCCGTTCCTTTTGCAATTTGTGCGTGTGCAGCAATCGAATCGGGTACTATTTCGCCAACGACAGGGCGAACGCCGGGGACGCCTATAATGAAGACCAGCCAGTAGGCAAAGATGGCAAAAATGAAGTTGGCGATAGGCCCGGCGGCGATTACTGCCGCCCGCTGGCCCACGGTTTTGTTGTTAAACGCGTAGTGGCGCATCTCTGGCGCCACCGGCTCGACGCGTTCGTCGAGCATCTTGACGTAGCCACCGAGTGGGATAAGCGCGATGACGAATTCCGTCCCCTGCTTGTCGCTGCGTCGCCATAACGCTTTACCAAAACCAATGGAGAAGCGTTCAACGCGGATGCCACAGCGACGAGCCACCCAGAAATGACCAAACTCATGCACGGTGATCAATACGCCCAGCGCAATGATAAAGGCAGCCAAATTCCAGAGTACGCTTAGCATAAAACCTTCCGTCAAATCGTCCTGAAGACCAACAATAGCAGACAGGCAAACACCGGTACCGCCGCCGTCAGGCTGTCGATACGATCCAGTATTCCACCGTGTCCGGGAATCAGATGACCGCTATCCTTAATGCCGGCCTCTCGCTTAAACATACTCTCTGTCAGGTCACCCAGTACTGATGCCAGCGCGGCGACCACAGAACAAATCAGCAGTACCGTTGGGGTCACATCGAGATTTGCCCACAGACCGTAGGCCCAGGAGATCACCGCGGCGGTCACCAGGCCACCGAAGAAGCCCTGCCAGGTTTTCCCCGGAGAGACCTTAGGTGCCAGCTTGTGCTTACCGAACAGCTTGCCAAACATATAGGCACCGGAATCGGCACCCCAGACAAGAATCATCACGTACAGCAACCACAGTGCGCCGCTGTAGTGGTTATCGGCATAGTGCCATGCGCGTAACGCCAGCATGCCCCAGAAAAAGGGAACGATGGTCAGAATGCCGAAGATCAGGCGCAGAACTTTAGAGTTCCGCCAGAACGCGGCAGATGCCGGGTAAGACAGCACCAGCAGCAGCGCCACAATCCACCAGCCAAACGACGCCCACAGCGACCCCTCAACCAAAGGCTGATGTACGTCATAGTGGTATTCTGGCATCAGGAAAAGCATCAACGCTAACAGCAGGCCGCAAAGCAGCGCCAGCCAGATGCGTTGTGAGGTAGAAGTGAAACCGCTAAATTGTCCCCACTCCCAGGCAGCGAGCATGCAGACAACCAGCGTGACAATAGCAAACCCCGCCGGCGGCAACAGAAAAAGCGCCGCAATTACCGCGGGAATTAAGACCAAAGCCGATATCAGGCGATACTTCAGCAAAAGTGACCCCCATCAGGCATGATTGCCACCCGGCTCAGTGCCGCCGAAACGACGCTCTCGATTAACAAAGGCATGAAGTGCACCTTCAAAGTCCTGTTCAGCAAAATCGGGCCAAAGAACATCGGTAAAGTAAAGTTCGGCATAGGCAATTTGCCAAATCAAAAAATTACTGATGCGATGCTCTCCCCCGGTCCTAATAACTAAATCTACAGGTGCCAGCTCATGCATGCAGACCTGCTGACTCAGCATGTCTTCGGTGATCTGTGCGGGCTGAAGTAACCCTTTCTGTACCTGTTCAGCCAGATGGCGGACACCCTGAGTAATATCCCAGCGCCCACCATAGTTCGCGGCAATATTCAGCGTTAAGCCTGTATTGTTTTCCGTCAACGCTTCCGCTTTGCGGATACGCTCCTGTAGACGGGAATTAAAACGCGTTGTATCGCCGATAATCCGCAGACGGACGTTGTGCCGGTGCAGACTTTTGACTTCGCTATCCAGTGCCCAGACAAACAGTTCCATCAATGCAGTAACTTCCTGCGCGGGGCGGTTCCAGTTCTCACTGCTGAATGCGTATAGCGTTAACGCTTCAATACCATTGTTCGCCGCGAAAGAAACGGCACGACGAACCGATTTCGCCCCGGCTTTATGGCCGAATGCGCGAATTTTTCCTTGTTGCTTAGCCCAGCGACCGTTGCCATCCATAATAATGGCGACATGACGGCAGCCATGAGCAAGCGACCCTTCGCTGACAGTGTGATTAGCAGACAACATATATGCGTTTTAAGTCCATAATAAGGATTAGCCAAGCCACTAAACGCAAGCAACAGGTCAGCGCTGTATACGCATTTTTATCCAGTGCCGAAGCTGCAGCTAATCGCAGAGAACAACCAAAAGCTTTACGCAAAAAAGCCGTGTTTTTCCACGGCCACCGAAATCTATTACATCAATATGTAACGATTGGGTGGCGCAGACTATATCACTGAAGCCCAGCGCCCACAAATATCACAGCGTGTCGCTGAGGTTCAGACCCGCGTTATCAGACGTTTAATCTGTTGCTGTGCGGTCACCCTGGCATGGGCGTCGATCGCCAGTACTTCCTCAATGCTTTGAGGCTCATCCAGCGCCAGTTGATCCAGCACGCCCTGGTTGATCGCGGCAATGTCGGTGAAGCGAATCTGTTGCGCCAGGAAGGCAGCGACGGAGATTTCGTTTGCCGCATTCAGCGCCGTGGTTGCCGCCTGACCATGCTCAAATGCATCCATCGCCAGTTTCAGACAGGGGTAACGTCCATAATCCGGCGCGGAAAAGCTCAGGTGACTCAACTGACAGAAATCTAACGCCGGCACACCGGAATTGAGGCGCTCTGGCCACCCCATCGTATGGGCGATAGGCGTGCGCATGTCTGGTTCGCCAAGCTGCGCAATCACGCTACCGTCAAGATAACGCACCATCGAATGGATCACGGATTGCGGGTGGATCAGTACTTCCATCTGCCGGGCCGAGGCGTTGAACAACCAGCGGGCTTCGATATATTCCAGCCCCTTGTTCATCATGGTGGCGGAATCCACGGAAATTTTGCGTCCCATTGACCAGTTAGGATGGCGGCAGGCCTGATCCGGCGTCATTGCAGCCAGATCGGCTATTGCCGTCTCCCGGAAAGGACCACCCGAACCGGTCAGCAGAATCGACGAAACGCCATTCTGCGTTAAATCAGCGTATCCAAGATTATGTTGAACAGTTACCGGCATACTCTGAAAAATAGCGTTATGTTCGCTATCAACGGGCAACAAACGCGCGCCGGACTGCTGCACCGCATCCATAAACAGACGCCCGCAGGTCACCAGTGATTCTTTATTTGCCAGCAGCACCGTTTTACCGGCACGAATTGCCGCCAGCGTCGGCACCAGCCCCGCGGCGCCTACGATCGCAGCCATCACCTGATCGACATGGTCCATCGCCGCAACGTCAGCGGCAGCCTGCTGGCCGCTCAATACTTCAGTCTGGCTACCGCTTTCACGCAGCCGAATGCGCAACGTATCCGCGCTTTGCGCATCGTCCATGACCGCGTAGCCAGGGGAGAATTCCAGACACTGTTCAACCATACGGTCGACATTTTTCCCCGCGACCAGCGCGGCGACGGAAAAGCGATCGGGGTTATGGCGCACCACATCCAGCGTGCTGCATCCAATTGAACCGGTCGAACCGAGAACGGTTAATTGCTTCATGAGATGTCCAGAAGAATTGAGACAGGATAAAAAGAAAAACGCCGCCAGCAAGCCCTTGCGCATCAGTAACATGGGAACGGTTTTGCACAAGATCGGCTTTAATAAGCGTCAAATGCACCCCGTTTAACACAATCCCAGGAACTGCGCGTTCGGTCTTCTGTACGGCGTTTCAGACTTGACGACCGCAGCCCATCAGCAGCGATGCGCGGCGGTCGCTTCAGCAGAGAATCAGAACTGCATCAGTTCCGCTTCTTTATCTGCCAGCGCCGCATCAACTTTCTTAATGGCGGCGTCAGTCATTTTCTGCACGTCGTCCTGAGAACGGCGATCGTCATCTTCGCTGATCTCTTTGTCTTTCAGCAGCGCTTTTACTTTGTCGTTGGCATCACGACGAACGTTACGTACTGACACGCGAGCCTGCTCGGCTTCGGCGCGTACGATCTTCGTCAGATCTTTACGACGTTCTTCCGTCAGCGGCGGCAGCGGAACGCGAATGTCGGTACCCGCAGAGCTTGGGTTCAGGCCGAGGTCGGAAGCCATGATGGCTTTCTCAACGGCCGGGCTCATAGAGCGATCGAACACGTTGATTTTCAGAGTACGTGAGTCTTCTACCGTTACGCTTGCCAGCTGACGCAGCGGCGTCGGCGTGCCGTAGTATTCCACGACGATGCCATCCAGCAGGCTGGGAGAAGCACGACCCGTGCGTATTTTGCTGATTTGGGTTTTGAACGCTTCGACGCATTTTTCCATGCGTACTTCAGCATCTTTTCTGATATCGCTAATCACGTTACGAATCCTTGAAAACTTGTCTCAGACAGACCAGACGGTCGCTCACCGCAAAAGTGAGCTAAGTATAGTCAGGTTTAATGCAAATCACCGGGCAATGCACCCGCGAAAGTAAAGCGGAATATTACCCGGATTTGACGCTGACGGGAATTATTCCGTAATCAAAGTGCCTTCTTTTTCGCCCATCACCACGCGACGCAGTGCGCCAGGTTTATTCATGTTGAAGACGCGAATCGGCAATTTGTGGTCACGCGCCAGGGTAAAGGCGGCCAGATCCATAACTTTCAGTTCTTTATCAAGCACTTCGCTGTAGCTCAGTTGCTCGTACATCGTTGCGGTCGGATCTTTGGCCGGGTCAGCGGTAAATACGCCGTCGACTTTGGTGGCTTTCAGCACCACATCGGCTTCGATTTCAATACCGCGCAGGCAGGCTGCAGAGTCGGTAGTGAAGAACGGGTTACCGGTACCCGCAGCCAGGATAACAACGCGGTTGTTACGCAGCAGGCTGATCGCTTCCGCCCAGCTGTAGTTATCACACACGCCATTCAGCGGAATCGCTGACATCAGGCGAGCGTTCACATAGGCGCGATGGAGAGAATCTCGCATTGCAAGGCCGTTCATCACCGTTGCCAGCATGCCCATGTGGTCGCCCACAACGCGGTTCATACCCGCTTTCGCCAGACCAGCACCACGGAACAGGTTACCACCACCAATCACGACGCCGACCTGAATACCCAGTTCAACCAGTTCTTTGATTTCCTGAGCCATACGGTCAAGTATGCTTGCATCAATACCGAAGCCTTCCGAACCCTGCAGAGCTTCGCCACTTAACTTAAGCAGAATACGTTTGTAGACAGGTTTTGCATTGGTAGCCATGTTTCTTTCCTGAGACGGTGACAAGTGAGATGAGTTAATTCTGGCGACATTGTATGTCGCTTTTCAGCACAGCCACTATAAGCATTGCGCTGAATTTACAAAACGGGCACAAAAAGAAGCCGCCCTCAGGCGGCTCCTTGTGAAAATTAAGACTGCTTGGACATCGCAGCAACTTCTGCTGCAAAGTCGGTCTCAACTTTCTCGATGCCTTCGCCCACTTCAAAGCGGATGAAGCCAGTTACGTCAGCGTTGTGCTCTTTCAGCAGCTGAGCAACAGATTTGCTCGGGTCCATTACGAACGGCTGGCCAGTCAGAGAAACTTCGCCGGTGAATTTCTTCATGCGGCCTTCAACCATTTTCTCTGCGATTTCTTTCGGCTTACCAGACTGCATCGCGATGTCCAGCTGAACCTGGTACTCTTTCTCAACGACTTCAGCAGAAACGTCTTCCGGCTTAACGAATTCAGGCTTGCTTGCAGCGATGTGCATTGCCAGCTGTTTAACCAGCTCCTGATCGGCGCCTTTAGCAGCAACCAGAACACCGATACGTGCACCGTGCTGGTATGAACCCAGAACGTCGCCTTCCAGAGCAGAAACGCGACGAATGTTGATGTTCTCACCGATTTTAGCAACCAGCGCAACACGCTCTTCTTCGAACTGTGCTTTCAGAACGTCAACATCAGTGATTTTGCCAGCAACAGCTGCATCCAGAACTTTGTTAGCAAATGCCTGGAAACCACCATCTTTAGCAACGAAGTCAGTCTGGCAGTTAACTTCCAGAATGATGCCGTAGGTGCCATCGATTTTAGTGATGATCACGCCGTCAGCAGCAACGTTGCCTGCTTTCTTCGCTGCTTTGATCGCGCCGGATTTACGCATGTTTTCGATTGCCAGCTCGATGTCGCCGTTAGCTTCAGTCAGCGCTTTTTTGCAATCCATCATGCCTGCGCCAGTACGTTCGCGCAGCTCTTTTACCAGGGATGCGGTAATTTCAGCCATTCTTTAATCCTCGGGAGAGATGACCTGCCCGGTTCGCAGAACCAGACAGGTTTAAAAGTGAAAAAGGGGCCAAATATAGGCCCCTATTTATACACGGTACTAAATAAGGGATAGACCTTATTATTCAGCTTCTACGAAGCTTTCTTCAGCCTGAGAAGCCAGATCCTGAGAACGACCTTCACGCACGGTAGTCGCAACAGCACCCAGGTACAGGCTTACTGCGCGGATTGCGTCGTCGTTACCCGGGATAACGAAGTCTACGCCGTCCGGATCGGAGTTAGTATCAACGATAGCAAATACCGGGATACCCAGGTTGTTTGCTTCTTTGATAGCGATGTGTTCGTGGTCTGCATCGATAACAAACAGTGCGTCCGGCAGGCCGCCCATGTCTTTGATACCGCCCAGGCTGTTTTCCAGCTTGTCCAGCTCACGAGTACGCATCAGCGCTTCTTTCTTGGTCAGCTTCTCGAAAGTACCGTCCTGGGACTGAGTTTCCAGGTCTTTCAGACGTTTGATGGACTGACGAACGGTTTTCCAGTTAGTCAGCATGCCGCCCAACCAGCGATGGTTCACGAAGAACTGGTCGCAGCTGTTAGCAGCTTCTTTTACCGCTTCGCTTGCAGCGCGTTTAGTACCGACGAAAAGGATTTTACCTTTACGTGCAGAGATTTTGTTCAGTTCAGCCAGAGCTTCGTTGAACATCGGTACAGTTTTCTCAAGGTTGATGATGTGAACTTTGTTACGTGCGCCGAAGATGAAAGGCTTCATTTTCGGGTTCCAGTAACGGGTCTGGTGACCAAAGTGAACACCAGCCTTGAGCATGTCGCGCATGGAAACAGTTGCCATGTTTAAAACCTCTATAGATAAAGTTGGGGTTATGCCTCCACGTATCCCATATTACCGACCCCAAAGGGCACCCCGGAATATGTGCCGATACGTGTGTGTTATTTACACAAAATGAGATTTGTCGCTTCAGTCCATCCTGTGTAGTTCGAATGGAACGGAAGTCCGGCGCGCTTTATACCACAAAACCAGACCGGACACCAACTCTTGTTGACGTCACGTGCTGTTAATGATTCTCAATTTGGCACCAGGTCGCCCGGACTGTTAACATTGACAGGACTTACTCTATTATTGTCGAAAAAATCGGCGCAGCTGGACAGAATCCACCATGGCTATATCTATTAAAACACCTGAAGACATCGAAAAAATGCGCGTGGCCGGCCGCCTGGCCGCTGAAGTGCTGGAAATGATCGAACCTTACGTGAAACCGGGCGTCAGCACCGGCGAACTGGACCGTATCTGTAACGATTATATCGTCAACAACCAGCAAGCAATCTCAGCCTGCCTCGGCTACCACGGCTACCCGAAATCCGTGTGCATCTCTATTAATGAGGTCGTTTGTCACGGCATCCCTGATGACGAAAAACTGCTGAAAGACGGCGACATCGTCAACATTGATGTGACGGTGATTAAGGATGAATTCCACGGCGATACCTCGAAGATGTTTATCGTCGGCAAACCGACCATCCTCGGCGAGCGCCTGTGCCGCATCACCCAGGAAAGCCTGTATCTGGCCCTGAAGATGGTCAAGCCGGGAATCAACCTGCGCGCGATTGGCGCCGCTATCCAGAAATTCGTTGAAGCCGAAGGTTTCTCGGTCGTACGCGAATACTGCGGTCACGGCATCGGCCGCGGCTTCCATGAAGAGCCGCAGGTGCTGCACTACGACTCCCCGGAAACCAATGTGGTGCTCAAACCTGGCATGACCTTCACCATCGAGCCGATGGTCAACGCCGGCAAAAAAGAGATCCGCAGCATGAAAGACGGCTGGACGGTGAAAACCAAAGACCGGAGCTTGTCTGCGCAGTACGAGCATACTATTGTGGTGACAGAGAACGGCTGTGAGATTCTGACGTTACGCAAGGATGACACCATCCCGGCGATAATCTCGCACGACGCATAACGAAAAGCCGGCGCCCGCCGGCTTTTTTATGACAAGCGTCCTGCCGTCACCCTTCGGGCCGCCGCAAGCGACGTTAAAAATCGCTCCCGGCGTTTATTATGACGGGCTTCCTGCCCGTCACCCTTCGGGCCGCCGCAAGCGACGTTAAAAATCGCTCCCGGCATTTATTATGACGGGCGTCCTGCCCGTCACCCTTCGGGCCGCCGCAAGCGACGTTAAAAATCGCTCCCGGCGATTTTTTATGGGCGATAGTTTTTTCATATGGTGACGCAATGAGCAACCCTTTACCTGACACTGTCTCCCCTCCCCTTTCCGGTCAGCCGGCGAATCCCGGCAGTTGGCCACAGGCGGATTTACACTGTGCCGCCATCAAGGCACACCTTGATAGCTTCCAGCGCTGGCTGGGCGAGGCGTTTGATAGCGGCATCGCCGCCGAACAGCTAATCGAAGCGCGGACCGAATTTATCGACCAGTTGCTTCAGCGGCTGTGGGTTGATTACGGCTTTGGTTCGGTCAACGACCTGGCGCTGGTAGCGGTTGGCGGATACGGTCGTGGCGAACTGCATCCGCTCTCCGACGTCGACCTTCTGATCCTCAGTCGCAAAAAACTCGCCGATGACCAGGCGCAGAAAGTGGGGGAACTGCTGACGCTGCTGTGGGACATCAAGCTGGAGGTCGGTCACAGCGTCCGTACGCTGGAAGAGTGTCTTCTCGAAGGGCTATCCGACCTTAGCGTTGCCACCAACCTGATTGAATCACGCCTGCTGATCGGCGACGTCGCTCTGTTCCTGGAACTCCAGAAGCATATCTTCAGCGATGGCTTCTGGCCCTCGGAGAAGTTCTTTGCCGCCAAGGTCGAAGAGCAGCAGATCCGCCACCAGCGTTATCATGGCACCAGCTATAACCTCGAGCCGGATGTGAAAAGCAGCCCCGGTGGGCTGCGCGATATTCACACCCTGCAGTGGGTTGCCCGTCGCCACTTTGGCGCCACCTCGCTGGATGAAATGGTCGGTTTCGGCTTTATTACTGAAGCGGAGCGCAACGAACTTAACGAGTGTCTGCACCAGCTCTGGCGGATCCGCTTTGCTCTGCATCTGGAGCTCACCCGCTACGACAACCGTCTGCTGTTTGACCGCCAGCTCAGCGTGGCCCGTCGACTGCGCTACGAAGGCGAGGGAAACCAGCCGATCGAGTACATGATGAAGGATTTCTTCCGCGTCACCCGACGGGTCGGCGAGCTGAATCACATGCTGCTCCAGCTGTTCGATGAAGCAATCCTCGCCCTCACGGAAGATGAAAAGCCGCGGCCCATTGATGATGATTTCCAGTTGCGCGGCACGCTCATCGATCTGCGCGACGACACGCTGTTTATCCGTGAGCCGCAGGCCATCCTGCGCATGTTCTATATCATGGTGCGAAACAGCAACATCACCGGGATCTACTCCACAACCCTGCGCCATCTGCGCCATGCCCGGCGCCACCTGACCCAGCCTCTGTGCTATATCCCGGAAGCGCGCAGCATTTTCCTCAGCATGTTGCGCCATCAGGGCGCGGTCAGCCGTGGCCTGTTGCCGATGCACCGCCACAGCGTGCTGTGGGCCTACATGCCGCAGTGGTCGCATATTGTCGGCCAGATGCAGTTTGACCTGTTCCATGCCTATACCGTCGATGAGCATACGATCCGCGTGCTGCTGAAGCTGGAAAGCTTCGCCAAAGAAGAAACCCGCAGTCGTCACCCGCTGTGCGTCGAGCTGTGGCCTCGCCTGACCCACCCGGAACTGATTCTGATTGCGGCGCTGTTTCATGACATTGCCAAAGGCCGTGGGGGCGATCACTCGGTGCTCGGCGCGCAGGACGTACTGAAATTTGCCGAGCTGCACGGGCTCAACTCCAGAGAGACCCAACTGGTCGCCTGGCTGGTGCGCCATCATCTTCTGATGTCGGTCACCGCGCAGCGCCGCGATATTCAGGATCCCGAAGTCATCAAGCAGTTCGCCGAAGAGGTGCAGACGGAAAACCGCCTGCGCTACCTGGTGTGCCTGACCGTCGCCGATATCTGTGCAACCAACGAAACCCTGTGGAACAGCTGGAAACAGAGCCTGCTGCGCGAGCTTTACTTCGCGACGGAAAAACAGCTGCGTCGGGGTATGCAAAGCACGCCGGATATGCGCGAACGAGTTCGCCACCATCAGCTACAGGCGCTGGCGCTCCTGCGGATGGAAAACATTAACGAAGAGGCGCTGCATCAAATCTGGAACCGCTGTCGCGCCAACTACTTCGTTCGCCATACGCCAAACCAGCTCGCCTGGCACGCCCGCAATTTGCTCAAGCACGATCTCAGTAAACCGATGATCCTGCTCAGCTCGCAGGCAACCCGCGGCGGGACAGAAATCTTTATCTGGAGCCCGGACCGGCCTTATCTTTTCGCCGCCGTCTGTGGCGAGCTGGATCGCCGCAACCTGAGCGTCCACGATGCGCAGGTCTTTACCACCCGTGACGGGATGGCGATGGACACCTTCATCGTCCTGGAGCCGGACGGCAGTCCGCTTTCCGCCGATCGCCATGAGATGATTCGACTTGGCCTCGAGCAGACCATTACCCAACGCAGCTGGCAGCCACCGGCGCCACGCCGACAGGCCGCAAAACTGCGTCATTTCTCCGTGGCCACCGAAGTCAATTTCTTGCCAACGCACACCGACAGAAAATCATTCCTTGAACTGATTGCCCTCGATCAGCCCGGACTGCTGGCGCGCGTCGGTCAGGTGTTCGCCGACCTCAATATTTCACTCCATGGGGCCAGAATTACGACAATTGGTGAGCGAGTAGAAGATTTATTTATAATCGCGACGGCAGACCGGCGTGGGCTTAATAATGAGCTACAACAAGAAGTACAACAACGGTTGACAGAGGCCCTCAATCCAAACGATAAAGGGTGACGAACTTTTAATGTGTAAAGAGAAAGAGTAAACAATGCAGCAATTACAGAATGTTATTGAGTCCGCCTTTGAGCGTCGCGCCGACATCACGCCGGCAAATGTGGATACCGTAACCCGCGAAGCGGTTAACCAGGTGATTTCTCTGCTTGATTCCGGCGCGCTGCGTGTCGCTGAAAAAATCGATGGCCAGTGGGTCACCCATCAATGGCTGAAGAAAGCGGTTCTGCTCTCTTTCCGTATTAACGATAACCAGGTTATCGACGGTGCGGAAAGCCGCTACTTCGATAAAGTACCGATGAAATTCGCTGACTACGACGAAGCGCGTTTCCAGAAAGAAGGTTTCCGCGTGGTGCCACCGGCTGCGGTGCGTCAGGGTGCATTCATTGCCCGCAACACCGTCCTGATGCCGTCCTACGTTAACATCGGCGCCTACGTTGATGAAGGCTCCATGGTTGATACCTGGGCGACCGTCGGTTCCTGCGCGCAGATTGGTAAAAACGTTCACCTGTCCGGCGGCGTCGGCATCGGTGGCGTTCTGGAGCCGCTGCAGGCTAACCCGACCATCATCGAAGATAACTGCTTCATCGGCGCACGCTCTGAAGTGGTTGAAGGCGTCATCGTCGAAGAAGGCTCCGTTATCTCCATGGGCGTATACCTGGGCCAGAGCACCAAAATTTACGACCGCGAAACCGGCGAAGTGTTCTACGGTCGCGTTCCGGCGGGTTCCGTAGTGGTTTCCGGCAACCTGCCGTCTAAAGATGGCAAATACAGCCTGTACTGCGCGGTGATTGTGAAGAAAGTCGATGCGAAGACCCGCGGTAAGGTCGGCATCAACGAACTGCTGCGTACCATCGACTAAGCAAGTCGTTTAAAAAGCGGGGGCAACCCCGCTTTTTTTGTATCTGCCGCTGGCGAAAAGACATTTTATCGTTAATTATTCAAAGGTTATGTTTAATTCAAGGATACCGCTATGTACGACAATCTGAAAAGTTTGGGCATTACCAATCCTGATGAAATCGATCGTTACAGCCTCCGGCAAGAAGCCAACAACGACATTCTGAAAATCTATTTTCAGAAGGACAAAGGCGAATTCTTCGCTAAAAGCGTTAAGTTTAAATACCCGCGTCAGCGTAAAACCGTGGTCGCCGATGGCGTCGGCCAGGGGTATAAAGAAGTCCAGGAAATCAGCCCGAACCTGCGCTACGTGATTGATGAGCTGGACCAGATCTGCCAGCGCGATCGCACCGAAGTCGATCTTAAACGCAAGATCCTCGACGATCTGCGTCATCTGGAAAGCGTCGTTACCCATAAGATCAGCGAAATTGAAGCCGATCTGGAAAAACTGACCCGCAACAAATAACGCCCTTTCTCTCCCCGGCCGGTCATGCCCGCCGGGGCAATTCCAACGACAGCCGGGCAGATTATCGGCTAGCGCTGCTCATCCAGCTGCAGCGAAATATACAGCAGCAGGCGGTCGTCGAAGTTTCCCAGATCCAGTCCGGTCAACTCCGAAATACGGTTCAGTCGATATTCCAGGGTATTGCGATGAATAAACAGCGCCTTTGAGGTAGCCAGCGGCTGCACGTTATGGCGGAACCACGCCTGCAGCGTCCGACGCAGCAGGCCGTTATTATCCATCGCCTTCAGCCGGACCAGCGGACGGGCCAGCTCATTGGCCTGCCAGCCGCCGCGCAGGCTATCGAGCAACACCGGCAGCATCAGATCCTGGTAAAAATAGCTGCGGCTTTCAGGCATCCGCTGCTTGCCGACCATCATGGTGGTGCGGGCGGTACGGTACGACCGGGCAATACTCCCGGGGCCGGTGAAAAAGTTACCCAGCGCGACGCGAAACCGCAGCTGCCCGTTCTCTTTCATCCTCGCGATAAGCTGCTCAACCCGCTTGCCATGATCGTCTGCGTCCCAGCGGCCAAAAGCATTGAGCGCCGGCTTGAGAACCACCATCTCCGTCAAAGAGACGATAGCGACCAGATTGTTACGATCGGGGGTGGTCAGCGCGGTCTGGAGCTGCTGCAGTTCGGCCATGGCGCTGTCGACGCCAAGCTGGCCGCTGTCCACTTCAATCATCGCGACAACCCGCGGCTGGTTCAGATCGATCCCCAAACGCTGGGCCCACTCCGTTAGCGCCGGCGTATTCTCTTCCGCCTGAATCAGGTTCATCACCAGCTCTTCACGCAGACGACTGTCCTGCGCCAGCAGGTGCATCAGTCGCGACTGCTCAAGCATCATCTCAGCGGTCATGCACACCAGCTCGCCATACTTACGCAGCGTTTCGGGTTCGCCGGTCAGGCCAATAACGCCGACAATCTCCCCTTCCAGGCGCAAAGGCAGGTTGATCCCCTGACGAACGCCGTGCAGATGGCGGGCAACTGCATCATCGATATCCACTACCCGGCCCTGAGAAAGCACCAGCAGCGCCCCTTCGTGCAATTCCCCAATTCGCTCACGATCGCCGCTGCCGATAATCCGCCCACGGGCATCCATTACGTTGATATTGGTATCAATGATGCGCATCGTGCGTGCCACAATATCCTGCGCCATTTTGGTATCAAGATGCCAGCCAGCCATGTAACCCTCCCGTAAGCAGGGCACCAGCATAAAAGAGTTCAGTGTGCGTCGCATTGTGCATATGCATAAAGCAGGACGGAGAAGTGTGGAGTTGCGGGTGGGGTCACAGAATGAAAACGCAGGGTAAATGCGGGCAAAAAAAAGCCCCTTCCCTCAACGAGGAGAAGGGGCCGGTTTCACGGTGAGCGATTACTGCATCAGCAGATAAATCGTCGCGTCGCCACGTTGGATATTCAGCGCCAGCACCGAAGGTTTGGCATCGAAGATTTTGCGCAAATCTGCGATATTTTTCACCGGCTGCTGGTTAGCGCCGACGATAATGTCACCTTTCTTGAGGCCAATTTGCGCCGCCGGAGTCCCCGCCTTCACGTTATTGACCGTCACACCTTTATCCTGACCTTTGTTGCTCATCTCCGCACCTTCAATACCATTGAAGATGCTGCTTGAGTCAACCTGAGTCTGGTTGCTCTGCTGCAGCTCGACGGTGACGTTCACCGGCTTGCCATCGCGTACCAGGCCCAGCTGGACTTTGCTACCAATCGGCATCGTACCGACCTGAGCACGCAGCGCGGCGAAGCTGCTGATCGGTTTACCGTTCAGCGAGGTAATCACATCACCCGCTTTAATGCCGGCTTTCGCTGCCGCAGACCCTGGCATCACCTGGCTGACGAACGCCCCGCGCTGGGCATCAACTTTCATCGCTTTCGCCAGTTCAGAGTTCAGCTCGGTGCCCATGATACCCAGCTCACCGCGTTTCACCTGGCCATACTTGACCATCTGTTCGGTCAGGTTTTTCACCATGTTGCTCGGGATGGCAAAACCGATACCAATGTTGCCGCCGTCCGGCGCCAGGATCGCGGTGTTGATGCCGATCAGCTCGCCGTTCAGGTTAACCAGCGCCCCGCCGGAGTTACCACGGTTAATGGCGGCATCAGTCTGGATAAAGTTTTCGTAGTTTTCGACGTTAAGTCCGCTACGGCCCAGGGCAGAAACGATACCCGAGGTCACCGTTTCACCGAGGCCAAACGGGTTACCGATCGCGACGGTGTAATCACCCACGCGCAGCGCATCGGAGTCCGCCAGCTTGATCGCCGTCAGCTCTTTCGGATCCTGAATCTGGATCAGCGCGATATCGGAACGCGGATCTTTACCAACGACTTTCGCATCAAACTTACGGCCATCGCTCAGCTGTACTTTGATGGTGGTGGCATTGTCGACAACGTGGTTGTTGGTCACGACATAGCCTTTCGCTGCGTCGATAATAACCCCGGAACCTAACGCCATAAATTTCTGCTGCTGACCACCGTCACCCTGCGCTCCGCCGCCCTGTGCACCACCCTGACAGAATGGTGAGCTCTGGAACGGCGAACCATCCTGGCAGAACGGCGAGTTGTCGCCGAAGAACTGCTGGAAGTTACGCGGCATCCGCGGGGTATTTACCGTCGTGCTGCCCTCAACATTAATGCTCACAACTGATGGCATTACTTTTTCCAGCATAGGCGCCAGACTCGGCATCTGCTGCGCGTTGGGGGCTGAAGAGGACGTTTCTGCCGCGCTCGCAGAGAGCGGGGATAACGCCAGACCTAAACTCAGAGCCAGTGCACTCATTGCTAACGTGGTTTTTTTCATCATGTCTCAATCTCGATTTTGGATAACGCAATTGCTATGTAAGTGACTATCAGAGTCATTTTATCGCGCTAAGTTCCGGAATTAAGCGTCGGCAAAAAGTAAAAATTTATTGTCCGTCTTTACAAAACCTGTACCTATTCTACCGCCATTAAGCGACGATATTCATCCCACGCATACAAGTCCGTCATGCCGCTGATATAGTCCTGAATCAGCCGGCAGCGATAATAATATTCCATTATCGGAAACGCCTCATCATCGCGAGAAATCTTATTCACCGCCTCAACATAGGCCAGCCGATGACGCGTCGAAAGTTTCTGGAACAAGCGCGAAGCAATGGGGAAAATTCTTACCCGCTCTTTTTCCACTAATAAACTAAAGTCTTCCAGTGACAAATTGAGTAACGGCGCATAGATATCCAGAAGACCGCTAATAACGCGATAGCCCTGTAATTCCAGCTGCTCGACATCCTGATGACTAAATACATGTTTTATCGCGACGTTTTTATATAATTCCAGCAGTTGACTACAGTCGCTATCATCTTCAAGCAGCGCATGATTAAAATCACCGGTAAAGATCTTCGGCAAATTATCGATAAACCGCCGCGCCGCATACGGCACCAGTTTATTCAACGTATTGACCCGCAAATACATAAAGAACTGATCTTCAGTGCTTCGACTGAGAGAATTCGAGCGCGATTTCTCCCACGCATTTTCGACCACCTGCGAAAACAGCGAGCCTTTTTCATGCTGGCCCCAGGCCTCGTACAGCAACTGATAAAGCTGTTCGACGCTGAAAATTCGTTTTTCTACTGCATCTTCAAGATCGGCCACGCAATATGAAATATCGTCTGCGGCTTCCATAATCCATGTCAATGGAAAACGATTGTAAGGCGCCAGATCAAGTTCTTTACGTAACCGCGCAATATAGCCCTCTTCGGCTAAATAATAACCAGGTTTTTTCATTAAATAACTGTGGCTGTCGGGCAGTTCACCGCGCCACCAGGCCGGGCGCGTGTACTTTAAAATGCAGCCAACCTGCGCCCAGGTCAGATTCATACGCATCAGCGTATGGACCAAACGAATACCCTGGGCGTTGCCCTCAAACCAGCACAGATCCTGGCGAACTTTGCTCCGTAGCGTATTCAGTTCCGTCTGCCCCGCCTGCAAACGCAGCGCTTCAACCGTGCAACGATCCTGCGCTAACGGTTCTCCCGCCGCGTCATCGGGCACAAGCCGCTGTCCGAACCAGTCATTAATTGCCGCTTCGCCAAAATGGCCAAACGGCGGGTTGCCGATGTCGTGCATGAGACAGGCCATCTCGACGACGCTCTCAAACGGCCCGGTCAGCTCATCCAGCCCGTAGCTTTCCAGCAGGTGCTGCTCTTTCAGCCGACTCAGGATCTCTTTGGCGATATAGCGGCCAACCTGCTGAACTTCAAGGGAGTGGGTTAAACGAGTGCGCACCGCCGCATTACGTTCCAGCGGAAAAACCTGCGTTTTTTGCTGCAGACGGCGGATCGCCGGCGAGTTAATAATCCGCCCGCGGTCGCTTTCGAAAATGCGCAGAATTTCACGTTCCGTTTCGACGCCCTGCGGTGAGCGGTAGCGCCGACGCCAGTTAATCTTGTTGCGAAAATCAATTTTTGCCATGGCCTCTCCCGCGCGAGCAATAACGTTTCCTTCTGAGTGCATGATAGACTATGCAACTAAACCTGACACATCGCGAGTAAATCTATGAAAATCGGCATTATTGGCGCTATGGAAGAAGAAGTTACCCTTCTGCGCGACAAAATCGAAAACCGCCAGACCCTGGCGCTTGGCGGCAGCGAAATCTACACCGGTCAGCTGAACGGCACCGATGTTGCCCTGTTAAAATCAGGAATTGGCAAAGTGGCGGCCGCCATGGGTGCCGCACTGCTGCTGGAAATTTGTAAGCCGGACGTGATCATCAACACCGGTTCTGCTGGCGGCCTCGCGCCAACGCTGAAAGTGGGCGATATCGTCATCTCCGACGAAACCCGCTACCACGATGCCGACGTCACCGCATTTGGCTACGAATATGGCCAGCTGCCGGGCTGCCCGGCCGGCTTCAAAGCCGACGATAAGCTCATCGCCGCCGCGCAAACCTGCATCGAAGCACTGAATCTTAACGCGGTACGCGGCCTGATCGTCAGCGGCGACGCCTTCATTAACGGTTCCGTCGGGCTGGCGAAAATTCGTCACAACTTCCCGCAGGCCGTCGCGGTCGAGATGGAAGCTACCGCCATTGCGCATGTCTGCCATAACTTCGGCGTCCCCTTTGTGGTCGTGCGTGCCATTTCCGATGTCGCCGACCAGCAGTCTCATCTGAGCTTCGATGAGTTCCTGGCCGTCGCCGCGAAACAGTCCACCCTGATGGTGGAAAAGCTGGTGCAGAATCTGGCACGTGGCTAAGTCGCTCACCCTGGCGCTTAGCGCCCTGCTGTTGCTTGTCCCGGCGTGGCTCCTCGCCGCGCCGCGGGTCATCACGCTATCACCGTCCAATACCGAGCTGGCCTTTGCTGCCGGGATCACCCCGGTTGCCGTCAGCAGCTATTCCGATTATCCGCCGCAGGCCAGCGCTATCGAACAGGTCGCCAGCTGGCAGGGAATGAATCTGGAACGGATCGTCGCGCTGAAGCCCGATCTGATTCTTGCCTGGCGCGGCGGCAACGCGGAGCGGCAGGTGAATCAACTGCAGGCGTTAGGCATCAAAGTGCTGTGGGTCAACACCTCGACGATCGAAGAGATAATCGCGACGATCCGTCAGCTGGCGCAGTGGAGCCCGCAGCCGGAAAAAGCTCGTGAAGCCGCCCGGCAAATGCAGGACGACTACGAGGCCCTCAAAACGCGCTACGCCAACACGCCAAAGAAGCGCGTCTTCATGCAGTTTGGCTCCAACCCGCTGTTTACCAGCAGCCGGGGCTCCATTCAGGATCAGGTCCTGACCCTCTGCGGTGGTGAGAATATTTTCGCCTCCAGTACCGTCCCCTGGCCACAGGTCAGTCGCGAACAGGTTCTGGCAAGGCAGCCCCAGGCGATTGTCATCGCCGGTGACGACAGCCGTCTCCCCGACGTCGAGCGTTACTGGCATAATCAGTTAAAAATTACCCCAATTGCAGTGCATGGCGACTGGTTTGAACGCGCAAGCCCGCGTATTATCCTCGCCGCTAAACAGCTCTGCACTGCGCTCGAACAGGTCAAATAGCACCGTTTACGCAGTACAACAGCGTCATCCCGGCAGCGTTACGCCTTATCGGTACGGTAGGCGGACGCCGCCGGATTCACCATGATGAATAAAATAGCCTAAGGAACCGGGCGCGAAACGAGAACTGACGATGCTTGTCTATTGGCTGGATATTATTGGCACCGCCGTATTTGCAATCTCGGGCGTACTGCTGGCCGGTAAACTCCGTATGGACCCTTTTGGCGTACTGGTGCTTGGCGTGGTGACCGCCGTGGGTGGCGGAACGATTCGTGATATGGCCCTCGCCAACGGCCCGGTATTCTGGGTCAAAGACCCCACCGACCTGGTGGTCGCTATGGTCACCAGCATGATGACTATTTTGCTGGTCCGTCAGCCGCGCCGCCTGCCGAAATGGATCCTACCGGTGCTGGATGCCGTTGGCCTGGCGGTGTTTGTGGGCATTGGCGTGAATAAAGCCTTTCTGGCGCATAGCGGACCGCTGGTGGCGATCTGTATGGGTGTCGTGACCGGCGTGGGCGGCGGGATCATTCGCGACGTGCTGGCTCGCGAAATTCCCATGATTCTACGTACGGAAATCTACGCCACGGCCTGTATTGCTGGTGGGATCGTTCATGCTACCGCTTATGATACGTTTCATGTTCCGCTGGAAAACGCGGCGATGATGGGGATGGGGGTCACGCTGATCATTCGCCTTGCGGCTATCCGCTGGCACCTGAAGCTGCCGACGTTTGCTCTCGACGAGAACGGACGATAAACGCGAACTTTCTCCCCCGGCAGCAACCTGTGCCGGGGCGAGAATCAGACGCCGGGATCAGACGCTGAATGAAGACCCGCAGCCGCAGGTGCTCTTCGCATTCGGGTTGGTCACGATAAACCGCGAACCTTCCAGACCTTCAGTGTAATCGACGGCGCCGCCGACCAGATACTGCAGGCTCATCGGATCGACCACCAGGCCAACGCCCTGTTTTTCAATGGTCATATCACCTTCGTTAACCTGATCGTCAAAGGTGAAGCCGTACTGGAAACCACTGCAACCGCCACCGGTGATATAAACACGCAGCTTCAGGTTCGGGTTGTCTTCATCGGCAATCAGGAATTTTACTTTTTTGGCTGCGGCTTCAGTAAACTCCAGCGGCAACGCGATGTCATCACTCATTTTATGCTCCCATTGATACTTCTGGTCGGTTAAAGAATAACCCGACCTTTTGAGCCATTATCTAATACCCTGGTAAATCGTTCAAGTATTCTCCCCGGCAACCTGCTGCGCTTTCGCCGCTTGCTCCGCGGCCTGCTTTTCCAGAGTTCGTTCAAGGATAGTGGAATACAAAGGCTTACCACCAAGGAATTGCGCCAGTAGTGTTGCGCCAAGACAGGTAATAATCATTGGCAAAATGAGCTGATAGTTATCCGTCATCTCCAGCACCAGCACGATGCCGGTCAGCGGCGCACGAATGGAAGCCGCCAGCAGCGCGCCCATACCGGCAATCGCAAAGGTCCCGGCATCCAGATGATAGGCCGGCAGCAGCGGCGTAACCGCCATACCGAAGGCCGTTCCCAGCAGAGTTCCCAACGCCAGCATCGGCGCAAAAATACCGCCAGGAGCGCCGGAAGAGAAGCAGAGCAACGTGGTAATCACGCGGGCAACAAAGATAAATAACAGCAGGCCAACGGAGAAATTACCCGCCGCGGCGATAGGAATCAGGTTAAATCCACCTCCCGACGCCGCCGGCTGAATCAGCCCGAGCACGCCGCACAGCCCACCGATGGCGCCACCGATCAGCACCCACTTTTTGGTGTCGCCGCCGTGGAAGCGCTGGAACATATCCTGGGTACTCAACACCAGACGGTTAAACAGCGGCCCGATGCAGCCAAAAATCATCCCCAGAATCAGGTACAGCCACAGGGTATTGACCGGCGCATCACTCAGCTTGCCGACTTCGATGAGCGCCGACTCGCCATTAAACACCCGAAATACGATGCTCGACATAATCACGCCGGTAAAGACGGCTTTAATCGAAATCAGGTTGTAGCGGAACTGCGGGCGCATCTCTTCAATAATGAACAGGATCCCCGCCAGCGGCGCGTTAAAGGCGGCGGACAAACCTGCCGCTGCCCCGGTTGCCAGCAGCGTATGGCGAGCTTCGGGACTGCGCATGCGGAAGATATCCAGCACCATGCGCCCGACGTTACCGCCCAACTGCACCGTCGGCCCTTCGCGACCCAGAACCATCCCGGCGCCCAGGGTCCCCATGCCGCCGATAAATTTAACCGGCAGCACGCGCCACCAGCGAACCGGACGCAGCTCTTCCAGCGCCCCTTCGATCTCCGGAATCCCGGAGCCTCCCGCTTCCGGCGCGAAACGCCGCACCAGGAAATAGCCGACCATGGCCAACAGCGCCGAAAAAATAAAGGCCAGCGGCCAAATCAGGAACCAGTGATCGGCAACCTGCACCAGGGTACCGATACGCATGTTCTGCACCCAGGTGACGCTCTTTTCAAACGCGACCCCCACCAGCCCTGCCAGGGTTCCGACCACCGCGGCCATCAATAATACGGCCAGCGGCGTCTTGTCGCGCTGAACTAATCGACGGACCATATCGCCACGACGCAAGCGCACGATTTGTTTTGCTTCAAAAGTTGAGGCTGCTAGTTTCATACTCTCATCGTCAATAGTCATACAAATACGAGGTGGATATTTTAGCCTTCCGCACGTCTCGCGTCGCGGAAAAATTTCATCGGCTGCGCTTTGTTTCAATTGGGCAAAACTTTCATAACTATCCTGGAATAACTTAGAATAACCAGCAAAACATTTATCACGAACCAGGATCATCGCAATGAGCAAATCTGAAACACTCTATAGCGCCGCACGTGAACTCATCCCCGGCGGCGTGAACTCGCCGGTACGCGCCTTTAGCGGCGTTGGTGGCACCCCGCTGTTTATCGAACGCGCTGACGGCGCCAGACTGTATGATGTCGATGGTAAAGCTTATATCGATTATGTCGGTTCCTGGGGACCGATGGTGCTGGGCCACAACCATCCGGCGATTCGCAACGCGGTAATTGAAGCGGCAGAACGCGGTCTGAGCTTCGGCGCCCCGACCGAGATGGAAGTCAAAATGGCGGAGCTGGTGACGGAACTGGTCCCGACCATGGATATGGTGCGTATGGTGAACTCCGGCACCGAAGCGACAATGAGCGCCATTCGCCTGGCCCGCGGTTTTACCGGCCGCGATAAGATCATCAAATTTGAAGGCTGCTACCACGGCCACGCCGACTGCCTGCTGGTTAAAGCGGGATCTGGCGCTTTGACGCTGGGTCAGCCGAACTCTCCAGGCGTACCGGCCGATTTCGCCAAACATACCCTGACCTGCACCTACAACGATCTGGCATCCGTGCGCACCGCGTTCGAGCAGTATCCGCAAGAGATCGCCTGCATTATCGTGGAGCCGGTTGCCGGTAACATGAACTGCATCCCGCCGCTGCCTGAGTTCCTGCCGGGTCTGCGCGCGCTGTGCGATGAATTTGGCGCGCTGTTGATTATCGATGAAGTGATGACCGGTTTCCGCGTCGCGCTGGCGGGAGCCCAGTCGCACTATAACGTGGTGCCGGACCTGACCTGCCTGGGCAAAATCATCGGTGGCGGCATGCCGGTCGGCGCATTTGGCGGCCGTCGCGACGTTATGGATGCCCTGGCCCCGACCGGTCCGGTTTATCAGGCCGGGACCCTCTCCGGTAACCCGATTGCCATGGCCGCCGGCTTTGCCTGCTTAAGCGAAGTGGCGCAGCCGGGCGTTCACGAAACGCTGACGGATTTGACCAACCAGCTGGCTCAGGGACTGCTGGATGCAGCTCGCGACGCGGGTATTCCGCTGGTGGTCAACAACGTAGGCGGGATGTTCGGCATCTTCTTCACCGATGCCGAAACGGTCACCAGCTATCAGGATGTGCTGAAATGCGACGTTGAGCGCTTTAAGCGTTTCTTCCATCTGATGCTGGAAGAAGGGGTCTATCTGGCGCCGTCGGCGTTTGAAGCGGGCTTTATGTCCGTGGCTCACAGCGTCGAAGATATCAACGATACCATCGCCGCCGCACGCCGCGCTTTCGCGCAGCTGTAATCGTGTTTTATCCCCGGCGCACGGAACCCGGCGCCGGGGAATATCTTAGCGGCTCTGCTTTCTCAGCAAATAGATAAAGTACGGCGCACCGATAAAGGTCGACAGCAGACCGGCTGGGATCTGATACGGGAACATCATCATCCGCCCGCACCAATCGGCAAAGACCAGCAGCAGACCCCCAATCAATCCGGATACCACCATCTGCGGCATCGTGCGGCGGAATCCCATCATGCGCGCAATATGCGGCGCCATCAGGCCGACAAAACTCAACGGGCCGATCGTCAGCGTAGCGGTTGCCGTCAGGCACGCGGCCAGCATCAGCAGGCCAATGCGTGACGGGGTCAGCGCCATGCCCACCGCACGCGCCGCTTCACCGCCTAACGATAGAATGGTCATCCAGCGTCGGCACAGCGGCGCCAGCGCCAGCAGCACGACCATCGCGATACCGCTGCACAGCACCATCTCCGGCGTAGCGCTGTAGGTCGACCCGGAGATCCACGTCAGGATCTGCGCCATCCGCGGATCGCCGCTGGCCTGCAGCATCATCAACAGCATGGTGAAGGCGGTGCTGAGCGCCATCCCCGCCAGCAGCATCCGGTGCGGCGAGAAGCCACCGCGTCCGGCGGCAATCAGGATCACCAGCAGCGTCACCGCCGCTCCCAGGCTCCCGGCGGGCAGCAGCCAGCCAAACGCGTTGCCAGGGACAAAAAACAGCATCATGACAATCCCGAACGCCGCGCCGGAGCTGATCCCCAGCACTTCCGGGCTTGCCATCGGGTTGCCGGTCAGGCGCTGGATAATACAGCCGGCGACCGCCAGCATCACCCCGGCGAACAGCGCGGCAAACACCCGCGGCCAGCGCCACGGCATCAGCTGATCCAACAGTGAACCGCTCGCCCAGTGCCAGCTCTGCGCATCCCGGCCAAATGTCAGGGCAACGACGATCGCCAGCAGCAGAATCACCAGGCCACCGAGAGCAAACCACTGCACGTTTTGCCGTTCGACCAGCGCCTTGTCGCCGACATTCATCACCGGCGCGCTGATGCTGCGCAGTCGCGGCAGCAGCCACAGCAGCAACGGCGCACCGATCAGCGCCGTCACCGAACCGGTTGAGACTTCCATCCACACCCGGGTCAGCCACAGAATGAGCTGGTCCGACAGCCACAGAATGAGGGCGCCAATCAGCGCCGCCAGCAGTAGACGCGACAGCAGGCGACGGGCGCCGAGCATTTTCGCCAGCAGCGGCGCAAACAGGCCGATAAAGCCGATAATCCCCACCGCGTTCACCAGCAAGGCGCTGATGACAATCGCCAGCGTCAGCGTTGCCAGACGCGCCAGCGACAGCGCCAGCCCGAGGTTACGCGCCACGCCATCATCCAGCCCCATCAGCGTCAGCGGGCGCAGCAGCAACAGGGTTAAAATGGCGCCGCCGAGCAATTGCGGCCACAGCCGTTGCACCACGCTCCAGTCGGTTTGCGTCAGCGTACCCGTGCTCCACAGGAACATACTCTGCAGCTGATCGTGATGGAAAATCACCATCAGTTGATTCAGCGCCCCGCAGTAAAGGCTGACCACCAGGCCGGCAAGAATCAGGGTCACCGGCGAGAGCCGCTTGCCCCAGGAGACGCCGAACACCAGCGCCCCGACCAGGCAGGCCCCCGCCAGCGCGGCAAACTGCGACGCCAGTACGCCGGGGATCGCCCAGAGCGTCGTCACCGTCATCCCCAGTTGAGCGCCGGTGGCCACCCCGAGAGTGGTCGGTTCCGCCAGCGGGTTGCGCAGCACCTGCTGGAACAATACGCCGACCAGCCCCAGCCCGGCGCCAACCAGCAGCGATACCGCCAGCCTCGGCAGCAGGCTGTAGTGGAACAGCATCTGGGCAATATTATCGATATCCGGCTGCCGTAACGCCTGCCACCACTGGCTTTGCGGCAACGCAGCATGAAGATTGAACAGGCTGAGGCTGAAAGCCGCAACCACCAGTACCGCCAGCAGCAGCGCCGTCAGAGGAGAAATTCGCGATCTCACGCCGCGCCTCCCTGGGCATCCGCCAGCACGCGGGCGAAATGCATCGCCGACAGCGTTGCGCCATAGAACCAGACCGCCGGTACGCGCTGGAAACGTCCTTCGCGGACAAACGGCATCGCCCGCCACAGCGGCGTAGCCATCAGTTGCGCCATCTCGGCCTGATTACCATGGTCAAAGCAGATCACATCCGCCTCTTTGTAAGCCGCCAGCCGATCGATCCCGACGCTGACGCTCCCCCAGAAGGTGGTCTCGCCGCGCCAGGCGTTTTTAATGCCAAAGCGATCGAGTACCTCCTGGAACAGGCAGTTGTCCCCGAAAACCAGCACGTGGCGAGGATCCAGCAAGGTGATCATCAGCAGCGGGCGATCGCCGCGCTGAGCAAACCGCGGACGCAGGCTCTCCATCAGCGCATCAAATTCAGCCAGGTGGCGTTTCGCCTCCTGCTGTCGGCCAATCAGTTCGGCCATCTCGTTAAGGGATTTCTGGGCCATCAGCAGCGGGCGTTTGCCGTCGCTGAAGGTGAAGCCTTGCCCCGGAGCGATACGCGCCAGCTTCTCCGCCGACGGCCCGTAGCCTGCCGACCAGAAGATAAACGACGGTTTCATCTGCGTCAGCAGCTCAAGGTTCGGCTCCGTGCGCAAACCAACATCGATCACCGAGGCAGGTAACGCGGGCTCGTTCACCCACAGGTTATAGTTCGGAATATCGGCCACGCCGTAGGGCGTCACGCCGAGCGCCAGCAGCAGCTCTACCGGCAGCCACTCCAGCGCCACTATGCGCTGCGGGTCGATAGCCGTAGCCTGCGCGTGCCGCATCTGCCACAGCAGGGGCGACAGGGCCATCGCCGTCAACAGCCGACGGCGCGTGTGGAAATGGGTCTTATCCATCAATACACAAAACTTACCGGCGCGTTACCCGCCGGATGCGGCAGAATGCCCATAGGGATACCGTAGATTTGCTCCAGCGTTTCGCTACGCATCAGCTCCGCCGGCGTGCCCTGGGCAATCATCTCACCACCGCGTAAGGCGACCAGATAATCGCAATACCGGGCGGCCATATTAATATCATGCAGAACCGCAATCACCGTTAAGCCGCGCTGCTGGCTCAGACGGTGCACCAGCGCGAGCACATCAACCTGATGGGCAATATCCAGCGCTGAGGTAGGTTCATCCAGCAACAAACAACGGCTGTCCTGGGCTACCAGCATGGCAATCCACGCACGTTGGCGTTCGCCTCCGGAGAGGCTGTCCACCAGCCGGTGCGCCAGCGGTTTGAGACCTACCAGCGCAATCGCTTCTTCCACCTTCTCCCGATCGGCGCTGCCGAAACGCCCCAACGCGCCGTGCCACGGATAGCGACCAATAGCCACCAGCTCACGTACCGTCATCCCTTCTGCCGGCGGCAGCTGCTGCGGTAAGTAGGCGACTTTGCGGGCAAAGGCTTTGCTGCTCCAGCTATCCAGCGGTTGCCCGTCCAGCAGCACATCCCCTTCCGAAGGCGGCTGATGGCGACCCAGCATTTTCAGCAGTGTGGATTTGCCGGATCCGTTATGGCCAATCAGGCCCGTCACTTTTCCAGCCGGGAACGTTAAGGAGAGAGGATGCAGCAGCGTACGGCCTGGTACGCGAAAGGTGACGCGGTTCAGTGAGAACGTGGTATCGGTGTGCGGAGTCTGTTCCTGCATAGCGGCGACCTGGTGAAAGGCGCGGCGAACCGCGCCCATTAAGTGATTAGAAACGGAAGGTTCCGGTCGCAACGACCTGACGACCTGCGCCCCAGTAGCATGCATACTCGCTGTAGCAGCTGGAGACGTATTCACGATCGAACAGGTTGGCCACATTCACACCGATGGACGATCCCGGCAGGCCAAAACGGGCCAGATCGTATTTCACCGTCGCATCTGCCAGCATATAACCCGCTACGTTGAACGATTCATACGCTTTCGGCGAGTTCGCCGAGTAGTAGCTGACGGTGTTGCCAATGTAGCGGGTGCCTGCGCCAATGGTCAAACCGCTGAGCGCTGTTTCGTGGAAGGTGTAATCCGCCCACAGAGAAGCCATGTTGCGTGGGATTTCTGCCGGGCGTTTGCCTTCATACCAAGTATCATGCGTGTATTTGGCATCTGTGAAAGTGTACGACGCGGTTACGTTAACGTTGGCGTTCACCGCCGCTTTTGCTTCCAGCTCAACACCACGAGAGCGGATTTCGCCACCCTGAACACTGAAGCCACTGGTCGGTGCGCTTGGGTCAGCCGTCAGGTTGCCATCTTTGGTCAGTTGATACACAGCGGCAGTTAGCACAACTGGCATATCTTTCGGCACGTACTTCACGCCAGCTTCGTACTGTTTGCCCATAGATGGGTCAAACGGTTTTCCCTCTTTTGTCGCGCCAGAAACAGGCTCAAAAGATTCGCTGTAGCTGAAGTAAGGGGATATCCCGTTGTCGAACAGGTAGTTCAGACCACCGCGCCAAGTGAACTTATGGTCGTTCACTTCAGCAGTCGTGTTGGTTGAACGGGTCAGCGTAGAAGATTTAGCGTAATCATAACGACCGCCGAGGGTGAGTACCCACTTATCCCACTCCGCTTGATCCTGAACGTACGCCCCGGTTTGCTCCTGGCGATTCAGCACCGCATACGGGAAGGTCACATTGATGTTCGGATTACCATACTGAGGGTTCTGCATGTCGATCGAGCTGGCAGAACCGTAGTCTGCGTCTATGTCGTTACGCATACGCATGTAATCGACACCGGTCAGCAGCGTGTGATCGACCGGGCCTGTCGCGAATTTGGACTGCAGCTGATTATCCACTGTGAAAGTGTTCAGGTTTTCATCCGAACGCACATAGGCACGGCTGATCTGACCCGGCGCGACGTAGCCGTTACCATAGACTGAGCGATACAGAGTATTCACTTCCGCATAGCGCAGGTTCTGACGTACGGTGAAGGTGTCATCAAACTGATGCGAGAAGCTGTAGCCGACCATCTTCTGGCGGCGGGACATCTTGTTATCCGGCTCACCTTCGTTGTAATCCGTCGGCAGTTTATGCGCATTGCCGTTGGCGTCGTAATACGGCACCACGGTCCCTTCGCGAGGCAACCAGCCGTAGTAACCCGCATCCGGATCGTTCTGGAAGTTGCTCAGGAAGGTGAAATCGGTTTTATCATCCGGACGCCAGCTAAAGGACGGCGCGACCGCGTAGCGGGTCGATTTTGCCATCTGCTGCTGCGCATCCTGGCTGCGGCCTAAACCGGTCAGGCGGTAGGACCACACGCCGTCGTCATCGATGGCATCGCTGAAGTCAAAGCCGGTCTGCCACAGATTATCGGTGCCCATTTTGAACTGCACTTCTTTCAGCGGTTCAGTGGTCGGGCGCTTGCTCACCATGCTGACGATGCCGCCCGGGTTGCTCTTTCCATAAAGAACGGAGGTCGGACCGCGCATCAGTTCCACGCGCTCGAGGAAGTAAGGGTCCATCGACATTTCAGAGTAGTTATCACCCTGCAGCTTCATGCCATCCAGATACTGGTTGGTGTTGACCGTTGAAGATGTGGTGAAACCACGAATAGAGACCACGTCATAGGTGGTGGAGCTGCCGCGGGTGGAGAACACGCCTGGCGTATAGGCCAGCGCTTCTTTTACCGTCGTCGGCTGCTTCATATCCATCTCAGCACGGGTCACCACGGAGACAGACTGCGGTGTTTTTTCGATTGGGGTATCGGTTTTGGTGGCAGTTGCTGAACGTTTAGCCGCGATCGTCGGTGCCGGACCCCAGGCACTTTCCTGGTCAACAGGAGCTGCGATAACGGTGATTGTTTCTTCTTTATTCGGTTCAACTGCCGCCTGTGCGTAGACAGACATGCCGCTAACCGCCGTGGCTACTACGACTGCGATTTTACGCAGCGAGTGATTTGGCTGAGCAGTTTTTGGACGCGCCATTGGTATATCTCTGATGAAAGTGAATGATAACGTAAACGAGAATTATTATTATGACCAATGCAATAATAGGCGAAACGCCGAATGCAAGGCAAGCAATATGGCCGCTCTGAATACCGAAGGATGAAATAATAACCAGGCAGTTATTGTGGGGTTAAGTGACTGTTAACTAATGTGCGGAAATAAAAAAACCCTCTGATACTTTCGCATCAGAGGGCCTGGTCAGGCGGACAATCAGTTGCTGCCGAACATGTCCTTAATCCAGCCCGCTACACCATCGCTCTTTTCCTGCTTCGGCGGCTGTTGCTGCTGCTGTGTTGCCGGCTGCTGCTGTTGCTGCTGTCCGGACTGATTAAACGGATTGTTCTGCTGCTGTTGCTCCAGCTGCTGCTGTTGCATCTGCTCGCCCTGGCGGCACAACGCATCCGGCGTAGTGGTCCAGACCGGAAGCGAACGGACCCCACCGCTGCACAGGAAGTTACCGCTGCTGTCGACACCCATATCAACCACATCTTCCGGCGCCGTCAGCGTCAACGGCGTCGGCGTCTGATTGGCCAGATAGCGCTGGTAAATCGACATTGCGCCGCTGGCGCCGTACAGCTTGGTCGGCTGGTTGTTATCGCGTCCCACCCAGGTAATCGTCACCTGACTTCCGTCGATGCCGGCAAACCAGGTATCGACGTTATTGTTGGTGGTCCCGGTTTTCCCTGCCAGGTGCAGGCCAGGATACTTCGCGCCAAGTTGACGACCGGTCCCGCGCTGGACAACCTGCTGCATGGTCCACAGCGTCATGTACGCCGCCTGAGCCGGTACCGCGCGTTCTGCCTGCGGATAGCTCTGGTACAGTACGGTGCCGTCTTCCGCGATGACCGAACGCAGCGCTGAAAGCGTCGCGCGGTTACCGCCGCTGGCGATCGTCTGGAACGCCTGGGCGACTTCGATTGGCGTCAGGTTCAGCGCCCCCAGAATCATCGCCGGTACCGGGTTAAGCTGCTCTTTCGGTACCCCCAGTTTGACCCAGGTATCGGTGATCGCCGGTAAGCCCAGCGCCATCCCCAGATTCACGGTCGGGACGTTCATCGAGCGCGTCAGCGCGTCCACCAGCATGACCTGGCCGCTGAAACGACGATCGTCGTTCTGCGGAGACCAGGTCTGGCCGTTTGGCAGACGAATGGTAATCGGCGCATCAGCAATCGAGGTGTTCAGACGATACTGATTCGGCTGGCTTAATGCCGTCAGATAGGTCGCCGGCTTCGCCAGAGAACCGATCGAACGACGCGCCTGCATCGCACGGTTATAGCCGGCAAACTGCGGCTCCGCACCGCCGACCATCGCCCGGACTTCACCGGTAAAGCGGTCAACCACCACCATCGCGGTTTCCAGATCCGGCAGCTTACGCTGCTTTTTCAATGCCGGAATACCGTCGATCGCCGCTTTTTCTGCCGCATCCTGCGCCACCGAGTCAAAGGTGGTAAAGATCTTCACGCCGGAGAGATCTTTCACCTTATCGCCCAGCTTCGCCTGCAGCTCCTGACGCACCATCTGCATAAAGGCCGGCTGCGGAGAGATCACCCCGCCACGCGGCTGCACGCCCAACGGACGCGCGCTCAGCATGTCATACAGTTCCTGGTCGATAACATTCTGCTGCTGCAGTAAACGCAGGACCAGATTGCGTCGTTCCAGCGCCAGCTTTGGATTACGCCATGGGTTGTAAATCGACGCCCCTTTCACCATCCCTACCAGCAGCGCCTGCTGATCGAGGCTCAGCTCTTCGACCGGACGGCCAAAGTAGTAGAGGCTCGCCAGCGGGAAACCACGGATTTCGTTGTCGCCGCTCTGACCGAGGTAGACCTCGTTCATATACAGTTCAAGGATGCGGTCCTTGCTGTAACGGGCATCGACGATCAGCGCCATGTAGGCTTCGTTGGCCTTACGCCAGTACGAACGTTCGCTGGAGAGGAACAGGTTTTTCACCAGCTGCTGGGTCAGGGTACTTGCCCCCTGCACCGTCCGTCCTGCGGTCAGGTTCGCCAGCACTGCACGACCGATCGAGTACAGGCTAATCCCGTCATGCTCATAGAAATGACGATCTTCGGTCGCCAGCAGCGTATCCACCAGCAGGTCCGGGAAGCCGCTGCGCTTCACGAACAGGCGCTGTTCGCCATTGGCCGACTGCAGCATGGTGATCAGACGCGGATCGAGACGGAAGAAACCGAACTGGCGGTTGTTCTCCATATTCTCGATTTTTTCCAGGCGATCGCCGTCAAAGGTCAGACGCGCGCGCACCTGCCCTTCTTTACTGTCAGGGAAATCAAACGGACGGCGGATCATCTCAATGCTGTTGGCCTGCACGGTATATTCACCCGGGCGGGTCATGGCACTGACCTGACGATACTGCGTTGCATTCAGCAGACGCACCATCTCGTTTTTGCTGACCTGCATATCCGGTTCGAGGTTAACCATCCGGCCATACACTGCTGCCGGAAGCTCCCAGACTTTACCGTCGATGCGGCTACGGATTTTCTGATCGAGATAGACGCCATAAGCCGCAACCAGTACCGCCACGACGATACCCAGCTTGAACAACAGCCACAGCCAGGTATGTTTACGGCGAGGCTTGTTACCTTTGCCTTTTGCTTTCTTTGGCATTGGCTCTTCGTCCTCATAATCATCATCGTAATCGTCGTCATAGTCCTCATCCCGAACCCGACGACGAGTCACTTTTTGTTTTGCCGGACGCGGGGCTTTTCCCTTACGTCCGATAGGCTCGCGGTCATCTCCCGCCATGCTTTTTCTCCGCAACTTTCAGGCGTAAAAGCCTGATTCTCAATGCTTCCTCTTGAGAGAGGAAGAAGATATCTCTCAAATTCACGCCCGGGGGTGCTTACACCTGCAGGCGACCAGCTCAGTATTTCGGCGTGGTCATGATGTAAGCTTAAGCCTTAATTTCATTATTCATAAAATAAATCATCATGTTACGCACAACGCCTGACAAAAATTTAGGGCCATAGCACGAATAGTCCAGGCCACACAGGATAGCACTAAACCGGAGCTGGCTTAACCAGCATTTTACGCCCTCATAGCGTGACAAAATCGAAAATATTATGTTTTTTAATAACATAAAAATATTACAGGCAGTACATCATCGCGGCATACCACCCGGACGCTGCCGGTCGCTAAAAACGGCGCCGCCGTTAAATATTATATTCAGATAGTCGCCGGTAATATTCGGCCAGAAGTAAAGCGAAACTTTAAGCCATTCAGGGATAAAAATGAGAGCGCCTTAACAAATATATATAATAATATTTCCTGATGACAGCCTGGAAATATTTGTTAAACTGTCAGCCAGTTAACCTGACCTGTTTAATATATTATGCGAACTTCCATTATATTTCCGCTTCTGATGATTAGCGCGCTGGCAGGTTGCCAGCAGAACCGTTCGTCTACGCTCAGTCCCACCGTCAGCAATGAAGCCCAGCTGGAGCAGCTCTCCTCGGTGGCGGCCGGTGCGCGCTATCTGAAAAACAAATGCAGCCGAAGCGATCTCCCGGCGGATGAAACTATCGATCGCGCCGCGTGGAATGTCGGTAAAAAAAGGGGATGGGATAATATTGATTACGCCACGCTTAGCCAGCGCAGCACGCAAATGTACCAACAACTCCAGCAGGACAGTACGCCGGAAACCACTAAGTGCAACCAATTTAATCGTCAGCTCGCACCGTTTATTGCCAGCCTACGTCAGCAATAAAATGCCGATATAAGTAAATTGTTTTTTATTTCGCGCCGATTTATTCCCCTTGCGGACTCTCTTCAATAATGCCTCCTGGCCAGTCGTCCAACGCCGCCAGGGTGAACGTTTTGCCGTTAAAGCTGAACAGCGTGACATCTTGCTGAATCTGCTCGATCACCAGGTTTGGCAGCGGCGACTCCCCCTCTTTCCAGGATTGACCATTTAACACGATACTGCGCTTATCCGCTGATGAGGCGTAGACATGTGCGCTGTAGCGTAGCGCCGGCAGATTATCATCCTCAACAATGCGCTCCGTCTGCGGTTGTGGTGGCGTTTTCTCAGGTGACGGAGCCGGCTGCGGCTGACGCGTTTTCGGCGCTGGATGTGTCATCGGAACCAGCGCCGCATGCGCCACCGGCACCATCAACGCTGGCGCCACAGCGGTATTGCGCCACTGCTCGCCCGCAAACCAGCCGAGGGCAATCAGCAGCACCGCATAGACCGGCACGGTCAGGTACGGCACCTGCACCATACGCCCGACCACCAGCGGCGGTTCCTCCGCCTCAGGCGCCAGTAACGCAGGCACACGACAGGTTTTCTCATCAGGCACGACCACAGGCTCTCCTTAATCGCTAAAACGATAGCCCGGCAACGATCGCCGGGCTATCTGGCGCAGTTTGCAACACGTTGCAAGCTGCCCCCAGGTTACTGCATTACTTACTGCTCACCGGCAGGCCAGTTCCCTGGGCATCGCCCTGCGGTTTTTCCAGAACCACCACGGACCAGGCTGGCAGCGTAATCGCGCCATTGGCGGCAATCTCCACGCCGCTCGCCAGCGAAGCGTCACCAGCCGCCTGTTGAATGGCGCTCAGTTGCAGATTCTCACCGGCAAAGTCATCGAGAGTCCGGCTTTCAGGTGCGGCGTTAATCGCCACCACCAGGCCATCCACCCGACTATCAAGGCTCGTCCCCGCCTGCACGCCATCGTCGATTGTCATGATCAGCAGACCAGCCAGCTGTTCAGGTCCGGTGTTGCGGAAATCAACGCGCTTCATGACCGCGCTTCCGTCACCTAAAGTAAACAGCGGGGAGGATTTACGCAGCTGAGTCAGCTCCTGATAGAAAGCGGTCATCTGCTGCAGTTCCGCCTCGCCCGGCGTGGCGACCATCTCTTTCACGCGGGAAATCAGGTCGTAGTTATCACCATCGTCGCTGCTGCGCGGCATCCCGACGTTAAAGTTATTATCCTGCATCGCGTAATCCACGCGGTTAAACCAATCGCCGGAGTCATAGGAATCGCGGGTGAAGGATTTCGAGCGCAGCAGTTCCGAACCTTGCTGATCGAAAGCAATCCCCTGACCCAGCATCACCGTCGCCAGCGATACCGCCTGCATCCGCACCCGGGTATTCAGATCGGCCTGCTGCGCGGCTTTGTAGGTGATCATATCCCACAGGGTTTGGTTATCATGCTTGGAGACATAGTTAACCACTTCCGTCGGGTCAGCCGCATAGCCGCCAGGCGCGCCGTTGTAGTCAATCTCGCTGCCTTTTTTCACCGCACCGTCTTTATCAATCAGGATAAAGTCGGCGAGGTTGCCGGCCATGCCGAGGCGGGTCAGATCCGCCAGGTGGCGCGCATCGTCTTCACTCTGCTGGGTCAGCTCGTTAGGCAGGATCCCGGCACCGCTGCCGATACCCTGGTTCTGACGCAGCGCATCGCCGGAGTCAAATGGACCACCGCCACGCACCGCGTCACGCAGGCGATCGGAGAAGGTCCCGATGCCGGTTCCTTTCAGGTTGATTTGCGACGCGATATCAAAGCGGTCGCCCTGGCTTGAATCCCAGCCTTCACCGAAGAAGTAGATATCCGGATTTAACGCTTTCACGCGATCCCACGCCGACAGAATCTGCGCTTTCGGGTGGTAGCCCATTAAGTCGAAACGGAAGGCGTCGATCTTATAGTCGGTGGTCCATACCGCCAGAGAATCGGCGATCAGCTTGGCAAACATGCGGTGCTCCGGCGCAGAATCCGAGCAGCAGGTCGCCGACTCAACGCTACCGGTGGTTTCGTTGAGACGCTGATAGTACCAGGGGACAATTTTATCCAGCACCGATGTGCGGTCAGTTGGCCCCGCAGCATTGGTATGGTTATACACGACGTCCATAATGACGTTCATCCCCAGATCCTGCTTGATCGCCTGAATCATGGTGCGGAACTCTTTAATACGCGTGGTTCCTTCCGGGTTGGTCGCATACGATCCTTCCGGCACCGTATAGTGGAACGGATCGTAACCCCAGTTATAGGAGTCCGTCTGCGCCACCAGCGTATTCAAAGCCTGCACCTGCGGATTGTCCTGACTGTCGTTCTGCTTCAGCTGGTTGAGCACCTCTTCAACGGTGGAACCGCTTGCGCAATAGCCGGCAAATTCGCTGCTCTTCACCGCGCTGTTCACCTCGCACAGATGGCTGAACGGTTGCTGAATATCGGCGACTTTATCGCTGAACTCATTAACCGTCGCCAGATCGAAGACCGGCAGCAGCTCAACGTGGGTCACCCCTGCGCTGGAGAGCTTTTTCAGATGCTGCACCATATTGCTGTCCTGCGCGGTGAGCGCGAGATATTTACCGCGCAGCTCGGCCGGCACGGTCTGATCCCAGGCAGACAGATCGCGAATATGCGATTCATGGATCGTCATTTTGGCGAGGTCGGCCTTGGTTTTCTGGGCATGAGGCATCGCCAGGCTATCCCAGCCTTCCGGCTTGAGATCGCTGTCGTTAAGGTCAACGACCTGACTGTATTCCGAGTTCGTCGACAGGCTATGGGAGTACGGGTCGGTGACTTCGTACTGCTCAACCTGCCGCGACTGCGGATGGTAGACCGTCAGCGCATAGCGGTAGAACGCCCCTTTCAGGTCGCTGCCGCCCTGCCACGCCCAGGAGCCGGAGGCGCTGTCGCGGGTCATCGGATGGCTGGCCAGCACTTTTTTGTCGGCACTGTAGATAACCAGATCGACCTGCTGCGCGGTCGGCGCCCACAGGCGGAAATTGACCCCGCCGCTCTCAATCTGCGCGCCGTAGCTCAGCGCTTCGGCTGCCGACGCATAGGTATCATCCAGCACGCCTGCCGTTTGAACCTGGGTGGCAGAGATCAGCACCCCATCTTCCTCCGCGGCAATCGCCACGGTTTCGCCTTGCAGCAGCTCATCGGTTTTGGCGTCATCCGGCAACTTAAACGCCGCATAGCCGGAAAGCTGCGGGAAGCGCATGCTGACCTGCTGGCTGATGGTGGTTGGCGTCAGCTTCAGGTAGCTGTCGGTAAATTTCCCTTCGCTATCCGCCGCCACTTTGCTGCTGTGGCTGTAGTACAACCGCACGATGGGTTTATCTTCACCCGCCGGCCACAGCAGCGTCGTTTTATCGACCCAGTGGGCTTCGGCAAGCGCCACGCCGAAGGCTGCGCGAAACGCCTCGGCGCGGGAGTCGTAGAGCGTGCCGCTGCCGGCAATGACCGAGACCGTACGATCGGTAAAGTCACCAAACGAGACCTGCAGATCGCTGTCGATCAGTTTGTTGGTGCCATCCCGGACGATGACGTTGATACAACCGCTCTCTTTATTCAGCGGAATAACCCAGTACGGGCCGTATTTATCGCTACCGGCCGGGGTGGTGCTGACGTCATTCCAGTCGGCAACTGGCGAGCTTAACGCGTCGCAGGTTTCATTATTCCAGAGATAGAGGTTCTTACTGCTGTAATCCACCGTGCCCGTTCCGGTGATACCCGCGATATCGACCAGGTGGATGACCGCCTGGTTCGCCGTCGCCGTGGCGGCTTCGCCAGGCACCGCCACATCGGGTAAACGGACAACGACATCCTGATTATCAGGATTGCCAGGGTTATCAGGTGAGCCAGAGGAAGAAGATGAAGAACTATTATCGCAGCCGCTAAGTAAAATCAACGAGCCAAGGAATAGGGCATTACAGGTATATCTGAGCATTCGATAGTCCCTAATATGCTTAATAATTTATGGAGGGTAAGAAAGATGTTTATCTGTGAAGCGTCGCAATTAGATATTTTTGTTTTCTCCGGTTCAATCATCCATTAACAATTAATGGGGGGGCGTAGGCGGCCGGGGGAGTAAAAATAAAAAGGGAATGACGACCCCGATCGCGAAACTCATTATGATTCGCGACGACCCGTTCGGTTTCTCGAAATACCAGCTCGCAATATAAAAAAATCACCCACCAATACAGGTAGGGAGACCGTACTGCCTCGAGGGAAATTAAATGAGCGACAAAATAAAAAGATATATTTCTGTGATGCGGTTAACAAAAATAAATAAAAAAAATATTCCTCACGCCTCATCAATCGTCATGCTCATCATTTTATTACTGACCGCCCAACAGCTGGCTAAATTAAGCTGGCGGGCGATCGTCCCGGCCACCGTTCCCGATATTGAGATTAACGACACCGCCGAACCTACGACCATTCTCCCGGCAGCCAAAACGGAATTACCGCGCTTCACGCTGTTTGGCCGCGCGGAGCAAACATCGCCGTCCTCTTCCGCTGGCGGCAGCCTCGAACAGGCCCCGCTCTCCGCGCTTAAGCTGCGGATCACCGGCCTGCTCACCAGCAGCGATGCGTCGCGCTCGATCGCGATCATGGCTAAAGGGAATCAACAGGTTAGCCTGATGACTGGCGACAGTACGCCGGGCAATGAAGCCCGGATTATCGCGATTCTGGCCGACCGCATTATCGTGAATTACCGTGGGCGGAATGAAGCGATTTTATTGAATGACGACGCCACGGAAAAAGCGGCGACACCCTCCGCTACTCCGCAGACATCACGTCTCAGCCAGATTCGCCAGCAGCCGCAGAGTATTCTTAATTACCTTAATATTTCTGCGGTCATGGTCAATGAACAACTCAGCGGATATCGGCTCAACCCGGGTAAAGACCCCACGCTTTTCCGTGAATCAGGTTTACATGAAAACGATCTGGCGGTGGCTTTAAACGGTCTTGATCTCCGCGACAAACAACAGGCTCAGCAGGCATTAAAACAGCTTCCGGAGCTCAACGAATTAACACTTACCGTCGAACGTGAAGGCCAGCGACACGATATCTATTTAGCTTTGAGGGATGAATAATTGGCAAACGCAACGATTTTCCGCCTGATGTTCATCACCCTGATGATATTCAGCTCGCTGTTATTCAGACCGGCCGGCGCTGAAGAATTTTCCGCCAGTTTTAAAGGAACGGATATTCAGGAATTTATTAATACGGTGAGCAAAAACATGAATAAAACGGTGATCATTGACCCCAACGTACGCGGGACAATTACCGTCCGCAGCTACGATATGCTCAATGAAGAACAATATTATCAGTTTTTCCTTAGCGTACTGGATGTCTATGGTTTCGCCGTTATCAATATGAATAACGGCGTGCTGAAAGTGGTCCGCTCAAAAGATGCCAAAACCGCAGCAGTACCGGTAGCCAGCGATGCCGCCCCGGGTGAAGGGGATGAAGTCGTGACCCGGGTTGTGCCGTTGACCAACGTCGCCGCCCGCGATCTGGCGCCGCTGCTGCGCCAGCTCAACGATAACGCCGGTGCCGGTAGCGTGGTCCACTACGAACCGTCTAACGTCCTGCTGATGACCGGACGGGCCGCGGTGATCAAGCGCCTGTTAACCATCGTAGAGCGCGTTGATAATGCCGGCGATCGCAGCGTGGTGACGGTCCCGCTGTCGTGGGCCTCGGCGGCCGACGTCGTCAAACTGGTCAACGAGCTGAACAAAGACACCAGCAAATCCGCCCTTCCCGGCTCGATGGTGGCAAACGTGGTCGCCGACGAACGCACCAACGCCGTGCTGGTCAGCGGCGAGCCGAACTCCCGTCAACGCATCATCGCCATGATTAAGCAACTCGACCGCCAGCAGGCGGTGCAGGGAAATACCAAAGTTATCTATCTGAAGTACGCCAAAGCAGCCGATCTGGTGGAGGTATTAACCGGGATCAGCAGCACGATACAAAGCGAAAAGCAGAGTGCCAAACCAGTGGCCGCGCTCGATAAAAATATCATTATCAAAGCCCACAGCCAGACCAACGCCCTGATTGTCACCGCCGCACCGGACGTCATGAACGACCTTGAGCGGGTTATCACCCAGCTGGATATTCGCCGCCCGCAGGTGCTGGTTGAGGCGATCATTGCCGAAGTTCAGGACGCCGACGGCCTCAATCTGGGAGTCCAGTGGGGCAACAAAAATGCCGGCATGACCCAGTTCACCAACAGCGGTCTGCCCATTTCGACGGTGGTCGCCGGGGCCAATCAATACAACCAGGACGGCACTCTCACCAGTTCGCTGTCCAGCGCCTTAAGCTCGTTTAACGGCATCGCCGCCGGGTTCTATCAGGGGAACTGGGCCATGCTGCTGACCGCACTCTCCAGCAGCACCAAAAACGATATTCTCGCCACCCCCAGCATCGTCACCCTCGACAACATGGAAGCAACCTTTAACGTCGGCCAGGAAGTGCCGGTGCTCAGTGGTTCGCAAACCACCTCCGGGGATAACATCTTCAACACCGTGGAACGTAAAACCGTCGGCATCAAGCTGAAGGTCAAACCGCAGATCAACGAAGGCGACTCGGTGCTGCTGGAGATCGAACAAGAAGTGTCCAGCGTCGCCGACTCCGCCTCCAGCACCAGCTCGGATTTGGGCGCCACCTTCAACACCCGTACGGTTAACAATGCGGTGCTGGTGGGCAGCGGCGAAACCGTGGTCGTCGGTGGGCTGCTGGATAAAAGCGTCACCGACACCGCCGATAAGGTGCCTCTGCTCGGCGATATTCCGGTCATTGGCGCCCTGTTCCGCTCCAGCAACAAGAAAGTCTCCAAGCGTAACCTGATGCTGTTTATCCGCCCGACGATCATTCGCGATCGGGATAGCTACCGTCGGGCCTCGTCCGGCCAGTACGAGGCCTTTAACGAAGCCCAGACCAAACAACGCGGCAAAGAGAACAACGAGGCCCTGCTGAACGAAGAGCGACTGCAGATTTACCCCCGCCAGGATACCGTGGTGTTCCGCCAGATCAGCGCCGCCATCGATGCCTTCAACCTTGGAGGCACCCCATGATGCCGGTAACCGAACCTCGTCCGCTGCTGCCATTCGCCTATGCCCGCACCCACAATATCGTGCTGCTAAACGATGGCGTCTCGTGCCTGGCCCGCTGTCTGAGCGGCACCTCCGCGCAGGCATTGCTGGAGGCCCGGCGGGTGGCCGACGGCCCGATTACCGTCGAGCGCCTCACCAGCGAAGCGTTTGAAAAGCTGCTGGTGCTCAGCTACCAGCGTGACTCAGCGGAAGCCCGGCGCATGATGGCCGACATCGGCAATGAGCTGGATCTCTACACCCTGGCAGAAGAGCTGCCGGATACCGATGACCTGCTGGACAGCGACGACGACGCGCCAATCATCCGCCTGATTAACGCCATGCTGACCGAGGCCATCAAAGAGAAAGCCTCAGATATTCATATCGAAACCTACGAACGCCACCTGCAAATTCGCTTTCGCGTGGATGGCGTGCTGCGTGAGATCCTGCGCCCGCAGCGGCGCCTCGCCGCGCTGCTGATCTCACGCATAAAAGTCATGGCCAGCCTCGATATCGCGGAAAAACGCATTCCTCAGGATGGACGAATGGCGCTACGCATCGGCGGGCGGGCGATCGATGTTCGCGTCTCAACGCTGCCCTCCAGCTATGGCGAACGCGTGGTATTGCGTCTGCTGGATAAAAACAGCGTCAACCTCGACCTGCTCACCCTCGGGATGCCGCCGGCGCTGCTACAGCAGGTCGACGATCTGATGGCCCGTCCGCACGGCATCATTCTGGTCACCGGCCCGACCGGCTCAGGCAAGAGCACCACTCTGTACGCTGCCCTCAGCCGGCTTGACGCCCGCGAGCGCAATATCATGACCATTGAAGACCCGGTCGAATATGAACTGGAAGGCATTGGCCAGACTCAGGTGAATGCCAAAGTGGAGATGACCTTTGCCCGCGGCCTGCGGGCGATCTTACGTCAGGACCCAGACGTAGTGCTGGTCGGTGAAATCCGCGATGGCGAGACGGCACAAATTGCCGTCCAGGCCTCGCTGACCGGGCACCTGGTGCTTTCCACCCTCCATACCAACAGCGCGCTGGGGGCCATTTCGCGCCTGCAGGATATGGGGGTGGAGCCGTTTTTACTCTCGACCTCGCTGCTGGCGGTAATGTCGCAACGGCTGGTGCGCCAGCTCTGCCCGCACTGCCGCCAGCCGCAACCGGCCGATACTCAGACCGCCGGCCAGATGGCGATCCCTCCGGGAACCCCGCTGTGGCGGGCGGTGGGCTGCGCGGAATGCAGTTTCACCGGCTATCGCGGCCGTACAGGGATCCACGAACTGCTGCGGGTTGACGACCGCGTACGCAGGGCGATCCACCGGGGAGAAAACGAAGTCACGCTGATCCAGCAGCTGGGCGAAGACTACACCACGCTGCGGGATGCCGGGCGCGCGAAGGCGCTGGCCGGTATCACCAGTTGGGAAGAGGTGCTCAGGGTGACCGAACAGCGAACAACGGAAGCAGACTAAGATGGCTATTTTCCGCTATCAGGCCCTCGATGCGCGTGGCAAAACCCAGCGCGGGGTACAGCAGGCCGATTCCGCCCGTCATGCGCGTCAGTTGCTGCGCGATAAAGGCTGGTTGCCTCTGGAGATCGACGCCGTTGAACGCGCCTCGCCAGGCGCTGCCCGCTCGCTGTTAACCAGGCGCACCAGCGCCAGCGATCTGGCTTTGCTGACCCGTCAACTGGCCACCCTGGTGGCGGCGGCCATTCCGTTAGAGAAAGCGCTGGATGCCGTGGCCCAGCAGTGTGAAAAAGCGCACCTCAAAACCCTGATGGCAGGCGTACGCAGCAAGGTCCTGGAAGGCCATTCGCTGGCCGAAGCCATGCGCGACTATCCGGGGTGTTTTGATCGGCTGTACTGCGCCATGGTGGCCGCAGGCGAAACCTCCGGCCACCTCGACGGCGTCCTCAACCGTCTGGCGGACTATACCGAACAGCGCCAGCAGCTGCGCGCCCGCCTGCTGCAGGCGATGATCTACCCCATCGTCCTGACGCTGGTCGCCGTCAGCGTCATCGCTATTTTACTCTCCACGGTGGTGCCCAAAGTCGTCGACCAGTTCATCCATCTGAAGCAGGCGCTGCCGTTCTCCACCCGATTGCTCATGGCGCTCAGCGATATCGTCCGTACCGCCGGCCCTTGGCTGCTGCTGGCCCTGCTCGCCGGCGGCCTGCTGTTGCACTACCTCCTACGCCAGCCCGCGCGTCGCCTGCTGTGGCACAAACAGTTGCTGCGCCTGCCGCTGATTGGCCGGGTGGCACGCAGCATCAACAGCGCCCGCTACGCCCGAACCTTAAGCATTCTGAATGCCAGCGCCGTTCCGCTGCTGCTGGCAATGCGCATCAGCGCGGAAGTGCTGAACAACGCCTGGGCGCGCCGCCAGCTGGAGGCGGCTACCGAAGCGGTCCGCGAAGGTATCAGCCTGCATCGCGCCCTCGAAATGACCGCCCTCTTCCCGCCCATGATGCGGTACATGGTCGCCAGCGGCGAGCAGAGCGGAGAACTCGACGGCATGCTGGCACGTGCCGCCGACAACCAGGACCGTGAGCTGAGCGCGCAGATACAGATGGCGCTCAGCCTGTTTGAACCTTTGCTGGTGGTGGTGATGGCCGGAATGGTGTTGTTCATCGTTCTGGCGATCCTGCAACCGATCCTGCAGCTCAACACCCTTATGAGTATGTAATTGTCTTAATGGAGAAAAATATGCAACGGCAGCGCGGCTTCACGTTACTCGAAATTATGGTGGTGATTGTCATCCTCGGCATTCTTGCCAGCCTGGTGGTGCCCAACTTAATGGGCAACAAAGAAAAAGCGGACCGCCAGAAGGTGGTCAGCGACCTGGTGGCGCTGGAGGGGGCGCTGGATATGTACAAGCTGGATAACAGCCGCTACCCCAACAGCGAACAGGGGCTGCAGGCGCTGGTCAGCCGCCCCACCGCCGAGCCGCAGGCGCGCAACTATCCGGAAGGGGGATACATCCGCCGTCTGCCTCAGGATCCATGGGGCAACGACTATCAGTTGCTCAGCCCGGGCCAGCACGGTCAGCTCGATGTCTTTAGCGTCGGCCCTGACGGCGTGCCGGATACCAATGACGATATCGGCAACTGGACTATCGGGAAAAAATAGTGCGACAGCGCGGCTTCACGTTACTGGAAATGATGCTCATTTTGCTATTGATGGGCGTCAGCGCAAGCATAGTGCTGCTGGCCTTTCCGACGGCGCGCGACGATGACGCGACGCAGACCCTTGAGCGCTTTCAGACTCAGTTGCGCGTTATCCGCGAGCGCGGGCTGCAGACCGGGCAGTTCTTTGGCATCTCGGTTCACCCTGACCGCTGGCAGTTTATGCTGCTGCAACCGCAGGATGAACGTGAGCCGGAGAACACCTCGGACAACCGCTGGTCCGGTTATCACTGGCAGCCGCTGCCAGCCGACCGCGTCGCGACCGCCGGTCAGGTCGCTGCGGGGAAACTCACCCTGGTCTTCCCACATGATGCCCAATGGACCCCGGGGGAGCAGCCCGATGTGCTGCTGTTTCCCGGCGGCGAAGTGACGCCGTTCCAGCTCCTGCTCGACGGCACGGCGGGAATTGCCGTCGATGCCCGCGGCGCCGTCCAACCGGCACAACAGGACGACACCCCATGAAATCACAAACCGGGATGACGCTCCTCGAAGTTATGGTGGCGCTGGTGGTCTTCGCCCTCGCCGGACTGTCCGTGATGCAGGCCACGCTCCAGCAGACCCGCCACCTGGGACGAATGGAAGAGAAAACCCTCGCCAGCTGGCTTGCGGATAACCAGCTGGTACAGCTGAAACTGGAAAACCACTGGCCGGCGCTGCGTGACGCAGAAACCACGGTACAGGCGGCGGGCAGCAACTGGCATATCCGCTGGAAAGGGGTGGAAACGGAGCTTCCGCAGCTGCGGGCGCTGGAGGTGGAAGTCCGTCACGATAAGCGTGATAAAACGCCGATCGCCTCCCTGCGCACCTACGTGACTCAGCCATGATCGAACGCAAGATGCACGGCTTCACCCTCGTGGAAATGCTGCTGGCGCTGGCGATACTGGCAGCCCTGAGCGTGGCGGCAATGGCGGTGCTGCAAAACGTTATCCGCGCGGATACCCTGACTCGCGACAAGACACAGCAGATGCAGGCGCTGCAGCACACCTTCGGCCAGATGTCCTCCGACATCAACCAAATCATTGCGCGTCGAAGCCGCGAGAGCAGCAGCCTCTTTTTTGCCGGACGTTACCAGCTCAGCAGTGATGACTGGGCGATAAGCTTCAGCCGCAACGGCTGGCCGAACCCGCTGGGAATGCTGGCGCGCTCAGAGATCCAGAACGTCAGCTATCGTCTGCGTCAGCAGCGCCTTGAGCGTCTGAGCTATGACCAGCAGGATCCGCTGACCGGCGCGCAACCGACGGTGGAGGTTGTGCAGGAGGGCGTCCGGGCATTCCGCCTGCGCTTTTACGCCAGCGGCCGCTGGCAAGAACGCTGGGACAACACCCAAAGCCTGCCCCAGGGGCTCGAAGTGACCCTGACGCTGGACGGCTATGGCGACATCACCCGTCTGTTCCTGATAACCCAGGGTTCCAGCCAATGAATCACCGTCAGCGCGGGGTCGCACTTCTGATGGTACTGCTGATTCTGGCCCTGATGATGGTGCTGGCGAGCGCCATCACCGAGCGAACGGCGCAACTCTATCAGCAGACCGCCACCACCCTCGATAACCTGCAGGCGAAATGGTACGCGCTTGGCGCTGAAACCATGGCGGCCGCCCTGCTACAACGTGACGCGCTGGACTCTCCCAATCAAACGAACCTCGGGCAAAACTGGGCCCAGGAAGGGCGGCGTTTCACGGTCGATGGCGGCGAGATCGGCGCCACGATCCGCGACGGTCAGGCCTGCTTCAACCTGAACGCGATCAACCAGCACAACGCTGAGGAGAGCGAAGAGACGCCCTGGCCGGCAGCGACCTTTATCCGCCTGCTGGAGAATCTCGGCGAAGAGCCGCTGCGCGCACGCCAGCTCACCGCCGCGCTTGGTGACTGGGTCGACAGCGATCGCGAACCACGGCTTAACGGCGGCGAAGACGAGGTGTATATGGCGGGGACACCGGGATACCTTGCCGCTAACCAGAAGATGCAGGACGTCAGCGAACTGCGCCTGCTTAACGGGATGGACGCCGCGCTATATCAACGCCTGCTTCCCTACGTGTGCGCCCTGCCGGACGACGCGCTGCAGATCAACATCAATACCCTCAGGCCCGGTCAGGCGCGGCTGCTGATGGCGCTGTTTCCCAGCGGCGTGAATCTTCAGCAGGCGCAGCAGCTGTTGCAGGATCGTCCGCAGAGCGGCTGGAACAGCGTCGCGGCCTTCCTGGCTCTGCCAGCCTTACAGCAGAGCGATACCGCCGCCGCCCGCCCCTGGCTGGCGGTTCGCAGCGAGCGCTTTGTCGCCGCCTTTACCGTGGCGATGGGCAGCACCCAGTATCAACAACGTAGCGTCCTGCAAAAAGAAGGCCGCACGTTCCGCATTATCCAGCGGCAATATGGACGCTATAGGATGGCCGATGAATCACGATAAAACAGCGCACCGCGCGATGCTCATTGTACGTCTTGCCGCGCCCGACGCGCCCGTCGCCTGGCGGCTGGTCTGCCCGGACGACCCGCAGCAGGAGGCCGCTGGCGAATGGTCCGCCACCGGCGATGACGCCACGCTCCCCAGGCTTGCGGAACGCGTTCCCGCCTGGGTACTGATACCGGCCAGCGACTGCGCCTTTCATGACCTCACGCTTCCGCCGGGGCTGCGCAAACCACCGCTGCAGGTATTGCCGTTTTTGCTGGAAGAGCAGCTGGCCACCGACGTCGAAGAGACCCACTTCGCCCTGCTCCATCGCCAGCGCGAGCGCTGTTCGGTGGTGGCGATTGCGCGGCAGAAAATGGCTGACTGGCTGGCCCGCTGCGACAATCTGGGGTTGACGCTGCTGGCGCTGACGCCGGATGTATTGACCCTGCCTTACCACCCCGATCGCTGGAGCGCGGTCCGCAGCGATGGCCAATGGCTGATTCGCCAGGATGCCTGGTGCGCAATGGCAGCGGAAGATAGCTGGCTTGCGGAACTGCTTGCCTGCTGGGAAACCCTGCCGCCAATCGACTGCTACTCTCCGCCCCCCGCGGCCTGCGCCCCGTGGCACCCGCTCGCGCCGCAGGATCTACTCGCGCTGGCGGCGGCGAACCCGGCGGCCCGCAGCATCTGCCTGCGTCAGGGCCGTTTTGCCCCACAGCGTCGCTGGCAGCCTGCCGCTCAACGCTGGCGCCCGGCCCTGTTCGCCACCGTGGCGCTGGCGCTGCTGTGGAGCACCAACGCGGTGCTCGATCACCTGTCCCTTAGCCGCCAGGCGGATGCCGCCCGGGAGGCCAGCCTGGCGTTCTATCGCCACTGGTTCAGCCACGATAAAAACGTCATCAACCCACGGTTGCAGATGCAGCAGCATCTGCGCCAGCTGGAAACCACCACCACGGCATCCCCGCTGATTGACCATATCCGCACCCTGCAGAATGTTGTCTCTGACACCCCGGGGATCCAACTGCGGACGCTGAGCTGGGACGCCACCCGCAACATGCTACAGCTCGATGTTTCCGCCGTTTCTGCGCGGGCACTGGAGCAGTTCACCGCCCGCGCGCAGACGGGATTTCGCGTGCGCACGGGGGAGATGAAGCCCCGCCCCGATGGCATTGACGGGCGCCTGACGCTGGAGGGCCACGATGGCTGATGTTCGAGCATTATGGCAGCAACGTACCCGCCGGGAACAGGGGTTGTTGATCGGCATGGGGGTGCTGTTACTTGCGGGAACGATCTGGTCTGCTATCTGGCAGCCCTGGCTCAACCGGGAAGCGCAGTGGCAACAAACGCTCGCCAAAGAGCAGGCCAGCCTGCGCTGGATGCAGCAGCAAACACCGCGACTCCAGCAGCTCGCCCGCCAACAACCAGCTGCTCCGGCCACGGCGACCAGCGAAGAGCTATCTGCTGTCGTCATGCGGGAGGCCACCAGTCAGGCGCTGACGATCGTCCGGCTACAGCCGCAGGGCGCACGGGTCAACGTGACGCTCCAGCCCTGCACCTTTCAGGCGCTGATCGCCTGGCTGGATCTCCTCGCCCGCCAGGGGATCCTCGCCCCGACCCTGGCGGTCAGCGCCGATCCCGCCCGCCCCGGCAGGGTGACGGTCAATACCCTGATCCTGGAGCGTCAGCATGAGCAATAAAATCATGTTCGGCCTGCTGTTTTCGGCGCTCTATCTGGCGTGGATGCTGGTGAGCGCACCGGCCTGGCTTATGACCCTCGTACTACCAGAGGAGGTCAACAGCCGCGGGCTTTCCGGCACCTTGTGGCAAGGTGAAGCCCGGCAGTTGAGCTGGCGCGGCGTGCGCCTCAATCATCTCAGTTGGGCGCTGACCTTCTCTTCCGGCCTGCCGGGCTGGCGGGTCACCTTTCACGATCCCGATGGATTACGCGGCCAGGTCTCGCTGTCCCCTCTGTCGGCGCTGAGAGTGCAAAACGCGCATCTCACGATGCCGGCCAGCCTCGCCAGACGCTGGCTGACGCCGACGCTGCCGGTGGAGGCCAGCGGGCTGATTACCCTGCACCTGCCGGAAGGCCGCTTTAACCACACCGGCTGCCAGCAGGTCTTCGGAGGCCGCGCGCAGTGGCAGCAGGCGCAATTACGCTCCCCGGCGGGTTCACTGGAGCTGGTCAAGGTAAGCGGTACATTTCGCTGCACGCCCGCCGGCGCGCTGGCGCTGACCCTCAGCCAGGACTCGCATCAGCTCAGCCTCAGCGGGCAAGGCACCCTGAGTCCTGACGGACGCTACGCCTTTCACGGCCAGCTTCAGACACGCCAGTCAACCCCAGCACTGCTCGCCCTGCTGATGAGCCAAAATCAGCGCAAGGATGAGCAGGGACGCATTCCCTGGCAGCTGCAGGGAAAATGGTAACCCCCAGGAGACATCATGACGCTATTGAGTGCATTTTCGCTGCAGTTTCCCCTGGTATGGGGCGTATTTTTGTTTATTTTCGGCCTGACGTTTGGCAGCTTTTTTAACGTGGTGATTCACCGTTTACCGCTGATGATGCAGCAAGAAGACAACCCGCGATTCAACCTCTGCGTGCCCGCCTCGTTCTGCCCGCAGTGCCGGCGTCCCCTTCTCTGGCGGGATAACATTCCCCTGCTGAGCTATCTCTCGCTGAAGGGGCATTCGCGCTGCTGCCAGCAGCCGATTTCTCGCCGTTATCCGCTGACGGAGCTGGCCAGCGGGCTGATCTTTGTGCTGGCGGGCGGTCTGCTGACGCCGGGATTGCCGCTACTGGGGGGGCTGATCCTGCTCTCCACGTTGCTGGTGCTGGCGATTATTGACGGGAAGACGCAGCTTCTGCCGGATCGCCTGACGCTGCCGCTGCTGTGGGCCGGCCTGCTCTTCAATCTTCACGGGACTTTTGTTCCGCTTGCCGATGCGGTGATCGGCGCCATGGCGGGCTATTTATCGCTGTGGGCGGTGTACTGGCTGTTTCGCCTGCTGACCGGCAAGGAGGCGCTGGGGTACGGGGATTTTAAGCTGCTGGCCGCACTCGGCGCGTGGTCTGGCTGGGAGCTTCTGCCGCAGACGCTGCTGTGCGCATCAGCCAGCGGTCTGATCTGGACCTTACTGCAACGCCGAATCACGCTTCAGTCGCTGGATCAGCCGCTGGCCTTCGGCCCCTGGCTGGCGCTGGCCGGTAGCGGGTTGTTCCTGTGGAACCAGACGCTGTAACCGCTACGGCAATAATTGGCCATGCTCCCGGCCGGCGCGATGCTTAGCCGGCTACACCGGGCTACGAATATTTTTTGGTGCGCCGGGTCGGTGCCGTATTGGCCGGATCGTCCGGCCAGACGTGTTTGGGGTAACGCCCTTTCATCTCTTTTTGCACCTCACGGTAGGTTCCCTGCCAGAAGGCGCCGAGGTCGCGGGTGATTTGCAGCGGCCGCTGGGCGGGGGACAGCAGCTCCAGCACCAGCGCCACCCGGCCCTGGGCGATGGTCGGGGTCGTGGCCTCGCCAAACATCTCCTGCATGCGCACCGCCAGCGCCGGCGGGTTTTCCTCATGATAACGAATGGCGATCCGGCTGCCGGTGGGCACGGTGTAATGCGTTGGCAGTTCGCTCTCCAGCTTCTGACGCAGCGACCAGGGTAGCCAGTTTTGCAGCGCCTGCCGCACATCCAGCGCCTTCAGCGCCCGCAGTGAATGAACCCCGCTCATCTGGGGCAGCAACCACGCTTCAAGCGACGCCAGCAGCGATGCATCGTCCACCGCGGGCCATGCCTCCTCAGGCAACCATTGCGCCGCGCAGTGCAGGCGCAGGCGCAATTGCTCCGCTTCCGGGGTCCAGTGCAGTACGCTCAGGCCTTTATCCCGGATGCCGTTGAGCATCGCCTGATGCAGCTCCTCTTCCGAGGGTTTCGCCAGCGGCTGCGTTTTCATCACCAGCTGTCCAATGCAGGTGCGCCGCCAGGCCTTCAGAGTGCCTTGCGCCTCGTCCCATTCGACGGTATCAGACTGCTGCGCCAGCCCAGGGCATTGCGTCATCAGCACGTTAATATCCAGCGGCAACGCCAGCAGAATACGCGCATCCGGCGCGCTGCTGCCCTGCAACAGCAGCGGGGCAATCAGCCACTCGTGGCGTCCCAGTGCGTCGTCGGCGTCCAGCATCGCCCCCATACCATTGGCGAGCTGATAACGGCCTTCCTGACCGCGACGACGGGCGATACGGTCGGCAAACGCCGGGGCCAGCAGCGCCGCCAGGCGCTGAGCATCAGGATGCCCGCCGCGGCTGGCGAGCCGTTTTAGTAATTGTTGCGCGCGCTGCTGCCAGTTTGGCTGCTGGCAGGCAAACGCCGCCCCGAGATCGCTGCTTGCGCCGCGCGGTGGTTCCTCAAGGATCGCCACCAGCTTCGCCGCGGTTGCCGCATCGTCAGGATCGTTCGCCGCCGTGAGGATCGCCGCCAGCCGCGGATCGTTGCCTATGCGCGCCATTTTACGACCGAGCGCCGATAACCCTTCCCCCTCCAGCGCCGACAGCGCCGTCAGCAGACGCCGGGCCGCCGCCAGGTTGGCCGCCGGAGGCAGATCGAGCCAGCTGAGCTGGGCGGGATCGCGACATCCCCACTGCAGAAGCTCCATCAGCAGTGACGACAGATCGCTGTGCAGGATTTCCGCCTCGCTCTGTGCCGCGGCCCGCTCCGCCTGCTCTTTGCCGATTAAATGCAGGCAAATCCCCGGCGCCAGACGCCCGGCGCGACCGGCGCGCTGGGTCATCGATGCCTGACTAATACGCTGGGTCACCAGCCGGGTTAACCCGGTTCGGGCGTCAAAGCGGGCGACCCGCTCCTGAGCGCAGTCCACCACCAGGCGAATCCCCTCGATGGTTAAACTGGTTTCAGCGATATTGGTCGCCAGCACCACCTTGCGCTGGCCTGGTGCCGCAGGAAGAATCGCTTTGCGCTGTTCACTCAGCGGCAGCGCGCCGTACAGCGGGCAGAGAACCACGTCGTCGGCCACCCGCTCGGCCAGCTGCGTCTGCACCCGCTGGATTTCCCCCACTCCCGGGAGAAACAGCAGCATCGAACCCTGTTCCTGGCGCAGTAATTCGGCGGCCGCGCTCGCCACCGCCTCATCAAAACGCTGATGCGCCGCAAGGGCCTGAAAACGTTTTTCCACCGGGAACGCCCGCCCTTCAGAGCTGATGGTCGGCGCCTGGGGTAACAGCTGCTGCAGGCGATCGTTATCCAGCGTCGCGGACATAATCAGCAGTTTCAGATCGTCGCGCAGCCCCTGCTGAACATCCAGCAGCAGGGCCAGCGCCAGGTCCGCCTGCAGACTACGTTCGTGAAATTCATCGAGGATCACCAACCCGACGCCGCTCAGTTCGGGATCGTGCTGGATCATCCGCGTCAGGATCCCTTCGGTGACCACCTCCAGACGCGTATCCGGCCCGACGCAGGTTTCCGCTCGCATCCGGTAGCCGACGGTCGCGCCGGGCTTCTCATCCAGCAGCTCCGCCAGACGTTGGGCGACGTTGCGAGCGGCTAAGCGCCGGGGCTCCAGCAGGATAATGCGCCCCTCAATCTGGCCCGAGGCAAGAATTTGCAGCGGCAGCCATGTTGATTTACCGGCACCGGTTGGCGCATTAAGCAGCACCTGCGGCGCCTGCTGCAGTGCAATAAGAAGTTCAGGAAGGACGGCGGCGACCGGCAATGGGGACACGAAAGGCTCCGGAGGTTAACATTTGAGGGCAAGCATTGTAGCATCCTGATAATTCATAACCGAGTCTCTATCATGTCCGAGCCGAAAAGGCTGTTTTTCGCCCTTGAACTGCCCGAAGAGGTCCAGCGGCACATCGTGCAGTGGCGCGCCGCGCACTTTGCGGAAGATGCCGGACGGCCGGTCGCGGCCAGCAATCTGCATCTGACGCTGGCGTTTCTGGGAGAGGTCAGCGCGGAGAAACAGCGCGCGCTGGCGGCGATGGCCGGACGGATCCAGCAGCCGGGCTTTTCACTCACCCTCGACGATGCCGGGCAATGGCTGCGCTCCCGGGTCGTCTGGCTTGGCCCTCGTCGGCCAGCCCGCGGTCTGCTGCAGCTGGCGGACATGCTGCGCGCCCAGGCGGCCCGCAGCGGCTGCTACCAAAGCCCGCAGCCGTTCCACCCGCATATCACCCTGCTGCGCGACGCCCGCCATGCGGTAGCGATCCCGCCGCCGGGTTTTGCGTGGACCTTTGCCGCCAGTGAGTTCGTTCTCTATGAGTCCAGTTTTGCGCGCGGACGTACCCGCTATACCGCCCTGGAACGTTATCCCTTCAACAAGGAAAGCTGATGCAGTTCACTCCTCCGTTACAGTCCGCCACCCTGATTAAACGTTACAAACGATTTCTGGCGGATGTGGTGACCCCCGAGGGTCAGGAGCTCACCCTCCACTGTCCGAACACCGGCGCCATGACCGGCTGCGCGGCCCCCGGCGATACCGTCTGGTATTCGACGTCAGATAATCCCAAACGCAAATACGCCCATACCTGGGAATTAACGCAAACCCAGCAGGGGGCAATAATTTGTGTTAATACACTACGCGCGAATATACTGGCGAAAGAGGCCATCCTGGCCGGGGATATTCCGGAGCTTTCTTGCTATAACATATTGAAAAGTGAAGTTAAATACGGAGAAGAGAACAGCCGTATTGATATTATGTTACAGGCAGAAGCGCGACAAAACTGCTATATTGAAGTGAAATCGGTTACGTTGGCGGATAAAGAAAGCGGTTATTTCCCCGACGCGGTCACCGAACGCGGTCAAAAGCACCTGCGGGAGCTCATGAGCGTGGCGGCGGCAGGCGACCGGGCAGTCATTTTGTTCGCCGTACTCCATTCGGCGATTGACCGTTTCTCACCCGCGCATCACATTGATGCCAGATACGCACAGCTGTTGATTGAAGCGCAAACAAAGGGGGTGGAAATTCTCGTTTATAAGGCGGAACTTTCTACCGAGATGATGACTCTGAATAAGCCGATTACCGTGGTGTTAACCCCCGGTAAATAAACGGCTAAATAATGTCCGGGTCGCGAGCGCAAATACGCTTTTCTTCACAGGGTTGTCAAGTGTAACGTTTACATAATTGCTATCCGGAAAAGCATCTGCTATTTATAGCGGCCTGATTTTTCCCCCAACATGGGGATCGATAGTGCGTGTTAAGGAGAAGCAACATGCAAGAAGGGCAAAACCGTAAAACATCGTCCCTGAGTATTCTCGCCATCGCTGGGGTGGAGCCGTATCAAGAGAAGCCAGGCGAAGAGTATATGAACGAAGCCCAGCTGGCGCACTTCAAGCGTATTCTTGAAGCATGGCGTAATCAACTCAGGGATGAAGTGGATCGCACCGTATCGCACATGCAGGATGAAGCTGCAAACTTCCCGGACCCGGTAGACCGTGCCGCACAGGAAGAAGAGTTCAGCCTGGAACTGCGTAACCGCGACCGCGAACGTAAACTGATCAAAAAGATCGAAAAAACGCTGAAGAAAGTCGAAGACGAAGATTTTGGCTTCTGCGAATCCTGTGGCGTTGAGATTGGTATTCGCCGTCTGGAAGCGCGCCCGACCGCTGACTTGTGCATCGACTGCAAAACGCTGGCGGAAATTCGCGAAAAACAGATGGCTGGCTAATCCGCTTCGCTATCGTATCTCCGGCGGGAGTCTCTCCCGCCTACATGCTTTAATAGTCACCCCATGAATGACTCACACTATATTGGCCGCTTTGCCCCCTCACCGTCCGGCGAACTTCACTTCGGCTCTTTGATTGCCGCCCTCGGCAGCTATCTCCAGGCCCGTGCTCAACGCGGAATCTGGCGCGTGCGTATTGAAGATATCGATCCGCCACGTGAGGTCCCCGGCGCCGCCAGTACCATCCTGCATCAGTTAGAACACTACGGTCTGCACTGGGACGGCGAGGTGCTGTGGCAGTCGCAGCGTCATGAAGCCTACCGCGAACGTCTTGCCTGGCTGCACGAGCAGGGACTGTGCTATTACTGCACCTGCACGCGAGCGCGCATCCACGAGGTTGGCGGCGTTTATGATGGCCACTGCCGGGATTTACAGCTCGGGCCGCAAAATGCCGCCCTGCGTTTACGCCAGACGCGACCGGTCCTCGACTTTTACGACCAGCTGCGCGGCACCCTCGTCGCCGATGAAGCGCTGGCGCGCGAAGATTTTATTATCCATCGCCGCGATGGCCTGTTCGCCTATAATCTTGCGGTGGTGGTGGACGATCATTTCCAGGGGGTCAGCGAAATCGTGCGCGGGGCCGATCTTATCGAACCGACGGTACGGCAGATTTCCCTGTATCACCATTTCGGCTGGCAGGCCCCGGACTACGTGCATCTGCCGCTGGCCCTGAATGCCGAGGGGAGTAAACTCTCCAAACAAAATCACGCCCCGGCGCTGCCGGCAGGCGATCCGCGCCCGGAAATAATGCGGGCGTTAATGTTTCTGAATCAGGATATTGAGCAGGAATGGCGAGCGCTAAGTATTGAGGATTTACTCAAGCTTTCGGTGGCGAACTGGAACCCGAAAAAAATCCAGCATTCTCAAATGCCTCTTGCTGAGCTATGATTAGCCGCTATTTTTCTCGTCGCCTTTCAAGTTGCTCCTGCGTTGGCTGCACTTGTTCACCCAATCACATAGTTATCTATGCTGCTGGGACTCACAAGTTTGCCACCTTCCTGCAACCCGAAATGCCTAGAGTAATATTTTGATCTGAAGTCCGTCTGACACTACGAGGTGCAACATTTTTACCCGAGTCGCTAATTTTTGCCGCAAGGTGCTAAGCCGTGAGGAGCGCGAGGCAGAAGCCGCCGTTGAACAAACGCATATGACGGTTATCCCGCGTGAACAGCATGCAATTTCCCGCAAAGATATCAGTGATAATGCCCTCAAGGTGCTCTATCGACTGAACAAGGCGGGCTACGAAGCCTATCTCGTCGGCGGTGGCGTACGTGACCTTCTGTTAGGCAAAAAACCAAAAGATTTTGACGTCACCACCAGCGCAACGCCGGATCAGGTTCGTAAACTGTTCCGCAACTGCCGCCTGGTCGGCCGTCGCTTCCGCCTGGCGCACGTGATGTTCGGGCCGGAAATCATTGAAGTCGCCACCTTCCGCGGCCACCATGAAGGCCACACTACCGATCGTGTGACCTCCCAGCGCGGCCAGAACGGCATGCTGCTGCGTGACAACATCTTCGGCTCCATTGAGGAAGATGCCCAGCGTCGCGACTTCACCATCAACAGCCTGTATTACAGCGTGGCCGATTTTACCGTGCGCGACTACGTCGGCGGCATGAAAGATCTGCAAGACGGCGTGATTCGCCTGATTGGCGATCCGGAAACCCGCTATCGCGAAGACCCGGTCCGCATGCTGCGCGCGGTGCGCTTTGCCGCCAAGCTCAACATGAGCATTAGCGCCGATACCGCAGAGCCGATACCGCGCCTTGCCGCGCTGCTTCACGATGTGCCTCCGGCGCGTCTGTTCGAAGAAGTGCTGAAGCTGCTGCAGGCCGGTTACGGTTATGACACCTACATGCTGTTGCGTGAATATAACCTGTTCCAGCCGCTGTTCCCGACCATCACCCGCTACTTCACCGAGCGCGGCGATAGCCCGATGGAACACATCATTTCCCAGGTGCTGAAGAATACCGATAACCGCATCCATAACGACATGCGCGTTAACCCGGCATTCCTGTTCGCCGTGATGTTCTGGTATCCGCTGCTGGAAATGGCGCAGAAAATTACCCAGGAAAGCGGTCTGGCTTACAACGACGCCTTCGCGCTGGCAATGAACGATGTGCTGGATGAAGCCTGCCGTACGCTGGCGATTCCGAAGCGGATCACCACGCTGGTGCGCGATATCTGGCAGCTGCAGCTGCGCATGTCCCGTCGCCAGGGCAAACGCGCCTGGAAGCTGATGGAGCATCCGAAATTCCGCGCGGCCTACGATCTGCTTGAGCTGCGTGCCGGTGCCGAAAAGAATAACGAACTTCAGCGTCTGACCAAATGGTGGGGCGAGTTCCAGGTGGCTGCGCCACCAGATCAAAAAGATATGCTGAACGATCTTGATGACGAGCCGGCACCGCGCCGTCGTCATCGTCGTCCACGCAAGCGCGCACCGCGCCAGGGCAACGCGTGACCCGCGTCTACATCGCCATCGGCAGCAATCTGGCCTCTCCTCTGGAGCAGGTAAATGCTGCCGTTGCGGCCCTTGCGGCGATTCCCGACAGCCGGGTGATTGCCACCTCTTCTTTTTACCGCACCCCGCCGCTGGGACCGCAGGATCAGCCTGATTACCTCAATGCCGCCGTCGCGCTGGAGACAGAACTCCAGGCGGAAGCCTTGCTGGATCATACTCAGCGCATTGAGCTGCAGCAGGGTCGCGAGCGCAAAGCCGAACGCTGGGGGCCGCGCACGCTGGACCTCGATATCATGCTGTTCGGCGATGCGGTCATCAACACCGAACGCCTGACGGTGCCGCATTACGACATGAAAAACCGTGGTTTTATGCTGTGGCCGCTGTTCGAAATTGCCCCGACGCTCCGTTTCCCGGACGGCACCGCCCTGCGTCAGGTGCTGGAAAATCTCGCCGCCGACAAGCCGGCTATCTGGTCACTCCCCTCTTCCCAGGCTTAACCATTCTGGCTATCGGGGTAATCGGTTGCCTATACCCTAAATAATTCGAGTTGCAGGCAGGCGGCGACGCAGGGAATCCCCAGGAGCTTACATCAGTAAGTGACTGGGGTGAGTGAGGAAAGCCAACGCTCATGCAACCCGAAGTATGACGGGTATAAAACCATTGCCCCCTTCAATGCGACTGTTAGAATGCCGGTTAAAATGACTTTCATCATCAGGAAACGTTATGAAACCGACCACTATCGCCCTGCTGCAGAAATGCAAACAGGAGAAGCAGCGCTTCGCCACCATCACCGCCTATGACTACAGTTTTGCGAAGCTGTTTGCCGATGAAGGGATCAACGTGATGCTGGTAGGCGACTCGCTGGGTATGACGGTACAAGGGCACGACTCGACTTTACCGGTGACCGTGGAAGACATTGCCTATCACACTCAGGCTGTCCGTCGTGGCGCGCCGCACTGTCTGCTGCTCGCTGACCTGCCGTTTATGGCCTATGCCACGCCGGAACAGACCTTTGCCAACGCCGCTCTGGTGATGCGTGCCGGGGCCAACATGGTCAAACTGGAAGGCGGCGCATGGCTGGCGGATACCGTGAAAATGCTGGCGCAACGTGCGGTCCCGGTCTGTGGTCATCTGGGCCTGACGCCGCAGTCGGTCAACATCTTTGGCGGCTATAAGGTGCAGGGTCGCGGCGATGCGGCTCAGTCGCTGTTTGAAGACGCACTGGCCTTAGAAGCGGCCGGTGCGCAGCTGCTGGTTCTTGAGTGCGTCCCGGTGGCGCTGGCGCAGCGGATCACCGAAGCCTTAACCATTCCGGTCATCGGTATTGGCGCAGGCAACGTGACCGACGGGCAGATCCTCGTCATGCATGACGCCTTCGGCATTACCGGCGGCCATATCCCGAAATTTGCGAAAAATTTCCTCGCTGAAGCGGGCGACATGCGCGCCGCCGTGCGGCAGTATATTGCCGAAGTGGAGTCCGGCGTCTATCCGGGCGAAGAACACGGTTTCCATTAAGGAGTCTTGTTGTGTTGATTATTGAATCTCTGCCGCTGCTGCGCCAGCATATCCGCCGCTTACGTCAGGAAGGCAAGCGTATCGCGCTGGTGCCTACCATGGGCAATCTCCATGACGGCCATATGCAGCTGGTGGATAAAGCGAAAGCCAGCGCGGATGTCGTGGTGGTCAGTATTTTCGTCAACCCGATGCAGTTTGACCGCCCCGAGGATCTGCAGCGCTACCCGCGTACGCTGCAGGATGATTGCGAAAAGCTGAACAAGCGTAAGGTGGATTTCGTTTTCGCCCCGGCAGTCGCAGAGATCTATCCCAACGGCACCGAAAGCCAGACCTATGTCGATGTTCCCGGCCTGTCGACCATGCTGGAAGGCGCCAGCCGTCCGGGCCACTTCCGTGGTGTATCGACCATCGTCAGCAAACTGTTTAACCTGATTCAGCCGGACATCGCCTGCTTCGGCGAGAAGGATTTCCAGCAGCTGGCGCTGATCCGTAAAATGGTGGCCGATATGGGCTACGACATCGACATCATCGGTGTACCGATTATTCGCGCCAAAGATGGTTTAGCGCTGAGCTCACGCAACGGCTACCTCACCGCGGAACAGCGTAAGATTGCGCCGGGTCTGTACAAGGTGCTGAGCACCGTGGCCGACAAACTTGCCGCCGGCGACCGTAACCTCGATGAAATCATCACCCTTGCCGGGCAGGAGCTGAACGAGAAAGGCTTCCGCGCTGACGATATCCAGATCCGCGATGCGGATACGCTACTGGAGCTGACGGAGACCAGCAAAAACGCGGTGATCCTGATGGCGGCGTGGCTGGGCCAGGCGCGGTTGATCGATAACCACATCGTGGCGCTGAGCCAGTAGACAAGGGTTAAAAATCTGGCAATATTGCCGGGCATTTACGCCAGGCGGGTGTTAAATCCGCTTCGTATCGTTAAGGTATAACCCCTGACGCATCCAGACGACCAGCGCACGTTGATGCACCACGGGAATAAAGGTAGATATCATGATTCGTAATATGCTGCAGGGTAAACTCCACCGCGTTAAAGTCACGCAGGCAGACCTGCACTATGAAGGTTCTTGCGCCATTGACCAGGATTTTCTCGATGCTTCCGGCATTCTTGAGAACGAAGCGATCCACATCTGGAACGTGACCAATGGCAACCGTTTCTCCACCTACGCCATTGCGGCAGAACGTGGCTCCAGAATCATCTCGGTGAACGGCGCCGCCGCGCACTGCGCAAGCGTTGGAGATATTCTGATCATCGCCAGCTTCGTCACCATGCCTGATGAAGAAGCTCGCCGCTGGCAGCCGAAAGTCGCCTATTTCGAAGGCGACAACGAAATGAAGCGCCAGGCCAAAGCTATTCCGGTTCAGGTTGCCTGAACCCTCTCCAGGCCCCGGTTCAACGGGGCTTCGGGTTATCCCTGCGGCTGGTTGCTGATCAGCCGCGACATCGTCTCCAGCGAATCCGTACGCAAGATATAGAGCCTTTTCAGTAAGAACGGATTATCCCCCGGCTTAATTTTCCCTCTCACCGTGGTGACCGCCATATGAAAACCAGCGTCGTTTGCCGCCTGGATCGCCGTCGCGTTGTAGCCACCGAAAGGATAAGAGAGATAAAGCACGTGCGGATTAAATTGCGACAGCGCGCGCCGGGAATGTTCAAAATCGAACAGGATATTGTGATAGCTGCGGCTCAGCAAAATGGGATGACGCTGGGCATCAACCCGGTGCAGGAAATGGGTGTGCGACTGAATATCAAAGACGTCCTGAATCTGGCGCAGTTCGGAAATGCTCATAAACTGCAGTGATTTCGGGTCCCATTTTTGCGGATGGCGCTTGATGCGTGACGAGATAATAAATGCCGTCGCGTGGAAGCCGTATTGCTTCAGAATCGGGTAGGCGTAGCGGTTCACCGACTTCAGACCATCATCAAAGGTAATCACCACCGCGCGGGCCGGCAGATTGATTTTGTTCCGCAGGTAGCCTTCCAGCTGATACATATTTAACGTGGTGTAGCCCCGATCGCGCAGCCAGGTCATCTGGTTGCTAAAGGCCCGGACCGAGGTCGTAGTGGAGGTATGGCGAAAACGGCTGTTCTCTTCGTCGCGCAGAATATGGTGATAGGTCAGTACCGGAATACCGCGATCTTCCTGGGCATCCAGGCTGCTGATCCACGCCAGGCGGTTGCCGATGCGGATCTGAAACCAGGTCTGATTCAGACGGTCTTTCAGCTTGCCGATCACCGGGTAACGGATATTATTTGCCAGCGTGCCGAACGGCGCGCTACCGGCGGACGGCGCATCGTAGACCGGGGTATCTTTCCAGGTCAGCAGATTCTGGTTACTCAGCGGTTTATGTAGATCGCCGAGGTTATCCTCCACCCGCTGCTTACCCTGCACAGGCTCGAGATGGCCTTTATCAATAAAGCCGGTGCCGAAGCCGAAGTTAAATTCATAATAATCGGCCGCCGTCGGCACCACCGCGATAATTTGCCCGCCGCGAATATTGCCGACGCTCACCACATCATTGCCGACCTGCGCCCAGATAATCGCATCTTCGGTGGTTTGCATATAATGTGCAGGAGAACCCTGCTGGCTTAACAGGCTGGCGGAGGCGCTGACCGACGTCAGCAACAAGAACAGAGCAAAAATGCGGGCAAACATGCATGGCGGGCCGGTGAAGAAATCAGCCGCCATTGTAACAAAAGCGGCATCAATACCAACGCTTAATTCCCGAAGGCGTCATGCAGCAGACGAAAAGGTGGATTTTTTTGCTGTTGGTGCCAGAGGCTACTGACCACCGGCCCTCCGCTGCTCACGATAGTCTCGCGAAAGGCTTCGCTGCTCAGGGTGGTACGCAGAAGATACATTCGCTCCAGCAATGAATAGCTGATGCCGGAGATCACTTCGCAGTGGGTATGTTTGTGGCTCATCAGCGCGGCGATGCGATAAGGAGCTTCACCGGTTTTATCGGTCAGGAAAATCACGCCGTCGCCGCTGTCCGTAGCGTGCAATGCATCGCACATCATCCGGCTCAGCATGTTGCTGCTCAAATTACGCCAATAATTAACCGCCCGGCATTGCGCCAGCGGCCCAAACTTTTTTTCCAGACGATCCAGCCATTCCTGTGCTTTCTCGTCATGACAGGTAATCACCCAACCTAGCATCGACAGTCTCCTTACTTAGCAGGGAAATACTGTAGCAAACGGAATAAAGCAGATGAGTGATGGCTGTCAAGATTAGCGGATAGCGCTTCACCTGATCGCAGCGTGAAGCGCTAATGAGAAGAGACGGCTAGCTACGCAGGCCGCGTCCGCGCTGGATCAGATACCAGCACAGCACATAAAACGCGATGATAAAGACCACCAGCACGCCAAAGGTGGTGATCAGCGGCACATCGTTGATCCCCAGGAAGCCGTAGCGGAACCCGCTGATCATGTAGACAATCGGGTTCAGGTGCGACAGCGCCTGCCAGAACGGCGGCAGCAGGGTCAGGGAGTAGAACACCCCGCCAAGATAGGTCAGCGGCGTCAGCACGAAGGTCGGGATCAGGCTGATATCGTCAAAGGTCTTGGCAAACACGGCGTTCAGCAAACCCGCCAGCGAGAACAGCACCGCGGTCAACACCAGCGTCAGCCCCACAAACAACCACGAGTGGACCTGGAACGGTACGAAGAACAGCGATATCGCAGTCACCAGAATCCCCACGCACAGCCCACGGGCAACGCCACCGCCCACGTAGCCGGCAATGACCACGTGTGTTGGCACCGGCGCCACCAGCAGCTCTTCAATGTTGCGCTGGAACTTTGCGCTGAAGAAGGAGGAGGCCACGTTGGCATAGGCGTTGGTGATCACCGCCATCATGATCAGACCCGGTACGATAAACTGCATATAGGTGAAGCCATGCATTTCGCCGATCCGTGAGCCAATCAGGTTGCCGAAAATGACAAAATAGAGGGTCATGGTGATCACCGGCGGCACCAGCGTCTGGATCCAGATGCGCATAAAGCGGTGAATTTCTTTGGTCCAGATGCTTTTCAGCGCGACCCAGTAAAGCTGCATCATGCTGATTCTCCTTTCCGGTCATGCACCAGCGTGACAAACAGCTCTTCCAGACGGTTGGCTTTGTTACGCATACTTAATACCTGAATGCCCTGAGCGCTCAGCTGGGCAAAGACGCTGTTGATCCCCTGCTCACGCAGCACTTCCACTTCCAGTGTTGAGGTATCCACCAGGCGATACTGGTAGCCTTCCAGCGTCGGCAGCGGGCTTTTCGGCGCCAGGTCGAGGATAAAGGTTTCTGATTTCAGCTTGGACAACAGTGCCTTCATCGAGGTGTTTTCCACCAGCTCACCGCGCTGAATAATCCCGATATTGCGGCACAGCATCTCCGCCTCTTCCAGGTAGTGGGTGGTGAGGATAATGGTGGTGCCTTTATCGTTCAGATCCTTGAGGAACCCCCACATCGAGCGGCGAAGTTCAATATCCACGCCGGCGGTCGGTTCATCGAGAATCAACAGTTTCGGTTCATGCATCAGCGCACGGGCAATCATCAGACGGCGCTTCATCCCGCCAGACAACATCCGCGCACGTTCGTTGCGTTTTTCCCACAGATCGAGCTGTTTAAGGTACTTTTCGCTTCTCAGCAGCGCGTCTTTACGCTCGACGCCATAGTAACCGGCCTGGTTAACGACGATCTGCTGGACGGTTTCAAACGGGTTGAAGTTAAACTCCTGCGGCACCAGCCCGAGCTGGCGCTTGGCATTCACCACGTCCTTTTGCAGGTCGTAGCCAAACACGTTGACCTGACCGGAGGTTTTATTCACCAACGAGCTGATGATGCCGATAGTGGTCGATTTCCCCGCGCCATTTGGACCAAGCAGCGCATAAAAATCCCCCGCCTCTACCTGCAGATCAATCCCCCGAAGCGCCTGAACCCCGCCGGGGTAGGTCTTGGTGAGCTGTTTTAGTTCAAGAGCAATGGTCATTAAATTTCTCTTCTCGCGTCATGACACGCGATGGGTTGTTTTAAAAAAAGTAAGGTTAACCTATATTAGCCCAACGCACTTACTTGGTTACAGGCCGTGAACGTCCATGAACGATATAGATACACTCATCAGCAATAATGCACTATGGTCAAAAATGCTGGTGGAAGAAGACCCTGGCTTTTTCGCAAAATTGTCACAAGCGCAGAAGCCACGCTTTCTGTGGATTGGATGTTCTGACAGTCGTGTTCCCGCTGAACGGTTAACCGGCCTCGAGCCTGGCGAACTGTTCGTCCATCGTAACGTCGCCAATCTGGTGATTCATACCGACCTGAACTGTCTGTCCGTGGTGCAGTATGCCGTCGACGTGCTGGAAGTCGAGCATATCATTATCTGCGGCCACTACGGCTGCGGCGGCGTACAGTCGGCGATTGATAACACCGAGTTAGGGCTTATCGATAACTGGCTGCTGCATATCCGCGATATCTGGTTCAAGCACAGTTCGCTGCTGGGTGAAATGCCGGAAGATCGTCGGCTGGATACATTATGTGAGCTGAACGTGATGGAGCAGGTCTATAACCTGGGGCATTCGACCATTATGCAGTCGGCATGGAAGCGCGGTCAGAAAGTGACAATCCACGGCTGGGCTTACGGTATTCACGACGGGCTGTTACGCGATCTTGATGTTACCGCCGTCAGCCGTGAAACCCTCGAGCAGCGTTACCGACATGGGATTTCTAACCTCAAAATCAAACACGTCAACCACAAGTAACCTGCCCGCTTTTAGCCCCCGGCGCCGACCGTCACGTCACGCCGGGAAACCCCGGCGATGCGTCATGCCAGCGACCGGGGTCAGGTAAACGATTATTCGTCCAGCAGCACCACTTTGCCAACATACGGCAGATGGCGATAGCGCTGAGCGTAGTCAATACCGTAGCCCACCACGAACTCATCCGGAATCGCAAAACCAACGAACTCAACCGGGACATTCACTTCGCGGCGGCTTGGTTTATCCAGCAAAGTACAAATCGCCAGTGATTTCGGCTCGCGCAGGCTGAGAATTTCGCGCACTTTCGAGAGCGTGTTACCGGAGTCGATGATGTCTTCGACAATCAGTACATCTTTGCCACGAATGTCTTCATCCAGATCTTTCAGGATTTTCACATCACGGGTGGTCGACATGCCGCTACCGTAGCTGGAGGCGGTCATAAAATCGACTTCGTGCGGGACCTGAACTTCACGGCACAGGTCGGCCATAAACATAAATGAGCCGCGCAGCAGCCCCACCAGCACCATTTCACTGCCGCTGTCTTTATAGCATTCGTTGATTTGACGACCCAGTTCGGCGATACGCGCTTTGATCTCGGCTTCCGGGATCATCACTTCTACAGTATGTTTCATAAAACTAACCATTTGATTCTTAGGATAAATCATCAAAGCCGCTGCGAGCGCACCGACGTTGACCGGCAAGCTATGCAGTATACCAGTAAAAAGAAATATCCGATGCAGGGAATAATAAAGCCCATTTTGTGATTCCGATCACACTTGTTAAATCCTATAATTAATTGCACTTAAAAAATTAACAAACAACCGAGTCTCTTTCTATGGCAGAAACAAAATCTCAACAATCACGATTACTCGTGACACTGACGGCGCTCTTTGCTGCATTCTGTGGCCTGTATCTTCTCATTGGTGGAGTCTGGCTGGCGGCGATTGGCGGTTCCTGGTACTACCCCATCGCCGGCCTGGTGATGCTGGCCGTTACCGTGAAACTCCTGCGCGGTAAGCGTTCAGCACTTTGGCTGTATGCCGCACTGCTGCTCGCCACCATGCTCTGGGGCGTCTGGGAAGTCGGCTTTGACTTCTGGGCGCTGACACCTCGCAGCGATATCCTGGTGTTCTTCGGCATCTGGCTGATTCTGCCTTTTGTCTGGCGTCGTTTGCCGTTCCCGTCTGGCGGCGCGGTTGCCGGTCTGGTTGTCGCTCTGCTGATCAGCGGCGGTATCCTGACCTGGGCGGCGTTCAATGATCCTCAGGAAGTGAACGGTACCCTGAGTGCCGACGCCACCCCTGCCGCACCGATTTCCGCTGTGGCTGATAGCGACTGGCCGGCATACGGTCGTAATCAGGAAGGCCAGCGTTTCTCGCCGCTGAAGCAGATCAACGCCGATAACGTGAAAAACCTGAAGGAAGCCTGGGTATTCCGCACCGGCGACCTGAAGCAGCCGAACGATCCGGGCGAAATCACCAACGAAGTGACGCCGATTAAAGTGGGCAACATGCTGTACCTGTGTACTGCTCACCAGCGTCTGTTCGCGCTTGATGCCGCCACCGGTAAAGAGAAATGGCACTTTGATCCGCAGCTGAATTCCGACCCGTCGTTCCAGCACGTGACCTGCCGTGGCGTCTCTTACCACGAAGCAAAAGCAGACAGCGCGCCGGCTGACGTCGTCGCTAACTGCCCGCGCCGTATCATTCTGCCGGTCAATGATGGTCGTCTGTTCGCCATTAACGCCGACAACGGTCAGCTGTGCGAATCCTTTGCCAACAAAGGGATCCTCAACCTGCAGACCAATATGCCGGTGACCACGCCGGGGATGTACGAACCAACATCTCCGCCGATCGTGACCGACACCACCATTATCATTGCCGGTGCGGTGACCGATAACTTCTCTACCCGCGAGCCGTCAGGCGTCATTCGTGGCTTCGATGTCAACACCGGTAAGCTGATGTGGGTGTTCGATCCGGGCGCGAAAGATCCAAACGCTATTCCGGATGATGAACACCACTTTACGCTGAACTCACCGAACTCGTGGGCACCGGCGGCCTATGATGCGAAGCTGGATCTGGTGTACCTGCCGATGGGCGTCACCACTCCGGATATCTGGGGCGGCAACCGTACGCCGGAACAGGAACGCTACGCCAGCTCTATCGTGGCGCTGAATGCGACAACCGGTAAACTGGCCTGGAGCTATCAGACCGTTCACCACGACCTGTGGGACATGGATATGCCGTCCCAGCCGACGCTGGCGGATATCGACGTTAACGGCAAAACCGTTCCGGTAATCTACGCGCCAGCGAAGACCGGTAATATTTTCGTCCTCGACCGTCGTAATGGCGAGCTGGTCGTCCCGGCGCCGGAAAAACCGGTTCCGCAGGGTGCCGCGAAAGGCGATTACGTCTCGAAAACGCAGCCGTTCTCCGACCTGAGCTTCCGTCCGAAGAAAGATCTGACCGGTGCGGATATGTGGGGCGCCACCATGTTCGACCAACTGGTGTGCCGCGTGATCTTCCACCAGCTGCGTTATGAAGGCATCTTCACTCCGCCGTCTGAACAGGGCACCCTGGTGTTCCCGGGTAACCTGGGGATGTTTGAATGGGGTGGTATTTCCGTCGATCCGAACCGTCAGGTGGCGATTGCTAACCCGATGGCGCTGCCGTTCGTCTCAAAACTGATCCCACGCGGCCCAGGCAACCCGATGGAACCGCCGAAAGACGCCAAAGGCTCGGGTACTGAATCCGGCATCCAGCCGCAGTACGGCGTGCCGTTCGGCGTCACCCTTAATGCTTTCCTGTCGCCGTTTGGCCTGCCGTGCAAACAGCCGGCGTGGGGCTATATCTCAGCGCTGGATCTGAAAACCAACGAAGTGGTGTGGAAAAAACGTATCGGTACCCCGCAGGACAGTCTGCCGTTCCCGATGCCTGTCCAGCTGCCGTTTAACCTCGGCATGCCAATGCTGGGCGGCCCGATCTCCACCGCTGGCAACGTGCTGTTTATTGGCGCCACCGCCGACAACTACCTGCGCGCATACAACATGAGCAACGGTGAGAAACTGTGGCAGGCCCGCCTGCCGGCTGGCGGCCAGGCAACACCGATGACCTATGAAGTGAATGGCAAGCAGTATGTTGTCATCTCCGCCGGCGGTCACGGCTCGTTCGGTACGAAGATGGGCGACTATATTGTCGCTTATGCACTGCCTGACGATGCGAAATAAGCACTGACGTCAAACGCAAAAGGCCCGGATAATAATCCGGGCCTTTTTTATTGTGCCGTTCAGCGCCAGGGAGAATGGCGGAGTACATCTTGAGCCTGGCTGAGAATACGGATAACTGTGATAACCGTTTGAGACGGAACAAAGAAAATCACATGTTTTTCTACAGGTAGGGAATGCATATCATTACCCAGTTCCGGCCTGTGCGTACCAATCTGATGCTCAGTGAGCACACCGAATACAGCCGAGATTTTTTCAATATATTCCTCAGCTGTTGCCGGCCCAAACTGCTCATAGCTATAAAACCAGATGGTTTCCAGATCTTCTATAGCCCGTGGCGTTAGCTCAATTTCCTTCATCTGCAATCCGCGTTTTCGCTTTCACCTGCTTCAGAAAAACATCTTTATTCCAGGTGACGGCTTCACCGCTACTGATGCCTTCAGCCAGCAGGTCGCGCAAAGCCTGCAGACGCGATTCTGCCTGCTTTTCACGTAATAAACGCAAGGCATCTCGCAACACCTCACTCTGAGTCCGATAGTCACCAGATTTAACCAGTGAATCAATAAACTCACGGAGTTCATCACCTACGTCAACGGTCATTGTACGTGCCATAACTGCCCCACTGTAAGATTTGATCTTACATCATTATAGCGACTCAGGAGATCTAAGATCCATCATTAGACCGTAAACCCGAGCATCATTCCGGTGTCTTCATGTTCCAACAGGTGGCAGTGCGCCATATAGGCATGCTCTTTCGGCGCATCATGGTCGAACTTCACTAACACTTCACTGACCCCACCTTCCACCCGCACGGTATCTTTCCAGCCCGAACGGTGAGCGGCAGGCGCGGCGCCATTTTCCGACAGAATGCGGAACTGGGTCCCGTGAATATGGAACGGGTGCAGCATCATGTCGCCTTTGCCTGAAATCACCCAGCGTTCATATTGCCCTTTGGTCGCGGCAAACATCGGCGTGTTCATATCAAACGCTTTGCCATTAATCCGGTTGGCATTATGGAAATCAAAGCCCTTAGCGCCATGGTTCATCTGCCCCATATTGCCATGCTTCATGTTCCCCATATCGCCATGATTCATCTGTCCCATGTTGCCCATTTTGCCGTGATCCATCATGCCGCCATGGTCCATGCCGGACATCGCCTGGTCGCCATATTTTTGCATCAGCGCCTGCATGCCCATCATGTCGAGCATCGGGTCCATCGACAGCTGCAGTGTGCGTTGGGTCAGCCCTTCCAGCGACGGTAGCGCGGGCATGCTGACCAGTGAATCCGGAAGCGTGCCGGATGCCTGAACCGTCAATGGCTGAATGCGTAATACCGGCTGTAGCTTATCGAACGGCGTAATCGCCATCCCCATCTGACTCACCGGCAACGTGATCAGATCGAACGCTTTACCGTCGCGGGTATCTATCAGCACTTCAAAACGCTCGCCCATTAACACCGGCAGTTCATTCACCTTCACCGGCTCGGCAAGCAGGCCACCATCGCTGGCGACAACGTACATCGGTCGGTTATCACTGGTGGAGAAATTGAGCGAGCGGGCATTACAACCGTTAAGCAGGCGCAGACGCAGCCAGCCGCGCGGTGCAGCATGTTCCGGGTAGAGCGCTCCGTTCGTCAGCAGCGTATCGCCAAACCAGCCCACGGCAGCGCTCATGATGTCGAGCTGATAGTCAATCTCGCCGGCCGCGGTAAAACGCTTGTCCTGGACGATCACCGGCACATCATCGATCCCCCACTGCTTCGGCAGCAGCAGTCGTTCGCTTTCTTCATCAGATATCAGCACCAGTCCCGCCAGCCCCATAGCAACCTGATGACCGGTTTTGCCATGCTGATGCGGGTGGAACCAACAGGTCGCGGCCCGCTGGCTGGGAGTAAAACTCACGCTGCGGGAGGCGCCCGCCGCAATAATCCCCTGCGGTCCGCCGTCGACCTCCCCGGGAACCTCCAGGCCATGCCAGTGCACGGTGGTTTCTTCCGCCAGGCGGTTATGAATGTCGACGGTCACGGCCTCACCTTTTTTCAGTTTCAGCGCCGGCCCCAGCAGATTGCCGTTATAACCCCAGGTGGACGCCTGATGGGGACCAAACTGCGTCTTTCCGGCCTGGATCGTTAAGGTGATGCGATTTCGTGCGTCGGCGGTCAAAATATTGGGTACCGGCAGAGCCGGACGGCTGGCGGCAAACACCGAGCGACTCCAGAGCGGAAGCGCGCTCAATACGCCGGCTGCAGCGGTTAATTTGATAAATTCACGACGTTGCATTTTCACATCCTTTTATTCTGCTGGTGAACATTTGAGCTTAAACCTTCCCCCAACGGGAAGGTCAAGCAGAAGAGTAAGAATAAAGCTCTGCGCACTGTAACGAAGTATGCTAACGTTGAGCGTCCGTGATGCAATGGTAAAAAAAATGAAGACGCTTTTCAGAACGGTAGTGCTCGGCAGCCTGCTTACTCTTTCCAGCAATAGCTATGCGTTAAGCGAGTCCGAAGCGGAAGATATGGCTGATTTAACGGCGGTATTTGTCTTTCTGAAAAACGACTGCGGGTACCAGAACCTTCCCAATACCCAAATCCGTCGGGCGCTGGTGTTTTTTGCCCAGCAAAACCAGTGGGATCTGAGCAACTACGACAGTTTCAACATGAAAGCGCTCGGTGAAGACAGCTACCGCGATCTCAGCGGCATCAAAATCTCCACAACGAAAAAATGCAAAGCGCTGGCCCGGGATTCACTGAGCCTGCTCGCTTATGTGAAATAAATTAATCATGGAGTCTGTCGTCATACTGGCACCAGCGAAGACGCCAGTGCCATATTGCCGTTTTTTATGTTCCCCATCAGAATTAATCGTTTGATGTTTGGCAAAACCCTAATGCATACATAGCCAACCCTTTAATTTCACCCAAATAAAAACTCCACAATCAATTAAAAACAAAAAAACCATTAAAACAGTGAATTATTAATACCTCTCACATCCAAACACTGAATAATATAAAATAAAAATAGTCCTATGTAACTTACAACACGTCTAAAAAACAGTCGGACTTTATTGCAATCTCATTTTTAGCACGCTAACATTCCTCGATAATACTTTATGTCAACACCTATTTATCAGTGGAATATAAACTTGAACATATCTCAACTAATCCGTATAGCACCTCTGACCATCATTTTATTGGTTGGTTGTAATACAAACCCATCCCGACAATCCGCCAGAGTGATAACGCCCTCATCAGAGGCAACATTAAACCAATCACAAGCCCAACAGAAACCCGTGGAACTTGAACAAGAGCGAATTGATTCCTGCCGCGAAGCATTGGAATCACTAAAAGAAGTTAATCCCAAGCAAGGGGAATTACTTGGGAATAACTTTACCGCTTTAATCGGTGCAGCATCACAATATAATTCTGTGCGCGGTAAGGTTGCTGAACCGACCAGGCAAGGGATTGACTCAATGTATCAGTTCAAGTCAATCAAACTGTGTGCTGACATTGAAAAAGAGCTAATAGATAGCCTTGTCAAACGTGGTGAAAACATTCCCTTATGAACCGACTAACAGCCATCAATCTCAAAGTGATAGCGCTGGCGATGACTCCCGTGCTGGCATCATTTTTAGTGCCTAATGCCTATGCAGAAAAAGATGTCACAACTGGGGTCGTTCCCCGCTCTGACAGTGACAATTCGGGGCCCGCCTTTCTTATTTTTGCTAAGCAGCAACAGGAAAAAGAAAAGGAAAAAAAATCAGCTGACAGATCGATTGAACATAAAACCAGTGAAACCAACAGTAATACTACAAGAACCACTAATAATACACCCACACAGAAAACAAAAAACATTTCACAGCAGAATGCAGTCATTGCTCAGAAAGATAAAATAATACGTCAACTCAAGAAGCAACTTGCCACCAGGCCATCTGAGATGATACCTGTCGCTGATAATCAAAAAGAACTTACTGATAAAATTAAGCAATTGCAGGGTAAATTAGAGACTGCGCTGGCAGAAAAGCAGCAACTAATAATAAAAGAAAGCACAGCGGTCAATGATAAGAAACAGAGTAACCTTAAGCTTGATGCCACTGAAAATAAAAATCAGAAACAGTCTATAGCCCTGGCTGCTGTTGAGGCGGAAAAACAAAAGCTTGAAGCTCTGCTGGCCAAAACCGAAGTTGAAAAACAAACGCAGATTAAGAAATTCGCAACTCTGACGTCAGATCAGCAAGCTCTGACGCTAAAACTCGCGACTGAGGCGCAAGAAAAACAGCTCCTCGCCGAGAAAATCACGAACGCCACGGCACAAACACAAACGCTCACCGAAAAACTTAACACTGCAACGGCAGCTCAGCAGACACTAACGGCACAGCTCAGCACTGCGACAGCGGAAAAAAAAGAGTTGATGGCTAAGCTAACGACCGCAGAGTTAGGATCGCAGGTCCTCACGGCAAAACTTGATGCATTTGTTATTAATAAAAAAAAGGTGGCGCAAGAGGATGAAGCCTTTCGGCTTCAGGTCGATAAAGATAAAGCGCTCCTGCAAGCCAAAACGGATGAGCTTAACCAGTTAAAGGCAGCGCAGGCAAATGCCAAACCGGATAAAAAATCTGCGGGAATCGATCTCACACAAAAGTCTCAGCAGCAAGCTTACGCTCTGGGTGCCTCTATGGGTGATGGTGCCCTGGAAATACTGGCTATGCGTAATACCCAGGGCATGAAAATCAATCAAGATGTGGTACTGCAAGGTTTCGCTGATTCTTTCTCTGGAAAGTTTGCTCTTGATGAAAGCACACGTAAAACAGCGCTGATTGATGCGACAAAAGAAGTCTCTTTGATTCAAAATAAGGTAGAAAAACAAAACATTAGCGACGGAAAAGCCTATCAGCAGAAGTTTGCTAAACAAAAAGGGGTCGAGTTTAAAAACGGTATCTACAGCCGCGTTGATTATGCAGGTAAGGGCAAGATTCTCGGCAGTGATATCGTCACGGTAACAATCAAGGAAGCACTTATCGATGGAACCATCATTCAAGACATGGAAGCAGAGAAAAAAGTCTGGTCGCAGGTATTAAATGCCTATCCACCATCGCTCCTCGAACCCATGAAACGCCTGGAAAACCATGGCACTGTTACCATCGTGCTCCCTCCCGATGCCGCTTACGGTAGCGAAGGCGTTCCACCCAAAATTCCGCCCGGCGCCACCATGGTCTATACGGTCAGAATAGTTGATGCCACTGCCGAAAAACCACCAGCCAACAAGCCCTGAGCCCGACGCCTCCTGATAATGGAGGCGTTTTGCGTAGGGTACTCCCCTGACTTACACTGCTGAAATACCAACCGTGCATCCTCATCTATAGTTGGCTATGATGTTGCGCTTATTTCTACAGGCGTAACGGGTGTTAACAACGGAGGATCTGCCAGTGGCCGATAGCAATCTGTGGCATGAAACGCTGCACGACCATTTTGGTCAGTACTTTGCAGTTGATAAGGTGCTGTACCACGAAAAAACCGATCACCAGGATTTGATCATTTTTGAGAACGCCGCCTTTGGCCGCGTGATGGCGCTGGACGGCGTGGTACAAACCACCGAACGCGATGAGTTTATCTATCACGAGATGATGACCCATGTGCCCCTGATGGCCCACGGCCAGGCAAAACATGTGCTCATTATCGGCGGTGGCGACGGTGCCATGCTGCGTGAAGTGTCTCGCCACAGCACCATCGAAACCATCACCATGGTGGAAATTGACGCCGGTGTGGTCTCGTTCTGCCGCCAGTACCTGCCTAATCACAGCGCAGGCGCGTACGACGATCCGCGGTTTACGCTGGTAATTGACGATGGCGTCAATTTTGTTAACCAGACGACGCAAACGTTTGACGTGATCATCTCCGACTGTACCGACCCCATCGGTCCCGGTGAAAGCCTGTTCACCTCCGCCTTTTACGAAGGCTGTAAGCGCTGCCTCAACCCTGGCGGCATTTTTGTTGCCCAGAACGGCGTCTGCTTCCTGCAACAGGATGAAGCCCTCGATAGTCACCGCAAGCTTAGCCACTACTTCAGCGATGTCAGCTTCTATCAGGCCGCCATCCCGACCTACTATGGCGGCATTATGACCTTCGCCTGGGCGACGGATAACGACGCCTTGCGCCACCTGTCCAATGAGATTATCCAGGCGCGTTTTCACAAAACGAATCTGAAGTGTCGTTACTACAATCCGGCGATTCATAAGGCGGCCTTCGCCTTGCCGCAATATCTGCTGGATACGCTGGCTGCCAGCGAACTTAAGTAAGGGGGTGAACGAAATTGAAAAAACTGAAGCTGCATGGCTTTAACAACCTCACCAAGAGCCTGAGTTTTTGCATCTACGATATCTGCTATGCCAAAACGGCAGAGGAGCGCGATGGTTACATTGCCTATATCGATGAACTCTATAACGCCAACCGCCTGACCGAAATATTGTCAGAGACCTGCTCGATTATCGGCGCCAACATTCTGAACATCGCGCGTCAGGATTATGAACCTCAGGGTGCCAGCGTCACCATTCTGGTCAGTGAAGAGCCCATTGACCCACAGCTTATCGATCAGACCGAGCATCCGGGCCCGCTGCCAAGCGCCGTGGTTGCCCATCTTGATAAAAGCCATATCTGCGTGCACACCTACCCGGAAAGCCACCCGGAAGGCGGGCTATGTACCTTCCGCGCCGATATTGAAGTGTCGACCTGCGGGGTGATCTCGCCGCTTAACGCGCTGAATTATCTGATTCATCAACTTGAATCTGACATCGTGACTATTGATTATCGCGTTCGCGGTTTTACCCGAGATATCAATGGAATGAAGCACTTCATCGATCATGAAATCAATTCAATTCAGAATTTCATGTCCGACGATATGAAAGCGCTGTATGACATGGTGGATGTTAACGTCTATCAGGAAAACATCTTCCACACCAAGATGCTGCTGAAAGAGTTCGATCTGAAGCACTACATGTTCCACACCCGGCCAGAAGACCTGACCGAGGAAGAGCGCAAGACCATTACCAGCCTGCTGTGGAAAGAGATGCGCGAAATCTACTACGCCAGAAATATCCCGGGTATCTGAGCTGATGACAGCGCTCGCGGGCGCTGTTACTCCGGCTGAACCAGTTTGAGAGGCACCTGCTGCCCTTTTAGCATGCTTTGTACTGACTGCGGCAGATTGGCGTCCGTCACCACCTCGCTAAAGTCAGCCAGCGGCGCTACGGTAAATAGCGAATGTGCGCCGTATTTGCTGCTGTCTGCCAGCAGCACCTTGCACTGGGCATTAGCAATGATTTCCTGCTTCAGTCCGGCTTTCTCTTCCGTCGGCGTTGTGACACCGGTTTCCGCGCTCCATGAGTTACAGCTCATAAACGCGATATCAGGGAAAACGCTGCGCAACATTTTGCGGCCATACTCACCGATACAAGACTGGCTGCTGTCGTCGATTCGCCCACCCACAATGGTCACTTCGATTTGCCTGAATTCAGATAAAAACAGGGCGATGTGCAAATCCACGGTAATCACCCGCAGTGGCAAATGCGTTAAGCACTTCGCCAGTTCGAGCATGGTGGTCCCGGCATCCAGCACCACGGCATCTCCGGGATGCACCAAAGAAGCGGCATAGCGCGCGATCGCCCTTTTTTCGCCGGGCGATCGTAACTGCTTTTCATTCGTAGTCGGCTGCACTGGCTCAAAGCGACGTAGCGCAACGCCGCCATGGCTGCGGCTGATAACGCCCTGCTCATCCAGCTTTATTAAATCACGTCGGATCGTCGCCGCAGACGCATCTACCGCCTCAACCAGTTGCTCTACCGTAACCAGCGTATGGCTTTTCAGATACGCGACGATTTTATCCAGACGGTGTTGTCCTTTCATAACAGGGAATTACGCCAGTTGCATTGCCAGTTTTATCGATATCGCCATGCTCTCAGATTTTGCTTTTCCCGTCCAGGCGATATCAAAAGCAGTCCCGTGATCGGCTGAAGTGCGGATAAACGGCAGGCCGGCCGTGATATTGACACCGTCATAGAAGCCCAATAATTTCAAAGGGATATGCCCCTGATCGTGATACATTGCGACCACCATATCGTACTGCCCTTCATAAGCCTGCAGAAACACGGTATCGGGTGGACAGGGTCCGAACACCGCTATCCCTTTGGCCTTTGCATGTGCAATCGCCGGCGCCAGGAAACGTCCCTCTTCGTCGCCAAACAGACCGTTTTCTCCGGCATGAGGGTTCACCCCGGCAACAGCAATTCTCGGCTGCTGGTAACCAACGCGTTTCAGGAAGGTATCCGCAATATCAATGACCGTCTCGACACGCGGCGTATTCAGCGTATCAAGGAATTTACGCAGCGCAATATGGGTCGAGACATGGATGACTTTCAGCTTTTCCGTAAATAACACCATCGCGTAGTCGCGCGTCTCTGTCAGCGTAGCCAGCAGTTCGGTGTGTCCCGGATAATGGTGCCCGGCGAGATGCAGCGCCTCTTTATTTAACGGCGCGGTCGCTATCGCGTGGACATCGCCCTTCAGCGCCAGCGTCGTCGCGCGCTTCACACAGCGATAAGCCAGATCGCCTGCCTGCGCCTGCACCTTACCAATTTCAAGCGCCTGCGGATCGGCCAGAGGTTCATCGATCACATGGATCACTCCAGGCGTAAAGCGAGCCGCCGCCACGTCGTCGATAACGCAGAACTCAACGCCCTCTGCCAGACCTTTCTCCTGCAGTCGCTTCAGCGTCTGGAAACAGCCTACTACCACTACCGGTGCGCCATTTAACCGATCTTCGCTGAGCGCCTTAACGATAATTTCCGGCCCAATCCCTGCCGGATCTCCCATTGTAATTGCCACAGTCTTAATGCCCACAGTACATCTCCTCAATAAAATAAAGCGCATCGCACAACGTACGATCGGAGCCAAATCCCCCAGCCTTGGTGATCACCGGTAGATCGTCGATATCACTGTTAATAAACGTGCCGCAGGGAATACAGGGCGCGACTTCGCTCTGAATCCGATAACCTTCAGCACCCAGTGCGCTGGCGACGGCAGTGGCCATATCCCCTCCCGTCAAAAACAGGCCGCCGATGCGTGCCTGCTCAAGGATCTTTAACGTTATCTCTCCCACATGCAGACTCAGCGTCTCGCCCAACTGCTGGCGGCTCATGCCGGTAGTGGCACACAGAGTATCAATGCCCTGTCGGTCCTCCATCCGGCGGCTGGTGCGCAGGATCGTATGCCGCTGTCGGCTCAGGAGCGCGCAGGCTTGTTCCACTACCGCGGCCATCTCCTGGGTGCAGAAGGGCGACACCAGGCGAGAGACATCGATGTCCACGATCTCTGCTCGCCCCTGGCTGAGCGCATAGTCAACCTGTCGGCGCGTCGCTTCACTCATCGATCCCGCCACCACCAGCACGGGCAGTGCCAGCTTATCCTGTTTAAACATCCAGCCAGGCAACGCATTCGCCAGCCCGGCCGCCCCCACCATCAGCGGTATCTGGGTTTGTTCACAGATCGCATGCGCAATCAGTGTCAAATCCCGATCTTCCAGTGTATCGACCACAACCATGCACTCGCCTTCCGCGGCCCATGCCTCCAGCAGCGCACTGAGCCGCCCGCGACGAAGCTCCTCCAGATGGACTTCATGAACAGTGATCTGGCTTTGCAACGCGATCAGCTCGGCAATGCGAGAAGAGATAATCGGCGTTTTGGGATCGCTGGCGAATTCGGTATCCACAAGCGGGATACCGTTAACCAGGCACTGGCCATCCCGCGTCGTGCGCCCGGCAGCAGGGATCGCGGCGGCAATGACCGCGAGACGTCTGCGACTGGCTTTCATTGCCGCAGCCACTTCGGCCCCCACGTTGCCCCGAAAAGTAGAATCAATCTTTTTGTACACCAGCGGTGCGTCTGGTGTATCACACCAGGGAGCCAGCGCCGTCTGAACCATGTCTACGGCTTGTGGGGCCGGCAACGCCCGGCTTTCAGTGTTAATAACCAGCACATCGGCACGGCGGGAAGGCTTCTGGGCCGCACTTAGCATCACTTCCGTCCGCGCGCCTTTTTTCGCCAGCTGGACCCCGGTATCATTGGATCCGGTAAAATCATCAGCGATAACGATCATTTTCATGCGTTTTTTTCCTCCGCAAGCTGACGTGCCTGCCTTTTTGCCACCCAGGAAGTCAGGAGTGGCGTCAGGATCGCGGTCGTGATCACCGAGGCCGCAATCAGCGGTGCTGCCGCTGCGGCAACGGATGCCAGTGAAGGGTCGGCCTGAGCGATCGCCAACGGTGTGGCCACCGCATTTCCGGCGGTGCTGGACGCGGCAGCGCCAGCAATACCGCTTCCGCCCACCAACCGGTCAGCACGAATGTTAAAAAACCCGCCAATAAAGGTCGTCAGAACGCCGAGGAGGATGCCTGCCAGCCCGCCCTGGAGCAGCATCTCGAGATTGATCCCGGCCCCCAGCGCAAAGGCAAAAAACGGAATGAGCAGAGGCCCGCCTTTGGTCAAAAAATCACGCATGTTGGCGTCAAGATTGCCGAGGATCATGCCAACAACAAGCGGAATAAGTACCGCAACCAGCGCCATCAGAGGAATGTTGGCCATGCCGGCCGCACCCAGCGCGATCATGGTGAAGAAAGGACCGTCGTTCAGCGACAGAATGGAGATAGCCCCCACGTCGCGTTCATTGCCAAACTCTCCCACCAGCGCCGCGTAGAGTCCGCCGTTGGAATTGCTCATAGCCGCAATAATCGCTACGCCGCTCAGGCCGAAGATCCCCTCGGCGCCAAAAAGATGCTCAACACCCAGTCCCAACGCAATCGCGATAAGCAGCTTTGTGAGCGTGATGGTCCCGCCCTGTAGCAACGCCTGAGGGGCGGCTTTGACGCTAATGCCCGCCCCCATGCACAGCAAAAATGCGCCAATCAGCGGTGCCGCACCATTCTTAAATAAGGCGGTGGTAAATCCGCCGACTTCCAGCGCCTGAGGAGCAAACGTATTGATGATCGCCCCAATAACCAGTGGCACAACCATCATGCCGCCAGGTACTCGTTCTATTGTTTTCTTGATGTTCATGTCGTGCCGCCTGTCATCAATGTGATTAAATAAAATCATATTGATTATATTTAATCAATAACAAACCACAACAGACCGCGATCACAGATTTAATATGATTATAAAAAATCAAATAATCATCAATTGCAAAAAAAACCGGGAGACAGGCTCCCGGCGTGAACACATGAAGGGCGGTTAGGCTTTGCCGATAAACTCGCGGTACGCCGTCACCACCTGAAGAAAATCCTCGACGCCGCACAGGGAGAAGCTTTCTTCGTCGTAATAGCTCATCCCTTCTTCGATCTCATCGCCCGCAATATCCAGCTGATTGGCGCGGATCATCACCTCTTCGCCATCCAGCCATAACGTGTATTCATGACCGGCACGCTGCCAGGAGCGCTCGCTGCCTTTTACGGTGTGCGCTGCCTGTTCCACTTCGTCCAGCAGGGCCAGGTTTTCTTTCACTTCCTCATTAAACCAGTGCCCAACGACCTCGTGGCCCATCGACATTCGCACCTTTACCACTCCGGTAATATCGCGCAGAAATTCGTAATCCATAGTCTCTTCCTCTGCAAGGGCAATGCGTCACCGCTACATTGTACCCATAGGGTAATTATCGCAGTACCAGGGCAGAAAAAAAGTGGAGCAGACTGGGCTACAGCAAATAAAAACGCCGCAGTCTGTTAAGCGGTCGTCTTATCATCAACTGCCGAGCATGATTCCACCATCGATCGCCAGATGCTGGCCGGTGATAAAGGTATTTTGCAGTAAGAACAGATAGGCGCCGGCCAGCTCATCAATGGTCGCGGTACGTCCCAACGGGATCGTCCCGGCAAAACGCAGCCGGGTTGCTTCCAGCTGTTCGGCAGGCATATCGCGCCAGAACGGCGTGATGGTCCAGGTCGGCGAGACGGCGTTAACCCGCGCGCGCGGAGCCAGCTCTACCGCCAGCCCCTCAACCAGCGCATTAATGCCAAAGTTGCCGACGTAGCTGGCACAGGCATCCTGGGCACGCCCGCCGGTGCCGGAAGTGAAGATCAGGCTGCCGCCGGTATTCAGTTTCTCCGCCGCCAGCTGGCCAATTTTCACATTGGTGAAGAACTTCGACTCCATGACATGGCGAATTGTGGACAGTGATGCAGACAGAAAACCACCGCCCATCACATCGCCAACCATCGAAATGAGGTGATCGATGTTTGGCAACGCGGCAAACAATGCCTCCAGCGCCTGATGATCGTGCGCATCCACGGCATACGTCTCAACCGTCGCTCCCGCCGAGGTCAGACTCATTTTCGCCTCGGCAAGACGTCCGGCATGACGCCCAATCACGATCAGATTAGCCCCGGCCTCCGCCGCAAGCTGCGCAACTCGAAAACCGATCCCCGAGCTGCCGCCGATAATAGCCACTGTCTGATGTTGTAACGAAACCATATCTCTCTCCTTCCTGTCTGGGAATTCAGGACCTGTCGATACATTGAGATGTTCTGACACGGCGTGATACAGGAGAGGTTAAGGAATCGCCTGGCGGCAGTAATAGACATTTGATGCGCTTAACGCAACAGGTAACGCAGCAACAAAAAAGCCACCCCGAAGAGTGGCTTTGAGCAAGCAAGATTCGCTTATACCGCCGTCTGGAAAATCACACCGTCAGCTTTCTCGGTGTACTCTTCCAGCTGGTTGAAGTTCAGATAACGATAGGTATCCGCCGCGGTCTTATCCACCTGGGCGACGAAGGTCTGATACTCTTCCGGCGTCGGCAGCTTGCCGAGCAGAGAAGCGACCGCCGCCAGCTCAGCAGAAGCCAGATAGACGTTAGCGCCGGTACCTAAACGGTTCGGGAAGTTACGGGTTGAGGTGGATACCACCGTCGCGCCATCAGCAACACGCGCCTGGTTACCCATACACAGGGAACAGCCAGGGATTTCGATACGCGCACCGCTCTTACCAAACACGCTGTAGTAACCTTCTTCAGTCAGCTGCGCCGCATCCATACGGGTTGGCGGAGCCACCCACAGACGGGTTGGCAGCTGGCCTTTATGGCTATCAAGCAGTTTACCTGCCGCGCGGAAGTGACCGATGTTGGTCATGCAGGAACCGATAAACACTTCATCGATTTTTTCACCCTGCACGTCGGACAGCAGACGAGCATCGTCAGGATCGTTCGGTGCACAAAGGATCGGCTCTTTGATATCAGCCAGATCGATTTCGATCACCGCAGCATATTCAGCATCGGCATCCGCTTCCATCAGTTGCGGATCCGCCAGCCATTTTTCCATGCCCTGGATACGACGTTCCAGCGTACGACGGTCGCCATAACCACCAGCAATCATCCACTTCAGCAGCACGATGTTGGAGTTCAGGTACTCAACGATCGGCTCCTGGTTCAGCTTGATGGTACAGCCTGCTGCAGAACGTTCTGCGGAAGCATCGGTCAGCTCAAACGCCTGCTCAACTTTCAGATCCGGCAGACCTTCGATTTCCAGAATGCGGCCAGAGAAGATGTTTTTCTTACCTTTCTTCTCAACGGTCAGCAGGCCCTGCTTAATCGCATACAGCGGGATCGCATGGACCAGATCGCGCAGGGTGATCCCCGGCTGCATCTTGCCTTTAAAGCGCACCAGTACCGATTCCGGCATATCCAGCGGCATCACGCCGGTCGCCGCGGCAAACGCCACCAGGCCAGAACCCGCCGGGAAGGAGATACCAATCGGGAAACGGGTATGAGAGTCACCACCGGTACCAACGGTATCCGGCAGCAGCATACGGTTCAGCCAGGAGTGAATAACCCCATCGCCCGGACGCAGAGAAACACCGCCACGGTTCATGATGAAGTCTGGCAGCGTGTGGTGCGTGGTCACGTCAACCGGCTTCGGATAGGCTGCGGTGTGGCAGAAGGACTGCATCACCAGATCGGCAGAGAAGCCAAGGCACGCCAGGTCTTTCAGTTCGTCACGGGTCATCGGACCGGTGGTGTCCTGAGAACCAACGGAGGTCATCTTCGGCTCGCAGTATGCGCCAGGGCGAATACCGGCAACGCCGCATGCGCGACCGACCATTTTCTGGGCCAGCGAGTAACCACGGCTGCTTTCAGCAACATCTTTCGCATGACGGAAGACATCGCTGTGCGGCAGACCCAGGGCTTCACGTGCACGAGTCGTCAGGCCACGGCCGATAATCAGCGGAATACGGCCACCGGCGCGGACTTCGTCGATCAGCACGTCAGTTTTCAGCTCAAAGGTCGCCAGCAGCGCATCGGTGTCGTGGTTGCGGACTTCGCCTTTGAACGGGTAAACGTCGATAACGTCGCCCATGTTCAGGTCATTGACGTCGACTTCAATCGGCAGTGCGCCAGCATCTTCCATGGTGTTGAAGAAGATCGGCGCGATTTTACCGCCCAGCACCAGGCCGCCGCCGCGCTTGTTAGGCACGTTCGGGATATCGTCACCCATAAACCACAGCACCGAGTTGGTCGCGGATTTACGGGAAGAACCAGTACCGACGACGTCACCGACGTAGGCCAGCGGGAAACCTTTCTGCTGAAGCGCTTCAATTTGCTTAATCGGGCCAACTGAACCCGGCTGATCCGGCTCGATACCTTCACGGGCGTTTTTCAGCATCGCCAGGGCGTGCAGCGGGATATCCGGACGAGACCAGGCATCTGGCGCCGGCGAGAGGTCATCGGTGTTGGTTTCACCGGTCACCTTGAAAACGGTAACGGTAATTTTTTCAGCCAGCTTCGGACGGCTCAGGAACCACTCGGCGTCGGCCCAGGCTTGCATCACCTGCTTCGCGTGCTCATTACCGGCTTTTGCCTTCTCTTCTACATCGTAGAAGTTATCAAACATCAGCAACGTATGGGTGAGCGCTTTTGCAGCAATCGGTGCCAGTGCGGCATCGTCCAGTGCATCAATCAGCGGGTGAATGTTGTAACCGCCCTGCATGGTGCCCAGCAGTTCAACGGCTTTTTCAGGAGTGACCAGTGGGGAGGTCGCTTCGCCTTTGGCGATCGCGGCAAGGAATCCGGCTTTAACATAGGCGGCTTCGTCGACGCCCGGTGGTACACGGTTGATTAACAGGTCTAACAGGAATTCTTCTTCACCCGCAGGCGGGTTTTTCAGCAGTTCTACCAGCGCGGCCATTTGGGTAGCATCTAAGGGTTTTGCAACAATCCCAACGGCTGCACGCTCAGCTACGTGCTTACGGTATTCTTCTAGCACGACGGTTCTCCTCGCTCTCATTGTAAAATGCGGTAGGCGATTCTCTTCACGCTCCTGTGAGACAGCAGTTTGTAGGGTAAATGCCCGATACCGCGTCGGCAGCATAGCAGGATTTTGGCGAGGTGTTAATCTGTTTACAAAAAAGCAACATTAAAATTTAGCTGAATCGTTAAGGGCAGGATTTTACAGGCTTTCCCCTCATTTCCCGGTATATAAATTTAATTCTGTGCAAGTTAGCTGACCAAAAACCCAACAAACATCAAAAATCAAAAATAGAGCGGCTTATACTCCGACAGGAGCGCTATTTTCGGCGATACTCAGTGGAGACAGGCCAAATTTTTGTGCCGGGAGCTAACATGATACGACCTTTTAAACCCCACGTGATTGCACTGATCTGTAGTGCAGGGATTTTAGCCGCCTCTGGCACCCTGTATGTCAAAAGTCGCGCACCACAAACCATTACCGAAGCGCCTGCAACGACTCAGCCCGCTCCTGCTGCCACCCCGGCCACACCTCAGCCTCCGGCGCCAACGGCCGCTCCGCCAGTGACCACCGCCTATACTCAGGCGCAGATTGATCAGTGGGTGGCCCCTGTCGCCCTCTACCCTGACAATCTGCTGTCACAGGTGCTGATGGCATCGACCTACCCCAGCAACGTGATGCAGGCCGTACAGTGGTCTCAGGATAATCCTTCAATGCAGGGCGACACTGCGGTACAGGCAGTGGCCAGTCAACCCTGGGATCCAAGCGTAAAATCGCTTGTCGCTTTCCCGGCACTGCTGGCGTTGATGGGCGAAAACCCGCCGTGGGTCGAGAACCTCGGCAATGCGTTTTTAGCTCAGCCGCATGATGTGATGGATTCGGTGCAGCGGTTACGTAATATCGCGCAGCAGACCGGCACCCTGAAATCTTCGCCGCAGCAAAAAGTCACCACCACCGCCGTACCGGCCCCTGCGGCAACCGCCACGTCGACATCGACGACCGCCACAAGCACCAGCGCTGCACCCGCGCCGACTCAGGTCATTAAAATCGAATCCACCGACCCCAACGTGGTGTATGTCCCTACCTATAACCCCTCAACGGTATACGGAACCTGGCCCAACACCGCCTATCCGCCGGTCTATTTGCCGCCGCCTCCAGGGGAGCAGTTTACCAACAGTTTTGTGAATGGCCTCGGCTATAGCCTTGGCGTCGCCACGACCTGGGCGCTGTTCAGCAGCATCGACTGGGATGATGACGACGACTACCACGGTCATGGCTATGACCACGGCGGTTATTCGCATAATGGCGATAACATTAATATTAATGTCAATAATTTCAATCGCATCACCGGCGAACATCTGACGGGCGACCGGACTAACTGGCAGCATAACCCGGCATATCGCGGCAATATTCCTTACCCGAACAACAATGTCGCCCAGCGCTTCCATCAGACCAATGTTGCCGGCGGATTGAGTGCCACCCAGCACGTGGCGGGCGATCGTGATGCCCAGCGTCAGGCGGCAAAAACGCAGCTCCAGCAGCATAACGGGAGCGTTGCTAACGGCCGTATCGCCAACAATACGTCGCGTGATGCCCAGCGCAAAGCCGCCGCAACGCAGCTCAACCAGGTGACACAGCGAAACAACTATCGCGGCTACGATAAGACGCAAACGGCGGCGATCAAAAACCGCCAGAGTAGCGGGCAGCAGCAACAGCGTCGGGAAGCCGCTAAAACCCAGCTTCAGCATCCTACTGAGCACCAGCAACAGCGTCGTGCACAAGTCAAATCAGCCACACCGGAGCAACGTCAGCAAAAAGCAAGCAACCTGCGGTCCAACGCGTTAAGCGGCAACGAGAGCCGGTCGCCATCCTGGCAATCACAACATGCTCGCGGGCAGCAAAGCCGCATCGCCTCGAACCAGAACCGGCCGCAACGCAGCGCCGTTCGGGAGAATCGGGCTGAACATCATGAACGTCGTCGCTGAGGATATGCAGATGAAAAAACAGTTAAAGATGGCTCTGCTGGCGCTGGCATTGTCACCCATGATGGCCGCGGCCCAGCAGCAGTTTTCCACCCCGGAGCTGGCGGCGAACGCCCTGGCTCAGGCAATCAATGACAATAACCCTGCGGCCTTCAGTGAACTGCTCGGCGATAACTGGCAGCAGTTTTTACCACCGGATGGTATCGATCCTGATGCGGTGGCCCGCTTTCAGCGCGACTGGAAGATAAGTCACCAGATCGTTCAGCAAAGCGATACCGCCTGGCTGGATGTTGGCCGTGAAGCGTGGCGTTTGCCGATCCCAATGGTGAAAAACAACGAAGGCTGGCATTTCGACATCGCCGCCGCGCAGGATGAAATACTCACCCGGGCCATTGGCCGTAACGAACTGTCAGCTATCCAGGCGATGCATGCCTACGTCGATGCCCAGCAGGATTACTACCAGCTAAACCACCGTTGGGCGCAGAAAATTATCAGCAGCGATGGCAAAAAAGATGGCCTGTACTGGCCTGCTGCTCCGGGAGAAGCCCCCAGCCCCTTAGGCCCGGCCTTTAGCCCCGCCGAGCCAGGTGAAGGCTATCATGGTTATCATTTCCGTATTATTCACAGCAGCGACGATCAGGCCGCGGCCCTGCTGGCATGGCCCGTCGAGTGGGGGGAAACGGGTGTGATGAGCTTTATGGTTGATCAGGACGATCGCGTATATCAGGCCAATCTTGGGGAGGAAACGGCAACCTTAGCCCAGGCCATCACCCGTTTTGCGCCGGATGCCAAATGGCAGGCTATCACGCAATAAAAAAATGCCCGGCGCAGTCATCTGCCGCCGGGCATCCTGAGAGTCTGAACGCGGTTTAGCCCTGATGCGGCATCAGCTGCGGATAGCCGTTAAATGCCGGCTTCGTGCTGCTCAATGCCGCTTCATCCTGATGAATGCTGCCAGAGTTCGCCGCCCATACCCCTTCTGAGGTTTTGCTGATCAGCTGATGCTGTACATTCAGATTCTGCCCCATCGCGGCAATATGGTTGCTTTCGGTCCCGCCGCTGTTGGCAGCCCAGGGAATGGAAAGGTCAGCAGCACCGGCGATACCCGAAGCCAGCGTAGCGGCTAACAGCGTCGTGGTTAAAAAGAGCTTCATTACACACCTCACTAATAATTAACTATCTATAAGTTTAGCGGGTAATTATTTTCAAAGTATTTATAAGATGTGCCGATTTGTTTACGCAGACACAGTTCTAAACATCAGGCATAAAAAAAGCGGCTCTCAGAGCCGCTTATGTCCTGCTGCGAAAAGAAAACTTACTTCTTCTTCGCTTTCGCGTTCGGCAGGTCGGTGATGCTACCTTCGAAGACTTCCGCCGCCAGGCCTACGGACTCGTGCAGAGTCGGGTGCGCGTGGATAGTCAGGGCGATGTCTTCAGCGTCACAGCCCATTTCGATAGCCAGACCGATTTCACCCAGCAGCTCGCCGCCGTTGGTGCCGACAATCGCGCCGCCGATAACACGGTGGGACTCTTTGTCGAAGATCAGTTTGGTCATACCGTCTGCGCAATCAGAAGCGATAGCACGGCCAGAGGCTGCCCACGGGAAGGTGGCAGTTTCGTAGCTGATGCCTTTTTCTTTCGCTTCTTTCTCGGTCAGGCCAACCCAGGCAACTTCTGGCTCGGTGTAGGCGATTGACGGGATCACTTTCGGGTCGAAGTAGTGCTTCAGGCCGGAGATAACTTCAGCGGCAACGTGACCTTCGTGAACACCTTTGTGCGCCAGCATCGGCTGACCCACGATATCGCCGATAGCGAAGATGTGCGGCACGTTGGTACGCAGCTGCTTGTCAACACGGATAAAGCCGCGCTCGTCAACTTCAACGCCCGCTTTACCTGCATCGAGGTTTTTGCCGTTCGGTACGCGACCGATAGCCACCAGCACGGCGTCATAACGCTGTGCTTCTGCCGGCGCTTTTTTGCCTTCCATAGAAACATAGATGCCGTCTTCTTTCGCTTCTACGGCAGTCACTTTGGTTTCCAGCATCAGGTTGAATTTCTTGCTGATGCGTTTGGTGAAGACTTTCACGACGTCTTTGTCGGCAGCCGGAATAACCTGGTCGAACATTTCAACCACGTCAATCTCTGAACCCAGCGCATGGTACACAGTACCCATTTCCAGACCGATGATACCGCCACCCATGACCAGCAGACGTTTTGGTACGCTTTTCAGCTCCAGCGCATCGGTGGAGTCCCACACGCGCGGATCTTCATGCGGAATGAACGGCAGTTCGATCGGACGGGAACCCGCCGCGATGATGGCGTTGTCGAAGTTGATTACGGTTTTACCGTTCTCGCCTTCCACTTCCAGGGTGTTAGCCCCGGTGAATTTACCCAGACCGTTGACCACTTTCACTTTACGGCCTTTAGCCATGCCAGCCAGACCACCGGTCAGCTGAGTGATCACTTTTTCTTTCCAGGTGCGGATCTTGTCGATGTCAGTTTTCGGCTCACCGAAAACAATGCCGTGTTCGGCCAGCGCTTTCGCTTCTTCGATAACTTTCGCAACGTGCAGCAGTGCTTTAGAAGGGATACAGCCGACGTTCAGGCAGACACCGCCGAGGGTGCTGTAACGTTCTACGATGACGGTCTCCAGACCTAAATCAGCGCAACGGAAGGCAGCAGAATAACCTGCAGGACCTGCCCCAAGTACCACGACCTGAGTTTTAATTTCAGTACTCATCATGACCTCTGTAGTTTATATCCGGCGGGTCTGACGCTATTGTTATACACTTCATCCTTCAAGCCGCCTCTGCGTTGGCTGCGCTCGCTCACCCCGGTTACGTACCGCTTGTACGCTCCAGGGATTCACTCCCTTGCCGCCTTGACGCAACTCGAATTATTTTGTGTAAATTACGCCCATGTCCACCGGGTCGTTCTATCCGCCTGCATTTTACAAAATTGTTAACAATTTTGAAACAACAAACGGCAAACGATTTTGTCCTTTGTTGCTGGTAACCCCGAAACAGTGACCAGATTACCAGAAAAAAGCCGGCCGTCAGGCCGGCTTTTCGCTTACATCACCAGGCGGCGAATATCACTCAACGTATTGTTGATGATAGTGATAAAGCGCGCACCATCAGCACCATCGATCACGCGGTGGTCGAAGGACAGAGAGATAGGCATCATCAGACGCGGCACAAACTCTTTACCGTTCCACACTGGCTCCATCGCGGACTTGGAAACACCGAGGATAGCCACTTCCGGCGCGTTAACAATCGGCGCAAAGTGGGTTGTACCCAGGCCACCGATGCTGGAGATGGTGAAGCAACCGCCCTGCATTTCGCCAGCGGTCAGCTTACCGTCACGCGCTTTCTTAGAAATCACCGTCAGTTCACGAGACAGCTCGGTAATGCTCTTCTTGTTCACGTCTTTAAAGACCGGAACAACCAGACCATTCGGCGTATCAACCGCAACACCAATGTTGATGTATTTCTTCAGCGTCAGACGCTGTGCATCTTCGGACAGAGAGCTGTTGAAGCGCGGCATCTGCTCAAGCGCAGCGGCTACGGCTTTCATGATGAACACTACCGGCGTGAATTTCACATCCAGTTTACGTTTCTCAGCTTCAGCATTCTGCTGCTTACGGAACGCTTCCAGATCGGTAATGTCGGTTTTGTCGAAGTGGGTAACGTGCGGGATCATCACCCAGTTACGGCTCAGGTTAGCACCAGAGATTTTCTGGATACGGCCCAGTTCCACTTCTTCAACTTCACCAAACTTGCTGAAGTCAACTTTCGGCCACGGCAGCATGCCCGGGATACCACCGCCAGCGGCGGCTGCAGCCGGAGCGGCTTCTGCGCGTTTAACCGCGTCTTTCACGTAAGCCTGAACGTCTTCGCGCAGGATACGGCCTTTACGACCGGAACCTTTCACTTTCGCCAGGTTCACACCGAATTCGCGCGCCAGGCGGCGAATCAGCGGAGTCGCATGAACGTAAGCGTCGTTTTCAGCGAACTCAGATTTGCCTTCCGCTTTCGCTGCCGGAGCCGCGGCTTTAGCAGCCGGTGCCGGTGCGGCAGCCGCAGGAGCTGGTGCAGCAGCAGCCGGAGCCGCAGCAGGCGCAGCGCCTTCCACTTCGAAGACCATGATCAGAGAACCGGTGGAGACTTTGTCGCCGGTGCTGATTTTAATTTCTTTCACGGTACCCGCGAACGGTGCCGGGACTTCCATAGAGGCTTTGTCGCCTTCTACGGTGATCAGTGACTGCTCAGCAGCAACTTTATCGCCCACTTTCACCATCACTTCAGTGACTTCAACTTCGTCGCCACCGATGTCCGGTACGTTGACGTCTTTCGCGCCGCTGGCTGCTGGTGCCGCCGCCGCTGCCGGAGCAGCTGCCTGTGCTGGCGCCGCAGCAGGTGCAGCACCCGCCACTTCGAAGACCATGATCAGGGAACCGGTAGACACTTTGTCGCCAGTGTTGATTTTGATCTCTTTCACCACACCCGCGAACGGAGCCGGGACTTCCATAGAAGCTTTGTCGCCTTCTACGGTAATCAGGGACTGTTCAGCCGCAACGGTGTCGCCAACTTTAACCATGATCTCGGTGACTTCAACTTCGTCGCCGCCGATATCAGGTACATGAACGTCTTTCGCCGCTGCCGCAGCAGGTGCTGCTGCCGGTGCCGCTTCTTTCTTCTCTTCCTGCGCAGGTGCAGCAGCTGCTGCACCCTCGGCGGAATCGAAAATCATAATCAGTTTACCGGTCTCGGTTTTGTCGCCGACAGAGACTTTGATCTCTTTCACGACGCCAGCCTGCGGAGACGGGACTTCCATAGAGGCTTTGTCGCCTTCTACGGTGATCAGCGACTGTTCAGCTTCAACTTTGTCGCCAACTTTGACCAGGATTTCGGTGATTTCAACTTCATCTGCCCCGATATCCGGTACGTTGATTTCGATAGCCATTATTCTTTTACCTCTTACGCCAGACGCGGGTTAACTTTTTCTGCATCGATGTTGAATTTAGTGATGGCATCCGCAACCACTTTCTTATCGATTTCACCACGTTTAGCCAGTTCGCCCAGCGCCGCTACAACCACATAGGAAGCATCAACTTCGAAGTGGTGACGCAGGTTCTCACGGCTGTCAGAGCGACCGAAGCCATCAGTACCCAGTACACGGTAATCATCAGCCGGTACGTAAGTACGGACCTGCTCGGCGAACAGTTTCATATAGTCAGTAGATGCAACAGCCGGAGCGTCGTTCATCACCTGAGCGATGTACGGTACACGCGGGGTTTCCAGCGGGTGCAGCATGTTCCAACGTTCGCAATCCTGGCCATCACGCGCCAGTTCAGTGAAGGAGGTGACGGAGTAAACGTCAGAACCTACACCGTAGTCTTTCGCCAGGATCTGTGCTGCTTCACGAACGTGACGCAGGATAGAACCGGAGCCCAGCAGCTGAACTTTACCTTTGCTACCTTCAACGGTTTCGAGTTTGTAGATACCTTTACGGATACCCTCCTCGGCACCTGCTGGCATGGCCGGCATGTGGTAGTTTTCGTTCAGCGTGGTGATGTAGTAGTAAACGTTCTCTTGTTTCTCACCATACATACGCTCCAGACCGTCGTGCATGATCACAGCGACTTCGTACGCGTAAGACGGATCGTAAGAGATACAGTTCGGGATAGTCAGAGACTGAATATGGCTGTGACCATCTTCGTGCTGCAGACCTTCACCGTTCAGCGTTGTACGACCGGAAGTACCACCGACCAGGAAGCCGCGAGCCTGTTGGTCGCCAGCCTGCCAGCACAGGTCACCGATACGCTGGAAACCGAACATGGAGTAGTAGATGTAGAACGGGATCATCGGCAGGTTGTTGGTGCTGTAAGACGTTGCCGCCGCCAGCCAGGATGCGCCTGCGCCCAGTTCGTTGATGCCTTCCTGCAGGATCTGACCTTTTTCGTCTTCTTTGTAGTAAGCAACCTGCTCACGGTCCTGCGGGGTGTACTGCTGGCCGTTCGGGCTGTAGATACCAATCTGACGGAACAGACCTTCCATACCGAAAGTACGCGCTTCATCGGCGATGATCGGCACCAGGCGGTCTTTGATGGATTTGTTCTTCAGCATCACGTTCAGGGCACGAACGAAGGCGATCGTTGTAGAGATCTCTTTGTTCTGCTCTTCCAGCAGCGGTGCGAAATCTTCCAGAGTCGGCATCTCGAGCTTCTCAGAGAAGTTCGGCTGACGGCTCGGCAGATAGCCGTGCAGTTTCTGACGCTGAGCGTGCAGGTAGGTGTGCTCTTCAGAACCTTCCGGGAAGGTTACGTACGGCAGTTTTTCGATATCAGCATCGGCAACCGGTACATTGAAACGATCGCGGACGTAGCGTACGCCGTCCATGTTCATTTTCTTCACCTGGTGAGCGATGTTTTTACCTTCAGCGGTATCGCCCATGCCATAGCCTTTAATGGTATGAGCCAGGATAACGGTCGCTTTGCCTTTGGTATCCTGCGCTTTTTTCAGTGCAGCGAAGACTTTCTTCGGATCGTGACCGCCACGGTTCAGGGCCCAGATCTGCTCGTCAGTCCAGTCAGCAACCAGTGCGGCAGTTTCCGGATATTTACCGAAGAAGTGCTCACGCACGTAGGCGCCGTCTTTGGATTTGAAGGTCTGGTAGTCGCCATCAACGGTTTCGTTCATCAGCTGAATCAGCTTACCGCTGGTGTCTTTACGCAGCAGTTCGTCCCAACGGCCGCCCCAGATAACCTTGATCACGTTCCAGCCAGCACCGCTGAAGATGCCGTCCAGTTCGTTAATGATTTTGCCGTTACCGGTGACCGGGCCGTCCAGACGCTGCAGGTTGCAGTTGATGACGAAGACCAGGTTGTCCAGTTTTTCACGGGTCGCGATGGTGATGGCGCCTTTAGATTCCGGCTCATCCATCTCACCGTCGCCCAGGAAGGCGTAAACGGTTTGTTTAGAGGTGTCTTTCAGACCACGGTGTTCCAGATACTTCAGGAACTTAGCCTGATAGATCGCACCGATCGGGCCCAGACCCATAGATACGGTCGGGAACTGCCAGAATTCTGGCATCAGTTTCGGGTGCGGATAAGAGGACAGACCGTTGCCGTGAACTTCCTGACGGAAGTTGTTCATCTGCTCTTCAGTCAGACGACCTTCAAGGAAGGCACGTGCGTATACGCCCGGAGAGATGTGGCCCTGGAAGTACACCAGGTCGCCGCCGTCCTGCTCGTTACGCGCACGGAAGAAGTGGTTGAAGCACACTTCGTAGAAAGTCGCGGAGGACTGGAAGGACGCCATGTGGCCGCCCAGTTCGAGATCTTTTTTCGATGCGCGCAGAACGGTCATAATGGCGTTCCAACGAATCGCAGAACGAATTCGACGTTCCAGATCCAGATTCCCCGGGTATTCCGGTTCATCTTCAACGGCAATAGTGTTGACGTAACTGCCTGTAGATGTGCCAGCAGCAACCTTCACCCCGCCTTTGCGGGCTTCAGAAAGGAGTTGGTCAATCAGATACTGAGCGCGCTCAACACCTTCTTCACGGATGACCGATTCGATCGCCTGTAGCCAGTCGCGAGTTTCGATCGGATCCACGTCATTTGGTAAACGTTCTGACATGGGGGTTATTCCTTATCTATCTAATCGTTGATTAATCTGGAACCTGTCCCATTGCGCTCTTTGTTCTTCATACTTTCGGCTGTCTCTTTGTTGGCTGCGCTTGCCGCCGCGATACATCCAAAATTATTTTGAACAACTAAAAGTGCAATAAGACAGGTTCTGCGTTTAGTTGCCGCGCTCTAAAAATGGCGCTTAAGAACCGGAGTTCTCATCTTTCCGTTGCTGTAAACGACGCAGTGAGCGTTCTCGACGACTCTCCTCACGGCTACGATCCAGCAAAATTTCTTCAATGAACGCCAGGTGACGATGCGACGCTTCACGCGCCTGCTCCGGCTCCCCGGCGATTATCGCCTCGAAAATCCGAGAGCGATGATTGCTGACCTGCGGGAGCATTTCCCGGCGGGCGTACAACAATTCAAAGTTCTGACGAACGTTTTGCGCCAGCATCGGCTCCATGCAGCGTAGCAAATGGAGGAGCACGACATTGTGTGCGGCTTCGGTGACAGCAATTTGATACTGGACGACGGCGTCTGATTCGGCGTCAAGATCGCCAGATTGCTGAGCCCGCTCAATCGCCTGGTGCAGTTCGCGAATACGCTCACGGTCAGCCTCATTGCTGCGCAGTGCCGCGTAATAAGCCGCGATGCCTTCCAGTGCGTGACGGGTTTCAAGCAGATCAAATTGGGATTCAGGGTGATCGGACAGTAGCTCTACCAGCGGATCGCTGAAGCTCTGCCACAGACTGCTTTGAACAAAAGTTCCACCGCCCTGGCGACGAAGCAACAAGCCCTTGGCTTCGAGGCGTTGAATCGCCTCACGCAGCGAGGGACGGGAAACGTCAAACTGTTTTGCCAGTTCGCGTTCAGGCGGGAGTTTTTCACCGGGACGCAGCGTCCCTTCAAGGATTAAAAACTCAAGCTGCTGCTCTATCACATCAGATAGTTTTGGTTGGCGGATTTTGCTGTAGGCCATATTCCCTGTCTCTGCCATTAGCCCGTAGTCAATTGGTCTTACCAATTCGCAGTTCGTAGCGCTAAAGTAACAAAGTATTCACCTTCTGTCCATACAGGTTTTGATTGAAATCAGGAAACCACGCACATTTTAACAACCTTACAGAAATAACATTTCAGAATTGTAACTTCACACAAATGATGTATTTACCCACCTCGAGGTAGAATTAACGTTTATGAAACGAAATATTAGGCTATCTGAACCGATTCAACTCTGAAAAAACCGCCATTTTATTCACATGAAGTGAATATGAAATCACATTCAACTCAACTCCCCTGCCGCCGCGCCATTTACAAATGGTTTCTTTTTGTTCGCTTCGTCATCATCCCTTCATAAAGCAGGTGCATTCACCCGCGCTTACCACTATTCTCCAGGATACGAAAGGCCTTTAGGCGATTTCATGCTGCGCCTTGCGTAAAGAAATCAATACGAAAACGGAATTTCATAATTACACACCACAACAATATGACAGCCAAATCCATCGGGACTGCACTGACTAAAACTCCCTTGAATATAGATAGCTATGCTATTTGGCAGGGACAGACAACGCAGCAGTAACCTGAAGGACGACGCGTATAAACATAATAACCACACACGAGGTTTCATGATGGAAGGTCAACAGCATGGCGATCGGCTTAAGCGCGGCCTGAAGAACCGCCATATACAGCTTATTGCCCTGGGCGGTGCTATCGGCACCGGCCTGTTTCTGGGCAGTGCATCGGTGATTCAATCTGCAGGCCCCGGGATCATTCTGGGCTATGCAATTGCTGGTTTTATCGCCTTCCTGATCATGCGTCAGTTAGGCGAAATGGTCGTCGAAGAGCCGGTAGCCGGTTCATTCAGCCATTTTGCGTACAAATACTGGGGCGGGTTTGCCGGCTTTGCCTCCGGCTGGAACTACTGGGTGCTGTACGTTCTGGTGGCGATGGCGGAACTGACTGCCGTTGGGAAATACATCCAGTTCTGGTGGCCTGAGATCCCAACCTGGGTCTCCGCTGCGGTGTTCTTTGTTGCCATCAACGCGATTAACCTGACCAACGTGAAAGTGTTCGGGGAGATGGAGTTCTGGTTCGCCATTATTAAAGTTGTCGCGGTTGTTGCCATGATCCTCTTCGGTGGCTGGCTGCTGTTCAGCGGCAACGGCGGCCCGCAGGCAACCGTGAGCAACCTGTGGGATCAAGGTGGCTTCCTGCCGCATGGTTTCACCGGGCTGGTGATGATGATGGCGATAATCATGTTCTCGTTTGGTGGTCTGGAGCTGGTCGGCATCACTGCCGCGGAAGCCGATAACCCTGAGCAGAGCATTCCAAAAGCCACAAACCAGGTCATTTACCGCATCCTGATTTTCTATGTGGGTTCCCTGGCCGTCCTGCTGTCACTGCTGCCGTGGACGCGCGTCACCGCAGATACCAGCCCGTTTGTCCTGATCTTCCACGAGCTGGGCGATACCTTTGTTGCCAACGCGCTGAACGTGGTTGTTCTGACCGCTGCGCTTTCGGTATACAACAGCTGCGTCTACTGCAACAGCCGTATGCTGTTTGGCCTGGCTCAACAGGGTAACGCACCAAAAGCACTGATGAACGTTGATAAACGTGGCGTACCGGTCAACACCATCATCGTATCGGCGGTGGTGACTGCACTGTGCGTGCTGATTAACTACTTCGCACCGGAGTCGGCGTTTGGCCTGCTGATGGCGCTGGTGGTCTCCGCCCTGGTCATCAACTGGGCAATGATCAGCCTGGCACACATGAAGTTCCGTCGCGCCAAACAGCAGCAGGGCGTCGTTTCACGCTTCCCGGCCCTGTTCTACCCGGTGGGTAACTGGGTCTGCCTGCTGTTCATGCTGGCGGTGCTGGTGATTATGCTGATGACCCCGGGAATGGCGATTTCCGTTTACCTGATCCCGGTCTGGATTGCGATTCTGGGCGTCGGCTACCTGTTTAAACAGAAAAGCGCCAGCGCAGTAAAAGCACAATAATACATCTCTCAACGCTGTGTCCGCCCTGAACGGACGGGCACAGCGCATTGTTAGCTGGTTCACACTTTCCTCTCCATAGCATATTTATCCATATCGTTGACCTAATACTGCAACGCATTTATTCGTTACTCAGCAAATAATTCTCTCCATATCGTAATGGGGAGATCGCCAGATGGCAGGCAATAAACTTTCAGTCAGAGAAAAGATTGGCTACGGGATGGGTGATGCCGGATGTAACATCATTTTCGGTGCCATCATGTTGTTTGTTAACTACTTTTACACGGATATCTTTGGACTGACGCCGGCCCTGGTCGGTGTGTTGCTACTCTCAGTACGCGTGATCGATGCGGTAACGGACCCGATTATGGGCGCCATGGCCGACCGCACCCGCAGTAAATATGGCCGCTTCCGTCCCTGGCTGCTGTGGATAGCCTTCCCCTATGCGCTGTTCAGCGTGCTGATGTTCACCACGCCGGAATGGACCTATAACAGCAAAGTTATCTATGCCTTCGTCACCTATTTCCTGCTCTCCCTGACCTACACGGCGATCAACATCCCCTACTGCTCATTGGGTAGCGTCATTACCAATGACCCGCAGGAACGCGTCGCCTGTCAGTCGTACCGCTTCGTGATGGTCGGCATTGCCACCCTGCTGCTGTCGCTGACGCTGCTGCCAATGGCAGACTGGTTCGGCGGGGCTGATAAAGCCAAAGGCTACCAGATGGCGATGACCGTGCTGGCGCTGATCGGGATGTGCATGTTCTTGTTCTGCTTCGCCACCGTGCGCGAACGCGTGCAGCCGGCGGTACAGACCAACGATGAACTGAAAAAAGACCTTAAAGACGTGTGGAAAAATGATCAGTGGGTCCGCATCCTGCTGTTGACGCTGTGCAACGTCTGCCCAGGCTTCATCCGCATGGCGGCCACCATGTACTACGTGACCTGGGTTATGCAACAAAGCACCCACTTCGCGACCCTGTTTATCAGCCTCGGCGTGGTCGGGATGATGATCGGCAGCATGCTGGCAAAAGTACTGACCGACCGCTGGTGCAAGCTGCAGGTGTTCTTCTGGACCAATATCGTGCTGGCGGTCTTCTCCTGCGCCTTCTACTTCTTCGACCCACATGCCACCATGATGATTATGGTGCTCTACTTCCTGCTCAATATCCTGCATCAGATCCCATCGCCGCTGCACTGGTCGCTGATGGCCGACGTGGATGATTACGGCGAGTGGAAAACCGGCAAACGCATCACCGGTATCAGCTTCTCTGGTAACCTCTTCTTCCTTAAAGTCGGGCTGGCGGTCGCGGGAGCCATGGTCGGCTTCCTGCTCTCCTGGTACGGCTACGATGCGGGCGCCAAAGAACAGAGCGCCTCAGCGGTTAACGGCATTGTGCTGCTGTTCAGCGTGATCCCTGGTATCGGCTATTTGATCACCGCCGGCGTGGTTCGCATGCTGAAGGTCAATCGCGAATTTATGCGTCAAATCCAGTCGGACCTGGAAAAGCGCCGCACCAACTACAGCGAACTCAATACCTGGCAGGATCACAAAACCAGTGAACACGTAAGGAAAGCTTGATGAACAACTGGCCCAACCCGTTTATTGAACAGCGCGCAGACCCGTATATTCTGCGCCACCAGGACCACTACTATTTTATCGCCTCAGTGCCGGAATATGACCGGCTGGAGATCCGCCGCGCCGCCACTCTGGAAGGTCTGCGCCAGGCGACACCGGTAGTGGTCTGGCGCAAACCGGAAAACGGCCCGATGAGCCAGCTGATCTGGGCGCCGGAGCTGCATGAAATTAACGGCAAATGGTACATCTATTATGCTGCCACCCACACCCACGACCTGGATGAACTGGGGATGTTCCAGCACCGGATGTTCGTTCTTGAATGTGCCGACAGCGATCCGCTGAGCGGCCAGTGGGTAGAAAAAGGTCAGGTACACACGCCGTTCGACACCTTCGCCCTCGACGCCACTACTTTCCAGCATCAGGGTAAGCAGTGGTATTTGTGGGCGCAGAAAGCCCCGCATATTGCCGGCAACTCCAACCTGTATCTGGCGGAACTGGAGAATCCCTGGACGCTGAAAGGCGAGCCGGTCATGCTGAGCAAACCGGAATTTGACTGGGAATGCCGCGGTTTTAAGGTCAATGAGGGCCCGGCGGTGCTGGTGCACGGCGACAGGCTGTTTATCAGCTATTCCGCCAGCGCCACCGATGAGAACTACTGTATGGGGCTGCTGTGGATAGACCTGCAGGCCGACCCGCTGCGCCCGGAAAACTGGCATAAATCACCGGAGCCGGTATTTCGTACCAGCTATGAGAACCGTCAGTACGGTCCCGGTCACAATGGCTTTACGCAAACCCCGGAGGGGGAAGATGTGCTGGTCTATCACGCCCGGAACTACACCGAAATTGAAGGCGACCCGCTGTACGACCCCAATCGCCATACCCGGCTGAAGCTGGTGCGCTGGCAAGAAAACGGGATGCCTGACTTCGGCATCCCGGCTGCGGACACAGAGTAAAACACCGCCCCTGTCCGGATACGGGCAGGGGTTAAATCAAGGTGCCGTAAATGGTCAGCAGCGCCATGATGACGACCACCACCAGCGAGGTTTTCTTGGCCATTGAGACCGCGGCTTTTGGCGTCTCGACCTTATCGACATGCGGCTCGCGGGCCAGAGAAAACTGCGCCAGACGAGTCAACACCTGATACTGCGATGAATGGCGATCGCCCAACGAGGCGAACCAGGCCGGCAACGCTCTTTCCCCATGTCCCACCAACGCATACACCACCCCGACCAGACGCACCGGCAGCCAGTCCACCACGTGTAAAATCGCATCAATCCCCGACTGCTGGCGATGGCGAGGCGTTTGATAGCGCGCCAGCCACGTCTGCCAGGCACGCAGCACGCAGTATCCTATCAGCGTGACAGGCCCCCAACTGCCGCCCACCACAAACCAGAACAGCGGCGCCAGATAGTAACGGTAATTGATCCACAGCAGCGCATTTTGCAGTTCGCTGAGAAATTCGCGGTTATCGCAGCCGGGCGGCACACCGTGAATCAGCGTCAGTTCGCTGGCCATCGCATCACAGGCGCGGCTATCGTTGCGGGATGCCGCTTTAAGATACGCATGATAATGCAGCCGTACCCGACCGGCGCCAATGCACAGCAGCCCCAGCAGGATCCAGAAAATCAGCAACGGCACGTTAAACAGCACTCCGTGCAGCAGGCGCTGAATGATAAACACCGCCGCCATCGCAACCACCGTCATCAGCAGGGTAGCGGCAAACGAAAAATGCTTCACGCGACGAAACAGCACTTCCAGTCGGTGATCGAGCTGCCAGTGTTCACCCAGCTTAAACAGACGTTCAGCGATGAGAACCAACAGCGTAGTAAACAACGTCATGGCATCTCCTTTTCTGACGAAGCGGTCAGCAGACCGCGGAATTTTGCCCAGTCAAAAGCAGGGCCGGGATCCGTTTTCCGTACCGGCGCAATATCGCTATGGCCGGTGATATTATCGGCGATGGCCGGATACAGCGCGATCAGCTGCCGCGTCACGGCCACCAGTTGCTGGTACTGTGCATCGGTATAGGCCAGCGTGTCTGTCCCTTCCAGCTCAATACCAATAGAAAAGTCATTGCAGCGTTCTCGCCCCTGATACAGGGAGACGCCCGCGTGCCACGCCCGCTTATCGAAAGGAACATACTGCACGATTTCGCCATCACGGCGAATCAGACAATGTGCGGAAACGCGCAGGTGCGCGATCTCGGCAAAGAAAGGATGGGCGTTGGGATCGAGAGTGCCACTGAACAGCGCGTCAATCCACGGGCCACCAAACTCCCCGGGCGGCAGGCTAATATTATGCACCACCAATAAAGAAGGGGCTTCATCATCCGGACGGCAATCATGGTGCGGCGAAGGAACCCGACGCGCCTCCATCAGCCATCCCCCATTCAACTGCATGTGACCTCTCCTTTCACTCGCTGGTGCTCCCGGGCCTCCACTGGCCAAAGGATGCTGATTATCATACACAAAATCGTTTACCCTGCCGCACAACATCCCTGCATATTCAACGTCAACGCTGGGGAAAACTGGCGGGCCAGGCAACAATAACCACCAACTATATACCCTAAATAATTCGAGTTGCAGGAAGGCGGCGACGCAGTGAATCCCCAGGAGCTTACTGAAGTAAGTGACTGGGGTGAACGAGGACAAATTCGTCAGGAACGAATTTGAACGCAGTTTACTGCGCCCGTTAGGGCGAGGCCCAGGGATGGGCCGAGTATTGCCAACGCTCATGCAACTTGAAGTATGACGGGTATATATGGTGTCGACACGCGGTTCAGGTTAGCATGTTTCCCATTGCTGAATCTTATCTATCTGGAGCTTTATCATGTCGCCTCGTCGCTACAATCCCGACCGCCGCCGTGACGCGCTGCTGGAACGCATTAACCTCGATATCCCGGACGCTGTCGCCCAATCTCTGCGGGAAGACCTCGGTGGCGAGGTGAATGCCAACAACGATATTAGCGCCCAATTATTGCCGGAAGACGCACGCTCGCACGCGGTCATTATTACGCGCGAAGATGGCGTATTTTGCGGTAAACGCTGGGTGGAAGAGGTCTTCATCCAACTGGCCGGCGACGATGTCAGCATTACCTGGCACGTCGCGGATGGCGATATGATTAAAGCCGATCAGCCGCTGTTTGAACTGGACGGCCCGTCCCGCGTTCTGCTGACCGGGGAACGTACCGCGCTGAACTTCGTGCAGACGCTGTCCGGCGTCGCCAGCGAAGTGCACCGCTATGTCGATCTGCTGGCGGGCACCAAAACCCAGCTGCTCGATACGCGTAAAACCCTGCCAGGCCTGCGCACCGCGCTGAAATACGCCGTGTTGTGCGGCGGCGGCGCCAACCATCGCCTGGGGTTGTCCGACGCCTTCCTGATCAAAGAAAACCACATCATCGCCTCCGGCTCGGTACGCCAGGCGGTGGAAAAAGCCTTCTGGCTGCATCCGGATGTGCCGGTCGAAGTGGAAGTAGAATCGCTGGATGAGCTGGATGAAGCGCTGAAAGCGGGTGCGGATATCATTATGCTCGACAACTTCACCACCGATCTGATGCGTGAAGCCGTGCAGCGGACCCAGGGCCAGGCCGCGCTGGAAGTCTCCGGCAACGTGACCTTCGATACTATCCGCGAATTTGCCGAAACCGGTGTGGATTACATCTCTGTCGGCGCCCTCACCAAGCACGTGCGCGCGCTCGATCTCTCCATGCGTTTTCGTTGATTGACCTCCCCGGTGCCCTCCCGGCATCGGGGCTATCATTTGCGAAGCCGCTAGCATTTCTTGCCCGCCATCTGTGTAACAACACCAGAAAGCCTGGAACCTCGTTTCCCACTCTCTTATTTGCCATTCGCCGCCATCGCCGAAGCCCGTCACTGTACTCCTGACAACACAAGGAGCACTTATGGACAGACAACGCGGATTTACCCTGATCGAACTGATGGTGGTTATCGGGATCATCGCTATTTTGAGCGCCATCGGTATTCCGGCTTACCAGAATTACCTGCGTAAAGCCGCCCTGACCGACATGCTACAAACGTTCGTACCCTACCGCACGGCCATTGAATTATGCGCCCTCGAACACGGCGGCCTCACTACCTGCGATGCGGGCAGTCAGGGCATACCGTCTCCCGCCACTACGCGCTACGTCGCCACCATGAGCGTCGCCAAAGGCATCGTCACCCTCGACGGGCAAGAGAGCCTCACGGGCCTGAGCGTGACCCTGACGCCTGGCTGGGACAGTGCCAACGGCATCACCGGATGGCAACGGGTTTGCAATATTGCCAGCAACAGTTCGCTTAAGCAGGCCTGTGAAGATGTCTTTCGCATAAACTGAGGCCATCACGATGAAAACTGAACAATTGGTCACCCTCTGCCAGCGCTATCATGCCCTGCTGCTCAGCAGCGATGAGCACACCATCATCATCGCGGTGGTCAATAACCCGGCGCCAGAACTCATGGAAGCCCTACGCTTCGCCACCCAGAAGCGCATCGATATCGAATGCTGGAGCCAGGATCAAATGAACAAGCGGCTGAAGACCGGTCAACCTTTGCTACCCGCCAGCAATGATATGACGTCAGGCGTTATCAAACAGGTCAATCAGATCCTTGAGCAGGCCTTACACCAGCGCGCCTCCGATATTCATATTGAACCGGAGGAAAATCACCTGCGTATTCGCCTGCGCATCGATGGAGTCCTGCACCCGCTGCCATTGCTGTCGCCTGAGCTAACCGCCCCAATGACCGCACGGCTTAAGGTGCTCGGTAATCTGGATATCGCCGAGCACCGCCTGCCGCAGGACGGTCAGTTCACGCTGGTATTTGCTGGCCGCCCGGTCTCGTTTCGCATCGCCACCCTGCCCTGTCGTCACGGAGAGAAAATCGTGCTGCGCCTGTTACATCAAGTTGAACAAGCGCTCGACATTGACGCCCTGGGGCTGGCTCCAGAACAGCTCAGGATCTTTCGCTCCGCGCTGGAGCAGCCGCAGGGCCTGATGCTGGTCACCGGTCCTACCGGCAGCGGTAAGACCGTGACGCTCTACAGCGCGCTGCAGGCCCGCAATCAGGATGCCGTCAATATATGCAGCGTCGAGGATCCGCTGGAGATCCCGATCGCCGGCATGAACCAGACGCAGATTAACCCCCGCGCCGGACTTAACTTCCAGAACGTGCTGCGGGCGCTGTTGCGTCAGGATCCGGACATTGTGATGGTCGGGGAAATTCGCGATGCCGAAACGGCAGAAATTGCCATTAAAGCCGCGCAGACCGGGCATCTGGTACTGTCGACGCTGCATACCAACTCCACCAGCGAAACCCTGATCCGCCTGCAGCAAATGGGCGTTGCCAGCTGGATGATCTCTTCCGCGCTCTCCCTGGTCGTGGCGCAACGTCTGGTACGCAAGCTGTGCGTGCATTGCCGATGCGAAACCGGCCAGAGTGCCGAAGTTCCGCGCACGCTGTGGCCGCGTCCGCTCCCTCGCTGGCGGGCCGTGGGCTGCCAGCACTGCTATCACGGCTACTATGGCCGCCAGGCGCTATTTGAACTGCTGCCGGTGAACACCGCACTACGTCAGGCTATTGCCCGCGGTCTTAACACCATGGAAATTGAGTCTCTGGCGCGCGAAGCGGGAATGATGACGCTGTTTGAAAGCGGCTGCGAGGCAGTGGAACAAGGGTTGACCAGCCTTGAAGAGGTTATCCGCGTACTGGGGATCCCTCATGACAACTAACCGCCTCTGGCGCTGGCAAGGGGTAGATGCGCAAGGCGAACGTTGTCAGGGGACGCAGTGGAGCCAAAGTCGGCTGGACATCTGTCAGACGCTGACCCATGAACATATCATTCCACTGGCGGTTCGCCGCTGCGCGGTCAAAAACGCGCTCTGGCACCCACGTTATAGCGGCCAGGTTGTGCGCCAGCTCGCCGCCCTGCTGCAAGCCGGGCTTCCGCTGGCAGAAGGCCTTATTCTGCTGGCGCAACAGCAATCCAACGCCCAGTGGCAGGCGCTGCTCTACGCCCTGGCTCGGGAGCTGGCGCAGGGTACTTCGCTCTCTGCGGCGCTGGAAAAGTGGCCTCAGGCTTTCTCGCCGCTCTACCTGGCGATGATCCGCACCGGGGAGCTCACCGGTAAACTCGATTTCTGCTGCCTGCAGCTGGCGCGTCAGCAACAGGAGCAGCAGCAACTGACAGAGAAAGTGAAAAAAGCGGTGCGCTATCCCATCATCATTCTGGGCCTGGCCCTGCTGGTGGTGATGGCGATGCTCTGTTTTGTTCTGCCAGAGTTCGCCGCTATCTATCAAACCTTCAATACGCCGCTGCCGTTATTGACGCAGCTCGTGATCCACGCCAGTGAAGGGCTGATCCGCCACTGGCCCTGGCTGATTTTGCCGATCGTCTTGCCCATCGCCCTCAATCGGCTCTCCCAGCGTCGGCCACAGTGGCTGCTGCAGCGGCAGAAAATGCTGCATGCTCTGCCAGTGGTGGGAAAGCTTATCCGCGGGCAATTGCTGAGCCAGATCTTCACCGTGCTTGCCCTCACCCAGCGTGCCGGCATCAGTTTTCTGCAAGGTCTGGAAAGCGTTGAGGATACGCTGGCCTGCCCGTTATGGCGTCAGCGGATCCAGCAGGTGCACCAGCACATTACGCAGGGCGTCCCCATCTGGCAGGCCCTCGAACGCAGCGGTGGTTTTACCTCATTGTGCTTACAGCTGATCCGCACCGGAGAAGCATCGGGATCGCTGGATACCATGCTGGACAATCTCGCCCGGCACCATAGTGAACAGACGCATTATCAGGCTGAAAACCTGGCGACATTACTGGAGCCCATGCTGTTGTTGATAACCGGAGTCATTGTGGGTGTGCTGGTGGTGGCGATGTATCTACCCATTTTTCATCTGGGTGACGCGATTAGCGGTATGGCGGGATAAATGCTGGCGCGTGGCGCGCCAGCATCTGGCATTACAGGCTGTTGAACACGCGGTTCTCTTGTTCCTGTACGCGAATAAAGGTGGTGCGTTTGGTCAGCTCTTTCAGGCGTGAAGCGCCCACGTAGGTGCAGGCAGAGCGCAGGCCGCCGAGGATATCGCGTGCGGTATTCTCAACCGGGCCACGCAGAAGCAGCTTAACGGTTTTGCCTTCTGCTGCGCGGTACTGCGCAACGCCGCCAACGTGGCGGGTCATCGCGGACTCAGAGCTCATGCCGTAAAACAGCATGAACTTCTCGCCGTTTTCTTCAACCACTTTGCCACCGCTCTCTTCATGACCGGCCAGCATGCCACCGAGCATGACAAAATCGGCGCCGCCGCCAAAGGCTTTTGCTACGTCACCCGGCATTGTACAACCGCCATCGCTGACGATCTGGCCGCCGAGACCATGTGCCGCATCGGCACATTCAATCACGGCAGAAAGCTGCGGATAACCCACGCCGGTCTTCACACGAGTGGTACATACGGAACCCGGGCCGATGCCGACTTTCACGATATCTGCGCCTGAGAGAATCAGCTCTTCGCACATTTCGCCGGTGACGACGTTACCCGCACAGATGGTTTTCTGCGGCCAGGCTTCACGCGCTTTAGCAACGAACTGTACAAAATGCTCAGAGTAGCCATTCGCCACATCGATGCAGACGAAGTTCAGCTGTGGATTTTGAGCGAGGATCTGTTTGGTTTTTTCGAAATCAACATCAGAAGTCCCGGTGGACACCATGACGTATTTCAGCACATCCGCAGAAGATGACTGCACAAAACTCTGCCACTCTTCAACGGTATAATGTTTGTGAACCGCGGTCAGAATGCCGAAAGATGCCAGCGCTTTCGCCATGCCAAACGTCCCGACGGTGTCCATGTTAGCGGCAATGATCGGCACGCCGGACCATGACTGGCCAGAATGTTTAAATGTGAATTCACGTTCCAGCTCAACATCAGAACGGCTTTTGAGGGTAGAGCGTTTTGGGCGGATAAGAACGTCTTTAAAACCAAGCTTCAGATCTTCTTCAATACGCATGTGCGAATTCCTGGGGTTAATTGCATTATTGTGAGAGCACAACTCCAGTGACGTTATCATACGCACGAATCATGGCTGCGCAAGACTGCGATTTTCACTTTTTTTACGCTACAATCGTATAAATTTACCTGGTGAATAGTGAATAACGCGATCGCGAGCACCAACGTGAGATGCGTTAAATTTAACCAATTGATTTGTATATACAAAATAAACCAGTATAGGCTGTGACCCAGTCGGTTGGCTTGTGCCATCATGATGGGATTTCGCTCGTAAGAGCATCGGGGCGTGTACGACCGGCGCCACTGGAATGTAATGAGTTCATTGGTCAGATCGGGATACGGAGTGTATGAGGTATACGGTAGCGTTAACGGGCGGTATTGGCAGTGGTAAGAGCACCGTGGCCGATGCATTTTCTCACCTTGGGGTGAACGTTATTGATGCCGACATTATTGCTCGTCAGGTGGTCGAACCCGGAACCCCGGCACTGCAGGCTATCGCCGCTCATTTTGGCCCAGGGATGCTCCATGATGACGGTACGCTGAACCGCCGTGCGTTACGTGAAAAAATCTTTGCCCACCCCGACGATAAAACCTGGCTTAACGCGCTTCTGCATCCGCTGATTCAGCAGGAAACACACCGACAGATGCAGGCAGCGACTTCCCCCTACATTCTCTGGGTTGTCCCCTTACTGGTTGAAAACCACCTGGCCGCGAAGGCCGATCGCGTGTTGGTCGTTGATGTCCCAAAAGAGACGCAGATCGAACGGACGATCTCGCGTGACCGGGTCAGCCGTGAACATGCAGAACATATTCTTGCCGCCCAGGCGACGCGCGAACAGCGTCTCGCCGTTGCGGATGATGTCATTGAAAACACAGGCACGCCGGATGCCATCGCATCGGATGTTGCCCGCCTGCACGACCGGTATCTACTCCTGGCATCGCAGGCCGCCTCACAGGAAAAATCGTAATGCACACCCCTGTTCTGTTTGAACATCCACTGAACGAGAAAATGCGTACCTGGCTGCGCATCGAATTTTTAACGCAGCAGCTATCCGTTCACCCGACGTTAGCCACCTATGCTGATGCGCTGCATTTTTTCCGCAACGCGGGCGATCTTTTAGATGTTCTGGAACGCGGTGAAGTCCGAACGGACATGCTGAAAGAGCTCGAACGCCAGCAGCGTAAACTGCAGTCCTGGGCTGAAGTCCCCGGCGTCGATCAAGAGCGCATCGGCGCCTTGCGTCAGCAGCTCAAACAGTGCGGTAGCGTCCTGATGTCCGCGCCACGTATCGGTCAGTTTCTTCGCGAAGACCGGCTGATTGCCCTGGTACGGCAGCGACTGAGCATTCCTGGCGGCTGCTGCAGCTTTGACCTTCCGACGTTGCATATCTGGCTGCATATGCCTCAGGCACATCGTGACGAACAGGTCGAAAAATGGTTAGCCAGCCTCGAACCTCTGACGCAATCGCTGGTGCTCATCCTTGACCTGATCCGCAACTCCGCCCCGTTCCGCAAGCAAACCAGCCTTAACGGTTTTTATCAGGACAACGGCGAAGATGCCGACCTGCTGCGCTTGCGTCTGGATATTGCCAGCCAGCTCTACCCGCAAATTTCCGGCCATAAGAGCCGCTTTGCTATTCGCTTCCTGCCGCTGGATAGCGAGCTTGGCGTTGTACCTGAGCGTTTTGATTTTGAACTGGCGTGTTGTTAAGGAGTAAAAATGTCAGAAGAGACGATAGTCAACTGCCCTACCTGCGGTAAGACCGTAGCCTGGAATGAACAAAGCCCGTTTCGGCCATTTTGCTCTAAGCGCTGTCAGCTGATCGATCTCGGCGAGTGGGCGGCGGAAGAAAAACGAATCCCCAGCGCTGGCGATCTGTCCGACAGCGATGACTGGAGCGAAGAGCAGCAGCAATAATCGCGCTAGCCCGGCCATATGTGAAAAGGCCGGGCAACGGTATTTACGATGCCGCCTGCACTAATTTGGTGATCACCGGTTCGTTCGCCGGCGGGAACGCGTCTGCGACTAACGCCTGCTGCGCAATCCAGCGCCCTGGCTGCCCCTCTTTCCCCCACGGTTCCCCCGACCAGGCCTCAACCAGCCAGAACCACAGCGTAATATGGCGATCCGGGAACTGGTACTCCAGGGTATCAAACAGACTGGAAGACGCTACCGTAATCCCGACCTCTTCCTGAAGCTCACGCACCAGCGCTTGTTCCGGGGTTTCTCCGGCTTCAATTTTGCCACCGGGAAACTCAAGTTTATCGGCCATATGGGCATCTGATGCCCGCTGGGTAATAAAGATTTCGCCCTGCTGATTACGAATAATGCCGACGGAAATTTGCAGTTTTTTCATTGTCTTCATTCCATAAAAAAGGCGCAGATATCTGCGCCTTTATTTTTTTACTCTCTGAGATTAGCTCAGACGGCCGTGGCACTGTTTATATTTTTTACCAGAACCGCACGGGCAAGGATCGTTGCGGCCCACTTTACGGTCGCCGGTTTCCTCGGCCAGCGCAGCGGCGGCGGCAGTGTCGTCATCCTGATGGCTGAGCTGCTGCATCTGCGCCAGACGTTCAGCTTCTTCACGACGCTGCTGCTCCATCGCTTCCACTTCTTCCGGCATGCGAACCTGAACTTTGCTCAGGGTGCTGATCACTTCATACTTCAGGGATTCCAGCATCGCTGCGAACATGGAGAAGGATTCGCGCTTATATTCCTGCTTCGGATCTTTCTGCGCATAACCACGCAAATGGATACCCTGACGCAGGTAGTCCATTGCCGCCAGGTGCTCTTTCCACAGGGAGTCCAGGGTCTGGAGCATCACACCTTTCTCGAAATGACGCATCATTTCGGTGCCAACCACTTCTTCCTTACGCTGATAGGTTTCAACCGCGCTCTGCAGAATACGCTCACGCAGCGTCTCTTCATGCAGTTCCGGCTCTTTATCCAGCCACTCTTTCAGCGGCAGCTCAAGGTCGAAGTCGTTTTTCAGACGTTCCTGCAGGCCTTCAACATCCCACATTTCTTCCAGCGACTGCGGCGGGATATGGGCATCGATGGTCGCTTTGAAAACGTCTTCGCGGATGCTGTTAATGGTTTCGCTAACATCGGACACGTCCAGCAGTTCGTTACGCTGGCTATAGATGGCGCGACGCTGATCGTTCGCCACGTCATCATATTCCAGCAGCTGCTTACGAATATCAAAGTTGCGGCTTTCCACTTTACGCTGGGCGTTAGCGATGGCTTTGGTGACCCACGGGTGCTCAATCGCTTCGCCCGGTTTCATCCCCAGCTTACGCATCATGCCGGAAACACGGTCGGAGGCAAAGATACGCATCAGGGCATCTTCCATCGACAGGTAGAAGCGGGAAGAACCGGCATCACCCTGACGACCAGAACGGCCACGCAGCTGGTTATCGATACGACGCGATTCATGACGCTCGGTACCGATAATGTGCAGACCACCGGCAGCCAGTACGGCATCGTGACGAATCTGCCAGTCGGCTTTAATCTGCTCGATTTGTTCCGGCGTCGGATCTTCCAGCGCTGCCACTTCGGCCTGCCAGCTACCACCGAGCATAATATCGGTACCACGACCGGCCATGTTGGTCGCGATGGTCACCGCTGACGGGTAACCCGCCTGCGCAACGATATCCGCTTCACTGGCGTGGAACTTGGCGTTCAGTACGTTGTGTTTGATACCGGCTTTCGTCAGTTCATTTGAAACCACTTCTGATTTCTCAATCGAAATGGTACCCACCAGTACCGGCTGGCCAGCAGCAGTACGCTCTTTAATATCTTCGATGATCGCCTGAATTTTTTCCGCTTCGGTCATATAGACCAGATCCGCCATATCCTTACGGATCATCGGACGGTTGGTCGGCACGACCACGGTATCCAGTTTGTAGATAGAGCTGAATTCAAAGGCTTCGGTATCCGCGGTACCGGTCATCCCTGCCAGCTTCTCGTACAGACGGAAGTAGTTCTGGAAAGTGATGGAGGCCAGAGTCTGGTTCTCGTTCTGGATATCCACACCCTCTTTCGCTTCAACGGCCTGATGCAGACCATCAGACCAGCGACGACCCTGCATCGTACGACCGGTATGCTCATCGACAATAATGACTTCGCCATCTTTAACGATGTAGTCAACGTCGCGGGTGAACAGCACATGGGCGCGCAGCGCAGCCGTCACGTGGTGCATCAGCATAATATTGGACGGTGAATACAGCGATTCGCCTTCGTCCATAATGCCTTCCTGCACCAGCAGTTCTTCAATCAGCACCAGACCGCGTTCGGTCAGGTTAACCTGACGCGCTTTCTCATCGACAGAGAAGTGACCTTCACCGGTAAAGGTGTCGGAGTCTTCTTTTTCCTGACGCACCAGGTGCGGGATGATCTTGTTAACGCGTTTGTACATTTCTGAGCTGTCTTCCGCCGGACCAGAAATGATCAGCGGAGTACGCGCTTCATCGATGAGGATGGAGTCCACCTCATCCACCAGCGCATAGTGCAGCTTACGCTGTACGCGTTCTTCAGGGCTAAACGCCATGTTGTCACGCAGGTAGTCAAAACCGTATTCGTTGTTGGTACCGTAGGTGATATCCGCACCGTACGCTTCACGTTTGGCAGGCGCAGGCAGACCGGACATGTTGATACCGACGGTCATCCCGAGGAACTCGAACAGCGGACGGTTGTTTTCAGCATCACGCTGTGCCAGGTAGTCGTTGACGGTAACCACGTGGACGCCTTTACCCGACAGTGCGTTCAGATACGCCGGCAGGGTTGCGGTCAGGGTTTTACCCTCACCGGTACGCATTTCCGCGATGCAGCGATCGTTCAGCACCATACCGCCCAGCAGCTGGACGTCGAAGTGACGCATCCCGAACACACGTTTACTGGCTTCACGTACTACCGCAAAGGCCTCAGGGATCAGGCTCTCAACGCTTTCACCTTTCTCAAGGCGAGCTCGGAATTCGACAGTTTTACCTTTCAGCTCGTCATCAGAGAGCTTTTCCATTGCCGGTTCCATGGCGTTGATCACGCCAACGGTTTTGCGCATACGGCGCAGGGTACGATCGTTACGACTACCGAAAACTTTAGTTAATAATTTGATTAGCATAATAAAATCTCAAACGCCCCGCATCGCGGAGTCACAAAAAAGAATAATCCGTTTTTCGTTTAGCTGAGACGTTGAGGCCCTGCGCGGATCCCGGCGACCTGGCTAATCCAGGCCGAGATTCTAAAGGCAGAATGGGACGGGTTGTAGGCTACAAGACGAACGGCAACCGGCGGTTTGCTCTCCTGCGTCAGCAGTGCGCTGAGCGTGTCGAGTAAAGCCAGGTGCTGCGCCTGTAATGGCGAAGATTCTTCCGCAACCGGCAGCGCCTGCGGTGCCATGGCAAATGACAGATGGCGAATGACCGTGCGTATCGCATGCTGATGCCAGTAATCGACAGTGAAATTAGGTCGACGACTGGCTTCCAGCAGCGCCAGCTGGGAGAAATTAACTTTCGTTGGATTGTGGTTACTGGCCGTTGCTTTCGCCGGTGACGTGGTTTCGTGACTATTGCTAAGCGCAGGCAAGCCGAGACTAGCCGCGACCATCCCCAACAGGAGATGCGGCCAGAAATATCGTCTGCCAAACTGTCGCCAGCGCGTCAGCAATCCACTCACGTACGTTACCTTTAGTTGAAGCAACCCCAGGAAATAATTTTGCGCCCAAATACTACCATTAATACTGCGCTACAGCAGCATGAATGACAGCTCTGGCAAGTCAAAAGCGCTCAATAAAACAGCGAACGAACAATGAACAGCGCCGGAGAATGACAGCAGTCATGGGAGGGGAAGGCTAAAAAAGAAAAAAGACTGGCCCCCTGGCCGGAGAGGGTACCAGGTTACCAGTCGATTTTACTGAATGGTCAGGCTTATGCCATAACCATTGACGGTGCACGGAACGCCAGCGGCAGTTCTGCTTCGTCTTCGAAAGTCACATATTCCCAGGCTTCCTGTTTTGCCAGGACGGCCTGCAGCAATTTGTTATTCAACGCGTGACCTGATTTGAACGCCGTGAACGCACCGATGATATTGTGACCACACATAAACAGGTCACCAATCGCATCCAGCATTTTGTGGCGGACAAACTCATCTTCGAAGCGCAAACCGTCTTCGTTCAATACGCGATAATCGTCAACAACGATGGCACAATCGAAGCTGCCGCCCAGGCACAGGCCGCGGGACTGCAGATATTCGATATCACGCATAAAACCAAAAGTACGAGCGCGACTAATCTGGCGCATAAATGCATCAGCAGAGAAGTTCATCGCGTAGCGCTGGTTGCTTGCATCAATCGCCGGATGGTTAAAGTCGATGGTAAAGTCCAACGAAAAACCATTGTACGGTTTGAATTCAGCCCATTTGTCGCCATCTTCAACACGCACAGTATCTTTGATGCGGACAAATTTCTTCGCACAGTTCAGTTCATCGATGCCGGCATCCAGCAACAGATAAACGAACGGCGCAGCACTACCATCCATAATTGGAATTTCCGGCGCATCGACTTCAATCACAATGTTGTCAATGCCCAGGCCAGCCAGTGCGGCATTCAGGTGCTCGACTGTTGAAATCCGCACGTCATGCTCGTTCACCAGGCAAGTACAGAGCATGGTATCCCGCACAGATTTGGCATCAGCCGGAAAATCAACCGGTGGATTCAAGTCGGTGCGACGATAGATGACCCCGGTATTTGCCGGCGCAGGGCGTAACGTCAGAGTGACTTTCTTGCCGGTATGCAAACCGACGCCAGTCGCCTGAACGATACGTTTAAGAGTCCTTTGTTTGATCATCGTATAATCTCGCCAAGTTACCTATCCAACCGAAGTATATTATACATTCGGGAGGGCAGTTTAGCACAAAGAGCGCTGATGCCCAACTTCCAGCCAATTCTTAATCGGCTTGCTTACGCAGGAAAGCTGGAATATCCAGATAATCCGGCTCTTTCGCAGTTTGCGGCGTGTTGTCGTTCACCACTTTTGCGACCGGTTTCTGCTCTTGAGTTAATGGTGCCATACCGTGCTGCTGGTAGCGATCCATCACCGGCTGCTGAACCTGTTTGTTGGTCACCAGGGTGATTTCCGGACGTTTGTCCATGCCGATACCGGTAGCAACGACGGTCACACGCAGTTCGTCGTTCATGTCCGGGTCAAGGGAAGTACCGATAACCACGGTCGCGTTATCCGATGCGAAAGCACGAATCGTGTTACCCACGGTTTCGAACTCATCCAGACGCAGGTCGAAGCCCGCGGTGATGTTGACCAGAACGCCGCGCGCGCCGGACAGATCGATATCTTCCAGCAGCGGAGAAGAGATCGCCATTTCAGCGGCTTCTTCCGCACGGTCTTCACCGCTTGCGACGCCAGAACCCATCATCGCGTAACCCATCTCTGACATCACCGTGCGCACATCCGCAAAGTCGACGTTCATCAGACCCGGGCGGGTGATCAGCTCGGCGATACCCTGTACTGCACCTTTCAACACGTCGTTTGCCGCGCCGAAAGCATCCAGCAGAGAAATACCACGACCGAGCACTTTCAGCAGCTTGTCGTTCGGAATGGTGATCAGAGAGTCCACATGCTTGGACAGCTCAGTGATCCCCTGTTCGGCGAACGCCATGCGTTTTTTGCCTTCAAAGTTAAACGGCTTAGTGACGACCGCAACGGTCAGGATACCCAGATCCTTCGCCACTTCAGCCACAACAGGTGCTGCACCGGTGCCGGTACCACCGCCCATACCTGCGGCGATAAACACCATGTCTGCACCATCAAGAGCAGCGCGTAACGCTTCACGGTCTTCGTCAGCCGCATTACGGCCCACTTCCGGGTTAGCGCCGGCACCCAGACCTTTGGTAATACCGCTACCGATCTGGATAGTCTGGCCAACAGCCGTTTTACGCAGTGCCTGCGCGTCGGTGTTCACCGCGAAGAATTCAACACCTTCGATGCGCTCGCGCACCATGTGCTCAACGGCATTGCCACCGCCGCCACCGACGCCGATGACTTTAATCACCGCGTCGTTGGTCAGTTCCATAGGTTCAAACATAGTTTCTCTCCGTTTTGTGCCTGTCGCCTGAGAACGCTAATTTTCTGCGTTCTCTGAAAAAATTAAAACTCTTTTCGCAGCCAGCTATTAAGTCGCTTAATCCACGAGCCAACTGATGCAGTTACGCGTTTTTCTACTTCTGCTTCACCACTAAGATGAGATTCCTTCCCGTAGTGCAGCAACCCAACCGCCGTCGAATAATACGGCTCCTGGGCATAATCCGTTAATCCGGTAATATTCAGCGGCGCACCAATACGCACCTGCGTATGGAACACCCGCTGAGCACAGGCAGCAAGACCTTCAATTTGCGCCGCGCCGCCCGTTAATACAATCCCCGCCGCCAGATGGTGTTTCACCCCTTGCTGGCGAAGCTGCTCCTGCAGCTGCAGGATCTCTTCGTTAACCAGATTGAGCAGCTCGGTATAGCGCGGCTCAATAACCTCTGCCAGCGTCTGACGCTGCAGGCTGCGCGGTGGACGCCCACCGACGCTCGGCACTTCGACGTTTTCGTCTTTGCCGACAATAGAACCCAGCGCGCAACCGTGGCGAACTTTAATCGCTTCGGCATCGCTCGGCGGCGTACCAAAGGCGTAGGCGATATCGCTGGTCACCACATTGCCCGCGTACGGGATCACTTTGGTATGACGCAGCGCACCGCCGGTATACACGGCGATATCCATTGTACCACCGCCGATGTCCACCACGCAGACACCCAGCTCACGTTCATCTTCCGTCAGAACGGAATAACTGGCCGCTAAACCGGCGAAAATGAGTTGGTCTACTTTCAGACCACAACGTTCAACCGCTTTAACAATATTTTTTGCCATATCGTTATGGCAGGTAATCAGATGGACTTTCGCCTGCATACGCACGCCGGACAGACCCACCGGATTTTTAATCCCTTCCTGATAATCGATGGCATATTCCTGCGGAATGACGTGCAGAACACGATGCTCATCGCGTACGCGGACTGATTTCGCGGTATGCACCACGTTTTCAACATCGTCCTGCGTCACTTCTTCTTCTGAGATCGGCACCATGCCGATTTCATTTTGACAGCTAATATGTTTACCTGAAAGCGCCAGATACACTGACGAAATCTGGCAATCCGCCATCAGTTCGGCCTGGTCAATGGCGCGCTGTACGCATTTCACCACGGATTCCAGGTCGTTCACTCCGCCTTTATCCATACCACGCGAAGGGCAACTGCCCACGCCAATGATATTGACCACGCCATCGGGCAGAACTTCCCCTACTAAAGCGGCAACCTTTGCGGTGCCAATCTCCAGCCCAACTACCAGTTTTCTGTCCGTCGCCTTGATCATTGTTGTTCTGCCTGTGCCTGATTCTGTTGTTGGTTAGTTTCCTCTACGGGAGCAGGTACCCAGCCCACTGCCGCACCCGAGTCATAACGCAAATCAACATAGCTAATCCGTTTGCCGTCGGTCTGCGCTTGTTGCTGAAGAACCGGGTAGAGTTCCATAAAGCGCTGAAGTCGTTTCATGGTGTCGCCGCGGCCAAGGTTGAGCTTAATATCGTTATTCAGCGTCAACTGCCAGGAGCGACGTGCGGTCATCGCCGCGACTTTCAACGTGAATTTATCCTTTGCCAGTACCTGCCCCATGTCGCGATACCCTTGCAACACTTCGTTCTCACTGCCTTCCGGGCCATACAGCATCGGTAAATTCTGCTTATTGGTACGATCCGCTGGTACGCTGAAGGAGTTTCCTTCGACGTCCACCATATGTTGATCATTCCAACGCGCAATCGGCACATATTCAACCAGATGAATCTTCAATTCGTCCGGCCACTGCTTTCTAACGCTCGCCTGCTTAATCCACGGCAGACGTTCGATCTGACTCTGGATGATGTTGACATCCTGGGTCATAAAGGTTCCCGGCGAACCTAACGCCAGAATCGCCTGACGAATATCATCATTGCGCGTGTAGTGACGTTCACCGGTGACCACCATTCTGGACAGCGGTAAACGCTGTGCATCTTCCATCCAGCCCAGAACCATCCACCCGCTGACCAATACGGTACTTAGCACCGCCAGCAGGAAGACAATCCCGGCCAGACGAGTTCCATTACTCCGGCGCAAAGAAGCGTTATCTTCTTCTTCCTGGTTTCGCGTATTCAGCGCAGCCTGCGACATATCACCCCGCCAGGTCCAAAATGCGAACAACAAGTTGCGAGAAGCTCATTCCTGCCTGACGAGCCGCCATCGGCACCAGGCTGTGGCTGGTCATGCCAGGGGAAGTATTCGCTTCCAGCAAATAAAACTGGCCATCGCTGTCCAGCATCACGTCAATGCGTCCCCAACCTTTACAGCCGAGAACATTCCAGGCTTTAAGTACCAGAGCCTGAATTTCTGACTCGCGGACGAGATCCTCACAACCAGGGCAAAAATATTGCGTCTCATCAGAGAGATACTTCGCCTCATAATCATAGAAGGTTCCAGCCACCTGGATACGAATTGACGGTAAAATTTCTTCACCGACGATAGCGACGGTAAATTCGGGGCCACTCAGCCATTTTTCAATCAGAACGTCTTCATCATGCTGAAAAGCCAGCGTCAATGCACTCTGTAATGCACAACTTTCGCTCACTTTCGACATACCGACGCTTGAACCTTCACAAGCCGGTTTGACAATCAATGGCAACCCAAGGGCTGCAATCTGTGCTTCCGTCTCGGCAGTAAGCCCTTTTTCGAACTGCGTGCGCGTCAACGCCACCCACGGTGCGACGGGTAACCCCGCGCCCTGCCACAACAATTTGCTGCGAACTTTGTCCATGGAGATGGCCGATGCCATCACGCCGCTGCCGGTATAAGGCAGCTGAATCAGCTCCAGCAGCCCTTGCAACGTACCATCTTCGCCACCGCGACCATGCAGCGCAATAAACGCTTTCTTAAACCCCATCTGTTTCAGCTGGGTCACATCAACATCACGAGGGTCAACCGGATGCGCATCCACGCCCGCTTCACGCAGTCCGGCAAGCACCGCGGTGCCGGAATTTAGTGAAACATCACGCTCAGCAGAGGTGCCGCCAAAAAGAACCGCGATTTTATCAGCCACGGTGCTCCTCCTCCGTTTTTTGCGGCACGAGTTTGATTTCAGCCAGGTGACGTGCGATTTTTCCTATGTTTCCTGCGCCCTGCACCAGGATCAGGTCATTGCCAGTCAACACCGACGCCAGCATTTCAGCTGCCTGTGCCGGATCGGAGAGCAGAATCGGGTCAACTTTACCGCGGCCGCGAATGGTACGGCACAGCGAACGGCTGTCGGCTCCCGGAATCGGCGCTTCGCCAGCGGAATAGACATCCAGCATCAGCAGCGCATCAACCTGAGTCAGCACGTTGGCGAAATCATCGTAGAGATCGCGGGTACGCGTGAAACGGTGCGGCTGGAATAACATCACCAGATTTTTATCCGGCCAGCCCGCGCGTGCGGCTTTAATCGTGGCATCCACTTCCGTTGGGTGATGACCATAGTCATCTATTAACATCGCGCTACCGCTTTTCCCGTTGACGGCGGCCAACGGATATTCGCCGAGAAAATCAAAGCGACGACCGGTGCCCTGGAAGCTTTCCAGCGCCCGCAGGATCGCACTGTCTTCAATCCCCTCTTCCGTCGCCACGGCGACCGCGGCGGCGGCGTTCAGCGCGTTATGGCGACCCGGCGCATTCAGCGTCACCTGCAGCGGCTCTTTATCCTGGCGAACCAGACGGAAATGTCCCTGGGCGCCAATCTGACGGTACTCTTCGACGCGCACGTCGGCATCGTCGCTGAAACCGTAGGTGGTAATCTGCCGACCCACACGCGGGAGCAGTTCACGAATCACCGGATCGTCTACACACATCACCGCACGTCCGTAGAACGGCAGGTTGTGCAGGAAATTAATAAAGGTCTGCTTCAGATTCTCAAAGTCGCCATGGTAGGTATCCATGTGGTCGGCTTCGATGTTGGTCACGATAGCGACCATCGGCTGCAGGTGCAGGAACGACGCATCGCTCTCATCTGCCTCCGCAATCAGGTAACGACTGTGGCCGAGGCGGGCGTGAACCCCCGCCGCTTTCACCAGCCCACCGTTGACGAAGGTTGGGTCAAGGCCCGCTTCCGCATAAATGCTGGAAACCATCGCCGTCGTGGTGGTTTTGCCGTGCGTACCGGCAATCGCAATCCCGTGGCGAAAACGCATCAGCTCCGCCAGCATCTCTGCACGGCGAATGACCGGAATACGTGCTTCATGTGCCGCGACAATTTCCGGGTTTTCCGCGGAAATGGCGCTGGACACCACCACCACACTCGCATCGCGCACGTTTTCCGGGCGATGGTTGAAATAGATCGTGGCGCCAAGTTGCGTCAGCTGTTGCGTCACCGGATTCGGCGCCAGGTCGGAGCCGCTAATCTGGTAGCCTTCGTTAGCCAGAACTTCGGCAATACCGCCCATACCGGCACCACCAATGCCAACAAAGTGAATGTGCCGGACGCGACGCATCTCGGGCACTATGGAACGCAGTTTCGCCAGATCTTGTGTATTCATTCTTTACGCCATCTACATCTTTATACGGACGGTGAGATTCACCGTGATTAGCGCGCCAGTGCTGCAGCGCTCACTTCTTCTGCTACCCGTTCGGTAGCATCCGGAATCGAGGCTCTACGCGCTCGTTCCGCCATATCCAGCAGCGTTTCCCGATCCCAGCCAGCCAGCGTCTGCGCTACGGCATCGACGGTGAACTGAGGTTGTTCGAGAATTTTCGCTGCGCCCGCTTTCTCCAGCGGCAGTGCATTCCAGTACTGCTGACGATCCTTGTGCTGAAACGGCACAAATAACGCCGGTAAACCTGCTGCGGCAATTTCACTCACCGTCAGCGCACCGGAACGACACACAACAACATCAGCCCAGGCATACGCTGCGGCCATGTCATCAATAAATTCAGTCACTTTATGTTGTGGCTGCCCGGCATCGGCATAGGCCTGCTGTACCGTTTGCTGAGCACCTTTGCCACTTTGGTGCCAGATGGTCACCGCGCCTTCCAGTTTCCCTGCCACCTGCGGCATGGTCTGGTTCAGGACGCGCGCGCCCTGAGAACCGCCCACCACTAACACGCGCGTCGGCCCCTGACGCCCGACCAGGCGCTGCTCGGGTAACGGCAGAGCCAGCACATCGGTCCGCACCGGGTTGCCCACAACATCGGCATGCGGGAATGCGCCAGGGAACGCCTGCAGCACTTTCTTTGCAATCTTCGCCAGCCATTTATTGGTCAGGCCGGCAATACCATTTTGTTCATGCAGCACCACCGGAATACCCAGCGACCACGCTGCCAGACCACCCGGGCCAGAAACATATCCGCCCATGCCTAACACCACATCCGGCTGGAACCGTTTCATGATTTCTCGCGCCTGACGCCAGGCGTGGAAGATACGGACCGGTGCCTGCAGTTGCGCCTTGAGCCCTTTGCCGCGCAGGCCAGAAATCTGGATGAAATCAATATCAATGCCATGCTTCGGCACTAAATCCGCTTCCATACGATCGGCAGTACCCAGCCAGCGAACCTGCCAGCCCTGGTCCATTAAATGGTGCGCGACCGCCAGCCCCGGGAACACGTGTCCACCGGTACCGCCCGCCATCACCATTAGCCGCTTTTCCTGACCGCTCATCGAACACCCCGTGTAAACGCCTGGGCTTTTTCCAGACGGGTTTCATAATCAATTCGCAACAGCAACATGATGGCCGTTGACATAATCAGCAAACTGGAACCGCCGTAACTAATCAGCGGCAACGTCAGACCTTTGGTTGGCAGCATACCTGCCGCGGCCCCGACGTTAACCAGTGCCTGAAAGCTGAACCAGATACCAATGGCGCATGCCAGGAAACCGGAGAAGCGATGGTTGATCTCCAGCGCTTTACGCCCAATCGACATGGCGCGAAAGGCGACGAAGAATACCATTAATAGGGCCAGTACCACACCGATATAACCGAGTTCTTCGCCGATAATGGCGAAGATGAAATCGGTATGTGCTTCCGGTAAATACTCCAGTTTCTGTACCGAGTTACCTAAGCCCTGCCCCCACATTTCACCGCGGCCGAACGCCATCAGCGACTGGGTTAACTGGTAACCGCTGCCGAACGGGTCTTCCCACGGGTTCCAGAAGGAGGTCACGCGGCGAATACGATAGGGCTCAGCGAGGATCAGCAGCACCACCGCCGAGATCCCCATGCCGATAATGGCAATGAACTGCCACAGCTTCGCGCCACCAAGAAACAGCATTGCCAGGGTGGTCACGAACAGCACGACCACGGTACCGAGGTCCGGCTGCGCCAGCAGCAGAATCGCGAGGACGAAAATCACGCCCATCGGCTTTAAGAAGCCGCGGAGGTTATTACGGACCTCATCCCCTTTACGCACCAGATAGTTGGCGATATAGCAGAACAGCGAGAGCTTGGTAAATTCCGCCGGCTGAATACGCAGTGGGCCGAAGGCAATCCAGCGCGAGGCGCCGTTTACCGAACTACCGACCACCAGTACGATCAGCAGCATCACGATAGAGGCGATGAGCATGGCGGTACTGTGCCGCTGCCAGAATTCCATCGGCAGACGCAGGGTTACCATCGCCAGCCCGAGCGCCAGCAGAATATATAATCCGTCACGCTTGGCGAACAAAAAGGGATCGTTGGCCAGGCGCTGCCCAACCGGCATCGACGCCGACGTCACCATAATAAAACCGACAGCTGCCAGGCCGAAAGTCAGCCACAACAGCATGCGGTCATACATCACCAGGCTATCGTTATCTTTCTGACGCGAGCCCATCACCCAGCCTTTCAGCGCGGCGAACAGCCAGGAGAAGATAAACATCCCCGGCAGGCGCGGCAGTCTCCACTGAGGCATTCTCAGGCGCGGGAGGGATAAACGCATCAGCCTAACTCCTTAGCCAGACGGGCAAAAACATCGCCACGTTGTTCAAAGCTCTTGAACTGATCGAGGCTGGCACATGCCGGGGATAGCAGCACCATATCGCCCGATTTCAGCAGCGGCGCAATCTGGCGCATCGCCTCTTCCATCGTCGCGGTCTGGGTTGCCACGTCCGGGCGCAGCGCCGCCAGCTGTTCGCCATCGCGACCGAAGCAGTACAGACGGATATGATCTCCCGTCAGATAGCGCGTCAGCGGCGTGAAATCGGCAGATTTACCGTCGCCGCCCAGCAGCAGGTACAGCGTACCGTCGAGATGCAGCCCGTTCAGTGCCGCTTCGGTGCTACCCACATTGGTCGCTTTGGAATCGTTGATCCAGCGAACGCCGTTGTGATCCAGCACCAGCTGGAAACGGTGCGCCAGGCCGGTAAAGGTGGTCAGCGCCTTGAGGCTGCTGGCACGCGGCAGGCCGGCGGCATCCGCCAGCGCCAGCGCCGCCAGGGCGTTGCTGTAGTTGTGCTGGCCGGTGATGTGCATCTCTTTCACGTTAAGCACCTTTTCACCTTTAACCCGCAGCCAGGTTTCGCCCTGCTGACGGTTAAGGTGATAGTCACCGACATCCACACCAAAGCTAACGCAGCGCTCATCGGCGCCGCGAACCGGCATCGTCAGCCGGTCATCGGCATTCACGATGCAGGTCTTCGCATTTTCATACACCCGCAGTTTGGCAGCGCGATACTGCTGCAAACCCAGCGGATAGCGGTCCATGTGATCCTCAGTAACGTTGAGGATTGTCGCGGCAACCGCCCGCAGACTGGAGGTGGTTTCCAGCTGGAAGCTGGAGAGTTCCAGAACATACAGCTCGCGATCCGCATCCAGCAGCATCAGGGCCGGCAGACCAATATTGCCGCCAACGCCGACGTTCACGCCGGCCGCTTTCGCCATTTCGCCCACCAGGGTCGTCACGGTGCTTTTACCGTTGGAGCCGGTAATGGCAACGATCGGCGCCTGCGCTTCACGACAGAACAGTTCGATATCGCCGACGATTTCCACGCCAGCATCCGCCGCTTCGCTCAACGCAGGGTGCGCCAGCGCGATACCAGGGCTTGCCACTATCAGGTCCGCCGCCAGCAGCCAGTCACTGTTCAGCCCGCCGACGTAACGTTCAACCGCTTCAGGCAGCTTGTCGAGACCTGACGGCGTGGCGCGAGTATCCATCACCCGCGGCGTCACGCCGCGCGCCATGAAGAAGTCCACGCAAGATAGCCCGGTCATGCCCAGGCCAATAATGACGACTTTTTTACCCTGATAATCTGCCATGATTAACGTACCTTCAGCGTCGCCAGGCCAATCAGCACCAGCATCAGCGAAATAATCCAGAAGCGCACGATCACGCGCGGCTCCGGCCAGCCTTTCAGTTCATAGTGGTGATGAATCGGCGCCATACGGAAGATGCGCTGACCGCGCAGCTTAAAGGAGCCGACCTGCAGAATGACCGACAGGGTCTCCACCACGAACACGCCACCCATAATGACCAGCAGGAACTCCTGGCGCAGCAGCACGGCGATAATACCCAGCGCGCCGCCCAGTGCCAGCGATCCGACATCGCCCATAAAGACCTGTGCCGGGTAGGTGTTGAACCATAAGAAGCCCAGTCCCGCGCCGACAATCGCCGTACAGACGATAACCAGTTCACCAGCATGTCGTAGATACGGAATGTGCAGGTAGTTGGCAAAGTTCATGTTACCCGTTGCCCATGCCACCAGCGCAAAGCCCGCGGCCACGAATACGGTTGGCATAATTGCCAGGCCATCAAGGCCATCGGTCAGGTTGACCGCGTTACCGGTGCCGACAATCACGAAGTAGGCCAGCAGGATGTAGAGGATCCCCAGCTGCGGCATGATGTCTTTAAAGAACGGCACAACCAGCTGAGTCGCTGGCGTATCTTTTCCGGCCATGTACAGCGCAAACGAAACGCCCAGCGCGATTACCGACATCCAGAAGTACTTCCAGCGGGCGATCAGCCCTTTGGTGTCTTTGCGCACCACTTTGCGGTAGTCATCGACGAAACCGATAATGCCGTAGCCAATCAGTACCGTCAGAACGCACCACACATACGGGTTGGAGGGGTAGGCCCACAGCAGTACCGAAACCACAATCGCGGTGAGGATCATGATCCCCCCCATGGTCGGGGTACCGCGTTTACTGAAGTGAGATTCCGGACCGTCGTTACGTACGACCTGGCCGAAAGAGAGTTTTTGCAGACGGGCGATCATGCGCGGGCCCATCCACAACGAGATGAACAGCGCGGTCAGCAGGCTGACGATGGCGCGAAACGTCAGATAGGAAAAGACGTTAAAGCCGGAATAATATTTGACCAGATGTTCGGCCAGCCATACTAACATGTTCCATTCTCCTGTAATGCGCGTACTACCTCTTCCATGGCGGCACTACGTGAACCCTTCACTAAAATGGTGATGATCTTGTGTTCTGACGTCAGTTCGCGCAGACGCGCCACCAGCGATGCTTTATCGCTAAGGTGTTCACCTGCGCCGCTGGCGCGACTAATTTCTGCGCTCAGCACGCCGGTGCTGAGGACACGGTCAATCCCTGCAGCTTTCGCCGCCTCGCCGACCTGGCGATGACAAGCTTCGCTTTCTGCACCCAGTTCAGCCATATCGCCAACGACCAGAACGCGGTAACCCGGCATCTCGGAGAGCACCTGCACCGCGGCGGTCATCGAACCGACGTTGGCGTTATAGGAGTCATCGAGCAGCAGTTGAGTTTCGGTGAGCGCAATCGGGAACAGACGCCCCGGCACCGCTTTCAGCTGCGCCAGACCGGCTTTCACCGCGCTGAGATCGGCACCCACCGCCATCGCCAGCGAAGTTGCTGCCAGCGCATTAGCGATATTGTGGCGGCCCGGCAACGGCAGCAGGACATCGACGCTCCCTACCGGGGTTTGCATGGTAAATTCGGTGCCGTGGCTGGTGATATGGATATTGGTGGCGGTAAAGTCGCTCTGCGCCGCGTCAGGCGAGAAGCGCCAGACTTTGCGTGCGCCGATAACCGCTTGCCAGTTCAGCCAGTCGTTATTGTCGGCATTGAGGATAGCGATGCCGTTTTCAGGCAGACCGGTAAAGATTTCGCCTTTCGCTTTTGCCACTCCGGCCAGCGAACCGAAACCTTCGAGGTGCGCGGCGGCCAGGTTGTTGACCAGCGCGGCTTCCGGACGCGTCAGGCTGACGGTCCAGGCAATTTCGCCCTGATGATTAGCGCCTAATTCGATCACCGCATAATCATGTTCTTTGGTCAGACGCAGCAGCGTCATCGGCACACCGATGTCGTTATTCAGGTTACCGGCGGTATACAGGGTATTACCGCACTGGCTCAGGATCGCCGCGGTCATCTCTTTCACCGACGTTTTCCCGGAGGAACCGGTCAGCGCCACGACGCGCGCCGGCACCTGCTGGCGCACCCATGCAGCCAGTTCGCCAAAGGCCAGGCGGGTATCGTTCACGACAACCTGCGGTAAATCACATGCCAGGCGGCGACTCACCAGCAGCGCACCCGCGCCGGCCTGCTTCGCCTGCTCTGCAAAGTCGTGAGCATCGAAACGCTCGCCCTTCAGCGCCACAAACAGGCAGCCTTTGGTGATCTTGCGGGTGTCCGAGGTCACTTCATCGATGGCCAGATCGCCACCGTGCAATTCGCCGTGCGTGATGTCGGCGAGCTGGCTTAACGTAAAGCGAATCATGCTACCGCTCCCAGCAGACGGGCCACGGTGACGCGATCGGAGTAGTCAAGGCGACGATTGCCAACAATCTGGTAGTCCTCATGGCCTTTCCCGGCCACCAGGACCACATCACCCTCTTGTGCCTGCATCACGGCGTTGGTCACCGCTTCAGCCCGGCCCTCTTTCACTTTCGCGTGCCCGGCATCAAGCATCCCGGCGAGAATATCGCTGATGATCGCCTGGGGCTCTTCGGTACGCGGGTTGTCATCGGTCACGACGACAATGTCGGCAAACTCTTCGGCAATGGCCCCCATCAGAGGACGTTTGCCTTTGTCACGATCGCCGCCGCAGCCAAAGACGCACCACAGCTTACCGTTACAGTGCAAACGCGCCGCCTGCAGCGCTTTTTCCAGCGCATCCGGGGTATGGGCATAATCCACAACGACGGTCGGTTTGCCCGGCGCGCTGAACACTTCCATACGCCCACAGACCGGCTGCAGACGAGATGCCGAGTTCAGCAGTTCGTCCAGCGGATAACCCAGCGCCAGCAGCGTTGCCAGCGCCAGCAGCAGGTTGCTGACGTTAAAGGCGCCCATCAGGCGGCTCTCTATTTCGCCCTTGCCCCAGCTGGAATCAAACTGAATTGTCGCTCCGCTGTCGTGATAGTTCACCGCCGTCGCCTTCAGCCAGCGGCCGTGGCAGTTCGGGTTAATATGATCTTCCATCGACACCGCGACCGCGTCCGGCAGCTTCGCCAGCCAGCGGCGGCCCACTTCATCGTCCGCGTTGACAATCGCCTGACCGAAGTGGTGCGTGGAGTAAAGCAGCCATTTTGCCGCTTCGTAATGTTCCATATCGCCGTGATAATCGAGGTGATCGCGGCTCAGGTTAGTAAAGACCGAGGCGGCAAACTGCAGCGCCGCTACGCGATGCTGCACCAGACCGTGGGAAGAGACTTCCATGGCGGCAAACGTTGCCCCCTGCCCTGCGAGGCCGGAAAGCACATGCTGCACATCGACCGCAGAACCGGTGGTGTTTTCCGTCGGAATGACTTTATCCAGAAGGCCATTACCAACCGTTCCCATCACCGCGCTGGTATCGCCAAGCAGTTTGGCCCACTGCGCCAGCAGTTGAGTGGTGGTGGTTTTACCGTTGGTTCCGGTGACGCCTACCAGACGCAATTGCGCCGAAGGCTGATGGTAAAAACGCCCGGCCAGCGCCGATAAGCGCTCATTGAGTTGGCTGAGATAAATCACCGGCACGCCGTGCATCTCACGGATTTCGCCGTCTTCAGCCTCATCTTTGGCCTCAGCAATAATGGCAGCAACACCTTGCGCTATCGCCTGCGGGATATAACGACGCCCGTCCGCCTGATGACCCAAAACCGCGATAAAGAGATCGCCGGAAGCAGCCACCCGGCTGTCCAGCGTCATTTCTCGCAGAATTCGCTCCGGCGCATTTGGCACCCACGGAGCGAGAAGGTCGCGCAAATTACGATCTGCCACCTGTTCCCTCGCCTTGATTAATCACAAATTCACTTTTTTCGCCCGTTGCCAGCGCGTCCGGCTCGATGTTCATGGTGCGCAGAACGCCACCCATGATGGCACCAAAGACCGGCGCGGAAACGGCGCCGCCGTAGTATTTACCCGCCTGCGGATCGTTGATCACCACCACCAACGCAAAGCGCGGGTGACTGGCTGGCGCAACGCCTGCGGTGTAAGCAATATATTTGTTGATATAGCGGCCATCCGGCCCCACTTTTTTCGCGGTACCGGTCTTGATGGCAATGCGGTAACCTTTGATCGCCGCCTTCACGCCCCCGCCACCGGGCAGCGCCACGCTTTCCATCATGTGCACAACAGTACGAACGAGAGGTTCCGGGAACACACGCTCACCGGGAACCGGCGGATCAACTTTGGTGATCGACAGCGGGCGATAGATGCCATAGCTGCCAATCGTTGCGTAGACTCGCGCTAACTGTAACGGCGTTACCATTAGCCCGTAGCCGAAAGAAAAGGTGGCCCTCTCTATGTCAGACCACCGTTGTTTTTGAGGGTATAAGCCACTGCGTTCTCCGACCAACCCCAAATTGGTCGCTTTTCCGAGCCCAAAACGTGAGTAAGTATCTACTAACGCTGAGGACGGCATCGCTAACGCCAGCTTGGAAACACCGACGTTACTCGACTTCTGTAGTACCCCGGTCAGGGTCAATTCACTGTAGCGCGCCACGTCTTTAATCTCGTGGCCGTTAATTCGGTAGGGAATGGTATTCAGTACGGTATTTTCGTTCACAATCCCGCGCTGCAACGCGGTCATCACCACCATCGGCTTGACCGTAGAACCTGGTTCAAACACGTCGGTAATGGCGCGGTTACGCATGATGTCTTTGGCGGTACCAGAGAAATTGTTCGGGTTGTATGACGGGCTGTTGGCCATCGCCAGTACTTCACCGGTGCTGACGTCCACCAGCACGGCGCTTCCCGATTCCGCTTTGTTAAACGCCACGGCATTGTTCAGTTCGCGGTAGACCAGGGCCTGCAGACGCTCATCGATGCTTAACGCCAGGTTATGCGCCGCCTGGCTGTCGGTTGAAGAGATATCTTCAATGACGCGGCCATAGCGGTCTTTACGCACGATACGCTCGCCAGGCTGGCCGGTAAGCCATTTGTCAAAGCTCTTCTCAACGCCTTCAATCCCCTGGCTATCCACGTTAGTGAAGCCAATGAGGTGAGCGGTAACTTCACCTGACGGGTAGTAACGGCGCGACTCTTCGCGCATATGGATGCCCGGTAGCTTAAGCTTCTTGATGTAATCCGCCATGTCCGGGTTAACCTGACGCGCCAGGTAGATAAAGCGCATCCGCGGATTGGTATTAATACGTGATGCCAGCTGGTCCAGCGGCATGTTTAACGCATCAGCCAGCGCTTTCCAGCGATTATCAATGCTGACGCCACCCGCTTCGTGCAGCTCTTTCGGGTCGGCCCAGATGGCCTTCACCGGCACGCTCACCGCCAGCGGACGACCGGAGCGGTCAGTAATCAAGCCACGCGCGGTAGAGACCTCCTGCACGCGTAGAGAACGCATGTCGCCCTGACGAACCAGCATGTCCGGGCTGATCACCTGGAGCCAGGCCACGCGGCCCAGCAGGAAAGTCAGAGCCAGCAGAATACAGCCGCACAGCAACGCAAAACGCCAACTGATAAAGTTGGCCTGTTCTTCCTGACGTTTTGGTTTTAGCGTTTTCGGCGCTGCTTTCATGCGTCGCAATAATCCTTATTTTTGTACAACGATATTTTCTTGTGATGGATCGACGTGTTGCATCTGCAACTTCTCCGTCGCGATCCGCTCAACCCGACTGTGATCGCCGAGCGCGTTCTCTTCGAGGATCAGGTTTCGCCATTCAATATCCAGCGCGTCACGTTCCAGAACTAGCTGCTCGCGCTGCGCGGTTAACAGACGGGTATGGTGCGCCGTCGTCACCACGGTAATCGCCGTAATGATGATGCAAATGAACAGACAGAGTGGCAGCTTCCCATACCGCAGAAGATCGTCTCCGATGACGCCAGGCAAGGCATGACGCTCGTTGCTTCCTAACGATCCTTTAACTTTGCTTAAGGCTTCTGTCACTCTGCCGATCATGCGTTCGTCCTCTCTGCAATACGCAGAACTGAACTACGGGCCCGTGGATTCTCTGCCACCTCTTCTTCGCCCGGCATCAACTTGCCTAGTGCTCGTAACTCACGGCCGCCCAGTTTTTTGAGCTGCTCTTCGGTCATCGGTAACCCTGCCGGAACCTGCGGACCGCGGCTTTGTTCACGCATAAAGCGTTTCACAATACGGTCTTCCAGCGAGTGGAAACTGATGATCGACAGCCGCCCGCCTGGGGCCAGCACGCTGAGCGAGCTTTTTAGCGCCTGCTCTATCTCCTCCAGTTCACTGTTCACCCAAATGCGCACCGCCTGGAAGGTACGGGTCGCGGGATGTTTGAATTTGTCCTTCACCGGCGTTGCCGCCGTTACCACTTCCGCCAGCTCTTTGGTGCGGGTCATGGGTTCGATGCGGTTACGCTCAACGATGGCGCGGGCAATGCGCTTACCGAAACGCTCTTCGCCAAAGGTTTTGATCACCCAGGCGATATCGGCTTCGTCGGCAGTCTGCAGCCATTCAGCGGCTGACTGACCGCGCGTCGGATCCATGCGCATATCCAGCGGGCCATCGCGCATAAACGAGAAGCCGCGTTCTGCGTCATCAAGTTGCGGTGAAGAGACGCCAAGATCGAGAAGAATCCCGTCGATCTTGCCAGTTAGTCCGCGCTCACTTACATAGTCAGCCAGCGCAGAGAAAGGTCCATGTACGATGGAAAAGCGGGGATCATCAATGGTCTTCGCCACCGCGATAGCCTGCGGATCGCGATCGATAGCCAGCAGCCGTCCTTCCGCCCCCAGTTGGGAAAGGATCAGACGCGAGTGTCCGCCGCGACCAAAGGTCCCATCAATGTAGATACCATCAGGACGAATATTCAGGCCATTAACGGCTTCATCCAGCAGTACCGTAGTGTGTTTAAAATTTTCCATCATCTTATAGAGACAAATCCTGCAGTCGCTCCGATAGCTCCCCGGTAGCGGACTGCTCAGCGTCGATATCTTCCTTGACCCGTTGATACCAGGTCGTTTCATCCCACAGTTCAAACTTATTGAACTGTCCGACCAGCATCACTTCTTTTGTCAGCCCGGCATGTTGCCGTAACACCGGAGCAATCAACAGACGCCCGGCATTATCCATCTGACATTCGCTGGCATGACCCAACAGCAGACGCTGTACGCGTCGCTCAACGGGATTCATGCTCGATAAACGCGACAATTTTTGCTCGATGATTTCCCATTCAGGCAAGGGGTAAAGCAGCAGGCACGGGTGATGAATGTCAATGGTACATACCAGTTGACCGGAAGCGTCTTCGATCAGCCCGTCGCGGTATCGCGTCGGTACGGCCAGACGGCCTTTGCTGTCGAGATTGACTAACGTTGCCCCACGGAACATGCCAGCCTCACCCCTTTTCGCCACTTTAACCCACAAATTCCCACCAGAAGGAGTTTACGGAGCGGAGGAAAAGCTTGTCAAGCCAGCACGAATACCAACGGAGCTCAAAAACCCATTATTTGCAGCCGATATTAGGCCTGATGAAATAATCATCAACAAACGAGGCAAATTAACGTTATGAATACGTGTAAGAAAACAACCAACAAATTCGTAACAGTAAAAAGCAACAAAATATCTTCGGCGGGAAAATATAAAGTGTCAGTTTGCGACGCGAGCGGCATTTTAGGCCATTATGATGTCCGTTAACAGTGCCTGTTGCTGTCGGAGAGGTGCGCTTGCTGCGGGTGCGGAGCGAAACGAGTCTGATTACGGCGTGAAATGATTGTTAATTCAGCGATTAACTTAATGAATGTAACAAAATAATACAAATAAAGGCCAATTTATCTTTTTTTATAGCCAGCAGATGCCAGAAATCCCCAACTCCAGAATAAAACAAAATAATGCGTAAAGAAGTTTAGGGATTTGTCTGAAAGCGATTTCATTTTACTGTTTCAGGGTAAAGCTGTACGGATTATCGCCAGACGTTCTTCGTCTGGCGAGCGATGCGTCAATTATCCTTACTTTTATTATAAGAATAATCCTGGATGCGGATGCCTTAACGACGATTCAGGCTGCCACGACGATACAGATTACGGCGAATACGGCTTAATCCCGGTTTCGGCTTACGCGGTTCGTCAAGGCTGGCGAGGACAATCTCCAGCACGCGTTCGGCGACATCGCGATGGCGCTGGGCCACGGCCAGTACCGGACACTGCAGGAAATCCAGCAGCTCATTATCGCCGAAGGTCGCAATTGCCAGTTCCGATGGCAGCTTGCCTTCGCGACGTAAAGTCACATCCATCACCCCCTGCAGCAGCGGGAACGACGTCGTAAACAGCGCTTCCGGCATCGGGTGTGTCTCGAGCCATTTTTCGAACAGCTGTGCCGCCGCTTCGCGTTCAAAGCTGTTGGCGTACAGATACTGGACTTCACGCGGATCGTCATTCCACGCGGTGCGGAAGCCCTGCTCACGCAGGAAGCTCACCGACAGCTCCGGTAAGGCACCAAGATACAGGACGCTTTCACCCGGGAACTTACGCAGTTCGGCGGCAAGCATTTCCGCATCATCCTGATCGGCACCCACCACGCTGGTGAAGTGTTCACGATCGAGCGCGCGGTCCAGGGCGACAATCGGGAAGGGATCGTTCGCCCAGCGCTGATAGAACGGATGCTCTGGTGGAAGTGACGTCGAGACGATAATCGCATCCACCTGGCGCTGTAGCAGATGCTCGATACAGCGCATTTCGTTGTCAGGCTGATCTTCCGAGCAGGCAATCAGCAACTGATAGCCGCGCTGACGCGCCTGACGCTCCAGGTAGTTAGCAATGCGGGTATAGCTGGTATTTTCCAGATCGGGAATAACCAGGCCAATAGAACGCGTGCGTCCTGCACGTAAGCCAGCAGCAACCGCATTTGGGTGATAGTTATGTTCACGAACAACGGCCATCACTTTTTCGACCGTTTTGTCGCTCACGCGGTACTGCTTCGCTTTACCGTTAATCACATAGCTAGCGGTGGTTCGCGAGACACCGGCCAGCCGGGCGATTTCATCCAGTTTCACAATTGCCCCTTGGGTAATAAGTACGGAACATAACCTTTCTTCAGCTATGGATTCATTTTGATAACATCTAAACGCAGAATAGTTAGCGCGGCAACCGGTTTTGTCTACAGTTCCTACCGATTTCGCAAAAAAATAACCCGACAAATTGTGTCGGGCTATTTTTACGTCAGTTTCAGGGACTCAGCGCATTATTTTGTCGCCGCGCGACAGCCCGACGACACCCGATCGTGCCACTTCGACGATTCGCGCCACGTCACGCAGTGAAGCGAGGAAGGCATCCAGTTTATCGCTGGTGCCCACCAGCTGAACGGTATAAATCGACGGGGTCACATCGATGATCTGCCCACGGAAAATTTCCGTGTTGCGTTTCACCTCTTCCCGGCCAAAACCGCTCGCCTGCACCTTCACCAGCATGATTTCACGCTCAACGTGCGAGTTCTGCCCGAGTTCGCTGACGCGCAGCACATCCACCAGCTTATGCAGCTGCTTTTCAATCTGCTCGATCGCTTTCTCGTCGCCGACGGTCTGAATGGTCATTCTGGAGAGCGTTGGATCGTCTGTCGGCGCCACCGTCAGGCTTTCAATGTTGTATCCGCGCTGCGCAAAGAGCCCGATGACGCGCGACAAGGCGCCCGATTCGTTTTCCAGTAATACAGATAATATCCGGCGCATAATCAGGTTCTCTCCGTTTTGCTCAACCACATCTCATCCATGCCGCCGCCGCGGATATGCATGGGATACACATGCTCGCTGCCATCGACCATCACATCCACGAAGACCAGACGGTTATTACGCACCTGCTCCAGCGCCTCGGCCAGCTTAGACTCCAGCTCTTGTGGTTCGCTGATTCGGATCCCCACATGGCCATAGGCTTCTGCAACCCGGACGAAATCCGGTAGCGACTCCATATAGGATTGTGAATGACGGCCGGAATAGATCATATCCTGCCACTGTTTCACCATCCCGAGATAGCGGTTGTTGAGGTTCAGCACCAGCACCGGCAGCTCGTACTGCAGCGCGGTAGACAGCTCCTGAATATTCATCTGGATGCTGCCATCGCCGGTCACGCAAACCACGGTCTCCGCCGGCAGAGCCATCTTCACGCCGAGCGCGGCGGGTAAGCCGAAGCCCATCGTGCCGAGGCCGCCGGAGTTAATCCAACGTCGTGGTTTGTCGAACGGATAATAAAGCGCGGCGAACATCTGATGCTGGCCCACATCGGACGCCACATAGGCGTCGCCATTGGTCAGGCGCCAGATGGTCTCGATCACCGCCTGCGGTTTGATCTTGTCGCTTTGCGTGTCGTATTGCAGACAGTGACGCGCGCGCCACTGTTCGATCTGCTGCCACCAGTCGCGGATCTCATCCAGCGGCTGTTGCGCCTCTTCCTGCTCCAGCAGTTCGAGCATTTGTTCCAGCACCAGACGGGCATCGCCGACGATCGGGACATCCGCCGGCACCGTTTTAGAGATCGACGTAGGATCGATATCAATATGCAGCACCGTGGCATTCGGGCAGTACTTGGCCAGATTGTTGGTGGTGCGATCGTCAAAACGCACGCCGACGGCGAAAATCACGTCGGAATGATGCATAGTCATATTCGCTTCGTAGGTACCGTGCATCCCCAGCATGCCTAACGCCTGCGGATGGGTCGCCGGGAAAGCTCCGAGGCCCATCAGCGACGAGGCCACCGGCAGGTTCAGTTTTTCCACCAGGGTACGCAGCTGCGGCTCGCATTGGGCGTTAATCGCCCCGCCGCCGACATAGACAACCGGATGCTTCGCCGCAACCAGCGTCTGCAGGGCGCGCTTGATTTGCCCTTTGTGACCGCTGGTGGTCGGGTTATAGGAACGCATGCTGACGCTGTCCGGCCACGCGTACGGCAGTTTGTTTGCCGGGTTGAGGATATCTTTTGGTAAATCTACCACCACCGGACCCGGACGGCCGCTGGCCGCCAGCCAGAACGCTTTTTTCAGCACGCCGGGGATGTCTTCCGTCTGCTTAACCAGGAAGCTGTGTTTCACAACCGGTCGGGAGATACCGACCATGTCACACTCCTGGAAGGCATCATAACCAATCAGCGAGGTCGCCACCTGCCCGGAGAGGATCACCAGCGGGACGGAATCCATGTATGCCGTTGCAATGCCGGTAATGGCGTTGGTCGCGCCCGGGCCAGACGTCACCAGGACGACGCCCACTTCACCGGTCGCACGAGCAAGGCCGTCCGCCATATGCACCGCCGCCTGCTCGTGGCGAACCAGAATATGGTCGATACCGCCAAGGGTATGCAACGCATCATAGATATCGAGGACCGCGCCCCCGGGGTAACCGAATACTTGCTTGACGCCCTGATCGACAAGCGATTGGACGACCATCTCGGCTCCTGACAACATCTCCATGGTTTGCCTCCAGGCTTATTGTTTTTAACGACAGCAGAAGTCAATTTCCGCGCGTTCGCACAAGGCCGGGAATCGTCGCCCGGCCTTGAGGTGAATGGACTGCGTGTCATTACCATAACTGCTCGCCAACGGGCAGGCAATTAGCCACCTCAGAGGCGCACAGGCCATCAAAAGCATAAAAGATAACAATTTGATATGAATCGTGGTTAAAAGCTTCGTAAACCAGAAGCGTGCGTGGGCATTACTCGGATAAATAGTCTGTTGGCAGAAAATCATCCATTTTTCACCTGGCATTCGGCAGACCCGCCGGCGGCAAACAGAATAATATTCTGCATTTTTTGGATTTTGTCACACAACGCGAGAGCAGTTACTCCCGTTTGTGTCACTGAACATTTAGCGCTGACAAATGCTCACCAGCAATTCTTCCATCCACTGATGTCCTTTATCTTTCCCGGCCGCATCATGCCATGAAATATAGCAGGTACGACTGTTTACCTTCAGCGGTAATGGCAATAGCTGTAGCCCCAGCTTTTCCGCGTGCTCATTCGCCAGCCAGCGTGGTGCTATCGCGACCATATTCGTTTGCGACACCACATTTAATACGCTGACCATCGCATTTCCCTGATAAGCAATGCGCGCCTGTTTATTCACCGAGCTATACCATGGCAGACTAAACGACGCGAAGCGATCCAGCGCAACAACCGCATGTTCTTCTTGATAAATATCCGTTTCCGATAGCGGACCAGAAATACGCGGGTGTTTATTACTGGCGACTAATACCATTTCATCTTTAAATAATGGCACACAGGAAAACTCCGGGCGACGAAACTCTTCATAACCGATAACAAATTCAATTTCCTGATAACGTAAATGATGCTCTGTATCTTTATTAAGTGAAGCCTTAAAAATTAAATGAATATTCGGCGCCACGGCATTTACTTTATTAAAAATAATTGAAGTCAAATAGTTATCCAGAGGACTACAGACGCACAGCGTAAATACCCGCTCACTACTGACCGGTTCAAAACCAGAGCCCGGAAGTTCATTCTGCACCAGTTGCAACGCCTGACGTACTGAGCCGAACAGCTGGAATGCGCGTGCAGTCGGTTGAATCCCCCGCCCATAGCGAACAAACAACTCATCGTTAAACATCACCTTCAGACGTGCGACAGCGTTACTCACTGCGGGCTGAGACATGCCGAGCGATTGCGCCGCACGGGTAATATTTTGCTCCTGCATGACGGCATCAAAAACCGTCAATAGATTAAGATCGACGGTTCTGAGTTGTGGCTTAACGATTTCCCCCTCAGGGGCGGATTTAGGTTCAGCAGTTTCAATAATCATATCCAGGTCCACCATTACGCGAAATTCCCTTTTCAAAAAACATGGCAAGTAGTATTGAAAATATCATTTACCATACATATGTCATTTGCAAAAGGGTACGGATGCATTTTAGGAATATATCAAACGCTATAAGTAAGCGCGGTTAACCTGAACGGCCATTATCTTAAAATCCCGCACCGCCATAACCATATCGTTCACTTTATGATATTAAGTGTACTCATAACCCATAGAGATAAACAACACCACCATCCGTTAACTATAATTTAAGCGCCATTAAATCATGCAGCGAAACCCTGTCTGAAATTAACACTCCATTATCATTGATGAGGTTTTGTTATCCATGGAGAAATATTCAATGAAAGAATAATTCCATAACATTCATCAAGATACCTTCATTCAAAAACCATCAGGCGCTATGTGTGGAATGATAATAACTTTCGCCAACAACTTTGAATTTTCTTATCCGTCTCGCTGATAGAAAAACGATCGTCGGTAAAAAGGCCTCATCATCAGCACAATTAGCTAATCAATCCCGGCGGCGAAAAGCGCTTTTTCTTGTCCAAGGGTTGACATCAAAAGACGTATCCAGTAACTCTAAGAGCATAACGATTTCATCTGGAGCATGACGCAATGATTCGCACTACTCGTTTCATCAGCCTACTACTACTAAACGCATCCACTATGCGCGGTAGGCTGTTGGGCGACGTTCAGCGTTAAGTCATCTTCCAGCAAGACTATAAAACCCGCGCCATTGCGCGGGTTTTTTTATGCTCGTCAGCAAGGCGCCCAGGACACCGATTAAGGATCTAAACCATGAGCCAGCAAGTCATTATTTTCGATACGACCTTACGTGACGGTGAGCAAGCGTTACAGGCCAGCCTGAGCGTTAAAGAGAAGCTGCAGATTGCCTTAGCCCTCGAGCGTATGGGCGTTGATGTAATGGAAGTCGGTTTCCCGGTTTCCTCCCCTGGCGACTTCGAATCCGTACAAACTATCGCGCGCACCATCAAGAACAGCCGCGTTTGTGCCCTGGCGCGCTGTGTAGAGAAAGACATTGATGTTGCCGCCGAATCCTTAAAGGTCGCGGAAGCGTTTCGTATTCACACCTTTATTGCCACCTCGCCGATGCATATCGCCACCAAGCTGCGCAGCACCCTGGATGAGGTCATTGAGCGCGCGGTCTATATGATCAAACGCGCACGCAATTACACCGACGATGTCGAGTTCTCCTGTGAAGATGCGGGCCGTACGCCGATTGCCGACCTGGCACGCGTGGTCGAAGCCGCCATTAACGCCGGTGCAACGACAATCAACATCCCGGACACCGTCGGCTACACCATGCCGTTCGAATTCTCCAACATCATCACCGGCCTGTACGACCACGTGCCGAATATCGACAAAGCCATTATCTCTGTGCACACCCATGACGATTTAGGTCTGGCCGTAGGCAACGCCATCGCCGCCGTCCATGCCGGTGCGCGTCAGGTCGAAGGTGCCATGAACGGCATCGGCGAGCGTGCAGGCAACTGCTCGCTGGAAGAGGTGATCATGGCGATTAAAGTGCGCAAAGACATCATGGATGTCCGTACCCGCATTAATCACAACGAGATCTGGCGTACCAGCCAGACCGTCAGCCAGATTTGCAATATGCCGATTCCGGCCAACAAAGCCATCGTCGGCACCGGCGCTTTCGCACACTCCTCCGGCATCCACCAGGATGGCGTGCTGAAGAACCGCGAAAACTACGAAATCATGACCCCGGAATCCATCGGCCTGAATCAGGTGCAGTTGAACCTGACCTCCCGCTCCGGCCGTGCGGCGGTCAAACACCGCATGGAAGAGATGGGCTACAAAGACAGCGACTACAACATGGATCACCTGTATGACGCGTTCCTGAAGCTGGCGGACAAAAAAGGTCAGGTCTTCGACTACGACCTGGAAGCGCTGGCCTTCATTAACAAGCAGCAGGAAGAGCCAGAACATTTCCGCATGGACTACTTCAGCGTCCAGTCCGGCTCCAACGCTATCGCTACCGCTTCCGTCAAGCTGGTCTGCGGTGATGAAGTGAAAGCCGAAGCCGCCAACGGTAACGGTCCGGTTGACGCCGTGTATCAGGCCATCAACCGCGTCACCGGCTATGACATCGAACTGGTTAAATATGGCTTAAGCGCCAAAGGCCACGGTAAAGATGCGCTGGGTCAGGTCGACATCGTGGTGAACTACAACGGTCGTCGCTTCCATGGCGTCGGTCTGGCGACCGATATCGTTGAATCCTCCGCGAAGGCGATGATTCACGTTCTGAACAACATCTGGCGCGCCGCTGAAGTCGAAAAAGAATTGCAACGCAAAGCTCAAAATAACGAGAACAAGAAGGAAACTGTGTAATGTCGAAGAATTACCATATTGCTGTGTTGCCAGGTGATGGCATTGGCCCGGAAGTCATGAACCAGGCGATGAAAGTACTGGAAGCTGTCCGTACCCGTTTTGATATGCGCATTACCACCAGCCAATATGATGTCGGTGGCGCTGCCATCGACCGTCAGGGTTCCCCGCTGCCGCAGGCTACGGTGGAAGGCTGCGAGCAGGCCGATGCGATTCTGTTCGGTTCCGTCGGCGGCCCGAAATGGGAACACCTGCCGCCAGACGGTCAGCCGGAGCGCGGTGCGCTGCTGCCGCTGCGTAAACACTTCAAACTGTTCAGCAACCTGCGTCCGGCGAAGCTGTACCAGGGGCTGGAAGAGTTTTGCCCGCTGCGCGCGGATATCGCCGCTAATGGCTTCGACATTCTGTGCGTCCGCGAACTGACCGGCGGCATCTACTTCGGCCAGCCGAAAGGTCGCGAAGGCAGCGGTCAGCACGAAAAAGCGTTTGATACCGAAGTCTATCATCGCTTCGAAATCGAACGGATTGCGCACATCGCTTTCCAGTCCGCGCGTAAACGTCGTCATAAAGTCACTTCTATCGATAAAGCCAACGTGCTGCAGTCATCTATTCTGTGGCGCGAAGTGGTCAGCGAGATTGCAAAATCCTACCCGGACGTTGAGCTGTCGCACATGTACATCGACAACGCCACCATGCAGTTGATTAAAGATCCGTCCCAGTTCGACGTGCTGCTGTGCTCCAACCTGTTCGGCGACATTCTGTCTGACGAATGCGCGATGATCACCGGCTCGATGGGCATGCTGCCCTCTGCCAGCCTCAACGAACAAGGTTTTGGTCTGTACGAACCTGCTGGCGGCTCCGCTCCGGATATCGCTGGCAAAAACATCGCCAACCCGATCGCGCAGATCCTCTCCCTGGCGCTGCTGCTGCGCTATAGCCTGGATGCCGAAGCCGCAGCAACCGCTATCGAAAACGCGATTAACCGTGCATTAGAAGAAGGTGTCCGCACCGGCGATCTGGCGCGCGGCACGGCGGCCGTTGGTACCGATGAAATGGGCGATATCATTGCCCGCTATGTCGCTGAAGGGGTGTAATCATGGCGAAGACCTTATACGAAAAGTTGTTTGATGCTCACGTGGTTTATGAAGCTCAAAACGAAACCCCGCTGCTGTACATCGACCGCCATCTGGTGCACGAAGTCACCTCCCCGCAGGCCTTCGACGGCCTGCGCGCGCACAACCGCCCGGTACGTCAGCCGGGTAAAACCTTCGCCACCATGGATCACAACGTCTCCACCCAGACCAAAGACATCAATGCGTCCGGTGAAATGGCACGAATTCAGATGCAGGAACTGATCAAGAACTGCAAAGAGTTCGGCGTGGAGCTGTATGACCTGAACCACCCGTATCAGGGCATCGTCCACGTGATGGGCCCGGAGCAAGGGGTTACCCTGCCGGGGATGACCATCGTCTGCGGCGACTCCCATACTGCGACCCACGGTGCATTTGGTGCGCTGGCCTTCGGCATCGGCACCTCTGAAGTTGAGCACGTGCTGGCGACGCAGACCCTGAAACAGGGCCGTGCCAAAACCATGAAAATTGCCGTTAACGGCAAAGCGGCGCCGGGCATCACCGCCAAAGATATCGTGCTGGCGATCATCGGTAAAACCGGCAGCGCCGGCGGTACCGGTCACGTTGTGGAGTTCTGCGGTGAAGCCATTCGCGATCTGAGCATGGAAGGTCGTATGACCCTGTGCAATATGGCGATTGAGATGGGTGCCAAAGCAGGCCTGGTCGCGCCGGACGCAACCACCTTTAACTACGTCAAAGGCCGTCTGCATGCACCGAAAGGCGAGGATTTTGACGCCGCGGTGAAATACTGGGAAACCCTGCAAACCGACGCTGACGCCACATTTGATACCGTGGTGACCCTGCAGGCTGAAGAGATTGCCCCGCAGGTGACCTGGGGAACCAACCCGGGCCAGGTGATTTCCGTCACCGATATGATCCCCGACCCGGCCTCTTTCGCCGATCCGGTCGAACGCGCCAGTGCGGAAAAAGCACTGGCCTATATGGGCCTGAAGCCGGGTATCCCGTTAACCGACGTGGCTATCGATAAAGTATTTATCGGCTCCTGCACCAACTCACGTATTGAAGATTTACGCGCCGCGGCAGAGATCGCCAAAGGGCGCAAAGTCGCGCCGGGCGTGCAGGCATTAGTGGTTCCAGGCTCTGGCCCGGTAAAAGCGCAGGCAGAAGCCGAAGGGCTGGATAAGATTTTCATCGACGCCGGCTTTGAATGGCGCCTGCCGGGCTGCTCCATGTGCCTGGCGATGAACAACGACCGCCTGAACCCGGGCCAGCGCTGCGCCTCAACCAGCAACCGTAACTTTGAAGGCCGTCAGGGCCGCGGCGGACGTACCCACTTAGTCAGCCCGGCAATGGCCGCCGCTGCCGCCGTTACCGGTCACTTCGCCGACATCCGCGACATCAAATAAGGAAACCATCATGGCAGAGAAATTTACCCAACATACGGGCCTGGTGGTTCCGCTGGATGCCGCAAACGTCGATACCGATGCGATCATTCCCAAGCAGTTCCTGCAGAAAGTCACGCGTACCGGCTTTGGCGCACACCTGTTCAATGACTGGCGTTTTCTCGACGATCAGGGGCAGCAGCCTAACCCGGAATTTGTCCTGAACTTTCCGCAGTATAAAGGTGCCTCGATTCTGCTGGCGCGGGAAAACTTCGGCTGCGGCTCATCCCGTGAGCATGCGCCCTGGGCATTGACGGACTACGGCTTTAAAGTGGTTATAGCTCCCAGCTTCGCCGATATCTTTTACGGCAACAGCTTCAACAACCAGCTGCTGCCGGTCACGCTGAGCGACGAGCAGGTCGATGAACTGTTTGCGCTGGTGCTGGCCAACCCTGGCATCAGCTTTGAGGTCGACCTGGAGTCCGAAGTGGTGAAAGCGGGTGATAAATCCTACCGCTTTAGCATCGACACCTTCCGCCGCCACTGCATGCTCAACGGTCTCGATAGCATCGGCCTGACGCTGCAGCACGAAGCGGCAATCTCAGCCTACGAGAACAAGCTGCCGGCCTTCATGAACTAACCACGCCGCTGATTACCCTGCCCGGTCCCATGACCGGGCATTTTTTTACCGATGGATCCTACAATGACAAAAGCGATAACCGTAAAAAACATCACCTTTCAGGAAGGGACGACGCTGATTTGCGTTCCGCTGATCGGTAAAACCCTCGACGAGCTGAAAACGCATGCCCGCACACTGGCTGACGCCGGCGCCGATCTTATCGAATGGCGCGTCGATCACTTTACCGGCGTCCGGGACGACGAACAGATCCGCCTGGCGCTGACGGAGATCCGCCAGCAACTCGCGACGATCCCGCTGCTGTTCACCTTTCGCAGCCACAAAGAGGGCGGCGAAACGGAACTCGATGATGACGCCTACTTTGCGCTCAACCGTCTGGCCGTCGCCAGCGGGCTGGTCGATCTGATTGATATTGAGCTTTTCAATGAGGAAACGCAGATTCGGGCATTGGTCGCTGAGGCCCATGCTGCCGGGGTGAAAGTGATCATGAGCAACCATGATTTCCAGAAAACGCCGCCGCAGAATGAGATAGTCGACCGGCTGTGCCGGATGCAGGAACTGGGCGCCGATTTGCCCAAAATAGCGGTCATGCCGCAGTCGCCGCAGGACGTGCTGACGCTCCTCGGCGCAACGCTGACCATGAAAGAACAGCACGCCACCCGCCCGTTAATCACCATGTCGATGGGAAAAATGGGCGGTGTGAGCCGGGTTACCGGGCGCCTGTTCGGATCGGCGATGACCTTCGGCAGCGTAGGCCAGGCCTCCGCGCCAGGGCAGATTGCCGTCGGCAAGCTGCGGGAGCTGATGGATATTCTTTCCTGAGCCTGGTGCCTGTGTATCGTTCCTGATCGAGATGCCGCATCGCCGTAGTCCACGATACGGCATCAGGACTAGATATCTTTGACTTTGCTGGTCAGGAACAGCGTCAGTACCGAAATCACCGCAATGGCCCAGTAGACGCTGGCGTGACCGTAGCTTTGCGACAGCGCCCCTTGCAGCACGCCCGCCAGAATCACCCCGGTCGAAATACTGTTGGTAAACAGCGTGGTCGCCGCTCCCGCCCGTCCCGGCATCAGGTCCTGAAACCACAGCATGCCGATCCCGGCGACAATCCCGATAAATATGGCATTGAACAGCTGCAGCGCCAGCAGCGCGGTACGATGGTGAAACAGGATCAGGCCGATATAAAACAGCACGCCGGCCGCCACCGCCGCCACCATCATTTTGCGTTTGCCCCAGCGCTTCACATAGTAGCCCGCCAGAATCATCGCCGGGATTTCCAGCCCGGCCGCCGTCCCCATCAGGATCCCGGCGAGACTGTCCGGCAAACCGAGGTCGCTGCTGATCCACAGCGGCATATCGATGATATACATGGTGTTGCAGGTCCACATCAGCGTCGAGGCGATAAACAGCATACGCACGTTTTTATCCTGCCATCCTCCCGCCGGTAGCGCCGCGCCGTCCGTTTCCGAAGGCTGCTCCACCCGCGCCACCGAGGGCAGCTTCACGGCGATCAGCGCCAGACTGATCACGAAAATACCGGCAGCAATCGAGAACATGGTGGTAAAGCCGTAATTCAGCGCCAGCATAAAGGCCAGCGGCGGCCCGATAACCCACGCCAGCGACAGCTGAGCACGCATCACCGAGCTGAACATCACCACTTCCCGCGCCGAGCTGTCGGCATATTCCCGCGCCAGGGCAAACAGCTGCGGCATCGCGGCATTGGCGATCGACGCCAGCATTACGCCGCAGGTGATCAGGGTTAAGTAGTGGCGATTGAAGGCAAACAACAGGGCGTTACCCACCGCCATCAGGCAGCAGAACATGATCAGCCGACGGCGATCGCCCTGGCTGTCGGATCGTTTTGCCAGCGCCAGACTTACCGCAATCCCGGCAATAGCGTTAACGGTATAAAACAGGCCGATCCAAAACGGTTGTGCGCCCACTTCGCGGCTGAGGAACAGGCTAAGGGTGGGAGCCTGAAGCGCGCCCGCAATGCCCATCATAAACGCGACCAGCATAAAAGCCGCGTAGACGCCGTTCAGCCGCCGTCCCATCGTCATTAACCACAGCATGTCATGTCCTTAAAGCACGCGAAGAAACGAAAAAAGCCAGCAGAAGCAATCTGCTGGCAGGTGATTTTATACTCTATCTATTTCAAGTGACAGACAGGCGACCAAAACGTTTTGGCTTCAGTCACGTGACCTGAGTTTGAAAGCGGACAGGTATACACCAATACTCAGTCACACATGATATCGGCAAGGCCATGATCAGAGGTCTGTGACGTAACTCCCCACTGCATCAGCTCGCCAAGAATCTTCTGCTGTCTCCCTGCCATCAAGCGGGCCAGCCATGACGCATCCTGCGTCGCAGAAAAGTAGCGTTGGTAGAACTGTTTCGCGGTAGACCCCATCATATTCACCTCCTCGCTTCATCGAAGTGGATTATTGGCCTAATATAGGGATTAATAAATTGCTGACTTTTCATCAGGAGTTCCCCTTTTATGTCTTCTGCTCGTTTGCAACAACAGTTCATCCGCCTCTGGCAGTGCTGCGAAGGCCAATCGCAGGAGACGACGCTTAACGAACTGGCAGAGATGCTGTGCTGTTCTCGCCGCCATATGCGCACGCTGCTGAACATGATGGAAGCCCGCGGCTGGCTAACCTGGGAGGCGGAAGCCGGGCGCGGTAAGCGTTCCAGGCTGACCTTCCTCTATACCGGCCTGGCGCTGCAGCAGCAGCGGGCAGAAGATCTGCTAGAGCAGGATCGGATCGATCAGCTGGTTCAACTGGTGGGGGATAAAGCCGCCGTGCGCCAGATGCTGGTGTCGCATCTCGGCCGCAGCTTTCGCCAGGGGCGGCATATTCTCCGGGTGCTCTACTACCGGCCGATGAAAAATCTGCTCCCCGGCAGCGCGCTGCGCCGCTCGGAAAACCATATCGCCCGGCAGATCTTCAGCGCGCTGACCCGGGTAAATGAGGAAAACGGGGAACTGGAAGCCGATATCGCCCACCACTGGCAGCAGATCTCGCCGACCCACTGGCGGTTCTTTCTCCGTCCCGGCATTCATTTTCACCACGGCAGAGAGCTGGAGATGGAGGATGTGATTGCCTCCTTACAGCGCAGCAACACCCTGCCGCTCTATGCGCATATCGAACGTATTGTCTCCCCCACAGCCTGGACTCTGGACATCCACCTGACACAACCGGACCGTTGGCTACCGTGGCTGTTGGGCCAGGTTTCGGCGGTGGTGCTGCCGCGGGAATGGCAGTCGATGGACAATTTCGCCAGTATGCCGGTCGGCACCGGGCCTTACGCGGTGGTACGCAACAATCAAAACCAGCTCAAGATCCACGCCTTCGATGACTATTTTGGCTACCGGGCGCTGATCGATGAAGTCAACGTCTGGGTGCTGCCGGAAATTAGCGAAGAACCCAACGGCGGCTTAACGCTGCAGGGCACCACCCAAAGTGAGAAGGCGGTTGAGAGCCGCCTTGAAGAAGGGTGCTATTACCTGCTGTTTGATGCCCGCAGCCCGCTGGGCGACAACAGCGCGGTGCGTCAATGGCTCAGCTACCTGTTCCAGCCCGCCACGCTGCTCTACCATGCCGGCGAACATTACCAGGGTAACTGGTTCCCGGCCTACGGCCTGCTGCCCCGCTGGCACCACGCCCGCAGCCACGCCTGTGAAAAACCGGCGGGGCTGGAATCCGTCACCCTGACCTATTATCGCGATCACGTCGAACACCGGGTGATGGGCGGGATCATGGCGGAGCTGCTGGCGGAGCATCAGGTAAAACTTGAGATTCAGGAGCTGGAGTACGAGGAGTGGCACCGCGGTGAGGTGGTCAGCGATATCTGGCTGAACAGCGCCAACTTTACCCTGCCGATCGATTTTTCACTCTTTGCCTTGCTGTACGAAGTCCCGCTGATTCGCCACTGCATCCCCATCGACTGGGAGCAGGAAGCCCGGCGCTGGCACGCCGGCGAATTAAATCCGGCCACCTGGAGCCAGCAGTTGCTGGCCAATCAAACCGTCGTTCCGCTGATCCACCACTGGCTGATGATCCAGGGCCAGCGCAGCATGCGCGGCGTGCGCATGAACACCCTCGGCTGGTTTGATTTCAAATCCGCATGGTTTGCCCCGCCGGAGCCGTAATGCTTTCAGTCAACTAACAAAATCATTACACTATTCGCCGTTCTCAACGGGGTGCTATTAAACATACGCGCCATCGTTCGGACTACCTCCGCGTTGGCCACTGAACAGGCTGGCTAACGCAGAGGCAGCGCGAAGGATGCAGTGTATAGGCTGAGAAAATACCCGTCGAACCTGATCCGGATAACGCCGGCGAAGGGATTTGGGGCCGACTCAAAATCCTTTGCCACCCTTTTTTATGAGGTGCAAAGTGTTGAAAAAATTACTCCCGCTGCTGGTCCTGGTCGCCGCGCCCGCGCTGGCGAAGCCTGTCCTTACCGTTTATACCTATGACTCTTTTTCCGCCGACTGGGGCCCTGGCCCGGTGGTGAAAAAGGCGTTTGAAGCCGACTGCAACTGCGAGCTGAAGTTCGTGGCACTGGAAGATGGCGTGTCGTTGCTTAACCGTCTGCGGATGGAGGGCAAAAACAGCAAAGCCGATGTCGTGCTCGGGCTGGATAACAATCTGCTGGAAGCGGCAGCGCAGAGCAAATTGTTCGCCAAAAGTCAGGTGCCGGCCAGCGCGGTCACGGTGCCTGGCGGCTGGGATAACGATACCTTCGTGCCGTTCGATTATGGCTACTTCGCGTTCGTCTACGATAAAAATAAGCTCCAGAACCCGCCTAAAAGCCTGAAAGAGCTGGTTGAAAGCGATCGGAAGTGGCGGGTTATCTATGAGGATCCGCGGACCAGTACGCCGGGCCTGGGGCTGCTGCTGTGGATGCAGAAAGTCTATGGCGATAAGGCCCCGGAAGCCTGGCAGAAGCTGGCAGCGAAAACGGTCACCGTCACCAAAGGCTGGAGCGAGGCCTATGGTCTGTTCCTGAAAGGGGAAAGCGACCTGGTGCTCAGCTATACCACCTCGCCGGCCTATCACATTATCGAAGAGAAAAAAGACCAGTACGCGGCCGCCGGTTTTACCGAAGGTCACTATCTGCAGGTTGAAGTCGCCGCGCGCACCGCCGCCAGCAAACAACCCGAACTGGCTGAGAAATTCCTCAAGTTTATGGTGTCACCGGCCTTCCAGAACGCGATCCCTACCGGCAACTGGATGTATCCGGTTACCCAGGTTGCGCTGCCCGCAGGCTTTGAGGCCCTGCAAAAACCGCAAACTACCCTGCAATTTACCCCGCAGCAGGTCGCCGCAGAACGTCAGAACTGGATTAATGCATGGCAACGCGCCGTCAGCCACTAAGTCTTAGCTGGCTGATACCGGGCCTGACGGCCAGCGCATTGCTGGTCGTCGTGGCGCTGTCGGCGTTTCTGGCGCTCTGGAGCAGCGCGCCGGAGGCCGCCTGGTCTTCGGTGTTGAACGATAGCTACCTGTGGCACGTTATCCGTTTCTCCTTCTGGCAGGCGTTTCTCTCGGCGCTTCTTTCCGTCGTGCCGGCGGTGTTTCTCGCCCGCGCGCTCTACCGCCGACGTTTTCCCGGTCGAACGCTGTTGCTGCGCCTGTGCGCAATGACGCTGATCCTGCCGGTACTGGTGGCGGTCTTCGGTATTCTTAGCGTGTACGGTCGTCAGGGCTGGTTGGCGACGCTGTTTAACGCCGTCGGCTGGCAGTGGGATTTCTCGCCCTACGGGTTACAGGGCATTCTGCTGGCGCACGTCTTCTTCAATATGCCGATGGCCACCCGCCTGCTGCTGCAGGCACTGGAGAATATCCCCGGAGAGCAGCGCCAGATAGCCGCCCAGTTGGGAATGCGCGGCTATCACTTTTTCCGCCTGGTGGAATGGCCGTGGCTCCGGCGGCAAATCCCGCCCGTTGCGGCGCTGATTTTTATGCTGTGCTTCGCCAGTTTCGCCACCGTGCTGTCCCTCGGCGGCGGCCCGCAGGCCACCACTATTGAGCTGGCGATCTACCAGGCGCTGAGCTTTGATTACGATCCGGCCCGCGCCGCGATGCTGGCGCTGATCCAGATGATCTGCTGTCTCGGGCTGGTGCTGCTTGCCCAGCGCTTGAGCAAAGCGGTCGCCATCGGTGTGAGCCATGTTCACGGCTGGCGCGATCCGGACGATCGCCTGCACAGCCGCCTCAGCGACGCGGTGTTAATTGCTCTCGCGCTCCTGCTACTGCTTCCTCCGCTGCTGGCGGTTGTCGTCGACGGCCTGAATAGCAACCTGTTCAGCGTACTGGCCCGCCCGGCGTTGTGGCAGGCGTTCTGGACCTCGCTGCGCATCGCGCTGTGCGCCGGGGTGCTGAGCGTTATTCTGACGATGATGCTGCTGTGGAGCAGTCGTGAACTGCGTCTGCGTAACCAGCCTCTGGCGGGGCAGACGCTGGAGCTTAGCGGCATGCTAATCCTCGCCATGCCGGGGATCGTGCTGGCAACCGGCTTCTTTTTACTGCTCAATAACAGTATCGGCCTGCCCGAATCCGCTGACGGAATCGTGATCTGCACCAACGCGCTGATGGCCATTCCCTACGCCCTGAAGGTGCTGGAAAACCCGATGCGCGATATCGCCGTACGCTACGGTCAGCTGTGCCACTCCCTCGGCATGAGTGGTGTCACCCGCCTGCGGGTGGTCGAACTGCGCGCCTTAAAACGCCCGCTGGCCCAGGCGCTGGCCTTTGCCTGCGTGCTGTCGATCGGCGATTTTGGCGCCGTCGCGCTGTTCGGGAACGACACTTTCCGCACGCTGCCGTTCTATCTGTACCAGCAGATTGGCGCCTATCGTAGCCAGGATGGCGCGGTGACCGCCCTGCTGCTGCTGGTGCTGTGCTTTGTCCTCTTTACCGTGATTGAGAAACTTCCGGGGCGTGATGCTAAAACTGAATGATGTAACCTGGCTCTACCAGCATCTGCCGATGCGGTTCACGCTCTCCGTTGAGCGAGGTGAACGCATCGCCGTGCTCGGCCCCAGCGGCGCGGGGAAAAGTACGCTGCTGAACCTGATCGCCGGCTTTTTGCCACCGGCAAGCGGCACGATAATCATCGACGGCCAGCCGCATACCGATACGCCGCCGGCCCGGCGCCCGGTGTCGATGTTATTCCAGGAAAACAATCTCTTTAACCATCTCACCGTCCGCCAGAATATCGGCCTCGGGATGCATCCGGGGCTGAAGCTCACCGCCGCGCAGACTGCCAGCCTGCAGGCCATCGCCGGACAAATGGGGATTGATACACTGCTGGACAGGCTGCCGGGGGAACTCTCCGGCGGCCAGCGTCAGCGCGCCGCGCTGGCACGCTGTCTGGTTCGGGAACAGCCGGTGTTGTTGCTGGATGAGCCGTTTTCCGCCCTCGACCCGGCGCTGCGTCAGGAGATGCTGGCGCTGGTCAGCGACGTGTGCCAGCAGCAGCAGTTAACCCTGCTGATGGTGTCGCACAGCGTCGAAGACGCCGCGCGCATCGCCCCACGATCGCTGGTGGTCGCTGACGGGCGTATCGCCTGGGACGGCGACACCGACACTTTACTTCAGGGAAACAGCAGCGCCTCTCACCTGTTAGGGATCAGCGCGCGATAACCTTGTGCAGAATATCGAGGTAGACCGGCATCAGCGGATGGCGAATCACCACGGTTAACGCCACGCCGGCCAGCACCACCGTCAGGGGAGTCAGCCAAAGCAAGCGTGGGCGAGGCAGGAAGCGCGTCAGACGATCGCGCGTTTTCGCGCTCCGCCACAGCCGCCAGCACAACCAGCCCGCCAGCCACACCAGCAGCGCGGCCAGCAGCAGCAGCCACTTGAAGCTGGCGCTGTGTTCATCGGCAGGAATATCAATCGCCGCACCGGCCAGAATCCCCGGCATAAAGTACAGCGGCGGCCAGAGCAGACAGCCAATAATATTCGGCGGGATAAACTTCATTACCGGGAGGTCGAGCATGCCGGCCACCATTGGTACCAGCGGTCGCGTCGGGCCGACGAAGCGGCCGATCAGAATGGTTACCATGCTGTGCTGATGTAGCGCGTGCTCGGTTTTATCCAGCAGCGCTTTGTTTTTCTTCATAAACGACCAGCGGTGCAACGGTTTCTTAAACCGCCAGCCGAGCCAGAAGGAGATCCAGTCGCCGAGCAAACAGCCGACAATCCCCGCCAGCCACGCCTGCCAGAAGTTGACTTCACCGCTACCGATGAGCGCCCCAAGACCGGCCATCATCACCGTTCCCGGCAATATCAGCCCCACCAGCGCCAACGACTCCAGGAAGGCGACCAGCATCACGGCTATCAAGGAATAGACCGTGGATTGGGTGATAAAATGTTCCAGCAAAGCTTGCATAATGTGCCCGGTTTCAAAACGAAGCACGGATTTTCCAGAGCCGTCGTGCATTCGTCAAGCCATCAATTGTCAGAATAAACCCGTCATACTTCAAGTTGCATGAGCGTTGGCTTTCCTCGCTCACCCCAGTCACTTACTTGAGTAAGCTCCTGGGGATTCCCTGCGTTGCCGCCTTCCTGCAACTCGAATTATTTAGGGTTTAGTTTACTGGTTGTGACAATTTTCCGGCGCAACATTTCATTTTATTTACGTTTTATTCACACCCCGCGCGGAATTCACTCGGGCTGGCGCCGGTACATTTTTTAAACACCCGCGAGAAATAGAGCTGATCTTCAAAACCGACATTGCGCCCCACCGTAGCGATCGGCATCCGGGTGGTGCTGAGCAGCAGCTTCGCCTGGCTGATGCGCTGATCTTCCCGCCACCCCAGCACGCTGATGCCCAGCTGCTGACGGAACAGGTGCGACAGCCGCGAAGGCGACAGACAAACGTGTTGGGCAACGCTGGCGATATCGAAATGGCTGTCTGCCAGATGATCGCTGATGTACTGGCAGGCATCGCGCACGCGGTTGTCCAGCGGCGGATGCAGCGACTCGTTGATGGCCTCCATGCGCCGCAGCAGCAACTGCTCCAGCAGATTGATCGCCAGCAGCTCCGAGTAACGTCCGGCCCCTTGCCCCGCCTCAACAATTTGACCAAACAGCTCGCAAAAACGCGTCTGCCACGGCTCATCGGGACGGAAAAAACCGGTATGAGCGAAGATCGTCGGCCAGTTCAGCCATTCATGCCAGTAGGCGCGTGGGCGGAAGTAGACCCACTGGTGATACCACTCCCGGGCGTCAGGATGGCGCCCGTAATGATGAATCTCCCCCGGCGGAAACAGCAAAATATCCCCTGGCCGGCAGACAAACTGCTGGTCGTGGTTGTTGATCACCCCTTCACCGCGAATGGTCAGGTTGAGGATATAGCCCTTCATTCCCAACGGGCGATCGATAAAGAAATCCAGATAGCCATCGGCATCAATCGGCGTTAGCCCCGTCACCAGATGGGCGTTGAAAGAGTAGCCCGGCAATAGCGGATCGTTTTGTGTTTCAGCCATAAGATCGGCTCTCCTGGATATCACATGGAAACCAATTGTCCATATTCAACATTGTACTGCTAACCCGTTGCTCCGTACTGGGACGGCGGTTGAAATTTAGAGCAAAACCCGCCACCTCACAGCAAAAACCGATGATAGCGCACATTTAAAGCACTTTCACCGGGTAACAGGTGTGTCTATATGGACGGCAGGAAAGTCCACATTGAATATTTGCACGGCGTCACACTTTGCGATGCTATAGCAAAATAGTCCATAAGATTAGCGAATACGGCCTGACGGTTTTGGCCATGAATATCTACTGTTTCACCATTAATGGTTTTCTGCATGGAGTAACAGCATGGCAATTGCGATTGGCCTCGATTTTGGTAGTGATTCAGTACGCGCCCTGGCGGTGGAATGTGCCACCGGCGCCGAACTCGCTACCAGCGTAGAATGGTACCCGCGCTGGCAGGAGGGTCTGTTCTGCGACGGTCCGAATAACCAGTTCCGCCATCACCCGCGCGACTACATTGAGTCGATGGAATCCGCACTGAAAAGTGTGCTGGCGTTATTAAGCGCCGAACAACGTGCCAGCGTGGTTGGCATCGGCGTCGACAGCACCGGTTCCACACCGGCGCCGATCGATGCTGACGGTCAGGTACTGGCGCTGCGCGACGAGTTTGCCGATAACCCGAACGCCATGTTCGTGCTGTGGAAAGACCACACCTCAGTTGAAGAGGCTGAAGCTATTACCCGCCTGTGCCACCAGCCGGGCAAAGAGGATTACTCCCGCTATATCGGTGGGATCTACTCCAGCGAATGGTTCTGGGCAAAAATACTTCACGTAACCCGTCAGGACAGCGCCGTCGCGCAGGCCGCGGTGTCGTGGGTAGAGCTGTGCGACTGGGTTCCGGCCCTGCTTTCCGGCACCACCCGTCCACAGGATCTGCGTCGCGGCCGCTGCAGCGCCGGGCACAAATCTCTGTGGCATGAGAGCTGGGGTGGCCTGCCGCCTGCCAGCTTCTTCGATGAACTCGATCCGATTATCAACCAGAACCTGGCGTGGCCGATGTTCAGCGACACCTGGACCGCCGATGTGCCGGTCGGCTCGCTGTGCGCGGAATGGGCCGAACGTCTTGGCCTGCCGGAAACGGTGATCCTCTCCGGCGGTGCATTTGACTGCCACATGGGCGCCGTCGGCGCCGGCGCGCAGCCAAACGCGCTGGTCAAAGTGATCGGCACCTCCACCTGCGACATCCTGATCGCCGATAAACAGAGCGTCGGCAACCGCACGGTGAAAGGGATCTGCGGCCAGGTTGATGGCAGCGTGGTACCTGACTTTATCGGGATGGAAGCCGGGCAATCTGCCTTCGGGGATATCTACGCCTGGTTTGGCCGTATTCTCGGCTGGCCGCTGGAACAGTTAGCGCAACAACATCCGGAACTGAAAGCACAGATTAGCGCCCAGCAGAAACAGCTGCTGCCGGCGCTGACCGAAGCCTGGGCAAAAAACCCGTCCCTCGAACATCTGCCGGTGGTCCTCGACTGGTTCAACGGCCGCCGTACCCCCAACGCTAACCAGCGCCTGAAAGGGGTGATTACCGATCTCAACCTCGCCACCGATGCACCAGCCTTGTTTGGCGGTCTGGTGGCGGCCACCGCCTTCGGGGCGCGCGCCATTATGGAGTGCTTCACCGAGCAGGGCATCCCGGTCAACAACGTGATGGCGCTGGGCGGCATCGCCCGCAAAAACCAGGTGATCATGCAGGCCTGCTGCGACGTGCTGAACCGGCCGCTGCAGATTGTCGCTTCCGATCAGTGTTGCGCGCTCGGCGCGGCAATCTTCGCCGCCGTCGCCGCGGGGGTGTATGAGGATATCCCGACAGCCCAGCACCATATGGCAAGCCAGGTCGAAAGCACCCTGCAGCCGCGCCCTCAGCAGGCACAACGCTTTGAACAACTTTATCAGCGCTACCAGCAGTGGTCGGTCAGCGCCGAACAACAGTATCTCCCTTCGGCTGTGAAGGCGGAAAAAGCCCCGCATTCTCAGGCAGCCCTCACCCATTAAGGACACAACAATGACAATTTTTGATAACTACGAAGTATGGTTCGTGATTGGCAGCCAGCATCTGTATGGCCCGGAAGCGCTGCGTCAGGTGACCAAACATGCTGAACATGTGGTGAACAGCCTGAACGCCGAAGCAAAACTGCCGTGCAAGCTGGTGTTAAAGCCGCTTGGTACCACGCCAGATGAGATCACCCATATCTGCCGCGACGCCAACTACGATGACAAGTGCGCAGGGATGGTGGTGTGGCTGCATACCTTCTCACCGGCCAAAATGTGGATTAACGGCCTGACTATCCTGAATAAACCGCTGCTGCAGTTCCACACCCAGTACAATGCTTCCCTGCCGTGGGACAGCATCGATATGGACTTTATGAACCTCAACCAGACCGCGCACGGCGGCCGTGAGTTCGGCTTCATCGGCGCGCGTATGCGTCAGCAGCACAGCGTTGTGACCGGCCACTGGCAGGATCAGGGCGCGCATCAGCGTATTGGTTCCTGGATGCGCCAGGCGGTATCGAAGCAGGATACCCGCCATCTGAAAGTGTGCCGCTTCGGCGACAACATGCGTGAAGTGGCGGTTACCGACGGTGACAAAGTGGCCGCACAGATCAAATTCGGCTTCTCGGTTAACACCTGGGCGGTGGGCGATCTGGTGCAGGTGGTCAACAGCATCAGCGATGGCGACATCAGCGCGCTGGTTGACGAGTATGAAAGCAGCTACCGCCTGACCCCGGCGGCACAGATTCACGGTGATAAGCGCCAGAACGTGCTGGATGCCGCCCGCATTGAGCTGGGGATGAAGCGCTTCCTTGAGCAGGGCGGTTTCCACGCCTTCACCACCACGTTTGAAGATTTGCACGGCCTGAAACAGCTTCCGGGTCTCGCCGTACAGCGTCTGATGCAGCAAGGCTATGGCTTCGCTGGCGAAGGCGACTGGAAAACCGCCGCCCTGCTTCGCATCATGAAGGTGATGTCAACCGGTCTGCAGGGCGGCACCTCCTTTATGGAAGATTACACCTACCACTTCGACAACGGTAACGACCTGGTGCTGGGCTCGCACATGCTGGAAGTGTGCCCGACCATCGCCACCCCGGAGAAACCGATCCTCGACGTCCAGCCGCTGGGCATCGGTGGCAAAGCCGATCCGGCCCGCCTGATCTTTAACACCCAGACCGGCCCGGCGCTGGTGGCAAGCCTGGTGGATCTGGGCGATCGCTTCCGCCTGCTGGTGAACACCGTGGAAACCGTGCCAACGCCGCACGATCTGCCGAAACTGCCGGTTGCCAACGCCCTGTGGAAAGCCCAGCCGGATCTGCGCACCGCGTCAGAAGCCTGGATCATTGCCGGTGGCGCGCACCATACCGTCTTCAGCCATGCGCTGACCCTCGACGATATGCGCCAGTTCGCCGAGCTGCAGGATATCGAACTGACGGTAATCGACGACGAAACGCGTCTGCCGTCCTTTAAAGATGCCCTGCGCTGGAACGAAGTTTATTACGGTTCAAAACGCTAAGCGTGCCTCCCCTCTTCCTGCCCGCCGGGAAGAGGGGAAATCCGTACTCTCCTGTTATTCGGAGCACACAATGTTAGAAGATCTGAAACGTCAGGTGCTGGAAGCCAACCTGGCGCTGCCAAAGCACAATCTGGTGACCTTAACCTGGGGCAACGTCAGCGCCGTCGACCGCGAGCGCGGCGTGCTGGTGATTAAGCCATCGGGCGTCGACTATAGCGTGATGCAGGCTGACGATATGGTGGTGGTGAGTCTGGAAACCGGCGAAGTGGTTGAAGGGAAAAAGAAACCTTCCTCGGATACGCCGACCCATCGCCTGCTTTATCAGGCATTCCCGACGCTGGGGGGCATCGTCCATACCCATTCGCGCCACGCCACCATCTGGGCGCAGGCCGGGCAGTCTATTCCGGCTACCGGCACCACCCATGCCGATTACTTTTATGGCGCGGTGCCCTGCACGCGGCTGATGACCGACGACGAGATCAACGGCGAGTATGAGTGGGAAACCGGCGCGGTGATCGTTGAAACCTTCCGCGAGCAGGGTATCGACCCGGCCCAGATGCCCGGCGTGCTGGTACATTCCCACGGCCCGTTTGCGTGGGGCAAAAACGCTGAAGATGCGGTGCATAACGCCATCGTGCTGGAAGAGATTGCCTACATGGGCATTTTCTGCCGCCAGCTGGCGCCGCAGCTGCCGGATATGCAGCAGACGCTGCTGGATAAACACTACCTGCGCAAGCACGGGGCAAAAGCCTATTACGGGCAGTAATGCTGCAGCCTTTCCCGGTGGCGCTGCGCTCTGTAGCCCGGACAGGTGCGCAAGCACCGCCTCCGGGATGAACCCCACACCTGTATAAAACCCCAGCACAATCGATTGAACCAGGCTATAATCAAGCCTGGTTTTTATTGATGAGAGCACGGCGTGACCCAGCCACGAGAAGGTTTTTTACTGACCCGTCACTGGCGGGATACCCCGCAGGGCACCGTGCTGTCTTTCTGGCTCGCCACCGATGATGGGCCGCTTGAGGTCACGCTGCCGCCGCAGGAATCCGTGGCGTTTATTCCCGAAGCCCAGCGCTCACAGGTCGAACGTCTGCTGCAGGGCGAAAACGGCCTGCGCCTTGCCCCGCTCAGCTTAAAAGACTTTCATCGCCAGCCGGTGTTTGGCCTCTATTGCCGCGCGCATCGCCAGCTGATGCGCCTGGAGAAAAAACTGCGGGAAAACGGCGTCACGGTATACGAAGCCGATATCCGTCCGCCGGAACGCTATCTGATGGAGCGCTTTATCACCGCGCCAGTATGGGTGGAAGGCGACACCGCGGGCCAGCAGATCGTCAACGCCCGCATGAAGCCCAGCCCCCACTTCCGTCCGCCGTTGAAATGGGTGTCACTGGATATCGAAACCAGCCGCCACGGCGAGCTGTACTGCATCGGGCTGGAAGGCTGCGGCCAGCGGGTGGTCTACATGCTCGGGCCAGAGCCAACGCCCTCGACCGAAGTCGATTTCCAGCTGGAGTATGTCGCCAGCCGCCCGCAACTGCTGGAAAAGCTCAACGCCTGGTTTGCCACGCACGACCCGGACGTGCTGATTGGCTGGAACGTCATCCAGTTCGATCTGCGGGTCCTGCAAAAACATGCTGAACGCTACCGTATTCCATTAATGCTCGGTCGCGGCAATAGCGAACTGGAGTGGCGCGAACACGGGTTTAAAAATGGCGTCTTCTTCGCTCAGGCTAACGGCCGGCTGATCGTTGACGGCATCGAAGCGCTGAAATCCGCCTTCTGGAACTTCTCCTCATTTGCCCTGGAAACGGTGGCCCGTGAACTGCTGGGCGAAGGGAAAGCCATCGATAATCCGTGGGATCGGATGGACGAAATCGACCGTCGCTTTCACCAAGACAAACCGGCGCTGGCGGCCTACAACCTGCAGGACTGCGAGCTGGTGACGCGAGTCTTCCACAAAACCGAGATCATGCCCTTTCTGCTGGAGCGCGCCACGGTCAACGGCCTGCCTGCCGACCGTCACGGCGGCTCCGTGGCGGCCTTCAGCCATCTCTATTTCCCGCGCATGCACCGGCTGGGCTATGTCGCCCCGAACCTCGGTGAAGTGCCGCCGCAGGCCAGCCCCGGCGGTTACGTTATGGATTCGCGCCCCGGCCTCTATGATTCAGTGCTGGTGCTCGACTACAAAAGCCTCTACCCGTCGATTATTCGCTCCTTCCTGATCGACCCGGTGGGGCTGATTGAAGGGATGGCCCATCCGCAACCCGAACACAGCACCGAGGGGTTTCTCGGTGCGCGTTTCTCCCGACAGAAGCACTGCCTGCCGGGGATTGTCGGGCAAATCTGGCATGGCCGCGACGACGCCAAACGCCAGCACAATAAACCGTTATCCCAGGCGCTGAAGATCATCATGAACGCCTTCTACGGCGTCCTGGGCACCAGCGCCTGCCGCTTTTTCGATCCGCGCCTGGCCTCCTCGATTACCATGCGGGGACATGCGATTATGCGCCAGACCAAAGCGCTGATTGAGTCGCAGGGTTATGACGTTATCTATGGCGATACCGACTCCACCTTTGTCTGGCTTAAACGCCCGCATAGTGAAGAAGAGGCGGCGAAAATCGGCCGGTCGCTGGTGGCTTTCGTTAACGACTGGTGGGCCGCGGAGCTGGATAAAGAGCAGCTCACCAGCACCCTCGAACTGGAGTTTGAAACCCACTTCTGCCGTTTTTTAATGCCGACCATTCGCGGCGCCGATACCGGCAGCAAAAAACGCTATGCCGGCATGATTCAGGAGGGCGACGCACAGCGGATGGTGTTCAAAGGGCTGGAGACGGTACGCACCGACTGGACGCCGCTGGCCCAGCAGTTCCAGCAGGAACTGTACCTGCGCATTTTCCGCCACCAGCCGTATCGGGATTACATCCTGGAAACCATTGATAAGCTGATGAGCGGTGAGCTCGACGATCGCCTGGTTTACCGTAAACGCCTGCGTCGTCCACTGGCGGAGTATCAGCGCAACGTTCCGCCACACGTGCGCGCGGCAAGGCTGGCAGACGAGGAAAACGTCCGGCTGGGCAGGCCGCAGCAGTATCAACAGCGCGGCAGCATAAAATATGTCTGGACCACCGGCGGCCCGGAACCGGTGGACTACCAGCGCTCGCCGCTCGATTATGAGCACTATTTGTCAAAGCAACTTCAGCCGGTCGCGGAAGGAATTCTTCCCTTTGTCGACGACGATTTTGCTACAATAATGACAGGGCAACTGGGGCTATTTTGATTTCTTCGCCCCCCTGCAATTTCCAGCCGACGGTTCTGCAAATTGAAGGGCGACGAGGACGTGACGAACGACCTGCCATCCAGTAATATAGCGCCCTTTCCATTCCTGGACCCAATCTTGATCACTCTCTGACTTATCCGGAGATGATCAACTATTGCCTGCAATTTAAGAACACAAGAGCTGAACATATATGCCTTTTACACTTGGTCAACGCTGGATTAGCGACACAGAGAGCGAACTGGGATTAGGGACGGTAGTGGCGCTGGATGCGCGTATGGTAACCCTTCTTTTCCCCGCCATCGGCGAAAACCGTCTGTACGCGCGCAATGATTCCCCCATCACCCGCGTGATGTTTAACCCGGGTGATACCATCACCAGCCACGAAGGCTGGCAGCTCCAGGTTGACGAAGTAAATGAAGAGAACGGTCTGCTGGCCTATACCGGCACGCGTCTCGACACCGAAGAAGCCAATGTCACACTGCGTGAAGTGCTGCTCGACAGCAAACTGGTCTTCAGCAAACCGCAGGACCGCCTGTTTGCCGGGCAGATCGACCGCATGGACCGTTTTGCCCTGCGCTATCGCGCTCGCAAATACCAGAGCGAGCAGTACCGGATGCCGTGGAGCGGCCTGCGCGGCCAGCGCACCAGCCTGATCCCGCACCAGCTGCATATCGCCCATGATGTCGGCCGTCGCCACGCACCGCGCGTGCTGCTGGCGGATGAAGTTGGCCTGGGTAAAACCATTGAAGCCGGGATGATCCTCCATCAACAACTGCTCGCCGGCGCCGCCGAACGCGTGCTGATTATTGTCCCGGAAACCCTGCAACACCAGTGGCTGGTGGAAATGCTGCGCCGCTTCAACCTGCGCTTCTCGCTGTTCGACGATGAGCGCTACGCCGAAGCCCAGCACGACGCCTACAACCCGTTCGAAACCGAACAGCTGGTTATCTGCTCGCTGGACTTCGTGCGCCGCAGCAAACAGCGTCTTGAGCACCTGTGCGACGCGGAATGGGATCTGATGGTCGTCGATGAAGCACACCATCTGGTCTGGAGCGAAGATGCGCCGAGCCGCGAATATCAAGCTATTGAACAACTGGCCGAACGCGTGCCGGGCGTGCTGCTGCTGACCGCAACCCCGGAACAGCTGGGGATGGAAAGCCACTTCGCCCGTCTGCGTCTGCTGGACCCGAACCGCTTCCACGATTTCGAGCAGTTCGTAGAAGAACAACAAAACTACCGTCCGGTAGCCGATGCCGTAGCCCTGCTGCTGGCAGGCAATAAACTAAGCGATAACGAGCTCAACACCCTTGGCGATCTGATCGGCGAGCAGGACATCGAACCGCTGCTGCAGGCTGCCAACAGCGACCGCGATGATGCCCAGGCCGCGCGCCAGGAGCTGGTTTCCATGCTGATGGACCGTCACGGCACCAGCCGTGTCCTGTTCCGCAACACCCGTAACGGCGTGAAAGGCTTCCCGAAACGCGAGCTGCATACCATTCGCCTGCCGCTGCCGACCCAGTACCAGACGGCGATTAAAGTCTCTGGCATCATGGGCGCCCGTAAAAGCGCCGAAGAACGCGCTCGCGACATGCTCTATCCGGAGCAGATTTATCAAGAATTTGAAGGCGATACCGGCACCTGGTGGAACTTCGATCCGCGCGTTGAGTGGCTGATGGGCTACCTGACCAGCCATCGCTCTCAGAAAGTGCTGGTGATCTGCGCCAAAGCCACCACCGCGCTGCAGCTCGAGCAGGTCCTGCGCGAGCGCGAAGGCATCCGTGCGGCAGTGTTCCATGAAGGCATGTCGATCATCGAGCGTGACCGCGCCGCCGCCTGGTTCGCCGAAGAAGATACCGGCGCCCAGGTGCTGCTGTGTTCTGAAATTGGCTCCGAAGGCCGTAACTTCCAGTTTGCCAGCAACCTGGTGATGTTCGACCTGCCGTTCAACCCGGATCTGCTGGAGCAGCGTATTGGCCGTCTCGACCGTATCGGCCAGGCCCACGATATTCAGATCCACGTGCCGTATCTCGAACGTACCGCGCAATCCGTACTGGTTCGCTGGTATCACGAAGGGCTGGATGCCTTCGAGCACACCTGCCCGACCGGCCGCACCGTCTACGACAGCGTGCATAACGAACTGATCAACTATCTTGCCGCCCCGGAAACTACCGAAGGCTTCGATGAGCTGATCAAATCCTGCCGCCAGCAGCACGATGCGCTGAAAGCACAGCTTGAGCAGGGTCGCGACCGTCTGCTGGAGATCCACTCCAACGGCGGCGAACAGGCGCAGCAACTGGCCGAAAGCATCGAAGAGCAGGATGACGATACCAACCTGATCGCCTTTGCCATGAACCTGTTTGATATTGTCGGTATCAACCAGGACGATCGCGGCGAAAACCTGATTGTCCTGACGCCGTCCGACCATATGCTGGTTCCGGATTTCCCGGGTCTGCCGGAAGATGGCTGCACCATCACCTTCGAACGTGATGTTGCCCTGTCGCGCGAAGACGCCCAGTTCGTGACCTGGGAGCACCCGCTGATCATCAACGGTCTGGATCTGATCCTCTCCGGCGATACCGGCAGCAGCACCATCTCCCTGTTGAAGAACAAGGCGTTGCCGGTAGGCACCCTGCTGCTGGAGCTGATCTACGTGGTAGAAGCCCAGGCGCCGAAGCAGCTGCAGCTCAAGCGCTTCCTGCCGGCCACGCCGGTACGTATGCTGCTGGATAAAAACGGCAATAACCTCGCCGGCCAGGTGGAGTTTGAGAGCTTCAACCGCCAGCTGAGCGCCGTGAACCGTCATACCGGCAGCAAGCTGGTCAACGCGGTGCAGCAGGACGTCCATGCGATCCTCCAGCTTGGCGAAGCGCAGGTGGCCAAAGCGGCACAGGCGCTGATCGACACCGCCCGCAATGAAGCCAACGACAAACTGTCGGCCGAGTTGTCTCGTCTGGAAGCCCTGAAAGCCGTTAACCCGAACATTCGTGACGACGAGCTTTCCGCCATCGAGAGCAACCGTCAGCAGGTCATGGACGCCCTGGCGCAGGCAGGCTGGCGTCTCGACGCGTTGCGTTTAATTGTGGTCACCCACCAGTAACGGAACACGACGATGTCGATGACGATGCCGATGGAAAACTACCATCCGCCCCAGGATCCCTGGCTGGTTATCCTTTATCAGGATGAACACATCATGGTGGTCAACAAGCCGAGCGGCTTGTTGTCCGTCCCGGGGAGGCTGGAAGAGCATAAAGACAGCGTGATGACGCGCGTCCAGCGCGACTTCCCGCAGGCCGAGTCGGTACACCGGCTGGATATGGCGACCAGCGGGGTGATCGTCGTGGCGCTGACCAAAGCGGCAGAACGCGAGCTGAAACGCCAGTTTCGCGAGCGTGAGCCGAAGAAGCAGTACGTTGCCCGCGTGTGGGGACACCCGCAGCCAGCAGAAGGCATGGTGGATTTACCGCTGATCTGTGACTGGCCGAACCGGCCGAAGCAGAAAGTCTGCTTTGAAACCGGCAAAGCGGCGCAGACCGAGTATGAAGTGCTGGAGTATGCTGACGATAACAGCGCACGCGTACGCCTGAAGCCGATTACCGGGCGTTCGCATCAGCTGCGTGTGCATATGCTGGCGCTGGGCCACCCGATTCTTGGCGACCGCTTTTATGCGACGCCAGAAGCGCTGGCTATGGCGCCACGGCTGCTGCTGCATGCTGAAACGCTGACCATCACCCATCCGGCTTTCGGCAACGCAATGACCTTCCGCGCCCCCGTCGACTTCTGATCGTCGCGGTCTGTCCCGGGTGGTGCCACCAGCGGCCTACCCGGGCATTTCTGTCAGCAATCCGACAAATTACAACAACGCGTTAATCGCGGGCAAACCACGCATCAATCATCCGATCGACATGCGCCACCAGCTGTTCAGTCTCATGGCGATGGTTGCGGGCGCACTCCTGTGCCGGGGCATCGCACAGCAGGCACTGACGCAGATGTTTCTCCTCAGACTGAACGCTTACCAGGCCTTCTTTCGGGGAAGTCACATCGATATCCCACAAACGGCCCAGCGGATGAGTCCGCACTAATTCGTCGCACAATGCTTTGATTTCACTGGCCGGATGCGCCACGCACCACAGGGCTTCTGGCCCGGTCGGCAGCCACAGCACCTGACGGTCCAGCGTTTGCCAGCGGTGTTTCCACAACATTTGATCGCAAGCCTGCAGCGCCACGCCCATCATATTGCGATAGCGAATGCTGTCTTTTACCGCCCCCGGGGTCACCAGGGTCAGCGAAACCACCGGCTGTTGATAATGGGCGATCCAGTCGGCCTGACGAGCCGCACGCTGCGCTTTCGCCGCCAGCAGCGCTTCCATGCTTACGCCCTCACGGGCGAGAGTATCCACTGACATTTGTTCCTCTCCTTCACTTAAAAAATGACAGCGGTCAGGCTGCCGTCGCAATAGCGAATTACGGCGCTGATTGTATCGCTAAACCGACAGAATTTAGGATACAGGACAAAGAAATTTTCTTCGTCCTGTGGTCGAAAATTGCAGATTTTCCTGTTAGTACAGAGCTAAATCATGCAAGGAAGTGACTGAGGAATAGCAGACCCAGCGAAACATTAATCGCGCCGCCGATGCGGGTGGCGATTTGCGCGAAGGGCATCAGGTTCATGCGGTTGCCGGACGTCAGGATTGCCACGTCGCCGGTGCCGCCCTGACCACTCTGACAGCAGGAGACAATCGCCACATCAATCGGGTGCATGCCAATCTTTTTACCGACAAAAAAGCCGGTCGCCACCAGCGCCGAGACGGTGCTGACAATCACCAGCAGGTTATCGATGGTGAAAGCGTTCACCAGCTCCTGCCACGGAGTGATCGCCACGCCGACGGCAAACAGAATCGGGTAGGTCACCGCCGTACGGAAGAACTTGTAGACCATCTGCGACCCTTCCTGCAGACGCGGGGAGACGCCGTTAACCAGCTTAAGCAGAACCGCCAGGAACAGCATCCCCACCGGAGCCGGCAGCCCTATCATTTTCTGCCCGAGCATACCGAGCATATACAGCAGTACCGCCAGCAGCGCGCCCGATGCCAGGGTTGTCACATCGGTCTTCGCCTCGGCATCCTGGGTTTCGCGGTGCGTTTCGTTGCTGCGGTTTGGCATCAGTTGGCCTTCACCGGTCAGATGCGGGAAGCGTTTACCCAGCTGATTCAGGCCGCCGGAGATCACAATCGCCGTCAGGCTACCCAGCATCACCATCGGCAATACCCGGCCTAGCGCGACGCCCTGATCCATATGCATCAGCGCGGCATAGCCAATGGAGAGTGGAATCGCCCCTTCCCCGACGCCACCGGCCATAATCGGCAGGACAATAAAGAAGAACACCTGGAACGGCTCCAGCCCGAGCGCAGTACCGACACCAACGCCAACCAACATGCCGACGATCTCGCCGCACACCATCGGGAAGAAGATGCGCAGAAAGCCCTGAATCAGGGTGGTCCGGTTCATGCTCATGATGCTGCCGACGATAATGCAGCAAATATAGAGATAAAGGATGTTGGTGGATTTGTAGAATTTGGTGGTGGACTCCACCACCACATCCGGCAGCAGGCCGTAATGAACCAGCGCCGAAGGGATAAAGGTAGCGCAGATTGCTGCCGCCCCTAGTTTGCCAAGGATCGGCAGGCGCTTGCCAAATTCACCGCAGGCAAAACCAAAAAACGCCAGCGTCGCGACCATCACCACAATATCGCTCGGCAGCTTGCCGTTAAGGCAGTCGAGGGCAATCAATCCCCCGGCCAACAGGAAAAGCGGTAGCGGGATAATCCCGACTTTCATGTTGTCCATCACATGCCACCAGCGCTGTTTCAGCGTTGCTTTTGGCGTATTGATGGGATCGAGGGTCGCAGAGAATGCATTGTCTGTGGTGCTCATAGGTTTTGGCCCTTTCGTTATTATTCATTTTCAGAGTAGGGAGCCTGAAGCAGAGTTAATGTGAGGCGCGGCGGATTAGAAATGAAGTTTTAATGGTCACTATGGTTTTTATGGTTTCTATTCATCGACGTGATATCTCTCTGATTTATTAGCGTGGTTTTTATGGTTTTTATTCGCTCCTGCAGGCGACATGACCCGGCGAGCGCACACCAGACGCCCCGCCACCGCTGCTATCGCGGGATCGGGCCGTTGCCTCACGGGTCAGCGCCGTGTCTTAAGAGGGATCGCGCGCCATCTTGATAAATTTCCGCCGGTAGATAATTCTGGTGGTTCATCCAGACAAAAAGGCCCGCGCGTTTCCCGCACCATTCCTGTCGTTACCGGGAAAGAGGTTACCGTGCCGATACCACAAAGACGCGGTACAGAACTTATGAAGGTTTCCTTTCAGTTTAAGCTGTTCATTTCGCTGGTGGCGTTCTTCTCCGTCCTGTTCGCCCTGCTGGGAGCCTATTACTACGTTGATGCCAGTCACCAGCTGTATCAGGAGATGAGCGCCCGCGCCAAAATACAGGCCGAAGAGATTGCGCTGATGCCGGAGCTTCGTCGCCAGGTTAGCCGCGACGATCCGCAGGCGCTGACCTCGTTTATGCGCGACATTGCCGCCCATAGCGATGCCAGCTTTATCGTGGTTGGCGATGCGCGCGGCGTGCATCTGTTCCACTCCGTTCACCCGGAGTGGGTCGGCACCCGGCTGGTCGGCGGCGATAATCAGGCGGTTCTGGCGGGCGAGAGCACCACCACCATCCGTAAAGGCGGGCTCGGCGTGTCGCTGCGCAGCAAAGCGCCCATCGTCAATGAGGCCGGCCAGGTGGTGGGGATTGTCTCGGTGGGCTACCTGACCAGCTATCTCGACAGCATCACCCTGACCAAAGTCATCAATATCTTTATCGCGGCGATCCTGCTGCTGATCGCCCTGTTTATTTTTTCCTGGTACTTTACCCGCAGCATTAAAAAGCAGATTTTTTCGCTGGAGCCGCGGGAGATAGGCCTGCTGGTGCGGCAGCAGAAGGCGATGATGGAGTCGATCTACGAAGGGGTGATCGTCATCGATCATCACCGGCGTATTAAAGTGATCAACCATGCGGCGCGCAGCCTGCTGGGGTTGAGTCAGCCCGCCCATCTGCTGCGCGGCAGATCCATCGACAGCGTGATCGTGCCGCAGCCTTTTTTCGCCAGCGGCGACATGCTGGAAAATGACACTCACGATGAACTGTGCCGCTTCAACCAGCTGACCGTCCTCGCCAGCCGGGTACGCATCATGCTGGAAAATTCACTGCAGGGTTGGGTGATCACCTTCCGTGACCGGGACGAAATCAACTCCCTCAGCGCCCAACTGAGCCAGGTCAAACGCTACGTGGATAACCTGCGCATCATGCGCCACGAGCAGTTGAACCGCATGACGACGCTCTCCGGCCTGCTGCATATGGGCCATTATGACGATGCGATCCGCTATATTCAGGCGCAATCCGAACATGCGCAGGAGCTGCTGGACTTTATCTCTTCGCGCTTCGCATCCCCGACGCTCTGCGGTCTGCTGCTGGGGAAAGCTGCCCGGGCGCGGGAGAAAGGAGTGGAGCTGAGCTTCGACCCGGCCTGTCATATCGATCGCCCCCTGCCGTCCTTAATGGAGTCAGAGCTGATTTCGATTATTGGCAACCTGCTGGACAACGCCATTGAAGCCACGCAACGGGCCGAGCTGCCGCACGAACCGGTTGAAGTGCTGATCCAGCTAAACGCCCGGGAGCTGATGATTGAAGTGGCCGACCGCGGCATCGGTATTCACCCGGCGATCCGCGATCGCATCTTTGAACGCGGCATCACCACCAAAACCCGTGGCGATCACGGCATCGGCCTGTATCTTATCGAACATTATGTCACCCAGGCGGGCGGCACCATTGAGGTCGCAGATAACGCACCGCGAGGAGCGATCTTTACGCTGTTTATCCCCGCAGACGGTCCCGCCCATCCGCAACAAGAGGCCCACTATGCATCATGACCTGGTCGATGTGTTAATCATCGAAGATGAGAGTGAACTGGCGCGGCTGCATGCCGAGCTGATTCAAAAACATCCGCGGATGCGGCTGATCGGCATAGCGGCATCCCTCAGCCAGGCGCGGCAGATGCTCAACGCCCAACTTCCTCAGTTGGTGCTGCTCGATAACTATTTGCCCGACGGTAAAGGCGTCACCTTGATGACCGACCCGATTCTGGCGGATGCCACCTGCTCGGTGATTTTTATTACCGCCGCCAGCGACATGGAAACCTGTAGCCAGGCAATTCGTAACGGCGCCTTCGATTACATCCTTAAGCCGGTGTCGTGGAAGCGCCTGAGCCAGTCGCTGGAGCGCTTCGTGCAGTTTTACGATCAGCAGCGCGAGTGGAAAATCGTCGACCAGCAAAACGTCGATTCCCTCTATCAGTTGCAGGCAAAGAACTACCGTACCGACAGCGGCAGCAAAGGGATCGAGGAGAAGACTCTGGCGCTGGTGCAGAGCCTGTTCAATGACCGGGAAGCACACAGTTTTTCCGTGGATGAGGTGGTGAACGATGCCGGCTTAAGTAAAACAACCGCCCGTCGCTATCTGGAGCACTGCGTGGAGATCGGCTTTCTGGAAGTGGATATGCTGTACGGTAAAATTGGCCATCCGCGACGCATGTACCGCCGCGTCGCCAGCGCCTCATAAGGCCTCTCCCGGTAGTAAGAGAGGCCCCAGGCGCTGACAGGCCCAGGGCTGGTGCTTAAAAACCGCGTTGTTCTTTGATCAGTTCCCAGGCTTTTTGAATATCCTGCGCTTTCTGTTTTGCCATCTCCATCATTTCTGGCGGCAACCCCTTCGCCACCAGCTTATCCGGATGGTGCTCGTTCATTAGTTTACGATAGGCACGTTTCACGGTGGCAGCATCATCGGCGGGCTTCACGCCCAGCACGTTGCAGGCGTCTTCCAGCGTTGGTCCACGCTGCGCTTGCTGCCAGCCGGCGTTGCCGCCGCCCTGACCGTAACCGCCCTGCTGAGAACCCCCGCCGCCAAACTGCGCGCCGCCCTGCATCATGCGCAGGAACTGCTCGAACTGCGCACGCGAGATCCCGAGCTCTTCGGCGATGACGAACAGCACGTCACGTTCATTAGGATGTAACTCGCCGTCGGCGAAAGCGGTCTGCAGCTGAATTTCCAGAAACATCCGAATCAAATCAAAGCGGCCGAAACAGACGCTACGCAGCTGGCGCATTTTTTCGCGCAGCGGATAATCATCTGATTTACCTACCCGAAACGCATGCTGTGCCGCGGTACGCGACTCTCCATGCAGATTCATACGATCCATCAGGACATTGGCGACATGAATATCGGCTTCGGTGACGCGGCCTTTGGATTTGGTCAGATGCCCCATCACCTCAAAGGTGGTGGCAAAGAACAGCGCCTGGCGCTCTTGCTGGTTGGCGAACACATTGATTCTACGGCTCCGTGCGCGGTCAAAGATATGCCCGACCAATAGCCCCAGCACCACGCCCCAAAAGCCTGCGCCCATCATTAACGCGACTGCAACCCCAATTATTTTACCCAAATACTGCATAGACTCCCCAATATTTACGCCGCCAGTTAAGCTATATAAGACCGCACGTTACAAAGCACTGACGCTTAGGTCAATTGTGGGACATAGCCTATATTTTGCTTTATCATACTCGTCATTCTACACGGTGCCTAACGCTCGGGATCCAAACCGGCAGGATTAACACTAGCGCGATGAAGATGAGTACGTTAGGCTCTGACCGTTTGCAAGCCGCTGCCATAAGATGACGGAACAACAAAAACAACGTATGAAAAAACGTATTCCCAGCCTCCTGGCCACCATGATCGCCAGCGCCTTGTACAGCCAGCAAGGCCTCGCCGCCGATCTCGCGACGCAATGTATGCTTGGCGTGCCAAGCTACGATCGTCCTTTGGTTGAAGGAAAAACCAACGAGCTACCGGTGACGATCGATGCCGAGCATGCGAAGGGTAATTATCCGGACAACGCGGTATTTACCGGCAATGTCGATATCAACCAGGGCAATAGCCGTCTCCAGGCAGATGAGGTTCAGCTTCATCAGCAGCAGGCTGCGGGCCAGCCGCAACCGGTACGTACGGTTGATGCACTCGGCAATGTGCACTATGACGATAATCAGGTCATTCTGAAAGGCCCCAAAGGCTGGTCAAACCTGAATACCAAAGATACCAATATCTGGAAAGGCGATTACCAGATGGTCGGCCGTCAGGGCCGCGGCACCGCAGACCTGATGAAGCAGCGCGGTGAGAACCGCTACACCATTCTGGAAAACGGCAGCTTTACCTCCTGTCTGCCGGGGTCGAATACCTGGAGCGTCGTCGGGAGTGAAGTTATTCATGACCGCGAAGAGCAGGTTGCGGAAATCTGGAACGCGCGCTTTAAAATCGGCTCAGTGCCGGTGTTTTACAGCCCCTACCTGCAGCTGCCGGTAGGCGACAAGCGCCGTTCTGGCTTCCTGATCCCGAACGCCAAATACAGCACCAAGAATGGCGTGGAGTTTTCGCTCCCCTATTACTGGAACATTGCGCCTAACTTCGATGCAACGCTGACGCCGCACTACATGAGCAAGCGTGGCGGCGTGATGTGGGAAAACGAATTCCGCTATCTGACCAAAGCGGGCACGGGTCTGTTCGAATTTGACTACCTGCCTTCCGATAAAATCTACCAGGATGACCACTCCGGCGACAGCAACAGCCGCCGTTGGTTGTTCTACTGGAACCACTCGGGTGTTATCGATCAGGTATGGCGCCTGAACGCTGACTACACCAAAGTGAGCGATGCGGACTACTTTAACGACTTCAGCTCTAAATACGGTTCCAGTACCGACGGCTACGCCACGCAGAAATTCAGCGCGGGCTACGTCGTCCAGAACTTCGACGCCACCGTATCGACCAAACAGTTCCAGGTCTTTAACCGCGAATCGAGCAACTCCTACGCCGCGCAGCCGCAGCTCGACGTTAACTACTACCAGAATGATGTTGGTCCGTTTGACACCCACCTGTATGGACAGGCGGTGCACTTCCTCAACACCAACAGCAACATGCCGGAAGCCACCCGCGTTCACTTTGAACCGACGATCAGCTTACCGCTGTCGAACGGCTGGGGCAGTATCAATACCGAAGCCAAGCTGCTGGCGACCCACTATCAGCAGAGCAACCTCGATAACTACAACGCCGCCAATGGCACGGACTATAAAGAGTCCGTCAACCGTGTGATGCCGCAGTTTAAAATCGACGGTAAAATGGTCTTCGAGCGCGACATGCAGGAGGGTTTCACCCAAACGCTGGAACCGCGCATGCAGTATCTGTATATCCCGTATCGTGACCAGAGCCAGATCGGTACCTACGACTCCACGCTGCTGCAATCAGACTATACCGGCCTGTTCCGCGACCGTACCTACAGCGGCCTGGATCGCATTGCTTCAGCGAACCAGCTCACCACCGGCGTCACCTCTCGCGTATATGATTCAGCCGCCGTTGAACGTTTTAATATTTCCGTTGGTCAAATCTATTATTTCACCGAGTCCCGGACCGGTGATGACAACATCAACTGGGAGAATGACGACACAACGGGTTCACTGGTATGGGCCGGAGATACTTACTGGCGCATCGCCGATAACTGGGGTTTACGCGGAGGCATTCAGTACGATACGCGTCTGGATAACGTCGCTACCGGTAACGGCACCGTGGAATACCGTCGCGATGAAAACCGCTTAGTACAGCTCAACTATCGTTACGCCAGCCCGGAATACATTCAGGCAACGCTGCCGTCGTATTCCACCGCTGAACAGTACAAAAATGGTATTTCTCAGGTGGGCATGACTGCCAGCTGGCCGATTGTCGATCGCTGGTCTGTCGTCGGTGCATACTACTTTGACACCAATACCAAAAAGAGCGCCGACCAGATGTTAGGGGTCCAGTATAACTCCTGCTGCTACGCGATTCGCCTTGGCTACGAACGTAAGATCAACGGCTGGGATTCGAACGGTAACGGCGAGAGCAAATACGACAACACCTTTGGCATCAACATTGAGCTACGTGGCCTGAGCTCCAACTACGGTCTCGGCACCCAGCAGATGCTGCGTTCGAACATTTTACCGTACCAGAACTCCCTGTGATGTGGCTGGTTTAAAACGTAATCCGCACTTGCGGTTAATTGAAATGGAAAAAGTATGAAGAACTGGAAAACGCTGCTTCTCGGTATCGCCATGATCGCGAATACCAGTTTCGCTGCCCCACAGGTTGTCGATAAAGTAGCGGCTGTCGTCAATAATGGCGTTGTTCTTGAAAGCGACGTCGATGGCTTGATGCAATCGGTTAAGCTGAATGCTGGCCAGGCCGGTCAACAGCTGCCGGATGACGCAACCCTGCGTCATCAGATCCTCGAACGTCTGATCATGGACCAGATTGTTCTGCAGATGGGCCAGAAAATGGGCGTGAAAGTCACTGACGATCAGGTCGATCAGGCTATTGCCAACATCGCAAAACAGAACAACATGTCGCTGGATCAGATGCGTAGCCGCCTGGCTTACGAAGGTCTGAACTACAACACCTACCGCAATCAGATCCGTAAAGAGATGCTGATTTCGGAAGTGCGCAACAACGAAGTTCGTCGCCGTATCACCGTGCTGCCGCAGGAAGTTGAATCCCTGGCGAAGCAGATTGGCGATCAGAACGATGCCAGCACTGAACTGAACCTGAGCCACATCATGATTCCGCTGTCGGAAAACCCGTCTTCTGACGACGTGGCTGCCGCGCAGCAGCAGGCCAACGCCATCGTTGAGCAGGCACGCAGCGGTGCCGACTTCGGTAAACTGGCTATCACCTACTCTGCTGACCAGCAGGCGCTGAAAGGCGGCCAGATGGGCTGGGGTCGTATTCAGGAGCTGCCGGGGATCTTCGCCCAGGCACTGAGCACCGCGAAGAAAGGCGATATCATCGGCCCGATTCGTTCTGGTGTCGGTTTCCACATCCTGAAAGTCAACGATATGCGCGGTGGCAGTAAAAGCATCTCCGTCACCGAAGTTCACGCTCGCCACATCCTGCTGAAGCCGTCGCCGATCATGAACGACGACCAGGCACGGGCGAAGCTGGAGCAGATCGCGGCGGACATTAAGAGCGGGAAAACCACCTTTGCGAAAGCGGCGAAAGATTTCTCTGAAGATCCAGGCTCTGCCAACCAGGGCGGCGATCTGGGCTGGGCTACGCCAGACATCTTCGACCCGGCGTTCCGCGACGCTCTGATGCGCCTGAATAAAGGCCAGACCAGCGCACCGGTTCACTCCTCCTTCGGCTGGCACCTGATTGAACTGATGGACAGCCGTCAGGTCGACCGTACCGATGCCGCGCAGAAAGACCGCGCCTACCGGATGCTGATGAACCGTAAATTCTCAGAAGAAGCAGCGACCTGGATGCAGGAACAACGCGCCAGCGCTTACGTCAAGGTTCTGAACAACTAATACCACGGCCTCAAACACCCCGGCAGCATTCGGGGTGTTTGAGGCGGCAACGCCAGCGGCTCCCGCTGGCGTTGCCAAAAAAGACGTCCTGAAGGATGAAGTGTATGAATCGAGTTGTTATCACCCCCGGCGAGCCCGCCGGAATTGGCCCCGACCTTGTGGTGCAGCTTGCACAGCGCGACTGGCCGGTAGAGCTGGTGGTTTGCGCCGATGGCGCACTGTTATCTGACCGGGCCCGACAGCTCGGTCTTCCTTTATCTCTCCTGCCCTACGACGCTTCCCTTCCCGCCACAGCGCAACGTGCTGGCACCCTGACGCTCCTTCCCGTTACGTTAAACGCCCCGGTGGAACCCGGTGTACTGAACATCCCTAACGGGCACTATGTGGTGGAGACGCTGGCTCGCGCCTGCGACGGCTGCCTGAACGGTGAATTTGCGGCGTTGATTACCGGGCCGGTGCATAAGGGAAACATCAACGACGCGGGGATCGCCTTCACCGGCCACACCGAGTTCTTTGAAGAGCGTTCGCACGCCAGCAAAGTCGTGATGATGCTGGCCACGGAAGAACTGCGTGTCGCCCTGGCGACCACTCACCTGCCGCTGAAGGCCATCAGTGAGGCAATCACGCCGGATTTGCTGCGTGAGGTGATTACCATCCTGGACCACGATCTGCGCCATAAATTTGGCATCGCCCGGCCGCACGTGCTGGTCTGCGGGCTTAACCCGCACGCCGGCGAAGGCGGACACATGGGAACCGAAGAGATCGATACCATTATTCCGGTGCTGGAAGAAATGCGCGCCAGGGGCATGAATCTGAGCGGTCCGCTACCGGCAGACACGCTTTTTCAGCCTAAATATCTCGACCATGCCGATGCGGTACTCGCGATGTACCACGATCAGGGCCTTCCCGTGCTAAAATACCAGGGCTTTGGCCGTGGCGTGAACATTACGCTCGGTTTACCTTTTATTCGAACCTCCGTTGACCACGGTACCGCGCTTGAACTGGCGGGCCAGGGAAAAGCGGATGTCGGCAGTTTTATCACGGCGCTTAATCTCGCCATCAAAATGATTGTTAATACGCAATGAATAATCGAGTCCATCAGGGCCACTTAGCTCGTAAACGCTTCGGGCAAAACTTTCTCAACGATCAGTTCGTGATCGACAGCATTGTCTCGGCCATTAACCCTCAGAAAGGGCAGGCTATTGTCGAAATCGGTCCGGGTCTCGCCGCACTGACCGAGCCGGTCGGTGAACGCCTTGACGCGCTCACGGTTATCGAGCTCGACCGCGATCTGGCCGCACGTCTGCAAACGCATCCCTTCCTGGGACCGAAGCTGACGATTTATCAGCAAGATGCCATGACCATGAATTTCGGCGAGCTGTCGCAGACCATGGGTCAGCCGCTGCGCGTGTTTGGCAACCTGCCGTACAACATCTCGACGCCGTTGATGTTCCATCTGTTCAGCTATACTGATGCCATTGCCGACATGCACTTCATGCTGCAAAAAGAGGTCGTCAATCGCCTGGTTGCCGGACCGAACAGCAAGGCCTATGGTCGTCTGAGCGTCATGGCGCAGTACTACTGCCAGATTATCCCGGTACTCGAAGTACCGCCGAGCGCCTTTACACCACCGCCTAAAGTGGATTCCGCCGTTGTGCGCCTGGTGCCTTATCGCACGCTGCCGCATCCGGTGAAAGAGGTGCGTGTACTGAGCCGAATTACGACCGAAGCGTTCAATCAGCGTCGGAAAACGATTCGCAACAGTCTCGGCAACCTGTTCAGCGTTGACGTGCTGACCGAGCTGGGCATCGACCCGGCAAAACGTGCAGAGAATATTTCCGTGGCGCAGTACTGTCAGTTAGCCAACTGGTTATCCGACAACGCGCCTACCAAGGAGAGCTAACCATGATCAATTCGCCTCGTGTTTGCGTACAGGTGCAAAGCGTCTATATCGAATCGCAGTCTTCCCCGGAAGAGGAGCGCTACGTCTTCGCTTATACCGTCACTATTCGCAATCTGGGGCGGACTCAGGTTCAGCTTCTTGGCCGCTACTGGCTTATCACCAACGGCCACGGTCGTGAGACTGAAGTTCAGGGTGAAGGGGTTGTCGGCGAACAGCCGCATATTCCCGCAGGCGGTGAATTTCAATATACCAGCGGGGCCGTCATTGAAACGCCGCTGGGCACCATGCAGGGACATTACGATATGATCGATGTGAACGGCGTGCCGTTCTCGATCGACATCCCTGTTTTCCGTCTCGCAGTACCAACGCTCATTCACTAAAACAATGTCTACATATCTTATTGGCGACGTTCACGGTTGCTACGATGAACTGATCGCGTTATTAAAGCAGGTGGCCTTTACCCCAGGGAACGATACGCTGTGGCTCACGGGCGATCTCGTCGCGCGCGGCCCGGGTTCACTTGAGGTCTTACGCTACGTCAAATCTCTGGGCGATAGCGCGCGCCTGGTGCTGGGCAATCACGACCTGCATCTGCTGGCCGTTTTCGCCGGGATCAGCCGCAACAAACCGAAAGATCGCCTGAAATCACTGCTTGAAGCACCGGATGCCGACGACCTGCTCAACTGGTTACGTCGTCAGCCGCTGATGCAAATCGATGAACAGAAAAAGCTGGTGATGGCCCATGCCGGCATCACGCCGCAGTGGGATCTGGAAACGGCAAAAGAGTGCGCGCGCGATGTTGAAGCCGTCCTCTCCAGCGACTCCTATCCGTTCTTCCTCGACGCGATGTATGGCGATATGCCGAATAACTGGAGCAACGAGCTGAGCGGCCTTGCCCGCCTGCGCTTTATCTCCAACGCCTTTACCCGCATGCGTTACTGCTTCCCGAATGGTCAACTGGATATGTATGCCAAAGAGGCACCGGAAGACGCCCCCGCGCCATTAAAACCGTGGTTTGCGATCCCGGGTCCGGTCGCCAGTGAATACAGTATTGCTTTTGGACATTGGGCTTCGCTGGAAGGCCGCGGTACGCCTGAGGGGATTTATGCCCTTGATACGGGCTGCTGCTGGGGTGGGGATCTCACCTGCCTGCGCTGGGAAGACAAGCAGTACTTTACTCAGCCATCAAACCGGCAGAAAGATCAGACTGAAGGCGACGCGATCGCGTCTTAAGTTGAGCGTCCCGGATGACCGCCAACAACGGGCGCTATCCGGGCAACGCTTTAGCGCGATAAAAGCTCCCCGGCGCGCATAACGCCACCGGGGAAAGCCTTAACGGCGCTCGAGGATCTCGAAGCAGTAGCTGTGTGAATTCTGCGCGTCGGCATCATGGAATTCGCTGAATACCGATTCCCACTGATCCGGATCGTAGTCAGGGAAATGCGTATCGCCTTCCACTTCTGCATCGATGTGGGTCAGATACAGCTTGTGCGCTTTCGGCAGGAACTGCTCGTACACGCGACCACCACCGATCACCATCATCTCGTCAACATCGCCGCAGGCGGCAATCGCTTCATCTACCGATTTCACCCACTGCACACGATCGTCGGTGCCCGGCTGGCTACTGATAACGATATTTTTCCGTCCTGGTAACGGACGACCGATAGACTCCCAGGTCAGGCGACCCATCACTACCGGCTTGTTTAACGTATTACGTTTAAACCAGGCGAGATCGGCAGGCAGGTTCCATGGCATGGCGTTTTCCATACCGATGACGCGATCTACCGCTAACGCCGCAATCAGACTGATCATTGAAAATTTCCCGAATGCAAAAAATTGCCGCCACTATACGGAAAGCGTAATACTTCGTCGACTGCGTGGAGAGTAAAGAATAAGAAAATTTTTAGATTTGCTGGCGAGCCCACGTAAGCCACGTGAACCGCCAACTGCGGATTTAAATTGAAAACAAAATGTTAACTGTAAACCAAACGTAACAGCGAGTTTTCACCTCAGGATGCCGGCTTATTTTCGGGTTCATCGGCGATATCGCCGGTATGTCTGCCCTCTTCGGTTCCCTGCCAGCCGTGGCGCTGAACCAATGATAAATGGTTACGATCCTCGTTGATAATCCCGGTCAACATGTCGCTGGTTCGCTTGAACACCGCCACGCGAGACGCCGCATCGTTTTCCGCCATCTCGACCATCTCTTCCACCATTTTCTGGTTGAAGCGACGGAACAGATCGGCGCGCTCACGCGCTTCATAGGCACCCAGTCCCAGCGCCTCCAGCGCCGTGCGCCCGGATTTCAGCGCCGCTTCGAAGGTTTCACGCTCCGGAGCATCTACGCCGGCCTGGCGCAGCTGGATGTAGTGATCGACATCGCGGGCGCGGGAGATAATCTGCAGATGCGGGAAATGCTCTTTCGCCAGCTCCACCAGCTGCAGGCTGGCCTGCGGATCGTCGATCGCATTAATCAGTACCTCGGCTTTTGCCGCCCCTGCCGATTCCAGCAGATCCGCGCGGGTGGCATCACCATAGAACACTTTCATATCAAACTTACGCAGCGTTTCCACGTGGTCCGGATCGTGATCGAGGATCACCATCTTCACCCCGCCGGAAAGCAGCACACGCCCGGCGATCTGCCCGTAACGGCCAAAGCCGGCGATAATCACCCGCGGCTGCTCTTCATCAATTTCATCGGCTTCACGCTCCTGGCCGCTGGAGGATTTCTCCAGCCGGGTCAGCAGCACCAGCAGAATCGGCGTGGCCGCCATCGACAACGCCACCGCTAAGGTCAGCGCCTTCGCCCACTCGCTGTCCAGCACGTCCGCCAGTTGCGCCGCGCCAAAGACCACGAAGGCAAACTCACTCCCCTGCCCCAGCAGCACCGCAAACCAGCGGCGCTGCGCGCGCGGTACGCCAAGCGGTTTAGCGATCAGCCACAGCATCACGCCTTTAATGACCAGGAAACCGACCAGTAAAATCAGGATCCGCAGTGGATGGCTCATCAGGGTGCCGAAATCAATCGACATCCCAACGCCGATGAAAAACAGCCCCAGCAGCAGCCCCTTAAACGGCTCGATATCGCTTTCCAGTGCATGGCGATACTCCGAGCTTGCCAGCAGTACCCCGGCGAGGAACGCCCCCATCGCCATCGACAGCCCCACTTCTTCCAGCAACAGGCCAAAGCCGAACACCAGGAACAGGGCCACGGCACTGAACACTTCGCGCAGGCCGGAGCGGGCCACAAAACGCAGCACCGGACGGGTGACATAGCGACCCAGCGCCACCACCAGCACCAGCGCCCCCGCGACTTTGAGCGCGGACAACGCGAAAGCGCCGAGGGTGGTGGAACCGCCGCTGGCGGCCAGCAGCGGGATCATCGCCACCAGCGGGATCGCCGCGATATCCTGAAACAGCAGAACGGCAAACGCGCTGCGTCCCATCTGCGAGACCGTCAGGTTACGTTCGTTCATCGCCTGCATGGCGATAGCCGTCGACGACAGCGCCAGCGTCATGCCAATCAGCTCGGCGACCTGCCAGCGCATCCCCAGCAGCATGCAAAACAGGCCAATCAGTACCCCGCACACCACCATCTGCAACGCGCCGCCGCCAAACACCGACGCCCGTAGTTTCCACAGGCGCTGCGGGTCAAGCTCCAGGCCGATGACAAACAGCATCAGAACCACGCCAATTTCGGCAAAATGCAGAATCGCCTCGGCGTCTGTCACCAGCCGCAGGCCCCACGGCCCGATAATGCACCCGGCGATCAGATAGCCCAGCACCGACCCCAGCCCAAGGCGCACGGCAATCGGCACAATCAGGGCGGCAGACCCCAGATAAATCAGCGCCTGTATCAGCGTATGGCTATCCATGGTATGCCTCCTGCCATTCAATTAAGCGTTGTCGATAGCGGCGCGCCTGCGCCTGAAGGGTTTCATCGTCACAGATAAACGTGCAGTGCATGGCGAACGGCGGCAGCCATTTCATGCCGCAGTACAGCCCGGTGGCCTGTAGCGGCTGGGACAGCACATCAAAGCCAGGAAATGCGCCGATATCGAAGTGGCTCTCGCCGCCGCCGGTGGTCACCGCCCACATCAGCGATTTTCCATGCAGCGCAATGCCGTTGTGACCGTAGGCCCAACCGTGCGACAGCACCTTATCCATCCACAGTTTCATCAGCGGCGGAACGCTGTACCACTGCATCGGATGCTGCCAGATAATCAGATCGGCCTTCGCCAGCGCCGCCTGTTCGGCGGCGATGTCAATGTTAAAGTCGGGGTAAAGTTGGTAGAGGGAGCGTATTTCTACGCCATCCAGCGTCCTTGCCTGCTCCAGCATCCGCTTATTCGCATGCGAGTGATGCGGATAGGGATGAGCATAAATTATCAGAATCATTGATTAGCCTGCGTTAACTCTCGTTGTAATCTGCAAGAGTGTAGTCAGTTAATCGAAGCGCTTACAATCATAACCTGATTTTATGTCTGCGGACTGCCGGCCTTATGTGGCTGCGGGCTGGCGGTAACCTCGGGTTCGCTCACGTCGAGATCGCAGCGTTTCGGCAGCAGGAAGGTCATGGTCCCGGCAATGATTAGCGATCCAGCCAGGGCGCAAACCGCCACGTTCTGGCCATACAGGTAGATCATTACCCCCACCAGATACGGGCCACAGAAGCCGCCGAGGTTACCCAGGCCATTAATCACCCCGCGAGCGCTACCGGCCACTTCCGCAGAGGCGATCCGCCCCGGCATCGACCAGAACGGGCTGGTCGCTGATTTGAGGAAAAAGCCGCAAATCACCAGCGCGATATAGGCCGCCACCACGTGCTCACGCAGCAATACCGAGGCCACCAGCGCCGCCGCAAAGCTGTAAAGCGAGAAACGCACCCACAGACGGCGTTTGCCGCTGCGATCGCTGAACAACGAGATGACATAGATCCCGGCAAGCGTCGCCACGAACGGCAATACCGCAAGGAGACCCACGCTGGCCATACTGCCGCCGGTCAGTCCTTTGAGGATCGTCGGCAGCCACAAGGTGTAGCCATAATCACCAGTCTGATAGAAGAAGTTGAGGATCACCAGTTTCATCAGTCCGCCGTTGCGGAAAACATCTTTGACCGGCGCCTTGCTGACCGCATCTTCCGCCAGTTTTGCCGCCCGCTCGGCGGCCAGCGTAGTGACCAGGTAGTGACGCTCTTTCTCCGGCAGCCAGCGGGCCTCTTCCGGACGGTCGCTGATCATGAACCACCAGACCGCCAGTACCACCACCGACAGCAGACCTTCGATAATAAACAGCCAGCGCCAGTCGAGCGCGGCGATGATCGCCCCGGATACCGGCGCGGTCAGCATGCCGCCCAGCGGGGCGAACATCATCACGAAGGCGTTGGCGCGCCCCAGCTCTTTTTCCGGGAACCAGTTGCTGACCATCGTCAGCACCACCGGTAACATGCCGCCCTCGGACACGCCGAGAATAAAACGCAGCACCAGCAGTTGATATTCATGGGTCACGAAGCCGGTGGCAACCGAAACGACCGCCCAGGCCATCAGCGACCAGGCAATAAAACGTTTACCGCTGCCGTTTACCGCAATTCGCCCACCGGGTATTTGCAAAAATAAATAACCAATAAAAAAGATGCCGCTGGCAACACCGGCCATCTGGCTGGTAATACCTAAGTCCTCTTCCATTCCACCGGGTAAGGCGAAACTAATATTAACCCGGTCCATAAACGAAATAATACAGGCGATCAACACCGGCGTAATAATACGCCACCAGCGGGTGCTGGGAATTTTATCATTCATATTTCGCGCTCTCTATGCAGAGGTTATTGTTGTCATTGAATACGAGCTGGGTACAGAAATAAGAGAGAGAAATTAATTAATCGCGTTCGGCAATGGTGCGTCGGCGAAATAAGCCGCCACGTTGGCAAAAACCACCTCGCTCATTTTCTGTCGGGTTTCATGGGTCGCGCTGGCCACGTGCGGTTGTAGCACCACATTATCGAGCGCAATCAGCGCCGCCGGCACATGCGGTTCGTCTTCAAACACGTCGAGAGCCGCCCCGGCGATAACACCGTTTTGTAACGCCTGAATCAACGCCTTCTCATCCACCAGCGAGCCGCGGGCAATGTTGATCAACCACGCCTGTTTCGGCATGACGTTAAACACTGAATAATCGATCAGCCCGCGATTGGCTTCGCCGCCGGAGGCCGCAATCACCAGGAAATCGCTCTCGTGGGCCAGAGTATGCAGATCGGCGCACCACTGATAATCCAGCCCCGGCACCGGTTTGCGGTCGGTGTAAAGCACCTGCATGTCGAAGCCGCGGGCGCGACGGGCAATCGCCTGGCCGATATTGCCCATCCCCAGCAGGCCAATGCGCTTACCGCTGACCTGAGTCGCCAGCGGCATTCCGCCCTTCTCCCAGCGCCCTTCCCGGACAAAGCGATCGCCCTGACACAGATTGCGCGACGCGGCCAGCAGCAGCCCCATCGCCAGGTCCGCCACGTCATTGGTCAGCACGCCGGAGGTGATGGAGATTTTGATCTGCCGGGTGCGAGCATATTCCACATCAACGGCATCGGTACCGACGCCGAAAATGGCAATCAGGCCAACGTGCGGCAGCAGCTCAAGAACGCTGTTCTGTACGCCAATGTCCCCACGGGTGACGACCGCGGCAATGTTCTCGCCTTGCTCACGCAGAAAACCAATCGGATCGTCCTGCTCGTACAGACGCAGCAGCGGGAAATGGGCCGCCAGCTGCTCCTGCAGTGCATCAATAACGGGGGCCACTAAAAGGACGGCGCGGGTAAGAGTACTCTTCATCAGATCACCTGTTTGACGGTTCGTTACAACGGTAGCCACTATCAAACGGGTTTTTAGCGGGGCGTTTTGCGATCTGCATCACGCTGAATCGTGTTAAAAATTGCTGTTACCCTCTACGTGATCGCTAAGACAAAACCGGCGTATCACGCTGTGACGCGGGGCATGGCGTTAACGGTTTGCTAACAGAAGTCAGGTGAGATATCAGTGAAGACTGAGTCCAGAAGGCAGGAAATATCGAATGTTCCAGAGTATTTCACCGTAACCCATAAAGATAACACTCAGAGAGATACGCGAAATATGATTCTGGTAAGAAGACCCGGCAGACTCCCACCGGGTCTTGATTATTTACGGTCTTGAGGCTGTACCGTCCGGCGTACGAGCCATTGTCCAGGATGGGATCCCACCCTCGCACGGATACTTCGCCGCCTTGGCTTCATCAATGTCGATACCCAGACCCGGCTTATCGTTCAGGTATGCATAGCCGTGATCTATCTCCGGGCAGCCTGGGAAGACATCGCGCAGCGCATCATTCATTGGCGTGTACTCCTGAATGCCAAAATTCGGCGAGCTCAAATCAAGATGCATATTGGCGCAGACGCCCACAGGAGAAATATCGCCTGGTCCGTGCCATGCGGTGCGTACGCCATTGAGTTCACTGTAGACGGCAAGTTTCTTCGCCGGGGTAATCCCTCCAATGGTACTCACGTGACAGCGAATATAGTCGATCAGCTTGTTGTCGATGAGCGGCTTCCATTCATTCACATTAACAAATAGCTCCCCCATAGAAATCGGCGTGGAAGACTGCTGGCGCAGCATTTTCAGCCAGTCGATATTTTCCGGTGCGACAGGATCCTCAAGATAAAACAGTTGATATTGTTCGAGTGTTTTGGCCAGGTTAATGGCGGTGACAGGCGTGACGCGCTCATGCACATCATGGATAAATTCGATACCAAAGCCGAGTTTGTTACGCAGGTGGTCAAACAGACGCGGGACGCTCTTTGCATAGGCATCCGGGTCAAAGTAGATCCCGGGTGTTTTACTGCGCGGTGAACGCTTCGGTTGAATGTTCTTCGCGCGCGCCAGCTGAGTGGCGATCAATTTGAGGTCATCAGTCCCCGCACCGCCATACATCCCCATCTGGCAGCGAACGTACTGGTAGCCCTCTTCCATTCTGGCACGGATATTATCTTCTACTTCGACTTCATCACCGCCATCGGTATGGCAATATAGCGGGATCCCGTCGCGACATTTCCCTCCCAGCAGGTCATAAACCGGCATGCCTGCCAGCTTACCTTTGATATCCCACAGCGCCATATCCACGCCAGACAAGGCATTGTTCATGATGGGGCCATTACGCCAGTAGCCGCTGACGGCGCCCGACTGCCAGATATCCTCAATGCGCGTCGGATCTTTACCTATCAGAAAAGGCGCCATGTACTCATCGATCGCGCTTTTTACTGCAAAGATACGTTGGGTAAATGTCGCGCATCCCAGTCCATACAGCCCCGGTTCATTGGTCTCAATCTTGACGACAGCCAAATCAATACCGCCCGGTGCCGTCAGAATCGTTTTCACGTTGGTTATTTTCAGGTTGCTCACTTTCACTCCTTAACTCCGCGAATTTACGGCATGTCATACCGTTAAGAATGACACGACCATCATTTGTAAGTCGTCCTACAACTTGCCGTTGTTATATCACGGTTGCATTTTCATGGTTCTTTGAGAGTTACGTTCTGTGATGACGATCAAATTACGTTCAATAAATTTTTAAAATATATATTAAATTCAATTATTTACAAACATGACAATGAAGGTGACATACAACTATTTGTGATCTTTGTTGCAAATAAATAGCGAGGTTCTTGATTTTGTCATGACGAAAACTCAACCTTTAAATAGACAGTCGTCATACAAATTAACGAGTGAGGATTAAATATGACCGCATTATTTGACTTAACGGGGAAAACGGCACTGGTTACGGGTTCTGCACGTGGGCTGGGTTTTGCCTACGCAGAAGGCCTTGCCGCGGCAGGAGCACGGATCATCCTGAATGATATTCGCGATACGCTGTTGGCAGAGTCAGTGGGTACGTTGACGAACAAAGGTTACGATGCACACGGGGTGGCTTTCGACGTTACCGATGAGCAAGCGATTGAGTCTGCCTTTGATCAACTCGATTCACAGGGGATAAAGGTCGATATTCTGATTAATAACGCCGGTATCCAGTACCGCAAACCAATGGTAGAGCTGGAACTGGAACACTGGCAGAAAGTGATTGATACCAACCTGACCAGCGCTTTTCTGGTCTCCCGCGCGGCGGCAAAACGGATGATTGCACGCAACAGCGGCGGAAAAATCATTAACATTGGCTCACTCACCAGCCAGGCTGCCCGTCCGACCGTGGCACCGTACACGGCAGCAAAAGGCGGGATCAAAATGCTCACCTGCTCGATGGCGGCAGAATGGGCGCAGTTTAATATCCAGACCAACGCTATTGGCCCAGGCTACATTCTGACGGACATGAACACCGCACTGATCGAAGATAAACAATTCGACAACTGGGTGAAAAGCAGCAACCCCTCTCAGCGCTGGGGTCGGCCGGAAGAGTTAATCGGTACCGCCGTCTTCTTATCATCCAAAGCATCAGATTATATCAACGGACAAATTATCTACGTCGATGGTGGCTGGCTCGCCGTGTTATAAGCCACCCGACCTCTACCTACTCGCCTTTAAAATTGACGGCATGTGTTTACCATGAAACATGCCGATATAACACAGGTATTATTATGAAGGCTTCAAGACAACGACTCTTTATTCTCACATTGCTGTTTATTGTCACGGCAATAAATTATATGGATCGTGCCAATCTTGCAGTTGCAGGCACGAATATCCAGAATGATTTTAGTCTGACCCCTACGCAACTGGGTTTGCTTTTCTCGATGTTTACCTGGGCCTACGCTGCCAGTCAAATCCCTGTCGGCTATGTCCTTGATCGCATTGGATCTCGTATTCTTTATGGCGGCGCGATCATTCTGTGGAGTATTTTTACCTTTATGATGGGGTTCGCTTCACATCATTTATTTGCAACAGCAACCGCTTCATTTGTTATGTTATTAGCTTGCCGTGCATTAATTGGTGTTGCTGAAGCACCTTCTTTTCCTTCAAATACTAAAATAATCGCCACCTGGTTCCCGGATCATGAGCGTGCGCGTGCAACCGCTATTTACTCCAGCGCTCAATATATCGGCCTGGCATTACTGACGCCATTCCTCTCCTTTATCGTAGCAAACTACGGTTGGGAGATGTCATTCTACCTGTCCGGCGGCGCAGGCATTCTGTTCGGTGTCTACTGGTTACTGTACTACCGCGATCCTCAGCACAGCTCCTCCGTGAACCAGGCTGAACTGGATTATATCAAGGCGGGCGGCGGCTATGGTTCCGCCAACCAGTCTACAGTGAACAAGAAAATCAGCTGGCATGACATTAAATTTTTCCTCGGTAAGAAAACTATCTGGGGGCTGTTCATCACCCAGTTCGCCTGTTCATCCACGCTTTATTTCTTTCTGACCTGGTTTATTGTTTACCTGGAAAAAGGGTTACACCTCTCTATTTCAAAAGCCGGTATTGGTGCCATGCTTCCCTATATTATGGCGATGTTTGGCGTGCTCTGCGGCGGTACGTTAAGCGATATGTTATTAAAAAAAGGAATATCCAGAACGCTGGCACGTAAATTACCAGTGATGACCGGATTATGCGTCACCATGATTATTGGCCTGGTGAACTTCTTTGAAGATAAACCGGTCATTGCCATTGTTATTCTGTCGATTGCATTCTTTGCCAATGCCTTTTCAAATCTGGGCTGGGTGGTCTGGAGTGACGTTATTCCACGGAATTTCCTCGGCACCATGGGCGGATTTTTAAATATTTGCGGAAACCTCTCCGGGATTGTTAGTCCAATTGTGATTGGGGTTATTCTCGAACGCACACAAAATTTCCAGTATGCGATGTGGTATATCGCAGGTGTCGCTGGGATCGGCTTATTAGCTTACATCTTCCTGGTGGGGAAAATTGAAGTAATCCTGCCCGAAAAAAAGAATGCCAACACCGTGGATAAGAATGCCATTAATCCAGCGACTGCTAACAAATAATGAGATCATGATGAAAACTGAAAAAATAACCTGTAATGCGTGTCTGGCCCATGCGGAAAAAGACGTACGCTTTGAAGCACGTGAAATCGAGTACAGTGAACATGACGTTGTCGTAAAGGTAGCCTGCGGTGGCATCTGCGGCTCTGATATTCATTACTACCAGCATGGCCGGGCAGGGATGTCGATCCTCAAACATCCCATGGTAATTGGCCATGAGTTTGTCGGCGTGATTAGCAAAGTCCCCGCTGGCAGCGAGCTGCAAGTGGGTCAAACGGTAGCGGTAAACCCGTCCTGCCCCTGCAATCAGTGTGAGATGTGTCTTTCTGGCCATCAAAACCTATGTGGTTCCATGCGCTTTATGGGTAGCGCGCAGTTCAATCCTCATGTGAATGGCGGTTTTTCTGAATTCGTGGTGGTTAAACCTGAGCAGTGCATTCCGTACAATAGCCACATTCCCGCGAACGTGATGGCCTTTTCCGAACCGCTGGCAGTCGCCATACACGCAGTAAAAATGGCGGGTCAGTTGACTGGAAAACGCGTGCTGGTGATCGGTGCAGGCCCGATTGGCTGCCTGATCCTCGCAGCGGCACGCAGTGCAGGCGCATCCGAACTGGTGGCTTCCGATCTCAGCCCGCGCTGCCTGGAACTGGCTCGCCAGATGGGGGCGACGGCGGTGATGGATCCGCGCGATGAAGAACAGGTTGCCCGTTATCAGCAACGTAAGGGCTATTTTGATGTAGTGTTCGAGGCCTCCGGCGCGCCGGCTGCCGTGGCATCTACGGTGGACTTCACCCGCCCTGCGGGCACCATTGTCCAGGTCGGAATGGGAGCAAGCCCGGTTAGCTGGCCAGTGTCGCCAATGCTGGTCAAAGAGCTCAACTGGGTTGGTTCATTCCGCTTTATCGGCGAATTTGTAACAGCAGTCCGTTGGCTGGAAGACGGGCGTATTGATCCTCGCCCTCTCATCAGCGCTGAATTCTCGCCTCAGAAAATTGAAGACGCATTGATTACGGCTACAGATAAAAATGTGTCTGCTAAGGTGCTCATTCGTTTCGATTAACGGTGAAAAGCGCCCGGTCGGGCGCTTTGTTCTTAAAAGTGAATTGCTATACAATAAATCACTTCAGCGACATCTTACCGGAAACCCACTTTGAGCATAAAATCCATTCAAAAACAGAACGTTGTAAATGAAATTTATGATCAGATAAGCGGAAAGCTGCTGGATGGTAGCTGGGCGCCGGGTAGCCGTTTGCCTTCAGAAGCAGAGCTAACCACCTCATTCAACGTCAGCAGAGTCAGCGTACGCAGTGCGGTTCAGCGCTTTCGTGACCTGGGGATTGTGGTGACACGCCAGGGCAGCGGTAGCTATGTGAGCGAACACTTCACCCCGCAGATGTTGAGTAACGATCCTCGCCCGATCATGCACCTTAGCCGTGAAGAGTTTCACGACATGATGATTTTCCGCCAGACGGTGGAGTTCAAATGCGTAGAGCTGGCGGTGACCCACGCCACCGATGACGACATTCGCCAACTCGAAGAAGCGCTAAATAATATGCTGATCAACAAGGGTGACTACAAAAAATACTCAGAAGCAGACTACGAGTTTCATCTGGCGATTGTCAGGGCGTCGCACAACAGTGTGTTCTACAACGTAATGAGCTCGATCAAAGACATCTATTACTACTATCTTGAAGAGCTTAATCGTGCACTAGGCATCACCCTTGAGAGCGTGGAAGCTCATATCAAAGTCTATATGTCTATTAAGAATCGTGACGCCAGCACGGCAGTGGAAGTACTCAACGAAGCCATGTCAGGGAATATTATTGCCATCGAAAAAATCAAATCGGCAGATACATCCGGGACAGATTAAGGTCTACGGTCGGTTTGGCTCGTGGAACACATGCGCAAGCAAACTGTAGATAAAAGCACACCGCTTCCCCTCTCATCTCATATCAGCGTGGACATGTCGACGCATCAGGTACTGGCGCTACGTGCAATTCCGGCGATACGCGTTTATCCCCAGAGTTCATCATGCCGGTACCGATTCGGGCAGAATTAAATGGTTTCGCCCAACGACAGGCGGTAGTGCAGGTCTACTTTCTCAATGGTCGGCAGTCCTTTGATTTTTTTGATTAAAATCTCAGTGGCGACCTTACCCATCTCAAAGCGCGGAGTCAGCACGCTGGCCAGCCGCGGGGTGATAATCTGGCCGATCTCCAGACCATGAAAACCGGCGATCGCCAGCTCCTGGGGGACATTGATACCCGATGCGAGGCACTCCTGTAACACGCCCACCGCCAGGTCATCATTGGTGCAGAGGATCCCGTCCATGGTGGCATACATCTGCCGCGCCAGATTCATCATGCCGGTACCGATCGACACCGACGACACCTTGTTCGGCGCAATACGCCCGGTCGCCAGTCCGGCATTCTCCATCGCCTGGCAATAGCCAGCGAAGCGCTGCTCGTCGCGCACATCAGACATCGAGCCGAAATAGATAATGTGCCGCTTGCCGCTCGCCAGCAGCATCGTGGTCATGTCAAAACCGGCTTTGAAGTTATCGAAACCAACGTTGATGCGTCCGGGATTCTCCGCCAGCCCCATCACTTCGGCGATGGGAATTTTGGCCGCGTTGAGGTACTTATCCGCCCGCAGGGTGTGGACCGACTCGGTCAGTAGCAGGCCTTTGACATGAAACGCCAGCACCGCCGCAATCTGTTCCTCTTCGCGCTGGCGATCGTAATCGTAGTTGACCACCAGCGTCTGGTAGCCGTGCGCCGCGGTCACCGATTCGATCCCCGCCAGCAGGTCGGCGAAGATTTGGTTGTGAAAAGAGGGAATTAATACGCCAATGCGCGGGACGACGACGCTGGTCATCGCCGGATTATCAGGATCGGGCTCATAGCCGATTTCCGCAATCACGCTGGCGATACGTTCTGCGGTCTCCGGTTTGACTTTATCCGGCGTACGTAAATAGCGGCTGACGGTCATCTTGGTTACGCCGGCCAGCGCTGCAATATCATTGAGCGTAATGCGTTGTGCTTTCATCTATCGACCCGTCAAAGACATCCACTGCATCAGGCCATTATGCCTGCCGTTCAGGAAAAAGAGAATCACACCATTCTGCGCTTAACCCCTTGAGCCATGGCAATTTCCACCCGACATCACGTTTAGCGTAACCCCTTTTCGTAACACCCTTTTGAGTGATCTCCATCACAGATTTACCCGGCAAAAATCCGTGAGATAGAGCACAGGTTGTTGCGGGCCATGTTTTGCCACCAGCGGCATTAACACGCACCACATCATTTATATTCAGCCGTTAATCAGGATATCAAGATGAAAGATCTTTTCAGCTTACAAGGCAAACGTATTTTAATTACTGGCGCAGGACAAGGAATTGGTTTTGTCATGGCGCAAGGCCTTGCACAATATGGCGCAGAAATTATTGTCAACGATATTTCGGCGTCTCGTGCGGATGATGCGGTCATGAAATTACGTGATGAAGGTGCCATCGCCCACTCCGCGGTATTTAATGTCACCGATGCCGAGGCGGTTGAAAATGCGATTGCGAAAATTGAAACCGATATCGGTGCGATTGACGTGTTATTTAATAACGCGGGTATTCAGCGCCGTCATCCTTTTACCGAATTTCCGGTGCAGGAATGGCATGACGTTATTTCCGTCAACCAGACCGCGGTATTCCTGGTCTCCCAGGCGGTAGCCAAACGCATGGTCAGCCGCCGGTGCGGCAAAATCGTCAATATCTGCTCCATGCAGAGCGAACTGGGCCGCGACACCATTACCCCGTACGCCGCCGCCAAAGGTGCGGTGAAGATGTTGACTCGCGGCATGTGCGTCGAGCTGGCGCGCGATAACATCCAGGTCAACGGTATTGCACCGGGCTATTTTAAAACCGCCATGACCCAGGCCCTGGTGGACGATCGGGCCTTTACCGACTGGTTGTGTAAACGTACGCCTGCCGCACGCTGGGGCGATCCGCAAGAGCTGATTGGCGCCGCCGTGTTTCTCTCCTCCAAAGCATCCGATTTCGTCAATGGACATCTGTTATTCGTCGACGGCGGCATGCTGGTTGCCGTCTGATTAAGGAGCGCATTATGGCAGGGCAATGCATTATTTTGATGGGCGTGTCGGGCACCGGGAAAACTACCGTAGGTCAGGCGTTGGCCCAGGCGCTTGAAGCCAAGTTTATCGACGGTGACGATCTTCATCCCCGGCAGAACATCGTCAAAATGGCCGCCAGTCAGCCGCTGGATGACCACGATCGCCAGCCGTGGCTGGAGCGCATTGGCGATGTGATTTTCAGCCTTGGGCAGAAGAACGAATCCGGCGTGCTGGTATGCTCGGCGCTGAAAAAGCGCTACCGCGACCAGCTGCGCGAGGGTAACCCCCATTTACGCTTCCTGTGGCTGACCGGCGACTACGACTGCATTTTGCAACGGATGCAGGCACGTAAGGGCCACTTTATGCCGGAAGCCCTGCTGCGCAGCCAGTTTGCCGCGCTGGAAACCCCGGACGCCAGCGAAGGCGATATCGTCGTGGTGGATATCGCCCCCGATGTCGCAAGCATTGTGGCGCACTCCATCACATTACTTAACCCGCAACCCACGCAGGGAGTCCCGGCATGATTATCGATACCTTAAGCGCCGCCGCTAAAAATAGTTTTTACCCGCCGGTTATCCGCAAAGCATTGCAGGCGGTACTGCAGCAGGAGCCGCACGCTCTGCCACCGGGGAAATACACCGTCGATGGCGATAATCTGTTTTTTACCGTTGTCGAAGGCAGCACGAAACCGCTGGCGGAACAGCGCCCGGAGTACCATCGTCAGTACATCGATATTCATATTGTGCTGCAAGGTGAGGAGATTATCGGAGCCGGAAACAAAGGCCTGGAAATTGTCCCGGACGGACCGTTTAAGGACGCCCATGATATTGGCTTTTGTGAGGGGATCAGCAGCGAAACGCTGATTCATCTGCATCCTGAAGAGCTGGCAGTCCTGTTTCCCGGGGAACTGCATCGACCAATGAGCGCCATGGATGCCGGCGCGCCGCTGCGCAAAATTATCGTCAAAATTGACCACGTGCTGCTTTAATCAGTCAGCCATCGGCCCCGCCGCGTTCCATGCGGGGCCACATGAATTTGTCTCTTAGTTATCCAGTTCGTCCATCGACTTAACCTGATCGCGGTTGATCTGCTCGGTACGACCGGTTTCCGCATTTTTGTAGGACACCATGCCGGTATCATCATCCACCTGCGGTTTGCCATCGGTCACAATGGTTTTACCATCGGTAGTTTTCAGCGACTGATTGGATGAACACCCGGCTACGGTAAACAGTGCAGCAGCGGCGAAAACCGCAGCGGTGAGGGGTTTATTGTATTTCATCGTGTTTCTCTCCCGTTATTCAGTCAAATTAATTATTTCCTAACCACTTCAGGCTAGCTGACCAAACCGAGAGAGAACACCAGAACTCTCCGAAGTGGTGTTTTCACGCGGATGTCCTTGTTTTTGTTCGAAGCCGATCGCAAGGCAAAAAAAAGCGCCCCCGGTGTCGACCACCGGAGGCGCTTTTTACGGGCAGATTACATTATTTCTTAATCTGCGCGTGCATTTCCTGCACCGAGGTGACCTTCTCGATAGCGTTGGCGTTCAGCGCCATTGCCGTCGCGAAACCGCCGTTCAGGGTCGTGTCGTAATGAACTTTGTACTGCAGGGCGCTGCGGCGAATCAGCTTGGAGTCTTCAATCGCCTGACGACCTTCAGTGGTGTTGATGATGTAGGTGTATTCGCCATTCTTGATACGGTCCTGAATGTGCGGACGACCTTCATGCACCTTGTTCACCAGACGCGGGTTGATACCGGCTTCACCCAGCACAATCGCGGTGCCGTGGGTGGCATCCAGTTCGAAACCAAACTTCAGCAGTTTCGCCGCCAGGTCAACCACACGCTCTTTATCGCCTTCGCGAACGGAGAGCAGCGCGCGTCCCTGTTTTTTCATAGTTGAGCTGCTGCCCAGCTGCGCTTTCGCGAACGCTTCCGCGAAGGTACGCCCGACGCCCATCACTTCCCCGGTAGAGCGCATTTCTGGCCCTAACAGCGGGTCAACGCCCGGGAATTTGTTGAACGGCAGCACCACTTCTTTCACCGAGTAATACGGCGGGATAATCTCTTTGGTCACGCCCTGCTGTGCCAGAGTCTGGCCAGCCATCACGCGCGCCGCCACTTTGGCCAGCGGAACACCGGTGGCTTTCGAGACGAACGGGACGGTACGTGCCGCACGCGGGTTGACTTCAATCAGGTAGACTTCGTTGTTCTTCACTGCGAACTGAACGTTCATCAGGCCGCGAACCTGCAGCTCGAAGGCCAGCTTCTGCACCTGCTCGCGCATCACATCCTGAATTTCCTGGCTCAGGGTGTAGGCTGGCAGAGAACATGCGGAGTCACCGGAGTGTACGCCAGCCTGCTCGATGTGCTCCATGATGCCGCCAATCAGCACCATTTCGCCGTCGCAGATGGCGTCCACGTCAACTTCTACCGCGTCGTCAAGGAAGCGGTCCAGCAGCACCGGCGCGTCGTTAGACACGCTGACCGCGGTCTGGAAGTAGCGACGCAGGTCGGCTTCGTCGTAGACGATTTCCATTGCCCGGCCACCGAGGACGTAGGACGGACGTACCACCAGCGGGTAGCCAATCTCTTTTGCCTTCTCAACGGCCATCTCGATGGCGGTAACGGTGGCGTTAGCCGGCTGCTTCAGCTTCAGACGGTCAACCGCCTGCTGGAAACGCTCGCGGTCTTCCGCGCGGTCAATCGCATCCGGGCTGGTGCCGATAACCGGTACGCCAGCGGCTTCCAGCGCACGGGCCAGTTTCAGCGGAGTCTGGCCGCCGTACTGCACGATGACGCCTTTCGGCTTCTCGATGCGCACGATTTCCAGCACGTCTTCCAGGGTGACCGGCTCAAAGTACAGACGATCAGAGGTGTCGTAGTCGGTCGACACGGTTTCCGGGTTACAGTTGACCATAATGGTCTCGTAACCGTCTTCACGCAGCGCCAGCGAGGCGTGTACGCAGCAGTAGTCGAACTCGATACCCTGACCGATACGGTTCGGGCCGCCGCCGAGGACCATGATTTTATCGCGGTCAACGGACGGGTTCGCTTCACACTCTTCGTCGTAGGTGGAGTACATGTAGGCGGTGTCGGTCGCAAATTCCGCCGCGCAGGTATCCACACGCTTGTAGACCGGGTGCAGGTTGTACTGGTCACGCAGCTTGCGGATTTCGCCTTCACGAACGCCCGCCAGTTTTGCCAGACGCGCGTCGGCAAAGCCTTTGCGCTTAAGCTGGTGCAGGAAGTCAGCGGTCAGGCCGGTGATACCGAGTTCGGTCACTTTCTCTTCCAGACGTACCAGCTCTTCGATTTGTACCAGGAACCAACGGTCAATATTGGTCAGGTTGAAGACGCCGTCCACGGACAGCCCGGCACGGAATGCATCGGCGATGTACCAGATACGCTCGGCGCCAGCGTCTTTCAGCTCGCGGCGGATTTTGGTCAGCGCTTCCGGATCGTCGAGGCTCACTTTCGGGTCGAAACCGGTGGCGCCCACTTCGAGGCCGCGCAGCGCTTTCTGCAGAGATTCCTGCTGGGTGCGGCCAATCGCCATCACTTCACCCACAGATTTCATCTGCGTGGTCAGACGGTCGTTCGCACCAACAAATTTTTCAAAGTTGAAGCGTGGAATTTTGGTAACGACGTAGTCGATGGACGGTTCGAACGATGCCGGGGTACGACCGCCGGTGATGTCGTTCATCAGCTCATCCAGGGTGTAACCGACCGCCAGTTTCGCCGCCACTTTGGCAATCGGGAAGCCGGTGGCTTTCGATGCCAGTGCCGAGGAGCGTGATACGCGCGGGTTCATTTCGATAACAATCAGGCGACCGTCTTTCGGGTTCACCGAGAACTGAACGTTAGAACCGCCGGTTTCCACACCGATTTCACGCAATACCGCCATCGAGGCGTTACGCATAACCTGATACTCTTTGTCGGTCAGGGTTTGCGCCGGTGCCACGGTGATGGAGTCACCAGTGTGAATGCCCATGGCGTCGAAGTTTTCGATGGAACAGACGATGATGCAGTTGTCGTTCTTATCGCGCACCACTTCCATTTCGTACTCTTTCCAGCCGATCAGCGATTCATCAATCAGCAGCTCGTTGGTCGGAGAGAGATCCAGACCGCGGGTACAGATTTCTTCGAACTCTTCGCGGTTGTAGGCGATACCGCCGCCGGTGCCGCCCATGGTGAAGCTCGGGCGAATAATGCACGGGTAGCCCACATCGGCAGCAACGGCCAGCGCTTCTTCCATCGTGTGCGCAATACCGGAACGCGCGGTATCAAGACCGATTTTCTTCATCGCCACATCAAAGCGACGGCGGTCTTCTGCTTTATCAATCGCATCGGCGGTGGCGCCGATCATGGTCACGCCGAACTCTTCCAGCACGCCCTGACGTTCCAGTTCCAGCGCGCAGTTCAGCGCCGTCTGGCCGCCCATGGTCGGCAGAACCGCGTCCGGGCGCTCTTTTTCGATGATTTTGCGTACCACTTCCCAGTGAATCGGCTCAATGTAGGTGGCATCGGCCATTTCAGGGTCGGTCATGATGGTGGCCGGGTTAGAGTTCACCAGGATGACGCGGTAACCCTCTTCACGCAGGGCTTTACAAGCCTGAGCGCCAGAGTAGTCAAATTCACAAGCCTGGCCGATAACGATCGGGCCAGCGCCAAGAATCAGGATGCTTTTTATGTCTGTACGTTTTGGCATGGCTTTTTTCTCCTGATTATTTCGCGGACTGGCGGTACTGCTCAATTAACTCGATAAAATGGTCGAACAACGGCGCGGCATCATGCGGGCCTGGGCTCGCTTCCGGGTGTCCCTGGAAGCTGAACGCCGGTTTGTCAGTGCGGTGGATGCCCTGCAGGGTGCCATCGAACAGTGACTTGTGGGTCACGCGCAGGTTAGCCGGCATAGACGCTTCGTCGACCGCAAAACCGTGGTTCTGCGCGGTAATCATTACCACGTCGTTATCGATATCTTTGACCGGGTGGTTGCCGCCGTGGTGGCCGAACTTCATCTTCACGGTCTTCGCTCCGCTCGCCAGCGCCAGCAGCTGATGACCGAGGCAGATGCCGAATACCGGAACATCGGTCTCGAGGAATTTCTCAATCGCGTCGATAGCGTAATCGCACGGCGCCGGGTCACCAGGACCGTTGGACAGGAAGATCCCGTCCGGATTCATCTTCAGCACCTCTTCCGCAGAGGTTTGTGCCGGCACGACGGTCAGACGGCAGCCGCGATCGACCAGCATGCGCAGAATGTTGCGTTTGGCACCGAAATCGTAGGCCACAACGTGGAACGGCAGTTCGCTTTCCGCTTTCGCTTCCGGCAGGTCGCCCGCCAGCGTCCAGCTTCCTTGTGTCCAGCTGTAGGTTTCTGAAGTGGTGACTTCTTTTGCCAGGTCCATGCCGTTCAGGCCCGGGAACGCTTTGGCTTTTTCCAGCGCCAGCTGTGCATCCAGGTTATCCCCTACGATGATGCAGCCGTTCTGTGCGCCCTTTTCGCGCAGCAAACGAGTCAGCTTACGGGTATCGATATCGGCAATCGCCACGATGTTATGGCGCTTCAGGTAAGAAGAGAGGTCTTCGGTATTGCGGAAGTTGCTGGCAATCAGCGGCAGGTCGCGAATAATCAGACCTTGTGCATGTACCTGGGAAGATTCTTCATCGGCGGCGTTGGTGCCGACATTACCGATATGAGGATAAGTAAGAGTGACAATTTGGCGGGAATAGGAGGGATCAGTGAGGATTTCTTGATAACCGGTCATTGAAGTATTGAAAACGACTTCCCCAACCGCCGTGCCCGTTGCCCCGATGGCCCGACCGTGAAACTGGGTTCCGTCTTCCAGAACCAATAGCGCTGACTTAATCAAAACACCCTCCAGAGAATATTCACTCACTTTATTTGCATATTAATGCATAGCGATAGCACGAATCAATGCAAATTTGCTTACCTATGGATTTCTGGCAAACGGCGGCATTCTGGAGAGATGTCGGGCAAAAGTCAACTTAAAGCCGATATTTTTAATCTATTTTTACGTCACTGGGCACTTCACACTGCTTTAGCAGGCAAAAAGATCAACTAACTATGCTAAGAAAACGCTTGCGGACTAGGAAGATTGAAAAAATGCGGGCCTGAGTGTGAAAAAGTAGACCAAATGGTCAAAATTTACAATAACACAACAGAAATAGAAGAGATAAGCATGAATTATAAATGCTTGAGATAAAAACATTAATGAAACGATTAAAAATAAAAAGGGCAATAAAATATTGCCCTTTGCAATCAATCACATATTGAATGCAACAACCACATCACGATGGGTAATAAATCTTATAAACTGTTTAACTCCAGGACGTCTCGCATATCAAAAAGCCCGATTTTCTTGTCTTTCAGCCACAGAGCGGAACGAACGGCGCCATTGGCAAACGTCATCCGGCTGGAGGCTTTATGGCTGATTTCAATGCGCTCGCCGATATCGGCGAACATCGCCGTATGTTCCCCGACGATGTCACCCGCGCGCACGGTGGCAAACCCGATGGTGCCCGGTACGCGCTCGCCGGTATAACCTTCACGGCTGTAGACTGCGCAATCCTTCAGATCCTTGTTCAGAGCACCGGCAATCGCCTCGCCCATCGCCAGCGCTGTGCCTGACGGCGCATCGACCTTGTGGCGGTGGTGAGCTTCGATAATTTCGATATCAGTATAGTCACCCATGACCTTCGCCGCTTTTTCCAGCAGTTTCAGCATGACGTTAACGCCGACGCTGAAATTAGCCGCGAAAACTATGGCAATATCCTGCGCGGCATCGCGAATGGCTTGTTTTCCTGCGTCATCAAAACCCGTCGTACCAATCACCATCCCTTTCGCATGCTCGCGGCAAAACGCCAGGTGGTTTAAGGTGCCTTCCGGGCGGGTAAAATCGATCAGCACGTCAAAATCATCGTTGACTGCCGTCAGGCTGCTTTGCACCGTGACGCCCATGTGGCCTGCGCCTGCCAGTTCGCCAGCATCGCTGCCGAGCAGGGAGGAACCTTCGCGCTCCAGCGCCGCGCCCAGCGCCACGCCGTCCATCTGCTGTACCGCTTGAATCAACTGGCGTCCCATCCGGCCGCCCGCGCCCGCGATGGCCACGCGGATTTGTGCATCATGCATAGCTATTCTCTTTTGTTAACTTCACGTAAATAGTTTTCAGAGTAACCAGCCCAACGATGGGCCGCTACTCAAAAACACCGATAATTAGAAATTTATGACAAACCGCGATCGATATCAGTAAAAACTATATGTTTTTCATCATTAGAAGGAGAGATATCGTAGCGTTAAAGCACCGCTAACAGTCTGAGATCACTGACTCTTTGCGCATAAATCCGCACGATTCACGGATCACCAGCGCGGGGGGCAGAATAATCCGTTTTGGCGGCTCATTATTGCCCTGAATACGGCTATACAATAGCTCACCGGCTTTCCGACCAATCTCTTTTGCTGCCACCGAAACGGTCGTCAGGGCAGGCTGAACCAGAGCCGCCTCGGTAATATCGTCAAACCCCACCAGCGCAAAATCCCGACCCGGTTCACGCCCGGTTTTACGTAGCGCCTGCATCACACCAAGTGCCACAATATCCTGATAACAGACTGCGGCCGTTATCTCCGGATAGCGGGTCAGGAGCGCCTCGGCGACTTTCGCCCCATCAATCTGGCTGGCCTTAGCCGTGACAATCCACTCAGGATTAGGGGATATTCCGCTTTCCAGTAGCGTACTGGTGAAGCCACCAATACGTTGCGCCCGAGTACCTGAACTCAAGCTGCCACCGATAAAAGCAATATTCCGATGCTCCATTTTCAACAAGTGAGCGGTAGCCATTTGCGTGCCAAGAAAGTTATCGGTGCCGACAAAATCAAAATCCGGATCGCTGAGCGGACGTACCACCATAATGGCGGGAATATTGCGCCTTTTCAGGGCATCGAAAAATGAGGTCGGGGTTTCCCGCGCCGCGCACAACACCATGCCGCAGGCGTTGTTTCGCATGAGTGAGTCAACAAACTTCTGTTGTCGCTCGCCTGACTCTTCACTGTTTGCCAGGAACAGCAGCAGGTCGTGTCGCTCCATTTCATGACTTAAGCCCGCCGTCATCTCACCATAAAACGGGTTGGTAATATCATGCAGTAACAGTCCGACCTGATTGCTACTGCGATTCCGCAGGTTAGCGGCAGTCTGGTTGTAGACATATCCGGAATCATCCAGAGCTTTCAGCACCCGTTCACGCGTAGCTTGTGAAATCCGTCCTCGATTACGCAACACCATCGAAACGGTAGCCGTAGACACCCCTGCCCGTTCGGCCACCTGTGCCAGCGTTACTGTCGTCATCATGCCTCCTGTTCGTTCACTGAAGGTTAATCGAATAACCTAAAAAATGCATTATTCCCTGTGAGCACACTCACATTAAGACGCATTTTAGCCCGCTGGTTGTGGATTATGGCGGGTTAATCGCGTTAACCATACTGTCAAAACAAGGTTAATCGATTAATCTTTGTTTAGCCAATATGGAGACAAATAATGCAAACGACCTATGATAAATTCCCTGATATAGCCATTCAGGGCTATGACGACCAGGCCTGGCAGGGTTGGGCCTCCATCAATACCGCACTTAACGCCAGAACATCAACGTCCTCCAGAACCGTGCTGGTTGTGGACTGCTACCCAGGCGTGCGGATTGAGGAGCTGGAACAGCGCCTGTTGCCATCACTCAACGCTGCATTGACACTGAACGTCGAATCCGCCCGCCGCGATGAGCAAGCGTTACACGATCTCCTGGCGCGCAATCTTACCGATGACCGCGTCTTCGGCGTGCTGTCCTGCCATCACCTTGATGAGTTTTTTAATGCCGAAAAACTGCATCAGTTACGCCGCCAGGTTGACGCCGTAACGGAAGGCGTCATTGTGATCTATGGTCCTGGCGCCACGCTCGTTCACCCAGGAGACCTGCTGGTCTACGCTGATATGCCACGTTGGGAAATCCAACAACGGATGCGCCATGATGGCCTGGGAAACTGGGGGGCAGATAACCAGGACGAAGATATTCTCCGCCGCTATAAACGCGCCTTCTTTATTGAATGGCGCGTCTTCGACCGCCATAAAACGCCGTTGCTCAAACGTACCGATTATCTGCTCGATACCACACAAAAAGATGCACCGACGCTAGTCAGCGGTGAAGCGCTGCGCGCTGGACTACAGCACACTACCGCCCGCCCGTTCCGGGTCGTCCCTTTCTTCGACCCTGGTGTCTGGGGCGGTCAGTGGATGAAACAGCAATTCGATCTCGATCCCTCCGCGCCCAATTACGCATGGTGTTTTGATTGCGTGCCCGAGGAAAACAGCCTGTTACTGCGTTTTGGTCAGGTGCGGATCGAGATCCCCTCACAAAACCTGGTATTACTCCACCCACGTGCGCTCCTTGGCGAGAAGGTCCACGCCCGGTTTGGCGCTGAGTTTCCTATTCGCTTCGATTTTCTGGATACCATCGGCGGTCAGAACCTCAGTTTCCAGGTTCATCCGGTTACCGAGTACATCCAACAACAGTTCGGGATGCACTATACCCAGGATGAGAGCTATTACATCCTCGAAGCCGAGCCGGGAGCCGTGGTCTATTTGGGAACGCAAACGGGAATCAAACCGCAGGAGATGCTCGACGATCTACAGGCAGCCGGCCGTGGCGAAAAAGCGTTTGACGATCGGCGCTTCGTTAACCAAATCCCGGCGCGTAAGCACGATCACTTCCTTATCCCTGCCGGTACGGTTCACTGTTCCGGAAGCGGCACAATGGTGCTCGAAATCAGCGCAACACCCTATATCTTCACCTTCAAACTCTGGGACTGGGGGCGTTTAGGCTTAGACGGTTTACCGCGCCCGGTGCATCTTGAGCATGGCGAACAGGTCATCGACTGGCAACGCGATACGCAGTGGGTCAACGACAACCTGGTTAACCGCATTGAACCTATCACCGAAGGAGAAGGCTGGCGAGAGGAGCGGACGGGCATGCACGAACGTGAGTTTATCGAAACCCGTCGCCACTGGTTTACCGCACCGGTAACGCACCATACCAGGGGCGGCGTTAACGTATTGAACCTGATTGAAGGGGCGGAAGCTCTCGTCGACAGCCCTGACGGTGCCTTTGAGCACTTTATCGTCCACTACGCCGAGACGTTTATCATACCCGCCGCAGTAGGCGAGTATCGCATCTCTCCATCGGGGAAAGGCGCAGGACAGCAACTTGCCACCATCAAAGCCTGGGTAAGGGGATAAGCAAATGATCAACATCATTGTTGCCAGCCACGGTCCGCTTGTCAACGCCCTGCTTGCCAGCGGGCGGATGGTTTATGGCGAATTACCGCATGTCTCTACCGTCACGCTCGACGAACAGGCGGGCATCGAAGGCTTTAAGCAGGACTTCGCCCGCACGCTGGGTGAAGTTGGTCAGCAGGCCGACGGCGTACTGGTGCTATGCGATATGCAAAGCGGTACGCCATGGAACGTCGCCTGCCTGCACGCATTTTCTTCCCAGACAACGCCTCCTGTCGCCGTACTGGCCGGGGTTAATTTCCCGATGCTGCTGCAGAGTGAAGACATTATCCACCTGACGGATGTTCACGCCGCTGCCTTACAGCTACTGGCGTTAACCGTACCCACCCTGATTAAAGCCACCCCGGTTTTAGCCATTCAGCCTGATGATTTTTAAAGGAAAACGCTTATGAGTATCTCTTTTGTACGTATTGACGACCGGGTGATCCATGGGCAGCTCGTGACGCGCTGGGCCAAAGAGCTGCCCTGCGACGGTATCGTGGCAATTGACGACGCTGTCGCGGCCGATCCGCTACTTTCGTCGGTGATGAAAGGCGCCGTGCAAGACATCAAAGTCTGGCTGTTCGACACCGCTACGGCCATTGAAAAACTGCCAAAAGTCATTGCCAGTGAGAAACGCTATTTCGTGATCGGCAAATCCCCGGTCACTTTACAGCGCCTGGAGGCGGCAGGGATCAGCCTGAAAAATGCCAATGGCAAAATCAACGTTGGCCCAATGAGCGCCCGCGCGGATACCACCACCATTGGACCAAATCAGTCGGTGAATGCCGCTGAGGTCGCCGCCTTTGACTGGCTGGTACAGCACGGGCATCACGTTGAATTCCGTCTGGTTCCGGATGCCAGCTACTACAGCTGGCAGGACGCACGCCAGAAGCTGAAATAAGGAGCGGATGATGATTATCGAAGCTACGTTGATTGGCATTCTTTGTTATCTGGGGGCCCTCAGCAGTCCCTGGCTTCTAGGTCTGACCGGCGGCTGGTATCTGATTACCCGACCGCTGGTGTCCGGCATGCTGGTCGGGCTGATTCTGGGCGACCTGAAGACCGGGATCATGATAGGCGTTGCGGTCCAGGCGGTTTATATCGCGATGGTGACGCCGGGCGGTTCAATGCCCGCGGACCTCAACTTCGTCGCCTATCCGGCAATTGCGTTAGGTATTCTGTCAGGTAAAGGGCCGGAGGTCGCGGTAGCTCTGGCTGCCACTATCGGTATCGCCGGCACGATTTTGTTCAATGCGATGATGGTGCTGAACTCCTTCTGGAATCACCGGGCCGACGTGGCGCTGGAGCGAGGCGACGATCGCGGTATTTATCTGAACAGCGCCATCTGGCCCCAGGTCACGAACTTTGTTTTACGCTTCGTGCCTACGTTTATTGCCGTCTATTTCGGCGCACAGTACATCAGCGGCTTTATGGACAGTTTGCCAAAGATCATTCTGTCGACGATGAACGTCCTGGGCGGCATCCTGCCTGCGGTGGGGATCGCAATACTGCTCAAACAGATCATCAAAAACTACACCATGCTGATCTATTTTCTCGTCGGTTTCGTCTGCATCGTCTTTTTAAAACTCAATATGGTCGCACTGGTGATCGTGGGTTCGTTGCTGGCGCTTATCCATTACAACTACAAACCGGAGCCGCAGCAAAACGCAGGCACAGCACCGGTCGTCGATGATGAGGATGAATTCTGATGGAAGACCGTACCCTGACCCGGAAAGATCTGCGCCGTTGCTGGCGAGCGTGGATGATGCACAACCTCTCGTCCATGAGCTTTGAGCGCCTGGAATCCTTCGGCTTCTGCCTGAGCATGCTGCCGGTGGCGAAAAAACTTTACCCGGATACCGCTGAGCGTACTGAAATGCTGCGCCGCCACGCTTCGTTCTATAACACTGAACCGCAAATCGGCGCGATTGTTAACGGTATGGTGCTGGGGCTAGAGGAGAAAAAAGCCAACGGTGATCCCATCGACGGTGAAACGATAAATACCCTGAAAGTCGGTCTGATGGGGCCGATCGCCGGGATCGGCGACTCGATGATCCCAGGCATGCTAATCCCCATCTTATTGAGTATTGGTATGGCGCTTGCGGCCGGCGGCAGTATTCTTGGGCCGCTATTTTATACCATCGCCTGGCTGGCTATTATTCTGCCGGGCTCGTGGTTCCTGTTTTTGAAAGGTTACAAAATGGGCTCCGGCTCGGTAGAAATGCTGGTCAGCAGCAAATCGGCCCGCCTGCGCGAAGCCTTGTCGCTACTGGGGGTTTTCGTGATGGGCGGCGTGGCGGCAAGCTACGTAAAGCTCGGCACCGGGCTGGAGTTTATTACGAAAGATGGCGTTAATATCCACGTCCAGCAAATGCTGGATGGTATTTTCCCGCAGTTACTGCCTCTTGTCGTGGTGCTGGGAACCTGGTATTTGATGGCCAAACGCGGCGTTTCGCCAGTGAAAGCCATGATCATGCTGCTGGTGCTGGCTGCGGCAGGCGTCGCCAGCGGTTTCTTTGCCGGTTAACATGCCTGAATAAAGCTGACCGGGGCATTACGCCCCGGTTTTCTTATGGATGGAAGTTGTGCCACAGCTCCGCCGTTTTATCCGGGCGGGAGATAAACTGAAAGCGCGCTGGGTCATCGATAAACTGCTGATAAATCGGATCGGAAGTTAGCCCAAATTCAGTGTACTGTCGGGGAGTGATCGCCTGTAATCGTCCTGCAACGTAATGCGGATTGTGCTGCCAGACCACGTGCTTATCTTGCAATAACGGGTACCATGCCAGCCCCTTACGCGCTCGAACAGCCTGATACTCAAAACCATATTCACGGTCGCACCAGGCACCGAAAGTGAGTGGAACATCCGGGTTAGCCGATATCGTGGCGTGCCCCCATCCTGGTGGCACCAGCACTTTTTCTCCTGGATTAGCAATCACGGCAAAGCAACGACCGGGATCGTCCTCTACGTACTCCTGCATATAGATAATTGCGCTCCCTTGCCAGATCTCATAGAGTTCTGGCGGCGACCAACCACTGTGCTGGCTAATACGATGGATATGCCCCTGGCTGCGAATCGGCTCATCTCCTAAACGTCCGGCGGCATAGGTCACTACGCCAAACAGCAACATTCGTTTTTGTAGCTCTTCACGATCCTGCATCCGCGCAACGTCCATGGCGATTGCATAAACATCTTGCGGTCCGTCGCAATGCGGGTCGCGCAGCGAAGCACGGATTTGTTCGAGGTGACGGATCTCCGGCATCGGGCCGGTCACATCCTCACCATAGCTGAAACCCAGCGGCTGATGATGAATCGTCATATCCAGACCATAATCGCGGACAGAATTAGCCATTCTGCACCTCCTTTGCCTGGATCTGCTGATGTTCCTCGATAATCCGCAACGCGAAGCCGTTTACCAGCGATGCGTAGTCATGGCCTGCAACGCCGGGCCAGACGGCCAACGCAGAGAGCGTATCCTCACCGGTATTAATCAACCGGTGGGCGGTAAATCCGGGAATAATATGCACGGACCCGACAGAAACCTTTTCGAGCCGCGCCTGTCCTTGCTCATTTTGCTGCAACAGCAAACCGCTACCGCGCAGGCCAAAGTAAACTTCGCCTTGCTCACGGCGGGCATGGTAATGCCCACGGGTCATAAAATACTCGTTGCCAACTTTCCCCGGATACAGATGGGTAACGCCGGTATACAGCTCCCCTTCGTCTGAAGGGGTATCAAACATTTCTACATCATAAACAACCTGCTCTCCCGCCATAGCCTGACGAGCCTGCTCATCGGCAAAAATACCGGCAAGATCGATGATGCGCGTTGACTTACCTAATAACGGACCATTGGAAAGTGCTCCACTGGCCCACGCCACCTGCGGTGGCTGGATAAAAGAAGGATTCATGTTTGTCTCCGGCCCAAGGAGAACAGCAGAATCAGATTAGCAGATTAATCGATTAACCTTGAATGTATCACGTGGATTTGCCGTCGGTATCACAGAACCCACGGCAGCATTGTCGCTATTCCAGCGTGTAGTTAACGATTAACTGCCCTTTTTTCATTTTCACCTGCAGTATCGTCACCTTGCCGAGCTCAGCCAGGCTGGCGACGTGCGTGCCGCCGCAGGGATAGCTCAGCATGTCGCCGAACCCGACCTTGCGCAGGCCATCGGCAAACGAGATCTGACGCGGTAAATGCTCTGTCTGCCAGGCTTCAACCTGCGCCAGCAACGCGCTGGCTTCGGGCAGCGACGCCTGTGCGCCGGCTTTGAAGGTGATCCGCCCTTCGCCAGGCCAATGATGAGCCTTGATGGGCTGCCAGCCAAAGCGTTCACCGGCCTGACCAATCAGATGCCCGGCAGAATGTAACCGGGCGTGCAGGTGCCTTTCTTCAGCATTCACCCGCATGGTGACTTCCTCCAGGGGCAGCGGCTGCGAAACAATATGCACAATGCTATCGCCGCGTGCGCTAACGCTCTCTACGGGAATATCGCCGATCCAGCCGCGATCGGCCGGTTGTCCGCCGCCCTGCGGGTGAAACAGGGTTTGATCCAGGGTGATGGCGTAGCGACCATCGGCTTCGGGCAGGCAGCCCAGTATCCGTGCGCGCCCTTCGGTCGCATCGCTGGTGTAATAAAGACGTTCAGTCATGGTTGTCCTCCTCTCTGTCAGGACAGTATATTGATATTACGCATGACGATAATCCCGTCATCCATCAATGGACCTTTGCCTGATGAGCACAAATGAATCTTAATTTACTGCCCGACCTTGCCCTGTTTGTGCAGATTGTCGACCACGGCAGCTTCTCCGCCGTCGCCCGGCTGAACGGGGTCACGCCATCGGCGATCAGCCGCAGCGTCTCGCGGCTTGAACATGAGATGGGTTGCAAACTGCTGCAGCGCAGTACGCGTAAATTACGCCTGAGCGATGCCGGGGAATCGGTCTATAGCCACGCGCTGGAGATGCTGGCGTCGGCCCGCCAGGCGATGGACTCCGCCAGCAGTACCCAGGAGGTAGCGCAGGGCAAACTCACGCTCAGCGTGCCTAAAGCCGTCGGTCGCTTCGTGATTCATCCGCTGATGACCGAGTTTCTCGATCGCTATCCGGAAGTGGATGTCTGCCTGCGGCTCGAAGACCGCTATCTGGATTTGATTGACGATGGTATCGATCTGGCGCTGCGCATTACCCATACGCCTTCTCCGGGGCTGCACGGCAAGCCGTTAATGCCGGTGACGCACATTATCTGCGCCACTCCGGACTACTTATGCCAGCACGGCACGCCGCAGACGCCAGCTGACCTGCGTCACCACAGCTGTATCAGCCTCGGCGAAACTCCGGCCGACTCACGCTGGAAATTCCGTCAGGCGGGCAAAACGGACACCATTGAGACTCACGGACGCTACGCCGCCAACCATACCGCGGTACGCCTGGACGCGGTGAAGCAACATTTGGGGATCGGCAGCCTGCCGCTGTTTACCGCCCGCGAGGCGCTGGAGCGCGGGGAGATCGTGCAGGTACTGGCGCAATGGGAGTTTATCAGCAGCTATAGCGGCCAGCTGTGGCTGCTGTGGTCGGGCAATAAGCATATGCCCGCCAGAATGCGGGCCATGATCGATTACCTGAGCGAGAAGATTTACCGTCGCTAGCGCCGCTTACGGTGCCAGAGACAGCACCTCCGCGGCCCAGCGCTGGAAACCGGCGACATCAAGATCCAGTGCTACCTGCGCGTTCGCTGGCTGGCCCAGGCGCCCTTCGATGTCGACAACGGTGGTACCGGCGGTCCAGGTTCCTTGCGTTTCCACCGCCACAAAACACGGTTTGAGCGTAAACAGCTCCGGGCGAACCAACCACGCAATGGCGCACAGGTCATGCATACGCAGGCCGCTGCTCATGCTGCCGCTGCGATAGTGGCTGAATAACGCATGGAGCATTTTCCCGGTCTTGTTCAACGCAGGCAGCGTCGCCAGATAGTCGGGCGCCAGTAGCGCCTGGTTCGTCACGTCCAGGCCGCACATGACGATCTCCAGACCGCTGCGGAACACCTGAGCTGCCGCCTCCGGGTCAATGGCAATATTAAACTCCGCGTTGGGCGTGAAGTTGCCGCGCCCGGCGGACCCGCCCATGATCACCAGCCGGCGAATGTTAAAGCGGCATTCCGGGTACTGCGTCAGCAGCAACGCAATATTAGTCAGCGGACCAATCGCCACCAGCGTGACAGGCTCCGGGGCATGCATCAGCGCATCGCGAATCGCCTGAAAAGCCGGTTTCGGCAGCGGCTGGCAATCGTGCTCGACAAAATCATACCCTTCCATGCCGGATTCGCCGTGTACCGAGGCCGCGTCGCGTAGCGGACGTACCAACGGCATTGACGCGCCCTGGGCAAGCGGCACATCGGCCCCCCAGAAATGCAGCAGCTGCAGCGCGTTGCGGGTGGTTTTTTCCACCGACACGTTGCCCGCGACCGTGGTCATCAATTGCAGATCCAGCTCGGGGGCAAACAACGCCGCGGCTATTGCCGCCGCATCGTCGATGCCGGGATCGGTATCAAGAATGATCGGTAAGCGCATGGTTTCTCCAAAAAAAATGCCAGACATTAAGTCTGGCATCTTCTCACAACAGGGAACCAAAGAACTTATTCTACTTCACGGACATCAACCCGCAGTTCTTTCGGTACTTCGAAAACAATGTTCTCTTCACGGCCTTCCAGCGGCACCGCTTCACCGCCGCCCAGCTCCTGGAGGCGCGAAATCACATTCTGCACCAGAATATCCGGCGCCGACGCGCCCGCGGTCACGCCCACGCATGTGGCCGCTTTGACCCACGCTTCCTGAATATCGGTGGCGTCGTCAATCAGATAGGCGGCTTTCCCCATCCGCTGAGCCAGCTCCGCGAGACGGTTCGAGTTAGAGGAGTTTTTCGACCCCACCACCAGCACCACATCGGCCTGTTCAGCCAGCGCGCGGACCGCTTCCTGACGGTTGGTGGTGGCGTAACAAATATCATCTTTACGCGGCCCGACGATTTTCGGGAAGCGTTCACGCAGGGCATCAATGACCTCAGAGGTATCATCGACCGAGAGCGTGGTCTGGGTCATAAACGACAGTTTGGCGTCATTTTTCACGTCCAACGTCCAGACATCATCCGGCGACTCTACCAGGTACATTCCCCCTTGCGGGTTGCTGTACTGGCCCATCGTCCCTTCGACTTCCGGGTGACCGGCATGGCCAATCAGGATCGACTCTTCACCACGACGGCTGGCACGGGCGACTTCCATATGCACTTTGGTCACCAGCGGGCAGGTCGCGTCAAAGACCGTCAGATCGCGGCTTTTGGCTTCGTTGCGTACCGCCTGAGACACGCCATGTGCGGAGAAAATCAGGATCGCGCCGTCCGGCACTTCGCTAATCTGCTCGATGAAAATAGCGCCGCGCTGCCGCAGGCTATCGACCACATAGCGGTTATGCACCACTTCATGACGCACATAAATCGGCGCGCCATAGAGGGTCAGCGCGTTTTCGACAATGCTGATAGCGCGGTCAACGCCGGCGCAAAAGCCGCGCGGGTTAGCCAACAGGATCTGCATTTTACTCCTCCAGCGCCGGATCGATTTCCAGCACTTCAATATCAAAATGGACGGTGCGCCCGGCCAGCGGGTGGTTGAAATCAACGGTGATCGAATCGCCGTTCACTTCACGGATCACGCCAGGCATTTCGCTGCCATCCATTGCGGTAAAGAGCATAATTGCGCCGATTTCCGGCTCGCCCGCGTCGATAAATTCACGACGTGAGAAGTACTGGATAAGATCCGGGCTTGGCACGCCAAATGCGGCATCCGGCTCCAGGGAAAAGGTGGTTTTATCCCCCGCTTTCAGCCCCAGAAGATGCTGCTCCAGACCTTCAGAAAGAGACCCGTCGCCGAGACGAAACAGCGCAGGTTTACCGTTATTACGCGTAGACTCCGCGGTGGAACCATCATCCAGTTTCAGCGTGAAGTGCACCAGCACCGCGCTGTTGCTCTGTACAGAGTTAGACATGCAGGTTTGCTCTAAGTTTTTATTTGTATTGACCCCGCCGCGCCGAATAGCGCGCTGGCAGGGCAAACTTATCATGAAGGCCGGGTCAGCGCGAACGCGACCCGGCAGGGATCATCAGGCGGTTTTTTTGGCAGCGCCTGGTAAAAAACCTTCCAGCACAATCAGCGCCGCGCCGATGCAAATCGCGGTATCGGCCAGATTGAACGTGGCGAAGTGCCAGTCTCCGACATAAAAATCAATCATATCGACGACAAAGCCATGCCACAGTCTGTCGAACAGATTCCCCAGCGCGCCACCAATAATCAGCGCGTAGGCAATGTTGTTCAGCTTTTGTGTGGCCTTTGAGCGGTACATCAATACCGCCAGAATCACGCAGATACCGATGGCGATGCCGGCGAAGAACCAGCGCTGCCAGCCCCCGCTATCGGCCAGGAAGCTAAAAGCCGCACCATAGTTACGCGCATAATGCAGATTAAGCGACGGGAACAGCGATACCGTATCCCCCAGAGCGAAGTTCTGGAGGATCAGGAATTTGCTGCCCAGATCGATAATCAGCACGGCTACGACGACCCAAAGCCAGCGTAGCCCCGTTGAACAGACAGATTTACTCATCAGGCAAACTTACGTTGTTCGCCGTCACCGGCGACGTTGCTGACACAGCGACCGCAGATTTCTGCGTGTTCCGCTACCTTGCCGATATCACTGGTGTAATGCCAGCAACGCGGGCATTTTTCGCCCTCGGCTTTGCTCAACACGACTTTCAGGCCTTTCAGCAGTTCACTCTGCCAGGCGTCCGCCGGAGCCTGGGCATCTTCGACAACTTTCGCCCCGGAGGTCAACAGGACAAATCGTAATTCCTCGCCCAGCGCGTTCAGCTTCGCCGCCAGTCCGGCGTCGGCATACAGCGTTACCGCTGCTTCCAGAGAACCGCCTACCAGCTTGTCAGCACGCGCCTGTTCGATAACCTTGTTGACTTCGCCACGCACCTGCAGCAGCTCGTCCCAGAAGCCGTCGTTCATCACTTCGTTGTCGGCCAGGCCGAACAGACCTTCATACCATTCACCGGTGAAGACGTATTTCTCGCGGGAACCTGGCAGGTAACCCCAGATTTCATCGGCGGTGAAGGACATGATCGGCGCCATCCAGCGCACCAGCGCTTCCACGATATGGAACAGCGCGGTCTGACAGCTGCGGCGCGCCACGCTATCCGCTTTCGCGGTGTACTGGCGATCCTTGATGATGTCGAGATAGAACGAGCCCATTTCGATGGAGCAGAAGCGCATCAGGCGCTGCACCACTTCGTGGAAATCGTAAGATTCATAGGCTTTCAGGATGTCTTCCTGTGCCGCTTGCGCGCAGCCTACCGCCCAGCGATCGAGCACCACCATCTCTTCCGGTTTCACCATGTCTTTTACCGGATCGAAACCGTTAAGGTTCGCCAGCAGGAAGCGCGCGGTGTTACGGATACGACGATAGCTGTCGGCAGCACGTTTGAGGATCTCATCGGAGACCGCCATCTCGCCGGTGTAGTCGGTGGAAGCCACCCACAGGCGCAGAATGTCGGCACCCAGTTTGTTCATCACATCCTGCGGCGAAACGGTGTTGCCGATGGACTTGGACATTTTACGGCCCTGGCCATCAACGGTGAAGCCGTGGGTCAGTACCTGACGGTAAGGCGCTTTGCCTTTCATCGCCGTGGAGATCATCAGCGAGGACATGAACCAGCCACGATGCTGGTCAGAACCTTCCAGATACATATCGGCGGCATGACCGGAGAACTCCGGACGCACGTCAACGACGGAGGAGTGGGTAGACCCGGAGTCGAACCACACGTCCAGGGTATCCGGCACTTTCTCGTAGCTATCGGCGTCGGCGCCAAGGATGTCGCGCGCGTCGAGATCCCACCAGGCCTGAATGCCGTCGGTTTCTACACGTTTAGCGACTTCTTCCATCAGCTCCAGCGTGCGCGGATGCAGTTCCTGAGTCTCTTTGTGTACAAACAGGGACATCGGTACGCCCCAGGTACGCTGACGAGAGATACACCAGTCAGGACGGTTAGCAACCATTGATTCAATACGCGCCTGGCCCCAGTCCGGGATCCACTGCACGCCTTTGATCTCTTTCAGCGACTGCGCGCGCAGGCCTTTCTGATCCATGCTGACGAACCACTGCGGTGTCGCCCGGAAGATGATCGGCGACTTGTGGCGCCAGCAGCATGGATAGCTGTGCTGCATTTTTTCAACGTGCAGCAGCGCACCGCTTTCACGCAGCATCTCAACGATGATGTCGTTCGCTTTAAAGACATTAATGCCGTCCAGCGCCGGGTAAGTCCCCGCCAGGTAAGCACCATCCGGTCCTACCGGGTTGGCGATTTCCAGACCGTACTTCTGGCTGATGGTGTAGTCATCCGGACCGTGGCCGCCGGCGGTATGCACCGCACCGGTACCCGCATCCAGAGTCACGTGATCGCCGAGGATCGCCGGCACGTCAAAGCCGAGGAACGGATGCTTAAAGCGCATCAGTTCGAGTTGATCGCCCTGCACCGTCGCCAGGATGGTGTAATCCGCGATGCCCGCGCGTTTCATCACGCTTTCAACCAGGTCTTTCGCCACAATCAGCGCCTGACCGTCAACCTGCACCAGCGCATAGTCGAATTCCGCAGACAGGGAGATTGCGCGGTTTGCCGGCAGGGTCCACGGGGTTGTGGTCCAGATAACCAGGGAAACCGGACCGTTGACGTCGGCCACGCCGAATTTCGCCAGCACCGCCGCTTTGTCTACCGCGTTGAAAGCCACATCGATAGACGGAGACGTTTTGTCGTAGTATTCCACTTCGGCTTCCGCCAGCGCGGAACGGCAGTCTACGCACCAGTGCACCGGCTTCGCGCCTTTGTGCAGGTGACCGTTGCCGATGATTTTACCCAGCGCACGGATGATGTTGGCTTCGGTTTTGAAGTCCATGGTCAGGTACGGACGCGACCAGTCACCCAGCACACCCAGGCGAATAAAGTCTTTACGCTGCCCGTCAACCTGCGTCGCCGCATATTCACGGCACTTGGCGCGGAATTCCGCGGCGGTGAATTTCTCACCTGGCTTGCCGTATTCCTGCTCGACTTTCAGCTCGATCGGCAGACCGTGGCAGTCCCAACCCGGAACGTATGGGGAATCATAGCCCGTCAGCCCTTTGGACTTAACGATAATGTCTTTGAGAATCTTGTTAACCGAGTGACCAATATGAATGCTGCCATTCGCATATGGAGGGCCATCATGCAGAATGAAGGTTTTTTTGCCTTTTTTCGCTGCACGGATGATGCCGTACAGGTCATCATCGGTCCAACGCGCCAGCATTCCCGGTTCGCGCTTGGCGAGATCGCCACGCATCGGGAACCCTGTTTCCGGCAAATTCAGGGTCGATTTATAGTCACTCATCAGATTCTCGGTTCCGTATTTCGGTTTGATAAACACCAACAGGCTTATGCCTGCCTGGCCAGCCCAAAGAACTCGCGGGCCGTTAACTCATCTCGTGCAATTTGCGCCTTTAGCTCATCAAGCGACGCAAATCGCTGCTCGTTACGTATTTTCTTACGCAGTATTACATCTATATGGCGACCATAGAGGTCCATTACAACGTCCAGAAGATGCACTTCCAGCTGCTGGCGCACGCCGGCAACCGTTGGACGGGTGCCAATATTGGCGACGCCCACTAGCGGTTTGTCGCCTAAGCCTGTTACTTCAACCGCATAGACCCCTTTCACCGGGGAAACCTGACGGCGCAGCGGTAGGTTCGCCGTCGGAAAACCAATGGTGCGCCCCAGCTCATCGCCGTGAACCACTCGCCCGGATATAGCAAAAGGATGTCCCAGCAGGGTTTCAGCCTGTTCGAGGTCGTCATCCGCCAGCGCCTGACGCACCGCGGTGCTGCTGATACGCACCCCGCCTTCACAAAAGGTTTGGGTACTGGTTACGTCAAAGCCGTATTCTGTTCCTGCTTTTTGTAATAGCAAGAAATCCCCCTGGCGACCAGCGCCAAAGCGGAAATCATCGCCGACCGCAAGGAACTGCACGCCCAAACGGCGCACCAGCAGTTCACTGATAAAATCCTGGGCGGTCAGCGCGGCAAAGCGTCGGTCAAAACGCACGCACAGCACATAGTCAACGCCGCTCTCAGCCAGATAGCTCAGTTTTTCCCGTAGCCGCGTTAAACGCGCGGGTGCTTTATCGGCTGCGAACAACTCCAGCGGCTGTGGTTCGAAAATCATCACCACCACCGGTAAACCACGCTGGCGGCCCTCTGCGCGCAAACGCTGCAGCAGCGCCTGATGCCCGCGATGCACACCGTCAAAATTACCAATGGTCAGCACGCACCCGTGCGGCGCCTGACTGAGATTATGTATGCCGCGTATCAGCTTCATGTCTGGCTCAAAACAGTGAAAATCGTCCGAGTATACCTTGTACAACTGACGACGTTAACCAGCGATTGCACCTCTTCACCGAAAGATCCCGGTAATTCATCAACTCAGCGTAGGAATGCGGCAAAAACTCGCCGGGGTCATCGATTTTTATGGTGGAAAGGCTGTATTCGCCAGCAACAAGCTGGTAGAATCTTGCGCCATCACTACGTAATAAAGCGTTGTTGTTTTAAGCGGCGCTTATTTGCACAAATCCATTGACAAAAGAAGGCTAAACGGGCATTCTCCTCGGCCTTTGAATTGTCCATATAGAACACATTTGGGAGTTGGACCTTGGCTAATATCAAATCAGCTAAGAAGCGCGCCGTTCAGTCTGAAAAGGCCCGCAAGCACAACGCTAGCCGTCGCTCTATGATGCGTACTTTCATCAAGAAAGTATACGCAGCTATTGAAGCTGGCGACAAAGCTACTGCACTGAAAGCATTTAACGAAATGCAACCAATCGTGGACCGTCAGGCTGCTAAAGGTCTGATCCACAAAAACAAAGCTGCGCGTCATAAAGCAAACCTGACCGCTCAGATCAACAAACTGGCTTAATCGCCCGTCTGTTATCGCTTTGAAAAAAACCCGCGAAAGCGGGTTTTTTTATGCCTGTTATCCGCGCCCGGCAACGCCGGCCGCGCGCAATACTTTACGGCTGCGGTACGGTGAAGAGCGACGAGTAGTCGCGATTGCAAATACGCTGCACCGCCGGATGCTGAATCATCCTCTCGGCAAAAATGGCGTGATACTCTTCCATCACATTATCCATCCGGCCGATCTCAATAATTGACTCATCCTGATAGAAATCGTGGGCGTAGAGCGTCGGCGCGACGAAAATCGCGTTGTGTGCCGCCCCAAATGCCTTCATCAGTGCCGCATCGTCAAACTCGCCGAGGATCTCAACCTTCAGCCCCTGCGAATTGAACCAGTTGAGAAGCTTGCGACCGAGCATTGAGCGACGGCCAGGGATCAGCAGGCGGCGCTCCTCAAGACAGGCGGGGAACGGTTTCTCTGGCGGTGGGTTCATGCACCAGAAGCTCACGCTGCACTCGCCGATACGCACCGAAAACAGCCCTTCCTGTTGGGTAGAGTCGATAGGACAGTCAGAGATAATCATATCCAGCTTGTGCTGGCTGAGCTGCTCCAGCAGCATTTCGTGGGTCGACTCAAAACAGCGTAAATGAATCTGCTCATCCTCAACCACTGCCGCATCCAGCACGCCGCTCACCAGACGCTTCGACAAGGCATCGGCGACGCCAACGTCGAACAGCAGGTTAGACTCTTTGCGGTAATTCACGATATCGAGCATTTCCTGGCTGAGGGTGAACATCCGGTCCGCATAACGGAATACCAGCTCGCCCAGCTCACTCGGCTCCAGCCCTCTGCCCTTACGCTTAAACAGCTTCCCCTGTAAACGCTCTTCAAGCGCTTTGATTTGCCCGGTGATGGTTTGCGGCGTCAGGAACAGAGCCTCCGCCGCGCCAACAACGGAACCTTCCTTATAAACGTGCCAGAAGTAATACAGATGGTTGTAGTTAATATGCGACATGTTTCGCTCCCTGATAATGCCAGGGAGAGCCACCACAGGCTCTCCCTCAAATGTTAGACAGCAGCCGTATTCGCAACGCGCTGGCGAAGGATCATGTACCCGGTAACCGCCGAGAGGACGGAGCCAATCAGGATACCCAGCTTAGCCCAGTTGATGAGTCCAGGATCGACGTTACCGAAGGCCAGGCTGGCGATGAAAATCGACATGGTGAAGCCGATACCACACAGGATCCCGACCGCCACGATTTGTTTGCAGGTGGTGCCTTGTGGCAATGAAGCCCACTTTAATTTCAGCGCCAGCCAGCAGAACAGACCGATACCCAGCGGCTTGCCGATAAACAACCCGGCAATGATGCCCATCGGCAGCAGCGAGGTCAGCCCTTCAATTGTCACGCCCTGCAGCGAGACCCCGGCGTTCGCAAAGGCAAACAGCGGCAGAATCAGATACGCCACCCACGGGTGCAGCACGTGCTCAAGCTGCTTCGCTGGTGACTTGCCTCCCTGCTCTTTCAGCGGGATCATAAAGCCGACAATCACCCCGGCGAGCGTTGCGTGAACGCCGGATTTCAACACCGCGGTCCATAGCACGGCGCCCACCAGAATATAGATACCGGTGCGCCGCACGCCGCACAGGTTCAGGGCTGCCAGCACGATGATGGCTCCCGCCGCAACGACCAGCGACAACACGGAAAGATCGTTGGTATAAAACAGGGCGATGATGATAATGGCCCCTAAATCGTCGATGATCGCCAGCGCCATCAGGAAGATTTTCAGCGCCGGTGGCACACGGCTGCCGAGCAGTGCCAGCACGCCCAGGGCAAACGCGATGTCGGTCGCCGCCGGAATAGCCCAACCCTCACGGGTGATCGGATCCTGGGCGTTAAACGCCAGGTACACCAGCGCAGGAACCACCATGCCACCCAGCGCGGCCACCACAGGGAAAATAGCCTGACGGCGGCTGGCCAACGCGCCCTGCATCATCTCGCGCTTCACTTCCAGACCAATCAGCAGGAAGAAAATCGCCATCAGCGCGTCGTTAATCCACAGCAGCATGTTCTTGTTGATTTCTAATGCGCCAACACGCAGCTGCACGGGAGTGTCTAAAAAGGAGTGATACAGGCCGGTGGTGGCACTGGTATTAGCCAGCAGCATTGCCAGCACGGCCGCACAAATGAGGATAATGCCCCCTGAAGCATCGCTACTGAAAAAACGCTGCAGATGTTTCACTTTTACTCTCTCTATTAAGGCTAATTCATCGATTAAACTATTCTAGTCGCCATAATATTTCGAAAAAATAAGATTATTATTGCTGAATAGATCGGTTTTAACGATCTAATCGTAGCACATCATCAAAGCGCAACACGGAAATCGGGCATCACTCAGGTAGCGTGAGTCAGAAACAAAAAAGCCACTTAACGATGAAGTGGCTTTTTTAAATAACAGCAGCTTAGCGGGTCAGGTCGTCGAAGAATTTCTTCACACCATCAAAGAAATTTTTGGAGCGCGGGCTGTTTTTCTCGCCCGTTGGTCCGCCAAAACTTTCCTGCAGGTCCTTCAGCAGCTGTTTCTGCTTATCGTTCAGCCCGACTGGTGTTTCAACCACCACGCGGCACAGCAGGTCGCCCTGAGCACCACCGCGCACGGATTTCACACCTTTACCGCGCATGCGGAACAGTTTGCCGGTTTGCGTTTCGCCAGGCACTTTGAGATTCACCCGGCCATCCAGCGTCGGGACTTCAATCTCGCCGCCGAGGGCTGCCATGGTGAAGTTAATAGGCACTTCGCAGTACAGGTTATTGCCTTCACGCTCAAAGATGGCGTGCTGCTTAACCTGGACCTGAACGTACAGATCGCCTGCTGGTGCACCGTGTTCGCCCGCTTCGCCTTCTCCTGACAGACGAATACGATCGCCGGTATCCACGCCCGCCGGGATTTTGACCGACAGGGTTTTGGTTTTCTCAACGCGACCGTGACCGTGACATTTGTTGCACGGATCTTTAATCAGCGTACCGCGCCCCTGACAATGCGGACAGGTCTGCTGAACGGCGAAGAAGCCCTGACGCATCTGCACCTGGCCCTGACCATGACAGGTCGGACAGGTCTGCGGTTTGCTGCCAGATTTCGCGCCGCTGCCGTGGCAGACGTCGCACTCTTCCAGCGTCGGGATACGAATCTCTTTGGTCACGCCGCGAACGGCTTCTTCCAGCGTAAGATCCATGTTGTAACGCAGGTCAGCGCCACGTGCCGCACGCTGACGACCACGACCGCCGCCAAAGATATCGCCGAACACGTCGCCAAAGATATCGCTGAAGTCGGCGCCGCCGCCAAAACCACCGCCGCCACCGCCCATGCCACCTTGTTCAAAGGCGGCGTGGCCGTATTGATCGTAGGCCGCACGCTTCTGGTCATCAGTCAGGATTTCATACGCTTCTTTGATTTCTTTGAATTTCGCTTCGGCTTCTTTATCACCCTGGTTACGGTCCGGGTGGTATTTCATCGCCAGGCGCTTATAGGCCTTTTTGATTTCACGCTCTTCCGCTGTTTTGGAAACGCCTAAAATCTCGTAATAATCTTGCTTTGCCATTGGTGTTTTTCAGCCCCTTAACATGCGTGCACGGGCGGAGAGGAAACCTCTTCGCCCGTGCCAGTGTTTTACCCGTTCAAAGGGCGATTATTTTTTGTCTTTCACTTCTTCAAACTCGGCGTCAACGACGTCGTCGTCTTTCGCGTTGCTTTCGGAAGCTTCAGCACCGCCAGCCTGCTGCTGAGCGTGTTGCTGTTGAGCAATTTCCATCAGCTTCTGAGAAGCCTGTGCCAGCGCCTGCATTTTCGCTTCGATATCGGCTTTATCTTCACCTTTCAGGGAAGCTTCCAGCGCGGTCAATGCAGATTCGATCGCAGTTTTGTCGTCAGCCGGCAGTTTGTCGCCAGCTTCTTCAACCTGCTTACGGGTGCTGTGCAGCAGATGGTCACCCTGGTTGCGGGTCTGAACCAGTTCTTCGAACTTACGGTCAGATTCAGCATTCGCTTCCGCATCGCGAACCATTTTTGCAATCTCTTCTTCGTTCAGACCGGAAGAAGCTTTGATGGTGATTTTCTGCTCTTTACCGCTATTTTTGTCTTTCGCGGACACGTGCAGGATACCATCAGCATCGATGTCGAAGGTGACTTCGATCTGCGGCATACCACGCGGTGCCGGGTTAATACCATCCAGGTTGAACTGACCCAGTGATTTGTTATCAGAGGCGCGTTTACGCTCACCCTGAATCACATGGATAGTTACCGCAGACTGGTTGTCTTCTGCAGTAGAGAACACCTGGCTGTGTTTAGTCGGGATAGTGGTGTTCTTGTTGATCAGCGCCGTCATCACGCCGCCCATGGTTTCGATACCCAGCGACAGCGGAGTAACGTCGAGCAGCAGAACGTCTTTCACTTCACCGGTCAGTACACCACCCTGAACCGCAGCACCGATCGCCACTGCTTCATCCGGGTTAACGTCTTTACGCGGCTCTTTACCAAAGAATTCAGCAACTTTCTTCTGAACCATTGGCATACGAGTCTGACCACCGACCAGGATAACGTCCTGGATATCGGAAACGGACAGGCCCGCATCCTGCAGAGCAACTTTCAGCGGCTCGATGGAACGGTTCACCAGGTCTTCGACCAGGGATTCCAGTTTCGCACGAGTCACTTTGATGTTCATGTGTTTCGGACCGGTGGCATCTGCAGTGATGTACGGCAGGTTCACGTCGGTCTGCTGTGCGGAAGACAGCTCGATTTTCGCTTTTTCTGCTGCTTCTTTCAGACGCTGCATCGCCAGCGGGTCGTTACGCAGGTCGATGCCCTGATCTTTCTTAAACTCGTCAACGAGGTAGTTGATCATACGGCTGTCGAAGTCTTCACCACCCAGGTGGGTATCACCGTTGGTTGCCAGAACTTCGAAGGTTTTTTCGCCGTCAACTTCGTCGATTTCAATAATAGAGATATCGAAAGTACCACCACCGAGGTCGTAAACCGCGATAGTACGGTTGCCGACTTCTTTATCCAGACCGTAGGCCAGTGCAGCAGCGGTCGGTTCGTTGATGATACGTTTGACTTCCAGACCTGCGATACGACCGGCGTCTTTGGTTGCCTGACGCTGAGCATCGTTGAAGTAAGCAGGTACGGTGATAACAGCTTCAGTTACCGGCTCACCCAGGTAATCTTCCGCGGTTTTCTTCATTTTTTTCAGCACTTCAGCAGAGATCTGCGGCGGTGCCATTTTCTGACCTTTCACATCAATCCATGCGTCGCCGTTTTCGGCGCCGATGATTTTGTACGGCATGATGGATTCGTCACGCTGAACTTCTTCGTCCTGGAAGCGGCGACCAATCAGGCGTTTAATCGCAAACAGGGTGTTTTGCGGGTTAGTCACTGCCTGACGTTTAGCCGGCTGACCTACCAGGATTTCGCCGTCCTGAGTGTAAGCAATGATAGAAGGCGTGGTGCGGTCGCCCTCGGCGTTCTCCAGCACACGAGCAGTAGTACCATCCATAATCGCGACACAAGAGTTGGTTGTCCCCAGGTCGATACCAATAATTTTACCCATCTAAACGTCTCCACTAAAAATTCGATCAACATGTGGTTGTGAACCTGTAATAAGGGCGAAACCTACGGTTTCAACTGCCCGGTCATGATTTTTTTCAGGTTCATTCACTGCGGTTGACTACAAGATGGGGTCGCCTGCCGCTTCATCAAGGGGGGAGATTAAAAATTTTTTATCTTTATCTCATTGAGTAGGGCACAGGAATTCAGGATATCGGCGTAAATCGCCAGTGGAAAAGGCAGAACCAACGCCGACGATAACCCCGTCAGACGGCGATTGAGCCAGACAGCTGGCGCTGAATCTTCCGTATTTTCCGGTACCTGCGTAAATTGGCGAAAAATACCTCGCCAGATCATAGACAGTTATCCCGCGCCTCATTATTATGCCGCGCCCCGCCACCGAGTCGCGGGGTAATGCTTCCCTTTCTAATCATTATTTTGAGGAATTATGGGCAACACTAAGTTGGCTAATCCGGCACCGCTGGGCCTTATGGGTTTCGGCATGACCACTATTCTGCTTAACCTGGCAAATAGCGGCCTGTTCGCGTTTGATGTAGCTATCCTGGCGATGGGCATTTTTTACGGCGGCATTGCGCAGATTTTCGCAGGCCTGCTGGAATTTAAAAAAGGCAATACCTTTGGTTTAACGGCTTTTACTTCCTACGGCGCCTTCTGGCTGACGTTGGTTGCCATTCTCCTGATGCCGAAAATGGGCCTGGCAGAAGCGCCGAACGCGCACTTCCTGGGCATGTATCTCGGACTGTGGGGCGTCTTTACCCTGTTTATGTTCTTCGGCACGCTGAAAGCTGCACGTATGCTGCAGTTCGTGTTCCTGAGCCTGACCGTACTGTTTGCACTGCTGGCAATCGGTCACCTGGCTGATAACGAAGGCATCGTAAAAATCGCGGGCTGGATTGGTTTAGTCTGCGGCGGTAGCGCCATTTATCTGGCGATGGGTGAAGTCCTGAACGAGCAGTTTGGTCGCACCGTACTGCCTATCGGCGCGCCTCACTGATAGCACATACCCTCGTCCCGGCGGGACGAGGGTTGTCATGCATTAAGGCAGATGCGGCACTTCACCGCCTTTTGCCGCCACATCACGATACTTTTCCTGGCGCAGCCAGATCCCCAATCCTAATCCCATCAGCGACAGCGCCAGTACGTACCAGGCAGGAGCCATCGGCGACACCCCCATTAACATGGTGACTGCAATCGGCGTCAGGCCACCGAAGATCGCGTAAGAGACGTTATAAGAGAAGGAGATACCGGTAAAACGCACTTCTGCCGGGAAGGCCCGCACCATTACGTAAGGCACCGCCCCCACTACGCCCACACACAATCCTACCGTGCCGTACAGCAGGAACAGCTGCTCCGGGCTGTCGCCGGAGAGGTGATAGAACGCCCAGCTGGAAGCCGCCAGTAACAGGCTACCGACAATAAACGTGCGGCTGGCACCGAAACGATCTGCCGCCAGCCCCGCCAGCAGGCAGCCGAAGCACAGCATAATCGTCGCAATGCTGTTGGCCTGCAGGGTAATCGCCGGCGCATAGCCGTAATGTTTTTGCAGCCACACCGGTGACATCAGAATCACCACCACGATGCCGGCGGATAACAGCCAGGTCAGCAGCATGGAGACCACCACCGCTTGCTGATGCTTCAGCACCACCGATTTCACCGGCAATTCCTGCGCTAACGCTTTACGCTGCTGCATCTCGAGGAAGATCGGCGTCTCCTGCAGCCAGCGGCGTAAATACATCGCCACCAGGCCAAACACGCCGCCCAGCAGGAAAGGAATACGCCAGCCGCCATCGTGAACGCCCTGTGGCGTCAGGCTGGTATTGATGAGGGTAGCCACCACCGAGCCCAGCAGAATACCGACCGTCAGACCGGCGGTCAGGGTCCCGCAGGCGATGCCAATCCGTTTTTCCGGGACGTGTTCGGCAACAAACACCCAGGCGCCAGGCACTTCACCGCCAATGGCCGCCCCTTGCAGCAGGCGCATCAGCAACAGCAGTAACGGTGCCGCAAGCCCGATCGACGCATAGGTCGGCAGCAGGCCAATCGCCAACGTCGGCAATGCCATCAGCAGAATGCTCAGGGTGAACATCTTTTTGCGCCCGACCAGATCGCCAAAGTGGGCCATGATAATGCCGCCTAACGGACGAGCCAGATAGCCGGCGGCAAAAATGCCGAACGTCTGAACCTGGCGCAGCCATTCCGGAATATCAGCCGGGAAGAACAGCTCGCCAACGACGGCGGCGAAGAAGACAAAGATAATGAAGTCATAAAACTCCAGCGCGCCACCCAATGCAGCCAGCGTCAGCGTTTTATAATCCTGTCGATTCAGAGGTCGGGTATGTTGTGACATAACGAGCAATTCATCCAGAGGTGTGTAGAGTTATCACGCAATGTGTAAAGTAAAAAACACTATATCGTAAATAAAACGGCACACCACCGACATTGCAGGTTATGTCAGGAAAGTATTAAATTCAGGATAAAGTTTCGCGTCTTGCACTTTTAGGACGAAAAGCCGCTACGACATCGCCGTCTGTCTCGACATAAGGCCCTTCAAGCAACTGTACACAATACGGTACACTTGCGAATACCCCATGCACCAGCACCTTGCCCTCGGCATCTTTGACGCCTTCAAGCGTTTCCTGAATGGCTTTCGGCTGGCCTGGCAGATTCAAAATGAGCGCCTGCTTGCGGATCACGCCCACCTGACGAGAAAGGATCGCCGTTGGCACAAAGTGTAGGCTAACCTGGCGCATTTGCTCGCCAAAACCCGGCATAACGCGATCGGCAATGGCCAGCGTCGCATCCGGCGTGACGTCGCGTCTGGCAGGACCGGTCCCGCCGGTGGTTAACACCAGATGGCAGCCCATCTCGTCCACCAGCTCACACAGCGTCTGTTCGATAATCACCTGCTCATCAGGGATTAAGCGGGTCTCCAGCTCAAAGGGGGTCGTCAGCGCACGCGCCAGCCACTCTTCAAGTGCCGGGATGCCTTTATCCTGATAGACGCCGCTGGAGGCGCGATCGGAGATGGAAACTAAGCCGATTCGTAAGGTATTCATCGTTATTCCGTTCAAACTGTGCAATTAGACGGAATGATACACGCTGGAGGGAAATACAGACAGGGTTCAAAAGAAGTAGCGTGACCGGAAGCCCGGTCACGCCGCAATGATTACAGCAGGTCGCCGATCATTTTTTCCAGTTTTTCCTGGTCGATCGCAAACTTACGGATACCTTCCGCCAGTTTGTCTACCGCCATCGGATCCTGGTTGTGCTGCCACAGGAACTGGGATTCAGTGATGCGTTCCGGGCGTGCTTTCACTTCGCCGCTGAACGTCAGTTTGCGCTCGATAGCGCCTTCGCTTTCTGCCAGCTCTTTCAGCAGAGCCGGTGCGATGGTCAGGCGATCGCAACCAGCCAGCTCAAGGATTTCGCCGACGTTACGGAAGCTTGCACCCATCACCACGGTTTCATAACCGTGCTGCTTGTAGTATTCGTAGATTTCACTGACGGACACCACGCCCGGATCTTCAGCCGGCGCGTACTCTTTCTTATCCGTGTTTGCTTTGTACCAGTCGAGGATACGGCCAACGAACGGAGAGATCAGGAATACACCTGCTTCCGCACAAGCGCGAGCCTGAGCGAAGGAGAACAGCAGCGTCAGGTTACAGTTGATGCCTTCTTTTTCCAGCTGCTCGGCGGCACAGATGCCCTGCCAGGTAGAAGCCAGTTTAATCAGAATGCGGTCGTTACCAATGCCGGCGTCGTTGTACAGCTTGATGATGCGTTTCGCTTTGGCGATAGAAGCCTGCGTGTCGTAGGAGAGACGCGCATCAACTTCAGTCGAAATACGGCCTGGAATCAGCTTAAGAATTTCGAGACCAATGTTCACCGCCAGCTTATCGGAAGCATCGATAATCTGCTGCGCGCGATCGCTGCTCTGGCTACGAGCCCATACGACAGCGTCATCAATCAGCTTACGGTACTCAGGAATCTGAGCCGCGCCGAGAATCAAAGAAGGGTTAGTTGTGGCATCCTGAGGCTGATACAGCTTCATTGCCGCAATATCTCCGGTATCAGCTACGACAGTGGTGTACTGACGCAGAGAGGTCAATTTATCCGTCATGATAGTGTTTCTCTTAAACAGCAGTTAAGGGGATGTAACCGGTCTGCCAAGATGATAACACGCTGCATCTTCAGCGCAACAGCGGACCATGCAAGAGCGCAGAGTGTGATAAACTGGATAAATTAATTCTCTGAATGCTAAGGGATTGTCACTAAAATGGTAACGCTTACATTAGCGGGCCTGCATGGACAAGAGGATAATTGATGCCTGACTTTTTCTCTTTTATCAACGAAATACTCTGGGGCTCGGTACTGATTTATCTGTTACTGGGCGCCGGCATTTGGTTTACCTGGCAAACGAAGTACGTGCAGTTTCGCTATGTTCGCCAGTTTGGGAAAAGTCTAAAAAAGAGCCTCCTGCCGCAGCCAGATGGACTGACCGCTTTTCAGGCCCTGTGTACCAGCCTCGCCGCCCGCGTCGGCAGCGGTAACCTGGTCGGGGTGGCGTTGGCTATCTCAGCGGGCGGGCCCGGTGCCATCTTCTGGATGTGGGTTTCCGCCCTGCTCGGCATGGCCAGCAGCTTTGCCGAATGCTCCCTCGCCCAGCTCTATAAAGAGCGCGATGCGCAGGGGCAATTCCGCGGAGGTCCGGCCTGGTACATGTCCCGGGGCCTGGGAATGCGCTGGATGGGGGTGATGTTCTCTATCCTGCTGCTGCTGGCCTATGCCGTTATTTTTAATACCGTGCAGGCCAACTCGGTCGCCCATGCCATGTCCTATGCCTTCGGGCTGCCTTCCCTGCTGACCGGCGGGGCGCTTGCCGTCCTGACGCTGCTGGTGATTATGCGCGGTTTACGGGGCGTGGCGCGGCTGATGCAGTGGATTGTGCCGCTGATGGCCCTGCTGTGGGTTGCCGCCAGCCTGCTCATTGGCCTGTGGCATATCACGGCGCTGCCGGCGATTTTCGACACCATTTTCCGCTGCGCATTCGGCTGGCAGGAAGCCGCCGCCGGCGCAGTGGGCTACACCATCAGCCAGGCGCTCACCAGCGGTTTTCAACGTGGTATGTTCTCGAACGAAGCCGGGATGGGCTCGACCCCTAACGCCGCGGCAACCGCCGCCTCATGGCCTCCGCATCCGGCGGCGCAGGGGATCGTGCAGATGATCGGCGTCTTCATCGATACGATTGTCATCTGTACCGCCAGCGCGGTGATTATCATGCTGGCCCCGCCGTCAGAGGTGGAAAATAGCACCCACGGTATCCAGGCAATACAGCACGCCATGACCGGCATTGTCGGCAGCGGCGGCGCGGGTTTTGTCGCCATCATCGTCCTGTTTTTCGCCTTCAGTTCGATCGTGGCGAACTATATTTACGCCGAAAACAATCTTATCTTTCTGCGCCTTAACCGCCCATGCCATATCTGGGCGCTGCGCATAGTCACCATACTGATGGTGCTCATCGGCACGCTGGTCGGTTTACCGGTCGTCTGGCAGCTGGCGGATACCATCATGGCGCTGATGGCCATCACCAACCTGACCGCCATTTTACTGCTATCACCCACGGTGCGGATCCTCGCCGGCGACTATCTCCGACAGCGACGACTGGGCGTGCAGCCGACCTTTGACGCCACGCGATACCCGGAAATCAATCAGCAGCTGGCGCCCGGCACCTGGAATGACCTGCCGCATGAATAATGCGGCAATCGCAGCTATCGATCCCTCCGTGACCTTTTTTTGTTAAAGTCACGGATAAAACACCTGCAAGGACTGGATATGCTGATTCTTATTTCACCGGCAAAAACGCTCGATTACCAAAGCCCGCTGGCGACATCGCGCTACACGCAGCCTGAACTGTTGGAATATTCCCAGCAGCTGATCGGCATCGCGCGCCAGCTCTCTGCACCGCAGATCGGCAAGCTGATGAGTATCAGCGATAAGCTGGCGGACCTGAACGCCACCCGTTTTCACGACTGGCACCCGGACTTTACGCCGAAAAACGCCCGCCAGGCGATTCTGGCCTTTAAAGGTGACGTCTACACCGGGCTGCAGGCGGAAACCCTCAGCGAAGCCGATTTTGATTTCGCCCAGCAGCATTTGCGCATGCTTTCCGGCCTGTATGGCGTGCTGCGCCCGCTGGATCTGATGCAGCCCTACCGCCTGGAAATGGGGATAAAACTGGAGAACGCCAAAGGCAAAGATCTCTACCAGTTCTGGGGGGACGTAATTACCAATACGCTGAACCAGGCGCTGCAAGCCCAGGGCGATGACATCGTGATTAACCTGGCCTCTGACGAATACTTCAGGTCGGTCAAAACAAAACAGCTGCAGGGCACGTTGATTAAGCCGGTGTTCCTCGATGAGAAAAACGGCCAGTTTAAAGTGATCAGCTTCTACGCCAAGAAGGCCCGCGGTTTAATGAGCCGCTATATCATTGAAAACCGCCTGAGCCATCCGGAGCAGCTTACCCGCTTCGACAGCGAAGGTTACTATTATGATGCCGACGCTTCCGGTGCTGGTGAAATGGTCTTTAAGCGCCACGAGCGTTAATCCCCTCCCCGGCCACCAAACGGCAGACCGGGGAGAGCGCATTAGTGATGATGCCAGTCGCGATCCGGGCCGCGCCCGCGATCGTGGTCATCATGGCGATCGCGGTCGTGGCGACGATCGTCATGCGGGCGCCAGTGGTTATCGCGCCAGTCGTAATGACGGCCCCACCATTCGTGGTCACGCCAGTGGCCGCCATCCCAGTAATTCCCGTGATTGTCGCGATCGCCGATTTGCAGTTTAATGGCCGGCACCAGCGTAATTTCCGATGCGTGAACCACAGCAGGAGCCACCAGCGACATCGAAAGCGCAAGGATCACAGACTTCAGTGTAGACATAGGTTTCCCCTTTCTTAACAGTCCCCTCGATGGGGCGATAACAAAAGATTAACCTCGCGCAACACCGCACGTTATTCTCCGCAATCCTAATCTTTGCGCGCCGGCATTTAATGGTCATTCATCCATTTTTTCTGCCACTTATCTGCATAATTCCTCCTTTTTCGCCCATAAAAAAACCGGGCGCAGAGGCCCGGTTTGCAAACATCGCACAACGATAATCGCCGTTATGCTTTGCCCATCATCAGCTGACGCAGTGCGGCGAAATCGGCCGGCAGATTATGCGACAGCAGCGGCAGGTCGGCACGATCGGCCAACGCTTTCGGCAGCGGCAGCGTCTCCTGCAGGATCTCTTCCACGCTCTCTTTAAACTTAGCCGGATGCGCGGTGCCAAGGAACAGACCGTATTCACCCGGTTGCAGCTGGTCACGCAGTGCACGCCAGGCAATCGCCGCATGCGGTTCCGAGGTGTAGCCAATGGCTTGCAGCTCGCGCATGGCCGATTTCGTGGTTTCATCATCCACCGCCGCGTAACCCAGTTCATTGAGACGCCAGACTTTACGGCGAAACAGCTCTTCCACGCGCGGCCAGTTATTAGGCTGGCTGACGTCCATGGCGTTGGACAGCGTCGCCTGGGTTGCTTTTGGCGCCCACTGACCGTCCTGCAGGAAGCGTGGCACGGTATCATTGGCGTTGGTCGCCGCGATAAAGCGTTTGATCGGCAGACCCAATGACTTCGCCAGCAGGCCGGCAGTCAGGTCACCAAAGTTACCGCTCGGCACCGAAATCACCAGTTGGTTGCGCGCTTCCTGCGGCAGCTGGGCCACCGCTTCGAAGTAGTAGCAAATTTGCGCCAGCAGACGGCTGATGTTAATGGAGTTCGCCGAATTTAAGCCGAGAGCCAGCTTCAGCTCTTCGTCGTCAAAGGCCTGTTTCACCAGCGCCTGGCAGGCATCGAAATCGCCATCGATGGCCACGGTTTCGATATTACCGCCCAGGGTGCAGAACAGTTTTTCCTGCAGCGGGCTGATCTTGCCGCGTGGATAGAGAATCACGACCTTCACATTCGGCAGACCGTAAAACGCGTGCGCAACCGCAGCACCGGTATCACCTGAAGTTGCCGTCAGAATGGTAACCGGTTTGTCGCCGGCGATTTGGGTCAGCATCTGCGCCATAAAGCGGCCGCCGAAATCCTTAAACGCCAGGGTCGGGCCGTGGAACAGCTCCAGACAGCCGATATCATCCTGCACCTTGCTCACCGGCGCCGGGAAGGTGAATGCCGCCGCGATACGCGCTTTCAGCACATCCAGCGGGATCTCATCGCCAATAAACGCCGAGAGAATTTTGGCGCTGCGGGAGACCAAATCCATCTCCAGCATGTCGTCGATGTCAGTCAGGCTAAATTCCGGCAGATCGTGCGGGAAGAACAGCCCCTGTTGCTTGCCAAGCCCCTGCGTGATGGCCTGCGCAAAGCTGACCTGTTCGTTATGATCTTTTAAGTTATAGAGTTTCATTGGTTTCCCACTACGCGTGCGCCCGCCGTGTCCAGCCGGCAAATATGAACGAAGCCTTCCTGATTCTGCAGATAATGTGTCGCCAGCCAGTCGGCAACGCGTTGCGCGGTTTCTGGCTTATCGCACAGCGCAAACAGCGTTGGGCCTGAACCAGAGATGCCGCACGCCTGCGCGCCGATCTCCATCGCCGCCTGTCGCGCTTCGCTGAAGCCCGGCAGCAGTTTGGTACGATACGGTTCGGCAATCACATCTTTCATTAATTTCGCTGCCAGCTGCGGCTGGCGGGTATAGCAGGCATGAATAAAGCCCGCCAGGTGACGACCGTGGGCGATACAGTCCTGGCGACGATACTGCGCCGGGAGTATCGCACGCGCTTCCGCCGTCGAGACTTTGATCCCCGGATAGGCCAGCACCCACAACCATTCGTCAAAACCGGGAACCTGCTGGCTGATGATGCCATTCTCTTCAATCATCAGTTGCATACCGCCGAGGTAGCACGGTGCGACGTTGTCATAGTGGATACTGCCGGAAATACGCCCTTCCATCTCGCCCATCAGCGCCAGCATGCGCGTCTCATTCAGCGGCTTACCGCAGAATTCATTCATCGCCACCAGCGCGGCAACGACGGAGCAGGCGCTGGAGCCGAGGCCAGAGCCGATCGGCATGTTTTTTTCCAGCACCATCGAAACCGGGACGTTTTTACCGATTTCCTGGCAGAAGCGCTCCCAGCACTGGTAAACAATGTTCTCCTGCGGAGCGGTAGGCAGTTTGCTGGCAAAGCGGCCAACGTTTTGCAGACTAAAATGTTCTGCCGCCTCAACCGAGACGTTATCCCCCAGCAGCGTACCATCGACTGGCGTCACCGCCGCGCCCAGCACATCAAACCCGACGCTCATATTGGCACTGGAAGCCGGGGCATATACTTTGACCATCTTAAACTCCTAACTTCCATGACAGGGTGCGCAGCAGATCGGCAAACACACCGGCCGCCGTAACATCGTTACCCGCACCATAACCGCGCAGCACCAGCGGCAGCGGCTGATAATAGTGGCTGTAAAAGGCCAGGGCGTTCTCACCGTTTTTCACTTTAAACAACGGGTCGTTCCCGTCAACTGCGGCAATTTTCACTCGACAGGTACCATCCTCTTCGATGTTACCGACGTAACGCAACACTTTACCTTCATCACGCGCTTTGGCGACGCGAGAGGCAAATTCGTCATCGAGCGAAGGCAGGCGCGCCATAAAGCTCTCGACGTCGCCGCTGGCATCAAATTGCGCGGGCAGCACCGGCTCGATAACGATATCCGACAGCTCCAGCTCACGACCGGTTTCACGGGCCAGGATCAGCAGCTTGCGGGCAACGTCGACGCCAGAGAGATCGTCACGCGGATCGGGTTCGGTATAGCCCATCTCACGCGCCAGCCCCGTCGCTTCAGAGAGATTCATCCCCTCATCGAGCTTACCGAAGATAAACGACAGCGAACCGGAAAGAATGCCGGAAAAGTGCAGCAGTTCATCGCCGGCGTTCAACAGGTTCTGCAGGTTTTCAATGACCGGCAGGCCCGCGCCCACGTTTGTATCGTAGAGGAATTTACGGCGTGAACTGCTGGCAGCATGACGCAACTGGTGATAGTAATCCAGTGAGGACGTGTTGGCCTTTTTGTTCGGCGTGACGACGTGGAAACCTTCACGCAGGAAGTCGGCGTATTGATCGGCAACCGCCTGGCTGGAGGTACAATCGACAATCACCGGGTTCAGTAGATGATACTCTTTGACCAGACGAATCAGACGGCCAAGATTCAGCGACTCTTTCGCTTCAGCAAGCTCCGCACGCCAGTTTTCGAGGTTCAGGCCATGCACATTGGTCAGCAAGGCCTGTGAATTGGCCACGCCGCAAACGCGCAGGTCGATGTGTTTGTTCTTCAGCCAGCCCTGCTGGCGCTTGATTTGCTCAATCAGCGCCCCGCCGACGCCGCCGACGCCGATAACGAAGACCTCAATCACCTGATCGGTGTTAAACAGCATCTGGTGGGTCACGCGCACCCCGGTGGTGGCATCGTCATTGCTGACCACCACGGAAATAGAGCGCTCAGACGAGCCCTGGGCAATGGCCACGATATTGATATTTGCGCGAGCCAGCGCCGCGAAGAACTTCGCGGAGATCCCGCGCAGCGTGCGCATACCGTCACCCACAACGGAGATGATCGCCAGACGATCCATGATCGACAGCGGCTCCAGCTGCCCCTCTTTCAGCTCCAGATAGAACTCATCTTCCATCACTCGCTTGGCGCGGGCGCAGTCGCTCTGCGGTACGCAGAAGCTGATGCTGTATTCCGAAGAGGACTGGGTAATCAGAACCACGGAGATCCCGGCGCGGGACATCGTTGCGAAGACGCGGGCGGCCATGCCGACCATGCCTTTCATCCCCGGACCGGAGACGTTGAACATCGCCATATTGTTGAGGTTGGAGATGCCTTTCACCGGCAGTCCGTCTTCATCGAGGCTGGCACCAATCAACGTGCCCGGCGCCTGCGGATTGCCGGTGTTTTTGATAAGGCATGGGATCTGGAACTGAGCGATAGGAGCAATGGTGCGCGGATGCAGCACTTTCGCGCCGAAGTAAGACAGCTCCATCGCTTCCTGGTAGGACATCGACTTCAGCAGACGGGCGTCGGGAACCTGACGCGGGTCGCAGGTATAGACCCCATCAACATCGGTCCAGATTTCGCAGCAGTCAGCGCGCAGGCAGGCAGCCAGCACGGCGGCAGAGTAGTCAGAGCCATTACGCCCCAGCACCACCAGTTCGCCTTTCTCATTGCCGGCGGTAAACCCGGCCATCAGCACCATGTGGTCAGCGGGGATCTGGCTGGCGGTAATGCGACGGGTAGATTCCGCGATATCGACGGTAGACTCGAGGTAATGACCGACAGCCAGCAGTTTTTCGACAGGGTTGATCACGGTAACTTTGTGGCCACGCGCTTCCAGCAGGCCCGCCATCACGGCGATCGATAACTTCTCACCGCGGCAAATCAGCGCGGCATTGACGCTATCCGGGCACTGCCCGAGCAAGCTGATCCCGTGCAGAACATGTTTAATCTGAGCAAATTCCTGGGCAACAAACGCTTTCAGCTGTGCCAGCGGAAACCCCGGTTGCGCGTCCGCGAGGCCCTGCAGCAGTTCGGCAAAAATGCGTTCAGCGTCAGCGATATTGGTGAGCGCATCCTGACCGCCGATGGTTTTTTCAATCATCGCGACCAGATGGTTGGTAATCTTCGCCGGGGCAGACAGGACGGTCGCTACCTGCCCCTGCCTGGCATTGCTCTCCAGAATATCGGCAACTCGCAGAAAACGTTCTGCATTTGCCACTGATGTACCGCCGAACTTCAACACGCGCATGGTTGTTACCCCTAGATTTTTTGTCGAAAAAAAAGCCCGCACTGTTCAGGTGCGGGCTTTTTTCTTTGTTTCCTTTACGCGTCAGCCCGCACCGTTACCTGTGGTAATGGTGATGGTGATAATGGTTGTCATCATGCTGATGCGTTTCATGGATGTTGTGTGCTCTGTCATTGTTATCTGTCTGTGTCCTGCCTATATTGGTTAAAGTATCTGCCGGTCTAAGTCAACGAATTTCTACATTTCACCCTTTCAGACACATCCGGGCAATGCGCCACAACGACCGGATAAAACATCCTGATCCGCCAACTTTCACCGTTACGAATCGGCATGTATCACCATAATCAAAACTTATAACAGAGCTTTATTCTGGGAGGTTTTTTTCAATATCGTGCAGTAATCGGTGCAACATTGCCGTGTCTCGCTGCTGCAAAAGCCCGATCCGCTGCTGCAACCAGTCGGTCAGTTTGACGTCCTCAGCAACGCCCAGCCGGGTCAATAATTCGAGCGTCCGCAGACGTAATGCCTGGAGCTGGTTATCATCGACGCTGGCAGAAACAACCGGCGCCTGCTGCAGCAAAGTGGTCAGTTGATAGCAGTAGACCATCACCGATTGCCCTAAGTTAAGCGAAGGATAGTCCGCCACCATTGGCACCCCGGTCAGCACATCCGCCAGCGCCAGTTCGTCGTTGGTCAGCCCGGAATCCTCCCGGCCGAATACCAGCGCCGCGTGGTTCATCCACTGCGCCTTTTCCTCCATCAACGGCAGTAGTTGCTGCGGTGTGGCGTAGTAATGGAATCGCGCCCGGCTACGTGCCGTCGTCGCCACAGTAAAGTCGACATCATGCAATGCCTGTTCAAGCGTCGGATAGACCTTGATGTTATCGAGAATATCGCCGGAACCATGCGCCACCCAACGTGCCGCAGGTTGCAGATGGGCTTCGCTGTCGACAATACGCATGTCGCTAAAGCCCATCGTTTTCATCGCGCGTGCCGCCGCGCCGACATTTTCTGCCCTGGCCGGGGCCACCAATATGATAGATATGCGCATTGTGGTCTCTTCTACTCTCATACGTCGCGTAAATGAAAATCATCCCATTTTACGCGTCGAAAATTTACAAAATTGCAACAAAAATCACTAAAATTGCCGTTGATTACCGTTAAAAAAGCCTAAACTATTTCCATCAAACCACGACCCGAGGTATGTTAACAGAACGCATTTATCCATATGTTTGCCAATGATATTTCGCGTTATGCCTTCGGACGAGCATTAGATTCGACAAATTTATTAATTTACCAGCGTAACCATTTGAGTCGTGTAAAATTTGTGACTATAAATAGCATTTCAACACGATGATTTCACAACACTGTTAACGTGCTACAATTGAATTTGATATATGTCAACGAAGCGTAGTTTTATTGGGTGTTCAGCCTCTCTTAGCCTGTTATATTGCTGTTAAAATGGTTAGGATAACAGCCGTTTTTGACACCGTCGGGTCCAGAGGGAAAGTACCCACGACCAAGCTAATGATGTTGTTGACGTTGATGGAAAGTGCATCAAGAACGCAATTACGTACTTTAGTCATGTTACGCCGGACATGTTAATTTGCGACATGTACCAGGCAGGTCAGGGACTTTGGTACTTCCTGTTTCGATTTAGTTGGCAATTTAGGTAGCAAACATGCAGACCCCGCACATTCTTATCGTTGAAGACGAGTTGGTAACACGCAACACGTTAAAAAGTATTTTCGAAGCAGAAGGTTACGATGTGTTCGAAGCCACCGATGGCGCGGAAATGCATCAGATCCTGTCTGAAAATGATATCAACCTGGTGATCATGGACATTAACCTGCCAGGTAAAAATGGTCTCCTGCTGGCGCGTGAACTGCGTGAACAGGCTGACGTCGCACTGATGTTCCTTACCGGTCGCGACAACGAAGTTGATAAGATTCTCGGCCTCGAAATCGGCGCAGATGACTATATCACTAAACCGTTTAACCCTCGTGAACTGACGATTCGCGCACGCAACCTTCTCTCCCGTACTATGAACCTGGGCACCGTGAGCGAAGAACGTCGCAGCGTAGAAAGCTACAAGTTCAACGGATGGGAACTGGATATCAACAGCCGTTCACTGGTCAGCCCGCAGGGCGAGCAGTACAAGCTGCCGCGCAGTGAGTTCCGCGCGATGCTGCATTTCTGCGAAAACCCAGGAAAAATTCAGTCTCGTGCTGAACTGCTGAAGAAAATGACCGGTCGTGAGCTTAAGCCGCATGACCGTACCGTCGACGTGACCATCCGTCGTATTCGTAAGCATTTTGAATCTATTCCGGATACGCCGGAAATCATCGCCACCATTCACGGCGAAGGTTACCGTTTCTGTGGCGATCTGCAGGAATAAGACGGTCTTTTAGAAACACGGCGCTTCGGCGTCGTTTTCTATATTATTGAAATGATAACCCTGGTTATCAATATGGTACTGCTCTCTTTTTTCACCGTTTTCCCGCCTGAATCCTAAAATCCCGCTTACTCGATCCATCCTGCATGTTTTACTTCCTGGACCCGTTTTTCCGTTGACCTGCGTCGCATATCCACCCCTCTTCCCCCTGACTGGCATACCTATTGCTCTTTGAAAAGCTTCCTGAAAGCCGGAGAAAAGCGATATGCAACTAAGCAATGAAACACCCATCAATCACGTTTCGTTCTTTTCTAAAAAGCGAATAATAGCCAAACCCGGGTTTAACCGATGGCTGGTTCCTCCCGCGGCCCTGGCTATTCACCTGTGCATCGGTATGGCCTATGGTTTTTCAGTATTCTGGCTACCGATGTCTAATTTGATCGGAAAGACTTGTGCTCCGGAGTCCTCAGTCTGGCAGCAGCTCTTCACGACAACCTGCGACTGGCGAATTTCCCTGCTTGGCTGGACCTACACGCTGTTCTTTATCTTCCTGGGATGCTCTGCCGCACTTTGGGGGCAGTGGCTGGAAAAAGTCGGCCCTCGCAAGGTCGGCATGGTAGCCACATTTTCGTGGTGCGGAGGATTGCTACTGGCCGCGCTTGCCATCAATCAGCACCAGCTTTGGCTTTTATGGCTAGGTGCCGGGGCTATCGGCGGAATTGGGCTAGGGCTGGGTTACATTTCCCCCGTCTCTACGCTGTTACGCTGGTTTCCCGATAAGCGAGGGATGGCTGCAGGAATGGCCATCATGGGATTTGGTGGTGGCGCAATGATTGGCGCCCCGTTTGCCAATAAACTGATGGCCTTTTATGCCGAGGGAGCTGAAAAGGGAGTCTGGCAAACGCTGTTAACGCTGGCGGCCATTTATTTCATCTTCATGCTTGCAGGTACGCTCAGCTACCGGCTACCGCCCATGGGCTGGAAACCGAGGGGCTGGCAGCCTTCCCCGACACAATCCGACCTTAATGTGCACTATTCCGTTCACGTCAGCGTCGCCTGTAAAACGCGCCAGTTCTGGCTGCTTTGGCTGGTGCTGTGCCTTAATGTCACCGCCGGAATTGGGATTCTGGGCATGGCATCCCCCATGTTGCAGGAGGTCTTTGCCGGAAAATTGCTGGGTAACGACCTGAGCTGGCAGCAGCTGGACGCCCCCGCGCTCACCAGAGTCGCCGCCGTAGCCGCGGGTTTTACCGGTCTGCTGAGCTTGTTTAATATCGGAGGGCGCTTCTTCTGGGCCTCGATTTCAGACTATCTGGGAAGGAAAAAGACGTTCACGCTGTTCTTTGTGCTTGGCGCTATCTTGTATCTATTGACCATATTTGCGGCAAGTTCGAATAGCTTATGGCTGTTTGTGCTGACCTTCTGCATCATTATTTCGATGTACGGCGGCGGCTTTGCCACCATCCCGGCCTACCTCGCCGACCAGTTCGGCACACAAATGGTTGGGGCTATTCATGGTCGCCTGCTGACGGCCTGGTCCGCCGCCGGAATATTTGGCCCGGTCCTCGTCAACTACTTACGCGAATACCAGCTTGCCCAGGGCGTTGCTCCCGCCAGGATTTATGACGTTACGCTGTACAGCCTGGCCGCGCTGTTATGCGTTGGCTTTATTTGCAATATCCTGGTGACCCGGGTGCCCGAAAAGTACGCGATGAGCGATGAGGAGCTAAAACAGGCCGCCTCAACCTACAAGGTGGATCCCAACACTCCCCTTGAATGGCAGGCGAACCGTTCAAGCTATCCCTGGGCTGTGCTCGCCTGGCTGGTCGTCACGGTTCCGCTGCTGTGGGGAATTGCCATCACCCTGCAGCAGAGCATCCATCTTTTCACGTAACAGGAAGAGCTACTGTTGCGCGCGTTAACAGTACTGCTTCTGTCTTTGGCCATCGGCCTGGTGACTCAGCGGACGACCCGGTGGTTTCTGGCATACTTCGCAGAAAGCCGAGAAGACCCGCTGATTGACCTTATACTGACGCTAACCATCGCCGGCGGTTCGCTGGCGGCAGCGCTGTATATCACGCGCCACTGGCGTCAATGAGCCTCCACGCCCCACGGCATGATCGGCACGGCGCTGATGGCATTTTTCGGCGAACCGTCGACCACTTTATCCGAATAGCTCATGTAGACCAGCGCATGACGTTTGCTGTCGTAAAAACGGACCACCTGCAGTTTTTTAAACACCAGAGAAGTACGTTTCTGGAATACCACACTCCCTTCGGATTTGCCGTTTTTGATTTTGTCGTTCAGTTCAATTGGGCCAACCTGCTGGCAAGAAATTGCCGCATCAGAGGTATCTTCCGCCAGTCCGAGACCGCCCTTAATCCCGCCGGTCTTCGCCCGGCTGATATAGCACGTCACGTTCTGAACATCGGGATCGTCAAATGCTTCTACGACGATCTTATGATCAGGACCAAAAAATTTGAATACGGTATCCACGGAGCCAATTTGTTCCGCATGAACAACCTGAGACCCCGCCAGTAACAGCAGCCCCGCAACTAACTTCTTGTATTTCATATTGTTACCATTGTATTAAAATTTCACTAAATAACGATCGTCGACTTAGCAGAAAATATTTAAAGATCACAGCGTTACAAATAAAAGTATAAGTCTCGCCGATAAATCGCATTTATAAGCAAAAAAAACACTGAATGCTAAAAGATCAAAAAATGCTATTATCCGCTACCTTAGTAGCAGGCACCTGAGTTTATGGATGAGGACATTTTATGGATCAAGCAGGGATTATTCGCGATCTCCTTAGCTGGCTGGAAGGTCACCTCGATCAGCCACTTTCACTGGATAATGTGGCAGCCAAGGCGGGTTATTCCAAGTGGCATTTGCAAAGAATGTTTAAGGACGTGACCGGCCATGCCATCGGTGCCTATATCCGCGCTCGTCGTTTATCAAAATCCGCGGTCGCCCTGCGCCTGACTGCTCGCCCTATTCTCGACATCGCGCTACAGTATCGCTTTGATTCACAACAAACATTCACCCGTGCGTTTAAAAAGCAGTTTTCTTTAACGCCTGCGCTGTATCGTCGCTCGCCGGACTGGAGCTCTTACGGGATGCGCCCGCCGCTGCGTCTGGGCGAGTTCACCATGCCGAAGCATGAATTCGTCACGCTAAGCAACACGCCGCTGCTGGGCGTAACCCAGAGCTACACCTGCAAGCTGGAGGAGATCTCCGACTTCCGCAGCCAGATGCGCGTGCAGTTCTGGCGGGATTTCCTCGGCAATGCGCCGTCGATTCCGCCGACGCTATACGGCCTGCATGAACCGCGCCCGAGCCTTGAGAAAGACGATGAGCAGGAGGTTTTCTATACCACTGCGCTGACGCCGGAGATGGCCAACGGTCACCTGCAAAACTCCCATCCGGTCATGCTGGAAGGCGGCGAGTATGTGATGTTCACCTACGAAGGTTTAGGCACCGGATTACAGGATTTCATCCTGACGGTTTACGGCACCTGCATGCCAATGCTGAACCTGACCCGTCGCAAAGGTCTGGATATCGAGCGCTTTTTCCCTGAGGATGACAGCCGGGACCAGGAAACGCCGATTCAACTGCGTTGTGAATACCTGATCCCGATTCGTCGTTAACGCTGCAGTTCATCCATGGCGGGGGCGTCAAGATGCGAAATATCCCCCGCCGTCTCCACCACCCAGCCAGGCGCCAACCACAGGCTCTCCTGATAATCCACACGCGAAATAGAGCAGTTACGCAGGCGTAGACGACGCTCTGCATGTGCCGGCAGTCCGAGGATCGTACTCACCAGGCAGCCCAGCGCAATACCGTGGCTGACCAGCAGCGGACGGCTTCCGGCAGGCAGCTCCAGACAGGCGGCCAGTGCCGCGTGCATACGCTCGCTCAGCTCCTGCATAGATTCGCCCTGCGGAATGCGACCATCCGGGGTTCCGTCAACCAGACGACGGCGCCATGCCTCTTCTTCCACGCTCAGTGAATCGATATGGCGCTTCTCAAGCACCCCCATATCCAGTTCACGCAGTCGCGAATCCAGAATGACATCACAACCGCAGGCTTCTGCGATAATTTCAGCCGTCCGGCGCGTACGCCCCAAATCACTGGCGATGATATGCGTGATGTCCAGCGTTCTGGCGCGCTCGCCGACCTGCCAGGCCTGTCGCTCACCGTGGGGGGTTAACGGGCTGTCTGACTGCCCCTGAATGCGCCTTTCGGCGTTCCACTGCGTTTCGCCATGGCGAACAAGGTGTACCTGTAACATGCTATTTTTCCGTTCTCTGCTCTTCACAATTTCGGCTGCAGGTCTCTCGCGCTGCAACGAAAACGATTTGGAGTATACCCGTCATACTTCAAGCGACATAGGTGTTGGCTGCGCCCGCGCCCCCAGTCACTTAGCGGTGTAAGCTGCTGGAAATTTGCGGCCTTGCCGCCTTTATGTAACTTGAATTATTTAGGGTATATACTACGACGACGTAAATTTATTCTGAGTCGTTTGATTATGCACCATGTTGTCTCAGCTACCACTAATCCCGCCAAAATTCGCGCAATTCAACAGGCTTTTAACGAGATCTTCGGCGAAGGATCCTGCCACATTGAGTCCGTCTCCGTCGAGAGCGGCGTGCCCGAACAGCCCCTTGGCAATGAGGAAACGCGCGCTGGCGCACGAAACAGGGTCGCCAATGCCCGAACAGCGCAGCCGAATGCTGACTACTGGGTGGCGATTGAAGCCGGGATCGATGATGGCAGCACGTTCAGCTGGGTCGTTATTGAGGATCGTCATCAGCGCGGGGAAGCGCGATCGGCAACGTTGCCCTTACCCGCCGTTATTCTGGAAAAAGTGCGCGCTGGCGAAGCGCTAGGACCGGTGATGTCGCAGCAAACCGGCATTGATGAGATTGGCCGTAAAGAAGGGGCTATCGGCGTCTTTACCGCGGGTAAACTCACCCGCAGCAGCGTCTATCACCAGGCGGTGGTGCTGGCGCTCAGCCCGTTCCATAACCTTATTTACCGCTAGCGTTCAGCAGCGCCTGCTCCAGCCACTGTCGCAGCTCGGGTGGAGCGGATTTTAAGCTGTTAGAACCACGTGTAATGGTGGCAATCCCGGCGCCAAGTTCGCTTTTCAGCTCCCGCTGGCTCATTTCTCCACGCAGCAGCTCTTCAATGATGCGCACGCGAGTGCCCAGCGCTTCACGCTCGTCCGGGGTCAGCATCAACTGCAGTAAAGGCAGATGCAGATCGTCGCTGTAGGCCTGCTGAAGCAGGGCGACGAAGCGCAGCCATTCCTGATGACGCTGTTCGGCCACAGCCGTTGAATAAGGGGATTGTTGGGTCATGTTACGCCGCCTTGTTGGAACAGGCGGCCATGGCCGCCTGTCGGTGTACTCACTAACGAGTACAAAGCATAACATACTCCGCTCAATACTCTATGGATTTCGCGCCATCCACCGGCGGCAGGCCGGGTACATGACGCGAAACCTCAGCGTATCAGTAGCGCTGCTTCCACTCCGCGTCGCTCAGCATCGGGGCCGTTTGCCCCATGAAGTAACGGTAGTAGGCATCGTAGGACAGCACGTTCTTCACGTAGCCACGGGTTTCCGAGAACGGAATGCTCTCGACAAACGCCACCGCATCAATGCGCCCGGCGCTGTTGCCCTGCCAGGTGCGTACTCTTCCCGGACCGGCGTTGTAGGCCGCGGAAGCGTAGATACGGTTATTCCCGAACTGCTTGTAAACATATTGCAGATAGCTGGTACCAATATTGATATTGGTTTCCGGATCCAACAGCTGCGACGGGCTGCTGTAGCCAGGGATGTTGAACATACTGACCGTATGGGTCGCCGTTCCCGGCATGATTTGCATCAGGCCGCTGGCACCAACCGGTGAACGGACTTTCGGATTCCACGCGCTCTCCTGGCGAGCGATCGCCATCGCATAGCTTTGGGGAATATCTTTGCCGCTGACATAACGAGAGAACAGATCGTTGTAGGCCAACGGGAAGCGCTCTTCCAGTTGATCCCACAGCTTCCCGGCGATCGTCGCCTGAACGCTGAGATCCCACCAGTGCTGATTGAACGCGTAGCGCGCCAGCTGCGCCTGCTGATCTTTGGTCCGGCTGGTCACCAGGTTCGCCCACTCGCTACGCGCGGTGTTGTCCATATTCCAGTACATCAGCTCACGTACCCTGGCCATTTCCGGTCCGGATGTCAGTGCGGAGTCGAGATTCGCCGGGGCTTTATCGATGCGGAAGGTGAAATCCTCTCCCAGACGCTGGGCGGCAATCATCGGGTAGAAACCGCGCTGCTGCATCAATGAATGAAGGATCGCTTTGGCCTCGTCGTCGCGCCCGCGCTCCATCAGCAGATCCGCCTGCCAGTAACGCCACTCATCTTTCTCTTTCGCATCCATCGGCAAGCGGGCCAGCCAGGTGTTTAATCCATGACGATCCCCGGCCCCCAGCGCCATTCGCACCCGACGCTCCACCAGCGAAGTGGACTGCGAGCGCATAATGGCATCATCGCGCCAGATAGCCTGCTCTTCGGTAACATCGTTGCCCATCAGACGCCAGGCGACGATATCCCGCAGCTCCTGGGTTTGATCGTCATTAAGCTGCTGCGCCTGCACCAACGACGGGATCATCAGGCGGGCGTTTTCAGCATCCTGACGGGCCACGCTGGCAAAGGCCACCGCTGCCATCTGGCGGGTGAAGTCCGTCGCTCCGGTGGTGCGGGCAAAGGTCATCACCGTATTGGGATCGTTTGCCAGCGCAACAACCGCGGAGGAAATGGTCTGGTATTCCGGCGGCATCTGCTGCGCCAGTACCCTCACCAGGGCGGTATTGCCGGCCTTCATGGCCAGACGGATACGTTCGAGGTACGCCAGCGGATCCTGCTTCCCGGAGGAACGCCAGGCGCTAAACAGCGCGTCACAGGCGTTAGGTTGGCTTTTACCGGTCAGCCACAGCGTTTTCGCGCCATCCCAGGCTTCCTGCGTCTGGCCGACGCTCAGCTTCGCGTAGTAGTAATTACACTGCGCTTCGGTGCTGGTTGGTTTATCGGGACTGAATGCCAGCAGGCCGTTCCAGTCGGCGCGGCGTGCCAGTTCATTAACGAAGCGTGATTTCAGCGAGCGAGCCGGCGGCAGCGTCGGGTTCGCCTCAATAAAGTTTTTCACCACCAGCGTCGGCTGGTTCATCAAATCGTCCGTTATCTGCCGGTATTGCAGATAAGGGTATAGCGGATAGCTCGCCAGCGTAGGCATCAGCTGTTCGACAACGGACATCTGCCGGCTGTCCCACGCCTGTTTAATTTGAGCATAGCGGTTGCGCTGTTCATCCAGTGAATCCGCATGCACCAGTTGACTGAACGTCAGCAGACTGATGCTGGCCGCCAGAAGACGCCATGCCATTGTTTTGGCTTTTTCCACAAGCTCTTCCCCTATTTAAGTACATCTGTTTACATCAGAGCAGCATCGTGCCGCGTGTAAAATATCCCAGTGTCGCATATAGATATGCTAACCAGACAACGCCAAACGTGCCACGTCCTGGACATTTTTTTACGCTTCTGTGAATCCTATCGCCTCTCTGGGATTACCGTGCGAAAAAGGCTACACTTCGCCTTTGAAAACTATTCACTACTCTACTCAACATCATTCTGACTGCATCAGGGCGGCAACACAGGAATTCCCAGGGAGCATAGCTCACTATGTGACCGGCGTTTCAGATGTCGCCAACACCGAGGCAGCCTGAAGGATAACGAGTATATAAAAGAGGCGAAGTCCAACGTGGCTCAATTCGTTTATACCATGCATCGTGTCGGCAAAGTGGTTCCGCCGAAACGTCATATTTTGAAAAATATCTCTCTGAGCTTCTTCCCTGGCGCGAAGATCGGTGTTCTCGGTCTGAACGGTGCAGGTAAGTCTACCCTGCTACGCATTATGGCCGGCATCGATACCGATATCGAAGGTGAAGCCCGCCCGCAGCCTGGCCTGAAAATTGGCTATCTGCCGCAGGAGCCGCAGCTGAACCCGGAGCAAACCGTTCGTGAGTCCGTGGAAGAAGCGGTCGCCGAAGTGGTTAACGCGCTGAAAGGGCTGGATGAGGTGTACGCGAAGTATGCTGAGCCAGATGCCGATTTCGATAAACTCGCCGCGCAACAGGGCAAGTTTGAAGAGATCATTCAGGCTCACGATGGCCATAACCTGAACGTTCAGCTGGAGCGTGCGGCCGATGCCCTGCGTCTGCCGGACTGGGATGCGAAAATCGCGACCCTGTCAGGTGGTGAACGCCGCCGCGTGGCGCTGTGCCGCCTGCTGCTGGAAAAACCAGACATGCTGCTGCTCGACGAACCGACCAACCACCTGGATGCCGAATCCGTGGCCTGGCTGGAACGCTTCCTGCACGACTTCGAAGGGACCGTAGTGGCGATTACCCACGACCGTTACTTCCTCGACAACGTCGCCGGCTGGATCCTCGAGCTGGACCGCGGCGAAGGCATTCCATGGGAAGGCAACTACTCCTCCTGGCTGGAGCAGAAAGATCAGCGTCTGGCTCAGGAAGCCTCTCAGGAAGCGGCCCGCCGTAAATCCATTGAGAAAGAGCTGGAGTGGGTACGCCAGGGCGCGAAAGGCCGTCAGTCGAAGGGCAAAGCCCGTCTGGCGCGCTTTGAAGAGCTTAACAACGTGGAATACCAGAAGCGTAACGAAACCAACGAACTGTTTATTCCGCCGGGAGCCCGTCTGGGGGATAAAGTCGTTGAAGTCAGCAACCTGCGTAAGTCTTACGGCGACCGCGTGCTGATTGACGATCTGACCTTCTCAGTACCGAAGGGCGCGATTGTCGGGATTATCGGGCCGAACGGCGCCGGTAAATCCACGCTGTTCCGCATGATGTCCGGTCAGGAACAGCCTGATGCCGGTGCTATCACCCTCGGTGAAACCGTGAAGCTGGCGTCCGTCGATCAGTTCCGTGATGCGATGGATAACAGCAAAACCGTGTGGGAAGAAGTCTCCGGCGGTCTGGATATCATGAAGATTGGCAACACCGAGATGCCAAGCCGCGCCTACGTCGGTCGCTTTAACTTTAAGGGCGTCGATCAGGGTAAACGCGTGGGCGAACTCTCCGGTGGTGAGCGCGGTCGTCTGCACCTCGCGAAGCTGCTGCAGGTTGGCGGCAACGTGCTGCTGCTCGATGAACCGACCAACGACCTGGATATCGAAACCCTGCGCGCGTTAGAAAACGCCCTGCTGGAATTCCCGGGCTGTGCCATGGTTATCTCGCACGACCGTTGGTTCCTCGACCGTATCGCGACCCACATTCTGGATTACCAGGATGAAGGTAAAGTCGAGTTCTTCGAAGGTAACTTTACCGAATACGAAGAGTACAAGAAACGCACTCTCGGCGCCGATGCGCTGGAGCCAAAGCGAATCAAGTACAAGCGTATCGCGAAGTAATAAAAACGGGTGGCAAATGCCACCCGTTTTTTTTTCACCCCGACAAGCGGCTCACGTCGCCCCGTTCAGGATAGTAGCGTCAGCGCCTTATCCGGGCTACATGGCGAGCGGTTCACCCATTAGCTGCTTCACCAGATCGACACAGCACAGGAAGCGCGCATCGTAGTCCGACTCCTTCACATGCACGAAGTCGATCTCATTCTCTTTAAGCAACGATATCAACAGCGTCTGGAACTCTTTGCGATCCACCGAGCTCCCCAGACTGCGCAGGCCATCGGCCACCCACGGGGTGTTGTTCTCCAGCAGAATCACCAGGTCGAAGCGGTACTCGTCGATCAGCGCCTGAACAAAAGGATGCTCGCGCCCTTCATACTTCAGACAAAACGCCTGAGTACTGACAAAATCCGTATCGATAAACGCCACTTTATTGGCATATTTTACTGCAAAATCAATATACTGCGCATGGCCCAGTGCGATTTTGTCATAGTCAGAATACTGTAGCGCCATCTCATCGCCGCCAAGATGCGAAAACACATAGTCGCGGCCATATTCCCAGGCGCTGGTGGTATTGAAGATGTTGGCGAGCTTGTTCACCAGCGTCGATTTGCCGCTCGATTCGCCGCCGAGGATCGCCACCGTGCGCACAAAGAACGGCTTCACTTCCGTCGGGATATATTCCCAATAGCGGAAGGGGTTTTCACGAATCTGCCCGCCGCTGATGCTCATAAAGGTACGTTTCGGATCGATCAAGACGGTTTCAATTCCCAGATGCTCGAGATACTGCGCCGCATCGCCCTCCTCCGAGGTATAGATCCAGTTGGGCTCAATGCCTTTTTCATCCATAAAGGCGCGGATCCCATGGCTCCAGACGTCCCAGCCGTGCGGATAAGGCTCCATCCCCTCTTCATTGAAGGCGTGGATACGAATGTTTTTTTGATATTTAAAGGTCTGCAGCAGCCAGCGCAAACGATCAGGCACGGTCGGCTGCTGCGACATCGCACTCTTTTCAAACAGCTCGCGGTCACGGGGATCGTCGTAGCCCATGATGATATGCAGTTCATCCACCTGGCTACAGGCGCGCTGGATAAGATAGATATGCCCGGTGTGCAGCGGATAAAATTTGCCAAACACCACGCCTACGCTCTTTTGCCGGCGCGGGAATTCAAGCCCCAGAAAACGGTGCAGCGCTTCCAGCTTCTGCGCGCTGGGGCTTTTGATCTTGGCATTCAGCAATTGGCTCAAATAGCCTTTGGTCATTCCGCTGGCTTCCGCAACCTGCTGCAGTGTACAGCCCTTCTGCTTTATGGCGGTTTTGAGATAGTCGAACGATGACACAAGAGCCTCCTGCTTTAGCAAAAATAAAGAAAATACCCGGGGCGACGGGTATTTAATTATAAGTCGTCAAACACACTTAGTGCGTCTGAAAGCTTTTTCACACCAAAGATTTGCATCCCTTCTGGTGCTTTTTTCGGCACGTTGGCTGCCGGAACAATCGCGCGGCGAAAACCGTGTTTTGCCGCTTCGGAAATCCGCTCCTGGCCGCTCGGCACCGGACGGATCTCACCTGATAACCCCACTTCACCGAAGACTACCAGATCCTGCGGCAACGGGCGATCGCGCAGGCTGGAGACCATCGCCAGCAGCAAGGCCAGGTCGGCGCTGGTTTCTGCCACTTTCACCCCGCCGACGACGTTAACAAACACGTCCTGGTCGGCCATCTGCAGGCCGCCGTGGCGATGCAGTACCGCCAGCAAAATCGCGAGACGGTTCTGCTCCAGCCCCACTGCCACGCGGCGCGGGTTTGACATCATCGAGTGATCGACCAGCGCCTGGATCTCCACCAGCAGCGGACGGGTGCCTTCCCAGACCACCATCACCGAGCTGCCGGAAGTGACTTCATCGCCCCGGCTAAGGAAAATCGCCGACGGGTTGCTGATTTCACGCAGCCCCTGCTCGGTCATCGCGAAGACGCCTAGCTCATTCACCGCGCCAAAACGGTTTTTATGGCTGCGTAAGGTACGAAAGCGTGAGTCGGCGTCGCCATCCAGCAGCACCGAACAGTCGATACAGTGCTCCAGCACCTTCGGCCCGGCCAGCGAGCCGTCTTTGGTCACATGGCCAACCATGATAATCGCCACGTCGCGGGTTTTGGCGAACCGGGTCAGATAGGCGGCGGTTTCACGCACCTGAGCGACGCTGCCCGGCGACGACTGTACGTCAGCCATATGCATCACCTGGATCGAGTCGATCACCATCAGCTGCGGCTTTTCGTCATCGGCTATCTGGCAGATTTGCTCGATGCTGGTTTCCGAGAGCATGTTGAGATTGGCCGTCGGCAGCCCCAGACGATGCGCTCGCATCGCCACCTGCTGCAGCGACTCTTCCCCGGTGACATACAGCGTTTTCATATTTTCAGACAGCCGGCACAGCGTCTGCAGCAGCAGCGTTGATTTACCGGCGCCGGGGCTGCCGCCAATCAGAATCGCGCTGCCTGGCACCACGCCGCCGCCCAGCACGCGGTCGAACTCTTTAAAGCCGGTGGAGAAACGCGGGAGCGCCTCGAGGCTGATCTCCGACAGTTTTTGCACTTTCGACACGCCGGCATTCCCGGCGTAGCCCGTCAGACGCTCGTTTCTCGCCACCTGCGGCGAAGCGGCAATGCGCATCTCGGTGATGGTATTCCAGGCCTGGCAGGCGCTGCACTGCCCCTGCCAGCGCGGGTAATCCGCACCACATTCATTACAGACAAATGCGCGTTTTGGAGCTTTCGCCACGTGTTACCTCTTACTTTTGATTCATGCTGCCCGAGAGGATACAGAAGACCCCCATCAGATCGGCGTGACGAATGGTCACTTCCGACTGTTCGTTCACTTTTGGCTTGGCATGATAGGCGATCCCCAGCCCCGCCGCCTTGATCATCGGCAGATCGTTGGCGCCATCGCCAATTGCCACGGTTTGCGTAGGCTGGATTTCATATTTTTCCGCCAGCTTCTTCAGGGTCGCGGCTTTGTATTTCGCATCGACGATATCGCCGATGACGTTGCCGGTCAGCTTGCCGTCCATGATCTCCAGTTCGTTGGCGACCACGGTATCAAGATGCAGCTTATCGCGCAGGTATTCGGCAAAGAAGGTGAAGCCGCCGGAGGCAATCGCCACCTTCCAGCCCAACGTTTCGAGCTTCAGCACCAGTTGGGTCAGGCCCGGCATCAGCGGCAGCGACTCACGGACCTGCAGCAGAATACCGGCATCGGCATCTTTCAGCGTCGCTACGCGCTGGCGCAGGCTGGCGGTGAAGTCCAGCTCGCCGCGCATCGCGCGCTCGGTCACTTCCGACACCAGTTCGCCGGTGCCGGCCAGCTTAGCGATTTCGTCGATACACTCGATCTGAATCGCCGTTGAGTCCATGTCCATCACCAGCAGCCCCGGAGTGCGCAGATGAGGGATTTTGCCTAACGGCGCGACATCCAGCCCCGCATCGTGAGCCAGCCGGGTTGCCCGCTGCGTCAGGGAGCCCGCCAGACGAATCACCTGATAGTCGTCGACCGCCCAGGAAGCCACAATCACCAACGCCGCCCCCAGTTCACGCTGCCAGTCCGTCAGACGGCGTTTATCCAGGCCGCGTCCGTACAGCAGCCAGCCGCTACGTCCGGCGTGATAATCCAGCGGCATGACCTCATCACCGCTCAGCGAAAGCGGTAATCCAGGCCACAGGGAAACATCTTCGGGCAGATCGCACCAGGTCAAACTGTTTGGCATTACGGCTCCACATTTCTTTATTCAAGCCAGGAAAATAACGCATGAGGCTACCTTGTAACCAGCGCTTCTGGCAACATTAAGCTGTAAATATTAAAGGTGGAATATGGTACGCGCAAAACTGAAATTCCGACTGCATCGCGCGGTCATTGTTCTTATCTGTCTCGCGCTGCTCGTTGCTCTGATGCAGGGCGCGTCGTGGTTCAGCCAGAACAGCCAAAAGCAACGTAATCCACAGTTAGAAGAACTGGCTCGCACCCTTGCGCAGCAGGTTACTCTGAATCTGGCCCCGATGATGCGTAGCGAAACGCCTGATGAAAAGCGCATCGGCCAGCTGCTGGAGCAGCTCACTCGCCAGAGCCGGATCCTCGATGCCGGGGTCTATGACGATCAGGGCGATCTGGTTGCCCGCTCGGGCGAAGGGGTTAATGTCCGCGACCGGCTGGCGCTGGATGGCAAAAAAGCGGGCGGCTACTTCAATCAGCAAATCGTGGAGCCAATTGAAGGTAAAAACGGCCCGCTCGGCTACCTGCGCCTGACACTGGACACCCATACCTTAGCGACCGAGGCAAAACAGGTGGATAATACCACCAACATTTTACGCCTGATGCTCCTGCTATCGCTGGCTATCGGCGTGGTGCTGACTCGTACCCTGCTGCAGGGTAAACGCACCCGCTGGCAACAATCCCCCTTCCTGCTGACCGCGAATAAACCGGTGCAGGACGAAGACAAAGATGAATCAGAATAAGGAAATCGCTGATGTCGACGCTCCGCTTGCTGCTCTCAGACTCCACCGATCCGTGGTTTAACCTCGCGGTCGAGGAGTGCATCTTCCGCCAGATGCCCGCCACTCAACGGGTGCTGTTCCTGTGGCGCAACGCCGACACGGTGGTGATTGGGCGGGCGCAAAACCCGTGGAAAGAGTGCAACACCCGTCGTATGGAAGAGGATAACGTGCGCCTGGCCCGTCGCAGCAGCGGCGGCGGCGCGGTATTCCACGACCTGGGCAATACCTGCTTTACCTTTATGGCCGGTAAACCGGAGTACGACAAAACCGTCTCCACCCGGATTGTGCTGGCCGCGCTTAACGCGTTGGGCGTTACAGCAGAAGCGTCCGGGCGCAACGACCTGGTGGTGAAAACGGCCGAAGGCGATCGCAAAGTTTCTGGCTCCGCCTACCGCGAAACCAGTGACCGCGGCTTTCACCACGGCACGCTACTGTTGAATGCCGATTTGAGCCGTCTGGCAAATTACCTCAATCCGGACAAGAAAAAGCTTCAGGCGAAAGGCATTACCTCGGTTCGCGGCCGGGTGGCAAACCTGGTCGAACTGCTGCCGGGCGTCACTCACCAGCAGGTGTGTACCGCAATTGAAGAGGCCTTTTTCGATCACTACGGCGAACGCGTCGCCGCCGAAGTCATTTCACCGGATAAGACCCCGGATCTGCCGAATTTTGCCGATACCTTCGCGCGCCAGAGCAGCTGGGCATGGAATTTTGGCCAGGCACCGGCCTTTTCACACCTGCTGGATGAGCGCTTTAGCTGGGGCGGCGTCGAGCTGCATTTTGACGTCGAGAAGGGGCATATCACCCGAGCTCAGGTCTTTACCGATAGCCTGAATCCGGCACCGCTGGAGGCGCTGGCTGAGCGATTACAAGGCTGCGCGTATCGGGCTGAGGTATTGCAACAAACCTGCGAGACGTTGCGGGACACCTTCCCGGAGCAGGAAAAAGAGTTGAGTGAGCTGGCCACATGGATCGCGGGGGCGGTGCGGTAGTACTGGCAGGTGACGTTCCCGCGACCGCGCCAGGCGCGCCGCGGGAAACAGCGTCCCTCCCCCACGGAGAGGGACGAGATACGATTACTCTTGATCGCCCAGCAGAACGGATTCCAGCGCGATTTTGATCATATCGTTGAAGGTGGTCTGACGCTCGGCAGCGGTGGTCTGCTCGTGGGTACGGATATGATCGGAAACGGTACAGATGGTCAGCGCTTTCGCACCGAACTCTGCCGCCACGCCGTAGATCCCGGCAGCTTCCATTTCCACACCCAGGATGCCGTATTTTTCCATCACGTCGAACATTGACGGATCCGGCGTGTAGAACAGATCGGCGGAGAAAATGTTCCCCACGCGCGCGTCTACGCCCAGTGCTTTTGCCGCATCAACAGCGTTGCGCACCATGCCAAAATCGGCAATTGCAGCAAAATCATGGTCTTTAAAGCGCAGGCGGTTGACTTTAGAGTCGGTGCACGCGCCCATCCCGATAACGACATCACGCAGTTTCACATCAGCACGTACCGCGCCGCAGGAACCCACACGAATAATCTTCTTCACGCCGAAATCGGTGATCAGCTCTTTGGTGTAGATGGAGCAGGACGGGATACCCATACCGTGACCCATGACGGAGATTTTGCGGCCCTTGTAGGTACCGGTGAAGCCCAGCATGCCGCGCACGTTGTTCACTTCACGCACGTCTTCAAGGAAGGTTTCCGCGATGTGCTTCGCACGCAGCGGGTCGCCCGGCATCAGCACGACGTCAGCGAAATCACCCATCTCGGCGTTAATATGTGGAGTTGCCATCTTCAGTTCCTTTTAATTTGAATTTTTGTGCCGGGTGGCGCTGTCGCCACCCGGCAATGACCTCAGAACATGGCTTTGCCATATTCCATGTCAGAAGTACCAAAGTATTTTGCCAGGGTCTGACCGATATCCGCGAAGGTTTCGCGGTGGCCCAGGGAACCGGCTTTCACTTTCGGGCCGTACACCAGCACCGGAATATGTTCGCGGGTGTGGTCGGTACCCTGCCAGCTCGGGTCGCAGCCGTGGTCGGCGGTCAGGATCAGCAGATCGTCTTCGCCCACCAGCGCCATCAGCTCCGGCAGACGGCGGTCGAAGAGCTCCAGACCCGCAGCATAACCGGCGATATCGCGACGGTGGCCCCAGGAAGAGTCGAAATCAACAAAGTTGGTGAAGACGATAGTCTTATCACCGGCTTCTTTCATCTCGGTGATGGTGGCGTCAAACAGCGCATCCAGGCCCGTTGCTTTCACTTTTTTAGTGATCCCGCAGTTGGCGTAGATATCGGCGATTTTCCCGACCGACACCACGTGGCCGTCTTTCTCGTCCACCAGTTTCTGCAGCACCGTCGCCGCCGGTGGTTCCACCGCCAGGTCATGACGGTTACCGGTACGCTGGAAGTTACCGGCTTTGTCGCCGATAAACGGACGCGCAATAACGCGGCCGATGTTGTAACCGCCTTCGGTCAGCTCTTCACGGGCAATTTCGCACAGCTCATACAGCTTATCGAGGCCGTAGGTCTCTTCATGGCAGGCGATCTGGAACACCGAGTCAGCAGAAGTATAGAAAATCGGCTTGCCGGTTTTCATATGCTCTTCGCCCAGTTGATCGAGAATCACGGTGCCCGAGGAGTGGCAGTTGCCGAGGTAGCCTGGCAGATTGGCACGCTTAACCAGCTTGTCCAGCAGCTCCTGCGGGAAGCTGTTTTCGTGATCGGAGAAGTAGCCCCAGTCAAACAGTACCGGCACACCGGCGATTTCCCAGTGGCCTGACGGGGTATCTTTACCGGATGAGAGCTCGTGGGCCCAGCCGTACGCGCCGATGACTTCGGCGTTGCCGTCCATACCCGCAGCAATTTTACCGGTAGAGCCTTCATGGGCTTTCACCAGACCCAGACGGGTCAGGTTTGGCAGATTCAGCGGGCCTTGACGACCATGGTCTGCTTCCCCTTTCGCACACGCCTCAGCGATATGCCCCAGGGTGTCTGCGCCGACGTCGCCAAAGCGAGCGGCATCTTCAGTCGCACCGATGCCGAAAGAGTCCAGCACCATAATAAATGCACGTTTCATATTATTCTCCGTACCTTTTGCGCTGCAAAAAAGCGATCAGATCAGTATACCGCTATTCGGTGATTCGGCGATAGACCGTCGGGGTTTCTTTCGGTGCCGTATCGTCCAGTTTAATTGCCGCTTTTACGGCTTTGGCTGCTTCCTGCCAGCTGCTTTCGTCTTTCGCGTGGATCACCGCCAGCGGTCGCTGTCCGTCGATGCTGTCGCCCAGACGAGCCATATCGGTAAAGCCGACGCTATAGTCAATCAGGTCAGAAGCCTGACGACGACCGCCGCCCATCGAGACCACGGCCATTCCCAGCGCACGGGTGTCCATTTCCGCCACAAACCCTTCGCCATCGGCGTAGACCGCTTTGCTCAGCATGGCGGTTGGCAGGTATTTCGCATAGTTTTCAACGAAATCGTTCGGCCCTTTCTGGGCGGCAACCATGCGGCCAAAGACCTCTGCCGCCTTGCCGTTGTCCAGCACCGCCTGCAGTTTCGCCCGCGCGTCGGCGTCGTCCCGGGCCAGTTTGCCGGAGATCAGCATTTCGACGCACAGCGCCATGGTCACATCAAACAGCCGCGGGTTACGGTATTCACCGGTCAGGAACTGTACCGCTTCGCGAACTTCGACCGCGTTACCGGCGCTGGATGCCAGCACCTGATTCATATCGGTCAACAGCGCGGTAGTGCGCACGCCGGCGCCGTTGGAGACGCCAACGATCGCTTCGGCAAGCGCCGCAGAGAGTTCATAGGTCGGCATAAACGCACCGCTGCCGACTTTCACATCCATCACCAGCGCATCCAGGCCTTCCGCCAGTTTCTTCGCCAGAATAGAGGCGGTGATGAGCGGGATAGAATCCACCGTCGCGGTAATATCGCGGGTGGCATAAAAACGTTTGTCGGCCGGCGCCAGCGAGCTGGTCTGCCCGATAATCGCAACGCCAACGTCTTTAATAATGTCGCGGAAACGCGCGTCATCCGGGAAGATATCGAAGCCAGGAATGGCTTCCAGTTTGTCGAGCGTGCCCCCGGTATGGCCCAGACCACGCCCGGAAATCATCGGCACATAGCCGCCGCACGCCGCCACCATCGGGCCCAGCATCAGTGACGTCACGTCACCAACGCCGCCGGTGGAGTGTTTATCCACAATCGGGCCGTTCAGGTTCAGGCTTTTCCAGTCGAGGACGGTTCCGGAGTCCCGCATCGCCATGGTCAGCGAGACGCGTTCCGGCATGCTCATATCATGGAAGAAAATGGTCATCGCCAGGGCGGCAATCTGCCCTTCCGACACGGTGTTATCACGAATGCCGTTGATAAAGAAACGGATTTCTTCATCGCTCAGCGCGTGACCATCGCGTTTTTTACGAATAATTTCTTGTGCGAGAAACACGGTACCCCCCGAGGAATCAGGTTAAGTGCGGCGGAAAACCCGCCGCGAAAGGAGAATTAATAGGCGCTTGCGCTCTTACCATCGCCGTGGCCCAGCGCTTTCAACAGGCTGGCCAACAGGCTGGATGCGCCAAAACGGTAGTGGCGAGAATCAGCCCAGTCTGCACCAAACAGCTCGTCGGCAATCGCCAGGAACTGCTGTGCGTCTTCGGCGCTGCGCACGCCGCCCGCAGGTTTAAAACCAACGGTTTTCTGAACGCCCATATCGCGGATCACTTCCAGCATGATGCGTGCGCTTTCCGGCGTGGCGTTAACCGGCACTTTACCGGTAGAGGTTTTGATGAAATCCGCACCCGCTTTGATAGAAATTTCAGAGGCTTTGCGGATTAACGCTTCTTCTTTCAGCTCACCGGTTTCGATGATCACTTTCAGCAGTACGTTCGCCGCTGCACAAGCGTCTTTACAGGCTTTAACCAGATCGAACCCGATCTGCTCGTTACCGGCGATCAGCGCACGATACGGGAAGACCACGTCGACTTCGTCCGCGCCGTAGGCGATAGCCGCGCGGGTTTCTGCCAGCGCGATATCGATATCATCGTTACCGTGCGGGAAGTTGGTTACCGTCGCAATGCGGATGTCCGGGGTACCCTGCTCGTTCAGCGTTTTACGGGCAATCGGGATAAAGCGCGGATAGATACAGATAGCGGCAGTATTTCCTACCGGCGTTTTCGCCTGATGGCACAGCGCGATCACCTTTTCATTGGTGTCATCGTCATTCAGCGTAGTCAGGTCCATCAGTTTCAACGCGCGCAGGCTGCTTGCAGATAAATCGGTCATTTCATACTCCGAGGGCGTAGTGCCGTTCAATGGTTTGTTCACCTTGCGAGTCTGTTACTATTGTAACATCGCCTCGCGGTTACACTTCGACATTCATCACAGTTAATGAAAACTCATTGCGAATTTGCATTACTTTAATGTGACATTCATCACTTAAACAAGCGCAGCATCTCTCCTGCGGGCGACAGGTTTTCTTTAAGTCTGCTTTAAGCATAACCAGAATTCCTCATCGCGTGATGATGTTATTATAATAACATAAAGATGTGAGAGATCTCGACCGCAACCAACATTCGTCGCATAGTAAATCGCCTAAAAAACACTTAACCATTGAAAGTAAGCGATTTTATTTCAAAGTCGCGCGTGATGGAATTATCACATAGAGAAGGGGGTCCGGCGGCACATTGCCGCCGGTACGGCTACCGGCACGATGCCGGTAACCTCACTACAGGGCGAGGAACACCCCGGCGATGGTGGCGCTCATCAGATTAGAGAGCGTACCCGCAGCCACGGCACGCAAGCCAAGCTGCGCGATCTCCTGGCGACGGTTCGGCGCCATGCCGCCCAGTCCGCCAATCAAAATCGCGATAGACGACAGGTTGGCAAACCCGCACAGCGCAAAGGAGATGATGGCTTTGGTCTGGGCCGAAATCACCTGCAGGCCCGCCGCCGCAACGTCGGCATCGGCTTTCAGGTACTCGCCAAAGTTCATGTAGGCCACAAACTCGTTAATAATCAGCTTCTGACCGATAAAGGAACCGGCGACATTAGCCTCATGCCATGGCACGCCAATCACCCATGCCAGCGGTGAGAAGACCCAGCCGAGGATCATCTGCAGCGACAGATCCGGATGATTAAACCAGCCGCCGACGCCGGACAGAATACCGTTAAGCAGAGCAATCAGCGCGATGAAAGCCAGCAGCATGGCGCCGACGTTCAGGGCTAACTGCATGCCGGAGGCCGCGCCGGATGCTGCCGCATCCAGTACGTTTGCCGGAGCGTCCGGATCCGCAACGTTTTTATCGCGGGAAGGTCGGTCGTCTGGGGTCTCGGTTTCCGGCACGATAATTTTGGCAAACAGCAAGCCACCCGGCGCCGCCATAAAGGAGGCGGCAATCAGATACTCGAGCGGCACGCCCATCTGGGCATAACCGGCCAGCACCGAACCGGCCACCGACGCCAGACCACCGCACATCACCGCAAAGAGTTCAGAGCGGGTCATGGTCGCGATATAGGGACGGACCACCAGCGGCGCTTCTGTCTGCCCGACGAAGATATTCGCCGTCGCGGACAGGGATTCCGTACGCGAGGTCTTTAAAACCGCACGCAGCGAGCCACCAAGAATACGGATAACAAACTGCATAATGCCCAGATAGTAGAGCACGGCAATCAGCGAGGAGAAAAAGACGATAACCGGCAGGACGCGCAGCGCGAAGACAAACCCGCCGCCGCCAAAGACTTCAAACATCTTGTCGGAGACCAGGCCGCCGAAGATAAAGCCGATACCTTCATTGCCATAGGCAATCACGTTGGCAACGCCTTCGGACATCGCCAGCAGCACCTTGCGCCCGGCAGGAACATAGAGCACTAACGCCCCGATCCCCACCTGAATCATCCAGGCGCCAAAGACGGTGCGCAGGTTAATCGCTTTTCGGTTATTGGAGAGGAGCACGGCAATAGCTAACAGCACTACCATGCCGATAAGTCCCATGATGATTTGCATACAGAGTCCCTGTGTATTGATAGTTCAGCACTAAAAACAGGATTATAACGGCATGAAACTATCTTTCTTGCCTTAACTCTCAGTTTTAAAGCAAAACAATGAGATAAAAAGGCAAGAATGAGACTCGCATCACCAAAAGGGATTTACGCCAGGGTAAACAGCGCGGTGGTATTGTCGAGCAAGGCCTGCGCGATGACCTCTGGCGGCTCGCGGCGGAGCTCACACAGAACGGTAAACACCCGTGCCGCCTGTTCAGGGCGGTTAGGCGCCCCCTGAAAACCATTGAGCGGCATATCCGGGGCATCCGTTTCCAGCAGCAGCGCCGACAGCGGCAGCCGCGCCATCACCTCCCGGGTCTTACTGGCACGCGGATAGGTAATGGTCCCGCCAACACCGATTTTGTAGCCGGACTGCACGAAACGTTCCGCCTGCTGCAGGCTGCCCGCAAACCCGTGGACCACCCCGGTCCGCGGCAGAGCGTGTTTTTTCAGCAGCATCGCCAGCTTATCGTGGGTGCGACGGGAATGAAGGATCACCGGCAGATCGTAACGCTTCGCCAGCCGCAGTTGTGCTTCCAGGATCTGTACCTGGCGGTCAAACTGCGGCTCTTCACGATACAGATCGAGGCCGATTTCGCCCACCGCCACCAGCTTGTGGTGACGCGCTTGCAGGCAGGTTTCGAGCTGTTCAAGGCTCTGCGCATCGTGCCGTTCAATGACGATGGGGTGCAGCCCAACGGCGGCATACAGCGCCGTATGCTGCTCCGCCAGCGCCAGCACGCGCGGGAAATGGTCCGCCTCAACGGCCGGAACAATAATCCGCGTGACCCCTGATTGCGCCGCCCTGGCGATGCTGTCAGTTTCATTCCCGCTAAAAGGGGGAAAATCAAAATGGCAATGGGTATCAATAAACTGCAGCGTCATGCCAGGTCCTCGTTATCGAAGCGGGCATCGTTGGCCTGCTCGGTGGCGATAAAAGTAGCCGGCTGCGGATCGTTGGCCACCGCGGCTGGCGGCACGACCACCGCCGTCGGCTGGGTGACGCGTGGCAGATGACGCACCAGTGGCGGGCTGTCGGCAAGCAGTTTGCCCACCGTCGCCAGAAAATAGCGGCCGCACTGGCGCCCGGTCTTGTAATCATCCCGCAGCGCCGGCAACCGGCTGCCCAGAGCCATACTTTTTAGCGGTTTGGGCGGGAAGATTTCCAGGATCCGCAGCTTACCCGGCGGCGTCTCGATAAACTGTTGGGTCGCACGGTAGGTCGCTTCATGATGCTGCACCAGATTCACCAACGGCTGCAGGCTGCTTTCTCCCAGCCAGCGTTCCATTCGTTTAAACCATTGCGGGGTGTAGTACATCTGCGAGGGAACCGTGCGGATCACCACAATGGTTTGCGCCCCGCGACGGGCGGCTTCCTGAACGGGGATAGGATCGCTGACGCCGCCATCCAGATAGCTGATGCCGTCCAGGGTGACGCCGCTACGGTAAAAACCGGGAATCGCGCTCGAGGCGCGGATCAGATCGAGCCAGGTGGTTTGCGTCGGGGAGAAGTAGCTGGCCGTGTAATCATCGCCACGACAGGCACACAGCCACAGTTCCTTGCCCTGGGCGAACCGCTCCAGTGCGTAATCCATCGCCAGCGGCATTTTCTGCGCCGTCACCTCCAGCAACCAGTCGAGGTCAATCAGGTTGCCGCCACGCACAAAACGCATCGGATCGAAAAACTCACGGGCGGTGGTATAGCGCGTGATCACCTTGCGGGCATAGCCCTGTTGGTTGCAGATATAGGCCGACAGGTTCTGCGCCCCGGCGGAGGTCCCCAGCATAATGTCGAAGGGGTTAAACCCGGCGCGCATGAACTCATCCAGCACCCCGGCGGTAAAAATACCCCGCTGACCGCCACCCTCACACACCAGGCCAAGTTTGCCCGGTCGAAACGGTTCTACGGATAACGGCGTGATATTGCCAAGCGTTACGGGAATTCGATGCCCCACCCTGCTTTCCTGTTCTGTTTATTCTAAAAGCGCAAAAATGATCCACTACGCTACAAGCCGCCAGCGCGACAACCTGCCTGGCCTGCGATCATCGCCAGGAGTTCTCAATTATTACCCCCCAGAAAGCACGAAAGCCAGTCCTGAGGACTGGCTTTATGTAAAACGCTATGTCATACAACGGCGTTTCGCCGGTTATGCGGCAGGGAAAACACGCTTGCTATGGACGCTTGCGCCCGGTAAACAGGCTGATCAGGAACAGAATAATACCGACGACAAAGACGATTTTCGCCGCCCAGGCTGCTGTACCTGCCAGGCTACCAAATCCTAACGCTGCGGCAATCAGTGCGATGACCAGAAAAATAATGCCCCATCGAAACATAGTCTACTCCTTACCATAGTGAGTAACGGTTGCATTGCCACACGCTGAAGACGCGCGGGTATCAACCCTGTCGTGCTCTTTTTATTCAACGGCTGCTCGCCATACTTCATATTACGGCCATCAAAGCGGTATCCGTTTTTTCGGGTTAATCGCGCCAATGCGCACCCGGAAATATTGCCGTTTACCGCTCGTCCGTAATGCAGAACCTGGAGATAAAAATGGCTATAACATTATTAATGTGAATGGTTTATTTAACGCTGAGATTATTTTCGACGCTTTTCACGCCGGAAATGGCTTTCGCAATATCCGCTGCGCGATCCGCCTGCTGGCGGGTTTCTACGCTGCCGGATAACTGCACCACGCCGTCACTGGTTTCCACCGTGATGTTTCGCGATGGCACCATGTCATCCGCCAACAGTTTCGCTTTGATTTGACTGGTGATAGCGGTGTCGCCGGCATACCCTTTCAGGCTGGCGGACTGCTCTTCACTGACGCTTAGCTTGTCGGTAACCGTGGTAACGCCTTTGACGTTTTTCGCCACGCTCAGCGCCTGCTCCTTCTGGGCAGTGCTGTCGACTGAGCCGCTTAGGGTCACCACTTTATTCTCCGTTTTCACGGAGATACCGGCACTGCTAATACTTTTATCGTCAATCAGCGCCGCTTTCACCCGGGCGGTGATGGTGCTGTCATCCATAAAGTCGCCGACTTTATTCAGTGAGCTGTCAACCGCCTGACCGGCGCTGTTAGCTACCGATTTTGCACTGTCTGTCGTTGAGTTTTCTGCATATGCCGAGACACTTATCATGGCTGAGCCTAAGAAGAGAGCCACCAGCGCTCCGGCATTCTTTAGTCTTGTCATCATTATGTCCTCGTTATTTCTATATGGGTAAAGCTAAATAAGTAGCTTATTAAGCCAGAATCTTAAAAATTACTTATTAAATATAGTAGAAGGTGATGAGGGAGGCGGGAAATATGCACAAAAAATCACGGCAAGGCGGATCTTTAAGAACTTTCTATAACGTAAATCAGGGGAAATTAACGAGAAAAAAATAGCGTGGAGCGCGGCCAACACCGCGCTCCGGGAGGGATTAGTGCTCGCGGGTTTTACGGAACAGAACTTCAGGATAACGTTCCTGAGTCAGATTCAGGTTCACCATGGTCGGGGCGATATAGGTCAGGTTATCACCGCCATCCAGGGCCAGCTGAATTTCGTTTTTACGCTTAAATTCCTCAAATTTCTTCACGTCGGTGGATTCCACCCAACGCGCGGTCGCCACGTTGACGGACTCGTAAATCGCTTCAACGTTGTACTCGCTTTTCAGTCGGGCCACGACCACATCAAACTGCAGCACGCCCACCGCGCCAACGATCAGGTCGTTATTGGCAATCGGACGGAAGACCTGCACCGCGCCCTCTTCGGAAAGTTGTACCAGCCCTTTCAGCAGCTGTTTCTGCTTCAACGGATCCTTCAGACGAATACGACGGAACAGTTCCGGCGCGAAGTTCGGGATACCGGTGAACTTCATCGTTTCGCCCTGGGTGAAGGTATCGCCGATCTGAATAGTGCCGTGGTTGTGCAAGCCGATGATATCGCCAGGCCAGGCTTCTTCCACGTGCGAACGGTCGCCCGCCATAAAGGTCAGCGCGTCGGAAATCACCACGTCTTTACCGGTACGTACCTGGCGCAACTTCATGCCCTTTTCATACTTCCCGGAGACCACACGCATAAAGGCCACGCGGTCACGGTGTTTCGGGTCCATGTTGGCCTGGATCTTAAAGACGAAGCCGGTAAATTTCTCTTCTTCTGCCGTCACAACACGGGTGTCGGTTTTACGCGGCATCGGCGCTGGCGCCCACTCCACCAGACCGTCCAGCATGTGATCCACGCCGAAGTTGCCCAGAGCGGTACCAAAGAAGACCGGCGTAATTTCACCGGCAAGGAACAGCTCTTTATCAAATTCGTTTGACGCACCCTGCACCAGCTCCAGCTCGTCGCGCAGCTGCTGTGCCAGATCCTCTCCCACCGCCGTATCGAGTTCCGGGTTATTCAGCCCTTTGACGATCCGCACTTCCTGGATGGTGTGGCCTTTACCGGTCTGATAGAGGTAGGTTTCGTTTTTATACAGATGGTAGACGCCCTTAAACAGCTTACCGCAGCCAATCGGCCAGGTGATCGGCGCGCAGGCAATCCGCAGCTCGTTCTCAACTTCGTCCAGCAGCTCCATCGGGTCGCGGATGTCACGGTCGAGTTTGTTCATAAACGTCAGAATCGGCGTGTCGCGCAGACGGGTAACTTCCATCAGCTTACGGGTACGATCTTCAACGCCTTTTGCCGCATCGATAACCATCAGGCAGCAGTCCACTGCCGTCAGGGTACGGTAGGTATCTTCGGAGAAGTCTTCGTGGCCCGGGGTGTCCAGCAGGTTCACCAGGCTGTCGTGATACGGGAACTGCATCACCGAGGTGGTAATCGAGATACCACGCTGCTTTTCCATCTCCATCCAGTCTGATTTTGCATGCTGGCTGGAGCCACGGCCTTTTACCGTCCCGGCGGTCTGAATCGCCTGTCCGAACAGCAGCACTTTCTCAGTAATGGTCGTTTTACCGGCATCCGGGTGAGAAATAATGGCAAAAGTGCGGCGTTTAGCCACCTCTTGCAAATAAGGAGACAACGTCATAATTCAATCTTCTTAGTAAACGCGGCCAGCGGGCCACGCATGTGGAATACAAAATTGCGGCTATTTTACCCATCAACGGGGGGGAGGCAATCAGTGTTTACACAGGAGCTGCTCCAGTTCGCTTAACGAGGTCACCGTCCAGTCAGGCTGGAGGTCCGCAGGCAATTCACGCTGATGAGCATTCAGCCAGCAGGTCGCCAGGCCGGCGTTGACGCCGCCGCGAATATCCGACTCTGCCGTATCCCCCACCATCAGCACGCGAGAACGGTCGGGATTGCCCGCCTGCGCCAGCGCGTAATCAAAAATACGCGCATCGGGCTTGGCTACGCCGACCTCTTCAGAAATAACCAGTAAATCAAAGTGATGACCTAAACCGGTACGTTCCAGACGGATTTGCTGCAACGATGTAAACCCGTTGGTGATGATGCCCATTTTCACCTTGCCGTGCAGCGCGTTCAGCAGCGATACCGCCCCTGGCAACGGCGAGCAGATCTCGGCCATCGCATTCATAAAGGCGTCGTTGAGCTCACCCGGCGGCACGCTGAGGCGCTCGGCCCAGTTATCAAAACGCTGATGCTGTAGCTGGGATGCGGTGATAGCCCCATTTTGATAATCCACCCACAGCGGCTTATTCACGGCCTGGTAGTCCTGAAAATCTTCGGCGCTAAACGTCACGCAATAGTCGAGAAACATCCGCTGTAAACCACTGAAAGCGTCAAACGTAAACAGCGTTTCGTCGGCATCAAAGAAAATCCAGTCCCACTTCATCGTATCACCCTGTCATTACTCGCCCGTAGGCCATTACATACTGATTGGCAGCGCCATGATGATCGCATCCTCACGCCCGTCGGCGGTGGGGTAATAGTTGCGACGAATGGTTGCCTCGTTAAAACCGATATCCTCGTACAGCGCAATGGCGGCCGCGTTGGAGGCCCGGACTTCGAGCCATAACGTCACGACGCCACGCTGTTCGACCTCATCAATAACCCGCTCCAGCAGCGCGCGCCCAAGGCCACGTCGCTGGAAAGCCGGGTCGACGGCGATGTTAAACAGCGTCGCCTCGTCCAGCACAATTTGCGTAATCGCGAAGGCGGCCATCTCGCCATCAACCGTCAGCTGAAGATTGAGATAGCGCTCACCCTGGTTACTGGCAAAGGTTTGTTCACTCCACGGAAAAGCGTGGGCGCGTTGTTCTATTTGCCAGGCACGGGGCAAATCAGCCGTGTTGAGGGTAGAAATCGTGTTCATGTGCGCAGATTTGTTGCCAGAGCGCCATTCGGGCAGGCACGCTGGTCTGGAGTTCATCAAAAGCAGGCGTGGCGACCTGTGCGCCCGCCAGCAGTAACGGCGTCTCGGTACCCAGCCGCCAGCTGTTGCAGCGACTATCCTGCGGCAGCATGGCGACGCGATCGGGGGCAAGCTGCAGCACCTGATCCGGCGTCAGCGCCAGGGCCCGTAAAATATCGCTGATTAACGGTTCCGTTAATGACGGCATTGGGTCTGCCACCATCACCAACCGAATATGCCCGGGAAGCGAGATAGCGATTTCGCCCTGCAACGCCCCGGGGCGACGCAGCGACCACTGGGTAATACCCAGCTGCTGTAATTGCCAGTCTCGTCGGGAAGTCATAGCGAAACACTCCTGTTAATCAAGCGCGCAATATAGCAAATTCGTCGTATCTGCGCCAACAAACAACGTACATCGCGCACGCCAACAAAGAGGCAGCGTTAAGGATAACGTGTATAATCGGCGCCAGTCTTAATGAAGGAGTGTTTCATGTCTGCTTTTACCCCGGCAAGTGAAGTCTTGCTGCGCCACAGTGATGATTTCGAACCCGCACGCGTTCTGTTTGCCGGTGACCTGCAGGATGACCTGCCAGCACGTCTGGACACCGCGGCCAGCCGTGCCCACACCCAACAATTTCACCACTGGCAGGTCCTGAATGGCCAGATGGGAGATAACGCCCGCTTTAGCCTGGTCGCGCAAGCCGAAGACGCGGCCGATTGCGATACGCTGATTTACTACTGGCCGAAAAACAAGCCTGAAGCACAGTTCCAGCTTATGAACCTGCTGTCACTGCTGCCGGTGGGTACCGATGTTTTCGTGGTCGGCGAAAACCGCAGCGGCGTTCGCAGTGCTGAACAGATGCTGGCCGAATACGTCCCCCTGACCAAAATCGACAGCGCGCGCCGCTGCGGGCTGTATCACGGGCGTCTGGAAAAGCAGCCGGCCTTCGATCCAGAACAGTACTGGGGTGAATACCCGCTGGAAAACCTGACGATCAAAACCCTGCCTGGCGTATTCAGCCGCGACGGGCTGGATATCGGCAGCCAGCTGCTGCTCTCCACCCTGACGCCGCACACCAAAGGGAAAGTGCTCGATGTCGGCTGCGGCGCGGGTGTCCTGGCAACCGTCCTGGCCAGCCATTCCCCGAAAGTGCGCCTGACGCTCTGTGACGCCAGTGCGCCAGCGGTCGAAGCCAGCCGCGCAACCCTTGCCGCCAACGGCATTGAGGGCGAAGTCTTCGCCAGTAACGTGTTCTCGGAAGTGAACGGTCGTTTCGACATGATCATCTCCAACCCACCGTTCCATGATGGCCTGCAAACCAGCCAGGAAGCGGCTCAAGCGCTGATTCGCGGGGCGGTACGTCATCTGAGCAGCGGCGGCGAACTGCGCATTGTTGCCAACGCCTTCCTGCCGTATCCGGATGTGCTGGATGAGATCTTCGGCTTCCATGAAGTGATTGCCCAGACCGGCCGCTTTAAGGTTTACCGCACCGTCATGACTCGTCAGGCGAAAAAGTAGTTCCTTGCGCACATCGGCGGCTGGGTCACCATGCCGCCGTCACTTCCCGCCCCGCTCGGCCATTTTTGCAACAATCAATCCGCGCTACACAATTAACTATTGACGAATAGTTGAAAACCACTAGAATGCGCCTCCGTGGTAACGATACTTTCTGAGTATCGATGGTATGCGACGGTGGCGGAATTGGTAGACGCGCTAGCTTCAGGTGTTAGTGTCCTTACGGACGTGGGGGTTCAAGTCCCCCCCCTCGCACCATATACCACATAGATATCGCTCGCACTGTGCGAAGGTGGCGGAATTGGTAGACGCGCTAGCTTCAGGTGTTAGTGTCCTTAGGATGTGGGGGTTCGAGTCCCCCCCCTCGCACCAACGAGGCGATATCAACAATTAAGAATACTGTGCGAAGGTGGCGGAATTGGTAGACGCGCTAGCTTCAGGTGTTAGTGTCCTTAGGATGTGGGGGTTCGAGTCCCCCCCCTCGCACCACTATTCTTAACCTTCCCGAATTATCCCATCAGCTTTAAATTCAACGTCATCAGCATTATCCCACTGATCAACGCGACACAAGATGGCAGCAAGATAAAGTGGCGCAATTGACGATGCCAGATCATCAATGCCGACAATAATAACCCGACCGTCACCAGCCCACGCCAGGCATCTACCGACAGATCGGCAAATCCCAGAACAGCAATCAGTACGCCAGGAAGCAGCACTCCCCATCCACTGCCTAAAGTTCGCTGTAACATGCCTCACCCCAAGACGATAATGATAACCAATATCATATGATAATATTTATCATTTGTCATGTTATGACATTCCGGATGCACGGTTCTTTACGTTCGCGCTAATGACAGACATTCATGAAGGTGATAAATTACACGGGCAACAGCAATACATTAAATCATCTGATAATTTAACAAAAACCTTACTCTGTATATCGTTTTTTAACGTTCTTTCTTTGCAGCCATCATGTTGAAATTTATGGCTAATAGCGACACGTTCAATATGACTGCACAATCCTGGCAAAAGCATTACGAAAAAAAATATCAATATTCCTTACGGCTATTTTTGCTGTTGAATTTCATTTCTGCGCTTTTTGCGTTGGCTAGCCCGTTGTTTACCAGCACCCGATTCACGCTGCCCTGCACCCTGATAGTGCTGTTCAGCAGTGCCTTAATGCTTTGGCACTGGAAGTACTCGCAACGCAAAATTAATATTTCTTTTATTTCTCTGATATTTGGTGTGCTGTGGGCATGGCACGTCGCAGATAAAGCCCTGTTACAGGCGCCACCGCAATTTAACTTTTTGGTTATTGCCTTATTAAGTATATTGTTTATTGGCACTATCGCCTTTCCCAATAATATCATTGCGTTTACGCTACACACTTTACCCACGTTTATCGTTAGTCTGGTTTTTGCCGAGACCGCACAATGGCCGCGGATGTTATACTGTTTTGCCCTCCCTATTGCCGGTATTACGCTACAGAATATGATTCAAAAACGTAGCGATACCTTTACCCAGGGGCTGATGGATAAACTGCTGCAGGAACGTAACACGCTGAACGATCTCAGTATGTTGGATCCCCTCACCGGCTTATATAACCGACGTGGCTTACAAAACCGACTGGATGCCATGCTGGCAGCAAACGACATGCGCCATCACGTGCTGCTGCTGGATATCGACCACTTTAAGGCCTACAACGATCACTACGGGCATATGATGGGCGATCAGGCGCTGATTCAGGTCTCCGCAGCCATTCGCAATGCCGTGCGCTCACGTGACATCGTAGCCCGGTTTGGCGGAGAGGAGTTTATGGTCCTGCTGACCAACAGCACCGCAGAAACCGCCTCGCTGGCCGCAGAGCGCATTCGCCAGCAGGTCTATGATTTAAAAATTCCCCACATGTTCAATGAAAGCGTCGCCACCAACGTCACCATCAGCATCGGCATGACCCCGTTGATTGATGCTGACATCGATGGCGCGCTGAAAAGAGCCGATACCGCGCTGTACGAAGCGAAAAGCCTCGGACGCAACATTATTCTCGCCAGCTGATTCCCGCGCTGCGCCGGTACACACGGCGCAGACAAACCGCTTGCCATCATCCAGACAACTAACTAGTATTACTAATCATTATCATTTAGATTAATATCTGGCAATCTGATGGCTTACCGTTCCCTTTCATTCAGCAATGAGATCATCTGGCAGGCGCCGTTCCGCCAGGCTGAATGCGCATTGGCGAATGCCATTCGGGAAAAAATCACCACCCTACGCCCCCATTTGCTGGATTTTCTCCGTCTGGACGAGGAAGCGCCGCATCACGCGCTAACGCTGGCCGAGTGGTCAGCCCCCAGCGCGCTCAGCTCGCTGCTGGCGACCTGGTCCGATCATATCTACCGTCATCAACCGACAATTCCGCGCGAGCAGAAGCCTCTGCTGTCGCTGTGGGCGCAGTGGTATATCGGTTTGCTGGTGCCGCCGCTGATGCTGGCGCTGCTGACCGAAAAGACCGCTATCAGCCTGATGCCAGAACACTTCCGCGTGGAGTTTCACGAAACCGGCCGGGCCGCCTGCTTCTGGATTGACGTGCATGCCGAACCGGCCAGCAGAATAGATTCTCCGCAGGCCCGCATGGAAATGCTGATCGTCCGCGCTCTGCAGCCGGTGGTGCAGGCTCTGGAAGCGACCGGCAATATCAATGGCAAGCTTATCTGGAGCAATACCGGCTATCTGATTAACTGGTATCTCGGCGAGATGAAAACGCTGTTGGGAGATGACCAGGTTGCCGCCCTTCGCCAGCACTGTTTCTTTGAAAAGCAGTTTGCTGACGGCCAGGACAACCCGCTGTGGCGGACGGTAATCTTACGCGAAGGGTTACTGGTGCGGCGTACCTGCTGCCAACGTAACCGACTGCCAGACGTTCAGCAGTGCGGTGACTGCACGCTAAAATAATCCCGATGCGACGGGCGGCAGCAATGCCGCCCGTCTGCTTTGTTACGCGGTCTGTTGGCTCTCTTGCGCCACGCGTTCCGCTTCTTCAGCTTCCTGCGCTAACAGCTGTTTCTCGTACACCTTAAAGAACGGGAAGTAGATAATCGCCGAGACGCAGGCCAGGACTACCACCAGTATCGCCGCCCGGAAATCCCATCCCAGCGCCCACGCGCCGCCAATCGGTGCCGGCGCGGTCCACGGAACCACTGAAATGACCCGTCCAATCAGATCCAGCTTCATTGCCGCCCAGGCCAGCACGGCGTTCACCATCGGCGCCAGCAGGAACGGGATAAAGAACACCGGGTTCATAACGATAGGCGTCCCGAAGATAACCGGTTCGTTAATGTTAAACAGGCTGGGTACCACGCTCAGACGGCCGATAGATCGCAGGTGCGCCGAACGACTGCGCAGGTAGCAGAAGACCAGGCCCATGGTGGCGCCAGACCCCCCGATGACAATGAAGAATGTCCAGAACGCCTCCATAAAGATATGCGGAAGTGGTGCGCCTTGCGCCAGCGCCTGCTGGTTCATCCCGAGGTTTGTTAACCAGAACATCTGCAGCATGCCAGAAACAATGGCCGCACCGTGGATCCCGGCGAACCACAGCAGGTGACCAATCAGCACCGCCAGTAAAATTGCCGGTAATGAATCCGCTGCGGACACCAGCGGTTTAAAGATAGCCATGATGGCCTGCGGGATCAGCATGTCAAAGTGATGCTGAATAAACAGGCTCAGCGGATACAGGGTCAGTACCACCACCAGCACCGGAATCAGCAGGTCGAAAGAGTTTTTGATCATCGGCGGCACCTGATCCGGCAGGCGAATACCGATATTGTGTGCCTTCAGGAAGCGCATCATTTCAACGCAGTAGACCGCCACCAGGATCGCCGTAAAGATCCCCGTGCCGCCAAGGCTATCCACCGGCAGGTTACCGTTGGTTTTTGGCGCCGCCACCAGCAGGAATGCCATGATTGACAGCATGCTGCACATGAAAGGATCGAGCTGATTAGATTTTTCATAGTGCTTGCCGAGGTTATAGGAGATGGCAGCACAAATGTAGATAGACATAATGCCCATCGTCATATCGAACGGCGTCAGAATACGCCCTTCAAACTCTTTCGCTAAATCCAGCCAGGCACGAGCAAATCCCCAGGTGGTATCTGGAGAAAACGGCGGATACGCAAACACCAGCAGGAACGAGCCAACAATCATAAACGGCATCGCCGAGATGAAGCCGTCACGAATCGCCATCACGTGACGCTGCGATGAGATTCGCCCGGCAACAGGGCTAATATAATTTTCTACAAAGCGAAATATCAGATTAAACGCAGCATGGTTAGCAGACATAGCAGCCCTCCTGACAGGCTTTAGACACAGGCCCAACAACGATTATCCTGCCGTGGCGATGAAATATGTTCTGTGAACGGATCCCCACTGCGGCCATCTCATTGGCTATACTGTTCAGATCAGCACGATTCATACACGGCTCTTTTGTTATAAGTGATACAGGGTAGTTACCCGCTCAGTATTCATCCGAGTGAGGATAACAGCAACCGGTTACAGTAACCGGTTGCGGTGATTGTGAAGAAGATCCAGAAATTGGAATAATTCCGGATTACCCATCGACAATATTTACACTCCGCCAGGCTTGTGACAGATTGGCACGGACATGAATCAGGAGATCCCCATGAGTCTGCAGTCCGTGCGGCAGTTTTTTGCCAGCCATGCCCCCGACATCGAAATCATCGAACTCAATCAAAGTACGGCAACCGTCGCACTCGCGGCCGCGGCACATCGCGTTGAGCCTGGCCAAATCGCGAAGACCCTCTCTTTAAAAGTGAAAGAGCAGGTGATCCTGGTGGTCGCGAGCGGTGACGCCCGACTGGATAACAAGAAGCTGAAGGAAGCGTTCGGCGCGAAAGCACGGATGCTCAGCAGTGATGAAGTGGTCACGCTTACCGGGCATCCGGTCGGCGGCGTATGCCCTTTCGGGCTGGAAAACCCGCTGGTGATCTATTGCGATATTTCGCTGAAGCAGTACCCGGAAGTGTTACCGGCGGCCGGCGCCATTCATAGTGCGGTCCGCATTTCTCCTGACAGAATGGCCCAACTGACGGATGCCACCTGGGTTGACGTCTGTCAGTAGCGTTTTGCGGTCCGACTACGCGACAATAGCATGCGCGTTGGTAACGCTTTCTGGCGAGAGATGAACCAGAATATCGCCGGCGCTCAGCAGAGCTAGATCGGAACTGATCCCCAACTTGATCATCGCGTTGCACTTATGGGCGCGAATGGTTTTGATATTGCGACCTAACTGCAGCGCGATCTCCAGCAGAGAATAGCCATAGGTCATATAGCAGAGAATGCTATGCTCGGTTGGGCTGAAGATTTGACACACGGCAATCTGGCTATTGAGCGGCTGATCCACCGGTTGAGCGGGTTGAAGAAGCAGCAGAAATAATTCTTGCTGCAACACCTCGCGACAGGTCGCTTTATTGATAATCCCGTGCAGGCAGGAAGGCGTCAGTTTCTTGATGAGGTTAACCTCGCCATTGTCTTTCGCCAAAATGATTCGCCGAACTTCAGGATGAGAATAAGCAATATCACGCAGGTAAAGCAGACTATCAACCCGAAGCCAGCGCTGACCGGAAAGTGAAAAAATAACCGCGGTAATATCCCGAACACGCAAAGTACGCCTTAATGAGTGAACATCTTTAAAAAAATGAACACAATAATTTCCGGTACTGTACTCATTCAGGATATGCTGAAGCCCTATTTCCGTCATCGCACAGGGTTCGACCACGGCAATGCAGCGTGTAGTGTTCGGTTGTCCCATTTCGGCTACTCTCCAAAAGCTGAGTATACATTCAGCTCTTTTATTCCTTGTGTGCTATTAATCCAGGCATACATTTGCGCATTGCTGCGCAAAGACAAACGACGCATTGCGCTATTCTTTTGTGCGCTGATGGTCTTATTACTTTTCTTCAGCAACGAAGCAATCTGATTAATTCCCCAGCCTTTTGCCAGCAGTCGGAGCACCTTTCGCTCCGAGAAGGTCAGCACTCTCAGCTTCTCATGGCTAATGGTAAAATCTCTCGCCCCCACGGCAACCACCGGGTGCACAGGGGTTACACCCGGCTCAGCCCCCGTACTGACGGCTTCCCTGATGCAGAGGACTTCACCCAGACGAGTCACTGGCTCACAGTCGGAAATACAGGTACTTTCAGGTCCGACAAATAATGCTTCCGCATGGGGAGAGCAGGAACGACCAACCATATAGATCCAATGAATATTTTTAAAACGAACCATTAGAGAACAATAGTGCCGACATATTTCCTGCGGTCGTTCTGTTTCTCCGGATAAATCAACAATAACCACCGTTGCCAGATTCACCGGAAGCTGCATGAGTGTCTCCAGCGAATAACAATGACTGAAGATATAATGAGGAAGGTACTCGCTGGTGATTGCACTTAATCCGGATTGCATCACCGGCATTTTGCTGATGATAATGCCGTACTTACCCTGTCCTGGTAACATAAATCCTCCCTGTTTTGTAGAAGATTCACGCTGGCATAAAACAGATGGGCGCCTGGCAGCCATAATTTATTTACCAGGTGAATTCTTTATCACCCCTGGTGAACGTCGGCCTTACGCTCAGGTGCATCCTAAATTGCGGGGAACTAAAAATATATTATTGGCCTTAACAACAAATGACACTAGCACAAACGGCCAGCAATCATAAATTAGAAAAAATAAAAAATATTATTAGAAATAATTAATACAGATGCACGTATCTGGCTTTATTTAATTTCACTCCTGAATGTTTTTGGTGAGACGCCGCTATAGCGACGGAAAAAACGAGAAAAATAAGTCACGTCAGTAAACCCTAAATAATCAGAAAGTTGTGTTACTGTCATCGTGGTATATTGCAGATTACGCCGCGCTTCCAGCATCAATCGCTGGTGCAAAACGCTCAGCGCACTGCAGCCATGAAATTCACGACATAAATAATTAAGATGGGTCGCCGATAGCCCGACCAGCCGGGCATACTCCGCCAGCGGCAGATGTTCGCGATAATGGCTTTCGATGAGACGAGAAAAATGGCGCATAACGCTGCGCTTTCGTTCCGCTTTCCCTTCCGCAACCGGCGTCGGCAGACACTGCCGGTTCAGCCACACCAGCAGCGTACCCAGCAGAGAATGCAGCATCATTTCCCGGGCGTCCCGCTCTTCGCAATACTCTTCACGCAAGGCGGTAAACAGCGCGCGCACGTGCCCGCGGGATTGTTTAACGGGGACACATTGCGGCTGGCTGAGAACATCAAGCTGGCGGCCAAACTGGCTTTCAAGCCGGCTGAGCAACGGCAGCGCCAGCGATAACACATAACCCTGAGTGCCTGGCGAAAAACGAAATCCATGAACGCACAGTGCAGGCACGACCTGAATACAGGCATCGGTCATCACCGTTATCGTCCCTTCGATTTCGATTTCAGCCCGGCCCTTATGCAGGTACAGCAGCTGCACCATCCCGGCATGCTGATGCATCCGGATATGCCACTCATACAGGCTGCTGCGCTGCAAAATCGACTCACAGTGCAGCAGGTCGGGCGTAGGCCAGTCGCGCTCTTCGCCATACAAGGTAAAAACGGGAACGCTATTCGCAACCTGCATGGCAACTCCTGCTGTCTTCAACGCTATGCCACGCGCTCCATCGGCAGACCAACATAGTTTTCCGCAATGGTGGTCAACCCGGCGCGCGAGCCCAGATAGTAACGGCGATCTGCCGCCTGCATTTTTTTATCGAACTCGCTCTGCTGCGGGAAGTCATGCAGCAAACGGGTCATAAACCAGCTAAACCGCTCACCCTTCCACACCCGGTCGAGGGCAAAGCGAGAATAGCTCTCCAGCAGGTCGGCACGACCACGATGGTAATATTCACGCAGGATCCGCCACAGATAATTGACGTCTGAGGCAGCCAGATTCAGCCCTTTTGCCCCGGTGGGCGGTACGATATGCGCCGCATCCCCGACCAGGAACAGCCGCCCGTATTGCATCGGCTCGACCACATAGCTGCGCAGCGGGGCGATGCTCTTCTCAAGTGAGTGACCAGTTACTAACTTGCCAGACAGCTCCTCCGGCAGGCGACGCTTCAACTCTCCCCAGAAACGTTCGTCCGACCACGCATCCACCTTGTCGCTCAGCGGTACCTGCAAATAGTAGCGGCTGCGTGTTAGTGAGCGCTGACTACAAAGCACAAACCCGCGCTCATGGTGCGCATAAATCAGCTCCGGGTTCACCGGCGGCGTATCCGCCAGTAGCCCCAGCCAGCCAAACGGCCAGACGCTTTCGTACTCTTTAAGGATCTCGCGCGGAATGCTCTGGCGCGACACACCGTGAAAACCATCGCAACCGGCAATAAAATCACACTCGAGCCGGCAGGTCTCGCCGCCGCTGACATACGAGATAGACGGTCGGTCGCTCTTCGCATCTTCAATCACCACGTCGCTGACGCCATAAATAATCGGCGCCCCGCTGTCAGCACGTGCCGCCATTAAATCCCGGGTCACTTCGGTCTGGCCGTAGACCATCACGCTTTTCCCCCCGGTCAGCTCGCTCAGGGCAACCGGCACCCGCTGCCCTTCAAACAAAAACTCCACCCCATGATGCACCAGGCCTTCCGCATCCATTCGCTGTGATACACCAGCTTCGCGCAGTAATTCGACGGTTCCGCTTTCGAGGATCCCCGCGCGGATACGCCCCAGCACGTATTCCGGTGTTTGCCGCTCGAGGATAACCGTACGGATGCCGGCAAGATGCAGCAATTGACCCAACAGCAGCCCGGAGGGGCCAGCGCCAATAATCGCGACTTGTGTTTTCATAGGGTTGTCTCACCTTCAGATAGTTAATTATTTGTTTGTTTTTTGTTTAATAAAAGTTCCTTGCTGCATTTTTGATAACTCAGACGTGAAAAAGAAGGCCATAATTCGTTCAAAAATTGCACTTTCCAACAGTTTTACGAAAGTGTGGCAGCGCTCAAATTTCATTTCGTCCGCCCGTGGCGTCTTTTTGCACATTGTTTGATCCCGTCCCCCCCAGATACCACGGGAGTTCAGGTTAAAGTATCGACAAACACTTTGGGATTGGACGTGGGGAACAGCGGGTACTTATGCAAGCAGATCGGGCAGTTCAGCGCGCTATTACGCGGTTGTGCATTCAGTGTGGGCTTTTCTTATTGCAGCACGGCGCCGAAAGCGCCCTGGTGGAGGAACTCTCAACCCGCCTGGGACGGGCGCTGGGTATGGACAGCGTCGAAAGCGCCATCTCCTCGAATGCCATTGTGCTCACGACGATTAAAGATGGCGAATGCCTGACCTCCACACGTAAGAACATCGACCGCGGCATCAACATGCATGTGGTGACGGAAGTGCAGCATATTGTGATTATGGCCGAGCATAAGCTGCTGGATTATAAAGACGTAGAGAAGCGCTTTGCGCAGATCAAACCGCTACGCTACCCGCGCTGGCTGGTGGTGCTGATGGTTGGCTTATCCTGCGCCTGCTTCTGCAAGTTAAATAAAGGCGGTTGGGACGGCGCATTGATCACTTTCTGCGCCAGTACCGTCGCGATGTATATTCGCCAGCTCCTGACCCACCGTTCGATGCACCCGCAGATTAACTTCTGCATCACGGCGTTTGTCGCCACCACCATTTCCGGGCTGATGCTGCACCTGCCGGCATTTACCGCCACCTCAACGGTCGCAATGGCCGCCAGCGTCCTGCTGCTGGTTCCCGGTTTTCCCTTAATCAACGCCGTGGCGGATATGTTTAAAGGGCACATCAATACCGGCCTGGCGCGCTGGGCGATTGCCAGCCTGTTGACGCTGGCCACCTGTATCGGCGTCGTGATGGCGATGACCATGTGGGGGCTGCGAGGATGGGTATAATGACGTATATTTTTGCACTGCTGCAGGATATGGCGCTATCGGCCATTCCGGCGGCCGGCTTTGCGATGGTGTTTAACGTCCCGCAGCGCGCGCTGCGCTGGTGTGCGCTGCTCGGCGCCATCGGCCACAGCTCGCGCATGGTGATGATGGATGTCGGGTTCAATATTGAGTGGGCGACGTTTCTCGCCGCGCTGCTGGTTGGCAGCATCGGTATTCAATGGTCCCGCTGGTATCTGGCGCATCCGAAGATTTTCACCGTGGCCGCAGTGATCCCGATGTTCCCCGGCATCTCGGCCTACACCGCGATGATCTCGGCGGTAAAAATCAGCCACTTTGGCTACTCCGATGAGCTGATGATCATGCTGCTGAGCAATTTCCTGAAGGCCTCTTCTATTGTCGGCGCCCTCTCCATTGGCCTTTCTATCCCGGGCCTCTGGTTGTACCGTAAGCGCCCGCGGGTATAGCACAGAGATTTGGCTGAACCCTGTGCTACTATAGCCAATAGATTTCGATGTGTTTTACTGCGGCGCCGGAAGGCATTCCGACAGGCTTACTGGACTAAGCGATGCCGTCCACCGGGCGCCGCCGGTCAAAAACGACTGGAAAGACAATCGGTTTAGCCCCCTCTATATGTTGTTCAGAGTTGAGATAGCGTTATGTCTTCGCGAATGTTAACCACCGATTTTAGCGGCCTGGATGATTTCATCCAGGACCCTGCGGCTGTACTCGCAAAATCGGCCAGCGGCGCCGTCGCCGTTTTTGCCAACAATGCCCCGGCGTTCTACGCGCTGACGCCGGAACGTCTGGCTCAGCTGCTTGAGCTGGAAGCAAAGCTGGCGCGTCCCGGCAGCGATGTGGCGCTGGATACGCAGTTTTTTGATGAGCCCGCCGCCGCGCCAACCGCCATTCCCATGGGGAAATTCGCCATGTATGCCGACTGGCAGCCGGATGCCGATTTTCAGCGCCTCGCCGCGCTCTGGGGCATCGCCCTCAGCCAGCCGGTGACCCCGGAAGAGCTGGCGGCTTTTGTCGCTTACTGGCAAGCGGAAGGCAAAGTCTTTCATCATGTGCAATGGCAACAAAAGCTGGCGCGCAGCGTCCAAATCGGCCGGGCCAGCAACGGCGGCCAGCCGCGACGCGATGTGAATACGGTCAGTGAACCGGATAGCCATATTCCACGAGGTTTCAGAGGATGAGCATGAAAAACGTTGGCGACCTGATGAAGCGTCTGCAAAAAATGATGCCGGCCCATGTCGAACCGGCGTTTAAAACCGGCGAAGAGCTGCTGGCCTGGCAAAAGGAGCAGGGCAAGCTGCGTTCTGAAGCGCTGGAGCGTGAAAACCGCGCCATGAAGATGCAGCGCACGTTTAACCGTTCCGGCATCCGACCGCTGCATCAGAACTGTTCCTTTGAGAACTACCGGGTAGAGTGCGAAGGCCAGATGAACGCCCTGTCCAGGGCGCGTCAGTACGTTGAAGAGTTCGATGGCAATATCGCCAGCTTTATCTTTTCCGGCAAGCCGGGCACCGGTAAGAACCACCTTGCCGCCGCCATTTGTAATGAGCTGCTGCTGCGCGGGAAGTCGGTATTAATCATTACCGTCGCCGATATTATGTCAGCAATGAAAGACACTTTCGGCAACCGGGAAGTCAGCGAAGAGCAGCTGCTGAGCGATCTGAGCAAGGTCGATCTGCTGGTCATCGATGAGATCGGGATGCAAACAGAATCGCGCTACGAGAAGGTGATCATCAATCAGATCGTCGACCGCCGCTCGTCGTCAAAACGCCCGACCGGCATGCTCACCAACAGCAATATGGAAGAGATGAACAAGCTGCTCGGCGAACGCGTCATGGACCGCATGCGTCTCGGCAATAGCCTGTGGGTGATTTTCAACTGGGACAGCTATCGTCATCGTGTTACCGGTAAAGAGTATTAAGATATTTCCGAACCCGGGCGGGGTTATACTACAGGGATGCTTAAGTAACTATGACGAGTACACTCATGAAAACTGCTCAATTTTTGTTCCGCACCACCTTGATTGCCGGTGTTTTTCTTAGCGCCGGCGTCCACGCTGCCTCCTGGCAGGATTCCCTTTCCAGCGCGGCCAGCCAGCTAAGCAGCCAGGGCGACTCTCAGCAAAGTGGCGGCATGTCGGTCTCTTCCCTGACCAGCCTGCTGAGCAACGGCAACCAGTCCCTGACCTCCAGCAGCATGAACAATGCCGCCGGGATTATGTCCTATTGCGCGAAGCAGAAACTGTCTTCGGTGACCAACACCGAAAACGTCAAAAACCAGGTGCTGGATAAACTGGGCCTCAGCACTCCGGAAAAACAGAAAGAGGACACCAGCTACCTTGACGGTCTGCAGGGGCTTCTGAGCAGCAACAGCGGCCAGAAACTGGATCTCAACAGTCTCGGCAGCAGCTCGATGGCTGAGAAAGTGAAAACCAAAGCCTGCGATCTGGTCTTAAAACAGGGTGTTAGCTTCCTCTCCTGATCCCCGCCTCAGAGGCCGCGTTTAACGCCTTAGGGCCGACAACGCGGCCGCAGTCGCGATTTTCACCCTTTTTCGTTCCGCCTCCCCCCGCCACACAGGATGAGTCATTATCCTGGAATGACCATTTCTAAACCAATTCTGAACCACAGCACACTTTCATGACTCTACAATTGCAGCGATATGGCACTGCAATTACAGTGTACCGTGGAAAGTGATCTCTCCTGCCGGTTTTCAACAGGTACCATTTAGAGGGTGTACGTACTGTGTCAGAGTTGTTATCCATCGCCTTGTTTCTCACTTCGGTGGTGATCTATGCCTTAAAAGCGGGTCGCAATACCTGGTGGTTTGCCGCCACGTTGACGGTATTGGGTCTGTTTGTGGTGCTCAACATCACCCTCTACGCCAGCGACTATTTCACCGGCGATGGGATCAATGACGCGGTCCTCTATACCCTGACCAACAGCCTGACCGGTGCGGGCGTCAGCAAATATATTCTTCCCGGCGTCGGGCTTGTCGCGGCGCTGGTCGCCGTCTTTAGCGCCTTAGGTTGGGTGCTGCGCCGCCGCCGTCATCATCCGCACCACTTTGGCTACAGCCTGCTGGCGCTGGTGCTGGCGCTGGCCTCCGTTGATGCCAGTCCGGCATTCCGCCAGATCAGCGAACTGGTAAAATCCCAGTCCCGCGATGGCGATCCCGACTTTGCCGCCTATTACAAAGAGCCGGCGAAAAGCATCGCCGATCCGAAGCTGAACCTGGTCTACATCTACGGGGAAAGCCTCGAACGCACCTATTTCGATAACGACGCATTCCCTGACCTGACGCCGGAGCTGGGCAAACTCAAAAACGAAGGCCTCGACTTCAGCAACACCACCCAGCTTCCGGGTACCGATTACACCATCGCCGGCATGGTGGCCTCGCAGTGCGGCATTCCGCTGTTTGCGCCGTTTGAAGGCAACGCGTCGGCCTCGGTCTCCAGCTTCTTCCCGCAAAATATCTGCCTCGGCGATATTCTGAAAAACTCCGGCTATGAAAACTATTTCGTACAGGGCGCGAACCTGCGCTTTGCCGGCAAAGATGTGTTTCTGAAATCACACGGTTTCGACCATCTCTACGGCGCCGAAGAGCTGAAAACCACGGTGGCGGACCCGACCTACCGCAATGACTGGGGCTTCTACGATGACACCGTTCTCGATGAAACCTGGAAAAAATTCGAACAGCTTTCCCAGTCCGGCAAACGCTTCTCGCTCTTTGCCCTGACGGTCGATACCCACCACCCGGACGGCTTTATCTCCCGCACCTGCCAGCGTAAAAGCTATGAGATGGGTGGGAAAAAGAACCTCTCCTTTAGCGCCGTCGCCTGTAGCCAGGAGCATATCGCCGCGCTGATCGAGAAGATCAAAGCCTCACCGTATTTCAAAAACACGGTGATCGTGGTCTCTTCCGACCACCTGGCAATGAAAAACTCCGCCTGGGACTATCTCAACAAGCAGGACCGCAGCAACCTGTTCTTTATTCTGCGTGGCGACCAGCCGCAGCAGGATACGCTGGCCGTGAAGCGCAACACCATGGACAACGGCGCCACGGTGCTGGACATCCTCGGCGGCGATAACTTTATCGGCCTGGGCCGCAGCAGCCTCTCCGGGCAGTCTCTGTCCGGCATCTTCATGAATATGAAAGAGAAAGTGCTGGCGTGGAAGCCGGATGTCATCCGCCTGTGGAACTTCCCGAAAGAGATGAAAAACTTCACCGTCGACGCCCAGAAGAGCATGATCTCATTCTCCGGCAGCCACTTCCGCCTGCCACTGCTGCTGCGGGTGTCCGACAAACGCGTCGAGCCGCTGCCTGAGAGCGAATATTCTGCCCCGCTGCGCTTCCAGCTGGCTGATTTCGCCCCGCGCGATAATTTCGTTTGGGTCGACCGCTGCTACAAAATGGGCCAGCTGTGGTCGCCAGAGCTGGCGCTCTCAACCGACTGGTGCGTTTCGCAGGGCCAGCTCGGCGGCGAGCAAACCGTGCAGCACGTCGATAAACCTCAGTGGCAGGGCAAAACGGCCTTCAAAGATACCGTGATCGATATGCAGCGCTATAAAGGCAACGTCGATACGCTGAAGATTGTCGATAACGATATTCGCTACAAAGCGGACAGCTTTGTCTTTAACGTTGCCGGCGCCCCGGAAGAGGTCAAACAGTTCAGCGGCATCTCTCGTCCGGAATCGTGGGGCCGCTGGTCCAACGCCCAGCTGGGCAGCGAAGTGAAAATTGAATTTAAGCAGCCGTTACCGGAAAAATTCGATCTGGTGATCACCGCCAAGGCCTACGGGCCGAACGCCAATAAACCGATCCCGGTGCGCGTCGGCAACAGCGAACAGACCCTGACCCTGGCCAACGATGTCTCCACCACCACGCTGCATTTCGACAACCCGTCGCGCAGCGATACGCTGATTATCGTGCCGCCGGACCCGCAATCCACTAACGAGGGCAATATCCTCGGCCATTCGCCGCGTCAGCTGGGGATTGGCATGGTGGATATCAAAGTGGTGAAAAGCGACGGTTAAGCTTAGCGCCGGTTACCGCACTCACGACGCTGCCGGCGATCATGCACGCAGCGTCACGCACATTTCATACTGCTTCAGCGTCAACGTCGCATATCCCGCGGCGTTGAACAGCGGCGTAAAAGATTCCGGGATGGTCACCGTGGTGCTCAGTCCCGGATATTGTCGCGCCAGGGTGGTGAGCATCTCCCGCCCTAACCCGCGTCCTCGCGCTGCGGGCTCGACCCACAAGAACTGCAGCTGCGGTTTGTGGTTCAGGGTCGCCAGCACCGCAAAAGCCTGTTGATGTAACGTCAGCGTCCGGCACGGCAGCGTGGCGAAGGTTAGCGGATCCATCAGCCACGGCAGCCGACCATTGACCTCGGCCCCGGCTTTGCGGATCAGCGCCAGGTCATCACACACCGCCAGCCCCGCCGCGCTCTCATTCTGCGGCTGGGTACTGACAAAGCCGCATAGCCCGTGGCGCACCGTAAACCCCAACGCCTGGTACAGCGCCACCGCCGCCAGGTTATCGCGGATCACCTCGAGCCACATCTGCCGCACGCCCTGCTCCCGCAGCGAAGCCATCAGCGGCGTCATCAACTGGCGACCCAGTCCTTTTCCACGATACGCGGGCCGCACCGCAAATGCTGCAAGTCTGGCCTCATCGCCACGCCGGGAAATCACCGCCATCGCCGCAGGCACATCGCCATCCAGCCAGACGCAGGAATCCAGCAGGCTCATGCCTTCGGCGCTAAAACGCTGAACAAACACCTCCACCGACAGAGTGACGGGGACCAGATAATCCTCAAAACAATCGCTGAGAATGGCCGCCAGCCGGTCGATACTGAACCGGGTGGCAGGAACGGCGATGAGCTCCATACATTGCTCCCGAACGCTGTGATGCTGAACCGATGAAAGCCAATACTATAATCGCCATGACGAGATTTCGCCTGGCTCAGGAGGGCAATATCGTGCTGCTCCAGCCATTGAACGTGCCGCACCATGAGGCTCATCCTGCACACCTTCCCCGGCCAGTGCTGCGTTTACTGGCTAAATATGGTACAAAGTATCATCCTGAATTTTCCGCCTGGTACCTGCGATGGCCTACTCGATAGATATCATCTCCTGCATCACCGACCGCTTTCTCGAGCTCACCGTCAGCGAAAAGCGTATTGCCCAGTTTATCCTCGATGATGTCGCCGCGGCGGCAGAATTGCCGATCGCCGAAATCGCCCGTTTAACCGGTACCAGCCAGGCGTCAGTGACCCGGTTTGCCCGGGCGTTAGGGTGCAAGGATGTCCGCGAGCTCAAGATGAAGCTGGCGCAGTCCCTGGCGGTCGGCCAGCGTTTTATTCTCGATGTGCCGGATCTGGAAGGCGTTCAGGGCATTTACGAGTCGATCATCGGCGTGCTGGAAACCAACCGCCGGGCGCTGGATATTGAGGCCTTAAAGCGAGCCGTCTCCTGGCTCAGCGACGCGCGGCAAATCCTGGCTATCGGCATGGGCGGCGGTTCAACGATCTGCGCCCAGGAGATCCAGTATCGCCTGTTCCGTCTTGGTCTGCCGGTTGTCAGCCAGAACGACGGCCTGCTGGTGCGAATGATGAGCTCTGCCGTGACGCCCAAAGATGTGGTGATTGTGCTGTCGCTTGGCGGGTATACCAAAGAGATGATTGAGAGCGCGGCCATCGCCAGACAGTATGGCGCGAAGGTGATCGCGATTACCCCGGCAGAAACCCCGCTGGCGGAGCAAGCGGACCTGGTACTGCCGCTGCTGGTACGTGAGAACGACTATATTTTCAAACCCAGCACCTCGCGCTATGCCATGCTGGCGATGGTAGATGTGCTGGCCACCGAACTGGCGATGGCCAACAAACCTCAGGCGAAAGATCGGCTGCGCCGTATCAAGCTGGCGCTGGACAGCCACCGCGGTGGCGTCGACCGCCAGCCCTTAGGCGATTAAGCGAGGCTGGCGGCAATAAAGCGCCCGGCCTGCTCGCGGGTACGATCCAGCGACTGCCCGGCGCGATACAGATCGCTGCCCAGCCCGGCCCCGGCGCACCCCGCCTGCACCCAGCAGTCCAGGTTTTCCGGCGTCACGCCACCGACGGCCAGCACCGGCACTTCCGGCGGCAACACCGCCTTCAGCGCGCGAATGTAGTCCGGCCCGAAGCTGGATGAAGGGAAAATCTTCAGCCACTGCGCCCCGGCATCAAGGGCAGTAAACGCCTCTGTCGCGGTGGCGCATCCGGCGCACACCAACATGCCCTGCGCCACCGCCCGACGGATCACTGCCGGCTGCGTATTGGGCGTCACAACCAGCTTCGCGCCCGCCTCAGCCAGCACATCCACCTGCCCGACATTCAGCACCGTGCCTGCGCCAATCATCGCCTGCGATCCAAACTGCTGCACCATCTGCGGAATACTCTGCTGCCAGTCCGGGGAATTAAGCGGGATTTCAATATACCGAAAGCCAGCGCTAATCAGCGTATCCACATGCTCTGCGGCTTCTGCGGGACGGATGCCGCGCAAGATCGCGACCAGTTTAAGCTTGTTCATTCATTATCCTCGCAATACCGCGTAAAAATGCCTCATCGCCCGGACAGCAGTTAACCGTCACTCCCCGGGCCGCCAATGCCTGTCGGTAACGTCCGCTCAGCGCCGGTTCCCCCACCAGGGTTACCTGCGTCGCGCGATAGCGCTCGCTGAACGTTGCCACCTCAGAGCCAATCAGCAGCCCTGAAAGATAGTCACTGACCGATGTCGGCGGCAGAATGCCCAACACCCGTGCCGCACGGGCGCCGAACAGGTTCGCGACCAGAGACGGCATCGCCATGCCTTTTTCCAGCCCCAGCGTCAACGCCGCCTCATCAGGCTGCTGGTCGGGCAGCTGTTTGCCAATCAGCGACTGACTGAGCAGCAGATGGTGCAGCTCCCCGGTCATCGCGGTAGAAAAATGGCGTACCACCCCCGCTTCAACCTGCACCCATTTGCAGTGCGTGCCGGGCATGACGTAGCACTCCGCCGGAGCGATCTGCGATGCGCCAAGCAGCTGCGTCTCTTCACCACGCATCACGTTGCAATCACCGTCCCGCTCAACCTTCAGACCGGGAACAATCCACACCCTGTCAGCCACGGCCGTCAGCTCGCGCCCTGGCGCATCAAGCGCCGCCGGGCAGGCCAGATAAGGCACCGACTGCCAGCCAGCATCGCTGCCCACCATCCCGGCCATCACGACCGGCAGCGCTGCGTCGCCGCGCCACGGCGCCAGATACTGATGAAACACCGCCTCCGGCGTTTGCCCGTTCAGCCGCGCAATCCCGAGCGGGTGCTGCAGGGTCTCCACACATTTCCCATCACGAATCAACCAGCCGCGGAGCTGTGTCGAGCCCCAGTCGACGGCAATATAACTGTGCATGACGCCTCCCTTAGCTCTGCGACGGATGACGTTTGCCAATCGGCAGCGCCGGAGCCGCCGGGCGGCTTTCACGTTCGCGAGTGATCATCTCCAGCGCCTCTTCACGGCTCATGCTGCTGGCCGGCGTCACCAGGGTTACCACCACGGAGGCCACCAGGCTGGTCAGCACCGACGGGATACACGGGTTACCCCAGAAGGCCAGCCAGTCGCTGTCCAGCAGCACCGCCACCGAGGCACCGGCACCACCGGCCAGGGCCGCGACCGCCCCCTGCCAGTTGAAGCGCGTCCAGAAGCGGCCAAGGATGGTGCAGATAAACATCCCGGACATGATCATCGAGATCATTTTGGTGATGTAGCTGATGATATCGTTAGAGGTCAGCGCGAAAAGCAGCGCCAGGGCGATAACCAGTACCAGGAACATCCGCGACAGGCGAATCGCTTTCTCCGGCGCGGGCATATGGCCGGTCACCAGGGTGTAGAGATCACGCAGCATAATCGACACTGCGGCAATAGCATCGGAGCTACCGGAAGACATATTGGCCGACATCCCGGCAATCAGGATCGCCATACCCAGCACCGGCGGCAGCACCTGGGTGGCAAACAGGAAAGCAAAACCGTTGTTTTCGAGGTTCGCATTCATGGTCCACACCGCCATGCCGATAATGGCCGGCAGGAAAGAGAAACCAAGGTACAGCAGGCCGGTGATGGTAAAGGACTGGCGCACGGAAGAGACGGTTTTCGCTGAGTAGATACGCTGACGATAGGATGGCGTTGCCAGGACACCGACGCCGATGACCACCGCCAGCGACAGCGCAGGAAGCACGCCGAGTTTATCCACGGCAAACAGGCTTTGCGCCGCCGGGTCGACCGCCTGCTGAATATGGCTCCAGCCTCCCACGTGCTGGACGGCAAAAATCGCCATCAAAATAAAACCAACGAACAGGATGATCGACTGGACGGTATCGATCCAGACCACCGCGGAGTAACCACCAATACCGACATACACCACAAACGCCAACGCAATAATAACTTTAGCGACATTAATATCAATGCCGCTGGCCCATGCCAGATATAATCCGCCCCCTAATATATGAGCGCCAAGCCAGCCAATTGAGGCAATGAAAATCAGGATCGCGACCAGGTTTTTAATAATTTTACTGCCGCCGGTATAATAGGACATCTCTTCGCTCATGGTCATAAAGCGAAATTTACGCACCGGCGCAAATAACCACGCCACCAGCAGAATCCCCACCGCGCCGCCGAGGCCGTACAGCATCCCGGCCCAGCCGTTACTGTAGCCAAACCCCACGGCCCCGACGCTCGAACCGGTACCGACCATCGTGCCAACCGTCGAGCCGAGGGTCAGAAACATCGGCAGGGAGCGGCCCCCCAGTAAGAAATCATCACCGTTCTTCTGCTTACGCGACACATACCAACCGAGGGTAATCATCGCGCAGGCATAAACGGAAAACCAAATCAGGAATGACATATTATTCATTGCTCACATCCAGGCGTAATAAATAATATTCGTACCGCTGAATATTATGAGTTAATCGTAACGATGCCAGAAAAAAGGCAAAGTAACCCTGCTCGCGCCGATTGAGGTATTCAATCTGGCACGACTATCACATTTTTATGGTTAACGCCCCATCCGATGGCGGGGCGTTATTATTTATCCGCGCGCGGCGTTATAGCAGGTCACATCCACTTCGACTTTACAATCCACCACCAGATCGGCGACGCAGCAAATACGCGCGGGCGGATGCTCACCGAAGAACTCGCGGAACACTTTATTGAATGACTGGAAATAGCGTGAGTCAGTCAGAATCACTTTCACATGCACCACATCCGCCAGGGTGTAGCCGGCTTCGGTCATGATATCGACGCAGTTCTGAATCGCCAGGCGCGACTGATCGACAATACCGCCTTCCACTACTTCACCGTTTTTCATCGGCGTCTGGCCGGAGACGTACAACCAGCCCCCGGCTTCTACCGCCCGTGCGAAAGGCAGATGCTGACCGCCGGTTCCGGTTCCGCCTTCGACGCCATAACGTTTAATGCTCATACTTCACTCCTTCGTCCATCTGGCGACGCAGGAAACGCCCTGCGCGCCCGGTAATTTTTTTATCGCTGCCGTAGCTCATCACACCATTTACCATCACCGCCTCAATCCCTTCTGCGGGCTGTTTCGGGTCGGAGAAGCTGGCCACATCCCGCACCGTCAGCGGATCGAACAGCACCAGGTCGGCAAAATAGTCCACTTTAACCAGCCCGCGCTGCGGCAGACGGAAACGCGCCGCCGACAGCCCGGTCATTTTGTGAATCGCCGTGGTCAGCGGGAACAGCTGTTCATCACGGCTGTAATGCCCCAGTACGCGAGGGAAAGCGCCCCATAAACGCGGATGCGGCATCGGATCGTTGGGTAACCCGTCGGAGCCGATCATCGTGACGGGATAGCGCATCACCCGCCGGACATCCTGCTCGTCCATGTTGTAATAGATAGCGCCGGCCGGCATCAGCTGTGCCGCCGCATCAAGCAGGCTCATCTGCCAGTCGCTGGCAATCTGCTTGAGCGTTTTACCCGCCTGTTCCGGCCGGGATTCCGACCAGGTAATCACGATATCGAACTCATCGGTCACTTGTTTCAGATCCAGCGTCGAGGAGCTGGCGGAATAAGGGTAGCAATCGCAGGCAATCTCCTGGTGCTCACGCATCTCATCGAAAAAGGCCAGCGTCTCGCGGGTCCGTCCCCAGTTTTTTGCCCCGGCGCATTTATGATGCGACACCACCACCGGAACGTTGCCGTGGCGCCCGATGCGAAACGCTTCGTCAAGGGCCTCCAGAATAGGCTCGAATTCAGAGCGCAGATGGGTGGTATAGATGCCCTTCTCCGCCGCCAGCTCTTCCGCCAGCGCCATCACCTCTTCGGTGGTGGACTGAAACGCGCTGGCATAGGCCAGTCCGGTACTCAAACCCAGCGCTCCCTGACGTAACGCATCGCGCAGTTGGACACGCATCCCGGCAATTTCGCGATCCGTGGCCGGACGGAACAGATCGTCCATATGGTTATTGCGCAGCGCAGTGTGGCCAATCAGCGTGCCGACGTTAAGCGACGGCCTGGCGGCTTCCACCGCGTGGGCGTAAGCCTCGACGGTAGGGTAGATAAACTGATCCTGTTCACCCAACAGGTTCATCGGATCGGGAACAGCACCGCGCATGGTCGCCATGGCGGCGCTGATCCCGCAGTTACCGACGATCACCGTGGTCACGCCCTGGCTCAGCTTTGGCAGATACTCCGGCATGCGAATGACGTTGATATCGTCATGGGTATGCACATCAATAAACCCCGGCGCCAGCACGCGGCCCTCGCCGTCAATCTCGTGCCCGGCGTCCACCTTCAGTGCCGGAGCAATCGCCACAATGCGATCGCCCTTCACCGCCACATCGCCGCGATACTGCGGCCCACCGCTCCCGTCAATCACCGTGACATTCTTGAACAGCCAGTCAACCTTCATAGCAATTACTCCCTTTCGACTCTGCCGACAAGTTAACCATTTACAAGGTGAAAAAACAGTGGAAAACTACGCAAAATCCAGATCGTTTTGTGATACTTTTATTCATAACGGATAATATTTAAGTATTAAACCAATAATAATCAACAAGATATAAATGATACCCTGATAAACATCGAGTCTAAAACCTGAAAGGATAGTGTTATGAAATACCATTCCGCTACGCTTGTCCCGCACAAATCTGCCGTGATGGCCTCCCCGGCCAACCTGCTGGCAGAAGAGGTCTGCCTGCCCGCCGCGCTGGTGAAAAAAACGGCGCTGGAAAATAACATAAGCTGGATGCAGCGCTATGCCGATGCCCGCGGTGTGTCGCTGGCGCCGCACGGTAAAACGACGATGACGCCGTGGATTTTTCAGGCGCAGCAGCAGGCCGGGGCATGGGCTATCGGAGTGGGCAGCGCCTGGCAGGCCAGCGCGGCGATGGCCAGCGGCATTCAGCGCGTCCTGATGGTTAATCAACTGGTCGGCAAGGCCAACATGCAGGTGGTCTCGCAGCTGAAAGCGCATTACCGGACGGTGGATTTTGTCTGCTGCGTCGATAGCAAGGCTAACGCCCGAACCCTGTCGGCGTTCTTCAGCGCCCGTCAGCAAACGCTGGACGTCCTGATCGAGCTGGGCGTTCCCGGCGGGCGCTGCGGCTGTCGTAGCGTGGAGGATGCCCTGGCGCTGGCCCAGTTGGTAGCCGACCTGCCGGGCCTGACGTTACGCGGGCTGGAGCTGTACGAAGGGGTGCTGCACGGCGACGATCCGCAGCCACAGGTGGAAGCGCTGTTACAGCAGGCCGCCACCCTTGCCTGCCGGATGGCGCCGCTGGTTGACGGGGAATTTATTCTGACCGGCGCCGGCACCGTCTGGTATGACGTGGTCTGCAACGTGTGGCTGGCCGCGCAAAAACCACCGCGCTGCCGGATAGTGATCCGCCCGGGTTGCTACATCACCCATGACATGGGGATCTACGATATTGCCCAACGGGAGCTGATCGCCCGCGATCCGATCGCCTGCGATCTGGCGGGGGATCTGACCTCCGCGCTGGAGCTGATGGCGATGGTGCAGTCGGTTCCTGAAGCGGATCGCGCGGTGGTCAATTTTGGCAAACGCGATTGCGCCTTCGATGCCGGGCTACCGCAGCCTGTCGCCCACTATCGCAACGGCCGCGCGCTGCCGCTGCCTGCCAACGAGATCGTCAGCGTCGGGATTATGGATCAGCACTGCATGCTGCGCCTGGCTCCAGACTGCGATGTGCAGGTCGGTGACATTATCGTTTTTGGTACGTCGCACCCGTGCCTGACCTTCGACAAATGGAAAACCCTGCTGCTGGTCGATGACGAGTACACCGTGCTGGAAGAGCTGGACACCCTGTTCTGATCGGGCTCCCCGGTGGCGGTGTGACACCGGGGAATCCGGGCCGCGCGACTACGCGCTCAATGCGGCAATTTCATCAAACAGCGAACGGCTAATGGTCACCCCGGATCGTTCGCTCTGCGCACGGCAGAGATAGCGGCGTTCGCCGGGTAACCTGGCGCCTTGTGCCTGCATGTTGGTAAACAGCGTCTGCGCCCGGGCCAGGTGCGCATCGGCCTCCGCCCCAAGAAAACGTTGCGGATCCAGCGCCAGAATCAGCTCCCCGCCGTAGGGCAGGCCGCCCGCACCGTTATCCCAGGCCAGCGACTCCGCGCTGGTCATATCGCCAATCAGCGGCCCGGCCAACAGTTCCACCATCGCCGCCAGCGCCGAGCCTTTATAGCCACCGAAGGTCAGCATCGCCCCGGACAGGACTTCCCCGGCATCCGTGGTTGGCTGGCCCTGGCTGTCGATTCCCCACCCTTCCGGCAGCGATTTTCCGGCGCGCTGATGCAGCTGGATCTCACCGCGTGCCGCCACGCTGGTCGCCATATCAAAAATAAACGGCGGCGCCTCGCCCCGCGGCCAGCCAAAGGCGATGGGATTGGTGCCAAACAGCGGCAAAGTACCGCCGGCTGGCGCCACCCAGGCATGGCCCGGCGTACAGGCCAGCCCGACCAGGCCGGCCTCGGTTAAGGGTTCGATATCGGCAAACAGCGCCGAAAAATGCACGCAGCGGTTGATCGCCAGCGCGGCGATCCCGCTATGACGCGCCTTCTCCACCAGCAGCGGCAGCGCCCGCTCAAACGCCAGTAACGAAAAGGCACCGCCGGCGTCGACCCGGACAATCCCCGGCGCCCGGTCGTCAATCTGCGGTTCGGCATCGGGAGACACCTTGCCTTTATGCAAGGTGGCAATAATCCCCAGCAGCCGCCACAGTCCGTGGGAAGCGCAGCCATCGCGCTCCCCACCGGTCACGTTGCGCGCCACTGCCGCCGCGTGTTCCTCACTGAATCCATTGCTGCTCAGCGCCCGCATTGCCAGCGCATAAGCTTCGGGTAACGAAAGGGTTACCGTTTCCATGACCTTCTCCTCTACTCTTCTTCGTCTCCGCTAAAGTTAGCCTGGGGAAGACAACTGCGCGCGCCCCAGTAATAAATGCCCAGCGACATTACCGCCACTATCACCGTATCCCAGGGATGGGGCAACGCATTAATCCCTCCAAAACTGCCGGCCCAGGAAAAGAGCATAATCAGCGCGTAGAAGACAATCAGCCACAGCGAAGACTTCACCTGCTGCGCCAGGCTGACGGTATGTACCGGCACCTTGCTTTTGCACAGGATGTAGACCACAAACATGACGATCTGCAGCCCCAGCAGCCAGGAGAGCGTGTTCCAGCCGGACCAGTAGACGATCAGCGCCGAGATCATAAACGACACCGGGCCAATGATAGCGAACGCCCGCACGCGGAACGGACGCGGCAGATCCGGCGCATTGCGACGCAGCCCGGCAGCGGTGACCGGCGCAATCGCATAGCTCAGCACCAGCGCCGCCGACACCACGCTAATCAGTTGCTCCCAGGAAGGGAACGGCAGCGTCCAGAAAATCGACAGGCCAAAGGTCAGCCACAACGCCGGACGCGGGATCCCGGACTCCTTATCAATGTAGGTAAAAGCTTTAAAAAAGGTCCCGGCTTTCGCCCAGCCGTAGATCACGCGCGGCGTGGCGTTCATATAGATATTGCCCGTGCCGCTCGGCGAGATAATCGCATCGCTGATGACCATAAAGGCCAGCCAGCCCATCCCCAACGTAATCGCGATGTCACGATACGGCAGCGAGAACTGTTTGCTCACCTCCGCCCAGCCGCCGCTTAACATCTCCGTCGGAATACTGCCGAGAAACGCCAGCTGCAGCAGCACGTAGATAATGGTCGACAGCACCACCGACAGAATCAGCGCTACCGGGATGGTGCGCTGCGGGTTCTGCACCTCGCTGGCGACGGAGATAATCGGCGTCAGCCCCAGATAGGCAAAAATGATCCCCCCGGCGCTGATCGCCGCTTCCACACCGGACATGCCGAACGGGGCAATCCCCTGAGCATGCAGGTTTTCCGGCTTAAAGAAGGTGAAGAGCGTGATGACCACCAGCAGCGGAACGAGGAACTTCAGCACGCTGATAAAGTTGTTCGAACGGGCGAAGGTTTTGACGCTGTAGTAGTTCAGACTGAAGAAAAAGCACAGCAGCAGAAACTGCACCACCCAGCCCAGCAGGGTTGGCGAGCTGGAACCCGGTTGCGTCAGCGCCGGGAACCAGGCCGCGGCATACTGACGGGCGGCGACGATCTCGATCGAAATCAGGCTTGAAAAGGCGATCAGCGTAATGAAACCCAGCAGATAGCCCATCAGCTCGCCGTGGGAAAAGACCGGATAACGGATAATCCCTCCGGCACGCGGCAGCGCCGCCCCCAGTTCGCAGTAGACAATCCCCAGCAGCAGCACCGCCACGCCGCCAATCACCCAGGAGGCGATGCCGGCCGGTCCGGCGATCGACGCCACGTGGCTGGCGGCAAATAACCATCCGGAACCAAAAATCGCCCCCAGGCCAATAAACGTCAGATCGGTTAACGTCAGTTGCTTTTTAAACTTACCCGACTCAGCCACGCGGGTTTGACTGTTATGCGTAGAGTGAATAGTCATCGTGATGCCCTTGCGTCAACATGAAGGGGAAATGGCTTCCCGGGTCCACTGGCCGTTCACCAGGCGCAGCAGGTTCAAAGGGTTAGCATCCTGCAAGGCCGGTGGCAGCAACGCGGCGGGGGCGTTCTGCAAGCAAACCGGTCGGAGAAACCGCTCTATCGCCCGGGTCCCTACCGAGGTGCCACGCGCATCGGTGGTCGCCGGCCAGGGGCCGCCGTGCACCATCGCATCGCACACTTCCACACCGGTGGGGTAGCCGTTAAACAGCACCCGCCCGGCTTTTTCACTGAGCAGCGGCAACAGTCGCCCCGCCAGCAGACGATCGTCCGCATCCGCATGCAACGTGGCGGTCAGCTGTCCCTGCAGCGCGTTGACCACAGCCATCAGTTGGGCCTCATCCGCCACTTCCACCAGCACGGAGAGCGGGCCAAACACTTCGCGATGCAGCAGACTATCCGGCTCCAGCAGCTGTTCCGCCGTCGCCAGATACAGCAGCGCCTGCGCCTGTTGAGCACCGGGCGCTATCCCACTAGCCAGCCGCTGTACGCCCGGACAAGCATCGAGGGCATCCACCCCGGCGTGATAGTGCTGTAGCGTCGGTGCGTTGAGTAACACCTGGGCGGGAGCCGCCTGAACCTGCTCGCACAGCGCCGCTTTCAGCGCCGTCAGCCCTTCCCCCTTGAGCGCCAGAATCAGCCCGGGCCGGGTACAAAACTGCCCGCCGCCGAGGGTAAACGACCCCACCAACGCGTGTGCCAGCGACGTCGCCCGCGCGGCCAGCGCCTGCGGTAAAATAATCAGCGGGTTAATCGCCGACATTTCGGCAAACAATGGGATCGGCTGAGGACGCTGCTGCGCCAGCTGGTACAGCGCTTTGCCCCCCGCCAGCGAGCCGGTGAACCCCACCGCCTGGATAGCCGGATGACGCACCAGATCGGCGCCAATATCGTGACCAAAAATCATATTGAAGACGCCGCCGGGTAAGCCGCATTTCTCAACCGCCCGGACGATGGCCTGCGCCGTCTGTTCCGCGGTAGCCATATGTCCCGGATGCGCTTTCACCACCACCGGGCAGCCGGCCGCCAGCGCCGAAGCGGTATCGCCGCCGGCGGTAGAGAACGCCAGCGGGAAGTTGCTGGCGCCGAACACCGCCACCGGGCCTAACGCGCTCTGGAACTGCCGCAGATCCGGGCGCGGCAGGGGCTGACGTTCTGGCAGCGCGGTATCAATGCGCACCCCAAGAAAATCGCCGCGCCGCAGCACGTCGGCAAACAGCCGCAGCTGGCCGCTGGTGCGCGCCCGCTCGCCCTGCAGACGTGGCAATGGCAGCGCCGTCTCGGCGTGGGCCAGGGCAAAAAACGCCTCCCCCAGCCCGTCCAGCTCATCGGCTATGGTGTCGAGAAAATGCGCCCGCTGCTCTGGCGAAGTCGCGGAATAGACGCTAAACGCCTGCGCCGCCGCTTCTGCCGCCAGCGCGGCCTCCTCCCGGGAGGCCGGATAAAAACGCTGGCCAGTGGTCTCGCCATCCGCCGCCCGCAGGCTCAGCAGCGTGGCTTCACCGCTGGCTATACGACGGCCGGCAATAAACTGCCGCCCCGCCGTCATCGCTGTGTCGCTCATCATTGCCCCCTGACTCACAGGCCTACATCCGGCAGCACAGGACGCGTTGCCAGCGCCTGTTCCACAATCTTCACGACCTGCTGACGGGTTTCCCCTTCCAGCGCCAGACGTGGCGGACGGGTCACCTCGCTACCACGGCCCAGCAACGCTTCGCACAGCTTGATGCACTGCACAAGGTCCGGACGCGCATCGAGATGCAGCAGCGGCATAAACCAACGATACAGCGCCATCGCTTCGTCATAGCGTTTCTGCACGGCAAGACGGAACAGCGTCTCGCCTTCGCGTGGGAAGGCATTCGACATGCCGGAAATCCACCCTTCGGCTCCCACGGCAATGCTCTCCACCACCACATCGTCGAGACCGGCAAACAGCACGAAGCGGTCGCCCACGGTATTACGCAGGTCGATGAAGCGGCGGGTATCGCCGGAGGAGTCTTTGAAGCAGACGATGTTGTCGCAGTCGGCCAGGGTGGCGAGGATGTCCGGCGTCACGTCGTTTTTGTAAATCGGCGGGTTGTTATAAACCATAATCGGCAGGTCGGTGGCGGAGGCCACGCTGCGGAAATGGGCGGCGGTTTCATGCGGTTTTGATGAGTAGACCAGCGCTGGCATCACCATAATCCCGTCGACGCCCACCCGCTCAGCCTCTTTCGCCATCTTCTGGGCAAAGGCGGTGGTGAACTCCGCAACGCCGGCGATCACCGGGATTTTGCCGCCCGCGGCATCCTTCGCCACTTCGATAATCTGCAGTTTTTCTGCGGTGGTCAGCGAGGTGTTTTCGCCGACGCTGCCGCACACCACCAGCCCGGACACGCCGTCTTTGACCAGGTTTTTCATCACCGCATGGGTGGCGTCTAAATCGAGGGAGTAATCTTGACGAAACTGCGTGCTGACTGCCGGAAATACGCCGCTCCAGTGAATCGCTTTATTGCTCATGCTCGGTTCCTTGTCGTCATTTTGTTAAGTCGAAGTGAATGAATGGTGAATTTTCACTGACAGATTGACGTTTCATGGACCCGGCGGCTTGTCGGTTTTCTTCCAATACGATGACGAAATTAGCACAATCGCTAAAAGTGTGAGCCGGCGATTACCCCGCCAGCGTCAGGCGGAAATCACGCGGCGTGGAGCCGGTCATCGCCTTAAATTGACGGCTGAACGCGCTGTGATCGGTATAGCCACACTGCAGCGCAATGTCGGTAATTGGCGTCTCTCCCGCCAGCAGTTCGGTGGCTTTTTCGAGACGAACTTTGTGGATCATCTGCCGGGGCGTGAGGTGAAAGATCCGTTTGCAGTAGCGTTCGATCTGCGCCACCGACATGCCACTTAATCCCGTCAGCTCCTCCATTGAGATCGGTCGATGATAGTGGCGGCGAATATGATCGTCGACGATCGCCAGCCGCTGCCACGCCGGATGGCGGGCATGCGCTTCCTGCAGATCGTGGGAGATCCCCGCCATACCGATCACCTGGCCGTGAATATCGCGCAGCGCCAGCTTTTGCGTCATGCACCAGCCGCGCTCGCGCCCGTTATAGAGGTGCATTTCCAGCTGGTCGCGCAGGGTCACGCCCTCTTTGAGCACCCGCAGATCCTGTTCGGTATAGCCCTGCCCCAGCGCCGATGGAAAGACGTCGGCCGAGGTTTTACCCAGCAGCGAGGTGACGCTTTTAAAGCCGCAGCGGCGGGCCAGCGTCAGGTTTGCCAGCAGATAGCGCGCCTGGGCATCTTTGATGAAAAAAACCACGTTGGGGATCGCATTCAACAGCGGCGCGATTAGCGCCAGCGCATTGAGCAATGCCGGCATATTTTCCGGACGTTGACGCGCCAGCCCTTCACAAATCTGACTCAGCTCATCGACGGCCAGATCCGTCGTGTCAGCCGGAGCAGACTCCGGTGCAGCAGCAGTAACGCAGAACATAAGACTTCCTCATGGCGGGTGACGGGAGGATATTTATTCACATACCAGTAACACATCAAGCAGCAACACCGCGTTTTGCGATCCTGACTGCGGATTCTGCTTTCCCCTTAATACGTCGCTGGCGTTCTGACGACTTTCGGTTTACCACAGCATTAAGTGAATGATTAATAATAAATAATTATAATTACCACGAGTAAGCAAGCACGGTGATTATGCTAATTTCGTCATTTTCTTTGATGAAAGCGCTCAAGCAGGAGACGGAATGTTGCGCCAGCATGATGAAACATACTGTTAACTTTCGGAGCGCATCATGACTGTGCCACGCCACGCTATTGAACTCAGGGCCATCGATTCTCATACCGGCGGCGAGCCGACCCGGCTGATTGTCGACGGCTTTCCGGACCTCGGCGACGGCAGCATGGCCCAGCGCCGCGAACGCTTTGCCCGCGACTTCGACCACTGGCGTCAGGCCGTTATCCTTGAGCCGCGCGGCAACGATGTGCTGGTCGGCGCGCTGCTGTGTAAACCCGTCTCTCCCGAGGCAACGGCAGGCGTGATTTTCTTCAACAACGCCGGTTTCCTGAACATGTGCGGGCATGGCACCATCGGGCTTATCGCCTCGCTGGCGTGGCTTGGGCGGATCCAGCCCGGCACGCATCTGATTGAAACGCCGGTAGGCAACGTCAGCGCCACGTTGCATGAAGATGGCAGCGTATCGGTGGAAAACGTCCCGGCCCGGCGCTGGAAAAAACAGATCAGCCTCAGCACCGCGGTGGGGACCGTCACCGGCGATATCGCCTGGGGCGGCAACTGGTTTTTCCTCATCAACGATCACCCTTTTACCCTCGAACCGGCACAGATCCCGGCCCTCACCGATTATGCGTGGGCGGTACGTGAAGGGCTGGAGGCCGCCGGGATCCGCGGCGATGACGGCGGCGAGATCGACCATATCGAACTGTTTGCCGACGACGCCGAGGCCGATAGCCGCAGCTTTGTGCTCTGTCCGGGGAAAGCCTGGGATCGCTCGCCCTGCGGCACCGGAACCAGCGCCAAGCTGGCCTGCCTGGCAGAGGACGGCAAGCTCCAGCCCGGTGAACGCTGGCATCAGGCCAGTATTATCGGCAGCCAGTTTAGCGCCCACTATGCCCGTCGCGACGGCGAGATTATTCCCACGATCCGCGGTGCAGCCTGGGTGTGTGGCGATACGCGCTTGATCCTCAACCCGGACGATCCCTTCTGCTGGGGGATCGTGCCGTGAACCACTGCGATGTCATCGTGATCGGCGCCGGGATCGTCGGCGCCGCCTGCGCCTGGCAGCTGGCGAAACGCGGGCAGAGCGTGATCCTGCTTGACGATCGCCAGCCTGGAGCCACCGCGGCCGGCATGGGACATCTGGTGTGTATGGACGACGATCCCGCCGAACTGGCGCTCTCCGCCTGGTCGCTGGCGCGCTGGCGCACCCTGACTCCGCGAATGCCCGAGCGCTGCGCCTGGCGCGGCTGCGGTACTTTATGGCTGGCGGAAACAGCGCAGGAGCTGGAGATTGCCCGGGAAAAACAGCGGCGCATGGCGGAATACCAGGCCGCCAGCGAAATGCAGACGCCCGCACAGCTGATGCAGCGCGAACCGCAGCTGCGAGCAGGATTGCACGGCGGGCTGTGGGTTCCCGGCGACGGCATCGTGTATGCCCCCGAAGTCGCCCGCTGGTTTATTGCCGACGCCGGAGACAACCTGACCTGCCTGACAGAAGGCGCCACAGAGCTCGACGAACCGACGGTGGTGCTGAGCAGCGGAAAACGGCTGCGGGCCGCGGCGATCGTGGTCGCCTGCGGGCTTAACGCCAACGCGCTGCTGGCGGAAAACTTGCTGCGGCCCAAGAAAGGCCAGCTGGCGATCACCGACCGCTATGGCCCGTTGCTCCACCACCAACTGGTCGAACTGGGCTACGGCGCCAGCGCCCACGGCGGCGGCACCTCGGTGGCGTTCAACGTTCAGCCGCGGCCCACCGGCCAGCTGCTGATCGGCTCGTCGCGACAGTTTGATACCACAGAACGCCAGCTCGATTTACCGTTGCTGGCGCAGATGCTCAACCGCGCCAGGCACTTCCTGCCGGCGCTGGGCGAGCTCAATATTATCCGCTGCTGGAGCGGCTTTCGCGCCGCCTCCCAGGATGGCAATCCCCTGATTGGCCCGCACCCGACGCGCCGCGGAGTGTGGCTGGCGCTGGGTCATGAAGGGCTTGGCGTCACTACCGCGCCTGCCAGCGCAGAGCTGCTCGCCGCCCAGCTGTTGGGCGAACGCTGCCCGCTCGCCCCGGACGCCTGGCTGCCGGAGCGCCTGCTGAAGAAAGAGGCTATCGCATGAGTGAAACTATCCCGGTGGTGATTGAAGGCGAGCGCTATGAAGTGCCGCCAGGCATCAGCGTCGCGGCGGCGCTGGCGTTAACTGCAGATCCCACCACCCGGGTGGCCGTCGGCGGTCAGTCCCGCGCCCCTTTTTGCGGCATGGGCATTTGCCAGGAGTGCCGGGTGACCGTCAACGGGCGGCGGATGCTGGCCTGCCAGACGCTGTGCCAGCCGGAAATGACCATTGAAAGGAGTCCCCATGCACACGCTGCGTTGTGACATATTAATTCTCGGCGGCGGACCGTCAGGCCTGGCCGCCGCGCTGGCAGCCGCCTCCTGCGATAAACAGGTGGTGATCCTCGACGATAACCCGCTCCCCGGCGGGCAAATCTGGCGCGATGGCCCGCAGGTCGCCCTTCCCGCCCTGGCGCATCGCTACCGTGCGGCCGTTGCCGCCGCGCCCAACATCACCATGCTGAACGGCGCCCGACTCATCGCCCGTCCGTCAGCCTGCAGCGTGCTGTTTGAAACCGCAGAGACCAGCGGGATTGTTGAGTGGCAAAAACTGATCCTCTGCTGCGGGGCGCGGGAGCTCTCGCTGCCGTTCCCCGGCTGGACCTTACCCGGCGTCACCGGCGCCGGCGGACTGCAGGCGCAAATCAAACATGGCCTGACAGTCCAGGGCCAGAAGGTGGTGATCGCCGGCAGCGGCCCGCTGCTGCTGGCGGTGGCCAACACGGTGACCAACAGCGGCGGCGAGGTGCAGCAGATCGTCGAGCAGGCTGAGCTCAGCGCGTTGGTGCGTTTTGGCGCGGGCCTGTGGCGCTGGCCGGAAAAACTCAGCCAGCTGGCGACGCTCGCCCCGCGGCGCTATCTCAGCGGCGGCCAGGTGATCCGCGCTCACGGAGAGACGCAGCTGGAAGCGGTGACGCTGCGCCACTGGGGAATTGAGCGGACGATCCCCTGCCAACGGCTGGCGATCGGCTATGGCCTGGTGCCTAATATTGAAACCGCGCTGCTCTTCGGCTGTGCGGTTGCCGACGACGCCGTTGAGGTCAATTGCTGGCAGCAGACCAGCGTCGCGGCGATCTATGCCGCCGGCGAATGCACCGGCTTTGGCGGCAGCGAACTGGCGTTGATCGAAGGTGAAATTGCCGGCTATGCCTGCGCCGATGCCGGTGAGCAAGCCCAGGCAGGCTTTGCCCGCCGCGCACGCTGGCAGCGCTTTGCCGACGCGGTAAACCGCACTTTTGCCCTGCCGGACAGCCTGAAAAGCGCCGCCACCGCGGATAGCCTGCTGTGCCGCTGCGAGGATGTCCGCTGCGGCGAAGTGGCCGATGCCGAAAGCTGGCAGCAGGCCAAGCTGAGCCGCCGCTGCGGCATGGGCGCCTGTCAGGGCAGAACCTGCGCGGCCTCCGCCCGCTGGCTGTACGGCTGGCCGTTACCGCAGCCGCGAGAGCCGCTCTCTCCCGCCCGAGCCGAAACGCTGATTGCGTTAGCCGGACACCGCACCGAACGCTGACCTACTCCTCTTCGTCACCGCGCCCGGCCTGCTGACCGCCGCCGAGCGCAATAAACTCCTCCAGTAACCCGGTCAGTTGCTGCATTTTTTCCCGGGTGAACTGGGCTTCAATCTGGCGGTAAGCCTCTTCTACCTGCGCCTGCGCGCTTTCGTACAGCTTGTTGCCCGCCGGCGTCAGCGACACGTACAGCTTGCGCTGATCGTTAACCGGCTTGAGGCGCAGCACCAGGCCGTCACGCTCCATGCGGGTCAAAATACCGGTCAGGCTCGGGCGCAATATACAGGCGCGAAACGCCAGATCGTGAAAGTCCATCGACGGGTTTTCCGCGAGGATACGCACAATACGCCACTGTTGTTCGGTGAGATTATGGCGTTTGACGATCGGCCGGAAATGGCCCATCGCGGCTTCCCGCGCCTGCAACAGCGCAATGGTTAACGAATCATGCATTACATATCCCCACGGTCACACACTCAATTCTATTAATAAGTTAATAATTAGCGCCTATCCTGCCATGACGCAACCGGTTTCTGCACCTGAAAAGTACCAGCCTTCGGCGTTAAATTTTATAACAATATGATTATAAACAAATAAAATTTTCAAGTGTAAATTTATTGTTAATCAGATCACAAAACATTCACTTCTGTTTGCCAAACCTTCTCACAAGGAATAAAAGTTGATCATTAACATATTAATGAATGACACTTAGCATCCGACATCCGTACCAGAGGAGTGGTGAATGAAAGGTACTATCTTCGCCGTTGCGCTCAACCATCGTAGCCAGCTCGACGCCTGGCGCGATGCGTTCCAACAGGCCCCTTACAAAACGCCGCCGAAGACCGCGGTCTGGTTTATCAAACCTCGTAATACCGTGATTGGTAGCGGCGAGGCGATCCCACATCCACAGGGCGAAACCGTGCAGAGCGGCGCCACCGTGGCGCTGATTGTCGGCAAAACCGCGCGCCAGGTTCCCGTTTCTGAAGCCGCGGCGTTTATCGCCGGCTATGCCCTGGCCAATGACGTCAGCCTGCCGGAAGAGAGCTTCTACCGCCCGGCGATCAAAGCGAAATGTCGCGATGGTTTCTGCCCGATCGGCGCTCTGGCCCCGGTACACAACGTGGACAATCTGACCATCGTCACCGAAATCAACGGCCGCGAAGCGGACAGCTGGAACACCGGCGATCTACAGCGTAACGCCGCCGAACTGTTAAGCGCGTTGAGCGAGTTCGCCACCCTGAACCCCGGCGATGCCATTCTGATCGGCACCCCACATACCCGCGTGACGCTGCAGCCAGGCGACCGCGTCCGGATCCTCGCCGCAGGATTTCCAACGCTGGAAAACCCGGTGGTCGCAGAAGGAGAGCTGGCATGAAACAGGCACGTATTGAATGGCAAGGCCAGCGCTACGACGTCCAGGTTGATGAACGTGAGCAGGTGCGCCTCAGCGATGGCACCCTGCTGCAGGCAGGCGAATTCCGTTGGCTGCCTCCCGCTGACGGCACCCTGTTCGCGCTGGGTCTGAACTATGCCGATCACGCCAGCGAGCTGGAGTTTACGCCGCCGGAAGAGCCGCTGGTCTTTATCAAAGCGCCGAACACCTTTATCGGTCATCAGCAAGAATCGGTGCGCCCGGACAACGTCGAGTACATGCATTACGAAGCCGAACTGGTGGTGGTGATGGGTAAAACCGCGCGCCACGTCAGCGAGGCTGACGCCATGGACTACGTCGCCGGCTATACCGTCTGCAACGACTACGCCATCCGCGATTACCTGGAAAACTACTATCGTCCGAACCTGCGGGTGAAAAGCCGCGATACCTTAACCCCTATCGGGCCGTGGATCGTGGCGAAAGAGACGATCCCGGATCCGCATAACCTGACCCTGCGCACCTGGGTCAACGGCGAACTGCGCCAGCAGGGCACCACGGCGGATCTGATCTTCAGCGTCCCGTTCCTGATCGCGTACCTGAGCGAATTTATGACCCTGCAACCCGGCGACATGATCGCCACCGGCACGCCGAAAGGGCTGTCCGATGTGGTGCCGGGTGACGAGGTGATCGTCGAAGTCGAAGGCGTCGGCCGTCTGGTCAACCGCATCATCAGCCAGCAGGCGTATGAGGAGAAGCTGTCATGAAAAAAATAAACCATTGGATTAACGGCAAAAATGTCGCGGGCACCGAGTATTTCCATACCACCAACCCGGCGACCGGCGAAGTGCTGGCGGAAGTCGCCTCCGGCGGTGAAGCCGAAGTAAATCAGGCCGTGGCCGCCGCCAAAGAAGCGTTCCCGAAATGGGCTAATCTGCCGATGAAAGAGCGCGCGCGTCTGATGCGTCGTCTGGGGGATCTGATCGATCGCGACGTCCCGGAGATCGCGGCCATGGAAACCGCCGACACCGGCCTGCCGATCCATCAAACCAAAAACGTGTTGATCCCGCGCGCGTCGCACAACTTCGAGTTTTTCGCCGAAGTGTGCCAGCAGATGAACGGCAAGACCTACCCGGTTGACGACAAGATGCTCAACTACACCCTCGTGCAGCCGGTTGGCGTGTGTGCGCTGGTGTCGCCGTGGAACGTGCCGTTTATGACCGCCACCTGGAAGGTTGCCCCGTGCCTGGCGCTGGGCAATACCGCCGTGCTGAAGATGTCCGAACTGTCGCCGCTGACCGCCGATCGTCTGGGCGAGCTGGCGCTGGAGGCAGGTATTCCGGCCGGCGTGCTTAACGTGGTGCAGGGCTACGGCGCCAGCGCTGGCGATGCGCTGGTCCGTCACCATGACATCCGTGCCGTGTCGTTTACCGGCGGCACCGCCACCGGGCGCAACATCATGAAAAACGCCGGGCTGAAAAAGTATTCGATGGAGCTGGGCGGCAAATCACCGGTGCTGATTTTTGAAGATGCCGATATCGAGCGCGCGCTGGATGCCGCGCTGTTCACCATCTTCTCGATCAACGGTGAGCGCTGCACCGCCGGCTCGCGCATTTTCATTCAGCAGAGCATCTACCCGGAGTTCGTTAAACGCTTTGCGGAACGCGCTAACCGCCTGCGGGTCGGCGATCCGACCGATCCGACGACCCAGGTCGGGGCGCTGATCAGCCAGCAGCACTGGGAGAAAGTCTCCGGCTACATCCGTCTGGGGATCGAAGAAGGCGCCACTCTGCTGGCCGGCGGCCCGGACAAACCGTCCGACCTGCCTGCCCATCTGAAAAACGGCAACTTCCTGCGCCCGACGGTGCTGGCGGATGTCGATAACCGGATGCGCGTCGCGCAGGAAGAGATTTTTGGCCCGGTAGCCTGTCTGCTGCCGTTCAAAGACGAAGCGGAAGGACTGCGCCTGGCAAACGACATTGAGTACGGCCTGGCCTCCTACATCTGGACTCAGGACATCAGCAAGGTTCTGCGCCTGGCGCGGGGTATCGAAGCCGGCATGGTGTTCGTCAACACCCAGAACGTCCGCGATCTGCGCCAGCCGTTTGGCGGCGTGAAAGCCTCCGGTACCGGTCGTGAAGGCGGCGAGTACAGCTTTGAGGTGTTCGCCGAAATGAAGAACGTCTGCATTTCCATGGGTGACCATCCGATCCCGAAATGGGGCGTGTAACCGTCATCCGTCGAGCCGCGTCAACGTTGACTGCGGCTCAAACTATTCAGGTTATGTAAGGAGAACACCGCATGGGAACATTAGCCTTAGCTGCCAAAATCACTCACGTGCCGTCGATGTACCTCTCAGAACTGCCGGGGAAAAACCATGGTTGCCGTCAGGCGGCCATCGACGGTCATAAAGAAATTGGCAAGCGCTGCCGCGAAATGGGCGTCGATACCATTATCGTTTTCGATACCCACTGGCTGGTTAACAGCGCCTACCACATTAACTGCGCCGACCATTTTAAAGGCGTCTACACCAGCAACGAACTGCCGCACTTTATCCGCGACATGACCTATGACTACGACGGTAACCCGGAGCTGGGTCAGCTGATTGCTGACGAAGCGGTCAAGCTGGGCGTGCGCGCCAAAGCGCACAACATCCCCAGCCTGAAGCTGGAGTACGGCACCCTGGTGCCGATGCGCTACATGAACAGCGATAAACATTTCAAAGTGGTGTCGATCTCCGCGTTCTGCACCGTTCACGATTTTGCCGACAGCCGCAAGCTGGGCGAAGCCATCGTCAAGGCCATCGAACAGTACGACGGGACCGTTGCGGTATTCGCCAGTGGCTCGCTGTCGCACCGCTTTATCGACGACCAGCGCGCCGAAGAAGGGATGAACAGCTACACCCGCGAATTTGACCATCAGATGGATGAACGGGTGGTGAAGCTGTGGCGTGAAGGCAAGTTCAAAGAGTTCTGCACCATGCTGCCGGAGTACGCCGACTACTGCTACGGCGAAGGCAATATGCACGACACGGTGATGCTGCTTGGGGTGCTCGGCTGGGATAAATACGACGGCAAGGTGGAGTTTATTACCGACCTGTTCGCCAGCTCCGGCACCGGCCAGGTCAACGCCGTGTTCCCGCTTCCGGCCCAGGCGTAAGGAGCCTTTATGCCGCACTTTATCGCCGAATGTAGCGACAACATCCGCGAACAAGCCGATTTACCCGGCCTGTTCGCCCAGGTGAACCAGGCGCTGGCCGCCACCGGCATCTTCCCGATTGGCGGGATCCGCAGCCGCGCCCACTGGCTGGATACCTGGCAGATGGCCGACGGAAAGCACGATTACGCCTTTGTGCACATGACCTTGAAAATCGGCAGCGGGCGCAGCCTGGAGAGCCGACAGGAAGTAGGCGAAATGCTGTTTGGGCTGATCAAAGCCCACTTCGCCGCCCTGATGGAAAGCCGCTATCTGGCGCTCTCCTTCGAGATTGAAGAGCTGCACCCGACGCTGAACTACAAACAGAACAACGTGCACGCGCTCTTTAAATAGCGCCCGAAGCCGGTCCCGGCGGCGATTCGCCGGGCTACCCGATGATGCCCATTTTCCGGTAATGCTACAGGAAGCCACTATGCTCGATAAACAGACCCGCACGCTGATCGCCCAACGGCTGAATCAGGCCGAAAAACAGCGTGAACAGATCCGCGCGATCTCCCTGGATTACCCATCGATCACCATTGAGGACGCTTACGCCGTCCAGCGCGAGTGGGTCGAGATGAAGATCGCCGAAGGCCGGGTGCTCAAGGGCCATAAGATCGGCCTGACCTCCAAAGCGATGCAGGCCAGTTCGCAAATCAGCGAACCGGACTACGGCGCGCTGCTCGACGATATGTTCTTCCACGACGGCAGCGATATTCCTACCGACCGCTTTATCGTGCCGCGCATTGAAGTTGAACTGGCTTTCGTGCTGGCGAAACCGCTGCGCGGGCCGAACTGCACGCTGTTCGACGTCTATAACGCCACCGATTATGTGATCCCGGCGCTGGAGCTGATCGACGCCCGCTGCCACAACATCGATCCTGAAACCCAGCGCCCACGCAAAGTGTTCGACACCATCTCCGATAACGCCGCCAACGCCGGGGTGATCCTTGGCGGTCGGCCGATTAAACCCGATGAGCTGGATCTGCGCTGGATCTCCGCGCTGATGTATCGCAACGGAGTCATCGAAGAGACCGGCGTTGCCGCAGGCGTGCTGAATCACCCGGCCAATGGCGTCGCCTGGCTGGCGAATAAGCTGGCAGCCCACGACGTTCAGCTGGAAGCCGGGCAGATTATCCTCGGCGGCTCGTTTACCCGTCCGGTACCGGCGCGCAAGGGCGACACCTTCCACGTCGATTACGGCAACATGGGCGCGATTAGCTGCCGCTTTGTGTAAGGGGAAAGAGATGAACAACACCTTTAAAGAAGCGCTCCAGGCCGGGCGCCCGCAAATCGGATTGTGGCTGGGGCTGTGCAGCAGCTACAGCGCCGAGCTGCTGGCCGGGGCCGGATTCGACTGGCTGCTGATCGACGGCGAACACGCGCCAAACAACGTTCAGACCGTACTGACCCAGCTCCAGGCCATCGCGCCTTACCCCAGCCAGCCGGTGGTGCGCCCGTCGTGGAACGACCCGGTGCAAATCAAACAGCTGCTGGATGTTGGCGCGCAAACCCTGCTGGTGCCGATGGTACAAAACGCTGACGAAGCGCGGCTGGCGGTGAAAGCCACCCGCTATCCACCAGCCGGTATTCGCGGCGTGGGCAGCGCCCTGGCGCGGGCTTCCCGCTGGAACCGTGTCCCGAACTATCTCCAGCAGGCCAACGATGCCATGTGCGTGCTGGTGCAGATTGAGACCCGCGAGGCGTTAAAAAATCTACCGCAGATCCTCGACGTGGAAGGGGTCGACGGGGTGTTTATCGGCCCGGCGGATCTCAGTGCCGATATGGGATTCGGCGGCAACCCGCAGCACCCGGAAGTACAGGCGGCCATTGAAAGCGCCATCGTCCAGATTCGCCAGGCAGGCAAAGCCCCGGGCATTCTGATGGCAAACGAGCAACTGGCAAAACGCTATCTCGAACTCGGCGCGCTGTTTGTCGCCGTTGGCGTAGATACCACCCTGCTGGCCCGCGGTGCAGAAGCGCTGGCGGCACGCTTTATCGACGCAGCAACCACCACAACCGATAACAATAAATCCGTCTATTAAACGGATAATGTGGAGCGCATTATGACAACCTCAACCCTGCAAAATAGTGAGAATAACGCCCCCGAACAACGGGTGATAAAGAAGCTGTTCCGTCGTCTCATTACGTTCCTGTTTGTGCTCTTTGTCTTCTCGTTTCTCGACCGTATCAACATCGGCTTCGCCGGCCTGACGATGGGCAAAGACCTCGGTCTGACCTCCACCATGTTCGGCCTTGCCGCCACGCTGTTTTACGTCACCTACGTGATGTGTGGGATCCCCAGCAATATGATGCTGGCGAAGGTCGGCGCTCGCCGCTGGATCGCCGGGATCATGGTGGTGTGGGGGATTGCCTCAACCTGTACGATGTTCGCCACCAACCCGCATACGCTTTATCTTCTGCGGATGCTGGTGGGCATTGCCGAGGCCGGTTTCCTGCCGGGGATCCTCGTCTATCTGACCTGGTGGTTCCCGGCCTATCACCGCGCCCGCGCTAACGCCCTGTTTATGATAGCGATGCCGGTGACCATGATGCTCGGATCAATCCTCTCGGGCTATATTCTGGCGCTCGACGGCCTGTGGAACCTGAAGGGCTGGCAGTGGCTGTTCCTGCTGGAAGGGCTACCGTCAGTGGTGCTTGGCGTCGTCACCTGGTTCTACCTGAACGATACCCCGGATCAGGCCAGCTGGCTGGATCAGGAGGAGAAGCAGGCGCTGAAAACCATGATTGAGCGCGAGCGGGAAAGCGCCACCGTGCTGCCGACCTCGGGCCGCTCGACGCTGCGCGAAGTGCTGACGCCGGCGGTGCTGATGTACACCCTCGCCTACTTCTGCCTGACCAATACCCTGAGCGCGATTAATATCTGGACCCCGCAGATCCTGCAAAGCTTCAACACCGGTAGCAGCAACATTGTGATCGGCCTGCTGGCGGCGATCCCCCAGTTCTGTACCATCTTCGGGATGCTGTGGTGGAGCCGGCGATCCGACCGGCGTAAAGAGCGCAAGATGCACACCATCCTGCCCTATCTGTTCGCCGCTGCCGGCTGGCTGCTGGCCTCTGCCACCAACCACAGCCTGGTTCAGCTCATCGGCATCATCATGGCGTCCGTCGGCTCCTTTACCGCGATGGCGATTTTCTGGACCACGCCGGATCGGGTGATTAGCCTGCAATCCCGGGCGGTGGCGCTGGCGGTGATCAACGCCATCGGCAACATTGGATCCGCCGTCAGTCCGCTGTTGATCGGCATCCTGCGCGACACCACCGGCAGCTTTAGCTCCGGGCTGTGGTTTGTCGCCGGACTGCTGATCGTCGGTGCGCTGGTGCTGACCAGGATCCCAATGAGCCAGCGGGATGATGCCGCGGCGGCGGCCGGACTTGCCGCACAGAAAAGCCATTAAGGAGTACGTATGTGCCAGCCCTCCATCGCGAATATCGATATCAACAAAGATTACGATGAGAGTCTGGGGACCGAAGACGTGCACTACCAGTCGTTTGCCCGTATGGCGGCCTTTTTTGGCCGCGATATGCAGGCGCATCGGCACGATCGGTACTTTCAGATGCATTTTCTCGATACCGGGCAGATTGAGCTGCAGCTCGACGATCACCGCTACTCGGTGCAGGCGCCGCTGTTTGTCCTGACGCCGCCGTCGGTGCCGCACGCGTTTATCACCGAGTCCGACAGCGACGGGCATGTGTTGACGGTGCATGAGGATCTGATCTGGCCGCTGCTGGAAGTGCTCTACCCCGGCACCCGGGAAGCCTTCGGCCTACCGGGTATGTGCCTGTCGCTGGCCGATAAACCCGATGAGCTGACGGCGCTGGCGCACTACTGGCAGCTGATTAAACGCGAGTCGACGTCACAGCTGGCCGGGCGTGAACATACTCTGGCGCTGCTGGCGCAGGCGGTGTTCACGCTACTGCTGCGCAACGCCCGGCTCGACGATCATGCCGCCAGCGGGATGCGCGGCGAACTGAAGCTGTTTCAGCGTTTTAACCAGATGATCGACAGCCACTACCACCAGCACTGGACGGTGCCGGACTATGCCAATGAGCTGCATGTCACCGAATCAAGGCTGACCGATATCTGCCGCCGCTTTGCCAACCGGCCGCCAAAGCGGCTGATCTTCGACCGTCAGCTGCGCGAAGCTAAACGGCTGCTGCTGTTTTCCGATAGCGCGGTCAACGAGATTGCCTGGCAGCTCGGCTTTAAAGACCCGGCCTATTTCGCCCGCTTTTTTAACCGCCTGGTGGGCTGCTCACCGAGCGCGTACAGAACGCAAAAAGTCCCGGTATCTTAAGACCCCCCGGAGGCGGTGCTGCGCACCTGTCCGGGCTACCACCGATGCCAACTCCGGGGGAAATGTCCCGGATGGCGGCCTGCGGCCTGATCCGGGCTACCTACCAGTACCAGTCCGTAGCCCGGTCAGCGCAGCGCCACCGGGGAAAACAGGGGCCTCCAGGCTGAAAACATCGCCTGGATCACAGAACCAAACCCAGCCTGAAAAGTACCTGCCGTTGACCCAAAAGTCTCTTCACGAAACCGCGTTTAACCGCTTCAATTGAACAACAAAAACAATACATAAATTTAACATTTTATCCCCTGAAAGCGTTCGGCTACCGCCACTCTACGGCGTCCGACGCAGGACGGGAGATTCCGATAAATACTGAAGAGGCCCCTATGAAACCTGAAGATTTCCGCGCAGACGCTAAACGCCCGTTAACCGGTGAAGAGTACCTGAAGAGCCTGCAGGACGGCCGCGAAATTTATATCTACGGCGAGCGCGTCAAGGATGTCACCACGCATCCGGCATTCCGCAACGCCGCTGCCTCCGTCGGACAGTTGTACGACGCCCTGCACAAACCGGAGCTGCAGGATTCGCTGTGCTGGAACACCGATACCGGTAGCGGCGGCTATACCCATAAATTCTTCCGCGTGGCAAAAAGCGCCGACGACCTGCGCCAGCAGCGCGACGCCATCGCCGAATGGTCCCGCCTGAGCTACGGCTGGATGGGCCGCACCCCGGATTACAAAGCCGCCTTCGGCTGTGCTCTCGGCGCTAACCCGGCGTTTTACGGCCAGTTCGAGCAGAACGCCCGCAACTGGTACACCCGCATTCAGGAAACCGGCCTGTACTTTAACCACGCGATCGTCAACCCGCCGATCGACCGCCATAAACCCGCCGACGAAGTGAAAGACGTCTACATCAAGCTGGAAAAAGAGACCGACGCCGGGATCATCGTCAGCGGCGCAAAAGTGGTGGCCACCAACTCGGCGCTGACCCACTACAACATGATCGGGTTTGGCTCTGCTCAGGTGATGGGTGAGAATCCGGACTTCGCCCTGATGTTCGTCGCCCCGATGGATGCCGAAGGCGTGAAGCTCATCTCCCGCGCCTCTTACGAGATGGTCGCCGGCGCCACCGGATCGCCATACGACTATCCGCTCTCCAGCCGTTTTGACGAAAACGACGCGATCCTGGTGATGGATAAAGTGCTGATCCCGTGGGAAAACGTGCTGATCTATCGCGACTTCGATCGCTGCCGTCGCTGGACCATGGAAGGGGGCTTTGCCCGTATGTATCCGCTGCAGGCCTGCGTGCGTCTGGCGGTCAAACTCGACTTTATCACCGCCCTGCTCAAGCGCTCTCTGGAATGTACCGGCACCATGGAATTCCGCGGCGTGCAGGCCGACCTCGGGGAAGTCGTCGCGTGGCGCAATATGTTCTGGGCGCTGAGCGACTCGATGTGTTCAGAAGCCACCCCATGGGTGAACGGTGCCTGGCTGCCGGATCATGCGGCGCTGCAAACCTACCGCGTGATGGCGCCGATGGCCTACGCCAAGATCAAAAATATCATCGAGCGTAACGTCACCAGCGGCCTGATCTACCTGCCTTCCAGCGCCCGCGATCTGAATAACCCGCAGATCGACCAGTACCTGGCAAAATATGTCCGCGGCTCTAACGGTATGGATCACGTCGAACGTATCAAGATCCTCAAACTGATGTGGGACGCCATCGGCAGCGAATTCGGCGGCCGTCACGAACTGTATGAAATCAACTACTCCGGGAGCCAGGACGAGATCCGCCTGCAGTGCCTGCGTCAGGCACAAAGCTCCGGCAATATGGACAAAATGATGGCCATGGTCGACCGTTGTCTGTCCGAGTACGACCAGCACGGCTGGACGGTGCCGCACCTGCACAACAACTCTGATATCAATATGTTGGATAAGCTGCTGAAGTAATTCGCAGCAGGAGGTCACAATGCAATTAGATGAACAACGCCTGCGTTTTCGCGATGCTATGTCCAGCCTGTCGGCTGCGGTCAACGTCATTACCACCGAAGGCGAAGCCGGCCGCTGCGGTATCACCGCGACGGCGGTGTGCTCGGTGACCGATACGCCGCCGTCGGTTATGGTCTGCATCAACGCCAACAGCGCCATGAACCCGGTGTTCCAGGGGAACGGCAAACTGTGTATTAACGTGCTGAACCATGAGCAGGAAGTGATGGCCCGCCACTTCGCCGGGATGACCGGCATGGCCATGGAAGAGCGCTTCAGCCTCTCCTGCTGGCAAAAAGGGGCGCTGGGACAACCGCTCCTGAAAGGATCGCTGGCCAACCTTGAAGGTGAAATAAGCCAGGTACAGACCATCGGTAGCCACCTGGTCTATCTGGTTGAGATCAAAAACATCGTCCTGAGTCAGGAAGGCCACGGGCTGATTTACTTCAAGCGCCGTTTCCATCCGGTGATGATGGAGATGGAAGTGGCGGTCTGATTCGCTCGCTTTCTCTCTGATTCACATTTCCCTCCCCTCCGCGGGGAGGGAAGAACCGCAAGAATACATGTGATCTCAATCACATATTGCCGTTCTGCTCATTTCCTGCCCAACCGCTTATCCTGCCAAGTGACCGCTCAGCCCCCCATATAACCACTCACAAACTTACCCAACTTTACGCGGCCAGCGTTCTGGCAGAATGCCCTCTGACAGAGCAATCAATACCTCCGCAAACATTACTCAACCTTAAACGGTTTCGGCCAGTTATTAATCAAAAAACCGGGTCTACTATGGACACAAAAAAACTCTTTAAACATATACCCTGGGTGATTCTTGGAATCATCGGGGCATTTTGCCTCTCGGTCGTCGCCCTGCGCCGCGGTGAGCACGTCAGTGCCCTGTGGATTGTCGTGGCGTCGGTTTCCGTCTATCTGGTGGCCTATCGCTACTACAGCCTGTACATCGCCCAGAAGGTGATGAAGCTTGACCCCACGCGCGCGACGCCGGCGGTCATCAACAACGATGGGCTGAACTACGTTCCTACCAACCGCTACGTGCTGTTCGGCCACCACTTTGCCGCTATTGCCGGGGCAGGTCCGCTGGTCGGCCCGGTGCTGGCCGCGCAAATGGGCTACCTGCCCGGCACCCTGTGGCTGCTGGCGGGCGTGGTGCTGGCGGGGGCAGTGCAGGACTTTATGGTGCTGTTTATCTCCTCGCGCCGTAACGGGTCATCCCTCGGGGAAATGATCAAAGAAGAGATGGGGCCGATTCCGGGTTCTATCGCCCTGTTTGGCTGCTTCCTGATTATGATCATCATCCTCGCGGTACTGGCGCTGATCGTAGTAAAAGCGCTGGCAGAGAGCCCGTGGGGCGTCTTTACCGTCTGCTCAACCGTGCCGATCGCGCTGTTTATGGGGATCTACATGCGCTTCCTGCGCCCCGGTCGCGTGGGCGAAGTGTCGGTGATTGGTATCGTGCTGCTGGTGGCCTCTATCTATTTCGGCGGTGTGATTGCCCACGACCCGTACTGGGGCCCGGCGCTGACCTTTAAAGACACCACCATCACCTTCACCCTGATTGGCTATGCGTTTATCTCCGCGCTGCTGCCGGTATGGCTGATTCTGGCACCGCGTGACTACCTCGCGACCTTCCTGAAAATCGGCGTTATCGTCGGCCTGGCGCTGGGGATCGTTATCCTCAACCCGGACCTGAAAATGCCGGCAGTGACTCAGTACATCGATGGTACCGGTCCGCTGTGGAAAGGCGCGCTGTTCCCGTTCCTGTTTATCACCATCGCCTGTGGTGCGGTCTCTGGCTTCCACGCGCTGATCGCATCCGGCACTACGCCGAAGCTGCTGGCGAATGAAACCGACGCCCGCTTTATCGGCTACGGTGCCATGTTGATGGAGTCCTTTGTGGCGGTGATGGCGCTGGTCGCAGCCTCTATCATTGAACCGGGCCTCTACTTTGCGATGAACACCCCGCCGGCCGGTCTGGGCATTGTGATGCCGAACCTGCACGAAATGGGTGGCGAAAATGCGGCAATGATTGCTGCGCAACTGAAAGAAGTCACCGTGCATGCGGCGGCAACCGTCAGCTCCTGGGGCTTCGTCATCACCCCTGAGCAGATCCTGCAAACGGCGAAAGATATCGGCGAACCGTCGGTACTGAACCGCGCAGGTGGCGCACCAACGCTGGCCGTCGGTATCGCCCACGTGTTCCACAAAATCATCCCGATGGCGGATATGGGCTTCTGGTACCACTTCGGTATTCTGTTTGAAGCGCTGTTTATCCTCACCGCACTGGATGCCGGTACCCGTGCCGGTCGCTTTATGCTCCAGGATCTGCTGGGTAACTTCGTGCCGTTCCTCAAGAAAACCGACTCGCTGGTGGCCGGGATTGTCGGCACCGCTGGTTGCGTAGGCCTGTGGGGTTATCTGCTGTATCAGGGCGTTGTCGACCCGCTCGGCGGCGTCAAGAGCCTGTGGCCGCTGTTTGGTATCTCGAACCAGATGCTGGCAGCCGTGGCGCTGGTGCTGGGTACCGTGGTGCTGGTCAAAATGCAGCGTACTAAATACATCTGGGTCACCGTGATCCCAGCCGCATGGCTGCTGCTGTGCACCACCTGGGCGCTGGGTCTGAAACTGTTCAGCACCAACCCGCAGATGGAAGGCTTCTTTTTTATGGCTCAGCAGTACAAAGAGAAGATTGCCGCCGGCGGTGAACTGAGCGCGCAGCAGATTGCCAACATGAACCATATCGTAGTGAACAACTACACCAACGCCGGGTTAAGCATTCTGTTCCTGGTGGTGGTTTACAGCATCATCTTCTACGGCATCAAAACCTGGATCAACGTGCGTAACAACAAAGTGCGCACCGATAAAGAGACGCCGTACGTACCGGTACCGGAAGGTGGCGTGAAGACCTCTTCGCATCACTAACCCCTCATGCCCGGTGCAGCTGATTGCACCGGGTTTTATCTTTATATCCAATGGATTTCGGGCGGTATCAAGGCGGTAACGCAGATGCCGCCCGAAAGACAAAAGGGTATATCTGGATGGCACTATGTTTGGTAACTTGGGTCAGGCAAAAAAATACCTCGGTCAGGCGGCGAAGATGCTGATTGGCATTCCGGACTACGATAATTATGTCGAACACATGAAAGCCACCCATCCGGATAAGCCGTACATGACCTACGATGAATTCTTTCGCGAACGCCAGCAGGCCCGCTACGGCGGTGACGGCAAAGGTGGCGTGCGCTGCTGTTAAATGGAGGCAAAATGGCACCGATTGCAGTGACCCTGTTGACCGGCTTTCTTGGCGCGGGAAAAACCACCCTGCTGCGCCATATTCTCAATGCACAGCACGGGTTTAAGATTGCCGTCATTGAAAACGAATTTGGTGAAGTCGCGGTAGACGATCAGCTGATTGGCGACCGCGCCACCCAGATCAAAACCCTGACTAACGGCTGCATCTGCTGCACCCGCTCGAACGAGCTGGAAGATGCGCTGCTCGACCTGCTCGACAGCCGCGATCGCGGCGAGATTGATTTTGACCGGCTGGTGATTGAGTGCACCGGCATGGCCGACCCCGGCCCGATTATTCAGACCTTTTTCTCCCATGAGATACTGTGCGAGCGCTATCTGCTGGACGGCGTGATTGCGCTGGTGGATGCGGTCCATGCGGATCAGCAGATGAGCCAGTTCACCATTGCCCAGTCGCAGGTGGGCTATGCCGACCGTATTCTGCTGACCAAAACCGACGTCGCAGGCAACAGCGACGCCTTACGTGAACGGCTGACGCGCATCAACGCCCGGGCGCCGATATATACCGTCACCCACGGTGATATCGATCTGAGCCTGCTGTTTAATACTAGCGGCTTTATGCTGGAAGAGAACGTGGTCAACAATAAACCGCGCTTCCACTTTATGGCTGATAAACAGAACGACGTCGCCTCTATCGTGGTCGAGCTGGATTACCCGGTCGATATCAGCGCAGTCTCCAGGGTAATGGAAAACCTGCTGCTCTCTTTCGCCGAACAGCTGATGCGCTATAAAGGGATGCTGTGGGTTGATGGCGAGCCGAACCGCCTGCTTTTCCAGGGCGTCCAGCGCCTGTACAGCGCCGACTGGGACCGCCCCTGGGGTGACGAAACGCCACACAGTACGCTGGTGTTTATCGGCATTAATCTGCCGGAAGAAGAGATCCGCGCGGCGTTTGCCGGCTTGCGTTGATAACCGCTCACAACCTGCGGCAGCTATCGTGGCTTCCGGGCGAATATCGCCCGGTCATCGCGATCCGGTAATCTCCTCTTTGGGCAGGCCGGTAATTCGCAGAACCCTCTCCAGCGCAAGTCCTTCCGCCAGCAGGGTGCGGGCAATACGCACCGCTTCCGCACGCTGGCCTTCGAGCCGCCCTTCAAGCCGCCCTTCCTGCTTTCCTTTTCGGCGTCCTGCTTCACGAAGTCTTTCCGCAATCGTCATCAGCTCCTCCTTGTGTTGCGGTACCCGTCGGGCAATTTCCTGAATAAACTGGCCAAAACGGCGAGTATCGCCGGAATACACCAGGTAATTAAACAGCGTTTTCAACTGGCTGTCATTAGTATATTCCTTAACCAAAATGAAAATAAGCTGCTCGGTTAACCCCGACAGATCGCGCCGGCGGATATGCTTTTGCATGAACTCCAGCAGCGCGACGCGGCGGTGCCGGGCGATCTCGTCATCTGGGATCACCGTAATATCCACCAGCGGAAAAGCCGTGGCATAAAGTTCATGGGCCTCAGCCGGATGGCTGAAGTCATCGAGCCAGCATAACGAGTGAGGATATGGGGTCGCGATACCGTGATAGAACAGCATCGGTATCACCAGCGGCAGGCGCTGATGCCCGGCATCGAGATGGCGCTGCATAGCGGCAATGGCATAACGCATCAGCCGGAACGCCATATGCGCGTCCGGCGAACTTTGGTGCTCTATAACGACATAAATATAACCATCGCCAGCGGTCGTTTTTAGCGACCACAGCACATCGGCGTAACAGGCGCGCAGGTCCTCTTCAATAAAGCTCGCGGATTCAAGCTGCAGCGTCTCCAGGTCGCAACGTTGGCGTAGCGAAGCAGGCAGATGGATCTCGAGAAAATCGCGAGCCGTATCCTGATGCCGCAAAAATCGCTTAAAAACCGCATCATGCGGCGTCGACGTTGCGTTTTTTTTCATTGTGGCCTGCCCGTGCGACGGATAATGACCACGACTCTACTTGCCAGCAAACCTTAAGACACCTCACCGTTTCAGGGTTTGCGAGCCGGGCCGGAAACGCTTTTTCCCCGACGGTAATCACAACATATTTTCTGCAGCCTGCTCGCAGAAATTCACCAAAACAGACCGAAGACAGCCCCGGGCAGGCGTGCTATAAACGAGCCATCCCCTCAGCACAGGAGCGTGCCGTGAGCCACACCCGTGATATTGCGCAGACCTTCTGGCGCGACGAGACACTGCCCTGGCTGGAGCTGCGCAGCACCCGGCATAGCCGTCAGGCCTATAAACGCCATCGCCATCCGCAGCTGTCGCTGGGGGCCATTATCGCCGGGGAAACCTGCTGCCAGTGCGACGGGCAAACGTATCTGCTGCAGCCGGGCGATCTGATCGTTATCCCGGCCGACGCTCCGCACAGCTGTAACCCGTGCGACGGTCGGCCACGCAGCTACCATATGCTGTATCTCGACGTGACGTGGTGCCTGCAGCAGCTGCCGCCTCTCCCGCGCAAGACGCAACTGCATGCGCCGCAACCGGTGATCCGGGACCCTCAGCTTTTCGAGCGCTATCAGCAGATAGTGACCCTGATGACGCAGCAGCAAACGGCAGAGCTGCCCGCGCTGGTGGCGCAATTGCTTCGCTCGCTGCCGCTGTCCCCCACCGACGTGCCGCCGCTGCGCGACACCAGCTCGCAGCTTTTTCATCGCCTGGCGACTGACCCGCAGGCTCCGCCTTCACTCGATGCCCTGGCCCACGAGTTCGCCCTGCGTAAAGAGACGCTGATCCGCACCTTCAAGCAGGATACCGGCCTGACCCCCGCCAGTTATATGAACATGACGCGCATCGAATTTGCCAAAGCGCGGCTGCGCGCCGGGGATGAAATCGCCGACGTCGGCTATCAGGCCGGTTTTGCCGACCAGAGCCACTTCCATAAAACCTTTGTCAGCTATACCGCCGCCACCCCGCGTCAGTACGCCGCAAGACCGATCAATATCAAACAATAAGTCATGTTTTCTCTGACGTAGGCTGACCACTGATTTGTTCAGAGGTCGCTATGGATATGTTAACGTCGCTTTTCCCGCCCGCCTTTCCGGCGCTGGCGCTCTCCCACTTCGTTGCCCTGCTCAGCCCAGGACCCGATTTCTTTTTGCTGATGGGTTACGCCCTGCGCTATCGCCTGCGCGGCAGCGTCGGCCTGTGCCTTGGCATCGCCGTCGGCAACGGGCTGTACATTGTGCTGGCGATTATCGGCTGGGGCGTACTGCGTCAGGCTCCGCTGCTGTTTACGGTGGTTGAACTGCTGGGCGCGGCCTACCTGCTGTGGATTGGCCGCCAGTTGCTGAAAAGCGCCCCGGCCACTCTGGAGTGGCAGGCCGCGCGCGCTTGCCGTCCCTCGCCGGGTAAACAGCTGCTGCTGGGGCTGGGTTCATCGCTGCTCAATCCCAAGAACGTCCTGTTTTATCTGGCATTAATGACCTCGCTGCTCGGTCCCGATGTCACCTTGCTCCAGCAGACAAGCTGCGGCATCTGGATGGTCAGCGTGGTGCTGATATGGGATCTGTTGCTGGTCTCGCTGATGGCGCTGGGGCCAGTCCAGCATCGCTTATCCGGCGTGATCTGGCGCGTCGAGCGGACGGCGGGCGCGGTCCTGACAGGTTTTGGCCTGTGGATTGTGTGGCAGTTTTTGCACGAGTCCGCCGTCAGGTTATATGCTTAAAGCCTATGGAAAAACTCGCTGAACTGAAACGCGCCAAACTGCTGGCGCTGTCGCTACTGCTGATTGCGGTCGCCATTTTTATCACCACGCTGCTGCTGCCACCGACGCCGTGGGTCAGCGCGCTGAAGGCTGTCTCCGAAGCGGCGATGGTCGGAGCGCTGGCCGACTGGTTTGCGGTGGTGGCGCTGTTTCGCCCGATTCCGCTGCCGTTTATCTCCCGGCATACGGCGATCATTCCCCGCAACAAAGACCGGATCGCCGATAACCTCGGCTATTTCGTGCAGGAGAAGTTTCTCGATACCCCATCGCTGGTGGCGCTGATCCGCCGCTATGAGCCGGCCCTGATGCTCGGCAACTGGTTCAGCCAGCCGGCAAACGCCCGGCGGGTGGGCCATCACCTGCTACAGGTGATGAGCGGTTTTCTGGAACTGACCGACGACGCCCGCATTCAGCGCCTGCTGCGCCGGGCGGTGCATAAGGCCATCGATAAGGTCGACCTGACGCAGACCAGCGCCATGATGCTGGAGGGATTAACTCGCAATAACCGCCATCAGAAGCTGCTGGACTCGCTGATTTCCCAGCTTATCGCCCTGTTACAGCGCGACAGCTCGCGCGCCTTTGTGGCCCGCGGGATCGTCCGCTGGCTGGAGACCGAACACCCGCTGAAGGCCAAAATCCTGCCCACCGAATGGTTGGGCGAGCACAGCGCTGAAATGGTCACCGATGCGGTGAATACGCTACTCGACGAGGTCACCCAGGATCGCAGCCATCAGATCCGTCAGGCCTTCGATCGGGCGACGTTGAAACTGATCGACAACCTGAAAACCGATCCGCTGATGGCGGAAAAAGCGGAGAACATGAAGGCCTGGCTGAAAAATGATGAGACCTTTAACCGCTATCTCGGCGAGGTATGGGCCGACCTGCGGGCATGGATTAAAAACGATGTCAGCAGTGATGACTCGCGGATCCAGCAGCGGATTGCCGATGCCGGGCAGTGGTTCGGCGAGACGTTAATCCATGATGAGGCGCTGCGCGAATCGCTGAACGAACACCTTGAGCAGGCGGCCCATCGGGTTGCTCCGGAGTTCGCCACCTTCCTGACCCGTCATATCAGCGATACGGTGAAGAGCTGGGACGCGCGGGATATGTCGCGGCAGATTGAACTCAATATCGGCAAAGACCTGCAGTATATCCGCATCAACGGCACCCTGGTCGGCGGCAGCATCGGCCTGGTCCTGTGGTTGCTCTCGCAGATCCCGGCGCTGTTCCTGCATTAAGCGACCAAAACGGTGGCCCCGCCGCGCTGGCAGGGCCCTGCAGTTAGCCGATGCGGGTAAAGCCAGCATCCAGATCGGCAATCAGGTCATCAACATCTTCCAGCCCGATATGTACCCTGATCAGCGTCCCGCTGAAATCAACATCCCCGGCCGGGCGAATGCTGTTCAGCTCCTCCGGCTGGTTCGCCAGAATCAGTGACTCAAACCCGCCCCAGGAGTAGGCCATATGGAACAAGGTAAAGTTATCGAGAAACGCCGCCAGTTGCTCGTCGGTCAGCCGTTTTTTCAGGATGAAAGAGAACAAACCTGAACTGCCCGTGAAGTCACGTTGAAAACAGGCGTGTCCGGGGCATTCGGCCAGCGCCGGGTGATTCACCCGAGCCACCTCCGGTCGCGCCGACAGCCAGCGCGCGATCTGGATGCTGCTCGTTTCATGTTGTTTAAGACGCACCGCCAGCGTGCGTAACCCACGGCTGCCGTTATAGGCAGTGTCGGCATCCAGCGTCTGGCCCATCAGGTAGGAGTTTTCGCGTAAACGATCCCAGCAGCGGGCGTTGGACACCGCCGTCCCCAGCATCGCATCCGAATGGCCAACGATGTACTTGGTGCCTGCCTGAATAGAGATATCCACGCCGAGATCCAACGCCCTGAACAGCACGCCTGCCGCCCAGGTGTTATCGATCATGATGACGATCTCCGGATTCACCGCGCGGATCGCTTGCACCATGCCCGGTACATCCTGTACTTCCATGGTGATCGAGCTGGGGGACTCCAGAAAGACCACTTTCGTTTCAGGGCGCAGCAGGCGAGTAATGTCTGCGCCGATCAACGGATCGTAATAGGTGGTTTCTACGTTGAATTTGCTGAGGATCTTATTGCAAAAATCCTGCGTCGGTTCATAGGCCGCGCCGGTCATCAGGATATGGTCGCCGCTTTGTACAAACGCCAGAATGGCATTGGTCACCGCCGCAGCGCCACACGGATAAAGCGCGCAGCCCGCGCCGCCTTCCAGCTCGCTCATTGCCTGCTGAAACGCAAAATGGGTGTAGGTCCCGCGGCGGCCGTAAAACAACTCGCCGTTGGCACGATTGGCGGTGGCGAATTTTTTGTCTTTCACCGTCTCAAAGACCAGTGAAGAGGCGCGCTGGATAACCGGATTCACCGCGCCCTGGGTGTAGCGCTTGTCGCGTCCGGCGATAACTAACTGCGTGTCGAGTTTGAGTTTCTTGTTCATAACGTCTCCTGTGACATCCTTTTATCCGTGGGCAAATTTATGCGGCAGCCGCCGTGGAATTCAGCTCAGTGTGTGCCTGCTTTTTTCCGGCGAAGCGCTCCACAATTTGCGCGGCGTTCAAATCATGAATTACGTTGATCAGGGTAGCCGGGGCATCGGTGATGGTGCCGAGCACCACCAGCATCGGGATCGCTTCCATCGGCAGTCCCAGCGTGGTGACAATAAAAATTTCCCCGAGGAAGGCCCCGCCCGGCACACCGCCGACGATGATGGCGGAGAGCACGGCGATCAGCATGGTCAGGAAGAAGGTTTCGGTGGTGAATTCCATCCCCAGCACCGAATAGATAAAGACGATCTTCAGCGCGGCAATCATCGCCACCCCGCCCTTATTGAGATTCACCAGCAGCGGAATAGAGACATCGACGATTTCCGGGTTAATGCCCATCGCTTTACCGGCACGCAGCGTGACGGGCAGCGTCCCTAATGAGGAGCAGGTTCCGAGCGCGGTCGCAGAAGGTTCCACCGCATTGCGCCAGAACGCCTTCACTGCCGGTATGCCGCCCCCGATCCAGGAATATAAAATGGACCCGAAGATAAAATAGACCAGCGTGGCCACCATAAACAGGCCAATCGCCCGCGCAAAGGTCAGCAACAGCCCGGAATCCTGGCTGGCCATCGTCGCGGCGAAGTAGCAGCCGAGGCCGATTGGCGCGACTTTCATAATGATCGAGACAATCTTCATAATGACGGTATTGGCATCTTCCAGCAGCGAGGCGATGCGTTTACCCACCTGCTCAGATTGCCCAATGGCGACGCCGGCAATAATCGCCATCACGATCAGCGCCAGAATATTGGACTTCGAAAACAGCCCAATAAAATCGCTGGTGGTAATCATGCTGACAAAATCCATCTGCCCGCTGCCCGCCTGTACCGACTGCGAGAGATCGATAGTGACGCCCTGCGCCGGGTTGTACCATAACGCCAGCGCCACGATACCTGCTGCCGGAATAAACGCCATCGCGATCGAGACAATAAAGATAATCGCCATAATACGCCCCAGCCTTTTCAGGTCGGTCATACTGGCAATCGACGACATCACGCTGATACCCACCAGCGGAACAATAATCATAAATAACAGGTTGAGGAATATCTGACCTATCGGTTGCAGTTTACCAGCCAGCCCCGGGGCGTAAATACCTGTCAGGCCGCCAATCACCAGAGCAATTAATAAAATAATAGAAGATTTGTAGGGTTCGAGTCGTGACCACATAACCGGTACCTTTAATTAAAATTATATTGATGAGATGAAATTCACAAAGTAATAACTTTCTGGGCCGCCTCCTTTTATTTTGTGATGCAACTCACTTAACTTGTTATTTTTTCATTTTGCCAGCAAGTTGTTTCCTGTGATTCAATAGTCACATGATTTACACGCGAATGTAACGGCTCATTCGTACCGTTTTTGCAAATCACTTGTGAATTAAAGGAAAGAATGAGCAATCCTGTCTCGTTAAAGCACCTGGAGTTTTTTATTAAGATTGTCGACTGCGGAGGACTATCAGAAGCCGCCGCACAGCTTAACGTCTCCCCCTCGGCGGTCAGCAAAAGCCTCTCCGCGATGGAAGATACTCTGGGAACCACCTTAATTAAACGCACCACCCGCAGTATTACCCTGACCGATGCCGGGCAATATTTGTTTAATCGCGCCAATAAGTTACTAAAAGAGTTTGATGACACCTTAAATACCACCTCCGGCTATTATCACAGTCCGCAGGGTGAATTACGTATTACCTGTTCTATTGCCTTTGGTTACTCCCGGTTGGTCAACCTGGTGGATAAATATCGTCAGCAATATCCCGATGTGAATCTCTATATCGATTTGAACGATAATTTCGTCAATCTCAATGACACCGATTTTGACATCGCCTTACGTATTTCCACCGCCCCGCCGCAAAACTACGCCATGCGCAAGCTGGTCCCCATCCGCTGGGCCTATTGCGCATCGCCAGGCTACCTTGCGAAGAAAGGCATGCCCGTAAGACGCAGCGATCTGGTGAATCATGACTGCCTGGTGTACCCCGGTCTGACGCCAGTCCTGAAGGTGGCCGATGAGCAGGATCGTCTGCATCAGCTGAAACTGCACATGCCGATCCAGGCCAACAGCAGCCTGGTGCTCTTAAAATCGGTCCTTGAAGATCAGGGGGTGGCCTACCTTCCTACCTATTTGATCGGCGATCATATTCAGAAAGAAGAGGTCACGCCGCTGATCCTCGATGGCACCATTACCTGCGAAACGCATACCCTGTATGCGCTCTATTTCCCCAGCAAATACAGCAATCCTAAGGTACGATCGTTTATCGATTTTCTGGTGGCAGAATTAGGCCCGGTGCCGGCATGGGACAGTTGGATCCCGCACTAGCGCCAGCCTCCTGCGATCCGTATTTTATGGTGACTTCAGACCCCTTTTAAGGAGCTAAAAATGGCTGACATCAACCTGACCTCCGCCGAACGCGACCTGTTACGCGAAAAGCTATGCGCCTACTGCGAAAAGAATTTTGACCTTGAACTGGAGCAGTTTGACGCCGAATTCTTTGTCGATTTTATCGCGAAAGAGCTGGGGCCAATGTTCTATAACGCCGGCATTGAAGAGGCGATTCGCACCCATGTCGCCTACAGCGAACGCATTCAGGAAGAGATGGATTTGAAAAAAGTCTATTAGCGCGATGGCGCGATAGCCCGACATGGGCGGGAGATCAATAAACACGCACAATTATCATGGTTATAATGCGAACACTTTCATCATCTCCCGTGTACGGGGAAGGAAAACCATGTCGCTTATTACCGACCTGCCCGCCATTTTTGATCAGTTCTCCGAAGCCCGCCAGAAGGGCTTTCTTACCGTGATGGAACTCAAAGAGCGCAATATTCCGCTGGTGGGGACCTACTGCACCTTTATGCCCCAGGAGATCCCGATGGCGGCGGGCGCCGTCGTTATCTCGCTGTGCTCCACCTCCGACGAAACCATCGAAGAGGCGGAAAAAGACCTGCCGCGCAATCTCTGTCCGCTAATTAAAAGCAGCTATGGCTTTGGCAAAACGGACAAATGCCCCTACTTCTACTTTTCGGACCTCGTGGTCGGCGAAACGACCTGCGACGGCAAAAAGAAAATGTATGAATACATGGCGGAATTTAAAGCGGTCCACGTGATGCAGCTGCCAAACAGCGCCAGCGATGCCGCTTCCCGCGCGCTGTGGAAGGCGGAAATTGTGCGTTTGCAGCAGGCGGTGGAAGCGCGTTTTGGCACGCCGGTGACTGAAGCAGCGTTGCGTGAAGCCGTCGCGCTCAAGAACCGCGAGCGCCGGGCGCTGGCGAATTTCTACCGCGTCGGGCAACTGAATCCGCCCGCGCTCAGCGGCAGCGACATACTGAAAGTGGTCTACGGCGCGACCTTTCGTTTCGACAAAACGGCACTGATCGACGAGCTTAACGCCATGGCTGAGCAGGTTCGTCAGCAGTGGCAGTCTGGCAGCACACGGCTGGCGCCGCGCCCGCGGATCCTCATCACCGGCTGCCCGATTGGCGGCGCGGCCGAAAAAGTGGTGCGCGCCATCGAAGAGCATGGCGGTTGGGTGGTCGGCTTTGAAAACTGCACCGGCGCCAAGGCCACCGAACGCTGCGTGGATGAGACCGGCGACGTCTACGACGCCCTGACCGACAAATACCTCGCCATCGGCTGCTCCTGCATCTCGCCCAACGACCAGCGCTTGACCCTGCTCAGCCAGATGGTCGAGGAGTACCAGGCGGATGGCGTCGTGGACGTGATTTTACAAGCCTGCCACACCTATGCGGTGGAATCGCTGGCGATTAAACGCCACGTCCGCCAGCAGCACAACATTCCCTATATCGCGATTGAAACCGACTATTCAACGGCTGATATCGGCCAGCTCAGCACCCGCGTCGCGGCGTTTATTGAGATGCTCTAAGGAAGGGTTGTGGTGTTTACAGTAGGTATTGATTCAGGTTCCACGACGACCAAAGGCATCCTGTTGGCTGACGGCGTGATTCAGCGCCGTTTCATCTGCCCGACGCCGTTTCGCCCCGCCGACGCCATTGTCGACGCGTGGGAGGCCCTCAGCGCCGGGCTGGCCGAACGCCCTTTTTTGACCTTAACCGGCTACGGCCGCCAGCTGGTGGATTTTGCCGATAAGCAGGTGACGGAAATTTCCTGTCATGGGCTTGGAGCGCGTCTGTTGGCTCCGGCAACCCGCATGGTGATTGATATCGGCGGTCAGGACAGCAAGGTTATCCAGTTAGATGACGCCGGCAATCTCAGCGATTTCCTGATGAACGACAAATGCGCGGCGGGGACCGGGCGCTTTCTCGACGTCATTTCCCGCACCCTCGGCGCCAGCGTGGAGCAACTGGATACCATCATCGAGGACGTCGCGCCTCACGCCATCACCAGCATGTGCACGGTCTTCGCCGAATCGGAAGTGATCAGCCTGCGCTCGGTGGGCGTTTCGCCGGAAGCGATTCTTGCCGGTGTGGTTAACGCCATGGCCAGACGCAGCGCCCATTTTATCGCCCGGTTGTCGACCGAGGGGCCGCTGCTGTTTACCGGCGGCGTCAGCCACTGCGCGACCTTTGCCCGCATGCTGGAAAACCATCTCGGCATGACGGTGCACCGCCACCCGGATGCCCAGTTCGCCGGCGCCGTGGGCGCCGCCTGCATCGGCCAGCGCCAGAGGCGGCAACGATGACGGCGCATCTGTTTTTATTCCATTCGACGGTGGGCGTGGTCCGGACCCGCAAAGCCCTGCAGGCGGCGGACATCCCCTTTCAGGTGCAGGATATTCCGCGCCAGCTGCGCAGCGGCTGCGGGCTGTGCATCCTGCTGCATTGCCCACTGGGGGAAGAAACCCGCTGGGTTATCCCCGGCCAGACGGCCGCCATTTATCGCCACGATGACGACGAATGGCGCTGTGTATCGACCTGGCCGGCCTGAAGCTATTCGCTGAAGATAAAACGCGTCGGGGCAAAGCAGTTGAGGATGCGGTGGACCAGAAAGACCAGCGTCAGGGTCACGATCAGCGATGTCGTCACCGAAGTGATGCGGTAGAGATCGCTGAAGATCAGATCCTGGTCCGGATGCAGGTTCTGGCCGAACATAATCCCGATGGTGGTGATACTGGCAAAGCCCACCCCGGCGCCGACCTTTTCCATCACATGCAGGCGGGCGCTAAAGGCCAGGCCCAGGCCAATCAGCGGCATCATCAATACCATATGGTTGCTGAAATCGTAGATAAGCAGCTGCACCACCAGGATATAAAGGCAGGAGAGCACCACCCCCACCACACGCCACACCGAACTGATCACCGCGCCGCGATAGTGCATCGGGAATAAAATCAGGATCCCGGCCATCAGCGCCGAGAGAGAATCGCTAAGATCGCACATCTGGAAGACCACAAAAATCAGGGTCGCAACGGTGCCGGAGAGGAGCGATTCGTGGCGCACGCGGGCGGCATCTTTCTCGATCCTCGGCGGCGGCTTACGCGGTTCGACGTCGGGGATCAGGTAATTCATCAAGGCGCTGAGCGCCACCGCCATCACGCAGGCTTCCATATTCGAGAACAGCAGCGTGTGCCAGTTGCTGCTGGTATAGCTCATAAAGTTGAGCATGGTGCTCTGACAGACCACGCCCATCGACCCCAGCAGGAACAGCGGACCCTGGCTCATAAAGCGAAAACGCATCACGTAGAGGCCAAACACCACCAGCGTCATAACAATCGGCCATTGCGACAAATAGCCGACGATCAGCACCATTTCAACGCAGTTCACCGCCGCACTGAAGATAAACTGCCTGGCGACGTGCCGGTTGAATACCGGCACCAGCGACAGCAGCATCAGCGGGTAGACCACGAAGAAAACGCCGTACTGCACGTCGTAGAAGGTCGATATGCTCAGCGATATCATCCCGGCAAAGGCGATACGCAGCGTCTGGCGGAAATCATTCGCCGTGTAGACGATATTGCCGTGCGGGGTGAAGACGCGCGCCAGCGTATTAATAGACATAATGCAGCAGGCTCACCAGATGGATCTGTAGGCCAGCAAAGGTGCGGGCGAACGGCCCGTCGCTGTTGTAGAGCTGTACCGTGGCTCGCGCACCGGTCGGCAGCGCTTTCTCCAGCGGCGCATCGAGGGCCACATGAATACGCATACGTTGGGCATCACGCACCCAGCGCGTGGATTGCTCCGGCTGCGAGAGCTGGCCGTTGACCTCTTCCTGACCGGCTAAAATCCCGGCGTCGCTGCTGGTAACGTGTGCCGGAAACACCTTGCCCGGCAGGGCGTCAAAGACCACGGCGGCATCGGTATCTACGGCGGTATGGCGCAGGCTTTTTTCGCGGAAATCGGCGACGATATCGGTATGGTTGCTGACCAGCGCCAGCAGCGGCGTGGCGGCCGTGGCATACAGGCCCGGATTGAGCTGCAGGTTGCTCACCATCCCGTCCGTTTCCGCATGGACTTTACTCCAGCCCAGATTGAGCTGCGCCTCTTCCAGCGCGTTGCGGTATTTTTGCAGCGTCACGTTACGGCTATCGTCGCGCTCTCCGCGCTGGATCAGCAGGTTCTGAATGCTGGCATTCAGCGCGCTGACCGATTGCTCGCTGGTCTGCCAGGTGGTGCGCACCTTATCCAGATCCGATTGCGAGACGTTTTGCATGGTGCTCAGGCGCTGATAGCGGTCAAGGGTCACTTTATCGTTGCGGGCGGTGTATTGCGCCGTGCGCAGGTTGGCACGCGCGGCGGCAATCTGCGCATCCAGCTGCTGGTTACTCAGCTTCGCCTGTTCAAAGGCAATCTGCGCGGCCTGGACTTTGTTGATAAACGGCGTGGGATCCAGCTCATAGAGCAGATCGCCTTTTTTCACCTGGCTATTGTTGTGGACATAGACCTGGGATACGTAGCCGGAGACCCGAGGCGATACCGGCGTCACCACCCGCATCACGGTTGAATCCGGCGTCAGCGGGATCCAGATATCGGCAACAATAAACCAGGCGAATATGGCAAGGAAAGCGGCAATACTCACCCTTACCCAGCGGGCAAACTTTTGTTCTGGCGTCATCATAGTGTGTTAGATCTTGTTATCTTCTTCGCGGATTGTCCGCAAATTGCAGGCGATTTGATTTAATGTGGCACTGAAAGTCTCGAGGTCAGCCTCGGGAATGGTGCGGGTGACGCGGGCCTGATAAACCTCAATCACGCGGTTCAGCGTTTCCAGCGTCGAGCGACCTTCCGCCGTGAGCGTCAGCAGACGTATGCGTTTGTCATAGGGAGAGGTTGAACGCACCAGGTAGCCCTGGTTTTCAAGCTGCGTGAGGGTGCGCATCAGCGGCGGCAGTTCAATGCCCTGCACTTCCGCCAGTTCGCTGACCGAAACGTTGCACCCCAGTTGATGCAGCTGCATCAGTACCGTCCAGCTTGACTGAGTCAGGCCGGTATCGGTGATGGCAGCGTCGATGGTCGCACGCCACTGGCGTACTACCATCGCCATCCGCATCCCCATCGGGCGGCGGGCGAACAGTTCGTCTTCGGTCATGTTTCTTTCCTCAGTAAGCTGAGAAGAAAATAATACTTATCAGGGTAAGTATCAAGAAACAGCCGACATGGCAGCATCAATTGATAAATATTGTGAATGCATTCGCGCCGCCATCAGGGAATCCCCCGATGGCGCTACGCTTACCGGGGGGACCAGCCAGATCGCATTTTTTAATTGACCTGATCCCGCCGCAATCCTACGTCCTTCAGCTGTTCGTCGCTCATTCGCTGCAATACCCGCCGCGTTCTCTGCCTGATCCACCATTTTCTGATCATCCGCCCCATCAAAATGAAGCCGATAAACGGCTGTCTTGCCCGGTTCTCATGAAATTCCATACTCCACCTCCTCACCTTGCCAGAGGCTTTATCTTCACGGATCCGAGGCCCAACAATACAGATGCACAAAACACTTTTCTTTAACATACAGATTGGCTAAAACGGTATCTGCGTGGCGTTTTCTCCACCCATCTGTACTGGTTTATTTATCTGTATGGCGACAACAAGGGATACAGCATGACGCGTTACCAACATCTGGCCAATCTGCTGGCGGAACGTATAGAACAAGGTCTGTATCGCGACGGCGAAAAGCTGCCTTCGGTGCGCAATCTGAGTCAGGAGCACGGCGTCAGCATCAGTACCGTCCAGCAGGCCTACCAGACCCTGGAACAGCAGCGGCTGATCACCCCGCAGCCTCGCTCCGGCTATTTTGTCGCCCCGCGTAAGGCCCAGCCGCCGGTGCCGCCGATGTCGCGTCCGGTGCAGCGCCCGGTCGAGATCACCCAGTGGGATCAGGTGCTGACCATGCTCGACGCGCGTAATGACAAATCGATAATTCCGTTCGGCGGCGGCTCACCGGATGTCACCCAGCCCAGCCTGAAACCACTCTGGCGCGAACTCAGCCGGGTGATACAGCATAATCTCAGCGAAGTGCTCAACTATGACGAACTGGCGGGGCGTCGCGAATTGCGGGAACAGATTGCCCGCCTGATGCTCGACGGTGGTTCCGTGGTCACCGCCAACGATCTGATAATGACCAGCGGCTGCCACAACGCCCTGTCTCTGGCCCTGCTGTCGGTGTGCCAGCCCGGTGATATCGTCGCCGTCGAATCACCCACCTATTACGGCACGATGCAGTTGCTACGCGGGCTGGGGATCAAAGCCATCGAGATCCCGACCGATCCGGACAGCGGGATCAGTATCGAAGCGCTGGAACTGGCGCTGGAGCAGTGGCCGATCAAAGGGGTGATCCTGGTGCCTAACTGCAACAACCCGCAGGGGTTTATCATGCCGGATGCCCGTAAACGCGCGATCCTGACCCTCGCTCAGCGCCACGATATTGTGATATTTGAGGATGATATTTATGGCGAACTGGCCACCGATTACCCGCGTCCGCGTACGATCCATTCCTGGGATATCGACGGTCGGGTAATTCTCTGTAGCTCGTTTACCAAGACTATCGCACCGGGTCTACGCATCGGCTGGATCGCGCCGGGCCGCTATTACGATCGTCTGCTGCAGATGAAATACGCCGCCAGCGGTACCAACGTTCCCTCCACGCAGCTGGCGGCCTCCACCTTTATTCGTGAAGGACACTACCACCGCCACGTGCGGCGTATGCGCCAGATCTACCAGCGCAACATGGAGATTTACACCTGCTGGCTGCGGGAATATTTCCCCTGCGGGATCTGCGTCACCCGCCCGAAAGGCGGCTATATGCTGTGGGTGGAGCTGCCTGAACATGTCGATATGGTCTGCGTCGCCCAGCAGCTGTGCCGCATGAAAATCCAGGTCGCGCCGGGATCGCTGTTTTCAGCCTCAGGGAAATACCGTAACTGTCTGCGAATCAACTGCGCACTGCCGCCGGTTGAAAAGCACCGCGAGGTGATGGTCCAGTTGGGAATGGCGGTAAAAGTCGCGATGGAACAGGCGCCAGAATAAGGCTATCGCATATTGAACCCCGGTTGCGCTGCGCTTACCGGGGCTACAGATACCCCACCGTTGGTAGTTGGTAGCCCGGACAAGGCGCGAAGCGCCGCCTCCGGGGGACTGTGCCTACCGGGGCGACAGACACCCCGCCGTTGGTAGCCCGGACAAGGCGCAAAGCGCCGCCTCCGGGGAGTTGTGCTTACCGGGGTTACAGATGCCCCGCCGTTAGTAGCCCGGACAAGCTCCGGGGACAGGTTATTTCTTGTTAAGGTCGCGAATCATCGCTTCTCTTAAAATCGCGTTCAATCGCGTTTGATAACCTTTTCCCGGGCGTTTAAGCCACTCCATCACATCGGCATCAATGCGCACCGAGGCCTGGGTTTTTAGCGGCCGATAGAATTTACCGCGTACCGCATCTGACCACTGCTCATCATCTGAAGCGGGAATGTCGCTGTAATCAATGTCATCATCCGTTTTGTTTGCCAGCGCGTTAAGCTCAGCTTCCCGCTGGGCCGTCATCACAGCCGGATTATCGCCTTTATGTTTAACCACGCTCATAACGATTCCTCTCTTTGCTGTCGGCCTTCCGGGCACTGATTATTCGAACAACCTCGGAACCACTTTCAAAACGGATCGAGTGCGCAACCAGGATAACGATGATCCCATGAACAAGGCCTATGGTTTGCCACCGATATTCACCGTTTTCATAACGATCCTGGCGGGTGAGATGGCGCGGATCGTCAAAAACCAACATCGCTTCCTCAAACCGGATCCCATGTTTTCTTAGATTGCTCGTTGCCTTGTTTGCATCCCATTCAAACTCTAAAGGCATAACATCCGTCCTGGTTGTATATACGAAAAAGTATATACAATTATCTGGCGATTATACTGTTCGTGTTGGAAATAACCTCACATTTACATCATGGAAAGTGTAAAGATGCCCCGCCGTTGGTAGCCCGGACAAGGCGCGAAGCGCCGCCTCCGGGGAGTGGCGCTCACCGGTTCTGCCGCGACGTGCTTCCCTTCACTCGTCAAAAAACACCATGCCTTTATAGGGCTGCTCGCGACACGCCGCCAGGCGCTGGGTAAGGCTGCCGACGTGCAGCTCCAGCTTGTGGCCGTCGGGGTCGAGGAAGTAATGCGATGCTCCTTCGCTACGGTTCACCTTCCACACCGCCACGCCCGCCACCTCCAGTCGCGCGGCAAACCCGGCGAAATCGGCTTCGGCGACGCTAAATGCGTAATGGGTGTAGTCGCTCTTTTCCGGTGGGGTCACACGCCGCTGCGGGTCCAGCGACAGGCACAGCCACAGATCGCCGCAGGAGAGATAGGCGCCGTTGTCCCAACGGGCGTGCAGTTTCATCCCTAACAGCTGCTGATAAAACACGATGCTCGACGCCAGTTCGCTGACCGCCAGGGTCAGATGATTCAATCCGCTTAACATGACTTATCCTCTCATGACCTCACAATCTGCTGGCGCAGCCAGCGCATCAGCCTGTCCAATCCATTCCTCTCCACCAGCATAAAGCGGAAATATGGCAGCAAAATAAACAGATATTGATAATGCCGCAGATATCACCGTGATTTATATGACGATTTGTGAGCCTCCGCGCAATAACGACAATCCACGTCATCACGCTGGCCCTCATCTTGATCGCTATCAAGAATAATCATACCGTCTGGTCGGTATGATCCCGCCCATGAATACGGAAACTCAGCATCGGAAAAAAGATCCCGCGCGTCTGCATCAGCAGCTGCTGGAATCGGCGGCAATGATTGCCGGCAGGGATGGCATCGCCTCGCTCTCGCTGAACGCCGTCGCGCGCGAGGCCGGGGTCAGTAAAGGCGGGTTGCTGCATCACTTCCCCAACAAGCAGGCGCTGATCTTTGCCCTGTTCGCCCGCCTGCTGGCCATTATGGAAGAGGCTATTTCAGAACTGATGGCGGCAGATAATCTCTCTTATGGCCGCTTTACACGCGCTTATCTGCACTATTTGTCCGCTCCCGAGCTGACCGGAACCCACGAAAGCCGTCAGCTGATGGTGCTGTCGCTGGCCATGCCGGATGAGCCGGTACTGCGAAAATGCTGGCGTGACTGGATGCTGGCCCACCTGGCACAGGGCGATGCGCTGGATAACAGCCACACTGGTACCCTGGTGCGCTATGCGGCAGACGGCATCTGGCTGTCAGAGCTGACGGAGGGACCAACCATGAACGCCGATCATCGCCAGTCGCTAGTGAGCGATCTGACGAGAATGACGCTGCCGGCGTGAGGCTGTCGCGCCAGACTGATAACAACATAGCCTGATGAGACAGGCGCTGAGATCGAGGCCGCGATGCGCTACAACATCAATGCCAGTCTGATTTATGATGCAACGGACGGCACCCTCACCCTCCCGGGGAGCAATGAACCAGACAGCCAGTTGTCCATCACCGCCAGCGCGCTGCTGTACTATTTTCTGTGCCACACCGGCGTTATCAGCCGCAATGAGGTCTTGAAAAAAGTATGGGATGACAACGGGTTAACCTCATCCAACAGCAACCTCAACCAGTATCTGAGCATGCTGCGTAAAACCTTCCGCCACTACGATATCGATAACATCATCGTCACCGTGTCGCGCGGCATGTTGCAGCTGAATCCCGAGATCACCATCGACCTCATGGACGCCGCGCCGGCGATACCACCAGCAACGACTACCGCCGCTGCTGAGGTGAATCACGTGCCAGATGCGCAACCGCCCCTACAGCCCGGCACACCGCTGGCAGAAACACAAAAAACGCCCCCGCCGGGCCATCGCCGGGGGACCTGCTGGTACCTTGCCGGCGTCTGCCTGCTGGTCATCGCCCTGCTGCTGGTGATAAGCGCTTTCGTCGGCCATGCGCCGCCCCGGCCGATTACTTTGACCCAGATGCGCCATAGCCAGTGTGAGCTGCTGGCCAGTGACGAGATGCTGCGCTCCGTATCGGGCACCGCCTACGGCGCCAATTTTGATGAAGTGCGCCAACGGCTGAAGCTGGAGTGTAAGCCCGGCGAACGCTTTGTCTTTTTCTACGGCGACAGGCTGGAAACCAACGGCCTCGGCCGGGTGTTCCTCGCCCACTGCGCCATGCATGAAGACAACCCGTTCAGCTATTGCGATAACTATTTCTACTACTCCTGGAAGCCGCAATGAAACTCGCGCCACGCTCCTTCTTCGCCTTCTCCGCCCTGGTGTTTATCGCCGCCGCCGGCGTCAGCACCTGGAAACTGCTGCCTGTAGAAAAAGAGGGCGTGATGAGCTGCTCGACCAAAGCCATCATGCGTTTCGAGAACATGGATAAAGAGAACGTTAACGGCAATATTCATTTCAATTTTGCCGCCGGCGGGAAAGGCTCAATGGTCGTGGAGGGTTATACCGACTCCGCCGCCGGCTGGCTCTATCTGCAACGCTACGTCAAATTTAACTACAGCAGCCAACGCATCTCCCCCACCGAGCGTCACTACCGCATCAGCAAGTGGGAATCCAGCGCCTCATCCATCGACGAGTCCCCGGACGTTATCTTTGCCTACTTTATGCGTGAGATGTCCGACAGCCATGACGGCCTGTTTCTCAATGCCCAGAAGCTCAACGAGAAAGCGATCCTGCTCAGCTCCATCAATTCGCCGCTGTTTGTCTGCACCCTGAAATCCGGCAGCCAGCTCGATTAATCCCGCCACGCAATATTGCTCGCCGCCCCGCGTCCGAAAAGCGCACTTTTTGCTTTCAGCCTCCGCGAAAAAACACGATCATAGCCACACTTTAAAGAGGGTTAAATTACCCCTCCTCCGCAATAAATTAGCATCCCGTTAACATTCCCCATCGCCCGCTTCTGCGAAGCAAAAACCGCCATATCCAGCACCAAATCCTTCACGACAAATCAGCACAAACAGATAAATACAGCGTTCGCAAACGCTAAATAGCAGAACAAAAAACTAAAAACAGCCGCCTGGTGAATTTAAATTTCACTTATCTCCCTACGCCCTATAGTGACTTTCGAACGCCGCTACCGCGTGTTGACGCCGTTACGCGGACGGTTTTCCCGAATCACAAAACCTGTTCTGGAGGAAATCACCATGGGTGATGCATTGGGGCTTATTGAAACCAAAGGCCTGGTGGCCTGCATTGAAGCGGCGGATGCGATGTGCAAGTCCGCCAACGTCGAGTTGATTAGCTATGAAAACATCGGCTCCGGGTTGGTCACCGTCATGGTGAAGGGCGACGTCGGCGCCGTCAAAGCCGCGGTCGATTCCGGCGTGGAATCGGCGCAGCGCATCGGCGAGGTGGTGACCTCGCTGGTTATCGCCCGTCCGCATAACGACATCAACAAAATCGTCATTAAACACAAGGCTTAAGGCCGGGAGAACGCAAATGGGTGATGCATTAGGTCTGATTGAAACCAAAGGTCTGGTGGCCTGCATTGAAGCGGCAGATGCGATGTGCAAAGCCGCCAACGTCGAGCTGATTGGCTATGAAAACGTCGGCTCCGGGCTGGTCACCGCGATGGTGAAAGGCGATGTCGGCGCGGTCAAGGCGGCGGTGGATTCCGGCGTGGAGTCCGCACAGCGCATCGGGGAAGTGGTGACCTCACTGGTTATCGCCCGTCCACATAACGACATCAACAAAATCGTCGCGCATTACAAAGTCGCGGAATAACGGGAGACAACATGATGAAAGAAGCACTTGGTCTCATTGAAACCAAAGGTCTGGTGGCCTGCATTGAAGCAGCAGATGCGATGTGCAAAGCCGCCAACGTCGAGCTGATTGGCTATGAAAACGTCGGCTCCGGTCTGGTCACCGCGATGGTGAAAGGCGATGTCGGCGCCGTTAACGCTGCCGTTGACTCCGGCGTGGAAGCGGCCAAACGCATCGGCGAAGTGGTCACCTCTCGCGTCATTGCCCGCCCGCACAACGATATCGAAAAAATCGCGTCGCAGCACAAGGCATGACCTGACAGGGCGCGCCCCGTCCCCACTCTTTTCGTCTGATGAAGGATAGACTCATGATTGAACTGGATAACGATTTGCAGTCCCGCCAGAACGCGCGGGAACTGGTGCGCAACGCCAAAAAGGCTCAGGCGATTCTGGCCACCTTTTCGCAGCAACAAATCGACGCCATCGTGAAAAACGTGGCCCAGGAAGCAGCGCACCACGCCGAAACGCTGGCGAAAATGGCCGCGGAAGAAACCGGGTTCGGCAACTGGCAGGACAAAGTGCTGAAGAACCGTTTCGCTTCGCTGCGCGTCTACGACGCCATCAAAGATATGAAGACCGTCGGCATCATTCATGACGATCCGCTTAAAAAAGTGATGGACGTGGGCGTGCCGCTGGGCGTGATTTGTGCGCTGGTCCCGTCGACCAACCCGACCTCTACCGTGATCTATAAAACGCTGATCGCCCTGAAAGCCGGCAACGCGATTATCTTCTCCCCGCATCCGGGGGCACGCCAGTGCAGCTGGAAAGCGATTGAGATCGTCGCCCGCGCCGCCGAAGCGGCAGGTGCACCGGCCGGTTGCGTCAGCGGCATCACCGAACTGACGCTGGATGCCACCTCTGAGCTGATGCACAGCAAAGAGGTCTCACTGATCCTCGCCACCGGCGGTGAAGGCATGGTGCGGGCGGCCTACGCTTCCGGCACGCCGACCATCAGCGGCGGCCCGGGGAACGGCCCGGCCTTTATCGAACGTAGCGCCGATATTCACCATGCGGTGAAAGATATTATCACCAGTAAAACCTTCGATAATGGAGTGATCTGCGCTTCTGAGCAGTCGATCATCGTCGAACGCTGCATTTACGATGAAGTGCATCGTGAGCTGGAAGCCCAGGGTACGTACTTCATGAATGAAGCTGAAGCGGCCAAAATGGCGGCGCTGCTGCTGCGCCCGAACGGCACCATTAACCCGAAAGTGGTCGGCAAAACCGCCCTCTATCTCAGCCAGCTTGCCGGCTTCAGCGTCCCCGCCAGCACCAAAGTGCTGATCGCCGAGCAGACCACCGTCTGCCACAAGAATCCCTACTCCCGCGAAAAGCTGTGCCCGGTACTCGGCCTGTATGTCGAAGAGGACTGGAAAGCAGCCTGCCACCGCGTGATGGAGCTGCTGACCAACGAAGGCCTCGGCCATACGCTGGTTATCCATACCCGCAACCAGGATGTAATCCGCCAGTTCTGTCTCGAAAAACCGGTGAACCGCATTTTGATCAACACCCCGGCGGCGCTGGGCGGCATCGGGGCGACCACCAATATTACCCCGGCGCTGACCCTCGGCTGCGGCGCGGTCGGCGGCGGCTCCAGCTCCGATAACGTCGGGCCGATGAACCTGCTTAACATCCGCAAAGTAGGCTACGGCGTGCGATCCATTGATGAACTGCGCGCCCCAGGCAGCCGCCCGGAACCGCAGCCAGCCATCGTCACCCCGAGCAGTAACCCGCACCACAGCATCGTCGACGACCAACGTTTCCGCGCTCCGGCGGCGGTGGCCCACGATGCCCAGGCCGATGACCGCTTTGCCGTTCCCGCAACCGCCGGGGAACACAGCGAGATTAACGAGCAAAACGTAGAGCGCGTCATCCGCCAGGTGCTGGAACGTCTTGGCAAGTAACACACTGATATAAGGCGATAAAAACGATGATTCTCGCAAAGGTAGTCGGCCATGTCGTCGCCACGCAGAAATGCGCTGAGCTACGCGGTAGCAACCTGCTGCTGATCGTCAAATTAGACGATAACCAGCAGCCAATGAAGGACCAGACCTGGGTCGCCGTCGATAGCGTCGGCGCCGGCATGCACGACATCGTCCTGGCTGAAGCGTATTTCGCGCTCAACCAGGCGCACTACAAAGCCATGTCGGTGGTTGCCATTGTCGAGAACGTGTTTCGGGACGCTTAGGAGTGAATAACCCAATGAGTGAATTTTTGCTGAAACCCCGGATCTGCTTTGGTCAGGACGCCCTGTCGGTCCTGAACGAGCTGCCCGCCCGCCACGTTCTGCTGGTCACCGACCAGGCGATGATCACGTTTGGCCTCGCCGATCGCGTCACGCAGATCCTGCGCCAGCGCGGCATCGCCTTCCAGGTCTGGGACGACGTGGTTGCCGACCCGGATATTGCCACCATCGTACGCGGTATGAAGCTGATGGATGCTTGCTATCCGGACCTGGTGGTGGCGCTGGGCGGCGGATCGGTGATTGATGCGGCCAAAGCGGTTATTTTCGCCCTGGCGCAAACCCGCCCGCAGGCCGAACGCCAGCGCCCCTGCTTCGTGGCGATCCCGACCACCAGCGGTACCGGTTCTGAAGTCACGGCGTTTTCGGTGGTCAAAGCCCACAACGAAAAACTGGTGCTGGTGGACCCGACACTGCTGCCGGATATCGCCCTGCTCGACCCGGCGCTGGTGGCCTCCGTACCGCCCGCCATCACCGCCGATACCGGAATGGACGTGCTGTGCCACGCGCTGGAAGCCTATGTCTCCCGCGCCGCCAGCGACTTTTCCGATGCGCTGGCTGAGAAAGTGGTGCAGCAGGTGTTCCGCTACCTGCCTACCTGCTGGCGGAGCGGCGACAACCTGCTGGCCCGCGAAAAGATGCACAACGCCTCCTGCATGGCGGGGATGGCGTTTACCAACGCGTCGCTAGGCATCACCCACAGTCTGGCCCATGCGCTTGGCGGCATCTTCCATGTTCCTCACGGTCGCGCTAACGCCCTGTTAATGGCGGAAGTGGTGGCATGGAACGCAGATTACCAAGGGCAGTGCGACACCGACGCCGCCCACAAATATGCCCGACTGGCCCACCTGCTGGACCTGCCTGCGGTCACCACGCGCCAGGGCGTCGCCAGCCTGCTGGTGGCGATTCAGGCGCTCAAAGATGAAATGACCATGCCGACCGGCATCGGGGAGACCCGCGTTGATGCTACCGAATTCGAACAACGACTGGCAGAGATGGTTGGCCAGGCGCTGCGCGACAGCTGTACGCCGACCAACCCACGTACGCCGGACGCCTGTGCGTTAACCGGGATTTATCGCCGGGCCTGGACCGGGCACCAGAGCGGCGTCGCCGTTCAGGGCGACTGATAACAAGATTTGGAGAACCTTACCCATGGCACACTACAGCTTAACGCCGCGCGTCACCGTGCTGGCTGAACGTTTACTCTCACAAAAAAGCACTCTGTGCACCGAGCATGCCGCCACGCTGAACGCCCTCGATGGCGATATCGCGGGTATTCCCGCCGTCGTCAAACCGGCGCGCCGCTTCTATGAACTGATGCGCCAGCTGCCGGTTGTCATCAGCCCCGATGAGTTGATTGTCGGCGACCAGACTCGCAAACCGCGCGGGGCCATTTTCCACGATGAAAGCGCCGCCCACCGCCCGTCGGCGTTTCGCTTCCTCAATCTCAGCAGTGAGCTGGACTCGCCGGACTACCGGCTGATTGTCGAGCAGGGCGTGCTGGCGATTAAACATCAGCTGGAAGAGAAAACCCGCAGCCTCGGCAGCGCCGTCAGCCGCAGCGGCATGGATGAAGTGAACGGCTGCCGCGCCGCCCTGTACGCCTGCGACGCGCTGCTCACCCTGGCACAAAAGCTGGCCACCAGCGCCGAAACGCTGGCCGCGGCAGAAAGTAACCCCTACCGCCAGGCCGAACTGCGTGAAAGCGCGGCGATCCTGCATCAGGTGCCAGCCCACCCGGCACGCAACTTTAAAGAAGCCTGCCAGGCCTTCTATCTGTTCCAGCTGGCGCTGCAGCTGGATAACGGCAGCTACGCGGTCAACCCGGAAGGCGCCGATAAAGTTCTGCTGCCGTGGTATCAACGCGACATCGCCAGCGGTCTCCTGACGCCGCAGCAGGCGTATGAAATCGTAGAGTGCCTGTGGTTCAAACTGGCACAGTTGAGCGACGTCCGCGCCCCCTGCGCGATCGACGGCTACCCGATGTTCGATGCCCTGCGGCACGGCGCGCGCCTCGATGACGCCAACGTTATCATCAACGAACTCTCCGGCCTGTTCCTCTGCGCCCAGCGCAACCTGAGCGCCCTGAACCTGCCGGTTCGCCTGTTCAGCGGCGCCCGGAGCGTCTCATCCGTACCGTTTGCCGCCGATTGCGACACCCCGACGGCGGAAGGGCTGACGCCGCGTATGCTGCGCCTGCGCAACCATTACCTGACGGTACGCCCGAGCGTGTCCATCTACCGCGCGCTGGCCTTTACCGAGGTGGTGAAAGCCAACCCCGGCATGCCAACGATTCTGCTGCGTGCCAAAGCCTTCCGTCACGCCTGCGAAACCGCGCCGATTCTGATTCAGGACGACGAGCTGATCGTCGGTCATCCGTGCGGCAAACCGCGTGCTGGCGCCTTCTCGCCGGATATCGCCTGGCGCTGGGTGCGTGACGAACTCGATACCATGAGCACCCGCCCACAGGATCCGTTTGAGATCAGCGAAGCAGATAAAAAAACCATTCGCGAAGAGATCGTGCCGTTCTGGGAAGGCCGTTCGCTGGATGAGATCTGCGAAGCACAGTACCGCGAAGCGGGCGTCTGGGCGTTTAGCGGCGAGACCTTCGTCAGCGACCTCTCCTACCACCAGATCAACGGCGGCGGCGACACCTGCCCGGGCTATGACGTGCTGCTGTTCACCAAAGGGATGAACGGTATTAAAGCCGATGCCGAGGCGCATCTCGCGCAGCTGAGCATGGAGAACCCGGAAGATATCGACCGCATCTACTACTACAAAGCGGCGATTGAAACCTGCGAAGGGGTGATTAACTACTCTCACCGTATCGCCGCCCGCGCCCGTGAGCTGGCCGCCCTTGAGCAGAATGCTCAGCGTCGCGCCGAACTGCTGACCATTGCCGAAGTGAACCACAACGTTCCGGCGAACCCGCCGAAAACCCTGCAGGAAGCGCTGCAAAGTATCTGGACCGTGGAATCGCTGTTCGAAATTGAAGAGAACCAGACCGGCCTGTCGCTGGGGCGTGTTGACCAGTACTGCTACCCGATGTTTGAAGCCGATATTCGCGAAGGCCGCCTGACCCACGAAAGCGCGCTGGAGATGATGCAGGCGTTTATTATCAAGTGCGCCGAGCTGATGTGGATGTCCAGCGAGCTGGGGGCGAAATACTTTGCCGGCTACCAGCCGTTTATCAACCTGACCGTCGGCGGCCAGAAGCGCAGCGGCGGCGATGCCTGTAACGACCTGACCTACCTGATTATGGATGCCGTGCGCTTCGTGAAGGTTTACCAGCCGTCGCTGGCCTGCCGCATTCACAACCAGTCGCCGCAAAAATATATGGAAAAAATCGTCGACGTGGTGAAAGCGGGCATGGGCTTCCCGGCCTGCCACTTTGATGATTCTCATATCAAGATGATGCTGCGCAAGGGCTTCGATTTTGAAGACGCCCGCGACTACTGCCTGATGGGCTGCGTAGAGCCGCAGAAATCCGGCCGTATCTACCAGTGGACCTCCACCGGCTACACCCAGTGGCCTATTGCCATCGAGTTCGTGCTCAACCGCGGCCGGATGGTGCTGTTTGATAGCTATCAGGGGCTGGATACCGGCGACCTGCGCGACCTGCACACCTTCGAAGAGTTTGATGCGGCAGTGAAAAAACAGATTGCCCATATCGTGCGTCTGTCCGCGATTGGCACGGTGATCAGCCAGCGCGTACACCGCGACGTGGCGCCGAAACCGCTGATGTCGCTGCTGGTGGAAGGCTGCATGGAAAGTGGCAAAGACGTCGCCGCCGGTGGTGCGATGGTCAACCACGGACCTGGGCTTATCTTCTCCGGCCTGGCGACCTACGTCGACTCCCTCGCCGCCATCCGCAAGCTGGTGTTTGAGGATAAGAAATACACCCTCGAGCAGATGCGCGACGCGATGCTGGCGAACTTCGAAGGCTTTGAAGCGCTGCGCCGCGACTGCCTGAACGCACCGAAATACGGTAACGACGACAACTACGTTGACCAGTACGCGCTGGATATCACCGAGTGGACCGAGCGTGAGTGCCGTCAGTACCAGATGCTCTACTCCACCCTCAGCCACGGCACGCTGTCCATCTCCAACAACACGCCGATTGGCGAACTGACCAACGCCACGCCGAACGGGCGCCTGGCCTGGATGCCGCTTTCCGATGGCATCAGCCCGACGCAGGGCGCGGACAAGCAAGGCCCGACCGCCATCATCAAGTCCGTGAGCAAGATGAACGTCGAGACCATGAATATCGGCATGGTGCATAACTTCAAATTCCTCAAAGGGTTGCTCGATACCCCGGAAGGACGCCATGGCCTGATCACCCTGCTGCGCACGGCGTCGATTCTCGGCAACGGCCAGATGCAGTTCAGCTATGTCGATAACGAAGTGCTGAAAAAAGCCCAGCAGGAGCCGGAAAAATATCGCGACCTGATCGTCCGCGTCGCCGGCTACAGCGCCTACTTCGTGGAGCTGTGCAAAGAGGTTCAGGACGAGATTATCAGCCGTACGGTCATCGAGAAGTTCTGATAAAGACACGGACGTTTTTGGACAAGGATGTCCTGGCAATTTTTTCTGGAGGCAAGCGTGAATAAAGAATTAACCGGGCGAATCTTCAACATTCAGAAATATTCGATCTACGACGGCGATGGGATTCGCACGCTGGTTTTTTTCAAAGGCTGCAATATCCGCTGCCCGTGGTGTGCCAACCCGGAAGGGCTGACCAGCCAGTTTCAGGTGATGTTCTCGCACGACAAATGCATTAACTGCGGCGACTGCGTCAACGTCTGCCCGGCCGGAGTCCATTACCGGGCGGAAGAAAACGGCGAAATGAAGCACTTCGTCGATCGCAATAAAGACTGTATCGGCTGTCGCAAGTGCGAAGAGATCTGCACCCAGAACGCGCTGGATATTATGGGCAAAGACGTCACCGTCAGCGAGTTGATGGAGGTCATCATGCAGGATTATGACTTCTATATTGCCTCCGGCGGCGGCGTAACCATCGGCGGCGGCGAGATGAGCCTGCAGACCGATTTTGCCGTGGCCCTGTTCAGCGAATGCAAAAAGATGATGCTCAATACCGCCGTCGAAACCCAGGGCACCACCTCGCTGGCCAATTACCAAAAGCTGGCGCCGGTCACCGACACCTTCTTATTCGACATTAAGCAAATTAACAGCGAGCACCATAAAGCGTTATTTGGCATCGGCAATGAAGGTATTCGCCGCAATCTGGAATGGCTGGTGGATTCCGGCGCCAACGTGATTGTGCGCATGCCGCTGGTGCGGGGATATAACGACTCATTCGATGCGATTACCGGGGCCATTGATTATGTGCAGAAGCTGGCGAAGCGCGGGAATATCCGCCGCATCGACATGCTGCCGTACCACCAACTGGGGCGCAAAAAATATGAGCGTCTGGATATGCCCTATCCCATTACCCAGGACCCGTCTTATTCACCCGAAGAGCTGAGCCAGCTGGAGACGTTCTTCACGCAGTTCGATTTTGATATCCGCTTAGTCCGCCATTAACAGGAGCCGACAATGAAAAGTTTAGGCGTAATTGAAACGCGAGGGCTGGTCGCCGCCATTCAGGCTGTCGATGCCGCCTGTAAAGCTGCAGGCGTGACCTGCATTGGTTATCGCAAAGTCGGGTCGGGGCTGGTCAGCGTCTGCTTCGAGGGCGAGATCAGCGCCATCCACACCGCCATTGAGCGCGGCATCGCCGTGGTTGCCGCAGACCAGGTTGTGGGTTCACTGGTCATCGCCCGCCCGGAACGCAGCGTGGTTGAGGCGCTGGGGAACTTAAAAGGCCGTCCGCCGCGCCCTGAGGCACCAGCGGTAATAAAACCTGCGGTCGCAGAACCTGTCGTCGTCACGACGTCGGCGGAAAAAAGCGGGCCGGAGATGCCGCCGTCCCAACCGGCAGCTGGCGAGGCGGATGATAAAAGCGCCGCGATGAAGAAAGGGAAGAAGGCATGATCGACACCCTGCTACAGGAAAAAATCAGCGCCCGACTGACCCGCCTCACGCCGGATATTCCAGTCGGCATTTCTAACCGTCACGTGCACCTGTCGCAGCAGGATGTCGAGGCCTTGTTTGGCAAAGGTTACGCGCTGACGCCGTTTAAACCGCTACGCCAGCCGGGGCAGTTTGCCGCCGAGGAGTGCGTGACCGTGGTCGGGCCCAAAGGCTCGCTGACCCGGGTGCGCGTGCTCGGGCCCACTCGCCCGGTAACCCAGCTGGAAATCTCCCGCGCCGACGCCTTCACGCTGGGAGTCCAGGCGCCGGTTCGCGAGTCCGGGCAGCTGGAGCAGGCCGGTAACGCCCTGTTGATTGGCCCGGCGGGCCACGTTGAGCTGCAGTCTCAGGTGATCTGTGCCTGGCGGCATATTCATATGTCGCCGCAGGATGCGCAGCGCCTGAACGTCAGCCATGGCCAGAAGGTCAAGGTCGGCAGCCGGGGCCAACGCCAGCTGACGTTCGATGAAGTGGTGGTGCGGGTACGGGACGATTTTGTCCTCGAGCTGCATATCGATACCGAAGAAGCCAACGCCGCCGGATTGAAAAACGGCGCGCAGGTCACGCTTATTGCATAACGGGGGCCAGCCATGACCGATGAAGAGATCGACCACCTGGTGACGCGGGTTATCCAGCGGCTACAGCCGCCGGTGCTGGTGATGGTCGGCGCGGCGGAGGGGTATCGCCCGCTAGTCCACCGTCGTCTGGCGGGATGCGGGCAGCGTCTGCACCTCGCGCTGGAAGACGGAATAGTAGATGCGGCCCAGTGGCAGGCAATCGGCGAGATTATCCCGTCCGGGATCTGGCAGGCGGCGCTGCCGTCGATGGCCTGGCGGGCCGTGATAGTGCCGTTTCTCGATTATCCGATGGCGGCCGATCTGGCAAACGGCACGTTGCACAGCCCGGTTGCCCGGCGCCTGCACGACGCGCTGCTGGCCGGTCTGCCGGTGCTGGCGCTGCGCTATCACTGCGACCCGGACAGCGAGCTGAACCAGCTGTGCGGCGCGGCGAGCCAGACGCCATACGCCAGCCAGATGCACGCGACCCTGGCCCGGTTGACGGCATGCGGCGTCACGTTGTGCTCGATGAATGAACTGCTGGCGACGCTGGACGCCGGGCCGGGAGCGTCCGTTCCGACGCCGGTCGGCGGGGCGCGTCGTTATCTCACTGTCACAGACATCGTCAATAATCCGGCGCTGGCCGCCGCCAGCGATGCCGTTTTAACCGATGCCGCGAGCGATTTTCTTAAAAACAGAAATAAAGAACCCTACCTTAATAAATAGATCCGGAGTTTATTATGTCTTCAAAAACAAAATGTTGGCTATGGATGCTGTTGGTTATCCTCTCGGAAACCTCGGCGACGTCCACCCTCAAGATGTTCGGTAGCAGCGAAGGCTCCACCAAAATGTTGCTGCTCGGGCTGCTGATTGTTCTGTACTGCACCTGCTACTACTCGCTGTCCCGCGCGGTCAAAGACATTCCCGTCGGCCTGGCGTACGCCACCTGGTCCGGTACCGGCATTCTGGTGGTATCGACCCTGGGGATGGCCTTCTACGGCCAGCATCCGGATACCGCGGCCATTATTGGCATGGCGATTATCGCCAGCGGCATCGTGATCATGAATCTGTTTTCAAAAATGGGCAGCGAAGAGAGCACCGACGCGCCTGCCGAGCCGGTGACGCCACTGGATAGCAAGATCGCCAACTAACTGAAAAGGAATAGCATATGTTTAATCTCGGGTTCTTATGGCTGGCGCTGTCCATCGGCTCAGAAATTACCGGTACGTCGATGATCAAAAAAACCAACGGCTTTAGCAAACTGGCACCTTCCGTACTGGTCGTCTGCGCTTACGGGCTGTGCTATTTCGCCCTCACCCGCGCAATGAGCACCATTCCGGTGGGCGTGGCGTACTCGCTGTGGTGCGGCTTCGGCATCGTCGGCGTCACCATCTGCTCGATGATCCTGTATAAGCAAAAACCGGATCTGCCGGCGATCTTCGCCATGGTGCTGATCATCTCCGGCGGCATCATCATGAACGTCTTCTCCACGATGTAATCCGCAAAACATGGCCGGGCGTGGGTTTACCCCGCGCCCTTTTCGTGTCAGGATAATCGGCATGAACAGAATCGTTGTCATCTCCCGCTCATGCCGTTGGTGGCTGCCTGCATAACAGGCGGCACGATTGATGTTTTCCATTTTTTAAGCCGCCGGAAGGCGGCTTAATCATTTCTTAGCGACGTCTTTCGGCTTACCGCAGCCTTAGGAGTCTCTGATGAACACATTACCTACCATTCTTACCGGCGATCGCCCGACCGGCCAGCTGCATCTCGGCCACTATGTGGGCTCGCTGCGCCAGCGGGTCGAGCTGCAACATGACCATCAGCAGTTTATTCTCGTCGCCGACCTGCAGGGGCTAACGGACAACGGCAGCGATCCGCACAAAATCAGCCGCAACATCTGCGAGGTGCTGGCGGATTATCTGGCGGTGGGGATCGACCCACGTAAAACCACGATTTGCCTGCAATCATCGCTTCCGGCGCTGGCTGAACTGAGCGCGCTGTATATGAATATCGTCACCGTCGCCCGCGTCGAGCGCAATCCGACGGTCAAAAACGAGATCGCGCAGAAGGGATTTTCCCGCTCGCTGCCGGTCGGCTTTCTCGCCTACCCCATCAGCCAGGCGGCGGACATTACCGCCTTTAAAGCCGGGCTGGTGCCGGTGGGCGACGATCAGCTGCCGATGATTGAGCAGACCAATGAGATCGTCCACAAAATGAATAGCCTGACGACGACGCCGGTACTGCAGCACTGCAAAGCGCTGCTCAGCGATGTCAGCCGCCTGCCGGGCATTGATGGCGGCGCCAAGATGTCAAAATCACTAGGGAATACGCTGACGCTCTCTGCTACCGAAGAGGAGATCCATCATGCGGTCAGCGCGATGTATACCGACCCACACCATCTGCGCGTCAGCGATCCAGGCCAACTCGACGGCAACGTCGTCTTTACCTATCTGGACGCCTTCCATCCCGACCACGCCTTGGTTGCCGAGATGAAAGCCCACTACCAGCGTGGCGGGCTGGGCGATCGGCAGTGTAAAAATGTGCTGGAGGAGTGCCTGCAGACGCTGCTGGCGCCGATTCGCGAACGCCGGGCAACGTTTATCGCTGATAAAGGGATGCTGCTGGAACTGCTGCGTCAGGGGAGTGAGCGGGCGCAGCACCTCACGCAGCAGACGCTGCATGAGGTCATGCGGGGATTAGGGTTGCCGGTACTGTTCTGAACAGCCGGGGCACGGCGCCTCAGTGTGATGCGTCGTGCCCGCCCTGATGCAGCTTCACGCAGTCGCGCCCGCTGCGCTTGGCGGTGTACAGCGCACTGTCGGCATCGCGCAGCAGTCGGTTGTAATCCGGGTGGCCGCTATGCACGGCATAGCCGATGCTGACGGTGATGGCAATGTGGGTATCGGCGCCAACGTCAAACTGGAGCTGGCTGATGCTTTTTCGCAGACGTTCCAGTAGCGTAAAGGCTTCACCGGCGTTGGTTTCCACCAGAACCAGTAAAAACTCTTCACCGCCATAGCGGAAGATATAGTCGCTGGAACGAATATTATCGCTGAGCAGGTCGGCAACGTGCTTGATCGCCCGGTCGCCCACCACGTGGCCCCAGTTATCGTTAATCTCTTTGAAATGGTCGATATCCACCATCGCCACCGTCATCGGCAGCCCATGCTCCATGGCGAGGGTAACCTCATGTTTGAGGACCACCGGCAGGTAGCGGCGGTTTAGCAGGCTGGTCAGTGAATCCTTGCCGTTCTGCATCTGCGACAGGCTGCTAAAGATCACTTCCAGCTGGTGACCAATCTGCTGGCAATGGATATGGATGCTCTGGAGCAGGCTTTGGGTGTTTTTATACCCGGAACGATCCGCTGATGATTTCCAGTCGATAATTAAGCGATCGACCTGTTCAATGATGCCGGTGATCTCTGCCATCTGGGCATTTTTATTAAAATAGCGCACGCATTTATGGCGGAACCACAGGCCAAATTCGGATTCCGATAATAATGTGCCGTTAATGGCGGCTTTATTTTCGCTGACGATATTAAAAATAGTGCTGTTTTCCCAGCCGGAGAGCGAGGCCTGCTGTTTGCCGTACTCCATCGGGATATTATCCATCAGGCTATACAGGCGGTAGGCCTCTTCATTTTTCGTCGCCCGGTAGTGCGATAGCGTGTAGGCATGGCACATCATCTCGATGGCCATGTTAATGGCCATGACCGAATAATGGAGGGTCGCCAGCGCGGTCTGGTGGTCAATGTCGTGGCGATCGCGGATGTACTCTATCAGCCCGGCCTTGAGCTGGCGGGCACCGCGCAGTACGGCCTCGGCGGGAATACCAATACGCGCGTGAATACTGCCGATAAAATATTGCCGTTCTGCCAGCGCCTGCAGTCCATCCCGGTCGCAGGTCAAAATCTCATTGACCCAGGCGGTCAGCGAACGACTGAGGCGCTCCTGCACCAGGTCATAGGTCAGATGGCGGGCAATATCAGGATCCTGAAAAATAAAGTCATAAAATCGGGCCGCCAACGCTTCTGACCGCTCAGAGGCAATATTTTTAAGAACAGCCTTCACATCGGGAGTCAAACCGTCATACAGCGGCAGCCATTCCTTGAAAATAACGGAGATATATTTCTTGCTTTCATCACTCATTGAATAAAGCACTCACCGATTAGGATCTATTTTAAGGCTGAAGATCATACAACAGTTCGCTCTGGTCAACCAGATTGAAAATTCAGCAGGTGAGAACGATCCTGGCGGCGATAACTATGGTTTGCGGTTCATCACGCGGCGTAGCAACCAGGTGAATCCCATCGCCATGCTAAACAGGATAAACAGCAGCGCTACCCAACTGAGGGAAATGCGTACCAGGGCGCTGAAGGTCATCAGTGGCTGCAGGTGTACGGTAAACGACTCGCTGAGCGGCTTTCCCATCAGCAGCAGTACGCTTTCGATGGCCCAGACGCATCCCCGGCATACGACCCAAATAATCGCCGGCCAGCATAGCAGAACTAAAAAGGTGAAGCGTTCTTGCAGGTAACTTATGAGCGGGCGCAGGGGCGACCATGTTAGCAGGTTCTTCATGGGTATTCTCATCGTGCCGCTCGATACAATTCTGTCGGCCACGACACACGTTCTGTTCATCCGAGTTAACAAACTGTTAATGACACTAAAACATTTCATTTAAAATGTCCAGTGACAACCGCACAGGTCGTTAAATATGAGAACAAATTACCGTTAAATACTTTTAAATAATAAAAATAATAACTTTATCTTTATTATTTTTATATTTCTGATACATGGTAAATATTCATAATTGCGTATATTTGTACAATAAAAAGGGAGTAATAAAATAACGAGAATATATAAATGGAGGGGGGAAATATAAATACTATCGGAATGGGGTAAGTCGCGCTCACCGACAAAAAGCAGAAAAAACAAAAGGCCCAGTCTTTCGACTGAGCCCTTTGCTTTATTTGATGCCTGGCAGTTCCCTACTCTCACATGGGGAGACCCCACACTACCATCGGCGCTACGGCGTTTCACTTCTGAGTTCGGCATGGGGTCAGGTGGGACCACCGCGCTATCGCCGCCAGGCAAATTCTGTTATCAGGATGCTCAAAAAGCACCCCAATTAATCTGTATCAGGCTGAAAATCTTCTCTCTAATCACCAAAACAGCTTTGGCGTTGTAAGGTTAAGCCTCACGGTTCATTAGTATCGGTTAGCTCAACGTATCGCTACGCTTACACACCCGACCTATCAACGTCGTAGTCTTCAACGTTCCTTCAGGACTCTCAGGGAGTCAGGGAGAACTCATCTCGGGGCAAGTTTCGTGCTTAGATGCTTTCAGCACTTATCTTTTCCGCATTTAGCTACCGGGCAATGCCATTGGCATGACAACCCGAACACCAGTGATGCGTCCACTCCGGTCCTCTCGTACTAGGAGCAGCCCCCCTCAATTCTCCAGCGCCCACGGCAGATAGGGACCGAACTGTCTCACGACGTTCTAAACCCAGCTCGCGTACCACTTTAAACGGCGAACAGCCGTACCCTTGGGACCTACTTCAGCCCCAGGATGTGATGAGCCGACATCGAGGTGCCAAACACCGCCGTCGATATGAACTCTTGGGCGGTATCAGCCTGTTATCCCCGGAGTACCTTTTATCCGTTGAGCGATGGCCCTTCCATTCAGAACCACCGGATCACTATGACCTGCTTTCGCACCTGCTCGCGCCGTCACGCTCGCAGTCAAGCTAGCTTATGCCATTGCACTAACCTCCTGATGTCCGACCAGGATTAGCTAACCTTCGTGCTCCTCCGTTACTCTTTGGGAGGAGACCGCCCCAGTCAAACTACCCACCAGACACTGTCCGCAACCCGGATTACGGGTCTACGTTAGAACATCAAACATTAAAGGGTGGTATTTCAAGGTTGGCTCCACGCAGACTGGCGTCCACGCTTCAAAGCCTCCCACCTATCCTACACATCAAGGCTCAATGTTCAGTGTCAAGCTATAGTAAAGGTTCACGGGGTCTTTCCGTCTTGCCGCGGGTACACTGCATCTTCACAGCGAGTTCAATTTCACTGAGTCTCGGGTGGAGACAGCCTGGCCATCATTACGCCATTCGTGCAGGTCGGAACTTACCCGACAAGGAATTTCGCTACCTTAGGACCGTTATAGTTACGGCCGCCGTTTACCGGGGCTTCGATCAAGAGCTTCTCCTTACGGATAACCCCATCAATTAACCTTCCGGCACCGGGCAGGCGTCACACCGTATACGTCCACTTTCGTGTTTGCACAGTGCTGTGTTTTTAATAAACAGTTGCAGCCAGCTGGTATCTTCGACTGATTTCAGCTCCACGAGCAAGTCGCTTCACTTACCATCAGCGTGCCTTCTCCCGAAGTTACGGCACCATTTTGCCTAGTTCCTTCACCCGAGTTCTCTCAAGCGCCTTGGTATTCTCTACCTGACCACCTGTGTCGGTTTGGGGTACGATTTGATGTTACCTGATGCTTAGAGGCTTTTCCTGGAAGCAGGGCATTTGTTACTTCAGCACCGTAGTGCCTCGTCATCACACCTCAGCGTTAACAGAAGTCCGGATTTACCTAAACTTCCCGCCTACATGCTTAAACCGGGACAACCGTCGCCCGGCTAACATAGCCTTCTCCGTCCCCCCTTCGCAGTAACACCGAGTACAGGAATATTAACCTGTTTCCCATCGACTACGCCTTTCGGCCTCGCCTTAGGGGTCGACTCACCCTGCCCCGATTAACGTTGGACAGGAACCCTTGGTCTTCCGGCGAGCGGGCTTTTCACCCGCTTTATCGTTACTTATGTCAGCATTCGCACTTCTGATACCTCCAGCAACCCTCACAGGCCACCTTCAACGGCTTACAGAACGCTCCCCTACCCAACAACACATAGTGTCGCTGCCGCAGCTTCGGTGCACAGTTTAGCCCCGTTACATCTTCCGCGCAGGCCGACTCGACCAGTGAGCTATTACGCTTTCTTTAAATGATGGCTGCTTCTAAGCCAACATCCTGGCTGTCTGTGCCTTCCCACATCGTTTCCCACTTAACTGTGACTTTGGGACCTTAGCTGGCGGTCTGGGTTGTTTCCCTCTTCACGACGGACGTTAGCACCCGCCGTGTGTCTCCCGTGATAACATTCTTCGGTATTCGTAGTTTGCATCGGGTTGGTAAGTCGGGATGACCCCCTAGCCGAAACAGTGCTCTACCCCCGAAGATGAGTTCACGAGGCGCTACCTAAATAGCTTTCGGGGAGAACCAGCTATCTCCCGGTTTGATTGGCCTTTCACCCCAGCCACAAGTCATCCGCTAATTTTTCAACATTAGTCGGTTCGGTCCTCCAGTTAGTGTTACCCAACCTTCAACCTGCCCATGGCTAGATCACCGGGTTTCGGGTCTATACCCTGCAACTTAACGCCCAGTTAAGACTCGGTTTCCCTGCGGCTCCCCTATACGGTTAACCTTGCTACAGAATATAAGTCGCTGACCCATTATACAAAAGGTACGCAGTCACACCACGAAGGTGCTCCCACTGCTTGTACGTACACGGTTTCAGGTTCTTTTTCACTCCCCTCGCCGGGGTTCTTTTCGCCTTTCCCTCACGGTACTGGTTCACTATCGGTCAGTCAGGAGTATTTAGCCTTGGAGGATGGTCCCCCCATATTCAGACAGGATACCACGTGTCCCGCCCTACTCTTCGAGTTCACAACGTGTGCATTTTAGTGTACGGGGCTATCACCCTGTACCGCCGGACTTTCCAGACCGTTCCACTAACACACGCGCTGATTCAGACTCTGGGCTCCTCCCCGTTCGCTCGCCGCTACTGGGGGAATCTCGGTTGATTTCTTTTCCTCGGGGTACTTAGATGTTTCAGTTCCCCCGGTTCGCTTCGTTAAGCTATGTATTCACTTAACGATAGTGTGACGAATCACACTGGGTTTCCCCATTCGGAAATCGCCGGTTATAACGGTTCATATCACCTTACCGACGCTTATCGCAGATTAGCACGTCCTTCATCGCCTCTGACTGCCAGGGCATCCACCGTGTACGCTTAGTCGCTTAACCTCACAACCCGAAGCTGTTTCGTAAAACAGTCCGCATTGCGAAAATTTGAGAGACTCGAACACACCATTTTTCCTTTCTTATTACGGAGAAAGGAAACAGTGTGTCGTTTCAATTTTCAGCTTGATCCAGATTTTTAAAGAGCAAAACTTCGCAGCATACCTTTTCAGGTACACTCTGAAGTTTTCTTGTTAATCGCAGTAAAGGATGGTGGAGCTATGCGGGATCGAACCGCAGACCTCCTGCGTGCAAGGCAGGCGCTCTCCCAGCTGAGCTATAACCCCATCGTAATTGCCATCTCTGTTTACCGTAATTCGATATCGGGCAAGGCGTGGTGACACGAAGCATACTGAAGTATGCGAGCGTCGCCATAACGCAGCACGGTAGCGAATTTGGTAGGCCTGAGTGGACTTGAACCACCGACCTCACCCTTATCAGGGGTGCGCTCTAACCACCTGAGCTACAAGCCTGCAGAGATGTTTTACTGCTTATTTTTCATCAGACAATCTGTGTGGACACTACAAAGGCAGGTTCTTTAGGTAAGGAGGTGATCCAACCGCAGGTTCCCCTACGGTTACCTTGTTACGACTTCACCCCAGTCATGAATCACAAAGTGGTAAGCGCCCTCCCGAAGGTTAAGCTACCTACTTCTTTTGCAACCCACTCCCATGGTGTGACGGGCGGTGTGTACAAGGCCCGGGAACGTATTCACCGTAGCATTCTGATCTACGATTACTAGCGATTCCGACTTCATGGAGTCGAGTTGCAGACTCCAATCCGGACTACGACATACTTTATGAGGTCCGCTTGCTCTCGCGAGGTCGCTTCTCTTTGTATATGCCATTGTAGCACGTGTGTAGCCCTACTCGTAAGGGCCATGATGACTTGACGTCATCCCCACCTTCCTCCAGTTTATCACTGGCAGTCTCCTTTGAGTTCCCGGCCGAACCGCTGGCAACAAAGGATAAGGGTTGCGCTCGTTGCGGGACTTAACCCAACATTTCACAACACGAGCTGACGACAGCCATGCAGCACCTGTCTCAGAGTTCCCGAAGGCACCAAAGCATCTCTGCTAAGTTCTCTGGATGTCAAGAGTAGGTAAGGTTCTTCGCGTTGCATCGAATTAAACCACATGCTCCACCGCTTGTGCGGGCCCCCGTCAATTCATTTGAGTTTTAACCTTGCGGCCGTACTCCCCAGGCGGTCGACTTAACGCGTTAGCTCCGGAAGCCACTCCTCAAGGGAACAACCTCCAAGTCGACATCGTTTACAGCGTGGACTACCAGGGTATCTAATCCTGTTTGCTCCCCACGCTTTCGCACCTGAGCGTCAGTCTTTGTCCAGGGGGCCGCCTTCGCCACCGGTATTCCTCCAGATCTCTACGCATTTCACCGCTACACCTGGAATTCTACCCCCCTCTACAAGACTCAAGCCTGCCAGTTTCAAATGCAGTTCCCAGGTTGAGCCCGGGGATTTCACATCTGACTTAACAGACCGCCTGCGTGCGCTTTACGCCCAGTAATTCCGATTAACGCTTGCACCCTCCGTATTACCGCGGCTGCTGGCACGGAGTTAGCCGGTGCTTCTTCTGCGAGTAACGTCAATCACTAAGGTTATTAACCTTAATGCCTTCCTCCTCGCTGAAAGTACTTTACAACCCGAAGGCCTTCTTCATACACGCGGCATGGCTGCATCAGGCTTGCGCCCATTGTGCAATATTCCCCACTGCTGCCTCCCGTAGGAGTCTGGACCGTGTCTCAGTTCCAGTGTGGCTGGTCATCCTCTCAGACCAGCTAGGGATCGTCGCCTAGGTGAGCCATTACCCCACCTACTAGCTAATCCCATCTGGGCACATCTGATGGCATGAGGCCCGAAGGTCCCCCACTTTGGTCTTGCGACGTTATGCGGTATTAGCTACCGTTTCCAGTAGTTATCCCCCTCCATCAGGCAGTTTCCCAGACATTACTCACCCGTCCGCCGCTCGTCACCCGAGAGCAAGCTCTCTGTGCTACCGCTCGACTTGCATGTGTTAGGCCTGCCGCCAGCGTTCAATCTGAGCCATGATCAAACTCTTCAATTTAAGTTTGACGCTCGTGTTTCTTTATTTCTAAAGAAAAGAACTTCGTAATGAATTACGTATGTTCACTCACTGAGACTTGGTATTCATTTTTCGTCCGAGGACGTTAAGAATCCATGTCACTTTGAGTGCCCACACAGATTGTCTGATAAATTGTTAAAGAGCAGTGCGACGGCGCTTGGCGCTCTGTCGCGAGGTGGCGTATATTACGCTTTCCTCTTTCAGAGTCAACCTCATTTTCAGAAGTTTTTCTCTTTCCGACCCGGCTTACTCTGTGAAGTTGTTCACATTTGCCGTGTCAGTGGGAGCGCATTATAGGGAGTTCTCTTTGGATGGCAAGCGCTAAAATACAAAAAACTTATCAAGCGCTCATTATTTAAACGAAACGGTTATTCCCGCGCTGGCCTGATAACAAAGAAACCCAGATACCACGCGGCCTGCAGACGCATTCACACTATTTCGCCTCGCAGACAAAAGAACACGTTATCCTTGCTGCTCCCGGTTCTTCTCTCATGGTCATCCATTGCCATACATATATAGCAATGGAAAACGCCCTTCCGCGATGGTGAATTAAGCAGCGGCTTTGACGCATGACAAAGCGCCCGCCACCGACACCTTTCTATAATCAGGCCCGTTTCTTCATGACTGGTGTGAATCTATGGCTTATCAACTGAACATTAACTGGCCCGAGTTTTTAGAGAAGTACTGGCAAAAGCAGCCGGTAGTGTTAAAGCAGGCTTTCCCGAACTTCGTCGATCCGATTACCCCGGACGAGCTGGCTGGCCTGGCCATGGAGCCGGAAGTCGACAGTCGCCTGGTAAGCCTGGTCAACGATCAGTGGCAGGCCAGCAACGGGCCGTTTGAACATTTCGACGGTCTGGGCGAGACCGGCTGGTCCCTGCTGGCCCAGGCGGTGAACCACTGGCATATGCCTGCCGCCGAACTGGTCCGCCCGTTCCGCGTTCTGCCGGACTGGCGCCTGGACGATCTGATGATCTCCTTCTCGGTCCCCGGCGGCGGCGTGGGTCCGCATATCGACCAGTATGATGTCTTTATTATTCAGGGAATGGGCAGCCGTCGCTGGCGCGTTGGGGACAAGCTGCCGATGCGCCAGTTCTGTCCGCACCCGGCGCTGCTGCATGTCGATCCTTTCCCACCGATCATCGATGAAGATCTGGAACCTGGCGATATTCTCTATATTCCGCCGGGATTCCCACACGATGGCATCACCCACGAGACCGCGCTGAACTACTCTGTGGGCTTCCGTGGCCCTAATGGCCGCGACCTGATCAGCAGCTTTGCGGACTATGCGCTGGAAAACGACCTCGGCGGCGAACACTACAGCGATCCGGACCTCACCTGTCGCGAACATCCTGGCCGGGTAGAAGAGTACGAACTCGAACGCCTGCGCACGATGATGATCGACATGATTAACCAGCCGGAAGACTTTACCCAGTGGTTCGGCCGCTTCGCGACCACGCCACGTCATGAGCTGGACGTCGCCCCGGCGGAACCGCCGTATGCTGAAGATGAAATCGTCGATGCACTGGCCGGCGGGGAAAACCTGTGCCGCCTGAGCGGACTGCGGGTGCTGCATATCGGCGACAGCTTCTTTGTGAACAGCGAGCGTCTGGAAACAACCGATGCTCAGTCGCTGGACGCCCTGTGCCGTTACACCACCCTGAGCCAGCAAGAGCTGGGCGATGCGCTGCAGAACCCGGCCTTTGTGACGGAACTGACGCGCCTGATCAACCAGGGCTACTGGTACTTCGAAGAGTAATCCCGCCGTACTACCGCCGGATAGCCGGGAGCCTGATAGCTCCGGCTTCCGGCAGTTACAACTGCTGCGTTGGTAACGTCAGGATAAACCGCGTTGAGCGGCTGTCGGACTCCACCGCCACGCTGCCGTGATGGGCCGTCACAATAGACTTCACGATCGCCAGGCCGATCCCACTCCCCTCGCCGCTGCGCTGGCGGGACGGGTCGACGCGATAGAAACGATCGAACAGCCGGGGCAAATGCTCGGCGGCAATCGGCTTACCGGGGTTTTCCACCACCAGCGTCACCTGCCCCTGGCGTTCATGGATATGGATCGTCACCGCCTGCTGGGCCGGGGTATAGCGAATGGCGTTCGATAGCAGGTTACCGATCGCCCGGCGCAGCATCAGCGGATCGCCGGTCACCCAACCAGCGCTCCCGCTCAGACGCAGCGTCACCGCCTGCTCTTCGGCCCACGCCTCGAAGAAGTCGAACACCTTATTGACCTCATCCACCAGATTCATGGTTTTCTGCTCAGGCGTCAGTTGGTTATTGTCCGCCTGCGCCAGAAACAGCATGTCGCTGACCATCCGCGACATCCGCGAGAACTCTTCCAGATTGGAGTACAGCACCTCTTCCAGCTCTTTCTGATTACGAGTCTGGCTGAGAGCGATTTCGGTTTGCGTCACCAGGTTGGTGATCGGCGTGCGGATCTCATGGGCAATGTCGGCGGAGAAGTTCGACTGGCGCGTAAAGACATCCTCAATACGTTCCAGCATATGGTTAAAAGAGAGCACCAGCCGTTCCAGTTCAACCGGGACACGGCCAGGATCTAAACGCACGTCGAGATCTTTCGAAGTGATGTTCTGAATCTGTCGGCTGACCTGGCGAATGGGTTTGTGCCCCTGATAGACCACGAACAGCACAATCAGGATGATAAGCAGGCTGATCACCGACGCCGCCGACACCAGCTTCGCCTTCAGCTCATTAATATAGTGCAGATGGAAATCGATCGATAAGGCCATCAGCAGGTGATACGCCGGTTTGCCATCCGCCTGCTTGCCGAGGGGCAGCATAATCAGCCGCCAGGCGCGGGTCTGCAGCTGATGATTATCATGGGTCATGACCTGCGGGTGCGGGTCGGTCCACGAGATCACGCTCCCGTCCTGCAGCTGCGCCGCCAGCCCCGGAGTGCGCAGAATATGGCTCAGGTCCGGGCCATTTGGCGACTGGAACAGGATCGTGCCGTTGGCATCATCCAGACAGATAAAGACATTGGCATAGCCATCGATAACGTTTTTCAGGATTTCCAGCCGTCGCGCCTGCGAGTCATCGCCATGATTGAGCACCGTTTCCAGGGTGGTCGCCAGCTGCTTTAAGTCGTGAACGTCGCGCTCTTCAAAGTGCGCTTTGACCGAGTTGATCATTATCCAGGTGAACGCAAAGAACGCCACCACCGTCGCCAGGCTGATAAAAAAGGTCAGCCGGGTCGCCAGCGAAAACGGCCGCTGCAGCCACTTACTCGCCATCCGGCACCTCAAGCATATAGCCGACGCCGCGCACGGTCTGGATAAGCTTCGGCTCAAAATCATTATCTATTTTGGCCCGCAGCCGCTTCACCGCCACGTCGATGGCGTTGGTGTCGCTGTCAAAGTTCATATCCCAGACCTGGGAGGCAATCAGCGACCGGGGCAGTACCTCCCCCTGATGACGCAGGAAGAACTCCAGTAGCGTGAACTCTTTGCTGGTCAGGGTGATCCGCGCGCCGCTGCGGGTTACTTTGCGGCTGGGCAGGTCGACGAATAAATCCGCCGCCTGAAACTGGTTTTCGACGATAGCCGACGCCCCGCGCCGCAGCAGGGTTCTTACCCGCGCCAGCAGTTCGGCAAACGCGAACGGCTTCACCAGATAATCATCCGCCCCCAGCTCCAGCCCCTTGACCCGGTGCTCGACGGTACCCAGCGCCGTCAGCAGCAGAACCGGCATGCTTTTCCCGGCGGCGCGCAGCATTCTGACAATATCCCAGCCGTTCACATCCGGCAGCATAATGTCGAGGATCAGCAGGTCATAATCGCCGGTCATCGCCAGGTGATAGCCGTTCAGGCCGTTATCGGCCAGATCGACGACAAAACCGGACTCCGTCAGCCCTTTGGTCAGGTACTCACCGGTTTTCTTCTCATCTTCGACGATCAAAATCTTCATGACATGCTCCTTCACGCGCCGTTTGTGCGGGTTTCCAATTCTAGTGGAGAGCGACCGGATAGCAATGAATTCTCAGGAAAATGACAGCATTGTCATTTTCCTGTCACGCGTCGAACAGAGGCGGTTTTGTAAAGTACCAGCCATTCAATCATCGCCAAAAAACGACCTGCCCTATGCGCACATTAAAGCTCATCACGCTCAGCGTGGTCTTTGCTCTGACCGGCTGTCTCTCGCTGGCGCCAGAGTACCAGCAGCCGGCCTCGCCGGTGCCGCAGCAGTTCTCGCTCAGCCAGAACAAACTGGTCGCCGCCACTGCCCACTATCAGGATACCGGCTGGCGGACGTTTTTCGTCGACCCGCAGGTCAAATCGCTGATTGGCGAAGCGCTGCTGAACAACCGTGATTTGCGCATGGCGACGCTCAAGGTTCAGGAGGCGCGAGCGCAATATGGCGTCACCGACGCCGACCGCTACCCGCAGCTGAACAGCGCCGCCAGCACCACCTACAGCGGCAAACTCAAAGGCGATACCACCACCAACAGCGACTATCAGGCCGGGCTTAACCTCAGCTTCGATCTCGATTTCTTCGGCCGACTGAAGAACTTAAGCGAGGCCGACCGGCAAAACTATTTCGCCAGCGAAGAGGCCCGCCGGGCGGTCCATATCCTGCTGATCTCCAATGTGTCGCAAAGCTATTTCAACCAGCGCCTGGCCTGGGCCCAGCTACAGGTGGCCCAGGAAACATTGCAGAACTATCAGCAGTCCTACGCCTTTGTGGAGAAACAACTGCTGACCGGCAGCACCAATGTGCTGGCTCTGGAGCAGGCTCGCGGGGTGATCGAAAGCACCCGCGCCGATATCGCCAAACGTGAAGGCGAACTGGCGCAGGCCAACAATGCGTTACAGCTGCTGCTCGGCAGCTATCAGCATCTGCCCGATGACGCGGCCAGCAGCCTGCTTGATATCAACGGCGTGGTCTTACCGCCCGGGCTGTCGTCGCAGATCCTGTTGCAGCGCCCGGATATCTTAGAAGCCGAGCACGGTTTACGCGCCGCCAATGCCAATATTGGCGCCGCACGCGCGGCATTTTTCCCGTCGATAACCTTAACCAGTTCGTTATCCAGCAGCAGCACCGACCTATCGCGCTTATTTAACCCCGCCAGCGGGTTGTGGAATTTCGTCCCCAACATCGAGCTGCCGATTTTTAACGCCGGGCGCAATCAGTCCAACCTCGATCTTGCCGAAATCCGCCAGCAGCAGTCGGTGGTGAATTACGAACAAAAAATCCAGACCGCGTTTAAAGAGGTCGCCGACGCCCTGGCCCTGCGCCAGAGCCTGGCCGACCAAATCAGCGCCCAGCAGCGCTACCTCGCCTCGCTGCAAATCACACTGCAGCGGGCAAGAACGCTCTATCAGCACGGGGCGGTGAGCTACATCGAAGTGCTGGACGCCGAGCGTTCGCTGTTCACCACCCGGCAAACCCTGCTGGACCTCAACTACGCCCGTCAGGTCAACGAAATCGCACTGTTCACCGCCCTTGGCGGCGGATGGGTGGAATAACTTTTTACTTACTCTCAGGAGCATGAATCATGAATCAGGTCACGAAAACGATCGTTTTTGGCTTTCTTTCCGCAGTGATGTTTAGCGCCCAGGCCGCTGAGCACCAGCATGGCGACATGATGAACAGTCAGCCTGCCGCGCAGCAGGCGCAGGCCATCAGCGCCACCGGCGAAGTCAAATCCATTGATATGGAAAGCAAAAAGGTCACCATCGCCCACGATGCCATCCCGGCCGTGAACTGGCCGCCGATGACCATGCGCTTCACCATCACCCCGCAAACCCAGCTCAACGACATTAAAACCGGCAGCAAAGTCGCCTTTACCTTTGTGCAGCAGGGCAACCTCTCCTTATTACAGGACATCCATCTCGCGCAATAACGGCCCACGGAGATAACCACCAATAACGTTGATATGGATAAAGATATGGCATCGTTCACCCGCAAAAACAGTGCGCTAATCATCGGCAGTATGCTGATTGGCGGTCTTATCTCCGCAGGCCTGTATCGCTATTTTTCGCCCCCCGCCGTAGCAGACAGCGCGGTGGCGAGCGGCGAACACGCCGCCCGTAAAGTCTTGTTCTGGTATGACCCGATGTACCCCAACACCCGTTTTGATAAGCCGGGAAAGTCGCCGTTTATGGACATGGACCTGGTAGCAAAATATGCCGATGAAGACGCAGCGGCGTCCAGCACGCCCGGTGTGCGCATCGACCCGACGCAAACCCAAAACCTGGGCTTAAAAACCGAACCCGTGCGCCGCGGGCCGCTGCATTTCTCGCAGCTGCTTCCGGCGAGCGTCAGCTTTAACGAATATCAGTTTGTCATTGTCCAGGCACGCTCGGCGGGGTTTATCGACAAGGTTTACCCTCTGACCGTCGGCGATAAAATCCGCCAGGGCACGCCGCTGGTCGACCTGACGATCCCCGACTGGGTCGAAGCCCAGAGTGAATATTTACTGCTGCGGGAAACCGGCGGCACCGCCACCCAGGTAGAGGGGATCCTCGAGCGCCTGCGCCTCGCCGGGATGCCGGAGGAGGATATTCGTCGCCTCAAAGCGACGCGCAAAATCCAGACCCGCTTCACCCTCAAAGCGCCCATCGACGGCGTGATTACCGCGTTTGATTTACGCAGCGGGATGAACATCACCAAAGATAACGTAGTGGCGAAGATTCAGGGGATGGACCCGGTGTGGATCAGCGCCGCAGTGCCGGAATCTATCGCCTGGCTGCTCAAAGACAGCTCGCAGTTTACGATCTCGGTTCCGGCGTGGCCCGATAAGACCTTCACCATCAGCAAATGGACCATTTTGCCCAGCGCCGATGCCGAGACCCGCACCCTCCAGCTGCGCCTGCAGGTGGACAACCCGGATGAAGCGCTGAAGCCGGGAATGAACGCCTGGCTCCGGCTGAGCACGCAAAGTCAGCCGATGCTGCTGATCCCTTCTAAAGCGCTGATCGATACCGGCACCGAGCAACGGGTGATCACCGTCGATAGCGACGGGCGCTTCGTGCCGAAACGTATCGACGTCTTCCAGCAATCCAACGGCATGACCGCGGTGCGCAGCGGCCTCAGCGAAGGCGAGAACGTGGTCTCCAGCGGCCTGTTCCTGATTGATTCAGAAGCCAATATCTCCGGGGCGCTGGATCGCATGCGCGCGCAGACGCCTGCCGCAACACCAGCAAGTACGGCTCCGGCAAGCGCAGCACCGGCGGCACACGTCCACTGAGGAAATGACAAATGATTGAATGGATAATCCGTCGCTCGGTGGCCAACCGTTTTCTGGTGATGATGGGCGCGCTGTTTCTCAGTATCTGGGGCACCTGGACCATCGTGCATACGCCGGTCGATGCCCTGCCGGACCTCTCCGATGTGCAGGTGATCGTCAAGACCAGCTATCCCGGTCAGGCGCCGCAGATCGTTGAAAACCAGGTCACCTGGCCGCTGACCACCACCATGCTGTCGGTGCCGGGCGCCAAAACGGTGCGCGGCTTCTCGCAGTTTGGCGACTCCTACGTGTACGTGATTTTTGAAGACGGTACCGACCCGTACTGGGCGCGCTCCCGCGTGCTGGAATATCTCAATCAGGTGCAGAGCAAGCTGCCCTCAGGCGTCAGCGCCGAGATGGGCCCCGATGCCACCGGCGTGGGCTGGATCTTTGAATACGCCCTGGTCGACCGCAGCGGTAAGCATGACCTTGCCGAACTGCGCTCGCTGCAGGACTGGTTTTTGAAGTATGAGCTGAAAACCATCCCCAACGTCTCCGAAGTGGCGTCGGTGGGCGGCGTGGTCAAAGAGTATCAGATTGTCGTCGACCCGCAGAAGCTGACCCAGTACGGCATCAGCCTGTCGATGGTGAAATCGGCGCTGGATGCCTCGAACCAGGAGGCGGGCGGCTCGTCGGTCGAACTGGCGGAAGCGGAGTATATGGTACGCGCCAGCGGCTATCTGCAGACGCTGGATGACTTCAACAACATCGTGCTGAAAACCGGCGCGAACGGCGTGCCGGTCTACCTGCGCGATGTCGCCCGCGTGCAAATTGGCCCGGAAATGCGCCGCGGTATTGCCGAACTGAACGGCGAAGGCGAAGTGGCCGGCGGCGTGGTGATCCTGCGCTCCGGCAAGAATGCCCGCGACGTGATCGCCGCGGTGAAAGACAAGCTGGAGACGCTGAAAGGCAGCCTGCCGCCCGGCGTGGAGATCGTCACCACCTACGATCGCAGCCAGTTGATCGACCGGGCGATCGACAACCTCAGCTACAAACTGCTGGAAGAGTTTATCGTGGTGGCGCTGGTCTGCGCCCTGTTCCTGTGGCACATCCGCTCCGCCCTGGTGGCGATTATTTCTCTGCCGCTCGGCCTGTGTATCGCCTTTATCGTGATGCATTTCCAGGGACTGAACGCCAATATTATGTCGCTCGGCGGGATCGCCATTGCCGTCGGGGCGATGGTGGACGCCGCCATCGTGATGATTGAAAACGCCCATAAACGGCTGGAAGAGTGGCAGCATCACCATCCACAGCAAAAGCTCAGTAACGACACGCGCTGGAAAATCATCACCGACGCCTCGGTGGAGGTTGGCCCGGCGCTGTTTATCAGCCTGTTGATTATCACCCTGTCGTTCATCCCGATTTTCACCCTCGAAGGCCAGGAGGGGAAACTGTTTGGCCCCCTCGCCTTTACCAAAACCTGGTCCATGGCGGGCGCGGCGCTGCTGGCGATCGTGGTGATCCCGATCCTGATGGGATTCTGGATCCGCGGTAAGATCCCAGCGGAAACCAGCAACCCGCTCAACCGCTTCCTGATCCGCATCTACCATCCGCTGCTGCTGAAGGTCCTGCACTGGCCAAAGACCACGCTGCTGATTGCCCTGCTGTCGATCCTCACCATCATCTGGCCGCTTAACCGCGTCGGCGGCGAATTCCTGCCGCAGATTAATGAAGGCGACCTGCTGTATATGCCCTCGACGCTGCCGGGGATCTCGGCGGCGCAGGCGGCAGATATGCTGCAGAAAACCGACAAGCTGATCATGACCGTGCCAGAAGTGGCCCGGGTGTTCGGCAAGACCGGTAAAGCGGAGACCGCCACCGACTCCGCGCCGCTGGAAATGGTCGAAACCACCATTCAGCTTAAGCCGCAGGATCAGTGGCGGCCGGGAATGACCATGGAGAAGATTATCGAGGAGCTGGATAAAACCGTGCGCCTGCCGGGGCTGGCGAATCTATGGGTGCCGCCGATCCGCAACCGCATTGATATGCTCTCCACCGGGATCAAAAGCCCGATCGGCATTAAGGTCTCCGGGACGGTGCTGTCCGATATCGACGAGGTCGCCGAACGGATCGAAGTTGTCGCCCGTACCGTGCCGGGCGTCACCTCGGCGCTGGCGGAACGCCTGGTGGGCGGACGCTATCTCAACATCGATATTCAGCGCGAGAAAGCCGCCCGCTACGGCATGACCATCGGCGACGTCCAGCTGTTCGTCTCCTCCGCCATCGGCGGCGCCATGGTGGGCGAAACGGTCGAAGGCGTTGAACGCTACCCGATCAACATTCGCTACCCGCAGAGCTATCGCGACAGCCCGGAAGCCCTGCGCCAGCTGCCGATCCTGACGCCGCTGAAGCAGCAGATCACCCTCGGCGACGTGGCCGACGTGAAGGTGGTGACCGGCCCTTCGATGCTGAAAACCGAGAACGCCCGCCCGGCAAGTTGGATCTACATCGACGCCCGCGATCGCGACATGGTCTCGGTGGTGCACGATCTGCAGCAGGTCATCGCCCAGCAGGTGAAGCTGAAGCCGGGCATCAGCGTCTCTTACTCCGGGCAGTTTGAGCTGCTCGAACGCGCTAACCAGAAGTTAAAACTGATGGTGCCGATGACGCTGATGATCATTTTCGTGCTGCTCTATCTGGCCTTCCGCCGTTTTGGTGAAGCCTTGTTGATCATCACCAGCGTGCCGTTCGCCCTCGTTGGCGGGATCTGGTTCCTCTACGCCATGGGGTTCCACCTGTCCGTGGCGACCGGCACCGGGTTTATCGCGCTGGCCGGGGTGGCGGCGGAGTTTGGCGTGGTGATGCTGATGTACCTGCGCCACGCCATTGAGGCCGACCCGACGCTGGAAAATCCGCAGACCTTCAGCGCCGAGCGGCTCGACGAAGCGCTGTATCAAGGCGCGGTGCTGCGCGTGCGGCCAAAGGCGATGACCGTGGCGGTGATTATCGCCGGTCTGCTGCCGATTTTATGGGGAACCGGCGCGGGATCGGAGGTGATGAGCCGTATCGCCGCGCCGATGATCGGCGGAATGATCACCGCCCCGCTGCTGTCGCTGTTTATCATCCCGGCGGCCTATAAGCTGATGTGGCTGTACCGCCACCGGCAGAAACCGCCCGCGTCATCGTAAGCGGCGGATACCAAGAGGGCGTCAACACGGCGCCCTTTTTTATCACCTCGGGACAGCACGGTCGGCTCTCGCAAAAACAGGGGATCGCACTACACTGGTCATCGGATGCCACCACCAGCAGAGGGATCGCCTTGCAAACCGTTCGTACCGTGCCGTTACCCGGAAATAGCCGGATCGTAAATCTCTTTGCATCACCCGAGCTTGCTGATGCTTTCGCCATCACGCTGCCGCCAGATGCGCCTTCTGATATCAACGCCTTGGCTCATCAGGTCCTGGAGAGGCCACCGCGCTGGTTCAGATGGCTGCTGGCCTGCCGGGATATCATGGTCAAACCCTTTGGCATCCACTCCTCCACGCAAATGCGCGCCGCGCTGGTTGCAGGCGGTATGCCGCACATCGATTTCTTTCCGGTAATCGCCGTAGAGAGCAACGAGCTGATCATCGGCGCCGATGACCGGCATCTGGATTTCAGGATCTCGGTGCTACAGCGTCACTGCGGTGAAGAGGATAAAAGAGAGGTTGTGCTGGCCTCCGTGGTGCACTGCCATAACCGGACCGGGAAGCTGTATATCACGCTGATTGCGCCCTTCCATCGCCTGGTGGTGCGCGCCATGCTTAAGAGAGCGGCGGCACGGGGCTGGCACTAAGCCACCTACCACGCAACGCCAACCGGGGGCCTGCTACCCCCGGCGACGAACGTCAGACGCGTTTTTTCTCCAGCGCTTCCCACAGCCCCATCAGGTAGGTTACCCCTAAGGCGCGGTCGAACAGCCCGTATCCCGGACGCCCGGTCTCTCCCCAGATAAAGCGGCCGTGGTCGGGGCGAATATACCCGTCAAAACCGTTATCGTGCAGCGCCTGCATCACGCGGTACATATCCAGCGAGCCGTACTGCGAAGGGTGCGCCGATTCGTAGAAGTCTTTGTCTTTAATCAGCTTGATATTGCGCACATGGGCAAAGTGGATCCGCTTGCGGCGCGTAAATTCAGCAAGGATTTCATAGACGTTGTTATTCGGGTCTTCGGCAATTGAGCCGGTGCACAGCGTAATTCCGTTGGCCGGAGAATCGACGGCGTCGCAAATCTTCGTCAGGTCCGCATGGTTTTTAACGACCCGCGGCAGACCGAAAATAGAATACGGCGGATCGTCCGGGTGAATCGCCATTTTCACGCCCACTTCTTCGCAGACCGGAATAATCGCCCGCAGGAAATAGAACAGGTTCTCGCGCAGTTTATCGTCATCCACCCCATCATAGCGGGCGAAGAGTTCCTGCACTTTTGCCAGACGCTCTGGCTCCCAGCCCGGTAACGCAAAGCCGTTGGCGTTATCGAGCACCTCTTTGACCACCTCTTCCAGGCTCTTATCAATGCCGTGCTTTTCGAAGGCCATGGTGAGGGAACCGTCCGGCAGGACGTAATTCATGTCGGTCTTCATCCAGTCAAACACCGGCATGAAGTTATAGCAGATGACCTTTACCCCAAAGCCCGCCAGGTTACGGATGGTTTGCTTGTAGTTTTCGATATAGCGGTCGCGTTCGGGGGTACCAATTTTAATATCGTCATGAATATTAACGCTTTCAATCACTTCCATCGTCAGGCCCGCGTCGTGAGCCTGTTTCACCAGCGCCTGAATTTTGTCGACGGGCCACACTTCGCCGGGAGCCACGTCATACAGCGCCCCCACCACCCCCTCGACACCCGGCACCTGCCGGATATATTCCAGCGGGATTTTATCTTCCTGTGGCCCAAACCAGCGCATTGTCATCTGCATTTCGTATCCACCTTTTCGTTGCGTCAGTGCATCATGTTGATGAGTAAGTACCATACTAGTATTGACTAGCATATGCACTAATACCCCGCCGATCAACCACCCGATAAAAAAAGAGTGCAGCGACGCAAGAAATCTATTTCACGAACGCAACGGGTGAAGGCCAAACTGTGGGAATTATTGTTTTGTTGCTGTAAAAGAAAATAATGAATTTAATTTTTTAGACTTACACCAACACCGTTATTTATTAACAGAAAAATAAATATCACCGCATTTACCCCAGCCCTTAACCTGCCTGACAGGTAATAACATGCGGTAGCTCACATTTTTATTATCGCATCTTGTATGGTAGTAGACGTTAAATGAAAAGAGGGTTTACCCTCGTCCTCCTTGAATTCCCGTAATGCACCGAACCCCGCCTCGCCGCGGGAACCTTTAGCGCAAGCAGCACCGTTTATGGAGTAGGTATGTCGCTGATAAATAATCATTTCATGATAAACAACGAGCCAGGGCAGCGGTTATATTCTGACGTAGCAAAAGCATTGCCGATTATTGATTACCACTGTCATCTTGACGCCAAAGCGATTTGGGAAAATAAACCGTTTCGCGATATCACCCAGCTGTGGCTGGAAGGCGATCATTATAAATGGCGCGCGATGCGGGCCAACGGCATTGCCGAACGGTACATTACGGGACAAGCCAGCGCGGAGGAAAAATTTGCCGCCTGGGCGCAGACGGTCGAATCCAGCTTTGGCAATCCGCTGTATCACTGGACCCACCTTGAGCTGAAACACTATTTTGGCATCGACGACACTCTCAACAGTAAAAACTGGCGCGATATCATGGCGCGCTGTAATGCGCAGTTGCGTCAGGATGATTTTTTACCGCAGGCGCTGATCTGCCGCTCCAACGTCGAAGCGCTGTGCACCACCGACGGCCCGCTCGACGATCTGACCTGGCACCAGCTGCTGGCGACAAAGGCCGATTTCGCCCCCCGGGTTCTGCCCACCTTCCGCCCGGATGAGCTGTTCGACGCCCATCCCGACCGCTTCCTGACGTTTGTCTCGCAGTTGGCGCAGAAAACGCAGCAGACTATCACCTCGCTGGAGACCTTCCTCGCCGCCCTCGAAGCGCGGGTGAGCTTTTTCCACGACGCCGGCTGTCGCGTGTCGGACCACGGGCCGCTGGAGATCCGTTTCCGCCCGCTCGACGCCGCCGGTCAGGCCGCACTGTTTCAGCGTCGGCTGGCAGGCGATGCGCTGACGGAAGACGAATGTCAGGCCTGGGACAGCATGATATTTGTCGCGCTGGCCAAAATGTACAAGCAACGCGACTGGGCCATGCAGATCCACTTTGGCGCCATTCGGAACAACAACCAGCCGATGTTCAATCAGGTTGGCATCAACTGTGGCTTTGACTCCATTGGCGATCAGACCCACCTGGCGCAGAGCCTCAACGCGTTGCTCAACGCCATGGTCGAAAATAACGGCCTGCCTAAAACCATTGTTTATAACCTCAACGCCCGCGACAACGAGGTGGTGGCCTCCACCATCGCCAACTTCCAGAGCGGTGAAGACGGCATGAAATCGCCGCTGCAGTTCGGCTCCGGGTGGTGGTTTAACGATACGCGACGCGGCATGGTCAACCAGCTGAACGCGCTGGCCGATCAGGGCTTGCTGGCCAACTTTATCGGCATGCTCACCGACTCCCGCAGCTTTGTCTCCTATACCCGCCATGACTATTTCCGCCGGATCCTCTGCGACCTGGTGGGTGGCTGGGTCGAGCGCGGCGAAGTCCCGGACGATCGCGACATCCTCGACACCATGATCCGCGGAATTTGCGTGGACAACGCCCGCCGTTATTTTCGTTTTTGATCGCCAGAGACAGGGATAAAGCATGACCCGTAAAAACAGAAAGGTAACCATCCCCGTCAGTATCGGCTACGGCCTGACGGACATCATGGGCGGCGGCGCATTTACCGTTATCGGCGCCTGGCTGCTGTTCTTCTACACCACGTTTGTCGGCCTGTCGCCGATTGAAGCGGCGTCGATTGTGGCTATCGCGCGGATCGTCGATGCGGTCGTGAGCCTGTTTATGGGCAGCTTCACGGACCACTTTTATAAAAACTATCTCGGTAAGAAATTTGGCCGTCGCCGGTTCTTCCTGCTGATCGGCGCCCCGCTGATGCTGGTTTACACCCTGCTGTGGCTGGACGGCATGAATTACTGGTTCTATCTGGCGGTGTATCTGGCCTTTGAGATCATCGCCGCCATGGTGCTGATCCCGTGGGAGACGCTGCCTTCAGAGATGACCAAAGATTTTAATGGCCGGACCAAGCTGTCCACCTGCCGCATGTTCCTGTCGGCCTCCGGGACCTTTCTGGCGACCTTTATTCCTGGCCTGCTGATTGCCGCGCTGGGGGAAAACAACGCCGATGCGTATCTGATCAACGGCGTGGTGTTTGCCGTGATGTTTATGATCTGCGTATTTATTTCGTGGAAAGTGACCTGGGAACGCGAGCTGACGCCGGAGATGCTGGCGGAACTGGAAAAAGAGCAGAAGCCGACGAGCGGCGCTGAAAAACTGGCGGCCTTTGGCAACCTGTTCAAGGAGTATGCTTCAACCCTGAAAGTCCGTGCGTTCCGTAAGCACCTGGCAATTTATCTGTTCTCCTTTACGGCGAAAGATGTCTACAACACCGTGTTCGTCTTCTTCTGCGTCTACTGCCTGCAGGTCTCCTCTTCACTGGCGGGTTCGCTGCTGTCGATGAGTATTGTCGGGCTGCCGGTGACCCTGGCGGCGGGCGTGGCAATCATTAAGTATGGCCCTTCCCGGCTGTATGTTTTCGCCTACTGCCTGATGCTGCTGTGCCTCGGCGGCTTCTTCCTGGTGTATCAGTTCCCGACCGACAACAAGGTCATGCTGTTGGTGATCCTCGCCGGCGTGTACCAGGTTGGCCGCTGCGTGCTGGAATTTACACCGTGGAATGTCTTCCCGTTTATTCCCGATATTGACGAGATGATCACCCGCCAGCGTCGTGAAGGGCTGTTTGCCGCCGTGATGACCTTCTCGCGGAAAACGACGGTCGCCATCGCCACCTTTGCCGTGGGCCTGCTGTTGCAAAGCGGCGGCTTCGTGAAAGGCAGCCTGACGCAGCCGCAGGAAGCCATCAACACCATCGCCACGCTGCTGTTTGCCGGAACCGCCGTGCTGCTGCTGATTGCGTTGTGGCAGGCGCTGACCTTCCATCTGAACAAGCGCACGCACAAGATTTTTGTCGATGAGATTGAGCGCCTGAAGGCCAACGGTCTTAAGCAGGAAGTGACGCCTGAAGCACGCCATGTGGTTGAAGACCTGACGGGTTATCGCTATGACACGCTGTGGTGCGACACGCCGCCGGAGCGGGCAAAGGCGGGAGAACCCACCACCGTTCTCAACTGACAAGCGCCTGCTGCCGCACGGCTCAGTACTACAAGCAAAAAAGCCGGTGTATCGCCCTCTCGCGAACACCGGCTTTTTACTGCCCCGGAGCGTGAGCCCACCGGGGGAAACGCGAGCTACTGCACCATCTTCTGTGTTTTTTCGACGTCTTTCAGACCGCCTTCATTGATGGCGTGCTTATACCCCAGCTCCTGCAGCATTTTTTCCGCTTTACCGGACTGGTTGCCGGTATTGCAGTACAGATGCAGCGTGTCGTCTTTATCTTTGGTGACTTCGCCAATGCGTGCTTCCAGCTGCTTCAGGGGAATGTTTGTCGCCCCTTCCACATGTGTTTCCTGATACTGGTCGGGAGTGCGGACATCAATCCAGTGTTCAGCGGCCCACAATGACGTGGAGGCCATGAGCAGAGCGCCCGTTACGATCGTTTTTTGACTGTCTGACCCAGAGTAAACATCACGGTAGTTCTCCTTTTTTGTTTTTCCTGACATCGGCAGCCATAGTAGGTGAAATTATTCCTGCAGTTCTTTGACCTCATCTGGAAAATGACGAGAAACTGTTCAGGAACCTCGCACGGGTTGCATTTCAGAGCAAATAGCCATAATTCATTCATGGATTATATGCATGTGTAAAAGCGAGTAAAAAAAGCAGGGAGAGTGGAAGCCGGGGATAAAATGGCTATGCTTAAAGATAACGTCACGTTGTAATTCATTGATTTTATTTCCAGGGAGTAGATATGGGGTTCTGGAGAATTGTATTGACGATTATTCTGCCACCACTCGGCGTGCTGTTAGGTAAAGGCTTCGGCTGGGCATTTATTCTGAATATTGTGCTGACCCTGCTGGGCTACATCCCCGGCCTGATTCATGCTTTCTGGGTACAAACGCGCGATTGATCCACGTTACCTGTACGGCGCAGCAGCGCCGTTTTTATTTGTTCGGTGATACCTGGCCTGCCCGCGGTTTATATTCACTTCATTTATTCTTCAAAATATATCCAGCCGCATTATCATTTTTATTTAACTCTGAAAACAAGGCAGAAGGTTCTTATTATGTTTTGTTTTCAGCTGGACTTTATTTTTATTACTGGATAAATTCACAGGTGTTATTTAGTCGCGATATGAACGTGTGACTGCACGCCCACATCGCTCATCACCATCACTATTTATAGAGAATAGCCATTATGACTGATGTGGATTGTATTTCAGATTCAGGTGAACCAGAAGTATTGCCAAAAAATAAGCGCCAGTTAACCGTGGGTTATGTGCGTCGTTTTGCCGACCACAGCCGCCTTGCGGCGTTGACCATGAGCGGCAAGTGGCTGGAGGCCGCCGGGTTTACGACGGGCACTAAAGTGGATGTGCGCGTGATGGACGGCTGCATTGTGCTGACGGCAATTGACCCCGAGCCGGAACTGGAAGCGGCAATGCGCCGGGTTGAGAAGCTGTCGGCGAGAAAGCAAAAGCAGGTTCAGGAGTTTATTGGGGTGATTGCGGGGAAAGGCGCGCGGGCGTAATCAGCATTGCTCCTGATGGGTCAGGAGCGTTTATTTTCTTGCAGCAGGCGTTGTAATGCTTGCGGTGTTAACGGCGGATGAGTTCGGTGCAGCATCGCGTGGCAATTAGGACATACCGGAATGAGATCGGTGTTAGGGTTCAGCTGGTAATCCTGTTTGATCGCCGACAGCGGCACCAGATGGTGAACGTGAATAAAGCCTTTGCCAATATTCCCGTATTGTTTTTCCATATCAAGGCCGCACACTTTGCACGTACAACCATGGTAGCGAATTGCGGCCTCCCGGGCGCGACGATCCCTTTCGTAGCGGTTAACCAGGACCTGAGTAGCCGCCCCTTCGACAAAATCAGCCGCCGACCGCCATTCCTCCGGGAAGACATATTCCTCAGGCGGGTCATTTTCTTCAGGACCATGAATGATCCGAAACCCTTGCTCGGTCAGCAGTCTGACGCACTTCGATTTAACCCCACCGCTAAAGTCCGCCGGCGTAAATTCCACGCCCGTCATCAGGGTCGCGGCGATACCCACGATGGCTTTTGAGGGATAGCGACGCCCTTCAAATTCCACTTCATACAACCGCGCCGGTTTGAATTGATGCGCGATACCGGCATCGTAAGCGTGGATGGCTTCGAGGATATATTTGCGTGGCAGATGGTCAGGCAGCGTTTTCATAGAGTGAATTAATGTTGTCGAAAGAGGCTTTATTATACGTAAAGCGGCGAGTCACTTTCTAATACATGCATTCAAATTATGAATTAAACGAGACCGATGTTAGGTCTCAGGGCTTAGAAGCTTGAACAGGTGGTGTTTTGCGAGCATCATCGCAATTATTTAGCTCACGATCTGACGCGATGGCATCCAGTAAAACCCTACAACACGCGATTGCCAATATCACAATCTGGCGTAAAGGCGAGCAGCGTGCACCGCATAAGCCGCTGTTGTTACTCCACGTGCTGTCTCAATATCAGCGTGGACACCCGCGGATGTTTGATTACACGTCTGAGATTCGCGATCAACTGCGTAGTCTGCTGGAACGCTTTGGCCCGCAGCGTGCACAATACCGCCCGGATATGCCTTTCTGGCGTTTAAAAGGCGACGGCTTCTGGGAACTTCACAACGCCGAGCTGTGCTCGACAACAGGAAGCGACCAGCCCCCGCCTAAAGAGCTGGAATCCTGTCACGTGGCGGGAGGTTTTGACGAAGCGCATTACTCGCTACTCGCCGCCAACAACAAGCTGATTAACACCCTTGCACATCAGATCCTCGACACCCATTTCCCGGAGAGTATCCAGGAAGAGATCGCCGACGAGATGGGTTTTAGTCTCCAGCAAATCCGTAGGGAACGCGATCCGCAGTTCCGCCAGCAGGTCCTTAGGGCCTATAACTACGAGTGCGCCATCTGCGGCTTCAATATGCGCCACGATAATACTTCCGTTGCGCTGATACAAAAAAACAGATGTGCCAATTCCTTTGAACTCATCCAAAGGAACAGAGCAATGCAAAAACATTACCCACATCTAAAGAAAATTACCCCGAATGACTTCCTGCTAAATATGATTAACCACCATCTTAATCAGATCCTGGCATGTCACTCCAAAATACTGGCGTTTCGAATGGATTTTGATTACCAGCGAGGCACTAAAAGATTTATTCGTAATTCCTCATTTGAGATACAGGATGATCTCAGAGACCTCACTCAGGCGATGACGAACCTTCCTGGTGTCACTGGTATTTTCTGGGTACTGGAATGGACATCAGAAGGAGTAGTTCATGCCCATGCGATTTTCTATCTTAATGCTCAAGAACATCAGAAGTCATTCCCATTCATTTTACAGGCGGAGGAAATGTGGCTAGAGATTACCCATGGTGAAGGCAAGTCTCAGAGATGCAAGCCAAATGAATATCATCGGGACAACATTAACAACGTTGTTGAATATCACAATAATGAAGCCTCAAACAGCTTAAGACGTATAGCCAGTTATCTGACAAAAGAAGACCAGAAATATGATTACCCAATCTGGGGATGTAATGAGGTTCCACCTCCTGCACGACAGGGAAGACCCAGAAAATATATACTAGGCTAATACTAATTTTTTACGGCACCACCGGTACCTATGCCGGAGCGGGGCAGTAACAATAATAAGACCTTCTCCGGTTTCCATTCAGATACCGGAGAATAAAATCATGACTATTCAAATTTCCCTGCTCGAGGACCAGTTCATCGATATGGCATTCATTACGCAACTCACCCAGTTGACCGATAAATGGTTTTACAAGCTTATTAAAGACGGTAAGTTTCCAAAACCAACCAAATTTGGTCGCAGCTCCCGCTGGCGGAAAAGTGAAGTGGAAGCCTGGCTACAGGCGAGAATCGACGAATCACGCAGCTAGATACCTCTCGTTATATATCACCTTCCTGTCAGGCAGACTCTTTATCCGTTGATTGCGGAGGTTTGCGGCTGCCTGTCATTCAGTATTCAGGGATAATTCACCATGAAAGAGACAAAGACGCGATATGACAGTTTGTTAATCAGCTATCAACGTTGGCTAAACGGGTTCACAAAACTGGCCATCATGAATGGCATGTGTCACCCCAATATCCAGGCCAGCCACCATCTGATGGTGGGCAGTCTGTACTTTCCCGGCGCGGGGCACATGACTGCCGTGGTACCACAGTGCCTTTACCGACTGATTTACGGAAGTCAGCATCCAGAGCCAGTGTCGGTATTGACTGATATGCAAATCAGCCTTGAGACAAGGCAAAAAACTTTACTGCACTACCCAATGTTGGAAGGGATATTACTGAGTGAATGTATCCGCCTGAAGCAGCGTCCGCTGGCGAATAAGCTGATTAGCCTGCTACAACAATTCAGTTCACCGGAGTATCGCCACAAACTGGTCTGGCTATGTTGGTACGATTTGATGATAGGTGCAACGCTGGAAGACTGGTTGGATAACCTGAAACGTAAGGCACCTGAAGATCTAGGCTTGTGGCTGGTTGGACGGCAGGAGGAAAACATATCCCTCACGCAAATGATGGATGAATATCTGCTATTTACCGGCCACTGATATCAGTTCCGATCTGTGCCTAACCGCTTTGATACCTCAGAAAAAGCAGAACTCCTCACTCCGCGCCCTTTTCTCAATGACGCCACCTATGTCGAAAAGGAAGGGGGTTACTGGGTTCAGTTGTGCAAGATTGAAGCAAACATCGTATAGCCAGCCTTCCCCCACGATTTAAGGTGCGTGAGATTCGTCATTAGCTGATCTTGCTATGCTGCTACGACTTGGAGCCAGGAACATCAATGATTAACTGAATGGAAATCCTGAAGCGGATGAATCATGAGGAGATTTACTTTTGGCTGGGGCAACGAGAGGAGGAAAATGACGTGCTTACAAGACTGATGGATGAAAATATTTTTATATCTTATTGAATAAAAAGTAAAAATAACCCATACAGAATAGTTCACCCCCGTGTAAATTTGGTTTATAGAACTAAATTTCGGCACATATCGGAATGAGGTACGCAATTTTTCACGTGGAAAAACTGTAATTTTTGTCCTGAGTTACGTAAAATATCACGTAACTAAATTCACCTTATGCTTTTATGGATTACAGCATGGCTAGTGTTGATGCAGATTACTGCTACTCTTTTCCAGCTATACGTGGCATTCAGGCTGGTCGTCCTTTCTACATTGCCACATGCCCGATGCGCATCATACCCAAAATATTCAGCTTTGATGAAAATGACGTCCCCCCTGAGCTACGCGCGCAACGCACTCTGAATAAATCACGTATCCCCGAAATGGTGCGTTATCTGCTCGAAAATCCAAAAGATTATGTGTTTTCAGCTCTAACAGCGTCCATTGCCGTTGACGTTCAGTTTGATGAGTTTCCCAACTCTAACAACCTGGGGACATTATGCGTGCCAATGGATGCACAAATTCTAATCAACGACGGTCAGCATCGCCGTAAAGCGATTGAAGACGCTTTGGATGCTCGCCCGGAGCTGGGCCAGGATAATATTCCGGTGTTGTTCTTTGTTGATGAAGGCTTAAAACGTAGCCAGCAGATGTTCGCCGATCTGAATAAATACGCCATTCGCCCCAGCCCGTCGCTGGCGTCTTTGTACGATCATCGCGATGCCAGTTCAAATCTGGCACGTTACCTGGCGATGTCCATAGAGCCGTTTGTTGGAATGACAGAACTGGAAAAATCTGGCATCAGTCAGCGGTCGAATAAGTTATTTACGTTGAGCAGCATCAAGCAGGCTACCCGCGCATTGTTGGGTAAAGATCCCAAAGAGAACAACTTTGAGGAATGCACCCAAATTGCTACCCAATATTGGCAAGCTATTTTTAGCGTGATGCCGGATTGGCAGCTAGCGGCTAAAAAAGAGGTTTCACCGGTTCAGTTACGACAAGATTATATTCACGCTCATGGCATTGGATTGCAGGCACTTGGACAACTGGGATATACCCTGCTAACGGATTATCCTGAGCAATGGCCGGAGAAAATAACTGCACTTAAAACTTTTAACTGGCGCAGAAACAACCCGGATCTCGTCAAACGTGCGATGCAGCATGGCAAACTTAGTAAAACCAGTACCGCGATCCAGCTCACCTGTAATGCGCTAAAAACTGCGCTCTCAATCCCCCTCACTCCTGAAGAACAGGAGCTTGAAGCTCAAATGGTTGTCTCATGAGTAAATTAGTTCAGGCCTACGATTTGGCCGAATACGAAGATTTTATTAATCAGGAGCAGTTCGCTGGACGCCCTCTGGCCGAATATGTTGCTGAGGTTCAAAGAATTTATTGTGCAGATAAGCGTCCGTGGGTAATTGGCTATAGCGGCGGGAAAGATTCTTCCGCCGTGATCACGCTGGTGTATCTGGCCCTGCTTGGCCTACCCCCGGAAATGCGCAACAAAGATGTTTTTGTAGTGTCATCCGATACGCTGGTGGAAACACCAGTGGTAGTAGATTTAATTAAGAAAACGATGTTGCAGATTGAGGCAGGCGCAAAGCGTAATAGCCTGCCGATCACTCAACATGCGGTAACGCCTAAAACTAATGAAACCTTCTGGGTCAATTTACTGGGGAAAGGTTATCCAGCCCCAACCCGTAGTTTTCGCTGGTGTACCGAGCGTATGAAAATCAATCCGGTGAGCGACTTTATTAAAGATAAGGTTAGCCAGTTTGATGAAGTGATTGTTGTCCTCGGCTCACGTAGTAGCGAGAGTGCCTCCCGTGCGCAGGTCATCGCAAAGCATAAAATTGATGGTTCACGCTTGGCACGGCATACCACGCTGGCAAATGCATTTATCTATACCCCTATTGATACCTGGGATGTAGAAGACGTCTGGAAACTGCTGCGCGGCGCGTTCCGCTATGCTCCTGAAGATATCGACGAATGGGAAAGCCCTTGGGGTGGAAACAACCGTCCTCTGTGGACGCTATATATGGACTCGTCCGCACAGGGTGAGTGTCCCCTGGTGATCGACGAAAGTACCCCCTCTTGCGGGAACTCTCGCTTTGGCTGCTGGACCTGTACCGTAGTCACCAAAGATAAAGCGATGGAAAGTCTGATCAAAAATGGCGAAGAGTGGATGTCACCATTGCTGAAATATCGTGATCTGCTGGCGTTTACCACCGATCCGGCGAATAAAGACACCTATCGCAACTATAAACGCCGCACCGGTAAGGTGAGCTACCAGTACGCTAAAGACGGTGAAGATCGTAGTGCAGAGCGTAAGCATGTTCCTGGCCCCTACTGGCTCAAATACCGCCAGCAGTGGTTAAAAGACTTACTGGAAATTGAGCGTGATTTAAACGCCCAAGGCCACACGATTACGTTAATTACCCAGCCGGAGCTACACGCTATCCGCCAGGAGTGGTTGAAAGATCCTAACGAGCCAGACTGGTACGACACATTACCGGGGATTTACCGCGAGGTATATCAGCAGGATCTGAATTGGGTGGTTGACGATCAGTCGCGCTTTGATGCCAGCGATGCTGATTTGCTGGTGCAGATAACGCAAGGGTTTGACGTAGTACCTGAAATGGTGATGAAACTGATTGAGCTGGAAACCTCGATGGAAGGGTTAAGTCGTCGCCAGGGGATTTTTGACAAGCTCGGCACAATTTTAAAGCAGGACTGGGGCAGCCTGGAAGAAATCCAGCAGCAACAGGCAACGCTGCAAAAACGCAACGACCGGGATATTCATCAGGACGAAGTGAATAAGCTAGAAGCTGAACTCCAGACTTTACAGCGCAGAATTATCGATGCAGGCGAATCGTCTGTGCTTATCGATGAGGAAAATGAACGTGCTCATTAAGCAACTAGTATTACATAATTTCCGCGTATTTTGCGGCACACACACCATCGATCTGGCTCCCAGAAAGCGTCCACATGAAGTAAACCCTCGCCCGATTGTGCTATTTGGTGGTTTAAATGGTGCAGGGAAAACATCTATTTTGTCGGCAATTCGACTGGCACTGTATGGGCGTTTAGCGTTTGGCCCGGCAATGCAGCAGCAGGAGTATGTTGAACAACTCGGAGCACTGGTGCACAACGGGACGTATACAGCAGAGCGTCCGGATGAGGCCGCAGTAGAACTGACCTTTACCTACAACCAAAACGGCCATGAGACTGAATTCACCGTCACGCGAAGCTGGAAGAAAGGAAAGAAAGATCGTCTCTCTTTGCAACAGGATGGACAACCGCGTAGTGAACTCAGTTATGACCAGTGCCAAGGGTTTTTGAATGAATTAATTCCCCACGGTGTCGCCGATCTTTTCTTTTTTGATGGAGAGAAGATTGCAGAGTTGGCGGAAGATGAATCTGGCAATATTCTGCGTACAGCGGTGCGTCGTTTGTTGGGACTGGATCTGATCGCCAGACTACAAAATGACCTGATGATTTTTGTCAAACGCCAGCAAACCGCGCAGTTGGCTGGCTCCCAGCAACAGCAGGTTGAAGCGCTTGAAGCAAAGATTAAAACGCTTGCCGGTCAGGCAGAGAAATTGCTGGAAGAGGCCGATTTCGTCAACTCGCGGATTGAATTTTTATCCCAGGACATTATTCGCCATGAGGGATTGTTAAATGCGCAGGGCGGCGCATTTGCCCAGACTAAAGCACAGGAAAAACAGAAAGTTGAAACGCTGTTAAAAGAAAAAGAGCGTCTGGAAAAAGCGTTACGACAGGAATGCGATGGATCGTTGCCCTATGCGTTAGCGCCTAATACGTTGTCGCGGTTGCTGGAAAAAATTGCCAATGAAGCACAGATCAAGCAGGCGAAAAATTTTGAGACGGAGTTAAATCAATTTTTAACTCAACTCAAAAATGATATCGCGTTCCGTTCCAGCAGTGAGAGTAGTACCAGAGCCATTGCTACCGAAGCGATTACCAATAATTTGGACGCATATATGGCAGCCAAACCAAAAGGTGATTTGCTGTTTGATATTTCTGAACGTGAAGCCGGGATGCTCCAGCAGTCCATTGAGCAGGACAGCAAAAAAGCATGGCAGCGTTTTGATATGTACCGCCATCAATTAGCGGATATTGAACAACAACTGGAGCAAGCCGCTGCTAATATTGCTCGCGCCCCGGAAGACGAGCAGTTAATGGATCTCTTTGCAGCATTACGCGATCTCGATCATAAGCGTGAAAAACAGCGGCAAAAATATCGCTCATTGCTGGAAGAGGCTAAACGAACGAAACAGCAGCAACTGGAATGTGTTCGTCAGGTACAGAAAGCACATGACATAACCCGTAGCCAACATGGTTTGAGCAGCGCATTTAAAAATGCGCAGGAAACCATTAACCTGCTCGATTACTACAGTGATGTGTTAACACAGGCTCGAGTGAAGAAGTTATCTGCTAACTTTGAAATAGCCTACCGCAAACTTGCTCGTAAAGAGGATTTACAGCTTAATGCGCACATAAATCCACAGACATTTGATGTTGAACTGGTGGATGAAAAGGGTTCGGTGATTAATCGTAAGCTGCTTTCTGCGGGTGAAAAGCAGATTTATGCGATTGCGATTCTTGAGGCGCTTGCAAAAACCTCTGGGCGTGATTTCCCAGTGATTATTGATACGCCGTTAGGGCGTCTGGATTCTCAGCACCGGGATAAGTTGATTAATCATTATTTCCCGGAGGCCAGCCATCAGGTTGTGCTGCTATCCACCGATACTGAAGTGGACGAGCGTTATTTCGTCGACCGACTGCGTGATGATATTTCTCATGCTTATGAGATTGTGTTTAATGCGCATACCAAATCATCTGCGCTGAAACCCGGTTATTTCTGGGAACTAACTAAGGAGGCTGTTTGATGCTCCCGAATCGAATGGTGCTTAGTCGTCAGACTGAAGACCAGCTCAAGAAGTTAAGAGGATATACTGGAATTACGCCAAATGTCGCGGCTCGACTAGCATTTTTCCGCTCGGTGGAGAGTGAGTTTCGCTATTCGCCTGAACGGGATAGTAAGAAGCTGGATGGCTCGTTGGTACTGGATAAAATTACGTGGTTGGGGGATACCTTAGAAGCGACTGAATTAATTTTGAGGATGCTGTACCCTGGACTGGACCAAAAAATGATAATTAAAGCATGGGCTGCGCATATTGAAGATGGAATTGCCCCTCTAAGAAATCATAAAAACATATTAAGCTTGGCAAAAGCAATCTAGTATAAAAAAACTCAATCCACCTTCAAAATGAAGGTGGATTGGAAAAAATTATGATGGCACCTTCTCATTTAAATAATTATATACTTTCCCCTGACCTACAGTTGTAGATGTATATTCAGTATTGTTAGTAAACTCTATCGGATTAACTTCCTTTATAGCAGCGCATAACCGACTAACACTATCCATGTTTATTTCAGACATAGACATTAACCTTGTACGAAGAAATCTAAACAATGCAGAAATACCGATTGTTCGAACAAGAACAGTCCTCTCACTAATACATCTTTCAGTCCAAAAATGTTCCTTAACCGCACCGAAAAACATCAACAATATCTGCTCGATAGCTTTATCATTATTATTTATATAGAATCCACGCAACGGACTATTGTCTTTAGACTTTGTACCTAAAAGCCTCTCACGCCCTTTATTATCGTCACTTGAACTTATGGCGTTAATTATATATCTATCAGATCTAGGGTTTTTAGATATAAGTGATAAAACGCCATCGATAAATACTGATGAAGAAATAGACCAATCGTCAGCAGTAACCTCTTGTAATACCCTATTTTTCAATCTTTGGTAAAAAGGATAGTCATTAGCTTTGTTAAATTTCTCGCTGAAATAGACCGCAAGTAAATCAGGAGGCCAATACTCTCTCGATATATCATCTAATGAATATCCAAACAATCTATAGGCTAAGCTTTTAGGAACTTTTTGTTGATTAAAATTTATAGTTGAAAATATAGTCGCTTGATTTGATGGAGGTAACGAGTCATAAATAGAACAGGGTAATTTTATCTCTTTATTTTCAGCATAACGAAAGCCCAGCAACCTATGTTGACCATCAATTACAGAACATAATCTAAGGTTAATATTAGGAATGGTTATGATATATAAATCACCATTAACTTGCTCAAACTTCCATTTTTCATCCTCTGTTGCAGGAATATCACTCTCATTATGATTAACTGATAATATAATAGAGTTAGGAAATGCAGCCTCATCAGAGTCAATAAATTTAGCTATATCTAATGCCCGCGGCATCGATTCTTTTCTTTGTACTCCAGAAATCTCTCCATTATCAATCTCAGCTTGATTCACATAAATGCATTTTAAAAGATCTTCTGCAGACATTACAGTCTGGAAAAAATCACCATATGGCTGAGTTACTTTAATAGCATTTATTTTTATAGGGTTAGTCATATCAAAGCCCCTTACCAGGTTCATCATCAACTGCCACAGCTGATAACTCACTAGTCACAATCGAATCTGGAGTTACAGGTTTAGGCCCTTCAAAGTCTGGTTTAACAACTGTAATAGAAAGCCATAACAACAAAGTTATAGAAAATGATAAAATCAACATGAAATTTACATTATTTTTAAGTCCATAAAATGAGAAAACAAATGATAAAAACCATAAAAAAATAGAGAAGGACATCATAACCTGCTTACGATGTTTTTCTGATGATGTCATGGAATTATCATTATCATCATTCTTTGATAGTCGCTCTGCGGCTAACACCCCTAATGTAGTTATAATAAAAGAGAAAATTGAAAATCCTAACTGAGTATTATCATTTAAAAAGAAAGGGCCAATCCATATGCCACATGTCGACACTGACAAAGTTACAAATGATATAAATATAAACTTTGGCTGAATAATTCTTGGGTATAACCCACGAATATCCGAGACTAAATTACCCCAATGAGCAAGATCATTCTTTGACATATCCGATAACCTATTGATGAATAGATAAAAACTATAGATTCAGTTCCCAAAACGCCCGGTCACGCATTTTCTTAACCTGCTTATCTCCATCAACATACAGGCTAAAATGCTTCTCAAGCTGTCGAATCTGCCCCATCAAAGACTCCTGCTCACCTTTATCATCGACGTTAAATACCGCCTTGATATCCGCGTTCCTAATCTCAGAAACACGATGGATCACCCAAGTCAAAATATAGGAAGCATAATTATTCTCTCCAGTCTTAAAGTGAGTGATCTCCTGCGTTGATAGGATCGCACCAACACCATACTCACGGCCTTCTTTAAGGATCTTACGCAGACTGGAAAAATCCTGACGCATAAAGTTATCGGCTTCGTCCACCAGAATCATTTTAGTGAGCTGACGATAATCCCCTCGCACTACTGGTTTACCGCGCTTTTGCATCTGCGCGTAAAAAAGATCCAGCGTTAGTGCAACCACAAGGTTTTGCACTTCTGGCGGGTAACCAGCCAGTTCAATCACAGTGACACCGTCAATCAATTCGTACAAACTGGTCATCTTTTCCGGGATTGTCTCGAATATCTTGTAACGCGCCAGTTTAGAAAGTGCTGCGTAAAGCGAATCTTCTTCAACCTTTTCCTGATCGAGGAAGCGCTGCCATACATCTTCAATCGTCGGCGCAGTCCGTGACCATGTTGTCGGATCTTCCGGCGAAATGCCTGCCGCTTCGTAACATTCTAAAATCAGATTTTCTAATTTGAGCTGCTGCTTATGGCCCAATCCATAAGCTTTCGCCATCGTTTCCGATAGTCCACCAGCGGTATGGATTGGTAGCATTGGCGTGTCACCAAACAGAGATAAGGGGTTGTAAGGCAGCTTAAATAATTTGTACTTTTTGGCCCCCGTAGAATCAAGAAAAGCCTCATCCACATAGTCTGATTTGTAGTCGAAGATCAGCAAACCAATAGGTTTGCCATCAACGTTACAGGACTGATTACGCATCAACTGTGTGACCAGCGATTTAGTAAACTGGGTTTTACCGGTGCCCATCGTTCCAATAATGCCGGTATTGGTATTCATGAACTTCGCGGTGTTGGTTGGCTCCCAATGTAACGGGCTCTGACGCGCAGCATCATGACCAAACAGGATCCGTAATGGAGTATCGCTTTTATCAGAAGTAGCCACGGGTACAGCAGGCTGTAACGACTCCGGTTCCGAAATGGACTGTGCAGTAGCCGGCGTTGTGACTTCTACCACAACTTTGGGTTGTGACGGAGTGGCATCACACTCTGGCTTAAGCCGGTATTTTTCCGGCACCCGATAACGTTCCGCCAGCGGTGGTTCATTCCCCTGCGCAGCAATTAACGAAGGCAGCAGTGAATAAGGGATTTCAATCTGTAAGATATTCTCCGGTGTCTCTTTATAAGAGAGATCGAAGCAGGTTGAGCTGTCCACATGCGCCACGACGAAGCCGTTCGCATACTCGGTCAACTCACCTAACTGATAGTCACCCGTTAACCACCATTCGCGTCGATCCAGCAAGGGAGCCAGTTTGTCGCTGTCCAGCACTCCATACAGGCGCAGTTTCTCCACCTGCATCAGCACCTGACGTATAAAGAGCGCCCGATACAGCTGTGATGCCAGCGTCTGTGGTTCCAGAATGTCCTGCTGTAAGTAGCGTTTCAACTCACGAGCCTGTTGGCCTGCATAGCTGTAGTCCGGTCGGGCCCCAGTTTTAACTTCCAGCGGCAACAGATAGAGGCGGTCTTCTTTGAATCCCACAAAGAGTACATCATCAGAGATGGCACCTTTACGATAACCCTGTAAATTTCTCGATAAATCAGTCTCTTTCATTTTCAGCCCGACATTGCCGGACACGCGGATCATTTCGGCCACCGATAGCGGAATCCAGCAAATATCGGACTGGTGCAACATGGATTGCACAAATTTGTATGCGCCTATAATGCCGTGTTTCTCTTTACGCTCTCTTTCACTGGAGCGCAGCATTTTCAGCAGCCATTCGCCATTAAAAGCATTAAATTCAGCCAGCAAATGCTGACTATCAACAGCAGGTTGCCCTGACTGGCTTCCGGTCTGGAGCAACCGCAGGAACAAATCAACCTGCTTCGTGACGGTGACGGCATCGTAGCCTGCACAACTGGTGTACTGGTCAGAATAGTGGATAAGCACCACATCTTTCTGACTGGTGAAAAAGTCGAGGGTGACTTTAGGATCAATGATGGTGGTCCAAAGCGCGCTGTTGTAGGAGTAATTGAGCAGCTGTTTAAAATTGCCGCTCACAGCCAGGCCGATCCCTTGTCCATGATACTGGCTGTTGCTTTGACGTGCAGGTTGCCACAGGCAGCCGATTAGTCGGGCAAGACGCAGAGCGCAGTAGGACTCAGTATCCACATCACGCAGGCCAAACGCGGTAAAGTAAGCATCCCCCTGCGTTTCGGCACCTTCCCCAGCGATCAACCCATGACACAATACCCCGCTGGACGCATCTTCAATGCGGATCTGGCGGCAATCCACAGGTGCTGTATTGGTGAAAAATGCCAGATGTGCATAGGCCAACTTGTCGCTTTCTGACGGCAGGACAAACTTGCTGAACGTTAACCGGCTACGCAGCAGGTCAATCAGCATATCGGCTTCCGCCCGCCATACGCCGCTGTTCAGATCGAGATCGTTTTTAAGCTGCTCATAGCTACCACTTTCGGCAAAGTGATCGAACATATTGGGTAGCAAACGTTCATCGTAGCAGTTCACATGCACCGAAATAGCGTGCTCTTTTTCTTGCTTAAAATATTCTACTAATCCCAGAAACAGTTCTTTGGCGTTCCCTTGATTAATGGCATTGATAATCAACGCACTGTTTTCAGCGCTCTGGAACAACCGGGCGTAAGCGTCCGTGAACTCATTGAGTTTGTCTTTTACCAGACGTTTAACGTAGTCATGGCTGACCTGCCGCTGGGGAACCGCGTCAATCCAGAAACGGTTTTCCTCCACCGGCTGTAGTTGCGCGTATTCATGCTCACTGTGGTAAACAAATGGCATTAAGCCGGAAACCATCAGGCGATCGAGAGTAATCGGTGGTAGTGTGGCAAATGAAGCCGAATCGTGCTGTTCCGACTCCGCAACGATAGTTTCTGCCAGTTGTAGATGGTAGGCCAGCACTAATGGGTGCAGTGGTGAGAGGCGCTCATGGCTATCATTGCGGCAGATCCCCAGATGCAGAAGACGTTTCTCCTGCGCTGTCAGCGCTCTGCTCAGGCCGATTTGCTGGAGTGACTGTTCAAACGTAGTAACAATATAGCTGACCAGTGTGCGATATTCTGCTGACCACGACACCAGACTCGGCAGGGTGTTACGACGATGATAGTAGGCAAATAGCTGCTCATAGGCGTTATGGAGATCGGGGTAGCTGGCTAGAAGTTCATCCAGCGCAAACACGCTATCGTCACTTCCCGTACCCAGCAGACGTTGCTCAATTAATGAGGCTTCCAGTATCAACAACTGCTGGCGTACACCGACAACCTTGTGTTCAGTATTATCGAGTATGATGCGCCCTTTTAGTCGGTTCCAGGTTGCATTGCCCTCTTCTTTGAACAACTTATTGAAACGACTTTGGTCAAAAAGCAACGGCAGCGTTAGCCCTTCTTCTGCTCCCGGTCCCTCGATGTTAAACGACAGACGGGAATCACCGGAGACGAGCACAAACTGAACCAGGTCGCTTTGATTTGCCAGCGTCTCAAAATTCACCAGAGCATAATGCTGGCAGTCGATGTCTTCGCTCTCGTCATCCAACGTACAGGTAAGGTTGCCAGACTCGGCAATACGCAGCGTGTTATCTTCCAGTTGCAGGGTTATTTGATCTTTACCTGGCTCAACGCGGTAGCAGTGCTGAATATCGTTTAGCCAGAATTGTCCCTGCTCGACCAACAACAGGCGAAATTTATACTCTTCGGCTGAATTATTGCGGTTGGTCAGTTCGAGACTAAAAAAGCAGGGATGCCCGTCAAAAGGTACAGATGCAATAATGCGGGAAGTCTTGCCGCCTGCCCGGCTAGTGCGCCAGAAAGGCATGTTCTTTAACTGGCGATTATGGGCAATTTTTATCTGGTTATCCTGAAGATCATTACCCTGGAAACTGAACTCCAGCTCAGCCTTTGATTGCCCTGGCTGCACCTGCACCAGCAGGCTGATATCACGTTTGCCTGCCTTACTGGCGCTTTTCGCCCGTTGCCAAACCTCGCCGTTTTCGACGGAGACATTCTCCAGCACCAGTTTTTGTTCGCTGTTCTGCTCTTTCTCTTTCCTGTAGTCAGAGAAATCGAGCTCACGCCAGTCGCCTTTATCGTAAAAATGCTCCTGAATGAATTTTGTACTGAATTCAGGCAGTACATTCTCCAGTTGTCCGCTGTAGCGTTCAACGCTGTCTTCTATCTGGCGATATAATTTCCGGTTTTCATTCAACCGGGTGCGTAGCTGTTTTTGGCTATAGTTCAGTAGTTCATCATCTTTAAACAGATGAAGCTCAGAGAAATCCAGATTGCCATCATCCAGCAAGCGATACAGCGACGAAAAACCAAAGACAGTCGCGCCTTCATCCAGTACCGTCGCCAGTTGATCCTCCAGCAAACAGCGGGACAATTCTGAACGGTTACTATCGGTGGTAATTAGCTTTTCCAGTTGATGGCTGAAGGTTTGCGGATACCAGATAGCATCCGGCGCTGCCACGTCTTTCGTGCTGTTAATCAGGGTATCGAGCATACTGTTGTGAATAATCAACAGCGCTGTTTGGGCAAAAACGCCGCTGCGCCCTGCAACTTCATCGCGCAAATGAGAAATGTAGTTTTCTGTGAATGCTGGAGCCTCGGCACCGTGCAGTACAGGAATAAGCTGAACACCATTGCAGGGAAGGCAATCAATATATTGCCCTGGCACAATTTCCAACTGATTGCCGTCCGCCAGAGAGACGAATGCTTCCCAGAGTTTTAGGGCATTATCGGGATCGGGAGATTTGAACTGGTAGCGCTCGCCGGGCTGAATGATGCCACCTACCCATTCAATAAAGGTTTCGGCCAGATAGGTTTCATACTGTTTTACGGACATACACGGCGTCTCCACTATCACTCATTCGCTCTACATTTCCCATGCGTTCATAAAACGCCACCAGCGTTTGCGCCGACTGGTTGTCCAGATAAAAACCGCGCTGTTCAAAACCACGCAGCAGTTCGTGCAGGCGGAGTTTGTCATTTTTGCCCACAGTGAGATTGGTCAGCAACAGAAGACGATCCTGATTCAGCACCAGCACTTTCCCTGCCCGACCACGCACCTGAATGAAGTCAGTGCAAATCTGGTTTTCCAGCTCATTAACGTATTTACGATTTACCGTCGCGCGGTCAGTTTTTTTACCCTGGAACTGCTCTACGGCAACGGATAAGAGCTGTTTGAAGGCATTTTCCAGGTTTGTTGCGCGTTCACGAGCTGGAAGATCTCGTTCTTCCTTACTAATAAATTTTTGTATGTAATCATTAAGCTCATCTAACACTTGATTTGGGGTGCCCGAATAACTCAAACAATCCTGATATACCTGCCAGAGAGGGCGTTTTTTCGCCCCTTTTACCTGCAACACCTCCAGCGCGGAAAGTATCGGGAACAGTTTTTCGCTCTGGCTGGCGAACAGCTTATAGCCATAACGTTTCACCTTTTCCCGTTCAGAGCTGGCTTTTTCGCTATCAAGAATAAAAAACAGCGATTTGCTTTGTGGTTCACCGTCCTGCCAGTTGTCCAGATTGAGCGCCAGTTGAGCGCACCAGCTAAAGGCGTACAAACGTAGGGTGTTGGTCAATTCTTGTAAAAGGTATTGTGGGTGCTCCGCCAAAAACGCCAGATCGGACTGAAAACACGTGACCATATACGGAAGATAGGGTTGCTCTTCGGCAAAAGGTCCTTTCCCCAGCAATTTTATTTTTTCATTGAGCTTATTCAGCATTTGCTGCTCAATGAAGTTCAGTCTGTCCTGTATGGGGTAACGAAGGCTGAAATCGCCCATCAAATTGGCAAATAGCGTGCCAAGTCGTTTATCTGCCGTTGAACCGGCACTTATTTTTTCACCATTAAACTGGGCGTGGAACAGTAAAAAAAGTGGGGAGACACGGAAAATATCCTGACTGGAAAAATACATCCGTTCCAGCACGGACCAGAATGCAGGCTCATCAAGCAGCTCCTGCAGATGTGTTTTACAATCTTCACGGAATTGTTCGGGATCGTAAGCTTCGATTTTGCGTTTCAGGGCGTAGCTAAGGACCAGACCGGTGACGAATTGCCAGCTAATATCGTTATTTTTATTGCGCACAGGCAGGTAACTATCCAGTTGATTGTTACCCACTTTTAACTCGTTTGCGATAGGGTACATTCTGCTAACCCTCCATACCGCTAATAGTGATCATATCGTCATCCGCCTTTGCACGATAAACCCGTTGTCTGCCATCATAAAATTTGATTTCGCTGCTGGATTTAGCCTGCTCCGCGATCAACTCAACAATTTCATCCAGTAACACGATGGCATTTTTATCGTATTTATTCGGACGATAGCCATTATTCAACTTGTCCAGTAATTCGAACAAATTAAGCCCGATATGGATATGCGGCAGTGGATTTCGCCCCACCTTTAAATAGACATCGAAGCCAGTTGGATGAGCCGTATGTTTATTACGGATAGCATCCCAATCAGGCTTCACCTCTACCGGTGCGGTTATTTTCACCCCACCAAACTCACCCAAAAAGAACTCTTCTTTTTGCATACTTAATTCAGGTGCTTTGCGGTTAGCATAGCGCTGGATACCCGCGATAAGCTCAAAAGCATAGAAGCGATTCAGTGATCTTTTTTGCTCCGGATCTGCTGTGTAATTTCTATGCAAATGCCAGATTTCTGAGTAACGTTCAAACAACGATTCGTTAAAGAACGCGGAAAATCTCCGATGATAATCATTACCCAACGACTCGTGCTGCAACAGCCAGAAAAGCCGGATCAAGGAGGTTGCGTCACCGGGCTTAACGCTCTGGCGCTCAAACTTAATGTGCAACGGCTCAAGTGCGGCTAAAAAATCATCGAGATCAGCGTCAACCAGTCCCAGTTCATAGCGCAAAACAAACTGATCAAGTTCATAGGTGTGCAATCTGGCGGGATCAAAATCGGAAACTTTTTTAATCAGATCATTTTCTGCACCGATGAAGAGATTATCAAATAAGTAGCCAGGCCCCATCAACAGATGATGCAGAAAGTCCAACAGCGTTCGGGTCGTGACAAACTGGTCTTTAATCAACCGCGCTTTAAAGAGCTGCGTAATTAATACATTCTGCACGCCAGGCATGCAAAGCAATTTAAAGTTTGCGACCTCTTTTAGATCTGGATTAATTAACTCATCGCGCCGAAAGATAAACTGAAATAAATTGTTATCATCGTCTCGAGTTAAGTTATCTAATAAGGCTTTAATAAATGATGAATAGTTTTTATTTTCGTTAAACTGGAATTTAGGATAGTGTTCAAAATCAAAAAAAGAACAATTCTCGTTACGATAAGGACGGCTTGCATCCTGATGCCCTGATAAAAATGAGTCAATTGCAGACCGGATCACCTTATGGCATTCAGCACCTTCTCGGGCAAAGTTGGCAAGCATTCCGGTGTTGATGCCAATGAGCAATGGAGATGACTGCTGATGATGATTAGCAAATAACTCATTCAAAGCATCAATAGCTGATTGTCGAGGGGCAAAACTATGAGTGGCATCCAGATGGAAAATAAATCGCCGCTGATAACGCGGATCTGACTGACAGCGGGTTAAAATTTCGGACTTTCCATCCCCGCTACTGCCGCACAAAAAAATGATTTCACCGGGTTTAGCAACATCCAGATAGCGTTGTAATTCGGTTTCAATTTCTTGTTTAACAAAGAGTTGTTCCTTTAACTGATCGAACTCATCCTTCTGACGGTGTGTCACGGTGGTGACGGAAAACGAAGATGACTTCGCAAGTACACCCAACGCTTTACGTAATGTGATTGCGCTCATAACTTCATGTTCTCTAAAGTAGGAATACACCTATTCTATAAAAGCTACCCACTGATATCTATAGGCTCTTTGACACATTCATTACGAGCAATTTCAAAATTGTGTATTTTCCTTTCCGTCCATGAAACACATCCAGAGATGGCGGGTCAAGTCCATACATCAACCAGCTTCACTTTGGAAGCTGGTTGATTGATTGTATATTAATTAAACATATACACTAAATATTACCACGATTGACTTTTGCATAGTCAAACGGCGTAATCCCACTCTCCCGATTCCCATCCAGAAAGTCAGCCCACCATTGCAGCATCAGTTTGCGTTCATCCAGATGCTCTGCTTTATGAATATAAGCCGCACGTACTAAGTTACGCTCCATATGGCTCATCTGACGCTCTACCGCATCCCTCGACCACAACCCTGATTCAATCAACGAACTACAGGCCATTGTTCTGAAACCATGCCCACAAACCTCCACCTTAGTGTCATATCCCATGACGCGCAGTGCCTTGTTCACCGTGTTTTCACTCATGGGCTTATGAGGGTTATGATCGCCAACGAAAACAAAGTCACGATCACCACTGATCTTGTGGACCTGTTGAAGGATTACTAATGCCTGACGAGACAGAGGAACTAAATGAGGTGTGCGCATTTTAGAACCTCGTTGCGAATGCTTAACACCTTCTATAGCTTCTCGTTCTGCCGGGATTGTCCACATTGCCCTTTCAAAATCGATCTCGGGCCAACGAGCAAAGCGCAACTCACTGGAACGAATAAAGATTAATAACGTGAGCTCAACAGCCAGACGGGTTAAAGGTCGTCCGGAGTAGCTATCAATTCGCTGGAGTAGTTCAGGTAAGCGTTTCAGTTCAAGTGCTGGTCGATGGACACGATTACTTGAAGCAACTGCCCCAGCCATCTCCTGAGCAGGATTGTAATCGATCAAACCGCTTTGCACTGCATAACGCATAATCGCATTGGTACGCTGCTGAAGACGCGAAGCCACTTCAAGACGCCCTGTAGCCTCAACTACTTTGATAGGGACAAGGAGATCGCGCGTACTAAAACTATCAATACTCCGCTTCCCAATTGCTGGGAACAAATTATCTTCCAAGCTCTTCAGCACCCGTCGGCTATGTTCTTCTGTCCATTTTTTATTTGCTGCGTGCCACTCTCTGGCAACTGACTCAAAGGTAATAGCCTCTTTCGTCTGCTCTTCTTTCACTGCACGTTTGTGTTCACGGGGATCGATGCCTGCAGCAACAAGCTTTCTGGCCTCTTCCCTTTTTTGACGAGCATCTGCCAGTGACGTTTCAGGATAAACCCCAAATGCCATCAGGTGCTGCTTACCACCAAAGCGAAAGCGGAACCGCCAGTATTTTGAGCCGTTAGGGTGAATGAGCAAAAACATGCCATCCCCATCGACAAGGGTATACTCCTTTTCCTGTGGTTTTGCTGAGCGCACTTTGATATCTGTCAGAGCCATAAAAGCTCTCCTTCCATGTGCCGAAGTGAGTATACAACCATTATCGAACCAACAAATATACTCGGTTCTATACTCACAAGCGACTTGATGTGGGTTGACTCAGATTGACTTAGGTTGAGTGAAAAAGCGAGGAAAGCCTTGCGGATACTGGATTTCTGGCACAAAAAAAGACGTCCGTTGACGTCTATTGATGTTCCGATGGTGCCGAAGGCCGGACTCGAACCGGCACGTATTTCTACGGTTGATTTTGAATCAACTGCGTCTACCGATTTCGCCACTTCGGCACTGAAGGGATACGGAAACGTTGTGGATTATACCTGTCGATGGCCGCCATGCAAGCGCCAGCGTATGCCAGCCTCGCTAAGTGTTGAAAAAAACAGCGTTTAGTCCCTCAACTCTCCGTTGCTGCTCCCCGCAACGCCTCAGCGCCGCCATTTCCCTCACGCCTCCTTCTGCCAAGCGCCTACCCGCCCGATGCTCTACACTTTCTGTTTATCTGAGCCTGGCCAGACAACGCACACTACGCCAAACCAAGGAAACCGTCATGAGCACCATTAAAAGCTACGCCGCCAAAGAAGCGGGCGCCGACCTGTCGCCATGGGAATACGACGCGGGCGAACTGCTGCCCCAGGACGTCGAAGTGCAGGTTGAATACTGCGGGATCTGCCACTCTGACCTGTCGATGATCGACAACGAATGGGGCATGTCGAGCTATCCGCTGGTTGCCGGCCACGAAGTGATCGGCCACGTCTCGGCGCTGGGCAGCTCAGCGCAGAATAAAGGACTGAAGATCGGCCAGAAGGTGGGGATCGGCTGGACCGCCCGCAGCTGCGGGCACTGCGACGCCTGTATCAGCGGCAACCAGATCAACTGCCTGGAAGGCTCGGTACCGACCATCATCAACCGTGGCGGCTTCGCCGATAAACTGCGCGCCGACTGGCAATGGGTGATCCCCCTGCCGGAAAGCATCGACATCGAAACCGCAGGCCCTATGCTCTGCGGCGGCATCACCGTCTTTAAACCCCTGCTGATGCACCACGTCACCGCCACCAGCCGCGTCGGCGTCATTGGTATCGGCGGCCTGGGCCACATCGCCATCAAACTGCTGCACGCCATGGGTGCGGAAGTTACTGCCTTTAGCTCGAATCCGGCGAAAGAGCAGGAAGTGCTGGCAATGGGTGCCGATCGTGTGGTCAACAGCCGCGATCCGCAAGCCTTAAAAGCGCTGGCCGGTCAGTTTGACCTGATCATCAACACCGTCGCGGTGGACCTCGAATGGCAGCCGTACTTTGAAGCGCTGGCCTACGGCGGCAACTTCCACACCGTCGGCGCGGTGATGAAACCCCTGCAGGTCCCGGCCTTTACCCTGATTGGCGGCGACCGCAGCATCTCCGGCTCGGCCACCGGCAACCCGTCTGAACTGCGCAAGCTGATGAAATTTGCCGGGCGCAGTAAAGTTGCCCCGACCACCGAACTGTTCCCGATGTCGCAGATCAACGATGCCCTGAAGCACGTGCGCGATGGCAAAGCCCGCTATCGCGTGGTGCTGAAAGCCGACTTCTAAGCACGACGCTCCCCCGCCGGGCGCCCTTGCGCCCGGCATTTTGCTACCACTTCATCAAACCGTCATCTCCCCGCCATCCCTTTGCAGTCATTCGTTCCCACAATCCGGGCTTCCACAAACGCCTGAACGAGACGTCTGCCACCATGAGAAAAACCTGGCTCCCCTGGCTGATACTGTCGCCTTCTCTGCTGTTTTTACTGCTGTTTACCTGGTTCCCGCTCGGCCGTTCGGTATACGACAGCCTGTTCGACACCCGCATGGCCAGCGACGGCGCGCCCTTTGTCGGGCTGGATAACTTCGCCCGCCTGTTTGCCGATAACGTCTTCTGGCAATCGCTGCTCAATAACCTGCTCTACATCCTGCTGACGGTGATCCCCGGCGTCACCCTGGCCCTGCTGCTGGCGGTGGCCCTCAGCGAAAACCACCGCGTGAACCGCTGGCTGCGCACCGCCTTCTTCTTCCCGATGATCATTCCGATGGTCAGCGCCGCCGCGCTGTGGCTGTTTATCTTTATGCCCGGTCTCGGCCTGCTGGACCACTATCTGGCAAAGCTCTTCGGCCCGATGAATACCAACTGGCTGGGGCACAGCAACAGCGCGCTGCTGGCGCTGGCGCTGATTGGCGTGTGGAAGTTCGCCGGCTACTACATGCTGTTTTTCCTCGCCGGGTTGCAGAGTATCCCGGCCTCCACTCGCGAAGCGGCGATAATGGAAGGAGCCACCCGCAGCCAGGTGTTCTTTAAGGTCACCCTGCCGCTGCTGCGCCCGACCCTCAGCTTCGTCATCACCACCGCGCTTATCTACTCCATCACCCAGATTGACCACGTGGCGGTGATGACCCGCGGCGGGCCGGACAACGCCACCACCGTGCTGCTCTACTACATCCAGAATCTGGCGTGGGATACCCACGACCTCGGCAAAGCCTCTGCCGCCACCTTCCTGACGCTGGCCGGGCTGTTCGCCTTCTCGCTGATCAACCTGAAACTGCTGGAGAAAGGAGCGCACTATGAGCGCTGAAGCCTCACCGCCGCTGCTGCGAGAGCGGCAGCGATCCCACCCGCTGTGGCTGCGCCTGCGTCGTTCACAGTCGTTTACCCTCAGCGTGCTGATGGCCTGCCTGGCGCTGCTGTGGGTCAGCCCGCTGCTGTGGATGCTGGCGACCGCCTTCAGCGCCACCACCTTCGGCGAAGACATGGCCTCGCTGCTGCCGCGCCCGCCGCTGACCCTCGATAACTTCCGCGACGCCTGGGCCAGCGCCGACTGGCTGAGCCTGTACGCTAACACCCTGATCTTCACCTTCGGCACCTTCATCGTGCAACTGTTCACCATCACCACCGCCGGGTACGTCTTCGCCTGCCACGAGTTCCGCGGCAAACAGACGCTGTTCCTGCTGTTTTTGGTGCAGCTGATGATCATGCCGGTGGTGATGATGGTGCCGAACATGCTGACCCTGAAAACCTTCGGCCTGCTCAACACCCTCACCGGGGTGATGATGCCCTACTTCACCTCGGCGTTCGGCGTGTTCCTGATGCGCCAGGCGTTCCTCGCCATCCCCAAAGAGCTGGAAGAAGCTGCCCTGATGGAGGGCTGTCGTTGGTGGCAGGTGCTGTTCCGCGTGCTGCTGCCGATGTCCTGGCCGTCGGTGCTGGCCTTCGCCACCGTCAGCATTACCTACCACTGGAACGAGTATCTGTGGCCGCTGATGATGCTCAACGATCCCGATAAACAGGTGCTCACCGTGGGGCTAGTCTCCTTCGCCATGGGCGCCGAATCCGGCGGCCAGTGGGGCACCATCGGCGCCGGTACCTTGATGGTCTGTCTGCCGCTGATGCTGGCGTTCATCCTTTTCCAGAAACAGTTCCTGCGAAGCTTCGGCTTCTCCGGGATCAAATAAGGAGTTATCTATGCTGTTAGCGCAAATCTCGGATACCCACTTTCGCAGCCACGGTCAAAAACTGTATGGTTTTATCGATGTGAATGCCGCCAACGCCGACGTGGTCTCCCAGCTGAACGCCCTGCCCGAGCGCCCGGACGCGGTAGTGATCAGTGGTGATATCGTCAACTGCGGCCGCCCGCAGGAGTACGAGGCGGCCCGCCAGATCCTCGGCGGCCTGAACTATCCGCTGTACCTGATCCCCGGCAACCACGACGACAAAGCGCTGTTTCTGGAATACCTGCAGCCGCTGTGCCCGCAGCTCGGCAACGATGCGCAGAACATGCATTACGCGGTGGACGATTTTGCCACCCGCCTGCTGTTTATCGACTCCAGCCGCGCCGGCACCTCCAAAGGCTGGCTGACCGACGAAACCATCAAATGGCTGGAAGCCCAGCTGTTCGACGGCGGCGACAAACCGGCCACCGTCTTTATGCACCACCCGCCGCTGCCGCTGGGCAATGCACAGATGGATCCCATCGCCTGTGAAAACGGCTACCGCCTGCTGGGGCTGGTTGAGCGCTTCCCTTCGCTGACGCGCATCTTCTGCGGCCATAACCACAGCCTGACCCTGACCCAGTACCGCCAGGCGATCATCTCCACCATTCCCGGCACCGTCCATCAGGTGCCCTATTTTCATGAAGACAGCCGCCCGTACTACGACCTGTCGCCAGCCTCGTGCCTGATGCACCGCCAGGTCGGCGAGCGGTGGGTCAGCTACCAGCACCCGCTGACCCACCACGCCGGGCCGTGGCTGTATGACGAAAACATTAGCTGCCCAACGGAAGAGCGTTAATCCTCATGCTTAGTTTGCAAAACATCAGTAAGCTCTTTGACGGCAAACCGGCGCTCGATGCCCTCTCCCTCGACATTCACGACGGCGAGTTTGTGGTACTGGTCGGCCCCTCCGGCTGCGGCAAAAGCACGCTGCTGCGGCTGCTGGCCGGGCTGGAGCCGGTGAGCGAAGGCGAGATCTGGCTGCACAATGAAAACATCACCGCCCTGTCGCCGCGCGAGCGTAACTTCGCGATGATCTTCCAGAACTACGCGCTGTTTCCGCATCTGTCGGTGCAGGACAACATCACCTTCGGCATGAAGGTGCGTAAGGAAGACAAGGCCAGCTGGCAGCCGCGGGTCGACCACGTGGCGCAGATGCTGCAGCTGGAAAACCTGCTGGACCGCAAACCGGCGAAGCTCTCCGGCGGCCAGCGTCAGCGGGTGGCGATGGCCCGCGCCATCGTGCGCAATCCGCGTCTGTTTCTGATGGACGAGCCGCTCTCCAACCTCGACGCGCGGCTGCGCAGCGAGGTGCGCGACAGCATTATGGATCTCCACCAGCAGCTGAAAACCAGCACCGTCTACGTGACCCACGACCAGACCGAAGCGATGTCGATGGCCGACCGTATCGTGGTGATGAACGGCGGTCAGGTGCAGCAGGTTGGGCCGCCGGAGCACCTCTATGCCCATCCGGCGAACCTGTTTGTCGCCGGTTTTATCGGCTCGCCGGCGATGAATCTGCTGTCGCTGCCCTGCGCCGACGGCCAGGTTCAGCTCGGCGAACTGCGCCATCCGCTGCCGCCAGACTGGCGCGGTGAATCCCGCGTCTGGCTGGGCATTCGTCCGGAACATATCAGCGATCGCGTGGAGGAAGGCCACCTGCGCCTGCCCGCCAGCGTGCTGCAACGAGAACTGATGGGCGCCGATTATCTGCTCCACGTCAGCACCCCTATCGGCACCCTGCGCTTTAGTCGCCGCCACCGTGGCACGGTGCCGGAGAAAGGCGACACGCTGACCCTCGGCTTCGCGCCTGCCGATATTCATCTCTTTCATGCTGATCAGCAGCACAACTTAATGAGCCTGTGAATCAGGCGTTTACTCCAGGAGATTGACCATGCTTAAAACCCTGACGGCGGTCGGGCTTTCACTCGCCCTCTGCGGCAGCGCGCTGGCGAAAGAGAAGATCGATTTCATGTTCCCGGCGCCGGTCGACGGCAAGCTGACCATGGAGATGACCCGGGTTATCAAAGCCTTTAACGACGCGCAGCAGGATGTCGAAGTGCGCGGGATCTTCACCGGTAACTACGACACCACCAAGATCAAGGCCGAGTCGGCGCAGAAGGCCGGGCAGCCGCCGGCGCTGGTGATCATGTCCGCCAACTTCACCACCGATCTGGCGCTGAAGGAGGAGATCCTGCCGATGGACGAGCTGTTTAAATATGGCGACCAGAAGGCAGGCGATTTCCTGGTGCAGGATTTCTGGCCGGCGATGCACAAGAACGCCCAGGTGATGGGCACCACCTATGCGATCCCGTTCCATAACTCGACGCCGATCCTCTATTACAACAAGACGCTGTTCGATCAGGCCGGGATCAAACAACCGCCGCAGACCTGGGCCGAGCTGCTGACGGCTGCCAAAAAGCTGACCGACGAGAGCAAAGGCCAGTGGGGGATCATGCTGCCGTCGACCAACGACGACTACGGCGGCTGGATTTTCTCGGCGCTGGTGCGGGCCAACGGCGGTAAATATTTCAACGAAGATTACCCCGGCGAGGTGTACTACAACGCGCCAACCACCATCGGGGCGCTGCGCTTCTGGCAGGACCTGATCTACAAAGACAAAGTGATGCCCTCCGGCGTGCTGAATTCAAAGCAGATCAGCGCCAGCTTCTTCTCCGGCAAAGTGGGCATGGCGATGCTGAGCACCGGCGCGCTGGGCTTTATGCGCGAAAACAGCAAGGATTTTGAGCTGGGCGTGGCGATGCTGCCGGCAAAAGAGCAGCGGGCGGTGCCGATCGGCGGCGCCAGCCTGGTGAGCTTTAAAGGCATTTCCGAGGAGCAGAAGAAAGCGGCATATCAGTTCTTAACCTATCTGGTCAGCCCGCAGGTGAACGGCGCCTGGAGCTGCTTTACCGGCTATTTCTCGCCGCGAAAAGCCGCCTACGATACCCCGGAAATGAAAGCCTATCTGCAGCAGGACCCGCGCGCGACGATTGCGCTGGAGCAGCTGAAGTACGCCCATCCATGGTATTCCACCTGGGAGACCGTCGCCGTGCGTAAAGCCATGGAAAACCAACTGGCCGCAGTGGTCAACGATGCCAAAGTGACCCCGGAAGCCGCGGTACAGGCTGCCCAGAAAGAGGCCGATGCGCTGATGAAGCCCTACGTCGATAAAACCGCCCTGGCGCAGCAGCAGTAACCCTTGCCCTTCCCGGTGGCGCTGCGCTGACCGGGCTACCGGATCACCACTGCCTGAAGTTAGTAGCCCGGACAGGCGCCACGCGCCGCCTCCGGGATGACGCACTCCCCGGTGGCGCTGCGCTGACCGGGCTACCGGCTCACCACCGTCTGAGATTTAGTAGCCCGGACAGGCGCCACCCGCTGCCTCCGGGATGACGCACTCCCCGGTGGCGCTGCGCTGACCGGGCTACCGGCTCACCACCGTCTGAGATTTAGTAGCCCGGACAGGCGCCACCCGCTGCCTCCGGGATGACGCACTCCCCGGTGGCGCTACGCTGACCGGGCTACCGGCTCACCACCGTCTGAGATTTAGTAGCCCGGACAGGCGCCACCCGCTGCCTCCGGGATGACGCACTCCCCGGTGGCGCTGCGCTGACCGGGCTACCGACTCACCACCGCCTGAAGTTAGTAGCCCGGACAGGCGCCACCCGCCGCCTCCGGGATGACGCACTCCCCGGTGGCGCTGCGCTGACCGGGCTACCAGCTCACCACCGTCTGAAGTTAGTAGCCCGGACAGGCGCCACGCGCCGCCTCCAGGATGGCGCACTCCCCGGTGGCGCTGCGCTGACCGGGCTACCAGCTCACCACCGTCTGAGGTTAGTAGCCCGGACAGGCGCTACGCGCCGCCTCCGGGACAAAACGATCCCCCGAAACTACCGCCAGCCGTTTGATTTTTCAGCGTAAAAAGGGTACGTTTTCCACCTTCCCCCCTAGCGTGAGCGGTCGTGCATTATGCCTATTATTCAGTCTGTTGAACGTGCCTTGACGATCCTCGACCTGTTTAACGAGCAGGCCACGGAGCTCAAGATCACCGACATCAGCAAACAGATGGGCCTCAGCAAAAGCACCCTGCATTCGCTGCTCAAAACGCTGCAGCTGCACGGCTATATCGACCAGAACCCGGAAAACGGCAAATACCGCCTGGGCATGAAGCTGGTCGAACGCGGTAATTTTGTGGTGGGGACCATCGATATTCGTCAGAAGGCCAAAAGCTGGCTGACCGAACTGTCGCAGCACACCGGGCAGACTACCCACCTCGGTATCCTTGACGGTCGCGAAGGGGTCTATATCGAAAAAATCGAAGGCAAACTCGCCGCCATCGCCTACTCGCGCATCGGCCGACGTTTGCCGATCCACGCCACGGCGATCGGCAAGGTGCTGATCGCCTGGCTCAGCGAAGCAGAGCGCCAGCCCCTGCTGGAAGGCTATCAGTACACGGCCTTCACTCCCGCAACCCTCACCACCCGCGAGGCCCTGCTGGCGGCGCTGGCGCAAACCCGCGCCAACGGCTATGCCCTCGATAGCGAAGAGAACGAACAGGGCGTGCGCTGCGTGGCGGTACCGGTATGGAACCATGAATCGCGCGTTATTGCCGCCCTGAGCCTGTCAACGCTCACCTCCCGCGTCGATGACGAGGAGCTCGCTCGCTTTCGTACCCTGCTGGAAACCGCCGGGCACCAGCTATCGGTCGCGCTGGGCTACCCGGCCTGAAGCGTTATCCGGCAACCGGCTCATAGCTGAAGTAGTCGAAATCGGCGTAGCACCCGTCTCCGCTGATATCCTCGCAGTGCAGGCCAACGAAGGCACCGGTAAAGAATCCGCGCCCGCCGATATAATCATCCGACAGCTTCCAGGCGGCATAGTCAACCGGCACGGTGTGCCACACCTCACCGTCAAACGAATAACGGTAGCGATACACCAGTCCTTCGACCTCCACCCGCAGCCAGATGCTTTGCGCCGTTTCCGGCACCGCAATCGGCTGCTCGTGCAGCGGCCATGACGGCACGTTGTGGTCCAGCTGCAGCACTTTTATCGTCCGCCCCCGTCCCTCTTCGAAATCCACAAAGCAGTAGCTCCAGTTTTTGCTGTTGTAATAGCAGGTCAGGCCGGCGCTCTGCTGGAAGTTCTCCGGGGAAAATTCCATGCGCGTTTCGGCGCGGAAGGCCGGGTGCTGCCAGCGCCGGGCCACCGTCGACTGGGTAAAGGTGGAGTTAAGCGAATCGTTGCCATACAGCCGCAAAAAGCCCGAACGCGCGCTGAGCGAACCTAAGGTGTCATCAAACGGGATACGCAGGGTCTGCAGGTGCGGATCGAGGGTCGGGCCGCTGAAGTCATCCCGCCAGTTCTCGCTGGCGACGGCGCAGCTTTCGGACATCCTTGGCCCCGGCACGGTCAGTTGCGCATGTTTGCCCCCTTCCACCGACGGCCAGCCGTCGTGCCAGGCGATACGCGCGATCCCCGTTTCACGCCCGAGCGAACAGTAGCCACGCCCGCCGGAAGCCAGCAGCGGCACGCCGGGCAAACGCTGCGGACGGCTGGTGAGATAGGCCATATACCATTCGCCAGTGTGGGTCTCCAGCAGCGAACCGTGGCCGCTTTTCTGCAACGGGTTTTCCGGCAGATGCCAGCTGGTCATCATCGTGCCGTCCGGGTGCAGCTCATACGGGCCGTCGATGTTTTTAGCCCGCAGCACCACCACCGCATGCTCGTAGCTGGTGCCGCCCTCGGCGACCAGCAGATAGTACCAGCCGTCTTTCTGGTACAGATGGGCCCCTTCGGTGTAGCGCAGCGCCGTACCGGTAAACAGGGTTTTCCGTGTTTTCGACAACGTCTGGCTCTGCGGGAAGAACTCCTGCATCACGATGGTACAGTGCGGATCGCTGTGATGACGCGGCCCCCACGGGCGATAGATATAGTATTTTCGCCCGTCGGTATCGTGGAACAGCGACGGGTCGAAACCGCCGTTGCCCATGGCGACAGGCTCGCTCCACGGCCCTTCAATGGACGGAGCGGTGACCAGATAGTTACGGCCATTTTTCCACGGTGAATCCACGATTTTGACATCGGTATACAGCAGCCAGAATTGCCCGTCGGCGTAGCTCAGACACGGCGCCCAGATGCCGCCGGAGTCCGGATTACCCTTCATGTCCAGCTGCGACACGCGATCCAACGGGGTGCTGACCAGCGACCAGTGTTTCAAATCTCGCGAATGATAAATGCGCACCCCCGGAAACCACTCGAAGGTAGAGGTGGCGATGTAGTAATCCTCACCCTGGCGACACATCGACGGGTCCGGGTTAAACCCGGTCAGAATCGGATTGGTAATCGTGTACATAGTACCTCCTTCTTAAGAATTGGATGTCGCGGCGGCGCTGGCAGGAATACCCTCTTCCTGCACCGAGCGATGCTTACGTAACTGCTGGCTGATGGCCTCCACGCGGGCATCGGTCAGCTTGTAGAGTGACAGCATGATGAACATGCCGACGTAGAGCACCACCGGCACCACGCAGAACAGAATTTTGATGGTGGAAAGCACCTCCACCGGCTGCACGCTGTTGCTGGCGGAGTAGTTGACGAAGGCCAGGATCCAGCCCACCACCGCGCCGCCGATCGCCAGGCCAATCTTCAGGCTGAACAGGTAGGTCGAGAACACCAGCCCGTCGAGGCGTCGCCCGCTGCGGCTCTCTTCGTAATCCACCACATCGGAGGCCATCAGCCACTGCAGCGGCGTGGTGGTGTTAAAGACAAACAGGAACACAATGTTGAGGGCGAAAATCAGCGCAATATGTTCGGCCGGCACCACGAAAATCAGCAGGCTGATCAGCGAGTAAATCACGATAATCGCTTTAAACGCCTTTACCCGGTCGAAGCGGCCTAACAGGCGCGACGAGGCCAGCGAGCCGAACATGGTGGCAATGCTGCCGTACAGCAGAAACTGCATCGCCAGTTCCGGATGGTCCATCACATACTTGACGAAATAGAGCGTCGCCCCGCCGCGAACCACGTTGGAACAGGTCGCCATCATTTTGAAGGCACACATAATGCGCCACTGGGTATTGCCGAACAGCAACCGGAGATCTTTCGCCACCGACGAACCAGGCTGCACCTCGAAGGTATAGCGCTCTTTAGTGGTAAAGAAGCACACGTACAGCAGCACCACGCCGGTCAGCCCCAGCACGCACATCGCGCCAAAGTAGCCCAGTTGCTCGTCCCCTTTGCCGATGATGCCCACCAGCGGCAGCGCAATCCCGCTAATCGCCAGCGAGCCCGCCGCGGCGAGGAAGAAGCGCCACGACTGCAAGGCATGACGTTCTTTGGGGTCGGCGGTAATCACTCCCGGCATCGCGCAATACGGTACGTTGACGAAGGTGTATACCAGCGTCAGCAGAATGTAGGTCACGCAGGCATAGATAATCTTGCCCTGGGCGGAAAAGTCCGGCGTGTAGAAGGTCAGCATGCAGACGATGCCAAACGGGATCGCCCCCCACAGCAGGAACGGGCGAAACTGACCGTGGCGGGTACGGGTGCGGTCCACCAGCAGGCCCATCAGCGGATCGGTCACGGCATCCAGCACCCGGGAAACCAAAAACAGCGTGCCCATAATGCCCGCGGAGAGGCCAAACACATCGGTATAGAAATAGGCCAGCAGGAACATCGTGGCCTGCCAGACAAAGCCGCAGGCGGTATCGCCCAGGCCGTAGCCGATTTTATCTTTCATGGTTAATTGCATATTTATCCCCAACCCTAAAGAGTGGAATAGAGCAAACGTCAGAGTCCTGAAACAGGAATAAAATTCTGTTGCCACATCAGGAATTCACCCATCATTCGTGTGCTTATGGTTCACGTTTTCGTGTTAACAGAGTGTAAGAAGATGCGCATTTTTCCGGCAATGACCATTTTTAATTTATGAATTATGTTTTTTGGTTTTTGTGATTGCCATCGTTATAAAATGGCGGCTGGATAAAATAGTTAAGCTTTTATTTTTAACAAGTTATGAAATAACTAAAAGCCATAAAAATATTTATTTCAGGCAGCACAAAGCCGCCCGCGGAATATTTCCGCAGACGACTAATGGGCGATATTTTATTTAAATGCCGAGGGCTTTTTTCCCGGCGTTAATCACCTCGATAATTTTATCGGTATCATATATGCAGCCTTTCCAGGTACCGCCGCTGACCGACTGTAACGCCGCCCATAAACGGGTATCGTCCGGTAAAAAATCGTGGGCATGCAGTTCGGGATGCGCAGCGCGGGCCGCCAGTTCCAGCGCCCCTTCTTGCGGCGTCAGCCGCTTCTGCGCGGTGCCGATAAAGTTCACGCTGCCGGTTAACGCCAGCCTGTCCACCGCAATCTCAATCACATCGTTATCGCGCAGCTTGCCAATAGGCCCGCCCGCCAGCGCTTCCGGGGCGACGTGACCAAAGCAGGCGCCGGTCGACACCCCGGAAAAACGGGCATCGGTAATCAACGACACCGTTTTTCCCCACGACACATGCTTCAGCGCCGAGGTGAGCTGGTAGGTCTCTTCCATGCCGGTGCCGGACGGGCCGCCGCCGATCACCACCATGATATCGCCCTGTTCGATCTCGCCGTTTTTAATCGCCTTGATCGCCCGCGCTTCCGACACAAACACCCGCGCCCGCCCGGTATGACGATAAACACCATCTTCGCCCACCACCGACGGGTCAATGGCCGTGGCTTTGATCACCGACCCTTCCGGCGCAATATTGCCGACCGGGAAAGCCACCGTGGAGGTCAGCCCCCGGGCCTGCGCGCGGGCCGGCGGGAGGATCACATCATCCGGGTCGACGCCATCCTGCTCGCGCAGGCACTGGCGGAATTTCTCACGCCGCTCGGAGGTCTGCCACCAGTCGAGGTTTTCCCCGACCGTCTGCCCGGTGACCGTCATCGCATCGAGATGCAGCAGCCCCAGATCGCGCAGATGCAGCATCACTTCCGGCACTCCACCGGCGAGGAAAGCGCGCACCGTCGGGTGGTAGTCCGGGCCGTTCGGCAGCACGCTGACCAGCCGTGGGGCTTTCCGGTTGATGCGCGTCCAGTGCTCCACGTCCGGGATGGTGCAGCCCGCCGCGTGGGCGATGGCGGGAATATGCAGCAGCAGGTTGGTGGAGCCGCCAAACGCCGCGTGGATAACCATCGCGTTTTCAATCGCTTTGTCGGTCAGAATATCGCGGGTGGTGATGCCGCGGTTATCCAGTTCGCTCACCGCTCTGGCGGACTGGCGGGAGATTTCCAGCCACACGTCCTGCCCCGACGGCGCCAGCGCCGAGTGCGGCAGCGCCAGCCCGAGGGCTTCCGCCACCACCTGCGAGGTGCCCGCCGTCCCTAAGAACTGGCAACCGCCTCCCGGCGAGGCGCAGGCCCGACAGCCCAACTCGGCAGCCTCCTGCAGCGACAGTTCGTGGTTGGCGTAGCGTGCGCCAATGGTTTGTACTTTCCCGGCATCTTCCCCGAAGGTTGGCGGCAGCGTCGCGCCGCCGGGAACCAGAATGGTCGGCAAATCGTGCATCGCCGCCAGGGCAATCATCGTCGCCGGCAGGCCTTTGTCGCAGGTTGCCACGCCGATCACCGCCCGGCGCGTTGGCAACGAGCGGATCAGGCGGCGGAACACAATGGCCGCGTCGTTGCGGTACGGCAGCGAGTCGAACATGCCATGGGTGCCCTGGGAGCGGCCATCGCAGGGGTCGCTGACGAAGGCGGCGAACGGGATGCCACCGTTGCGGGTGATCTCTTTTGCCGCCGCCTGCATTTGCAGGCCAATCTCCCAGTGCCCGGTGTGGTAACCCAGCGCCACCGGGCGCCCGTCACCGGCGCGGATACCGCCCTGAGTGCCGATGATCAGCACCTCTTTGCCGGTAAGCTTGTTAGCGTCCCAGCCCATCCCGGCATTTTGCGTCATGCCGAACAGATTACCGCTCGGCGACTCCATCAGCATTTGCGGAGTCAGCGGCAGCGCCCCCTGTGGACCGGCGGCATGGGTGATAACCGCGTAAAAAGCATCGTCCTGCGCCGTGAATATCGTCTCAATCGCCATCTTATTTTTCCGGTTCAGCAGAGTCTGAGCTGTTGCAGCAAGGTTTTAAGCTGCCTTTTTTTGGTGTCGTCCAGCGCCGAGGCCGGCGGCAGCACATGCGTCGAGATCGGCCGGCCGCACAGCACCACCGCCTCTTTAATCACATTCACGAACGGCGTATCCAGCTGGTACATCTGGGGGATCTGCAGCAGCGTCTGATGATACTGAGCCGCCTGCGCCAGGTCGCCGTCGCGGAACGCCTGCAGCAGCTTCACCGACACCTGCGGGGCAAAGTTGCCGCTGGCGGAGATAGCGCCGTCCCCGCCAAGCAGCAGGGTGTTGAACAGGTGATCGTCGTAGCCGCACAGCACCGAGAAGTGCGGATGCGCGGCTTTCACCGTCTGGATCATGCTGCGCAGATGCGCCACGGAGTCGATGGTGTCTTTGATGCCGACAATATTGCGCCGCGAGTCCGCGAGGGTTTTGACCAGCGCCGGCGTCAGATCCTGGCCGCTCAATGCCGGGAAGTTATAGAGGATCACCGGCAGGGTGACGCTGTCGGCCACCTGCTGGAAGTAGTGGATCAGGTTCTGCTCAGAGACTTTCCAGTAGTAGGGGTTGATCACCACGATGCCGTCGGCGCCCGCCTGCTGCGCGTGCTGGCTGAGCTCAATCGTCTCCCGGGCGTTGGTGCCGCCGGTTCCAATCAGTACCGGCACCCGGCGATCCACGTGGCCGATAGCAAATGCCGCGATGGCTTTACGCTCTTCGGCGTTGAGCTGCGAGAACTCCCCGCCGCTGCCGAGAAAGAACAGGCCATCCACGCCGGCGGAGATCATATCGTCGATCAGCGCGGCGGTGCCCTGGGGATCGAACTGGCCGTCGGCGCTAAAAATGGTGGAGACAGGGGGAATGATCCCCGAGAACTGCGCGGTTTGCTGCATGAGATCTCCTTGCTAAATTATTTTGTTCTACATTATAGAACATCGTTCTTCTATATAAGATTCATACTATGCCGCCGACAAAGGGAAGGTAAATGGGCTGAAAGCCGGAAGTGTGCATTTTTCAAGCTGGATCACAGAATGCTGCAACGTAGATGATTTATAGCCATCAGAAACGCCCCGGAGGCGGCGCGTAGCGCCTGTCCGGGCTACAGGCCCCAACGGCGGTGAGCCAGTAGCCCGGTCAGCGCAGCGCCACCGGGGGAAATCGGCTCGGTCTGATTCGCGGGTTCCGTGGTTAGCCCCGGAGGCGGCGCGTGGCGCCTGTCCGGGCTACAAGCCCCCAGACGGTGGTGAGCCAGTAGCCCGGTCAGCGCAACGCCACCGGGGAGTGCGTCATCCCGGAGGCGGTGCGTAGCGCCTGTCCGGGCTACAGGTCCCAGACGGCGGTGAGCCAGTAGCCCGGTCAGCGCAGCGCCACCGGGGGAAAACCGGCTCGGTCTGATTCGCGGGTTCCGTGGTAAGCCCCGGAGGCGGCGCGTAGCGCCTGTCCGGGCTACAGGGCCCCAGACGGCGGTGAGCTGGTAGCCCGGTCAGCGCAGCGCCACCGGGGGAAATCGGCTCGGTCTGATTCGCGGGTATTGTGGTGATAAGCGTGAAGGGGAAAAAAAGCAGGCCACAGCGGGGTGTGGCCTGAAAATGGATCAACGATTAGATTCCTGCGGTTTCACGAATGTACTGTCGTGCCTTCAGCGCATATTCGAACGGGTTCGCCAGCGCCGGGTCCTGCTCGGCTTCCACCACCATCCAGCCGCGGTAGCCAAAATCATCCAGCAGTTTAAATACCGGACGGAAGTCGATCACCCCGTCGCCGGGCACGGTGAAGGTGCCTTTTTTCACCCCATCAAGGAATGACAGCCCTTCACGACGCACCTGCTCAATCACCGCCGGGCGTACATCTTTCAGGTGCACGTGGTTGATGCGCGGCAGGTATTTCTCGAGGATCGCCAGCATCGGCGCTTCGCCACCTTCGGAATACCAGGCATGACCGGTGTCGTACAGCAGGAACACCTTGTCATCCACCAGCGACATAAACTTGTCGATCTCTTCCGTGGTCTGAATACCGGTTCCCATATGGTGGTGCAGACAGACCTGCATTCCCTTCTCAGCGGCCAGACGCCCCAGGGTGTTGTAGCCCTCGGCAACCCGCTGCCACTCTTCTTCGCTGAAGCAAGGTTTAACCTCTCCCAGAATCGGCTTTTCCAGCCCCTGAATACTGCCGCTTTGCTCGGAGCAGCCAATCACCTTCGCCCCCATCGCATGAAGGAAGTTCATGTGATTCACAAACTCGTCGATGGTCTTTTCCCGCTGCCCGTTGGCAAAAAAGGTGCTGAACCAGGCATTGCAGATCTGGATACCGCGCAGATCGAGCATCGGCTTCAGAACCGCCGGATCGCGCGGATATTTGCTGCCCACTTCACTTCCGCTAAACCCGGCCAGCGCCATTTCACTGACCGTCTGCTGGAAGGTATTTTCGCTGCCCAGCTCGGGCATATCGTCGTTAGTCCAGCCAATCGGGGCAATCGCCAGTTTCACATTATCTTTGTTCATTTCCATGCTCCTGCTGCCGCGTCTTAACGACGCAGCAATTCACGTTCGATGAGTTCACGGGTTTCCACCGCCTGGTATTTCATCTTCTCCGGGTAGCCAAACAGCGACGCGGCAACAATCGGCGGGCCGCCGACTTTGAAGGTCTGTTCAGCAAAGTTCATCTCGCGCAGGGTGCGGAACAGCGCGTCAAAATCAACGTCGCCTTCGCCCACGCCAACATGTTGATGAACCGCAGCATCCACGCCCGGTGGATTGACGATATAGCGGCAGTGCCGGGTATGATTTCGGGTGTCAGCAATCAGCACGTGGGAGAGATCGTTGCCGGCATAACGCAACATTTTCTCCACCTCCCCTTTCCCTTTGTCATAAAAGAAAGTGTGCGGAACGCTGTAAACGTACTTCACATTCTCGCTGCGGAACGATTTCACAATATCGACGGTTTCATTGTGCTCTTCACAGAAGTCCCACGGATGGGCCTGGATCTCCAGCCGGATACCTTCGCGTTCAATCACAGGCAGCAGCTCATCCATCGAGCGATAGAACATCTCTTCACAGATTTCCGGCTGATTCGGATCGCCGGAAAATTCGGTGTTGATCACCTGCACGCCCATTTCCACCGCCACTTCGATCAACCGTTTCCAGTTTTTTACCGCCGCCTGACGGCGCTGTTCGTCCGGACCGGACCAGCGGTAAACGCAGATAAACGAGGAGATCTCCACGCCGTTGTCGCGCAGCGCCTGCTTATATTCGGCGATGGTTTCGCGGCTGGCACGCGGGTGCTTGTAGAACGGGTTAATCTGCGGATGGGGCGACTGCTCAATGTACTGATAGCCCCACTCCGCGACCTGCTGGACCATACGGGTAATCCCGAGATCCCGAATCACATCAACGTCGAAAGCAATTTTCATCGTCGTTACCTGTTCAAAGACGTTCCGAAAACGAGAAAGCGATTAGCGCTGGTAGAACGCCGGGCACTCAGGCAACGCGACCGCTACCGGCCCGCTGTTCTCCTGGGCCTGCATGCAGGCATCGGCCGCCACCGAGGCCGCATAGCCGTCCCACGCCGAAGGCCCCTGCAGCTGACCGGCCTTCACGTCATTGATAAAGGCCTGCAGTTCCACGTCGTAGGCTTTAATAAAGCGGTCTTTCCAGTCGACGAGAATGGCGGTCGACAGGTTGGCGCTCTTACGCATCTGTACCGCTGACGGCTCCGGCAGACGGGCAATACCCGTTTCACCAACCACTTCACACTGGATGTCGTAGCCGTACTGGCAGTTCACAAACACTTCAACATCGATCAGGGTGCCTTTGCGCGTTTCGAACGAGACAATCTGCGGGTCTCTCAGACGCGGGTGGGTATGGGACGTGGAGCGCGGGAAGCGCACCTGTACCGACAGATAGTCGTCATCCAGCAGCCAGCGCAGCACGTCCAGCTCGTGGATCAGGGTGTTGGTGATCGCCATATCGGTGGTGTAATTCTCGCCCACCGACTGGTTACGGTGCGCGCAGCGCAGCATCAGCGGTGCGCCGATATCGCCATCATCAATGACTTTTTTCAGCGCCAGATAGCCTTCATCATAAGGACGCATAAAGCCCACCTGCACCAGGCGGCGGCCCGCTTTCATTTCAGCGTCAACGATGCGGCGGCAGCCTTCCGCGCTCATCGCCAGCGGCTTCTCACAGAAGACCGGTTTGCCGGCGGCGATCGCCGCGAGGGTATACTCTTCGTGCGTCGGGTCCCAGGAGGTCACCAGGATCGCATCGACATCGCTGGCGTTAATCACGTCATGACCGTCGGTGTAGATCTCCACCTGTACTCCCGGCAACGCCACTGCCGCACGCGCGCTTTCTGCATTAATGTCCGACACCGCCACCACGGTGGCACCCTGTAAGACCTGGGTGCAACGACGGATATGTTCTTTACCGATGGCGCCAGCGCCGATGACACCTAATTTGAGTGACATAGTGGTTTTCTCCGTGATTCTGTAGGGTTCAAGGTAAGCGTTATAGGTTAGTAATCTCGCGCCTCGGCGCGTTTTTCATTAATCATTTCAGCCACTTTGCGAATACGTTCGGACAATGCCGTCTGGGCGATACCGACGTTCCACCAGCTGCCGTACGAGTGCACCATGGTTTTCGGCAGCACTTTAATATCAATCAGGGTACTGACCGTTTCGCGGCGCGCGGCATCCAGCGCGTGGCGCAGTTCATCCAGCGTGGTGACGCGCCAGGTTTTGCAGCCGTAGCCTGCCGCGATGGTGGCGAAATCGATCGGGATCAGCCCGCCCTGTAGCTGCCCGGTCTGCGCCGAGCGATAGCGGAATTCGGTGCCGAAGCTGCCCATACCGTGGCCAATCTGCAGGTTATTGATGCAGCCGTTGGCCATGTTATCGAGCAGCACCACGTTGATCTTCGCCCCTTCCTGTAAGGAGGTGACCAGCTCGGAGTGCAGCATCATGAAAGAGCCGTCGCCGACCAGCGAGTACACTTCCGTTTGCGGCTGCGCCAGCTTGACGCCGAGCGCGGCGTTCACCTCATAACCCATACACGAATAGCCGTACTCCACGTGATAGGTGTTGGTGGCCCGGTTGCGCCACACTCGTTGTAAATCGCCGGGCAGGCTGCCCGCCGCCGCCACAATCACGGCCTCTGCCGGCAGCGTCTCATTGAGCACTCCCAGCACGCTGCTCTGGGTCAGCGTGGAATCGGTAATCTGGCGAAATTCGCGATAGACCGCCTCGCGATCGAGACGATCGTCGACTTCCGGCACAAACCCACTCTCCTGCCACTGCGCCTGATAAACGCGCTGCGTCTCTTTCAACTGGCTGCTCTGAACGCTGGCGATCTGCGCGCCCCATCCGGCCTGCCAGTCGGCGTCAGCCAGCGCATCGTCCAGCGCGGTGAGCGCTTCACGGGCATCGGCCAGCAGCGGAATACCGTCGAGCTTCCAGGCATCGAAGTTGCTGACGTTGACGTTCAGATAACGCACGTTGGGGTGCTGGAAAAGCCATTTTGAAGAGGTGGTGAAATCACTAAAGCGGGTGCCGATGCCGATGACTAAATCGGCCTCTTTCGCCAGCAGGTTGGCGGCCAGGCAGCCGGTCTCCCCGACGCCGCCGACGTTCAGCGGATGGGATGACACCACCGTGCCTTTTCCGGCCTGGGTTTCGGCAAACGGAATCTGGTAATGCTCGGCAAAGCGGGACAGCGCGTCACCGGCACCAGCGTATTTCACCCCGCCGCCGCAGATAATCAGCGGCTTGCGGCTGGCTTTGATGGCGGCGATGGCGTCCGCCAGATGCGCCGCGCTAACCGGGCGACGATCGAGTCGGTGCACGCGCCGCGCGAAGAAGGTTTCCGGGTAATCCCAGGCTTCGCCCTGGACGTCCTGCGGCAGGCACAGCGTCACCGCGCCGGTTTCCGCCGGGTCGGTGAGGACGCGCATGGCGTTAATGCAGGCGCTCATCAGCTGTTCCGGGCGCGTAATGCGGTCCCAGTATTTGCTGACCGCCCGGAAGGCGTCATTGGTGCTGATGCTCAGGTCGTAGCTCTGCTCAACCTGTTGCAGAACCGGGTCCGGCTGGCGGGTGGCAAAGACGTCGCCGGGCAGCAGCAGCAGCGGGATCCGGTTGGCGGTTGCCGTCGCGGCGGCGGTAAGCATATTCGCCGCACCGGGGCCAACGGACGCGGTACAGGCGATAATCTGGCGACGCAGAGACTGGCGGGCAAAACCGGTGGCGGCATGCGCCATGCCCTGTTCGTTACGCCCCTGGAAAACCCGCATCTCACCGCTGTCTTGTTCCAGTGCCTGGCCTAACCCCAGCACATTGCCGTGACCAAAGATGGCAAAAATCCCTTTAACAAATTTATGCTCTACGCCATCCACTTCCAGATACTGGTTATCAAGGAACTTCACCAGCGCCTGCGCCATTGTCAGCCTCAGTTTGCCCATCTTGCACAATCCTTATTGTTCAGCTTTTGTCTGTGGGTTCGCCGCGTTTCCCGCGCCGCACGGTTTGCACGGTTGTTGGGAGATCGTTAACGTCCACTGGAATACTTTTGGATTATAGGCAAACATTTTTTTCATTAAATAGGAATACAGAAAAAACATTTCATTTTGCGAGAGGGATCAAACTCTCTCTGCGTTTCAGCCGTTTCACCGGCCGTCGCTCCCCCTTCAGCGGCCTTGCCAGGCGGCCTGCCACGCCAATATCCTGTTAAAAATCAGACATAAAGCGTTCTCTCATCAGACCACCCACCTGCTGACGCCGTGACCACCGGCGATCCGTTGCTGAACGCGGGCTGGCGCGGCAGAGTGGTAGATCCTTCACACTTTTGGTTTTTTAATTTCGAACAAGTTTGCAAATGAAATATTTATTTCTCAAACTAAGAACAACCGTTCACCCTCAGGCTGTTTGTGGAGACCTTGTCGGTATCCGACCCCTCCGTACAGCAGATATGCAAAAGGAAATCCTAGCTATGAATGCAGCAGTAAAGCGGCTCGACGTCATCTGTATTGGCCGGGTGGCTGTCGACCTCTATGCCCAGCAGATTGGTGCAAGGCTAGAAGATGTTGCCAGTTTCTCTAAATATCTGGGCGGGTCTTCCGGTAATGTCGCCTATGGCACCGCCATTCAGGGGTTAAAATCCGCCATGCTGGCGCGCGTAGGTGATGAGCACAATGGTCGTTTTTTGCGTGAAACGCTCAGCCGGGCCGGGGTTGATACCGAATACCTGATCACCGATAAACAGCGCCTTACCGCGCTGGTAATGCTGGGAATTAAAGACCAGGAGACCTTCCCGCTCATTTTTTACCGTGATAATTGCGCCGACATGGCGCTGGCGCCTGAGGATATTCATGAGGAGTACATTGCCTCTTCCCGCGCGCTGGCGGTGACCGGCACCCATCTTTCGCACGCCAATACCCGTGCCGCCGTGCTGAAAGCGCTGGAATACGCCCGTCGCCACGGTCTGCGCACCGCGCTGGATATCGATTACCGCCCGGTGCTGTGGGGGCTGACCTCGCTGGGGGACGGTGAAACGCGTTTCATTGAATCCGATCCGGTCACCAGTCAGCTGCAGGAAGTGCTACATCTGTTCGATTTAGTGGTCGGTACAGAAGAAGAGTTTCATATTGCCGGGGGCAGTACCGATACCCTGACGGCGCTGAAAAACGTCCGCCACGCCACCAACGCCACCCTGGTGTGCAAACGCGGTCCGATGGGCTGCGTGGTGCTGGAAGGCGATATTCCCGATAGCTGGGACAGCGTGCCGCTCCAGCAGGGCGTGCGGGTTGAGGTGCTCAACGTGCTGGGCGCCGGGGATGCATTTATGTCCGGTCTGCTGCGCGGCTGGCTGAATGATGAAGGCTGGGAGCAGGCCTGCCGCTATGCAAACGCCTGCGGTGCGCTGGTGGTTTCACGCCACGGTTGCGCGCCGGCGATGCCGACTAAAGTCGAGCTGGATGACTATCTGCAACGCGCGGAATCGGTGCCGCGTCCGGACACCGATGCACGTCTGAACCACCTGCACCGGGTTACCAGCCGCCGTCAGGCGTGGCCGGAACTGTGTATTTTTGCCTTTGATCATCGCAAGCAGCTGGCGGATCTGGCCCGGGAAACCGGACGAGATGAGTCCTGTATTTCCCCGCTCAAACTCCTGCTGTTATCCGCCGCCGAAGCCGCGGCGCAGGAAGCCGGGCTTGACCAGCGCAGCGGGATCCTCGCTGACGGCACCTACGGTCAGCGGGCGCTGAACGCCATTACCGGTAAAGGGTGGTGGATTGGCCGTCCTATCGAACTGCCGGGATCTCGCCCGCTGCGCCTTGAACACGGCAGCATCGGGTCTCAGCTGATCGACTGGCCGCTGGAACAGGTGGTGAAATGCCTGGTGTTCTATCACCCGGCGGACCCGGCCTCGCTGCGGGCGGAACAGGATGCGCTGCTGCTGGAAGTCTGGCAGGCCTGCAACAAGTCCGGGCATGAACTGCTGCTGGAAGTGATCCTCCCGGAAAACGGCCCGGAAAAAGACGAGCGTCATTACTACACCATGCTGGAACATTTTTATCAGCTCGGCATTCAGCCGGACTGGTGGAAGCTGCCGCCGCTTTCCAGCGCCTGCTGGGAGCAGATCAGCGCGCTGATCGCCCGGGAAGACAGCTGGTGTCGTGGGATCCTGCTGCTCGGCCTGGATGCGCCACCGGACCGCCTGCGCGCCGGTTTTGCCGAGGCTGCCAGCCATCCGATCATCAAAGGGTTTGCCGTCGGCCGCACCATCTTTGGTCAGCCTTCGCGCCGCTGGATGCAGGGTGAGCTGAGCGATGAGGCGCTGATCGACGAAGTGAAACGTAACTATCTGACGCTTATCGGCTACTGGCGCGAAGCCCGCGGCTAACGCTGATCCCACCGGCCCGCCCACTTCGGGCGGGCTTTTTGCTGTTTGTTCGTGAAATGAATCGCGTATTTCATCGCAATAAATGAAAAATTCGCTTCATTTGGTACACTGGAAGTTATATTCCTTTCATTTTATCAGAGCGCAATCTATGGCCAATAATCCGACCCAACTGACCATCCTGCAGGATGAAATTCGGCGTCGCTACGATACCTTAAGCAAACGCTTAAAGCAGGTGGCACGCTATATTCTGGATAACAGCAATAGCGTCGCGTTCGATACCGTCGCGTCCATTGCTCAGCAGGCGGATGTCCCGCCGTCAACGTTGATCCGTTTCGCTAATGCGTTCGGCTTCAGCGGCTTTAACGAAATGAAGCAGATGTTCCGCCAGCATCTGATGGAAGAGACCGCCAACTATACCGAGCGCGCTCGCCTGTTCCGTCAGACCACCAACGATGAAACCTCCCCGCCGGAAACGCCGACGGAAATCCTCAATATGTTTACCATGGTGAACACCCAGGCGCTGCAGCAGCTGGCGATGCAGACCTCCGGGGACGATCTTGAGCGGGCGGTGGCCCTGCTGGCGGAAGCCGAGAACATTTATGTGATTGGCCTGCGCCGCTCCTTTAGCGTCGCTTCCTATCTGACCTATGCGCTGCGCCACCTTGATCGTAAGGCCTTCCTGATCGACGGCCTTGGCGGGATGTTCACCGAACAGCTGAGCCTGGTGGGACCGAAGGACGTTGTGATTGCCGTCAGCTTCTCGCCGTATGCCCGCGAAGTGGTTGAGCTGGTGGAGCTGGGCGCCCAGCGTAAAGCCCGGCAAATCGCCATTACCGACAGCCAGGTCAGCCCGCTCGCGGCCTTCAGCGATGTCTGTTTCGTGGTGCGTGAAGCGCAGGTGGACGGTTTCCGCTCGCAGGTCGCTTCCCTGTGCCTGGCTCAGACCCTCGCCGTGTCGCTGGCGCTGAACAGCAGCAAAGAGCCTCAGGCTCAGCAGAACCTCGCCTGACCTGCCCTCCCGGATGGCGGCGCACGCGCCTTATCCGGGCTACAGCACATCCGGTTGCCCCAGACAAAAAAGGCCGCTAAACCAGGTTTAGCGGCCTTTTTACATCCATGTTTACTTCTATGTTGCGTCAGTCGTGGCGGGGATAATCGGGACTGTTAATCCACGCGTGATCCTCTTCCCAGGTGAACAGCCATTTGCGTTCCGGCCCGGCCATGACGTTGAGGTAATAGCTGTCATACCCGGCAATCGCGGCGACCGGATGATAGCCGCGCGGTACCATCACCACATCGTGGTTAGACGGCGCCATGCAGGCGTCCAGGCTACGATCGTCGGTATACACCCGCTGGAATGCAAACCCCTGCGGCGGATCGAAACGGTGGTAATAGGTCTCTTCCAGCTGCGTCTCTTTGCCCGGCTGCGCGGTATCGTGCTTATGGGACGGCCACGAACTGGTGGCCCCCTCGTCGGTGTAGACTTCCACCACCAGCAGGCAATCGGCCTGCGCATTATCCGGCAGGATATTGTGCACGCGGCGCTGGTTGCGGCCTTTACCACGATGCTCGACGCCGACATCCTGCGGGAGAATCACCCGCGCCGGCAGCGTCCCTTTACCCGGGGCGCTGCAGACCGCCAGCTCGAGATCGGAGTCTGCCGTCACCTCTACCTTGTCCTGCGGCGGCACATACACCGACCACGGCGGCGTGCGCTCAAACGGCGACATTCGCTGTCCCAGGTTGGGGAAATCGGCCTTCGTCGTTTTGACCGAGGCCAGCCCGGCCACCAGCACCAGGCACAGCTCGCGATCGCCGCTCTCCAGCTGGATGGTTTCCCCTTTTTTCAGCATCCACACATCGAACCCGATATAGCGCCAACCGGCGCTTTGCGGCGTAATGTGCTGGATCTGCCCCTCTTTGCGTGATTTAGCCAGTAACGACATGGCGCTCTCCTTCGCCGATTAGCCTAACGTCGGCATGCTGAATTCAGATACGGTCTGCTGCCCTTCCGGCCAACGCACGGTGGCAGTTTTCATACGGGTGTAGAAGCGCACGCCGTCAGGCCCGTGGACGTTCAGGGCGCCAAACACCGAGCGTTTCCAGCCGCCAAAGCTGTGGAACGCCATCGGTACCGGCACCGGCACGTTGACGCCGACCATCCCGGCCTGCACATCATGCACGAATTCCCGCGCGGTGTGGCCGTTGCTGGTGAAAACGGCGCTGCCGTTGCCAAATTCGTGGCTGTTCACCAGCGCCAGCGCGCTGTGGTAGTCCGCGACCCGGACTATGCCCAACACCGGCCCGAAAATCTCTTCGCGCCAGATGGTCATTTCCGGCGTGACGTTATCGAACAGCGTCCCGCCGACATAGTAACCGTCTTCATGACCGGCCACCCGCAGCTTACGCCCGTCGACCACCAGTTTAGCCCCTTCACTGGCGCCTTTATCGATATAGCCCAGCACTTTTTTCTGATGGGTGTCGGAAACCACCGGCCCCATTTCATTCTCGTCTTTACCGCGCAGGCAGCCCGGCCCGACCTTCAGCGCTTCCACCAGCGGTTTCAGGCGCGCAATCAGTTTGTCTGCCGTTTCATCGCCCACCGCGACGACAACCGGCAGCGCCATGCAGCGCTCGCCCGCAGAGCCAAACGCGCCGCCCATGATAGCGTTGACCGTGGCATCCAGGTCCGCATCCGGCATCACGATGGCGTGGTTTTTCGCCGCGCCAAACGCCTGCACCCGCTTGCCGTGCGCGCTGGCGGTTTTATAGATATATTCGGCCACGCCGGAAGAGCCAACGAAGCTCACCGCCGCAATGCGCGGATCGGTATACAGCTGTTCGGCGTCATCGTTGCTGCAGTGCACCACGTTAAAGACGCCGTCCGGCAGACCGGCCTCTTTCAGCAGTTCCGCCATGCGTACCGCTGCGGTTGGCGCCAGCGCCGGTGGCTTCAATACGAAGCTGTTGCCGCAGGCCAGCGCCAGCGGGAACATCCACATCGGCACCATCGCCGGGAAGTTAAATGGCGTAATGCCCGCCACCACGCCCAGCGGCTGCATCAGCGAATAGCTGTCGACCCCGGTGCCAACGTCCGAGGAGTACTCGCCCTTAATCAGATGCGGGATCCCGCAGGCAAATTCGACCACTTCCAGGCCGCGCGTCAGTTCACCCAGCGCGTCCGACCACACTTTACCGTGCTCGCTGACGATGATCCCCGCCAGCTCTTCCGCATGTTGTTCCAGCAGCATTTTAAAGTTGAACAAAACCCGGGCGCGGCGCAGCGGCGTGGTGCGCGACCAGCTTTCAAACGCCTCACGGGCCACCTGAATGGCGTCAGAAACTTCCTGCGCGGTCGACAGCGTGACTTCGCGAACCACTTTCCCCGTCGCCGGATCGTAAACCGGCATCGTTTCATTGCTGCTGCTGGTGACGGTTTTCCCGCCAATAAAGTTTCCTGTGATCGTCATGTTCTCGCCTCATGGTGTTGGTAGGCCAACGTTGCGGCCCGTCTCCGATTTTGCAGTGATATAACCGTAGTAAAATGAAATGTATATTTCAATGATGATGTGAAATGAAATTCTATTTTGGTGATGACTGTCGCATTTCCCATCCTCAGGGCTTCAGTTTTCAGCGGAAAGCGCGATCGATGCGATTCAGGCGGCGCGCCAGCTGTGCCGGAGGGCCGGCGGAGGCTGAAAGCACGATTAATTGCGAAGCAGCTCAAAGAATCACCATTTCAGTTATTGATAATTTTGAAATAAATGTTTTGACTTAGAGGCAATCGAACGAACCCACCCTACCGTTTCCAGGAGAGCCACATGGCTATCGCACTGCAGCGTTTTTGTCTGAATCGTAAGATCGCCCCTTCCCTGAGCATCGAGGCGTTTTTCCGTCTGGTGAACAGCCTTGGACTGAATAAGGTCGAGCTACGCAATGATTTGCCCTCAGGCCGCGTGACCGACGATCTGAGCCATCAGCAGGTGCGCGAGCTGGCCGAGCGTTACCATATTGAGATCCTGACCATCAACGCCGTTTATCCTTTCAACTGCTGCACGGAACAGGTGCGCAACCTCACCGAATCCTTGCTGCAAGAGGCCCGCGCCATCGGCGCAAAATCGCTGGTGCTGTGTCCGCTGAATGATGGCCGCGAGGTGTCCGCCAGCGAGACGCTGAACGCGCTGCACCAGCTGTCCCCCCTGTTTGCTTTTTACGGTGTGCAGGGGCTGGTGGAGCCTCTGGGCTTCCCGCAAAGCTCGCTGCGTTCCGCCGCCCAGGCACAGGCGCTGATCCGCGACGCGCAGGTGCCGTTTAAGCTGCTGATCGATACCTTCCATCACCATCTTTACCCGCAGGCGGAGGCTGAGTTTGCCCAACTGGATGTCGCGGAAATTGGCCTGGTGCACCTTTCCGGCGTGGAGGACTCTCGCCCGCGGGAGAACCTTACCGACGATCAGCGGATCATGCTGACGACCCACGACAAGCTGCAGACCTGCGAGCAAATCAAGCAGCTGGAAGCGCGCGGCTACCAGGGCGTGTACGCGTTCGAGCCTTTTGCGCCGGAGCTGGCCTCGTGGAACGACGCGGATATCCGCCGCGAAACGGATCGCAGCATCGCCCTGATCCAACAGCACTGCGGCTGAGGAAAAGCGCGGCGTATTCTGTCAGAGGGGAGATTTCTCACGTCGGTTTGCGGCCAGGTTGCCTATAATCGACGCAGGATAAATGGAGGAATCGAACATGAGCTCACCCCTGCTGATTGCCCGCACCCGGGAAACCCAGCTGCATCTGTTACCAGGAATGGCCAACCGTCACGGCCTGATTACCGGCGCCACCGGCACCGGTAAAACCGTCACGTTGCAAAAGCTGGCGGAATCCTTCTCAGAGATTGGCGTCCCGGTCTTTATGGCCGATGTTAAAGGCGACCTGACCGGGATTGCCGAAGCCGGCCAGGCGTCGGAGAAGCTGCAGGCGCGGCTGGAGAAAATCGGCGTCAGCGACTGGCAGCCGCACGCCAACCCGGTGGTGGTATGGGATATTTTCGGCGAGAAAGGCCACCCGGTACGGGCCACGGTGTCGGATCTCGGGCCGCTGCTGCTGGCGCGCCTGCTGAACCTCAACGAAGTCCAGTCCGGGGTGCTGAATATCATCTTCCGCATCGCCGACGATCGCGGCCTGTTGCTGCTCGATTTCAAAGATTTACGCGCCATTACCCAGTATATCGGCGATAACGCCAAAGCTTTTCAGAACCAGTACGGCAACATCAGCAGCGCCTCGGTCGGCGCCATTCAGCGCGGCCTGCTGACCCTGGAACAGCAGGGGGCGGAACACTTTTTCGGTGAGCCAATGCTCGATATCCAGGACTGGATGCGCCTCGATGAAAATGGCAAAGGGGTGATAAATATCCTCAGCGCCGAGAAGCTGTATCAGATGCCTAAGCTCTACGCCGCCAGCCTGCTGTGGATGCTCTCTGAACTCTACGAGCGTCTGCCGGAAGCCGGCGATCTCGATAAGCCCAAACTGGTCTTTTTCTTCGATGAAGCGCATCTGCTGTTTAACGATGCCCCGCAGGTGCTGCTGGATAAAATCGAACAGGTGATCCGCCTGATTCGCTCCAAAGCCGTGGGGGTCTACTTCGTCTCGCAGAACCCGTCAGATATTCCCGACGCGGTCCTGGGTCAGCTGGGTAACCGCGTTCAGCACGCCCTGCGCGCCTTTACGCCGAAAGATCAGAAAGCGGTGAAAACCGCGGCGCAGACCATGCGCGCCAACCCGGCCTTCAGCACCGAGCAGGCGATTCAGGAGTTGGGCACCGGCGAAGCGCTGATCTCCTTCCTCGATGAGAAAGGCAGCCCGTCGGTGGTCGAACGCGCCATGGTTATCGCCCCGTGCTCACGAATGGGGCCGGTGACCGACGACGAGCGCAACGGCCTGATTAACCACTCCGCGCTGTACGGTAAATACGAAGAAGAGATCGACCGTGAATCGGCGTTTGAAATGCTGCAAAAAGGGGTTCAGGCCACCGTGGATCAACAGGCGGCGCCCCCGGCCAAAGGCCAGACGGCCAGCGATGACGACGGTCTGCTCGGCGGGCTGAAAGATATTCTGTTCGGCACCACCGGGCCACGAGGCGGCAAGCGGGACGGCATCGTGCAGACCGCGGCGAAAAGCGCGGTGCGGCAGGTAACCAATCAGATTGTCAGAGGTATGCTGGGAAGTTTACTGGGCGGGCGAAAACGGTAGTATCGCCCCCCGCGCGATGACCGCGCGGGGGACGTCGTGCTAGCTCTTTTTCATCATCAGCCAGAGGCTGATCAGGAAGAAGCTGGCGCTTGGCAGCAGCGCACCGATAATCGGCGGGATGCCGTAAACCAGCGTCAGTGGGCCAAAAATCTGGTCCAGCACGTAGAAGATAAAGCCAAAGCTGATCCCGGTGACCACCCTCACCCCCATCGCCACGCTACGCAGCGGGCCGAAGATAAACGACAGGGCCATCAGCATCATCACCGCTACCGACAGCGGCTGGAAGATTTTGCTCCACATATTGAGCTGATAACGCCCCGGGTCCTGGCCGCTGGATTTCAGATAGGTCACGTAGTTGTGCAGGCCGCTGATCGACAGCGCATCCGGATCCAGTGCCACCACGCCCAGCTTGTCGGGCGTCAGCTTGGTTTTCCAGGTTCCGCTAACCATCTGCGATCCGGTTATCTGTTTCGGGTCGGTGAGGTTTGACTCATCGACCTGCGACAGGCGCCAGACTTTATTGTCGTTATCGAATTTCGCCGAGGCCGCATAGCGGACGGTCTGCAAACGACGCTGATCGTTAAACGCGTAAATACTCACGCCGCCCAGCTCATCGTTGCCTTTCACCCGCTCAATATAAACGAAGTTATGACCGTCTTTCGCCCACAGCCCCTGCTGGGTGGACAGCAACGACCCACCGTACATCTGCTGCGCACGGTAGTTACGCGCCATCTGTTCGCCCTGCGGCGCGACCCATTCACCGATCGCCATCGTCAGCAATACCAGCGGAATTGCGGTTTTCATCACCGCCAGCGCCACCTGTAAACGGGTGAAACCGGAGGCCTGCATCACCACCAGTTCGCTACGCTGTGCCAGCATCCCGAGCCCCAACAGTGCGCCAAGCAGCGCCGCCATCGGGAAGAAAATCTGCACGTCTTTCGGTACGCTAAGAATGGTATACAGCCCGGCACCGAGCGCGTCATAGCTGCCCTGGCCGGCCTTTTTCAGCTGATCGACAAATTTGATAATGCCCGACAGCGACACCAGCATGAACAGCGTCATCATGATGGTGTTGAAAATCGTCCTACCGATATAACGGTCGAGTACGCCAAACGCCTGCATCACGCCGCTCCTTTGTTAAAACGGGCACGGAAGCGGCGCATCGGCACCGTATCCCACAGGTTCAGCAGCACGGCCAGCGCGAAATAGAGCAGGTTGATACCCCACATCCAGATCATCGGGTCGATTTTACCTTTACCGCCGTTGGACTTAATCGAGGTTTGCAGCAGGAAGAAGACCAGGTACAGCAGCATCGCCGGCAGCATTGACAGCACCCGTCCCTGACGTGGATTCACCACGCTCAGCGGGACCACCATCAGCGCCATAATGAACACCGTCGCCACCAGCGTGAAGCGCCAGTGCAGCTCCGCGCGGGCGCGGTCAGTATCGGTTTTCCACAGCGTCAGCATGTCCATCTGTTCAGTATCGCTGGGGTCCGAGGAGACCGCCTGATGGCCGATAATTGCCTGGTAATTTTTAAAGTCGGTAATGCGGAAGTCACGCAGCATCGCCGTGCCTTCAAAGCGGGTACCCTGATTCATGGTCACCACCTGCGAACCGTCTTTCTTCTGCGACAGTTCGCCGGTGTCCGCCACGACGACGGAAGGACGCGCATTGCCTTTCGGCTTCAGCTGCGCAAGGAATACATCCTGGAAGCGATTGCCGTTCACACTTTCAATAAACAGCACGGCGCTGCCATCGCTGGCCTGCTGGAACTGGCCCTGGGCCAGCGCGGCCATGCCGGGGTTGGCTTTGGCTTCTGCCAGTACTTCATCCTGATGGCGGGACGACCAGGGGCCGGCCCACATCACGTTGACGGCCGCCACGGCACCGGTAAACAGCGCGAGGATCATCGCCGCTTTGACCAGCACGGCCTTGCTCAGGCCGCAGGCGTGCATCACCGTGATTTCACTTTCGGTATACAGTTTGCCCAGCGTCATTAGCAGCCCGAGGAACAGACTCAGGGGCAGAATAAGCTGCGCCATTTCCGGTACGCCCAGCCCTAACAGGGAGAGCACCAGATTTGTCGGGATGTCGCCATCTACCGCCGCGCCGAGGATCCTGACCAGTTTCTGGCAAAAGAAAATGAGTAGCAGGATGAACAGGATCGCCAACTGGCTTTTCAGCGTCTCACGAACCAGATATCTTATGATTATCACTATAAATACGCCCGTAAAAACCCGTCTTATTGCAGGAAAATTGCTTGTTTCATGGCTTAAACGTCATTTATTCTCTTTGGTCTTCGAAATCATCGCTAAGATTAAATGACTCATTGGTTCCGCGTATCAGGTTTTTTTTCTGACGAACCAAAGCCGTAATAACGTTAAGATTAACACGAAGTCACCGCAACAGCGGACATGAGTTACGAAAGCTTTCAATTCTATCCGTAGCCACCGTCGTTGTCTTTAAGATTCAGGAGCGTAGTGCATGGAGTTCAGTGTAAAAAGCGGTAGCCCGGAGAAACAGCGGAGTGCCTGTATCGTAGTCGGCGTTTTTGAGCCGCGCCGCCTCTCCCCGATTGCCGAACAACTCGATAAAATCAGTGACGGTTATATCAGCGCGCTGCTGCGTCGCGGTGAACTGGAGGGTAAACCTGGCCAGACGCTGCTGCTGCACCATGTGCCCAACATTCTGTCAGAGCGCATTCTGTTGATTGGCTGTGGCAAAGAACGTGAGCTGGATGAACGTCAGTATAAACAAGTCATTCAGAAAACGATAAATACGCTGAATGATACCGGTTCGATGGAAGCGGTCTGTTTCCTGACCGAGCTGCACGTCAAAGGCCGCAACAACTACTGGAAAGTACGCCAGGCCGTTGAGACCGCCAAAGAGACGCTGTACAGCTTCGATCAGCTGAAAACCAACAAAAGCGAGCCACGTCGCCCGCTGCGTAAAATGGTCTTCAACGTTCCGACCCGTCGCGAGCTGACCAGCGGCGAGCGCGCTATCCAGCACGGCCTGGCAATTGCCGCCGGCATCAAAGCGGCGAAAGATCTCGGCAATATGCCGCCGAACATCTGTAACGCAGCTTACCTGGCTTCTCAGGCTCGTCAGTTGGCCGATACCTACAGTAAAAATGTCGTCACCCGCGTGATTGGCGAACAGCAGATGCGCGAGCTGGGCATGAACTCCTATCTGGCGGTCGGCAACGGTTCGCAGAACGAGTCGCTGATGTCGGTTATCGAATACAAAGGCAACCCGTCGGAAGATGCGCGGCCAATCGTGCTGGTCGGCAAAGGGTTGACCTTTGACTCCGGCGGCATCTCCATCAAGCCTGCCGAAGGCATGGATGAGATGAAGTACGACATGTGCGGCGCCGCAGCGGTTTACGGCGTGATGCGCATGGTCGCTGAGCTGCAGCTGCCGCTGAACGTGATTGGGGTGCTGGCCGGCTGTGAAAACATGCCTGGTGGACGCGCCTATCGTCCGGGCGACGTCCTGACCACCATGTCCGGCCAGACGGTTGAAGTGTTAAACACCGATGCAGAAGGCCGCCTGGTGCTGTGCGACGTGCTGACCTACGTTGAACGTTTCGAACCGGAAGCGGTAGTCGACGTGGCAACGCTGACCGGCGCCTGCGTGATTGCGCTGGGCCATCACATCACCGGCCTGATGTCGAACCACAATCCGCTGGCCCACGAACTGATTGGCGCCTCTGAACTGGCGGGTGACCGCGCGTGGCGTCTGCCGCTGAGCGACGAGTTCCACGATCAGCTGGAGTCGAACTTCGCGGATATGGCGAATATCGGCGGGCGTCCTGGCGGTGCCATCACCGCCGGCTGCTTCCTGTCGCGCTTCGCCCGTAAGTACAACTGGGCGCACCTGGATATCGCCGGTACCGCATGGCGTTCCGGTAAAGCCAAAGGCGCCACCGGTCGTCCGGTCGCCCTGCTGTCGCAGTTCCTGCTCAACCGCGCCGGGTTTACTGGCGAAGAGTAAAATCAAGCGTACCCGGCAGGCCTTGCTTGCCGGGTTCAGTGCCCCCATTACATTCTATACCCTCTGGATTTCGGGTTACGTCACGGCGGCAACCGCACGAATCCCCAGGAGCATAGATAACGGGGTGACTGGGATGAGCGAGGGCAGCCAACAACGAGGCCGCCAGAAAGACAATGGGTATAGATTATGAAGAATGCAACGTTCTATCTGCTCGACAATGATACGCAACAGGATGGCTTAAGCGCCGTTGAACAACTGGTGTGTGACGTTGCCGCAGAACGTTGGCGCAGCGGCAAACGTGTGCTGATTGCCTGCGAAGATGAGCAGCAGGCCATTCGCCTCGATGAAGCGCTGTGGGCGCGTCCCCCGGAAAGCTTCGTCCCGCATAATCTGGCGGGAGAAGGCCCCAGAGGCGGCGCACCGGTGGAAATTGCCTGGCCGCAAAAGCGCAACAGCAGCCCGCGGGATATTCTGATCAGTCTGCGGGTTAATTTTGCAGATTTTGCCACCGCTTTCACAGAAGTGGTAGACTTTGTCCCTTACGAAGATTCTCTGAAACAACTGGCGCGCGAACGCTACAAAGCGTACCGCATGGCTGGTTTCAACCTGAATACGGCAACCTGGAAATAATGGAAAAGACATACAACCCACAAGATATCGAACAGCCGCTTTACGAGCACTGGGAAAAGCAGGGCTATTTCAAACCGAATGGTAATGAAAGCCAGGAAAGCTTCTGCATCATGATCCCGCCGCCGAACGTCACCGGCAGTTTGCATATGGGTCATGCTTTCCAGCAAACCATCATGGATACCATGATTCGCTACCAGCGCATGCAGGGTAAAAATACCCTGTGGCAGGCAGGTACCGACCACGCGGGTATCGCTACCCAGATGGTGGTGGAGCGTAAGATTGCTGCTGAAGAAGGTAAAACCCGCCACGATTACGGTCGCGATGCCTTTATCGATAAAATCTGGCAGTGGAAAGCCGAATCCGGCGGCACCATTACCCGTCAGATGCGCCGCCTTGGCAACTCCGTGGACTGGGAGCGCGAGCGCTTCACCATGGACGAAGGCCTCTCCAATGCGGTGAAAGAAGTCTTTGTGCGCCTGTACAAAGAAGACCTGATTTACCGCGGCAAGCGCCTGGTCAACTGGGACCCGAAACTGCGCACCGCGATTTCCGACCTCGAAGTGGAAAACCGTGAGTCCAAAGGCTCAATGTGGCACATCCGCTACCCGCTGGCCGACGGCGCGAAAACCGCAGACGGTAAAGATTACCTGGTGGTGGCGACCACCCGTCCGGAAACCCTGCTGGGTGATACCGGCGTGGCCGTTAACCCGGAAGACCCGCGTTACAAAGACCTGATTGGCAAATTCATCGTGCTGCCGCTGGTTGACCGCCGCATTCCGATCGTCGGCGACGAACACGCCGATATGGAAAAAGGCACCGGCTGCGTAAAAATCACCCCGGCGCATGACTTTAACGACTACGAAGTCGGTCGTCGTCATCAGCTTCCGATGATCAACATTCTGACCTTTGACGGCGATATCCGTGAAAGCGCGGAAGTGTATGACACCAAAGGCGAAGAGTCCGACGTTTACTCGAACGCCATCCCGGCGGAGTTCCAGAAAATGGAACGCTTTGCCGCGCGTAAAGCCGTTGTTGCCGCTATCGACGCGCTGGGCCTGCTGGAAGAGATTAAACCGCACGACCTGACCGTACCGTACGGCGACCGTGGCGGCGTGGTTATCGAACCGATGCTCACCGACCAGTGGTACGTGCGTGCCGACGTGCTGGCTAAACCGGCCGTGGAAGCGGTTGAGAACGGCGACATCCAGTTCGTGCCGAAGCAGTACGAAAACATGTACTTCTCCTGGATGCGCGATATTCAGGACTGGTGTATCTCCCGTCAGCTGTGGTGGGGTCACCGCATCCCGGCGTGGTATGACAACGAAGGCAACGTCTACGTGGGCCGCACCGAAGACGAAGTGCGTCAGGAAAACAACCTGTCCGCTGACGTCGCGCTGCGCCAGGACGAAGACGTGCTCGACACCTGGTTCTCCTCCGCGCTGTGGACGTTCTCAACCCTCGGCTGGCCGGAAAACACCGATGCTCTGCGTCAGTTCCACCCGACCAGCGTGATGGTCTCTGGCTTTGACATCATCTTCTTCTGGATTGCCCGCATGATCATGATGACCATGCACTTCATCAAAGATGAAAACGGCAAGCCGCAGGTTCCGTTCCATACCGTCTACATGACCGGTCTGATTCGTGACGACGAAGGCCAGAAGATGTCCAAATCCAAGGGCAACGTCATTGACCCGCTGGATATGGTCGACGGTATCTCCCTGCCGGATCTGCTGGAAAAACGTACCGGCAACATGATGCAGCCGCAGCTGGCAGAGAAAATCGCCAAACGCACTGAGAAACAGTTCCCGAACGGCATCGAGCCGCACGGCACCGACGCCCTGCGCTTCACCCTGGCGGCGCTGGCCTCTACCGGCCGTGACATCAACTGGGACATGAAACGCCTGGAAGGTTACCGCAACTTCTGTAACAAGCTGTGGAACGCCAGCCGCTTCGTGCTGATGAACACCGAAGATCAGGATTGCGGCTTTAACGGCGGCGACATGGTGCTGTCTCTGGCCGATCGCTGGATCCTTGCGGAATTCAACCAGACCATCAAGAACTACCGCGAGGCGCTGGACAGCTACCGCTTCGATATCGCCGCGGGCATTCTGTATGAATTCACCTGGAACCAGTTCTGTGACTGGTACCTGGAGCTGACCAAGCCGGTTATGACCGGTGGTTCAGACGCTGAACTGCGCGGCACCCGCAACACGCTGGTGACCGTGCTGGAAGGACTGCTGCGCCTGGCGCACCCGATCATTCCGTTCATCACCGAAACCATCTGGCAGCGCGTGAAGGTCATTTGCGGCGTGACCGCCGACACCATCATGCTGCAGCCGTTCCCGCAGTACGATGCGTCTCAGGTCGATGAAGCGGCGCTGGCCGATACCGAATGGCTGAAGCAGGCGATCGTCGCCGTGCGTAATATCCGTGCGGAAATGAACATCGCTCCGGGTAAACCGCTGGAACTGCTGCTGCGCGGCTGTAGCGCTGACGCTCAGCGTCGCGTGACTGACAACCAGAGCTTCCTGCAGTCGATGGCGCGTCTGGAAAGCATCACCGTGCTGTCTGCCGATGATAAAGGTCCGGTTTCGGTCACTAAGATTATCGACGGCGCCGAGCTGCTGATCCCGATGGCGGGTCTCATCAACAAAGAAGATGAGCTGGCGCGTCTGGCGAAGGAAGTGGCGAAAATCGAAGGTGAAATCAGCCGCATCGAAAGCAAGCTCTCCAACGAAGGTTTCGTAGCCCGTGCCCCGGAAGCGGTTATCGCCAAAGAGCGCGAGAAACTGGAAGGCTACGCGGAAGCGAAAAGCAAACTGATTGAACAGCAGGCGGTCATCGCCGCGCTGTAATCCATCCGCCCCTTGCGCAATCCGGCAAGGGGCGTTTTTTTATCCGCGTTCCCCGCTTGCACTTTCCCCGTACAGGGTGTTATTAACAACACCATCCGCTATTTTTTTGCTATGAGTCATCGTATGAATACGATCGCGACCACCACATTGTCGCTGCGCCGCATCACCGCTGAAGATAATGCCGCTATTGCTCAGGTTATCCGCCAGGTTTCTGCGGAGTATGGGCTGACGGCAGATAAAGGCTATACGGTAGCCGATCCGAATCTGGATGAGCTGTTTGAGCTTTACAGCCAGCCGGGATCGGCCTATTGGGTGGTTGAACAGGATGGCCGGGTGGTTGGCGGTGGCGGCGTAGCGCCGCTGGCCCATAGTGAAGCGGATATCTGCGAGCTGCAGAAAATGTATTTCATGACCTCCGCCCGTGGCCAGGGGCTGGCAAAGAAACTGGCGCTGCTGGCGCTGGAACACGCCCGCGAGCAGGGTTTCAAACGCTGCTATCTGGAAACCACCGCCTTTTTGAAAGAAGCCGTCGGGTTGTATGAACACCTCGGCTTCCTGCATATCGACGCGCCGCTGGGCCGTACCGGCCATGTGGACTGCGAAGTCCGGATGCTCAAAGCGCTGTAGCTTCTCAGCGCCGTGATCCTCCCCGGTGGCGCTTCGCTGACCGGGCTACAGGTGCGTGCAATTTGGTAACCCGGACTGGTACCGAGCGCCGCCTCCAGCATTTCCCCGGTGGTGCTTCGCTGACCGGGCTACAGGTTCGTGCGATTTGGTAACCCGGACTGATGCCGAGCTCCGCCTCCGGCATCTCCCCGGTGGCGCTTCGCTGACCGGGCTACAGGTGCGTGCGGTTTGGTAGCCCGGACAGGTGCGGAGCACCGCCTCCGGGATTATCCTCTCTCAAACGTTAACCGGGACGCCGCTGTGGAAACGCAACTCGGCTTCTGGCGCGAGAATAAGCGCCGCCTCAGCTTCGCCAAGCTGGCGGATCCGCTCGCTGATATCCTCATCGGCAATCTGCTGCGCTAGATCCAGGTAATCCTGATAATGCCGCGCTTCGGAGCGCAGCAGCGACAGATAGAACTTCTGCAGATCGTCATTCAGCCACGGCGCCAGTGCCGCAAAGCGCTCACAGGAGCGCGCCTCGATATAGGCTCCGCAAATCAGCTTATCGATAAGCATCACCGGTTCGTGGGAACGCACCTCCCTGCGTAATCCGCGCGCGTAGTTACTGGCGGTCATTTTGACGTAGGGGATATCGTGGGCCAGCATCATCTCCCGCACCTGCCAGAAGTGATGCAGCTCCTCTTTAATCAGCAGCACCATACTGTCCACCAGCTGACGCCCCCAGGGGTCGTCGGTCTGCGGCATCGTGCTTTTGTTGATCTGTTTATGCAGCGCAGCGAAATCCGGCTCGGGCCCCCAGCGGTAGGTAAAGTCTTCATACGGCTTCAGGCAGGCCAGCAGTTCGTCGGCCCCGCTTTTATCGGCGACATATTTGCGCACCAGCAGCAGCGCGTTCTGCGCCGCTTTAAGCTCGCAGACCATGTGGTCGGTCAGCAGCAGCGGCAGATTTTCCGGCTTACGGGCTTCATCAATCCATGCCTGCGGCGTCGGGCAGTGGAGAAAATTGAGTACAGGGGCGAGTATTTGCGGGTAGTCCATTAAAGTTCCTTGCTATACGCCAACGGTCATCGGTCGTCACCGTATCCAACAATGCACAGGATCGATCAGGTGCATTAAGGCGAAAAACCCCGACGGCATAGTCGCTATGTCGCCGGGGTTTCTGAGTATCGCCAACAGAGAAGTGCCTGAAGGATGACGTGCAGGCTTGCTTAGTGACGAACGCCGTCGTCGTCTTCATCGACGAGATCTTCGTCGTCTTCTTCGTCACCGTCTTCGCCGTTAGGGTCTTCGTAGTAGGTTCCCCAACCGTCATATTCAACGCCGAATTTCTCTGCCAGGTTCAGCAGCTGCTCCACCTGGGCATCAATCAGTTCTACTTTTAAGGCACTTTCGCTCAGGATATCGCAGCAGATAACCACTTCGCCTTCTTCGACTTCCAGCTCTTCCGGCTCGGTCACTTCGTAGCCCATTTTGAAAGCTTCTACTGCCACTTTCTCCAGAGTTTCAAAGTCGTCGGCGGAGAGATGATGCTCGATGGTGTACAGCGCATCAGGGTCGCTGCCGTCTTCGAGCAGTTCTTCAATAATCAGACGCGTTTCTTCGCGCTGTTCTTCCAGTAGTTCCGGGTTTGCCATGGCTTGTTCCTCATAATGTGCGACAGATACTTCTATTGTCACATACCGCCGTGATTGCCTCCACCTTTGTGCAAAAGATTTGTGAAACGGGGTTGCAAATGAATATTCATACATATAAATTGAATTTTAATTCAATAAGTGGCTTAAGCCAGCGAGGGAACCATGTCCGCGTTTTATCACAAACATTTTCTAAAGTTGCTCGATTTTACCCCTGCAGAAATCACTGCCCTACTGGCGCTGGCCGCCAGACTGAAAACCGATAAAAAAAACGGCATTGAAATCCAACACCTTGCTGGAAAAAACATCGCGCTCATCTTCGAAAAAGACTCTACCCGTACACGATGCTCTTTCGAAGTTGCCGCATTTGACCAGGGCGCCCGCGTGACCTATCTCGGGCCAAGCGGCAGCCAGATTGGCCATAAAGAATCGATTAAAGATACGGCTCGCGTGCTGGGACGGATGTATGACGGTATTCAGTATCGCGGTCATGGTCAGGAGATCGTCGAGACGCTAGCCAGCTATGCCGGCGTCCCGGTGTGGAATGGCCTGACTAACGAGTTCCACCCAACCCAGCTGCTGGCCGATTTGCTGACCATGCAGGAGCATCTTCCGGGCAAAGCCTTTAACGAAATGACGCTGGTGTATGCCGGTGATGCCCGCAACAACATGGGGAACTCCATGCTTGAAGCCGCCGCGCTGACCGGGTTGGATCTGCGCCTGGTGGCCCCGGCGGACTGCTGGCCGGAAGAGAATCTGGTGGCAGAGTGCACGGCGCTGGCGCAGAAGCACGGCGGTAACATCACCCTGACCGAAGATATCGCCGCTGGCGTGAAGGGCGCGGACTTTATTTATACCGACGTCTGGGTTTCTATGGGTGAAGCCAAAGAGAAGTGGGCGGAGCGCATCGCGCTGCTGCGTGCCTATCAGGTGAATAGCGAAATGATGGCACTGACCGGTAACCCGCAGGTTAAGTTCCTGCATTGTCTGCCGGCATTCCATGACGATCAAACCACCCTGGGCCAACAAATGGCCGAAGAGTACGGCCTGCACGGCGGCATGGAAGTGACCGACGAGGTCTTTGAATCGCCCGCCAGTATCGTCTTCGATCAGGCGGAAAACCGCATGCACACCATTAAAGCGGTGATGGTGGCAACGCTGAGTAAATAACGAAACATATCCCCGGATGGCGGCGCGAAGCGCCACCGGGGAGATCCCGGACTGCGCCGTTACGCCATCCGCACCTTCACAACCACTTTACGCACTTTGGCCGGTTCGCCCGCGGCGCACAGCGGTTTGTGAACTTCGCCCGGGTAAAACACCACAAAGTCACCCTCGCTGAGAATCACGGTTTTCTCCTGCTCGCCGGCGGCGAGAAACGCAATGTCTTTCCCTTCCAGCCAGTCGGTGTCCGGCGTGCCGGCAGGCTGCGTGCTGAAGGTCATCGCCTCCTGACCACGCAGGACAATCTGGATATCCAGATAGCGAGCATGGTACTCCGCGCGGCGGGCAGCAAATGGCTCGGTGGTGTCTTCCGAGACCAGGTAAAACACATTGTTGCCGTCAATATCGTATTTTCCCGGCAGCGTCTCCTCGCTGACGTGCGCTTTAACATGCTCAATCGCCTGACGCAGCGCGTCCGGCAGCCAGGTTTGCAAATGATGGATGTGACCAACGATCATAATATTCCCCAAAATATAAAACAGCTTTTCATTTTTGTTTTTATACGCCCCTTCGCACTGCCATACCACTTATTTTTTATGGTTTTTTGCGCTGGCGCAGGCTTCCTGAGGCAATCGTTTTCTTGTTTGTGGACTAATCACTTGATCCGAAATTTGAGCTGCATATAATGTCGGTCGATTTGCCGGGAGGAAGCATGGTCTACTGCGTACGACATTCTGTCTTACCGCGTCTGTACACAGGCGCTGGCGTAGCGTTTTTCTTTCCGTTGCTCAATGAATTCTCGAAGCCCCTTATTTAAGGGGCTTTTTTTTTGCCCAGGCGTCAGGAGATAAACATGGCTAACCCGCTATATCAAAAACATATCATTTCCATAAACGATCTCAGCCGAGAAGACCTCGAACTGGTGCTGGCGACCGCTGCAAAACTCAAAGCAAACCCACAGCCGGAACTGCTGAAGCATAAGGTTATCGCCAGCTGCTTCTTTGAAGCCTCCACCCGTACCCGCCTGTCGTTTGAAACCTCGATGCACCGCCTGGGCGCCAGCGTGGTAGGGTTCTCTGACAGCAGCAACACCTCGCTGGGCAAAAAAGGGGAAACCCTGGCCGACACCATTTCGGTCATCAGCACCTATGTCGACGCCATCGTGATGCGACATCCGCAGGAAGGGGCCTCACGGCTGGCGACCGAGTTTTCCGGCGGCATTCCGGTCCTCAACGCCGGCGATGGCGCCAACCAGCACCCGACGCAAACCCTGCTCGATCTGTTCACCATTCAGGAAACCCAGGGCCGCCTGGAAAATCTCAACGTCGCGATGGTCGGCGACCTCAAATATGGCCGCACCGTCCACTCCCTGACCCAGGCGCTGGCGAAGTTTAACGGCAACCGCTTCTACTTTATCGCTCCGGATGCGTTAGCCATGCCGCAGTACATCCTCGATATGCTGGATGAGAAAGGGATTGCCTGGAGCGTGCATAGCGCCATTGATGAAGTAATGGAGGACGTGGATATTCTCTACATGACCCGCGTACAGAAAGAGCGTCTCGACCCGTCCGAATACGCCAACGTGAAGGCGCAGTTTGTCCTGCGCGCCGCCGACCTCGAAGGCGCCCGCGATAATATGAAAGTGCTGCACCCGCTGCCGCGCATTGATGAAATCACCACCGATGTTGATAAAACGCCGCACGCCTGGTACTTCCAGCAGGCCGGGAATGGCATCTTCGCCCGCCAGGCATTACTGGCACTGGTACTCAATAGCGAGCTGGCTCTGTAAGGGGAAACGACCATGACACACGATAATAAACTGCAAGTAGAAGCCATCAAACGTGGCACCGTTATCGACCACATCCCTGCGCAGGTTGGTTTTAAGCTGCTGACGCTGTTTAAGCTGACCGAAACGGATCAGCGCATCACCATCGGCCTGAATCTGCCGTCAGGCGAAATGGGCCGCAAAGACCTGGTGAAAATCGAGAATACCTTCCTGACCGAAGAACAGGTAAACCAGCTGGCGCTGTATGCCCCGCATGCCACGGTTAACCGTATCGATGATTATGAAGTGGTAGGCAAATTACGCCCTAACCTGCCGGACCGGATTAACAACGTGCTGGTCTGCCCGAACAGCAACTGCATCAGCCACGCCGAGCCGGTTTCCTCGAGCTTCGCGGTCAAAAAACGTGAAAATGATATCGCGCTGAAGTGCAAATATTGTGAAAAAGAGTTTTCACATTATGTGGTTCTGGCCAACTAATTGAGGTTGGTATTGGCTACCCGGCTCCCTATAATGGCCGGGTTCCATACGCGCAATGCTGCAAGCTGCGTCTTTGCCGGCAGCACGGACCATTCGCCCCCTGCCGCGACGAGGCAACTCGCAGGATGAAGGGTATATAATGCTGTTATTAAGGAGAACTCATGTCTAAAACTATCGCGACGGAAAATGCACCAGCAGCAATCGGCCCATACGTTCAGGGTGTTGATCTGGGGAGCATGATCATCACTTCCGGCCAGATCCCCGTCGACCCGAAAACCGGTAGCGTGCCGGAAGATATCGCCGCTCAGGCGCGTCAGTCTCTGGACAACGTGAAGGCTATCGTTGAAGCCGCGGGCCTGAAAGTGGGCGATATTGTGAAAACTACCGTCTTCGTTAAAGATCTGAACGACTTTGCCACCGTGAATGCTGCGTATGAAGCGTTCTTCACCGAACACCAGGCCACCTTCCCGGCCCGTTCATGCGTTGAAGTTGCTCGTCTGCCGAAAGACGTGAAAATCGAGATCGAAGCGATCGCTATTCGCCGCTAATCTCTGCATCACAGCCGGATAGTCTGCTGGCTTATCCGGCCTGCATTGTTTGCTCAGGCCGGATACATTCACCCCTTCTCACGCATTACATCACGCCAAACAGTTTCGGCAGGAACAGCGAGATCGCCGGAACATAGGTCACCAGCAGCAGCACCAGGAACAGCACCGCATAAAACGGCAGCATCGCCTTCACCACCTGCTCTATCTTCTGCTTACTCACCGCACTGGCCACAAACAGCACCGAACCGACCGGCGGCGTGATCAGGCCAATCCCAAGGTTGACCAGCATGATCATCCCGAAGTGGACCGGGTCGATACCCAGCGCATTGGTCACCGGCAGCAGCACCGGCGTCAGGATCAGAATCAGCGGAGCCATGTCCATCAGCGTACCGACCAGCAGCAGCATAATGTTAATGCACATCAGAATGACGTACTTGTTATCCGAGATGCTGGTAAAGGCTTCGGTGATGCGCATCGGCAGCTGCATGTAAGTCATGATGGCGCCAAAGGCGGCGGCAAAACCGATCAGGATCATCACGATCGTGACGGTCTTCACCGTGCGATACATCAGCTTTGGCAGCTCGGACCATTTGTAGTCACGGTATATAAACATGGTGACAAAGAAGGCCCACAGGCAGGCAATCGCCGCCGATTCCGTGGCGGTGAAAATACCGGAGAGGATCCCGCCCATGATGATCACTACCGTCATCAGGCCCCATAGCGTATCGACAAAGATCGTCAACGCCTGGCGAAACGGCACCCGCTCGCCTTTCGGGTAGCCGCGCTTGTGGGCAAAGCCGACGCACATCACCATCAGGGCAAAACTGAGCAACAGTCCCGGCAGGATCCCGGCGATAAACAGTGCGGCAATCGACACCGTCCCCCCGGTAGCCAGCGAGTAAATCACCGAGTTATGGCTCGGCGGCGTCAGGATCGCCTGGACCGAACCGCTGGCGGTCACCGCCGCCGCAAAGTCGCGCGGGTAGCCTTTTTTATCCATCTCCGGGATCATCACCGAACCGATAGAGGCGGTATCCGCCACCGATGACCCGGAAATCGCGCCAAAAAAGGTCGAGGCAACAATATTCACCAGCGACAGGCCGCCGCGAATAAACCCGACAAAAATGTAGGCAAAGTTCACCAGCCGCCGCGCAATCCCCCCTTCGGCCATGATCGCCCCGGCGAGGATAAAGAACGGGATCGCCAGCAGCGAGAACTTGTTCACGCCGTTGGTCAGCTGGATCATCACCGCCTCCAGCGGGATATCAATATACCAGGCGCCAACGATCGCGCTGATCCCCACGGCGTACGCTACCGGCACCCCAATCGCCAGCATGATCGCCAGCGTAAAAACGAGAATAAAGGCATCCATCTGTATTCCTCTATGCAGTCGGATCGACGATCAACTGGTTGAACCCAGCATGACGATGGGACGTTGATACTGGTCGCCGCGGCAGATCTTTTCGATGATGAACAGCAGCGTGATCGCCGAGCCAATCGGGAGCGGCAGGTAGTTTTCTCCGGCGGTGAGCAGCGGGAATTCCGCGACCGGTTGTTCCCACAGTTCGATACACAGTGAGGAGCCGTACCAGAGGATGAAAATACAGATGGCCATCAGGATAAGATCGGCCACGACAGAGCAGAAACGACGGGCGCTATCGCCCAGGCGGTCGGTCACCATGCTGACGGCGATATGTGAACCGGCGCGGTAGCTCACAGCCGCACCGATAAAGGTGAACGTCACCATGCACAATATGGCTATCGGTTCAGGCCATGACAGCGCGCTGTTCATCACGTAGCGCGCAAATATGCCAACCGGGATCACCGCCACCATCACCAGCAGCGCCAGCCCGGCAATCCACATAGAAATTCGATAAAGTATGTCCATTACCGATGAATAATATTCACCCATCACCATTACCTCGACTTAATAATCAGTTCAGGGCGGATGGAATAATCCATCCGCCTGATTAATTACTGCACATCCTGAATTTGCTTGATCAAATCCTGATGGTCTTTACCGTATTTATCCCGCACTGATTGTGTTGCTTTATAGAAATAGTCGGTGTCAATGTCATAAAACTTAACGCCCTGCTGTTTCATGGTTTCCAGCGATTTGGTGTTATAGGCTTCCCACAGCTTGCGTTGCTCGGCCTGGGCTTCTTTCGCCAGTTTGATAATTAATTCCTGATCCTCTTTCTTCAGCTTGTCCCACTTTGGTTTAGAGAACAGAAAAAGCTCAGGAATAATGAAATGCTTACTCCAGGTATAATTCTTGGCTACCGGCAGGTAGTTATGCGCCACAAAGGTTGGCGGGTTATTTTCCGTGCCGTCAATCACCCCGGTTTGCATGCCGCTGAAGACCTCGCTGGTCCCCATCGCCACCGCGTTGGCCCCCATCGCTTTTAAGGTATCCAGCGCCACCGGGCTGGTCTGTACGCGGATTTTCATCCCTTTTAAATCTTCCGGTTTGGCGACCGGATCTTTGGTAATCAGGTTGCGCGTCCCGGCGTCCATCCAGCCAAGGAACACCAGCCGTGACTTGCTGTTCGCGGTCAGTCGGTCGCCAATTTCCTGGCCGATCATGCCGTCCAGCACGTGGTGCATATGGTCTTCATCGCGGAAGACATACGGCAAGGTGAAGACGTTGATTTCCGGTAAAATCGCCGCTACTGGCGCCATCGACACGCGAATAATATCGATCGCGCCGAGCTGCGCCTGCTCAATCATCTGCTTTTCATCGCCCAGTACGCCGCCGGGGAACGTTTTAATATCCAGCCGTCCGTCGGTGGCGGCACTGAGTTTTTCCCCCATGTGTTTTACCGCCACGACGTTAGGATAATCAGCAGGATGAACGTCGGCCGCACGCAGCGTTTGTGCCGCGGTTATCTGCGAGGTCAGCAGGAGTCCACACCCCACGCCCAGACTTAAAAGAGTTTTTCTCAGTTTCATTTACCTTCTCCAGAGATATATAAACGCTAATAGCAAACGGTTTACAGGAACAATGACGGTCTGAATGAAAAGCAGCAGGAAGAATCTTGTTATTGGTGATGCCAGGGCAGGTTAGCCCCTGTAACAAATTATTACGATGATTATGTTCACAAAAGAAGGAATAACCGTGAGATTTTCAGCACGCTGTTTCATTTTTGCAACGAAGGTCATTTTACGGAAAAAATAATGTCTGAAAGAGAACAATAGTTGTGATCTCTCACACCTTTATCATTTCAAAAAAAATAAAACACAACGCGTTGCGGAGATTATTTTTGCAGGAGCGAAAAGAGAAATGGCTGCCGCAGCAGCCATTATTTGAGATTATTGCCAGCCGTAGCGTCGGCTATAGAAACCTTTCACCATCTGGGTCAACGTCATATAGCCAACCAGAATAGCAATCAGCCACGGGAAGTAGCTCAGCGGCAGCGCCTGCAGCTGTAAATAGCCCGCCAGCGGTGAGAACGGCAGCGCGATGCCCACCACCATCACTACCAGGGTCATGGCAAACAGCGGCCACGCGGCGCGGCTCTGGATAAACGGGATTCGCCGCGTACGGATCATATGCACAATCAGCGTTTGCGACAGCAGCCCTTCAATAAACCAGCCGGACTGGAACAGCGTCTGCGCTTCCGGCACGTTGGCGTGGAACACCCACCACATCAGGCAGAAGGTCAGAATATCGAAAATCGAGCTGATCGGGCCGAAGAAGACCATGAAGCGCCCCAGTTCCGCAGGGTTCCAGCGCTGCGGCTTGCGGATCTGCTCATCATCGACGTTATCAAACGGGATCGCCACCTGGGATACATCGTACAGCAGGTTCTGGATCAGTAAGTGCAGCGGCAGCATCGGCAGGAACGGCAGAAAGGCGCTCGCCACCAGCACGCTGAAGACGTTACCGAAGTTCGAACTGGCGGTCATTTTGATGTATTTCAGCATGTTGGCGAAAGTACGGCGGCCTTCGATCACCCCCTCTTCCAATACCATCAGGCTTTTTTCCAGCAGAATAATATCCGCCGCTTCCCGGGCAATATCCACCGCGCCATCCACGGAGATGCCGATATCCGCCGCGCGCAGCGCCGGAGCATCGTTGATGCCATCGCCCATAAAGCCGACCACATGCCCTTCGCGCTTCAACAGCGTCACGATGCGCTCTTTATGCAATGGCGCAAGACGGGCGAACAGCGTGGTGCGTTTTGCCAGTTGGGCCAGCTCGTCATCGCTCAGCGCTTCAATCTGGCTGCCGATGACCACTTCGCCGGGGTCCAGCCCCACTTCATGGCACACTTTCGCCGCGACCAGTTCGCTATCCCCGGTGAGGATTTTGACGGTAATCCCGCTGGCCTTCAGCGCTTTCAGAGCCGGCGCGGTGGTCTCTTTCGGCGGATCGAGGAAGGCGATGTAGCCTTCGAGAATCAGGTCAGACTCATCGGCCCGCTGGTAGTCGCCTTCGCGGGCCGGCAGATAGCGGGTCGCTACCGCCACCACTCGCAGCCCCTGGCGGTTGAGCGTATCGGTCACGCGTTTGATGCGGCGCAGCATGGTGTCGTCCAGCGGCACGATATCGCCGTTGTAGCGCACCTGGGTCGACACATTAAGGATCTCCTGCAGCGCGCCTTTGCAAATCAGCTGATGTACCCCTTCCTGCTCACTCACGACCACCGACATGCGGCGACGCTCAAAGTCGAACGGGATCTCATCCACTTTCTGCCAGCGTTCGGAAAGCTGACGCGCCGCGTCGAGTTCAACCCCTTCCAGCACCGCCGTATCGAGCAGATTTTTCAACCCGGTCTGATAGTGGCTATTCAGCCAGGCGCTGTGCAGTACCCGCTCGCTGACTTTGCCGGAGACGTCGGTGTGGTTCTCCAGCACGATTTTGTCCTGCGTCAGGGTGCCGGTTTTATCGGTACACAGGATGTCCATCGCGCCGAAATTCTGGATAGCATCGAGGTGCTTGACGATGACTTTCTGTTTCGAGAGCTTCACCGCCCCGCGCGCCAGGGTCGAGGTGACAATCATCGGCAGCATTTCCGGCGTCAGGCCGACCGCCACCGACAGCGCAAACAGCGCAGCTTCCCACCAGTCGCCCTTGGTAAAGCCGTTAATCAGCAACACCACCGGCGCCATCACCAGCATAAAGCGGATCAGCAGCATGCTGACGCGGCTGATGCCTTTCTGGAAGGCATTCGGCTCGCTCTCCTGCTCGCTGACCCGTCCGGCCAGCTGACCAAACCAGGTGTTGCCGCCGGTCGCAAAGACGATCGCCTGCGCCGTGCCGCTCACCACGTTGGTGCCCATAAAGCACAGGGTGTCGCACTCCAGCGGGTTGCTTTGCTGTGGGTCGCGGCTGTGCACCACTTTTTCGACCGGCAGCGATTCACCGGTCAGCGAGGCCTGGGCGACGAACAGATCCCGCGCCTGGAGGATACGCAGGTCCGCGGGGATCATATCTCCCGCCGACAGCTTGACGATATCGCCCGGCACCAGCTGGTCGATAGGCAGCTCGCACCAGCGGCTTTCCCCCTGCTCGTTGACCACCCGCAGCACCGTCGCGGTATTGCTGACCATCGCCTTGAGGGCATCCGCCGCTTTAGTCGAGCGGGCTTCCTGAACAAAGTTGAGTAACGTGGAGATCCCCACCATCAGCGCAATCACGCCGGCGGCAAACAGATCTTCCGTTGCATAAGAGACGATCCCCAACACGGTGAGCAGCAGGTTGAAGGGGTTGCGATAGCAGGTCCACAGATGCACCCACCATGGCGACGGCTTCTGCGCCGGGATCTGGTTGTCGCCGAAGCGAGCTATTTTCTCTGCAACTTCGCTAGCGTTCAGCCCTTCCGGGTGGCTGTCGAAGGCGCGCCAGAGTTCATTGTCGTCCATCGCCGCCACGTTCAGGCAGTGCTTGCCTAGCGAGTCAGGAATCGGCGTACTGGCCAGATGGCGAGCGTCCGGTAACGGGTCACGCTGAACCAGTCGGCGTGGCAAATGGCGGCTGAGCTGAGTAAACAGCTGCCGGGTCATATTTTTCAACATAAACAGTCCCTCCGCGCTCGCACAAGCGAACGCAGCACAACTGACAGGCGCAACAAAACGCTACCTGTCAGGTATTATTTTTTTATGGCAGGGACATCAAGGACGTCACTGCTTTACGCTTCCGGTAAAGCAGTGCTAAGCAGGCTTACCGGAAAAGAGAGTTACTCCATCGAGGATGAGGAGTGGGATCGGGGTCCATAAAATCTCCGGTAAGTGAGGAAAAACGGCGCAGACTATAGCGCAACCAGCGGGCAAGTTGAACCCGCTGTCGCCAATAATAACCCCGCGGAACTAAACCAGACGTAAACCAGACTTTGCTCATTGCGGTTTGGTTGAGTAGCATTAGGCTCACTAAATCGGATGACCACGAGAACCCTGCATGCAAAACCGGCTGACCATTAAAGATATCGCGCGCTTAAGCGGCGTCGGGAAATCGACGGTATCCCGAGTGCTCAACAATGAAAGCGGCGTAAACGAACGCACCCGTGAACGGGTCGAAGCGGTGATGCTGCAGCACGGTTTCTCGCCTTCCCGTTCCGCCCGGGCGATGCGTGGTCAAAGCGACAAAGTGGTGGCCATTATCGTCACCCGTCTTGATTCGCTGTCGGAAAACCTGGCCGTACAGACCATGCTGCCGGCCTTCTACGAGCAGGGTTTCGATCCGATTATGATGGAAAGCCAGTTTTCTCCGGCGCTGGTCGGGGAGCATCTGAGGATCCTCGCCCGCCGCAATATCGATGGCGTGGTGCTGTTTGGTTTTACCGGCATCACCGAAGAGATGCTGACGCCCTGGCGCGAATCGATGGTGCTGCTGGCGCGCGACGCGCCGGGTTTCGCCTCGGTCTGCTACGACGATAACGGCGCGGTCAACCTGCTGATGCAGCGCCTGTACGACAGCGGGCATCGCCACATCAGTTTTCTCGGGGTGCCCCATAGTGACGTCACCACCGGGCAGCGCCGCCATCAGGCTTATCTCGATTTCTGCGCGCAGCACCAGCTCACCCCGTCCGCCGCCCTGCCGGGCCTGGCGATGAAACAGGGCTACGACAATGTCTCCAGCGTGCTGACGCCGGAGACCAGCGCGCTGCTGTGCGCCACCGACACCCTCGCCCTTGGCGCCAGTAAGTATTTACAGGAGCAGCAGATTGCCCACCTGCAGGTTGCCAGCGTCGGCAGCACGCCGCTGATGAAGTTTCTTCACCCGGAGATTGTCACCGTCAACCCAGGCTACGCCGAAGCCGGGCGCCAGGCTGCCCAGCAGTTGATCGCGCAGATCGCCGGCCAGACAGAACCCCGCCAGATCGTGATTCCCGCCGCGCTTATTTAAGCCCTGAGGATGGATTTATGTGATCCTTGCTGCGTTTCGGGAACGTTCCCATTTTGAAATTCCCACGGACCCGTTAGGATTCGTCTCAGGTCATTACGCAATCTCTTCCCTCTGTTTTGAGGCCTCATAATGAGTAAAGTAAATCAGCAGGACATCGATAAATTGATCGAACTGGTGGGCGGGCGCGATAACATTGCTACCGTCAGCCACTGCATTACCCGTCTGCGCTTTGTGCTGAACAATCCGGCCATTGCCAAACCCAAAGAGATCGAACAGCTGCGCATGGTGAAGGGCTGCTTCACCAACGCCGGGCAGTTCCAGGTGGTGATTGGCACGGAAGTGGACGATTACTACAAGGCGCTGCTGGCGACCACCGGCCAGGCATCTGCTGATAAAGAGCAGGCTAAACAGGCTGCGCGACAAAATATGAAGTGGCACGAGCAGCTGATCTCGCATTTTGCCGAGATCTTCTTCCCGCTGCTGCCGGCGCTGATCAGCGGCGGCCTGATCCTCGGCTTCCGTAACGTGATCGGCGATCTGCCGATGAGCAACGGGCAGACGCTGGCGCAAATGCACCCGTCGCTGCAAACCATTTATGACTTCCTGTGGCTGATTGGCGAAGCCATCTTCTTCTACCTGCCGGTCGGTATCTGCTGGTCAGCGGTGAAGAAAATGGGCGGAACGCCGATCCTCGGCATCGTGCTCGGCGTAACCCTTGTTTCTCCGCAGTTGATGAACGCCTATATGCTGGGTCAGCAGGTGCCGGAAGTGTGGAACTTCGGTCTGTTTACCATTGCGAAAGTCGGCTACCAGGCGCAGGTTATCCCGGCGCTGCTGGCTGGCCTGGCGCTGGGCTTCATCGAAACTCGCCTCAAACGTATCGTCCCTGACTACCTCTATCTGGTGGTGGTGCCGGTATGTTCGCTGATTCTGGCGGTCTTCCTTGCCCATGCCTTTATCGGCCCGTTTGGCCGCATGATCGGCGACGGCGTGGCCTTCGCGGTGCGTCACCTGATGACCGGCAGCTTTGCGCCGATTGGCGCCGCCCTGTTCGGCTTCCTGTATGCCCCGCTGGTGATTACCGGGGTCCATCAGACGACGCTGGCTATCGATATGCAGATGATTCAGAGCATGGGCGGCACCCCGGTGTGGCCGTTGATTGCCCTGTCTAACATCGCCCAGGCATCGGCGGTCGTCGGCATTATCATCGCCAGCCGCAAACAGAACGAGCGTGAAATTTCGGTGCCGGCCGCTATCTCGGCCTACCTTGGGGTCACGGAACCGGCCATGTACGGGATCAACCTGAAATACCGCTTCCCGATGCTCTGCGCGATGATCGGCTCCGGCCTTGCCGGGCTGCTGTGTGGCCTGAACGGCGTGATGGCGAACGGTATCGGCGTCGGCGGGCTGCCGGGGATCCTCTCCATCCAGCCAACTTACTGGCAGGTCTTCGGGTTAGCGATGGTCATCGCGGTGGTGGTGCCGATTACGCTCACCACGATCGTGTACCAGCGTAAATTCCGTCAGGGCACCTTACAGATTGTCTGATTTTATCTTTCGGGGCGCGCTAGCGCCCCTTCGTTGTAGCAGGAAAGCGATATGAATACCCTTCCCCACTGGTGGCAAAACGGCGTTATTTACCAAATTTATCCGAAGAGTTTCCAGGACACGACCGGCAGCGGCACCGGCGATCTGCGCGGGGTCACCTCGCGCCTCGACTATCTGCAAACCCTCGGCGTGGACGCTATCTGGCTGACGCCATTCTACGTCTCACCGCAGGTGGATAACGGCTACGATGTCGCGAACTATACCGCCATCGATCCCACCTACGGCACCCTGGATGATTTCGACGAACTGGTGGCCGAGGCCAAAGCGCGCGGGATCCGCATCGTGCTGGATATGGTCCTCAACCATACCTCAACCGCACACGCCTGGTTTCGCGAGTCGTTAAACAAAGAGAGCCCCTACCGCCAGTTTTACATCTGGCGCGATGGCGAGCCCACCGCCCCACCGAACAACTGGCGTTCGAAATTTGGCGGCAACGCCTGGCAGTGGCACGCCGAGAGCGGGCAGTACTATCTGCATCTGTTCGCCACGGAGCAGGCCGATCTCAACTGGGAAAACCCGGCGGTACGGGAAGAGCTCAAAAAGGTGTGCGAATTCTGGGCCGACCGCGGCGTCGACGGCCTGCGCCTTGATGTGGTTAACCTGATTTCAAAAGATCAGACCTTCCCGACGGATGACCAGGGCGACGGACGCCGTTTTTATACCGACGGCCCACGGGTTCATGAGTTCCTGCAGGAGATGAGCCGCGATGTCTTCACCCCGCGTCAGTTGATGACGGTGGGCGAGATGTCCTCCACTTCGCTGGAACATTGCCAGCAGTATGCGGCGCAGGACGGCCGCGAGCTGTCGATGACCTTTAACTTCCACCACCTGAAGGTCGATTATCCCGGCGGCGAAAAGTGGTCCCTGGCACGTCCTGACTACGTGGCACTCAAAGCGCTGTTCAGCCACTGGCAACAGGGGATGCACAACCGGGCATGGAATGCGCTGTTCTGGTGTAACCACGATCAGCCGCGCATCGTGTCGCGCTTCGGCGATGAAGGTGAATACCGGGTTCCGGCGGCGAAAATGCTGGCGATGGTACTACACGGCATGCAGGGCACCCCGTATATCTATCAGGGTGAAGAGATTGGCATGACCAACCCCCACTTCTCGGACATCAACGCGTATCGCGACGTGGAAAGCCACAACATGTTTATTGAACGCTCGGCGCAGGGACAGGCGCCGGACGAGCTGCTGGCGATCCTCGCCAGTAAATCGCGCGATAACAGCCGCACGCCGATGCAGTGGGATCGCCGCGCCCAGGGCGGCTTTACCACCGGCGAGCCGTGGATTTCCCTGTGCGATAACTATCAGACCATCAATGCCGAAGCGGCGCTGGCAGACCCGGACTCCGTGTTTTACACCTACCAGCAGCTGATTACGTTACGCAAGACCACGCCGGTGCTGATCTGGGGAGATTATCAGGATCTCCTGGCGGAACATCCTGCGCTGTGGTGCTATCGCCGCCAGTGGCAGGGCAAAACCCTGGTCGTCGCCGCCAACCTGAGTCGCGAATTCCAGAGCTGGCATCACCGCGAGATGGAGGGCGACTGGCAGGTGCTGATGAGCAACTACCCGGAGGCAGCCAACCGCCCTGCAGCCATGACGCTACGTCCGTTTGAAGCCATCTGGTGGTTGCAGGAGTAACCTTTCCCCGGCTTGCACTGCGCTCAACCGGGCTACGGGGGCCGTTCCCGCAGCCCGGACAGGGGCGAATCACATGACGCTGGCCGGTGCCAGCGTTTTTGCCTTCTTCCCGCCAATTTCCGCTTATTTTTTAGTCAGATAAATTTACATTCCGCGCGGGTGCCCAGCCTGCGTACTCTCGTCTTTTTACTTTGTCCTGCATCAATAAAATAGCAAACATCTTTGATGCAAATCACTACATATAGAACTTAAAATGCGTGCCGGCCCTACATATGGTATCAATCGTCTATTATGTCACCATAGCCCATCGAACTCTGGCGGTGATGGGATGTGGATAAAAAGGGCCGGAACCGGAGCAACACGGCGGCAGGTATAGCCCCAGTGACTTCGGCAAACTTTCCGCCTCTGTGGATAACCTGTTCTATAAAGTATGGAGTGATCATGACACCGCATGTGATGAAACGCGATGGCTGTAAAGTGCCGTTCAAGTCAGAGCGCATTAATGAAGCAATTCTGCGTGCAGCTAAAGCAGCGGGAGTCGATGACGCAGACTATTGCGCCACCGTCGCAGAAGTCGTTAGCCAGCAAATGCAGGGCCGCGCCCAGGTTGATATCAACGAGATCCAGACCGCCGTTGAGAACCAGCTGATGGCCGGTCCGTACAAGCAGCTGGCGCGCGCCTACATTGAATATCGCCATGACCGCGATAGCCAACGTGAAAAGCGCGGCCGTCTGAACCAGGAGATTCGTGGACTGGTTGAGCAGACCAACTCGGCGTTACTCAACGAAAACGCCAACAAAGACAGTAAAGTCATCCCGACCCAGCGCGACCTGCTGGCCGGTATCGTCGCCAAACATTACGCCCGTCAGCACCTGCTGCCGCACGACGTAGTCATGGCTCACGAGCGTGGCGTGATTCACTATCACGATCTCGACTATTCGCCGTTCTTCCCGATGTTCAACTGTATGCTGATCGACCTGAAAGGCATGCTGACCCACGGCTTTAAGATGGGTAACGCCGAGATCGAACCGCCGAAGTCTATCTCTACCGCCACCGCCGTCACGGCGCAGATTATTGCCCAGGTCGCCAGCCATATTTATGGCGGCACCACCATTAACCGTATTGATGAAGTGCTCGCGCCGTTCGTCGCCGAGAGCTTCAATAAGCATCGTAAAATTGCCGAAGAGTGGCAGATCCCGGATGCCGAAGGTTACGCCCATTCTCGCACCGAAAAAGAGTGTTACGACGCCTTCCAGTCGCTGGAATACGAAGTGAATACCCTGCATACCGCCAATGGGCAGACGCCGTTCGTCACCTTTGGCTTTGGTCTGGGCACCAGTTGGGAATCCCGCCTGATTCAGCAGTCGATTCTGCGTAATCGTATCGCCGGCCTCGGTAAAAACCGCAAAACGGCGGTGTTCCCGAAACTGGTCTTTGCGATTCGCGACGGCCTGAACCACAAGTTCGGCGATGCCAACTATGACATCAAGCAGCTGGCGCTGGAGTGCGCAAGCAAGCGCATGTACCCGGATATCCTCAACTACGATCAGGTGGTGAAGGTAACCGGTTCGTTTAAAACCCCGATGGGCTGCCGCAGCTTCCTCGGCGTGTGGGAAAACGAAAACGGCGAAGAAGTTCACGATGGGCGTAACAACATCGGGGTAATCAGCCTCAACCTGCCGCGCATTGCCCTGGAAGCCAAAGGCGATGAAGCAGCATTCTGGACGCTGCTGGACGAGCGCCTGCAGCTGGCGCGTAAAGCGCTGATGACGCGTATTGCGCGCCTCGAAGGCGTCAAAGCGCGCGTAGCACCGATTCTGTATATGGAAGGGGCCTGCGGCGTGCGCCTGAAGGCCGATGACGACGTCTCTGAAATCTTCAAAAACGGCCGCGCGTCGATCTCTCTGGGCTACATCGGCATTCACGAAACCATTAACGCGCTGGCGGGCGACACCCACATGTACGACAGCGAAGCGCTGCGTGCCAAAGGCGTTGCCATCGTACAGCGTCTGCGTGATGCCGTGGACCAATGGAAAGACGAAACCGGGTATGGTTTCAGCCTCTACAGCACGCCGAGCGAAAACCTCTGCGATCGCTTCTGTCGTCTGGATACCGCCGAATTTGGCGTGATCCCGGGCGTAACGGACAAAGGCTACTACACCAACAGCTTCCACCTCGACGTCGAGAAGAAGGTGAACCCGTACGATAAGATCGACTTCGAAGCGGCCTACCCGCCAATCGCCAACGGCGGCTTCATCTGCTACGGCGAGTACCCGAACATTCAGCACAACCTGAAAGCGCTGGAAGACGTGTGGGATTACAGCTATCAACACGTGCCGTATTACGGCACCAACACGCCGATCGACGAATGCTACGAGTGCGGTTTTACCGGTGAGTTCGAATGTACCAGTAAAGGCTTTACCTGCCCGAAATGCGGCAACCACGACGCCGCCCGCGTGTCGGTAACCCGTCGCGTGTGCGGTTACCTCGGCAGCCCGGACGCCCGTCCGTTCAACGCCGGTAAGCAGGAAGAGGTGAAACGCCGCGTCAAACACCTCGGCAACGGTCAACTCGGCTAATCTCGCCACCGTCCCCCCGGATAGCGCCGCCAGCGGCCTGTCCGGGCTACAACGCACCAGCACAGGTTTCCTCAAATCAGTTGGCGTTGTAGCAAGGCGGCAAACGAGTCAGTCCCGGGAGCTTACTGTAGTAAGTGACCCGGGCGAGCGAGCGCAGCCAACGCCGCTGCAGCGTCAAATGAGAAACGAACAGGCCTACGTTTTTCGCAAAGCAATTGGCGTCAGAACAAGGCGGCAAACGAAAGAGTCCCGGGGAGCTTACTGTAGTAAGTGACCCGGGTGAGTGAGCGCAGCCAACGCAGTAATGGCGTTAATTGAGAAGCGAAAATGAATTATCACCAGTACTACCCCGTAGATATCGTCAACGGGCCTGGAACACGCTGCACCCTGTTTGTCTCCGGCTGCGTCCATGAATGCCCCGGCTGCTACAACAAAAGCACCTGGCGGCTGAACTCCGGACAGCCTTTCACCCAGGAAATGGAAGACCGAATCATCGCCGACCTCAACGACACTCGTATCACCCGCCAGGGCCTGTCGCTCTCCGGCGGCGATCCGCTGCACCCGCAGAACGTGCCGCACATTCTGAAACTGGTGAAGCGCATTCACGCGGAGTGCAAAGGGAAAGATATCTGGATCTGGACCGGCTACAAACTGGCGGAGCTGGACGACGCGCAGATGGCGGTAGTGGATTTAATTAACGTGCTGATCGACGGCAAGTTTGTGCAGGATTTAAAAGACCCGGCGCTGATCTGGCGCGGCAGCAGCAATCAGGTGGTTCACCACCTGCGCTGAGTTAAAAGCGGCTGACGCACTCCATCGCCACCGTTTTAAACTCGTCAAAACTGCGGGTGGTGGCAAGACGGGCCATGGCGCGTTCGCGCAGGAAGGTCACGAAAATATCATAGATCGCCATCGCCTCTTCATACTCGCTCTTGCTGATCGCCAGCAAAAAGACGATATGCGCGGTTTCATCGCCCCAGGCGATGCCGTTCGGCGCAATCACGGTATAGACCACGGTTTTTTGCGCCAGCAGACCAAGGGCGTGAGGCAGCGCAATGCCGTCCCCCAGCATGGTGCTGACGATCGCTTCACGCTCCACCACCGAATCATGGAACCCGGCATCGACAAAACCTTCCTGCTGTAGCTGCTGGCACAGTTCGGCAAACAGCGTCTGCTGGTCGACAGGCGCGTCGATCACCCGAAAATGAGCCTCATCGAAATACTTATTCAGCACCCAGGGGCGAGTCCGGTCCACCAGCACCAGCTTGCCGATTTGGTCCAGTTGATAATCCGTCGGGAACGGCGCAATCGTCACTACCGGCTTATCTTTTTCGCCAATCCACACGGTAGAGACCACGAAATCTTCCGCGATGCTCTCCAGCTGCTCATATTCCCGCTGCGACAGCGTGGCGGCAATCTCAAGCTGCGGATACTTACGCTGCAAAATCGCCTCGATCATCCGCACCATCGCATTGCTGGTATCACACACCAGCAGCACCCGCGGCTGGCGCTGATAACCGATGTTGTAATGACGCTCCAGCCCGACGCCGACGTGCAGCACCAGGAAGCCAATTTCGTTTTCGCTAATGGTATAGGGGGTATATTTGCCCCAGCTGCTCACCGCCGCGAGGGTCATATCCCACGACATCGGATAGTGCTGCTTAATGTTATCGAGCAGCGGGTTGGGGATCATTATCTGGTAGCGCACCCGGGTGATCATGGTCTTAATGTGGGTCAGCAGGTCGGCATGCAGCTGGGCGTCGTCCAGCAGGTTGTAGTTATACTGGCTGTTGATGTAGTTCAGGATGTAGTTCACCAGCGCTTCGCCATCGTCGGCGCTGATGGTGCCCGGATCGACGTCCTGGACCTGACGGGCGGCGAGGTGGACGCACAGCCACTCTTCTTCCGCCAGCGAGAGGGTTTTCCCCGCCTGCTGCTGCAGGACCGCAGCCAGATCCCGTGCGGCATCCCGCACGTTCTGCGCCACGTCTTCGGCGCTAAACTCGGCCAACGGATAGCCCTGGCTCACGCGATGGACTACCACCGCGCTGTACAGCCGGATAAAGCGCTCCCCTTCATCGGTCAGACGAACATGGTGGCGGGTCAGGATCTCCTGCAACACGCCCCCCAGCTGTTCCTGGACATCCGAATTTAACGCCTCTTCCCCCATCAGCGGATTCAACCCGCCCTGCTGCACCTGCTGCCACAGCAGATCGGTCAGGCAGGCGCGAATCGACACTTCGCTGCCGAACAAGCGCATGCCGTGACGCGGGCGCGTCTCCAGGGCCAGCTGATAGCGCTGAAAACGCTCGCGCACCTCGACCATGTCGTTTTGCAGGGTCGCGCGACTGACGAACCACTCGTCCGCCAGGTCTTCAAGCTTGATAGAGAACGCCGAGGTCAAAAAGCGCACCAGCAGAAAGTTGATGCGATCCTGGGCGGTGCGCGGGATATGCTGCGGCTTTGGCGCGCTCGCCTCCAGGGTCTGGTAGCGCGACGGATCGTCGATTTTCAGTTGATAGCCGCTGCCGCGGGTCAAAATAAATTGCGCGCCGTAATGCTCTAATAGCGCGTTCAGCGCGGTGATATCGGCGCGAACGGTACGGGTAGAAACCGACAGCCGCTGCGCCAGTTCATCCTGGGGCAGCGTTTCGTTTTGCAGCAAGGTAAACAGTTGCGCTAAACGTTGGTTGGGAAATCGCATGTCAGTTCCTTCTCTTTACGGCTCACGGTTGAGCGGATATCACCATCTGTGACGGGCTGCCTACCGGGGTGTATTCCGGGGCAAAAGTCAGTTTGCCGCTCCTGGCCGCAACGCTAAAACGGGTAATATTATCACTGCGTTGGTTCATGACGTACAGCCATTGCCCCTGATTATCCAGCGTCAACGTGCGGGGGTAGTCGCCACGGGTCCAGATATCTTCCTGATGGCTCAGGCTGCCGTCGGCCAGCACGCTAAAGTGGGCAATACTGTTATGCAGACGGTTGGCGACATACAGCTGCTTACCGTCAGGGCTGAGTACCAGGCCCGCGGCGAAACTGGTGCCTTTGTACTCCTTCGGCAGCGCGGAGATGGTTTTGCCCTCACGCAGCAGCCCGCTTTTCTTATCAAGATGATAGAAGGTCAGCGTCGAGGCTTCTTCGTTAATCAGCCACAGGCCGTCGCCCTTCGGTGTAAAGACAAAGTGACGTGGTCCGGCGCCTTCCGACGATGCGGCAATAAACGGCGGATCGTTCGGCGTCAGAGTGCCGCTGCGGTTATCCAGCCGGTACTGATAGATACGATCCAGCCCCAGATCGGTGGAAAACACATACTGCCCACTCGGATCGGCGGCGATCATATGAGCGTGAGGACCGTTATGATCGCTAATGGCGAAGCTGCCCTCAACGGCCGCCGCCGGGCTTTCTGCTCCGGCCGGACCTTCGTCCTGGTGGCTATCCACCGCCTCGCCCAGGCTGCCATCGTCTTTCACCGGCAACACCGCAACCGAGCCGCTAACGTAGTTCGCCACCAGCAGATGGCGACCGTCCGGCGTCAGCGACAGATACACCGGCCCGGCCCCCGCCGAAGAGACCTGATTGAGATCGGTCAGTTCGCCATTGGATTCAACTCGCCACGCCTGCACCACGCCCTTTTCGACTTCACTGGCGGCATACAGGGTTTTACCATCCCGCGACACGGCGAGCTGCGCGACGTTCTGCAACGAACTGACCAGCGCTTTATCACGGAGCGCGCCGGTTTTACTGTCGACGGTAAACCGGTACAGCCCCTCCCCGTTGGGATTATAGGTACCTACCCAGGCATAATGGGTTTGCGCACAGGCGGTGGTAGCCAGCAGGGAAAGTGATGCAGCAAGCAGGTGACGAGCGGTTGGCATAACGACTCCTTGAGGGTGCAATAAGCTGTTTCCACGCGCACGTTTTGCGATCGGTACGTGCGCGCGGCGAGGATGACAATCCTACTTAACGAGCGCTTTAGTCATCTCCAGCAGCTGGCGAACGTCCGCCGGGCGGGTATGACCGCTTTCTTTATCAATAATAGAGCTATAAATGTGCGGGATAATTTTACTGACCCCGGCGTCCAGCGCAATCTGCAGAATTTCGCTGTAGTTCTCCAGGTCGATCCCGCCGGTCGGCTCCAGCCAGAAATCATGGCGGGCACAGGCCTGCGCCACTGCCAGAAACTCATCGCGATGCTTCAGGCCGCCCATCGGGAAGTATTTGATCGAGCTGCCGCCCATATCTTTCAACAGCGCGATGGCGGTTTCCAGCGGCACGATACCGTCTGGCGCCTTGCTGCTCAGCGGGCCGGTTGAGATCTTAACCATACCCGGCGTGCCGGTCGGCGAGACCAGACCGTTGACCACGGTATCATTCTGCCCCAGCAGCGCACGGCTGGTTGCGACCCCGGTAAAGACCTGGTTCACGTGCTGCGGCTGCACCTGGCGTGAAATTTCACTGACCATCGCCGACTGGTTCGGATCTCCCGCCCCCAGACCGACCGACAGCGCGTTATCGATAAGCTGCGCATATTCGCGCATATCCGCCACCGCACTCGCCACGTCAGGATAGTTCTTGGAGAGCACCCCCACCAGGACGTGACCTTCTGCCGCCTCGTAAATCTCACGTGCGTTCTCTTTGCTGCCCGCCAGGACGTTCAGGCAGACGCGGTCACGGTAAAAATTTGGGGTCAGTTTCATGCTTTTTTCTCCTTGTTCAGAACCTCGGCGATGCGACGAGCGACAATCTCCAGCTGCTGCGCGTTCACGCTGCGGACATCGGCTTCAATAATCCCTTCGTTAGCTTTGTAGCCACGGAAGTAGATAGCGTATTCACCCTGCTTTAATGCCTCCACCAGTTCGCCGGTAGCGATGCCGGTGACGGCCTCATCAAATTTAATTTCGGTACGGGCGATGTCACGCCCGGCGCTGTCCCAGACCACGCAGCCGGTCACCCCCTCAAGGGTATTGAGCTGGTTAATAAACGGCGTCATCTTGGCCACCATCTCATCACCGCTCTCTTTACGCGCCGTCAGGTAGTGTTCGATGGCGCAGGTCAGGCCGAGGATCCCCTCTTTACCCACTTTCATCGCCCGGCCAATGCCCGCCGACTGGCGTTTCACCCACTCGACGTACTGGGTTTTGCCGACCACCAGACCGCTGGTCGGCCCTTCAATCGCTTTCGCGCCGCTGTAAATCACCAGGTCAGCGCCGGCGCGGTAGTAGCATTGCAGATCTTCTTCCGCGGCTGCATCGACGATCAACGGCAGGTTATGTTTACGCGCCACCACTACCGCCTGTTCGACGCTGAGCATGCTTTTCTGTACGCAGTGGTGCGATTTAATGTACAGAATCGCCGCCGTGCGCGGAGTGATCGCCGCCGCCAGCTGGTCGGCGGAACATTCGTTGGCGTAGCCCGCTTCCACCAGCTTGCCGCCCCCCAGCGCCACCATCGAGCCGACCGGCGCGCCGAAGTTAACGTTGTGGCCTTTCGGCAGCACGATTTCATTGTTTTCGATCGGCGTGACGTGCAGGTTTTCCAGCAGCCAGGCGCTGTCTTTCACCAGCACCGCCGCAACCGACTGGGCAATCCCCGCTGAGGCGCAGGAGACGACGGTAGCGCCTTCCACTTCCAGCAGATTCGCAATGTATTCGCCGGTCTTGTTCACCAGGTCTTTCATTTCGAAGTAGTGATTCATGCCGCTCATCACCGCATCCACCACCTCAGGGCGCGGCGTGGAAACGCCCAGCGCCGTCATGCGACCGGATGTATTAATGACTTGTTTTAAATTGTATTTCTCAAAAATTGAAGGCATTTTCCGCGCTCCCTTGTTCGGTCAGATAGCCCTTGCCTGCGCGAATCGCGGCAAGCGGCACCAGAATATTGTCAGCCTGCAGGCTCTCTTTTTCCGCGTCGACCAGCAGCGTTGGCGCATGCTCGACGGTAAACAGCGTTAAATCGGCATCAAAACCGACTGCCAGCCGCCCTTTGTGCTTCAGGCGCAGCCCGTCTGCGGCCCCGGCGGTCACGCAGTCAATGACCTGCGGCAGCGACATGCCGATGGCGAGAAACTTCGACATCACCAGCGCCAGCGAGCGGACCGGGCCGTCGATGCGGTTACGACAGTAAATATCGGAACTGATGGTATGCGGCAGGATCCCCATCGCAATGGCCCGACGCGCCACCTCGAAGCTGAAGCTGGCGGTACCGTGGCCGACATCCAGTCGTACGCCGCGCTGTAGCGCGCGGGTGATCGAAGCGCGCAGCTCGCCGGAAGGCGCCAGGATGCGGTTCGGTTTGCCGTTATAGCAGTGGGTAATGATGTCGCCTGCGCTCAGCAGGTCGGCAATCTCATCGAGGTTCGGTGGGTTATTGCCGATATGCACCATCAGCGGCAGATCGCCGTTTTCCTGCTGAATAGTTTTCGCCCGCTCAAGCGGGGTAATGCCGTTTTCGCCGACCACGCTGCTGCTCATGCGCGCTTTCAGGCCAACGATAAAATCCGGATGGCGTTTGACCGCCTGCTGTACCGCCTCGGCATCGATGTTGGCCATGTTGGCCAGTTCATTCTGGGCAATCAGTCCGACACGGGAGATATTGAGCAGCGCATAGACCTCGGTCGCCGCCTCGCGGGTCAGCTGATAAAAGTCATCAACATCGTCCGCGCCGGTGCTGCCGGCATCGATCACGGTGGTGACGCCGCAGGCCACGCCGACGCTATCCGGCTGGTCGTGATAAATCGGTGAGTTCGGGTAGCAGTGGACGTGGGAATCAATCCAGCCGGCGCTGACATAGTAACGCCCCTGCAGCTCGATGGTTTTGTGCGATGGCGCGTTAATCTCGCCCAGCGCGGCAATTTTTCCGTCCTGGATGGCAATATCGGTCAGGGTATCGTCGACGAGGCGCGCACGGCGCAGGAGTAAATCAAACATACGTATCTCCTGTTAAGGCGGGCGCCTGAGCGCCCGTGAATATCAAAGCGCAACCGGGAAGATGGAACCTAAAATCATCGCCCCGAGGATCGCGCCGCCGGTAATCGGCTTCTGCCAGATGTAAAACAGCAGCGCCCCGAGCAGAGAACCGATGCCGATAGGAATAGAGGCGGTCATCGCGCTGAGGATAATCAACGGCCCGAGGAAGCGGCCAGAGGCGTTACCCGCGCCCATCATGACGTCGGCGCCGTAGGTCGAGTTGCTCTGGTTAACCGTGAACTTACGCGCCAGGATGATGATGTAGCCAATCGCCAGGCCGATAATCAGGCCGGTTGCCAGGGAAGCGGCGAAGTTCGCTACCGGGAAAATAATACCCGCGCCCAGCAGCAGCGCCGGCACGCCGAGGCCGACCCCGGTCTGGATCGCCCCGCCGATATCAAGAATACCGACCAGCGAACCTTCGATGATACGAGCGAACAGGAAGCTCGCGCCAAACGCCGCCACCGCACCGTACACGCCGGTGTCGATCCCGGATTTCAGCATCGCCACGAAGGCGACTTCGTTAAACGCGCCGATACCGTAGAGGTAGTACATGTGGGTCCCGGCGAACACGCCGGAAGAGAGCAGGCCGACAAAGATCGGGAATGACCAGTCCGCGTACCAAAAACCTTTATTCTGTTCCATGCGTTATCCCCTTATTTGCCGCTCAGCGCGCTATGCAGCAGATCCAGCCAGTTCGGCACGGTCATGTGGAAGGACTCAATCATCTTCATGTCGAATCCACGGAAGAAGCCACTCAGCACGAACAGGGCGATAATGGCCGTCATCATGATTTTGGTGACGCGGTTCCAGCCGGCGTCTTCAACGCCTTTACCGATCAGAATGCCCAGTACCAGACCCGGTACGGCGTTACCCATAATCAGTTGCGCGGCGCCGCCGAAAATAGTGGCCCAGAAGCCTGATTTCTTACCGGCATCGATTGCGGCTAACCAGAAGATAACCGGCATGATGATGTTCACCAGCAGGTTGGCCGCAGGCACCAGCACTTTTACCGCCGTAACCTGTAACGCTTCCGGTACTGCGGAGGCCGTGGAGTTAAGGAATGCCACCACCACCATGCCGATAAAGCCGCAGGCAATGGCCATTTTCTTCGGATCGTGCAGAGTTTCTGCCACGTTGCGATTTTTGAGCATCAGGGCTGAGGCGCCCCAGTGCGGGATAATGCGGTGGTCAACGTCCTGGGTGAAAGCACCCGCTGCGACGGACGATGCCCAGGCGTTAAAGAAGAAGCCCAGACCAAAGGAGAAATGGGAAGCCGGATCGCCCTCACAGGAATTCAGCTCGCCCAAGGTACGAAACGCCCCCATCCCCTGCGTGGTAGGCGCATGAAACATGCGTGCCGCTCCGGCGCCCACACCGACGCCGACCAGGCCGCCGATAATGAGCGATTTTATTAAAATTATCAGGAACATAGTTTAACCCTATGATGAGTTTCAGGTTTGCGTGACAAAATCCACTTGATCAACATTAATGGCCGTCACGGTGACGGTGACCTCCAGCTCCACGCTGTAGGTCCGTCGTTCACGGCGCAAAAAGAAGAACAGAAATGCTTCTTTACGCACCGCTTCACGCGCATGAACAACCTTCACATCCTGTGGCTCAATACGCAGTAAGATCTGCGGTGAGGTGCCCATCACCGCTGCTTGTACATGGTTCAGGGCATCGGCAAAGGCGCGCGTTTTGCTTTCGCCTTTGCCCTTGACGCTCACCGTGGTGGTGAATTGTTCTTTCATGCTCACGCGCCGTATTTCTTTTTCCAGGCTTCTACCAGGCGCTCGCCCAGCTCTTCTTTATCCATAAAGCCGAAACCCAGTACGTTGTAGCCTTCGTTGATGGCGGTCACGCCTTCATCCACGGAACGCATGCCATATTTCGCTTTATAGCCATGCTTGTTTTGCGCGGTAATCGCCCCTGCGCCACCGCTGCCGCAGAAGGAGATGCCAAAGGTGGCATTCTCGGCTTTCATCACGTCACCCAGCTTCATATCCGCAGCAACGCCCGGAACCACCACGGCACGTGCGCCGGCTTTTTCTGCACCTGCAGCGACTTTTTGTCCTTTTCCCAGACGATCGCCGATTACGATAGTAATTTGTTCCATTTTTTACTCCTTACAGGTTGTCTTTTGCGACTTCGAAGTGGACTGACAGCAGCCAGGACTCTTCTTCTGGCAGGTTGCCAAATTCCGCGACCACTTCGCGAGCAAGCATCATTGAATCTTCTGAAATCTCTTCAAACAGACTGGCATCCACTTCCGGCAGCGGCTCGCCGCTAATCGACCGGTGGGCCATTGCCCGGACGTGGGAAGTCAGCATCTGCTCCTGGACGGCGTTGGGGATGATATTGCGACGACTTAACAGTGCATAAACCTGCTGCAGCATCTTCTCAGCCAGCAGCTCAGTTTGCGTCGCCTGCTCCCCTACGTCGTTTATTACCGCTCCGTTATTCACTTGTGTTACCCCGTTGATGTCTCTGGGGATAAAACTAGCGCCGAGGGGCTGGAGTTTGTAGCGAGTTGTTTTCCACTTCGAAGTGGAAAGGCGGACGGAGAGCGTGATCGATTGCACAAAATTGCCCTTATCGGCGCGTTTTCGGCGAAATCACGTGATGGCTATCACAAGAAAATTCCAGCGCGACAAGCAGCGGCGGCCGGGATAACCATAAAAGAAAAAGGGAAAAGTGTGAGGTCGATGGGGTTTTACAGCGAGAGAGGTGCAGGAGACATCGATGGATGCCTCCTGAAACAGAACTTAGCGGTACTTCTTATGGTAGGTGTTGCGGGTCGTTTTAAACTCTTCCGCGGCGGCCTGCGCCTCTTTCACCTTCCCTTCGTTCGCCAGCTTCAGCGCACCGTCGATCTGGCCAATCAGGATATCCAGACCGTGGCGGTAATCGTTCATTTCGGCGCTGTCCGCGGCTTTACCTTCCAGCTTCGGCGGCGTGTCTTGCTTCGCATCGACGGCAGCAGTGCGCATTTTGGTCAGCGCGGCTTTCAGTTCGCCAGCATCGGAGGTTTTCTGCACCACCTGCAGGTTTTCTGCAAGGGTATCCATATCTTCGCCCAGGTCCGCCGCGAACGCCGACACGGAGCTCATCGCCAGCGCTGAGACAGCCAGCATTGCTAACAGTTTTTTACGCATTGCTCACTTCCTTTTTTATTATTTAAGCACAAGGAAAAGGCGCCTCATGGGCGCCCTTCTATACCCGTTCTACTTCAAGCTGCATCTTGAATGATCCGGTATATCACACCGTTACTGCCCGGCGATTTTCATCTCTGGCAGCAGCACGGAACCACACTGGATATTGCTGCGGGTTTCGATATCGTCACCGACGGTCACGATATTACGCCACATATCTTTCAGATTTCCTGCAATGGTGATTTCACTGACCGGATACTGAATTTCACCGTTCTCAACCCAGAAACCGGATGCGCCGCGTGAATAATCACCGGTCACGCCACTGACACCCTGCCCCATCAATTCGGTAACGACAAGTCCGGTGCCCATCTCTTTAAGCAACTTTTCAAAACTCAGGCCGCGGCCGTTGATCCGCCAGTTGTGGATGCCGCCCGCGTGTCCGGTGCTGGTCATGCCCAGCTTACGCGCCGAGTAGTTGGTCAGCAGCCACTGGGTCAGCACGCCATCTTTAATGATGTCGCGGCGTTCCGTTCGCACGCCTTCGCTGTCAAACGGCGTGGAGGCCAGGCCTTTCAGCAGATGTGGGTGCTCTTCAATGGTCAGCCACTCCGGCAGGATCTGCTGACCGAGAGAGTCCAGCAGGAAGGTCGATTTGCGATAGACCGCGCCGCCGGCAATTGCGCCGACGAGGTGACCAAACAGCCCGGTAGCCACTTCGTTGGCAAAAATCACCGGTGCTTTCATGGTCGAAAGCTTGCGCGGCGCCAGGCGCGACAACGTCCGACGGGCGCACTCGTCACCGACCCACTCCGGCGTCTGCAAATCTTCAATCGCGCGGCCGATGGTGTAGGCGTAATCGCGCTCCATGTCACCGTTCTCTTCGGCGATCACGCAGCTGGAGAGCGAATGACGGGTTGAGCAGTAGCTCTGCAACATGCCGTGGCTGTTGCCGAATACCTTAATGCCGTAGTGGCTGTTGAAGCTGCCGCCTTCGGTATTGGTGATGCGTTTGTCGGCCTGCAGCGCCACTTGTTCAGCACGAGAGGCCAGCTCAATCGCCTGATCCGGGGTCACTTCCGCCGGGTGGAACAGGTCGAGATCCGGGGCGTCAAAGGCCAGCAGGGCTTTATCTGCCACACCTGCAAACGGATCCGGTGAGGTGTAGCGGGCGATATCCAGTGCCGCCTGCACCGTGCGGGCAATGGCCTGCGGGCTGAGGTCGGTGGAGGAGGCGCTGCCCTTGCGGTTCTGATGATAAACGGTGATGCCTAACGCACCATCGCTGTTAAATTCGACGTTCTCCACCTCGCCGTAGCGGGTGCTGACACTGATGCCGGTGGTTTTGCTGACGGAGACTTCCGCGCCGTCTGATTTGCCTGCCGCCAGTTCCAGCGCCGTGGTCACGGCCTCTTCCAGCGCCTTGCGCTGTTGTGCAACTTGAGAGATGACTTTCATCGCTAATGCCATAATGTAGGAAGGAGTTAATTGAAGTCTAACAGAGAACCGTTTTTCAGTGCGCGCCTTAACTGGTAACATTAGCCTCTTTTTTTAAGGAGCCTGAGATGACAAAGCAGCCCGATGACTGGCTCGACGACGTTCCCGGTGATGACGTCGAAGATGAAGACGATGAAATTATCTGGGTCAGTAAAAGTGAAATTAAACGTGACGCGGAAGAACTAAAGCGTCTTGGCGCCGAAATGGTAGAGCTTGGGAAGAACGCGCTGGATAAGATCCCGCTCGATACCGACCTGCGTGACGCCATTGAACTCGCCCAACGTATCAAGAAAGAAGGTCGCCGCCGCCAGATGCAGCTGATTGGTAAAATGCTGCGCAGCCGCGATGTCGATCCGATTCGCCAGGCGTTAGATAAGCTGAAGAACCGCCACAACCAACAGGTTGCGCTGTTCCATAAGCTGGAGATGATTCGCGACCGTCTGATTGCCGAAGGCGATGACGCGGTACCGGAAGTATTGAATCTGTGGCCTGACGCCGACCGTCAGCAGCTGCGCTCGCTGATCCGTAACGCGAAGAAAGAGAAAGAAGGCAACAAGCCGCCAAAATCCGCGCGCCTGATCTTCCAGTATCTGCGTGAGCTGGCCGAAGGCGAAAACTAATCCCTTTCCGCCACCCCGGTCACATCGTGCGGCCGGGGAATGCCCCGGATGGCGGCGCCCTGCGCCTTATCCGGGCTACCATCCCGCACCATACCGGTAGTACCTGGAGTATCTGTAGCCCGGTCAGCGTAGCGCCATCGGGGAACATCCCGCACCGTACCTGTAGTACCTGTAGCCCGGTCAGCGCAGCGCCACCGGGGAACCTCCCGCACCGTACCCGTAGTACCTGTAGCCCGGTCAGCGCAGCGCCACCGGGGGAATGCCCTGGATAGCGACGCCCTGCGCCTTATCGGGGCTACGGTTTCTGTATGCCCACTCCGGCCATCACCTGCTGGTGTAAATCCTGCGCGAAACGCTGATATTGCCCGGCATCGATCGCCTGCGGGTAGCTCAGCACCAGCAATTCATGATCGGCCAGCCCCGCATGATAGGTCGGATGACAATGCGGCCAGCGGTTAGCATGAAAACCCATCGTTTCATAAAAACGCAGACGCCGACGGGCAATCTCCGTGGTTAACGGATCGATTTCCAGAATGGTCAGCGGCGCACGCTTGAGAATGTCAGCCAACAAGCGCTTGCCGTAGCCACGAGAGCGCAGCGTAGCGTCAATCGCCAGATGTTCAATATAGCAGTAGCCAGCAAACTGCCAGCAGCCGCTCAGGCCGATAAACACGTCCCCATCAAACCATGCTTCCAGCGCGTAGTGCGGATCGCACAGCGCCTGCTGCCTGGCCGCCGGTTCCCGCTGCTCATGCCACGGAAACGCCCTGGCATACAGGGCATCCACAGCAGGAAAGTGCGGCGAGTCGGTCGCGGTGATGTGTCGCGATATGAGCATAAGGGCATCCATTCCTGAGGCACAAAAAGAAATCTGCCCTCACAAGGAGGGCAGAGAGAGGCGCGTGTGGCGGTTATTCTGCCGCCGCAGCCTTGCTTGCCAGCTTATCCAGCAGCTTCTGATGAATGCCGCCGAAGCCGCCGTTGCTCATCACCAGAATGTGGTCGCCCGGATGTGCGGTTTTGACCACCATATCGGCCAGCACATCGACATCGGCGCTCCAGTGCGCCGGCTGGACGCAGGCTTCCGCCACTTCCGCAACCTGCCACGGAATATGCTGAGGCTGCAGCAGGAACACTTCATCGGCGCGCCCCAGGGACGGCGCCAGATCGTCTTTGCAGACGCCCATTTTCATGGTGTTGGAGCGCGGTTCCAGCACGGCGAGGATCCGCGCGGTGCCACCGACTTTACCGCGCAGCGCCTGCAGGGTAGCCAGAATCGCCGTCGGGTGATGGGCAAAATCGTCATACACGGTGACGCCGTTGGCTTCACCGCGCAGTTCAAGACGACGGCGGGCGTTGATAAAGCCGCCCAGCGCCTGGGCCGCATCGGCCGGCAACACGCCAACATGACGAGCCGCGGCAATCGCCATCAGACCGTTATGCATGTTGTGTTCGCCCACCAGATCCCACTTCACTTCCCCGGCTTTCTCACCGTCGAGCCAGACTTCCCACTGTGACGCATCGGCATTCAGCTTCTTCGCCTGCCAGTGGCCCTGTTCGCCCACCAGCTCTTGCTCGCTCCAGCAGCCCATCGCCATAGTCTGTTTCAGATTGATGTCGTTTTCCGGCAGGATAATTTTGCCCTGACCCGGCACGATGCGCACCAGATGGTGGAACTGCTTCTGGATAGCCTTCAGGTCGTCAAAGATATCCGCGTGATCGAACTCAAGGTTATTGAGGATCAGCGTGCGCGGGCAGTAATGAACGAATTTGGAGCGTTTATCGAAGAAGGCGCAGTCGTACTCATCCGCTTCGATAACAAAGAACGGGCTGTCGCCCAGACGGGCGGAAACGTCAAAGTTACCCGGTACGCCGCCAATCACGAAACCTGGCTTATAGCCACAGGCTTCGAGGATCCACGTTGCCATTCCGGCGGTGGTGGTTTTACCGTGGGTGCCGGCAACCGCCACAACCCAGCGATCGCGCAGGACGAAATCATGCAGCCACTGCGGGCCGGACATGTACGGAATGTTGGTTTCCAGCACCGCTTCCACGCACGGATTACCGCGCGTCATCGCGTTACCAATGATCACCAGATCCGGCCGAGGCTCCAGCTGGCTGGCATCATATCCTTGAATTAAATTGATCCCCTGGTTTTCCAGCAGGGTACTCATTGGCGGATAGACGTTAGCATCCGACCCCGTTACCTCATGACCGAGGGAGCGAGCCAGCATGGCCAGTCCCCCCATAAACGTGCCACAGATACCTAAAATATGAATGCGCATTCGTCGTTTCCCTTTTTCATCTGGCGCACATTTTACCCATATGTATGGCATCAGAGAAATGCATTTCAGGCGATTCCGTTTTTTGCTGGCGCGATTCACCAGTGCGAACTTTTTTTATTCTTTGTTAAGATTGTTGCGTTCGTTTTACTTCACATAAACATGCAGGGAACGGGTTATGAAAACGTTAGGTGAATTTATTGTCGAAAAGCAACACGAGTTCTCCCACGCAACCGGCGAGCTTACTGCTTTGTTGTCGGCGATAAAGTTAGGCGCCAAGATCATCCACCGCGATATCAACAAGGCCGGTCTGGTCGATATCCTGGGTGCCAGCGGTGCTGAAAACGTCCAGGGTGAGGTTCAGCAAAAACTCGACCTGTTCGCCAATGAAAAATTAAAGGCCGCACTGCGAGCACGCGATATCGTGGCGGGGATCGCCTCCGAAGAAGAAGATGAAATCGTGGTCTTTGAAGGTTGTGAACACGCGAAATACGTGGTGCTCATGGACCCTCTGGATGGCTCCTCTAACATCGACGTTAACGTCTCTGTGGGGACGATCTTCTCCATCTATCGTCGCATAACCCCGGTAGGTACGCCGGTCACCGTTGAAGATTTCCTGCAGCCGGGCAGCCAGCAGGTCGCTGCCGGCTATGTGGTGTACGGCTCCTCGACCATGCTGGTCTATACGACCGGCTGCGGCGTCCACGCCTTCACCTACGACCCTTCCCTCGGCGTGTTCTGCCTCTCCCAGGAGCGCATGCGCTTCCCGGAAAAAGGCAATACTTACTCCATTAACGAAGGGAACTACATCAAGTTCCCGATGGGCGTGAAGAAGTACATCAAGTTCTGCCAGGAAGAAGACACCGGCACCCAGCGTCCGTACACCTCGCGCTATATCGGTTCACTGGTAGCGGATTTCCACCGCAACCTGCTGAAAGGCGGCATCTACCTGTACCCAAGCACCGCCAGCCACCCGGAAGGCAAGCTGCGTCTGCTGTACGAATGCAACCCGATGGCGTTCCTCGCGGAGCAAGCGGGCGGTAAAGCCAGCGACGGTAAAGAGCGCATTCTGGATATCGTCCCGACCAGCCTGCACCAGCGCCGTTCTTTCTTCGTCGGTAACGACCATATGGTTGAAGACGTCGAGAACCTCATCAAAGCGTTCCCGGACGCCTAAGCTATCCCTTCCCCTCCCGTCCGGGAGGGGAATATTCCGCTAACGATGTGCCGTCCCGCTCACCCGCGTGACCGGAGAGTTCTGGCGGTTTTCCCACAGCACCGTCAATCCGCGCTGCAGCGCGATGAAAATAAACAGCAGAATGCCGATGGCAATTTTCGTCCACCACGAGCTCAGCGTGCCGTCGAAGTTAATGTAGGTCTGAATCAGCCCCTGAATCGCCACCCCGAACAACGTCCCCAGCACCGTTCCCACGCCGCCGCTCAGCAGCGTACCGCCAATCACCACCGAGGCAATAGCATCCAGCTCCACGCCGACCCCGGCGAGCGCATAGCCGGCCTGGGTGTAGACCGAGAACACGATCCCCGCCAGCGTCGCCAGCCCGGTGGAGAGCATATAAATACGAATGGTGGTGCTCCGGGTCGAAATGCCCATCAGATTGGCCGAGGTGGCGCTGCCGCCAATGGCATAAACCTCGTTGCCGAAACGGGTACGGTGCGCCATAAATATCCCCGCCACCACCACCAGCAACATCAGCAGCCCCATCGCGCTCAGGCGCCCGCCGCCGGGGATCATCCACGCCAGATCGGACAGCGTGTCGTAGACCGGATGGTTAATCGGGATCGACTCCTCAGACACCAGATAGCTGACGCCACGCAGAAAGAACATGCCGGCGAGGGTAATGATAAAGGCCGGAATTTTTAGCGCGTCGATCAGCAGCCCCATAAAGGCACCAAACGCGCAGCCCATCATCAGCACCAGCGGAAAAGCCAGCAGCGGGTTGATCCCCCAGCTACCAATGGCTTTTGCCAGGAACACGCCGGTGAATGCGATCACCGACCCGACCGAGAGATCGATCCCGCCAGAGAGGATCACAAAGGTCATCCCGACGGCAATGATGCCAAGAAAGGCGTTATCGGTCAGGATGTTGCAGATAACCCGCGTCGAGGCAAACCCCGGAAACTGGGTCAGGCAATACAGGTAGCCCAGCACGAACACGGCCAGGGTGATCATCAACGGTAAATTACGTTTTATCATGGCCGCGCACCCCTTTAAGTAAACCGATAAAGCGCGGCGACTGGACGATCAACACGCACAGTACCACCACCGCTTTGACGACCTGATTCATCTCCGGCGGGAAGCCCGACAGCAGGATCCCGGTATTCATTCCCTGGATGATCAACGCGCCCACCACCGACAGCAGCAGGTTAAAGCGCCCGCCCATCAGCGATCCGCCGCCGATCACCACCGCAAGGATCGCGTCCAGCTCCAGCCACAGTCCGGCGTTATTAGCATCGGCGCCACGAATATCCGCCGCCACGATCACCCCGGCGATCGCCGCACAGATGCCGCTCAGCACATAGGCCAGCATCACGACGATCCGCGTATTCACCCCGGCGTTTTTCGCTGCCCGAATGTTGATCCCCACCGCTTCGATAAACATGCCCAGCGCCGTTTTGCGGGTGAACAACCAGAACAGCAGCAGCGTGGCGGCGGCGATCAGCACCGGCGTTGGTAGCAGAAACAGCGAGCCGCTGCCGAGCCACGCCAGATGCGGCGAATCGAAGGTGACGATCTGCCCGGCGGTGATCAACTGCGCGACCCCGCGCCCGGCCACCATCAGGATCAGCGTCGCCACGAAGGGCTGGATCTTGAGGATCGCTACCAGAATGCCGTTCCATAGCCCCGCCAGCGCCCCTGCCGCCAGCGCGGTCAACAGCACCACCGGCAGGGCATGCCCGGCGACGGTCATCGAGGCTGCCGTGGCGCCGGCAATCGCCATCACCGCCCCCACCGACAGGTCAATCCCGCCGGTCGCGATAACCAGCGTCATGCCGATCGCCAGCAGTGCCACCGGCGCCGCGCGGTTGAGAATATCAATGGGGCTGCCGAACAGACGCCCGTCCTGCAGCACAATCTGAAAGAAGTGCGGTGCCACAAGGCTATCCACCACCAGTACCAGCACCAGGGCGATAATTTGTGGCATGCCTTTCGGCCAGTTGAAGCGCCGTTTTGGCTGGCCGGTTTGGGGAAGAGATCCTGGCATCATGGGTTACTCCTTATGCCGCAATAGCGTTCATGATCGCCGGGACGGAGAGCTCCGCCAGCGGGATCTCCGCGACCTGCTTGCGATCGCGCATAATAATCACCCGATCGGCATAGCCCACCAGCTCTTCCAGCTCCGAGGAGATCACCAGCAGCGCCAGGCCATCGGCGCACAGGGTTTCAATCAGGCGAATAATCTCCGCATGCGCGCCGACATCAATGCCGCGCGTCGGTTCATCGAGGATCAGGAACTGCGGTTTGGTCAGCAGCCAGCGGGAAAGCAGCACCTTCTGCTGGTTGCCGCCGGAGAGAAACTCGATCGGCTGTTCCGCGCTGGGAGTGCGGATCCCCAGCTGGCGAATAAAGCGTTCGGCAATGTCATTTTGTTCACGCCGTGGGATCGGCCGTAACCAGCCGCGCTGAGCCTGCAGCGCCAGCACGATATTTTCCCGCACCGAAGCCGCAGCAATAATGCCGTCGGTTTTACGATCTTCGGGGCAGAAACCAATCCCCAGGCACGAGGCCTGATGCGGCGAACGCAGCCCCTGCGGTTTACCTTTGATCCACGCGTTCCCGCTGTCCGCCGGTTTAATCCCGAAGATCACTTCGGCAGTTTCGGTGCGCCCGGATCCCAGCAGCCCCGCCAGGCCGACGATTTCGCCGGGGCGAACTTCGAGGTCAAACGGCGCGATGACCCCCTTCTTGCCGTAGCCGGCAAAGGCGGCAACCGGCTTATCGCTAAGCAGAGTGCGGCCCGCGCGGTGCAACGCATCATGCTCCAGCTCGCGGCCAAGCATCATCTTCACCAGCTCAATCTGCGGCAGCTCGCGGGTTTCCCGACAGCCGACAAACCCGCCGTTGCGCAGGACGGTGATCCGGTCACTGACGGCATATACCTGGTCGAGGAAATGGGTGACGAAAATCAGGCTGACGCCGTCGTCACGCAGCTGGCGCATCAGGGTGAAGAGCATCTCCACCTCCTGGGTATCCAGACTGGCGGTGGGTTCATCAAGGATCAGCACTTTCGCCGACAGGTCAATCGCCCGGCAGATGGCGACAATTTGCTGCATCGCGACCGAAAAGCGGTTCAGGGGTTCGCGCACGTCGAGGGAAAAACCGTAGGATTCCATCAGCGCGGTGGCGCGCCTTTCCATCTCTTTGCGCCGCAGCAGGCCAAAACGACGCGGTTCACGGCCGATAAACAGGTTATCCGCCACCGACATGTTCGGCAGCAGGTTCACTTCCTGATAGACCGTGCCGATCCCCAACTGCTGGGCATGAGCGGTATTCTTTGGCGATATTTCCTGCCCTTCCAGCCAGATCGCCCCACGATCGGCGTGGTAGACGCCGGTGAGGGCTTTAATCAGCGTCGACTTACCGGCCCCGTTTTCACCGAGCAGGGCCATGATTTCGCCGCGTCGTAGGTTAAAATTGACGTTATCCAGCGCTTTGACGCCGGGGAAAAACTTGCTGAGCCCTTCCGTGCGAAGGATTTCCTGATGTGATTCGCCGTTCATGATCTCCCCTCACCTTTGCCCTCTCCTGTTGGGAGGAGAGGGAGCTCAGCCGTACTTTAGCAATCGGGATAATCCCGGAGGCGGCGCGACGAGCCTGTCCGGGCTACCCGATCCGTCGACGGCGGTGAACCTGTCGCCCGGTAAGCGGAGCGTCACCGGGAACGTGGCCTGTTTTTCGCTACTCAGTAGCCCATGTTTTTCTTCTTCTCTAACTCTTCTTTCGCCGTGTCCGGCAGATACAGCGTCGATTTGGTAATGGTCAGCTTCTCAGGCAGCGTGCCGTCTTTTTTATATTTCTCCAGTGCATCAAACGCCGGCCCGGCCATATTTGGCGTCAGCTCGACGCTGGCATTCGCTTCGCCCGCCATCATCGCTTTATAAATATCCGGTACGCCGTCGATGGAGCCGGTCAGAATATCTTTGCCCGGTTTCAGACCCGCTTCTTTAATGGCCTGGATGGCGCCAATCACCATGTCATCGTTGTGCGCGTAGACCATGCAGATGTTCTTGCCGTTGTTCTCCGCTTTAATAAAGCTCTCCATGACCTCTTTACCTTTACTGCGGGTAAAGTCACCGGACTGCGAGCGGATAATCTTGATGTTCGACGCCTTCGCTATCGCCTCGGCAAAGCCTTTCTTACGGTCAATCGCCACGCTCGCGCCCACGGTGCCCTGCAGCTCGACGACGTTACACGGTTTGCCGTCGACCGTTTTCACCAGCCAGTCGCCAATCAGCTGACCTTCCAGCACGTTATTGGCGGTAACGGTGGTCATGTAGAGATCTTTGTCTTTAACATCAATCGAGCGGTCGAGCAGGAACACCGGGATTTTGGCCTGTTTGGCTTCTTTCAACACCGGCTCCCAGCCGGTCGCAACCACCGGAGCGATAAAGATCGCGTCGACGCCCTGAGCAATAAAGGAGCGGACGGCTTTAATCTGGTTTTCCTGTTTTTGCTGGCCGTCGGCAATCTTCAGAGTGATACCGCGTTTCGCGGCTTCCTCTTTCGCCACGTTGGTTTCAGCGGCACGCCAGCCGGATTCAGACCCGACCTGTGAAAATCCTACGGTCAGAGGGGCAGCCATCGCCATAGACGACATAGCTGCGGAAACTGCTGTGACAAGAAGTAAGCGCTTCCACATAAAAAGATCCTCGTAGGGTAACGTTGAGTGAAATCGTCATCTGCGGACAAACTATAGACAACCCGTGATGTAACTGAATGCGTTACATCACACTTCGAAAAAGTAAATTAAATGTTAAAGAGCGGGGTTTATGGCAGCTGAGAGCGGATAAGGCTTCGCGCAAAGCGCCGCCACCGACGTACGCGGAGAAATTTTTCCCATCTTGAGAAATCAAACAGATGCAATGTAAGCGGTTACATTAATTTATTCAGGATGCGGCTATGTTTATGGATTTTAAGGTTGTTTTTTGCGGGAAAATTCAGACAACCGGAGGGTGCGCGGAACAAAAAGAAGCGAAGACATTCGATGTGAGTTGGCTATAATACCCGGCACTTGTTTGCCATACATTTTAAAGGAAACAGACATGAGCTTACTCAACGTACCTGCGGGTAAAGATCTGCCGGAAGATATCTACGTCGTGATCGAAATCCCGGCGAATGCAGATCCTATCAAATACGAAGTCGACAAAGAGAGCGGTGCACTGTTCGTTGACCGTTTCATGTCCACCGCGATGTTCTATCCGTGCAACTACGGCTACATCAACCACACCCTGTCCCTGGACGGTGACCCGGTAGACGTGCTGGTCCCGACGCCGTATCCGCTGGAGCCAGGCTCTGTGATCCGCTGCCGTCCGGTTGGCGTGCTGAAGATGACCGACGAATCTGGTGAAGATGCGAAACTGGTTGCTGTACCGCACACCAAGCTGAGCAAAGAGTACGATCACATCAAAGATGTGAACGACCTGCCAGAACTGCTGAAAGCCCAGATCACCCACTTCTTCGAGCACTACAAAGACCTCGAAGCGGGCAAATGGGTTAAGGTTGACGGTTGGGACAATGCTGAAGCAGCGAAAGCTGAAATCATTGCTTCCTTCGAGCGCGCTAAGAAGTAATTCTGCCGCACTCAGGTTAGCGAAAAACACCGCCTCAGGGCGGTGTTTTTGTTTCTGCCGCGGGCCGCTTTCCCGGGTGGCGGCGGGCGACAAAAAAACAACGCCACCCGAAGGTGGCGTTGCCGTTGTTAATACTGGTCTCTGTCTAACCAGTTACCGCTCTCTATCAACGTAAAGCCCTCTACGGGCCGCTGATAGACATACATCCACGCACTGCCATAAGGCGTCTGGATCAAGTGACGTGCGTACTCACCGCCTTTGGTGCGTAGCGCGTCCAGTTCGGCCAGCGTTGATGCGTCAATACGATACACTTCACCATGTACTGTGCCTTCGCCCGGCACCGCGCCTGGATAGTGGCCCAGACTGTACAGCTGATAATCGTTGACACTATGATCGCCCAGCCACTGAGCGTTAGTCATCCAGTGGCTGTTGCCTTGTTTGCGTCGTAAACTGCCGTAAACAAATATTCGCATTGCTAAAACTCAAACTGATAGAGCAAATCGAGAGCCTGGTCTACGCCAGACACCGCTTCCATATATAGCTTAGGCATCAGACGGTAACGTAGAGTCAACGTCGCCAGGGAGTCAAAGATACCGACTCCATATTTTACCTGCAGACCTGGCAGTACATAGCCGCTGACTACGACCTGGGAGGAGTCACCTACCCCCTGGGTATCCAACGCCAAATTGCTTACGCCAAACGTCTCGCCGATTTTACCCACAACCTGACCACTTTGTGCAACCCCCAGGCCAACAAGCATTGATGTCATCGCTGCTCCGTCACCCTGATCGCTGCTCAATCCCTGGCCACGCAGCAGGTAAGACAGCGCTTCTTGCTGCGACATGGCCGGGTCAGAGAAGATTTCTGCCTTCGGCTGATCGGCAGAACCGGTTACCCGCACCCCGGCTATGACATCATCTTCCGTCGCATCCGGGTTACGAATCGCTTCGATGTTCAGCAACGGCTGATCCGGCGGCCCGGAGAACAGCAGCTCGCCTTTACGCACGATCAAGTCCTGGCCGTAGGCGTGGAAGCGCCCTTCCGGAATATTGATCTGCCCGTTCAGGCCCAGACCTTGTTTATCCTGAGCGACTTTCAGATCGCCGGTCAAGCGCGCTTTCAAGCCAAAGGCATCCAGGCGTACGTTGTTGCCAACATGAATCGTCAGATTGCTGTTGATCGGGATCCCGGCGCTCTGCGGCTTAATCGGCTGCAGATCGTTATTCAGCATCACTTCGTCCGAAGAGACCCCAACAGCGCTTTCCGGCACCTCGTTGACGACGATACGCGCCCACGGTACATCCACGCTGCCATCCAGACTAAACAAGCTTGGCGTGGCGGTAAAGACCACGTCAGGCGACACGTCAAGGCGCACCATCGGCGGCACGGTAATGCGGACCCGGCTGCCCTTCGCCGCAATCTGCGCTCGCCAGTTGTCAATCTGGGTCCAGTCAGCATTCCCGCTCAGGCTAATCTGGCCCTGTCTGGTATTCACGGTGCCCTGCAGCGTGGAGCTGGTGCCGTTGAAGTTCATCGCCAGCTGGCTCGGCTGCATATCAAACGGCATAAAGTTACCGTCGACATCGATACCGCCCAGCTGCATCTGACCGAACAGCTGCGGGCTTTGCAGGTTACCACCAAGGCGCAGGTGCGCGTTAAGCTTACCTTCCGCTTTCTCTCCCCGGGAGAAGATCGGGTTAATCATCGCCAGCGAGAAGTTGTTGATGTTCACATTCCCGCCGAGGTTACGCCGCCCCTGCGGATCGCTGATCTGGACCTGGCCATCCAGCTGACCGTTGTTGGTCAGGCGAATCAGCCAGCCGAGCTCGGCGCGGTTGTTATGCAGGTCGGCGGTGAGGTTCAGGGTATCAAAGGCCACCGGCAGCGGCGCGTCGTTGACCACCTGCGTCACTTTTACGTTGCGGCCGTTGAGCGTTATCTTGCCCTGCGGCAGCCCCTCTTTGGTGGTGTCCCAGCTGACATCGGCATTGCCGCTAAACACGCCGCTGGCCTGGGTCGCCTCCGGCATAAACGGCTTCAGCATCGCCAGGTCAAAGCGGTTCAGATTAACAACCGCCCGCCCGCTGGCTCCCGCGTCGATGGTTTGCGGTACGCACAGCTCGGCATTCGGGTTGCTCCAGCAGTGCGGCCCGATTCTGATTTTTTGCTCAAGGTTGCGATAATCCAGCGCGATGTTACGCGTCAGCGAAACCGGCCCGACCGGGGTCTGGAAGCGGGTATTACTCAGCGTCCCCTTCCAGCGCTCCGCTTTGCGGTCGAAACTTCCCGCCAGCGACAGCTGCCCGGAAACCGGCTCACCCTGGACTTTCAGCTGCAGGTCATGTTGCTTCTCGTTACCTTTGGCGTTCAGCTGCACCAGGCTGATATTGACTCCTGGCTGGCTGATACGGTCCACCCGCACATCCAGATTGCCGCCAATCTGGTCGCTGGACTTCACATCGCCTTTCACATTGACCTGCGCTATCGTCAGCTCCTGCCAGCGCAGCGCACGGGCGGTGATATCCGCCAGCAGCTGCGGCGCGTCGACGGTACCGCGAACTTTCAGCAGCCCTTTCGCCGTGCCGCCAAGGCCCGGCAGCGCATTATCCAGATTCGGTGCATCAATGGTGGCGTCGAGGTCCAGATCTTTGACCCCCAGCTCGCCCTTCACGTCGGCGCTGTTCTTACCGAGCGCCAGATGCAGACCGGGGATTTTCCACTGCATGTAGCTGTTGCCCTGCAGGGAACCGCTGACATCGACCTTATTCTGCTTCACGTTACCGGTGATTTTCAGCTCCGGAACCGACATCTGCCAGCTACCGCCGTACAGGCTGCCCTGGGTTTTGATCATCCCGTTCAGTTTTGACGGCCAGTCCGGCACCTCTTTGGCGGTGTTAATGCCGTCAAGCTTCAGCTCGCCGCGCCAGCTGATCGCCTGCTGCCAGTCCAGCAGCGCTTTCAGCTCGGTTTTCCCTTCCAGCGCCGCCACCGTCAGCTTATCGAGGTTCAGCTGCTGTTCGTTCCCTTTGGCGTTGAGGGTGATCTTCGCCGGCGGCAGCGATTGCCCCTTCACCGCGGTGCTGAACGCCATGGTGTAGTCGGTCATCTTGCCGTTAAATTTCAGCAGGACGTCGTCGGCCTGGAACTGCTTCTCGCCGCTAAACGGCCAGTACAGCTGCTTGCTCTTCAGCTCCATATTCAGCGGCAGCCCGGCTTCCGCCAGCTGTGCGTCGGCACGCAGCGTCATGGCGACAGAGCCGGCTAAATCCACGGCTACGTCCAGCTTTTTACGCACCTCGCCGCCGACTTTCAGCTTCACCTTCTCGCCTTTCAGCGGGTCGATGTTCAGCGTGCTGTCGAGGGTGATATCGACCGGCCAGTTATCCTGCAGCTGCGCGCTGCCCGAGGCGTTGACTTTGCCCTGATCGGAGTCGATATCCAGCGCGTCCAGCTTCATGTGCCCGTCGATGCTGCTGACTTTCAGCAGCAGGCTGTAGACGGTCATGTCGGTATCGCCGGTGACCCGCAGCTGCTCGCCGCGGAACTCCTGAATATTAAGGTTCAGCGGCAGATGTACGTCGGTCATTTCCGGCAGCACCGGCTTCGAGAAGAGATCTTTCATCGTCTCGCCGAGCGGTTTTTCTTCCGGTTTAGGGTTTTCAATCTTCGGTTCAACCACCTGCTCCTGCGCCACTTTCGCCACCTTCGGCAGCGCAATCAGCAGTCCCTGTAACGAGGTCGGGGTCAGGGTCAGGTTCTTCTCCTGCCAGTTCAGGCCGGTGGAGAAGTCCCGCACCGACACGGCAGTGTTATCAATTTTGACGTTAACGTTTTGCAGCGCAATGCGGCTCAGGGTGATGGGATACGGCGTCGAGAGATTCAGCGGCCCCGTGTCTTCTTCTTCCACCGGCGCAGCAGGTGGCATTTTGCTGGTATCGATCGCCACATAGATATCGCGCAGCGACAGGTCATTCACACACAGGCTGCTATCCCACAGGCACCGGACCTTGACCGCCAGATGGAACTGCCCGGCGGTGACCGCCACGCCCGGTTGTTCAAAGCGTACGTTTTGCAGCGTCAAATCACGCCAGCCGCCGGTGACCTTGCCGATCTCCAGGCCAGGAACCCAGCGGTCCGCCGCCTTCAGCACCAGATGCAACCCGCTGGTCGTCCCCACCAGGAACGCCACCGTCCCCAGCAGCAGGACCACAAAGATCAGTACTCCGAGGCTTATCTTCTTCCATAAACTCATAATTCAGGCCCCAGACCGATGTAAAACTGTAAACCGTGCTCTTCTTTGTCGCCGACCGGCGCGGCAATATCCAGCTTGATCGGGCCAACCGGCGACTGCCAGCGCACGCCGACGCCGGCGCCGGTTTTAAAATCACTCTTACGGATATCGCTCACCGCTTCGCCGCTGTCGACGAACACGGCGCCCCACCATTTTCCGCTGACGTTGTATTGATACTCCAGCGAGCCGGTGGCCAGCTTGGAAGCACCGATTAACTTGCCATCGTCATCTTTTGGCGAGATCGATTTGTATTTGTAGCCGCGGATGCTGCGATCGCCCCCGGCGAAGAAGCGCAGGTCCGGCGGGACTTTGTTGAAATCATCGGCTTCAATCCAGCCGAGGTTGCCACGCACCACAAAACGGTGGCGGTCGTAGAGCGTACGGATCCACACATCCTGCGCCTGCGCGACGATGAAGTTAATATCCGAGCCCCACATGGTGTTGGAGTAATCCACCGAATAGCGCTGAGAGTCGCCCCAGGTCGGCATCAGGCCGCCGCGCGAGCGGGTACGGTTTACCGACACCCCAGGATAGATCAGCATCGTGGTGTTGGTGACGTTGGCCTGGGTAAAGTGGTCGAGGCTCCAGCGCAGGTTGATGGCGCGCTGCCAGCCGCTGGAGAGCTCCCAGTAACGCGATACCGCCAGCGTTGAGGAGTCAGCTTTGGTGTCGTTGAGGTCCGTGCGCTTAAAGCCGCCCTGCATCAGGTAATACTGTTCAAGCGGGTTTTTTAACAGAGGGACTTTGTAGCTAAAATCGAGCTGCTGTTCCGGTGCGGAGAGGCTGAGGCTGGAGGTCAGGCTATGGCCGTAGGAGTTCATCCATGGCTTTTTCCAGGTCGCTTTGATCCGCGGCCCGACGTCCGTCGAATAACCGACCCCGGTTTCAACGGTGTTCTCTTTGCGCGGCGAGACCACGCCGTGCAACGGCAGCACTTTGGTCTTACGTGATTTATCAAACTCCGGCGCCACCACCACCGAGCTGAACCAGCCGGTAGCCGCCAGACGGCGGTTTAGCTCCGCCAGATCTTCAGAGGTGTAGTAATCCCCTTCCTTGAAGGGCACCAGGTTTTGCAGATATTCATCGCGAATTTGCGACCCGCTGAACGTCACGTCGCCAAAACGATAGCGCTCGCCGCTGTTGTAGTCGATATCCCAGAACGCCTGGTGACGACCGAGCGCGATGCCAAGCTGGCTTTTATTGAATTCGCTGTCGAAGTAGCCTTTACGCAGCGCAACGCGGGTCAGGGAGCTTTTGAAACCGTCATAATCGCCCTGGTTAAGCACGGTGCCAATCGCCGGACGCGTTTTTAGCAAATCCAGATAGTCACGGTCAGTACGCGCTCCGCCGCGCAGAATCACCTCCGTGCCGCCAATGCGCACGGGTTCACCGGGTGTGACCTTCGCAATCAGCACCTGCCGGCCACTTTTCGGTGGCGGACGGAGATCGAAGTCGATGGTTGGTTCGTAGTAGCCCAGGGCTTTCAACCCTTCGCGAATGGCATCATCCACGCGCGCGCGGAATCGACGATCCGGCGTAACTTCATCGCTCTGGATCGTAGAAAGTTGAGCTCGGACGTTTTTTTCCAGCTCTCCGGACAACCCCTCAACCTGCAAACGCACGCTCGCGGCGCTAGCGACCCCGCTGACCAGCAAAAGGCTGGTGACACATAACTGGCGGATTTGTAGCACGTTTTCTCCTGAATTTCCTTGTTTCCCCCCGCAGGAAACGAAAGCGCCGTTCCACGGCTTAACAAAACCCCAACAACTTAGGGTTGAAAAAGTGACGCGAACCCAAATAATTCTTATATATAAATCTAGACGTATCGAGCGCGTTTATTGTGTAAAAAGACACGCTTCGTTACAACCTTAACCACAACTTATGTTTTTGAGAGGCCAACCGTGAGTCTATTTGATAAAACGCATCTTGTCGCCCAGGCGGATGCGCTGCCAGGACGCAACACGCCCATGCCGGTGGCAACACTCCACGCCGTTAATGGCCACTCGATGACCAATGTCCCTGACGGGATGGACGTTGCGCTGTTCGCGATGGGCTGTTTCTGGGGCGTTGAACGCTTGTTCTGGCAGCAGCCAGGCGTTTACAGCACCGCCGCAGGCTATACCGGCGGCTACACGCCGAATCCAACCTATCGTGAAGTCTGTTCGGGTGACACCGGCCATGCCGAAGCGGTACGTATCGTTTACGATCCGCAGGTCATCAGCTACGCGCAGCTGTTGCAGGTGTTCTGGGAAAATCACGACCCGGCGCAAGGGATGCAGCAGGGTAACGACCATGGCACCCAGTACCGCTCGGCGATCTATACGCTGACTCCGGAGCAGGATCAGGCGGCCAGGGCCAGTCTGGCCAGCTTCCAGGCGGCGATGCGCGACGCCAACGATACTCGTACCATCACCACCGAAATTGCCTCAGCGAAGCCGTTTTACTATGCCGAGGATGACCACCAGCAGTACCTGCACAAAAATCCGTACGGCTACTGCGGCCTTGGCGGGATTGGCGTTTGTCTGCCTCCGCAGGCCTGAAACGGTGAATCGCTAAGGTGAGTAATTAACGCTCTGGCGGCTTTACAGTAGCTTACGCTATACTACCCTGTGTTATAGCCGGTCCAGCGCCTTCGGACCGGTTTTTTATGTATGCCACATTAGCGTTATCAACTTCCCTTCCGAGGATCTGGCCCCAACGGCTAGATAAACTATGTTAAACAGTATTTTAGTAATACTTTGTCTGATTGCCGTCAGTGCATTTTTTTCGATATCGGAAATCTCGCTGGCCGCCTCACGTAAAATCAAACTCAAACTGCTGGCCGATGATGGCAATGTGAACGCGCAGCGCGTTCTCAAAATGCAGGAAAACCCTGGGATGTTTTTCACCGTCGTGCAAATTGGCCTGAACGCGGTGGCCATTCTCGGCGGTATCGTCGGCGATGCAGCATTTTCACCGGCTTTCAACAGCCTGTTAAGCCGCTACATGTCGCCGGAACTGTCCGATCAGCTCAGCTTTATTATCTCCTTTACTCTGGTCACCAGCCTGTTCATCCTGTTTGCTGACCTGACTCCGAAACGCATCGGTATGATTGCGCCAGAAGCGGTAGCTTTGCGCATCATCAACCCGATGCGCTTCTGCCTGATGGTGTTCCGTCCGCTAGTGTGGATGTTCAACGGCATGGCCAACAATATCTTCCGCCTGTTTAAAATACCGATGGTGCGCAAGGACGATATTACTTCCGACGATATTTACGCGGTGGTCGAAGCCGGCGCGCTGGCCGGCGTGCTGCGTAAGCAGGAGCATGAACTGATTGAGAACGTGTTCGAGCTGGAATCCCGTACCGTTCCGTCCTCCATGACCTCGCGCGAAAATATTATCTGGTTCGATCTGCACGAAGATGAGCAGAGCCTGAAGAGCAAGGTGGCGGAACATCCGCACTCCAAGTTTCTGGTCTGTAACGAAGATATCGACCATATCATCGGCTACGTTGACTCAAAAGACCTGCTCAACCGCGTGCTGGCAAACCAGAGCCTGGTGCTGACCGGCGGCGTGCAGATCCGCAATACGCTGATTGTTCCGGATACCCTGACGCTGTCAGAGGCGCTGGAAAGCTTTAAAACGGCGGGTGAAGACTTCGCGGTGATCATGAACGAGTACGCGTTAGTGGTGGGGATTATCACCCTGAATGACGTCATGACCACCCTGATGGGCGATCTGGTCGGCCAGGGGCTGGAAGAGCAGATTGTCGCGCGCGACGAGAACTCATGGCTGATTGACGGCGGCACGCCGATCGACGACGTGATGCGCGTACTGGATATCGACGAGTTCCCGCAGTCCGGTAATTATGAAACCATCGGCGGCTTTATGATGTATATGCTGCGCAAGATCCCAAAACGCACCGATGCGGTGAAGTTCTCCGGCTATAAGTTCGAGGTGGTGGATATCGACAACTACCGAATCGACCAGCTGCTGGTGACGCGGATCGACAACAAACCGACGGTGCTGGTCCCGAAGCAGACCGAATCCACGGATAGCGAAAAAGAACCCGCATAACCCCCATCCCCAACACCAAAGGCAGAGACTCTCTCTGCCTTTTTTATTTGCCGAATGTGAAGCGGCTCACGCCACTCAACCGATAGCAGATTTTTACTACTCCATAGCGAAACGTTCATGACTCCCCTTTACGCAAAAAGGTAACTTTGCTCGCGTCTCTACAATCATATTCCGGTTCTCAGGAAACGAGGGTTACCATGATAGAAGCAAATAAAAATTACTATATCAGCTGTCTGTTCTTTCTCTTTTTCTTTATTGGCTGGGGATGCTGTTATCCCTATTTATCATTATGGCTGACAGAAACCATCGGCATCAATTACACCGACGTCGGTCTCGTATATTCCTTTACCGCTATTATTGCCGTTTGCGTCCAGCCGTTATTTGGGTTTGTTTCCGATAAATTAGTCTATCGGAAGAACCTGATGTGGATGCTGGCTATTATTATTACCTTGTTCGCCCCTTACTGGATTTACGTCTTCGCGCCATTATTAAAAGTTAACGTCTTTCTCGGAGCACTGGCTGGCGGTATCTATATCGGTATGGCCTACGGTGCCGGCTGCGGCATTTGCGAAGCCTATATTGATAAGGTCAGTCGCGCCTCAGGCTTTGAATTTGGCCGTGCCAGGATGTTTGGTGGCATTGGCGCCGCTATCGGCACCTTTGCCGCCGGTAAGCTCTACGGTATCGATCAGAATATGATTTTCTGGCTGGCGAGCGGCGCCGGGGTGTGCCTGCTGGTGATTGTCTGGAAAATGCAGATCAGCCCCCGTGCACAAGGCGCAATGTCATCAGGAAAAGCCACGCCGGTTACCCTGCAGGACGCCACCTCGTTGCTGAAGATGAAGAAGTTCTGGTTCTTCGCCATCTACATGATTGGGGTCGGTGCGGTGTATGAAACCTACGACCAGCAGTTCGCTATCTATTACAGCCACTTCTTTGAGAGTAAAGCACGCGGTGCGGAAGTCTTTGGCTATTTAACCACCGGGCAGATTTTCCTTGATGCGGTGGTGATGTTTTTTGCACCGTGGTTTGTCAATAAAATTGGCCCGAAAAACGCCCTGCTGTATTGCGGGATGATCATGAGCCTGCGCATCATTGGTTCGGCCTGGGCCGTTGGCCCGGTCTCCATCAGTCTGATTAAACTGCTCCACGGCTTTGAAAGTTCGGTATTACTGGTTGCCGCATTAAAATATATCACCGCCAACTTCAACCCACTGCTTTCCGCCTCGGTTTATTTAATCGGATTCCAGTTTTCGAAAAGCTTTAGTTCTATTTTTCTTTCCACCGGTATCGGCCATATGTACCAGAGCATGGGGTTTACCAGCAGCTATATCGTACTGGGCAGCATTGCCCTGTGCTTCACCCTTATCTCGGCCATTACGCTGAACAACGCGCGCATTTTTGCTCCGCAACCGGCGCCCGCTCATTAATTCAAGGAGGTAACCTGCATGTCGACATTATTTTATGGCGTGGCCTATTACGACGAATATATGCCGGAGGATCGTCTGGCGAAAGATATCGCCTTAATGCGTGAAACGGGGATTAACGTCGTGCGCATTGCCGAGTCCACCTGGAGCACCCTGGAGCCTCAGGAAGGTGTTTACAACTTCTACCATATCGACCGGGTGCTGGACGCGATGCACCAGGCCGGCATTGCGGTGATTATCGGCACGCCCACCTATGCGGTCCCGGCGTGGCTGGCGGCTAAACATCCGGACATTATGGTTACCACCGTCGAGGGGCAGCAGAAATATGGCCCGCGGCAAATTATGGATATCGTCAACCCAACCTTCCGACGCTATGCCGAAAACATTATCCGTACCCTGATGGCGCATGTTCAGCATCACCCGGCGATTATCGGCTGGCAGCTGGATAACGAAACCAAGCATTACGATAATATCGGCCGCCATATGCAGGAAGGGTTCGTACGCAGCCTGCAGGAACAGTACCCGGACCTCGACCAGTTGAATCACGATTTTGGCCTGAACTACTGGAGCAACCGTATCGACAGCTGGCAGGATTTCCCGCCGGTTGAGAACACCATTAACGCCAGCCTCGCCTGCGCATTCTCGCGTTATCAGCGTCAGCAGGTGACGGAGTACCTGGCCTGGCAGGCGGAGATCGTGCGCGAGTATGCGCAGCCGCAGCAGTTTGTCACCCATAACTTCGATTTTGAATGGCGGGGCTACTCTTATGGCGTTCAGCCGCGGGTCGATCACTTCGCCGCCGCGCAGGCGCTGGATATTGCCGGGGTCGATATCTATCACCCCAGCCAGCAACACCTCACCGGGCGGGAAATCGCCTTTGGCGGCGCCATCACCCGTTCGCTGAAGCAAGGGCAGAATTACTTCGTACTGGAGACGCAGGCACAGGGATTTGCCCAGTGGACGCCGTTCCCGGGCCAGCTCCGGCTGCAGGCCTTCAGCCATATTGCCTCCGGCGCAACCATGGTCTCCTACTGGCACTGGCATTCGATCCACAATTCGTTTGAGACCTACTGGAAGGGCTTGTTAAGCCACGATTTTTCACGTAACCCTACCTGGCAGGAAGCCACTACTATCGGCGCTGACTTTGCCCGTCTGGCCCCGCAGTTGGCCGACCTGCGGGCAGAAAACGACGTCGCCCTGCTGGTCAGCAACGACGCGATGGACGCGCTGAATCAGTTCCGGCCCGGTGATGCCCAGGGCAATGTCTATAACGATATTTTCCGCCGCTTCCATGATGCGCTGTACGACCATAACGTTAGTCTCGACATCATCCACGATGTCAACGAGGAGACCTCGCGCTACCGCACGTTGATTATTCCTGGTCTTTACGCTGCCGATGATGGCCTGTTAAACCGTATCAATCGCTATATTGCCCAGGGCGGTAGAGCGTTGATTGGCTTTAAATCAGGCTTTAGCGATGAAAACGTCAAGGTGCGTCACAGCACGCAGCCGGGGATTTTGCACCAGGCCTGCGGCGTCAGCTACAGCCAGTTCACCCTCTCGGAAGAGACCACCGTGGCGTCGTGCTGCGCGCAGCTTGATTGCAGCGAGAATAATCAGGCAGAACTGTGGATGGAGCTGCTGACCCCGGAGGCCAACACCCGCACTCTGCTGCGCTATCAGCACCCCGCGTGGGGCGAGTATGCCGCCGCCACTGATGCGGACTATGGTCAGGGCCGCGCCATCTACGTGGGCTTCCTGCCGCACAAGAGGCTCATCAGCCAGCTGTTTGATTTACTCACCGCCGACCAGACGCTGCGTTCGCGTACGTCGGCATACCGCTATCCGCTGGTGGTCAGAAAGATGCGCAATCGCGACGGCAACATCGTGAATTTTCTGTTCAACTACTCTGCCGACCCGCTGGATGTCATCAGCGAGACCGCCGGGGAAAATGTCCTGAGCGGCGAGAGCGTTCACGTCGGCCAGCCGTTGCGTCTCAAGGCCTGGGAATTTAGTATCATCGAAAGTTAAACGCATCGCGGCGCTCAGACGAGGAAACAATGGAACTGGATATCAATGAGCTATTGAATTTCTCGCCGTTGATGAAGACCTTTACCTTCAACGCCTGGGTTGTCGCGGGCTTTACGCCCATCACTCGCGGTTCAACGCTGGATTACTACATTAACCGCCCGCAGGGGATGAAAGGCTACATTATTAATTTCACCCTGCGTGGCCAGGCCCGCGCCAAAGCCGGTGACGGCTCCCTGCTGTGTCGCGAGAACGATATGCTGCTCTTTCCGCCCGGCGTTCCGCATCATTACGGGCGGGATGAACACAGCGATCACTGGGACCATCTGTGGATCTACTTTATCCCTCGCCCCTACTGGATAGACTGGCTGAAATGGGATCAGACGACCCATAATATTGGCAAAACCACGATTACCGACCCCGAACAACAGCAAAATCTGCACGATCTGTTCTATGAGGTCATTCGCCACCATTCTGCTAGCGCCCCGCTGTCGGAAGCGTTGGCCATGAATGCGCTGGAACGCCTGATCCTCAACTGTTTTCAGCTTCAGCCCATCAGCAATCGCCACGCTCACGACCCGAGGATTAACGCCGTCTGTGCATATCTCAACGAGCACATTGCTCAGGAAGTAAAAATTGAGACCCTGGCAGCGATGGTCTTCATCTCGCCGTCAAGGCTGGCCCACTTGTTCAAAAATGAACTCGGGCAGACGGTGTACGCCTGGCGCGAGGCGCAGCGCATCAACCGGTCAAAATGGCTGATTCAGAGTACTTCGCTGCCGTTAAACAAAATTGCGCTGTCGGTCGGCTACGCTGACCCGGTCTATTTCACCCGGATTTTCCGCAAACATAACGGCATTCCGCCGGGCGAATACCGTAAACGTTATGCGATGATGAAGGACTAGAAACATCAACGGCTCCCGTGGGGAGCCGTCTTTTTTTACCGCATAGCTACATCGTTCTTCAGGTTACGCCATCTCGGTCTGCAAACGCAGGACCTGACGATTAACCTCAGACATCACAGACAAATGCTGCTTGTCCTTGACCTTCGGGATAAGGATTTTTCCCTTATCAAACTCAAAAGCGCCAACATCCTTGATGTATAACCGTCCGCGGAACAGGATCTTCACGTACTTCGCCACTTGCAGCGGATTGTAGCGTTGGAAAATTTTCATTGTTGTCTCCTGCCAGGGTTACGCTCTTGTGGTGCCACACTTAGCCCACGATTCTGGAGCGCAAATTTAATGCCCTAAAACTATAGTTCAGAACCTTTGTAATACCCAGCATGCATAAGTTTATTTACCTTTTGATGACAATAATTAAGAACTATCGTTTCAAACATACGTAGAAATGAGTATAAGTGGCCGATTTTCTTCGAATATGTGCGTTAACACGCAAACTGGCCTTCTGATTGCGTGTCACACCGGTAAATCGCACTTATGCTTAAAGCCAGACCAAGTGGTCGGATCACCTGCATATAATAAGGACCCATCATGACCCTACGTACATTTCTGGCGGCTTCCTGCCTCCTGTTCCCGCTGATAGCGTCAGCGCATAACTTTGTTGATGGCCAGCGCGTCGCGCCGGTTGGCATAGCCGACCGGGGAGAATTAATGCTGGATAATGATAAGTTTAGCTACAAAAACTGGAATAGCTCGCAGCTGGCAGGAAAAGTTCGCGTGGTGCAACACATCGCCGGGCGCACCTCGGCAAAAGAGAAAAACGCCACATTGATCGAGGCGATCAAGGCGGCGAAATTCCCGCACGATCGCTACCAGACCACCACCATCGTCAATACCGATGATGCCATCCCAGGCTCCGGTATGTTCGTGCGCAGCAGCATTGAGAGCAACAAACAGCTCTACCCCTGGTCGCAGTTTATTGTCGACAGCAACGGCCTGGCCCGCAAAGCCTGGCAGCTGCAGGAAGATAGTTCAGCCATTGTCGTGCTGGATAGCGAGGGCCGCGTGCAGTGGGCCAAAGATGGCGCACTCACCCAGGAGGAAGTGCAGCAGGTGGTCGCGCTGCTGCACAAACTGCTTAGTAAATAGAGACCCGGAAGCCGGGGTTGAGGAACGACTCACGCGGCGTGTAGTCCAGAGTACGCCCCTGCCAGTCGTGAACGTGCGCCCCGGCAGCAACCGCAACCGCATGACCAGCCGCGGTATCCCAGGTGCTGGTCGGCCCGAAGCGCGGATAAAGCTGGGCCTGACCCTCCGCCACCAGGCAAAACTTCAGGGATGAGCCGATGGACGTGGTTTGATGTTCGCCGAGCTGCTCCAGATACTCCTGCAGTTCCGGGTCGTTGCCGTGAGAGCGGCTGATGACCACCAGCGGCGGTCGGCCATCACGCACCTGAATTTGCTTGCGCCGGCCGCACTCATCTTTCCAGGCCTTGCCGTTTTCCGCGCAGTACAGCACCTTCATCACCGGGGCATAGACCACGCCAAGCACCGGTTTACCGTTCTCAATCAGCGCAATATTGACGGTGAACTCACCGTTACGTTTGATAAATTCTTTGGTGCCATCCAGCGGATCCACCAGCCAGTAACGCTGCCAGTGTTGGCGGATGTCCCAGCCGGGCGGGTCTTCCTCAGACAGCACCGGGATGTCCGGCGTCAACGCCAGCAGGCCGCTCATAATCACGCTGTGAGCCGCGAGATCCGCCGCGGTAACCGGAGAATCATCTTTCTTGCTGGCTACGTCCATCGGTTGCTTCCCATCATAGACATCCATGATGGCATCACCTGCACGCCGTGCAAGCTCACATACTTGTTCTAACATTCTCCACCTCGTCTGGTTACAGTGGCGTTAACTCGTTGTTTTAGTTATATCGCATCGGTGCGAGTTCCGCTATCTGTGATAGTAATGGCGGTTTCATCGTGCAAATTTCGGCATGATTCACACTTCTGTAAGCAACAGAATGTACATACATTTTCTACTGTGCCATTGCTCATGAAAAGGATGCCTCTGATGATGAAGTTTAGCGTAACGTTACTGGCCACGCTGGTCGCGGCCAGCGTGAACGCCGCCACCGTCGATCTGCGGATCATGGAAACCACCGATCTGCACAGCAATATGATGGATTTCGATTATTACAAAGACGCCGCCACCGAAAAGTTTGGTCTGGTTCGCACCGCCACGCTTATCGAAAAAGCCCGCCAGGAGGTCAAAAACAGCGTGCTGGTCGATAACGGCGACGTTATTCAGGGAAGCCCGCTGGGCGACTATATGGCGGCAAAAGGGCTCAACAAAGGCGATGTTCATCCGGTCTATAAGGCGATGAATACCCTGGATTACACAGTGGGCAACCTCGGCAATCACGAATTCAACTATGGCCTCGATTTCCTGCACAAGGCGCTGGCCGGGGCGACGTTCCCCTACGTGAACGCCAACGTTATCGATAGCAAAACCGGCCAGCCGATGTTCACGCCGTACCTGATCAAAGAGACCCAGGTTCAGGACAGCGATGGCAAAACCCAGACGCTACGCATCGGCTATATCGGCTTTGTGCCGCCGCAAATTATGACCTGGGATAAAGCTAATCTCAGCGGTAAAGTCAGCGTCAACGACATCACCGAAACCGCGCGGAAATACGTGCCGGAAATGCGTGAAAAAGGCGCCGATGTGGTGGTGGTCATTGCCCACTCCGGGCTCTCCGCCGATCCGTACCAGGCGATGGCGGAAAACTCGGTGTACTACTTAAGCCAGGTGCCCGGCGTGGATGCCATTATGTTCGGCCACGCGCATGCGGTATTCCCGGGGAAAGATTTCGCCAGCATTAAGGGCGCGGATATCGAAAAAGGCACGCTGAACGGCATTCCCGCCGTGATGCCCGGCATGTGGGGCGACCACCTGGGCATCGTCGATTTGGTGCTGAATAACGATGCTGGCCACTGGCAGGTCGCGCAGGCCAAAGCTGAAGCGCGCCCGATCTATGACGCGGTGGCGAAGAAATCGCTGGCGGCAGAAGACGCGAAGCTGGTGCAGGTGCTCAAAGCCGATCACGATGCAACCCGTGAGTTCGTCAGCAAACCCATCGGCCAGTCTGCCGATAACATGTACAGCTACCTGGCGCTGGTGCAGGATGACCCCACCGTGCAGGTGGTAAACATGGCGCAGAAGGCCTATGTCGAACACTATATTCAGGGCGATCCGGATCTGGCGAAACTGCCGGTGCTCTCCGCCGCCGCGCCGTTTAAAGTTGGCGGTCGTAAGAACGACCCGGCCAGCTTCGTCGAAGTCGAAAAGGGCCAGCTCACCTTCCGTAACGCCGCCGACCTGTACCTCTATCCCAATACGCTGGTGGTAATGAAAGTCAGCGGCAAAGAGGTCAAAGAGTGGCTGGAATGTTCCGCCGGACAGTTCAATCGCATCGACCTGACCAGCAGCAAACCGCAGTCATTAATCAACTGGGACGGTTTCCGCACCTATAACTTTGATGTGATTGACGGTGTGAACTACCAGATTGATGTCAGCCAGCCGGCGCGCTACGACGGCGAATGCCAGATGGTTAACCCGCAGGCGGAACGCATTAAGGATCTGACCTTTAACGGTAAACCTGTCGACCCGACCGCCACCTTCCTCGTCGCCACCAATAACTATCGCGCCTACGGCGGCAAGTTTGCCGGTACCGGCGATAGCCATATTGCGTTTGCTTCCCCTGACGAAAACCGCTCGGTACTGGCGGCATGGATCGGCGCCGAATCGAAAAAATCCGGTGCTATTCACCCGTCCGCCGATAATAACTGGCGCCTGGCGCCGCTTCACGGCACGGTGCCGTTGGATATTCGCTTTGAGACCTCGCCGGGTGAGAAAGCGGCGGCGTTCATCAAAGAAAAAGCACAGTATCCGATGCACCAGGTTGCCACCGACGATATCGGCTTTGCCATTTACCAGCTGGATCTGGGTCAGTCGAAGCCTTAAACCTCAGCCACCTGCTCGTGGTTCGCCAGAACCGCGGGCAGGTTCAGCTCGATCCAGTCGGCCAGCGCCGCCACTTTCTCGCTTACCTGCTCGCCAAGCGGGGTCAGGCTATACTCGACGTGTGGCGGCACCACCGGTCTGGAGAGCCGATTGATAAAGCCATCCTGCTCCAGCGCCTGCAGCGATTGCGCCAGCATTTTTTCACTCACGCCGCCCATCTTACGACGCAGCTCGCTAAAACGATGGGTACCGCCGCGTAACGCCACCAGAATTAAGACTCCCCAGCGGCTGGTCACATGTTTAAGCACGTCGCGTGACGGGCACTGCTCGGCAAACAGGTTACCGTCGCGCAGCTGTTCACTCAGAGTGGGATTCACGTTCTTCATACTTACCTTTTTGTACGTACTTACTAAAAGTTAGCTAAGGTGTTAGCTTACCACAACTGCTACTGAACACGAAGGAGAAGACCCATGATCGCAATTACCGGCGCTACCGGCCAGCTTGGCCACCTGGTACTACAGAATCTGTTACAGACCACCGCGGCCAGCCAGATTGTGGCCATTGTGCGTAACCCGGCGAAAGCCGAATCCCTGAGCCAACAAGGCGTGGTGGTTCGCCAGGCCGACTACACCGACGAAGCCGCATTTACCGCCGCCCTGCAGGGTGTGGACAAGCTGCTGCTGATCTCCTCCAATGAAATCGGCCAGCGCACGCCGCAGCACCGTAACGTCATCAATGCCGCTAAAGCGGCCGGCGTGAAATTCATTGCCTACACCAGCCTGCTGCACGCGGATACCTCTCCGCTGGGCCTGCACGTTGAGCATGTGGAGACCGAGAAATTACTCGCCGACTCCGGCATCCCTTACGCACTGCTGCGCAACGGCTGGTACACCGAGAACTATCTCGCCAGCGCCCCGCCGGCACTGGAGCATGGCGTCTTTATCGGTGCTGCCGGTGAAGGGAAAATCGCCACGGCAACCCGTGCCGATTATGCCTTAGCGGCAGCGCGCGTGATCGCCGAAGAGGGCCACGCCGGGAAAGTGTATGAGCTGGCCGGCGATAACGCCTGGACCCTGAGCGAACTGGCCGCAGAGCTGAGCAAGCAAAGCGGTAAAAACGTGGTCTATCAGAATCTCAGTGAAGCCGATTTTGCGGCGGCGCTGAAGAGCGTTGGCCTGCCAGCCGGACTGGCGGAGATGCTCGCCGATTCGGACAGCGGCGCCGAAAAAGGCGGCCTGTTTGACGACAGTCATACCCTGAGCACGCTGATTGGCCGTCCGACGACTTCGCTGGCGGAAAGCATCAGCGCCATTCTGTAACCGTTGCAAAAAGGTTAATTTTTGTAGCATCCCGGCGGGTCATCCCCAATAATAACTGGAGATCCGTCGGGAGTGACTCAATGCAGGGCGTACCGGAACAGTTCAACGATGAGAGAGACAGCGCGCGCTTTCGCCATCTGGCGCAGGTGCCCGGCGTTGAGCTGTATCATGCCCATATTTCCCGCTACGCCTTCGAACCCCATACTCACGAAGCCTTCGGTATTGGCGCGATAGAGCTGGGCGCCGAGCGCTTTCGCTATCGCGGCAGCCAGTACGTCGCCCCGGTAAACTCCATCGTCACCATGAACCCGGATGAACTGCACACCGGTGAAGCGGCGACCGCTGACGGCTGGCGCTACAGAATGGTCTATCTGGAGCCTGACAAGCTGGAAGAGATCACCGGCGTACGCCACTGGTGGTTTAGCGAGGTGGTACGCCAGGATCCCCGACGCTCGCAGCAACTGTGCCAGCTGATTTATGGCTTATGGCACACCGATGACCCGCTGGCCCAGCAGGGACTGTTGCTGGACCTGATCGATACCTTCCGCCCGCTGGCCCATCACGCGCCGGTGCTGGCTGAAGCCTCCCACCGCTTCGAGCGGGTGCGCGACTATCTGCACGACAACTATATGCACGCCGTCTCGCTGGATGAGCTGGCACAGGTTGCCGCCCTGAGCCCATACCATTTTCAGCGCCAGTTTAAGGCCCACTTCCACGTCACGCCGCATCAGATGCTGATGGCCATTCGCCTGTGGCGAGCCAAAGCCTTCCTCACCCACGGTATGCCCGCCGCCGAAGTGGCCGCCGCCGCTGGCCTGACCGATCAGTCGCACCTGACCCGCGCCTTTACCCGCCGCTACGGCATCACCCCGGTTCGCTATCAAAAGCAGGTCGCCCGGCGCTAATGCGCAACCTCATACAATATTTCCGCCCCACCCTCTTCTACACTTTACGCCAACTGAAACGAGTGCGGATGATGTGATGATTAGCGGTGTGTTGTATGCCCTGTTGGCAGGGCTGATGTGGGGACTGATCTTTGTCGGCCCGGTGCTGATCCCGGAATACCCGGCGGTGCTGCAATCGATGGGGCGCTATCTGGCGCTGGGGCTGATTGCGCTGCCGCTGGCCTGGCTGGGTCGCGCGCGACTGCGTCAGCTGTCGGGACGAGACTGGTGGACGGCGCTGGGGCTGACCATGATGGGCAATCTTATCTATTACGTCTGCCTTGCCAGCGCCATCCAGCGCACCGGCGCGCCGGTATCGACCATGATTATCGGCACGCTGCCGGTGGTGCTGCCGGTGATGGCAAACCTGCTCTATAGCCAGCGTGATGGCAAACTGCCGTGGCGACGCCTGTTCCCGGCGCTCTCCTGCATTGCCATCGGCCTGGTATGCGTCAACATCGCTGAACTTCGCCAGGGCCTGCCCAACTTCAGCGTCTGGCGCTATGGTTCCGGCATTGGGCTGGCGTTGATCTCCGTGGCCTGCTGGGCGTGGTACGCCTTACGTAATGCCCGCTGGCTGCGGGAAAACCCGGACAAGCATCCGATGATGTGGGCGACGGCGCAGGCGCTGGTGACCTTACCGGTTTCGCTGGCGGGCTATCTGGTTGCCTGTGGGTGGTTGCAGGCTCAACAGGCCGACTTCCCGCTTCCCTTCGGCCCGCGGCCGGTGCTTTTCGTGACGCTGATGCTGGCTATTGCCGTGCTCTGTTCGTGGGTGGGCGCCTTGTGCTGGAACATCGCCAGCCAGAAGCTTCCTACGGTGATCCTCGGGCCGCTGATCGTCTTCGAAACGCTGGCCGGCCTGCTGTATACCTTCCTGCTGCGGCAAAGCATGCCGCCGCTGCTGACCCTGAGCGGCATTCTGCTGCTGGTGATCGGCGTGGTCTACGCGGTGCGCTCCCGACCACAAAAATTGCCGGTGCTGGAGCCGGTCTGCGGGCATAAAAAATAGCCTGGTATCCTAAAGGGGTATTCCTTTATCTATAAGATGCATTTAATATGCATCTTATATTTTTAAAGACGAGGTATCCGCTATGGCTTTTCGTGACCAACCTTTAGGCGAACTGGCGCTGACTATCCCGCGCGCCTCCGCGTTATTCCGTAAATATGACATGGACTACTGCTGCGGCGGCAAGCAGACGCTGGATCGCGCGGCAACGCGCAAAGACCTGGACGTCGCGGTGATTGAAGCCGAGCTGGCGCAGCTGGCAGAAACACCGGTAGAACGCGACTGGCGTGTCGTGCCGTATGCGGAAATCATCGACCACATTATCGTGCGTTACCACGACCGCCACCGCGAGCAACTGCCGGAGCTTATCCTGCAGGCCACCAAAGTTGAGCGTGTGCATGCTGACAAACCCAACGTGCCCGTCGGCCTGACAAAATACCTGACCATGCTGCACCAGGAGCTCTCCAGCCACATGATGAAAGAGGAACAGATCCTGTTCCCGATGATTAAGCAGGGCATGGGGACGCAAGCCGCAGGGCCTGTCAGCGTCATGGAAAGCGAACACGACGAAGCGGGTGAGCTGCTGGAGGTGATTAAGCACGTCACCAACAATGTGACGCCGCCGCCGGAAGCCTGCACCACCTGGAAAGCGATGTACAACGGCATTAATGAACTGATTGACGATCTGATGGAACACATCAGCCTGGAGAACAACGTGCTGTTCCCGCGCGCCCTCGCCGGAAACTAACAAAAAAGGCGCCCGCAGGCGCCCTCGACAGTGTCAGTCTTATTGGCCACCGCAGTGGCCTTTTTTATGCCCGTCTCCCTACGGGCCGTTGCAAGCAACGTTAAAAATCTCTGCCGAAGATTTTTATTTCGCCAGACGCTTCTTACCGGCAAAGAACCAACCCACCGCCAGCAGAACGAACCACAGCGGCGTCACAATCAGCGCTTCGCGAGTGTCCGCTTCCAGCGTCAGCAGTACCAGAACGAAGACGAAGAAGGCCATACAAACCCAGCACATCAGTTTGCCCAGCGGCATCTTGTATTTCGACTGCTCATGCAGCTGCGGACGCTTTTTGCGGTAGACCAGATAGGAGCAGAGGATAATGGTCCAGACGAACATAAACAGGATCGCCGACACCGTGGTAATCATGGTGAACGCAGCAATCACGCTCGGGTTAACCATCAGCATCACCACACCGCCCAGCAGGCACATGCAGGAGAAGGTCAGCCCTTTCGCCGGTACCGCACGCTTCGACAGCTTGGCAAACATCGACGGCGCCTGACCATCCTGCGCCAGACCGAACAGCATACGGCTGGTCGAGAACACGCCGCTGTTGGCCGAAGAAGCGGCCGATGTCAGCACCACAAAGTTAATCAGGCTGGCGGCAGCCGGCAGGCCCACCAGCACAAACAGCTCGACGAACGGGCTCTTGCTCGGTACCACGGAGCTCCACGGCGTCACCGACATAATCACGATCAGCGCGAAGACGTAGAACATGATGATACGCAGCGGGATAGAGTTAATCGCGCGCGGCAGAGATTTCTCCGGATCTTTGGTTTCCGCAGCGGTGGTGCCCACCAGCTCAATACCGACAAACGCAAAGACCGCGATCTGGAAGCCGGCAAAGAACCCGCTGATGCCTTTCGGGAACCAGCCGCCGTCATTCCACAGATGGGCAAACGACGCCTCAACACCGGTCGGCGATTTGAAATGCATCATCACCATCACCAGGCCGACAACAATCAGCCCCACGATAGCGACGATTTTGATCATCGCGAACCAGAACTCCATTTCACCGAACATTTTCACGGTGGCCAGGTTAAGGCTCAGCAGCAGCAGGATAACCGCCAGCGAGGCCACCCAGTCGGACAGCCCGGGGAACCAGAACTGGGCGTAGGCGGTAATGGCCACCACGTCGGCCATCCCGGTCACGACCCAACAGAACCAATAGGTCCAGCCGGTAAAATACCCTGCCCACGGCCCCAGCAGGTCGGCGGCAAAATCGCTGAATGATTTATATTCGAGGTTCGACAGCAGTAATTCGCCCATGGCACGCATAACGAAAAACAGCATAAAGCCGATGATCATATAAACAAAAATGATGGATGGACCGGCAAGGCTGATGGTTTTGCCGGAGCCCATAAACAGCCCGGTACCAATGGCGCCACCGATAGCAATAAGCTGGATATGTCGATTCGTGAGATTTCGCCGTAGCGATTGTTCAGTCGGAGCCTGCTCTGCGGCAGCGACTTTAACCTGATCTACCATGTGATTTTCTTCCTGTTGTACCTGTCTGTGTTGTTCAGGCTCTGATGGCCCGTCATTCGCTATTGCCCTGAAAATGGGCTTATCGATATTAGGTAAGAATCGGAGGGATGAATACTATGATTTAGATATAATGTTAAATATATGTTTAAAGTGAGTGTTATATCACCCCAGTCACGCGAAACAGCTCACAAAAATACACCTAAAACGCGAGCGAGCAATATAAAACACCAGCAAACTCTCAACTTAAGTTTTTTTCGCTATTTTTAGTCGCTTCCTCCCCCAAACGGGAGAGGAAGCCCCTGCTGTTTAGATAATATCCAGCAGTTCAACTTCAAAAATCAGGGTGCTGAACGGAGGAATGGATGCACCAGCACCGCGCTCGCCATAGGCCAGCTCGTGCGGAATAGTCAGTTCCCATTTGGAACCGACCGGCATCAGGGTCAGCGCTTCAATCCAGCCGCCGATAACGCCGGTTACCGGGAATTCAGCCGGTTCGCCGCGCGCCACAGAGCTGTCAAACACGGTACCGTCGATCAGTTTACCGGTGTAATGCACGCGTACGCGGTCGGTACGTGCCGGGATCGCGCCTTCGCCCTGGGTCAGAACGCGGAACTGCAGACCGGATTCGGTGCTGTTCACACCTTCACGCTCGCGGTTTTCATCCAGGTATTTCTGGCCATCAGCCGCCATTTCCTGGAAACGTTCGCGACGCACTGCATCAGCACGCTCGTGAATTTCACGCAGCGCGCGGTGAACGGCTTCCACCGGCACCTGCGGCTGATTGCCTTCCAGCGCATCAGCAATGCCGGCAACCAGTGCTTCCGGCAGCAGCCCCTGCAGGCCAGATTCGCTCAGCTGTTGTCCAACCTGCAAGCCAATACCATAACTTGCCTGCGCTTCAATCGTGTCAAAAGTCGGGGTTGCCATCTTTGTTCCTTTGTTGGGTGAGAGTTTCATACTCCACGGCTTCATGCGACAGCAGCGGAAAAAGCCGGAATAGATACCCTGGATAATTCGAGTGCAGCCAACGCGCCTGCAACCTGAAGTATGACGGGTATAAAGTGGTGGGAAGCATATCAGCCATAGCACGACGGGTAAAACTTTGTCGCGGAGATGATGACAAATCTAAGGGAAACAGAAACAATAGGAGATATCAGGTTAACCTCACGAAACATATCTTTGTCTCGGCCATCAGGAAGTTAGCCATCTATACTCTACTGAGCAGGATAAAAATATGCGGAGCAGGAGGAAAGCCATGCCCGGGCGCTTTGATATCACACCTACCCTGGCGAAGATCTGGCACGCCCCGGATCATATTCGCATCATGGATCCGCTGCCGCCAATGCATCGTCGGGGCATTATTGCCGGCGCGTTGCTGGTGATTATCGGCATACTGCTGCCTTCAGAGGATAGCAGCAGCCCAATGCAAAATAGCCGCGAAGCCAGTATCGACCTGCAATCACAGTCCCAGCCGCAGTCGGCCCAGCAGGGCATGCCGCTGCCGCCTATTACCAACACGCCTACGGTCAATGATGCCGACCAAATGGCCCCGGTGGCGCCTGAGCCTGTTCAGGATGAGCCGATGGACCAGGGCCAGAGTCAAAGCCAGGCCTACTCTCAGCCACAGCAGCAGCAACAACAACAGCAATCCGCGCCGGGGATTGAGCAACAGTGGCGCACCTACCGCATCGAAGCCGGTAAAACCCTGGCTCAGCTGTTCCGCGACCATAATCTTCCGCCGACTGACGTCTACGCCATGGCCCAGGTCGAAGGCGCGGGTAAGCCGTTAAGTTCGCTGCAAACCGGGCAGACGGTGCAGATTCGCCAGAATGCCAACGGTGTGGTGACGGGTCTGACGATTGATACCGGCAGCGGGCAGCAGGTGCTGTTCACCCGCCAGGCGAATGGCAGCTTTATCCGCGCACGATAACGCGCGCTAAAGCATGTGGCATAGCCGGGTGTGTCACCCGGCCTGCCTGGATTTTTTGACGCGCGGCGTCCCTTCTCTGTTTACCCACCGAATCCCGACACAAACCAGCACCAGCGCAATCACATATTTGATCTCAAAGATGTTCTCACCGAGGAAAATCGCTGACAGCACGGTTCCGGCAACCGGGATCACAAAGTTAAACGGCGCAATCATACTGACGCGATTGTGCTTGAGTAATACGCTCCACACTGCAAAAGCCACCGAAGAGAGTAGCGTCAGATAGGCGAGCACCAGCAGCGCCGTGGTGCTGTGGATAACCAACTCGCCACCGGTGAAGTAACCCCCAACCAGCAACACCAGACCGCCAAACGCCAGCTGCCAGCCGGTCATCACCGTGGGATCGACCGTTTGTGAAATACGCTTTCCGTAGAGTGTCGCCGCCGACAGAATAAACGCCGCCAGCACCACAAAACCGTCCCCCTGCCAGACAAAGCTAAAATCGCTCAGCGAATGGCTAAAGTTCACCAGCATCACGCCGGTAAAGCCGAGAATACAGCCGATGGCTTTGTTGTAGCTCAGTTTGTCGTTCTGATAGATAAAGTGCGCCAGCAAGACGCTAAAGAAGGTCCCGGTGGCGTTCATGATCGAGCCCTTCACGCCGGTGGTAAACGCCAGCCCGATGTAGAAGAAAATGTACTGCAGGGAGGTTTGCGTTACGCCAAGTATCGCCAGCTGTGCACATTGCCGGGGATTCAGGCGCGCAACCGGTTTTCGTTGTGCCAGGGCAAAGAGCAGCAACAGCAACCCGGCAAACAGGAAACGGTAACCTGCAAAGACCAGTTTTGACGGCACATCATCGGTGGCGATATGAAACAGTTCATAGCCGCTTTTTATTGCCGGATAAGAGCTTCCCCATAATAAACAACACAGGGTTGCACAGGCGTAAGCCACTTTCTTACGGGAAAAAACTGAGGGGGCATCCATTCGCGTCACCAAAAATAAAATAGCGTTTTATTTTATTATCCAGAAAGCACGCGGAATAGCCACCATACAAGGAAAAGATTGTTCAAAGACGTGATGCAGAAAAGCAAAACGCCGGCACAAGGCCGGCGTCTCGACGCGAACTCAGTAATAAATTACTCAGCTACAACGTTTACAACCAGTTTCGCGAATACTTCGCTGTGAACCTGGAAGTCCACTTCGTGCTCACCGGTGGTGCGCAGAACGCCGTTCGGCAGACGAACTTCGCTCTTAGCGACGGCAACGCCAGCTGCAGTTACAGCGTCAGCGATGTCGCGGGTACCGATGGAACCGAACAGTTTACCTTCGTCGCCTGATTTAGACGCGATGGTAACGTTGCCCAGTGCATTGATTGCTTCAGCACGTGCGTTAGCAGCAGCCAGGACGTCAGCCAGTTTAGCTTCCAGTTCTGCGCGGCGCGCTTCGAAGAATTCAACGTTTTTCTTGGTAGCAGGAACAGCTTTACCCTGCGGTACCAGGAAGTTACGAGCATAACCCGCTTTAACGTTAACCTGATCACCCAGGCTACCCAGGTTTGCTACTTTATCAAGCAGAATAACTTGCATTACCTTATCCTCTTAAAGTCGTTAATAGACGGCGGCCGATTACTGATGACGATCAGTGTATGGCAGCAGGGACAGGTAGCGAGCGCGCTTGATGCAGCGAGCCAGCTGACGCTGGTATTTTGCACGAGTACCGGTGATACGGCTCGGGACAATTTTACCGCTTTCGGTAATGTAGTTTTTCAGCGTAGCGATGTCTTTGTAATCAATCTCTACAACGCCTTCCGCGGTGAAACGGCAGAACTTGCGACGACGGAAATAACGTGCCATTTGGCTAGTCTCCAGAATCTATCAATTCAATCTGCTCGGCATGCAGAACCATTTTGCTCAGGCCGTTCTTTGCCTTGTGGCAAGAAATGAACCCCCGAACGATTACTGCACTACCGACCGTTATACTGTGAGTAATGGCCTGGTTTTGGTGTCCGCTAATAATAACGGGCATTTGGCACCATGCCTGCCGGTGAAAACCGGCTTCCTCCTGCACTGAACGATGCTCAAGCACGAACTGGCAGTGTGGAATTCCTGACGGGCTGACCTTACGAATTGGCGTCCTGCATATAATGCCGGACAGCTCCAGACGATTGGTCATCAGGATTACTCTTCAGAATCCCCAGCTTCGGAATCATCTGCGGTTTCGTTTGCGAAATCTTCGCGACGCTCACGGCGCTCGTCTTTCGCTTTAACCATCGGAGATGCTTCGGTAACAGCGTGCTTAGTACGCATTACCATGCTGCGGATAACGGCGTCGTTGAAGCGGAAGTTTGTTTCCAGCTCATCGATCGCTTCCTGCGGGGCTTCAACGTTCAGCAGAACGTAGTGAGCTTTGTGCAGTTTGTTGATCGGGTAAGCCAGCTGACGGCGGCCCCAGTCTTCCAGACGGTGGATCGTACCTTCTGCTGCAGTGATTGCACCAGTGTAACGTTCGATCATACCCGGAACCTGTTCGCTCTGGTCAGGATGGACCATAAAAACGATTTCGTAATGACGCATCGAATTGCTCCTTACGGATTATTCAGCCTCCTGTCTGGGTCAGCCGCGGCCCATGGAGGCAAGGAACGTGGTTAAAGGGCGGCTGAAAAATTGACGCGTCATAATACGTACGAAAGCCAATTAAGACAAGCAAATTGCGCAAATAATTCGCACTATCCGCAAAGCCGTATTAAGTCAGTGATTTAAAATTAATCAACAACGGTAGCGACGTTTTTTTGAACAACTCCATCAGAAATGGTCGCGATGCCGCGACAGCCAGAGATTACACTTAAGTCAAAGCCATCGATAACCCAAGAGGACCCCGGATTAACGCCAGCATGGCCGACAGAACGTCAGGAGCGTAGAGTATGAAAAACATCATCATTGCTGCATTGGCTGCTGTCTTACTGAGCGCGAGCGCGCAGGCAGCCATCAAGATCGATGGGCGCCAGGCACGGAATATGGACGATGTGCAGAGCCTTGGCGTTATCTATATCAACCATAATATGGCGACTGAACAAGAAGCCGATCAGGCTCTGAATCAGTTGAGCGATGCGCGAGGCGCAAAATACTTCCAGCCAATCCTGATTCACGAACCGGAAAGCAACGGTCTGATACACGCAGAAGCGGCGATTTACCGCTAACCCCTCTGAATCGTTGACTTCGCCCGACCACAAGGGCGAAGTCTTAATGCGATTGATAATTATTTTATTTATGACTTATCAGCATCACCGTAACCTGATTTAATCCCCTTTTAATCGCATGATTATCCGGAGTCATTCATGGTTTCGCGTTTTGCCACGCTAAGTCGTATCCCCAAAGGCGTGTGGGTTCTTGGTGGCGTTAGCTTGCTGATGGATGTGTCATCAGAGATGATCCACAGCCTGCTCCCGCTGTTTATGGCCACTACCCTGGGGGCCAGCGTCATTATTATCGGAATTATCGAAGGCGTTGCTGAAGCCACCGCGCTGATGCTAAAAGTCTTTTCCGGCGTCATCAGCGATTATGTGGGCAAACGCAAAGGGCTGGCGCTACTCGGCTACGGCCTGGGGGCGCTGAGCAAGCCGCTTTTCGCCATAGCTCCCACCTCCGGCGTGGTGTTTAGCGCCCGGATGATCGACCGTGTCGGCAAAGGCATCCGTGGAGCGCCAAGGGATGCGCTGGTCGCCGACGTCACGCCGCCGGAAATCCGCGGCGCCGCCTACGGGCTGCGTCAGGCGCTGGATACCATTGGCGCGTTTCTGGGGCCGCTGCTTGCCGTCGCGCTGATGTTCCTGTGGGATAACGATTTCCAGTCTATTTTCTGGGTCGCAGTGATCCCCGCCGCGCTCTCTATCGCGTTACTGGGCTTTGGGTTAAAAGAGCCAAAAACGCCGGTCGCCCAAAAACGCACGAATCCCCTGCGCCGCGAGAATCTAAAAAAGCTGTCCGCCGCCTACTGGTGGGTGGTGGCGATCGGCTCAATCTTTACCCTCGCCCGCTTCAGCGAAGCCTTTCTGGTTCTGCGCGCCCAGCAGATGGAAATCCCGTTGTTCGCCATCCCGTTGGTGATGGTCGCGATGAATCTGGTTTACAGCCTGACCGCCTATCCATTCGGTAAGTTATCGGACAGCATGAGCCACAGCAAAATGCTGCAATGGGGCCTGCTGGTGCTGATCGCCGCCGATATCGTACTGGCGCTCAGCGGCCACTGGAGCACGCTTCTTGCGGGCGTCGCGCTGTGGGGCATTCATATGGGGATGACGCAGGGTCTGCTGGCGGCGATGGTGGCACATACTGCTCCGCCGGAGTTGCGCGGCACCGCCTTCGGGATGTTCAACCTGATGAGCGGCATCGCGCTGCTGCTGGCGAGCGCCGGAGCCGGGGTGCTGTGGGAAGTTTTTGGCGCCGCCTCGACGTTTTACGCCGGCGCGATAATCTGCGTCCTGACGCTGATTGGCATGCGCTGTATGCCATCCGCTTACCAGCAAAACTAAGCCGGACGCCAGGACAGAAAGCGATCCTCAAGCACTTTGAGGATCGGCTTTCAGGTGATTGCCGTTTACAGATGACGCTGGAAAAACGCCACCGTTGCCGTTAGCGCTTCCGGCGTGATCCGGTGGCCCACGCCGTGCTGCCAGACGCAGGTCAGATCCGCACTGTCCTGTAGCGCCTGCTGCAGGCGGAACGTCCCTTCAGGGGGCACAATATCGTCCTCCTCACCGTGCCATAGCAGCAGCGGTCTGTCAGCCACCGCGCTGAGATCGTGGTCAACGTCCCATTCTGCAAGCTGCTCAACATCGAATTCCGGAGACGGAAACAGGCTCTGCGAGAGCGAGGTAAAATAGCCGGAGCCCATCAGACAGGCCACGCTTTTCAGCTCCCGATGATGGGTCATGATCCCCAGCGCCGCCATTCCGCCCATCGACGCCCCACCGACACCCAACCGTTCACCCTCGACCCAACCTTGTGCGAAAACCGCTTCGCGCAGCGCAGGAAACTCGCGAAAGCTGTGCAGCAGAATCGGCCAGAAACGCTGCATCCGCCCGCCTTCATCCCCATCGTAACGCGCACCATGCTCCGCGGCATCGGGCATGATCACCCGAAAACCGGCCTCCGCCAGCGCCACGGCGAAGTAGCTATATACCCACTTCGAGGAGGTAAAACCATGATAAAATATGATGCAGGGCAACGGTTTATCCAGCGCATCCTGCGGGCAGGCGTGCAGCACTTCTCCCCCCGCGAGGTGACGTACTTCAAGAGCAATCATTGACCATCTCCTTTCACTCAAGGGGTGACATGCCCGGAAGCGACATATTCACCAGGAAACCAGGTTCACGGTGATTCATAATGTTGAGAACCAGATTACGCTTTCACGATATTTTCATTCGAAATTCGCGTTCGAGATAACACTTCGGGAACATTCCCCGGAAATGACATTCAGGCTACCACTACACTATGACTATCAGGAAACGAGATATGGTTATGCGTAGGTTTACACCGTGGTTACTGGTTCTCGCCTTAACTGGCTGTAGTGCCCTACAGGGAACGCCAGAAGCGCCGCCACCCGCAACCGACCATCCGCAAGAGATCCAGCGTAATCAGACGCAGGGTCTACAGAAGATAGGAACAGTGAGCGTCTTACTGTATGGCTCACCGATGGATGTAGAAGCTGCGCTAAAAGTCAAAGCAGAGACAGCGAAAGCGGATTACTACGTCATCATTATGATTGATGACACCATGGTTCCCGGCCAGTGGTATTCGCAGGCGATTTTATACCGTAAGTAACGGTTAAAATTTAACCCAGATTTACACTGCTTTGCATCCATTCACGTTCTCCTGTGCATAATAACGTTCAGCCAGCCATACCCTGGCAGAACGTTAGCAACGGACTGCCCTCAGGACTACGTGAAATGGAGCTGACGATGAAACGATCTTTTACCCTACCCAGTCTGCTGCTGAGCGCAGCAACTGCCAACACCACGGCACAATCAGCGGAATTCGCTAGTGCGGATTGCGTCACTGGCCTGAATGAAATTGGCCTGATTTCCGTGAATAACATTGCCGGCAGCCAGCAGGACGTTGAACATGCCATCGCCGTGAAGGCCGATGAGCAAGGCGCGTCGTGGTACCGCATCGTACAGATGTACGAAGAGCAGCAGCCGGATAACTGGCGGGTACAGGCGATTCTCTACGCCTGAGGCGCCTGGCGCCCACGTCCCATCGCACGTAGCAATAAATCGTCCAGCGTCGGCGCATCCAGACGCATACCGCCGCGCGTGTCGAGCATCATCCGACACCAGGCTTCCGCCAGCGGCGGTGAGGCGTAACGCAGCATCTGCGCCCCGACACCGAGCATATAAACCAGACGGGTAATCTCTCTGCCCTGCTCTTCAGCGGGACGCCGTAACAGCTGCTGCAGCTGCCGCCAGGCACGGTCAAAGTGACGATTCTGCCCTTTCACCTCGGCACACTCTGCCGCCAGCAGCTCCAGCGCCGCCGGATGCTTGCTCAACACCCGCATCACATCCAGGCACATAATATTACCGGAGCCTTCCCAGATGCTGTTGACCGGCATCTCGCGATACAGACGCGGTAGCTCACTCTCTTCGCAGTAGCCAATGCCGCCCAGCACCTCCATCGCCTCCGCAACAAACGGCATCCCGGCTTTACAGATGGCAAATTTCGCCGCCGGCGTCCACAACCGGGCCCACAGCACCTCGTTAACATCATCACGGCGATCCCACGCCCGCGCCAGGCGGAACATAAAGGCGGTTTGCCCTTCCAGACGCAGCGCCATCTGACCCAGCACCTGGCGCATCATCGGCTGATCGACCAGGTATTTACCGAAGGCCTGGCGTTGCAGCGCATGGTACAGCGCGACCGAGTACGCCCGGCGCATTAAGGCGTGGCTACCCAGCGCACAATCGAAACGGGTCAGGCCGCCCATTTTCAGGATCTGCCGCACACCATCGCCTTCATCGCCAATCAGCCAGCCATGGGCCTCAAACAGCTCCACTTCGCTGCTGGCGTTAGCGCGATTCCCCAGCTTATCTTTTAGCCGTTCGAGGTGCAGCGCATTACGCTGCCCGTCGGGAAGCAAGCGGGGCACGAAAAAGCAGGAGAGACCTTCCGGCGCCTGGGCCAGCACCAGATGCGCATCGCTTTGCGGAACCGAGAAAAACCACTTATGTCCGGTCAGAAGGTAAAAACCTTCCGCCGTTTTTTCTGCCCGGGTGGTGTTAATCAGAACGTCAGATCCCCCCTGCTTTTCCGTCATTCCCATGCCAATTAACACCCCGCGTTTCTGCTGGCCTGGGGCAAGGTGCGGATCGTAGCGGTCGCTTAGCAGCGGTGACAGCCAGTCGCTGAACGGTTCAGGCACCGCGCGCTGCAACAGCGGTGTGGCGGCGAAGGTCATGGTTATCGGGCACAATGTCCCTGCCTCCACCTGAGCGTGGAGCAAAAAGCGGGCGGCACGCGCGACAAACGCCCCGCTGCGGGCCTCGTCCTGCCAGGCGAGATTATGGACCTGGTTTGCGCAAAGCCCCTGCATCAACAGGTGCCAGGCAGGGTGAAAACGGACATCATCCAGCCGGTTGCCGCTGGCATCGTAGCGTAGCAGCTCCGGCGGATTGCTGTTCGCCAGCCTCCCCAGCTCCAGCGATTCCGCGGTCCCCAACTGCTGGCCGATACTGGCCAGTAAATCGCTATCCCATCCCGCACCTTCGCGCCCTACCGCTTCGCGCAGGGCGGTATCCGACAGGAACAGGTTGCTATTGCACAGCGGCGTGGGTTGATTAAAGACGGTGTGCGTCTGCCAGTGCATGGTGTTTCCCTCCCTCAATGGCGTTGCCATTAAGTATGGTCACCCTGAACCAACCTCGCCCGCGAAAGCAGTCACAAAAAAACCATCCCGAGGGATGGTTTTGCATTTTTGCGCTTAGCGAAACAAGGTGTTTAGCTACGCTGGCGCACCGCTTCAAACAGGCAAATACCGGTCGCCACCGAGACGTTCAGGGAAGAAACGCTGCCGGCCATCGGGATGCTGATCAGCTCATCGCAATGTTCGCGGGTCAGACGACGCATGCCTTCGCCTTCTGCGCCCATCACCAGCGCCATCGGGCCGGTCATTTTGCTCTGGAACAGCGTGTGGTCAGCTTCACCGGCGGTCCCGACGATCCAGACGTTCTCTTCCTGCAGCAAACGCATGGTGCGTGCCAGGTTTGTCACGCGGATAAGCGGGACATTCTCTGCCGCGCCACAGGCAACTTTTTTCGCCGTTGCGTTGAGCTGTGCAGAGCGGTCTCTCGGCACAATCACCGCATGAACGCCGGCGGCATCCGCGCTACGCAGGCAGGCGCCCAGGTTGTGCGGGTCGGTGACGCCATCCAGAATCAGCAGGAACGGCTGATCGAGGGAGGCCAGCAGGTCAGGCAGATCGTTCTCCTGGTACTGCCGTCCCGGTTTCACGCGGGCGATGATCCCCTGATGTACTGCCCCTTCGCTTTTCTCGTCAAGGAACTGACGGTTAGCGACCTGAATCACCACACCCTGCGCTTCCAGGGCGTGAATCAACGGCAGCAGACGTTTATCTTCACGGCCTTTCAGAATATAAACTTCCTGAAAACGCTCTGGAGCGCGTTCAAGCAGGGCCTGCACCGCGTGGATGCCGTAAATCATTTCACTCATTGATGTACTCGTTACGTGTTGGTATTGCCGTTTCGGCCTTGCAGACCGGGCGCCCCGGTCTGCAACATTGATCGATGCTTATTCAGCGACTTTTTTCTTCGCCGCGCGCTTCGCCTTGGTCGCCGCCGCGATTTTCTGCGTCTTGGCTGACGGTTTTTTAGCGCTCTTGTCTTTCTTCGCTTTCGCCGGCTTCGGTTTACCCTTATCACCACGGAAAGCGCTGTCTGGCTCGAAGTTCACCTGCTTGCCCGCCTGGCGACGACGGCCAGAAGGTTTACCTGCGGTGTTCGCCTTTTTGGTTTTCTCCCGCGCGGTCTTACCGACGTTGCGCGGACCGCGTTCGCTGGAGATCAGCGAGAAGTCGATCTTACGCTCGTCCATATTGACCGCTTCCACCCGGACTTCCACGCGGTCGCCCAGACGGTAAGTCTGGCCACCGGATTCGCCGATCAAGCGTTGCCCGACCTGATCGAAACGATAGTAGTCATTATCGAGGGAAGAAACATGAACCAGGCCATCGATAAACAGTTCATCAAGACGCACGAAGAAACCAAAGCCGGTGACGCTGGCAATCACGCCTTTGAAGACGTTGCCCACCTGATCCAGCATGAAATCACATTTCAGCCAGTCAGACACTTCACGGGTGGCCTCATCGGCACGGCGCTCGGTCATCGAGCAGTGCGCGCCCAGCTGCAGCATTTCGTCCATGCTGTAGTGCCAGCCGCCGGTTTCGGTGCTGTTGCCCTTATGACCCTGCTCTTTCGCCAGCAGATACTTGATCGCCCGGTGCAGCGACAGATCCGGGTAACGACGAATCGGTGAAGTGAAGTGGGCATAGGACTGCAGCGCCAGGCCAAAGTGACCACGGTTTTCCGGATCGTACACCGCCTGCTTCATGGAGCGCAGCAGCATCGTCTGCAGCATTTCATGATCCGGACGGTCAGCAATCGAAATCAGCAGTTCAGCATAGTCTCGCGGCTCTGGCTTATTCCCGCCAGGTAGCTCCAGACCCAGTTCCGCCAGCACGGAGCGGAACGCGGTGATCGCTTCGGTGCTCGGCTTATCGTGAATACGGAACAGCGCGGGCTCCAGCGCCTTCTCAACGAAACGCGCGGCGGAGATGTTCGCCAGAATCATGCACTCTTCAATCAGCTTGTGCGCATCGTTACGCTGCGTCTGCTCAATGCGTTCGATACGACGTTCAGCGTTGAAGATGAACTTCGCTTCTTCACTCTCAAATGAGATCCCACCGCGTTCTTCACGGGCGCTATCCAGCACTTTATAGAGAGTGTGAAGTTCTTCAATATGCTTCACCAGCGGCGCATAGTGCTCACGCAGTTCCTGATCGCCCTGCAGCATATGCCACACTTTGGTATAGGTCAGGCGCGCGTGTGAACTCATCACCGCTTCATAGAATTTATATCCGGTCAGGCGCCCTTTGGAGGAGATGGTCATCTCACACACCATGCACAGGCGATCGACCTGCGGGTTCAGGGAGCACAGGCCGTTGGAAAGCACTTCCGGCAGCATCGGGACAACCTGAGACGGGAAGTAGACCGACGTTCCGCGGCTACGCGCTTCCGCATCCAGCGGCGTGCCGGGGCGGACATAGTAGCTGACATCAGCAATCGCAACCCACAGGCGCCAGCCGCCACCGCGTTTTTTCTCACAGTAGACCGCATCATCGAAATCGCGGGCATCTTCGCCATCGATCGTGACCAGCGGCAGGTCACGTAAGTCTACGCGGCCCACTTTGGCCTCTTCCGGTACCTGTTCTTTCAGCACCGAGACCTGTTTTTCCACCGCCGGTGGCCAGGTATAAGGGATTTCGTGGGTGCGCAGCGCCATATCGACCGCCATGCCGGTGCCCATGTTGTCGCCCAGCACTTCAACGATTTTGCCGATGGCTTTGGTTCGACGGGTCGGGCGTTGGGTCAGTTCAACCACCACCACAAAGCCCATCCGCGCGCCCATGACTTCTTCCGGCGGAATTAAGATATCAAAGCTCAGACGGCTGTCGTCGGGCACGACGAAACCGACGCCGGCGTCAGTGAAGTAGCGGCCGACAATCTGGCTGGTTTTCGGCACCAGAATACGCACCACGCGCGCTTCGCGACGGCCTTTACGATCGGCACCCAGCGGCTGCGCCAGGATCTGATCGCCATGAATACACATTTTCATCTGCTCGGAAGAGAGATAAAGGTCGTCTTTGCGTCCTTCGACGCGCAGGAAGCCGTAGCCATCGCGGTGGCCGATAACGGTGCCTTTAAGCAGGTCCAGACGTTCCGGCAGCGCGTAGCACTGGCGACGGGTAAAGACCAGTTGTCCGTCACGCTCCATCGCGCGCAAACGACGACGCAGCCCTTCGAGCTGCTCTTCTCCTTCGATATTCAGTTCTATCGCCAGCTCTTCGCGGCTGGCCGGTTTTTCACGTTTTGTTAAATGATCGAGGATAAATTCCCGGCTTGGGATTGGATTCGCATACTTTTCAGCTTCGCGGTCCTGGAAAGGATCTTGTGACATGTCGGTTCCTCCGTTGTCATCTCTGATGTGAGTTTACGTCACTCCACCAGTAATAATTTATAAAGCGGTTGATTTTCTTCAACCAAATCAGCCAGCGTGTAGTTATCTAGTTCCTTAAGAAAACTTTGCGCAGCTTCAGCAAGCGCCTTTTTCAGGCGGCAGGCGGGAGTAATGTGGCAAAATTCGCTGCTGCAATTGACCAGCGATAACGGCTCCAGATCGCGGACAACATCACCAACACGAATAGCTTGCGCTGGTTTACCCAGGCGAATCCCCCCGTTTTTCCCCCGCACGGCCATAACGTAACCAGCACGGCTTAACTGATTGATTATTTTAACCATATGATTACGGGAAACGCCGTAAACCTCCGTCACTTCGGAGATACTCGTCATTCTTCCATCCGGCAACGACGCCATGTAGATCAGCGCACGTAATCCGTAATCCGTAAAACTCGTTAACTGCACATCAACCTCAGGGTAAGGGGGAACGGTCAGCACTCTGGCTTCAGTTGCTGCGCGAACGGGCGCATCCTGAATGCTTTAGAGCATTGATCCTCGGGTAAAAACGATATTGATACTGTATTGATGATAAACCAGCCAGCGCTCAGGCCGCTAATTTATTTGAAATGGGGCGGGTGAACAGCAAAAACAAGGGCGCCTGAACGGCGCCCCAGGTTATTGATTATGCGTCGAACGGGTCGCGCAGAATCATCGTCTCAGAACGGTCAGGACCGGTAGAGATGATATCAACCGGTACACCGGTCAGCTCTTCAATGCGAGCGATATAGTTCAGCGCTGTCTGCGGCAGGCCGCTACGTGTTTTCACACCGAAGGTGGTTTCAGACCAGCCCGGCATAATTTCATAGATCGGCTCAATGCCTTCCCAGTTATCAGCAGCCAGCGGCGTGGTAGTCACTTCGCGGCCATCTGGCATACGGTAACCGACGCAGATTTTCACTTCTTTCAGGCCGTCCAGCACGTCCAGCTTGGTCAGGCAGAAGCCAGACAGGGAGTTGATCTGCACCGCGCGACGGATCGCCACGATATCCAGCCAGCCGGTACGACGACGACGGCCAGTGGTGGCGCCGAACTCGTTACCCTGCTTGCACAGGAACTCGCCGGTTTCATCGAACAGCTCTGTCGGGAACGGACCTGCACCAACGCGAGTGGAGTAGGCTTTGATGATCCCCAGAACGTAATCGACATAACGCGGACCCAGACCGGAACCTGTCGCCACGCCACCAGCAGTGGTGTTGGACGAGGTCACGTACGGATAGGTACCGTGGTCGATATCCAGCAGAGTACCCTGCGCGCCTTCGAACATCACGAAGTCGCCACGCTTGCGCGCCTGGTCCAGCAGATCGGACACATCAACAACCATCGCCGTCAGGATGTCGGCAATCGCCATCACATCATCCAGCACTTTCTGATAGTCAACCGCTTCTGCTTTGTAGAAATTCACCAGCTGGAAGTTGTGATATTCCATCACTTCTTTCAGCTTGTCAGCAAAGGTGGCTTTATCAAACAGATCGCCCACGCGCAGACCGCGACGTGCGACTTTATCTTCGTACGCAGGGCCGATACCGCGACCGGTAGTACCGATAGCTTTCGCGCCACGTGCTTTCTCACGAGCCACATCAAGTGCTACGTGATAATCGAGGATAAGCGGGCAGGCTTCAGACAGCAGCAGACGCTCACGAACAGGGATACCACGGTCTTCCAGACCTTTCATCTCTTTCATCAGCGCAGCTGGAGACAGCACAACGCCATTACCGATAATGCTGGTAACGTTTTCGCGGAGAATACCTGATGGAATAAGATGGAGGACGGTTTTTTCACCGTTGATTACGAGAGTATGGCCAGCGTTGTGACCACCCTGGTAGCGCACAACATATTTAGCCCGTTCAGTCAGGAGATCGACGATCTTCCCTTTACCTTCGTCACCCCATTGGGTGCCCAGTACGACGACGTTGTTACCCATTTTTCAAAATCACCGTTTGCTTAAAAATGGATTCTACCATCGCTTTTTCAGAGTTACAGCACTTTTTGCAGCCAATATCAGGCAAGTCTGACCACTTTTTGATCAGTTTAACGATTTCGTCAACATGTAGTAGATAACGAACCCAGCGACCACAAGACCACCGCCAAAACGGCGTAATAAATTATCCGGAAGCTGGGTCATTGTCGCAATCATTCGCCGCCAGGCACGTGGATAAAGCAGTGGCCCGAGCCCTTCCAGAACTAAAACCAGCGCCAGTGCCAGCCAGATTGTTGAATTCATTATTGACCCTTAGAGAGAAAGCTGACCGCTGCGGCAGAGCAACGTGTAAATTGGACTTTTGCCGCATTGTCCGGCATTTCGCCTTGATTATGTACTGCTTTCGCGCACAAAAGACCATAACCGATTGTGCTGCGGCTGTTTATTAGATTTGCCTATAAAAAAAGGCGCCTGTAAAGGCGCCTTTTCATCATATCATCCACAAATCAGCGAGTAGTCGCCGCAGGTGATTTCATATAACGGAAGAAATCGCTGTCCGGGCTGAGCACCATCACATCCTGATTGCTCTGGAAGCTGTTCTCATAGGCACGCAGGCTACGGATAAAGGCATAGAAGCCTGGATCCTGGCTGAATGCATCAGCAAACAGCTTAGCGGCATCTGCATCACCTTCACCACGCATGATACGGCCCTGACGCTCCGCTTCAGCCAGTGTCTTGGTGACTTCATAGTCCGCGGTAGCACGCAGCTTCTCAGCCTCTTCCTGGCCTTGTGAACGGTGACGACGAGCAACCGCTTCACGCTCGGCGCGCATACGGTTGTAAATCGCTTCAGACACTTCCGCCGGCAGGTTGATCTGCTTGATACGCACGTCAACGACTTCAATACCCAGTGCCGCCATACTGTTCGGGTTAATCACCGGGACTTTACCGTTGGTTTCTGTCGCCACGCGCTCCGCCGCTTTGGCGATAGCATCGTCGGCAGCCGGGGTGCTGACTTCATCTTCAGTCCCTGCAGAACCGGAGTTCAGGGCATCGCGTACTTCCAGGGTCAGACGACCACGGGAGTCGGTCACGATATCTTTCACGTCCAGGCGACCAATTTCAGAACGCAGACGGTCAGAGAACTTACGCTTCAGCAGTACCTCGGCCTGGGAGACGTCGCCGCCGCCGGTTGCCAGGTAGTAGCGGCTGAAGTCGCTGATACGCCATTTAATGTAGGAGTCAACGATCAGGTCTTTCTTCTCTTTAGTCACAAAGCGATCGGCCTGGTTGTCCATGGTCTGAATACGCGCATCCAGCGTTTTCACTGATTCAATGAACGGGATCTTGAAGTGCAGACCCGGCGCATAGACCAGCGGTTTATTTTCGCTATCGCGCAGGACTTTACCAAAGCGCAGCGTAATACCACGCTCGCCTTCTTTGACAACAAAGACAGACATGTAAAGCACTACCAGCACGATAACCACTATCGCAATAACAGGTTTACGCATCGTTATTCCCCCTGACGCTGGTAGTCGTTACGCTGCGCGTTAGCGCGGCGTTGGTCCATGATATTGCCGTCCGTAGTGGTCGACGTCGTGCTGGCGCTGCTTGAGCTTGACGCAGGCGGCAGGCGCAGCAGATCGCTGGCACCACTGCTACTGTTCTTTGCCGCTGGGGTGCCAGCGCCTTTCAGCATCTGGTCCAGAGGCAGAACCATCAGATTGCCGCCTTTATCGTTAACCAGCACTTTGCGGGTGTGGCTCAGCACTTTTTCCATGCTTTCGATATACAGACGTTCACGGGTAATTTCCGGCGCAGCTTTATACTCTGGCAGGATTTTCGCAAAGCGAGCAACTTCACCCTGCGCTTCGAGTACGGTCTGAGTCTTGTACGCACGCGCCTCTTCAAGGATACGCTGCGCCTGACCATTGGCTCGCGGCTGCACTTCGTTGGTATACGCTTCAGCTTCACGGATGTACTGCTGTTCGTTCTCACGAGCGGCAATCGCATCATCAAATGCGGCTTTCACCTCTTCCGGCGGACGAGCCGTCTGGAAGTTGACGTCCAGCAGAGTGATACCCATGTTGTACGGACGAATCGTCTCTTCCAGCTCACGCTGGGTATCGCTACGAATAACGGTACGACCTTCGGTCAGAATGCGGTCCATCGTGTACTTACCAATAACGCCACGCAGGGCGCTGTCGGTCGCCTGACGCAGGCTGTCGTCTGCGCTGGCTACGCTAAACAGGTAGCGCTCAGGATCGGTCACGCGATACTGCACGTTCATCTCAACGCGTACGACGTTTTCATCGGACGTCAGCATGACGCCAGAAGCCGCCAGTTCACGTACTGATTCAACGTTAACGGCCTGCACGTTATCGATAAAGGTCGGCTTCCAGTTAAGACCAGGCTCAACCAGATGACTGAATTTACCAAAGCGTGTTACCACACCACGTTCCGCTTCCTTGATGGTATAGAAACCGCTGGCTGCCCAGATAATTACCGCAGCGGCGGCAACGATGCCGACAATGCGTCCGCCCATCGGGCCGCGTGGTCCTTGAGAGCTGCTACCGCCCCCCTGGCCACCTTTACCGCCACCGAGACCGCCAAGTTTTTTACTTAACTTGCGGAAGATATCATCCAGATCGGGCGGCCCCTGCTCGCGACCACCTTTATTGCCATTTCCCCCGGAGTTGCCGCCTTGGTTATTGCTGCTCCCCCACGGGTCGCGGTCCTGTCCGTTATTACCGGGCTGATTCCACGCCATGTATATGCTCCATATTTGTTTTTGATATCCCCACAGGGGTTAATATCTTCAGGCAAGCTGCAAGGTCAAATCACGTAATCAACCAGCGCTGGCTCTTGTTTACAGAGGCGACGCCAGTCAACGATCGGCATGCGCACCTGCAGACTCACGCTGCCGTCATCCTCCATCCACTCTTTTTCTATCGCCTGAAGCTGATAGAACCGACTTCTCAGTCGCCCTTCCTGTGGCGGTAGACGCAGCGTGTGCTGTGCCACTTCACCGGAAAGTCGTTCCGTCAAAGCCTGAAAAAGCAGTGGTACGCCAACTCCGGTCTGGGCGGAGAGCCAGACCCGAATCGGTTTATTCTCTTCATCCCGATCGATACGCGGTTCAAAATCATCCAGCATGTCGATTTTGTTCATTACCAGCAGCATCGGAATTTCATCGGCCTCGATTTCAGCGAGTACCGTATTAACTGCATCAATGTTTTCCTGCACGCGGACATCGGCTGCATCAATCACATGCAGCAGCAGGGTCGCCTGACGCGTCTCCTGCAGGGTGGCTTTAAACGCGGCAACCAGATCGTGCGGCAGATGGCGAATAAAGCCGACGGTATCCGCCAGCACGGTCTCGCCAACATCGGCGACATCAATGCGACGAAGCGTTGGATCCAGCGTTGCGAACAGCTGGTTCGCAGCATAAACCTCGGCTTCGGTTATCTGATTGAACAGCGTTGATTTTCCGGCGTTGGTGTAACCCACCAGCGAGACGGTTGGAATATCGGCTTTGGCTCGAGACCGCCGTCCTTGTTCACGCTGTTTTGACACCTTTTCCAGCCGCCCCAGGATCTGCATGATCCGGTTACGCAGCAGTCGACGGTCAGTTTCGAGCTGGGTTTCACCCGGGCCGCGCAAACCAATCCCGCCTTTTTGTCTTTCAAGGTGGGTCCAGCCACGAACCAGGCGCGTGGCCATATGGCGTAGCTGTGCCAGCTCAACCTGCAGTTTCCCTTCATGGGTACGTGCGCGCTGGGCAAAAATATCTAAAATAAGACCTGTGCGATCGATAACCCGGCATTCGCATAAACGTTCCAGGTTTCGTTCCTGAGCCGGGCTCAGAGCATGATCGAACAGCACGACTGACGCGCCGGTCGCTTTTACGGCTTCCGCAATTTCGACAGCCTTACCTTCACCAACAAAATATTTTGGGTGCGGTGCTTTACGGCTACCGGTAATCACCTGCATTGCTTCGACACCGGCAGAGGAGACCAGGGATTCAAACTCCTGAAGGTCTTCCATATCTTTGTCTTGCGAAAAATAGATGTGTACCAGCACCGCCTGCTCACCGGCATCATAACGGTCAAACAAGCATAAACCCCTTATCAAATACCAGCGGAGAACCCAGTTACCCGTCGTCTTTCAGGTCGCATGCGTTGGTGCTCTGACCCATACGGGTCACCAAACACCGCTTTCAATATGCGTCTGACAAATGTGTTGTACCCAGTCATTCACTGACGTAAATGACTGGGGAGTCACGACATGCCGCTTACCTGAAACCTGAAATGCATCGGTAAAACCTGGCTCCCCGGCATGGAAAAACAGCGAAACCTTACTCGGTATCTTCGCTGTCTTGCTGCGGCGCAGAAGAACCCTGCGCGCTACCACCATGGTGATAGTTGCTTGTACCGCCGCCAGCATTATTGCTGTGGTGAGACACCGGGCGAGACGGGACAACAGTAGAAATTGCGTGCTTGTAGACCATCTGGCTGACCGTGTTTTTCAACAGGATCACGAACTGATCGAAAGACTCAATTTGCCCTTGCAGCTTAATACCATTCACCAAATAAATAGAAACCGGAACACGTTCCCGACGCAAAGCGTTCAGGAACGGATCTTGTAAAGATTGCCCCTTAGCCATTCTCTCTTTTCCTTATATGTATGCTTGTTTTGTACTCAGAACCTTACGATTCTTAAAAAAAATTACGCACGATACCGTTTAATTGTACACGTTCAGTCCTGGCTCGCACCAACTACCTGTAATACTTTGTTGAGCGCCTGTTCAGGGTGTTCACTATCTAACCAGTGAATATCTTCCCAGCCACGCAACCAGGTGATCTGACGTTTAGCTAACTGTCTCGTCGCGCAAACACCTCGATAAACCATTTCATCATACGAGATCTCGCCTTCAAGGTATGACCACATCTGGCGGTATCCAACACAACGAATGGAAGGCATGTCCGTATGCAAATCTCCGCGGGCAAAAAGCGCCCGTACTTCTGCTTCAAAACCCGAAGCCAACATCTGATGAAAACGCTGTTCAATGCGCTGATGGAGCAGTTCACGGCTCGCCGGGGCGATGGCGAACTGATGCACCTGGTAAGGCAGAGCGTCTCCTGACGTTTGCGTCAGTTCCGTTAAAGTTTTACCCGAAATGAAAAAAACTTCCAGTGCTCGGGAAAGTCTTTGCGGATCATTTGGATGAATACGCGCGGCGGCAACGGGATCGATCTCCTGTAGCTGCCGGTGCAATGCGTGCCACCCCTGCTCTGCTGCCTGCTGCTCAATGTTGGCCCTGACCTGAGGGTCCGCCGACGGTAGCGGCGATAAGCCTTCCAACAACGCTTTGAAATACAACATGGTTCCGCCAACCAGTAGCGGAATGCGCCCGGCAGCGACGATATCCGCCATTTCTGCCAGCGCATCGCGGCGAAAATCAGCCGCGGAATAAGCCTCTGCTGGATCGCGAATATCCAGCAACCGATGCGGCGCGGCACTCTGCTCCGCGGCATCCGGCTTGGCAGTGCCGATATCCATTCCTCGATAGATAAGGGCGGAATCAACACTAATCAACTCTATCGGTAAAATTTTACGCAACGCAATCGCTAATGCGGTTTTACCGGAGGCCGTTGGGCCCATTAAAAATATTGCCTTAGGCAGGCTCGCCGTAGTGACATCACTCATCTTTCAGGGCATTCATCGCCGAATGTAAATCAACAGGTTGTAACAGACCACCCGGCGGCGCTTTTACCAGTTGCGGGCACAAACGTTCAACGTCTGCCAGAACGGTAATCGCCTGCGCCATATTCCACTGCGCATGCTCGCTTGCCAGATTACGCGCAATCCACTGCGCGATGTTGCCGACGTCGAATGCCTTTTGCTGCGCCAGGTAGCCTATCAGTTCAGGAATCAAGATTTGTAAATTTTGTTGTCTTAAGGGTAAAGGCACGGCGCGCACCGTTAAATGTTGCGCGTCCGGTTGCACATCGATACCCAGCACTGCCAGGGCCGATTGGGCTTTACCCAGCGCCTCTTTTTCCGCCGCGGAAGCCTTCAGACGCAGCGGGATCAACAGAGGCTGCGCGCAAACCGGCTCGACCTGCGGCGTCAACTGTGCCTGCCGTAACCAGCGCTCCGCGACCGGCAACGACAGCAGCGCCAGCTTGCCGTCGCGCTCCAGCAGCGCGCAATCGCCGCCGACAATAGTCAGCACGCGGCCAAAGCTCTGGCTATGGCCGGATAACCCTTCCGCCGCCGGCGTCGGCACAACGTTTTTACGCTCTGCCGCGGGAGTATCCAACAGTTGGCGATAGAGCGCGCCCTGCTGTTTCTGGTAGCCCGGCTGCGCATGCGGCCAGCTGGCCGCCCCTGCGGCTGCAGGATTGGTGGGAGTGCGTGGCGTATCGCTGGAATAACGAGGCGCGGCAGGCTCACGCGCCAGCGCGGGTTGCGCGAAATGGTTACCTCCCGCTGCCACCCGGTTTTCCGGAATCTGCGGCCGCGACGGCGCCATCTCGTCATCGTCCTCCACCAGCGGCGCCTGAAGCTGCTGCTGGAGCACGCTCAATACGCCCTGGTAGATAAAATCATGCACCAGGCGCGACTGATGGAAACGGACTTCATGCTTCGCCGGATGGACGTTTACATCCACCTGGTGCGGATCGATCTCAAGATAGAGGACAAACGCCGGTTGCTGATCCGCCCCGAGCTTATCTTCGCAGGCCTGACGAATCGCGTGATTAATTAACCGATCGCGCATCATGCGGCCATTCACATAGCAGTACTGAATTTCCGCCAGTGCCGGGTTGGTATGCAGCGGATCCGCCACCCAGCCGCGCAGCGTCAGGTCGCCATGCTGCCACTCAATCGCCAGGGCATGTTCCAGAAACGGCATACCGCAGATCGCACCTAGCCGCCGCTCGCGTTGCCCACCTTCTGGCACAGCACGATACTGACGCACCGCTTTGCCGTTGTGGCTGAGATTAATCGTGACGTCGAAGCGCGCCAGTGCGATGCGTCTGACGATCTCATCGATATGGCCAAATTCGGTCTTTTCGGTACGCATAAACTTGCGTCGCGCCGGGGTGTTATAGAACAGATCCAGCACTTCGAGAGTGGTGCCAACCGGGTGTGCCGCCGGTTTGACCGTCACCTCCTGATCGCGACCTTCGGCATATGCCTGCCACGCTTCCTGCTGCTCCGCGGTGCGAGAGGTGAGCGTCAGCCGGGCAACCGAGCTGATACTGGCCAGCGCTTCGCCGCGAAAACCGAGGCTGATAATGGCTTCCAGATCGTCGAGAGTAGTGATTTTACTGGTGGCGTGACGAGCCAGCGCCAACGCCAGCTCATCCTTTTTGATACCGCAGCCGTTATCACGAATGCGGATAAGTTTTGCGCCGCCGCGTTCGATATCAATATCAATCCGCGTGGCGCCAGCATCGAGACTGTTTTCTACCAGCTCCTTCACCACCGACGCCGGACGTTCCACCACCTCACCTGCGGCAATCTGGTTGGCGAGCTGCGGCGGTAGAACCTGAATCGGCATGACTGACTCCTTAATTGATCAACGTCCTGCCAGGCGACGTGGCGCTGGCGGTTTGCGCTGGCTCACCGTGGGGGGCCGATTGTAGCGGGTGCTGCATAAAGTAGTTACGCAGGCCGTTATAAATGGCTTCGGCAATCTGCTGCTGATAATTATCGCTGCCCAACAGGCGCTCTTCCCCGTTGTTACTGATAAAGCCGGTTTCCACGAGGATCGACGGGATATCCGGCGAGCGCAGAACGCCCAGGCTAGCGTGTTCAGGGCGACGTTTGTGCAGATCGCCCACCCGCTGCAGCTGGCTTAATACGTTTGTCGCGACATCATACCCGACGCGCTGAGAATGGCCGAACTGTAAATCCAGTACCGCCTGGCTGAGATAAGGGTCTGACTGGCTGTTTGCCAGCACATCCCCCGCTCCACCGAGTAGTTCAGACTGCTTCTCGTGCTGTTCAAGCCAGCCCGCCATTTCGCTGTTTGCACGGCGGTTGGACAGCACCCACACCGATGCACCGGTAGCATCGCGGTTCGGCGCCGCATCGGCGTGAATCGACACCAGGAAGTTCGCATTCTGCTTACGCGCCACGTCTGAGCGGCCCATTACCGAAATAAAATAGTCGCCATCGCGAGTCAGCACCGGCTTAAACAACGGGTCGGCATTGAGCAGCGTGCGCAGCTTGCGGGCAATCGCGATGGTGACATTTTTCTCTTTGGTACCATTCGGTCCGATAGCGCCAGGATCCTGGCCACCGTGACCGGCATCGATCGCAATAATGACTTTTTCATCCGTGGCCACCGCGCGTGTCACCGGGCGCGTCGTGCTCTGGTTGTTGGTCATCGCGGTGGGTCGTTCACTCCCAGATGCGCTGAATGGGTTACGTGCCGGCGCTGTCGGACGTACAGGCACTATCGGTGCTTCCACCCGCTTAGCGACCACCGGTGGTGGCGATGGAGGTGGCGGCGGCGCATCGGCATTAATAGTAAAGACGACGGTATAGTTCGAGCCATTTTGCTGTTTCACGGCACGTGTTTTGCCATTTTCGGTCAGATCGACCAGCAGGCGCAGCGTCTGTGTATCCGCCGCCGTCCCCGCACGAATGCTCTTCACCAGATTGTTGCCGCTAAACAGCAACGGCAGCCCCTGAAGCGCGCCGCTCTGCTTAATATCCAGCGCCACGGTACGTTTCCCCTGCGCGCTAAACGAGTATTCAGGATCGCCAATAAAGCTGATGGTGATACGGGCCTGTTGATCGCCATTGGAGACCTGGATATCGGACAGACTTGCCGCAGTCGCCTGAATGCTTAACAGCATCAGCGCAGCGGCCAGCCAACTGGTTATACGATGGATCATCCCGTTATCCCTCAGGCTAAACGCGTCAATACAGACTCACCTAATGAGGAGACCGCCGTCACGCGCGCCTCACGCCCTTGTGCCTGATACTCAAGATGGATTTCGACATCCGGCTCAGGCAGTACACCCGCACCTTGTTGAGGCCATTCCACCAGGCAGATGGCATCGTTTGCAAAATAATCACGGATCCCCATAAATTCGAGCTCTTCAGGATCCGCCAGACGATAGAGATCAAAGTGGTACACCATCAGATTTTCGAGGGTGTAAGGCTCTACTAGCGTATACGTCGGGCTTTTGACATTGCCGCGATGGCCGAGGGCGTGGAGAAAACCGCGACTAAAGGTCGTTTTACCCGCGCCTAAATCGCCATACAGATAGATGACCGTGGCGCCGGAACAGGCCTGCGCAAGGCGGTCACCAAGGTCTAAAGTTGCCTGCTCGTCGGGTAAAGGAATCACTCGGTTAATCATGGTCTAGGTCAATCACATCCGGGTTAACAACACGCCTGAGCGTGGAAAAAAGATCGGTCGCCAGCATCCCACGGCTGCCATCACGGGCAGCCAGCCGGTCAGCGGCTTCGCCATGCGCAACACATCCGGCGCAGGCAGCATCATACGGCGTCAGTCGTTGTCCTGATAGCGCGGCGATAATGCCGGTCAGCACATCGCCCATGCCGCCGCTGGCCATGCCCGCGTTGCCAGCATCGATAATACCCATCTCACCTGCTTCGCTGGCCACCACCGTACCCGCGCCTTTCAGCACGACCACGCCCCCGTACTGTTTTACCAGACGTTGCGCAGAAAGTAAGCGATCGCTTTCAATTTCTGCCACGCTGCAGTTCAACAGACGGGCGGCTTCACCGGGGTGCGGCGTCAGCACACGATTGTGACGTTTATCGGGAGTGATTGCCAGCAGGTTCAACGCATCCGCATCCCAGACCATTGGTTTAGGAAAGTGCGCCACCTGACGCAGCGCCTGAGCGCCCCATTCGCGCTGCCCGAGCCCGGGGCCAATCGCCACCACATCGGCCCATTGCAGACTCTCATCGAGGATCTGGGTTGTCAGTTCGTGGACCATCAGCTCAGGCCGGGCCGCAATAATGGGAAAAATATTGTCTTTGTGAGTAAGCACTCGCACCAGACCGGCCCCGGCCCGCAACGCCGCTTCACCGGCCATGCGAATTGCGCCTCCGGTGCCGCAATCACCACCGATAATCACCAGCTTACCGTGATCGCCTTTGTGCGATGTCGGGCGTCTTGGCGGGAGCCAGTCGGCCAGTTGCGAGGCGTCGAAACGCCGTAGCGGCACCGTCTGGCCCGCCAGCCAGCTTTCCAGCCCGAGGGCATGGTAATAAAGCCGACCAACCACATCCCGGGCTTTCCCTGTCAGTAGCCCTGGTTTGAGGCCAATAAACGTGACCGTACAGGCAGCGTCGATCGCCGCCCCAGGGGTCGCCCCCGTTTGCGCATTGAGTCCGGAAGGAATATCCAGCGCCACCACCGGGGCCGGATGGGCATTCGCACGCTGGATCAGCGTGGCGACATTTTCCCGCGGCGCACTCTGTAACCCGGTACCAAGAAGCCCGTCGATAATCAGATCGATATCCTGCGGCCAGGGGATTTCCGCCGCATGAATAGTCCCGCCGGCATCCAGCCAGGCTTCACGGGCGGCGGCGGCCTCTTCCGGCAGCGGCTTATCACTCTCGACTGCCAGCAGCGTCACGCGAATACCGTCGGCCTGCGCCAGACGCGCCACCACATAGCCGTCGCCGCCGTTATTGCCGTGGCCGCAGAGAATCAGCCAGTGCTGGCTGGCAGGATAGTCGGCCCGGGCATGTTGATAAGCTGCCTCGCCGGCGCGCTGCATCAGCTCAAACAGCGTCAGGCCGAGGCTGTCCGCCGCCGCTTTTTCGGCGCGTCGCAGCGCATCTGCAGGCCAAATGAAGTGTGGTATACTGACAGGGTTTTTTGTCATTGTATGGTCCATCATGTCTCAGCCCCTCGATCTCAATACGTTAGCGCAGCAAATCAAGCAATGGGGCACTGAACTAGGGTTCCAGCAGGTCGGCATTACCGACACCGATCTCAGCGCCAGCGAACCTAAACTGCAGGCATGGCTGGACAAACAATACCACGGCGAGATGGAATGGATGGCGCGTCACGGTATGATGCGCGCCCGTCCCCATGAGCTTCAGCCCGGTACGTTACGCGTGATTAGCGTGCGGATGAACTATCTCCCCGCCAACGCCGCTTTCGCCCGCACCCTGAAAGATCCCTCGCTGGGTTACGTCAGCCGTTATGCCCTTGGGCGTGATTATCATAAGCTGCTACGTAACCGCCTGAAAAAACTCGGTGAGATGATTCAGGAACAGTGTACTTCGCTCAATTTTAGACCGTTTGTCGATTCTGCGCCCATTCTGGAGCGCCCGTTAGCGGAAAAAGCCGGTCTGGGCTGGACTGGTAAGCATTCGCTTATTCTTAATCGCGATGCCGGGTCGTTCTTTTTCCTCGGCGAACTGCTGGTCGATATCCCTCTTCCCATAGATAGCCCGGTAGAGGAAGCGTGCGGGCGCTGCGTGGCCTGCATGACGATCTGCCCGACCGGGGCGATCGTTGAACCGTATACCGTCGATGCCCGCCGCTGTATCTCCTATCTGACCATCGAACTGGAAGGGGCAATACCAGAAGAGTTTCGTCCGCTCATTGGCAACCGTATCTATGGCTGCGACGACTGCCAGCTCATCTGTCCGTGGAACCGCTTCTCGCAGCTAACCGATGAAGAGGACTTCAGCCCGCGTAAAGCGCTGCACGCCCCGCCGCTGGTGGAGCTGTTTGCCTGGAGCGAAGCGCATTTTCTGAAAGTTACCGAAGGGTCCGCGATCCGCCGCATTGGTCATCTGCGCTGGCTGCGTAATATTGCCGTTGCGCTGGGCAATGCCGCCTGGGATGACGCGCATCTCAGCGCGCTGGAGAGTCGCCGAGGTGAGCACCCACTACTCGATGAACACATTGAGTGGGCGGTCGCCCAGCAAATCGAGAAGCGAAATACTGACGTCATTGAAGTGCAGTTGCCGAAAAAACAGCGGCTGGTTCGGGTGATTGAAAAAGGACTGCCAAGGGATGCCTGATTCATTCACAGGCTGTGAATAAAAACAAAAACACATTGCGTTTCAACATACAGACGTTCGTCAAGTGATCGCGATAACACTTTGAAATGAATTTTTATTATTAAATTTCAATACGATGGACTGATATTATTTACAAAATGAAGTTATTCATCTGGAAATGCGCAGACGCTAACCTGTGGATAACTCTGTTTACAGTATTTTTGATGTGATGCGGAAAAGCATCGCAGATGCGATTTGCACTGTGGATAAACTGAGGATGAGAAGAAAACTTGGAGCGGGAAACGAGACTCGAACTCGCGACCCCGACCTTGGCAAGGTCGTGCTCTACCAACTGAGCTATTCCCGCTTGGGTATGGTGACTTTCAAATTTTGGAGCGGGAAACGAGACTCGAACTCGCGACCCCGACCTTGGCAAGGTCGTGCTCTACCAACTGAGCTATTCCCGCTTGGGTATGGTACTTTTCAAATTTTGGAGCGGGAAACGAGACTCGAACTCGCGACCCCGACCTTGGCAAGGTCGTGCTCTACCAACTGAGCTATTCCCGCGTACTTCTGGGTATTTCTGGCCATATTTCTACGGCGTCGTGATTTGCATTTCTGCTTCGTCACGGGAGGCGCATTATACGAGAATTCGATGGAGCTGCAACCCCCCGGCGAACACTTTTTTGTGTTTTTTGTCTGAATGGACACTTTATCGCCAACCGCAGCGTCAAATTGTACAAATAAGCGCCGAACAAGGCAAAATAACTTTTTCCGGCTCCGCTAAGGGCGCAAAATCGCTCAGATTTGTGGGTCGCGATACCCGCAGACGGTCAACCACAATGACAAACAGGGAATTAACATGAAAAGAGCGCTTTCGGTCCTGCTGCTGACCACGCTTGCTGCAGGAACAGCATCCGCGACGACGCTGCATTTTGGTACCACTACGGCCAATCCGCCCTTTGAAACCGTCAACGCCAAAAACCAACCCTCAGGTTTTGATATCGACCTGGCCAAAGCACTGTGCAAACAGATGCAGGCCGAGTGCAAATTCACCCCGCAGCACTTCGATACACTGATCCCGGCGCTCCGCTTTAAAAAGTTCGACGCCATCATCGCCGGTATCGAGGTGATTCCGATGCGTGAGAAACAGGTGGCATTCACTCAGCCCTATCGTCAGGCGCTCTCTGGCGTGGTAGTCACTGCGAAAGGTGCCGCCCATCATTTCACCGACCTGAAGGGCAAAACGCTCGGCGTCGTCAAAGGCACCATTCATCAGCATTACCTGCAGGACAAACAAAAAGGGGTGAACATGCAGATGTACGCCAATAGCGACGACGCCCTCGGAGCCCTGAAAGCAGGAAGCGTGGATGGTGTGATGGGCGACCAGACGACCCTGGACCAGTGGCTGTCGGATAATCCTGACTACGCGATGATGGATGAACGAGCCACCGATCCGAACTATTACGGTAAGCAATACGCCATTGCGGTGCGTAAAGACGACCCGGAGTTGCTTAATACGATGAATGCCGCGCTGGAGTCGGTGAAAGCCTCGCCGGACTTCCAGGCCATGGAACAGAAGTGGTTTAAATAGAGGATCTGCGCCGGGGCCAACTGACCCCGGCGTTGGGATTACAGTTGAATAAAGTGTTCGCGATAGTAGGCCAGCTCAGCCACCGACTCGCGGATATCATCCATCGCCTGATGAGTGCCCTGCTTTTTAAAGCCATCGAGGATTTCCGGCTTCCAGCGGCGCGCCAGCTCTTTCAGAGTGCTGACGTCAAGGTAGCGGTAGTGGAAATAGGCTTCCAGCTCCGGCATATATTTGAACAGGAAGCGACGATCCTGACCAATGCTGTTCCCGCAGATCGGTGATTTACCTGCCGGCACCCACTGTTTAAGAAATTCGATCGTCGCCAGCTCTGCTTCACGATCACCCTGAGTGCTGGCCTTCACGCGCTCAACCAGGCCGCTCCCGGTATGGGTACGCACGTTCCAGTCATCCATCAGCGCCAGCTGCGCGTCGGACTGGTGTACCGCAATCGTCGGCCCTTCTGCCAGGATGTTAAGGTGCGCATCGGTCACCAGGGTGGCGATTTCAATAATGCGATCGCGCTCTGGATCCAGCCCTGTCATTTCAAGATCAATCCAAATCAGGTTGTTTTCATCTGCACTCATGCTATTTTCCACCCATAATTTTACCATTCTGGCCCGTAAAATTTCAGGATGCAGGCGGAACAATGCACCAGCATCTTGCAAGATGACGGGTCGATATTCATCTTAGATCGCGTGTATCATAGAGGTTTTGCCCACTCAGGGCGACCAGGAGCCAGTTCGATTGAGTAAAAATAAGCTCTCCAAAGGCCAACAGCGCCGCGTGAAGGCCAATCATCAGCGCCGCCTGAAAACGACTTCGGAGAAGGCCGATTACGATGACAACCTGTTTGGCGAAACGTCCGAAGGCATCGTTATCAGCCGGTTTGGTATGCATGCCGATGTCGAATCCGCCGACGGTAACGTTCACCGCTGCAACATTCGCCGTACCATCCGTTCGCTGGTGACCGGCGACCGCGTGGTCTGGAGACCCGGCAAAGATGCCGCTGACGGCGTCAACGTCAAAGGGATTGTTGAGGCGGTACACGACCGAACCTCCGTCCTGACACGCCCGGACTTCTACGACGGCGTCAAACCTATCGCTGCCAACATCGATCAAATCGTGATCGTTTCCGCTATCTTGCCCGAGCTGTCATTAAACATTATTGACCGCTATCTGGTGGCCTGCGAAACGCTGGATGTTGAGCCTCTGATTGTGCTCAACAAAACCGATCTGCTGGATGCTGACGGCATGGCCTTCGTTAACGAGCAGATGGATATCTATCGTGGTATCGGCTACCGCGTACTGATGGTTTCAAGCCGCACGCAGGATGGTCTGAAACCGCTTGAAGACGCGCTCACTGACCGCATCAGTATTTTTGCCGGGCAGTCCGGGGTGGGGAAATCCAGCCTGCTGAACGCATTGCTGGGTCTGCATGAAGATCAGATCCTGACCAACGATGTGTCTGACAACTCAGGGCTGGGCCAGCACACCACCACCGCGGCACGTCTCTATCACTTCCCGCACGGGGGCGATGTGATCGACTCCCCTGGCGTACGTGAATTCGGGTTATGGCACCTGGAAGCGGAACAAATTACCCACGGCTTTGTCGAATTCCACGATTATTTAGGCCGTTGCAAATATCGCGACTGTAAGCACGATACCGATCCAGGCTGCGCTATTCGCGAAGCAGTGGAAAATGGCAAAATTGCTGAGAGCCGTTTCGCAAACTATCACCGCATCCTGGAAAGCATGACGCAGGTACAGGTAAAAACGCGTAAAAGCTTTTCATCATCCGATGACTGACAATTAAGCTGAGCATCGTTAGAATCGTCCCCCTTTTTTCAGGTCCCCGCGCGTTTGCGGGGTCAGGAACGACAAATCATGGCCTGGAGGCTACCTTGTTAAACGATCTTAAACTTTCACTGCAATACATTCTGCCTAAACTGTGGCTCACCCGCCTCTCAGGCTGGGGTGCGAGCAAGCGAGCGGGCTGGCTGACGAAACTGGTCATCGATCTGTTTGTGAAATGCTACAAGGTCGATATGAAAGAGGCGCAGAAGCCAGATACCGCCAGCTACCGCACCTTTAACGATTTCTTCGTGCGCCCGCTGCGTGAAGAAGTGCGTCCCGTTAACACGGATCCTAACGTGCTGGTCATGCCTGCCGACGGCGCCATCAGTCAGCTGGGCGCCATCGAAGACGATAAAATCCTGCAGGCGAAAGGCCACAACTACACCCTGGAAGCCCTGCTGGCAGGTAACTACCAGATGGCCGACCTGTTCCGTAACGGCAACTTCGCCACCACCTACCTGTCACCGCGCGACTATCACCGCGTGCACATGCCGTGCAACGGCATCCTGCGTGAAATGATCTATGTGCCAGGCGATCTGTTCTCCGTGAACCACCTGACCGCCCGGAACGTGCCTAATCTGTTTGCCCGTAACGAACGCGTGATCTGCCTGTTTGATACGGAATTTGGCCCGATGGCACAAATTCTGGTGGGCGCAACGATTGTCGGCAGCATTGAAACCGTGTGGTCCGGTACGGTCACCCCGCCGCGTGAAGGCATCATCAAACGCTGGACCTGGCCGGCAGGCGACAGCGAAGGTTCTATCGCGCTGCTGAAAGGCCAGGAGATGGGCCGCTTTAAGCTCGGTTCTACCGTTATCAACCTGTTCGCACCGGGTAAAGTGAAGCTGGTTGAGCAGTTGCAAAGCCTCTCCGTCACGCAGCTCGGTCAGCCGCTGGCGACTGCCGTCGAGACGCTGTCCGCGGTCGAAGACGACGCCACCCCACTGAACGATGCCACACAAGACGAAGGTTAATTCCTGACTAAAAAGGGTTATGCCGTGCGCCTGATATCTATTTTTCTGCTGGCCTGGAGCCTCAGTTTCGGGGCGTACGCAGCGACAGCCCCCGACGCGAAACAGATCGCTCAGGAACTTGAACAGGCGAAGGCGGCAAAACCCGCCCAGCCTGGTACCGTTGAAGCGTTACAAGCTGCACTGAACGCGCTTGAGGAACGAAGTGCTTCCCTCGAGCGCGCGCGTCAGTATCAGCAGGTTATCGACAACTTCCCCAAGCTTTTCCAGACGCTGCGCTCGCAGCTCAATAATCTGTCCGACGAACCGCGCCAGGTCTCAACCAGCCTCTCTTCCGATGCGCTGAACCAGGAGATCCTGCAGGTCAGCAGCCAGCTGCTCGAAGCCAGTCGTCAGGCACAGCAAGAGCAGGAGCGCGCGCGCGATATCGCCGACTCCCTGAACCAGCTTCCGCAACAGCAAACTGACGCACGCCGTCAGCTCAACGAAGTGGAGCGTCGGGTCGGCGCGCAGACCAGCAATACGCCGCTGGCACAGGCGCAGAATCTTGGCCTACAGGCGGAATCCTCGCGCCTGAAAGCGCTGGTGAACGAACTGGATCTGGCGCAGCTCTCGGCGAACAATCGTCAGGAACTGTCGCGCATGCGCGGCGAGTTAGCGCAAAAACAGAGCAAGCTCCTCGACGGCTACCTGCAGGCGCTACGCAATCAGCTCAATAGCCAGCGCCAACGCGAAGCGGAAAAAGCGCTGGAAAGTACCGAGCTGCTGGCAGAGAACAGCGAAAACCTGCCGCCGGAGCTTGTAGAGCAGTTTAAGGTTAACCGAGAACTCTCTCAGGCGCTGAATCAGCAGGCCCAGCGTATGGACCTGGTGGCCTCACAGCAACGCCAGGCCACCAATCAGACGCTCCAGGTACGTCAGGCGTTGAATACCCTGCGCGAACAATCTCAGTGGCTCGGGTCGTCTAACCTGCTGGGTGAAGCCTTACGTGCCCAGGTGGCCCGTCTGCCGGAAATGCCAAAACCACAGCAGCTGGATACCGAGATGGCTCAGCTGCGGGTACAGCGCCTGCACTTTGAAGATCTGCTCGGCAACCAGCCACAGCTGCGGCTCATACGCCAGGCCGACGGCGAACCGCTCACCAGCGAACAAAACCGCATTCTTGAAGCGCAGCTGCGCACGCAGAACGAACTGCTTAATTCACTGCTGCAGGGTGGCGACACGCTGATTCTGGAACTGACCAAGCTGAAAGTTTCCAATAGTCAGTTGGAAGATGCGCTGAAAGAGATCAACGAAGCGACCCACCGCTATCTGTTCTGGACCTCAGACGTCAGCCCTATCGGTTTCTCATGGCCGCTGGAAATCGTCCACGACCTGCGCCGTCTGGTGTCTCTCGATACCGTCAGCCAGCTTGGCAAAGCCAGCGCCATGATGTTGACCAGCAAAGAGACACTGCTCCCGCTGTTTGGTGCCTTGATTCTGGTGGGCTTCAGCATCAGCTCCCGTCGCCATTTCACCCGTTTTCTGGAGCGTTCCAGCGCCCGGGTTGGCAAAGTCACTCAGGATCACTTCTGGCTGACGCTGCGTACCGTGTTCTGGTCGATTCTGGTGGCATCTCCCCTTCCGGTGCTGTGGATGACCCTGGGCTTTGGTCTGCAGTCCGCCTGGCCCTATCCGCTGGCGGTGGCGATCGGCGATAGCGTCACAGCGACGGTCCCGCTGTTGTGGGTAGTGATGATTTGCGCCACCTTCGCCCGGCCAAACGGCCTGTTTATCGCCCACTTTGGCTGGCCGCGTAGTCGGGTCACCAAAGCTATGCGCTACTACCTGATGAGCATCGGGCTGATCGTGCCGCTGATTATCGCGCTGATTATGTTTGATAATCTTAACGATCGTGAGTTTTCCGCCTCACTCGGGCGTCTCTGTTTCCTGTTGATTTGCGGGGCGCTGGCGCTGGTGACGTGGAGCCTGAAACACGCCGGGATCCCGCTGTATCTCGATAAATCCGGGAGCGGCGAGAACATGATCAACCGCATGCTGTGGAACCTGCTGCTTGGCGCGCCGTTAATCGCCATGCTGGCGGCGGCGATCGGCTATCTGGCTACCGCTCAGGCGCTGCTGGCGAGGCTGGAAACCTCGGTGGCTATCTGGTTCCTGCTGTTGGTGGTGTACCACATTATCCGCCGTTGGATGCTGATTCAGCGCCGCCGGCTGGCCTTCGACCGTGCGAAACACCGGCGGGCGGAAATTCTCGCCCAGCGTGCTCGCGGGGAAGATGATGTGGTTCATACCAGCAGTCCGGAAGGGTCCGCGGAGAACGAAGTCAGCGAGATCGATCTCGACGCCATCAGTACCCAGTCTCTGCGCCTGGTGCGTTCGTTGCTAATGCTCATCGCGCTGGTGTCGGTGATCGTGCTGTGGTCAGAAATTCATTCCGCGTTCGGCTTCCTCGAGAACATCTCGTTATGGGATGTCACCTCTACGGTACAGGGCGTTGAGAGCCTGGAGCCGATTACCCTCGGCGCGGTATTGATCGCCATTCTGGTGATAATCATCACCACTCAACTGGTGAGAAATTTCCCGGCATTGCTGGAGCTGGCGGTGCTGCAGCACCTCGATCTCACGCCGGGTACCGGCTATGCCATCACCACCATCACCAAATATCTGCTGATGCTGGTCGGTGGCCTGATGGGCTTCTCGATGATCGGGATTGAATGGGCGAAACTGCAATGGCTGGTTGCTGCGCTGGGTGTCGGGCTTGGTTTTGGTCTTCAGGAAATTTTCGCCAACTTTATCTCTGGCCTGATTATTCTGTTTGAAAAACCGATACGTATTGGCGATACGGTGACAATCCGCGATCTGACCGGCAGCGTGACCCGAATCAATACCCGCGCCACCACCATCAGTGACTGGGACCGCAAAGAGATTATTGTGCCCAACAAGGCCTTTATCACCGAGCAGTTCATCAACTGGTCGCTCTCCGACTCCGTCACCCGCGTGGTGTTAACCATTCCGGCGCCGGCGGATGCGAACACCGAAGAGGTTACGCAGATCCTGATCGCCGCGGCACACCGTTGTTCGCTGGTGATCGATACCCCTGCGCCAGAGGCGTTCCTCGTCGATCTGCAGCAGGGTATTCAGATTTTCGAACTGCGTATTTACGCCGCCGAGATGGGACACCGGATGCCGCTGCGCCATGAGATCCACCAGCTGATTCTGGCGGGCTATCGTGAACACGGTATCGACATGCCGTTCCCGCCGTTCCAGATGCGTCTGGAAAGCATCGATGGCCTCAAAACCAGTAAGTCGCTGACCTCAGCAGGGAAATCCGGCCGGGCGCCGGGAAGTCTGTAAAGCCATCCGGGGGAGCTATCCCCCGGTACTTTCCCTCACCACCAGCGTGACGGGCAGCATTTCATCCGCCTGTGTCACCCCTTCCAGCAAGAGTCCCACGGCCCGATAACCGAGCTGATGTTTGTCGACCGCAATAGTGGTCAGCGCCGGACGACTCCACGCTGCAGGTGCAATATCATCGAAGCCAATAATGGCAATATCCTGTGGGACACGAACCCCGCGTCGTTCACAAATATTCATGGCCGCAATCGCCGTCACGTCGTTATAGGCGAAGATGGCGTCCGGCGGTACCGGTAGCGACAGTAGCTCGTTCATTGCCGTCACCAGCGACAGGTTGGTATCCACCAGCGGTGAAGCAATCACTTCATATTCCGGCGGCATCATCATCTGCGCTTCATATAACGCCTGACGATAGCCCTTTTCCCGCTGACGAATACTGTAGTGGGCGGCAGTGCTGGCAAGAAAGGCAATACGCTTGCGCCCGGTGTCGATCAAATGGCGCGTCGCCAGATATCCGCCATGCTGGTTATCCAGATTCACACAGGGCAGATCAGGGGCCCATAAATCGACCAGCACCATCGGCAGCTTCGTTTTCTGTATCGCCATGATCAACGTGCTTTCAAAATATCCGGCACAAATCAGGGCATCAGGATGATGCAATGCAATTTGTTCATCGACATTATCGCCAGGCCCGATGGAGAGAAAGCTCATGGCGATCCCTTGCTCACGGCAGTGGTCCTCCACGCCGAGCAACAGCAGGGAATAAAATGGCAGTGCACGAGCAATATCATGCTGACGATGGAGCAAAAACAGGACGCGCTTAATTTTATCTCCCCGTAGACGGGAAAAGTCGTACCCCATTTCCTTCGCCACCGCGATAACTCTCTGCCGGGTGTCTTCCCTGAGCCCCGGCTGCCCTTTGAGGGCTCGGGATACTGCGGCAACGGACAGCCCGCACGCCTCAGCAATACTTCTGATCCTGACCGGCTTTGTCATGTCGCTCCCAATAAAAAATAAACATACTACGTTAACTATAAATTTATGCCGTACCCACAGCAACCCTCGATTTTTTAAGCTAAAAATCCCGCCGTGATTAATATGGAAATATTAGCTATCACCATGAAATATATTGCTCAATTGGTTTTGAAACATGATCTTATTCACGCTTCAATAATTGCCTTCTTCCCAAAACGATAAGTTAATTTTTAAGGTAACAATATCTTGTTTACTAAAAATGAGGTTTTATATGTTATCGGCAAAGGGTATGAAGCAAGAGAACTACCTGCTCTCGAGCATATGGTTTCTCTTTTTCTTTATCGGCTGGGGTTCTTGCTTTCCCTGGCTGTCATTATGGCTAACGGAAAAAATTGGCATTCGCTCAACCGAAGTCGGCATGGTGTATACCTGCATCGCTATTGTCGCCGTGGTCTTCCAGCCCGTCTTCGGCATCCTGGCCGATAAGCTTAACTTCCGTAAACACCTGATGTGGATGCTGGCGGGGCTGATGATTGCTTTTGCCCCCTGGTGGATCTGGGTGTTCGCCCCGTTACTCAAAATCAATATTATCGCCGGGGCTCTGGCGGGCGGCGTCTTCATCGGCCTGACGTTTGGTTGCGGCTGCGGGATCTGCGAGGCGTGGATCGATAAAATTTCTCGTCTCGAAGGGTTTGAATTTGGCCGTGCCAGAATGTGGGGCGGTATCGGGGCGGCGGTCGGTACCTTTATTTCCGGTAAGCTTTTTGCGATTAACCCTAACTACATCTTTATCATGGCAAGCTGCGCCGGGCTGATCCTCGCCGTGTTGCTCTGTTTCTTCCGCCCAGGCCTGCATATGCAAGACGATGCGCTCAGTCCGCAGCGGGTAAAAATAGAGCGCGGCGATGTGCTGGCCCTGCTGCAAACAGGACGCTTCTGGTTTCTGGTGCTGTATATGGTGGGCGTTGGCGCCGTTTATGAAACCTACGATCAACAGTTCGCTGTCTACTACAGCAGCTTTTTCGCCACCCGCGAACGGGGAGCGGAAGTATTTGGCTATCTCTACACCGTACAGATTTTCCTTGATGCGTTAACCATGTTTTTCGCGCCGGCCATCGTCAATCGTATTGGCCCCAAAAACGCCCTGCTGTACTGCGGTTTTATCATGACCTTCCGTATTATCGGCAGCGCAATGGCCACCGGCCCGATCATGATTTCCACCATGAAGCTATTACATGGCTTCGAAAGCTCGATTCTGATTATCGCCACCCTGAAATACATCTCCGCCAATTTCGACTGGCGACTGTCTGCCACCGTGTACTTAATCGGCTTCCAGTTCTCCAAGCAGTTCAGCCAAATCTTCATGAGCACCGCCATCGGCGGTATGTACGATGCGATGGGTTTCAAACAGTCCTATACCGTCCTCGGCATTATCGCGCTGTGCTTCACCGTTATTTCTGTTTTCACGTTATCGCGCAATCGGGTGCTGCACCCCGCGCCAACCGTATAACCCTGCGATTCAGGAGTTGATATGTCAGAGTTTTTATCCGTCATTGAAAACGGTATTACCATGGTTTTCGATTTAGCCGACCGGGCACGTCTGCTGCATTTTTCCGCCCTGCCGTTTAATGCTGACACCATCGGCCCCAATCACGATGAGCAATCGCGCTTTAATCTGGTTGAGGTCAATATTTCCGGGCTGGATAAGCCGCTTGAACGACATGGCGCCGGGTTCACCGCTACGGCACCGGGCTATACGCTGCGCTACCAGCAGCACCAGGACTCCCACAATCGCGACGGACGCAAGCTGGTTTTTACCCTGTATGACACCATCACCGCCGCACAGGTTGAAGTTCATTATCAGTTTTATACTCATTTGGCGCTGATCCGCAGCTGGAGCGTCATTCGTAACCAAGGTCATGAGGCCTTTACCGTAGAGTATCTTTCCAGCTTTGTGATTAACGGCATTGCCAAAGAGAGCGCCAAAAACTGGGGGGATAACTTCACATTGCATATTCCCCACAACAGCTGGACCCGTGAGCTGCAATGGCGACAGTACCGGTTTGATGAATTAGGGTTCATGCCCTGTATTCAGAAAGGGCTGCAGCGTTCATCAAAACCGCTGCACTACAGTAATACCGGTGCGTGGTCGAGCAAAGAATACCTGCCAATGGGCTATCTGGAAGATAGCTGCACCGGCGCCGGCCTGTTCTGGCAAATTGAGCATAACGGTTCATGGCACTGGGAAATCGGCGATCAGGCCAACCAACTCTATCTGCAGTTAGGTGGTCCGAATGAGTTTTATCATCACTGGTTTAAACAGCTGCAGCCCGGCGACGCGTTCTGTTCTGTTCCGGTGGCGATAGGCGTCACCCAGGCGGGCTTCACCGATGCCATGGCGACCTTGACCCAGTATCGCCGCCGCACCCGGCGTCTCAATGATGATAACCAGCAGTTAGGCGTTATCTTCAACGACTACATGAACTGCTTATTTGGCGATCCCACAACGGCAAAACTGCTGCCGCTGATCGATGCCGCCGCTGAAGCGGGGGCCGAATATTTCTGTATCGATTGCGGCTGGTATGACAAAGGTGAATGGTGGAACGGCGTGGGTCAGTGGTTGCCGAGCGAAGAGCGTTTCCCCGAAGGCATTCAGCATGTGATTCGCTATATTCGCGAAAAAGGCATGATCCCTGGGCTGTGGCTGGAACTGGAAGTCATGGGTGTGAAATCACCTAAACTGGCGGAAACCGACGACAGCTGGTTCTTCATGCGCCACGGTAAACGGGTCTTTGACCGCAGCCGTTACCAGTTGGACTTTACCAGCCCGGCGGTCATTCGCCATGCCGATGAAGTGATCGACCGGCTGGTCACTGAATATGGTGTCGGCTATATCAAAATGGATTACAACATTGAGCCCGGCATTGGCACCGAGCAGAACGCCGATAGCGCCGGCGACGGTCTGCTGAAGCATAACCGGGCCTGGCTGGCGTGGCTGGACCGCGTGTTTACCCGCTATCCGCAGTTGATCATTGAAAACTGCGGCAGCGGCGGCCTGCGGATGGATTATGCCATGCTGAGCCGCTGCTCTATCCAGTCAACCAGCGATCAGGAAGATTACCTGAAGTACGCCACCATTGCCGCCAACGCCCCTACCGCCGTCACGCCGGAGCAGGCGGCTATCTGGTCCTATCCACTGCGCGATGATGATGAACAGGCGGTCATCTTTAATCAGGTCTCGGCGATGCTGCTGCGCATTCACCAGAGCGGCCATCTGGCGGAGCTCTCCGAGCGGGGGTTTCAGCAGGTCAAAGAGGCGATTCGCTACTACAAAACGTTGCGCCAGCACATCAACACTGCGCTGCCGTTCTGGCCGCTGGGGCTCTCGAGCTTTACCGACGAATGGGTGGCTTTGGGCATGAAGTCCACAGAAGGCAAGGTGTGGCTGGCGGTCTGGCGACGAGAGGGACCGCAGGAGAGCTGCGCGCTACCGTTGACCGGGCTTAAAGGCAGCGTACGACAGGGTTATCCAGCCACCGTGCAACATGAAGCCGTCTGGCACAATGAGCAGGAGGTCCTGACGGTCACTTTGCCGCCGCGCTCGGCGGTCATTTTTGAGATATCCCGCTAACTCTCTCATAGCCCGGCGAGAGTGAACGCCGGGCTATGTGATTCCGTTATTCAACGCTACGCCAGCGTATGTGACAGGACCTAGGCGCGATCGACGGTAAAGGCAATCACTTCGCTGATACTCTCGGCGCCCAGCGCCAGCATCACGACACGATCGACCCCTAGCGCCACGCCGGAGCAGTCTGGCAGACCGGCCTGCAGCGCACCCAGCAGGTTGGTATCAATCGGCTGCTGCGGCAGACCGCGGGCCGCGCGCTTGCGGTTATCCTGTTCAAAACGCTGCTGCTGTTCCCGCGCGTCGGTCAGTTCATGGAAACCATTCGCCAGTTCAATCCCCTTGTAGTAGACCTCAAAGCGCTCAGCAACGCGGTGATCTTCCGTGCTGATCTGCGCCAGAGAAGCCTGGCTTGCCGGGAAGTGATACACAAAGGTCGGACGATCTTTACCAATATGCGGCTCAACGCCCATGGTAAACAGCAGCTGCAATAAGGTGTCCCGGTCTTCTTCCGTATCGGCGATATTGCTCAGATCGAGCTTCGCCGCCGCTTCACGCAGCTGCGTTTTATCTGCTGACAGAGGATCCAGTTCAAGATGGCGCAGGAACGCCTGCTGATAAGAGAGGCTTTCCGCCGGCTGGCACTCCAGCACTTGTTGAAGTAAATCATCGACTTCATTAATCAGTCGGTACATGTCGTAGCACGGACGATACCACTCCAGCATTGTGAATTCAGGATTGTGATGCCGCCCCATCTCTTCATTACGGAAGCTACGACACAGCTGGAATACCGGACCACAGCCTGCCGCCAGCAGACGCTTCATGTGGTATTCCGGGCTGGTCATCAGGTAAAGATCCATCCCCTGCGAATAGCCAGGGCCAACGAAACGGGTCTGGAACGGGAACAGGTGAATATCTGTCACCGTTGCCTGGCTCATGCAAGGCGTCTCCACCTCCAGCACGCCACGGTCGCTGAAGAAACGGCGAATTTCCGCCATTATCGCCGCACGTTTTAACAGGTTTGGAATGGACGCGCTCGGCTGCCAGGTTGCCGTTTCGCTCATGTTACTTTCTCCGATTTCATACAAGGGCACGAAGTCTACTCGTAACCGTCGGGTGAAACAAATTTTGTGCAAACTGGCCGCCGTAAAGCATTCGGATAATTTATTTTTGACCAAAATTCATAACCGCAGCTAATAATCCGGCGCACATATTGATAAAAAAATCGAACACATCAATTTTCCCCATCAACCCTACGGCTATACTCCTTTACCTATAAAGGAGCAGTGATACATTTTCGCCAGTCCGGCGGCGAAATAAACAAAAACTGGAGGAATGTCGTGCAAACTTTTCAAGCCGATCTTGCCGTAATTGGCGCTGGCGGAGCAGGTCTTCGCGCAGCCATTGCCGCGGCGCAGGCAAATCCAAATGCCAAAATCGCACTGATTTCAAAAGTCTATCCCATGCGCAGCCATACCGTGGCAGCAGAAGGCGGTTCCGCCGCCGTCGCGCAGGATCATGACAGCTTTGAGTACCATTTTCACGACACCGTCGCCGGCGGCGACTGGCTCTGCGAGCAGGATGTCGTCGACTATTTCGTCCACCATTGCCCGACGGAAATGGCCCAGCTTGAGCAGTGGGGATGTCCGTGGAGCCGCCGTCCGGACGGCAGCGTCAACGTACGCCGCTTCGGGGGGATGAAAATCGAACGCACGTGGTTCGCCGCCGATAAGACCGGCTTCCATATGCTGCACACCCTGTTCCAGACCTCCCTCCAGTTCCCACAAATTCAACGCTTCGACGAACACTTCGTCCTCGACATTCTGGTCGATGATGGCCAGGCCCGTGGCCTGGTAGCGATGAATATGATGGAAGGCACTCTGGTGCAAATCCGCGCCAACGCGGTGGTCATGGCCACCGGCGGCGCAGGACGCGTCTATCGCTATAACACCAACGGCGGCATCGTCACCGGCGACGGCATGGGCATGGCGCTGAGCCACGGCGTGCCGCTGCGCGATATGGAGTTTGTACAGTATCACCCAACCGGCCTGCCAGGCTCCGGCATCCTGATGACTGAAGGCTGTCGCGGCGAAGGCGGTATTCTGGTCAACAAAAACGGCTACCGCTATCTGCAGGATTACGGCATGGGCCCGGAAACGCCGCTGGGCGAGCCGAAAAACAAATATATGGAACTCGGCCCGCGCGACAAAGTGTCTCAGGCATTCTGGCATGAGTGGCGGAAAGGTAACACCATCCCCACGCCGCGCGGCGACGTGGTGTATCTCGATCTGCGCCATCTGGGCGAGAAAAAGCTGCTTGAGCGCCTGCCGTTTATCTGTGAGCTGGCGAAGGCCTATGTCGGCGTAGACCCGGTTAAAGAACCGATCCCGGTTCGCCCGACCGCCCACTACACCATGGGCGGTATTGATACCGACCAGCAGTGTGAAACCCGCATTAAGGGCCTGTTTGCGGTGGGCGAATGCTCATCCGTCGGCCTGCATGGCGCGAACCGTCTTGGCTCTAACTCGCTGGCGGAACTGGTGGTATTTGGTCGCCTTGCCGGTGAACAAGCCATGAAGCGCGCCGCTGAGGCCGGGGAAGCTAACGGCACAGCGCTGGATGCCCAGGCTGCCGACGTGGAAAAACGCCTTAAAACGCTCGTCAATCAGGAAGGTAACGAGAACTGGGCGAAAATTCGCGATGAAATGGGACTGTCGATGGAAGAAGGCTGCGGCATCTACCGTACGCCGGAGCTGATGCAGAAAACCATCGATAAGCTGGCGGAACTGCAGGAGCGCTTCAAGCGCGTGCGCATCACCGATAACTCCAGCGTCTTCAACACCGATTTGCTCTACACCATCGAACTGGGCCACGGCCTGAACGTCGCGGAATGCATGGCGCACTCCGCCATCGCCCGTAAAGAGTCGCGCGGCGCGCATCAGCGCCTCGACGAAGGCTGCACCGAACGTGATGACGTCAATTTCCTCAAACACACGCTCGCCTTCCGCGATGCCGATGGCACCACACGTCTGGAATATGGCGATGTGAAAATCACCACTCTGCCGCCAGCAAAACGTGTCTATGGTGCAGAAGCGGAAGCAGCCGAGAAGAAGGAGCCGGCAAATGGCTGAGATGAAAAACCTCAAAATTGAAGTGGTGCGCTACAACCCGGAAGTGGACACCGCACCGCACAGCGCGTTTTATGAAGTCCCGTATGATGAGCAAACCTCGCTACTTGATGCGCTGGGCTACATCAAAGACAACCTGGCGCCTGACCTGAGCTACCGCTGGTCCTGCCGCATGGCGATTTGCGGCTCCTGCGGGATGATGGTCAACAAGGTGCCGAAACTGGCGTGTAAAACCTTCCTGCGTGAATACACCAAGGGCATAAAAGTTGAGGCGCTGGCTAACTTCCCGATCGAGCGCGATCTGGTCGTCGATATGACCCACTTTATCGAAAGCCTGGAAGCTATTAAGCCCTATATTATCGGCAACCCGCGAACCCCGGACCAGGGACCAAACAAGCAAACCCCGGCGCAGATGGCGAAATACCATCAGTTCTCCGGCTGCATCAACTGCGGCCTGTGCTATGCCGCTTGCCCGCAGTTTGGTTTGAATCCGGAGTTTATCGGCCCGGCGGCGATCACCCTCGCCCATCGCTACAACGAAGACAGCCGCGACCACGGTAAGAAGGAACGTATGGCGCAGCTGAACGGTCAGAATGGCGTCTGGACCTGCACCTTCGTGGGCTACTGCTCGGAAGTGTGTCCGAAGCATGTCGACCCGGCGGCTGCCATTCAGCAGGGCAAAGTAGAAAGCTCGAAAGACTTTCTTATCGCCACCCTGAAACCACGCTAAGGAGTGCATGATGACGACGAAACGCAAACCCTATGTGCGGCCGATGACCTCCACCTGGTGGAAAAAGCTGCCGTTTTATCGCTTCTATATGGTGCGTGAAGGCACCGCCGTACCGACGGTATGGTTCAGTATTGTGCTGATTTACGGTCTGTTTGCCCTGAAGCACGGCGCAGAAAGCTGGGCGGGCTATGTGGGTTTCCTGCAGAACCCGGTGGTGGTGATCCTGAATCTGATCACCCTGGCAGGCGCGTTGCTGCACACCAAAACCTGGTTTGAGCTGGCGCCGAAAGCCGCCAATATCATTCTTAAAGGTGAAAAAATGGGGCCAGAGCCGGTGATTAAGGGGCTTTGGATGGTGACCGCGCTGGTGACCGTGGTGATCCTGTTTGTTGCCCTGTTCTGGTAAGGAGACTGAAATGATCAATCCCAACCCGAAACGTTCCGATGAGCCGGTCTTCTGGGGACTGTTTGGTGCCGGCGGCATGTGGGGCGCGATTGTCGCGCCGGTGATGGTGCTGCTGGTAGGTATCCTGCTGCCATTAGGTCTGGCGCCAGGCGATGCTTTCAGCTACGAGCGCGTGCTGGGCTTTGCGCAGAGCTTTGTCGGGCGCGCCTTCATCTTCCTGATGATCGTCCTGCCGCTGTGGTGCGGGTTACACCGTATCCATCACGCCATGCATGACCTGAAAATCCACGTCCCGAACGGTAAATGGGTCTTCTACGGCCTGGCGGCCATTCTGACGGTCGTGACGCTGATCGGCGTATTATTTATTTAACGTCCCAGATGCCCGGTAGCATTCTGTTACCGGGCTCTCTTTTGCAGAAAATATCCCCGCTTTTTTCCAGGCAGAATCTACACTTAGCTAAAAAGCCAGCAAGGAAAATGCTATGCGTGTGCTGCCCATTATTGCGGTTATTGCCGCGTCGTTTCTGGTTGTCGCCTGTAGCACGCCGACACCGCCGCAAGGCGTGACGGTGGTCAGCCCGTTTGACACTCAGCGCTATCTTGGCACCTGGTATGAGATTGCCCGTCTCGACCACTCGTTTGAAAGCGGTCTCGAAAAAGTCACCGCCACCTACAGCCTGCGTGGCGATGGCGGGTTGGACGTCGTGAATAAAGGCTATAACCCCGACCGGGAGATGTGGCAAAAAACCGATGGCGTGGCTTACTTTACCGGCTCACCGACCCGCGCAGCATTAAAAGTCTCCTTCTTTGGCCCTTTCTACGGCGGCTACAACGTTATCGCGCTGGATAAAGAGTATCGCCATGCGCTGGTCTGCGGACCAGACCACGATTATCTGTGGCTGCTGGCCCGCTCGCCGCAAATCTCACCGGAGGTTAAACAGCAGATGCTGGACATTGCTACCCGGCAAGGTTTCGACGTCAGTAAACTTATCTGGGTGAATCAGCACTATTAGTCAGTGTGCGCTGATCTTTAGCCCGATAATACCGACAACGATGCACGCCAGGCTGGCAATACGCATAGCGCTGGCGGATTCGCCCAGCAGGACGATACCGGTGATGGCGGCACCTACCGCGCCAATCCCCGTCCAGACCGCATAGGCGGTGCCGACAGGCAGCGTCTTCATCGCCCACGACAGCATCGCCATGCTGACCACCATGGCGACAATCGTGATAACGCTTGGCACCAGGCGACTAAAACCGTGGGTATATTTCAGACCAACCGCCCAGACCACTTCCAGCAGACCGGCGATAAACAGAACAAACCAGGACACAGAACCCCCTTGATGGGGCCGTCCCCGGATGCGATACGCTTACGGGTCGTCCCGCAAGGTGTGTGAAAATCGCAGGTATTATAAGCAACTACGTCGCAGAGAGGAAGAACGGTACGGCCGATAAACCGTACCGTCGAGGTCTATTGCTGAGCTTTAGTCGCAGCCCCAGAGATGGCACTACCACCTTCTGAAATATCCTGACCAACACCACGTGTTGTATTACATGCGGTCAACACAGAAGAAAGGGCCAAAACCGTAAAGAACGCTGCAATCGCTTTTTTCACCATAATGTCATCCTTATTACCAGTTTTAGTTATCGTGCCCTATAAGCATAGACAACCTGGCCCGGGATGGCGGGATCTCAGCGTTTTTTAAGAGAAAAGGAGTGATGAAACAACAGAAGGAAGTGCAACGGTACAACAGATGCGATGATGCATCATGTAGCCTGGCAAAAGCGCCTAGCTGACGGCACGGGAAATGGCATGCCCCAGACCCTGAATATCTTCACCAAAGCCGCGGGCTGTATTGCAGCCGGTCAACAAAACTGCGCTCAGGGAGAGCAATATCAGAAGCTTAATTGAGTTATTCATCTTCCCCTGCTTGTCCGTTCCTTGCTTACCATACCCTGACGTGCAATAGCAGGCGCAGCACACCGCTGCGCCAACCATCTCAGAACATGAATTACTTCACGCGGGATACGTATTCGCCAGAGCGAGTATCCACTTTGATGACTTCACCAATCTGAACAAACAGCGGAACTTTAACCACAGCGCCAGTAGACAGCGTTGCTGGTTTACCACCGGTACCTGCGGTGTCGCCTTTCAGACCTGGATCGGTTTCAACGATTTCCAGTTCAACAAAGTTCGGCGGAGTCACGGAGATAGGCTGACCATTCCACAGGGTCACGATGCACTCAGCCTGATCCAGCAGCCATTTAGCGTTATCGCCTACGGCTTTCTCGTCGGCAGCCAGCTGCTCGAAAGTAGAGTTGTTCATGAAGTGGAAGAACTCACCGTCGTTGTACAGGTAAGTCAGGTTCATATCGACAACGTCTGCGCCTTCAGCGGAATCGGTAGATTTGAAGGTTTTCTCTACGCGGGTACCGGTCAGCAGACGACGCAGCTTAACGCGAGCAAAAGCCTGACCTTTACCTGGTTTCACGAATTCACTCGCTTCAACCGCATAAGGTTCGCCGTCCATCATGATTTTAAGACCGGCACGAAAATCGTTGCTATAGTAAGTCGCCATAAGGCCCTCTGAAATTGTTAATTGGTAGCTAAGCCACAAAATGGCGCATATTGTAACCCTAAATACCCCATCCAGAGAAGATTGGTTAACGCAACTTGCCGATGTTGTGACCAGTCCTGATGAACTGCTGCATCTTTTAAATGTAGACGCTGATGCAAACTTATTGGCGGGGCGTGATGCGAAGCGCCTGTTTGCGCTGCGTGTTCCACGGGCATTTATCGCTCGCATGGAACCGGGAAACCCCAATGATCCTCTTCTTCGTCAGGTACTTACCTCGCAGGAAGAGTTTGTCTCTGCCCCTGGATACTCCACCGATCCACTGGAAGAACAGCACAGCGTCGTGCCTGGCTTGTTGCATAAATACCGCAACCGGGCGCTGCTTTTGGTGAAAGGCGGCTGCGCGGTAAATTGTCGATATTGTTTCCGTCGGCACTTCCCCTATGCTGAAAACCAGGGCAATAAACGCAACTGGCAGGCCGCGCTGGAGTATATCGCCGCCCATCCGCAGCTCGATGAGATCATTTTTTCCGGCGGTGACCCGCTGATGGCGAAAGATCATGAGCTCGACTGGCTGCTGACGCAGCTGGAAGGTATCCCGCACATCAAGCGTCTGCGCATCCACAGCCGTCTGCCAATTGTCATTCCGGCGCGCATCACCGCTACGCTGGTATCGCGGTTTGAACAATCGTCGCTGCAGATACTGCTGGTGAACCACATTAACCATGCCAATGAGATCGATAACGACTTTCGTGAAGCGATGATGCGCTTACGTAAAGCGGGCGTCACGCTCCTGAATCAAAGCGTCCTGCTGCGCGGCATTAACGATAATGCGCAAACGCTGGCGAATCTCAGCAACGCGCTGTTTGATGCTGGCGTCATCCCCTACTATCTGCACGTGCTGGATAAGGTCCAGGGCGCGGCCCATTTTATGGTCGATGATGAAGAAGCACGGGCGATTATGCGCGAACTGTTGACCCTGGTGTCAGGCTATATGGTGCCAAAACTGGCGCGTGAGATTGGCGGCGAACCAAGCAAGACGCCGCTGGATTTAGGCTTGAAACAACATTCGTGAAAAGGTCTGCCGGGGATAAACTGGCAGACCCTCGACGTGCAGGCCGCTTTCTCACCGACGGTGAGAAAGGCACAACCTCACATCAGTTCGGGCACTTATAAACCTGACCGTTCATTTCGCTGTCGGTCGGGACAAAGCTCGACAGCAGATTCTGCGTCGGGCTGCTGACGCCATAAATCACGTTGCCACCCATTGCCGCTGCCTGGTTACGCAGTGCGTTAGCTGCGCCACGCATGGAGCCGCCTTCATCACCGTTCTGACCAGACAACCAGTTGCTCTGCTTGCCAGTCGCGGTCCCCAACAGCTGGCAATCCGCACCCGGCTTGTCTTCAACAAAGCGTACGCTCTGTCCGCCTGAGCTCAGTTCGTTGCTGGAACTGCAACCCGCTAACAATAGTGCTGCGCCGACAATCCCTGCTAAATATCTTACCTGCATGTTATTCCCCATGATCAATGAGCTGGACGCGCTGGCCCGGATGTACACCTTATACTAAAAAGAGGAGAAAAAGAAAAACCCCCGAGCATTTCTGCCCGGGGGTTTCTTTGTTTCTAAGGGGTATAGCGCACGATTACATCATGCCGCCCATACCACCCATGCCGCCCATACCGCCAGCAGCACCTAAATCAGGCGCATCGCTTTTCGGCAGGTCGGTAACCATGCACTCGGTGGTGATCATCAGACCAGCAACGGATGCCGCGTACTGCAGAGCAGAACGGGTCACTTTAGTTGGGTCCAGGATACCGAAGTCGATCATGTTGCCGTATTCTTCAGTTGCTGCGTTGTAACCGTAGTTACCTTCGCCCGCTTTCACGTTGTTAGCAACGACAGACGGCTCTTCACCGGCGTTGGAAACGATCTGACGCAGCGGAGCTTCCATTGCGCGCAGCGCAACTTTGATACCGACGTTCTGATCTTCGTTCTGAGCAGTCAGGTTAGCCAGTTTAGCGGCAACGCGAACCAGCGCCACACCACCACCAGCAACAACACCTTCTTCTACCGCAGCACGGGTCGCGTGCAGCGCATCGTCAACGCGTGCTTTCTTCTCTTTCATTTCAACTTCGGTAGCAGCACCGACTTTGATTACTGCAACGCCGCCTGCCAGTTTAGCAACGCGTTCCTGCAGTTTTTCACGGTCGTAGTCAGAAGTTGCTTCTTCGATCTGCTTACGAATCTGAGCAACACGGCCCTGGATAGCGCCTTCTTCACCCACGCCATCAATGATGGTGGTGGTGTCTTTGTTGATCACAACGCGTTTTGCCTGACCCAGGTCTTCCAGAGTTGCTTTTTCCAGCTCCATACCGATCTCTTCAGAGATAACGGTACCGCCGGTCAGGGTAGCGATGTCCTGCAGCATAGCTTTACGACGGTCGCCGAAGCCCGGTGCTTTAACTGCAGCCACTTTCACGATGCCACGCATGGTGTTGACCACCAGAGTAGCCAGCGCTTCGCCTTCAACGTCTTCAGCGATGATAACCAGCGGTTTGCCTGCTTTCGCAACGGCTTCCAGCACTGGCAGCATTTCGCGGATGTTGGAGACTTTTTTGTCAGCCAGCAGGATGAACGGGCTTTCCAGCTCAACAGCGCCAGTTTCCGGCTTGTTGATGAAGTATGGGGACAGGTAACCGCGGTCGAACTGCATACCTTCAACCACGTCCAGTTCGTCTTCCAGACCGGTACCGTCTTCAACGGTGATCACGCCTTCTTTACCGACTTTATCCATCGCTTCAGCGATCAGTTTACCTACAGTTTCGTCGGAGTTAGCGGAGATGGTACCAACCTGAGCAATAGCTTTAGAGTCGGAGCACGGTACGGACAGCGTTTTCAGTTCTTCAACAGCAGCAACGACAGCTTTGTCGATACCACGTTTCAGATCCATCGGGTTCATGCCAGCAGCAACGGCTTTCAGGCCTTCTGCAATGATCGCCTGAGCCAGTACGGTTGCGGTGGTAGTACCGTCGCCTGCAGCGTCGTTCGCTTTAGAGGCAACTTCTTTAACCATCTGCGCGCCCATGTTTTCGAACTTGTCTTCCAGCTCGATTTCACGTGCAACGGACACGCCGTCTTTGGTGATGGTCGGTGCACCGAAGGATTTATCCAGTACCACGTTACGGCCTTTCGGACCCAGGGTCACTTTCACTGCATCTGCCAGTACGTTCACGCCGCGCAGCATTTTTACACGAGCGTCGTTACCGAATTTTACGTCTTTAGCTGCCATTTTTTCTATTCCTCAAATTCGTTCAGTTTCGCGCGCGAATTACGCTTCAACAATTGCCAGAATGTCGCTTTCAGACATGATCAGCACTTCTTCATTGTCGATTTTTTCCGACTTCACACCGTAGCCGTCGTTAAAAATAACGATGTCGCCAACTTTAACGTCCAGCGGCTGCACAGTGCCGTTCTCCAGGATGCGGCCCTTACCGACAGCGATGATTTCGCCACGAGTTGATTTGGCTGCTGCAGAACCAGTCAGAACGATGCCGCCTGCAGATTTGGTTTCAACTTCTTTACGTTTGACGATCACACGATCATGTAACGGACGAATACTCATTGATAGCTCTCCTTCGAGAAAGTCATTATCAGTTATGGGTGACACCGGCCCGTATAAGGTTTTCCGGCTAGTGCCTGAGAGATGGGGGTAGGTTTTCCCGCTTCAAGGGGCAAAGTTAAAAAAAAATTTTTCCGCGTGCGCTGACGCACAAAAACGGCCGTCGTCATAAGTAAAAACGATTGTGATACCATCGATTTTTTCAGGGACAGGATTGCATCATGAGTGGTTTGAAGCAGGAGTTAGGTCTGGCTCAGGGAGTGGGGCTGCTTTCGACGTCGCTACTTGGCACCGGCGTCTTCGCAGTGCCTGCGCTGGCGGCCCTGGTGGCGGGAGACAACAGCCTGTGGGCCTGGCCTGCGCTGATTTTGCTGGTCTTCCCGATTGCCATTGTCTTTGCCGTACTGGGCCGCCATTTCCCCAGCGCCGGCGGCGTCGCGCACTTCGTCAATATGGCGTTCGGTTCCCGTATGGAACGCGTCACCGGCTGGCTGTTCCTGTCGGTCATTCCGGTGGGGCTACCTGCCGCCCTGCATATCGCTACCGGCTTCGGGCAGGCCCTGTTTGGCTGGCACGACAGCCAGCTGCTGCTGGCAGAGCTGGGCACCCTGGCCATCGTCTGGTGGGTCGGCTCGCGGGGCGCCAGCTCCAGCGCTAACCTGCAAACGCTGGTCGCGATCCTTATCGTAGCGCTGATCGCCGCCATCTGGTGGCGCGGTGGGATTAACCTTGCGCACATCCCCTTTCCGGCGGCGACGGAAATCGATCGCTCCCAGCTTTTCTCTGCGCTATCGGTGATGTTCTGGTGCTTTGTCGGTCTCGAAGCCTTTGCCCATCTGGCATCGGAATTTAAACGCCCGGAGCGCGATTTCCCCCGCGCACTGATGATCGGCCTGTTACTGGCCGGGTCGGTGTACTGGGCCTGCACCGTGCTGGTTCTGCATTTTCATGCCTTCGGGGACGACATGGCCGCGGCCGCATCGTTACCGACCATCGTAGTGCACTTATTTGGCGTGCAGGCACTGTGGGTCGCCTGCGTAATTGGCTATCTCGCCTGCTTCGCCAGCCTCAATATTTATATCCAGAGCTTTGCCCGCCTGGTCTGGTCCCAGGCGCAGTACAAGCCCGAAAGCTACCTCGCGCAACTTTCGCCGCAGCGTATTCCCCGCAATGCGCTCAATGCGGTACTGGGCTGCTGCGTCATCAGCACGCTGTGCATCTACTGGCTTGATATCAATCTCGACGCGCTGATCGTCTATGCCAACGGCATCTTTATTATGATTTATCTGCTGTGCATGCTGGCAGGCTGCCGCTTGTTACAGGGGCGCTACCGGGTGCTGGCGATCGTCGGGAGCGGACTTTGTCTGCTGCTGTTGACGATGGTGGGCTGGAAAAGTCTGTATGCCCTGGTCGTGATGGCCGCCCTTTGGTTGTGGCTGCCGAAGCGCCGCCCACCGGCCCAGACGCCTTCATCTGCGATAAAAAACCGATAAAAAAAGCCGGACCGCGCAACGCGTATCCGGCTCATAAACTGTTGTGCCCGGCAATGGATGACCGGGCTGAACAGCTTAGCGGTCGTCTTTGTGGTCCAGACGGTCGCGCTCTTCATCTTTGCGCTGGTATTCGCCGTCAAAGGTCTCACCGCCCCCGGTTCCGGCACTAAAACCGCCGCCCGGCATCCGGTTAAAGCGCAAATGCGGCATCAGCTTCAGGGTCAGGTGCTTTTGCACCGGCGGCAACAGCAACAGCAGGCCGAGGAAGTCGGTAAAGAACCCCGGCAGCAGCAGCAACAGACCGGCAATGATCAGCGAGACGCTTTTGATCATTTCGGCGGCCGGGCTTTCCCCTGCCGCCATCTTCTGCTGCATCAGCATCAAGTTTTTGAAGCCCTGGTTACGCACCAGCGACATCCCGACCACCGAGCTAAAGATCACCAGAATCAGCGTCATGAACACGCCAAGCACGTGGGCCACCTGGATGAAGATCGATATCTCGATGTAAACGTATAAAAAAATGGCAATTAACGGAATCCAACGCACCGGCGTCTCCTTCATTAGCGGCGGCCATTATCGGCCCCCGCAGTCATTGGTTTGCTTTTCGCATCACATCAATATTGGGCTAAAACGCCAGATTTCAATCTGTGGAAAGGCTTATTTTGTCATGAATGGCAAAGCGGTGACTCATTTCACAGATTAATAATTCTTATACCCTGCAATACATAATAAGTGATCAAGGTTGCTGACATTCGCTATCATCAGCATATGATCGTGGGCACCGGGCCGATTAAGGAAATAATCTTCGGCAAGAAAATACGCTAAATCTCATAAATTCTGTGTATTTGGTGAATTCATTGGCAGCTTGAAAAAGAAGGTTCACATGTTAAACAACATTCGTATCGAAGAAGATCTGTTGGGTACCAGGGAAGTTCCAGCTGACGCCTACTATGGTGTTCATACTCTGAGAGCGATTGAAAACTTCTACATCAGCAATAGCAAAATCAGTGATATACCTGAGTTTGTGCGCGGTATGGTGATGGTGAAAAAGGCCGCTGCGATGGCCAACAAGGAACTGCAAACCATTCCTAAAAGCGTCGCAAACACCATTATTGCCGCATGTGACGAAGTACTGAATAACGGTAAATGCATGGACCAGTTCCCGGTTGATGTGTTCCAGGGTGGCGCGGGTACCTCCGTCAACATGAACACCAACGAGGTTCTGGCTAACATCGGCCTTGAGCTGATGGGCCATCAGAAGGGTGAATACCAGTATCTGAACCCCAACGATCACGTTAACAAATGCCAGTCCACCAACGATGCCTACCCGACCGGCTTCCGTATCGCCGTTTATGCCTCACTGCTGAAATTAACCGACGCCATCAACCAGTTGGGCGAAGGCTTCCAGCATAAAGCCGTTGAATTCCAGGACGTCCTGAAAATGGGCCGTACCCAGCTGCAGGACGCGGTACCGATGACCCTCGGCCAGGAGTTCCACGCCTTTAACGTTCTGCTGAATGAAGAGACCAAATGCATTCTGCGCACCGCTGAGCTGCTGCTGGAAGTGAACCTCGGCGCCACCGCCATCGGTACGCGTCTGAATACCCCGGATGGCTATCAGCAGCTGGCAGTGCAAAAACTGGCGGAAGTCAGCGGTTTGCCGGTTATTCCGGCGGAAGACCTGATTGAAGCGACCTCAGACTGTGGCGCCTACGTGATGGTCCACAGCTCGCTGAAACGCCTGGCGGTGAAACTGTCCAAAATCTGTAATGACCTGCGCCTGCTCTCTTCCGGTCCGCGCGCTGGCCTGAACGAAATCAACCTGCCGGAGCTGCAGGCGGGTTCATCCATCATGCCGGCCAAAGTCAACCCGGTGGTGCCAGAAGTGGTTAACCAGGTCTGCTTTAAGGTTATCGGCAACGACACCACGGTCACAATGGCTTCCGAAGCCGGTCAGCTGCAGCTGAACGTCATGGAGCCGGTGATTGGCCAGGCCATGTTCGAGTCTATCCATATCCTGACCAACGCCTGCTACAACCTGCTGGAAAAATGCATCAACGGCATTACCGCCAACAAAGCAGTCTGTGAAGGCTATGTCTATAACTCAATTGGGATTGTCACCTACCTGAACCCGTTTATCGGCCACCACAATGGCGATATCGTCGGCAAGATTTGCGCCGAAACGGGCAAGAGCGTACGCGAAGTCGTACTGGAGCGCGGGCTGCTCACCGAAGCAGAGCTGGACGATATTTTCTCTGCCCAGAACCTGATGCATCCGGCCTATAAAGCGAAGCGATATACCGATGAAAGCGAACAGTAAGCTTTCGGGTTAAACTACCAAAAGGCATGTCAGCAATGACATGCCTTTTTTGCATTCTTAGGTTTACCAAATCACAACAATTCAATATCAACTTGTTAAAAAACAAGGAAGGCGCATATGTTTGGAGCAGAACTCGTGGTTGTCCTGCTGGCTATCTATTTGGGAGCCAGGCTCGGCGGCATCGGCATTGGCTTTGCCGGTGGTCTGGGCGTGCTCGTCCTGACGCTCATCTTTCAAATTAAACCCGGCGCGATCCCTTTCGACGTCATTGAAATCATCATGGCGGTTATCGCCGCGATTGCTGCGATGCAGGTGGCCGGCGGCATGGACTATCTGGTCAGCCTGGCCGAGCGCATGCTCCGACGCCATCCCAAATACATCACCTTCCTTGCCCCGCTGGTCACCTGGTTTATGACCGTTCTGGCGGGAACCGGACATACCGCATTCTCGACCCTGCCGGTGATTACCGAAGTGGCGAAAGAGCAAGGTATTCGCCCGTCCCGCCCGCTGTCTATCGCCGTTGTCGCCTCGCAGATTGCGATTACCGCCTCGCCGATTTCCGCCGCCGTGGTCTTTTTTGCCGGGATCCTCGAACCGCTTGGCGTCAGCTACCTGACGCTGCTGGCGATCTGTATTCCGGTGACGCTGATTGCCGTGATGCTCACCGCCGTGGTCTGTAACTTCCTCGGCTGTGAACTGAAAGACGACCCGATTTACCAGGAGCGCCTGGCAAAAGGTGAAGTGAGGCTGCGCGGCAGTCAGGTGTTCGAACTGAAACCTCATGCGAAACGCTCGGTGCTGCTGTTTCTCGTCGGTATTGTCGCGGTAATGTTCTACGCTACGGCGATCAGCGATACCGTCGGGCTGATTCAGAACCCGGTACTGCCGCGTAACGAAGCGATCGTGGTGTTCATGCTGACCATTGCGACGCTTATCAGCATCACCTGTAAAATCGATACTGGCGAAGTGCTCAACGCCAGCACCTTTAAATCCGGGATGAGCGCCTGTGTCTGCGTGCTGGGCGTCGCCTGGCTCGGCGATACCTTCGTCAAAGCGCATATCACCGATATCCAGGCCGTTGCCGGCGACCTGCTACACAACTATCCGTGGCTGCTGGCGGTGGTGCTGTTCTTCGCGGCAACCCTGCTGTACTCCCAGGCTGCCACCACCAAAGCGCTGATGCCGGCGGCGCTGCTGCTCGGCGTCACCCCGCTGACCGCTATCGCCTCGTTTGCGGCGGTATCCGCGCTGTTCGTCCTGCCGACCTACCCGACGCTGCTGGCGGCGGTTGAGATGGACGACACCGGTTCAACGCGCATCGGCAAATACGTCTTTAACCACGCGTTCCTGATCCCCGGCGTGATTGCCATTACCCTGTGCGTCATTCTGGGGTTCATTTTCGGCGGCATCATGCTGTAAATCTGCTTAAATTCGGGCCAGTTCCTGGCCCGTTTCATTAATCCCCCACCTTGCGTGCTATAGTGCCTCTTTTCGCTGATACGAGGTTCACGATGACTACGCCTGATGCTGTTGTTGTTCTCTGTACCGCGCCCGATGAAGCCACCGCCCAGGATCTGGCGGCAAAAGTGCTGGCAGAAAAGCTCGCCGCCTGCGCCACCCTCCTGCCAGGTGCAACATCGCTCTACTACTGGGAAGGGAAGCTGGAACAGGAGTATGAAGTTCAAATGCTGCTGAAAACCGACCTGGCTCACCAGCAGGCCTTACTGGAATGTCTGAAGGCCCATCACCCGTATCAAACGCCCGAACTCTTGGTTTTACCCGTCACCCACGGAGACACTGATTACCTCTCATGGCTCAACGCATCATTACGCTGATTCTGCTGCTGTGCAGCACATCCGCTTTCGCCGGGTTATTTGACGCCCCTGGTCGTTCTAATTTCGTTCCTGCGGATCAGGCTTTTGCTTTTGATTTCAAGCAGAACCAGCACGACGTCAACCTGACCTGGCACATCAAGGATGGTTACTACCTCTATCGCCAGCAGATCAAACTGACGGCGGCAGAGGCCACGCTCGTCGAACCAACGTTGCCTCCGGGCACCTGGCATGAAGATGAGTTTTACGGCAAGAGCGAGATCTATCGTCAGAGCCTGAGCGTACCGGTGACCTTCAGCCAGGCGGCAAAAGGCGCGACGCTCACCGTCACCTACCAGGGCTGCGCCGACGCCGGTTTTTGCTATCCGCCAGAGACCAAAATCGTCCCGCTTCGCGCGGTGCTGGCGACGTCCGACAGCGAGTCAACGTCGACTCCGGCAGCGCTTCCTGCCGTCGGGCAGCCGAAATTTAATCCGCCTCTGCCCGTAGAAAAACGTCCGGAGCTGATCGCCAAAACCGCCCCGCCGGTACAGCCGACTCCGCCACAGGAGAAGCCCGACGCCAGCGATGATCCGGCCAGCCTGCCCTTCACTGCCCTTTGGGCGCTGCTGATCGGCATCGGTATTGCCTTCACGCCGTGCGTCTTGCCGATGTACCCGCTGATCTCCGGCATAGTGCTCGGCGGTAAACAGCGGCTGTCCACCGCCCGGGCGTTGCTGCTGGCGTTTATCTACGTCCAGGGGATGGCGCTGACCTATACCGCGCTGGGCCTGGTGGTCGCCGCCGCCGGTTTACAGTTCCAGGCGGCGCTGCAGCACCCCTATGTGCTGATTGGCCTCTCGGTGGTCTTTATCCTGCTGGCGCTGTCGATGTTTGGCCTGTTTACCCTGCAACTCCCCTCTGCCGTGCAGACCCGCCTGACGCTGATGAGCAACAAACGCCAGGGCGGTTCCCCCGGCGGCGTCTTTGCGATGGGGGCCATTGCCGGGCTGATCTGCTCGCCCTGCACCACCGCACCGCTGAGCGCCATCCTGCTGTATATTGCCCAAAGCGGTAATCTGTGGCTCGGCGGCGGCACGCTGTATCTCTATGCGCTGGGCATGGGGCTGCCGCTGATCCTGGTGACCGTTTTTGGCAACCGTCTGTTGCCGAAGAGCGGGCCATGGATGGGCCACGTGAAGAGCGCATTTGGTTTTGTGATCCTGGCGCTGCCGGTCTTTTTACTGGAGCGTATCGTCGGTGAACCCTGGGGGCTGCGCCTGTGGTCGCTGCTGGGCGTAGCCTTCTTTAGCTGGGCCTTTATTACCTTGCTCGGCGCCACTCGTCCGTGGCTGCGCATCGCGCAAATCATGATGTTCGGCGCCGCGCTGGTCAGCGCTCGCCCGCTGCAGGACTGGGCATTCGGCGCGCCCGCCGCGCAACAGCAGGCGCACCTGGCCTTTACGCGCGTCAGTAACGTCGCAGAACTCGATCGCGCGCTGGCACAGGCAAAAGGCAAGCCGGTGATGCTCGACCTGTACGCCGACTGGTGCGTGGCATGCAAAGAGTTCGAGAAATACACCTTTAGCGCTGCAGAGGTACAACAGGCCCTGAAAGGGACCGTTCTGCTGCAGATCGATGTGACGAAGAACAGCGCCGACGATGTGGCATTGCTGAAGCACCTGCAGGTGCTCGGCCTGCCCACGATTCTGTTCTTTAATACACGGGGAGAAGAACAGCCCGCGCAACGTGTGACCGGGTTTATGGATGCAGCCGCATTCAGCGCCCATTTGCGTGATTGGCAACTGTGAACGACACTTTAGGAGGAAAAATGGAGGAGAAGACCGTGCAACGTGAAGATGTCCTGGGTGAAGCCATACAAATTCTCGAAATCGAAGGTATTGCCAACACCACGCTGGAAATGGTCGCCGAACGCGTCTCTTACCCGCTCGATGACCTCAAACGTTTTTGGCCCGATCGCGACGCGCTGCTGTACGATGCGCTGCGCTATCTCAGTCATCAGGTTGATGTCTGGCGTCGGCAGTTGCTGCTCGACGACTCGCTCACGCCGGAACAAAAGCTGCTGGCTCGCTACGGCGCATTGACCAAATGCGTGAGCAACCATCGCTATCCCGGCTGTTTGTTTATCGCCGCCTGTACCTTTTTCCCGGACGCGCAGCATCCTGTCCATCAACTGGCGGAACAGCAAAAACAGGCCTCGCTGGCCTATACTCACGAGTTGCTGACGCTGCTGGAAGTGGACGATCCAGCGATGGTCGCCAAACAGATGGAGCTGATCGTCGAAGGCTGCCTGAGCCGTATGCTGGTCAAACGTAGCCAGGAAGATGTCGATACCGCGCAGCGGCTGGCAGAAGACATTCTGCGCTTTGCCCAGTGCCGGAGCGGCGGTGCGTTAACCTGATCGTGGTCGGCAGGTCGTCGTTACACGCGCCTGACATTCAGGGCGATGCCCGTTGGTGGGTAAACGGGGAATGAACGGCCGACTAACACAGATGCAACTTGATGTCCGCAGCGTATAATCCCCCTACACCACTCTGTCTACCGGGATTGAAATGCGACGTCTCCTTTGGGCTGCCATCATCGGGCTGTGTCCGTTATTGCTCCAGGCAGCACCACTTCAAGGGTTTTCTTTCGCCTATAAAGACTGGGAAGTCGCCTGCGATAACACCGGCACCTGCCGGGCCGCGGGCTATGGCGTCAACATCGGTGAAATTAGCGTCCTGCTGACCCGTGACGCCGGCGCCGGGCAGCGCGTAAACGCCCAGGTGACTTTCGCCCAGACCGATAATGATATTCCCTCCGATGCCACGGTGAGCCTGCTGATCGACGGCCAGGATCGCGGCACCCTGGAGGCGAAAGACGACAGCCACTTCCGTTTCGATAGTCCCCAGACCGCCGCGCTAATTGAGGCGCTGGAGCACAGCCGGCAGATTGAGATCGCGCTCAATGGCCAGCGTAAGCCGCTCTCCAGCGCCGGCAGCAGCGCGGTATTCCTCAAGATAGATGAGTTTCAGCAACGTCTCGGAACCGCAGATGCGCTGGTCCGCAAAGGCGATGCCGACGATGACGGCACGCTTAACCCACTTCCTGCACCGGAGATTATCGCCGCCCCAACGCCACACAACGCGTCGGCCGAGCCGTTGACGGCAAAACAGCGCCAGAAGCTGTTGCCGGCGCTCATCCCGCAGCTGAACAGCCATTGTGACGACTGGCAGAACAACGCAATTCCAGCGCAGGAGCGCCAGATAACATCTACGCCGCTGGATAAGAGCCATTCACTCATTCAGGCACTGTGCTGGCGTGCGGCCTATAACGACGGCTACGCGATGTGGGTGGTGGATAACGCCCTGCGTACGCCACCTGTCGCCATTACCACCGATGCCTCCAGCTACGCCGACGGCGTGATCACGTTCTTCAATAAAGGCCGCGGCATCGCCGACTGCGTCAGCGGTGAAGAGCGGGTCTGGGACGGCACCACCTTTGTTCAGAGTCTGAAGTACAGCACCGGGATGTGCCGTGAAATCACGCCTGGCGGCACCTGGATGTTGCCAACCTTCGTCAGCCAGGTACGGCCAAAACAGCAGAAAGAGGCCGATAACATCGCGCTGAAAGCGTTGTATAACGCGGTGCTGAAAGAGCAGAAGGCCAACCCTGAGCTGGCATTAAAAAAGGTGGCCGAGCAATTCCCCCTGACCGGGCACATCACCAACTTCACGTTGACCTACGCCGATGACTCCCTGGTGTCGACCAGCAAACCCGCTGTCGATATCAGCGACGATGAATGGCAGGCATTCCTCCACTCCGATATCGATGCCGACTCGGAAAATGGCAAGGTCAGCTTTACGCTGGTCGATCTGGATAACGACGGCAAGCGCGATTTAATCATCGACAGCTATATCGGCGGCACCGGGCTCTTCAGCTATACCGGGGTACTGAAACGCGGCGACAGTACGTTTGATAGCGTCGTTCAGGGCGACAGCGACGACGACGATGATTTTGACGCCGGAGTACCTGGCGCACTGTTTTCACTCAACGGGCGCGGCGCCAATCAGTGGAATCAGTGGGTCAGAATCAACGGCCAGGTGTATGCGCTGTGGTACAACGGCCAGTTTGGCGAGGACAATCTTTATCTGCTGCGGCCCTTCAGCCCGACCGACAGAACGCCAGCGGTGACGATTCGCTATCGTTATGCGCTGAAAACCCTGAGTTCACCGGAACAGGGCCAGCCGCTCTCCCCGGCGCTGAATCCCCAGGATCAGGCAGACCTGCTCAAGTCGCTGGATCTGATGCAAAGCAATCTGCTGAAAGACAAAAAAACCAACGCCGGGGATGAGCCAATCTGCCCGATACCGCCCGGCACCTCATCTGATGAAGCGGATAACTACTACAGCGGCGTAGCCTCTTATTATGTCTATGAAACGGTAGCCTATATTCCCGTCTGGATCGCCGGAAAATGCTTTATCGGCACGGTGGTCAGCCATCACGGCGCCTATCGTCACGGTGTCGATGCCGAGATCATGATCAGCTCCCCCCGCGAAGATGAAGATGTCATCGGCGGCTACACGATTTCCGGCGTACGCCATGCGATCTCGGCCATCAGCGGCTGGAAGCCCCGTGAAGGCGACAACGGAATGATGTGATACCCAGGGAAAATACTCCTTTTGCGGCGTAACTGCCGCAAAGTTAAGCAATCAGCAGGAAAATCAAGAAATTTGGTTGACGCACAGAGTGGATTACGGTTTAATGCGCCCCGTTGCCCGGATAGCTCAGTCGGTAGAGCAGGGGATTGAAAATCCCCGTGTCCTTGGTTCGATTCCGAGTCCGGGCACCACTATTTAGAAGAACCCGCCTATGGCGGGTTTTTTGCTTTCTGAGAGCCGGACTCTTCATCGAATTCCGTTCGATTATTCGCGGTAAACCGCTCACCCCTTCGGGGCCAGCGCGACAAGCGCGCTGTTCAACGCCTGCGGCGTTAGTCCGGGTCCGGGCACCACTAGCCGCAAAAATGAAAAAGCCCCAGCAATAAAACACCGGGGCTTTTATGATACTTTCAAATTAATATCTAACATTAATCAACTTAATTATTTAATACTACTGCTAAAGATGTACATGTTTTCACAGGATATATCGGTACTTCAGATGCTGCTATCCTCCTGAAATCCTAGTAGACAAATTTCTATCCTGTTTATTTCATTGAGAATTATCCTGACGACGATTCTCAATTAAGTACATCGCCCGCGCGATATATACTCTTTTATGCGTTGCCTTACTATCTTCGCTGTCTTTTGGTTGCCATAACTGCCACCAATCGAACCGCAAAATAACCATCAACAACAAGGCCTTACATCATCGCGCCATCGTCCACATTATGCGATTGTAGAGCTTTACTACGTGGCCTTAAAACCTCTTCATATCATGGCATAAACTTTCTGCTCAATGCTGAAGAGCCCAAACAACAATTACTTCGTGGCCTTTATCGCATCTGACTTACTTTATCAGGTAAGTTTTACCTGATAAATCATACCGGTTATAACACTCTAACTAAATTAATTCCTTACCGGCCATAAGGTCAATCTACTCGTTATTAACCCACTGTCAATACTGTGTTTTAACACAGTGTTGATTAGGTAATTCTCACTAAACCGCTCACCCTTTCTGACCCGCTCGACAAGCGTGCGGGCAGGACAATTAAATTTCCCACAGCGCTACTTTTCCAGGCCGATAAAGTGGACCCGGGCATTCGGCGGCATCAACTCCGGATGGCGCTTGACGTAGTCCGTCAACACCGTGGACATCGTCACCTCATAGCGGTCACGGATGGCGATATCCCGGATCCCGAAGTCGCTGACCTGTTCATTGCAGGCCACCCGGTATGTTTTGTTCATCTCAAACGGTGAACCATTCACACGAATATTCATCATTCTGTCGCCCACAGGACGGGAGAAATCCACCTCAAACGCCAGCCCGCTGACATGGGCATAGGCACCGGTATAGACCTTTGGCTCGCTATAATTATGTTCGATAAAATCTTTGACCTGACGACCGGTCATATCCCGCGTCACCAGAGGCAGAGAGAATGGCACCGCGTTAAGTACCTGACCAAAAGTCACCGGCCCGGCACTGATACTGTCACGCAGGAAAGCGCCGACCGTAAAGGCAATATCCGCCTTTGCGTGTTCACGCTCAGCATCGGCCAGCACTGACCCCAGGTTTGTCTGCCCGGACCGGACATGCGCCCGCTCGCCATCCAGCGCAAAAGGCAGCGTCATGACGATCTGGCTAAGGACCGCCTGATTTTCTGCATTCACCCGGTCGATAAGAGACTGCGTTTCCGGGTCCGGAACCAGCTGGGACAATGCGGCCTTATCCAGCAATTGTTCATGCCAGGCCGTAATCTTTTTATCTTTAACGGTCAGGGTGAGTTGTCCCAGATATTCGCCATACTGCCCGGCATTCACCATGATTGTCTTACCCAGCTGTTTTCCGCCCGGCACGGCAATATGGTCATGCCCGTCGATAATGACATCGATATCCGCCACGGCATCAGTCAGCTTAGTAATATTCACTTCGGGGTCTGTTTTCCCCAGATGAGCCAGCACAATGATAAGGTCTGTCTGGTTTTTAATCCGGGCAACGGCTTCCTGCACGGCTTCAAGCGGATCGCTGACCCGAAAGCCTGATAATTTATTATCCGTCGTTGCAACCATCGCATTTAGCGGAGAGACGCCAATAATACCGATATTCAGTCCGCCGACGTTTTTAATGATAAATGGATTAAACGCTGGCTTATCCTGATACCAGACATTAGATGTGACAAACGGAAACCGGGATTTTTCTTTCAATGCCAGCAATGCCTGGCCGCCAAAAATAAAGTCTGCGTTTCCTGGCGTAAAGACATCATACTTCATAATATTCATTGCATCGATATTTGTCTGGCCAGCACTCAGATCCGTCACGGGAATACCACTGACCGCGTCACCAACGTCCAGCAAAAGAACATGCTCTGACTTCTCTCTAAAGGTATTGATATACTTACTCATTTTTCCGTATCCGATGTTCTCATCGCTCATCCCTCTGCCGTGGGTGTCCCCTGTATGAAACAGCGTCAGCGTGACAACTTCACTGGCATATAATGAGCATGAACTCATTATTAACAAAGCGGATACTAACCATTTTCTTATCAGCATTTTATTTTTCCCTGTTAAAAGCTTTAGCGCTTACCTGTTTATATTCAGCTAGCGAATAATCATTCCCTTCTGTTAACAAAAACAAAAAAACCTGAAATCCACACTCCCCCGTCAGACGGAGTCATTCAGATTTCAGGTTTTGCCTGTTTTCAGTCACAATCCTGTAATGACTTAATTTATCGAACCAGCCAGACTGAATAAAAGCGAATGAATTTAGTTATGTGAAGTTTATCACTTTATATTTGTCAGTTTCTCTTAGCCGTTTCATCGTTATCAGGACACTATTTGTAGTTATAAACAACGCTTCCAGACCTCAACGTAAATGTTCCAGTCTCTTACCAAAAGCGACTAAAGGAGGAGAACACAACATCCTCCCTATTGCCTCTCACGGATTCGGTCTTATGCCAGAAGATATGACGCTATCGCTAGTGGGTAAAATGGTTCATCACACAGGCGTAGCGTGGTGAAAACTGGTCACCGATGATGACCGTTTCACGATCAATGCGTTTGACCATATACAGCTTATCCCCACGCTCATAGGCATCAAAGAAAAGATAATCGATGGCATCTGGCGCATTATCATCCGGCGACTTTTCACGACCTGATGGATTAATGTTGTACACGCCCGCCGCGTGTCCCAGTGGCCGGGAATAGCGAAAGAAAAGCTTGCGGTTAACAACATACTGGCCACCTTCAGCTTTCAGCGTTCCCTGTACAGACAAGGAAAAATTACCGGAGTGATAGCTGGTAATCAACAAAATCCCCTCAAGATTCATCTTTGATTTATGGATATCAAGAGATGAGCTGAATTCAGATGAACAGGAAAAGCTAATTTCATTTTTTTTGGCATCACGGCTTACCAGTAAAAAAGCTATCACCGCCCCTCCAATAATGATGATCACCAGTGACCAAAAAAATGGCGACAGATCCCTCTCAGTCTTCATACCACTCCTCACGATGATGATACTGGCTGTGGCAATAGTAATAGCCATTGTTACGCCCACACTCAGCAGCAAATTTCCAGTTGATCAGATCATGATTACTGGCCCAGGCATTGAGATACAGGTCTTTTTTCACAGAACAGTCCGGCGCAATCCCGGTATCCTTAAAAATATCCTGAGCACTTTTATCCGTAATATTGTCGGTACTGGCATTCCCGAGAATATGAATGTGGCATTGTTGCCACTCGATGGTCCTCAGGACCGAAACGTCAATCATCGGAATGTTATTGGGTATCCAGGTCCACCAGTATGTTGCCAGCACCGCAATGCTGGTAATTAATCCCGTCAGTCCGATCGCCCAGCGGCTTGTTTTCCTGCTGTGTTCTTTTATGTTAACGGCATCAACAGCGAGTCCCTTCTCGTTTTCAGGTGCTTCGAGCAACTGAAAATTAATACCAAACTCGCCGATTTTGAATCCCATTCGCGGTACCGTCACAATCACCTCAGCCGGATGGCCAATAGAGGTGATCACTTTACGTATAAAAGAGATATGCTGATTCAGGTTCGCATCCGTTGCCCTGGCGCCATTACGTTGAAAAACATTAAGCAGAACCTCATCGCGTGTGGACACTTCACTACCGTTTTGCAACAAATAAAGTAGTAATTGTGATGCGACATTATTGAGATTGCCTGTCTTCCCGGACCCAACGTCTTTTAACGAATTCTTTTGCGGCCTGAACACCAGCCCGCCGTCAATTATCACAGATTTAATCTTGCATATTGGGATATGAGAAACCAATGATGTCTCCTTGATACAGGAATCTCCCTGAATAAATGATTGAGGCGTAAGCATATCACAATTCATTTATCATTTTTGCGTTTGCCAAAGATCACTTTATTATCCACTTAATAACATTTTATTAACCCCTTCCTCATGACTGAATACTCTGCATGCAAAAAGTGGCTATCTTATTGTCACCCCTACACTTTGATCTCCCTGTTTTTATTTACAAAGAATTTATAAATATCTGAAGATGGGGTTCACAGATAAATAAAAATCACAAAAACAGATAAAAGCACCATAAAAATAGATAAATACAGTATATAAATCCACACGCAGCGCACAAATACAGCTAAATTCGCATAAAAACGCACCACAACGTCATCACCGCAACAGGTTCCCCTGAGTTTGATTCAAACCCGAACTTTGCATTGTCTCATTTTCTTACCGACTTAATATAGGTCACCGAAACGATGCACATGGCAGCTCAAGATAATGACACTTTAATTATTTACCGGCTGACACACAGACCGTCTTCACCAGAAGATGTAAAGAAACTGACGTGACCATTCGCTAAAAAGGTATTTCTGGCGAAGAAATACCTTTTGCAGAAGCATCGTTGTAATAACCCAAAACAGAAACAAGGTTAGAATAAACATGAATATGAAAAATGTAGCTGTCGCCTGTGCGCTGATAGCCGGTATGACAATGACTGCAACCTCTGCTTTCGCAGCAAAAAATGTTGACCCGACCAATGGTAAAATTCAGTTTAGCGGTACCCTGGTCAACTCTGCGTGCGGTCTGGCTCCGGAATCCAGCCCGGTACAGGTTAATTTTGGTGAAATCCCGACATCGCAATTAAAAGACAATCAGCGCGCCGGAACCAAGCATGCAAAAATTATGCTGCAGGGTTGCGATACTACCGTCGCTAAAACAGCAACCGTGACCTATACCCCGGCAACCATCGACCCGGACAATGCCGCTCTCGCCGCCTTCACTTCCGGTACTGCCCATGGCGCAGGTATTGGCATGATTGACAGCGGTAACCAGGACGTGAAATGGGGCGAAGCAGCATCCCAGGTCAATATTGCTAATGGCAAAACCGATATCGACTTCGTTGCTTATTTACAGGCAAATAACGCCTCCGATACCGTAACACCAGGTGACTTTGAGTCCACCGTGAACTTCCAGATCGATTACCAGTAACGATATCGGGCAGGTGCCTCAGTGCACCTGCTCAAAACGTTTTATCAATGCGATAAAGGGAGTGCGGTGATGCCTGGATGGCGGATGCTCTTGCTTTTTATTTTCCTTCCATCGACATGGACTCTGGCTAATACCGGCAACAACGCCAAAACGCCAGGGAAAATGCATTTGCAGGGAACAATAATCGAAGCCGCTTGTTATGTTGATCATGATGACCAGGATCTCACGGTGGAATTCAATAGTATTTCAGCAAGAGATATCAGCGGTTCCCCTAGAAATATTTCAGCACATGATTTTAGCATTCATTTACTGGGATGTTCATTAGGCGACTCACAACACCCTGGCAGTATATTTCATAGTGCCAGCATTACTTTTTATAGTGTCTCAGATCGCCAGCGCAAAGATCATTTAAGTGTGAAAACTGATGCTGGAGATTTATCAATCACGATATTTGATAAATATGGCAACCCCATTCAACTTGGCGTTCCCTCGCCGGATTATGCGCTAAATCCAGGGAAAAATACGCTCAGATTTACCGCGCATTTGATTTCCGAGGACGGACATATCAGCTCCGGTGAATTTAACGCCAACATGCATTTTGTTGTGAATTATCTCTAAGCAGTTCTGGTAATAAAGGTCCTGAAGGTGAGTAAAAAAGATGACTAATCTGAATACATCCAAAACGCTTCTGGCACTTTTTATTACCCTCGCCTGCTCTTCTCCAGCCACCGCTGACGATGCCGTGGAATTCAATACTGCCGTACTGGATGCCAGCGACCGACAAAATGTTGATTTACAGCGTTTTTCAGAAGGTAACTATGTGGCTCCAGGAGAGTATTTGCTGGATGTGCACATCAACGGCCAGGAGATCGCTCAGCAGCAGATCCACTACATTACCGATGCCGACCACCCGCATAAAACAGTGGCCTGCCTCAGCGCAGAACAACTCGACCTGTTAGCGCTAAAGGAAGAGGCGCTGACCTACGTCCGGGCGCGTTCTGAACGCTGCCTCGACATCTCGCACTTACCCGGCATTGTGCTGAACAATAGCGCCGGGGTCCTGGACATCACCATCCCCCAGGCATGGATGAAATACAGCGACCCAAACTGGACGCCGCCTGAACGTTGGGACAACGGTATCGCCGGGCTCATTTTTGACTACAACCTGTCCGGCCAGGCAACACGCTATCAGCAGGATGGCGGTAGCTACCAGTCCCTGTCCGGCTATGGTCAGACGGGATTTAACATCGGTGCCTGGCGTTTTCGTAGCCAGTATCAGGCTAATTACACCTCCGATACGCAAGGCACACGCTTCGACTGGGATCAGTTTTACGCCTATCGCCCACTGCCCATGCTGGCGGCAAAGCTCACGCTTGGTGAAATCTACCTGAATTCACAGCTCTTTGATTCTATTCGCTTTACTGGCGCGAATCTCGCCAGCGACGAGCGTATGCTGCCGCCGAATCTGCAGGGCTATGCTCCACAGGTGTACGGCATTGCCAGAAGTAATGCCAAAGTGACGGTGAGCCAACAGCAACGCGTGATCTATCAAACCACCGTCCCGGCAGGCCCCTTCAATATCGAAGACTTACGCAGTTCGGTGCGCGGTACCCTGGATGTCCGGGTGGAAGAGCAGGATGGGACAGTGCAGACCTTTCAGGTCAATACCGCGGATATCCCCTATCTGACGCGCCCGGGCTATGTACGTTACAACACCTCGGTCGGGAAACCTTCGCGCTACAATCACGACCTCCAGGGGCCTACGTTTTACAGTGGTGACTTTTCATGGGGGGTCAGCAACGCGTGGTCCCTGTATGGCGGCGCGCTGCTGACCGGTAATCGCTACAACGCCTGGTCTGTGGGGATCGGGCGTGACCTGAGCCTGCTTGGCGCACTCTCGGCGGATGTCACCCAGTCGATAAGTCGGGTAAAAGATCAAAACCAACAAAAAGGCTTGTCCTTCAAGCTCAGCTACGCCAAGACCTTTGACGAGTACAACAGCGCCATTACCTTTGCCGGATATCGTTTTTCCCAGCGAAATTTCCGCTCTTTCTCGCAGTTCCTCGATGAGCAGTATGAAAACAACGACAGCTCCGGGCGTGAAAAAGAGATGTATACCCTCACCGGGAATAAAACCTTTTTTGCTGACGATCCGCGCCTTGCCACCACGCTGTATCTGACCTATGCCCACCAGAACTACTGGGATCGGCGCTCGCAGGACCGCTATGGCCTGTCCGTCGGGCATACCTTCTCGTTCGCCGGAGTGGAAGGGGTCAGCGCTAACCTTGCGGCGTATCGTTCTGAATATCAGGGAAAGCGCGATGACAGTCTTTCTCTGTCCCTGTCCATCCCGTGGCGAGACGGGCGCTCGACTGAATATCAACTGCAAAACAGCGGCAACCGGACCAGCCAGATGGTTTCCTATTCGGATAACCGCGATCGCAATAACCCATGGCGCATACGTGCAGGCCTGTCAGATGAGGGGCGAACGGCCTTTGATGGTTACTACCAGCACCGCAGCATGATGGCGGAACTGGAGTCCAACGTCAGCTGGCAGCAGGATCGCTACCTTTCCGTCGGGGGCACCGTGCGCGGTGGTTTTACCGCCACGCGGCATGGTGCCGCGCTGCACAACAGCCAGGCCTCGATGAACACCGCCCGCGTGATGGTCGATACCGATGGCGTCGCCAACGTCCCGCTCAACGGCGAACAGGCTCACTCAAACCGCTATGGGATTGCGGTCGTGCCAGACATCGTCAGCTACAACAGCTTTGATACCCGGATTGACGTCGATGCCATGGATGAAGATATCGCCGCCACCAAAGCGATTGTCACCAGCACGCTAACGGAAGGAGCCATCGGCTACCAACGCTTTGCCGTGGCGCAAGGGGAAAAGATGATGGCCATGCTGCGTCTTGCCGACGGTTCGGCCCCTCCTTTTGGTGCAGAAGTGTTTAATGCCAACGGCGTCAGCGTCGCCATGGTCATGGACAACGGTGAAAGCTGGATCGCTGGCGTTAAGCCGGATGAAACGCTCTCCGTTGTATGGGGAGGCCGGACGCAGTGTCACCTGCAGGTTCCCCGACAAATCAACCCCCAGGGCAATGTCTTACTGCCTTGCCAATTCTCTCAACCAGCAAAATGAATAGCGTGATGAAAAAACAATCTTATTTATCTGTCCGGCGTTGGCTGATGTCCGTTACATGCGGCCTGCTACTGGCCGCCGCCGTCGATTCCGCCTGGGCAGGCGTTGCCCTTGACCGCACCCGACTCATCATCAACGAGAACGATCGCTCGGTGAGCGCGAATTTATCGAATACCAGCCCCACGACCCCATTCCTGGCGCAATCCTGGGTAGAGGATGCCAGCGGCGCCAAAGTGACATCGCCGTTGATGGTGCTCCCGCCTTTGCAGCGCATTAATGGCGGCCAGAAAGGGATTGCCCGCGTCACCAAAACCAGCGGGATTACCGCGTTACCGCAGGACCGTGAAAGCCTGTTCTACCTTAACGTGCGTGAAATTCCCCCCAAGCCGGATAAGCCCAATGTGCTGCAGCTGGCGATGCAGTCCCGCATCAAACTGTTCTATCGCCCTTCCGCCATTGTGCCGCCGGAGCCCGGTGCGGTGTGGCAAAACCAGGTGGTGTTTCACAAAAAAGGGCGCCAGTGGTCAGTGGAAAACCCGACCCCCTACTTTGTGACCGTGATTGGGCTAAGCCGCAAACCGGAAGCAGAAGGCAGCGGCAGGCTGACGGATTTCCCGGGAATGATGGTGGCCCCCAAATCCTCGATGGACTTCAAGGTCACCGACGCCAGCATCAGCCAGTTCACCATGATGTACGTGAATGATTTTGGCGGTCATCCAGAACTCAAATACCGCTGCACAGGCGATACCTGCCGGGCATTGCCGGCCGCCCAGCAGCCCAGGTAACACGCGTGATCGGGGGTTCAACAATGAAAAAGCATCTATGCGCGCTGCTGCTGGCCGGCTACGCCTGCGCGGTTCAGGCCGATAACGGCCGCCGGGATATGAGCCATGTCTCTGGTGAATATGGCAACGTTCACTTCCACGGGCGTGTTTATGTTTCTCCGTGCGTGCTGGACATGGCGTCGCGTGACCAAAGCATCGACCTCGGGGAGATTTCCGCCAGGGCTTTTCATCAGGCAGGAGATCGCAGCCACCCGGTGCTGGTGACCTTAAACCTCAACGATTGTCTGAAAGGGTCGGGCCACAAGCTCCAGGACGTCGCCGGGCAAACCTCTGCCGCCCCGTTGTTCGCACACAGTACAACGGGACAAGGGGTGTCATTAACGTTGATGGCGGAGAGCGCACGGGAAAATAGCGATCTCGCGCGTATTCATGGTGATGTCGAGGGAGCGGGCATCCGTGTGATGAATGAAGGCCAACAGCTGATCCACCTCAGCCAGCCACAACGCATGTGGATCGTTAAGCCTGGCAACAATGCGATTCACTTTCTCGCCGCGCTGGAATCGACCGGGACGGAAGTGAGCGCGGGTGAGTTTCACGGATTGCTCAGACTGCAGCTGGAGTATTTATGACCGTATTTTTCAACGCGCTGCTCGGCTCGGCGTTATTGCTCAGCCCTCTGGCCGCGTCAGCATTCACCCAAGGGGAAGGTGAACCGCAGGGGGGAATGCCGCATCAGTATGATATCGAACTGAAATCGTTAGATATGAGCAAGAACCATATCGGTGGCCGGACTAACCCTTTCACCTGGAATCTGAACGGCCAGTATACGGTCAATTTCCACTGCCCCCTGGAGAATATTCGCCGGGGAGCGATCCATTACTCCACGCTTTCAACCATGCCGCTCTCATCAGAGGGGCCCAATCGCTATCGCCTGAATGAATACCTCGATGTTGAAGTGTCGGTGTGGATTGCCGGAAATTACCGCGACTACGTCCGGGCGCCGTTCACCAATGTCTCCAATCGCCTGACCAACAACTCGTGCTCGACGCGCACGGGTGTCGCGAAGGTCAGAAACGTGGAAAGCGGCTCCAAAGGAAAAGTGGTCTTTATCGTCACCAAACCGATTATTAACGGCATCAACATCGCCTCTCAGTCGCTGCTCGACGTGGCGGGACGAATGGGCACGGTCGGTCCCACGCCGACCACCTCTATTTCTCGCGTGGTGATTAAATCCGGGATTATTACCGTACCGGACAAATGCACCTTTAACCGTGGTGACAAAATCACGATTGAATTCGGTAACTTACCCGGCTCTGGCGATAAGCTCAACGGCACCAACTTTAGCAAATCCATCCCCATCCATGTTGAATGCGAGGGCGGGAGCTTTGACCAGGGCGCGCTGAATATCAATCTGGCGGTCCAGACCAGTACCGCCTCCGGAACCGCCAGTTTCAACAACCAGTTTCTCGGCACGCTGAGCAACGGACAAAAGCGCGACGATCTCGGCATCATCCTCAAAGAGGAAAGCGGCCGCACCGTGGTACCCAATCAGTTCTATAACATCAAAGGGTTCTATCAAAACCAGGGGGACTGGAATATCACCGCCGCGCCGGTTGCCAGTCCCGGGGTCGGCAGTGTGAAAGAGGGGGAATTTGAAGCCTCTGCCACCGTCGTGGCACAGTTTCAGTGAGGTACCTGATGACATACCGGCTATTCATGACGTTGCTCCTTCTGCTGCCCGTCAGTTCCGTCAAAGCGGATACCAAACTCGTTGGCGGCGATATGCATTTTCACGGCACCGTCATGGCGTTGGCCTGCAGCCTTGCGCCCAACGCGGACAAAATTGAAGTTGATTTCGGCCATATTGCCGTGAAAGACCTCTACCTGACCGGGCGTAGCCAGCCGCACGCATTCACCCTCTCATTACGGGATTGTAATCCCAACGTTTTTGCCACCCTGTCCGTCACCTTTAACGGCACAGAAAATGCGAACCTGCCCAACCACCTGGCGTTAAATTCCGCAGGGCCAGGTAGCGCATCGGGCATCGCCATTGGGCTGAGTGAGCAGAATGGCGATGCCATTCAATTGGGCCAAAGCACTTCCCGTCAGACCATTACCGAAGGCCCCATGGATTTAACCTTCCTGAGCTGGGTAGAGGCGGAGCCAGAGGCCCTGAAAAACCAGACCATCGAGTATGGTCCTTTCAGCGCCAGTGGAACCTGGACCCTGAATTATCAATAGCATGAGTCTTCTTTTTTCTCCGACACGCTCCCCGGCACGCCGCTTCCTGCTGGGCCTGAGCCTGGCATTCTGGGGAGCGGCGCTCCCTCTTTACTGGCCCAATAACGGAGGGAGTGGCCTGTCGCTACCGCTGAATATCATCGCCTGGCTCTATGCCGCGCTGGTGATGGGCGGCGCCTCCTGCGTGCTACGCCGACACCCCTGGCGCATCACCACGCCATTGCGCTTTATGCTCGCGGGCACGCTCCTGCTGACGATGCTGTGTTTGCTGACGGCAGCGATCTGGCGTGCAGAGGCCACACTTGTCGCCGGCGCGCTCATCGGCGGAGCCCTCTTTTACCTGGTGCTGCTGCAGATACCGCTCACGGGAAAAACGCTGACCGCCCTGCTCTCAATGCTATGGGGAGCCAGCCTGATCCAGTGCCTGGTGTTTCTCATCCAGTACCTGCATCTGCCCCTCGCGCAGCTCTGGGAATTTCCGTTATGGCGAGAGACTCGTCCGTATGGCGTTTTCCAGCAGGTCAATCTGATGGCCAGCTTCACGGCCAGCGGCACGCTGATCTCCGCCGTACTGGCCTTGCGAACCGGCCCCCGATACCGTATCGCCATCGGTATTGGCATGGTGCTGATGGGATTTGTGGTGCATGGGTGCCAGTCGCAAACCGGATACCTGGCCCTGTTTATCGGCTGGCCCCAGCTGCTGCTGGTGGTTCCTGCACGCCAGCCGTTGTTCCGGTTATTGCTGCTGCTGTTACTGGGGGTCGCCGCTGGCGAAGCCATGCACCGCCTGCTGTCCGTCGCAACAATTGACCATCTGACCTCCGCCTCGACACGCTGGGAGATCCTGCGCTTTTCATGGGCGCTGATTGCCCGCCATCCCTGGTCAGGCTCCGGGGTTGGCAGCTTTCCGTCTCTGTTCCTGACGCAGTTTGGCCACACCGGGCTGAGCCGGATTTCGCACCCGCATAACGAGTTGATACTGTGGTGGGTGGAAGGTGGCATTGTCGGGCTACTCGGGGTTGCCTGTTTTATCGCCGGCGGCCTCTGGCTCTGGCTGACGGGCAATATCTGGCGTCGCGCCTGTTTACTGGCCGGGACGCCGGTCTTGATTCATATGCTAACGGAATACCCTGTCTGGCAATCAACGCCGCACTGGCTGCTACTGATCATCCTGATACGCTGTGCCGATCGCCCGGTTCAGGGAAAACGGCTTACCGGGACCGCAACGGCGACGATCCGCATCACAACCCTAATCCTGACGCTGCTGCTCATCCCGCTTCTGCTAACCACGCTGCACACCCAACAGCGCCTGACCGCCCTTGAAAGACGTGGCGAACAGTATCGACTTCAGGCACCGGTCCCCCCTGACGCCTGGCTGCTTGCCACTCGCTACCGGTTCGATATCAACATGGGCTATCTGCAGCGCTACCAGCAGACGAAAGACGAGCGCTGGCTCCTCGCGTTTCGCCGCTGGGCAACCGACTACGTCCGCATTCACCCCGATCCGAATGTCTCTTTCACACGCATTCTGATTGCCCTGCATCAGCAAGATGTCGCCACGGCCCGCCAGCTGGCGGCCCGCTTTTATCTTGAATACCCGCTTGACCGTCGGATCGCCTGGCTACAGGACCAACGACGCCCTTTCAATCAACGGAATGATTAACATGAGCAGACAGAGAGCCAATACCCTGACCCCGCCAGCAACGGAGCGTCATCATGAACTGGAGCAAATTTGCGGCATCCGGCTGGAATTAATCCACTTCTTCGCCGATGCTGAACCCAACGTCCAGGAAGTCTTAAGCCAGGTCAAGACGCGCGATTCACTGGATGCGTTCTTTCGTCATCTTTCTGCTTAGGCGAAGCAGCAGCTCTTTTTGTGGCAAGTCCGCCAGGTTACCCCTCTCTCAGGGCGATTCTCGATCAATCTCTCTCTCAACATGATCATTCAGCCAACCTTTGTGCAGTCCCTGGTAACCCAGGCAGACCCGGCGCGGATTATCATTGAAATCCAGGATCCAGGGACCCTGCTGCACCTCGGCCACAGCGAACAACACAATGTGCTGACCTCCCTGCGCATACTCCGTCGGGCAGGGTTTAACGTCTGGCTGGATGATCTATATCCGCAGCAACTGCCCGCCTGGCAATCATCAGGAATGGGCTTTGATGCCGTAAAAATCTCGAACACGCTGTTCCACCAGTTCAGAACCGCAGAGCACCAGCTGACGCGACTGATCGCCCGCTATCGCCAGATAGGCCGCCGTGTGGTGATTGAAGGGGTTGAGACCCGGCAAGATTATGCCCTCAGCCTCGAGAGCGGTGCCGATGCGGTACAAGGATTTTTACTTCGCGGCACCATGCCGACGTCCCATCAACACGCGTGATGCATCGCGTATGCGAACCACAACCAACATATTGCAAACGGGGCTGTAAGACGGGGAGGCCGTCACGATAAAAAACCCGCCGAATGGCGGGTTCGCGGTGCTGTCGACGACCAGCAATCAGTTGCCGCCGGCCTTCTTAATCGCCGCTTCCAGCGAGTCTTTATCTGCAAGCCCCGGGAAGACGGTAATGGTGGCTTCGGTCGCGCCGGTTGTCGGCATGACGATCACCCCCGGCGTGCCGCTCAGACCAATCTCCTGGGCCAGCGTGTTGGTGCTCTGCAGCACCGCGTCAACATCCGCCGCTTTTTTAGCGTCGAAATTCACTTTCTTCGCCTGCTGCTGAACATTTGCCGCCGTCAGCTTGCCTTCGTTATGCCCGGTAGCATAAATCCCGTTATGGTAGGTCAGGTAAGCTTCTGCCCCTTTCTGCTGATAAATTTGCAGGCCGGTCTTCGCGGCGGTCAGCGAGGTTTCCCAACGGCTGCCGAAAATAGGCCACTCTTTAAACGCAAAACGGGTCTGCGGATGCGCTTTGATCACCTGCTCCATCACCGGCGCCAGACGGCTGCAGTAGATGCACTGGTAATCAAAGAACTCGATAACGGTGACCTTACCATCCGCCGGGCCATAGGTCGGGGTATTTTTATCCTGGGTCAGCGCAGCCTGGTTTTTCATTACCGCCTGGGTTGCCGCGCTCGCCTGCTGCTCTTGCTGAATTTGCTGCAGCTTCTGGCTGGCCTGTAACAGCACCTCCGGGTGCGCGACTAAATAATCCGCGGCAATTTTGCCAATGCGCGCTTCTTGCTCCGGCGTAAATGTTGCGGCGGGAGCCTCTGCGGCCATTGCCAGAACCGGAAGTAACGTGACGCCAAGCAATGCGCCAGTCAGTATTTTTTTCATGCCAGCCATGAGGGTAATCCTTGCGATGAGTAAAACGGCAGGTGAGCCTAACGGGACAAGGTAACACTCTTTACCGGGGAATCATCGTGACACGATGCATTGATTAGTAACTTTGTTTTTCAATATGACACGATGGCGCAACAGGGGTACGCTTTCCCGTTGAGATCTTTTTTAATGATATGAGTCAGGCATGAATGAGTTAGTTAATCAGTGGGATATCGTCGTCATTTTGCTGCAAATCATCGCAATCGATCTGCTGCTTGGCGGCGACAACGCGGTGGTGATTGCCATGGCGTGTCGTAAGCTGCCGCCGGAACTGCGGACCAAAGCCATTATTATTGGCACCGCCGGCGCCATCGTGGCGCGGGTTTTGCTGCTGGCCATCGCCCTCTACCTGCTCTCACTGCCGTGGCTGAAAATTGTTGGCGCCCTGCTGCTGCTGTGGATCGGCATCAAGCTGGTTGCCAATCAGGAAGAGAATGAAGAGGTCAGCAGCTCAGGCAGCCTGTGGCGGACCGCCGTCACCATAACCGTCGCCGATGTAATCATGTCGCTGGATAACGTGCTGGCCGTCGCCGCCGCCGGTAAAGGCCACCTGCTGCTGGTAGCGCTGGGCGTGCTGATCAGCATCCCGATTATCGTTGCCGGTAGCAAACTGGTGCTGGCTATCCTCAACCGCTTCCCGGTGGTTATCCTGCTGGGCGGCGCGCTGATCGGCTGGATTGCCGGGTCGATGTGGGTGACCGACCCGACCATCGTGCGCCTGTTCCCGCACGCGCCCGACTCACTCTCGCTGATTGCCGGCGCCCTTGGCGCCGCGCTGGTGCTGCTGGAAGGACTGCGCCGCAACTACCGGACCCGCCCGGCCAAATAACCGCCCTGCCCGCGACGCACGCCGTCAACCCGACGGCGTCAAGTTTCCCGCACATTCCTGCTCCGCGCGCCCTCATTTGCCCTAAGCTTAGAGGTGAAAGCTGTGACCACTGCATCAATCCAAATGAGATAACGCCATGGAATTAAAGGACTATTATACTATTCTAGGGGTTAAGCCAACGGACGATCTAAAAACCATCAAGACCGCCTACCGCCGTCTGGCACGCAAATATCACCCCGATGTCAGCAAAGAAACCGATGCCGAAGCGCAATTCAAAGACCTCGCCGAAGCCTGGGAAGTGCTCAAAGATGAACAGCGTCGCGCCGAGTATGACCAGCTCTGGCAGCACCGCAACGATCCGCAGTTTGGTCGTCAGCAGCAGACCCACGAGCAGAGCTACAGCCAGCAGGACTTTGACGATATCTTCTCATCGATGTTTGGCCAGCAGGCGCACCACGCCCGCCGCCAGCATGCCGCGCGCGGCCACGATCTGGAGATTGAAGTCGCGGTCTTCCTCGAAGAGACCCTCGCCGAGCAGACCCGCACCATCAGCTACTCCCTGCCGGTCTATAACGTCTTCGGGATGGTCGAGAGCGAAACCCCGAAAACGCTGAATGTGAAAATCCCCGCCGGGGTCAGCGACGGCCAGCGTATCCGCCTGAAAGGCCAGGGGACGCCGGGGGAAAACGGCGGGCCGAACGGCGATCTGTGGCTGGTTATCCATATTGCTCCGCATCCGCTGTTCGATATTGTCGGTCATAACCTGGAAATCGTCCTGCCGCTGGCGCCGTGGGAAGCCGCGCTGGGTGCGAAGGTCACCATCCCGACGCTCAAAGAGAGCATCCTCCTGACTATCCCGCCGGGCAGCCAGGCGGGGCAACGCCTGCGCATCAAAGGTAAAGGGCTGGCAAGCAAAACGACGACCGGCGATTTATATGCAGTGATAAAAATCGTCATGCCGCCGAAACCGAACGACAAAACCAGCGCACTCTGGCAACAGCTGGCCGATGCAGAGGCTGGCTTCGCGCCGCGTAAAGCATGGGAGAAAGCATAATGACTAAGATGACGGTGACGTTCACCATAAGCGAAGTTTGTCTGCATACCGGCGTGTCTGAGGATGACCTGAGGGAGATCGTCGGCCTGGGCGTGATTGAGCCACGCCAGCCGCAGGCTGAAGCCTGGCTGTTCGATGACAGCGCGGTGGTGATTGTCCATCGCGCGCTGCGCCTGCGTCGGGAGCTGGAGCTGGACTGGCCGGGCATCGCGGTAGCCTTAACGCTACTGGATGAAAACGCCCGCCTGACCCGCGAGAACCGGCTGCTGCAGCAACAGCTGGCCCGCTTTCTGACTCACGGTTAACCCCGTGCAACCGCAACGTCGGGCCAGACGGCCCGACGGTTCTTTAACGATTCCTTTAACGATACCCTTAACGATGAACCCACTCCGGCAACCAGTCGCCGTGGCTGGCAATCAGATCGTCCACCAGAGCATAGATCTCCTCGATCCCCAGCGCCGCCGCAGTGTGCGGATCCATCATCGTCGCATAATAGATATAGTCGCGATTTTCGTTGAGGATCGCCTCGGTCAGCAACGTCTGAACGTTGACGTTGGTCTGCATTAAGGCGGCCAGATGGGCCGGCAGTTTCCCGACTTTGGTGGGCTGAATGCCGTTGGCATCCACCAGGCAGGCCACCTCCACGCAGCAGCCCTGCGGCAGGTTATCGATCAACCCGTCGTTGCGAACGTTGCCGTAAACCACGCTCGGCTCGCCGGTCCAGATCGCGTTCATGATGGTGCTGGCATATTCACGAGACGGCTTAATCTCGATCCGCTCGCTGGATTTATACAGCTCCAGCTCTTTATGCCAGTTCGCCACCTGCTCTACGCAGCGTTTCGGGTACTCATCCAGCGGCACCTGGTAACGGGTAATCAGGTCTTCCCGCCCCGGTTTGATAAACCACGGCGTATATTCAGCGAAGTGCTCAGAGGACTCGGTGACGAAGTAGCCGAGCTTTTTAAACATCTCATAGCGCACGATATTCTGGCAGCGCGAATTCTCGCGATGTTTCGGCGCCCGCCCGTCGGCGCAGGCCTGGAGCATCTCCGGGTACAGGTCAGTGTAGCTGCCGTCCGCCAGCTTTCTCTCCAGCGACAGATAGAACGCCATATGGTTGATCCCCGCGCAGCGATAGCGTAAATCCGCCGGATCGAGGTCAAGGTCGTGCGCCAGCTCTTCCGCCGTTCCCTGTACCGAATGGCACAGCCCCACCTGCTTGATATGCGGGTAACGCGCATACATCGCCCAGGTGTTCATCGCCATCGGATTGACGTAGTTCAGCATGGTGGCCTGCGGGCACACGGCGGTCATGTCGTCGCAAATCTGCCACAGGTGCGGAATGGTGCGTAACGCCCGCATGATCCCCCCAGGCCCGAGGGTATCGGCGATCGTTTGCTCCAGGCCGTGCAGCTTACAGACTTCAAAATCGGTCACGGTACAGGGCTGATAGCCGCCAATCTGGAAGGCCACCACCACAAAATCCGCATCCTGCAGCGCGACCCGCTGGTCACGATGGCAGCTGATTTCACCATCGGCGCCGACGGAATCCATCAGCTTGCGCACCACAATATGCGACTCTTCCAGCCGCGTCGTATCGATATCCATTAACGCGATATGGGCCGATTTCAGCGCCGGGCGCTGAAAAACGTCACCGAGGATATTTTTAACAAAAACCGTTGAACCCGCGCCGATAAAGGTAATTTTTGGGGCAGACATAGAGCGTTCTCCATCATGTCATTGTGTCCATGTAGAGTGACATGCCCGCCGCTCGGCTCGCTGCCCCCTTCCCCACGGAGCATTCCCGAAAACTCAGATCGCCGGTGGGCGCACACAAAATCTGAGTTTATGAGAATAAATTGGCGGAAAAGGAGAGAAAACGGGCCGTTTTCTCCGCTAAGATAGACGCATGTCGGTGCAAAAAAACAGCAACTGTGACGATTCAGGAACCTATTTCTGCATGGAAAAACATCACGATCCGTACATGAGCAGCAGCGACGAGAAAGACACCCGCAGCCCGCTGGCGCTCTACTCCGAATACCAGCGGATGGATATCGAACTGCGCCCGCCGCACGCCATGACCACCAGCCACTGGCACGGCCAGGTTGAGGTCAACGTCCCCTTTGACGGCGATGTCGAATACCTCATCAACAACGAAGCGGTGCAAATTAAACAGGGCTATATCAGCCTGTTCTGGGCCTGTACGCCGCATCAGCTGACGCGCCCCGGCAATTGCCAGCAAATGGCGATCTTCAACCTGCCGATGCACCTGTTTTTGTCGTGGCCGCTCGACCGTGAGCTGATCAATAACGTCACTCACGGGATGGTCATCAAATCGCTCTCTGCCCAGCAGCTCAGCGCCTTTGAGGTGCAGCGCTGGCAGCAGGAGCTGAACAGCGACAACGAACAGATCCGCCAGCTGGCCATCGATGAAATCGCCCTGATGCTTAAGCGCTTTAGCCTTTCCGGCTGGCAGCCGATTCTGGTGAACAAAACCTCACGCACCCACAAGCACAGCGTCTCGCGCCATGCCCAGTTTTACGTCAGCCAGATGCTTGAGTTTATCGCCAGCCACTACGATCAGGCGCTGACCGTCGCCGACGTCGCCGAACACGTCAAACTCAACGCGAACTATGCGATGGGGATTTTTCAGCGGGTGATGCAGCAGACCATGAAGCAGTACATCACCGCGATGCGGATTAACCACGTCCGCGCCCTGCTCAGCGATACCGACAAAACGATTCTCGACATTGCGCTGATCGCCGGGTTTCGCTCCAGCAGCCGCTTCTACAGCACCTTTACCCGCTACGTCGGCATGCCGCCGCAGCAGTACCGCAAACTCAGCCAGCAGCGGCGACAGGGCCTGTAAACCAGCAAAAAAATGCCGCCGGGGAAGCCCACGGCGGCATTTTTAGCAGAGGCTGCGCTTACTCGTTGATACGCGGATGCTGCTGTACCAGACGGGAACGTTTTTCCTGCAGTTCCGCGATTTCCTGGTCGAGATCTTCGATTTTGTGCTCAATATTATCGTGATGCTCGCGCAGGATCTCTTTCGCTTCCTGGATATCCGATGCGGCAGGCGTCGCCCCTTTCAGCGGGCGGTTTGCCGTCTCTTTCATCGTCAGACCGGTCATCAGGCCGATAACCGCAATCACCATCAGATAGTACGCCGGCATCATCAGGTTCTGTGAGGTTTCCACCAGCCAGGCCGCCAGCGTTGGCGTCAGACCCGCCACCAGCACCGAGATGTTAAAGGCACTCGCCAGGGCGCTAAAGCGGATATGGGTCGGGAACATCGCCGGCAGCGATGAGGCCATCACGCCGATAAAGCAGTTAAGCACCACCGCCAGCAACAGCAGACCGGCGAAAATCAGGCTGATCACGTTGCTGTTAATCATGATAAAGGCCGGAATCGACAACACGAACAGCGCGACGCTACCGATAAGAATAAACGGGCGGCGGCCAAAACGGTCGCTGAGCAGGCCGATAATCGGCTGGACGAACAGCATCCCGATCATGATGGCGATAATAATCAGCACCCCATGATCTTCCGAGTAATGCAGGTTATGCGACAGGTAGCTCGGCATGTAGGTGAGCAGCATGTAGTAGGTCACGTTGGTGGAAATCACCAGACCAATACAGGTCAGCAGGCTACGCCAGTGTTTGGTCGCAATCTCTTTGAACGAGACTTTTGGCCCTTCCTGCAATCCTTCACGGTCGCCCTGCTCCAGGGTTTCAACGTGCTGCTGGAACGCCGGGGTCTCTTCCAGCGCATGGCGCAGATAGAGGCCAATCAGCCCTAACGGCAGCGCCAGGAAGAACGGCAAGCGCCAGCCCCACTCGAGGAAGCTCTCTTCACCCACGATGCTGGAGATCAGCACCACCACGCCGGCACCAAGCACAAACCCGGCTATCGAACCGAAGTCCAGCCAGCTGCCCATAAAGCCACGCTTACGGTCAGGTGAGTATTCGGCAACGAAGATCGATGCACCGGTGTACTCTCCGCCAACCGAAAAGCCCTGCGCCATTTTACACAGCAGCAGCAGAATCGGCGCCCAGATACCAATCGAGGCGTAGGACGGAATCAAGCCGATACAGAAGGTACTGATCGACATAATGACAATGGTGATAGCCAGTATTTTTTGTCGACCATATTTATCCCCCAGCATGCCGAAGAACAGGCCACCTAGCGGACGGATTAAGAACGGAACGGAGAATGTCCCAAGCGCGGCAATCATCTGCACGCTGGGGTCGGCATCGGGGAAGAAGACTTTACCTAAAGCATACGCCACAAAACCATACACACCAAAATCAAACCACTCCATCGCATTACCCAGCGATGCTGCGGTGATGGCTTTCTTAAGCTTACCATCGTCAATGATGGTGACATCACGCAACGTGATTGGCTTTATTTTTTTTCTTTTAAGCATATTTTTCCTCTAAAGCTTCGCCGTGAGCGCACAGATCGCCGCCATACGGCAAAGCCGTGGCGTTGTGCGTTGGGAGCGGCGAGTTGCTGTGCTCCTCTTTTCAAGCGTAGCAGGTTTGCCTGCACTGTCTGCTGACAGTCCGTACAACCGAACCTATTGACGCCTGCTCTATGGCATTTATCAATAAATAGCGTTAGTCATAAATTTGCTGAATTTACGAACTCTCCTTTTTTACCCTAACAGCGTTTAAATTTGGGATCAACTTCACGAAAAATTACAGACCGTATAGTTTAGTCGAGAAAAATTAATAGGTTCCATGAACATAACCGCAGAATGGTTTATTTCTGGATAAGCAGGGTGATAGCCAGCGCGCCATATTTCTGGCATAACCGCTGGTTAATTCGGCCATTTCCCTGGTGCTATTATCATAAAAAAAGGCCCGACAAAAGTACGTGAATAGGCTATAATCACCCCCACTTTCGGCTATCAGCCGCTGTTTAAAGGGCCAACGCCCTATTTTCATCAGCCATCACGAGGAACGCCATGCAACTGCCACACTGCCCACAATGCCAATCTGAATACACCTACGAAGATAACGGCATGTTTATCTGCCCGGAATGCGCCCATGAATGGAACAATGCCGAGCCATCTGAAGATAATGACGCACTGGTGGTAAAAGATGCGAACGGCAATTTACTCGCCGATGGCGATAGCATCACCGTGATTAAAGATCTGAAGGTCAAAGGCAGCTCTTCGATGCTGAAAATTGGCACCAAAGTGAAGAATATCCGTCTGGTCGAAGGCGATCATAACATCGACTGCAAAATTGATGGTTTTGGCCCGATGAAGCTGAAATCAGAATTCGTGAAAAAGAATTAATCTTATTCCCTACCCCCAGCGGCGTTATTTCCCTGCGGCGGAAAAAGATGACGGATTAAATTAACGAATATCATAGTGCAGTACCGTCCACTTATTTCCGCTGTAACGCCGTGCCGACACCAGGTTTTTACCGCCTGGCCTGAAGTGCCTGTCTTCCTCTATGCTTAAAGGGTCTTTCGTTATCTGAGGTCATCATCATGCCCCTGAGTCCCTACCTCTCCTACAGTGGCAACTGCGCGGAGGCGATAGCGTTTTACCAGGATGCGCTGGGCGCCGAGCTGGTCCACAAAATTACCTACGGCGAAATGCCGCAGAACAGTCAGGATGCCCAGGACGGCTGCCCTTCCGGCCTGCAAATCTCCCCGGATTGCATCGCCCACGCCAGCCTGCGCGTCGCGGGCAGCGAACTGATGCTCGGCGACAGTCCCGGCGAAGATAGCGGCCGTTATAACGGATTTAACCTGGTGCTCGACACCCAGGACCTGGACGAAGGGAAACGCTGGTTTGACAACCTCGCCGACGGCGGGCGGGTCGAACTGGCCTGGCAGGAAACGTTCTGGGCCCATGGATTTGGCCGGGCCATCGATCGCTTTGGCGTGCCGTGGATGGTCAACGTCGTCAAACAATCTTAACCGCAGTCCACTTCGGGCGGGGTCTCCCGCCCTGTCACTCTGCCGGCACTCACTCTTCATCCATCGGTCATTATGCGTTAACCGAAATGTAACAAAAACGCGTCAGGATCGGGCCACTCTCAGAAGGAAATCCCTTCTTCTGCTCAGTGAGGCTCGATTGACATGCACTTATCCAGACATCCGACCAGTTATCCGACCCGGTATCAGGAAATAGCCGCCAAACTTGAGCAGGAGCTGCGTCACCACTATCGCTGCGGTGACTACCTGCCCGCCGAACAACAGCTGGCGACGCGCTTTGACGTCAACCGCCACACCCTGCGTCGGGCGATCGACCAGCTGGTCGATCGCGGCTGGGTCCAGCGCCGCCAGGGCGTCGGGGTGCTGGTGCTGATGCGCCCTATCGATTACCCGCTCAACGCCCAGGCCCGCTTTAGCCAGAACCTGCTCGAACAGGGCAGCCACCCGACCAGCGAAAAGCTGCTGTCGGTGCTGCGCCCGGCCAGCAGCCACGTCGCCGAGGCCTTTGGCATTCACGAAGGGGATAACGTTATCCACCTGCGCACCCTGCGCCGCGTCAACGGCGTCGCGCTGTGCCTGATCGATCACTACTTCGCCGACCTGCGCTTCTGGCCCGCGCTGCAAACCTTTACCCAGGGTTCGCTGCACGATTTCCTGCACCAGCAGCTGGATGTCGAACTGACCCGCACGCGAACCAAAATCAGCGCCCGCCGCGCCCAGGCCAAAGAGAGCAACATTCTCGGGATCCCCAACATGGCGCCGCTGCTGTGCGTAAGAACTCTCAACCACCGGGCCGGCGAGCAGCAGGCCACGGAGTACTCCGTCAGCCTGACCCGGGCGGACATGATTGAATTCACCATGGAGCACTGAATGCACTTTGATACCGCCACCCGCCAGCGCTGGATGTCCGTGCTGGCCCACAGTGAACCACAAGAACTTGAAGCGCGGATGCAGACCCTCAAGCTGGCGCCGTCGTATGAGCTGATTCGCACGCCGGAAACCGGCCTGGTTCAGCTGCAGGCCCGCATGGGCGGGATCGGCGACCGCTTTTTCGCCGGCGATGCCACCTTAACCCGCGCGGCGGTTCGCCTGGCCGACGGCACCATCGGCTACAGCTGGATCCTGGGGCGCGATCGTCCCCACGCCGAGCGCTGCGCAACCGTCGACGCGCTGATGCAATCGCCCCACCATTTTCACACCCTGATGGAAACCCTGATTACCCCGCTGGAAGCACAACGAAGCGCGCGCATTGAAGCCCGACGCGCCGAAGTCAACGCCAGCCGGGTCGACTTCTTTACTCTGGTTCGCGGAGATAACGCATGACCTTACAAACCGCTTTTACCCTACCGGTGCAGGATGCCCAACACAGTTTTCGTCGTCTGCTGAAAGCCATGAGCGAGCCAGGCGTGATTGTCGCCCTGCAGCAGCTCCAGCACGGCTGGCAGCCCCTGAGCATCGCCTCCACCAGCCTGCTGCTGACCCTGGCGGACCACGACACGCCGGTGTGGTTCTCGTCGGCGCTGCATAACGACCTGGTCGGCCAGAATTTGCGTTTTCATACCGGCGCTCCGCTGGTGGAGCTGCCGCAGCAGGCGGTGTTTGCCGTCACCGACGATCGCATCAGCAGCGAGCAGCTTAACGTCCTCTCCGCCGGCACCGTTGCCGCCCCGGAGACCGGCGTCACCCTGATCGTCCAGCTCGCCAGCCTCAGCGGCGGGCGCATGCTGCGCCTCACCGGCGCCGGTATCGCCGAAGAGCGGATGATCGCCCCGCAGCTGCCGGACTGCATTATTGATGAACTGACCGAACGCCCGCACCCGTTCCCGCTCGGTATTGACCTGATCCTGACCTGCGGTGAGCGGCTGCTGGCGATCCCTCGCACCACCCACGTGGAGGTTTGCTAATGTATGTTGCCGTCAAAGGCGGGGAAAAGGCGATCGTCGCCGCTCACGCCTTACAGGAGCATAAACGCCGGGGCGATGGCGGGCTTACGGAACTGAGCGTTGAGCAGATTGCCGAGCAGTTTCACCTGGCCGTCGACCGCGTGATGACCGAAGGCGGCATCGCCGATCGCGAACTGGCGGCGCTGGCGCTGAAGCAGGCCAGCGGCGACAACGTCGAGGCGATTTTTTTACTGCGTGCCTGGCGCACCACCGTGCCCCGACTGGCGATCGGTGAACCGATCGACACCGCCAGCATGCGCCTGGAGCGGCGTATTTCGGCGGTTTACAAAGACATTCCTGGCGGCCAGATGCTCGGCCCCACCTACGATTACACCCACCGCCTGCTGGATTTCACGCTGCTGGCACAGGGTGAAACGCCGCCGCTACGCACCGCCGCGTCGCCGCAGGGATCCACGCCGCATGTGTTCAACCTGCTGGTGCAGGAGGGGCTGGCAAAAGCAGAGCAGGATAGCCACACCCCGCCGGACGACATCACCCGCAACCCACCGGTCTACCCGGGCTCCCGTTCATCACGCCTGCAGCAGCTGGTACGCGCCGATGAGGGTTATCTGCTGGCGCTGGCCTATTCCACCCAACGCGGCTATGGCCGCAACCACCCCTTTGCCGGTGAGATCCGCAGCGGCTACGTCAGCGTGGAGATCGTGCCGGAAGAGCTGGGTTTTGCCGTCAGCATCGGCGAATTGCTGATGACCGAGTGTGAAATGGTCAACGGCTTTGTCGCCCCTGAGCAGGAGCCACCGCACTTTACCCGCGGCTACGGCCTGACCTTCGGCATGAGCGAACGTAAAGCGATGGCGATGGCGCTGGTAGACCGCGCGCTGCAGGCGCCGGACTACGGCGAGGAGATTGCCGGCCCGGCGCAGGATGAAGAGTTTGTCCTCGCCCATGCGGATAACGTCGAGGCGGCCGGTTTTGTCTCGCATCTCAAGCTGCCCCACTATGTCGATTTCCAGGCCGAACTGGCGCTGCTGAAACGCCTGCAACGGGAGAATGAACGTGGCTAATTCCCTCACTGGCTACAACTTTGCTTATCTTGATGAGCAGACCAAGCGCATGATCCGCCGGGCGATCCTCAAAGCGGTGGCGATCCCTGGCTACCAGGTCCCGTTCGGCGGTCGTGAAATGCCGATGCCCTACGGCTGGGGAACCGGCGGGATCCAGCTGACCGCCAGCGTTATCGGCGAGCATGACGTCCTGAAGGTGATCGATCAGGGCGCCGACGACACCACCAACGCGGTGTCGATTCGCCAGTTCTTTCAGCGCGTCACCGGCGTTGCCACCACCGAGGCGACCTGCGATGCCACGCTGATCCAGACCCGCCACCGGATCCCGGAGACGCCGCTAACCGAAGATCAGATCCTGATCTTCCAGGTGCCGATCCCCGAGCCATTACGCTTTATCGAGCCGCGCGAAACCGAAACCCGCACCATGCATGCGTTAGAAGAATACGGCGTGATGCAGGTGAAGCTGTATGAAGATATTGCCCGTTTCGGCCACATCGCCACCACCTACGCCTACCCGGTCAAGGTGAACGGCCGCTACGTGATGGACCCGTCGCCCATTCCAAAATTCGATAACCCGAAGATGCACATGATGCCCGCGCTGCAGCTGTTTGGTGCCGGGCGCGAAAAGCGCATCTACGCGGTGCCGCCGTATACCCCGGTGGAAAGTCTCGATTTCGACGACCACCCGTTTACCGTGCAGGAGTGGGATGAGCCCTGCGCCATCTGCGGCTCCCGCCACAGCTATCTTGATGAAGTGGTGCTGGATGACAGTGGCAAACGGATGTTTGTCTGCTCCGATACCGACTATTGCCGCCAACAGAGCGAGGCGCTGAACAAATGAGCCATCCGTTACTCGCGGTCAATCAACTGACCCATCTCTATGCGCCGGGCAAGGGCTTCAGCGACGTCTCTTTCGAGCTATGGCCCGGCGAAGTGCTGGGCATCGTCGGCGAATCCGGCTCAGGGAAAACTACCCTGCTGAAAGCTATCTCCGCACGACTGGCGCCGCAGCAGGGCGAAGTGCGCTACGACAACCGCTCGCTGTATGGCATGAGCGAAGCGGAACGTCGGCATCTGCTGCGCACCGAGTGGGGCGTGGTGCATCAACATCCGATGGATGGCCTGCGCCGTCAGGTGTCGGCAGGAGGCAACATCGGCGAGCGTCTGATGGCGACCGGCGCGCGCCACTACGGCAGTATTCGCGCGACCGCCGAACAGTGGCTGAATGATGTGGAAATTCCGCCGTCGCGCATCGATGACCTGCCCACCACGTTTTCCGGCGGGATGCAGCAGCGCCTGCAAATTGCCCGCAACCTCGTCTCCCAACCAAAGCTGGTGTTTATGGATGAGCCAACCGGCGGTCTGGACGTGTCGGTACAGGCACGTCTGCTCGACCTGCTGCGCGGTCTGGTGGTGGAGCTGAACCTGGCGGTGGTGATTGTCACCCACGATCTGGGCGTCGCGCGCCTGCTGGCCAACCGACTGCTGGTCATGAAGCAGGGTCAGGTGGTGGAAAGTGGGCTAACCGACCGGGTGCTGGACGACCCGCATCACCCCTATACCCAACTGCTGGTGTCATCAGTGTTGCAGAACTAACCCCCGGCGTCATGCCGCCGGGAAGGCACAAATGCAAAAGAGGCAAAAAATGAACGCGATCCGCGTCGAAAATGTACACAAAACCTTTGTTCTGCATCAGCAGCATGGCATTCGTCTGCCGGTCCTTGCCGACGCCTCTTTAACCGTCGACGCCGGAGAATGCGTGGTGCTGCACGGGCATTCCGGCAGCGGAAAATCCACCCTGCTGCGTTCGCTCTATGCCAATTACCTCCCGGATACCGGCCATATCCACATCCGCCACGGCGACGAATGGGTGGATCTGGTCAGCGCCTCACCACGTAAGGTGCTGGAAGTCCGCAAGCGCACCATCGGCTGGGTCAGCCAGTTTCTGCGGGTGATCCCGCGCATTTCGGCCCTCGACGTGGTGATGCAGCCGCTGCTCGACCTCGGCGTTGCGCGCGATACCTGCGCCTCCCGGGCCGCCAGCCTGCTGACGCGCCTGAACGTCCCGGAACATCTGTGGCATCTGGCGCCATCGACCTTTTCCGGCGGTGAACAGCAGCGCGTCAATATCGCCCGTGGTTTCGCGGTGGATTACCCGATTTTGCTCCTTGATGAACCCACCGCCTCGCTGGACGCCAAAAACAGCGCCGCGGTGGTGGCGTTAATTCACGAAGCCAAAGCGCGCGGCGCGGCTATCGTCGGCATTTTCCATGATGAAACGGTGCGCAACCAGGTCGCTGACCGGCTGCATCCGATGGGAATCACAGCATGATTATCAACAATGTAAAACTGGTGCTCGAAGATGAGGTGGTGCAGGGTTCTCTGGAGGTTCAGGACGGCACGATTTACGCCTTCGCAGAGAGCCAAAGCCAGCTGCCACAAGCGCTCGACGGCGAAGGCGGCTGGCTGCTGCCCGGCCTGATTGAACTGCATACCGATAATCTGGATAAATTCTTCACCCCGCGACCGAAGGTCGACTGGCCGGCCCACTCGGCGATGAGCAGCCACGATGCGCTGATGGTCGCCAGCGGGATCACCACCGTGCTGGACGCGGTGGCCATCGGCGACGTGCGTGACGGCGGCGATCGGCTGGAAAATCTGGAAAAGATGATCAACGCCATCGAAGAGACGCAGAAGCGCGGGATCAACCGCGCCGAGCACCGTCTGCATCTGCGCTGCGAGCTGCCGCACCACACCACCCTGCCGTTGTTTGAGAAACTGGTGGGCCGCGAGCCGGTGAGCATGGTCTCGCTGATGGATCACTCGCCGGGACAGCGCCAGTACGCCGACCGCAGCAAGTACCGTGACTACTATCAGGGCAAATATCATCTGACCAACGAAGAGATGGACCGCTTCGAAGAGGAGCAGATGGCGCTGGCGGCAACCTGGTCACAGCCGAACCGTCAGACCATTGCCGCGATCTGCCGCGAGCGTAACATCGCCCTCGCGAGCCACGATGATGCCACCCCGGAACATGTGCTGGAATCGCATCAACTTGGCAGCGTGATCGCCGAATTTCCCACGACTTTAGCCGCCGCTTCCGCATCGCGTCATCACGGCATGAACGTGCTGATGGGCGCCCCCAATATCGTGCGCGGCGGTTCGCACTCCGGCAACGTCGCCGCCCACGCCCTGGCGGCCGACAACCTGCTCGATATTCTGTCGTCGGACTACTACCCCGCCAGCCTGCTGGATGCGGCATTCCGCATCGCCGATGACGAGCGCAACAGCTTCACCCTGCCGCAGGCCATCCGGCTGGTCAGCGCCAACCCTGCCAGGGCCCTGGGACTACGCGACCGCGGCGTGATTGCGGAAGGCAAACGGGCCGACATGGTGCTGGCGCACCGGCGCGGCGATCACGTCCATATTGACCACGTCTGGCGTCAAGGAAAGAGGGTCTTCTGATGACGGGAAAATTGATCTGGCTGATGGGAGCCTCCGGCTCCGGAAAAGACAGTCTGCTGGCCGCGTTACGCCAGCGCGAACATCCCCAGTTGCTGGTAGCGCACCGCTATATCACGCGCCCGTTCAACGCCGGCAGTGAAAACCATATCGCCCTCAGCAAGTCAGAGTTTTTTAACCGCGCCGAGCGCCAGCTTTTTGCCCTCAGCTGGCATGCCAACAACAATTATTACGGGGTGGGTATCGAGATAGATCTGTGGCTGCATGCCGGTTTTGACGTGGTGGCGAACGGCTCCCGCGCCCATCTGCCGCAGGCGCGGGCGCGCTACGCCGACGCCCTGCTGCCCATTTGTCTGCAGGTCACGCCGGAGGTGCTGCGCCAGCGTCTGGAGCAGCGCGGACGGGAGTGCGAGAGCGACATCGCCCAACGGCTGGAGCGCGCGGCGCGCTATACCCCCACCGACTGCCTGACCCTCAACAACAACGGCAGCCTGGGGCAATCGGTCGAGCAGTTCTTCACGCTGTTGCGTCGCCAGTATGCCCAACAAGAGGATCAGTATGCCTGCCAGTGAACTCCGCGAAGGGTATACCCACAGCCACCTGCGTTTTAAAAAAACGCGGTGAGGAGGGGCCATGAGCCTGACTATCCGCTTAACCGGCACCGGCGGCGCGCAGCTGGTCCCGGTCTTCGGCTGCCACTGCGCGGCCTGCCAGCGCGCACGTGACCATGACGCCCATCGCCGCCGCCCCTGTAGCGCGGTGGTGAAGTTCAATGAGGCCGTCACCCTGCTGGATGCCGGGCTACCCGACCTGATGGAGCAGTGGCCCGCCGGCCAGTTTCAGCAGTTTTTACTGACCCATTACCATATGGACCATGTACAGGGACTCTTTCCGCTGCGCTGGGGCGTAGGAGCGACCATTCCGGTGTTTGGCCCACCGGACACCGTGGGCTGCGACGACCTGTTTACCCATCCCGGTCTGCTGGATTTCAGCCATACCGTCGAGCCGTTTGTGGTGTTTGAATTGCAGGGATTGCGGGTCACGCCGCTGCCGCTGAACCACTCGAAGCTGACGTTCGGTTATCTGCTGGAATCAGCCCACAGCCGGGTGGCCTGGCTGTCGGATACCGCCGGACTGCCGGACAAGACCCTCAAGTTTCTGCTGAACAACCAGCCGCAGGTGATCGTTATCGACTGCAGCCACGAACCACGTCCGCAGACCCCGCGTAACCATTGCGATTTGAATACGGTGCGGGCTCTCAACCTGGTGATTGGCTGCCCGCGGGTCATTCTTACCCATATCAGCCACCAGTTTGATCTGTGGATGATGGAGAACGCGCTACCGTCGGGGTTCGAAGCGGGTTACGACGGCATGGAGATCGTGCTGGATTAAGCCCGGCCCTGGCATCAGGAGATCATCAATAGTCGTCTTCCAGCCGGCGTCGATCGCTCTCTAACTGGCGACGATCCTGATCCAACTGCCGCTGACGATCGTCAAGCTGACGCCGGCGATCGTCGAGCTGGCGCTGCCGGTCGTCATACTGCCGCTGGCGATCGCTGCTTTGCTGTCGGCTGTCCTGGTAGCGCCCGTCATCATAACGATCGTCGCGATCGTCATCGTCGTCCGCGCGGCTGCTGCTGGGGTTGTAAGCATCATTAATCGCCTGCTGAATATTGCCGATGGCGTCGTCGATAATATCGGCGCGCGCCAGCGGACTGTTCAGCACCAGGGTGCAGAAGATCAAAGCGGTAGCGTAACGTGGTTTCATAGGGCCAGTCTCTTCGGGGGGCTGGCCCTACGTTAATCAACGGCCCTCACGGCGAGTAGCGGAGGAATCTCAAATCCGCTGCTGTTCTATCGCGCCGATGGCATCAATCCGCCCCTGATGGCGACCGCCCTCGAATTCGGCAGCCAGCCAGGCATCGACGATCATTTTTGCCAACTCAAGGCCGATTACCCGGGCGCCAAAGGCCAGAATATTGGTGTCATTATGCTGGCGTGAAAGCTGCGCAGAATAAGGTTCACTACAGACAACCGCTCGAATACCAGGGTGCTTGTTGGCAGCGATAGAAATACCCACGCCGGTGCCGCAGATCAGGATCCCGCCGTCAACCTCACCGGCGGCAACTGCCTGCGCGACTGCGCTGGCGTAACGCGGATAATCGGTGCGTTCCGTGGACCATGCGCCTTTATCTACCACCTCAATACCGCGCTGACACAGGTGCATCAGAATATCGTCTTTCAGGATAAACCCGACATGATCGCAGCCAATTGCAATCCTTTTCATACTTAGCCTCGCCTGTAGTTAACTTTACGAACTTAGGTTTCCTTGTGATTTAAACGGCACTCTTTGCCGATTTAAACATCAAATCTACCATGATGTGCGCTTGTTCTACACGGCGACATTTCACAAATCAAGTGTGAAAAACCATTTATACCAAATACCTGTTATTTTTATAATGCTAATTAATTCAATGCAACATTTTGATTTTAATGAATTTAAATTAAAAACACATTACCTAAGCGATCAAGAAAACTTCACAAAATACATAACTTTATAAAAATACATTTTTTGTGAAGTTGATTGTATCTTTTCCGATTCGCCTGTGGTGATATAGTGACGTCTTCATTTTATGGACATAGAGAAAGCGATGAATCAGTCAGAACCCAGTTCGCTCCCCAACGGTATCGGCCTTGCGCCCTGGCTACGTATGAAGCAGGAAGGCATGACCGAAAACGAAAGCCGCATCGTCGAATGGGTACTTACTCCCGGCAATCTCAGCGATGCACCGGCAATCAAAGACGTCGCGGAAGCGCTATCCGTATCCGAGGCCATGATCGTCAAGGTTTCCAAGCTGTTGGGTTTTAGCGGTTTTCGTAATCTGCGCAGCGCGCTGGAGGACTATTTTTCGCAGTCAGAGCAGGTGCTTCCGGCTGAGCTTTCCTTTGATGAGGCACCGCAGGATGTGGTGAATAAGGTGTTTAACATCACCCTACGCACCATTATGGAAGGTCAGTCGATCGTCAACGTTGACGAAATTCACCGCGCGGCGCGCTTCTTTGCCCAGGCTAACCAACGCGACCTGTACGGTGCGGGCGGATCTAACGCCATTTGTGCTGACGTGCAGCACAAGTTTTTACGCATCGGCGTGCGCTGCCAGACTTATCCAGACGCGCATATCATGATGATGTCCGCCTCATTGCTGAAAGAAGGGGACGTAGTGCTGGTTGTGTCGCACTCGGGGCGCACCAGCGATATTAAATCGGCAGTAGAATTGGCTAAAAAGAACGGGGCCAAAATTATCTGCATCACCCACAGCTATCATTCACCGATTGCTAAATTAGCTGATTTTATTATTTGTTCGCCAGCACCAGAGACGCCTTTATTAGGGCGAAACGCCTCCGCGCGTATATTACAACTAACGTTATTAGATGCTTTTTTTGTTTCCGTTGCACAACTCGATATTGAACAAGCGAATTTAAACATGCAAAAAACGGGCGCGATTGTTAATTTATTTTCACCCGGCGCGCTTAAGTAAATAAAAAACCGATCCCACACTAGTGGGATCAATATAACTGTATCCTACATCGAGAATACTGCCATGAATAAATATCTGAAAATTTTCAGCGGCACGCTCATGGGCGTAATGTTATCCACCAGCGCCTTTGCCGCCGCCGATTACGCTGTCGTATTGAAAACCTTATCGAACCCATTTTGGGTTGATATGAAAAAAGGCATTGAAGATGAAGCTAAAGCGTTGGGCGTCAGCGTCGATATTTTTGCTTCCCCTTCTGAAGGCGATTTTCAGTCGCAGCTGCAGCTGTTTGAAGATCTGAGCAACAAAAACTACAAAGGTATCGCCTTTGCACCGCTCTCCTCCGTAAACCTGGTAATGCCGGTGGCTAAAGCATGGAAAAAGGGCATCTATCTGGTCAACCTCGATGAAAAAATCGATATGGATAACCTGAAGAAGGCCGGCGGCAACGTGGAAGGCTTTGTGACTACCGATAACGTGGCGGTAGGGGCAAAAGGGGCGGAGTTTATCGTTGACAGGCTGGGCGCTGAAGGTGGTGAAGTCGCTATTATTGAAGGCAAAGCCGGTAACGCCTCCGGCGAAGCTCGCCGCAACGGCGCTAGCGAAGCCTTCAAAAAAGCAAGCCAGATCAAGCTGGTTGCTAGTCAGCCAGCCGACTGGGACCGTATCAAAGCACTGGACGTTGCCACTAACGTGCTGCAGCGTAACCCAAACGTCAAAGCGATTTACTGCGCTAACGACACGATGGCAATGGGCGTTGCCCAGGCCGTCGCCAATGCCGGCAAAACCGGCAAAATTCTGGTTGTCGGTACCGACGGTATTCCTGAGGCACGCAAAATGGTCGAAGCCGGACAGATGACCGCCACTATCGCGCAGAACCCAGCGGATATTGGTGCAACCGGTCTGAAGCTAATGGTTGATGCAGAGAAGAGCGGCAAAGTCATCGCGCTGGATAAAACCCCGGAATTTAAGCTGGTGGATTCCATTCTGGTGACGAAATAATTCAGGCCTTGTCCGGTCGGTTGCCCTCACCCCGGTCCTCTCACCACCGGGTGGGGGTGAAAACATAAGGAATCTCTATGCTCACGCCATATATTTCAATGGCGGGGATCGGCAAATCCTTTGGTCCGGTTCACGCATTAAAGTCGGTTGATTTAACTGTTTACCCCCACGAAATACATGCGTTATTAGGGGAGAATGGTGCCGGTAAATCAACGCTGATGAAAGTTTTGTCGGGAATATATGAACCGACCAAAGGCACCATTACCATTAATAACGTCAACTACGACAAGCTTGACCATAAATTAGCGGCCCAGCTTGGCATCGGTATTATTTATCAGGAACTCAGCGTTATTGATGAATTGACGGTGCTGGAAAATTTATATATTGGTCGGCACCTGACAAAAAAAGTCTGCGGCATCAACGTTATCGACTGGAAAGAGATGCGCGTACGGGCGGCAATGATGCTGCTACGCGTCGGGCTGAAGGTCGATTTAGAAGAAAAGGTGGCGAATCTCTCTATCAGCCATAAGCAGATGCTGGAGATAGCCAAGACGCTGATGCTGGACGCCAAAGTTCTGATCATGGATGAACCCACCTCCTCGCTGACTAATAAAGAGGTGGATTATCTGTTCCTGATCATGAACCAGCTGCGTAAAGAGGGCACCGCTATCGTGTATATCTCGCACAAGCTGGCGGAAATCCGCCGCATATGCGACCGCTACACGGTGATGAAAGACGGCAGTAGCGTATGCAGCGGGATGGTCAGCGAGGTTAACAATGACGACATCGTGCGCCTGATGGTCGGTCGCGAGCTGCAAAACCGCTTCAATGCTATGAAAGAGAGCACCGGCAATATCGCTCGCGAGACGGTGTTCGAAGTGAAAAACGTCACCAGCCATGACAAGAAAAAGGTCCGGGGTATCTCCTTTAGCGTTAATCGCGGCGAAATTCTCGGTTTTGCCGGACTGGTTGGCTCCGGACGTACTGAATTAATGGACTGCCTGTTCGGCGTCGATAAGCGCAGCTGCGGCGAAATTCACCTCAACGGCAAGGAGATTTCTCCTCGCTCACCATTGGATGCCTTAAAGAAAGGCATGGGCTACATCACGGAAAGCCGCCGTGAGAATGGTTTCTTCGGTAATTTCACTATTGCACAGAACATGGCGGTGAGTCAGAGCCTGAAACGCGGTGGTTATAAAGGTGCAATGGGGTTGTTTCATGAAGGAGAAGAACGCAAAACAGCGGAGGAACAACGCAAGCTGTTGGCCCTGAAGTGCCATTCCGTCGATCAGAACATTACCGAACTTTCCGGTGGAAACCAGCAAAAGGTACTGATTTCTAAATGGTTATGCTGCAACCCTGACGTCATTATTTTTGATGAGCCCACGCGCGGTATCGACGTCGGGGCGAAAGCTGAAATTTATAAAGTGATGCGCCAACTGGCCGATAACGGAAAGGTCATTTTGATGGTGTCGTCTGAACTTCCTGAAATTATCGCCGTCTGCGACCGCATCGCCGTGTTCTGCGAAGGGCAAATGACGCAAATTCTGACCAATCGTGACGACATGAGCGAAGAGGAGATTATGGTATGGGCACTGCCTCAAGAGTAAAAGGCGAAACCGGTGAAAAAAAGCCGTTTAACTTCGCGCTGTTCTGGGATAAATACGGCACCTTTTTTATCCTCGCCATTATCGTGGCGATTTTCGGCACCCTATCGTCAGAGTACTTCCTGACGACCAACAACATTACGCAGATCTTCGTTCAGAGTTCCGTCACCGTACTGATCGGCATGGGCGAGTTCTTCGCGATCCTCGTCGCCGGGATCGACCTGTCGGTCGGAGCGATTCTCGCACTCTCCGGGATGGTCACCGCTAAGCTGATGCTCGCGGGCGTCGATCCGTTCCTCGCCGCGCTGATCGGCGGCGTGCTGGTAGGTGGTGCGCTAGGTGCTATCAACGGCTGTCTGGTCAACTGGACCGGCCTGCATCCGTTCATTATTACGCTCGGCACTAACGCTATTTTCCGCGGTATTACGCTGGTTATCTCTGATGCCAACTCGGTGTACGGCTTCTCGTTTGACTTCGTTAACTTCTTTGCCGCTACGCCGCTTGGGATCCCGGTTCCGGTTATCTTCTCACTGATTGTGGCGGTGATCCTGTGGTTCCTGACTACCCGTACGCGACTGGGTCGCAACATCTATGCCCTTGGTGGTAACAAAAACTCAGCCTTCTACTCCGGTATCGACGTCAAGTTCCACATGCTGCTGGTCTTTATCATCTCTGGCGTCTGTGCCGGGTTGGCTGGCGTGGTCTCCACTGCGCGACTGGGGGCAGCGGAACCACTGGCCGGGATGGGCTTTGAAACATACGCCATTGCCAGTGCCATTATCGGCGGTACCAGCTTCTTCGGTGGTAAGGGACGTATTTTCTCAGTGGTGATAGGTGGTCTGATCATCGGCACCATCAACAACGGATTGAATATTCTGCAGGTACAAACCTACTACCAGCTGGTGGTGATGGGTGGATTAATTATCGCGGCTGTCGCCCTCGACCGTCTTATCAGTAAGTAAGGAATTTATGATGAAAATTGCTCCCTCGTTAATGTGTATGGATCTTCTGAAATTTAAAGAACAGATCGAGTTTATCGACCAGCATGCAGACTATTTTCACATCGACATCATGGACGGTCACTTTGTGCCGAACCTCACTTTGTCACCGTTTTTCGTCAGCCAGGTGAAAAAGCTGGCCAGTAAGCCGCTGGACTGCCATCTGATGGTCACTCGTCCGCAGGATTACATTAGCCAACTGGCGCAGGCAGGCGCAGACTTTATCACCCTGCACCCGGAAACCATCAACGGCCAGGCCTTCCGCCTGATTGAGGAGATTCACCGCCACGGCATGAAAGTCGGGCTGATCCTGAATCCGGAAACGCCGGTTGAGGCCATGAAGTACTACATTCATAAAGCCGACAAAATCACGGTAATGACCGTCGATCCGGGCTTCGCCGGACAGCCGTTTATCCCGGAGATGCTGGAGAAAATTGCCGAACTGAAAGCCTGGCGCGAGCGCGACGGTCTGAGCTACGAAATTGAAATCGACGGTTCCTGTAACAAAGCCACCTATAAAAAGCTGATGGCGGCGGGCGCAGATGTCTTTATCGTCGGCACTTCCGGTCTCTTTAACCATGCCGACCAGATTGATGACGCGTGGCAAATCATGGAACAGCAGATCCTGGCGGCGAAAAACGAGGTACTGCCTCATGCAAAAACAGCGTAACGTCGTCGCGGGCGTGGATATGGGGGCGACCCATATCCGTTTTTGTCTGCAAACATCGCAGGGCGAAGCGCTGCACTGCGAAAAGCTGCGTACTGCTGATGTGATAACCCCTAATGGCCTGGTCAACGGCATTAAAAACCTGTTGCAGCAGCATCTTAGCCATTATGCAGCCCATTGTAGCGGGTTGGTGATGGGGTTCCCGGCACTGGTGGCAAAAGACAAACGGACGATTATCTCAACGCCTAACCTGCCTCTGGCCGCTGACGACCTGTATAACCTGGCTGACCGGCTGGAAGCGGCGCTTGGCTGCCCGGTTGAGTTTTCTCGCGATGTAAATCTACAGCTCTCTTTTGACGTTCAGGAAAACGATCTCGAGGAGCAGGAGGTGCTGGCGGCCTATCTCGGCACCGGCATGGGCTTCGCCGTCTGGCTGAACGGCGGGCCGTGGACCGGTGCGCACGGCGTTGCGGGCGAGTTGGGGCATATTCCTCAAGGTGATGGCGCTCTCACCTGCGCCTGCGGCAACCCTGCGTGCCTGGAAACCGTCTGTTCCGGTATCGCGTTAAAGCGCTGGTATGAACAACAGCCGCGCACGTATGAGCTAGGCGAGCTGTTTGTCCACGCTGCACAGGAGCCGTTTGTGCAGGCGATGCTGAACCACGCAGCCCGCGCTATCGCCACCAGCATCAACCTGTTTGACCCGGACGCGGTGATCCTCGGCGGCGGCGTGATGGATATGCCCGCCTTCCCGCGCGACGCGCTAATCGTCATGGTTAAAACCTACGTTCGCCGTCCGCTGCCTTACCAGGTCGTACGCTTTGTTACCGCCTCGTCCTCAGCGTTTAACGGCGCTCAGGGCGCAGCAACGCTCGCACGTAGCCGTTATTTAACCTAGACCCGGTTATACCGATAAGTGCAGTAACGTCTCCGATCCTGAATCCCCGGAGGCGGTGCTGCGCACCTGTCCGGGCTACCCGGTACGCCCCTTCCCCACGTCACATCCCTTCACTTCGACACGTCAAAACTGACGATTGCCTGCTTTTCGTCAGCATTCAGACCAAAAAATCGACGTATTATCAGTGAATACACACAATGAAAACATGGCATAGAAGATGCATATTGAGGGCGAGATAGCGCGTATGCGCCCATTGATTAACTGGAGCAAGACCGATGAAAAAAGTCGTCACGGTTTGCCCGTATTGCGCATCAGGTTGCAAAATCAATCTGGTGGTCGATAACGGCAAAATCGTCCGGGCTGAGGCGGCACAGGGGAAAACCAACCAGGGAACCCTGTGCCTGAAAGGCTACTATGGCTGGGACTTTATTAACGATACCCAGATCCTCACCCCGCGTCTGAAAACCCCGATGATCCGCCGTCAGCGTGGCGGCAAACTGGAATCCGTCTCCTGGGACGAGGCTCTCGACTACGTCGCCACCCGCCTCAGCGAGATTAAAGCCAAGTACGGCCCGGATGCTATCCAGACCACCGGCTCATCCCGCGGGACCGGCAATGAAACCAACTATGTGATGCAAAAATTCGCACGCGCCGTTATTGGTACCAATAACGTCGACTGTTGCGCGCGCGTCTGACACGGCCCTTCGGTTGCAGGTCTGCACCAGTCGGTCGGTAATGGCGCCATGAGTAATGCCATCACAGAGATTGATAACACCGATCTCGTGTTTATCTTCGGGTACAACCCGGCAGATTCACACCCCATCGTGGCGAATCACGTGATTAACGCCAAACGTAATGGGGCGAAAATTATCGTCTGCGATCCGCGCAAAATTGAAACCGCGCGCATTGCCGATATGCACATCGCGTTGAAAAACGGCTCGAACATCGCGCTGCTCAACGCCATCGGGCATGTCATCATCGAGGAAGATCTCTACGATAAATCCTTCGTGGCCAGCCGTTCCGAGGGCTTCGAGGAGTATCGCAAAATCGTCGAAGGCTACACGCCGGAGTCGGTGGAAGCGATCACCGGCGTCAGCGCGCAGCAAATCCGCGAATGCGCCCGGATGTACGCCAGCGCCAAATCCGCCGCGATCCTGTGGGGCATGGGCGTCACCCAGTTCTATCAGGGGGTGGAAACCGTCCGCTCGCTGACCAGCCTGGCGATCATGACCGGCAACCTCGGTAAACCGAGCGTCGGCGTCAACCCGGTGCGCGGGCAGAACAACGTCCAGGGTGCCTGCGATATGGGCGCGCTGCCGGATACCTATCCGGGCTACCAGTATGTGAAGTTCCCGGAAAACCGCGAGAAGTTCGCCAGGGCCTGGGGCGTCGACAGCCTGCCGGAACACACCGGCTACCGCATCAGCGAGCTGCCGCACCGCGCGGCACATGGCGAAGTGCGGGCGGCGTACATCATGGGGGAAGATCCGCTCCAGACCGACGCCGAGCTGTCCGCCGTGCGTAAAGCGTTTGAAGAGCTGGAACTGGTTATCGTCCAGGACATCTTTATGACCAAAACCGCGTCGGCGGCGGATGTGATTTTACCGTCAACATCGTGGGGCGAGCATGAAGGCGTCTATACCGCCGCCGACCGTGGCTTCCAGCGCTTCTTTAAAGCGGTAGAGCCGAAGTGGGACCTGAAAACCGACTGGCAGATCATCAGTGAAATCGCCACCCGGATGGGCTACCCGATGCACTACAACAACACCCAGGAGATCTGGGACGAGTTGCGGCATCTGTGCCCGGATTTCTACGGTGCCACCTACGAGAAAATGGGCGAGCTGGGCTACATCATGTGGCCGTGTCGCGACGAGTCCGATGCCGATCAGGGGACCTCTTATCTGTTTAAAGAGAAGTTTGATACCCCGAACGGCCTGGCGCAGTTCTATACCTGCGACTGGGTTGCGCCGATTGACAAGCTGACCGACGAGTACCCGATGGTGCTCTCCACGGTGCGTGAAGTGGGCCACTATTCGTGTCGTTCGATGACCGGCAACTGTGCGGCGCTGGCCGCACTGGCGGATGAACCGGGCTATGCGCAAATCAACACCGCCGACGCCGCGCGTCTGGGGATTGAAGATGAAGCGCTGGTGTGGGTCAATTCGCGCAAAGGGCGGATCATCACCCGTGCCCAGGTCAGCGACCGGCCGAACAAAGGGGCGGTCTATATGACCTACCAGTGGTGGATTGGCGCCTGTAACGAGCTGGTGACCGAGAACCTGAGCCCGATAACCAAGACGCCGGAGTACAAGTACTGCGCCGTGAACGTTGAGCGCATCGCCGATCAACGCGCCGCCGAGCAGTATGTGATTGACGAGTACAGCAAGCTGAAAGCCCGCCTGCGCGAAAGCGCGATGGGTTAACAACACCGCCTCCCCGGAGGCGGTGCTGCGCACCTGTCCGGGTTACCGGACTGTACAACCCGTAGCCCGGGCAAGGCACGTCAGTGTCGCCCCCGGGAACATCGCCGGGCAGTCGGTGATTGACGAATACGGCAAGCTGAAAGCCCGCCTGCGCGAAAGCGCGATGGGTTAACCAGGCTGCCTCCCCGGAGGCGGTGCTGCGCACCTGTCCGGGCTACCAGACTGCACACCCGTAGCCCGGGCAAGGTGCGTTAGCGCCGCCCCCGGGAACATCGCCGAACTGTCGGTGACTGACGAGCACGGCAAGCTGAAAGCCCTCCGCCTCCCCGGAGGCGGTGCTGCGCACCTGTCCGGGTTACCGGACTGTACAACCCGTAGCCCGGGCAAGGCGCGTTAGCGCCGCCCCCGGGTTTCACCAAACCTGCCAGTTGCTGCCATTTTCTTCTTTTTCGCCTCCCTTTATACTGCTCGCTGTGTCCCTGACTGATAATAAAAAATGAAATACCTCTATTTACTTCTGGCATTATTTTCACTCACCGCTGGCGCCATGGAACCCGGAAGCCAGTACAAACAGCAGGCGGAAGCTGGCAATCCGCGTGCGCAATATTATCTTGCTGATACCTATGTCAGTTCCGGCGATTATCCGCAGGCTGAATACTGGGCGCAAAAGTCGGCCGATAACGGCGACGGTGACGCCCTGGCGCTGCTGGCTCAGCTAAAAATACGCAATCCGCAGCAGGCCGATTACAAACTGGCCCGGCAGCTGGCCGAGAAATCGGTACAGACCGGCAGTAAGGCCGGAGAGATCGTCCTTGCCCGGGTGCTGGTCAACCATCAGGCCGGCCAGACGGATTATTCCCACGCGATCTCGCTGCTGCAGGATGCCGCGCAGGACCCGGAAAATGACTCTGCCGTTGATGCCCAAATGCTACTGGGATTAATTTACGCCAGCGGCGTGCAGGCGGCGGAAGATGATGCAATGGCGACGGACTATTTTAAACGCAGCTCCTCGCTGTCGCGCACCGGGTATGCCGAATACTGGGCCGGGATGATGTTCCTGCAGGGAGAGAAAGGGTTTATCGAGCCGAATCACCAGAAAGCACTGCACTGGCTGAACGTCAGTTGTCTGGAAGGGTTTGATACCGGGTGTGAAGAGTTCGACAGAATAAGCAAAGGATAAGAACAGGCCCGGTGCGATAGCACCGGGCCTGTTATGTTATTGGGCCGTCTTATCAAATTTGCCCAGCACCTCGCGTTCATACGCCAGCGCTTTTTTGCGGTCAAACTTGTGTTCCCAACGAGCAATCACCAGCACCGCCAGAGCATTGCCCACCACGTTCAGCGCGGTACGCGCCATATCGAGGATACGGTCAACGCCGGCAATAAAGGCCAGGCCTTCCAGCGGGATCCCCACGCTGCCCAGCGTCGCCAGCAGCACCACGAAGGAGACGCCCGGCACGCCAGCAATCCCTTTCGAAGTCACCATCAGCGTCAGCACCAGGGTAATTTCCTGCCACAAAGAGAGGTCAATGCCGTACAGCTGCGCGATGAAGATAGCCGCGATGCTCTGATACAGCGTCGAGCCGTCGAGGTTAAAGGAGTAACCGGTCGGCACCACGAAGCTGGTAATTGAAGCCGGGGCGCCATAGGCCTCCATCTTCTCAATAATTCGCGGCAGTACGCTCTCAGAACTGGCGGTTGAGTACGCCAGAATCAGCTCATCTTTCAGGATGCGGATCAGGATCCAGATGCTCAGCCCGCATAACCGCGCCACGGTCCCCAGCACCACCAGCGCGAAGAACAGAATCGCGAAGTAAACCAGAATCACCAGCTTCGCCAACGGCCACAGCGAGGCGAAACCGAAGGTCGCCACGGTGACGGAAATCAGCGCGAACACCCCGACCGGCGCATAGCGCATCACCATGTGGGTCACTTTAAACATGGTTTCGGAGATGGAACGGAAAACGGTGACCAGCGGTTCGCGATGCGTCGCTGGCAGCGAAGAGAGCCCCAGCCCGAACAGCACCGAGAAGAAGATAATCGGCAGCATTTCGCCTTTCGCCATGGAGGCGACGATATTGGTCGGCACCAGAGACAGGATCGTCCCCATCAGACCATGAGCATGGTTTTGTACTTCCGCCGTGGTGCTCTGATATTTCGAAATATCCACCGCCGCCAGCTGCGACATATCAATGCCGCTTCCCGGCTGGAACACGTTCGCCAGGGTAATCCCCAGCACAATCGCCACCGTGGTGATCACTTCAAAATAGATAATGGTTTTGGCGCCGATACGGCCCAGTTGCTTGGCATCGCCCACACCCGCAATCCCGACGATCAGCGTCGAAATAACAATCGGTACGACGATCATCTTGATCAGATGGATAAAGATATCGCCCGCCGGCGTCAGGAAATTCGAAATGATCCATTCGCGACTTTCGGCGTGATAGTGCAGGTAGCTACCCAATAGGATACCCAGCACCAGGGCCAGCAAAATTTGCCAGGCCAGACTGACGTTTGTTTTTTTCTTCACTACAGACTTCCTCAATGAAAGGCAGCATTCCCAGAGGTAATGATGCCCACTGAAAGGGGTATGAATTGTGTTGCGTTGCTTTATGGGATTTTTTAACGCGCGGTATCAGTATCATTTGCACGGCATGCTACGCAAGCGTTTAAGAACAGGGCTTTCCGCTGGTTTTGTGCATAAATTCACGAACTTTCCCCACTTATATTGCATAAGTATTTGTTATAAAAAAATTTTCATAAATTCAATTTCTATAAATACATCTCCGAAATTATTCCACTTCAAAGTTTCATTTGATTGATTTTCATTCAGTTGAATTAATGCGTGATCTGCCCCCCAAATAGCAAACAAAGCCGCTAAAGCCCCTACAATTAACGTTTACTTGACATATATTTAACAATCTAAAGGAGAAAAAAAGCCATGAGCCAAATACATAAACACTCTATTCCCGCTAACATTGCGGACAGCTGCCTGATTAACCCGGAACAGTACAAGGCAAACTATCAACAATCGATTACTGACCCCGAGAGTTTCTGGGGTGAGCAGGGCAAAATCCTTGACTGGATGCAGCCCTACACCCGCGTGAAGAACACCTCGTTCGCGCCCGGTAACGTCTCTATCAAATGGTATGAAGACGGCACCCTGAACCTCGCAGCGAACTGCCTCGATCGCCACCTCGCCGAACGCGGCGACCAGACCGCGATTATCTGGGAGGGCGACGACGCCAGCCAAAGCAAGCACATTACCTATCGCGAACTGCATCGCGACGTGTGCCGTTTTGCGAACGTCCTGCTCAATCTCGGGATTAAAAAAGGCGATGTTGTCGCCATCTATATGCCAATGGTGCCCGAAGCGGCCGTGGCTATGCTGGCCTGCGCCCGTATCGGCGCTATCCATTCGGTGATCTTCGGTGGCTTCTCCCCTGAAGCGGTTGCCGGGCGCATCATCGACTCCAGCTCTCGCCTGGTGATCACCGCTGACGAAGGCCTGCGTGCCGGTCGCGCCATCCCGCTGAAGAAAAACGTCGATGACGCGCTGAAAAACCCGAACGTCACCACCATCGAACACGTGGTGGTCCTCAAACGCACCGGCGGCAAAATCGACTGGCAGGAAAATCGCGACCTGTGGTGGAGCGACCTGCTGGAAAAAGCCAGCGACCAGCATCAGCCGGCCGAGATGAATGCCGAAGACCCGCTGTTCATCCTCTATACCTCCGGTTCCACCGGCAAGCCGAAAGGGGTGCTGCACACCACCGGCGGCTATCTGGTCTATGCGGCCACTACCTTTAAATACGTCTTCGACTACCATCCTGGCGAGATCTACTGGTGCACCGCCGATGTGGGCTGGGTCACCGGTCACAGCTATCTGCTGTACGGCCCGCTGGCCTGCGGCGCCACCACGCTGATGTTCGAAGGCGTGCCAAACTGGCCGACCCCGGCGCGCATGTGCCAGGTGGTCGATAAGCATAAGGTCAATATTCTCTACACCGCGCCGACGGCGATCCGCGCGCTGATGGCGGAAGGCGATAAGGCTATCGAAGGCACTGACCGCTCTTCCCTGCGCATTCTGGGCTCCGTCGGCGAACCGATTAACCCGGAAGCCTGGGAGTGGTACTGGAAGAAGATCGGCAACGAAAAATGCCCGGTAATGGACACCTGGTGGCAAACCGAAACCGGCGGCTTCATGATTACGCCGCTGCCGGGGGCTATTGAGCTGAAAGCCGGTTCCGCCACGCGGCCTTTCTTCGGCGTGCAGCCGGTGCTGGTCGATAACGAAGGCACCCCGCTGGAAGGCGCAACGGAAGGCAACCTGGCGATCGCTGACTCCTGGCCGGGTCAGGCGCGCACGCTGTTTGGCGACCACGAGCGCTTTGAACAGACCTACTTCTCCACCTTCAAGAATATGTATTTCAGCGGCGACGGCGCGCGTCGTGATGAAGACGGTTATTTCTGGATCACCGGACGCGTGGATGACGTGCTGAACGTCTCCGGCCACCGCCTGGGCACCGCGGAAATCGAATCGGCGCTGGTTTCGCACCCGAAAATTGCCGAAGCGGCGGTGGTCGGCATTCCGCATAACATTAAAGGCCAGGCGATTTACGCTTACGTGACGCTGAATCACGGTGAAGAACCGACGCCGGAACTGTATGCCGAAGTGCGCAACTGGGTACGTAAAGAGATTGGTCCGCTGGCCACGCCGGATGTGCTGCACTGGACCGATTCGTTACCGAAAACCCGCTCCGGTAAAATCATGCGCCGTATTCTGCGCAAAATCGCCGCGGGCGATACCAGCAACCTCGGCGATACCTCAACCCTGGCGGATCCGGGCGTAGTGGAAAAACTGCTCGAAGAGAAGCAGGCCATTGCCATGCCGTCATAAACCAACGCATTCCCTACACCCTCTCCCCTTCAGGGGAGAGGACATAAATAATAGCCCCTAAGGATTCCACGTAGCAGGACAGCGCAAGCCCTCCTCTTCCCGACAGCACGCTGCCGGGCGGATAAGTGCTGCCGATGAATGGCGCGTGGATGACAAAAGGGATACCTCTGGAGACGCTGTAATGAATGAACAAATTTGTCAGCGGATAGAAGATAGTGCGCATTTCAGGGAGTTAGTTGCTACCCGGCAAAGGTTTGCCGCCATCTTGTCACTGATTATGTTGGTTATCTACGTGGGCTTTATTTTGCTCATCGCCTTCGCCCCGGGCTGGCTCGGCACGCCGCTGCATGCCGGCACCAGCGTCACCCGAGGCATTCCCATTGGCATCGGCGTTATCGTTGTCTCTTTTGTACTGACCGGGATCTATGTCTGGCGGGCAAACGGTGAGTTTGATCGCCTGACGAAAAGTGTGATTAACGAGGTGCACGCATCATGAAAAAAGTTTTGACGGCGATTGCCGCCACACTCCCTTTTTCCGTGAGCGCCGCTGACGCTATTTCCGGTGCGGTGCAGCGCCAGCCGACAAACTGGCAGGCGATTGTGATGTTCCTGATTTTTGTCGCCCTCACGCTGTATATCACTTACTGGGCCTCAAAACGGGTGCGCTCGCGCAACGACTATTACACTGCGGGCGGTAATATCACCGGTTTCCAGAACGGGCTGGCGATTGCCGGCGACTTTATGTCGGCGGCCTCCTTCCTCGGTATTTCTGCGCTGGTCTATACCTCCGGCTACGACGGGCTGATTTACTCCCTTGGCTTCCTGGTCGGCTGGCCGATTATTCTGTTCCTGATTGCCGAGCGTCTGCGTAACCTCGGGCGCTACACCTTCGCCGACGTCGCCTCGTATCGCCTGAAACAGGGGCCGATTCGTACCCTTTCCGCCTGCGGCTCGCTGGTGGTGGTGGCGCTGTATCTGATTGCGCAGATGGTCGGTGCGGGCAAGCTGATTCAGCTGCTGTTCGGCCTGAACTATCACGTGGCGGTGGTGCTGGTCGGCGTGCTGATGGTGCTCTACGTCCTGTTCGGCGGCATGCTTGCCACCACATGGGTGCAGATTATCAAAGCGGTTCTGCTGCTGTGCGGCGCCAGCTTTATGGCCTTTATGGTCATGAAACACGTTGGTTTCAGCTTCAATAATCTGTTCAGCGAAGCCATGGCGGTTCACCCGAAAGGGGCGGCCATTATGAGCCCTGGCGGACTAGTGAAAGACCCGATATCCGCGCTGTCCCTTGGCCTCGGTCTGATGTTTGGTACCGCCGGTCTGCCGCATATTCTGATGCGCTTCTTCACCGTGAGCGATGCGCGTGAGGCGCGGAAAAGCGTGTTCTACGCCACCGGCTTTATGGGCTATTTCTATATTCTGACCTTTATCATCGGCTTCGGCGCGATCATGCTGGTCGGGGCAAACCCGGCGTTCAAAGACTCGGCGGGCGTGCTGATTGGCGGCAATAACATGGCGGCGGTTCACCTGGCTGACGCGGTGGGCGGTAACCTGTTCCTCGGCTTTATTTCCGCCGTCGCCTTCGCCACAATTCTGGCGGTGGTCGCGGGCTTAACCCTGGCAGGCGCGTCGGCGGTCTCTCACGACCTGTACGCCAACGTCTTCCGCAAAGGTGCCAGCGAGCGCGATGAACTGCGGGTGTCAAAAATCACCGTGCTGTTGCTGGGGGTGGTGGCGATCCTGCTGGGGATTCTGTTCGAAAACCAGAACATCGCCTTCATGGTAGGTCTGGCCTTCTCGATTGCTGCCAGCTGTAACTTCCCGATCATTCTGCTGTCGATGTACTGGTCGAAACTCACCACTCGCGGCGCGATGATCGGCGGCTGGCTGGGGCTGCTGACGGCGGTGATCCTGATGATCCTCGGCCCGACAATTTGGGTGCAGATCCTCGGGCATGAAAAGGCGATATTCCCGTATGAATATCCGGCGCTGTTCTCTATCGCCATCGCCTTCGTGGGTATCTGGTTCTTCTCTGCCACCGACAACTCTGCCGAAGGGATGCGCGAGCGCGAGCAGTTCCGCGCGCAGTTTATCCGTTCGCAGACTGGGATCGGTATCGAACGCGGCCAGGCGCACTAACCTGACCCTCCCCGGCCGCATGGCCGGGGATCACATTTTTTTCCGCTTCAGGTGATGTTTATCACGTCATTTAAATGAAAAAAGCCAACGCGCATCACAGGCTTTATCTGCGATTCGCGAAGGCTATCACGCTTTTCCGCTTTTCACGCCCATCCCCGGTTTTCCCTCTACGCCAGTTGCAGACAACACCCGCCACAGTTTTTATGCTTACTTCACAGCGAACGGCTCAGGCTGCTGGCAAAACGAGCTAACCGCGCCGGACTTAACAGCAGCGGCAGAAACAGCGGGCCGCTAGCCGGTGGGTTAGCCAGCCAGCGATCCATCGTGTCGGTGTAGCGAAGCAGCCGTTGCTGGTGCTTTGGTAGGACATCCGCCGGCAGGCTTTGCTGACCGTAGCGATCGATCCACAGGACATCGGTCATCGCGGCGGCCACGCGGGAGAACATCTGGCTGTAGATTTCCGCGCTGCACCAGGCGGCCAGCAGGATCTCCAGCGAATCGTTTGGGCAGGTAATACGCGGCATCAGCTCACGCAGGTTTTGTACCGTGCGCGAGGCCAAAAAGCAGGCGGCCTCTTTTTCCAGCGCCACCAGCTCGCGCTGCTCTTTAGCGAGTCCCGGGGCGTCGGTGGGCATCAGCGGTTGCCAGGCATGCATCCAGTTAGCGCTGCGGGTGTCCATGTGCAAAAGCTGTTGTGCCTGCGCCACGCTTTCCGGGATCTGGCTTTGGTAGTGCAGGCGGCGGCCCAGGAAGTTCGGCGTTTTACACAGCCAGTCGTAGCTGGCGTGAACGATGGCCGCCAGCTGGCATTTGTCCTGCATTGAGCGAAAGCCGAGCTGTTGATGATCGGCCCAGCGCTCAAACGCAGAGGGCTGGGACGCATCTGCGGTCTGGTTAGCCGCCGAAAGGCCAAACAGATTCACCGCGTTGGCGGAGTCCATCACCCGGCTGTCGGGCAACCATTGCCAGCTGACGCGTGACGTGATGGCTTCAATTTCGTTTTCGGCGGCGCTCAGCGCCCAGCTTAAACGGCCGCTGATCTCATCGGCCAGATAGCACGGCAGCGCGGTCCAGCCGTAGCCGGTGCCAAAGAGATCGTATTCGATCCACTTTTTATGCCCCGGCAGCGTGGCAATGTGCGGGTGGTTAGCAAAACCGGGGTGATAGTCCAGCTCCGTGGCTTTGACCGAGGCGCGAACGTCGTCGGGAAGCGTCGCCAGCATGTTGGCGAGCTGCTGCCGGGGCCAGCTGTCATCGATATAGTCGCGCAGCACCAGTTTTTTGCCCTGGGCGCGCAGCAGGCTCCAGACATCGCGCAGGCTTTGTTGCCAACGGGCGGTCTGAAAGTCCGGCGTGGTCAGGCTCAGAATCAGCCCGCTGAGATGCGGCAGAGTGTGAAGTAGCGGATGCAATATCGCCGCATAGAAATGCTGCCAGAAATCCGGCGCGCTTTTTTCGTCGAAAGTCAGTTCGGGAAATTTACGCTTAATAATATCGTCGTTTGGCGCGGCTTCACCCTGCAACCAAAAGGATAAATTATTTTCCGCCAGATATTGGTCGACGCGTTTTAAATATTGCAGCGCGTAATTTTGTTGATGAATCAGGTTCTCGACATTGAGCTTTTGACTCAACGGCGAGGGCGTCGCAAGAAAAGAAAGCAGTTCCTGTTGGTGCAGGATGATGCCGGTGAAACCGTGCTGTTTCGCGCTTTTAACGCCCTGAACAAACCAGGGCCAGTGCCAAATAAAAGTGCTGTTCAGCTCCATCAATTGATGCGGAATACGTTTCATGGCGTCGCCTTGCTGACATTCAAATTTTTATTTTAAGCGAGGATGCCATGAAAACATATGCTCTGGTCGGTACTGGAGGTCGTGCCGGTTTATATATTTCCGCCATTGCTGGAAGCTGGCGGGATAATGCCAGAATGGTCGCTTTCTGCGATACCAACCAGACCCGCATGAACTATGCCAATAAACTGCTGCAGCACGAAGGCGCAGAGCCGGTATCGACCTGGAAAGCGGCGCAGTTCGAAGAGATGATCCGTGAAACGCGCCCGGATATCATCATCGTCACCACCATGGATCGCACCCACGATGACTATATCGTCCGGGCGCTGCATGCGGGCTGCGACGTCATCACTGAAAAACCGATGACCATCGACGAAAAACGCGCGCTGCGTATTCTCGACGCCATTGAAGCAACCGGCCATACCGTGCGCGTGGCCTTTAACTATCGCTACGCGCCGCATCACAGCAAAGTGCGTGAGCTGCTGATGCAGGGCGTGATTGGCAACGTGACCTCCGTCCACTTTGAGTGGCTGCTCAACACCGAGCACGGCGCAGATTACTTCCGCCGCTGGCACCGTGAAAAACGCAACAGCGGCGGCCTGCTGGTGCACAAATCCACTCACCACTTCGACCTGATGAACTTCTGGCTGGCCAGCTATCCGGAGCGCGTTTACGCCGAGGGCAGCCTGCAGTTCTACGGCAAAGAGAATGCAGAACAACGCGGAGTCTCGCAGTTCTACCCGCGCACCCACGGTTTTGCCGAAGCCAAAGACGACCCGTTCGCGCTGAATATGGCGGACAACGAACAGCTAAAAGCGCTGTACCTCGACGCCGAGCATGAGGACAACTATTTCCGCGATCAGAGCGTGTTTAGCGACGGTATCACCATCGAAGACACCATGTCGGTGCTGGTGAAGTACCAAAACCAGGTCCAGCTCACCTACTCGCTTAATGCCTATCTGCCGTGGGAAGGATTGAACGTGGTGTTTAACGGCACCGAAGGCCGTCTGGAGATGAAAATCGTCGAGAAGTCCTACGTCAACGCCGGCGGGAAACGCGAAAATGAGGGCAGCCTGGAGCAATGCGACATCACCGTCTTCCCGATGTTTGCCGAACCGTGGAAAGCACACTTCACCCTCGGTGAAGGCGGCCATGGCGGCGGCGACAACGCCATGCTGGCGGATCTGTTCGGCGAGCCGGGCCACGATCCCTTGCAGCGTGCCGCCGACCACCGCGCAGGCGCGATGTCTATTCTCACCGGCATTGCGGGCAATATCTCTATGCAGCAACAGCGCCCGGTGAATTTTAAGGAGTTCGAACTGGTTTCCCGCCTGGCGAAACGCTAAGCCCCGCTTTTCGGCGCGGCAGGAAGCTGCGCCGGAAATAATAGTCAGTATTAAGTTGTTACTCACCTGTTTAATAACAATATTTTTGCCTCTTCCCGGAGACAAGTAATGAATAAACTTGCGTCAGGTGTTATCGCATCGCTGTTACTGTCCTGTACCTCTGCCTGGGCACAGCAGCCCGTTGAATTACGTATGTCATGGTGGGGAGGCAACAGCCGCCACCAGGCGACCCTGAAGGCGCTTGAAGCCTTTGAGAAAGCGAACCCCGAGATCAAAGTGAAGGCTGAATATACCGGCTGGGACGGGCATCTTTCGCGTCTGACAACCCAGATGGCCAGCGGCACCGAGCCGGACGTGATGCAAACCAACTGGCCGTGGCTGATTATTTTTTCCAAAAATGGCGAGGGGTATTACGATCTGAACACGCTCAAAAATGCGCTGAATCTGGACCAGTATCAGGCCAAAGATTTGCAGTCCACCACCATCAAAGGCAAGCTCAACGGCCTGCCAATCTCGGTCAACGCGCCCGTGTTCTACTACAACGACGTCACCTGGAACAAGGCCGGACTGACCTACCCGAAAACCTGGGACGCGCTTTTTGCCGCCGGGAAAAGTTTCCAGCAGAAGCTGGGCAATCACTATTATCCCTACAGCATGGTCGATCAGGACGTCATCCTGCTGCTCAACACCTACATGATGCAGAAATACCAGAAGCCAATGTTCGATAGTCGCGGCAAATTTACCTGGAGCGATGCGCAGTGGGAGGAGGCGTTCAGCTTTGTGAAGCGTCTCAGCGATGACCACGTGGTACCGTCGCCGAAAACGCTCTCCTCTTACGGCAAAGGCAATTTGTACGAAATGAAGCCGTGGATCAATGGCGAATGGGGCGGGACCTTTACCTGGAATATTTCGATTCGCATGTATATCAACAACCTCACGCCACCGGCCAAACTGGTGCTGGGCGATTACGTGATGCAGCCCGGCGTGACCGAGTCAGGCGTGTACTTCAAGACCGCGCAGATGTTCTCCGTGGCGAAGTCGACCCGACATCCTAAAGAAGCGGCGATGCTGGTCAATTTCCTGCTCAACGACCCGCGGGCCATTGAGGCGCTTGGCCTTGAGCGCGGCATTCCCTTGAGTAAAACCGCCGAGACGCTGTTAACGGAGAAAGGGGTAATTGACCCGAACGATCCGGTCGTCGCCGGTTTGAGGCAAGCACAATCGCTGCCGACCACCGCTGTCGCGACGCCATACATTGAAGATTTGCAGGTGATCGACCAGTTTATGTCCGCCCGCGAAAAGCTCGATCAGGGCCAGCCGGTAGCCCAGGTTGTCAGCGATTTTCGCCAGCAGGTTGAACGTATTGTTCGCCGTCTGAATCGTTAATTCTGATCGGGCCTGCAGCGCCGTAACCGCTGTAGACCCGATCGGCCACTCAGAACATCAACCAGCCGACCAACGGTGCTGCCAGCACCGTCACCACGCCGGACAACATCATCACCAGGCTGGCGACGACCCCTTCCTGTGGCCCTAGCTCATACGAACGCGCGGTACCCGCGCCGTGAGATGCGGCGCCAAAACCGGCCCCTTTTGCCATCCCGCCGCGAATGGCGAGCCGCATAAACAGCACATCCCCCACCGCCATGCCAAACACGCCGGTAATCACCACAAACAGCGCCACCAGCTCCGGCTGGCCGCCGATCGGTTTGGCTGCCGCCAGTGCAAACGGCGTGGTGATCGACCGCACCGCCAGGCTGCGCTGGATCTCGTCCGGCAGGGTTAACAGCCGGGCCAGCCAGACCGAGCTGGTTACCGCCACGACCACCGCGGTGGTCACCCCGGCGCTCAGCGACATCCAGTGACGTTTAATCACCGCCAGGTTGTCATACACCGGGACCGCAAACGCGATGGTCGCCGGCCCCAGCAGCCATAACAGCCAGTGGGCTTCGCCCATGTAGTTTTGATAGGAAATGTGGCCAAAGACCAGGATCAGCACCAGCAGCAACGGGGTAAACACCAGCGGCATCAGCGGCAGCTTGTGAAAACGGCGATACAGGCGCTTATTGGCGAAATAGAGTACCAGCGTAACGATCAGACACAGCAGGCTCAGTTGAAAATTACTCATGCTTCATCCTGCTGATTTCATAGCGATAGACCTTATCCACCACCCATGCGGTGGCCCCCAGCACCATCATGGTACTCAGGGCAATCACCAGGAAGATTCGCCAGCCGTCCACCATCAGCAACTGGCTGTAATTCACCACCGCCACCACCGCCGGAACAAAGAACAGCAGCATCTCGGCCAGCAGCCAGCGGGAGCCTGCCCGCACCCAGTTTAACGGGATCACCCGGCAGACGATTAACGCCAGCAGCAGCAACATGCCGACCAGATTCGCCGGCAGGGGCAGATGCAGCCAGTTCACCAGATAGTCAGCGCAGACAAACAATCCGGCATAAATAAGCACCTGAACGGGTACCTGAAGGCGTTGTACAACGAGGGGGGTCACACGAGCTGGCGCGAAGGCCATGAGCGAAATTCCTGAAAAAGAAGCGAGGTGTGCAGTATAGAGAGCCGCCGGAACGGACAGAAATGAATTAAAATCATCACAGGTATAGTCTCTGGGAATAATTATGGATATCCGAACGCTGCGCTATTTTGTCGAGGTGGTGCGCCAGCAGAGTTTTACGCGCGCTGCGGAAAAACTGTTTGTGACGCAACCCACGATCAGCAAGATGCTCAAAAATCTGGAAGATGAGCTGAACTGCACCCTGTTGATTCGCGATGGCCGTAAGCTCCTGCTGACCGACACCGGCCGGGTGGTTTTCGAACGCGGACAGGCGATTCTGGGTGAGTTTCATCAGCTGGAATCGGAGCTGAGCGATATTAACCATCTCCACAAAGGCATCCTGAGACTGGGGATCCCACCGATGGTGGGGATGCTGATGGCCGAGCCTATCAGCCAGTTTCGCCAGCGCTACCCGGGCGTCGAGCTGAAGATTTCGGAGTTTGGCGGCCTGACGGTGCAGCAGGCGGTGAGCAACGGTGAGCTGGACCTTGCGATGACGGCGCTGCCGGTTGATGAGAACAGCGGCCTGAGCACCCTGCCGCTGTTCAACCACCCGCTGTGCGTGCTGACCCCAAGGACAGAGCAATGGGCGCAGGTTAAATCGCTGTCACCGGAGGCGCTCGCGGCCCATCCGCTGGTGATTTATAACGAAGATTTCGCCCTCAGCCGCCAGCTGATGGCGCTGTTTACCTACCATGATGTGAAGCCCCGTATCGCGGTGCGCAGCGGCCAGTGGGATTTCCTGGCGGCGATGGTGCAGGCGGGCATCGGCGTGGCGATCCTGCCGCAGCCAATCTGTGAACGCCTCGATGCGCAGGATTTTTGCTGGATACCGTTGCAGAGTGAGCTGCACTGGGAGCTGGGGATGATCTGGCGGGAAGGGGTTTATCTGTCGCACAGCGCCCAGGCGTGGCTGGAATGTAGTAAGGCCTTCTGGCTGGAATAAGGCCCCGGAGGCGGCGCGTTGCGCCTGTCCGGGCTACCCAATCAACCGCCCCGTAGCACCACCGGGGCAGGTGAACAGACCCGTAGCCCGGTCAGCGCAGCGCCGCCGGGATGGATGGGTGCACCATCAGACACCCCACCCGCACCGTCCTGTAGCCCGGTCAGCGCAGCGCCACCGGGATGGGTGGCTGCACCATCAGACGCCCCACCCGCACAGACCCGTAGCCCGGTCAGCGCAGCGCCACCGGGATGGGTGGGCGCACCATCAGGCCCCCCACCCGCACCGTCCTGTAGCCCGGTCAGCGCAGCGCCACCGGGATGGGGGGGTGCACCATCAGACACCCCACCCGCACCGCCCTGTAGCCCGGTCAGCGCAGCGCCACCGGGATGGGTGGGCGCACCATCAGACGCCCCACCCGCACAGACCCGTAGCCCGGTCAGCGCAGCGCCACCGGGATGGGTGGGCGCACCATCAGACGCCCCACCCGCACCGTCCTGTAGCCCGGTCAGCGCAGCGCCGCCGGGGAACAGGTACAACGTTACTGATCTTCGATTAACAGCGCTTCCAGCAGGTCCAGATCGTGCAGCAGCTTCTGCAGCGTCTCGTTGCTGATCTGCCGGGTCGCACGCAGGTGATACAGCTCCCCGCGTTCCGAACGCAGCGCCGCCAGACGGAACCGCCGTTCAAGCTGCTCTTCGAGGATTGAGGTTTCGACGTCGTTGCGCCCGTCAACGCGGCGGCGCAGGTTGCCGATCACCCTGGAGCTGACTTCGGTCAGCAGCTGGTTATCGATATTCTCTTTGGTATCCGCCGCCAGTCGCTCCTCCATTTTCTGAATCGCGACAATGGCAACATCGGCGGTCGCCGCGCGGGCCAGTCGCTCCTCTTTACGCTGCTGGACGTGGTCGCTTGACTCGATATGGCGCAGCAAAATCGGCAGCGCAATCACGCCGACAAACAGCGAAAACAGGATCACCCCTGCCGCCAAAAAGACCAGCTCATAACGTGCCGGGAAGACGTTGCCGTCCGGCAACAGCAGCGGAATCGACAGGACACCGGCCAGCGTAATCGCCCCGCGCACCCCGGCGACGGAGGAGATCAGCAGCTCACGGGTAGTCCATGAACCAAACTCCATCGGTTTCTTTTTCAGGAAGCGTTGGCTTAATTTACGCATCGTCCACAGCCAGCCAAAACGCACCAGCATCAGCGCCGCGTAGATCAGGATAATGTCGGTAAACAGCATCCAGGTTTCAACGTTAGGGTCAGCTTCGGCCGCCACCAGCGAGGTCGACAGAATATCCGGCAGCTGCAGGCCCAACAGCAGGAACACCATGCCGTTAAACACGAACTCCAGCATCGCCCAGGTGCTGTTCGCACGCAGGCGCATCGCCAGCGGTGCCGTGCGCATCACCCCGGAACGGGTAATGGTCATCCCCGCCGCGACCGCCGCCAGGATCCCGGAGACGCCAATATGTTCGGCGATCAGGTAGGAGGCAAACGGCAGCAGGAACAGCAGGACAATCTGCGTGGCAGGTTCGTCGCCGCCCCAGCGGCTGAGGAAACGCATCGAGCGCCCGTACAGCCAGCTGACCACAAAACCGGCCAGGATGCCGCCGATCGCCACCTTGAGGAATTCGACTGTCGCGCCGCCGACGGTAAAGACCATCGTCCCCATCGCCACGGCGACGGCAAATTTCAGCGAGACCAGGCCGGAGGCATCGTTCATCAACGCCTCGCCCTGCAAGATCCCCATAATTTTTTTCGGGATGCGTCCCTCACCCACGATGCCCGACAGCGCAACGGCATCGGTCGGCGACAGCACCGCCGCCAGCGCAAATGCCGGAATCAGCGGAATACCTGGAACGATCCAGTAAATCAGGAAGCCGATGCCCACCACTGTTACCAGCACCAGCGCCAGCGCCAGCCCGAGGATTTCCCGGCCGTGCTCAATAAACTCGCGGGTCGGCGTCTTCCAGCCGTCGGCAAACAGCAGCGGCGGGATAAACAGAACCAGGAAGAGCTCGGGGTCAAATTCAACGTGCAGACCAAAGGTCGGCCACGCCAGCATCGCACCAATGGCGATTTGCATTAATGGGAGTGGAACCTGGAAGGGCAGTACGCGTGTAACCACCCCGGAAAGTGAGACCACGAGGGTCATGATAAGTATGGTGAAGAATATTTCCATGTGTTCCCTGTTCGCTACATTTTATTATTTTATACCCTAAATAATTCGAGTTGCAGGCAGGCGGCGACGCAGGGGATCCCCAGGAGCTTACTGAAGTAAGTGACTGGGGTGACAAATCTGTCTGGAACAGATTTGAACGCTGCGAGCAGCGGCCCTGATAAGGGTGAGGCTCATGGATGAGCCGAATAACGGGACCAGCCAACGCTCATGCAACTTGAAGTATGACGGATATACACCTGAGACGTCATGTCTTTGGATGATACGCTACTCAGATTAACGCAAAAGGAAACCGGATGTGGCTTAAAAATAAAACAGGCGGCCTGAGCCGCCCGTTGACCGCAAGAAAAGCTTAAATAGCCCACCCGCCGGCGTAGAAGATCACCAGCGCCGCGGCGATGATGACGGTGCCCAGGTTCAGCTTACGCCATTCACCAGAGACCAGACGACCAATCACCAGGGTGGCAAAACCGATCATAATGCCGGTCACGATGTTACAGGTCAGCACGATAAAGACCGCGGTGATCAGACCCGCCATCGCATCGACGAAATCATTAAAGTCGATTTTGGCAACGTTGCTCAGCATCAGCAGGCCGACATACATCAGCGCCGGAGCCGTGGCATACGCCGGGACCAGATAAGAGAGCGGAGAGAGGAACAGGATCAGCAGGAACAGCACGCCAACGGTCACCGCGGTAAGGCCGGTTTTGCCGCCTGCCGCAGTACCTGCCGCTGATTCGATATATACGGCCGCCGGTGCTGCCCCAACCACGCCGGAGAAGACGCTGCTCAGGGAGTCGGTGGTCAGCGCTTTGCCGCCGTTAATAATCTGCCCGTCTTTATCCAGCAGGTTGGCCTGACCCGCCACCGCACGAATGGTGCCGGTCGCATCAAACACCGCGGTCATCACCAACGCCAGTACGCTAGGCAGTACCACCGGATTCAGCGCACCCATAATGTCCAGGCTGCCAATCAACGAGTTGCCTTTGTCATCGCTCAGCGAAGGCATTGCGAAAATGCCGGAGAAGTGGACGTTCGGGTCAAAAATCAGGCCGACAATAGAAACGCCGATAATCGTCAGCAGAATACCGCCCGGGACTTTCATTTTTTCCAGGCCAATAATCACCGCCAGGCCAATCAGGGACATGATCACCGGGAAGCTGTCGAAGTTACCCAGCGCGACCGGCAGGCCGTCCAGCGGGTTTTTAATGACCAGGCCCACGCCGTTAGCGGCGATCAGCAGCAGAAACAGGCCGATACCAATCCCGGTACCGTGCGCAACGCCCTGCGGTAAATTGCGCAGGATCCAGCTACGAATGCCGGTGGCAGAGATCACCGTAAACAGCACACCCATCAGGAATACAGCACCCAGCGCTACCGGGATACTGATGTGCTGCCCCAGAACCAGGCTGAAGGCGGTAAACGCGGTCAGCGAGATAGCACAACCGATCGCCAGCGGCAGGTTCGCCCACAGGCCCATCACCAGAGAGCCGACGCCTGCGACCAGACAGGTGGAAACAAACACCGCGGCCGGAGGGAACCCGGCTTTCCCCAGCATGCCTGGGACAACAATGACCGAGTACACCATCGCCAGAAAAGTGGTTAAACCGGCGACAATCTCCTGACGAACGGAGCTGCCACGAGCTGAAATTTTAAACCAGGCGTCTAGTGAACCGCCGGTACGCGCTGAAGGCGTAGACATAGAAAACGTCCCCTGAAAATTTTTATCGTTTGTCTGCATACGTGATGGACCATCCACTGCCAGTTAAACGCGATCTCCTTGTGCTGCTTGCAACGCCAGGGGGGCTGCAAAAAGCAAACGTTTAACTCCACGCATACAATACGGTGGTCAGAATAAATTTACCCACCTCCCCGCAAAGGAGGATATACCCGTCATCCTTCAAGTTGCCTGCGCATTGTTGTCCTGCAACTCGAATTATTTCTGGGATAAATAGCGAGCAAAATAAAAAAGCAAACGATTATCCAGCCTTTAGATGGGCCTTTTCAACTGATGTTTACGCTAATTCGCTAAATTTTGCTTATGACGCTCACGAAATAACCAGCCGATGCGCAAACGTTGTCGTCCATGCGCAATCCGGTAACATTTTTGCATTGCGCTGATAGCAATTCCTGGCGGTCATCACAAAAATCACTACTTCACTCCGGCAGGGTGAATGGACCGCCGCGTTCAATCGCTCGTTGCCAGGCCGGACGCTGTTCCACCTGCTGCACCCAGCGCCGGATGTGCGGCAAATCGGCAATACCGCCGCGCGCCAGCAGCGCCATCACCGGAAAACTGAGCTGGATATCGGCCATGCTCAGCGTGGCACCCGCAAACCACGGCTGGCTGGCAAGATGCTCTTCTATATAGTGGGCGTGAGTGGCAATTTGTCGATCCAGCCAGGCTTTCTGCACGCCCTTGCCCAGCACGTTACCCAGCGTTCGCATGCCGAGAGGGATCGGCGGTTTGCCGAGGCTGGAAAAAACCAGCTTCATCAACAGCAGCGGCATCAGCGACCCCTCGGCATAATGCAGCCAGAAGCGATATTGCAGCTTGTCGGCGGTCCCCTGCGGCCTGAACTGCTGTTCGCTATCGTAGGTTTCCTGCAAATACTCCAGAATCGCGCCCGACTCCGCCAGCACGTATCCGTTATCTTCCACCACCGGCGATTTGCCAAGCGGATGGATCTTTTTCAGTTCCGGGGGCGCCAGCATGTTCTTTTGCCGCGGGTAGCTGACCACGCGATAGGGCAGCTGGAGTTCTTCAAGCGCCCACAGCACGCGCTGCGATCGCGATTGATTGAGGTGATGCACCGTCAGCATGGAGATTCTCCCGTCAGTTGTTCGAATTAACTATAGGAACTGACGGCGATTGGCGGAAAAATTTCGGCGAAATAAACCGGTGAAATGACGGGGCTGTGCCACAATTAAATTGTCGACGCAATCCGGAACCTCCATCAACATCTTGCGCAATACTGAGGGGAGTCGACGTCGGGGGAAACCCTCCTGCGAACCAGTAGGATAGAGTAAAAGACAAAGACCGGAAAACAACTAAAGCGCCCTGTTGTGGCGCTTTAGTTTTTATACGTCATCTTCCAGCAGTCGCGCCCCTGTCCCCTCTTCGCCCAGTTTATCTCCCGGGTTACGCAACGGGCAGTCGCGCCGTGACAGGCAACCGCAACCAATACAGCCGTCCAGTTGATCGCGCAGCGCGGTGAGGGTATGGATGCGGCGGTCCAGCTCTTCCCGCCACTGCGACGAGAGCTGCTTCCACTCTTTGGCGCTCAGGTTATGCCCCTCCGGCAATACGCCAAACGCATCGCCGATGGTCGCCAGCGGGATACCGATACGCTGGGCAATTTTAATAATCGCCACCGCGCGCAGCACGTCACGTCGATAGCGCCGCTGATTGCCGGTATTGCGCTGGCTGTGAATCAGCCCTTTGCTCTCGTAGAAATGCAGAGCCGAGACGGCAACACCGGTACGTTTTGCCACCTCGCCTGGGGTCAGCAGCATTTTAATGCGGGTCGATTTCTTTTCCATAAAGCGCTTTACCTCAAGTTAACTTGAGGAATTATACTCGCCCACAGACAAAACGACGAATCGAGAATTGAGAGAGGCCGCTTTATGTCCCATCAGGATATTATCCAAACGCTTATTGAATGGATTGATGAACATATCGATCAACCACTTAACATTGATGTAGTCGCCAGAAAATCGGGTTACTCGAAATGGTATCTTCAGCGGATGTTCCGTGCCGTGATGCATCAAACGCTGGGTGATTACATCCGCCAGCGCCGGCTGCTGATGGCCGCGGAAGCGCTCAGAACGACGCAGCGACCGATCTTTGATATTGCGATGGATCTGGGGTACGTGTCGCAGCAGACCTTCTCACGGGTGTTCCGCCGGGAGTTCGATCGTACCCCTAGCGACTACCGCCATCAGATTTCTGCCTGACCTTTCAGGCGCTGGGGCTGAGCAGCCTGGGCGCGTTCGCCAGCCACAGCCTGAACTCCTGCGGCGGCATCGCTTTGGCAAAGTGCCAGCCCTGGCAATACTGCACGCCACGCTGTTGTAGCCAGTTCACCTGCTCTATCGTTTCCACCCCTTCGGCAACGGTCTTTAAATGCAGGCTGCGCGCCATTTCAATAATATGCTCGACGATCATGTAGCTGGTGCTGTTGGTCGTCAGCGTATCGATAAACGACTTATCGATCTTGAGGATATCCACGTTCAGCAGGTGGAGATTGTGCAGGTTTGAATAGCCGGTGCCAAAATCATCAATGGCAATTTCATACCCGGCTTCACGGAAGGCCTGGATCACCGGCATGGATTTGTGCACGTCGATAAACCCGCGCTCGGTCACTTCAATTTTAATCTGGTCGATACTTACCGCGTAGCTGCTGGCCTTTTCACTGATTCTGGCGATCAGCCTTGATGAGTAAAAATCCGTGGCCGACAGGTTAATGGCGATATACAGATGAGGATGGCGGGAGAGAAACTCCCCCAGTTCAGCAAACAATTCATCCACCACATAGTCGGTAATCTGGGCGATCATCCCTTCGCTTTCCGCCAGCGGAATAAACTCCGCCGGGCTCATCACCGGCCCCTCACATCCCGGCCAGCGCAGCAGCGCTTCGGCCCCCACGCAGCGGTTATGCTGAATATCGATAATGGGCTGGTAGTGCAGGCGCAACTGGCGGTGGTTTAGCGCCCGCTGCAGCATATTGCGCGGGGAATCGTATTGCTTACGGGTTCGCGACCAGACCAGTAAAATCAGGAGGCTGCAAATAAAGCCCAGCGGCAGCGTGACGGTGAGCTGATCGAAAAAGACCTGATAATAGCTGGCGTACGACGTGGACATGATCACCGCGATGGGGCGAATGGTGGAGCGAGCCACGGTATAGACCCGGTTATCCTGGCGGAATAAGGCGCTGTCATGTCCTACCAGGCTGTGCAGCAACCCAGCATCAGCATTTTTGCTGGTAGAGAAAAAGAGGTTAGTTTTGGTATCGAACAAGCCATAGGCTAAATCTTTATCGCTGGATATTAAGGAGCTGTAGGACAGAGGATTAATAACCGCGACGTAGTGCCCTTTTTGCATATAGGTCATGGCAAAACCAGGATAGAAAGGCGTATCCCGATAATAGTAAATAGCGACATCGGGCGCTTTTGTATAATTTGCCGCCGGCGTTCGCCACGGGGTCTTCGGGTGAACCGAGGTGGAACAATCAAACTGCGTCCCGTCAGCGTAAATTAAATCATCGACGTAAAGCAGACTGCGCACGATCCCCAGCATATATTGCTGGTGCTCGGGAGAACAGATAACCCCTTTATATTGCAAGGCCTTTTTACGTGCCAGCTCGACCTCATCAACCACCAGCTCCGTTTTTTGCAACGCCAGCTGCGAGAACGAACGGAGGCGATCGCCGGTTTCCGCTTTCGCTCTCAGCTGGGCAAACCACAGCGCCAGAACGATGGGCAGTAAGACCACCAGGGCAAGGCCCAATATACGCAAGGGCTTGCGCAGCGTGCGACGATTCATTTCCGTTGTTTATCCATGCGATATGCCTTAATCACGGTAAAAGATCACACCCATTGTTTACAGCAGTGACTATTTTTAGCAATCAGCCAGTTGGTGTAAAAACCCCATCGTCAATAATGATGAATAATACTAAGTTCGCGGGCAATCGAGAAACTTTCTCGGCATTATGCGAACCCGACCACTCAGTAATTCGGTTTATCCGTATCATTGCCGAGAATAAATCATTAAAACCGCAGATAACGTTCATAAATAATAAGTCAGATACCGCGCCAATAACCATATCAATAATATGGTTTAAAAACAGATAAAAAAACGCGCATTTTGGACTGGTGAATAAAACAGCAAATGTGATATAGTTCACACAACTTAGTGAAACAAGAACACTGTTTCATTACTCCCCTGATTGCCTAAAGATAGCCAGAGCGCCACGTCATCGTCAGTCTCGCCAGGTTGTCAAAGGCACCCGATCTTTTTGAGGATGAGGTTGATGGCTTCCATTACTACCAGTGTCATACTGTTGCGCTGGCCGCTAGTGAGCGCGGTTTTGATGTTTTTGGCCAGCTCGATGAACATTCAGCTACGTAAAAGTGACTATGCCGGTTTAGCGGTCATTTGCAGCTGTCTTGGCCTGGCTGCGGCCTGCTGGTTCGCCACCGGCCTGCTGGGTATCACACTGCTGGACGTCGCTAAAATCTGGGGCAATATCAAAGACGTGATGATTGACGTCATGAGTCAGACGCCGCCGCAATGGCCGATGGTCATGACCTGATTGCCAGACCATCTAGCGAAAAGCGCTGACGTCGTCTATTCGCAATCCTTTGATATCTTAATAAATTTATCGTTGTAGATAATATATTTATTGCCAGGCTGGCGCAGTGCCGCCTGGCGAAGCACATCTCCAGGCCGCAAATACCAGGCCTCTCCCTCTTCTTCCGTTGAGTCGCACCCGGGTTTAATCAACAGCTTAAACCAGGTATTGCCGCTGTTGCTGAGACTCCCCGCTTTGGGATCGAAGGCCCAGCGAAACTGCACCTGCCGCGGACGCACCACCAGGATCGTCTCCATCACCACGACCGGGTCGATACCGACCATTCCTCCCGCCGCATTACGCGCGACGCGATTGCGCGTTGGGATTTCACGAAACGACACCCGGTAATAACGTTCGCGGTTATCCTGTGGGCCATGATAATAAAATTTAAAATACTCGCCCTGCCCGGCCTGTAACGTCAGCTGGCGCGGGGCAAACAGCAGTTCGCCATCCGCAGGACGGGAGCGCACTTCATTGCCGCCAGGACGGTCGATACCAACCACGGAGACCTGATACAGCCGCGCGCTCTTATTGTTATTCAGGACTCGTTTAGCAACAAATTGCGCCTCAGCCCCCAGCGAAAAGGTCAGATTGCCGACGGAAATCGCCTGGCTCACCATCGGCAGCCCCAGCAGCAGTAACCACCCGGCGACTCTGAACCGCTTAATTAATATTGCGCCACGTCGCCTGAACATGAATCTCTCCTGAAGCACTTACTTCGCCAAACCAGCCCTCGTCATTAATGGTTCTTAATGAGATCGCATCATTCATCGGGATGGAAAATTTAACCGTTGTCTTATTCATCACGCCAACATCGCCGGACGCATCGGTCCACGGCGTCGTCAGCCACAGCGCATCCGTCATATCGTTCCAGTGACTATCGCAGCCGGCATCGTAGGTTTTGATCGCGCCACTTTGGGTGGTCAGCGAGAGCTGCGCCGGGAAAGGCACCTTTGCCGTGCCATCTGCCGAGCTAAAAAGACAGTACGAACGACCGGCAATGGACTGCGTCGGGCCGTCCACTTTAATCAGGACCTCATCGGCGGCGGTCCTGCCACTGGTGGTCACAATGTAGCCAAAATCAAGCGCTGGCTCCCCGGCCCCGACATTGCCTTCTCGCGATGGCGAACTGGTGTACTCATCCGAAATAATGCTGATGCTGAAATCACGCGGCTTGATAATCAGCGAGTTAGAGGTGGAAAACTCATACCAGCCGGACTCCGGCGAGGTGGTGTTCTGGAAACGAAAGTTAAACAGATCCTGGGTGTTGATATCGCTGATCCCCTGCGCCACCATCTGCTTAAAGAAGTTGCTGGAAAAGAAGATGTAGACCGAATCCGAGGCTTTCATTTCGTTAAAGGTATAGTAGTAAGCGGTGCCGCTGACCGGCTTCCAGCTGTTGCCGTTGAGGCTGAACTGCATATCGTAACTACCCACCGCCGAGGCCAGCGAGGAGTTGCTAATTGCCGGGAAGATATGGATCGAGGTATTGCTCAGCCCGTTATGCTGCAACGCGTAGTCGACCATCTTGCAGCTCAGTCCGCTGCGGGTGCCAATGGTCTGCTCCTGACAGTTACTATTTCCTTCCCCCAGCGTCGGGATCCCATCGCTGTTGATAAACACTTCGGTCAAGGAGTGCGTATTGATGAGCTTTAAGCTTGCCGCTTTGGTGTGGGTGACTTTACGCACATACCAGGCACCGGATGCCTGGTCCTTACAACGTGCGCCGCTGGTGGCATCGTAGGCGACGGAGGTCTGACAGGCATTGATGGTCATCGACATGCTACCGCCCACCGGCATCTGCTGGAGATACTGATAGAACGAGTCCGACATCATGCCGTGCATCCATTTTTGCCCGCCGGAGGTGACTTTCGCGCCATAAAAACCGTTAGCATCGGTGACCTGCGGCAAAATCAGGCTGGTACCCATATCGCAGCCGGCATACCAGTTAATACAGCGCAGTCCGCTCAGGGGATACGATACCGGGGCGTTTTCCAGCCACATATCGAACTGCCAGTTGGCGACAAGGCCGGTATTATAGCCATTGTCGATATAGCCCAGGCTCTGCTGATAGATGGTGCCGCTGCCGGTATATTTCAGCCCGGTCCAGCGGCTGGCACCGGTCATACGCGGGTCCAGCACGCCGCCCGGCGTGACGAAAAAGTTATCATCCGAGTTATTTTCTACGAACACATACTGCACTGCCGCTGCATCCGCCCAGGTTGTTTTCGTTACTGCAGCCCCGGCTCGCGAGGCATATAGCGCCACCAGCCCCAGGCCTATCAACGCAAATCCTTTAACTTTCATGTCCTTCTCCTGCCTGCTGCGTGCTGGCGTAAGTTTTCAGGCCAGCGCACACCACATCGCCAACCCAAACCGCACCGCGCGCCTGGCTGATGTTCAGTCCGACTTCACAGCTCTGGTTGTTGCCGTAGGTGAAATCTATCGTCGGAAATTTTTTATCCACATCCATTACAAATCCGCCGCTGCTATCGGTGCGCGTACGGCCAATGTGGTTATTGATATGCGCATTCGCCAGCAGCGTGCCGTCTTCGGCGCGAATGCGTCCGGAAACGGTCACCATCTGCTTCACTTCCGGCTCGATCACCGCCACGTTGCCCGGATAGAGCGTCAGGCGGCTCTTGCGGTTGCTGACGATGTCGTAGCTGTCGAGCGAGTTTTTACTGTTCTGCAGTTCAACGTCGTAGCGGCTGTAAGGGGAAAGCGGCAGATAGTTGCGCTTGCCGCTCAGCTGATAAACCCGCCCGTTGACCTTCGCGCTCAGCTTGCCGTCGTCATCAAGGCCGGTGTTGAAAATTACCCCCGCGTTGCCGTCGGTACGCCCGCTGGCGGCGATATTGCGCCCCTGCCAGCCGACGCTGCCGTTGGCGGTAAGGTTGGTGTTTACATAACCGTCGGCACCGCTGTTAATATTCAGCGTACCGTTGGCATAGCGCGTATCAAACTGGGCATAGGCGCCGCCGCTCAAGGTTTTGTCATCGCCGGTATCACCGGAAATCGCCCGGGAAATATTGGCGCCGAGGGTGCGCACAACCCCCTCATCAAACTGTTTTCGCGCGGCGAGGTTGGCCATGGTGTAGCCGTTCTGGTGAGTCATGCCGGCGCTGAACCAGTTGCCCAGCGGCAGTGAGAAATCGAGCGCGACATATTTTCCGGTACTGCTACTGCTGTTACCGTTGTTAAAGCGCTGAATACCCGCACGCAGGCCCAGCGAGCCGAAAGCACCGCTAAAGAGGGTCTGGTAATAATCGGCGGTGTAGTAATGGCTGCGGTAGCGGCGGTCGTCGTTGTAGCTGAGGCTAAACGTCCCCAGTTTCGACCATAGCGGGTTCAGGTTAAGCGTCCCGCCAATGGCCCGGTTATCGGCATCGCTGCGGCGCAGTTTATCGCCGATAACGGTCTTTTCCTGGTTCACCCAGATCGTGCTAAATCCACCGGGCAACGAGGCGCTGATGCTACCGATGCTGCTCCAGGAGCTATCGCTGGCCAGCATATTTTGCAGGTTAACGTTGATCGATTCCGTCAGCGGCATCGTCAGGCGCGTCTCGGCGACCGCGTTGTTATCGTAGCCGTAGCCGGTTGCCGCCCAGCTGAAGGTCCCGACAGCACCGGAAGTGGACGCCCCCGCCAGCCAGCTCTCTTTCGCGGGTTTGGTCTTTTTCCCGCTCTCTGACCAGCGATCCATATGAAAACTGCCGCCCCACAGCTGCCAGGCCAGAGGGGCTCCCGCCCCGCGTCCGCGGCTAAATAACTTGTTCACCCGCTGCGTGCGTTTCCCTACCACCCGGCCATTGACGATCACTTCAACGTCAACATCATAAATGCCGTAGGGCAGTCCCCGGGTATCCACTTCGTGGTTGCCCATCATAAAGTTCTGCACGCTCAACAGGCGCCCTTCGCGCGACAAATGCACTTCACCCGCCGCCGGTAAGAACGCGACGATCGGCGTGGCCGACTGGGAGTTATCAAACACCGTGGAGCTGGCCTGGTTTCCCCACGAGGCACCATAGATTTTGCCGGCGGAAATGGCGGTCATCGGCCCCAGGGATTGTAAATTCCACGTATCCAGCATCCCGCCGGCAAAACGATGCCCGGCGAAATCGCGCTCATACATGGCTTTATAAATTTCGCTATCCTGACTGCTGGTGCCGGCGCCGTACAGCGAGCCATCCAGCACGATATGGTGTTCGCGCAGTGAGCTCACGTTATTCAATGACAGATAGCTGGAGGTGCTGTTGTCGCCGTTGCGCATCTGATTGTTATAGACGCCGAGGTTATAGGTCAGGCTGCTGCTGATATGGTTGACGCTGGACTGGCCGATGTCTTCGCTACGCGACTGGAGTACGGTTCCCAGCGCGGCGCGTTTCACCACCAGTTGCAGCAGCAGCTGGCGCAGGCTGAGCTGCAGCTGAGCATCTGCCGTAAGCGTAATATGCAGGTCGCCGTCGAAGGATTCATTCGCCAGGGTGGTCAACATTTTCCGGGTGGATTCGTTGACGCTGGCGTTGTCTTCGCGCTCTTCCAGCTGAATATGGCGAATGCGCAGCGCGCCGTTGTCCAGCCAGATAAACGCGCTACCGAGCCGCTGATCGTTCTGGTTCCCCTGACTGCCTTCCAGGTGCAGAAACAGCGGGATGCTCATCCCGTCCTGTAACGCCTGACGGAATGCCTGTGGGATCACCACGCCACCGATTTGCTGCACCTGCTGAGGGGCAGCATTCACGCTAAACGGAACAACAAGAATGGCCATACCATAGGCAACGAGCATTTTCAGCTCAGGGGAAATCCGTCGTAAAGGCATAACCTTATCCCGCCAGCACAATTGTTATTTTACAGGAACAAACTGCTCGCCCTGCCAGAGTGCAATCCGTCCTTTTTTATCGGCAACATTCACGCGGGTGAAACGGCGCTCTTTACCGGGCATGAGGAAATAGTTTTCTTTGCATTCTTTGCCATCTGCCGGCTTCAGGCAGGGGCCATACGCCAGGATGCGCAGCGTGGCATTGCCGGTGTTCACCAGCTTTCCATTGGCATACTGATGTTGAAAATTCACTTTTCGCGGCGCGACGACCAGGATGGTCCCGATACGCGCTGAAGCCGTGGCAACCGCGCTGCGGGTCGTACTGTCACGCTGCGCATCGCTTAACGCCTGATCGAACCAGACGATGCGGTAGTAGCGCTCTTTATCGTCTGCCGGTCCCTTGTAGAAAAAGCGGATGGCATCGCTGCTCTGTGCGGGTAACAGCAGGCTGGCCGGGGTGAGCAACACTTCACCCTGCACCTCCATCGGGATCACGCTGGCCCCTTCAAGCGGCGAGGAGAGACGTTCGATATGAATATTGATGAGACGCCCGCTCTCGGTGGTGTTTTTGATCTCTTTGCTGAGGACACTGCTGCCGCTGTTCATAAAGGAGGAGATATCGCCGACATCCAGCGCCAGAGCCGGCATGATGGCGCAAAAATAGAGGCTGATAGCCAGAATGCGGTTTTTCATAGGAATTCAGTCCGTGAAATAAGCAGGGGGAAAACCCCCTGCCCGGTGTGACAGAGGAATCAGCTGGTCCAGGTCGCGTCGAACTGAACGCTGACGTCCCCGCTCCAGATCCCTTCCGGCAGCGTGCTGTAATCGGTGACGGCAGTGGTACCATCGGTGGTGCCGCTGATGATGGAGAAGTTAAAACCATCCTGAGCAGTCGCACGGCCAGCCTGGTTGTAACCGTTAGCCAGCGCGCTGAGGTTGCCACCCAGTACACCGTTGGCGGTGTCAATCATGATGGTATCGCCAGATTTCTCAACGGCAGTACCGTTGTAATCAACGCCGACGTTCAGCGTAGAACCGGAGGTATCCAGCTGGGTCAGGGTGTTGGTAATCAGACGAGAAGTCAGTTTAAATGCCGTCGCTGTGGCATCGCCTTCGATTGCGACATCAAACAGCCCTTTCTGCGAGTTAAAGCCTTTGATCCCTTCGGCATACTGGAAAGCCAGGCTGCCAAGAGGAGTGACAACCAGCTTGCTGGTGGTATCTTTCTTCGCCGTTGCCGACCAGGTTGCCATGGCCTGAGCCGTCACATCTGCTGCCTGAACCGCGCCCACACAAAAAGTAGTAACCAGCGCTGCTGCTAACATTTTCAATTTCATATTCATCACCTGATAATAATAAAAGGCGTTTTATCGCCCGTACTGTTCCATAGCACTTTATGGAGTATGTCCGCTTAAAAACCGGAGGTTTTTAAGTACAGAGGTTCAATTAATTCTAAATATGCGTTGGCCGGCGGGCAGAAAATACAATAACCTCAGCATCCGCCTGGTGACATTCAAATAAAAGCGATGTTGCGCCCTGATGCTGGCAATATAAAACGCATTAATTTCAATATCGTCACTGTGTTATTATTTAACAACCCGACCTTATTACTGGTATTACTTTTATGTAAGCTCACCGTTTTGATACTCAGCCCGAGGATTTCAGAAACGTCATGAGTCACATTTCCGGTGAGCATCAGTGCCATTATTTTTTCTTCACGCTCGGTGAGATTCCGTTTCCTGACTTTAAACTTATTAAGATTAAGGATGCTCTCAACCGTTTTAACGCTCGCATTTGCCGATAAAAAACAGATATTATTGATGTCAGAAACATCACTGACAAATTTCGCATCGGGTGCCACGATGACCTTCGCCGGGCTATTCGATAAATAGAAGCGATACGCACAGAGCATTTTATCTATCTGCGAAAAATGGATAATCACATAGTCTTCCGCACTCAGTCTTTTACACTGGAAGCGTGCAAACTCGCTATCAACATTGTCGATCCAGTCAACAAAATAGTCATCATTGGCAATATTCAACAGTCCCTGTAAATAGAAATAGTTATCGGTTACGATCAATGCAGCCATGATGACAGTGCCTCTATTCCTTCGAGTACAGTAAATAATCCGTTGAACAATTCGTCTGAGAACCATTCACCCAAGAGAGCAAATGCTCATGCCAGTATTTTTACTTTTCTTTTATAAACAGTGACAAAACATCACCGTTATTTTTGGTACGGTAAGGCCGTTAGTTCTGATACACAAATAGTAAACGCAACGCTTAATTTTTATTACTCATAAAATCATGAAGTGCATAAAATTCACATCTGTTGGATTTTTGTAAAATCATAACAAATTGATTATACTGAATAAATACCATGAAATTTAACATTTAAAAGCATCTTTATAACATACCTATTGCTGGATTAAGATTATTCTTAGTCATGGACGAATGTCAGATCTACGCTTTGGTGCTAGTATCGCTGGCATCAAACACCAGATAAATGACACAGTGGTAACTATTCTCACAATAAGAAAATATATATGGATACTATCTACGTTATCGACAACGTGCTGAAATTCAATCCAGCAACACATACTCTTCACGCGATAAAGACCGATAAAAATATCACTCTGGCAATACCTGCAAGCCTTTGCTTTTATTTATTAATTAAAAACAAGGGTAGAATTGTCACTCAGGCCGAGCTACTACAAAATGCCTGGGGAGAAAGGGGGATGAACGTCACACCAAATACCCTACATCAAAATATCTCTTTGCTGCGTAAATCGTTAAATCGCCTGGAGGTGAATGGCACGCTGATTCAAACCATTCCCAAGCGGGGATTTATGATTGCTGATGAGACCAGTATTTTGATTCAGCAAGAAGTAAGTAGTGGTGAAACTGATAGCGATACATCGCAGGACACGCAGGCGCTGATAACCGTACACAATAGTCACGAAGAGATCGCGCCAGCATCCACTCCTGCGCCAGCGCCAGCGCCCGCGAATGACAATGTCAAACCTGTCGCGATGCTCGCGGTTCTCAACACATCGCTGATGAATAAAAAAGCTCGCTGGGCCCTGGCTGGGATAATATCGTTGCTGATTGTGCTATTACATATCGACTTCGATCAACACACCACCGGCGATGCGCCTTTCACCGCGTATACCCTGATCAGCGCGGCGAATAACTGTAAAATCTACCGCAATGAAGATTTGCGGTTTGATACGTTCTATCTCGATTTTCTTAAAGCACATCACATTACGTGCTCAGATGGCCGGGTTTTTTATATGACCAATCACTATCCTTCGAGCAGGACCTCGGTGATCTCCTGTCGATACCCCATCGCATCTAATAAAAAATCGTACTGTATCTCTGACTACTACTTAAAATAACAGACTATGAAAACACGAAAAATAATAAAAATTATCAGTAGCAGCGTTCTCATCGTGGCAATAAGTATTGCCTGCTATTATCTGTACTCGCCCGATGATGATGACACCATTAACTGTACATCGGCGCTGTCCATTATCAATGGCAATGAGAAATACGCTTTCTCGGTCACCTTCTTTGCCAGCAAGGGAGATGGCCTGATGACCTTCACCGGGAAAAATGGTGATGTCGTAGATAACATCAGCATCAGGAAGCATATCTCTTACACCAAGGATAAAAATGATATCTACATTTTTAAAAATAGTGGTGAAGATATCCGTTCGCAAATACCCTTAACCGATCATAAATTCGATGAGATCTTGCCGCCGTTCTTTACCGGAATGAAAAATGAAGATGCGTTTATCATCCGGATTATTAAAATAAAACATGGATCATGGCTGTTTATGTCAACCAATACGCCCTACTTTATCTGTGAGACCCCGAACAGCTAATGCTTTTGCCGTTAGCTCTGGGGCTGATAGTGTAAACTGCCAGGGCATCGTTTGACCGCACAATGTGGCTGATAGCAACACCCATCACGCATCGTCGCCCCAAATTCATAGGGGCAAGATGGCCGCTCTCGCAACGTCTCCCACTGCGTATGGCTATAGGTTGAGATATTATAAATGTTAATATAGTGATATTTATCATTAACTAATACCTTCGATGAATACAGTTTCATGGATTCACCCGGCAGCAATAAAATATCAGCCTCATACCATATGATGAATTTTAAAAAACGTAAGCCAGAGATACTCGAAAATGCCACCCCTGAATGTGGGCAGATGATGGTGTTCTGAACCGTCCATTTCATATTGCATCCTTTGGTTGCCATTTTAAACAGCATCACCATAGTGATAGCAAACATGATATTTAACCGCAAGTTCACGGAGCATTATTGTGATGCAGGACAAGTGACCATAAAACTAACCTACTCAATGCGGGGTAAGCGTTCTAATATAAAATACGTAGAGGTGAAAGGGATATAGACATAATAAGAAAAAGTGCCAGGTATATATTTACAAATAAGATCCTGTCAGCACCCGGTGCTCATGAGCGTAGACGACGGGCCTTCCCTGGCCCACCGTGTCGCCGGTAGCCCTTTACCAGGTTTTCCCGATATTAAACTGGAATTGCTCGGTCTCATCACCGCTGTATTTTTTGAAGGGTTCAGCCCACGAGAATACCAGCGGGCCTAATGGTGACATCCACTGTACCGCAATCCCCGCCGACATCCGGATATGCATCGGATCGCTATAATCCAGGAGCCCGGCCGCCTCTGTCTGGGCGGTATTTTTCCAGGTCGTACTCCAGACCGTGCCCGCATCGACAAACAGCGAAGTGCGTAAACTGTCGGCATATTTATCGTTGATAAACGGTGTCGGAATAATGAATTCACTGTTGAGTACGACCACGGCATTGCCGCCCACTGCATCGGTAGAGCTGTCCAACGGGCAGCTGCTATAGCTGCTTTCAGAGCCACTGCAGTTATAATAAGCCGCTTTCGGGCCAATGGTGTTGGAAGAGAAGCCACGCACCGAAGTTGAGCCTCCGGCGTAGAAGCTGTCGTAAAACGGTACCGTATTGCCGTTCAGGCCGCCGGCATAGCCCGCTTTCAGATGCTCCATCCAGACCCAGTTTTTCCCCTCATCAAGCGGTACATACTGCGTGGTATCGAGAGTGATTTTGTAATAGCTGTTATCGGAACCCGGTACGGTGACTTTTCCGCTCAGGCTGCTTTTATTCCCGGCGCGGGGGAAAAACCCACGGTCGAGGTTATTGTAGCCCCACCCCAGACTGACAAAGAAGTCGTTGGCGCTAAATTCAGCCCCGCTGTTGCCGTCTTCTGTGACCACATTCGGATAAATACCGCGTGAATTCAGGTAATTCCACGTTGTCAGCTCCGGTTCCATATTAGTCAGCTTGTTATGGACATAATCCAGGCCGAGGCTCAGCGAGTTATTTTCGCTAATGGGGAAACCAAGGCTGCTGCCCAGCCCGTAGCTTTGCTGGTTATAACTCCCGGTATCCGCGTCGGAGGCGTCATAGCTGTTATAGAAAATTTTGCCGCCGAGGCTTACGCCATCCACGGTAAAATAGGGGTCGGTCATGCCCAGCTCAAGGTAGGACTGATAGCTGCTGCGCGTCCCGTTAAACGTGACGCTGTTGCCGGTGCCCAACCAGTTATCCTGAGTCACGCCAAGCTGATAGCTGATACCGCTGTCGGTACCGTAACCCAGACCGACGTTAAACGACCCGGTATTACGCTCCTTCACTTTATAGACTACATCGACCTGATCCGGACTGCCGGATACCGGTACGATACTTTTATCCACCGTCTCAAAATAACCGGTGCGATCCAGCCGCTCTTTGCCCTGCTGGACTTTCTCGTCGTTGAGCCACGCGCCTTCCATTTGCCGCATCTCACGACGCAGGACGGCATCACGCGAGGTGTCATTCCCGGTGAAACGGATCTGGCGTACGGAATAACGACGCCCGGCATCAACGTTAATGTGCAGGATCACGCTCTTTTGGGCATCATCGATTTCCGGACTCGTCGTCACCTGTGGCCAGGCATAGCCGTATTTGCCAAAGCGCTTTTTGATACTATTTTCAACGCCGGTAATACCTGCCCCGCTATACCATGTGCCGGACAAAGGCTGCGCTAACGCTTCTATTTCCTGGCCATGGGTGGCCATTTCACCACTGACGATGGTACGAGTGACCTTATAGCGTTCGCCTTCGGAAATATTGACCGTGAGGTACAGTGATTTTTTATCCGGGGTGATGCTGACCTGGCTGGAATTAATGGTAAAGCGTGCATAGCCACGATCGAGATAATAGCTGCGCAGAGCCTCAAGGTCGGCTTCCATTTTTTGCTTCTGGTATTTTTTGTCGCCGACCACGTTCCACCACGGAATATGGTCCCGCAACTGCAGCTGGTCCAGCAGCGTCTCCTCAGAAAACGCGTGGTTGCCAATGATATTAATCTGGGCAATCGTTGCGGAGATCCCTTCCTGAAACACAAATTTTAAATCGACGCGATTACGCGGCAGCGGCGTGACGACCGCATGAACCTGGGCACTGTATTTCCCGACGCTGTAGTAGAAATCCTGCAGCCCTTTTTCTATCTCACTGATCGCGTTGCGGTCCAGCGCGCTTCCCTCGGTGATCCCGCTGGCTGCCAGGTTATCTTTCAGGGCATCATCCTTAACTGATTTGTTGCCTGAAAAGCTGAGCTTCGCAATCGTCGGCCGCTCCTTCACCTGCACCACCAGCGTGCTGCCATCGCGCAGGATCTGCACATTCTCAAAGTTACCGCTGGCATATAACGCACGCACCGATTCGCTAATATCATCATTAGAAACCGGTTCTCCGGTATGGATCGGCATGCTTAAGAGCGCTGCCCCGACGGTAACGCGCTGCAACCCCTCAAAACGAATATCATCAACGGTATAGGTGGTTGATGCGTAAAGCGTAAATGGCGAAAGTAATAGCCCGACAATAATATTAGTTTTCTTTAGCATGGACGTTTTGTCTAAGAGATATTTGGCGATAGCAGAATTCTGCTGGGATTTGCGTAAGTACGGCGCAGAATTACACGTCATTATGGTGAAACAATGGAGAAAAAATGGATGTTAGAGAATGGTGAAAAAATAAAAAATTAACGGAACTTCGTTCTGCCGCCGCAGTCAGAGCAACACCTTACGGACAGAATAAATATCACTATGACTTTTGTAATTTATAAAACAAAAAGCCCCCTTTCTAAATGGGATGAAAGGGGGAAATGATCTTGTTAGGAATGATGCCCTCTGGAATAAACCAGGAACAGGGGCAATTTACCCTGAAAAACCGAAATTAAAATGAAGAGATCTTGAATAAATTATGCAGAAGTCACGGTCATTCCCACACTATATCAAAGAGATAATTTGTATGAATCCTTCATATTTTCCTCAAATTCACAGAATAAAGTGTCAGAGGCTAATGGGAGCATCACAGCAAGCCAATTGTTGTATCTAATAGAAAAGTAGTGGCGCCTTACCATGGAAGGTGAGGCATTTACCAGGCTACCCGCCGCCGCTTACCCTGTGGCGCAGGGGCCGCAGTCCCGAATGAGCATGCATCATGCGTAAAAATGAGATCCAGCAGTCCGTCCTGAACGAGCTGGTGCGCTGGATAAAAAACAACCTCGAGAAAAAACTCACCGTGAACGCGCTAAGCGTATTTTCCGGGTACTCAGAGTGGCACCTTTTCCGTCTGTTTCGCCATCATTTTAACATGTCACCGATGGAGTATATTCGACAGCAGCGGATGTTGTTATGCCGTGATTTATTACAAAGACAACCCGAATTTCGCATTGTGGATATTTGCATTATGGCCGGATACGAAGACCTCAGTGCATTTAACCGGACATTTAAGAAATATTATTCGGTGACCCCGACACAATTTCGCCGGCATATTTGTTTGCAATCCTGATGTCATCTGCAGATGACACGTTCGGGGATGGAAATAACAGGCCGGGAGCTGTCACCTTCCCGGCCTGGCGGTCAACGATTAGAAATGGGTATTTACGCTGACATAGAACGTCCGTCCGGACTCATTATAGGTTTCAGCCCCGGCACCGTATAAATAGGCTCCGGTGGTGGCGTTCCCGGTGGTTTGCGCATTCCCGGCACGATAGTGGCGAATATCAAAGAGGTTATCGATGCCGCTGGTCAGGCTGAGGTTTTTGTTCACATCCCAGGTCGCGCTCATCCCGACGATGCTGTACGGGCTCAGCTCGTTCAGCTCGCTACCCGACACCGGCTCGCCTTTGTAATTGAAGCGTTTTGGTTTCTGGCGTCCGTACCAGGTAAAGGTGCTTTGCAGCGAGAAGTCCTCGCGAACCTGCCAGCTCAGCGTCGAGTTAAGGGTAAACTCCGGGATCACCGACAGTCGGTCACCGGTGGTTTTGTTCTTGCTTTGCAGCATCCAGGTCAGGTTGTTGCTCCAGTTGACCGTGTCGCCTACCGGCACATTTAACGACCCTTCCAGCCCCTCTACCAGCGCTTTAGGAACGTTCTCCCACTGGTAGATATTGGTGGTCCCGTTGCTGGCCGTGCCGACGGCCGAATACCCGGACTCAATTTTATTGTGGTAGTCGTTACGGAACCAGGTGATCCCGGCCTGATAGCCTTCGTGCTTGTACTCAATGCCAATCTCTTTGTTGACGCTGGTCTCGGCCTTCAGGTCGCTGTTACCCATCAGATAGCAGGCAGAGCTGCTGGCGTAGCACCCCTGGCCGTTGCTGTACAGAATGTAGTTGGGGTTGAGCTGATAGAGGTTCGGCGCTTTATAGGCGCGTGCAATGCCGAGTTTCAGAGTCCAGTCATCGCTCAGCCCCTGGGACAAGTTCAGCGATGGGCTCCAGTTATTCCCGACGATGCTGTGGTGGTCGAAGCGCAGGGCCGGCGTCAGCATGGTGCTGTCGGTCAGCGCGATATTGTCTTCGGTAAACAGCGAGAAAATTTCAGCGCTGCTGTAAGGCGTACGCCCGGACGTCGAAATGCCGTCGATTGAACCGTAAGAGAGCGACTGCGACGTCGAGGTGCCATCTTTCATCCGCTGCTGGTTCCATTCGGTGCCCAGCGTCAGGTTCTGCTCGAACCCCAGCGTAAACGGTATGTTGACCTCGCTGTGCAACAACACATCCGCGAGATCGATATCCGAGAATTCGTTGCTGGAGAAGATCCCTTCGGTGCCCCCCGCCAGCCCTTCATTCATCCGCGAGTTGCGCGTATGTTCGTACTGCGCATAGCTGTTACTGGTCACGCCGTTATCCCAGCCGCCGGTCCAGGTGATGCCGTAGGTCTGCCGGTAAATCCGGTTGGTCTCTTTGCCGTACATGCTTTTCACCAGCGTACTGGTGTTGGTGTTCTGCGTATCCCCCGCATAGAGGTTGCCCTGACGGCTGTAGCCGGTTTCGAACTCCAGCGCCTGCATCGGCGCAAACTCCCAGCGCACCTTGCCGTGGATATCCTTATTAACCACCCCTTCGCGCCCGGCCGGGTAAGAGCCGGCGTAGGTGCCGGTACGATCGGCCTCATGACCCGAGTTAATGTCCTGGGCGTCGGCCTGAGTCTTACTCAGGTTGCCCCATAAATTAAAACTGACGCTGTCCGACATCGGTCCTTCAAGGCTGAAGTTGGTGCGTTTGGTCGACCCCTCTTTGCGATGCTGAGGCGCATTCATGTAGGTGTTCCAGGAACCATGCCATTCGTTATTCACCGGTTTGGTGATGATATTCACTACCCCCCCCATGGCGCCGTTGCCATAGCGTGCCGCCGCAGGGCCGCGCACCACGTCAATGTGATCGATCATCTCCGCCGGCACCCAGCCGGTATCGCCGCGAGTATCCCGATCGCCACGCCAGCCATAGCGCACCGAGTTGCGGCTGGTGACCGGCTTACCGTCGATCAGGATTAAGGTATTTTCAGGCCCCATGCCGCGAATATCGATTTGTCGGTTGTTGCCACGCTGGCCGCTGGTTGAGTTACCGGTGAGGTTCACCCCTGGCTGGGTGCGAATAAGTTCTGAAATATCGCGGGCTGGCGGGTGTTTACGGATCTCATCGGCGGTCAGCGTTGATACGCCAGGAGCCTGTAAGGTCTGTTTGGCGGCGGTGACCACCATGGTCTCTTCGTTCTCTGGCGCAGCGGTGGAGGTACTGGCGGTCTTCGTCTCTTTTGAGGTGCTGCTATCGGCGGCCTGCGCAGGTAACACCACTCCCCAGATAGCCGCGTGAATGAGCACGGCCAACGAGTAGTTTGAGTATTGTTTCATGAAATATGCCCTGTTTTCTTTGTTGCTGCCGGGGCGCGGCACTTCCATCATTCAGATAAACAACGGTCATCATTTCCATGCGTAGCACTGACTGCCTGGTTCCGGCGTAGCGAAGCCCCTCCCGGTCAATGAACGGGATAGCAATAGCCTGCGGCCAGAATATAAATTTTCGCCTTATCAAAAATGAAGAAATACGCGTTCCGCACTATTCTTAGATAGCGTTTACCGATCAGCCCTGAATATGATTATTGTGCTTTACCACGTTATTAGAAATGAGATTCATTATCAAGTTGATAATATTAAATAACCCTGCCATTTTTAGATTAATGCTGTAAAACAACAGGATAGAAAATGATAAAAATAACCCACAGAGTTGTTAAATTAATAAAATGAATAACACCATCACAATATCAACATTATTTACTCATATTGTCTTCACAATGATTAATAGCTCCTAATGCGCTTATCCCTTATTTAATCACCATAAGCATCGTATATTGTTGGTCGAAAATATATCCCAGCGCAGCGGGATATATGTCAGGGACAGTACGCAGATCCCCTACGTTTTATCTGGTAAAGGAACAGGCTAACGGCGCAGAGTTGGCTAAAATAAAAGGATGCATCTGCGGAGCGTCACTCCATGAACATCCTCTCGTTTTCCCGATACGCTAGCGTCTGCTTTACCTGCCTTGCGACCCTGCTGTTCACCGCCGTGGTTTATGCGGCGCCTGCGGAAAAGAAACCGCCTTCCGATGAGGAACGAGAGACGCTGGAAGTCCATACGGAAGAGATGCTGAAGCCCTGGAAAGGCGATTTACCCGGCATGCTCGACCGGCGGGTGATCCGGGTATTAACCACCTACAGCAAAACCTTTTTCTTTATCGACAAAGGCACCCAGCGCGGGGCAACGCACGATATTTTTATCGAGTACGAGCGCAGCCTTAATCAACAATTGATGAAAGAGCAGAAGCTCAAGCATCGCCATCTGAAAGTGCGCATTGTCTTTGTTCCCGTGGCCCGTGACCGGCTTTTCAGCGAGCTCGAAGCCGGCAAGGGCGATATTATCGCCACCAATCTCACCATGACCGATGAGCGCAAACAGCTGGCGGACTTCACCGCGCCGGTTTACGCCAACGTCCAGGAGCTGCTGCTGAGCGCCCCGGGAACCCCGGCGGTGAGTAGCCTCGATCAGCTTTCCGGTAAGAAGGTCTATGTGCGCCAGTCCTCCAGCTATTACCAGAGTCTGGTGGCCCTCAACGCGCGCTTTGCCAAAGCTTCGCAGCCTTCGGTGATTATCGAAACCGTTCCGGAATCGCTCGAGGATGAGGATCTGATTGAAATGCTCAACGCCGGCCTGATTCCGCTGACCGTCGTTGACCGCCATATCGCGTTGTTCTGGCAGCAGGTTTTCCCCAACATTCAGGTCCACAAGGATATTGTGCTGCGCGACAATGCCAATATCGGTTGGGCGGTACGTAAGAACAGCCCGCAGCTTCTCGCCTCGCTGAATAGCTTTATCAAAGCGAACGGTCAGGGCAGCAGGCTGGGCAATACCATTTTGCTGCGCTACCTGAAAGACGCGAAATATGTCAAAAACGCCGCCGCCCAGAAGGAGCGACGTAAATTTTTAGCCATGGTGGAGATCTTCCGTAAATATGGCGATGAGTATGACGTTGACTGGCTGTTGATGGCGGCACAGGGCTATCAGGAGTCACGCCTGAATCAGTCGGTGCGCAGCCACGTCGGCGCCATCGGAGTGATGCAGGTGATGCCGCGGACCGGCAAAGAGCTCAAGGTCGGGGATATCAATAAGCTGGATCCCAATATCCATGCCGGGGTGAAATATATGCGCTGGATGATCGATCGTTATTATGGCGACGAGCCGATGACAAAACTCGATAAGGCGCTCTTTTCGTTCGCCTCTTATAACGCCGGCCCGGCGCGGATCGCCCGCTTACGAACCGAGACCCAAAAACGCGGTTTTGACCCTAATATCTGGTTTGGCAACGTCGAGTATCTGGCCGCGGAAAAGATCGGTTCCGAGACCGTGACCTACGTCAGCAATATCTATAAGTACTACATTGCCTACCGGCTGATCATCGATGAGATGGCACGTAAGCAGCAGGCCACCGCGAAAGCCAGCCCTGTGGACGCAGACGCGAAGGCCAAGGCCACGCCTGCCACGCCTGCCACGCCTGCCACGCCTGCCACGCCTGCCACGCAGTAAGTCGGGACAGATGAGCGATCGACAGGCATAAAAAAGCCCCGAAAAACGGGGCTTTTTATCATTTGCTAACAACCGCGACTAAGGCTGGCCTCAGAACGGGATGTCGTCATCGAAATCCATCGGCGGTTCGTTAGACGGTGCGGCCGGAGCCTGCTGCTGCGGACGAGACTGCGCGCCGCCGCTGAACTGGTTGCTGCCACCCTGCGGCTGCTGAGGCTGACCCCAACCGCCCTGCTGCTGGCCACCCGCTGCCGGAGCGCCACCGCCCTGACGGCCGCCCAGCATCTGCATGGTGCCACCGACGTTGACCACAACCTCTGTGGTGTACTTCTCTGCACCGGACTGATCGGTCCATTTACGGGTACGCAGCTGACCTTCAATGTAAACCTGCGAGCCTTTACGCAGGTATTCACCAGCGACTTCAGCCAGTTTGCCGAACAGCACCACACGGTGCCATTCAGTCTGCTCTTTCATTTCACCGGTCTGCTTATCGCGCCAGGATTCGGAAGTCGCCAGCGTGACGTTGGCGACTGCGCCGCCACTTGGCATGTAGCGTACTTCCGGGTCCTGCCCCAGATTACCGACGAGAATCACCTTGTTTACGCCTCTGCTGGCCATGATCGAATCTCCTGAATGGGTTGTTTCTTAATAAGTGTAAACCGGTAATTCTAACACTACAAAGGGGCATTTTGATAGCTGCGCGGCGGAATCCACTAAACATCTCATCGACCTGCAATTTTTCATTGCGTAGACCAACTACCGTTCCAATACTGTATATTAAAACAGGTCTGATTGTGCCATAATTAGCCGTTTCCGCCGTTTGTTCTTTATGCAAACCAGGCAGTCCGTGTATCTACCTACCGGGAAAGGTGAATGGATAAGATCGAAGTTCGGGGCGCCCGCACCCATAATCTCAAAAACATCAACCTCGTCATCCCACGCGACAAGCTGATTGTCGTTACCGGGCTGTCAGGATCAGGCAAATCATCACTGGCTTTCGACACGCTGTATGCCGAAGGACAGCGCCGTTACGTTGAATCGCTTTCTGCCTATGCGCGCCAGTTTCTGTCGCTGATGGAGAAACCGGACGTCGATCATATTGAAGGGCTGTCGCCTGCGATTTCCATCGAACAGAAATCAACGTCCCATAACCCGCGCTCCACGGTCGGCACCATCACCGAAATTCACGACTATCTGCGTCTGCTTTACGCGCGCGTCGGTGAGCCGCGCTGCCCGGATCACGATGTCCCTCTGGCGGCGCAAACCGTCAGCCAGATGGTCGATAACGTGCTCTCTCAGCCGGAAGGCCAACGCCTGATGCTGCTGGCGCCGATTATTAAAGAGCGTAAAGGTGAGCACACCAAAACGCTGGAAAACCTCGCCAGTCAGGGCTATATCCGAGCGAGGATCGACGGCGAAGTCTGCGATCTCTCGGATCCGCCTAAGCTGGAGCTGCAAAAGAAACACACCATCGAAGTGGTTATCGACCGCTTTAAAGTGCGTGACGACCTTTCGCAACGTCTGGCCGAATCTTTCGAAACCGCCCTCGATCTCTCCGGCGGCACCGCGATTGTCGCCAATATGGACGACGCCAAAGCGGAAGAGCTGCTGTTTTCCGCCAACTTCGCCTGTCCGATTTGCGGCTACAGCATGCGTGAACTGGAACCGCGCCTGTTTTCATTCAACAACCCGGCGGGGGCCTGCCCGACCTGCGACGGCCTGGGCGTCCAGCAGTACTTCGATCCTGAGCGCGTAATTCAGAACGTCGAACTGTCGCTGGCCGGCGGCGCGATCCGCGGCTGGGATCGGCGTAACTTTTACTACTTCCAGATGCTGAAATCGCTGGCAGAACACTATAAATTCGATATCGAAGCCCCCTGGGGAACCCTCGGTGCCGACGTGCAAAAAGTCATTTTGTATGGCTCAGGCAAAGAGAATATCGAGTTTAAATACATGAACGACCGGGGCGACACCTCGGTACGCCGCCATCCGTTCGAAGGCGTGCTGCATAATATGGAGCGCCGCTACAAAGAGACGGAATCCAGCGCGGTGCGTGAAGAGCTGGCGAAGTTTATCAGCAATCGTCCGTGCACCAGCTGTAACGGTACCCGTCTGCGTCGCGAAGCCCGTCATGTGTTCGTCGAAAACACGCCGCTGCCGACCATTTCCGATATGAGCATTGGTCATGCGATGGATTTCTTCACTAACCTGAAGCTCTCCGGCCAGCGGGCGCAAATCGCCGAAAAAGTGCTGAAAGAGATCGGCGACCGCCTGAAGTTCCTCGTCAACGTCGGCCTGAACTACCTGACGCTCTCCCGTTCGGCTGAAACGCTCTCCGGCGGTGAAGCCCAGCGTATTCGCCTGGCCAGCCAGATTGGCGCCGGTCTGGTGGGGGTGATGTACGTACTGGATGAGCCCTCCATCGGCCTGCATCAGCGTGATAACGAGCGCCTGCTCGGGACGCTGGTTCATCTGCGTAATCTCGGGAATACGGTGATTGTCGTCGAGCATGACGAAGACGCCATCCGCGCCGCGGACCACGTGATCGATATCGGCCCTGGCGCCGGGGTTCACGGCGGTCAGGTGGTGGCGGAAGGGACGCTGGAGGCGATCATGGCGGTCCCGGAATCCCTGACCGGCCAGTACATGAGCGGCAAACGCAAAATTGAAGTGCCGAAGCAGCGCGTGCCGGCCGACCCGGAAAAAGTGCTGAAACTCACCGGCGCCCGCGGCAACAACCTGAAAGACGTGACCCTGACGCTGCCGGTAGGGCTGTTTACCTGTATTACCGGGGTCTCCGGCTCGGGTAAATCGACGCTGATCAACGACACCCTGTTCCCGATTGCCCAGCGCCAGCTTAACGGCGCGACCATCGTTGAACCTGCGCCCTATCGCGATGTGCAGGGCCTGGAACACTTCGATAAAGTTATCGATATCGACCAAAGCCCGATTGGCCGGACGCCGCGTTCGAACCCGGCCACCTACACCGGGGTCTTCACGCCGGTTCGTGAGCTGTTTGCCGGCGTGCCGGAATCACGTTCACGTGGCTACACGCCTGGGCGCTTCAGCTTTAACGTTCGCGGCGGGCGCTGCGAAGCCTGCCAGGGCGATGGCGTGATTAAAGTCGAAATGCACTTCCTGCCGGACATTTACGTGCCGTGCGACCAGTGCAAAGGCAAACGCTATAACCGTGAAACGCTGGAGATTAAATACAAAGGCAAGACCATCCATGAAGTGCTGGATATGACCATTGAAGAAGCACGCGAGTTCTTCGATGCCGTACCGGCGCTGGCGCGTAAGCTGCAAACGCTGATGGACGTCGGCCTGACCTATATCCGCCTAGGCCAGTCGGCCACCACGCTCTCCGGTGGCGAAGCCCAGCGTGTGAAGCTGGCGCGCGAGCTGTCCAAACGCGGTACGGGTCAGACGCTGTATATTCTCGATGAGCCCACCACCGGCCTGCACTTTGCGGATATCCAACAGCTGCTGGACGTACTGCATCAGCTGCGCGATCAGGGCAACACCATCGTGGTGATTGAGCACAACCTGGATGTCATCAAAACCGCTGACTGGATCGTTGACCTCGGTCCCGAAGGTGGTAGCGGCGGCGGTGAAATCCTCGTCTCCGGCACGCCAGAGACCGTGGCCGGGTGCGAGACATCACACACGGCGCGCTTCCTTAAACCTTTACTGGGTTAATCAGCGTGAAAGCTGCTGTCGGGTCGGTTCCGACAGCAGCCGGACTGCCTGCTGATATGAGGCATCGACCAGATAGTAGATTTGTGAGTCCGGCAGCGCGCCGTCGAGAAATACCGTACTCCAGTGGGCTTTATTCAGATGTCTGCTGGGGCGGATATCAACGTGCTGCTCCCGCAACAGTTCGGCAAGTTCAGGGCTGGCTTTCAGCGAGACCGCCGGTCGCTTATCTTCCACCTCTTTCACCAGCGCAAACAGCACGTCCGACACCTTAATCTGCGTGGCCTTCCAGTCGCTGTGCACGCTTTGCTCCGCGCCCGGTTTCGCCATGCAGTACAGCAATAAATCCGAAATTGTCATCTGTGATTCCCCCGTTGGCGTCGCGACATTCTGCCGCTAAGCGCCGTGAATACGATGTTCCCCTGGTCTGGCAATGGCGTGCTGGCGCAGCAGAGGCAGTGTGTCAGGTGACGCGTGGAGATGTTGAGCCTGACGTCAGCATTGACGGATGCGACCCCAATGATTCCTGTCGCGAATGAGTCCTTCTAAGTGTGCAGCAATAAGCGAAAAGGTAAAACCTCCCCACCCGCTTTTTTGTACAAAAAAACGGCAGCTTATGCGCTGCCGTATTCTGTGCTATCTGCTGTTACCGAATCCGACCGTCAGTACTCGGAATTGACCACCACTTCTTCGCCCAGCGCCCCGGCCATCGGCAACGGTTTATACGAAGAGTTTGACGCGCGCAGTACGCGAATGCCGCGGGCACCCGCCTCACGCGCGGCGGAGATATCATTATCGGAATCGCCGTAGAAGACCTTGATGTTCTTCTCTTTCAGCCATTGCGTTTTGGTATTCTGGCCCGGCTTGTCGCCGGCAAAGATCACCGGGTTCATGTTGGCCGCCGGGATCAGGAAATCATCCTGCAGCGTTTTTGAGACGGTTTCGGTTTTGGTCTGGCTGCGTCCGGTGACGAAGTAAATGCGATCGCCACGTTTCACATGCATGGCAATGAGATGGCGCGCCACTTCTTTCGGCATACTGAACTCATCCCAGCCATTGTTCATTTTTTCCCAGAATTCAGGGTTTTTCAGGTAATCATCGCTACCGGGGGAAAAGGTTTTCTGCCCGCGCCAGAAGCCCGGACTGGAAAAGAGGACGGTATCGTCAATATCAAACCCGACGGCAAACGGCTCACGGCCTAACAGGCTGTTTTCAATTTGCGCCACGGAGACCCAGTGGATGGGGGCTTGTTCAGCGAGTTTAGCGACGTTAGTGCCGGTTGACAGCGGCTGGGGCGTTGAGGCTTGAGCCATAACGCTGCCGTTTAGCGTGAACAGTAAGCAAATGGCCGACAAGGCCAGCGTCATCTTGCGCATATTTATTATCCCTTCAGGCGTCATCCTTCAAGCGACTGCCACGCAGTTCACCGGGCTCGCATTACGGCATGACTTGAATGATTGTGTGTGTCAAAACAACCTAATCGTTATAGTTTTCAATCATGTGGCTGCTTAGCAATATGCTATGACCTTAACCCCGACATCTATTGATGCAAAGGATTATCTGCTTATATGTCATAGAAAAAGAGAATGATCACACTTCATGAAGGGCATTGCCCCTTCCATCAGGCCGGAAAGGGCAATGAACTGGCGGGGCGTTAAATCACGGCGGAGAACGCTTTCGCCACGCGCTGCACGTTGCGTGAATTGAGACCCGCGACGCACATGCGGCCGCTGGAAATCAGATACACGCCAAACTCTTCGCGCAGACGGTCAACCTGTGCTGCGCTCAGGCCGGTATAGCTGAACATGCCGCGCTGCTTCAGCAGGTAGTCGAAACTCACATCCGGCACCGCCTCTTTCAGGACGTTCACCAGCTCCTGACGCATCGCCAGAATACGGGTACGCATCGCTTCGACTTCGGCCAGCCAGCTGGCTTTCAGCTCGGCGTCATTCAGCACCATCGCAACCACCTGGGCGCCAAAGTTCGGCGGGCTGGAGTAGTTGCGACGCACGGTCGCCTTCAGCTGCCCCAGCACGCGGTTAGCGGTATCTGAGTCTTCGCAGACCACCGACAGCCCGCCAACGCGCTCGCCGTACAGCGAGAAAATTTTCGAGAAGGAGTTGCTGACCAGCATCGGCATGCCGGTGCTGGCAATCGTGCGGATCGCGTAGGCATCATCGTCCATGCCGGCGCCAAAGCCCTGATAGGCGATATCGAGGAACGGAATCAGGTTGCGCGCTTTCAGTACGTCCGCGATCTGATCCCACTGAGCATGGTTCAAATCGGCGCCGGTCGGGTTATGACAGCACGGATGCAGCAGCACGATGTCACGTTCTGGCAACGTTTGCAGTTTTTCCAGCAGCGCGTCAAAACGCACGCCGTTGGTTTCGCTATCAAACCAAGGGTAAGTACTTACTTCGAAGCCAGCCCCTTCAAATATGGCAATGTGGTTTTCCCAGGTCGGGTCACTGACCCATACGCGGGAGCCCGGGAAGTAGCGTTTCAGGAAATCGGCGCCGACTTTCAATGCGCCGGAGCCGCCCAGCGTCTGGATGGCAGCGACGCGCTGCTGTTGCAGTACCGGATGTTCCGCGCCAAACAGCAGCGGAGCGATGGCATTGCGATAGGCATTCAGCCCTTCCATCGGCAGGTACAACGAGGCGCCGTGCGGCTGTGCGTTAAGGCGCGCTTCCGCTTCAGCAACCGCCTGGAGCTGCGGGATAATCCCGTCTTCGTTGTAATACAGGCCGATGCTCAGGTTTACTTTGTCACTACGTGGATCTTCTTTGAAACGCTCCATTAAGGAGAGAATAGGGTCGCCAGCGTAGGCGTCAACTTGTTGAAACACGCGATGTTTCTCCGGGTTTACGAGAGGCAGGAAATAACACAATAAACCGGAAGCAACAGAAGATCGAGAGGATGTTGGTCGATAGTCGACGACGAGCGTGTGCGAGCGCGGTGCGGGCGGTCAGTTTCCCCGGCTTGCGGCGTCAACGCCTGAGCCGGGCTAGCGGATCGCCCACCTTGGGGTCATTAATCCCTAATTAATCTACGAACTTCATCGAGACTCTGGAGGTCAGGCGCGTAATAAGTTCGTAAGCACTCACTTTCGTAAGCGCGGCGATGCGTTCAACCGGCAGGCCTTCGCCCCACAGCACCACCGGATCGCCGGATTTGTCCTGTGCCTCTGGGCCCAGGTCGACGCAAATCATGTCCATCGCTACACGCCCGACAATCGGCACTTCGCGACCGTTTACCAGCACCGGTGTGCCGGAGGCCGCCGCCCGCGGGTAACCGTCGCCGTAACCCATAGCCACCACGCCAAGACGCGTGTCACGTTCGCTGACCCAGGTGCCGCCGTAACCTACCGGCTCACCCGCTTTATGGTCGCGCACGGCAATCAGGCTTGATGTCAGCGACATCACCGGCTGACAGCCAAAATCCGCGCCGGTAGACGGGCTATCCAGCGGCGAGACGCCGTATAAAATAATGCCCGGGCGCACCCAGTCGAAATGCGACTGCGGCCACAGCAGGATCCCGCCCGACGCCGCAATGGAGCGCAGGCCAGGCTTGCCTTCGGTGAAGGTGGTGAAAATATCCAGCTGCCGTTCGGTGGCGCCGCACTCAGGTTCGTCGGCGCGCGCAAAGTGGCTGACCACATTGACCGGCTGGCGCACGTTTTTGCATTGGCTCAGACGCTGCCAGAACGCTTGTGCTTGTTCCGGCAATACGCCCAGGCGATGCATCCCGGTATCCAGCTTCATCCAGACGGTGACCGGCTCAGGCAGTTCGGCCTGCTCCAGCGCTTCCAGTTGTTCCAGGCTGTGTACTGCGGTTTGTAGCTGTTGTGCGGAAATCACCGGCAGATCGGCGGCATCAAAAAAACCTTCCAGCAGCAGGACCGGCTGGGTGATGCCACCGGCGCGCAGGCGCAGAGCCTCTTCGAGACGGGCGACGCCAAAAGCATCGGCATCAGGGAGCGTTCGCGCGGTCTCAAGAAGACCGTGTCCGTAAGCGTTCGCTTTCACGACTGCAACCAGCTTGCTGGCGGGCGCCAGCTCACGTAGACGTTGCAGGTTGTGTCGCAGAGCGCGGCGGTTAATGACTACAGTTGCCGCTTGCATTTGAATTCCTTAATAAAAGAATCTCCTAAATCATTCGTGTTGCAGGAAGGCGACAAGCCTGAGAATTCCCGGGAGCTTAGTAAACTAGGTGACCGGGGTGAACAGGCGTAGTCAACGCATCTGCGGCATGAAGGATGACGGAGATTTATTCGTCGTCGTATTGTGGCCCAGCATAGTTGTCGAAGCGCGACCACTGACCATTAAACGTCAGACGTACTGTCCCGATGGGGCCGTTACGCTGTTTACCAATAATAATTTCCGCGATGCCTTTCAAGTCGCTGTTCTCGTGATAGACCTCATCACGGTAGATAAACATGATTAAGTCGGCATCCTGCTCGATGGAACCTGATTCACGCAAATCGGAGTTTACCGGGCGTTTATCAGCACGTTGCTCCAGCGATCGGTTAAGCTGCGACAGCGCCACCACCGGCACCTGAAGCTCTTTCGCCAGCGCCTTCAGTGAACGGGAAATTTCCGCGATTTCCAGGGTACGGTTATCGGAGAGCGACGGCACGCGCATCAGCTGCAGGTAGTCGATCATGATAAGCCCAATACCGCCGTGTTCACGGGCGATACGTCGCGCACGGGAGCGCACTTCCGTCGGCGTCAGGCCGGAGGAGTCATCGATATAGATATTGCGTTTTTCCAGCAGAATGCCCAGCGTGCCGGAGATACGTGCCCAGTCTTCATCATCCAGCTGGCCGGTACGAATACGGGTCTGATCGACCCGCGACAGCGACGCCAGAGAACGCATCATGATCTGCTCTGATGGCATCTCAAGACTGAAAATGAGTACCGGTTTATCCTGCAACATCGCCGCATTTTCAACGAGGTTCATCGCAAATGTCGTCTTACCCATTGAAGGACGGGCAGCGACGATAATCAGATCCGACGGCTGCAGGCCGGCGGTCTTTTTGTTCAGATCGTCATAGCCGGTATTCACCCCGGTGACGCCGTCATGCGGCTGCTGGAACAGCTGCTCGATACGCGCTACGGTCGCATCAAGGACATCGGCGATATTTTTCGGGCCTTCGTCTTTGTTGGCGCGGCTTTCCGCAATTTTGAATACCCGGGACTCCGCCAGGTCGAGCAGGTCTTCACTGGTGCGGCCCTGCGGATCGAAGCCCGCTTCAGCGATTTCATTGGCGACCGAGATCATCTCACGGACAACTGCACGTTCGCGTACGATATCCGCATAAGCGCTGATGTTCGCCGCACTTGGCGTGTTTTTCGACAGCTCAGCCAGATAGGCAAAGCCCCCGACGCTGTCCAGTTGACCCTGACGCTCCAGCGATTCCGCCAGCGTAATCAGGTCAATCGGGCTGCCCGTTTCCTGCAGGCGCGCCATCTCAATAAAGATATGGCGGTGCGGACGGGTGTAGAAATCTTCCGCCACCACACGCTCGGCAACGTCGTCCCAGCGCTCGTTGTCCAGCATTAAACCGCCCAACACCGACTGTTCCGCTTCAATCGAGTGCGGTGGTACTTTCAACCCGGCGACCTGATAATCGCGCTCACGGGGTTCAGTCTGTGGTTTGTTGAAGGGTTTATTTCCTGCCATAGTGAATGGAGTTACCGAGATAAAGAGTGGGTCGAAAGATTACCATATTTTTCTTACGGAGGGAGCATGGCAACGCGCATTGAATTCCACAAACATGGTGGCCCGGAAGTGCTTAACGCGGTGGAGTTTACCCCCGCAGAGCCTGGTGAAAACGAAATCCAGGTAGAAAACAAAGCCATCGGTATTAACTATATCGACACCTATATTCGCAGCGGTCTCTATCCGCCGCCGTCCCTGCCGAGCGGACTGGGCACCGAAGCCGCAGGCGTGGTGACCAAAGTGGGCCGCGCCGTGACCCATATCCGGCAGGGCGACCGCGTGGTCTACGCGCAATCGGCCCTCGGCGCCTACAGTTCCGTGCATAACGTCCCGGCGGACAAAGCGGCCCTGTTACCGGACGCGATCTCCTTTGAGCAGGCCGCCGCCTCGTTTTTGAAAGGGCTGACCGTCTATTATCTGCTGCGTAAAACCTACGATATCAAACCCGGAGAGCCGTTCCTGTTCCACGCTGCCGCCGGCGGCGTCGGGCTGATTGCCTGCCAGTGGGCGAAGGCGCTGGGCGCAAAACTGATTGGTACCGTCGGCAGCGCGCAAAAAGCGCAGCGGGCGAAGCAGGCCGGGGCCTGGCAGGTGATTAACTATCGTGAAGAGAATATCGTTGAGCGCCTGAAGGAGATAACCGAAGGGAAAAAAGTCCATGTGGTCTACGATTCCGTGGGCAAAGATACCTGGGAAGCGTCTCTTGATTGTCTGCAGCGCCGGGGGCTGATGGTCAGCTTTGGCAACTCCTCTGGCCCGGTCACCGGGGTAAACCTGGGGATCCTCAACCAGAAAGGTTCGCTGTTCGTAACCCGCCCTTCTCTGCAAGGCTATATCACCAATCGTGAAGAGCTGGAGCAAGCCAGCCGCGAGCTGTTTTCACTGATTGCCAGCGGCGCGATTAACGTTGACGTGGCGGACAGCCAGAAATATGCCCTGACCGATGCCCGACGCGCGCATGAGGTGCTGGAAAGCCGAGTGACCGAAGGCTCAAGCCTGCTGCTGCCGTAAGTCCTTCACTTCAGTAGTTTGTCGTTTGAAGGCGAACGACGGGAGACTCTCCCTAAATCATTCGGGCTACAGGCAGGCGGCAAGAGAACGAATCCCCGGGAGCTGACAACAGTCAGCGACTGGGGTGACAAATCTGTCTGGAACAGATTTGAACGCTGCGAGCAGCGGCCCTGATAAGGGTGAGGCTCATGGATGAGCCGAATAACGAGGCAGCCAACGCCCCTGTAGTCTGAAGTATGACGGGAGAGGGACAAAAGTTTAGGGCTTCCACCTGGGAAGCCCTTACTTTTTTTTGTTCGGCTGTATGTAGGGTACAGCGCGATGAATTCATTAACGCGCTAATAGTGACAGATTTAATAGGCAAAGCCTACGCTGTTTTATGCAAAAATCTTCAGGTTGTGATACACCGCTCAATACCTTAGTAACGCCAACGGTTATTCCCGCGATAACGGTTGTCAGCAGGCGATTTTATCGCCCGAATCACCCATACCACGACAACCGCCAGCAGTAGCCACGGCAGCAGTTTAATCATTAATGCAAACAGCCCACCCACGAACATCAGCGCGGTCGCGACCACGATGGCGGCGATAATCCCCAGTAACGACACGCCGGTGACCAACAACATGACAAAAAAGCCTATAACGAATAAGAGTTCCAGCATCGTCTTCTCCCCAAAGAAATGTCTATGCAACTTCTTTGGGTATTACAAAAATCATGCCAAACATAACACATTGAATTTAAAGAAAAATGCCCCGCATGATTTATGCAGGGCATGGTGAATTTGACCAGGTTTTAGTGAAAACTTAACGCTTATCGGCAACCAGTTTCAGCGCGTGTTCCAGCACATTGATATCGGCACCGGCTTTGTGCGCATTCTCGCTCAGGTAGCGACGCCACTGGCGTGCACCCGGGATCCCCTGGAACAGGCCCAGCATATGGCGGGTAATATGGCCCAGGTAGGTCCCGTTGCTCAGCTCACGTTCGATGTACGGGTACATCGCGCGCACCACCGCGACCGGATCGGCATCGGCGCCATCACCGCCAAAGATTTCGCGATCGACTGACGCCAGGATCCCCGGGTTCTGATAAGCCTCACGCCCCACCATCACGCCATCCATATGCGCCAGGTGCAGTTTCGCCTCTTCCAGCGATTTAATACCACCGTTGATCGCCATGGTCAGATGCGGGAAGTCGCGCTTCAGCTGATACACGCGCGGGTAATCCAGCGGTGGGATCTCACGGTTTTCTTTCGGGCTCAGGCCAGAGAGCCAGGCTTTACGAGCGTGGATGATGAACATCTCGCACTCGCCCTTCCCGGAGACGGTATCGATGAAATCACACAGGAATTCATAGCTGTCCTGGTCATCGATGCCGATACGGGTTTTTACCGTCACCGGAATCGACACCACATCGCGCATCGCTTTAATACAGTCGGCTACCAGTTGGGCATTACCCATCAGGCAGGCGCCAAACATGCCGTTCTGCACGCGGTCGGACGGGCAGCCAACGTTCAGGTTGATCTCATCGTAGCCGCGGGCTTGTGCCAGTTTTGCGCACTGCGCCAGCGCCGCCGGATCGCTACCGCCCAGCTGCAGTGCCAGTGGATGCTCTTCTTCGCTATAGGCCAGATAGTCGCCTTTGCCGTGAATAATCGCCCCGGTGGTGACCATTTCGGTATACAGCAGCGTTTGCCGCGACAGCAGACGCAGGAAGTAACGGCAGTGCCTGTCTGTCCAGTCGAGCATCGGCGCAATGGAAAAACGGTGGGCGGCAAAAACGTGAGAAGTTGATTCTGGCATCATGGCGAATAAACAGGCATCCGGGTAAAAAGGGGCGCTACTATAGCACAAAGATACAGCACAGGCGCATAGCGCCACCGCGGGCGCTTTGCACCTGAGACACGGGCTATCTCCTGCGCGGTTTGCCGTCGTGAGGGCCGAAAAATTGCGGCGGATGATCGACCCAACGATCCTGACGCGTCGCGGCATACTCCGGGTTAAGCGGGTAATAGATGCGATTGAATTTTTTGTTCGCCTCGCCCACCACCAACAGGCGTACCTCCTGTTCGGTGTTATTCAGGAAGGTATGGCATACGCCGGTGCCGGCAGGAAACCCGACACTGTCCCCAGGCTCCAGCTTCCACAGATAGCCGTTAATCCAGACTTCAGGATATCCCTCCAGCACGTAGATAAACTCTTCTTCATCACTTTCTGCGTGGGGATAAGAAGTCCGACGGCCTGGCGGTAAACGCTCATGATGGATCCCCAGCCGGTTCAGCCGTAACCCACGCGCCAGCGGCGCACCAATGGAAAAGCGTTCTGGGTTATTGGGATAAGTGGCGTCATCGGGCCCTTCGAGTTCATGCCAATGTCGAATGCAATCAGGTCGTTTCATCGTTTTCTCCCGAAAATGAGATGCATCAGGTATAGCACAAGCTACCGGTTCTCGGCGTTTTGCCTGGATCGTGATAAAGTAACAACTTCACACTCGGGCGGCCAGAGGATGCTCATGAATAAGACCACTTCGCAAGAATTGTTAGCGCATGCTGAAAAGCTCTGTGCACAGCGCGGCGTGCGCCTGACTCCCCAGCGCCTGGAAGTATTGCGCCTGATGAGCCTGCAGCAAGGGGCGATTAGCGCCTACGATCTGCTCGACCTGCTCCGCGATAAAGAGCCGCAGGCTAAACCGCCTACGGTATATCGTGCGCTGGAGTTTCTGCTTGAGCAGGGATTCGTGCATAAGGTGGAATCAACCAACAGTTACGTGCTGTGCCATCTGATCGATCAGCCGACCCATACCTCCGCGATGTTTATCTGCGATCGCTGCGGCGTGGTGAAAGAAGAGTGTGCCGAAGGGCTGGAAGATATTATGCATACCCTGGCTGCCAGAATGGGCTTCGCGCTGCGTCATAACGTGATTGAAGCACATGGTCTGTGTGCCGGCTGCGTCGAAGTCGAAGCCTGTAGTACGCCGGGGCACTGCCAGCATGACCACACGATTCTGATTAAAAAGAAAGCCCGCTGAGGCTTGCGCCAGAGCGGGAATCAGGGTTGTCGGTACCTCCGTGTACCGCACGGGCAGGCAATAACAAAGGGTCAGAACACTGATGCGCCCCGCTACCAGCGGTGGCCGTTTTTACGTTCCCAGTCAGACACTTCTTTCTCGGCCTGATCTTTGGCAAATCCGTAACGTTCCTGGATTTTACCTACCAGCTGGTCACGCTTACCTTCAATGACCGTCATGTCATCATCGGTGAGCTTACCCCATTGTTCTTTCGCTTTACCTTTCAACTGTTTCCAGTTACCGCCGATTTCGTCTTTGTTCATCATTCAGTCCTCATCGTTCGGTGGGTTAACAGCCCGCTGCGTGCCGGACATAATGTTAACTATAGTTAAGAATTCTGGGTTTAATTTATTATTCGGAATCTTTAACCATCTACACGACAAAAACCGCGACAAAACCATTATGAAAACCAGGTGCCGCGCTGCCAGTGTCGCCGCCAGATCAGCGCCAACGACAGGCCGCGCAGCGCAAGGAAGACCGCCAGCGCCAGCCACAGTCCGTGGTTACCGAGAACCGGTAGCGTCAACAGCGTCAGGGCAAACCCTGCCGCCGCCACCGCCATGCTGTTACGCATCTCAGCTCCCCGGGTCGCCCCGATAAACATGCCATCCAGCAAATAGCACCACACGCCAATTACCGGCAGAATTACCTGCCAGATCAGATAGCGGTCGGCCAGCTGCTGCAGCGAGGGGATCGAGGTTAACAGCGCGATAATGTACGGCCCCGCCACGGCGTAGATCGCCGCAAATATCAGCGCCACCATCCCCGACTGACGGCAGGCTGCCCGCCAGACCTCAAGCAGCTGGCTGCCATCGCGCGCGCCATAGGCCTGCCCGGAATGGGCTTCGACGGCGTAGGCAAACCCATCCAGCGCATAGGCGGTGAAGGTCAGCATGGTCATCAGGAGGGCGTTAACGGCGACGATATCGCCCCCGAGACGAGCCCCGAAAACGGTCACCGCCCCGAAGCACAGCTGCAGCAGTAAGGAGCGCAGCATGATATCGCGGTTTAATGCCAGCAGCCGTCGTACATCCCCGCGCCAGGCGTTCTTCAGTATGCTGAAGGACACGCCACGCAGCACCAGCACGTGCCTTGCCATCAATAGCCCGATGATAAAGGTGGCGTATTCGGCGACCACCGTCGCCAGCGCGGCCCCCTGCACGTTCATGTGCAGGCCCATCACCAGCCACAGGTCAAGGACAATATTCAGCAGGTTGCCGACCACCAGCAGGATCACCGGCGCACGGGCATACTGCACGCCCAGCAGCCAGCCAAGCAGCACCAGGTTTGCCAGCGAGGCCGGCGCGCTCAGCCAGCGAATATCCAGAAAGCGCTGTGCCTGTTCCAGCACCGCCTGATTGCCGCCCACGATATGCAACGCCAGGTCGATCAGCGGTGCCCGGAACAGGACGATCAGCAGGCCGGCCCCTAAGGCCAGCCCCAATGGCTGCACCAGCGCCCGCGCCAGACGGAGGGGGTCTTTTGCGCCAAAGGCCTGAGCCGTCAGCCCGGTGGTGCTCATCCGCAGGAAAAGCAGCAGCATGAAAAGGAAACTGGTGGCCGTGGCACCCACCGCGACGCCGCCGAGATAAACCGGGCTGTCGAGGTGGCCGATAACGGCGGTATCAACCAGCCCCAGCAGCGGGACGGTGATATTGGAGAAAATCATGGGTAGCGCCAGGCGCCACAGGGCTTTATCAGCGGCGTGAAAGAGCATAAGAAAGAGCCTGACTGAGAGAAGACAGCGCAGCATCATCCATCAGACGATGCTGCGTGGTGAAGGTGTTACAGCCACTCTCCGTTGCGGATCACGCCAACGGCCAGCCCTTCAATAGTGAAATTTTGTTCGCGCAGGTTCACCACGATCGGTGAAAACTCGCTGTTTTCTGGCAGAAGTTCGACGATGTTGCCCTGTTTTTTAAGGCGTTTAACCGTCACTTCTTCGTCGATACGCGCCACGACAACCTGGCCGTTACGCACATCCTGCGTTTTATGCACTGCCAGCAGATCGCCGTCGAGGATACCGATGTCTTTCATCGACATACCGCTAACGCGCAGCAGGAAATCGGCATTCGGCTTGAACATCGCCGGGTCGACCTGGAAATGGCCTTCGATATGCTGCTGAGCCAGCAGCGGCTCACCGGCAGCCACGCGGCCGATCAGCGGCAGACCGGGTTCTTCTTCCGTCAGCAGACGAATACCGCGGGAGGCACCAGAGATAATCTCGATTGCGCCTTTACGGGCCAGCGCTTTCAGGTGCTCTTCCGCCGCGTTTGGAGAACGGAACCCCAAGCGCTGAGCAATTTCCGCACGCGTCGGCGGCATGCCCGTCTGGCTGATATGATCCCGAATGAGATCAAACACCTCTTGCTGCCTGGTCGTTAACGCTTTCATCCCGCCCCCTGGGTGTATATACAGTTATGCTGTGAGTATATACAGTTAACGGTGATTTTGGAATCAAATTTCACACAAAAATCAGGAGATACTTTCCATTTTTGCGCAGCCGATCGCCCATCACGCCTGGCGACGAATTAATGGTAATGCGCCCACAGCAAAAGCCCCCAGGTGATCAGCGCGATCGCGATAGCCAACAGTACCGCGGCGGACCCCATATCTTTCGCGCGCCCTGACAGTTCATGGTGTTCCGGGCCAATACGGTCCACCACCGCCTCAATCGCGCTATTAATAATTTCGACTATCATCACTAACAGGACCGAGCCTATCAGCAGCACACGGGTGATAGCGTCAACGTCCAGCCAGCAGGCGATCGCCACGGCAATAATCGCGGCGACGCCTTCCTGACGAAAGGCGGCCTCATTTATCCATGCCGCACGGAACCCTTTCCAGGAATAACCTGCCGCTTTAATAATTCGGGTTAACCCAGTGGTATTATTGGCCATCAAAAGAACCTTTTTATGTAAATGACGTCAATGAGTGTACGCGTTTGCCGTGTGGCAACGGAAATTTTGCGCGCTTTCTGTTATTCTTGCCGCGCATTTGCATGATTAACCAGAGGCTTCACATCGTTTATGTCCGGCTGGCAACGAATTTACTATAAATTACTGAATTTACCATTACGGGTGCTGGTAAAAAGCAAGTCTATTCCCGCAGAACCTGCTCAGGAATTAGGGCTGGATACCTCGCGTCCTATTATGTATGTCCTGCCTTATAACTCGAAGGCAGACCTGCTGACGCTGCGTGCCCAGTGCCTCGAGCATGATTTACCTGACCCGCTCGAACCGCTGGAAATCGACGGCGCTCTGCTGCCGCGCTACGTCTTCATCCACGGCGGCCCGCGTGTATTCACCTATTACACGCCGAAAGAAGAGTCCATCAAGCTGTTCCACGACTACCTGGATCTGCACCGTAACCATCCTGACCTGGACGTGCAAATGGTGCCGGTGTCGGTGATGTTCGGCCGCGCGCCAGGACGTGAGAAAGGCGAAGTGAACCCGCCGCTGCGCATGCTCAACGGCATTCAGAAGTTCTTCGCCGTGCTGTGGCTGGGACGTGACAGCTTTGTCCGCTTCTCCCCGCCGGTGTCGCTGCGCAGAATGGCTACCGAGCACGGTACCGATAAAATTATCGCCCAGAAACTGGCACGTGTCGCGCGTATGCACTTCGCCCGTCAGCGTCTGGCGGCCGTCGGCCCGCGCCTGCCCGCGCGTCAGGACCTGTTCAACAAGCTGCTGGCCTCAAAAGCCATCGCCCGCGCGGTGGAAGATGAAGCCCGCAGCAAGAAAATCTCCCACGAGAAAGCGCAGCAGAACGCCGTCGCGCTGATGGAAGAGATCGCGGCTAACTTCTCCTACGAGATGATTCGCCTGACCGACCGCGTGCTCGGGTTTACCTGGAACCGCCTGTATCAGGGGATCAATGTCCATAACGCCGAGCGCGTGCGTCAGCTGGCGCATGAAGGTCACGAAATTGTCTACGTGCCGTGCCACCGTAGCCATATGGACTACCTGCTGCTCTCCTACGTGCTGTATCACCAGGGTCTGGTTCCGCCGCACATCGCCGCCGGTATCAACCTGAACTTCTGGCCAGCAGGCCCGATTTTCCGTCGTGGTGGCGCTTTCTTTATTCGCCGTACCTTTAAGGGCAATAAGCTCTATTCCACGGTGTTCCGCGAATATCTCGGCGAGCTGTTCAGCCGTGGTTACTCGGTTGAGTACTTCGTGGAGGGCGGGCGTTCCCGTACCGGCCGTCTGCTGGATCCGAAAACCGGCACCCTGTCGATGACCATCCAGGCGATGCTGCGCGGTGGGACTCGTCCGATTACGCTGGTACCGATCTACATCGGCTACGAGCACGTCATGGAAGTGGGAACCTACGCCAAAGAGCTGCGCGGCGCGACCAAAGAAAAAGAGAGTCTGCCACAGATGCTCCGTGGTCTGAGCAAGCTGCGTAACCTCGGTCAGGGCTATGTGAACTTCGGTGAACCGCTGCCGCTGATGACCTACCTGAACCAGCACGTTCCGGAATGGCGCGAATCCATCGACCCGATTGAGGCGGTACGCCCATCGTGGCTGACGCCGACGGTGAACAACATTGCCTCCGATCTGATGGTACGCATCAACAACGCCGGCGCGGCGAACGCCATGAACCTGTGCTGCACCGCGTTGCTGGCCTCTCGTCAGCGTTCACTGACCCGCGAACAGCTGACGCAACAGCTGGAATGCTACCTCGATCTGCTGCGTAACGTCCCGTACTCCCCGGACGCGACCACGCCGGCGGCTACCGCCAGCGAGCTTATCGACCACGCGCTGAAAATGAACAAGTTCGAAGTCGAGAAAGACACCATCGGCGACATCATCATTCTGCCGCGCGAGCAGGCGGTGCTGATGACTTACTACCGCAACAACATCGCGCATATGCTGATGCTGCCGTCGCTGCTGGCGGCGATTATCACTCAGCATCGTCGTATTAGCCGTGCGGAAGTGCTGCGTCATGTTGAGATGTTCTATCCGCTGCTGAAGGCCGAGCTGTTCCTGCGCTGGGAGAAATCCGAGCTGGCGGGCGTGCTTGATGCGCTGACGGCGGAAATGCAGCGTCAGGGGCTGATTGTCCTGAAAGACGATGAGATCAGTATCAACCCGTCTCATTCTCGTTCCCTGCAGCTGCTGGCCGCAGGCGCGCGTGAAACGCTCCAGCGTTATGCCATTACCTTCTGGCTGCTGAGCGCGAACCCGTCGATCAACCGCAGTTCGCTGGAGAAAGAGAGCCGGACCGTAGCGCAACGTCTGTCGGTTCTGCACGGTATCAACGCACCGGAGTTCTTCGATAAAGCGGTATTCAGCACGCTCGTGCTGACGCTGCGTGACGAAGGCTATATCAGTGATACCGGCGATGCCGAGCCGGAAGAAACGCTGAAGGTCTACCAGATGCTGGCAGCGCTGATCACGTCGGACGTGCGTTTGACGATTGAAAGCGTTACCCAGGATGATGCGTAACGATTAAGCGTGGATGTTCTCTTCCCGGCTGGCGCTACCGCGTCGCACCAGCCGGGAATATCCTATGCCAGCCTATGCCAGATAGCTCATCGCCAGCCCAAGAAACAGCACCAGCCCAACATAGTTATTGTTCAGAAACGCTTTGAAGCAGCCGTCGCGTTCGCGCCGGGCAATCAGCTTCTGCTGCCAGAAAAACAGCCCTGCTGCGATAAACAGCGACCAGTAAAACTCCCACTGCAGCCCGTTCAGCCAGCCGACAGCGGCCATCAATACCAGCACGCCAATCTGCAAAATACCGATAATCAGGCGGTCATGTTCACCAAACAGAATCGCCGTCGATTTGATGCCGATTTTGAGGTCATCGTCCCTGTCGACCATCGCGTACTGGGTGTCATAAGCCACGGCCCACAGGATATTGGCGAGGAACATCAGCCAGCAGCTCAGCGGCAACGCCTCGCTGACCGCCGAGAAGGCCATCGGAATGGACCAGCCGAACGCCGCCCCCAGCACCACCTGCGGCAGATGGGTGTAGCGTTTCATAAACGGATATACCCACGCCAGCGCCAGCCCAGCCACCGACAGCAGAATGGTCATGGTGTTTAAGGTCAGTACCAGCAGAAATGACAGCAGCACCAGCACCGCAAACAGTATCCGGGCCTCTTTTTCCGAGACATCGCCGCTGGGCAGCGGGCGGTGGGCGGTGCGCTTTACGTGGCCATCAAATTTGCGGTCGGCATAGTCGTTTACCACGCAGCCAGCGGCGCGCATCAGCCAGACGCCGGCAACAAAAACGGCCAGGATCCATAAGGGCGGGATCCCCGGCGTGGCGACCCACAGGGCCCACAGCGTCGGCCACAGCAGCAGCAGCGCGCCAATCGGTTTGTCAGTACGCATCAGGCGATGAAACGCCAACAGCTTGTTCTGCGTCAGACTCCTCTCCATTTTCTCTTCCTCTTAATACAACGGCGACGCCGGCAGAAAAAGCTCGGTCAGCAGCAGCGGTTTGCCGCTCAGACGCAGGCGGGAACGACGCCCCCATAGCTCTGCATAACGCCCAATTTCAATAAAATCACGAGTTAATGTCGATGATGTGAACAAATAACGCCCCAGCGGCGTCTGGCCGAGTTGCTGTAAGGCCAGCTCGGGGCCGCACAGCGTCGACTCGGGCACAATGGTCCGCCCGGCAAGCCAGGGTTCGCCATCGGCACAAAGGATAATTTCCCGCAGCCAGTAGCGCGCCTCATCGGGCAGCAGCGTCTCTTCACCCACCAGCGCCTCACGCCCGACGAAACCTTCGTTCACCATGCTCACGCTGACTTTTTTCCCCTGCTGCTCAAAACGTTTGGTCATTGAGTCTTCCAGCAGCAGCCAGTCGCGCAGGTGCGGTTCCAGCGGGGGCATAGCGGCAAAATAGCGCAACGCACGCAATTGCGTAAGCGCAGGATGTGACATGCCTGATTCTCCGTTACAGAACGTAGCCGCATTGTATCGCAGAATAGGGCATTCGGGGCGGGCAAAGCGTCAAGATACGATCATCGGCGTAACAGCCATGCAACAGCAGCCACTACGCGATAAAAAAAGGTGCGCCCAGGCGGGCGCACCTAAAGGCTGTGCCTAAACATCAGCATTGTGGGGAGACGATCACCCCTTGCCTTTTACACTGCTGATAAAGGTGGAACGCGCTGATTTCGAGCCAAGACGCTCGGCTTCGTTCATCAATTTGAGGGCTTTATCGATATCACCTTTCGCAACAGCCTGTTTGATGCCGTTGTTAAAGTAAGTTTCGGTGTCGTCCAGCATCGGTTCGCTCTTCGCGGCTGGTGCAGCAACTGGCGCAACCACCGGCGCTACCGCTGGTGCGGCTGCCGGAGCGCTATAGACCGGCGCCGCCGTATTTCCTACGGTCACCGGGCCTGGGCCAGAGGAACCAAACAGCGGCCCAACCAGCACGCTGGAGCCAGAGGAGGTTTTCACCTTCAGGCTGACGGTACCGTCAGTGACGTGTCTGGCGATCGGATCCGGAATATCCGGTACCGCATTGCCGGTACCTTTAGCGTAGGCTTTCGCCGGATCGATTAATTTGGTGGTTTGCTGCAGGTCCTGCGGGGTGGTAAAGACCAGCACATAAATTTTCTGTTGTCCCAGCGCCGGCGTCAGGCGCATCACGCCTTCCAGACGGTCGGAGCTCATGACACCCGGTTCAAGATAGGTGAAGTAGCTGCTGGGAAAGAATGCCGATGGGGTTAAATTCTGGTCAAGAATCAGGACGTTCGGTGCAAACACGCTGGTTTGCTTATTCACTTCGCTGGTTAACGTAATATTCAGTTCACCGATATTCGCCGGAACGCTATAGGCAGCAACCGGGCCGGAAATACCAGGGACATTCAGCGGCTGGCCGGCAATGGCGAGCTTGGTGGTTTGTGTTTTAGATTGATCGACCGGGGTCCAGGTTAACTGCTGTAACGCGGAGGCCGGGATCGACGGCGCTGCAGAGGTGTTCTGCGGCACGAAATTGACATCAGCAAAACTGACTGCGGGTACGCTGGCAAGCAGGCCGGCGGACAGGCAGAGGGCAACGAGACTTTTCTTCATTTTCATTGTTATCACCTCAATTCCGATGGCCGAGCGGTAGCCAGGCAATAGCCCGCTGGGCCGAAAACAGAGGGGCTTACGCCCCTCTTTTGGTCACTACAGGTTGGTTTCGATTACCACCAGATTTCCATCTGGGCACCGAAGGTCCACTCGTCGCTGTCGCCACGGCTGAAGGTTTTGGCGCTGGTGTCGTTGTACGCTACACCGTTGTCATAACCCCATTTCTCATCCCACTTAGCGTAGGTTGCGAACAGACGGATAGCCGGACGGGACCAGATGCTGTCGCCTGCCTGCCACTGTTGCGCCAGGGTAATTTTGTACTGGCTGTTACGATCGCCGGTACGCTGAGATTTAACGTTGTCGTAGCCGACTTCCATCAGGGTGCTCATGATCGGTGTCCATTTGTACATAGGACGTACGCCGACGGTCCACCACTGGGTACCGTTGTTGTTGTCGCGGTCGATATCCTGATACATACCGACGTACATCAGATCCCAATCGTCAGCCAGGGAGATCGCACCGTGGTCCAGCACACGCCACATGGAGCCATCGTTATCGATGCTGCCGCCCTGCGGAATGCCTTTACCGTTGGAGGTCATGGCGTCAGTTGCGTACTGCAGTACAAACTTGTTGTAGCCTTTCAGCATGCTCTGCGTGTGTTCAGCAGTCAGCATCCAGCCATCTTTCGAGGCGTCCGGCTGCAGGTAGTAGTCGTCTGGAATGTTGGTGTGACCGTAGTCAACACCCAGCTCCAGAGTACCGCCTGGGTTGATTTCCATACCGGCTAAACGGACGTCGAAGACGTCGTTCGGGACGATATTGTCGTAAATACGGTTACCCTGCGCGTCACGGTCAGCGAAGGTCGCGGAGCCACCGGATTCAGAAGAACGGGTTGCTGCCAGAGAGAGTTTACCGAAGCCCAGATCGATGTTTTCGATACCCGCACCAGGACCAGAGATATCCCAGTAGTAGAAGTCGATCATGTGAACGTCATGACGCTGGTAGAAGCGCTTACCGGCCCAGATGGTGGAACCTGGCAGCCATTCGATCAGGTTTTTACCCTGCACGTTGGCTTCACGGAATGCCGGGCTGGTGGATTCCCAGTCGTTTTGCTGCGATACGGAGTAGGCAACGTTAGTATCGAAGTAGAAGCTCTTATCACCTTCTTTCCATACTTCCTGGCCCAGTTTTAATTCCGCATAGGTTTCACATTCGTTACCCAGACGGTATTTACTTTGAGCACCGGTTGCCTGGAAGCACTGCTGTTCGCCGCCGCTACCGGTCCAGCCGATACCAGAACGAGCATAACCGTGGAAATCGACAGCCAGCGCCTGAGCAGACATAACGCCTGCTGCGACGGCTACCGCCAGTGGAAGTTTGCGCAGAGTAATCATCATTCTATCTCCTGAGATCATTGCTTTTCTTTGAACACTTTGCCCATCGTGATGCCGCCTGGTGGCAACGTTCTGGGTTCGTGCTTTTTTTTAATGGGAAGCCTTACACGCCCGGCTCTTTATGCAACCGACGACACGCCGTACCATCCTCACGGAATAAATGGCAGCGCTCTGGTGGCAAACCGATAGCGAATGTGGCTCCCTCTTTTACCAACACCACGTCATTCTGGCGGTACACCAGGTTCTGACGGATGGCGGGGATCTGGATATGAATTTGTGTTTCGTGACCAAGCTGCTCAACCACCTGGACCACCCCTTCGAGGGTCACGTCGGCGATATCGCTGGGCAACAGATGTTCCGGACGGATACCCAAGGACATATTCGCGCCAACCTGTACGTGGGCGCTGTCCACCGGTAACCAGACTTGCTGGCGGTTCGGCAGTTCTACCTGAACCTGTTCAATGGCGGTGGCGGTGACTTTCACCGGCAGGAAGTTCATCTTTGGCGAACCAATAAAGCCCGCAACAAAGCGATCGGCCGGGTAGTGATACAGCTCCAGCGGTTTCCCGACCTGGGCGACGCGACCGGCATCCAGCACCACAATCTTGTCGGCGAGGGTCATCGCTTCGACCTGATCGTGGGTAACGTAAATCATCGTGCGCTCAAGGCGCTTGTGCAGACGGGAAATTTCGATACGCATCTGCACACGCAGTGCGGCATCAAGGTTAGAGAGCGGTTCGTCGAGCAGGAATACGCGCGGCTCGGCGACCAGGGTACGGCCGATCGCCACACGCTGACGCTGGCCACCGGATAACGCTTTTGGCTTACGCTCCAGCAGATGCGCCAGCTGCAGCACTTCCGCCACCTGAGTCACTCGTTGATTAATCAGATCTTTTTTGGCACCGGCCAGCTTCAGGCCGAAAGACATGTTTTCCGCGACGGAAAGATGGGGGTAAAGCGCATAGGACTGGAACACCATTCCGATACCGCGTTCAGCGGGCGGGATGTCGTTCATTCGCGTATCGCCGATAAACAAATCACCGCTGGTTATGGTTTCCAGCCCGGCAATCATACGCAGCAGAGTGGATTTGCCGCAGCCCGATGGCCCGACAAACACCACGAACTCCCCTTCCTGGATGTCGAGATTGATATCTTTCGACACCACCACGTCACCCCAGGCTTTCGTTATATTTCGCAGCTGTACGCTCGCCATCCCCATCTCCCTTCGTTACAACCTGTCACTAAACGACATATTCAAGATGGGTTGACTATGCGGCATTCATTAATTGGGTGAATCCTCCACCCCTGCCTTTTTTATGGGGGAGGAGGCGGGAGGATGAGAGATTACCCCTCACGGCAAGGGTGGGCCGGGCAAAGTCATTTTCGTGATGAAGGTTGCAAAAATGGCCGTGTTTTTATGTGCTCCAGGACCCATTACTGGCATTTCTGCAAGCCAGATCACACAAACCGCGGGTGGGGCGTAGACATAGGGAGGATGGAAAGGGGTTGTTAAAAAAGGAAACTCATCACCGTTAAGCCACCTAAGTGTATCCACGAGCACATCACCAAAAAGGACTGGTATATGAAAATCAAAACCGGCGCTCGCATCCTCGCATTGTCTGCATTGACGACGATGATGTTTTCCGCCTCTGCCCTCGCCAAAATTGAAGAAGGTAAGCTGGTTATCTGGATTAACGGCGATAAAGGCTATAACGGTCTCGCCGAAGTGGGTAAGAAGTTTGAGAAAGACACCGGCATCAAGGTTTCCATCGAACACCCGGATAAGCTGGAAGAGAAATTCCCGCAGGTTGCCGCGACCGGTGACGGCCCGGATATCATCTTCTGGGCACACGACCGCTTCGGTGGCTATGCACAATCCGGCCTGCTGGCTGAGATCTCCCCGGACAAAGCTTTCCAGGACAAACTCTATCCGTTCACCTGGGACGCCGTTCGCTATAACGGCAAACTGATCGCTTACCCAATCGCGGTTGAAGCGCTGTCGCTGATTTACAACAAAGATCTGGTCCCGAACCCACCGAAAACCTGGGAAGAAATTCCGGCTCTTGATAAAGAACTGAAAGCGAAAGGTAAGAGCGCGCTGATGTTCAACCTGCAAGAACCGTACTTCACCTGGCCGCTGATTGCTGCTGACGGTGGTTATGCGTTCAAATTTGAAAACGGCAAATATGACGTCAAAAACGTCGGCGTGGACAGCGCAGGTGCGAAAGCCGGTCTGACCTTCCTGGTTGACCTCATCAAGAACAAACACATGAACGCCGATACCGATTACTCCATCGCTGAAGCGGCCTTTAACAAAGGCGATACCGCGATGACCATCAACGGTCCGTGGGCGTGGTCGAACATCGATAAGAGCAAGGTTAACTACGGCGTCACTCTGCTGCCAACCTTCAAAGGCAAACCGTCTAAACCGTTCGTTGGCGTACTGAGCGCCGGTATCAACGCCGCTAGCCCGAACAAAGAGCTGGCGAAAGAATTCCTCGAAAACTACCTGCTGACCGACCAGGGTCTGGATGAAGTGAACAAGGACAAACCGCTGGGCGCAGTAGCACTGAAATCCTTCCAGGAAAAACTGGAAAAAGATCCGCGTATCGCTGCCACCATGGCGAACGCCCAGAAAGGCGAAATCATGCCGAACATCCCGCAGATGTCCGCCTTCTGGTATGCCGTACGCACTGCCGTTATCAACGCAGCTAGCGGTCGTCAGACTGTCGATGCCGCGCTGAAAGATGCACAGTCTCGTATCACCAAGTAATACGGTTTCCCTTATTTCTTAGGAAATACGGTTTATTGAATACGTTGTTACACGAAACCCTTCGCGCTACATCGCGGCGGTAAGGATGCAAATCCCCAGGAGCTTACATGAGTAAGTGACTGGGGAGCGCATCCGCAGCCAACAACGAGGTAGCGCGAAGGATAAAGTGTAAAGAGGATGATCCCCATGGATGTCGTGAAAAAGAAACACTGGTGGCAAAGCCCGCAGCTGACATGGTCTGTGATTGGCTTGCTGTGCCTGCTGGTGGGTTACCTTATCGTTTTGATGTATGCCCAGGGGGAGTACCTGTTTGCCATACTGACGCTGATTTTAAGCTCTGCTGGCCTGTATATTTTCACCAACCGTAAGGCCTACGCCTGGCGTTATGTCTACCCTGGCCTTGCCGGAATGGGGCTGTTCGTCCTGTTCCCACTGATTTGCACCATTGCTATCGCTTTCACCAACTACAGCAGCACCAACCAACTGACCTTTGAACGTGCCCAGCAGGTGCTGATGGACCGCTCCTTCCAGGCCGGTAAGTCCTACAACTTCGCGCTTTACCCGGCGGGAGATGAGTGGAAACTGGCGCTGACCGACGGTGAAAGTGGCAAAAACTATCTGTCCGACGCCTTTAAATTCGGCGGCGAGCAGAAACTGGCCCTAAAAGAGGCTGATGCCCTGCCGGAAGGCGAGCGTGCGACGCTGCGTGTGATTACGCAAAACCGTACCGCCCTGAACCAGCTGACCGCCGTGCTGCCAGACGACAGCAAAGTGATCATGAGTTCCCTGCGTCAGTTCTCCGGTACCCAGCCGCTGTATGCCCTGGCGGACGACGGCACCCTGACCAAGATCCCTGGCCGGGCCATAGAGCTGAACCTGTGTGCGGCCTGTTGATCCCATTCTGGCAGCCTCAAGATGGATTATGACTCAGTCTCTGGGGCAAGTTATGAAAAATATTGCGGCTGCACCTCCTGATTTTGTCGCAAGTGATCATGATATTAGTCTGATCCTTGAACAGATCTCCCTAACACTGTTCATGCTTGGGCTTCAGGTCTGCCGTGTCAACCTACAGAACTGTAAGATCCTGATTGTATCTATTTAAGTGCTGAAGAATTTGCCTGATTGCGTGGAAGTATGTTGCCTTGGTCTATTTATCCTGAAACATGGCCTGTCTACCCCCAGAGGGGATGGACTGCGGTACACGACCCCAACCGGGTGCAGCAGTCCATCTCCCCCTGAAAAAGTAAGGCAAATGCCACTGCAATCCTCAACTGGACCCTACATAAATTCAATTTTGTGACTGTCGGTCAGCGGCCCTGGAGGCCGCTTTTTTTTATTCGCGTTTCAGCCGGTTGGAGTTACACAACCACAGCGTAACCACCAGTATCAGGATCGCGCCGGAATAGATCAGCACCGCCATCGGCGACTCATGGTCGACAATAATCAAACGCACAATCGCGGTGATGCCGATATAGACGAAGTAGCGCAGCGGAAAGTGAAAGCCTGATTCAAAGTACTTCACAATCAGCGCGATAAACTCGAAATAGAGAAAATAGACCACCAGCCCTTCAACCAGCTTGTACTTGCTGACCGGCTCCGGGGTAAACAGCACGTGCGCCAGATGAAAGGTCTCTTTCCCCAGAAACACCACCAGGATGACGCCCAGACACAGCAGCGCCAGATTCAGCACCGCCTGCATGGCAGTGGCAATAAAGCTCACCAACGGACGATAGACCGACGGCATATTCACACCTCTTACTCAGGAACGTTATGTACCTGTATAGCTTAAAAGCGTGATCGAGATCGACATTATTCGTGAAGTTTTTGCCTCAGTTATCTCAGATGTAACAATCACTTGTCACACTGGCGGGTTAACACAGGAACGCGACCATGCTGACAATCGATTCCCTCCAGCAGAGCACTGACATCTTCTGGCTAAACCACTCTGAGAGGCGCTATGCACACCCTTCGTGAAACCGGCATCCGCAACGTCACCAGCGGCGAGAACGTGACTATCTACCAGCCCGCCAACCTCTATGACTGCGAACTGGGCGACAACGTCTTTGTCGGCCCGTTCGTCGAAATTCAGGGCCATACGCGCATCGGCGCCGACAGCAAAATCCAGTCCCATACCTTTATCTGCGAGTACGTGACGATCGGTGAACGGTGCTTTATCGGCCACGGCGTGATGTTTGCCAACGATATGTTTCGCGACGGGCATCCCGACGCTAACCGGGAAAATTGGGGGCGTATTACCATCGGCAACGATGTCGCTATCGGCAGCGGCGCGGCGATTCTGGCGGTCAGTATTTGTGACGGAGCGGTGATAGGTGCGGGGAGCGTGGTGACAAAATCCATCACCGAAAAAGGGGTGTGGGCGGGTAATCCGGCAAAGCTGCTGCGGAAGCTATAACAAAAATGCCGGCCACGTGGGCCGGCATGGAGATCCGTTGTCGCTATTAGGCGCGCCAGGATTTGTAACGGTTGATCAGGCCATTGGTGGAGCTGTCGTGGCTGCTGATTGCGTCATCTGCTTTCAGCTCTGGCAGGATACGGTTAGCCAGCTGTTTACCCAGCTCAACGCCCCACTGGTCAAAGGTGAAGATGTTCAGAATCGCACCCTGAGTGAAGATCTTGTGCTCATACAGCGCAATCAACGCGCCCAGGCTGAACGGCGTGATTTCACGCAGCAGGATGGAGTTCGTCGGGCGGTTGCCTTCAAACACTTTGAACGGCACCACGTGATCGAGGGTCGCCGGATCTTTACCCTGGTCGCGGTATTCCTGCTCAACCACCTCACGGGATTTACCGAACGCCAGCGCTTCGGTCTGCGCGAAGAAGTTAGACAGCAGCTTCGGATGATGATCGGAAAGCGGGTTGTGGGTAATGGCCGGGGCGATGAAATCGCACGGTACCATTTTGGTGCCCTGGTGGATCAGCTGGTAGAACGCGTGCTGGCCGTTGGTACCCGGCTCACCCCAGATAATCGGGCCAGTCTGGTAATCCACGGCGTTGCCGTTACGGTCAACGTATTTGCCGTTGGATTCCATGTTGCCCTGCTGGAAGTAGGCGGCAAAGCGGTGCATATACTGGTCATACGGCAGAATCGCTTCGGTCTCTGCACCGAAGAAGTTGTTGTACCAGATACCGATCAGCGCCAGCAGCACCGGCAGGTTTTTCTCTGGAGCCGTGGTGGAGAAGTGCTTATCCATGGCGTGCGCACCGGACAGCAGCTCAACGAAGTTATCGAAGCCCACGGAAAGGATGATGGACAGACCAATCGCTGACCACAGTGAGTAGCGACCGCCAACCCAATCCCAGAATTCAAACATGTTGGCGGTGTCGATCCCGAACTCGCCTACCGCTTTGCCGTTAGTCGACAGCGCCGCGAAGTGTTTCGCCACGTGTTTTTCATCACCGGCAGTGCTCAGGAACCAGTCGCGCGCGCTGTGGGCATTGGTCATGGTTTCCTGGGTGGTGAAGGTTTTAGAAGCCACCAGGAACAGCGTGGTTTCCGGGTTCACGCCTTTCAGCACTTCCGCAATGTGGGTGCCATCGACGTTGGACACAAAGTGCATGTTCAGGTGGTTTTTGTACGGACGCAGCGCTTCGGTCACCATGAACGGGCCGAGGTCGGAGCCGCCGATGCCGATGTTCACGACGTCGGTGATCGCTTTACCGGTATAGCCTTTCCAGCTGCCGGAGATAATGGCTTCGGAGAAGGTTTTCATCTTCTCCAGCACCGCGTTCACTTCCGGCATCACATCTTTGCCATCAACAATGATCGGAGTATTGCTACGGTTACGCAGCGCGACGTGCAGCACCGCACGGTCTTCAGTACGGTTGATTTTCTCGCCAGAGAACATGGATTTGATGGCGCCCGCCAGATCGGTCTCTTTGGCCAGATCCTGCAGCTTCGCCAGCGTCTCTTCGGTGATGCGGTTTTTGGAAAAATCCACCAGCATCAAATCGTCGAACGTCGCGGAAAACTTAGAGAAACGATCGCTATCCTGGGCGAAAAGCTCGCTGATAGTGACGTCTTTCATTGCATCAAAATGGGTCTGTAATGCCTGCCAGGCAGCGGTCTGCGTTGGGTTGATGTTTTTCATTAGCAATACTCTTCTGATTTGAGAATTTTGACTGCGATCGATTGTAGCGCCGGCGGCAAAAAATTGTGATGATTTTTGTGTTATGCCGATGATCTGCGCCATGAACAGGGTTAAATTGCGGTAAAAAGCCTCTACCAGTATATACCCGTCATACTTCAAGTTGCCTGGGTGTTGGCTGCATCCGTTCACCCCAGTCACTTACTTGAGTAAGCTCCTGGGGATTTACGGCCTTGCCGCCTACAAGCAACTCGAATTATTTTGGGTATAGCCATCATAAGGCTTTTTTCTGTTAATCACCGGTGCATGAAAAATCCGCATAACCACAACGTTGACATACCTGCTCTGAAGCCTTTATATAGCTGCACAGCCTGCATCATTGCAGGTATGTATTGCTCGCGCATTTCACGCTACAGCGAAAGGGTATTGCGGGGGGAGCCATCACTGGCGTTCCCGGCAAAGTGAAAGACGTCGGTAATTGCCAGAAGAGGTGCGTTGCCCAGGTAACCGTATTGGAGGAACCAGTCCGGGGAAAATACGTGAGGGGGAGCAACGCCGAGGTGAAAAAGCGTCTGGTACGCTGCTCGCCGGCCACAGGGGCTGAATCCCCTGGGTTGTCACCAGAAACGTTCGCAGTCGGGCGTTTCATACTCAGGAACTAACGCAACGCGTTGGGGAACGGGTCTACAAGGTGGAGCACTTCTGGGTGACATCGTAGCTGTCTTTTGCTCTGCGCCCACCCTGTTTATCGCTCTTCCCTTGTGCCATGGCTGAATAATTTGGCCTGGCTTATTAAGACATTTTATTACTGTAAGTTTGAGTCCAGCCCAAACCCACTCAGGAATCGTTTTAATAAGTCAGGCCCCCTGACACGAGGTTGTTATGACAGATTTAGTTGTAGCCAAATTCGGCGGCACCAGCGTTGCCGATTTCGATGCTATGAATCGCAGCGTTGACGTTGCGCGACTCGATGAAAACACGGGCGTAGTGGTGTTGTCTGCCTCTGCGGGCGTGACTAATCTCCTGGTAGCGTTGGCTGAAGGGCTGGAACCCACCGCGCGTTTTGAAAAGCTCGATTCCCTGCGCCAGATCCAATCCAACATTCTGGAACGCCTACGCTATCCCAATGTGATTCGCGAAGAGATTGAGCGCCTGCTGGAAAATATCACCAGCCTGGCGGAAGCCGCCGCGCTGGCAAGTTCCACCGCTCTGACCGATGAGCTGGTGAGCCATGGCGAACTGATGTCTACCCTGCTGTTTGTCGAAATCCTCCGCGAGCGTGGAATTGCCGCGCAGTGGTTCGACGTGCGTAAAATTATGCGTACCAACGATCGCTTTGGTCGCGCCGAGCCGGATATTGCCGCCCTCGCCGAACTGACCCAGCTGCAGCTGACTCCGCGTCTGGCAGAAGGCCTGGTGGTCACCCAGGGCTTTATCGGGAGCGAAGCGAAAGGCCGGACCACGACGCTGGGCCGCGGTGGCAGCGACTATACCGCCGCCCTGCTGGGCGAAGCGCTGAACGCCAGCCGCGTTGATATCTGGACCGATGTCCCGGGCATCTACACCACCGACCCGCGCGTTGCGCCAGCAGCCAAACGGATTGACGTTATCGCCTTTGCCGAAGCGGCCGAGATGGCCACCTTCGGCGCAAAAGTACTCCACCCTGCCACGCTGTTGCCTGCGGTACGCAGCGATATTCCGGTCTTTGTCGGCTCCAGCAAAGAGCCCACCGCCGGCGGTACGCTAGTGTGCAATAAAACCGAAAACCCGCCGCTGTTCCGGGCGCTGGCCCTGCGTCGTCGCCAGACGCTGCTGACGCTGCACAGCCTGAATATGCTGCACTCTCGCGGCTTCCTCGCGGAAGTGTTCGGGATCCTCGCGCGCCACAACATCTCCGTGGATCTGATCACCACGTCTGAAGTGAGCATTGCGCTGACCATGGATACCACCGGCTCAACGTCCGCTACCGATACCCTGTTAACCCAGGCGCTGCTGACCGAACTCTCCTCCCTGTGCCGGGTGGAAGTCGAGCAGGATCTGGCGCTGGTGGCGTTGATCGGCAACGATCTTTCCCGTGCCTGCGGCGTGGGCAAAGAGGTCTTTGGCGTGCTCGAGCCGTTCAATATCCGTATGATTTGCTACGGCGCATCCAGCCATAACCTCTGCTTCCTGGTCCCTGGCGCCGATGCCGAGAAAGTCGTGCAGAAGCTGCATCATAATTTGTTTGAATAATATTCCTTAGCACGATAAATATTACCTATAGCCGGGCTCGCACCCGGCTTTTTTATAACTATATCAACACAACATCCCTCATCGTTCAGGCTGCTGGCCGACGTGGCGCCCACGCAGGCACCACAGACGCGCGCCTGGCATGAGGAGTCAATCGCAAGGAAAACAACATGCTCGCTATTCTGACGAGGCTGTTCCCGCTCTGGGCGCTGCTGCTCTCCGTTCTGGCCTATTACACCCCATCAACCTTTACGCCCATCGGTCCCTGGGTGACGACGCTGCTGATGCTCATTATGTTCGGGATGGGGGTACACCTGAAGCTCGACGACTTTAAGCGCGTGCTGTCACGTCCGGCGCCGGTTGCCGCCGGGATCTTTCTGCATTATCTGGTGATGCCGCTCGCGGCCTGGGCTCTGGCGCTGCTGTTCCATATGCCGCCGGAACTCTCTGCTGGCATGGTGCTGGTCGGCAGCGTCGCCAGCGGGACGGCTTCGAACGTGATGATCTACCTGGCAAAAGGTGATGTGGCGCTGTCGGTCACCATCTCGTCCGTCTCGACGCTGGTCGGGGTGGTTGCCACTCCGCTGTTAACGCGGCTGTACGTGGATGCCCATATTCAGGTGGATGTGATGGGGATGCTGTTGAGCATTCTGCAAATCGTGGTGATCCCGATTGCGCTGGGGCTGGTCATTCACCATACGCTGCCAAAAGTGGTGCGTGCGGTTGAGCCTTTCCTGCCCGCCTTCTCGATGGTCTGCATTCTGGCGATTATCAGCGCCGTGGTTGCCGGTTCCGCTTCCCATATCGCCTCTGTCGGTCTGGTGGTGATTGTGGCGGTGATCCTGCATAACGCCATCGGCCTGCTTGGCGGCTACTGGGGTGGACGGCTGTTTGGCTTTGACGAGTCAACCTGCCGCACGCTGGCGATTGAAGTGGGGATGCAGAACTCCGGTCTGGCTGCCGCGCTGGGCAAAATCTACTTCGGCCCGCTTGCCGCACTGCCTGGGGCGCTGTTCTCGGTCTGGCACAATCTGTCCGGTTCCCTGCTGGCGGGCTACTGGTCCGGAAAACCCACCGCTAAATCAGAGCGTAAACGCTAAGTCGCGGTGACGCGGGAGACGGATCAACGCGCTGTCCGTCGGCCCGCGATTGCCGTACACTGAATTATCGGCTGACTGAGGGTTCTACTATGGCACTTCCCCGCATTACGCAACAAGATATGACCGAACGCGAGCAGCGTGAGCTAAAAACGCTGCTGGACCGGGCGAGAATTGCGCACGGTCGCCTGCTGACTAACGCGGAAACCAACGCCGTCAAAAAAGAGTACATCGATAAGCTGATGGTGCTGCGTGAAGCTGAAGCGAAAAAGGCCCGCCAGTTGAAGAAAAAGCAGGCCTACAAACCCGATAGCGATGCCTCGTTCTCGTGGTCGGCGAACACGCCGACCCGCGGCAGACGTTAACGCCCTTTCTTCTTACGCCCCGGCTGAGTAAAACGTTTACCGTTTGATGCCGGGCGCCCTTTCTCGTTACTTTTCTCCGCCTTGACCACCGGACGTTTGATCCCGGCCGTTTTCGGTTTGGCTTTCGGCTTCGCCTTTGGTTGCGCCTCGGACGATGAGTTCTCAATCAGCTTAAACAGCGCCACCAGCTCATCATCCGTCAGATCACGCCACTCACCCAGCGGCAGTCCCGACAGCCCGATATTCATAATGCGCGTACGCTCAAGTTTCGTGACTTCATAGCCAAAGTGCTCGCACATCCGACGAATCTGACGGTTCAGCCCCTGCACCAGGGTAATGCGGAACACGAACGGCGCTTCCTTTTTGACTTTACACTTCTTCGTCACCGTCCCGAGGATCGGCACGCCGGCCCCCATGCCGCGAATAAAGTCGTCGGTGACCGGCTTATCGACCGTTACCAGGTACTCTTTTTCATGATCGTTACCGGCACGCAGGATCTTATTCACCAGATCGCCGTGGTTGGTGAGGAAGATCAGCCCCTGGGAGTCTTTGTCCAGGCGGCCGATAGGAAAGACGCGCTTGCTGTGATTGACGAAGTCGACGATGTTGTCGCGCTCGCTGTCTTCCGTCGTGCTGACAATACCGATCGGCTTATTTAAGGCGATGAACACCAGATCTTCGGCCTCGCGCGGTTCGATCAGTTGACCGTTGACCTTCACGACGTCGCCAGGATTGACCTGATCGCCGATGGTCGCTCGCTTGCCATTGATGAAAACATTGCCTTGCTCAATGTAGCGATCCGCCTCACGGCGCGAGCAGATGCCGCTTTCACTGATGTATTTATTAAGTCGGGTTGATGAGTCGGGCAGCATAACGTCTCCTGAGACACTTTATCCTTCAAGTTGTCACTGTGTTGGCTCCGCCCACTCATTCCACATAGATTACTATGCTGCCGGAGTGCGCTCTCTTGCCGCCTTGATAAAACTTGAATGCTTTGATGTATATACCCTAAATAATTCGAGTTGCAGGACCACAACGCTTGCGCTGGCCCCGTAGGGACAGCCAACACACATGCAACTTAAAGTATGGCGGGTATAAAACGTGGAATATACCTCAACCTGCGGACAATCAAAAACAGTCACGTCCGCATCGGGCAGCGATAAATGTGATCTCCCACCTCTTTCTACACAAAAGTGTCCATTCACAGACCGTGCAACTTTGCCTGGTGAATATAAGCAGAATCAATCCATTAGCGCATCACGCACAAACGTGCCATCTCCTTAGGGGCTGACGATCAAATGTGCAAAACAAACCACCGCCTCATCCTAATGAAATGGTGGAAAATTTCTTTGTAGTCGGCCTGTGATGGGGTTATATCAGATCAAGAGAGCAAGAATGTCGTTTGCACAAATGTGCAGGAGCCCAAAGATGGCGATCGAAAACAGCGATGATATCCGCTTAATAGTAAAAGTTGCCCAACTCTATTACGAGCAGGACATGACCCAGGCGCAGATTGCCCGCGAGCTGGGGATTTACCGCACCACCATCAGCCGCCTGCTGAAGCGTGGTCGCGAGCAGGGTATTGTCACCATCGCCATCAACTACGACTACAACGAAAACCTGTGGTTAGAGCAGCAGCTGAAGCAGAAATTCGGTCTTAAAGAAGCCGTGGTAGCCTCATGCAGCTCGTTACAGGAAGAGGACCAGCTCAGCACCATCGGCCAGCACGGCGCACAGCTGGTGGATCGCCTGCTTGAACCCGGCGATATCATCGGTTTTTCCTGGGGACGAGCGGTACGGGCGCTGGTGGAAACCTTGCCTCAGGCAAGCCAGTCGCGGCAGGTTATCTGCGTGCCGATCATCGGCGGCCCTTCGGGAAAACTGGAAAGCCAGTACCATGTGAACACGCTGACCTATGGCGCCGCCGCCCGGCTGAAAGCCGAATCGCACCTGGCTGACTTCCCGGCGCTGCTGGAGAACACCCTGATCCGCAACGGCATTATGCAGTCTCAGCACTTTAAAACGATTTCATCCTACTGGGAGAACCTCGACGTGGCCCTGGTCGGGATTGGTTCCCCGGCGATCCGCGATGGCGCCAACTGGCACGCCTTTTACGGCAGCGAAGAGAGCGATGACCTTAACGCGCGCCAGGTCGCCGGCGATATTTGTTCGCGCTTTTACGATATCAACGGCAACGCCGTTGAGACCACGATGAATGAAAAAACGTTATCCATCGATATTGCCCGATTAAAACAGGTACGTTATTCCGTAGGTATTGCCATCGGAGAAGAAAAATACACGGGTATTATTGGTGCATTACGCGGTGGCTATATTAACTGTCTGGTGACTAATCGAGAAACTGCAGAGCAATTACTGAAATAAAAAGCCGTTTTCTGTTAACGCAGCTGACGCTGCGTGGGTTCCCTTTACCTGAAAAATGAGATGACTATTATGCAAACCTGGCTAAATCTGAAAGATAAAATCATTATTGTGACCGGTGGCGCCTCAGGCATTGGCCTGGCGATCGTTGAAGAATTATTAAATCTCGGCGCCAATGTCCAGATGACCGATATTCACGGCGGTGACAAATATCAAAACAGCGATCGTTACACATTCTGGCCAACGGATATTTCCAGCGCCAGCGAAGTCAACCACAGCGTCGCGCAAATTATCCAGCAATACGGACGCATCGATGGTCTGGTGAATAATGCCGGGGTGAACTTCCCGCGCCTGCTGGTCGATGAAAAAGCGCCGGAAGGCCGCTATGAGTTAAACGAAAGCGCCTTTGAGAAAATGGTCAACATCAACCAGAAAGGGGTCTTTCTGATGTCGCAGGCGGTGGCGCGGCAGATGGTGAAGCAGCGTGAAGGCGTGATTGTTAACGTCTCTTCGGAAAGCGGGCTGGAAGGCTCGGAGGGCCAGAGCTGTTATGCCGCGACCAAAGCGGCGCTGAATAGCTTCACCCGTTCATGGTCCAAAGAGCTGGGCAAACACGGCATCCGCGTGGTCGGCGTGGCGCCGGGGATCCTTGAAAAGACCGGGCTGCGCACGCCGGAGTACGAAGAAGCGCTGGCCTGGACGCGCAACATCACCGTCGAGCAACTGCGGGCGGGCTACAGCAAGAATGCGATTCCCATTGGCCGCTCCGGTCGTCTGAGCGAGGTTGCCGACTACGTCTGCTATCTGCTGTCAGAGCGGGCAAGCTATATCACCGGAGTAACCACTAACATTGCTGGCGGAAAAACCCGCGGTTAAGGAGTCGAAATGGTGAATGTTATTTTCTGCGCACATGGTCAGCTGGCCGGCGCCATGCTCGATTCGGTCCGTATGGTCTATGGCGACGTTGAGGTCAGCGCCGTGGAATTTGTCCCGGGAGAAAACGCCGGGGATATCGCCGCAAAGCTGGAAAAGTTAGTGAGCACTCACAACGATAGCGAGTGGCTGATTGCCGTTGATTTGCAGTGCGGCAGCCCGTGGAATGCCGCCGCCGGACTGGCAATGAGCAACCCGCGACTGCGGGTCATCAGCGGCCTTTCGTTACCGCTGGCGCTGGAACTGGTGGATAACCAGCACAGCATGAGCGCAGAAGCATTATGCGACCACCTGACCGCCATCGCCAGCCAGTGCTGCGTGGTCTGGCGGCAGCCGGAAACCATTGAGGAGGATTTTTGATGAATATTACGCTCGCCCGCATCGATGACCGCCTGATCCACGGTCAGGTGACCACCGTCTGGTCTAAAGTGGCTAACGCCCAGCGCATTATTATCTGCAACGACGAGGTGTATAACGATGAAGTGCGGCGCACTTTACTGCGCCAGGCCGCCCCGCCGGGAATGAAGGTCAACGTCGTGAACCTGGAAAAGGCGGTCGCCGTCTATCACAACCCGCAATATCAAAACGAGACCGTTTTTTATCTCTTTACCAATCCGCAGGATGCATTAACGATGGTCAGGCAAGGCGTGAATATTGCCACCCTGAATATTGGCGGAATGGCCTGGCGGCCGGGTAAAACACAATTAACCAAAGCGGTATCATTAGACCAAAGTGATATTACTGCGTTTCGTGAACTGGATAAACTGGGCGTTAAACTGGATTTACGCGTGGTGGCATCGGATCCATCCGTCAATATTCTCGACAAAATAACTGAGCAGTCCATTACAGAATAAAAAAGCGCCTGTATTAATACCATCGTTCGCACGATGCCATATTAATGCCGTAACAGGCAGGGATTAATATACCCGCAAGGTGACATATAATGGAAATTAGTACCCTACAAATAATCGCCATATTTATTTTTTCCTGTATTGCCGGCATGGGCAGCGTACTGGATGAATTCCAGACTCACCGCCCGTTAATTGCCTGTACCGTTATCGGGTTAATTCTCGGTGATTTAAAAACCGGGATTATGCTCGGCGGCACGCTGGAGCTGATCGCCCTCGGCTGGATGAACGTCGGCGCCGCACAATCGCCGGACTCCGCGCTGGCCAGCATTATCTCCGCCATTCTGGTTATCGTCGGTCATCAAAGCATTGCCACCGGTATCGCCATCGCGCTGCCGGTTGCGGCGGCAGGCCAGGTATTAACCGTTTTCGCCCGCACCATCACCGTCGTCTTTCAGCATGCGGCGGACAAAGCGGCAGAAGAAGCCCGCTTTCGCACCATTGATATGTTGCACGTCTCGGCGCTGGGCGTACAGGCGCTGCGCGTCGCTATCCCGGCGCTGGTGGTCTCGATGTTTGTCAGCGCCGACATGGTCAGCAACATGCTTAACGCCATCCCGGAATTTGTCACCCGCGGTCTGCAAATCGCCGGCGGTTTTATTGTGGTGGTGGGCTACGCCATGGTCCTGCGCATGATGGGCGTGAAGTATCTGATGCCTTTCTTTTTCCTCGGTTTCCTGGCGGGAGGTTACCTCAACTTCAGCCTGCTGGCCTTTGGCGGCGTGGGGGTCATCATCGCGCTGATTTACATCCAGCTGAACCCGCAATGGCGCAAGGCCGAGCCGCAACAGGCTGCCACCTCTTCCACCGCCCTTGACCAACTTGACGATTGATGGAGCCCACAATGGAACCGAAAAAACTGACACAAGGCGACCTGGTGAGCATATTTCTGCGCTCCAACCTGCAGCAGGCCTCCTTCAACTTCGAACGTATTCATGGCCTCGGGTTCTGCTACGACATGATCCCGGCGATCAAACGCCTGTATCCGCTAAAAGAGGATCAGGTGGCGGCGCTGAAACGTCATCTGGTGTTCTTCAACACCACTCCCGCCGTCTGTGGCCCGGTGCTGGGCGTGACGGCGGCCATGGAGGAAGCACGCGCCAACGGGGCGGCCATCGACGATGGGGCCATTAACGGCATCAAAGTTGGCCTGATGGGGCCGCTGGCCGGGGTCGGCGATCCGCTGGTCTGGGGGACGCTACGCCCGATTACCGCGGCGCTCGGCGCATCGCTGGCGCTCTCCGGCAACCTGCTGGGACCTTTGCTGTTCTTCTTTATTTTCAACGCAGTACGCCTGGCTATGAAATGGTATGGCCTGCAGCTCGGCTTCCGTAAAGGGGTCAATATCGTCAGCGATATGGGCGGTAACCTGCTGCAAAAACTGACCGAAGGGGCGTCGATTCTGGGCCTGTTCGTCATGGGGGTGCTGGTCACGAAATGGACCACCATCAACGTGCCGTTGGTGGTATCGAAAACGCCGGGCGCCGACGGCACCACCGTCACCATGACCGTGCAGAACATCCTCGATCAGCTCTGCCCTGGCCTGCTGGCGCTGGGTCTGACGCTGCTGATGGTGCGCCTGCTCAACAAAAAAGTGAATCCGGTATGGCTGATCTTCGCCCTGTTCGGGCTGGGAATTGTCGGCAACGCGCTGGGCTTCTTGTCCTGATTTTTCTGCCCCGGCCACGGCGGGGCCACTGTGCTAACTATGAGGTGGTTTATGCAAACAACAGCTCTTCGACTGTACGGCAAGCGCGACCTGCGCCTGGAAACCTTCGAACTCCCGGCCATGCAGGACGACGAAATCCTCGCCCGGGTGGTAACCGACAGCCTGTGCCTTTCTTCCTGGAAAGAGGCCAATCAGGGGGAAAACCATAAGAAAGTCCCGGACGATGTGGCGGTCAATCCCATCATCATCGGTCATGAGTTCTGCGGCGAAATTCTCGCGGTCGGCAAAAAATGGCAGCACAAGTTTCAGGCCGGTCAGCGCTACGTGATTCAGGCCAATCTGCAGCTGCCGGATCGCCCCGATTGCCCCGGCTACTCTTTCCCGTGGATCGGTGGTGAAGCCACGCACGTGGTGATCCCTGACGAGGTGATGACGCAAGATTGCCTGCTCACCTGGGAGGGCGATAGCTGGTTTGAAGGCTCGCTGGTCGAGCCGCTCTCCTGCGTGATCGGCGCGTTCAATGCCAACTATCATCTGCAGGAAGGCACCTATAACCACACCATGGGGATCCGGCCGCAGGGGCGCACGCTGATCCTCGGCGGTACCGGTCCAATGGGGCTGCTGGCGATCGACTATGCACTGCACGGGCCGGTGAACCCGTCGCTGCTGGTGGTGACCGATACCAATAAGCCGAAGCTGAGCTATGCCCGCCAGCACTATCCGTCGGAGCCGCAAACGCTGATCCACTACCTTGACGGGCACGATGCCGGGCGTGAGACGCTGATGGCGCTGACCGGCGGCCATGGCTTTGACGATATTTTCGTGTTCGTGCCCAACGAGCAGCTGATTACCATGGCCTCTTCGCTGCTGGCCCCTGACGGCTGCCTGAACTTCTTTGCCGGTCCGCAGGATAAGCAGTTCAGCGCGCCGATCAACTTTTACGATGTGCACTACGCCTTCACCCATTATGTCGGCACCTCCGGCGGGAATACCGATGATATGCGGGCCGCCGTCGCCCTGATGCAGGCGAAAAAAGTCCAGGCCGCCAAAGTGGTGACCCATATTCTTGGGCTTAATGCAGCGGGTGATACGACCCTCGATTTACCCGCCGTCGGCGGCGGTAAAAAGCTGGTGTACACCGAAAAATCGCTGCCTCTGACGCCCCTTGGCCAGATTGCCGATCCGCAACTGGCGGCCATTATGGAGCGCCACCATGGGATCTGGTCTGCGGAAGCGGAACAGTACCTGTTAGCCCACGCACCGGACATTGCTCATGATTAATCGTGATACCCAACTCTGTATGTCGCTGGCCGGTCGCCCGGGTAATTTCGGCACGCGCTTTCACAACTATCTGTATCAAAAACTGGGTCTGAACTATCTCTACAAGGCCTTTACGACGCAGGATATTGCCGCCGCGGTGGCCGGCGTGCGGGCGCTGGGCATTCGCGGCTGCGCGGTATCGATGCCGTTTAAAGAGAGCTGCATGCCCTTTCTCGACGCCATCGATCCTTCCGCCGCGGTCATTGATTCGGTGAACACCATCGTCAACGACAACGGCAGGCTGACCGGCCTTAATACCGACTATATTGCGGTGAAAAGCCTGATCGACAGCCACCAGCTGGATAACGCCGCCGCCGTGATGATTCAGGGCAGCGGCGGCATGGGGAAAGCGGTGATCGCCGCCTTCCGCGATGCCGGTTTTCGCAACGTGGTGATCGCCGCTCGCAACCGTGACAACGGCCTGGCGCTCGCCAGACAGTACGGTTTTCAGTGGCAGCCCCAACCGGAAGGGATCGCCACCGATATCCTGGTCAACGTCACGCCGCTCGGCATGGCGGGCGGGGCGCACAGCGACGCCCTGGCGTTCAGCCGGACGATGGTCGCCCAGGCCAGCGTGGTGTTTGATGTGGTGGCCCTGCCCGTAGAAACGCCGCTGATTCGCCTGGCGCAGCAGCTGGATAAACACATCATCAGCGGAGCGGAAGTGATCGCACTGCAGGCGGTGGAGCAGTTTGCGCTGTATACCGGCGTGCGCCCGGATGCTGACCTCGTCAGAGAAGCCGCGGCATTCGCCCGGGCGGAGTAACAACGCGACGCGCCAGGGAGGGCGCAATTCCTGTCGCGACCTTGCAACATCGTGAGCCATATCAGCGAGCGAACGGGCAAGCGGTGGTAGGATCCGCAGCCAATGCTATCACCTGGCTACATGGAGAAAAGATGGAACTGCTGTTATTAAGTAACTCGTCGCTACCTGGTAAAGCATGGCTGGAACACGCGCTGCCCGTGATTAGCGGCCAGCTCAATGGACGCCGTTCGGCGGTGTTTATCCCCTTCGCCGGGGTGACGCAAACCTGGGATGACTATACGGCCAAAACCGCCGCGGTACTCGCCCCGCTCGGTATCAAAGTCACCGGCATTCATAGCGTCGCCGACCCGGTGGCCGCCATCAACGCTGCCGAACTGGTGATTGTCGGCGGCGGCAATACCTTTCAGCTGCTGAAGGAGTGCCGTGAACGCGGGCTTCTGGCCCCTATTGTTGATGTGGTGACGCGCGGCGCGCTGTATATCGGCTGGAGCGCCGGCGCGAATCTCGCCTGTCCGACCATCCGCACCACCAACGATATGCCGATCGTTGACCCGCAAGGTTTTGCTGCGCTGGGGCTGTTCCCGCTGCAAATTAACCCGCACTTTACCAATGCGCTGCCGGAAGGCCATAAAGGTGAAACCCGTGAACAGCGGATCCGTGAGCTGCTGGTCGTGGCGCCGGAGCTGACGGTGATCGGCTTGCCGGAAGGCAACTGGATTCAGGTGACGCAAGGACACGCCACCCTCGGCGGCCCGAACCCTACGCTGGTGTTCAGGGCCGGTGAAGAGGCGGTGACGCTCGAGGCAGGTCACCGCTTTTAAGACCGGTTCCCGGCTGGCGTATGCACGTCAGCCGGGCTACAGGCCCGCCGCTAACCCGGGCTTAATACTCATCCCGCTCATCGTCTTCATCCGGCTGTTCCATCACGCTATACGCCACGGAACAGAACAACGAGTTCAGACGTTTCATATCGCCCAGTAAGCCCAAATGCAGCGAACTGGTCTCAATGCTCTGCACGTTCTGCTGGTGCAGACGATCGACGTGCGCATGCGAGTAACGGCGGTTGAGGATCCGGAAACGGTGCTTGTTGCGGCGCAGACGGCGGGCGCTCGGCACGTCGCTGGAGAAAAAGACCGACATCGCCAGCTGTAAGTTGCTGAGCAGCTGATCGTACAGGCCGTCCAGCTCTTTCAGCCCTTCGACGGAAAAAGCGCGCCGCGCCGCCAGAGATTTATCGGCGATTTCGCTGCCCATGCGTTCGACGATATCGGAGGCCTGCTCGAGGTTCAGCGCCATTTCGATGATTTCCGCCCAGCGCCGGGATTCCTCTTCCGCCAGCTCATCTTTCGGCATCCGCGCCAGATACAGCTTGATCGCGGTATAGAGCACGTTGATGTCATCAGCCAGACGACGCAGCTCCTTCTCCTCTCGCGGTTCACCGTGCATCACCTTGTGCAACCCCTCCAGCATCTGCTCCATGGCATCACCAATACGCAGGGTCTCACGCGCGGCATTGGCTAACGCCAGCGTCGGCGTATCCAGCGCCGAGGTATCCAGGTGCTTCGGTTTAAGATGCGGGTCAAGCTCAGGGTCTTCGTGGATCAGGCGCTTACACAGCCGGGCCATCGGTTCAGCAAACGGTACCATCGCCACGCAGCGGATCAGGTTGTAGAAGACGTGGAAGTAGATAACCAGCTCCGCTTCCGGCAGCGGCATCCGGTGCATCACATCGGCCAGCACATGGACAAACGGCAGGATAATCAGGCTGCCCACCAGCTTAAACAACAGGCTACCGAGCGCCACGCGCCGCGCGGAGGCATTGGCGGCGCTGTTGTTGATCATCGCCAGAATCCCCGAACCGAGGTTGGCGCCAATCACCAGACACAGCGCCACCGGGAACGAAATCACGCCGGTTGAGGTCAGGGTAGCCGTTAACAGCACCGCCGCCAGGCTGGAGTAACTGATAATGGCAAACATCGCGCCGATCAGCGCATCCAGCATGATATCGCCGGTCAATGAGGCGAAAATCACCTGTACGCCGTTGGCCTGCGTAATGGGGTGAACCGCCTGCACGATCAGTTCCAGCGCTAATAAAATCAGCCCCAGACCGATACCCACTCGCCCGAGCTGCCCGGCGCGGGTTTGTTTGCGGCCAAGAAAGAAAATCACCCCGATAAAAATCAGCAGCGGTGACAGCCAGGAGAGGTCGAAGGTCAGCACCCTCGCCATCAGCGCGGTACCGACATCGGCCCCGAGGACAATCACCAGCGCCGGCGTCAGCGCCACCAGATCCTGGGCCACGAACGAGGTCACCAGCATAGTGGTGGCGTTACTGCTCTGTACCAGCGCCGTGACGCCAATACCCGCACAGAAGGCGAGCGGCTTTTTCTCGACGCTGCTACTCAGCACGGAGCGCAGGCGCGCACCAAATACGCGCATCACGCCGGTACGAACGATATGCGTCCCCCAAACCAGTAGGGCGACGGCAGACAGCAGGTGCAGCAGAGTTAACACGGATTCTTATTCTCCTTACTTACCCGACGGATAAATACCGCTAGCCCGCCAGGAATTCCCCCGGCAGTACTCAACCGGGCTATATCGTCCAGAACGCTTACCGTTGATGACGGCAGGTGCTGAACCAATACCCAGTATAAGGGTTTAGCAGCAATAAAGAGACAGGGCGCGATTGACGCGCCCTGTAAGTTGTAAGGTGAGATGACAGATTTGTGACCGGCCGCGATCTAGTCCGCGTCGTACCCGAGGTTTGGCGCCAGCCAGCGCTCAACTTCGGCCGGGGTCATCCCTTTACGCCGGGCATAATCCTCCACCTGATCGCGCTGAATTTGCGCCACCGCATAGTACTTGCTGTCCGGATGACTGAAATACCAGCCGGAAACCGAGGCACCTGGCCACATGGCAAATGACTCGGTAAGCTTCATGCCGGTCTGGGCTTCAACATCCAGCAGTTCCCAGATAACGGCTTTTTCGGTGTGTTCCGGGCAGGCCGGATAACCCGGTGCCGGGCGAATCCCCTGGTAGTTTTCGCGGATCAGCTCCTCATTGCTGAGGTTCTCATTCGCCGCATAGCCCCAGTAGACTTTACGCACCCGCTCATGCAGATATTCCGCAAAGGCTTCCGCCAGACGGTCGGCAATGGCTTTCACCATGATCTTGTTGTAATCATCGTGCTGCGCATCAAACGCTTCCGCCAGCGCGTCTTCTTCCAGCCCGCCGGTGACCGCAAAGGCGCCGATGTAGTCCGCTTTACCGCTCAGTTTCGGGGCGACAAAGTCGGCGAGGCAGTAGTTGGCAAAGCCCACTTTTTCCGTCTGCTGACGCAGATGGTGGCTGACCGTCAGGACGTGGGTGCGGGTTTCATCGCGATAGATTTCGATATCGTCGCCCACGCGGTTGGCCGGGAATAGTCCCACTACGCCACGCGGGTTAAGCTGCTTCCCGGCGCTCAGCATATCCAGCATCTCGTTGGCATCGTTGAACAGCCGCTGCGCCTCTTCGCCCACCACGTCATCTTCAAGGATGCGCGGATATTTCCCGGCCAGCGACCAGGTCATAAAGAACGGCGTCCAGTCGATGTAGTTACGCAGGGTTTCGATGCTGGCTTCTACGCTCTGCACGCCCAGACGGTGAACCACCGGCGGCGTATAGTTTTCCCAGTCAAAGGCCAGATCGTTATCCCGGGCAACAGCCAGCGTCACCGGCGGCGTGCGCGGTTTTTTACGGGCGTGTTGAATACGCACGGTGTCGTATTCTTTACGGGTGCGCGCGACGAACTCATCGTGTTGGGTCTCCGAGAGCAGCGAAGCCACCACCCCCACGGTGCGCGAGGCGTTCTGCACGTACACCGTCGGGCCGCTGTAGTTCTGCTCGATTTTGACCGCCGTATGCGCTTTCGAGGTCGTGGCGCCACCAATCAGCAGTGGAATGGTAAAGCCCTGGCGTTCCATCTCTTTCGCCACGTTGACCATTTCATCCAGCGACGGGGTAATCAGCCCCGAGAGGCCAATCAGGTCGGCATTCACTTCGCGGGCGGTTTTGAGGATTTTATCCGCCGGCACCATCACGCCAAGATCGATAATTTCGTAGTTATTACACTGCAGCACCACGCCAACGATATTTTTACCGATGTCATGGACGTCGCCTTTGACGGTGGCAATCACCATCTTGCCGTTGCTGGAGCCTTTTTCCTTGCTGGCTTCGATATACGGCTCCAGATAGGCGACCGCCTGTTTCATGACGCGGGCCGATTTCACCACCTGCGGCAGGAACATTTTGCCCTCGCCGAACAGGTCGCCGACCACGTTCATGCCGTCCATCAGCGGGCCTTCAATCACCTCAATCGGGCGAGCAGACTGCTGACGCGCCTCTTCGGTGTCCAGTTCGATAAACTCGGTAATCCCTTTCACCAGCGAGTATTCAAGGCGCTTTTTCACGTCCCAGCTGCGCCATTCCGCCTGTTGGGCGTTGGCAGAGTCATCGGTTTTACTGCCGCGGTATTTTTCCGCCAGCTCCAGCAGGCGATCGGTGCCCTCGGCGTGACGATTGAGGATCACGTCTTCTACGGCATCGCGCAGCTCGGCCGGGAGATCGTCATAAATCGCCAGCTGCCCGGCGTTAACAATCCCCATATCCATGCCGTTGCGAATGGCGTAGTAGAGGAACACCGCGTGAATCGCTTCGCGCACCGGATCGTTGCCACGGAATGAGAACGAGACGTTAGAGACGCCGCCAGAAATCAGCGCGTGCGGCAGCTCGCGTTTAATGTCTTCGCAGGCACCGATAAAGTCCTGGGCGTAGTTGTTGTGCTCTTCAATACCGGTGGCGACGGCGAAGATATTGGGGTCAAAAATAATATCTTCCGGTGGGAAGCCCACCTCTTTGGTCAGAATGTTGTACGCCCGGCGGCAAATTTCAATTTTGCGCGCGCGGGTGTCGGCCTGGCCGACTTCGTCAAAGGCCATTACCACGACGGCTGCGCCGTAGCGACGGACCTTTTTCGCATGCGCGACGAAGGCCTCAACCCCCTCTTTCATCGAGATAGAGTTGACGATGCCTTTCCCCTGAATACACTTCAGGCCCTTTTCGATGACGTCCCATTTCGAGGAGTCGATCATAATCGGCACCCGGGCAATATCAGGCTCGCCGGCAATCAGGTTGAGGAAACGCACCATCGCCGCTTCGGCGTCGAGCATCCCCTCATCCATGTTGATATCGATAATCTGCGCGCCGCTTTCCACCTGCTGGCGGGCAACGTCCAGCGCTTCGTTATATTTTTCTTCTTTAATCAGGCGTTTGAACTTGGCAGAACCGGTGACGTTGGTACGTTCGCCGACGTTCACAAACAGGCTGTCATCGCCGATATTGAGCGGTTCCAGGCCTGCCAGGCGACAGGCTACCGGGATCTCCGGCAGCGCGCGCGGCGCCAGGCCCGTCACGGCGCGTGACATGGCGGCGATATGCTCCGGCGTGGTGCCGCAGCAGCCGCCGACGATGTTCAGGAAGCCCGCTTCCGCCCATTCGCGGATCTGGGCCGCCATGGTGTCGGCGTCGAGATCGTATTCCCCAAAGGCGTTTGGCAGCCCGGCGTTCGGGTGCGCGGTAACGTAGCATTCGGCAATGCGCGACAGTTCCTGCACATACTGGCGCAGTTCGTCCGGCCCCAGCGCGCAGTTCAGACCAAAGGTCAGCGCGTCGGCGTGCCGCAGCGAGTTATAAAAAGCTTCGGTGGTTTGCCCGGAGAGCGTACGCCCGGAGGCATCGGTGATGGTGCCGGAGATCATAATGGGCAGATCCACCCCCAGCGCCTCGAACTCTTCTTTCACCGCAAAGATCGCCGCTTTGGCGTTCAGGGTATCGAACACCGTCTCAATCATGATCAGGTCCACGCCGCCTTCCACCAGCGCTTTGGTGGATTCACGGTATGCTTCTACCAGCCCATCAAAGGTGATATTGCGGTAGGCCGGGTCGTTAACGTCCGGGGAGATGGAGGCGGTGCGGTTGGTCGGGCCGAGGACACCAGCGACGTAACGCGGTTTTTCCGGCGTCCGGGCCGTCCACGCATCGGCGCTGGCGCGCGCCAGCTGTGCTGCGGCAAAGTTGATTTCCGCCGACAGGGATTCCATCTGGTAATCCGCCATCGCGATAGTGGTCGAGTTAAAGGTGTTGGTTTCAATGATATCCGCCCCGGCCTCAAAGTAGGCGTCGTGGATATCGGTAATCACCTCCGGCTTGCTGAGTACCAGCAGGTCGTTATTGCCTTTCAGGTCGCAGGGCCAGTCGGCAAAGCGTGCGCCACGGAAATCTTCTTCACTCAGACGATAGCCCTGGATCATGGTGCCCATGCCGCCATCCAGAACCAAAATACGTTTTTTTAACTGCTGATGCAGTTGTTCAACTTTGCTGCTCACACTCGCTCCCGACAACGCTCACCCAGGCCAAAAGGCCAACAAACCATACTGGCATAAACCACCAATGTGGAAAAGAGAGCGACGGGCAATATGAGACATGTTCAGCTTCACTCATCCGATCAGTCTGGTTGTGATTGCAAATTGCGCAAATAAAATGAAAACTATTTCCACGATACAGAAAAAAGGATTCAGCGATGGCTACTCCCGTTCCCGCTAAGCGCGGCAGAAAACCCGCGACGCCCGCCGCCCCACAGGCTGGCGGCCAGGTTCAATCGCTTACTCGCGGATTAAAACTCCTCGAGTGGATTGCTGAATCACACAGCAGCGTCGCATTGACCGAGCTGGCCCAGCAGGCCGGTCTGCCCAACTCCACGACCCATCGCCTGTTGACGACCATGCAGCAGCTGGGCTTCGTGCGCCAGGTCGGTGACCTGGGCCACTGGTCGGTGGGCGCGCATGCCTTTATCGTCGGCAGCAGCTTTCTGCAAAGCCGCAACCTGCTGGCGATCGTCCACCCGATTCTGCGCCAGCTGATGGAAGATTCCGGTGAAACGGTCAACCTGGCCGTCCTGGATCAAAGCGACCACCAGGCGATTATTATCGACCAGGTTCAGTGTACGCAGCTGATGCGAATGTCCGCGCCGATTGGCGGAAAGCTACCGATGCACGCCTCCGGGGCGGGGAAAGCGTTTTTGTCCCAGCTCAGCGAAGAGCAGGTCACCGGCCTGCTACACCGCAAAGGCCTGCACGCCTATACCCACGCGACGCTGGTTTCGCCGGTCCATCTGAAAGAGGATCTGGCCCAGACGCGCAAGCGCGGCTATTCGTTTGATGATGAAGAGCATGCCCTCGGTTTACGCTGCGTCGCCTCCTGTATTTATGACGAACACCGGGAGCCGTTTGCCGCCATCTCTATCTCCGGCCCGATTTCCCGTATGACTGACGATCGGGTCACCGAACTGGGTGCGCTGGTGATTAAAGCGGCCAAAGAGGTGACGCTGGCATATGGTGGGGTTCGCTAACATGAACGATCTGAAATCCCTCTGGCAACAGCGGTATCCCGATGCATTTTGCTGGTCATTCGGCGACTCCCCCGCGCTGGCCGATGAGCTGGTGGCTCTGGTTATCGCCGGGAAAAAACGCGGCACCTGCGGCTCTCTTGCCAGCTATCGTCAGGAGAACCCGCCCGTCACCCCTGGCGCCTACCACATTGTGCTCAACGGAGCCGGCGAACCGGCCTGCGTCATCCGTACTCTGGTCCTCCGAATCATTCGCTTTAATGAGATGACGGCGGAGCTCGCCGCGCGGGAAGGTGAAGGCGATTTGAGTCTGGCCTACTGGCAGCAGGGCCATCAGGCGTTCTTCGAGCGTGAAGGGACCTGGTCACCGGAGATGGAGCTGATTTATGAAGAGTTCGCGCTGATCGAGGTTGCCGACGTGCGCTTGTCCTGAGCCGCGAACCCGCGGCTTCCGATAACGTTTTTATCCCGCCTGCTGCATCGCGCCGTAGCGCACGCAAAAGCGCTGACGGCGGCGATAGGCATAGACATCTTCCACATGGCCGTTGCGAATGCGCGTCTGCAGCGCCCGCCAGTAATCCGCCCGCAGCAGGTCGGCGTGCATTTCTTCCAGCAACGGTCCGATACGCGGGTCCGCGCACAGCCAGTGGCGAAACTCTTCCGGAAAAACATCCCCGGCAGAAACGCTGTACCACGGTTCGCTCGCCAGCTCGTCTTCCGGGTAGCGCGGCGGCGGTATTTCGCGGAAATTCACCTCGGTCATGTAGCAAATTTCATCGTAATCGTAAAACACCACCCGCCCATGGCGGGTCACGCCGAAGTTTTTAAACAGCATATCGCCGGGAAAAATATTCGCCGCGGCAAGCTGGCGGATCGCGTTGCCATACTCCTCCACCGCATCGCGCAGCGCCTGGCCGCTCACCTGCTCCAGCCAGATGTTCAGCGGCACCATGCGGCGTTCAATATAGAGATGGCTGATGGCAATCCGGTCGCCAAGATCGGTGATTTTCGCCCCGGCTTCGGCCTGCAATAACGCCATCAGCGCTGGAGCAATTTGCCGTTTTTCCAGCACGAAGTTTTCAAACTCCTGGGTATCGGCCATACGTCCGACGCGGTCATGCTCTTTCACCAACTGATAGCAGGCGCGCACGTGGGCGGCGGTCATCTCCTTTTGCGGCGCAAAGCGGTCTTTAATGACTTTAAAAACCCGATCGAAGCCCGGCAGGGTAAACACCAGCATCACCATCCCACGGATCCCCGGCGCCTCAATAAACTGCTCATTGCTGCGGCCGATGTAGTAGAGATATTCCCGATAGCTTTCGGTCTTCGCATGCTTCTGGCAGCCAATGGCCATATACAGCTCAGCGGTCGTTTTACCGGGCAGAATATCGCGCAACCACTCGACCAGCGCTCCGGGCAGCGGGGCGTAGACCATGAAATAGGAGCGGGCGAAGCCAAAGACAATACTGGCTTCGGCGTGGGTAGTCAGACAGGTATCAATAAACAGTTCACCTTCATCGCTGCGATGGACAGGCAACAAAAAGGGCAAGGTTGCGACCGGGGTGATCAGCTTCCCAACCAGCCAGGCCGCTTTATTACGATAAAAAAGCTCGTTCGCCACCTGCAGATGGCTGCGGGAGAGCATCTCACTGCCCAGCGCCTCCTGCAAAGACGCGCTAATGTAGCCGATGTCGCGCGCCTTGTTTTGCCACGGTAAACGCAGAGGCAGGTCGGTGAGAACTTTGTTGAGCAGCGTCTCCCAGCCGCGATCGGGGGAAAAACTTTTTGCCAGCGGACGGGGAAGCGCCCGACCGCTGCGCGCAGGCTGCGAACTGAAAATAAACAGCCGCTCGGGGGTCAGCGAGCGGTGGTCGAACAGTCGACAATGGACAGAATTAAAAAAGCTTTCGGCAATTTCAAAACGCGGGTAGTCCGGCAGCAAACGGGTGTACTGCTCTTTCACCCGCAGCAAAAAATCCACATCGGTGCTTTTGCCTTCGGTGATACAGCGCAGCTGCTCCACCACCAGGCCAACGTGATGATCGTAAAGGTGAATACGTTGCTTCATGGCCTGCTGAACCGCATGCCAGTCAGCATCCTCAAAGCGCTGCTGCGCGCCAGAAGTGACTTCCAGGAAACGCCCGTACTGCGCGTCAAAACCTTGCAAAATCGTTTGTGCAATCAGTAATTCCAGGCCACGCGTCATAGCTTCCCCCTCACCCCAAACCCTCTCCCCCACAGGGAGAGGGGGAACACGATCAGAACTGCTCTTCTTCCGTGGAACCGGTCAGCGCCGTGACGGAGGAGGCCCCGCCCTGGATGATGGTCGTGACCTTATCGAAGTAGCCGGTCCCCACCTCCTGCTGGTGAGAAACGAAGGTGTAGCCTTGCGAAGCAGCAGCAAATTCAGGCTGCTGCACCTTCTCGACGTAATGCTTCATCCCCTCACCCTGCGCATAGGCATGGGCCAGGTCGAACATGTTGAACCACATGCTGTGGATGCCCGCCAGCGTGATGAACTGGTATTTGTAACCCATGTCGGACAGCGCCTGCTGGAAACGGGCGATGGTGCTGTCATCCAGATTTTTCTTCCAGTTGAACGACGGCGAGCAGTTATAGGCCAGCAATTTGCCTGGGAAGCGGGCGTGAATGGCCTCGGCAAAGCGACGAGCCTGCTCAAGGTCCGGTTTCGAGGTTTCACACCACACCAGATCGGCATAGGGCGCGTAGGCCAGCCCGCGGCTGATCGCCTGCTCAATGCCGGCATGTGTCCGGAAAAAGCCTTCGCTGGTGCGATCGCCGGTGACAAACTCACGATCGTACGGATCGCAGTCGGAGGTGATCAAATCGGCGGCATCGGCATCCGTTCGGGCGATCACCAGCGTAGGGACGCCCATGACATCCGCCGCCAGGCGTGCCGCGACCAGCTTCTGGATCGCCTCCTGGGTCGGTACCAGCACTTTTCCGCCCATATGCCCGCACTTCTTCACCGACGCCAGCTGATCTTCGAAGTGAACGGCCGCTGCACCGGCTTCAATCATCGATTTCATCAGCTCAAAGGCGTTCAGTACGCCGCCAAATCCCGCTTCGGCATCGGCAACGATCGGCAGGAAGTAATCGGTGTAACGCGGATCCCCCGGTTCAATACCGGTCGACCACTGGATCTGATCCGCGCGACGGAAGGTATTGTTGATCCGATCGACCACCGCCGGGACGGAGTTCGCCGGGTACAGTGATTGATCCGGGTACATGCTGGAGGCAAGGTTGGCATCCGCCGCCACCTGCCAGCCGGAGAGGTAAATCGCCTCGATGCCGGCCTTCGCCTGCTGCAACGCCTGCCCGCCGGTTAACGCACCGAGGCTGTTGATGTACCCTTTTTTCGCTTCGCCATGCAGCAGTCGCCACATTTTGGCCGCGCCCAACTGCGCCAGCGTGCATTCCGGATTGACGGAACCGCGCAATTTCACAACATCTTCAGCGCTATAGGGGCGGGTAATGCCTTCCCAACGCGGTTGTGTCCATTCTTTGTTTAATGCTTCGATTTGTTGGGTACGGGTTTTCATGTGCAGATGCTCCATTATTTTATTCCTGGCTTCCCAGGCTTTATCGGTGAAGGCAGTGTGGCCACGGACAAACACATTCAGCTGATGCTTATGCCAGCAGGCGGTAGCCCGGCAGCGTCAGGAAGTCGATTAGCTCATCAGAGGTGGTGATCTGTTCCATCAGGCGCGCGGCATCATCGAAGCGCCCGCTGCTGTAGCGGTGTTCGCCCAGCTCCTCCTGAATGACCATCAGCTCTTCAGCCAGCCACTGGCGGAACAGGGCTTTGGTGACCGGCGTGCCGTCACTGAGGGTTTTCTGGTGGTGGATCCATTGCCAGATGGAGGTTCGCGAGATTTCGGCGGTCGCCGCATCTTCCATCAGACCGTAAATCGGTACGCAGCCATTACCGGAGATCCAGGCTTCGATGTACTGCACCGCGACACGGATATTGGCGCGCATCCCCACTTCGGTGCGCTCGCCCTCACAGGGCGCCAGCAGTTGTTCAGCGTCGATCGGCGCATCCTCTTCCCGGCTGACGGACAGTTGGTTGGGGCGTTCACCCAGAACGCGATTGAAAACCGCCATCGCCGTATCCGCCAGCCCTGGGTGCGCGATCCAGGTACCGTCGTGGCCATTGTTGGCTTCCAGTTCTTTATCGGCGGTCACTTTGCCGAGCACCTGGCGGTTACGGTCGGCATCTTTGCTGGGGATGAATGCCGCCATGCCGCCCATCGCAAACGCACCACGCCGGTGGCAGGTTTTAATCAGCAAACGTGAATAAGCGCTGAGGAAAGGCTTATCCATGGTGACCACCTGGCGATCTGGTAATACGCGGTCACCATGGTTTTTTAACGTTTTGATGTAGCTGAAAATGTAATCCCAACGGCCACAGTTCAGACCGACGATGTGCTCCCGCAGCGCATGCAGGATTTCATCCATCTGGAATACCGCCGGCAGCGTTTCGATTAACAGCGTGGCCTTGATGGTGCCGCGCGGCAGACTGAACCGGTCTTCAGTGAAGCTAAAGACTTCACTCCACCATGCCGCTTCCTGCCAGGCCTGGGTTTTCGGCAGATAGAAGTAAGGGCCGCTACCTTTCGCCAGCAGGTTCTGGTGGTTGTGGAAAAAATAGAGGGCGAAATCAAACAGGCTGCCGGGGATCGACTCACCGCGCCATGTCACATGTTTTTCTGGCAGATGCAGGCCACGTACGCGGCACACCAGCACTGCCGGGTCGGGCTTGAGCTGATAAATTTTACCGGTTTCGTTGGTGTAGCTGATGGTACCGTTCACCGCATCGCGCAGGTTAACCTGCCCATCAATCACTTTGTCCCAGTCCGGCGCCAGCGAATCTTCGAAGTCCGCCATAAAGACTTTTACGTTGGCATTGAGGGCGTTAATCACCATTTTGCGCTCAACGGGGCCGGTGATTTCCACCCGGCGATCCTGCAAATCAGCGGGAATACCGCGGATCGTCCAGTTACCATTTCTAATGGAAGCCGTTTCCGAAATAAAATCAGGCAGCGTTCCGTTATCAATCGCCTGCTGTTGCTGCAGGCGTGCCGCCAGCAGTTTATTGCGCTCAGGCGTAAAGCGGCTCACCAGTTCCGTCAGAAATTCTACCGCCTCAGGCGTTAAAATCTGCGTTTCCTGCTCGCCATATGGCCGGCTAAAGGCCAGTTCATCAGTCATTGTCGCCTGTTGCGTCATGGTGTAGCTCCTGTTGGTTGATCCCGCTGGCGCGAGTGAACGATCGTTGTCTGCTTTTCGCTCAACACAACTAAGACTACTCAATAAAATTCCAAAATCAAAAACAATTTCCATTTTTAATTTAATATCATCACAACATATTGATAACATTAAGATTAAAGTTAATTACAATCGTGAAGTGAATTTCGGAAACAAAAAAGGCACCCGAAGGTGCCAGAGGCAAAATGCTGAAACGCTTAAGGATCGCGTTGTCTGGATGATTAGTCTAAAGTCGGATTCATATTCCGCAGATCGTATGGAGTGATCTGGTAAACGTAATAGTTAAGCCAGTTCGCAAACAGCAGATTTCCATGACTGCGCCAGGTGGCGCGCGGTTTGTTTTGCGGATCGTTTTGTGGGAAATAGTTGTCGGGAATTTGCGGGCTCAGACCGGCTTCAACATCGCGGAAAAATTCGCTGGCCAGGGTATTGGCATCGTATTCAGGGTGTCCGGTCACGAAGGCAATGCGTTTGTCTTTGCTGGCAAACAGGTAGGCATCGCCCTCTTCCGTTTCGGCCAGGATCTCTAAATCGGTGTAGTCACGAATCAATGCCGCCGGGAAATCAGCGTAGCGTGAGTGCGGCGCCAGGAAAGAGTCATCAAAACCACGCGTCAGTAAGGCGTGAGGATGCAGGATATGGTGCTCGTAGACGCCGGAAATTTTTTCAGAACGGGTTTGTTTAGGGATGCCATACAGAATATTGAGCGCGGCCTGTACCGCCCAACAGACAAAAAGCGTGGAGGTGACGTGATCTTTCGCCCACTCCAGCACCTGCTTGATCTGCGGCCAGTAGGCCACGTCATTAAATTCAACCAGCCCTAACGGGGCACCGGTGACGATCAGTCCATCAAAGTTCTGGTCGCAGATGTCGTCGAAGTTACAGTAGAAATTATTGAGGTGCTCGGTTGGCGTATTGCGGGATTCGCGCGCGTCAATGCGCAGCAGCTGGATATCAAGCTGCAGCGGAGAGTTCGAGAGCAGACGCAGAAACTGGTTCTCGGTCTCGATTTTTTTCGGCATCAGGTTAAGGATTAGCACCTTCAGCGGACGAATTTCCTGAGTGGTCGCACGCGAAGCCGTCATCACAAAGACGTTCTCATCACGCAAGAAATTGACGGCTGGTAGCTCGTCCTGCACCCGAATTGGCATAACTTTATTACCTCATAGCATACGTATAAACGTTTAGACATCCAGACAGCTAACAATAACCAGGAATAAGGAGAATGTCGAGTCTGCAAGTAGAAGGTGAAAAAGTTTCAACCACGTCCGGGATAGAATACAGCGCTTAATCTCAAGGAAACATAGCGAATGTGATGATTCGGCGTTTAAGGAGCAATGCTGGCGAATAATTGATTGATCAGAGAGAGGTTTTGCTGCGGCAATGTATCAGTATGACGGGGAATAAAACGCAGAAAAAACAAAAGGCCCAGTCTTTCGACTGAGCCCTTTGCTTTATTTGATGCCTGGCAGTTCCCTACTCTCACATGGGGAGACCCCACACTACCATCGGCGCTACGGCGTTTCACTTCTGAGTTCGGCATGGGGTCAGGTGGGACCACCGCGCTATCGCCGCCAGGCAAATTCTGTTATCAACACGTCTTAAAGACATATTGACTAATCTGTATCAGGCTGAAAATCTTCTCTCTAATCACCAAAACAGCTTTGGCGTTGTAAGGTTAAGCCTCACGGTTCATTAGTATCGGTTAGCTCAACGTATCGCTACGCTTACACACCCGACCTATCAACGTCGTAGTCTTCAACGTTCCTTCAGGACTCTCAAGGAGTCAGGGAGAACTCATCTCGGGGCAAGTTTCGTGCTTAGATGCTTTCAGCACTTATCTTTTCCGCATTTAGCTACCGGGCAATGCCATTGGCATGACAACCCGAACACCAGTGATGCGTCCACTCCGGTCCTCTCGTACTAGGAGCAGCCCCCCTCAATTCTCCAGCGCCCACGGCAGATAGGGACCGAACTGTCTCACGACGTTCTAAACCCAGCTCGCGTACCACTTTAAACGGCGAACAGCCGTACCCTTGGGACCTACTTCAGCCCCAGGATGTGATGAGCCGACATCGAGGTGCCAAACACCGCCGTCGATATGAACTCTTGGGCGGTATCAGCCTGTTATCCCCGGAGTACCTTTTATCCGTTGAGCGATGGCCCTTCCATTCAGAACCACCGGATCACTATGACCTGCTTTCGCACCTGCTCGCGCCGTCACGCTCGCAGTCAAGCTAGCTTATGCCATTGCACTAACCTCCTGATGTCCGACCAGGATTAGCTAACCTTCGTGCTCCTCCGTTACTCTTTGGGAGGAGACCGCCCCAGTCAAACTACCCACCAGACACTGTCCGCAACCCGGATCACGGGTCTACGTTAGAACATCAAACATTAAAGGGTGGTATTTCAAGGTTGGCTCCACGCAGACTGGCGTCCACGCTTCAAAGCCTCCCACCTATCCTACACATCAAGGCTCAATGTTCAGTGTCAAGCTATAGTAAAGGTTCACGGGGTCTTTCCGTCTTGCCGCGGGTACACTGCATCTTCACAGCGAGTTCAATTTCACTGAGTCTCGGGTGGAGACAGCCTGGCCATCATTACGCCATTCGTGCAGGTCGGAACTTACCCGACAAGGAATTTCGCTACCTTAGGACCGTTATAGTTACGGCCGCCGTTTACCGGGGCTTCGATCAAGAGCTTCTCCTTACGGATAACCCCATCAATTAACCTTCCGGCACCGGGCAGGCGTCACACCGTATACGTCCACTTTCGTGTTTGCACAGTGCTGTGTTTTTAATAAACAGTTGCAGCCAGCTGGTATCTTCGACTGATTTCAGCTCCACGAGCAAGTCGCTTCACTTACCATCAGCGTGCCTTCTCCCGAAGTTACGGCACCATTTTGCCTAGTTCCTTCACCCGAGTTCTCTCAAGCGCCTTGGTATTCTCTACCTGACCACCTGTGTCGGTTTGGGGTACGATTTGATGTTACCTGATGCTTAGAGGCTTTTCCTGGAAGCAGGGCATTTGTTACTTCAGCACCGTAGTGCCTCGTCATCACACCTCAGCGTTAACAGAAGTCCGGATTTACCTAAACTTCCCGCCTACATGCTTAAACCGGGACAACCGTCGCCCGGCTAACATAGCCTTCTCCGTCCCCCCTTCGCAGTAACACCGAGTACAGGAATATTAACCTGTTTCCCATCGACTACGCCTTTCGGCCTCGCCTTAGGGGTCGACTCACCCTGCCCCGATTAACGTTGGACAGGAACCCTTGGTCTTCCGGCGAGCGGGCTTTTCACCCGCTTTATCGTTACTTATGTCAGCATTCGCACTTCTGATACCTCCAGCAACCCTCACAGGCCACCTTCAACGGCTTACAGAACGCTCCCCTACCCAACAACACATAGTGTCGCTGCCGCAGCTTCGGTGCACAGTTTAGCCCCGTTACATCTTCCGCGCAGGCCGACTCGACCAGTGAGCTATTACGCTTTCTTTAAATGATGGCTGCTTCTAAGCCAACATCCTGGCTGTCTGTGCCTTCCCACATCGTTTCCCACTTAACTGTGACTTTGGGACCTTAGCTGGCGGTCTGGGTTGTTTCCCTCTTCACGACGGACGTTAGCACCCGCCGTGTGTCTCCCGTGATAACATTCTTCGGTATTCGTAGTTTGCATCGGGTTGGTAAGTCGGGATGACCCCCTAGCCGAAACAGTGCTCTACCCCCGAAGATGAGTTCACGAGGCGCTACCTAAATAGCTTTCGGGGAGAACCAGCTATCTCCCGGTTTGATTGGCCTTTCACCCCCAGCCACAAGTCATCCGCTAATTTTTCAACATTAGTCGGTTCGGTCCTCCAGTTAGTGTTACCCAACCTTCAACCTGCCCATGGCTAGATCACCGGGTTTCGGGTCTATACCCTGCAACTTAACGCCCAGTTAAGACTCGGTTTCCCTGCGGCTCCCCTATACGGTTAACCTTGCTACAGAATATAAGTCGCTGACCCATTATACAAAAGGTACGCAGTCACCTAACAAGTAGGCTCCCACTGCTTGTACGTACACGGTTTCAGGTTCTTTTTCACTCCCCTCGCCGGGGTTCTTTTCGCCTTTCCCTCACGGTACTGGTTCACTATCGGTCAGTCAGGAGTATTTAGCCTTGGAGGATGGTCCCCCCATATTCAGACAGGATACCACGTGTCCCGCCCTACTCTTCGAGTTCACAACGTGTGCATTTTAGTGTACGGGGCTATCACCCTGTACCGCCGGACTTTCCAGACCGTTCCACTAACACACGCGCTGATTCAGACTCTGGGCTCCTCCCCGTTCGCTCGCCGCTACTGGGGGAATCTCGGTTGATTTCTTTTCCTCGGGGTACTTAGATGTTTCAGTTCCCCCGGTTCGCTTCGTTAAGCTATGTATTCACTTAACGATAGTGTGTCGAAACACACTGGGTTTCCCCATTCGGAAATCGCCGGTTATAACGGTTCATATCACCTTACCGACGCTTATCGCAGATTAGCACGTCCTTCATCGCCTCTGACTGCCAGGGCATCCACCGTGTACGCTTAGTCGCTTAACCTCACAACCCGAAGCTGTTTCGTAAAACAGTCCGCATTGCGAAAATTTGAGAGACTCGAACACACCATTTTTCCTTTCTTATTACGGAGAAAGGAAACAGTGTGTCGTTTCAATTTTCAGCTTGATCCAGATTTTTAAAGAGCAAATATCTCAAACGTGATTCCGGAGAACCAGTTTTGAGATATTGAGGTCGGCGACTTTCACTCACAAACCAGCAAGTGGCGTCCCCTAGGGGATTCGAACCCCTGTTACCGCCGTGAAAGGGCGGTGTCCTGGGCCTCTAGACGAAGGGGACACTGAAGTCTCAATCGCAAGACGCCTTGCTATTTACTTTTCATCAGACAATCTGTGTGGACACTACAAAGGCAGGTTCTTCAGGTAAGGAGGTGATCCAACCGCAGGTTCCCCTACGGTTACCTTGTTACGACTTCACCCCAGTCATGAATCACAAAGTGGTAAGCGCCCTCCCGAAGGTTAAGCTACCTACTTCTTTTGCAACCCACTCCCATGGTGTGACGGGCGGTGTGTACAAGGCCCGGGAACGTATTCACCGTAGCATTCTGATCTACGATTACTAGCGATTCCGACTTCATGGAGTCGAGTTGCAGACTCCAATCCGGACTACGACATACTTTATGAGGTCCGCTTGCTCTCGCGAGGTCGCTTCTCTTTGTATATGCCATTGTAGCACGTGTGTAGCCCTACTCGTAAGGGCCATGATGACTTGACGTCATCCCCACCTTCCTCCAGTTTATCACTGGCAGTCTCCTTTGAGTTCCCGGCCGAACCGCTGGCAACAAAGGATAAGGGTTGCGCTCGTTGCGGGACTTAACCCAACATTTCACAACACGAGCTGACGACAGCCATGCAGCACCTGTCTCAGAGTTCCCGAAGGCACCAAAGCATCTCTGCTAAGTTCTCTGGATGTCAAGAGTAGGTAAGGTTCTTCGCGTTGCATCGAATTAAACCACATGCTCCACCGCTTGTGCGGGCCCCCGTCAATTCATTTGAGTTTTAACCTTGCGGCCGTACTCCCCAGGCGGTCGACTTAACGCGTTAGCTCCGGAAGCCACTCCTCAAGGGAACAACCTCCAAGTCGACATCGTTTACAGCGTGGACTACCAGGGTATCTAATCCTGTTTGCTCCCCACGCTTTCGCACCTGAGCGTCAGTCTTTGTCCAGGGGGCCGCCTTCGCCACCGGTATTCCTCCAGATCTCTACGCATTTCACCGCTACACCTGGAATTCTACCCCCCTCTACAAGACTCAAGCCTGCCAGTTTCAAATGCAGTTCCCAGGTTGAGCCCGGGGATTTCACATCTGACTTAACAGACCGCCTGCGTGCGCTTTACGCCCAGTAATTCCGATTAACGCTTGCACCCTCCGTATTACCGCGGCTGCTGGCACGGAGTTAGCCGGTGCTTCTTCTGCGAGTAACGTCAATCACTAAGGTTATTAACCTTAATGCCTTCCTCCTCGCTGAAAGTACTTTACAACCCGAAGGCCTTCTTCATACACGCGGCATGGCTGCATCAGGCTTGCGCCCATTGTGCAATATTCCCCACTGCTGCCTCCCGTAGGAGTCTGGACCGTGTCTCAGTTCCAGTGTGGCTGGTCATCCTCTCAGACCAGCTAGGGATCGTCGCCTAGGTGAGCCATTACCCCACCTACTAGCTAATCCCATCTGGGCACATCTGATGGCATGAGGCCCGAAGGTCCCCCACTTTGGTCTTGCGACGTTATGCGGTATTAGCTACCGTTTCCAGTAGTTATCCCCCTCCATCAGGCAGTTTCCCAGACATTACTCACCCGTCCGCCGCTCGTCACCCGAGAGCAAGCTCTCTGTGCTACCGCTCGACTTGCATGTGTTAGGCCTGCCGCCAGCGTTCAATCTGAGCCATGATCAAACTCTTCAATTTAAGTTTGACGCTCGTGTTTCTTTATTTCTAAAGAAAAGAACTTCGTAATGAATTACGTATGTTCACTCACTGAGACTTGGTATTCATTTTTCGTCCGAGGACGTTAAGAATCCATGTCACTTTGAGTGCCCACACAGATTGTCTGATAAATTGTTAAAGAGCAGTGCGACGGCGCTTAGCGCTCTGTCGCGAGGTGGCGTATATTACGCTTTCCTCTTTCAGAGTCAACCTCATTTTCAGAAGTTTTCTCTTTCAACCCGGCGGCTTGTTTGCCGTTGTTCCGTGTCGATGGAGGCGCATTATAGGGAGTTCTCGAGCGCCCGCAATAGAAAAATTGCAGAAAAATGACTGACTGCTGCATTCCCCAGCAAAACCCCGCTTTATACCCTGTTACACACAGAATTATCCACAGACACAGGCCATCTCCCCCTGACAAAGGTCGGCAAAATGCCTTTCTATATAGAAGAGATCGCGGTGTAAAAGAGAAAGATCAAAATTCGCGAGCGTTGCGCAAACGTTTTCGTTACAATGCCGCGCAATAACACGGATGCCCGGTTGGGTGCGTTAGGTGAGTTTTTAGACAAAAACTCACCTAACGCTCTCTGTAATGTTCAAATCCTGGGGATTTAATACCATGCAACAACGTCGTCCAGTCCGCCGCGCCCTGCTCAGTGTTTCTGACAAGGCCGGTATCGTCGAATTCGCGCAGGCGCTTTCCGCTCGTGGTGTTGAGCTACTGTCTACGGGTGGTACCGCACGCCTGCTGGCTGATAAAGGTCTGCCGGTAACCGAAGTCTCTGACTACACCGGTTTCCCGGAAATGATGGATGGACGTGTTAAGACCCTGCATCCAAAAGTGCATGGCGGCATCCTCGGCCGTCGCGGCCAGGATGATGAGATCATGGCGCAGCACGCCATCTCTCCTATTGATATGGTGGTTGTTAACCTTTACCCGTTTGCGGAAACCGTCGCACGTGAAGGTTGCTCGCTGGAAGATGCGGTCGAAAATATCGATATCGGCGGCCCGACCATGGTGCGCTCCGCGGCCAAGAACCATAAAGACGTCGCTATCGTGGTAAAGAGCAGTGACTACGACGCCATTATTAAAGAGATGGACGCCAACGACAGCTCCCTGACCCTGGCTACCCGCTTCGACCTCGCCATTAAAGCTTTCGAACACACCGCCGCCTATGACAGCATGATCGCCAACTACTTTGGCAGCATGGTTCCGGCCTATCATGGTGAGACGCAGGAAGCATCCGGCCGTTTCCCACGCACGCTGAATCTGAACTTCATTAAGAAGCAGGATATGCGTTACGGTGAGAACAGCCACCAGCAGGCAGCCTTCTATATAGAAGAAAGCATTAAAGAAGCCTCCGTCGCCACCGCGCAGCAGGTGCAGGGCAAAGCCCTCTCTTATAACAACATTGCCGATACCGATGCGGCACTGGAGTGCGTGAAAGAGTTCAGTGAACCGGCCTGCGTCATCGTTAAGCACGCCAACCCATGCGGCGTCGCAGTGAGCGACACTGTTCTGGATGCTTACGATCGCGCCTACAAAACTGACCCAACCTCAGCCTTCGGCGGCATTATCGCCTTCAACCGCGAGCTGGATGCCGAAACCGCACAGGCCATCATCTCTCGCCAGTTCGTCGAAGTGATCATCGCCCCATCTGCCAGTGAAGCTGCGCTGAAAATTACGGCAGCGAAGCAGAACGTCCGCGTGCTGATCTGCGGCGAATGGGCTGCACGCGTGCCGGGCCTCGATTTCAAACGTGTTAACGGTGGGCTGCTGGTACAGGATCGCGATCTGGGCATGGTCACCGCTGATGATCTGCGCGTGGTCACCAAACGTCAGCCAGACGCACAAGAGCTGCGTGATGCGCTGTTCTGCTGGAAAGTGGCGAAGTTCGTGAAATCCAACGCCATTGTGTATGCCAAAGAGAACATGACCATCGGCATTGGCGCGGGCCAGATGAGCCGCGTCTACTCCGCTAAAATTGCTGGCATTAAAGCCGGTGACGAAGGTCTGGAAGTTAAAGGCTCAGCGATGGCCTCCGATGCCTTCTTCCCGTTCCGTGATGGTATCGATGCGGCTGCCGCAGTGGGCGTCACCTGCGTGATTCAACCGGGCGGCTCCATTCGCGACGAAGAAGTCATTGCCGCTGCCGACGAACACGGCATCGCGATGATCTTCACCGACATGCGTCACTTCCGCCATTAATTCACGGAGCAGAACATGAAAGTATTAGTGATTGGTAACGGCGGGCGCGAGCACGCGCTGGGATGGAAAGCCGCACAGTCTCCGTTGGTGGACACCGTGTATGTCGCGCCGGGTAACGCCGGTACCGCGCTGGAGCCTGCGCTGCAGAACGTGAATATCGGCGTGACCGATATTCCGGCATTACTGAGCTTTGCCCAGCGCGAAAAGATCGACCTGACCATCGTCGGCCCGGAAGCGCCGCTGGTGATTGGCGTGGTCGATGCCTTCCGTGCGGCTGGCCTGAAAATCTTCGGACCGACCGAAGGCGCTGCCCAGCTGGAAGGCTCTAAAGCGTTCACCAAAGATTTCCTCGCGCGTCATAACATCCCAACCGCGGAATATCAGAACTTCACCGACGTCGAGCCTGCGCTGGCCTACCTGCGTGAGAAAGGCGCACCGATCGTCATCAAAGCGGACGGTCTGGCTGCCGGTAAAGGCGTTATCGTTGCGATGACGCTCAAAGAAGCGGAAGACGCGGTTCAGGATATGCTGGCAGGTAACGCCTTCGGCGACGCGGGCCACCGTATCGTGATCGAAGAGTTTCTTGATGGTGAAGAAGCCAGCTTTATCGTCATGGTCGACGGCGAGCACGTCCTGCCGATGGCCACCAGCCAGGACCACAAGCGCGTAGGCAACGGCGATACCGGCCCGAACACCGGCGGCATGGGCGCCTACTCACCTGCCCCGGTCGTGACGGATGACGTTCATCAGCGCACGATGGATCGTATTATCTGGCCAACGGTCAAAGGGATGGCGGCGGAAGGCAATACCTATACCGGTTTCCTCTACGCCGGTCTGATGATCGACAAGCAGGGTAATCCTAAGGTTATCGAGTTCAACTGCCGCTTCGGCGATCCGGAAACGCAGCCGATCATGCTGCGCATGAAATCCGATCTGGTGGATCTGTGTCTTGCGGCCTGCGATGGCAAACTGGACGAGAAAACCTCCGAATGGGACGAGCGCGCCTCACTGGGCGTGGTGGTTGCTGCCGGCGGTTACCCGGGTAACTACAGCACCGGCGATGAGATCTTTGGCCTGCCGCAGAGCGATGCGGCAGACGGCAAAGTGTTCCATGCCGGCACAAAGCTGACCGACGACCAGCGTGTTGTCACCCAGGGCGGTCGCGTCCTGTGCGTAACGGCGCTGGGTGATACCGTTGCCCAGGCACAGCAGCGCGCTTATGAGCTCCTCACCGGCATTCATTGGGACGGCAGCTTCAGCCGCGACGATATCGGCTGGCGCGCAATCGCCCGCGAGCAGCGCTAACGCCTGAGCGTCATCTCAATATCGCCTTATCGACGGGCGGCTTCAGCATTGAAGCCGCCCGTTTTTTTATCATCAACGGACGCGAAAGCCCGGCATCGTGCCGTGGGTTATGGATAAGGCGGTGTCGGGAAAGACAGAGAGAGGAACTGAGAAGGTATAACTGGCATACGTTCTGACGAGCGTCAGAAGGTTTTTTCCTGCGGTTGCCAGGTACAGAAGTCTTCGTTGGCCACCAGCAGCAGCTGAGCACCATCCGAGGCTTCGAGCCACGCTACGCTCACTTCGACAGAAGAATGACTCTGGCGACGTTCAATAAAGGCCAGTGCCCGCGCGTCCAGCTCCGGCTTCACGGTTTGCCCTTCGCAGGTCGTTACCGTCCGGTTGGCATGCCAACGCCCCTGACGCAGGACAACACGCCCCTGGCGTAATGCATCGCTGGTCTGGCGAATCTGCGTCGCCCGATAGCGGTAAAGCGCAACCTGATCGCTGGAGAGCTGCTGTTTCTGCCCATCCACTTCACGCTGCATAAAGCTCAGCTCGCCCTGGTCATCAAAGCGGGCGCGAATATGTTCCGAGGGTTTGCCGTAAACGTTGAGTTCGATCAGCCTGAGTTTGTCACCCTGCCAGCGGTATTCGCTGGTTGAGGTATTGCCGTGACGCCACGGACTGAAGGCGGCAAGAAGATGCACTTCGCCGTTGGAATCCAGACGCCAGATGCGCATCGCGCCCTGGTTATCCGCATAGCCACTGGCGGTAAATGGCGGCACAGAGGAATTACTACTACAAGCAGAGAGCAGCAGTGTACCCACCAGCACCGCGACACGGCGCCAGATAGACAAAAGGGGCGGTAAGGCCCCTTCGTTAAAACTGTACACTGCCACGCGGTCTTACTTGACTGCGTCTTTCAGAGCTTTACCAGAAACAAACGCCGGCACGTTAGCAGCGGCAATTTTGATTTCGTTACCGGTCTGCGGGTTGCGGCCAGTACGCTCAGCGCGGTGGTTCACTTTGAAGGTACCGAAACCAACCAGTTGAACAGCATCACCTTCTTTCAGAGACTCAGTAATTGCAGCCAGGGTAGATTCCAGGGCAGCTTTTGCCTGTGCTTTGGACAGGTCAGCTTTGTCCGCAATTACATCAATCAGTTGAGTCTTGTTCATAAGTTATCCTTACAATGTGTTTATCGCTTGCTAAGCACCGAGTGCGACGGAAATGCCTGAAAAGCACTCTCCTGCATACACGCACCGATAGCCACTTTTTTTCGCCCTCCAAATGTAGACCAGACGGGGGGCGGAATGGAAGCCTTCAGACGCGACAATTCAGGCGGTAAATCACGTTTTCTGGTCTCACTGCTTAAAATTTATACCAATATTGCTCTCGCCGGCCTCGCGGAGGTCTGCGCGCAGTCCTTTGATCAGTTCAATGTCGCGCTCTTCACACTCGGCCAGCAGACGGAAAATCTCCCACTGAATATCCCATTCCTGCTCTACCGCTGGGTTTTCTTTGAGCTCTTCATCGGTCATTTCGCGACCAGCCTGGGTCATTTCCAGCATTGCCACTGTCGTGATGGAACTCTTGCTCACCTCAATTGCGTGCTCAAGCGTTTCTCCGCTCAGGCGCGAGTGGATCAGTTCGCTCAATGCAACACAGGCGTCGATGGCAGGATAAACACCATACAGATCGTAATCGTCGGCTGCCGGAATGGCTTCCTCCAGCTTTTCGAGCTGGCTGTCAAAATTCACCTTCGCATCTTTGACCGTCAGGGTTTCCCAAATCAGATCGAGAATACGGCGATACAGCTGACCATCGGCAAACTCAGTTTGCTGGCAGAACATGGCGTAATTGGGGTACATGCGCTCGCACAGGCAAGCCATAAAGGTGACGTGCTGCCAGCTTTCAAGCTTCTCCAGACGCAGATGAATCGGGTTTTGTAACATGATGAATTCTCGAAGTCAGAAATTAGCCGCAGTGTACCTGAATCAGCCGTGATTTGCTTGCCAACGCACAAACGCCGGACGCCGTGAAGCAACCGCATCCGCCCAGCGCGTTGGCTCTGGCAGACGGTAGCCCTGCATACAACGCTGAACCCATGTCAGCGCGCTATCGAGGGAGACGCGATGGCCGGAGCTGATAAAGAGTGGATTACAGCGCGCTTTACTGCGCCAGACCCACGCCAGTTGTTCGCTTTTGTCCATCAACGGCGCCAGCGCCCCCACCTCGTCGTCGGGCAGCGTAAACTGCCCACACAAACGCTTTTTCGCCACGCCAATAGTCGGTACATCCACCAGCAGGCCAAAATGGCTGGCGACGCCCAGCCGCCGTGGATGGGAAATGCCGTGACCGTCGACAAATAACAGACCCGGCTTTTGTGACAGCTGTTGCCACGCCGCCAGCAGCGCGGGGGTTTCACGAAAGGAGAGAAAACCGGGAATGTACGGCATGGTGGTCGCCACCCGCGCCACCTGATATTCCACCAGCTCCAGCGATGGGTAGGCGAGCAGCACCATGGCCGCCCGCGTCACTGCGCCGTCTTGCTCAAAACCGACGTCCGCGCCACCGATCAGCCCGCAAGCATCCGGATCCCAGAGATCCTCACGGATAACCGAACCGGCAAGCGTCTGCTGGCTGGCACGAAGAGACGTCAGATCCATCGCCATACCTTAGCGGTGATATTGCGCCGAGAGTCGGTGCACTGCCTCGACAAACACGCCGGCATGCTCAGGATCCACATCCTGATGAATGCCGTGCCCGAGGTTGAAGACATGACCTTCGCCCTGACCAAAGCCAGCAAGAATCGACCCGACTTCTTCTTCAATACGGCCCGCAGGCGCGTAGAGCATAGAAGGGTCCATATTGCCCTGCAGCGCCACTTTATGGCCGACCCGACGCCGGGCATCGGCAATATCGGTCGTCCAGTCGAGGCCCAGCGCATCGCAGCCGGTCTCCGCCATTGCTTCCAGCCACTGCCCGCCACCTTTAGTGAACAGCGTGACCGGCACGCGGCGGCCTTCATGTTCACGCAGCAGACCATCCACGATTTTGTGCATGTAGTAGAGCGAGAACTGCTGATAATCACGACCGGTCAGCACCCCGCCCCAGGTATCGAAAATCATCACCGACTGCGCGCCGGCTTTAATCTGGGCGTTCAGATACAGCGTGACGCTTTTTGCCAGCTTATCGAGCAGGGCATGCAGCGCCTGCGGATCGGCATACATCATTTTTTTGATCACGGTGAAGGCTTTGCTGCTTCCGCCTTCCACCATATAGGTCGCCAGCGTCCACGGGCTACCGGAGAAGCCAATCAGCGGAACATCGCCGTTGAGCGCACGACGAATGGTACGCACGGCATTCATGACGTAGCCGAGTTCATCTTCCGGATCGGGTACCGGCAGTTTATCGACATCGGCTTTGCAGGTGATGGTCGAGGTGAAACGTGGACCTTCGCCAGTTTCGAAGTACAGCCCAAGCCCCATCGCATCCGGGATGGTCAGGATGTCCGAGAAGAGGATCGCCGCATCCAGCGCGTAGCGACGCAGTGGCTGCAGCGTGACTTCACAGGCAAGTTCGGCGTTTTTACATAGCGACATAAAGTCGCCCGCTTGCGCGCGAGTGGCTTTGTACTCCGGTAAATAGCGGCCAGCCTGGCGCATCATCCAGACAGGGGTCACGTCCACAGGCTGGCGTAGCAGCGCTCGCAGGTAACGATCGTTTTTTAGTTCGGTCATGTTATTCATCCTGATCCCATTTTACGCCAGTGTAACACGTCACTCCGCCTCTGCCCGACACAGTGCCACGGTATCTTCTATCAGCCGGCGCGCCACGGTACCCGGCGGCGGCAACAGCGGTAAATCGTCGTAACGATACCAGCCTGCCTGCAGCAGCTCTTTTTTGTCGATCACAATGTCGCCGCTATCATACTCCGCCATAAACGCGGTCATCAGCGACTGGGGGAACGGCCACGGCTGGGAGGTCACATAGCGCAGGTTTTTCACCTTCAGGCCGCACTCTTCCATCACTTCGCGGGCCACCGCCTGTTCCAGGGTCTCCCCCACTTCGACAAACCCGGCCAGCACCGTGTGTACGCCGTTACGATGGCGGGTATGCTGCGCCAGCAGGATCGTATCGTCCCGACGGATCGCCACGATCATGCACGGGGCAATTTGCGGGTAGTAGCGCTCGCGGCAGTGGCCGCACAGCATCGCCCATTCGGTTTTGCTCGGGTGCATCGGGTGGCCGCAGTAGCCGCAGAATTTATGCGAGCGATAAAACTCGCTTAGCTGGATGCCGCGCCCCGCCAGCTGAAACAGCCCCGGATCGCTATCCAGCACCTGGCGTAACGATCCCATATCCTGCCGACGATCCTGGCGCACCATCCACACCGCATCACCTTGCCATTCACCGATATGCAGCGCGTGCTGGCCGACAAGATTAAAATTTACCGCTTCGCCATGTGGTAATTCCCCGCCGGGTAACCATAATTTTTGTTCGTGACTGACGATCCACCAGCCGCGATCTAATTTTTCAATAATACGATCCATATCTATTGCACTACCTTCGTTTTACTGGCACTTTTAACATTATATTTACATTTTGGTGAGCAACGTTATTTTCTTAAACTTGCGGAGTCAACCATGTTAAACCAGCTGGAAAACCTAACGGAACGTGTTGGAGGCAGTAATAAACTGGTCGATCGCTGGCTACATGTACGTAAGCATTTGCTCGTGGCTTACTACAAGCTGGTTGGCCTGAAGCCCGGCAAAGAATCCTTTATGCGACTGAACGAAAAGGCGCTGGATAATTTTTGCCAAAGCCTGGTGGATTACCTCTCCTCCGGCCATTTTAATATTTATGAACGTATTCTTGGCGAAATGGAAGGCAATACGCCACTTTTGGCTGCCACCAAACTCTATCCGCAGCTGGAAGCCAACACCCAGCTGATTATGGATTGCTACGACTCCTGCCTTGAAAACGCCATCGATCACGATAACTATCTCGAATTTCAGCAGGCGCTGTCCGATATCGGCGAAGCGCTGGAAGCGCGATTCGCGCTGGAAGACAAGCTGATCGTGCTGGCGATATCGCACAACCTGAAAGACAACATCAGCGACAATATCGCGCCGACGGCTTGAGTTGTGCGCTGTTAACGAGTAGTTTACATATGTTCCCCCTCGCTGGAGGGGGATGTATCTTGTCGGAGTGCCCATTTTCCACAACAGCATTCGTGATGCCTCAAGGCAGCACGAAGGATGAAGCGGAAAAGGCTGAGACCGTTAATTCGGGATCCGCGGAACCTGATCAGGCTAATACCTGCGAAGGGAACAAGAGTAAACTGTCCTATGCGACCGTCCCTCCAGGACCGATCGCCTCTGTTACTCCATCCGTCGTCTGACAAGCCATGTCCTTTTTCATCTGGAATGCGCTATGTCTGCAACAAAGTCTGAACCAAAACTCACCCGTCGGGAACAGCGCGAACGCGCCCAGCATTTTATCCATACCCTGGAAGGAACCGCCTTTCCCCGCTCCCAACGCATCTACATTCAGGGCCAGCAGGCGGATATCCGCGTGCCGATGCGGGAAATCCAGCTCAGTCCCACCTTAATTGGCGGTGATAAAGCCCAGCCGCAGTACGAACAAAACGAAGCGATCCCGGTGTACGACACCTCCGGCCCTTATGGCGACCCCGACGTGGCGATCGATGTGCGCCAGGGACTGTCAACGCTGCGCCAGCCGTGGATTAATGCACGCGATGACAGCGAACCGCTGCAGGAACGTAGCTCCCTGTATACCAAGGCGCGTCTCGCCGATGACGATCTTGATACGCTGCGCTTTCGTGGCCAGCTGACGCCGCGGCGCGCGAAGCCAGGCAAATGCGTCACCCAGCTCCACTATGCCCGTCAGGGGATCGTGACGCCTGAAATGGCGTTCATCGCCATCCGCGAAAACATGGGCCGGGAGCGCATTCGCGCAGAGGTATTGCGCCACCAGCATCCGGGGGAAAGTTTCGGCGCCCGGCTGCCGGACAATATCACCGCGGAATTCGTCCGCGATGAGGTCGCCGCCGGGCGGGCCATCATCCCTGCCAACATCAACCACCCGGAATCTGAGCCGATGATTATCGGCCGCAACTTTCTGGTGAAGGTCAACGCCAACATCGGCAACTCGGCGGTCACCTCCTCCATCGAAGAAGAGGTAGAAAAGCTGGTGTGGTCAACGCGCTGGGGCGCCGATACGGTGATGGATTTGTCCACCGGGCGGTATATCCACGAAACCCGTGAATGGATCCTACGTAACAGCCCGGTCCCCATCGGCACCGTACCGATTTACCAGGCGCTGGAGAAGGTCAACGGGATCGCCGAGAACCTCACCTGGGAAGCTTTTCGCGACACCTTGCTGGAGCAGGCGGAACAGGGCGTCGACTATTTCACCATCCATGCCGGCGTCCTGCTGCGCTACGTGCCAATGACCGCCAGACGCCTGACCGGCATTGTCTCCCGTGGCGGCTCTATCATGGCCAAATGGTGCCTCTCGCATCATCAGGAAAACTTCCTCTACGAGCATTTCCGCGATATCTGTGAGATTTGCGCCGCCTATGATGTCTCCCTCTCCCTCGGCGACGGCCTGCGTCCCGGCTCGATTCAGGACGCCAACGATGAAGCGCAGTTTGCCGAGCTGCACACTCTGGGCGAGCTGACCAAAATCGCCTGGGAGTACGATGTGCAGGTGATGATTGAAGGCCCGGGCCATGTGCCGATGCAGATGATCCGCCGCAATATGACCGAGGAACTCGAGCACTGCCACGAAGCGCCGTTCTACACGCTGGGGCCGCTGACCACCGATATCGCCCCGGGCTATGACCACTTCACCTCCGGCATCGGCGCGGCGATGATCGGCTGGTTTGGCTGCGCGATGCTCTGCTACGTCACGCCGAAAGAGCACCTCGGCCTGCCGAATAAGGAAGATGTGAAACAGGGGCTGATCACCTACAAAATTGCGGCCCACGCGGCGGATCTGGCGAAAGGCCATCCCGGCGCGCAGATCCGTGATAACGCCATGTCCAAAGCCCGTTTTGAATTCCGCTGGGAAGACCAGTTCAACCTCGCCCTCGATCCGTTCACCGCCCGCGCTTATCACGACGAAACGCTACCGCAGGAATCCGGCAAAGTCGCCCATTTCTGCTCCATGTGCGGGCCCAAATTCTGTTCAATGAAAATCACCCAGGAAGTGCGGGACTATGCCGCCCGCCAGAATATCGAAAGCGGAATGGCCGATAAGTCGCAGGACTTCCGCGCTCGCGGCGGTGAGATCTATTTACGTAAGGAGCAAGCCTGATGTATCAACCCGATTTTCCGTCCGTCCCGTTCCGTTTAGGCCTCTACCCGGTCGTCGATAGCGTGGTCTGGATCGAACGCCTGCTGCACGCAGGTGTACGTACCCTTCAGCTGCGCATCAAAGATAAGCGCGATAGCGAGGTAGAAGCCGATGTCATCGCCGCGATCGCGCTCGGGCGTCAATACCACGCCCGGCTGTTTATCAACGACTACTGGCAGCTGGCGGTTAAACATCAGGCTTACGGCGTGCATTTAGGGCAGGAGGACCTGGAGACGACGGACCTGAACGCCATTCGTCATGCCGGCCTGCGTCTCGGCGTGTCGACTCATGATGATATGGAGATCGACGTTGCACTGGCGGCTCGTCCTTCCTATATCGCCCTGGGTCACGTCTTCCCCACGCAAACCAAGCAGATGCCTTCCGCCCCGCAGGGTCTGGAGCAGCTCGCCCGCCATATCCAGCGGCTGGCCGATTACCCGACGGTCGCGATCGGCGGTATTAGCCTGGCGCGGGCGCCACAGGTACTGGAAACCGGCGTCGGCAGCATAGCGGTGGTCAGCGCCATTACCCAGGCGGCGGACTGGCAGCAGGCCACCGCGCAGCTGCTGGACATGGCGGGAGCAGGCGATGAATGACAGCGATTTTATGCGCTACAGCCGCCAGCTGATGCTGGAAGATATCGCCATCGAAGGTCAACAGAAGCTGCTGGCCAGCCGGGTGCTGATTGTGGGGCTCGGCGGACTGGGTTCGCCTGCCGCCCTGTATCTGGCCGGTGCGGGCATTGGTACGTTGGTTATCGCCGACGATGATGAGGTGCACGTCAGCAATCTGCAGCGGCAAATTCTCTTCACCAGCGATGACATTGCCCAACCGAAAACCACCGCCGCCCGGCAGCGCCTGACCCGGCTCAATCCACAGGTTGAGATCGTCACGTTGCAGCAACGCCTGGCCGGCGAAGCCTTGCGCCAGGAGGTCGCCAAAGCGGATGTGGTACTGGACTGCACCGATAACATGGCGACCCGCCAGGCCATCAATGCCGCCTGTGTCGCGCAGGCGACTCCGCTGATCACCGCCAGCGCCGTTGGCCTGGGCGGTCAACTGATGGTACTGACGCCGCCATGGGATCAGGGCTGCTACCGCTGCCTGTGGCCGGACAGCACCGAACCCGAACGTAACTGCCGAACGGCGGGGATTATCGGGCCGGTAGTCGGCATGATGGGCACGCTTCAGGCGCTGGAGGCCATCACCTTGCTTTCCGGTATGGCGACGCCGCGCAACACCCTGCGCTTGTTCGATGCCCGCACCAGCCACTGGCGCAACCTGACGCTCCAGCGCGCGCAAAGTTGCCCGGTCTGTGGAGGGCAGCATGCAGATCTGGTTTAACGATCGGCCGATGCAGTGCATCGAAGCCATCACCGTCGCCGCCCTGCTCATTCAGTTAGAACAGCAGCAGGCGGGCATCGCGCTGGCGCTCAATCAACAGGTCCTGCCGCGCGAGCGGTGGGAACATCATCTTCTGCAGGAAGGCGATCGGGTCCTGCTTTTTCAGGTCATCGCCGGAGGCTGACATGTTACGTATCGCGGACAAAACGTTTGAATCTCATCTTTTTACCGGTACCGGGAAATTCTCTGCACCGGAAGTTATGGTCGAAGCGATTCGCACCTCGGGCAGCCAGCTGGTCACGCTGGCGCTAAAGCGCGTCGATCTGCGCCAGCATAATGACGCCATTCTCGCCCCCTTACTGGCCGCCGGCGTCAGCCTGTTGCCGAATACCTCCGGGGCAAAAACGGCGGAGGAAGCCATCTTCGCCGCCCGACTGGCGCGGGAAGCGCTGGGCACTCACTGGCTGAAGCTCGAAATCCATCCGGATGCACGCTGGCTGTTGCCGGACCCGATTGAAACCCTGAAGGCGGCAGAAGTGCTGGTACGGGAAGGTTTCGTGGTGCTGCCTTATTGCGGCGCCGACCCGGTTCTGTGTAAACGGCTGGAGGAGGCCGGCTGTGCTGCGGTAATGCCGCTGGGCGCGCCGATTGGCTCGAATCAGGGGCTGGAGACCAAGGCAATGCTGGAAATTATTATCGAGCAGGCCACGGTACCGGTGGTGGTGGATGCCGGGATTGGCGTTCCCAGCCATGCTGCGCAGGCCCTGGAAATGGGCGCGGACGCAGTGCTGGTCAATACCGCCATTGCCGTGGCCGACGATCCGGTGACCATGGCGCGGGCTTTCCGCCTGGCGGTCGAGGCTGGCGTGCTGGCTCGCCAGGCGGGTCCGGGTTCGCGTAGCGCCCAGGCGCAGGCCACCAGCCCGCTGACCGGTTTTCTGGAGACGCTGGTATGAGCACCTTTACCGAACGCTGGAAACAGCTGGAGTGGGATGACATCCGCCTGCGCATCAACAGTAAAACACCGGCCGATGTCGAACGCGCGATAGCCGCGAAACAGCTCAGCCGTGACGATATGATGGCGCTGCTCTCCCCTGCCGCCGCCGGTTATCTGGAGCCGCTGGCGCAGAAAGCGCAGCGGCTGACCCGCCAGCGTTTTGGCAATACCGTCAGCTTTTACGTGCCGCTGTATCTCTCTAACCTGTGTGCCAATGACTGTACCTACTGCGGTTTCTCGATGAGCAACCGCATTAAACGTAAAACATTAGATGAGGCCGAGATCGCCCGTGAATGCACGGCCATTCGCGCGATGGGCTTTGAGCATCTGCTGTTGGTGACCGGCGAGCACCAGAGCAAAGTTGGTATGGACTATTTCCGTCGCCACCTGCCGGCGATCCGCAGCCAGTTCGCCTCCCTGCAGATGGAAGTGCAGCCGCTGGCCATGGAAGAGTACGCGGAGCTAAAAACGCTCGGGCTGGACGGCGTGATGGTCTATCAGGAGACCTACCACGAAAGCATGTACGCGCAGCACCATCTGAAAGGCAACAAGCAGGACTTTTTCTGGCGTCTGGAAACGCCGGATCGGCTCGGCCAGGCGGGGATCGATAAGATCGGCCTCGGGGCGTTAATTGGTCTTTCAGACAGCTGGCGCGTGGATTGTTATATGGTGGCGGAGCATTTGCTGTGGCTGCAGCAGCACTACTGGCGCAGCCGCTATTCGATTTCATTCCCCCGGCTACGCCCTTGTGCCGGCGGCGTTGAGCCCGCATCGCTGATGGACGAGCGTCAACTGGTGCAGACCATTTGCGCCTTCCGCCTGCTGGCACCGGAGATCGAACTGTCGCTCTCGACGCGCGAATCCCCGGCATTCCGTGACCAGGTGATCCCGCTGGCGATTAACAACGTCAGCGCGTTTTCCAAAACCCAGCCCGGCGGGTATGCCGACAACCATCCGGAGCTGGAACAATTTGCGCCTCACGACGGCCGCCGTCCTGAAGAGGTCGCCGACGCGCTGGTGTCGCGCGGATTGCAGCCGGTGTGGAAAGACTGGGATAGCTGGCTGGGACGCGCCTCACAGCCGTAATGAAAAGCAAAGAAAGCGACGAGATGTTTTACGTCGCTTTATCCAATGCGAAAAATGGATGATGGTCACCGCGCGGCCGTTTTCCTATTCTTGTCCGGTCAGCAGCGGACGCTGACCAGGGCGAACCTCTTCTCTTCCTCATTTTCGCCCTGCCTCATCGCCCCGCTGGCCGTCATTGCACAGGGGTTGTGGCCGAAGATAAATCACATCATCCCCGATGCCAGGGTTATAATTGACCTGGAGTTATCTGATTCGCTCGCCAGGCATTACGGCTAAACCTGCGCTTTAACCCACGGTTATACCTTCAGGAACGATTTACGACACATGGCACGTCACAACAGAAAACTGTCTTTCACTATGCCAATCCTGCTTGGATTCGCGGGTATTCTCCTCAGTTTTTTGCTGATCGCGGTGTTTGTCACCCTGGCGCAAAAAAAGAATTTGATTGAGGAGTATCACTCCGTTAATCGTAATTTCACCTATAACCTGGCGGTGAATTACACGGAATCGCTGCTGCGTGGAAATGATTATATTCTTGGACGCGCCACGAAATTCTTTGCTAACTATGACCAGCTAAATCAGTCCGTTAATGTAGATCCGCAAAGAGGATTACGGGACTTAATGCAGCTTCAGGAACTGATGCCCAGCGTCTCTTCTATTTCGCTGGCAGATACCCAGGGTCATTACCTGCGGGCGCCGGAGGTGTTACCGAGTGAAGAGAGCCGGACCTTTACGCCCAAGTCCAGGCCGTGGTTTATCAAGCAGGCCGAAGCCAGTACGTTCAGTCTTTATACCTCAACATACCTTGATTATTTTACCCATCACCCGACCATCACGCTTTACAGACCCGTTATCTCACCAGAAGGCCGACTCAAAGGCACGCTCGCTTTTCACCTGGATCTGACCTCAATGGGCTACGCCCTGCGCCAGATGGCCGCCCCGATGCAGGGGGAGTTTTTTGTGGTGCAGCGTGACGGGAAAGTCGTTATCCATCCCGATCCTGGCGTGCTTTTTAAACCCTACGCCAGCGAAGCCTTGATGGACAAAATGACCAGCGCCGAAGGCCAGCTCTATGACGAAGCCTCGGACACCTGGTATTACTATTACTCTTTTACGAATCCCGACTGGTTCGTCATTTACCGCGTCGCCAACGCCACCCTGGTCGATATGTCGCGCCACGAAACCACGATTGTTCTCTGGGGCTTTGCGCTCTCTGCCATTGTGATCGTGCTGTTCGGTCTCTATCTGCGGCACGCTTCGCGCACGGTGCTGATGAACATCATCAACGCGATTAAAACCGGGGATGTTAACCGCGCACCACAGCTCGAAGCCATGTTGAGTAAAGCCATCGAAAGTAATAAGCAGCGCGAGCTTACCTATGTGCGTCAGGCAACGATTGACGCGCTGACCGGCTGTAAAAACCGCCGCGCCTTCGACAGCGATGTCGCCGCGCTGATGAACGATCATCACCCCTTCGCGCTGGCTCTGGTGGATATCGATAACTTTAAATCCATTAATGACACCTGGGGTCACCTCAACGGCGACATTGTTTTGCGTAACGTTGCGCGCGAAGGCCTGCAGCTCCTGCAACCCGAACAGATTTCGCTCTACCGCTATGGCGGAGAAGAGTTTGCCGTGATTTTCACGCAGGAACATCTCGCCAATGCCCATGCCCTGCTCGACAGCTGGCGCCTGAAGATTGCCCAGCGGACCTGGCGTGAAGATGGGTTAAGGGTGACCTTTAGCGCCGGTCTGGGAGAATGGAACATGGAACCGCTGGATAAACTGGTCGTGGCCGTGGACGAGGCGCTGTATAAAGCAAAACAGCAGGGCAAAAACTGCATCGTACGGGTTTAACGCCGATGACCCCAGAAAGCCCACTTCGGTGGGTTTTTTATTAATTCACGGGAAAAATTGAAACCGGTTTCATTATTTTGTGATGCCTTACACACTATCGCGGTAAAGCGGTTGTCGTGCCCCTCTCCCCGCGATAAAGATGATGCATCAAGGGAACATAAGGGCCATCCATTATGAAGAATATCGTGTTATGTTGCGCCGCCGGTATGTCCACCAGCATGCTGGTTCAACGCATGCAAGACGCTGCGAAGAAGAAAGGTATTGAAGTCTCGATTAAAGCCGTACCGGTCGCCGAGTTTAAAGATAACCTCGCCGCAGCGGACATCATTCTGCTGGGTCCGCAGGTGAAGTATGAGCAGGCGAAACTGCAGGCGATGGCCGACCCGCTCGGCAAGAAAGTCGCGGTTATCGATATGATGGATTACGGCATGATGAAAGGTGATGCCGTTCTTGATAAAGCCCTGAAGTTGATGGAGTAAACCATGGAAGATTTAGAAACAACGATCATGGAGCTGTTGGTCAACGCCGGTTCTGCACGCAGCTGCGCATTAACCGCCCTGCAGCTGGCACGCAAAGGTGATTTTGCCGCCTCCGAGCAGGCGATGGCCGAATCACATGAGTTTGTGAAGCACGCGCATAAAATCCAGACTCAGCTCATCGGCCTCGATGAAGGCACCGGCAAACTCCCGGTCAACCTGATTACGGTTCACTCCCAGGATCATCTGATGAATGCGATGGTCATTCAGGATCTGGCCACCGATATGATTGAACTGTATCGCCGTACGGCACAGTAAATAAACCACGTCTGTTAAAAGCAGGTGCCTGAAAAGGCACCTGCTTTTTTATTACAGAAAACCGTACAGCGCGGCAAATATCCAGCCAAACACACAGGACACGCTGACGCCGATTAACCCCGGCAGAATAAAGCTATGGTTAATCACGAAACGGCCAATATGGGTGGTGCCCGAACGGTCGAACTGAATCGCCGCCAGGTCGCTTGGGTAGGTTGGCAGAATGTAATAGCCATAGCAGGCGGGTGCGGAGGCCACGATATAGGCCGGGTCGACGCCAATCGCCAGCGCCACGGGCACAATCGCTGCCAATGCCGCGGCCTGGGAATTCACAAATTTGGACACCAGCAGCAGGACGATGGCGTAAGCCCAGGGATACTCCTGCACCATTTCACCCAGCACGCCTTTAATCTCGCTCATGTGCGCGCCGAACATGGTTTCTGCCATCCAGGCAATGCCGTACACCGCCACAATCGCGATCATCCCCGAACGGAAAACCTCATTCTTAGAAATCGCAGCCGGGTTGGTTTTGGTGATAATGATGATCAGCGCGCCAGAGAGCAGCATGAACATCTGGATCACCAGCACCATCGAGAGCGGCTTACCATTGAATGCCGGGCGCAGTTCAGAGAAGGCTCCCAGTACCGCCACCACGGCAATGGATGCCAGGAAGATCCACATGGCAACCCAGTTGCTGGCTGGCAGTTTCCGGTCGAGCAGCGTGGCCGTGTCACCGTATACATAGTGGCGGTTTTCTGGCGTCGAGATAAAGGCCTGAAACTCTTCGTCCTTGTCCAAATCCTTACCACGAAACCAGCTAAAAATACCGATCGCCAGAATACCCAGCAGCGTCGACGGAATGGTAATCGCTAACAGGTCGAGGAATTCGAGATGTTTACCGTTGAAGGTGAAATTCCCCAGCATCGCCACCAGCGACACCACCGCAACCGACACCGGGCTGGCGATAATCCCCATCTGTGCGCCAATCGAACTTGCCGCCATCGGCCGTTCGGGGCGTATGTTGTTCTTGATCGCGACGTCGTAAATAATCGGCAGGATCGTATAAACCACGTGCCCGGTGCCGCAAAGAATGGTCAGGGTACAGGTGACAAAGGGTGCCACAATCGAAACATATTTGGGGTTACGGCGCAGAAGTTTTTCCGCAATCTGCAGCATCACATCTAACCCACCGGATGCCTGCAGCGTTGCCGAGGCGGCCACTACCGCAATAATCACCAGCATCACATCAACCGGCGGCTTACCCGGTTGAAGATGAAAGACAAAGACTAAAATCACCAGCCCGATACCGCCCAGCAGGCCAAGTGCGATACCGCCTTTTCTGGCACCATAAAACAGGCATATTAAAATAATGACGAGTTGTATTGCGAATTCCATGCATCCCCCAGACTCAGTCTATTAAACTCAAAAATGTCGCGACCGCTGCCGTTCTGTTAGCCCATTCCCCTGTCGCAGGTCTGTTTTGCAGATATAAGACGCCCTCTCCGGTTTCAAGAAACTGAAGAATCAAAAAAGTAATCACATGATTAATTGGACTTTTTGACTATATCGCCTTTGATTTGACGATTTTTTGATACGTGTAGAATTTTTACCCATCAATTTGTATGGGTATTAAGAAAAAGAGAAGGCGCGTAGTTTATATGGCTTGCTTGCTGATTAATTGAGGGAAAAACATTAATGGAATGTAATTTATTATGGAGGAAATAAGATAACGATTAGCCCGACGCCAACCGGAGATAATAAAAAAGCCAGTCAGGAGACCTGACTGGCTTTTTACGCGAAGCGTCAACGATTAATCGTTGTCGGAACCGCCCAGACCTGCGTTCAGCAGTTCTGCCAGGTTGGCAGAAGCTTCTTCAACGCTCACCTGCGGTGCAGCCGGCTGTTCGCCCGCGGCACGACGGCGCATACGATCCTGATGGTACGCATAACCGGTACCAGCCGGGATCAGACGACCCACGATAACGTTCTCTTTCAGGCCACGCAGTTCGTCGCGTTTACCCGCAACGGCTGCTTCGGTCAGGACACGCGTGGTCTCCTGGAACGATGCGGCAGAGATGAACGACTCGGTTGCCAGAGACGCTTTGGTGATACCCAGCAGGTCGCGGGAGAAGGTCGCCGCCACTTTGCCGTTCGCTTCCAGATCGCGGTTCGCAATCTTGACGCGGGAGTATTCAACCTGCTCGCCTTCCAGGAAGTCGGAGCTACCAGCACTTTCGATGGTCGCTTTACGCAGCATCTGACGAACGATAACTTCGATGTGCTTATCGTTAATCTTAACGCCTTGCAGACGGTAAACGTCCTGTACTTCGTTGGTGATATAACGCGTTACCGCGTGTACACCACGAAGACGCAGAATGTCGTGCGGTGCTTCCGGACCGTCGGAAACCACATCACCACGTTCTACACGTTCACCTTCGAACACGTTCAGCTGACGCCACTTCGGAATCATCTCTTCGTACGGATCGCTACCGTCTAACGGAGTGATAACCAGACGACGTTTACCTTTGGTCTCTTTACCGAAGGAGATGATACCGCTGATTTCAGCAAGGATCGCAGGCTCTTTCGGACGACGCGCTTCGAACAGGTCAGCAACGCGTGGCAGACCACCGGTGATATCTTTGGTACCACTGGATTCCTGAGGAATACGCGCCAGGGCGTCACCTGAGTGAATCTGAGTGCCGTCTTCCAGCTGCACAATCGCTTTACCCGGCAGGAAGTACTGAGCAGACATATCGGTGCCTGGGATCAGAACGTCGTTACCGTTAGCATCAACGATTTTCAGCGCCGGACGCAGATCTTTACCACCCGCGGTACGTTCTGCAGAATCCAGAACCACCAGGGATGACAGGCCGGTTAATTCGTCGGTCTGACGGGTAATGGTCTGGCCGTCGATCATGTCGGTGAAGCGAATGAAACCACTGACTTCAGAGATAACCGGCATGGTGTGCGGATCCCAGTTTGCAACGGTTTCCCCGCCAGCAACCTGCTCACCATCACCTTTCGCCATCACAGCACCGTAAGGTACTTTATAGCTCTCTTTGGTACGGCCGAATTCGTCGATCAGTTTCAGTTCGGTGTTACGCGAGGTCACTACCAGCTTGCCGGCAGAGTTCACAACCGATTTAGCATTGCTAAGGCGGATGCTACCTTTGTTTTTCACCTGGATGCTGGATTCAGCAGCCGCACGAGATGCCGCACCACCGATGTGGAACGTACGCATCGTCAGCTGGGTACCCGGCTCACCGATGGACTGTGCCGCGATAACGCCGATAGCCTCACCTTTGTTGATGATGTGGCCACGCGCCAGGTCACGACCGTAGCAGTGCGCACATACACCAAAGTCGGTGTCACAGGATACGACAGAACGTACCTTGACGGAGTCAACGGAGTTCTCTTCCAGCAGGTCACACCAGTGCTCGTGCAGCAGCGTGTTGCGTGGAACCAGAATATCCGCAGTACCCGGCTTCAGAACGTCTTCAGCAGTTACACGACCCAGTACGCGATCGCGCAGCGGCTCTTTAACATCACCACCCTCGATAACCGGGGTCATGGTGATGCCTTCCAGGGTGCCACAGTCGTCTTCAGTAACAACCAGGTCCTGTGCAACGTCAACCAGACGACGAGTCAGGTAACCGGAGTTCGCTGTTTTCAGTGCGGTATCCGCCAGACCTTTACGAGCACCGTGGGTGGAGATGAAGTACTGGAGTACGTTCAGACCTTCACGGAAGTTCGCGGTGATCGGCGTTTCGATGATGGAGCCATCCGGCTTCGCCATCAGACCACGCATACCAGCCAGCTGACGAATCTGTGCCGCAGAACCACGCGCACCGGAGTCGGCCATCATGTAGATGCTGTTGAAGGAAACCTGCTGCTCTTCGACGCCGTCACGGTTAATAACGGTTTCGGTTTGCAGGTTATCCATCATCGCTTTGGATACACGATCGTTCGCCGCAGCCCAGATATCGATAACTTTGTTGTAGCGTTCGCCAGCGGTAACCAGACCGGACTGGAACTGTTCCTGGATCTCAGCAACTTCGGCTTCCGCCTCAGAGATGATCTCGTGTTTTTTCTCCGGGATGACCATGTCATCGATACCAACAGATGCACCTGAACGCGCTGCATAAGCAAAGCCGGTGTACATCGTCTGGTCCGCAAAAATAACGGTCGGTTTCAGGCCCAGAATACGGTAGCAGGTATTCAGCATCTTAGAGATGGCTTTCTTACCCAGCGCCTGGTTCACGATAGTGAACGGCAGACCTTTTGGTACGATCATCCACAGAATGGCACGGCCAACGGTCGTGTCTTTCAGGCTGGTTTTCGCAACAAACTGGCCATTTTCGTCTTTTTCGTATTCGGTGATACGCACTTTAACGCGCGCATGCAGAGAGGCCAGGCCAGCGCGATAAATACGCTCAGCTTCTTTCGGGCCAGTCAGCACCATGCCTTCGCCTTTGGCGTTAACACAGTCACGGGTCATGTAGTACAGACCCAATACAACGTCCTGAGACGGAACGATGATAGGTTCGCCGTTCGCCGGGGACAGGATGTTGTTGGTAGACATCATCAGCGCACGCGCTTCCAGCTGGGCTTCCAGCGTCAGCGGTACGTGAACAGCCATCTGGTCACCATCGAAGTCGGCGTTGTATGCCGCACAAACCAGCGGGTGCAGCTGGATAGCTTTACCTTCGATCAGTACCGGCTCAAATGCCTGGATACCCAAACGGTGCAGAGTTGGTGCACGGTTCAGCAGTACCGGGTGTTCGCGGATAACTTCATCCAGGATATCCCAGACGACAGCTTCTTCACGCTCAACCATTTTCTTCGCGGCTTTGATGGTGGTGGCCAGGCCACGCAGTTCCAGCTTGCCGTAAATGAACGGTTTGAACAGCTCCAGCGCCATTTTCTTCGGCAGACCGCACTGATGCAGACGCAGGTATGGACCTACGGTGATAACAGAACGACCAGAGTAGTCAACACGCTTACCGAGCAGGTTCTGACGGAAACGACCCTGCTTACCTTTGATCATATCGGCCAAAGATTTCAGAGGACGTTTGTTAGAACCGGTGATCGCACGACCGCGACGACCGTTATCCAGCAGGGCGTCAACCGCTTCCTGCAGCATACGTTTTTCGTTGCGTACGATGATATCCGGCGCAGCCAGATCCAGCAGACGTTTCAGACGGTTGTTACGGTTAATGACGCGACGATACAGATCGTTCAGGTCAGAAGTCGCGAAACGACCACCATCCAGCGGAACCAGCGGACGCAGATCTGGCGGCAGAACCGGCAGAACGGTCAGGATCATCCACTCCGGCTTGTTGCCAGACTGAACGAATGCTTCCAGCAGCTTGATGCGCTTGGTCAGCTTTTTACGCTTGGTTTCTGAGTTGGTTTCGTTCAGCTCTTCGCGCAGAGTTTCACACTCTTGCTCCAGATCCATGCTCTTCAGCAGGGCCTGGATAGCTTCCGCACCCATCTTGGCGTCGAATTCGTCACCGAACTCTTCCAGCGCATCCAGATACTGCTCTTCAGTCAGGATCTGGTTACGTTCCAGGTTAGTCATGCCGCCTTCGATAACCACATAAGATTCGAAGTACAGAACACGTTCGATATCACGCAGCGGCATATCCAGCAGCAGGCCGATACGGGACGGCAGCGACTTCAGGAACCAGATGTGGGCAGTCGGAGATGCCAGTTCGATGTGGCCCATGCGCTCACGACGCACTTTAGTCTGGGTCACTTCAACGCCGCACTTCTCGCAAATCACACCACGGTGTTTCAGGCGCTTGTACTTACCGCACAGGCACTCGTAGTCTTTTACTGGCCCGAAAATACGCGCACAGAAAAGGCCGTCACGTTCTGGTTTGAACGTACGGTAGTTAATGGTTTCCGGCTTTTTAACTTCACCAAAAGACCATGAACGGATCATGTCTGGCGATGCCAGAGCAATTTTGATCGCATCAAACTCTTCGGTTTTAGTTTGCGCTTTCAGAAACTTTAATAAGTCTTTCACGGATTTGCTCCCGTCGGAGTTAGCACAATCTGGCACCGGGTATTACCCCGGCACCAGTGACCTGTTTGAGCGAGAGTTACTCGTCTTCCAGTTCGATGTTGATACCCAGCGAACGAATCTCTTTCAACAGTACGTTGAAGGACTCTGGCATGCCTGGTTCCATCTGATGGTTGCCGTCCACGATGTTTTTATACATCTTGGTACGACCGTTCACGTCATCAGACTTAACGGTGAGCATTTCCTGCAGGGTGTAAGCTGCGCCGTAAGCTTCCAGCGCCCATACTTCCATCTCACCGAAGCGCTGACCACCGAACTGTGCCTTACCACCCAGCGGCTGCTGAGTAACCAGGCTGTAAGAACCGGTGGAACGAGCGTGCATCTTATCGTCGACCAGGTGGTTCAGTTTCAGCATATACATGTAACCTACGGTTACCTGACGCTCAAACTGCTCACCGGTACGGCCGTCGAACAGGGTGATCTGGCCAGAAGATGGCAGACCGCCGAGTTGCAGCAGCTCTTTAATTTCAGCTTCTTTCGCACCGTCGAAGACCGGCGTTGCGATCGGCATACCTTTTTTCAGGTTCTCAGCCAGACGCAGTACTTCATCATCAGTGAAGGTATTCAGGTCGACTTTCTGACGAACGTCGGTACCCAGGTCATACGCTTTCTGGATGAATTCACGCAGCTTGGCAACTTCCTGCTGCTGCTTGAGCATGGCGTTGATTTTCTCGCCGATACCTTTCGCAGCCATACCCAGGTGAGTTTCCAGGATCTGACCGATGTTCATACGAGACGGTACGCCCAGCGGGTTCAGTACGATATCGACCGGCGTACCGTTCGCATCGTGCGGCATATCTTCGATCGGGTTGATCTTAGAGATAACACCCTTGTTACCGTGACGACCTGCCATTTTATCACCAGGCTGAATCTGACGTTTAACGGCCAGATACACTTTAACAATCTTCAGCACGCCCGGTGCCAGATCGTCGCCCTGAGTGATTTTGCGGCGTTTCGCTTCGAGTTTTTTCTCGAACTCGTGTTTCAGTTCGTCGTACTGCTCAGCCAGCTGTTCCAGCTGATTTTGTTTCTCTTCGTCGGTCAGGCCCAGTTCCAGCCAGCGATCGCGCGGCAGCTTGTCGAGCTTCTCAGCTTCAACACCACCGGCAACCAGCACCGCGTAGATACGACCGAACAGGCCAGCTTCGAGGATCTGCAGTTCTTCAGACAGGTCTTTCTTAGCCTGCTTCAGCTGCATTTCTTCGATTTCCAGCGCACGTTTGTCTTTTTCTACGCCATCGCGGGTAAAGACCTGAACGTCGATAACAGTACCGGAAACACCGTTTGGTACGCGCAGAGAAGAGTCTTTAACGTCAGACGCTTTCTCGCCGAAGATCGCACGCAGCAGTTTCTCTTCTGGGGTCAGCTGGGTTTCACCTTTCGGGGTCACCTTACCAACCAGAATGTCGCCGCCGGTCACTTCTGCACCGATGTAAACGATACCGGATTCGTCCAGTTTGGAGAGCGCAGCTTCACCCACGTTCGGGATATCAGCGGTGATCTCTTCCGGCCCCAGCTTGGTGTCACGGGACACACATGCCAGTTCCTGGATATGAATCGTGGTGAAACGATCTTCCTGAACCACACGCTCGGAGACGAGGATGGAGTCTTCGAAGTTGTAACCGTTCCACGGCATGAACGCTACGCGCATGTTCTGACCGAGCGCCAGTTCACCGAGGTCGGTGGACGGACCGTCAGCCAGCACGTCGCCGCGCTCAATTGGCTCACCCAGAGAGACACATGGCATCTGGTTGATGCAGGTGTTCTGGTTAGAACGGGTGTACTTGGTCAGGTTATAGATGTCGATACCTGCTTCGCCCGGGTACATCTCGTCTTCGTTAACTTTGATAACGATACGGGAAGCATCCACGTACTGAACCAGACCGCCACGTTTAGCTACCGCAGTAACACCGGAGTCAACGGCTACAGCACGTTCCATACCGGTACCAACCAGCGGCTTATCAGCACGCAGAGTCGGAACCGCCTGACGTTGCATGTTCGCACCCATCAATGCACGGTTGGCGTCATCGTGTTCCAGGAACGGGATCAGGGACGCACCGACGGAAACCACCTGTTGGGTGGAAACGTCCATGTAGTCAACCTGGTCACGGCTGAAGAGGCTCGATTCGCCTTTGCTACGGCAGGTTACCAGGTCTTCTACAAAGTGGCCTTCGTCATCCAGGTTGGAGTTCGCCTGAGCGATAACGTAGTTGCCTTCTTCAATAGCAGACAGGTAGTGAATTTCGTCGGTAACAACACCGTCGGTGACTTTACGGTACGGCGTCTCGAGGAAGCCATATTCGTTCGTCTGTGCATAGACCGACAGGGAGTTGATCAGACCGATGTTCGGACCTTCAGGCGTTTCGATTGGACATACGCGACCGTAGTGAGTCGGGTGTACGTCTCGAACTTCAAAGCCTGCACGTTCACGGGTCAGACCGCCTGGGCCCAGTGCGGAGATACGACGTTTGTGCGTAATCTCAGACAGCGGGTTGTTCTGGTCCATAAACTGAGACAGCTGGCTGGAACCAAAGAACTCTTTCACTGCTGCAGAAATCGGCTTGGCGTTGATCATATCCTGAGGCATCAGGGTATCCAGATCGCCCAGAGACAGACGCTCTTTCACCGCACGCTCTACACGGACCAGGCCAACGCGGAACTGGTTTTCCGCCATTTCGCCAACGGAACGGATACGACGGTTGCCGAGGTGGTCGATATCATCGACTTCGCCTTTACCGTTACGGATATCGATGAGCTTCTTCATCACTTCGATGATGTCGTCTTTGCTCAGGATACCGGAACCTTCGATTTCGTCGCGCAGCAGAGAACGGTTGAACTTCATACGACCAACCGCGGACAGATCGTAGCGGTCTTCGGAGAAGAACAGGTTCTCAAACAGGCTTTCAGCCGCTTCACGAGTCGGCGGCTCACCCGGGCGCATCATACGGTAGATTTCTACCAGTGCGCTCAGACGATCGTTGGTCGGGTCGACACGTACAGTCTCAGACATGTACGCACCGTGATCGAGATCGTTGGTGAACAGAGTTTCAATGCGCTTATGACCGGACTGGCTCAGTTTGGCCAGCAGGTCCAGGCTCAGCTCCATGTTCGCCGGGCAGATCAGTTCGCCAGTCGCTGTATCGACATAATCTTTAGCAGCAACTTTACCCGCGATATATTCAACCGGAACTTCGATATGCTTGATATCGTCTTTTTCCAGCTGACGGATATGGCGAGCGGTAATGCGACGGGCTTTCTCAACGTAGACTTTACCGTTGGCTTCGATGTCGAAGGACGCCGTTTCACCACGCAGACGCTCCGGAATCAGCTCCATCTGCAGCTTGTTGTCGCGAATTTCAAAGACCACTTTTTCGAAGAACAGGTCAAGGATCTGCTCAGTGGTGTAATTCAGCGCGCGCAGGATGATAGTAGCCGGCAGCTTACGACGACGGTCGATACGGACAAACAGGTTGTCTTTCGGATCGAATTCGAAGTCCAGCCAGGAACCGCGGTAAGGGATGATACGTGCGTTATACAGGACCTTACCGGAAGAGTGGGTCTTACCTTTGTCACTGTCAAAGAAGACGCCCGGGCTACGGTGCAGCTGAGAAACGATAACACGCTCAGTACCGTTGATAACAAAGGTACCGTTGTCGGTCATGAGCGGAATTTCGCCCATGTAGACTTCTTGTTCTTTAATGTCTTTAACGGTGCCTTCCGGCGCTTCACGCTCGTAGATCACCAGACGCAGTTTTACGCGCAGCGGTGCCGAATAGGTCACGCCACGGATCTGACATTCTTTAACATCAAAAACAGGTTCGCCCAGACGGTAGCTGACGTATTGCAGCTCGGAATTACCGCTGTAGCTTTTAATCGGGAATACGGAACGGAAGGCTGCTTCCAGACCATATTGCCCTTCAGGATCTTGCTCGATAAACTTCTGGAACGAATCAAGCTGGATAGAAAGGAGATAAGGTATGTCCAGAACTTGTGGACGTTTACCAAAATCCTTACGAATACGTTTTTTCTCGGTATAGGAGTAAACCATAGGGTTCCTCAGCTCGCTGACAAGTCGACCCGTCTGCCTCAAAAAGGCAGTTTTTTATGCAACACTATTTTGTGGACCGGAAAATGGAACACTTTCCGCAATACCTGTTGCTATCACGCTTAAACCATTTCGTCGCGATTTACACAGAGCGAGCACCCTGTCGCAGTATATTAAGTCGTCGATAGAAACATGCATTGTCAGGACAACCAGCAGTCAAACAGTGTGAAATGCTACTGGCGCCTTACAGCGCAAAAAGGCTGGTGACTAAATAGTCACCAGCCATCAGCTTGATTACTCAAGCTGCAACCGGAAAGGTTGGCTTATTTAACTTCAACTTCAGCGCCAGCTTCTTCCAGAGATTTTTTCAGTGCTTCTGCGTCATCTTTGCTGATGCCTTCTTTCAGGGCAGCAGGTGCAGATTCTACCAGGTCTTTAGCTTCTTTCAGACCCAGGCCAGTTGCGCTACGTACTGCTTTGATTACAGCAACTTTGTTAGCGCCAGCAGCTTTCAGAATTACGTCGAATTCAGTTTTTTCTTCAGCAGCTTCAGCCGGGCCAGCAGCTACAGCTACAGCAGCAGCAGCGGAAACACCGAATTTTTCTTCCATTGCAGAGATCAGCTCAACAACGTCCATTACGGACATAGCGGATACTGCTTCAATGATTTGATCTTTAGTGATAGACATTTAAATTGTTCCTGAATATCAGAATAAGTTTATACGTAAGCGAGCGTTTTATAAAGATAACTGCGATTAAGCAGCTTCTTTCGCATCGCGTACAGCAGCCAGAGTGCGAACCAGTTTGCCAGCCGAAGCTTCTTTCATGGTTGCCATCAGGCGTGCAATTGCTTCTTCGTAGGTCGGCAGAGTTGCCAGGCGGTCGATTTGCGACGCCGGGATCAGCTCACCTTCAAAGGCTGCAGCTTTGACCTCAAATTTTGCATTCGCTTTCGCGAACTCTTTGAACAGACGAGCAGCAGCGCCCGGGTGTTCCATAGAGTATGCAATCAGGGTCGGACCAACAAACGTGTCTTTCAGGCACTCGAAAGGAGTACCTTCAACGACGCGGCGCAGCAGGGTGTTACGAACAACACGCATGTAAACGCCAGCTTCACGACCTGCTTTACGCAGTTCAGTCATTTTATCTACAGTTACGCCGCGGGAATCCGCAACTACTGCAGACAGCGCGCCTTTGGCTACTTCGCTGACTTCAGCAACAATCGCTTGTTTGTCTTGAAGATTTAAAGCCATTAGCTTTGCTCCTGGATGTTTGCCAGAGCTCATGCTCTGGAACTCACTTCACCCTACTCAACGAGTAGAGCGTCTTAATACGGTGAGCAGAAACAAGCCAGAGTATCCAAAAATAATCTTAGCGTTCTGTCACCGTCTACGCAGGGGATTAAGTTTCTGACGAAACACCTGCGGTCTTCGACGGAGGCCTGGATAGGCCAGGCTCCAACGAACAAATCTGTTTTTCTCTGTCTAACCGAAGTTAGCAGAAACATGGGGGTAGTATTGTAGACAAAACCACCACCCACGTAAAGCTAATCTTAGTTCGCAGACGCGCTCAGACCAGCCTGATCAACGGCAACACCAGCACCCATGGTGGTGGAGAGGCTGACTTTCTTGATGTACACGCCTTTCGCCTGAGTCGGTTTAGCTTTTTTCAGCGCAACCAGCAGAGATTCCAGGTTTTCTTTCAGTTTGTCAGCGTCAAAGTCCACTTTACCGATGGTAGTGTGGATGATGCCGTTTTTGTCGTTACGATAACGAACCTGACCTGCTTTAGCATTCTTAACTGCTTCAGCAACGTTCGGAGTTACAGTACCAACTTTCGGGTTTGGCATCAGGCCACGCGGACCCAGAACCTGGCCCAGCTGGCCAACAACGCGCATTGCATCCGGGGAAGCAATAACAACGTCAAAGTTCATTTCGCCTTTTTTGATCTGGTCAGCCAGATCTTCCATACCTACCAGCTCGGCGCCTGCAGCTTTAGCAGCTTCAGCGTTCGGGCCCTGGGCAAATACGGCTACGCGAACGGAACGGCCAGTACCGTGCGGCAGTACAGTCGCGCCACGGACGTTCTGGTCAGATTTACGAGCGTCGATGCCGAGGTTAACGGCTACGTCTACGCTTTCAGTAAATTTAGCAGTGGCCAGCTCTTTCAGCAGAGCAATAGCTTCGTTGATGTCGTACTGTTTAGTTGCATCAACTTTGTCACGGATCACGCGCATACGCTTGGTCAGTTTAGCCATTTCTTAGTCCTCCACTACCAGGCCCATGGAACGTGCAGTACCTTCGATGGAGCGAGTCATCGCTTCAATGTCGGAACCAGTCATGTCGGCAGCTTTGGTCTGCGCGATTTCCTGCAGCTGAGCGCGGGAAATTTTACCAACTTTATCTTTGTTCGGCTTACCGGAACCAGACTTGATGCCTGCAGCTTTCTTCAGCAGAACAGCAGCCGGCGGGGTCTTGGTAACAAAGGTAAAGGAACGGTCAGCGTAAACGGTAATAACAACCGGGATCGGCAGACCTTTTTCCAGGGATTCAGTTTTGGCGTTGAACGCTTTACAGAATTCCATGATGTTCACACCCTGCTGACCCAGTGCTGGACCAACCGGCGGGCTCGGGTTTGCCATACCAGCTGCAACCTGCAGCTTGACGTAGGCTTGTACTTTCTTAGCCATTTAAATTTCCTCGTTTGGGTATAACGCCTTCAGAAAAGGCTCCCCGTTATCAATATCGTTTTATGAACCCATGGCCCATAAAAACAAAAGGCGCGAAATTGTATGTCAATTTCGCGCCTCATGCAACGATTAAATCGCTGCTTTTTTGATCGCCGGTTAGGCTTTCTCTACCTGAGCGAAGTCCAGTTCAACCGGAGTTGCACGGCCAAAGATAGATACAGAAACCTTCAGACGGGACTTCTCGTAGTCAACTTCTTCAACAACACCGTTGAAGTCAGCGAACGGACCATCGCTAACACGAACCATTTCACCCGGCTCGAACAGCGTTTTAGGACGCGGCTTATCGCCAACCTGCTGCAGGCGGTTCATGATAGCGTCAACTTCTTTATCGCTGATCGGTGCCGGACGGTCAGAAGTACCGCCGATAAAGCCCATCACGCGTGGCACGCTACGCACCAGGTGCCAGCTTGCGTCGTTCATGACCATCTGGACCAGAACATAACCCGGGAAGAATTTGCGCTCGCTTTTGCGGCGCTGGCCACCACGGATCTCGACCACTTCTTCGGTCGGTACCATGACTTCGCCAAACAGCTCTTCCATATTGTGTAATTTGATATGTTCACGCAACGAGGTAGCTACGCGACCTTCAAAACCGGAAAACGCCTGAACGACGTACCAACGTTTTTTAGGAGCTTCAGACATCTCAGAACCTCAGGCCAGTGATAAAGGATACCAGGCGAACCAGAATACCATCCAGCCCCCACAGGATCAGTGACATTACCGCAGTAACCGCAGCAACAATCAGCGTGGTGTGCAGCGTTTCCTGGCGAGTTGGCCAGATAACCTTGCGGACTTCGGTTCTCGCTTCACGGGCAAACGCCACGGTCGCCTTACCTTTAGTGGTTAACAGCGCGACGCCACCGGCAGCAGCGATCAGAACCACTACGGCCAGCGCACGCAGTGCTAGCATAATGTCACGATAAAGGAAGTTGCCTACGATGGCCACAATCAGCAGCGCAGCAACGATCAGCCACTTCATCGTTTCCAGGCCGCGCCCGCTCCCTTGAGCTTCGGTATTCGCACTCATAAACCAACCTGTCACAAGAATTCAGACAAATAATTTTGCCCCGCGAGAGCGAGGCAACCAAACCGAAATGCTCTGTTGCGTTTCGGACTCAACGCCCTCTACAGAGCCTGTCTCAGCAATGATTATGGCAAAAAAAATCACTGATGAGCCAGGTTCTGGTTCGAAAGCGTACAAAAAGGGCATCAAATGATGCCCTTTTATTGCGCATTGCGTCAAATGTTATCAGCGATTAGCCGAGAACTTTTGCTACCACGCCAGCGCCAACGGTACGGCCGCCTTCACGGATTGCGAAACGCAGACCATCGTCCATCGCGATCGGGTGAATCAGGGTAACAACCATTTTGATGTTGTCGCCCGGCATTACCATCTCTACGCCTTCCGGCAGTTCGATGGTACCAGTCACGTCAGTTGTACGGAAGTAGAACTGCGGACGGTAGCCTTTGAAGAACGGAGTATGACGGCCGCCTTCATCTTTGGACAGGATGTACACTTCAGATTCGAATTTGGTGTGCGGCTTGATGGAACCCGGCTTAGCCAGTACCTGACCACGTTCGATTTCTTCACGTTTGATACCACGCAGCAGAACACCAACGTTCTCACCAGCACGGCCTTCGTCCAGCAGTTTGCGGAACATTTCTACGCCAGTACAGGTAGACTTAGCAGTCTCTTTGATACCAACGATTTCAACTTCTTCGCCAACTTTAACGATACCGCGCTCTACACGACCGGTAACAACAGTACCACGGCCGGAGATGGAGAATACGTCTTCGATCGGCAGCAGGAACGGCTTGTCAATCGCACGCTCTGGTTCCGGGATGTAAGAATCCAGGTAGCCAGCCAGCTCAACGATCTTAGCTTCCCACTCTGCGTCGCCTTCCAGCGCTTTCAGAGCAGAACCACGGATGATCGGAGTGTCGTCGCCCGGGAAGTCGTACTGAGACAGCAGCTCACGCACTTCCATCTCAACCAGTTCCAGCAGCTCTTCGTCATCAACCATGTCGCATTTGTTCAGGAACACGATGATGTAAGGAACGCCTACCTGACGACCCAGCAGGATGTGCTCACGAGTCTGCGGCATCGGGCCGTCAGTCGCAGCAACAACCAGGATCGCGCCGTCCATCTGCGCAGCACCGGTGATCATGTTTTTAACATAGTCGGCGTGGCCCGGGCAGTCTACGTGTGCGTAGTGGCGAGTCGGGGTGTCATATTCAACGTGGGAAGTGTTGATGGTGATACCACGAGCTTTTTCTTCTGGTGCGTTATCGATCTGGTCGAATGCACGAGCAGAACCACCGTAGGTTTTAGCCAGAACGGTAGTGATTGCAGCAGTCAGCGTTGTTTTACCATGGTCAACGTGGCCGATAGTACCGACGTTAACGTGCGGTTTTGTACGTTCAAACTTTTCTTTAGACATCGATTGTCCCTCTAAGACACGGATAAATCGGTGATATCACCACATCAACCGGGCAACATGCCCGACTTGTTGAATGCAATAAACAGAGAGAAACAGGGAAGGAGAGATAAAGAAGTGGTGCTGATACCCAGAGTCGAACTGGGGACCTCACCCTTACCAAGGGTGCGCTCTACCAACTGAGCCATATCAGCACGTCTGGAGCGGGCAGCGGGAATCGAACCCGCATCATCAGCTTGGAAGGCTGAGGTAATAGCCATTATACGATGCCCGCATCCTGAAACTCGGCTACCCAGTTCTTTCTATAACAAAAAAAAGAGAGTTCTCTCTTTTTCTTGTTTGAGTTGTTTAGTTTAACCAAGCAACTCTGGCTCCGCAAAGCGTTGCCGAAAGATGGTGGTGGGGGAAGGATTCGAACCTTCGAAGTCGATGACGGCAGATTTACAGTCTGCTCCCTTTGGCCGCTCGGGAACCCCACCAGGCACTTGATGGTGCCGACTACCGGAATCGAACTGGTGACCTACTGATTACAAGTCAGTTGCTCTACCTACTGAGCTAAGTCGGCATCAAGTAGCGCGCATTTTAGGGAGACATACGCATTCATGCAACTAAAAAATTGCATAAAATGTTCCATCGCTCATATTTTGTGCTCAAACGTGGAAAAACGGTGTAATTTCAATCAATGACGTACAAAAAACCGGCATCCCTTCGCATTAAAACGTCCAGTCATCCTCGCTATTTATGCCAGCAAAGGTATTCCCTGGCCGGACGATGGTGTTTCTTATCGTCTCCCGACAGCCAAAACCCACTTATATCCTGACCAGCGTCTGCGCGCGCCATCCTCTCTATGCGCTTTCAGACGAACAGGGACTACATTGCTGCAGGCGAGTGACGCATAATGAGCAACACACCCCGCTCTTGTGATGTCTGCATTAGAAAGCATCATTCGATGAGTTTTTTTCTTATTATTCCTCGCAATCTGGTGTTACCCTCCTGCCCATTGTCCTGATTAACTTGTGTGAAGCATCCCTCGCAACTTCTGATTTGGCGATGCTAAGAACATGCTTATGAGCAAAAAAGAGCAGACGTTAATGACACCTTATCTACAATTTAACCGCAACCAATGGGCTGCACTTCGTGATTCCGTTCCGATGACGCTGACAGAGGAAGAAATCACGCGGTTAAAAGGCATCAACGAAGATCTTTCCCTTGAAGAAGTTGCAGAGATCTATTTGCCGCTGTCGCGTTTGCTTAATTTCTATATCAGTTCCAACCTGCGCCGTCAGGCCGTGCTGGAGCAATTCCTCGGTACTAATGGTCAGCGCATCCCGTATATCATCAGTATTGCCGGAAGCGTTGCGGTAGGTAAAAGCACGACCGCACGCGTATTACAGGCGCTGCTTAGCCGCTGGCCGGAACATCGTCATGTTGAATTGATTACGACTGATGGCTTCTTACATCCGAACGCCGTACTGAAAGAGCGCGGATTGATGAAGAAGAAAGGCTTCCCGCAATCCTACGACATGCATCGGCTGGTGAAATTTGTTTCTGATTTGAAATCTGGCTTACCGACCGCTACCGCCCCGGTTTATTCCCATCTTATTTATGATGTGATTCCTGAAGGCGATAAGACAGTGGCGCAACCAGATATATTGATTCTTGAAGGGTTGAATGTCTTACAGAGTGGCATGGATTATCCCCATGACCCGCACCATGTATTCGTTTCTGACTTCGTTGATTTCTCTATATATGTCGATGCGCCAGAAGAACTGTTGAAAACATGGTATATCAACCGCTTCTTAAAATTCCGTGAAGGGGCATTCACCGATCCGGATTCTTATTTCCATAATTATGCGAAGCTTTCCAAAGATGAGGCTGTGAATATTGCTACCTCATTATGGAATGAAATTAATCTGTTGAATCTTAAAGAAAATATACTTCCAACCCGAGAGCGCGCTAGTTTAATCATGACCAAAAGCGCGAACCATTCGGTCGATCAGGTCCGACTGCGGAAGTAATCAGGTACATAATAAAAAGGGAGCTCAGGCTCCCTTTTTATTTGGTTTATTCTGCGCTACGCAGCGATATTTCACCGCCGACCCATGGCTTGATAACGCCATCCTGCTCAAGCAACAATGCCCCTTGAGTATCGATACCGCGCGAAATCCCAAAGATTTCTTTATCACCAATAATAAGCTTTACCGGCCGATTGAGGAAATTATCCAGTTTTTCCCAACGCGCAAGATAAGGAGCCAGACCATCCTGCTCGAACAGCTGCAGGCCGGCACGCAGTTCTTTGATCAGCCGTGCGGCCAGGGTGTTACGATCGATAGATACCCCGGCTTCCTGCAGGCTGATCCAGCCCTGATTCACCACGTCAGACTCAACGCGGCGCATGGCCAGATTGATCCCTGCTCCGCTCACGATCTGCGCCGCATCGCCAGTTTTTCCCGTCAGTTCGACCAGAATACCCGACAGTTTACGATCCTGCAGGTAGAGATCGTTAGGCCACTTCACGCGAACTTTATCTGCCCCCAGGCTCTGGAGAACTTCGGCAATAACAATACCGATGACCAGACTCAGGCCAATAGCCGCGGCAGGCCCCTGCTCCAGGCGCCAGTACATCGAAAGATAAAGATTTGCCCCAAAGGGTGAGAACCACTTCCGCCCTCGGCGGCCACGCCCCGCCTGCTGATACTCGGCGACGCACGCATCCCCGGATTGCAGTTCGTTGAGGCGATCGAGCAAATACTGGTTCGTCGAATCAATGACCGGAAGAACCGTTACCCGGCCATGTTCGATCTGTGCAGCAATGCTGTCTTCATCTAATAACTGGATAGGCTCCGGCAAACTGTAACCCTTGCCAGGGACGGTAAAGACATCAACGCCCCAGTCACGCAATGTCTGAATATGTTTATTGATGGCCGCCCGGCTCATTCCCAGACGTTCGCCCAGTTGCTCTCCGGAATGAAACTCGCCATCGGCTAAAATGGATATCAATGTCAGGGGGATTGTATTATCTCTCACGCAATGGTCTCCTCGGCATTCACTTCGCCGGTAGTGCCAATAAAACGGACTTCCGGCTGTAGCCAGACATTGAATCTCTCGCCGACCTGCTGGCGTACGTAGTGGGCCAGCTGAACAACATCATCGCTGGTTGCATCTTTGTCATTGATTAAGACCAGCGCCTGCTGGCGATGCACCGCAGCTCCGCCGATGGTTTTCCCTTTAAGCTGGCATTGATCGATTAGCCAGCCCGCGGCCAGTTTCATACTGCCATCCGCCTGTGGGTAATGTGGCGCATTTGGGAACGCTGCCAGCAGCGCCTGGCTTTGCTCCGCGCTGATAACAGGGTTCTTAAAGAAGCTGCCGGCATTGCCGTTTACTTTCGGATCTGGAAGTTTTGTCATGCGCATATGGCAAATGGCATCAAATACCTGACGTGGCGTCACGGTCTGTGGGTCCAGGCGAGTCAGGTCACCGTACGTTAATACCGGATGCCAGGTTCTGGACAGACGAAGTCCCACCGCAACAATGGCATAGCGATCCTGATACTCATGCTTGAAGATGCTGTCACGATAGCCAAAACGGCACTCGCTGGCGGAAAGACGTTGCTTACGGCCGCTCGCCAGCTCGATACAATCGACATAATGACAAACACGTTGGAGTTCAACGCCATACGCGCCGATATTCTGGATTGGGGAAGACCCTGCGCAGCCAGGAATCAAGGCAAGGTTTTCCAGGCCCGGCATGTCATTCTCCAGCGTAAACTGTACCAGTTGGTGCCAGTTTTCCCCGGAACCAACGTGCAAGAGCCAGGCTTCAGGTGTTTCCGTGACCTCAATCCCCATGATGCGGTTAATAATAACCGTACCGGCATAATCCTTCAGGAACAGCACATTGCTCCCTTCACCGAGGATCAAAACGGGCTGATCTTCTGCTGTGGCTCTCTGCCAGGCAGACAATAGCTGCTGTTCATTATCAGCACGTACAATGACTTTGGCTGTACGGTCGATGCCAAAGGTGTTCCAGGGTTTGAGAGAATGATTCATAGTGGCTTCCTGATGCAAAATCCGGACTAGTTTACCGTATCTGCTGTGGGAAGGCTTGTTTGAATGCGGCGGGATGGGTGTCGTGCGATGCGGTGTTGTTTTGTGACGCCATAAGGCTAAACATAAAGCTAAAACGCAAAAAGTCCATCCGTCAGGATGGGCTTCTGAGCTGTCTGATGGCCCGGAAACACCTTTCCCGGCTAAATCGCAGACAAAAACAAAAGGCCCAGTCTTTCGACTGAGCCCTTTGCTTTATTTGATGCCTGGCAGTTCCCTACTCTCACATGGGGAGACCCCACACTACCATCGGCGCTACGGCGTTTCACTTCTGAGTTCGGCATGGGGTCAGGTGGGACCACCGCGCTATCGCCGCCAGGCAAATTCTGTTATCAACACGTCTTAAAGACATATTGACTAATCTGTATCAGGCTGAAAATCTTCTCTCTAATCACCAAAACAGCTTTGGCGTTGTAAGGTTAAGCCTCACGGTTCATTAGTATCGGTTAGCTCAACGTATCGCTACGCTTACACACCCGACCTATCAACGTCGTAGTCTTCAACGTTCCTTCAGGACTCTCAAGGAGTCAGGGAGAACTCATCTCGGGGCAAGTTTCGTGCTTAGATGCTTTCAGCACTTATCTTTTCCGCATTTAGCTACCGGGCAATGCCATTGGCATGACAACCCGAACACCAGTGATGCGTCCACTCCGGTCCTCTCGTACTAGGAGCAGCCCCCCTCAATTCTCCAGCGCCCACGGCAGATAGGGACCGAACTGTCTCACGACGTTCTAAACCCAGCTCGCGTACCACTTTAAACGGCGAACAGCCGTACCCTTGGGACCTACTTCAGCCCCAGGATGTGATGAGCCGACATCGAGGTGCCAAACACCGCCGTCGATATGAACTCTTGGGCGGTATCAGCCTGTTATCCCCGGAGTACCTTTTATCCGTTGAGCGATGGCCCTTCCATTCAGAACCACCGGATCACTATGACCTGCTTTCGCACCTGCTCGCGCCGTCACGCTCGCAGTCAAGCTAGCTTATGCCATTGCACTAACCTCCTGATGTCCGACCAGGATTAGCTAACCTTCGTGCTCCTCCGTTACTCTTTGGGAGGAGACCGCCCCAGTCAAACTACCCACCAGACACTGTCCGCAACCCGGATTACGGGTCTACGTTAGAACATCAAACATTAAAGGGTGGTATTTCAAGGTTGGCTCCACGCAGACTGGCGTCCACGCTTCAAAGCCTCCCACCTATCCTACACATCAAGGCTCAATGTTCAGTGTCAAGCTATAGTAAAGGTTCACGGGGTCTTTCCGTCTTGCCGCGGGTACACTGCATCTTCACAGCGAGTTCAATTTCACTGAGTCTCGGGTGGAGACAGCCTGGCCATCATTACGCCATTCGTGCAGGTCGGAACTTACCCGACAAGGAATTTCGCTACCTTAGGACCGTTATAGTTACGGCCGCCGTTTACCGGGGCTTCGATCAAGAGCTTCTCCTTACGGATAACCCCATCAATTAACCTTCCGGCACCGGGCAGGCGTCACACCGTATACGTCCACTTTCGTGTTTGCACAGTGCTGTGTTTTTAATAAACAGTTGCAGCCAGCTGGTATCTTCGACTGATTTCAGCTCCACGAGCAAGTCGCTTCACTTACCATCAGCGTGCCTTCTCCCGAAGTTACGGCACCATTTTGCCTAGTTCCTTCACCCGAGTTCTCTCAAGCGCCTTGGTATTCTCTACCTGACCACCTGTGTCGGTTTGGGGTACGATTTGATGTTACCTGATGCTTAGAGGCTTTTCCTGGAAGCAGGGCATTTGTTACTTCAGCACCGTAGTGCCTCGTCATCACACCTCAGCGTTAACAGAAGTCCGGATTTACCTAAACTTCCCGCCTACATGCTTAAACCGGGACAACCGTCGCCCGGCTAACATAGCCTTCTCCGTCCCCCCTTCGCAGTAACACCGAGTACAGGAATATTAACCTGTTTCCCATCGACTACGCCTTTCGGCCTCGCCTTAGGGGTCGACTCACCCTGCCCCGATTAACGTTGGACAGGAACCCTTGGTCTTCCGGCGAGCGGGCTTTTCACCCGCTTTATCGTTACTTATGTCAGCATTCGCACTTCTGATACCTCCAGCAACCCTCACAGGCCACCTTCAACGGCTTACAGAACGCTCCCCTACCCAACAACACATAGTGTCGCTGCCGCAGCTTCGGTGCACAGTTTAGCCCCGTTACATCTTCCGCGCAGGCCGACTCGACCAGTGAGCTATTACGCTTTCTTTAAATGATGGCTGCTTCTAAGCCAACATCCTGGCTGTCTGTGCCTTCCCACATCGTTTCCCACTTAACTGTGACTTTGGGACCTTAGCTGGCGGTCTGGGTTGTTTCCCTCTTCACGACGGACGTTAGCACCCGCCGTGTGTCTCCCGTGATAACATTCTTCGGTATTCGTAGTTTGCATCGGGTTGGTAAGTCGGGATGACCCCCTAGCCGAAACAGTGCTCTACCCCCGAAGATGAGTTCACGAGGCGCTACCTAAATAGCTTTCGGGGAGAACCAGCTATCTCCCGGTTTGATTGGCCTTTCACCCCAGCCACAAGTCATCCGCTAATTTTTCAACATTAGTCGGTTCGGTCCTCCAGTTAGTGTTACCCAACCTTCAACCTGCCCATGGCTAGATCACCGGGTTTCGGGTCTATACCCTGCAACTTAACGCCCAGTTAAGACTCGGTTTCCCTGCGGCTCCCCTATACGGTTAACCTTGCTACAGAATATAAGTCGCTGACCCATTATACAAAAGGTACGCAGTCACCTAACAAGTAGGCTCCCACTGCTTGTACGTACACGGTTTCAGGTTCTTTTTCACTCCCCTCGCCGGGGTTCTTTTCGCCTTTCCCTCACGGTACTGGTTCACTATCGGTCAGTCAGGAGTATTTAGCCTTGGAGGATGGTCCCCCCATATTCAGACAGGATACCACGTGTCCCGCCCTACTCTTCGAGTTCACAACGTGTGCATTTTAGTGTACGGGGCTATCACCCTGTACCGCCGGACTTTCCAGACCGTTCCACTAACACACGCGCTGATTCAGACTCTGGGCTCCTCCCCGTTCGCTCGCCGCTACTGGGGGAATCTCGGTTGATTTCTTTTCCTCGGGGTACTTAGATGTTTCAGTTCCCCCGGTTCGCTTCGTTAAGCTATGTATTCACTTAACGATAGTGTGTCGAAACACACTGGGTTTCCCCATTCGGAAATCGCCGGTTATAACGGTTCATATCACCTTACCGACGCTTATCGCAGATTAGCACGTCCTTCATCGCCTCTGACTGCCAGGGCATCCACCGTGTACGCTTAGTCGCTTAACCTCACAACCCGAAGCTGTTTCGTAAAACAGTCCGCATTGCGAAAATTTGAGAGACTCGAACACACCATTTTTCCTTTCTTATTACGGAGAAAGGAAACAGTGTGTCGTTTCAATTTTCAGCTTGATCCAGATTTTTAAAGAGCAAAACTTCGCAGCATACCTTTTCAGGTACACTCTGAAGTTTTCTTGTTAATCGCAGTAAAGGATGGTGGAGCTATGCGGGATCGAACCGCAGACCTCCTGCGTGCAAGGCAGGCGCTCTCCCAGCTGAGCTATAACCCCATCGTAATTGCCATCTCTGTTTACCGTAATTCGATATCGGGCAAGGCGTGGTGACACGAAGCATACTGAAGTATGCGAGCGTCGCCATAACGCAGCACGGTAGCGAATTTGGTAGGCCTGAGTGGACTTGAACCACCGACCTCACCCTTATCAGGGGTGCGCTCTAACCACCTGAGCTACAAGCCTGCAGAGATGTTTTACTGCTTATTTTTCATCAGACAATCTGTGTGGACACTACAAAGGCAGGTTCTTTCAGGTAAGGAGGTGATCCAACCGCAGGTTCCCCTACGGTTACCTTGTTACGACTTCACCCCAGTCATGAATCACAAAGTGGTAAGCGCCCTCCCGAAGGTTAAGCTACCTACTTCTTTTGCAACCCACTCCCATGGTGTGACGGGCGGTGTGTACAAGGCCCGGGAACGTATTCACCGTAGCATTCTGATCTACGATTACTAGCGATTCCGACTTCATGGAGTCGAGTTGCAGACTCCAATCCGGACTACGACATACTTTATGAGGTCCGCTTGCTCTCGCGAGGTCGCTTCTCTTTGTATATGCCATTGTAGCACGTGTGTAGCCCTACTCGTAAGGGCCATGATGACTTGACGTCATCCCCACCTTCCTCCAGTTTATCACTGGCAGTCTCCTTTGAGTTCCCGGCCGAACCGCTGGCAACAAAGGATAAGGGTTGCGCTCGTTGCGGGACTTAACCCAACATTTCACAACACGAGCTGACGACAGCCATGCAGCACCTGTCTCAGAGTTCCCGAAGGCACCAAAGCATCTCTGCTAAGTTCTCTGGATGTCAAGAGTAGGTAAGGTTCTTCGCGTTGCATCGAATTAAACCACATGCTCCACCGCTTGTGCGGGCCCCCGTCAATTCATTTGAGTTTTAACCTTGCGGCCGTACTCCCCAGGCGGTCGACTTAACGCGTTAGCTCCGGAAGCCACTCCTCAAGGGAACAACCTCCAAGTCGACATCGTTTACAGCGTGGACTACCAGGGTATCTAATCCTGTTTGCTCCCCACGCTTTCGCACCTGAGCGTCAGTCTTTGTCCAGGGGGCCGCCTTCGCCACCGGTATTCCTCCAGATCTCTACGCATTTCACCGCTACACCTGGAATTCTACACCCCTCTACAAGACTCAAGCCTGCCAGTTTCAAATGCAGTTCCCAGGTTGAGCCCGGGGATTTCACATCTGACTTAACAGACCGCCTGCGTGCGCTTTACGCCCAGTAATTCCGATTAACGCTTGCACCCTCCGTATTACCGCGGCTGCTGGCACGGAGTTAGCCGGTGCTTCTTCTGCGAGTAACGTCAATCACTAAGGTTATTAACCTTAATGCCTTCCTCCTCGCTGAAAGTACTTTACAACCCGAAGGCCTTCTTCATACACGCGGCATGGCTGCATCAGGCTTGCGCCCATTGTGCAATATTCCCCACTGCTGCCTCCCGTAGGAGTCTGGACCGTGTCTCAGTTCCAGTGTGGCTGGTCATCCTCTCAGACCAGCTAGGGATCGTCGCCTAGGTGAGCCATTACCCCACCTACTAGCTAATCCCATCTGGGCACATCTGATGGCATGAGGCCCGAAGGTCCCCCACTTTGGTCTTGCGACGTTATGCGGTATTAGCTACCGTTTCCAGTAGTTATCCCCCTCCATCAGGCAGTTTCCCAGACATTACTCACCCGTCCGCCGCTCGTCACCCGAGAGCAAGCTCTCTGTGCTACCGCTCGACTTGCATGTGTTAGGCCTGCCGCCAGCGTTCAATCTGAGCCATGATCAAACTCTTCAATTTAAGTTTGATGCTCGTGAATTAAACTTCGTAATGAATTACGTATGTTCACTCAGAGACTTGGTATTCATTTTTCGTCCGAGGACGTTAAGAATCCATGTCACTTTGAGTGCCCACACAGATTGTCTGATAAATTGTTAAAGAGCAGTGCAACGCGGCTTTCGCTCACCGTTGCGAGGTCCCGTATAATACGTTTTCCTCATTCAGAGTCAAGCATTTGTTTTCGCTTTTCTCTGTCAGAATTTCCGGAGAAACCCTGCTGACCCGGCGGCTTGCTTGCCGTTGTTCCGTGTCAGTGGAGGCGCATTATAGGGAGTTCTGAGACGTTGACAAGCCCTGTTTTAAAAAAACTTTTCAACCGCTCAAATTCCCGCCATGACGCCGATTTTACGCGCTATTTGCGCGTCATTTGTGCGATTTCCCGCGCAAAATTGGCTACCTGCTTCCAGTCGGTATACACCACTTCTTTACTAGTATCCGTTTCACCGCCGGTCATCTTCATAATCAGGCGAATCATAAAGCGGTCGTACCAGCGATAACGCGGATAACGCAGCGCGCCGGCGAACACCGCGCTACGCTGCGGCTGCCACGGCGAGTTGAGCAGGAACTTGCGCGTATAGCTGTTCGTTTGTGGCGTGCGCTTCTCTGGTTTACGTGCCACCAGGTTCACCGAGAAAAATGCGCCGGGCCGTGCCTGCAACGACGAAAGGTGTTTCTTCACAAAGCGGTCCACCGCCGGATGAAAGTGCCCGTAGCGAATCGACGCGCCAATCACCACGCGATCGTAATGCTGCCATTCGACGTCCAGGGTACGGTTTAGATTAACCGTATCTGAATCAACGCCCAGCTCTTTCAGTTCAGACGCCAGAAAGGAGGCAATTTCGCGGGTCTGCCCGTCACGGGTGGAAAATAGAATCAACGTTTTCACAAGCACTCCTGTTATTCGCGCCAGAAAGTGGGGGTAAAGAGCACCAGTAAGGTGAACACTTCCAGACGACCAAACAGCATATTAGCAATCAAGATCCATTTCGCGACCGGGTTCATTGTCGCGAAGTTATCCGCTACCACGCCAAGCCCTGGTCCCAGGTTATTAAGCGTCGCCACGACCGAGGCAAAAGCAGAGAAGTCATCCACGCCGGTCGCGATGATAGCCAGCATACTGATAATAAAGACCAGCGCATAGGCGGAGAAGAATCCCCATACCGCTTCCAGAATACGTTCAGGTAGTGCACGGTTGCCTAACTTAATGCTGTATACCGCATTTGGGTGCACCAGCCGTTTAAGTTCGCGGTTCCCCTGTTTAAACAGCAGCAGGATACGAATCACTTTCAGACCGCCGCCCGTCGAACCGGCGCAGCCGCCGATAAATGCCGAGCACAATAACAGGACCGGAAGGAACAGCGGCCATCGGGCGATGCTATCGGTGGTAAAGCCCGCGGTGGTAGCCATCGACACCACCTGGAAAAAGGCCTGATTGACCGTGGTCAGTGCCGAGCTGTAGACGTCATGCAGCCAGAGCACCAGCGTGCAGATCACCACCAGCGTCAACTGGACGCCAATAAACATGCGGAATTCAGGGTCACGCCAGTACACCCTCAGGCTGCGTCCGCTCAGCAACGAAAAGTGCAGACCGTAGTTACAGCCGGAAATCAGCAGGAAAATCGCGATAATCGTGTTGATGGTCGGGCTGTTAAAATACCCCACGCTAGCATCATGAGTAGAAAAACCGCCGATCGCGATAGTCGCAAAGCTATGGCCGATGGCGTCAAATGCCGGCATCCCCGCAAACCATAACGCCAGCGCGCAGGCCACGGTTAACAGGACATAGATGAGCCACAGGGTTTTTGCCGTTTCGGCAATACGGGGACGCATTTTATTGTCTTTTAGCGGCCCGGGCATTTCTGCCCGATACAACTGCATTCCCCCGACGCCCAGTATCGGCAGTATCGCGACCGCCAGTACAATGATCCCCATACCGCCAAACCACTGCAGCATCTGGCGATAGAACAAAATAGCGTGAGGTAACGAATCCAGCCCCACCAGCGTGGTTGCCCCGGTGGTGGTCAGGCCTGAGAAGGATTCAAAGAACGCATCGGTGATGGTCAGGTTCGGCTGCTCGGCAAAAATAAACGGTAGCGCACCGACGCTGCCCAGCACGGTCCAGAAGAGCACAACGATCAGAAAACCTTCGCGGGATTTCAGCTCCCCCTTTTCACGGCGGTTCGGCCACCATAATAGAGAACCAATCGCCAGCGCGACAAAAAAGGTCTGGGTAAACGCCCGTCCCGCGCCATCGCGGTATATCAGGGCCACTAATCCCGGCAGGATCATGGTCCCCGAAAATAAAATGACCAGCAGTCCAACGATTCGGGTTATCGCGCGAAAATGCATCTCTGGCGCTTCCTTTGATATGCAAAAAATCAGGTGGGGATTATTCGTCAATCTTTAATAATTGCAACGAACCACGACTAAAATCAGCCAGTTTTGTCGAAAAAGAGGCCACTTCAGCTTGCGGAAGCGCCACTCTGAGCTGGACGAACGCCTGATATTCGCTTTCGACAATGCGTCCTGAGAACTGAGCCAACAGCGTTTCAATCCCGGCTAACTGCCCGTATTCACACTGCAAAGTATATGCGGTTAACGGCGTCTTGCGCTGAGTTGTTAGCTCAGCAAGCGCCTGATGCACGCCGCCACCGTAGGCTTTGACCAGACCACCGGTGCCCAACAAAATCCCGCCGTAGTAGCGCACCACCACGGCGGTTATTTCGCCAACGCCGCTGCCCATCAGCTGCGCCAGCATCGGCTTACCAGCCGTCCCCGCCGGTTCGCCATCGTCAGAGAACCCCAGCTGCTGCGAGTCATTGGGTGGCCCGGCCACCCACGCCACACAATGGTGACGGGCGTCCGGGTGCTCTGCCCTGACGGACTCCACAAAGGCTTTCGCCGCAACCACGCCGTCGGTATGTGCCAACAGCGTGATAAAGCGACTCTTTTTAATCTCTTCAACGAAGGTAACCGGCGCGGCCGGTATCAACCAGCTATCCATTACGCCAGTTTCAGGTCACGCGTCATATTTTCAACACTGTTTTCGTGAATGACGACGTTATCTTCAATACGGATCCCACCAAACGGCTTCAGCGCGTCAATTTTCTGCCAGTTGAAGTGTTTGCTGAACTGCCCTTCGCGCCACGGCGCCAGCAGAGATTCAATAAAGTAGATACCCGGCTCAATCGTCAGCACCATACGCGGCTGCAGAATGCGAGTGCAGCGCAGATACGGATACTTCGACGGCGCCGCCAGATGCGTGCCTGAATCATCCTGCATGAACCCCGCCACATCATGAACCTGTAAACCCAGCGGGTGACCAATGCCGTGCGGCATAAACGGCCCGGTGAGGTCGTTTTCCACCATCGCTTCTTCGCTCATGTTGGTGACGATCTGGTGCTTACGCAGCAGCTTCGCGATGCGCTGATGGAACTGGATATGGTAATCCACATAGCTGGTGCCCGCTTTCATGGTGCTAATCAGCGCCAGTTGCTCATCGTTGACGTCTTTAATCAGATGCGCATAGTCATTGTCGCTGTGCGCAGCCCAGGTGCGGGTCAGGTCGGCTGCGTAGCCGTTATATTCCGCCCCGGCATCCAGCAGGAAGCTGCGCGCATCTGCCGGTGCACGGTGATCCAGTTTGGTGTAGTGCAGCACGGAAGCATGTTCGTTCAGTGCCACGATATTGCTGTAAGGCACATCGGTATCGCGGTGGCCGGTAGCCGTCAGGTAGGCCTGGTTAATATCGAACTCGCTCATTCCTGAAAGGAAGGCTTCATGAGCGGCACGGTGGCCATTCACCGCCGATTTCTGCGCTTCGCGCATGCAGGCCAGTTCATAATCGGTTTTATAAGAGCGGTAGTAGTGCAGGTAATCGATCACCCCTTTCGGGTTGATATTTTCGGCGGCGATATCCAGACCCAGCGCCCGCTCCGGTACCGGCCCGATATAGCCGATGTTGCCGCGTGCTGCCGGCAGCTGGCTACCAATACCGTCCGCTTTCGGCAGCGCGATCACTTCAACTTCTTCCGTCCAGAAAGAGGTCGGCAGCGGTTCCACGTTATGCCAGTAATCCACCGGCAGATAGAACCACAATTTCGGCTTGTTGACGCCATCCACCAGCAGCCAGCAGTTTGGCACCTGGGTCACCGGTACCCAGGATTTAAATTGCGGGTTGACCTTAAAGGGATACGGATGATCGTCGAGGAAGACGTTGACCAGCTCACCAGAGTGAATCAGTAACGCATCGAGCTTAAAACGCGCTAAAGCATCACGGGTACGTTCTTGTAGGGTAACGATATGATTTTTATAGAGCGCGGCTAGTGATTCCATCTTTCATCCTTTGCTTTTATTGGATCGTGATGTTCCGCATCTTAGCACATTGGCCTCAGGCAGGGTGATTTCCGCCGGGTGTGATCAGACCAGCATTTATTTAAAGACTCATTTGCAATTCTTTAACATAAATCCCACACTCCGTTTCATCTGGTACGACCAGATCACATTGCTGGATTCAGGAGACTGACATGCTCTACAAAGGCGACAACCTATACCTCGACTGGCTGGAAGATGGCATTGCCGAACTGGTGTTCGATGCCCCCGGCTCGGTGAACAAGCTCGACACCGCAACCGTAGCCAGCCTCGGTGACGCGCTGGACGTGCTCGAAAAGCAAAAAGATCTCAAGGGGCTGCTGCTGCGTTCAGAAAAAGCGGCCTTTATCGTCGGTGCCGACATTACCGAATTCCTTTCCCTGTTCCTGGTACCACAGGAACAGCTCAGCCAGTGGCTGCATTTTGCCAACAGCGTCTTTAATCGCCTGGAAGATTTGCCGGTTCCCACGATTTCAGCGGTGAACGGCTATGCGCTGGGCGGCGGTTGCGAATGCGTTCTCGCGACGGACTATCGCCTGGCTACCCCGGATCTACGCATCGGCTTGCCGGAAACCAAACTGGGTATCATGCCGGGCTTCGGTGGTTCGGTGCGTCTTCCGCGCCTGCTCGGCGCCGATAGCGCGCTGGAAATTATCGCTGCCGGTAAAGATGTCAGCGCCGATCAGGCGTTGAAAATTGGCCTGGTGGATGGGGTTGTCAAACCGGAGAAACTGCGTGATGGCGCGATCGCCATTCTTCGTCAGGCCATCAACGGCGATCTGGACTGGAAAGCCAAACGTCAGCCGAAGCTGGAGCCGCTGAAACTCAGCAAGATTGAAGCCACCATGAGCTTCACCATCGCCAAAGGCATGGTTGCGCAGACCGCTGGCAAACACTATCCGGCACCGATAACGGCGGTAAAAACCATCGAAGCGGCCGCCCGTTTCGGCCGTGAAGAAGCGCTCAATCTGGAAAACCAAAGCTTTGTCCCGCTGGCGCACACCAAAGAAGCCCGGGCACTGGTGGGTATTTTCCTCAACGATCAGTACGTCAAAGCCAAAGCGAAGAAGCTGACCAAAGACGTTGAGACTCCGCAACAGGCCGCGGTACTGGGCGCCGGGATCATGGGGGGCGGGATTGCCTACCAGTCCGCCTGGAAAGGCGTGCCGGTGATCATGAAGGATATTAATGATAAATCACTGACGCTTGGGATGAACGAAGCCGCCAAACTGCTCAACAAGCAGCTTGAGCGCGGGAAAATTGACGGTCTGAAACTGGCAGGCGTGATCGGTACGATTCACCCTACCCTGGATTACACCGGTTTTGAACGCGTTGACGTCGTGGTGGAAGCCGTCGTCGAAAACCCGAAAGTGAAAAAGGCCGTGCTGGCGGAAACCGAAGAGAAAGTACGCCCGGATACGGTACTGGCTTCCAATACCTCAACGATTCCGATCGGTGAGCTGGCCAGCGTCCTGCAACGACCGGAAAACTTCTGCGGCATGCACTTCTTTAACCCGGTGCATCGCATGCCGCTGGTTGAAGTCATTCGCGGCGAGAAAACCTCGGATAAAACCATCGCCAAAGTGGTGGCATGGGCCAGCAAAATGGGCAAAACGCCGATTGTGGTCAATGACTGCCCCGGCTTCTTCGTCAACCGCGTGCTGTTCCCTTACTTCGCCGGCTTCAGCCAGCTCTTACGCGATGGCGCCGACTTCCGCAAAGTCGATAAGGTGATGGAGAAAGTGTTTGGCTGGCCGATGGGCCCGGCATACCTGCTGGACGTCGTTGGCATCGATACCGCACACCATGCGCAGGCCGTCATGGCTGCCGGTTTCCCGCAGCGCATGCAAAAAGATTACCGCGACGCCATTGATGCCCTGTTCGACGCCAGCCGCTTTGGTCAGAAAAATGGTCTCGGCTTCTGGCGCTATCAGGCAGACAGTAAAGGTAAGCCGAAGAAAGAAGAAGACCCGGCCGTTGATGCCCTGCTGGCCGATGTGAGCCAGGCAAAACGCGACTTCAGCGATGAAGAAATTATCGCCCGCATGATGATTCCGATGGTCAACGAAGTGGTGCGCTGTCTGGAAGAAGGCATCATTGCCAGCCCGGCCGAAGCGGATATGGCGCTGGTTTATGGCCTCGGCTTCCCGCCGTTCCACGGCGGCGCCTTCCGCTGGCTGGATACCCTCGGCAGCGCAAAATACCTCGATATGGCGCAGCAGTACCAGCAACTCGGTCCGTTGTATGACGTCCCGGAAGGTCTGCGTAATAAAGCGGGCCATAACGAACCCTACTATCCTCCGGTAGAACCAGCCCGCCCGGCGGGTGTTCTGAAAACGGCTTAAGGAGTCACAATGGAACAGGTTGTCATTGTTGATGCAGTTCGCACCCCGATGGGCCGTTCGAAGGGCGGCGCTTTTCGCCACGTGCGCGCGGAAGATCTCTCCGCGCACCTGATGCGTAGCCTGCTGTCGCGTAACCCGTCGCTGGATCCGTCCGCGATTGACGATATCTACTGGGGCTGCGTGCAACAAACGCTGGAGCAAGGTTTCAATATTGCGCGTAATGCCGCGCTCCTCGCCGAAATCCCGCACTCGGTACCGGCGACGACGGTCAACCGCCTGTGCGGATCATCGATGCAGGCGCTGCATGACGCCGCCAGAATGATCATGACCGGAGACGCCAGCGTCTGTCTGATTGGCGGAGTGGAACATATGGGCCACGTCCCGATGAGCCACGGCGTCGATTTTCACCCGGGGCTGAGCCGCAATGTCGCAAAAGCGGCCGGCATGATGGGATTGACCGCCGAAATGCTGGCGCGCCTGCACGGCATTAGCCGGGAAATGCAGGACCAGTTCGCCGCGCGCTCCCACGCCCGGGCATGGGCAGCCACGCAGTCCGGCGCATTCAAAGCGGAAATCATCCCGACGGGCGGCCATGATGCCGACGGCGTACTGAAGTCATTTAACTATGATGAAGTGATCCGCCCGGAAACCACCGTGGAAGCACTGTCGACGCTGAGACCAGCATTCGACCCGGTGACCGGTACCGTGACGGCAGGAACCTCATCGGCATTGTCGGACGGCGCTGCCGCCATGCTGTTAATGAGCGAAACCCGCGCCCGCGAACTGGGGCTGACACCTCGTGCACGTATTCGCGCCATGGCGGTGGTCGGCTGTGACCCTTCGATTATGGGCTACGGTCCGGTACCAGCCTCAAAACTGGCGCTGAAAAAAGCCGGGCTATCAGTGAACGATATCGACGTGTTTGAAATGAACGAAGCCTTCGCCGCACAGATCCTGCCGTGCATTAAAGATCTTGGGCTGATGGAGCAGATCGACGAGAAGATCAACCTCAACGGCGGCGCGATCGCTCTGGGTCATCCGCTGGGATGTTCCGGCGCGCGTATCAGCACGACCCTGATTAATCAGATGGAGCGGAAAGACGCCCAGTTTGGTCTGGCCACCATGTGTATCGGGCTGGGTCAGGGGATCGCGACGGTATTCGAACGGGTTTAATCGGGAAAATATCCCCTCACGCATTTGCGCTGTATTGCGGCGGCAACTGAGCACATCCCCGGAAGCATAGATAACTATGTGACCGGGGTATGCGAGGGCAGCCAACAAAGAGACAGCGTAAAGGCGGACGGGGAAGAGTTTAGTTGCCGTTTTTCCCGCCTGTCAGGGGCGGGTTTTTTATTTCTGTCATCCCTGGTCCTCTCCCCGAAGAGAGAGGAAGGCATCAGATAAAGGCAAACGCATCGCCGAACAGGCGATCTTCACGGGCGTTACGCTCATTGCAGAACAGCTCACGGGCAATTTTGGCCATCTCGAAGCGACCGGCAATATAGATATCATGCTCCGCCAGCGTACCGTAATCCTGCAGTACCGCGGTCAACACGGTGCCGGAACGGCCGCGCCAGTCTTCTTCCGGCTGTTCAACCACCGGCTCCACCCGCAGACCCGGATGTTCCACGCTCAGCGCTTCCAGTTCCGCCAGATCGTAGAGGTGCTTCGCTTCGCGGCCACCCCAGTAAACAGCGATGTCCCGCTGAGGATTCTGCGCCAGCGCCGTCAGCAGAATAGAACGCACATAGGAGAACCCGGTGCCCCCGGCAATGAGAATCAGCGGACGATCTTCGTCTTCGCGCAGCCAGGCCTCACCATGCGGGATATCAACCTCAATTTCACGCTCTTTCAGAATGCGATCCATCACCGCCATCGCATACAGGTTGAGCTCAGAAGCGCCGATATGCAGTTCAATACATTCCTGTTCCGACGGTGTGGAAGCCATAGAGAACGGGCGCTTATCGCGCTCATCCATTACCACCATCAAATACTGACCAGCGCGGAAAGAAAATGCCGCTTCCGGCACTAATCGAACGCGATATACGGTATCGGTAATCGCCTCCACCGAGGTCACTTTACAGCTTAAGGTTGTCATGCGTCCCCTCTGTCGGGTCTATAGAGCAAAACAGCGGCGTTAGCCCCGCTTACTATTATTTAAAGATAGCCAGCTCATCCCAGATGGCGTCGATGCGTGCCGTCACCTCAGGATCTTTCTTGATTGGACGACCCCATTCACGCTGGGTTTCGCCAGGCCATTTATTTGTGGCATCCAGCCCCATTTTTGAACCCAGACCGGAAACCGGCGAGGCAAAATCCAGATAATCGATTGGCGTATTTTCTACCAGTACCGTATCACGAGCTGGGTCCATACGGGTAGTAATCGCCCAGATCACATCGTTCCAGTCGCGTGCATTAACGTCATCATCGCAGACGATCACGAACTTAGTGTACATAAACTGGCGTAAAAACGACCACACGCCCATCATTACGCGTTTCGCGTGACCGGCGTACTGTTTTTTCATCGTGACCACGGCCAGGCGATAAGAACAGCCTTCCGGCGGCAGATAAAAATCGACAATTTCCGGGAACTGCTTTTGCAGAATCGGCACGAACACTTCATTCAGCGCCACGCCCAGCACCGCAGGTTCATCCGGCGGACGGCCGGTGTAGGTGGAGTGGTAAATGGCGTCTTCGCGCTGGGTAATATGCGTCACGGTAAAGACCGGGAAGCTGTCCACTTCGTTGTAGTAGCCGGTATGGTCGCCATACGGCCCTTCCGGCGCCAGTTCACCCGGTTCGATATAGCCTTCGAGCACAATTTCCGCGCTGGCGGGCACTTCAAGATCGTTAGAAATGCACTTCACCACTTCGGTTTTCGTGCCGCGTAGCAGACCGGCAAAGGCATATTCTGAAAGGGTATCAGGAACCGGCGTCACCGCGCCCAGAATCGTTGCCGGATCGGCGCCCAGCGCCACGGAGACCGGGAAACGCTCGCCTGGATGAGCCGCGCACCACTCCTGGAAGTCCAGCGCGCCGCCGCGATGCGAAAGCCAGCGCATGATCAGCTTATTCTTGCCAATCAGCTGCTGGCGATAGATCCCGAGGTTCTGCCGCTCTTTGTGCGGACCGCGAGTGACCGTCAGTCCCCAGGTGATCAGCGGCGCGGCATCTTCCGGCCAGCAGGTCATGATCGGGATGCGCGTCAGATCGACGTTGTCGCCTTCAATGATTTTTTGTTGGCAGGGGGCGCCGCGCAGACGTTTCGTCGGCATATTCAACACCTGCTTAAACTGCGGCAGCTTATCGAACAGATCGCGAAAGCCTTTCGGGGGTTCGGGCTCTTTCAGGAAGGCCAGTAACTTACCCACTTCCCGCAGCGAGCTGACATCTTCCTGCCCCATCCCCATGGCGACGCGACGCGGCGTGCCAAACAGATTACACAGGACCGGCATGGTGTAGCCTTTGGGATTTTCAAACAGCAGGGCCGGGCCGCCGGCACGTAAAGTACGATCGGCAATTTCGGTGATCTCAAGATGCGGATCGACCGGCAGGGAGATTCTTTTAAGTTCGCCCTGCTGCTCCAGTAATGTCAGAAAGTCGCGTAGATCATGGTATTTCATGGAGTTGTTATTGACCTCTATACAGGCGGCTGATTATACGGTGTTCGCCGGTGCCATGCTGTACTTTTGTTAAAGTAGCGTGAAAGAATATGGAATTTTTAATTTCACGGGTATTGGCTTTCGCGATCGCTCCAGGCTTTTGTTATGCTTGCTGCTAATAGAGTGGAAAGAGTTATTATGCAAGCTTGGTATTTACTGTATTGCAAACGTGGGCAGCTCCAGCGGGCCCAGGAACATCTCGAGCGACAGGCTGTGAATTGCCTGATGCCGACGATCGCGCTGGAAAAAATCGTCCGAGGTAAACGCACTACAGTCAGTGAACCTTTGTTCCCCAACTATCTGTTCGTCGAGTTCGATCCCGAAATTATCCACACCACGACCATCAGTGCCACCCGTGGCGTGAACAGTTTCGTACGCTTTGGCGCCCAGCCGGCTATGGTGCCGTCCGCCGTCATTCATCAGCTGTCGATCTACAAGCCGGAAGGTATCACCGACCCGGAGACACCGCATCAGGGCGATGCCGTACTGATTACCGACGGCGCGTTTGAAGGCCTGCAGGCCATCTTCACCGAACCGGACGGCGAAGCGCGTTCGATGTTGCTCCTGAATCTGCTTAACAAGCAGGTTCTGCAAAGCGTCAAAAACACCGACTTCCATAAAGTCTGACTGCCACGTTAAAAGCGGATGCCAAAAAGCGTTCTGACATTGGTATCCGTTATCTCTTCCAGCCGCTGTGCCTCCTCACCACGCCATCCCGCAATACTTGCCAGAATATGTGGCAGGTGAGCGGGTTCGTTACGGCGGGAGGCCGGTTTCGGGCTCAGATCACGAGGCAGTAAATACGGGGCATCCGTTTCAATCAGTAGCCGTTCTGCCGGGATGTCCGGTAGCAGGTTACGCAGCTCAAGCCCGCGTCGTTCATCACACACCCAGCCGGTGATCCCGATATACAGGCCGTGGTCCACACACGCCTGCATTTCGTCACGGGTTCCGGTGAAGCAGTGCAGCACCGCGCCTGGCAGCTTGTCCAGCCATGGGGTCAGTAGCGTCAGAAAGCGTTCGTGGGCATCGCGGCAGTGTAAAAACACCGGCATCGCCAGCTCTGCGGCCAGCGCCAGCTGTGCGCTGAAGGCGGCTTCCTGCTCCTGAGGCGTTGAAAAGTTGCGGTTAAAATCCAGGCCGCATTCGCCGACGGCGACCACTTCCGGCTGGCGCGCCAGCTGAAATACCGCCTCCGCCACCGATGCCGTCCAGCTGCTGCTGTCATGCGGATGGACGCCTGCCGTTGACCAGCAATGGCCATAGCCAAGCGCCATTTCCCGGGCCTGTTCGCTTTCGTGCAGGTTAGTCCCGGTAATCAACATACCCGTCACGCCTGCGGCCTGAGCGCGGGCTACCACCTCATCGCGATCGCGTGAAAACTGTGAACTGGTCAGATTGACGCCGATATCAAACATCGCTACTCCCATATGACAACCGCCCTGACGGGCGGTTGATTACTCTTCTTTGCTCCCCGCCTCTTCTGCGGCGGCATCCTCGTCACGCGTCATGCGTTTCCCGGTATAGAACCGGGCAAAAAAGACCCCGACCTCAAACAGGCAGTACATCGGAATCGCCAGCAAGGTTTGCGAGAAGACATCCGGCGGCGTCAACAGCATGCCGACGACAAAGGCCCCCACCAGAACGTACGGGCGCTTCTTCCGCAGGTCTTCCGGCGTAGTGACCCCGACCCAGCACAGCAGGACAATCGCCACCGGCACTTCAAACGACACGCCAAAGGCGATAAACAGCGCCATGACAAAATCGAGATAGCTGCGGATATCGGTAGAAACCTGTACCCCTTCCGGCGCCGCGTGCGTCAGGAAGCCAAACGCCAGCGGGAAAACGACAAAATAGGCAAACGCCATGCCGATATAGAACAGCAGCGTACTGGAAACCAGCAGCGGCATCACCAGTCGGCGTTCATGCTTATACAGTGCTGGCGCAACAAAAGCCCAGACCTGATAAAGAATGACCGGCACAGACAGAATCACCGAAACCATAAAGGTCAATTTGATCGGTGTAAAAAACGGAGACGCCACGTCGGTCGCGATCATTGTCGCGCCCACCGGCATCTGTCGAATCAGCGGAGCCGAGACCAGTTGATAGATATCGTTGGCGAAGTAAACCAACGCCAGAAAAATCACCAGAATCGCGACGATGCTATTGATCAGGCGCTTGCGCAGCTCAATCAAATGCGAGATTAGCGGTTGAGTATCTTCTACGCCCATGGTTACGATTTATCACTTGATGCAGGAGTGGAGTCGGAAGCGGTTACCGCCACTTTTTCTTTAGCGGCGGCCGGGAGAGGTTCAGCTGGCGCCGCGGCGTGCGCATCGGCAACGGGCTCTTCCGGTGCATGTACAGGTGCACTGGCCTGGTGCTCAGCCGTGGCTGGCGTAATGTCCTGGCGCTGTGCTTCACTCCCCTTCACCACCGGGTTATGGATCGTGTGTGCTTCGTCGCTGGTTTTCTCAGGGTCGTGAGCGGTATAGGAGCGCTTCATGGATTCCGCGGCTTCACGCAGCTCATCCATGGATGCTTTCAGCTCCGGCGTCAGGTTATCCAGGCTCGCCTTTTCGACTTTCTTCAGGCTATCCTGGAACTCCTGCAGTTTTAGTTCCTGAGTTATCTCATTTTGCACGGTAGCCGCCAGAGACCGTAGCGTACGAATCCAGCTGGCCACCGTTTTTACCGCGACGGGTAGCCGCTGAGGCCCCAGTACAATGAGGCCAATAACGAACACCAGCAGCAGTTCACTAAAACCGATATCGAACACGAATTACACCTGCTCTTTGTCGTGGCGTTTTGCTTCGTCTTTTTTCGCATCATCCGGCTTATCGGCGATGGATTTCGCCGCGAAATCTGCATCCGGCTCGGATTTTTCAGGCTTATCTTCATCGCTCATGGCTTTTTTAAAGCCTTTAATCGATGCACCTAAATCCGACCCCAGCGAGCTCAGCTTTTTCGTCCCGAAAAGCAGAACCACAATGACGACAACAATTAACAACTGCCAAATACTGATACCACCCATACACATTCCCCTATGACAGATGATGAAGAATTAGCACGCATTATACACGTCAACCCGCGGGCCGCCTCAGTGTCAGGCCACTCGCATGACTCCATGCCACAACGCATGCGCGATAAAAAAGACAATACCTGTCAGCGCGTTTTCCGCCAGCCAATCAACCACGAGACGACGCCTGCGGCCATCAGCCAGCCCGGCATCATGCCCCATTCCGGGCGATGGATGAACAGCAGCGTACCACTCAGTAACAGAACCGCACCTATACCAAACAGATATCGGGACTGTCCCTGGCGCACATGTCGCACCTGGAAGTCGCGCACGATGGTATCCACGCTGGTCTGCAACTGTCGGCTCTGCTGCAACGTCTGATACACCAGCTCAGGGATTTCCGGCATTCTTTCAATCCAGAACGGCGCTTTTTCTTTAAACGCACGCACCAGTGCCGGAATGCCAACCTGATCTTTAATCCACGACTCAAGGAAAGGTTTCGCCGTTTTCCATAAGTCTAACTGAGGATAGAGCTGGCGGCCTAACCCTTCTACGTAAAGTAATGTTTTCTGCAACAACACCAGCTGCGGCTGGACTTCCATATTGAAGCGCCGGGCGGTGTTAAACAGGTTCAGCAGAACATGGCCAAACGAAATTTCCGCCAGCGGCTTTTCGAAGATGGGTTCGCAAACCGTACGGATGGCAAACTCAAACTCTTCCACGTTGGTGTCCGGTGGAACCCAGCCTGAATCGACGTGCAGCTCGGCCACTTTGCGGTAATCGCGGTTGAAAAAGGCGATAAAGTTTTCCGCCAGATAGCGTTTATCTTCTTTGTTCAACGAGCCCACAATGCCGCAGTCAATCCCGATGTACTGTGGGTTCTCCGGGTGGTCGTAGCTGACGAAAATATTGCCCGGATGCATGTCCGCATGGAAGAAGCTGTCACGGAAGACCTGGGTGAAAAAGACCTGCACGCCACGCTCGGCCAGCAGCTGCATGTTGGTGCCCTGTGCGTTCAGCGCGTCAATGTCAGAGACCGGGATCCCGTAAATCCGCTCCATCACCATCATGTTTTCGCTGCAGTAATCGGAGTAGACCTCCGGTACATAGAGCATCGGGCTGTCTTCAAAGTTGCGCCGTAGCTGAATCGCGTTTGCCGATTCACGCAACAGGTTGAGTTCATCCAGCAGCGTTTTTTCGTATTCGCGAACCACTTCCTGCGGGCGCAGACGGCGGCCGTCGGGTAACAGCCGTGGCACCCAGCGCGCCAGGCGGTAGATAAGCTTCATGTCCGCTTTGATCACCGGCACGATGTCCGGGCGGATCACCTTGATAACGACCTCTTTGCCGTTAGCTTTCAGGCGTGCGGTATGCACCTGCGCAATCGAGGCTGACGCCAGTGGTTCAATCGAGAAATCATCAAACCATGCATCGACGGGCAGACCGCCCATCGCCTGCTCAATCTGCTGCTTAGCCAGTTGGCCATCAAACGGCACCACACGATCCTGCAACAACGCAAGCTGATCGGCAATCTGCGGCGGAAACATGTCGCGGCGGGTGGAGAGCATCTGACCGAACTTGATCCACACCGGCCCCAGCTCCTGTAGCGCCAGGCGTAAACGTTCACCGAGTGGTTTGTCTTTATGGCGGTTCGGCATCCAGAACAGCGTCCGCCGCCAGAGGCGTAGCGGGAGCGTAATACGCATTTTGGGAATGAGCTCATCAAGCCCGTAACTCAAAAAGGTGCGGATGATAAGATACAGGCGCCGTAATTCTCCTGGCGTCATTTGCCCTCCAGCGTTTCCAGCCGTTTTTCCAAAGCAGCAAGGGTGCGTTCTACCGCGGCCGTCTCTTCACCAAACCACGCCATTTCCAGCGGTCCCGGTGCCAGACGCCACTCTTCGGTCAACGCCTCAGCGACATAGCGCTGCTGGCGTTGCGCGCCGTGTAACAGAAAGCGTGCCCCGGAACGAAACAGTTTACTGAAACCTTCCGCGACGATATCGCCGGTATAGGGTGCCAGCAGTTCCGCGGGGTCGAACTCTGCCAGGTCGCATAATGCCACCATGTTCTGCACCACCTGCAGGTCGCCCTGCACTTCCAGGTCACCGCTGCGGATAAGTGCGGTCAGCTGTTGGCGATTCCGCAGCTGCGGCAACACGCTGAGACGGGTCATCACCGTACAGTCGGCATCGCCTTCCCAGGCCCCCAGTACGTCGATCTGGCGTTCACTGAAAACCAGCACGACCGGCGTCGACAGCTCTTTGAGCTCAACGCGCAGCACTTTCCCCAACAGGCGCTGACGAGCAGGTTTTAACGCTTTGTCCCGCCAGAGAAAAGTATTGAGGGTGGTTTCAATGCCGGCGGTGACCAGCGGTGTGAAAGGCATAGGCTCCCTCCTGTCAGAACTTATAGCCGCGGTGCAGCGCAACGATACCCGCCGTCAGGTTGTAGTAGTCAACGCTTTCAAAACCGGCGTCCTGCATCATGGATTTCAGGGTGTCCTGATTCGGATGCATTCGGATAGATTCGGCCAGGTAGCGGTAGCTTTCACCATCTTTCGCGACCAGTTCCCCTACGCGCGGCAGCACATGGAAGGAGTAGGCATCATAGGCTTTGCTGAGCGGCTCAATGACCGGCTTCGAGAATTCCAGCACCAGCAGGCGTCCGCCCGGCTTCAGCACGCGATACATGGAACGCAGCGCTTTGTCTTTATCCGTGACGTTACGTAAACCGAACGAAATTGTGATGCAGTCAAAGGTGTTATCGGCAAACGGCAGCGCTTCTGCGTTCGCCTGAACGTACTCTACGTTGCCGACGATACCGATATTACGCAGCTTTTCGCGGCCCATTTTTAACATTGAGTCGTTGATATCGGCCAGCATAACGCGACCCGTTTCACCCACCAGACGGGAGAACTTCGCCGTCAGGTCACCGGTGCCACCCGCCAGATCCAGTACAGTCTGACCACGGCGCACGCCGCTGCAATCAATGGTGAAACGCTTCCACAAGCGATGAATACCGAACGACATCAGATCATTCATAACATCATATTTCGCGGCCACAGAATGGAATACATGTGCCACCATGTCCGCCTTCTGCTCTTTGGCTACCGTCTGAAAACCAAAGTGCGTCGTTTCTTGTGAATCCTCAACCATCTCAATGCCTGCTTATCAAGAAAATGTTCGTCGAGTGTAACAGATTCAGCGCATTTCCCATACGCTTCAACGTGGCGTAGAGGGCTCCGCAGACATCTTCTGGTGGGCCGGATCGGACATAAATTCGTTATCTTCCAGCGCGTTTTCGTCCTCTTCAGAACGATATTCATCATCCTGGGCGGTCGCCTGTTCAACTAAATCAGGATTAATCTCGCGCTTGACCTCCACGCCCAGTTCACGGAAGGACTCGGCCTGCACCAGCAGGTTGCCGCGCCCGGAGGCCAGCTTTTTCATCGCCTGGCGATAGTTATCCTGCGCTTTGTCGAGGCTCTGTCCGATGGCCGACATATCGTCGACGAACAGCCGCATTTTGTCGTACAGACGCCCTGCACGCTCGGCGATTTTCTGTGCATTACGGCTCTGGTGTTCATAGCGCCAGAGGTTGGCAATCGTGCGCAGCGCCACCAGCAGCGTGGTCGGGCTGACCAGCATGATGTTGTGCTTCAGCGCTTCGGTGATCAGTTCAGGTTGGCGGTCTATCGCCAGCAGGAATGCCGGCTCAACGGGGATAAACATCAGGACATAGTCGAGCGAACGCAGGCCAGGCAGCTGTTGATAGTCTTTGCGCCCCAGCAAACGAATATGGTTACGCACCGAGGCGATATGTTCCTGCAGCGCCGCCTCGCGGGTGTAGTCATCTTCGGCGTTAAAATAGCGTTCATAGGCGACGAGGGTCATTTTTGCATCAACGACCACGTCTTTCCCCTGCGGCAGACGGACGATCACATCGGGCTGCATGCGCGAACGACCTTCCGTTTCGATGCTCACCTGGGTCTGGTACTCGTAACCCTCGCGCAGCCCGGATGCCTCCAGCACGCGGGTTAACACCACTTCGCCCCAGTTGCCCTGGGTTTTGTTATCCCCTTTGAGCGCCCGGGTCAGGTTCAGCGCCTCCTGAGCCATCTGGGCATTCAGCTGCTGCAGGTTGCGAATTTCATGCGCCAGGGTATGCCGCTCGCGCGCCTCCTGACCAAAACTATCCTGCACCTGGCGGCGGAAACCGTCCAGCTGTTCACGTAACGGCGTCAGCAGGCCGTGCAGGCTCTGCCGGTTCTGTTCATCCACGCGGCGGTTGCTGTGTTCAAAAATGCGGTTTGCCAGGTTTTCAAACTGCTCGCTCAGGCGCTGCTCGCTGTTGACCATCTGGCGGATTTTATCTTCCGCGTGCATGCGGGTGGATTCAAGACGAGTGGTGACCTCGCGGAGGTCGGCCTCCAGCGAGGTGTTGATTTCACGCAGGCTGCGCAGCTCGTTGTTCAGCAGCTCGCATTCATCGCGCCAGTGGGCCTCCTGTACCAGTTGCTGGCGCGCGGCGCTGAGCTCAATATCCAGCTCACGACGCTCTTCGATCAGATCGGCACGGATTTGGTCGGCTCTGGCTTTGGTCGCCAGCCATCCAGCAACCAGCCCGACGGCCAGCGCCACGATGGCACTTATCATAATCGAGATATCCACAACGCCCCCTGCGGCAACGGCTTACGGCACAAAAATAGAATTGTGCTGTACAAACGTCCAGTTGAAAAGGAATTTCCTGCGAGGCGCTGCGCAAAAAAGAAAGGCCGGAAGATCCGGCCTGGCATGAATAGAGGGGAAACTACAGCAGGCGGCGAGCCGCTTCCACCACGATTTTTACCGCGTGGCTTTCTGTTTTCTTCATGGTTTCAGCATTCGGAATTTCCTGCTGGGTACGGTTCACGATAACCCCGGCCACCATCCCGGCGCGCAGGCCCTGGCTGGCGCACATGGTCAGCAGCGTCGCTGATTCCATTTCGTAGTTCATCACGCCCATTGACTGCCACTCTTCCATCGAGCCTTTGAAGCGGTTAACGACGCGACCTGAGAAGGTGTCGTAACGCTCCTGGCCTGGGTAGAAAGTATCAGACGATGCGGTTACGCCAATATGCGTGGTCGCGCCGATCGATTTCGCCGCTTCAACCAGCGCAGTGGTGCACGCAAAGTCAGCTACTGCCGGATATTCCATGGGTGCAAAGTGCAGGCTCGCGCCGTCAAGGCGCACGGATGCGGTGGTCACCAGCACGTCGCCGACATTGATGTGCGGCTGGATTGCGCCGGTGGTGCCGATACGCAGGAAAGTACGAACCCCCAGTTGAGCCAGTTCTTCAACGGCGATGGAGGTGGACGGGCCACCGATACCGGTGGAGCACACGATAACCGGCTTGCCATCGAGCTCGGCACGCCAGGAGGTAAATTCGCGATGAGATGCCAGCTTAACCGGCTTATCCATCAGCGCGGCGATCTTTTCCACACGCTCCGGATCGCCAGGGACGATAGCCAGCGTAGCCCCTTGTAAATCGTTTTTGGTGAGGCCGAGATGAAAAACATCAGACTTAGACATAAAAAACTCCTCTGTGGGTCGAATTATCAGCAGAAGCAAAACGGTACTTTACAGAAGCTATCCGCATAGTTTTGTGATGCTAATCACTACAGATGAAAATCATTGCAATGATTTTCCATTAAAAAGTGATAAACATCACATTAACAAGTTATATTCACCGAGCCTGAACAAAAGATAGTCTGTTTGAGGCAGTGTGGTTCGTTAACGTCCGATCGATAACGTCTATTGCAGTATTTAGGGTCTATAGTTATCGGTGCGCTAATAATTAAAGGGTACGGAGAATACCATGACCACAACCAAGCAACCTGGCTTTGCGCCTGCAGCCACGCCGCACGCTTCTACCGCTGTTCATACCTCGGAGGAGAGCATTATCACCGGCGAAACGTCGATCCCGACTCAGGGAGAGAATATGCCGGCGTACCACGCTCGCCCGAAAAACGTTGATGGCCTGCTGCCGGTCGTCATCGTGGTGCAGGAGATTTTCGGCGTTCATGAACATATCCGCGATATTTGCCGCCGTCTGGCACAGGAAGGATATCTGGCGATCGCACCAGAACTCTACTTCCGCCAGGGCGATCCCAATGATTACACCGACATCCCCACGCTGTTCCAGGAACTGGTCAGCAAAGTGCCGGATGCTCAGGTACTGGCAGACCTCGACCATGTTGCCAGCTGGGCCGCGCGTCACGAAGGCGATGCCCATCGGCTGCTGATCACCGGCTTCTGCTGGGGCGGTCGCATCACCTGGCTGTATGCCGCACACAATCCGCAGCTGAAAGCGGCGGTGGCCTGGTACGGGAAACTGGTGGGCCAGAAAACCCTGAACACGCCGAATTATCCGGTGGATATCGCGGTCGATCTCAACGCGCCGGTTCTGGGACTGTACGGCGGCAAAGATGCCAGCATTCCGCAGGATACGGTGGAGACCATGCGTCAGGCGCTACGTGCCGCCAACGCCAAAGCGGAAATCATCGTCTACCCGGAAGCCGATCACGCCTTTAATGCCGATTATCGCGCCAGCTACCATGAAGAGTCAGCCAAAGACGGCTGGCAGCGCATGCTGGCATGGTTTGCCCAGTACGGTGGCAAACGCGCTTAAGCCGCTACCGGTTGCCGATATGGTGGTGAATCATATCGGCAATCGTCCCGTCATCGAGCCACCTTGCCAGGCAATCTCGGATAAAAGCGTAGTGCTGGAGCCGGGTACGCGGTACGCAAATCGCCTGCTGTATCTGACTGAAGCTATCGGGCAGGACGCGAAACTGCGGGTATTGCTGCGCCACGCCGCAGAGCGGCTGACGAATGCCGGCAACCATATCCCCCTCACCGTCGATAAACGCGCGGATCGCCTCCTGGGACGTGGCGTACTGCCGCATCGTCGCCTGCTTTAAGGTTCGAATCAGATACAGCTCATAGGCAGCCCCTTTGCCGACGTTAATCGTCACCCCAGGCTTGTCCATCTCTTGCACAGAGCGAATCTCATTGGCATCTCTGACCATCAGGGTGCTTTCAATGGTGATATAGGGCCGGGTGAAGCACAGCGCGTCTTCCCGAGCGGGGTCTATCGCCAGGAAGGCAATATCCCACTGGTCCTGCAGGGCAGCTTCCACCACTTTTCCGGCCGTCGGCCAGGTGATAAACCGCGCTTCGCGACCGCACTCAGCGGCCAGCTTGCTGGCGAGCGCGACGGAGATCCCACCCGGTGTGTTATCGGGCAATAAGGTGGCGAGAACCGGGTTCCCGAGGTTAATGGCAAAACGTAAAGTGCGCGTTGAGTCGTCGTGCCCGGTCATCGTTCGCTCCCGGAAATGGTTGGCTTACAGGATTGGCCTATATCGTGCCGCTAAGCGTAGCCCAGCCGGGACGATTTCGCAGGCCAGTGCCGCATTTTCCCGCCGCGCTGAGGCTACGACCCACAACATCTTTTGTACTTGCGGCCGCTCCCGCACGGGCAGGGATCGTTGCGCTTCGCCGCCGTTGGCGCCTGCTGTGCCTCGTGTGCCAGCCATTGCGCGATCGCTGACGGCGGGTAGCCATTTTCCTGCAGCTGCTGCCAGGCGTTCATATACGGAGTGATATGTTTGAAAAAGTGCTTATAGCCCGCACACAGGTAGTTGTGGCCCGGATGGCCGCCCGGCGAGACCGCGAACCGGTGCTTCGGGCAGCCACCGTGGCATACCGGACGAAACTCGCAACGACGACAGTCTGCGGTTAAGCGATCTTCTTTAGCCTGCCCGAAGGCGATCGCCTGTTCGCTATGGTTAAGCTCGTGGATGGTTTGCTGATGAATATTGCCCAGCTTATGTTCCGGGTAGACAAAATGATCGCAGTTATACAGATCGCCATTTGATTCGAGGGCAAAAGCGTGGCCGCAGGTTGCCGAATGGACACAAAGCACCGGCGGTTGCCCGGCCCAGGCCGCCAGCGCCACGTCGAACATCTGCACGGAGACCCGCTCGACATCGCGCCGGACCCACAGATCGAAAATCTGGCAGAGAAAGTCGCCAAACTGCCACGACGGTACGGTCCACGGGGCAAGCCTTGCGGCGCTTTCGCCGGGCAGCACCAGCTGCAGCGCCGACGAAGCGTCATTGCTCAGCCGTTCAACCAGCGGAATAAACTGGATATAGCGCGAACCTGCCGCAACCAGGAATTCATACACCTCAAGGGCATGCTCAACGTTGTGTTTGCCGACGACGGTTAAGGTATTAAATTCAACGTGATGGGCTTTGAGCAGCGACATCGCCGCCATGACCCGGTCATGGGTGCCCTTTCCGGCCCGGTTCACACGATACTGGTTATGCAGCGCTGCGGGGCCATCTATCGACAGGCCAATCAAAAAGCGATGTTCGGCAAAAAAACGCGCCCATGCGTCATCCAGCAGGATCCCGTTGGTTTGCAGCGCGTGGGTTATCTTTTTCCCGCCGGCATATTTGTCGCACAACGCCATGACGCGGCGGAAAAACGCCAGCCCCATCATGGTCGGCTCGCCGCCCTGCCAGGCAAAGGTCACGCTATCTCCCGCCTGGGCGTCAATATGCTGACGAATATAGCGTTCCAGAGTCTCGTCAGACATCTGCCAGTGGGTATTGCGCTCGGGATACAGCGCCTCTTTCTCCAGATAGAAGCAGTACGTACAGTCGATATTACATACCGATCCCGTGGGCTTCGCCATCACGTGGCATCCGGTGATTGTCATCGCAGATCTATCCTTTTCATTACAGCCTGAGCAACGCCGGAAGCACCAGCGACAGGGCGACCAGGCTCAGGATGATGCTCAGCAGTCGCTTAACCAGCAGCGAAGAGTGGGTGGTGAGCTCTCGCTCCATGACCGCCTGCTTTTGACGGCAATACGAGACCACCATCAGCACGACCGCCAGCGCGGCGGCGATGCCGCCAAGGGCAGCCACCGCCATCTCGCCACGAGAAAACCCGCCGCGCGTCGCGGCCAGGGCGAGGAGCAACACGCAAAAGGTAGTTCTTTGCCAGGAGAGCGCGGTGCGCTCCGGCTGAAGTCCTGGGTCACGGGGCCGACGGGTCATCGTCATCGCAGAAACAGCACCGCATGCGTCAGCAAGATGGCGATCGCCAGCCCGCTACTGAGCCAGATCAGCATTCTGGGGTAGGCTAAATCAGCGCCTGTGCGCATCGCACGTTCGTTGCCGGCCCAGCGCCGGTACGCGTACCAGGCCAGCAGCGCCGCCGTGAGGCTTAAACCACTGACCAGTAGCTCGCGGGCATGCGCGGAGGCAAAGTTTGTCGCCAGCTGGTCGATCCCAATCGCCGCCGCCATAAAGGCCAGCGCGGTGCGGATCCAGGCAAGGAACGTTCGCTCATTCGCCAGCGAAAAACGATAATCCGGCGCCTTCCCCTGGCTTAGCCATTTCATCGGCTGTTCTCGACAATATACTGGTAGCAGCTGGCGATATGTCTGGCGATGCCAAACTCCACCAGCTCGCCCCGGTCGTTATAGCCTTTACGGGTTTTCACCAGCAGCGGCTCAGAGGCGCTAATCTGCAGAATGGCGCAGTCGCTTTCCGTCGGCAGCTCCGCGGTAATTACATCCTGAAAGCTTTCAATATTTTCGTTATTTTTCTCCAGCATGCTGTACAAGCCGCCGTCGAAGATGTCCAGCGTCAATGTCCCCAGACGCGGGGTCAGCCAGATATAGTTCACCTGAGCAGGCAGCTCATTTTGCCGGAAGATGGTGCGGGTCAGGCGATAGAGCATGCCATCTGGCGCCAGGCCAAACTCACGCGCGATCGGCTCAGGCGGCAGCAGGAGCTCCAGCTTCAGGTTATTACGCGAGATAGGATGTTGCTGCTGCCCATCCACTAAGCGAATGCGGGTTTTGACCCCCTGTTTCTCCGAGGTGCTGATCACCATCGTACCGATACCCGCCTGGCGCTTTACCAGCCCTTTCGCAACCAGTTCCGCCAGCGCGCGGCGCGCGGTGATCCGGCTGACGCCAAACAGCTCTTCAAACTCCGCTTCCGTGGGCAGCACATCATTTTTTTTGTAGGTGCCGGTTTTCAGCCTCTCCAGCAGGATGTCGTATAGCTGGGCGTATAAAGGTTTCGCGCCCCGGGAATAATCCAGCTCTTCTTTCATCTACTTCTACTCCTTTTTCCCCGGCCGTCGCCGGGGATACCACTCAGTCCAGTCGCATTTCTAACGCCATCTTATAGTACACGCTCTGATGCTGCTCCTGCGGAACCTGGTTATGCACGAAGGCCCACAGATTTTCCCGATCCCAGTCGGCCCGGCAGGCCGCCTGTAGCCTCTGCGCCAAATCGAACTGCCCGCTCCCTTCCAGATGCTGCAGCAGCGCAAACAGGCCATAACGGACCTGCGGCGCAAACCCGGCAAGCTCTGGCAGGATGTTCGGGTCCAGCCCCAGCAGCGCCGCCGGTGACCCGGTCAATCCATAGCGCGGATAAAGCTCAGCAGGGGCATCGCTTTCCCGCATCATCTCTATCATCTGCTCACTCAGCCGCTGCGCCACGCTTTCATCACGACATTGCGTCAGTTGGGCCGGGTCCGCCGCGCTGTCATACAGACGGTGACCAAAGCGATCGGCCCCTCTGGTCATCACCGACTCCGCGGGGATCTTCATCACCGGACAGCCCTTGGTGAAGGCGAATGGCGGGTGCAGCGTCGTCTTTTCAAGCTCCTGCGGCGTAAAGCGGCGATTGATACGGGTCGGCATCAGCGTGTACTCGTACAGACCATCAATACCCTGCTCAACGGGCGAGCGCATATACACATAGCGGCCATCGGTAATGTTGATATGGCAGCCATGGTAGCCAAACAGCGCGTAGTCCCGCACCGGCGTATCGTCGAGCAGCGTCGGAAGTAATGACCGGCCCTGCATATCCGCTGGTTTATCCAGCCCGAAGTAATCCAGCAGCGTCGCCGGAAGATCGATGGTCTGTGCCAGCGACTGCCGCGATTCTCCCGCGCCACCGCACCGGGGATGCCAGATAAAGCAGGGAATATTTGCCACTTCGTTATACAGCGGCATAATATTTTTACCCCACCACTCATGCTCCCCAAGCAAGAAACCGTGGTCGGTATTGACGATAAGCAAGGTGTCCTGCCAGAGATCGTAACGATCCATATAATCCAGCACCTTGCCGACATAGGCGTCCACCATGGTCAACAGCGCCATATAATACTTCTGGATCAGGCTTTTGCGCTCATCGGTTTCGGTCACAAAGTAGTATGGCGGCCAGCCGTCAAACTGCGACGGATCGTCGATCCCGTACATTTTCAGGTATTTTTCCGGCACGAAAAACGGCTCATGCGGATCGAAACATTCCAGCTGCAGGAACCAGTTATCGCTGGCATGGTTGGTTTCAAGAAACTCCAGCCCCTTGCCGATCGTCCTCGCCAGATGATGATCCTCTTCATTCTGCATGAACTGGACGTTGATCTGATGCTGCACCCGGCTGGCAATTCGCCGCTGCTTGATCTCGTTCGGTTCCCCGGACTCATACCGATATTGCGGCTTATCCACGACGCCTTTCCAGGCATCGCCCTCCTGACCACGCACGAACTCAAAGGTGCTGTAGCGCGAATGATAGGTCGCGCCGCCGTCACGCCAGTAGTGTTTATGGTCGGTAACCAGATGGCTGTGGATACCGTTTTTCTTCAGTATTTCCGGGACGGAATCATCAAACGGCTCCAGCGGCGACCAGCCACGGTGCAGAAAGTTATAGCGCCCGGTGTGCAGCTCCCGGCGGGCCGGCATGCAGGGCATACTCCCGACAAAAAAGTTGTCAAAACGTACCGTGCGCTCCCGCAGGCGCTGAAAATTCGGCGTGATGGCGCGATCGCTGCCGTAAGCCGACAGCAATTGCTTATTCAGTGAATCGAACATCAACATTATGGCTTTCATGCTTTACTCCTTTTCCTCTCTCACGCCGTTTCTTTGTCGTAACCACGGATTTTGCCGACGATGTACGTCAACACAAAAGCGGCGGTACAACCGGTCAACCACGCCATGATGTACTGCAAATATTTGCCGTCGGCGATCAGCGGCAACGCCGACAGCCCGGCGGCGCCAATGCCGTTGGTCGTGACGCCCAGTAGCACCACCATCACGCCGCCAAATCCCGCCCCGATAGAACCGGTGATAAAGGCAAAGCCGGCGGGAATGTTAACGCCGAAAATCGTTGGCTCGCCGACGGCCAGAATGGAGGTGGGAATGGCGCCTTTGGCTATTTTCTTCATGACCGGATCGCGGGTCAGCATCAGTACCGCCGTCGCCGCCCCTACCATCCCGGCATTGGACATAATCTGGATCGCGAACAGCGGCGCATGGCCGGTGGCGTTAATCATTTCGATATGCACCGGGAACAGGCCGTGATGCAGGCCCAACGAAATTAAGAACGGAAAGAGCGCCGAGAGCACAAAGCCTGCGGCAATGCCGCCGCCGGCAAGCAGACCGTTCAGCCCGTGCAGAATGCCGTCGGAGATAATTCCGGCCACCGGCATAATGACGAACAGCAGCGCCGCCGCCATCACCACCACCACAATCGTCGGCGTCACCACCACATCGACAATATCCGGGACGATCCGCCGCACCCGTTTTTCCAGCAGGCACATCAGCCAGGCGCAAAAAATCACGCCAATCAGCCCGCCCTGGCCCGGCACCAGCCCAAAGGCAGTCAGCTGCGGCAGCATCGTCACGCCCCCTAACAGACCGCCCATGATCGCATTGCCGCCAAACTCTTTTGCCGCCGACATACCGGTATAAATTGCGAGGAAGCCAAATAGCGCTTTCGAGACAATATCGAGAAACTGACTGAGGCCAAGCAGATGCCGTTGATCGAGCACCACCTGGGTCGGCGAGAGATCGCCCAGCGCGACAACGTGATTCGCCAGGGCCCAGGAGGCCGCCGAATTCACAATGACGTTATTGATGCCCATCAGAATACCGGCAGCGATCAGCGACGGCAGAATGGGAACGAAAATATTGGCAATGTGCTTAAGAATAATTTTGGTCCGGGTCTGCTTTTTGGCTTTTGCCCGCGCCAGCGTGCCCTTTTGCTCCACCGCGCTCAGCGTGGCCTCACCGGGCGGGGTTTCGCCGACGGGCTGCGCCTTCAACATGTCGTTAATCACATCCGCGACTTTTGTCGACTTGCCCGGCCCGACAATCACCTGCAAGGTGTCGTCTTCCACCACCCCCAGCACGCCGTCGATACTTTTCAGCGCCGCGATATCAACCTGCGACCGATCGCCGATAGTCATCCGTACCCGGGTCATACAGTTGGTGACATGTTGTAAATTCAACAGGCCACCACAGTGCTTCACAATTGCGCTTCCTACCTGGTTGTAGTCCATACAGAAGTTCCTTTTATTATTTTGGCGGCAATTGTTATAACAATATAATGATATCACATTTGTGAGTAAGCTCATAAAATGACCTGTCGTTTATCCGAATTTACGGAGGGGGTAAGCGCGGGGAAAATAAGAAAAATGCAAAAAAAGAGGAGGCACGGGGCCTCCTCTGGGGATGGATAAGCTGAGGTAATTACGCCTGGCGCAGGTTCTGCGCGGCTTTTACCATGTTAGCCAGCGCCGCGCGGGTTTCCGGCCAGCCGCGGGTTTTCAGGCCGCAGTCCGGGTTGACCCACAGACGTTCAGCCGGGATACGCTGCGCCGCTTTCTCCAGCAACGCTTCGATCCACTCTACGCTGGGGACGTTCGGCGAGTGAATGTCATACACCCCCGGCCCGATTTCGTTCGGGTATTCGAACTCTTCAAACGATTCCAGCAGTTCCATATCGGAACGCGACGTCTCAATGGTGATCACATCGGCATCCAGGGCGGCGATGGAATCCATGATGTCGTTGAACTCGCAGTAACACATGTGGGTGTGGATCTGAGTATCATCCTGCGCCACCGCGGCGTTGATGCGGAACGCCTCGACGCCCCACTGCAGATACGCATCCCAGTCGCTGCGTTTGAGCGGCAGACCTTCGCGCAGCGCCGGCTCATCAATCTGGATGATGCCGATACCGGCGGCTTCCAGATCCGCCACTTCGTCACGCAGCGCCAGGGCAATCTGTTTGGCGATGGTTTCGCGGCTGACATCTTCACGCGGGAAGGACCAGCACAGAATGGTCACCGGACCGGTCAGCATGCCCTTAACCGGCTTGTCGGTCAGCGACTGTGCATACTTCGCCCACTCCACGGTAATGGCTTCCGGGCGGCTGACATCGCCGATCACCACCGGCGGCTTCACGCAGCGGGAACCGTAGCTCTGTACCCAGCCGTTCTGGGTGAAGATAAAGCCGTCCAGGTGCTCACCGAAGTACTCCACCATGTCATTGCGCTCGGCTTCGCCGTGCACCAGAACGTCCAGCCCCAGGCGCTCCTGCTCAACGATCGCTTGCTTAATATGTTCGGCAATCCCGGTGCGGTAGTTGCCAGCATCCAGATTACCTTTTTTGAAGTCCAGACGCAGGCCGCGGATCTCGGTCGTCTGCGGGAAAGAGCCGATGGTGGTGGTGGGCCACGCCGGCAGGTTGAAGCGGCTGCGCTGCGCCTCGGCACGTTCAGCGTACGGGCTGTTGCGCTGGCTGTCCTTAGCGGTAATGGCCGCCAGACGTTTTTCTACCGCCGCGTTATGAACCCGGGTCGAGTGGCGACGGGCCTGAATCGGCGCGCTCCACGCCTCCAGCGCGGCCGTATCACCGCTGTTCAGGGCATCGCGCAGCAGGGATAGCTCCTCACATTTTTGCAGGGCGAAGGCAAACCAGCTTTTCACTTCCGCATCGAGGCGAGTTTCAACGCTCAGGTCGATCGGGCTGTGCAGCAGGGAGCAGGAAGAGGCAATCCACAGCGGGCGTTTGCCGACGATATCTTTGATCTGCGCATACTTCTCGGTCAGATCGGCGCGCCAGACGTTACGACCGTTGATCAAGCCCGCAGAGAGCAGCCAGTCGGCAGGCAGGCGTTGGTGCAACGCCGCTACCTCATCTTTACCGTGCACCAGGTCAACGTGCAGGCCCTGAACCGCCAGGTCAGCAATCGTCTCGAGGTTCGCGGTGATACCTTCAAAGTAGGTGGTCAGCAGCAGCTTAACCTGGCCTGAGAGCGCATCATACGCTGGCTTGAACGCGTCCAGCCACGCCTGCGGCAGCTCCAGCACCAGCGCCGGCTCATCAATCTGTACCCACTCAATGCCGCGTTTTGCCAGTTCCGCCAGCACCTGCTGGTAAACCGGCAGAATGTCGTTCAGCAGGGTCAGGCGGTCAAACTGCTCGCCTTTCACTTTACCGAGCCACAGGTAGGTCACCGGGCCAAGCAATACTGGTTTCACCTTGTGACCGAGCGCCAGCGCTTCGTCCACCTCATCCAGTAGCTGCGTCCAGGTCAGCGCAAATTCCTGACCTTTGCTGAATTCCGGCACCATGTAGTGGTAGTTGGTGTTAAACCATTTGGTCATTTCCGCCGCTGCCGCCGGTTCACCGGTTGGCGCACGACCGCGGCCAATGCGGAACAGGGTGTCGATATCGACGGAACCGTCTTTGTTCTGATGACGAGCCGGTACGTTACCCAGCAGCAGGCTGGTGGTCAGAACATGGTCGTACCAGGCGAAATCCCCGACCGACAACAGGTCAATACCCGCCTGCTTCTGCTGATCCCAATGACGGGCGCGCAGTTCGCGCCCCACCGCCAGCAACGCTTCACGGGTCGAATTACCCGCCCAGTAGCTCTCTTGTGCTTTTTTCAGCTCGCGACGAAGGCCAACGCGAGGGAAACCGAGGGTATGATTAATAATTGTCATTTTTAAGACCTCAATATTTTGAATCCGAAGGATTTCGGATTTAGGGAAGGCGGCAAACTTGCTCATTCCCCGGGAGCTTACTGAAGTAAGTGACCGGGGTGAGGAAGTGCAGCCAACACACCCTAAATTCGAAAGACACAGGATTTAGACGTCCAGATGTTTACACATCTATAATTGAAGGTTACTGTATCTTCCTCAAGCGCAACATTTTCATGCCGAAGTGAAGGACTTTCATGATCGAAATTAAACACCTGAAAACGCTACAGGCGTTGCGGAACAGCGGGTCGCTGGCAGGCGCTGCGGCGGCCCTGCATCAAACCCAGTCCGCCCTGTCCCACCAGTTCAGCGATCTGGAACAACGCCTTGGCTTCCGCCTGTTTGTGCGTAAAAGTCAGCCCCTGCGCTTCACGCCGCAGGGGGAAATCCTGCTGCAGCTGGCAAACCAGGTGCTGCCGCAAATCACCCGCGCGCTGCAGGATTGCCACGAGCCGCTGCAAACGCGCCTGCGCATCGCCATCGAGTGCCATAGCTGTATTCAGTGGCTCACCCCGGCGCTGGAGAATTTCCGCGCCCGCTGGCCGCAGGTCGAAGTGGATTTCCATTCTGGCGTCACCTTTGACCCGCAGCCGGCCCTCCAGCAAAGCGAGCTGGATCTGGTGATGACCTCAGATATCCTGCCGCGCAGCGGCCTGCACTATTCACCGATGTTTGATTATGAAGTGCGCCTGGTCCTCGCGCCGGAGCATCCGCTGGCAGCGAAAACCCGCATTTCGCCAGAGGACCTGGCGACAGAGCTGTTACTGATTTATCCGGTTCAGCGTGGTCGCCTGGATATCTGGCGCCATTTCCTGCAACCGGCCGGGATCAGCCCGCAGCTGAAGAGCGTCGACAATACGTTGCTGTTGATTCAGATGGTTGCTGCACGCATGGGCATCGCCGCCCTGCCGCACTGGGTCGTAGAAAGTTTTGAGCGCCAGGGTCTGGTGGTCACCAAAACCCTGGGCGAAGGACTGTGGAGCCGACTGTACGCCGCGGTGCGCGACGGCGAGCAGCGTCAGCCGGTCACCGAAGCGTTTATTCGCTCAGCGCGGAACCACGCTTGCGATCATTTGCCGTTTGTCCGGAGTGCGGAGCGACCCAACGGCGATGGACCCACAGTGAGGCCAGGATCACCAGAGCCCCAATAATAAAGCTCGGCCAGTGAGGCTGCTCCTGCCAGATGGCGAGGTTAACCAGCAGCCCGGCCGGCACATGCACGTTGTTCATGATGCCCAACGTGCCGGCATCCACCTGCGTCGCCCCGTAGTTCCACATAAAGTAGCCGAGTCCCGACGCCACCACGCCCAACCACACCAGCACGCTCCACTGTAGCGTCGTGGTCGGCAGCCGTTGCGGATTGCCGAGCATCAGCCAGGCCGCCACCGCCACCAGCAAGGCCCCCATATAGAACCAGGCAAAGGCGTTATGCTGCGGCATCGGACGCAGCTCCATCAGCCGCTTATAGCCCACCATGCCGATCGCAAAGCTGAGGTTCGACAGCTGAACCAGCAGCAGGCCGGTCCAGAAATGATCGCTCACTTTGTCATAGCGAATAATCGCCGCGCCCAGCACCGCCAGCCCGGCGCTCAGCAGGTATCCCCAGCGCAGCTTACGCCCGCTGATCAGATCATAAATCAGGGTGATATAGAGCGGCGTGAAGACGGTAAACAGCAGAAATTCAGAGACCGTCAGGTACACATAGGCGCGGAAGGCCAGCAGATACATGATGCCCAGCTGCATCGCGCCGACCAGCATGTAGAGCACGATGGTCCGCGGCGATTGCCCACGGGTACGCAGAAACGGCAGGAACACCAGTGCCGCCAGCCCCACCCGCATCAGCACGGAGAAGTAGCTATCGACGCTACCCGCCAGGTATTCGCCGATCAGGCTAAAGGAAAAGGCCCACAGGTTAGTGGTGATAATCAGTAGCGCCACAATGAATGTCTCTCAGGAAGAAGAGCACTCATTGTAGCGGAGAGTTCGGTTGACAACTGAACAATAGATGAACAGTCGTCAATCTTTATCAGCCGAGGTAGAGATTGCGCAGGTAGTGCGGCACCGCGTCGTCGGCGTTGCTGCCGATCACTTCCAGCTCCGGATGCAGGTCTTTCAGCCGTTGGTGCGCGTTCAGCATGATGCAGCCTTTGCCAGCCATCGACAGCATTTCCGCATCGTTCATGCCATCGCCAAAGGCGATGCAGTCTTTCAGATGGTAGCCGAGCATTTTGGCAACCGCTTCCAGCGCATGTCCCTTCGACACGCCGCCGGCCATCACTTCCAGGCAGGTCAGGGTCGAGAAGCTGACGTTGACGCGATCGCCCCAGCGCGCGTTGATCGCCTGCTCCAGCGGCAGCAGATGCTCGTGATCTTCGCAGGTGAAGAACACTTTGCTGATCCCCTGCGGATCGAGCTCGCCCGCTTCATACAGCTTGTAGTTGAAGACCGCTTCTTTGAAAAAGCGCATCTCTTCCGGACGATGGCGGTTCATATACCACTCATCTTCACGGTAGACGTTGGTCACCACTTTCGGGTCGTTACGCATCATCTCAAACAGATCGGCCGCGATATCGCGGTCAAGGTTATGCGCAAAGATCTGCTGCCCGTCGCTATCGTGCACGCGCGCGCCGTTGGAGGTGATCATGTAGGATTTAATACCGAGATTATCGCGGATCTGCCCGACATCGATGTAATGGCGACCGGTTGCGAAGACAAAATTGATACCGCGCGCGGTCAACAGCTGCAGCGTCTCTTTTGCGTAGGGGGTTAAGTAGTGATCGGGAGAAAGCAGCGTGCCATCTAAGTCAGATGCAACAACCTGGTACATAAAAATTTTAACCTCTAAGCAGGGCGACGAGCATTTCGCCGGATTAAGAGCCTGTCCTGGCAGACTCTAATTGTGTCGAGTGAAAAAATCGACGATGGCATTCAGCGCGACTGAGCGCATGGCGTCCTTTTCAAAAAGGATCTCATGGTATGCCCCTTCTATGACAAGCGGCTTATTACCCTCGCAGGGATGACCTGCTGCAGCACGACGTTCGCAATAGCGCTCGTGCATGCGGTTATCGACAACCCGTTCTTCTTCGGCCTGCAATAACAATGTCGGGGTGGTGTCTTTCTCAACGCCCGCCAGCGCTTCTTCGCCGGCAAGCACGCCCTCACGTACCCAGTGATAGGTTGGCCCGCCAACGCGCAGCTGCGGTTCATCGGCATAAAATCGCAGGTTACGCTGGTAGCGTTGACGGCTGTGCGTCAACACGTTGACCGAGAAGGGCAACGCCCGCCAGCGCCCGGTACCGAGCGCGTACTCTTCCCGAATGCGCTGATGGCCCTCAGCCCAGTCGAGAATATGCCGCACCATCCAGTCAGGGAAACGCATGACAATGCCAAACATCGGCGCGCACAGCGCAATCGCATCACAATGCGGCTGATGACGCTGCAAAAATAACGTGGCGATCGCGCCCCCCATCGAATGGCCGAGTATAAACCGTTTTCGCCAGTGACCGGGAGCGACTTCCTGCTGCCAGAGCGCAGCCAGATCGTCGACATAATCGCTAAAGCGCACCACGTGACCGCGATGGCTGTCGTTGAGGATGCGTCCGGAACGTCCCTGGCCGCGATGATCGATAATCATCACGTCAAAGCCGCTGTGGAACAGGTCATAAGCCAGTTCGGCGTATTTCACATAGCTTTCAATACGCCCCGGGCAAATCACCACCACCCGATCGTTATCTTTGACGCAAAAGCGCACGAAGCGAACCGGGACATCATCTACGCCCCTGAATTCCGCCTCTTCCCGCTGACGCCAGAAATCGGTAAGTGGCCCCATCGTAAAAGCCGCAAACGCGTTTTCTCGCGTGTCCCACTCCTTTTGCTGCTTGAACATCGGGTTTACACCCCTGTTAACCACTGAAAATCGTTTTTTTATCGCGCATCAGACAATGCTTACACAATAGCGTATTGTGGCATAAAAACAGACAATCAGGGAGTTTCTCATGACGTTCGAGTGGTGGTTCGCCTATCTGCTGACATCTATCATTCTCAGCCTGTCGCCGGGATCCGGGGCGATTAATACCATGACGACCTCAATCAACCACGGCTACCGTGGCGCGGCCGCCTCTATTGCTGGTTTACAGGCCGGGCTGGCCATTCATATCGTACTCGTCGGGATTGGGCTGGGAACGCTGTTTTCCCGTTCTGTGCTGGCCTTCGAAGTGCTGAAATGGGCCGGGGCAGCCTATCTTATCTGGCTGGGTATTCAGCAGTGGCGGGCGGCGGGTTCCCTCAACCTCAACACCCTGGCGAAGGCACAAACGCGCGGGAAACTATTCCAGCGCGCGGTGTTCGTTAACCTCACCAACCCGAAGAGCATTGTCTTCCTGGCCGCGCTGTTCCCACAGTTCATCACGCCGGATCAGCCCCAGCTCATGCAGTATCTGGTGCTGGGCGTCACGACCGTCGTGGTGGATATCATCGTCATGATTGGCTACGCAACGCTGGCGCAGCGGATTGCGGCATGGATTAAAGGTCCAAAGCAGATGAAGGCCTTGAACAAGGTGTTCGGATCGTTATTTATGCTGGTAGGGGCGTTGCTGGCTTCCGCACGCCATGCCTGAGAAGTGCGTCCCGGTTTACCTCAGGCGAACCGGGACATATCTGCTTAGCGTGAAATAATCAGATGAATACCGAAACCGGCAAACAGCGTACCGGCAATACCGTCGATCCATTTCGCCATGCGCTGATACCCGCGACGCATCGTCGGTAACGCAAACAGGCTGGCGACGACGGTGAACCAGGCCAGGGTTTCAAGGACGATCAGCAGGAAAATACCCCAGCGCTCGCCCGCGCCAACATCATCCCCGACAAACAGCGAGAACACGGAACCGAAGTAAATGATCGCCTTCGGGTTGGCGAGGTTTGTCAGCAGCCCTTTCAAAAAGCTGCGCCCGCTGCGGGCCAGTTCAACCTGCGGTTCCGCCGCCGTGACGTCGCTTTTCTTCAGCGCGCCGCGCAGCATCTGATACCCCATCCAGCACAGATACAGGCCGCCGCCGACCATAATAATGGTGTGCAGCCAGGCCATTTTTTCGATAATCAGGTGCAGGCCAAGCAGCGCCACGCCCGCCCAGACCATGACGCCAACGGTAATGCCCAGCACGCCCATCATCGCCTCTTTACGAGAGCGGCTGACGGCGGTCTGAGAAACAAAGAAAAAATCCGGGCCAGGACTCATCAGCGCAATGATATGCACCAGCGCGACGGTCAGGAAAAGCATCAGCATGATTGAACCCTACTTAACAGGCTATTTTACTAGCAGGAATATAGTGAAGACCGAAACTATCCTGGCACTTTTTGGCCCGGCTGACTACTCATCTTCACCATCGACATGGGCGCGGATCAGCGCCATAAACTCTTTACCGAAGCGCTCCAGTTTCCGCGTGCCCACGCCGTTGACGCTCAGCATCTCACCGGCGGTGATCGGCGATTGCTCGGCCATTTCAATCAGCGTCGCGTCGTTAAAGACGACATACGGCGGGATATTCTCTTCGTCGGCAATAGCCTTGCGTAACTTGCGCAGCTTGGCGAACAGCTTGCGATCGTAGTTGCCGCCGAAGGTTTTTTGCATCGCCTTCGGTTTGAGCGCCACGATACGCGGCACGGCGAGCTGCAGCGGCACCTCGCCACGCAGTACCGGACGGGCGGCTTCGGTCAGCTGTAGCGCCGAATGCTGGGCAATATTTTGCGTCACCAGGCCGAGATGAATCAGCTGGCGAATCACGCTCACCCAGTGCTCGTGGCTCTGATCGCGACCTATGCCGTACACCGGCAGCTTGTCATGGGCCATCTCGCGAATGCGCTGATTATTGGCCCCGCGCAGCACCTCAACCACATAGCCCATCCCGAAGCGCTGATTCACGCGGTAAATGGTCGACAGCGCCTTACGCGCGTCCATTAAGCCGTCGTACTGTTTTGGCGGGTCGAGGCAGATATCGCAGTTACCGCACGGCTCCTGACGCCCCTCGCCAAAATAGTTCAGCAACACCAGGCGGCGGCAGGTTTGCGCTTCGGCAAACGCGCCCATCGCGTTGAGCTTATGGCGTTCAATATCCTGCAGCGGCCCGGCGGGTTTCTCCTCCAGACAGCGGCGTAACCACGCCATATCGGCCGGATCGTAAAACAGCATCGCTTCTGCCGGCAGGCCATCGCGCCCGGCGCGCCCGGTTTCCTGGTAATAGGATTCAATATTGCGGGGAATGTCGAAGTGCACCACGAAGCGGACGTTGGGTTTGTTGATCCCCATGCCGAAGGCAACGGTCGCGACGACGATTTGCAGATCGTCGCGCTGAAATTTTTCCTGCACGTCCGCCCGGATGTCGTTTTCCAACCCGGCATGATAGGCCGCGGCGCTGATACCCCGGCTTTGCAGACGGGCGGCGGTATCTTCCACTTTCGAACGGCTGTTGCAGTAGATGATGCCCGATTTGCCACGCTGGTCCTGCACGTAGCGCATCAGCTGATCGAGAGGTTTAAACTTCTCCATCAGCATATAGCGGATGTTGGGGCGATCGAAGCTGCTGACCTGAATCAGCGGGTCGTTCAGCCCCAGCAGGCGCACAATATCGCGGCGGGTGGTGTCATCGGCGGTCGCCGTCAACGCCATAAACGGGATCTGCGGCATGCGCTGACGCAGCTGGCCCAGCGCGGCATACTCCGGACGGAAGTCATGCCCCCATTGGGAAATACAGTGGGCTTCATCCACCGCCAGCATCGCCAGGTTCCAGTGGCTGAGATGCTCGAGGAAGTTATCCAGCATCAATCGCTCAGGGGCGATATACAGCAGGCGGATCTGGCCGTTGCGACAGCCCGCCATCACGTCCTGCTGCTGTTCGCGGCTCTGCGTCGAGTTAAGACAGGCGGCGGCCACGCCGTTGGCCAGCAGTTGGTCGACCTGATCTTTCATCAGCGAGATCAGCGGCGACACGACGACGGTCAGGCCACCCAGTACCAGTGCCGGTACCTGATAGCACAGCGATTTACCGCCGCCGGTGGGCATGACAACCAGGCAGTCACGCCCGCCCAACGCCGTGTCGATAATGGTTTCCTGGCCAGGGCGAAACTGCTGGTAGCCGAAGGTTTCCTGTAAAACCTGCTTTGCCAGCACTGTTTGATTCAATACTTCCGCCTGCGCCACGTTGACCCCACCTGCCTGAAAAGAAAACAGGCGCTATTTTCAGCGCCCGTGAGCCAGAGTGCAACGATTAAAACAGATCGTTGAGCGTTACACCGACGCCAACACGCGTCTGGTTAAAATTATAGTCAATCAGCGATTCACCATAACCACTGTAGACCTGGGTGTAGAAACGCACGTGGCGGGTGATCGGATAGCTCACGCCCAGCTCGGCGCCACCGTAACCGGTGTTCCAGTTATATTGCCCCTGGGCGCTCAGAATTGCCTCACCGAGCTGATAGCCGACCTTCAGGCGGTAATAGCCCATATATTTGGTGATATCCGGGTTATCATCGGTGCTGCCGATAACGTACCAGGGCTTCACTTCCACCAGCCAGTTGCCGTTTTGCGCCATCAGGCGGGTATACAGGCGATTCCAGCTGCGGGAGGTGGGATCGGAGCGGCCGTTGGAGTCGTGATTATAGCCTACCTCAATATCGCGCAGCGTCCAGCCGGCAAGCCGATAATCCGTCGCAAAGCCGAGGAACAGCTGCGGCTCATAGTTCGTTTCGCGAAACGGCGCGGACTCCTTGCTGTTTGAGAGCTGCCACCAGGATTTCTGCGTATAGGAGGCACCGAGCAGCGAATTATCACCGAGGATCCCGCGCCACAGCGGGAAGGCCAGGCTGAGCTGGAATTTCACTTCATCTTTGCGGGCGTTCTCCGCCCAGTCATAGCTGGATATCGCTTCCTTGTTGATATCGCTGCTCCACGTATAGAGCAAGTAGTTGCTCTCATAGGGATAGAGCAGGAACGGATTATCATGATCCTGTAGCAGGTTAGCGATAATGCTGCCGCGCACCGCGGGAGTATCGTGGACCTGATGATTAATCGGCACGTCCTGCGCCAAAACGCCGGCCGGGAGCGCAACCAGCGCCAGCAGCCAGGCCAAAGAGATACGCATTGCTGTTCTCCTGAATGAGTGATTTTTATTTCTGTTTTACCCCGGACCCATTCTACCTGTTTATAACCGCCCTGCCCGGTTATCCGTTCTGAAAGTGGTAATCACCGTTTTAGAAGCATAAAATCAACATCTCATTAACGAATGGATATCATCGTCATGTCTGAACTTACTGCCGAAGCCGCCCTTAAGCTGGTAGGCGAAATTTTTGTCGACCACATGCCTTTCAACCGCGCCTTAGGCCTGAAGTTAGAGCGTTACGAAAAAGAGTTCGCCCAGCTGAGCTTTAAAAACCAGCCTATGATGGTCGGCAACTGGGCGCAAAGCATTCTGCACGGCGGCGTGATCGCCTCGGCGCTGGACGTTGCCGCCGGCCTGGTGTGCGTCGGCAGTACGCTGACCCGCCATGAGACCATCAACGAAGAAGAGCTGCGCCAGCGCCTGTCGCGTATGGGCACCATCGACCTGCGCGTCGACTACCTGCGGCCGGGCCGCGGAGAGCACTTCACCGCCACCAGCAGCCTGCTGCGCGCCGGGAATAAAGTGGCGGTCGCCCGCGTAGAATTACATAACGAAGAGCAGGTTTATATCGCCAGCGCCACGGCGACGTATATGGTGGGTTGATCGGCGTAAATCGAGTAACATCGCTGTTTTGGCGTAACGGATTTTACCGATGGATGCAAAACAAACGCGGCTGGGGATTATTCTGGCTCTTGCCGCCTATTTTATCTGGGGCATCGCACCAGCCTATTTCAAACTTATCTACTATGTTCCCGCCGATGAAATCCTGACCCATCGCGTGATCTGGTCGTTCTTTTTCATGCTGGCATTGATCAGCCTCAGCCACCAGTGGCCGCAGGTGAAGAAACTGCTGCATACGCCGCGGAAGGTGTTTCTGCTGGCGGTGTCGGCGGTGCTGATTGGCGGCAACTGGCTGCTTTTCATCTGGGCGGTGAATAACCACCATATGCTGGAAGCTAGCCTTGGCTACTTTATTAACCCGCTGGTGAATATTGTGCTGGGGATGATCTTCCTCGGCGAGCGCTTCCGCCGGATGCAGTGGCTGGCGGTACTGCTGGCGCTTTGCGGCGTGCTGGTACAGCTGTGGACCTTTGGTTCGCTGCCGATTATCGGCCTGGGGCTGGCCTTTAGCTTCGCCTTTTACGGGCTGCTGCGTAAAAAGATAGCCGTCGATGCGCAAACCGGCATGCTGGTGGAAACTCTGTGGCTGTTACCGGTGGCGGCGCTGTATCTGTTCGCCATCGCCGATAGCCCGACCAGCCATATGGGGCAAAACCCGTGGTCGCTGAACCTGCTGCTGATGGCTGCCGGCGTCGTTACCACCATCCCGCTGCTGTGCTTTACCGGCGCGGCCACCCGCCTGCGACTCTCTACGCTGGGGTTCTTCCAGTATATTGGTCCAACGCTGATGTTCCTGCTGGCGGTGGTGTTTTACGGGGAAGTGCCGGGGGCCGATAAGATGGTGACCTTCGCCTTTATCTGGATTGCGCTGGCGGTGTTTATCGTCGATGCGCTGTACACCCAGCGCCGGCTGCGTCGGGCTTAGCGCCGTCGCGTCCGCCTCACGCGCCGGCCTCTCATCCGCAGAGGCCGGCGCGTTATTTTTACTGCTCGGTGAGCTCCAGCTCGGCAATCAGGGGTAAATGATCGCTGGCGGATGACCAGGCAAAGGCCGGCGAGTTATGCGGCACCTCGATTTTTTTCACATTCCATTTTTGCCCCTTGAAGGTAAAAATATGGTCAATATCTATTGCCGGGTTAACCGCGGGCCAGGTGCGGTAATCCGTCCCCTGCTTCACCACGGGGTTAAAGAAATAACCCACCTCTTTTAACGGCTGCTCATCGTGCGTGGAGTTAAAATCACCCGCGAGAATTTTGATCGATGAGGCGATATCTTTAAAGTCGGATGGGGCATCGCCGATGCTCACGTCCAGAAGATGGCGAACCTGCTCCACGCGCATCGTCGGATCCTTCTGCCAGTCGAGATGGGTCACCATCACCAGCACCGGGCTGTCAAAGCCGGGAACGGCGATTTGCGCCAATAGCGCGATTCGCTGCTCGGCATCCCCCGACGGCAGCTTAATCACCTGGGTGTGGTCGATTTTATATTTGGACAGAATACCGAGACCATACTCACCGCCGTCGAAATCCAGCGCTTTGCCGAAGGCGTAGTGATAGCCGTTAGCGTCCGCGATGGTTTTTAGCTGATCGATTTTCTGGCTTCTGGCGGTTTTATTATCGACTTCCGGAACCGCAATAATATCGGCGCCGATGTTCTTAATCGCTAAATTGAGTGCAGTAAAATCCGCCACGTTATCGGACGCTTCATTCTTGCCGATGTTATAGGTCGCAATCTTCAGCTGAGGATAATTCTCGGCGTAGACTTTATCCGCAACGCCGCCTTTTTGAACCGCAAGAATTTCATTACCAGCAAGTTTTTCAACAGCTTGTGCATTAACGGAGAGGCAGGCAAGCGCCAGGAAGGGTAGTGTAAAGATACTTTTCATTATAAAATTTCACTTTTTTTTATCGGGAATATTGCGATGGTAACAATTATCCCTCAGCTTTTATGTGACTTATGGCCCACACTTCTGATGCGTAGAGAATTAAGTCACTCGCGATAATCAAAGCCTGTTTCCGTTCCCCGGCGCGGCGGCCGACATAAAGGCGAAAAAAAGCCGGCCACCTTATAAGGCGGCCGGTTTTGATATAATTTATTGTTTTAAAGCCAGTTTTTACGCTTAAAGTAGAGATATGGCGCCAGGCCGGCCAGCATCATAAAGACGATCGCCCCCGGATAACCAAAGCTCCAGTGCAGCTCGGGCATAAACTCAAAGTTCATCCCATAGCTTGACGCCACCAGGGTTGGCGGCAGGAAGACTACGGAGACCACCGAGAAGATCTTGATGATGCGGTTCTGCTCGATGTTGATAAAGCCCATCGCCGCCTGCATCAGGAAGTTCACCTTCTGGAACAGCGATTCGTTATGCGGCAGCAGAGATTCGATATCGCGCAGGATCTCGCGCGCCTGCTCCAGCTGCCCCGCCGGCAAACGGGCCTTACGCACCAGGAAGTTCAGCGCTCGCTGGGTATCCATCAGACACAGGCGCACCTTCCAGCCGATATCCTCTTGTTCCGCCAGCGTTGACAGCGCGTCATCGTACTCGTCGCCCTGACGGCCTTCCATAATCACGCGGCTGAGTTTTTCCAGGTCGCTATAGATGTTTTCGATTTCATCCGCCAGCTGTTCAATTTTGGTTTCGAACAGATCCAGCAGCAGCTCATAGGCGTTGCCATCAACCATTAGCTGGTTGCGCACGCGCATGCGATAGAGACGAAACGCGGGCAGTTCGCGCTCGCGCAGGGTGAACAGGCGCCCTTCACGAATCGTAAACGCCACGGTGGAGTTACCGGCGTGGTCTTCGGCATCTTCAAAAAAGAAGAATGAGTGAATGTGCAAACCGTCTTCGTCTTCGAAGAAACGCGCCGATGCTTCGATGTCTTCCAGTTCCGGGCGGGTAGCCAGGTTCTGACCCAATTCCGTCTGTACGCGGCTTCGTTCATCGTCGTCTGGCTCCACCAGATCGACCCACACCGAACTGGCGAGATGTTTTATTTCATCCGCTTCCAGGCGTGTTAAACGATTATTTTCCAGTTGAAATGCGCTCAGCATGACCGGGACTCCCAATGCAAAAAAATTATCGGACAGTTCGGTGGGCACACAGAAACAATTTGGGTTTCAGACCATTAAGCCTGACTCAGAGCGACGGGAATGACGGGTCGCCGACAACCGCTAAGGCTATCAGCATAAGAGGATAGCCTTAGGAGTTGTTCCTGACGGACAGGAAGTTGAGCCAGCATCTACTGGGTGTGTCCAAGGCGAATGTCCTCTTAGCGTAATCGTGCGCGCATGTTACGCCAGCGCAAAAACGGCGTCAACACGCAACGGAACGCTAAAGAGCAAATCCTGCCCTTTAGCATATAAGGCTAGCAGATAATTATAAAAAAACGATATTTTTCTTAATGTTACACTGTTTCCAGCCGCGCATAAGCCGCCACCAGCCATTTGATACCTTGCCCCTGGAACGCCACTTGCAAGCGACTGTGTTCGCCGCTTCCTTCCAGATTGACGATGGTACCTTCGCCGAACTTAGGATGGCGAACCCGCTGGCCCAGCTTGTAGCCGGTATCGTTTTCCGCCATCGGCGTTCCCATTCGCTGATGGCTGACCGGACGGCTCACCGTCGCCCGCAGACGCACCTCTTCCACGCAGTCTTCCGGCAGCTCGCCGATAAAGCGCGACGGACGGTGGTAGACCTCTTTGCCGTACAGCCGACGGGTTTCCGCATAGGTCAGGGTCAGCTTCTGCATCGCCCGCGTCACGCCAACGTAGGCCAGGCGACGCTCTTCTTCCAGACGGTCGCCTTCATCCAGCGCCATCTGGCTCGGGAACATCCCCTCTTCCACGCCGACGATAAACACCTGCGGGAACTCCAGGCCTTTCGCCGAGTGCAGGGTCATCAGCTGTACCGCGTCCTGCCAGGTATCCGCCTGCCCTTCGCCCGCTTCCAGCGCGGCGTGGGAGAGAAACGCCTGCAGCGGCATTAAATCTTCATCTTCGTCGTTGTAGCTGAACTGGCGCGTTGCCGTCACCAGTTCCTCTAAGTTTTCAATACGGGTCTGGCCCTTCTCGCCTTTCTCCTGCTCGTACATGATCCGCAGGCCGGAATCCTTAATGACCCGGTCGGTCTGGACATGCAGCGGCATATCCACGGTTTCCTGCGCCAGGGCGTCTATCAGCTCCATAAAACGCTGTAACGCGCTGGCGGCACGACCGGCCAGGGCTTTATCTTTCAGCAGTTCACGGCACGCCTGCCACAGCGTGAGCTGACGATCGCGCGAGGTCTGACGCACCACGTCGAGCGTGCGATCGCCGATGCCGCGCGTCGGGGTATTCACCACGCGCTCAAAGGCCGCGTCGTCGTTGCGGTTGGCAATCAGGCGCAGATACGACAGCGCATCTTTAATTTCCTGGCGTTCGAAGAAGCGCATACCACCGTAGATCCGGTACGGCATGCTGGCCTGTAACAGCGCCTCTTCCAGCAAACGCGACTGGGCGTTGCTGCGATACAAAATCGCGCACTGCTCCAGCGCCCCGCCGTTCTCCTGCCAGGTCTTAATACGGTTAACCACAAAGCGCGCTTCATCGAGATCGTTGAAGGCGCAATAGAGCGAGATCGGTTCGCCGTCGGCGCCATCGGTCCACAGTTTTTTTCCCAGACGCCCGCTGTTGTTTTCAATCAGGGCGTTCGCCGCGCTCAGGATGTTGCTGGTTGAACGGTAGTTCTGCTCCAGGCGGATGGTTTCTGCACCGGGGAAGTCGTTAAGGAAGCGCTGGATGTTCTCTACCTGGGCGCCGCGCCAGCCGTAGATCGACTGGTCGTCATCGCCGACAATCATTACCTTGCCGCTGTCGCCCGCCAGCAGGCGAATCCAGGCGTACTGGATGTTGTTGGTATCCTGAAACTCATCGACGAGGATATTGGTGAAGCGCTCACGGTAGTGCTGGAGAATATGCGGCTTGTTGAGCCACAGCTCGTGCGCGCGCAGCAGCAGCTCGGCAAAATCCACCAGACCGGCGCGATCGCAGGCTTCCTGATAGGCCTGATAGACCTGCTGCCAGGTTTGCTCAACCGGGTTACCGTAGCTTTGAATATGGTGCGGGCGTAGCCCTTCGTCTTTCTGGCTGTTGATGTACCACATTGCCTGACGCGGCGGCCACTGCTTCTCGTCGAGGTTCATGGCTTTAATCAGGCGTTTCAGCAGACGCAGCTGATCTTCGCTATCGAGGATCTGAAAATCCTGCGGCAGGTTAGCATCCAGATGGTGGGCCCGCAGCAGTCGGTGGGCCAGTCCGTGGAATGTGCCGACCCACATGCCGCCCTGGCTGGTTCCCATCAGCTGGCTGATACGATGACGCATCTCTGCTGCCGCTTTGTTGGTAAAGGTCACCGCCATAATCGAATAGGGTGAGCAGTTTTCCACGCTCAGCAGCCAGGCGATACGATGCACCAGGACACGAGTCTTACCGCTGCCCGCTCCAGCCAGAACCAGCATATTGGTACGCGAAGCGGCAACGGCTTCGCGCTGTTTGTCATTAAGGCTGTCGAGCAGGTAAGAAACGTCCATTGGCACCGCCGGAAAAGAGCTGCCCGGTCACGCAAGGTCTACCGGGCATACTGTTAATATATACAGAACTAGTGGTGATTATATCAGCGAGGTCAGAGATGCCAACTGCGAAATTTCAATGTGCGGCAGCAGGCGGCTGTCGCTGGCGCGCATCAGGTCGGCCCCCTGCGGTTTGATCCAGCAGGCCTGCATGCCGCAGCGGATCGCCCCGGCGACATCGGTCGTCAGGTCATCCCCCACGTGCAGTATCTGGCCGAGCGGCAGTTCGAGGCGCTCGGCCGCCAGATGATACATATCGGCAAAGGGTTTCGAGCGTCCGTCCGGGCCGGCACGTAATACAAAACGGAAATAGTCATTCAGCCCAAAGCGTTCCGGCTGCGCGTTCCCGTTCGTCACCGCCACCAGCGGCCATTTTTTTGCCAGGGCGGCCAGCGTATCGTGGGTTTCCTGCGGGACATCGATCAGGCTGCGCCAGTGGGCAAAATTGGCCATTGCCGCCTCTGCGCCTTCGGCAGCCTGCCCGGCGGATAGCCCGGCATTCGTCATTCCCAGCACCAGCGCGCGGCGGCGCCATTCGGTCACGTCGTGGTAAATCTCCGGCTCCGTCTCCAGCAACGTTTCGCGTAGCTGGTGCAGCTCGTGAACGTCGAAGTGGCTCAGCGCCGGATGGTATTGCCGCACGAAGGCCAGCGATTCATGCAGCGTGCGGTCGATGACCGGGCGGTTGTCGTAAAGGGTATCGTCCAGGTCAAACGTCAAAGCAGAAATCTGGCCCAGAGGTCGGTAAAAGCGCATTATTTCCCCCGTTTGGCGCGCGGATGCGCCGCATCATACACCGAGGCAAGGTGTTGAAAATCAAGATGGGTATAGATTTGAGTGGTGGACAGATTGGCGTGGCCCAGCAGCTCCTGCACGCCACGCAGATCGCCGCTCGATTCGAGCATATGCGTCGCAAACGAGTGACGTAGTTTATGCGGATTCACGTGGCTGTTCAGCCCCTGCTTGATGCCCCATTCGGCAAAACGCTTCTGCACGTTTCGCGCGGAAATACGTTTCCCCAATTTGGATAAAAACAGCGCGTCGTCATCGGTGCCAAACAGCCCGCGGAGATCGAGCCAGTGCTCAATCCACGCCACCGCGCTGCGGCCAATCGGCAGGCGGCGCTCTTTGCTGCCTTTCCCCATCACCCACACCTCTCCGGATTCCAGATCGAGGTGTTTGATATCGAGATTGACCAGCTCGGAGAGGCGCAGGCCCGCACCGTACATCACTTCCAGCATCGCCCGGTCGCGCACCGCCAGCGGATCGTTGAGATCGATATCCAGCAGTCGGTTCACGTCATCGACGTCGATATTTTTTGGTAAGTGACGCGGAATTTTCGGGGCGGAGATGCCTTTTGCCGGGTTCGCTGTCAGCTCGCCCTGCGCCACCAGCCAGTCAAAGAAGCTGCGCAACGCGGAAAGCCGCAGCGCAAGGCTGGCAGGCCCCAGGCCCTGCTTCCGGCTGCGCACCGCCAGGCCACGAACCTGAGCGGCATCGCACTGCTGCCAGCTTTTCAGCCCTGCCGGTTCAGCCAGCGCCATCAGCGCCTCGAGCTGGCGCCGGTAGTTCAGCAGCGTAATCGGGCTGAGCTGACGCTCCACGCCCAGATAGCGCAGAAAGCGTTCAACGGCGGTGAATAACGGGGAGTCGGTCATGCGCGTTCAACCCAGCGCTCCAACAGTCCCGGCAGCATTAATGCGATCTCCTGCAGCAGCTGCGTCCCCTGCCCGGGTTGATAATGCTGAGCGTCACGGCTGCTGAACAGCATCACGCCAGGCGCGTCATCGCCGCCGAGCAGCGACATCGCGACCGACCCGATGGCTTTCGCTTCAGGCAGCACCACCAGCAGTTCCGGCCCGTGTAGCGGCCCGAGATAGTGGCGTGCCTGGCCAAGACGCTGGATGCGAATGGGCTCAAACGCCTGTCGGCTCAGCGCCAGATGAGTGAATTTCGATGGCGCACCGAGCCGCCAGCTGTCGGGAAACAGACGCACCGTCGCCCCCGCCAGCCCGATCTCACGGGCCCAGCGGTGAAAGCGGTTCAGCATCTCATCGAGGCTTTCCGCCGACGCCAGCCGCGTTTGCAAATGCAGCAGGCGCTGGAACAGGCTTTCATTCGCCGTCGCCTGCTCCATCAGCAGCATCATGTTCTCTTCCAGCACGTTGATATGGTTACGTGCCCGCACCATATGCCATTCCACCAGCGAAATGGTGCCACGCACCGGATGCGGTACGCGCATGTGCTCCACGAGGGCGGCATTGCGAATAAAGAATTCAGGATGTTGCAACAGATAGTCCACCACCGCGCGATCGTCCAGCGCGCCAGTGATTTCCTGCTGTTCTTCCCCGACTTGTTTCATAAGTGAATAAATCCGTCGTAGACATGTGCCGCCGGGCCAGTCATAAACAACGGTTGGCCCGGGCCTTTCCAGGCGATATCAAGACGCCCGCCTGGCAATTCCACGCGTACTTCTTCGGCCAGCAATCCTTGTTGGATGCCCACCGCGACCGCCGCACAGGCGCCGCTGCCGCAGGCCTGGGTTTCACCCGCGCCGCGTTCATATACCCGCAGACGAATGCGATTTCGCTCGACGACCTGCATAAAGCCGATGTTCGCGCGTTCCGGGAAGCGTTCGTGGCTTTCCATCACCGGGCCCAGCGTTTCTACCGCCGCGGTTTCCACATCATCGACCTGGATAACACAGTGCGGATTGCCCATCGAGACGACGCCGCACAATACTGTCTGTTCCGCCGCGCGCATGATATAGGTCTTTTCCGCTTTGTTGGCGCGGAAAGGCACCTGAGAGGGCTCGAAGTTCGGCTCGCCCATATTCACCCGCACCAGATCGTCTTCCGTTACGCTTAATACCATACGACCGTTCGCCGTGCTCACGCGGATGTCACGTTTATTGGTCAGGCCTTTCAGGCGCACGAAGCGGGCAAAGCAGCGCGCGCCGTTGCCGCACTGCGAGACTTCACTGCCGTCGGCGTTGAAGATGCGATAGTGGAAATCCAGATCAGGATCGTAAGGCGGTTCAACCACCAGCAGCTGATCGAAACCAACGCCCAGATGACGATCCGCCAGGCGGCGAATCAGCTCCGGTGAGAAAAAAACATTCTGCGTTACCGCGTCAACGACCATAAAGTCGTTGCCAAGGCCATGCATTTTAGAGAACTGCATCATCTACTCCAGTTGCGCGGAACAGAACGTTATCGTTAATAGTTTATCTGGGTCGGGCCGCCGCTATCACCGCGATCGTTACGATCTGGCGTCGTGCTCTGGATCCCGCTATCGACCGGTTTGGTCGGCGGTGCAGCCGTCTTTTCTGCCGGAGGGAAGTACAACGGTCCCTTCAGACCACAGCCGGTCAGGCTAAAGACCGCCAATAAAACGGCAAGCGCTGGAAAAACGTTTTTCATTGATAGTTGCCCGTGATTCACTCTTTCTGCTTTCTATCATCGCAGGAGAAGACGTAAAAGCAAGCGTTTAGCATCCGACTGCGCGCGCTTTTGTTTCGCGCTATACTGCCGGCATCTTCAAAAAAGCAGGGTAGAACGATGAACGACAGTGAATTCCATCGCCTGGCTGACAGCCTGTGGATGACCATCGAAGAGCGTCTGGACGACCGCGACGGCGATAGCGATATCGACTGTGAAATTAACGGCGGCGTACTGACCCTCAGTTTTGAAAACGGCAGCAAAATCATTATCAACCGTCAGGAGCCGCTGCATCAGGTGTGGCTTGCCACAAAACAGGGCGGCTATCATTTTGATTTAAAAGGTGATGAGTGGGTTTGCGATCGCAGCGGGGAAACCTTCTGGGATCTGCTGGAACAGGCGGCCACGCAGCAGGCCGGCGAAGAGGTCAGCTTCCGCTAAGGATATGCCCGGATAGCGGCGCGTCGCGCGTTATCCGGGTTACCGGTACTCAGGAGACGTTCTCAGGAATAGTGCTGCTGCAGCATCGGCGAAACGGTCGTATCCTGGCTCACCGGCGTCGCGGTAGTGCCGATCGCCTGGCTACGGAAAGGAATCACCTGCGGTCGGCCGTCTACGTCAACAATCTGATAGAACTGCGGCAGGTTGAAGTTGATAAAGCTGGAGCCGTAGGTAAAGCGGTCATGGGATGACGAGTAGAAACGGCTCACGTCACGCACCAGTTCCTCTTTACTGCCTTCACAGTGGTGATACACCTCAGCGCGGTTGCTCTCGTCGAGGATATAAATGTTAAACCCGCTGTCGTTATCAGCATCTTCAAAGAAGAACTGAATAATCCCTTCACTGGCAAACCCGTCCACCACCTGCGGCAGCTTAACGTGGTTGGTTTCCACCTGCACCGACAGGCCGTGCAGTTTGTTATGCGAGATAGCGCCGTAGAATTCGATCGCGTTTTCCAGCTTCTGCACCGAAACGTTCAGCCGTTCGAAGAACAGGCCCCAGGTCTGCCCGGACACCCGCAGCGCCTTAAAGCGGCCGGTATCCTGGCGGGTACTCGAAAGACGCAGTTCAATACATTCGGAAACCATCTGCTGCACGCGGGTACGGATTAAGCCGCGCAGATGCTGGCTGTAGCAGAAGACTTCAACGCTGTCCGGCGGCGCCGCATCCTGGTGCATCTTGCCCAGAATGGTTTTCAGCGCCTCGATCATCGCCTGCTCGCCGTTAAAGTGCAGGGTTCGCACTTCGTTCCACGAGTTACGATACAGCAGGTCGACGCTGCCAATTAAACACTTCTGCTCTTCACCGAAGCTAAAGACATCCAGCTTACGGAAGTCAAAATGCACTACCTGATTGCGGAACGCCGCGGTCGGGTCATATTCGAGGTTAACGATAATGGCCAGGTGGCGAATTTCGCACGGGCTGTACAGCGCTTTTGGCGTTGGCGACGGCAGGCGCAGCGGGAAGTGGTGCGACACATCGGCCACCATCTCCTGCAGTTTCGCCAGATCGACGATACCGTTGCCCTTAATAAACAGGCGAGTACGTGACGTCAGCAGGCCATTAAACCAGGCCCATGCCACCAGCTTATTAAGATAACGGTTATATTCCAGCGGCTGATGGCTGATGATCGATTCCATATCCGGCGCGCGGTTATAGACGTACCAGCCGGTGCGGTTGGCGCGGCCTGGCGGCACGTGGATAAAGGTCAGATTCGGCTCGGAGAGATCCGGTGAAATTTGCGGGTTCACCAGGGTCACTTTCCCCGGCAGCGCTTCAAACGCGGCATACAGCTTACGGGTCAGCACGCCGATATCCTGCGGGCTGGCGGAAACGCTCAGGTTATTGCGCCGCGCAAAGCGGATCAGGTTGCGATAGCTTTGCATCATCGCATCCAGCAGTTCGTTGTGCGCTTTGCGGACTTCGTCGATCTTCCAGTTCGCCCGGTTGTCCAGCATCATCAGACGCTTTTCATCCCAGCCCCACTCTTTGACCAGATGGCTAACGACTTCACGACGCCAGCCCACGCAGGCGCGCTCGCGGCTGAGTTTTTCGCAGACTTTCAGGTAGAAGCAACGGCGTACCAGATCGAGACGGGTGTCATCTTCGATCGCCTGCAGATAGGCGGTAACGCGCTCCAGCATCATGCAGTATGGGTCGAGACCAAACGAAACGATCTCACCATCATGCAGGCGCTGTTTAATGTCTTTCGCCAGCAGACGGTTGTTCGGATATTCCCAGGAGTACGCTTCCAGCAGCAGGGTTTTCAGCACGGCCTTATAGGGCGAATCGATGCTTTTATACAGCTGCCACAGGCTGGCGCCGAAGTACTCTTCCGCCGACAGCGAGCTCAGGCCACCGAGATCCAGCCACTCGTTTGGCGTCAGTACGCCCTGGGCATACAGGCTCATGACGTAATCGTCGTAGTGATCTTCTTCTTCGCACGGCACCATATTCCACAGAATACGTTTCCCGGCGAGGCGCACCGCGGTGCGGTAGAACTCATCGAGCAGCAAAATATGCTGCGTGGAGCCGCAGTCTTCGCCGCCCAGGCTGCCGCTTTCATTGTGGCGGAAGCGGTTTTCGTCAATCAGGAAGAAGCTGACTTCAACGCCCAGCGATGCCGCCCAGCTTTCAAGCAGGCTGCATTTACGTTGTAACAGCTGGCGTTCTTCGGTATCGAGCCATGCCTGATGGCACACCCAGATATCGAGGTCGGAGGAACAGCTTTGCCCTACAGAGGAGGTACTGCCCATCGAGTACAGGCCGGTAATCGGCAGCTCGCCTTTCGGCGGCTCCTGCGTCAGCAGGCCCCGGTGGAGTTCCAGCTCATCAAGGTAGTGGCGTTGGGTTTCATCAGGCGTGTAGAGGCAAATGCCACGGGGAACGTTACCGTCAAGGTAACCCGGCATCAACGGGTGATGATAATGTAATAATGTCGGCAGTAGACTGTAAACCTGCTGGAAAGCGGGTCCCATGGCAGCAAGCGCGCGATCTACGCGCAGTTGGTTAATGGCATCCAGTCTCTGTTTCAGTGTCTCAATATAGAGGTACAAGACATATCGCCTGATGTTCAAAAAACCGTCGTACAATAGTACGGAGGATTTCAGTATTTCAACAAAAACCGTCACCATTCGTCGTCGGTGTGGTTGTGATGAACTGCTGACGGACAAATGGTTTAAAACGTGATCAATCTAACACCTTGCTGATTGACCGTAAAGAAAGATGCGCTACATACAAGTGTAGCACCGTTTACTGTGTGTAAATTCATCACTACGGTTGCGGCAACCGCGATGCGCATCAAACGTCAATAACCAAAGCGCCACGGCCCTATACCCACAAAACTAACATCCCTAAGGCAACAATGTTAGGATAGTTTGTGGTCGACAATGACGGTAACAAGCATGTTAGACAAAGTTTTGAGAATTGCCACACGGCAAAGCCCACTTGCGCTATGGCAGGCGCATTATGTGAAAGATCGCCTTGAGTCCTGCCATCCTGGCCTGGTCGTAGAACTGGTGCCAATGGTCACGCGCGGCGACGTACTCCTTGATACGCCGCTGGCAAAAGTGGGCGGTAAAGGTTTATTTGTCAAAGAATTAGAGCTGGCCATCATGGAAGGACGCGCGGATATCGCCGTGCACTCCATGAAAGATGTTCCCGTCGAGTTCCCTGAGGGGCTGGGACTGGTCACGATTTGCGAGCGCGAAGATCCGCGCGACGCTTTCGTCTCGAATAACTACGCCTCAATCGATGCGCTGCCGCACGGCAGCATCGTTGGCACATCAAGTTTACGCCGTCAGTGCCAGCTCGCCGCACGCCGTCCGGACCTGGTGATCCGCTCGCTGCGCGGCAACGTGGGTACGCGTCTCGGCAAACTCGATAGCGGCGAATATGACGCCATCATCCTCGCCGCCGCCGGGCTTAAGCGCCTGGGGCTGGAAGCGCGCATTCGCCAGCCGTTGACGCCGGAGCAGTCACTGCCTGCCGTCGGCCAGGGCGCCGTTGGAATTGAATGTCGCCTGGACGATAGCTGGACGCAGACGCTGCTGGCCCCGCTCAATCACGACGAGACCGCCATTCGGGTCCGCGCCGAACGGGCGATGAACACCCGGCTGGAAGGTGGCTGTCAGGTGCCTATCGGCAGCTACGCCGAGCTTATCGATGGTGAGCTGTGGCTGCGGGCGCTGGTTGGCGCACCTGACGGTTCGCAAATGGTCCAGGGCGAGCGACGCGGTCATCCGCAAGAGGCGGAACGTCTCGGTGTTTCCCTTGCTGAAGAACTGCTGGATAACGGCGCCCGCGATATTCTCGCCGCGGTGTATGCCGGAGAAGCGCCGCGATGAGCATCCTGGTCACCCGTCCGCTGCCGCAAGGCGAAGAGCTGGTCAGCCGCCTGCGCTTACAAGGACAGGAGGCCTGGAGCTTTCCGCTTATTGAATTTACCCCCGGTCGCCAACTGCACGCGTTAAGCGGTCAGCTGGCCGCCTTATCAGCCGGCGATCTCCTGTTCGCGCTGTCGCAGCACGCCGTCGAGTTTGCTCACGCGCGCCTGCAGCAGCTGGGCCAGCGCTGGCCGCAGACAGCGGACTATTTCGCAATCGGCCGCACCACCGCACTGGCGCTGCATACGGTCAGTGGTCAGAATATTCGCTACCCATTAGATCGGGAAATCAGCGAAGTCTTGCTACAATTACCTGAATTACAAAACATTGCGGGAAAGAAGGCGCTTCTTCTTCGCGGTAATGGTGGGCGGGAATTGTTAGGTGAAACGCTCCGTGAACGCGGTGCTGAAGTCACTTTTTGTGAATGTTATCAACGTAATACAAAGCATTATGATGGCGCAGAAGAAGCAATGCGCTGGCAGTCCCGCGGCATCAACACCCTGGTCATCACCAGCGGTGAGATGCTGCAACAGCTTTGGACACTGATGCCGCAGTGGTATCACGAGCGGTGGCTCCTACGCTGTCGCATTGTCGTTGTCAGTGAACGCCTGGCCCGGCAGGCCCGTGATTTGGGCTGGCAGGATATCCAGGTTGCCGATGGTGCCGACAACGATGCACTGCTACGCGCATTACAATAACTCTCAACATTGGAAGCCATAATGACGGAACAACAAAACCAATCCGCCGTGGTTGAAGAGACCAGGGAGGCCGTGGACAAGACGCCACAGCCAGAGAATAGCGGAAAGAAAAACGGCGGTAATAAAACCAGCCTCGTCCTTAGCGCGGTGGCTATCGCCATTGCCCTCGCCGCTGGCGTGGGCCTGTTTAGTTTGAATAAACAGCAAGTCTCCCGGCAGAACGAAACCAGTACGGTGCTTGGCGACCAGGTCGCCGCGCTGCTTAAAGCGCAAGAGAGCCAGAAAAATGAATTCGACAGTCTGCTTAAACAGCAGGCTGACCAGCTCGCCGACGCGAAGCATCAGCAGGAAGCGCTGACGAAGCAGCTGGAAGAGGTGCAACAAAAAGTAGCGGTGATTTCCGGCAGCGATGCCAAAACCTGGCTGCTGGCACAGGCCGACTTCCTGGTGAAATCTGCCGGGCGTAAACTGTGGAGCGATCAGGACGTCACCACCGCTGCCGCGCTGCTGAAAAGCGCCGACGCCAGCCTCGCCGATATGAACGATCCCAGCCTGATTAGCGCCCGCCGCGCCATCACCGACGATATTACCTCGTTGTCAGCGGTCAGCCAGGTGGACTACGACGGTATTATCCTCAAGGTCAACCAGCTCGCGAACCAGATTGATAACCTGCGTCTCGCCGACAACAACGACGACGACTCCCCGATGGATTCCGACAGCGAAGAGCTCTCCAGCTCCATTGGCGAATGGCGCGTCAATCTGCAGAAAAGCTGGCAGAACTTTATGGACAGCTTTATTACCATTCGTCGTCGCGACGAAACGGCAGTGCCGCTGCTGGCGCCGAACCAGGACGTCTATCTGCGCGAAAATATTCGCTCTCGTCTGCTGGTTGCTGCCCAGGCGGTCCCGCGCCATCAGGAAGAAACCTACAAGCAGGCGCTGGATAACGTCTCGACGTGGGTGCGGGCGTATTACGATACCGAAGATGCCACGACCAAGGCCTTCCTTGAGGATGTCGATAAGCTGAGTCAGCAAAGCATCACGATGAGCGTGCCGGATAATCTGCAGAGCCAGGCCATCCTTGAGAAGCTGATGCAAACGCGGGTCCGCAGCCTGATGGCACAGCCTGCCGTCACCCAGAGCAGCGCACCGGCTCCAGCAGCCCCTGCCCCATCGGCACCTGCGCCAGCATCTGAACCGGCACCTGCACACGCGGCACAAGGAGAGTAACGCATGTTGAAAATTCTCTTACTGTTCGCGCTGTTGATCGCCGGGATCGTGGTCGGTCCGATTATTTCCGGGCACCAGGGATACGTGCTGATCCAGACCGATAACTACAATATCGAAACCAGCGTCACCGGGCTGGTCATCATCATGATCCTCACGATGGTGGTGTTGTTTGCTATCGAATGGCTGTTCCGCCGTATTTTCCGCACCGGCGCGCATACTCGCGGCTGGTTCGTTGGTCGTAAGCGCCGTCGCGCACGTAAACAAACCGAGCAGGCGCTGCTCAAACTGGCGGAAGGCGACTATCAGCAGGTTGAGAAGCTGATGGCGAAAAACGCCGATCATGCTGAGCAGCCGGTGGTGAACTACCTGATGGCGGCGGAAGCGGCGCAGCAGCGTGGCGATGATGCCCGGGCCAATCAGCATCTGGAACGCGCGACTGAGCTGGCCGGGGACGATCTCATCCCGGTTGAGATCGCTCGCGTGCGTCTGCAACTGGCCCGCAATGAGAATCTTGCGGCGCGCCACGGCATTGATAAATTGCTGGAAATTACCCCCAGACATCCGGAAGTTCTACGTCTGGCTGAGCAAGCCTATACCCGCACCGGGGCGTGGAATTCCCTGCTGGATATCATCCCGTCCATGGCGAAAGCCAACGTCGGCGATGAAGAATACCGCGCTGCGCTGGAGCAGCAGGCCTGGGTTGGCCTGATGGGGCAAACACTGGCCGACCGCGGTAGCGATGGGCTGCGTGAATGGTGGAAGAGCCAGAATCGCAAAACCCGCAGCCAGGTAACGTTGCAGGTGGCGATGGCGAACCTGCTGATTGAGAGCGACGATCACGATACCGCACAGCAGATTATTATCGACGGTCTGAAAAAGCAGTATGACGACCGCCTGGCGATGCTGATTCCGCGCCTGAAGACCAATAATCCTGAGCAGCTGGAAAAAGTCCTGCGTCAGCAGATCAAAACCGTCGGCGATCGTCCATTGCTGTGGAGCACCCTGGGGCAATCCCTGATGCGTCACGGCGAGTGGCAAGAAGCCAGCATTGCGTTCCGTGCCGCGCTGAAACAGCGTCCTGATGCGTTCGATTATGCCTGGCTGGCCGATACGCTGGACCGGATGCATCAACCGGAAGAGGCAGCCTTAATGCGCCGTGATGGCCTGCTGTTAACTCTGCAGAACAATCCGCAAGCGTAACCGCCCTTTTGCTATCGCCTCTTCTGGGGGCGATAGCGCTCTCCTCAGCACCCGCTTTTACTCTCTCTTCCTTTCTCTTGCTTCATTCTTGCTTTTGCCATCGGCTGCCAACCCCTGAAATAAAAAAACGCCTGCACTGAAATCAGGGCAGGCGTTAAAACAGGTCTGTTTGACAACAAATTGGGTGCTTCACTCAACGTTATGTCCATGGTGTTTGATGAGGCTATCTGCGTCATCCTTCACGCTGTCTCTTCGTTGGCGGCGCATGCTCACCCGAGTCACTTACCTTTGCAAGCGCCAGGGGATTCCCATACTGGCCATCTCGACACATCATGAATGATTTAGCATATAAAATGCGACATCTGTCAGTGGACGATAAGCACCATTAAACGGCTCTGCATCATTCCTGAGTTTATGAGGCACTAAGGCGAACATAAGAGATGGAATGAGCATCTACCCGGTTATTATCGCACAGGATCGGGGGAAAATGTATCTGTCCGGGCAATGAATTGAGACTATTCCGGGCAATAAGTCGCATCACGATGAGTGAAATATAAATAGCGATATCATGGGGATAGGTGATTTTTCTGCGAGCGCAGAAAACAAAAAACCCCGCCGAAGCGGGGTTCAAAATTGGTCGGCGAGAGAGGATTCGAACCTCCGACCCACTGGTCCCAAACCAGTTGCGCTACCAAGCTGCGCTACTCGCCGATGTACTGCTTTTTTGAATTTTTAGTTCAATTCTTTAAAGTCGTGGTGCGAGGGGGGGGACTCGAACCCCCACATCCTAAGGACACTAACACCTGAAGCTAGCGCGTCTACCAATTCCGCCACCTTCGCAATTCACAACTCTATCAAATAATGGGGTGGCTAATGGGATTCGAACCCACGACAACTGGAATCACAATCCAGGGCTCTACCAACTGAGCTATAGCCACCACTACAAATCTTTTCACGCGGCCCTGTTGAAACAGTCCACCGCAGCTCAAGCACCGGGTTAAATGGTGCGCCCGACAGGATTCGAACCTGAGACCTCTGCCTCCGGAGGGCAGCGCTCTATCCAGCTGAGCTACGGGCGCTTAGCGCCGTTGCGGGGTCGGATATTACGGACTTCCCCCCCCGCTGTCTAGTGCCTTTTTAAATAAAATTACTGTTTGGTCACGCTTTGTTCATTTTGGCGTTTATTCCGCCGTTTTCTCGGCATTCCCCTGCCTGGCGAAGCCAAATACCCGATAAATGAGCGTCACCAGGGCGAGAAAAAGAATACCGACGAACAGCGACATACGGGTATCGTCGTTAAAACCCATGCCGATCAGCACACAAATCAGAAACGCCATTGTCAGATAGTTCGCCCACGGGAACAGCAGCGAACGGAAAGGATGGCTGGCGATAGCCTCCTGATGGGTACGGCGGAAACGGATCTGGCTAATCAGGATCACGAACCACGGCACCATCCCCGGCAGCACGCTGGCGCTGTAGACATAGACGAACACCCGCTGCGGGTTAGGGATAATATAGTTCAGGCAGGAGCCGACCAGCAGAATCAGAATCGACAGCGCGACGCCCACGGCCGGTACACCATTGCGTGAGACTTTACCAATAGCCGCCGGCAGCTGACGGTTCTTCGCCAGCGCATAGAGCATCCGCCCGCAGCTGTACATACCGCTGTTACAGCCGGACAGCGCTGCCGTCAGCACCACAAAGTTGATAATCCCTGCGGCGGCCGTAATGCCGATTTTCGCGAAGGTCAGGACAAACGGACTACCGCCTGAACCAATCTGGTTCCACGGGAAAATAGTGACAATCACGAAAATGGCGCCCACATAAAAAATCAGGATCCGCCACAGGACTTTCCCCACCGCGCTACGCAGCGTGACCTGCGGGTTCTTCGCCTCGCCTGCGGTGATACCAATCAGCTCAACGCCCTGATAGGACGCCACCACAATACACAGTGCCGTCAGAAAGCCCTTCCAGCCGCCGGCGAAGAATCCGCCGTGCTCGCTGAGGTTCGAGAAACCAATAGCGTGACCGCCGTTACCGAAGCCAAAGAAGATCACCCCCAGCCCCACCACAATCATCACGATAATGGTGGTGACTTTGATCATCGCGAACCAGAATTCGATTTCACCGTACAGGCGCACCGCCGCCAGGTTCGCCAGCGCCACCAGCCCGACGGCTATCAACGCCGGTATCCATTGCGCCATCTCCGGGAACCAGAACTGCACATAGACCCCGATGGCCGTAATCTCCGAGATCCCCACCGCCATCCACATAAACCAGTACGACCAGGCGGTAAGGTAGCCGAAAAACGGGCTCATATAACGGTGCGCGTATACGGCGAATGAACCGGTCACCGGCTCAAGGAACAGCATCTCGCCCATCGAGCGCATGATAAAGAAGACAAATATACCGGCGATGATATACGCCAGCAGGACGGAAGGACCGGCCCACTTCAGCGTACTTGCCGCTCCCATAAATAACCCTACGCCAATCGTCCCGCCAAGGGCGATCAGTTCAATATGCCTGGCCTCCAGCCCGCGCTGGAGTTCCACTTTTTTCTCTGTCATATAGCCTCTTGTGTTTGCCTTGCCTCCGGTTTTTATCCCTCATCCAGCGTGCTGGGTGGCGTCGCAGAAATGATCGACGCCACCGGGGAGTGACGGGTTTGTCACCTTGATAGCTCCCCAATGGTGTGGTGCATATACCGGTTATTTTTATGAATGAGTGAAAGGAAATAGCCTTGCCGGCGCGATGGCACCGGGTGCCCGTCGCGCGTTAAGCCTGCGAATGGTTAATGAATTTTGAGGAAATGGCAAATAAAGTATCAGGCGAGTTAACTATTCACGCAGAATATGTACACAAACTCGCCGGACAGAGGTGGAATATCAGAGTTGACCGGTGTAATACCAACGTAAATATCGCAGCAGGCGGATCTGTCGTTTAATTCTGCTCGGCTGGGATACCAGACGATAAAACCACTCCAGGCCAAGGTTCTGCCAGAACCGCGGCGCCCGCTGGACATGGCCGGTGAAGACGTCATAGGTGCCGCCTACGCCCATGTACAACGCCTCGGGATAAACTTCACGGCAGTCACGCATCAGGATCTCCTGGCGCGGTGAGCCCATCGCGACGGTGACGATTTTGGCTCCGCTGTCGCGGATCTGCTCAAACAGCGCCTGACGTCGATCGGCGGCGAAATAGCCATCCTGGCTGCCCACGATATTGACGTTCCAGCGTGCACGCAGCTGTGCTTCAGTCTGGGCCAGTATTTCCGGCTTGCCGCCCACCAGATAGACCGGTGTGCCCTGCGCGCCCGCGCGCTCCATCAGCGCTTCCCACAGGTCGGCCCCCGCCACGCGCGACACCTGCGCCTGGGGGTATTTTTTCCGCAACGAGCGTACTACGCTGATGCCGTCGGCGTATTTAAACTCCGCGGCCTCAATCAGCGCCCGGACCTCGGGATTATCCTCAACCGCCAGCATTTTCTCCGCATTGATCGCCACCAGCGTTCCCTGGCGAATCGTGCCGTCGGCGTAAAGATAATCCAGAGCGTGCTGCATATTACGCCAGCCGATAAGTTGTAAGCCTCTCAGCAGATACAACGGCGCCGAAATGGTCTCAGTCATGTCCATCCTTATCTGACCTGAGGTTGTGAAAGCGGTTTGACCCGCCGATGAATCAACCCCGCACTATCCAGCAGCCAGTACAGCAGTTTCGCCGCCAGTAAACAGATGCCAAAGATCACGAGGAAAAACACCACGCGTGAGCCAAATGAATCCAGCCCTTCGCGCGCCAGCACTATCATGTTGAAGATAGCGCCAAAACAGAAGCTATGCAGAATGGCCGCTTTATAGCGGTTAGTCTCCCGGTTGCCCAGTTCATACAGCCAGTCGAACCATTTGATGATAAGCCCGACCGCCACTGCACCCAGCGGCACAAACCATACGCCGCCCATCACCACCAGCGAACCGATCAGCGTGGGGGAAATAGCCAGGCCAGAGTGGTTGTTCAGCACTTCCCAGGTAAAGTAGTTGGCGGTGTTGAGCACCATCGATGGCCGGCCATGCCACATCCAGCTGGGAATAAAGACGTAGAAGTCGCGGATCATCGGCGCCAGCCCCTGGAACTCGATCTTATCGTAGTTCTGCAGCAGCAGCGCCAGGTTCTCCCACGGCGAGAAGGTATCGCGGGTCAGGTACAGGAAGGTATAAAACGCCTCGTCGCCGCTGACGTTCATGCCATAGCGTTTGAGCGCCAGCCAGAACATCCCCACAATGCCCAGGACGCCTGCCGCCGCCAGCATCCACAGGCTAATCCAGCCACGAATGATGCCGATAAACAAGAAGATAGCGAAAGCGATAATAATGTTGGCGCGGGTACCGCCGACAATTGCGTAGGTCAGCAGGCCAAACGCCACGGTGCTGATCAGGAAGAAGATCCACGCCTTATAATCCTGACGCAGGAAGTAGACCACCAGCATCGCCGGGATAAAGAAATAGAAAAATCGCTTCAACGCAACGCCGGAGACTTCGCTGGAGAAGATCTGGCTGTAAGAGTTGAGTCGGAACAGCAGGAAGCCGTTATGGGCAAAGAAAATCCCAAGGCATAACAGGGCAATACCCAGCAGAATGCCCCAGGCCAGATGGGTTTCCACGCGGTTCATGGTAAACAGCGGGCGGCGCAGGCTATCGTCGGTGGCCGAGCGCAGACGGGTCTTATAGGTCACGTAGTAGACCGCGTAGAAGCACACCGACACCAGCAGCGTTTGCAGCAGCACGTCCGGCGGGGCGACGCCCACATCAAAGCGGAACACCAGAATACTGGTCAGCGGGAAGCCAAAGAAGAACGTCAGCAAAAACAGCAGCGAGAAAAACACGTTGAAGTTAAAGCGCACGCGGCGAAACTCAAAGTAGGTCAGGGTGGCGATAAACAGCGTCGACAGCAGCCAGACCACCAGCAGTCCGCAAAATGCCATTAATGTCATGAGTTGACCCCCGCCGCAATCCGCAACGCCTGCTGCCAGCCCGCGAGATAGTTCGGCCGGAAGAAAGCAATCTGGTTCTTATCAACGCCAGCCAGCTGGCGCTGCGCCTCGCGTACGACGGCGACATCCAGCGTATCGCCGGTAAACAGTACCGGGATATTCTGCTCCGTCATATCCTGCCAGAACGGATTTTCCCGGTTCAGTACACAGGGGATACCCGCCTGAATCAACAAACATAACGTCCCGATACCTTGCTGGCGGGCAAACAGGAAATAGCCCAGATCGCAGCGACGCAGCAGGTCCAGATAATCATGAAATTCTAGCTTTTCGCTCAGTATCTGCAGGTGCGCGGCGCAGAACAACGCCGCCCCTTCCGCCTGCACTTCACGAATATAGTCCGCATTGTTTTCCGGATACCCCATCGGCAGGATCACGTTCACCGTATCGCCAAACTGCTGATGAATAGCCCGCAACGCCGCAATATGCTCGTTGCTGCGATCGCCCGAGTTACCCACCAGAATGGTCAACGTCTGGGACTGCGGCGCGCTATCGGCCAGCGAATTAAGCGTCGGGTCCATACGCGTCGGGAAATAGAGCAGCTCGCCAGGCACGCGCGGGTGGCGGCGGGCAAACCAGCTCAGATCGCCCCGGGTGGCAAACACACGCCCGACTCTACCCTGCGCAAGGCGTCGCAGCGGGTAGAATAGACGGAACTTCAGGCTCGACGAATTCTCATACAGATCGGCGCCCCAGATATGCCAGTTAAACTGGGCGGGACGGATGCCTCCGCTCAGCAGAGCCAGCCATAGCCCGGTATTAAACTGACCGTGGAAGAAAAAACGCTGCTGACGATCGGCCTTTGCCTTAGCAATAACCGCCTGCGCCAGCGACTTTTTCCCGGAATAGCAGGTGATCGACAATGCCGGGTACGCCTCGCGCATTCCTGTTGCATCACCGACGACCATAAACCGACGCGCCTGCTCGTCATGCGCGGCCAGCTCGTCGTTAAAAAACCGCAGAACGGTCTGGTTGTGGTGCGGGATATCCGATCCCAGTACATGTATCAGTGCTGTCATGCCCGTCTACGCCAGAGTAAAAACACGCCACTACAAAGGGCGAAATAAACAATATAAGTTGCCATATACGCCTGCGCCGCGCCAATTGCACCATTTGCTGGGATCAGCCAGTGCGAGAAGGCGGTCAGCAACGTAAACTGGCTGATTTCCGTTAGTATATAAAAGCGCAGTGACGCTTTCGCAATCACCAGATAGCCATAAACATAGGCGCCCACCTTAAGCACATCGCCCACCAGTTGCCAGGCAAACAGGTCGCGCATCGCCGTAAAGCGGTCTGAAAATAGCAGCCAGATGGCAAAATCGCGTAGCAACCAGACGGTTAAGCTCGCCGCCGCCACTGCCGGGAGGACAAATTTTAAGGATTTGCCAATCTCGCGGGTAATCGCCGATTTGTCCGTCAATCGCGAGAGCGTCGGCAGCAGGTAGACGCTAAACGATGCGGTAATAAACTGCAGATAGGCATCGGAAATGCTGCTGACCCCTTGCCAGATCCCGACCGCTTCCCAGCCATAGCGCTCCGCCAGCAGATTACGCATCATCACGTAGGCCACCGGCAGCGTCACCGAGGTCATCAGCGCCATCAGGGTAAATTTGGAAAGCTGCCCTGCCAGGCCGTTATCCCAGCGAGGCCGCAGCGCGCTGAGCGGAATGGTCCCACGCCGCCATAACACAATGGCCGCCGGCACCACCACCAGCGCCGGTACCAGCGCCAGCCCAAGCAGCGCTCCCTGATAACCAGCAAAATGGTAGCAGCCATAGTAGGCCACGACGCCAATCAGGCTACCGGCGATCAGCGACAGGGCATTCCCCGCCGCATCGCGAAAACCTTTCATCAACGCCAGCAGCAGGTTGGCCCACGCAATCCCCATCTGTACCAGCGCCACAAGGCGAACCAGCCCCTGGTATTGGGTGTGGCCAAACAGCCCCTGACTAATCGGTGCCGCCGCCAGCAAAAAGATGAGTGCCAGCAGCGTCGAGAAGCCGAGCACCATCGCCGAGGCGGTGCCGACCACGTTATTGAGCTGCTGCCGATCGTCATGGTGTTGCGCGACCAGTTTGGTCACGCCATTGAAAATACCTGCCCCTGCCAGGACGCCAAGCACGGTGACCAGCTGGCGGAAGTTACCCGCCTGGCCGACCCCTGCTGGCCCATAGGAGACCGCCAGCAGTTTAACCACCAGCAGCCCGGCGCCAATTTTAACCAGCGTAGACGCGGCGGTCCACAGTGAAGCTTTAGCCAGCGACATATCAGGAGAAATAGCTCAGAAGCGAGTTAATCACCGTACGTTGGTTAGTCGACGTCAGGTTGTAGAACAGCGGCAGGCGCAGCAGACGCTCGCTTTCCTGAGTGGTATGGCGATCCTCACCGCGGAACTCGCCGAATTGCTCGCCCGCCGGGCAGCTATGCAGCGGAATGTAGTGGAACACCGCCAGGATTTCCGCCTCTTTCAGCCAGGCAATCAGGTTGCTGCGATCGTCGATATCGCGCAGCTTAATATAAAACATATGCGCGTTATGCCCGCAGTCAGTTGGAATGACGGGCAGGTCGATGCGACCGGACTGGGCCAGCGGCAGCAGCGCGTCGTAATAGCGTTGCCATAACGTCAGGCGCTGCTGGTTAATCTGTTCAGCCGCCTCCAGCTGCGCCCACAGGTAGGCCGCCTGCAGGTCGGACATCAGGTAGCTGGATCCGATATCGCGCCAGGTGTACTTATCCACCAGCCCACGGAAAAACTGGCTGCGGTTAGTGCCCTTCTCGCGGATAATTTCTGCGCGCTCGATCAGCTGACGATCGTTGATCAGCGTTGCCCCGCCTTCACCGCCGGCGGTGTAGTTTTTGGTTTCATGGAAGCTGAAACAGCCGATATGGCCGATGGTGCCCAGCGCGCGACCTTTGTAGGTCGACATCACACCCTGCGCGGCATCTTCAACCACGAACAGGTTGTATTTGCTGGCAAGAGCCATGATGGTGTCCATCTCGCAGGCCACGCCGGCATAGTGCACCGGCACAATCGCCCGGGTTTTCTCGCTAATCGCGGCTTCAATCTTCGTTTCGTCGATGTTCATGGTATCGCGGCGAATATCAACGAAGACGATTTTTGCCCCGCGCAGCACAAAGGCGTTGGCGGTCGAAACGAAGGTGTAGCTTGGCATAATCACTTCATCGCCCGGCTGGATATCCAGCAGCAGCGCCGCCATCTCCAGCGAAGCGGTGCAGGAAGGCGTCAGCAGCGCTTTTGCCGTCCCGAAACGCTGCTCCAGCCATTGCTGGCAGCGGCGGGTAAATCCGCCATCGCCACACAGCTTGCCGCTGCCCATTGCGGATTGCATATACTCAAGCTCGGTACCGACGACCGGCGGCGCGTTAAATGGGATCATGTTGTCACCTGTATAACCAGTAGGCGGTGTTTTCCACATTCGCACCGCTGAGAATATAACGTTTAAGCGCGGCGGTATTGCCCATCTGGGTTGCCACCCGCAGTGTAGAGAGTTGACGATGTTCAGCCCAGCGCCGTGCGGCCTGCATCAGTTCCGCGCCGGCACCGCGACCGGCCAACAGGCCAATCCGGGCGTCCGTCTCGTTGAGCTGGCGCAGTGAAACAAAAGCGCGAATATCGCCATCGGCGGCGCGAAAAATCAGGCACTGGTTATCGAACGTGCCGCGTACCGCGTTTTCAATCCATTGTGCATAGAACCGGCCGCTGGCGTCTGCCGCGTACCAGGGCGCGCGAAAGCGGCTTTGAGAAAATGCCTGGGCCGCCAGCTCACGCAACCGGGGAATATCCGCCACGGTCGCCACATCACCGCATGCGCCGTCAGGGGAACCGACCGGCAGCGCCAGATCGACCTCGCCTTCCACCAGCTGGAAGCCCAGCTGCTGGAGCGCATCCAGCTGTTCGCTGTTATCTGCCGCGATCTTTGCTTGCAGACGTGACCAACCCGCTAACGCTTGCGCGGTCAGCGGCGGGGCATCGTCACGGAAACGGACTATCGCACTATGAATGCCAAAGAAGCGATTTTCCCATTCCAGGGGTTCAATACTGGCATGGAGAGACATGAGAGGTATCCCGGACAGGGTGGTCAGGGCCAGCGCCCGAAAGACAACGCGGACTGCCGTCGCTGACCAGCATTGGACTCACCGCCATACCCCTTTGGTATCGACAATATAGCTCTGCGTCACGCTGTCGCCGCTGATGGCTTTAAACTCATTATGGTCCACCAGCATCACCAGCACATCGGCACCGGCTAATGCATCCTCCAGCAAAGCGAGCGAGCACAGGCCATCCAGCTGCTTCGGCAGCTGGTGAATATTGGGTTCAACCACCCAGGTGTCACCGCTGTGCCAGTGGGCAATTTGCTTCGCGATAGCCATCGCCGGGCTTTCACGCAGATCGTCGATGTTGGGCTTAAACGCCAGGCCAAAGCAGGCGATTTTCAGTTCGCTGGCGCGCTTGTTGCTGGCTGCCAGGCAATCCGCGACCTGCGCTTTAACCTGGCTGATAACCCAGTCAGGTTTATGATCGTTGACTTCACGGGCGGTGCGGATGAGTCGCGCCTGCTGCGGGTTTTGCGCCACGATAAACCACGGGTCGACGGCGATACAGTGCCCGCCAACTCCCGGGCCCGGCTGCAGGATATTGACGCGCGGATGGCGGTTCGCCAGGCGAATCAGCTCCCAGACGTTAATCCCCTGATCGGCGCAGATCAGCGACAGTTCGTTGGCAAAGGCAATATTGACGTCGCGGAAGCTGTTTTCGGTCAGCTTACACATCTCGGCGGTGCGGGAGTTGGTCACCACGCATTCGCCTTCAAGGAAGATTTTATACAGTTCGCTGGCGCGCGCAGAACACACCGGTGACATACCGCCGATAACACGGTCGTTTTTGATCAGCTCGACCATCACCTGCCCCGGCAGAACGCGCTCCGGGCAATAGGCAATGTTGACGTCTGCGGCTTCACCGGCCTGCTGCGGGAAACTCAGATCCGGGCGCATTTCAGCCAGCCAGGCGGCCATCTGTTCGGTGGCCCCTACCGGAGAGGTCGACTCCAGAATCACCAGCGCCCCTTTCCGCAGCACCGGCGCAATAGATTTCGCCGCCGACTCCACAAAAACCATATCCGGCTCGTGCTGGTCTTTAAACGGCGTAGGAACTGCAATCAGGTAGGCATCCGCCGCAACCGGCGTGGTCGTGGCGCTTAAATAGCCTTGCTCGACCGCGGTTTTGACGACGCTCGCCAAATCCGGTTCAACGATATGAATCTCCCCACGGTTAATGGTCTCCACGGCATGTTGATTAATATCAACGCCGACCACCCGCTTCTGCCGGGAGGCGAACGCGGCAGCGGTTGGCAAGCCAATGTACCCAAGGCCAATCACTGAAATGGTAGAAAAACTCATAGCGTTACCTGATTATTATTTTTAAGTGCGGACAAAATTCGGTGACATGCCTGACCATCGCCATAAGGATTGTGCGCCCGGCTCATGGCCTGGTATGCGGCATCATCCTTGAGCAGATGCGTGACTTCAGCAACGATGCGCTGACGGTCGGTCCCCACCAGACGCACGGTGCCTGCGGCAACCGCCTCCGGGCGCTCCGTCATGTCGCGCATCACCAGCACCGGTTTCCCCAGAGAGGGTGCTTCTTCCTGAATACCGCCTGAGTCGGTGAGGATCAGCCAGGCGTTATCCATCAGCCAGACAAACGGCAGGTAATCCTGCGGTTCGATCAAAATCACGTTATCAACGTGGCCGAGAATACGGTTTACCGGCTCACTGACGTTCGGGTTCAGGTGCACTGGATAGACAATTTGTACTTCGGGATGGCTGGCGGCAATCTCGGCCAGCGCCTGGCAGATTTGTTCAAACCCGCGGCCGAAGCTCTCCCGACGGTGGCCGGTGACCAGAATCATCTTCTTGCCATTCGCCAGGAAAGGATAACGCTGCATCAGCGTAGTACGCAGCGCTTCATCGCCCAGTGCCCGATCGCGAACCCAGAACAGCGCGTCGATCACCGTATTACCGGTTACCGTGATCTGGCCCGGCGCGATGTTTTCCTTCAGCAGGTTTTCCCGCGAAGTTTCCGTTGGCGCGAAGTGCCAGGTCGCCAGACGCCCGGTCAACGTACGGTTGCCCTCTTCTGGCCAGGGTGAGCTCAGATCGCCGGTACGCAGACCGGCTTCAACATGCCCGACCGGGATCTGCTGGTAAAAAGCGGCCAGGCTCGCGGCCATTGTCGTGGTGGTATCGCCATGCACCAGCACGACATCGGGTTTAAACGACTCCAGAACCGGCTTCAGCCCCTCGAGGATGCGGCAGGTAATTTCAGTCAGGCCCTGGCCTGGCTGCATGATATTGAGGTCATAATCCGGAACAATAGAAAAAAGTTTTAGCACCTGATCGAGCATCTCGCGATGCTGCGCGGTGACGCACACTTTGGCCTCAAAGTGAGGATCCTTTGCCAGTGCGTGAACCAGAGGTGCCATTTTGATGGCTTCGGGTCTTGTGCCAAATACCGTTAGTACTTTCACATCGATTCTCTTCGATTAGGTGATGAAGTCCATTTGCCCTTCATCACTGGACCCGGCGACGCGATAATGCAACGCCTGCACCAATGAGCGCCCCTACGATTCCCCACATCACCATGAGGAATACACGCCGCGGGCTATCACGTTTTACAGGTTCTTCCGGCGTTCGCAAATACCGGTAAGTCTGAAAACGTGGGTCTAAGGTCGGCCCAACGTTGAGCGTATTCAGCATGGCACGACTTTGGTCATAGTCGAGATCGTATTCCGGACCAACCGCCTGCAAATTTTCCAGTCGTGCCTGCAGCATCGGCCTGCCGAGTAAAAACAGTTCGGAATCCGGCAGCTGGTCCGCCGGAATATCCGTTTCGCTACGGGAAATATTGTGCTGCTGTGCGACTTTCAACGCCTCTTCCACGCTGTGGGTGCGGCGGTTGAAAATTTCACGCGCCACTTCTTCCTGGCGTTTCACCTGCGCTTTCATCTGTACGGTACGAGCCGCCCAGGCGCCGCGCAGTTCATCGTTCAGATGCCCTGCGGCACGTTGGCTGGCGAACGCGACATACTGACGCAGCAGATTATTGGCATCCGGCGCGGTTTCCGCCGTCAGCTTCACGCTGTCGTTGACGTTTTTCAACGGATCGCCGGGCATAAACTGAATGTTATTGATCAGCTCATCCAGCAGTGCGGCATCGGCACGGGCATTGCCCGACTGACGCTGCTTGTAGTAATCCGTTTGCAGCCAGAAATCGCGGCGGGTATCCCAGGAGCCCTGCTGCATGATGAACTCTTTGTAGGCCTGATCCATCGCCGAAGGCTGGTCGACCGGTACAAGGTTGGCTTTAATATCCAGATTGCGTAAGAACTGCTGCTGAGAATAGTAGCCACCCAGCATATTGACGGTCGGCCGATCGGTTATCGCCGTTGCGCTCCACTCCTGACGAGCAAAGAAGGCGTAAACCAGAACGATCAGCGCAAATAGCACGGCCATGCCGACTATCCAGATTTTTCCTGCCCATAAGGCGCGAAACAGCCCGCGAATATCCAGCTCATTCTCAACGTTCACTGCTTGTGCTCCCGGTAATGGTTGAGTCATCACGTCCCCAGTTCTACTTGGTTAATTTTGGATTATTGCCGCTGTGCCGCCGAATTCTACGTCTGATGCGCTTAACCAGTCGCGCCACTTTCCATGCGCGTTTGATACAGTAGCCATAAAGGAAAAAGGCCAATAAAAAGAGGATTAACATCACCCATTCAGGAACGATGCGGGTGTATTCCGCCGCTACGCCCACCAGCGCCAGTATTGCCGCTGCCAGAGTAATCAGGACAAACGCCTGCCGGGAAGTAAACCCGGCACGCATGATCAGATGATGAATGTGCTGGCGGTCCGGAGAGAACGGACTCATGCCCTTACGCAGACGGCGATACATAATCGCCACCATATCCATGAGCGGAATCGCAATAATCCACAGCGCGGTCACCGGGCTTATCGGGTGCGTTTTGCCCTGGGTTGTTTCCAGCAGAATCCAGATAATGGTGAAGCCAATCATGGTGCTGCCGGCATCACCCATAAAGACTTTATAACGACGGCCAAGGGCGCCGAGGTTCAGTAAAATATAGGGCAAAATGGCGGCAATCATCGCAAAACACCACATTGCCAGACTGTACTGACCGTCGAACCACAGAATAATACCGGTAGCGGCGAAGGAGACCGATGACAGACCACCGAGCAGGCCGTCGATGCCATCGACCATATTAAAGGCGTTGATCGCCGCCCAAACGGCGAAGAGGGTGAGGAAGAAACCAAACGGGCCAAGGACCAGCTCCCACGAGCCGAAGATAAAGCCCAGGCTACTCAGATGCAGATTTCCTGCCATCATCATCACGACGGCAATGGCGGCCTGGATAACCGCACGAATTTTTACGCTGATATCAAACCGGTCATCCAGCGCCCCCACCAGCACAAGGATCCCGGCACACGCCAGGTATAAGGATGCATGGGGAATGTAATAATCGGCGATAGCAAAGGTAAAACAAATGCCTGCGTAAACTGAGATGCCACCCACTAACGGAACCAAACCCTGGTGCCGTTTTCGATAGTTAGGTTTATCCACTAACCCGACTTTTTTTGCCGCTTTGCGAGCAACAAAAATAAAAAGGGTAGTGAATAAAAAAATACTGATTAATTCAGTAATAGCAGTGAGTAAATTCACAACACATGTGCTCTCAGCATGGTTAATCCGGGAAGTATAACGACGATGTCTCAACTCCTGAAGGGGTAAAGCAGAACATTACAAATTTATTGTATAGATTTTAGTCTGTTAAAGTTGTCTCTGCCTGGAGTGGTACGCTAATCATACGATAATACCAGTTTTATTTTCCCTTCCTGGATCATACAAATCCCAAAAACAAAACGCCACGCGGTTGCGTGGCGTTTTTTTGGCTTTGTTAACTTACGAACGCTTCATCATGTCGAAGAAGTCATCGTTAGTTTTGGTCATCGCCAGCTTATTGATGAGGAACTCCATCGCGTCGATTTCACCCATTGGATGGATGATTTTGCGCAGGATCCACATCTTCTGCAGCTCTTCCTGAGTGGTGAGCAGTTCTTCTTTACGGGTACCGGAACGGTTGTAGTCGATAGCCGGGAAGACGCGTTTTTCAGCAATCTTACGAGAGAGGTGCAGCTCCATGTTACCGGTGCCTTTAAACTCTTCGTAGATAACTTCGTCCATTTTGGAACCGGTATCGATCAGGGCCGTCGCGATGATGGTCAGGCTACCGCCCTCTTCAACGTTACGTGCGGCGCCGAAGAAACGCTTCGGACGGTGCAGGGCGTTAGCGTCCACACCACCGGTCAGCACTTTACCTGATGCCGGGACCACGGTGTTGTACGCACGGGCCAGACGGGTAATGGAGTCGAGCAGAATGATTACGTCTTTCTTATGCTCAACCAGGCGTTTCGCCTTCTCGATAACCATCTCAGCAACCTGAACGTGGCGAGATGCTGGTTCGTCAAAGGTCGAAGCAACGACTTCACCTTTAACCAGACGCTGCATCTCGGTCACTTCTTCCGGACGTTCGTCGATCAGCAGCACCATCAGCACACAGTCAGGGTGGTTGTACGCGATGCTCTGCGCGATGTTCTGCAGCAGCATGGTTTTACCCGCTTTCGGCGGCGCGACAATCAGACCACGCTGGCCACGACCGATCGGCGAGGCCAGATCCAGTACGCGAGCGGTTAAGTCTTCAGTAGAACCGTTACCACGTTCCATACGCAGGCGAGAGTTGGCATGCAGCGGCGTTAAGTTCTCGAACAGGATCTTATTGCGCGCATTTTCCGGCTTGTCGTAGTTAACTTCGTTAACTTTCAACAGTGCAAAGTAACGCTCACCCTCTTTAGGAGGACGAATCTTACCGGAAATGGTGTCACCAGTGCGGAGGTTGAAACGGCGGATTTGGCTAGGGGATACGTAGATGTCGTCGGGACCGGCGAGGTAGGAGCTGTCTGCGGAGCGGAGGAAACCAAATCCATCCTGCAGTATCTCCAGTACGCCATCGCCAAAGATATCTTCGCCACTCTTCGAATGCTGCTTGAGGATGGCAAAAATAATATCCTGCTTACGCATACGGGCCAGGTTTTCCAGCCCCATATTTTCGCCGAGAGTAATCAGCTCAGAAACCGGCGTATTCTTTAATTCGGTAAGATTCATAATGGTGTGGGTTCTTAAACTCGGGGTAGAACTCGAACTTAATGTTGTGAATGGTATGGCAGGAACTTCCATGCCTGTTAACGGCCTTCATCTCGTGCCTGTACGTTGCCTGGTCACAGGAAAGAACGCAGAGCTGGAACGACAAACGGAAAGAGTGATAAGCCCGGAATTTGTAGCTTCTCGCGCATTGCTGCGGGACGCTTTGGGTAAAACAAGATTCAAACAATAAAGGTATGTTTAAAACGAAGTCTGAAATTAACTTAGCACGACTCTAGCCGGGCGTCCAGAGTTCCGCTAAAAATAGGGCCCCGGACGCCGGAATGGCAAACCGCTTACGCCAGGTTGGCGTCGAGGAAATCTTTCAGTTGGCCTTTAGACAGTGCGCCAACCTTGGTTGCCGCGACTTCGCCGTTCTTAAACAGCAGCAGGGTTGGGATGCCGCGAATGCCATATTTTGGCGCCGTACCCGGGTTCTGATCGATGTTCAGTTTAGCAATGGTCAGTTTGCCCTGATACTCTTCAGCGATCTCATCCAGAATCGGGGCGATCATTTTGCACGGACCGCACCACTCTGCCCAGAAATCGACGAGGGTTAGCCCGTCAGCCTTGAGTACGTCCGTGTCAAAACTGTCGTCAGTCAGGTGAATAATTTTATCGCTCATATTTAACTCCACAGGAATAAGCCTGGTGTGTTGGTGTCGCAGACATCAACGACGTGCCGATGCTACGTTATACACGTTAATCTTCAGGATGCCTCTTTATACTGACATCTGTGCGACCCGGTCCCTCATGGACTTCGTCTCGCAGACGCCAAAACAAACCGTCATCAACCCGTTTCGGGTAGATTAATCCTCCTCGGCTCGCTGAGTAGTCTAAGCTTTCGAGGATTCATTCGGTTGCCGCAGATGCAGCCTAAGTCATTTCGCGTATAGCCAACGAAAGGTTGACGTTATTTCAACGGATACGCTTTCTTAATGCAATAGTAAGCTGATATTCTACCACACTATGAGCAAAACACATTTAACAGAACAGAAGTTTTCCGACTTCGCCCTGCACCCGGCAGTGATTGAAGCCCTTGAAAAGAAAGGCTTTCATAATTGTACGCCCATTCAGGCTCTCGCGCTTCCACTGACACTGGAAGGTCGTGATGTCGCCGGGCAGGCGCAAACCGGTACCGGAAAAACAATGGCGTTCCTGACGTCAACGTTTCATTATCTTCTCACTCACCCGGCTAAAGAAGACCGCCAGGTCAACCAACCGCGCGCGCTGATCATGGCACCGACGCGTGAGCTGGCGGTACAGATTCACGCTGACGCAGAACCTCTGGCGCAGGCGACAGGCCTGAAGCTGGGTCTGGCGTATGGCGGCGACGGCTACGATAAGCAGCTGAAAGTCCTGGAAAGCGGCGTCGACATTCTGATCGGCACGACCGGTCGTCTGATCGATTACGCAAAACAGAATCACATTAACCTTGGTGCGATTCAGGTCGTCGTACTGGATGAAGCCGATCGCATGTACGATCTCGGCTTTATTAAAGATATCCGTTGGTTGTTCCGTCGCATGCCGCCAACCAACCAGCGTCTGAACATGCTGTTCTCCGCTACCCTTTCTTACCGTGTCCGCGAACTGGCGTTCGAGCAGATGAACAACGCCGAGTATGTTGAAGTCGAGCCGGAACAGAAAACGGGTCACCGTATTAAAGAAGAGCTGTTCTATCCTTCCAACGAAGAAAAAATGCGTCTGCTGCAGACGTTGCTGGAAGAAGAGTGGCCGGACCGCGCGATTATTTTCGCTAACACCAAACATCGTTGCGAAGATATCTGGGGTCATCTGGCCGCGGACGGTCATCGCGTTGGCCTGTTAACCGGCGACGTCGCACAGAAAAAACGCCTGCGTATTCTTGAAGATTTTACACGTGGCGATATCGACATTCTGGTGGCGACAGACGTTGCTGCACGTGGTCTGCATATCCCGGCCGTTACGCACGTCTTTAACTTTGACCTGCCGGACGACTGCGAAGATTACGTTCACCGTATCGGCCGTACCGGTCGCGCGGGCGCCAGCGGTCACTCCATCAGCCTGGCCTGTGAAGAGTACGCGTTGAACCTACCGGCGATTGAGACCTACACCGGTCATTCCATTCCGGTCAGCAAGTACAACCCGGACGCACTCATGACCGACTTGCCTAAGCCGCTGCGCCTGTCGCGCCCACGCACAGGTAATGGCCCGCGTCGCAATGGTCCGCCTCGTAACCGTCGTCGTTCAGGTTAAAGATTTATGCCATACACAAAATCCTTCAGGATGCATCAAGGCGGCAAGAGAGTGAATCCCGATGCGCTTACACCGGTAAGTGATTCGGGCGCGAGAACGCCGTCAACACAGAGGCAACTTGAAGGATGAAGTGTATGAGTTCCACCTCGCTTTATGCAGCTATCGATCTTGGTTCCAATAGCTTTCATATGTTGGTTGTACGCGAGGTGGCCGGGAGCATCCAGACGCTCAGCCGCATCAAGCGCAAAGTGCGTCTGGCCGCTGGCCTGAACAGTGATAATGCGCTCTCCGCAGACGCGATGGAGCGTGGATGGCAGTGCCTGCGACTGTTTGCCGAGCGCCTGCAGGATATCCCCCCGGTTCAAATTCGCGTGGTGGCAACCGCCACGTTACGCCTGGCCGTCAACGCCGATGAATTTTTAGCAAAGGCGCGGGAAATCCTCGGCTGTCCGGTGCAGGTGATCAGCGGCGAAGAAGAAGCGCGTCTGATCTATCAAGGCGTGGCGCATACCACCGGCGGTGAAGATCGCCGACTGGTGGTCGATATCGGCGGTGCCAGTACCGAACTGGTGACCGGCACAGGCGCCCAGACCACGTCGCTCTTTAGCCTGTCGATGGGGTGCGTGACCTGGCTGGAACGCTACTTCGCCGATCGTAACCTGACGAAAGAAAACTTCGAACTCGCAGAAGATGCCGCACGCGAAGTTCTGCGCCCGATTACCGACACCCTGAACTACCACGGCTGGAAGGTGTGCGTTGGCGCATCCGGCACCGTGCAGGCGCTGCAGGAAATCATGATGGCGCAGGGAATGGATGAGCGCATCACCTTAGCCAAACTGCAGCAGCTCAAACAGCGGGCGATCCAGTGCGGACGTCTGGAAGAGCTGGAAATCGAAGGCTTAACCTTAGAGCGTGCGCTGGTTTTCCCAAGCGGCCTGGCCATTCTTATTGCCATCTTCAGCGAACTGAATATTCAGTGCATGACCCTCGCGGGCGGCGCACTGCGTGAAGGGCTGGTCTACGGCATGCTGCATCTGTCCGTCGATCAGGATATCCGCAGCCGTACGCTGCGCAATATTCAGCGCCGCTTTATGATCGATACCGAGCAGGCGCAGCGAGTGAGCCATCTCGCGGCCCATCTGGTGAATCAACTGGACGACAGCTGGGAGCTGGAATCATTGAGCCGCGAGCTGCTGGCCAGCGCCTGCGCGCTACATGAAATCGGCCTGAGCGTGGATTTTAAACGCGCGCCGCAGCATGCCGCCTATCTGGTGAGCAACCTTGATCTGCCCGGCTTCACTCCGGCACAAAAAAAGCTGCTCGCCACGTTATTGCTCAATCAAACCAACGCCATCGACCTCTCTTCTCTCCACCAGCAGAATGCGGTGAAGCCGCGAGTGGCAGAGCATTTATGCCGCTTGCTGCGTCTGGCGATCCTGTTTGCCAGCCGCCGTCGCGACGATCTTCTGCCCGCCATTGGGCTGACGGTCGACGGCGAGAAACTGATGCTGACGCTGCCGGACGAATGGCTGGAAAGCCATCCGCTGGGTCGGGAGATGGTGGAGCAAGAGTGCCAGTGGCAAAGCTATGTCCACTGGCCGCTGGAAGTAGCTTAATTCCGCCCGCTCCTGAGGCGGCGGCAACGCTAAAATGTCCCCGGTGCGCGTCACCGGGAACGCCCTGCCGGTTACTTACCTTTCGCTTTTGCCAGCATGGCCCGAATATTGGCGACGTTGGCCTGTCCTTTATGCATCCGCTCTTCCGGGGTGATGACTTTGCGCTCCTGCTCCCAGATCAGATCATCCTGCGGTAGCTCCAGCAAAAAACGACTTGGCTCCGGGCGCACCAGCTCTCCGTACTGGCGACGCTCTTTGCACAGCGTAAACGTCAGTTCTTTCTGCGCGCGGGTGATCCCCACGTAGGCCAGCCGACGCTCTTCATCAACGTTATCTTCATCGATGCTGCTCTGATGGGGAAGCAATCCCTCTTCCATGCCTACCAGGTATACATAGGGAAATTCCAGCCCCTTCGAGGCATGCAGGGTCATCAGCTGCACCTGATCCGACTCTTCATCTGACTCGCCGCGCTCCATCATATCGCGCAGCGTGAAGCGGGTGACCACCTGAGTGAGGGTCATTGGCTCGTCGATTTCGCTGCCTTCCAGCATCTCGGTCATCCAGCTAAACAGCTGGTTGACGTTTTTCATGCGCATCTCTGCGGCTTTCGGGCTCGGGGAGGTCTCATACAGCCAGGACTCATAATCCACCCCGCGGATCAGATCGCGCACCGCCACGATCGGCTCACTTTCTGCCAGACGCTGAATCTCGCCCAGCCACTGCGTAAAGCCGGTGAGCGCATCGTATCCGCGACCGGTGAGCGTCTGGGTGAGGCCCATGTCGAAACTGGCGGTGAACAAACTCTTATTGCGGGTCATCGCCCATTCGCCCAGTTTTTGCAGCGTTGCCGGGCCGATTTCGCGCTTCGGCGTGTTGACGATGCGCAGGAAGGCACTGTCATCATCAGGGTTGGTCAGCACCCGCAGATAGGCCAGCAGATCTTTGATCTCCGGTCGGGAGAAGAACGACGTGCCGCCCGAGATTTTGTACGGGATGCGGTTCTGCATCAGCATCTTTTCAAAGACCCGCGCCTGATGGTTACCGCGGTAGAGGATTGCGTAATCCTTGTATTGCGTCTTATTGATAAAGTGATGGGCAATCAACTCCCCGGTCACCCGCTCCGCTTCATGCTCTTCATGGTTCGCCGAGAGGACTTTCAGCTCTGTGCCATACCCCAGTTCGGAAAACAGGCGCTTTTCGAAGACATGCGGGTTGTTGGCGATCAGGATGTTGGCCGCTTTCAGTATGCGCCCGGAAGAACGGTAGTTCTGTTCTAGCTTAATCACCTGCAGGGCCGGGAAGTCCTGACTCAGCAGCACCAGGTTCTGCGGCCGCGCGCCACGCCAGGAATAGATAGACTGGTCATCATCGCCCACCACGGTAAACCGCGCGCGCTGCCCGACCAGCAGCTTCACCATCTCGTACTGGCTGGTGTTGGTATCCTGATACTCATCTACCAGCAGATAGCGGATCTTGTTCTGCCAGCGTTCGCGCACCTCTTCGTTACGCTGCAACAGTAAGGTCGGCAGCAGGATCAGATCGTCAAAATCCAGCACGTTGCAGGCTTTCATATGCGCGTGATACAGCCCGTAGCAGTGGGCAAAGATCCGATCCCGTTCGCCCTTCGCATTTGCGGCGGCCTGCGCCGGCGTTTGCAGATCGTTTTTCCAGTTCGAGATCGTCGAGATCAGCTGCTGCAGCACCACTTTATCGTCTTCGATCAGCCCCTCGGTCAGCTCTTTGAGCAGGGCGACCTGGTCGGTATCATCGAACAGCGAAAAGTTAGATTTCATCCCCAGCGCGGCGTACTCACGCTTAATAATATCCAGCCCCAAGGTATGGAAGGTGGAGATCATCAAACCACGCGCTTCTTTGCGTCCCAGCGTTTGCCCGACACGCTCTTTCATTTCGCGTGCCGCTTTGTTCGTGAAGGTCACCGCCGCAATATGGCGTGCCTGATAGCCGCAGCCGCGGATCAGGTGCGCAATTTTATTGGTGATAACGCGGGTCTTACCGGAACCGGCGCCCGCCAGCACCAGGCACGGTCCAGTGACGAATTCGACGGCTTGTTGTTGGCCAGGGTTTAAACGCATGGGAATCTTGCTCAATCTTCGAACGGGGTGTGGATTGTAGCAGAAAGCCGGGAGGAGATTTACCGGCTAATGGTAAAGTGGTCGCAACACCGATAATCCTGAGAGCAAAACGATGGCAAAGAGCGCAGCAGCCCTGCATATCCTGGTAAAAGAAGAAAAGCTGGCCCAAGAGATCCTCGCCAAACTGGAACGCGGCGTGAGCTTTGATCATCTGGCAAAACGCTATTCAAAATGTCCGTCAGGCCGCAATGGCGGCGATCTTGGTGAGTTTAACCGGGGCGTTATGGTTGGCCCGTTTGACAGCGCCGTCTTCAGTTGCCCGCTGCTCAAACCCTTCGGACCGGTAAAAACTAAGTTCGGCTACCACATCATTAAGGTGCTGTATCGCCGCTAGCGCATGCTAATATTGCCGTCTGATTCATAGCAACTTATCAAGGCACGATCATGGCAAAAACAGCGGCAGCAATGCACATTCTGGTGAAAGAAGAGAAACTGGCCCTCGACCTGCTGGAGCAGATCAAAAACGGCGCCGATTTCGAGAAGCTGGCGAAAAAACACTCTACCTGCCCGTCAGGTAAAAAAGGCGGCCATTTAGGTGAATTCCGTCAGGGCCAGATGGTTCCGGCGTTTGATAAAGTGGTCTTCTCCTGCCCTGAGCTGGAGCCAACCGGCCCGCTGCACACCCAGTTTGGCTATCACATCATCAAAGTCCTGTACCGCAAGTAATAACGACCGAACCACTCTGCCTGAGAGCGGTTCACGATGATTGATGCAAAAACAAAAAACCCGGCAGTGCTGACGCATGCCGGGTTTTCGTTTATTGACGTCTCGTATTCAGAGCAGAGCGTTAGCCCGCAACAGCAATACGTTTCATGTCAGTCATGTAGCCGCGCAGTTTGTGGCCGACGGATTCGATCGGGTGGTTACGAATCGCGTCGTTCACGTCACGCAGCTGGGCGTTATCTACCGCGCCCTCCGCGATCGCTTTGCCGAGGTCACCGGTCTGCAGAGTGGTCATGAACTCTTTCAGCAGCGGTACGCAAGCGTAAGAGAACAGGTAGTTACCGTATTCTGCGGTGTCGGAGATAACCACGTTCATTTCATACAGACGCTTACGCGCGATGGTGTTGGCAATCAGCGGCAGCTCGTGCAGTGATTCGTAGTAAGCGGACTCTTCAATGATGCCGGAATCAACCATGGTTTCGAACGCCAGCTCAACGCCCGCTTTCACCATAGCGATCATCAGAACGCCTTTATCGAAGTACTCCTGCTCGCCGATTTTACCTTCGAACTGTGGAGCGGTTTCGAACGCGGTTGCACCGGTCTCTTCACGCCAGGTCAGCAGTTTCTTATCGTCGTTAGCCCAGTCAGCCATCATGCCGGAAGAGAATTCACCGGAGATGATGTCATCCATGTGTTTCTGGAACAGCGGCGCCATGATCTCTTTCAGCTGCTCGGACAGCGCATAAGCACGCAGTTTCGCCGGGTTGGACAGGCGATCCATCATCAGGGTGATACCGCCCTGCTTCAGCGCTTCGGTGATGGTTTCCCAGCCGAACTGAATCAGTTTTTCTGCGTAAGCCGGGTCGGTGCCTTCAGCCACCAGCTTGTCGAAGCACAGCAGAGAACCGGCCTGCAGCATACCGCACAGGATAGTCTGCTCGCCCATCAGGTCAGATTTTACTTCCGCAACGAAGGAGGACTCCAGTACGCCGGCACGGTGACCACCGGTCGCCGCAGCCCAGGCTTTAGCGATAGCCATGCCTTCGCCTTTCGGGTCGTTTTCCGGGTGAACAGCGATCAGCGTCGGTACACCGAAACCGCGTTTGTACTCTTCACGCACTTCGGTACCCGGGCACTTCGGCGCGACCATCACGACGGTGATGTCTTTACGGATCTGCTCGCCCACTTCCACGATGTTGAAACCGTGAGAGTAGCCCAGCGCAGCGCCATCTTTCATCAGCGGCTGTACAGAACGCACAACGTCAGAGTGCTGTTTGTCCGGCGTCAGGTTAACAACCAGATCAGCCTGCGGGATCAGGTCTTCATAAGTCCCGACGGTAAAACCGTTTTCGGTCGCTTTGCGCCAGGAAGCACGTTTTTCAGCGATGGCTTCTTTACGCAGTGCGTAGGAGATATCCAGGCCAGAGTCACGCATGTTCAGACCCTGGTTCAGACCCTGGGCGCCGCAGCCGACGATGACCACTTTTTTACCCTGAAGGTAGCTGGCGCCATCGGCGAATTCGTCGCGAGCCATAAAACGACATTTACCCAGCTGTGCCAGCTGCTGGCGCAGGTTCAGTGTATTAAAGTAGTTAGCCATGGTGATACTCCGTGATGTTGTACGTCTTATTGTTCGGTTCGCTTGCCGTATTGTGGCAATTGAGAATGAACCCACTATATGACAGGAAATTCATTGCGGAAATTGATATATTCACAACGTCACATTGCAATATCTGCAATGTAAAATCGTGGAGTGCGGCCAGTGGATTTACGCGATCTGAAAACCTTCCTGCATCTGGCGGAAAGCCGCCATTTTGGCCGCAGCGCGCGGGCGATGCACGTCAGTCCCTCGACCCTGTCCCGGCAAATCCAGCGCCTGGAAGAAGACCTTGGCCAGGCGCTGTTTGTCCGCGATAACCGCACGGTCACGCTCACCGAAGCGGGCGAAGAGCTGAGAACGTTTGCCCAGCAAACGCTGTTGCAGTATCAACAATTGCGCCACACCATCGATCAGCAGGGGCCGTCGCTGTCCGGCGAGCTGCATATTTTCTGCTCCGTCACCGCCGCCTACAGCCATCTACCGCCGATTCTCGACCGCTTTCGCGCCGAGCACCCTTCGGTAGAAATTAAGCTCACCACCGGCGATGCCGCCGACGCCATGGAAAAAGTGGAGACGGGCGAAGCTGACCTCGCGATCGCCGGTAAGCCGGAGACGTTGCCGGGCGCAGTGGCGTTTTCAATGCTGGAGAATCTGGCGGTGGTGCTGATAGCCCCGGCCTTGCCTTGCCCGGTACGTAGCCAGATTTCGGTGGAGAACCCCGACTGGTCAACGGTGCCATTTATCATGGCCGATCAGGGCCCGGTGCGTCGGCGTATCGAACTGTGGTTCCGGCGGCAAAAAATCAGCAACCCGTCAATTTATGCCACCGTGGGTGGCCATGAGGCGATGGTCTCGATGGTCGCACTCGGCTGCGGCGTAGCCCTGATTCCCGAAGTGGTGCTGGAGAACAGCCCGGAACCGGTACGCAATCGCGTAATGATTTTAGAGCGCAGCGATGAAAAAACGCCATTTGAGCTGGGCGTGTGCGCACAAAAAAAGCGGCTGTATGAGCCGCTTATTGATGCTTTCTGGTCTTTGTTGCCTAACCACTAACCCGCAAGAAAGAAGCGAAATGCCGGGTTATGCGTTTCATCGTGGCAGTCATAGCCCAGCTCATGCAGTCGGGTTTCAAAATCTGGCTCATGATCGCCAAGCTCAAAACCGGCCAGCACGCGACCATAGTCGGTCCCATGGCTGCGGTAGTGGAACAGAGAGATGTTCCAGTGGGTGCCTAACGTATGCAGGAACTTAAGCAGCGCCCCTGGCGACTCAGGGAATTCGAAGCTAAACAGCCGCTCCTGCAGCGGTTTTGACGGCCGCCCGCCGACCATGTAGCGCACATGCAGCTTCGCCATTTCGTCATCGGAAAGATCGACCACGCTATAGCCGCCTTCCCGCAGCAGATCCAGAATCTCTTTGCGCTCTTCCAGGCCTCGGCTCAAACGGACACCGACGAAGATACAGGCGTCCTGAGCATCAGCGAAACGGTAGTTGAACTCGGTGACTGAACGCCCGCCCAGCAGCTGGCAAAACTTCAGGAAGCTGCCTTTCTCTTCCGGGATGGTGACCGCCAGCAGCGCTTCGCGTTGTTCACCCAGCTCGCAGCGTTCGGAAACGTAGCGCAGGCCGTGGAAGTTAACGTTAGCGCCGGACAGCACGTGTGCCAGCCGTTCGCCGCGAATATCATGCTGAGCGATATATTTCTTCATCCCCGCCAGCGCCAGCGCGCCAGAAGGTTCTGCTACCGCACGGACATCTTCGAACAAGTCTTTCATCGCCGCGCAAATCGCATCGCTGTCGACGGTGATGATATCGTCGAGATACTCCTGACAAACCCGGAAGGTCTCGTCACCGATGCGTTTCACCGCCACCCCTTCGGCAAACAGCCCGACGCGCGGCAGGTCCACCGGATGTCCGGCTTCCAGCGCGGCTTTCAGGCAGGCAGAGTCTTCCGCTTCTACCGCAATCACCTTGATCTGCGGCATCAGCTGCTTGATCAGAACCGCAACGCCCGCGGCAAGACCGCCGCCGCCGACCGGAACAAAAACGCGGTCCAGATGGGCATCCTGCTGCAGCAGTTCCAGCGCCATCGTGCCCTGTCCGGCAATCACCATCGGATGGTCAAAGGGCGGCACCCAGGTGAAGTTCTGCTGTTGCGCCAGCTCAATGGCTTTTGCTTTCGCTTCGTCAAAATTGGCACCGTGTAGCAGGACTTCGCCACCAAAGTTACGCACCGCGTCGACTTTGATATCCGCCGTCGCAACCGGCATCACGATCAGCGCCTTCACGCCAAGGCGCGAGGCGGAGAAAGCCACGCCCTGAGCGTGGTTACCTGCGGAAGCGGTGATCACGCCCTGCGCTTTCTGCGCTTCCGTCAGCCCCGCCATCATCGCGTAGGCCCCGCGCAGCTTGAAGCTATGCACCGGCTGGCGATCTTCTCGCTTCACCAGGATCACGTTATCAAGACGCGAAGAGAGCTTTTCCATTTTCTGCAGCGGCGTAATCTGCGCCGCTTCATAGACCGGTGCCCGTAGCACCGCCCTGAGATATTCCGCCCCCTCAGGGGCGGCAGACAGGGGTTGTGACTCGGCCATGATTAACCCCCAAGTTTGGATTTATCGCGTACCGCGCCCTTATCGGCGCTGGTTGCCAGGCTGGCATAGGCGCGGAGTGCAAAAGAGACCTGACGTTCACGGGATTTCGGCGTCCACGCCCGATCGCCACGAGCCTCTTGCGCTTCGCGACGTGCGGCAATCTCGGCATCGCTCAACTGCAGTTGAATCCCACGGTTCGGAATATCAATGGCAATCATATCGCCATCTTCGATAATCGCGATATTGCCGCCGCTGGCCGCTTCCGGTGAAACGTGACCAATCGACAGGCCTGATGTGCCGCCTGAGAAACGTCCGTCGGTGATCAGCGCACAGGCTTTGCCCAGCCCCATGGATTTCAGGAAGGTTGTCGGGTAGAGCATCTCTTGCATCCCCGGACCACCCTTCGGCCCTTCGTAGCGAATAACCACGACGTCGCCCGCCACCACTTTGCCACCGAGGATCGCCTCAACGGCATCGTCCTGGCTTTCGTAGACTTTGGCAGGCCCGGTGAATTTCAGGATGCTGTCATCCACGCCGGCCGTTTTCACGATACAGCCATTTTCTGCAAAGTTGCCGTACAGTACCGCCAGGCCGCCATCTTTGCTGTAAGCATGTTCCAGCGAGCGGATGCAGCCTTCAGCGCGATCGTCATCCAGGGTATCCCAGCGACAATCCTGCGAGAACGCCTGGGTCGTACGAATACCTGCCGGGCCAGCGCGGAACATTTTTTTCACCGCGTCATCTTTGGTCAGCATGACATCGTATTGATCGAGCGTTTGCGGCAGGGTCAGGCCTAAAACGTTTTTCACGTCGCGGTTCAACAGTCCGGCGCGATCCAGTTCGCCGAGGATCCCCAGCACGCCGCCCGCACGGTGAACGTCTTCCATATGGTATTTCTGCGTGCTCGGCGCCACTTTACACAGCTGCGGTACCTTGCGTGAAAGCTTGTCGATATCACTCATCGTGAAGTCGATTTCCGCTTCCTGCGCGGCTGCCAGCAGGTGCAGTACGGTATTGGTGGAACCGCCCATGGCGATATCCAGCGTCATGGCATTTTCAAACGCCGCTTTACAGGCGACATTACGCGGCAGCGCGGATGCGTCATCCTGCTCGTAGTAGCGTTTGGTCAGCTCAACGATACGTTGCCCCGCGTTAAGGAACAGTTGCTTGCGGTCGGCGTGCGTTGCCAGCAAGGAGCCGTTACCCGGCTGCGACAGACCCAGTGCTTCGGTCAGGCAGTTCATCGAGTTGGCGGTGAACATCCCGGAGCAGGAGCCGCAAGTCGGACAGGCAGAACGTTCAACCTGTTCACTCTGTTCGTCGGAAACTTTCGGGTCAGCTCCCTGAATCATTGCATCAACCAGATCGAGCTTGATGATCTTGTCAGACAGCTTGGTTTTCCCGGCTTCCATTGGGCCGCCGGAGACGAAAATAACCGGAATATTGAGGCGCAGGGAAGCCATCAGCATCCCCGGGGTGATTTTGTCGCAGTTGGAGATACAGACCATGGCATCAGCACAGTGCGCGTTGACCATGTACTCAACCGAGTCGGCAATCAGTTCACGGGATGGCAGTGAATAAAGCATACCTCCATGGCCCATGGCGATCCCATCATCCACTGCGATGGTGTTGAATTCTTTCGCAACGCCGCCTGAGGCTTCAATCTGCTCTGCAACCAGCTTACCCAGATCGCGCAGGTGTACGTGACCCGGAACAAACTGGGTAAAGGAGTTAACGACGGCGATAATCGGCTTACCGAAATCGGCGTCAGTCATCCCGGTTGCGCGCCACAGCGCGCGGGCACCCGCCATATTACGGCCATGAGTGGTGGTGGCGGAACGGTACTTAGGCATGCTTTAGTTACTCCCAGTTTCTGTGAAATGGGGCGCTGCGTGTCGCCCCATCTTTTAATGCTTAGTGGTTAACCTGATCCAACCAGCCCCATTTATCCTCGGTTTCACCGGTGAAGAGGCCAAAGAATGCTTGCTGAATACGTTTGGTCACCGGGCCGCAGCGGCCTTCGCCAACCTGGATACCATCAACGCTACGCACCGGCGTAATTTCTGCCGCCGTGCCCGACATGAAGACTTCATCCGCCAGATACAGCGATTCGCGGGACAGCACCTGCTCGCGGACTTCGATATCCAGGTCTTTCGCCAGTTTGATAATAGCGTCACGGGTAATGCCCGGCAGTGCGGAAGAGGTGAACGGAGGCGTGAACAGAATGCCGTCTTTCACTTCAAACAGGTTTTCACCCGCGCCTTCGGAGATATAGCCGTTCACATCGAGGGCGATCCCTTCCTGATAGCCATGACGACGGGCTTCACTGCCAACCAGCAGCGAGGACAAATAGTTACCGCCGGCTTTCGCGGCAGTAGGGATGGTGTTCGGCGCGACACGGTTCCAGGAAGAAACCATCGCATCGATCCCCTGATCCAGCGCTTCAGCGCCAAGATAAGCTCCCCACGGGAACGCCGCGATGATCACGTCAGTGCTGTATCCCGCCGGCGGGTTCACGCCCATGCCCACATCGCCAACAAAGATCAGCGGGCGGATGTAAGCGCTGGTCAGGCCGTTTTTACGGATCACTTCACGGCAGGCTTCCATCAGCTCATCAACGCTTTGAGAGACCGGGAAACGGTAAATTTTGGCTGAATCATGCAGACGCTGCATATGTTCGCGATGGCGGAACACCACTGGCCCTTTGTGCGAGTCGTAGCAACGGATGCCTTCGAATACAGAAGTACCGTAGTGAAGCGCATGGGACATCACATGAACCTTGGCTTCGCCCCACGGAACCATCTCGCCATTGAACCAAATGTAATCAGCTTTTTTCGTCGTCATTTTTCTTCCCTTGCGCTTAGGCGCGGATTTGTTGTGATGTTGGTTGCTGGATCTCGACACAGGCGACGTCGACCAGCTTACTTAATTGACTAAACAGTAATTCGACGGGACGCTGGCTGGCAACGGTCAATTCGATATTTATGTTGCTGGCGTCTGCGGCGGTTTCCATATTCATGGAGCAAACCTGAAAACCGCGGTGGCGTACCACGCGCAGCACGCGTTCTAAGGTTTCCGGGTTAAAGCGAGCCTGTAAAGCGACCTGATGTTGCATCATGATAATTTCTCCAGCATTTCTGCATTACTGGCACCGGGCGGTACCAACGGCCAGACATTCTCAAGTTCATCAATTGAGACATGAAGCAGGTATGGCCCCTGGCTCGAAAGCATGGTGTCGAGAGCCGCTTCAACCTGGTCTTTACGGGTGATGTGCTGGCCTGGAATGCCAAAGGCGCTGGCCAGCGTGACGAAATCGGGGTTATCGGTCAGAGTCGTTTCGCTATAGCGCTCTTCGAAGAACAGCTGCTGCCACTGGCGAACCATCCCTAAGCGCTGGTTATCCAGCAACAGAATTTTCAACGGCAGCTGTTTGCGCTTCACGGTGCCCAGCTCCTGAACGTTCATCATGAAGGAGCCGTCACCAGAGACGCAGATAACCGTATCGTTCGGCCGCGCAACCTGTGCCCCTACCGCAGCCGGCAGGCCGAAGCCCATCGTGCCTAAGCCACTGGAGGTGATAAAGTTCTCCGGGCGGGTGTAGGTCATGTGCTGCGCTGACCACATCTGATGCTGACCGACGTCGGTGGTTACCACGCTGTCGGCCGGTTTGCGATCGGACAGCTGCTTGAGCAGCAGCGGCGCGTAAATACCGTCGCCAGGATGATCGTAGCGCCATGCGTGTTCGGCACACAGGTCCTGGTTGTACTGACGCCAGGCATCAATCGCCAACGGCCGTTGTAACGCCGGCAGCAGCGTATTCAGATCGCCCGTTACGGCGACATGAGCCTGACGCAGCTTGTTCAGTTCCGCCGGATCGATATCCAGATGGATAACTTTCGCATGCGGCGCGAAGGTGTTCAGCTTCCCGGTCACGCGATCGTCAAACCGCGCCCCGACGGCGATGAGCAGGTCGCACTCCTGTACCGCCAGATTGGCCGCTTTAGTCCCGTGCATCCCCAGCATTCCCAGGTAGTACGGATACTCCGCATCAACGGCGCCCAGGCCTTTCAGCGTGCAGGTTACCGGCAGTTGCGTGACGCCGATAAAGTCGCGCAGAGCGGGAACCGCCTGTGCCATACCGACGCCGCCGCCGACGTACAGCATCGGTTTTTGCGCGGTTGCCAGCATTTGCAGAGCCTGTTCGACTTCGGCATGAGGGAAGGCGATATCATCATCGACGGTGGAGAACCACGGGTCGAGTTCGCCTTTTGCCAGCTGGATATCTTTTGGGATATCAACCAGAACCGGGCCAGGACGGCCTGAGTTGGCGACCTGGAAAGCCTCGGCGATCACTCGCGGCAGCTCCTCCAGAGACTGCACCAGGAAACTATGTTTGGTACAGGCCAGTGACAGTCCCAGAACATCCACTTCCTGGAAAGCGTCCGTGCCGATAAACGGCGCGGCGACCTGGCCGGTGATGGCAACAACGGGGATAGAGTCCAGCAACGCGTCCGCCAGACCGGTAATCAGGTTCGTCGCACCCGGACCTGAAGTTGCAATGCAGACGCCGGTTTTACCGGTGGCACGGGCATAACCAATCGCCGCCATGGCTGCGCCTTGTTCATGCCGGCACAACAGGTGTTCCACGCCGCCGTCATACAATGCATCGTAAACCGGCATAATTGCGCCACCTGGATAGCCAAAAACTGTGTCGACTCCCTGTGTTCGCAAAGCATGTACTACCCACTGTGCCCCGTTCATAGTTAGTTCCCCGTCATAGATCGGGAGAAACAGAATTTTATGCTGTTAGTCATTGTCTGCTCCTCACTCATCATTTTTAAGTTATAAAAAAACCCCCGGACCTTTCGGTGCGGGGGTCTTAGTTCGTTAAGGCTTGATTACTAAGCCTTTCCTCGTCCAAGTGCAGCCCCGCACGGTGGGATAATAATCACCACCACGCTAATCACGACCAGGCTAATCACTCGTAGAAGGGCTGTCATTTTCTGTTCTTTCTGGCTTCTTGTTCGAAGGAATACCTAAAGAGTTATCACAGTCATCGCATCAAACACAAGATTTTTTTATATCTCACTTTCTGATCATGCTAACAATTTTAGGTAAAACAATTGTTTTTAATAAGAAAAGTATAAAGTGAAAAAAATTCAATTTATTGCCATTTTTTATGACGACGCGATGATTCCTCTCTGAAGAGTCCACCACCATGATGTTCGACCGCGAAGCGCATTCCATATTGAATGAAATGTAACGATATCTGGCAAATTCGCTGGAATACGTCGCCTAAAACACGCTTATTGCAGGTTACCAACGCTTTTTCACCCGACATAATACCGGCACTCAGGAGGCATTATGTCACTCGCGATCGTTTACACACGGGCTGCTTTCGGTATCAGCGCCCCGCTTATTACTATCGAAATACATATCAGTAATGGGCTTCCCGGGTTGACCATGGTGGGTCTTCCTGAAACCACGGTGAAAGAGGCGCGGGACCGGGTACGCAGCGCGATCATTAACAGTGGCTATACGTTCCCGGCCAAAAAGGTCACCATTAACCTGGCTCCGGCCGATCTGCCAAAAGAAGGTGGTCGGTACGATCTGCCTATCGCTCTCGCGCTTCTGGTGGCATCGGAGCAGCTTAATACTACCAGGCTGAATCAATACGAGTTTATCGGTGAACTCGCGCTTACAGGGGCGCTACGTGGCGTTCCTGGCGCTATCTCCAGCGCAATGGAGGCGATAAAGGCTGGACGGCAGATTATCGTCGCCGAGGACAACGCTACTGAGGTGGGGCTCATTGAAGGTGGCGAATGCCTTGTCGCCAGGCATCTACAGGAGGTATGCGCTTTCCTGGAAGGCCAGCACACGTTGTCCTGCCCTCTCCCTGAGGCAGAACGCCCTCCACAGGGCCTTCCTGACCTGAGTGATGTCATTGGGCAACAGCAGGGGAAACGCGCGCTGGAAATTGTCGCCGCGGGTGGGCATAACCTGCTGTTGATCGGTCCTCCGGGAACAGGAAAAACTATGCTCGCCGGCCGGCTGCCGGGTATCCTGCCACCATTAAGCAATCAGGAGGCATTAGAAAGCGCCGCGATCCTGAGCCTGTTCAGCTCTCAACGCGCGACGAAACAGTGGCGCCAACGGCCGTTTCGCAGCCCGCATCATAGTGCCTCACTCACGGCAATGGTGGGAGGCGGCTCAATCCCCATTCCAGGTGAGATCTCTCTGGCCCATAATGGGGTGTTATTTCTGGATGAACTCCCGGAGTTTGAACGTAGAGTACTCGATGCGCTGCGCGAGCCGATTGAGTCAGGAAAGATACATATTTCACGGACCCGGGCGAAAATTGACTATCCGGCGCATTTCCAGCTTATTGCCGCGATGAACCCCAGCCCCACCGGGCACTATCAGGGCCACCATAATCGGGCTTCTCCCGAACAAACCTTACGTTATCTGGGGCGTCTGTCAGGACCGTTCCTGGACCGCTTCGATCTGTCGCTGGAAATCCCTCTGCCACCACCCGGCGTACTCAGCCAGGAAGGTGCTGTGTCAGAAGATAGCGCCAGCGTGCGCAAGCGAGTGCTGGCGGCACGTGAAAAGCAGCTCTCCCGGCAGGAGAAACTGAATGCCGATCTGGAAAATAGCGAAATGAAAATCTGGTGCCCACTCCACCACCAGGACGCAATATGGCTGGAGCAGGTATTAACACAGCTGGGACTCTCTATCCGCGCCTGGCAGCGCTTACTTAAAGTTGCCCGGACAATCGCCGACACCGGTGATGAACCTCGTATCGAGCGCTGTCATCTTCAGGAGGCCCTTAGCTATCGGGCAATAGAACGGATGCTGACTCATTTGCAGAAACTGATGACATAAAAAAAGGGCTTTCGCCCTTTTTTCTTAATCGTCGCTTTCGGTGTAATCTTCAGCGCCTTCAACCTGCGGCTTACCGCCGGACAGGGTATGGAAACGCTTAGGCCGCTTAATGCGTGCCATATACTTAATCCAGACGCGCTCCATTTCCGTTACTGGCTCACGCTCACCTCGGCATACCGAAACAAACTGTTTTTCATCTTCGGTGACAGGTTCGCGTTTACCCAGTTCCAGTTCGTTAAGAGCATAACCATGCTGTTCCAGCAGTTGTGCCTCTTTGATGGTGAAATCACCATGACGGGAGAACCCGCGCGGATAATGTTTATTATCGAAAAAACGATTAGTCGTCATAAAGCTTTCCGCCATCCTACACGCTCCTGATTCTTTGGCCGAGCTATTTATGGCGCGGAGTATTAGTTACGCTTGACAGAGTGTAAAACAAAAGATTTAAATCATTACGACAAATAATTTTGCGGAGAAGAGTGTGGATACGGAATTGCTCAAAACTTTCCTTGAGGTGAGTAGAACTCGCCACTTTGGGCGAGCAGCGGAGGCGCTTTATCTGACGCAGTCAGCGGTCAGCTTTCGTATTCGCCAGCTGGAAAACCAGCTTGGCGTTAACCTTTTTACCCGTCATCGCAACAACATCCGTCTGACGTCTGCCGGAGAAAAACTGCTTCCTTACGCCGAAACACTGATGAATACCTGGCAGGCGGCGCGAAAAGAGGTTGCGAACGCTTCCCGGCATAATGAATTCTCGATTGGCGGTAGCGCATCCTTATGGGAATGCATGCTTAACGGATGGCTGGGGAAACTCTACAAAGAGCCCCATAACCTGCAGTTTGAGGCGCGGATTGCGCAGCGGCAATCGCTGGTTAAACAATTACATGAACGGCAACTTGATCTGCTGATCACGACAGAATCGCCGAAAATGGACGAATTAAGCAGCCAGTTGCTCGGTAATTTTACCCTGGCACTCTACTGCGCCTCGCCGTTTAAAAATAAGAGTGAATTGAATTATTTGCGCCTGGAATGGGGTCCGGACTTTCAACAAAATGAGGTCGGACTGATTGGTAGCGATGACGTTCCGCTGCTGACCACCAGTTCCGCCGAGTTGGCCTATCAGCAACTGGCGACGCTAAATGGTTGTACATGGTTACCTACGCGCTGGGTGAAGGATAAAAGCGGGCTACATACGGTGACGGATAGCACAACGCTGTCGCGTCCTCTGTACGCTATCTGGTTACAGAATAGCGATAAGCAGGCGCAGATCCGCGAGATACTCAAAACCAGCATACTGGATTAACTAAAAACACGCCTCCAGGGACGGAGGATGTGGAGGAAATTTCTGGAAGGGAAACGGCAGGCAAAAAAAAATCCTTTGCCTAAGCAAAGGATTATATATGGCAGGGGCGGAGAGACTCGAACTCGCGACACCCGGTTTTGGAGACCGGTGCTCTACCAACTGAGCTACGCCCCTAAATTTGCTACTATTAAGCCTGCTAATGTAGCAGGCTTAATTTTAATAAGTGGCGGAACGGACGGGACTCGAACCCGCGACCCCCTGCGTGACAGGCAGGTATTCTAACCGACTGAACTACCGCTCCACCGAATTTCTTTACAACAACCGGTTTATTGCCCCGGTTTCACTGCTAATTTGATGCCTGGCAGTTCCCTACTCTCACATGGGGAGACCCCACACTACCATCGGCGCTACGGCGTTTCACTTCTGAGTTCGGCATGGGGTCAGGTGGGACCACCGCGCTATCGCCGCCAGGCAAATTCTGTTATCAACACGTCTTAAAGACATATTGACTAATCTGTATCAGGCTGAAAATCTTCTCTCTAATCACCAAAACAGCTTTGGCGTTGTAAGGTTAAGCCTCACGGTTCATTAGTATCGGTTAGCTCAACGTATCGCTACGCTTACACACCCGACCTATCAACGTCGTAGTCTTCAACGTTCCTTCAGGACTCTCAAGGAGTCAGGGAGAACTCATCTCGGGGCAAGTTTCGTGCTTAGATGCTTTCAGCACTTATCTTTTCCGCATTTAGCTACCGGGCAATGCCATTGGCATGACAACCCGAACACCAGTGATGCGTCCACTCCGGTCCTCTCGTACTAGGAGCAGCCCCCCTCAATTCTCCAGCGCCCACGGCAGATAGGGACCGAACTGTCTCACGACGTTCTAAACCCAGCTCGCGTACCACTTTAAACGGCGAACAGCCGTACCCTTGGGACCTACTTCAGCCCCAGGATGTGATGAGCCGACATCGAGGTGCCAAACACCGCCGTCGATATGAACTCTTGGGCGGTATCAGCCTGTTATCCCCGGAGTACCTTTTATCCGTTGAGCGATGGCCCTTCCATTCAGAACCACCGGATCACTATGACCTGCTTTCGCACCTGCTCGCGCCGTCACGCTCGCAGTCAAGCTAGCTTATGCCATTGCACTAACCTCCTGATGTCCGACCAGGATTAGCTAACCTTCGTGCTCCTCCGTTACTCTTTGGGAGGAGACCGCCCCAGTCAAACTACCCACCAGACACTGTCCGCAACCCGGATTACGGGTCTACGTTAGAACATCAAACATTAAAGGGTGGTATTTCAAGGTTGGCTCCACGCAGACTGGCGTCCACGCTTCAAAGCCTCCCACCTATCCTACACATCAAGGCTCAATGTTCAGTGTCAAGCTATAGTAAAGGTTCACGGGGTCTTTCCGTCTTGCCGCGGGTACACTGCATCTTCACAGCGAGTTCAATTTCACTGAGTCTCGGGTGGAGACAGCCTGGCCATCATTACGCCATTCGTGCAGGTCGGAACTTACCCGACAAGGAATTTCGCTACCTTAGGACCGTTATAGTTACGGCCGCCGTTTACCGGGGCTTCGATCAAGAGCTTCTCCTTACGGATAACCCCATCAATTAACCTTCCGGCACCGGGCAGGCGTCACACCGTATACGTCCACTTTCGTGTTTGCACAGTGCTGTGTTTTTAATAAACAGTTGCAGCCAGCTGGTATCTTCGACTGATTTCAGCTCCACGAGCAAGTCGCTTCACTTACCATCAGCGTGCCTTCTCCCGAAGTTACGGCACCATTTTGCCTAGTTCCTTCACCCGAGTTCTCTCAAGCGCCTTGGTATTCTCTACCTGACCACCTGTGTCGGTTTGGGGTACGATTTGATGTTACCTGATGCTTAGAGGCTTTTCCTGGAAGCAGGGCATTTGTTACTTCAGCACCGTAGTGCCTCGTCATCACACCTCAGCGTTAACAGAAGTCCGGATTTACCTAAACTTCCCGCCTACATGCTTAAACCGGGACAACCGTCGCCCGGCTAACATAGCCTTCTCCGTCCCCCCTTCGCAGTAACACCGAGTACAGGAATATTAACCTGTTTCCCATCGACTACGCCTTTCGGCCTCGCCTTAGGGGTCGACTCACCCTGCCCCGATTAACGTTGGACAGGAACCCTTGGTCTTCCGGCGAGCGGGCTTTTCACCCGCTTTATCGTTACTTATGTCAGCATTCGCACTTCTGATACCTCCAGCAACCCTCACAGGCCACCTTCAACGGCTTACAGAACGCTCCCCTACCCAACAACACATAGTGTCGCTGCCGCAGCTTCGGTGCACAGTTTAGCCCCGTTACATCTTCCGCGCAGGCCGACTCGACCAGTGAGCTATTACGCTTTCTTTAAATGATGGCTGCTTCTAAGCCAACATCCTGGCTGTCTGTGCCTTCCCACATCGTTTCCCACTTAACTGTGACTTTGGGACCTTAGCTGGCGGTCTGGGTTGTTTCCCTCTTCACGACGGACGTTAGCACCCGCCGTGTGTCTCCCGTGATAACATTCTTCGGTATTCGTAGTTTGCATCGGGTTGGTAAGTCGGGATGACCCCCTAGCCGAAACAGTGCTCTACCCCCGAAGATGAGTTCACGAGGCGCTACCTAAATAGCTTTCGGGGAGAACCAGCTATCTCCCGGTTTGATTGGCCTTTCACCCCAGCCACAAGTCATCCGCTAATTTTTCAACATTAGTCGGTTCGGTCCTCCAGTTAGTGTTACCCAACCTTCAACCTGCCCATGGCTAGATCACCGGGTTTCGGGTCTATACCCTGCAACTTAACGCCCAGTTAAGACTCGGTTTCCCTGCGGCTCCCCTATACGGTTAACCTTGCTACAGAATATAAGTCGCTGACCCATTATACAAAAGGTACGCAGTCACCTAACAAGTAGGCTCCCACTGCTTGTACGTACACGGTTTCAGGTTCTTTTTCACTCCCCTCGCCGGGGTTCTTTTCGCCTTTCCCTCACGGTACTGGTTCACTATCGGTCAGTCAGGAGTATTTAGCCTTGGAGGATGGTCCCCCCATATTCAGACAGGATACCACGTGTCCCGCCCTACTCTTCGAGTTCACAACGTGTGCATTTTAGTGTACGGGGCTATCACCCTGTACCGCCGGACTTTCCAGACCGTTCCACTAACACACGCGCTGATTCAGACTCTGGGCTCCTCCCCGTTCGCTCGCCGCTACTGGGGGAATCTCGGTTGATTTCTTTTCCTCGGGGTACTTAGATGTTTCAGTTCCCCCGGTTCGCTTCGTTAAGCTATGTATTCACTTAACGATAGTGTGACGAATCACACTGGGTTTCCCCATTCGGAAATCGCCGGTTATAACGGTTCATATCACCTTACCGACGCTTATCGCAGATTAGCACGTCCTTCATCGCCTCTGACTGCCAGGGCATCCACCGTGTACGCTTAGTCGCTTAACCTCACAACCCGAAGCTGTTTCGTAAAACAGTCCGCATTGCGAAAATTTGAGAGACTCGAACACACCGCTTTTCCTTTCTTATTACGGAGAAAGGAAACAGTGTGTCGTTTCAATTTTCAGCTTGATCCAGATTTTTAAAGAGCAAAACTTCGCAGCATACCTTTTCAGGTACACTCTGAAGTTTTCTTGTTAGTCGCAGTAAAGGATGGTGGAGCTATGCGGGATCGAACCGCAGACCTCCTGCGTGCAAGGCAGGCGCTCTCCCAGCTGAGCTATAACCCCATCGTAATACTCATCTCTCGTACCGGTAATTCAGACTGAAACAAGGCGTGGAAGGGCGAAGCATACTGAGGTATGCGAGTCGTTTCACAACGCAGTATCAGGATGAATTTGGTAGGCCTGAGTGGACTTGAACCACCGACCTCACCCTTATCAGGGGTGCGCTCTAACCACCTGAGCTACAAGCCTGCAGAGATGTTTTACTGCTTATTTTTCATCAGACAATCTGTGTGGACACTACAAAGGCAGGTTCTTCAGGTAAGGAGGTGATCCAACCGCAGGTTCCCCTACGGTTACCTTGTTACGACTTCACCCCAGTCATGAATCACAAAGTGGTAAGCGCCCTCCCGAAGGTTAAGCTACCTACTTCTTTTGCAACCCACTCCCATGGTGTGACGGGCGGTGTGTACAAGGCCCGGGAACGTATTCACCGTAGCATTCTGATCTACGATTACTAGCGATTCCGACTTCATGGAGTCGAGTTGCAGACTCCAATCCGGACTACGACATACTTTATGAGGTCCGCTTGCTCTCGCGAGGTCGCTTCTCTTTGTATATGCCATTGTAGCACGTGTGTAGCCCTACTCGTAAGGGCCATGATGACTTGACGTCATCCCCACCTTCCTCCAGTTTATCACTGGCAGTCTCCTTTGAGTTCCCGGCCGAACCGCTGGCAACAAAGGATAAGGGTTGCGCTCGTTGCGGGACTTAACCCAACATTTCACAACACGAGCTGACGACAGCCATGCAGCACCTGTCTCACGGTTCCCGAAGGCACTAAAGCATCTCTGCTAAATTCCGTGGATGTCAAGAGTAGGTAAGGTTCTTCGCGTTGCATCGAATTAAACCACATGCTCCACCGCTTGTGCGGGCCCCCGTCAATTCATTTGAGTTTTAACCTTGCGGCCGTACTCCCCAGGCGGTCGACTTAACGCGTTAGCTCCGGAAGCCACTCCTCAAGGGAACAACCTCCAAGTCGACATCGTTTACAGCGTGGACTACCAGGGTATCTAATCCTGTTTGCTCCCCACGCTTTCGCACCTGAGCGTCAGTCTTTGTCCAGGGGGCCGCCTTCGCCACCGGTATTCCTCCAGATCTCTACGCATTTCACCGCTACACCTGGAATTCTACCCCCCTCTACAAGACTCAAGCCTGCCAGTTTCAAATGCAGTTCCCAGGTTGAGCCCGGGGATTTCACATCTGACTTAACAGACCGCCTGCGTGCGCTTTACGCCCAGTAATTCCGATTAACGCTTGCACCCTCCGTATTACCGCGGCTGCTGGCACGGAGTTAGCCGGTGCTTCTTCTGCGAGTAACGTCAATCGCCAAGGTTATTAACCTTAACGCCTTCCTCCTCGCTGAAAGTACTTTACAACCCGAAGGCCTTCTTCATACACGCGGCATGGCTGCATCAGGCTTGCGCCCATTGTGCAATATTCCCCACTGCTGCCTCCCGTAGGAGTCTGGACCGTGTCTCAGTTCCAGTGTGGCTGGTCATCCTCTCAGACCAGCTAGGGATCGTCGCCTAGGTGAGCCATTACCTCACCTACAAGCTAATCCCATCTGGGCACATCTGATGGCATGAGGCCCGAAGGTCCCCCACTTTGGTCTTGCGACATTATGCGGTATTAGCTACCGTTTCCAGTAGTTATCCCCCTCCATCAGGCAGTTTCCCAGACATTACTCACCCGTCCGCCGCTCGTCACCCGAGAGCAAGCTCTCTGTGCTACCGCTCGACTTGCATGTGTTAGGCCTGCCGCCAGCGTTCAATCTGAGCCATGATCAAACTCTTCAATTTAAGTTTGATGCTCGTGAATTAAACTTCGTAATGAATTACGTATGTTCACTCAGAGACTTGGTATTCATTTTTCGTCCGAGGACGTTAAGAATCCATGTCACTTTGAGTGCCCACACAGATTGTCTGATAAATTGTTAAAGAGCAGTGCAACGCGGCTTTCGCTCACCGTTGCGAGGTCCCGTATAATACGTTTTCCTCATTCAGAGTCAAGCATTTGTTTTCGCTTTTCTCTGTCAGAATTTCCGGAGAAACCCTTCTGACCCGGCGGCTTGCTTGCCGTTGTTCCGTGTCAGTGGAGGCGCATTATAGGGAGTTCTGAGACGTTGACAAGCCCTGTTTTAAAAAAACTTTTCAACCGTCTCTTTTTTGTGCAAAACACCCTTAAAGCGGCAGTTTTTCCAGCGTCTCAAAGCCATAACGCTGTAAAACGGGTAAAAGTTGCTCGGTTCCGGCGGTCAGCGCCATGCAATAGGCAATATTAGGATCACTGGATTTTGCATCTGGTGCTTCGTGCTCCAGCAGCCAGACGGTACGGCGGGCAATTGCGGCTCCGGAATCAATCATTCGCGTGCCTTCCGGCAAGACCTGCTGCAGTTCTTCCTGTAACAGCGGGAAATGCGTGCAGCCCAGCACCACGGTATCGGGCGGCTCTGACATTCGCAGCCAGGGACGCAGAATACGGCGTAACTCATCCAGCGGGACCGGCTCGCCCTGCAGCTTCGCTTCTGCCAGCTCAACCAGTTCCGCAGAACCCAGCATCTCTATCTTACATTCATTGGCAAAGCGGCTGATTAGCTCACGCGTATAAGGACGCTTAACCGTACCGCGGGTGGCTAGCAGGCCGACAATACCGTTCGCCGTGAGTCGGGCCGCAGGCTTAATCGCCGGCACCACACCCACCACGGGAAAGCCGAATTTGTCGCGCAGTGCAGGAAGAGAGACGGTACTGGCGGTGTTACAGGCAATGACGGCTAGCGCCAGTGGATAACGCTGCTGAACTGCGGTGACAATCTCGAGTACGCGTTCAACGATAAATTCTTCACTCTTTTCCCCATAAGGAAAAGCAACGTTATCGAAAGCGTAGATGTAATGCAGATCCGGCAGCAGCTGCCGGATCTCATTATAAACCGACAACCCACCGACACCGGAATCAAACACCAGTACGGTGGGACGTGGATCAGAAGGTGTAGCTGCCAGACAAGTAGTATTCTCGTCCTGCAGTTTGGTAGCCATAAGCTGTCTCGTAATCTTTATCGAACAGGTTGGCTATTTTACCACGAACTGTCAGGCGATCGGTGATCGGATACGCGGCAGAAACGTCAACCGTGCTGTAGCTTGGCAAAATTCGCTGCGTCGGATTGTACTGAGACGTGTTGTTGTCGTAGCGCTTACCGTAATACTGCCACGAGATATCCATATCGACCTTGAACATCGTCCAGTCGAGCTGGTATTTAGCCTGGCGTTTAGAACGTCTGGCCAGGACTTCGCCGTTGTCGTCATTGCGCGGATCGACATACTGCAACGTCACGCGATGGCTGAAGATGCCGGTATCAATATTACCCGTCCACTCCACACCTTTAATGGTCGCGGAATTGATATTGTCATACTCACCGTCATAGGTGACAGGATCCGAGTAATAGGTAATCAGATTCGAAATCTTGTAGTGATACGCCGACAGTCGCCAGTCCAGCGGACCGGTGAGTCCTTCAAGTCCGGCTTCCCACTGCTTAGACTCTTCAGGCTTCAGGTTCGGGTTTGAGTTGATGCCAAAGCGGGCGGAGCCGAACTGTTGCCCCAGAGAAGGCGCGAGGAAGCCGGTGCCGTAGCCCAGGGTGACGCGATAATTCTCCACGAACTCCCAACCGGCGGTGGTTTGCCAGGTGCCGTGCCAGCCAAACTGCTCGTCGTGGTCCTCGCGGCCGGAAGCCTCAAGCGTCACATCACCAAACTGCTGTTGCCCGGTCAGATACAGACCCGTGTTATCGCGCTTATAGGTATCCGATATCACCGTGTCCGACGAGGTCAGTCGCTGCTGCTGCCAGTCCACACCGGCGCTCACCGAGCCGTGACCAACAACAAGATTGTTTCCCCACTGCAGATTACGCTGCGTCATGCGATCGAGCGTCGTACCGTCATTGTAACGGCCGTAGATGCTGCTGTAGTTGTAGTCTTTCACCTTCTGGTAGCTGGCGATCAGCTGCGAAGAGTAGATCCCGGAGCTGTAGGTCAGGCCCGCATCCCAGCTCTGGTTATAGAGCTGTTCTTCATCTGCGCTGTACGCCGCGCTGTAGGGCGCACTTCCCAGATCGTAATCGGAGTTGTTGGTATAGCTGCGACCGCGGAAGAAGCCGTCGAAGTTATCGTTGAATTTATGCTCGAGGCTGCCCCAGAACGCTTTACTGCGGAAGCCGTCGCGATCCTGGTCATGGCTCCAGCTGGAGTCAGGCTGAACGTTAAAGCCTTTATTGCCCTCATAGGAGCCCGCCACAGTAGCAACCGTATCGCCGAAGCGATGACGCAGAGTGCCGTCGTATTGCTGATAGCCTTCCGACCCGACGCCCGCAGTGATCTTAGATTCTTCTTTATCAGAGTGGGTAATGACGTTAATCACCCCGCCCATCGCGCCGGAACCATAAATCGCGGAGCGCGGTCCACGGATGTACTCCACCCGTTGCACCAGCGAGAGCGGTATTTGGTTGAGGTCGGGGTTATTGGTGATGCCAGGGCGAGGCGTAGGAACGCCATCGATCAGCACCAGCACCTGTTTGGCTTCCGTACCGCGGATGAACAGCGACGAGCTCTGCCCCATTCCGCCATTCTGGGCAACATCCACACCAGGCAGTCGACGCATGACGTCGTTTAAATCCTTGGCCTGCCAGCGATCGATATCTTCCCGGGTCACCACGTCAGTCGGCGCAAGCACCGTATTGACCGGCTGTTGAAAACGATTTGCTGTCACCACTAACGTGTCTGAATTGCTGTCTTGCGCCCAGCCAGAAAATGCCGTGACGGAGAGTGCCGTCATCAGCGAAGCTTTTTTAATCATTGTAAAAGCATCCGTAACATATAAAGGATGCCGCTGGCTTCATCAGTAGCACGCGATGATAGAAACCAAATGCGACGTATTCCGGCAGGTCTTCGGGCTCGGGGTGTGTTATGGATGAAGACTTCCCACCAACTATCGGCAGTGTCTGCATAATGCGTTCATCCCACCTTCCTTACCGCTGCGCGTCAGCCCCAGATTTGCACTGGATTCCCTTTTAACTCACAGGACCGGTTACACAATGCTATAATTAGAAACATATAGATGTCCAGACTTCTATAATTATATTTGAAACCTTATCCGGGCTGGACATCCCCTGCGCTTTCCCTACAATCCCCGCGTAATTATTTTATTCAGGATGCATCATGACCCCCGAACATCTTCCGACCGAACAGTATGAAGCGCAGCTGGCAGAGAAAGTCGTCCGTCTGCAGAAAATGATGGTGCCTTTTGCCGCGCCGGTTCCGGAGGTGTTTCGTTCGCCGGTCAGCCATTATCGAATGCGTGCTGAGTTTCGTCTGTGGCACGATGGCGACGACCTGTACCACATCATGTTTGATCAACAGACCAAATCCCGCATTCGCGTTGATAGCTTCCCGGCAGCCAGCGAGCTTATCAATCAGCTGATGACCGCCATCCTCGACGGTGTTCGCAACAACCCGGTTTTGCGCCATAAGTTATTCCAGGTCGACTACCTGACGACCATGAGCAACCAGGCCGTGGTCTCGCTGCTGTACCACAAAAAGCTCGACGATGAGTGGCGTCAGCAGGCCACCGCCCTGCGCGATGCGCTGCGGGCGCAAAACCTGAACGTGCATCTGATTGGCCGGGCCACTAAAACCAAAATCGAGCTCGACCAGGATTACATCGACGAGCGTCTGCCGGTCGCAGGCCGGGAGATGATCTACCGTCAGGTTGAAAACAGCTTCACCCAGCCGAATGCCGCCATGAATATTCAGATGCTGGAATGGGCGCTGGATGCCACCAAAGACGCTACGGGGGATTTACTGGAGCTGTACTGCGGCAACGGCAACTTCTCGCTGGCGCTGGCGCGCAATTTTGAGCGCGTACTGGCAACCGAGATCGCCAAACCGTCCGTCGCAGCGGCCCAGTACAACATTGCGGCTAACCATATTGATAACGTGCAGATTATTCGCATGGCGGCAGAAGAGTTTACTCAAGCCATGAACGGCGTGCGAGAGTTTAATCGCCTGCAGGGTATCGACCTGCAAAGCTATCAGTGCGAGACCATTTTTGTCGATCCGCCGCGCAGCGGTCTGGACAGTGAAACCGAGAAGATGGTGCAGGCGTATCCACGGATCCTGTATATCTCCTGTAACCCGGAGACCCTGTGCCAGAATCTGGAAACCTTAAGCCAGACTCACGACGTCACACGCCTGGCGCTGTTCGATCAGTTCCCGTATACCCATCATATGGAATGCGGCGTGCTGTTAACGAAGAAGTAAGAAGGAAGAAATGAACCCGGCAACGCGATGTTTGCCGGGTGAGCCCGACGACCGGTTTACTCTGCCGCCGTGTCCTTACGGTTGCGGATCCGGTAGCCAATCCAGAACACGGTGATCACCGACAGCACCGCCGGGAAGAAGTTAGACCCGATATCCGGATACTCCGCACGCACCACGGTGCTGTACAGCAGAACGCCCAGAATAAAACAGGCGGCCGCCAGGCCCGGCAGCCCCACGGGCATGCTGCGATTCTGATAGCGCTGGTGCAGACAGTACACCGTCAGCAGTAACGACAGAATCGGGAAGATGGAAAAGGGAACAATCGAGCTGAACAGGGCTGCGAAGGTTCCATTAATGGACAGGCCAGCGATCAGCGCCAGCAACAACGTACCTTTATCTTGAACTGAGTGTTTCATTGCTCGTCCTTCACGTTATTCGGAATGATGTGACATTTTTTCTTGTTCGCGGCGATACCAATAGTACGCCCCTTTCGAGATCATTCTGAGCTGCAGTACCAGTCGTTCTTCCAGCTGCCGACGTTGTTCAACACCGACATCCAGCGCTTCTGCGCCGGCACTAAACACGATGGTGACCATAGCTTCAGCCTGCGCTTCGGTAAAGGCGCGTGGCATGTGGTTTTCGATTTCTAAATAGTCGGCAAGTTCCGCGATGAAATGTTGAATTTCGCGTGCGACAGCGGCGCGAAACGCCGCGGAAGTGCCAGAACGTTCCCGCAACAACAGGCGGAATGCGTTAGGGTTATTGCCGATAAATTCCATAAATGTGGAGACGGAGGTGCGAATCACGCTACCGCCTTTAGCGATACGCTGCCGCGCCTGGCGCATCAGCTGGCGGAGCATGAGCCCACTCTCGTCGACCATGGTCAGACCTAGCTCATCAACATCACGAAAATGGCGATAAAAGGAGGTGGGGGCAATCCCCGCCTCGCGCGCGACTTCACGTAAACTCAAGCTGGCGAAACTCCGCTCAGCGCTAAGCTGGCTGAATGCCGCTTCGACCAGCGAACGCCGGGTTTTCTCTTTTTGTAGCGCTCTTACGCCCATCACGATGTCTGAATCCTTCCAATAGCCCTGCTGGCACTATACCAGAGATTAAAACTAATCGGTTTACACTGCTTTGTGAATGATTGTTTACGAGCCGATTCTGCTTTTATGCCGCAAAAAAGCACAACGATAATTGGGTTAAAGCCCGGCGAATGTTATCATCGTGTTTATTTTATGTATAAAACAGGTGAGTAATGCCATGTCGCACTCTTGGGATTATGATGCAATCGTGATTGGGTCCGGCCCTGGCGGTGAAGGCGCCGCCATGGGACTGGTTAAACAGGGAGCGCGCGTCGCCGTTATCGAGCGCTATCATAACGTCGGCGGCGGCTGTACCCACTGGGGTACCATCCCGTCAAAAGCGCTCCGCCATGCCGTCAGTCGTATTATCGAGTTTAACCAAAACCCTCTCTACAGTGACCACTCCCGCCTTCTTCGTTCTTCTTTTGCCGACATTCTTAACCATGCCGACAGCGTGATTAATCAACAAACCCATATGCGTCAGGGTTTCTATGAGCGCAACCACTGCGAAATTTTGCAGGGCAACGCCCACTTTGTTGATGAGCACACCCTCGCGCTGGAATGTCACGATGGTACCGTCGAGACCATCACCGCGGAAAAATTCGTCATCGCCTGCGGCTCACGCCCTTACCATCCTGCCGATGTCGATTTTTCCCATCCGCGCGTGTACGACAGCGATTCGATTCTCAGCCTGCAGCATGAACCACGCCACGTGATCATCTACGGCGCCGGGGTTATTGGTTGCGAATATGCGTCGATTTTCCGCGGCATGGAGGTGAAGGTCGACCTGATCAACACCCGCGATCGTCTGCTGGCGTTCCTCGATCAGGAGATGTCCGACTCTCTCTCCTATCACTTCTGGAACAGCGGCGTGGTGATTCGCCACAACGAAGAGTATGAGAAAATTGAAGCCGTCGATGACGGCGTGATCATGCATTTGAAATCGGGCAAAAAACTGAAAGCCGACTGCCTGCTGTACGCCAACGGCCGTACCGGTAATACCGATTCCCTGGCGCTGGAAAATATCGGCCTGAAAACCGATAGCCGCGGCCAGATCAAAGTGAACAGCATGTATCAGACGGCGCTGCCGCATATCTATGCCGTTGGTGACGTTATCGGTTATCCGAGCCTGGCGTCCGCCGCCTACGATCAAGGCCGCATCGCCGCGCAGGCGCTGATTAAAGGCGAGGCCTCTGCCCACCTGATTGAAGATATCCCGACCGGTATCTACACCATTCCGGAAATCAGCTCCGTGGGTAAAACCGAGCAGCAGCTGACGGCGATGAAGGTGCCATATGAAGTGGGCCGTGCGGCGTTTAAACACCTGGCACGCGCGCAAATCGTCGGCATGAGCGTGGGAACCCTGAAGATCCTGTTCCATCGTGAAACGAAAGAGATCCTGGGCATTCATTGCTTTGGTGAACGCGCGGCCGAGATTATTCATATCGGCCAGGCGATTATGGAGCAGAAAGGTGGTGGCAACACCATTGAGTACTTCGTCAACACCACCTTTAACTACCCGACCATGGCGGAAGCCTATCGGGTTGCCGCGTTAAATGGCTTAAACCGCCTGTTTTAACGCTTTGTCGAAATGGCCATCCATGGTGCCGCGGATGGCCTCCGCCAGATGCTCGTAGCGACTACGCAGCGGTGAACCCGGACGATATACCAGACCAATGGTGCGTCTTGGTTCCGGCTTAATGCACGGAATATAGACCACGCCATCGCGTTTTCTCTCCTGCGGCACCGCTAACGCCGGCAGCAGCGTGATGCCGCTACCTGCGGCCACCATGTTGCGCAGCGTTTCAAGACTGGTCGCGCGGAAATGGGTATCTTCATCCGCACCGGCCTCAAAACAGAAGCCCATCGCCTGATCGCGCAGGCAGTGGCCATCTTCCAGCATCAGCAGTTTTTCCCCGGCCAAATCAGACATCGGCACGCGATCGCGATTTGCCCACGGGTGATCTTCGTAGATAGCCAGCATCATCGGCTCATCAAACAGCGGGACCTCAATAAAGGCCTCGCTCTCTTTCACCAGCGCGAGGATCGCGCAGTCCAGCTTACCGCTGTCTAGCTGAGCCAGCAGTTGATGCGTTTGTGCTTCATGCAGATACATTTCCAGTTTTGGAAAAGTCTGGTGCAGCATCGGTATTATTTGCGGCAACAGATAAGGGCCAATTGTCGGAATCAGGCCAATATGCAGCGGCCCGGACATGGTCTCACCTTGTTGACTTGCCATTTCCTTGAGCACTTTGACTTCGCGTAACACGGTACGCGCCTGATCCACCAGCAACAGTCCGGCCTGGGTAAACAGAACCTTACGGCTGGTGCGCTCCAGCAACATGACCCCAAGTTCATCCTCCAGCTTGCGGATTTGTCCGCTCAGCGTGGGTTGGCTGACGTGGCAGGAGTCCGCCGCGCGCCGAAAATGGCGGTGCTCGGCTAGCGCAACCAGGTATTCAAGATCGCGAATATTCATTATTCATCCTCCGTCGCCATGATAGTTCATGGCGATAGATAGCATAGCAACGAACGATTATCCCTATCAAGTTTTCTGTTCAATAATAAGCCCAGAAACGAGGCCGACGTCAGAAAATCAACGATGGCCTCATCATATTCCCTGACCGAACAACTAAAGCCAACGTGAACTTTTGCGGACCTTGTGTCCGCTTTTTTTTGCATAAAAAAAGCCCGGGCATGGCCCGAGCCTCTTTGACGACTCACTCCGTTAGAATGACCCGTGAAAATAGCGCATTCACACCAGACGCTGTCTGGCGTCGTCAATTGCCTTAGCGACCTGCTGCGGTGAGACGCCGCCTTTTGCCGAACGCTTATCCAGGCAAGACTGCAGCGACAGAATCGGATAGACATCATCGGCAATCACGCTGCTAAATTTCTGCAGGTCGGCCAGCGCCAGATCTTCCAGCGGCTTGCCCTGGGCGATCGCTTCTACCACCGCTTCACCGACGATATGGTGCGCTTCGCGGAACGGAACCCCTTTCGCTACCAGGTAATCCGCCAGCTCAGTGGCATTGGCATAGCCCTGCTGCGCCGCCTCTTCGCAACGCGGACGCTTAACCTGAATACCGTCCAGCACCAGCGCCGCCATATGCAGGCAGTCCAGCCAGGTATCGAGCGCGTCGAACAGCCCTTCTTTATCTTCCTGCATGTCTTTGTTGTACGCCAGCGGCAGACCTTTCAGGGTCATCATCATCCCGGTCAGCGCGCCCTGAACACGGCCGCATTTACCACGGATAAGCTCCAGCGCATCCGGGTTTTTCTTCTGCGGCATCAGAGAGGAACCGGAGGTGACGCGGTCGGACAACTCAATAAAACCGGCTTCCCCGGTATTAAAGAAAATCAGGTCTTCGGCAAAGCGTGACAGGTGCACCATGCCAATCGATGCATCAGAGAGCAGTTCCAACACGTGGTCACGGTCAGAAACGCTATCGAGGCTGTTGCGGGTCGCCGAGGCAAAGCCCAACCAGCCAGCCAGCTGCTCGCGGTCGATTTCATAGGCGGTTCCCGCCAGCGCGCCGCAGCCCAGCGGGCTGACATCCAGACGTTTCAGGGCATCCTGCAGACGGCTTTCATCACGCGCCAGCATTTCAACATACGCCAGGCACCAGTGGGCAAAAGTCACCGGCTGCGCGCGCTGCAGGTGGGTATACCCCGGCATCACCGCATCCTGGTTGCTCTGAGCTGTCTCCACCAGCGCGCTTTGCAGCTGGCGGTTGGCCGACAGCAGCTCGGCGACCGTGTCTTTACACCACAGCTTCAGGTCAGTGGCGACCTGATCGTTACGGCTACGCCCGGTATGCAGCTTCTTACCCAGTTGACCCACTTTGTCGATCAGCTTGCCTTCTACCCAGCTGTGAATATCTTCCGCGTCGCTTTCAAGGATTTGCTGCGGGTTCGCCCGCACCTCTTCCAGCAGCACACCTAATGCCTCTTCCAGCTGCTGTTGCTCGGCGGCACTCAGCACGCCCACCGTCACCAGCGCTTTAGACCAGGCGACAGAGCCAACAATATCCTGCTCCGCCAGGCGATAGTCGAAGCGCAAAGAGTCGTTGAACTGTTTGAACCGCTGATCGGCTGCCTGAGTAAAACGCCCGCCCCAAAGTGCCATAATGTGCTTCCTTCAAATTTGGTTTTATGCTGCCGGGAAGCCCTGTGCTTCCCGTCTTCAACTGTGTTAAATCAGGCCAGAATGCGCGTGCCAATAGGCGTGCCGTTAAACAACGCCGGCAACTGCTCCGCGTGGCGCCACGAGGCGATATCCACCGGGCGGCCCAGCGTGCGTGCCGCATCCAGTGCCGCATGCACCTTCACAATCATGCCGTCGGTAATAATGCCTTGTTCGATCAGCTGCTCTGCCTTCGCCGCGGTCATCTCCGCAATGCGCTGGCCCTTGCCATCGAGAATGCCGCTGACATCGGACAGCAGAATCAGGTCCGCACCGAGCGTCGCCGCCAGCGCGGTCGCCGCCTGATCGGCATTCACGTTCATCAGTTGCCCTTCATCGGTGACCCCGATGGAGCTGACCACCGGCAGATAGCCGCCCGCCAGCAGGGTGTTAATCAGCGCAGGCGAACCCGGCTGCGCCAGACCAACGTGACCCAGTTCTTCGTCCAGCTGCGTCACCTTAACGCTATCGCCATCGCCGAGGAACAGGCCCACGGAAGCCAGATGGTGTTTTTTCGCCCAGGCCAGCAGCGTTTTATTGGCGGTTCCCGCCAGCGCGCCGGTAATAATGTCGATCTGATCCGCCGGCGTAACCCGCAGACCATTTTTCTTGTTCACCGGCAGGTTGAGCTGCTTCATCAGCTCATCCACCACACAACCACCGCCATGCACGATAATCAGCGGGCGATGATGGGCTTCACGGTAATTCACCAGCGCGGTAAACAGGCGCTCCAGCGCTTCTTCGCTATCGAGTAACACGCCGCCGAGCTTAATTATTAATGGGTTCATCATCACACCTTAAATAAGAGACTGCGTCTCAGCGTAGCCGAAACGAATATTCGCGCACTGTATTGCCTGTGCCGCCGCACCTTTCAACAGGTTATCTTCCGCCGCCACCACAATAATGTGCTGGTCCTGAACGGCAAAACCGATATCACAGAATGGCAGACCCACGACGTTTTTCAATGCCGGCACGCCTTTATCATATAAACGGACCATCGGCTTATTGGCATAGGCCTGCTGGAACACGGCGGCAACCTGATCTTTGCTCACGCCAGGCTTCAGGCGGCAGGTGATGGTTTCGAGGATCCCACGTTTAAAATTACCAAGGTGAGGGGTAAAAATAACCTCCGCGCCAAGGTGGGTGGAGATTTCCGGGTGGTGACGATGATTGAATACGCCATACGGCTGCAGGCTGACTTCACAGAAGCTATTACTGATAGCCGCTTTACGCCCTGCGCCGCTGACGCCGCTGGTCGCATTGATCACCGGCCACTGGTTCAGATCCAGCAGGTCCGCATCGATCAACGGTTTCAACGACAGCTGGGCCGCCGTCGGATAGCAGCCTGGAACAGCAACTAAGTTCGCCTCTTTCAGCGCGTCAGCGTTCCACTCAGCCAGACCGTAAACCGCCTGCTCAAGCAGGGCCGGATGCTGATGAGTGAAACCGTAATATTTTTCGTAGAACGCACCGTCGTTCACGCGGAAGGCGCCGGACAGGTCGAACACCACGCAGCCTGCGGCAAGAAACTGCGGCGCCAGGTCGTGGCTCACTTCATGTGCGGTCGCGAGGAAGACAACATCGACGCCGGCGCTAAATTCGCTGATATCTGACATCGGCTGCAGCGGCAGATCCACAATGCCTTTCAGCTGAGGATGCAAATCGGAAATTAATTTCCCTGCATCATTGCTTTGCGCGGAGACCGTCAAAGCGGTTATGGTCATATGAGGATGGCGATTTACATAGGTCACTAGCTCTGCGCCGGCATAACCGCTGGCACCCACAATCAGCGTCTTCAACATCGGGGCTCTTCACCTTCTTACGTCATATTTGCCCAGGAAGCATCTCGCTTCCTCACCCAGTTAAGCCGTAAGAGTCTCCCTGCATTTTATGGGTTTTCTTACGCTCAACGATAATGTATTTTTATTCACAAATAATGCATGAATATTGATACTATCATGACCCGAGGTGTGTCAACAATGAAAAACAATTTACCGCCCTTTATCGAGATTTACCGCGCATTGATCGCCACACCTTCCATCAGTGCAACCGAAGAAGCACTGGACCAAAGTAATGAGACTTTAATCAATTTACTCGCTGGCTGGTTCCGCGATATTGGCTTCAATGTTGAAGTCCAGCCGGTACCGGAGACGCGCAATAAATTCAATCTGCTGGCCAGTACCGGCCACGGCGCTGGCGGTCTGCTGCTCGCCGGGCATACCGACACCGTGCCGTTTGATGACGGCCGCTGGACCCGCGATCCTTTCGCCCTGACCGAGCACGACAACAAACTGTACGGTCTCGGCACCGCCGACATGAAAGGCTTTTTCGCCTTTATCCTTGATGCCCTGCGCGATGTCGATGTCAGCACGCTGAAAAAGCCGCTCTACATCCTGGCCACCGCCGATGAAGAGACCAGTATGGCCGGCGCCCGTTACTTTGCCGAAACCACCCAGCTGCGTCCGGACTGCGCCATCATCGGCGAACCGACTTCTCTGCAGCCGGTGCGAGCGCATAAAGGCCATATGTCCAACGCGATTCGTATCCAGGGCCAGTCCGGCCACTCCAGCGATCCGGCGCGCGGCGTGAATGCCATTGAGCTGATGTACGATGCTATCGGCCGCATCATGCAGCTACGCGACGACTTAAAAGAGCGTTATCACTACGCCGCGTTTACCGTGCCGTATCCGACGCTCAACCTCGGCGCGATTCACGGCGGCGATGCCTCAAACCGCATCTGCGCCTGCTGCGAGCTGCATATGGATATTCGCCCGCTGCCGGGCATGACGCTCAACGATCTTAACGGACTGCTGGATGAAGCGCTGGCGCCGGTAAGCGAACGCTGGCCGGGCCGCCTGACGGTATCCGAACTGCACCCGCCGATTCCCGGCTACGAATGCCCGCCGGACCACCGTCTGGTTCAGGTCGTGGAAAAGCTGCTCGGCGCACAAACCGAAGTGGTGAACTACTGCACCGAGGCGCCGTTTATCCAGACGTTGTGTCCGACGTTAGTATTAGGCCCTGGCTCCATCAACCAGGCGCACCAGCCGGATGAATACCTGGAAACCCGCTTTATTAAGCCGACCCGGGAGCTAATTACCCAGGTTGTCCATCATTTCTGCTGGCATTAAGGGCAGTCCGTTCCCGCCGCTTTTATCAGGGCGGGACGGTGATTCTGGTCACATTTCCATAAGTAATGCTTATCAGGCGACCTCTGAGTTAAATTTCGCAAATTGCCGTCATTTATTCGTTTGCTGAAGCGATTTCGCAACAATTGACGTGGGGGTTTTTACGTGGCTTTATAAAAGACGGCTGCTTATCCGATGCTCACTGTTGCAGAGCGCCGGATATAACAAAATAAAATGAGATGGGGTGTCTGGGGTAACATGAACGAACAATATTCCGCTTTGCGTAGTAATGTCAGTATGCTCGGTAAGGTGCTAGGCGATACCATCAAGGATGCACTGGGAGAGAACATTCTTGATCGTGTCGAAACTATCCGTAAATTGTCCAAGTCTTCTCGCGCCGGCAATGAAGCCAACCGCCAGGAATTGCTGACCACGCTGCAAAACTTGTCCAATGACGAGCTGCTGCCGGTGGCCCGTGCTTTCAGCCAGTTTCTGAATCTGGCGAATACCGCAGAGCAATACCACAGCATTTCACCGAACGGTGAAGCGGCCAGCAACCCGGAAGTGATTGCCCGCACCCTGAGAAAGCTCAAAGACCAACCTCATCTCAACGAAGAGACCATTAAGAAAGCGGTGGAGTCCCTGTCTCTGGAGCTGGTGCTTACCGCTCACCCCACCGAGATCACCCGCCGTACGCTGATCCACAAAATGGTGGAAGTGAACAACTGCCTGAAGCAGCTTGATAACAAAGATATCGCTGACTACGAGCACCACCAGCTGATGCGCCGTCTGCGCCAGCTGATTGCCCAGTCCTGGCATACGGATGAAATCCGTAAATACCGCCCGACGCCGGTTGATGAAGCAAAATGGGGTTTTGCCGTTGTTGAAAACAGCCTGTGGGAAGGGGTGCCAAACTACCTGCGCGAGCTGAACGAACAGCTGGAAGAGAACCTCGGCTATCAGCTGCCGGTAGACTTCGTCCCGGTGCGTTTCACCTCCTGGATGGGCGGCGACCGCGACGGTAACCCGAATGTCACCGCCGATATTACTCGTCACGTGCTGCTGCTGAGCCGCTGGAAGGCGACCGACCTGTTCCTGAAAGATATTCAGCTGCTGATCTCTGAACTGTCGATGGTTGAATGCACCGACGAGCTGCGCGAACTGGCCGGCGCGGAAGGGGCACAGGAACCGTACCGCTATCTGATGAAAAAGCTGCGTACCCAGCTGATGGAAACTCAGACCTGGCTGGAAGCCCGCCTGAAGGGGCAGAAACTGCCGAAGCCGGCAGGCCTGATTACCCAGAACGAACAGCTGTGGGAACCGCTTTACGCCTGCTATAAGTCGCTGCAGTCCTGCGGCATGGGCATCATCGCCAACGGCGAACTGCTGGATACGCTGCGCCGCGTGAAATCTTTCGGCGTACCGCTGGTGCGTATCGACATTCGTCAGGAAAGCACCCGTCATACCGAAGCGCTGGGCGAAATGACCCGCTATCTGGGTATCGGCGATTACGAAAGCTGGTCAGAAGCCGACAAACAGGCGTTCCTGATCCGCGAACTGAATTCCAAACGTCCGCTGCTGCCGCGTCAGTGGGAGCCAAGCAACGAAACCCGTGAAGTCCTCGACACCTGTAAAGTGATCGCCGAGGCGCCGTACGGATCCATCGCCGCGTATGTGATCTCAATGGCGAAGACCCCGTCCGACGTGTTGGCCGTGCATCTACTGCTGAAAGAGTCCGGTATTGGCTTCGCCCTGCCGGTCGCGCCGTTGTTTGAAACCCTGGACGACCTGAATAACGCCAATGACGTAATGACCCAGTTGCTGAATATCGACTGGTATCGCGGCTTTATTCAGGGCAAACAGATGGTCATGATTGGCTACTCTGACTCCGCAAAAGATGCCGGCGTCATGGCAGCATCGTGGGCGCAGTATCAGGCACAGGACGCGTTGATCAAAACCTGCGAAAAAGCCGGGATTGAGCTGACGCTGTTCCACGGCCGCGGCGGTTCCATCGGTCGTGGTGGCGCACCGGCACACGCCGCGCTGCTGTCTCAGCCTCCAGGTAGCCTGAAAGGCGGCCTGCGCGTGACCGAACAGGGCGAGATGATTCGCTTTAAATACGGCCTGCCTGAAGTCACCATCAGCAGCCTGTCGCTGTATACCAGCGCGGTGCTGGAAGCCAACCTGCTGCCGCCGCCGGAACCAAAACCGGAATGGCGCCATATCATGGCCGAGCTGTCTGACATCTCCTGCAAGATGTACCGTGGCTATGTGCGTGAAAATAAAGACTTCGTCCCGTACTTCCGCTCCGCAACGCCGGAGCAGGAGCTGGGTAAACTGCCGCTGGGTTCCCGTCCGGCAAAACGCCGTGCGACCGGTGGCGTCGAGTCTCTGCGCGCCATTCCGTGGATTTTCGCCTGGACGCAAAACCGTCTGATGCTGCCGGCCTGGCTTGGTGCAGGCACCGCGCTGCAGAAAGTGGTGGAAGATGGCAAACAGAGCGAGCTCGAAACGATGTGTCGCGACTGGCCGTTCTTCTCTACCCGTCTCGGCATGCTGGAAATGGTGTTCTCGAAAGCCGACCTGTGGCTGGCGGAATATTACGATCAGCGCCTGGTGACCCCGGAGCTGTGGAAGCTGGGTGCAGAACTGCGCGAGCTGCTCTCTACCGGGATCAACGTGGTACTGGATATTGCGAACGATTCCCACCTGATGGCCGACCTGCCGTGGATCGCCGAGTCTATCCAGCTGCGTAACATCTATACTGACCCGCTGAACGTTCTGCAGGCAGAGCTGCTGCACCGTTCGCGTCTGGCGGAAGAAGAAGGCAAAGAGCCGGACCCACGCGTCGAACAGGCGCTGATGGTCACCATCGCCGGCGTTGCTGCCGGTATGCGTAACACCGGCTAATCTCGCCGCAAACCAGCCCCGGATAGCGCCGTTTAGGCCTTATCCGGGCAACAAAAACCCCGGCCAGCATCGCGCGACCGGGGTTTTTTATTAACTGGCTTTTTTCATTAATGGTGCAGCATCTCGTCGACGATCTGTTCTTTGTGCAGGGCATACGGATAATAGGTCGGCCAGTTATCCATCTCTTTCAGCAGCGCCTCCTGCGATTCATTACCCATAAAGATGTGGAAGTGCTGCGATTTGCGCGGGCCGATAATATGATCGCTGAACTGCACAAATTTCGGTGCTTTTGAATCAGCCTGCTGGCATTCAAACAGATAGCGCACGCCCTTCTTACCGGAGGCATAAGTCAGGATCTTCTTGCCGGAATAGGCGTACTGGCAGGTATTGACCGTTTTGCCAATGTGGAACTCCATCACGTTGTCCTCAATCCCAATCTGGTCAACGTCGGTGGCATAGCCTTTCTTATAATATTCCCGATACTCGGCCACGCTCTTATCGCCCGCTTTTTTGGCTTTTTGCTCCAGCACCGGATCCAAATCACCATTGAGCAGATAAGGGTTCACCGACTGCCAGATCCCGTCCCAATCGCTTAACGAGCGATCCTTCACATCCCCATCGGCAAAAATGCCCTCGCTTGCTTTTATCTCCGCCTCGGTTAACGCGGGTCCATGGCTATGATTGCCGTGAGCAAAGGTCTGAGCGCTGGCCAATAGCAGGCCAACGCCCAACGCAAGGGCAGACATCTTTGTGGTCATTACATTCTCCTGAGTTAACGCTTGCAACGATATGTTACAATATAACATATCATACATATCGTGCAACATCGTTCTCCCGCCATCCTGCACCGGCTTTTACCCTTTCTGCTCTGTCCGGTATGATAAATACGAGGCGCCTTGTATGGAGCAAGTATGGATACCGATCTCAATCAACTCATCGACGCGTTAATCACCGGTCCGGCGGCGATCCAGCAGATCCGCTTTGCCAGCACCCACCGCCCGCTTGCCGATGAAGTACAGAAGGCTGATTTTTCACGTTTTGAAATCATGCTTGAAGGCCAGCTGTACGATCCTGGTGTAAAGGCCGATCCGCCAATACTTGCCCGGTATGACGCGCTGTATATCCCCGCCGGAGGATGGCATTTTCCCCAGTGGAGCTCGCCCTGTCGCACCCTGAGCATCGTATTTGGCAAGCAGCAGCTGGTATTTACTCTACAGCGCTGGGACGGTAACCATCTGCAGATTGAGGAAAAGCTGCAGGTTCCGCGCCGCGGCCCTCGTACCGGCTCCTTCCTGCTACAGGCACTCAATGAGATGCTGATGCAACCCCAGGAACAGCGCACGACGCGCTGCATTGTTATCAGCCTGCTGAGCCACTGCGCCGATCTGCTCGGCAGCCAGGTACAAACCGCGTCCCGCAGCCAGGCGCTGTTTGAGGCGATCCGTCAGTATATCGAGGCCCACTTTGCCGAGCCGTTAACCCGCGAAGCGGTCGCGCAGGAATTTTATCTCTCGCCAAACTATCTCTCCCACCTGTTCCAGAAATGCGGGCCAATGGGGTTTAACGAGTACCTGAATCACGTCCGGCTCGAACAGGCCAGGATGCTGCTAAAGGGCCATGACATGAAGGTCAAAGATGTCGCCCACGCCTGCGGCTTTGCCGACAGCAACTATTTCTGCCGCCTGTTTCGTAAAAATACCGAACGCTCGCCCTCCGAGTATCGCCGTCAGTACCACAGCCAGCTAACAGAAAAAGAAATCCAGTAAAAACTAGATTTTTGTAAGTATTTCTTCATATTTCGCTGATTAACCTGCCCAGGTTCATCAGGTATCACGGGAGAAACGTGATCTAAATCATCCTTAACCGTAATGCGTACATTTATCCAGTTTTTGGCAAATTTGTCATCTGGCGACCCGCCAGTGAGAAGCCGTATCCTTATCTCAACATCACTGAATTGAGCATCGAGGAAAGGCTATGGAACTCTATCTGGACACCGCAAACGTAGCAGAAGTTGAACGCCTGGCACGCATCTATCCCCTGGCTGGCGTCACCACCAACCCCAGCATTATCGCCGCCGGCAAAACGCCGGTCTGGGAGGTACTCCCGCGCCTGCAAAAAGCCGTCGGGCCAGAGGGAACGCTGTTTGCCCAGACCATGAGCCGCGATGCCGAAGGCATGGTGGCGGAAGCCAAACGCCTGAGCAATGCCGTCCCGGGAATTGTGGTTAAGATCCCGGTTACCGCCGAGGGCCTCGCCGCGATCAAGCTGCTGAAGAAAGAAGGTATCCCGACTCTGGGCACCGCGGTCTATAGCGCCTCCCAGGGGCTATTGGCCGCGCTGGCAGGCGCAAAATATGTCGCCCCTTACGTCAATCGCGTCGATGCCCAGGGCGGTGACGGCATCCGCATGGTGCAGGAGCTGCAATCCCTGCTGGAGCTCCATGCGCCAGAGAGCAAAGTGCTGGCCGCCAGCTTTAAAACCCCACGCCAGGCGCTGGATTGTCTGTTAGCGGGCTGCGAAGCTATCACCCTTCCTTTAGACGTAGCGCAACAAATGCTTGGCACCCCCGCGGTAGAGTCAGCCATAGAGAAGTTTGAGCAAGACTGGAATAACGCTTTTGGAAATCTGAACCTGTAACCCGATCGGCGCGCCGACAAAGGGCGGCGCCACGATCATCCAGGAGGAAAAGAAATGGATCACATTATTCAATCCCCGGGCAAATACATTCAGGGCGCGAACGCCATCACCCGCCTTGGCGAATACCTCAAACCACTGGCCGAACGCTGGCTGATTGTGGGCGACAAGTTTGTACTGGGTTTTGCCGAAGAAAAACTGCGCAAAAGCCTGACAGACGCCGGCCTGGTGGCCGAAATCGTCCCGTTTGGCGGCGAGTGTTCACGCAATGAAATCAACCGTTTGCAGGACATTGCCAGTTCAGCCAACTGTCATGCCGTGCTGGGTATCGGCGGCGGTAAAACGCTGGATACCGCAAAAGCATTGGCTCACTTTATGCACCTTCCGGTGGTGATTGCCCCGACCATTGCCTCAACGGATGCCCCCTGTAGCGCCCTCTCGGTTCTCTATACCGATGAAGGGGAGTTTGACAGCTATCTGATGCTGCCACGCAACCCGAATATGGTCATTGTCGATACGCAAATCGTTGCCGGTGCGCCACCGCGCCTGCTGGCAGCCGGTATCGGCGATGCGTTAGCGACCTGGTTTGAAGCGCGCGCCTGTTCACGCAGCGGCGCCACGACCATGGCGGGAGGTCAATGCACTCAGGCCGCGCTGGCGCTGGCCGAACTGTGCTACAACACGCTGATTGAGGAAGGTGAAAAAGCGATGCTGGCGGCGGAGCAACATGTTGTCACGCCGGCGCTGGAGAAAGTGATTGAAGCCAACACCTATCTGAGCGGCGTGGGCTTTGAAAGCGGCGGTCTGGCCGCGGCGCACGCCATCCATAACGGGCTGACGGTGCTGGCGGATGCCCACCATTTCTATCACGGTGAAAAAGTCGCTTTCGGTACGCTGACCCAGCTGGTGCTGGAAAATGCCCCGGTGGAAGAGATCGAAACCGTTGCCGCTCTGTGCCACAGCGTCGGCCTGCCGATCACCCTGGCGCAGTTGAATATTAAAGGGGATATTCCAGGCAAGATGCGCGCCGTGGCGGAAGCCGCCTGCGCAGAGGGCGAAACCATCCACAATATGCCTGGTGGCGCGACGGCCGATCAGGTCTACGCCGCGCTGTTGGTCGCCGATCAGTACGGCCAACGTTTTCTGCATGAGTGGGAATAAAAAACAACATGGCCCTCATTGAGGGCCATCGTTTTATACCGCCGGGCGCACGCCCAGCGTGTGGCAAATCGCGTAGCTCATCTCGGCACGGTTCAGCGTGTAGAAGTGGAAATCCTTCACCCCTTCCCGGCTTAAAATCTTCACCATGTCCATGGCGATGTTCGCCCCGACCAGCTGGCGGGTTTCCGCATCGTTATCCAGGCCTTCAAACATTTTCGACATCCAGGTAGGGATGCGCACGTTGGTCATGTCGGCAAACTTCTTCGCCTGTTTGAAGTTAGAGACCGGCAGGATCCCGGGAATAATTTCGACATCAATGCCGGCCGACACGCAGCGATCGCGAAAACGCAGATAGCTTTCAACATCGAAGAAAAACTGGGTGATTGCCCGGTTGGCGCCCGCATCGACCTTACGCTTCAGATTCAGCAGATCCGCCTGCGCGCTTTTGGCCTCGGGGTGCACTTCAGGATAGGCCGCCACGGAGATATCAAAATCGCCCACCTCTTTCAGCAGCGTCACCAGATCGGCGGCGTACATATCCGGCTTGCCGCTACCCGGCGGTAAGTCACCGCGCAGGGCGACAATATGACGAATGCCGTTGTTCCAGTAGTCCTGGGCAATGGCGCGCAGCTCGTCGCGGCTGGCGTCGATACAGGTCAGATGCGGTGCCGCTTCCAGACCAGTACGCTCTTTAATGCCTTTGATGATGCTGTGGGTACGGTCGCGCTCGCCGGAGTTCGCGCCGTAGGTCACCGACACAAACTTCGGCTTCAGGCTGCTTAAGCGATCGATGGACTTCCACAGGGTTTGCTCCATTTCACTGGTGCGCGGCGGGAAGAATTCAAAAGACACATTAATCTGGCCCTGCACTTCTGCCAGGCTCTGATTCAGCGCTTCCCGCTGATTGGCGTGAAAAAAGCTCATACCTTACCTCATCAATCGCATTTTATTGTTTGTTGTGTTGCGAACTTCTATACGTTTAGACGTCCAGATGTAAAAATGACGGAAAAGCGGGCAGGCGTCAATAGAAAAATCAGCGTAAACAGTGAGGAATATTCAGCGAAGATGAGATTAATTCATGTCACCCGACGCTAAGTTAATGATTCTTCAATTAACGGCAGCAGCCAGTCGCGCAACGCGTCATCTTCCGGCCGGGTTAATAATCCCAGCGTCAGATGCAGACGGGCCTCCTCCAGCGTCTGGAACACCACCCCCTGACGCTGAATAGCCGCAAATGAGGCGGGCAGCAGAATCATCCCTTCGCCACGCGCAATACGCGCCAGCAGGACATCATGCTCGGCAGGCTCTTCAACGTAGGTTGGGGTAAAGCCAGCACGTTCAAAGATGCGCCGGGTCTGGTCAAAAAACGCCGGATTACGCTCCCGCTTGAACCAGAACAGCGGTCGATGGTTCAGGGCGTTTAAGGTCAACTGGACCATGGCGGCTTGCGGCCATGAAGCCGGCAATGCCGCAATCAGCGGTTCATCATAGGGCAGCGGCGAAAACGTTAAGCCGTCGGCATCCAGCGGCAACGCCACCAGCGCGGCGTTCAGCTTGCCTCTGCGCACCTGTTGAGCGAGGGCCGGTGAAGCCTGTCGGCTGAGGTGCAGGACGCTGACGTGACCGCTCAGGGCCGATTCCAGCGGCGCAAAGATCCCCTGTTCAAACGCGGTGGTCAGCCCCAGTCGTAACGGCTGCTGGCGGTCGCGGGAGAGCTGGCTTAACGCGCTCAGCGTCTGCTCCTGCAGCGCCAGCAACGGCCGGATCGTCTCCAGCACCCGCTCGCCTTCTGCGGTCAGTATCAGTCCTTTGGTGTGACGGACAAACAGCGTCACCCCCAGCAGCATTTCCAGCTGGCGGATATGCCGGCTCAGCGGCGGCTGTGAAATAAACAACCGCTGCGCTGCCCGACTAATGTTGTTCTCTTCCGCCACCACCGCGAAATAACGCAGCAGCCGCATGTCCAGAGTAGATAAGCGCGAATTTGTCATACCGGAAAGGTATCACGAAAAGGGTATTACTCAACGCTTCCCGATGCCTCTACTCTCCTTACAGCACATTATCTCTATGAGGAAAGATCATGACATCAGAACGTTATACTACCGGCCTTGAGATGCTGCAGCGCGTTGATGGTAAGGGCGGCGATGCCGTCGTAGCCAGCCTGCAGGCTATCGCCCCGGACTTTGCCCGCTATCTGATTGAGTTCCCGTTCGGCGATATCTACGCCCGTCCGGGGCTGGATTTGCGCAGCCGTGAAATCGCCACCATTGCCGCGCTTACCGCGCTGGGCAACGCCGCCCCGCAGCTCAAAGTGCACATTGCCGCCGGGTTACACGTGGGTTTGTCGCAGGAAGAAATTCTCGAAGTGATCATGCAGATGGCGGTATATGCGGGGTTCCCCGCGGCGCTGAATGGCCTGTTTGCCGCCAAAGAGGTGTTCGCTGCACGCTGATGTCACGAGACCAGAGCAACGCCTGGTCTCGTGACAGGGTTGAATTACAGCAGCTGCGCCAGACGGTTGATGTCCGACTGAATGGCGCCAGCGGTCACATCGCGGCCGGCACCCGGGCCGCGGATCACCAGCGGGTTATCGCGGTACCAGCGGCTCTCGATTGCAAACACGTTGTCGCACGGCAGCAGCGCCGCCAGAGGGTGCTCCTCACGTACCGCTTCCACGCCGACTCGTGCTTTGCCGTTGGCATCAAAACGCGCCACGTAGCGCAGAACCAGCCCCATTTCACGGGCCGCTTCCAGACGCTGCAGCATCTGCTCGTTCAGCTCTTCACCATTCTCGAAGAAGTGATCGACAGAGCCCTCTTCGCAGTGCGCAGGCACCAGCGATTCCACACGAACCTGATCCGGCTCGATGTCATACCCGGCCTCACGCGCGAGGATCACCAGTTTACGCATAACGTCTTTCCCCGCCAGGTCAACGCGCGGGTCCGGCTCCGTCAGCCCTTGCTGCCACGCCTGATCGACCAGGTCGGTGAACGGCACGGTGCCATCAAACTGCAGGAACAGCCAGGAGAGCGTGCCGGAGAAAATGCCGCTCAGCGCCAGGATGGTATCGCCGCTATCGATCAGATCGCGCACCGTGTGGTTCACAGGCAGGCCCGCGCCTACGGTGGCGTTGTACAGCCAGTGACGACCGGTTTTCTCGAACGCATCGTGGATCTGACGGTATTTATCGCTGCTGCTGGCGCCCGCCAGTTTATTGGCGCTGATCACGTGGAAGCCATGGCTGGCGAAATCCAGGTATTGATCGGCCAGTTGCTCGCTGGCGGTTACGTCCAGCACCACTAAATCATCGTACGGGTGGGCACGCATCCACAAGAACAGCGACTCTTCATCCTGGGCGACGGCCTCGTCGTTGAAGAAGGCCAATGCGCGGCTGGCGTCCAGGCCTTCGTAGTTCAGCAGGCTGCGGCGGCTGTCCACCACCCCGGCGAGAATAAATTCAAAACCGGTGCGCGCGGAAAGCGTGGTTTGTTCGCGAGCGAACAGCTCCAGCCAGCGCGAACCAATGTTGCCTTTGCCAAACAGCACCAGGCCAATGCGTTTCTCGGCGCGGAACAGCGACTGGTGCAGCCCCTGAATCAGGCTTTCCGTCGGACCAGCACGCAGCACCGCGACCAGGCTGATGCCCTCTTCGGACTGCCAGGTAAACTCAACCGGCTGCCCTTTCAGCTGCTGCCAGAAACGGTGACAGTGCAGTGGGTTACGGCTGACGCCAGCCCCCACCATCGCCACCAGCGCCAGCTTCTGACGCAGACGCAGCTCGCCCGGGAGACCGGCTTCGTCGAGCAGGCGCAGCGCGCTGTCGGCGACTTCCGAGGTATAGCAGAACTGCAGCAGCTTACGGTCGGCATGAACGCCGACCGCCAGCGGGCGCAGCTGGGCGCGTTTAAAGATAAGATCCAGCTCTTTATGCGCCAGCTTGAAATCCTGGCCCGCAGGCACCTGGAACTCAATCAGGCACACATCATCGTGGCTGGTCACAATACGTGCGCCGGTCCCGGAGGCCAGCACACGTTCAATGCGCGTGGAGCCCTGTTCAGGGTTATAGCTACAGCGCAATTGCAGATCGATATCGCTACCGGATACCGGCTGCAGAGTACGGGCATGCAGCACTGGCGCGGCCAGACGTGCCAGCTCACTGGCTTCATCCAGGCGCAGCAGCGGCAACAGGCAGGCATCTTTTACCTTACGCGGGTCGGCACTGTAGACCCCGGCCACGTCACTCCAGATCGTGACGCGCGAGGCCCCGGCCAGCGCGCCAATCTGGGTCGCGGAATAGTCGGAGCCGTTGCGCCCCAGCAGAACCGTCTCTCCCGCGTTGTTACGCGAGATAAAACCGGTCACCACCAGGCGTTTGTTCGGGTGTTGCGCCATCAGTTGCTGCAACAACGGGTAGGACAGGCCTTCATCCACCTGCGGCTGGGCGCCGCGTTCGGCACGCAGGAAGCTGCGGGCATCGAGCCAGGCCGCCTCCTGCCCTAAATGGTTCAGGACTGCCGCCATCAGGCGTGCGGACCAGACTTCCCCGTGACCAACCACTTCGGCGTAGACCGCATCGGTCACGCCGCTGTCAAGCAAGCCGGCAAGGCGCTCGAGATCGTGAATAAAAGTGGCGATCAGCGTATCGGCAGCATCTGCTGGCAGCAGGCTGGCGATCAGCTCCATATGATAACGGCGCAGCGACTGCTGCACCTGATGCGCAGAAAGGCGATCGGTCTGGCTGAGTTTCAGCCAGCTAATCAGCTGGTTGGTGGTGCTACCCGCGGCGGAGACAACCATCATGTCACCCGCCTGCGAGTATTCCGTCATGATCCCCGCGACGCGCAGGTAACATTTCGCATCCGCTAAACTACTCCCACCAAATTTGTGCAGCTGACGACCCTTCGCCCCTGCCTGCGCATTCACACTCATGTTTATTCCTCGTTTGCTGCCCGGAAGCCATTTTCCAGGTCGGCAATTAAATCTTCACCATCTTCAATACCGGTCGAAATACGCAGAAGCGTTTCTGAAATCCCAGCCGCCGCACGTGCTTCAGGCGACATACCTGCATGCGTCATCGTCGCGGCATGCGAAATCAGACTTTCTACGCCCCCCAGCGATTCGGCCAGCGTAAACAGCGACAATCCGCTCAGAAAACGACGCAACATCTGCTCATCCCCGTCCAGTTCAAAGCTTAACATTGCGCCAAAACCTTTTTGCTGACGCGCAGCAATCTCATGCCCCTGATTTTCCGGCAGGGACGGATGATACAGTTTTTTCACCAACGGCTGGGCTTTCAGATAGTCGACAATCGCCTGAGCATTGCGCTGCGCCACTTCCATACGCGGAGAGAGCGTACGCAAACCACGTAGCAACAAGTAACTATCGAATGCACCGCCGGTGACGCCGATATTATTCGCCCACCATGCCAGTTCGGTGACAAGGGCCGGATCTTTGGCAATCACCACGCCCGCCACCACGTCAGAGTGGCCATTCAGGTATTTGGTGCACGAATGCAGTACCAGATCGGCACCCAGCGCCAGCGGGTTTTGCAACGCCGGGCTCAGGAAGGTGTTATCCACCACGCTTACCGCACCTGCTTCACGAGCTAGCGAACAGATTTTCGCAATATCCACCACCCGCAGCAACGGATTACTTGGGCTTTCGACCAATACCAGCTTCGGTTTTTCAGCCAATGCCGCATTCAGCGCCTGTTCATCATTCTGATCGACAAACAGCACGCGATAGCACCCGCGTTTCGCCAGGCTATCAAATAAGCGATAGCTGCCGCCGTAGCAGTCATGTGGTGCTACCAGCACATCACCAGGCTTCAGGAACACGGTGGTCACCAGCAGAATAGCCGACATACCGGTGTTGGTCAGCACAGCACCCGCGCCGCCTTCCAGCTCCGCCAGTGCGCGTTGCACGACATCACGCGTCGGGTTGCCGCGACGGGAATAGTCATGGGCACGAGGTTCATTAAAGCCGGTGAAGTTGTAGGTACTGGAAAGGTGAATCGGCGGGACAACGCAACCGTACTGTTCGTCGTCATTTAAACCGCTACGCACTGCGATGGTGGCCTGTTTACGCGTCATGTTGGGCAGTTCCTGGGCTGGATCGGTGAAAAGTCAGGCACCAGAGTAATCATTGTCACAATGGACGTCAATACATCTGGACATCTAAACTTCTTTGCGTATAGATTGAGCAAAAAGCGAATAGCCGTTAAAATTATATGCATTGGCGCACATCCGCAGGGGCTAATCAGATGTCAGACACGCCCCGCTACGGTAAACTACGCGCAATTATGGCCAGACAAGACGTTCTGGTCCTTAACTAATGAATAGAGGATTAAGGTATCTCATGGCTGAATGGAGCGGCGAATATATCAGCCCATACGCTGAGCACGGTAAGAAGAGTGAGCAAGTAAAAAAAATTACGGTTTCCATTCCTCTGAAGGTGTTAAAAATCCTCACCGATGAACGCACGCGTCGCCAGGTGAACAACCTGCGGCATGCCACCAACAGCGAACTGCTGTGTGAAGCGTTCCTGCATGCCTTTACCGGTCAACCGTTGCCGAACGATGAAGACCTGCGTAAAGAGCGCAGCGATGAGATCCCGGAAGCGGCGAAGCAGATTATGCGTGAGATGGGCATCGACCCGGATACGTGGGAATACTAAGCGCATGAAAAAGGGCGGAGTTTATCTCCGCCCTTTTTGACGTCGCTGACCGGCCATCAACTACAGCGCGGTCTGGCGACAAAAACAAAAAAAGCCGCCCTGAGGCGGCTTTTTCTTTCAGCAAATTACTTGCTGGTACCCGGCACGCTGAAGCGCTTGTTGAAGCGGTCAACACGGCCACCGGTAGCAACGTCACGCTGCTTGCCAGTGTAGAACGGGTGGCATTTACCGCACACGTCGAGGTTCAGGTCGTGACCTACGGTAGAACGGATTTTCATGACGTTACCGCAAGAGCAGTTAGCAGTAACTTCTTCGTATTTCGGGTGAATATCTTTTTTCATGGGAGAACCTCAGTTAAGGCCGCGTCGCTCTTCCAGCCCTAACGCCAGACACCACGCGATGTTAATAATTGCCCGTCACCTTCTACGCTACCGGCACATTGACCACAGCGCGAAACTTTCAGGTAATAAGTTTAGTTTGATGCTGCACGAAGCGCACCAAAGGCGGCGAATCATACAGAATTTGACCAGCATATGCAAACTGATCCGCGAGCCCTTATCACAATGTGTATACTAAGCGGCCAGATTTCAAGTCAGGAAGATGACATGTCCGTCGCCCACGTTGCCCTGCCCGTTCCGCTGCCCCGTACTTTTGACTACCGCCTCCCTGAAGGCATGGCGGTCAAAGCAGGCTGTCGCGTGCGTGTGCCCTTTGGCAAACAGGAGAAGATCGGCATTGTCACCGCCATCAGCGAGCACAGCGAACTGCCGTTAGATGAGCTAAAACCGGTTGCCGAAGCGCTGGATAGCGAACCAGTGTTTTCATCTACCGTCTGGCGACTGCTGCTATGGGCGGCCGATTATTATCACCACCCTATCGGCGATGTGCTGTTCCACGCGCTACCGATCCTGCTGCGTCAGGGTAAACCGGCCAGCGCAGCGCCGCAGTGGTACTGGTTTGCCACCGAACAGGGGCAGGCCGTCGACATCAACAGCCTCAAGCGTTCGCCGAAGCAACAGCAGGCGCTGTCGGCGCTGCGTCAGGGAAAAATATGGCGCTATCAGGTCGCTGAGCTGGAGTTTAACGATGCGGCGCTGCAGGCGCTGCGTGGCAAAGGGCTGTGTGAGCTGGCGAGCGAAACCCCGGCCCTTACCGACTGGCGAAGCCATTTTTCCATTCCCGGCGAACGGCTGCGTCTGAATACCGAACAGGCCACCGCCGTGGGCGCCATTCATAGCGCTTCAGACCGGTTTTCAACCTGGCTGCTGGCCGGTATTACCGGTTCCGGCAAAACGGAAGTCTATCTCAGCGTCCTGGAAAACGTGCTGGCACAGGGCCGTCAGGCGCTGGTGATGGTGCCGGAGATTGGCCTCACGCCGCAAACCATCGCCCGCTTCCGCCAGCGCTTTAACGCGCCGGTCGAGGTGCTGCACTCCGGGCTGAATGACAGCGAGCGTCTTTCTGCATGGTTAAAGGCTAAAAATGGCGAGGCGGCTATCGTCATCGGGACGCGCTCGTCGCTGTTTACGCCGTTTAAAGACCTCGGGGTAATTGTTATCGATGAGGAGCACGATAGCTCCTATAAGCAGCAGGAAGGCTGGCGCTATCATGCCCGCGACCTGGCGGTCTGGCGCGCCCATAGCGAGCAAATCCCGATCATTCTGGGCTCCGCCACGCCGGCGCTGGAGACGCTCTATAACGTTCGTCAGGGCAAGTATCGTCAGCTGAAGCTGACCAAGCGAGCGGGCAACGCGCGTCCGGCTCAGCAGCACGTGCTGGATTTAAAAGGCCAACAGCTGCAGGCGGGACTATCTCCGGCCCTGATTAGCCGCATGCGGCAACATCTGCAGGCCGATAACCAGGTGATCCTGTTTTTAAACCGCCGCGGTTTTGCCCCTGCGCTGCTGTGCCACGATTGTGGATGGATTGCGGAATGCCCGCGCTGCGACAGCTATTACACTCTGCACCAGGCCCAGCATCACCTGCGCTGTCACCACTGCGACAGTCAGCGCCCCATTCCGCGTCAGTGTCCCTCTTGCGGGTCGACGCACCTTGTTCCCGTCGGGCTGGGAACCGAACAGCTGGAGCAGGCGCTGGCGCCGCTGTTTCCCGGCGTTCCGATCTCCCGCGTCGACCGGGATACCACCAGCCGTAAAGGCGCGCTCGAACAGCACCTCGCCGATATCCACCGCGGCGGCGCGCGTATCCTGATCGGCACGCAGATGCTGGCAAAAGGTCACCACTTCCCGGACGTGACGCTGGTGTCTCTGCTGGACGTTGATGGCGCGCTGTTTTCCGCCGACTTCCGTTCTGCCGAGCGCTTCGCCCAGCTCTACACCCAGGTCTCTGGCCGTGCCGGGCGCGCGGGTAAACAGGGCGAGGTGATTCTGCAAACGCACCATCCGGAGCATCCGCTGCTGCAAACGCTGCTGTATCAGGGTTACGACGCTTTTGCCGATCAGGCGCTGGCCGAACGTCAGACCATGCAGCTGCCGCCGTGGACCAGCCACGTCCTTATTCGTGCCGAAGATCACAACAATCAGCAGGCGCCACTGTTCCTGCAGCAGTTGCGCAATTTGCTGCAGGCCAGCCCGTTGGCCGATGACAAACTGTGGGTGCTTGGCCCTGTACCGGCGCTGGCCCCCAAACGCGGAGGCCGCTGGCGCTGGCAGATCCTGCTCCAGCATCCGTCGCGCGTTCGCCTGCAGCATATTGTCAGCGGGACATTGGCGCTGATCAACACCCTGCCGGAAGCACGTAAGGTAAAGTGGGTGCTGGATGTCGATCCTATTGAAGGTTAAGCCTTCTCTTGCGAGACGGATCGAAAAAATTCAACAACCATCACGTTTTTCATGAAAATTCTGTAACTCTCTGCATCGACTATCTGCTAAAAATGTTGCTGATGTCAGAGCACAAGGGATGTGTCTGCACGAGTCAGTGAGGAGAAAACAGGTGAAGCCCAAAAAACAGGTGGTTGCCGCCACGATGAAAGACGTCGCCCTGAAGGCAAACGTTTCCACGGCAACCGTGTCCCGAGCGTTAATGAATCCCGATAAGGTGTCTCAGACTACCCGTAACCGGGTGGAACAGGCAGCGCTTGAAGTCGGCTATTTGCCGCAGTCGCTCGGGCGTAACATGAAACGCAATGAATCGCGTACGATTCTGGTCATCGTGCCTGATATTTGCGATCCCTTTTTCAGCGAGATCATTCGAGGCATTGAGATCACCGCGGCGGAACAGGGATATCTGGTGCTGATCGGTGACTGCGCTCACCAGAACCGCCAGGAAAAAACCTTTATCGACCTGATTATCACCAAGCAGATCGACGGTATGCTGCTGCTCGGCTCACGACTGCCCTTCGACGCTGGCGTTGAAGAGCAACGCAATCTACCGCCGATGGTCATGGCGAATGAGTTTGCGCCGGAGCTGGAGCTGCCGACGGTGCATATCGATAACCTCACCGCGGCGTTTAATGCTGTTAATTATCTGCATGAACTGGGACACCAGCGCATTGGCTGTATCGCCGGTCCGGAAGAGATGCCGCTGTGCCATTACCGGCTTCAGGGCTATGTGCAGGCGCTGCGCCGCAGTGGAATAACTATCGACCCGCATTATATTGCGCGCGGTAATTTTACCTATGAAGCCGGTGCCAACGCGCTGGAGCAGCTTCTGGCGCTCCCGGTGCCGCCCACCGCGGTTTTCTGCCACAGCGATATCATGGCGCTTGGCGCGCTGTCGCTGGCAAAACGCCGGGGCCTGAAAGTGCCTGACGACCTGTCGATTGTGGGTTTCGATAATATCTCTTTATCTGAATTTTGCGATCCGCCATTGACGACCGTTGCGCAACCGCGCTTTGATATCGGCCGCGAAGCGATGCTGTTACTACTGGATCAGCTACATGGTCATAATGTGAACAGCGGTTCACGATTGCTGGACTGCGAACTGATCGTTCGCGGCAGTACACGTAAAATCAGAGCATAACCATCCGGTTCTGGTCAAAGCCTTGCCGCTTAAGTAACATGGCGGACTGACGAACGAATAAGACAGCGAAACGATAGTGGCACAACGAGATTATGTACGCCGCAGCCAACCGGCTTCTTCGCGGCGCAAAAAGGGTAATACCCGAAGCTCAAGGAACAAACAGAGCAGCCTGGCGGCGGTTTCACCAACGATGGTTGCGATCGCGGCGGCAGTGCTGGTGGCCTTTATCGGTGGGCTGTACTTCATCACGCACCATAAAAAAGAAGAAGCGGAAGCCCTGCAAAACCGTCAGGCTGCAGGAAACGGCTTACCGCCGAAGCCGGAAGAGCGCTGGCGCTATATCAAAGAGCTGGAAAGTCGCCAGCCTGGCGTACGTGCGCCTACTGAACCGACGGCCGGCGGGGAAGTGATGAAACCCGAACAGCTAACCAACGAACAGCGTCAGCTGCTGGCACAAATGCAGGCGGATATGCGCCAGCAGCCAACTCAGCTGACTGAAGTTCCGTGGAACGAACAAACCCAGGCCCAGCGCCAGCAAACGCTGCAGCGCCAACGTCTGGCTCAGCAGCAGGTGCAACAGCAGCAACAGGTTGCCCAGCAGCAGTGGGCGCAGACGCAAACGCAGGCGCCGGTACAACAGCCGCGTGCGCAACAGCGAGTAGCAGAACAGCCAAAGCCAGCTGCGCAACCAAAACCGGTGCAGCAGCCGAAGCAAACCGCGTCTACCCAGCAGCCGTATCAGGACCTGCTACAAACGCCGGCGCATACAACGTCGCAGCCTAAAACCCAGGCCGCCGCGCCAGTTGCTCGCGTTGAAGAAGCGCAGAAAGCGCCGGCTGAGAAGAAAGACGATCGTAGCTGGATGATTCAGTGCGGCTCCTTTAAAGGCGCTGAGCAGGCAGAAACCGTGCGCGCACAGCTGGCATTTGAAGGGTTCTCCTCACGCATTACCACCAACAATGGCTGGAACCGCGTGGTGATTGGGCCGCTGAAAGGCAAAGAAAGCGCCAACGATATGATCACTCGCCTGAAGATGGCCGGGCATGCAAACTGCATTCGTCTTGCCGCCAGGGGTTGAAACCCTAAAAATCCCCCCCATCTATAATTGCATTCTGCCCCGCGTCATCCGCGGGGCCCCTATTCCGCATTTGTAACCAAGGGGTCTGCTCGTGACAACAATAGTAAGTGTTCGCCGTAACGGCCATGTGGTTATCGCCGGTGATGGCCAGGCCACGCTTGGCAATACCGTCATGAAAGGTAACGTGAAAAAGGTTCGTCGCCTGTACAACGACAAAGTGATCGCAGGCTTCGCCGGCGGCACTGCTGATGCCTTCACGCTGTTCGAACTGTTTGAACGTAAACTGGAAATGCACCAGGGACACCTGGTCAAGGCCGCCGTGGAACTGGCAAAAGACTGGCGTACCGATCGTATGTTGCGCAAACTGGAAGCCCTGCTGGCGGTCGCGGATGAAAACGCCTCGCTAATCATCACCGGTAACGGTGACGTGGTGCAGCCCGAAAACGATCTGATCGCTATCGGTTCTGGTGGCCCCTACGCTCAGGCCGCGGCTCGTGCTCTGCTGGAAAACACCGATATGGGCGCACGCGACATCGCAGAGAAGGCGTTGAATATTGCAGGTGATATCTGCATATATACCAACCATTTCCACACCATCGAAGAATTAGCCTCTAAAGCGTAAGGATCTCCCATGTCTGAAATGACCCCACGCGAAATTGTCAGCGAACTGGACAAACACATTATCGGTCAGGATGCAGCCAAGCGTTCTGTGGCTATCGCGCTGCGTAACCGCTGGCGCCGTATGCAGTTAAACGAAGAACTGCGCCACGAAGTCACGCCGAAAAACATTCTGATGATCGGTCCGACCGGCGTCGGTAAAACCGAAATTGCTCGTCGTCTGGCGAAACTGGCCAACGCGCCGTTCATCAAAGTTGAAGCAACGAAATTCACCGAAGTGGGCTATGTCGGTAAAGAAGTGGATTCGATTATCCGCGATCTGACCGATGCGGCGATCAAAATGGTCCGCATGCAGTCCATTGATAAAAACCGCTATCGCGCCGAAGAGATGGCCGAAGAGCGTATTCTCGACGTACTGATCCCGCCGGCAAAAAATAACTGGGGCCAGGCAGAACAGCCTCAGGAGCCGTCAGCGGCGCGCCAGGCATTCCGTAAGAAACTGCGTGAAGGCCAGCTCGACGACAAAGAAATCGAGATCGATCTTGCCGCTGCGCCAATGGGCGTTGAAATCATGTCCCCTCCGGGCATGGAAGAGATGACCAGCCAGCTGCAGTCTATGTTCCAGAACCTCGGTGGCCAGAAGCAAAAACCGCGTAAGTTGAAAATCAAAGACGCGATGAAGCTGCTGATTGAAGAAGAAGCGGCGAAACTGGTGAACCCGGAAGAGCTGAAGCAGGATGCCATCGATGCCGTTGAACAGCACGGTATCGTGTTTATCGACGAAATCGACAAAATCTGTAAGCGTGGTGGCAACAGCTCTGGCCCGGATGTCTCTCGTGAAGGCGTTCAGCGTGACCTGCTGCCGCTGGTGGAAGGCTGCACCGTCTCAACCAAACACGGCATGGTCAAAACCGACCATATCCTGTTTATCGCCTCCGGCGCATTCCAGGTGGCCAGCCCGTCTGACCTGATCCCGGAACTGCAGGGACGTCTGCCGATCCGCGTTGAGCTGAAAGCGCTGACTACCGAAGATTTCGAACGCATCCTGACCGAGCCGAATGCCTCCATCACCGTGCAGTACAAAGCACTGATGGCCACCGAAGGGGTTAACATCGAGTTTACCCAGGAAGGTATCAAGCGCATCGCACAGGCAGCATGGCAGGTGAACGAAACCACCGAAAACATCGGTGCACGTCGTCTGCACACCGTGCTGGAGCGTCTGATTGAAGATATCTCCTACGACGCCAGCGAAATGAACGGTCAGAGCATCACGATTGATGCGGAATATGTTGGTAAACATCTGGATGTACTGGTGGCAGATGAAGATCTGAGCCGTTTTATCCTATAATCCGGTCCAATATATTTTCATCACTATAGATGGGGCTATATAAACCCAACATAATTCGAGTTGCAGGAAGGCGGCGACGCAAAGAATCTCCGGGAGCTTACTCAGGTAAGTGACCGGGGTGAGCAGGCGAAGCCAACAAAGAGGCAGCTTGAAGGATGGCGGGTATAGCCCCATTTTTATTGGCCGGAACCTATGACTGAAAAACCAATAACCCGCACCCAGGCCTGGCTCGAAAGCCTGCGGCCAAAAACACTCCCTCTGGCCTTTTCCGCCATCGTGGTTGGCACAACGCTGGCCTGGTATCAGGGGCACTTCGATCCCTGGGTCGCGCTACTGGCGCTGATCACCGCTGGATTGCTGCAAATACTGTCGAATCTCGCCAACGATTATGGCGATGCCGTGAAGGGCAGCGATAAACCCGACCGTTTAGGACCACTGCGCGGCATGCAGAAAGGGGCTATCACCCAGCCGCAAATGAAGCGCGCGCTGATCGCCACCGTGGTGCTGATTTGCCTCTCCGGGCTGGCGCTGCTGTTCTGCGCCTGGCAAACGATGGCCGATTTTATTGGCTTTATGGTGCTCGGCAGCCTTTCGATTATCGCCGCCATTACCTACACCGTCGGAACCCGTCCTTACGGCTATATAGGCCTGGGCGATATTTCGGTACTGCTGTTCTTTGGCTGGCTTAGCGTCGCCGGGAGCTGGTATCTACAGGCCCACACCATTGAAGCCGTCATTTTCCTGCCTGCCACCGCCTGTGGCCTGTTAGCCGCTGCGGTGCTGAATATCAATAATCTGCGCGATATCGATAGCGACCGAGAGAACGGCAAAAATACCCTGGCGGTACGCCTGGGACCGGTCAACGCCCGCCGCTACCACGCAAGCCTGCTTATCGGCGCTCCGCTGTGTCTGGCGCTGTTTAATCTGATATCGCTACAAAACCTATGGGGTTGGCTGTTCATGCTCGCTACGCCGCTGCTGGCGAAGCAGGCGCGATTTGTGATGCGCGAGCGCGAGCCGGCCGCCATGCGTCCAATGCTGGAACGGACGGTCAAAGCCGCGCTGTTAACCAACCTGCTGTTTGTCATTGGAATTGTTTGCAGCAAGCTCGCGGGTTAACTGACAAATATCAATTAACAATTGATGATTTTGCCAACAATACGATTCGCGAGATATACTAAAAACTCTCGCAGCAACTGAACGTTAAGCCTATGAAATACGATACTTCCGAGCTTTGTGACATCTACCAGGAAGATGTCAACGTAGTGGAACCTCTGTTCTCCAACTTTGGGGGGCGGTCGTCGTTTGGTGGACAAATCATCACGGTGAAATGTTTCGAGGATAACGGGTTGCTATACGATATGCTCGAACAGAACGGCCGTGGTCACATCTTACTGATCGATGGCGGGGGCTCCGTCCGCCGTGCGTTAATTGACGCCGACCTGGCGCGTCTGGCCGTACAAAACGAGTGGGAAGGGTTAGTGGTCTATGGCGCAGTGCGTCAGGTTGACGACCTGGAAGATCTGGATATTGGCATCCAGGCGCTGGCCGCTATTCCTGTTGGCGCCGCTGGCGAAGGCATCGGCGAAAGCGACGTTCGCGTCAATTTCGGCGGCGTGACCTTCTTCTCCGGCGACCATCTGTATGCTGATAATACCGGCATCATCCTTTCCGAGGATGCGCTGGATATCGAATAACCCGCCCGATAAAAAAAGGCCTTCTCAGAGAGAAGGCCTTTTTGTTTGTCTCGCGCCAGAACTTAGTACAGTTTCTTCGCGCAATCCAGCCAGTCGTTTTTGAACGGACGCTTCATGTTCTCGATAGCATCGATGATGTCATGGTGCACCAGTTTTTCGTTCTGAATGCCGACACAGCGGCCACCGAAGCCCTGCAGCAGCAGTTCGATCGCGTAGGCGCCCATGCGGGAAGCCAGGATACGGTCGTAAGGAACCGGAGAACCACCACGCTGAATGTGGCCCAGTACCGTTGCACGGGTTTCACGGCCGGTTTCTTTCTCGATGTAGTGAGCCAGTTCGTCCACGTCGCACATGTGCTCAGTGATCGCCACGATGGCGTGTTTCTTACCTTTTGCAATACCGGCTTTGATTTCAGACACCAGGTCATCGCGGGTGTATTCAACTTCGGGAACCATGATGAACTCACAGCCACCGGAAATCGCCGCCGCCAGGGTCAGGTCGCCACAGTAGCGGCCCATCACTTCAACAACAGAAATACGCTGGTGAGAAGAAGAGGTATCACGCAGACGGTCAATCGCTTCAACTACAGTGCTCAGCGCGGTGAAGAAACCGATGGTGTAGTCGGTGCCTTTGATGTCGTTATCGATGGTGCCAGGCAGACCGATGCACGGGAAGCCCATTTCGGTCAGGCGCATCGCCCCCATGTAGGAACCGTCACCGCCAATAACAACCAGCGCATCCAGACCACGCTTTTTCATGTTCTCAAGGGCTACGGCACGCACATGCTCTTCGCGGAATTCAGGAAAACGCGCTGAACCCAGGAAAGTACCGCCACGGTTGATCATGTCGGAAACGCTATAGCGGTCGAGCTGAACCATGCGATCTTCATACAGGCCGAGGTAACCGTCATAGATTCCAAAAACTTCCAGACCTTCCGTTAATGCTGCGCGCACAACGCCACGAATTGCTGCGTTCATGCCCGGCGCATCACCGCCACTTGTCAATACACCGATTTTCTTAATCATGACTACCTCTGAACTTAGGAAGCAAAAAATAATCCTGTTGCCTGAAGCGCTCCTCGATCAGGAGAGCACGACGATAATTGCAATAGTATATCAAACGCTTCTGGCTGAATTGATTCAGGTCAGACCAAATGGCGGTAATTTATACAAATAATGCCGATCCGCCCCACATTTTAACATCGAATTTACAGACTATAACTCAACGCTCAAAAAACGCCCTGGCGTGCCAGCGGCACGACGGAGCAGGGGTCTTGATGGATAATGACATCAGAACCCGGGAAACGGTGCAGAATCGCCTGCTCAACCTGGTCGGCAATCACATGCGCCTGAACCAGAGGGAGGTTATCTTCCATTTCCAAATGTATTTGAATAAAGCGAGTCGGCCCTGACTGCCGCGTTCGTAGATCGTGCGCCCCGCTGACGCCAGGCCATGCGGTCACGATATTGATAATGTCCTGACGTTCCTCATCAGGAAGTGCGCGGTCTAATAACGACTGAACAGCGTCATAGCCCATACGCAGCGCGCTATATAAAATATAGATGCCAATCCCGAGAGCAAACAGCGCATCGGCACGATGCCAGCCATACCAGGACAGGCCCAGCGCCACCAGAATGGCGCCATTCATCATAACATCAGACTGATAATGAAGCATATCTGCTCGCACCGCCTGACTTTGCGTTTTTCTCACCACCCAGCGCTGAAAAGTGACCAGCACCAGCGTGCTGACCAGCGCAATCAGGGTCACGATCATGCCAATACCTGCCGCCTGCATGGGCTCCGGACGCGCCAGATGCTGTATGCCGGTCAAAAACAGGAACAGGGCCGACCCAGAGATAAACATACTTTGCGCCAGCGCGGCCAGCGATTCCGCCTTGCCGTGACCAAAAGTATGTTCTTCATCAGCGGGTTGCAGCGAATATCGCACCACCAGCAGGTTGGTTAACGAGGCGGCAATATCCACCAGCGAGTCCACAAGCGCAGCCAGAATACTGACAGAACCGGTATACCACCACGCAAAAATCTTGATCAAAAGTAACGTGGAGGCCATCACCGTCGCCGCAATAGCCGCCCGGCTCACCAGCCGCCCATAAGATTGATTCATAAACTCTCCTTTTCGGCGATGCGCTTAGTATAACCTGAACTTTTGCCGCAACGAGGCGCAAGGAGAAGAAGTCATATTGCTGAGTGACAGGCAAAAAAAACCCCCACATCATGTGGGGGAAGACAGGGATGGTGTCTATGGCAAGGAAAACAGGGTTTACTACTGGGGTTGCACGGTATTGCTACTACTCGACAGCATGGTTGCTGATCCTTTCTGCATCCTTGCAACCTCACGCAACTGATCCATTCGTTGCTGGTGTTTAGCATTGAGAACCGCTTGCTGCTCTGGCGTTAACAGGTGGTACATCTGGTTGCGAACTTTTGCCATTTCGATCTGGCGGGCAACCTGTTCCTGCGCCATCTTATCTGCCTGAGCGCGCACAGCGTTTTCATCAAAATTTTCTGCGGTGACAAGGCGATGCATTGTCTCCATTTCGCTAACATTAATGGGTGGCCTGTCGTGGCGCGCCCGTCGCATAAGATCTCGTAACTGCTGACGTTGCTGTTCGGTTAAACTTATGCCGTCAAACATATGACTCTGGCTGGTGCGCTGCACCCCGTCGTCTCCGGGGAGCCAGTTAACGCTGGTAACGACTTCAGCGGCCTGGCTATATGCACTTAACGCCAGCGTTGAGGCCATGACGGCAGCTATAACATTGCGCATCACATACTCCCAATACGTTTGTGTCTGTGTAGCGATTCAACGAGATACAGTCTACGATTCGGGCTGCAAACATGCGTCAGGGGGTGTAAAACAACGTAAAGTCATGGATTAGCGAGCCTTGATGACGTAATTTCTGCCTCGGAGGTATTTAAACAATGAATAAAATCCTGTTAGTTGATGATGACCGGGAGCTCACCTCCCTGTTAAAAGAGCTGCTTGATATGGAAGGATTTAATGTGCTCGTGGCCCATGACGGGGAACAGGCACTGGCTCTTCTTGACGACAGCATCGATTTACTTTTGCTTGATGTGATGATGCCGAAGAAAAATGGCATCGATACACTGAAAGAGTTACGTCAGACACACCAGACCCCGGTCATTATGCTCACTGCCCGCGGTAGCGAGCTGGATCGCGTGCTTGGCCTTGAGCTGGGCGCAGATGATTACTTACCTAAGCCGTTCAACGATCGTGAACTGGTGGCGCGTATACGCGCGATTCTGCGCCGTTCGCACTGGAGCGAGCAGCAGCAAACCACCGAAGCAGGTTCCCCGACGCTGGAAGTTGATGCATTAAGCCTCAATCCGGGTCGTCAGGAGGCCAATTTCGATGGGCAAACCCTGGAGCTGACCGGTACCGAGTTCACCCTGCTCTACCTGCTGGCGCAGCATCTCGGCCAGGTGGTATCTCGTGAACACCTGAGTCAGGAAGTGTTGGGTAAACGCCTTACGCCATTCGACCGCGCTATCGATATGCATATTTCGAATCTGCGTCGTAAGCTGCCGGAGCGCAAAGATGGTCACCCATGGTTTAAAACCCTGCGCGGCCGCGGCTACCTGATGGTTTCAGCTTCATGATAGGAAGTTTAACCGCACGCATCTTCGCTATTTTCTGGCTTACGCTGGCACTGGTGTTGATGCTGGTTCTGATGTTGCCCAAGCTGGACTCGCGCCAGATGACCGAATTGCTGGAAAGCGAACAGCGTCAGGGCATCATGATTGAACAGCACGTCGAAGCCGAACTGGCGACCGACCCGCCCAACGATCTGATGTGGTGGCGTCGTCTGTTCCGCGCGATCGATAAGTGGGCCCCGCCGGGGCAGCGTTTACTGCTGGTCACCAGCGAAGGACGCGTTATCGGCGCAGAACGCAACGAAATGCAGATCATTCGCAACTTTATCGGCCAGGCCGATAATGCCGATCATCCGCAGAAAAAACGTTACGGCCGCCTGGAAATGGTTGGCCCGTTTTCCGTCAGGGATGGGGAAGATAATTACCAGCTTTATCTAATCCGCCCCGCCAGTACCTCCCAGTCAGACTTTATCAACCTGCTGTTCGACCGTCCGTTGCTTCTGCTCATCGTGACGATGCTGGTCAGTTCTCCCCTGCTTCTGTGGCTTGCATGGAGCCTGGCCAAGCCGGCGCGTAAGTTGAAAAACGCCGCCGATGAGGTCGCGCAGGGTAACCTGCGCCAACATCCAGAGCTGGAAGCCGGCCCGCAGGAGTTTTTAGCTGCCGGGGCCAGTTTTAACCAGATGGTGACGGCGCTGGAACGCATGATGACCGGGCAGCAGCGTTTGTTATCCGATATTTCTCACGAGCTACGTACCCCGCTCACGCGCCTGCAACTGGGGACCGCCCTGCTGCGTCGCCGCAGTGGCGAGAGCAAAGAGCTTGAGCGAATTGAGACCGAAGCCCACCGGCTGGACAGCATGATCAACGACCTGCTGGTGATGTCGCGCAACCAGGCGAACAACGCCCTGGTGAGCGAAACGGTGAAGGCGAATCAGCTGTGGGGTGAAGTGCTGGATAACGCTGCGTTTGAGGCCGAGCAGGTAGGGAAATCCTTCACGGTAGAGTATCCGCCAGGCCCCTGGCCGCTCTACGGCAACCCGAATGCCCTGGAAAGTGCGCTGGAAAACATCGTGCGTAACGCGCTGCGTTACTCGCATACCAAAATTTCAGTGAGCTTCTCCGTCGATAAAGACGGCATCACGATTAACGTTGATGACGACGGTCCAGGCGTTAGCCCGGAGGATCGCGAGCAGATATTCCGGCCGTTCTACCGCACCGACGAGGCTCGCGATCGCGAGTCTGGCGGCACCGGTCTGGGGCTGGCGATTGTCGAAGCGGCTATTCAGCAGCATCGCGGTTGGGTCAAGGCCGATGACAGCCCGCTGGGTGGATTGCGTTTAACGATTTGGCTGCCGTTGTACAAACGGACCTGATGAAGTCTGTCCCGGTGACACGGACATGTCGCCCGCCGCCGCCGGGAACACGTCCGGCAAGGCTCTAATGGGGGGAATTATTCCCCCCATAATCTCCGCGAATTATCTTCTATCTGCCCACTTAAACGCCGCTTCTGCATGGTGCGGGTCCAGCTCACCGACAGCCCCGCGGCAGACAGCAGGCGATGATACTGCTCATCATCGAACGGCATATGCCAGGCAATGGCTCCGGCTTCGTAGACGCTCACATCACTGACCTGAGAGACCCGCTCCAGCGGCGCATCGCTGGAGACATGACCGCCCGCCACTACCCGATAGAGCCAGCCCGTTTTACCGCTTTGCTGCATTCGCTGCGCCATATCGCTGATAGCAAAATGGAAGTTAAGTTTGAAGCAGGGTGAACGCGGCTGCGTGACCTGAATCAGCGCCTCGCCCCAACGAAAGATATCGCCAATGTGGACATTATGCTCCGTCAGCCCTTCGGTAGAGAGGTTTTCGCCAAACGCCGGCGAGCAGAAAAGGTCGGCCTGTTCAGGAAACTCGCGGATCCAGTCGGCATAGTGTTCACGGGGATAGTGGCAAAGCGCGCGGTCTGGCCCGCCATGAATTTTGTGTTCCGCCTGCTCATCACCTTCCAGGCCCAGCTCACCCAGGGTTAACTCGCCGTCGACCTGAATTTTTTTGATAGCGCTCGGGCGGCTGCTGGGAAAATCGCGAACGCGACCGATATAGACGTTGAGCGGATAGTGCATCTGCTGCTCCTTATGCCGATACAAAAAAAGCGAGTCATCAGACTCGCTTCTCAGTCAGCACAATGCAACCTTATTTTTTGGCGGCAAAACGTGCAGCTGCTTCGTCCCAGTTAACCACATCCCAGAAGGCTTTGATGTAGTCCGGGCGACGGTTCTGGAATTTCAGGTAGTAAGCGTGTTCCCAGACGTCCAGGCCCACGATCGGGAAGCCGGAAGCGCCAGAGATAGCTTCGCCCATCAGCGGGGAATCCTGGTTCGCGGTAGAAACCACGGCCAGTTTGTCACCTTTCAGGACCAGCCACGCCCAACCGGAACCGAAGCGGGTTGCTGCCGCTTTTTCGAATTCCGCTTTGAAGTTATCAACGGAACCGAAATCACGCTCGATCGCCGCTTTCAGGTCGCCCTGCAGGGTAGTCCCGGTTTTCAGGCCTTTCCAGAACAGGCTGTGGTTAGCGTGGCCGCCGGCGTTGTTACGCAGAACGCCTTTTTTGTCAGCCGGCAGCTGATCCAGTTTGGTGATCAGTTCTTCAGCGGACAGGCTTGCGAATTCCGGCAGGCTCTCCAGCGCAGCGTTAGCATTGTTAACGTAGGCCTGGTGGTGCTTAGAGTGATGGATTTCCATCGTCTGCTTGTCAAAGTGCGGTTCCAGGGCGTCATAAGCGTACGGCAGGGCTGGCAGTGTATAACTCATAATCATCTCCATTATTGTCGAGCGGCAGGAAGTGTTAAGGCCGCGTAAGCAGTTGGTTCATTATAGTTAATTAAATGATATTGAAAACGCTTATCAATGCCGTATTTTTAATAAGGTTATAACAACGGGGTATATCCATTTTTTTGCCAAATAAAACAATAAATTAACCTGTTGTCATATGTTGCTTCGTCCTGTAGCGGGATCGCGTTCTGCGCAAAGTCACGTGGGTTAGACCTTTATAAAATCTGAAAAAAACACACTTCTGATCTGGCTCTCATCTTTCCCTGTCCTGTTGCCACTTTTGGCACATCGTGGCAACAGGCTAAAGGTCTCTCCCGGCACAACCAGGTAATTTCGCCTTCAGCAATCATTGATAGCGAGGGAAAAATGAAATTACTACGGAGAATAGTGCTACTCACGGCCATCCTGCTGATACTGCCGGCCGGAGCGCGGGCAGATACGATATTACGGCTGGCCTATGCCGAAAACAGCCAACCGGTGAAAGAGGCGTTACGTTTTCTCGGCGAGCAGATCGAGTCCAACACCCATGGTGAAGTCAAAGTCATGTATTTCCCGGACGGCCAGCTTGGCGGCGAGCGCGAGCTAGTCGAACTCACCCAGGTCGGCGTGGTGGATATCACCAAAGTCTCCTCCGGGCTCATGGAAAGTTTTTCGCCTGTATACGGTGTTTTCTCTCTGCCTTACCTTTTTGCCAACCCGCAAGAGTATTACAAGGTTATGGATGACCCGCAGGTCATGGAAAGCGTGTATCAATCCACTGCCGCACAGGGATTTATCGGCGTCGGCTGGTACGACTCAGGCGCCCGTAACTTTTATATGAGCAAAGGCCCGGTCCGCAATCTCGGCGATCTGCAAGGTAAAAAGATCCGCGTAATGCAGAGCGAAACCGCGATTCGTACGCTAAGGCTATTGGGCGCCTCCCCCATCGCCATGAGTCAGGCCGAAGTCTATACCTCGCTGCAACAGGGGATCCTGGATGGCGCAGAAAACAACGAGTTCGCCCTCACGATCGCCCGGCACGGCGAAGTTGCCCGCTACTACACCTACGATATGCACACCCGCATCCCCGATATTTTGCTGATGAGTTCGTTGACGCTGGAAAAGCTGACCCCAGAGCAACAGAAAGTCATTCGCGAAGCGATAAAAGCCTCTACCGAGTTCGAAAAAATGGCCTGGGAAGCTGAAATCGAAAAGACAAAACTATCGGCGATTCAAGACTTCAATGTCGAATTCTTCGAGGTCGATCAGAAACCCTTCCAGCAGGCGGTACAGCCGATTTATGACGAGTTGAAATCCCGCCCGGACCTGTACGCCTTGTACCAAAAAATTCAATCCGCTAAAGCCAGATAAGCACAGGATATGTTATGGAAAAATTTAGAAAAGGACTCGACAGGCTACTTGAGCTTGTCTGTTGCCTGGTACTTACAATTATGGTCGCAGTGTCATGCTGGCAGGTGATTAGCCGCTATATTGTTGGGCGCCCAAGCACCATTACCGAAGAACTACTGCGTTTTATGTTGGTATGGATTTCCATGCTGGGTATGGCTTACGTTGCCGGCAAGCAACAGCATATCAGTCTGACCCTGCTTATCGATAAGGTCTCAACGACGGTTCGCCACTGGTGGATGATCGTTTTACAGTTAACGTTCATGGCATTTTCCGTATGGATACTGATTATCGGCGGCCTGAAAATTTCAGCGATTTCTATGCTCCAGGTCTCCCCGGCGCTGGGGATCCCGATGGGGAAAGTGTATTACGCTCTGCCCATCGCAGGCATGCTGATTATTATCTACAGCCTCCTGAACATCGTCGATGCCGTGCGCACGATCCGAACCTCCTCGCCGACCGTGGAGAATCACCATGATTGATCCTGTTTTCGCCTCTCTGACGTTAATTGGCGTGTTCGTGCTCTTACTGGCGATGGGCGCGCCTATTGGTATCTGCATCGTCATAGCCTCTTGCAGCACCATGATGCTGGTCTTACCGTTCGATATCTCGATGTTCGCTACCGCGCAGAAAATGTTCTCCAGCCTCGATAGTTTCGCCCTACTGGCGGTGCCATTTTTCGTGCTTTCCGGCGTCATTATGAACAGCGGGGGGATCGCTACACGCCTGGTGAACTTCGCGAAACTGTTTACCGGCCGGCTGCCCGGTTCGTTAACCTACACCAATATTGTCGGTAACATGATGTTTGGCGCAATTTCCGGTTCTGCTATCGCTGCTTCGACGTCAATCGGCGGCGTTATGGTGCCAATGAGCGCAAAAGAAGGCTATAACCGCGCGTTCGCATCCGCTGCCAATATTGCCTCTGCCCCAACCGGCATGCTTATTCCACCAACCACCGCTTTTATCCTCTATGCGCTGGCCAGCGGAGGAACCTCAATCGCTGCGTTATTCGCAGGCGGTATGGTCGCCGGAATATTGTGGGGCGTCGGCTGTATGCTTGTGACCTGGGTGGTCGCGAAGCGAAATAACTATCGGGTATTTTTTACCGTTCAGAAAGGAATGGCGCTGAAAGTCACGCTTGAGGCGGTACCCAGTTTGCTGCTGATCGTGATTATCGTCGGCGGTATCGTAAAGGGCATCTTTACCGCGATTGAAGCATCGGCCATCGCTGTGGTGTACACATTATTGCTGACCCTCTGCTACCGCACGCTTTCACTGAAAGATATGCCAGCGATTCTGATCCAGACGGTGGTGATGACAGGGATCATTATGTTCCTGTTGGCCACCTCATCGGCCATGTCCTTCTCCATGTCGATAACCAATATTCCGGCAGCTCTCAGCAGGATGATTTTGGGGATATCAGAAAACAAAGAGGTTATCCTGCTGGTGGTCAACGTTTTTCTATTGCTCATTGGCGCCTTTATGGATATCGGCCCGGCGATTCTGATTTTTACCCCGATCTTGCTACCGATTATGGTTAAGATCGGCGTAGATCCGGTGCATTTCGGTATCATTATGATCTATAACCTGGCGATCGGTACCATCACGCCGCCGGTAGGCAGTGGACTGTATGTCGGTGCCAGCGTCGGTAAGGTGAAGGTTGAAGAAGTCATTAAGCCACTGATATCGTTCTATATCGCTATCTTCGGCGTTCTGTTACTCATTACCTACCTTCCAGAATTAACGCTATTCCTGCCGCGCTTACTGGGCGTCATGTCCTGACCCAGCCAGATAAGAATCCGCCTTCCTGCAGAAGGCGGAGTAATCTTTCCTGATTGGCTTAACGCTAAAACTGCCAATAGCCACCGTAAATGACGCTCATCTGCACAAGACGAGGATATTTATCATGCGGCCATGCGGCTGCGCTGCCGCCACTGTCCCGGCGTCATGCCGATTTCGCGGTTGAATACCACGGAGAAGTAGTTGCTGTCTTCGAAGCCGCACTGCGTCGCCACTTCGCCAATCAGCCGTTCGGTGTGCTGCAGTAAATACTGCGCGTGGCAGATGCGCAGCTGTCGCAAATAGTGGTTGATGGTCATACCCGTCTGCTGGCGAAACTGCTGGCGTAGCGCCCGTTCGCTGCAAGCTTCACGTTCGCAAAAGCGATCGAGAAAGAAGGGACGGTTCAGGCTGCCCGCCAGTTCGGTCAGCAGCTTATCGAGCAACGTTTCGCTGGCGGTCGCCGCCCGGTTATCGGTCGCGTAGCGATGACGCTGCAGCGTCAGCACCAGCTGAGCAAACAGCAGTTCGGCCATATTGTTGGACTGGGCGTCGCAGCGGCTACTTTCGTGTTCCAGCTGGGTGATGACCTGGCGGACCTGAGCCATCCCGGTGCTGCCGATGCGCCAGTGCGGAACCCACGGTGTACCAAACAGACCGGGAATATGTGCCGACCAGTCAAAATTGAGCCGCAGGCGATCCGGGCAGTAGATAACGTTTTGCAGGACTAAATCGTTCACCGAAGCGTAGGAGTGTTTATCTTCGGCGCGGATGTAGAACAGGTCACCGCGGGTGATGCGCCAGGGACGGTCGTTCAGGACATGCAGGCCGTTGCCTCGCCACACCAGCACCAGCTCGCAGAACTCGTGGGTGTGCTCGGCGAAGACGTTTTGCGGATAACGATCCGCCACCGCCACCGCCTGCGAAGGAGATGCGAAGAACTCATCTTTACGAAGAATCAGCTGACCTGCCACCACGCACACTCCACCGCCAATAACGGTTAATTATTGGCGTTTTTACTCGCTAAAACGTTGACTGCTCTCGCGTTATTGAAGAATCGCGTCACGCCCCTGGCGAATATCGCGCGGCGACCAGTCAAACTCGCGGCGAAAAAGCGTCGAAAAGTGGTTACTGTCGCCGAAACCGCAGTGATAAGCGATATCCGTCACGCTCTCATCGCTGTGACGCAGCAGGTGGCGCGCCTTCATCAGCCGCACCCGGTTAAGGTAACGCTGCGGCGTCAGCCCCGTTTGCTGTTTCAGCTGGCGGTGTAGCGTGCGTAGCGACAGCGAAAACTGCGCCGCCACCTCCTCCCAGCAGACATCTTCCGCGAAGTGATCTTCCAGCCAGGCCATCAGGTGGTTCAGTCGCGCATCGTTGTCTGCCGCCCCTTCCGCGAGGCTGCTTTTTCGCAGCAGCACCAGCAGCTGCATAAAGAGGATCTCCCGTCCGGCGATGGTGTGCATATCCGTATCTGCACCAACGTTCTCCATCTGCTCGACAATCTGCCGCACCTGCTGCAACGCATTCTGGTTCACCCGCCAGTGGGAGAGATAGTTACCCTCCTGCTCCTGCGGCAGCAGCTGGCTGACGCCATTCAGAAAACGAAAGGCATCCGGTGCGCGATAGAGCACGTTAGTCAGGCACAAATTATCCGTATGTTCATAGAGATGGCGGTCGTGGTCGCGAATAAAGCACACCGATCCCCCGCTGATGGTATAGGGCTGACCGTTAAAAACATGAATCCCCGTCCCGTGCTCGACGATGACGATTTCATGGAAATCGTGGTGATGCTCCGGGAAGGCGGACTGAGGGAGACGCGGCTCAATGGCTACAGCAGAAGTGCCAGACTTAAAGAAATCCACGCTGTGCAGGATGGTCATAGCTACGCCCTCTAAATGAGAAAGACTATCAATCAGTGCTGGAATAGTAATAAAGGGCTGACAATCCGGCCTTCAATTTTTGACCGCAAAATTCGCAAAGCCTGCCGCTTTTTCAAGAAACAGCCGGAAAGTTCGGGAACTGCGGACGCCGTCACACCCCCGCTCCCGCCACTGATTAACAGGAAATGTGAGCTTCCTCACGGTCACCTTTGCTTTCTTGCCAGCGACGGATTTTCCCTGTCCGTAGCAAGAAGGTGAGCCAGTGACGGCTTTTTTAGACTGCACACAATGATTTTCACAAGGATCTCCCCATGAGTTTTCGTCATTGTGTCGCCGTTGATTTAGGCGCCTCCAGCGGGCGGGTAATGCTCGCCAGTTATGACCCCTGTCAGCGAAAGCTGGCGCTGCGTGAGGTGCATCGGTTCGCCAACAGGTTGCAGAAGGTCGATGGCTTCGACTGTTGGGATATCGATAGCCTGGAAGCGGAAATTCGTCACGGGCTGCAGGCGGTATGCGAACAGGGCATCCTTATCGACAGTATCGGTATTGATACCTGGGGCGTGGATTATGTCCTGCTGGATCAACAGGGCCAGCGTGTCGGCCTGCCGGTGTCGTATCGTGATGCCCGCACCGATGGCCTGATGACGCTGGCGGAAACCCAGCTGGGCCGGGCGGACATTTACCGTCGCAGCGGCATCCAGTTTCTGCCGTTCAACACCCTGTATCAGCTCCGGGCGCTGGTAGAACAACAACCGGAACAGGTCAGCCAGGTCGCGCACGCGCTGCTGATCCCGGACTACTTTAGCTTCCGCCTGACCGGCAAGATGAACTGGGAATACACCAACGCCACCACCACCCAGTTGGTCAACATTAACAGCGATAACTGGGATGACACGCTGCTGAACTGGTGCGGCGCGCCGCATGAATGGTTCGGCACCCCCACCCATCCAGGCAACGTGATCGGTGATTGGCTATGCCCGCAGGGCAACGCGATCCCGGTGGTCGCCGTCGCCAGCCACGATACCGCCAGCGCGGTTATCGCCGCGCCGCTCGTCGACCAAAACGCGGCTTACCTCTCTTCCGGCACCTGGTCGTTGATGGGCTTTGAAAGCAAAACCCCCTGCACCAGCGATGACGCGCTGCAGGCGAATATCACCAACGAAGGCGGCGCCGAAGGCCGCTATCGGGTGCTGAAAAATATCATGGGCCTGTGGCTGCTCCAGCGGGTGATTGCCGAGCAACAGATCGATGACCTGGCGGCGCTGATTGCCCAGGCGGCGCAACGCCCTGCCTGTCGCAGCGTGATCGACTGCAACGACCAACGCTTTATCAACCCGCCCAGCATGCGCGCCGAAATTCAGGCCGCCTGTCGTGAGTCCGGACAGCCGGTCCCCGACGATGATGCCGGGCTGGCGCGCTGTATTTTCGACAGCCTGGCGCTGCTGTACGCCCAGGTACTTAGCGAACTTTCCCGGCTCCGCGGCCAGCCGTTCAGCCAGTTGCATATCGTCGGCGGCGGCTGCCAGAACGACCTGCTGAACCAGCTGTGTGCCGATGCCTGCGGCATCACGGTGGTCGCGGGTCCCGTTGAAGCTTCCACCCTGGGCAACATCGGCATACAGCTGATGACCCTTGATGAGCTGAACAACGTCGATGAATTCCGTCAGGTGGTGCAGCAAAACTACGCCCTCACCACTTTTACCCCACATCCTGACAGTGAAATTGCCCGCTTTATGGCGCAGTTTCAGCCCCAACAGACTAAGGAGCTTTGCGCATGACCACTCAACTTGAACAAGCCTGGGAGATTGCTAAACAGCGCTACGCCGCCGTTGGCGTGGATGTCGAGGAGGCCCTGCGCCAGCTGGACCGGCTACCGGTATCGATGCACTGCTGGCAGGGTGATGATGTTGCCGGCTTCGAAAACCCGGAAGGAAGCCTGACCGGCGGCATCCAGGCCACCGGGAATTACCCAGGGAAAGCGCGCAACGCCAGCGAATTACGCGCCGACCTTGAGCAGGCACTGAGCCTGATCCCCGGGCCAAAGCGCCTGAATCTGCATGCGCTCTATCTGGAGTCAGATACCCCGGTGGCGCGCAATGAAATCCAACCGCAGCACTTCCGTAACTGGGTTGAGTGGGCGAAAACCCAGGGGCTGGGGCTGGACTTTAACCCTTCCTGCTTCTCCCATCCGCTGAGCGCCGACGGCTTTACCCTGTCGCATGCCAACGACGACATCCGCCAGTTCTGGATCGATCACTGTAAGGCCAGCCGTCGCGTATCGGCCTATTTCGGCGAGCAGCTCGGCACCCCTTCAGTGATGAATATCTGGATCCCCGACGGCATGAAGGACATCACCGTCGACCGTTTCGCGCCGCGCCAGCGCCTGCTGAATGCGCTGGATGAGGTGATCAGCGAGAAACTCAACCCGGCGCACCATATCGATGCCGTGGAGAGCAAGCTGTTTGGGATCGGCGCCGAAAGCTACACCGTCGGCTCCAACGAGTTCTATATGGGCTACGCCACCAGCCGTCAGACCGCCCTGTGCCTGGATGCCGGCCACTTCCATCCCACGGAAGTGATTTCCGACAAAATCTCCGCTGCCATGCTGTACATCCCGCGCCTGCTGCTGCACGTCAGCCGCCCGGTGCGCTGGGACAGCGATCACGTAGTGCTGCTGGATGATGAAACCCAGGCCATTGCCAGCGAAATCATCCGCCACGATCTGTTCGACCGCGTACACATTGGCCTCGATTTCTTTGATGCCTCCATCAACCGCATCGCCGCCTGGGTGATCGGCACCCGCAACATGAAAAAAGCGCTGCTGCGCGCCCTGCTGGAGCCGACCGGACAGCTGCGTCAGCTGGAAGCCGACGGCGATTACACCGCCCGCCTGGCCCTGCTGGAAGAGCAGAAATGCCTGCCGTGGCAGGCCATCTGGGAGATGTATTGCCAGCGCCACGATACCCCGGCGGGCAGCCAGTGGCTGGATAGCGTGCGGGCGTATGAAAAAACGGTGTTGGTCCAACGCGGGTAGTGTCAGCACATCCCCGGTCGCGCCGTACTGAGCGGGCGACCGGCATATAAACAACCTATTTATGGTGAGGGGCGCTCCCCGCATCGCATTAACAGGAAACGCAAGACTATGCAGAACATCAACCACTCCTGGTTCGTCCAGGGCATGATTAAAGCCACTTCCGATGCCTGGCTGAAGGGCTGGGACGAGCGCAACGGCGGTAACCTGACGCTGCGTCTCGATGAGGCGGATATTGCACCGTTCACGGCCGATTTCCACGCCAAACCGCGCTATATCTCGCTGAGCCAGCCGATGCCAACCCTGGCTAATCAGCCGTTTCTGGTCACCGGCTCAGGTAAATTCTTCCGTAATGTGCAACTCGACCCGGCTGCCAACCTTGGCGTCGTAAAAGTCGACAGCGACGGCGCGGGATATCATATTCTGTGGGGGCTGACCGACGACGCGGTGCCGACGTCTGAACTGCCGGCGCACTTCCTGTCACATAGCGAACGCATCAAGCTCACCCACGGCAAAGACCGCGTGATCATGCACTGTCATGCCACCAATCTGATTGCCCTGACCTATGTCCTGGAAAACAACAGCGAACTGGTTACCCGCAAGCTGTGGGAAGGCAGCACCGAGTGTCTGGTGGTGTTCCCGGACGGCGTCGGCATGCTGCCCTGGATGGTGCCCGGTACCGACGAAATCGGTCAGGCCACCGCCCAACAAATGCAGCAACATTCTCTGGTACTGTGGCCTTTCCACGGGGTCTTCGGCAGCGGCCCGACGCTGGACGAAACCTTTGGGCTGATCGATACCGCAGAGAAATCGGCCGAAGTGCTGGTGAAAGTCTATTCGATGGGAGGCATGAAACAGACCATTACCCGGGAAGAGCTGATCGCGCTGGGCAAGCGCTTTGATGTGCAACCGATGCAGTCCGCGTTAGACCTTTATCCATAATAACATCGCGCCCCGCTCACTGAGACGGGGCGAACTCTGTCACCTGCAAACCCAACTCAAAATATGTGGAGTAAAAGCAATGAAAATAAAGACAAGCTTGATCCTCACCGTTGCCGCTCTGGCGTTGTCCGGTTCCGCTTTAGCTGAAGTAAAAATCGCCCTCGTGGCGAAATCGTTAGGCAATGGCTTCTTCGAAGCAGCAAACGTGGGTGCCCAGGAGGCAGCCAAAGAGTTAGGTGATGTAAAAGTTATTTATACCGGCCCGACCACCACCACGGCAGAAGCGCAGATCGAAGTGCTTAACGGGTTGATCGCCCAGGGGGTTGATGCGATCGCGATATCCGCCAACGATCCGGACGCGGTCGTGCCGGTGTTGAAAAAAGCAATGCAGCGTGGCATCAAGGTGGTCTCCTGGGACTCCGGTGTCGCGCAGGCCGGACGGCAAATCCATCTCAATCCGTCGAATAACGCCTTAATTGGCGAAACCAACGTCAAGCTTGCCGCCGACGCGCTGAAAGCGTTGAACGTCGAAAAAGGCGATGTGGCGATCCTCAGCGCCACCCCGACGTCCACCAACCAGAACATCTGGATTGAAGAGATGAAAAAGGTGCTGCCGCAGTACCCGTCCATCAATCTGGTTACCGTCGCCTACGGCGACGATCTGTCCGATAAGAGCTACCGCGAAGCGGTGGGCCTGTTGAAGTCTTATCCGGATCTTAAAGTGATCGTGTCGCCTTCATCGGTGGGGATCGTGGCCGCCGCACAGGCGGTGAAAGATCAGGGCAAAATCGGCAAGGTGTACGTCACCGGGCTGGGGCTGCCGTCTGAAATGGCCGGGGCGATCAAGTCCGGCGCCAGTAAAAGCTTCGCCATCTGGAACCCGATCGACCTCGGCTATGCCGCGACATATCTGGCTGACGATCTAGTCAAAGGGACCGCCACCAAAACCGAAGCCAACATGGGCAAGCTGGGTAAAGTGCAGCTGGATGCAAACGGTAACGGCGCCATGGCGCAGCCGTTCGTTTACGATGCCAGCAACATCGATAAGTTCTCGAAGATTTTCTAATCCTCATCCCCTGCTTCTCCTGGCGGCAGGGGAAAAACCGGAGAACTATCATGTCAGCACCCACTCCTCTGCTGTCGCTTAAGGGCATCACCAAGGTTTTTCCCGGTGTGCGTGCCCTCGAGAACGTGCAGCTCGACCTCTGGCCCGGCAAAGTGACCGCCTTAATCGGCGAAAACGGCGCGGGCAAGTCCACGCTGGTCAAAGTGATGACCGGTATTTATCAGCCCGAAGAGGGCGACATTCTCTATAAAGCGATCCCCATTCAGCTGCCGAACCCGGAGTCGGCGCATAAGGTGGGGATAACCGCGATTCATCAGGAAACCGTGCTGTTTGACGAGCTGTCGGTGACCGAAAATATTTTCGTCGGCCAGTATCTGCATACCGGCCTGCTGAAGAAGCTCGACTGGCCGGCGATGCATCGAAAAGCCGGTGAAATCCTCAATCGCCTTGAGGTGCAGATTGACCCGCGGGCGACGCTGAAAACCCTCAGCATCGCCCAGCGTCATATGGTGGCGATTGCCCGGGCGCTCTCTTTTGAAGCGCAGGTGGTGATTCTCGACGAGCCTACCGCGGCGCTCTCCCAGCATGAAATTCTGGAGTTTTATCAAATCGTTGAACGCCTGAAGCTCGACGGCAAAGCGATCTTGTTTATCTCGCATAAGTTCGACGAAATTTTCGAACTGGCAGATCACTACACCATTCTGCGCGACGGCGTGTACGTCAGCTCCGGCGATATTCACGCGATCACCGAAGAGCAGATGGTGGCGATGATGGTCGGCCGGGCCATCACCCAGACCTACCCGAAGGTCGACTGCACGCCGGGAGAAACGGTGCTTGAGGTGAAAAACCTGTGCCACCCGACCGAGTTTGCCGATATTACCTTTTCGCTGCGCAAAGGCGAGATTCTGGGCTTCTATGGCCTGGTCGGCGCCGGGCGTACCGAACTGATGCAGGCGCTCTCTGGGGTCTCCCGACCGTCATCCGGCGAAATCGTGCTCAACGGCAAAACGGTGCGCTTTCGCCAGCCGGCGGACGCCATCCAGGCCGGGATTGTCTGCGTACCGGAAGAGCGGCAGAAACAGGGGGCAATTATCGCCCTGCCCATCGCCCAGAACATCAGCCTGCCGCAGCTCAGCAAGCTGAACCCCAACGGCGTGCTGAACGATGCCCGCGAATGGCGGCTGGCGGATGAATACGCCACGCGTCTGCAGGTCAAAGCTTTTAGCTGGCGGCAGGCGGTAGAGACGCTCTCCGGCGGCAACCAGCAGAAAGTGGTGATCGGCAAATGGCTGGCGACCCATCCGGACGTAATTATTCTCGATGAGCCGACCAAAGGCATCGATATCGGCTCCAAAGCGGCAGTGCATCAGTTTATGTCCGAGCTGGTGAGCCAGGGGCTGGCGGTGATTATGGTCTCTTCGGAATTACCGGAAGTGATGGGGATGTCGGACCGGATAATCGTGATGCACGAAGGGTTGATGGTTGCCGAGTATCGCGCAGGCGAAGCGACGGCAGAAACCATCGTCAGCGCCGCCAGCGGCACCGGCCAGGAGGCAGCATAATGGGGCGACAACTGCTTAAACACCGCGAAGCGCTGCTGGCGGCGGTGATCGTTTTGATGATCGGCGCCATCGGCAGCCGGGTGCCGTCGTTTATTTCGCCGGGCAATCTGGCGGAGATGTTTAACGACACCGCCATCCTGATCATCCTCGCGCTTGGCCAGATGATGGTGCTGCTGACGAAAGGCATCGATCTGTCGATGGCCGCCAACCTGGCGCTCACCGGAATGATCGTCGCGCTGCTCAACGCCCACTATCCGGGGATCCCGGTTGTGGCGCTGCTGGCGCTGGCAACCTTGCTGGGCCTGTTGATGGGGGTAATAAATGGCCTGCTGGTGTGGCGGCTCGGTATTCCGGCCATCGTGGTCACCCTGGGGACCATGAGCATCTATCGCGGCATTATTTTCCTGCTCTCCGACGGCGGCTGGGTCAACTCGCACCAGATGAGCGCCGGGTTCCTCGGCCTGCCGCGCACCTCATTCCTGGGGCTGCCGTTGCTGAGCTGGTGCGCCATCGCCGCGCTGTGCCTGGTCGGCTATTTCCTGCGCTACAGCCGCACCGGCCGGGCGTTATACACCGCGGGCGGCAACGCCACGGCGGCCTATTACACCGGGATTAATGCCGGGAAAATGCAGTTCGTCAGCTTCTGCCTTTCCGGCGCGCTGGCCGGGTTCTGCGGCTATCTGTGGATTTCGCGCTTTGCCGTCGCCTACGTGGATGTTGCCAATGGCTTTGAGCTGCAGGTGGTTGCCGCCTGCGTCATCGGCGGCATCAGCACCATGGGCGGGACCGGACGGGTGCTGGGTTGCCTGTGCGGCGCGCTGTTCCTTGGGGTTATCAATAACGCGCTGCCGGTGATCGGCATTTCGCCGTTCTGGCAAATGGCGATTTCCGGCGCGGTCATTGTGATTGCGGTGCTCCTGAACGAGCGCAGCAATAAAGGGCACGGGCGGTTAATCCTGCGAAACGCAGCGTTAGCCCGGCAGAAACAGGCGGTGAAATCATGAGCAAAATGATGCTATCTGAAGAGATCAAAAGCGTGCCGGTTGCGCCGTCGCCGCTGCGCCGCCTGCTGTGCTGGGAGGGATTCCTGCTGGCGGTCACGCTGGCGGTGTTTATTGCCAATGCGCTGGCGTCTCCCTACTTCCTCAATATCTGGAACCTGTCGGACGCCACGTTTAACTTTACCGAAAAAGCGATCATCGTTCTGCCGATGGCAATGCTGATTATTGCCCGGGAAATCGACCTCTCGGTGGCGTCGACGATGGCGCTAAGCTCAACGGTCATGGGCTTCTGCGCGGCGGCGGGGATGGACACGCCGCTGCTGGTTATGGTGGGTCTCGGCGTGGGGCTGCTGTGCGGCCTGTTTAACGGCATCCTGGTGACGCGCTTTAATCTGTCGTCGATTGTTATCACTATCGGCACCATGAGCCTGTATCGCGGCCTGACCTATATCCTGCTGGGCGACAAGGCTCTGAATCAGTACCCGGAAAGCTTCGCGTGGTTCGGCCAGGGCTACGTATGGGGCGCGCTCTCCTTCGAGTTCGCGCTGTTTATCCTGCTCGCCGTCGCCTTTACCTTCCTGCTGCATAAAACCAACTTTGGTCGCCGGACTTACGCCATCGGCAATAACCCCACCGGAGCCTGGTTCTCCGGGATTAACGTCAAGCGCCACAACCTCGTGCTGTTTGCGCTGGTCGGGCTGATGGCGGGCCTGGCCGCGGTGCTGCTGACCTCAAGACTCGGCAGCACCCGCCCGACCCTGGCGATGGGCTGGGAGCTGGCGGTGGTGACCATGGCGGTACTCGGCGGCGTCAACATTCTTGGGGGGGCCGGCAGCATGGTGGGGGTGATTATCGCCGCCTTCCTGATGGGGCTGGTGACCTTCGGCCTGAGCCTGCTCAACGTGCCGGGCATCGTTATGTCAATCATCATCGGCGCGATGCTGATTGTGGTGATTTCACTGCCCATCATTACCCGACGGGTGATGCAACGCAGGGGCAGCCAAAAGGATAACCCGTAGATATTAAGGAGAATAATCATGAGCTTTATGTTGGCATTACCCAAAATTAGCCTGCACGGCGCAGGGGCCATCGGCGATATGGTGGAACTGGTGGCGAAAAAACCGTGGGGAAAAGCGCTGATTGTCACCGATGGTCAGTTGGTAAAGCTGGGCCTGCTGGACAGCCTGTTTGCCGCCCTCGATAAACACCAGTTGGCTTATCATCTGTTTGATGAAGTGTTTCCCAACCCTACCGAGGCGCTGGTGCAACAAGGCTATGCCACCTATCTGGCGGCAGGCTGCGACTACCTCATCGCCTTTGGCGGCGGTAGCCCGATCGATACTGCCAAAGCGGTGAAAATTCTGACCGCGAACCCGGCCCCGTCGACCGCCTATGCCGGCGTGGGCAAAGTACAAAATGCCGGCGTGCCGCTGGTGGCCATCAACACCACCGCCGGTACAGCAGCGGAAATGACCAGCAACGCGGTGATTATCGATAGCGAACGCCAGGTCAAGGAGGTGATTATCGACCCCAATATCATCCCCGATATTGCAGTCGATGACGCCAGCGTCATGCTGGATCTCCCGGCCTCCGTCACCGCCGCCACCGGCATGGATGCCCTGACTCACGCCATCGAAGCGTTTGTTAGCGTCGGCGCGCACCCGTTGACCGACGCGAACGCCCTGGAGGCGATTCGCCTGATCAACCTGTGGCTGCCGCAAGCCGTAGACGATGGGCATCACCTTGAGGCCCGTGAGCAGATGGCCTTTGGTCAGTATCTGGCGGGAATGGCGTTTAACAGCGCTGGTCTTGGCCTGGTCCACGCGCTGGCCCATCAGCCCGGCGCCACCCATAACCTGCCGCATGGCGTGTGCAACGCTATTCTGTTGCCGGTGATCGAAAACTTTAACCGCCCGCATGCCGTCTCCCGCTTTGCCCGCGTGGCGCAGGCCATGGGGGTCGATACTCGCGGCATGAGCGATGAAGCCGCCAGCATGGAGGCCATCGACGCCATTCGCGCCCTGAGCAAACGCGTTGGGATCCCGCAAGGCTTCAGCCAGCTTGGCGTCAGCAAAGCCGATATTGAAGGCTGGCTGGATAAAGCGCTGGCCGACCCCTGCGCACCTTGCAACCCGCGCAGCGCCAGCCGCGACGAGGTTCGCGAGCTCTATCTGGAGGCCTTATGATCCGCAAAGCCTTCGTCATGCAGGTCAATCCCGACGCGCATGAAGAGTACCAGCGCCGCCATACGCCAATCTGGCCAGAGCTGGAGGCGGTGCTGAAAGCCCATGGCGCGCACCACTACGCTATCTATCTCGATCCCGCGCGCCACCTGCTGTTCGCCACGGTAGAGGTGGAATCGGAAGCCCGTTGGGATGATATTGCCCGCACCGAAGTCTGTCAGCGCTGGTGGCAGCATATGGCCGATATTATGCCGACCAACGCCGATAGCAGCCCGGTGAGCGCCGCGCTGAAACCGGTATTTTATCTGGAATAAGTGGCGAGTTGCCCCGCGATATTCGCGGGGCAATGCTGACAGGTAATCAGAAGAAGTATTTAAAGCGCACGCGGGCGCCGTAACGATCGTCGTCATCGCTCTGGCTCAGCTTATCGTTGCTATCGAGCAGAGAGTAATAAGCCCCGAGATAAATATTAAAGTTCTGCATATTCATCACGTTCGGGATTTGATACGAGGCGTGGAAGGTATGAATATTATAAGTGCCTTCATCTTTAATCCAGCAGTCGTTATCGCAAATTACCCCGGCATAATCGTTAATTTTATTATGTGCGTAGACATATCCCAGCTCAAAGCGCTGCCATAGCGCATTCACCCCGGCGGTAAAATCTTTTTCATTACTGGCGTCCATATACGCGGTATTCAGATTCACCACCACGCCGTTATCCGGATCGCTATTCAGGCCATTCCAGGTCATGGTCAGGCCATATCCGGTACGGTCAGACTGATCGACAAAATTCCCTTGGGCATTCTGATAACCATAGGCATTGTTTACCACGTTCGACTCCATCGCCGCAGCGACAGAAAAATCGTCTTTCGCCCATGAAATCACCGGACGCAAATAGGCGACGTTCTTTTTCTGCTCCATATTGCGACCGTGGTAGCCGCCGTTGTCATACAGCGACGTGCCATCTTCCAGCAGCGTATTGAGCTCAAAATACCAGTTGTCGATCTGCTTGCTCAGCAGGAAGTTACCGCCGGCATCGGAACGGCCGCGACCCTCTTTCATCATATAGATATAACCGTGACCGTCGCTGTAGAGGTCATTTGCGGTATTGCCGGAGTGCTCAACAAAGGTGTCCTGATTAAGCGGGAACATGTCGTAGGCTTCAAAGCGACCGACCTTCACCTTCCAGTCATCCTCCTGACCAAAAAAGAACACGGCGTCATCGAGGTTCATCGAACCGGTCATATCCGCCAGCGGCTGAACCGAGAAGCCGGCAAAATAGCCGTTGTCCATTTTGCGCATGCCGTCAAACCCCAGCAGGATGCGGCCATTGAGGTCCCAGCGATCGGAGGTCGGGTCGCTACTGACATCGGCGTTAGTCATCGCCAGCAAGCCGCGTTTGCTTTCGGCATCCATGTTGAATTCAACATCACCATAGATTTTTAAATCACCGTAGCCGCTGAGGGTCAGGGCAGGTACGCTGGTGTTTTTCTGCGTTTCAACATCCGGGGTCTGGCTTTTTACCGCCATCGTGCTGGGTGTGGTTTTAAGCTGCTGGATCTCTTGTGCCTGTTCAATCTTCAACTGCTGGATCTGATTTTCGGCTTGCGTGGCGCGACTCTCCGCCGCAGCAAGCCGCGATTCGAGCTGTTGCAGGCGTTGTTCCAGCGTTTGTGACTGCGTTTTTGCCATACCGGTATTTGCCGTTAATAATAAACCAACGGCTACCGCTAATATTGTCTTATTCATCGTTATGTTTCCCAGAGATAAAATTTCAATGACTGGATTAATTAAAATCCACCACGTGAATATTTTTATATATGCCATGCTTTATTGTTTTTTACTTATTAACGCCCGGCAGTTCCGGGACGCTTTACCGCAGGTAATCGAATAGTAACAACTCCTTTTCAGCCATTAAAAACAATTCTTCATTATCGTGAGCGAGATAACACAGGAATACCGTAACCCTTAATAAAAAACGGGTCACAAATAAACCATAAAAATAATTAATAACCACACCATGAATAATCTAAATAAGAGAGCCAGACCAGCAGAGCCGGAATATTTCCGGTTCTGCATCTGGCGTCTTAATACATTAATGATTTCAATATGATTATAGGTCTGGTCCCGGCCTACACCGCCATCGTCTTATTGCCGACGCTGTCGACGGCCGTTTTTCCTGACAAGGTGAAGGCGGAGATAATGGTGACGACCAGCGCAATGCTCCCGAGGATCAGGTAGGTGTCCTGGAAACCAATCCGGTCATACATATTGCCGGCAAATGCCGAGAGGAAAATCGCCGCCACCTGTTTGGCAAACTGAAAGCCCACCAGATAGATAGTCGCCGACAACCGGGTATCGAACACCCCAGTAATATATTTGAATGCCCCCACCAGCAGGAACGGGACTTCCAGCGCGTGCAGCATTTTCAGAACCACCACCTCTGCCGCCGTCGTGGCGAACGACGAACCGATCATCCTCACCGCCATCACCATCCCGGCAATCAGCAGGGTATTCTTCGCGCCGATGCGGTTAATGATCCACGGCGAGCTAAACATAATGATGGCGTTGCAAATTTCTCCGGCAGTGGTCGCAAAACCAAAGGCGCGCGTGCCGGCTTCCGGGGTGGCAAAGTAAGATTTAAAGAAGGTCGCAAACTGCTGATCGAAGACGTCATACACGCAGGCCACGCCCACGACATACAGAATAAACATCCACATCTTGCGCTGGCGGAACATGCTGATGGCGGTTTTGAGATCCACCGCGGGACGGTTGGCGCCTAAGGAATCCAGCACCTGCGCGGACGAGCTGGCCTGCGGTCTGGCAATCGCCACCAGCATCAACAGCAGCAGCGCGGCGATCGACCCCATCCAGAACACCCATTCGGGGTTCACGCTAAACAACATCCCGGCCGTAGTCGCACACAGCGCCCAGCCCAGGCAACCAAAGGTACGTGCCTTACCGTACTCAAACCCGCTATTGCGGCTTACCCGTTCAATATAGGCCTCCATCGCCCCGGCGCCGGCAGAGAAAACAAAGCCGATATAGGCCCCGCCACTCAACGCACCGAGCCAGATATTGCTTTTCAGCAGCGGTGCAAAGACATACAGGAAGAAGGGGGCAATCAGGACCAGCAACACCGTGACGATCCACATCAGATGCTTCTTCAGCCCCAGCTTGTCGGAAATAACCCCGAGGATCGGCTGAAAACAGATAGCGAACAGCGACAGGCTGGAGAAGACGATGCCGGTCTCGGTTTTATTCAGGCCAATGACATCCGACAGCCAGATCGGCAGAAACGGAAAGCAGGTGGCCATAATGAAGAAGTAGAGAAAAAAGAACAGTCCGAAAATCCAGAAGTTAGGGTTATTTTTATGGGTACAGACGGTCGGGTTCATTGTGTATTCCTCAAAAAGGGCCGATGCTCGGCCCGTCACCATCACACGCGTTGCAGGCCAATTAAAATGGCGCTTTCCGGGTCGAGAATGGGCAGCGCCAGTCCCGCTTGTTGTAACCACTCACCGCTTACCGTCAGCGGCGTCGTCATCCATTCCGGCAGCTTACGCATGGTATGGCCGCCCTCTCCTGTTATCTGAATATTCGGATGGTCCAGCAGCATCACCCGGTAGCGCGCGTCGGCTTGCAGGCCCGCCACCCGCAGCGGCGCCATCAGGGTGTAATCCGGCATCGCCAGCTGGCTCACGAGGAAAATCGCCTGGTGCTTATCTTCGCTAACCACGCCGTGGGCGAGCGTGGTCGCATCCGGCATATCTATCCGCCACTGCACGCCGTGGTGCAGTAAGTCGCGCCACTGCTTATGCAGTGCCACATATTTGCGATAGCCCGCGCGTTCGCGCTCATCGACGCCCACAGGATCCAGCTCCAGCCCCATATGGCCAAACAGCGCCGTCAGGCCACGGAAGGCAATATCATGCTGGCGGAAGGTGGCGTGGCAGTGGCGATTGCCGACATGCGACCCCATCACTTCCGGCGGGAAGAAATAGCTCATCCCACGCTGGATGGTGTTGCGTTCCAGCGCATCGTTATTGTCTGAAGGCCAGAAACGGTGGCTGCGCTTAAGCACTTCATAATCGATACGCCCGCCGCCAGAAGAGCAGGACTCGAATTCAATCTGCGGGAAGCGGGCGACCAGCGTATCCAGCAGGCGATAGAACTGGCGGGTTTGCGCATCGGCGGCGGCTTTGCCGTTATGGCCCGGCTGCACCAGCTCGCGGTTCATATCCCACTTCACATAGTCCACGGCGTGCTCGCCCAGCAGCCAGCTCATGCGCTCAAGGAGATAGTCAAAGGCTTCGGGGATATTCAGGTTCAGCACCAGCTGATGACGCCCGGGAAGCGGCGTATAGCCTGGCAGCGCCAGCACCCAGTCCGGGTGTGCGCGGTACAAATCAGAGTTTGGGTTGATCATTTCCGGCTCGACCCAGATGCCGAACTCCATGCCCAGCGACTTCACGTGATCGATAACCGGGGTCAGGCCGTTGGGGTACTTTTTCTCATCGAGATACCAGTCGCCCAGCGCCGCCCAGTCATCGTTACGCCCCTTAAACCAGCCGTCATCGATGATAAAGCGCTCGACGCCCAGATCCGCCGCTTCATCCGCCATGCGCATGATGTATTGCGGGTCGTGGTCAAAGTAGATCCCTTCCCAGGTGTTGAGATGCACCGGGCGCGGTTTGTTGTCAGGGAAGCGAATGATCTGTTCGCGCAGATAGCGGTGGAACTGCTGGCTCATGCCGTTCAGCCCCTGCGAGGAATAGCTGGCATAGAGGCTCGGAGTCCAGAGCGTTTCCCCCTCCTCCAGCACCATTTCGCCCGGCAGATAGAGCGCTTCGGCCTGCAGATAGCGACGGCCATCCGTTTTCGCTTCAGCCCGCAGACGATGGTTGCCGCTCCAGCCCAGATGCACGCCCCACACTTCGCCCTGCATTTCGCTGAAGGCCTGGCCGCCGGTAATCAGCGCCGGAAAATGCTCATGCGACGTTCGGCCCCGGCGGTTTTCCAGCACGATGCTGTCGTGCTCAAGCGTCAAACGGTGGGGCTGAAATTCGCGAGTCCAGCGGCCATGAAAGGCCAGTACTTCCCGGGCGCGTTCGGCGACCGGCAGCGTGACAGCCAGACGATCCACCTGCCAGGGCTGCGGGTGCAGGTTGGTTAAACCGTGACGCACGCTCAGTACTCCGCTGTCGTCGAGCTGAATTTCGCTGCACAGGCGCAGACCGGCCTGAGCGTCTTCAGCGATCACGGTGAGCGCCTGTCCGTCCGGGATCACTTCAGTGGTCGTGAAAATCGGCGAGGCGTCGAGCCCCTGGCGGTGGCCTTCAATGCCCGGTGCGCCAAACAAACCGTGGCCCAGCTCGGCCATTAACGTCAGCGGTGAATCAACGTCCAGACGACCGTTGGCAACAGGACGCGCAATACTGTCAGCATCCTGCGGCGAAAAGTAACGTAAATGCGGCCCCCAGTAGACAATTTCGGCAAACGGGTGCGTTTTAATGATCACATCCGCCGTTGAACTTTGTAGGCGTAAAATCGAATCAGACATCAGACATCTCCACAACAAGGTATGTCTTACTGTTGATCCGAAACGTTTCGGGTAACAACCAAAACGTTTCGGATCCGTGATAGACCTCAGGAAATTAGTGTGGAGAGCTGTAAATCAGCTGGTTTCGCCGGGGATAAATTCTGGCTGCCAGAGCACCTGCAGTGAGGCGAGATCGTCACCTGCGATGAGCCGACGCACCATGCTGGCAATCTGGCGACCGACGCCCTGGCGAGTGGACTGGATCACCGCCCCGACCGGGATTTCAATGATGCTGTCCTGCGGTAAACCGTCGTACACCACCAGCGACACGCGGTTGTCACCGGTCAGGCGCCCCTGCTGATAGAGCGCCATGGCAGCACCATCACCGTGGGTATTGCAGTCAGTGATAATCGCCGTTGGCGGCTCCGGCAGGCGGAGCAGCTCCAGCGTGGCCTGGTAACCGCCGCGTCGGGTTGGCGGCACGCGGCGCTGCCAGCTATCGGACAGACCGGCCTCCCGGAGCGCATCCAGATAGCCGTTTCGCCGCTGTGAGATAAACGCCTGGTTGTTGTTTTCGCCGAGAAAAGCGATGCGCTGATGGCCCTGGTTTATTAAATGACGGGCGGCGCGATAGGTCCCGGCATGGTTGTCGAAATCAAACCAGGCATAGGGCTGCGGCAGGCGGCTGCGTCCGAGGGCCAGAAAAGGAAAACCAGAGGCCAGCAGCTGCGTCAGCCGTGGGTCGTCGTCAAGGGTATGCGCCACGATCAGCGCATCAATCCGCCGGCTTTGCGCCATGCGCATATAGCCGTGCTGGTCGGCCTGCTCGTCGTCGGCAATCAGCAGCAGATCGATCTCATAGCGCGCCAGCTCGTGGCTGATTTCCCCGACCATGTCGTGAAACACGGTGTTGTTCAGCGGCGCCGGGCTCATGGGGAACACCAGGCCGACGGCGTCGATTTTGCCCATTTTAAGCCGCCGCGCGAAGGTATTCGGCTGATAACCACGGCGTTTTGCTTCGGCTTGAACCCGGGCACGCGTCTCCTGCGACACGTCATCATAACCGTTTAACGCACGGCTGACGGTGGTGACCGAGATCCCAAGTTCTTTAGCAATGGCTTTCAGAGACATACATATCCTTGTCGACGCGGGGAAGGCGGTTAGTGTCCCGCAATACGGGGATGGCGTCCAGCAACAGCATCGCCGCTCTTACCCCGGATATGCCGCTAGTTTTGTTCCGCCACCAGCAGCGCCTGGGTATCCGGCTCCAGCGCCTGGAAAACATGCTCGCGATCGGCCGGATAGCAGATGTAATCCCCTTCGCCAAGCTCTTCCGGCGCCTCGGTCAGCCCAACCCGCGCCCGACCCTGGGTGATAATAATATGCTCCACCGAACCTGCAGGATGCGGATGTGAAATACGATCGGCTCCCGGTTGCGTCAGCAAAAGATAGATGTCGCGACGCGCGCCCGGCGGGCAGGCGGCCAGCAGGATCGCCTGATAGTTTGCCTGTTCCGCGATCACTTTTGTCCCCTCACCGCGGCGGATCACCTGGGTGGTGTTGACCTGCGGTTCCAGCAGACGCGCAAAGGGGATATCGAGCGCCACGCAGAGCGCCCACAGGGTTTCCAGACTCGGGTTGCCGTTGGCCGACTCCAGCTGCGATAGCGTTGATTTAGCGATCCCGGCCCGTCGCGCGACTTCGGCGAGAGACAGCCCGGTACGCGCACGTTCACGCACCAGACTTTTGGCAATCAGGCTTATTGGCTGCGTCATATAGCGCCCCACTGTTTTTTATATCGAACGTTTCGTTCGACTTGAAATGAATATGTGTTGCGTTCATTATAATGGAAATTCGTTCGATATGGCTAAAGAGTATGAAACAGCATTTTGCCAGCCTGAAAGGCGACACTATTAAAGCGATTATTTTAGTCTGCCTGGCGGTCGGTATCGTGGGCATGTCCTATGGCTCACTGGCCATCGCCTACGGCTTCCCCATTTGGGTGCCTTTTGTGCTCTCCGTCTCCGTACTGGCGGGAGCCTCAGAGTTTATGTTCATCGGCATCGTCGCCAGCGGCGGTAATCCACTAGCCGCCGCTGCCGCCGGGTTATTGGTTAACGCCCGCCATATTCCTTTTGGCGTCACGGTGCGCGACCTGGTCGGCAAACGCGCCGCCAGCTTCCTCGGCTGTCACATCATGAACGATGAAAGCGTGGTATTCGGCCTGTCACAAAAGACGCCGGAACAGCGCCGGGCGGCCTACTGGCTGTGTGGTCTGGGCGTGGCGATTATCTGGCCGCTGGGCGCCCTGCTTGGCGCCGGAGTCGGCAAACTGCTGCCATCCCCGGAAACCATCGGTCTGGATGCGGTATTCCCGGCCATTTTGCTGGCGCTGGTTGTGCCGGCATTTAAAAATCGCACCACCCTGATCCGGGCCTGCAGCGGAGCGCTGGTCTCTTTAGCTGCCGTGCCTTTTGCCCCGGTGGGTTTGCCGGTGCTGCTCTCTCTGTTTGGCCTGCTGGCGAGGAAAAAATAATGGGTAACATGACGCTGTTTATCGCCGGTATCGCGATTCTGTCGCTGGGAACCTATTTAATGCGTTTAGGTGGGGCGAAACTGGGCAACCGCCTGGCCTTTTCCGAACGATCTCAGGCCCTGCTTTCCGATGCGGCGACGGTGCTGCTCTTTTCCGTGGCGCTGGCGACGACGTTTTATGAAGGTGAACATTTTGCCGGAGCGGCGCGGGTCTTGGCCGTGGGCTTCGCGGTATTTCTCGCCTGGCGCAAGATGCCATTGATCGTGGTGATTATTGCTGCGGCGGTGGTGACCGCGCTGTTACGAATGGCCGGTATAAACTAAAAAAGCGCCCGCAGGCGCTCTTTCGACAATAGCTTTTGGCTTATTTGTTCAGTTCCGCCGTCATATGCACGCGGTTACCGGTAAAGGCTTCGGTAATTTTGTAAGACGATGCCCCGGCAGCCTGAGCCTGTGCGGCGATTTTTGCTTCTGCACCGTCCATTGTCATGGCGGTCGCCGTTACGGTTTCAGCGGCAAAAGAACCAAAAGAGACGGTCATAGCGATAACTGCTGCAAAAGTTTTGATGCTGTTCATGATGTAAACCCTTTAAATTAGTTGTTTGGATAAGGCGCTGTGCCTTGATGTGATAAATAGTAGCTCTCACATCGCCAAACAAAAAGCGGAAGGATTTGTTCTCATCATTCAAAAAAATTGACTTATTTTTAACCGGCGATCAATCGCTGTGGATGGGTGTATACCGTGGCCCTGCCCGGCTTGCAGAAGCCGACCAGCGTCAGGTTGCAGCGCTCTGCGACCTCAACCGCCAGCGCCGTCGCAGCGGAGACCGCAAACAGAATTTCCACCCCGCACATCGCGGCTTTCTGCACCATCTCGTAGCTGGCCCGGCTGGAGACTAACGCCGCCCCGTCACGCCAGGCACCTTCTACATCAACCCGATGCCCGAGCAGCTTATCCAGCGCCACGTGCCGGCCAACATCTTCGTGGCCTCCCGCCAGCTCGCCAGTAGGACTCACCCAGGCAGCCGCATGCGTGCAGCCGGTCAGACGGCCGATCGGCTGGAAATCGTTCAGATGCGCCAGCGCGCGGTCGAGATTCGCCAGATCGAAGGTCTGGGTAAACGGCAGCGGCTGCACCGGTTTGCCAATATCGTTGAGTTGTTCCACGCCGCACACGCCGCAGCCGGTACGCCCGGCAAGCGCCCGACGACGCGCTTTCAGCCCCATAAAGCGACGACTGGACAGCTCGATTTGCACTTCCAGCCCGTTGCAGGCCTGCACGACATCCATCCCATAAATGTCACGCCGGTCTTCTATAATCCCTTCAGAGAGAGAGAAACCAACGGCGAAATGCGTCAGATCCTTTGGCGTTGCCATCATCACGACGTGGGAGATGCCGTTATAGACCAGCGCGATCGGGACTTCTTCAGCTAACTCGTCCGGCTGAGGATGTTGCAAATCCTCGCGTTTCCAGAGCGTGACCCGGCGATAAGTTATGACATCTGTCACATTTTCAATTTGTTCGTGAGGGTTCTTGTTCACTTTGTCTTAACCGTATTGGAACAGGCATACACACAATGTGGTATTCTCTCTATACCCCTTCAAGTGAAAGGGGGATCACCCCCAATTCTGAACCTTTGCGGCCCTGACCGCAAAGTAAATAACTACATGTGACAATGTCGATACAAGGAGTGAACCATGCAGGTCAGCAGAAGGCAGTTCTTTAAGATCTGCGCTGGCGGTATGGCAGGCACAACGGCAGCAACGCTGGGCTTTGCTCCAGCTATTGCGCTCGCGGAAACCCGGCAATATAAACTGCTGCGTACCCGTGAAACCCGTAACACCTGTACGTACTGTTCTGTCGGTTGTGGGCTGTTGATGTATAGCCTCGGCGACGGTGCGAAAAACGCCAAAGCATCCATCTTTCATATCGAAGGTGACCCTGACCATCCGGTCAACCGTGGTGCGCTCTGCCCTAAAGGGGCGGGTCTGGTCGACTTTATCCACTCTGAAAGTCGCCTGAAATTCCCGGAATATCGCGCGCCAGGTTCCGACAAATGGCAGCAAATCAGCTGGGACGAGGCGTTCGATCGCATCGCTAAGCTGATGAAAGAAGACCGCGATGCCAACTTCATGGCGAAAAACGACGCTGGCACGACCGTCAACCGCTGGTTGACCACCGGTATGCTGTGCGCCTCCGCCTCCAGTAACGAAACCGGTTATTTAACCCAAAAATTCTCCCGCGCGCTGGGTATGCTCGCGGTCGACAACCAGGCACGCGTCTGACACGGACCAACGGTAGCAAGTCTTGCTCCAACATTTGGTCGCGGTGCGATGACCAACCACTGGGTGGATATTAAAAACGCCAACCTGATTGTGGTAATGGGTGGTAACGCCGCTGAAGCGCACCCGGTAGGGTTCCGCTGGGCGATGGAAGCCAAAATTCGCAACGGTGCGAAGCTGATTGTTATCGACCCACGCTTTACGCGTACCGCGTCGGTAGCCGACTTCTATACCCCGATTCGTTCCGGTACTGACATCACTTTCCTGTCAGGCGTGATCCTGTACCTGCTAAACAACGAAAAAATTAACCGTGAATATACCGAAGCCTATACCAACGCCAGCCTGATTGTGCGTGAGGATTACGGCTTTGAAGACGGTCTGTTTAGCGGCTACGACGCAGAAACCCGCAAGTACGATAAAACGTCCTGGAACTACGAGCTGGACGAAAACGGCTTTGCTAAACGCGATACGACGCTACAGCATCCGCGCTGCGTGTGGAACCTGCTAAAACAGCACGTTTCCCGCTATACGCCGGACGTGGTCGAAAATATCTGCGGGACGCCGAAAGCGGACTTCCTCAAAGTCTGCGAGTACATTGCGGAAACCAGCGCTCACGATAAAACCGCATCGTTCCTGTATGCCCTCGGCTGGACCCAGCACTCTGTCGGCGCGCAGAACATTCGTACCATGGCGATGATCCAGTTGCTGCTTGGCAATATGGGGATGGCAGGCGGCGGCGTTAACGCCCTGCGTGGTCACTCCAATATCCAGGGTCTCACCGACTTAGGATTGCTGTCGCAAAGCCTGCCGGGGTATATGACCCTGCCAAGCGAAAAACAGGCCGACCTGCAAACCTACCTCGCCGCCAACACGCCGAAACCGCTGCTGCAAGGCCAGGTGAACTACTGGGGCAACTACCCGAAATTCTTCGTCTCAATGATGAAGGCTTTCTTTGGTGATAAAGCCACGGCAGAAAACAGCTGGGGCTTCGACTGGTTGCCGAAGTGGGATAAAGGCTACGACGTACTGCAGTACTTCGAGATGATGAACCAGGGCAAGGTCAACGGCTATATCTGCCAGGGCTTTAACCCGGTGGCCTCGTTCCCGAACAAAAACAAAGTTGTCGCTTCGCTGTCGAAACTGAAGTTCCTGGTGACCATCGACCCGCTCAACACCGAAACGTCCACCTTCTGGCAAAACCACGGTGAGTCGAACGATGTTGATCCGTCGAAAATCCAGACCGAGGTATTCCGTCTGCCTTCCACCTGCTTCGCCGAAGAAAACGGTTCGATCGTTAACTCCGGCCGCTGGCTGCAGTGGCACTGGAAAGGCGCCGATGCCCCCGGGATTGCGGTCACTGACGGTGAGATCCTCGCCGGTATCTTCTTACGCCTGCGTAAGATGTATGCCGAGGAAGGCGGCCCAACGCCTGAGCCGGTGCTGAACATGACGTGGAACTATTCCACGCCGCATGAACCCGCGTCCGAAGAAGTGGCGATGGAAAGCAACGGCAAAGCGCTGGCGGACATTACCGATCCGGCGACCGGGGCGGTTATCGTCAAAAAAGGCCAGCAGCTGAGCTCGTTCGCCCAGCTGCGCGATGACGGCACCACCTCCAGCGGCTGCTGGATATTCGCCGGAAGCTGGACGCCGGATGGCAACCAGATGGCGCGCCGTGATAACGCCGACCCATCAGGCCTGGGTAATACCCTGGGCTGGGCATGGGCATGGCCGCTCAACCGCCGCATCCTGTACAACCGCGCCTCTGCGGACCCGCAGGGCAACCCGTGGGATCCGAAGCGTCAGATCCTGAAATGGGATGGCGCCAAGTGGAGCGGAATGGACATCCCAGACTACAGCGCCGCCGCACCTGGCAGCGATGTCGGGCCGTTTATCATGCAGCCTGAAGGGATGGGACGTTTGTTCGCTATCGATAAGATGGCGGAGGGGCCGTTCCCGGAACACTACGAGCCGTTTGAAACGCCGCTGGGTACGAACCCGCTGCACCCGAACGTGGTCTCCAACCCGGCCGCTCGCGTCTTTAAAGGCGACCTTGAGCAGATGGGCAAAGCGGAGAAATTCCCGTACGTCGGCACCACTTACCGTCTGACCGAGCACTTCCACTACTGGACCAAGCATGCGCTGCTTAACGCTATCGCACAGCCGGAACAGTTTGTCGAAATCGGCGAGAAGCTGGCGAATAAACTCGGCATCGCCCACGGCGATACCGTTAAGGTCTCCTCCAACCGCGGCTATATCAAAGCTAAGGCGGTGGTGACCAAGCGTATTCGCACGCTGAAAGCCGACGGTAAAGATATCGATACCATCGGTATTCCGATTCACTGGGGCTACGAAGGCGTGGCGAAGAAAGGGTTTATCGCAAACACCCTGACGCCGTTCGTCGGAGATGCGAATACGCAGACGCCGGAGTTCAAAGCGTTCCTCGTTAACGTGGAAAAGGTGTAACGGAGACGACCTATGGCTTATCAATCTCAGGACATTATCCGTCGCTCCGCGACTAACGGCTTCACCCCCGCGCCTCGTGCGCGGGACCATCAGGAAGAGGTGGCGAAGCTTATCGACGTCACCACCTGCATCGGCTGTAAAGCCTGTCAGGTGGCCTGTTCCGAGTGGAACGATCTCCGTGACGAAGTGGGTCATAACGTCGGGGTGTACGACAACCCCGCCGATCTGACCGCCAAATCCTGGACGGTGATGCGCTTCTCGGAAGTGGAGCAAAACGACAAGCTGGAGTGGCTCATCCGTAAGGATGGCTGCATGCACTGCGCCGATCCGGGCTGCCTGAAGGCGTGCCCGGCAGAAGGGGCTATCATTCAGTATGCCAACGGCATCGTCGACTTCCAGTCTGAGCAGTGCATCGGCTGCGGCTACTGCATCGCCGGCTGTCCGTTCGATGTGCCGCGTCTCAACCCGGAAGATAACCGCGTCTACAAATGTACGCTGTGCGTAGACCGCGTCACCGTAGGCCAGGAACCGGCCTGCGTGAAAACCTGTCCGACGGGCGCTATCCACTTTGGCTCCAAAGAGGATATGAAAGTGCTGGCAGGCGAACGCGTTGCCGAGCTGAAAACCCGTGGTTATGACAATGCCGGCCTGTACGATCCTGCCGGCGTTGGCGGGACGCACGTAATGTATGTACTGCACCATGCCGACAAGCCGAATCTCTATCACGGCCTGCCGGAAAACCCGGAAATCAGCGCCACCGTGAAGTTCTGGAAAGGCATCTGGAAACCGCTCGCGGCGGTCGGTTTTGCCGCGACCTTTGCAGCCAGTATTTTCCACTATGTGGGTGTCGGTCCGAACCGCGCAGACGAGGAAGAAGACAATCTGCATGAAGAGAATGACGAGGTGCGCAAATGAAAAGACGTGACACCATCGTGCGCTACACGGCGCCGGAACGTATCAACCACTGGGTCACCGCCTTCTGCTTCATGCTGGCGGCGATAAGCGGACTGGGGTTCTTTTTCCCGTCCTTCAACTGGCTGATGCAGATCATGGGCACACCGCAGCTGGCGCGTATCCTGCACCCGTTTGTCGGCGTGATTATGTTTGCTTCATTCATCATCATGTTTTTCCGCTACTGGCACCATAATCTAATCAATCGGGATGATATCTTTTGGGCGAAGAATATTCGTAAGATCGTCGTCAACGAGGAAGTAGGTGACACCGGGCGCTATAACTTCGGCCAGAAATGCGTATTCTGGGCGGCGATTATTTTCCTGGTACTGTTGCTGATAAGCGGTGTGATCATCTGGCGCCCTTACTTTGCACCTGCGTTCTCAATTCCGGTAATCCGATTGGCGCTCATGCTGCATTCATTTGCCGCAGTTGCATTAATTGTGGTTATCATGGTGCATATCTACGCCGCCCTGTGGGTGAAAGGCACCATAACCGCGATGGTGGAAGGCTGGGTTACCAAAACGTGGGCGAAGAAACATCACCCACGCTGGTACCGGGAAGTTCGCCAGAAACAGGAAAACAAGACTGAATGAGTATTCGCATAATCCCGCAAGATGAGCTGGGTTCGAGCGAGAAACATACGGCGGAGTACATTCCGCCGTTACTGTTCCCCAGACTGAAAAATCTTTATAACCGCCGCGCTGAACGTCTGCGCGAACTGGCGAAGAACAATCCGCTGGGTGATTACCTGCGTTTTGCTGCGCTGATTGCTCACGCCCAGGAAGTGGTGCTCTACGACCATCCTTTTCAGATGGACCTGACCGCCCGCCTCAAAGAGGCAAACGAGCAGGGCAAACCGCCGCTGGATATTCACGTGCTGCCGCGCGATAAGCACTGGCACAAGCTGCTGCATTCGCTGATTGCCGAGCTGAAACCAGAGATGAGCGGCCCGGCGCTGGCGGTCATCGAAAACCTGGAGAAAGCATCTGAGCAGGAGCTGGAACTGATGGCGAGCGCTCTGTTTGCCTCAGACTTTGCTTCTGTCAGCAGCGATAAAGCTCCGTTTATCTGGGCCGCGCTGTCGCTTTACTGGGCGCAGATGGCCAGCCTGATCCCTGGCAAAGCGCGCGCCGAATACGGTGAGCAGCGCCAGTTCTGCCCGGTATGCGGCTCCATGCCCGTATCCAGCATGGTGCAGATTGGTACCACCCAAGGGTTACGCTATCTGCACTGCAATCTGTGCGAAACCGAGTGGCACGTAGTACGCATCAAGTGCAGCAACTGCGAACAGAGTCGGGATTTACACTACTGGTCTCTCGATAATGAACAGGCGGCCATTAAAGCCGAGAGCTGCGGCGACTGCGGAACCTACCTGAAGATTCTCTATCAGGAAAAAGATCCGAACGTCGAACCCGTCGCCGACGATCTCGCATCGCTGGTGCTGGACGCCCGCATGGAGCAAGAAGGCTTTGCCAGAAGCTCAATCAACCCGTTCATGTTCCCGGGTGAAGGGGAGTAAATCAGCTCTCACGTCGGGCGGCACACGCTGCCCGACTCACCCATTTGACCACATCTCTTTTCCCCGCGTCAGGCTTGAGTTTCGCTTTTGCGAGCCGTTTTCCATAATCTTCCCGCCACCAGAAACACCATTTTCTTTTGCCGCAAACCAGGCTATAACACTGTATACCCATACAGTTTAAAGGAATAAAAAATGGCGCTGGAAAAAGGTATTGCCGAGCAGGTTCAGGCCTTTATCGACGCAGGTCGCCCCGCTTCGCGAGAGCAACATATTGATGACCGGAGAAACGGCTATATCGCCAGTACGGTACTGGCCGGCGAGACGGAAACCCGCGTGCAGGTAGAAGATATCACGTTGGAAGGCATGACCTTTCGCGTGGTCTCGCCGCACAATGCCGTCGGCACGCTACCTACCGTTATCTACTATCACGGCGGCTGCTTTATCAGCGGCGGTTTCGCCACCCATGATAAGCAGCTCCGGCAGCTGGCGTATGCCAGCGGCTGTCGGGTCATCGCCGTGGCATACCGACTGGCGCCCGAACACAGGTTTCCCGCCGCACACGATGATGCATACCAGGGCGCACAGATTATCCAGCGTCATGCCGGGCAGCTTGGGGTCGATACCGCGCAAATCACCCTTGCCGGTGACAGCGCTGGCGGCCATCTGGCGCTGGTGACCGCGCTACGGCTGAAAGCCGCACAAGGCTGGCAACCGGCACAGCTTATTCTGATTTACCCGATGCTGGATGCCAGCGCCAGTTCACCCAGCTACATCAGCAACGGCAGCGATTACATCATCACCGGAGATACGCTGCTGAGCGGCTACGAAATGTATCTGGCTTCCACACCGTTAACGCACCCGGAGGCCAGCCCGCTGTGGCGCGACGACTTCTGCGGCCTGCCGCCGGTGCATATTGTGACCGCCGAATATGACCCGCTGCGTGATGAAGGCGAAACGCTGTATCAGCGTCTGAGCGAGCAGCAGGTTACCTGCACCTGCCAGCGCTACCTCGGGGTGATTCACGGTTTCTTTCAGCTTGCGGGGATAAGCCGGGCAGCGCGCGGTGCTATTGGGGATATCGCCTGGCGAATCCGTTCGCCTGGCCAGTCAATGTGATGGGTACGGTGGGAATTACTCTTCTTCGTTCCCGCCCTCTTCATACGAGCCAAAGGGCTTCGCGGGCAGAACAATGTAAATGCCTTCAAAAATCGCGCCCAGGCTCTCGCCGCCAAATAGCTCAACCTGCAGCTGAACGCGCGCTTTGCGCCCGCGGGCCAGACGATCGAGATCGCCGCTTAACGAGCCCAGGTCAGCCACGGCGCTCGGGCGGCCGCTGATCGGCTGGCTATAGCGAATATGCGCGTCGGCGAGAATAATCGTGCCGCCCAGGTGGCGCTCACGCAACATTAACCAGATAAGCCCCCAGCCGGTTAAGGTCGCCAGGGAAAACAGGCTGCCGGCAAACAGGGTATGGTGCGGATTCTGGTTGCCAGCTTCGGGCATGGTGGTAATAAACTTTTTCCCGGTGTACTGCTGAATGCGCACGCCCATTTTTTCGCTGAGCGGGATATGCTGATACCAGGCCTGCTGCAGCTGCCCGCACCAGTCGCCGCGGTGCAGAATGTCATCCAGCGAGGCGATCGGCTTAATCATCAGGAAGTGGCGAATCGGCGTGGTGGTTGGCGTGGTGATCTCGCCCTCGTTGACAAAACCGAGCTTGGCAAAGAAGTCCATGGCGTCTTCACGCGCGCTACAGGTTACGCGCTTGACCCCTTCCTGACGGGCTACGGACTCGAGGGTCATCGCCATCAGCGTCCCCAGCCCTTTATCCTGCACCGACGGGTGTACGGCCATAAAGCGAATAGAGGCTTCGTTCTCCGCGTTGATATACAGCCGTCCGACGGCAACCAGACGTCCTTCTTCATCCACCACCATCTGGTGATGCGCCATCGCATCCCAGGCGTCGCGTTCCGACCCTTTGGGCTGATGCAACGGCTTGCGCAGCATCTCCCAGCGGAACTGATAGTAGCTCTCGAGTTCTTCTTCTGTTTGCGGTACACGAAGGTGATACATAGCTGTACTCTCTTTTGTTACCCGCAACCGGCCTGGAAGCTGGCTCATACCTGCAACCAGAAGGTCACAGGACCATCATTAACCAAAGAGACCTGCATATCCGCAGCGAATCTCCCGGTCTGTGTGTTCATCTCCTGCTGACGGCAGCGTGCGACAAAATAGTCATACAACGCTTCCGCTCTGTCAGGGGCGGCACCTCTTGAAAAGCCAGGACGCATGCCGCGATCGGTATCTGCCGCCAGCGTGAACTGCGACACCACCAGTACGCTGCCGCCGGACTGCTGAACGTTGAGGTTCATTTTCCCGTCAGCATCGCTGAAAATACGATAGCCCAGCACGCGCTCGCACAGGCGATTCGCTTTCTGCTCATCATCGTCTTTCTCGACGCCCAATAACACCAGAAGCCCCGGGCCGATTTCACCCGTCACTTCACCCTCCACGGTTACGCTTGCACGGGTCACGCGCTGAATTAATGCAATCATCGTTATTCTGTTTCTTCTTTTTTAAGTTTGCGGTATTCCTCGAGAGTGACAGTAATTTCTGCCCCAAGCAAGACGATACACCACGTCCAGTACACCCAGACAAACAAAATCGGCACCACCGCTATCACACCATAAATCAGCTGGTACGACGGAAACGCCGTGATATACAGGGCGAAGGCTTTTTTACCCGCCTCAAACAAGAGCGCCGCCACCAGCGATCCCACCAGCGCATCGCGGGTGCGAACCCGGGTCGTCGGGACAATGCTGTAAAGCAGCCAGAATGCCGCCCAGGATAAAATCAACGGGAAGATCCGTAGCACATCATCAATCACGCTGTTCAGGTCGCTCGCCCAGCGTAGCGACAGCAGATAAGAGCTGATCGCCAGGCTCGCCCCTGCCAGCAGCGGCCCCAGGGTCAGGATCATCCAGTAAACCGCAAAAGAGTAAATCTTTGGCCGGGTACGGGCGCTGCGCCAGATAGTATTCAGCGCGCTATCGATCGAGTACATCAGCAGCAACGAAGTGACAATCAGCCCGAAAGCCCCGACCGCCGTCATCCGGCTGGAGTTTGCGACAAACTGCTCGATATAGCCCTGGATGACATCCCCCGTCGCCGGGATGAAGTTGGCAAAGATAAAGTGGCGAATCTGTCCGCTCACCTCGGAAAACATGGGAAATGCCGAGAACAACGCGAAGACGACGGCAATCAGCGGCACCAGCGCGAGTAACGACACGTAGGCAAGATTCCCTGCCAGCGTCGTCATATTGTCTTCATCAATCCGGTGCCACAGCAGCTTTAGCCAGGCCAGTAGCGGACGGCAGCGACGCTTTGCTTTTTGATGAACGGTTTTTAACATAATCATTGCGCAAAGTAGTCGGGGATAGTCTCCTTTCCGGTCACCAAAATGCTGGTTATTCCCAGCCGGTTCGCGCCGGCGATATTCTCGGCATTATCGTCAAAGAAGACCGTATCGGCAGCGGAAAATCCCTCCTGCTGCAGAACGCTTTGGTAGATGCGCTCCTCGGGCTTACGCATCCCCATCTCCTGCGAAAGATAAATACGGTCGGCCGCGGCGCGCACCTGCGGATATTCATCTGGCCAGAAAGTGGTATGCAGGCGGTTGGTATTCGATAGCACGACGACGCGGTGTCCCTGCTCGCGTAGCTTGTGCATAATCGCGATGACCTCCGGGCGCAGCGCGACAAATACGGCCTGCCAGCCGTGGGAAAACTGCTCATAGCTCAGCGCCATATTCATCTCATGACACATCGCTTCAGCGAAGGCTTCGTCGCTGATTTCACCGCGCTCGTGCTGGCGAAACGCCTCACCCATGGTGAAGTGCTGCTTCAGCGTCGCCAGCGGAATGCGGCTTAAATCACTCCACGTCCCGAGTACCCGGTTGAAGTCGATGTCGACAATCACATTACCTAAATCAAAGATATAGAGCATTTTTGTCTCCTTCCGCACCCTGGATGTTTAACTGTAGCGGGAAAGGAGAGGTTTGACTATGGGGGGAATATCAGGAGAGCCATCAGGCCGCAGAGTCTCGCGACCTGATGACGTCAGGGAGTGTTGACGGGCCGGGCGTTATGCCTCTGCCGCCTCTAACGCACGTTTTCTTTGGCTAATGCGTTTCACCAGTAACACCGAGACTACGGCGCCGCAGAAGGCGAAACAGGCCATGATACCGAAGACAATTTTATACCCCAGGATCCCTGGGTTGAGGTCGAGGATATAGCCGTACAGGCTAAAGCAGAACATGGCAGGGGCATAACCGATAAAACTGCCCAACGCCATGGCGGCACCGGTCTGGCTTTCCGCGATCTTAGCTTCACCAATTGGCGCAAAGAAGACCGCACGCTGGGTAAAGACGATGGCCCCAAAACCTAAGGTGCAGGCCATACCCAGATAAACCGGCATGCTTTCATGAGGAAGCAGAATCAAGACCACCAGCGCAGCCGTGCTGATAAAGAAGGTGTAGCACAGGTATTTACTTGGCGACTTCAGTATCTTATCGGAGATCATCCCGCCAACCGGGCCACCGATCATCTTCAGGCAATACTGGTTAATAATGCCGTAAGCCCCGACCAGCGCCACCGGCAGAAGGTAGATGTTTTTCAGGAACGGAATAAAGAATGTCAGCCCGCAGTAGACGGCGTAAACAAAAAAGACGTTAAAGGCAATCAGCCAGATGGTTTTGTCTTTCAGTACGGAAGAGATGCTGGTGTTTTTCTTATCTGACGGCTCACTGTCAACGGCTGCGACTTTGACTTCGTCGTCGTCCTGATTCAGCACGAAGAAGATAATCACCCCGACGCTGATGACGATGATGGAATAAAACCAGATCCCCGCTTTAAAGCCTAACAGGCCGCTGCCGAACCAGGCAAAAACCGCCAGCGCAGAGAACGCGACGATGGTATCGACAATGCCGCGCCCTGTTTCAAAGAAGCCAAATAACCGCCCCTGCTGTTCACTATTCCCCAGGCGGCTGACGGATTTTAATAGCACCGGCCAGTTCATCATGTCGCAGGTGACACCAAACAGCGCCCAGACAAAAAGTATGCCCCAGTACCCCGGCATGGTTGTCAGGTAGATACCTAACAGGCCGGTGGCAATAAGCGAAAAAGACATGGTGTACTTACGCGGCAACTTATCGGCAAAATAAATGGAAAGAAAGAAACCAACAGTAGTGACAAAAGAGTTCACGGACATGGCATTCCCGATTTGACCATTGGTCAAATGGAAATATTCCTGCATCGGTATATAGAACGCATCTTTTAGCGAGGGCAGTTTATAAATCGTCCCGCCACAAAGGGTTAATAAGCTAAAAAGTGCCCATTTCTTTTTTGTGAGCATATGATCCCCTAATGATTTTAAAATCATTTAGTTTTAAAAGAAAAATACCCTAAATAATTCGAGTTGCATGCATGCGGCGACGCAGTGAATCCCCAGGAGCTTACATAAGTAAGTGACTGGGGTGAGCGAGGACAGCCAACGCTCATGCAACTTAAAGTATGACGGGTATAGAACCCTGGCCACACTGGAGAGTGGCATAGTGAAAAAATTAAAATCAGATACTGAAATAATTAGCTAAGAAGGTGGCTGGCCTCACTTTTTATTTGCTGGAGGGTGGTTCGGACAAAATCTAACTGCCGAATAGCATCCGCTTTCTCTTTCACTAAGCGCGCTTCCAGCAGAGCGGCGTCAGGTAAAGGGGTTTCACTCATTTCGCGCCATGGGATCCACGGGTTGTCGCCTTCATCAGCAAAGCGGAATGCCGGGGCATAGTAGTCCACCTCTTCTTCCAGGCCATAAGCCATCACCTGAGGCTGCTCATCACCCAGACAAATCAGCCGGGTCAGCAGATCTTTGAACGGCATATCCCCTTGCCCGGAGCTACAGGCCTGATGTCCGAGGCCATTATCCTCATTGATAATTAAGGCATCTTTAATATGCACCTGAGTAATAAATGGTGACATCGTCTCGAGGGCAGTCAGCGGATGCTCGTTGGCGTTAATCATATTGGCAAAATCAAACAGCAGAGAAAGAGAAGGCATCTCGCTTTGTTCAACCAGCGCCACCAGCTCGTGACTTTTCAAATCTTCATGTTGTTCGAGCGTAAACGTCAGACCGCTGTCCTGATAACGTTCCTTAATATACTGAATATCAAGATTAATTTTTGGCAGAACGTCCTGCAAATGACCTTCATAACGAGGATAAAAGCGAACAGAGGTCGCGCCGGTTTTTAATGCGATGCGGGTAGCATGGTCGATAGCCTGTTGATCTGAGGCGCTGGTTTCTATATGCACATCAAGCTGTAATTGTTTTGCTTTTTCCGCAAATCCGGCAAGTTCGATATCATTCATATTACCGAGAGAACGCGTTTCACCATCGAGAACATGAATTTTCACGCCTCGCAGATGATTCTCATGCGCAATATCTAATAAGTCACCAGGCAATATCCGTTCAAGGCGCATATTAAAATGGTATGCATAGGCGTGAAGATAAAGTGGAAGGTTATCTACACGAGCGAGGATTTTTTCTGCATCGTATTTCGTTAGCATAAGACACCTACAAGTTAATAAAGAGGTCGACTGCCTCAAACCGCCAATATTCAATATCGATCTGAATGATATTGCCATTACTGTCAGCCCGGTGTTTCTCAATAAGAATGGCAGGCATGCCCGAGGAGCCGCCAATAAATTTACCAATATCACCAGACATTCTGACCGGTTTAAACACCAGTTTTTTCGTTACGACGTCCTTTTGGTACTCATTTTTCCAGACCGAGGAGAAAGACTGATTATCAAGTTGTTCAATAAACCCGGGGGCGACATTGGGGTTAATAAACGTCTCATGATAAAATACTTTATGTCCTTCCAGGGCACCCCACCCGGTAATGAGATACAGCTCATCCGACGGCGTTGTTGCGAGAAGCGGCCGTGCGACATCGGGATAGCTGGCGGTGCGACTTTTGGCAATAAACCCCCAGGAAGGCTCCCTGCCCTGTTCCAGCGCCGCACGCTGGAAGCTGGCCGATAGCTCCGGGCTGTAGTTAAAACGCGGCTGGGTGACAAACCATCCCTTGCGGTCTTTACGGAAAATCCGCGATTCCGCTTCCAGGTTTAAGAGCGCCTGACGCAAGGTCATACGCTTAATGCCCAGCAGTTCCCCGAGCTCTCTTTCAGAAGGAAGTTTACCGCCCGGAGCCGTGATCCCTTCCCTCAACCAGTGGTCTAATTTTTCTTTCGCATTTTCGACGGTTGATTGATTCATCGTTATTGTTTAGCCCATTTGGTTTAAACCAGATGATGAATCTTACTCTTACGCGCAAAAAAATAGCAATATCTACATTATTCTTTGGGGATAATTGTGACCGGCCTCTCCTCGCTAAAGGAGCGATTGTCCGTTGATGTGAGTGGTGACGGGGGATAGCAGGACTTCAGGGCAAAAAAAACCCCGCCGTAAGGGCGGGGTTCTGGCATCGACAAGAAGCGAAAATTAGTCTTCTTTCGAACCGCGCATTGCGCGTTTACGATCGTTCTCGGTCAGATGACGCTTACGAATACGTACAGAGGTCGGCGTCACTTCTACCAGTTCGTCGTCATCGATGAACTCCAGAGCCTGCTCCAGGGTCATTTTCTGCGCCGGAACCAAGGTGGTCGCTTCATCGGTACCTGACGCACGCATGTTGGTCAGTTTCTTACCGGTCAGGCAGTTTACTGTCAGGTCGTTAGAACGGCTGTGAATACCGATGATCTGGCCTTCATAGACTTCCGCACCGTGACCCAGGAACAGCTTACCGCGGTCCTGCAGGCTGAACAGTGCGAAGGCAACTGCTTTACCCTGACCGTTGGAGATCAGAACGCCGTTCTGGCGCTGGCCAACATCACCCGCACGAACATCATCGTAGTGGCTGAAGGTGGAGTACAGCAGACCAGTACCGGAGGTCATGGTCATGAACTCAGAACGGAAGCCGATCAGGCCACGGCTTGGGATCACGTAGTCGAGACGTACGCGGCCTTTGCCATCTGGATTCATGTTTTTCAGGTCGCCTTTACGCTCACCCAGAGCCTGCATGACAGAACCCTGATGCTGCTCTTCAACGTCCAGCGTTACGTTTTCGAACGGCTCTTGTTTACGGCCGTCGATTTCGCGGAAGATAACTTTCGGACGGGAAACCGCCATCTCGAAACCTTCACGACGCATGTTTTCGATCAGAACAGACAGGTGCAGCTCGCCACGACCAGAAACGCGGAATGCGTCAGCATCCGGAGTTTCTTCAACACGCAGCGCTACGTTGTGCACCAGCTCTTTGTTCAGGCGGTCAAGAATCTGACGAGAGGTAACGTACTTACCTTCTTTGCCACAGAACGGAGAGGTGTTAACGCAGAAGAACATGGAAACGGTCGGCTCATCAACTGACAGCGCCGGCAGCGCTTCAACATTCTGCGGATCGCAGATGGTGTCAGAGATGTTCAGCTCGCCCAGACCGGTGATCGCGATGATATCGCCAGCTTCAGCAACATCGCTCTCGATACGTTCCAGACCCAGGTGAGTCAGGACTTTACCGACTTTACCGTTACGGGTTTTGCCTTCGCTATCAACGATAGTGATCTGCTGGTTCGGCTTCACTTTACCGCGTTTGATGCGGCCGATGCCGATGACGCCAACGTAGTTGTTGTAGTCCAGCTGGGAGATTTGCATCTGCAGCGGGCCATCCAGGTCTACGTTTGGTGCCGCAACACGATCGACGATGGTCTGATACAGCGGAGTCATATCGTCAGCCATATCTTCGTGATCCAGACCCGCGATACCGTTCAGCGCAGAAGCGTAAACGATCGGGAAGTCCAGCTGCTCATCAGTCGCATCAAGGTTAACGAACAGGTCAAATACCTGATCGACGACCCAGTCAGGGCGTGCGCCCGGACGGTCAACCTTGTTGATGACCACGATTGGCTTCAGACCATGAGCAAATGCCTTCTTGGTTACGAAGCGCGTCTGCGGCATCGGGCCATCCATTGCGTCAACGACCAGCAGCACGGAATCAACCATGGACATGACACGTTCAACTTCACCTCCGAAGTCGGCGTGCCCTGGGGTATCAACGATGTTGATACGATAGTCGTTCCATTTGATAGCGGTGTTTTTAGCGAGGATGGTAATCCCACGCTCTTTCTCCAAATCGTTGGAGTCCATCACTCGCTCTTGAGTTTCGGCACGAGCATCAAACGTACCGGATTGCTGCAGCAGCTTATCAACCAGGGTAGTTTTACCATGGTCAACGTGCGCGATGATGGCGATATTACGCAAATTTTCGATCACAACTTTGCCTCAGGCATTTAGAAATAGCGCGTTATTGTACACGGATTAATCGCAGTACAAAACAGGATCACAAACATCCTCCACAAACAAGTATTGCAGAGTTTCTTTGTGATCGCTTTCACGACGCGTTAAAAGGGTTTTTATAGGTGATTTGCACCAAATTGGTGCCCAATGTTCACACAATTGCACTATATTAGTGCAATGCATTCATAATGGTGCAGCCCTTTTGCACGATGGAGTGCATGATAACGCCTTTTGGGGGCAATTTAAAAGTTGGCACAGATTTCGCTTTATATTTTTTAAGGCAACAACGCCACTTTACGTAGCAAAAAAGTTTTCGTTACCACGACGACAATGACCAATCCGGGAGAGTTTAAGTATGTCCGCTGAACACGTTTTGACGATGCTGAACGAGCATGAAGTGAAGTTTGTCGATCTGCGCTTCACCGATACCAAAGGTAAAGAACAGCACGTCACAATTCCTTCTCATCAGGTGAATGCCGAATTCTTCGAAGAAGGCAAAATGTTTGATGGCTCCTCGATTGGTGGCTGGAAAGGTATTAACGAATCAGACATGGTTCTGATGCCGGATGCGACCACTGCGCTGATCGACCCGTTCTATGAAGAACCGACTCTGATCATCCGCTGCGACATCCTGGAACCAGGCACCCTGCAGGGCTATGACCGTGACCCGCGCTCCATCGCCAAACGTGCGGAAGAGTATCTGCGCTCTACCGGTCTGGCGGACACCGTACTGTTCGGGCCAGAACCAGAGTTCTTCCTGTTTGACGACATCCGTTTCGGCGCGTCCATCTCCGGTTCCCACGTTGCTATCGATGATATCGAAGGTGCATGGAACTCTTCCACCAAATACGAAGGTGGTAACAAAGGTCACCGTCCTGGCGTGAAAGGCGGTTACTTCCCGGTTCCGCCGGTAGACTCCTCACAGGATATCCGTTCTACCATGTGTATGATCATGGAAGAAATGGGCCTGGTTGTTGAAGCTCACCACCACGAAGTAGCGACCGCAGGTCAGAACGAAATCGCTACCCGCTTCAACACCATGACCAAAAAAGCGGACGAAATTCAGATTTACAAATATGTGGTACACAACGTTGCTCACCGCTTCGGCAAAACCGCAACCTTCATGCCAAAACCGATGTTTGGCGATAACGGTTCCGGTATGCACTGCCACATGTCTCTGTCCAAGAACGGCGTAAACCTGTTCTCTGGCGACAAATATGCTGGTCTGTCTGAGCAAGCGCTGTTCTACATCGGCGGTGTTATCAAACACGCTAAAGCGATCAACGCCCTGGCAAACCCGACCACCAACTCCTACAAGCGTCTGGTCCCGGGTTATGAAGCACCGGTTATGCTGGCTTACTCTGCCCGTAACCGTTCTGCCTCTATCCGTATTCCGGTAGTAACCTCTCCGAAAGCACGCCGCATTGAAGTGCGCTTCCCGGACCCGGCTGCTAACCCGTACCTGTGCTTCGCAGCGCTGCTGATGGCTGGTCTTGACGGTATCAAGAACAAAATCCATCCGGGCGAAGCCATGGACAAAAACCTGTACGATCTGCCGCCGGAAGAAGCGAAAGAGATCCCACAGGTTGCAGGCTCTCTGGAAGAAGCACTGAACGCGCTGGACGCGGACCGTGAGTTCCTGACTGCTGGCGGTGTATTCACCAACGACGCGATCGATGCTTACATCGCTCTGCGTATTGAAGAGAACGACCGTGTACGTATGACTCCGCACCCGGTTGAGTTCGAGCTGTACTACAGCGTCTAATTTTGCTGTAAATCCTGGGTATGCCATGTTGTGGCGTGGCATATCAAGGGTATTTTGTTGCCGTGGAAACTTTCAGCCCATCTCAGGATGGGCTTTTTTCTCCACCAACATGCTGATCTCATGCGCTTTTTATCCATAAAAAGCTATACTGCACTATAACAGTGCACTCATTTCAGGAGACTGTCAGATGGCAACAGGCACTCAGCCCGATGCTGGGCAGATCCTTAACTCTTTAATCAACAGTATTTTATTGGTCGATAACGACCTGGCGGTGCATTACGCGAACCCGGCAGCACAGCAGCTTCTGGCGCAAAGTTCTCGTAAGCTCTTCGGCACGCCACTCCCGGAACTGTTGAGCTATTTTTCCCTGAATATTGGCCTGATGCAGGAAAGCCTGCTCGCCGGTCAGGGGTTTACCGATAACGAAGTCACGCTGGTTATCGATAGTCGCTCCCATATCCTGTCTCTGACGGCACAGCGTCTGCCTGATGGCTTTATTCTGCTAGAGATGGCGCCGATGGATAATCAGCGTCGCCTGAGCCAGGAGCAGCTGCAGCACGCTCAGCAAATCGCCGCACGGGATTTGGTTCGCGGGCTGGCACATGAGATTAAAAATCCGTTAGGTGGCCTGCGAGGTGCCGCGCAATTGCTGAGTAAAGCATTGCCTGACCCGGCGCTGATGGAATACACCAACGTGATCATTGAACAGGCCGACCGCTTAAGAAATCTGGTCGATCGCCTGCTGGGGCCGCAACACCCGGGGATGCACGTCACTGAAAGCATCCACAAGGTCGCGGAGCGGGTCGTGAAGCTGGTCTCCATGGAGCTGCCGGATAACGTCAAACTTATCCGTGATTACGACCCTAGCCTGCCGGAACTGCCGCACGACCCCGACCAAATTGAACAGGTACTGCTGAATATCGTGCGCAATGCGCTGCAGGCTCTGGGGCCAGAAGGGGGCGAAATTACCTTGCGTACCCGTACCGCCTTCCAGCTGACCCTGCACGGTGTACGTTACCGCCTGACGGCGCGTATTGATGTCGAAGATAACGGTCCGGGCATCCCGCCCCAGCTGCAGGATACGCTGTTTTATCCGATGGTCAGCGGGCGCGAAGGCGGTACCGGCCTGGGGCTCTCCATTGCCCGCAGTCTTATCGATCAGCACTCCGGAAAAATTGAATTTACCAGCTGGCCGGGACATACCGAATTCTCGGTATACCTGCCGATTCGGAAATAGAGGTGTTTATGCAACGAGGGATAGCCTGGATCGTTGATGACGATAGCTCCATCCGTTGGGTGCTTGAACGCGCGCTAACCGGAGCAGGCTTAAGCTGTACAACATTTGAAAGTGGCAACGAGGTGCTTGACGCCCTTACCACCAAAACGCCGGACGTCCTGTTATCTGATATTCGGATGCCGGGAATGGACGGTCTGGCGCTTCTGAAGCAAATTAAACAGCGTCACCCGATGCTCCCGGTCATCATAATGACCGCGCATTCGGATCTCGACGCGGCGGTCAGCGCCTATCAGCAAGGCGCCTTTGATTACCTGCCAAAGCCGTTTGATATTGATGAAGCGGTCGCGCTGGTTGACCGGGCGATCAGCCACTATCAGGAGCAGCAGCAGCCGCGCAATATTACGATCACCAGCCCGACGGCCGATATCATCGGTGAAGCGCCGGCGATGCAGGACGTCTTCCGCATCATCGGGCGTCTGTCGCGTTCCTCAATCAGCGTGTTGATCAACGGCGAGTCCGGGACCGGTAAAGAGCTGGTTGCGCATGCGTTGCATCGCCACAGCCCGCGCTCAAAAGCACCGTTTATCGCGCTGAATATGGCGGCGATTCCAAAAGACCTGATCGAATCCGAACTCTTTGGTCACGAGAAAGGGGCTTTTACCGGCGCCAACACCGTGCGTCAGGGGCGTTTTGAGCAGGCCGACGGCGGGACGCTTTTCCTTGATGAAATCGGCGACATGCCGCTGGATGTGCAGACGCGCCTGTTGCGTGTTCTGGCCGATGGTCAGTTCTATCGCGTTGGTGGCTATGCGCCGGTGAAAGTGGATGTGCGCATTATTGCCGCCACCCACCAGAACCTTGAGCAGCGCGTACAGGAGGGAAAGTTCCGTGAGGACCTGTTCCACCGCCTGAACGTGATTCGCGTGCATCTCCCGCCGCTGCGCGAGCGTCGCGAGGATATTCCACGGCTGGCGCGGCATTTCCTGCAAATTGCCGCCCGGGAGCTGGGCGTCGAAGCCAAACAGCTGCATCCGGAAACGGAAACCGCGCTGACTCGTCTGGCCTGGCCCGGCAACGTGCGGCAGCTGGAGAACACCTGCCGGTGGCTGACGGTCATGGCCGCGGGTCAGGAGGTGCTGACTCAGGATCTCCCCAGCGAGCTGTTTGAAACGTCGATTCCGGATAGCCCGCCCCATATGCAGCCGGATAGCTGGGCAACGCTGTTAGGGCAATGGGCCGACCGCGCGCTTCGCTCCGGTCATCAAAACCTGCTTTCAGAAGCACAGCCGGAAATGGAGCGCACGCTGCTGACCACCGCGCTGCGCCACACGCAAGGGCACAAGCAGGAAGCCGCTCGTCTGCTGGGATGGGGACGTAATACTCTGACACGCAAGCTGAAAGAGTTAGGCATGGAATAAAGGCCATCGGCCCCGGCAGACACCACGTCTGCCGGGGCCGCGTTTAAATCACCCGGGAGAACTGCTGCATCCGCGCTTTCTGGCGCAGATAGACATCAAAGCACATGCAAATGTTGCGAATCAGCAAGCGGCCTTTCGGCGTCACCTGAATCCCCTTCTCGCCAACATCCACCAGCCCGTCTTTTGCCAGCGGCGCCAGCAGGGCAAGATCTTCGGCGAAATAGTGCTGAAAATCGAGATCCCAGCGGGCTTCTATCGCCGAATAATCGAGGCTGAACTGGCAGATCAACGCTTTGATGACATCACGACGAATACCGTCATCGCGGGTCAGGGCGATGCCGCGCCAGAGTGCGTCTCCGCGTTCATCAACCTGTTGATAATAGAGCTTCAGCTCTTTTTGGTTCTGCGCGTAGGCGTCGCCAATCATGCTGATCGCCGATACCCCCAGACCCAGCAGGTCTGAATCCCCCTGGGTCGTGTAACCCTGGAAGTTGCGGTGCAATACGCCTTCACGCTGGGCCACCGCCAGCTCATCATCCGGACGCGCGAAGTGATCCATCCCGATAAACTGATAACCGGCCGCGGTGAGCGACACGATGGTCTCCTGCAGGATATCCAGCTTCTGCTCCGCGGAAGGCAGGTCGGCATCTTTGATTTTACGTTGGGCGGCGAACAGCGTCGGCAGATGCGCATAGTTAAAGACGCTCAGGCGATCGGGGTTAAGATCGGCCACTTTTTGCAGCGTAAAGGCGAAGCTCTCCGGCGTCTGTTTTGGCAGGCCGTAAATCAGGTCGATATTGGTCGACGTAAAGCCAATCTCACGCGCATGATTGAGCAAGGCAAAAATAAAGGCTTCATCCTGCTCACGATTGACCAGACGCTGAACCTCTTTGTTAAAGTCCTGCACCCCCATGCTCAGGCGATTGAATCCTTCAGATCGGAGATGATCCAGGACATCCAGTTCAATTTCGCGCGGATCGACTTCAATCGAGATCTCCGCATCGGCGTTAAAATTGAAATGGCTGCGCAGCAGGTGCATCAAACGGCTGATTTGCGCTTTATTCAGGTAGGTAGGGGTACCACCACCCCAGTGCAACTGGTTCACCTGACGCCCGCTAAAAAGCGGCGCACGATGAATAATCTCCTGCTCCAGGACGTCGAGATACTGGTCGGCTTTATGCTGCTGGCGGGTCACAATTTTATTGCAGCCGCAGAAATAGCACAGCTTGTGGCAAAACGGGATATGTACATACAGCGAAAGCGGGCGCTGCGGGTAGCGGGCCACCGCCTCGCCAAATTCAGCCGCGCCAAATTCAGGAGAAAACTCCAGTGCGGTGGGATACGAGGTATAACGCGGCCCGGAATAGTTATATTTCTGGATCAGGGCCAGATCCCAGTCGATTAACTGCTCAGACATGCTCACTCCTTCCGATGGTGCCGCCGACGGGTACGCCGCCCCGGCCCAACCATATCTCGGGTAATGAGCCGGTTGCGCAGCCATTTCTGACGCCGCGACAACCGTCGTAGTTTAGCGAATAACCACAGCAGATAACATATAACCAGAAGGGTTATAAGCAGGACCGGGAATCCGACTGAGTGCAAACGTTAGTTTCCACCCTTCAGCAAGCGCATCATATCTTCCTGACGCTCTTCTTCTTCTTCATCTTCGTCATCGTCGTAGGACAGGCCAAGCTGTTGCATCAGCTCATCAATACGATCGAGTTTGGCATCAACCCAGGTCTGCTCTTCAGCATTCAGGGAACCACCCTCTTCCAGACGTTCCAGCAGCGCGTCCAGGCGCTCATCATTTTCCAGCAAATCCAGCTCAGCCTGCGGTGAAAGCATAGGTTTCTCGCTCTTCGGTTTGTGCTGCTTAGTAGCCGGGGTACTTTCAGTGACGCCCAGCGGAATCGGTTTTTTACTTCCAATACGTGGATCTTGCTGTTGGCCCTGTTTTTTGCCAGATGAGGCGGTATCGCCGCCGGTTGCGCGACTCCCTGCGACGTGGCCACGATGTTTTTTCTGGCGCTTGCGGTCGCGGGCTTCCTGGTTCATTTCTTCACGGGTCTTGCGCTGCGTTTTGCCGCGGGGTGCAGATGTCGGTTTTTTCATGTCAGTAATCTTCAGATTCGTTTTCTTCAGTATAGAATTGAGGCGGAATCTAGCAGAAAGCAAGCAAAGAAAAAAGGCGACAGATTACACTGTCGCCTTTTTCCTCACTGACAACCCTTAACGGGTTTCCACTTTCCTTGTTAGCTAACGACACACCCTGTCTTTCCTTTAGCTAATAACAGTCCTTGTTACATCCCTTTCCTTATCAAAACGTCTCCAGACGTTTGTCATCCTGACGGTAATCCCTGGTCTTCGCCTCCTGGCGCTCCTGACAACTCATCCTGAGTGCATGTCCTGTCGGCTTCCTCGCCCTTGCCTGCTACTTTACCGTCTCAGGCAAATCCTACAACCACTGCTGATGAAAAAACGACAATTTCAGATTTATACACTTTCACAACAGCATGATTCTGAAAGATTTTGTGATGAACACACGAAAAATCTTCATCAATAACCCCTACACAGAATGGGCAATGTCTCACAAAGCGCATGGTTTTACTGACATCAGAGAGATGCGGTAAAAACGGTCTTTTTCTGCTGTTCAGGTATAATCCCCACCATAGCCTTATTTAACGGAGACGACAGTCTTGACCAACTGGAACTATCAACAAACGCATTTTGTCACCAGCGCACCCGATATCCGCCATCTTCCATCTGATACCGGTATCGAAGTTGCCTTTGCTGGTCGCTCAAATGCCGGCAAATCCAGCGCACTGAATACGCTCACTAACCAGAAAAGCCTGGCGCGTACTTCCAAGACGCCTGGCCGCACCCAGCTTATCAACCTGTTTGAAGTTGCTGAGGGCAAACGCCTGGTCGACCTTCCGGGGTACGGCTACGCGCAGGTGCCGGAAGAGATGAAGATCAAATGGCAGCGCGCGCTGGGTGAATACCTGGAGAAGCGTCTGTGCCTGAAAGGTCTGGTGGTGCTGATGGACATCCGTCATCCGCTGAAGGATCTCGATCAGCAAATGATTGAATGGGCAGTGGAAAGCGATATTCAGGTGCTGGTACTGCTGACAAAAGCCGATAAGCTCGCCAGCGGTGCACGTAAAGCTCAGGTGAATATGGTGCGTGAAGCGGTTCTCGCCTTTAATGGTGACGTGCAGGTGGAACCGTTCTCTTCCCTGAAGAAATCAGGCGTGGATAAACTGCGGCAGAAGCTCGATAGCTGGTTTAACGAAATCCCACCGCAGGAAGCGATCGAAGACGGCGAGTAATTCCTGCCTTTCCCCGGATAGCGGTGTCTGACACCTTATCCGGGCTGCATTTCCCGCCCGGGTAACACGCCAGAAATTTTCTTTCGCGCAATAAAAAACGCCCCGGTCATAAATGACCGGGGCGGCTAAAATATTCAGCCAAATCCGATTACGTGAAGTAAAAGGTCTGAAAGATAGAACATCTTACCTCTGTACCCTACGTCATTAACTCTACTCTTCTTTCGATGAGTGAGAAAGCACTTTTTGTAGTTTTTTTTCACTCTTTACATAGCAAATTCAAATGATCATCACAAAATACGATAAGTTATGTTGCTTACTTACAGAAAATCACCTTATCCGCTGAATACTTAGTGCGCTTGATCCCAGTTTTCACCGCTCCCCACTTCCACCAGCAACGGTACCGCCAGCGTGGTGCAGTTTTCCATCAGTTCATGGACCTTTTTCGCCACTACAGCAAGATCGTCTTTATGCACTTCAAAGACTAATTCATCGTGGACCTGCATGATCATCCGCACCCGCGGTTGCTCAGTCAGCAGCCACTCATCGACAGCGATCATGGCGCGCTTAATGATATCGGCAGCCGTTCCCTGCATCGGGGCATTGATCGCCGCACGTTCCGCTCCGGCCCGGCGGGCGCCATTGCTGGATTTGATGTCCGGAAGGTAAAGACGGCGGCCATCCAGAGTCTCAACATAACCCTGCTCTTTCGCCTGGGCGCGGGTGCGCTCCATGTAATCCAGCACGCCCGGATAACGTTCGAAGTAGAGGTCCATGTACTTTTGAGCCTCTTTACGCGGGATGTTGAGCTGGCGGGCGAGGCCAAATGCGCTCATGCCGTAGATCAAACCGAAGTTAATCGCCTTGGCGCTACGACGCTGCTCGCTGCTCACGCTGTCGAGCGGCAGGCCGAACACTTCTGCCGCAGTCGCCCGGTGGATATCTTTTCCTTCAGCGAAGGCCGTCAGCAGGCCTTTATCGCGCGACAGATGCGCCATAATGCGCAGCTCGATTTGCGAGTAGTCGGCAGAGACAATGAGGTAATCAGACGGCGCAATAAACGCCTGACGGATACGGCGCCCTTCCTCGTTACGTACCGGAATGTTCTGCAGGTTAGGATCGGTGGAAGATAAACGCCCGGTGGCGGTCACCGCCTGGTGATAAGAGGTATGCACACGCCCGGTCTTCGGGTTAATCATCAGCGGCAGCTTGTCGGTATAGGTCGACTTCAGCTTCGCCAGCCCACGGTATTCCAGAATAACCTTCGGCAGCGGGTAATCCAGCGCCAGCTCTTCCAGCACCTCTTCCGACGTCGAAGGTGCGCCACCCGGGGTTTTCTTCAGCGGCTTAATACCTTGTTTTTCAAACAAGATAGTTTGTAGCTGCTTAGGAGAAGAGAGGTTGAACTCTTCACCGGCGATCTCGTAGGCTTTTTGTTCCAGCTCGATCAGACGTTTGCCGATCTCCTGCGAGTGGGCATGCAGGACCGCCGGATCGATTTTAACGCCGTTACGCTCCACGCGGGACAACACCGGGACCAGCGGCATCTCAATCTGTTTAAAGATGTTCAGCGGCCCTTCATGCTGCTGCAGTTTCGGCCACATCTTCAGGTGCAGCTGCAAGGTCACGTCAGCATCTTCCGCCGCGTAGCGCCCCGCTTCTTCCAGTGCAATCTGGTTGAAGGTCAGCTGATTTTTACCTTTACCCGCAATTTCTTCAAAGGTAATGGTTTTGTGCTTCAGCCAGCGATCGGCGAGGCTGTCCATATCATGGCGACCGGCCACGCTATCAAGGATGTAAGACTCCAGCATGGTGTCAAACGCGATACCGCGCAGCTCGATGTCATAGTTCGCCAGAATCCCGCGGTCATATTTCAGGTTTTGCCCGACCTTCTGTAGTTTTTCATCTTCCAGCAGCGGTTTCAGCAGCTCCAGCACGCGCTCGCGGGGGATCTGATCCGGCGCATCCAGATAGTCGTGGGCTACCGGCACATAGGCCGCCAGGCCCGGTTCAATAGCAAATGACAAGCCAACCATATTGGCAGAGATGTTATCCAGGCTGTCCGTTTCCGTATCAAACGCAAACAGCGGGGCTTTCTTCAGCTTTGCGATCCACTCGGTCAGCGTCTGTTCATCCAGGATGGTGACGTAGTTGTCTGCGGACAGGGTCGATGCAACCTCAACCTCTTCTTCGGCCACGGCAGCCGGCTCAGCGTCTGCTGGTTTCGCCGAGGACTTCACGCCCTTGGTCGCCATCCATTTACCGGATTCAACATCGGTGATCCAGCGCTTAAATTCATATTTTTTGAACAGCGCCAGCAGCTCGTCCGCAGCCGGCGGCAGCACGTGCAGCTCTTCACAGCCCAGATCCAGCGCAACGTCGGTTTTAATGGTGGCCAGCTTATACGAGAGATAAGCCAGATCTTTGTTTTGCTCCAGCTTCGCCGCCATGGTTTTGGCGCCGCGGAAGGTCAGCCCGGCAATTTTATCTGGCTCAGCGTACAGCGTATCCAGCCCGCCCAGACCCTGCAGCAATGCCTGTGCCGTTTTCTCGCCCACGCCCGGAACGCCCGGAATGTTATCCGAGGAGTCGCCCATCAGCGCCAGGAAGTCGATAATCAGCTCAGGGGGAACGCCATATTTGGCCACGACTTCATCCGGACCAAGGATCGTATTGGTCATGGTGTTAATCAGGGTGATCCCCGGCGTCACCAGCTGCGCCATATCTTTATCACCGGTGCTGATCAGCACCGGACGGCCCACTTTTTCCGCTTCGCGCGCCAGCGTCCCGATCACATCGTCAGCCTCAACGCCAGGCACCGCCATCAAAGGCAGTCCCATCGCTTTTACCATAGTATGCAATGGTTCGATCTGCGCCCGCAGATCGTCCGGCATCGGCGGGCGGTGGGATTTGTAATCCTCAAACAGTTCATCACGGAAGGTTTTGCCTTTAGCATCAAAGACCACTACCGCATGGCTCGGCTGATACTGCAGGATCAGGCTGCGCAGCATATTGAGCACGCCATACATGGCGCCAGTCGGCTCTCCGGCGCTGTTGGTCAGCGGCGGGAAAGCGTGATATGCCCGGTAGAGATAAGAGGAGCCGTCGACGAGGATGAGAGGGTTTTCTGGGATCTGAACCATAATTTCCGTGCCTGTTTATCAGATTATCGGTAAAGGATGCCACAGACAGGCCTGAAAACCTGAATTATTCCCGCATTTCACCGAAAAGATTCGTTGATCCGGTCGATCGTGCGCCGATGATATCTGTGGATAACTTTGTGCATAGTTTTATAAGGATAGCTATCCAGCCTGAACAAAAATAGTGAAATAGACAAATATCACTTATTTATCAAAAGGTTAGTTATTACCTTTTGCGCTTAATATCATTCTGATGACTCAATGTTCCATGTGGATATAAGATCCGCCTTTTTTTCTGTTCTGGTAAGACCCGTCATTTGCCGCGTTTTCTGGTAAAATCAGCCTCTTGCACCATTTAATGGTGCTCTTTATCAGCCTAACTTTCTGAATAAACTAACTATGTCGAGATTACTCGCTGCGATAACGCTTCCGCTGAGTATCGCCCTTACTATCTTAGTCACCATTATCTGTTCCGTACCGATAATCATCGCCGGGCTGATTAAACTTCTTATACCTCTTCCCGTGGTATGGCGTGCGGTATCCCATTTTTGTAATTTCATGATGTACTGCTGGTGTGAAGGGTTAGCGCTGCTGCTTTACCTCAACCCCTGGCTGAAGTGGGATGTACAGGGCCTTGAAGGGCTGAACAAGAAAAACTGGTATCTGCTTATCAGCAATCATCATAGCTGGGCGGATATCGTGGTGCTTTGCGTGTTGTTCCGCAAACACATCCCAATGAATAAGTACTTTCTAAAGCAACAGCTGGCCTGGGTGCCTTTTATCGGGCTGGCCTGCTGGGCGCTGGATATGCCCTATATGCGACGGTACTCACGTGGCTATTTGATCCGCCATCCGGAGCGTCGCGGTAAAGATGTTGAAACGACTCGCCGATCCTGCGAGAAATTCCGTTCACACCCGACGACCATCGTGAATTTTGTCGAGGGTTCGCGTTTTACCGAAGAAAAGCAGCATCAGACCCGCTCGCCTTACCGCAACTTATTGCCGCCGAAGGCCGCAGGCATCGCGATGGCGCTGAACGTGCTCGGATCTCAGTTCGATAAGCTGTTAAACGTCACATTATGCTACCCGGAAAACAGCAAGAGACCGTTTTACGACATGCTGAGCGGTCGGCTGACGCGGATAGTGGTGCGCGTTAATTTAATTCCCGTGGCAGAGGAACTGCACGGTGACTATGTGAATGACAAGAACTTCAAACGTCGTTTTCAGCGTTGGTTGAATGTGCTGTGGGAAGAGAAAGATCGGCAGCTGACGGAAATCATGCAGCAGAAAGACAGAAACGTTCGTTAAGGTTGAAAACAAAAACGCCGGTCATTGACCGGCGTTATTTTTTTACTTCTTCTCAACCAGTTGCTTAACGGTATCAGCATATTGGGCGACAAAGGCGTCCATATTGCTGGTATCCATCCCCTGCGGGTTCAGCTGGTATTTGCCGTTGACGTACATCGCCGGCACACCCTGCAACTGCAGGTCGGCAGCCGCTTTTTCCTGCTGAGCAACCAGGGATTTCACCACGAAGCTGTTCCATGCCGCATCGTAGTCTTCACCTTTCACACCAGCATCAACGAAGACTTTGCGAATATCGGCAACGGTCTGCACGGTCTGGGTTTTCTGTACCGCTTCGAACATCGGTACCGTTACCTTATCTTCAACGCCCAGCGCCATCGCCACAGCCCACGCCTGAGTTAAGTCTTTACCCAGCGGTCCGAGGAACTCAACGTGATATTTGGTCATTTTGACGCCTTCCGGCAGCTTTTTCTTCACGTTGTCAGAGACGTGCAGCACTTCTTCAAACTGATAGCAGTGCGGGCAGTAGAACGAGAAGAATTCGAGCACCTGAGGCTCACCGGCTACGGGCTTATCAAGGGTGATGTATTGCTTACCGTCGGTGATCTGGGCAGCGGATGCGCTGAAAGCCAGAATCATACCAGCCAGCGCCAGCCAAATTTTTTTCATGCTTACGTTTCTCCTGAAAATATCAAATTAATACATCGGCGTTAACTGAAGAGGGGGTTCTTGCAGAACCTTCACCTGCTCAAGAAAAGTTGCTGTCTGCCCGCGCCAGTAATCTTCCCCGGTTAGCCATGGGAAATTAATAGGGAAAGCAGGATCGTCCCACCGCCTGAGTAACCATGCCAGATAATAGACTAACCGCATGGCACGTAAAGGTTCGATAAGGGCAATTTCGTCCGAATTAAATGGACTGAATTCTTCATAAGCTTCGATGATCATCTCCAGCTGCATTCTCTGCTCGGCTTTATCACCGTTGAGCAGCATCCAGAGATCCTGAATTGCCGGCCCGCTGCGGGCATCATCTAAATCAACAAACAGTGGACCATCGCGCCAGAGGATGTTGCCGGCATGGCAATCGCCGTGCAGGCGCAGGACTTCCGCATTGCCGTGCCAGTGTGCCATTACGGCCGCAATAAGCTTGTCGGCAGCATGAAGAAAACTCTGCTTCAGGCCTGCGGGGATCAGCGTTGAGTGTTCAAATACCTCGCGCGGAGCAAGTAAATACTCATCCACGCCGATTTCCGGACGCGCGATAAATTTCTGCTTGCGCCCGGTCTGGTGCAAGCGCCCCAGATAGCGGCCGACAGACTCCATTTGGTCAAGGTTATCTGACTCAAACTGGCGCCCGCCTAAGCTTGGGAATACCGCAAAGTAGAAGCCCTGGTGTTGATGAAGCGTATTGTCGTTAAACAGTAGGGGCGCAGCGACGGGGACATCATCCTGCTTAAGCTGGAGGGTAAACTGGTGCTCTTCGATGATCTGTGCGGCAGACCAACGTTCAGGACGATAGAACTTCACCACATAGCGATGGCGGTCTTCGTCCTGAAACTGGTAAACGCGGTTTTCATAGCTGTTAAGCGGGGTGAGCCCGGAGTCCACCCGCATCCCCAGATCGAACAGGCCATCGATGATGGTATCCGGGTTAAGCGTCTGAAAATTGAAAGCCTTATCGTGCATCCTGACATCCGATAATCGTACGAATAGTTCAGGATATCATCTCATCAGCCGTTTCGTGGCAGCACTTACAACCTTTTACTCTTTAATCACGCCACGTGCGCGCAGTAAGGCCGTTTTGAAATCCTCTTCATAATCTTTCTGAATACCTGGGATCACCGCCTCTTTTGCCGAATCACGCATTTTCAGATGATAAATCAGAATATCGTCGGAAAGATCGGTCAGTTCGCCGTCATAACCGGCTTCTGTCGCCAGTTTCTGCAAGAATTGCATCAGGTTCAGTTCTGGTTCTTTCTGCCAGGCTGGCTGGAGGAGTTCAATTACTTCATTCAGGCGTTTACATTTCATGGTCATGCTCCTTACTCTTGATGAGGACACGTTAACAGGGTCAATCCCACAAAGAAAGAGGCGATATTGATATGCAAGGCGAGGTCATAACCGGCGTGGTGTTAGCGGGCGGAAGAGCCACGCGCATGGAGGGGGTGGATAAGGGCTTGCAGTTGCTCAACGGCAAACCTCTATGGCGCCATGTTGCAGACGCGCTTGCCCCTCAGGTAACAAACCTGGCCATCAGCGCCAACCGTCATCTCGATCGCTGGCACGCAAGCGGGTTCCCGGTTTATACCGACAATCTTTCCGGCTTCCCTGGCCCGCTGGCCGGAATGCTCTCCGTGATGCAGCAGACGGATAGCGAATGGTATCTCTTTTGTCCTTGCGATACGCCGTTTATACCTTCATTTTTGGTCGAGCGCTTTATACAGCACAAAGGTACCGCTCCGGTCCTCTGGGTGCATGATGGAGAACGCGATCATCCGGCGATAGCCCTGATGCATCGCCGCCTGATTGGCGAACTTGCTGCGTATCTTACCGCCGGCGAGCGACGGGTGATGGTGTTCATGCGCCAGAGCGGCGGACACCACGTTGATTTTAGCGATGTCAGATCGGCGTTTATTAACGTGAATACGCTTACCGATCTGCAGAACATGCAGGAGCCATCATGATCCCGGTTCTCGCCATTTCCGCCTGGAGCGGTACGGGTAAAACCACGTTATTAAAGAAGCTGATCCCTGCATTGTGTGCTGAAGGCCTGCGGCCGGGTTTAATTAAGCATACCCATCACAATATGGATGTCGATAAACCGGGTAAGGACAGCTACGAGCTACGTAAAGCGGGGGCCGCCCAAACGATTGTGGCCAGCTCAGAACGTTGGGCGCTGATGACCGAAACCCCGGATCAGCCAGAACTGGATTTACACTGGCTGGTCAGCAGGATGGATGCATCGACACTGGATGTGGTGCTGGTAGAAGGGTTTAAGCATGAACCGGTAGCGAAGATCCTGCTTTTTCGGCAAAACAGCGGACATGATGCAGCCGATCTTGTTGTGGATGAACATGTCATCGCGATAGCCAGTGATACGCAGATTGCGACTACGCTTCCGCAATTAGATTTGAACGATATTCCGCAGATCGTGGCATTTATTCAGCGGTGGCTAGCATAAACGCAAAAAGCCCATCCGTCAGGATGGGCTTCTGAGCTGTCTGATGGCCCGGAAACACCTTTCCCGGCTAAATCGCAGACAAAAACAAAAGGCCCAGTCTTTCGACTGAGCCCTTTGCTTTATTTGATGCCTGGCAGTTTATGGCGGGCTTTCCTGCCCGCCCCCCTCCGGGCCGTTGCTGCGCAACGTTCAAATTCGTTCCCGACGAATTTGTCCTGCTCAGGAGAGTGCTCACCGACAAACAACAGATAAACAAAAAAACCCCATGCTTTCGCATGAGGTTTTCTTGTTGATTTGATGCCTGGCAGTTCCCTACTCTCACATGGGGAGACCCCACACTACCATCGGCGCTACGGCGTTTCACTTCTGAGTTCGGCATGGGGTCAGGTGGGACCACCGCGCTATCGCCGCCAGGCAAATTCTGTTATCAACACGTCTTAAAGACATATTGACTAATCTGTATCAGGCTGAAAATCTTCTCTCTAATCACCAAAACAGCTTTGGCGTTGTAAGGTTAAGCCTCACGGTTCATTAGTATCGGTTAGCTCAACGTATCGCTACGCTTACACACCCGACCTATCAACGTCGTAGTCTTCAACGTTCCTTCAGGACTCTCAAGGAGTCAGGGAGAACTCATCTCGGGGCAAGTTTCGTGCTTAGATGCTTTCAGCACTTATCTTTTCCGCATTTAGCTACCGGGCAATGCCATTGGCATGACAACCCGAACACCAGTGATGCGTCCACTCCGGTCCTCTCGTACTAGGAGCAGCCCCCCTCAATTCTCCAGCGCCCACGGCAGATAGGGACCGAACTGTCTCACGACGTTCTAAACCCAGCTCGCGTACCACTTTAAACGGCGAACAGCCGTACCCTTGGGACCTACTTCAGCCCCAGGATGTGATGAGCCGACATCGAGGTGCCAAACACCGCCGTCGATATGAACTCTTGGGCGGTATCAGCCTGTTATCCCCGGAGTACCTTTTATCCGTTGAGCGATGGCCCTTCCATTCAGAACCACCGGATCACTATGACCTGCTTTCGCACCTGCTCGCGCCGTCACGCTCGCAGTCAAGCTAGCTTATGCCATTGCACTAACCTCCTGATGTCCGACCAGGATTAGCTAACCTTCGTGCTCCTCCGTTACTCTTTGGGAGGAGACCGCCCCAGTCAAACTACCCACCAGACACTGTCCGCAACCCGGATCACGGGTCTACGTTAGAACATCAAACATTAAAGGGTGGTATTTCAAGGTTGGCTCCACGCAGACTGGCGTCCACGCTTCAAAGCCTCCCACCTATCCTACACATCAAGGCTCAATGTTCAGTGTCAAGCTATAGTAAAGGTTCACGGGGTCTTTCCGTCTTGCCGCGGGTACACTGCATCTTCACAGCGAGTTCAATTTCACTGAGTCTCGGGTGGAGACAGCCTGGCCATCATTACGCCATTCGTGCAGGTCGGAACTTACCCGACAAGGAATTTCGCTACCTTAGGACCGTTATAGTTACGGCCGCCGTTTACCGGGGCTTCGATCAAGAGCTTCTCCTTACGGATAACCCCATCAATTAACCTTCCGGCACCGGGCAGGCGTCACACCGTATACGTCCACTTTCGTGTTTGCACAGTGCTGTGTTTTTAATAAACAGTTGCAGCCAGCTGGTATCTTCGACTGATTTCAGCTCCATGAGCAAGTCACTTCACTTACCATCAGCGTGCCTTCTCCCGAAGTTACGGCACCATTTTGCCTAGTTCCTTCACCCGAGTTCTCTCAAGCGCCTTGGTATTCTCTACCTGACCACCTGTGTCGGTTTGGGGTACGATTTGATGTTACCTGATGCTTAGAGGCTTTTCCTGGAAGCAGGGCATTTGTTACTTCAGCACCGTAGTGCCTCGTCATCACACCTCAGCGTTAACAAGAGTCCGGATTTACCTAAACTCTCCGCCTACATGCTTAAACCGGGACAACCGTCGCCCGGCTAACATAGCCTTCTCCGTCCCCCCTTCGCAGTAACACCGAGTACAGGAATATTAACCTGTTTCCCATCGACTACGCCTTTCGGCCTCGCCTTAGGGGTCGACTCACCCTGCCCCGATTAACGTTGGACAGGAACCCTTGGTCTTCCGGCGAGCGGGCTTTTCACCCGCTTTATCGTTACTTATGTCAGCATTCGCACTTCTGATACCTCCAGCAACCCTCACAGGCCACCTTCAACGGCTTACAGAACGCTCCCCTACCCAACAACACATAGTGTCGCTGCCGCAGCTTCGGTGCACAGTTTAGCCCCGTTACATCTTCCGCGCAGGCCGACTCGACCAGTGAGCTATTACGCTTTCTTTAAATGATGGCTGCTTCTAAGCCAACATCCTGGCTGTCTGTGCCTTCCCACATCGTTTCCCACTTAACTGTGACTTTGGGACCTTAGCTGGCGGTCTGGGTTGTTTCCCTCTTCACGACGGACGTTAGCACCCGCCGTGTGTCTCCCGTGATAACATTCTTCGGTATTCGTAGTTTGCATCGGGTTGGTAAGTCGGGATGACCCCCTAGCCGAAACAGTGCTCTACCCCCGAAGATGAGTTCACGAGGCGCTACCTAAATAGCTTTCGGGGAGAACCAGCTATCTCCCGGTTTGATTGGCCTTTCACCCCCAGCCACAAGTCATCCGCTAATTTTTCAACATTAGTCGGTTCGGTCCTCCAGTTAGTGTTACCCAACCTTCAACCTGCCCATGGCTAGATCACCGGGTTTCGGGTCTATACCCTGCAACTTAACGCCCAGTTAAGACTCGGTTTCCCTGCGGCTCCCCTATACGGTTAACCTTGCTACAGAATATAAGTCGCTGACCCATTATACAAAAGGTACGCAGTCACCTAACAAGTAGGCTCCCACTGCTTGTACGTACACGGTTTCAGGTTCTTTTTCACTCCCCTCGCCGGGGTTCTTTTCGCCTTTCCCTCACGGTACTGGTTCACTATCGGTCAGTCAGGAGTATTTAGCCTTGGAGGATGGTCCCCCCATATTCAGACAGGATACCACGTGTCCCGCCCTACTCTTCGAGTTCACAACGTGTGCATTTTAGTGTACGGGGCTATCACCCTGTACCGCCGGACTTTCCAGACCGTTCCACTAACACACGCGCTGATTCAGACTCTGGGCTCCTCCCCGTTCGCTCGCCGCTACTGGGGGAATCTCGGTTGATTTCTTTTCCTCGGGGTACTTAGATGTTTCAGTTCCCCCGGTTCGCTTCGTTAAGCTATGTATTCACTTAACGATAGTGTGTCGAAACACACTGGGTTTCCCCATTCGGAAATCGCCGGTTATAACGGTTCATATCACCTTACCGACGCTTATCGCAGATTAGCACGTCCTTCATCGCCTCTGACTGCCAGGGCATCCACCGTGTACGCTTAGTCGCTTAACCTCACAACCCGAAGCTGTTTCGTAAAACAGTCCGCATTGCGAAAATTTGAGAGACTCGAACACACCATTTTTCCTTTCTTATTACGGAGAAAGGAAACAGTGTGTCGTTTCAATTTTCAGCTTGATCCAGATTTTTAAAGAGCAAATATCTCAAACGTGATTCCGGAGAACCAGTTTTGAGATATTGAGGTCGGCGACTTTCACTCACAAACCAGCAAGTGGCGTCCCCTAGGGGATTCGAACCCCTGTTACCGCCGTGAAAGGGCGGTGTCCTGGGCCTCTAGACGAAGGGGACACTGAAGTCTCAATCGCAAGACGCCTTGCTATTTACTTTTCATCAGACAATCTGTGTGGACACTACAAAGGCAGGTTCTTTCAGGTAAGGAGGTGATCCAACCGCAGGTTCCCCTACGGTTACCTTGTTACGACTTCACCCCAGTCATGAATCACAAAGTGGTAAGCGCCCTCCCGAAGGTTAAGCTACCTACTTCTTTTGCAACCCACTCCCATGGTGTGACGGGCGGTGTGTACAAGGCCCGGGAACGTATTCACCGTAGCATTCTGATCTACGATTACTAGCGATTCCGACTTCATGGAGTCGAGTTGCAGACTCCAATCCGGACTACGACATACTTTATGAGGTCCGCTTGCTCTCGCGAGGTCGCTTCTCTTTGTATATGCCATTGTAGCACGTGTGTAGCCCTACTCGTAAGGGCCATGATGACTTGACGTCATCCCCACCTTCCTCCAGTTTATCACTGGCAGTCTCCTTTGAGTTCCCGGCCGAACCGCTGGCAACAAAGGATAAGGGTTGCGCTCGTTGCGGGACTTAACCCAACATTTCACAACACGAGCTGACGACAGCCATGCAGCACCTGTCTCAGAGTTCCCGAAGGCACCAAAGCATCTCTGCTAAGTTCTCTGGATGTCAAGAGTAGGTAAGGTTCTTCGCGTTGCATCGAATTAAACCACATGCTCCACCGCTTGTGCGGGCCCCCGTCAATTCATTTGAGTTTTAACCTTGCGGCCGTACTCCCCAGGCGGTCGACTTAACGCGTTAGCTCCGGAAGCCACTCCTCAAGGGAACAACCTCCAAGTCGACATCGTTTACAGCGTGGACTACCAGGGTATCTAATCCTGTTTGCTCCCCACGCTTTCGCACCTGAGCGTCAGTCTTTGTCCAGGGGGCCGCCTTCGCCACCGGTATTCCTCCAGATCTCTACGCATTTCACCGCTACACCTGGAATTCTACACCCCTCTACAAGACTCAAGCCTGCCAGTTTCAAATGCAGTTCCCAGGTTGAGCCCGGGGATTTCACATCTGACTTAACAGACCGCCTGCGTGCGCTTTACGCCCAGTAATTCCGATTAACGCTTGCACCCTCCGTATTACCGCGGCTGCTGGCACGGAGTTAGCCGGTGCTTCTTCTGCGAGTAACGTCAATCACTAAGGTTATTAACCTTAATGCCTTCCTCCTCGCTGAAAGTACTTTACAACCCGAAGGCCTTCTTCATACACGCGGCATGGCTGCATCAGGCTTGCGCCCATTGTGCAATATTCCCCACTGCTGCCTCCCGTAGGAGTCTGGACCGTGTCTCAGTTCCAGTGTGGCTGGTCATCCTCTCAGACCAGCTAGGGATCGTCGCCTAGGTGAGCCATTACCCCACCTACTAGCTAATCCCATCTGGGCACATCTGATGGCATGAGGCCCGAAGGTCCCCCACTTTGGTCTTGCGACGTTATGCGGTATTAGCTACCGTTTCCAGTAGTTATCCCCCTCCATCAGGCAGTTTCCCAGACATTACTCACCCGTCCGCCGCTCGTCACCCGAGAGCAAGCTCTCTGTGCTACCGCTCGACTTGCATGTGTTAGGCCTGCCGCCAGCGTTCAATCTGAGCCATGATCAAACTCTTCAATTTAAGTTTGACGCTCGTGTTTCTTTATTTCTAAAGAAAAGAACTTCGTAATGAATTACGTATGTTCACTCACTGAGACTTGGTATTCATTTTTCGTCCGAGGACGTTAAGAATCCATGTCACTTTGAGTGCCCACACAGATTGTCTGATAAATTGTTAAAGAGCAGTGCAACGCGGCTTTCGCTCACCGTTGCGAGGTCCCGTATAATACGTTTTCCTCATTCAGAGTCAAGCATTTGTTTTCGCTTTTCTCTGTCAGAATTTCCGGAGAAACCCTGCTGACCCGGCGGCTTGCTTGCCGTTGTTCCGTGTCAGTGGAGGCGCATTATAGGGAGTTCTGAGACGTTGACAAGCTCTGTTTTAAAAAAACTTTTCAACCGTCTTTTTTTTCACCAAAACGCTGCGTAACGTGGCAAAAAACCAGCGTTTTGCTGTTTTAACCAACGAAAGCGGCCGTCAGATGGCATACTGATACAGTAAAAAAGAGAAAGGAACGGCATTTATGTCATTAAGCGCACAGCAACTGGCGGCACAAAAGAACATCTCCTGGGTATTAGCGGAGAAACTGGCTCAAAAAATCCTGACCGGTGAATACCCGCCAGAAAGTATCCTTCCCGGCGAAATGGATCTCGGCGAGCAGTTCGGCGTCAGCCGTACCGCGGTACGAGAAGCGGTCAAGACGCTCACCGCAAAAGGAATGCTGCTGCCACGCCCGCGCATCGGCACCCGCGTCATGCCACGCAGTAGCTGGAACTTTCTCGACAAAGAGCTGCTGTCATGGTGGCTAACGGAAGATAATTTTGAAGACGTGGTCTCCCATTTCCTTGTCATGCGCAGCAGCCTGGAGCCACAAGCCTGTTTTCTGGCGGCGACAACAGGCAGCCCGGAACAAAAGGCTCAGCTCAATACCTTAATGGAAGAGATGGCGCAGTTAAAAAGACGTTTTCAGCGTGAACGCTGGATTGAAGTCGATATGGCCTGGCACGAACACATCTATGAGATGAGCGGGAATCCGTTCCTGATTTCCTTCGCCTCGCTGTTTCATTCGGTTTACCACACCTACTTTACTTCTATTACCCAGAATGAAGTGGTGAAGCTGGATCTCCACCAGGCTATCGTTGATGCCATTCAGGATAGCGACGGCCCGCGAGCGCTTAACGCCTGCCAGACGTTATTGAACGCACCACACCATTCAGGCAAATAACAAGGGTTTCGCATGACCGAAAAGAAAGGGCGTAGTATGGCCGGGCTGCCGTGGATTGCGGCAATGGCCTTTTTTATGCAGGCGCTTGATGCCACCATTCTGAACACCGCCCTTCCTGCCATCGCGCACAGTCTCAACCGTTCGCCGCTGGCCATGCAATCCGCCATCATCAGTTATACATTAACGGTCGCCATGCTTATCCCGGTCAGCGGATGGCTGGCTGACCGTTTCGGTACCCGCAAAGTCTTTATTATCGCCGTCGGCCTGTTTACGCTCGGTTCGCTGGCCTGCGCCCTTTCCAGCTCGTTGATGGAGCTGGTTATCTTTCGCGTTATTCAGGGGATCGGCGGCGCCATGATGATGCCGGTAGCGCGCCTGGCATTATTAAGAGCCTACCCGCGTAGCGAACTGCTGCCGGTACTGAACTTCGTCACCATGCCGGGACTGGTCGGCCCCATTCTTGGGCCAGTACTCGGTGGCGTGCTGGTGACCTGGGCCAGTTGGCACTGGATTTTCCTCATTAATATCCCTATCGGCATTATCGGCATCCTCTACGCGCGTAAATATATGCCGGATTTCACCACCCCACGCCGTCGCTTCGATACCACCGGCTTCCTGCTGTTTGGTTTAAGCCTGGTACTGTTCTCCAGCGGCATCGAACTGTTCGGCGAGAAAATTGTAGCGACCTGGATTGCGCTTTCCGTCATCGCCCTGAGCGTCATATTACTGCTGGCCTATATCCGCCACGCGCGCCGCCACCCAACGCCGCTGATCTCGCTGTCATTATTTAAGACTCGTACCTTCTCGGTGGGGATTGCCGGAAACCTGGCAACGCGTCTGGGGACCGGCTGCGTGCCGTTTCTGATGCCGCTGATGCTGCAGGTCGGTTTTGGCTATCCGGCGATTGTCGCCGGCTGCATGATAGCCCCCACCGCCATCGGTTCGATTATCGCGAAATCGACCGTGACGCAGATTCTGCGATGGCTTGGTTACCGAAAAACGCTGGTTGGCGTGACGCTGTTTATTGGTGTGATGATCGCCCAGTTCTCATTCCAGTCGCCGGGCATGCCGATCTGGATGCTACTCCTGCCGCTGTTTGTGCTGGGGATGGCGATGTCGACCCAGTTCACCTCGATGAATACCATCACGCTGGCTGACCTGACCGATGACAACGCCAGTGGCGGTAATAGCCTGCTGGCCGTCACCCAGCAGTTATCGATTAGTCTCGGGGTCGCGATTAGTGCTGCCGTGCTGCGTTTTTATGAAGGGTTTGAGAGCGCCAATACCATCGAGCAGTTCCACTACACCTTTATTACGATGGGGGTGATTACCGTGGTATCAGCGCTGACATTTATGCTGTTAAAAGCCAAAGATGGCCGCAACCTGATAAAGGAACGGCACCAGCGTTAGACCGAGCCGCGAATCACCAGCTCCGGGGTCAGCTGAACGCGCTGCTGTTTCTGCCCCGGATCGGCCATACGATGAATCAGCACGTCGATGGCCAGCTCACCCAGCTCATCTTTGGGTTGATGAATAGTAGTCAGCGGCGGCGTCATGTAGCGCGCCAGTTCGATATCATCATACCCCACCAGCGCCATATCCTGCGGAATGCGCAGCCCGGCCTGATAAAGCGATTGATACGCGCCCACCGCCATCGCATCGTTGCCGACAAACACCGCCTGCGGCCGCTCGGGCAATGCCAGTAGCGCTTGCATGGCGCTAAATCCGCCGCCAAATTCAAAATCGCTGGTAATGACATAGCCTTCAGCCACGGTAAGTCCGGCGCGGGCCATCGCCGCATGGTATCCCTCCAGTCGCAGGCGCGACGGCGTTTTATCCAGCGGCCCTGCTATACAGGCAACCCGGGTATAGCCTTTATCAATTAAGTACTGCGTCGCCATATCGCCACCCAGCAACGAGTTATCCTGGATCAGATCGCTGTCGCCATCGAACGGCGCCCAGTCCATCATCACCGTCGGTACTGATGGGTAGCGCTGCATTATTTCTGGCGAAGGTTGGTGTGTTTCAGTACACAGCAGCAATAAGCCATCGACACGCTTTTGCATCAGCGTCTCAAGATTGCGGTTCATGCGCTGCTCATCGCCTTCGGTATTACACAGCACCAGGCTATAGCCGCGTTCAAAACAGCTGCGCTCGACGCCGCGCACCAGCTCCGAATAGAACGGGTTGGTACTGGCGGTGATCAGCATGCCAATCGTCCGGGTCTGGTTGAGTTTGAGGCTGCGCGCCAGCGCAGACGGCGCGTAGTTAAGATGTTTTATCGCTGCATCGACTTTGGCCGTGATCGCTTCGCTGACGAAGCGGTCTTTATTAATGACGTGAGACACTGTTGAAGTGGAAACGCCCGCTTCGCGGGCTACATCCTTCATGGTAGCCAAGCGTTACCCCTGTTGACGTAAAAACTCGTCGATCTCTTTGCGCCATGGAACCGAAGGCTGCGCGCCTTTGCGGGTAACGGCAATGGCGGCGGCGGCGTGGGCATAGCGGATCGCTTCATCCAGCGCGGTACCTTCCAGTAACGCCGTCACGACGGCGCCATTGAAGGTATCGCCTGCGGCAATGGTATCGATGGCCTGGACTTTAAAACCAGCAACCCGACGGCCTTCACCTTCACGGCTAACCCATACTCCGCGGCTGCCGAGGGTAATCATCACGATGCCGATGCCTTTTTCATGCAGCACATGGGCCGCTTTTGCCGCATCGTCATCGTTTTCAACGTGGATACCGGTCAGCTTTTCCGCTTCGGTTTCGTTGGGGGTAATGATATCCACCAGCGAAAGCAGCGCATCAGGCAGTTCACGCGCCGGTGCCGGGTTCAGTACCACGGTTGTTTGATGCTGATGAGCGATGGTTGCTGCCGCCAGGACGCTTTCCAGCGGAGATTCCAGCTGCATCAGCAGCGCCTGTGCGCCTGCAATCCGCTCTTTTTCTGCTTCCACCTGGGCCACAGAGAGGGCGGCATTCGCGCCGGCATGAATACCGATGACATTCTCACCTTCAGAATTAACAAAGATCAGCGCCACGCCGGTCGATTGGTCTTTTACCGCTCGCACTGGCGTCACATCGATGTTATCGCGCTCCAGCTGGCGCCGAACGCGCTCGCCGATATCGTCATCACCGGTACAGGCAATAAACGCAATATCCGCCCCGCTTCGCCCGGCAGCAACGGCCTGGTTGGCCCCTTTACCACCGAAAGCCACCTGATAGTGCTGGCCGGTGACGGTTTCACCCGGCGTCGGGAAAGATTCAAGGTTAAGAATGTGATCGGCATTGATGCTGCCAAGGACGACAAGTTTGCCTGAGGTTTTCATGATTTCTGTTCCCGGGAAAGCGCGCCACCGGACTCCGGTGGCGCATGCCCTGCTTTTCTTTTTTATGTTGTCCCTCGGACCGTTGCCGGTCCGAATCGCATATTACTGCTTAATGACCAGTTTCAGCTCAACCGGATAGCTGGCATCCACTTTCTCACCCTTCAGCACTTTATCAGCAGTCTCCACGCCTTTCACGCCGATCTGCTCTGGCAACTGGGCGATAGTCGCTGCCAGTTTGCCACTGTTTACTGCTTTTTCGCCATCCGGAGTGCCATCAAATCCAACCACCATCACATCGGATTTACCGGCAGTTTGCAATGCGCGCAGCGCACCGAGCGCCATTTCGTCGTTCTGAGCAAACACCGCTTTCACATCAGGATGCGCCGTCAGCAGGTTCTGCATGACGTTCAGGCCTTTGGTACGATCGAAGTCCGCCGGCTGGCTGGCCAGCACATTGAATTTGTGTGCTGCAACGGCCTGTTTAAAACCTTCACCACGTTCGCGTGCCGCAGACGTTCCGGCAATGCCTTGCAGTTCAATCACTTTCGCGCCTTCACCGGCTTTTTTGGCGATATAGTCGCCGGCCATTTTACCGCCCTGCACGTTATCGGAAGCAATATGGCTGACTACGTCGCCTTTTGCCGCCTGGCGGTCAAGGGTGATCACCGGGATTTTCGCCTGGTTAGCCATCTTCACCGCGTTGCCAACCGCATCAGAATCGGTCGGGTTGATCAGCAGCAGCTTCGCGCCACGCACCGTGAGGTCCTGGACGTTCGCCAGCTCTTTCGCCGGGTTGTTTTGTGAATCCAGCACCACCAGGTTGTAACCCAGTTTGTCTGCTTCTTTCTGCGCCCCGTCTTTCAGGGAGACGAAGAACGGGTTATTGAGGGTAGAGATTACCAGGGCGATGGTATCTTTCGCCATCGCATTAGCGCTGACGGTTGCACTGAGGGCTACAGCAGAGACCAGGGTCGCCAGTTTTTTCATATTCATAGTTAAGATGTCCTGTAGAGTTCTTAGTTACTGCTTTTTGTTGTCTACCAGCACCGCCAGCAAAATTACCACCGCTTTCACGATCATCTGGTAATAGGAAGAAACGCCTAACAAATTCAGTCCGTTGTTCAGGAAGCCAAGGATCAACGCACCGATCAGTGTCCCGACGATACGGCCTTTACCACCGGCGAGGCTGGTGCCGCCAAGCACGACGGCCGCAATCGCATCCAGTTCATAACCGGTACCCGCCGTCGGCTGCGCGGAAGACAGACGCGCCACTTCGATAATCCCCGCCAGGGATGCCAGCAGGCCGCACAACGAGTAGACGATAATTTTGACTTTATTGACGCTGATGCCGGACAAGCGGGTTGCCGCTTCGTTACCGCCCAGCGCGTAGATATAACGACCCAACCGCGTATGGTGCAGCATGTACCAGGCCGCAAGAAAGACGATAGCCATAATCCACACCGGCGTCGGGATGCCTAACGGGCGGCCGATACCAAACCAGCCAAACAGATCGGCATTATCGGTGAACCCGGTGTTAACCGGACTGCCGTTGGTGTAGACCATCGTCACCCCGCGCAGCAGCAGCATCATCACCAGGGTGGCAATAAAGGCCTGTACACGCCCTTTCGCCACGATGACGCCGGTAACCGCACCGATTGCCGCGCCTAACGCCAGCGCACCAGCAATCGCCACCAGCGCATTGACCTCCAGGCCCACAATCGACGCGGCAACCGCGCCGGTCAGCGCCAGCAGAGAACCGACGGACAGGTCGATCCCTGAGGTCAGAATGACCAGCGTCATCCCGACGGCCATAATGGCGTTGACCGACGTCTGTTGCAGGATATTGAACAGGTTATTGACGGTAAAAAAGTTGGGGCTCATGGTCGACACAATCGCTATCAGCACCAACAGAGCAATTAATGATTTTTGCTCCATCAGCCATGCTTTCGTGAAATAGCGGCGACCAGAAACAGCCTGGGTTGTCATCTTTTTTACTCCTGATTCACACGGTTAAGCTTGCCCACAGCGGCAGCCATCAATACTTCCTGGGTGGCCTGCTCGCGTGTAAATTCACCGCCGAGATGCCCTTCATGCATCACAATGATGCGATCGCTCATGCCTAACACTTCCGGCATCTCCGAGGAGACCAGAATGATGCTCAGACCATCGGCTTTAAACTGGTTGATCAGCTGGTAGATCTCTTTCTTCGCCCCGACGTCCACGCCACGGGTGGGCTCATCAAGGATCAGCACTTTTGGCCGCGTCATCAGCCCGCGGGCAATCGCCACTTTCTGCTGGTTACCGCCGGAAAGCAGGCCAATCGCCTGTTCCATTGACGGCGTTTTCACATTGAATAAGCGGATAAAGTCGCTCACCGCCTGCTGTTCATCGCCGTGTTTCAGGCGACCACCAGCATGGCTGAAATAGCGCAGCGCAGTTAAAGACATGTTTTCTTTCACCGACATACCGAGCACTAAACCATCGCGCTTACGGTCTTCGGAAATATAAACAATACCGTTTGCCAGGCCATCCTGAGGAGAGCGGGTCACGACTTCATGCCCGTCGAGGGTGACGCTACCGCTGTGCCGCGCCAGCGCGCCGTACAGTACTTTCATCAGCTCCGTTCGTCCGGCGCCCATCAGCCCGGCGACGCCGAGGATTTCGCCCTGACGCAGGGTGAAAGTGATATTTTCAACGCCCGGCCCGCACAGGTTGTCTACCTTGAGGCGAATCGCCCCCGGCGCTTTATCCAGATGCGGGTACTGATCTTCCAGCTTGCGGCCGACCATCATTTCGATCAGCAGATCTTCATTGAGGCTGGCGACTTCACGCTCGGCGATAAACTGCCCGTCGCGGAAGACCGTCACATCATCGCAAATCTCGAAGATCTCTTTCATGCGGTGGGAGATATAGACAATTCCGCGCCCTTGCGCTTTTAGCTCGCGAATGACGCGGAACAGGGATTCGGTTTCAGTATCAGTCAGGGCATCCGTCGGTTCATCCATAATGATGACCTTCGACTCGAAGCTCAGCACTTTGGCGATCTCAACCATCTGCTGATCGCCAATCGACAGATCGCCCACCAGCTTCTGGCTGTTAAAGCGTAAGTTCAGCTTCGCCAGCAGCTTGTCGGCTTCGGCATACATCGTTTTCCAGTCGATTTTGCCAAACCGGTTAACGAACTCGCGACCGAGGAAAATGTTTTCCGCGATCGTCAGTTGAGGAATCAGGTTCAGTTCCTGATGGATAATGCCGATTCCGGCTTCCTGGGAGGATTTCGGTCCGTTGAAGGTGACCTCTTTCCCCAGCCACAGTAGGGAGCCGGCATCGCGGGCATAGATACCGGTCAGCACCTTCATCATGGTGGATTTGCCAGCACCGTTTTCACCGACCAGCGCCATCACGCGGCCAGCATAGACATTCAGCGAGGCGCCGGAGAGCGCCTTCACGCCAGGGAACGCTTTATCGATCCCTTTTAATTGCAGTAAGGCTTCCATATCGGCGACCTCAGAACGTCACGCCGGCACAGAGAATAACGTTCGCATACGGGGAACACTCCCCGCTGCGAATCACCGCCTGACTTTCAGCGGTTTGTTTTTTGAACTGCTCATGACTGGTGTAACGAATATCAATGATATTTCCCTGGTGTTGCTGCAGCTGCTCGAGGTGAGTGAGCAACGTCGCATGGAGCTGCGGATTATGCGTTTTGATCTCTTCCGCCAGGATCGCCGCTTCAACCTGCATTTCCGCCGTGACCACCTCCAGAACCTGCATAAAGGAGGGAACGCCCTGAGTCAGCGCCATATCAATGCGCGTGCTGCTGTGAGGAACCGGTAAACCAGCATCACAGACCACCAGCGTATCGGTATGACCCAGGCGCGAGATAACCGAGGAAATATCAGCGTTAAGTACGGTGCCTTTTTTCATTTTTCTCTTTTGCTCCATTAGCGAAACGTTTCGCTGAGATAAGTATTGTCAATAAACGAGCGGAAAACCATCATCAGAGGAGAGAAATGTGATCGCCATCGAAACGTTTCGCGAACGCGGAGAAGAAATGTGAAGCGGGGCAAAAGGTCACAAAAAGCCCTTCACGAGGAAGGGCTTCAGGAACATCAGATTTCGACCTGGGTACCCAGTTCGATGACCCGGTTTGGCGGGATTTCGAACTGATCCGGCGCCCTCAGGGCATTGCGCTGCAGCAGGAGATACAATTTCCCGCGCAGGCGCAGGTACCACGGCCGCTTGCCGATAATCAGCGATTCATGCGACATAAAGAACGAGGTTTCCATCATCCGGCAGCTCAGGCCTTCCAGCCCGCAGCGGTGGAACACTTCTTCGACGTTCGGCGTTTCGCGCCAGCCGTAGCTGGCCACCACGCGCCAGAACGACGGCGAAATCTGCTCGATCTGGACCCGACGCACATTGTGTACATAAGGCGCATCTTCGGTCCGCAGCGTCAGGAGGATCACCCGCTCGTGCAGCACCTTGTTGTGCTTGAGGTTATGCAGCAGGGCAAACGGAATCACGTTCAGCGCACGGGACATATACACCGCGGTGCCCGGCACGCGAACCGGCGGCGATTTCTCCAGAGAAGAGATCATCGCTTCCAGTGAGTTGCCGTGCTCGTGCATACGGCGCAGCAGGCGGAAACGCTCGCTCTTCCAGGTGGTCATCACCGTGAACATCACCAGCCCCAGCGTCAACGGCAGCCAGCCACCGGAGACAATCTTATCGAGGTTGGCCGAGAACAGCGGCAGGTCAATGCACATAAAGCCGATAAGCAGCAACGCCACCACGAACTTATTCCAGTGCCAGTTTTTACGCGCAACGGTGGTGAAGAGGATGGTCGTCAGCACCATGGTCCCGGTCACCGCAATCCCGTACGCCGCCGCCAGATTGGAGGAGTGCTCAAAGCTGATAATGACGATAACCACCGAGACGTACAGCAGCCAGTTGATGAACGGGATATAAATCTGACCCGATTCCATTTCCGACGTATGGATGATGCGCATCGGCGACAGATAGCCCAGACGAACCGCCTGGCGCGTCAGGGAGAAGACGCCCGAAATAACCGCCTGCGACGCGATGACCGTCGCCAGCGCGGCGAGGATCAGCATCGGGATCAGCGCCCATTCCGGCGCCAGCAGGAAGAAGGGGTTTTTAATCGCTTCCGGGTGCTTTAACAGCAGCGCGCCCTGACCGAAGTAGTTGAGCACCAGCGAGGGCAGCACCACGGAAAACCACGCCAGGCGAATCGGCAATTTGCCGAAGTGGCCCATGTCAGCATACAGCGCCTCGACACCGGTAATAGAAAGCACCACCGCTCCTAATGCCACGAAGGAGACGGTTTTATATTCCATGAAGAAATGGAAGGCCCAGTAAGGGTTAAGCGCCTGCAGTACTTCCGGGTTGGCCAGAATGCTTCTTGCGCCCAGCACTGCCAGCAGCAGGAACCAGATCAGCATAATCGGTGCAAACAGCTTCCCGACCATGCTGGTACCGTGCTTTTGAATAGCAAACAGCAGCGTCAGCACGATAATGGAGATGGGGACAATCCAGGTATCCAGATTCGGGGCAATAATCTCCAGACCTTCAATGGCCGACATCACCGAGATAGCCGGTGTGATGACCACCTCGCCATAGAAGAAGCTGCCGCCAATCAGGCCAAGGATCACCAGAACCGATGTCATTCGTGCGGACGTGTTACGTCCCGCCAACGACATCAGCGTCAGGATCCCCCCTTCGCCGGCGTTGTCAGCACGCATAACGAAGGTGATATATTTGAGTGATACGGTAAAGATTAACAGCCAGAAAATCAGCGACAGAAAGCCAAAAACGGCATCACGTTCAACGCCAAACCCAAACTGACCAGACAAACATTCTCGAAGTGTATACAGCGGGCTGGTACCGATATCACCATATACCACGCCGATGGCTGCCAGCGTAACGGCCGGCAGCGATTGCTTATTATCAGTGCTCATAGACTAGTCTTTTCGTTTATAAAACAAATGTGTGCCTAGTCCCTTGGCCCACAAAAAGCGCACAGTATGCACGATTATTTGCTGAATCGTACCCCTAACTGACATCATATTAATCTGACTCAAAGAAAATAAATCGATTCTTCAGGCTATTACCATACCCAATCAAACATCTATACTCGACTCAATAACGACACATGAAAAAGCACGCAACTCAATTATGGCTCAATCACATTTACTGGCAGAAAGAATTTCCCGGCTAAGTGCCTCGCTGGAAAAAGGTTTGTTCGAACGCAGCCACGCGATACGACTTTGCCTGCTTGCCGCGCTCAGTGGAGAAAGCGTTTTTTTACTTGGCCCGCCGGGCATCGCGAAAAGCCTGATCGCCCGCCGCCTCAAGTTCGCCTTCCAGCAAGCCCGCGCTTTTGAATACCTGATGACCCGCTTTTCCACCCCGGAAGAAGTTTTTGGCCCCCTCTCGATCCAGGCACTGAAAGATGAAGGACGCTACGAGCGTCTGACCACCGGCTACCTGCCGGAAGCTGAAATTGTGTTCCTCGATGAGATCTGGAAAGCCGGCCCGGCAATCCTCAACACCCTGCTGACGGCCATCAACGAACGTCACTTCCGCAATGGCGCTACGGAGGAAAAAATCCCCATGCGTCTGCTGGTGGCGGCATCAAACGAATTGCCGGAAGCGGACAGCAGTCTTGAAGCGCTCTACGATCGCATGCTCATCCGCTTGTGGCTGGATAAGGTTCAGGATAAGACAAATTTCCGTTCTATGCTGGTCAGCCAGCAGGATGAAAACAGTAACCCGGTACCCACCAGCCTGCAGATCAGCACTGAAGAGTTTACCCAGTGGCAGCAAGATATCAGCGGCGTGAAGCTACCGGATAGCGTGTTTGAGTTGGTGTTCCAGCTGCGCCAGCAGCTGGATACGCTGTCTGATGCGCCTTATGTCTCCGACCGTCGCTGGAAAAAAGCCATTCGTCTGTTGCAGGCCAGCGCCTTCTTCAGCGGTCGGGACACCATTGCCCCTATCGACCTGATCTTGCTGAAAGATTGCCTGTGGCACGATATCAAAAGCATGAATCTGATGTCGCAGCAGCTGGAAGCCCTGATGACCAGCCACGCCTGGCAGCAGCAGGCCATGTTGACCAAACTGGGGGCGATTACCCAACGACGCATTCAAATCCAGCAGCAGCACAGCGACAAAACCGCGTTGAAGGTGACGCGTCTTGGCGGAATGTTCAGCCGTAAACCCCACTATGAGTTGCCTGCAGAGCTGCAGGAAGCCACCCTGACCTTACTGCTCCAGCAGCCGCTTAAACTGCACGATATCAACGTTATCCACATTACCTTCGTGCGCGAAGAGCTGTCGCACTGGCTGGAAAAAGGCGGTGAGATCCGTGGCAAGCTTAACGGCATTGGTTTCGCACAGCTGTTAACTATCGATGTCGATGCCAGCCAGCACCTGGTGGTACGCGACGTCAGCCTGCAGGGTTCCCGCCTCTCACTGCCCGGCTGCGAATCGCAGGAAAATATGCCGGCAGAAATCAGGCAGCAGCTGGAAGCGCTGGATGATGAGTGGTACCAGCAACATAACCGCTTCAGCGAACAGCAAAAATGCCTGTTCATTCCTGGTGACTGGCTTGGGCGTATCGAAGCCAGCCTGCAGGACGTCGGGGCGCAGATTAAGCAGGCACGTCAGCCATGACGCTGGATATGCTGAATGTCATGCTGGCAGTCAGCGAAGAGGGGATGATCGAAGAGATGCTGCTGGCGCTGCTGGCCTCCCCTCAGCTTGCCGTATTCTTCGAAAAATTCCCGCGCCTGAAAAACATTATTGCTGCCGATATCCCGCGCTGGCGGGAGTCGATCCGGGCCCGGCTCAAAGAGACCCATGTCCCGCCAGAGCTGGATGCGGAAGTACAAAGCTATCAACGCGCGCAGTTGCTCTCCACCTCGCAGTTCATCGTCCAGCTGCCGCAGATCCTTACCGGGCTGCGCAGCCAGCACTCGCCATTTGCCGCCCAGGCGCAACAGCTGGTGGATGACAACACCACCTTCACTCCCGCACTGCATACCCTCTTTTTACAGCGCTGGCGCCTGAGCCTGGTGGTCCAGGTGACCTCCCTCAACCAGCAGCTGCTGGACGAGGAGCGGGATCAGTTGCTCAGTGAAGTACAGGAACGCATGACCCTCAGCGGTCAGCTGGAACCGGTGCTAGTGGAAAACGATAACGCCGCCGGGCGGCTGTGGGATATGAGCGCCGGCGAACTGAAGCGCGGTGACTATCAGTTGATCATCCGTTACGGTGATTTTCTTAGCCAGCAGCCGGAATTAATGCAGCTGGCTGAACAGCTCGGTCGTTCACGAGAAGCAAAATCGGTCCCCAAAAAAGAGGCGCCGATGGAAGCCTTCCGTAGCCTGGTCCGCGAACCGGCCACGGTACCGGAACAGGTTGATGGCCTGCAGCAGAGTGACGATATTTTACGCCTGCTTCCGCCGGAGCTGGCGACGCTTGGGATCACCGAGCTGGAATTCGAGTTCTACCGCAAGCTGGTGGAAAAGCAGTTGCTGACCTATCGGCTGCACGGCGACGCCTGGCGGGAAAAAATCACCGAGAGGCCGGTCACCCGGCAGGATGTCGACGAACAGCCGCGCGGGCCGTTTATCGTCTGCGTCGATACCTCCGGTTCGATGGGCGGTTTCAACGAACAGTGCGCCAAGGCCTTTTGCCTGGCCTTAATGCGGGTGGCGCTGGCGGATAATCGCCGCTGCTTTATTATGCTGTTCTCCAGTGAAGTGGTGCATTACGAACTGACCGGCCCCGAGGGGCTTGAGCAGGCGATCCGCTTCCTGAGCCAACGTTTTCGCGGCGGTACCGATCTAGCCAGCTGTTTCCGATCCATTATTGAGCGCATGCAAAACCCGCAGTGGGTGGATGCCGATGCGGTGGTGATTTCCGATTTTATTGCCCAGCGTCTGCCGGATGAGGTGATCAATCAGGTGGGGGAACTGCAGCGCAAACATCAGCATCGCTTTCACGCGGTGGCGATGTCGGTACATGGCAAACCCGGCATTATGCGCATCTTCGATCATATCTGGCGCTTTGATACCGGGTTGCGTAGCCGCCTGCTACGACGCTGGCGGCGTTAAAACCTGGCGACGGTCTATTAAAGAAGAGCGTCCACGCTCTCACGAACCTGAGCTGGCCACACGCCGCACTGTACCTGGCCAATATGGTCAAGCTGCAGCAGCAACATGGTCAGACGAGACTGGCCAATACCGCCGCCGATCGTCTGCGGCATCTCACCGCGCAGCAGCGCCTGGTGCCACTCCAGCTTCAGGCGATCTTCATCACCGGTGATCGCCAGCTGGCGTTTCAGTGCATCAGCATCCACGCGGATCCCCATGGAAGAGATCTCGAACGCGTCTTCCAGAACCGGGTTCCACACCAGAATATCGCCATTCAGGCCGCTCAAGCCTTCATCGGCTGAGGTGCTCCAGTCATCATAATCCGGCGCACGAACATCATGACGCTGACCATCAGAAAGCTTTCCGCCAATACCAATAAGGAATACGGCACCCAGCTCTTTGGCAATCGCCCGCTCACGCCCTTTGGCATCGAGGCCTGGATAGCGGCTCAGCAGCTCCTGGCTATGAACAAACTGAATCTGCTCTGGCAGGAACGGTGCCAGCCCAAACTCTTTACATGCCGCGGCTTCGGTCGCTTTGATCCCGGCGTAGATCGCCTCTACGGTCGATTTCAATGTTCCGACGTGGCGCTCACCATCCCCCATCACGCGTTCCCAGTCCCACTGGTCGACGTAAACAGAGTGAATGGCGGTCAGTCGGTCTTCATCGGGGCGAAGGGCTTTCATGTGCGTGTAGAGCCCTTCGCCCGCGCTGAAGTCGTGTTGTCCCAGGGTTTGACGTTTCCATTTCGCCAGCGAATGAACCACTTCGAACTGATCGTCTGGCAGTGTTTTCACTTTAACCTGAACCGCTTTCTCGCTACCAGAGAGGTTGTCCTGAGTCCCGTCTCCCACGCGGCTTAAAATAGGTGCCTGGACTTCAATCAGACCAAGCTTCTCTTCCAGCTGGCGGGAAAAGTGCGACTTAACGAAACTAATCTGGCGTTGTTTTGCGATGTATGCGGTTTTCATTTTTTTTAACTCCTGCGTCCTGTTGGTATTGATTAAGCAACAAAACAGGCCACCAATTCAATAATCAAACAACAAAAAGCCGGGTTCACTTTTGATTCATTAAAATATCAGGCTAATATAGAAAGAATCATTAAACATCATAAGAAAAAACTATGGAAAATTATCAGATCGACAATCTGGACCGCGGCATCCTTGAGGCATTAATGGCCAATGCGCGCACGGCGTACGCGGAACTGGCCAAACAGTTTGGCGTCAGCCCCGGCACCATCCATGTGCGCGTAGAGAAGATGAAACAGGCGGGGATCATTACCGGCGCACGCATCGACGTGAATCCTAAACAGCTCGGCTACGACGTCTGCTGCTTTATCGGCATTATTTTGAAAAGCGCCAAAGACTATCCTTCCGCACTGGCCAGACTCGAAAGCCTCGACGAGGTCACCGAGGCCTACTACACCACCGGGCACTACAGCATCTTTATCAAGGTGATGTGCCGCTCGATCGATGCCCTGCAGCAGGTACTTATCAACAAGATCCAAACAATCGATGAAATTCAGTCCACCGAGACGCTGATCTCCCTGCAGAACCCGATCATGCGGACCATCCGCCCGTGATCGGGCTTTTTTAATCCCACATTTTCCACAGGTAGATCCCAGCTCACACACAGCGTACAATGTGCCACTCTGAATAATTGAGCAGACGATCATGGCAGACATTACGCTTATCAGCGGCAGTACCCTGGGCAGTGCGGAATATGTAGCGGAGCATCTGGCTGAAAAGCTGGAAGAGGCGGGCTACAGCACCGAAATCCAGCACGGTCCGTTGATCGAGGATCTGCAGGCTGAAGGGATCTGGCTAGTTATCTCCTCTACTCATGGTGCAGGTGATATCCCTGATAACCTGCTGCCGTTCTTTGAAGCTATTCAGGAACAACGCGCAGACCTGTCTGCCGTGCGTTTTGGCGCCATTGGTATTGGCAGCCGGGAATATGACACCTTCTGCGGAGCCATCGACAAGATCGACAGCGCGCTGAAAGCATGCGGCGCAAAACAGATCGGCGAAACGCTGAAGATAAATGTGCTGGAACATGAAATTCCGGAAGATCCGGCAGAGATTTGGGTCGGATCCTGGAAAGATTTACTCTGAGTTTTGTAAAGATCGTCCGTTTTTCTGTGTATAACTCTGCTTAAAAGCTCTGATCAACCGGTAGTTATCCAAAGAATAACCCTTGCTCGCTTTTTGGGCTGTGCATAACCCTTCATTTTGATCCCAGCTTATACGGAACAGGATCACCGATCATTCACAGATAGTGATCCTTCTTAACCGGTTGATCTTAAAGTCTGGATCCGGCTTATCCACAGACAAGCTCGATCCTAATAAGAGATCACAATAAAACAGATCTCTAAATAAAAGATCTTCTTTTTAATACTCAAGATCCCGGAGCTTTCTCGATCGACTAAAGTTGAGTAGAATCCACGGCCCGGGCTTCAATCCATTTTCAAACCGCTTTATGCGAGGCATACCACCATGTTTTATCAGGATCCTTTTGACGTCATCATCATTGGCGGGGGTCATGCAGGCACTGAGGCCGCGATGGCCGCAGCGCGAATGGGTCAACAAACCCTGCTTTTGACACACAATATCGACACGCTGGGGCAGATGAGCTGCAATCCGGCGATTGGCGGCATTGGGAAAGGACACCTGGTAAAAGAAGTGGATGCACTTGGCGGCCTGATGGCGAAAGCGATCGACCAGGCAGGCATTCAGTTTAGGATACTAAACGCCAGCAAAGGCCCGGCGGTACGTGCCACCCGAGCACAGGCTGACCGTGTACTCTATCGCCAGGCGGTTCGCACGGCCCTGGAAAACCAGCCAAACCTGATGATCTTCCAGCAGGCGGTTGAAGATCTGATTGTCGAAAACGATCGCGTTGTCGGCGCAGTGACCCAGATGGGCCTGAAATTCCGCGCCAAAGCGGTGGTCCTGACCGTAGGGACGTTCCTCGACGGCAAGATCCACATTGGCCTGGATAACTACAGCGGTGGCCGTGCAGGCGATCCGCCGTCTATCCCGCTCTCTCGTCGCTTGCGTGAACTGCCGCTGCGCGTTAGCCGTCTGAAAACCGGGACGCCGCCGCGTATTGACGCCCGCACTATCGACTTCAGCGTTCTGGCACCACAGCATGGCGATAACCCAATGCCGGTCTTCTCGTTCATGGGCTCTGCGGATCAGCATCCGCGTCAGGTTCCGTGCTACATCACGTATACCAACGAGAAAACCCATGACGTGATCCGCAATAACCTCGATCGCAGCCCGATGTACGCCGGGGTGATTGAAGGGATCGGTCCACGCTATTGCCCGTCGATCGAAGACAAAGTGATGCGCTTTGCCGATCGCAACCAGCATCAGATCTTCCTCGAGCCGGAAGGGCTGACCTCAAACGAAATTTATCCGAACGGCATCTCCACCAGCCTGCCATTCGATGTACAAATGCAGATTGTTCGCTCGATGCAAGGCATGGAGAACGCCAAAATCGTTCGCCCAGGCTACGCTATTGAGTACGACTTCTTCGATCCTCGCGATCTGAAGCCGACGCTGGAAAGTAAATATATCCACGGCCTGTTCTTTGCCGGTCAGATCAACGGGACTACCGGATACGAAGAAGCCGCTGCCCAGGGTCTGCTTGCTGGCCTCAACGCCGGTCGCTTCTCTGCAGAAAAAGAGGGTTGGGCGCCAGCGCGTTCTGAAGCCTACCTGGGTGTACTGGTCGACGACCTGTGCACGCTCGGTACCAAAGAACCGTACCGCATGTTTACCTCCCGCGCGGAGTATCGTCTGATGCTGCGCGAGGATAATGCCGATCTGCGCCTGACCGAACAGGGGCGTGAGCTGGGTCTGGTCGATGATGAACGCTGGGCGCGTTTCAATCAGAAGCTGGAAAGCATTGAGCTTGAACGTCAGCGCCTGAAATCGACCTGGGTTTACCCGGCAGCAGACAGCGTTGAAGCCGTTAACGCGCATCTGAGCGCGCCGCTTTCTCGCGAAGCCAGCGGTGAAGATTTACTCCGTCGTCCGGAAATGACCTACGAGCAGCTGGTCCAGCTGCCACCATTCGCGCCGGGCCTGGGAGATACGCAGGCCGCAGAGCAGGTTGAGATTCAGGTCAAATACGAAGGCTATATTGCGCGCCAGCAGGAAGAGATCGAAAGGCAGCAGCGTAATGAGAATACGATACTGCCGGCGACCCTTGATTACCGCCAGGTGATTGGGCTGTCGAATGAAGTCATTGCCAAGCTAAACGATCACAAGCCGTCTTCGATCGGCCAGGCTACCCGTATTTCAGGCGTGACCCCTGCGGCGATCTCCATTTTGCTGATCTGGCTGAAAAAACAGGGCATGCTGCGCCGCAGCGCATAATCTATTTCATTGTCTTCCGGCGGGTGGTGCATGGCTAACCCGCCTCACAAGCTTGTATGCCCGGTTAGCGTTAGCGCACCGGGCAAATTATTCAGACAGGTATCAACAGTGCTTAACAAACTTTCTCATCTGCTTGCAGAAGCTGGCATTTCGCTCTCCGATCACCAGAAAAATCAGCTGGTAGGGTATGTTGGACTGCTGGATAAGTGGAACAAGGCCTATAACCTGACTTCCGTTCGCGATCCGAACGAAATGTTGGTACGCCATATTCTCGATAGCATTGTCGTTGCGCCGCACCTGAAAGGCAGCCGCTTTATCGATGTCGGAACAGGACCGGGTCTGCCGGGGATCCCTCTGGCTATCGTCTGCCCGCAGTCGCACTTCACGCTGCTGGACAGCCTTGGCAAGCGCGTACGCTTTCTTCGCCAGGTTCAGCATGAGCTAAAACTGGATAACATCGAGCCGGTACAAAGCCGCGTGGAAGCGTTTCCGGCAGAGCCGCCGTTTGATGGCGTCATCAGCCGTGCCTTTGCTTCACTCAATGACATGGTGAGCTGGTGTCACCACCTGCCGACGGAAGAGGGCGCTTTCTACGCGCTTAAAGGCGTTGCTCAGGAAGAGGAAATGGCCAATCTTCCGGAAGGATATGTGGTCAGCGAGGTGATTGAACTGCAGGTTCCGCAGCTGGAAGGGGAGCGCCATTTGGTGCTTATTAAACCAAAAAAGATTTAAATTTTATCAAAAAATGTGAAAAAAAAAGTCTGCCGCGTGTTACAAAAATGGACGTCAGTACGCGCGGATATCGGACTCTTTTTAACCATGTTTTTACTAAGGGTTATCCAGTCGTTAACCTTGGCAATTTGTTAACAGATAATATAGTCAACACTGAAAATATCAGCGTGCTAAAAATACAGGCGCTGACAAAGCATACGAATGTTAAATTTTTATTATAAATGTCAATGAGTAGTTTTTATTGTATATAGGGTTGTTTTATAAATTGTCGCTATTTTTTGTCTTTAATATCAAAACGATGAAATCAGACAATTTATGAACAGAATTAATTCGATTAAGCCAAAAATGTTTAATATGTGATCTGTCGCACGCTTTGTTTTCTGTGTTTTCTCAGTATTTGCAGTTTCGTATGATCGCTCACAGATTGGTAAAATGCAGGAAAAGTTGCCAGTCAGAAAATAATTAAACATTTATTCACTATTTTGCTACTTATTGTTTGAAATCACGGGGCGTCACCGTATAATTTGTCCGCTTTTTGATGCTTGACTCTTCGTCTTAAAGGACGTTTTATACGACACGCGACATACCTCAAAGGGAGCAGGAGTAAAAACGTGATGTCTGTGTCGCTCTTGAGTCGAAACGTTGCTCGTAAGCTTCTGTTTATTCAGTTACTGGCAGTAATAGCAAGTGGACTGCTGTTCAGCCTAAAAGACCCCTTCTGGGGCATCTCCGCAGTATGCGGAGGTTTGGCGGTTGTTTTGCCAAACATGTTTTTTATGATTTTTGCCTGGCGTCATCAGGCGCATACACCATCTAAAGGCCGTGTGGCCTGGACCTTCGCCTTCGGTGAAGCATTCAAGGTGTTGCTGACCTTTGCCCTCCTCGCGATGGCGCTGGCCGTTTTCAAAGTGGTATTCATGCCGCTGATAGTGACGTGGGTTTTGGTGCTGGTGGTACAAATTCTGGCACCAGCTGTAATTAACAACAAAGGGTAAAAGGCATCATGGCTGCAGAAAATATGACGCCGCAGGAATACATAGGTCACCATCTGAACAACCTTCAGTTGGACCTGCGTACTTTCTCGCTGGTGGATCCGCACAACCCCCCGGCCACCTTCTGGACGCTCAACATTGACTCCATGTTCTTCTCAGTGGTGCTCGGTCTGTTGTTCCTTACCATTTTCCGTAGCGTTGCTAAAAAAGCGACCAGCGGTGTTCCTGGTAAGCTCCAGACGGCCGTTGAGATGACCATTGGCTTCGTCCATGGCAGCGTCAAAGATATGTATCATGGCAAGAGCAAGCTGATTGCTCCGCTGGCCCTCACCGTGTTTGTCTGGGTATTCCTGATGAACCTGATGGACCTGCTGCCAATCGACCTGATTCCTTACATCGGTGAGCACATTTTCGGCCTGCCTGCACTGCGTGTCGTTCCGTCTGCTGACGTGAACATCACCCTGTCGATGGCACTTGGCGTGTTTATCCTGATTCTTTTCTACAGCATCAAAATGAAAGGCGTGGGTGGGTTCGTTAAAGAACTGACACTGCAGCCGTTCAATCACTGGGCGTTCATTCCTGTCAACTTAATCCTTGAAGGGGTAAGCCTGCTGTCCAAACCGGTATCACTTGGTCTGCGACTGTTCGGCAACATGTATGCCGGTGAGCTGATTTTCATTCTGATTGCTGGTCTGTTGCCGTGGTGGTCACAGTGGATTCTGAATGTGCCATGGGCCATTTTCCACATCCTGATTATTACGCTGCAAGCCTTCATCTTCATGGTTCTGACGATTGTCTATCTGTCGATGGCGTCTGAAGAGCATTGATTTTTACCAACATACTACGTTTTTACTGAAACAAACTGGAGACTGTCATGGAAAACCTGAATATGGATCTGCTGTACATGGCTGCCGCTGTGATGATGGGTCTGGCGGCGATCGGTGCTGCGATCGGTATCGGCATCCTCGGGGGCAAATTCCTGGAAGGCGCAGCGCGTCAACCGGATCTGATTCCTCTGCTGCGTACTCAGTTCTTTATCGTTATGGGTCTGGTGGATGCTATCCCGATGATCGCTGTAGGTCTGGGTCTGTACGTGATGTTTGCTGTCGCGTAGTAAGTTGTTCGAAAGAAACCTAAGCCACAGAGTTAATTTAAGAGGTATTGTGCTGTGAACATGAACGCAACAATCCTCGGCCAGGCCATCGCGTTTGTTCTTTTCGTATGGTTCTGCATGAAGTACGTATGGCCGCCTTTAATGGCTGCCATCGAAAAGCGCCAGAAAGAGATTTCTGACGGTTTGGCTTCTGCAGAACGCGCTAAGAAAGATTTGGACCTTGCACAGGCCAACGCGACCGACCAGCTGAAAAAAGCGAAGGCGGAAGCCCAGGTCATCATCGAGCAGGCGAACAAGCGTCGCTCTCAGATGCTGGACGAAGCTAAAGCTGAAGCAGAACAGGAACGCACCAAAATCGTCGCACAGGCGCAGGCTGAAATCGATGCCGAACGTAAACGTGCTCGTGAGGAGCTGCGTAAGCAGGTCGCTATCCTGGCTGTTGCTGGCGCCGAGAAGATCATCGAACGTTCCGTGGATGAAGCTGCTAACAGCGACATCGTGGACAAACTTGTCGCTGAACTGTAAGGAGGGAGGGGCTGATGTCTGAATTTGTAACGGTAGCTCGCCCCTACGCCAAAGCAGCTTTTGACTTTGCCGTCGAACACAAAAGTGTTGAACGCTGGCAGGATATGCTGGCGTTTGCCGCTGAAGTGACCAAAAACGAACAAATGGCAGAGCTTCTGTCCGGTGCTCTGGCGCCGGAAACGCTCTCTGAAGCGTTCATTGCGGTCTGCGGTGAGCAACTGGACGAAAATGGCCAGAACCTGATTCGGGTTATGGCAGAAAATGGTCGTCTTAAGGTGCTCCCGGATGTTCTCGAGCAGTTCATTCACCTGCGCGCTGCCAGTGAGGCAACCGCAGAGGTAGATGTTATTTCTGCCTCCCAGCTGAGTGAAGAACAGCTTGCGAAGATCGTCGGCGCGATGGAAAAACGTCTGTCACGCAAAGTTAAGCTGAATTGCAAAATCGATAAGTCTGTTATGGCAGGTGTTATCATCCGTGCGGGTGATATGGTCATTGATGGTAGCGTACGCGGCCGTCTTGATCGCCTGGCAGACGTCTTGCAGTCTTAAGGGGACTGGAGCATGCAACTGAATTCCACCGAAATCAGCGAACTGATCAAGCAGCGCATTGCTCAGTTCAATGTTGTGAGCGAGGCTCACAACGAAGGTACGATTGTTTCCGTCAGTGACGGTGTTATCCGCATCCACGGCCTGGCCGATTGTATGCAGGGTGAAATGATCTCTCTGCCGGGTAACCGTTACGCTATCGCACTGAACCTGGAGCGCGACTCCGTTGGTGCAGTTGTGATGGGTCCGTACGCTGACCTTGCCGAAGGCATGAAAGTCAAATGTACTGGCCGTATCCTTGAAGTTCCGGTAGGCCGTGGCCTGCTGGGTCGCGTGGTGAACACCCTGGGTGCACCAATCGACGGTAAAGGTCCGGTTGATAACGATGGCTTCTCGCCAATCGAAGTTATCGCACCAGGCGTTATTGAACGTCAGTCCGTCGACCAGCCGGTACAAACCGGTTATAAATCTGTCGATGCGATGATTCCAATCGGTCGTGGCCAGCGTGAGCTGATCATCGGTGACCGTCAGACCGGTAAAACCGCGATGGCAATCGATGCGATCATCAACCAGCGCGATTCCGGTATCAAATGCGTCTACGTCGCTATCGGCCAGAAAGCATCCACTATTTCTAACGTGGTTCGTAAACTGGAAGAGCACGGCGCGCTGTCCAACACTATCGTTGTTGTTGCGACCGCTTCCGAGTCTGCTGCACTGCAATACCTGGCGCCGTATGCCGGTTGCGCAATGGGCGAATACTTCCGTGACCGCGGTGAAGATGCGCTGATCGTATACGATGACCTGTCTAAACAGGCTGTTGCTTATCGTCAGGTTTCCCTGCTGCTCCGTCGTCCGCCAGGACGTGAAGCATTCCCGGGCGACGTTTTCTACCTCCACTCCCGTCTGCTGGAGCGCGCATCCCGCGTTAACGCTGAGTACGTTGAGAAATTCACCAATGGTGAAGTTAAAGGTAAAACCGGCTCCCTGACTGCACTGCCGATTATCGAAACCCAGGCGGGTGACGTTTCTGCGTTCGTTCCGACCAACGTAATTTCCATTACCGATGGTCAGATCTTCCTGGAAACCAACCTGTTTAACTCTGGTATTCGTCCTGCGGTTAACCCGGGTATCTCCGTATCCCGTGTTGGTGGTGCTGCTCAGACCAAGATCATCAAGAAACTGTCCGGTGGTATCCGTACCGCGCTGGCACAGTATCGTGAACTGGCTGCGTTCTCTCAGTTCGCATCCGATCTGGATGAAGCAACCCGTAAACAGCTGAGCCATGGTCAGAAAGTAACCGAGCTGCTGAAACAGAAACAGTATGCTCCGATGTCTGTAGCACAGCAGGGCCTGGTCCTGTTTGCTGCTGAACGTGGTTACCTCGAAGATGTGGAACTGGCGAAAATCGGTAGTTTCGAAGCCGCTCTGCTGGCTTACGTTGACCGTGACCACGCTCCGCTGATGCAAGAGATTAACCAGACCGGTGGCTATAACGACGAGATCGAAGGCAAGCTGAAAAGCATCCTCGACTCCTTTAAAGCAACCCAGTCCTGGTAAAGTCTGGCGGCTTGCCTTAGGGCAGGCCGCAAGGCATTGAGGAGAAGTTCATGGCCGGCGCAAAAGAGATACGTAGTAAGATCGCAAGCGTCCAGAACACGCAAAAGATCACTAAAGCGATGGAAATGGTCGCCGCTTCCAAAATGCGTAAATCGCAGGAGCGCATGGCGGCCAGCCGTCCTTATGCAGAAACCATGCGCAAAGTGATTGGTCACCTTGCAAACGGTAATCTGGAATATAAGCACCCTTACCTGGAAGAACGCGACGTTAAACGCGTGGGCTACCTGGTGGTGTCAACCGACCGTGGTCTGTGCGGTGGCTTGAACATTAACCTGTTCAAGAAAGTGCTGGCAGATATGAAAGTATGGTCCGATAAAGGCGTTCAGAGCGATATCGCAATGATCGGCTCTAAAGGCGTCTCTTTCTTTAGTTCCGTAGGTGGCAATATTGTCGCCCAGGTGACCGGCATGGGTGATAACCCGTCCCTGTCCGAACTGATCGGTCCGGTAAAAGTGATGTTGCAGGCCTATGATGAAGGCCGTCTGGACAAGCTGTACGTTGTCAGCAACAAATTTATTAATACCATGTCCCAGACACCGACTATCACTCAGCTGCTGCCGTTACCGGCATCAGATGATGCTGATCTGAAGCGTAAATCCTGGGATTATCTGTATGAACCAGACCCGAAAGCGCTGCTGGATACCCTCCTGCGTCGTTATGTCGAGTCCCAGGTTTATCAGGGCGTGGTAGAAAACCTGGCCAGCGAGCAGGCCGCACGTATGGTGGCGATGAAAGCCGCAACCGATAATGGCGGCAGCCTGATTAAAGAGCTGCAGTTGGTATACAACAAAGCTCGTCAGGCCAGCATTACTCAGGAACTCACCGAAATCGTCGGTGGTGCATCCGCGGTATAACCAGGTTAATTCGTAGAGGATTCAAGATGGCTACTGGAAAAATTGTCCAGGTAATCGGCGCCGTGGTTGACGTCGAATTCCCTCAGGATGCCGTACCGCGCGTGTACGATGCTCTTGAGGTACAAAATGGTAATGAGAGCCTGGTGCTGGAAGTTCAGCAGCAGCTCGGTGGTGGTATCGTACGTGCTATCGCCATGGGTTCTTCCGACGGTCTGCGTCGTGGTCTGGAAGTTAAAGACCTTGAGCACCCGATCGAAGTCCCGGTTGGTAAAGCAACGCTGGGTCGTATCATGAACGTGCTGGGTCAGCCGATCGATATGAAAGGCGACATCGGCGAAGAAGAACGTTGGGCGATTCACCGTGCAGCACCTTCCTATGAAGAGCTCTCCAGCTCTCAGGAACTGCTGGAAACCGGCATCAAAGTTATCGACCTGATGTGTCCGTTCGCGAAGGGCGGTAAAGTCGGTCTGTTCGGTGGTGCGGGTGTTGGTAAAACCGTAAACATGATGGAGCTGATCCGTAACATCGCGATCGAACACTCCGGTTACTCCGTGTTTGCTGGTGTTGGTGAGCGTACTCGTGAGGGTAACGACTTCTACCACGAAATGACCGACTCCAACGTTCTGGATAAAGTATCCCTGGTTTACGGCCAGATGAACGAGCCGCCGGGAAACCGTCTGCGCGTTGCACTGACCGGCCTGACCATGGCTGAGAAATTCCGTGACGAAGGTCGTGACGTTCTGCTGTTCGTCGATAACATCTATCGTTATACCCTGGCCGGTACAGAAGTATCTGCACTGCTGGGTCGTATGCCTTCTGCGGTAGGTTATCAGCCGACGCTGGCGGAAGAGATGGGCGTTCTGCAGGAACGTATCACCTCCACCAAAACCGGTTCTATCACTTCCGTACAGGCAGTATACGTACCTGCGGATGACTTGACTGACCCATCCCCAGCCACCACCTTTGCTCACTTAGATGCAACCGTGGTACTGAGCCGTCAGATCGCGTCTCTGGGTATCTACCCGGCCGTTGACCCGCTGGACTCCACCAGCCGTCAGCTGGATCCGCTGGTTGTTGGTCAGGAACACTACGACACCGCGCGTGGCGTACAGTCCCTGCTGCAGCGTTATCAGGAACTGAAAGACATCATCGCGATCCTGGGTATGGATGAGCTGTCTGAAGAAGATAAACTGGTGGTAGCTCGCGCTCGTAAAATTCAGCGCTTCCTGTCCCAGCCGTTCTTCGTGGCAGAAGTATTTACCGGTTCTCCGGGCAAATACGTCTCCCTGAAAGACACGATCCGTGGCTTTAAAGGCATCATGGAAGGCGAATACGATCACCTGCCAGAGCAGGCGTTCTACATGGTCGGTTCTATCGACGAAGCCGTAGAAAAAGCCAAAAAACTTTAACGCCTTAATCGGAGGGTGATATGGCAATGACTTACCACCTGGACGTCGTCAGCGCAGAGAAACAAATGTTCTCTGGTCTGGTCGAAAAAATCCAGGTAACGGGTAGTGAAGGTGAACTGGGTATTTACCCGGGTCACGCACCGCTGCTCACCGCCATTAAGCCTGGTATGATTCGCATCGTTAAACAGCACGGTCATGAAGAGTTTATCTACCTGTCTGGCGGCATTCTTGAAGTGCAGCCTGGTAGCACGACCGTTCTGGCTGATACGGCAATTCGTGGCCAGGATCTCGACGAAGCGCGAGCCCTGGAATCGAAGCGTAAAGCCGAAGAGCATATCAATAGCTCTCACGGCGACGTAGATTACGCTCAGGCGTCTGCGGAACTGGCCAAAGCGATCGCCAAACTGCGCGTTATCGAGTTGACCAAAAAAGCGATGTAACACCGGCTTGAAAGTTAAAAAGCCAGTCTGGTTTCCAGGCTGGTTTTTTTTATGGTTCCGTTTCAGAAAAGATGAAACTAAAAAGCGAGTTCAATATTTTTGTGATGAATGTCTCATTTTTGTTGATCGATTAAAAAATGAGGCGTAGACTTGGTTTTGTGATGTGAGTCACAAAAATAACCCATCAAAATTAATCGCTATCCAGGAAGTCATCATGAAACTGATCAATAAAATCGTCGCTTTCTTCAGTGCTATGAACGTTACCTTTGGTACTTTCAACAACTGAGAATAAAACTTTCCAGACTGCATTTGCGCTGTCCCGCTAACTAAAACGACAACACATGCGGTGTAAAGCAGAAAAGAAAAAAGGTCGCCTGAGGGCGACCTTTGTGTTTGTGGTCTTCCAGAAAACGCGACAGAGACTAGTTGCGGCTGAGGAAGTCCCCGGTAGCAAAGCTCCCGTCATCGCGGCGCAGCAGCGGGTCCGGCAGCGCCAGGGTTTCATAATCGGCGCTCTGAATGGTTTTTCCTTCCGCGTCTACGCTTTTACCGTCACGAATGAAGTAGTTGTTTGCCTCGATGTTGCCGACGACGGCGTCATCATATTTCCCCGGCTGGCTACGCAGCGACAGGTTGTCGCTGAAGTGGCCCTGAGTGTCGGGCTTACCATAAGGACTCGGGCGGAAAATATAGTTAAAGCGCTGGTTATCGACCGCCACGTTATTGACCACCACCAGCTTGCCGGGGTTGAAATTATCGGTGAACCCGTCCAGATGGTTGCCAATCGCAATGCTGTTACGCACCTCGTGCGCCACCGGTTGCCCTTCCCCGCCGAGCTTGAACCCGTTGCTGGTGTTGTTCTGCGCAATTGAATTCTCGATCACCACAACGCCGTTGGCGCCGTCTTCAATCTTGTTGAACAGGTCGAAGCCATCGTCGATATTGTCGTGTGCGTAGCACCCTTCCAGACGGTTCCCTTCCCCGACCCGCATTTTGACCGCAAAACCATCGGCGTTAATCTTACCGGGATCGGCATTATTGAAGGATTCTGAATTAATGACCCGGTTATAGCTGGCCCACAGCGGGCGACCGATCTTATCCGGAGAGGAAATCTGGATCCCGGTATCATCGTTTTGGTAAGCGGTGACGTTTTCGATCAGGTTATGGCTCCCCTGGATACGCAGGCTTTTATCGGTGACCGAGATCCCGTTGATATGCCAGTAGCTCGCATCCAGTAACAGACCGTGAATAACGGCTTTACCGTCGGCCTGCAGCGTCTTACTGCTGTCTTTCAGTCCACTGGCCTGCAGCGGAATGACCGTTTGCGGGTAGTCTCCGGCGGCTAACACAATCTTGCCTCCCGGCGGCAGCAGTTCCACGGCGGTGGAGAGATCGAGCGGAGAATCTGCCGTCCCTTTAGCATCAGACTTCCCCTGAGGCGCGACGTACAGCGTGTTGCCTGAAATGCGCGGGTTGTGCTCAACCGTCACACGTTGCGTCACGGGCTTTTGGCCACCGGCGGGGGTAAAAGCAATCTCAAAGGTACTCTTCTCTTTGAGCGTCGCAGGTTGGGTCAGCATCTCACCCGCTTTGACCTTTTTGTTTTGCCCGATGGTGATTTCGTCCTGACGGACGGTAAAGTCACCATCGTAATTTGCCCGGACCTGCAGCACATAATCGGCACGTTGGCTGGTGGCCCCTGACGCAATTTGCATGACCACCGGCCAGGCTTTGGCAACATACGGTTTCGAGACCACAGTTTGGGCGGGAGAGGTCACCAGGGAGGCGTTACTGACGGTTATCTTCGCGTTACGTGATGCAAAAAAGCCGACATAGTAGTTATCTTTATCCTGCCGGGTAACCAGATCGGCATGCGGTACGTTTTGGCTAACCCAGGCATCGCTGCCGACCGGCGCCCACGACGTGATAAACCCCTCGTTGGTGCGTTCCAGTCGCAGCTGGAATTCAGGCGTCTGCTTCACATCAACGTTTTCTTTATAACTCAGCTTATTGATAGAAGAGCCTGCGTTCCCCCATGGCTGGGTAATCCCGTCACGAGTGATAGCCTGCAGCTTCACGCGGTCATGATCTTTTTTATCCTGCGTCATGATGGCGTTCATGACCATATTGGAGGCTGCCGGAAACTCTTCGTAACCAACCATTAAAGGCTGGTGACGCGGATTGCCGATGACATCACGCACCAGCAGGCCGGCCCCTTCCTGTGCCGCCGGCAGGGCGCCGTTTTCCGGGCCAAACTGATCGACCTTCACCGTTGCCTGCAGGACAAAGTTCTCGCCTGACGGTAGCTCGGTATAAAAGAAGGTCAGGCCATCGTGTGAGTTGGCAATTTTTCCGCCACGGCTTTCAATGGTGACCGGCGCGCTGAGATCGGCAACATCTTGTGGGGTCAGCTTTTTTCCCGCGATGGTCACATCGTTGACGCCGATTTTATCTGTCAGCACGTTAGAAGAAAAATTAACGTCAGTCGATTGACCAAACGCGATGCCTCGCCAGAGATGTTGCTCGTCAGCCTGCAGCGGCAATGCGATAATTGTGCTGCAAAGGGCTAATGCCAAAGGTATTTTGTTATTCATTTTTTGCTCCTGGGTAAATATTGACCAGCATTATCATGATAATGAAATGGCGTTTCTATTTACCGCGTCACAATAAGTGAATATTGAAATATCGTTTTATTTTTTAACGTGAGCTTTATTCATTCATCGAAAAAACAAGAAAAGCAGTGAGATAGCAGCCTTTTATCTCCTTTATTATGTTTTTTAGGAGATAAACTCATTTGCAGTGGTGAAAAATAGCGCCATAAAATGGTGTATATCGTTGAGCCAGGGCGTTTTCTCCTCGTCTCGTTTCATGATGAAAAATATGTAGATATTTCAACGTGAAAGGCTTTTACTTTTCGTTCTAACAGCTGTCAGGATGCGTATGTCAAACAGTGCGATGAGCGTGGTTATCCTTGCCGCAGGCAAAGGGACCCGCATGTATTCCGATCTTCCTAAGGTGCTGCACTCCCTGGCCGGGAAGCCAATGGTGCAACATGTTATTGATGCTACTAAAGATTTAGGCGCCACCGCCGTACATCTGGTGTACGGACACGGCGGCGATCTGCTGCGTCAGACGTTGCATGAAGACAATCTCAACTGGGTCTTACAGGCCGAACAGCTCGGTACTGGTCATGCGATGCAGCAGGCGGCGCCGTTCTTCCGTGATGATGAAGACATCATGATGCTGTATGGCGATGTGCCGCTGATCTCTGTCGATACGCTCCAGCGTCTGCGTGCGGCCAAACCGCAGGGCGGCATTGGCCTGCTGACAGTCAAGCTGGACGATCCGAGCGGCTACGGGCGCATCACGCGTGAAAACGGCCAGGTCACCGGCATTGTTGAGCACAAAGATGCCAGCGATGAACAGCGTCAAATTCAGGAAATCAATACCGGGATTTTGATCGCCGGCGGGGCGGACCTAAAACGTTGGCTGGCGAAGCTGACCAATAACAACGTGCAGGGTGAATACTACATCACCGACATTATCGCTATGGCCTATCAGGAAGGCCGGGAAATCGTTGCCGTACATCCGCAGCGTTTGAGCGAAGTGGAAGGGGTGAACAACCGCCTGCAGCTCTCCCGTCTGGAACGCGTCTACCAGTCTGAACAAGCGGAAAAATTGCTGTTAGCGGGCGTGATGCTGCGCGATCCGGCACGTTTTGATCTGCGCGGAACGCTGACACACGGGCGCGATGTTGAGATTGATACTAACGTTATTCTGGAAGGTAACGTTGTTCTCGGCGAACGCGTGAAGATCGGCACCGGCTGCATCATTAAAAACAGCCGCATTGATGATGACTGCGAGATCAGCCCCTATTCGGTGGTGGAAGACGCTCATCTGCATGCCGCCTGCACCATCGGACCGTTCGCGCGTCTGCGTCCAGGTGCTGAACTGCTGGAAGGTGCCCATGTTGGCAACTTCGTCGAAATGAAAAAAGCGCGTCTGGGCAAGGGATCGAAAGCCGGTCATCTTAGCTATCTGGGTGATGCGGAGATTGGCGATAACGTTAATATCGGCGCCGGTACCATTACCTGTAACTACGATGGTGCCAATAAGTTTAAAACCATCATCGGCGACGATGTGTTTGTCGGTTCCGACACACAGCTGGTGGCGCCGGTGACGGTAGGAAATGGCGTGACCATCGCCGCCGGTACCACGGTGACGCGCGACATTGCCGATAACGAACTGGTGTTAAGCCGCGTGCCGCAGGTCCATAAACAGGGCTGGCAACGTCCGGTGAAGAAAAAGTAATTTTTGGATTGTCGCCGGGTATGAAAATAGTCCGGCGAATCAGGATGAGAGGAACAACATAGTTCCCCGTCCGCAGGCAGTACCATAAAAATAACCCCACTCTCTACAAGGCTCGGGGCGCCCGAAAAGGGCATGACTCAAAGAATGTCGTGTTGTGACAAGGCGGCAAGCGTGAGAGTCCATGGGAGCTTACTTGAGTAAGTGACGATGGCGAGCACGTGCAGCCAACGCAGTCACAGCGTGAAAGACGAGAGTTATACAGGTCGGCGACAACGCATGGCATAACGCCATTATCAGGAAATTTAACTATGTGTGGAATTGTTGGCGCAGTCGCGCAGCGTGATATTGCTGAAATCCTTCTCGAAGGTTTACGTCGTCTGGAATACCGTGGTTATGACTCTGCCGGTCTGGCAGTGGTTGATAACGAAGGGCATATGTCCCGCGTTCGTCGCCTTGGTAAAGTCCAGATGCTGGCTCAGGCAGTCGAAGAGCAGCCGTTACACGGCGGTACCGGGATTGCCCATACCCGCTGGGCGACGCACGGCGAACCGTCAGAAGGCAACGCGCACCCGCATGTTTCTGAACACATTGTGGTGGTCCATAACGGCATCATCGAAAACCACGAACCGCTGCGAGAACTGCTGCAGTCCCGCGGCTATGTCTTTGTCTCAGAGACCGACACCGAGGTGATTGCTCACCTGGTGCATTGGGAGCTGGAACAAGGCGGTACGCTGCGCGAAGCGGTGCTGCGCACTATCCCTCAGCTGCGCGGTGCTTACGGCACGGTGATTATGGATACCCGCGATCCGGCGACGTTGCTGGCTGCCCGTTCTGGTAGCCCGCTGGTTATCGGTCTGGGGATGGGGGAAAACTTCATCGCGTCCGATCAGCTGGCGCTGCTGCCGGTGACTCGCCGCTTTATCTTCCTTGAAGAGGGCGATATCGCTGAAGTCACGCGTCGTTCCGTTGTGATCTTCGATAAATCAGGCGCGGAAGTGAAACGCCCGGATATCGAATCCAACCTGCAATATGACGCCGGTGATAAAGGTATCTATCGCCACTACATGCAGAAAGAGATTTACGAGCAGCCAAACGCCATTAAAAACACGCTCTCCGGGCGTATCAGCCATGGTGAAGTGGATCTCAGCGAGCTGGGGGTCAATGCCAACGAGATGCTGTCTCAGGTTGAGCATATCCAGATCGTCGCCTGCGGGACCTCGTACAACTCCGGTATGGTTTCTCGCTACTGGTTTGAAGCGCTGGCTGGCGTTCCTTGTGACGTCGAAATCGCCTCTGAATTCCGCTATCGCAAATCAGCGGTGCGCCGCAACAGCCTGATGATCACCCTCTCTCAGTCCGGTGAGACGGCTGATACTCTGGCCGCTCTGCGTTTGTCAAAAGAGCTGGGCTACCTCGGTTCACTGGCGATTTGTAACGTTGCCGGCTCTTCGCTGGTGCGTGAGTCCGATTTGTCGTTAATGACCAAAGCGGGCACCGAGATTGGCGTCGCCTCGACTAAGGCTTTCACCACTCAACTGACCGTGCTGCTGCTGCTGGTGGCAAAACTGGCGCGCCTCAAAGGCCAGGATGCGGCGATTGAGCACGATATTGTGCATGGTCTGCAGGCTCTGCCAAACCGTATTGAGCAAATGCTGTCTCAGGATAAGCGTATTGAAGCGCTGGCCGAGAACTTCTCTGATAAGCACCATGCGCTGTTCCTCGGCCGTGGCGATCAGTACCCGATCGCTCTGGAAGGGGCGCTGAAGCTGAAAGAGATCTCTTACATCCACGCGGAAGCCTACGCGGCAGGCGAGCTGAAACACGGGCCTCTGGCACTGATTGATGCTGAAATGCCGGTGATTGTGGTGGCACCGAACAACGAACTGCTGGAAAAACTGAAATCCAACATTGAGGAAGTTCGTGCCCGTGGGGGTCAGCTGTACGTCTTCGCCGACGGCGAGGCCGGGTTCAACAGCAGCGACAACATGCACATCATCGAAATGCCGCATGTGGAAGAGGTGATTGCGCCGATCTTCTACACCGTGCCGCTGCAGCTGCTGGCGTACCACGTCGCGCTGATTAAAGGCACCGACGTTGACCAGCCGCGTAACCTGGCGAAATCGGTCACCGTAGAATAAAACAACACCTGTCGTGACAAGGGCTGCCATTCGGCGGCCCTTTTTTTATCCCTTCCAGCGATTTTTTCATCGCCCTGAAAAAAAATGCCCGGGCGCTGGTTTATGACAAACCGTCATCTTCGACTACGATCTTAAGTGTCATAAAAAGAAAATTTTCCTGCAATGTTTCGGTCACGAAAGAAATTAACATTATGATTTATATTGTTTTTATTTTTCCGCGATCGCCATCTTTTTGGGTGTCATAAAACTGTAATAATTCGTACATTTTACTGTCACCTCTTTGTCCTATTTTGCTCACCATAGCCTTGAAACAACAATTTACGAACCCAGCAGGAGACATTATGAACGTTATGCGTACCACCGTCGCAACAGTTGTCGCCGCGACCTTATCGATGAGCGCTTTCTCTGCTTTTGCAGCAGCAAGTCTGACTGGCGCGGGCGCAACTTTCCCTGCTCCGGTGTATGCCAAATGGGCTGATACCTATCAGAAAGAAACCAGCAATAAAGTGAACTACCAGGGGATCGGCTCTTCCGGTGGTGTAAAACAGATTATTGCTAACACCGTTGATTTCGGTGCTTCTGATGCTCCTCTGTCTGATGACAAGCTGGCGCAGGAAGGCCTGTTCCAGTTCCCGACCGTGATCGGCGGCGTGGTGCTGGCGATCAACCTGCCGGGCGTGAAGTCTGGCGAGCTGGTTCTGGACGGTAAAACGCTGGGCAATATCTACCTCGGCAAAATTAAGAAGTGGGATGATGAAGCGATCGCTAAACTCAACCCAGGTATGAAACTGCCTGCGCAGAACATTGCTGTCGTGCGTCGCGCTGACGGTTCCGGTACTTCCTTCGTGTTCACCAGCTACCTGTCAAAAGTGAACGAAGAGTGGAAATCTAAGATTGGCGCGGGCTCTACCGTTAACTGGCCGACCGGTCTGGGCGGTAAAGGCAACGACGGTATCGCGGCTTTCGTTCAGCGTCTGCCGGGCTCCATTGGCTACGTTGAATACGCTTACGCTAAGCAGAACAATCTGGCTTATACCAAGCTGCTCTCCGCAGATGGCAAGCCGGTTAGCCCGACCGAAGATAACTTTGCTAACGCCGCAAAAGGTATCGATTGGAGCAAATCCTTCGCACAGGATCTGACCAACCAGAACGGTGAGAATGCATGGCCGATCACCTCAACGACCTTTATCCTGGTACACAAAGCGACCACCAAACCAGAGCAGACAGCAGAAGTGCTGAAGTTCTTCGACTGGGCGTACAAAAATGGCGGTAAAGAAGCTAACGCCCTGGATTACGCAACGCTGCCGGAAAGCGTGGTTGAGCAGGTTCGTTCTGCATGGAAAACCAACGTGAAAGACAGCAGCGGTAAAGCGCTGTACTAAATACCCGTCACACTTCGAGCCGCAGCTGCATTGGCTGCAACTCGAATTATTTAGGGTATAGCATTACGTTAGCCTGGAGGCACGGTAAAATGCGCGCCTCCAGGCCCAAACAGAAAGAGTAACTTATGGCTGCAACCAAGCCGGCATTTAACCCTCCGGGGAAAAAGGGTGACATAATTTTCAGCGTGCTGGTCAAACTGGCGGCGCTGATTGTGCTATTGATGCTGGGCGGCATCATCGTTTCCCTCATTATTTCTTCCTGGCCAAGCATTCAGAAGTTTGGTTTTTCCTTTTTGTGGACCAAAGAGTGGGATGCGCCAAACGAAATCTTCGGTGCGCTGGTGCCCATCTACGGGACGCTGGTGACCTCGTTTATTGCGTTACTGATTGCCGTCCCGGTGAGTTTTGGTATCGCGCTGTTCCTGACCGAACTTTCTCCTGCCTGGCTGAAGCGTCCTCTTGGTATCGCGATTGAACTGCTGGCGGCTATCCCGAGTATTGTTTATGGCATGTGGGGCCTGTTTATCTTTGCCCCGCTGTTTGCGAAGTACTTCCAGGAGCCGGTCGGCAACGTACTGTCGACGATCCCGTTTGTTGGCGCCCTGTTTGCCGGTCCGGCGTTTGGTATCGGTATTCTGGCCGCTGGCGTGATCCTCGCCATCATGATCATCCCGTACATTGCGGCGGTGATGCGTGATGTGTTCGAACAGACGCCGGTCATGATGAAAGAGTCGGCCTATGGTATCGGCTGCACCACCTGGGAAGTTATCTGGCGCATCGTGCTGCCTTTTACCAAGAACGGGGTTATTGGCGGGGTGATGCTGGGTCTGGGACGTGCGCTGGGGGAAACCATGGCGGTGACCTTTATCATCGGCAACACCTACCAGCTGGATAGCGCGTCGCTGTATATGCCGGGCAACAGTATTACCTCCGCACTGGCGAATGAGTTTGCCGAAGCTGAAAGCGGCCTGCACGTGGCAGCGCTGATGGAGCTGGGGCTGATCCTGTTCGTGATTACCTTTATTGTTCTGGCCGCATCGAAGTTCATGGTGATGCGTCTGGCGAAGAATGAGGGAGCTCGTTAATGGCGACGATCGAATTGCAAACTACCGCAGAGCTGGCGGAATCCCGCCGTAAGATGCAGGCCAAACGTCGGTTGAAAAACCGCATCGCCCTGACGCTTTCTATGGGCACCATGGCCTTCGGTCTGTTCTGGCTTATCTGGATCCTGATGGCCACCATCACCCGTGGTTTTGATGGCATGAGCCTGGCGCTGTTTACCGAAATGACGCCGCCGCCGAACACCGCAGGCGGTGGTCTGGCAAACGCCCTGGCGGGCAGCGGCCTGCTGATCCTGTGGTCGACGATTTTTGGTACGCCGCTGGGCATCATGGCGGGGATTTACCTGGCGGAATATGGCCGTAAGTCGGTTCTGGCGGAAGTGATTCGTTTTATTAACGACATTCTGCTTTCCGCACCGTCTATCGTGGTGGGGCTGTTTGTCTACACCATCGTGGTCGCGCAGATGCAGCACTTTTCCGGCTGGGCCGGCGTGATTGCGCTGGCGCTGTTGCAGGTTCCTATTGTTATTCGTACCACCGAAAACATGCTGAAACTGGTGCCGGATAGCCTGCGTGAAGCCGCGTATGCGCTGGGGACGCCGAAGTGGAAAATGATTTCCGCGATCACGCTGAAGGCCTCGGTATCCGGCATCATGACCGGGATCTTGCTGGCTATCGCACGTATCGCCGGGGAAACGGCACCGCTGCTGTTTACCGCGCTCTCCAACCAGTTCTGGAGCACCGATATGATGCAGCCGATCGCCAACCTGCCGGTGACCATTTTCAAATTTGCCATGAGTCCGTTCGCGGAGTGGCAGCAACTGGCATGGGCCGGGGTATTGATTATCACCCTGTGCGTATTGCTGCTGAACATTCTGGCGCGCGTTATTTTCGCGAAGAATAAACACGGTTAATTTTTGCGGCGCGGCGAAATGCGGCGCCGAATGAGGAAGAGATTGATGAGTATGGTGAATGCGACCCCGGGTAAACTTTCAGTTCGTAACCTGAACTTCTACTACGGAAAATTCCATGCCCTGAAAAACATTAACCTGGATATCACCAAAAACCAGGTTACGGCGTTTATCGGTCCGTCAGGCTGTGGTAAATCAACGCTGCTGCGTACCTTTAACAAAATGTTCCAGCTGTATCCGGAGCAGCGCGCCGAAGGCGAGATCCTGCTGGATGGCGACAATATTCTGACCAATACTCAGGATATTGCGCTGCTGCGGGCGAAAGTAGGCATGGTTTTCCAGAAGCCGACGCCGTTCCCGATGTCGATCTATGACAATATCGCCTTCGGTGTGCGCCTGTTTGAAAAGCTGTCCCGTGCGGATATGGACGAGCGCGTGCAGTGGGCGTTGACCAAGGCCGCGTTATGGAACGAAACCAAAGATAAACTGCACCAGAGCGGCTATTCGCTCTCCGGTGGCCAGCAGCAGCGTCTGTGCATCGCCCGCGGTATCGCGATCCGCCCGGAAGTGTTGCTGCTTGATGAGCCGTGTTCAGCGCTGGACCCGATCTCCACCGGGCGCATTGAAGAGCTGATCACCGAGCTGAAACAGGATTACACCGTCGTTATCGTTACCCACAACATGCAGCAGGCTGCGCGTTGTTCAGACCATACGGCATTTATGTATCTTGGCGAGCTGATTGAATTCAGTAACACGGACGATCTGTTTACCAAGCCCGCGAAGAAGCAAACTGAAGATTATATTACTGGCCGCTACGGTTGATATGCCCTTCAGCTTTCAAGCGATAACGCGTTGGCTGCCTTTGCTCACCCCGGTCACGTAGTAGACTACGCACCCGGGGATTCGCGCAGTTGCCGCCTTGCTCTCGCTCGAACTCTTTTGGGCATCTGGAGAAATGATGGATAATTTAAACCTTAATAAACATATTTCCGGCCAGTTCAATGCTGAACTGGAGTATATCCGCACCCAGGTATTGACCATGGGTGGGCTGGTGGAACAGCAGCTTTCTGATGCCATCACCGCGATGCACAATCAGGACAGCGAGCTGGCAAAACGGGTTATTGACGGCGATAAGCAGGTCAACATGATGGAAGTCGCGATCGATGAAGCCTGCGTGCGCATCATCGCGAAACGCCAGCCTACCGCCAGCGACCTGCGCCTGGTGATGGCGATCATCAAAACCATCGCCGAACTGGAACGTATCGGCGACGTCGCGGATAAAATCTGCCGCACCGCGCTGGAGAAGTTTTCTCAGCAGCACCAGCCGCTGCTAGTGAGCCTGGAGTCGCTGGGACGTCACACCGTGCAGATGCTGCATGATGTGCTGGACGCCTTTGCGCGCATGGATCTGGACGAGGCCGTGCGTATCTATCGCGAAGATAAGAAAGTCGATCAGGAATATGAGGGCATCGTGCGTCAGTTGATGACCTACATGATGGAAGATTCACGCACCATCCCCAGCGTGCTGACCGCCCTGTTCTGCGCCCGTTCAATCGAGCGTATCGGCGACCGTTGCCAGAACATTTGCGAATACATCTTCTACTTCGTGAAGGGTCAGGACTTCCGTCACGTTGGCGGCGACGAGCTGGACAAACTGCTGGCGGGGAAAGACCCGAAAGAGTAATCCCGGCGATACGGCGCGTGCCGGGCTACAGAGCAGCGTAGCCCGGCTGAGCGGCTCTTAACGCGTGACCTCCCACCCTCGTGCTTTCCACAGCGCTGGCAACTGTGCCAGATCGGTAAAGGTCGTCACTTTTGGATGGTCGATCGGTTTGTTGTGCGGATCGGCGCAGAAGTAAAAGACCTCCATGCCAGCATCGATTCCTGACTGCGCGCCCGCGCTGGAATCATCCACCAGAATGCAGTTCTCAACGTTAACGTTCATCGCTTTTGCCGCGTGAAACATCAGCGCCGGATCAGGCTTCCAGCGCTGGATATCGTAGCCGCTGTACAGTTGTTCAGGGAAATGGTGCAACATGCCGGTTCTCCCGAGCGAGTGCTGCATTTTGCTGACCGGGCCGTTAGAGACGACGCACATCGGCACGCTGACCGCCTCCAGCAGCGTTTCCGCACCGGCGATAGCCTGCAGCTCGGAGTCAAACAGGCGCGCGACTTCCGCCCGATAAATCGGCTCAAGCTCCGGTTTCTGCAGGTTGACGCCGTACTCTTCGTTGATGGTGTCGATGATTTCGTAGAGTTTTACCCCCTTGAAACGTTTGAAGATTCCTTCCAGATCCAGCGTAATGCCGAACGCGTTGAACATGTGAACATAGGCGCGGGAACAGATCACCTCGCTGTCGACCAGCGTTCCGTCACAGTCGAAAAACAGAGCTTCTATTTGAGACATGCCGTTTCCATTCAAACAAGTTTAACGTTTTCGTAATGCGTATTGGTGCCACGCAATCGTTGCCGTATAAGCAAATTCAATGAAAAAAAGTTACCATACAACTGCACCTGGTGTCGCATTTTGGTATAGGATAGCGACGAATTTTCCCTCCTTAAGTTCGGAAACCGATAATGAGTCAACAACAAACCAGCCAGTCTTCTGGCCAGGGTCTGCTGGAGCGCGTGTTCAAACTACGTGAACACGGCACGACGGCACGTACCGAAGCGATAGCAGGTTTCACCACCTTTTTGACAATGGTCTACATTGTTTTCGTTAACCCACAAATTCTTGGCGTGGCGGGTATGGATACCAGCGCCGTGTTTGTGACGACCTGTCTGATCGCCGCCTTCGGTAGTATTCTGATGGGGCTGTTTGCTAACCTGCCGGTCGCGCTGGCGCCAGCAATGGGTCTGAACGCATTCTTTGCCTTTGTCGTCGTACAGGCCATGGGCCTGCCGTGGCAGGTGGGCATGGGGGCTATCTTCTGGGGCGCCGTGGGCCTGCTGCTGCTGACCATTTTCCGCGTCCGTTACTGGATGATTGCCAATATTCCGGTCAGCCTGCGTGTGGGGATCACCAGCGGTATCGGGTTGTTCATCGGCATGATGGGGCTGAAAAACGCCGGCGTGATTGTGGCCAACAAAGATACGCTGGTCAGCATCGGTAACCTGACCTCTCACAGCGTGCTGCTGGGGATCCTCGGCTTCTTTATTATTGCCATCCTGGCCTCCCGCAATATTCATGCGGCGGTCCTGGTCTCTATCGTCGTCACGACGCTGTTAGGCTGGATGCTGGGTGATGTGCACTACACCGGGATTGTGTCCGCGCCGCCGAGCATCACCTCGGTGATTGGTCATGTGGATTTAGCCGGTTCGTTTAACCTCGGCCTGGCAGGCATCATCTTCTCCTTCATGCTGGTTAACCTGTTCGACTCCTCCGGTACCCTGATCGGCGTGACCGACAAAGCCGGTCTTGCCGATGAGAAAGGTAAGTTCCCTCGTATGAAGCAGGCGCTGTTTGTCGACAGTATCTCATCGGTGGCAGGTTCCTTTATCGGTACCTCTTCGGTGACGGCCTATATCGAATCCTCTTCCGGCGTCTCCGTGGGCGGGCGTACCGGCCTGACGGCAGTGGTTGTCGGGCTCCTGTTCCTGCTGGTGATTTTCCTGTCACCGCTGGCGGGAATGGTGCCGGCCTATGCAGCTGCGGGTGCACTGATTTACGTGGGTGTGCTGATGACATCCAGCCTGGCGCGCGTGAAGTGGGACGATCTGACGGAAGCGGTACCGGCGTTTATTACCGCGGTGATGATGCCGTTTAGCTTCTCGATTACCGAAGGGATTGCGTTAGGTTTTATCTCTTACTGCGTGATGAAGATTGGTACCGGTCGCCTGCGCGATCTCAGCCCATGCGTGATTATCGTGTCACTGCTGTTTGTGCTGAAAATTGTGTTTATCGACGCCCATTAATGTGTCGCACGACACCCTCTCCCCGCAGGGAGAGGGTGATTTACTTACGCTTTCACACGCTGAATATGCTCACCAAAGGCGCTCAGCTGTCCGCTCAGATGATCGAGCGTGCTCTGATCGACCACCTCGCCCGACTGCGGGTCAACTTTGTTCTGAATCACGCCGCCCATAAACTCCGGTTTGTTCATCACCATTGCGTCGAGGAACACCAGAATCTGGCGCAGGTGATACTGGCAGCGCGCGCCGCCGATAGCCCCCATCGAACTGGTTTGGATCAGCACCGGCTTGCCGGATAGCGGCTGCTCAGGCAGACGCGACAGCCAGTCAATCGCATTCTTCAGGCCGCCCGGCACCGAATAGTTGTACTCCGGCGTCACGATAACAACGCCGTCAGCTTCACGAATCTGCTGCGCAATATCCTGCACGCTTTGCGGGAATCCCTCTTCCTGCTGAAAATCCGCGTCATAAAGCGGGATGTCGCCAATGGATGGCAGCGCGGAGATCGCCATGTTCGCCGGCGCGATCCCTGGCAGGGTGCGGGCGACCATGCCATTAAAAGACCCTTTGCGCAGACTTCCGAGTAACGTAACAACTTTCAACGTATCAGACATGATTGCTCCTTTGCATCATGATGGCCGGACTGACCGGTCAGTTGAGGGAGAGTGCTTTTTCTACGGGGAGGCTGGTAAAACGCATCAACCGGGCGGCGGACTCTTTTGCCCGCATCTGGGCGTCCGGCAGATTACGCCAGCCTTCCTGATGATGATATTCCCAGACTTTGAGCTGGCCGATGGCGGGGGTGGCGGCAATGGACCACACCAGCACCGTTTCTGCATCGCAGAGGGCCTCTACAGGCTGTATGTTGGTGGTTCGCAGGCGACCCGCGCCGGGCAGTAGCTGCAGGCGCACCGGGTCTTCACCGGTCAGCTTCAGCGCGCTCCGACGCAGCGCTACCAGCTGGGCGCGTGCTTCATCGGGATCGTGCTGGATGTTAATCCACAAGTTCTCATTGCTGTTGAATACATAGCGGTTAGGGTCGTGCAGCGGATGGATCCCGCGCGAGGCGTGCTGGAGTTCCATATCCAGCCCACAGTCGCCTTCGGTGGTCAGCGCGACGCCGACAATATTCCCGGCATAAGAGATGGAAAAGCGCGGCAGATTGGGATCGGAAAAGACCGGTCGGCCATTGTCGTCGGTGATGATATCGGGCAGCTCGCTAATGCCATACAGCATAAACAGCAGCTCGGCGAGCAGTGAACGTGATGCGCGGTAGCGGCTCTGCCGATACTCGGGCAGGCGCTGGGCTGATTGATAGCAGGCCGCTGACAGTCGTGTCGATAGCGGCTCCCTGGTGCTGAGTATCCCTCTTGCAAAATGCGTTGCCATTCGTCGCTCCGTGATTAATGGTCATTGGAAAATTCTGAGGTCTATTATCACCTGGTATTAATAGGTTTTAATGCGGAATTCCCCCCTTGAAAAGGGTATTTATGCGAACTTTACAATTTCTTGCGCAGGCAGGAGAGGAAGAGCAACAAAATCGGCTTATAACGGGCCCTGATAGAGCTGTTTGAGGGTCTCTCTGAGCCAGACGATCTTCGGGTTGTTGCTATTGCGTTTATGCCACAGCAGGGTGAACGGCACGCGCGTTTTTTCCAGGAGCTGAGGCTCCAGCGGCAGCGGGCGCGACACCAGCGGGAGGTGGTGCTGACGGTTGTAGTGATGGCAATAGCGCGGCGCGGTGGCCAGCATGGTGTGATGTGGCTGGGCCGCCATAAACAGCGACTGCTCAAAGCCCGGCAAGGTTAACGCGACGGTCCGTTTGTGCCCCATATCGTGCAGAATGTCATCCAGCGCCCAGGTATCGCTCTGCTCCCAGCTGATATTGATATGCGGGTAGCGCAAAAAGGTCTCCAGATTCCACTCCTCGGCGAGGGCCGGGTGATCTTCACGTAGCCAGACCTGAGGCAGGTCGGTAAACAGGACGTCAAAATCGATATACCACGGTAGCTGGCTTAACTGCTCCCGTGAGCGGGGATGCGTTTCCCGCCCGCAAAAGCCGATGTCGACCTCGCCGCGAATAATCGCGTCCAGCGAGTCGTAATCCCAGTTACGCAGGCGGATCAGCGCCTGGGGATAGCGCTGATAGATCTGCTGCGACAGGGTGTTAAACAGGATCATCAGCAGCGGTGATTCCGCCGCCAGTTCGAACTTCAGGCCGCTTGGCGTGGCATGATGAGGCTTATCGAGGATCTGGTGACCGATCTGCATCCAGTCCGCCAGATCCTGCTCCATGCTGGACATCAATGGCGTCGGTGACAGGCCGAGCGGGGTTTTGACAAACAAGGGATCGTCAAACCATGCGCGCAGCTTGGCTAACGATTTGCTCACCGCCGACGGCGAAACGTTCATCCGTTTCGCCGTGCGGGTCACGCTATGCTCCTGCGTCAGAAGCTGCAGGCAGAGTAATAAATTAAGATCGAGACTCGACAGGGGCTTCTTCATAGTGTTGCGCGACCCGTGCTGGGGAGGTGGCCAGAATCAGTACAAGGCTCACTATGCTACAGCCAATGAGTATCCCGATCAGCATATTCATTGCACTCAGCCCCACAATCGCCGCCAGCCAAATCCACAACGACGAACCGCAGACCTGAGCAATCCCCAGGACGGAGCTGGCTACGCCCGCCCGCAGGGTAAATGGCCCCAGCGCCTGGCTCATGGCCACGCCAAACCCCACCGAGAAGCCGGCGCAAATCAGCGCCAGGCCCAGCAGGGTGACGGTCTGGCTGGTGGCGAGGCTGAGCAAGACACCGGCAAGCAGGAACATCACCTGCGAGGTCAGCATCAGGGTGCGGGGTTTAAATATCGTGAGGGCGAAGGGAGTGGAGAACGACACCATCATGCTCACCAGCGCCATTAAGGCCATCGCCATTGAATATTGCCCGCGATCGAACCCCATCTCTTCCATCATCAATACCGGCGAGACATTCACGTAGGTGAGGATCGCCGTAACGCTGAGGGTGGTAATGGCGATGCGGCTGAGGAAAAAGCGGTTCAGCAGTGATTCAGCAACCGTATCCTGCCCGGCGGTCGCCAGCGAAGGTGCTGCCGGTCGCGTTTCCCGCAGGAGAAAGACCGAGAACAGGCCGACCATCACCCCCATGCCGGTCATGGTATAGAACAGGCTTTGCCACGGGTACTTCAGCATAATCAGGTGGCCCAGTACCGGCGCCAGAACCGGGATAATGCAGGTGATGCCGTTCAACAGCGACAGGACTTTCGCACGGCGGCGATCGTCGAGGGTATCGCGCAGGACGGCGAAAGCGACCACGTAGCAGCTTCCGGCACCGATGCCCTGCATAAAGCGCCCAACCAGAAAGAGGTCGCTGGTATGCGCATGTGCGCAGAGCACGGAGGCGAGAATAAACACCGACGAGCCGAACAGCGCGACCGGCTTACGCCCGGATTTATCGGCAATTCTGCCGGCAAACAGCATCGCGGCGGCCATACCGGCCAGATAGACCGAGAACGCGATATGCAGCTGCGCTTCGCTGGCACCGAGATCCTGCGCAATCCGCGGCAGCCCCACCAGATACATATCGATGCCGGATGGATAGAGCAAAACCAGCGCAAAACTACAGATCAGAAAGCGTGCCATAAGACCCCCGGGAAAATAGTGGGGTACAGAGTAATGGCTATTGCATGGCAGCACGAGTTGCCATTTGGACAACAATGATTTCCTGAGAGGAAAAACCCTCCTGCAGATCGCAGGGTGAGAGGGCGCTAAAACGGAAAAACCCGCGTTAACAATGTGTTAACGCGGGTTAGTCAAGACTCACTTACCGCGCTTATTTACCGATACAGAAGCTGGAGAAAATCCGTCCCAGCAGATCATCGGAGGTAAATTCGCCGGTGATTTCGCTTAACGCCTGCTGGGCGAGGCGCAGCTCTTCCGCCAGCAGCTCGCCGGCCCACGCGCCAAGCAGCTGGGCTTTACCCTGCTGCAGATGGTTGGCCGCGTCGGATAGCGCCTGCAGGTGGCGACGACGGGCAAGGAAGCCGCCTTCCATATTGGTTTCAAAGCCCATGCTCTGCTTAAGATGATTGCGCAGAACATCCACGCCTTCACCGGTGCGCGCCGACAGACGGATCAGTGAGTGGCCATTCACTTCACTGAGGCCCAGCGTTTCGCCAGTGACGTCGGCTTTGTTGCGCACCACCGTAATCGGCAGTTTCGCCGGCAAGCGTTCGATAAAGTCCGGCCAGATTTCCGCCGGATCGATGGCGCTGGTGGTGGTGCCATCGACCATAAATAGTACCCGGTCGGCCTGCTCGATCTCCTGCCAGGCGCGCTCAATACCGATGCGCTCAACTTCATCGCTGGCATCACGCAGGCCGGCAGTATCGATGATATGCAGCGGCATACCGTCAATATGGATATGCTCGCGCAGGACGTCACGGGTGGTTCCGGCGATGTCGGTGACAATCGCTGCTTCACGCCCGGCCAGCGCGTTCAGCAGGCTCGATTTCCCGGCGTTCGGGCGACCGGCAATGACCACTTTCATCCCTTCACGCAGCAGGCTGCCCTGGCGCGCTTCAGCGCGAACGGCATCGAGATCGGCGATCACGCCGTTGAGCTGGGCTTCGATTTTCCCGTCGGAGAGGAAGTCTATCTCCTCATCCGGGAAGTCTATGGCCGCTTCCACGTAGATGCGCAGGTGAGTGAGTGCTTCCACAAGATGGTTTACACGCGTGGAGAATGCGCCCTGCAGGGAGTTCAGCGCGGAACGTGCCGCCTGCTCGGAGCTGGCGTCAATCAGGTCAGCAATCGCTTCAGCCTGGGCTAAATCGAGCTTGTCGTTCAAAAACGCGCGCTCGGAGAACTCGCCGGGGTTGGCAATGCGTAAACCTGGCAGGGTCAGAATGCGTTTGAGCAGCAGGTCGAGAATGACCGGGCCACCGTGGCCCTGGAGCTCCAGCACATCTTCACCGGTAAAGGAGTTCGGGCCGGGGAACCATAGCGCAATCCCCTGATCCAGCGGCGTACCGTCGGCATCTTTAAAAGGCAGATAATCGGCATAGCGCGGCTTTGGCAGTTTGCCCAGCACCGCCTGTGCCACGTCGCGTGCCTTCAGGCCAGAGATACGCAGAATGCCCACACCACCGCGTCCCGGTGGGGTTGCCTGGGCGACGATCGTGTCGTTATGGCTCATGATGACTCTCTATGTAAATGTAAAAAAGGCGGTCTATTGACCGCCTTCTCTGGCATTAACTACTACCGTAGATACTCAAAATAATTCAAGCTGCGGGAAAGCGGCAGGTTAGCGAGGCCCCAGGAACTTACTGAAGTAAGTGACTGGGGCGAACTAACGAAGCCAACGCATCAGCGGCTTGAAGAATGAAGAGTATTAGCTCTTTTTCTTCTCGCGGCTATGCAGCCCACGTTTCTCCAGACCACGATAAATCAGCTGCTGCTGAATAATGGTGACCAGGTTGCTGACGATATAGTAAACCACCAGACCAGACGGGAACCACAGGAAGAACACCGTGAAGATGACCGGCATAAAGGTCATGATCTTCTGCTGCATTGGGTCGGTCACGGTGGTCGGCGACATCTTCTGAATGAAGAACATCGTGGCGCCCATGATGATCGGCAGGATGTAGTACGGGTCTTGTGCAGACAGGTCGTGGATCCACAGGATAAACGGCGCATGACGCAGTTCAACCGAGGCGCTCAGCATGTAGTACAGCGCAAGGAAGATTGGCATCTGGATAATCAGCGGGAAGCAGCCACCCAGCGGGTTAACCTTCTCAGCTTTATACAGCGCCATCATTTCCTGACTTTGACGCTGTTTATCATCACCAAGACGCTCACGCATTGCCTGAATTTTCGGCTGCAGCATACGCATCTTCGCCATGGAGGTGTACTGCGCTTTGGTCAGCGGGTACATGATGCCACGAACGATAAAGGTAATAACGATGATCGAGAAGCCCCAGTTGCCCAGGAAGCTATGGATCCATTTCAGCAGCTTGAACAGCGGCTGAGAGATGAACCACAACCAGCCGTAGTCAACGGTCAGATCCAGGTGCGGCGCAACGGCTGCCATTTTGTCCTGAATTGCCGGGCCAACCCACAGTACGCTTTGCAGCTTGTCGGTCTGTCCTGGCTGAACCAGTACCGGCTGAGATTTATAGCCGATAGCGACAACACCGTTGCCAAGGTTCGAGGTGTAGAAGTTATTCGTACCGTTATTTTCCGGAACCCATGCTGTCGTAAAGTACTGCTGCAGCATGGCAACCCAACCGTTTTTGGTGTTGGTGTTCAGGTTCTCGTTATCGATGATGGTATCGAATTTATATTTTTCGTACTTCGACTCAGAAGTGGAATACGCGGCGCCACGGAAAGTGTGCATGGTGGACAGGCCACCGGTTTGCGTATCACGGCTGGTCGGCAGTGCTGCCGTTTGTTTCAGCTGACCGAACGTCGAAACTTCCAGCGGTTTTTCACTGGTGTTCTGTACGTTATAGCTCACGTTCACCGCATAATCACCGCGTTTCAGGGTGAAGGTTTTGGTGAATACGTTGCCAGCTTTATCGGTATAGGTCAGCGGAACGACGATTTCGTTCTGGCCTTCGGCCAGTACAAACGCATCTTTATCGACGTTATACAGCGGACGTGGGCCGTTAGCCGGGTTATCCGGGCCATCACGACCGGTTAAGCCGCTCTGTGCCTGATAGATAAACTGTGGCGTGGTTTCCAGTAACTGGAACGGTTCGTCTGACTTCAGTGCTTTCGGGTAAGTCGGAAGCAGAGATTGCTCAATATCACCACCACGGGTGTTGATAGTCAGCTCCAGCACGTCAGTTTTAACCGTAATCAGTTTCCCTTGGCCACTGGCCGGTACGCCCTGGTCTGCGGCGCTACCCGCTGCTGTGGTCGTAGTCTGCGTGGTCTGCTGCTGGGCTTGAGGATTGTTATCCTGCTCCCAGGCTTGCCAGATCATGAAAGACACGAACAACAAAGCGATGATAAGAAGATTGCGTTGCGAATCCATCGTTAGTGTTCTCTGGTATCAAATGGTCCAGGCGGGACGGGGTCGTCACCACCAGGGTGTAAAGGGTGGCATTTTAATACGCGTTTCACTGTCAACCAACTGCCTTTTATCATTCCAAACCTGCGCAAGGCCTCAATTCCGTACTGAGAACAGGTAGGCGTGAAACGACAATGCGGCCCGAGTAGCGGACTAATCAGGCGCTGATAGACCCGGATAAGGCCTATCAGGACCCTGGAGCCAGGCGACAATGGCGGCGCCATAATTTTTCCAACGCTTCCGAGAGAGCACGGTTATCGAGGTCAGCAACCCCTTTTTTTGCCACCACCACGAAATCCATAGGCGGGAGTTCATGTTGACGCAAACGAAAGCTTTCACGCGTCAGACGTTTAATCCGATTGCGTTCATGCGCGCGCTTGACGTTTTTCTTGGCGACGGTAAGACCGATGCGGGGATGCCCCAGCGAATTCAGGCGGCCGAGGATGGTGATTTGCGGCGTGCCAGCCCGTTGTGGCTGCTGGAAGACGAAAGTGAAATGACTGGGAGTTAACAAACGTAACTCCCTGGGAAATGCGAGCTTAACCACGCAGGGTTAGCTTTATTACTTGGAAACGGTCAGACGAGCACGGCTTTTAGCACGACGACGTGCCAGAACCTGACGACCATTTTTAGTAGCCATACGTGCACGGAAGCCGTGAGAACGGTTGCGCTTCAGTACAGACGGTTGAAAAGTGCGTTTCATGGCGGTTTCTACCTAAACTTGAATAAATTCACTGACTTTTGCGTATACCCGAACGAACTTCGAACGACTTACGCCTCAGCGATGGTGATTAAAGAGGCCGGATTGTAATAATTGTACACTCCGGAGTCAATTCTCTTTCCTTATTTCTCGCACGTTGTCGCACAAAAAATGACCGGCGACAGTCGACGGAAAACGGGCATTACGCGCCGGGTGGAGGATTATACGGCCTGACGGGTAAAGCGCAAGGATCGTAAAGGATCTTTGTTAGATCGTTTAGACCCAAAACCGACTTAGCTCATTAAATTTTCCGATATGTGGCTGAAATCGTCCCCCACTCTGCGCTGGATCGATTACACTTACCCGGCTTTGATCCTTCCTGTGGATAAATCGGGAAGAATCTGTTGAGAAACAGAAGATCTCTTTCTCAGTTTAGGCTATGATCCCCGGTCCTGATCGCGATCTACCGATCCGCATCGGATAAATACCGCAGATAGCGGTTCGCGCGTCACCCCTTTTGTGCAGGGGCTTTTCGGCCAATGCAGGGTCTTGTCGACGTGTGCCAACAATCACGATTGTTTCTTTTTTTCTTTATATCGATTTTATGTTCGAGTGGAGTCCGCCGTGTCACTTTCGCTTTGGCAGCAGTGTCTTGCCCGATTGCAGGATGAGTTACCAGCCACAGAATTCAGTATGTGGATACGCCCGTTGCAGGCGGAATTGAGCGATAACACGCTGGCACTGTATGCGCCAAACCGTTTTGTGCTCGATTGGGTAAGGGATAAATACCTCAATAATATCAATGGACTCCTCAATGATTTTTGCGGTGCTGATGCCCCACAGCTGCGATTTGAAGTCGGCACACGTCCGGCGGTACAGGCGCAAAGAGGCGCGGTAACGAGCAACGTTGCGGCCACCGTACCGGCGGCACAGGTGCAGACGGCGCGCGTGGCGCCAACCATCGTGCGTCCAGGCTGGGATAACGTCCCGGCACCGGCGGAACCGACCTACCGCTCTAACGTTAACGTCAAACATACCTTTGATAACTTTGTTGAAGGTAAGTCGAACCAGCTGGCCCGTGCCGCAGCACGTCAGGTCGCGGATAATCCTGGCGGCGCCTATAACCCTTTATTCCTTTATGGTGGTACCGGTCTGGGTAAAACCCACCTGTTGCACGCGGTCGGTAACGGCATCGTCGCGCGCAAACCGAACGCCAAAGTGGTTTATATGCACTCCGAGCGTTTTGTTCAGGACATGGTTAAAGCCTTGCAGAACAACGCCATTGAAGAGTTCAAACGCTACTACCGCTCCGTAGACGCCCTGCTGATCGATGATATTCAGTTCTTTGCTAATAAAGAACGTTCTCAGGAAGAGTTCTTCCACACCTTTAATGCCCTGCTGGAAGGTAATCAGCAGATCATTCTGACGTCGGATCGTTATCCAAAAGAGATCAATGGTGTTGAGGATCGTCTGAAATCCCGCTTCGGTTGGGGCCTGACGGTGGCGATCGAGCCGCCTGAGCTGGAAACCCGCGTAGCGATCCTGATGAAAAAGGCCGACGAAAACGACATTCGTCTGCCGGGTGAAGTCGCCTTCTTTATTGCCAAGCGTTTACGTTCAAACGTGCGTGAGCTGGAAGGGGCACTGAACCGCGTTATCGCCAACGCCAACTTTACCGGACGGGCGATCACCATCGATTTCGTGCGCGAAGCGCTGCGCGATCTGCTGGCTCTGCAGGAAAAACTGGTCACTATCGACAATATTCAAAAGACGGTGGCGGAGTACTACAAGATTAAGGTAGCGGATTTGCTGTCTAAACGCCGCTCCCGTTCGGTGGCGCGACCACGCCAGATGGCGATGGCGCTGGCGAAAGAGCTGACCAACCACAGCCTGCCGGAAATCGGCGATGCGTTTGGCGGCCGCGACCATACCACCGTGCTGCATGCATGCCGTAAGATTGAGCAGTTGCGTGAAGAAAGCCATGATATCAAAGAAGATTTTTCCAATTTAATCAGAACATTATCCTCGTGACGCTATGAAATTTACCGTAGAACGTGAACATTTATTAAAACCGCTGCAACAGGTGAGCGGTCCCTTAGGTGGCCGTCCGACGCTGCCCATTCTCGGTAACCTGCTGCTTCAGGTTTCGGATGGCGCCTTGTCGCTGACCGGCACGGACCTTGAAATGGAAATGGTGGCGCGCGTTGCGCTGATTCAGCCGCATGATGCGGGTGCAACCACCGTTCCGGCACGTAAATTTTTTGATATCTGCCGCGGTCTGCCCGAAGGCGCGGAGATTGCGGTACAGCTGGAGGGCGACCGGATGCTGGTACGCTCCGGGCGCAGCCGTTTCTCTCTGTCGACCCTGCCCGCAGCGGATTTCCCGAACCTTGATGACTGGCAGAGCGAAGTTGAATTTACCCTGCCGCAGGCGACCATGAAGCGTCTGATTGAAGCCACGCAGTTTTCGATGGCGCATCAGGATGTTCGCTACTACTTAAACGGCATGCTGTTTGAAACCGAAGGTGACGAACTGCGTACCGTTGCCACTGACGGACACCGCCTGGCGGTCTGTTCAATGCCGCTGGGCGAATCGTTGCCGAACCATTCGGTGATCGTGCCGCGTAAAGGGGTGATTGAGCTGATGCGCATGCTGGATGGCGGCGATACGCCGCTGCGCGTGCAGATTGGCAGCAATAATATTCGCGCCCACGTCGGTGATTTTATCTTCACTTCGAAGCTGGTTGACGGTCGTTTCCCGGATTATCGCCGCGTATTGCCGAAAAACCCGGACAAGCACCTCGATGCCGGCTGCGATATTCTGAAGCAGGCTTTTGCCCGCGCGGCGATCCTCTCGAACGAAAAATTCCGCGGCGTGCGTCTGTATGTCAGTGAAAACCAGCTGAAAATCACCGCCAATAACCCGGAACAGGAAGAAGCAGAAGAAATTCTTGATGTTTCTTACTCCGGCAGCGAGATGGAAATCGGCTTTAACGTCAGCTACGTGCTGGATGTGCTGAATGCGCTGAAGTGCGAAAACGTCCGTATTCTGCTGACCGACTCCGTTTCAAGCGTCCAGATTGAAGATGCAGCCAGTCAGAGCGCGGCTTACGTTGTCATGCCAATGCGTTTATAGAAAAGTATCGGGCTATCTTACTTGTTATTCTGGCTCCGGGCAGTGCTCGCAATCCTCACGTACTTCAGTACGCTCCGGTTGCTGTGCGCTGGCCGTAACCAGACTAACGGCGACGATAACGCCCTGGTTATGAGCTGATATGTCGCTTTCCCGACTTCTAATCAAAGACTTCCGCAATATTGAAAATGCGGATCTCGCTCTATCCCCTGGCTTTAACTTCCTGGTGGGTGCCAACGGCAGCGGTAAAACCAGCGTGCTGGAAGCTATCTATACGCTTGGCCACGGCCGGGCGTTTCGCAGTTTGCAGATTGGCCGGGTGATCCGTCACGAACAAGAGTCGTTTATTCTGCACGGACGTCTGCAGGGCGGCGAGCGTGAAGTCTCCATCGGCCTGACCAAAGATAAGCAGGGCGACAGCAAGGTGCGGATTGACGGCACCGATGGCCACAAGGTGGCGGAGCTGGCGCACCTGATGCCGATGCAGCTGATTACGCCTGAAGGGTTTACTTTACTCAACGGCGGCCCCAAATACAGAAGAGCCTTCCTTGACTGGGGATGCTTTCACAATGAAGCCGGGTTCTTTACCGCCTGGAGCAACCTCAAGCGCCTGCTGAAGCAGCGCAATGCCGCGTTGCGCCAGGTCAGTCGCTATGCTCAGATACGGCCCTGGGATCAGGAACTTATTCCGCTGGCGGAACAAATCAGCCGTTGGCGTGCCGAATATAGCGCCGCTATCGTCGAAGACATGGCGGATACCTGTAAGCAGTTTTTACCTGAATTCTCTCTGGCCTTCTCCTTCCAGCGCGGCTGGGAGAAAGAAACGGATTACTCCGAAGTGCTGGAGCGGAATTTCGAGCGTGACCGCATGCTGACCTACACCGCCCACGGCCCGCACAAAGCGGATTTCCGCATTCGTGCCGATGGCGCGCCGGTCGAAGATACCTTGTCACGTGGGCAGCTTAAACTCCTGATGTGCGCGCTACGACTGGCGCAGGGAGAGTTTCTAACCCGCGAAAGCGGAAGACGCTGTCTGTATCTGATAGATGATTTTGCCTCGGAACTGGACGACGCACGGCGCGGTCTGCTTGCCAGCCGCTTAAAAGCCACGCAGTCGCAGGTTTTCGTCAGCGCCATCAGCGCTGAACACGTAATGGACATGTCGGACAAAAATTCGAAGATGTTCACCGTGGAAAAGGGTAAAATAACGGATTAACCTAAGTTTAAATGAGCGAGAAACGTTGATGTCGAATTCTTATGACTCCTCCAGTATCAAAGTCCTGAAAGGGCTGGATGCGGTGCGTAAGCGCCCGGGTATGTATATCGGCGACACGGATGACGGCACCGGTCTGCACCACATGGTATTCGAGGTTGTGGATAACGCTATCGACGAAGCGCTCGCAGGTTACTGTAAAGATATCGTTGTCACCATCCATAGCGATAACTCCGTCTCCGTACAGGATGACGGACGCGGTATTCCGACCGGTATTCACCCGGAAGAGGGCGTATCGGCGGCAGAAGTCATCATGACCGTCCTGCACGCAGGCGGTAAATTCGATGATAACTCTTATAAAGTTTCCGGCGGCCTGCACGGCGTAGGCGTTTCCGTGGTTAACGCCCTGTCGCAGAAGCTGGAGCTGGTTATTCAGCGCGACAATAAAGTTCACCGTCAGATCTATGCGCACGGTGTGCCGCAGGCTCCGCTGGCAGTGACCGGTGAGACCGAAAAAACCGGCACCATGGTACGTTTCTGGCCAAGCTATGAAACCTTCACCAACGTTGTCGAGTTCGAATACGAGATCCTGGCAAAACGTCTGCGCGAGCTGTCGTTCCTGAACTCCGGGGTTTCTATCCGCCTGCGCGACAAGCGTGACGGTAAAGAAGACCATTTCCACTACGAAGGCGGCATCAAGGCGTTCGTTGAGTATCTCAATAAGAACAAAACGCCGATCCACCCGAATATCTTCTACTTCTCCACCGAAAAAGACGGTATTGGCGTCGAAGTGGCGCTGCAGTGGAACGACGGCTTCCAGGAAAACATCTACTGCTTCACCAACAACATCCCGCAGCGCGATGGCGGTACTCACCTTGCGGGCTTCCGCGCGGCGATGACCCGTACCCTGAACGCCTATATGGATAAAGAAGGCTACAGCAAAAAAGCCAAAGTCAGCGCCACCGGCGACGATGCGCGTGAAGGCCTGATTGCCGTTGTCTCCGTGAAGGTACCGGATCCGAAATTCTCCTCGCAGACCAAAGACAAACTGGTCTCCTCCGAGGTGAAAACCGCGGTTGAACAGCAGATGAATGAACTGCTGAACGAATACCTGCTGGAAAATCCGTCTGACGCGAAAATCGTGGTAGGCAAAATTATCGATGCGGCTCGCGCTCGTGAAGCCGCGCGTCGTGCACGTGAAATGACCCGTCGTAAAGGCGCGCTGGACCTGGCAGGCCTGCCGGGCAAACTGGCTGACTGTCAGGAACGTGACCCGGCGCTGTCCGAACTGTACCTCGTGGAAGGGGACTCCGCGGGCGGCTCTGCTAAGCAGGGTCGTAACCGTAAGAACCAGGCGATTCTGCCGCTGAAGGGTAAAATCCTCAACGTTGAGAAAGCCCGTTTCGACAAGATGCTCTCTTCTCAGGAAGTGGCGACGCTGATCACCGCCCTGGGCTGTGGTATCGGCCGTGACGAATACAACCCGGATAAGCTGCGCTATCACAGCATCATTATCATGACCGATGCGGACGTCGATGGCTCGCACATCCGTACGCTGCTGCTGACCTTCTTCTACCGTCAGATGCCGGAAATTGTTGAGCGTGGCCATGTCTACATTGCTCAGCCGCCGCTGTACAAAGTGAAGAAAGGCAAGCAGGAACAGTACATCAAAGACGACGAAGCGATGGACCAGTACCAGATTTCTATCGCTCTGGATGGCGCGACCCTGCACACCAACGCCAGCGCGCCAGCACTGGCCGGCGAAGCGTTAGAAAAACTGGTAGCCGAATTCAACGGCACGCAGAAAATGATTGTTCGCATGGAGCGTCGCTTCCCGAAATCACTGCTGAAAGAGCTGATTTACCAGCCAACGCTGAACGAAGCCGACCTCTCTGATGAGCAGATCGTGACCCGTTGGGTGAACGCGCTGGTGAGCGATCTGAATGAAAAAGAGCAGCACGGTAGCCAGTGGAAGTTCGATATTCACGAAAATACCGAACTGCAGCTGTTCGAACCGATTATCCGCGTGCGTACTCACGGCGTAGACACCGACTATCCGTTGGATCACGAGTTTGTCACCGGCGGCGAATATCGTCGTATCTGTGCCCTGGGTGAGAAACTGCGCGGTCTGATCGAAGACGACGCGTTTATCGAACGTGGCGAGCGCCGTCAGCCGGTTGCCAGCTTTGAGCAGGCGCTGGAGTGGCTGGTTAAAGAGTCCCGCCGCGGCCTGTCTATCCAGCGCTATAAAGGTCTGGGCGAGATGAACCCGGATCAGCTGTGGGAAACCACCATGGATCCGGACAGCCGTCGCATGCTGCGCGTGACCGTGAAGGATGCGATTGCCGCCGACCAGCTGTTCACCACCCTGATGGGTGATGCCGTTGAACCACGTCGTGCCTTTATCGAAGAGAACGCCCTGAAAGCGGCGAATATCGATATTTAATCGTTGCGATAGGGTCATACTCAGGCCGCGCGTTCAGCGCGGCTTTTTTATGGGCGCGGGTCAGGATCCAGCGACATCACTGCCGGCAAGCGACTCACCAGCCTGTCGATGGCTATTCTCACCCTCAGGGGCAAATGTGCCGTTTGTTGCCAGACGGCATGAACGGGGAAGCGCACATCAGCTGCCTGCTTGAACAGCGGGACGAGTTTTCCATTTTGCAGGTCCTGGCGCACCATCCAGCAGGGCAACCATGCTATGCCGTGTCCGGCCAGCGCGGCGTCGCAGATCGCCTGTAAATCATCCATATTCAGTGATGACCGGGGCACGATTGTGTGCGGCGTTCCTTCGTTATCCGCAAGTTGCCAGGGCAAAACCCGACCGGCGCGCAGATAGTTGATGGCCGAATGCTGATGTAAATCGGCAATGGTGTGTGGCTGGCCGTGATTCATCAGATAATCCGGCGCGGCGCACAGCACCATTCTGTGTTCCCCCAGCCTTCTGGCGGCCAGCACGGTGCTGTCTGCCAGTGCGCCATTGCGCACCGCCATATCAAACCCTTCCTCGATGAGATCCACCACCCGGTCGCTGAATGACATTTCCAGCTCAAGCCCCGGATGTTCCTGTGCCAGCTCAATTAACAGCGGCGCGATGCACTGACGACCAAACAGCATGGGCATCGCGACACGCAGGCGGCCACGCACCTGCTGTTTCCCGGTTTCCAGCAGCGATTCGGCACCACGAATCTCCTCCAGCGCGCGCAGGCAGTGCTCATAAAACAGTGCGCCGCTATCCGTCAGGCTCTGGCTGCGTGTTGTGCGTTGAAACAGACGCACCTCCAGCCGCTCTTCAAGCCGGGCGATGCTCTTGCCCACCGCCGAACGAGATAAGTGCAGACGAATTGCCGCCTGCGCAAAACTTCCCGCCTCAACGGCGGCCACGAAAACGGGAATATCCTTCAGCGTATCGGTCATAGATTGTATCGATTTTGGCGTCAATGATGGGAAAAGTTATCGCCACTGGCGACGGTTAGTCAACGCTAAACTGTCGCTACTGAAGCCTTTTGATGGCAGGAGAAAAACGATGACAGAGACAATGCAACGCTGGTCAATGAACGCCCTTGGGCGCGAGAATCTCAGACTCATTCAGGAGCCGGTTCCCCGGCCTGGCCCCGGTGAAGTGCGCGTGCGCGTGAACGCCGTCGCGCTCAACTATCGCGATAAAATGGTCATTGAAGGCACTATGCCGATTTCACTTTCCTTCCCCTTTACGCCAGCGTCGGATATGGCGGGCGTGGTGGAGAGTACGGGGGCGGGCGTCACGCGTTTTAAATCCGGCGATCGCGTTATCTCGACCTTCTTCCCTGAGTGGATCGACGGCAAGCCGGTCGCGGACGCACGCCACCTGCCCTATAAAACGCTTGGGGGTTACTTCCAGGGCATGCTGGCTGAATACGTGATTGTGAATGAAAACGGGCTGGTGGCTGCCCCGCAAATGCTGGATGACGCTGAGGCCAGCACCTTACCTTGCGCAGGGCTTACCGCCTGGTTCGCGCTGGTGGAACGCGGGAATTTACGCGCCGGCCAGTCGGTGCTGGTGCAAGGCACCGGAGGGGTTGCGATATTCGCTCTGCAAATTGCAAAAGCGCAGGGGGCAGAGGTTTTTGTCACCTCCGGCAGCGATGAAAAGCTGGCGCAGGCCAAAAAGCTCGGCGCCGATCACGGCATTAACCGACTCAAAGGCGACTGGGCAGAAGAGATATATCAGCTGACCGACGATCGCGGTATCGACCATATTATCGAAACCGTCGGCGGGGAGAACCTGAGGCATTCCCTGCGAGCCGTTGCCGTTCATGGTCGCATATCGGTGATTGGCGTTCTGGGCGGGAGTGAAATCTCGCTGCCAGCCAGCGAGCTGTTGCTGAAATCGCCGGTTATTCAGGGAATTGGGGTTGGGCACCGCCGCGCGCTGGAAGATTTCGTCCGCGCCGTTGAGGTGACCGGGTTGAAACCGGTGATCGAGCAGCGCTACCGCTTTAACCAGCTTGAACAGGCGCTTGAACATCTCGATCGTGGGGCGTTTGGTAAAATCGTCCTCACCCGCGAGTGAGCCAGGTTCCCCAGGACGGGCGTAAAAGGGGTGTTTTTGCTGCGCAATGTAGCTCTATTTTTGCGAGCTTAATCGCGTTAGCATGAGGTAGCACTCATTTATCCTGGGGATCTCATGGCTATCAAACTTATTGCAATCGATATGGACGGCACGCTGCTGCTGCCTGACCATACCATCTCTCCTGCAGTGAAAGCGGCGATTGCCGCAGCACGCGCACGCGGCGTCAATGTGGTACTGACCACCGGGCGCCCGTATGCCGGAGTTCACAGCTATCTGAAAGAACTGCAGATGGAACAGCCGGGAGACTACTGCATCACCTACAACGGTGCGCTGGTACAGAAAGCGAGCGACGGCAGCACCGTGGCGCAAACGGCGCTGAGCTATGACGACTACCGCTATCTCGAGCAGCTCTCCCGTGACGTGGGGTCGCATTTTCATGCCCTTGACCGCAATACGCTGTACACCGCCAACCGCGATGTCAGCTACTACACGGTGCATGAATCCTATGTCGCGACGATCCCGCTGGTCTTCTGCGAAGCCGAAAATATGGACTCGAACATCCAGCTGCTGAAGGTGATGATGATCGATGAGCCGGCGATCCTCGACCAGGCTATTGCCCGCATCCCGGCGGAAGTGAAAGAGAAATATACCGTGCTGAAAAGCGCGCCATACTTCCTCGAAATCCTCGATAAACGCGTCAATAAAGGGACCGGCGTGAAATCGCTGGCCGACGCGCTGAATATCAAGCAGGACGAGATCATGGCGATTGGCGATCAGGAAAATGACATTGCGATGATTGAGTTCGCTGGCGTCGGCGTGGCGATGGACAACGCCATCCCAACGGTGAAAGAAGCTGCAAACTTTATTACTAAATCGAACCTGGAAGATGGCGTGGCCTGGGCGATTGAGAAGTACGTATTATCCTGACCGAACTTTCAGGCCCGGCAGCTCCGGGCCTGAAAACCCGCCGATGGTGCGTAAAATGAATCACTTAGGTCCTTTTTTTGCACTGAAAGGGGGAAATCCGCACTTATCCCTTCCCTTGATGACGACGAATTCTATAAGCTTTCCTGTTTAACGTTCGACGACCCCATTTCTGCTCCGAAAGAGTCAGGCTGGATGCCAGCTATACTCAAATTCGACGCTATCTTGCTTTACTGGCCGTCACCATTTTTTATCTCTGGAGAGCATCGTTGTTGAGCACGCTGCGTAGCGTCATTCTGTGTTGCATTACATGCTCGTTTATCGGGCAGGTTCAGGCGCAGGCCCTTAACCGGGAGCAGATTGACGACTGGCTAAAACGGCTGGGCGCCAGCGACAAATTTGATGCCTCCAAAGGTATCGACTGGGGCGTGATGCCTGGTCCGTTTTATACGCCGGAATTAGGCCTCGGGATCGGAACCGCGGTGGTCGGTATGTACCGGCCTGACCCCAATGACACCCTCAGTCAAAACTCGACCTTAACGCTCAGCGGCTATGCCAGCTCTACCGGCGCCTTCGGCGTCAGCGTCAAGAATTACGCCTTTTTTGCTGACGATCGCTGGCGTATTTTTCTTGAAGGCTCGCTGGCCAATACGCCCACCTACTACTGGGGTCAGGGCTTCGCCGCCGCCGATAATGACGGCGACAAAGAGAAATATACCGCTCAGGTGCTGACGCTGCGCCCCACGGTCTATCGCCAGCTGGTGGACAACGTATATCTTGGGGTTGGCTGGTCGCTGGCGGCCCAGAATGCCGACGAAATGGACCGGGAAGATCTGCCGAAAATAGAAAGTACCCCTCAGGGGCCGTCGGTCTTCAGTTCTGGCGTCAGCATTGATTTAACCTGGGACGACCGCGATTTTGTCCCCAACCCGCGTCAGGGCCAGTACGCCGATCTGCGGTATACCCACTACGCGCCGGGCCTCGGGAGCGACACCCGATTTGACGAATTCCATCTGCACTACAGCCGCTACACCGCGCTCAGCGACAAAAGCGTGCTGGCCTGGGAGGCCGACGGGGTCTTTACCCAGGGCGATGTGCCGTGGAGCATGCTCCCGCTGCTGGGCAGCGATGAACGTATGCGCGGCTACTATCAGGGGCGCTATCGCGATAAAAACGTATTCAGCTCGCAGCTGGAGTATCGCCGTCAGCTAACCTGGCGCCACGGCATTGTTGCCTGGGTGGGCGCCGGAACGATGGGGCCGTCCGTCGATACGCTTAATGATGGCCGCTGGCTACCGACGGCGGGCGTTGGCTATCGTTTTGAATTTAAACCTAAGGTGAATATCCGCCTCGACTATGGCATTGGCAAAGGCAGCAGCGGCTTTTACTTCCAGGTCGGCGAGGCCTTCTGACCGCCATTTCCCACCAATCTTCTGACGTCCCCTCCGACAGCGCTCTCCGATGCGCTGTTTTTTTATCTTATCAATTGTTCTTTTTGTGATCTAAATTGTAGTACAACATAATCAATTGGTACTACTATCTGTCGCATCAGATAAATAAAGGTGTCATGTTTGTACTGCAAAGGTGAGGCGAAAACCGCCAGTCAGAGTAAAGTAAGGCGACGTCATCTCTTAAAGGACATGCCATGAACCTGACCAAAACCGACCGCATCATCATGACGCTGGGCCGCCAGATTGTTGGGGGCAAATACGTTCCCGGTTCCGCGCTGCCGGCAGAGGCCGAGCTGTGTGAAGAGTTTGAAACCTCGCGCAACATCATTCGCGAAGTGTTTCGTTCTTTGATGGCGAAACGGCTGATTGAAATGAAACGCTATCGCGGGGCGTTTGTCGCGCCGCGTAACCACTGGAATTACCTGGATACCGAAGTCCTGCAGTGGGTACTGGAACACGATTATGACCCGCGCCTGATTGGCGCCATGAGCGAAGTACGAAACCTGGTGGAGCCGGCCATCGCTCGTTGGGCGGCGGAGCGGGCAACTTCCAGCGATCTGGCGCAAATAGAAGAAGCGCTTAACGACATGATCGCCAATAACCAGGACCGTGATGCGTTTAACGAAGCCGATATTCGTTATCACGAGGCGGTACTGCAATCGGTCCATAACCCGGTGCTCCAGCAGCTGACGGTAGCCATCAGCTCATTACAGCGAGCGGTGTTTGAACGGACCTGGATGGGCGATGAGGGCAATATGCCGAAAACGCTCCAGGAACATAAGGCGCTGTTTGATGCCATCCGGCATCAGGATAGCGAAGCGGCAGAGCAGGCGGCGCTCACCATGATCGCCAGCTCAACACGAAGGCTGAAGGAAATCACATGATATCTCGCTACATCGCAATAGACTGGGGTTCGACCAATCTGCGCGCCTGGCTTTATCAGGGCGAAAAATGCCTGGAAAGCAGGCAATCAGAAGCAGGCGTCACTCGCCTGAATGGCAAATCCCCGGCCGCGGTGTTGAGTGAGATAACCGAAAACTGGCGCGAAGGCGCCACTCCGGTAGTGATGGCGGGAATGGTCGGCAGTAATGTCGGCTGGAAGGTTGCGCCCTACCTGCCGGTTCCCGTTCATTTCTCGGCAATTGGCCAACAGTTAACCGCTGTTGGCGACAATATCTGGATTATTCCCGGGCTGTGCGTCTCTGAAGATAACAACCACAACGTCATGCGTGGCGAAGAGACCCAGCTGCTCGGGGCCCAGGCGCTTGCCCCTTCTTCTGTCTATGTGATGCCCGGCACCCACTGCAAATGGGTGCAGGCCGACCGCCAGCAAATCCACCATTTCCGCACCGTGATGACCGGTGAACTGCATCACCTGCTGTTGAGCCACTCGCTGATTGGCGCCGGGCTGCCGCCGCAAGTTGCGGCACCGGAAGCATTTCACGCCGGACTCGAACGCGGGCTGGCCTCGCCTGACCTGCTGGCCCGGCTGTTTGAAGTGCGGGCGGCGCATGTCCTGGGGGCGCTCCCGCGTGAACAGGTGAGCGAGTTTCTCTCCGGGCTGCTGATTGGCGCGGAAGTCGCCACCCTCAGCGAGCGCTTTGCCGGGCAGCAGGCGATAACGCTGGTTGCCGGATCGACGCTGACCGCCCGCTACGCTCAGGCGTTTCATGCCATGGGGCGCGATGTCGCCACCATTGACGGCGATACGGCCTTTCAGGCGGGCATACGCTTCCTGATCCAGTCCGCCCCGGTGCTGGCGACCCGCTCAGCGGAATGATTTTGTGTAACTAAGGAGCATCGCATATGCAGTGGCAAACTAAGCTTCCGCTGATCGCAATTCTGCGCGGCGTAACGCCGGAAGAGGCATTGGCGCACGTTGGCGCGGTGATCGACGCCGGGTTCGACGCCGTTGAGATCCCGCTGAATTCCCCCCGCTGGCAGCAGAGCATTCCGGCCATTGTCGAGGCCTACGGTTCGCGGGCGCTGATTGGCGCAGGCACCGTGCTCCAGCCGGAGCAGGTTGATGAACTGGCAAAAATGGGCTGCCGGCTGATCGTGACGCCGAACATTCAGGCCGAGGTGATTCGCCGCGCGGTGGGTTACGGCATGACCGTCTGCCCGGGCTGCGCGACGGCGACGGAGGCATTTACCGCCCTGGATGCCGGTGCGCAGGCGCTAAAAGTGTTCCCTTCATCCGCCTTTGGCCCGGAGTACATCAAGGCGCTGAAAGCCGTGTTACCGCCGGAGGTTCCGGTGTTCGCCGTGGGCGGCGTGACGCCAGAGAATCTGGCGCAATGGATGAAGGCCGGCTGTGTCGGCGCCGGGCTGGGCAGCGATCTGTATCGTGCCGGGCAGTCCGTCGAACGGACCGTACAACAGGCAACAGCATTTGTTAAAGCGTATCGAGAGGCTGTGCAATGAAAATAACCAAAATCACCACGTACCGTTTACCTCCGCGTTGGATGTTCCTGAAAATCGAAACCGATGAAGGCGTGGTCGGCTGGGGCGAACCGGTCATTGAAGGGCGCGCGCGTACCGTTGAAGCGGCGGTCCACGAGCTGAGCGACTATCTCATTGGTCAGGACCCGGCGCGAATTAACGACCTGTGGCAGGTGATGTACCGCGGCGGATTTTATCGTGGCGGCCCGATTCTGATGAGCGCAATTGCCGGGATCGATCAGGCATTGTGGGATATCAAAGGCAAGGTGTTGAACGCCCCGGTGTGGCAGCTGATGGGCGGCCTGGTGCGCGATAAAATCAAAGCCTACAGCTGGGTAGGGGGCGATCGTCCTGCAGAAGTCATTGACGGTATTAAAAAGCTGCGCGGCATCGGCTTTGATACGTTCAAATTAAACGGCTGCGAAGAGATGGGCGTAATCGATAATTCTCGCGCGGTCGATGCTGCGGTCAATACCGTCGCACAAATTCGCGAAGCTTTCGGCAGCGATATTGAGTTTGGCCTCGATTTTCATGGCCGCGTCAGTGCGCCAATGGCCAAAGTCTTAATTAAAGAGCTGGAACCCTATCGTCCGTTATTTATTGAAGAGCCGGTACTGGCGGAGCAGGCAGAATATTATCCGAAGCTGGCAGCACAAACCCATATTCCTATTGCTGCCGGTGAACGGATGTTCTCGCGATTTGAATTTAAACGGGTGCTGGAAGCCGGCGGCCTGGCGATTTTACAGCCGGACCTGTCGCACGCCGGCGGTATTACCGAGTGCTATAAAATTGCCGGAATGGCGGAAGCCTACGATGTGGCGCTGGCACCACACTGTCCGTTGGGACCGATCGCTCTGGCGGCCTGCCTGCACATCGATTTCGTCTCTCGTAATGCGGTCCTCCAGGAGCAGAGTATGGGCATTCACTACAACAAGGGCGCGGAACTGCTCGACTTTGTAAAAAATAAAGAGGACTTCAACATGGAAGGCGGCTTCTTTAAACCGCTCATGAAACCAGGGCTTGGCGTGGAGATCGATGAAGCGCGGGTGATTGAGCTAAGTGAAAATGCGCCGGACTGGCGTAATCCTTTGTGGCGGCATGCGGATGGTTCTGTCGCGGAATGGTAAATGCGCGTCATATTTCACGCCGCAGGTGTGTTGGCTGCAATTGCGCACCCCAGTCACTTACTAATGTAAGCTCCTGAGGATTTGCAATTTTGCCGCCTTCCTGCAACGTGAACTATGTAGAGCATTCGAAAGCAAAATAAAAATTTTAAACACACCCTCTGTAAACTACAGGGCATGGTGAGCGGCTTCGCTATGCCCAAAATCTGGAGACAGATTACGATGGATATTTCAGTTACCGCTGTAAAACCCGGGCGTCGCCGCTATTTGACGCTGATTATGATCTTTATTACCGTCGTTATTTGCTATGTCGACCGCGCCAATCTGGCGGTGGCATCCGTCCATATTCAGGAAGAATTTGGCATCACCAAAGCGCAAATGGGTTATGTATTCTCGGCCTTTGCCTGGCTGTATACGCTCTGCCAGATCCCAGGCGGCTGGTTCCTTGACCGCGTGGGTTCGCGTCTGACCTACTTTATCGCCATTATGGGCTGGTCGGTGGCGACGTTATTCCAGGGCTTTGCCACCGGTCTGATGTCGCTGATTGGCCTGCGGGCGATTACCGGGATTTTTGAAGCGCCGGCCTTCCCGACCAATAACCGCATGGTCACCAGCTGGTTCCCGGAACATGAACGCGCCTCTGCCGTTGGCTTTTACACCTCCGGGCAGTTTGTCGGGCTGGCGTTCCTCACTCCGCTGCTGATCTGGATTCAGGAGATGCTGAGCTGGCACTGGGTATTTATCGTGACCGGCGGCATCGGCATTATCTGGTCGCTGATCTGGTTTAAGGTCTATCAGCCGCCGCGTCAGACCAAAAATATCAGCAAAGCTGAGCTGGATTACATCCGTGATGGCGGTGGCCTGGTGGATGGCGATGCGCCGGTGAATAAAGCATCCCGCCAGCCGTTAACCAAAGCGGACTGGAAGCTGGTCTTCCACCGTAAGCTGGTAGGAGTTTATATCGGGCAGTTCGCGGTGGCGTCCACGCTGTGGTTCTTCCTGACCTGGTTCCCGAACTACCTGACGCAGGAAAAAGGCATCACCGCACTGAAAGCCGGTTTCATGACCACGGTGCCGTTCCTGGCCGCCTTTGTTGGCGTGCTGCTCTCAGGATGGCTGGCGGACCGGCTGGTGAAAAAAGGCTTCTCGCTGGGCGTGGCGCGTAAAACGCCGATTATCTGCGGCCTGCTGATCTCGACCTGCATTATGGGCGCGAACTACACCAATGACCCGGTGTGGATCATGGTGCTGATGGCGCTGGCATTTTTCGGTAACGGTTTTGCGTCGATTACCTGGTCGCTGGTTTCGTCCCTGGCCCCGATGCGCCTGATTGGCCTGACCGGTGGGGTATTTAACTTTATTGGTGGCCTCGGCGGCATCACCGTGCCGCTGGTGATCGGTTACCTGGCACAGGATTACGGTTTTGCCCCGGCGCTGACCTACATCGCGGTGATTGCCCTGATCGGCGCGCTTTCCTACATCCTGCTGGTGGGCGATGTTAAACGTGTAGGCTAAGTCTTCCCGATGCAATACCCTGATGCGATGGTTGTTCATCAGGGTATATACCCGTCATACTCCAAGTTGCATGTGCATTGGCTGTCCTCGCTCACCCAGTCACTTACTTGAGTAAGCGCCAGGGGATCCCCTGCGTTGCCGCCTTCCTGCAACTCGAATTATTTAGGGTATCCCATGAAGCAAGTTACTTTTTCTGCACGTAATCATCAGCTTACCAATACCCGCACCTGGACGGCGGATAGCCAGTGGCTGGTCTTTGATGTTCGACCGTCAGGTGCGTCTTTTACCGGTGAGACTATTGAACGCGTCAATGTGCAAACCGGCGTCGTCGAAACGCTTTATCGCGCCGACCATGGCGCCCATGTTGGCGTCGTCACCGTACATCCATCGGCCGATAAATATGTCTTTATTCATGGCCCCGAGCACCCGGATGAGCACTGGCAGTACGATTTCCACCATCGTCGCGGCGTGGTGACGTCTCAGGGAGAGACGCACAATCTTGACGCGATGGATATCACCGCCCCCTATACGCCCGGCGCGTTGCGCGGCGGCAGCCACGTCCATGTTTACAGCCCGGACGGACAAGCGGTGAGCTTTACCTATAACGATCATGTGCTTCATGAACGCTCAGCCGCGCTGGATCTACGCAACGTTGGCGTCGCGGTGCCCTATGGTCCGGTCATTCCTCAGGGGCAGCATCCGCGGGAGTATGGCGGTAGCCACTGGTGCGTGCTGGTGAGCCGGACCACGCCAACGCCGGTGCCGGGCAGCGATGAGATTAACCGTGCGTATGAAGAAGGCTGGGTGGGGAACCATGCGCTGGCGTTTATTGGCGATACGTTGTCGCTCAAGGGCGAAAAAATTCCGGAGTTGTTCATTGTGTCATTGCCGATGAGCGAGCAGGGCTGGAAGCAGGCGGGAGACGCGCCGCTGGCGGGCACTGACGCCACTCTGCCGGCCCCGCCAGCCGGGGTGATGCAACGCCGTTTAACCTTTACTCATCAGCGCCGCTATCCGGGGCTGGCCACGACGCCGCGACATTGGGTACGGGCCAATCCGCAGGCGACGCAGATAGCCTTTTTGATGCGGGATCAGGCGGGAGTGGTTCAGCTGTGGCTGATTTCGCCGCAGGGCGACAATCTGCGTCAGCTCACCCATAACGTGAATGACATTCAGTCGGCCTTTAACTGGCACCCGTCAGGGGAATGGCTGGGGTTCGTGCTGGATAACCGCGTGGCTATCTGTCATGCCCAAAGTGGGGAAATCTCATTTTTGACTGCCGATCATGAAAACCCACCGTCAGCAGATGCTGTGGTGTTTTCACCGGACGGGAAGCATCTTGCCTGGATGCAGGAGACGGGCGGCTATCGTCAGCTGTGGATAACTGAGGTCGCGTTTTAGATCAGGGTAATGGCATGTCCGCTGGCGGGATCACTGAGTTGGTCGCCAGCGTCGCTTTCTCACTTTTTTCCACGCGCGATTTTATCGAGCTATCGGTGCGGAACATGTCCCACGGCAACAGCAAGGTGTCCATCACTGCAGTGAAGGGCATATCCAGTACCACCAGGGATTTGGTTCCCCAGTTGGCATCTTCGTTACCCAGCATCTGCGCGCTGGCACGGGTTCCCGGATAGGTGCCTTCCTTGCCGCCGGTATGTGACATCACGCTGGAGCAACCGCCTAAACCCACAACTCCGCTGAACAGTAACAGCTTTAACAGACCGCTTTTCATCATTCTTCCATCGTAGTGTCGGGCATTGAGATAACCTTCACATCGGTTATATCGAGCCATCCCGAGAATGCCTAGCGTTATTGCGCTGCACTGTGGCAGCCATCGCATTTTGCCTTTTGTGCTTTCCACCCAGTCTAAGCAATCAGCAGGAAACTGCAAAAAAAATTGGTTTAACGCGCTTGAAAACGTCGGGATAAACCACATTTTAAGAATGTAACCCGATGAGGAGTACGCCTGCGGGGTATTCCGGGTAATAACGACCTGTCCATGATGGAAGGTCAACCACTCTCGCTGATTTCAGGAGCTATTTGTTATGCGTAATTTCGATCTCTCTCCGCTGTATCGTTCTGCTATTGGTTTTGACCGCCTTTTCAATCTGTTAGAAAACAATCAGAGCCAGAGCAATGGCGGCTACCCTCCGTACAACGTTGAGCTGGTAGATGAAAACCATTACCGCATTGCTATCGCCGTGGCCGGTTTCGCCGAGAGCGAACTGGAGATCACCGCGCAGGATAATCTGCTGATTGTCAAAGGCGCCCACGCGGACGAGCAGAAAGAGCGGACCTATCTTTATCAGGGCATTGCGGAGCGCAACTTTGAGCGCAAATTCCAGATCGCGGAAAACATCCATATCCGCGGCGCAAACCTGGTAAATGGCCTGCTGTACATCGAACTGGAACGCGTGATCCCAGAAGCGGACAAACCGCGTCGTATCGAAATTAACTAAGTCGTTTGGGCCGCACGCGCTGCGGCCTGATAACAACCCAAATATGCCTGCCGTCAGGGGGCACATGCGAATCCACGGGATTTGCAGATATTCACTCGCTTCTTAGAAGGAGAAACACCTATGCGTAACTACGATTTATCCCCGCTGCTGCGTCAATGGATCGGTTTTGACAAACTGGCCAACGCGCTTCAAACCACCAGCGAAAGCCAGAGCTTCCCGCCGTACAACATTGAAAAAAGTGACGATAACCACTATCGCATCACCCTTGCGCTGGCAGGGTTCCGTCAGGAAGATCTGGATATTCAGCTGGAAGGCACGCGTCTGAGCGTCAAAGGGACGCCGCAGCAGGCTGACAAAGAGACAAAATGGCTGCATCAAGGGCTGGTCAGCCAGGCCTTTAGCCTGAGCTTCACCCTGGCAGAAAATATGGAAGTCTCCGGCGCCACGTTCAATAACGGGCTGCTGCACATTGAGTTAACCCGTAACGAGCCGGAAGTGGTTATCCCGCAGCGCATCGCGATTAGCGAGCGCCCGGCACTCAACAGCTAATACGACCATTTCCTATAAAGCCCCGATTCTCGGGGCTTTTTTTTGCACGCTAATCCCGAAGATTCACGATTAAGCCAGCGCGCTACGTCGTTCCGATGACCCGCTGATTATTGTGCGCCAGGCTGCATACAGACCCTGAGGCTTAGGCCATAATCCCTGATGTTGATGGTGTTATTCACAGGGAGCAGGCGATGAGTGATATAGCATTGACCGTCAGCGTACTGGCGCTGGTGGCGGTTGTCGGGTTGTGGATCGGCAGTGTCAAAATCCGCGGCGTCGGGTTTGGGATTGGCGGTGTGCTATTTGGCGGCATTATCGTTGGCCACTTTGTGGATCAGGCGGGGATTGCCCTCAGCAACCCGATGCTCCACTTCATCCAGGAATTTGGCCTGATCCTCTTCGTCTATACCATCGGTATTCAGGTGGGGCCGGGGTTCTTCGCCTCGCTTCGCGTCTCCGGGCTGCGGCTTAACCTCTTCGCTATCCTGATTGTCATCCTCGGCGGGCTGGTCACCGCCATACTGCACAAGCTTTTTCAGATCCCGCTGCCGGTGGTGCTGGGGATTTTCTCCGGCGCGGTGACCAACACCCCTGCGCTCGGGGCCGGGCAGCAGATTCTGCGCGACCTGGGCGTACCGTTCGACGTGGTCGATCAGATGGGGATGAGCTACGCCATGGCCTATCCGTTCGGCATCTGCGGGATTTTGCTGACCATGTGGCTGGTGCGCCTGTTCTTTCGCATTAACGTTGAAAAAGAGGCCCAACAGTTTGATGAAAGCAGCGGAAACGGCCACTCGGCGCTGCAAACCATCAACGTCCGCGTTGAGAACCCCAACCTGAACAATATGGCGATTCAGGACGTGCCGATGCTCAATAGCGACAAGCTGATTTGCTCTCGCCTCAAGCGCGATGAGCTGCTGATGGTGCCCGCGCCGACCACCCTCATTCAGACCGGCGACCTCCTGCACCTGGTGGGGCACCCGGCGGATTTACACAACGCGCAGCTGGTCATCGGGATGGAAGTGGCAACTTCCCTTTCAACCCGTGGTACCGACCTGAAAGTTGAACGGGTGGTGGTGACCAACGAGAAAGTGCTAGGCAAGCGAATCCGCGACCTGCATTTTAAACAGCGCTATGACGTGGTGATTTCGCGCCTCAATCGTGCCGGGGTGGAGCTGGTGGCCAGCAGCAATGCCAGCCTGCAGTTTGGCGATATCCTCAACCTGGTGGGACGCCCGGAAGCGATTGACGCGGTGGCCGCCGAACTGGGCAACGCCCAGCAAAAACTGCAGCAGGTGCAGATGCTGCCGGTCTTTATCGGCATCGGTCTGGGGGTGCTGCTTGGCTCAGTGCCGCTGTTTATTCCCGGCTTCCCGGTGGCGTTGAAGCTGGGGCTGGCCGGCGGGCCGCTGATTATGGCGCTGATCCTCGGGCGAATCGGCAGCATCGGCAAGCTCTACTGGTTTATGCCGCCGAGCGCCAACCTGGCGCTGCGTGAACTGGGGATCGTGCTGTTCCTCGCGGTGGTTGGGCTGAAGTCCGGCGGCGATTTTGTCGCCACGCTGACGGAAGGCGACGGGGTCAGCTGGATTGCCTACGGCATTTTTATTACCGCCATACCGCTGCTGACGGTGGGGATCCTGGCGCGATTGCTGATGAAGATGAACTATCTGACCCTGTGCGGCATGCTGGCCGGTTCGATGACCGACCCGCCGGCGCTGGCTTTCGCCAACAACCTGCACGCCACCAGCGGCGCGGCGGCGCTGTCTTATGCCACGGTCTACCCGCTGGTGATGTTTTTACGCATTATCACGCCGCAGCTACTGGCCGTGTTGTTCTGGGGGATGAGTTAGCGGGGTATCCAGGTGGGCGCGCCGCAGATGGTAGTCCACCTGATATTCGCTGGCGTTACGGAACATCACCGAATAGTTGAGAAACTCGCCGCTATCGCTATAAGACAGGGAGGTAATACGCAGCAGCGGCGTCTGCTCCTGCACGTTCATCGACCGGGCCAGCTGCTTGTCGGCGAGGACCGGCGTCAGGCTCTCGTAGTTACCGCTGATGGTGATCCCGCACTCTTTCTCAATGTAATCAAATTTCGAGCCCTCCAGGTGGATTAGCGACAGGTTGCGGAACAGTTTGACCGGCATATAGCTGTCCTCCAGCATCAGCGGTTTTCCGTCCACGTAGCGCACCCGGCGCGAGAAGTAGATCCGCTCGTTAATCTGGATGCGCAGCTGGCTGGCGATAGCCGGTGGCGCCGGCATCACTTCGAAGATCAACACCTGGCTCACCACCTCTTTCCCCTGTTTATGCAGCACTTCGGCAAGCCCGGTGAGGTTGGTGGTCTCGTGGTGCACGTCTTTGCGGGCGACATAGGTCCCTGAGCCATGACGCCGCACCACCAGCCCCCAGCTAATCAGCAGCTCGATTGCCTTACGGATGGTCATCCGCGCCACGCCGAACTCTTCCGCCAGCTTTTTCTCACCCGGAAGCGGACTGCCGATATTGAAATCGGAGGAATTCAGCCGAAGGCGCAATCTGTCTGCAATAGATTTGTAGATCACCAGTAGACCTCTGTCCCGCTTTTTTAACGGTGTGTGAATGGATAGAAGTGGTCGAAAAACACACGTAATACAGCATGCTATGAAGTGGCGTCCCCAAAGCGATGGTCAGCGTTATTCATCATGTCTATTTTTAACACCAAAAGTAGACAACATTGCTGTAATTAAAACCATGAAAGCGATCACGAATCGCAGCGCCATTGCATGTCGCCAGTCCAGTAAATTCCTATTCTCGCTTTAGGCCGATACTCAAGACAAATAAGGCCTCTTACCCTACTGGTTGCTCTATGAGGATTTTAAAATGCTCAGTCAAATACAACGTTTTGGCGGCGCCATGTTTACCCCGGTTTTACTCTTTCCTTTCGCCGGGATCGTGGTCGGTATTGCCATTATGCTGCGCAACCCGATGTTCGTCGGTGAAGCGCTGACCGCTCCTGATAGTTTATTTGCGCAAATTGTTCACATTATTGAAGAAGGCGGCTGGACTGTATTTCGTAATATGCCGCTGATTTTTGCCGTTGGCTTACCCATTGGTCTTGCAAAGCAGGCTCAGGGCCGCGCCTGTCTGGCGGTACTGGTGAGTTTCCTGACCTGGAACTACTTCATTAATGCCATGGGGATGACCTGGGGGCATTTTTTCGGCGTCGACTTTACGGCTGACCCGACCGCCGGAAGCGGCCTGACGATGATCGCCGGTATTAAAACACTGGATACCAGTATTATCGGTGCGATCGTTATTTCCGGGATCGTCACGGCACTCCATAACCGCTATTTTGATAAACCGCTGCCGGTTTTCCTCGGTATTTTCCAGGGCTCCTCGTTTGTCGTCATTGTGGCCTTCCTGGCGATGATCCCCTGCGCCTGGTTAACGTTATTGGGTTGGCCAAAAGTGCAGATGGGCATTGAGTCTCTGCAGGCATTTTTACGCTCAGCCGGGGCGCTGGGAGTCTGGGTCTATATTTTCCTTGAGCGTATTCTGATCCCAACCGGCCTGCATCACTTTGTCTACGGACCGTTTATTTTCGGCCCGGCGGTGGTGGAAGGCGGCATCCAGGTGTACTGGGCGCAACATCTGCAGGAATTCAGCCAGAGCACTGAACCGCTGAAAGCCCTGTTCCCGGAAGGCGGCTTCGCCCTGCATGGCAACTCCAAAGTCTTTGGTTCCGTCGGGATTGCGTTGGCGCTCTACTTTACCGCCGCACCTGAAAACCGCGTCAAGGTGGCCGGCCTGCTGATCCCGGCGACGCTGACCGCGATGCTGGTGGGGATTACCGAGCCGCTGGAGTTCACCTTCCTGTTTATCTCTCCACTGCTGTTTGCTGTCCATGCGGTGCTGGCCGCGACCATGGCAACGGTGATGTATATGTGCGGGGTCGTCGGCAACTTTGGCGGCGGTCTGCTGGACCAGTTCCTGCCGCAAAACTGGATCCCGATGTTCCACAACCACGCTTCGATGATGTTCATCCAGATCGGTATCGGGGTGTGCTTCACCGCGATCTACTTCGTTATCTTCCGCAGCCTGATCCTGCATTTCAACCTGAAGACCCCGGGCCGCGAAGAGAGCGAAATCAAACTCTACAGCAAAGCGGATTATCAGGCGGCGCGCGGCAAGACCAGCGCGGCAGGCGCGACGGAATCCAAATTAGGCCAGGCCGCAGGTTTCCTGCAGGCGCTGGGCGGCGCGAGCAACATCGAAAGCGTCAACAACTGTGCCACCCGGCTGCGTATCACGCTGGTTGATATGGCGAAAACACAAAGCGACGACGTCTTTAAAGCGCTGGGCGCGCACGGGGTCGTGCGGCGCGGCAACGGGATTCAGGTCATCGTTGGCCTGCATGTTCCCCAGGTGCGCGACCAGCTGGAATCCCTGATGAAAGAATCTCTACAGACCGAACACACCACCATGACGGAGGCAGTATCATGAAAAAATTCTCAGTTGTTATCGCAGGCGGCGGCAGTACCTTCACTCCGGGTATCGTTTTGATGTTGTTAGCAAACCAGGACCGTTTTCCGCTGCGGGCACTGAAATTTTATGACAACGACGGCGCGCGTCAGGAGACCATCGCCGAAGCGTGTAAGGTGATCCTCAAAGAGCAGGCGCCGGATATCGAATTCAGCTACACCACCGACCCGCAGGCGGCCTTTACCGATGTCGATTTTGTGATGGCGCATATCCGCGTCGGCAAATATCCGATGCGTGAAAAAGATGAGAAGATCCCGCTGCGCCACGGCGTACTGGGCCAGGAGACCTGCGGACCTGGCGGTATCGCTTACGGGATGCGCTCTATCGGCGGCGTACTGGAGCTGGTGGACTATATGCAAAAATATTCGCCGAACGCGTGGATGCTGAACTATTCCAACCCGGCAGCTATCGTGGCGGAAGCCACCCGTCGTCTGCGTCCGAATGCGAAAATCCTCAATATCTGCGATATGCCGATCGGCATTGAAGGGCGGATGGCGCAAATCGTCGGCCTGAAAGACCGTAAACAGATGCGCGTGCGCTACTACGGCCTGAACCACTTCGGTTGGTGGACCTCAATTGAAGACCTGCAAGGGAACGATTTGATGCCGAAACTGCGGGAACATGTGGCGAAATTTGGCTATGTTCCGCCATCTAACGATCCGCACACCGAGGCCAGCTGGAACGACACCTTCGCCAAGGCCAAAGATGTACAGGCGCTGGATCCGGACACCATGCCGAACACCTACCTGAAGTACTACCTGTTCCCGGATTACGTCGTCGAGCACTCCAACCCGGCGCGTACCCGTGCTAACGAGGTGATGGATCACCGTGAGAAAAATGTCTTCAGCGCCTGCCGCTCGATTATTGCCGCGGGTCAGTCTTCCGCCGGCGACCTGGAGATCGATGAGCACGCCTCCTACATTGTGGATTTGGCGACCGCCATTGCCTTCAACACCCAGGAGCGCATGCTGCTGATTGTGCCGAACAATGGCGCTATCCATAACTTTGACGCCGATGCGATGGTGGAGATTCCGTGCCTGGTCGGCCACAACGGCCCGGAACCGCTGACCGTCGGCGATATCCCGAACTTCCAGAAAGGGATGATGAGCCAGCAGGTCGCGGTAGAGAAACTGGTGGTTGATGCCTGGGAGCATCGCTCCTACCACAAACTGTGGCAGGCGATTACGCTGTCGAAAACCGTGCCGAGCGCTTCCGTCGCTAAAGCGATTCTCGACGACATGATCGAAGCCAACAAAGACTACTGGCCGGAACTGCACTAACCCTCCCACGCCAACCGGCATCCATCGGGTGCCGGTCATTCATTATCAGCACCTCCGATTTAGTACTTCCGACGGCGCGTAGCCAAAGCGACGCTTAAACGCCTTGCTAAAATGAAAAGAGTCAAAGAAGTTGAGCATTCCCGCGACCTTACTCACCGAGCTTCCCTCCTGCTTTAATAACGACTGCGCCAACTCCAGTTGCGCATTGAGGTAATATTCTTTTGGTGTTTTTCCGGTATGGCGCAGGAACAGGCGTCGTAACCAGGGCTCGCTACACTGCATGGCATCAGCCATATCGGCTACGCTCCAGCGCTTTTGCGGGTTGGCATGTAGCGTGGCAATCAGATTTTCCAGCTTTTGCAACTGGCGATCTTTATTACCATTTTCCGCAATCAGGCAAATCCACTGATAAATTATTTTAGTGAGGTAGGCGACAGCCAGATTATTCTTTAGCGGATCGCTTTCGGTAATCAACGCTGCCACTTCGCTGAGTTCTCTATTAAATACATTGCCATTATAAATTGTTGCGGTTTGAAATATTGGTAGTGGCATCAGCGTGGTGGGGATAAACTCCATCCAGTACTGTTCCCAAATTAAGCCGGCGCAGTGATAGGATTTTATATCCGTTGGTTTTAAAAATATGACGCAGTTCCCATTCAGAGTAATTTGAGAATTATCTTTCAGAATTATTGTTCCGCACCCCTGAAGGGTATATATCGCTACCCACGAGTTCGCTATTAGCGGTTTCTTTTTATCTCGTGGCCAGCTTACACGGTAGTTTTCATCCGCCAGGGTATGCCACAGTGAGATCAGGGAAATCCCGCTTGAGATCACATTTTCTTCCAGAACTAACGGGATGTTATACGTGGTTTCGTTTTTTACATGCGAAATATGTATTTTTCCATTCATTTTAAAATCCCATCAGCGAATGATGCCGGTAACCTGAACGGTGACTTTAGCAAAAGAGATCCCTTCAGGGATACATTGCATTGACTTTATTAATCTCAACGCCTTACCCGGATAAGCTATTCTCCTGTACCTGATAGCCCCGGGATATAATGATAAACAAGGGCTACAAGATGAATACGATACAAATTTTGAGCTTTGTTGGTTTTACACTGCTGGTAGCTATCATTACCTGGTTAAAGGTAAGAAAAACGGATACCGGTTCACAGCAAGGTTATTTTCTTGCCGGACGTTCGCTGAAGGCACCGGTCATTGCCGCATCACTGATGTTAACCAACCTGTCGACCGAGCAACTGGTTGGATTATCCGGCCAGGCCTATAAAAGCGGTATGTCGGTAATGGGCTGGGAAGTGACCTCGGCGGTCACGCTGATCTTCCTGGCACTGATCTTTTTGCCGCGCTATTTGCAGCGAGGCATCGCGACGATCCCGGACTTTCTTGAAGAGCGGTACGATAAAACCACCCGTATTATTATCGATTGCTGTTTTCTGATAGCTACCGGCGTGTGTTTCTTACCTATTGTTCTCTACTCCGGCGCACTGGCGCTGAACAGCCTGTTTCATATTGGCGAATCCTTGGGGCTGGCGCAGGGGGCGGCTATCTGGCTGCTGGTTATTTTGTTGGGGCTGGCCGGGATTATCTATGCCGTGATCGGCGGAATGCGTGCTATGGCGATTGCCGATTCCATTAACGGAATTGGTCTGGTGATTGGCGGTTTGATGGTGCCGGTGTTCGGGCTTATCGCTATGGGGAAAGGGAGCTTTTCTGAAGGTATCGTGCAATTGACCACTGTGCACGCCGAAAAACTCAACTCAATCGGCAGCAGCACCGACCCGCTACCGTTTGGCGCGGCGTTCACGGGCCTGATTCTGGTGAATACCTTCTACTGGTGTACGAATCAGGGGATTGTTCAGCGTACCCTGGCGTCAAAAAGCCTGGCTGAAGGGCAGAAAGGGGCACTGCTGACCGCCGTACTGAAAATGCTCGACCCGCTCATTCTGGTGCTCCCTGGGTTAATTGCTTTTCATCTCTATCAGGATCTGCCGAGTGCCGATATGGCCTATCCGACACTGGTCAACAAGGTGTTGCCGCTACCGCTGGTGGGCTTTTTCGGTGCCGTGTTATTTGGCGCGGTCATCAGTACCTTCAACGGTTTTTTAAACAGCGCCAGCACCTTGTTCAGCATGGGTATTTATCGCCGCATCATCAACCAGGATGCCCAGCCGGATCAGCTGGTGCGCGTTGGACGCAAGTTTGGTCTTTTCATCGCCGTGATTTCCGTGATCGTCGCCCCGTGGATCGCCAATGCGCCGCAGGGATTGTACAGCTGGATGAAACAGCTTAACGGGGTTTATAACGTTCCGCTGGTTACGATCATTATCATGGGATTCTTTTTCCCACGCATCCCGGCCATTGCCGCCAAAGTGGCGATGGGGCTGGGGATTGTCAGCTACATCACCATCAACTACCTGGTGAAGTTTGATTTCCACTTTCTCTACATTCTGGCCTGTACGTTCTGTATCAACGTCGTAGTGATGCTGGTGATCGGCATTATTAAGCCGCGCGCCACGCCATTCAAATTTCATGACGCTTTCGCCGTCGATATGCAGCCGTGGCGGCATGTGAAGATTGCCTCCGTCGGCATTTTGTTCGCCATGATTGGTGTTTACGCCGGGCTGGCTGAATTTGGCGGGTACAGCACACGCTGGCTGGCGGTGAGTAGCTACACCATCACGGCGGCGGTGGTGATGTATCTGATTTATAGCCACTGTCGTACACGCGGCACCATCCAGACAACCCCCTCTGCTACTGACATTAAGGAAAAATCATGAGTCGCCCCAATTTTTTATTCATTATGACCGATACACAGGCGACCAATATGGTGGGCTGTTATAGCGGTAAGCCACTCAATACCAACAATATTGATAACCTGGCTGCGGAAGGGATCCGCTTTAATTCCGCCTATACCTGCTCGCCGGTCTGCACGCCTGCTCGTGCGGGGCTGTTTACCGGTATTTATGCCAGTCAGTCCGGTCCGTGGACAAACAACGTCGCACCGGGGAAAAATATCTCCACGATGGGGCGCTATTTCAAAGATGCGGGCTATCACACCTGCTATATCGGAAAATGGCATCTTGATGGCCATGATTATTTCGGAACCGGCGACTGTCCGCCGGAATGGGATCGTGACTACTGGTTTGACGGTGCGAATTATCTTGCAGAGCTGACAGAGCAAGAAATCAGCCTGTGGCGCAATGGGCTGAACAGTGTCGAAGACCTGCAGGCCAATAATATCGATGAAGCTTTTACCTGGGCGCATCGCATCAGTAACCGCGCGGTGGACTTCCTGCAGCAGCCGGGTCGTTCTGGGGAGCCCTTCCTGATGGTGGTCTCTTATGATGAGCCGCACCATCCGTTTACCTGCCCGGTGAATTATCTGGAGAAGTATCAGGATTTTTACTACCAGCTGGGGCCGAAGGCCCATGACTCACTGGACGACAAACCGGAGCATCACCGCCTGTGGTCGCAGGCCATGCCCTCTCCGGTGGGTGAAGATGGCAGCTACCATCATCCACTCTATTTTGCCTGCAATGATTTCGTCGACGACCAGATAGGCAGAGTCGTCGACGCGTTAACTCCTGAGCAGCGTGACAATACCTGGGTCATTTATACTTCCGATCATGGCGAGATGATGGGTGCCCACAAGCTAATCAGCAAAGGGGCGGCGATGTACGATGATATCACGCGTATTCCTTTGATTATGCGCCCTCCGCGTGGGACATCGCAGCAGGTTGACACGCCGGTCAGTCATATTGATTTGCTGCCCACCATGATGGCGCTGGCAGGGATCGACCAGCCGGATATCCTGCCAGGCGAAAATATCCTGAACGTCGATGCCTCCCGCGGGGTGATGGTGGAGTTCAACCGGTATGAAATCGAGCATGATAGCTTTGGCGGCTTTATTCCGGTGCGTTGTTGGGTGACAGATCGCTGGAAACTGGTGCTTAACCTGTTTACCAGCGATGAGCTTTACGACAGGATCAATGACCCGGATGAGTTAGAGAATCTGATTGATGCGTCTGAACTCGCTGACGTTCGTCGCCGGATGCACGATGCCCTGCTGGAATACATGGATAAAATACGCGATCCGTTCCGCACCTATCAGTGGAGCCTGCGGCCCTGGCGGCCGGATGCGCAGCCGCGCTGGATGGGCGCTTTTCGGCCGCGCCCTGAAGATGGCTACTCGCCCGTTGTTCGTGATTACGATACCGGTCTTGCGACGCAAGGGGTGAAAGTCGAAAAGAAAACGCAGAAATTTTAATGGTGGTCTGGCGGCACGGGTGAAAGTGCGCGACCCGGCCTAATAACGGCTCTCTTTGCTATCATCATGCCAATCACCAGGATGACTGGCATGTTAGACAAACGGGAGCCGCTCAAGGAGCTATGATGAATATTTCCCGCCTCGGCGAAGCGCCGGACTATCGTTTCTCACTGGCGAACGAACGCACTTTTCTGGCATGGATTCGTACCGCATTGGGCTTTCTTGCCGCGGGCGTTGGGCTGGATCAGCTGGCACCAGACTTTGCTACGCCGCTGATTCGTGAGGTGCTTGCGCTGCTGTTGTGCCTGTTTTCCGGCGGGCTGGCGATTTATGGCTATATCCGCTGGCTGCGTAATGAAAAAGCGATGCGGCTGAAAGAGGACCTTCCCTATACGCGCGGGCTGTTGATTATCAGTCTGATTTTGCTGCTTGTCGCCGCTGCTGTCATGGGTCTGGTACTGTATGCCGGATAAGCGTAGGGCAAGAAGAGAGAGCGATCCGGGATTACAGCCGGAACGTACCTCGCTGGCATGGTTTCGTACCCTTTTGGGCTATGCCGCCTTAATGGTGCTGGCGATTAAGCATCAGGGTCAGCAGGCAGGCACGCTCTTTTGGATAACGCTCGGCGTGCTGGCCGTGGCAACAATTGTGCTTTGGCGTTATACCCGACATCGTCAGTTGATGGATGTCTCGCTAAGCGACTTTTCCGAATCGCGTTCCGTGCGTGACAAACTGCTAATCGCCCTCGCCGTGTTTGCTCTCTCCGTACTGTTTGCAGCGTCCCATGTAAGTAAAATCATTCTGTTTTTCAGGGAGTTTTCCTGATGAGATGTCAGGTGATGGCTAAACCTGCCAGTTCGCGCTGCAATCTTGATTGCCGCTACTGCTTTTATATCGACAAACCTCAACAGCCGGTCATGGATGACGTGACCCTCGACGCGTTTGTGGCTCAGCATATCGCGGCGCAATCGGCACCCGAGGTACAGTTTGCCTGGCAAGGCGGCGAGCCAACGCTGTGCGGGCTGGATTTCTTCCGTCGCGTGGTGGTGTTACAACAGCGCTATAGTCAGGGTAAACACATCGACAATGCCTTCCAGACCAATGGTCTGCTGCTCAACGATGAGTGGTGCCGTTTCTTCCATCAGCAGGGGTGGCTGGTGGGTATTTCATTGGATGGTCCGGCGGACCTGCACGATCGGTATCGGGTCAACCGGCGTGGCCACCCCACACATCATAAAGTACTGGCGGGTATCGAGAAGCTGCGGGCCCATCGGGTTTCATTCAATGTACTCACCGTCATCAACCGGCAAAACAGCCAGCAGCCGGAACGGCTGTATCGCTATCTGCGCGAGCTGGGCACCCCTTTTTTGCAGTTTATTCCGTTGGTTGAACACGATAACCCTGAGTCAGTGAGCTCCGCGCAGTGGGGGACGTTTCTGAAGACGGTATTTGATATTTGGGCCCGGGAAGATATTGGCCGCGTATACGTTCAGCTTTTTGATTCAACGCTGGGCGTCTGGTGCGGATATCCTTCGCAGATGTGTTCGCTGGCGGAAGTATGCGGGCAGGCGTTTGCCCTGGAGGCCAACGGCGATCTCTATCAATGCGATCACTATGTTTATCCTCAATATCGACTCGGCAATATTCACCAGACGTCCATCTCCAGCCTCAATCAAACCGACGCAGTGCGGGAATTCGGGCTGTATAAACAAGCCACACTGTCCGACGACTGCCAGAGATGCCCGGTTCGCCACCTCTGTCATGGCGATTGCCCAAAGCATCGTACAGCAGGGAAAAGCGTTCTGTGTGAGGGATACCGGGCGTTTTTTTACCACTCGGCGCCATCAATGCGGATGATGCGAGATTTGATTAAGCGACAACGTTCACCGGCAACGCTGATGGCGTTATTAAAACAGGGAGAATCTCCAGGCCTTTTCAAAGGCCTGGATGAAAACCGTTAGCGGCCTTTCGCCAGGTACTGCGCCATCTCCTCTTCCGGCACCATGCCGCCGCCGGTCGCCCAGACCAGATGCGTGGCATTGTGCATCTGGCCGGCGTTGAAGCCGTGCATCTGCTGATAACTCTTGCTGGCGCAGACGCGCTGCGGCCCGGCCATCCCCGCCAGGGCGGATGGCTCCAGGCGAATATTTTCGGCTTGCGCCAGCCAACCCAGCATGTCGTACATCGACTGGTCGCTGAGGGTATAGAAGCCATCCAGCAGACGCTCCATCGCCCTGCCGACAAACCCGGAAGCGCGCCCAACGGCCAGGCCATCGGCGGCGGTCAGGTTATCGATACCGAGATCCTGGACGGCAATACCATCATGCAGCCCGGTATGAACCCCCAGCAGCATGCAAGGGGAGTGGGTCGGTTCGGCGAAGAAGCAGTGAACATGGTCACCGAAGGCCAGCTTCAGGCCAAATGCCACCCCGCCAGGGCCGCCGCCCACGCCGCACGGCAGATAGACAAACAGCGGATGATCGGCATCGACCACACGCCCCTGTTGCGCGAACTGCGCTTTCAGGCGCTCACCGGCGACGGCATAGCCGAGGAACAGCGTGCGTGAGTTTTCGTCATCAATAAAGAAGCAGTTGGGATCGGCCTCCGCCGCCTTACGTCCCTGTTCAACCGCAACGCCGTAATCCTGCTCGTACTCCACCACCGTCACGCCGTGGCTGCGCAGTTTCGCTTTTTTCCACGCCCGGGCGTCGGCCGACATATGCACCGTGACCTTAAAGCCGATGCGGGCGCTCATGATGCCGATCGACATCCCGAGGTTACCGGTCGATCCCACGGCGATGCTGTACTGGCTAAAGAACTGTTTAAACGCCGGCGTCAGCAGTTGACGGTAGTCATCTGCGGTGGTCAGCAGGCCCGCTTCCAGCACCAGTTTTTCCGCGTGGGTCAGGACCTCATAAATTCCGCCGCGCGCTTTAATGGAGCCGGAAACCGGTAGATGGCTGTCTTTTTTCAACAGCAGTTCACCGTCGATGGCCTCGGAAAATGCCTGCTCCAGCCGCGCTTTCATCGCCGGGATCGCCACCAGCTCGGATTCAATAATCCCGCCGGTAGCGGCGGTTTCCGGGAAGGCCTGCGCCAGATAAGGCGCAAAGCGCTCCAGCCGCGCACGGGCATCCTGAACATCTTCGCTGGTCAGGCCGACGTAGGGTAAGCCTTCTGCCAGTGACGTGGTGGCCGGGTTAAACCAGGCGGTTTCTTTCAGGTCGATCAGCTCCTGCAGCAGCGGGAACCGGGTGATTAATGTGGTCATGTCAGCGTTTTTCATATGACGTCTCTTTGCGCTCAGATGATGAAAGAAAGCAGGAACGTGCAGGCAAGTGCAAGCAAGGATGCGATAAATGTGGCCGTTGTATAGTATTTGAACGTCTCACTCAGGCTCGCACCGCAGTACTGTTTTACCAGCCAGAACAGGGAATCGGTGACGATCGTGCAGCCAATTGCGCCGGAACCAATAGCAATGGCGATGATCTCCGGGCTTACGCCTGGGTACAGCGGCAGCATTGGCGCCACGATAGCGGTCGCTCCCATCATGGCGACGGTGGCCGAACCGACCGCCGCGTGCAGAATCAGCGCCACCAGCCAGGCCAGCAGAATCGGGTGCATATGCATGCCCGACAGAATCACCGCCAGCGAATCGGCCAGGCCGCTGCTCTTCAGGATGGCGTTAAACGCGCCGCCGGCGCCGATGATCAGCAGGATATTGGCAATCGAGCCGAAGCCATTTTCAGTGTGGGTCAGCAGCGTGCCCATGCTCATATTCTGGCGGATGCCGAGGACGTAGTAGGCCACGAAGACGGCGATAAACATGGCGGTAATCGGGTTGCCGATAAACTCCAGCAGCATATACAGCGTGCCGCTCCGGGTCATATTCAGCTCGGCCACGGTTTTCACCAGCATCAGCGCAATCGGCAGCAGAATGGTCAGCAGGGTGGCGCCGAGGGACGGCAGGGTCTCTTCCTGACGGACTTCCAGATTTGAAAACTCGGCGGGAACCGCTTTGAACGGCAGACGATTACCCAGCAGTCTCAGGAACAGCGGGCCGCCGACCAGCGAGGCCATCAACCCGACCAGCAGGCCGTAGACAATCACGGTGCCGATATCGGCGCCGAGCTTGTTGGCGACGAACAGCGCTGCCGGGTGCGGCGGGACCACGCAATGCACCGCCATTAATGCGGTACACAGCGGGATCGCCAGCTTCAGCAGGGAGGTGTGGGTCTTTTTAGCGATGGAGAAGGCCAGCGGGATCAGCAGCACCACGCCCACTTCGACAAACAGCGTAATCCCGCAGATCAGGCCAACCAGCACCATGATGACATCGACCGATAACCAGCGGCAGCGCTGGAGCGTCAGGCCGATCCGCTCGGCGGCGCCTGAAATCTCCATCATTTTCCCGAGGATGGTCCCGAGACCGATCACCGCCGCCAGGAAGCCGAGGGTGCCGCCGATGCCGTTTTCAATGGCGTTGACCATATCCAGCGGGCTCATGCCCATCATTGCACCGACGAAGAAACTGGCTAACAGCAGCGCCAGAAACGGGTGAAATTTCAGCTTAACGATAGTTAGTACAATCAACACGATACTGATGAGTAGCGTGCTCACAACCCAAATCTGAGATTCCATACCCCACCTCGCCTGTGTATTAGATGGGGCTATTGAACAGAAAAACGTCACCGGCTGACAAACGATATAAATGGCGCTTCAGGTGAATCAGATTGAATCAAAGTGGTGATTAAGGTCTAAAAAAGCCATGCATTTGCGCTATGGGTCACTTTTTTTCATCTTTAAACCAGCGCGACGTAGCCATTTTGCTTACCATTGACGGTAAAAATGACAGGGAAAAGAACGATGGATGTGGGAAAAGAGATCGGCAACCGGCTGCTGAACGGCTGGCAGCTGTCCAAACTGTATACCTTTGAGGTTGCCGCCCGGCATGAATCTTTCGCGCTGGCGGCGGAAGAGCTGTCGCTCACCCCCAGCGCGGTGAGTCACCGGATAAATCAGCTGGAAGAGGAGCTGGGGATCCAGCTGTTCGTGCGCTCGCATCGCAAAGTGGAGTTAACCCATGAAGGGCGGCGGGTCTACTGGTCGCTGAAGTCATCGCTGGACAGCCTGAACCAGGAAATTCTGGATATCAAAAACCAGGAGCTGTCCGGCACCCTGACCATTTACTCGCGACCGTCGATTGCCCAATGCTGGCTGGTCCCGGCGCTGGGGGATTTTACTCGCCGCTACCCGTCTATCTCGCTGACCGTGTTAACCGGCAACGAAAACGTCAATATGCAGCGCGCGGGTATCGATCTGGCGCTCTATTTCGATGATTTACCTTCATCGCAACTCACCCACCACTTTCTGATGGATGAGGCGATTGTGCCGGTTTGTACCGCGGAGTACGCCCGTCAGCATCAGCTTCAGCAGCACCCCGAGCATCTTCAGCATTGCACGCTGCTGCATGACCGCCAGGCCTGGAGCAACGACTCCGGCACCGATGAGTGGTTTAGCTGGGCGCAGCATTTTGCGGTGAATTTGCCACAATCGTCGGGAATTGGCTTCGATCGTTCAGATTTAGCGGTGATTGCGGCGATGAACCATGTCGGCGTGGCGATGGGGCGTAAACGGCTGGTGCAAAAACGCATCGATAGCGGCGAACTGATCGCCCCCTTTGGTGATATGACGCTGAAGTGCCATCAGCACTACTATGTGACGACCCTGGCGGGGCGTCAGTGGCCAAAAATCGAGGCGTTTATCCACTGGCTGCAAAGCCAGGTGCGCTGACAATCCCCGGTTGCGCTACGCTGACCGGGGCTTCGGAGAGTAGCCCGGATAAGGCTGGTATGCCGTCATCCGGGGGAGACGCCGGGCGTTAAACCGGCTGCTGGTGACGGCTGAAGCGTGAAGCCAGCGGCAGCCAGCACAGCAGAATCAGCAGGCCCATCAGCATCATCAACAATCCCAGGCTGCTCTGACCGGTCTGCGGCATCATCGCCGAGAGCCAGGCCAGCACGCCGGAGCCGATATTTTGCAGCCCGCCAACCAGCGCACCTGCCGTCCCGGCGAGGAACGGGAACGGCTCCATCGCGCCGCTGGTCGCCAGCGGGAACAGCATGCCGGCGCCAAAGAAAAACAGCGCCGCAGGCACCAGCAGCGTCCAGACGGTCATGACGCCCATCAGGCCAGGGATCCACATCATCACCCCTGCCAACAGACAGCAGATGACCGATTGCCACATCAGGGTCGAGAAGCGCTTATTCGGACGCCCGGCAAACCAGGCCCCGAAGAAGGCCGCCGGAATCGGCAGGATAAACAGAATACTGACCGCCATGCTGCTTAAGCCCAGTACGGCGCCCAGCAGCACCCCGGAGCAGGCCTCAAACACGGCGATACCCGCCAGACCGCCAATCAACATCAGCAGATAGCAGTTGAACGCAGTATTGCCGAAAAGCGTCTTATAGCTGGTGGCCAGCCGGGTACGCGGCGCGCCGACCGGGCGCGTTTCCGGCATCCAGCGTGCCATGCTGAAGGTCACCACCGCGCACAGGATCAACAGGAACGCGTAGCAGGCACGCCAGCTCCATACGGTATTGAGGATCCCGCCAATCAGCGGAGCCAGCAGCGGGCTGACAAGAATCCCCATATTTAACAGGCTATTGGCGTGTCTGAGCTGGCTACCTTCGTACAGGTCGCGCGGCAGGGTACGCGCCATGACGCCCCCAACACCGGTCCCCATGCCCTGAATCGCGCTGGCGATAATCAGCACCGTCAGACTGTGGGTGGTGATGGCAACCAGCGTCGCCAGCATAAAGATAGACATCCCGATGAGGATCACCGGGCGTCGCCCCACGCGGTCAGACAGCGGGCCGTAGAAGAGTTGCGATACGCCATAGGTCAGCAGATAGGCGGCCATTACGCTTTGTACCGCGCCCTCACGGGCGTTCAGCGAAATAGCCATATCGGCGATCGCCGGAATATAAATGGTCTGCGCCATCTGGCCTACGGCCACCAGCACTACCAGCATCAACAACAAAGTGAAGTTCTTATGCCGTTTCATGTCGATGAATACTTTGATAATAGAAGTAAATTAAGAATATGTGACTGGCACATCCCTTTAATGCTGGAGGAATCTACCACATAAAAATGACAGTACAACCACATGACGAGGATTGGTGAGGAATGCCAGGCAGGTTTTGTAAACGATAATCGGCAACAAATGTTGCCATTGTGCGTCAGGAGAGGCGCAGCAGGATAGCCCCGGCCGCAATCCCGCAGGCGGCCACGATACGCAGGGCAATAAGCTTCTCTTTAAGCAGCACCAACGCGATGATAGCGCCGAATAAAATAGAGGTTTCTCGCAGCGCCGCGACCACCGCCAGCGGCGCCTGGGTCATGGCCCACAGCGCCAGGCCATACGACCCCATGGTGCTCAGCCCGCCGATCAGCCCGGTTTTCCAGTGCTGGCGCAGATAGCGGCTGGCTTCCCGCCGGCGGGCGACCATTGACCAGCTCAGCAAACAGAAGCCGTTCATAAAAAAGGACCACAGCGTGTAGCCCAGCGCGGTGCCCGACAGGCGAACCCCGGTGCCATCCACCAGCGTATAGCCGGCGATAAAACAGGCGTTGGTCAGCGCGAGAATGATACCGGTGCGGGAGCTGGCGCGGCCATTGAAGGCCATCGCAAGGATTGCCAGGCAGATCACGGCAATACCGCTCCAGGCCAGCGGTGACAGTGAATCGCCGAGCACGGCGACGCTGATAATCGCCACCAGCAGCGGCGCGGTGCCGCGCATCAGCGGGTAGGTCTGGCTCATATCCGAGACCTGATAGGTTTTAGCCACCAGCACGGTGTAGACCACCTGTAAGGCGCTGGAGAGGACCAGATACGGCGCGCTGGCAAGGCCTGGCTGCGGCGCGAAAGGCAGCGCGACCATGGCGATCAGCGCGGCAGAACCGCTCACGCCGATAGCGGCATACATCTTATCGCCGCTGGCTTTGACGATGGCATTCCAGCTGGCATGCAGCAGGGCGGCGAACAGCAGAATGCAGAAAACGCTAATGGTCATCGTAGGAGACGGTCAGTGGCTATGTTATGGCACTGTAACACGGGCGTTTTCCACCAGCCAGCGGCCCTTAAAGGGAGCAGAACAGGCGATGCGTGACCCGCGGCTCATCATAAACCGGGCGAAACCCCAGGGTTTCATAAAAGGGCCACGCCGACGACGGCGCGTGGGTGTTGAGAAAATCGAACCAGTGGCCGGAATGGGTTATCACCGATACCAGCAGCTGCTGCCCGACACGCTGGCGACGCGAAGCTTCGCGGATATATAAATGACGAATACGCCCGGCCCGCGGTTGCTGACTGTACGGGTCAACATTCAGCCCGCAGACCCCAACCAGCTGTCCGGCAACAAAGGCGCCCAGCAGTTTCTCGCCCGGTGCATTAAAGCGGTTTTTACCGCTTTGCCAGTTCTCCGTCAGGCGACGCAGCATGGCAAATTGTTGCTCCAGGCTTTCGCTGCGCAGGGCAAGAAAGCCGGGGGTCTCCGGGGTGACAGGGCGAATCAACAACGGTGGCATGATTTTCTCCAGTTAGTCGGCATCAGGTGATGGGGTACCGCCTGTAGAGGGGCGGTTTCCCGCCCCTCTCAGGTGCGACTTGAACCTGAATCAGCGAGGCTGTCTCAGGACTGCATCAAGCAGTTGCAACACGGCAACCATGAGTCTCAGGATAAGAACAATAATATCCATCGCGCCCATACGCGTCTCCTCTGGTAGAGGAGCACGACCCGCTGGCGTACCTTTCCGCCGCCTGTTGCCAGCGAGGGGATACGCCGCCCGCCCGGGTACGTTGGTGTGCCCGGAACACAGTGGCGTATTTGTTGACGTAACACAGTGTGCTCTCTCGGGGTTAAGGCGCTGACGGCACCACCCGTTTCAGCCAGGACTTCATTGCGCCGGTAAAACATGCGGCCCCGAATAACACAACGTGTACGCATTCAGTATAAACAAATACTGTATATTTAAACAGTATTTTCTGGACAATCTGGCACCCGCCTTCCATACTCAATTTCGGCGACAGCCGCGTGAAAATTGCGTCAACGCCGGCGCGCGCGTATACTTTCACCGTTGACGTAATACAGTGTACTTGCGGTTACCAGCCGTAAACATGCTGACAAAAACCTCGCTGCGGCGGGGTTTTTTGTTTTTGTGCGTCAGACGAAAAATTGTGATCCCTTACGCAAATACTCGTGGATGAAAATAATTCCGTTGTGTAATGGCGGCAGCTGTGTTTGTATAAATTCAGTTAATTTTTCGCACAACAGGTCCCTAATGAACACTTCCATTCTGACGTCGACTCTACTAAAAACCGCGCCTGCCGCGGTGGTCGTCGTGCGTGTGGTGGTCGTCGTCGGCAATGCGCCGTAGGGTCCGGAACAACACGATTCCAAACCCCGCCGGCGCAAACCGAGCGGGGTTTTTTTTCGACACTCGCCCGGTAAGTCGGCCCAGAATAAAAGGACTGGAGCATGGCAAGTTCGGGCACAACATCAGAAAAAATGCGCTTCACCGGCGCGCAGTTAGTTGTTCATTTACTGGAGCGTCAGGGGATCACCACCGTTGCGGGTATCCCGGGCGGCTCAATTCTCCCTATCTATGATGCATTAAGCCAAAGCACGCAGATTCGTCACGTCCTGGCGCGTCACGAGCAGGGCGCGGGCTTTATCGCCCAGGGGATGGCGCGTACCGAAGGTAAACCCGCGGTCTGTATGGCCTGTAGCGGGCCGGGCGCCACCAACCTGATCACCGCCATCGCCGATGCCCGCCTGGACTCCATTCCGCTGGTTTGTATTACCGGCCAGGTGCCGGCATCGATGATCGGCACCGACGCGTTCCAGGAAGTCGACACCTACGGTATCTCTATCCCCATCACGAAACACAACTACCTGGTTCGCGACATCGCTGAGCTGCCGCAGGTGATGAGCGACGCGTTTCGTATCGCGCAGTCCGGCCGCCCGGGTCCGGTGTGGATAGATATTCCTAAGGATGTGCAGACGGCAACCATCGAGCTGGCGGTGTTACCGGAGCCAGGTACCCGCGCGCCGACCCCGACGTTTGACAGCACCAGCGTTCAGGATGCGGCGGCGATGATCAATGCGGCGCAGCGTCCGGTGCTGTATCTGGGCGGCGGCGTGATTAACGCCGGGGATCAGGTTCGCGCGCTGGCTGAAAAAGCCAACCTGCCTACCACCCTGACCCTGATGGCGCTGGGTATGCTGCCGAAGGCGCACCCGCTCTCGTTAGGCATGCTGGGTATGCACGGCGCACGCAGCACCAACTTCATCTTGCAAGAGTCTGATTTACTGATTGTTTTAGGCGCGCGTTTTGATGACCGGGCGATTGGTAAAACCGAGCAGTTCTGCCCGAATGCGAAAATTATCCACGTCGATATCGATCGTTCCGAGCTGGGCAAAATCAAGCAGCCGCACGTCGCGATTCAGGGGGACGTTGCCGACGTTCTGGCGCAGCTGATCCCGCTGGTGGCCTCGCAGCCGCGTGACGAGTGGCGCCAGCTGGTGGCGGACCTGCAACGCGAGTTTCCGTCCACCATTCCGCAGCAGCGCGATCCGCTGGCCCACTACGGCCTGATCAACGCCGTGGCCGCCTGTGTCGATGACGAGGCGATCATTACCACCGACGTTGGTCAGCATCAGATGTGGGTTGCCCAGGCCTATCCGTTGAACCGTCCGCGCCAGTGGCTGACCTCCGGCGGGTTGGGAACCATGGGCTTTGGCCTGCCGGCAGCGGTGGGTGCCGCGCTGGCTAATCCGCAGCGTAAAGTGATCTGCTTCTCCGGCGACGGCAGCCTGATGATGAACATTCAGGAGATGGCCACCGCGGCGGAGAATCAGCTGGATGTTAAAATCATCCTGATGAACAACGAAGCGCTGGGGCTGGTGTATCAGCAGCAGAGCCTGTTCTATCAGCAGGGCGTTTTTGCCGCAACCTACCCGGGGATGATCAACTTCATGCAGATTGCCGCCGGTTTTGGTCTGCAAACCTGTGATTTAAATAACGAAGCCGACCCGCAGGCGGCGCTGCAGGCGATCATTGACCGTCCTGGCCCGGCCCTGATTCACGTGCGCATTGATGCCGAAGAGAAAGTCTATCCGATGGTTCCGCCGGGAGCGGCAAATACAGAAATGGTGGGGGAATAAACCATGCAACAGCAGACTCATGACAACGTTATTCTGGAACTCACCGTCCGCAACCACCCAGGGGTAATGACCCACGTTTGCGGGCTGTTTGCCCGCCGCGCGTTTAACGTGGAAGGCATTCTCTGTTTGCCTATTCAGAACAGTAACCACAGCCGAATCTGGCTACTGGTCAACGATGACCAGCGGCTAGGGCAGATGATCAGCCAGATTGAAAAGCTGGAAGATGTGGTGAAGGTCGCGCGTAACCAGTCCGATCCTTCGATGTTTAATAAAATAGCCGTCTTCTTTGAATGAGTTACTCGCTCTCAGTATCCGGCGTGATAACGTTGACCGAACCATTCCGGCAGTGGGCGGCATAGTCTGCCGGTAATGGACGATCGCTGATCAGCACGTCAAATGTCGACAGCGGGGCGATACTGGCAGGCGCCACATCGTCGAACAGCGCATAGCGCGCGAGCAGGATTTTCCGCAGACCGCGATCCATCGCTTTACGTTTGGTGGCGAGGTCTTCGGGGTTAAACCAGCTGACGCCAAAATGTTCGTGTACCCCGCTGGCGGAGATAAACACTTTCCGCGGGTTCAGCGAATCCAGCGCCGAAGGGTTGCTGGTATCGTAGAAGGCATCGCTTTTGGCCCGATAGGTACCGCCACACAAAATGGCGGTGGCGTTGGGCTTTTCATTCAGGGCCATAAACACCCGATGCGAGTAACAAATGCCGGTAAAGGCAATGTCATCGGGGATCATACTGATAACCAGCGGCATTTCGCTGCCGTTATCAAAAAACACCAGATCGTTTTCACTCACCAGGCCCGCGGCGAGAATCGCAATCGGCAAATCGTCACGATGATGAGCCTGTTTTGGCGCAACGGCGGCGGTGAGCGACGGGGCTGACGGCCTGTTTACCATCACCACGTAGCCGCCGAGCAGCGTAAGCGGCAGCGGCGAGTCATGCTCCTGGCTGAGATCCCGGCGGATGGTCATCACAGAGACCTCCAGCATACGCGCGGCCTCTTTGAGATGGATGCGGTCGGTTTTCTTCAGCAGTTCCATCAAGCGGCGTATACGTTCTTTTTGCTTGGTCTCCATTCACTCTCTCCGCAATTTATCTCGCAAATGTTCCTCTGGTAACATTTTTGCGCCTGAAGAAACATCCTGCATTCACATCACTATACTGTGAGCCAGCGGGAATTAAAAGCCTGACAGATCGCGTTTTTATCATGATAAATACTTTATTTTCAGTTTGTTATGATTGTTTTGGTTATCTTTTTTTTAATTTTTCGCCGTATCACTCATTTTTTGTGTGCGATAAATAAACAGATAATGATAACGCAATCGCGATCATGGTCACAAATGGTACGAAAGTAACATGATAATGTTACGATAATATCATTGTTGTGTGATTGTTTCTGAGAGGTAGTAAAAATGGATATCGCGGTTATCGGCTCCAATATGGTGGATCTCATCACCTACACCAACCAGATGCCAAAAGAGGGCGAAACCCTTGAGGCACCGGCGTTCAAAATTGGCTGCGGTGGCAAAGGGGCAAACCAGGCGGTCGCGGCCGCCAAGCTCAACTCGAAAGTCATGATGCTGACCAAGGTGGGCGATGACATCTTTGCGGATAACACCATTCGCAATCTCGAATCCTGGGGCATCAATACCACCTATGTTGAAAAGGTCCCCTGCACCAGCAGCGGTGTGGCGCCGATCTTCGTCAATGCCAACTCCAGTAACAGCATCCTTATTATTAAAGGTGCCAATAAATTTCTCTCACCGGAAGATATCGACCGCGCTGCCGATGATTTAAAAAAATGTCAGTTGATTGTTTTACAGCTTGAGGTCCAGCTGGAAACGGTATATCACGCGATCGAATTTGGTAAAAAGCACGGCATTGAAGTGTTATTAAACCCGGCGCCGGCATTGCGTGAATTAGATATGTCCTATGCCTGCAAATGCGATTTCTTTGTCCCGAATGAAACCGAGCTTGAAATATTAACCGGCTTGCCGGTGGACTCTTACGATAATATTTGCCTCGCCGCCCGCAGCCTTATTGAAAGAGGCCTCAACAATATTATTGTGACCATGGGCGAGAAAGGCGCACTCTGGATGACCCGCGACCAGGAGGTCCACGTCCCGGCATTTAAGGTCAGCGCGGTGGATACTAGCGGCGCGGGTGACGCCTTTATCGGCTGTTTTGCCCACTACTATGTTCAGAGCGGAGATGTTGAATTCGCCATGAAAAAAGCCTCCCTGTTTGCCGCATTTAGCGTCACCGGAAAAGGCACCCAATCATCTTATCCCAGTATCGAGCAGTTTAATGAGTATCTGTCGTTAAACGAATAATCACCCTGCATGGTAAAAGGTAGCACTATGAACGATAAAAACATCATTCAGATGCCCGACGGCTATCTGAATAAAACCCCTCTGTTCCAGTTTATTTTGTTATCCTGCTTATTCCCGTTATGGGGATGTGCTGCTGCATTAAATGATATTTTAATTACGCAATTTAAAAGCGTCTTTGCATTAAGTAACTTTGCCTCCGCCCTGGTGCAAAGTGCGTTTTATGGCGGCTATTTCTTAATTGCTATTCCGGCGTCATTAGTGATTAAAAATACCAGCTATAAAGTTGCGATTATGATTGGCCTGACGCTCTATATCGTCGGCTGTACGCTGTTTTTCCCGGCCTCGCACATGGCAACCTACACCATGTTCCTGGCCGCGATTTTCGCCATTGCCATTGGCCTGAGCTTCCTCGAGACCGCCGCGAACACCTACAGTTCGATGATCGGCCCGAAAAGCCACGCCACGCTGCGCCTGAACATCAGCCAGACCTTCTACCCGATCGGCGCGGCAGCCGGGATTTTGCTGGGTAAATATCTGGTCTTTTCCGACGGTGAAAGCCTCGAAAAACAGATGGCGGGCATGAACGCGGAACAGATCCATCAGTTTAAAGTGCTGATGCTGGAAAACACCCTGGAGCCCTACAAGTACATGATCATGGTACTGGTGGTGGTGATGGTGCTGTTCCTGCTGACGCGCTTCCCGACCTGTAAAGTCGCGCAGACCGCAAACCATAAACGCCCGTCGGCGGCCGATACGCTGCGCTATCTGGCGAGCAACGCCCGCTTTCGTCGCGGAATTGCCGCTCAGTTCCTGTACGTCGGGATGCAGGTCACCGTCTGGTCGTTCACCATCCGCCTCGCGCTGGAGCTGGGCGATATCAACGAGCGTGATGCCTCAACCTTTATGGTCTACAGCTTCGCCTGCTTCTTTATCGGCAAATTTGTCGCCAACATTTTGATGACACGGTTTACGCCGGAAAAAGTGCTGATCCTCTACTCGGTTATCGGCGCATTGTTCCTCGCCTACGTGGCGCTGGCGCCGAGCTTTAGCGCGGTGTACGTGGCGGTGCTGGTCAGCGTACTGTTCGGGCCGTGCTGGGCCACCATCTATGCCGGTACGCTGGATACGGTCGATAACGAACACACCGAAATGGCTGGCGCCGTGATTGTGATGGCGATTATCGGGGCGGCCGTGGTGCCGGCGATTCAGGGCTTTATCGCCGACATGTTCCACTCCCTGCAGCTCTCGTTCCTGGTGCCGATGCTGTGCTTCATCTACGTGGGCGTCTATTTCTGGCGTGAGTGCAAAGTGCGCCGCACGCTGACCGAAGCTACCGCATCCTGAGGAGTCTGTTGATGACGACACGTATACCGTTATGGCGCGCGCTCTTTCACGAGCAGCCGCGCACTCTTGTGGCCAATGATGACTTCACGGTCACCGCTTTTCGCTACGCCAGCGGCGTGGAAGGGTTGCGGGTGGCCAACGCCCGCGGCGCGCTGGTGATTTTGCCCTGGCTGGGGCAGATGATCTGGGACGCCGAATTTGATGGTCATGACCTGACCATGCGCAATATGTTCCACCAACCGAAGCCAGCCACCGAGGTGGTGGCGACCTATGGCTGCTTTGCTTTCCATTCGGGGCTGCTGGCAAACGGCTGCCCGTCGCCGGAGGACAACCATCCGCTGCATGGCGAAATGGCCTGCGCCGGAATGGATGAGGCCTGGCTGGAGCTGGAGGCGGACAGCCTGCGCGTGGCGGGGCGCTACGAATATGTGATGGGCTTTGGTCATCACTATGAGGCGCGACCGGCGGTGGTATTACACAAAGCGAGCGCGCTGTTTGATATCCAGATGGCGGTGACCAACCTGGCGTCCGTCGCCATGCCGCTCCAGTACATGTGCCATATGAACTATGCCTACGTCGCGGGGGCCACCTTCAGCCAGAATATCCCCGACGAGGCGCTCGCGCTGCGCGAATCGGTCCCGGCTCATGTTCAGCCGACGGCGTCATGGCTGGCGTTTAATCAGCGTCTGCTGCAGGGGGAAGCCTCGGTGGCGACATTGAATGAGCCGCAGTACTATGACCCGGAGATTGTCTTTTTTGCCGATAAGCTGGATCGCTACACCGACAGCCCGGAATTTCGCATGATCGCCACCGATGGCACCACGTTCATCACGCGTTTCTCCAGCGCCGAGCTGAATTACATCACCCGCTGGATCCTCTATAACGGCGATCAGCAGGTTGCTGCCTTCGCCCTGCCAGCCACCTGCCGACCGGAGGGCTTTCTGGCGGCCCAGCGCAATGGCAGCCTGATATCGCTGGCGCCGCAGGAGACCCGAAGCTTCTCGGTCACCACCGGGATCGCCTGAGGCGGATAACACTGCGCAAGGCGGCAAGTCTGAGAATCCCCAGGCGCTGACTTAAGTCAGTGCCTGGGGGAAGCAGACGCCGCTTGAAGGATGCCGTGTATATCGTTAAGGTAAGCGCGTTTTTTAACCCGCCAGGATACATCATGACCACCATTGCCCTTATTGACGATCATCTTATCGTCCGCTCCGGTTTTGCCCAGCTGCTGGGGCTGGAAGCGGATTTCCAGGTTGTCGCTGAGTTTGGCTCCGGCCGTGAGGCGCTGGCGGGGCTGCCCGGACGGGGTGTGCAGGTCTGTATTTGCGATATTTCGATGCCGGATATTTCCGGCCTCGAGCTGTTAAGCCAGCTACCGAAAGGCATGGGGATCATCATGCTCTCGGTGCACGACAGCCCGGCGCTGGTGGAGCAGGCGCTCAACGCCGGCGCCCGCGGCTTTCTCTCCAAGCGCTGCAGCCCGGATGAGCTGATTGCTGCGGTCAGAACCGTGGCGACCGGCGGCTGTTACCTGACGCCGGATATTGCGCTGAAGCTGACCGCGGGCCGCCAGGATCCGCTGACCAAACGCGAACGTCAGGTGGCGGAAAAGCTGGCCCAGGGGATGGCGGTGAAAGCCATCGCCGTCGAGCTAGGGCTGTCGCCGAAAACCGTGCACGTCCACCGGGCGAACCTGCTGGAAAAGCTGGGGGTCAGCAACGATGTCGAGCTGGCGCGGCGCATGTTCGACAGCTGGCAGTAGCAGGCCATGAAACCACTCCTCTCCCGGCTGCTCTCGGTGGCCGGCTGCTTCTGTATTTTCTCCGCCGCGTGGTTCTGCCTGTGGAGCATCAGCCTGCACCTGGTTGCCCGCGCAGATCTCGCCGTGCTGCTGTTCCCCTTCGGCCTGCGTTTGGGCCTGATGCTGCAGTGCCCGCGCGGCTACTGGCCGGTATTGCTGGGTGCCGAGTGGCTGCTGATCTTCTGGCTGGCGCAGGAAGTGGCGCTGGCGCATCCGTTAATTTTGATGATCGGTGGGGTGCTGACCCTGCTGCCGGTGGCGCTGATTTCGCGCTATCGCCACCAGCGCGACTGGCTCACGTTGCTACGTCAGGGGGCTGCGCTGATCACCGCTGCGTTGCTGCAATCGCTGCCGTGGGCCGCCGAAGGAAGCGACGGGTTGAACGCGCTGCTGCTGACTCTCACCGGCGGCCTGACCCTGGCCCCGACCTGCCTGGTTATCTGGCACTATCTCACCAGCACCGTCTGGCAGCCGCTAGGCCCGTCGCTGGTGTCGCAGCCGATCAACTGGCGCGGCCGCCACCTGATTGGCTACCTGCTGTTGTTTGTCATCAGCCTGTGGCTCCAGCTGGGCCTGCCCGCTGAACTGTCGCGCTTTACGCCGTTCTGCCTTGCGCTGCCGATTATCGCCCTGGCGTGGCATTACGGCTGGCAGGGGGCGCTGATTGCCGCCCTGATGAACGCCATCGCCCTGATAGCCAGCCAGACCTGGCACGATCACCCGGTGGATTTACTGCTCTCGCTGCTGGCGCAAAGCCTGACCGGGCTGCTGCTGGGGGCCGGGATCCAGCGCCTGCGCGAACTCAACCAGTCGCTGCAAAGCGAGCTGGCGCGTAACCGGCGACTGGCGGAGCGATTGATGGAGACCGAAGAGAGCGTGCGCCGGGAAGTGGCGCGGGAGCTGCACGACGATATCGGCCAGACCATCACCGCCATCCGTACCCAGGCGGGGATTGTGCAACGCCTGGCGCCGCACAACGGCGGCGTGCAGCAGAGCGGCCAGCTGATTGAACAGCTGTCGCTAGGGGTTTACGATTCGGTGCGCCGCCTGCTGGGTCGGCTGCGTCCGCGCCAGCTCGACGACCTGACCCTTGAACAGGCGGTGCGCTCGCTGATGCGCGAAATGGAGCTGGAGGACCGCGGTATGGTCAGCCATCTCGACTGGCGTATCGATGAGTCCGCCCTGAGTGAAAACCAGCGCGTCACCCTGTTCCGCGTCTGCCAGGAGGGGCTGAATAATATCGTCAAACATGCCAGCGCCAGCGCGGTGACGCTGCAGGGCTGGCAGCAGGACGGGCGGCTGATGCTGGTGCTGGAAGACGATGGCTGCGGACTGCCGCCGGGCAGCGGACAGCCGGGCTTTGGCCTGACCGGTATGCGCGAGCGCGTCACCGCCCTGGGCGGGACCCTGACGATTTCCTGCACCCACGGTACCCGCGTTTGCGTCAACCTACCGCAACGTTATGTCTGAGGCGCGATGATGCTGAACTTGCTGAAATCCCCACCCGATGCCGCGCCGATTACCGATAAACAGGCGCTGGATGAGCGCTATCGCTACTGGCGGCGTCATATCCTGCTGACCATCTGGTTAGGGTATGCCCTGTTTTACTTTACCCGGAAAAGCTTTAACGCCGCGGTACCGGAAATTCTCGCCAGCAACGTCCTGACCCGCAGCGATATCGGCCTGCTGGCGACGTTGTTTTACATCACCTACGGGCTGTCGAAGTTTTTCTCCGGCATCGTCAGCGACCGCTCCAACGCCCGGTATTTTATGGGACTGGGGCTGGTCGCCACCGGGGTGGTCAATATCCTGTTTGGCTTCTCCACCTCGCTGTGGGCCTTTGCCGTGCTGTGGGCGCTGAACGCCTTCTTCCAGGGCTGGGGTTCGCCGGTGTGCGCCCGTCTGCTGACGGCCTGGTATTCGCGTACCGAGCGCGGCGGCTGGTGGGCGCTGTGGAATACCGCGCACAACGTCGGCGGGGCAGTGATCCCGATGGTGGTGGGCGCGGCGGCGCTGCACTACGGCTGGCGCGCCGGGATGATGATTGCCGGTACGCTGGCAATCCTTGCCGGGCTGTTTCTCTGCTGGCGGCTGCGCGACCGGCCCCAGGTTGTCGGGCTGCCGGCGGTGGGCGACTGGCGCCACGACGAGCTGGAGATTGCCCAGCAGCAGGAAGGGGCGGGGCTGACGCGCAAAGAGATCCTCTACAAGTACGTGCTGGCGAACCCCTACATCTGGCTGCTGTCGCTGTGCTACGTGCTGGTTTATGTGGTGCGGGCGGCGATTAACGACTGGGGCAATCTCTACATGTCGGAGACGCTCGGCGTCGATCTGGTGACCGCCAACTCGGCGGTGACGATGTTCGAACTGGGCGGATTTATCGGCGCGCTGGTCGCCGGTTGGGGGTCGGATAAGCTGTTTAACGGCAACCGCGGGCCGATGAACCTGATTTTTGCCGCCGGGATTTTGCTGTCGGTCGGCGGTTTATGGCTGATGCCCTTCGCCAGCTACGTGATGCAGGCGGCCTGCTTCTTCACCACCGGCTTCTTCGTGTTTGGCCCACAGATGCTGATTGGCATGGCGGCGGCGGAGTGTTCCCACAAAGCGGCGGCCGGGGCGGCCACCGGGTTTGTTGGGCTGTTTGCCTACCTCGGCGCCTCGCTCTCTGGCTGGCCGCTGGCGCAGGTGCTGGAGCGCTGGCACTGGACCGGATTTTTCGTGGTGATTGCCATTGCCGCCGGGATTTCCGCGCTGCTGCTGCTGCCGTTTTTAAACGCCCAGGCGCCGCGAACGCCGCACGAAGCGTGATGCACCTCACTGTTTTGCCCCATTCGGGGCAAAACTAAGACATTTTCCCGGTTTCGCCTGGACGCTGTCTCAGGCCAGTTACGTCGCTGATTTTTACAATGCCTGCCATCAAGCAGGTATTCAAATCAGGAGTCACCCATGCTGGCCTTTCTCAACCAGGTGCGCAAACCCACGCTAGACCTACCGCTCGACGTGCGGCGCAAGATGTGGTTCAAACCGTTCATGCAGTCCTATCTGGTGGTCTTTATTGGCTACCTGACCATGTATCTGATCCGCAAAAACTTTAACATTGCTCAGAATGACATGATCTCCACCTACGGGTTGAGCATGACCCAGCTGGGGATGATCGGTCTTGGTTTCTCGATCACCTATGGCGTGGGGAAAACGCTGGTTTCCTACTACGCGGACGGCAAAAACACCAAGCAGTTCCTGCCGTTTATGCTGATCCTCTCCGCCATCTGTATGCTCGGCTTTAGCGCCAGCATGGGGGCCGGCTCCACCAGCTTGTTCCTGATGATCGCCTTCTACGCGCTGAGCGGTTTCTTCCAGAGTACCGGCGGCTCCTGTAGCTATTCGACCATCACCAAATGGACCCCACGCCGCAAGCGCGGGACGTTCCTCGGCTTCTGGAATATCTCGCACAACCTCGGCGGTGCGGGGGCGGCGGGCGTGGCGCTGTTCGGGGCGAACTATCTGTTCGACGGCCACGTCATCGGCATGTTCATCTTCCCGTCGATTATCGCGCTGGTTGTCGGCTTTATCGGCCTGCGTTTTGGTAGCGACTCCCCGGAATCCTACGGCCTCGGCAACGCCGAAGAGCTGTTCGGCGAAGAGATCAGCGAAGAAGATAAAGAGACCGAAGAGAACGCCATGACCAAATGGCAGATTTTCGTCGAGTACGTGCTGAAAAACAAAGTCATCTGGCTGCTGTGCTTCTCCAACATCTTCCTCTACGTGGTGCGTATCGGTATCGACCAGTGGTCGACGGTCTATGCCTTCCAGGAGCTGAAGCTGTCTAAAGAGGTGGCGATTCAGGGCTTTACCCTGTTTGAAGTGGGCGCGCTGGTCGGCACGCTGCTGTGGGGCTGGCTGTCGGATCTGGCGAACGGTCGTCGGGCGCTGGTGGCCTGCGTCGCGCTGGCGTTAATCATCGCTACCCTCGGCGTCTATCAGCATGCCAGCAACCAGTACGTCTACCTGATGTCGCTGTTTGCTTTAGGTTTCCTGGTCTTCGGTCCGCAGTTGCTGATCGGGGTTGCCGCGGTGGGCTTCGTGCCGAAAAAAGCGATCGGGGCAGCCGATGGCATCAAAGGCACCTTTGCCTATCTGATCGGCGACAGCTTCGCCAAGCTGGGGCTGGGGATGATTGCCGACGGCACGCCGGTATTCGGCCTGACCGGCTGGGCCGGCACCTTTGCGGCGCTGGATGCGGCAGCTATCGGCTGTATCTGCCTGATGGCCATCGTGGCGGTCTTCGAAGAACGTAAAATTCGCCGCGAGAAAAAGAAACAGATTTTGCAGACCGCCGAGTGATGGCGTATTGGTAACCTTGCCCGGCCTTAGCGCCGGGCTTTTTTTTATCTCTCCAACTGGGCAGTCTGGTGCAGCAGTTCCCGCAGCCACTGCTGCGCCGGGTCGCGGTGGCTACGCTCGTGCCACGCCATGCTTTTGGTAAAGCCGGGGATCGCCAGCGGCGGCGGGGCGATGCGCATTCCGTTCGCCATTTTCGCCAGCCGACGCGGCACTACCGCAATCATATTGCTGACCGCCAGCACCTCCGGCAGCACCAGAAAACTGCTGACCGACAGCCCTACCCGCCGCGACCGTCCCAGCGCCGCCAGCGCCTCATCGGTCACACCGCGAAAGCTATCGCCCTGCCAGGAGACCAGCACGTGCTCCAGCGTACAGAACAGATCCAGAGTTAACGGCTCCGCCGCCTGGGGATGGTCCGCGCGCATCAGACACACGTACTCTTCCTGATACAGCGCCCGGCTGTGAAGTTCGGGCGGCGTGGAGCGGGGCGTCAGCAGGGCAATATCAACATCCCCGCGTTCGGTTTGGCTGAACAGGGTTTGCGGCGATTCCGGGATAATGCGCACCCGGATACCCGGCGCCAGGGGCTTTAGCGCGGCGATAAACGGCACGATCACCGCTTTCAGCGCGTAATCGGTGGCGGCTATCGTCCAGGTTAATTCGGCCCGTTGCGGATCGAAAGTGGCCGGCTGCAGCAGCGCGTCGGCATCCGCCAGCAGTTGCTTTACCGGCAACGCCAGCGCCTGCGCGCGCAGGGTCGGCACCATGCCGTGCGGGGCGCGGACAAACAGCGGGTCGTTAAAGGCGTCCCGCAGGCGCGTCAGCATGCCGCTGACCGCCGGCTGGGTCAGCGAAAGCCGCGCCGCCGCCCGGGTCACGCTGCGTTCATCGAGCAGCGCATCCAGCGTTTTCAGCAGATTCAGATCGAGGTTTCTGATATCAGATTTCATGATGTCTATCCGCAGCGACGATAAGTCACATTATGGTACGCCGGGGAGTCGACAGCGCGCAAATTCCCATTATGATAGTGAGGATGCGGGATACCCTCACTCATTCAGGTTACAGGAAAGCGGCAAGGGAGCGGCTCCCCTGAGGCAGAGATAACGTCTGGCCGGGGTGAACGCGCGTAGCCAACGCATCTGCAGCGTGAAGTATGACGGATAGAGAATGAGAGGATGAATGGTCTGGATAGGATTGGCCACGCTGGTGGTCGTATTTGTTGTCGGTTTTCGGGTACTTACCTCTGATTCACGCCGTGCGATTCGCCGCCTGAGCGAGCGCCTGGGCATTACCCCGGAGCCACTGGAATCGATGATCGATGCGCTGGGGAAAGCCGCCGGTCACGAGTATCTGCGTTATCTTGAACGCCCCAATGAGGCGCATCTGCAAAACGCCGCCCAGGTCCTGCTGATCTGGCAGGTGGGGATCGTCGACGGCAGCGAGCGCAATCTGCACTACTGGTATCGGCTGATGCAAAAGGCCCGCCTGGCGGCGCCGATCACCGACGCCCAGATCCGTCTGGCCCAAGGGTTTTTACGCGAGCTGGACCCGGAACTGAGCGATATAGTCCTGCTGCAACAGCGCTATAACGCCTTGTTTTTACCGCAAGATGGTGTCCACTGGCTGCACTGATATCACCACCTGTGATAATCATCATCAATGATGATGATTAGATTTATATCACCTCCCGGCAGATGATTGACCTCGTTAAATCTCACCGTTACGAGGTCTCTTATGAAACAGTCAATGCACCAAAGCGCCATCGTCTGGCCGGAAGATTACCTGCCGGGGACAACCGATAACTTTGCCTCCAATGAAATCATCGTCAGCGGCCTGACCGCGGCGGAAATCTGGGCGCAGCTCGATGACACTACCTTATGGCCCACCTACTACAGCAACGTGGCCGATATCCGTTTTCATGACGGCAGCGGCCCGACGCTGAGCGCCAACGCCCGCTTCCGTTTCTCAACCTTCGGCTTCCCGATCGAAGCGCAGGTAACCGAATATGTTCCACCGGTGGCCGGACAGGCGGCGCGCGTCGCGTGGCACGGTTGGGCTGAAGGGGATGCAACCACGCGGCTGGACGTGATCCACGCCTGGCTGTTCGAAGATTTGCCCGGCGGCCGCGTGCGCATCCTGACCCAGGAGTCACAGAAAGGGGCTCCGGCACAGGCGCTGGCGCAGACGCTGCCGAACCCGATGATCAACGGCCATCAGGAGTGGATTTGCGGCCTGGCTACGGCGGCCAAAAACGCACAGCGCGGCTAATTTAGCATTCTGTGCGCTGGCAAGCCTTGTCTGACCGGCTTGCCAGCCGTTTTACCGGCAATAATCAAGCTTCTCGTAATTGAATTGTTAAATTAGTCACACACAAAATGTTACACTGCGCAGCTTTTCCGCTCTCCAACCATGCAGGTAACCCATGACGTCTTCAAATGCCTCCACGCCACATGCTCACCAGACTGCGCGACCGAACTGGTCGGCGGTATTCGCGGTGGCCTTCTGCGTGGCCTGCCTGATTACCGTGGAGTTTCTACCGGTTAGCCTGCTCACGCCGATGGCTCAGGATTTAGGTATCTCTGAAGGCGTCGCCGGGCAGTCGGTCACCACGACCGCCTTTGTGGCGATGTTTTCCAGCCTGTTTATTACCTCGATTATCCGCAGCACCGACCGTCGTTACGTGGTGATTCTGTTTTCCGTACTGCTGACCCTCTCGTGCCTGCTGGTCTCCTTCGCCAACAGCTTCACCTTGCTGCTGCTGGGCCGCGCCTGTCTGGGGCTGGCGCTGGGCGGCTTCTGGGCGATGTCGGCTTCGCTGACGATGCGCCTTGTGCCAATGCGGGTGGTGCCGAAAGCGCTGTCGATTATCTTTGGCGCGGTGTCGATTGCGCTGGTGATCGCCGCGCCGCTGGGCAGCTTCCTCGGCGGGATTATCGGCTGGCGTAACGTCTTTAACGCTGCGGCGGTGATGGGCGTGGTGTGTACGATTTGGGTGATCAAGGCGCTGCCTTCACTGCCGGGCGAATCCCCGTCACAACAGCAAAACATGTTTGGCTTGTTGAAGCGCCCCGGCGTGATGGCCGGCATGTGCGCCATCTTTATGGCCTTTGCCGGGCAGTTTTCCTTCTTTACCTATATCCGCCCGGTGTTTATGAACCTCGCCGGCTTTGATGTCTCTGGCCTGACGCTGGTACTGCTGAGCTTCGGCATCGCCAGCTTCGTCGGGACCTCGCTCTCCTCCGTGCTGCTCAAGCGTTCGGTCAAAGCGGCGCTGGCGATTGCGCCGGTGGTGCTGGCGGTCAGCGCGGCGGTGTTGGTGCTGTGGGGGGAAAGCAAAATCGTGGCCTCGACGGTGGCGATTATCTGGGGTCTCGCCTTCGCGTTGATTCCGGTGGGCTGGTCAACGTGGATCACCCGCTCTCTTGCCGATCAGGCGGAAAAAGCCGGGTCGATTCAGGTGGCGGTGATCCAGCTGGCAAACACCTGTGGCGCGGCGGTGGGCGGCGTGGCGCTGGACCATCTCGGTCTGCTGTCGCCGCTGGTCATCTCCGGGGCCTTGATGCTGCTGACCGGGCTGCTGGTCGCCACCAAAGTCCGGGTGTAACGTGCCGCCCGGGCACGGCGTTGCGGCCGCTGCCGGGGGCACGCGAGCCAGGACTACGGGCGCTCACCTCTTGCCAGACGGGCGTTGATGTCGGCAATGACGCCCGGCAAATCGGCCAGGGTATCGACCACATAATGCGCCCCGGCGGCATACAGTTTTTCAGCCGCCTGTTCACGACGGGTGGCGATCGCTTCTGTCGTCATCTGCTGATATTCCTCCCAGGTCGCGCCAAATTCGTTGCCGGACACCGCCAGCCCGACGCTCCACATCCCGGCGTTCAGCCCTTCGGTAATACCCGGAACGGCATCATCGACCTTCACGCAGTGCGCGACGGCATCAATGCCGAGGGCAATGACGTTTTGCAGCGCCATCCACGGGCCGGGACGCCCGCCGGCGGCCAGGTCATCGGTAGCCACCCAATGGTCCGGGGCGTAGCCCTGGGCGGCGGCGGCGGGGATCAGCTTCTCCATGACCGCGCGCGGGTAGCCGGAGCAGGAGCCAATTTTCAGGCCATCGGCGCGACAGGCGGCAATGGTGTCGACAACGCCGGCGATGGGTGCAGAAAAATCGACGACTTTGGCAATCTGCAGCGGCATGAACGCGGCGTAGATCGCGTCAATATCGTCGGCGCTCATCGCGCGGCCAAATTTCGCCTGCCAGCGGGCATCCACCGAGGGTAGCTGCCCCAGCGCTTCAATGTGTTGCCACTTGCCGAGCCCCATCGGAACGCGGGCTTCCGCCAGCGTTATCTCGACGTCAAACGCCTTGCGGAAGGCTTCGACAAAAATCTGGGTTGGCGCGAAGGAGCCGAAATCCACGGTGGTGCCGGCCCAGTCAAGAATCAGTGCGGTAATACGGTTCATGGCGGTTCCTCAGTGTTTCCAGTACATGGCGTTATCGATGGCGGTCAGCAGGGCGGTGATGTCGGCGTCGTAGACTTCGCCGATATTGCCGATGCGGAAGCAGTCGCTTTGCGAGACTTTCCCCGGATAGATCACGAAGCCCTGAGCCTTAAGCTGCTGATAGAAGCGTTCAAAGCGGTACTGCGGCGCCTTCGGCGAGTAAAAGGCGGTGATGATCGGCGAATGCAGGCTGTCTTCCAACAGCGGCTGGAAACCTAAGGCGCGCATGCCGGCCACCAGCCGACGTTGGTTGGTGCTGTAGCGCTGATGGCGGGCGCTCACGCCTCCCTCTGCGGCCAGCTCTTTCAGCGCCTGGGCAAAGGCCAGCACGGTATGGGTCGGGGAGGTGAAGCGCCACTTGCCATGATGGTCTTCCATGCAGCGCCACTGGGCATACAGATCCAGCGACAGCGAGCGCGAGCGACCCTCGCAAGCTGCCAGTTCGCTTTCCCGTGCAATCACGAATGCGAACCCCGGCACCCCCTGAATGCACTTGTTGGCGGAGCTTATCAGGTAGTCGATATTCAGCGCGGCGACGTCCAGCGGAATGCCGCCGAAGCTGCTCATCGCATCGACGATATAGCGTTTACCGTAGCGCTGCGCCAGCTCTGCCACCTCGGCAATCGGGTTGAGCATCCCGGTGGTGGTTTCGCAATGGACCATCGCAATATGGCCGATCGCCGGGTCCGCCTGCAGGATCTTTTCGATCTCCGCCACGTCCGGGCGGGTCACTTCGCCGCAATCGTACGGCTGACAGGCGACGCCCATCCGCTGTGCCATTTCAATCATCCGCGCACCGTAGGCGCCGTTGCTGACGATCAGCACTTTGCCCTGCGCGCCGATCGCGCTGCCGAGCACCGCCTCCACCGCGTAGCTGCCGCTGCCCTGCAGCAGCACCGAGGTGTAGCCTTCCGCAGGCGTTGCCAGCTGAACCAGCTGCTGGCGAATGGTCTGTACCACCCCGAGGTTGTAGTCATCATCCCAGGTGCAGCTATCGAAGAGCATCGCCTCTTTCACCGTGCGGGAGGTGGTTAACGGGCCAGGGGTCAGCAGCAGGTAATTACGTGACGTCATTTGTCTCACCATTTTGGTCTATACCAGATTGGTTTTATAATGGTGATAATGGCGGCAAAAGGTCAAAGAAAAGATCGCGCTGCAACAAAAAATTCATCTCCATGGGTATAATGGCGCTATCCAATCTGTGTGCGAGACATCATGAAATCACCCTCTGGCGAGACGCCGCAATACCTGTTGATTAAGGCGCAATTGCAGGCTCGTATCGAAAACGGCGCGTTGAAAAGCGGTGACAAACTGCCGTCAGAACGCGAACTGTGCAGCCTGTTCAACACCACGCGGATTACGGTGCGTGAGAGCCTGGCGCAGTTGGAGGCCAGCGGCGTGATTTATCGTGCCGATCGCCGCGGCTGGTTTGTGACGCCGGAGCGCCTGTGGTTGGACCCGACGCAAAATACCAACTTCCACAAGCTGTGTCTGGAGCAGGGGCGGGAGCCGAAAACGGTGCTGCTGAATGGCCGGCTCGCGGCGGTGCCGCTGGATGTGATGGCACCGCTGGCGCTACAGCCGTTCGATCAGGTGTACCTGCTGACGCGCCTGCGCTACGCCGACGGGCGGGCGATCTGCTACAGCGAAAACCACTGTCTGCCGGCGCGCGTGCCGGAGCTGCTGCGTCACGACCTGAACGGCAGCCTGACCGAGATTTATCAGACTCATTACGACCTGATATATACCAGCATGCATCTGTCGTTCTATCCCACCTCAATGCCGCCGCAGGCCGCGCAGGTGCTGGGGGTGATGGAAGGGCGTCCGGCGCTGTTGCTGCGCCGCCTCAACTACGATCAGCACGGGCGCATTCTTGATTACGATATCGAGTACTGGCGTCACGACAGCTTGCGCATCGAAGTCGATACCCACTGATTTTTTCGGCCCTGGGGGCGGCCTCTCCCCGGTGGCGCTGCGCTGACCGGGCTACGGTTCATCGCATCCGCGTGACTCTGTGCACGGTCTTTTCCCCGGTGGCGCTGCGCTGACCGGGCTACGATTCATCCCATCCACGTGGCTCTGGGCGCGGTCTTTTCCCCGGTGGCGCTGCGCTGACCGGGCTACGGTTCATCGCATCCGCGTGACTCTGGGCACGGCCTTTTCCCCGGTGGCGCTGCGCTGACCGGGCTACGGTTCACCGCATCCGCGTGGCTCTGGGCGCGGCCTCTCCCCGGTGGCGCTGCGCTGACCGGGCTACGATTCATCCCATCCACGTGGCTCTGGGCGCGGTCTTTTCCCCGGTGGCGCTGCGCTGACCGGGCTACGGTTCATCGCATCCGCGTGACTCTGGGCACGGTCTTTTCCCCGGTGGCGCTGCGCTGACCGGGCTACGGTTCACCGCATCCGCGTGGCTCTGGGTGCGGCCTCTCCCCGGTGGCGCTGCGCTGACCGGGCTACGGTTCATCGCATCCGCGTGGCCCTGGGCGCGGTCTTTTCCCCGGTGGCGCTGCGCTAACCGGGCTACGATTCATCGCATCCGCATGGCCCTGTGTGCGGTCTTTTCCCCGGTGGCGCTGCGCTGACCGGGCTACGATTCATCCCATCCACGTGGCCCTGGGCGCGGTCTTTTCCCCGGTGGCGCTGCGCTGACCGGGCTACGATTCATCGCATCCACGTGGCTCTGGGCGCGGCCTTTTCCCCGGTGGCGCTGCGCTGACCGGGCTACGATTCTTGCCGCTGGGTAGTCAGGTAGCCCGGACAAGGCGCGGAAGGCGCCGCCTCCGGGGAAATTCCACGCGCTGCTCTCCCTCTCTGTTGCCTCCGTTTTTCATCCACCGGACACACTTCGTTCATCGTTCTGTCATAAATCCCCGGTAGCGTGACATTCAATCTGGTATAGACCATTTGACATCACCACCCAATGAGGCTGATACGATGAAACTCTCCCGACTTGCTCTGCTCTCCGCTTTCGCACTCGCCAGCACCCCGGTGTGGGCCGATGGCGTGGTCACGGTTTATTCTGCTGACGGCCTGCATGATGGCGACAACAGCTGGTATCAGAACCAGTTCGACGCCTTCACCAAAGCGACGGGCATCAAAGTGCAGTATGTGGAAGGCGGCTCCGGGGCGATCGTCGAGCGCCTGGCGAAAGAGCGGACCAACCCGCAGGCCGATGTGCTGGTCACCGTGCCGCCGTTTATCCAGCGCGCCGCCAAAGAAAACCTGCTCGCCGAATTTACCCCGCAGGGCAGCGACGCAATCCCCGGCGCCAACGCCCACTACTCGCCGCTGGTGAACAACTACCTGACCTTCATCTATAACAGCCAGCTGTTAAAAAGCGCCCCGGCCAGCTGGCAGGCGCTGCTGGACAGCAGCTTCAAAAACAAACTCCAGTACTCCACCCCAGGCCAGGCCGGCGATGGGACCGCGGTGATGCTGCAGGCCTTCCACAGCCTCGGCAGCAAAGAGGCGGGCTTTGCCTATCTCGGCAAACTGCAGGCCAATAACGTCGGCCCGTCCGCCTCCACCGGCAAGCTGACCGCGCTGGTGAATAAAGGTGAACTGTTTGTGGCTAACGGCGACCTGCAGATGAACCTGTCGCAGATTGCCCGCAACCCCAACGTGAAAATCTTCTGGCCGGCGGACGAGAACGGCGAACGCAGCGCCCTGGCCCTGCCGTACACCGTCGGCCTGGTCAAAAATGGTCCGCAGAGCGAAAACGGCAAAAAGCTGATCAACTTCCTGCTGGATAAACCGGCGCAGAGCCACGTCAGCGCGCTCTCCTGGGGCCTGCCGGTGCGCAGCGATGTCACGCCAACCGACGGAAACTACCAGGCGGCAAAAGCGGCGCTCAACGGCGTGAAAAGCTGGGAACCGAACTGGGACGATGTGGCCGGATCGCTATCGGCAGATATTGCCCGCTGGCACCAAGTGACCGACAGCGAGTAAGCCTGATGCTGATGAAAACGACTGCTTCCCACTCCCCGGCGCAGGCGGGGACCTCCGGGATAACCCTCGACGCACTGCGCGTGTCCTATCACGGCAACGTGGTGCTGAAACCGCTGTCATTGACCATTGAACCGGGGGAAGTGCTGGCGCTGATCGGCCCGTCTGGCTCCGGAAAAACCACGGTGCTGCGGGCGATTGCCGGGTTTGTGCAACCGGCGGGCGGGCGCATTCTGATCGGCGATACCGACGTCACCGGGCTGCCGCCCTACAAGCGTGGCCTGGCGATGGTGGTGCAAAACTACGCTCTGTTCCCGCACATGAAGGTGGAAGACAACGTCGCCTTCGGCCTGCGGGCGCAAAAGCAGCCAAAAGCGCTGATCGTCGACCGGGTCAAGGAAGCGCTGAAGATTGTCGGGATGGCGGACTACGCCACCCGCTATCCGCACCAGCTTTCCGGCGGCCAGCAGCAACGCGTCGCCATTGCTCGGGCCATTGCCGTGCGCCCGCGGGTGCTGCTGCTCGACGAACCGCTGTCGGCGCTGGATGCGCAAATTCGCCACAACATGGTGGAGGAGATTGCGCGCCTGCATCGCGAACTGCCGGAGCTGACCATTCTCTATGTCACCCACGATCAGACCGAAGCCCTGACCCTCGCGGACAAGATTGGCATCATGAAAGACGGCTCGATGATCGCCCACGGGGAGACCCATCAGCTATATCACAACCCACCGAACCGCTTCAGCGCCGAGTTCCTCGGGCGCGCCAATATCCTGCAGGCCACGGCACTGAGCGATATGGCCGGCCCTGGGCTGGTCAGCGTCAGCTGCGGCGGCGGGCTGATTCAGGCCTTCAGCCAGGGCGGGCAGCACGGGCATAACAAGCTGCTGTGTATTCGCCCGCAGCATATGAGCCTGGTTCCCCGTTCGGCGGTCAGTAACCGGCTCCACGCCACGCTGACCTCGGTGCACTGGCAGGGCGATTTGACCCATCTGCTGTGCGACGTTGCCGGTGAAGCGGTGCGCATCGTGATGACGCACGTCAATCCGCTGCCCCGGGCGGGCGACCAGCTGACGCTTTACTTTGAACCGAACGATGCGGTACTGATTGAGGTGTAACGATGTCGCATATGCTCACGCTTTCGCGCCCGGCCTTGAACCTGCGGCCCTTCCTGTGGCTACTGCTGCCGCTGCTGGTACTGGCGACGCTGTTTTTCTACCCGCTGCTGCTGATTGCCGAACAGGCGCTGCGCGATGACAGCGGTCATCTGAGCCTCGGGACCTTCTGGCAGGTCATCGACTCGCGGCGTTTTATCGGCGCCCTGCTGAACACCCTGCAAATCGCGGTATGCGCCACCCTCGGCTGTCTGCTGCTCGGCAGCCTGCTGGCGCTGATTCTGGTGTTTATTCCGTTCCCCGGCAGCGCGCTGATTGGCCGGGTGATCGACACCTTTATTGCCCTGCCGACGTTTCTGATCACCCTGGCCTTCACCTTTATTTACGGGTCAGCGGGACTGCTGAACGGCACGCTGATGTCGCTGTTCGATTTCGCCTTGCCGCCGATCGATTTTCTCTACTCGATTCAGGGAGTGATTCTGGCGGAAATCACCGTGTTCACGCCGCTGGTGATGCGCCCGCTGATGGCCGGGCTGCGGCAGATCGATAAAAGCCAGCTGGAGGCGGCCAGCATTCTCGGGGCCCATCCGCTGCGGGTGATCGCCCAGGTGATTTTTCCGGCGGCGCTCCCGGCGCTGATGGCGGGGGGCAGCCTGTGTCTGCTGTTGACCACCAACGAGTTCGGTATCGTGTTGTTTATCGGTGCCAAAGGGGTGAATACCCTGCCGATGATGGTCTACAGCAAGGCGATTCTTGAGTCCGATTACGGCGTGGCCTGCATGATTGCGCTGATCAATATTCTGCTGTCGCTGGGGCTGTTTATGCTCTACCGACTAGCCGCCGCGCGTACCGGCGTGAGGAGCTAACGATGTTAATCTGGTCGCGTAAAGGCCGTGCGGCGGCGGGGGGGCTGGCAGTCGTGCTGTTTGCCGGCTTTTTCTTCCTGCCGCTGGCGGCGATCCTGATGTCCAGCCTGAGCCAGCAGTGGAACGGCCTGCTGCCGTCGGGGTTTACCTTCGGTCATTTTGTGAATGCGTTTCGGGGCGCCGCCTGGGATTCTCTGTTCTCCAGCCTGGTGGTGGGCTTTTGCGCCAGCCTGTTTGCCCTGCTGTGCGGCATGTGGGCGGCGCTCTCTCTGCGCCAGTTCAGCGCCCGCCTGCAGCGTTATCTGGGGCTGGCGTTTTATCTGCCCAGCGCGATCCCGTCGGTATCGGTAGGGTTGGGGATTCTGGTGGCCTTCAGCCAGGGGCCGTTGCAGATGAACGGGACCTTCGGGATTGTGCTGGCGGCGCACTTCGTACTGATTTCCGCCTTTACGTTCAGCAACGTTTCCACCGGGCTGGCGCGTATTTCACCGGATATTGAAAACGTTGCCTCAAGCCTGGGCGCATCGCCGGGATACCGCCTGCGCCATGTGACTTTGCCGCTGATGATGCCGTGGATGATCTCCGCGCTGGCGCTGAGCCTGTCGTTGTCGATGGGGGAGTTGGGGGCTACGGTGATGATCTATCCGCCGGGCTGGACGACGCTGCCGGTAACGATTTTCAGCCTGACCGACCGCGGCAATATTGCGGATGGTTCGGCGCTCACCATCGTTCTGGCGGGGGTGACGCTATTACTGATGATCAAGCTTGAGCGTATCGCGCGTCGCCTGAGTCAGAAATAACGTCACACCGGTGTTATGCCGAAGGTGTCCGGGCGCGGCGTTATGCCGCGGCCCGGGAACGGATCTTAGAACCAGGCTTCGAACATCCCGCCGACGTTCAACGAGTCCAGCTGGTTGTCGTTGGTGTTGTTCACTTTCGCGGTATGTTTGTTATCGACCTGGCCGCCGGTAACGTAGAAGCGCAGCATCGGACGGAACTCCGGACCCATACCGATAGAGATGTTCTGCGACAGCGTCAGCTTCCAGCCTTTGTTATCCCCGCCCTGATCGTAATCAACACGCTGGTAGCCCGCTTCCAGCCAGGTTGAGTGTACTTCGTTCCAGAAGTACATCGGGCGCACGATCACGCCGTAGTTCTTACGGTTGTCGGTATTGTCTTTGCCGTCGTCATAATCGTGGAATGCCAACAGGTAATCGACCTGCGCCTGCTGGGTGAACTTATGGCTGCCTTCAAAGCTGGCGTACACCGTCGTCAGGTCATCGGTTTTGTTATACACGCTGTTATCCGAATTATCGGAGTAGCGCAGGATAACCTTGTTGATGCCGCTGTCGTTGGTATGGCTCAGCACCAGGCCGCCCTGCCAGGCATCGAGGCGTTCATCACCATCCACCGCTTTCGAGTCGAAGCCGTAGTTGGCGTACACCTCAACATCGATCGGGCCGGCTTTCATGTTGTGAATTTTCGAAGTCAGCGCGTAGTGGCCGTCGTCGCCGGTGCCGGAACCGCCGGTACAGGTGATGCGCGATGGGTTCGACTCATCGGCCATCACTTCCGGGCTACAGGATTCCACCTGCGAGACCGTCGCCACGTCAAACTGCACGCCGCCGATATCGAAGTTTTTCACCCCGGCACCCTGGCCGTCGTGGTTCATCCAGAAGTAGTCGTTGATGCCCTGTTGTGGACGCTGGTGGAAGTCACGACCGGCCCAGATATAGGCGTTCGGGTTGGATTCCAGCACGTTGGTCACGCCGACGTAGGCCTTTTTCAGGTTAACTTCGTCGCTCCAGTGGTCGAACATCACGTTGATATCCCAGATCGCGCCCTGGCTGCTCTTAAAGGCTTTGGTGATCTGGAATTCGCCGCCGTTGCCTTCGTTACCCAGACGACCGATCGCCGAGGCGCCGTTATAGGAGCCGTCAACGCCGACAAATTTCTGGTCGCCGGTCTGGAACTGCGCGCCGTAACGGGCGTAGCCGCTGAATTTGAGGCCGAACGGAATCGCCATATCCGGGGAGGCGGCGGTGGTTTGCGGGTTGGTCACCACATCCACTTTCTTATCGGCGGCGGCATCGATTTTGGCCTGACGGTCGGCCAGCGCTTTATCGACAGCTTTTGCCACAATGGCGTCGATTTGGTCCTGAGTAAAATCTTGTGCGAGTACGGAAACTGGGCACAGCGCGGCGACTACCGCCATGGCTAATGGCAGTCTTTTTATTGTTTTCATGGTTATCTCACATTTAATATTTTATTGATGTTCAGACAATAACCATCCCGCTCCGAATGAAATATCATGATCGGGGCAAGCTGATCCGGTTTATTTAGGGTACAGCTACGCTGAAGAATAAAGGGACTTATTATTCAGTGTGGTTTTATTAATAAATTAACGCTGATACAGATGAATCATCTCTTCTGAAAATTCACGGGCAAGCAGTGAATTCATTAAATGATCCTGCGCATGCACCATGATTAAGGTCATCGGCTGGCGCGCCTCACCGGCATCCTGCTCGATGAGCTGGGTCTGCATCTGGTGCGCGCGACGGGCATAACCATCGGCTTCATTAAGGAGTAATTTGGCTTCGTCGATATTACCGTTGCGGGCTGCGTGTAACGCTTCAAAACATAATGAGCGTGACTGTCCCGCATTCACGATAATTTCCATTACCGCTTCTTCTAGTTCGATCATAATCATTCCTGAGGTTGTTCTTTATATTAAAGGATGTAGCGAAAATTCCTTTTTCGCATTATTCCAGACAGTGCTGTCGATTTATTATTTAGTGGAGCCGGGAAATACAATTAAGGATGTATTTCCCAATGATTACTGACCAACGGTCTCAGCAACCGGAACGACGTTTTTGGCTTTTTCGACTTCAGTTTTCAGCAATGAGCGCTCATAGGCACGCAGGAACGGCAGGTAGATAACCGCAGACATCACCATGCAAATCACGCACATGACCACCGGGCTGAGCGTCCAGTTAGCGGCCCAGGAGGCGCCGATAGGTGCCGGCGTGGTCCACGGCGTCAGGGAAACCACCTGTGACAGCCAGCCGAGGCGGGTGGCGCCATAGGCGAGGATGGCGTTGATCATCGGGACGAACACGAACGGGATAAACATCATCGGGTTCATGATAATCGGAGCGCCGAACAGAATCGGTTCATTAATATTGAAGAAGCTTGGCACGATGCCCATTTTGCCGATGCTCCGCAGGTGCGCCACACGGCTACGCAGCAGCAGGAAGGCCAGCGGTAAAGTTGAACCTACGCCGCCAATCAGCAGATAGTGGTCCCAGAAACCTTGCAGATAGACGTGCGGCAGAGCAGCACCGGCGGCCAGCGCGGCCTGGTTAGCCGACAGGTTCGCCATCCAGAACGGGTTCATGATGCCGGTGACAATCAGCGAGCCGTGGATCCCGGCAAACCAGAAAATCTGGCACATCAGCACGGAGAGCAGAATCGCCGGCAGGGAGTCGGAAGCAGAAACCAGCGGTTCCAGCAGGTGCATAATCGCCTGCGGCAGAATCATGCCGGTCTGGGCTTCGATAAACAGGTTCAGCGGATGCAGGGTACCAATCACCACCAGTACCGGGATCAGAATTTCAAAAGAGCGGGCGACGCCGGTCGGCACCTCTTTCGGCAGGCGAATGGTAATGTTGTTCTGTTTCAGCCACGCATAAATGCGGGTGGAGTAAATCGCGGTAATTAACGCCGTGAAGATCCCCTGGCCTGACAGGTATTGGGTCGAGATTTTGCCATCAGCATACGGCGCGGCCACCAGTAAAAAGGCCATAAACGCCAGCAGGCCGGACATCACCGGGTCCAGCTGAAACTGACGACCGAGGCTGGCGCCAATTCCGACGGAGATAAAGAACGTCATCACCCCCATGCTGAGGTTGAACGGCAGCATCAGCTGTTCGCGATACTGCTGAGAGAAATCGAGCCAGCCGCGGGCAAAACCGTTAGTGGTGTCCGGTGAAAAAGGTGGAAAGATAAATACCAGCATGAAAGAGCCGATGATCATGAACGGCAATGCGGCAGTGAAGCCATCGCGAATCGCGATAACATATTTCTGCTGCCCAAGGCGTCCTGCCAGCGGAGTAATAGATTGCTCGATCACGGCAATCATGGACTGATACAGAGAACTCATTTGAACACCTCTTATTGCGCCGGGTTAATCAGCGACAGGGCATAATCCAGAACGTTATCTCCTCGCTGCATGCCGTAGTCCATGGTGTTAATCGGCTGGACCGGAATATTCAGCGAAGCGGCTTTGTCAGACAAGGTTTTCAGCATGTATTTCACCTGAGGGCCAAGAAGCACCACCTGGTACTGCGGAAACTGCATGTCAAATTCGGAAACGCCATAGGCGTCAATCTGCACCGGCAGGTTACGTTCCTTGGCCACATCCACCATCTTTCTGACCAGTAAGCTGGTGGACATTCCTGCAGAGCAGCACAGCATAATCTTGTACATCGACACTCATCCTCAAAATGTAAAAAGTTATTGCGTGAATGATTTGATATCAGACGGAAACCGGTTTCCATTCATAAAAAACAGAACTGTGATGACTGTCAAGATCTTCTCCTTATGCCGCTAATTAATTGGATTTCGCTCACAGAAATCGGCCAGTTTTGCGATGTTTTTCCGTGAAATGGAGAATCGGTTTCCAAATGAAAATGGAAACGGATATACTGAGATGGTTATTATTGAAGCGATTCAGGACCAGGAATTTACGGGGATCGGACGGACCCTGTCAGGGGAGAATGATGTCTACAATCAATGATGTGTCACGTTTAGCTGGAGTATCCAAAGCGACCGTTTCTCGCGTGTTGAGCGGTACGCGCGGCGTAAAAGAAGCCAGTCGTCAGGCGGTGCTGCAGGCGGCGGAAGAGCTCAACTACCGGCCCAATATGATCGCCCAGTCGCTGCTGAGCCAGACCACCGGCTGCATTGGCGTGATCTGCGCGCAGGACAATATTAATCAAACGACCAGCTACCTGTATGCCCTGGAAAAGCAGCTGAGCCAGCATCAAAAACATCTGCTGCTGCGCTTTGCCAATACCCGTGCCGGGGTGATGAACTCGCTGGAAGAGCTGAGCTGCGGGCTGTGTGACGATGTACTGATTATTGGTGCGCGCTTTCCACTGAATATCGACCGTCCGGACGTGGCGCTGATTGACTGCCTGGAGAGCGAAGGGGCTAACAGCATTCAGTTTGACCACGCGTTTGCGGCGGAAACGGCCTGTAACTATCTGATTAGCCAGGGACGTCGGCAGATTGCGCTGATCCATCCGGAAGGGGGTGGGTTTGCCGAACAGGTGCTGCTGGGCTACAAACACGCGCTGGAGAAAAACTTCCTGCCGTTTAATCGCAACCTGGTGTTCCTCGACAGCACCTCGCCGTCGGTGGCGGTTCAGGAGCTGGTCAACAATGCGACCACCTTAAATTTCAATGCCTTACTGGTGGCTGATGAGCAGCAGGCGCAGCATGTCGTGCCGCAGCTGATGGCGTTCAACCGGGCGGTGCCGGAAAAAGTGATGGTCTTTAGTCTGGCCGGATCGTTACAGCTCCCCGGCATCCCGACTATTCCGGCCATTGAGTATTCGATGGATGCGATGGCAACGCGCATTGTCAGCTGGCTGACGGAAAAAACGCAAATGCTCGGCGGCAGTATGCTGCGCGGCGATTTAATCATTCCGAACCGCTGATTTCACCCGCCGCAATCGCTATCTCTCACCACCACCCACAGCCGTTACGCTGTGGGTTTTTTTATGTCTCTCTTTTTGTCGTTCACTTCACAATATAAACAGAACTCATAGCTGACGCCGGTTTTTTGAACCAGACAGCGCCCGGGGACTGCCTTAAGTTGAATACGAAAGTTCAATCCAAAAAAAACAGTCACCAGAACATTCGTACCGCCTGCTTAAGGAAGTGACCCTATGAACCACTCTCGTGTTGTCGATGTGAAGGCGTGGATCGATGCCCGACCGATCTCGCGCTTTCAATGGAACGTCCTGCTGCTGTGTTTTGTCATCATCATGCTTGATGGCTATGACGCGGCGGTGATGGGTTTTATCGCCCCGGCTCTGATTGAAGACTGGGGCATCAGCCGGGCGCAAATGGGCCCGGTGCTCGGCGCGGCCATGTTTGGTGTGGCCATCGGCGCGCTGGTAGCCGGCCCGCTCTCCGACCGCTATGGTCGCAAACGCATCCTGCTGTGGTCGGTGGCGCTTTTCGCCCTCTTCAGCCTTGCCGGGGCGTTGGCGCAAAGCCCGTCGCAGCTGGCGCTGATGCGCTTTCTGACCGGACTGGGGCTGGGGGCGGTCATGCCGAACTGCGTCACCCTGGTGGCGGAATATATGCCTGAGCGCCGCAAGGGGCTGATGATCACCTTGATGTACAGCGGCTTTAACGTCGGCTCCGGGCTGGGGGGCTTTATTGCCGCCGGGCTGCTGTCGCACTACAGCTGGCATTCGGCGCTTATTTTCGGCGGCGTGCTGCCGCTGGTGGTTCTGCCGTTTATGATAGTGATGCTGCCGGAGTCGGCGATGAATATGGTGGCCCGTCGGCTGCCGTCCGGGCAGATTGCCGGGGTGCTGAACCGTCTTGGCGGCAGCTTCAGCAGCGAAACGCGTTTCCAGCTGAACGCCCCGCAAATCTCGCGGCACAATAAAGTGGTGCAGCTCTTTCGCAACGGCTACGCCCGCGGTACCGTCGCCCTGTGGCTGACCTACTTTATGGGCCTGTTCGTGATTTATTTGCTCAATGGCTGGCTGCCGACCATCCTGCGCTCCGGCGGATTATCGCTGCAGCAGGCGGCGATCATTACCGGCCTGTTCCAGCTTGGCGGCCCGCTGGGCGGCATTCTGGTGGGGTATCTGATGGACCGCACATCAGCTAAAGCGGTGATTGCAGTCACCTATTTCCTGGGCTGCGTATGCCTGCTGACGCAGGGGCTGATGGATTTTGGCTCCGCGGCGCTGTCGGTGCTGATCTTTATCAGCGGCATGTGCATTAACGGCGCGCAGAATGGCCTGCAGGCCTACTCGCCAGCCTATTACCAGACTGAAATCCGCGCCACCGGCGTGAGCTGGATGCACGGCATCGGGCGTACCGGGGCGATACTCAGCTCGACGCTGGGCGGCGTGATTATGCTGGCGGTCCCGGGCCACTCTTCAATCTTTTTGGTGCTGGCGCTACCTGCCTGTCTGGCGGGGGCCGCGATTTTGCTGCACCGTATGAACCACCCGAAGCCTCGGCAAACAGAGGCCGATCTTAGCGCGCTGTCAGGCACAGTACATAACCGATAAGTGGAGTCTCTTCATGGCCAGAATACTCGGCGGGATCGCCGTTTCTCATACCCCGACCATCGGCTTTGCTGTCGATCATCATAAACAACAGGACGCCGCATGGGCGCCGATTTTCCAGAGCTTTGAGCCGCTGCAACGCTGGCTTGATGAGAAAAAACCGGATGCGCTGGTCTATATCTTCAATGACCATGTGACCGCCTTTTTCTTCGATCACTACTCGACGTTTACCCTCGGGATTGATAACGAATACGGCGTGGCCGACGAGGGCGGTGGCCCGCGCGATCTGCCGTCGGTAAAAGGTGATGCGGCGCTCTCCAGACATATCGGTGCCAGCCTGATGGCCGACGAGTTTGATATGTCGTTCTTTATGAATAAAAAACTCGATCACGGGCTGTTCTCGCCGCTGTCGGCGCTGCTGCCGTGGCAGCAGGAAACCGGCTGGCCGACGCGGGTTATCCCGTTGCAAATTGGCGTCCTGCAATTCCCGATCCCCAGCGCCCGGCGCTGCTACAAGCTCGGCCAGGCGCTGCGTCGGGCGATTGAGAGCTACCCGGAAGATATCGACGTGGCGATCGTCGCCACCGGCGGCCTGTCGCATCAGGTGCACGGCGAGCGCTGCGGTTTCAACAACCCACAATGGGACGCAGAGTTCGTGGATATGCTGGTCAATGATCCGGAAAAACTGACGGAAATGACCCTCGGCGAATTTGCCACCCTCGGCGGCATGGAGGGGGCAGAAGTCATTATGTGGCTGGTGATGCGCGGCGCGCTCTCGGCGAACGTCAGCGAAACCTGGCGCGATTACTACCTGCCGTCGATGACCGGCATCGCCACGCTGATCCTGGAAAATAATGCCCGCACCCCGCCGGTAGATACCCTGAGCCGCCACCGTCAGCATATGGCGCAGCAGCTGGCCGGCGTTGAGGCGCTGCCGGGCACCTACCCGTTCACTCAGGAGCGTAGCCTCAACGGCCTGCGGCTGAACCGTTTCCTGCATCAGCTGATTGAACCCGCGTGGCGCGACCGTTTTCTCACCCAGCCGCAGGCGCTGTATGCCGAAGCGGGGCTGAGCGAACAAGAACAGAAGCTGCTCGACGATCGCGACTGGCGCGGGCTGATTCAGTATGGCGCCAGCTTCTTCCTGCTGGAAAAAATGGGCGCGGTGGTCGGGGTCTCTAACCTGCATATCTACGCCGCCATGCGCGGGCAGACGCTGGAAGATTTCCAGAAAACGCGTAACCAGCAGGTTACCTATTCGGTAGCGGGCACCCGTTAACCCTGCGCCACGTGCTGCTGGATAAACTGCAGCAGGGCCTGGGTGGCCGGTGAAGGCAGGCTCCCGGCGCGGAAGGTCAGCCCGATGCGGCGAGTGGTATCGGGCAGCGACACTGGCAGAACGGTGAGCAGGCCGTTGTCGATTTCAAACCGCATCTGGCTGGCGGAGACCGCCGCCAGCATGTCCGAGTCCCTCAGCAGGCCGCGCACCATGGCGGCATCGCCGGTCTCCACCGTCGGCTGCGGCAGGGGCAATCCCAGGGTCAAAAACGCTTTCTCCAGCAGGTGTCGCGCCGGGGCATTGGAACGGGGCAGCACCCACTGGGCGGTCGCCAGTTGGCTTTGCGGGTCCGGGTGGCGCAGCAGCGGGTGACCGTTGCGCAGCAAAATAAGCATATCTTCTTCAAACAGCGCTTCGCAGCGCAGGTCCGGCAGATCCTCGTCCTGGCGCAGCGCGCCGATAATAAAATCGATATGTCCTGCCCGCATGTCGGATACCAGCGACTCATACGGGCTTTCGTTGGTCATCACCATAATGCCGGGATAACGCGCCAGAAAGGCGCTAATCGCCGCGGGCAACAGCTGGGTCCGGCTGAGTGGCAGGGCGCCAATGCGCACGCTGCCCTCCAGCACCCCGCGACGGGCGGCGAGATCGCTCCAGATATTTTCCAGTTCGTTCAACGCCCGGCTGATGGGCGGGTAGAGCAGGTCTGCCGCCGGGGTGGGGCGCACCCCTTCCGGCGTGCGACGAAACAGCGCCGAGCCGGCGCCTTTTTCAAGGATTTTCAGCGCGGCGCTGACCGCGGGCTGGGTGATCCCCAGCTGGCTGGCGACCGTTTGAGTATGGTTGACGTGGTACAGCTGCAGGAAAATCTCCAGCCGTCGGGTGTTAAACAGCCAGCCGGAATCCGGCAGCGCGCCGGAGGCGGTGCTTCGCGGGTGGAGCTTTTGCATCAGCGCGGGAATGGCCTGAAGATCTTCGATGGCGCGTAGCGCTCGCGGCAGAATACAGCGGCCATATTCCGTCGCCACCATTCCGCTGTAGTGGCGTTCGAACAGGGTGACGTTCAGCGCCGCTTCCAGATCGCGAATCGCCCGGGTGATTGCCGACTGCGTGCGAAATAAGTCATCAGCCGCGCGCGAGACGCTGCCGCGCTGTGCCACCTGGCAGAAGAAGCGTAGCTGCATGATATTTATTGTCTTATCGTACTTTCTCTTCAGCATTTCCCACCGGGTCCCGGAATGTGAGCGTAACGACAACATAAATAAAAATCATAGCCTTCGCAAGTTAACGAATTACCCACCCTCGCCACGACATGACAAGCTGAAAAAAACAACAGAGGAAGCCATCATGTCTCATTCGCATCATCCCAAAAGTGCCCTGGTTGTCAGCGCTCACTCTGCCGATTTTGTCTGGCGTGCGGGCGGTGCGATTGCGCTGCACGCCCGTCAGGGCTATCAGGTACATATTGTTTGCCTGTCGTTCGGCGAGCGCGGCGAATCGGCAAAACTGTGGCGTAAAGGCAATATGACCGAAGCGACGGTGAAGCAGGTCCGCCGCGAAGAAGCGCAGGCCGCTGCCGATATTCTCGGCGCCAGCGTCGAATTTTTTGATATTGGTGATTATCCGCTGCGCGCCGACAAAGAGACGCTGTTCCGCCTGGCGGACGTGTACCGTCGCGTACAGCCGCACTTTGTGCTGACCCACTCCCTGCAGGATCCCTACAACTACGACCACCCGATGGCCTCCAACCTGGCTCAGGAAGCGCGCATCATCGCCCAGGCGGAAGGGTATCGTCCGGGGGAAACGATTGTTGCCGCGCCGCCGGTGTACTGCTTTGAGCCGCACCAGCCGGAGCAGTGCAACTGGAAGCCGGACGTGCTGCTGGATATCACCAGCGTGTGGGAACAAAAATACCAGGCGATTCAGTGCATGCAGGGCCAGGAACACCTCTGGGAGTACTACACCCGGGTGGCGTTGCAGCGCGGGGTACAGGCGAAACGCAATATCGGCATCGCTGCCGCCCGCGATATCGTCCACGGCGAAGCGTTCCACAGCATCTTCCCGCGGGTGACGGAGAATCTGTCATGAACCTGTTGAATAAAAAAGGCATTGTCATCCGCCACCTGCCGCGCCATGACGCGGCAACGCTGAGCCAGTTCGCCGCCGCCGGTGTGGCGACGATCCACGAAGCGTATGACCGACAGGGGCTGATGGCCCCGGACATCCGGCCGATCCAGCAGGGTATCAGCCGCGCCGGCAACGCGGTGACGGTGCTGGTCACGCCGGGGGATAACTGGATGTTCCACGTGGCGGTCGAGCAGTGCCGACCCGGCGATATCCTGGTGGTGGCGCCAACCTCGCCCTGCGGCGACGGGTTCTTTGGCGACCTGCTGGCCACCTCGCTACAGTCGCGTGGCGTGGTGGGCCTGGTGGGCGATATCGGTATTCGCGATTCGCACACCTTACGTGAAATGGGCTTTGCCGTGTGGTCGCGCCACGTTTATGCCCAGGGGACGGTGAAGGAGACGCTGGGCTCGGTCAATATCCCGCTGATCTGCGCCGGCCAGCTGGTTCAGCCGGGCGATGTGGTGGTGGCCGACGACGATGGCGTGGTGGTGGTGCCGCATGGGCAGGCCCGCACGGTGCTGGGAAAAGCGGAAACCCGGATGGCTAATGAAGTGGCGAAGCGCGATCGGATGCGAAACGGCGAACTGGGGCTGGATATTTACGCCATGCGCCCGCGCCTGGCGGAGAAAGGGCTGCGCTACTACGACAACGCGGATGATGTAGAGGGCTAAGATGGCACAACGCAAAATACCCTGTCTGTTGATGCGCGGCGGCACCTCGAAAGCGGCCTGCTTTCTGGCCGAGGACCTGCCTGCGGACGCGGTACTGCGAGATGCGGTGCTGCTGGCGGTGATGGGTTCGCCGGATGCCCGGCAGATTGACGGTATTGGCGGGGCCGATCCGTTAACCAGCAAAGTGGCGATAATCCGCCGCTCCACCCGCGCCGATGCGGATGTTGATTATCTGTTTGCTCAGGTGAATGTCGATCGCGCGGTGGTGGATTACGGACAGAACTGCGGCAACATTCTCGCCGCCGTTGGCCCGTTTGCCATCGAGCGCGGGCTGGTAGCGCACACGGCGCCGCTGACCCAGGTGCGGATCTTCATGGAGAACACCAGCCAGCTGGCGATCGCCGGGATCCCCTGTGACGACGATGGCGTGAACTATGAAGGCGAGACGCGCATTGACGGCGTGCCGGGCCACGCCAGCAAAATCGTCCTGAATTTTCTTGATGTAGCAGGGTCCAGCTGCGGGGCATTGTTGCCCACGGGCCAGGCGACCGACCGTGTGGACGGGATCGACGTGACCTGTATCGATAACGGGATGCCGGTGGTGATCGTCCGCGCCAGCGACCTTGGGCGCAGCGGCTACGAAACCCGCGAACAGCTCGATAGCGACGAGGAACTGAAGCAACGGCTGGAGTCGATACGTTTGCAGCTCGGTCCGCGAATGAATCTGGGGGATGTGACCCGGCGAACGGTGCCGAAAATGACCCTGATCGCCGCCCCGCGCGACGGCGGCGCCGTGTCCAGCCGGACGTTTATCCCGCATCGCTGCCACGCTTCTATTGGCGTCTTTGGCGCGGTGAGCGTCGCCAGCGCCTGCCTGATCCCCGGCACCGTCGCCGAAGGGCTGGCCCGGGGCGTTGCCGGTGAGCAGCCGGTGGTCAGCGTGGAGCACCCGAGCGGCGAGTTCAGCGTGGCACTGCAGTGCAACCAGCAGGGCGAACTGGTGGGCTGCGGACTGCTGCGTACGGCCCGACTGTTGTTTTCCGGCGAAGTGTCTATTCCGGCCCGCGTCTGGCCACTGGAGGAGTAAGGATGACGGCAATCACGTTTATTGGTTTTGGCGAGGCGGGCGGCATTCTGGCGCGTGATTTAGCGTGCAGTAACGACGTCACTATCTGGGATTGCAAACTCAACGGCCCGGAAGGCGACGCGATGCGGGAGCGCGCGCGCCAGGCTGGCGTGCTAGCGGCGGGTTCGCTGGCGCAGGCGCTGGAAGGGGCAACGCTGATCTTCTCCACCGTCACAGCGGGTTCCGCGCTGGACGTGGCGCGCTCGGCGGCGGCCATGATTGGCGAGGGGCGCTATTTTCTCGACCTCAATTCGGTGGCGCCGGACACCAAACGCCAGGCGGCGAAGGTGTTCCGGGCGGGAGGTTATGTCGATGTGGCGGTGATGGCGCCGGTGCCGCCGGCACGGCTGAAAACTCCACTGTTGATCGGTGGCCCGCAGGCGCATTCCATCACGCAAACGCTAAATGCTTTAGGGCTGAACGCCCGCGCCGGCGGCGATGAGATCGGCGACGTATCGGCGATAAAAATGTGCCGCAGCGTGATGATTAAGGGGCTGGAAGCGCTGACTACCGAATGCCTGTTTGCCGCCCGGGAATACGGCGTCGAAGAGGAGGTGCTGGCCTCTTTGCATGCCAGCTTCCCGTCGCTGGGCTGGGATGGCGCTTTTGCGGGGTATCTCATCAGCCGGGTGGCCGAACACGGTATTCGCCGTAGCGAAGAGATGGAAGAGGTGGTGAAAACGCTGCGCGATGCGGGCGGCGCGGGGCTGATGAGCCAGGCCACGGCGCATACTCAGCGCCAGCTGCCGCAGAGTATGGCCGCGTGCGGCCTGACCTACGGGCAACTGACGCCGTTCGACTGGAAAGCGCTGGCGGCTCAGTTGAAGTGATTACTTCGCCGGGCAGCTGATTTTATCGATGGCTGCCTGGTAGCCCTTCTGGTTGTTGCGCTCTTTTGCCAGCGTCGCTTCGCGCACATATTCCTGATTGGCCGGAGTGGCGAGGATTTTATTGGCAAAATCGGTATCGCTGATGGTGGTCTGCGGGGCGCATTTTTCCTTCACCGCCTTTAACACCAGCTGTTTTTGTTGCTCGAACTGCAGGCTTTTCAGCGGTGATTCGGCCCAGGCCGCTGTCGCGCTGAGGGTGGTAACCAGACACAGTATCCAACACGCTTTCATGGCGATTCTCCTTAACTAGTCGCTTCAGTCAACTATATGCTCAGGCGGCGAAACACGCAAATGGCGCTGAGATTAAGTTGTTTAAAATCAGTTGATTGCTTTTCTATGTTACCCGCACTTTACGCCGGGAATCCACGGCGATCAGCACCACCGACGAGAGAATCAGCAGCGTGCCGAGCCAGTCCGGCAGCGTGAAGGTAATACCCAGCAGCAGCAGGGATAGCAGGGCGCTGCTCAGCGGTTCCGCACAGCTGAGGATCCCCGCCTTCGCGCCGCCAATCATCTGCGCGCCGTTTAAATAGAGGCTGAAGGTCAGCGAGGTGCCGATCACCACCAGATAGAAAAAGGCCAGCAGCAGGCGGCCGTTGACCACAAAGTTGTTGCCCTGACCGCCGTAGAACGGCAGCAGCATGGCGCCGCCCAGCAGCATACTCCAGCCGACGATCGGCAGCGTGCCGTACCGGGCGATAAGCGTCGAGGGATAGGTGGTGTAAAACGCGGCGGCAAAGGCCGAAGCGACACCCCAGAGCAGCGCCGAGGGTGAAATAGACAGCGTGGTCGGATTGCCGTGGGTCACCAGCAGGAACGTCCCGGCCAGCGACGTGCCGATCGCCGCCAGTACCAACGGGCGAGGGCGGGTTTTGCGCGCCAGCGCGAACCAGGCGACGATAATGGTTGGCGACAGGAACTGCAGCACCGTCGCGGTCGCGGCATTCGATTTCTCGATGGTCATCAGGAAGGTGTACTGCACGGTCAGCGCGCCGAACAGCGAGAAGATCAGCAGGCTCAGCGCATCTTTACGGTTTTGCAGGACGCGGAAAATTTTATCGCCGTGAACGAAGGCGAGCATCAGCAGGATCAGGCCAGCAAACAGCAGGCGCGTCATGGTCAGAAACGGCGATGACATCTGGCTTTGCTGCATAATGTACTGTGCACACACGCCGGAGCTACCCCATAGCACGGCGGCTATCAGTACGTTCAGCATCCCTTTTTTGCTGGAGCCCATCTTTTCCTCGAGTGAAATAGCGCAAAGCGGGCATCATAGCATGAGCCAGCGAGGAGCAACGGGCAGGAAATGGTAGTCGGGTCACAGGTGTGTTGGTGAAAAGCCAGGTATGCGGTAAACCATAAAAAATGCTGGCCACCTTAAGTGACCAGCATTACGCCATATTACGCCATGTGGCGGGTTAAATAATGTACACCGTGATGTATCCGAGCCGCGTCCTAGCTCAAATCAACGTTTTTGCTGCCGAACAGCCAGGTGCAGACAAAGCCGCACAGATAGGCCACCGCGAGCCCCGCGGCATAAACCGCCATGCCGGCGTAGATCCCGCTGGCGGAGGTCATCAGCGGTAGCGCCACCAGGCCAGACGGCCCGAACACCGTGTTCAGACCTACCGGCAGGCCCAGCCAGGCCACCAGACCGAGGAAGAAGCCGCCGCAGGCGCCGCCGATACAGGCGGTAATAAACGGCTTCATGCGCGGCAGGGTTACGCCGTAAATCAGCGGTTCGCCAATGCCGAGGAAGCCGGGAATAATCGCCCCTTTAATCTGCGTACGCAGCAGCGAACCGTGCTTTGCCCGCCAGTACAGCGCCAGCGCCGCGCCGACCTGCCCGGCTCCCGCCATCGCCAGGATTGGGAACAGCGAGTTAAAGCCCTGGGCATCGACCAGCGCAAAGTAGACCGGCACGAAGCCCTGGTGCACGCCGAACATCACCGCCAGCAGGAACAGACCGGCCAGCACGGCGGAGCCGAACGGGTTGCCGTTGAGATGCAGGAACAACCACGACATCCCGGTAAACAGCCAGCCGCCAATCGGCATGATCACGGTAAAGGTTACCGCGCCCATAATCAGCAGCGTCACCGCCGAGGTGAGGATCATATCGAGGTTGGCCGGCATGATCCGACGCACCTGTTTTTCCACCCACGCGCCGAGAATCGAGGCAATCAGCACGCCGATAATATTGCCGCGCGGGTCAATGCCGTGGCCAAAGAAGGTGGTGATCCCGGCATAAAATCCGCTGGTGGCTTCGGGGTTGTAGCCGAGGACGAACAGCGAGGCGATGATCGCGCCGTTGACCCCGGAACCGCCGAACGCCTTCTGGGCGTTATAGCCAATCAGGATGCTCAGGAAGGTGAACATCCCCTTGCTGAACACTTTCATGTAGCCGATCAGCGCCACCAGCGAGGCGCTGGGATGGGCGTTTTCCAGCACGAACATCTGCTCCGCCAGCGTCGCGAAGCCAAGCAGCAGGCCAACCGCGATAAAGCCGGGGATCAGTGGGGTAAAAATGGTGGCGAATTTGGCGAGAAACTTCTGCACGCCGCTGGTTTGCTTGCTCTTCAGCGCCTGTTTTTTCTCCGCCGCGACATCCGCCAGAGAAGGCGCGTCCGCGGGGGCGTCCTCCAGCATTCCGTTCATCATCTCTGCGGCGGTTTGCGCTTTGCCGGGGCCGAGCACTACCTGGAACTGTTCATCGCTGACGATAACGCCCATCACGCCTTCAATCTGGCGGATGGCGGCGCTATCGGCGAGCTGCTCATCACGTAAAGTTAAGCGCAGGCGGGTCATGCAGTTCCCCGCCTGGGCGACGTTTCCGGCTCCGCCAACATGGGTAAGGATCCGCGCTATCATCTCTTTATTTATTTTTGCCATTGCACGTTACCAGGTTGTCGGCGCTTAGGTATTGCTCAGCGCCTGGCGGATATAGCCGTTATTTTTGCTCAGCAGCGATTGCGCCTCTGCGGCGCTAAGATCCGCCAGCACCATCACAATGGCCGTTTTACAGTGGCGCTCGCAAGCGTCCAGCGCGGCAAGCGCGGTGGCGCGATCGCAGTCGGTCGCCTCCATCACGATGGATACCTGGCGCTCGATAAGCTTGGCATTGGTCGCTTCGACGTCAACCATCAGGTTGCTGTAGACCTTGCCCACGCGGATCATCGCGCCGGTGGAGATCATGTTCAGCACCAGCTTCTGGGCGGTGCCGGCTTTCAGGCGGGTAGAGCCGGTGACCACTTCCGGGCCAACGACCGGGGTGATGGCGACATCGGCCAGACGCGCCATTTCGCCATGCGGGTTGCAGCTGACGATGGCGACAAAAGCGTTCTGGCTGTGGGCATATTCCATCGCGCCAATGACATAAGGGGTACGCCCGCTGGCGGCCAGGCCAACCAGTACGTCGCGGTTGCTGAAGTTCAGGTTTTGCAGATCCTGCGCGCCCTGCGCTTTGTTGTCTTCGACGTTTTCGACGGCGCTGAGAATCGCTTTATGACCGCCGGCGATGATCCCCACCACCTGCTCCGGGCGGGTGCCGAACGTCGGCGGGCATTCGCTGGCATCGAGGATCCCGAGGCGGCCGGAGGTGCCGGCCCCGATGTAGATCAGCCGTCCGCCGTCCTGGATGGCGGCAGCCACTTTATCCACCACCTGGGCAATCTGCGGCAAATAGGGGGCGATCGCCTGGGCTACCTGCTGGTCCTCCTGGTTGATTACCGTCAGCATGTCGACGGTGGACAGGGTGTCTATATTGGCGCTATTGGCATTACGGCGCTCGGTCAGCAATGCGCTCAGGTCGATACTCATCATAAAACCTCATCAGTCACAGTTGAGATAGATTCTAAGGAATTAATTATTCCTTTCATGTGAAGGGTATCACGATTAAGACAGAAGGGATAAGCGGATATTTATAGGTATGGCGGGGTGTCGTGCAGTAATAATATTGGAATATTTTATTACTGCACGATGATTTAGCAGCTGGTGTTGCCTTTTTGCAGGCCGAAAAACAGGGCGATCAGATAGCTGATTGTCATGGCGATGCTCATTTTCAGCATCGTTTCACCGCCGATCCCGGCCAGCGGCGCGGCGATACCGCCGCAGACGAACATCAGGGTCCCCATCAGGGCGGATGCGGTGCCCGACTGGGCGCTGCTGACTTCGCTCATTGCTCTGGAGCCGGAAATCGTGCTGATGCCGCTCATGAAGGACACTGTGAAGAACAGGCCAGCCAGCGCCAGCCACGGCAGCTGCAGCCAGGCGAGGAGCAGCGTCAGCGTCGCCGACAGGACGGCCAGCGTCAGGCCGCGACGCAGCAGCATATCCGCATCGTAGTGGTGCGAAAGGCGGGAAAAAATCTGCGCGGCGATAATCAACCCGATGCCGTTCAGACCGAACAGCAGGCTGAACTGCAGGGCGCTCATGCCGTATTCGCTCTGGATCACGAACGACGATGACCCGATGTACGAGAACAGCCCCGCCATCATAAAGGCCTGAATCAGGCAGTAGCGCATAAAGCGGCGGTTTTTCAGCACCGGGGTATCGTGTTGCTGCGCTGCCGTCGCGGTGCCCTGGGCAGGACGCGTTTCCTGAAGCACCGCCAGGCTGACGATCAGCAGCACGGCACCGATACCGGCCATCGCCCAGAACAGAAAGCGCCAGTCGAAGGAGGTGGTGATGTACCCGCCGATCACCGGCGACACCACCGGGGCGATGCCGTTGACGGCCATCAGCAGGGCGAAGAACTGGGTCAGCTGGGTGCCCTGATATTTATCGCGGGCAATCGAGCGGGACAGTACCGAGCCGCCCGCCCCGGCGAAGCCCTGCAGGAAACGCCAGCCGATCAGCATATGTACGTCATAGGTCATGGCGCACATCGCCGATGAGAAGATAAACAGCAGCAGCGACAGCGCCAGCGGCTTTTTGCGCCCGATACGGTCGCTCAGCGGGCCAAAAAACAGCTGGCCCACGCCGAGGCCAATCAGCGCGGCGGTCAGGGAGAGCTGGGTCTGGGTGCCGGTGGCGCTCAGTTGCTGGGTTATGTCCGGTAGGGCGGGCAGATAAAAGTCGGTGCACAGCGGGCCGATGGCGGTGAGCAGACCGAGAATCAGCACCCATGAAAGAGAGATGCGTGGCATAAAAACTCCTTATGTCTGCCGGGCGAGAGCCCGGCAGGGATGACTTAGCTGGCGCCGCCTCCCAGCGATTGCCAGAGGGTGATGCGGTTTTCCAGATCGGTCTGTTGCAGCGAAATCAGCGTGGCCTTCGCCGACCACAGCGTGCGCTGGGCGGTCAGGACCGACAGATAATCACCGATGCCGGTCTGGTAACGACGCATCGCAATATCCAACGACGTCTGTTCCGCCGCGACGTACTCACGTTGGGCACTCAGCTGCTCGCTCAATGTTTCCCGGCGGGCCAGCGCATCGGCGACGTCCTTAAAGGCGCTCTGAATGGTCTTCTCGTAGGTGGCGATCAGCCCTTTTTTCTCCGCTTCGGCATAGCGCAGCTGCGCCAGATTACTGCCGCCGGTGAACAGCGGCAGGCTGATTGACGGGGCGAATGACCACACCGACATCCCGTGGCTGAACAGCGACGACAGCGCATCGCTGCCGACGCCGGCGCTGGCGGTCAGGGAGATAGTCGGGAAGAAGTTGGCCCGCGCCGAACCAATATCGGCGTTAGCGCTCTTCAGGTTGTGCTCTGCTTCCTGAATGTCCGGACGGCGCAGCAGCACCGATGACGAAACTCCTGCCGGCACCAGCACGATGCTGTTGTCGGCGAGGCTTTCCAGGGTGCCCGGGAGCAGGCTGTCCGGCACGGTGGTACCGGCCAGCAGGTTGAGGGCGTTTTTATCCTGGGCGACCTGAGTCCGATAGCTGGCAACGCTGGCGCGTGCCTGCTGATAAACGCTTTCCGCATCGCTGAGATCGCCGGCGGAGGCGGTGCCGACCGCCATCTGACGGGCGACGATTTTGCGCGAATTATCGGCGCTGGCCAGCGTCTCCTGGGCCAGCGCCAGGTTGCTATTGTCCGCCGCGAGGGTAACCCAGGCGGTGGTCAGGTCGGAAATCATCGTCAGGCGGGTGTTCTGCGCGGTGTATTCGCTGGCAAGCCAGGTTTCCCGCGCCGCCCGTGTCAGACTCTGATTTTTACCGAACAGATCCAGCTCGAAGCTGGAGACCGCCCCATCGGCCTGCGATGAGGAGGTCAGGCCGCTGTCTACCGTTTGACTGCGGGTATGGCTGAGCTCCGCATTCAGGGTCGGGAACAGCGTGGCGCGGGTTTCGCCAAGTTGCGCCCGGGCGGCTTCGATGTCGGCGATCGCTTTCTGCACGTCGCGGTTACTGGTCAGCGCCATGCTGACCACTTTGTTGAGACGCGCATCGTTGACAACCTGCTGCCAGTTGCCGACCACCGCGCTTGCTTCACCGTGGGTGCCGGGGAGCGTGGCGGGGATCGGCGCCGCCGGGCGGCTGTAGTCCGGATCGAGCGAGACACAGCCGGCGGTCAGGAGCGCGACAAACACTAACGTAAAACGAAACATAACTTACTCCTGAGTGGGGCGTCGGCGGGTGAACAGACGTTTCACCAGCACAAAGAACAGGGGAACGAAGAAGATCGCCAGCAGCGTGGCGGTCAGGGTCCCACCGATAATGCCGGTACCGATCGCCACACGGCTGTTGGCCCCGGCCCCGGTAGCGACCGCCAGCGGCAGCACCCCGGCGACAAACGCCAGCGAGGTCATCACGATAGGGCGCAGACGGGTTTGCGCCGCGCGCAGTGCAGCACGTGACAGCGAGTAGCCCTCATCAACCGCCGCTTCGGCAAACTCGACGATCAGGATGGCGTTCTTCGACGACAGGCCGATGGTGGTCAACAGCGCCACCTGGAAGTAGACATCGTTGCTGAGATCGCGCATCCAGGCCGCCAGCGCGGCACCGAGCAGACCCAGCGGGATAACCATGATCACCGAGAACGGCACCGACCAGCTCTCATACAGCGCCGCCAGGCACAGGAACACCACCAGAATCGAGATGGCGTAGAGGCTCATCGCCTGGCCGCTGGCCAGTTTTTCCTGCAGCGACAAGCCGCTCCATGCCCAGGTGGTTCCAGCTGGCAGGTTGTTGGCTAACGCTTCCATCTTGTCCATCGCTGCGCCAGAGCTGAAGCCGCTGGCGTTCTCACCCTGGATTTCAAAGGCGGCAGAGCCGTTGTAGCGCACCAGGCTTTCCGGGCCATACTCCCAGTGGGTGCTGGCGAAGGCGGAGAACGGCGTCATGCTATCGTCGCTGCCGCGGACAAACCATTTGTTGAGATCAGACGGGACGGCGCGCGCCTCGCTATCGCCCTGGATATAGACCTTTTTCACTCGGCCACGGTCGATAAAGTCGTTGACGTAGGTCCCGCCCCAGGCGCTGGAGAGCGTGTCGGTTACATCGCTCAGCGACAGGCCCAGCGAGACGGCCTTGTTGTTGTCGATGTCCACCTGTAGTTGCGGCATCTGCGGCAGGTCGTTGGCACGGACCGACTGGAGTTCCGTACTTTGATTCGCCGCCGCCAGCAGCTGGGTACGCATCTTCATCAGTCTATCGCGGTCGGTGCCGCCGCTGGACATCAGCTCGAAGGTAAAGCCGTTGCTTTGACCCAGGCCGTCCACCGACGGCGGGATCATCGCAAACAGGGAGGCATCGCGAATGCTGCCGAGCTCTTTGGTGGCGCGCAGGGCAATCGCCTGGGCGGTGTTTTCTGCCCCTTTACGTTCGGACCAGTTTTTCAGCGAGACGAAGGCCATCCCGGCGTTTTGTCCGCTGCCGCTGAAGCTGAAGCCATCGACGGTAAAGATAACGTCGGTGTTGTCTTTCTCTTTGGTCAGGAACCAGTCGGTGACCTGGCGGCGCACTTCTGCGGTTCGCACCGCGGTGGCGCCTGCCGGCAGGGTGTACTGGACCATGATTTCGCCCTGATCCTCGACCGGCAGGAAGCTGCCCGGCAGTTTCCACATCGCCAGCGCCATACCAGCGCAGATCACCGCGAAGGCCCCCATCATGATCACCGAGCGGCGCAGGCCGCCAATAACACGATGCTGATAGCCCTGTTCGGTACGGCCCCACAGGCGGTTAAAGGCGCCAAAGAAGCCGGTGGTATGCGGTTTGGAGTGGCTGAGCAGCGCGCCGCACAGCGCCGGGGTTAAGGTTAACGCCACCACCACCGACAGCATCATCGCGGAGATAATGGTCACCGAGAACTGGCGATAGATAACCCCGGTCGAGCCGCCGAAGAAGGCCATCGGCAGGAATACCGCCGACAGCACAAGGGCGATGGCGATCAGCGCCCCGGTGATTTCCCCCATCGATTTCTCGGTGGCTTCAAGGGCGGAAAGCCCTTCGTCACGCATGATACGTTCGACGTTTTCCACCACCACGATGGCGTCATCGACCAGCAGGCCGATGGCCAGCACCATTGCAAACAGGGTCAGGGTGTTGATGGAGTAGCCGAACAGCGCCAGCACGCCAAAGGTACCGAGCAGCACCACCGGCACCGCCACCGCCGGGATCAGCGTGGCGCGGAAGTTTTGCAGGAACAGGTACATCACGCAGATCACCAGCACGATGGCTTCAATCAGCGTTTGAATCACGTCCTCGATGGAGATTTTAATAAATTCGGTGCTGTCTTTCGGGTAGGCAATATCGTAGCCCGCCGGCATCTGGTGGCGGTACTCGTTGATTTTGTCCTTCACCAGCGTGGAGGTATCAAGGGCGTTGGCCCCTGGCGCCATCATCACCGCGATACCCGCCGCCGGGTGGCCGTTGAGGTTAGCCAGCGCGGTGTAATCTTCACTCCCCATCTCCACGCGAGCGACATCGCTGACGCGCACGACGGAGCCGTCGGATTTACTTTTGACGATAATATTCTTGAACTGATCGACCGTTTGCAGACGGGACTGGGCGCGCACGGTGGCGGTGAGCTGCTGCGCGTTCGAAGACGGCAGGGCGCCGATCTTGCCCGCAGAGACCTGCACGTTCTGCGCTTCAATGGCCGACTGCACGTCCGACGGCATTAGCGCGAAGGAGGCCAGTTTGGTCGGGTCCATCCAGATGCGCATGGCGTATTCGGCACCGAACACCTGCAGACTCCCGACCCCTTCGATACGCGCCAGCGGGTCCTGCATATTACTGACCAGCCAGTCGGAAATATCGGAGCTGGTGGCGCGGTTGGTTTTGTCATACACCGCGAGGATCAGCAGGAAGCTGCTCTGCGATTTTTCCACCGTCACGCCGGCCTGCTGCACTTCGCTCGGCAGACGAGATTCCGCCTGCTGAACTTTGTTCTGTACCTGCACCTGGGCGGTGTCCGGGTCGGTACCCTGCTCGAAGGTCACGGTAATGCTGACCGAGCCGTCGGAGCTGCTGGTGGAGGTAAAGTAAAGCAGGTTATCCAGCCCGGTGAGCTGCTGTTCGATAACCTGGGTCACGCTGTTTTCCAGGGTTTCCGCAGAGGCCCCGGTATAGGTGGCGGAGATTTTCACCGCCGGCGGCGCCACGTCAGGATACTGGGCAACCGGCAAGGTGCGGATGGCCAGGACCCCGGCGAGCATAATCAGAATCGCGATAACCCAGGCAAAGACCGGGCGTCGCACGAAGAAGCGAGAGAACATCAGGCATTGCCCCCGTTAGTGGTGGCTTCGACCGCTTTGACCTGCTGGCCAATGCTGACCTTCGAGGTGCCTTCGACAATCAGTTTATCGCCGGCCTTCAGACCGGTAACCACCAGCCATTTGTCGCCATAGGTTTCGCCGGTTTCCACTTCACGCTGTTCCACTTTGTTGCTGCTGTCGACGATCAGTGCGGTGGCGGTGCCTTTGGCATCGCGGGTAATCCCCTGCTGAGGCGCCAGAATCGCATCGTCCATGACCCCTTCATCGACGTGGGCGCGCACGAACATCCCCGGCAACAGGACGTGCTGCGGGTTAGGGAAGACCGCGCGCAGCGTGACCGAGCCGGTGGACTCATCCACCGCCACTTCCGTCAACGCCAGGCGGCCTTTCTCGCTATAGGTGCTGCCATCTTCCAGGGTCAGAGAGACGCTGAGGGTGTCGCTGTTGGTGGCCAGGGTCTGTTTGCGCAAGCGCAGCAGATCGACGCTGGAGCGGGTGAGGTCGACATACATGGTGTCGAGGCCGCGAACGGTGGCCAGCGCGGTATCCTGATCGGCAGACACCAGCGCGCCCGGGGTGACGGAGGAGATACCAATACGCCCGGCGATCGGCGAGGTGACGGTCGTCCAGTCGAGGTTGATGCGCGCGCTTTCGAGGGCCGCTTTTTGCGACTCTACGCTGGCTTTGTCCTGGTTACAGGTAGACATCGCATCGTCGGCATCCTGGCGAGACACGCCATTTTCCTTCACCAGCACCGCATAGCGCTGGGCTTTCTGACAGTCGGAGATCACCAGCGCCTGCGCCTGTTTCAGGGCGGCGGCGGATTGGTTGTAGGTCGCACGATAGCTGGAAGGGTCGATTTGATACAGCGCCTGTCCGGCTTTCACCATATCCCCTTCGGTAAACAGGCGTTTTTGAATAATGCCGCCAACCTGCGGGCGCACTTCCGCGCTTAGCGATGCCGTGGTGCGTCCGGTCAGCTCGCTGATCACTGAAACCGATTGATTTTTCAGGGTGACAACACCAACTTCCGGCGTCATCTGCGGGGGAGCGGATGTTTGCGCATTATCACATCCGCTGAGGAGTAATAGTGCCGCTGCGATGGGGAGTATTGTATATTTCATTATATATTCTCAGGATGAACGACGTCCTCCTCGTTATTTCAATAACGAGGTTGTGGCCAGCTGATGACGCATTTCCGCGAAACGGAAACGACGAAAAGGGAATGCAATATTCCCGTTCTATTGATGGTGGTTAATTATTTATCCGTTAATAACATAGTGGTTATTTCCCGATACAGTTTCTCGAGTATCTCTGGCTCTACGGTTTGCGGAACCAGGCGCCGATAAATCGTCCCTTCCATCATCACTGCGGTGACTTCTACGCAACAACGAACACGTTCCTCGCTGAGGTGCGGATAGGTCTTTTGTATGTGCGCGCAGGCGTTAGCAAACATACGTTTGTCGGCCTCGACCATCATGGCGGCGATTTGCGGGTTACGCGTCGCTTCTGCCGCCATTTCTAACATCAATGCGTCATCATCTTCATCCAGCGTTTCCCGGTGGGCAAGCACGCGGGGGATCTCATCCGTCTGGGTATTCCCGTCCATTTTAGTGATGCGGTAATCAATGATACGGCGGATCATTTCTTCAATGATGGCGTCTTTATTGGCAAAGTAACGATAGATTTGCCCGACGCTCAGGCTGGCCTGGCTGGCGATGTTCGCCATGCTGGCCCCGTGGAAACCATGATGGCGAAAGCAGTGGCGTGCGGCAGCGATGATCTCATCCTGTCGGCGTTTTTGTCGGTCGGCCAGTGCGCTGCTCATGGTGTTATCCTCGGAATGAAGAGTGAGAACGATCGTTCTCATTTTTCGTCATTATACGGTTTCAGCGAATGATGGAAAGGTTTTTTTGATTAAAAAAATGCTCAGGGAATTTACGCAGCAAATAATGGAGAAATTAAGTATTTTTTGTGAATTTAAGGTATAGGTATTTCTTATAAATATTCAATTATGGAGAATTAAGATGGCATTAATAATAACAAAAAGCATTAATCCGGCGGATCAGGAAGAGTTGTTCGCAGGACTACGAGAATATAATCTGCGGTATCTCGATGCGACACAATTTGGTGAAACCGGCGTCTATATCCGTGACGAAGCGGGGGTCATGTTGGGCGGACTGATTGCCAAAAGAAAGGCTAACTGGTTGTGTATTGACTATTTATGGGTCAGCGAGGCGCAGCGCGGCGGCGGCCTGGGCAGCCAGCTGATGCGTGAGGCGGAAAACCAGGCGCGGGAGGCGGGGTGTCGCCATGTGCTGGTCGATACCTTTAGCTTTCAGGCCCTGCCGTTCTACCAAAAACAGGGCTATCAGCTGCAGATGTCGCTCCCGGATTTCCCCCACGTCGGCATGGAGCGCCACTATCTCTCGAAGGCGCTATAGCCCTGCCGGGGAGTGCCGCTTCGTGGCCTATCCCGCAATGCCCTGTCGGAGCAGCGCCAGCGCATGGTCAACGATGTTCTGGCGGGTGATCGCCGCTAAACGTTCATCGGTACGCAGGCGCGAGAACGGCACCAGCACCAGGCTAATCAGCGAGGTAAACAGCAGCGCTGGCGACAGGGCCGGGTTGATTTTGCCCTCCTCCTGCCAGCGTGTGACCGTATTCAGCATCAGGTGATAGCGCTCTTCGCCGAAGCGGGCATGTATATGCTGGCGCAGCACCGGCATCTCGCCGATCATCTCCTGCATCCACAGGGGCGCAAACCAGGCGTGTTGCTCCGCCAGGGTGCCCAGCTCGTCAATCAGCAGCGTGAGGGCGGTGACCGGGTCGTCCGCATGGGCGACGAAAATCTTGCTGATCTGGTGACGCAGCGGCATGAAACGTTCTTCCAGCAGCTGGTCCACCAACGCTTCCCGCGAGCTGAAGTAGTAATGCAGCATCGCCGGGGTGACCCCCGCTTCTTTGGCGATCGCATTGAGCGAGGTATGGCCGATGCCCTGACGGGCAAACAGCGCAAGGGCAATATCCATTAGCTGTTCGCGGTTGGCCGTACCGGGTTTTTTACCCCGCGGACGGCCAGGGCGGCGAGGGACATCATTGTCTTTTTGTGCGCGCATTTCGGAATGTTCTCTTGACGTGATTCATCATTTCCCTAAATATTAATTATACATTTAATTAATTTCAAGTGAGTGATGAGATGACGTCTCAAATCACGACCCAACAACCTGCGCCGTCGATCCGTTTACTGTTCAGCGCGCTGCTGCTGGTGATGCTGCTGTCGGCGCTGGATCAGACCATTGTGTCAACCGCACTGCCGACGATTGTCGGCGAGCTGGGCGGGCTGGATAAGCTCTCCTGGGTGGTGACCGCCTATATTCTTAGCTCGACGATTGTGGTGCCGCTGTACGGCAAATTTGGCGATCTGTATGGCCGCAAAATCGTGCTGCAGGTGGCGATCGTCCTGTTTCTGGTCGGGTCCGCGCTGTGCGGCGTGGCGCAGAATATGACGCAGCTGGTGCTGATGCGTGCCTTGCAGGGGCTGGGCGGCGGCGGTCTGATGGTGATTAGCATGGCGGCAGTTGCCGACGTGATCCCGCCGGCTAACCGTGGCCGCTATCAGGGGTTGTTCGGTGGCGTATTTGGCCTGGCCACGGTGATCGGGCCGCTCATCGGCGGGTTCCTGGTGCAGCACGCCTCGTGGCGCTGGATTTTTTACATCAACCTGCCGCTGGGGCTGTTTGCGCTGCTGGTGATCGGCGCGGTGTTCCACAGCAGCAATAAACGTAGCCAGCACCAGGTGGACTGGCTGGGCGCGATTTACCTGAGTATGGCGCTGCTGTGCATCATCCTGTTTACTTCCGAAGGCGGCAGCGTGCGCGCGTGGAACGACCCGCAGCTGTGGTGCATTCTGGCCTTTGGCGTGGTGGGGGTCATCGGCTTTATTTATGAAGAGCGGATTGCCGCAGAACCGATCATTCCGCTCTCCCTGTTCCGTAACCGCAGCTTCCTGCTGTGCAGCATGATTGGTTTTGTTATCGGGATGGCGCTGTTTGGCTCGGTCACCTTCCTGCCGCTCTATCTGCAGGTGGTGAAGGCGGCAACCCCGACCGAAGCCGGACTGCAGCTGATCCCGCTGATGGGCGGCCTGCTACTGACGTCGATCATCAGCGGACGCATCATCAGCCGTACCGGGAAATACCGCCTGTTTCCGATTCTCGGGACGCTGTTAGGTATGGTCGGGATGTTGCTGCTGACGCGGATTACGATCCATTCGCCGATGTGGCAGCTGTATCTGTTTACCGGCGTGCTGGGTATGGGGCTGGGACTGGTAATGCAGGTGCTGGTGCTGGCCGTGCAGAACGCGATGCCGGCGCAGATGTACGGCGTGGCGACCTCCGGGGTGACGCTGTTCCGCTCGATTGGCGGCTCCATTGGGGTGGCGCTGTTTGGTGCGGTGTTTACCCACGTGCTGCAAAACAACCTCCAGCGTCTGTTGCCGGAAGGGGCCGAACTGCCGCGGGCGCTGAACCCGGCGGCGGTACAGAACCTGCCGTCTGAGATCCGTCTCGATTATCTCGATGCGTTTGGCTCGGCGATCCATGCTGCCTTCCTGATGGCGGCCTGCATCATGGCGGTGGCGTTCCTGCTGTCGTGGTTGCTGAAAGAGGTGCCGTTGAAAAAGGCGATGGACTAACCGGTTGCCGCGATCCGTCGCAGCGCCTGACGCAGCGCGGGGGTGGCGAAATCGAGAAATTTCCGCAGCTTCAGCGGCGCCAGTTCACGAGCGGGATACAGCAGATGGACCGGCGCCGCTGGCGGCTCGACGGTTTCCAGTACCAGCCGGAGCTCTCCGCAGGCCAGGCCATCGATGGCCTGATAGTGCAGCAGGCGCGCAACGCCGGCCCCCAGCCGTGCGGCGTCCGCCGCGCTCTCCGGGGTGGTGACCCCGAGCACCGGCTGCAGCACGACCAGCCGGTCTTCCGCCGCCGGCGCGTTAAAGCGCCAGCCGTTATAGGGCATCGGCGATTCAATATGGATCGTCGGGAGCGCGCTCAGTTCACTGGGGCGCTGCGGCGTCCCGTGCTTTTCCAGCAGCGTCGGGTGCGCGCAGGTAACGATGCGCATCTCGCCGAGGCGAATGGCGACCATGCCGCTGTTCGGCAACACGCCGATGCGTACCGCGAGGTCAATATGGTCGTCAATCAGATCGGCATTGCGGTCGCTGAGCAGTAAACGGATGCGAATTTGCGGGTAACTGGCGAGAAAAGCGGTAACTATCGGTAAAACGTGCTGCCGGCCAAACATCGTCGGCGCCGCAATCACCAGCTCCCCCTTCGGCTGCTGATATTCTCCCGCCGCCTGGCGCTCAGCCTGCTCCACCTCTTCCAGAATGCGCCGCGCGGCAGCGACATAATCGACCCCGGCATCGGTCAGCGTCAGTTTGCGGGTGGTGCGGATCAGCAGGCGCACTCCGAGCGCGCTTTCCAGTTCGGCGATGTGGCGGCTGACGGTGGTCAGCGGCATATGCAGCGTGCGCGCCGCGGCCGACATGCTGCCCAGTTCCGTGACCTTCACCAGCAGTGCCATCGCGCTTAAGCGATCCATGATTATCCCGTTTATCGGAAAGATGATTCTCAATATCCCAGTATTATCATTTATGACGGCAGAGTCCATGATGAGCGCAGTGATACCGGACCCGGAGGCGTTATGTCAGGCGACTTTCTTGATATCGCCATCACACCTGATGTGATGGATGTGCAGCATGAAATGGGCAGTGACGGCATGTGGCAGTCCCCGCACCGTCCGCGTCGGGGCGAGCGCTTCTCTGCCAGCGAAGAAGAGATGATTACCACCCGCGACAGTTTTTACCTGGCGACGATCTCCCAGACCGGCTGGCCCTACATCCAGCATCGCGGTGGGCCTGCGGGATTTCTTCACCTGCTCGATGACACCACCCTGGCGATGGCCGATTTTGGTGGTAACCGGCAGTACATCACCACCGGCAACCTGCGCGGTAGCGACCGGGCCTGCCTGTTTTTGATGGATTACCCGCGGCGTGCGAGGCTCAAAATTTATGCCACCATTGAGGTGCTGGCGAAGGAGGATGCGCCTGAACTGCTGGCGCGGGTCACACCGGAAAACTATCGGGCCAGAGTCGAACGGATTTATCGCTTTCATCTTCAGGCATTCGACTGGAACTGCCCGCAGCATATTACGCCGCGCTACAGCCCGCAGCAGATCGCGGAATACAGCCAGACGCTGCAACAGCGCATCCATGAACTGGAGCAGGAAAACCAACGACTGCAACAACAGTTAACCCTCAAAGGAGAGCCATGATGACCGATCACCGTCCGCCATTACCGCCGTTTACCCGTGAAAGCGCGATGCAAAAGGTGCGCGCCGCAGAAGATGGCTGGAACAGCCGCGATGCGCAAAAAGTGGCGCAGGCCTATACCATCGACAGTGAGTGGCGCAACCGCAGTGAGTTTGTGCATGGCCGGGCCGAAATCATCGACTTCCTGACGCGAAAATGGAACAAAGAGCAGGAATATCGCTTAATCAAGGAGCTGTGGGCATGGAGCGATGAGCGTATCGCGGTGCGGTTTGCCTACGAGTGGTGTGATGATAGCGGCCAGTGGTTTCGCTCCTACGGCAACGAAAACTGGGCCTTCGATGAGCATGGGCTGATGCATACCCGCTACGCCTGCATTAACGACCTGCCGATTGCGCAGAGCGAGCGCCTGTTCCACTGGCCTCAGGGGTGCCGCCCGGATACGCATCCGGGACTGAGCGAACTGGGGCTGTAGACAGGCGCGCTTCGGGTTAATCCGCTTTCGGGAAGTCGACGACGGTGTCATTCACCCGGTTCACCATGTTGGTGAACAGAATAGCGCTCACCGCGCTGATGATCTCAATCACCTGCTGGTCGCTGAAGCCGGCGTGGCGCACCGCGCTGACCTCCGCTTCTGGCAGGGTGCCGCGGGTCGTCACCAGCGTCTGGACGAAGGTCACCAGCGTGTTGATGCGGGCATCGTCAGCATAATCACCGTGGCGCAGCGCCTGGATCTGCTCGCGGCTGTAGCCCGCTTTTTTCGCCATCAGGGTGTGTGCCGCCAGGCAATAATCACAGCCGGTGGCTTCGCTCACCGCCACGTTAATGGCCTCCAGCTCTTTTGCGTTCAGACTGCCTTTGCTCAGCATCGCGTTGTGCGCCAGCGCCTGCTGTAACGCCGCCGGCGAATGGCCGCCAATGGTCAGATAGGCGTTCGGGACCTTGCCCATCGCTTTCTTCATCCCGGTAAAAATCTCGGCGGCTTTCCCGGTGACGTCTTGTTCATGAATCTCAGTTAAACGGCTCATAGTGTGCTCCTGTCTGGGTTAGGGTATGTCGTGGCAATGAGGTCATCTTAGGGAAGTTCCGCGTGCTAGACTGAGGCTCTGCGTCTCATATTTATGTCTTATCGTCTCAGGGAGTGGCATGGACAGTCTCAGTCATCTGTTGGCGCTGCTGGCGCCGCGTTGTGAAGTGAATCTGCACTGTCGGTTTGGCGGCCGCTGGCAGGCCGGGCATGAGCAAATGCGCCGTGGGGTGGTGCCGTGGCACTTTGTCCTGCACGGCGAGGGGCGGCTGACGGTCGGCAAACAAAGCCGGCATATGCGGGCGGGGGATGTGATCCTCCTGCCGCATGGTTCGCCGCATCTGATGGAGAGCCTGGTGGAGTGGGGCCAGATCCTGCCCGTCGCCCACCGCTTTAACGGCACGGTGACCGAGGTGCGTACCGGCAGCGACCATGATGCGCTGGAGATGCTGTGCGGGGAATTTTACTTCGGGCCACACGTTAGCTGGCTGTTTGCGCAAGAGACCGATCTGATTCACCTGCATACCGACGAGCGGGCGGAGTGCCCGGAGCTGGCGCTGCTGCTTGACGTACTGGTGCGCGAAAGCCTGCTGGAGCACCCCGGCGGCGCGGCGATTGTGCGCAGCCTCGGCGATACGCTGCTGGTATTCCTGTTGCGCACGCTGCTGGGCAGCGACACCCCGCCGGAGGGCCTGCTGCGCCTGATGAGTGATGAACGGCTGATGCCCGCGGTGCTGGCGGTGCTGGCGGCGCCGGAGCAGCCGTGGACGCTGGAGAGCATGGCCGCCCGTGCGTTTCTGTCGCGCGCCACCTTCGCGCGTCACTTTGCCCGCGTCTATCACCTGACGCCGCAGGCGTGGCTCTCGCAATTGCGGATGGCGATGGCCGCGCGCCTGTTGCGCATTGAGCGGCAGACCAACCTCGAGGTGATTGCCGGGCGCTGCGGATTTCAGTCACAGGCGTCGTTCTCAAAGACCTTTAAGAAGCTGTATGGCGTGACCCCCGGCGAGTGGCGGCGTCGCTAACAGCAAAAAATAGTCGTCCGGTTTTCGGTTGTTGCATCTGCGGCGTACAGGCCAGAATCCGCAATATCACCACAACACCGGAGGATCTATGGATTTCACACAACAGCATCACCAGGCCACGCCACTGCTGCTGGCCAACGTCTGGGACGTCACCAGCGCCAGCGCCGCCGCCGAGGCCGGGTATACGGCGATAGGAACCTCCAGCGCCGCGATCGCCCACAGCCTGGGGTTGGACGATGGCGAAGCGTTGCCGTTCGCGGAACTGCTGTATCGGGTCACCCGCATTCGCGCCCGGGTGGCGTTACCGCTCAGCGTGGATATGGAAGCGGGCTATGGCGCCAGCGCAGAAGAGGTGGTAGAAAATCTGCTCGCCCTGGCGCACAGCGGGGTGGTCGGCGTCAATCTCGAAGACAGCGTGGTGAACGAGGGCGTACGGACTCTGGCGGCAGCGCAGGCTTTTGCCCGGCGTCTGCAGGAGATAGCCACCGGGCTGGCGCAGGCGGGGGTGTCGCTGTTTATCAATGTCCGCACCGATCCCTTTGTACTGAACCACCCCCAGGCGCTGGCGGAGACCATTTCCCGGGGCCAGCTGTACGCCGGACACGGTGCCGACGGGCTGTTTGTGCCCTGCGTGACCGAGGCTGCGGATATAGCGGCAATGGTTGCGGCGGTGGCGCTGCCGCTGAACGTCATGGCGATGCCCGCGCTGCCCGATCATGACCAGCTTGCGCAACTGGGCGTGAAGCGTATTTCGATGGGCAATGCGCTGCACGATGCGCAACAAGGGCATCTGTACCGGCTGCTGAAAACCGTCCGGCAGCAACGATCGTTTAAAGAGGTATTTGACCATGCAGGTGACTGATAGCGGGTTATGCGATACCTGGTACGACGCGCTGCTGGCCCGCGACTCCGGCTACGCGGGCGTTTTTTTCGTGGGGGTGAAAACCACCGGCGTGTTTTGCCTGGCGACCTGCCGCGCCCGCAAGCCGAAGCGGGAAAACGTCGAATTCTATCGCGACTTTAAAGCCGCGCTCAGCGCCGGGTTTCGCCCGTGTAAGATCTGCCGACCCACCGAAAACGCCAGCTCCGCGCCGCCGATGGTGGAGCAGGTGATGCAGCAGCTGCGGGCCAACCCGAAAGTGCGGATCAGTGACGACCAGCTGCGTCAGCAGCACATCAGCCCCGAGCGGATCCGGCGCTGGTTTACCCATCACTACGGCATGACGTTTCAGGCCTTTCAGCGGATGTTGCGGGTGAATACCGCCCTGCAGGAGCTGAAGGGCGGACGACGCGCCACCGACGTGGCCTTCGACAGCGGATACGACTCGCTGAGCGGGTTTGGCTACACCTGTAAAAAACTCACCGGCCACGCGCCCAGCGAGGCGGCGCAGGTGATCCTGCTGCACCGCTTTACCACGCCCATTGGCCCAATGTTTGTCTGCGCCAGTGAGCGCGGGGTTTGCCTGCTGGAGTTTGTCGACCGGCGGATGCTGGAGACGGAGTTTCGCGACCTTCAGCGCTTGCTCGCGGCGAGGATTATCGCCGGCGAGAATCACCATACGCGCCAGGCGGTGGCGGAGATCGGCGAATATTTTGCTGGCCAGCGGCGCCATTTTTCCCTGACCCTGGAGACGCCGGGCAGCGATTTCCAGCAGACGGTGTGGCAGCAGCTCCAGGCGGTGGCGTACGGCAGCACCGAACATTATCAGGGGCTGGCGCAGCAGATGGGCAACGCCGGCGCGGTACGGGCGGTCGCCAACGCCAACGGCGCCAATCGGGTGGCGATCGTCATTCCCTGTCATCGTATTATCGGCAAAGATGGCTCGCTGACCGGCTACGGCGGTGGGCTGGCGCGCAAGGCGTGGCTGCTGGCGCATGAAGCGAAATATCGCTAGATGATTTTATTTCCTGTTGCTGTTTTGGGTGTTTAAAAACTGGTCTTAAAGCCGTTATAGTTTTCTTCGAAAATAATAATGACTTTCTCATGGACTGACAGGATAACAATGATGAAATTGTGTTTACGGACAGCCGCCGCAGTGATGCTGGCGGGCCTGCTGCTGGCAGGTTGCGACCAAAAAAGCGGTGATGCGAAACATATTAAAGTTGGCGTGATTAACGGCGCCGAACAGGATGTGGCGGAAGTGGCGAAGAAGGTCGCCAAAGAGAAGTTCGGCCTGGACGTCGAACTGGTGGGCTTCAGCGGGTCGCTGCTGCCGAACGAATCGACCAACGCCGGGGATCTGGATGCTAACGTCTTCCAGCACCGACCGTTCCTCGAGCAGGATAATAAAGCGCATAACTATCATCTGGTTGCCGTCGGTAACACCTTCGTGTTCCCGATGGCCGGCTACTCGCGCAAAATAAAATCAGTGGCCGACCTGAAAGACGGGGCGACCATTGCCATTCCCAACGATCCGACCAACCTTGGCCGCGCGCTGCTGCTGTTACAGCAGGAGAAGCTGATTACCCTCAAGGCCGGTACCGGGCTGCTGCCGACGGCGGTTGATATCACGGATAACCCGTATCACCTGAAGATTATGGAGCTGGAAGGCGCGCAGCTGCCGCGGGTGATCGACGACCCGAAAGTCGACGTGGCGATCATCAGCACCACCTATCTGCAGCAAACCGGGCTGTCGCCGGTGCGTGACGGGATTTTCATCGAAGATAAAAACTCGCCGTACGTGAATATCATCGTGACCCGCGAAGAGAACAAAAACGCCGAAAACGTGAAGGAATTCATCCAGTCCTATCAGTCGCCGGAAGTGGCGAAAGCGGCGGAGACTATCTTTAACGGCGGCGCGGTTCCCGGCTGGTGATCCTCTGCCCGTGATGTAACCCCGCTGCTGCATCATCAGATGCAGCAGCGGTACCAGAGAGAGTCCGCCCTATCACCTCACCCTGATCCGCATCCATCCCGACCTACTCCTGATTACGAGCAAGCCATAGTCAGATGGCAAGCACGCAAAGTTGGCCCAATCTCATCGATCATTGCCCAAATGCCCATATTGTACCAGGCTGGTGGGACGTACGATGTTCGCCAGATGACCGTGAAGAGGAGTGAACATCATGAAAATGACCCACATTCGTAATGCAACGCAACTGATTGAGTATGCAGGTAAAAAATTCCTGATTGACCCGATGCTGGCGGATCAGGGCGCCTGGCCGGGATTTGCCGGCACCGCCCGGGCCGAACGTCGTAACCCGCTGGTGGGGCTGCCTGTTTCCGTCAATACGCTGGTGGATGTCGATGCCGCGATCGTCACCCATACCCACGAAGATCACTGGGACGAGGCGGCGATCGCTGCGATCCCGAAAGCGCTGCCGGTTTTCGTGCAGCATGAAGCCGATGCCGGGCTGCTGCGTGGGCAGGGGTTCAGCGATATTCGTCTGCTGTCTGAGCACAGCGAGTTTGACGGCGTGACGCTGCAGAAAACCACCTCCGGGCAGCACGGTAGTGACCGTACCTATGCGGTACCGGCCATGGCGGAGCGCCTGGGTGAGGCCTGCGGGGTGGTGTTCCGCCATCCGCAGGAGAAAACGCTGTGGCTGGTGGGCGATACCATCTGGCGCCCGGAGATTGAAGCCGACATGCGGCGACTGCACCCTGACGTGGTGGTGCTGAATGCCGGATACGCGCATGTGATCGGTTTTGGCCCGATTATCATGGGCAAAGAGGATGTACTGAAAGCGCATTTCACGCTGCCGGAAGCACACATTGTGGCTATCCATCTCGAAGCGGTTAACCACTGCCTGCTGAGCCGCGAGGAGCTGCGCGAGTATGTGGCTGACAATCAGATTGCCGATGCGGTCAGTATCCCGCAGGATGGGGAAAGTCTTTTCTTTTAACCGGTGGTAGGGAACGGAGGGCGCCATGAAACTCACCGATGTCGCGATTGTCGCCGTGGATGGCTTTAGCCCTTTCCACTACTCGGTTCCCTGCATGGTGTTTGGCGACAGCGTATCGGACACCCGGCGTTTCAACCTGCAGATCTGCGCCGAGCAGCCGGGATTGTTGACCGCCCGCGACGGTTTTGCGCTGAACGCCAGCGCCGATTTTAAGGCTCTTGAGCAGGCCGATATCGTGGTGGTGCCGTTCTGGGGCGCGGTGCATCAGCGCCCGCCGCAGTCGCTGCTGGACAACCTGGTGCGGGCCAGAGAACAGGGGGCGGAGATTGTCGGCCTGTGCCTTGGCGCCTTTGTGCTGGGCTATGCCGGGCTGCTGGATGGCAAACGAGCCGCCACCCACTGGGAGTTTGAGCAGGCGTTTCAGCAGCTGTTTCCCCAGGTGCAGCTGGATATCAACGCGCTGTACGTCGATGACCAGCGGATGATTACCTCCGCGGGCACCGCGGCGGCGCTGGACTGCTGCCTGTACATTATCCGCCAGCGCTTTGGCAGCCTGGCGGCGAACCAGATTGCCCGACGGCTGATCGTCCCGCCCCATCGTGAGGGAGGCCAGGCGCAGTTTATTGCCCAGCCGGTGCCGAAAAACACCCGCGATGCGCGGATTAATGGCCTGCTGGAGTATCTCCAGCAGCATATTCACGAACCGCACAACCTCGACACGCTGGCGCAGGTGGTGGCGATGAGCCGCCGGACGCTCACCCGCCATTTTGCCCACGCCACCGGCATGAGCATCGCCGACTGGCTGACCGCCGAGCGTCTGCGGCGCAGCCAGGTCCTGCTTGAAGCGGGAGATATGCCGGTGGAGCAGGTGGCGGAAATGGTGGGCTTCCGTTCCGCCGTTACCTGGCGCCAGCAGTTTAAATCCCGCTTCGGCGTGAGCCCGAGGGAGTGGCGACGTACCTTTCGGCGTGGCCCTTAACCGGCGAGGGTGGCGCTGTCGATCACGAAGCGGTACTTCACGTCCCCTTTGACCATTCTCTCCCAGGCTTCGTTGATCTGATCGCCGCGAATCAGTTCGATATCGGCGACGATGCCGTGTTCGGCGCAGAAGTCGAGCATCTCCTGGGTTTCCGGGATCCCGCCAATCATCGAGCCGGCAATCGCGCGGCGGCGGTAGATTAAATTGAAGATTTCCGGTGACGGATGCGGGGTGGCCGGGGCGCCAACCAGGGTCAGCGTGCCGTCGCGCTTGAGCAGCGTGGTGAAGGCATCGAGGTTGTGCGGTGCCGCCACGGTGTTGAGAATAAAATCGAAGCTTTTCAGGTGCGCGGCCATTTCGTCGTCGTTGCGCGAGACTACCACCTCATCGGCGCCCAGCTCTTTCGCCGCTTCACGCTTGGATTCCGAGGTGGTAAAGGCCACCACGTGGGCCCCCATGGCGTGGGCCAACTTGATCCCCATATGTCCTAACCCGCCAATACCAACGATACCGACTTTTTTCCCCGGCCCGACGTTCCAGTGGCGCAGCGGAGAATAGGTGGTGATCCCGGCGCAGAGCAGCGGCGCCACGGCGGCAAGTTGGGCTTTCGGATGGCGGACGTGCAGCACATAGCGCTGGTGTACCACCACCTGCTGTGAATAGCCGCCGAGGGTGTGTCCGGGCTCATCGGCCGTCGGGCCGTTGTAGGTCAGCACCATGTGGTCGCAGTAGTTTTCCAGCCCCGCTTCGCACTCTTCACACGCTTTGCAGCTGTCGACCATGCAGCCGACGCCCACCAGGTCGCCGACGCTGAATCCCGAGACCTGATTACCGATGGCGGTGACCTGGCCGACGATTTCGTGCCCCGGCACGCAAGGGTAGAGCGTGCCGGCCCATTCGGAACGGGCCTGATGCAGGTCCGAGTGGCAGACGCCGCAGAAATCGATAGCGATCTGCACATCATGAGGGCCTGGGTCGCGGCGTGAGATGGCCATTGCTTTCAGCGGTTGGGTGGCGGAGTACGTACCAATAGCGTTGATCTGCATAGCGAAACCTCTTTCTGAATGTTCGAGCTGAAGAAACCGGAGGGGGGAACGAATCGTTGTTGGCAACGGTAAGCGTAGCCTGGTCAGCGCCGGGCGTGGCGCGATTAGCTCAGAGTGTTAAAAAGAAAAAGGTGAGCCAACGGCAAATCCCCCGCGTGGCAGGGGATCCGTTATGGCGCAAGGCTTATTCGATCGGCGTCAGGTAGTCCAGGCGCAACGGTTCGGCCAGCAGGCTGTTCATCTGCGCGATAAAGGCCTGAAAATGCGGCAGCGAGATATGGGTTTCCAGCGCGGAGGCGTCGCGCCAGGACTCGCGCATATAGAACGTGTCCGGGGTGTCGCGCAGCTGGAACAGGGCGTAATCGAGGTTGCCCGGCTCCTGGCGGGTTGGCTGCAGGAGTGCCTGCAGCGCCTTGCCGAGCGCTTCAACCTGGCCCGGTTTGGCTTTCAATACTGCCAGGATCGAGATCGCGTCGTGGCTCATCTTAAAATCCTTCCAGCACGATTTTGCCGACAGCGCGGCCGGTTTCCAGCTGCGCATGGGCTTTTTGCAGGTTGCTGGCGTTAATCGGCCCGTAATGCTCGCCCAGGGTGGTTTTGATGGTCTGGTCGTCAATCAGGCTGGCAACCCGGGTCAGCAGCTGGTGTTGGGCGATCATGTCCGGCGTGGTGAACATTGAGCGGGTGAACATAAATTCCCAATGCAGCGAGATGCTTTTGGCCTTCAGCGGCCGGGCATCGAGGGTTTCCGGATCGTCAATCAGCGCCAGTTTACCCTGCGGCGCGAGGGCGGCGATCAGCTGGGCGTAATGCTGTTCGGTATTGTTGAGGCTGGCGACGTGGGTAACCGCGGGGATCCCAATCCGCGCCAGCTCTTCGCTGAGCGGCTTGCTGTGATCGATAACATGGTGTGCGCCCGCATCACGTACCCATTTCTGGCTTTCCGGCCGCGAGGCGGTGCCGATCACCGTCATTCCGGTCAGTTTGCTGGCCAGCTGGGTGAGAATCGAACCGACGCCGCCCGCCGCGCCAACAATCAGCAGCGTGTCTCCGCTGTTGCCGCCTTCCTGCACGCCGAGCCGGTCAAACAGCAGTTCCCATGCGGTAATGGCGGTCAGCGGCAGGGCGGCGGCAGAGGCGTTATCCAGCGAGCGCGGCTTCAGCGCGACCAGACGTTCATCGACGAGCTGAAATTCGCTGTTGCTTCCCGCGCGGCCCAGCGCCCCGGCGTACCAGACTTCATCCCCCGGCGTGAACAGCGTGACCGCTTCGCCGACCGATTTGACGACCCCGACCGCATCCCAACCCAGCACGCGCGGGGTGTCGCCCGTAAACCCGGCGCGGACTTTGGTATCCACCGGGTTGACGGAAATGGCCTTGATTTCGATCAGCAGGTCATGCCCTGCGGCAACCGGCTCCGGTAGCTCAATATCACGTAAAAAAGAGAGGTTGCTGCCGTCTGTGGCGGCACGGGTAATGGCGATCGCTTTCATATTTTCTCCGCAGAAGGAATTGGGTTTATCAATGGCATGCGTCGAGGATAGACCGGTAGGAGAAGGGGAAAAACGCCCCGGCGGCGATAACTGTTATATGCAAAAAGTGAAAATCAGGGGGTGAGGGTGAACTCGCCACCGGTTGTTCCCGTGTATGCTGACCTGACCACGCAGGAGGCGGCAAATATACTGAATGTCTCCCGTATATGGTGAAGCTGCTGGAAGCGAGGCAGTCGCTGGCCGATCAGGCGCAGGATTTAGGATATTTTAATGGTTTTGAATTTATATACATCTTCCTATACATGTCACCTTTAGCTGCAATATCAACAGCATCCTTGAATGTCAGGCTATACCTACAGTGGTATCCAGGGCGTTCATCGAGATTACTTTTCACCGACTGCTCTCAGAATCAGGCGATGTGATATGGAACATTGCCATGGGCAGCCTAAAGCCATATTCTTGTAGCCTGGTATAACTATTGTTTGGTGTTTAAATATCTGTTTCTAAAAAGGAAGTCGGTTTGCGTTCTTTACTGAAAGAGCTGGTTTCATTGCCGAAAGAGACTGAGTGGGCAGAGTTTAAGCGCAATGCAATAAAACCAGAAGAACTCGGTGAATATATCTCCGCTCTGGCAAATTCGGCTGCTTTGCTTGGAAAGCCAACAGCCTATATGGTATGGGGTGTTGATGATGAGACTCATTCTGTAATCGGTACTGATTTTAAACCCTCTCTGGCTAAACATAAACAGCAAGAGCTGGAAAGCTGGTTATTGCAGGGCCTGGAACCAAAGATTGATTTTACATTCCATGAGTTCTCGTCATTCGAGAACGATGCTGTTGTTATTCTGGAGATAAATGCAAATTGCCATACCCCTGTGCGTTTTTCTGGAACAGAATTTATTCGTATTGGCTCTTATAAAAAACCACTGGGTAAACATCCAGAAAAAGAACGTGCTCTCTGGCGTGTCTTTGACAGGAAACCCTGGGAATACTGCATAGCACGGGACAGGTGTTCTATTGATGAGGTATTGCAGTTAATCGACTACCCATCATTCTTCTCGCTTTTATCTCAGCCGTTACCTGAAAACAAAGATGCTATAATGGATTACCTCGCAAGGAATTCTGTGGTTGAGAGAAATGATGCAGGATCCTGGGATATAACAAATCTTGGGGCAATACTTTTTGCGAGAGAGTTAGATGTCTTTGAAAAATTATCCCGCAAGGCCATTCGTTTAATCCAGTACGATGCAAATAATCGTTTTAAAACAGTAAAGGAATTACAAGGCCACAAAGGTTATGCTGTCGGTTTTGAAGGTTTGATTGATTATATTAATAACCTTCTTCCATCAAATGAAGTGATTGGAAAGGCTTTTCGCAGCGAAGTAAGAATGTATCCTGAGCTGTCTATAAGAGAAGTTGTTGCCAACTCTCTTATTCACCAGGATTTCAATATTAGCGGGACGGGGCCAATGCTTGAGTTGTTTGCCGACCGCATGGAAATCTCAAATCCGGGTATACCATTAGTGGCGATTGATCGCCTTCTTGATTCTCCCCCCACGTAGCCGTAATGAAAGAATCGCCTCTCTCATGCGCAGGATGGGGATCTGTGAAGAGCGGGGAAGCGGTATCGATAAAGTTGTTATTGAAACTGAGATTTATCAGCTGCCAGCCCCACAGTTTGAAGTCTATCAGGAGCATACGAAAGTCACTTTGTTTGCTCATCGCGATTTTAAGGATATGGATAACGAGGAAAAAGTCAGAGCGACTTACCTTCATTGTGTTTTGAAATACCTTGAAAAGGTTCCGATGAACAACACCACGCTGCGGGAAAGATTTGGGGTTGATGAAAAAAACAGCGCAATGATTAGCCGTATCATCAAGGAAGCAATGAAAGAGGGTCGTATTAAACAATACGATTCATCGGTAGGAACCAAGGCAATGCGCTACATCCCATTCTGGGCTTAGTGAGAAGGTTTGCTTGATGGTTGCTTGATTCTGAGTTCAGATGGCAACAGGAATTTAAATTTTAATCTTGAAAAACAAATGGATAGAATTTTTTCTGTTTTGCAATTTGCTTGATGGTTGCTTGATCCGAGGATTTTTCCACCCTTCTCTAACAGTCGATTTTTTATTGTTTTTGTCGTTATCAATGGACGGGTATGGACTGCTATGGAAGGATTTTGGCGGAAGATCACAGGAGTTGAACCTGCCCGGGACCGCTGGCGGCCCCAACTGGATTTGAAGTCCAGCCACCTCACCGGAGATGACGATCTTCCGCGCCTCGATTGCTACATGGAGGCGGGGCGCATTATAGCTACTTTCCGCCATTTACCACATACCTAAACGCACTTTTTTACTGTTAAAACTGGACATTACAGAACAGTCTTACATAAACCCTTTCGAAATCCGAGGGTTACACTTTTTCGTCTGCATTCGTCCTACCGCGATCACAGAAAACAAGAAACATAATTTGATAACGAGATATCGCAATTCATCTTACTCAGCGGATCGTTTACAAATTCTGTAACCGGTACCAACCCGTGATACCGTTTGGGGAAGAGTGCGCACATGAAAGAACATATATTGTCCGTCAAAGAGAAGATTGGCTACGGCATGGGTGACGCCGCCAGCCATATCATTTTTGATAACGTCATGTTGTACATGATGTTTTTCTACACCGATATTTTTGGTATTCCCGCTGGTTTTGTTGGCACCATGTTCCTGCTGGCGCGTGCGTTGGACGCGATTTCTGACCCCTGCATGGGGCTGCTCGCCGACCGTACCCGCAGCCGCTGGGGGAAATTCCGCCCGTGGATCCTCTTCGGCGCGATCCCGTTTGGCCTGGTCTGCGTACTGGCCTACAGCTCACCGGACCTCAGCCACAACGGCAAACTGATTTATGCCGCCGTCACCTATACCCTGCTGACCCTGCTCTATACCGTGGTGAATATTCCCTACTGCGCGCTGGGCGGCGTCATCACCGATAACCCGACCCAGCGTATCTCACTGCAGTCCTGGCGCTTTGTGCTGGCGACGGCGGGCGGCATGCTCTCCACCGTGCTGATGATGCCGCTGGTCAACTTTATCGGCGGCGACGACAAAGCGTTTGGCTTCCAGGGCGGCATTGCGGTGCTCTCCGTCATCGCCTTCCTGATGCTGACCTTCTGTTTCTTCACCACCAAAGAGCGCGTGCAGGCACCGCCGAGCACCACCTCCATGCGTGAAGACCTGCGCGACATCTGGCGCAACGACCAGTGGCGTGTGGTCGGCGTGCTGACCATCCTGAATATCCTCGCGGTCTGCGTCCGCGGTGGCGCCATGATGTACTACACCACCTGGATCATGGGCTCAGCGGCGTTGTTTACCGTCTTCCTGACCACCTACTGCGTCGGCAACCTGATTGGCTCGGCGCTGGCAAAACCGCTCACGGACTGGAAATGCAAAGTCAGCGTGTTCTGGTGGACCAACGCGATTCTGGCGGTGCTGAGCGTGGCGATGTTCTTCGTGCCGATCGATGCGGAAATCACCATGTTCGTCTTTATCTTCGCGATTGGCGTTCTGCACCAGCTGGTCACGCCTATTCAGTGGGTGATGATGTCCGACACCGTTGACTACGGCGAATGGTGCAACGGCAAACGGCTGACGGGCATCAGCTTCGCGGGCACCCTGTTTGTACTCAAGCTTGGTCTGGCATTGGGCGGCGCGATGATTGGCTGGATGCTGGCCGGTGGTGGCTATGATGCGGCGGCCAAAACCCAAAATGGCGCGACCATCACCATTATTATCGCGCTCTTTACCCTCGTACCGGCAGTCTGCTATGCGCTGAGCGCGGTTATCGCCAAACGTTACTACACGCTGAAAACGCCGTTCCTGGTAAAAATCATGGCCGAACTGGCCCAGGGCGCACGTCGTAACGAACAAGATTTCGCTTCAGCCCCGATCGGCAAAGAATTGCAAAACTAAGAGCCTGGCCCATTAGGCTATTTTATTTGCCATTTTGGCCCAGGGCAGTGCTCACCATCCTCACGTACTGCGTGTACGTTCCGGTGGTTCCGCGCTGTCCGTGGCCAAACTGGCTGCAACAATGTACGCCTACTGAGATAGGCCCTAAGAGGACGTTTTAATGAAAATCAGTGATGGAAACTGGCTTATTCAACCGGGACTCAATCTGATCCAACCCGTACAGGTCTACGAGGTGGAACAGCAGGGCAATGAGATGGTGGTCTATGCCGCTCCGCGTGACGTCCGCGAGCGCACCTGGCAGCTGGATACTCCGCTGTTTACCCTGCGCTTTTTCTCTCCGCAGGAGGGCATCATCGGCGTGCGGATGGAGCATTTCCAGGGGGCGCTGGATAACGGCCCGCACTATCCGCTGAATATCCTTCCCGATGTCGACGTTGAGATACAAAACACTGAAGCGTTCGCCGAGTTGAAAAGCGGTAACCTGAGCGTGCGGGTGACCAAAGGGGAGTTCTGGGCGCTGGATTTCTTGCGCAACGGCGTACGCATTACCGGCAGCCAGCTGAAAAACAACGGCTACGTGCAGGATACGAACACCAACCGTAATTACCTGTTTGAACGCCTCGATCTTGGCGTTGGTGAAACCGTTTACGGACTCGGAGAGCGTTTTACCGCCCTGGTCCGCAACGGACAAACCGTAGAAACCTGGAACGAAGATGGCGGAACCAGTACCGAGCAGTCCTACAAAAATATCCCGTTTTATCTGACCAACCGTGGCTACGGCGTGCTGGTCAACCATCCGCAGCGCGTCTCCTTTGAGGTCGGGTCGGAGAAAGTCTCTAAGGTGCAGTTCAGCGTGGAAGGCGAGTATCTCGAGTATTTCGTTATCGATGGCCCGACGCCGAAAGCGGTGCTTGACCGCTACACCCGCTTTACCGGGCGCCCGGCGCTGCCGCCGGCCTGGTCCTTTGGCCTGTGGCTGACCACCTCGTTCACCACCAACTATGACGAAGCGACGGTGAACAGCTTTATCGACGGAATGGCGGAGCGTAACCTGCCGCTGCACGTGTTCCACTTCGACTGCTTCTGGATGAAAGCCTTCCAGTGGTGCGATTTCGAATGGGATCCGCTGACTTTCCCGGACCCGGAAGGGATGATCAAACGGCTGAAAGAGAAAGGGCTGAAGGTCTGCGTGTGGATTAACCCCTACATTGGCCAGCGCTCGCCGGTGTTTAAAGAGCTGAAAGAGAAGGGCTATCTGCTCAAGCGCCCGGACGGCTCGCTCTGGCAGTGGGATAAGTGGCAGCCGGGTCTGGCGATCTATGATTTCACTAACCCGGAAGCCTGCCAGTGGTATGCCGATAAGCTGAAAGGCCTGATAGATATCGGCGTTGACTGCTTCAAAACCGACTTTGGCGAGCGTATCCCGACCGACGTGCAGTGGTTCGACGGTTCCGATCCGCAGAAAATGCATAACCACTACGCCTTTATCTACAACGAACTGGTGTGGAACGTGCTGAAAGACAACCTTGGCGAGCAAGAGGCGGTACTGTTCGCTCGCTCCGCCTCGGTGGGCGCGCAACAGTTCCCGGTGCACTGGGGCGGCGACTGCTACGCCAACTACGAATCGATGGCAGAGAGCCTGCGCGGAGGATTGTCGATCGGCATGTCCGGCTTTGGCTTCTGGAGCCACGATATCGGGGGCTTCGAAAACACCGCGCCGGCCCATGTCTACAAGCGCTGGTGCGCGTTCGGTCTGCTCTCCAGCCACAGCCGGCTGCATGGCAGCAAATCCTATCGGGTGCCATGGGCTTATGATGATGAATCCTGCGATGTGGTGCGCCACTTCACGCAGCTGAAATGCCGCATGATGCCGTATCTCTATCGCCAGGCGGCACTGGCCAGCGAGTGCGGGACGCCGATGCTGCGTTCGATGATGCTTGAGTTCCCGGACGACCCAGCCTGCGACTATCTGGATCGTCAGTACATGCTGGGGGATTCGGTGCTGGTGGCACCGGTGTTTAGCGAAGCGGGCGAGGTGCAGTTCTACCTGCCGGAAGGCCGCTGGACGCACCTGTGGCACAACGATGAAGCGCAGGGCAGGCGCTGGCTTAAACAGACTCATGATGTGCTGAGCCTGCCGGTGTACGTGCGCGAGAATACCCTGCTGGCGCTGGGCGATAACGACCAGAAACCGGATTACGCCTGGAACGAAGGCACCGCCTTCCAGCTGTTCCATCTGGCGGACGGCCATGAGGCGGTTTGCCAGCTCCCGGCGGCGGACGGCACGGTGGTCTTCACCCTACGGGCGAAACGTCAGGGTAATACGATTGCTGTCAGCAGTGACGGTACGGCCAGCGACTGGACGCTGTGCCTGCGTAACATTGTGCACGTTGCCGGAGTGCAGGGCGGTACGCAGACGGGCAGTGAGCTGGGCGTGGTGGTGACCGCGCAGGGCAACGCGTTGACCATTATGTTGTGAGTTAATTCGTAACCGCCTGAGACCCTCTTCGTTGCCGGAGAGGGTTTTTTTATTCCATTTTTTCTAAGAAAGTAACGTTTGTTTCATTCCGGTGATTGATCCCACAGACAGTGCCGCTGTTCGGTGATAGCGTACGCTGCCGCTGAGAGGAGCCAGGAATGGATTTAGAAAATATCTTTCGTGACGTGAAGCTGAACAAAACCGAAATGACCGTCCTGCGCTTTATTCAGAACGATCCTGAACGGTGCGTGCGGGAGGGGATCCGCGCCGTTGCCGAGCGCTGCTACAGCAATCCTTCGTCGCTGGTGCGCCTGGCAAAGAAGCTCAAGTTCAGCGGCTGGCTGGAGCTGGTCTATTTCATCAAATTCAATATCACGATGCCTAAGCTCGATGTCACCAATGATATCGACTATATGAGTATTCTCCCGGCTGAGCGGGTCACTCCGCTGCTGGAAAGCCTTCAGCAGCATCGTATCCTGATCCACGGCAGCGGCTTTTCGCAGCTGATTGCCCAATATATTTATAATAAGTTTCTGGTGACCGGCGTAAATGCCAGCCTCGCGCTGTGGCCGGATTATGAAATTCTCGAGCAAAAGAACGCCGCCAAATTTGACTCGATCTGGATAATTTCTAAATCAGGACGCAGCAGTTCGGCGCTAAATTGGGTGAAGGCGCTGGAGGGCAAGGAGATTAACCTGGTCTGCTTTACCGGCGATTATCAAAGCCCGCTGGCCCAGGCGGCGGATACCGCGTTCATTATTCACGACCCGCAGAAGTTTGATGATGATATTTACTGGAGCAACCCGTTTTTCGGCTACTGCATATTAGGTTTTGAGCGCTTTCTGAAGATGTGGTTTATGCAGATGGGCATACCCGGAGGCGGCGCTTAACGCGCCTGTCCGGGCTACAAGGCTCGCGCTGAGCCGGTAGCCCGGTCAGCGCAGCGCCACCGGGAGGGGGCGTTATTGCCAGTCGGCAAACAGCTTATCGTCGAGGTAGGCGTTAGCCAGCTTCTGCGCCAGCGACCAGGAACCGACCAGCGGATGGGCCATCAGCGCCCGGATCGCCAGCGATTTATTCCGCTGCAGAATTGCCGCCACCGCCAGACGTTCATACTCTTTGACGCTGGCGATCATGTTCTTCTGCGCCGTTGGCACCTGTGCCGGGGTGACCGGCTTCAGACCCTCTCTGCTCAGATCGCAGCTAATCTCAATGACGTCATCAGGGCGTAAAAAATCGAGGGTGTTGTTGTTGGATATCGATACGACAATACGCTTGGTGGTGGTGCTGTTGACCGCCTCCAGTATATCCAGCGCCACCCCCGCGTAGCCGCCGGTATCCGGCTCTTCGATAAACTGCTGCAGGGTGAGCGGTTCGCGGGTATGGAATTTCTCCTGCTGGGACTCATTTTGCATATAGCTATTTTCCCGGCGCAGGTAGTGCTTCATCCAGATATTAAACGCCGCTTCCGGGTTGGTATGGACATCCACGGTGTGCAGCTCATCGCGCATATCGCGGTTGATGCGGGCGATCTGCTCGCCGCGGGTTTCCGGCGCGTCCTGAATCGCCTTTAACGCCACTTCGCGGTAGTAGTAGTAATAGAGGTATTCGTTCAGCAGCTGGTTATCACACAGCTTAACCAGCTCCGGCGAGAAATACTGCATCGCCGTTTTACGGTACAGGTCCGGGCTGGTAATCAGCCGTTCGGTCACGTCTTCCCCGCGCACCGTGAAGTGGGTAAACCAGGAGAAATGGTTCAGGCCATAGCACTCGACGCCAAGGTCACGCTCGTCGCAGCCCAGAATCTCCGGCAGCTCGCGGATCAGCTCCGAGGGCGCATCGCAGATACCGTACACGCGGCGCTTAAAGCCCGACTTGATAATCGCTTCGGTCACCAGCCCTGACGGATTGGTGAAGTTAAACAGAATCGCATCGTCGGCGGCGTGCTCTTCGATCAGGCGGCAGTAGTCCAGAATCGCCGGTATCGAACGCATCGCCATGGCAAAACCGCCGGCTCCGGTGGTCTCCTGGCCCAGCGTATTATGCTCCAGCGCAATACGCTCATCGCGAATACGGCTCTCATCGCCGCCCACCCGCAGGGTGGTAATGACGTAGTTAGTCTCGGTCAGCGCCGCGACCGGATCGCGGGTAATACTAAAATGAATATCCGGGCGGATAGCCTGAAACACATAGCGGGCGATCTCACCAAAGATGGTCAGGTTATCAGCGGAGCTGTCGAGAAATACCACTTCCGTTAAACCAATGCGGTGCGCGTTATAAGCCAGTGACTTTGCCAGGAACGCAGAGCGAACGCCGCCCCCGCCTAATACGGTTAATTTCATAAATAACTCCTGATTAATTTTCTGCTAGCCAGCTATCAACCCGGGAACGAACCTGTCCCACTTTGACGCCATAAATAACCTGTACTTCATTTCTGTTGCGCACGACGCCGTTAGCCCCGGTGCTTTTTAATATGACATCGTCAACCAGATCCATATTGCGTATTGCAACCCGCAGGCGGGTAAAACAATTGTCCACGGAAATAATATTATCTTTACCACCTAAGCCATTAATAATCTCATCTGTCACCGCCGACTTATCATTCATCTTCTGGCGATAATCAGCTTTGCTATATAGCTTCACGTTTTCATCATCTTCGCGGCCCGGCGTTTTCAGGTTCAGCTTAACCACCAGGGTGCGGAAAATAACATAGTAGACGGCAAACTGGCCGATACCGATCAGCACATAGCCAGGCCAGCGTGTTAATGAAACGGGGAGTGGCAGGTTATAAATCAGGAACTCGATCAACCCCGACGCGCCCCACGGACGAACGGTAAAGATGTCGCAAATTGCCTGGGATGCAGCGGTTAACGTGGCGTGAATAACCCACAGCAGCGGTGAAACAAACAGGAAGGTGAACTCGATGGGCTCGGTAATACCGGTCAGCATTGAGGTGATAATGGCGGGCAGCAGAATTGCTTTGGCCAGCATTTTCTTCTCGGGTTTTGCGGTGTGGTAGAACGCCAGGGAGGCCCCGGCAAGGCCGAAGATCGTGGTCATCCCCTGCTGGGAGAAGCGCAGGGCGTCGTTCATCACCGGGGTCAGATCAGGGTGGCGCATGTAGGCGAGGAAAATGGCCTGGGTGCCGGATACCACCTGGCCGTCAACGTTCAGGGTGCCGCCGATTTGCGTTAACTGGAACGGGGACCACACGAAATGGTGCAGGCCGGTCGGGATGAGGAATTTCTCAAAGAAGCCGTAGACGAAGACGCCCGCGACGCCGGCATTTTTCATAAACCCGGTGAGTGCCGCAATGCCGTGAGTCATAAACGGCCAGATCCAGGTGAAGGCGATAGCATAGAAGATGATCACCGGCGTCATGGCTACCAGCGTCAGCTTGGCACCGCCGTACATCGACAGCGCGCCGGGCAGTTCAATGGTTGAGACTTTATTATGAACCCAGGCGATAGTGCAGCCGAGAATAATGCCGAGGAAAACCCCCATATCGACTACCACAAACCCCAGAAGCTGCGTCTGGCCGGTACCGTAATATTCACCGTTAATTTTTTCGGCAATACCGTGAGTATGCTCCAGCCATGAATGGTTGGCGCCCAGAAACATGATAAAACACATCACGGAAACCAGCGCCACTTCGGTTTTTTTATCTTTTGCCAGGCCATAGCTAATACCGACGCAAAACAGTAAGCCGAGATTGCCGAATAATGGCCAGAAGGTATCGCCGAGTAACTGCCCCAGCTGATGTAAGAAACTGGTTTCAGAAATTAATGTGGGGTTGGTTAAGACAGAGCTGAGTGCCAGAATTAAACCGATAACCGGCAAGAACAATACTGCACCGATCATTGCTCTGGAGAATTTTTGCATATTCTCCAGAGCATGTTGACGTATTACAGACATAGTTGTTCCTTTTATTTTTGTAGGTACAGGGACTTTAATTATTTTTTTTACTTCCAGTCTTTTTGTTATAGCAATTCCGCTATTTGAAAGGAACAGGTTGCGGGAAATAGGTACAAACAGCCGCAATATGGCAACAGGTTTCGGTGACGGGGCGGGTGAGAGGCCTTCTCCCGCTGGGGAGAAGGCTGAAGGAAGACGGGCTTAAGGGGCGACAGGGGCTGGCGCGGCCTGGGCGGTGGTGACCTCGCCGTTGTGCATGGTCTGCGCAACCGGCTGTTTGTCCATATTCACCGCGCTGAGCTGGCCGCTCACCGTAGGTTTCAGCGGCGCCTCTGCCAGCACGCTGCCGCCGGCGGTCAGCTGGAAGTTACCATCGCCGGTAATCGGCAAGGCCGGCCAGCCCCACTGCTGCAGAATATTCAGCGGCACACCGCGGCCGTTCAGGCTCAGAGTGACCTGGCGCTGAGGAAGCTGCGACACCGCCGCGGTGGCCTGCAGAATACCGCGCTCGGTAAAGGCGCTCAGCTCACTGATATTGACCGTGGAGGCGTTGGCGCTCAGTTTTAACGAAGGACGACGGACATCCACGCGGTTAAAGGTGGCGGCAGCGGCATTCAGCGTGGCGTTGCCGTTCCAGACCCCCCAGCGACGATCTTTCACCAGCTGCAATTCGCCACCGTAACCGTCCAGGGCGGTGATCTGCCACGGGAAGGTAGGATCGATGTCGATCACCAGGTTACGGCTGGCGCTGAATTTCTTCAGCGTCAGGCTTTGCAGCCATGCTGGCAGCGGCTCCATCCACAGCTGTTTCCAGTTTTCAGGAAGGGTGTACTCCAGCCCGGCAAAGGCGGCGTCATCCAGCACCAGTGCGTTACCGGCGCGCAACCAGTTACCGGAGGTGCGCACCATTCCCCCTTCCCAACGCGACGTAAACTGGCGCAGGGCAATCCCCTGCGGTGAAAATTCGGCATTGGCGATCGGGTCGAGCAGATGCAGCGAGCCGTTAATGAACTCGCTGGCATTCATCGACAAGGTTCCCTCTTCGCTCTGCCAGTCGCCGTGGCTCAGGGTCAGGTTCCGCAAGTTAAGGTCGAGGTCCGTCACCGCCCAGTCCGGCCCCTGCAGGCGCGCATCGGTCATATCGAGGCGGCCAATTTGCAGCGAAGGAATGCTGGTCAGCGGGGTGAAGAAGTCTGCCAGCGATTTATCGCTCTGCAGGCGAATTTCGTTGAGCTGCAGGTTATCCACCAACCAGCTGCCGTCGGCGTTGCGTCTGGCGTTGCCGGTCAGCGTCCCGCGCGCGACATCGGCGCCGAGGGTGGAGAGCGTCACCTCGCCGTTATCGAGGCTGCCCTGAATCAGCACGTTGCTGGCATCAACGCCGTTGAGAGTCAATGAACCGGCGCTCATCTGAATCTGCGCCTTTTTGCCCAGTACGTTACCCGCTTCCGGTGCCCAGGGGCTGACGCCGCCGGTGACGCGCTGGGCGCTCAGCTCCCAGCCGGTTTCCGGGCTGTTAAACGCCATATTGCGCAACTGCAGGCGGTCGGCGGCAAACGGTAAGGAGGCGGAAGAGGGGGAAAGGTTTAGTGTCCCGTCGCTCAGCACGATCTCGTCGGCGTGCAGCGGGTCGCTGAACTGGCGGGTACTGAAGCCAATATCGACCGTTTTGGCGACCAGCGTCGGCGGCTTGCCGTCGCGCCCGAACGTCACATTTTGCAGCTGCAGATGCAGCGGCGAAGAGAAATCATGGTCCATCTCGTCGAAGGAGACCTGCCAGCCGGTGCCGTCACTCAGCCAGGCGCTGGCCTGACGCGCGCCCCAATGGGTTTGCAGCAGGAACCAGGCGGCGACGATCGCGACCAGCAGGGCGGTCAGCAGCCAGAGCAGTAACTTTCCAGGCAATTTCATGGTCTTACATCCTGAGCGAGGCACATAAGGCTGTTATGCCCGAATTATGCGCAATCCTCAAGACAGGAATTGTGTAATCAGATGATGTGAGGTTACCGCAGAGGTCATTCGCAGGTGGCCCCGGCCGCCGAACGCGACCGGGGAAGTTAAGGCAGGATCAGTTTTTCTCTGGCGGGAAGACCAGGTTCAGCACAATCGCCGTAATACCACCGGCAGCAATCCCGGAGGAGAGCAGGTTCTTCAGCCAGTCAGGGGCGAACTGCAAAATCAGCGGCTGCTGGGACACGCCGAGACCGACGGCCAGCGACAGGGCGATAATCAGGATCGCGCGACGGTTCAGCGGCTCGCGGGAGACGATACGCACGCCGGACGCGGCGATAGTACCGAACATCACCAGCGTGGCGCCGCCCAGTACCGGCTCAGGAATGTGCTGCACAAAGCCGCTGACTGCCGGGAACAGGCCGAGCACGATCAGCATCAGCGCCACCACAAAACCGACGTAGCGGCTGGCTACGCCAGTCAGCTGGATCACGCCGTTGTTCTGGCCAAAACAGGAGTTCGGAAAGGTGTTGAATACGGCAGAAACAAAGGAGTTCAGGCCGTTCGCCAGCACGCCGCCTTTCAGGCGTTTCATATACAGAGGGCCGGATACCGGCTGCTCGGAAACGTCGGAGGTCGCGGTGATATCGCCGATGGTTTCCAGCGAGGTAATCATAAACACCAGCATCAGCGGCAGCAGCAGGCTCCAGTCAATGCCGAGGCCGTAGTAGAGCGGCGTTGGAACCATGATCAGGCTGTCGTTGGCCGGAGCGGCATTGGCCGGCAGCATATCGAGCAGCCAGGCCGCCAGATAGCCCGCCGCCATGGCGATCACCAGCGACGCAATGCGTAGGTACGGGTTGCGTTGACGGTTAAGAATAATAATCAGCGCCAGCACGATGCCCGCCAGCAGCAGGTTTTTCGGCGCGCCAAAAGTATGGTCCGCCATGGCCGCGTAGCCGCCGCCAATCGAGGTCAGGCCGACCTGAATCAGCGACAGGCCGATAATCATCACCACCACGCCGGAGACCAGCGGGGTGATCACCCGACGGGCCAGGTGCAGCACGCGGGAAATGACCATTTCTGTGCAGCTTGCCAGCATCAGGGTGCCGAACAGCGCCGCCATCATCGTTGGCACGTCGGCGCCGCCGGTTTTTAGCGCGGTGCCGCCCATAATCAGCGGGGCGACGAAGTTAAAACTGGTGCCCTGGATAGAGAGCAGTCCGGAGCCGACCGGGCCCCAGGCTTTAATCTGGATGATAGATGCCACGCCGGAAGCGAACAGCGACATGCTGATGATGTGCTGGGTATCCTGAGCCGGAAGGCCCAGCGCCTGGCAGATGAGTAACGCCGGTGTGATGACCGCGACAAACATTGCCAGCAGGTGCTGAAAGGCGGCAAACAGGGTTTGTGGTAAAGGCGGGCGGTCTTCGAGACGGTAGATTAATTCGCTGGTTGTTTTTGACGCAACCGGTTGCGCAACTTCTGACTCGGCGGTATTAACGGACATCACAAGCATTCCCAAAGTATCAAAGCGGGAATTTTATCGGACTGTAGTACAAAAGCAAACGTTTGCCACTCTTTGGCGGGAAATTTTTATACAAAAAACCAGCCCGGAAATTTTATTAACATTTTGTATGCTTGATCGCATCAATATCAAAACAAACTATCTTTTCCTGTTATTTGCTACGTGCTTCTGCTTAAAATCTGGCTCCGATTTCTCAAGACGAGAATCTATCGACACCGGGAATACCGTCGCGTGTGAATGAATCATGCGCAAATAAGGAGCTCTTTTTTATGTTTCACCTCGATACCTTATCGACGCTCGTTGCCGCAACCTTGGTGCTGCTTCTGGGCAGACAACTTGTCCAGAAAGTCCCCTTCCTGAAGAAATACACTATCCCTGAACCTGTTGCTGGCGGCCTGCTGGTGGCGCTGGCGCTGCTGGTGCTGAAAAAAAGCATGGGTTGGGAAATCGACTTTGATATGAGCCTGAAAGACCCGCTGATGCTGGCGTTCTTTGCGACGATCGGGCTTAACGCTAACCTGGCCAGCCTGCGGGCAGGCGGTAAAGTTCTGGGGACGTTTCTGATAGTGGTGGTGGGTCTGCTGCTGCTGCAAAACGCCCTCGGCATTGGCATGGCGAAGCTGCTGGGTCTGGACCCGCTGATGGGCCTGCTGGCCGGTTCGATCACCCTCTCCGGCGGCCACGGTACCGGCGCGGCGTGGAGTAAACTGTTTGTTGAACGTTACGGTTTTGCCAACGCCACCGAAGTGGCAATGGCCTGCGCCACCTTCGGTCTGGTGCTGGGCGGCCTGATTGGCGGCCCGGTGGCGCGTTATCTGGTTAAACACTCCTCTTCTCCGGACGGAACTCCAGACGATCAACTGGCGCCTACCGCGTTTGAAAAGCCTGAGATGGGCCGAATGATCACCTCGCTGGTGCTGATCGAGAGTATTGCCTTAATCGCAATCTGTCTGACGCTCGGGAAGGTGGTTGCGCAACTGTTGATGGGAACCGTGCTGGAATTGCCGACCTTTGTCTGCGTGCTGTTTATCGGCGTGATCCTCAGCAACGGTCTGGCGCTGGCGGGCTTCTATCGCGTGTTTGACCGGGCGGTATCGATCCTGGGTAACGTCAGCCTGTCGCTGTTCCTCGCCATGGCGCTGATGAGCCTGAAGCTGTGGGAGCTGGCTTCGCTGGCGCTGCCGATGCTTGCCATCCTGGCGGTGCAGGCGGTGGCGATGGCGCTGTATTCGATTTTCGTCACCTACCGCATGATGGGCAAAAACTATGATGCCGCGGTGCTGGCTGCCGGTCACTGTGGCTTTGGTCTCGGCGCAACACCGACGGCGATTGCCAATATGCAGGCGATTACCGACCGCTTTGGCCCGTCGCATATGGCGTTTCTGGTGGTGCCGATGGTGGGGGCGTTCTTTATCGATATTGTGAACGCGCTGGTGATTAAGCTGTATCTGCTGTTGCCGATCTTTGGCTAAATCCCTGTCATCTTTTAGGCCTCCCCGGAGGCGGTGCTACGCACCTGTCCGGGCTACTCCAACGGTTTGTACTGGTTTGTAGCCCGGTCAGCGCAGCGCCACCGGGACTGCATTGAACGGCAGGATTTCCCGGAGGCGGTGCTACGCACCTGTCCGGGCTACTCCAACGGTTTGTGCTGGCCAGTAGCCCGGTCAGCGCAGCGCCACCGGGACTGCATTGACTGGCAGGATTTCCCGGAGGCGGTGCTACGCACCTGTCCGGGCTACTCCAACGGTTTGTGCTGGCCAGTAGCCCGGTCAGCGCAGCGCCACCGGGACTGCATTGACTGGCAGGATTTCCGGAGGCGGTGCTACGCACCTGTCCGGGCTACTCCAACGGTCTGTGCTGGCTTGTAGCCCGGTCAGCGCAGCGCCACCGGGGACCGGAGGGTACTTACTCTTCGTGCTCTTCCCACGCCAGGGCGCGTTTCACCGCTTTTTTCCAGCCGCTGTAGCGGAAGTTACGTTCGGTGGTTTCGATCCCCGGGCGGAACTCGCGCTCGATTACCGCTTTCTCCTGCAGCTCATCCAGATTTTGCCAGAAGCCGACGGCCAGGCCGGCCAGGTAAGCGGCACCCAGCGCGGTAACTTCACGGACTTCCGGGCGCTCTACGCGGGTGCCCAGGATGTCGGACTGGAACTGCATCAGGAAATTGTTGGCTACCGCACCGCCGTCGACGCGCAGCGCGTGCAGACGAATACCTGAGTCAGCCTGCATCGCTTCCAGCACGTCACGTGTCTGATAGGCAATTGATTCCAGGGTGGCACGGATAATGTGGTTGGCATTTACCCCGCGGGTCAGGCCGAAGATCGCGCCGCGAGCATACGGGTCCCAGTACGGTGCGCCGAGGCCGGTAAACGCCGGGACGACATACACCCCGTTGGTATCCTTCACCTTGGTGGCGAAATATTCGGAATCGAACGCGTCGTTAATCAGCTTCATTTCGTCGCGCAGCCACTGAATAGAAGCACCGGCCATAAACACCGCACCTTCCAGCGCATAGTTCACTTCACCACGCGGACCGCAGGCGATGGTGGTCAGCAGGCCGTGAGTCGACGCCACCGCTTTTTCACCGGTATTCATTAGCATAAAGCAGCCGGTACCGTAGGTGTTCTTCGCCATACCCTCTTTAACACACAGTTGGCCGAACAGCGCCGCCTGCTGGTCGCCCGCGATACCGGCGATAGGAATACGGGTGCCGCCTTTACCACCGATGTTGGTCTGGCCGTACACTTCGGAAGACTTGCGCACTTCCGGCAGCATGGCGCGCGGAATATCCAGCGCGTCGAGCATCTTATCGTCCCAGTCCAGCTCGTTAATGTTGAACAGCATGGTACGCGAGGCGTTGGTGTAGTCGGTTACGTGGACGCGGCCCTGGGTCATTTTCCATACCAGCCAGGTATCTACGGTGCCAAACAGCAGCTCGCCGCGTTTTGCGCGCTCACGAGAACCTTCAACGTGGTCCAGAATCCATTTTACTTTGGTCCCGGAGAAGTACGGGTCAACCACCAGACCGGTGGCCTTACGGATGTACTCTTCCATCCCGTCACGCTTCAGTTGCTCACAGATTTCGGCGGTACGACGGCACTGCCAGACGATCGCGTTATAAATCGGTTTGCCCGTTTCGCGTTCCCACACAATGGCGGTTTCACGCTGGTTGGTGATGCCGATAGCGGCAATCTCATCGGAGCTAATATCGGCTTTCGCCAGCACTTCAACCAGGGTTGAGCTTTGGGAAGCCCAGATCTCCATCGGGTCGTGCTCAACCCAGCCTGGACGCGGATAAATTTGTTCAAATTCGCGCTGTGAAACGCTGACGATATTGGCATCGTGATCCATCACAACGGCCCGGGAGCTGGTGGTGCCCTGGTCGAGCGCAACGATATATTTTTTGTCGGTCATAGTATGAGTCCCGTAGTCAGATTACAGCGAAGCGTTGTGTTGCGTTGTCGAGGAGGTCTCTTTCTCTTCCTCAACGCAGGTGTCGCATGGCAGATGGCGGCCAATCAGCTTGCGGTAGCTGAACGCGCCCAGCGCGGCGCCTACCACCGGCGCACACAGCGGCACCAGGAAATAAGGGATATCTTTGCCGCCGGTAAAGGCGACGTCACCCCAGCCGGCGAGCCAGGCGAACGTTTTCGGTCCCAGGTCACGTGCCGGGTTCATGGCAAAACCGGTCAGCGGCCCCATCGATGCGCCGATGACGGCGATTAACAGACCGATCAGCAGCGGTGCCAGCGGGCCACGCGGTATGCCGTTGCCATCGTCGGTCAGCGCCAGAATCACGCCCATCAGGATAGCGGTAATCACCATTTCTACCGCGAATGCCTGCACAAAATTGATATGTGGGTTCGGGTAAGTGGAGAAGATACCGGCCAGCTCAAGACTTTCGACGCTGCCACGCACCATATTGTGGCTGTGTTCGAAATCGAAGAAAAGATTGTAGTAAAGCCCGTAAACTAACGCTGCAGCGCAAAAGGCGCCGGCAAATTGAGAAAAGATAAAGGGTACAACTTTACGCCCGTCGAAGCAGGCAAAAAGCCACAGTGCGATCGTGACTGCAGGGTTGAGGTGCGCGCCGGAGACACCCGCGGTCAGATAGATAGCCATGGCCACCCCCAGACCCCAGATGATGCTGATTTCCCACTGACCGAAGCTGGCGCCCGCCACTTTTAATGCGGCGACGCATCCAACCCCGAAAAAGATCAACAACCCGGTACCTAGGAACTCTGCGATGCATTGGCCTTTTAATGTTGATGTTTGGCTCATATCGAATCCTGAAGCGAAGTGGTGATTATGGTATGTATGAAGGTCGCAAGCGACCACGCTGCCATGTAGGCATAGTGTTAATTTATCGTTAACGAACAAAAACGAGAAATATCGAAATATAAATGTGTGTACTGCGTCAAGAAAATGAGCGATTTCGCGCTATAAACGCGTGTTGTGACACATCAAAGACGCGTTGATGGCGGTTTTTGTTAACCCATTGATTAACAATTGCGGGTGAAGTTCCGGGGAAAAGCGCCGAATGCGCCAGGTAAAGACTGAAAAGTGTTGCAAACCGCGATCTACGCGGGTTGTCGCTGGACAGGGACGGCGGGGATTCATACAATCGACAGCATGATCACTGTAGCGCGCTTATTTTCGTTAAGGCGTCACCGCGTAGGTACACAACATCATTCGGGATGCGTCAAAACGGCCAGCGAATGAATCCTCAGCCGCTTACTGTAGTAAGCGACCGGGGCGAACCCGCTAACGCAGAAGCAGCTTGAAGGACGGCGTGTACGGGATAGTACTCTATCAACGCCTTGCAAGTTCAGGAGAGGTATGACGATGTCATTAGAAGTGTTTGAGAAATTAGAATCAAAAGTACAGCAGGCGATTGATACCATCACTCTGTTACAGATGGAAATCGAAGAGCTGAAAGAAAAAAACAACACGCTGGCGCAGGAAGTTCAGGGCGCACAGCACAGCCGTGAAGAGCTGGAACGTGAAAACGGTCAGCTGAGAGAACAGCAGCAGGGCTGGCAGGATCGTCTGCAGGCACTGCTGGGTCGCATGGAAGAAGTGTAACCCTCTCGTCCTCGCCCTCTCCTGTCCGGGAGAGGGTAAGCATTTCCCCGCTGTATATATACTCTCAAGTTATAGCCAATCTTTTTTTATTCTTTAATCATTGGTTCGCTTTCTGGCACGCTTATCCCATCACAACACGACATAAAGAGAGCGGTGCGATGAATAAGTGGGGCGTTGGGTTAACTCTGTTGCTGGCATCCGCCAGCGTTCTGGCAAAAGACATTCAGTTATTAAACGTATCTTATGATCCAACGCGCGAACTGTACGAACAGTACAACAAAGCGTTCAGCGCACACTGGAAACAGGAAACGGGCGACAACGTGATTATTCGTCAGTCGCACGGCGGTTCAGGCAAGCAGGCGACGTCGGTCATCAACGGTATTGAAGCCGATGTGGTCACCCTGGCACTGGCCTATGACGTTGACGCGATCGCCGAACGTGGTCGTATCGATAAAAACTGGCTGAAACGCCTGCCGGATAACTCCGCACCGTATACCTCAACCATCGTGTTCCTGGTTCGTAAAGGCAACCCGAAACAGATTCATGACTGGAACGATCTGATCAAACCGGGCGTGTCGGTCATTACGCCAAACCCGAAAAGCTCCGGTGGCGCGCGCTGGAACTACCTGGCGGCATGGGGCTATGCTCTGCACCAGAATAACGGCGACCAGGCTAAGGCTCAGGACTTTGTGAAAGCCCTGTATAAGAATGTTGAAGTACTGGATTCAGGCGCTCGTGGCTCGACAAACACCTTCGTTGAACGCGGTATTGGCGACGTGCTGATTGCGTGGGAAAACGAAGCGCTGCTGGCGGCGAACGAACTGGGCAAAGATAAGTTTGAAATCGTCACCCCGAGCGAATCGATTCTCGCCGAGCCGACCGTCTCCGTCGTGGACAAAGTCGTGGACAAAAAAGGCACCCGTCAGGTGGCTGACGCCTACCTGAAGTATCTGTACTCACCGCAGGGCCAGGAGATCGCAGCGAAGAACTTCTATCGTCCACGTGACCCGGAAGTGGCGAAGAAATATGCGAGCGAGTTCCCGAAACTGAAGCTGTTTACCATCGATGAAGAGTTCGGCGGCTGGACCAAAGCCCAGAAAACACACTTCTCTAACGGCGGTACTTTCGACCAAATCAGTCAGCGTTAATCTCCCTCAGCGCCCGGTTCCCTCACCGGGCGTTATCTTTTAGTCATCAAATTGCGCTACTCTTCCGTTTCTGGCTGAGACAGGAAAACATAATGCGAAGAGTGCGATACCTTTTATTAGCGCTGCTGGTGGTGGTGCTGGCGGCGATTGCGGGCGGCTATTACTGGCTTCATTCTGGCAATCCGGATGCGTTGCGCAAAATTGTTCTGCAACAGTGTGTTCCCAATCAACAGCAGCAGCAGAATCCCGCGCCCTGTGCGGAAGTAAACCTGAAGGGCGGCTATGTCCTGTTTAAAGACCGTAATGGCCCACTGCAGTATCTGTTGATGCCGACTTACCGCATTAACGGCACCGAAAGCCCACTTCTGCTTGACCCACTGACGCCGAACTTCTTCTGGCAGGCGTGGCAGGGGCGCGAAATTATGAGCGAACGTCGTGGCTCTGCCGTAGCGGATGAGGCGGTCTCATTGACGATTAATTCGCGTAGCGGACGCACGCAAAATCATTTCCATATTCATATCTCCTGCTTACGCCCCGACGTTCGAACCCAGCTCGATAAAGAAGTCTCCGTGATTAGTAGCCGCTGGCTGCCGCTGCCCGGTGGCTTAATGGGCCATGAATATCTGGCCCGCCGGGTCACCGAGACGGAACTGGCGCAGCGCAGCCCTTTTCTGATGCTGGCGGAAGAAGTGCCGCAAGCGCGTGAGCATATGGGGCGCTTTGCGCTGGCGATGGCGAAGCAGAGCGACGGCTCGCTGGTGCTGCTGGCGACCGAGCGTAATTTGCTGACGCTCAATCGAGCCTCGGCGGAAGAGATTCAGGATCATAGCTGCGCAATCCTGCGATAACCCCACTATATCTGGCATTTACCTGTCTTACTGTCCGTCGTATTCTTGCTGAAAAAAACGACAGGAGACAGGTATGTCGCTCTGGTTGTCCCACCCTCTGTTCCTTCCTTCTATCATTGTTGGCATCACCATCCTGCTGTGGGCGACCTCGCTGCTGCCGGAATTTATGACCGCGCTGCTGTTTTTCGCCGCCGCTATGATGGCCAAAATTGCCCCGCCGGAAGTGATTTTTGGCGGCTTTGCCTCGTCGGCGTTCTGGCTGGTGTTCAGCGGTTTTGTTCTTGGAATTGCGATTCGTAAAACCGGTCTGGCAGACAGAGCGGCTCGGGCGCTGTCGGCGCGCTTAACCGACTCCTGGCCGCTGATGGTCGCCAGCGTGGTGCTGTTGAGCTATGCGCTGGCCTTCGTGATGCCTTCTAACATGGGGCGTATTGCGTTGTTGATGCCGATTGTCGCGGCGATGGCGAAGCGGGCGGGCATCGGAGAGGGGACTCGTCCCTGGTTCGGGCTGGCGCTGGCGGTGGGCTTTGGGACGTTCCAGCTGTCGGCCACTATTCTGCCCGCCAACGTTCCGAACCTGGTGATGAGCGGGGCGGCGGAAGGCTCCTACGGGATCCACCTTAACTATCTGCCCTATTTGCTGCTGCACACCCCGGTGCTGGGCTGGCTGAAAGGCGGCGCATTGATTGCCCTGATTTGCTGGCTGTTTCCCGGAAAACCGCATCCACCGCGCGATCTGGCGCCTTTGCCGCCGATGAGCCGCGATGAGAAACGCCTGGCGTGGCTGCTGGCGGCGGTGCTGGTGCTGTGGGTCAGTGAGAGCTGGCACGGCATCGGTCCGGCCTGGACCGGGCTGGCGGCTGCGGTGGTGACGCTGCTGCCGCGCGTCGGGTTTATCAGCGGGGAAGAATTCTCCAGCGGCGTGAATATTTGCACCTGCATTTACGTTGCCGGGATCCTCGGGCTGGCGATTACCGTCACCCAAACCGGCATCGGCGAGGTGGTGGGCAATGCGCTGCTGCACGTGATGCCGCTCGATAAAGAGAGTCCGTTTACCAGCTTCCTGGCCTTAACCGGCATCACCAGCGCCCTGAACTTCATTATGACCGCCAACGGCGTTCCCGCGCTGTACACCACCTTTGCGCAGAGTTTTTCCGATGCCACCGGCTTCCCGCTGTTAAGCGTGATTATGATTCAGGTGCTGGGCTATTCGACGCCGTTGCTGCCGTATCAGGCTTCGCCGATTGTGGTGGCGATGGCGTTGGGGAAAGTTCCGGCGCGTTCCGGCATGCTGCTGTGTATTGCGCTGGCGGCGGTGAGCTATTTGATTCTGCTGCCGTTGGATTATCTGTGGTATCAGGCGTTGGGGAAACTGTAGCCTGTTCCGCTTGGGGATTTCCCCGGAGGCGGTGCAGCGCACCTGTCCGGGCTAGCAGGAGATAACCCCGGTTGCGAAGCGCGACCGGGGAAAGATCGGCTAAAACGAATTACGCGTTTTTCGCTGCTTCTGCTGCTTTAACGATCACCGCGAAAGCGTCTGCTTTCAGGGATGCACCGCCAACCAGCGCGCCGTCGATATCCGGCTGAGTGAACAGCTCTGCGGCGTTGGATGCGTTAACAGAGCCGCCGTACTGGATGATGACCTGCTCAGCCACTTTTGCGTCAGCTTTAGCAATGTGATCACGGATGAATTTGTGCACGGCCTGAGCCTGAGCCGGGGTCGCGGATTTGCCGGTACCGATAGCCCATACTGGTTCGTAAGCGATAACCACGCCTTCGAAGGCAGCTGCGCCCTGAGTGGTCAGAACGGCGTCGATCTGGCGTGCGCACACTTCTTCAGTTTTGCCCGCTTCGTTTTCCGCTTCGGTTTCACCAATGCACAGTACCGGGATCAGACCCTGCTCTTTCAGCACGGCGAATTTCCTGGCGATGAACTCGTCAGATTCTTTGTGGTAAGTACGACGCTCAGAGTGACCAATGATGATGTATTCAGCACCGACATCTTTCAGCATTTGAGCGGAGGTTTCACCGGTGAATGCGCCGGACTGGTTCAGGTCTACGTTCTGCGCGCCCAGGTGAATGTGGCTACCTTCTGCCGCGTGCTTAGCCAGGTCGATGTACATTTCTGGCGGAGCAATCGCAACGGCACAGCCAGAAACGCCAGCCAGTTCGGTACGCAGGTTCGCGATCAGTTCGTTTACCATGTGGCGGCTGCCGTTCAGTTTCCAGTTACCCATCACTAAAGGATGTCGCATTTTAATTCTCCACGCTACTTAAGCGAATTAAGGAATATAGCCGCCCGGAAGGGCAGCATGGTCTGTCAAACAGTATAGAGATTCATCGCTGGAAAGGCTTTGCTTTTTGTCATTTATTATTGCTCTCAAGCGATTCAGATAGCGCCAGCTTAATCGGTTCAACAGCGAAGGTCAGCCCCTTTTCGCCGTGGTCTGCCACCACATAGCGTATCGCGCCTTCCGTTTCGGAGAAGTAGCGTTTGCCTTTGCCAGCGGCGAGAATTTTCTGCAATTTTTGCTGGCTCTGCGCCAGGCTTATGGTGGGGACAAAGGCGCATAATACGGCGCTCATATAGAGCTGCGCTTTGGCTTTGGCTGCTTTCTGCTCCGGCCCCTGAATAGGCAGCCAGGTGATCTGCATCGATTTTATTTTCAGCGTCCCGCGCTCCAGTGCCGCCGAGGCATAGAGATTCTCATTAATTTTAGTCGCCGCTCGCGTCAGGTTTTCCCGGTCGCGGTTAGAGGCGATGGCGCGAAACTCATTCAGCGGGAGCTTTGGATTGTCGGTGTTGAATTTTTCCCGAAACTCGCTGATGGACATATCAAACGTGGGGGCGCCCGCCAGCAGATAGGGGGCTGTGGCGGAAGATTCTGGCTGTGCGGACAATGCCTTCTGGCCGACAGATAACGCTGTCAGCCCTATAAAACACAATGTCGTCCACATCTTCATGTCAGTCTTTCCTTTTTTTATCTGCTGACGATTAAAACGGGAACCGTCGCGCTTGTCAAAAAGTGGCGGCTTCAGGGTAAACTACGCGAATGATGATGGTAAGGAATAAAACATGACCCTACAGCAGTGGATGTTCTCAATAAAAGGGCGTATCGGACGCCGTGATTTCTGGATCTGGATGGGGATCTGGGTTCTGACGATGTGCGTGCTGTTTACCCTGGCCGGTACTAATTTGCTCAATTTGCAGACCGCGGCGTTCATGCTGGTTTGCCTGCTGTGGCCGACGGCGGCGGTGACCATTAAGCGACTGCATGACCGGGGCAAATCGGGGCTGTGGGCGTTGCTGATGGTGCTGGCGTGGATGCTGCTGGCCGGCAACTGGGCGATGCTGCCCGGCGTCTGGCAATGGGGCGTAGGGCGGTTTATCCCGACCTTAATTATCGTCATGATGCTCATCGACCTGGGCGCGTTTGTGGGCACCCAGGGCGAGAATAAATTTGGCAAAGAGACGCTGGATGTGCGCTGGAAAGCGGCGTCCTGATTACCAGTAATGCTCGGCAGTCATGTGGCCCGGACGGCGACGCAGATGTTTGGTCATCTCGCGGGTCTCTTTCAGCAACTGCTGAGTATCGCGCACCATCTGCGGATTACCGCACAGCATCACGTGGCTGGTGTCCGCCGTCATCGGCAGGCCAACGGCCTCTTCGAGCGCGCCGGTTTCGATCAGGAAGGGCAGTCGCCCGGTCAGGGAACCCGGCGCGGCCTCGCGGCTTACGACGGTTTGAATCCGCAATTTTCCGCCGTAGCGTTGTGCTAATTCGCGCATCAACGGCAGGTAGCTGAGGTCGGCTTCATAGCGGGCGGCGTGGACCAGCACCAGGTTTTTAAAGCGCTCGAGGTCTTTGCCTTCCTGCAGAATGGACAGATAGGGACCGATAGCGGTGCCCGTAGCCAGCATCCACAGGGTGTCGCAATCCGGCACCTCTTCGAGGACAAAAAAGCCCGCGGCTTCGCTGACGATCAACACCTCATCGCCCGGCTTCAGGGCCGCCAGGCGGGGGCTGAGTTTGCCCTCCGGTACGGTAACCAGGTAAAACTCAAGGTCGGGATTGCCCGGCGCATTCACGTAGGAGTAGGCGCGCTGTACGCGCTCGCCGTCGATCTCCAGCCCGAGCTTGGCAAACTGCCCGGCGGTGAACGGTTGAACCGGCGCGTGGAGGTACAAGCTGAACAACGTATCGGTCCAGAACGTCACTTTTGTTACTTTGCCGCTAACCCAGTCCGCCATCTTCTTCTCCCGTTGCGCGAAGCGTTGCCTTATCTTCGTTGCACATGGCAAAGATTTCCAGCCCGACAGAGTAGAAAAGCTCTATTGATCAAATATTCCCGTGATGGAACAGGCGAGCCGGTGGGGAACCTGCTCGCCGTTTTTCACCCAGGCTTACAGGATGTGCAGCTGGATGTCCGGATCTTTACGGTCGAGATAATGAATGGACTGGATGCGGCGAATAGTGCGGGATTTACCGCGGATCAGCAGCGTTTCGGTGGTGGCCATATTCCCTTTGCGGGTGATGCCGTCCAGCAGATCGCCTTTGGTGATGCCGGTGGCGGAGAACACCACGTTATCGCTGCGGGCCATTTCGTCCAGGCGCAACACTTTGCCCGCTTCGATGCCCATCGCTTTGCAGCGCGCCAGCTCGTTTTCGCCGATGCGGCGGTTCTCTTCGGTATCCCCTTTAACGACATGGCGTGCCAGCAGACGGCCCTGCATGTCGCCATCCAGCGCGCGGATAACCGCCGCCGATACCACCCCTTCTGGCGCGCCGCCGATGCCATACAGCACGTCGACTTCGCTGTCCGGCATGCAGGTCAGAATCGATGCTGCGACGTCGCCATCCGGAATCGCGAAGACCCGGACGCCGGCCTGCTGCAGCTCGGCAATGACCGCATCGTGGCGTGGTTTGGCCAGAATGGTCACGGTCAGCTCACCCAGCGGTTTCTGCAGCGCTGCGGCGATATTGTGCAGGTTTTCGACCAGCGGCAGATTGAGGTCGATGGCCCCTTTGGCCCCGGGACCGACAATCAGTTTTTCCATGTACATGTCCGGCGCGTTGAGGAAGCAGCCTTTATCGCCGACCGCCATCACCGCCAAGGCGTTTGCCTGGCCCATCGCCGTCATGCGGGTTCCTTCAATCGGGTCTACGGCAATGTCCACTGCGTCGCCGTTGCCGGTGCCGACCTTCTCGCCGATAAACAGCATCGGCGCTTCATCAATTTCACCCTCGCCAATCACGATGGTGCCGTCGATATTGATCAGATTGAGCATAATGCGCATGGCGTTGACCGCAGCGCCATCGGCGGTGTTTTTATCGCCACGACCCAACCATTTATAGCCTGCCAGGGCGGCAGCTTCGGTGACACGCGAAAATTCGATGGCCAGTTCTCGTTTCATAATCCACTCGTTGTGAAGATACATTGAGCCAGGCGTCACGGCCCGACCCTGCGGGCGCAGACGGGACGTCAGGCGTTGGAATAGCGTTCGGTTTCCGGCATCCAGCGCTCGATAAGCGCCTGGGCCTGCTGGGCATAACGTTCATGAATGTGGCGGGCGATGCGCTGAACGTCGGGGATCATGGCCTGATCGCGCAGCAGATCGGCGACTTTAAATTCGGCGCTCCCCGTTTGCCGGGTACCGAGCAGTTCGCCTGGACCGCGAATTTCCAGGTCTTTTTGGGCAATGACGAAACCGTCGTTGCTGTCGCGCAGCACCTGCAGCCGTTTTTGCGCCGTTTTCGACAGCGGCGATTTATAGAGTAGCACGCAGTGAGAGGCGACCGCGCCGCGGCCGACGCGCCCTCTGAGCTGGTGCAGCTGCGCCAGCCCCAGACGCTCTGGGTTTTCGATGATCATCAGGCTGGCGTTGGGGACATCCACCCCGACTTCGATAACCGTGGTAGCGATCAGCAGATGCAGCTCGCCCACTTTAAAGGCCTGCATGACCGCCTGTTTGTCGGCGGGCTTCATGCGGCCGTGCACCAGGCCAATATTCAGCTCCGGCAGCGCCAGTTTCAGCTCTTCCCAGGTGGCTTCTGCCGCCTGCGCTTCCAGCAGGTCGGACTCTTCAATCAACGTACAGACCCAGTAGGCCTGACGACCTTCCTGAGTGCAGGCGTTGCGTACCCGGTCAATAATATCGTGGCGGCGGGTATCGGGAATGGCGACCGTGGTGACCGGCGTTCGGCCCGGAGGCAGTTCGTCAATAACCGAGGTATCGAGATCGGCATAGGCGGTCATCGCCAGGGTGCGCGGAATCGGCGTGGCGGTCATGATCAGCTGATGGGGATGGAAGCCCTGCTGCTGGCCTTTTTCCCACAGCGCCAGCCGCTGGTGAACACCAAAACGGTGCTGCTCATCGATAATCACCAGCGCCAGACCGTTGAACTGCACCTGCTCCTGAAAAATGGCATGGGTGCCGACGATCATCTGTACCTGACCGCTGGCGATCGCTTCCTGCTGAGCCTGTCGCGCTTTCCCTTTCTGTTTACCCGCCAGCCAGCCCACTTCAATGCCCAGCGGGGCAAACCACTGTCGGAAGTTGGTGGCGTGCTGTTCCGCCAGCAGTTCGGTCGGCGCCATCAGCGCCACCTGCTTGCCATGGGCGATGGCCCGCAGCGCCGCAAGGGCGGCAACCAGCGTCTTGCCGGAGCCAACGTCGCCCTGTACCAGACGCATCATCGGCACGTCGAGCGCCATATCGCGCTCGATCTCCGCGCTAACCCGCGCCTGCGCGCCGGTTGGTTTAAAGGGCAGGGCGGCAAGCAGCTGATGTTTTAAGGTGTCGTTGGCGCTCAACGGCAGGGCGTGAAAACGCTGTGCGCCGGCGCGCAGCGCCAGCATGCTCAGGTTATGTGCCAGCAGCTCTTCCAGAATTAAGCGTTGCTGTGCCGGGTGCTTACCGCTTTCCAGATCGCTCAGTTGTAACGATGGTGGTGGCCGGTGCAGGGTGCGCAGCGCCTCCGGCAGGCTCATCATCCCCTGCGCCAGTTCGGGCGGCAGTAGCTCGGCGATAGCGCAGGTTTCCAGCAGTTCCAGCGCCTGATCGGTCAGCTTACGCAGCGTGGCCTGCTTGATGCCTTCGGTGGTTGGGTAGACTGGCGTCAGAGTTTCCTGAAGTTCAGGGGTGCTCATGTCGCCCTGTACGCGATATTCCGGGTGGATCATCTCCGCCCCGTATTTGCCGCGTTTGGCTTCGCCGTAGGCCAGCACGCGCCGACCGGTCGCCAGGCTATTTTTCATGGCGGCGTTGAAGTTGAAGAAGCGCATGGTGAGGATGCCGGAACCGTCGCTGATCTGACAGGTCATCATCCGGCGACCGCCGAAGGTGATGTTGCTGCTGAGGACTTCGCCCTCGACGGTGGCATACACCCCGGGCAGCAGTTCGCCAATCTGATAAAGATGGGTGCGGTCTTCATAGCGTAATGGCAGGTGCAGCAGGAGATCCTGCACCGTATGCAGGCCGATTTTTGCCAGTTTGCTGCTTTGTGCTGCCCCTACGCCGGTAAGCGAGTTGAGCGGCACTGCATCTAACAGGCGGCCTGCCATGTTACTCGTCATCCATCAGGTTGTGCTTTTGCTGGTCTGCTCCAGGGGTAGGGCGCGGAATACGGCGACTTCTTTGCGATTCGACCGTGCCGACAGCCTGCATGGTGGCCCACCATTGCGCATCGGCTTCGACTTCGCCTTGCGCGTTCACGTGCGGGTAAGGCAGCCCCTTTTGTCTGGCGACTCTGGCCAGAACCGGATAACCCCCTTCAAACAGCAGGCGCTGCTGCTCTTCTTCCGGCAGCATGCTGTTCTCGCGTTTATACATGCCCGCATTTTGCCGCTGGCGTTGCGCTTCGTAGAGGATCAGGGCAGAGGCAACGGAGACGTTGAGCGATTGCACCATGCCCGTCATCGGGATGATGATATCCTGGTCAGCCAGCGCTAAGGCTTCCTGAGTGATGCCGGTTTTTTCCTGGCCCATCAGGATGCAGGTGGGGCGGGTGTAGTCGATCTCGCGAAAATCGACGGCTTTATCTGAGAGATGCGTCGCAAGGATTTGCATGCCCTGGCCCTTTAAATGGCCGACGGCATCGCCGATACTGCGGTGGGTTTTGACCTGTACCCAGCTGTTGCTGCCGGCGGCGGCAGAGACCATGGTATGCATACGACTGCTGGGCCAGACAGCGTGTACTTCATGAACACCAACGGCATCTGCGGTACGCACCACCGCCGACACGTTATGAGGTTTATGGACCTGCTCCATGCAGACCGTCAGGTCGGGCTGACGCCTGGCGAGCATCTCACAAATACGTGCATAACGTTGAATATTCATAAAACGAGTTCTAGTTGCGGTTACGGGTGACTTTTATCACATCCGGCATGACGCGAATTTTGCGCATGATATTCGCCAGATGCACGCGGTCGCGCGCCGTGAGGCGGATAAAGGCGCTGTACACGCGGCCATCTTTTTCTTCCGTATTCAGGCTCTGAATATTGGAGGAGGCGGTGTTAATCGCCGCGGTGAGATTCGCCAGTGCACCCTGGTGGTTAAACATATCCACCTTAATTTCGGTAATAAACTCCTGCGCGGTCTCTTTATCCCACTCGACGGCCATAAACTTCTCGGGCTCTTTCTGGTAGCCACGAATGTTACGGCAGGACTCATGGTGGATGACCAGGCCTTTGCCAGGGCTGACGTGGGCGATAATCGGGTCGCCAGGAATCGGACGGCAGCACTTCGCAAAGGTAATCAGAACCCCGTCGGCGCCTTTAATCGGCAGATGACCGTGGCCTGAAGCGTTTCCTTGTGCCGGCGCGCTGACGGTGGTTTCGCCCTGTTGCAGGTTTTTCGCCACCACCACGCTCATGGCGTTGCCGAGACCGATTTCTGCCAGCAGGTCGTCAAGACTCGCCAGCTTCATACGCTCGAGTTCGCGCTGGATGCTCTCCGGCGGAATTTCGGCCAGTTTACGGCTGCCGCCCAGCGCATGGTTGAGCAGACGACGACCCAGGCTGACGGAGTCATCGCGCTTGAGGTTTTTCAGCAACTGGCGAATTTTGGCGCGCGCTTTCGAGCTGACGACAAAGTTCAGCCACGCGGCATTCGGACGTGCGCCCGGCGCAGTGATGATTTCCACCGTCTGGCCGCTGGAGAGCGACTGTGACAGCGGATACGGCTGGCGGTCGACGCGCGCGCCAACGCAGGCATGACCGATATCGGTATGCACTGCATAGGCGAAGTCCACCGGCGTGGCGCCAGCGGGCAGTTCGACAATGCGTCCTTCCGGGGTGAAAACGTAAATCTCATCCGGGAACAGATCGGATTTGACGCTCTCGATAAATTCAAACGAGCTACCGGCACTTTGCTGCAGTTCCAGCAGGCTCTGCATCCAGCGCTGCGCGCGGATTTGCGCGGTGGTGCTGCTTTCGCCACCGTGCTCTTTATAAGCCCAGTGTGCCGCGACCCCCATTTCTGCCATCTGGTCCATGTCTTCGGTACGAATTTGTACCTCAACCGGCACGCCGTGCGGGCCGATCATCGAGGTATGCAAAGATTGATAGCCGTTCGCTTTCGGAATGGCGATGTAATCTTTCATACGACCAGGACGGGGCTTGTAAAGGCTGTGCATCTGGCCAAGCACGCGGTAACAGGTATCGGCATCATGCACGATCACGCGGAAGGCGTAGATGTCCATGATCGAGTGAAAACGCTGCTCTTTCAGCACCATTTTGCAGTAGATGGAGTACAGATGCTTTTCGCGACCGCTGACGCGACAGGGGATTCCCGCTTCCTGTAGACGCCCTTCAATTTCGGAGAGGATTTTTTGAATCATCTCTTTACGGTTGCCGCGCGCCGCTTTGACGACTTCTTTGATTACGCGATAACGGTTGGGGTACAGCGCTTCAAAGCCCAGCTCTTCGAGCTCGGTTTTGATGTGATGGATACCTAAACGGTGAGCCAGCGGGCTGTAGATCTCCAGCGTTTCACGGGCAATGCGGCGGCGTTTGTCCGGGCGAAGCGAGCCCAGCGTACGCATATTGTGGGTGCGGTCGGCGAGTTTGATGAGGATGACGCGGATATCCTGCACCATCGCCATAATCATTTTGCGGAAGTTTTCGGCCTGCGCCTCTTTCTTATCGCGGAACTTGAGCTTATCAAGTTTCGATACCCCCTCTACCAGCTCGGCAACGCTTTTGCCAAAGAGCTGCTCCATGTCCTGGTAGGTGGCAGGGGTATCTTCAATCACGTCATGCAGCAGCGCAGCCATCAGCGTTTCGTGGTCGAGTTTCATCTCGGCCAGAATACAGGCTACCGCCACCGGGTGCGTGATGTAGGGTTCACCGCTTGAACGTGTCTGGCCCTCGTGAGCGTCACGTGCAACGAGATAGGCCTGCCGAAGACGCTTGATTTGCTCTTCCGGCAGGTAGTGTTGAATCAGCTGATTCAGGCTTTCAAACAGATACAAGGGCGACCCACTGCGTGATTAACGACGACCTTCAGCAATAGCGGTAACAGCTTGTAATTCAGCGGCTTCCTGCTCTTGCTGTTCCTGACGATCGCGGACGTCGAGGATCTGGTTGTTGATCAGACCTTCTTCGATTTCGCGCAGCGCGATAACGGTAGTTTTATCGTTTTCTTCCGGAACCAGCGGATCTTTTCCGCCTACCTGCATCTGACGAGCGCGACGCGCGGCGACCAGTACCAGGTCAAAACGGTTACCAATTTTCTCTACAGCGTCCTGAACAGTTACGCGTGCCATACTTAAAATGCTCCACAGATGAAGAAATGACTGGGCATGATACTGAATGTGGGTTCAGTCTGCCAACAGTTTGGTGATTAAAGCGCCATGTCGCTGCTTTTGGCGGCTCATGCGCAGACGTTCGGCGCGAATAATGTTTTTCAGATCGCTCAAGGCGGTATCAAAATCATCATTCACAATAAGGTAATCATATTCCGCGTAATGGCTCATTTCTGCAACAGCCTGCGCCATACGTTTTGCGATCACCTCTTCGCTGTCCTGGCCGCGGCCACGCAGGCGGCGGTCAAGCTCATCTTTTGACGGCGGCAGAATGAAAATGCTGCGCGCGCCCGGCATTTTTTGACGGATTTGCTGAGCACCCTGCCAGTCGATATCGAGGAACACGTCGACGCCGGTTGCCAGTACCTGCTCGATGGTTTCGCGCGAGGTGCCGTAATAGTTGCCAAATACTTCTGCGTGCTCAAGAAATGCATCTCTGGCAATCATCGCTCTGAAATCGTGGTGATTAACAAAGAAATAGTGTTCACCGTGCACTTCACCCGGACGCGCCGCGCGCGTGGTATGTGAAACAGAAACCTGGGTGTCGTACAGCGGTTGGGTTTTCAATAAAGCCTGAATCAGGCTGGATTTACCCGCGCCACTTGGGGCGGAAACAATATAAAGCGTGCCTTGAGCCATGAGAGTCTTTTGTATGTGATGATCGAAAGAGAAACTACATACGAGCCTATTATACACGGCGCTGCACTGTGACGCAGTCCCTGTCACACATTTTGCTTCTGTTTCTTTCATTTTGCCTGCCGTTTCCCTGATTTCGCTGCGTCTTGCAGCGCTGAAGGACAAAGTCAGGAAGCCCGATCGCAACCTGAAAAATCGCCCATCGCCTGGAAAATACCTTCTCCGACACAATGACCGCGAGCAAAACAGGAGGCGGGATCATGCAGAAAGGGATCTGGGCAATCGGCCTGTGGCTGGTGATGGAATACGGGCAGGCGGCGTGTCCCGAGTGGCCGCAGGCGCAGGCCGAGCAGGAAATCGCTCGCCTGAATCAGCAGGTCACAGACTGGAACAATGCTTACTGGCGGGAAGGGCGCAGCGACGTCAGCGACGACGTCTACGATCAGCTGCTGGCGCGATTGCAGCAGTGGCAGCGCTGCGCGTCGATTGCCTCTCCCCGTGACGATGACCCGCCGCCGGCAACCGGAGCGGCCAGCCATCCGGTTGCGCATACCGGCGTGCGTAAACTGGCGGATAAGGCCGACGTTGCCCGGTGGATGCGCGGTAAAACGGATCTCTGGGTACAGCCGAAGGTCGATGGTGTGGCCGTGACGCTGGTGTACCGCGACGGGCGACTGGTTCAGGCCATCAGCCGCGGAAACGGGCGCAGCGGCGAGGCGTGGACGGACAAAGTGCGGCAGATCCCGGCGATTCCCGCGATCACGCAAGGCGAACTGGCGAACAGCGTGCTGCAGGGCGAGATTTTCCTGCAGCATACCGGGCATGTGCAGAAGCAGATGGGGGGCATGAACGCCCGGGCGAAAGTCGCCGGGATGATGATGCGCCGGGAATCCCCCGGCCAGCTGGCGGGCCTGGGTCTTTTTATCTGGGCGTGGCCAGATGGTCCCCAGGACATGCGTCAGCGCCTGAAGCTGCTGGAAGAAGGCGGATTTCACCATAGCGCCCGTTTTTCGCAGCCGGTAACCACCGTGCGGCAGGTGGAACAGTGGCGCGGGCGTTGGCTAACCTCAGCGCTGCCATTTGCTACCGATGGCGTGGTTGTGCGCCGTGGGCAGGAGCCCGCCGGGCGATACTGGTCACCAGGGCAGGGAGAGTGGGTAGTCGCATGGAAATATCCGCCGATGTCGCGGCTGATGGAGGTCCGCGACATCCAGTTTCGCATCGGGCGCAGCGGCAACATTGCCGTGGTGGCCCGGCTGGAACCGGAGCGCCTGGATGACAAGCTGGTTCAGCGGGTGAGTGTCGGGTCGCTGTCTCGCTGGAAGCGTCTGGATATTGGCCGCGGCGACCAGTTGCAGATCAGCCTGGCAGGCCAGGGTATTCCGCGTATCGACCGCGTGGTATGGCGGGTAAGCCCGCGGGATAAACCGCAGCCGCCGGCGGAACGTTATACGCCACTGAGCTGTTATTTCCTGGCGCCTGGCTGCAGTGAACAGTTTCTCTCCCGGCTGGTCTGGCTGTCGTCAAAACCGATACTGAATCTTGATGGTGTCGGGGAGTCGGTATGGCGGACCATTCAGCTTACCCACCCGCTGGAGCATCTTTTCTCCTGGCTGACATTAACCCCCCAGCAGCTGGCGCGGATTCCAGGGATCTCTGCGGCACGGGGACAGCGGTTATGGCATCAGTTTAATCTGGCTCGCGAGCAGCCGTTTCTGCGCTGGATACAGGCAATGGGGATACCGATTCCTCAGGTGGCGCTGGCCGGTCTGGCGGGGGAGAGCTGGCAGCAGCTCCAGGCGCGCAATGAAGCGCAGTGGCAGCGCCTGCCTGGGGTGGGCGCAGAGCGCGCCCGACAGCTGGTCATTTTTCTTCAGCACCCGGAGGTTGCCGCGCTGGCGTACTGGCTCGGCAGGCAAGGTATTCCGGGGTTTTGACGCGATCAGTGAGCGCTATGGTTGTAGTTGAAGACGGGCAGTCCCAGCTTCCAACGTAGCGCCAGCATGCGGGCGGTAAAGCCAAACAACAGGGTGGAGATAACCACCACATCGTGGCTGCTGACGTAGTGTTGCAGGGCGATATAGAGGATAGCAGCGGCAAATGAGATGCCGGCATACAGTTCTTTCTGGAACACCAGTGGGATGCGTTTGCAGAACATATCCCGCAATACGCCGCCGAATACCCCGGTGACCACTGCCGCGATGGAGGCGATGACCGGCCCTTCTCCCATATCCAGCGCAATCTGTGCACCGATGATGGAGAAGACGATCAGGCCCAGGGCGTCGAGGACCAGAAACAAACGGCGTAAATGGGGCATCACCGGCGCGGCAATGGTGGTGAGTACCGCGGCAACGGCAACAATAATGACGTATTCCGGGTTCTTGACCCATCCGAGCGGGTAGTGTCCCAGCAGGATATCCCGGACTGAACCACCGCCCAGTGCGGTTGCGGTCGCAATGATAATGACGCCGAAGGTATCCATCCGGCGGCGCCCGGCCGCCAGAGCACCGGTCATCGCTTCGGCGGTGATACCAATTAAATAAAGAATATGAAGCAGCATAGATCCCCCACAGTGATGCCGGGAAGGTTAGCGATTTGTGCGCAAGATCACGATTGAGATTTTCTAAGGCGAAGCGTTTTCCCCAGGAAAAACTAATGTATGAGGTTGGATGTGGCGAGTCATTCAGGGATGATTGTGGGTCGATGGCGAAAAAACAGATAAGAAAAAATAATGCTGGCTCACTATGCAGAGAGCCAGCAAAAGCGATTACTCGATATTCTGAATCTGTTTGTTTAGTATTTGAGTAGAGGCCTTGTTTTAATGGAGTTGTCATATACTGGATATGAATTTGTGTACACCCTTGGGTACACAAATTTTAAGTGTTTAGACTTTAGTTCATGGCTGCTCTGCCTTGCGGGCTTCATAAGCTGAAACTGCAAGAGCAATTTCCAGTTTTGTGCTTTCCAGAAGCTCTTCACATAGAACCAAGTCATGAATGATTGCGCCGAGCAACTCTTTCTCAATTGCTCCATCTGCAACCCAAACAGCAATGTTTTCCATTTCTTGCGCAAAAAAATTAACACAATGCCCTAGTCCATTGATTTCTAAGAAATATGTGGAGAGGGCAATACTTGAGCGTTTGTTGCCATCGTTGAAAGCATGAAATTTATTGATGGCAAAAAACAAGTGTGCAAGCTTGTCCACAAAACCAGGGTAGTACCAATCATTTTGGATGTGGTCTAATGCACTTTCTAAAATACCGATATCCCTGATTCCTTCGAAACCACCTGACTTTACTATTATCCAATCATGAACAGTAATCGCGTGCTCAATATCAAAATAGTTGAAGCGTAGCTCTTCCATGGTTTTCCTTAGCGATCTTTAAGTCGCTTGAAAACTTCTAAGGTTTCAGGGTCATTTAACCGTTCTTCAAGCGATTTGCTTTTTTCACCTAAGAATCTCTCGAAATCAGCTTCAGGAACGGCTCTAACATAAGCTTCTAATTTTTCGTGCAGCGCGTCACGAAAACACAAATCTCTACTTGCCATTTTCGAGCGCGCATCAAGCATCATAGGCTTAAAGAGGGGATGTGATTCGAACTGCCTGAATAATGTTTCAGCTTCTGGCTGAGTCAATTTCCTTCCTAGTCGATTAAACTCGTTTTTTAGTTCGTGCGCGATACCAGACTCAAATCCTGCAATCAGAGTAAGAACTTCCGAGTACATAGTATCTCTAATTTTATCTTTTTGGGCTAAATTCAGTACCTTACGGTACTCTGCAGCATCTTCATGAAAAATGCTCTGATAAACAAGGTTCGTGAATTTTGCATATTTCCAATTATTGCCTTCAACACACTCTTCCAAAGCATCTGTGAACTGCTTGCGATAGCTTTCTTCTTGAAATGAAGCGAGAAGATAGTTCTCATCTCTTTGGTTTATGTACTTAGTATGGCCGCCTGCACGCTCAGCAAGAGTATCAATCACTATATCTAATAATCTTGTTCGAATGATTTTTGCTTGTTCACTCTCAGCAAGTAGCATCGCGAAGTTCAAAACTGCTCTAAAATTGAACACCCCGATGGTTGGTGCCTTGTTACCCTCATTGATGAGGGAGACATGGTCTAAGCTCTTGAATTCTCTTAGCTCTTTCCCTTTTATCAAACGGTAGCCGTTGTTCTTCAACTCATCACTATGATTTGCAATGTATCGTTCCACAGTCGCATCGCTAATACTGAAAATCTCCATGAGCTGATTTTTAGTAAAAAGCCTTTCACCGTTGAACTCAATGCCTCCCAAGGCCATGTGTTTTTCTGCATGGCTCAAGGCATAAGAATTGTTAAGGATGTTCTGTCTGTCATGAGCAGAGGTTGTTAAGTCTTTAGCCATGTTGACACCTACAAAGAAGCAAGAATGACCATAAGATAGCATTTTTGTTGATGAAATTGATAAGCTGAAAGATGATATATTGCTTATTTGCCTAAGTATCGCAATCTACAAAATTAAAGGATTCTATGACCATGATCAAAGCACAGAGAATGATGGTGTTGCCAGAAGGTGAGCCTTACAAGCAGATCACTAAAACTTATGAAACCAACTTACTGCCCACACCTGGAATGTTCATTCAGGATTCAATGTGGCATGAGTCACTTGAGATCTCTCAGGTTGTCTGTCAGTTCGATGAAGATTGTTATTACATTTTACTTCCGGAATTGAAAATTAATTCACCTGAATCGGTGGAGTTGGAAAAAGAGGTTCTTGCGATGCATGGGTGGTCAGTATTCCCGTAGTTTTCCTGAGAGCCCCTAATTGGGGCTTTACACTTTAAAAAAGATAAAAGTAGGGTATATGGCTAACGATATTTTAGAAACAGCATGTAATACGTTGTGGCTTGATCCTAAACTAGTAATTCCTGCAATTACGGCAGTGCTAGCATCAGTAATCGTTCCAATTTTAATACATCATACAAAGGCAAGGAGGGAACTTAGATATAAAACTTTAGACATCAGAACAAAAGTTTATACTGATTACTTCAAAAAGTATGAAGAAGCTGCTGCTGGAGTGGGCGTAGATTACGAGAAGTTTACCAAGGTTACATTAAGAAACGCGTTTAGAGAGTTACTCGAGTCCAATAGCTCACCAGAAGCAATGGTCAAATTCAGCGATGAAATAGGTCGATTTCCTTCACAAATCCAAGATTCTCATCGAAAGGCGACTGAAGAAATCACCTCACTGAAAATTTTAGGTTCTGATGAACTTTTCATGCTAACTGCTGAGTTTGAGCAATTGAATCAGGAAATTATGAAAATGACTTCTGAATGGTTAGGTGAACTCAATCAAGTGCTTATTGCCCCTGATCTGGATGCCCCAATAGCTAAGAAAATGAAAGCTAAAGCTGAACAAATTAAAGAACTCAAGGACAAGATAATTAACCAAATGCGCTCTGAGTTAGATCTGGGAAAAAAGTAACTCGTACATAATTAAGCAAACTGACTGAAGCAACTGTAACTTAAGCACCCCTGCTCAGTTCCTTTCACTCTTCCAGACGTTGTGAGGGAAACAGGAGCATAAAACCAGCCATGACTCTTGGGGGGCTGGCGCAAGTGAGGATGGTCACTTTACACTTTTGCTTTTCATCCCGCGCGAACCTTAACATTTCTATACATCATCACTTGACAGATTTGTCCTTAGCCCGGTATTCGTACCGTTCTCAGCGTGGTTTATACTTGCCGTTCTGCCCCATCAAACCTTAGGATTTCTTAGGAACTACGCATTTTTTGCGCAAAAACCCTGGCATTTCTAAGCATCGCAGGTTGACACATTTTATCCAAAGTTACGGGGTTTTCTGACTAAAACCGAAGCTCTTCATAACGAAAAAACCAGTAATCACAAGGCCTGTAGGCTGGTTTACACTTTTCTTTTTTTTGCCCTAAACCTTAGCATTTCTTAGCATACCAACTTGACACTTTTCTCCTGAAAGCCGTCCTTGACCTTAATAATTCTGTATATTTTCGGCTCGTATTTTTCTTGGACACCGCGATAGCAAGAGCCAGAGAGTAGGTTCCCACTTTGGATGGGCGTTTTGATTGAGGCTGTACTGAGTTTAAGCTTTTCCCCTGGGCAATGACTTACAGCATACTTTTCAACACTAACTTTCATCCTCCCCCATGTGTTCGTGGAAGCGCTTTAAACGAGCCTCATCTGTTTCAGTCGGCGTACACAATGCCTTAAGCCCCTTTATTGACCAACGGTCCCACTCAGGGTCAATATGGTCTCCTTTCCCGCGTAATTTCATCCTCAGGCAATCTGCCAAGATAAAATCCTGTATGAAGGCTATAGCATTGCCCAGCTGGTGAAACCCATGGAAATAGTGCTCGCAATCGTCGGGTTCGTGATAAAGCCTGACAACCTCTTCTCCGTCTCCATCAAACAGGTACTCAATATCGTATGAAATTAACTGGGTGGCGGCTTCCAGTAGCTGTTTTGCCTCTTCCTGGCTTTGCGCCGCAGGGAACTTGTCCTGATTGGTATGAATCCATTCAATTACCTGTGAGGCAGACAGAACCAGGTAGTCCTTGCCCTCAGAATGTTCGTTGCCATGCTGCATTTGTTCAGTAGCTTCAACGTCAATTTTGCTACCGGACATCACTACTTCACCCTTGGCTACCCAATCATAGACAGTCTGGCGGCTCACACCACAGTGACGGGCATAAGCTGCTTTAGTTAACAACATATACACTCCATAAAAGTTAGCCAACCCCACTACATTATAAGTTGCATAAAGATGCGTTTTACTGCTCTTTATTAATAAATTCATCTGGAAGTGATAAATGGAGTCTGTAGCGCACGGGGTTCTTTTTCACTGGGTTTTCATTAAAAACTATTTCATATTTTGGGAATGTTGGAAAGACCAACGACACACATGATAAAAATACCTCTTCAAAAAATGTAATCAGGAACCAAAGTATTTCATTTGCTTCTTCATGAACACACTTAAATCCCTGTCCTTTTATCCCCCATTTGGGAGGATTAATTTCATTTCCATTTTCAAAGCTAAAGTTATTGACTATCAACGGCGCATCAGTTGTGGCGGCGTGTTCCTGTGCATTCCTAAAACTATAAATATGCTCGCACATCGGCAAGTGTTCTTTTAGAACATTGATTAGCATTGTCGCATCCTGATGATTTGTCTTTACATCCTTTAACAACCTATCAATTCGCCCATGCTTGCTCTTTAATGGTAAGAAAAAATTCACCATCACAGAAATTTCCTGGATGCATCGCTTGGCTGAAATCAAAAAATCCGTTGCATGTCCATCTAGCTCTTTTAACTGAGGGAAATAAGCATGAGCCTTACCATTCATGACACTTCCATTTTCAATAAACTTTTTGATTTCAGAATTTGAATTGTCTATCAAAGACTGCAGAGAGAGCAAGTAATTCAACAAAACATTTTTTATATCTCTCGCCTTACTAATAATTTGAATGCGATTACTATCCTCATTGGAGTAAAGTTGCCTTAAAAACTCGTTAACCATAATTACAGTATTAGCAACTAAAGGATTAGATGCTCCAAAGTCAGAAATTTTAGTATACACCCAGGGTACGTTTTGATGTTCTCTCTTAGGATCAATACTATCTGGAGTCATGAGTTTATATGTGGATTGTTCTGTGTAAACCTCCATAAACTCACCAAAATCTATCATGGTGATGATTTCACCTTTCTCTCCTTCAGGTAAACCAAACGAACCAGCTTCATCACGTGAATTCATATCTCTCCCGTTTTACACAATATATTTATATCAACATCAGTAAAGCCCCAATTCATGAGGCTTTTGCGTGATTAGTTACAGAGAGCTCTTTTTCGCTCCCTCAATCTCCGCCTGACAAACATCATCATTTGTAAATGTATACTGTAGGTAAACATATCCCTGTGCAGAACTGTTCGCTCTGGCTTCGATAGAAATAGCGCCAATATTATTTTTTAGCGGCGTTTCTTTTGTGCCTTTCCAGGTGGCGGATAGGAAGCGCTCTTTTTTATTTAGCCCCATCATCCAGTCCTGAGGCTCTTTCCAGATTGAACCAGCCAGTAAAAGGTCTGTGGTTTCTGCCTTTCCATAAAGTGAGCTTAACGAGCTACTTAAATCTTCAAACCGGGATTTTAAGGCAAGCCCATAGCTATCGGTATCAATGTTTTTACCGACAGCCCTAATTTGACATAAGCCAGCTTTAGGCGAGATCAACAAACCATACATTTCAAAATCCGCGTTTTGCTTTGGTAGTTTATCGGAAGTATAGAGATTCACGCTGTCCGGTAGTGGTTTTAGCTTTGCCCCGATCATATCTTCGATATTTTTCTGGGTCAGACCAGCCTCAAGACCGAACGGGCCTTCAGCGGGTGGCAAAAGAGGGGGTTGTTCTTGTGTAGTTTTAGCCGTTGCTTCCTTCTTGTCACTGGCGGTTGCTGCACTGTCCTGAATTGGTGCCAGCTTAACTTCAGCGAGACCATACTTAGCGGTTAGATATTTTTGCTGCAGCATAGCCATGCTTTGTTCTTCAGTGGCAACGGCTGATAGTTTGAGTACCTGTATCAAACCGCCAGTGTACTGGCTGGCATCTGCTTTAGCTTCGTTGATTTTTGCAGTCAGATTATCGATCTCTGTTTTAATGGAGGCCGCAAGTTCAGGGTCTGGCTTGGTACCAGAGACTACTAAATCAATTTTGGCACCGGACTCAATAGCATTTATACGCTGTTCCAAAAGAGCCTTATTCGTTCCCAAAACTTCAAGTCTTGCGGTGGTTAAATTCTTGATCAGCCCACCAGAAAATTGTTGATCAACTTCTTTCGCTGCTGAGATTTCGCCCTCAGTCTGTGATAGCTCAGTCTTAAGAGCCGCAACTTCCTGTTTTTGTTCCGGGGTTAACTCTTGTGGCCCACACCCGGTTAACATCGTTATGCCCACTAATGTTGCAATCAAAGTTTTCTTCATATCCCTATCCCAGTTGAAAGTATTCGGATTAATCCTATCAGGAAGTTAGGGGTATTAGAATTTGTCAGTCTTGGTCATATTCAATGCCTGATGAATGTCCTCCGACTGTTCCTGCTTGATACGCCTCACCAGGCCGTCGGCATCCACGCCACCAGCAGTTATGTTGTAGTGGTTTGTCTGATTGATGGTTCCTCCGGTATGGCTGCTGGTGGATGAAACCACAGGAGCGCCATAGCCACTAAGGTACTGCATGGGGTCGTAATTCATCCCGCTGCTTATGACGCGTGATATATCACCTTTGGAAAGATAATTGCCCCCGTTCTCATGATCGATAATCCCCTTCATGAGATTAACCATCGTCTGGGTATCGCCTGCAGATATCACCGCATTGGGATCTAAGCCTGTTTTTTTCGACAGCGCCTGAATGTATGCGCCGACGTTGTTGCCATCAGATGACGGGGCGTAGGTCTTCACAATGGAGGATATGGTATTTTTCCCGCGTTGAAGATAGAGCCCCAGCTGGCGATGAAGTGCCGCTACGCCCTCGTCCATAGAATCAAAAGTGGCAAACCTTCCCCCGGGGCCACCTTCCAGCGAAGCGCCACGCTGACCCGCAAAATTAAGATTGCCGGGATTATTGTTACGGATCCCCCGCGGGAGCGAAGTACCACCGTTTGCCTGTCCTGTGACACCAGGTAAGCCGCCACGATTATCAACCCATTTCCCTCCGTTCCAGTGGGCATCCCCTTTCCCCATGAGAGCATCACCGAAGTCTCCCCAGGTCTGGGCAGTACGCAAACGCTGGAAGTAATCAAAGTTCCCAAAGGCAGTATTCAGTGCACTATCCAGCAAGGGTTCAGTCATGTAAGCCGTACCTGCAGCAAGAGCCAGCTGCGGAACCATTCCTAATGCACTTCCTCCTGCGGCCGCCGCAGCGGAACCGCCACCGGAAAACTTAATTGCCGCCCCTCGGGTGAATAAGCCTTTCAGCAATGCTGCTGCCCCGAGCGTGCCACCAGCCATTGTGCCATAAGCCAGCGCCTTAGATGCCCCTGGGTGCTCTCTGATGAAATCTGAAATGATACCCAGTACATCATTAATCACTGGGTAAAGGTCAGAACCTATACTTTCAGCCAGCTGGCTGAACTGGGTCTGAAGCATCCCCATACGCTGAATAAACAGTTCGGTATCGGCATCCAGATTTTCAGGCATATTCCTTCCTACCTGCGACCATGACTGCATGGATTTATCAAGGTGCTGTACACCAGCGTTCAGAAAGGCCTGTATTTTTTCATCCTGTCCGATTGTTGAGTTAATCAGCTCCTGACGCCGGGTCGGAGCCTGTTCCCTGTTTACAGACTCCAGGTAATAGCGAACTGCAGCCATCGGATCCCGTTTATATTCGGCGTTAAATTTTTCCGGTGAAAACGCCCCGCTGATGTACGCCTTCTCATTCAGTGTATGGCTGTCAATTGTAAACTGCAGCTGCTTCATCTTCTGGATAAACCCGACAGCATCATTCCCGTTGCCCGTCAGCATGGCGAAAGAATGCTTTAACGCCCGGATTTTCTCTACCGCAAGGCCTGTATTGCGGGAAAGATTCATCATGCCCTGGACGGTAACTGCCAGGTCACTGGTGACAGCCTTAAATCCCATCCCCGTTCCGGTCGCTGCAGCAAGCTGAAGCATGCTGCTTTTTATCCCGTTGATTGTGTCGCTGGCCTTTCTGAAAGAGCTGGCATCAGTTTCCAGCCTCAGGGACATCAGTAATTCATCTATCACGTTTGAACGATCGCTCATTTCCACTCCTGAAAAATTCGTTATATACACAGAAAAGTAGTCAGCCCAGTTGGACCATTTAGCCCAACGCACTTAACTTGTTGATTTAACTGAATGCACTCTGATTTCTTGGGCTAACTCGTTAGGGGTTTGGGCTAAATTTGCGGATTTTTGGGTTGGACCAGCCCTCCTCTGAGGATTAGTTAGCCCAGAAACATGAATATTTAGCCCAAACACACCAATATTTAGCCCAGAGTTAGACCAGTTTTTGGATAAGGTTTATATAAATAACAATGAGTTAATTATTTCACCTGCTATCTGGTCTAACTGGGCTAACTGTTTTATGCCTCGCGTGTGAGTTTTTGTTCTGGCTCTGGTTCAGCCTCCGGCGCGAAGAACAACGCATACGCCCAGGGGCGGGCATTGTTCAGGTGTCTGAGCCGTGGCATGCGGATTTGCCACCCCTTAACGCTGGAGGACTTTTTCAGCATTCCGGCCTCACTGAGAATTCGTGCGGCGGTGTCCTTGTTGAATCCTTTTGCAAGCTGATCCCTGAACGGCGCAGGCAGGACATAAAACAGCACAGGTTCATCTGACTCGCCGCCTTTGTCCCTGTAGCCGTACAGTTCGTGGATAGGTAAATCGCGCGGGTCATAATCCAGCGGAGCGAAACGGCTCATGCCATAGGCGTTAAGAAAGGCCTCACACTGCTCAATAATCTGCTGGTGTTCTTTGTTCCCTGTGCCGAACTCGCGCACCCAGGCATTAAAGCTGTGCTGTATGGCATCACGGCTGGTCTGTGTGTCCCATCCGGTTATCACTTCCCCCAGCACCAGCGCCGCCTCAAGGATCGCAAACCGCGCCCCTACACGGTGAACCTGTTCCCCATAGTCGGCAGGAATAAGACTGCGCCAGCGTGCCTCTGCCGCCCTCACAGCGTCTTTCGCTTCCTGCTGGTGGTCCGCCAGCCATTTAACCCATTCACGCCCTGCTGCCCCGTGCTGGTGCTGCCAGGCATCTTTCAGCGCATCGGCGTGCTGCTTCCCGTTCTGGTATTCCTGAAAATGAATGGCCTTGCTGAGAGGGATATTCAGAAGGCGTACCAGCTGGCCCGCTTTGGCCTTGCGCCCCGCCCCGGCGATGAAGGTTTCTAAATCCACCTCCCCCGTACTGACAGCGACCGTTCGCCAGCGTTTCAGCTCCCGGTTACCGCCTTCCTTCGCGCCCTGCAGCTTGCCTGTGCCGTTAAACAGGGCGTAGGCCGACTTATAGACCTCCACGGGGTCAGCACCCTGCCCGATTTCATCCAGGGGCATCAGCGCGTCATTGTGGGCCGCTGCTTCGTTTGCCAGCCCCAGCGCCGTCCCGTACCACGTCAGGCGCAACAGGTCAGGATTTCCGTACAGGCTGGCAGCGACGTTGGCGGTCGTGGTTTTACCTGCGCTCGACTGCTCGTAGAAATGCAGCCCGAAGCCGTCAGCCTCCACCAGCCCGATAAGCGGTGCGGCGAGTGCCGCGGCAATACCCGTCATCATGGAGTAATTCCCTGCGGCTAAGCGTCCCACGCTTTCACGCCAGCCCTCTGCAGTGCCCTTCAGCGTGTAGCCGGCTGCGGCAGAACTACGGCCGTTAAACAGGACAGGGGCTGCAGGTGTACCAATGATTTCCCCGTCAGGCATGATGTATGCGCCATGCTGCCAGCCTGTGGCGTGTGATACCTGCCAGACCTCACCGTTACCAGAACGCTGCAGCCAGTCAGCCAGGGTGGCGCGAAGGCCTGTTCTGGTGGTCACGTTCACCCCACCAGCCTTTAGCTTGCGCCAGCCCTCCCGTTCACCAATATCAGCCAGGGGAATGGCCTGTGTGGTTTCAGTCGATGCCCCCTGAGCCAGCCAGCGCAATATCAGGAAACGCTCGGTACCGTCGGTCCCGATGCCGGTTACATCGAGCGGCGAACACAGCCAGCTTTCACGGTTAATCACCTCGCCTGAATCACGGTCCTGTTTTGGCTCTACCCAGAACACACCGTCAGCGCGGCTCTCAACGTGTGACCTGAGCGCGTCACCGTGGGTGTCATGGGGTTTGCGGGTGGCCTTGTTTGCGGGTACCGCTGACTGTTTTTCTTCGGCAGCAGCCTTCAGCCGGGGCAGCTGCGCCGTCCAGTTCTCCAGCAGTTCGTAGCTTTCAGAATAAAAACGGGCTTCCTGCACCCCTGCTATCGCCAGCTGCGTGGCAATGGCCGTAATGGTTTCCTGCTCCAGTTCCCCGGCACGATAAACACGGGCATAGCGGCGCCCGTGATCGATGATTCGCAGGTTATCCAGTTCGGTTAACTGGGAGGTACCCAGCGTGACCGGAGGAACGGTGTCATGCGCCGGGTTATTTTCCTGCCAGGCTTTTGCATGCACCCAGGCATCCGCGCCAGCAAAAATAATCGCCTCCGTGAATTTGTCCTTCGGCAGATTTTTTAAATTCGGTGCGTTTTTCATTTTCGCTTTCCCCGTTCCTGAATAATTTCCCGTACAACCCTGATTCTTTCTGCGCCCGTAACGCTCATGACTCTGCTTAAATCACTGCTTTGCGCTGGTGGGGCTTTGGCAACCAGCCGAAAGTCACGCCTCAGCCTTTCCGATGAGCAGATACACGGGGAGGAGTAACCCTCCCGGTAATAAATCACCCTGTTCCGGGCATATTCAGAAACGGTAACGACAGAGCCATGTTTGTCTTTCCATTTATCGCCAGGTCTGATCTCAGGCTGAGTTTTGCCCCCGGAACTTAATCCGGATTTAATTTTCTTCATGGTGTTACTCGCTTACGGCTGCAGGGGGAATAACGGTAAAACCGGCCAGGCGCGCGGTTTCAATAAATCCCTCAAGGGTTGCCAGGTGTTCGTTTTGACGGGCTACCTGCTCACGGATAATTTCGCCGTTCTCGAACGTCACCAGCACACGACCACTGAATTTCTCAGCCTGAACATATTTAGTTGCGAGCATAATTCACCTCCACCAGCCTGGTACGGGCTATGAAAATGATCACGCAGCCTGAAGGAGTTAGCTCCCGAGCTTCTCGCTCAGTGGAGGCATCCACAGACAGGATTTCACGGGTAGAGAGGCCAAGCGCCAGAAAGCGCCATGTAAATTTAGGGTGAGTTTGGGTACACTGCGGCACAGCCATAGCGTTATCTCCGTTAACGTTGCTGGTAAGAGGCCCGTTGGTGTTGGTAGCACCCGCGGGCTTCGCTCTCATTAGGTGTATGTCACCTGGGGAGTTTAAAATAACCCCAAGTGAAATACACCTCAAGGTTTTTTTTGCTAATTTTCTTGCGTATACTGAAATACACCTGCTCAAAGGAGTCTCAGTAATGGCAACAGGTGCGAAGAATGCTAAGTCGCAAATGACGACGGTTCGAATCCCCCATGAAGTCATGGAAGAAATCGAACAGCTTAAAGAAACCGGCGAAAGTACTGCGGGGTTTCTTGTGGCTGCGGCTAAAGGCGAAATTAAGCGCAGACAGCGTCGTAAGAAAGCAGATACGTCAGAAGATTGATCCGCTTGGTACCCAAGGGCGAGGCCGCGAACCTCGCCCTTTTTATTTGGCTGGTGGGCCTCATCCACCATAGAGAACGTGACCACTCTTTGCCCTTGATACTCCACCAGCGGCATACGGCTATTTTGTACAGTGATGAAATTACGCATCGCTCGCCCCCTCCAGAAAATCAGGCTGATACTTGCGCCATAACTCTGCTTCTTCGCTTTCCAGAGCCTGTTTTACCTCCTTGCAACGTTGCAACTTGTACCCGCGTTTACTGGCCTCCTGCTGGTACGCCGCCATACGCTTGCTAAAATCGTTCAGGAACGCAAACGGCACACCATAGGAGCCAGTTTTACGGATCGAAGGTATTACCTCACCGAATACCCACTCGCTGAATCGGAAAGCCGCCGAGCCCTCTGTCGAGGCCTTTCGGCTTCGGGCAATCAATTTGTAGAAACCAGATTCAGAAACGGCAATCATCCGCTGAATGCCTCCAAGGGTAGGTATTGAATACTCCCCCTTTTCATGTGCGCCCAGACGGCGCAAAGGTACCAGATGATCGGCGATTTCCAGTGCCGCACAAATATCCTTAATAATGAACCAGGGTTCGCCATTGCTCTTAACAATGCGGACTTTTACACCCTCAAAGTTGATTACTGAAATATCATCTGGGCTGATTTTGGGCTGAGTTTGGCCCTGACCAGAAAGGTCATATTTTTTCTTTGTCACTTTTTACTCCGCTAAAATTTTGCTATCGCACCAACGAACAGATACCTGACTGCTGTGCCTAAAAAAAATACCATGTCTCAACATAACGGGTTGATTAATCAAAATCAGATGCATTCCTGCTGAAACCGCAGTCTGCAGCCGATTCAGCTTTTATGGCCCCAGAGTAGTTTTCTAAGACCCGCATGAAACCTGGATCCATATTGATTATTGATAATCAGTTATACCCGTTGTTTGCCCCGTATCGTCATCGAGTCCGTTTTAGTTGATAACTTTTCCGGTACAACAACAATTCGTTCTCACAAGTATTGTTTCCCACTAGGCGGAATGGCGACGTTCCTCCAGCCAGCGATTGATCTCCACTGCGTCAAATGCAGTGATTTTCTCACCCAGCTTTGTTGGCTTCGGTAAAGTGCCGTTGCGTACCTTGCGATCCAGAGTAGAAAGGCTCATACCCAGCATTTCTGCCAGACGGTAGCGGCGGATGTAGCCGGTTGTTGGAATTGCGGATTGTGCGTAAGGTTGATTTCTCATATATCCCGTTACCTCTTTCTGATGGCTGATGGTTCGTAACGGGATAATTAAATCAAAGAAATTTAAATCAGTCGGGATTTTAAAGGTTAAAATCCGGATATCAGGATAGGATCCCAATCCTAACACTAACGGGCTCCTTCTTCTTTTAACCATCTCGCAAGTGTCTTAGGATCAGCATCAAGGGGGGCATCACTTAGTAGTTTACTAACAGCTCTGTGTAATTGTGTCTCACTATATGCCCGTTGCTTTTCTTGGGTTATGCCAAGCAAAGCCAAAAGGGTCTTTAATGGCGTATCAGGGTTCACACCGTTCAGAATCATTAGCTGTTGTATTAAAGCTTCTTTTTTAGGAGCCTTTCTTTTGTTTTTGATTGATTCTTCAATTTTGTTTAAGTCTTTAATTGGACGAGTTTTATCTCCAGTTACAATACTATCCATAACTCTACCTTTATTAGTGTAAATATATTCTATCTGTTTCCTAGATATGTATAAATCATTCTTTGTCAATGTGATTATATCTGGCAAGTTTTCTTCAATGAATAAATCCTCATTTTCCCCTCCAAAAAAATCAAGCTCTTTGATATCAGATGCCGAAAGATGAAAATCAGGTTCTTCTTCCCTATCTGAAGCATGAATGGCTAAGTCAAGGAATTCAAAAGTTACGGAATGGTGGTTTGCTAACTTCTCATAAATATTATCATTCATATTTCTCACAAAGAAACACCATAAACCTTCGGCATGACCATAAATTAAACCCTCATCATTTCGCTGTATATCATATGCAAGGGTTGCATTGTCTAAAGTGTATATTAGATCAGATGTATTGGGGTCCGCCATAATCACACTCGGTGTAAAATTTGATGATTTTGAGAAGCTAATGCTAGGTTGCAAGAGGCCTTTTCTGTTTAACTGTTTATTAAGCCAAGTAAGATATGAGTCATTAGTATTATATGTTTCAATGACCGCCGGCATCCAGTCTATTTTTAAGCACAATTGAATTGCGTTGATCTCTGCCCAATGTAGTAAATCATTAATATGACATCCAAGTAATTCTGCAGAACGTTCAAGTTTGCAATATTCTATTGCTGGGATATTTTTATCAGCCCATATATTTTTTTTCATTGCTTCATTCATTACGTTACCTTTAACTCATTCTTGAAGGAGTGTCAGAACTAAGCGGTATGCCTCTCTATGCCTTCCCCTAAGTCCAAAACTATTTTCATGTAGTCAGTCTTTTAATTAATGTCTGTTGCATTCTTCAATAGGTGTCTAACTCCAATAGTAAATTTGCCCAAAGAGACAATGCTGCTTTACGCTCTTGAAAATACTGGTGACGGTTATAAATACCTTCTACGCCTCTTATGCGGTGGTTTAGGCATCTTTCAGCCACGAGTGGATCGATACCTAGTGCGGCTAAATGAGTTCGCGCTGTACGTCGAAAATCATGAATTGTAAAGTTGGGAATGTCTGACATTTCAGCACGTACCTTTGCCAGCGCAACGGGGAGGGTGCTTTCTTGGATGTGGGGGATCATTCTGTGTTGCATTTTTCGCGCAGGTAAGACCCAAACACTGTTACATGAGAAGGTATGAAGTTCGCGTAACCATTCAACTGCTGGCTGGGGTAGTGGTATATCTATAGCATCGCCGTTTTTGCTACGCTCTTCAGGCAAGTGCCAGATAGCGCTATCTAAATCAAACTCCTCCCAGCGGGCGGCGCAAAGCTCCATTTTGCGGACACAGAGAGTAAGTAACAGCTTAAAGGTAATTTCGTTCTGACGGCTAAAACCTTTTGCCACACGCATAGCTTGGAAGAACCGTATAAGTTCAGCGCGGCTTAACCAGCGATCACGGGCAATTTCCTTTCCACCAGCATCGGAAACTTCAAATGCAGAACAGGGATTTACCTCGAGGTGCATACGTTTAATGCCATAGTCGAAAATACGGCGTGTCCAACGAAGTACATCTGTTGCGATGGTGGGGGCTCCGCGATCAACAATACCTTTCAGCATATTGTCGATATGACGAGGCTTGACCTCTTCCACTTTCATATGACCGATGCATGGGTTTATATCCTTGTCGATGCGTCTACGAAGAATATCAGGGTGTTTCCAACGTGGAAGGATTTGTCGTTGGAAGTATTCGGCTGCAAGATCAGAAACGCGTAGGGCATTTTTCTCCGCCTCAATCTTCGCCAGCGCTTCAGCTTTACGTATCTGCTTCTCTGCTGCTACGTCATAACCCAACGCGATACGAGCAGATAACTCTTTTGCTACCTCTCTGGCTTTGGAAAGGGACAGGTCGGCATAAGAGCCAATGAGCATGGCACGAGATCTCCCAGCAAGCTTGAAGCGGAACCGCCATGTTGGAGTTTTATCTACTTCTCTGAACCTCAAATAAAGGCCATTACCGTCCGAACGGCCTTCAAATCGCTCTCCCGACTTTATCCATGCGCGGATCTGCATGTCTGTAAGCTTTGGCATTGGTCATATATCCGAACTTGAAATTGAGGTGTACCCAAAGTGGAATTTTTTATCTGCAAAAGGTACACCCTTGGGTACACCATTAACTTGCGCTTCCGTGATTCTTTATGATAGCTCATGATAACAAAAAAGCCCGCTAGAGTGCGGGCTTGGCGGGTTGTTGATTTTTGATAGAGGTCAATAAAACCTTACTCTATGTTCTGAATCTGCTCGCGCATTTGCTCGATCAGCACTTTCAGTTCGATGGCGGATTTGGTCACTTCCGCATTGATGGATTTTGACGCCAGGGTATTCGACTCGCGGTTAAACTCCTGCATCATAAAGTCGAGACGACGGCCAACGGCCTCTTTCTTCTTCAGGATGTTCCAGGTTTCTTTAACGTGCGCTTCCAGACGGTCCAGTTCTTCGGCCACATCGATACGCTGTGCCATCAGAACCAGCTCTTGTTCGAGGCGGTTATTTTCCAGCTGTACTTCTGCATCTTCCAGTTTCGAGACCAGGCGGTCACGCTGCCACTGCAAGATTTCCGGCATATGGGCGCGGACTTTTGTCACCTCGGCGGTCACGCCGTCGAGACGCTGCTCGATCAGGGTTTTCAGCGCCTGGCCTTCGCTCTCGCGGGCGACGATAAAATCATCCAGCGCACCGTCCAGGGCGGACAAAATTTCAGCGGTAATCGCGTCGAGGTCCTGCTCACGGGCTGCCATCACCCCAGGCCAGCGCAGAATATCCACCGGGTTAATTTCGCCTTCGTCGCTCTGCATTTTGACCCAGTTGGCGGCATTGACCAGCTGTTTAGCGAGGTTTTCGTTCAGAATCAGCTCGCCCTGAGCGCTGGGATCCTGTTCAAAGCGTAAGGTACATTCTACTTTGCCACGGGTCAGGCGCGAACGAATGCGCTCACGTACAACGGGCTCCAGGCTACGGAACTGCTCCGGCAGGCGGAAATAGGTTTCCAGGTATCGTTGGTTTACCGAGCGCAGTTCCCACGCGGCGCTGCCCCAGTCACCCTTGATTTCTCGCCGGGCATAGGCGGTCATACTGCGGATCATAGACGTTCCTGTTTTTAAAGGAGAGTGAGGTGGATTATAGCTTTCAGGGGCCTGTCAGGATAGGAATAAGCGAGCATTATCGCTATATACACGTTATCCTTCTGACAGCCTCGTGCCTGGCGGCACCGCAATGCCGGAAACACATTTTATCTATGTTGTCAGGTGCTTCTCGCCTCGATGCATACTGCATGAATTTGTGTATAATGCGCGCCACATTCGTTTCAAGCCGGAGATAACATTATGCGTCCAGCAGGTCGTAGCGCTAATCAGGTGCGTCCCGTCACCCTGACCCGTAACTATACAATACACGCAGAAGGCTCCGTGCTGGTCGAATTTGGTGACACCAAAGTGTTGTGCACCGCGTCGATCGACGAAGGTGTGCCACGTTTCCTGAAAGGTCAGGGACAAGGATGGATCACCGCAGAATACGGCATGCTGCCGCGCGCAACCCATACCCGTAACGCGCGTGAAGCGGCGAAAGGTAAGCAGGGCGGCCGCACGATGGAAATCCAGCGTCTGATTGCACGTGCACTGCGCGCAGCAGTAGACCTGAAAGCACTCGGCGAATTCACCATTACCCTCGACTGCGATGTTCTGCAGGCGGACGGCGGCACCCGTACCGCATCCATTACCGGTGCCTGCGTGGCGCTGGCCGATGCGCTGAATAAGCTGGTTGCTGCCGGCAAGCTGAAAAGCAACCCGATGAAAGGGATGGTGGCGGCGGTTTCCGTCGGTATCGTCAACGGCGAAGCGCTGTGCGATCTGGAGTATGTCGAAGATTCGGCAGCGGAAACTGATATGAACGTGGTGATGACCGAAGACGGTCGCATCATTGAGGTGCAGGGCACGGCAGAAGGCGAGCCGTTTACCCACGAAGAGCTACTCACCCTGTTGGCGTTGGCCCGAGGGGGAATCGAATCCATTGTGGCGACGCAGAAAGCGGCGTTAGAAAACTAGTTTTTAAGGCGACTGAGAAGTCGCCTTTTTTTTGTCTGAAAATAGTAAGGGGCTATTCTATGAAGTTATATCAGCGCCAGTTTATTGAGTTTGCGCTTAGCAAACAGGTCCTTAAGTTTGGCGAGTTTACGCTGAAATCCGGGCGTAAGAGCCCCTATTTCTTCAACGCCGGCCTGTTTAACACCGGGCGCGATCTGGCACTGTTAGGCCGTTTCTATGCCGAGGCGCTGGTCGATTCCGGCATCGATTTCGATCTGCTGTTTGGCCCGGCCTATAAAGGTATCCCTATCGCGACCACTACCGCGGTAGCGCTGGCGGAACACCACGATCTGGATTTGCCATACTGCTTTAACCGCAAAGAAGCGAAGACCCATGGTGAAGGCGGCAACCTGGTCGGCAGCACTCTGCAGGGACGAGTTATGCTGGTCGACGACGTCATCACCGCCGGCACCGCGATTCGTGAGTCGATGGAAATTATCCAGGCGCACGGCGCTGAACTGGCGGGCGTCCTGATTTCTCTGGATCGTCAGGAACGCGGGCGTGGCGACATCTCTGCGATTCAGGAAGTTGAGCGCGATTACGGCTGTAAAGTGATCTCCATCGTCACCCTGAAAGAGTTGATTTCCTACCTGGAAGAGAAGCCAGAGATGGCTGAGCATCTGGCAGCGGTGCGGGCTTATCGCGAAGCCTACGGGGTATAAGCCTCAGCCCGGCAGGCAACGACCTGCCGGGTCGGTTTCAGACCAGCTTTGCCCCCTGGGCATTGACGTACAGCGAATAGATTGAGGTGCTGGAGGCCATAAACAGGCGATTGCGCTGCTCACCGCCAAAACAGAGGTTCGCGCAGCGTTCCGGCAATTGAATGATGCCGATGTTTTTCCCCTGAGGATTGAAGACGCGCACCCCGTCCAGCTCCTCGCTGCCGGTTCCCCAACCACACCACAGATTCCCGTCCATGTCGCAGGCGATACCGTCAGCGGTGCCGTTACCGCAGTCAATGTGTACTCTTTTGTTTTTCAACGTGTTATCGACAACATCCCACGCCAGGATAAGACGGTTTGGCGTCGCACGGCTCTCCACGACGTACAGCGTTTTCTCATCGGCGGAGAAACAGAGTCCGTTTGGCCCTTTTACGTCGCCCAGCATGACGCTCAGCTTGCGGCTTTCTGGATCCAGCCGATAGACGTTCTGAGGCAACTGCGGCGTGGCTTTGTGTCCTTCATAGAACCCGCTGATACCGAACGGCGGATCGGTAAACCAGATGCTGCCGTCCGACTTCACGACGATATCGTTTGGCGAATTTAGCGGTTTGCCGTCAAAGCTGTCGGCCAGGACGGTAATCGTACCGTCGTATTCGGTGCGGGTAATGCGGCGGGTGTCGTGCTCGCAGCTAATCAGCCGTCCCTGCCGGTCGCGGGCGTGGCCGTTCGCGTAGTTTGCCGGTTGACGAAAGACGCTGGTTTCACCGGTGGCTTCATCCCAGCGCATGATGGCGTTATTGGGAATATCGCTCCAGAGCAGCATACGCGTATCGCCAAACCATACCGGTCCTTCCGCCCAGCGAAAGCCCGTGGCGATCTGTTCGACTTTTGCGCTGGCAAGCATATAGCGGCGGAAGCTGTCATCCGTCGCCATAATGCGTGGGTCGGGATAACGTGCAGATGGTGCCCAGGCCGCGAAACTTTTTTGACTGAGCAATAGTGATGCGGTCGCCAGACCGCCCAGTTTGAGCAATTCACGCCGTGATGTCGCCATCAGCCTTCTCCTTGTCCATTGAAAAGATGCAATCAAAGGATGTTATGAGAGAGGTCGAGCCGAAAACATCTGGCAATTCAACGAATTGTCCTGGGCTTTATAACAGATAAATCAAAAATGAGATGCAGCCTTTTGGGCTGCATAGAGCGTGATGCGGACTACTGCAATTGGGCGGCGACCAGCGGCCAGCGGGCGTCAAAGTCATCCGTCGGACGATACTTAAACTCGCTGCGTACAAAACGTGACAGCATGCCCTCGCAGAACGCCAGCAGCTGGCTGGCCAGCAGGGCTTCATCGACGGCATAGCCTTCACCTTCACGCATTTTCTTTTCGCGCATCACCTGGCGCAGCTGAACCTCGATGCGTTCGAATAGCTGGTTAATCCGCCCTTGCAGACGGTCCTGTTCGAACATCAGCGCATGGCCGGTCAAAATCCGCGTCAGCCCAGGATTACGCTCACCAAACCCAAGAATCAGCAGCACAATCAGGCGAAGTCGTGCCGATGTGTCCTTTTCATCTTTTAAAATCAAATTGATGCGCGTAATCAGACTGTCTTCGATAAACTCGATCAGACTATCAAACATGCGGGTTTTACTCGGGAAATGACGGTACAACGCCGCTTCGGAGACCCCAACGGATGCCGCCAGTTTCGCTGTGGTAATCCGCTGGCTTCCATCGCTGGATTCAAGCATCAGGGCCAGAGACTGAAGTATTTCTTCGCGACGATTCCTTTTCGCAGTTTGTTTTTCTGCCATGTTTTAAAATACCCCTGAAAATAAGCACTAGTCAGGCAGGCATCCACAAAGTGACCGCAAACGGTCGTTTGCGGTGATGTTATTGCATTAATGCACTTTGGGATGCGGATGTACTGTGGTCGGGCTTATGCGCGCCCTGAGTGGCCAAAGCCGCCTTCGCCACGTTCGGTGGCGTCAAAATCTTCCACCAGGTTAAATTCCGCCTGGACGACGGGTACAAAGACCATCTGAGCGATGCGCTCGCCGGGCTCAATAGTAAAGCTCTGCTGACCACGGTTCCACACGGAAACCATCAGCTGTCCCTGGTAGTCAGAGTCGATAAGCCCGACCAGATTGCCCAGTACCACGCCATGCTTATGGCCCAGCCCGGAACGCGGCAGAATCACCGCCGCCAGAGAAGGGTCGGCGATATGGATTGCCAGACCGGTCGGCAGCAGCGTGGTGGCGCCCGGTGCCAGCTCTACGGCGTCATCGAGACAGGCTCGCAGGTCAAGTCCGGCAGAACCGGAGGTGGCATAGGTTGGCAGCGGAAATTGCTGGCCAACACGCGGGTCCAGAATCTTAACGTCGATTTTTTTCATCATAGCGGGTCACGATCTCGTCGAGTAATAATTGGCCCAGGAGTTCCTTGCGCTCAAGTGGTAAGCGCTTATCTCCATCCTGCCAGAAAAGGTGTAATGCATTGCTGTCGCTGTTAAATCCTTGATTAGGCTGCGAAACATCGTTAGCACAAATCAGGTCGAGATTTTTGCGAGCGCGTTTTTGCCTCGCGTATTCTTCCACATTATTCGTTTCGGCAGCAAACCCAACGACAAACGGTCGGTTAGTCGTCAGTCCGGCTACCCCGGCAACGATATCCGGATTTTTGACCATCCTGATGGTGAGTTCATCACCTTGCTTTTTAATTTTTTCTTCAGCAATCGCCACGGCACGATAGTCGGCTACGGCGGCGCAGCCAATAAAAATCTGCTGTTGCTGAGCGCCTTGCTGGACTGCTGATTCCATCTCCAGCGCGGTGGTCACATCGATGCGCTGTACCAGCGGCGGCGTGGGTAAAGAGACCGGCCCGCTCACCAGGGTCACGTTCGCCCCGCGGTTGGCGGCGGCGGCGGCAATGGCGAACCCCATTTTACCGGAGCTGTGGTTGGTGATATAGCGCACCGGATCCAGCGGCTCACGGGTAGGGCCAGCGGTAATCATGATATTGAGATGTTGCAAATCTTTGACAGGCGAAAAATGCGCAGCTGCCATATCGACGATGGTCATCGGGTCCAGCATACGGCCCGGGCCGATATCGCCACAGGCCTGGCTGCCGCTATCCGGGCCCCAGAGCAGCAGGCCGCGTGAGGCAAGGACGGTCAGGTTATGCTGGGTGGCTGCGGCACGGTACATTTGCTGGTTCATCGCCGGTACGACGGCAACCGGAGAAGGGGTTGCGAGGCAGATGGTGGAGACCAGGTCATTGGCCATACCGGCGGCGACACGGGCAATCAGATCGGCGGTGGCCGGTGCGAGGATAACCAGGTCCGCCCATTTACCCAGCTCGATATGGCCCATCGCCGCTTCCGCAGCCGGGTCGAGCAGGCTATCGGATACCGGATACCCGGATACCGCCTGTAGGCTCAGCGGGGTAATGAAGGCTTTCGCGGCTTCGGTCATGGCGACGCGGACGTCCGCGCCACGGTCACGCAGGCGGCGCACCAGCTCTGGCGTCTTATAAGCAGCAATGCCGCCGCTCACGCCCAGAACGATCTTTTTACCAGCCAGACTCATCATGATTCTTTCCTGTTGCAGTACACCAGAATCCGCGCATCTTACCACAATCCTGTCGCCGTCGTGCGGCTACCAGGCATTCACTTTGCGAGACGCTACGCAAGCGGGCGACGTGGTGGTCGGCAGCGCCAGCGGGCTGTGCCAGGATAGGCGGCACTGGAAAGGAGAGGCCCTATGGATGCAGACGAGGCCCTCATGCCGAGGGAAAAAATGTCGCTTTATGGCATTGAAGCGTTATCGGATATTGAACTGCTGGCGCTGTTTTTACGCACCGGGACGCGGCAGAAAGATGTCATGGTCTATGCGGAAGACCTGCTGAAGCACTTCGGGTCTCTTCATGGCCTGCTGTCGGCGGATAAAGCCCGGTTTAATGAGGTCGAAGGGATTGGCCTGGCAAAATATGCTCAGCTGAAGGGGATTGCCGAACTGGCCCGGCGTTATTTTAGCCTGCGGTTGATTGCGGAACCCTCCCTGGAAACGCCGATGATGACGCTGGAGTTTCTACAAAGCCATCTGGCCCATGAAGAGCGGGAGATCTTTATCGTGATCTTTTTAGATAATCAGAACCGGGTATTGAAACATAGCCGGCTTTTTTCTGGTACTCTTAGCCACGTAGAGGTGCATCCGCGAGAAATTGTACGCGAAGCCATCAAAGTGAACGCCGCTGCGGTGATCCTTGCACATAATCATCCGTCCGGTAGTCCTGAGCCGAGTAAGGCTGACAGACTGATTACCGAAAGGGTGGTAAAGTGTTGTGGTTTCATGGAGATACGAGTGCTCGATCATCTTGTAATCGGCCGCGGTGCGTACGTATCTTTTGCCGAGCGCGGCTGGATTTAGCCCCGATCACGCGATCCCGCGGGATCTTTGTCTGTTCGGGACTTGAGCACATCGCCGAGTCAGCGTATACTACGCCACCTTTGAGAATCTCGGGTTTGGCATTTGGGCCTGGCAATCGATGGTTCACTTAGACACCCAATCATTCAGGTTGCATCAAGTCGGCAAGAGAGTGAATCCCTGGGAACGTACTCTGTACATGACCTGGGTGAGCCAACGCTGAAGTAGCTTGAAAGATGACGTGTAGAACTGCGATGACCGGGCTGTAAAGCCTGACGAGGCGCCAATACCCCATACGAAGCTCGAGCTAATTTGATTTTTGGAGAATAGACATGTCCCGAGTCTGCCAAGTTACTGGCAAGCGTCCGGTGACCGGTAACAACCGTTCCCACGCACTGAACGCGACCAAACGCCGTTTCCTGCCGAACCTGCACTCTCACCGTTTCTGGGTTGAGAGCGAAAAGCGTTTTGTCACCCTGCGTGTATCTGCTAAAGGTATGCGTGTTATTGATAAGAAAGGCATCGATACAGTTCTGTCCGAACTGCGTGCCCGTGGCGAAAAGTACTAAGTACTAAGAGGAAATAAATCATGGCTAAAGGTATTCGTGAGAAAATCAAGCTGGTTTCTTCTGCTGGTACTGGTCACTTCTATACCACCACGAAGAACAAACGTACTAAGCCGGAAAAACTGGAACTGAAAAAGTTCGATCCAGTTGTCCGTCAGCACGTTTTATACAAAGAAGCTAAAATCAAATAATTTTAGTTTTCGATGTAAAGGAAACCCCGCCTCGGCGGGGTTTTCTGCTTTTTGTCCCACGGAAACTTGCGGACAACCCCTGCCGGGAATTTGCTTCCCAGACGCCTGCTGCTGAATCACAATACGTTAGGTTAACGGAGGAAATTAAATGCCTGAATTACCTGAGGTAGAAACCAGCCGTCGCGGTATTGAACCGTATCTGGTGGGCGCGACCATCCAGCACGCCGTGATTCGCAACGGACGCCTGCGCTGGCCGGTCAGTGACGAAATCTATCGCCTGAGCGACGTACCGGTGCTGAGCGTACGCCGACGCGCCAAATATCTGCTGCTGGAACTGCCCGACGGTTGGATCATCATCCATCTGGGGATGTCCGGGAGCCTGCGCATCCTCAAGGACGACCTGCCCGCCGAAAAGCATGACCATGTGGATCTGGTGATGAGCAACGGCTATGTGCTGCGTTACACCGACCCGCGTCGCTTTGGCGCCTGGCTGTGGACCAAAGCGCTGGAGGGCCATCCGGCGCTGGCGCATCTGGGGCCGGAGCCGCTGAGCGATGCCTTCACTGCAGAGTATCTCCAGCTGAAGTGCGCGAAGAAGAAAGCGCCCATTAAGCCGTGGCTGATGGACAACAAGCTGGTGGTCGGCGTCGGCAATATCTACGCCAGCGAATCACTGTTTTCCGCGGGGATCCATCCCGATCGGCTGGCCTCGTCGCTGTCGCGTGAAGAGTGTGAGCGGCTGGTCAAGGTGATTAAAGCGGTGTTGTTGCGTTCGATTGAGCAGGGTGGAACGACGTTGAAGGATTTCCTGCAAAGCGACGGTAAGCCGGGGTATTTTGCCCAGGAACTGCAGGTCTATGGCCGCAAAGGCGAGCCTTGCCGCATCTGCGGTACCCCGATTATCGCCAGCAAACATGCGCAGCGGGCGACCTTTTATTGCCGCCAGTGCCAGAAGTAACGTGTGGTGGTTGTGTGATCCCGGCTCGCGCTGCGCCTGCTCCGGTAGACTGGACAGGTGCAGCGCACCGCCTCCGGGAATAACCCCGATGGCGCAGGACTAGAGCTTCTTCAGCAGCGCCTGGTGCACGTTGGCAGGAAGAAAGTGGGACACATCGCCCTGATGGCGCGCCACTTCCTTCACCAGCGATGAAGAGATAAACGACCACTCTTTGCACGGCATCAGAAAGACGCTTTCGAGTGTCGGCATCAGATGGCGGTTCATGTGCGCCAGCTGCATCTCATATTCGAAATCCGCCACCGCGCGTAAGCCGCGAATCAAAATATTTGCCTGCTGGGCGCGAGCAAAATTAGCCATCAGATCGCTAAAGCCAATCACCTCAACGTTGACCAGATGCGCCGTCGCCTGTTCTGCCAGCGCGATGCGTTCATCGAGGGTGAACATCGGCTTCTTGCTCGGGCTGGCGGCAATCGCCAACAGCACCTTGTCAAACATGCTGGCCGCCCGGGTGACGATATCGATATGGCCGTTGGTGATGGGGTCGAAGGTCCCAGGATAGATCGCTTTTGTGCTCATAATTACACTTTCTCTGAGTAGCCGCGGCTCAGCGCCCACAGCTCGGTGTATTTATTAAACGTATACTGCGCGTTGACCACGGCGAGTAGCCAGCCTTGTTTACCATCCAGCACGCCGCCGCGCAGCAGCAGCGTTTTGACAAACGCGCCCAGCGTATGGCCAAAGATACCCGCCAGCGAGGTCTTCTTCCCCTTCTGGTGGCGCTCCTGCGCCCAGGCGGTGGCATAGGCCAGCTGTTTTTGCTGGAAGCCGGAGAAGTCGCGGCAGGTCAGATGCAGTAAATCGCCCGACAGTTCGATAACCTGCGCGCCTTTGGCATCAAGGGATTCGTGTACCAGATTATTGTTATAGCGGAAACGGCGGCGTTCGTACAAACGCATCACGCGGTCGGGGTACCAACCGCTATGGCGCATAAAGCGACCCAGGAAATAGTTGCGACGGGCAATGCTGTACACCGCACTGTTGTCAGGCGCTTCCAGAACCCGGCGGATGGATTGCTCCAGCTCCGGCGTGACGCGCTCATCGGTATCAAGCATCAGCACATACTCGCCGGTCGCATAATCCTGAGCGCGCTGGCGTTGAATACCGTAGCCCTGCCAGTCGGTGTTGATGTAGACCGTGGCGCCGAGGCTGCGGGCCAGTTCGACGGTGTTATCGCTGCTGCCGGAATCCAGCAGCACGATTTCATCGGCCCAGCTCACTGAGGCGAGGCAATCCGCCAGCAGCTCCGCCGCGTTTTTGGCGATCAGCACGACGGACAGTCGGGGAGCCATCAGTGGCTCCGCTGCGGAAGATAGGGTTGCAGCAAATGCAGCAGACGCGAAAGCGCTCCCTGGTTTTGATGCAGCACTTCCACCGCATGGCGGCCGTACCACAGACGGTAGTCTTCGTCGGTCAGCAGGTTAGATACCTGGGTGACCAGTGAACTCACGTCGGTCACCGTAATCAGGCCGTCGTCCTGCTGCAGCTTGGCGCAGATGTCTTTAAAGTTGAAGGTGTGCGGGCCCATCAGCACCGGGATAGCGTGCGCCGCCGGTTCCAGCGGGTTATGACCGCCCCGTTCAACCAGGCTGCCGCCAACAAAAGCGAGGTCGGCAATGCCGTACAGCAGCATCAGTTCGCCCATGGTATCGCCGATCACCACCTGGGTATCGTTCGATGGGATTTCGCCGGTGCTGCGCAGCGTGAAGCGCATGCCCGCTTTCTGCACCATGTCTCGCGCATCGCCGAAGCGTTCAGGGTGGCGAGGAACCAGAATCAGCAGTAAATCAGGGAAGGTCTCCAGCAGCTTTTTGTGCGCCTGCAGGATGATTTGCTCTTCGCCATCGTGGGTGCTGGTGGCGATCCACACTTTGCGGTGCGGCGCCCACTGGCGACGCAGGGTCACGGCACGTGCCGCCAGCTCTGGCGTCACGGAGATATCGAATTTGAGGCTACCGGTTACCGCCAGCTGGTTGCGCTTCAGGCCGAGGGCCAGGAAGCGGTTGGCGTCTTCTTCGTTTTGCGCGGCAATCAGGGTGATGCGGCTGAGCAGGCGACGCATAAACTTGCCGAGTTTGGCATAGCCTTTTGCTGAACGCTCCGACAGGCGGGCGTTGGCGATGACCAGCGGGATTTTACGTTTATGCAGCGCGGCGACCATATTGGGCCACAGCTCGGTTTCCATCACGATAACCAGCTTCGGCTGAACGGTATTGAGAAAACGGTTCATCGCGCAGGGTAAATCATACGGCAGGTAGACGTGGTGAACATCTTTGCCGAAGGCCGACATGGCGCGCTCGGAGCCGGTCGGCGTCATGGTGGTGACGGTGATCGGCAGGGAAGGGTAGCGGTGGCGCAGCGCACGCACTAACGGGATGGCTGCAAGCGTCTCACCGACGGAAACGGAATGCAGCAAAATCCCATCCGGTGCTACCTTGTTCTGACAATAGCCATAACGTTCAGCCCAGCGCTTTCGATAGGCCGGCGCCTTACGGCTGCGCAGCAGCAATCGCAGCCATACCAGCGGCTGAATAAGGTAGAGTAGGGTGGTATAAAGCAATTCCAAGCGATTTATCCGTTTTATGTTTTAGCGGGCAAATTCTAAGCATTTAGCCCGCGTAAAGCTATCTCTTTGGCGGCAACAGCGGGATTGTGAATCAGGCCGCGTCGCGATAACGTTTAATCCGCAGGTAGCGCCGGCCAAGGCGCCAGCGTAAACGGAAGGTCCGCGCATTTTTCCAGATCAGACGCCAGATGCCGCGGTCAAAGAACTCTTTAATGATGATATGCTTTTTTGACTCATCTTTCATGCTATCGAAGGTATGAATAATTCCCAGCCCCTCTTTGGCGATTTGCCAGCGGCAGGCGGAAATGTGGCGCACCTTGTCCGGATAGCGCTCGTTGATGGCGTCCAGCATCTCCAGAATCTTCATGTAGTGGCGTGCCGAACGCATCAGGGTGTCGTCGTTGTCCGGCTTATGCGATACCGATTCCGAGTGAATATAGTAATCGTAGAATTGTTCGCTGGTGTACTGCACGCGCTCTGCCGCCAGCAGCGCTTCCGTGGTCCAGGGAATGTCCTGATGGCGCAGTCCTGGCTCAAAGTGGAAGTGGTGCTGCATGATAAAGTCCCGGCGATAGATATTCAGCCAGGTGACGTGCAGGAACTTGCGCGAGTCCAGCGCCTGTTTGAGCCAGACGTGACCGGGCACAACCCCGGTCGAGGGCAGGCGGTCCGGCGGCAGAATCGGATGAATATCCTGGCGGGTCTCGTAAACATAACGGCCGTTGCAGGTGGCGATATCCAGGTTGCCCTTTTCTGCCATCTCCAGCAGCGTGCGGTACATGCCGGAATAGAGCTTATCGTCGATATCCGGAAACGCCAGGTACTTACCGGTCGCTACCGCCAGACCGGTGTTGCGGGCGACCGAGACGCCCTGGTTTTCCTGTTCCAGGACCCTCACGTTTTGCAGGCGCGCTTTCCACGCCTCGATGACCGCGAGGCTCCCGTCCGTTGAGCCGTCGTTCACCAGGATCAGTTCATAGCTTTCCAGCTGCTGTTGCTCAAGGCACTCGAAGAATTGCGCAAGGAATTTTTCACCGTTGTAGACGGCGGCCACGATACTCAGTAAAGGCGTTTGACTCATAAATCATTCGATCCTGGTTAAATAGCGGCGTCAGTCGCGACGCAATTGACGGTACTGCTGACAAATCGTATCGACGCTGAATTTCTCCAGCGTCGAAGGTTCGATGGCCGGCGGGCTATGGTAAATGCTTTGCATCGTCCGGGCCAGCGCCGGGCTGTTCAGATCGGCCAGACCGCGGGCTAATTCGCCAGTGAGGATTTCCGTGACCCCGCCAGGACAGCGGGTGCTGGCGACGGGCGTATCCAGCAGTAGCGCTTCAACCACCACGTTGCCAAAACCTTCGCTGTCGGAGCTGAGCACCAGCATCCGCGCCTGTTTGATCCACGGCAGCGGGTTTTGCTGAAAGCCTTTAAACAGCACCCTGTCGGCCACCTGGTGCTGTTGCGCCAGCTGGCGCAGGCGCTGTTCCTGCTCCGGTTTGCCCTGGCCCAGCAGCACCAGTGGCGCAGTAATACCGCTTTGCGCGTAGGCCTCAATCAGGCGGTCATGACGCTTACCGGGATGAAAACGGCCGACGTGAATAATATAGTCGCCATCGGGCCGATCGCTGGGGGCATCGGCGGCGGCACGCAGCGCGGCGATGTCGAACGGGTTATAAATCGTTTTTAACTGCGCCGGGCGCACCGCGAACTGTTCGACCAGATCCTGGCCTACCGCACTGGAGACGCTCACGATGTTGCGTCCCTGGTAGACGCGCTTAATCTTCTGCTGCTTCATCCAACGGTCGAAACCGGTGCGGTGACCGAGGTATGAGGTGGAGAAGACGCCATGCAGGCAGAACCAGAGGTTACGGTGGGCGAGCTGGCGGCTGCGGGCGACGATGCGGTCGGTTTTATGCAGGCTGGAGAGCACCAGATCGAACTCGCCCTGCTGCTCGGCTTGCGCGACAGCCGCATCCAGTTGGCGGGCGCGGCGCGACAGTTCGGTGAGTTTGCGCCACGGGGCGCGGCAACGGTCGCCAATGACCTGGTAATCCAGCCTTTCCGGCAGCGGATACTCGCAGACGTCGCGCAGAGAAAACAGCGACACCCGTTCACCCTGGCTCAGAAAGTGCTCTGCCAGGGTCAGCACCACTTTTTCGGCACCGCCGCCGGGCAGGCCGTCAATGACAAACAGTATGCGCATCGCTATTTCACCAGATCCTGATAGAGGGAGAGCAGCTGCGCCGACAAGCGTTCGCTGGTGCAGTCCATAATGCGTTCCCGGGCGCGCTCGCCTTCGCTGGAGCCCAGCGCGCGGGCGGGAAGCGCGACCACCGCCTGCTGTAGCGCCGGAATATCCAGCGCGTCGCAGACATACCCGTTGTGACCCTGAACGATAAACTCCTGACCACCGCAGCCGGTGGTGGTGATCACCGGCAGACCGCAGGCCATGGCTTCCAGAATGACGTTAGGGAACGGGTCATACAGCGTCGGCAGCAGCAGGCCGTCGGCCATCTGGTAAAACGGCAGGGTTTCCGACTGCATCCCGAAGAAGCGTACCCGGTTTTCACAGTGCAGCGTTTTCGCCAGCGACTGGTAGCGGTTCTGATCTTTGTCTTTGCCCACCACCAGCAGATAGCGGTCGGTGGGCGCAATGGCGCGAATCGCCGCCTCCAGTCCTTTACGCTCGAAACCGGAACCGACGTACACCAGACAGGTCGCCTGCAGCGGGAGATCCCACTGCGCGCGCAGGGCCGCGAAGGCCTCGGCGGTGGGCGGCAGGAACCGCCGGTGGTCAATGGCGTTGTAGATAACGTGGATCTTCTCTGCCGGGATCGCGAAATCATCGATGATCTCTTGCTTGATCATCGCGGCATTGCAGATCACTCCCCGCAGATGCGGGTCCTGATACATCTCCCGCTCGGCCTGCATGACATAGCGATGATAGCGGTCAGCAAACAGCAGGCGGCTTTTCCAGCCGGGCAGAATACGCGAGCGCTGGTGCAGCCAGCGCTGGTGGACGCCGTCACCGGCGCGATAGAGATCGCAGCCAGGGATACGCTCATGGCTCTGCACCAGATCGAACTGTTCGCGCTGCCATAGCTGGCGCGCGGCATTGGCGAAACCGCGCTCGCGGCTGATGCGGCCCCATTTGCGCGGATTGCAGATGTGGATCTGCCAGTCGGGTTTGACCGGCCCTTGCCATTCACGGGTGATGACGTTCAGTTCAATATTGCTGCTATCAAGGGCTTCCAGCGCACGGGAGACGAAACGCTCCGCGCCGCCGTCCGGGCGATATTTCTGTCGCACCAGGGCCAGCCTGAATGTACTCATGCCAGTACCTTTTTCGCCGCCGCGATCACCGCGTCGGTGGGGATTAAATCGAGATACCGTTCAGTGGTGCCGGTATCAATGTCATCAGGATCAGGCAGGGGACCGAAATCGCCGGCCCAGATGACTTCGCCTTGTGCCTGCCACGGACGCCAGAACGTTAGCTTTGACGGGCCGAACAGTGCCACCAGCGGCGTGCCGAGGGCGGCTGCCATATGCATGGGCACTGAATCCACGCCGATAAACAGGCGGGCATGGTCGATGACCGCCGCCAGCTGACGCAGGGACAGCTGACCGGCAAGCGAGTGCAGGCGAGCCTGCGGGCTGCCGGCAATAATGGTGTCCACCATCTGCTTCTCTTTGGCATCCGGTCCGGAGGTCAGGACGATAGCGTAGCCGGCGTCAGACAGCGCGTTAATCACGGCGCTCATGCGATCTTCCCGCCAGCATTTAAAGAACCAGCGGGAGGTCGGTTGAATCACGATGTAGTGATTTTCAAACCCCTCGGGCAGCAGTGAACGGCTGGTGGCCCAGTCCTGTTCGCTGTAGCCCATCCGCGCCGGGGCATCATCGAGAGCGAAACCGAGCGGGGCCAGAATAGACAGGTTCTGCTGCACCGTGTGCAGGCGCTGATGTGCCTGGGTTGAGGCCAGCGCGGTGTGGCAGAAACGCCAGGCCGGATGGCGGCGTTTCGGGAAGTCAAAGCCGATACGCGTCGCCGCGCCGGTCAGTCTGGTGATGATGGCGCTGGGCCACTGGTCCGCAAGATTAAGCACCATATCGTAGTGCTGCTGGCGCAAGGTGCGGATCAGTCTGAATTCCATCCTGAGCTGATGCCCTTTCCCCTGTTTTTTCCAGCGCCGGTCAATGGCAAAAATCTGGCGGATGTCAGGATTGGCCGCGAGCATATCCCGGGTTTCTTCATAAAGCAGAACATCGACGCTGGCCGCGGGATATTGCTGTTTGAGGGCGTGAATGAGCGGCGTGATCAATAGCATATCGCCATGGTGGCGCAGCTTGATGACCAGGATTCGCGCCGGGGTCACGGTGCCGGGAGAGCGGGTTTCAGGCGTCATTCTCTGTTCTTCATTCAGTATCAGGTTTCCGATTCTAGGGGATCAGACAGATTGAGAGAAGCGTTGTATTGCTCTACCATGACCCGATACGTATGGTCTGAGGACGTTTTCGTGCACAAACCCGCATTTCTCATCACGATTGATACAGAGGGCGACAACCTCTGGCAAAAACACGACAGCATTACCACCGAGAATGCGCGCTATTTACCGCGTTTTCAGCAGCTTTGCGAAAAGTATGGTTTTAAACCCGTCTATCTGACCAACTATGAAATGGCGATCGACCCCTTCTATATCGACTTCGCCAAAGATGTGATTGCCCGTGGTACGGCGGAGATTGGCATGCACCTGCATGCCTGGAATAGCCCGCCGACGGACCCGTTGACCGACGATGACTGGCGTCATAAGCCCTACCTGGTTGAATATTCCGATGCGGCAATGCGTGAAAAAGTCGCCTATATGACCCATCTGCTGGAAGAGACTTTCCAGACCAAAATGGTCAGCCACCGCGCCGGGCGCTGGGCCTTCGACGAGCGCTATGCTCGCCTGCTGGTGGAGCATGGCTATCTGGTGGATTGTTCGGTGACCCCGCGGGTCAACTGGAAGACGGCGAAAGGCGCACCGCAGGGCGATGGCGGTACCGATTATCGTCGCTTCCCGCAGCATGCCTATTTCCTCGATGAGAACGACATCAGCCGCGAGGGGCATTCCTCGCTGCTGGAAGTGCCGATGAGCATTCAGTATAAGCACTCCGGCTGGATGAACAGCGTGAAGCAGGGCTACGACCGTCTGCGCGGCAAAGTCCGATCGCCGTCGGTGCACTGGCTGCGTCCGATGGGCGGCAACGTCGAGACCATGAAAAAAGTCGTAACCCAGACGTTGACGCAGGGGAATGACTACGTTGAATATATGCTCCACTCTTCTGAGTACATGCCTGGCGGCAGCCCAACGTTTAAAAACGAGCAGGATATCGAGCGCTTATATGCTGACCTGGAAGCGTTTTTCAGTTGGCTGGCCCCGCAGGTGAAGGGAATGACGTTGGCGGAATACTATCAATTCCGGAGAAATCTTACATAAAATAACTGTGTGTCATAGAGATACACCGGTTTTCTAGTGTAATATTAGCGCCGATTTTACATCGGCCTGCTGGTCTTTATTTTTCGATGCACTGTGTTTTCATTTATGAGGCATGTATGAAAATTGTAACGGTATTGCGTTCTGGTGGTGATTATAATCATGATCATGTTCAGTGGTTGTATAAGCAATTACCGGATGACATCGAAAAAGTGTGCTTTACCGATCTGACTATTCCCGGCGTGCAGACAATTAAGCTGACGGAAAACCTGCCTGGCTGGTGGTCAAAGATTGAAATATTTGATCCGCAAAAAATTGACGACGATATTTTTTATATTGATCTGGATATTGTTGTTGTGGGTGATATTTCCGATATTTTGCAGAATACCCGACTGACCATGCTCAGCGATTTCTTTTTCCCGCAGAAAACGAAAAACTCGGCCATTATGCGCATCCCGCATGAGGAGAAGTATAAGGTCTGGGAGGCGTTTAAACGTTATCCTGAACTGTTTATGTCACGCTATCAGAGCGGTGGCGATCAGGAGTTTATTAGTAAGATTTATCCTCATGCTGCTATCTGGCAGGATATCCTCCCGGGACAAATCGTGAGCTATAAAAAGCATGTGGTCAGTAAGAAAAAAAATGAACATGCCACCGGGAATGGTTCCGTTCCACCCGGGACGCGCATCGTATGCTTCCACGGGAAACCAAGACCGTGGGATTGCGGTGAGGTATGGGTTCCCCCATTTGTGAGAAGTTAATCGTTCATGATCAAAGATAAGTTCCCCTTGCTTATATTTCTGGCAGCAATTCTGGCTGCCGCTTCCGTTATGACAGAAAAAATCATGGGGAGAAATCTTTTCTACCTTTCTGCGCTCATGACGGTTGGCTATGCCCTGTGTCATGCCAAAGCACTTCGTTTCAAAAAAGAAGAGTTGATCCTGGCGCTGTTCTTGTTTTTGATGGGAAGTTCACAACTGTTGTGGGCATATCGGTTTCCTGCGAATGCCGCGGAAATTTATATGGCGGACGTGAGTTACGTGCGTACGGGGAGTTATCTGATCATCGGTGCCGTAATGGTACCGTTAGTTTCCGCGATATTAAGACTTATATCGGTGGGGCCGGGGAAGTTTATTAATGCTGTGCTGTTGTTTGGTTTCACGTATTTAACGTTGTATGCCTTACATTTCCACTTTTTTGTCTCTGACGATCGCTTGAGAATTGGTAACTCTGCAACCCTGAGCGCTTATCTGTATGCTCTTTATACGATGGTGACGCTGTATGCTTTAGCATGTGTCAATATGCGTTATCGGCAATATATAATATTTGGGGTCATTGTTTTCTCTTTCTGGGTTATCTTTTTAACGCAAACGCGTTCAGTGCTACTTTTTTACCCCGCTATTTTGATATATGCCTTACTGAACAGTAACTTCATGTCGAAGTCCAAAATGATTGCGCTGTGTCTGGTATCCGTCTTGCTCTCAGTGGTGATCATTGAAATTGCGTTTCCCTCTATCAAAACGCGTGCAGTGGATGCGGTGACGGAACTTTCAGAATATCAGAGTGATAACAACACCTCATTAGGCGCCAGATTGAGCATGTGGCATACGGGGCTCTACGAAATATACCGCCATCCGACCGGGGTGAGTGCACAGCAACGCTATGACATTCTGTTGCAGCTGATGCAGGAGAAAGAGCAGGGTAACCCGGAAGGGATCCGCAATATGGTTTATCACCTGCATAATGACCTGATAGAGACGATGTCGCTGCAAGGGGCTATCAGTGGAGTCATTCTGCTGGGGCTGTATGCCGCAATGCTATTCTATGTGCACAGGAAGCGGGTGTTGTCATGTGCAACGATGTTTGTATGTGCGCCGGTTATTTTGTTTGGTTTGGTCGATACGCTTTTTATTCATGACCGGTTTATCGTTATGTTTATCGTCTGCCTGGTTATCTGTGCTGGATTACAACGCGTAAAACAGGCGCAACCGTGATACAGGAAATGCAGTGGCCTAGCGGGTCACTGCTTTCATGGACTGGCTAAACGGTGCTTTATTGAATATATGCTCAGGAATAGCGCTCTCTGTTGAGGTATTGATAATATCGATACCTACGCTGCACATATAGGTGCTGGCAAGTTCAAAGGCCGGGAAAATCAACGATTCGACCTTGTTTGCCAGATAAGAAGGGAGCTTATTGCTGTTGCTTTCATAAAATCTCGGCTGCTCAAAGTTGGTCATGTCCAGACCCGCAATGATCACTTTATCAAACCCCAGCCAGGCAATAATCTGCAATGCCCAGTAGGCGACGGTGCCTGCATCAAATATCCCCTGGCGAATATCGATGGCAAACCCAATCTCGTCAGAATGTTGATGCAGGATGACGGTATCAGCCTGGTGGAATGTCTTTTTAATATTGGCACACGGAATTCGGGCCTGATAAATGCGATAACACGCATCTTCGATCGCCGCGAGGCGGCACTGAATATGGCCGAAACCCAGTCGGTCTATTATTTTGGCAATGCCGTGAACCGTTGTAAAAAACAGAATCTTAGGATTAGCGACGATGGCGGCGATGATCTCGGGCTTTCGGTCGAAAAACTCCATATCCACAATCAAATAGAAAGAGAAATTGACCTGGCCCGTCAGAAAATAAGCACCGTTAACGCCCATTACCGGTACTGAAGCAGGTGTAACGGAAAAATCGATCTCTTTCACTGAAGGGCCAGTGGCGGTAAGCAGCAGCGGCCCGGAAAAGGTATTTTTGAGCGCGCTCAGGCTGACCAGCGGAACGGATTTTCCTTTATAAACCAGCGTGCTAATTTCCCCGCTTGCCGCGCGGGTGATTTTCGTCCATGGCCAGAGATTTTCGTTGTGGCGGTAGGCCCGCGGGCGGGTGTAGCGATAAAATTGCTTAAACAGTGAACCCATTACAGCAGTCCTTGTGATTTTAGCAACTGCGCCACCTGCTCTGCGGCAATATCCCCGGTGCTGTTGCCGCTGTCCGGGCGGACGACAAACTGATTTTGACCGTAGCCGCCAATCAGCCCCGGATCGGTGGGGCCATACAGCGTAAAGTTCGGCTTATCGAGCGCCGCGGTCAGATGGCTCAGACCGGTATCGACGGAGACCACGCCTCTGGCGCCCGCCAGCACCTGAGCGACCTGCTCCAGGCTCATCCGCGGCAGCACCTCGACACCGTCGTGGCCTGCTGCCAGCCGTTTAGCCCGCGCCTCTTCGTGCGGTGCGCCCCACGGCAGCTTAATCTGCAGACCGCTGTCGGCCAGCAGGGCGATCAGCGCCTGCCAGTGGCTTTCTGGCCAGTGCTTATCGTCGCGAGTGGTGGCATGCAGGAAGACCAGGTACGGCGTAGCCGCAGCAGCTGACGCATCCGTAAAGTGACGGGCGATGGCATAATCACCCTGCTGCGTCGGTCGGGTATAGCCGAGGCTTTTGGCAAACAGTTCCCGGGTACGCTCGACGGCGTGTTGCTGCTTTGCAATCGCGTGACGGCGATTGTAGAACAGGCTCGCCAGCGGCTCGCGGGCGCTGTGCCAGTCCATGCCGTGCTTGACCCCCTGCGCCAGGCGGGTCACTAACGCGGCGCTTTTGACCAGGCCCTGGGCATCGATAATGGCATCATAGCGCTGGGCGCGGATGGCCTGACGAAAGGCCGCGCGCTCCGCTTTAATCGGCGCAGAGAACCAGGCTTTGCGCCAGCGGCGAATGGCGACCGGGATCACGCGGTCGACGGTATTATGCCAGGAGGGGATCTGCGCGAACCCTTCCTCCACAGCCCAGTCAAAACGAATGCCGGGAATGGCCTGCGCAGCGTCGGTCAGCGCGGGCAGCGTATGCAGGACGTCGCCCATGGACGAGGTTTTCACGATCAATACCCGCATCCGTTACGCTTCCTCTTGTTCCGGTTTTTCCTGCAGCAGCGCGGTCAGCTCTTCCAGCACGCGCTGCGGTGTAATATCGATCAGGCTCTGATGGTAGCCTTGCTCGGCATCGCCTTTACGGACTTTGTGATAGCCGCTAATCAGACGGATAACCCGCGCCTGGTGCGACAGCGGTGGGGTGAAATCGGGGCTGCTCGGGCCATATAGCGCCACCAGCGGGCGGTTCAATGCTGCGGCAACGTGCATCAGGCCAGAGTCATTGCTGACCACCGCTTTACAGGCGGCAATCAACACCACCGCTTGCTCAAGCTGGGTTTCGCCCGCCAGGTTGCGGCACCATGCCTGCTGCTGAGTGTTCAGCGCGGCGAGAATGTCGTTACCGGCTTCATGATCTTTGGCCGAGCCGAACAGGATAACCTGGTACCCGGTATCGATGAGTTGCTTTGCCAGTTCGGCATAGTGGTAATGCGGCCAGCGTTTAGCCGGGCCAAATTCCGCGCCGGGGCAGAAGCCGACCATGGGCCGATCGGCCGAAATAGCAAAGGCGTTACAGACCTGCGATTTTTCACCGTCGAAAACCTGCAGCTGTGGCCAGAGCAGAGGCTGCGGCAGATCTTTGGCGCTGCGCATGACGCCGTTATCGTAAGCCAGCGCGACATAGCGCTCGACCATCAGTGGCCAGGCGTCTTTATCCAGCACCCGCGCATCGTTCAACAAACCGTAGCGCATCTCACCCCGCCAGCCGGTACGGTGCGGAATATTGGCGAAGAAGGGGACCAGCGCCGATTTAAACGAGTTTGGCAGCACATAGGCGCGGTCGTAACGACGTTCGCGCAGGCTGTGCCCGAGCTTGCGACGTTCGCCGATGGCCAGCGCACCGTGGCCGAGCGGCATCGGGATGGCTTCGTTGACTTCTGGCATACGCGACAACAACGGACGGCACCACGCGGGCGCCATCACGTCGATAATGGCCTGGGGATAGCGCGCCTTGAGCGTGCGATAGAGACTTTGCGACATCATCATGTCGCCCACCCAGGACGGGCCAACCACCAATATTTTCATTCACTTCATCCTTCAAACGGTCTCTGCGTTGGCTACCTGCGTTCACTCCGGTCACTTACTTTTGTAAGCTCCCGGAGATTCACTTAGCTGCCGCCTTGTTACCGCTCGAATGATTTTGTGAATTTGTATCGCTGTCGCGGTTGAGCCAGGCCATATATTCCGTTACGCCTTCGGCAACGGTTTTAAACGGTTTGTCGTAGCCTGCTGCGCGCAGGTTGGTCATATCCGCCTGAGTAAACGCCTGATAGCGGCCTTTCAGCTTATCCGGGAACGGGATGTACTCGATGCTGCCTTTCTGGTGATAGGCCAGCGTAGCGTCCGCCACCGCCTGGAAGGATTCTGCACGACCGGTACCCAGGTTGAAAATCCCGGAGACGCCGTTTTCCCAGAACCACAGGTTCACCGCAGCGACGTCACCCACGTAGACGAAATCGCGTTTGAAGCCATCGCTGCCTTCGAACAGTTTCGGGCTTTCGCCGTTGTTCAGCTGGGTGTTGAGGTGGAATGCCACGCTCGCCATGCTGCCTTTGTGGCCTTCACGCGGCCCGTAAACGTTGAAGTAACGGAAGCCGACGATCTGCGAGTCTGCTTCCGGCATGATCTGGCGGACGTACTCGTCAAACAGGAATTTGGAGTAGCCGTAGACGTTCAGTGGCTGCTCGTATTCGCGGGATTCGATAAAGTCGCTGGTGCGACCGCCGTAGGTCGCCGCCGAAGAGGCGTACAGGAACGGGATCTGGCGCTCCAGGCAGTAATGCAGAAGCTCTTTAGAGTACTGATAGTTGTTATCCATCATGTACTTGCCGTCCCACTCTGTGGTGGAAGAGCAGGCGCCTTCATGGAACACCGCTTCGATTTCGCCAAACTCTTCGCCGGCCATCACCTGGATCAGGAAGTCTTCTTTATCCATGTAATCCGCGATGTTCAGGTCAACCAGATTCACAAACTTGGTGCCGTCTTTCAGATTGTCTACGACCAGAATGTCGGTAATGCCTTTGTCATTCAGGGCTTTAACGATGTTGCTGCCGATAAAGCCTGCGCCGCCGGTAACGATGATCATAACTGTAACCTTTGAAGTGTGGCGTCCAGAGACAATCCGGACGCGAATATTCATATCATATCACCACATGGAGAAGGCTTCAGCCATTCGCCGAAAAGGGGGTGTTGAGCGTGATTAATGCTGCAAATAATTCATTAAGGCATGCATCATCTCGTATCAGCGTATAGCTTTGGGTAATATGTGCCAAATTTTGCCGAATCTGGAGAGTTGCAATGCGTGGTGATTTTTACAAACAGTTAACCAATGACCTGGAGACCGCTCGTGCAGAGGGGTTGTTTAAAGAAGAACGCATTATCACATCGGCGCAGCAGGCGGATATCACCGTCGGCGGCAGCAACGTTATTAACTTCTGCGCCAATAACTACCTGGGTCTGGCGAACCACCCGGCACTGATCGCCGCGGCAAAAGACGGCATGGACAGCCACGGTTTCGGTATGGCTTCCGTGCGCTTCATCTGTGGGACTCAGGACAGCCACAAAGCGCTTGAGAAGAAGCTGGCTGAGTTCCTCGGTATGGAAGATGCGATTCTCTACTCCTCCTGCTTCGATGCCAACGGCGGCCTGTTTGAAACCCTGCTGGGGCCGGAAGATGCCATTATTTCTGATGCCCTTAACCACGCTTCAATCATCGACGGCGTACGTCTGTGCAAAGCGAAACGCTATCGCTATGCCAATAATGATATGCAGGAGCTGGAAGCACGTCTGAAAGAGGCCCGTGAAGCCGGCGTGCGTCACGTGCTGATTGCCACCGACGGCGTATTCTCAATGGATGGCGTCATTGCCAACCTGAAAGGCGTCTGCGACCTGGCGGACCAGTACGATGCGCTGGTGATGGTCGATGACTCTCACGCCGTCGGCTTTGTCGGCGACAACGGTCGTGGCTCCCATGAATACTGCGACGTGATGGGCCGGGTGGACATCATCACCGGTACGCTCGGCAAAGCGCTGGGCGGCGCGTCTGGCGGCTACACTGCCGCACGCAAAGAGGTGGTTGAGTGGCTGCGCCAGCGCTCGCGCCCGTACCTGTTCTCCAACTCGCTGGCACCGGCGATCGTCGCCGCCTCCATCAAAGTGCTGGAGATGGTCGAGAGCGGCAGCGAGCTGCGCGACCGCCTGTGGTCCAACGCACGCCTGTTCCGCGAAAAAATGACCGCCGCGGGCTTTACCCTCGCCGGCGCCGACCACGCCATTATCCCGGTAATGCTGGGCGAAGCCGTGGTGGCGCAGAACTTTGCGCGCGAACTGCAAAAAGAAGGTATTTACGTCACCGGGTTCTTCTATCCGGTGGTACCAAAAGGCCAGGCGCGTATTCGCACCCAGATGTCGGCGGCGCATACCCCTGAACAAATTGAACGTGCGGTGGAAGCCTTTACCCGCATCGGCAAACAACTGGGCGTCATTGCCTGAGGGTGTGAGATGAAAGCGTTATCCAAACTGAAAGCGGAAGAAGGCATCTGGATGACCGACGTACCGGAACCGGAAGTCGGCCATAACGATCTGCTGATCAAAATCCGCAAGACCGCGATTTGCGGTACTGACGTACACATCTATAACTGGGACGAGTGGTCGCAAAAAACCATCCCGGTACCGATGGTGGTTGGGCATGAGTACGTCGGTGAGGTGGTGGGTATCGGTCAGGAAGTGCGTGGCTTTAAGATTGGCGACCGCGTTTCCGGTGAAGGGCATATTACCTGCGGCCACTGCCGTAACTGCCGTGCCGGGCGTACTCACCTGTGCCGCAATACTATCGGCGTGGGCGTCAACCGTCCGGGCTGCTTCGCGCAATACCTGGTGATCCCGGCCTTCAACGCCTTCAAAATTCCGGACAACATTTCTGACGATCTGGCGTCCATTTTTGACCCGTTTGGTAACGCCGTGCATACCGCGCTCTCCTTCGACCTGGTAGGTGAAGACGTGCTGGTGTCCGGTGCGGGCCCGATCGGCATCATGGCGGCGGCGGTGGCTAAGCACGTAGGTGCTCGCAACGTCGTCATCACCGACGTCAACGAATACCGCCTGGGCCTGGCGCGTAAGATGGGCGTGACCCGCGCGGTCAACGTCGCGCAGGAGAGCCTGACTGACGTGATGGCGGAACTGGGCATGACCGAAGGCTTCGACGTCGGGCTGGAAATGTCTGGCGCGCCGCCGGCCTTCCGCACCATGCTGGACACCATGAACCACGGCGGTCGCGTTGCGATGCTCGGTATTCCGCCGTCGGATATGTCGATCGACTGGACCAAGGTCATCTTTAAGGGGCTGTTAATCAAAGGGATTTATGGCCGCGAAATGTTTGAAACCTGGTACAAGATGGCGGCCCTGATCCAGTCTGGTCTGGATCTCTCGCCGATCATCACCCACCGTTTCGGCATCGATGAATTCCAGCAGGGCTTTGACGCGATGCGCTCCGGCCAGTCCGGCAAAGTGATTCTGAGCTGGGATTGAGCCATAACGACTGCCGCCCGGCGATGACCGGGCGTAACGTCGCGATCCACTGAGCGCCTGCGGGCGCTTTTTTTTATTTAGTTTTGGATAACATTTCAACGCGTCTTCATCGCAAACGCACTATTTCTAAATCGATTTTTAGCCTATTCGTTTATACAGTCGTTTAATCACCGTTTAATTTTATAAAACCATGTTTAAACTCTCTGTTTGCCTGCTGACCTGTAATTCTGCCCGCCTTCTACGGCAGGTTTTGCCCCCGCTGCTCGCCGTAGCGGATGAGTGTATTGTCGTCGATTCCGGCAGCAGCGATGCGACGCTGGATATCTGCCAGCAGTTCGGCCTAACGGTTCATCACCACCCCTATACCGCCCACGGCGATCAGATGAACTACGCCACGGCCCTGGCCAGCCATGACTGGGTGCTGTGCATGGATAGCGATGAAATTCTTGATAGCGACGTCGTCGCGGCGATCCTGAAGCTGAAAGCTGGCGAGGCGCCCGATCCGGCCTGCGCGTGGCGTCTGCCGCGTTACTGGTATGTGCTTGGCGAGGCGGTCAGAACTATCTACCCCGTCTCCTCGCCGGATTACCCGGTCCGCTTGTTTAACCGTACCACCGCCGCCTTTAATGACCGCCCGGTCGACGATCAGGTGGTGGGCCACAGGCGCTCACTCAAGCTGCCGGGCCACGTGCGCCACGATACGTTTTATTCGCTGCACGAAGTGTTTAATAAGCTGAATGGTTACACCACCCGACTGGTTAAAAACCAGAAGATCAGGCCGTCTTTATGCCGCGGGATCGTCAGCGCGATTGGCGCGTTTTTTAAGTGGTATCTGTTCAGCGGCGCGTGGCGTCAGGGGAAGGTTGGGGTGGTCACCGGGCTGTATGCGACCTTGTACAGTTTTCTGAAGTATTTTAAAGCCTGGTATGCCGGGGATGACAAACGGGAACCTGCCGTGGAGAAGCAGACAGATTCCCGCTCAACTTAGAGCCTGGCCCATTAGGCTATTTTATTTGCCATTTTGGCCCTGGGCAGTGCTCACCATCCTCACGTACTGCGTGTACGCTCCGGTGGTTCCGCGCTGTCCGTGGCCAGGCTGGCCGCATCAATCTACGCCTACCGGGACAGGCTCTTAGTTATTGGGGTTATCCCAGCCCTGCCATTTCAGCTGGTAGTACTGCACCAGGGTGCTCTGGCTGATGCTTTCGCTCAGGATAGTGAAGAAACGACTGGCGGAAACCGGCTCAGGCGGATGCTTCGGCTTGCAGAATTTCACGCCGCGGAACGGGTTGCGCGGCTGAGTGTTCTGCGCTGGCGGCTGGCCTTTGTCTGGCGTTGAGGTATCGACCTGAGGCTCGTTCAGCAGGCTGCTGGGGCGAACGAGGGTGATATCCGGCGGCAGGTTATAGACCATCTGCTGCAGCACGCGCACCGTGGTGGGGTGCGGGTGACCGATGGCGATGGCGGAACCGTTACGGCGTGCCAGAGCGATCGCCCGATTAAACTGGACGCGAATATCGGCCTCATTTTGCGTGTCATCCAGAAACACCTTGCGCTTGATAACCTTGACCCCGGTCCCCTGCGCGGCGCGCATGGCCTGGGTATTCCCGATGGTGACGCTATCGAGGAAGTAGAGGTTGTAGCGCTCCAGCGCCTGCATCACCTTTTGCATGCCGAACAGGCTGGAGGTCATCGCGCTGCCCATATGGTTGTTCAGGCCAACGGCGTAGGGCACCTTGCCATAGGCGTCGCGGATGATACGTTCGATCTCACTGCTGCTCATATCAGGGCGCAGGGTATCTTTTTCCAGCGGCTGTTTGCTGATTGGCGCCATCGGCAGGTGGATCAGTACTTCGTGACCGAGATTGTGCGCCCGGGTCGCCATTTCATGCGCATGGGGCGCGTTCGGTAAAACGGCGATGGAAATGGTCGCTGGCAGCGCCAGCACCTGGCTTTCCGTCTGGGGACGGTAGCCAAAGTCGTCGATAACAATGGAGAGTTTGCCGGCAAATGCGGGCGATGCCATAGCCAGCGAACCGGCTACCGCGAATGCAATTCTGCGAAATTGAAGCAAAACTTATCTTCCCAACCACGGCTGTGGATTGACCGCCTGACCCTGGCGACGAATTTCGAAATAGAGCGACGGGCGGCCCTGACCGCCGCTGCTGCCTACGAGAGCAATCGGCTGGCCCGCCCGGACCTGAGTGCCGACGCTGACCAGCGCGCTTTGGTTATAGCCGTAAAGGCTCATGTCACCTTTACCGTGTTCGACCACGACTACCAGGCCGTAGCCCTGCAGCCAGTCGGCGAGAATGACCCGGCCATCGGCAATTGCCTTGACCTCGGTACCTTCAGACGCAGCGATAACCATCCCTTTCCAACGTAGTTCACCTTGCAGCTGTTCGCCATAACGATGAAGCAACGTTCCGCGAACCGGCCAGTAGGCCTGACCGCGCGGCGAGCCCAGACCGCCGGTACGGGACATCAGCGAACGCTCGCTTTCCGTTGGTTTGTAGGTGGTGCCTTTACGGGACGCATCCTGCTGGCGATCGCGCACGGCCTGCGCATCGCGGGCTTCTCGATCGGCACGGGCCTTCGCCGCGGCTTCCGCCTGAGCGATGCGACCACGCAGGCGCGATTCGTTGGCCCGCATTTCGCCAAGCTGCTGCTGGCCTTTCTGAATGGAGGATTCAAGGCCTGAAAGGGTTTTCTTACGTTCGTTGCGCGCTTGTTCCAGCTTCGCCTGCTGTGCCCGCTGTTCGTAAACCAGCGTCTGCTGCTGGCTCTGTTTCTCTTCCAGCTCGGCCTTTTGGGCGGCGACCTCTTCGCGGGTCTGCTTCAGCTGGAGGATGGTTTCCTGGCGAGCCTGGTTCAGGTAACCGTAATAGACCTGCATGCGCTGGTTACGCTGCCCCTCTTCACCGCTGAGGATCATCTGCACCCCGGTATGCGGCCCCTGACGGAACGCGGCATCGAGCTGAGCGGAGAGGTTGCGCTCCTGGGAGGCGCGCTGGCGCTCGAGCTTCGCGATAGACGCGTTCATCTCGTTAATCTGCTTATTCAGCTGATTAAGGGTGTCCTGGGTTTCACGGAGTTTACGGGCCGCGGCGGAAATGGCTTCTTCCTGGGCCTTGAGCTGGGCGAGCAGGGAAGCGCGCTGCTGTTGCTGCTGCTTGATCGCCTGCTGTTTCGCGGCGATGTCAGCCTGAATGGATTTTAGCTGGTCACGATCGTCCGCCTGAGCGGGTGCGGCGCACAGCAATACGCCAGCGCTGAGTGCGCTGGCGTAAAGGACGGATCGAACAGCCGTTGCGATCCATGTGTTTGAATAAGTCGCCTTTCCCCTCATGGGGAAGGATTATTCCACGATGAACAGCGGCTTGCCAGTCATCTCTTGCGGGATTTCCATTCCCATGAGCGACAACATGGTTGGCGCGATATCGGAAAGCTTGCCACCTTCAGCCACTTTGACGTTTTTATCGCCAACGTAGATCAGCGGAACCGGCAGGTTGGTGTGAGCGGTATGGGCCTGGCCGGTTGCCGGATCGCGCATCTGTTCTGCGTTACCATGATCGGCGGTAATCAGCAGCTGGCCGCCGACGGATTCTACCGCTTTGGTGACCTGCTCGATGCAGTTATCCAGGGTTTCAACGGCTTTAATCGCCGCTTCCATCACCCCGGTATGACCGACCATATCGCCGTTCGGGTAGTTACAGATGATGGTGTCATACTGACCGCCTTTGATGGCGCCAACCAGTTTTTCGGTCAGCTCGGCAGAGCTCATTTCCGGTTGCAGATCGTAGGTCGCCACTTTCGGGGAGTTGATCAGAATGCGCTCTTCGCCCTGGAACGGCTCTTCGACACCGCCGTTGAAGAAGAAGGTCACATGAGCATATTTTTCCGTTTCGGAGATACGCAGCTGGGTTTTGTCGTTCTTCGCCATCCACTCGCCGAAGGTGTTGGCCAGTGAAGCAGGCGGATAGGCGCAGGCGACTTTGATGTCGGCGGCGTATTCGGTCAGCATCACGAAGTCGAGTTTGACGGTTTTCTTACGGGCGAAGCCGTCGAAATCGGCGTTCACGAAGGCGCGGGTGATTTCACGCGCACGGTCGGCACGGAAGTTCATGAAGATCAGCGCATCGCCATCTTCCATGGCGGCATCGGCCTGGCCTTCAGCACGGATCACGGTCGCTTTAACGAATTCGTCATTTTCATCACGGGCGTAAGCGGCCTGCAGACCGGCGACTGCGCTGTCTGCCTGGAACTCGCCTTTCGCCAGGGTCATCAGGTCATACGCCTGTTCAACGCGATCCCAACGGTTGTCACGGTCCATCGCGTAGTAGCGACCAATGATAGAAGCCACACGGCCTTTGCCCAGGGCCGCAAATTTTTCTTCAAATTTGGCCAGGGAGTTTTCAGCGCTGCGCGGCGGGGTATCGCGGCCATCAAGGAAAGCGTGCAGGTAGATTTTTTCTGCACCGCGCTCTGCGGCCAGTTCTACCATCGCCATAATGTGGTCTTCGTGGCTGTGAACGCCGCCAGCAGACATCAGGCCCATGATGTGCACCGCTTTACCGGCAGCAACGGCTTTATCGACCGCGGCGGTCAGCACCGGGTTAGCAAAGAAGGTGCGTTCTTTAATTTCGACATCGAGACGGGTCAGATCCTGATACACGATACGACCGGCGCCGAGGTTAACGTGACCCACTTCAGAGTTACCCATCTGGCGGTCCGGCAGACCGACTTCCAGACCAGAAGCGTCAATCAGCGTATGGGGACGTTTGGCCCACAATGCGTCCATGACGGGGGTTTTCGCGCTATAAATCGCGTTATCCTGCTGGTCTTCACGATAGCCATAGCCATCAAGAATGACCAGTACCATTGGCTTTTTAGAATTCGACATTGCGACAACCTCATGCTCAAAGACAGAAAATTTGCGTAATTTTACTACAGCTGAATCGATCAAAGCACCGTAAAAGATCAAAGAAAGAGAGCGGCAATCGTCAACGAAAGTCACGCGGCGATTATTTTTTCGTGACGGACCGCAGAAAATGCATTACATCGCGCTCACTGGCTGTATTTGCCGCAATGCACAGGTATACTCCTTCCCTGGTTTTTTTATCACTTAGTCGGGAGTTGTAACCCCCCATGCAAGAAATTATGCAATTCGTCGGCCGTCATCCCGTCCTGAGCATCGCGTGGATCGCGCTGCTGGTGGCGGTGCTGTTCACCACCTTTAAAGGGCTGATGTCGAAAGTTAAAGTCATTACCCGTGGTGAAGCGACGCGCCTAATCAACAAAGAAGATGCCGTTGTCGTCGACCTGCGTCAGCGTGACGATTTCCGTAAAGGCCATATTGCTGGCTCCATCAACCTGCTGCCGAGCGATATCAAGGCAAATAACGTGGGTGAGTTGGAAAAGCACAAAGCACAACCCATTATAGTGGTAGACGGTTCCGGTATGCAGGCTCAAGATCCAGCCAGCTCGCTGAATAAAGCCGGATTCGAGAAAGTCTTTGTACTGAAAGAAGGCATCGCTGGCTGGAGCGGCGAGAACCTTCCGCTGGTACGCGGCAAATAATTTACCCCGCGTCTTTATGGCGTGACCGGGTCCCCCATTGCGCTGAACCGCCGGGGGGCGCCTTGTCTGCGGCGTAAAATCCTCAGGGTAAAAACAGGAGTGAAGTCATGGCCAATATTGATATCTATACCAAAGCGACCTGTCCGTTCTGCGTGCGTGCTAAAGCGCTGCTGAACAGCAAAGGCGTAACCTTCAATGAACTGCCGATCGATGGCAATGCCGCAAAGCGTGAAGAGATGATCCAGCGCAGCGGTCGGACGACGGTTCCGCAGATTTTTATTGATGAACAGCACATTGGCGGCTGTGACGACTTGTATGCGCTTGATTCACGTGGTGGACTTGATCCCCTGCTGCGCTAATTTTGCGTCCATCCACCTCGGATAGACGTATTTAAGGACAACACGAAAGGGTTTTACTATGTCAGAACAAAACAGCACCGAAATGACGTTCCAGATCCAACGTATTTATACCAAGGATATCTCCTTTGAAGCGCCGAACGCGCCGCAAGTTTTCCAGAAAGACTGGCAGCCAGAGGTTAAACTTGATCTGGATACCGCTTCCAGCCAGCTGGCTGAAGGCGTTTATGAAGTGGTGCTGCGTGTGACCGTAACCGCCTCGCTGGGCGAAGAAACTGCATTCCTGTGCGAAGTACAGCAGGGCGGTATTTTCTCCATCGAAGGCATTGACGGCAACCAGATGGCACATTGCCTCGGTGCATACTGCCCGAACATCCTGTTCCCGTATGCGCGTGAGTGCATCACCAGCCTGGTTTCTCGCGGTACCTTCCCGCAACTGAACCTTGCGCCAGTGAACTTTGATGCGCTGTTTATGAACTATCTGCAGCAGCAGGCTGGCGAAGGTGCCGAACAACATCAGGATGCCTGATGAACGCACTTAATGCTGCAATGACTGTGATCGGTGCCGGCTCTTACGGCACCGCTCTTGCCATCACCCTGGCAAGAAATGGCCACGATGTCGTACTCTGGGGCCATGACCCGAAACATATCGCGACGCTGCAGCACGATCGCTGCAATGCGGCGTTCCTCCCTGACGTTCCGTTCCCTGACACGCTGCATCTTGAAAGCGACCTTGCTGCCGCACTGGCCGCCAGCCGTGACATTCTGGTGGTGGTGCCGAGCCATGTTTTTGGCCAGGTCCTGCGTCAGATTAAACCGCTGATGCGCCCTGATGCGCGCCTGGTCTGGGCGACCAAGGGGCTTGAGGCGGAAACCGGCCGCTTACTGCAGGATGTCGCGCGCGAAGCGCTGGGCGACACTATCCCGCTGGCGGTCATTTCTGGCCCCACCTTCGCCAAAGAACTGGCGGCGGGGCTGCCGACGGCCATTTCGTTGGCCGCAACGGATCCGCAGTTTGCTGACGATCTGCAACGCCTGCTGCACTGCGGCAAAAGCTTCCGGGTATATATCAACCCGGACTTTATCGGCGTGCAGCTTGGCGGCGCGGTGAAAAACGTCATCGCTATCGGCGCCGGGATGTCTGACGGCATCGGCTTTGGCGCCAATGCGCGTACCGCGCTGATTACCCGTGGCCTGGTGGAAATGTCTCGTCTCGGCGCCGCGCTGGGCGCAGACCCGGAAACCTTTATGGGCATGGCGGGACTCGGCGATTTAGTGCTGACCTGCACCGATAACCAGTCGCGTAACCGTCGCTTTGGCATGATGCTCGGTCAGGGCATGGATGTACAAGGCGCACAGGATACGATTGGCCAGGTAGTCGAAGGTTATCGCAATACCAAGGAAGTTCGCGTTCTGGCACAGCGTTTAGGTGTCGAAATGCCAATAACTGAGCAAATTTATCAGGTATTGTATTGCGGAAAAAATGCGCGCGAGGCAGCATTGAGCTTATTAGGTCGTGCACGCAAGGACGAGCGTAGCAACTAACTGCGATGGAACCTGGATCACCTGAATGACCCGGCCAGCAAAGAACTGGCCGGTCATTATTATATCGTCTGGAGTCAGCAATGCCGTGTGAAGAACTGGATATCGTCTGGAATAATATTAAAGCCGAAGCTCGGGCTTTAGCTGACTGTGAGCCAATGCTCGCCAGTTTTTACCACGCAACGCTACTCAAGCACGAAAATCTGGGCAGCGCCCTGAGCTATATGCTGGCCAACAAGCTGGCATCACCGATTATGCCTGCCATCGCCATTCGCGAAGTGGTGGAAGAGGCCTATGCCGCAGACCCGGAAATGGTTGCCTCCGCCGCCTGTGACATTCAGGCCGTGCGCACCCGAGACCCGGCAGTCGATAAATATTCAACCCCGCTGCTGTACCTGAAAGGCTTCCACGCGCTGCAGGCTTACCGTATTGGTCACTGGCTGTGGGCGCAGGGGCGTCGCGCGCTGGCGATTTTCCTGCAAAACCAGGTGTCGGTCTCGTTCCAGGTCGATATCCACCCGGCGGCTAAAATTGGCCGCGGGATCATGCTCGATCACGCCACCGGCATTGTTGTCGGCGAAACGGCGGTGATTGAAGACGACGTCTCCATTCTGCAGTCCGTAACCCTGGGCGGTACCGGTAAAACCAGCGGTGACCGTCATCCGAAAATTCGCGAAGGGGTCATGATTGGCGCCGGGGCGAAGATCCTCGGCAATATCGAAGTCGGGCGCGGCGCGAAAATCGGCGCCGGCTCTGTGGTGCTTCAGCCAGTGCCGCCGCACACCACCGCGGCGGGCGTGCCGGCGCGTATCGTCGGGAAGCCGGAGAGCGACAAACCGGCGATGGATATGGACCAGCACTTCAACGGGATACACCATACTTTCGAATACGGTGACGGGATTTGATTGATTTCCCGGATAGATGCTGCGCATCTATCCGGGCGATAAAACCGAGCGCTGTCCGGGACTCAACTACGCAATACTGCGCCAGCATATCCCAGCTGGCGCCACGCCTCATATACCACCACCGACACGGCGTTTGACAGATTCATGCTGCGGCTGTCCGGCATCATTGGGATTCGGATTTTCTGCTCTGCGGGCAGAGCATCAAGAATGCTGGCCGGCAGGCCGCGCGTTTCCGGGCCAAACATCAAAAAATCACCCTCTTGATAGCTGACCGCGCTGTGGGCCGGCGTACCTTTGGTGGTCAGAGCGAACAGGCGCTGCGGCTTTGCGCTTTCCACAAAGGCGTGATAATCGTGATGACGCTGAACGGCGGTGAACTCATGGTAATCCAGCCCGGCGCGGCGTAGGCGCTTATCATCCCAGGTGAATCCCATCGGCTCGATGATATGCAGGCGAAAGCCGGTGTTGGCGCACAGGCGGATAATATTGCCGGTATTCGGCGGGATTTCTGGTTCGAATAATACAATGTTCAGCATGCTGCCCTGTCTCATTAGGCTCTTGATCGCGGGGGGCAGAATAGCAGATATTTGCCCGGCGCTCACCCCTGCGGGCGCGCGCCGGGCGGGCAGATTACGCCGCGTTACCCTGCTTGAGGGCCGCGAAGGTCTGGAGCGCGTCGGCGCTCTGCACCAGCGAATCACGGCTGATTTCGCCGATGCTCTTCGCCCCGGTCAGGGTCATCGCCACCTTCATCTCTTTCTCAATCAGGTTCAGCAGGTTAGCGACCCCTTGCTTACCGTGGGTGGCCAGGGCGTACAGATAGGCGCGACCCAACAGTACGCTATCGGCACCCAGCGCAATCATCCGCACCACATCAAGGCCGTTGCGGATACCGCTATCGGCAAGGATCGTGATGTCGCCTTTCACCGCATCGGCGATAGCCGGCAGGGCACGGGCGGAGGAGAGGACGCCGTCGAGCTGGCGGCCGCCGTGGTTGGAGACCACAATCCCGTCGGCGCCAAAGCGCACCGCATCGCGCGCATCTTCCGGGTCGAGGATCCCTTTGATCACCATCGGGCCATCCCAGAACTCGCGGATCCACTCAAGGTCCTTCCACGAAATCGACGGATCGAAGTTATTCGCCAGCCAGCCAATATAGTCCTCAAGACCGGTCGGTTTGCCCAGATAGGTCGAGATATTACCGAGGTCGTGCGGGCGACCGTTTAAGCCGACGTCCCATGCCCACTGCGGATGGGTCATCGCCTGCCAGTAGCGGCGCATAGCGGCATTCGGGCCGCTCATGCCGGAATGGGCATCACGATAGCGTGCGCCAGGCGTCGGCATATCCACGGTAAACACCAGGGTTGAACATCCTGCGGCTTTGGCACGCTCCAGCGCGTTGCGCATAAAGCCACGGTCGCGCAGTACGTACAGCTGGAACCACATCGGGCGCTTGATGGTCGGCGCAACCTCTTCGATCGGGCAGACCGAAACGGTGGAGAGGGTAAACGGAATGCCTTTATCGTCCGCCGCCCCTGCCGCCTGCACTTCACCGCGACGCGCGTACATGCCGCACAGCCCAACCGGCGCCAGCGCAACCGGCATGGAGAGGGTCTCTTTGAACAGCGAGGTCTCCAGGCTCAGATCCGACATGTTCTTCAGTATCCGCTGGCGTAACGCCACGTCGGAGAGGTCTTCAACGTTGCGGCGCAGCGTGTGTTCGGCATAGGCACCGCCGTCAATGTAATGGAACAGAAACGGCGGCAGGATCCGCTGGGCGGCGGCGCGATAGTCGCTGGCGGCTGAAATAATCATCACGGGTTCTCCCTGGCATTTTCATTATGGTCACCGGGCAGGCGGGTAATTCGCGCCTGGCGGGCCTGGTCTTCATCAAAGTGTTTAATCGTGGCGTGGACAAAGCCGAGATGCGCCATCATCGCCTGCCGTGCGCCTTCGGCGTCACCGGCGAAAATGGCCTCCATCACGGCCTGGTGCTGCTCGGTGAGGCGGGCGAATACCGGCGGGACGAGGTACATCCGCTGGCGGCTTTGCTTGACCGAGGATTGTAAGAGGTCGAAAAAGCCGCGCATGGTTTGCAGCAGCACAACGTTATGTGAGGCTTCGGCAATCGCCAGGTGGAAGCGGACGTCGGCCTGCGAGGCGAGGTCCGGGTCTTCGCTCTGGGTGGCTTCAAAGCACAGGCGAATACGCTCTTTTTCGGCATCGGTCGCCCGCAGCGCCGCATGCCAGGCGGTGCTGGCTTCGATGGCGTGGCGGGCTTCCAGAATATCAAAGCTGTAATCGGGATCGTCGGCGAGCAAGGTTTTCAGTGGCTGGACGATGTTCTGTTCCGACCACGCCTCATGCTGCCAGCGCAGGAAGGTCCCGCCGCCGCGGCGGCTGACAAGCAGACCTTCATTGACCAGCATCGCCAGTGCTTCACGCAGTGAGTTACGTGAAACGCCAAGCTGTGCGGCCAGCTGGCGCTCGGCGGGCAATCGCATGCCCGCCTCCAGATGTTGTTCTTCAATCAGCGCTCGCACACGACGAGCCACATCGTCTGCAAGGCGCCGGGGCATCACTATCATGGGATCATCCAGGTTAATACATAGGCCTGCAACGTGGTGATGACGCCAACCATGCAGGTAAAGATCAGGCTGTGTTTCACCGTGAAGCGGAACAGATCCGACTCTTTACCCACCAGGCCGACCGCCGCACAGGCGATGGCGATGGACTGCGGTGAAATCATCTTGCCGGTGACGCCGCCGGTGGTGTTAGCCGCGACCAGCAGGATATCGGAGACGCCGATTTGCTGGGCTGCGGTGGCCTGCAGCGCGGCGAACAGGGCGTTAGATGAGGTATCCGAACCGGTCAGGAATACCCCCAGCCAGCCGAGGAACGGCGAGAAGAAGGTAAACGCGTGTCCGGTATGCGCCAGGGCCAGCGCCAGCGTCGAAGAGAGCCCGGAATAGTTAGAGATAAAGGCGAACGCCAGCACCATACCGATGGAGTAAATCGGCAGCGCCAGCTCTTTCAGCGTGCTGCCAAAGGTGACCAGCGCATCTTTTGGCTTCATGCGCAGCCAGACGATAGAAAGCAGCGCTGCGAACAGGATGGCGGTGCCGGTGGCGGACAGCCAGTCGAACTTATACACCGCGGCGTAAGGGGTCGCTGCGCTGACTACCGGCGGCATGCGGGCGACCATCTTATCGAGGAACGGCACGGAGATATTGATGACGAAGTCATACATCGCACCGCCGGGGGCGAACAGGGCTTTAAACGGCGGGATGCTCCATAAGGTCACGGTGGCGGTCAGGAACAGGAAGGGCGACCAGGCGCGAACCACCTGTCCGGCGCTGTAGTGGGTGCGGGCCAGCGTTTGATCGACCTGTGCCGCGCCCATATCGCCGAAGCGGAAAATGCGCACCGGCTGCCAGCGTTTGAGGAACAGGGTCAGACAGACCAGCGACACCAGCGAGGAGATGATATCCGGCAGTTCCGGCCCGAGGAAGTTGGAGCTGAGATACTGGGCAATAGCGAAAGAGCCACCGGCGACCATCACGGCCGGCCAGGTCTCTTTGATGCCGCGCCAGCCATCCATAATCGCCATAATCCAGAACAGCACGATAATGGTCAGGAACGGCAGCTGGCGACCCACCATCTGGCCGATGGCGAAGCTATCAATCCCGGTCACCTGACCGGCAACCAGAATCGGGATCCCCATCGCTCCGAAGGCGACCGGCGCGGTGTTGACGATCAGGCACAGCCCGGCGGCATACAGCGGGTTAAAGCCCAGGCCAACCAGCAGCGCGGCGGTAATTGCCACCGGGGCGCCAAAGCCCGCGGCCCCTTCCAGGAATGCCCCGAAGGAGAAGCCGACAATCAACATCTGCAGACGTTGGTCAGGGGTAATCGAGAGAATCGATGAGCGAATAATGTCGAACTGCCCGGTTTTGACCGAGATCTTATAGACGAACACCGCGGCGATAATAATCCACGCGATAGGCCACAGGCCGTAAAAGAAGCCGTAAACCACGGACGTCAGCGCGCGGTCGACCGGCATTTTATAGAACAGCAGCGCGACCGACAGCGCAATGGCGACGGTCCAGGTTGCCGCGACGTACCCTTTGAGTTTGAGCTTAATCAGGGCAAAAAAGAAAAACAGAATCGGTAGCGATGCGATAAGACTCGAGATCCAGATATTGCCGGCCGGATCGTAGTTTTGTTGCCAGAGGTTCATGCAGGTCTCCATCGGGCCATCATAATGTGGTGCTGAGTCTGCGCTCCTTGCAGGTCACATTATTTGTAAAATTGGCCCAGCCAAATTCAGTTGTAGGATTAACGACAACGAATGGTTAACCAAATGTTATTACCAGGCAATATATCTGTGACCAAAAATGATGGATATGTGAACTGCTGGACGGTTTAAGAAATAATTGGTAGGGCCAATAATGCGGGGGAGGAATCAGGTCGCCCCGGCAAGCGTAGCGCCACCGGGGGAATGCTCAGGAGCTAAAGATCAGAACGCGGTTTTTGAAAAGCCGGTCATCTCTTTGAGGCCCATTTCGCGGCCGAGCGCGGTCATCGGATGGACAATCACCAGCCCGCGCACGCTTTTCTTCAGCTTGCCCATATCGGCCTGCTCTTTTTTGGTGATCGCGCGGCGATGCGGCAGCTTCATCAACTGTTGCGCTTCTTTGCTCAGTTTCTGGCCCTGCACGTCGCGCAGGCGAACGAGCTCAGCTTCGATGGTGGTTTTTTCTTTTTCCAGTTCGGCGTACTTGTCCGCCGCTTCAACCAGAGACAGGTCCGCCTGCTGGTGGCGGATGGCGTCGAGACGGTCGCTCAAACGCTTAATTTCATTCTTTTCGACTTCTTTCATGGTGACTTAATCTATTAATAAAGGGATTTCGACGTCATATAGTATGGGCTGTGACGGGTATTGTGGGTAGTTATTTATCAAAAATGCGGCGTTTTTTCCGCGCGAGCATCAGAAGTGATGAATCTTAATTATTTGAATATAAATAATATTATGACTAATGTTCGCCTGAATTTCATCTCTGTGAAGTTCGTCGGTAATACCGCACGTTTTCCTCAAACAACCCCCTGCTTTTATCCGATCCTTTATAAGATTTATCCATGAAAAAGAGGAGGGCATGATGACAAAAATCGGTGACGGCGTACCGCGTATTATCGACAAGACGGTTGATTTTATGGCTTCAAGCCAGGCATTTATGGAGTATCTGAAAAAATCCCCGCGCATACAGCGCGTGCCGCGCGATATTCCGCAGAATAAAGAGGCGCTGTATCTGAGTCGTCTGGAGTACTACCGGCAGCTTTACCGGCCTGTTGATGAACAGGTAGAGTCCGGATCAGAGCGTTGATTTCTGGAAGGCTTTTTTTAAGCTGATTCGGGAAATCAGCTCAGTCAGAGACAGCATCATCGTTGAACGCACAACCTGCTGGTAGCGCAGTTTCTGCATTGCCAGCAGTTCATCGTCGCTGTCATCGAACAGCGGCAACGGCGGCAGGGCGGCGACGCAATGCAGCTCGCCAAACGGCCCAAGAATCTCATCATCGGTAAAACTGTAGTCATTACCGTCGTGATTGAGCTCTTCCCGCAGGGCCATCAGCAGCTCGGCGTCTTCGTATTCGGCGCGACTTATCACCCCAAGGCCGTAAATCAGCTTCAGGCGTACAGAAAGGTCGCCCAGCGGCCCGTCACCATCCAGCAACGGTTCCACTGCGTATTTCACCGCGTAATCGTCTTTGCGGAAGACCTGAAGCACCAGGATATTGACCGCTTCCGTGAGTAGTTCGACGGCCGCAATCAGGAAGCTTCGTACGGTTTTGCCAGCATTCAGACGCTCAAGCACGCGGTTTTCAAATGCCTGTGTTTCTTCCATTATTGCCTGCATATCTGACAGGGGTGGTAATGGGCGCGGTTCATACCGCGCCAGATCTTGCATCATTTGGTCGCGTTATAGTCGAGAACGGCCTCCGCTACCACGGCGCTTGCTGCATCGAGGCCAGAAATTTCTGCCAGTGCGGCCTGTGGGCCTTTCTCGTCAATCAACGCAGCCAGTTCCTGCGCCTGCGGATCGTCTTCGCTACGGAAGTGCATCGCGGCAGCGATCCCTTTCACCAGATTAACGTGCGGCAGTGCATACTCCAGCGTGCCCAGCAGCGGTTTGATCAGACGATCGCCGGCGCTCAGTTTACGCAGCGGCTGACGACCTACGCGCTCCACGTCATCTTTCAGGTACGGGTTCTCGAAACGGCCGAGGATTTTCTGGATGTAGGCAGCGTGCTTCTGTGCATCAAAGCCGTAGCGTTTGATCAGCACCGCACCGCTCTCCTCCATGGCCCCTTTGACCACCGCGCGAATGCGCTCATCGAGAATCGCGTCGCGGATTGTCTGGTGACCGGCCAGTTTTCCAAGGTAGGCGGTTATAGCATGTCCGGTGTTTAAGGTGAATAGCTTACGCTCGACAAATGCCATCAGGTTGTCGGTTAATTCCATTCCTGGGATCTCGGGCAGCGCACCTTTAAACTGGGTTTTATCGACGATCCACTCGCTGAAGGTTTCCACCGTCACTTCCAGCGGATCGTGAGTTGCGGAGGCGGACGGCGGCACAATCCGGTCAACGGCGGAATCGACAAACCCGACGTTGGCCTCAACCCAGGCTTTGTCTTCTTCTGCCAGGGCCTTAAACACGTGGCCTTTGAGCTGCGTGGTGCCGCGCACCATGTTCTCACAGGCGATGATGTTCAGCGGGGTGGCGATCCCCTGAGCATTACGTTGCGCCAGCCCTTTCGCGATAGCCGGTGCGATGCGTTCCAGAACCACCGGGCCGACGGCGGTGGTGATCAGGTCGACGTGGGCAATCAGGTCAACCACCTCGTCGCCGATGCTGCTGACAGCATTGACGCCGGAAACGGTATCCACCTGCTCGTTCTCGCCGACAACATGGACCTGATAGCTATGACGGGCATTCAGGGCATCCAGGACGACCTGATTCACATCGGCGAATGTTAATGCGAGTCCCGCATCAGCCAGCAGTTTGCCGATGAAGCCACGTCCGATATTACCTGCGCCAAAATGTAATGCATTCATAGTATTAACCTTCATTAATGTTTTTACCTGAGAGGGTTCGGGTGAGGCTTGTCCCTCACCGGAACCCTCTCTCCCGTTCAGGAAGAGAGGGCCTGGGTTAAATTACGCTTTATTCCCCGCCAGCAGCGCCAGCACTTCGTCAACGCTGGTGGCATGAATCAGGCGTTCAATAACTGATTCATCATCCAGCGCGTTGGTCAGGCTGGTGATCACGTGGATGTGCTCGTTGTTGCGGGCCGCGATACCGATGACCAGACGGGCAATGTCATCTTCTTCTTCACCGAAGCGGACGCCCTGCGGATACTGGCAGAACACCACGCCGGTCTTGAGAACGCGGTCTTTGGCTTCAATGGTGCCGTGCGGTACCGCAATGGACTCACCCAGATAGGTCGGGGTCAGTTTTTCACGGTCCAGCATCGCCTGCACATACTCCGGCTCAACGTAGCCCCCTTTGACCAGCTGTTCACCGGCGAAGAGGATCGCTTCTTCTTTGGTTGCCGCTGTGCAGCCGAGGAAGATGTTATCGGCACCGAGTTTGAACAGGTTGGTGTCTTTGGCATCAAAGCTGTCTTTCAGACTGTCGCGTACTTTCACTTCGTTATCTTCATGGCGCTGCGCGGCAACCAGACGTTCGGTCAGGCTGGTATACAGGCCACTGTCGAGGAAGTTGGTCAGCGAAATATGCTGGGCCTGCGGCACCTGGCGCATCGCCCGCTCGGTCAGGTCGCGGTGGGTAATCACCAGGTCGACATCCGGCGGCAGGTTGTTGATTGCACAGTTGGTAACGGAGATTGCGCTCAGTCCCGCATCCTGCACTTTCTTACGCAGTACGCCGGCACCCATGGCGCTGGAACCCATACCGGCATCACAGGCAACGATGATTTTGCGTACGTGGCTCAGATCGTTAGCGACGTTCCCGGCAGACAGCGGCGTTGCAGCACCTTTGGATTCGGCTTTCATATCGTGCATGCGACGGGTCGCGGCATCGATATCATCTTCTTCTTTCACTTTGCTGGTTTTCAGCAGGATAGCGGAGACCACGAACGAGACCGCCATAGCCGCAACAATCGCTGCGATGTTCGCGAAGTAGGCACCTTTCGGGGTCATCGCCAGTACCGCCAGGATAGAACCCGGAGACGCCGGAGAAACCAGACCGCCGTTGAGGATGGTCAGGGTGAACACGCCAGTCATACCGCCAAGGATAACGGCGAGGATCAGACGCGGGTTCATCAGCACATACGGGAAGTAAATTTCGTGGATACCGCCCAGGAAGTGGATGATTGCCGCACCGCCTGCAGACTGCTTCGCGCTGCCGCGGCCAAAGAACATGTAGGCCAGCAGGACGCCCATCCCCGGACCCGGGTTAGCTTCAATCAGGAAGAAGATGGATTTGCCCAGTTCGTGAGACTGCTGAATACCCAGCGGTGAGAAGATACCGTGGTTAATCGCGTTGTTCAGGAACAGGATTTTCGCCGGCTCGACGAAGATGGATGCCAGCGGCAGCATGTCATGGACAACCATGAAGTTAACACCCGCTGCCAGAATTTTGGACAGGACTTCAACCGCCGGGCCAATGCCGAGGAAGGCCAGGATGGCGAGGATCATCCCGATAATGCCGGCGGAGAAGTTGTTGACCAGCATCTCGAAGCCGGATTTGATCTTACCGTCTACCCAGCTATCAAAGTGTTTAATCGCCCAGCCGCCCAGCGGACCGGCGATCATCGCGCCGAGGAACATCGGCATATCGGCACCGACAATGACGCCCATGGTGGTAATGGCACCAACCACGCCACCGCGCTCGCCGCCAATCAACTTACCACCGGTGTAACCAATCAGCAGTGGCAGCAGATAGGTGATCATGGGACCGACTAACTTCGCCAGCGTTTCGCTTGGTAACCATCCCGTTGGTATGAAAAGTGCGGTGATGATACCCCACGCGATAAACGCGCCGATGTTGGGCATCACCATATTGCTGAGGAAACGACCAAAGCTTTGCACCTTGATCTTGATATCGGATGACATAAAACACCCCTTCTTCTGTTGAGCTTATCGCGTAGGCTAAAAGCCTGAGGCTTGTTGTTAATATGGCGGCAGAGGTCGCCGGACCCTGTTTGATGAAGCGAATTTGGCACCGAATCGTAAAACTGTCCAGTCGGTGGCTTTTTATGTGATCTGAGTCACGTGAATATAGGCATTCGACGGTCATTTATAGTGATGTGCATCACAAAATGGCTGTGCAAAAAAAATGCAGCAGGTCAAAAATAGGCCATTTCGGATAATTAATGTGAGATATGTCACGAAATATGGTTTGTTGTTTGTTTTGATAATGTGATGTTAATCACAATAAAAAGTGCGCTGTTTTTTCCGACTGTGATCCACCACAAATTCCATCTGGCCGTCACCGCTTGCGCCAGCCACGACTGACGAACTGAATGAAAAAACATCATCAAAACCCGACATGGAAAAAAGTAAAGATCTGTCTTAAGCTCAACGTGTAAAGTTAAGTATGTTGTTATTCAAGATATATTTTGTCACGCTTAAAAACTTGCAAGGAGAATAGCGAAAACCAATACTCCCCGGCCTTAAATTATAAATACACGCCGTTTGTAATTTAATTTAATTAATTAATTTGATTGCTTAGCATTTTAAATCATTGACGATTTGACATCGTATTTAGTGAGGCACATATGTTTCTCAACTACTTTGCACTGGGTGTATTGATTTTTGTTTTTCTGGTTCTTTTCTATGGCATCATCGCGATCCACGATATTCCATATCTAATGGCTAAAAAACGTAATCACCCCCACGCTGACGCCATCCATACCGCTGGATGGGTGAGCCTGTTTACGCTGCATGTTATCTGGCCATTTCTGTGGATCTGGGCCACGCTCTATCAACCTGAACGCGGGTGGGGAATGAAATCCCATATCCCGCCTCCCGAGCGCGATCCCAGCGTTGATCAACTATCGCAACGCGTTGCCGAGCTGGAAAAACGACTAGGGGCGGTGTCCCCCTCCACAGATAAAGAGACGCCGGAGCGCTAATCATGGATCTGCTTATTGTATTGACCTATGTCGCGCTTGCATGGACCGTGTTTAAAATATTCCGTATTCCGGTTAATCAGTGGACATTGGCCACGGCAACGCTGGGCGGTATATTTCTGGTCGGTGCCCTCATATTATTAATGAACTATAACCACCCTTATACCTTTACGGCGCAAAAAGCGGTTATTTCTATTCCGATTACCCCGCAGGTGACCGGGATTGTCAGTACCGTCACGGATAAAACCAACCAGCGGGTTAACAAAGGCGATGTGCTGTTTACTATCGACCCGGCGCGTTATCAGGCCCGGGTGGATCGGCTGCAGGCGGATCTGGTGACCGCCATGCACAGCATTAATACGCTGAAGGCGCAGCTTTCGGAAGCACAGGCCAACACGGTTCGCGTTTCCGCCGAGCGCGATCGGCTCTACAAAGATTATCAGCGTTACCTGAAGGGCAGCCAGGCGAGAGTCAATCCGTTCTCCGAGAGCGATATCGATAACGCCCGGCAAAACTATCTGGCGCAGGATGCGTTAGTGAAAGCGTCGATCGCTGATCAGGCGCAGGTTCAGAGTCAGTTAGACAGTACGGTGGGCGGCGAACAGTCGCAGGTTGTCAGCCTGCGTGCCCAACTGGCAGAGGCGAAATATAACCTCGACCAGACGGTCATTCGTGCCCCGAGCAACGGCTACGTGACGCAGGTGCTGATCCGCCCCGGCACCTATGCGGCGGCGCTGCCGCTGCGTCCGGTGATGGTCTTTATTCCGGAACAAAAGCGCCAGATTGTGGCCCAGTTCCGCCAGAACTCGTTGCTGCGACTTAAACCTGGCGATGATGCCGAAGCGGTCTTCAACGCTCTGCCGGGCCAGGTTTTTCATGGCAAGCTGACCAGCATTCTTCCGGTCGTGCCCGGCGGTTCCTACCAGGCGCAGGGGGCGTTGCAGTCGCTGAGCGTCCTGCCGGGGACCGATGGCGTGCTGGCGACCATCGAGCTTGATGCCAACGCCGACGTGGATTCGCTGCCGGATGGCATCTATGCCCAGGTGGCGGTCTACTCCGATCACTTCAGCCATGTCTCGGTGATGAGGAAGGTGCTGCTGCGCATGACCAGCTGGATGCACTACCTCTATCTCGATCATTAATTCAAACCGCGGCAGACTGACGCAACGTCAGTCTGCCATTTGTCTGTGCCTGAACCATACTTATACCCGTCATACTTCAAGTTGCATGGGCGTTGGCAATACTCGGCCCATCCCTGGGCCTCGCCCTACGGGCGCTGCGAGCAGCGTTCAAATTCGTTCCTGACGAATTTGTCCTCGTTCACCCCAGTCACTTACTTGAGTAAGCTCCTGGGGATTCTCTGCGTCGCCGCCTTCCTGCAACTCGAATTATTTAGGGTATAGAACCTATCCCATTAGGCTTCTACTTTTGTTGGCGAAAGGAGCAGGCAATGAAACTGATCGGCAGCTACACCAGTCCCTTTGTGCGCAAAATCTCCGTCATTCTGCTGGAGAAAAATCTCCCCTTTGAATTCGTCAATGAATTTCCCTACCAGGAGGTCAACGGGGTCGGTAAATTCAATCCGTTAGGCAAAGTGCCGGTGCTGGTCACCGACGGCGGCGAGTGCTGGTTCGACTCGCCCATTATCGCGCAATATCTTGAACTGCTCGGCGTCGCACCGGCGATGCTGCCCGCGGACCCGCAGGCGGCGCTAAAAATGCGCCAGATGGAAGCCCTGGCCGATGGCGTGATGGAGGCGGCACAGGCGCTGGTGCGTGAAAAGGCCCGTCCTCCGGCGCAGCAGTCGGAAAGCGAACTGCTGCGCCAGCGGGAGAAGGTGGCCCGGGGCCTCGATGCCCTCGAGGCTCACGTTGCCGACGGCAGCCTGCGTACCGATGAGGTCAATCTGGCCTCGATCTCGGCGGCGTGCGCCATTGCCTACCTTAACTTCCGTCGGGTGGCCCCCGGCTGGTGCGCGACGCGGCCCAGGCTCATTAAACTGGTCGATACGCTGTTCCAGCGCGCCAGTTTTGCCCGTACCGAACCACCAAGGACTTGACCCAGACAGGTAACAGTTTCCCCCTGGAGACGTTACAATCACTGCTGATTTGTTGACTCCCTCTCCCGTCGGGAGGGGGGAAAATAACCTACCGCCAGGTCCATTCATGACTACCGATATTCGTGCGCTTTACACCCGCCTTCCGGCTACCGACCGTTTGCTCCGCGATCCCGCGTTTTCCACCGTGCTGGCCGAGTATGGCCATGCTCAGGTTGTGGCGCTGCTGCGTCAGATGCTGGAAGAGGCCCGTGAATCTGTTCGTCAGACGCAGGCGCTGCCGGCCTGGTGTGACGACTGGGCGCAGGAGACCGCGCGGCGGCTGGCGCAAACCGGGCAAAGCGCGCTGCGTCCGGTTTTCAACCTGACCGGCACCGTACTGCATACCAATTTAGGGCGTGCCGTACAGGCCGATGCAGCGGTCGAGGCGGTAGTGCGGGCGATGCGGGCACCGGTGACGCTGGAGTACAGCCTCGATGATGCCGGGCGCGGCCACCGCGATCGCGCGCTGGCTGAGCTGCTGTGTCGGATTACCGGTGCGGAAGATGCCTGTATCGTTAACAATAACGCGGCGGCGGTGCTGCTGATGCTGGCGGCGACGGCGGCGAGCAAAGAGGTGGTCGTTTCGCGCGGTGAGCTGGTGGAGATCGGCGGCGCGTTCCGCATTCCCGACGTGATGCGCCAGGCCGGCTGTGTGCTGCATGAAGTCGGCACCACCAACCGTACCCACGCGAAAGATTATCGCCAGGCGGTGAATGACAATACCGGCCTGTTGATGAAAGTCCACACCAGCAACTACAGCATTGAAGGTTTTACGAAGGTGGTCGATGAAACCGAACTGGCGGCCCTCGGGCAGGAGATGAATGTGCCGGTTGTGGTTGACCTTGGCAGCGGTTCACTGGTCGATTTAAGCCAGTACGGCCTGCCGAAAGAGCCGATGCCGCAGGAGATGATTGCCGCCGGCGTCAGCCTGGTGAGCTTCTCCGGCGATAAACTGCTGGGTGGTCCCCAGGCGGGGATTATTGTCGGCAAGAAAGCGTTGATCGCCCGCCTGCAAAACCACCCGCTGAAACGCGCGCTGCGGGTCGATAAGATGACCCTCGCGGCGCTGGAAGCCACGCTGCGTCTGTATCTGCACCCTGAAAAACTGGCCGACCGTCTGCCGACGCTACGCCTGCTGACCCGCCAGGCGGAGGATATTGCCGAGCAGGGCCAGCGCATGCTGAGCGCCCTGGCGGCACATTATCCCGACTTTGCGCTGCGGGTAGAGCCGTGCCTGTCGCAGATTGGCAGCGGCTCGCTGCCGGTGGACCGTTTACCCAGCGCGGCGCTGACGTTCAGCCCACGCGACGGCCGCGGCAGCCAACTCGACGCGCTGGCGGCCCGCTGGCGCCTGCTGCCGGTGCCGGTTATCGGCAGGGTTTATGAGGGGCGCCTGTGGCTGGACCTACGCTGTCTTGACGATGAATCCGGGTTTATGGAGATGCTACTGAGATGATTATTGCCACCGCCGGGCACGTTGACCACGGCAAAACCACGCTGCTGCAGGCCATTACCGGCATCAATGCCGATCGCCTGCCGGAAGAAAAAGCACGCGGCATGACGATTGACCTCGGCTACGCCTACTGGCCGCAGCCCGATGGGCGGGTGCTGGGATTTATCGACGTGCCCGGTCATGAAAAGTTTTTGTCCAACATGCTGGCGGGGGTGGGCGGCATCGATCACGCGCTGTTGGTGGTGGCCTGTGACGATGGCGTCATGGCCCAGACCCGCGAACATCTCGCGATCCTCCAGCTGACGGGCAAGCCGACGCTGACCGTCGCGCTGACCAAAGCGGACCGCGTCGAAGCGCAACGCGTTGAAGAGGTGCGTGGCGACGTGACGGCGGTGCTGGCAGAATTTGGTTTTACCGACGCCACGCTGTTTGCCACCGCGGCCACTGAAAACCAGGGGATCGCCGAACTGCGTGAGCATTTACTGCAGCTGTCTGCCCGTGCGCACCCGCAGCACCAGCGCTTTCGTCTGGCGATCGACCGGGCCTTTACGGTTAAAGGTGCCGGGCTGGTGGTCACCGGCACGGCGCTGTCGGGCGAGGTCAATGTGGGCGATACGCTGTGGCTGACCGGGGTCGATAAACCGATGCGCGTGCGCGGTCTGCACGCGCAGAACCAGGCGGTTGGACAGGCCTGGGCAGGCCAACGCATTGCGCTGAATATTGTCGGCGATGCGCAAAAAGAGGCGCTGAATCGCGGCGACTGGCTGCTCTCGACACGGCCGCCGGAAGCCTCGGAACGGGTGATTGTTGAACTGCAGTGCCACACGCCGCTGAGCCAGTGGCAACCGCTGCATATTCACCATGCTGCCAGCCACATTACCGGCCGCGTATCGCTGCTGGAGGGGGCGCTGGCGGAGCTGGTGCTGGATACGCCGCTGTGGCTGGCGGATAACGATCGGCTGGTGCTGCGCGATATTTCCGCCCGCGTCACCCTGGCCGGCGCGCGGGTGGTGGCGCTGGCTCCGCCGCGTCGCGGCAAGCGTAAGCCCGAATATTTACAGTGGCTGGCGGCGCTGGCCGCATCGCAGCGCGATGATGCTCAGGCGCTGGATATTCATCTGCAACGCGATGCGGTTCGCCTTGATGATTTTGCCTGGGCGCGTCAGCTCAGCGATGAAGGCCTGAACGCCTTGATCAATCGCCCGGATTACCTGCAGGCGGGCAACAGTCTGCTCAGTGCCCCGCTGGCCGCGCGCTGGCAGCGCAAGCTGCTCGACGCCCTGGCGCGTTATCATGACCAGCATCGCGACGAGCCGGGTCCGGGCCGCGAGCGTTTGCGACGTATTGCGTTACCGATGGAAGACGAAGCGCTGGTGCTGCTGCTGATCGAGCAGATGCGCGACAGCGGGATTGTTTGCAGCCATCACGGCTGGTTGCATCTGCCGGAGCATACCGCGGGCTTTACCGATGAGCAGCAGGTCATCTGGCAGCGGGTTGCCGGGCTGTTTGCCGATGAGCCCTGGTGGGTGCGCGATCTGGCACGGGAGGCCCGTGTCGAAGAGCCTGTTATGCGTGCGGTGTTACGTCAGGCCGCGCAGCAGGGGATGATTACGGCGATCGTCAAAGATCGTTATTACCGTAACGATCGGATTGTGGCGTTCGCGAGGATGATCCGCGAGCTGGATCTGGCGCGCGGATCCACCTGTGCGGCCGATTTCCGCGATACCCTGAACGTCGGGCGCAAGCTGGCGATTCAGATCCTGGAATATTTCGACCGGATTGGTTTTACCCGCCGACGCGGCAACGACCATATCCTGCGCGATAAGGCGCTGTTCCTGTAGCCAGGGAAATCCCGGAGGCGGCGCTTGACGCGCCTGTCCGGGCTACCAACCCGTAGCCCGGACCCAGCCCAGGCCACCGATCCGTAGCCCGGTCAGCGTAGCGCCACCGGGAAACCAGCCCGGACCACCGACCCGTAGCCCGGTCAGCGCAGCGCCACCGGGAAATGTGAATCCGCCGGTGGTTCAGCGACAGCCTTCGCGCTTATGCCTCCGCTTCTTTCACCCAGATGCGCATCTCACCTTCGCCACGGTTAGCCCAACTGAACCACGGAATAAAGGTCAGGGTCTGCGGCTGGCGGGTTGTCGGTGCGCGGTCGTAATGCCACAGCGCCTGCTGACCGGCCTCTTCCGCCGTTTGCTTATAACCCGGCGCCTGCAGGATCACCTTGTGGGCAAAAATCCCTTTCCCTTCAAAGGCGCTGAACCGGGCGTCGCGCGGCAGCTGCAGGTTATGCAATTGCTCGCCGTTATCCGCCTGCTCCAGACAGTACACCAGCGGACCGCGCTGAACGGCAACCTGGCCGGCCTGATGACGCACCAGCGGATTACCGTAAAGACGGCGCACCGGCATCGGCAGTGTTAACAGAAGCGTGTCGCCTTCCTGCCAGCGATGGCTGATATGCAGATACCCCTTGCGCACATCCTGCGCCACCGGCTTGCCGTTGAGCGTCACCTGCGGATCATCGCACCAGTCCGGCAGGCGCAGCGCCAGGGTGTGATTGACCGGCGTCGGCGAGTCGATCGCGATCTTCACCTGCTCCTGCCACGGATAGTTGCCGCTGATACGCAGGCGCAGAGTTTCATCCCCTACCGGGATCTCCGCGCTGTTCCCCACATACAGGTTGATGTACAGCGCATCCTGATGCGGCGTGTAGATATAGTGCCCCAGCGAGGTCAGCACGCGGGCAATGTTTGGCGGGCAGCAGGCGCAGCCAAACCAGCGCTGACGCACGGGCTTCACATGGTCATAGATATGGTTGAATTTTAACGATGTCGGGTGCACTTCTAACGGGTTAACGTAAAAGAAGTGCTTACCATCCAGCGCCATCCCGCCCAGCACGGTGTTATACAGCGCGCGCTCCATCACATCGGCATACTGGCTGTCGGCTTCCATCTCCAGCATCCGGCGGGCAAACATCATCAGCCCGATCGACGCGCAGCTCTCCGCGTAAACCGTGTCGTTTGGCAGGTCATAGTCGCTGCTGAAGGCTTCGCCGCTGCTCTGCGAACCAATGCCGCCGGTAATATACAGCTGGCGCTGGGCCATATTGTTCCACAGGCGCAGGCAGTCCTGACGTTTCCCCTCGTCCTGGCTTAAGCGGGCGAGATGGGCAACGCCGGTCATCAGGTAGACAAAACGCACCGCATGGCCGATGGCGACGGGCTGTTCGGCAATCGGCTGATGCGCCTGGCTGTAGGGCTTATCCATCACCATCCAGGCCGGACCGTAGGTGTTCCAGTAGGAGGTTTTGCCCCGCTTTTCATATTCGATATCGTAAAAGTGCGGCTGGGTGCCACGCTCTTCGACGAAGTAGTTCACCAGCGCCAGATAGCGCGGCTGCTGGGTGATATCGTAAAGACGCATTAACGCCAGCTCGATTTCCGGGTGGCCGGGGTAGCCGTGCAGCTGGTTCTCGCCGGGGCCGAACACGCTGTCGATATGGTCGGCGAGACGGCAGACCACCTCCAGCAGGCGGCGTTTGCCGGTGGCCTGGAAGAAGGCGACGCCCGCTTCAATCATGTGGCCCGCGCAGTACAGCTCATGGCATTCCGCAAGGTTGGTCCAGCGTTCCGCCGGGGCTTTGACCGTGAAATAGGTGTTCAGGTAGCCATCTTCGCACTGGGCGGCCGCCACCAGTTCAATCACCTCGTCGGCGGTTTTTTCCAGTTCGGCGTCCGGCTTCTGGCACAGCGACCAGGCAACGGCTTCCAGCCATTTCGCCACGTCGCTGTCCTGAAAGACCATGCCGTAAAATTCTCCTTCCTGCTGCCCCGCGGCAATCCGGAAGTTTTCTATCGCATGGCTCGGGTCCGCCTCGGCAATGCGGTCGTTCAGCGCGTCCCATTGATATGGGATCACCACATCGCGCACCAGCTGCTGGTACTGGCCGAGGAACGGGTCGCTGATTTTCAGTTTGTGCAGATCGACTTCCATAACAGACATGACGGACTCCTTAAGACTGAACGTGACGGGTGCGCAAGTCGCTGGCAATGCGCGCCATCATAGGATTATTAAGCTTGCAGGCGCGAATGGTGAAGGCCAGCAGCAGATGGAACAGGGCAGGCAGCAGGGTCTCCATGGAGGAGATACCGGCCAGCGATGATGCCGTTTGGTTTTCCGCGCCCGGCTGATAGGCCACATAGATAAACACCAGGCTGATAATGCCGGCGCTGGAGGCCCACGCCAGCTTGATGAAGAACAGGTTAAAGGCGAAGTTCATGCCGGAAGAGCGCACGCCGGTCTTCCACTCGCCGTAGTCGTCGGAGAAGGCCATCAGCGAGAAGTGCAGCGGCAGGGTGAAGCCGAGAATAATGCCGTTACCGAGGATCACCACCAGCCACAAGGTCTGGTAGGCCGGGCCGGTCGGCAAAAACCACATCGCGAAGGCAATCGCGGCTAACACCAGGTTGGTGTAGTAGTAGAGTTTGACGGTATCGAAGCGGCGCGACAGCAGGTTGATAATCACCGAGCCGCCAATCGAGGCGAAGGTCACCATGGTGAAGAACAGCGAGGTATAGCCGGTAGAGCCACCCAACACGTAGGTGATGAAGTACATGTAGCCGCCGCCGCGGATATTAAAGACGTTGATCAGCAGGAACGACATCACCAGCATCAGCAGCAGCTGGTCGTTCTGGCGCAGCCCGGCGATATGCTCGCGCAGGGTGAATTTGCCCATCATGTCCAGCGAGACGCGTTCGCGAACCCAGAAGAAACAGCACAGGAACATCACCACCGCGATGGCGCAGAGTACGCCGACGCCATACTGATAACCCTGCGCGGTGTTGCCCTGGCCGAGCGCCTTCACCAGCCACGGTAGCCCAACGGATACCAGGAACCCTGCCACGCCGCACAGTACAAAACGCCACGCCTGGCATGAGATCACTTCACTGTGGCGCGTGGTCATGGTGTTAATCAGCGCGCAGTAGGGCACGTTAATCGCGGTATAGCTCACCGACAGCAGCAGATACGTGCCGAAAGCCCAGGCGATTTTTACGCCCATGCTGGCATCCGGCACGGTAAAGGTCAGAACGCCGATGATGCCGATGGGCAGCGCTATCCACAGCTGCCACGGGCGAAAGCGTCCCCAGCGGCTTTGGGTACGGTCGGCCAGCACGCCCATAATCGGGTCGGAGATGGCGTCAAACACGCGCAGCGCCAGGAACAGCGTCCCGACCAGCGCTGGCGTCAGTCCAAAGACGTCGGTATAGAAGAAGGTTAAAAAGTTCATGATCAGGCAGGTAATGACTGTCCCGCCCGCATCGCCCAGGCCATAACCGATTTTTTCACGGAGCGTGAGGGTATCGTCCTGGGTGCGTTGTGCTAATTCACTTGTCGTAATCGGAGCCGAAGTCATAAATAACTCCCGGAGATGATGTGCGGAATAATATCCCGCTGAAGTGCGGGCTTTTATTTGTCATTTGCAAAGTACGTTATTTATTCTGCACTAAATACCTGGGCTAACAAGGGAAGGGAAAAGTATAAAAAGGTGACGATTCCGACTTCATGATAAAAGTGTGATTGCGATCCTGAATCATGCTGTTTTATCTTGAATAATCAAAGGTAAAGCGAATATCTGGTGATGCAAATAGCGGGAATTTTCATATCTATGCTTGAATTATCCATGTCTTTACCGATTAGAGTCCAAAATGGCGGGTTATTTATTTCTCGCGGTATTGGTAGCCATCCGGCACGACAGCTTCGCTCCTGGGAAATTATCTTCGTTGAAAAAGGGACATTAACGATTCGCGAAGATAACGAGGTATTTAGCGTAAATGCCGGGGAAAGTTTGCTGCTGTGGCCGCAGCGTTTGCATGTTGGGGTAGGGCAATTTCCGGCGGATTTAAAATTCTACTGGCTGCATTTCGAAGTGATATCAGACGAGGCCGCGTTGCTGCCAGAAGCGCTGCTGGCGGTGCCCCAGCACACGCGGGTGAGCGAGCCGCAATATATAATCTCCCTGTTCAGGCAATTCTTGCACGAACAGGAAAATATTCATCGTAGCGTCGCGCTGGAGCTGATCCTGCTGCTGATTTTGCAGCAGATTGCGGCGGCGGCCAGCGAGCAGCCCGCCGATAGCCCCGGTACCGCGCTGGCGTGGAAAGCGCAGCAAATCATCCTGACCCGGTTTCATCTGCCGATTTCCGCCTCCACGCTGGCGAAGGAGCTGCACTGCAACGCGGACTATCTTGGGCGGGTCTATCGCCATGCTTTCCGGCTGACGCTCACCGAAGCGCTGCATCGCCAGCGGGTGAGGGCGGCGGAAAAGCTGCTGATCAGCGATTCGCTGTCGTTGACCGACGTGGCGTTGAAGTGTGGGTTTAACGATGTGGGCTATTTCCGCAAAATTTTCCGCAAGCACACCAGTCTGACCCCGGCGGCCTGGAAGCGACGCTATTGTAAAGAGCACGTGAATTCGGCGTAGGATTTAGCGGTTCATACAAAAACTACCCCGGTGGCGCTGCGCTGTCCGGGCTACCGGATCGCGTCGGTAGCCCGGACAGGCGCGTCAAGCGGCAGACGTCAGTTTTGCCCGTAATAGGCATTGGCGCCGTGTTTACGCAGATAGTGTTTATCGAGCAGTTCAGACTGCATATCCGGCAGTTGCGGGGCCAGCTGGCGCGAGAACAGCCCCATGTAAGCGCACTCCTCCAGCACCACCGCGTTATGCACCGCATCGGCGGCGTCTTTGCCCCAGGCGAACGGGCCGTGCGAATGGACGAGGACCGCCGGGATCTGCGCTGGATCCAGCCCGCGTTCTTCGAAGGTTTTAATGATCACTTCGCCGGTCTGATATTCATATTCGCCGTTAATTTCGTCGACGGTCATCAGGCGGGTGCAGGGAATGGCACCATAGAAATAGTCCGCATGGGTGGTGCCCCAGGCCGGCAGGTCGATGCCCGCCTGCGACCAGATCGTCGCGTGGCGGGAATGGGTGTGCACGATCCCGCCGATCTGCGGATAGCGGCGATAGAGCGCCAGATGGGTCGGGGTATCGGAAGACGGCTTTTTGCTGCCTTCAACGACCTTACCGCTGGCGATCTCCACCACCACCATATCGTCGGCGGTCATCACCGTGTACTCGACGCCGGAAGGCTTGATGACCATCAGCGTGCGGGTGTCATCGACCGCGCTGACATTGCCCCAGGTAAACGTCACCAGGTGGTGTGCCGGCAGCGCCAGGTTGGCGGCCAGGACCTCGGCTTTGAGTTGTTCTAACATGTAAATCCTCCTTCCTGCATCCGCGATTCAATCCAGCGCCGCGCCTGGATAATTTCCAGCACCGGTTCGCTGGCTTTCTCCGTCCACATTTCAATCAGGAACGAGCCGCGATAGTTCAGCTCGTGCAGGGTTTTGAAAATGCCGACAAAATCGACACAGCCTTCGCCAAACGGCACGTCACGAAACTGCCCTGGGCTGTGCGCGGTGACCGGCTGGGTGTCTTTCAGATGGATGGCGGCGATGCGGTCGATACCCAGTTTCAGCTCGGCGGCCACATCGTTACCCCAGGCGCTGAGGTTGCCGACGTCCGGATAAACGGTGAACCACGGAGAAGAGAGCATCTCATCCCACGCTTTCCACTTGCTGATAGAGTTCATAAAGGCGGTATCCATGATCTCCACCGCCAGCATCACCTGCGCTGCCGCGGCCTGTTCCACCGCCCACGCCAGCCCTTCGGCAAAGCGCTGACGGGTGCCTTCATCATGTTCTTCGTAGTAGACGTCATAGCCCGCCAGCTGAATGGTGCGGATACCCAGATCGCGCGCCAGACGGATGGCTTTGGTCATGATCTCCCGCGCTCGCTGGCGGGTGGACTCATCGCGGCTGCCAAAAGGAAAGCGGCGATGGGCGGAGAGGCACATCGACGGAATGGCCACCCCGGTTTCCAGCATGGCGGTCACCAGCGAGGCGCGCTGAGCGGGGCTCCAGTCGAGGCGCGACAGGCGGTCGTCGGTCTCATCCACCGACATTTCAACAAAATCAAACCCGCAGCTTTTTGCCAGTACCAGCCGCTCTGGCCAGCTGAGATCTTTGGCCAGCGCTTTCTCATAGATACCTAATGGATGATTACGCATGCTGTTCTCCCCAGATGGCGTCAATCTGTGCGTGGAATTCACCGGCAACCTGTGCCGGGTGGGCGGCGCCTGACAATGCGCGTCCGGCAATAAACGCTTTGACGTTAATATCGCGGAACAGCGTCAGGTCGGCGGGGGTGATGCCGCCGGTAATCGACAGCTCGAGGCCAATATCCGACAGCGCCTTCATGCGCGTCAGGTCGGCGTCACTCCACTGTTGTCCGCTGGCCTGGGCGTCGCGTCCGCGGTGGTAGATCGCCTGACGAACCCCGGTGCGATACCAGCCGCGGGCATCCTCCAGCGTCCAGTTGCCAAACAGCTCCATCTGAATTTCTCCACCGCAGGCCTGCGCCACGGCGTGGCCTTTCTCTACCGTGGCGAGCGGGGCGGCGCAGATGATGGTCATCCAGTTGGCACCGGCGTTAAACGCCTGCTGTGCCAGGGTTTCGCCGGCATCCGCCACCTTCCAGTCGGCGACGATAATTTTGTCCGGACACTGGGCGCGCAGGGCGGTCACCGCGCGCAGCCCTTCGGCAAGGCACAGGATCGTGCCGGCTTCAACGATATCGACGTGGTCCTGTAACAGGGCGACATCGTGCTGTGCCGCCTGAAGATGGGTATGGTCGAGCGCCAGTTGCAGTAATGGACGGCTCATAGTGCGTGCTCCTTAATGCGGGCGTGGTAGCCCTGTAGTGCCTGAATCAAATGTTGGTATTGCTGGTATTTGTGCTGGTAGCGCGCGTGCGCGGCCATGTCGGGCTGCAGCGTGCGTACCGGATGTTGTAGATCGTGCTGGGCGTCGTGGAAGGTGCGGTAGACGCCGGTTCCGACGCGGGCGGCAAGGGCCGCGCCGAAGCAGCCGGTCTCCTCGACCTGCGGCAGTTCGATGCACAGACCGCTGACGTCGGCCAGCATCTGCATCCAGACGTCAGAGTGCGCCGGGCCGCCGGTGACGCGCAGGGCGTGCACATCGGTAAAGCGTTCACGCATGCGGTTCAGGTGGGTCATATGGCTGAAGACCACCCCTTCGTAGACCGCCTGCAGCAGATGGGCACGGGTGTGCAGCGCCTGCAGACCGTAAAACCCGCAGGTCATCTCCAGCCCGGCGTTGCTGCCGTAGAGAAACGGCAGGAAAAAGAGCTGGCTGTCGGCTTTCGGCAGCCCGGCGACGGCCCGGTTTATCTCATCGAAAGAGAGATCGCCCCATTGGGCCGTGAACCATTCGAGATTGCCGGAAGAGGTCGGGCTGGCTTCGTGAACGATGTACTGCCCGTCGTTGACGTAGCGCCCGTAAACGTAAGGGTGGGCCTCGTGGTCGCGCAGGCCGTGGGTGATCCCGCTGGTCACCGCCCAGGTCCCCATCACCGCATTGAGGGTGAACTCATCTTCGATCCCTGCACAGAGTGCGGTGGAAACCACATCAAACAGACCGCCGACGACGGGGGTTCCCGCCGCCAGACCGGTAATAGCGGCTGCCTGAGCGGTGATTTCCCCGCATATTTCTGCTGAACCGACGATGGGCGGTAACGCGCTATCGATTTCACTGATGCCCAGCCAGCGGGTCAGCTGTGGGTCGTACTGGCCGGTTGCCATGTTGTAGAGGTTGGACTCGGAGATGTTGCTCTCTTCGCAGCCTTTGACGCCGGTTAAGCACCAGCGCAGGTAGTCGTGCCCCATCATAACGCTGCCGATCTGCGCGTAACGCTGAGGCTCATGCTCTTTTACCCAGCGCAGCAACGAGGCCGGATGCCCGGTCCACAGCGTCTGGCGGGTGACCGGATACAGCTGCTCAGGGATGCCGTCCTGCTGCCAGCGTTGGACGATGTCCAGCGCCCGGCGATCGGAAGAGAGCATGGCATTGCCCAGCGGCCGATCCTGTTTATCCAGGAGAAACAGCCCCTTGCCCTGCGCCGAAATACCGATCCCGGCAATCTTTTCGCCCACGACGCCGGTGCGTTGCAGTAGCCCGGCGATGGTCGCCACGCACTGTTGCCAGAGCTGGTGCATGTCACGTTCGGCATAGCCTGGCAATGGCGACGCCGTCTGCAGCGACTGCCGATGAATGCCATGCTCATGACCTTTGGCGTCATATAAACCGGCTTTCAGATAGGTACCACCACAATCGATACCGAGCCAGAAGGTCTTTTTCTCACTCATCTTTGCATTCTCTTTGTTGCCGGGAGGCGCAGACCCCCCGGCAGGGTTTACGCCGCGTGTTTACGTGGGCTCATCGTCTTTACCGGGGCTGCGCCGGTATCGCATTTTGACGGCAGCAGAAGGGCCATCAGCGCAGCCAGCGCCAGGGAGATCGCCAGGCAGTAAACCCCGGCGTCTTTGCTGTAGAGGGTGATCAGTACGCCCACCGCGTATGGGCCGCAGAAGCCGCCGAGGTTGCCGAGGGCGTTGATGACGCCACGGGCGCCGCCGGCCATTTCAGCGCTGAACAGACGGGCCGGAATGGTCCAGAACACCCCCGCCGCGGACTGCAGGAAGAAGCCGCAGCCCACCAGCGCGGCATAGGCCAGCCAGACGTTGTTCTTCAACGCCACCGACAGGAACATGCACAGGGCAAAGCCAACCAGCGGCAGGCAGACGAACAGTTTGCGTTTTCCGGTACGGTCAGAGAGGGAAGAGAACAGGAACATCCCGGCAATCGCCCCGACGTACGGCAGGATAGCGAGCATCCCAACCTGCCCCATGCTGCTGTGCGTCAGCTCTTTGAGAATGGTGGGGAGCCACAGGGTGTAGCCGTAAATACCGGTCTGATAGAAGAAGTTCAGGGCGATCAGTTGCCACATGGTTCTGTCGGCCAGAACGGCGCTGAGGGACGCATTTTTGACGGTGGTTCCGGCGATGGCGCGTTGCTCGGCGGCGAGGGTATCGACGAGGTAGCGCTTTTCGGCTTCAGAAATCCACCGGGCTTCCTGCGGACGGTCGTAGACGGTATAGGCCCACAACGCCAACACCACCACCGAGAGCAAGCCTTCAATAATGAACAGCCAGCGCCAGTCGAGGATGGTAATGATCCACCCGGAGAGCGGGGCGGTGATAATGCCGGCAATCGGGACAAACATAATCACAATCGCGTTGGCACGGCCACGTTCAGCATCCGGGAACCAGTTGCTGATCATCGTCAGCACCACGGGCAACATGCCTCCTTCGGCGACGCCCAGTAAGAAGCGCAGGACCAGCAGCTGATACTGGTTGGTGATTAAACCGGTCAGGACCGAAATCACCGCCCAGGCAACCAGCGACCAGCCGATAAACTTCTTGCCGCTGCCGTGGACCGCGATTTTTCCGCCCGGCACCTGTAAAAACAGATAGCCGATAAAGAAAATCCCGCCCGCCAGCCCCGCCATGGTGGCAGAAATACCGAGTTCAGCATCCATCCCGCCGGGCATGGCGAAAGCAATGTTGACCCGGTCCATATAGGAAATAATACACGCGATAAGAATAGGGGGAATAATTCTTAACCAGCGTTGGCGCGGAATATCCGCGGTTGTAGCGTAAGAGGAAGTGTTCATATTAATCTCGTGTTTAAAGTAGCTGACGTTGCGATTAAATTGACGCTTTATATTTATTGTTGGGCTAGGTTTAACGCGTTAATGCCATCGCGTAATATGGCTATGCGATGATTCGCATCAGCATTCTCATCAATTTCCAGTAACTTAATACCGGCAAACTGTAATTTTGCTGAATCAGCCACATTAAATAGTTCTTGTGCGTGCGCCGCCGTTAACAGGCTGTGCGGGCAGAACGGGGCGAACGGGGTGTGCAGGTCAGTCCATTCGCCGTACGGCCCTTGGGTTGCGGTGCCAGAGAACATCAGCGCCCCCAGTTTGCCTGCGGCATGTACCGCCTGAGCATGCGTCAGCGGCAGGGCGGTATTACGCCCTTCAATCGCCGAACGCGCCCAGTTGATACAGATATCGATGTTGTAACCTGCCAGGACCTCCAGCACGTTTTCCAGCGGCAGAAAGCCTTTGCGCGGCGCCGGTTGGTTCATGGCATCACAATGTTCCAGCACGAGTGAGCATGACCAGTCCCACGCCGCTATCTCTTTGATGGAATGCGCGAAAGCATCGGTTGCCTGCCCAACGTTCGTATTGCCTGCAAGCGGCGCGGCCTGCAGCTCCAGGGAGATAACCTTGCCGGCAAAACGTTTGTTTAGCGCATTGATTTTGTTGCGTAAATGACGATGGAATTCGACGCATGCCAGGCGCTGTTCTTCATCGCTGGAGGCCAGGCCGAAAGCCGTGTTGCCGCCGCCGCGGCGCCGCATCGTTTCCGGGATGGCTGTCACCACCATCTTCCACTCCTGCGGCGTATGCTGGATCAACCACTCATCGCCATAGGGGTGAAAGTTCTCATGGCATGGCTGCTCGAGCCCACGGATGTGGGGCGTGTCCGCGAGTAAGCGCCAGAATTCCGTCTCTTCTTGTTCGCTCTTTTGGTGAAATGAAGGCGCGCAAGGGTATGCGCCGATGATATAACCGGCGTCATTTCTTTCCATTTTTCACTCCTTTTATTTATCGCCGTGCGACAAATAAATTACGGATTAATCTAAAGCGGAAATAGCAACTTTAACCACTATTTTCCTGATTGCCGTTGCCCGGTGTTTATTACAGGCTGGTCGGTGAACATCCTGCGGGAAAAATATGGCGTAGTTCCCCGGCCTCATTTCTATTAACGATTCATTTTCGCTGTGGTGATAGAAAATAATATCCCGCTGCTCAAGTAATTCTTCACTGACGACATTATTGCCGGTATCGATAGCAACACCGATCTGCTCTTCACCGGAATATAAAAACTGGATATCCAGGTAGCGGCGGTGTACTTCCGGGCGCAATTCATCGTGCGGGCGGGTGGTCAGGTCGAGGATCTGCGCGAAGATCGTGCGCCCCTCGATTTCGACCACCCCGGTCTCCAGTTTGCCGAAGTCCGTGGTGCGCAAAAATTCCAGTGCCTTTTCAATCGCCGCCGGATACCGGCAGGCGTTGGGTTGAGAAATATGTCCATAAATCATGATGATATTCCTTACAGCGCTTTGATTTTTGCCCACACGCTGTCATCAACGGTGATGCCGTTGCGGCGGTTCTCTTCCAGCAGACGGGAAAACTCATGACCGGGCAGACGGACCGGCACGTTTTCGTCGGCACGTTCGGCGCTGGTGATGTAATCCATGATGCGTTGCAGCTTGGCGTCGCGGGTGGCACCGTCGATCAGCTTGTCCACTTCGATAGCAATAAAGACTTGTGAAATGTTGAATTCGTCACTGTTGTCTTCAGTTACCGCAGCGACGGAAGCGCCATCGGAAAGCAGGGTGGCGATCATGTCCAGCACAATGGAGAGGCCCGAACCTTTCCAGTAACCCATCGGCAGAATACGGCGGTTTTTCTCGATCGGCGCCGGGTCTTTGGTCAGGTTGCCTTCGTCATCAAAGCCGCCGTCAACCGGCAGCTGGCGGCCCGCCAGACGGTTCACTTCCAGCATGCCGTAGGAGAACATCGACATCGACATGTCCACCATGGTGATCGGCGTTGACGGAATGGCGACGATCAGTGGGTTGGTTCCGATGCGGCACTCTTTGGCACCCCACGGCGGCATCACGGCAATGGAGTTGGTCCAGCAGATACCGATGTAGCCTTTTTCCGCCGCCTGCCAGCCGTAGCTGCCGCCGCGCATCCAGTGGTTGGCGTTTCGCACAGCAACCAGACCAATACCGTGGTCAGAAGCCAGTTCAATGGCCCGGTCCATCATTTTTTTCGCCGTCAGGTTACCGATTGAACGCTGGGCATCCCACTGCTCAATCGCCCCCAGCGAAGTGGTGCGTTTTGGCTGGGCCTCCGGGATGATATCGCCGTTTTCCAGTTGCTGAATAAAGCGCGGGAAGCGGTTTACGCCGTGGGAATAGACGCCTGACTCGGTGGTGCGAGCGAACATTTCAGCACAGGCATCGGCGGTTTCAGCCGCCACGCCGCGTGCCAGCAGGACACGGGTAAACTCATTTTTAAGGTCAGAAAAACTCAGTAACATACCTTTTCTCCATTACAGCTTGTGTTTCACATAGTGGAATGTGATTCCACTAAATAGTGTCAGGTTGCAAAAACACGCCGGCAGGGCCGGTGCGTTTCGGTATTACTCCGGTTTATCCCTGAAGGCGGGATGGGGTGAGGGTCACCCGGTACAGCGATGTCGTCGCCGTAATAAAAAGCGTATTCCCGTCGGGGCCACCAAAGGTGCAGTTAGAGACGCGCTCGGGGACCGCAATCGTGTTCAGTAATTCGCCTGCGGCGGAGAAAATCAAAATCCCCGTCTCGCAGCTGCAGTAAATATTCCCGTCCTGATCGACGCAGAATCCGTCCGGAATACCCGGTTTGACCTGGGTGACGACGTGGGAAAATAGCGCGTTATCGCCTTCAAGACGGTAAGCACGAATTTCCCGGCGACCCTGGCTCGGAAAATCAATAACCGACATATCTGCTACGTATAACCATTTATCATCCGGCGAAAAGGCCAGCCCATTGGGGCGCTGGGTATCGCTGATGGCAATCGCGACCTGGTGACGCGTTTCATCAAAGCGGTAGACGTAGCAGCCAATGACCTGACTGGCGGCGCGATAGCCCTCTTCGTCACCGACGATGCCGTAGGGCGGATCGGTAAACCAAATCGACCCGTCCTGGCGCACCGCGATATCGTTGGGTGAGTTAAAACGCAGCCCGTCGACTTTATCCACCAGCAGGGTGTGATTGCCTGCGGCGTCGGTACGGCTGATCCCGCGCCGACCGTGCTCGCAGGTCAACAAACGCCCTTGCAAGTCCCGCGCGTTGCCGTTGGCAAAGTGGGATTCGGCACGAAACACGCTGACGCCATTTTGCCCATCCCAGCGGAACATTCTGTTGCCTTTCACATCGCTGAAAATCAGGCACTGCTGGTCTGCCAGCCACACCGGGCCTTCCGCCCAGATCGCCGGTGAGCACAGACGTTCAACACTTCCCGTGACGGCTAACATCTCACTTCACGCCCCAGATGGCTTTGTAGCGATCGCGATAATGGTTGTCCGGGTCGAATTCGTTGTTCTGGCCGCCGTCGGCGGCGATATTGTCTTTGGTCACCAGATGTGCCGGAGTGACATACCCAGACGGCGCTTTGCCCGCGAAGGCGCGGTTAAATTCGTCCAGCAGCTGCCAGCCGTGCAGTTTCAGCGGCTCTGGGACGGTTGCGATCTGCGCTTTGCCTTCACGCACACGCTGGTAGGCAGTGACGGAACCATCGCCAGCGGAGATGTTGTACGGTGGTTTATCGCCGCTGCCTTTACCCGCGGTTTGCAGGGCTGGGGCCATAAAGTCGAAGTACAGGTCGTTAATCGCCAGCGAGTATTCGAATTTGTCGCCATATTTTTGGATCAGGCTGTAGGTCATGCCCGGCATGCGGTTGGAGGTATCGGCCAGCGGAGTATCAATAAACTCCACCACCTGGCAACCGCTGCACTGCTCGATCACCTTCTTCATCGCGTTGGCTTTATCCAGCGCGATTTGGTACAGCGAGTCGGTGAAAATCAGCACCCTGGCGGTGCCGTTGGATTTCGCCACCGCATACAGCGCCGCCATGCGCGAGACGTCGTTCGAGTCGGAGGTCACGTTGTAGAAAATGTTGTAAGCCGGAACCGGGCCAGGCGCGGGAACCGCGTGCCATGCGGTCAGCACGATGCCCTCTTTTACGGCTTTTTTCAGCGGAATTTTGGCGACGTTCGGGTTCCAGCCGCCAATGACGATCCCGTCCGGTTTACGGGCGATCGCCTGGTTCAGCGCCGCCAGTTGGTCTTTCACCGAACCTGCTCCATCCAGCACATCCAGCTGCCAGCCTGCGGTTTTCGCCGCTTCCTCCAGACCCTCTTTAACGCCCAGTACGCCGCCGTTTTTCATGTCCGAGGCGATGAAAATGATCTTCTTATTCGGCTGCAGCGCCGGGCCCTGGGTTGGGCCGTCCCATGTGGTGACTGGCGCGGTTGCTTTGGCAATCGCCGTTTTCGCTTGCTGAACAAAGGCATCGTCGGCGAGGCTGAAACCACTTGCCATCATCAACCCGGCAGCCAGACAGCATTGAACTATTTTGTTATTCATTTTCAGTTCCTTACGCGAGAGTCATTGGGTAACGGAGGAGCCTGATGCTGGCGATTGTGTCCGCTGCACCAGTTTTTTATTTAATGCCCGACGGCGTTGGGCGTAGCCCGCCAGGGTAATCGACAGCAGCAGCGTCGCGCCGTTAAACAGCGGTTCGACCCAAAACGCGCCGCCGAACTGCTGGATACCCGCAATACCAATCGCCAGCACCGCAATACCGACCACCGTGCCCCAGACGTTCACCCGGCCGGGACGAATCGTGGTGCTGCCAAGGAAGGCGCCCACCAGAGCCGGGAGCAGATAATCCATCCCGACGCTGGCCTGGCCCACGCCCTGTTCGGCGGCGATGATCACCCCGGTAAAGCCGGTTAAGGTGCTGGAAGTAATGAATGCCCCGATGATGTAACGATTAACGGAAATGCCGTTGAGCGCTGCGGCGACGGGGTTGCCGCCCACCGCATACATGCAGCGGCCGATCGGGGTATGTTCGGTGATAATCCACAGCACCACGGCGGCAATAAGGACGTAGAAGGCCACCACCGGAATGCCGAACAGGTCGGAGTGATGCAGAGCGATAAAGGCATCCGGCAAGTCACCGACGATCTGCCGACCGCCAGAGTGCCAGAGCGCGATGGCGTACAGCACCGTACCGGAACCCAGGGTCGCAACAAAGCTGTCGATATCCGCCAGCGCCACCAGAATCCCGTTCAGTAAGCCGTAGAGCGCAGAGAGCACCAGCACGATCGCCACAGCGACGGGCCAGGAGAAACCATATTCAACCTGCAACGTAATAGCGAGGATGTGCCAGAGCACGATGCCGAAGCCGACGTTCAGGTCGATTTTGCCGACAATCATCGGGATGGTGGCTGCCAGCGCCAGCAGGGCGATTTTCGATTTGCTGTCGAGAATCGCCTGCAGCGTCAACAGGGAAGCAAACGAAGGCGTTGTCAGTGAAAAAACGATAACCAGCATCACGCAGATCGCGGGTAAACCGTAACGAGTGGTCAATTGTCCAAGCCAGGTGGCCGCACCGTGTTCATGAAGTGATACGCGTGATTCCAGGGCCGTCGATTTCATTGATGTTTTAGCCATAACGCACTCCGACTTAATGTATGGTGCCGCTGCCCGATGCCAGCTCAAGCAATCTGGCAAAGGTGACATCCTGGTTGAGAAGTTCGCCGACGATCTGCCCGCGGTTAAACACCAGCGCCCGGTTACAGATGTGCGCCACCTCTTCCAGGTCGTTGGAGATGACCAGAATGGCAACGCCGTTTTGCAGCGCCTGATTGAGTAAATCGTAAATTTCTGCGCGTGCGCCTACGTCAACGCCGGCAGAAGGATCTTCCAGGATGAGCAACGGTGCATTGAGCGAGAGCCAACGCGCCATGACCACTTTTTGCTGGTTGCCGCCCGACAGTGCACTGATTTCAATATTTATCTGCGCAGGACGCACGTCGAACTGGCGGATTTTCTCCCAGCTCAGTGGCGCTTCGCTTTTTTCGTTATAGCGGGAAAGCAGCGCGTGACCGTGTTTACACGGGTTCATAAACAGGTTTTCACGCACCATCATGCCCGGGATCAGACTTTCATGAAGACGGTCGCCGGCAACAAAAGAGATGCCTGCGGACATCGCCTCCCCTGGTGTTGTCGCCGTAAACGGCACGCCACTTAAGGTGATTTGTCCACTCTCCTGCGGCCTGCAGGCAAACAGTAAACGTCCAATTTCTTCCTGACCGGCGCCACGCAGACCGGCGAGTGCCACCATCTCACCGGCACGCAGCTCGAAGGAGACCGGCCCGGTATCGCCCACTTTGACGTTGTCCATTTTCAACAGCACCGGCGCGGTGGCATCGGGTAAGGCCTGACGCTGATCGTCGCGGAGGCTTTCACCCACAATCAGTTCGACCAGACCACGCAGGCTATAGCGACCGATATCGCCGCCCCCGGCGTAGCAGCCGTCGCGCATTGCGCACACGGTATCAGCCATCTCCATCACCTCATCCAGGCGGTGGGTGATGTAAATCATGCCGACCTGTTTCTCGCGCAGGATGTTCATCACGCGGAACAGGTGGCGGACATCGTCAGCAGGCAGTGAGGCTGTCGGTTCATCGAGCACCAGCACCGAGGCATCAACGGCCACCGCGCGGGCAATCGCCAGCAGGGATTTTTCGGTGCGGGAAAGGTCAAACACGCGGTCATCCGGGTCGAGCTGAATGCCGATATCTTCCAGCGCTTTTTGCGCCTGGCGTTTGGTGGCCGCCCAGTCAATCAGGCCGAAGCGACGGGGGAAACCCATCACCAGCGCCATGTTTTCGGCGACGGTCATCCACTCTACCAGGCCTAAATCCTGATGAATAAAGGCGATGGGTTGTTCGTTGCCCTGACGTAACGCGGCGGCGGAATCCACCGGCTGCCCGCGAAACAGGATCTCTCCGCCATCACGGGAATAAACGCCCGCCAGCACCTTAATCAGCGTCGATTTACCGGCACCGTTTTCTCCCAGCAGCGCTACAACCTGGCCCGGATAAATATCTAGGCTGACGTTATTGACCGCCACGTTTCCACCAAAGCGCTTGATAATGTGGCGCATGGATAACAACGGAGACAACACTGCTGCTTCTGCCATTTAAGGTGACCTCCCGATGCGTGGGAAAGAACGTTTTGCACGCTATAAATTTCACTATGCGAAATCTGATTTCAAATATATCGATCATGATTTGACAAAGCAATCGGTGAGGTTGTTTTTGAAATTCAATAAAATCATATAATTACAAAATTTCTGTTCAGATCGTGAAGTGAAACACACTTTGCGCTACCATCAGAGCGGGTCGAAAAGGGGAGCTGACGCGATGGACACAAAAGAGAGAGAAATGACGCAAGATAAAGAAAGGCCTGCGGGAAGCCAGAGCCTGTTCCGCGGGTTGATGCTGATTGAAATCCTCAGTAACTATCCGAACGGTTGCCCGCTGGCGCACCTTTCGGAGCTGGCGGGCTTGAACAAAAGCACCGTCCATCGCCTGCTGCAGGGGCTCCAGTCCTGTGGCTATGTGACGCCCGCACCCGCGGCCGGTAGCTATCGGCTGACCACCAAGTTCATTGCGGTGGGGCAAAAAGCGCTCTCCTCACTGAATATCATCCACGTTGCTGCGCCGCACCTTGAGACGCTGAACCTGGTCACCGGCGAGACGGTGAACTTCTCCAGCCGGGAAGATGATCACGCCATTCTGATTTACAAGCTGGAACCCACCACCGGGATGCTGCGCACGCGGGCCTATATCGGCCAGCATATGCCGCTGTACTGCTCGGCGATGGGCAAGATCTACATGGCTTTTGGTCACCCTGACTATGTCGAGAGCTACTGGGAAACTCACCAGGATATTATTCAGCCGCTGACCCGAAATACCATCACCGGGCTGCCGGCGATGCATGATGAGCTGGCGCAGATCCGCGAGCGTAATATGGCGATGGACCGGGAAGAGAACGAGCTGGGCGTCTCCTGCCTGGCGGTGCCGGTGTTCGATATCCATCGCCGGGTGCCTTATGCGATCTCTATCTCCCTGTCGACCTCGCGCCTGAAGCAGGTGGGCGAAAAGAACTTGCTGAAACCGCTGCGCGATACCGCAGAGGCGATTTCCCGTGAGCTGGGTTTTGCCGTAAGAGAAAACTAAGGCAGATGACCAAATTCCGCTGACGTAGCGAAAAAAAGACCGCTGACTCCATTCAGGATCAAGGCGCGCAGGAGGATTTTTCTGGCACGCTGCCGTTTTATCCCCAATGGAGCAGTGGATGAACCGTTTTATCATCGCGGATGCGCAGAAGTGTATTGGCTGCCGTACCTGTGAAGTGGCCTGCGTGGTCTCCCATCAGCACGACCAAAGTTGTTCGACGGTTTCTGCGACTCAGTTTGCGCCGCGCATTCGCGTGGTGAAAAGCGATGCGCTGTCTACGGCCACCCTGTGCCGGCAATGTGAAGATGCCCCCTGTGCCAATGTCTGTCCGGTTGAGGCTATCCAGCGCGACCGTGGGGTCTGGCGCGTCGACCAGCGCCGCTGTATCGGCTGTAAAAGCTGTATGGTGGCTTGCCCGTATGGGGCGATGAGCGTGATGATGACCGGGGAAGGGGTGCAGGCGTTGAAATGCGATTTATGCAGCCACAGCGAGGCAGGTCCGGCCTGCATGGCGGCCTGTCCGACCCAGGCGCTGCACTGCATGGAACCGATCGAGCTGGAAAGACTAAGCGCCGAGCGTCGCCAGCGCATGGCGCTGGCGATGTAGCGTATTCCCCGGAGGCAGCGCTGGCGCGCCTGCCGGGGCGACGGGTTGGTTACGCGCCCTGTTCACTCCAGGCCCGCTCAATCTCTTCGGCGAGGATTTTCACGCCCGCTTCGATTTTTTCCGGGTCCGGTACGTAGTTCATACGCATACATTGATGGGTGTGCGGCCAGGGTTTATCCAGCCCCGGGAAGAAATAGTCGCCCGGCACCATCAGCACGCCACGCTTTTTCAAACGCTGATACAGCAGTTCGGTGGAGATCGGCAGATCTTTAAACCACAGCCAGAGGAAAATCGCCCCTTCCGGTTTATGAATCAGGCAGCGTTCTTCGGAAAGATAGCGGCGAATGGTCGCGATCGTCTCCTGTACGCGCTGGTAATAGAACGGCTTAATCACCGTTTCTGACAGCCGCAGCAGGTCATGGCGTTTGATCATTTCACACATCATCGCCGGGCCCATTCCGCCTGGCGCCAGGCTGATAATCCCGTTCATATTGCTGATGGCGGTAATGATCTTTTCATTGGCGATGATGATGCCGCAGCGGCTGCCCGGCAGCCCCAGTTTTGACAGGCTCATGCACAGCACAATATTGGGGTTCCACAGCGGTCTGGCATCGCTGAAGATAATGCCCGGGAACGGCACGCCATAGGCGTTATCAATCACCAGCGGCACCCCGTGCTGATGGGCCAGCGCATCGAGCTTGATCAGCTCTTCATCGGTAATGACGTTGCCGGTGGGGTTGGTGGGGCGAGAGACGCAAATCATGCCGGTCTCTTCGGTTATCTGCAGGTGCTCGAAATCGACGTGATATTTAAACTGGCCTTCCGGCAGCAGCTCGATATTCGGTCGTGTGGCGACAAACAGATCCTCTTCGAGGCCCGAGTCGGCGTAGCCGATATATTCCGGCGTCAGCGGGAACAGGACTTTACGGGTGGTGCCATCCGCACGGCGCCCGGCAAAGAGGTTAAATAAGTAGAAAAATGCACTCTGACTGCCATTTGTTAGTGCAATATTCTGTGGTTCAATCTCCCAGCCCAGTTCGTCCCGCAGCATCTCCGCCAGCAGAGTCAGCAACTCGCTTTTCCCCTGTGGGCCGTCGTAATTGCAAAGCGCATCAAGGGCTTTGCCGTTGCTCAGCATATCGGCCAGCAGATTGTTGAAGTAGTCATTCATCTCTGGGATCTGCGCGGGGTTACCGCCGCCCAGCATGATGGCGCCTGGCGTGCGCAGGCCGTCATTGAGGTCTTCCATCAAGCGGGTAATGCCCGAATGACGGGTGAATTTGTCGCCGAAAAGTGAAAATGTCATCGCGGATAATCTATCGGTCTTCCTGGAAAGTGGGTAACCATAACGCCAGCGTTAGCGCGGTGCAAATCGGCAGGATCGACAAAGGTATCGCGATTATTCTTTGATTATTTTGTTCTGCAGTTATTTATTCTGTTAAGGCTCCTCCAGGAACGGAGGAGCCTCCAGAAGGCGGGTTATCGCTGGCCAGCCCACACCACCATGACTTTGTCATCGCCGCTTTCGCGGGTGAAGCCATAGCCCTGCGGCATCGAGAGGGTGGTCTGTTTACCCATGCCAATCGCCGGGTGGCGGGCGCGGAACTGGCCGAGCTTCTGCCAGTGGCTGACGCTGAGGGCGGCTTTACCCTCGACATCCTGCCAGTTCATATCGGAACGGGTTCCTTGCAGCGGATCGGACCCGGTAGGGCCAAACGGCCTGGCGGACTCATCGCCGTAGAAGATCTGTACCGCTCCTGGCGCCAGCAGCAACAGTTCTGCCGCCGACGAGCCGCCTTCACGGAACAGGCGGGTATCGTGAGAGGAGAGGTAGCTCAGGACGTTAAAGGTCTGCAGTTTATCCGCCATCTGCTGCCAGGTCAGATCAATCCCGGAGAGACAGCCTGAGGCCTTCGCCGCCTGGTCTTGATAGTCGAAGTTAATCATCGCATCAAAACCGTGGCGGTAGTAATCGCTCTGCATCACGCCGTGACCCCAGGCTTCGCCGGTCATCCAGAACGGGGCGTTATCCAGCGCTTTGTCCGGGTTGGCCTGTTTCCATTCCGCCAGCGCCGCGGTGGCCTGGGTTTTCAGCTGTTGCCACGCGGCCTGTTCCACGTGCTTGGCGGTATCGACGCGGAAACCGTCGATGCCATAATCACGCACCCACTGACTCAGCCAGTGGGTCAGATAATCGCGCGGCGTGTAGCCGGGGATCGCTTTTGCCGCGGTGTCCGGCTTCTGTTGATAGAAGTTCGGCAGCCCGGAAGCGGTGGTCGATTCGGTTTTCAGGTCCGGCAGGAAGGCCAGCGACATGGTCAGATCGTCAAAGCCGGGGTTGTCGTAGTCGCCAATATCGGTGCGGATCCACTTTTTCCCCCACCATTTTTCCCAGCCGGCTTTATCGCTGAAGTTGATGTAGTCGTTAAAACTGTGCCAACTCTGGCCCGGGCCGGGTTTCCAGTCGGTCCAGTGCTCTCCAAGCGTCTTTTTCAACTCGTTGCCCTGCAGGTACAGCGATCCGAATTTGAACTCCTGCATGTCGGCGAGCGTGGCGTAGCCGATGTGGTTCATCACCACGTCGAACAGGATGCGAATGCCGCGTTTGTGGGCTTCGTCGACCAGACGGCGTAAATCCGCCTCGGTGCCCATATTGGCATCCAGTTTGGTCCAGTCCTGGGCGTAGTAGCCGTGGTAAGCGTAATGGGGGAAGTCACCCTTGGTTCCGCCGCCGACCCAGCCGTGTATTTGCTCCAGCGGCGAGCTTATCCACAGCGCGTTAACGCCTAATGTTTTCAGGTAATCCAGTTTGCTGGTCAGGCCCTGCAGGTCACCGCCGTGGAAGGTGCCAATTTCCTGCATGCCGTCTTTGTGGCGCCCGTAGCTGTTGTCGTTCGCCGGATTGCCGTTGACAAAGCGATCGGTCAGGACGAAATAGACGGTGGCGTTATGCCAGTTGAACGGGGCGTCGGCGGCGGTTTTTGCCTGCTCGAGCAGCAGTAAGCCGTTGCTGTTGTGCGCCGGTTGCAGGGTGATTTTGCCGCCGCTGACCGTGGCGATGTTGCCGCTGTAGAAATCACGGACCTGGCTGCCTTCGGCAAAGGTTTTGCTGACGTCCAGCGTCAGCGGCTTGCCGTCCCATTTCGGGCACTGGCGCAGCGGCGTGGCCGACGCCGTCACCGGCTCTTTTTCCTCCAGCGAGATCATCAACGTCGGCGTACCGGAACGGGTATCCACCGCCAGAGTGTACAGACCTTCGCGGAAAACCCGCCACTGTGCAGGGGTACCGTGGCAGGGTTCCATCGACAGCATCTGGTTGAGTTTTATGGCTCCGGCGGGCTGCCAGCACTGTTGGTCAAAATTAATGTGTAAAGGACGTGTACCCTTCGCCACCTCATTTTGACTGATAAATCGGCCGCTGCCTTCTTCAGTGAAGGCAGGAAAATCAGTGGTGGTCCAGGCGGCGAACGCCATCCCAGGCAACAACAGCGACGCAAGCGCAGCGAGTTTCATTCCGGAGTCCTGTGAGCGGTTTTTACCTAGTGTGCCCGGCAAATTCAGGGATGAACTCATCCCGCCGAGGCTTTTGCAGGGATGACGAAAAGGGGTGAGTGACAGAGGTCAAAAAATAGACAAAAAATGAGACGGCGCTAGCATTTTCGCACCCTCGTAACGGCACCGAAACCGATTTCAGATGACAGCATTTAGGAATTGGACTATTTCTGTTAGTGCTCTCACTGGGTATTTTTGATACTATTCGCGACTCAATTAACGTTTTTTTGCGTAAAACAAGGTGTTGGAATGATTAAATCCGACCAGGAGATCTAATGATATCGATTCCCATGCGACGATATGGGGCGGCGATACTCATGTTACTTACCTGCATATTTTCAGGTAGTGTGTTGGCAACAACCCACACGGCAACAACGAGTCATAAAGCCTCAAAAGTTACAAAAAGTAGTCAAGTTAAGGTAAGCAGTAAACAAGAGTATTCTCGCAATAGTGTAAAGAGCAGTTCACTTCCTGATTTGCGAAAATACCCTTCCGGGACACCAAGGAAAAAAGCGTTTCTCCGGACAGTAATGCCTTATATTACTAAACAAAATCAGGTGATTACCGCCGATCGCAACTGGCTTGTTACTAAGCAGTACGACTCGCGCTGGTCACCGACAGAGCGTACACGTCTGAAGGACATTGCGTCACGCTATAAAGTGAAATGGTCCGGTAATACCCGACACATTCCATGGAACACGCTGATGGACCGCGTTGATATCATTCCAAACAGTATGGTCGCGACGATGGCGGCAGCGGAAAGTGGTTGGGGCACGTCCAAACTGGCGCGTGTGAACAACAACCTGTTTGGTATGAAATGTGGCGGCGGTAATTGCCAGGGTGCCATGAAAGGCTATTCGCAGTTTGATTCTGTAGAGCAGTCGGTTCAGGCGTATGTGACTAACCTGAACACGCACCCGGCTTACAAATCCTTCCGCAAATCCCGCGCGCAGCTGCGTAAAACGGATCAGGAAGTGACGGCCAGCACCATGATTCATAAGCTGAAGGGCTATTCGACCAAAGGGTCGAGCTACAACAACTATCTCTTCGCGATGTATCAGGACAATCAGCGCTTAATTGCTGCTCATATGTAATTGAAAATGCCCGGTGCGCAAGCCCGGGCATTTTTCTTTCTGCACTTTTCCCTGCGTCTGTCTCTGCTACATGCCCTACATCATCACTTCACTGTGCCGGTCCCGGTACTCCTTCGGCGTGACGTCGTACTCTTTCTTAAACACCGAATAGAAATATTGCAGCGACGGATAGCCGCACATCTGTGAGATTTCGTTAATCGACAGCGTGGTGGAGACCAGCAGGCTGCGGGCCTTCTCTAACTTCTCGCTATGAATGATGGTGTGAATGGTATCGCCCACCTCCTCTTTGAAGCGCTTCTCGAGGTTGGAGCGGGAGATGCCGACGGCATCCAGCACCTGTTCGACCTTAATGCCTTTGCAGGCGTTATTGCGGATGTAGTGCATCGCCTGAATGACCGAGGGATCGCTCAGCGAGCGGTAGTCCGTTGAGCGGCGCTCGACGACACGCATAGGCGCAACCAGCCGACGCTGCAGCGGCAGCGGCTCATTATCCAGCAGACGATGCAGCAGCTTTGCCGCCTGGTAGCCCATCTGGCGGGTTCCCTGGGCCACCGAGGAGAGCGCGACGCGCGACAGGTAGCGGGTCAGCTCTTCGTTATCAATCCCAATGACGCACAGCTTCTCCGGCACCGGAATATGCAGCAGTTCGCAGGCCTGTAACACATGGCGGGCGCGGGCGTCGGTCACCGCGATAATGCCGGTTTGCGGAGGCAGCGTCTGTAGCCAGTCGGCCAGGCGATTCTGGGCGTGCTGCCAGTTCTCCGGCGCGGTCTCCAGTCCCTGATAGACCACGCCGCGATATTTCTCTTTCGCGACCAACTGACAGAACGCATGCTCGCGCTCCACCGCCCAGCGCTTGCCGCTGGAGGTCGGCAGGCCGTAGAAGGCGAAACGCTGCACGCCTTTTTCTTTCAAATGCAGAAAGGCGCTCTCAACCAGCGCGGCGTTATCCGTCGCGATATAGTGCACCGGAGGATAGTCGTCGGGATGGTGGTAGGAGCCGCCCACGCCGATAATCGGCACCTCGACCCCCGCGAGCAGTTTTTCAATTTCCGGGTCGTCATAATCGGCAATGACGCCGTCACCCAACCACTCCCTGATATTCTCAATTCGCGCCCGAAAATCCTCTTCAATGAAGATGTCCCATTCCTGTTGCGATGCCTGTAAATATTCACCAACCCCTTCGACAACCTGCCGGTCATAGGCTTTGTTGGCATTGAACAGCAGCGTAATACGGTGGCGCTTTGCAAACATAGTGTTGTTCCCTGGTCTTTCTGACTGGCCATACAATACCGGCCAATGCCCGAATCATGACAAGCGTCTTATGCGCAAATCTGGCGGTAGCGCAAATAATTCGGGCATTATTTTCTTAACGGACCTACCCGCGACGTTTGGTGGCTGAATCCATCCATACCGCCAGCAGCAAAATGGCGCCTTTGACGATGTACTGCCAGAAGGTCGCGACGTCCATCATGCTCATGCCGTTATCCAGCGCCGACATAATAAAGGCCCCCATGACCGCTCCTGCGACGCTCCCCACGCCGCCGGCCAGGCTGGTACCGCCGATAACGCAGGCGGCGATGGCATCCAGCTCGGCAATGTTCCCGGCGGAAGGCGAACCGGCCCCCAGACGCGAGCTCAGAATCAGGCCGGCGATCGCCACCATCAGGCCATTGATAGCAAAGACCGCCAGTTTGGTGCGCTCGACGCTGATGCCGGACAGACGCGCGGCTTCCAGATTACCGCCAATGGCGTAGATCCGGCGGCCAAACGCGGTGCGGGTCGCCATAAACATGCCTGCCAGCAGCAGAGCCGCCAGAATCAGCACCGGCGTCGGCACGCCGCGATAATCGTTTAATAACCAGATGGCGCCTAACACGATAACTGCGGTAATGCTCTGACGCGCCACCGTAGAGGTGGGAGCCGGCGTGGTTAATCCCAACGACTGGCGACGCAGGCGACCGCGCCACTGCCAGACGATAAAGGCCGCCATGCCCATCACCCCGATGCCGAAGCCCAGGCCATCGGGCAGATAGCTTTGGCCAATTTGCGACATCGCCGGGCTGGTGGGGGAGACGGTGGTGCCGTTGGTAATGCCGATGAGAATACCGCGGAACGCCAGCATCCCGGCGAGGGTCACGATAAACGACGGGACTTTGCGATAGGCAACCCACCAACCGTTCCAGGCACCAAGCAGCAGCCCCATGACCAGTGTGACCACGATGGTCAGCGGCAGTGGCCAGCCAAGCCAGACGTCAAAAATCGCCGCCGCACCGCCGAGCAAGCCCATCATCGAACCAACGGAGAGGTCGATCTCTGCGGAAATAATCACGAAGACCATGCCGACCGCCAGAATCCCGGTGATCGCCGTCTGTCGCAGCAGGTTGGAAATATTACGCGCGCTTAAATAGGCCCCCTCGGTGGCCCAGGTGAAGAACAGCATAATCACCACGATCGCGGCGAGCATGACGAAAACCTGCAGGTTCAGCCCCTTGAATCCAGGCAGGCCAGCAGGGGCGGGCGGGATAACTTTAATCTCAGACGACGTGTTTTTCGACATGGGGTTCGCTCCTCAGCGCGGCTTCCATCACCTGTTCCTGGGTCAGATCGTGGTTGACTAAATTGGCTTTCAGCTTGCCTTCATGCATCACCAGCACCCGATCGCTTAACCCCAGCACCTCGGGGAGTTCGGAAGAGATGACGATGACGGCGATACCCTGCTGCACCAGTTGATTAATCAGTTTGTAGATTTCGTATTTCGCGCCGATATCGATGCCGCGGGTTGGCTCATCGAGGATCAGAATGCGGGGATTCAGCAGCAGGCAACGGGCCAGAATCGCTTTCTGCTGATTGCCGCCGCTCAGACGACCGATGGCCAGCTCCGACGAGGAGGTTTTGATTTTCAGCCGCTGAATGGATTGCTGAATGCAGTGCTGCTCGGCGGCATCATCCAGGCTGCTCAGCGGGCCGGTAAACTGGTCCAGCGCCGCCAGGGTGATGTTCTTTCCGACCGCCATCACCGGGACGATGCCATCTTTTTTGCGATCCTCCGGCACCATGGCGATACCGTGGGCGATAGCCTGCTGGCAGTGATGAATAGCAACCGGTTGTCCGTCGATGAAAATGTCCCCCTGCCAGCGCCCCGGCCAGACGCCAAACAGGCATTGCACGGCCTCGGTGCGCCCGGCACCGACCAGCCCGGCAATGCCGAGGATCTCGCCTTTATGCAGCGAGAAGGAGACATCGTTGACCCGCTTAATATGGCGATTCACCGGGTGCCATGCGGTTAAATGCTCGACGCGTAGAATTTCATCGCCGCGTTCGTGCGGTTCGTTGGGGTAGAGGGCGGTGAGTTCGCGGCCTACCATCATGGTGATCACGTCATCTTCATTCATGCCGCTGGCGTCGCGGGTGCCGATATGCTGACCGTCGCGAATGACGCAGATGGTGTCGGAGATGGCCTTCACCTCATTCAGCTTGTGGGAGATGTAAATACAGGCGATCCCGTGATGCTGGAGATCGCGAATAATATTCAGCAGAATCGCCGTTTCCTGCTCGGTTAATGACGCTGTAGGCTCATCGAGAATTAATAAACGGACCTGCTTATTGAGCGCTTTAGCAATTTCAACCAACTGCTGCTGACCGAGGCCTAAATCGCCGACGCGGGTGTCGGGTGAAATGGCTAAATTAACCTGGGTCAGCAATTTCTGACAGCGCAGGGTCATGGTTTCATAATCGAGCAGGCCATGGCGGGATATTTCCGCACCAAGAAAAATATTCTCCAGCACGCTCAGGTGTTTTACCAGCGCGAGCTCCTGATGAATAATGGCAATGCCTTTGCGTTCGGTGTCACGAATATGATGGGGCGTGATGGTTTCACCGGCAAAAACGATCTCCCCTTGATAGCTGCCGTGAGGATAAATGCCGCACAAGACTTTCATCAGGGTGGATTTTCCCGAGCCATTTTCACCACATAATGAGACAATTTCCCCGGCATTGAGCCGCAGGCTGATATTATCCAGCGCTTTGACGGTGCCGAAGGATTTGGTGATGTTTTTCATTTCGAGTAACCAGGTCATAGATGCTCCGCATAAGCGATATCCGGCTGGACAGAAATAGCGCCCCGGCAGGGGCGCCAAAAATTATAATTCGCTCTTTTTGTGGAACCCGTCTTTGATCACCGTTTGTTCGATATTGTCTTTATTCACTTCAACCGGGGTTAACAGCCGGGCCGGGACATCTTTCAGCCCATTGTTCAGCGTGGTATCGGCCTTCGGTTGCTTATCGTTGCCTAACTCGACGGCGATCTCCGCCGCGGTGGTGGCCAGGGTGGTGATCGGTTTGTAGACGGTCATGGTCTGGGTTCCGGCAATAATACGTTTCACGCCGGCAAGGTCGGCATCCTGACCGGATATCGCCACTTTACCTGCCAGGCCCTGGGCGCTTAATGCCTGAATGGCGCCGCCGGCGGTAGCGTCATTAGACGCGACAACCGCATCGATTTTGTTATTGTTGGCGGTGAGCGCATTTTCCATAATTTTCAGCGCATTTTCCGGCAGCCAGCCGTCGACCCACTGGTCGCCGACAATTTTAATCTTGCCTTCATCAATATACGGCTTGAGGACTTTCATCTGCCCGGCTCGGAACAGCTTGGCGTTGTTATCGACCGGAGAGCCGCCCATCAGGAAATAATTCCCCTGCGGGGTTTTATCAACCAGACTCTGGGCCTGCATTTCGCCAACTTTTTCGTTATCAAATGAAATATAGAAATCGATATCGGCGTTGTTGATCAGGCGGTCATAGGCCAGGACTTTAATCCCTTCCTGTTTCGCTTCTTTAATGACATTACTTAATACCTGACCGTTGTAGGGAATAATAACCAGAACATCGACGCCGCGATTTATCATATTTTCGATTTGCGACATTTGTGTTTCTTCATTACCATTGGCGGACTGCACAAATACTTTCGCACCTAATGATTCGGCTTTGTTGACAAAAATATCACGATCTTTCTGCCAGCGTTCAAGACGGAGATCGTCAATGGCCATACCAATCTTAACTTCTTTAGCCATACCCACCATGCTGGTGAGCAGGAGTGAAGCACAGAGCGTGAGGCAAAGGTTCTTTATCTTCATAATAATAACGCCTTTTTTGTAGGGTGCAGGATAAGACGAACGGGGTAAAGAAACGGCCTGGTACTTAGTAGATTCTTAACAGCCAAAGGACCGCTGGCAATTATCTGTGCTTATTTTGCGGTTACGAAATTTCGTTTGTTTGCTGATTTATGACCACGATCTTATTTTTAAAAATGATGGTTTGCGCTATATCATTGATATGTCTCTGAAGGGAAAGTGGCGGTGTGGTTATTAATATCGCGTTATGGGATCTGGCGCACGTTTGTGGATTCTCTCAATGGTGGTGTGAAATAACGTAATTGAGGAAAGTAAAACAGCGATTCTATATTGAGGTCAGAGATATTACCCGCCGCATCCCTGAATATGGAGTTCATTATGCAGACCTATTTCGATCAACTCGATCGCGTTCGTTATGAAGGCCCGAAAACCACTAACCCGCTGGCATTCCGTCACTACAACCCGGACGAGCTGGTGTTGGGCAAACGTATGGAAGAGCATCTGCGGTTTGCCGCCTGCTACTGGCATACGTTCTGCTGGAACGGGGCCGATATGTTTGGCGTGGGCTCTTTTAACCGTCCGTGGCAGCAGCCGGGCGATGCGCTGGAAATGGCCAAACGTAAAGCCGATGTCGCCTTTGAGTTTTTCCACAAGCTGAACGTCCCCTATTACTGCTTCCACGATGTGGACGTCTCTCCGGAAGGCGCCTCGCTGAAAGAGTACCTGGAGAATTTCTCCCGGATGGTGGATGTGCTGGCGGCGAAGCAGGAACAAAGCGGCGTGAAGCTGCTGTGGGGCACAGCAAACTGCTTCACCAACCCGCGCTACGGTGCCGGGGCTGCGACTAATCCGGATCCGGAAGTCTTTAGCTGGGCGGCGACTCAGGTCGTGACCGCCATGGATGCGACCCACAAACTGGGCGGGGAAAACTATGTCCTGTGGGGCGGTCGTGAAGGTTACGAAACCCTGCTGAATACCGACCTGCGCCAGGAACGTGAGCAAATTGGCCGTTTCATGCAGCTGGTGGTTGAACACAAACATAAAATCGGTTTCCAGGGCACGCTGCTGATTGAACCTAAACCGCAGGAGCCAACCAAGCATCAGTACGATTACGATGCCTCTACCGTCTACGGCTTCCTCAAGCAGTTCGGCCTCGAAAAAGAGATCAAACTGAACATTGAAGCCAACCACGCGACCCTGGCCGGCCACTCGTTCCACCACGAAATTGCCACCGCCATTGCGCTGGGGCTGTTTGGGTCCGTCGATGCCAACCGCGGCGACCCGCAGCTGGGTTGGGACACCGACCAGTTCCCGAACAGCGTGGAAGAGAATGCGCTGGTGATGTATGAAATCCTCAAAGCGGGCGGTTTTACCACCGGCGGGCTGAACTTTGATGCCAAAGTGCGTCGCCAGAGCACCGACAAATACGATCTGTTCTATGGTCATATTGGGGCGATGGATACCATGGCACTGTCGCTGAAAGTGGCGGCGCGCATGATTGAAGAGGGAGAGCTGGATAAGCGCGTCGCGAAGCGCTACGCCGGCTGGAACGGCGATCTGGGCCAGCAAATCCTGTCCGGGAAAATGACCCTGACGGAGATCGCCCAGTACGCGGCGCAGCATAATCTGGCGCCGCAGCACCAGAGCGGCCATCAGGAGCAACTGGAGAATCTGGTTAACTATTATCTCTTTGATAAGTAATGATGACGCCCGGCACTGCCGGGCGTTGCAATAGCATGCATTCTCGCGCCACGCTTAGAGCCGATCCCATTAGGCTATTTTATTTGCCATTTTGGCCCTGGGCAGTGCTCACCATCCTCACGTACTGCGTGTACGCTCCGGTGGTTCCGCGCTGTCCGTGCCCAAACTGGCTGCAACATCTACGCCTACTGGGATAGGCTCTTAGCCGTGGCGCGCGATTAAGGAGAGTCCGTATGTACATCGGGATTGATTTAGGCACTTCGGGCGTGAAGGCCATTCTGCTCAATGAGCAGGGTGAGCTTCTGGCGTCGCACACCGCGCCCCTCAACGTATCGCGCCCACACCCGCTGTGGTCTGAACAAGACCCCGAGCAATGGTGGCAGGCGACAGACCACGCCATGCAGGCGTTGGGCGCACAGCACGCGCTGCGCGACGTCAAAGCCATCGGTATTGCCGGGCAGATGCACGGCGCCACGTTGCTGGATAAACAACAGCGGGTTCTGCGTCCGGCGATTTTGTGGAATGACGGGCGTAGCGGAGACGAGTGTGCCGAGCTGGAACAGGCCGTGGGGCGCTCGCGGCAGATTACCGGCAACCTGATGATGCCGGGTTTCACCGCGCCGAAATTACTCTGGGTTCAGCACCATGAGCCTGAGATCTTCCGTCAGGTCGATAAAGTCCTGCTGCCGAAAGATTATCTCCGTCTGCGGATGACCGGTGATTATGCCAGCGATATGTCAGATGCCGCCGGCACCCTGTGGATGGATGTCGAAAAACGCGACTGGAGCGATGAGATGCTCGCCGCCTGCGGCCTGAGCCGCGATAACATGCCCGCGCTGTTTGAGGGCTGTGAGGTGACGGGGACGCTGCGTGCCGAGGTCGCTCAGGCCTGGAATATGCCGCAGGCGCTGGTGGTGGCTGGCGGCGGCGATAACGCTGCCGGCGCGGTCGGCGTGGGGATGGCGGACGCGGGCCAGGCCATGCTCTCTTTGGGAACCTCCGGGGTCTATTTCGCGGTCAGCAACGGCTTTCTTAGCAAACCTGAAAGCGCGGTACACAGTTTTTGCCACGCCCTGCCGGGTCGCTGGCATTTGATGTCGGTGATGCTGAGCGCTGCTTCCTGCCTGGATTGGGCTGCAAAACTGACCGGCCTTGGCACCGTGCCTGCGCTGATCGCCGCGGCGGAATCGGCGAATGAGCATAGCGATGCGGTCTGGTTTTTACCCTATCTCTCCGGCGAGCGTACCCCGCACAACAACCCGCACGCCAAAGGCGTATTTTTCGGCCTGACTCATCAGCATGGCCCGGCGGAGCTGGCGCGCGCGGTGCTGGAAGGCGTGGGTTATGCGCTGGCGGACGGCATGGACGTGGTGCATGCCTGCGGCGTGAAACCGGAAAGTATCACCCTGATTGGCGGCGGGGCGCGCAGTCCCTGGTGGCGGCAGATGCTGGCGGATATCAGCGGTCAGCAGCTTGATTTCCGCACCGGCGGTGACGTCGGGCCAGCCCTTGGGGCCGCTCGTCTGGCGCAGCTGGCGCTGCATAAAGGCGTGGCGTTCTCAGACCTGCTGCCGCAATTGCCGCTGGAACAGGCGCACCGACCCGACGCCGAACGTTTTGCCCGTTATGCGCCGCGCCGGGAAACCTTCCGGCAGATTTATCAGCAGCTGTTGCCGCTGATGTCGTCATAAATCCGGGGGATTAGCTGACCAGACGTCGGGTATCCAGGCGCTGTAGCAGTATCGACAGCAGCAGGCTGCCCGACAACGCCGCACCAAACACCCACAAAATATCCAGCAGCGGCCAGCGGGTCAGCACCAGGCCGCTGGCCCGCAGCGCATGAATGAGCAGGGCATGAAAGCCGTAGATCCCCAGCGAATGACGGGCAATCAGCGTCAGGAAAGGGATCTGGCACTGGTTCAGCGTGTTTTTCACCAGCGTGAACAGGGCTATCGCGCAGATAAACACCGCCGGTCCACAGTATAAATACCAGGTATCGCCGAAGTCGCCCCGCCACGCCAGCTCGTGCAGAGTCCCGCGTGAAATCCCCCAGACAGCCGTGGCAACAAGCCCGGCGCACAGCAGCGTGAGCCATTTTTTCTCCGTCTCCATCATGCCTATTGCCCGGCCCAGCACGCCATACAGGACGTAGTAAAACGTATCGCCGTTGATGTAGAGGTTGAGCGGCAGCCATTCGATGCCGCCGGCTTTAACCGACACCATGTTGGGGTTCGCCAGCAGGCCGATGACCAGCATCAGGACCAGCAGCATTTTGGGCGCCACCTGTTTCACCTGCAGCAGCGGAGAGAGCAGGTAAATGACGATGATGGCGAAGAAAAACCACAGGTGATAGAACACCGGTTTTTGCAGCAGATTCTTCAGCGACAGCAGCACGTTGATGTGGGTGAACAAGGTGATGTAGAGCAGCGACAGCGCGCTATAGAACAGTACACACAGGACGATACGCAGGAAATGCCGCGGCTGGGCGCTGCGTTCACCGAAAAACAGATAACCTGACATCATGAAAAACAGCGGGACGCTGGCCCGGGACGCGGAGTTAAGCAGGTTGGCAATATCCCAGTCCAGCAGGTTAATCGTATGGGGATGGGTGATGTACCACGTGGTGCTGTGAATCATCACCACCATCAGGCATGCGATACCGCGCAAATGTGTAATCCAGCGTATTTTTTCCTGCATCAGTGCCTCAGTTGCTCCTGCTTAAAGAGAGTCTGACTTCCCTTATCGGAGGGTGTCGCAATGGAATATTCCGAGTTTCCCGCAATACTCTTGTCGGGATGTGGAGAGATTCGCACAATGGTCCGGTGATTTCACGTAGCCTGCAAGATAACAATTTGCTAACAAAACGGTTGGAAAAAATGGTGATGAAATATTTATTTTCTGGTCTGTTAGTGCTCCTGCTTGCGGGCTGCAGCCAGTCGCCAGCTCAGCCGGTGCAAAAAGCGCAGCGTGCGCGTATTACGCCGCAAATTACCCTTAATATGGAGCAACTGTGCAAGGATCAGGCGGCGAAACGCTATAGTACCGGAACCCGAATGGTGGACGTCAGCCGTTTCGAGCAGTTCCAGGGGAGCTACGAGCTCTCTGGCCTGACCTCGAAGAATGAGCACTTTATCTGTTCTTTTGACCCAGACGGGCAGTTTTTACATCTTTCTATGCGGTAAATCGGGCTCTGATGCCCCATGATGGCGCTAATTTCCGCAATTTTGTTTAAACAACACCGTTTCGTACTGTATATCTCGCATCCAGCGGGTATACTGATCCCTTCCTTTAAATCCACACGTATCCAGCACGAAATAATATGCAAAAGTTTGATACCAGGACCTTCCAGGGCCTGATCCTGACCTTACAGGATTACTGGGCTCGTCAGGGCTGCACCATTGTTCAACCACTGGACATGGAAGTCGGCGCCGGCACCTCTCACCCGATGACCTGCCTGCGTGCGCTGGGGCCAGAGCCGATGGCGACCGCCTATGTGCAGCCTTCCCGCCGTCCGACCGACGGTCGCTATGGCGAAAACCCGAACCGCTTACAGCACTATTACCAGTTCCAGGTGGTCATTAAGCCATCGCCGGACAACATTCAGGAGCTGTACCTTGGGTCTCTGAAAGAGCTGGGTATGGATCCGACCATTCACGATATTCGCTTCGTGGAAGACAACTGGGAAAACCCGACGCTGGGTGCCTGGGGTCTGGGTTGGGAAGTGTGGCTGAACGGCATGGAAGTGACGCAGTTCACTTACTTCCAACAGGTGGGTGGCCTGGAATGCAAACCGGTTACCGGTGAGATCACCTACGGTCTGGAACGTCTGGCAATGTACATTCAGGGCGTAGACAGCGTTTACGACCTGGTCTGGAGCGACGGCCCGCTGGGTAAAACCACCTACGGCGACGTGTTCCATCAGAACGAAGTCGAGCAATCGACCTACAACTTTGAATACGCGGATGTCGACTTCCTGTTCTCCTGCTTCGAGCAGTATGAGAAAGAAGCACAGCAGCTGCTGGCGCTGGAAAACCCGCTGCCGCTGCCTGCCTACGAGCGTATTCTGAAGGCCGCCCATAGCTTCAACCTGCTGGATGCACGTAAAGCCATTTCCGTCACCGAGCGTCAGCGCTATATCCTGCGCATTCGCACCCTGACCAAAGCAGTGGCGGAAGCTTACTACGCTTCCCGTGAAGCCCTCGGCTTCCCGATGTGCAACAAAAACAAATAAGAGGCGGCCATGTCTGATAAAACTTTCCTGGTGGAAATCGGCACCGAAGAGCTGCCACCAAAAGCCCTGCGCAGCCTGGCTGAATCCTTTGCTGCGAATGTTACCGCGGAACTGGATGCTGCTGGCCTCGCCCACGGCGCCGTTGAATGGTTTGCTGCACCGCGTCGTCTGGCGCTGAAAGTCGCTAACCTGGCGGCATCTCAGCCGGATCGCGAAGTCGAAAAACGCGGCCCGGCAGTCTCTGCGGCGTTTGATGCAGAAGGCAAACCGAGCAAAGCGGCCGAAGGCTGGGCGCGTGGCTGCGGGATCACCGTCGACCAGGCCGAGCGTCTGGCTACCGATAAAGGTGAATGGCTGCTGTATCGTGCGCATGTGACGGGCGAAAGCGCCGAAGCGCTGCTGCCAAACATGGTAGCAACCTCACTCGCGAAACTGCCGATCCCGAAACTGATGCGTTGGGGCGACTCTGACGTCCACTTCGTCCGTCCGGTCCACACCGTGACGCTGCTGCTGGGTGATAAAGTGATCCCGGCAACGATTCTGGGTATCGCTTCCGACCGCGTGATTCGTGGTCACCACTTTATGGGCGAGCCGGAGTTCACCATCGACAATGCCGATCAGTATCCGCAGATTCTGCTGGAGCGCGGCAAAGTGGTGGCGGATTACGCAACGCGTAAAGCGATGATTAAAGCCGACGCAGAAGCTGCGGCGCAGAAGATTGGTGGTAAAGCCGATCTCAGCGAAAGCCTGCTGGAAGAGGTCACCTCGCTGGTCGAGTGGCCGGTAGTCCTGACAGCGAAATTCGAAGAAAAATTCCTCGCGGTACCGTCTGAAGCGCTGGTTTACACCATGAAAGGTGACCAGAAGTACTTCCCGGTGTATGCCGAGGACGGCAAACTGCTGCCGAACTTTATCTTCGTGGCTAACATCGAATCTAAAGACCCGCAGCAGATCATCTCCGGTAACGAGAAGGTGGTTCGTCCGCGCCTGGCGGATGCGGAGTTCTTCTTCAATACCGACCGTAAAAAGCGTCTGGAAGATCATCTGCCGCGTCTGCAGACCGTGCTGTTCCAGCAGCAGCTGGGCACGCTGCGCGACAAAACCGACCGTATTCAGGCCCTGGCGGGCTGGATTGCCGGTCAGATCGGCGCCGACGTTAACCACGCGACCCGTGCAGGCCTGCTGTCGAAGTGCGACCTGATGACCAATATGGTCTTCGAGTTCACCGATACTCAGGGCGTCATGGGGATGCACTACGCGCGCCATGATGGCGAAGCCGAAGACGTTGCCGTCGCGCTGAACGAGCAGTATCAGCCGCGCTTTGCCGGTGATGACCTGCCGTCCAACCCGGTAGCCTGTGCCGTGGCGATTGCCGACAAGATGGACACCCTGGCGGGTATCTTTGGCATCGGCCAGCATCCTAAAGGTGATAAAGACCCGTTTGCGCTGCGTCGTGCCGCGCTGGGCGTGCTGCGCATCATCGTCGAGAAGAACCTGAATCTGGATCTGCAGACGCTGACTGAAGAAGCGGTGCGTCTGTACGGCGACAAGCTGACCAACGCGAAGGTTGTCGATGATGTTATCGACTTCATGCTCGGTCGTTTCCGCGCCTGGTATCAGGATGAAGGCTACACCGTTGACACCATTCAGGCGGTACTGGCGCGTCGTCCGACCCGTCCGGCAGATTTCGATGCCCGCATGAAGGCGGTATCGCACTTCCGTACTCTGGAAGCGTCGTCTGCACTGGCCGCGGCCAACAAGCGTGTTTCCAACATCCTGGCGAAGTCCGACGAAGTTCTGAACGACATCGTTCACGCCTCGGTGCTGAAGGAAGATGCTGAGATGAACCTCGCCAGAAACCTGGTCGTACTGCGCGATAAGCTGCAGCCGTACTTTGCCGAAGGTCGTTATCAGGAAGCGCTGATCGAGCTGGCCGCCCTGCGTGAGCCGGTGGATGAGTTCTTTGAGAACGTGATGGTGAATGCCGAAGATAAAGACGTGCGTATCAACCGTCTGACGCTGCTGTCGAAGCTTCGCGAGCTGTTCCTGCAGGTTGCGGATATCTCTCTGCTGCAGTAACGGTTGCGTCTGCAAAACAAAAAACCTGCCCGATGGCAGGTTTTTTTATGCGCTAAGCGATGGATTAGCTCATCTACGGGCCGTTCGGCCCTTCTGATTTATTGCAGAGTCCCTGCAGTCAGGTTCTCTTTATCAAACGCGTGGCTGACGTTGATGCGATTCTGATGCACTGAGGTATCAATGTTCGAACCGGCTTCCGGCTGTGCAGGCTGACGCTCTGCGGCCATCACGCCAGAGGAGAGTGAAGCAGCCAGCAACAGGGCGGTGATCACGCTGATATTTTTCATTCTGTATTCCTTCTTCATCGTGTTGTCGTTGTCGCCTGTCTGGTTCACGTCCGGCGGCCCGGCAAAAACGGGGACGACTTATTTGGTCAGTTCGGCAGTCATATGCACGCGGTTGTTAAACTGGGCGCTGGTGATTTTGTATGACGCACCCTGTTCGGCTGCCTGAGCGGCAATTTTCGCTTCTGCGCGGTCCAGCGTGGAGGCGGTGGTGCTGATACTCTGGGCAAACGCACCGAAAGACATCAGGGAGAGAGCGGAAACTACAGCTAAAGTTTTGATAGATTTCATGGTCATATTCCTTAAGTGGTTTTGTGTGTTAGAGCGCGTTGTTGCTCTGATGTGATAAATAATAGGACTATTGACGACTGATTAAAATCAGAACAATTTGCTCATCTCTGTCAAAAAATTAGAATGAAAATTGAGCGATAAAAATTAAGCGATATCGACAGTGTTTTGCATCTGCTAGCGGGGAGAGTTGATTAGCCTGATCACGGTTGTTGGAAAATTAACCTTGTCATAAGGGCGGGGGTATGGCTATTCTATGCCCCGACGAATCCCTCGTCTCACTGAGAGCACACTGAAATGGACAAACACGCCTGCTGAATTCGGATCCTTGCTAGCGCACTGCGTCAGCAGGGGATGTATTGATTTCATTCAGGAGTGCTTATGGCCCATTGTGCCCAATCCCCCTCTTTTATTTTGCATCAGGTCACCTGTCAGTTTGCGACGGGAGAAATGCTTTTTGGTCCGCTGAATATCGCGCTGGAGAGTTCACTCTGCGGTCTGGTCGGGCGAAATGGCGTCGGGAAAACCCGGCTGCTGCGCCTGCTGGCGGGCATAGATTCTCCCTCTGGTGGACATATCGAACGCGGTACCTCACTGGCCTATGTTGCCCAACAGCCGGCTATCACCTCCAGCACATCGCTGGCTGCCCTGTTGGGCTATGAGTCCATATTTTCTGCTTTGCGGCGGCTTGAGTGCGGTGAAGGGCTGCCTGATGACGTCGATAGCCTGGAAGGTTTCTGGGATCTACGCGATCGCCTGAGTACGGCGTTTGAAGCTGCTGATCTGCCAGCGTTTTCCCCCGATCGACTCGCATCTTCACTGAGCGGCGGGGAGCGGGTGAAAGCGTTGCTGTGCGGGGCCTTTCTGTCAGGCGCGGACTATTTATTGCTGGACGAGCCAACTAACCATCTGGACAGACAAGGACGCGATTGGTTGTATCAACAGCTTGAACGCTGGCCCGGAGGGGCGCTGATAGCGAGTCACGATCGTGCGCTGTTGGCTAACATGCCGCGCATACTTGAACACACGCCCGGCGCGCTGCGCAGCTACGGAGGCAACTACGCCGATTATCAGCAGCAGCGTGATGTGGAGCAGCAGGCGGCACGTTCGGCATTGGAACATGCTGCAACCGAGCGCCGTCGTACGCGTATACGGATGCAAAAGGAACATGACGCCAGCCAGCGACGCTCTGCTCAGACACTGCGAGTGGTTGATACGCTGAATATCGCCTCCTTTGAGCGGGTGAAATACAAAGGGGCGGCGAAGGAGCGTCCGGGTACAGTGCATCGCCAGCACCGGGAACAAAATAGCGCACTAAACGCTGCGGTTGCTCAGGCGCGTGAGCGGGTTGAAGAAGAGGCGGCGGTGATGTTTACCTTGCCGGGGAGTCAGATTTCCGCCGGCAAACAGGTATTAGTCCTCGACGCTTTACAGCTGGCATTTTCTGACACTCTGCCGCTTGACTGGCGGCTTGACGGACCGCTGCGCGTGGCGTTGCGTGGCCCTAACGGTTGCGGGAAAACCACGCTTCTGAAAACGCTGATGGGTCTGGTGGCACCTTTATCCGGCGAGTGTCGGGTATCGGTGCATGCGGCCTGGCTGGATCAGAACTTGTCGCAGCTGGATTTGTCGCTGTCGGTCATGGCGCACCTTAATCTTGATGATACGCCGCTGGAGGCGGGCGCATTACGCAGCCGTCTTGCCCAACTGCAACTGGGGGCGGATAAAATTAATCTGCCGTTGTCGGCATTGAGCGGCGGCGAGCGATTAAAAGCCGCGCTGGCCTGTGTGCTGTGGCGGCGTGAAGCGGCGCAGCTTCTGTTGTTAGATGAGCCAACTAACCATCTTGATTTAGTGTCCACCCGGGCTATTGAGTCGGCATTAGCGGCGTTTCCTGGGGCGATGATTGTCGTGTCGCATGACGATGATTTTCTCCAGGGATTGCGGCTGACCCACTCGCTGGAGTGGCGCATGGAAGGCTGGCATTTTTCAGCGCTGTGAAGACAAAAAAACCGCCCTCTGTGAAGACGGCGGTTGTTGATCTACAGATAAAAAAATCCCCGCCGTGAGGCAGGGATCTTGAATTCTGAGCTTAATTTAAGCTTACAGGCTGGTTACGTTACCAGCTGCCGGGCCTTTAGCGCCGCTTTCGATGGTGAAGGAAACTTTCTGACCTTCATCCAGAGATTTGTAGCCATCGTTCATGATAGCGGAGAAGTGTACGAACACGTCTTTAGAACCGTCATCAGGAGTGATGAAGCCGAAGCCTTTGTCAGCGTTGAACCATTTTACGATACCAGTCATTTTACCGGACATAGCGAAATACCTTTAAATAATAAATGAACCTTTCGGCGATAAGGTCTGGACTACAGATTTGAAGCTATAAAGGGAAAGTTCACTACCGGGGTATCTATGATAACCGCTCAAGGACTACTCTATACCAATGCTCTGTGGTCTGTACATCAAACCTGCGAGCATTAACTCATTTTTGCGTAGCGATAGCAAACCTTTTTTTCACACAAATAAAAACGGTCCCGTATCAGGACCGTAGTCAGACCCTCACTTCATTATAGAACTTTAGTCGAGAAGTTGCCTTGAAAGCTGAGGGTTTGCCTGAATCAGGCGCATTAATTTGAGCTCGGTGGAAGAGGGTTTCACCCGTCTTGATTCCCACTCCTGTACCATCGCCACGCTGACGCCCATGGCATTGGCAAAATCATCAATTTGCAGGCCGCTGCCTTGACGAAGCCGCTCAAACTCGCTGAATGCGGTCTGCTTCCTGGGCTGGGCGTTAGTCGGCGAAATATCTTTAAAAACAATTTGTTCCAGGCTGCTAAGCAGTTCAAACACGGGATCTTTATATTCCATTGAGAACTCCTTTTATCACACAGCAAAAGGGTAGATTTATTTAGCCTATTAAGAATAGTCAGAAAAAAGGCAAATAATGATCACGTGGGTGATTATGTGCATGCAGGCTATCGTTTGAGCGGCGATACGCAGAGGAAAACGGCAGGTAAGGTGATGATTAATCATCAGTCGATCGGCTATGGAAAATTTTTGTAAACGCTGATGAAAACGGTCAGGCCAGCGGCTTCCCGCTGGCCTGAGGATCAGGCTTTTTGCATGCTTTTTGCCTGGGTCTGAGGCGATGCCTGTTGCTGCTTGCTCATCTTATATTTCACCAGCAGCGCACCGGCAGATAAGAACGCCGGAATCGACAGCAGGGTGAAAATGGTCTCGAAGGAGAGCTGAGCCTGCATCAGGAACGCACCGCTGAAGGCACCAAGGATGCCGCCAAATCGGCCGATACCCAGCATCCATGCCACGCCGGTCGCCCGACCTTGGGTCGGATAAAATCCGGCGGCCAGGGCGGGCATTGAGGATTGCGCGCCGTTCATGATGCTGCCGGCAATAAACACCATCACCCCCATCAAGACCAGGCTGCTGGTAGAGAAGCCCACGAGGCAGACGAAAATACCGGTCAACAGCCAGCCCACAGCCACCACTTTATTGGGGTTTATCTTGTCCATCAGCGCGCCGAGGATCAGTACCCCGATACCGCCGCCCAGCGGGAACAACGCGGTGATGATTGATGCCTGGCTCATCGATGCGCCGGTTTCGCGAATCAGCAGCGGCAGCCAGCTGGTCAGTAAATAGAAGATGAGCAGCCCCATAAAGTAGGTCATGCACAGCATCACGGTCCCGACGATGTAGCGCGGCGAGAAAATCACCGCCAGCGCCGATTTCTCTTTCACCTGGTCGGCTTCATGCAGCGTAAAGTCAACCTGCTCCGGCAGCGGCGCGATACGCCGGAGAATCGCCGCAATACGTGGCGCTGGCTGGCGTTTGACGACCATATAGCGCGCCGACTCCGGCAATAAGAACACCAGCGCCACCGCCAGCAGCAGCGGCATGACGCCGCCGAGGATCAACACGCTTTGCCAGCCGTAATGGGGGATCATCCAGGCCGAGAGAAAGCCGCCCAGCGATGAACCCATCGGGAAGCCGACGAACATCAGGTTCACTAGCAACGCGCGACGGCGTTCAGGGGCATATTCGCTCAACAGCGTGGCCGCGTTAGGCATCGCGGCGCCAAGTCCCAGGCCGGTCAAAAAGCGCAGCAGCGCCAGCTGGTTGAGGCTGGTGGCGAAGGCGGTCAACAGACTAAAGCTGCCGAAAACCACAATCGACATGAGCAGGACTTTCTTGCGACCAATGCGGTCAGCCAGCGGGCCGGCGGTCAGCGCACCAACCGCCAGACCGACCAGCGCGGCGCTCATCACCGGGCCTAAGGCGGATTTCTCCACGCCCCATTCCTGCACCAGGTCAGAGGCAATAAAACCGATAATGGCGGTATCGAACCCGTCCAGCGCGACGGTGATAAAGCATAAGGCCAGAATCATCCACTGATATCTGGTAAACGGATGTTCATTAATAAAAGCCTGAATATCGATGGTTGTCTTATTCATACGGCATTCCTGGCAGCCAGAGCGGGGCAGGGTGATGACTCACTCCCTCGCTGTCGTTGAGATAATTTGTGCGATAATCGAACGAGTTGCCGTTAATCGCTCGTTTATCAAATCACCGAACGCCTACCCAGGCAACGCAGGCACGCCAGGAAGCGTGCGATTATCGTTCGCTTTCGCCGTCGGGCAGAAAGTGTGTTTTTTAAATATTAGTTAAATCATGAAGTTGTTGTTTTTTAGCGACCGATGAATGATGGCGGTAATTGTGATGGGCTTAACATACGCCAGCCTCTGGCGATAAAACGCCGGGAACCGTGCTTTTCCTGCGGAGATTGTCAGGAAAGAGTATCCTGCCGGGCCGACCTGGACTATCCTTGTCAGCGTCTGGCACGTGTGTGTCTGTGTGCGCTTTTTTTGGCTGAAAGGAGTAAAAAAATGGCGACAGGAAAGTCCTGCTCTCGCTGGTTTGCGGCTATTGCGGCCTTATTGATGGTGGTTAGCCTGAGTGGGTGTTTTGATAAAGAAGGCGATCAGCGCAAAGCGTTTATCGATTTCCTGCAAAATACGGCAATGCGTAGCGGCGAACGTCTGCCGACGCTGACTGCCGATCAGAAAAAACAGTTCGGTCCTTTTGTCTCCGATTACGCGGTGATTTACGGCTATTCACAGCAGGTAAGTCAGGCGATGGATGCAGGTCTGCGTCCGGTCGTAGATAGCGTGGGCGCGATTCGCGTTCCCCAGGATTATGTGACTCAGCGTGAACCGCTGCGCCAGGCAAACGGTGCGCTGGGCGTGCTGAGCCAGCAGCTGGAAAATGCAAAAATGCAGGCCGATGGCGCACATAGCGCGCTGAAGCAGGGTGACGATCTGAAGCCGGTCTTTGACCAGGTTTACAATAAAGTCGTGACCACTCCGGCCAATGCATTGCAGCCGCTGATCCCTGCCGCGCAGGTCTTCACGCAGCAGCTGGTACAGGTGGGTGATTTCATCGCTCAGCAAAATACTCAGGTGAGCTTCGTGGCGAACGGGATCCAGTTCCCGACGTCGCAGCAGGCCAGCCAGTACAACACCCTGATTGGCCCGCTGGCTGCCCAGCATCAGGCTTTCAACCAGGCGTGGACGGCGGCAGTTAACGCAACGCGTTAATCGGTTTGCCACCCCGGGTCTGGCTCTGAGGCCGACCCGGGAGACTGCCCGGCCGTATGCTGCCGGGTAGTATCAGCTTATCCCTTCACTTTACCTGCGGGTTAACGCAGTTTTTGTCCACCTGACCATTCAGCGCATCAATCAGGTTATCTACCGCACAGGCCGCCATGTTGTAGCGGGTCTCATGGGTAGCGGAACCGATATGCGGCAGCGCGACGACATTCGGCAGACTCAGCAACGGAGAGTCTTTCGCCAGCGGTTCCTGCTCGAAAACATCAAGCCCCGCCGCGTGGATTTCGCCTTGCTGTAATGCTGCGATCAGCGCCTGTTCATCAACGACCGGACCGCGTCCGGCATTAATAAAGATGGCGGAGGACTTCATTAGGGCAAATTTGTCGGCGTTGAACAGATGATGCGTTTCCGCGGTCAACGGCAGGATCAGGCAGACCACATCGGCTTCCTGCAGCAGCGTATCCAGATCGCAGTAACGCGCGTTGAAGCGCTCCTCCGCCTGTGGATGTCGGCTGCGGGCATTGTACAGAATCGGCATGCCGAAACCGGCGTGCGCCCGTTGTGCCAGCGCCATCCCAATGCGGCCCATGCCGACGATCCCCAGCGTTTTGTGGTGCACATCGGTGCCGAACCAATCCGGACCAATGCTTTTGGTCCACTCCCCGGCTTTCACGCGATTCGCCACTTCGACGACGCGACGCGACGTGCTTAACACCAGCGCCATCACCGTATCGGCCACCGTTTCGGTGAGCACGGTCGGCGTATGCATCAGAAGCACCTTACGCGCGTTCAGCGCCGCAACATCGAAGTTGTCGTAGCCGACGGAGATGGTTGAGGTAGCACGAAGCCTGGGCATTTTCTCCAGTAACGCGGCATCAACTTTTTCGCTCGATCCCAGCAGCCCTACCGCGTTGGCAAAGGCATCGGCGTGCTGCTGGATAGTGTCGTGGCTCAGATTCTTAACCTGAGTCACGGTAAAGTGTTTTTCCAGACGTTGTAGCAGGTCGTCGGGAAGCGTTTTGTAGAGAATAACGGACGGCTTCATGCGGATCTCCCTGGTGATAAAGGTCAGGCGTGTCGAGCGCCAAGCGGAAGTTTTTGATGATTAGCAGGCTTAACAATTAAAGTAAGCCATACCGAGACGAAAAGCGCCACCCCCATGAAAATGTATGAGGCGGACGGGCTGCCGGTGCTGCCGTTCAGGTAACCCACGAACCACGAGCCAAAGAACGAACCTAACGCACCCATGCTGTTAATCAGCGCCATCGCGCCGCCGGCGACGTTACGTGGCAGCATTTCCGGGATAATGGCGAAGAACGGGCCATAAGGGGCATACATCGCTGCACCGGCAATCACCAGCAGGGTATATGAAGCCCAGAAATGGTTGGCGCCGACCGCCCAGGAACCGATAAAGGCCAGCCCGCCAATCAGCAGCAGCGGCCAGACGAACAGTTTACGGTTTTGCATTTTATCGGACGCCCATGACACTACGATCATCGCGACAGTTGCGGCCAGGTACGGTACGGAAGAGAGCCAGCCCACTTCCACCATGCCCATATTGACACCGCCGCTGCGGATAATCGACGGCAGCCACAGGACGAAACCGTACACCCCGATGCTCCAGGCAAAATACTGCATGCACAGCAGAATAACGTTACGTGAACGGAAGGCTTCGCCGTAGTTACGCACGGCTTTGATGCCCTGCTGTTCGCTTTCCAGTTGCGCCTGCAGCGCCGCTTTTTCGCTTTCAGCAAGCCAGTTGACCTGTGACGGTTTGTCTTTTACCAGCACCCACCAGCAGAAGGCCCAAAGCACCGCTGGGACGCCTTCAATAATGAACATTTCACGCCAGCCGAAGGACTGAATCAGGTAGCCGGATACCACCGACATCCACAGTACCGTGACCGGGTTCCCCAGAATTAAGAAGGTATTGGCCCGCGAGCGTTCAGATTTGGTAAACCAGTTACTGATGTAAATCAGCATGGCCGGCATCACTGCCGCTTCGACGACGCCCAGAATAAAGCGGATAGCCGCCAGCGCCGGAATATTGTGTACCATGCCGGTCAGCGAGGCGCAGGCACCCCACAGAATCAGACAGATAAAAATCAGTTTGCGCACGCTGCGGCGCTCGGCGTAAATCGCCCCCGGGATCTGGAAGAAGAAATAGCCGAGGAAGAAAAGCGCCCCCAGGAGCGACGACACCCCTTTGGTAATGCCTAAATCTTCAGTAATGCCCGCTGCCGAAGCAAAACTGAAGTTTGCGCGGTCGAGGTACGCCAGGCTGTACGTGATAAACACGATAGGCATGATGTACCACCAACGTTTTGCTGCATTGGTTGAGCTGTTCATAGGCTTGCCTCTAAAGTTGAGGTTTATGATGCCGCCGCTGTATGTAGGGTACAGAAGAGGCTGTTATGGTTCGCCAGCCTGGGCTATTCGCCCAGCGCCTCGCGAGTCGGTAATCCTTCGCTATCGCCCTGGACCTGAATCGCCAGCGCGCCGATGCGGTTCCCGCGTTGCACCGCATGATGCAGCGCGTGACCTTCCAGCAGGGCGCTGATCACCCCGACGGCAAAACCATCGCCAGCGCCCACGGTATCAACCACGTTGTCGACGGTGACGGCGGCGACCGCCCCTTGCTCACCCGCGGCGGTTTTAAACCAGGCGCCGTCGGAGCCGGTTTTAATAATCACCGCCTGCACGCCGCGCGTCAGATAGAAATCTGCGATACCTTCCGGGGTCTGCTGGCCGGTGAGGATCATCCCTTCTTTCAGGCCCGGCAGAACCCAATCGGCCTGGAAGGCCAGCTGGTTAAGCTTCTCGACCATGTCGGCCTCACTCTTCCACAGCACCGGGCGCAGGTTAGGATCGAAAGAGATCGTTTTCCCCTGGGCTTTCATGGTGCTGGCCGCATGATCCAGCAGGGTATATGAGCTTTCTGACAGTGCCGCCGCCACGCCGCTGAGGTGCAGATGGCGGGCGCTGGCGAAGTAATCGGCGTGGAAATCATCCGTCGAGAGGTGGCTGGCGGCGGAGCCTTTACGGAAGTACTCCACAATGGGATCGGTTCCATTTTCGACTTTTGATTTCAGCTGGAAGCCGGTTGCGTAACGGCTGTCTTCGCTAACGCCGCGCGCATCAATGCCCTCTTTTGCCAGTGAACGCAGGACAAAACGGCCGAAGCTGTCCTTGCCGACGCGGCTGACCCAGCCCACTTTCAGCCCCAGACGAGCCAGACCGGTGGCGACGTTTAACTCCGCCCCTGCCACGCGTTTGATAAAGTGCTCGACGTCGGCCAGATCGCCGGTTTGCGTGGCGACAAACATGGCCATCGCTTCGCCAATGGTGATGACATCTAATGGGGTTTGCGTGTTCGAGCTTTCTATCACCTTGTTTTCCATGGCTTACTCCTCGCGTAGCAAATTGACGTAGCGGCGGGTCACGGCCGTCAGATCGTGGCCAACCAGCGGAAATTCGATACCGCGCGGGGCATCGGCGGGCAGGTTATCGAGCAGGGCCAGCCAGCGCGTCGGCGCTTCATCAGGGGGAACGGCGCGATAGTTTTCCAGGTGAGGTTCTGCGGCTTTGACATGGATATAGCTGACGGTGGGCGCCAGATGGCGGGCGGCCTCTTCGGGCGAATCGCCAACCCACAGCCAGTTCCCCATATCGAAGGTCAGGGTCACCGGCAGCTGTTTCACCCGGCAGGCGGACTGAAAGCGCAGCATCGGCGCCAGCTGGCCGCAGTCGGTCTGGTCGTTTTCCACCACCAGCGCCATGCCGCTCTCCTGCAAAGTGTGGCGCAGCGTTTCCAGATCCTGGTGATGGGTGAAGTGGCCCAGCGACAGTTTCAACCACAGGGCGTTGAGGGTTTGCGCCTCCTGCAGCAGCGCCGGCAGGCGCGGGTTGAGGGCGCCATTGGCTTCAAACAGGGCTTCCGGCGCGGAATAGCAGGCTAACAGGCTATGGCGCTCGATGTCCGCCGCCAGCGCGGGCAGCTGATTGAGCTCGTCCGCGCTGAATAATTCACGGCGGATTTCCACGCCGTCGGCGCCGGAGCCGGCGATAAACGGCAGTACGGCGGATTGCCCACCCAGTTCCTTAATGCGATCGTGACCATAGGCGGCGGTCACGACAATAATCTTTCTGGCCATCTGACAAACTCCCGGTAGCACTGTAGCGAATCTTTCTATAACGCTAGATGGTACCGGTTCCAAAGGAAAGCGAAGGATGTCTGATTTATGATCACCATCACGAAGGATGATTAGCGGGAGGTGGAGCCGCGCACGATCAGCTCGCCGGAAAATACCCGCTCGCAGACAGGATCGTTGCTGCCTTCAATACGCCGAACCACCTGTTCAACGGCGGCATAGCCAATCTGCCACGTGGGTTGTTTCAGGGTAGTGATGCCCACGCCAGCCAGCTCCGCCCACTCCAGCTCATCGAAACCGAGCAGGCCAATATCGCTGCCCCAAATCAGGTCGACCCGTTTGAGTGCGCGCGCAATCTGCAGCGTCAGCGCGCCGTTGGCGGAAATCAGCGCCTTGCGCATGCCGCGATGCCGGGAGTAGAACTGGCGCAGCACCGTATCCAGCATCGCGCCGTCGTTAAGCTGGACTTCGGCGTTCTCCGCGACGATGCCGGTGTGGCGCTGGATCGTGGCGCGAAACGCGCTCAGGCGCTCGCGGCGGGTGTTCACCGAACCCAGCGGTTCACTCAGGAACAGCAGGGCCTCGAAGCCTTTCTCTACCAGATGCTCTGTCGCCGTAGTCGCGGCCTGGGTGTTGTCCAGACCGACGACGTCACAGGCGAAATCAGGAATTTTGCGGTCGATAAGCACCATCGGCAGCGCCGACTGTTGCAGGCGATTCAGCCCCTCTTCACGCATCCCCACCGCATTGACGACGATACCTTCAACCTGATAGCTGCGCAGCAGGTCGAGATAGTGCAGCTCCTGGTCGAGCTGGTTGTTGGTATTACACACCAGCAGGGTAAAGCCTTTCTCCCGGCAGGCGGCTTCGATACCGCTGAGGACATTGACGGAGTAGGGGTTGGTGATGTCGGCGATAATCAGGCCAATAAGCCGGGTCCGGCCATGCTTCAGCCCGCGCGCCATCAGGCTGGGGTGATAGTTGAGTTCAGCAATTGCGGCTTCAATTCTGGCCAGCAGGTCATCGGAAAGCAGGTGTTTTTCGCCATTGAGATAGCGTGAAATACTGGTTTTTCCGGTCTTTGCGGCTTTCGCCACATCGCTAATAGTTGCTCGCGCCGCTTTCGCCATGATGGCATCCTTTGCTGAAATCTGGAGAACACCTTAGCGCGAAAATTGGCTATATCAAGCATTTTGCCCGGCAGGTGAGCGTTGCCGGGCGGAGGAAACCGCAATCGGTGCAATGACCGGCGGGATTACTGGAGCGGGCTGAGGGTGATTTCCACGCGACGGTTCTGCGCTTTGCCTTCTGCCGTACTGTTGCTGGCAATCGGGTTCGCCGGGCCCAGTCCGCTGGTGCGGATACGGTTTGCGGAAACGCCCTGGGTGATCAACGCGCTGGCGACGCTGTCGGCACGTTGCTGTGACAGACGCATATTCAGATCCTGACCGCCGGTGCTGTCGGTATAGCCCACGACGTTCACCGCGGTTTTTTCATACTCTTTCAGAACCATTGCCACGCCGGTCAGGGTGTTGGCGCCGGCAGGTTTCAGGTTGGCGCTGCTGCTGTCGAAAGTGACGTTATTCGGCATGTTCAGCACGATGTTATCGCCATTTCGCGTCACGCTGACCCCGGTTCCCTGCATTTTCTCGCGCAGTTTTGCTTCCTGCACATCCATGTAATAACCGATACCGCCGCCCAGCGCCGCCCCGGCTGCTGCGCCAATCAACGCACCTTTACCGCGATCTTTTTTCGACGAGGAGAGGGCGCCTACGCCCGCGCCGACCAGTGAGCCGATGCCGGCACCGATCCCGGATTTGCCCGCTTCGCGTTCGCCGGTGTACGGGTTAGTGGTACAGCCAGAAATGGCCAGGGTGCCGCTAACTACCGCCGCAATCATGAGTACGCTTTTTTTCATGTTATTTCCTTAATCCTTTTTATTCTTTGTCACAGCGCGCGTGACGGTTGATTATGACGCCCAAAAGCGTAGAAAATTCCCCGGATAACATCTCTTTTTGTAAATAACATTGAACGGTCGCGTAACAGACCGTCACCACACCTGCATTCGCTGACCAGGAGCCTGCTTTGCCAACCTCATCTGCAACCGAAACCATCTTAACCGCAGCCCACTGGGGGCCAATGCTGGTTGAAACGGATGGAGAAAATGTCCTCTCGTCTCGCGGCGCGCTGGAGACCTCTTTCGCCAACTCGCTGCAAACCGCCGTGCGCGAGCAAGTGCATAGCAAAACCCGCGTGCGCTATCCGATGGTACGGAAAGGTTTTCTGGACTCGCCGGAGCACCCGCAGGGTGTTCGTGGCCAGGATGAGTTTGTCCGGGTGAGCTGGCAGCAGGCGCTGGATCTTATCCATACCCAGCACCGACGGATCCGGGAAAGTTACGGGCCCGCATCGATTTTTGCCGGTTCCTACGGCTGGCGCTCTAACGGCGTCCTGCACAAAGCGGCGACGTTATTGCAACGCTATATGAGCCTGGCGGGGGGATACACCGGCCACCTGGGTGACTATTCCACCGGGGCGGCGCAGGCGATTATGCCGTATGTCGTGGGTGGCAATGAGGTGTATCAGCAGCAAACCAGCTGGCCGATGGTGCTGGAGCACAGCGATGTGGTGGTGCTGTGGAGCGCCAACCCGCTGAATACGCTAAAAATTGCCTGGAACGCTTCCGATGAGCAGGGGATCGAATGGTTTGACCGGCTGCGCAAAAGCGGCAAGCGGGTGATCTGTATCGATCCGATGCGATCGGAAACCGTGGATTTCTTCGGCCAGGACGGCGAGTGGATCGCGCCCCATATGGGCACGGACGTGGCGATGATGCTGGGGATCGCCCATACGCTGGTGGAAAACGGCTGGCAGGACACGGCGTTTCTTGCGCGCTACACCAGCGGCTATGACATTTTCGCCCGCTACCTGACCGGCGAGAGCGACGGCACACCGAAAAGTGCCGAGTGGGCCGCCGATATCTGCGGCGTTAGCGCAGCTAAGATCCGTGAACTGGCGGCGTTATTCCACGAAAATACCACCATGCTGATGTCCGGCTGGGGAATGCAGCGCCAGCAGTACGGTGAGCAAAAACACTGGATGCTGGTGACTCTCGCCGCGATGCTGGGGCAGATTGGTACCCCTGGCGGTGGCTTCGGGCTTTCTTACCATTTTTCCAATGGCGGCAACCCCACCCGACGGGCGGCGGTGCTGGCATCGATGCAGGGCAGCGTGGCGGGCGGCACTGACGCCGTTGATAAAATCCCGGTGGCGCGTATCGTCGAAGCGCTGGAAAACCCCGGCGCCGCGTATCAGCATAACGGGATGGACCGCCACTTCCCGGATATCCGTTTCGTCTGGTGGGCGGGCGGCGCCAACTTTACCCATCACCAGGATACCAACCGCCTGATCCAGGCGTGGCAGAAGCCGGAGCTTATCGTGATTTCCGAATGCTTCTGGACCGCCGCCGCTCGTCATGCCGATATCGTTTTGCCGGCGACTACCTCGTTTGAACGTCACGATCTGACGATGACCGGGGATTACAGCAACCAGCATCTGGTCCCGATGAAGCGCGTGGTGGCGCCGCGCGATGAGGCGCGGGATGATTTTGACGTCTTTGCCGATCTCAGCGAGCGGTGGGAAGCCGGGGGCCGTGAGCGCTTTACGGAAGGGAAAAGTGATCTACAGTGGCTGGAGAGTTTCTACCAGATTGCGGCGCAACGCGGGGCGAGCCAGCAGGTCACCCTGCCGCCGTTTGAGCAATTCTGGCAGGCTAACCAGCTGATAGAGATGCCGGAGAACCCGGAGAATGCGCGCTTTGCCCGCTTCGCCGACTTCCGCGCCGACCCGCAGGCCCATCCGTTGAAAACCGCCAGCGGAAAAATTGAGATCCACTCCCCGACGATTGCCGGTTTTGCCTATCCCGACTGTCCGCCACACCCGATGTGGCTGGCACCGGATGAGTGGCACGGTAACGCGCAGGCCGGGCAGCTGCAGGTTCTCTCGGCGCACCCGGCGCATCGTCTGCACAGCCAGCTTAACCACACATCGCTACGTGAACGTTACGCCGTTGCCGGCCGTGAACCGCTGACCATACACCCGCAGGATGCGCAGGCGCGCAATATTGCCGACGGTGATGTGGTGCGGGTCTGGAACGCGCGGGGCCAGGTGCTGGCCGGCGCGGTGGTGACCGACGGCATTCGTCCGGGCGTTATCTGCCTGCACGAAGGCGCCTGGCCTGATATTGACCCGCAGGCGGGCATCTGCAAAAACGGCGCGGTGAACATGCTGACCAAAGATATCCCGACCTCGCGGCTGGGCAACGGCTGCGCCGGAAATACGGCGCTGGCGTGGCTGGAGAAATATGATGGTCCCGCGCTGACGCTTACAGCGTTTGATCCGCCGGCCAATGCATAATCCAGGTCGGCTGTAAGGTATCATCCTGCCATGCGCAGTCTTCTATCCGGAAGCCTTGCGCATGGTAGAAATTCACCGCCTCAACGTTTTTCTGATACACCTCCAGACTTAGCCAGAGGTAATGCTGTTTGACCTCCTCCAGCAGCGCGCTGCCGATGCCCCGCCGAATGGCATCCGGGGCGACGAACAGCGCACCGATAAAGCGGGCTTCCATGACGCTGACAAACCCTTTGACCACGCCATGCTCTTCCCACACCCAGCTGCTGGCGGCGGGCAGATAGACATCGCGCACTACCGCGAGACTCTCATGCCAGTATGCTTCACGGATAAACGGATGCGCATGAATGGTGCTTTCCAGCCACAGGGTGAGCAGCGGAGCGGTATCGTTAGCGTCCCACTTGCGGATCATCATCGCCTCCCGGGTAGCAGAAGCAGCTCGTCACGTGATCGTTGACCAGACCGCAGGCCTGCATGAAGGAGTAGCAGATTGTGGAGCCGACAAACTTAAAGCCGCGTTTTTTCAGCGCCTTTGAGAGCGCATCGGAAGCTGGGGTCGTGGTCGGGATTTCCGCCAGGGTGGCGGCATGGGAAATTTGTGGCTGATTGTCGACGAAAGACCAGACAAAATCGTTGAAAGGCTCGCCACTTTGCTCCATTTCCAGGAAAGCGCGCGCGTTGCCAATAATAGCCTGAATTTTCCCACGATGACGAATAATACCGGCATCCAGCACCAGCCGTTCAATATCGGCGTTGTCCATGGCTGCGACGCGAACGGGGTCGAAATGATGAAAGGCCTGGCGATAATTTTCGCGTTTTTTCAGGACCGTTATCCACGACAGCCCGGCCTGCTGGCCCTCAAGGCAGATCATTTCAAACAGTTTATGGGCATCTCTTTGCGCAACGCCCCACTCGGTATCATGATAATCGATATAAAGCGGGTCCTGGCTTACCCATCCGCAACGTTGCATGTCTCTCTCCCTTTAGCAATAAAACTTACGCGTTCACCTTGACGGCTGAAAGATAAAGATAATAGTTAATACAGGGATACCACTCTCAAATATACCCGCCATTATTCAGGTTGCATGTGCATTGGCAGCATTCGCTCGTCCAGTCACATTATTCCGGGTATTCACGGGAAGCCGATCCCATAAAAACACAGCAATAATACTGGTTTGGCTCTTCTCTGGAGTCGCATTAATGATAATAAAGAAAAGCTATGGCATTCGGGGGCGCTTGCTTCCGGCGTGTGTGGCCGTCTGGGCCTCATTGGTTACTGGTGCGTATGCCTGGCAACAGGAATATATCGCTAACGATACTAAAAGTAATACCTCTGAGCGCTATACGTGGGATAGCGATCACCAACCACGTTATGAAGATATTCTGGCTGAGCGGATGAATGCCTCCGGCGATCTTCCCGGCATGGCATTGAATCAGGCCGTCGCACCGCCGGACAGCAGCCACGGGATGAGCGTGGGCTGGAATTTTGCCCTGGCCAACGGCGTGACCTCCGGGCCGGTGGCGAGCTTGCGTAGCGATGTGGTATCGACCCCGCCGGCGCGTCGGGCGACCGACAATCCATGGGTCAATACGCTCGGCTGGCGTATGGACTACCAGGAGCTGTGGGGCGTGCACCCGTGGGCGCAGGTGAGCTATAACCAACCGCTGTCGTCGGAACAGATTGGGCCAAACCGCGGGCAGGATGCCGCCTGGCGCGATGTGACCTTTGGGGCAGACATGTCGCTCAATTCACACCTTGCGGCATGGGCGGCATTATCCCAGGCGGAAAATCCGACGACGGGCGCAAATTATCTCTACGTGATGGGTGTCAGCGCTAACTTTTAGCGTTTTTGTAGCATCCTGGAAACGTAGTTGTTACCTAAAAAATACAGTAATGGCGCAGGGTTGTAAGATAGTAAACACTAACATATTGCCGATGTTTTCATGCGCCATCGCTTTTCCAATGTCATTCATTCCTGCCTGCATGCATTTCATTCCATGCTGATGGCATTTCATGCCTTTTTTAACCTGGCGGTCAGGGGACTTCGCTATTGTGGCGGCAGTTAATTCTTCAGGATATCTGCTATGAACGCTGCAAACAGTCAATATACCCGCTGGCTTACGCTAGCCGGCACGATCGTTACACAATTCGCGCTGGGATCGGTTTATACATGGAGTTTGTTCAACAGTTCCCTTTCCGCAAAACTGGATGAACCGGTCAGCCAGGTGGCTTTCTCCTTCGGTCTGTTAAGTCTCGGTCTGGCGCTATCCTCTTCCGTTGCCGGTAAATTACAGGAACGTTTTGGCGTCAAACGCGTCACGATGGCGTCCGGGATTTTGCTGGGCCTCGGCTTTTTCCTCACCGCCCACTCCAACAGCCTGTTAATGCTGTGGCTGAGCGCGGGTCTGCTGGTGGGTCTGGCGGACGGCGCGGGCTACCTGCTGACGCTCTCCAACTGCGTGAAATGGTTCCCGGAACGTAAGGGGCTGATTTCTGCCTTCTCCATTGGTTCTTACGGTCTCGGCAGCCTTGGCTTTAAGTTTATTGATACCCATCTGCTGGCTACCGTCGGGCTGGAGAAAACCTTCATTATCTGGGGTGCCATCGTCCTGGTGATGATTGTCTTCGGTGCGACATTAATGAAAGATGCGCCAGAACATACCGCGACTTCCCACAACGGCGTGGTGGAAAATGACTTCACGCTGGCTGAGTCGATGCGTAAACCGCAGTACTGGATGTTAGCTGTGATGTTCCTGACCGCCTGCATGAGTGGTCTGTATGTGATTGGCGTGGCGAAAGATATCGCTCAGGGGATGGTACATCTGGATGTCGCAACGGCGGCGAATGCGGTCACCGTTATCTCTATCGCTAACCTGAGCGGACGTCTGGTGCTGGGCATCCTGTCGGATAAAATCTCCCGCATCCGCGTGATTACGATTGGTCAGGTGGTATCCCTGATTGGGATGGCGGCGCTGCTGTTCGCTCCGTTGAACGCGATGACCTTCTTTGCCGCTATCGCCTGTGTGGCCTTCAACTTCGGCGGCACCATTACCGTGTTCCCATCGTTGATTAGCGAATTCTTCGGTCTGAACAACCTGGCGAAAAACTACGGTGTGATTTACCTCGGCTTCGGTATCGGCAGTATCTGCGGGTCGCTGATTGCCTCGCTGTTCGGCGGGTTCTATGTCACCTTCTGCGTTATATTCGCGCTACTGATTATTTCGCTGGCGCTGTCCACCACCATTCGCCAACCGAAAGGCGAGGTTTATAGCGAAGCGCACGCCTGAAGGCACGGCCATCCCGGCTTGAAGCGCTAGCCTCCTAAGCAAATTGTGCCAGTCCAACCAAATGTTTTGTAAATGTTTGGTTGGATCACATTCCCTCCCGGTACTTTTTCCTCTCTCTGTGGTCTACTTAGCGCGCTTTAAAGAGGTTTCTTATACTCTCCGTCCTTCAAATGACCTTATTGTTGACTGCGCTCGCATGTTTCAGTCACTGACTTAAGTCAGTTCCGGAGGATTCGCGAGCCCGTCGCCGCAAGGCATCTCGAATGGGTTTGAGTAGTTAAACAACCTGAACGCACCCCATTAACCTGCCCACTTATATTGCGTAAGCAAGGCGGTTTTATCTCTTCTTTTTCCAGGTTTCATGCATGAAATATATTAGAACGATGACACAGCAGAAGCTCAGTTTTTGGCTGGCGCTGTACATCGGCTGGTTTATGAACGTCGCTGTGCTTTACCGTCGGCTTGATGGTTATGCGCAGGAGTTTACCCTCTGGAAAGGGCTTTCCGGGATTGTGGAATTGGTTGCAACCGTACTGGTGACGTTTTTCCTGCTGCGTCTGCTGTCGCTGCTGGGCAGACGTGTCTGGCGAATATTAGCCACACTGGTCGTGATTTTCTCTGCCGCCGCCAGCTATTACATGACCTTCCTGAACGTGGTCATTGGTTACGGCATTATTGCGTCGGTCATGACGACAGATATCGACCTTTCTCAGGAAGTGGTGGGCTGGTATCTGATTCTATGGATGGTGCTGGTCAGCGCGCCTCCGCTCCTGCTGATCTGGAATAACCGCTGTCGCCATACGCTGCTGCGGCAAATTCGCACGCCGGGCCAGCGGCTGAAAAATATTACTATCGTGGTGCTGGCCGGGTTAATGGTCTGGGGCCCGATTCGCCTGCTGGAAGTGCGGCAGAAGAACGTTGAGCGCAGTTCCGAGGTTGATATGCCAAGCTACGGCGGGGTCATTGCCAACTCGTATCTGCCGTCGAACTGGCTTTCTGCACTGGGGCTGTATGCCTGGGCGCAGGTGGATGAATCCTCCGACAACAAGTCGTTAATCAATCCGGCAAAAAAATTCACCTATGTGGCCCCAGAAGGGCTGGATGATACCTACGTGGTGTTCATTATCGGCGAGACGACCCGCTGGGATCATATGGGGATTTTAGGCTACAACCGGGATACCACCCCGAAGCTGGCGCAGGAGAAAAACCTGGTCGCCTTCCGCGGTTATTCCTGTGATACGGCCACCAAACTCTCTCTGCGCTGCATGTTCGTACGGGAAGGCGGGGCGGATGATAACCCACAGCGGACGCTGAAAGAGCAAAACGTGTTCTCGGTTCTGCATCAGATGGGCTTTAGCGGCGATCTGTACGCGATGCAGAGCGAGATGTGGTTCTACAGTAATACCATGGTGAACAATATTGCCTATCGCGAGCAGATTGGCGCCGAGCCGCGTAACCGTGGCAAGAGCGTGGATGACATGCTGCTGGTGGATGAGGTTCAGCGCTCGCTGGCGAAGAATACCCGTGGTAAGCATCTGATTATTCTGCACACGAAAGGGTCGCACTTTAACTACACCCAGCGTTATCCGCGCAGTTTTGCCAAATGGCAGCCGGAGTGCGTGGGCGTGGATAACAAGTGCTCCAAGGCCGAGCTGATTAACTCGTACGATAATACCGTGACCTATGTCGATCACTTTATCGTGAGCGTGCTGGATCAGCTGCGGGATAAGAAGGCGATTGTGTTCTATGCCGCCGATCACGGTGAGTCGATCAACGAGCGCGAGCACCTGCACGGTACGCCGCGTAAGATGGCGCCGCCGGAGCAGTTCCGCGTGCCGATGATGGTATGGATGTCGGATAAGTATCTGGAATCACCTGACCATGCAGCCTCTTTCGCCCACCTGAAAGAGCAGGCGGCGATGAAGGTACCGCGTCGTCATGTGGAGCTGTATGACACTATTATGGGATGCCTTGGTTATACTTCGCCGGACGGCGGGATTAACCAGCATAACAACTGGTGCCACGTTCCTGATGCCTCTGCGGCGCCGAAGAAATAGCCGGGTGGCGAGTTTCTCGCCGCTTGAGTGATTTTTTCATAATAAGCCATTGACGGGTGTGTATCTCAGCAGTAAGATGCGCCCCGCATTCGGTGATTGGCGCAGCCTGGTAGCGCACTTCGTTCGGGACGAAGGGGTCGGAGGTTCGAATCCTCTATCACCGACCAAATTTAAAAGCCTGCTCAACGAGCGGGCTTTTTTGCATCTGTAGCCTGACACCAGCATCTGGCTTCAGCGCGCTCCCGGTAGCCCGGCCGAGCAGCGCGACGCCGGGACTGCCTCACAGCCCGTTAACCAAAGTTACCAAAAAACCATTAATCCCCGTTTTCAAGCGCCTGTTAACCATTTTGTGACATCTTCCATTGTATTTTTTTATCTCTGGTTAGTTCTTATTTCGCGAAGCTTATGGATAACTTCAGCATTTTCCGCTGTGCGTTTTAACGTTCGCGCTATTAATCGCTCACATATTGGCCACATCGCAATAAATTTTCACCATTTACCAGAATTGCTTATCACTAGATGTTGCAAGGTATTAAGACGGTTGTGCTGCCAAATTGCCGGTAGCATAAATTTCTCTGCTGAAAATGCCGGCATGAAGTTTTTTTAATCTTTGCCTGCGGATTCTCACCCCGGATGTAAAACCAGGTTGGCTGTATTGACGTTTACGCATTCTGTTGACAGATTGTAGGGCATGAGGGGCATTTCATGGAGAATCCGCACTGCAACTCAGTCGTTTTTGTGAAAGGAATCCCCATCTCTCTCTACGCCTTCGGGCACCACCGACCGGACCGGGTATATTCTAAATAGTTCGAGCTGCGGGAACGCGGCAAGCTTGAGAATCTCCAGACGCACAGATAATGATGTGATTGAGGTTAGCAAGCGTAGCCAACGCATTCGTAGCCCGAAATATGACGAATAAAAATAAATAAAGGCCTGGCGGATATATGCAAAACAACATCATCACATTTGGAGCAGAAGAATGAGTATTTCCTTGAAAAAGTCAGGGATGCTGAAGCTTGGTCTGAGCCTGGTCGCCCTGACTGTTGCCGCAAGCGTTCAGGCGAAAACCCTGGTTTATTGTTCTGAAGGTTCGCCGGAAGGATTTAACCCACAGCTTTTCACCTCTGGTACCACCTATGACGCCAGCTCGGTGCCAATCTACAACCGCCTGGTCGAATTCAAAACCGGTACCACCGAAGTTATTCCTGGCCTGGCCGAAAAGTGGGAAGTCAGCGCTGACGGAAAAACCTATACCTTCCACCTGCGTCAGGGCGTGAAGTGGCAGGACAACAAAGACTTTAAACCGACCCGTGACCTGAACGCCGATGACATCGTGTTCTCGTTCGATCGCCAGAAAAATGCCCAAAACCCGTACCATAAAGTATCTGGCGGTAGCTACGAATACTTCGAAGGCATGGGCCTGCCGGACCTGATTAGCGAAGTGAAGAAGGTGGATGATAAGACCGTCCAGTTCGTTCTGACTCGCCCGGAAGCTCCGTTCCTCGCAGACCTGGCGATGGACTTCGCCTCTATTCTGTCCAAAGAATATGCTGACAACATGCTGAAAGCCGGCACGCCGGAAAAAGTGGATCTGAACCCAATCGGTACCGGTCCGTTCCAACTGCTGCAGTACCAGAAAGACTCCCGTATTCTCTATAAAGCCTTCCCGGGCTACTGGGGCACCAAGCCGCAGATCGATCGTCTGGTCTTCTCTATCACGCCTGATGCTTCCGTGCGCTACGCCAAACTGCAGAAAAATGAGTGCCAGGTGATGCCGTACCCGAACCCGGCCGACATTGCGCGCATGAAGGAAGATAAGAGCATTAACCTGATGGAGCAGCCGGGCCTGAACGTCGGTTACCTGTCGTTCAACACCGAGAAAAAACCGCTGGATAACGTGAAGATCCGCCAGGCGCTGACCTACGCGGTGAACAAAGAAGCGATTATCAAAGCCGTTTATCAGGGTGCCGGTCAGTCCGCGAAAAACCTGATTCCGCCGACCATGTGGGGCTATAACGACGACGTTAAAGACTACACATACGATCCGGAAAAAGCGAAAGCGCTGCTGAAAGAAGCCGGAATGGAAAAAGGGTTCTCGATCGACCTGTGGGCTATGCCGGTACAGCGTCCGTATAACCCGAACGCACGCCGTATGGCTGAGATGATCCAGGCCGACTGGGCCAAAGTTGGCGTCCAGGCGAAGATCGTGACCTACGAGTGGGGCGAATACCTCAAGCGTGCGAAAGCCGGTGAACACCAGACCGTCATGATGGGCTGGACCGGTGATAACGGGGATCCGGATAACTTCTTCGCGACCCTGTTCAGCTGCGCGGCGGCAAAAGATGGCTCTAACTACTCTCGCTGGTGCTACAAGCCGTTTGAAGATCTGATTCAGCCGGCACGTGCTACCGACGACCACAACAAGCGTATCGAGCTGTACAAACAGGCGCAGGTAGTGATGCATGACCAGGCTCCGGCTCTGATCATCGCGCACTCCACTGTGTATGAGCCGGTGCGTAAAGAAGTCAAAGGCTACGTGGTCGATCCATTAGGTAAACACCACTTCGATAACGTCTCTATCGAATAATAACAGCGTGTTTCCCCTCTCCCCGCCTTGGGGAGAGGGAACTGACATTTGTGAGCAATACAGACGCCCCGTCACCAGGCGGGTCGTCACTAGAGAGAATCCGGGTTATGTTGCAGTTCATTCTCCGACGTTTGGGACTTGTCATCCCGACATTTATCGGTATTACCCTTCTCACCTTTGCTTTCGTCCATATGATCCCCGGTGACCCGGTGATGATTATGGCGGGCGAACGTGGTATTTCCCCTGAACGTCATGCTCAGCTGCTGGCTGAAATGGGCCTTGATAAGCCGATGTGGCAGCAGTATGTCCACTATATCTGGGGCGTCCTGCATGGCGATTTAGGCATTTCGCTGAAAAGCCGTATTCCCGTGTGGCAGGAGTTCGTGCCGCGCTTTAAAGCGACGATGGAACTGGGCGTCTGTGCGATGATTTTCGCCGTCGCCGTCGGTATCCCGGTAGGGGTGCTGGCTGCGGTAAAACGCGGTTCTATCTTCGATCACACCTCCGTGGGCCTCGCGCTGACCGGCTATTCCATGCCTATCTTCTGGTGGGGCATGATGCTGATTATGCTGGTCTCGGTGCAGCTGAACCTGACGCCGGTTTCCGGGCGAATCAGCGACACGGTATTCCTCGACGATACGCTGCCACTCACCGGCTTTATGCTGATCGACACCGCTATCTGGGGTGAACCCGGCGACTTTATCGACGCGGTGATGCACATGATCCTGCCTGCCGTAGTGCTGGGCACTATCCCGCTGGCGGTGATCGTCCGTATGACGCGCTCGTCGATGCTGGAAGTGCTGGGCGAGGATTACATTCGTACCGCGCGCGCTAAGGGTCTGACCCGCATGCGCGTAATTGTGGTCCATGCGCTGCGCAACGCCATGCTGCCGGTAGTGACGGTGATCGGTTTACAGGTGGGGACGCTGCTGGCGGGCGCCATCCTGACCGAGACTATCTTCTCCTGGCCGGGCTTAGGGCGCTGGCTGATCGATGCGCTGCAACGCCGTGATTACCCGGTGGTGCAGAGTGGGGTACTGCTGGTCGCGACGATGATTATCCTCGTCAATTTGCTGGTCGACCTGCTGTACGGCGTGGTGAACCCGCGTATTCGGCATAAGAAGTAAGGGGCCATCATGTCACAAGTTACTGAAAATAAAGTTGTCGCCGCACCGGTGCCAATGACCCCGATGAAGGAGTTCTGGCACTATTTCAAACGCAATAAAGGGGCGGTCGTTGGCCTGGTCTACGTGGCGATCATGATTATTATCGCCGTGTTCGCGAACGTGCTGGCACCCTACAACCCGGCGGATCAGTTCCGCGACGTGCTGCTGGCTCCGCCAGCCTGGCAGGAAGGGGGAAGCTTTGCGCACCTGCTGGGCACCGATGATGTCGGCCGCGATATTCTGTCGCGACTGATGTACGGCGCCCGTTTATCGCTGCTGGTGGGCTGTTTGGTGGTGGTGCTGTCGCTGATCCTCGGCGTGGTGCTTGGCCTGGTGGCCGGCTACTTCGGCGGCGTCATTGACTCCATCATTATGCGTATCGTCGATATTATGCTGGCGCTGCCAAGCCTGCTGCTGGCGCTGGTACTGGTGGCCATCTTCGGCCCGTCGATTGTGAACGCCTCAATAGCGCTGACCTTTGTCGCCTTGCCGCACTACGTGCGTCTGACGCGCGCGGCGGTGCTGGTGGAAGTGAACCGTGATTACGTGACGGCTTCGCGGGTTGCGGGCGCGGGCGCCATGCGTCAGATGTTCATCAATATTCTGCCTAACTGTCTGGCGCCGCTGATCGTTCAGGCGTCGCTGGGCTTCTCTAACGCCATTCTCGATATGGCCGCTCTTGGCTTCCTTGGCATGGGTGCGCAGCCGCCGACACCGGAGTGGGGCACGATGCTCTCCGACGTGTTGCAGTTCGCGCAGAGTGCCTGGTGGGTGGTCACCTTCCCGGGGGTAGCCATTCTGCTCACGGTGCTGGCATTTAACCTGATGGGTGACGGTCTGCGTGACGCGCTCGATCCCAAACTGAAGCAGTAAGAGGTTCGAGATGGCGTTATTGAATGTAGATAAATTATCGGTGCACTTCGGTGACGAAGGCACCCCGTTTCGCGCGGTAGACCGCGTGAGCTACAGCGTTAACCAGGGCGAAGTCGTCGGGATTGTCGGCGAGTCGGGTTCCGGTAAATCGGTCAGCTCGCTGGCGATTATGGGCCTGATTGATTACCCCGGCCGCGTAATGGCGGATAAGCTGGAGTTTAATGGTCGCGATCTGAAACGTATTTCAGAAAAAGAGCGCCGCCAGCTGGTGGGTGCAGAAGTGGCGATGATCTTCCAGGACCCGATGACCAGCCTTAACCCGTGCTACACCGTCGGCTTCCAGATCATGGAAGCCATTAAGGTGCACCAGGGCGGCAATAAGAAAACCCGCATCCAGCGGGCGATCGACCTGCTGACGCTGGTGGGCATTCCGGACCCGGCATCGCGGCTTGATGTCTATCCGCACCAGCTCTCCGGCGGGATGAGCCAGCGCGTGATGATTGCCATGGCGATTGCCTGTCGGCCAAAGCTGTTGATTGCCGATGAGCCAACCACGGCGCTGGACGTGACGATTCAGGCGCAGATCATTGAGCTGCTGCTGGAGCTGCAGCAAAAAGAGAATATGGCGCTGGTGCTGATCACGCACGATCTGGCGCTGGTGGCTGAGGCGGCACACAAGATTATTGTGATGTATGCCGGTCAGGTCGTCGAAGCGGGCGATGCGAAAGATATCTTCCGCGCCCCGCGGCATCCGTATACCCAGGCATTGCTGCGTGCGCTGCCGGAGTTTGCTCAGGATAAAGCGCGGCTGGCCTCTCTGCCTGGTGTGGTCCCTGGGAAATATGACCGTCCTGACGGCTGTCTGTTAAACCCGCGCTGCCCGTACGCCACCGACCGGTGCCGCAGCGAGGAGCCGACGCTGAACCACGTTGACGGCGGCCGTCAGTCGAAATGTCACTACCCACTGGATGATGCCGGGAGGCCTACGCTATGAGTACCCATGAGGCCACCACGCAACAGCTTTTGTTGCAGGCCATCGACCTGAAAAAATATTACCCGGTGAAGAAGGGGCTGTTCGCGCCTGAGCGCCTGGTGAAAGCGCTGGACGGCGTCTCATTCACCCTCGAACGCGGGAAAACGCTGGCGGTGGTGGGGGAATCCGGCTGCGGTAAATCGACGCTGGGCCGCCTGCTGACGATGATTGAAATCCCGACCGGGGGTGAGCTTTACTACCAGGGACAAGACCTGCTTAAGCACGATCCGCATGCGCAAAAGCTGCGTCGTCAGAAAATCCAGATCGTCTTCCAGAACCCCTACGGGTCGTTAAACCCGCGTAAAAAAGTGGGGCAGATTCTTGAAGAACCGCTGCAGATCAATACCACGCTGAACAAAGAGCAGCGCCGGGAGAAAGCGTTGGCAATGATGGCGAAAGTGGGGCTCAAAACCGAGCACTACGATCGCTATCCGCATATGTTCTCTGGCGGTCAGCGCCAGCGTATCGCCATTGCCCGCGGGCTGATGCTGGACCCGGACGTGGTGATTGCTGACGAACCGGTTTCCGCGCTGGATGTCTCGGTGCGCGCGCAGGTGTTAAACCTGATGATGGACCTGCAGCAGGATATGGGGCTGTCCTACGTGTTCATCTCCCATGACCTGTCGGTGGTCGAGCACATTGCCGATGAAGTGATGGTGATGTACCTCGGACGCTGCGTGGAGAAGGGCACCAAGGATCAGATCTTCAACAACCCGCAGCACCCGTACACTCAGGCGCTGCTGTCGGCGACGCCGCGTCTGAACCCGGACGATCGTCGCGAGCGTATTAAGCTGACCGGCGAGCTGCCGAGCCCGCTGAACCCGCCGCCGGGTTGTGCATTCAACGCCCGCTGCCGTCGTCGCTTCGGCCCATGCACCCAGCTCCAGCCGCAGCTGAAGGACTACGGCGGCCAACTGGTGGCCTGCTTTGCCGTTGACCAGGACGAAAACCCGGAAAAACACCCCGCCTGATCGTTTGCGCCGCTGTCGATGAGACAGCGGCCGCAATTGCACAACCCGCCTGATATTTTGTCACTTAAATAAGCAGTTTGACCTATTTATATAACGATGAAAAAAGATATAAAATCTATTCCAGTCGCGCTAATAGTTATTTTTTTACTTCATTATTATTAATAATAACCAGATAAAATCCTGGTTTTTTTGGTAATCAGGTAGTTTCAGGTTTTGCCTACAGATACCTCCTAAAAAATGGAGCTATCATTTAGTATAAGAAATGGTAGGGTAATCCCAAAGCTATCAATAAATTACACCGCCTTGACCAATATCCCTATACAAAGTCATTGTATTGTTGGTCATGCTGATCAACTTAAGCTAATGAAAACAATAAAATAAACTATGCTCTAAAGACGTAGTGTCAAAATAATAACAGATTAAATATTATGTATTTAAAATCATGAGGTTATCCATGAACCATTATGATGATTTGCAGCGCTTCAAGGAAAAGACTCGTACGCAAAGTCTACATTTCAAGGACCTCTCATCACAGGCACCCACCCGGGAACAGGGCGATTGGATTATTCTCAATCAGCTAACCCCTGGGGAAGAGAAAGAAACGTCTCTGGCGATGGGGGGATCGGTATCACTACCCATACCACAACCCGTGCCAGCGGATATGTTCCATTGGGTGGAAGCAGAACCTGTGCCATCTCCTGCGCCGACGCCTGTGGTAGAGCAGGCGGCTACGCTCCCGACGCCTGAGCCGCTTGTATCCCCGGTGATTGCTGCTGCGCCTGTTGAACCGCCACCGCTGGTGACGCCAACGGCACCGCCGGTCATGGCGGAACCCGCTCCGGCCATTGCCGCAGCACCGGCACCTGCACCGCGAATGGCGCCGCGTCCGGCGGTAACACCGACGCAGACCAACGACGGCTTTGCTCATTTATTTGCGGCAAAAGCCGCTGAACCGGCGGCAAAAAATAAAGATCAGCCGCTGAAATCACTTTTAGAAAGGATTGCGACATGCCGTTGATCTGCGTGTGTTCTCCAAAAGGCGGCGTAGGAAAAACGACCCTCGCGGCTAATCTTGCCTATTCCCTGGCGCGCGCGGGTAGCAAAGTTCTGGTGGTCGATTTTGACGTTCAGAATGCGTTGCGCCTGCATTTTGGCGTCCCGCTGAGCGATGAACGCGGCTATGTCGCGAAAGCGCTGGAACTTCATGACTGGAGCCAGTGCGTACTCAGTGCTGGCAGCAATATTTTTGTCCTGCCATATGGCGATGTCAGCGAGGCGCAGCATCAGGCGTTTGATCAACACCTGGCCACTGACCCTCACTTTCTGACCCGGGGCCTGGCGGCGTTATTGAATTATCCCGGGCTGATTATCATCGCCGACCTGCCGCCTGGCCCGTCGCCAGCGCTCACGGCGCTGACGTCGCTGGCGGATCTCCACCTGGTGCCGCTGCTGGCGGATACCGCATCGATGTCGACCCTGTCGCACGTGGAAAAACAGCGTCTGACGGGCAGTAAGTTAAACAACAAACTCGGGCATTATTTTGTGCTGAATCAGAGTGATAATCGTCGCCAGGTCAGCCGCGACGTGACCGCGCTGATGGAGGACAAACTGGGCGATCGGTTGCTGGGCATCATCCACCGTGACGAAAGCGTGGTGGAGGCGAATGCGTCCCAGAAGTCGGTTCTCGACTTTAGCTCCTCCTCTGCAGCCGCCTTTGATATTGAAATCATTGCAAAAAAAATCTCTGCGCTGTTGGGTATCAAAATTGGCGACGGCACGGTGCACAGCCAGCCTCGCATGTCAGGGCTTTAACTTATTGCAGGGCTGCTGAATGAAAAAGTCTCTTTTCTGGTTGCTGGTACTGGTGCTATCGCCCGTTGCCGTTCTGGTGGTTATTACGCCGATGGACAGCCAAAAGCAGTATCTTTTTGGTCTGTTGAGTATCGGTATTCTGTTTTTCATGGGGTTTAGCAAAAAACGCAGCATCTCGGTCATTATGGTCGTGACTTCGCTGCTGATGTCGACCCGTTATATGTATTTCCGCTTGACGCAAACCCTGCATTTTAACTCCGGTATCGAGACGGTTCTGGGGATGGGACTGTTTCTGGCGGAAGTCTATATCTGGGTGATGCTGCTGCTGAACTACCTGCAAACGGTCTGGCCGCTTAAGCGCGAGATCGTCCCGCTGCCGGATGATATGAGCACCTGGCCGACGGTCGATATCTATATTCCTAGCTATAACGAACCGCTGGACGTGGTCCGTGATACCGTGCTGGCTGCGCAGTGTATTGATTACCCTGCGGATAAGATGAAAATTTATCTCCTGGATGATGGTAAACGCAACGAGTTTGCGGTGTTCGCCGCCGATGTCGGGGTGGGATATATCACCCGAAACGACAATAAGCACGCCAAAGCGGGCAACCTGAACCATGCGATGACCCTCACCAAGGGCGAGCTGATTTGCGTCTTCGACTGCGATCACGTGGCTACCCGCGTGTTCCTGCAGGCGACCGTCGGCGGTTTCCTCAAGGATCCGATGCTGGCGCTGGTCCAGACGCCGCACTACTTTTACTCGCCGGACCCGTTTGAACGTAACCTCTCGGTGGGACGCAATATTCCCAATGAAGGGATGTTGTTCTACGGCCCGATTCAGCAGGGCAACGACAACTGGAACGCGACCTTTTTCTGCGGCTCCTGCGCGGTGATCCGCCGGAAAGCGCTGGAAGATATCGGTGGATTTGCGGTTGAAACCGTCACCGAAGATGCGCACACCGCGCTGAAATTCCAGCGTCTGGGCTGGAAATCATCGTTTCTCGATATTCCGCTGGCGGCAGGTTTAGCGACCGAACGTCTGGTGGTACACGTGATTCAGCGAACCCGCTGGGCGCGCGGCATGACCCAGATTTTCCGCCTCGATAACCCACTATTGGGACGGGGGCTGACTATCCAGCAGCGCTTGTGCTACCTCAGCGCCATGCTCTACTACCAGTTTGCGTTACCGAGGGTGGTGTTCGTCACCGCGCCGTTAGCCTACCTGTTGTTTAACCTGAATATTATCTACTCCTCGGCGAGCCTGATCGTGTCGTATGCCTTGCCGCACCTGTTCCTCGCGATCTACGTCGGTTCGCGGATGAACGGCCGCTATCGCTACAGCTTCTGGGGTGAAATCTACGACATCGTGCTGGCCTTCCACCTGGTGCTGCCGACGCTGGTGACGATGATTTTCCCGAAACGCGGCAAGTTCAACGTGACCGATAAAGGCGGGCTGCTGGATGTCGGTTACTTCGACTTTACCGTCGTCAGGCCGCATCTGGTGGTGGCCTGTTTGCTGGGCGTCGGCGTCATTGTCGGTATCGTTCGCGCCATTGGACATGACTACTTCGGTTCTGACCCCAACGTTATCGCCCTGAACGTGGGCTGGGGACTCTACAGCCTGATCTTCCTGCTGGCAGCGATTGCCGTGGCGCGCGAAACCCGGCAGGTACGTAAGACTATCCGTATCGATGTGGATATTCCGGTGCTGATTCACTACGCCAGCGGCGTGGTTTCACGTAGCCATACCGCTGACCTGTCGATGGGCGGCTGTCGTATTGCGGTGCCCGATGACCGCCATCTGCAGGACGATATCGAAGAGATTGAACTGATTTTGCAATCCGGGGCCATTTGTATTCCGGCAGAGCAGGTGACCGCCGACCAGCAATTTATTCGTCTCAAGTTTGATGAAAATATCCCGCTATCGCTGCGCCGCGAGCTGGTGCGTGTGGTGCTGGCGCGTGCGGATGCCTGGATCAACCCGCCGCGTCCGCAGGACAACCCGTTCCGCTCGTTCGTGACCATCTTGCGCTGCGTCTTTGAACTGTTCTGGCTGTCCTGGAAAACCCGCGGCGCCCGCCGTCGGCAGAAACCTGTTGCGAGCCCCGCGCAGGAGGATGGCCAACTATGAAGCGATTGACCACGCTTGCGCTGTTGGCCGGGATCTTTTCCGTGCCTGCGCTGCACGGTGAAGAGACGCCTGCCGAACCGACGGCGACGCTGAACTTCCCGCTGCCGGGCGCTGCTGTCGACGGAACGACCGCCGACAATGCCGCGACGACCCCGGACCCGACGGCAACGCCAGAATCGACCTCTGCAGGCGCACCCGCGCCAGCAACTGACGCGACGACGGCCGACGACGCCACAACCGCAGCGGATCCGGCGGCAGCCTCGCTGCCTGATCTACCGCCGCCGGTTAACACCCCTGCGCCGGTGGCCGTACCGTTAACGCCGGTCGTTAGCGGCACGCTTAATCTGGCGCAAATGGGGATGCCGGACGGCATTATCCTCAGCGGCGGGCAACGTCAGGGGGGCGCGGATTTTACGCTGCCTTCTGACCAGGTCGTGACCCATGCTGAACTGATGCTGGACGTGCGGGTGTCACCAGAAATGGCGACCCGTAATGCCACCCTGCAGCTGATGCTTAACGGCCAGCCGCTGGGCACGGTGCCGCTGGGTACCGACGGGGCCGATATTTCCCACTACCAGCTGGATATTCCGGCGGCGCTGATGGTTTCCAGCAATAACCTGAGCTTTAAGGTGAATGATGGCGACAACATGCAGTGCCTGCTCAATAGCCAGGATACATCGGGCGTCACCATTCTCGCGGCGTCGCGCTTCAGCTGGGAAAGCCAGCCGCTGAATCTGAGCAATGATTTAAGCCATTTCCCGCGGCCGTTCTTTGACAACATGCAGATGACCCCTGCAGATATCGCCGTGGCCTTCCCGGAAAACGCCGGCGCGGATGTTTATAGCGCCGCGGCGTTAATCTCCTCCTGGCTGGGGATTCAGGCGGACTATCGCGGTATCTCCTTCAATGCGCTGCGCGATCGTTTACCGGAGCGCCACGGCATTATTATCGGTCATCCGGGCGATCAGGTGGGCGGGATCACCCTGCCGCAAACCGACAAACCGCTGCTGAAGATTGTTGATAACCCGGGCAACCCGACCTACAAACTGCTGTTGATCGTCGGGCAAAACGATGCAGCATTGCGCGCCGCGGCCTGGCGTCTGACCCGTGGCAACATTGCCCCGCAGACCGCCAGCCTGAGCGTGGATCCGCAGGCGATCCCGGTCGGCAAACCGTATGATGCGCCGCGCTGGATCCCCACCGATCGGCCGGTAAAAATCAGCGAGCTGCTGCGTAAAGACCAAAGTATGACAGTCAACGGCGTCTGGCATGAGCCGCTGCGGGTGGCATTCCGCGCGGCACCGGATCTGTACCTCTGGGATGGCGAAACTATTCCGCTGCAGATTGGCTACCGCTTCCCGTCGGAAAACTGGATCAACGAAGATAAGTCGTTATTGAGCGTCACGCTCAACAACACCTTCCTGCACAATTTACCGCTGAACAAGCAAGGGCCGCTGGAGAAACTGTGGCGCCGCCTGGGGGGCGATGCCCGTCAGGAGCAGTTTACCATCCCGCTGGCGCCGTACCTGATCTACGGGGATAACCAGCTGTCGCTCTATTTTAACGTGGTGCCGAAAGACAACGCGCCCTGTGCGGTGGTGATGAATAACAACATCAAGAGCCGCATTACCGATGATTCATGGATTGATTTAAGCAATACGCGCCATTTCTCGCTATTGCCAAACCTCTCCTATTTCGTCGGGGCGTCGTTCCCGTTCTCACGCCTCGCGGACTACTCGCAAACCGTGTTGCTGATGGCAGAAAAACCGTCAGAAACCCAGGTGGCAACGCTGCTCAACCTGGCGGCCCGTTCGGGGAATGCGACCGGAACGGCGCTGGCGAACAACCGGGTGGTGCTGGGCGTTCCGAGCGGTGGGGCGGGCCTGCAGTATCTGCGCGAACGCGATGTCCTCGCGGTCAGCGGCCTCGATCAGAAAACATTTAACCAAAGCCTGCTGGCGGACTCGCCCTATTATCAGGCGGATAACCAGCTGGGCGTGCGCGAGTCGGGGCTGGGAGAAAAAGTGCAGCGTTGGCTGAGCGGCGACTGGACGTCCGCCAGCGTCGACGCCGATCGCTATCTCTCTTCCAGCAACGCCTGGCGCGGCTTTATTAGCTACCGCTCGCCGTGGAGCTCTCAGCGCACGGTGGTGGTGGCGATGGCCAGCAACGATGACCAACTGGCAAGACTGAAAGTCGACCTCGATTCACCGCGCATCAACGCCGGTATCCGGGGCGATACGGCAATCATCACCAGCGACAATGGCGTGCGCAGCTTCCAGGTCAACACGCCTTTCCCGAGCGGTCAGATGCCGTGGTACATGATCGCGGTGTGGTATGCCAGCCAGCACTCTGGACTGCTGGCATTGCTGGGACTGTTCGCCACCTCGATGATTGGTCTGGCGCTCACCGCAATGTTTAAACGCCATGCTCGCAAGCGTCTGAATTCGGGGGAAAGCCAATGAAAAGAGTGATTAAAATGAATCGCCGGTCGACCCGTAAATTATCCACCCTTTGCCTGTCAGGCGCGCTGACATTTGGCGCACTCGGTGATGCCCTCGCCGCCGGCAATGATGCCGCGCTGCAGGCGCTGTTTGCCCAGGCAAACTACTGGCATGAAAAATCGCACGATGAGCTGGCGAAGGAGTCGCTGCAAAAAGTGCTGCTGGTCGATGCCAATAACACTCAGGCCATGTACCTGATGGCGCTGTGGTCGCAGCAGGGCGGGAATCTTCAGGAGGCAGCGCAGTGGCGCGCCCGGCTGGCGAAGGTCTCGCCTGATAGCCCCAATCTGCAGGAGCTGGATAACGCCAGGAAAATGGCCAAGGTCCCGCAGGGGCAGCTCAGCCTCGCAAGACAGCAGGCGCGCAGCGGCAATATTCCGGCGGCATTAACGACCTGGCGGGGCATGTTTAATGGCAATACCCCGCCATCAAGCCTGGCTGCCGAATATTACATGACCATGGCCAGCGACAAATCGCTCTACCCGCAGGCGGTCGGCGAACTGCGTCAGTACGTGGCGCAGCATCCGCAGGAGAACGCCGCCCGCGTGGCGTTAGGCAAAGCGCTGACCTGGCGGGAGGACACCCGCCGGGAAGGGATCTCGATGCTGGAATCGATGGCCAGCGGCAGCAAAGAGGCCGACAGCGGCCTGCGTCAGGCGCTGCTGTGGCTGGGGCCGCAGGCTGGCGATGAAGCGATGTACGATACCTGGATGCAGCGTCACCCGCAGGATACTGAAGTCCAGAATTACTACCGTCAGCGGATCAGCGGTCAGGCGCGCGGTCAGGGGTTTGTTAACCTCAATAGCGGCAATACCACCGCCGCGAAAGAGCAGTTTGAACAGGTGCTCCAGACCAACCCGCAGGATGCCGATGCGCTGGCCGGGATGGGCTATATCGCGCAACGTAACGGGGACTTTCAGGCCGCGTCGCAATATTTAAGTCGGGCCGCGGATCTTGGCGGCGCTGACTCAGCCGCCCGCCGCGAGCAGGCGGCTGATGCCTTATTCTACGGCCAACTGGCGCAGGCGCAGCAGGCCTACAAACAGGGCAACATCAGCCAGGCGCTGGCGCTGTCCGCGCCGCTGGCTCAGCAGAGCGGCACGCGTGGCGCGTCGGCAAAACTGTTCCGTGCCGATGTGTTGCGCCATAACAAAGACCTTCCTCAGGCGGAGCAAACCCTGCGCTCGCTGCTCAACGACCAGCCGCAAAACGGCCCGGCGCGCGAGAACCTGTACTACGTCCTGCGGGAGCAGAATAAATCGGCGGAGGCGCAGGAGATGCTGCGCACGCTGCCGGCCAGCATGCAGCAGAAGCTGCAGCCTCGCGTGGTGACCGGGATGCCGGGAGATTCACTGCGTCGTCAGGCACAAGAGCAGGCCAACAGCGGTAACGTCACGGCGGCAATCGCGACCTTGCGTCAGGGGGTATCCCGTTACCCGGACGATGCCTGGATGCGTCTGGATCTCGCCCGGCTGTTGCAAAACTCGGGCAATGAGAGCGAAGCCGCGTCGACCATGGCGGCTGCTTATCGGCCTGGCGCCAGCAGCAATTCGCTGTACGCCGCCGCGCTGTTTGCCAGTGAAAACGGTGCCTGGCAGCAGGCGCAGACGCTGCTGGGGCGGATCCCCGCCGCCAGTCAGACCAGCCAGATGCGCGATTTACGCCAGCGGGTGAACTACAACCTGCAGCTGGTGACCGCGCAGAACTACCTGGCGCAAGGGAATACAGTCGCGGCATCGAATACCCTGAGAGCGATGGCCGCGACGCCGCCAAAATCACCGGCGGACGTCGGCAAGCTGGCGCGCATGCTGGCCCAGAGCGGCGATGTCTCCGGGGCCGTCACGCTGGTGCGCAATAATATCAGCGGCGGTATCACCGGCAATGCCGGCGATTATGCCGATCAGGTCTCGGTGCTCAATCAGGCGGGGCTGACCAACGAAGCCCAGGCACTGTTGACCAACCCGCAGCTGCAGGCCACCAGTACGCCGACGCAGCTGGCGAGCATCCGCAACGGCTACGTGATCAACGAAGCGGACCGGCTGCGCGAACAGGGCAACTATGCCGGGGCTTACGACAAACTGATGGGGGCGATGCAAAGCGACCCGCAAAATACCGACCTGATGTTCGCCATGGCGCGACTCTATCAGAGCGGAAAAATGAACAAAGAAGCGGGCGTGGTCTATGACTATCTGATGACCCGCGACACGCCGGACCAGGCGGCGCGTACCGGCGCGATTGACGTTGCGCTATCGGAAGGCAACAACGACCGGGCCGAACAGCTGGCTGGCGGACTGCGTCCGGATAACTCGCCGGATCGCCTGGTACTGCTGGCGCGCGTGGCGGAATCGCAGGGACACCACCAGCAGGCGATGACCTATCTGCGCAGCGCGCGCGGCAAGCTGCTGGGGCTGCAGAGCAGCAACAGCGCTCAGACGCCAACCGTTGGCGGCGTGCTGGCGGCGGATAACCCCTTTGTGGGCGTCTCCCGCACCACCACCCCGACGCGGACGGCATCGGCTTATGGACAGTATATGCCGTGGCAGGTCGCCCAGGTGTCGACCGGACCCGGCACGACCCTGCCGGGGATCCAGCGTCCCGACCTGCCGGTAGAGACCGCGCAAACCCGTACGCTGCGTCAGGTAGACAGCATGATGGAAGCGTTACAGGAAAAAACCGGCACCTGGCTGCAGGGCGGCATGGAAGTGCGCGGGCGTGATGGCGAATCCGGTACCAGTAAGCTGACGGAGATGAAAACTCCGCTGACGTGGTCCTCATCGCCGTTTGGCGACTCGCGTTTTGACTTTACCGTCACGCCGATCATGCTGAATGCCGGCACCGCCACCGGCGATGCCTGGCGGCGATACGGTGCGAACCCGCTCTCCAATGCGGTTTCCAATATGATCTCCACCGCCACCAGCGAGCAGGCGGCGATTGCCGCGATGACCGATACGGAAAAGGAAACCTATTTTGCCAGCAATCCTGGGGCTGAGGCATTAAGTACTCTGGGGACGCTGAACGCCTCCGACTTTAACGCCACCACCAGCAGCGGGATGGAGAATCTGGCGAAACTCGGTACCTACGATTCCGGCCAGGTGGCCAGCTATCTGGCGTCATCCAGCCTGAAACCGAACGTCGATCAGGCCAGCGGCTCAACGGATTCCCAGAAGGCTAATGGCGTTGAGCTGGCCATGGCCCTGAGCGGCGATAATTATCGTGTCGATATTGGCAGCACCCCGCTGGGCCAGGATCTTAATACCGTGGTCGGGGGCGTGAAATGGTCGCCGAAGCTGACCAACTACCTGTCGCTGATCTTCACCGGCGAGCGCCGCTCATTGACCGATAGCCTGCTCTCCTACGTCGGCCTGAAAGACTCCTACTCCGGAAAAACCTGGGGGCAGGTGACCAAAAACGGCGGCACCCTGCAGCTGAGCTATGACGATGGCGATGCCGGTTTCTATGTGGGCGGCGGCGGCTACAGCTACATTGGCTCCAACGTCGCCAGCAACACCAGCGTTAACGCTAACGCCGGGGTCTATCTGCGGCCTTATCACGATGATTATCGCCAGCTGCAGGCCGGGTTGAGTATGAGCTATATGGACTACTCGAAAAACCTCAGCTACTTCACTTATGGTCAGGGCGGCTACTTCAGCCCGCAGAACTACGTGAGCGTCTCGCTGCCGGTTAACCTGACCGAGAAGTATGACAACTGGACGATGAAGCTGGGCGGGTCAGTGGGTTATCAATCCTACAGCCAGGATAAGAGCGCCTACTTCCCGACCAACTCTGAATGGCAGCAAACTCTGGAGACCGCGGTCAGCAACGGCTTTGCGAAGGAAGCTTACTATTCGGCGACCTCGAAGAACGGCATTGGCTATACGCTGCGCGCCGGGGCCGATTACAAAGTGAACAAGCAGATGACGCTGGGCGGCCAGATTGGCTACGACACCTTCGGTGACTATAACGAGAGCACCGCGGGTCTCTATATCCGCTATATGTTGGGAGACAACTGATCATGACAGAGAATAACAACGCGGAAGTCATGACCTGGTTTCAACAGCAGCAGACGCCAGCCGGATGGTTTGACCTGCTGCTGATCATGGTCGATGGCATGTTGAACAACGCCGGGGAGCTGGAAAGTCAGCCCTTCTTACGCCAGATGGGGGAGATGCTGGCGGATCGCTACCCGCTGCCCGAGTCGGAAACCGTGGGCCAGCTGGAAGCCAATATCAACCAGTGGCTGAGCCGCTTCAAGTGGGGCGTGGTCAGCGTCGATGTGGGTGACGACGGGTTACGACTGCGCCATCGCGCGCTGCCGGTGAGTCGCGATGACGCGCACCGGGTGCGCTGGTGTAATGCATTTTGTGCCATACTCGAGGGGCTTTATTCTCGCTGGCTACAGGGGCAGGGCGGCAGTACGCACGTGGTGTTGCAACGTGAAAGACTGTTCTCGGTCTCGGATGTTCAGTTCCTCTACTTCCATCCATAACGGGTGACCTTATGTCTTTGCGTGCAGTAATAGCGGTCATAGTGGCGATGATGGTGCTTCCTCGTGCGTGGGCTGATGACGCGTGGCAAAGCTATAAATCACGCTTTATGATGGCCGACGGGCGAATCGTTGATACCGGCAACGGGAGTATTTCTCATACCGAAGGACAGGGGTTCGCGATGCTGCTGGCGGTGGCGAAAAACGATCGTCCCGCCTTCGACAAGCTGTGGCAATGGACCGATAAAACGCTGCGCAATAAAGACAATGGCCTGTTTTACTGGCGCTATAACCCCGTCGCGCCGAACCCGATCGCGGATAAGAACGACGCCACCGATGGCGATACCATGATTGCCTGGGCGCTGCTGCGCGCCCAGAAGCAGTGGGGCGACAAGTCCTACGGTGCGGCTTCCGACGCGATTACTGCGGCACTGCTGAAAAATACGGTGGTGACCTTCGCCGGTTATCAGGTGATGCTGCCTGGTGCGAAAGGCTTCAACCTCAACGATCATCTTAATATTAACCCGTCCTACTTTATCTTCCCGGCCTGGCAGGCGTTTGCCGAGCACACCCATCTGACCGCCTGGCGCAAGCTGCAAAGCGATGGTCTGACGCTGCTGGGGAAAATGGGCTGGGGTAAATCAAAACTGCCTACCGACTGGGTCGCGCTGAAAGCGGACGGCAGGATGGAGCCGGCGAAAGAGTGGCCACCACGCATGAGCTATGACGCGATTCGCATCCCGCTGTATCTCTCCTGGGCTGATCCGCGCAGCGCCCTGCTGACGCCATGGAAAAACTGGTTCAACAGCTATCCGCGTCTGCAGACGCCGGCCTGGATCAACGTCAGCAACGACAACGTTCCGTCATGGTTTATGACCGGCGGCCTGCTGGCGGTGCGCGACCTGACTATGGGGGAGCCGCAGGGTGACCCGCAAATCACCGCGCAGGATGATTACTACTCCGCCAGCCTGAAACTGCTGGTCTGGCTGGCCAGCCACGACCAGTCGCGTTAGCCGTCGGACGCCTCGCCAGGATCAATGCGGAATAATTTCGCCCTGGCGTAGCGTCAGGACTTCAACGCCGTCGGCGGTGACGGCCACGGTGTGCTCCCACTGCGCGGACAATTTCTTATCGCGGGTCACCACGGTCCAGCCGTCCTTTTTGACCTTAATCCGGCTGTCGCCCTGGTTGACCATCGGTTCGATGGTAAAGACCATCCCCTCTTTCAGAACGGTGCCTTCGCCCGGTTTTCCGTAGTGCAGTACCTGCGGGTCTTCATGCATCTCCTGCCCGATCCCGTGGCCACAATACTCTCGCACCACGCTGTAGCCATGGCTTTCAACATGGCTCTGAATCGCGTGGCCGATATCCCCAAGGGTCGCGCCGGGTTTGACGGCGTGAATGCCTTTCCACATCGCCTCGTAGGTTTTCTTCACCAGCCGACGGGCCAGCGGGGAGACTTCGCCAATCAGATACATTTTGCTGGAGTCAGCGATCATCCCCTCTTTTTCCAGCGTGATATCGACGTTAACAATGGCCCCGGATTTCAGGTGCTCCGCCTCTTTCGGTATCCCGTGACAGACCACCTCATTGATGGAGGTGTTCAGCACATACGGAAAATCGTACTGCCCTTTGCTGGCGGGGCGGGAGTGCAGCTGATTAACGATAAAATCTTCCACCCGATCGTTAATCGCCATGGTGGTGACGCCGGGCTGGATAAAGGCATCCAGCATGTCAAATACCGAGGCTAACAGCTCCCCGGCGTGGCGCTGCCTGGCAAGCTCATCGGCGGTTTTAATGCGAATTGATGGCATTGATCACCTCCAGCAAACGGTCGGAACCGGATTTCAGCATCATCATCTTAATTTGTTGATGGTTCAGCTCCGGATAGAGCTCGCTCATCATGCCCAGACGGATCCAGTATTCCGCCTGCGCGTTCACCGAACGTGACATGGCCTTGCTGGCATCGCGAATGTCGTCGTGCAGCAGGTCAGTGATTTTTACAATGCCCATATATATGTTCCGTAATGATTCATATATACATCGTATATTTTGAAACGACGGCTGTCACGGCGTTTTTGCCCGCATCAACGGCGAAGGGAACCGCGCAGAAGACCGCAAAGCCGCGGGGACAGGGCAGAACAAGGGGCTGGATAAGGGGAAGAACGGAGAAGAACCGGGGGGCGAAAGCGCGGCCGCAGGGTTTCCCTCTGCGGCCGCGAGTCAGGTTATTGCGGGTACGGTACCCAGCTTCCGCCGTTCAGCTGAACGTACGGTTTACCCTGGTACTGCATGACAATGGCGTTGGCGTTTTCTGACACCGGCGCGCTTTGCGGCAGGCCGGCGGTGTACTGCTGCCAGTCAACGTTATCTTCGGTGAACATCTTGCCATCCAGCGCGCGAACCACCAGTTCAGACACTGCCAGGTAGCTGCTCGGCTGGTCAATGATGACCGGCGCGCCCTGGTGCGGTGCCTTCATGCCGAAGAATTTCACCGCGGTTGGCACGTTGGTGATCGACGGGCTTGGGATGTCGCGCAGGCCAGACACCTGCATTTTGTCACCCTTCAGCGCACCGCCGTGCTCCGGAACCACCACAACCATCACTTTACGGCCCGATTTTTCCAGCTCGGTAAAGAAGTTATCCAGCTCGTCGAACAGCTTCTGCGCACGTACTTTGTAGTCCGCCGTCTTGCTCTGACCCGGGAAGTGGTTGCCGTCGTGGAGCGGCAGAATGTTGTAGAAGGTAGCGCTTCGGGCCGCGTCGCCCTCTTTGTTCTCTTTTTCCAGCCAGCGGTTCAGGGTGGCTAAGTCGTCATACACCGGCGAACCGTCGAAGGCCTGCAGGCTTACCGGCAGCCCGGTTTGATCCATCAGCGGGCTTTGCATGCCGCCTAAGCTGCGCAGCTCTTTCAGGAAGTCGCCGAACAGACCGTTATGGCCGAGCATCAGCTGCTGGGTAAAGCCGAGTTTTGCCAGGTTTTCGAACAGGTAGCAGTCGCTCCCCGACGGTTGATACAGGTTCGAGTGTGACAGCTGACCGCAGCTGGCGCGCAGCAGACGTACCGCCGCCGGGCCGCTGTAGGAGGTCGCCGAGTTGAAGTTTTTGAACACAATATCAAAGTGCTTCCACAGCGGATGGTCCATCAGCCCCGCCGCTTCAATATCCGACCACGACAGCGAACAAATATTGATTACCAGCAGGTCAAACGGTTGGGCATCCGCCGGCAGCTGTTCCGGGAACGGCGTTTTGCGTTTCTGTTCCGCAGCATAGAAGGTGTTCAGCCAGTTGGTTAAATTGGCGGAGGTTGGCGGTTCGGTCTGCGCCGGAATATCGCCGTTGGCCGCCGTCGTGCTGGCGGCTGAAGCGGCGTTATTGTTGGTCCGCGCGGTGGTGGCGGCCGCAGTTGTCGGCTGGCCGGCAGGCCACAGCGTAAAGGCCGGGAGCAGCGGACTGATGGTCAGCCAGATCATAATGGCGGAGACCAATACCGTGACGCGCAACCACTGCCTGATGAACAGCCACAGCACCAGCAGCAGGAAGAAGGCGCCGACCATATTCCAGTTAATAAAGCGGGTCACCAGGTCCCAGATGTAATCGGCGCTGAAGCCTGCTAACTGTGAACCCTGACTAAAGATACTTTCCGGTCCCGGCAGCCAGGTATCATGCCAGAACAGCCCAATGCCGAGGGGAATGGCAATCCAGTGGCGCAGGCGGTGGAGCTTGTACTTTGGCAGGGGTACCAGCAAAAAGGCGAGGAACACCAGGTTTAACATCGGGTGAAAGTTAAGATACCCCGCCCAAAGCAGCGCAAACTTTACCAGAAAGTAAAAATTCCAACCGGCCAGGCCGCGCCAGTACTGCCAGAGCGGAAGCGGCGTAGCGTTAGTTTTTTCATTCGTCATTTATTCAGTTTGCCTTGCTGAGTTGTTGCTTCCCGGCGTAAGACGCCAGCCGGTTTGACATAACGGGGTTTAAAGAACATCAACCGTAAGGTGGTGCGAATACGGCGTTGGTAATGGCGCGTCAGGTATCCCAACGGGAAAAAAAGCAGGGCGCATAGTACGACCAGCTGAATAATATCACTGATGGACATCATGACGTTTTCTCCCTGTCAGTGGACAGACGATGCGGTTCAGGGAACCGTCGCCAGTGGCGTCCATCATGGGTGGCATTGATGGTGACATTTTTCTCGACCGAGATCGGCAACGGCGTATTCCATTGAGATGGATCGATTCCGCGCATCAACAGAATTTCGGCGGTGATCTGTTTATCTTCGAACCAAACCATACGGTTAGAGAAGATATCGCCGGTGGGCAACGGGAAAATATGGTTTAACGCGGTGTCGAGGTCATTCACGCGACAAAACGACAGAAAAAGCACTAATCGGTTATTACCGATGGTCATGATATCGCCCATACGATTCGGGCGACACAGCGTTAACGCCTGCTCGACCCGCAGGCCCGGCGCCGGACGTAACGCCACCATCACCCCTTTGCTGTCTTCAGGCAGCATGGTGTTCGTCATGATGTTGTGCACCGCCGTGCAGAAATCGCCCCACTTCTGGAAACCGCGCAGATTGAGCGGCTGGCTCCAGCTCAGCAGGGTGTCAAACTCTTCTGGAATATGGCGGGTGAATTTTTGCTTCTGCACGCTTTCTATTAAGGTCAGGCAGCGGGAAAGCGGGGCGCTGGAGGGGATCACCATATTCGCGCCGCTGCTTAACAGCAGCCGTTCATCGGTGGTGCGCAGGCTTGGCGTCTGCTCGCGTACGACAATTTTCAAGGCGCTGCCGCGCTGCTTACGCAAGATATGGATATAGCGGCCCAGTTGCTCAATCTGTTCGTTTTGGGTGATGGAGAACAGCAGGGTGGCCGCCTGTGATTTGCGTGCGGCATTAAAGACGGCATCGTTGGTATCAAACAGCGTCCAGTACTCGGACAGCGCAGGCGCACCTTCCAGCACCCGCAGGTTGCTCAGTACCACCTTCTCATCGCTGCGCGGTTGCACCAGCGTCTCTTCATCTTGCGCCAGGTGCCAGCCGTCGTCGCCGTGTAAAACCGTCAGCTGCTGCTGCGCGCTCATTCCCTTTTCGCTGCCCCAGAAAGCAATATCAAATAAAAAACTATCGCCCTGGTAGCGCAGGCTGGCGAGCCCGGAAAGCGACCGGTATTCATTTAGCAGGGGGGAAAGTTGCTTATCAACATCCTGACCGGAATTAAGCACTAACAATGAACAATGATGATATTTGGTCCATCGGTGAGATTTTTCAGCCCAACGGCATAATTGTTCTTTTTTGATATTCTGCCAGGCATTTTCTGAAGCCAGCAGAATAAAGAGATAGTTATCCGGATCGAGGCTACAAAGTAAATCGCGATGCAATTCTTCCAGCGCTTCTGTGCTATCCGGCATGGTGAACGCCGCAATTTTTGCCGGACCGCGCTGAGGATCGACTGAAATGATTTTACTCGGTGTATTTCCCATCACGATGGCCGCGACTTTGCAGTCTTTATCTTGTGCTGCAAGCGTCTGATTGAGCAGGCTTACCGCATCTTTGTAGCGATCAACGTTAAGCCACCATACGCCGCCTACGGGCATATGGCAGACTTCATCCCACAATGATGAAATGCCCAAAGTATATACGTTTTCCACGGCGTCCCTCGCGAGAACTGATTTACACTAGAATAGTTTACTAGCGAAAGCGGCAGAGTAAACCTAACATTGAAATTAAAGGGTATCAGTTTTAGCATATATATACCCTTCATCCTTCAAGTTGCCTGGGTGTTGGCTGCAACCGTTCACCCCAGTCACTTACTAGAGTAAGCTCCAGGGGATTTACGGCCTTGCCGCCTACAAGCAACTCGAATTATTTTGGGTATAGGTTATTTGAGATTAAGCCTTTTGCCCCTGGGCTTTATTTATGTGTTATTTGTGAATGGAAAGTAAAATGCCGGGAAAAGAGCCTGTAGGACCTTCTGATGCCACACTAGGCTATACCTTTCAAAATGATTTCCTGGCGCTAAGCCGGGCATTTTCTTTGCCTGAAATTGACTACCATGACATTTCCCGGCGCGAGCAGTTGGCCGCGGCGCTGAAACGCTGGCCACTCCTGGCTGAATTCGCAGAGAAAAAGTAAGGACGCTGCCGATGGCTATTCTTGGATTACAGGGCATACGCGGTGGCGTGGGCACCACGTCGATTACCGCGGCGCTGGCCTGGGCGTTACAGCTGCTTGGTGAAACGGTTCTGGTGGTCGATGCCAGCCCGGACAACATGCTGCGGTTTTTCTTTAACGTCGAGGCATCCCATCAGGATGGCTGGGCGCGCTCGTTGCTTGACGGACGTGACTGGCGTGATGCCGGTATTCGCTATACCTCGCATATTGATATTCTGCCATTTGGTCAGCTCACCCCAGGCGAGAGAGAGCATGTTGATTCGCTCTATCCGACGCTGGAACCGATCGCCGAGATCGTCGAAAAACTGGTGCAGCAGGGCGACCATCGCTGGGTGCTGTTGGATTTACCCGAAGGGTATTCCTCGCTGTCCAGCGCGTTGATTAGCGCCTGCGACCGCGCGCTGGTGGTGGTGCATCCCGATGGCAACTGCCATATTCGCCTGCATCAGCAGGCGCTCCCGGTTAACGGCGATGTGCTGATCAACGATCTGCGTGTCGGTAGCCAGCTGCAGGAAGACTTATACCAGCTGTGGCTGGAGAGCCAGCGCCGTATTCTGCCTGTCACTATTCATCGTGACGAAGCGATGGCGGAGTGCCTGGCGTCGAAGCAGCCGCTCGGTGAATATCGCCAGGACTCGCTGGCCGCGGAAGAGATCCTGACCCTCGCCAGCTGGTGTTTACTGCACTATGCCCGCGTGGAGGCTCCATGATACGCCTGAGCGCCTTGTTGCTGGCGCCTCCGGTGGCGGAAAGACTGAGCGAACGCTACCGTGACTATCGTCAGCACGGCGCCTCGTGGCTGGCTGCGGCGATGGGCTGCCTGTGGGCGTCAATCGTCTGGGCGCTGATGCCGCTGGAAACCCCACGCTGGCAGGCCATTCTGAATAACCATCGCGACTATTTTCCGCATATTAATCCCCATCGCCCGCGTCTGTTGGATCCGCTGCGCTATCTGTTGCAGTCTCTGTGGCTATTGGTGACGCAGGCACCGGAACCTGAGAAAAAGGCTAACTGGCGGGCCTTTGTCGCCCTCGAAGGCGTTCACGGGCGCTATACGCAATGGATGGAGACGCTTCCCGAACGAGTCAACACCCGAACCAACCACCTGAATAAACAAAAAGAGCTGGCGCACCTGAACCCGAAACTGCGTAAGGCTATCCTCGGCGTGGTGGTGGTCTTCTCGCTGATACTGGCTCTGCTCTGTATCACGCAGCCGTTTAACCCGCTGTCGCAGTTTATTTTCCTGCTGCTGTTGTGGGGCGTGGCGCTGCTGGTACGCCGTATTCCGGGGCGTTTCTCCGCCCTGATGCTGATTGTCCTCTCGCTGACCGTCTCCTGTCGCTATATCTGGTGGCGCTACACCTCGACGTTGAACTGGAATGATCCGGTCAGTCTGGTGTGCGGGTTGGTGCTGTTATTTGCCGAAACCTATGCCTGGCTGGTGCTGGTGCTGGGCTATTTCCAGGTGGTCTGGCCGCTCAATCGCCAGCCGGTGCCGCTGCCAAAAGATATGGCCGAATGGCCAACCGTGGATATCTTCGTGCCGACCTATAACGAAGACCTTAACGTGGTGAAAAACACCATCTATGCCTCGCAGGGTATCGACTGGCCGAAAGATAAAGTCAACATCTGGATCCTCGATGACGGCGGGCGCGAAGAGTTTCGTCAGTTCGCCAAAGATGTCGGGGTGCACTACATCGCCCGTACTACCCATGAGCATGCCAAGGCCGGGAACATCAACAATGCGCTGAAATACGCCAAAGGCGAATTCGTCTCCATTTTTGACTGTGACCACGTCCCGACGCGCTCCTTCCTGCAGATGACCATGGGCTGGTTCCTGAAAGAGAAAGAGTTGGCGATGATGCAGACGCCGCACCACTTCTTCTCCCCGGACCCGTTTGAACGTAACCTCGGTCGATTCCGCAAAACGCCCAACGAAGGCACGCTGTTTTACGGTCTGGTGCAGGATGGCAACGATATGTGGGACGCCACCTTCTTCTGCGGTTCCTGTGCGGTGATTCGTCGCGGTCCGCTGGATGAAATTGGCGGTATCGCCGTTGAAACGGTTACCGAAGATGCCCACACCTCCCTGCGTCTGCACCGTCGCGGTTACACCTCGGCCTATATGCGTATTCCGCAGGCCGCCGGGCTGGCAACCGAAAGTCTGTCGGCGCATATCGGCCAGCGTATTCGCTGGGCGCGTGGGATGGTGCAGATCTTCCGTCTTGATAACCCATTGTTTGGTAAAGGGCTGAAGTTCGCGCAGCGGATTTGTTATGTCAACGCGATGATGCACTTCCTGTCCGGTATTCCACGGCTGATCTTCCTGGTCGCCCCGCTGGCATTTCTCCTGCTGCACGCCTACATCATCTATGCCCCGGCACTGATGATCGCGTTGTTCGTTCTGCCGCATATGATTCACGCCAGCCTGACGAACTCGAAAATCCAGGGCAAATATCGCCACTCTTTCTGGAGTGAAATCTACGAAACCACCCTGGCCTGGTACATCGCGCCGCCGACTTTTGTCGCGCTGATTAACCCGCATAAAGGCAAGTTCAACGTGACGGCGAAGGGTGGCCTGGTCGAAGACGAATATGTCGACTGGGTGATTTCACGACCCTATATCTACCTGGTGCTGCTGAACCTGGTGGGGGTCGCGGTGGGGATCTGGCGTCATTTCTACGGCCCGGAAAACGAAGTCCTCACCGTCTGGGTCAGTATTGTCTGGGTGTTCTACAACCTGATTATCCTCGGTGGCGCAGTGGCGGTATCGGTGGAGAGTAAGCAGGTTCGACGCTCGCACCGCGTGGAAATGAGCATGCCGGCGGCAATTGCCCGCGAAGATGGTCATCTGTTCTCCTGTACCGTTCATGACTATTCTGATGGCGGACTGGGGATCAAAATTCACGGTAAGGCGCAGGTGCTGGAAGGGCAGCAGGTGAAACTGCTGCTGAAACGCGGGCAACAGGAGTATGCCTTCCCGGTACGGGTCGCGCGCGTGAATGGCAGTGAGGTTGGTTTGCAGTTAATGCCGCTGACCAATCAACAACATATTGATTTTGTACAGTGTACGTTTGCCCGCGCTGATACGTGGGCGCTTTGGCAGGATAGCTTCCCGGAAGATAAACCGATGGAAAGCCTGCTGGATATCCTGAAACTGGGGTTCCGTGGATATCGTCACCTGGCGGAGTTCTCCCCGCCGTCGGTGAAGGTTATTTTCCGCTCGCTCACCATGCTGGTTGCCTGGATAGTTTCGTTTGTTCCTCGCCGGCCTGAACGCGCCGCAGCGATACTCTCTTCAGAACCAGAAATGGCTCAACAATGATGATAATGCGATGAAAAGAAAACTCTCTTTAATTTGTGCAGTAGCGGTGGGAATAGCTGGCTGGTATCCCTTAGCGACTTTATCGGAACCCACGACCGCGATTGCGGCAGCCCCGACTCCGGCGGCCCCTGCCGTTCCGGGAACGCCGGCTGCTACGGCGACGGATCCGCTGGCGATCCCCGCGCCGGTTGTCGCCGAAGGTCAACCGACGGCGACCGTGGTGGATCCCGCCGCCGCGCCGGTGGTGGTGGAAAACGTGCCGAGCCGCGACGTGAAACTGTCATTTGCCACTATCGCCCCGGCGCCGGGCAGCATGGTACTGCGCGGCGCGCATCCTGACGGCGCGGTTGAATTTGGCATGCGCAGCGATGAAGTCGTGACTAAAGCGGTGCTTAATCTCGACTACACGCCGTCGCCGTCGTTACTGCCGGTGCAGTCGCAGCTGAAGGTGTACCTCAACGATGAGCTGATGGGCGTCCTGCCGGTCACCAAAGAGCAGTTGGGTAAAAAAATCAACGCGCAGATCCCTATCGACCCGCTGTATATCACCGACTTTAACCGCGTGCGGCTGGAGTTTGTTGGCCATTATCGCGATGTCTGTGAGAACCCGGCCAGCAGCACGTTGTGGCTGGACGTCGGGCGTAACAGTAACCTCGATCTGACCTATCAGGCGCTGGCGGTGCGTAACGACCTGTCCCACTTCCCGGTCCCGTTCTACGATCCGCGTGACAACCGTCCGCTGACTCTGCCGATGGTCTTTGCCTCCTCGCCGGATGCACAGCAGCAGCATGCGGCGGCAATCGTGGCGTCGTGGTTTGGTAGCAAAGCAGGCTGGCGTGGCCAGACCTTCCCGGTACTGTTTAACCAGCTGCCGGAACGCAACGCCATCGTGTTTGCCACCAACGACAAGCGCCCGGACTTCCTGCGTGAGCATCCGCCGGTGAAGACGCCGACCATCGAAATGATCGACCACCCGAATAACCCTTACGTCAAACTGCTGGTGGTCTTCGGGCGCGATGACAAAGACCTGCTGCTGGCGGCCAAGGGCATCGCCCAGGGCAATATTCTGTTCCGTGGCAGCAGCGTCGAAGTCGATGGCGTCAAACAGCTGCAGGAGCGTAAACCATACGATGCGCCGAACTGGGTACGTACTGACCGTAAAGTGACCTTTGGCGAGCTGAAAACCTATGAGCAGCAGCTGCAGTCCAGCGGTCTGGTGCCGGACTCCATCAACGTGGCGTTGAACCTGCCGCCGGATCTCTATCTGCTGCGCGCCAACGGCATTGATATGAATCTGAACTATCGCTACACCATGCCGCCGATCAAGGACAGTTCGCGCATGGATGTCAGCCTCAACGACCAGTTCCTGCAATCGTTCAGCCTCAGCAGTACTCAGGAAGTGAGTAAACTGATATTGCGTCTGCCGGTGCTGCAAGGGCTGCTGGACGGCAAGTCAGAAATGACGATCCCGGCGCTGCGCCTGGGTGCGATGAACCAGCTGCGCTTTGATTTCCAGTACATGAACCCGATGCCGGGTGGCTCTATCGATAACTGTATTACCTTCCAGCCGGTGAGCAACCACGTGGTGATCGGTGATGACTCGACTATCGACTTCTCGAAGTATTACCACTTTATCGCGATGCCGGACCTGCGCGTCTTTGCCAATGCCGGCTTCCCGTATAGCCGGATGGCCGACCTCACCGACACCCTGATCGTGGTTCCGAAAGCGCCGACCGAAGGTCAGGTGGCAACGCTGCTGAGCTCTGTTGGTGGTATTGGCGCCCAGACGGGCCTCGCCGCGATCAACATGCAGGTCACCGATGATGGCAGCAAGCTTAAGGGCAAAGACGCCGACCTGCTGCTGATTGGCGCGATCCCGCCCGAGCTGAAAGACGAAAGTAAAATCAACCTGCTGGTTGAAGCGACCAAAAGCTGGGTGAAAATGCCGATGCGTCACTACGACCTGCCGAGCATTTACCCGGATGACGAAGCCAGAACGCCGAACACCCGTACGGATATCACCTCTTCCGGACCGATGGCGGCCATTATCAGCTTCCAGTCGCCGTACTATGATCAACGTAGCGTGGTCGCGCTGCTGGCGGATAGCGCCCGCGGTAACGAACTGCTGAACGGCGCCCTGAACGATACCGGTAAGCGGGCGGCGATGTTTGGTTCCGCCGCGGTGATTCGTGAATCGGGCGTCAACAGCCTGCGCGTGGGCGATATTTATTATGTCGGCCACCTGCCGTGGTTCGAGCGCATCTGGTTTGCGCTGTCGAGCCATCCGGTGCTGCTGGCGATTCTGGCGGCCGTGAGTATCGTGCTGCTGGCGTGGGTGCTGTGGCGGATGCTGCGTATTGTCAGCCGTCGTCGCCTCCATCTTGATGACGAGTAAACCATGATGAAAGCGGTACGTGGAGCAATCATGTCGGTGTTAATGCTGGCGGCGGCGCAGGTGAATGCCGCGTGCCAGTGGCCGGCCTGGGATCAGTTTAAGAAGGATTTTGTGACCACCGAAGGACGCGTGGTTGACCCCAGCGATGCCCGGAAAATAACGACCTCTGAAGGGCAAAGCTATGCGCTGTTCTTTGCGCTGGCGGCCAACGATCGCAAGAGCTTCGATACCCTGTTTCAGTGGACGCAGAACAACCTGGCAGAGGGCGACCTGCGTGCGCACCTGCCGGGCTGGCTGTGGGGTAAGAAAAGCGAAGCAGAGTGGACGGTACTGGATAGCAACTCGGCCTCTGACTCCGATTTATGGATAGCCTGGTCGCTACTGGAAGCCGGGCGTTTATGGCAGGTGCCGCAGTACACGGAAGTGGGCAAGGCGCTGCTGTCCCGTATCGCCGATGAAGAAGTGGTGGACGTACCTGGGCTGGGTCCAATGGTGCTGCCGGGAAAAGTCGGCTTTGCTGACGATAAAGGCTGGCGCTTTAACCCTAGCTATCTTCCACCGCAGCTGGCCAGCTACTTTGCCCGTTTTGACGCCCCGTGGCCGGCGCTGCGCGACAGCAACTTACGTTTGCTGCTGGAGACGGCGCCAAAAGGCTTCTCCCCTGACTGGGTACGTTACGAAAAAGGCAAAGGCTGGCAGCTGAAAGCCGACAAACCGATTATTGGCAGCTATGACGCGATTCGGGTCTATTTATGGGCCGGGATGCTGGATGACGGTGATAAACAGAAAGCACAGCTGCTGTCCCGCTTTGCGCCGATGGAGGCGCAGACGATTCACCTCGGCGTACCGCCGGAGAAAGTGAATATTGCTACCGGGAAAACCACCGGCAACGGCCCGGTTGGCTTCTCGGCGTCGCTGCTGCCGTTCCTGCAAAATGATGACATCCGGGCCGTGCAACGCCAACGCGTCGCAGACCACTATCCCGGCGCAGATGCCTACTACAACGCGGTCCTGACTCTTTTTGGCCAGGGATGGGATCAACATCGTTTTCGCTTCTCTGTGGAAGGCGAATTACGACCTGACTGGAACAAGGAATGCGCAAGTTCAGACTAAATGTTATCACGCTGTCGCTGGGCATCGTGCTGCTGCCGGCGGTACAGGCGGCGACAACGCCCGCTCAGGAACATCTGCTGGAGCAAGTCCGGCTGGGTGAAGCGAGCCATCGTGAAGATCTGGTGAAGCAATCCTTATACCGACTGGAGCTGATTGACCCGAATAATCCCGCCTATGTGGCTGCGCACATGCGCTATCTGTTGCGCCAGGGCGATACCGCCGGTGCGAAAAAACAGCTCGAAAAATTAGCGAAGGTGGCCCCGGATTCCGCGGAGCTGAAATCTTCGCGTAGCGAAATGAGCCTCAGCACCAGTGACGGGCGTCAGGAGCTGCAGCAGGCACGCCTGTTAGGGGTCTCCGGGCGAGTGGAAGAGGGCATTGCTGCTTTTGACAAGCTGTTCGGCGGCGTGCCGCCCGATCCTTCGCTGGCGATCGAATACTGGGCGCTGGTAGCGCGGCTTCCGGCCCGCCATAAAGAAGCGGTCGCGCAGTTGAAAAAACTGGATGCCAGAGCGCCTGGTAACCCCGATCTGCAGGCTACACTGGCTAAACAGATGTTTGCCGACAACAAGCCGGCGGAAGGGTTTGCCTATTTAGAGCAGATGTCGCGCTCGGCCGCCGGCCGCGGCACTGCGGCGGATATGTGGCTCAGCGAAATCAAGGACATGCCGGTCAGCAAGGGCAGCGTACAGGAGCTGCAGCGTTTTCTGACACTGTTCGAAACCGGCGAATCGGCAGCAAATGCCCGGGTGCTGCTGGCTCAGCAGCAGGCACAGCTCCAGGATCCGGCGTTCCGCGAACGATCCGAAGGGCTGGCGGCAGTGAAAAACGACAACCCGGCGCAGGCGATTGCCAGTTTACAACAGGCCGTCCGGGCCGATGCCAGGGACAGCGACGCGGTGGGGGCGCTGGGTCAGGCCTATTCGCAGCGTGGTGACAGAGCCCGGGCCGTCGCCCAGTTGAACAAAGCGATCGCGATGGATCCCAAAAGTCCGAGTCGCGATAAATGGGACAGCCTGCTGCAGACCAACCGCTACTGGCTGTTGATCAAGCAGGGCGATAACGCGCTGAAAGCCGGGCAGCTGGATCAGGCGCAAAACGCCTATGCACAGGCGCAGCGGGTCGACAATACCGATAGCTATGCGGTTCTCGGACTTGGCGATGTAGCGGCAGCGCGCAAAGATACGGCCGCGGCGGAGCGCTATTATCAGCGTACCCTGCGGATGGATCGCGGTAACAGCCTGGCGGTCCGCGGACTGGCTAACCTCTATCGAACCGAATCGCCGGAAAAAGCCAGCGCCTATATTGCTACGCTATCGCCGAGCCAGCGCCGCAGCATCGACGATATTGAACGCAGCCTGGCCAATGAACGGTTAGAAAAACAAGCCGAAGCCCTGGAGAGCAAAGGGAACTGGGCGCAGGCGGCGGAAGTTCAGCGCCGACGTCTGGCGCTTGACCCGGACAGCGTGTGGATCACCTACCGCCTGTCTCGCGATTTAGTGAGCGCAGGCCAGCAGACGGAAGCCGATACGCTGATGCGCGATATGGTCAACCGTAAACCTGGCGATGCCGACCGCGTGTATGCCTACGGACTCTATTTATCCGGTAATAATCAGGATGACAGGGCGCTGGCGCAGATTAACGCGCTGCCGCAGAGCCAATGGACGGATAATATCCGGGAGCTGGATGCGCGTCTGCAAAGCGACAAAGTGATTCGCCAGGCCAACCAGCTGCGTGATAGCGGCCAGGAAGCCCAGGCGATCGCCCTGATTAAACAGCAGCCGCCGCTGATCCGTTACGATCTGACGCTGGCGGACTGGGCGCAGCAGCGTGGCGATAACCAGACGGCGATCGCCCGCTACAATGACGCGCTGGGTAAAGAGCCGGACAACGGCGATGCGCGTCTGGGACTGGCGGAAGTGTATCTTGCCGAGGGTGATAAAAATGCTGCCCGCGCGCAGGTCAGCAAGCTGAAGGGCGACGAAACCGACTCCATCAATATGCAGCGGCGGATCGCCCTGGCGACGGCAGGATTTGGCGATACCGCCCAGGCGCAGCAGATTTTTGAGCGCATTATTCCGCAGGCGAAATCCCAGCCGCCGTCGATGGAAAGCGCGCTGGTACTGCGCGATGCGGCCCGTTTCCAGGCCGAAAACGGCGAGCCGCAGCAGGCGCTGGAGAGTTACAAAGATGCGATGGTGGCCGCGGGTGTGACTCCTGTCCGCCCGCAGGATAACGACACCTTTACCCGCCTGACCCGCAACGACAGCAGCGATGACTGGCTGAAACGTGGGGTCCGCAGCGATGCTGCCGATCTCTATCGTCAGCAGGATCTCAACGTAACCCTGGAGCATGACTATTGGGGCTCCAGCGGTACCGGCGGCTATTCCGATTTGAAAGCGCACACCACCATGCTGCACGTGGATGCGCCGCTTGCCGACGGGCGGATGTTCTTCCGTACCGACCTCGTCAATATGGACGCCGGGAGTTTCTCCACTAACAGCGACGGTAGCTACTCGCCGAGCTGGGGGACCTGCGGCGAAATTGCCTGTACCAGCGGCAGCAAGAACCAGAGTGACGGCGGGGCCAGTATTGCGGTGGGCTGGAAGAACGATACCTGGAGCGGGGATATCGGCACTACGCCGATGGGCTTTAACGTCGTCGATGTGGTGGGTGGACTCAGCTACAGCAACGACCTCGGGCCGATCGGCTATACCGTCAATATGCATCGTCGACCGATTTCCAGCTCGCTGCTGGCCTTTGGCGGGCAGAAAGACAGCAGCAGCCATACCGGGACAACCTGGGGCGGCGTGCGTGCTGACGGCGGTGGCGTGAGCCTGAGCTACGACAAAGGTGAAGCCAACGGGGTCTGGTCTTCGCTGGGCGTCGATCAGCTCACGGGGAAAAACGTCGAGGACAACTGGCGCGTGCGCTGGATGACCGGCTACTACTATAAAGTCATCAATGAGGATAATCGCCGTGTTACGGTAGGCCTGAACAATATGCTCTGGCACTACGACAAGGACCTGAGCGGTTATACCCTGGGGCAAGGCGGTTACTACAGTCCGCAGGAGTATATTTCGTTCGCGGTGCCGGTAACCTGGCGTCAGCGCACGGAGAACTGGTCGTGGGAACTGGGGGGCTCCGTCTCCTGGTCGCATTCACGGACCAAAACCCAGGCGCGCTATCCGCTGTTGAATTTGATCCCCTCAGAATACCGTGCTGACGCCAGTCAGCTGACGGAAGAAGGCAGCAGCAGCCAGGGCTTTGGTTATACCGCCCGGGCGCTGGTTGAGCGTCGGGTCACCAGCAACTGGTTTGTCGGCGCGGCGGTGGATATTCAGCAGGCGAAGGATTACACCCCGAGCCATGCGCTGCTCTACGTCCGCTACTCCGCCGCTGGCTGGCAGGGCGATATGGACATGCCGCCGCAGCCGCTCGTTCCCTATGCTGACTGGTAACAGAATCGCCTGAATTACGCTTTCGGACGTCACTCCACCCGTCCGTTCGCGTATACTCGTCACACTTCGTCCGTCTTTGGCTACATGGGTCGTTCATTCCCCCGGCGGCGCTACGCTGACCGGGCTACAGGCTGGCGGGCGTTGAGTATATAATCAGCCTGAAAAAGACCGGTTTGATGGATCTAAACCGGGTATGTGTCAGGTATCAGTGTATCAGTGGAGAACCCAGTTGCGCGTCAGCCGTTCACTTACAATTAAACAAATGGCGATGGTCGCGGGCGTGTCCATGGCATTTGTATTGGTCTTCTGCTCTATTTTGCTGTTTCACTTTGTGCAACAGAATCGCTTTTCGACGGCCACGCACTTAGAAAGTATCGCTCGTGCGGTTCGCGAACCGCTGTCTTCGGCCATCCTGAAGGGGGATATTCCGGAGGCGGAAACCATCCTCAGTCGTATTCAGCCTGCTGGCATTGTCAGCCGGGCCGATGTGGTGCTGCCGAATCAATTCCAGGCGCTGCGGATGCGCTTTATCCCTGAACGCCCTGTGCCGGTGACCATCACCCGTATTTTCGAGCTGCCGATTCAGATATCGCTCCCGGTCTATTCGCTGGAAAGGCCGGCTAATCCACAGCCGATTGCCTACCTGGTGCTGCAGGCTGACTCCTGGCAGACCTACAAATTCATCATGAGCGTGCTCTCTACGTTAGTGACCGCTTACTTCCTTTTGGTGCTGATACTGACGGTCGCCATTACATGGTGTATCAACCGCCTGATTGTGCGCCCGCTGCGTAAAATCGCCCGTGAACTTAACGATGTCGCGCAGCAGGACCGGCTGGGCCATCAGTTAACCCTGCCGCGGCTGCACCATGATGATGAACTGGGCCTGCTGGTGCGCAGCTACAACCGCAACCAGCAAACCCTGCTGCGTCAGCACGACGAGCTGGCATTGCAATCCACCCGCTTCCCGGTGTCCGAGCTGCCCAATAAAGCCTTTTTGATGGCGCTGCTCGAGCAGACGGTGGCCCGACCGCAAACCTCAGCCCTGCTGGTGATCGCCTGTGAAACCCTGCAGGACACGGCGGGCGTGCTGAAAGAGACCCAGCGCGAGATCCTGCTGCTGACGCTGGTGGAAAAACTGCGCGGTATTATCCCGCCGCGGATGGTGCTGACCCAAATCAGCGGGTATGACTTCGCGATTCTGGCCCAGGGAATGAGCGAGCCCTGGCATGCGGTGACATTAAGTAAGCAAGTACTTACTGTTATTAATGAACGGCTGCCGCTGCACGGTATCCAGCTGCGCCCCTGCGCCAGCGTGGGGATTGCGATGTTCAATGGCGAGCTGACGGCGGAGCAACTCTACCGCCGGGCATTTTCTGCCGCCGTTGCCGCACGCCATAAAGGGAAAAACCAGATTGAGTTTTTCGACCCCGCCCAGATGGAAAAAGCCCAGCGCCGGTTGATGGAAGAGCACGATATCCTGGCGGCGCTGGATAACCATCAGTTTGCTATCTGGCTTCAGCCGCAGGTGAATACCGCCAGCGGCGAGGTCTGCGGGGCGAAAGTGCTGCTACGCCAGCATCAGGCCGATGGCAGCTGGTCGCTGCCGCCGAACCTGCTTGAGCGTATCGACGCCTGTGGCCTGACGGTGCCGGTGGGCTACTGGGTGCTGGAAGCCGCCTGTCGCCAGCTCGCGGCGTGGCAAAGTGCCGGTATGATGTTGCCGCTGTCGGTGAGCGTCTCGCTCCTGCAGCTACTGCATCACGACCGTGGCGCTGAAATGCTGACCCTACTCGAACGCTACCGTATTGCGCCGGGCACGCTGATCCTCGAGATTACCGACAGCCGTCGGCTGGACGACCCGCAGATGGTGGTCTCGCTGCTGCGCCCGCTGCGTGATGCTGGCGTGCGCATTGCGCTGGATGATTTTGGCATGGGGTATGCGGGGCTGCGTCAGCTTCAGCACCTGAAATCGCTGCCGGTCGACATTCTGAAAATCGATAAGGCATTTATTGATATGTTGCCCGAGGATACCAGCATGGTCCCGGCGATTATCCAGCTGGCGCGCGGCCTGAATCTGCGCATTGTCGCCGAAGGGGTCGATAAGCAGGAGCAGTATCGTTGGTTGCAGGCATCCGGTGTCGATGTCGTTCAAGGACAGCTTTCCGGCGATGCGGTAGCGCAAGACGCGTTTAGCGGCAAGTATCTGCGTCAGGGTGAAGAGGGTGCAAGTTTGTAAAACCAGAGTAAACTTGTGCGTGTCAGTTCAAAGTTTTTAACAATTCCGTTGCATTATTGCGGTTAGTTATTTCTGAAATGTTTCCTTGGTGTTACTTTTAGGCCACAGACGCCATATGACCCCTCAATGTCTGTGGTTATACCTAAGGACACCCTATGAAAACCTCTCTGTTCAAAAGCCTCTATGTGCAGGTTTTGTCTGCCATCGCGATCGGTATTCTGCTGGGCCATTTCTACCCGGAACTTGGCGCGCAGATGAAACCCCTTGGCGACGCCTTCGTTAAACTGATTAAAATGGTGATCGCCCCGGTTATCTTCTGTACGGTCGTGACAGGGATTGCCGGGATGGAAAGCATGAAGGCCGTTGGCCGCACCGGTGCGGTGGCGCTGCTGTACTTTGAAGTGGTGAGTACCATCGCGCTGATTATCGGGCTGATCATTGTTAACGTTGTGCAACCCGGCGCTGGCATGAACGTCGACCCGGCTACGCTCGATGCACATGCTGTGGCGGTCTACGCCGAGCAGGCCAAAGAACAGGGGATTGTCGCCTTCCTGCTGGATATCATTCCCGGCAGCGTGATTGGCGCGTTTGCCAGCGGGAACATCCTTCAGGTGCTGATGTTTGCGGTGCTGTTCGGCTTTGCGTTGCATCGCCTCGGCAGCAAGGGCCAGCTCATTTTCAACGTCATTGAGAGCTTCTCGCAGGTGATCTTTGGCATCATCAATATGATCATGCGCCTGGCGCCGATCGGTGCCTTCGGGGCAATGGCCTTTACCATCGGTAAATATGGCGTGGGCTCCCTGGTGCAACTGGGCCAGCTGATCATCTGCTTCTACATCACCTGTATTCTCTTTGTGGTGGTGGTACTGGGTTCTATCGCCCGGATTACCGGCTTCAGCATCTTCAAATTTATCCGTTATATTCGTGAAGAACTGCTGATTGTTCTCGGCACCTCGTCGTCTGAATCGGCATTGCCGCGCATGCTGGATAAAATGGAAAAGCTGGGCTGCCGTAAATCGGTGGTCGGCCTGGTCATTCCAACCGGCTACTCCTTTAACCTTGATGGGACGTCGATCTATCTGACGATGGCGGCGGTCTTTATTGCCCAGGCGACCAACAGCCATATGGATATCTTCCATCAAATCACCCTGCTGGTGGTGCTGCTGCTCTCCTCGAAAGGGGCGGCGGGCGTGACGGGAAGTGGCTTTATCGTACTGGCGGCGACGATTTCTGCGGTGGGCCATTTACCGGTTGCCGGCCTGGCGCTGATTCTTGGGATTGACCGCTTTATGTCAGAAGCGCGTGCGCTGACCAACCTGGTGGGTAACGGCGTTGCAACCGTCGTGGTGGCAAAATGGGTCAAGGAACTGGACACCCAACAGCTGGATGATGTCCTGAATAACCGCACGCCGGCCAACAAATCGCACGAATTATCCTCTTAAATCCTTCTGTTAAGCCCGTTGTCCTTGCTGGACTCCGGGCTCCTGCGCATAATTAGGCATCCTTCCCTGGCAACGGGGGACGATGCCTTATGTTTATTTTACGTCTCCGTGTGACATTTTCATCTCCACGTGGTCTAAACGACGTACTTTGCTCACTCTCTTTTTGGCAGCCCGCGAGCGGGTTGCTTTTGTAACCAGGAATGTTCATCAGGGGTTCACATGCAGGGCACAAAAATTCGACTGTTAACGGGTGGTTTGCTGATGATGGCAGCGGCCGGTTATGTGCAAGCAGAAGCGCTCCAGCCGGACCCGGCCTGGCAACAGGGGACTCTCGCCAACGGACTCCAGTGGCAGGTTTTAGCCACTCCGCAGCGTCCCAGCGATCGTATTGAAGTCCGTCTGTTCGTGAATATTGGCTCGTTGAGTGAAAGCACTCAGCAGAGCGGCTTCACCCGCTTTATCCCGCGTCTGGCCTTAACACAGAGCGGCAGCCTGCCGACCATGCAGGCGCGTTCGTTGTGGCAGCAAAGCATCGATCCTAATCGTCCTATGCCGCCGGCGCTGGTTTCGTACAGCTACACCATGTTTAATCTCAGTCTGCCAAACAACCGTAACGACCTGCTCAAAGAGGCGTTGAACTGGCTCTCCGATGCCAGCGGCAAACTGGTGGTCACGCCGGAATCGGTGAATCACGCTCTGCAGGGCGATGATATGGTGGCGACCTGGCCGCTTGATACCAAAGATGGCTGGTGGCGCTATCGCCTGAAAGGCTCCACGATGCTCGGCCACGACCCGGCCGCGCCGCTGAAACAGCCGGTCGATACGGCGCAGCTGAAGGCGTTTTATAAGAAGTGGTACACCCCGGACGCCATGACGCTGATTGTGGTGGGTAACGTCGATAGCCGCAGCGTGGCGGAGCAAATCAATAAAACCTTCGGCGAACTGCAGGGCAAGCGTGAAACGCCTGCGGCGGTGCCGACGCTGGCGCCATTGCCGACCACGCCGGTCAGTATCATGAGCAACTCGGTGCGCCAGGATAAGCTGTCTATCATGTGGGATGCACCGTGGCAGCCGATCCGTGATTCGGTCGCGCTGCAACGCTACTGGCGCGATGACCTGGCGCGTGAGGCGCTGTTCTGGCATGTTCAGCAGAGCCTGAGCCGTGGCAACGTCAAAGACGTGAGCCTCGGTTTTGACTGCCGGGTGCTCTATCAGCGCGCACAGTGCGCCATCAATATCGAATCGCCGGGCAATAAACTCAACGCTAACCTGAGCGCGGTCTCCCGCGAGCTGGCGAAGGTGCGTGATAACGGCCTGCCGGCAGAAGAGTTTGACGCCCTGATCGCCCAGAAAAACCTGGAGCTGCAGAAACTGTTTGCCACCTATGCGCGTACCGACACCGATATCCTGATTAGCCAACGTACGCGTTCGCTGCAAAATCAGGTGGTCGATATCGCGCCGGAGCAGTATCAGAAGCTGCGTCAGGAGTTCCTTGATTCGCTGACCGTCGACATGCTGAACCAGTATCTGCGTCAGCAGCTGTCGCAGGATATGGCGCTGGTATTGCAGCAGCCGCAGGGTGAACCGGAATATGACATGAAGGAACTGAAGGCGACGTGGGAACGGTTGATGGTGCCGCCTCCTGCTGCGGCAACCAGCGCTGACAGCGCCGGGGAAGTGCATAGCGACGTTACCGACATTCCACCGGCCCAGTAATGCGCCCGCAGGCCCGGGAGCTTTCCCGGGCCACCTGCAACATCACAACGGCAACCTCACAGATAGCCCGGTCAGCGCAGCGCGACCGGGAAACCTCCCCGAATCGCGCCATTCACGACGGTAAGTTACAGCGGCATTGCTTCGCGCGGGATAATCGCCCCACGATACTGGATTACCGTGCTGGCGGTCAGGTGCCCACGTCTGGCGGCTGACTCAGCATCGCCACCGGTCAGGCGCACCGCCAGATAACCGGCGCTGAAGGAATCCCCGGCCGCCGTGGTATCCACCACCTGCTCTTTTGGCAATTTCACGGCCGGTACGTCCAGCAACGGTTGACCCGCAACGGCCACCAGGCAGGAGTCCGCCCCGCGTTTTACCACCACTTCGGTCACGCCTGCGGCATGCGTACGGGCAATCACCTCATCGACCGGCTTTTCACCCCATAGCGCGTCTTCGTCATCCAGCGTCAGGAAGGCGATATCGGTGCAGGTCAGCATTTGCTGATAGACCTGCTGCGTCTCTTCTTTGCTGGCCCACAGACGCGGGCGGTAGTTGTTGTCAAAAATAACCTTGCCGCCGTTAGCGCGACATTCGCACAGCAGGGTCAGCAGTTTCTCACGGCTGGTGGGGCTGAGGATCGCCAGGCTAATCCCGCTGAGATAGAGGTAATCAAAGGTCGCCAGCTCTTCGCAGATGGCGGCGGAGTGCTCGCTTTCCAGCCAGAATTTCGCGGCGGCTTCGTTGCGCCAGTAGTAAAAGGTCCGCTCGCCGGTCTCGTCGGTTTCGATGTAGTACAGCCCCGGCAGGCGGTCAGCCATGCGCTGAATCAGGTCAGTCTGCACGTTTTCCTGCTGCCAGGCGTCCAGCATCTGCTGGCTGAATGCATCCGTACCTAACGCGGTCACGTAGTGAACGGCGAGATCGCTGGCATCGGTCTGACGCGCAATATAGACGGAAGTGTTTAAGGTATCGCCGCCAAATCCGCGGTTTACCGCCGCGTGTTTCTCTGACAGCTCAATCATACATTCGCCAATGACGGCAATTTTTTTAGACATAGTCATGACCTGAGATGGAATCGAATTTAACGCTAGTGTGCGCTGTGCCGTTTTTATGGTCAATTATATTAAAACAATGTTCCATTATTTTTTTGACCTGACGCGCGTAATGTGACGAAAAACGCATTTGTCAGTGCAAAATGGCGATCCCGACAGGATTGTTCATCGACGTGAGGTACAGGCAATCGCAGCAGAAGTGGGGAACAACGGGGCTGGCGTGAGAATGTGCTGCCCGACGACATGCGCCGGGCAGCAGGTGATTACAGTGACTGGTGGCGAGTTTCGTGGGTTAACAGCAGTGCTATCAGCGTCAGCCCGGCCATCGCCGCCAGGTAGATGCCCACCGCCGTCAGACCGTAGTGACCCTGCAGCCAGGCCGCAATATACGGCGCAACGGAGGCGCCGAGAATCGACGACACGTTATAAGAGAACGAGGCACCGGTGTAGCGGACTTCGGTCGGGAACAGCTCCGGCAGCAGCGCGCCCATCGGGCCAAACGTCAGCCCCATCAGGCTTAAGCCCAGCAGCAGGAAGGCGAAGACGAGGATCGGCTCGCCGGAACCCAGCAGCGGTTTGAAGGCGAACAGCGCGAAGAGGATAATCATCGAGGTAATGACGATCATGCTCTTACGACGACCAAACGCATCCGCCAGCAGGCCGGCAACCGGCACCATCACGCCGAAGCCAATGACCGCCATCATCAGCATCCACAGCACTTCATTACGCGGCAGGCCAAGACCGACCGGCGCCGCGCCGGTGCTGAACGTCATGGAATAGACGGTCATGATGTAGAACAGGGTGTAGGTGGCCAGCATGATGAAGGTACCCAGCACGGTGACGCGCACATGCTTTGTCAGCAGGGTACCCATTGGGATTTTGACCTGTTTCTTCGCCGCGGCGATTTTGGCGAATACCGGCGTTTCATGCAGCGAAACGCGGACATACAGCCCAATAATGACCAGCACGGCGGAGAAGATAAACGGCACGCGCCAGCCCCATTCCATAAACTGCTCGTCGGTCAGCAGCCAGGAGAGCAGCAGGAAGGTCCCGTTAGCAAAGAAGAAGCCGATAGGCGCGCCCAGCTGCGGGAAAGAACCGTACAGCGCACGTTTACGCGGCGGGGCGTTTTCGGTCGCCAGCAGCGCAGCGCCTCCCCACTCACCACCGAGGCCAAGACCCTGACCAAAGCGCGCCAGCGCCAGCAGCATCGGAGCCAGAATACCAATGCTCTCGTAGCCAGGCAGCAGGCCGATAATGACCGTCGAAATCCCCATGGTCAGCAGAGAGGCCACCAGGGTGACTTTACGCCCGACGCGGTCGCCGAAGTGGCCGAACAGCGCGGAGCCAATCGGACGTGCGACGAAGGCAATGGCGAATGTCGCCAACGACTGGAGCGTCGCGGCAGCAGGATCGCCCTGCGGGAAGAAAATATGCGGGAAAACGATTACCGCGGCGGTGGCATAGATATAGAAGTCGAAGAACTCAATGGCGGTACCGATGAGTGACGCGACGACGACTTTGTTGCGCGAGTTAACCGGTGCGGTTTCCTGCGAATTGTCGAGTGTGGTGGCTGTGGCTTGCATAAATCTTTCTTATTTTTTGCGGACGAAAGGTCATATAGCCACAGCAAAAGGGACATTTCAATCTGTAACAGAGCCTGCCGGAGGCTAAAAAACAGGCAAAAAGCGGATAATTTTTACGCCAGAAAAATAACTTCTATGAAACACTTAACATAAATAAAAAAATAGCAGATAAAACCAGTTTTAAGTTAAATAAAAGTTACACGTTGGATTTATCTGCTGAAATGATGAATCGGACTGAATTTTGCGTCTTTACTCAGTCCGATGGCGGCGTTAATCGTGCGTTTTTCCCGGCATCCGGCGGTCGTCTTTGTACTCGGCGGTGGCAATCCAGGCCGCGCAGAACAGCGTCAGACGGGCGAAGAAATAGAAGAAGGCCATCAGCCCCAGTACAGAGCCAAATGCCGCGCCGGACGGCGATTTCACGAGGGCCGGCAGCGTCCAGGTCATGATCATCTTGATGATCTCAAAGCCGATGGCAGCGATCAGGGTGCCGCGAATCAGCGCTTTACGCCGCGGACGGTGGCGCGGCAGACGCCAGAAGATCCAGAAAAACAGCAGATAGTTGGCGAAGATAGAAATGGCGAGACCGATCAGCCGCCAGGCCGGTTTTAACCACTCGATATAATCGAGATACAGCGCCGAGATAATCATCTGCTGCGCCGAGCCGGCCACCGAGGTGATCGACAGGGTGACCACCAGCGCCACCAGCAGGCCAATCAGCGAGATAAAATCACGGAAGTATTTCACCCAAATTTTTTCCTGGTCCTGCGGCGTGCGCTCCCACACGTCGCGCGACTGGGCGCGAATGGCTTCACGCAGGTTGCCCATCCAGTTAATCCCGGAATACAGCGCCACCAGCAGACCCACCAGGCCGACGGCGGTACGCTGCTGCACGGCGGTATTAATGGTGTTTTTCAGGGTCGCTGCCAGGGTGGGATCGCTGACGTTGAGCAGGATCTTATCGAAAATATCCTGCAGCAGCGTCGGGTGCCAGGCCAGAACAAAACCGGCGGCGGCAAAGGAGACCATCAGAATGGGGATCATCGACAAGAACGAGAAGTAGGTGATGGCCGCGCCAAACTGGTTTCCCATTCGGTCATTGAAGCGTTCGGCGGCACGCAGCAGGTGCGCAATAATCGGGTTGCGCTGCACTTTCTCGGCGGTCCCGGTTACGCTCTTCAACGCCTGATTGGCCTTCTGCGCCACGGCAGAATCGTTGATAGCGGCCAGCTTACTTTTGCTTTTTTCTGGCGACTGGCCCGGCTCCTGGGGTGGGCGCTTACTGTCGTTTTCCGGTGTCATTCGTTATTTCTTCCTTTTTTTACAACGAGGTTCTACAAAATTATACCCTAAATAATTCGAGTTGCTTGTAGGCGGCAAGACCGTAACTCCCCAAGAGCTTACTCAAGTAAGTGACTGGGTGAACGGGAGCAGCCAACACCCAGGCAACTTGAAGTATGACGGGTATATATACGTAAAACCTGCGAGGGGCTTGCCTTGCACCCAATCCGGCACCGTCAGACCACTGCATAAAGCGCTGCGGCGCTTAATCGACGTACTCTTTCATGACGCCTCCCAGCCACTCCATAAACAGATGCACCCGCCGGGAAAGGTTGCGGCGGTGAGGGTAGATGAGCGACACCTGCAGAGGCTCCGCGCGATACTGCGGCAGAATTTCAATCAGCTCGCCGGTGCGTAGCGTTTCACGCACGCCGGTGCGCGGAACCTGAATTATCCCCAGCCCTGCCAGGCAGGCGGCCTGATAGGTTTCGGTGCTGTTGACGGTGAGCACCCCGCCGGTTTTCACCCAGCGGACCACGCCGTCACCCACCACTTCAAACCCCAGCGGCCGCGCGCCGGGGGTGCTCGCATAGTGGATCAGGGCATGATCCGCCAGATCTTCAAGCGTGGTCGGGTAACCGAACCGGGATAAGTATTGCGGGCTGGCGCAGTTAATTTGCGTCAGCTTGCCCAGCGGACGGGCAACCAGGCCGGAATCTTTCAGCGTGCCGACGCGCACCACGCAATCAAAACCTTCGCGAATCACGTCCACCAGTCGGTCGCTGCTGCTGAGCTCCAGTTCAATCCCTGGATACTGCTGCAAAAACGCCGGCAGGCGCGGAATAATTAGTTTTTTGGCCACCCCAACCGGCATATCCACCCGCAGGCGGCCGCTGATGCTGGAGGGATCGTGCTGAAACATGCCGTCCAGCTCGTCGAGATTACTCAGCAGGTCTTTGGCGCGTTCGTAGTAGACCATACCATCCTGCGTGAGCTGTACCCGGCGGGTGGTGCGGTGCAGCAGGCGGACGCCGAGGTGGTTTTCCAGCGCCTGAATCTGGCGCGAGACGCTGCCTTTCGGCAGGCTCAGGGTATCGGCGGCGCGGGAAAAACTCTCCAGTTCTGCCACCCGAATGAACAGCTGCATTGCGTGAATTTTATCCATACCGATACTCTATTGTTGTTCAGATTGAAACAGTAAAACGTAATTTAGCGTATTTATTGATTTACTTGCAGCTAATAAGCTCTGTAACCAGACAAACGTAACCGAGAAGGGGTTTTCTGATGACACAACGTATTGCTTTAGTGACCGGTGGCAGCCGTGGACTGGGAAAAAATGCAGCGCTGAAGCTGGCGGCGAAGGGAACCGACATTATTCTCACTTACCACAGTAACCAGCAGGCTGCGCTGGAAGTGGTGCAGGAAATTGAACTAAAAGGAGTGAAAGCGGCAGCATTAGCGCTAAACGTCGGCGATACGGCGAGCTTCGAAGGCTTTGCGCAAAACGTGGCGGATGTGCTGAAGCAGCGCTGGCGGCGTGACACCTTTGATTATTTATTGAACAACGCTGGCGTGGGGTTGAACGTGCCCTTTGCTGAGACCAGCGAAGCGCAGTTTGATGAATTAATGAACATCCAGTTTAAAGGCCCGTTCTTTCTGACCCAGCGCCTGCTGCCGCTGATCGCGGATAAGGGTCGCATCCTCAATGTGTCGAGCGGGCTGGCTCGTTTTGCCCTGCCGGGCTTTTCCGCCTATGCGGCGATGAAAGGGGCGATGGAGGTGCTGACCCGCTATCAGGCGAAGGAGCTGGGGGCGCGCGGCATTTCGGTGAATATTATTGCTCCTGGCGCGATTGAGACCGATTTTGGCGGCGGCGCGGTGCGTGATAATGCGCAGCTTAATCAGCATATTGCGGCGCAAACGGCCCTCGGACGGGTTGGTTTACCGGATGATATTGGCGATGCTATCGCTGCGCTGTTGAGCGATGACCTGGGATGGATGAACGCCCAGCGTGTGGAAGTCTCCGGCGGGATGTTCCTGTAATCATCCAACGCCTCGCGTGGGATGCGGACGGCCAGGGCGGCCGTTCACTCCGGCGGGTGGTAATCGCGGCGCAGCAGGCCAAACAGCCAGTCATTGTGCCAGCGGCCGTTCAGCCAGTAGCATTCGCGCAGCTCGCCTTCCTGCAGGAAGCCCATCTTCTGGAGCAGGTTGCGAGAGGCGATGTTGCCGACGGTGACGGTGGCGGTCAGGCGCCGTATGCCGCCGGTGTGAAAGGCGAAATCGCAGAGCGCCCGCAGGGATTCATAGCCATAGCCACGACCCTGCGCGGTGGGGGTAAATAAAAAACCGACTTCCGCACAATCGCCCTCGAGGTGCCGGTAGCCGGTCAGACCCAGCGGTACGCCGGTTTCCAGATTGCGCACGACCAGACACAGCCACTGTTTTGCCCCTGGCGACCACGGCGGAATGCGTGAATCAAAGGCCTCTCGGATTTCTGACAGCGGGCGGGTATCGGCGATATAGAGCATCACCTGCGGGTCCCGCTGCAGAGTGAGAAAAAAAGACCAGTCTTCCAGCTTCAGCGGTGTGCAGTGCAGTCGTGGCGTAATCAGTTCGGTCATACAGCGATTCCTGCGAGGAGTTGTTGTATGACGATAACAGGACCGGAGCGGGCGGAATAGCACCTGGTTATAAGGGTTCGCCGTAAAGCCCGATCAGCCGACGCACCACGCCGTTGGTCCAGCCGAAGCCATCCTGCAACGGATATTCACCACCGCCACCGGCATGGGGAACGCTGCTGGCAATATGGTATTTCTCAATCAGCTTGTGGTGCTGCTTGTAGAAGTGGTTCACCGTGTGCAGCCAGCTGTGGGCGATTTCGTCGCCGAGCGCGTCCTGGCCATACATTTTAAAGCCCTGCACCGCCATCCATTGTAACGGCGCCCAGCCGTTGGGTTTATCCCACTGCTCACCGCTGTCGTACTCGGTGGCCATGATCCCGCCGGGGGTTAACAGGCGGGCGCGAACCGCCGCGGCGAGCCGGTTAGCCTGTTCGTGGGTCGCCATCCCGACATACAGCGCCACGATGCTGGCGGCGGAAAACAGCGCCAGCTGCTCACGTCGCCAGTCGTAGTCGCGGAAGCAGCCGCTCTCCTCATCCCACAGATAGCGGTTTACCGCGGCCCGACGCTCGCTGGCCTTGTGGCGAAAAGCGGTTTCCGCCTCCCGGTCGCCATTGAGCCCGCTCAGGTTGGCGATGGTGTTTTCCAGTTTGAACAGGAACGCGTTCAGATCGATGGGGATGAACTGGGTGGTGCGAATACTCGCCAGCCGGGTCATCTCGCGCAGCCAGCGGCTGGAATAGTCCCACCCGGAGGCAGCACCGGCGCGCAGATCGCGATAGACCTCATTGGCCGGGCGCCCGGAGTGCCTTGCGGTTTCGACATCTTCTCGCCAGGATTCATCGCGCGGCGTATCCCGGTCGTCCCAGTAGCGGTTCAGCAGCGAGCCGTCCGGCATACGCACCACATGGCGATAGGCCTGGTTGGGGATTAACGAGTCGGCGCCGTCCATCCAGAACTGGTACTCCAGCTTCAGATGATCAAGGTAACGCCGCGCCCCGCGCACGCCATCTTCCTCAAACAGCTCCACCATCAGGGCAAAGACCGGCGGCTGCGAGCGGCTGAGATAGTAGGTGCGGTTGCCGTTGGGGATATGCCCGTAGGTCTCGATCATCCAGGCAAAGTTATCCGCCATGCATTTCAGCAGGTCCTCGCGGCCGCTTTCCGCCAGCCCCAGCATGGTGAAATAGGAGTCCCAGTAGTAGGTTTCGCTAAAGCGCCCGCCGGGCACGATATACGACTGCGGCAGCGCCAGCAGCGACGACCAGGGAATATGATCCTGCGGCTCGCGAGTGAGGAACGGCCAAAGGTGATCGATATGCTCTTTTAGCGATCGGTCTGGATCGGAGATGTAATCTTCCGCCCGATGATCCGGCAGCCAGAAATGATCTTCGACGAACTGCCGCAGATCGAACTCCGGCATCCGCTTTTGCCGACGGTAGGCAATCAAAATATCCAGCGGATCCTGCCTGGGCGCACAGTCGGGGAAGGTTTTGCTGTCGGCAAAGATGCGCGAGCGCTGGACGTGGGTAAACAGCTCCAGATAACGGTCTGCGGGCGTCAGGGCATCCGAAGCCGGAAAGCCTTCAATGATCTCCGGCTCCGGTTCGGCATCGAACATTTCATCCAGTTTTAACTCATACGGATCGACGCCGTAGCGCAGTTCGTCTTCGATCGGCAGCGCGCTGCTATTATCGTTGCGTAATGTCTGGCTGGACATAGTGATACGGACCTCCGGATCGCGTCAGTTCAGGACGCCGGGCCTCTCCCGGCCTGATTAATAAGCGTAGTCATTCGCTTCGGTGTTCGGGAGAAAAACTGTGCGTCGTGTCACAGTTATCAGCGAGGGAAGAAAACGCTGTTTTTACAATGCTATGATTTTAAACATAAAATGTTCTCAATGGCGCCGCCGTGAGCATCCGGCTGCGGCGCCATTGTTTTTGCAACAAAATCTAATTATGGCGGATGGGATGGGGAAATTACTCCCAGGCCGCCTCCAGCATTTCCAGCAGCTGCTCGCTATCGAGGCGTGCGGGATTGGCTTTCATTGATGAAGAGCTGCTGGCGGCCAGCGCCGCGGGTTCCAGGGCCTCGTGCGGCACCCCCAGATCGCGCAGATTCCCCAGCCCGGCGCGGCGGCTCCAGTCGCGCAGGCTGTCCCAGGCGGTCTCCGCCTCGATGTTCAGCCCGTCAGCCAGCCACTGCCGGACCTCGGCAAAGCGCCCGAGTATGGCAGGATCGCTAATCTGTGACTCATTGAGCGCGAGCCCGTAAGGCAGCAGGCTGCCGCAGAGTGCGCCGTGCGAGGCGGGGCTCAGGCCGCCCAACGGGCCAGCCAGCCCGTGAATCACGCCAAGCCCGGCATTGGCTAACGCCAGGCCACCGCACAGGCTGACCCAGGCCATCTCATCGCGGCTGTCCGGACACTCTCTTGCCATCAGCGTATTGAGCGCCCTGATCCCCCGTGGAATCGCCGCCCGGCACAGCGCATCGGTAAAGGGATTCGCCCGGGTGCACAGCCAGGGTTCGATAAGCTGGGTAATGGCGTCAAGGCCGGAACCGAGCGTTACCGAGCGCGGGGCGTTATCGGTGAGTGCCGGGTCGACAATCGCCAGGTCCGGTAGCATGCGGTCATCGCGCAGGCTGACTTTGCGCTGCTGCTGGGTGACGTTAATCACCGCATTCTTCGTGACTTCCGCGCCGGTGCCGGCGGTGGTCGGGATCGCGACAAACGGCAGCGGCTGCGCTTCTAATTGCCGCCCGTTGCCCACGACTTCCAGATAATCAATCACCGGCCCGGATGCCGGCACCAGTGCGGCAATGGCTTTCCCCGCGTCGATTACCGCACCGCCGCCGAGGCTGACCACCGCGCCGATGCCCTGTTCACGCGCCAGACGTACCCCCTGTTCGATATCTTCCAGACACGGTTCGCGGGTGATAGACAGGGTGACAACGTGGATTTCCTGGGCATGGAGGGCGTCCAGTAAAAACTGCGCCCGCTGCGGGCTGGCGCCGTGGATCAGGAGGACCTGAGCGGTATGCTGCGCCAGCCAGGGGGCGGCGCTCCCGGCAAGACCGCGACCAAAACGGATATTGCCCGGCGTTAAAACGTTAAACGGAGTCAGCATGGCGGGTTCCTGTGTCAGCAAAAAAGGCTGAAATCAACTATACACATTATCCGACAAGCTGCCTGTTAGAGTAGGGTGAAAGAGACGTCTCATCGCTAAAGGAATTCACAATGCTAAGCATACTGGGCAAACGTACCTCAATTAACGTGCGTAAAGTGTTATGGACCTGCGAGGAAGCAGGGCTGGAATATCAGCAGGAGGATTACGGCAGCGGCTTCCAGCCGACCGACACGGCGGCGTTTCTCGCCCTCAACCCTAACGGTCTGGTGCCGGTGCTGCTGGATGACGATATGGTTCTGTGGGAGTCCAATAGCATCTGCCGGTATCTGGCGCGCAAAGCCGGACGGGAAGATCTGCTGCCCGTGGCGCCACGACAGGCAGCGGATGTTGAACGCTGGATGGACTGGCAGGCCACCGAGTTCAACAATGCCTGGCGCTATGCGTTTATGGGCCTGGTGCGCAAAGACCCGCGTTTTCAGGATCCGGTGGCGCTCAAAGAGAGCATTGCGGCGTGGACCCGCTGCGTACAGATCGTCGAGTCGCAGCTTCAGCACACCGGTGGCTGGGTCACGGGGGCGCATTTTACGCTAGCGGATATTGTGCTTGGCCTGTCGGTGCATCGCTGGAAAATGACCCCGTTTGCCCATCCGGAGATGCCGGCAGTGGAGCACTGGTATATGGCGCTGAACCAACGTCCGGCATTTATGCGTCATGGCAATAATGGTACGGCGTGATTATCCAGAATTGGATAAAAACGGCGATATTTTCAGCCTGTTCGCTTTGCAATGATCGTTGACAGCCGTTACGATCCAGGCCTCTTGGCTTCTCCCCATTGGTTTCAGTACGGCAGGAAGGTGTGGTTTGAACAGGCAGCTGAGCCCTGTGTTATTGGCGTCACTGCTGCTTGTAGGATGCTCCGGAACGCTCTCGCAAATGAGCGTTCCCTCTGATGCCACCACGCTGGTTGCGCAAAACGGGCAACCGATGCCCGTCGATGCCTTCGTCACCCGCTATATGCAGCAAAAGCAGGTCAGCGGCGTGGTGGTGGCGATCATCCAGCATAATGGCCCGGCAGAGTTTCACTGCTATGGGGTAACCGACAGCAAAAACCAGTACCCGATCGCCCCGGACACGCTTTTTGCGCTGGGCTCTCTGAGTAAAGGAACCACCGCCGAGGTGATTACCTTGCTGGTGAACGAGGGTCGGCTGCACTGGGATGATACGCTGCTGACGTTGCTGCCGCCGGGCACGCCGCTGAGCAACGATGCTAAAAACATCACCCTGTTACAGCTGGTGACCCACACTTCCGGCCTGCCGCGCCAGCCGATGAACCTGCTGTCGCTGGAACATCTGCTGGCCTATCTGAGCGACGGCGAAAACTTCTACCATGAGCTGGATAGCGACAAGGTGCTGGGCTATCTGCGCACCTTTAACGCCCCCGCGAGTCGTGAACCCGAATACTCCAATCTGGGCTACGCGATCCTCGGCTACATCCTCAACTATCAGACCGGTGAGTCGGTGGAAACCCTGGCGTCGCGGATGATTTTTCAGCCGCTGGCAATGCGCAATACCAGCTACGCGCCGCAGACGCTGCGCGGCTATCCGCAGCGGGCCCTTGGTCATGCGGGGGACCAGCCGAAGTTTAAATCTCGCGGCGCGCTGACCCCGGACTGGCAGTTCAGCAACAATATGGTGGGGGCGGCGAGCCTGTACAGCAACGCCCGCGACCTGATTGAATACGCCCGCGCCCATTTCTCGCCGACCCATCATGCTGCGTTGGATAAGGCTTTTGCCGACGTCAGCGTCGAGTACTATGCGCGGGAAAAAGAGGCGGCCAATATTGCCTGGGTGACCGATACCCTTGGCGAGCAGAAAATTACCTATCAGGTGGGGTATATCGGCGGCTATGCCAGCTATATCGGTTTCGATAAAGCGCATCAGAATGCGGTGGTGGTGCTGCAAAACAGCTTTAACTGGAGTAACTACATCGGCCACGCGATCCTGCAAAACCAGGAGCCGATAAAAAAAGCCCCGTGAGAACACGGGGCCGGGAGGATTAACGCATGGTGACGAACTCTTCCGCTGCGGTCGGGTGAATCGCCACGGTGTTGTCGAAGTCCTTCTTGGTGGCGCCCATTTTCAGCGCGACCGCGAAGCCCTGCAGCATTTCATCCATGCCGAAACCGATGCCGTGAATGCCGACAATCTTCTCTTCCGGACCGACGCAAACCAGCTTCATGCGGCACGGCTGGCGGTGTGAGGTAACGGCGGTGTACATGGCGGTGAAGGAGGATTTATAGACCTTCACGGCGTCATCGCCATACTGCTCGCGCGCCTGCGGTTCGGTTAAACCGACGGTGCCGATCGGCGGGTGGCTGAAGACCACGGTCGGGATATTGCTGTAGTCCAGATGCTCGTCCGGCTTGTTGTTGAACAAGCGTTCGGACAGGCGACGGCCCGCGGCTACCGCTACTGGTGTCAGTTCTACCGCACCGGTGTTGTCGCCGACGGCGTAGATCCCTGCCACATTGGTGTTCTGGAATTTATCGACCGCGATATAGCCTTTGTCGTTGGTTTTTACGCCAGCGGCTGCCAGGTTGATCGTATCGTTCGCCGGTTCACGACCGATAGCCCAGATCAGGCAATCGACGGTCTGGCTACGGCCATCTTCCAGCTTCAGCGTCAGGCTGCCGTCCGCGTTTTTCACTACCGCTTTCGGGATTGAAGTCGTGTGCAGCTGCGGCCCTTCGGCGTTCATCACTTCAACCAGCGTGTCGACTATCAGCGGATCGAAGCTGCGCAGCGGCGCGTGTTTACGCACGAACAGGTGGGTTTCGGCACCCAGACCATTGATCACGCCCGCCAGCTCAACGGCGATATAGCCCGCACCGACCACGGCAACGCGCTTCGGCAGTGCCGGCAGCTCGAAGAAACCGTCGGAGTCGATGCCATATTCAGCGCCCGGAATCGACGGATGGCTCGGACGGCCACCGGTGGCGATCAGGATATGATCGGCGGTGAGGGTCTCACCGTTTACTTCCACGGTGTGCGCGTCGACAAAACGGGCAAAGCCTTTGATTACATCGACCTTGTTTTTGCCCAGCACGTTGTCGTAGGAGGTATGAATACGATCGATATACGCGCTACGGCTGGCGACCAGTTTATCCCAGTCGAAGTGATTGATGGTGGCGTCGAAACCGTAATCCGGGCCATACAGGTGAATCGCTTCGCGAATCTGCGCCGCATGCCACATCACTTTCTTCGGTACGCAGCCGACGTTCACGCAGGTGCCGCCCAGATCTTTAGCTTCAATCAGCGCGCACTTTTGGCCATACATTGCCGCACGGTTGATGGAGGCGATACCGCCGCTGCCGCCGCCGATAGCGATGTAGTCATAATGTTTGCTCATAGCGTATATCCTTAGAAGAGCCTGTCCGAGCAGGCTCTTAATCGTTGATTGACCGCGATTGTAGCGCGAGGCGTAAAAGGTTCCACCGATGGTTGCGATTACTCAGGGACGATCCAACTGACGGTGGCATGGCCATTTCCCGTCGGCGACAGCTTCTTATGCAGCCACGGCAGCACGTTGTTCATCTGTTGTTCCAGCTTCCACGGCGGGTTGATAACGATCATCCCGGAAGCGGTCATGCCGCGCTGGTCGCTGTCCGGACGCACGGCGAGTTCAATTTGCATGATTTTGCGAATACCGGTGGCTTCCAGCTCTTTGATCATGCGCTTAATTTGCGCGCGCAGGACCACCGGATACCACAGCGCGTAGGTGCCGGTGGCAAAGCGTTTATAGCCTTCATGGATCCCGGCGACCACGGCCTGGTAATCGCTTTTAATTTCATACGGCGGGTCGATCAGAATCAGGCCGCGACGGGAGACGGGTGGAAGCTTCGCCTTCAGCTGCTGATAGCCATCGGCCTTAGCCACCCGCGTGCGGTTATCTTTCTGAAATTCAGAACGCAGCAGCGGGAAGTCGCTCGGGTGCAGTTCGGTCAGATCCAGGCTGTCCTGCTCACGCAGCAGCTGGCGGGCAATCAGCGGAGAACCCGGATAGTAGCGCAGCTGACCGCTGCGGTTGAAATGCTGGACCACGGAAATATAGGCTTCCATCTCGGCCGGCAGGTCGTCCTGCTGCCAGATGCGAGCGATCCCTTCGAGGTATTCACCGGTGCGTTCGGCGTGTTCGCCGCTCAGCTGATAGCGACCCGCGCCAGCGTGGGTGTCCAGGTAGAGAAACGGTTTTTCTTTCTCTTTCAGCGATTCAATGATCAGACTCTGAACGGTGTGTTTAAGGACGTCGGCGTGGTTGCCTGCGTGAAAGCTGTGGCGATAACTGAGCATGGATGCAGAGATTCCGGGAATTGAACAAGATTACCGATAGTTTACCGCAGATCCGCCCGGATTACCGCTGCGGCGCCACGCTGTTTCAATCGTGGTGAAAGGATTGCAAAACGTGAATGGGTCATAAAAGTGTCAAAAATCTGCGCTAGCGTCGCCTGCAGGCAAGGTAATTGTTTGAATAAAAGGAAAAATAATGAAACTGCAAATCACACTTTTGACATCAGCATTGATCCTGGCGCTGCCGGCGTTGGCGCACACGGTACCGGTAAATCAGGCGGCGGCAATCGCCGGTAGCGTCACGCCCGCGGCGGCCAGCCCGGCGTTTGACGACCTTGAAAGTCAGGCGTTGAGCCGGCTACGCGCGGCGCTGAAAGGTGATGCCGCGACCCTCACCCGCGACCAACTGGAGCACGCGAAACAGAATAAAACCCAGGCAGATAAGGCCTGGCTGAAGGCCAGCGGTTATGATTTTCAGGGGAAAGAAAACCAACAGGCGGGCATTGCGCTGCTTGCCGCTTTCAGCACCCTCCCGGATGCGGTGGTGAAGGCCAACCTGGCAACGGTGACCGCCATTAACCGCGATGCGACTCAGGCGACCCGTCATCAGGCGCTGGCGGATGCGGAAGGGATTAGCTATCTCTACTTCCTCAGCGATGCGCTGGGCCCGCGGCTGGGGAAAGCCTTCCTCACCGCTTACGATAAAGGCGAGCTGGGTAAAGCGGCGGCGTTGATTAAGGCCAGTGAAGTCAGCACCGGGGCGGCGAAAAAGCATTTTAACTACCCGCGCCCGTTCCTGATCCAGGGCAATACCATTCATCTGGTGCCGGACGACGTGGTGGTCAAGGATAACCAGCCCTATACCGCCGACGGCGGCTCGTTCCCCAGCGGACACACCAACACCGGCTATACCGATGCGCTGTTGATGGCGGAAATGATCCCGGAGCGCTTTGATGCCCTGGTGACGCGCGGCGCGCGCTATGGATACTCCCGCATCGTGCTCGGCGTGCATTATCCGCTGGATGTGATGGGGTCGCGGATGGTGGCGCAACGTAACGTTGCGCATTACCTCAACGACGCGAAGTATCACGCGCTGTTCAATGAGGCGCGCGATCAACTGCGCGCGGCGCTGGAAAAAGAGTGCGGCACGTCGCTTGCCGAGTGTGCAAAATCCGCCGGGAAAGACGATCCCTACCGCGACCCGGCCATGAACGCCTTTTACCAGTTCACCATGACCTATAATCTGGCGCAGCAGAAGGGCGAGAAGCCCGAGCTGACGGCGCCTGAAGGGGCGGAGGTGCTGCTGGAGACCGCACTGCCTCATCTTTCAGGGGCGCAGCGTCGGGCATTGATGGTGAAAACCGCGCTACCGGCGGGCTACCCGCTGTCGGGTGAGAGCGCCGACCAGCAGTTCTGGCAGCGGCTGAATCTGCCGGCGGCTTATCAGATGGCGCAGAAAGCGCATTGATCTCACACAGCCCGGCGAAGCATCGTGCCAGCCGGGATTTTGCTCAACGGCCGGGCTTATTGCAGTAATACCCGGCGCCTGGCACGGCGTGACATTGAAATTCCCGCAACGATCCCCCATTCTAGATCTCATGCTAAAGCGCCGGAACGCGCGCTTCATTTACCCTTTTCAACAGGACTGCGCTTATGACCAATCCATTACTGACGCCTTTTTCTTTGCCGCCTTTTTCTGCGATCAAGCCGGAACATGTCGTCCCTGCGGTCAGCAAAGCGCTGGACGACTGCCGGGCATCGGTAGAAAGCGTGGTGGCGCAAGGCGCGCCGTACAGCTGGGAAACCCTCTGCCAGCCGCTGGCTGAAGTGGATGACGTACTGGGACGCATCTTCTCCCCGGTCAGCCACCTGAACTCGGTGAAAAACAGCCCTGAACTACGTGAAGCCTACGAGCAAACCCTGCCGCTGCTGTCGGAATACAGCACCTGGGTTGGCCAGCACGAAGGCCTGTACAAAGCCTACCGCGACCTGCGCGATGGCGACCATTACGCCACCCTGAATACCGCCCAGAAGAAAGCGGTCGATAACGCGCTGCGTGATTTCGAACTGTCCGGTATTGGCCTCGCCAAAGAGCAACAGCAGCGTTACGGCGAGATTGCCGCGCGCCTGTCTGAGCTTGGCAACCAGTACAGCAACAACGTCCTCGACGCCACCATGGGCTGGAGCAAGCTGGTGACCGACGAAGCCGAGCTGGCCGGGATGCCGGAAAGCGCGCTGGCGGCGGCTCAGGCCCAGGCTCAGGCGAAAGAACAGGAAGGCTATCTGCTGACCCTGGATATCCCGAGCTATCTGCCGGTGATGACCTACTGCGACAACCAGGCGCTGCGCGAAGAGCTGTATCGTGCCTACTCCACCCGTGCGTCAGACCAGGGTCCGAATGCCGGTAAATGGGATAACAGCCCGGTGATGGCGGAAATCCTCGCGCTGCGCCACGAGCTGGCCCAATTACTGGGCTTTGAAAGCTATGCCTTTAAATCGCTGTCGACCAAAATGGCCGAAAATCCGCAGCAGGTGCTCGACTTTCTGACCGACCTCGCAAAACGCGCGCGTCCGCAGGGCGAGAAAGAGCTGGCCCAGCTGCGCGCCTTCGCCAAAGCCGAATATGGCGTCGACGAACTGCAGCCGTGGGATATTGCTTACTACAGCGAAAAACAAAAACAGCATCTCTACAGCATCAGCGATGAGCAGCTGCGTCCGTACTTCCCGGAAAACAAAGCCGTTAATGGCCTGTTCGAAGTGGTTAAGCGCATTTACGGGATTACCGCGAAAGAGCGCACGGACATCGACGTCTGGCACCCGGAGGTTCGTTTCTTCGAACTGTATGACGAGAGCAACGAGCTGCGCGGTAGCTTCTATCTCGACCTGTACGCGCGTGAGCACAAGCGCGGTGGGGCGTGGATGGATGATTGCGTTGGCCAGATGCGTAAACTCGACGGTTCGCTGCAAAAACCGGTCGCCTACCTGACCTGTAACTTCAACCGCCCGGTGAACGGCAAGCCGGCGCTGTTTACCCACGACGAAGTGATTACCCTGTTCCACGAATTCGGCCACGGCCTGCACCACATGCTGACCCGCATTGATACCGCCGGGGTCTCCGGCATCAGCGGTGTGCCGTGGGATGCGGTCGAACTGCCGAGCCAGTTTATGGAAAACTGGTGCTGGGAGCCGGAAGCGCTGGCGTTTATCTCTGGCCACTATGAAACCGGTGAGCCGCTGCCGCAGGCGCTGCTCGACAAAATGCTGGCTGCGAAAAACTACCAGGCGGCGCTGTTCATCCTGCGTCAGCTGGAGTTTGGCCTGTTCGACTTCCGTCTGCATGCAGAATACCAGCCGGAGCAAGGGGCGAAAATTCTCGAGACCCTCGCGGAAATCAAAAAGCAGGTGGCCGTGGTGCCAGGGCCGTCGTGGGGCCGCTTCCCGCACGCCTTCAGCCACATCTTTGCCGGTGGTTATGCGGCAGGTTACTACAGCTATCTGTGGGCCGACGTGCTGGCGGCAGACGCCTTCTCTCGCTTTGAAGAAGAGGGGATTTTCAACCGCGAAACCGGTCAGTCGTTCCTCGATAACATCCTGAGCCGCGGTGGTTCCGAAGAGCCAATGGTGCTGTTCAAACGCTTCCGTGGGCGTGAGCCGCAGCTGGACGCGATGCTCGATCATTACGGGATCAAGGGCTAAGCGTTTCGTGAAAATTTGCTTAGTCGATGAAACGGGCGCCGGAGACGGCGCCTTATCTGTTCTTGCGACCCGCTGGGGGCTGGAACAGGATGATGACAACCCGATGGCGCTGGTGATGACCCCGGAGCATCTGGAGCTGCGCAAGCGCGATGAGCCGAAGCTCGGCGGGATCTTCGTTGATTTTGTCGGCGGGGCCATGGCCCACCGGCGTAAATTTGGCGGCGGTCGCGGTGAAGCGGTGGCGAAAGCCGTTGGCGTGAAAGGCGACTACCTGCCAGAGGTGGTGGATGCGACGGCGGGACTGGGGCGGGATGCCTTTGTGCTGGCGGCGGTCGGCTGCCGGGTGCGGATGCTGGAGCGTAATCCGGTGGTGGCGGCCCTGCTCGATGACGGGCTGGCACGCGGCTATGCCGACCCGGAAATCGGCCCGTGGTTACGCGAGCGTTTGCAGTTGATTCATGCTTCCAGCCTGACGGCGCTGACGGATATTACGCCGCGTCCGCAGGTGGTCTATCTGGACCCGATGTTCCCGCACAAGCAGAAAAGCGCGCTGGTGAAGAAAGAGATGCGTGTGTTTCAGTCGTTGGTGGGACCGGATCTGGATGCCGACGGGCTGCTGGCGCCGGCACGGCAGCTGGCAACCAAACGGGTGGTGGTGAAACGCCCGGATTACGCGCCGCCGCTGGCCGAAGTCGCCACGCCGAACGCGGTGGTCACCAAAGGCCACCGTTTCGATATCTACGCTGGAACGGCGTGACCGGGCCACGGGTCCGTGCGGTTTAGTATGTTGTCGCCCGGACGGGGCGTAGCACCGCCTGCGGGAAACTCCCCGGTGGCGCTGTGCTGACCGGGCTACGGGTCCATGCGGTTTGAGATGTTGTAGCCCGGACAGGTGCGTAGCACCGCCTCCGGGAAACTCCCCGGTGGCGCTGCGCTGACCGGGCTACGGGTCCGTGCGGTTTAGTATGTTGTCGCCTGGACGGGGCGTAGCACCGCCTGCGGGAAACTCCCCGGTGGCGCTGCGCTGACCGGGCTACGGGTCCATGCGGTTTGAGATGTTGTAGCCCGGACAGGTGCGTAGCACCGCCTCCGGGAGATCCCTGAGAGTGACGGATTAAACAAACGGTGCCAGCGGGTCGGCCATCTCAAAGGCGGCGGTTTTCTCGGCCTTTGGCGGATAGATCAACTCCTGGGTAATGGACATCTTCAGCTTCTTCGCCTCTTCCCGGGTCAGCTTCACCTGCTGATCCCAGCCTTCGGTATAGACCGCACCCCACGCCCCGAGGTCGAGACAGGTCACGTAGTTTTCCTGACGATAGGGCAGCGGCATCACGTTGAGCAGGCTGGCAGCCGCGTTATTACCGGCAAATTTACCCAGCAAAATTGCGTGCTGGCAGGTCATCAACGCATGGTTACCTTTGTCATCGGTGGCCGCATAGGCCACGTCACCGGTCGCATAGATATCGTCATGGCCCACCACCTGAAGCGCCGTATTCACATGCAGGCGGCCCTGGCGATCGCGCGGGGCATCAATCTGCGCCGTCAGGCCGTTGGCCTCGACGCCAACGGTCCAGATAACGGTCCGGGAGGCGATGTACTGGCCGTCTTTCAGCATCACGCCGTCGGCATCCACGCGTTCTACTTCGGTATTCACCCGCCATTCAACGCCAAGCTCTGCAGAGGCCTGGACGATAACCTCGCGTAATGCTTCGCTGTAGCGTGAACCCGGCTGCGGCCCGCGCTCAACTACGACTACTCTGGTCTTAGAATTCGAGCCGAGGATCTCCCGCAATTTGCCGGGCAGCTCCAGCGCCATCTCGATACCGGTGAAACCGCCGCCGCATACCACCACGGTATTGCGTGACTCACTGTCGGCCTCATGAGCAAGGGATTTCAGGTGCGATTCCAGCTCGCTGGCGCTCTCCAGCTGATCGAGATCGAAGGCGTGGGTATCGGCGCCGGCCACCAGTGAACGGTTGACGTGGCTGCCGCTGGCCAGAACTAACCGGTCGTAGCTCTGCTGCTGCATGATGCCGTTGGCATCAGTCCAGGTCACGGTTTTGCTGGCCGGAAGGATCCGGGAAACCGTCCCGCGCAGGAAGCGCACGCCAGTCACGTCAAACAGCGGCTGCAACGGCGCTACCAGGGTCTCGACGGCATTTTCATAAAAGCGCGGACGCACCCGCAGTTCAGGCTGCGGGGCAATCACCGTGATCTCTACGGCCTGTGATTGATGTTGATCGGCGAGGCGAGCAGCGCTAAGCGCGGCCCACATTCCCGCAAAGCCGGCACCGACTACCAGAATTTGTTTACCCATGATGGTTTCACTCACTGTTAACGACGATATGTTTACTCGGATTCTATTTGTCGTAGTATGTAATTGCAATCTGATTTGCAACGCAGAGCGGTTTGGCTGGGTTGATTTGTATTTATCTAATTGATAATAAAAAGTTTAAAAATTTTATGGACGACGGGATATTTTATCTTTGTGGTAAGGCTATGGCGAAAAAGCTACAATAACTCAGATTTATTTTGGCTGAGATAAGAGCATGGCATTCTACAGTTCCGGTGTTGAGTACGGCATCCATAGCCTGATGTGTATGGTGGACAGCAAAGGCGACGCCCGCGATATGAGCGTGCGCGAAATCGCCGATCTGCAAAGCGTGCCCTACGATTACCTGGCCAAAATCTTTACCCGCCTTTCGAAGGCCGGCCTGGTGCGCAGCACGGAAGGCAAGGGCGGCGGATTCCAGCTGGCGAAGCCGGCGGAACATATCACGGTACTCGATGTGGTGAACGCCATTGATGGCGATAAGCGCATTTTTGAGTGTCGGGAAATTCGCCAGCGGCTGGCGGTGTTTGACGAACGTCCGCCGGAATGGGCCTGCGAAGGGATCTGCGGCGTGCGATCGGTGATGGATATGGCCCAGCAGCGCATGGAAGAGGCCTTAGGGCAGCATACCATTCTGGACCTGGCGCGTAAGATGTACCGCAAAGCGCCGGACGAGTTTGTTATCGAAGTACAGGACTGGATTGCCGCGCGCAAAGGTTAACCTCAGCCGGTGTTGCCCGCTGAGGTTAACCACCGAGTTACTGGTCGCTGGTCGGCGTATTGATCATCCGGTTGAGCCACGGCACCAGAACCGCCATCACTATCGTTACTCCCAAGGTCACCAGGCCAATCTTGCCGAAGACGTTGGTGTAGATCGGTAGGGTTTGCAGCGGGTCGGTGATATTTTCCGGCACGGCGGTGAAGGTCGCAACATAGCCGCCCATCAGGAAAGCTGCCGCCTGGGTCAGGAACCACATCCCGAGAATAAAGCCCATCAAATGCTGCGGCACCAGCGCGGCGACCATCGCCAGGCCGAGGGCGCTAATCAGCAATTCCCCGAGGCTCTGGAACAGATACACCAGCACGATAAACCACGGCGACGTCAGCCCCTGGGCATCGGCAAACCAGATCCCCGCGGCCGCGGCGGTCAGGAATCCCAGCGAACATAAAAACATCCCGAGGGTAAACTTCATCGGCATGGTCAGGTCTTTGCCTTTATTGCCCAGCCGCGTGTAGATCGCCGCCAGTACCGGGCTGGCTACCACTACCCAGAACGGGTTCAGCGCCTGGAAGCTCACCGGGTTAATGGTGATGCCGAGGATCTCGTGATGGACGTTATTGATGGCGAAGAAGTTGAGCGAGGTCGGCATCTGCGCGTACAGAATGTAAAACAGCACCGCCTCCAGCATCAGGATAAAGGCGACAAACATTTTATTGCGCCCGGTCTTATCGAGTTTGAAGGCCTCACGGAAGAAGAAAATGATCACCACGATGGAGAGCACAATCAGCACCAGGTTGGCGATTTTAACGTTATGCAGCAGCCAGGCGCAGAGGAACACCATCGCCACCGTACCCACCAGAACATACAGCAGGTTACGCAGCACTAAGGGACGATGGTCCGGTTCAGAACCGATATCTTTGACCATTCCCCGGCAGGCGAAATAGACCAGCAGCGCGATAATCAGCCCCGCGCCGCACAGGTTATAGGTGACGGCATAGCCAAACTTCTCGGCGATCACCGGCGCCAGCGACAGCGACAGCAGCGAGCCGATATTAATCGACATATAAAACAGGGTGAAGGCCCCATCAAGACGCGCGTCTTTGGGCGGATAGCATTTTGACAGCAGGCTGGCGGGGTTGGCTTTAAACAGGCCGTTACCGACGGCGATAGTCCCCAGAGCGATAAAAATCAGGTCAGGCTTGAGCAGCGACATCCCGGTCATAAAGTAGCCCAGCGCCAGCACCACCGCGCCGAGCACCAGCGTGCGTTTGGTGCCGAGCAAATGGTCGCCGACATAGCCACCGATCGAGATCAGGCCATACACCAGCGCCGCGAAGGCACCAAAGGTAATAAACGCCTGTTCCTGAGAAAATCCGAGCTGTTTAACAAAGAAGACGGCCAGAATCCCCTGGACGCCGTAATAGCCAAATCGCTCCCATAATTCCACAAAAAAAATCATGAAGAACGGCCGTGGTTGCTTCAACAACCCAGTAGGTGCAGTAGTTTTCATATTCCTTCGCCTTAAAGTTCTATCCCAAAAAAGTATGAACGCGTATGCCAGAACGCGCTGAAAAAGTATTCTTAAGCGCAATGATTCGGTCATTTGCTATGTTTGTAGATTATTATACGAATTATATTTCTTATAATTGGTTGATCACACTAATCATTAATAATTTTGTGGATTGTTATTCTGTCTCTCTTGCGAGGGGGAGGCGAGGGTGAAATACCAGGGATAATGTGGCTCAGGCCGGTTCACGACCGCTAAAAACAACAACGCCCGCGATGGCGGGCGTTGGCATTCTGAAGGTCTACAGTGCGACGGTTATTCGTCTTCTTCGTCGCGCAGCGGAACAATCAGCATATCGACATGAACGGTGTTGATCAGCTGGCGCGCGGAGGACATCAGCTTGCTCCAGAAATCCTGATGGTGACCGCAGACCACCAGGTCCATATCGTATTTTTTAATCGCATCAACCAGCACCTGGCCGAGATCGCCGCTGCCGCTCAGGGTTTCGGTAATCGGATAGCCCGCATTGGTGGACAGCTCGCTCAGCGCGTGGTGGGTCTCTTCAGAAATGCGTTTCTGCATGTCGCCCAGATTGACATCGATAAGGCCGGTGTAGAGGTCGGAGTAATTCACATCCACGTGAATCAGAGAAACCTTGGCATTGTAAGGTCGGGCCATTGAAACGGCTTTTTCTACCAGCACTTTGCTTTCCGGGGAGAGGTCTACTGCAATAAGAATATGTTTGTAAGCCATAGTGTTACTCCTTCCATAAGTTGTCGATGACCATTGGACCAGACAGCTGGTGCTGTCGCTTCGCCCGCGTCCTGCGCGCTAATCCGCGGGGGTTCATCCTGTTAAGGACTTAATTGTAGAAGATATTTCTACCTTATAGCGCCCCTCGCGCTCCGTCAATGCACCTGGTCCATCAAAAGTTAAACAAATATATCCGTCTTACGTATTGATAACGATTAACCTTGTGGTAAAAAAATTGACTGATCTCCTACACTATTTAATGAGCCGATCGGATAAATAAACGTGATCGGTATCTCACTCTCGTATTGTATGTTGGGTTGGGTATTGGGGAGCGCTAGCCCCGGAGACGTCTCCGAGGGTGGGTCGCCGGGGAGGAAGTATGATCAGCACTATTGCGCTGTTTTGGGCCCTGTGTATCGTTTGTGTGGTGAATATGGCACGCTACTTCTCTTCACTGCGTGCGTTATTGGTTGTGCTACGTGGTTGCGATCCCTTGCTTTATCAATATGTCGATGGTGGCGGCTTTTTCACCTCGCATGGGCAGCCGGGTAAACAGATGCGTCTGGTTTGGTATATCTACGGCCAGCGTTATCGCGATCATCATGATGATGAGTTTATTCGTCGCTGCGAGCGGGTACGGCGGCAATTTATCCTGACCAGCGCGCTGTGTGGCCTGGTGGTGGTGAGTCTGATTGCGTTGCTGATCTGGCACTGACCGGTGGTCAGATAAAAAAACGGGCCAGTTTCCTGACCCGTTTTTATCATGTGCTGATACCCGCGTTAGATAAGCTTCAGCGAGAGCCAGTACAATCCGCCGGAGAGCAGAATCGCGGCCGGTAAGGTGAGAACCCACGCCATCAGAATGCTGGTGACGGTTTTTCTCTGCAGGCCACCGCCATCGACGAGCATCGTCCCCGCAACAGAGGAGGAGAGCACGTGGGTGGTCGAAACCGGCATACCGGTATAGCTCGCCAGACCAATCGAAACGGCGGCGGTCATCTGGGCTGACATACCTTGTGCGTAGGTCATGCCTTTCTTACCAATTTTCTCACCGATAGTGGTCGCCACGCGGCGCCAGCCGATCATGGTGCCGATACCCAGCGCCAGAGCAACCGCCATAATGATCCAGATTGGCGCGTACTCGATGGTGCTCAGCATATCGGTTTTCAGTTTCTTCAGCAGGCGCTGATCGTCTGCATTCACTTCCGGAAGCTTCGCGACTTTGTCGGTGGTATCGGAGATGCACAGCATAATGCGGCGCAGCTGAGCACGCTGATCGACCGAGAGGGCGTCATAGCTTTCGATACCGGTCAACGCGGTCTTCACACGATCCAGCGCGTTAATAGTGTTCGCCGGGTGGCAATGGAATTCACCGTTTGGCGTCGCGCCGGTGTCCGGAGACGGCACCAGTTGATCAACGCCGGTGACTTTCTTCAACAGCTCAGGACGCTGCTGGAAGAAGGTTTCCACGTTGTTGACCGCATCACGAGTCCGGGTGATTTCGTAGCCGGAGGCGTTCATGTTGACCACGAAGCCCGCCGGGGCGACACCGATAAGCACCAGCATGACCAGACCAATGCCTTTCTGGCCATCGTTGGCACCGTGCGAAAACGATACGCCAATGGCTGACAGAATCAGCGCGATACGGGTCCAGAACGGCGGCTTTTTCTTACCGTCTTTCTTTTCACGTTCCGCCGGGGTCAGGTGGATACGGGCGCGTTTTTTGGTACCGCTCCAGTAGCGACGCAGAATGAAAATCAGCCCGCCAGCGACCACCAGGCCGACGATCGGCGAGATGATAAGCGAACCGAAAATTCCGATCACTTTCGGGATATTCAGCGCGTCAACCACTGAGGTGCCGGTCATCAGCGCATTGGTTAAACCAATACCGATGATAGCGCCGATCAGCGTATGTGAACTGGAGGCCGGCAGACCAAAATACCAGGTGCCGAGGTTCCAGATAATCGCGGCCAGTAACATAGAGAACACCATGGCGAGGCCATGTGCGGAACCCATATTAAGCAGCAGGTCGGTCGGCAGCATATGCACGATGGCATAAGCGACGCTAAGGCCACCTAACAGCACGCCGAAGAAGTTGAAGAGGGCCGCCATCGCAACAGCAAGTTGCGACCGCATTGCGCGTGTGTAAATCACAGTTGCAACCGCGTTTGCGGTATCATGAAAACCGTTAATCGCTTCGTAAAACAGCACGAAAGCTAAAGCAAGCAATAGTAATAGTCCGGTATGTAAATCCAGACCGGCAAATAAATGTAGCATAGGACGTTACGCCATTTTGAGGACATGAACGCGGCGCATTATCAGGGACTTTAGCGGCGCGGGCAAAGTGAAATATAGACTTTTTTTGATTTTCTTCCTGTCTGTTTTTCACTCCCTTGAGATTAATCTTATATCTTTCAATGATGTATCTAAATACATGGATTTTCGTGCTGGTGCGACCAGAGTGAAAAATTTACAATTCCCGACAATCGGGATATGAGGAAAGTTGTGTGGAAAGGTTTGATGCCATTGTAATCGGCGCCGGTGCGGCGGGAATGTTTTGTGCAGCGCTGGCGGGCCAGGCAGGGCAGCGTGTGCTGCTGCTGGATAATGGCAAAAAGCCGGGTCGTAAGATCCTGATGTCCGGCGGCGGGCGCTGCAACTTTACCAATATGTATATTGAACCGGCGGCGTATCTCAGCCGAAATCCGCATTTTTGCAAATCTGCGCTGGCGCGCTACACCCAGTGGGATTTTATCGAACTGGTCGGCAAGCACGGCATCGCCTGGCATGAGAAGACCCTCGGCCAGCTGTTTTGCGATGATTCCGCCGGGCAAATTGTCGACCTGCTGCTGGCCGAATGCGAAAAAGGGGCGGTGCAGATCCGCCTGCGCAGCGAGATTATCAGCGTCGAACGCGACGATGAGGGCTACACCCTGCAGCTGAACGGCGACGCGGTGGCGGCGAAAAAACTGGTGGTGGCCTCAGGTGGCCTGTCGATGCCGGGGCTGGGCGCCTCGCCGTTCGGCTATAAGCTTGCCGAGCAGTTTGGCCTCAAGGTGCTGCCCACTCGCGCCGGCCTGGTGCCCTTCACCCTGCACAAACCGCTGCTGGAACAGCTGCAGGTGCTCTCCGGCGTCTCGGTACCATCAACCATCACGGCGCAGGACGGCACGCTGTTCCGTGAAAACCTGCTGTTTACCCACCGTGGGCTTTCCGGGCCGGCGGTGCTGCAAATTTCCAGCTACTGGCAGCCGGGTGAGTTTGTCAGTATCAATCTGCTGCCGGACTGCCATCTCGATGATTTTCTCAACGAGCAGCGCCGCGAGCACCCCAACCAGAGCCTGAAAAATACACTCGCCATGCAGCTGCCGAAGCGCCTGGTGGAGTGTCTGCAGCTGCTGGGACAGATACCGGATGTCACGTTGAAACAGCTGAACCTGCGCGATCAGGAGCTGCTGGTGGAGACGCTGACCGCCTGGCGCGTCCAGCCGAACGGCACCGAAGGCTACCGCACCGCGGAAATCACCCTCGGCGGCGTAGATACCAACGAACTGTCGTCACGTACCATGGAAGCCCGCAAGGCGCCGGGACTCTACTTTATCGGTGAAGTGATGGATGTGACCGGCTGGCTGGGCGGCTATAACTTCCAGTGGGCGTGGTCTTCCGCCTGGGCCTGCGCGCAGGCGCTGGCGGATTAGTCTTCTGCAACTGAAGCGTGACGGAATAGCGCCTGCCAGGCGCGGGCAGCTCCGTTAATCTCCTCTTTGCGGCTCACCCGAAGCAGACTGGCGCAAAGCGCCGGGTCATTCAGGGGACGGTAGACAATATCCGGAATGCCAACCTGCACCACCGGTTCGGGGACCAGGGCCACCCCCAGTCCGGCACCGGCCATTGCCAGCACGCTCAGCGTCCCCGAGGCGCGGGATATGCGCTGGGGGTGACCTGGGTTGAGCGCCTGCAAAGCAGACGCCAGCTGCGCATCTGCATCGTGGCTGGCGTAGAGGATTAGCGGCTCCTCCGCCAGCATTGCTACGGTCAGCTGCGGGTGAGCGGCCAGCGGGTTATCCTGTCTCATCGCCACAAACCGTTGCCAGCTGCCGACGGCTTCGCAGCGCAGCGCCGGGTGGCTTGCTCCCTGAAAGTCCGGCAGATAGCCAATATCCAGCTGGTCATTAAGAATCGCATCAATTTGCTGATGCGGTTCCAGCTCCTGCACCGTCAGTTCGGCCTGCGGATAGCGCTGGTGAAAAAGCCGCATATCGGCAACCAGCAGGCCGCTGAGCACCGCATTACCGGCAAAACCGACGCGTACCTGGCCCATTTCTCCTTTGAGTGAACGCTCGACCATTAAGCGACTATGCTCAGTCTGGGCGAGGATATTTTGTGCCTGAACCTGCAGCAGCTTCCCGGCTTCAGTAAGCATCACCCGGCGGCTTGAGCGGATAAACAATGCGCCACCCAGCTCATTTTCCAGATCTTTAATCTGCTTACTCAGCGCAGGCTGCACGATATGCAGACGTTCCGCGGCGCGACCGAAATGGCTCTCCTCGGCGACGGCCAAAAAGTAGCGTAGATGACGAAGTTCCATAGAGCCTCATTAATCACTAAAAGTGATTGATTGATGAAATCTGTATATTTGAGTTTATTGTATCGCGGGCACAAACTACACCCGGTTCACTAATCGGAGAGACCAACATGCATAGCCAATTACAAGACCGTCAGCAGCTTAATGACTTGATGACCGGCTGGATCCATCGTGACCTGAGCGAATGGGATAAATTACGTGGCCTGTTTCACCCGGACGGGACGATAGAAATCACCTGGTTTGAAGGGCTGGCCAGCGATTTTATCGATGGTTCGATCCGCATGGGCGCCTCTGAGCTGCGCACCCGTCACCTTATCGCGTCACCCGTCGTGCAGTTCAGCGATGACGGCAGCCGGGCTATTCTCGAAACCTGCGCGGTGATTATTGCTGAAAACACCCGGCTGAATATCGGCTGTGAGTGCCATAACCGTTTTTATGATATGGCTGAAAAGCGCGACGGCGTGTGGAGACTGTTCCATCGCCAGAGTATCTACGATATGGGAACCTTCACTTTCCCGCAGGGACCCACGGAGATTGACTCCTCGTTGGTCGCAAAATACCCGCGTGAATACGCCGCGCTTGGTTATCTGCTAGAGCAGAGTGGTTTTCCGGTACAGCGCGTGTTTGCTACCCGGGGCAGCGACCAGGAGCGAGACATGAAAGCCGCAGGAATGCGCTGGCTCTCGGCATAGTTCTCGGCATCATTCTGGCGCGCCCCGACATCTTTAATTCAGGCCAAGAAAGTGCTGGGCGATTTTGAAGTAAATAATCAGCCCGGTACCGTCGATCAGCGTGGCGATAAACGGTGCGGAGACCACCGCCGGGTCAATCCCGACGCGCTTGAGCACCATCGGGATCACCGACGACACCACCGCGCTCCACAGGGTAATGCACACCAGCGTCAGGCTGACGATCATCGTGATTTCCATGCCGATGCCCATCATCCAGGCGCGGATGCATCCCGCCAGCCCAAGGGTAATGGCAATCAGCAGCGATGTGGTCACCTCTTTGCGGATCACCCGTCCCATATCCCGTAACCGGACTTCCCCCAGCGCCATGGCGCGCACCAGCGTGGAGGTGATCTGCGTACCGCTGTTGCCGCCGGTGCCAATCAGCAGCGGGATGAAAAAGGCCAGCGCAATGGCGGATTCCAGCGCCTCGCCAAAGTGTTGAAGCACGCTGCTGGTGTAGGCTTCCGCCACGAACAGCAGCAGCAGCCATACCGCTCGCTTCTTCCACAGCGCCCACGGGCTGATCTCCAGATAAGGCTGATCCAACGGCAGCGTTGCCCCCTGGCGGTGAACATCTTCGGTGACGTCATCCTCCAGCAGATGGGCAATCTCTTTTTCCATCAGACAGCCCACCAGTTCGCCTTTGTCGACCACCGGCACCAGATCGAGCCCGCGTTCGGTCAGTTCCGCCACCACCTGCTGGCGCTCGTCATCGGGCCTGACGCGAAACAGGCAGCTGTCCATCAGGTAGCGAATGGGCTGCGCCGTCTCGTTCTCCTGAAGCAGTTTTTTAATTGATAAGCTTCCGCGTAGCTTCTTACCGGCCACCACAAAAACCTGGCCGGGGATCTCATCGCTGGCGAGCCGGGAGATAAACAGTTCCCGCGCTTCAGAGACGCTGAGGTGCTCAGGCAGGGTGATAAAATCGGTACGCATGTATTGCGCGATAGCATCGCCGTCAAAGTTGGCAGCGGGCAGATGCGCGGTGCAGTGCTGAATAGATGACATGAGATATACCCTAAGAAAATCACTCATAGGGGCGAACAAGACAGGGTGCGCACAGGCAGATCCCTACGTCCTGGGTTTAGCACTGCACAACGTATCTGAACGGAAAATACCGCCAGAAGTTACCTTGGCAACACCTTGATTCGATGGATGCCTGTATTTCCCTGAGTGGTCTCTCTCGATACCAGCAGGGCGGTAACTTATGTTTATGCAGGAGCCTCGCCATAACGAGATCGTTAAATGAGACGTGATTATTAGCGAAGGGAAATAATTAACCAAGCGTATAATTCAGATGGTTTATTAATGGTTGAGAAATACCGGAAGAGGTAGGGATTGACTTCATTCTACGCTATCATAGTATGTGACTTCAAAGGATGAGGTCGTAGGAGGTGCGATGGAGCAGCAGGTATTATCCTTACGCAAAAAGCAGCGCAACACGCTGGAGCAACTCTTCAAAACTCCCGTGCCGCAAGGTATTAAATGGACGGATATTGAGTCGCTGATAAAAGCGTTAGGTGGGCAGATCAAAGAAGGGCGCGGGTCGCGATGCAAATTTTTACTAAACCAGAGCATTGCCAATTTTCATCGGCCTCATCCTTCACCGGATACCGATAAAGGCGCAGTGGAGAGTGTGCGCGACTGGTTAACAAGCATAGGAGTAAAACCATGATCAAACCTAAAACGCCTAACTCAATGGAGATCGCCGGGCAGCCCGCGGTCATCAACTATGTGCCTGAACTTAATGCCTTTCGCGGCAAGTTCCTTGGGTTGTCTGGCTACTGCGATTTTGTTTCTGACAGTATTCAGGGGCTACAAGAAGAGGGCGAAATTTCCCTGCGAGAATATCTCGAGGATTGCCGGGAGGCGGGAATTGATCCCTACGTTCATCCAGAGAAACTGAAAACATTTACCCTGCGCTACCCGGAGTCTTTCGGCGAACGTCTCAGCTCGGCGGCTGCGGAAGAACAGGTATCAGTCAATACCTGGATTATTGAGACGCTTAGCGAACGTCTGAAGCAAGCATAATAACCGTCTGGTACCGGATAAGGGCCTGGCCTTATCCGGTATGTGTGGTTTTATCCTTCCTTAGACAGGCACTGCAAATGGCCGTGGCGGACTCCGCGCTGGGCAATCACCTCATCGGCGAAATGCTGCACTTCGCCCATTTCACCTTTCAGCACTGCGATCTCCAGACAGTCGTCATGGCTGATATGCACATGCAGCGTGGCAACGGACAGGTCGTGATGGTGATGCTGAGTGGCGATCAGCCGGCTCGCCAGCTCGCGTTTTTCATGCTCGTACACGTAGGAGAGCACCGCATAGCCGTGCTGCCCGCCCTGCTGGGAATGTTCATGCATCAAGGTGTTACGCAGGATATCGCGCACCGCCTCCGAGCGGTTGTGATAGCCACGCTGGGCGCTTAACGCGTCGAGGGTCGCCAGAAGATCGTCATCAAGAGTCAGGGTTACGCGCTGCATGGTCGTTTCTCTTTAGCAAGGGAGGCCGGAAAAGCGGGAAGCACCGCGCGCTGTAGCGCCCGGCCCGCCGTTGACTGAAGACGAAGCGGTGCGTGGACCGGTGTCGTCTCGATAAGCTGCCCGTTCTCCATCACCATCACCTGCTGGCAAAAACGCTCAACCAGCCGCAGGTCATGGGTGATAAACAGGCAGGCGGTAGAAAACTGTACCTGCAGACGCTTGAGTAACGCAACGATCTCCGCCTGCAGCACGAGGTCAAGGTTCGACACCGCCTCATCAAGAATCAACAGCTGCGGCTGCACCACCAGCGCCCGCGCCAGGCACACGCGCTGAAGCTGCCCGCCGCTGAGCTGCACCGGGCGCTTATCGCGCAGCGCCGGGGACAGGTCCACTGCCTGCATCATCGCCTCTACTTGGGCCTGGCGTTCATCGCGCGAGTAGCGAAACAGATGGCGTAGCGGCTCGCTGATAATCTCGTTCACCGTTTTACGTGGGTTCACGGCGCTGTGCGCATCCTGAAACACCAGTTGAATATCGCGGCGAAACGCCCGCAGTGCCTCGCCTTTTAAGGCGTTCAGCGGGGTCTGCTGCCAGCGGATGTCGCCATGAGCAGGGGTTTCCAGACCGACCAGCATGCGCGCCAGGGTGCTTTTGCCGCAGCCGCTGCGGCCAAGCAGCGCCATGGTCTCACCGGCCTGGATGTTGAAGCTGACTTCGCGCAGCACGCCTGGGTGATGTGGATAATCGTGGCTGACGTTGGTGACGTTCAGGAGATTCATACCGGGGACTCCATTCCATACAGCGCCAGATGCGCTGCCAGTAAGCGCTGGCTGACGGGATGCAGCGGCGCGCTGAACAGGGTATCGACGTCACAACGCTCGACAATGCGCCCGCTGTCCATCACCGCCACTTCATGTGCCAGCCGCGCAACCACCCCCATATCGTGCGTCACCAGCAGCAAACCCTGGCCGCGGGTGGCGACAATCTCTTCCAGCAGGTCAAGGATACGGCCCTGAGCGACGGCATCGAGGTCGGTGGTGGGTTCATCGGCAAAAATAAACGGCGCTTTGCTCAGCAGGGCGAGGGCGATCATCATGCGCTGCAGCATGCCGCCGCTCATCTCGAAGGGGTAGCGCTTGAGCAGCTGTGAGGGGTTGTCCAGCCCCACGGCTTTCATGGCGTTGATGAGCGTCGCCTCATCCGTGGGCTGGCCGCTGGCACGGCAGGTTTCCCGCGCGTGGGTGGCCATGGTGTACAGCGGGTTAAAAGCGCTGCGTGGGTTCTGCATGATGGTGGCGACGGTGCCACCGCGCAGCTGCTCGCCGTGCACCGGAATGCCGTCCAGCAGCAGACGGCCGGCGGTTTGCCGGACGCCAGGCGGCAGCACGCCGAGGGCCGCCGCGCAGGTCAGCGATTTGCCGCAGCCGCTGCTGCCCAGCAGCGCCAGCACCTGCCCACGGCGCAAGGTCAGCGACAGGTCCGTGACCAGCGGCTGGCCGGCGCACAGGGCTAATTGTTCTAATTGGATCTTCTGAGGCATCAGTGGTTGTGCTCCGCGATCAGGTGTGGATCGAGACGATCGCGTAGCGCATCGCCCACCAGATTAAAAGCCATCACGCTGATAAACAGCGCCAGGCCGGGCCAGAGCATCTGCAGAGGCTGGGTCCAGATATACTGGCGCGCGTCGTTAATCATCACGCCCCATTCTGCCGTCGGCGCGCTGACGCCAAGGCCCAGGAATGACATCCCGGCGACGTGCAGCATCATGTGGCCGATATCGAGCGTCGCGAGGACCAGCAACGATGGCATCACCGCCCCGGCCAGATGGTCGACAAACAGCCGCCAGCGGCTGGCGCCGCTGAGTCGGGCGGCGAGAATAAACTCGCGCTGGCGTAGCGACACCACCAGGCTGCGGACCATTCGGGCATACCATGCCCAGTGCGACAGGGCGATGGCGATAATGACGTTGGTCAGCCCGGTGCCCAGCACCCCGACCATAAAGAATGAGAGGATCGAGGTGGGGAAGGTCATAAACATATCGGCCACCCGCATCGTGAACTGATCGACCCGCCCACCAAGCAATCCGGCGCAGCCGCCGACGATAATCCCCATCGCCAACACCAGCAGTAAACAGGCCATCACCGCCCCCAGCGAGACCCGCGTCGCCGCCAGCAGGCGGGAGAAAATATCGCGGCCCAGGTGGTCGGTGCCCAGCCAGTGCTGCGCGTCCGGCGACAGCAGACGGGCGGGCAAATTAATGGCCTGCGGATCGTAGGGCAGCCACCACTGGCTGGTGAGGGCGATCAGCATCAGCAGGCCGATAATGACCATCGCCACACGCACCGATCCGCGAGCGGAGCAGAAGACGTTCATGAGTGCGCTCCTTCGTGGCGACGAATGCGGGGGTCCAGCGCGGCGTTTAGCAGGTCAACTGCCAGATTACAGAGGGCGAACACCACCACCATGATCAGCGTAAAGCACTGAATCACTGGATAATCACGGTTGAAAATGGCGGAGACGGCATAGCGTCCGATGCCCGGCCACGCGAAGATATTTTCGATAATCATCGTGCCGCCGATCAGCTCGCCAATATGCATCCCCACGGCGGTGATCATTGGCAGCGAGGCGTTGCGTAGAATGTGGCGACGCTCGGTCTGTTTGTCGTTCAGGCCGCGCAGGCGCGCCCAGGTAACATGGCGCTGCCCGGCGACGTCCAGCATGCTGGCACGCAGCAGGCGGGCGTTAATGGCCAGCGACATAAACGCAATCGAGACGGCAGGCAGAACGATATGCTGCCAGCCGCCGTAGCCCAGCGCAGGCAACCACTGTAGATAGACGGAAAAGAACAGCACCAGCAGGAAGGCGAGCCAGAAGTTCGGCATCGATACGCCAAGAAATGCAATCAAGCGCACGATGAAATCCGGTAGCTGCTCGCGGTGGCGGGCGGCCCAGATCCCCAACGGCACGGAGGTCAGCAGGATCAGCACCAGCGCCGCGCCTGCCAGCTGCAGCGTCGCCGGCAGGAAGTGCAGCACGTCATCCAGCACCGGACGCTGGGTGGCAAATGAGAGGCCAAAATCCAGATGCAGCGCCTTCCACAGCCAGCTGCCGTACTGGACCAGCAGCGGCTGATCGAGGCCGAGCATGATCCGGGTGGATGCCACCATCTCCGGCGTCGGCGGCAGGTTCGACAGCCGCAGGTAGTCGAGCGCCGGATCGCCGGTGCCGAGGCGAAGCATCAGAAAGATAATCACCGAGGCGGCAAAAATCATCGGGATCAGCAGCAGAATGCGCCGTAGCAGATAACGTCGCATCAGGGTTTCACCGGCTGGATCTGTTCGAACGGGATCTCAGCGACAATCGGAGCGTAGGGAATGGCCCCCAGCTCAGGTTTCGCCACCACCATCATCGAGATGTAGCTAATCGGCAGATAGACCGCGTCATTATGCAGACGGGTCAGAATATCGCGATACAGCGCCTGGCGCCGGGTCTCGTCGTTGGTCTCCAGCACCTGACCAATCTCTTTATCAATCAGCGGTTTGTCAGCAAGCCCTTGCTGCGCCTGGTAATCGGCGTGGGAGGGCACGCGCATCGAGCTCATAAATGCATGGGGGTCGTATGGTGCGCCCCAGGTGCGGTTGAAGATCATGCCAAAACGGCCATCGCGCTGGCGGGCATAAATGCTGCTCTCTTCTTCCCCGACCAGCGTCACCTCGACGCCGACCTGATGCATATCCGCTTGAATAATCTCCGCCATCGATTTGCTCAGTGCATCGGTACCGATAAACGACAGCTCAATGCGCAGCGGCTGGCCATTCTTCTCGCGAATCTCTTTGCCTGCCGGGCGGACCCAGCCGGCTTTTTCCAGCAGTTGGTTGGCCTGCTGCGGGTCGTACTGCCGCGGCGTCAGGCCGATGTTGGCGTAGGGAACGCTCGGGGCAAACAGCGTGTCGGCAACCTGCTGGGTGCCGTACAGCACATTGTCGATCAGAGATTTTTTGTTGACCGCGTGGTTCAGGGCCTCGCGCACCGCCAGTTCGTTGGTCGGGGCTTTGGCGGAGTTCAGCGCCAGCATCACCGTCTCAATCGGTTGCGAAAGCTGGGTGCGGTAAGCCGGGTTGTGGCTAAAACGGGCGAAGGTATCCAGCGGCAGCAGGCCCTCGTTGCCATACAGCAGATCGATATCCCCGGTCTCAAAGGCGACGGCACGGGTCATCGGGTCCGGAATGACTTTCACCGTGACCTGGTCGATCGTCGGCTTCTCTCCCCAGTAGCGCTCGTTGCGCACCAGCACATCATATTGGTTGAGCTTCGACGTTTTTAACACCCACGGTCCGGTGCCGATCGGCGCTTTGATGCCGTGCAGCGTGCCTCCCTCGACAAACTGCGACGGGGCGATAAACCGGAACGGCCGCGGCAGGGCCAGCTCCTGCAGGAACGGGTAGTAGGCGCCTTTGAGGGTAATTTGCAGTTGGGTATCGCTCAGGGCGCGAACGTCGGTGATCTGGTTGGTCAGCTCCAGCCAGGCGTGCCGTTGGCGATTCGCCAGCACCGCCTGGAAGTTGGCAACCGCCGCCTGGGCGTTAAACGGTTCGCCGTTAGAAAACTGCACGTCGTCACGCAGGGTAAAGGTCCAGACTTTTCCGTCCGCGGAGTGGCTCCAGTGGGTCGCCAGCCACGGCTTGACCGAGCCATCGGCCTGATATTTTACCAGTGGTTCATACACCATACTTTGGGCGAACATCTGGTTGGGGGTATACAAATGGGGATTCAGAGGGCCGACATTCACCGGCCAGGCGGTTGTGATGGTGTGTGAGGCGGCGGGGGCCAGCAGAGGAACACAGGCGAGCAGCGCCAGCAGTGTGGAGCGGAAAATAGACAAGGTCATGATCTCAACGGACAGGAAAGTATGATGATTTTAATAATTCATCATACTTAAGGAGTAATCTGGATCAATGTAGGGCCGGAAAGTATAAGAAAATCCTATATAACCGTGCTGTTTCAGGCGGCACAGGCCCTGGCTACACCCGTGCTCCTCAGCGATATTCGGCGGATCACGGCGTTCTGAACAGCGCCAGCAATGTTGCAAGCGGCTTATCAATGGGGGCCAGATCGCGCTTGACGATCAGGTGCAGCGGCGTGGCGCGGCGGGTGCCATGGGCGAGAGGCAGAATCTTCAACGTCCCCTGTTGCAGCCGGTCGCGGATGCGTTCTTCCGGGAGCCAGCCGAAACCAACCTGATACAGCACCGCGTCAATGGCCGCATCGATGGTGGAAAAGGTCCAGGCATCCCGGCTGGCCTGCGGATCGTCGCTGCGATCGGCGATGCGGACGAGGGGCCAGGGGGCCAGCGCGTTGTCGTCCAGCGGGCCGCTCAGCGCGGCAAGCGGGTGATGCTGGTGGGCCACCGCGACAAAATCGATATTCATCAGCCACTCGCCGCGCCCGGTAATATCCTGACGGCGGGTTAAGACCATCACATCGGCTTCGCTGAAGGCCTCGCTCTCCTCTTTTCTGTTCTCCAGCACTTCGGTCAGCCGGATCTGGGTCTGAGGGTGCTGCTGCTGGAACTGGCGCAGAATGGCAAACAGCCGTTCGCGGGGAAAAATGCTGTCCACCACCAGATCCAGCCGGGTGCGCGCGCCGTTATGCAGCGTGGCGGCGCGGGTTTCCACATAGGAAAACGCCTGCAGCAGCGGCTTCACCTGGCTCAGCAGCAGCTCTCCGGCAGGGGTCAGCACCGCGCGGCGGCCGGCGGGCTGCAGCAGCGCGACCCCGAGCCTCTCCTGCAACAGGGCGAGGTTATAGCTGACCGACGACTGGCTACGGTGCGTCTCGTCCGCCGCTTTGGCGAAGCTGCCCAGTTCGATCACTCTCTCCAGCAAAGCCCATTGTTCCAGCGTTGTCTTGTGCATAACTCATCTAAAAAATGAATGTATTTCATCCAAACATAGCGTTATTCATTCATTTTTTAAAGCCGTATGCTGAGTCTCAATAGCAAAGGAGAAGACATTATGAACACTTTTGATAAACACGACTTGAGCGGCTTTATCGGCAAACATCTGGTTTATACCTACGATAATGGCTGGAACTACGAGATTTATGTCAAAAACGGCCACACGCTGGATTACCGTATTCACAGCGGTATCGTCGCCAACCGTTGGGTAAAAGACCAGCAGGCGTACATCGTGCGGGTGGGGGCGAGCATTTATAAAATTTCGTGGACCGAACCGACCGGTACCGACGTCAGCCTGATTGTTAACCTCGGCGATAAACTGTTTCACGGCACCATCTTTTTCCCACGTTGGGTGATCAATAACCCGGAAAAAACCGTCTGCTTCCAGAACGATCATATTCCGCTGATGGAATCCTACCGCGCCGCCGGTCCGGCCTACCCGACCGAAGTGATTGATGAGTTCGCCACGATTACCTTTGTGCGTGATTGCGGTGCGGATAATGACAGCGTGATTAATTGCCCGGCGAGTGAATTACCTGCTGATTTTCCTGCAAACTTGTAATCCCCTGGAAATAAATTTGTGATCTGATTGAACTTTATTTTCCACGGACTGAGAATTAAACCTCATCTATTGTTTCGCCGTTTAATGTTTGTTTACTTTATACCGACAGGCGTCTGCTTCTGGTGCAGGCAGGCGTCTCGTTTCGTTGTTATCCCTTTCCATTTTTTATATATATTTCATTTAAAAACAATGAATTATACATATCACATCAAATAATATTAATTTCTTAATATTATCCTAAGCAACCCCGTCTAGATTTAATAATATCGAATACCCTGGAATGAAATGTGGCATTTAAATGCGTCCATTTTCATTTTGTTTAAGTCCGCTGGCGCAGGATATTTTTTCTATCAGACCCGCAATCAGCGATGGGTCATATACCGAACAGGAAAATGATGAGCGAATTTTTGCCGTTTTCGCGCCCGTCGATGGGTGACGCAGAGCTGGCTGCGCTGCGTGAAGTTTTGCAATCGGGTTGGATCACCACCGGGCCGAAAAACCAGGCGCTGGAAGAGGCCTTCTGCGCGTTAACCGGCAACCGTCACGCGGTGGCGGTCAGTTCGGCGACCGGCGGCATGCACGTCACGCTGATGGCGCTGGGTATTGGTCCGGGTGATGAAGTGATCACCCCGTCACAGACCTGGGTGTCCACGCTGAACATGATTTGTCTGCTGGGGGCGACGCCGGTGATGATTGACGTCGACCGCGACAACCTGATGATTACCCCGGAGGCCGTTGAGGCGGCGATCACCCCGCAGACCAAAGCGATTATTCCGGTGCATTACGCCGGAGCGCCCGCCGATATCGACGCCATCCGCGCGGTAGCGGCGCGCCACGGTATCCCGGTTATCGAAGATGCCGCGCATGCGGCGGGGACCTACTACAAGGGTCGCCACGTGGGGGAGCGCGGCTGCGCGATCTTCTCCTTCCATGCCATTAAGAACATGACCTGCGCCGAAGGAGGGCTGATTGTCACCGATGATGAGCAACTGGCCGCACGTATTCGCAGCCTGAAGTTCCACGGTCTTGGCGTGGACGCCTATGACCGCCAGACCCACGGCCGGGCGCCGCAGGCGGAAGTCATTTCCCCTGGTTTCAAATACAACCTGGCCGATATCAACGCCGCGCTGGCGCTGGTTCAGCTGGATAAACTCGCCCATGCCAACCAGCGTCGTACCGAGATTGCCCAACGCTACCTGCGCGAGCTGGCGGATACGCCATTCGAACCGCTGATGGTCCCCGCGTGGCAGCACCAGCACGCCTGGCATCTGTTTATCATCCGCGTGGATGAGGCCACCTGCGGGATCGGCCGCGATGCCCTGATGGAACAACTGAAAGCCATGGGGATTGGCACCGGTCTGCACTTCCGGGCGGCGCACACCCAAAAGTACTACCGTGAACGATTCCCGACGTTGTCCTTACCGAATACGGAATGGAACAGCGCGCGCATCTGTTCGCTTCCTCTGTTCCCGGATATGACCGATGACGATGTGACCCGCGTCATTTCCGCGCTGCACCAGCTGTCAGGATGTTGATATGTTTACTTACCCTCCCGTGAAAAAGGTCTCGGTCGTCATTCCGGTTTATAACGAACAGGAAAGCCTGCCCGAGCTGATTCGCCGTACCGATGCCGCCTGCGCGACGCTGGGCCGCCAGTATGAAATTTTACTGGTGGACGATGGCAGCAGCGATGAGTCAGCCCGCATGTTGACCGACGCCGCTGAAGCCGAAGGCAGCCACGTAGTGGCGGTGTTGCTTAACCGCAACTACGGCCAGCACTCGGCGATCATGGCCGGCTTCAGCCATGTCACCGGCGATCTGATTATTACCCTTGATGCCGACCTGCAAAACCCGCCGGAAGAGATCCCGCGGTTGGTGGCGAAGGCCGATGAAGGCTACGACGTGGTCGGTACGGTGCGACAGAATCGCCAGGATACCTTCTTTCGCAAAAGCGCCTCGAAGATGATCAACCGCCTGATCCAACGCACCACCGGTAAAGCGATGGGCGACTACGGCTGCATGCTGCGCGCCTATCGCCGCCACATTATCGACGCAATGCTCAACTGCCATGAGCGCAGCACCTTTATTCCGATTCTGGCCAATACCTTTGCCCGCCGGGCGGTTGAAATCCCGGTGATGCACGCGGAACGCGAATTTGGCGATTCGAAATACAGCTTTATGCGCCTGATTAACCTGATGTACGACCTGGTGACCTGTTTAACCACCACGCCGCTGCGTCTGCTGAGCGTTTTTGGCAGCGTCATCGCCCTGCTGGGCTTTGCTTTTGCCTTCCTGCTGGTCTTCTTGCGGCTGGTGTTTGGCCCGCAGTGGGCGGCGGAAGGGGTGTTCATGCTGTTTGCTGTGCTGTTTATGTTTATCGGCGCGCAGTTTGTCGGCATGGGCCTGCTCGGGGAGTATATCGGCCGCATCTATAACGATGTCCGCGCCCGTCCCCGTTACTTTATTCAACGTGTTATTCGTCAGCCGGAAACGGCGTCTCAAGAGGAAGATCGTTCATGAAAGCCGTAGTCTTCGCTTATCACGATATGGGGTGTGCCGGTATTCAGTCTCTGCTGGATTCTGGCTATGACATCGCCGCTATTTTTACCCATCCGGATAACCCTGGCGAAAACCACTTCTTTGGCTCGGTGGCGCGTATTGCGGCTGAGCAAGGTATCCCGGTGTGGGCTCCAGAAGATGTTAACCATCCACTGTGGATTGAACGTATCCGTACCATGAATCCGGACGTGCTGTTCTCTTTCTACTACCGCAATCTGCTGAGCGATGAGATCCTCAGCCTGGCGCCGCAAGGGGCCTTCAACCTGCACGGTTCCCTGCTGCCGAAGTATCGTGGCCGCGCGCCGCTGAACTGGGTGCTGGTGAACGGTGAAACCGAAACCGGCGTCACCCTGCACCGGATGGTCAATCGTGCCGATGCGGGCGATATCGTGGCGCAGCAGGCGGTGGCGATTGGCGCCGATGACGCTGCGCTGACCCTGCACCGCAAGCTGTGTTCTGCGGCGTCAGACCTGCTGGGCCAGGCATTGCCGGCGATCCGTGCGGGCAATATTGAGGCGCGGGCGCAGGATGAGAGTCAGGCCACCTACGTGGGCCGCCGCACGCCGGAAGATGGCCGTCTCGACTGGGAGCAGCCGGCGCTGGCGCTGCATAACCTGGTGCGTGCCGTCTCCGACCCGTGGCCGGGCGCCTTCGGCTACGCCGGGGCCAACAAATTTATCGTCTGGAAATCCCGCGTGCGCCACGATCTGGCCGCCGCGAAGCCGGGGACGGTGATATCCACCTCTCCGCTGGTGGTAGCCTGTCAGGATGGTGCGCTGGAGATCCTGACCGGGCAAACCGACCGCGGCGTTTACATGCAGGGTACCCAGCTGGCGCAGGTGCTGGGGCTGGTTTGCGGCGCGGTGCTGAGCAGCAAACCGGTGGTGGCAATCAAACGCCGTACCCGGGTGCTGATCCTCGGCGTTAACGGCTTTATCGGTAACCACCTGACCGAACGCCTGCTCGCCGACGACAACTACGAAATCTATGGCCTGGATATCGGTTCTGACGCCATCAGCCGTTTCCTCGGCAACCCGCGCTTCCATTTTGTGGAGGGCGATATCAGCATTCACTCCGAGTGGATCGAATATCACATTAAGAAATGCGACATGATACTGCCGCTGGTGGCTATCGCGACGCCGATCGAATACACCCGCAACCCGCTGCGCGTGTTCGAGCTGGATTTCGAAGAGAACCTGAAGATTATCCGCGACTGCGTGAAATACGATAAGCGCATCATCTTCCCGTCGACCTCCGAAGTGTACGGCATGTGCACCGACAAAAACTTCGACGAAGACAGCTCGACTCTGGTGGTTGGCCCAATCAACAAACAGCGCTGGATTTACTCGGTTTCGAAGCAGCTGCTTGACCGCGTGATCTGGGCTTACGGCGACAAATCCGGCCTGCGCTTCACCCTGTTCCGTCCGTTCAACTGGATGGGGCCGCGTCTGGATAACCTTAACGCCGCGCGTATCGGTAGCTCCCGCGCCATCACGCAGCTGATCCTTAACCTGGTTGAAGGCTCGCCGATTAAGCTTATCGAAGGCGGGAAGCAGAAGCGCTGCTTTACCGACATCAGCGACGGGATTGAAGCCCTGTTCCGTATTATCGAGAACAAAGACGGCCACTGCGACGGGCAGATTATCAACATCGGCAACCCGGATAACGAAGCCAGTATCAAAGAGCTGGCGGAGATGCTGCTGGGATGCTTCGAGCGTCATCCGCTGCGCAGCAACTTCCCGCCGTTCGCCGGTTTCCGCGATGTCGAGAGCAGCGACTACTATGGCAAAGGCTACCAGGATGTTGAGCATCGCAAGCCGAGCATTCGCAACGCGAAACGCTGCCTGAACTGGGCGCCAGCCGTGCCGATGGAAGAAACCGTGGAACATACGCTGGACTTCTTCCTGCGCACCGTTGAACTGGTGGACGACAAGACATCATGAAACAGGTCGGCTTACGCATAGATGTCGATACCTTTCGCGGTACCCGGGACGGGGTGCCGCGCCTGCTGAGCCTGCTGGGCCAGCATGGGATTCAGGCAAGCTTCTTTTTCAGCGTGGGGCCGGACAATATGGGGCGTCATTTATGGCGCCTGATTAAACCGAAGTTTCTGTGGAAGATGCTGCGTTCCAACGCCGCCTCGCTGTACGGCTGGGATATTCTGCTGGCCGGGACTGCCTGGCCCGGACGGCGGATTGGCGCGGGGAATGAAGCGGTGATCCGTGCGACAGCGCAGGATCATGAGGTGGGGCTGCATGCCTGGGACCACTACAGCTGGCAGGCATGGAGCGGCGTCTGGCCGCAGGAACGTCTGGCGCTGGAGGTTGAACGCGGCCTGCTGGAACTGGAGAGGATCATCGGCCGTTCGGTCACCTGTTCCGCCGTTGCGGGCTGGCGGGCGGATCAGCGGGTGGTCAAAGCCAAAGAGTCATGCAATTTTCTCTACAACAGCGACTGTCGGGGAACCCGACCGTTCCTGCCGCTGTTGGGCGACAAGGCGACGGGCACCGTGCAGATCCCAGTGACGCTGCCCACCTGGGATGAAGTGGTCGGCAGTCGCGTCGACGCCGCGGGTTTCAACCGCTATCTTCTGGACAGGATCCACCAGGATCGCGGCACGCCGGTCTACACCATTCATGCCGAAGTGGAAGGCATTGCCTTTGCACAACAGTTTGATGAACTGCTGACGATGGCCGCGCAAGAGGAAATCCAGTTTTGCCCGCTGAGCCAGCTGCTGCCCGCTGATTTTAGCGCGCTGCCGTTAGGTAAAGTGGTGCGTGGTGAACTGGCTGGCCGGGAAGGCTGGCTTGGGCGTGAACAATTATTGAGTCAGGACGTATGAAAAGCCTTCGTTATAGCGTCGTTTTAGGGGTGCTATTTGCGCTCTATTATTTACTTCCGCTCAATTTCCGCCTGCTCTGGCAGCCGGATGAAACGCGCTATGCGGAAATCAGCCGTGAAATGCTGGCATCCGGTGACTGGGTGGTACCGCATTTTCTTGGGCTACGCTATTTTGAAAAACCCATTGCCGGATACTGGATGAACAGCATCGGGCAGTGGCTGTTTGGTCACAATAACTTCGGCGTGCGCTTTGGGGCGGTATTTTCGATTAGCGTCACCGTGCTGCTGGTGGCGTGGCTGGCGTGGCGCATCTGGCGGGATAAGCGGGTGGCGATACTGTCCGGGGTGATCTTCCTGACCGCGCTGCTGGTATACAGCATTGGTACCTATGCGGTGCTGGACCCGATGATAACCTTGTGGATGGCCCTGGCGATGTGCAGTTTCTGGAGCGCCGCTCAGGCGCAGACCCGAGGCGGCAAAATCGCCGGCTATGCGCTGCTGGGAGTGGCCTGCGGCATGGGGGTGATGACCAAAGGTTTCCTTGCGCTGGCGGTGCCGGTTATCGGGGTTTTACCGTGGATCATTGCGCGCAAACGCTGGCGTGAGGTGTTGACCTACGGCTGGCTGGCGGTCGGGGTCTGCATTCTGATGGTGCTGCCCTGGGGGCTGGCTATCGCCAACCGCGAACCGGATTTCTGGCGCTACTTCTTCTGGGTGGAGCATATTCAGCGCTTTGCCGAGAAAGACGCCCAGCATAAGGCACCGTTCTGGTATTACATTCCGTTCCTGATTGCCGGTAGCCTGCCGTGGCTGGCGCTGCTGCCCGGTGCGTTAAAGCGCGGCTGGAGCGAGCGCGATGAGGCGCGCGGGGCGCTGTATCTGCTCGGCTGGGTGGTGATGCCGTTGCTGTTCTTCAGCATTGCGAAAGGCAAACTGCCGACCTACATCCTGCCGTGCTTCGCGCCGCTGTCGATCCTGATGGCGCGCTATGGGCTGGATGCGGCGAAAGCCGGGGCCAAAGCGCTACGGATTAACGGCCTCATCAACCTGATTTTCGGCCTGGCGGGTCTGGTGGCGGTGCTGGTGGTGTCGCCGTGGGGCGTCATGCATAAGCCGGTCTGGAGCCAGATTGAGCTGTATAAATGCCTGCTGGCGGCCATCGCGTTTGCGGTCTGGGCAGCGATGGGCTGGCTGGCGATGAAAGATAACGGTCGTCGCTGGACCTTAGCCGCCTGCTGTCCGCTGGGGCTGGCGCTGTTGATTGGCTTCGCGATCCCGGACCGGGTGATCGATAGCAAACAGCCGCAGTTTATGGTGGATATCGTCGGCGAGTCGCTGGCGCCCAGCCGCTACGTGTTGAGTAATAACGTCGGCATTGCCGCAGGGCTGGCGTGGGAGCTGAAGCGCAGCGATATCATCATGTATGGCAAGCAGGGCGAGCTGAAGTACGGCTTAAGCTGGGCGGATGCCAAAAATAGCTTTGTGAGCCAGAGTGAGTTTGCCGGCTGGCTGGCAACCCATCGTCAGCAAGGGCCGGTTTCGCTGGTGCTGCTGATGGATAAAGGAGAGAACATGGCCGATTTACCCCTCCCGAAACCTGACAATGTGTATGTGTTAGAGCGGGTCGTGTTTCTTCAGTATTTGCCGCAATGAGTACCTGGATCTGTCTGGCACTGGCGAGCCTGCTGAGCTGTGCAGGCCAGCTGTGCCAGAAACAGGCGACGCGCCCGTCGAAATCCCGGCGGCGCGGTCGCCATATTCTCGGCTGGCTGGGGCTGGCGCTGCTGGCGCTTGGCGGCGGGATGCTGCTGTGGCTGAGCGTCCTGCAATCCATCCCGGTGAGCGTGGCCTATCCGATGCTGAGCCTCAATTTTGTCTGGGTGACGTTAGCGGCCTGGGGGCTCTGGCGTGAACCGGTGGCGCCGCGTCACTGGGCTGGCGTGGGGTTAATTGTCGTCGGGATCGTGATCCTGGGGAGCAGCGTCTGATGGGGTTAATCTGGGCATTATTCAGCGTCGGGCTGGTCAGCGTGGCGCAGCTGCTGCTGCGCGGCGCGATGGTTGCGCTGCCGCCGCTGAGCGACCTGATGGCGTTTCTCAGTCATCTGCTCCATCTGCGCCCCGGCACCTGGAGCCTGCTGCTGGGGCTGAGCGGCTATTTGCTGTCGATGGTCTGCTGGTACTTTGCCCTGCACCGGCTGCCGCTCGCCAAAGCCTATGCGCTGCTGAGCCTCAGCTACATTGTGGTGTGGGCGGCGGCAATCTGGCTTCCCGGATGGCATGAACCGTTCCACTGGCGGGCGCTGGTGGGGGTGCTATTGATCATCGCCGGGGTGCTGACCATCTTCTGGCCGCTAAAACGCCCGGCGTCTCTCAAAGAATAAGCGCGGCATCCACAACAAACGGCGTCGGCGTGCATACCGCAAGGCTCAGGCCATCCAGCTGAATCTGACTGATCGACAACGTTGGGTGGCGGGTGCTGTCGACGCTGGCGATTTGCCAGGCGCTGCCGCCGCGCTGCTTCACCATGGCCTCTTTCCGCGTCCAGATCCGCCAGAATGCGTTGAGCTGCTGCTCCGGCGGTTCCGCTTCCACCTCCGCATGCTCATCCATACTAAAGACCGCATTCGCCAGCCGGCGCCAGTTCTGGCGTGGGCGAATCACTTCGAGATCGCAGCCCACTTCTCCTTCATCGCTAATCAACAGCGCAATATCATCGCCGCTGTGGCTGAGGTTAAACCAGCGCGTGGCGGTGCCGGCGAAGCCCGGTTTGCCCTGCGCGGAGTAGATGATATCTGGTAGCGGTGAGATCGCCTGCGCCAGCAGGGCGCGACCGGCCAGCCAGCTTGCGCGGCGCGCGCCCTGTGGCGCCTGAGCCACGATCTCAGGCGGCAGGGTTTGGGCGCTGAGCGGCGAGATTTTCCGCAGGTACAGTTGATACATATCAGGGCCAGCGCTTAATGATGATGGAGGTATTGATCCCGCCAAAGGCGAAGTTATTGCTCTGCAGGAACTCGCAGTCCAGCGGGCGGGCTTCTCCCATAATGTAATCCAGCTCGCCGCACTGCGGGTCCGGCTGGCGCAGGTTGAGCGTCGGGGCAAACCAGCCTTCGCGCATCATCTGCAGGCTCATCCACGCCTCCAGCGCCCCGCAGGCCCCGAGGGTGTGGCCAAAATAGCTTTTCAGCGACGAGATCGGCACGTTGTTGCCAAACACTGCGGCGCTGGCCTGGCTTTCGGCGATATCGCCGCGGTCGGTTGCCGTGCCGTGTGCGGAGACGTAGCCGATGTCCCGGGCGTCTAAGCCCGCCATTCTGAGCGACTGCTCCATGCAGATTTGCATGGTTTCCTGCTGTGGCTGGGTAATATGCGCGGCATCGCAGTTGGTGGCGAAGCCGACGATCTCGCCGTAAATGGTCGCTCCCCGGGCTTTGGCGTGCTCCAGCTCTTCGAGAATCAGGGTACCGGCGCCTTCGCCAATCACCAGCCCGTCGCGCTGCTCGTCGAACGGCGACGGCGTGGTGGCCGGGGCGTCGTTGCGTTGGCTGGTGGCGAACAGGGTATCGAAGATCGCGGCTTCAGACGGGCACAGCTCTTCCGCGCCGCCGGCGACCATCACCGTCTGATAGCCGTGGCGAATGGCTTCCCAGGCGTAGCCAATCGCCTGGCTGCCAGAGGTGCAGGCGCTGGAGGTCGGGATCACTCGCCCGCGCAGGCCGAAGAACAGGCCGGTGTTGACCGCGGTGGTGTGCGGCATCATCTGCACGTAGGTGGTGCCGGTGATGTTATTGGTGTGCTTTTCCGTCAGCATGGTGGCGAACTCGCTGACCGGACCGGTGCTGCCGGTGGAGGAGCCGTAGGCAATGCCGGTTTCGCCGTTGGTCAGCACCGCATCGCCAATCAGTCCGGCCTGCTCCAGCGCCAGTTCGCTGGCGCGGGTGGACATCAACGACACCCGGCCCATGGCGCGTATCCGCTTGCGAGTATAGTGTTCCGGCAGGCTGAAATCATCGATTGGCGCCCCGAGCAAGGTATGCAGGCCGTCATAGATTTTCCACTCCGGCATGGCGCGCACGGCGTTCTTGTAAGCGCGCAGCCGGGCAGACACCGCCTGCCAGCTTTCACCAAAGGCGGTTACGCCTCCCATACCGGTAATCACGACGCGGCGAGTCATAGCATGCCTCCGTTGATGGAAATCATCTGGCGCGTGACGTAGCCCGCGATATCCGACATTAAATAGCTGGCGAGTCCGGCCACTTCTGCGGCCTGGCCCATGCGTTTCATGGGGATGATCGACATCGCCTCTTTGAGGGCGGCCTCTTCCATGGCGATCATGCCGGTGTCAATCAGGCCGGGGGCAATGCAGTTGACGGTAATTTTGCGTTTTGCCAGCTCAATGGCCAGCGCTTTGGTAGCGCCGATAATACCCGCTTTGGCGGCGCTGTAGTTCACCTGCCCGCGATTGCCCATCACCCCGGATACCGACGACAGCGTAATAATCCGGCCACCCTGGCGGGCGCCAATCATCGGCATAATGCAGGGCTGAATGACGTTATAAAAGCTGTCGAGATTGGTGTGGATCACCGCATCCCAGTCGTTGTCGCTCAGCGCCGGGAAGGCGCCGTCGCGGGTGATACCGGCGTTGCTCACCACGCCATACCACGGGCCGTGGGCGGCGATATCCTGCTCCAGCACCTCGCGGCACTGCTCGCGTTCGGCGACATCAAAGCTCAACAGGCGGCCCGCACCGCCGGCGGCGAGGATTGTCTCCAGCGTCTCCTGCGCCCCTTGGTCATCGCGGTGGTAATGGACGCCGACGACAAAGCCGTCAGCCGCCAGCTGGCAGGCAATGGCCCGGCCGATGCCCTTGCTGGCACCGGTCACTAATACGGAACGGCTCATGGTTTCTCTCCCTGATTAAACAGCGTCGTTAACTCGTCTGGGGTAGGCTGGAAGGTGTTTACACGGCCCGTTGCCAGCGTGGTATCCCCATCAGCGATAGTGCAGTCGAAACTGCCAAAACGGTCATCCTGCATTAACAGCGTGACGGCGATCGTCAACGTGGATCCGGCAGGCAAAATACCGGCGGCGCAGACCAGTTCCCGGGCGCCGAGCACCATCCCAAGGGCGATGCTCTCCTGCTGGTGTTGATGGCGATGCCAGCCTGACCAGACGCCGACGGTCTGTGCCATCAGCTCCAGCGCAAACCAGCCGGGCAGGTTGCCATCGCTATCGACAAACGGCGCCAGCACCCCTGCGGTGTTCACCCCGACGCGGCAGGTGGCGGTCTCTTCGGTGACTTCCACTACCTCTTCGAGCAGCAGCATCGGCGCGTCATGGGGCAGATAGTCGCCGGGGGGCAGATAGTGGCTCATGAACATCTCCCGAGCAGAATGCTGGCGTTATTGCCGCCAAAGGCAAATGAGTTGGAGAGGATCGCCGGGCGCTCGAGTGGCTGCGCGGTGGTGATCAGACCGCAGTCTGCCAGCGCCGGGTCGCGCGGCGACAGCGTGAAGTCCTGGGGCGGTAACGGCAGGTCGCGCTGCAAAATCAGCATCGCGATGGCCGCTTCGGTAATCCCGGCGGCGCCGAGGGTATGCCCGGTCAGGTGTTTGGTGGAGCTGCACGGCACGCGATCCCCGAACAGCGCCTGTACAACCTGCGACTCCACCCGATCGTTCAGCGGAGTCGCGGTGCCGTGCAGGTTGATATAGCCCACGTCATCCGCGCTGATGCCGGCATCGTCGAGAGCCATGGTAATGGCGCGGATCGCCCCTTCGCCCTGAGGATGCGGGGCCGAAATATGGTGAGCGTCGCTTGACTCGCCGACGCCCAGCAGCGCAACAGGCTGCGGCTCGCGGGTGAGCAGCATCAGCGCCGCCCCTTCACCGATGGTGATCCCGTTGCGGTCGCGGGCAAACGGCTGGCACCGCGTGGGAGAGAGCGACTCGAGGCTGTGAAAACCGTTCACCGGCATCCGGCTCAGGGTATCGGCGCCGCCGACGATGGCAACGTCGGCGAGCCCGGCTTCAATCAACCGTCGTCCGCTGATGATGGCCCTGGCGCTGGAGGAGCAGGCGGTGGAGAGGGTAAACGCCGGGCCGTCCAGCGCCAGCCAGTGGCTCAGGAAGCGCGACGGGTCGCCCAGCTCCTGCTGCGGGTATTGCCAGTCGCTGCTGGCGCGGCCGTTGAGGGTGCGGTCAACGTGAATATCCCCCTCGTCGAGCCCGGAGGTGCTGGTACCGAGCACCACCGCCACTCTGTCGTGGCCGAAGCGGGCGATGGCCTCATCAACCTGGGGACGGATCTGCGCCAGCGCCGCCAGCAGCAGCTGGTTGTTGCGCGAGCGGTGGGCGGCAAAGCGCTCCGGGATCGCCGGCAGGGTGGCGTCCACGCCGCCGAATACGGCCTCAGGGACTCCCCGTAGCCAACCGGCGCGCGGTTGCATCCCCGGCGCCACGCCGCGCGTCAGGTTCGCGGCGATCTCGTCCATGTCGTTGCCGAGCGCATTGATCATGCCGACAGCAGAAATATAGATCATCTCAGTCACCCAGATATTGCATGGTGATGTGGTATTTGAAGGCCAGCTGCTCGATGCTGATGGGCATGCGTTTTCCCTGGCGGTTCAGATAGACGATAGCCGTGACCAGCTTGCCCTGCGCGTTACGCAGTTCCCGGCGATCGCCGATGTCGGTCAGGGTCCAGCCGGCCGGAAGCTGCTTCTGCCAGACGGCTATTGGCCAGTGGCTGAGCATCACATCCGCCAGCACCTGGCTGGCGGGCGGCAGCTGCGGCACCACGATCGATTGTTCGGCGCGCAGTCCGCGTTGATCGTAGGTGACGAGAAACAGGCGGATCCCCACCGACGAGAGGCCGGCGAGGGTGATTTTTTGGTCGTCGGCATTGAGCATCACCAGCAGTGACTGGGTCTGGCCGTGAAAACGCCCGGTCAGCAGTTGCTGGGCGCTCAGCGGCGGCGCGATCCCCGGCGGCGGCAAGGTAACGCGGGTCCCCGGCTCCAGCCAGGCCTGGGGACGGCCGTCCTGCGGTTTTGGCGAGTGGCTGCACCCGGCAAGGATAAGGGTGGCAACCAGCGCGGCGGCGCGCCACAGTCTGTGCGTGATCATCGTCTTTTTTTCTCTTTTTTACCGGGCATCGCCATCGGTGACAGCAGGAAGGCGGTGAAAATACCGCTGACCAGCACAATGCCGAAGCTGCTGATGGCCTGGGTGGCGCTGAAGACCAGCATGCCCAGGGTCAGCAGGGTGGTCATCATCGCCAGAATAATCGCCAGCAGCGACGTCAGCGGCGTACCGCGAGGGTTACTGAAAAACAACGTGTAGTTGATGCCAATCCCCAGCACCAGCACCAGCGCCAGCAGGGAGAACAGATTCACGGAGTGGCCGCTCAGGCTGAGCGCCGCCAGCCCGCAGCCGAGCGACAGCACCGACGGCACGAGGCTTTTCAGCCCGCTGCGCCAGCCGAGCCGCAGCATCGCGCCGCAGGCGATCACCGCCAGCGCTACCGCCAGGAGCCCCGTCAGAATATGCCGATAGAGGGCGAACAGGCCGTCAAAGGTGCTTTTTCTGTCGACCCACGCCACGCCGGACTGCTTCTCGCTCAATGCCTGTAATGCCGCGCTTTCTTTCACGCCGTCAACCGGGATCAGGACGCCGCTTTCCCCACTTTTCAGGGTCAGCCACAGCAGGCGCCAGCCTTCACTGGCCGGGCTGGCAAGCCAGTCCTCAACCGTGACCGGCATGGCGTTAAGATCGACATTAACCGCCTGCACGCCGGCCTGCTGCAGCGCCTGGCTGACCGCCGGGACTGCGGCCTTGAGCAGCGTCAGGTCCTGGCGCTGGCGGGCCAGCGAATTGAGCGGCAGCGTGCGATACCCGGCGATCGTCCCCTGTTTTTTGGCCTGTTCAAGCGCCGGGACAAAGGCCTCCAGCCGCTCCAGGGTTTGCTGCGGGGTCGCCCCGTAGACAACGAACCATTTCTGGTCGACGCTCTGGCCGGTTAAGGCCACGATGGCCTTTTCCTGGGCCAGAATCTGCGGCGGCAGCGCCTGCAGCTGCGAAATATCGTCATCGATACGCAGCGTGGCGATACCGGCCAGCGACACCAGCGCCAGCGCCAGCGGTAGGCCGAGGTACAGTTTTTTACTGCGCCGCCATGCCGCCAGCCAGCGCAGCATCGGCACCATGGCCGGAACCGGGCGAACCGGCAATCCGCGAGACAGCAGCGGATGCCAGAAAATCACCGTCAGGCAGGAGGCGCTCAGCCCGACGGCGGCAAATACCGACATCTGGCGAATGCCGGGGAACGGGGCGAGCATCATAATAAGATAGGCCACCACCGCGGTCAGCAGCGCCAGCAGCAGCGCGCTGCGTACTTTGGCCAGGCTTTGCCACGGCGTGCTCTCGTGGCCGTGGACCATCCGTTCCGTCAGATAGTAGAGCGTATAGTCGGCGGAGATGCCGATAATGCTCATGCTCATCACCAGCGTCATCAGATGCAGTTCGCCGAACAGCAGCAGCGTGGCGACGGTACCCGCCAGCCCGCCTATACCCACGGAAATCAGGCACAGCACTAGCGGTCGCAGCGAGCGGAAGGTCACGATGATTAGCAGCATCACGCCGAGTATCGTGGCGATGCCGAGCGTGGAAATGTCCTGCTTCGCCTGCTGGCTGGCGTAGTCGCTGTAAAAGACCGTCCCGCGTGACAGCAGCTGCGCCTGCGGGTAGCGCGCTTTGAAGGTCTGCTCCAGCCCGGAAAGGGTGGTCACCAGACGGTGCGTCTGCTGCATATCGAAAGAGGAACCGGCCAGTTCGCCGTGGATCAGATACCAGTGATTGCCCTGAGCATCCTGAGTGACCAGCCAGCCCTCTTTCAGCTGCAGGCGCTGGCCGCTTTTTGCCATCGCCAGCTGCGAGCCGCGCATCAGCATCAGCGGATCGCTGTGCAGCTCTTTGCCGCTGACGCCGGAGAAGGCGGAATAGAGCTGGGAGAGCACCCACTGCGCCTGCGCGCTGCCGCCGTTTTGCAGACGGGCGCGGGTCTCGGAGTCGATCATCCCGTTGCGGTGCTGCCAGAAGAAGCTGCCCCAGGCCTGCTGGCTGGCGGCATCCATCGGGCCTTTGACCTCCGCCAGCGCGTGGGACTGTTGCAGCAGGCTGAGCCACGCTTGCGCCACCTGCGGGTCGGCCTGCTTGCCGGAGCTAACCAGCCAGACCAGCTGCCGGTCAAGGCGCTGGGTAAAGCCTTCGTTGAGCGCCGGCGGAATGGCGCCGAGGGTCTGTTTCGGCAGCATGGCCAGCACGCTGCTGTTGATGCGCGACTGCGGCAGCAGCGTCAACAACACCCCCAGCATCAGCAGGCAGACGAGTCCCCACAGCAGCGCAATGCTCCGACGGTTACGGTGCGGTAAATCGTTGTCGTTCGTCATCGGTCAGGTGCGCGGGAGTCAGTTGATGTTGCGATAGCGTGATGTCGGTGCGATCGCCCTGTTTATCATTGAGCTGGATGTGGTCGAGATAGGTCTGCCCGGCCAGATCGATGGTGGCGAAGATCTTATCCAGCGGCGTGGTGAGCGGCGTCAGGCTCAGGGTCCAGCGTCCCTGGCCCTTATCGCTAAATTCGACGCGGAAATTCTGCTCCAGCACGCGGCGGTCGGCCTGGAACAGGGCGCGCAGCAGGTGGTTGAACTGGAACATCTGCGGGTTGTTTTCGGCGGTGATGGTTTGCGGCGGCTGGCCGTTGACCACCTGGACCATCCGTTTATCATCCAGCAGTAGCTGCATCGGGAACGGCGTGGTTTGATCCCACAGCAGACCGGTGTCGCGGGCGATCAACATCGTCCCCTGGGATCGCAGCGGTTGCGGCAGATCCTTAATGGTACGGGTTTGATCGAAGTGGGCGCGGATCACCGGCTGTTCGGTAAAGCGCTGCTGAAGATCGTCCAGCGTCAGGGCGCTGACCAGCGGGCTGAGCAGCAGCGCCAGCAGAGGCCACCATCTCATGGCTTCACCCCCATGCGCTCGAACAGAATATCCGGGCTGACAAAGCTCATCTCACGGCTCTGCTCGTGGACCGCCACCTGAATGGTGTAGCCGGTGGTGGTGCGTTTGCCGCTGTCGGCGGCGAAAATCTCATAGCCGATGCGCAGCCGGTTTTCATACTCTTCGAGCCGGGCGCGCACGCGGATACGCTGTTCAAAGGTCAGCACATCGCGGTACTTTACGCGGGTGTCCACCACCGGCCAGACGTAGCCGGACTCCTTCATCTGCCGGTAGCCATAGTTAAACTGGTTGAGCAGCGCCTCGCGGGCAATCTCGAAGTAGCGAAAGTAGTTACCGTGCCACACCACGCCCATCATATCGACGTCGTGAAACGGGATGGTCAGCTCTACCTCGGTAGTAAAACGGGGATCGTTAAGCACCCTTTACTCCTTCTCTTTGGCATCCGGCAACTGCCAGAAATCGAAAAAATTGAACCAGTCCAATGGTGACTGGAGCGCATAGTGTTCCAGGCGCTGCGCGTAGCGATCGACCGCCTCCTGCAGGGCCGCCTGGCGTTCAGCCCGCGGCAGCGCCAGCGGATCGGCAAAAGGTTCGCAGTGAATATGCAGCTTGCCCTGCTGGCGCAGCGCAAAAATAAGCTGTACCGGGCAACGCAGAATGGCGGCCAGAATAAACGGCCCCTGCGGGAAGGGGGCCGGCTGGCCCATAAATTCGCTCCAGCAGACGCGCCATTCGCCGCCGCGCTGGGGGGTTACGGCTATGCGGTCGCCGACGATAGCCACCCACTCGTTACGCTCCAGCTTCTCTTTCAGCAACATGGCGGTTTCCGGGCCGATATCGTTGACCGGTATCAGGTTCACCCCGGCCTGCGGCGCCATCTCTTCCATGATCTGCTTAAAGCGGCGGGCGTTCTCGCTAAACACCAGCGCGTTAATGACCTGACCGCCCTGCAGTTGCGCCAGTGCCCGACAGGCTTCGACATCGCCGAGGTGCGAGGCCAGCAGCAGTTTGCCGGTAGGGGCGCCGCTATTGAGTGCGGCTTCGGCTCCGGGAGCGAACACAACATCGCGATCGAAACGTAGCTCCCCGCGCCAGCTGGCGATTTTATCGAGCATCGCGTCGCCAAAACGCAGGAAATGGCGATAGCTGGTGAGATGCGCCGGCAGCGGCAGCCGACGGGCGGTCAGCTGCGCGCGGACCCGGGCCAGCCAGTCCTGCGAGGCGCGACGGGCGCGATGTGCGGTCAGCCAGTACACGCCGACCACCGGATAGAGCAGCCATGAGAATACGTTGCGGCCCAGAAGACGCCACACCAGCAGCATCAGACGCATTCCCCATAATCCCCTGACCTCATCCTGGCGCGCCCAGTGGGTCGCCCGGCGGCGCAGCAACAGGGAAGGGATACGCGGCAGCATGCCGAGGAACAGGCGGGTGTGCATCCACGAGATGCGGCAGTTGTCCTTCAGGGCATCGAAATGAGACAGCCCGTCGGCGGGATAGGTGACCCGGGTCGGGACAAAATAGCTGTCATGGCCCTGCCAGTAGAGGCGCACCATGACTTCGGTATCGAAATCCATCCGCTTGCCCAGCGCCACGCGCTGCGCCAGCTGCAACGTCGGGCCAATCGGGTAGACGCGAAAGCCGCACATGCTGTCTTTTAGCTGCAGCGAGAGGGTTTCAATCCACACCCAGATATGGGTTATCCAGCGGCCATACAGCCGCGAGCGGGGAATGGAGTCGTCGTAAATGGGCTGGCCGGAGATCAGCGCGGTAGGGTGCGCCTGCGCCTGCGTCAGCAGCCGGGGAATATCTTCAATGGCGTGCTGGCCATCGGCATCCACCTGCACGGCATGGCTGAACCCGGCGTCGGCGGCGGCCTGCAGACCGCGGATCACCGCACTGCCTTTGCCGGCGTTCTCCGCCAGGCGGATCAGCGTCAGGTTCGGTTCCTGCAGGGCCAGCTGCGCCAGGACCTCGCGGGTTGCCGCGTCGCTGCCGTCATCGACGACGATGCAGGGCAGCGCGAAAGGCTGCAGGCGGGCAATCACCTGCGCCATCATGGCACCGTGGTTGTAGCAGGGGATCACCACGCAGGGCTTGAAGACTAGCGACATAGGCGGATCTTCCCGCTGCTGGCGGTATGACGCGCCTCGCCATCGTGGCGTTGATAGCTGAAGGCCAGTATCTGGCGTTCGGGCTGCCAGCTGAGGCTGAGGGTGACGGTGCTCTCCGGCAGCAGCGGCGCCTGAAATTTAACGTTTTGAATGCTCTGGAACCGCCAGCCTGGCGCCAGCAACGTGGTGGCATAATGCATCACCCAGTCCAGTTGGGCGACGCCGGGCAGCAGCGGCTGGACGGCAAAATGACCGCGGAACCACTGCAGGTCCGGGTCGAGATGCAGGACAATCTCCACCTGCTGGGGTTGTGCCTGATGGCGTTCAATTTCACGGGGTTTCAAGAAACAACTCCTGTAATTGCGCATAGACACGCTTGTTCATGCTGTTGGCCGGAATATCGTCGGTAACGCGCCAGTAGCGGGGGATGGCAACCGGCTCCAGCGTCGGGCGCAGCGCCCGTCGCCACGTTTGTTCAAGGGCTTTGCTGGCGTGTTGCCACGTCTGGCGGGTGTGTTCATCCAGCACCAGCAGGACGCCGATATTCTGGCGACCGCCGCGGGTCACGAGCAGCGCGACCGCGTCGCGAATGCCTTCCAGCTCCAGCAAGCGCTGTTCAATGTCGCTGAGCGAAATGCGCTTTTCTTCTATCTTCACGACCCGTCCACGGCGGCCTGCCAGCTGGAAATGGCCGTTGGCGGTGAACTGCAGGCTGTCATCGAGTAACAGGCCGTCTTCTTCGGCTATCAGCGGCGAAAACACGCGGAATGCCTGGTTATGTGGCATAAATCTGACGCCGGGCAGCGGCTGCCAGTCACCGTCTGGCCGATCGCGAAAACGCCAGGCCAGAACGCCGGTTTCGGTGCTGCCGTAAATCTCGTCCGGCCAGCGTTTAAGCCACTCGACCGTGCGGGTAACATCCTGCCACGCCAGCTGGCCCCCGGCGGAGACAATCAGCTCCACCGGCGGTGGCGTCAGCCGGGCATCCAGACGTTTTAACAACGCCGGGCTGCTGATAAACGCATAACGATGCTGCGGGTTGAGGGCGCTAAGCTGTTCGGCGTAGTTCAGCGTCGTGGCGTGCAGCGGCAGGCCAAGCGCCATCGGTAAAAACAGGCGGAAGGTCAGGCCGTACAGGTGCTGGGGCGCTACCGAGGCGACAATGCGGCAGCCGGCCAGCCGTTCGCCAAAGTGCGCGGCCAGCAGGGCGGCTTCGCGGTCGAGGCATACCAGCGGCTTGATCACTCGCTTTGGCTGTCCTGTTGACCCGGAGGTGAACAGCTCCACGCAGGCGTCATCGGCGATATCGCGTAGTGCGCTGGATTGCGTCGTGTCCTGCGGCAAGCTGCTGATGGTCAGCGCCGGGCCGTTCCAGCCGAGGGGTTTATCGCTGAGCAGGCCATCAAACAGCGCCCGCTGTTCATTCAGCAGCGAAACCCGGCTGTGCCCCGGCATCACCGGTGTTTTGCCGGCGTGCAGGGTGGCCAGCAGCGCCACCAGAAACAGGTAGCTGTCGTCGAAACACAGCGCCCAGCGCTGGCCCTGCTGCTGGTCCAGGTGAGTTACCCAACGCGCGACATCGTGGCGCAGGTGGTCGACCGTCCAGCGTTGCTGGCCTTGCCAGGCGATGAGGGTATCGGCGGAGCGCGGGGCGCTCAGCCAGCGGGAGATGGGCAGCGGCGCGTTCATGCGGCGTCTCGCTTAATGACCCGGCGGCGTACCAGCCACTCTCCCGCCATCAGCGTTCCCATCAGCAGGTAGGCGATCATGCCATTCCACGCGGTCCACAGCACCATATCGCCATACAGCGCTGTGAACAGGGCGATACTGCCGTTAGCGATAAAAAACAGGCTCCAGATCTGCGTGACCCGGCGGGTATAGCGGATAGCCGCGGCGGGAAGCTGAGGATCCTGGAAGCGCGCCAGGCGTTCAACGATCGGCATCGCCGACCACAGCGAGCCGCCGAAAATGGTCAGCATCACAGCGTTGACCACCACCGGGTAAAACAGCAGCAGCTGATGCGTTTTCAGCACATAGCTGGCCGTACACAGCGTGATACCGGCCAGCGCCACGACCTGGGTGACGATGCGCAGAGGCCCGGCCTGACGCCGGGTCTGATAGAAGCGTAAAAACAGCAGTAGCGCCATCACCGGAAGCAGCCAGTGCAGACTGTTATGCGCCAGACCCAGCCAGATTAACCCAGGCCAGGCGAGCAGCAGCAGATTCGTCAGCAGCGGTATCCCCCGACGCGAAAAGGCCTCCGACATGCGGATCAGGCTTCTCGGGAGAGACGTTCTAGCGCATCAACAACATCCTGTACGGTGCGCACGGCTTTAAACTCTTCGGCCTTAATTTTCTTGCTGGTTTTCTTTTGCAGGTGGACGATCATGTCGACCGCGTCAATGCTGTCCAGCTCGAGATCTTCGTACAGACGCGCCTGCGGCGTGATGTCTTCGGGATCGATTTCAAACAGTTTGACCAGCAGTGCCGAGACTTCTGCATAAATATCTTGGGATTCAGTCATGGTACGTGCCTCAGGTTCGTTGAGCGTGGATAAAGGCGGCCAGGGTAGCAACGGAGAAAAAGTGCTGGCGCATCTCGTCGCTTTCGGCAGAGAGCACAACGCCATACTGGTTTTTCACCGCCAGCCCCAGCTCCAGGGCATCAATCGAATCCAGACCGAGTCCATCACCAAAGAGTGCTGCATCGGTGTCGATGTCGTCAGGCGACAGTTCGTCCAGATTCAGCGTAGTTATTATGAGTTTTTTAATTTCAAGATAGAGCGCTTGCATCATTAATTCCTGAACCAGGCGTAGTCCCTGATTGTAACTGGAGCAAAAGATGCCGGTTTAGCTGCCTGGCCGCCAGGGACGGTTCATGCAGGTTGGCATCGTAAAACTGGCTTATATCTACCCGCTCGCGTACCTCGATGGTAAACAGCGGTTTGGTTGGCGGCGCATCGTACCATTTGCACTGCTTACCGAGCATGTGCTCGCTGCAGCGGATCGTCACGATCCGCACATCGCTGGCACAGCGCACGGCAATATTGGCCGCGCCGCGTTGTAATGTCATTTTCTCACCGGGGCGGGTACGGGTGCCCTCAGGAAAGATCAGGATGGTATCGCCCTGCTGCAGCCGCTGTTGGCTGGCGGGCAGGAGCGAATCGGCCTGGTCGTTGATCAAATAGTCCGCCGCGCGGATCACGCCGCTTACGAAGGGGTTGTGGAGTAAGGCGCTTTTCACCAGGCAGTCGGTCTCGGGCATGATCGACGCCAGCATCACATAATCGATCAGGCTGGGATGGTTGGCGACCACCAGGCACCCGCGTTCCTGACGCAGAATCGCCTCGCCCTCAATGCGGTAGTCCAGCACGCCGACGGCTCGGACCACCGTTAAAAACAGGCGGAAGCTGGCCCCGATGCTGCGTCGTGCCAGACGGCGGCGGCGGGCTTTATTCCTCACCACCACCAGCAGCAGGTTGAACCAGATAAGGGACAGCACTAATCCACCGAGGCCAAACAGGGCGAAGCAGACGCCGGTCATGGCGCCGCGCCAGACCCGGTTTACGCCCTGCATAATGCCGCTCATGCGCGACTCCAGCGCCACTGCAGGCGTTCGCCCGGCAGGGTAAAGTCGGCGTGGTCTTGCAAATAGTGCTGTAAAAACAGCAGGCTTTGCGGCAGGTCAGGCTCTTCGTCGCGCACGTCGCCTGTCGTGGCGCAGCGCCACGCGTCACCGGCCTCAATCACCAGCGCCAGCGCGTAGGGCCAGGTGGGCATGGTAGGGGCCAGCTGCGGATGGTAAAACTCCGGCAGGTGACCGTCGAAATCCACCATCAGCACCCGCTGATAACCGGCGCTCAGCAGGCACATCACTTCGCATAACCCTTGCTGGAAGGAGTCCCGTCCGGCGGAGAGCGAAGAGGAGGTAATCGGGTGTTGAGCGGTGATGGTCAGATTGCCCACCGCTGAATTGTGTACCGAAAGCGCGAAGTCGGTAGGGGAGATATCCTGCCCCGTCGCCAGAGCGTGGAGGAGGCGATAATTGCGCTCCAGTTCCCCGTGGCGGCTGGTGTACAGCACGGCGTCGATGTGATGACGGCGCAGCATTGCCAGTCCACACTCCACGGCGAGCTTGCTCCCCGAACTGAGTCGTCTGGCGGCCATCATCGGTAATTCACTTAATTTTGCCTGCGGCGCTGCCGGATCGATGGCGTGCGGCTGCCGTGACCATTGCTGCCACTGCGCTGTTTCGCTAAGCCCAGGGGCTCTGCCCTGCCAGTCAACTATGTTTAGTGAGAATTTCATCAACGCGCATCCGCGATAAACCGGTGATTCCAGCTACGTTTTTTGAACGCCGCTTTGTATTTTCTTCTGGCCCGCGAATACAGTATGGCTAACGTCTGAACCAACGGCGTTTTACCAGCCAGGATTTTTAGCGCTCCGCTTTTTCTGCCGACCGGATATCTGCTGCTCAGTGCAGAGTGAGGGCATAGCGGCAGGCATATTCACCGCCTGGCAAATTAGGTGGTGAAGTCAGCGCGTATTTTCATTATTTTCGCATGCCAGTGCAATTTATTATGGCAATTATTCGCAGCTGATAGCGATATTCCGTTATTCCATCAACAGGCCGATGACTACTCTCTGACATTTGCGCCACAAATTGCCGCGGCAGGCAGATGAATACATAGGAGAATGCCGAATTCACTCTCGCCGCCCCTATTTTTCAGTCAGAATGAGTGCTTGAGTACTTACTCATGAAGTATGGCCACAGGTCTTGAATATCCTCAGTCAAAATAAAACCCCAGGCAAATAGCTATCTCGAATTCAACGTTGTTTTCTGTCGGGTCGTGTTGATCATAAAAACGTGCGAACAGGGCGATACTGGCCTCGGATGATGCTGAACGTGCACTATATCCGGGCAACGGCAATTTATCTTGCTCAGAACGCTAACATTATTTTTTCCGGCAAGTTAATAATCCGCAATATTTAACCACAGCGCCTGAGTTATTTAAATATAGACAAACCTATTCTTCCCATACGCCGCCGGTACGCCGCTGAAACGTGATTTTATGCACAGCAGGCTGCTTTTGTGTGGGGGACGTGGTAATAGTGAAACACTGTTGTAAAAATCTGGTGAACCCAATGCCCGAAGCCGTTGACGAACCGGCGCTGAATGGATTGCGCCTCAATCTGCGGATTGTTTCAGTTGTGATGTTTAATTTTGCCAGCTACCTGACGATTGGCCTGCCGTTGGCGGTACTGCCCGGCTATGTGCACGATGTTATGGGGTTCAGCGCCTTCTGGGCGGGGCTGGTGATCAGTTTGCAATACTTTGCCACGCTGCTCAGTCGCCCGCATGCCGGGCGCTACGCTGATCTGCTGGGGCCAAAAAAGATTGTGGTCTTCGGGCTGTGCGGCTGCTTCCTCAGCGGCCTGAGCTATCTGCTGGCGGCGGTTGGCGACGACTGGCCGCTGATCAGCCTGACGCTGCTGTGCCTGGGACGCGTGATTCTCGGCATTGGGCAAAGCTTTGCCGGTACCGGCTCGACCCTGTGGGGCGTGGGCGTCGTCGGCTCGTTGCACATCGGACGGGTGATTTCGTGGAACGGCATCGTGACCTACGGGGCGATGGCGATTGGTGCACCGCTTGGCGTGCTCTGTTATTCCCTCGTGGGGCTGAAAGGGCTGGCGTTGACGATTATGGCCGTGGCGCTGGTGGCGATTCTCTGCGCGCTGCCCAAGGCGGCGGTCAAGGCGACCAGGGGCAAGGCTATGTCGTTTCGCGCGGTGCTGGGCCGGGTCTGGCCCTATGGCATGGCGCTGGCGTTGGCGTCCGCCGGATTTGGGGCCATCGCGACCTTTATCACGCTGTTTTACGATGCCAAAGGCTGGGATGGCGCGGCGTTCGCGCTGACGTTGTTTAGCTGTGCGTTTGTCGGCACCCGTCTGCTGTTCCCCAACGGTATTCAGCGTCTGGGCGGACTGAACGTAGCGATGCTGTGCTTCAGCGTGGAGATCGTCGGGCTGTTGCTGGTGGGGCTGGCAGAAACGTCGTTGATGGCGAAAATCGGTACCTTCCTGGCCGGCGCCGGTTTTTCGCTGGTCTTCCCGGCGCTGGGCGTAGTGGCGGTGAAGGCGGTACCGCAGCAGAATCAGGGCTCGGCGCTGGCGACCTACACGGTATTTATGGATCTTTCGTTAGGGGTAACCGGGCCGCTGGCGGGCTTGCTGATGGCGTGGGTTGGAATATCGGCGATTTATCTGGTGGCTGCAGGGCTGGTGGCGGTGGCGCTGGTGTTAGGCTGGCAGTTAAAAAAACGGCCCCCGGTGGTAGAACCGGAGGCCGCGACGCCGGGCCAGTAGTTACTGGATGGCGAGGGTATTGATGATGCTTTCTGCTTCAGTCTGCGCCTGCTGCTGGTTGTCTGCTGGCAGGGTGATCTGCAGGGTCAGCAGCTTGTCGTCAATCTTGCCGAGCAGTACGGAAGACCACGCGGTCTGACCCTTGGCGGAGATGATGCTGTCCAGCTGTTGCAGGGTGTGGCCTTTGACCTCAACCGATTTATTGGTTACCACCTGCAGCTGCGGATCGCGGCTGCGCTGCTGCTCTTCCAGACGCTGGGCCAGCACGCTTAACTCTTCATTGGTGCTGTCGCCGACAATCACAATCACCGCTTTTTGCCCGGTGACGTCAGAGTAGACGTGCATGTTGTTGGACTGAGTGCCCAGCTTGCCGCTCTGATCGGTCATTCCCGCCGGCAGGGAGAAACTCAGCTTGCCATCCAGCAGGCTCACGGTTTGTCCACTGGCGTTGCTCTGTGCAGCAGCCCCTTCGGTTGGCGTTTTTGAATCGCTGTTATCACAGGCCGCAAGACCTACAACCAGCAGGCCAATACCGACATATTTAACCAAATTGCGCATTGACATCTTCCTTTCGATAAACGGCCATTAACGGCTCATCCGTGTATCTTATCACATCAACCTGTGAGTACTCTTAACCTGGCTGCAATGCCGATAAATCAGATTTATCTGCCAGTCTTTTCATCAGCATATTCAATAGCATGCCATACATCGGCAGGAAGAAGACAATGCTGATCAGCACCTTGAAGCTGTAGTCGACAATCGCAATCTCTCCCCAGTTGGCCGCCATAAACGGATCCGGGCTGCGCCAGAAGGCGATAAAGAAAAAGGCCAGCGTATCGCTGACGTTGCCGAACAGGGTCGAGGCGGTCGGCGCCAGCCACCAGCGGCGGTTTTGACGCAGGCGGTTAAAGACGTGGACATCAAGGATCTGACCCAGCGCGTAGGCCATAAAGCTGGCGGCCGCGATACGGGCGACGAACAGGTTAAAGTGGGTCAGCGCGGCGAAACCCTGCCACTCGCCCATATAGAACAGGGAGGAGACGCCGTAGGAGATCAGCAATGCCGGGATCATCACAGCCAGGATAATGCGTCGCGCCAGCGGAGCGCCGAAAATCCGCACCGTCAGATCGGTGGCAAGGAAAATAAACGGAAAGCTGAACGCGCCCCAGGTGGTATGAAAACCGAAAATGGAGATCGGGAGCTGCACCAGATAGTTGCTGGAGGTGATCACCAGCAAATGGAAAAGCGAAAGCCAGACCAGCGCTTTTGTACGCTGTACGGTAGTAAAGGGACTCATATTGTGACCTTTTTAGTGGTTGGGGTGAGGGAACCCAATAAAAACGGCTGCATGATACTGCGTTGCGTGCGTAATGCAACGGTTGTTTTTCGCGCAAACGTTAACCTGACTTGCGCGGCGCAAAAGTGGGGGTAAACTAGGGCCGTTTTGTTGATGTGAGATGAAAATGACCGAACTTTTCTCCAGTCCTGACCACACGCTGGATGCTCAGGGTCTGCGCTGCCCGGAACCGGTAATGATGGTGCGCAAGGCAGTACGTACGATGCCGGTGGGCGAGACGTTGCTGATTATCGCCGACGATCCGGCGACCACCCGCGATATTCCTGGGTTTTGCCGCTTTATGGAACACGAGCTGCTGGCGCAGGAAACCGAGGCGCTGCCGTACCGTTACCTGATCCGCAAAAGCCACTGATCTGCTTCAGGCTGCCCCGGAGGCGGTGCTGCGCACCTGTCCGGGCTACCAGCCTGTATTTGCCTGTAGCCCGGGCAAGGCGCGTCAAGCGCCGCTCCCGGGACTTTCCGCTAACTTCTGACGTAACAACCGCAGGGCGTTCGCGGTGACCAGCACCGTCGCGCCGGTATCCGCCAGCCTGTAGCCCGGGCAAGGCGCGTCAAGCGCCGCCCCCGGGGCTTGACGCTTACTTCTGACGTAACAGTCGCAGGGCGTTCGCGGTGACCAGCACCGTCGCGCCGGTATCCGCCAGCACCGCCAGCCACAGCCCGGTTAATCCGAGCAGGGTGGTGATGAGGAAAATCCCCTTCAGCCCAAGCGCGATGGCAATGTTTTGTCGGATATTGGCGTGGGTGGCGCGGGCCAGGGCAATCATCTGCGCCAGACCGGTTAACCGGTTATGGGTCAAGGCGGCGTCGGCGGTCTCCAGCGCCACGTCGGTCCCGCTGCCCATAGCGATGCCGATGGTCGCGGCCTTCATTGCCGGGGCGTCGTTAATCCCGTCGCCAACCATCGCCAGCGGCTCCTCGGCGTTGAGCGCCGTCACCGCCGTGACCTTATCGGCTGGCAGCAGCCCGGCGCGGAACGCCAGCCCCAGCTCTCCGGCAATCGCCGCCGCCGCGCGTGGGTTATCCCCGGTGAGGATCACCCCTTTGACGCCCAGACGATGCAGATCGTCGACCGCCTGACGGGCGTCATCCCGTAACGTGTCCTGCAACGCCAGAATCCCCAGCAGCGCCTGCTCGCGCTGTACCAGCACCACCGTCTGCCCGGCGTTCTCCAACTGCTGAATCTGCGCCTCATGCTGCGGCGCGCTGCCGTTACCCGCCGCGCAAATCAAGATTTGCTGGCCGTCGACGTCGGCTTCAATCCCGGAGCCTGCCAGCGCGCGTTGGTTGCGGGCCGAAGGGATCGCCAGCTGGCGCTGCTGCGCTTCCCGCACAATCGCCTGCGCCAGAGGATGGCTGGAGCCTTGCTCTACCGCTGCCGCCAGCGCCAGCAGACTGTTTTCATCCTCTTCGTTCAGCGCGATGATGGCGGTGACGCGCGGCTGGCCAACGGTCAGCGTCCCGGTCTTGTCAAAGGCGACCTGGCGTACCCGCCCCAGTTGTTCCAGTGCCGCACCGCCCTTAATTAACGCCCCGCGCCGGGCCGCGACCGCCAGTCCGGAGGTAATTGCCGCCGGGGTGGAAATCACCAGCGCGCAGGGGCAGCCGATCAGCAGCAGCGTCAGGCCTTTGTAGATCCACGGCAGCCAGGCGGCGCTGAAGAACAGCGGCGGGACAATCGCCACCAGCAGGGCGACGACCATAATGGCTGGCGTATAGACCCGGCTGAAGCGATCGATAAACCGCTCAATCGGCGCCCGACGCTCCTCGGCCTCTTCAATCAGCTTCAGAATACGGTCAATGGCGCTGTCGCCCGGCTCGGACATCACCGTCAGCTGCACTAATCGATCGACGCTGGTGGCGCCTGCCGCTACGCGCTCGCCAGAGCGACGTTCGACCGGAACGGATTCGCCGGTTAAGGCGCTTTCATCGAAGCTGGCGAACGGTGTCAGCAGTTGACCATCGGCGGGTAAACGGCCGCCGGCGGCCACTTCAATCACGTCGCCGGGACGCAGATCGCGCTGGGCGACGGTTTGCCGTTCACCGTTGCGCAAGCGAATGGCGGTATCGGGTTTTAAGGCCATCAGCGCGCTCACGCCCTGGCGGGCGCGGCTGGCAGCCCAGCCTTCAAGGCGTTCGCCAATCAGAAACAGCAGCAGCACCATCGCCGCCTCGGCGGTGGCGCCGATAAACAGTGCCCCGATGGCGGCAACGCTCATCAGTGTTTCAATGGCAAACCAGCTGCCGCTGCGGATCAGGCGCACGGCCTGGCGGGCGACGGGCCACAGGCCCACGAGGGTGGTGGCGATGAACGCCAGCTCGCCAAACGGATGGTTGAACTGTTCCAGACCCCAGCTCAGCGCCATCATCAGCAGCAGCGTTACCAGCGGCAGGTTTTCGCGCAGACGTGAGACTTTCGGCGCCGGGGCGCTTTCATCGCGTAGCGTATAGCCTGCTGCGCGTACCGCACTTTCAATGCGCTCGCGGACGTCGCCATCGGCGTTCACCAGCAGCTTCTCGGTGGCAAACACCACCTGAACCTGGCTGACGCCCTCGACCTGGCGCACAGCAGTTTCTACCTTGCGGGCGCAGGCGGCGCAGTCCATCCCTTCGACTAACCAACGGTAACGAGCTTCGTTTAAAGGCGTGCTTTCAGGCGGCGTGGCGGTGGCACAGGTGGACTCCGTGCAGCAGTTGTCAGCCTGCGCAGTCACCGGCTTTAATTTGAATGACGAGAATTGCGGGACTTTTTTATCCTGAGCTTCTGGAGTCGACATGAGACCCTCCGGGTAATGATAATTTTCTCATTACCCGGAGGATACACTCTGGAGTCGACTCCAGAGTCAAGCGATTAATTACAGGTACAGAGCGCGGACAATCAGGAAGTGACCGGCGAAGTAGCAAGCGGCAGCAATCGCGTTATCGGCGCGGAAGCGACGGCGATAGTGGCTGATCAGCCAGACGATATTGCTGAGCAGCAGGAATGACGCCCCGGCAAAGCCAGAAAGTGCGGTATCCGTCGGGCGGAAGAACCACAGTTCGCCGGCCAGCCAGACCATCACCAGCGTCATACCGATAAAGGTAAACACCGGCATGCGCAGCTCTTCAAGCCGGCTCCAGATCACCGCCAGCAGCAGCGCGCCGATAACCAGCAGGACCAGCGGCAGCGGCCAGAAAAATGACATTGTCATCTGGCTGGCAAACCAGATGGTATAGAGCAGGTGCGACAGGAAAAAGGCGCCGACCGCATACATGATCCGCTGGCGTGGCAGCAGCGTTAACGCATCGCCCAGCAGCGACGCGCACAGTCCGGCGAGCACCAGATAGCTGATGGCATTGAACATCGGTGCCTGCCAGGCGAGCAGCAGCAGCAGGATCAGGGTGACGGGTTTAAAAACCCAGCGTTGCCACGTGGGGCCGCGATAGGATGCATCGACATAAAGCCACGCGGAGAAACAGACAGCAATAAACGACCAAAGCATAGTAAGTCCTTGTATCTGTTATTATTAAGTGATTGGTGTATTGACGGTACTGAATTCTAGTGTAGTGGTTCGGAGCGGCAGATGACAATGTTAATCAAGGCGCGGTATGCTTATTCCTGAGAATTCTTATGGGTTAGATGAATGAGTAAGGTACCGCTGTTTTTTATCGTCGTCGTCGCCATTATTGTGGTGGCCGCCTCGCTGCGTTATGTGCAGCAGCGACGGGAAAATATGAATAATGACGCCGCGCCCGTACTGCAAAAGCGGGTGGTGGTGAGTAACAAGCGAGAAAAGGTGATCAACGATCGCCGTTCGCGCCAGCAGACCGTGGCGCCTGCCGGCAGCGATATTCGCTATGAGGCCAGCTTCCGGCCAGAGACCGGCGGGCTGGAAGTCAATTTTCGGCTTGAGGCCGCTCAATATCATGCGCTGAGCGTCGGCGACCGGGGGATGTTGAGCTATCAGGGCTCAAGGTTTGTCGCGTTTACGCCAGAACCCTGAGCCGGTCTGTCACTTCTTACGCAGCGTGGCCTTGAGCTTTTTCTGCCAGGCCACCAGTTCAAACACGCCAAAGACAAAAATGCGCACCTGCTCAAAGCGCCCCAGCGGCGGGGCGTCTTTCGGCTGCGTGGCTTTCAGCAGCGTCAGCTGCAGGCCGTGCATCAGGATCATAAAGATCAGCGCGACGTTAACGAAAATATTCAGCGGTTTCGGGAAAGGCTGAAACAGGTTTAACAGCAAAAACGCCCACACGCACAGCATCAGCACGCGGCCAAAATTAATCAGCATGATTTTCTCCTTGTGCCTCACGTTGGTAGAGACGGTAGGCGACCTGTCCGGCCACTTTTTCACGATACAGATGCCAGTTGACCGGCACCGGCGGTAAGCCATTTTCGACTTCGCTCTCGACGTAGACGAGCGCTTCATCGGCGAGCCAGCCGTTATTTTCCAGCAGGCGCAGCGTCTCTTCCAGCAGTCCTTTGCGGAACGGCGGGTCGACAAACACGATCTGGTGCGGCGTGCCGGGCTGATTCAGGTAGGTGAGCGTATTCGTATTGACCACCTTGCCGTTCGCCGCTTTCAGCGTTACCAGGTTTTTTTGCAGCTGTTGGGCGACGCCGCGCTCCATTTCCAGCAGCGTGGTACTTCCCGCATAGCGCGAGAGCGCTTCCAGCCCCAGGGCGCCGCTGCCGGCAAAGCAGTCGAGGCAGTGCGCCTGCGCCATGACCGGCGCCAGCCAGTTAAACAGGGTTTCGCGAACCCGGTCGGTGGTCGGGCGCAGACCCGGGCTCTCCGGCACCGGTAATTTTCGGCCTCGCCATTGTCCGCCAATAATGCGGATCTGGCCGCTGCCTGCGTGGTTTGGTTTCTTCATCTCTTTGCTCAGGTCTCCACTTTCAGCCCGCTATTCTAGCGATCGAACGCGGATGACGAAACCTTAATCCGGGGGCGGTGATGCGAGTTAAGTTAAGTGATAGACTATCCGACTAATTTCATCATTTTTCAGCTTCCGCGCGTGATATGCCGAAGCTGTGCCATGAATAAACAGCGGGAGTGTCGTCGCAAATGGCAAAAGAGAAAAAACGTGGCTTCTTTTCCTGGCTGGGCTTTGGACAAAAAGAACAGGCGCAGGAAACCGAAAGCGAACAAAAAGTAGAAGGGCAGGACGAGGTTGTCGGGCAGCATCCGACAGAGACGCTGCCTGAGCAGACGGTTGCGACGCCAGAAGCGGATGCGGTTAACGCACCTGCGGTAGAAAAAGCGGACCCGGAGACCTTTGCAGCTGACGTCGTGGAGGTCACTGAGCAGGTGGTTGAGCGCGAGCTGCCGCCGGTGGTTGAAGAAGTCGCGGTTATTGAAGAACCTGTGATTGAAGCACCTGCGATTGAAGAACCTGTGGTTGAAGAACCAGCAGTCGAGGTTGTTGAAGCTCCGGTGGTTGAAGAGCCAGCAGTCGTGGTTGTCGAAGAACCTGTGGTTGAAGAGCCTGTGGTTGAAGCGCCTCGGGTTGAAGACGTTACTGTTACCGAGCCGCTGGTTGAGGCGAGTCTTGCCCAGCCGGTTGTGGCGGAAGCAGTAGCCGACCTCGCGCCGGAACAGGTGATGGCTGAGCCGGACGTCAGCGTTGCCGACGATGCGGTCATCGAGCCTGAGCCAGCGCTGTCTGATGAAGAACTGGAAGCCCTGGCGCTGGCGTCACAGCCTGTTGATGCCGACCACGAAGAAGAAGAGACCCAGGCGGAAGAACCTGTCCAGCAGGAGCAGGAAAAACCGACCAAAGAGGGCTTCTTCGCCCGACTGAAACGCAGCCTGATTAAAACCAAACAGAACCTCGGTTCCGGATTTATCAGTCTGTTCCGCGGTAAAAAAATCGATGATGATCTGTTTGAAGAGCTGGAAGAGCAGCTGCTGATTGCCGATGTTGGCGTGGAAACGACCCGCAAGATCATTACCAATCTCACCGAAGGCGCCAGCCGCAAGCAACTGCGCGACGCAGAAGCGCTGTATGGCCTGCTGAAAGAAGAGATGGGCGGCATCCTGGCGAAAGTCGATGAGCCGTTGAATGTTGAAGGGAAAACACCGTTTGTTATTCTGATGGTTGGCGTCAACGGCGTTGGCAAAACCACCACCATCGGCAAGCTGGCGCGCCAGTTCGAACAGCAGGGTAAATCGGTCATGCTGGCGGCGGGCGATACCTTCCGTGCCGCGGCGGTCGAGCAACTGCAGGTCTGGGGCCAGCGGAACGACATTCCGGTCATTGCCCAGCATACCGGCGCGGATTCCGCATCGGTTATCTTCGATGCCATTCAGGCGGCGAAGGCGCGCAACGTCGATGTGCTGATCGCCGATACCGCCGGCCGTCTGCAGAACAAATCGCATCTGATGGAAGAGCTGAAGAAAATCGTCCGCGTGATGAAAAAACTGGATGAAGATGCGCCGCATGAGATCATGCTGACCATCGATGCCAGCACCGGGCAAAATGCCATTAGCCAGGCCAAACTGTTCCATGAAGCCGTTGGACTGACCGGTATTACGCTGACTAAACTGGATGGCACCGCGAAGGGGGGCGTTATCTTCTCCGTCGCCGACCAGTTTGGTATTCCGATTCGCTACATTGGCGTCGGTGAACGTATTGAGGATCTGCGTCCGTTTAATGCGGGCGACTTTATTGAGGCACTTTTTGCCCGAGAGGATTAATCATGATTCGCTTTGAACAAGTCAGCAAAGCCTATCTCGGTGGGAGACAAGCGCTGCAGGGGGTGGACTTTCACCTGCAGTCGGGCGAGATGGCATTTCTGACCGGCCACTCCGGCGCGGGGAAAAGTACCCTGCTTAAGCTTATCTGCGGTATCGAGCGGCCGAGCGCCGGGAAAATCTTATTCGGCGGCCATGATATTAGCCGTCTGAAGAGCCGGGAGGTGCCGTTCCTACGGCGCCAGATCGGCATGATTTTCCAGGACCATCACCTGCTGATGGATCGTACGGTGTTTGATAATGTGGCTATCCCGCTGATTATTGCCGGCGCCAGCGGCGATGATATTCGTCGCCGCGTGTCAGCGGCGCTGGATAAAGTCGGGCTGCTGGACAAAGCGAAAAACCTTCCCATCCAACTCTCCGGTGGTGAGCAGCAGCGCGTAGGGATTGCCCGCGCGGTGGTGAATAAGCCAGCGGTGCTGCTGGCGGACGAACCTACCGGTAACCTCGATGAGGCGCTCTCGGAAGGGATTTTACGTCTGTTTGAGGAGTTCAACCGCGTAGGGGTAACGGTTCTGATGGCGACGCACGACCTGGGGCTGATCTCCAGCCGCTCGTATCGCATGCTGACCCTGAGCGACGGTCATATGCATGGAGGCCACTGGGGTGAATAAGCGTGACGCAATAAATCAAATTCGCCAGTTCGGCAACAGGTTCGATCGCCTGCGTAACGGTGCTGGTGCGGGCGGTGGTGGCGGGCGCAATGCGCCGAAGCGGCCCAAAGCGACGCCAGCCCCGGCTTCCCGTAAGAGCAACGTCTTTAACGAACAGGTTCGCTATGCCTGGCATGGCGCGGTTCAGGATCTGAAAAGCACGCCGCTCGCGACTTTCCTGACGATCATGGTTATCGCCATCTCGCTGACGCTGCCAAGCGTCTGCTACATGGTGTACAAAAACGTCAATACCGCGGCAGCGCAGTATTATCCTACCCCGCAGATCACCGTGTACCTCGAGAAAACGCTGGATGACGATGCGGCGGCGCGGGTGGTCGGTCAGCTGCAAGCTGAGCAAGGCGTTGAGAAGGTTAACTACCTGTCGCGTGATGAAGCGCTAGGGGAGTTCCGCAACTGGTCTGGCTTTGGCGGTGCGCTGGATATGCTGGAAGAGAACCCGCTGCCGGCGGTGGCGATTGTGGTGCCGAAGCTGGACTTCCAGGGAACCGAGGCATTGAATACGTTACGCGATCGGGTGACGCGTATTCAGGGCGTTGATGAAGTGCGTATGGACGACAGCTGGTTCGCGCGCCTCTCTTCCTTAACCGGCTTAGTGGGTCGCGTATCGGCCTTGATTGGCGTGTTAATGGTTGCCGCCGTGTTCCTGGTGATCGGCAACAGCGTGCGTCTGAGCATTTTTGCGCGCCGCGATACTATTAACGTGCAGAAGCTGATCGGGGCGACTGATGGCTTCATCCTGCGTCCGTTCCTGTACGGCGGGGCGCTGCTGGGCTTCTGTGGTGCCTTCTTATCGCTGATTCTGTCGGAAATCATGGTGATGCGTCTGTCGTCAGCGGTGACCGAAGTGGCGCAGGTGTTCGGGACGAAATTTGAGCTCAGCGGTTTAGGCTTCGACGAGTGTCTGCTGATGCTGATCGTCTGCTCGATGATTGGCTGGGTTGCGGCCTGGTTGGCTACCGTCCAACATTTACGTCACTTTACCCCCGATTAAAAAAAGTCTGGTATAATCTTTCCCTGCACTGATGAATGTCTCTCTGCAGGGAAAGAGTCCCTGTTGTCTCTTCCCTACGCTTCATATCCATGTCACATTTTGTGCGTAATCTATTCACATCGTTGCATGGAACTTGTGGATAAAATCACTGTCTGATACTAATGTGGGTGATATTCTCGTTGCTCATAAATGCTGGCATGTTTGTTGCCCATGTGATGGGAAGCCACCGCGCCAGACGATATCGATTGAGAGGATTTGAATGACCAAAGATATGCAAACTTTAGCTTTAGCCCCCGTTGGTAACCTGGAATCGTATATCCGGGCTGCGAACACTTGGCCGATGTTGTCGGCTGATGAAGAGCGGGAGCTTGCTGAAAAGCTGCATTACCAGGGCGATCTGGAAGCAGCGAAAAGGCTGATTCTGTCTCACCTGCGCTTTGTTGTTCATATTGCTCGTAATTACTCGGGCTATGGCCTGCCGCAGGCGGATCTGATTCAGGAAGGCAACATCGGCCTGATGAAAGCCGTGCGTCGTTTCAACCCGGAAGTGGGCGTGCGTCTGGTTTCCTTCGCCGTGCACTGGATCAAGGCTGAAATTCACGAATATGTCCTGCGTAACTGGCGTATTGTGAAAGTCGCAACAACCAAAGCACAGCGTAAGCTGTTCTTTAACCTGCGTAAAACCAAGCAGCGTCTGGGCTGGTTTAACCAGGATGAAGTCGAAATGGTGGCCCGCGAGCTGGGCGTGTCGAGCAAAGACGTGCGTGAGATGGAATCCCGTATGGCGGCGCAGGACATGACCTTTGACATGTCGTCGGACGACGAGTCCGATAGCCAGCCGATGGCTCCGGTGCTCTATCTGCAGGATAAAACCTCTAACTTTGCCGACGGCATTGAGGATGATAACTGGGAAGAGCAGGCGGCCAACAAGCTGACCGATGCGATGCAGGGTCTGGACGAGCGTAGCCAGGACATCATCCGCGCCCGCTGGCTGGACGAAGACAACAAGTCGACGCTGCAGGAGCTGGCCGATCGTTACGGCGTGTCGGCTGAGCGTGTACGCCAGCTGGAAAAGAACGCGATGAAGAAACTGCGTATGGCTATCGAAGCATAACGCGACCGCGTGAACACCCGCCTCTTCGCAGCCACCTGATAACGCCCCACATTACGTTGGGGCGTTTTGTTTTTCTGCACCGTCTCCATTGGCCAGCACCTCGGGACATAATGTCTGCAGGCACTCCAGCAGGACCTGGAAGGCCGGCTCCATTTGCGTCTCTGGCAGGCTGGCAAACCCCATCAACAATCCCTTTTTACGCCGGGCTGTCAGGTAGTAGCGCGACAGCGGGCGCACCAGAATATGCCGGGCATTGGCCATTTTGGCGATCGCCACATCGTCCGCTTCGTCCGGCAGATTGAGGATCAGATGCAGACCGGCATTATCGCTGAAATCTGACAGCGCCTGCGGGTTGCAGTAGCGTTGGATGAGTTCCGTCAGGCAGGCGCGGCGGCGGCTGTAAAGCAGGCGCATGCGGCGAATATGGGCGGAGTAGTGACCGGCATTAATAAACTCCGCCAGCGCCATCTGAATCAACGAATGGCCGCCGCGGTAGAGCTCGGCATGGGCGTTTTTAAGATCGCCAATCAACGGTCGCGGCAGCACCACATAGCCTAGCCGTAGCCCGGGATAGAGGGTCTTACTGAAGGTGCCGATGTAGACCACCGGCGCATCGGCGACCAACCCCTGCAGCGCCGGGATTGGCTGGCCGGAAAAGCGAAACTCGCTGTCGTAATCGTCTTCGACGATCCAGCTGCCGTGCTGACGAGCCAGTGCCAGCAAGCGCTGACGGCGCGCCAGCGTCATCACCGCCCCCAGCGGATACTGATGCGACGGGGTGACAAAAATCAGGTGCGGCGCCTCCTCAACCGTCTCCGGAGGGCACAAGCCGTTGGCATCAACGGTAACCGGCTCGATCCGCACATCATTCATTCCCAGCACGTGGCGTATCCCCCAGTAGGATGGCTCTTCCACCCAGGCCAGGTCGCCGCTGTCACAAAGCATGCGCGTCACCAGGTCAATCGCCTGGTGGATCCCTTCGGTAATAAGAATTTGATCTGCCTGGCAATGCACACCTCGGGATACCCTGAGGTATTCGACAAGCGCCTGCTGCAATTCCGGCGTGCCGCCATTGCAGCTGTAGCTCAATCGCTCAGGCTTCGGGCGGCGGCTGATGCGGGCTTGAATCTTGCTGAACAGCGGATGGGGAAAGGCGTTGACGTCCGGCACACCGGGGATAAAAGCTCCCCACTGGCGCGGGCTGGCGCTGACGTGCGTGAGCAGACGCTGACCGCGACGGGATAGGTAGGGCGTCGGTGCCGGGGTGCTGCTGTTTACATCGGTTTTATCAACAGAATGCGAGGCATCATGGCCTATTTTTGCGACAAATGTACCGCTTCCCCGGCGGGAGATAACATATCCTTCCGCCAGGAGTTGTTCATAAGTTGTTAATATGGTGTTTCTTGAAACGCCGAGTTCCCCGGCCAGATCTCGCGAGGGTGGCAGGCGGCTGTGGGGCGGTAAAGAACCGTCCAGAATCGAGCGGCGGACCGCGTTATACAAGCGTTTATGCAGGAGTGGGTCTGACTCTTCCTGCAATCTGACCAACACCAGGTCGCCGACGAGTGAACGCAATTGGATCCCTCAGATAATCTAAATTGGTACTCGATTATAGGGCCAACTCCTGTGTAAATAAACGACATAGTTTCGAAATTGTTGCGATAACGTGACACACATGACAGGAGATTCGAGGGTGAAAAGTTCAGAACTGAATCAACGTCGCCAGCAGGCGACGCCGCGCGGCGTAGGCGTAATGTGCAACTACTTTGTTGAGAAAGCAGAAAACGCCACGCTGTGGGATGTGGAAGGCAACGAGGTGATCGATTTTGCTGCCGGTATTGCCGTGCTCAACACCGGCCATCGTCACCCGAAAATCGTTGAGGCTGTCGCACAGCAGCTGCAGGCTTTTACCCACACCGCGTATCAGATTGTCCCGTACGAAAGCTACGTCTCTCTGGCCGAACGTATTAACGAGCTGGCACCGATCGATGGCCCGGCAAAAACCGCGTTCTTCACCACCGGCGCTGAAGCCGTAGAAAACGCGGTGAAGATTGCCCGCGCCTACACCGGCCGCCCGGGGTTGATCACCTTCGGTGGCGGTTTCCACGGTCGTACCTTTATGACCATGGCGCTGACCGGCAAGGTCGCACCGTACAAAATCGGTTTTGGGCCGTTCCCAGGGTCGGTGTATCACGGGGTCTACCCGAATGCCGCCCACGGAATTACCACGGCTGACGCCATGAAGAGCCTGGAGCGCATCTTTAAAGCCGATATTGGCCCGGACCAGGTGGCAGCGATTGTCCTTGAGCCGATTCAGGGCGAAGGCGGGTTTAACGTTGCACCGCCAGAGTTTATGCAGGCGCTGCGTGCGCTCTGTGATACCCACGGCATTCTGCTGATTGCCGATGAGGTGCAAACGGGCTTTGCGCGTACCGGCAAGCTGTTTGCCATGCAGCATTACGATGTGAAACCGGACCTGATGACGATGGCGAAAAGCCTCGCCGGCGGTTTCCCGCTCTCGGGCGTCGTTGGCCGTGCCGACGTAATGGATGCGCCGGCGCCGGGTGGACTTGGCGGCACCTATGCCGGTAACCCACTGGCGGTGGCGGCAGCCCATGCGGTCCTCGATGTGATTGACGAAGAGCAGCTGTGCCAGCGCGCGGAGCAACTCGGCAGCCATCTGAAAGAGGTGCTGCAGCAGGCGCGTCAACATTGCCCGGCGATTGTTGATATTCGTGGTCAAGGGTCGATGGTGGCCGTGGAGTTTAACGATCCGCAGACCGGCGAACCGTCACCAGAGTTTACCCGCCAGATCCAACAAAAAGCCCAGGAAAATGGTCTGCTGCTGCTGAGCTGCGGCATCTATGGCAACGTGATTCGTTTCCTGTACCCGTTAACTATTCCAGACGCGCAGTTTACTAAAGCGCTGGATATTCTGGCGCGTATCCTCAAGGGATAACACGCCACACGCCTGTGCGGCGGCAGGGAAGCCGAATAAAACAGGATGCCGCACAGGGGTTTTACTCAGCGTCAGTGGTTTATCACCCTGATATCACCTTTTTTCCGGCGGCGCAGATCGCCGGAATAAAACGGAAAATATTATGTCTGAAAATTCCACCTTTTCCTCGGTTCTGACGAACCGGGAACGTACTGCTGTACCTGCAAAGTCCCTCAGCTTCGTTGAAGGGGTGTCGATGATCGTCGGGACCAACATCGGTGCCGGGGTATTGTCCATCGCCTATGCCTCCAGTAAGGCCGGTTTTCTACCGTTGTTGTTCTGGCTGATCATCGTCGGCAGCCTGACCACCATTACCATGCTTTATGTCGCCGAATCGACCCTGCGTACCCGCAAACATTTGCAGCTTAGCGGACTGTCGCACCGCTATGTCGGGCGCTTCGGGGCGTTGATGATGTTCCTGTCCGTGTGCGTGAACAGCGTCGGCGCGTTGACCGCCTATATGACCGGCAGCGGCAAGCTGCTGCATTCGCTGTTCGGCATCTCCCCGGCGCTCGGCAGCGTGCTGTTTTTTATCCCGGCGGCTGGCGTGCTCTATCTGGGGCTGAAAGCGATTGGTCGCGGCGAGAAGTTTATTAGTATCGGCATGGTGGTGATGATTGCCGTGCTGGTTGCCGCCACCTTGCTCAAAGATACGACCCAGATCAGCTATCTGCTCGACGGTAACTGGCTCTACATGGTGCCGGTGTTCAACGTCGTCGCCTTCTGTTTCTCGGCGCAATATATTGTCCCGGAAATGGCCCGTGGCTTCGCCGATAAGCCGGAGAAGCTGCCAAAGGCCATTATGGTCGGGATGGGGCTGACCTTTGTTCTGCTGGCGCTGGTTCCGCTATCGGTGATTGCGCTCAATGGCCTGGATAATATTTCCGATGTCGCGACCATCTCCTGGGGACGGGCGCTCGGTGAGTGGGCCTTTTTCTCTGCCAACCTGTTTGCCCTGTGCGCCATGCTGACTTCCTACTGGGGCCTGGGGGGCAGTTTCCTGACCAATATTTTCGACCAGTTCCGCCTCGGGAACGACGAACAGCCGCTTAAGCGCCTGATGGTGCTGGTGGTGGTGGCGGTTCCGCCATTTGTTCTGGCCTACAGCGGAATGGTGTCGTTTGTGAATGCGCTCTATTTCGCCGGGGTGTTTAGCGGGGTGATCTTATCCATTATGCCGATTCTGATGCTCAAAGGCGCTCGCCAGCGTGGGGATATTACCCCGGGCTGGGTGTGTCCGGCGGCGATAACCCATCCGCTTATCCAGACCTTCATTGTGTTGCTGTATCTTTGTAGCGCCGTTTACGCAATTGCTTCCGCTTTGGGCTACCTGCCCGCCGGTTGGTAATCTGGCGTCTTGACTCCACCGCGTCCGGTTGATCCTGGCGCGGTTTTTTATTTGTCACTTATCTGTTACATAACCCACAATTTTGTCATTTCAAATTCTCCTGAATGACGGTATGTTTAGCATAGTGTGCTGCAAAAGCGCAGGCGGCAGACCTTAAAATAGGCGTCATATGCTTTTCTTATGACTCAAATTAGAATAATGCGCTAACAAACAACATCACAACAAATGCAAAAACCATAATAATGGGGAGCCTCAGGATGAACATGAAGGGTAAAGCGTTACTGGCAGGATGTATCGCCTTGATTATGAGCAATGCCGCGCTGGCAGAAGACATCAAAATTGCCGTGGTTGGCGCGATGTCTGGTCCGGTAGCGCAGTATGGCGACCAGGAGTTTACCGGTGCCGAGCAGGCGGTTGCTGATATCAACGCCAAAGGCGGGATCAAAGGCAATAAGCTGCAGATCGTTAAATATGATGACGCTTGCGACCCGAAACAGGCGGTAGCGGTTGCCAACAAAGTGGTCAACGATGGCATTAAGTACGTTATCGGCCACTTATGCTCTTCTTCTACCCAGCCAGCATCCGATATCTATGAAGACGAAGGCATTCTGATGATTACGCCAGCGGCGACGGCTCCGGAGCTGACCGCGCGTGGTTATAAAATGATTCTGCGTACCACCGGCCTGGATTCTGACCAGGGTCCGACGGCGGCAAAATATATTATCGAGAAAGTGAAGCCGCAGCGCATCGCTATCGTTCACGACAAGCAGCAGTATGGTGAAGGCCTGGCCCGCGCGGTACAGGATGGCCTGAAGAAAGGCGGCGCGAACATCGTCTTCTTCGACGGTATCACCGCCGGTGAGAAAGACTTCTCCACGCTGGTTGCGCGTCTGAAGAAAGAAAATATCGACTTCGTTTACTACGGTGGCTACCACCCGGAAATGGGGCAGATTCTGCGCCAGTCTCGTGCCGCCGGCCTGAAAACGCAGTTTATGGGACCGGAAGGCGTGGCCAACGTTTCTCTGTCTAACATCGCCGGTCAGTCCGCTGAAGGCATGCTGGTCACGAAACCGAAGAACTACGATCAGGTACCGGCGAACAAACCGATTGTTGACGCGATTAAAGCTAAAAAACAGGATCCGAGCGGCGCGTTCGTCTGGACCACCTATGCGGCAATCCAGTCGCTGGACGCTGGCCTGAATCAGTCCGAAGACCCGGCAGAAATCGTGAAATACCTGAAGGCAAACTCGGTTGATACCGTGATGGGGCCGCTGTCATGGGATGCGAAGGGCGACCTGAAAGGCTTCGAGTTCGGCGTGTTTACCTGGCACGCGGATGGCACCGCCACCGACGCCAAATAATTTAACCTTCGCCTTTCACGCTACAGGTGTGTTGGCTGCGCTGCTCAACCCCGGTCACTTACTCGTGTAAGCTCCCGGGGATTTCGACGCTTGCCGCTTGCCTGTAGCATGAAATTCTTGGTTAAATAAGCTGACAGCCTTTCACGCTACAGGTGTGTTGGCTGCGCTCCGCAACCCCGGTCACTTACTGATGTAAGCACCCGGGAATAACCGGGTGGGTGGTTTACGCTTTCCCCGGTGGCGCTGCGCTTACCGGGCTACAGGTGTCTGCTTTTGGTAGCCCGGATAAGGCGCGATGCGCCGCCATCCGGGATGTTTTTAACGTTTTTCCCAGCCGTCCTGGTGTGCGCTAAAGCCCAGCGCCTGCATAAATGCCGACATCACCGTCTTGTCTTCTACGCCGGCTGCGTTGACCCGCCAGCGGCCGATCTCCGGGTTATCCTGCAGGATCTCTTCCACTAAATACTGCCCGACGCCGCGTCGACGGGTGACTTCGCGTACGCAGAGCGCGCTGAGCTCGCCGGCATCGCCACTTAACGTCACACGCACGGAAGCCAGCAGGCGCTCGTTAAAGCGGGCGGCGTAAACCCGGTGATGGTCGTCCAGCGGGATCGCGTCGAGATCCTGTGACGGCCAAATTTTCCCTAAGTCGATGCGATCCTGTTCGCCGAAGAGCGGTAATCGAATAATGGTCAGTTTCATGCACAGCTTGCCCCGTCAAAATGAAGGAGTCAGTGTACCCAAATTTGCCGTCAGGCAGGGTGCTGTTTTTTTCCTGTTCATTAGGGGATTCGTTTTCCTGAGGTAATCAGAGTAGCGCAATGCGTCATGGATCGAAAAATAAGCAGAATTTTTACCTAATGTGCAGCGTTTTATTCCGCCTTATGTATCGTTATATTATGCTGGGAACGGGACTTTTTTTGTTTATCTTCGACTTATTTCAGAATATTATCTTCGCTTAATAGCCTGAAATATAGAGATTTTACGCTAAAATCAGGTAAAAACTTCGCTAAACCCTTAAAGACAATGGTAAAAGTAGCGTTGTTTAATAAAAGCACAGAATGCTTTTTAACCATAAAAATACAAAATATATAAACCCTAAATAATTCGAGTTGCAGGAAGGCGGCGACGCAGAGAATCCCCAGGAGCTTACTGAAGTAAGTGACTGGGGTGAACGAGTACAGCCAACACTCATGCAGCTTGAAGTATGACGGGTATACACCACATCACGAACGGGGTTCTGCAGCATGAACAGGAACGCGAAAACGATTATTGCGGGATTTGTCGCACTGGCGATGTCGCACACGGTTATGGCCAAAGATATTAAAGTTGCGGTTGTCGGCGCGATGTCCGGTCCGGTCGCTCAGTGGGGCGACATGGAGTTCAACGGCGCGCGTCAGGCAATCAAAGACATCAACGCCCAGGGCGGCATTAAGGGCGATAAGCTGGTTGGCGTTGAATTTGACGATGCCTGCGACCCGAAACAGGCCGTCGCGGTAGCGAACAAAATTGTTAACGAAGGCATCCAGTACGTCATCGGTCACCTGTGCTCTTCTTCCACCCAGCCGGCCTCTGATATCTATGAAGATGAAGGCATTCTGATGATCTCCCCGGGCGCCACCAACCCGGAACTGACGCAGCGCGGCTACCAGTACATCATGCGCACCGCCGGTCTGGACTCTTCCCAGGGGCCGACCGCCGCGAAATACATTCTGGAAAAAGTGAAGCCGCAGCGCATCGCCATCATCCACGACAAACAGCAATACGGTGAAGGCCTGGCGCGTTCCGTCCAGGATAGCCTGAAAAAAGCCAATGCCAACATTGTCTTCTTCGACGGCATTACCGCCGGTGAGAAAGACTTCTCGGCGCTGCTGGCCCGCCTGCAAAAAGAGAATATCGATTTCGTTTACTACGGTGGCTACTACCCGGAAATGGGGCAGATGCTGCGCCAGGCACGCTCCGTGGGCCTGAAAACCGTGTTTATGGGACCGGAAGGCGTGGGTAACGCATCGCTGTCTAACATCGCCGGTGCAGCCGCAGAAGGCATGCTGGTGACAATGCCGAAACGCTACGACCAGGACCCGGCGAACAGCGCTATCGTCGAGGCGCTGAAAGCAGAGAAAAAAGATCCGAGTGGCCCGTATGTCTGGATTACCTACGCTGCCGTGCAGTCGTTAGCCCAGGCAATGGACAGAAGTAGCAGCCAGGAACCGCTGGACTTAATTAAAGATCTGAAAGCTCACGGGGCGAAAACCGTGATTGGGCCGCTGAATTGGGACGAAAAAGGCGATTTGAAGGGATTTGAGTTTGGTGTCTTCCAGTGGCATGCGGATGGATCATCCTCTGTCGCAAAATAAGATGCGTTATCCCACCGCCCGCGTAAAACGGGCGGCATGAAAAAGGTTACCTTATGTCCGAGCAGTTTCTCTACTTTCTGCAGCAGATGTTCAACGGCGTCACGCTGGGCAGTACTTACGCGCTGATCGCCATCGGTTATACGATGGTGTACGGCATTATCGGCATGATTAACTTCGCCCATGGCGAGGTCTACATGATTGGCAGCTACGTCTCCTTCATGATCATTGCCGCACTGATGATGATGGGGATTGATACCAGCTGGCTGCTGGTGGCCGCGGGTTTTGTCGGGGCGATTGTGATCGCCAGCGCCTACGGCTGGAGCATCGAGCGCGTGGCCTACCGGCCGGTGCGTAGCTCCAAGCGCCTGATTGCGCTGATCTCCGCCATCGGGATGTCTATCTTCCTGCAAAACTATGTCAGCCTGACGGAAGGGTCGCGCGACGTGGCGCTGCCGAGCCTGTTCAATGGCCAGTGGACGGTGGGCAGCAGCGAAAACTTCTCTGCGACCATCACCACCATGCAACTGGTGATCTGGGTCGTGACCTTTGTGGCGATGCTGGCACTGACGCTGTTTATTCGCTACTCCCGCATGGGCCGCGCCTGTCGTGCCTGTGCTGAAGACCTGAAAATGGCGAGCCTGCTCGGGATTAACACCGACCGGGTGATTGCCCTGACCTTTGTTATCGGCGCGGCAATGGCGGCGGTAGCGGGCGTTCTGCTGGGTCAGTTCTATGGCGTTATCAACCCGTATATCGGCTTTATGGCCGGGATGAAAGCCTTTACTGCTGCGGTTCTGGGCGGCATCGGCAGTATCCCTGGCGCGATGATCGGCGGGCTGATCCTCGGCATCGCCGAAGCGCTCTCTTCTGCCTACCTCAGCACGGAATATAAAGACGTGGTCTCCTTCGCGTTGTTGATTCTGGTGCTGTTGGTGATGCCTACCGGCATTCTGGGTCGTCCGGAGGTAGAGAAAGTATGAAACCGATGCATATTGCGATGTCGCTGCTGTCTGCGGCGATGTTCTTTGTTCTGGCCGGCGTGTTTATGGGCGTGCAGCTGGAGCTGGACGGCACCAAACTGGTGGTGGACACCGCCGCCGATATCCGCTGGCAGTGGATCTTTATCGGCACCGCGGTGGTCTTCTTCTTCCAGTTGATGCGTCCGCTGTTCCAGAAAACCCTGAAGAATGTCTCCGGGCCGAAGTTTATTATGCCGGCTATCGACGGGTCGACGGTGAAACAGAAGCTGTTCCTGGTGGCGCTGCTGGTGATCGCCGTGGCGTGGCCGTTTATGGTGTCGCGCGGCACGGTGGATATTGCCACCCTGACGATGATTTATATCATTCTCGGGCTGGGGCTTAACGTGGTTGTGGGGCTGTCAGGCCTGCTGGTGCTGGGCTACGGCGGTTTCTATGCCATCGGCGCCTATACCTTTGCGCTGCTGAACCACTATTACGGCCTCGGTTTCTGGACCTGTCTGCCGCTGGCGGGCCTGGTGTCTGCCGCCGCGGGCTTCCTGCTGGGCTTCCCGGTGCTGCGCCTGCGCGGTGACTATCTGGCCATCGTGACGCTGGGCTTCGGCGAAATCGTGCGTATCCTGCTGCTCAACAACACCGAAGTGACCGGCGGCCCGAACGGCATCAGCCAGATCCCTAAGCCGACGCTGTTTGGTCTTGAGTTTAGCCGTAGCGCCCGTGAAGGCGGCTGGGATACCTTCAGTAACTTCTTTGGTATGAAGTACGATCCGGCTGACAGGGTCATTTTCCTCTATCTGGTGGCGCTGCTGCTGGTGGTACTGTCGCTGTTTGTGATTAACCGCCTGCTGCGCATGCCGCTGGGGCGCGCGTGGGAAGCGCTGCGTGAAGATGAAATTGCTTGTCGCTCGCTGGGCCTTAGCCCGACGCGCATCAAGCTGACCGCCTTTACCATCAGTGCCGCGTTTGCCGGTTTTGCCGGGACGCTGTTTGCCGCTCGTCAGGGCTTTGTCAGTCCGGAATCCTTCACCTTTGCCGAGTCGGCTTTCGTGCTGGCAATTGTGGTGCTCGGCGGCATGGGCTCGCAGTTTGCGGTGATCCTTGCGGCGGTGCTGCTGGTGGTATCGCGCGAACTGATGCGTGATTTCAACGAATACAGCATGTTGATGCTGGGTGGTTTGATGGTGCTGATGATGATCTGGCGTCCGCAGGGACTGTTGCCGATGACGCGCCCGCAGCTGAAGCTGAAAAAAGTTCAGGCGAAAGGAGAGCAGGCATGAGTCAGCCATTATTATCCGTCAACGGCCTGATGATGCGCTTCGGCGGCCTCTTGGCGGTCAACAACGTGTCGCTTGAGCTGCGCCCGCAGGAGATCGTCTCGCTGATTGGCCCTAACGGCGCCGGCAAAACCACGGTCTTCAACTGCCTGACCGGTTTTTATAAACCGACTGGCGGGACCATTAAACTGCGCGATCAGCATCTCGAAGGGTTGCCGGGTCAGCAGATTGCCCGCATGGGCGTGGTCCGGACCTTCCAGCACGTGCGCCTGTTCCGTGAAATGACGGTGATTGAAAACCTGCTGGTGGCACAACATCAGCAGCTGAAAACCGGCGTATTTTCCGGGCTGCTGAAAACGCCGTCCTTCCGCCGCGCCCAGAGCGAGGCGCTGGACCGCGCTGCCACCTGGCTGGAGCGCATCGGCTTGCTGGAGCACGCCAACCGTCAGGCCAGTAACCTGGCCTACGGCGACCAGCGACGTCTGGAGATTGCCCGTTGCATGGTGACCCAGCCGGAAATTCTGATGCTGGATGAACCGGCGGCGGGTCTGAACCCGAAAGAGACCAAAGAGCTGGACGAGCTGATCGCCGAGCTGCGTAGTCATCACAACACCACCATCCTGCTGATTGAGCACGATATGAAGCTGGTGATGGGGATTTCCGATCGTATTTATGTGGTTAACCAGGGCACGCCGTTAGCTAACGGTACGCCGGAAGAGATCCGCAATAACCCGGACGTGATCCGCGCATACCTTGGTGAGGCATAAGTATGGAAAAAGTGATGTTATCTTTTGACAACGTGAGCGCCCACTACGGCAAGATTCAGGCGCTGCATAACGTCAGTCTGCACATCAATCAGGGAGAGATCGTCACTCTGATTGGCGCCAACGGCGCGGGTAAAACCACGCTGCTTGGCACGCTGTGCGGCGACCCGCGCGCCTCCAGCGGCAAGGTGGTCTTTGATGGTAAAGATATTACCGACTGGCAGACCGCGAAAATCATGCGTGAAGCGGTGGCGATTGTGCCGGAAGGGCGTCGCGTCTTCTCGCGGATGACGGTAGAAGAGAACCTGGCGATGGGCGGTTTTTTTGCCGACCGCGATCAGTTCCAGAGCCGCATTCAGTGGGTTTACGAGCTGTTCCCGCGCCTGCTTGAGCGTCGTATTCAGCGGGCGGGCACCATGTCCGGCGGCGAACAGCAGATGCTGGCAATCGGTCGTGCGCTGATGAGCCAGCCGCGTCTGCTGCTGCTTGACGAGCCGTCCCTGGGGCTGGCGCCGATTATCATTCAGCAGATTTTCAACACTATCGAACAGCTGCGCGAGCAGGGGATGACCATTTTCCTCGTCGAGCAGAACGCCAACCAGGCGCTGAAGCTGGCCGACCGTGGCTACGTGCTGGAAAACGGCCACGTGGTGCTGGAAGATACCGGCGACGCACTGCTGGCCAACGAGGCGGTACGCAGCGCCTATCTGGGCGGTTAAAACGTCCCCGGCGGCGCTACGCCTGGCCGGGCTACCCTTGTGCGTGTTCAATAAAATGATTCCCGCACCGTAGCCCGGGCGAGGCGCTGGCGCCGACCCCGGGGGGGTATCACATCTATTCGTGTCACAGCTCCCACTTTCCTGTCTCCGATCTTTCATCGTCTTGCCATCTCTTTGACGCCTTACTATCTTTTTTTTGTAATAAAAAAGTTATTTTTCTGTAATTCGAGCATGTCATGTTACCCCCGCGAACATAAAACGCGTGAAATCGCGCATCTGGAACAACAAGAGAGATAACCGATGATATCGTTACGACATACAGCTTTAGGTCTGGCGCTCAGTCTGGCATGTGCCGGTCAGGCGCTGGCAGTCACCACCATCCCGTTCTGGCACTCGATGGAAGGGGAACTGGGTAAAGAAGTTGATTCTCTGGCGCAACGTTTCAACGCGGCCAATCCGGATTACAAAATTACGCCGGTGTACAAAGGCAACTACGAGCAGAGCCTGAGCGCCGGTATCGCGGCGTTCCGTACCGGTAACGCGCCCGCGCTGCTGCAGGTGTATGAAGTCGGTACCGCGACGATGATGGCCTCGAAAGCCATTAAGCCGGTGTATCAGGTGTTCAGTGATGCGGGCATTAAGTTCGATGAATCGCAGTTCGTGCCGACCGTTTCCGGTTACTACACCGATTCAAAAAGCGGCCATCTCCTCTCCCAGCCGTTTAACAGCTCTACGCCGGTGTTGTACTACAACAAAGATGCCTTCAAAAAAGCCGGTTTAGACCCGGAGCAACCGCCAAAAACCTGGCAGGAGCTGGCCGCCTATACCGATAAGCTGAAAGCGGCGGGCATGAAGTGCGGTTACGCCAGCGGCTGGCAGGGCTGGATCCAAATTGAAAACTTCAGCGCCTGGCATGGCCTGCCGGTGGCGACCAAAAACAACGGCTTCGACGGCACCGACGCGGTACTGGAGTTCAACAAGCCGGAGCAGGTGAAGCATATCGCCATGCTGGAAGCGATGAACAAGAAGGGCGACTTCAGCTATTTCGGGCGTAAAGACGAGTCCACCGAGAAGTTCTATAACGGTGACTGCGCCATTACCACCGCCTCTTCCGGTTCGCTGGCAGATATTCGTCAGTACGCCAAATTCAACTACGGCGTGGGCATGATGCCATACGACGCCGACGTGAAAGGCGCGCCGCAGAACGCCATTATTGGCGGAGCCAGCCTGTGGGTGATGCAAGGTAAAGACAAAGAAACCTACACCGGCGTGGCGAAATTCCTCGAATACCTCGCTAAACCGGAAATCGCCGCGGAGTGGCACCAGAAAACCGGCTATCTGCCGATCACCACCGCCGCGTATGACCTGACCCGTCAGCAAGGCTTCTACGAGAAAAATCCGGGCGCGGATATCGCCACTCGCCAGATGCTGAACAAGCCGCCGTTGCCGTTCACCAAAGGCCTGCGTCTGGGCAACATGCCGCAGATCCGCACCATTGTGGATGAGGAACTGGAGAGCGTGTGGACCGGCAAGAAGACGCCACAGCAAGCGCTGGATTCAGCGGTTGAACGTGGTAACCAGCTGCTGCGCCGTTTCGAGCAGTCGACGAAGTCTTAACCCTGTGCCCGGCGGCGTGATGCTGACCGGGCCTGTCGTTCGAGATTTTGTAGGCCGGGTCGGGCGCATGTCGCCTCCCGGCGTTTTCTGAAGAAGAGTTCCCTTATGTCATCATCCCGTCCGGTATTCCGCTCGCGTTGGTTGCCCTATGTGCTGGTCGCGCCGCAGCTGATTATCACCGTTATTTTCTTTATCTGGCCCGCGGGTGAAGCGCTGTGGTATTCGCTACAAAGCGTTGATCCATTTGGCCTTTCCAGTCAGTTCGTTGGTCTGGACAACTTCATGACCCTGGTCCATGACCCGTACTATCTGGCCTCGTTCTGGACCACCATTAAGTTCAGCACGCTGGTGACCTTCAGCGGCCTGATCATCTCCCTGTTCTTTGCGGCCCTGGTGGACTACGTCGTGCGCGGCAGCCGCTTTTATCAGACCCTGATGCTGCTGCCCTATGCGGTGGCGCCGGCGGTGGCGGCGGTGCTGTGGATTTTCCTTTTTAATCCCGGGCGTGGGCTGATTACTCACTTCCTCGCCGAGATGGGTTACGACTGGAACCATGCGCAAAACAGCGGCCAGGCAATGTTCCTGGTGGTCTTTGCGTCGGTCTGGAAGCAGATCAGCTACAACTTCCTGTTTTTCTTCGCGGCATTGCAGTCAATTCCGCGATCGCTGGTCGAGGCCGCCGCCATTGATGGTGCCGGGCCGGTGCGGCGTTTCTTTAAGCTGGCGCTGCCGCTGATCGCGCCGGTCAGCTTCTTCCTGCTGGTGGTCAACCTGGTCTACGCCTTCTTCGATACCTTCCCGGTGATCGATGCGGCTACCGCCGGTGGCCCGGTACAGGCGACCACCACGTTGATCTACAAGATTTACCGCGAAGGCTTCGCCGGTCTTGACCTCTCCGCTTCCGCGGCTCAGTCGGTGGTATTGATGCTGCTGGTGATTGTGCTGACGGTGGTTCAGTTCCGCTATGTTGAAAGTAAGGTGCGCTACCAATGATTGAGAACCGTCGCGGGCTGACGATTTTCAGCCACACCATGCTGATCGTGGGGATTGCGGTGATCCTGTTCCCGCTGTATGTCGCGTTTGTTGCGGCGACGCTGGATAACAAGGCGGTGTTTGAGACGCCGATGACGCTGATCCCCGGCGGACACCTGCTGGATAACATGGCCACCATCTGGACCCAGGGCGTCGGGGCGAACAGCGCGCCATTCTGGTTGATGATGCTCAACAGCTTCATCATGGCATTCGGCATCACGGTGGGGAAAATCGTGGTGTCGATGCTCTCGGCATTCGCCATCGTCTGGTTCCGTTTTCCCCTGCGTAACCTGTTCTTCTGGATGATTTTTATCACCCTGATGCTGCCGGTTGAGGTCCGTATTTTTCCGACGGTAGAAGTCATCGCCAACCTGAAAATGCTCGACAGCTACGCCGGGCTGACGTTACCGCTGATGGCCTCGGCGACCGCCACCTTCTTGTTCCGTCAGTTCTTTATGACGCTGCCGGATGAGCTGATTGAAGCGGCACGCATCGACGGTGCTTCGCCGATGCGCTTTTTCCGCGACATCGTGCTGCCGCTGTCGAAAACCAATCTCGCGGCGCTGTTTGTGATCACCTTTATCTACGGCTGGAACCAGTATCTGTGGCCGCTGCTGATTATCCAGGACGTCAATCTTGGCACCGCGGTGGCGGGTATCAAAGGCATGATCGCCACCGGCGAGGGCACCACCCAGTGGAACCAGGTGATGGCGGCGATGCTGCTCACGCTTATTCCCCCGGTTGTTATCGTTTTAACCATGCAGCGCGCGTTTGTGCGTGGCCTGGTCGACAGTGAGAAATAAAATGGCTGGTTTAAAACTACAGGCAGTAACTAAAAGTTGGGATGGCAAAACCCAGGTGATCCAACCGCTGACGTTGGACGTCGCGGATGGCGAATTTATCGTGATGGTCGGCCCGTCCGGCTGTGGAAAATCAACGCTGCTGCGCATGGTGGCCGGTCTTGAGCGCGTGAGCAGCGGCGATATCTGGATTGACCGCAAGCGCGTCACCGAAATGGAGCCGAAGGATCGCGGTATCGCGATGGTGTTCCAGAACTACGCCCTCTACCCGCACATGAGCGTCGAAGAGAATATGGCCTGGGGACTGAAGATCCGCGGGATGGGTAAAGGGTTGATCGCCGAGCGGGTGCAGGAAGCGGCGCGTATCCTGGAGCTCGATGGCCTGCTGCAACGCCGTCCCCGTGAGCTTTCAGGCGGCCAGCGTCAGCGCGTGGCGATGGGCCGCGCGATTGTGCGCGACCCGGCAGTGTTTCTGTTTGATGAGCCGCTGTCCAACCTCGATGCCAAGCTGCGGGTGCAGATGCGCCTCGAACTGCAGCAGTTGCATCGTCGCCTGAAAACCACCTCGCTGTACGTTACCCACGATCAGGTAGAAGCGATGACCCTTGCCCAGCGGGTGATGGTCATGAATAAAGGGATTGCCGAACAGATTGGCACTCCGGTGGAAGTTTACGAAAAACCGGCCAGCCGCTTTGTCGCGAGCTTTATCGGCAGCCCGGCGATGAATCTGCTGGAAGGGCGCGTCAGCGCCGAGGGGAATGACTTTGAGCTGGAGGGCGGCATGCGTTTGCCGCTGAATAACGGGCATCGTCAGTACGCCGGGCGTAAGATGACGCTGGGTATCCGCCCGGAGCATTTTGCATTAAGCTCCCAGGCGGAAGGTGGCGTACCGCTGGTGATGGATACGCTGGAAATTTTAGGTGCCGATAACCTGGCCCACGGTCGCTGGGGCGAACAGAAGCTGGTGGTCAGATTGCCACACCAGCAGCGTCCGCCGGCGGGCTGCACGCTGTGGCTGCAGCTGCCCAGGGAACATCTGCACCTCTTTGATGGTGAAACAGGACAACGCGCATGAGTCACTGGCCTTATCCCCACATCGTCGCCCATCGTGGCGGCGGGAAACTGGCGCCGGAAAACACCCTGGCGGCCATCGACGTTGGCGCGCGATTTGGTCATACGATGATCGAGTTCGACGCCAAGCTGTCGAAAGACGGCGAGATCTTTTTGCTACACGATGACAATCTGGAACGCACCAGCAACGGCTGGGGCATTGCCGGAGAACTGCCGTGGCGCGATCTGCTGAAAGCCGATGCCGGAAGCTGGTACAGCGCCGAATTCAAAGGTGAGCCGCTGCCGCTGCTGGCCGAGGTAGCCGACCGCTGTCGTCAGCACGGCATGATGGCGAATATCGAAATTAAGCCGACCACCGGCACCGGACCGCTGACCGGCAAAACGGTGGCGCTGGCGGCCCGCGAGCTGTGGCAGGGCATGACCCCGCCGCTGCTATCGTCGTTTGAAATTGATGCGCTGGAAGCCGCCCAGCACGCGGTGCCCGAGCTACCGCGCGGGCTGCTGCTGGATGAGTGGCGTGAGGACTGGCGCGAGCTGACCACCCGGCTGGGCTGCGTGTCGATTCACCTCAACCACAAGCTGCTGGATGCGGCGCGCGTCGCCAGCCTGAAAGCGGCTGGCCTGCACATCCTCGTGTATACCGTGAACCAACCCCAGCGGGCGGCAGAGCTGTTACGCTGGGGCGTCGATTGCCTCTGCACCGACGCCATCGACGTTATCGGCCCTGATTTTCAGCCCTGAGCTGACTGCAGGCGGCGCCTATGGCGTCGTCTGCTGATGCAGCATTCCCCCGTTGCTGTTCGGCAACATCTGCTGTGACGAATTCAAATTCCCGCTCTGGGTTACCCGCTGCTGATTATTGTTGAGCTGGGTCTGAAGATGCTGCTGCTGGGCGCGAGTCTGGTTCTGCATATCCTGCTTCAGCATGCTCTGATGCTGCTGTTGCTGGACCTGCATCTGGTTCTGCATCCGCTGCTGGCTGGGGACGACATACCCCGGCTGGTTAGGGTTGTTGGTGGTGTTAAGCGGCTGCGCCAGGACGCTGAGCGGCATCAGCGCCGCCAGAAAAAATAGTGCTTTCATCGTTCTCTCCTCCCGTGTGTGGGATCACTTAAGTGTACCTCCTTTCCGGCATAACAATGATTTTTTAAGACTTATCAGCCAGGCTTAAACCCTGAATAATTCTCGTTGCCGCCAACGTACAAGCAACTCGAATTATTTTGGGTGTATATGGGGATAAAAATACATTTCAGGAGTAAGGCAATGATAACAAAACGTTTATGGCGTCAGGTGGTCATCGCTGCTTTGCTGGCCGGCGGTAGTTTTACCGTCGCGGCAAATCCCGCCCCGTCGCCGGTTTCTTACGGTGTCGAAGCGGATGTCTTTCATCCGGTTCGCGCGCAGCAGGGAATGGTGGCCTCGGTGGACGCGCTGGCCACCCGGGTTGGGGTCGATATTTTGCGCCAGGGCGGGAATGCCGTTGATGCCGCGGTGGCGGTGGGCTATGCGCTGGCGGTCACCCATCCGCAGGCCGGTAACATTGGCGGCGGCGGGTTTATGATGCTGCGGACCAAAGACGGGCACACCACGGCGATAGATTTTCGCGAAATGGCGCCGGAGCAGGCCACCCGGGACATGTTCCTCGATGACCACGGCAACCCGGACAGTAAAAAATCGCTCACCTCGCATCTGGCCTCCGGTACACCGGGCACCGTTGCTGGCTTCTCATTAGCGCTGGAAAAATACGGCACGCTGCCGCTCAACAAGGTGATGCGCCCGGCGATCAAGCTGGCAGAAGAGGGCTTCACGGTTAACGATGCGCTGGCTGATGACCTGAAAACCTACGGGAGCGAAGTGATCCCGCAGCACCCGAACAGCAAGGCCATCTTCTGGAAAAACGGCGAGCCGCTGAAGAAGGGCGACAAGCTGGTACAAAAACAGCTGGGGAAAAGCCTCGAGCTGATCGCCGAGCATGGCCCGGACGCGTTTTATAAAGGGGCGATTGCCGATCAGATAGCCGAAGAGATGCAGAAAAACGGTGGTCTGATAACCCGGGCGGACCTCGCGGGCTACAAGGCGGTCGAACGTACGCCGATCGCCGGCGAGTACCGTGGCTATCAGGTGTTCTCGATGCCGCCGCCGTCGTCCGGTGGGATCCACATCGTACAGATCCTTAATATCCTCGAAAACTTCGATATGCAGAAATATGGCTTCGGCAGCGCAGATGCCATGCAGGTCATGGCGGAGGCCGAAAAACATGCCTATGCCGACCGCTCGGAGTATCTCGGTGACCCGGACTTTGTCAGCGTGCCGTGGCAGGCCTTAACCAATAAGGCTTACGCCAAATCGATTGCCGATCAGATTGATATCAACAAAGCCAAACCTTCCAGCCAGATCCGTCCCGGCAAGCTGGCACCCTATGAAAGCAACCAGACCACTCATTTCTCGGTAGTGGATAAAGACGGCAATGCGGTGGCGGTTACCTATACGCTGAACACCGTATTTGGCACCGGGATTGTTGCGGGTAGCTCCGGGATCCTGATGAATAACCAGATGGATGATTTCTCGGCAAAACCGGGCGTACCGAACGTCTACGGGCTGGTGGGCGGCGATGCCAATGCCGTCGGGCCGAAAAAACGTCCGCTGTCGTCGATGTCGCCGACCATCGTGGTGAAAGAGGGCAAAACCTGGCTGGTGACCGGCAGCCCGGGCGGCAGCCGCATTATTACCACCGTCCTGCAGATGGTGGTGGATACGATTGATTTCGGCATGAACGTCGCGGAAGCCACCAACGCGCCGCGCTTCCACCATCAATGGCTGCCGGATGAGCTGCGGGTGGAGAAGGGCTTTAGCCCGGATACCTTGAAACTGCTGGAACAGAAGGGACAAAAAGTGGTGCTGAAGGAGGCGATGGGCAGCACGCAGAGCATTATGGTTGGCCCGGACGGGACGCTGTACGGCGCTTCCGACCCACGCTCGCCGGGCGATTTAACCGCCGGATACTGAGTCAACGGCCGGGCAGCACGGCGTGTGCCCGGCCTGTAACCCTGTCTTAACCTTTACTTCAGGCGCGCCATAAAGTGCGCATCGACGTACTCGCCGTTACGCAGCGCGAATTTCCGTCCGGTCCCTTCAACGACAAAACCATATTTGCGATAGACGGCAACCGCAGCGGCGTTATCGGCAAACACCGTGAGTTCGATCCGCTCAACCCGCAACCAGTTATCGCACAGGCCGATCATTTCGCGCATCAGGGCGCTGCCAACGCCGCGACCCTGGAACGGTGCCGCCACGCTCATCCCGAAAGTGGCGACATGGCATCGGCGTGGCCGGGGTTCGACGCTGAGCATCAGGTGGCCGACGACCTGCTCGTCGATCGTGGCAACCAGGTGGTGACCGTGTGGCCGGGGTTTTAGCCGTTCCTGCCACATTTCCATTGATGGATGCGGGAGCTGTAGCGTGTCGTGATAGACCTCCGGGTGCGCAGTCAGCTGGCGTAAAGGTTCTGCATCGCGCGGTTCAGCATGGCGTATCACAATCTCACTCATTCCTCTTCTCCCTTGTACCTGAATATCAGGCTTTGTGTGCTCAATGGTTCTTTTCAACATCCCTGACTTTAAAAAAGGCGTCAACGGCTAATTTTTGCAAAAAGGGGTAGACAAGTGCGAATGAGAATGATTATTATTGTCCTGCATTCAGGGAGACCCTTGCGGAAAGCCTGAAAGCACGACATTGCTCACATTGCTTCCAGTATTACTTTAGCCAGCCAGGTGCTGGCTTTTTTTTTGCGTTTTTTCAGGCCCTCACGCTTCAGGTTTGTCGCTCAGCGCCGGCAGCATCTCCGCTTTGCCGCAGAATACAGCACCTTTAATCATCGCCAGAGTGCGGTAAGCCAGAGTCCCGGTCACCCGGCCGTTTTCCGCTATTTCAATGCTGTCGCTGTTGCACTGGCCGGTCACGCTGCCGTCGATAATTAGGGTGCGACAGGTGATATTGCCTTCGACATGTCCGTCGCGTTTGATCGTAATCTGGCCCTCTTTTGCATCGATATTGCCTGTCAGCGAGCCATAAATATCGACGTTACCGTCGGCAACGATATTGCCTTCCACATTGACGCCGCTGGCAACCACGGTGGGTTCGGACTGCCCGTGTTGGTCATGCACGGTGGCTTCATCGCAAGAGGAGGCGGAAGTCCGGGGAGTATTCTTCTTTTTGAACATGAGTTTAACCTGCTGGTACTGGAAATGAATGATGAACGCGGTAATGGAAAGTGCGGCGGCGGCGCCTGCCAGGTATAAGGCGTTGAAACACCAGGCCACCAGCCCCAGGAACCAGAAAAGCAGCGCGCTGTTTAACGCGAGATATTGTCTTTCCATGTGAATTGGTGGTGCTTCCTTGTCTGCGTGGACGGTGGAGATTTGCTCCGGAAACGGGGTGGCGTAAACCTCATCCGCTCAGGATTCGTGTCTCTCGACTTTACACGCAAGGAACAAGGCTTTGATAGCACTTTAATTTAAAATAACATTATTTATCATTGAGTTATAAATGTTTCGTATGTGTAATGATTAAAGTATTCTGCAGATAAATTTCTGCAACTACGGGACGGGAAAGAGTTAAGTTCCTTGCCGGGGTGCGCTATGGTTAACGGCAGAAACCTCAACACAGGACGTTATTATGACTCTGCATTGTGCATTTATCGGCTTCGGTAAAAGTACCACCCGCTACCATCTGCCCTATGTTCTGCACCGCAAAGACCGCTGGCACGTCGCGCACATCTATCGCCGCAGCGCGAAGCCCGAAGAACAGGGGCCGCAGTACTCGCATATCCACTTCACCAGCGATCTTGATGACGTGCTCAATGACCCGCAGGTCAAGCTGGTGATTGTCTGTACCCATGCGGATAGCCATTTTGACTATGCAAAACGGGCGCTGGAGGCGGGCAAAAACGTGCTGGTGGAAAAACCGTTCACGCCAACGATGGCTGAAGCGAAGGCGCTGTTTGCGCTGGCGAAGAGCAAAGGCCTGACGGTGACGCCGTACCAGAACCGCCGCTTTGACTCCTGCTTCCTGACGATGAAAAAGGTCATCGAGAGCGGCAAACTCGGCGAGATCGTCGAAATTGAGAGCCACTTTGACAACTATCGTCCGGTGGACGGTGGCAAACCGGGACTGCCGCAGGACGGCGCGTTTTACGGTCTTGGCGTGCACACGATGGATCAGATTATCTCGCTGTTTGGTCGCCCGGATCACGTGGCCTATGACATCCGCAGCGTGCGTAATAAAGCCAACCCGGATGATACCTTCGAAGCCCAGCTGTTCTACGGCACCATGAAAGCCATCGTCAAAACCAGCCATCTGGTGAAGCTGCCTTATCCGAAGTTTATCGTCCACGGCCATCGTGGGTCGTTTATTAAGTACGGCATCGATCAGCAGGAGACCAGCCTGAAAGCCAATATCATGCCGGGGGAAGCAGGTTTTGCCGCGGATGACAGCATTGGTGTGCTGGAATACGTTGATGACAGCGGCGTCAGTGTGCGTGAGGAGATTGGCGTGGAGCCGGGCGACTATGGCCGGGTCTATGATGCGCTCTACGACACCCTGGTGAATGGTCGCGAAAATTACGTCAATGAATCTGAGGTTCTCACCAATATGGAGATCCTCGAACGCGGCTTTGAACAACCTTCTCCGTCGGTAGTAACCCTCATGAAATAAGCTTTTTTGGCTCCTCGGTTCTTATTCATATTTTTTGAACAGAGGAGTCAATTTTCACCCTCTATGATCGTCAGCGGAATGAGTCCACACTGACTCCATCGAAAACATACGGGGGTGCAACATGATCTACTTACGCAAAGCTAACGAACGCGGTCACGCTAACCACGGCTGGCTGGATTCCTGGCATACTTTCTCTTTCGCCAACTATTACGACGCGAACTTTATGGGCTTCTCGGCGCTGCGCGTCATCAACGATGACGTGATTGACGCCGGCCAGGGCTTCGGTACCCACCCGCACAAAGACATGGAAATCCTGACCTATGTGCTGGAAGGGGCGGTTGAACACCAGGACAGCATGGGTAACAAAGAGCAGGTGCCTGCCGGTGAGTTCCAGATCATGAGCGCCGGTACCGGTGTTCGCCACTCGGAATACAACCCGAGCAGCACCGAGCGTCTGCGTTTGTATCAAATCTGGATTATGCCGCAGGAAAACGGAATCACACCGCGCTACGAACAGCGTCGCTTTGATGCGGCACAGGGCAAACAGCTGGTGCTGTCGCCGGATGCGCGTGAAGGCTCCCTGAAGGTGTATCAGGATATGGAACTGTACCGCTGGGCGCTGCTGAAAGACGAACAGTCGGTGCATCAGATTGCCGCTGAACGCCGCGTCTGGATCCAGGTCGTGAAGGGCGAAGTGACCATCAACGGGACCAAAGCCACTACCAGCGATGGCCTGGCGATTTGGGATGAGCAGGCGATTTCTGTTCACGCCGACAGCGATAGCGAAATCCTGCTGTTCGATCTGCCGCCGGTCTGATGCCGTTCTGAAGATGTTTAAATAAATTGCGCAGCCTTCCCGGATGTTTGGGAAGGTTGCGCTTCGTCCGTGATAAACTGAGATAATGTCTCCCCGTTATCACAGCCAGGAATCACAGTCAGGACGATGAAAAAGAAAAGACCCGTACTTCAGGATGTAGCCGATCTTGTCGGCGTGACCAAAATGACGGTCAGTCGCTTTTTACGTAACCCGGAGCAGGTTTCCGAGGCTTTGCGTGGCAAGATTGCCGTTGCTCTCGATGAACTGGGTTATATCCCCAATCGTGCGCCTGATATTCTCTCCAATGCGACCAGTCGCGCCATCGGCGTGCTGCTGCCGTCGTTAACCAACCAGGTCTTCTCGGAAGTGCTGCGCGGCATTGAAAGCGTCACCGATGCCTTCGGCTATCAAACGATGCTGGCGCACTACGGCTATAAGCCGGAGATGGAAGAGAAACGTCTCGAATCAATGCTCTCCTGGAACATTGATGGCCTGATCCTCACCGAACGTACCCATACTCCCCGCACGCTGAAGATGATCGAAGTGGCCGGTATTCCGGTGGTCGAGCTGATGGACAGCCAGTCGCCGTGCCTCGATATCGCCGTGGGTTTTGACAACTTCGACGCCGCACGACAGATGACCGCCGCGATTATTGCCCGTGGGCATCGTCATGTGGCTTATCTTGGCGCGCGCCTCGATGAACGTACTATCATCAAACAGAAGGGTTACGAGCAGGCGATGTTTGATGCCGGCATGACGCCCTACAGCGTGATGGTTGAGCAGTCGTCGTCCTACTCGTCAGGGATTGAGCTGATGCGTCAGGCACGCCGGGAATACCCACAGCTCGACGGTATTTTTTGTACCAACGATGACCTGGCGGTCGGGGCGGCCTTTGAGTGCCAGCGCCTGGGATTAAAAATTCCGGATGATATGGCGATTGCCGGTTTCCACGGCCATGATATTGGTCAGGTGATGGAGCCGCGGCTTGCCAGCGTGCTGACCCCGCGTGAGCGCATGGGCCGCATTGGCGCCGAACGGCTGCTGGCGCGGATCCGTGGTGAAACCGTTACGCCTAAGATGTTAGATTTAGGTTTCACATTGTCACCGGGCGGATCTATTTAATCCGACAAGTTTGAAGTAGATCACACATATTCATTTCTGGCACGAATGGTGATTGCTTATCCCTTAGTCCGGCATGACAATGTTACCGATAACAGTTACCCGTAACAATCAATCTGTATGCGAGCCTTCCATGCTGTATTCCGCAGCTTGCGCGGCCTCGCATATGTGTCCAGTGGGAGGAAGCTTTGAGCACGACTAACCATGATCACCACGTCTATGTCCTGATGGGCGTTTCCGGCAGTGGTAAATCCGCTGTCGCCAGCGAAGTGGCGCATCAACTGCATGCCGCGTTTCTTGATGGCGACTTTCTGCATCCGCGCAGCAATATCAATAAGATGGCCTCCGGTGAGCCGTTAAATGACGACGACCGTACACCGTGGCTTCAGGCGCTGAACGACGCCGCTTTTGCTATGCAGCGCACCAATAAAGTTTCGCTGATTGTCTGCTCCGCGTTGAAAAAGAGCTATCGCGACATTCTGCGTAAAGGCAACCCGAACCTGTCGTTTGTCTACCTGAAAGGGGATTTTGACCTGATCGAAAGCCGTCTGAAGGCGCGTAAAGGCCACTTCTTCAAAACCCAGATGCTGGTGACGCAGTTTGAAACGCTGCAGGAGCCAGGCGCAGACGAAGGCGATGTCTTAATCGTCGATATTGATCAATCGCTGGAAGGCGTGGTCGCGAGCACCATTGAGGTGATCAACAAAGGCAGTAACTAGTGAGTACTTTAACGCTTGTTTTAACCGCAGTCGGCTCTGTTTTGCTGCTGCTGTTTTTAGTCATGAAGGCACGTATGCATGCCTTCGTGGCCTTGATGGTGGTTTCTATTGGTGCCGGTCTCTTTTCGGGCATGCCGCTGGATAAGATTGCAGCGACCATGGAAAAAGGGATGGGCGGTACGCTGGGCTTCCTGGCGATTGTCGTGGCGCTCGGGGCGATGTTCGGCAAGATCCTCCATGAGACCGGCGCGGTCGATCAGATAGCCGTGAAGATGTTGAAATCTTTCGGCCATAACCGCGCCCATTATGCGATTGGTCTGGCCGGGCTGATCTGTGCGCTGCCGCTGTTTTTCGAAGTGGCTATCGTACTGCTGATCAGCGTTGCCTTCTCTATGGCGCGTCATACCGGTACCAACCTGGTGAAGCTGGTGATCCCGCTGTTCGCCGGCGTTGCCGCCGCGGCGGCATTCCTGCTGCCAGGGCCGGCGCCGATGCTGCTGGCATCGCAGATGCACGCCGATTTCGGCTGGATGATCCTGATTGGTCTGTGCGCCGCTATTCCGGGGATGATTATCGCCGGTCCGCTGTGGGGCAACTTTATCAGCCGCTACGTTGAGCTGCACATTCCTGACGATATCAGTGAGCCGAGCCTCGGCGAAGGCAAGATGCCGTCATTTGGCTTTAGCCTGTCGCTGATTCTGCTGCCGTTGGTGCTGGTTGGGCTGAAAACCGTCGCCGCACGCTTTGTGCCGGTAGGCTCTACGACTTATGAATGGTTCGAATTTATCGGCCATCCGTTCACCGCGATTCTGGTGGCCTGTCTGGTGGCGATTTATGGTCTGGCGGTTCGTCAGGGCATGGCGAAAGACCGGGTCATGGAAATCTGCGGTCACGCGCTGCAGCCGGCGGGGATTATCCTGCTGGTTATCGGGGCGGGCGGCGTCTTTAAACAGGTGCTGGTGGATTCCGGCGTGGGCCCTGCACTGGGTGAAGCGCTGACCGGTATGGGTCTGCCGATTGCCGTCACCTGCTTCGTGCTGGCGGCCGCGGTGCGTATTATTCAGGGCTCTGCGACCGTCGCCTGCTTAACCGCCGTCGGGCTGGTGATGCCGGTGATTGAGCAGCTGAACTACAGCGGTGCGCAAATGGCGGCGCTGTCCATCTGTATCGCCGGCGGCTCCATCGTGGTGAGTCACGTCAACGACGCGGGTTTCTGGCTGTTTGGTAAATTTACCGGCGCCACCGAAGCGCAGACGTTGAAAACCTGGACGATGATGGAAACTATCCTCGGCACCACCGGTGCCATCGTCGGTATGATCGCGTTTACGCTGCTGAGCTAAACGTAGGTCTCCTCGCCCGGCTGAGCGATGCAACGCCGGGCGATATTTCCCTCTGCTATCACCCGACATTTCCTTCCTGCTGAGCGCTGCGAAAAACGTATTAACCCTCGTAAGGCCGCACCAGCTCTGGTTTTGTGCGAACTCTCCCGCCGCATGCCCGCCACCCCATTTCCGGACGATTTCATAACCCAGATCAATAAATCAGCGGTAGAAAATATTCCCTTCCCTGGGCAATATACCGATAATCTTTAGGGTTTCCTGGATGCTGCTGGCAACAGAGGTGGCGTGAATAATAAGCTGCTTTTCTGATTGCCGCGCAATCATTGATTAATTTCACTTGCGACTTTAGCAGCATTTTGTAATGTGAGGGATGATCCAGTAGGAAACTGGCTTGACACAAACAGCACACATCTCCCAGGAAATACGTTATGAAAAATGTTGGTTTTATCGGCTGGCGCGGAATGGTCGGCTCTGTACTCATGCAACGCATGGTTGAAGAGCGCGATTTCGACGCCATTCGCCCTGTTTTTTTCTCCACCTCTCAGCTGGGGCAGCCTGCTCCTTCCTTCGGTGGCAGCACCGGCGGTACGCTTCAGGATGCATTTGACCTGGAAGCACTGAAAGCGTTGGACATTATTGTGACCTGCCAGGGCGGCGATTATACCAACGATGTTTATCCGAAGCTGCGTGAGAGCGGCTGGCAGGGTTACTGGATTGATGCGGCTTCGTCGCTGCGTATGAAAGACGATGCCATCATTATTCTCGATCCGGTTAACCAGGATGTGATTACCGCAGGCCTGAACAACGGCGTGAAAACGTTTGTTGGCGGTAACTGTACCGTCAGCCTGATGCTGATGTCCCTTGGCGGCCTGTTTGCACAGGACCTGGTTGAGTGGGTCAGCGTGGCGACCTATCAGGCCGCTTCCGGCGGCGGCGCGCGTCATATGCGCGAACTGCTGACCCAGATGGGCCAGTTGCATACCCACGTCGCGGCAGAACTGGCGAACCCGGCTTCCGCGATTCTGGATATTGAACGCAAAGTGACGTCGCTGACGCGCAGCGGCGAGCTGGCAGTCGATAACTTTGGTGTGCCGCTGGCGGGCAGTCTGATCCCGTGGATCGACAAACAGCTGGATAACGGCCAGAGCCGTGAAGAGTGGAAGGGCCAGGCAGAGACCAACAAGATCCTCGCCGCCCCGTCAGTGATTCCGGTTGATGGTCTGTGTGTTCGTGTGGGTGCCCTGCGTTGTCACAGCCAGGCGTTCACCATCAAACTGAAAAAAGATGTCTCTATCCCGACCGTTGAAGAACTGTTGGCGGCGCACAACCCGTGGGCCAAAGTGGTACCAAACGATCGTGATATTACCATGCGTGAGCTGACCCCGGCTGCCGTTACCGGCACCCTGACCACCCCAGTCGGTCGCCTGCGCAAACTGAATATGGGGCCGGAGTATCTCTCGGCCTTCACTGTCGGAGACCAGCTCCTGTGGGGCGCTGCGGAGCCGCTGCGACGCATGTTGCGCCAGCTGGCTTAATATCCGACTCAACAACGGGAAAGGGGGTGTTTAACACCCCCTTTTTTTTGCGTAATACAAGGAGTAAACGCGGATGTTAGATTTTTTCCAACGGAGGTAAGTCAGCCTTGGCTATGCTTTAAGTAAGGAACGACAACGTTGCCTTACCTGAAGGTGGGACGGAGCAGAAGGATGCACAGAGTGCTGCACCGTTCAGGTCAAAAAAAGTCGTCAGATACAGGAAATGACGGCACTTACAACAGGATGAAACCATGTCTAATCGTATCGATAGAGACGTGATTAATGCGCTTATCTCTGGCCATTTTGCGGACCCTTTTTCCGTGCTTGGCATGCATCAAACGGATGCCGGTCTGGAGGTACGTGCGTTATTACCCGATGCTACTGATGTATGGGTTATTGAGCCGAAAACCGGGCGCAAAGTAGGCAAACTGGAATGCCTCGATGCACGCGGGTTCTTTAGCGGCGTTCTGCCGCGTCGAAAAAATCCCTTCCGCTACCAGCTGGCGGTGACCTGGCATGGTCAACAAAATCTGATTGATGATCCTTACCGTTTTGGCCCGCTGCTGCAGGATCTCGACGTCTGGCTGCTCTCTGAGGGGACCCATCTGCGCCCGTATGAGACGCTGGGCGCGCATGCTGACACGATGGACGGGATCACCGGGACGCGCTTCTCCGTCTGGGCGCCGAACGCCCGCCGGGTTTCCGTCGTCGGCCAGTTCAACTACTGGGACGGGCGCCGCCACCCGATGCGCCTGCGAAAAGAGTCCGGTATCTGGGAGCTGTTTATCCCCGGCGCGCACAACGGCCAGTTGTACAAATTCGAACTGATCGACGCCCACGGTCATCTGCGGGTGAAATCTGACCCGTATGCCTTTGAAGCACAGATGCGCCCGGACAGCGCCTCGCTTATCTGCGGGTTGCCGGAAAAAGTCGAACAGCCGGAAGCGCGTCGCCAGGCTAACCAGTTTGATGCGCCGATTTCGATTTATGAAGTTCACCTCGGTTCATGGCGCCGCCATACCGATAACAATTTCTGGCTGAGCTATCGCGAGCTGGCTGACCAACTGGTGCCTTATGCCAAATGGATGGGCTTTACCCATCTGGAGCTGCTGCCGGTTAACGAACATCCGTTTGATGGCAGCTGGGGCTATCAGCCCACCGGGCTGTACGCGCCGACCCGCCGGTTTGGTACCCGTGAAGATTTCCGCTACTTCCTCAATGCCGCACATGCCGCTGGGCTGAATGTGATTCTGGACTGGGTTCCCGGCCACTTTCCGTCCGATGACTTCGCGCTTGCCTCGTTTGATGGTACTTCGCTGTATGAACACAGCGACCCGCGCGAAGGGTATCACCAGGACTGGAATACCCTGATCTATAACTACGGTCGCCGCGAAGTCAGCAACTTCCTGGTCGGGAATGCGCTGTACTGGATTGAACGCTTCGGGATCGATGCGTTGCGGGTCGATGCGGTGGCGTCAATGATCTATCGCGACTACAGCCGTAAAGAGGGCGAGTGGGTGCCAAACGAGTTTGGCGGTCGGGAGAACCTCGAGGCGATTGAGTTCCTGCGCAATACCAACCGCGTGCTCGGCGAACAGACCCCGGGGGCGGTCACCATGGCGGAAGAGTCCACCGATTTCGCCGGCGTGTCACGGCCTTCGTCGACCGGTGGCCTCGGTTTCTGGTTCAAATGGAACCTCGGCTGGATGCACGACACCCTCGATTACATGAAGCTCGATCCGGTCCATCGCCGTCATCATCACGACAAGATGACCTTCGGGATGCTCTATAACTACACCGAAAACTTCGTGCTGCCGCTGTCCCACGATGAAGTGGTGCATGGCAAAAAATCGATTCTGGACCGCATGCCCGGTGACGCGTGGCAGAAGTTCGCCAACCTGCGCGCCTACTACGGCTGGATGTTTGCCTTCCCGGGCAAAAAGCTGCTGTTTATGGGTAACGAGTTTGCCCAGGGGCGGGAGTGGAACCACGATGGCAGCCTGGACTGGCATCTGCTGGAAGGCGGCGATAACTGGCATCACGGGGTTCAGCGCCTGGTGCGCGATCTGAACCATACCTATCGCCACCATAAAGCGCTCCACGAACTCGATTTTGACCCCTACGGCTTTGAATGGCTGGTGGTGGATGATCACGAACGCTCGGTCTTTGTCTTCGTGCGCCGCGATAAAGCCGGTAACGAGATTATCGTTGCCAGCAACTTCACCCCGGTTCCGCGCCATGACTACCGTTTCGGGATCAACCAGCCTGGGCGCTGGCGTGAGGAGCTGAATACCGATTCGATGCACTACCACGGTAGCAATACCGGCAACGGTGGCGTCGTGGAAAGTGATGCTATCGCCAGCCACGGCCGTGAATATTCGCTGTCAATTACGCTACCGCCGCTGGCGACCGTCTGGCTGGTACGGGAGGCACAATGACGATGCTGGCCGCCGGAAAACCCTCACCGTTAGGCGCGAGCTATGATGGAAAGGGCGTGAATTTTACGCTCTTATCCGCCCACGCTGAGCGGGTAGAACTGTGCGTCTTTGACGCGCAGGGCAATGAGCAGCGCTTTGATTTACCCGCGCGCAGCGGGGATGTCTGGCACGGCTGGCTGGCGGATGCCGGGCCGGGCTTACGCTACGGTTACCGTGTCCACGGCCCGTGGGACCCGGCACAGGGGCACCGTTTCAATCCGGCGAAGCTGCTGCTCGACCCCTGTTGTCATCGGGTCGCGGGGGGGCTGCCCGATGACGAGCTGCTCCACGGCGGCGACCATATGCCGGATCACCGGGACAGTGCGGCGATTGCGCCGAAGTCGCAGGTGGTGGATCTGCACTACGACTGGCACAACGATGCGCCGCCCCGGACGCCCTGGGGGCAGACGGTCATCTACGAAGCCCATGTGAAAGGGCTGACGTGGCTGCACCCGGCGCTGCCGGAGGCCATCCGCGGCACCTATAAAGCGTTGGGGCATCCGGTGATGATCGACTACTTCACCACCCTTGGGATCACGGCGCTGGAGCTGATGCCGGTGGCGCAGTTCGCCAGTGAACCGCGGCTGCAGAGAATGGGGTTGAGCAACTATTGGGGCTACAACCCGATGGCGATGTTCGCGCTCGACCCGCGCTACGCCAGCGAGCCGGAGCGCGCGCTCGACGAGTTTCGTGACGCGGTGAAAGCGCTGCATGCTGCGGGCATCGAAGTGATCCTCGACGTGGTGTTGAACCACAGTGCGGAAATTGACCTTGAAGGGCCGACCTTCTGTTTTCGCGGAATCGACAACCGTTACTATTATTGGATAAGGGACGACGGGGATTACTACAACTGGACCGGCTGCGGCAACACCCTCAATCTGAGCCAGCCTGGAACCGTGGAGTTTGCCCGTCAGTGTCTGCGCTTTTGGGTCGATGAGTGCCACGTCGACGGCTTCCGTTTCGACCTGGCCTCGGTGATGGGCCGCACCCCGCAATTTCGCCAGGATGCGCCGCTGTTTGAGGCAATTCGCCACGATCCGCAGCTTTCGGCCGTCAAGCTGATTGCCGAGCCCTGGGATATTGGTGCCGGGGGATATCAGGTGGGGAATTTCCCGCCGCTGTTTGCCGAGTGGAATGATCATTTCCGCGACGTCGCAAGGCGTTTCTGGCTGCATAACAACGTGTCGCTGGGCGAGTTCGCCCGGCGTTTTGCCGCCTCCAGCGATGTGTTTCAGCATAACGGACGGCTGCCCGCCGCAGCGGTCAATCTGGTTACCGCCCACGACGGCTTCACCCTCTGCGACTGCGTTTGTTTCAATCAGAAACACAATGAGGCGAACGGTGAAGAGAATCGCGATGGGACTAACAATAACTACAGCAGCAACCATGGTATAGAAGGGTTAGGTGGCAGTCTCGACGTGATGGAGCGGCGTCGGGACAGCGTTCATGCCCTGCTGTCCACGCTGCTGTTGGCACAAGGTACGCCGATGCTGCTGGCAGGTGACGAGCATGGTCATAGCCAGCATGGCAATAATAACGCCTATTGTCAGGACAATGCCCTGACCTGGCTTGACTGGAGTCAGGCCAACGGTGGGCTGACCGCATTTACCGCCGCGCTCATTCATCTGCGCCGCAGCATACCGGCCTTAACCGGGAACGCATGGTGGCAGGAAGGAGACGGCAACGTGCTGTGGCTAAACCAGAATGCGCAACCATTAACCGCTGACGAGTGGCAGCATGGCATTCCACGCCTGCAAATTCTGCTCTCGGATCGTTGGCTGGTGACGCTGAACGCCACCCCGGAGGTGGCGCCAATGGAATTACCTGAGGGGGAGTGGCACGCCGTTCCTCCTTTCGCCGGAGAGGATAATCCGGTCGTCATAGCTGTCTGGCATGGGCCCGCGCACGGAGTGTGCGTATTTCAAAGGTCGTAAGCCCTGAAGCTTCCGGTTGAACTCGCGGCGGCTGCGCGGTGAGAAGGACGGGAAGACCGGGATGTAAAAAGGAGTTAATCATGGTTAGGCTTGAAAAGAATGACCCATTGATGCTGGCGCGTCAGCTGCCGATCAAAACCGTTGCGTTGATTCTGGCGGGGGGGCGCGGTACCCGGCTTAAGGACTTAACAATCAAACGTGCAAAACCGGCCGTCCATTTTGGCGGTAAGTTTCGTATCATTGACTTCGCGTTATCCAACTGTATTAACTCAGGTATTCGCCGTATCGGCGTGATCACCCAGTATCAATCCCACACGCTGGTACAACATATTCAACGTGGCTGGTCGTTCTTTAGCGAAGAGATGAACGAGTTCGTCGATTTGCTGCCGGCACAGCAGCGTGTGCATGGCGAAAACTGGTACCGCGGCACCGCGGATGCTGTGACGCAGAACCTCGATATCATCCGCCGCTATAAAGCGGAATATGTGGTGATCCTCGCCGGCGACCATATCTACAAGCAAGACTATTCCCGCATGCTGATCGACCATGTCGAAAAAGGGGCGCGCTGCACCGTTGCCTGTATGCCGGTGCCCATCGAAGAGGCATCCGCCTTCGGCGTGATGGCGGTGGATGAGAGCGACAAAATCATCGAGTTCGTCGAGAAACCGGCCAACCCGCCGGCCATGCCGAGTGATGCCACTAAATCGCTGGCCAGCATGGGGATCTATGTCTTTGATGCGGATTATCTTTATGAGCTGCTAGCGGAAGACGATAACGACGAAAATTCCAGCCACGATTTCGGCAAAGATATTATTCCTAAGATCACCGAAGCTGGCATGGCTTATGCACATCCTTTCCCACTCTCCTGCGTGCAGTCTGACCAGGATGCGGAACCGTACTGGCGTGATGTGGGAACGCTGGAGGCCTACTGGAAAGCGAACCTTGACCTGGCTTCGGTGACGCCGGAGCTGGATATGTATGACCAGAACTGGCCAATTCGCACCCATATGGAGTCTCTGCCACCGGCCAAGTTTGTGCAGGACCGTTCCGGCAGCCACGGCATGACGCTGAACTCCCTGGTGTCGGGCGGCTGTATTATCTCCGGTTCCGTGGTGGTGCAGTCGGTGCTGTTCCCGCGCGTGCGCGTGAACTCATTCTGTAACATTGATTCGTCAGTCTTATTGCCAGAAGTATGGGTGGGGCGCTCATGCCGTCTGCGCCGCTGTGTGATCGATCGCGCCTGTGTCATTCCTGAAGGGATGGTGATCGGTGAACATGCGGAAGAGGATGCGCGTCGGTTCTACCGCTCAGAGGAAGGTATCGTGCTGGTTACGCGTGATATGTTGCGGAAGTTGGGGCATAAACAGGAGCGCTAATGCAGGTCTTACACGTATGTTCGGAGATGTTTCCGCTGTTAAAAACCGGCGGCCTGGCAGATGTCCTCGGCGCGCTGCCTGCGGCACAAATCGCGGAAGGTATCGACACGCGTGTGTTGTTACCGGCCTTCCCTGATATCCGTCGTGGAGTGACCGATGCGCAGGTAGTGACGCGCCGGGATACCTTCGCGGGTCGTATGACGCTGCTGTTCGGCCATTTTAACGGCGTGGGGATCTATCTGATTGATGCCCCGCATCTCTACGACCGCCCAGGGAGCCCTTACCACGATACCCATCAGCATGCTTATACCGACAACGTGCTGCGCTTTGCCCTGCTGGGATGGGTCGGGAGTGAAATGGCCAGCGGGCTGGATCCTTTCTGGCGCCCTGATGTTGTGCACGCCCATGACTGGCATGCGGGGCTGACGCCCGCCTACCTGGCGGCACGCGGACACCCGGCGAAATCGGTCTTTACGGTACATAACCTGGCCTATCAGGGAATGTTCTACTCCTGGCACATGAATGATATCGAACTGCCCTGGTCGTTCTATAACATGCATGGCCTCGAGTTCAACGGGCAGCTCTCGTTCCTGAAAGCGGGACTCTATTATGCCGACCACATTACGGCGGTGAGCCCGACCTACGCGCGCGAGATCACCGAGCCGCAATATGCCTACGGCATGGAAGGGCTGCTGCGTCAGCGTCAGCACGAAGGGCGGCTATCGGGGATTCTTAACGGGGTAGACGACCGTATCTGGAACCCGGAAAGCGACCTGCTGCTGGCCGCGCGCTATGACCGTGACCGCCTTGAGGAGAAAGCAGAAAACAAACGTCAGCTGCAGATTGCGATGGGGCTGAAAGTCGATGACAAAGCCCCTCTGTTTGCCGTCGTCAGCCGTCTGACCAGCCAGAAAGGGCTGGATTTGGTGCTGGAAGCGCTGCCAGGCCTGCTGGAGCAGGGCGGACAGCTGGCGCTGCTGGGCGCAGGCGATCCGGTACTGCAGGAAGGTTTCCTGGCCGCGGCGGCGGAGCATCCGGGGAAAGTTGGCGTGCAGATCGGCTATCACGAGGCCTTCTCCCACCGCATTATGGGCGGCGCCGACGTGATTCTGGTTCCCAGCCGTTTTGAACCCTGCGGCTTAACGCAGCTGTATGGCCTGAAGTACGGCACGCTGCCGTTGGTCCGTCGTACCGGTGGCCTGGCGGATACCGTCACCGACAGTTCGCTGGAAAACCTCGCCGATGGCGTGGCCAGCGGTTTTGTGTTTGAAGACAGTAATGCCGTTTCGCTATTACGGGCCATTCGACGCGCCTTCGTGCTGTGGTCGCGCCCGTCGCTGTGGCGTTACGTGCAACGCCAGGCGATGAATATGGATTTTAGCTGGCAGGTTGCCGCGAACTCCTATCGCGAACTTTATCAACGCTTGATGTAACCACAGGAGTCATTGCGATGAATGTACCCTTTAGCTATGCATCACCCACGCTGAGCGTTGAGGCGTTAAAGCACTCTATTGCCTACAAGCTGATGTTTATCATCGGCAAAGATCCGGCTATCGCCAATAAACATGAGTGGCTCAACGCCACCCTGTTTGCCGTCCGTGACCGGATGGTTGAGCGCTGGTTACGCTCCAATCGCGCGCAGCTTTCTCAGGAAGTTCGCCAGGTTTACTACCTGTCGATGGAGTTCCTGATCGGTCGTACCCTCTCTAACGCGTTGTTGTCACTGGGCATCTACGAGGATGTGAACAATGCGCTGGAGGAGATGGGGCTCAATCTGGAAGAGCTGATTGATGAAGAGAACGACCCGGGCCTCGGCAATGGTGGCCTGGGGCGCCTGGCGGCCTGTTTCCTCGACTCTCTGGCGGCCTTAGGTCTGCCGGGGCGGGGCTACGGTATCCGTTATGACTACGGGATGTTTAAGCAAAACATCGTGGACGGGCGGCAGAAAGAGTCCCCCGACTACTGGCTGGAATACGGCAACCCGTGGGAATTTGAACGCCACAATACCCGTTACAAAGTGCGTTTTGGCGGGCGCATTCAGCAGGAAGGTAAACAATCCCGCTGGGTAGAAACCGAAGAGATCCTCGCGGAAGCCTACGACCAGATTATCCCGGGCTTCGACACCGACGCCACCAACACTTTGCGGCTGTGGAGCGCGCAGGCCAGCAGCGAGATCAACCTCGGTAAATTTAACCAGGGCGACTACTTTGCTGCGGTGGAAGATAAAAACCACTCGGAAAACGTCTCCCGGGTGCTGTACCCGGACGACTCGACCTATTCCGGACGCGAGCTGCGCTTACGTCAGGAGTATTTCCTGGTGTCCGCCACGGTGCAGGATATTCTCAGCCGGCACTATCAGCTGCATAAAACCTACGCCAACCTGGCGGCGAAGATTGCGATTCACCTCAACGATACCCACCCGGTGCTGTCGATTCCGGAGCTGATGCGCCTGTTGATTGACGAGCACAAATTCAGCTGGGATGAGGCTTTTGAAGTCACCTGCCAGGTGTTCTCCTACACCAACCATACCCTGATGAGCGAAGCGCTGGAGACCTGGCCTGTCGATATGCTGGGGAAAATCCTGCCGCGACATCTGCAGATTATCTTCGAGATCAACGACTACTTCCTGAAGACGCTTCAGGAGCAGTACCCCAGCGATACCGTGCTGCTGAGCCGGACGTCGATCATCGATGAATCTAACGGTCGCCAGGTGCGTATGGCGTGGCTGGCGGTGGTGATTAGCCATAAAGTGAACGGCGTTTCCGAGCTGCACTCGCGGCTGATGGTAGAGTCTCTGTTTGCCGACTTCGCGAAAATCTTCCCGATGCGCTTCACCAACGTCACCAACGGCGTGACGCCGCGACGCTGGCTGGCGCTGGCGAACCCGCCGTTATCGAAGGTGCTGGATGAGCATATTGGCCGCACCTGGCGTACCGATCTGAGCCAGCTGAAAGAGCTGGAGCAGCATATCGACTACCCGACGGTGAACCTCGCCGTGCGTCAGGCGAAGCTGGAGAACAAGCAGCGGCTGGCGAACTACATTGCCCAGCATCTGAACGTGGTGGTGAACCCGAAAGCGCTGTTTGATGTGCAAATCAAGCGTATCCACGAGTACAAGCGCCAGCTGATGAACGTGCTGCACGTGATTGCGCGCTACAACCGCATCAAGGCCGATCCTGACGCCGAGTGGGTGCCGCGTGTGAATGTCTTTGCCGGGAAAGCCGCATCGGCCTACTACATGGCGAAGCACATCATTCATCTTATTAACGACGTGGCGGCGGTGGTGAACAACGACCCGCAGATTGGCGATAAGCTGAAAGTGGTGTTTATCCCGAACTACAGCGTCAGCCTCGCGCAGGTGATCATTCCGGCAGCCGATCTTTCCGAACAGATCTCGCTGGCGGGAACCGAAGCCTCCGGGACCAGTAATATGAAATTCGCCCTGAACGGCGCGTTGACTATCGGAACCCTGGACGGCGCCAACGTCGAGATGCAGGAGCACGTCGGAGAGGAGAATATCTTTATCTTCGGCAATACCGCAGAACAGGTGGAGGCGCTGCGTCGGAGTGGTTATAAGCCGCGGGAGTTCTACGAGCAGGATCCGGAACTGCATCAGGCGCTGACGCAAATCGGCACCGGTGTGTTCAGTCCTTCAGAGCCGGGGCGCTATCGTGACCTGCTGGATTCGCTGATTAACTTTGGCGACCACTATCAGGTGCTGGCGGATTACCGCAGCTACGTGGATTGCCAGGATAAAGTCGATGAGCTGTATCGTCATCCGGAAGAGTGGACCATGAAAGCGATGCTCAATATCGCCAATATGGGCTATTTCTCCTCTGACCGTACGATTCAGGAGTATGCCGAGCATATCTGGCATATCGACCCCGTCCGGCTGTAGCCGCTAGTGCACTAAAACATCCGGGGCAGGTTGGTCCTAATGCTGGTCACCTAAGGTGACCAGCATTTTTTTGGCTTATTGCGGGTCCGGTCAGTCGCTTAAGAGGCCAGCGACAGCTCAGACTTTCCCGCGTGCTGCGCCAGCCAGGTCTCAATCTGCGCCTGCTGTCCGGCGTTCAGCCACATCCCTTGTTTCGTCCGACGCCAGATGGCATCGTCAAGGCTGCGTACCCATTCATGCTCCACCAGGTATTTCAGCTCAGCTTCATAAAACTCATGACCAAAGTCTTCCCCCAGATCGCTCAGCGAGGTCGCTCCTGAGAGGATCAGCTCGCTGTTGCTGCCGTAGGTGCGGGCATAATGGCGCGCCATGGATTCGCTGATAAAGGCGAAGCGGCGGCGGAGTTTCGCCGCGTAATCGTCCCGGTCACCGCCGATATCGCCGCCGGGTAACACGGCGGTTTTGGTCCACGCCGGGCCGATCCCTTTGTAGTAGGGCGTCAGTTTTTCCAGCGCGTGTTCGGCCAGCTTGCGATAGGTGGTCAGCTTGCCGCCAAACACCGACAGCAGCGGCGCCTGGCCATTTTCGTCATGGATATCAAGGGTGTAATCGCGGGTGATGGCCTGCGGTGAATCCGATTCGTCATCACACAGCGGACGGACGCCGGAGTAGGTCCAGACGATATCGTCGCGCGACAGCGTCTTCTTGAAGTGGGCGTTGTAGGCCTTCAGCAGATAGTTAATCTCGTTGTCATCGATCGCCACTTTTTGCGGATCGCCGTTGTACTCCACGTCGGTGGTGCCGATGATCGAGAACTCATCCATCCACGGGATGACGAAGACAATACGTTTATCTTCGTTTTGCAGAATGTAGGCCTGCTTCTGGGTATGCACCCGCGGCACCACGATGTGGCTGCCTTTGATCAGACGGATGCCGTACGGCGAACGTAGCTGCATGCCATCGTCAAAGAACTGTTTGACCCACGGGCCGGTCGCGTTGACCAGTCCCCGGGCCTGCCAGGTAAATTTCTCGCCGGTATCGATATCCTGGGCTTCCACAATCCACAGACCGTTTTCGCGTTTCGCCGAGATAGCCCGGGTACGGGTACGGACCTCGCCGCCTTTGCGTTCCACCATCTGTGCGTTAGCCAGTACCAGTCGCGCATCGTCGACCCAGCAGTCGGAATATTCGAAACCGCGCAAAATTTCAGGTTTAAGTACTGATTCTGCGCCAAATCGCAACCCGGTTGAGCCGGGTAAACTGGTGCGTTTGCCGAGGTGATCGTACATAAACAGACCTACCCGGATCATCCAGGCCGGACGCAGGTGCGGGCGATGGGGCAGGCGAAAACGCATCGGGAAGGCCAGATGCGGCGCCATTTTTAGCAGCACTTCGCGCTCGGCCAGCGCTTCGCTGACCAGGCGGAATTCGTAGTGTTCAAGGTAGCGCAGCCCGCCGTGAATCAGCTTTGAGCTGGCGCTGGAGGTGGCGCAGGCGAGATCGCGTGCTTCCAGCATCAGGACGGATAAACCACGCCCGGCGGCGTCTGCCGCGATACCGGCACCGTTGATGCCTCCCCCTATCACAATCAGATCTTTGGTTTCCACGTTCGCTACCTCTGGCACTTTCGTTTAAGCTCACAAATGTTCGATATCGCTCAATATAGCAAACAAACGCGCCTTTGGTAACATCAAAAAAACATTTCAGAGTGATGCATGTAACATATTGGTGTTTAATTGCCGTCTGACGGTAAACTAAGCAGTAGAATCATGGCCGGTTACCGCCCGTAAAAACCCCCTGCTATATATAGAGAACAGAGCACATGGACCACTTTGAATGTATCAACGTAGAAGAAGCGCACCAGAAACTGCATCAGGCGATGGCGGTGCTGGTGGATATTCGCGACCCGCAGAGCTTTGCGATGGGGCACACGCCGGGCGCGTTTCATCTGACCAACGATACGCTGGGCGCGTTTATGCGTGATAACGATGTTGAAACCGCGGTGATGGTGATGTGCTACCACGGCAACAGCAGCAAAGGCGCCGCGCAGTATCTGCTGCAGCAGGGCTATGACAAGGTCTACAGTGTGGATGGCGGTTTCGATGCGTGGCATCGCCACTTCCCGGCGGAAGTGGAGCATGGCGCGCTGTAAGCGTCTGTATCCTGGCCAGCCGTCGGCTGGTCGATGCCGTTGGGCACTCTCTTGCCGCCTGATGCCGTCTCAGGGCCATTAGCGCGACGGCCCGGTGGCGTCCGCGGCGTACATCTCCTGCAACTCGACGGGTTTAGTGTATATACTAGCCCCCTTTGTGTGGAATAAGCGACCCGCTGTATGTTAATGATTACCTCTTTTGCTAACCCGCGTGTGGCCCAGGCGTTTGTCGACTACATGGCGACGCAGGGCATTATCCTGACCATTCAGCAGCATGAGCAGAGCGATGTCTGGCTGGCTGATGAGAGCCAGGCCGGGCGGGTGCAGACTGAACTGGCTCGCTTTCTGGAAAACCCGGCCGACCCGCGCTATCTGGCGGCCAGCTGGCAATCCGGGCACACCAACAGCGGCCTGCGCTACCAGCGCTTTCCCTTTTTCGCCACCCTGCGTCGTAACGCCGGTCCCTTTACGTGGGCGGTGCTGATCGCCTGTATTCTGGTCTTTGTGCTGCAAAACATTATCGGCGACCAGCCGGTGATGCTGCTGCTGGCCTGGCCGTATGACCCGTCGCTGAAATTTGAGGCCTGGCGCTACTTTAGCCATGCTTTCATGCACTTCTCGCTGATGCATATTCTGTTTAACCTGCTATGGTGGTGGTACCTCGGCGGCGCGGTGGAAAAGCGTATTGGCACCGGCAAGCTGGTGGTCATTACCGTGATTAGCGCCCTGTTGAGCGGGTTTATCCAGCATCAATATAGCGGCCCCTGGTTTGGCGGTTTGTCCGGCGTAGTCTATGCGCTGATGGGCTATGTCTGGCTGCGGGGCGAGCGGGATCCGCAAAGCGGCGTCTATTTACAGCGCGGCCTGATCCTCTTCTCATTAGTATGGTTAGTGGCTGGATGGTTTGATGTTTTTGGCATGTCGATCGCCAACGGCGCGCACGTGGCTGGGTTGTTGACCGGGCTGGCGATGGCGTTTGTCGATACGCAGCATGTGCGAAAGCGAACATAGAGCCTCTTCACCGGGCTCTCTGTGAAGTGAGTCTTATAATCCCAGGGATATTTCATGAAACAAACACAACGTCATGACGCGATTATCGAGCTGGTAAAAAAACAGGGATATGTCAGTACGGAAGAGCTGGTCGAGCAGTTTGCCGTCAGCCCGCAGACCATTCGTCGTGACCTGAATGACCTCGCTGAACAGAAGATGATCCTGCGTCATCACGGCGGCGCGGCGCTGCCGTCGAGTTCAGTGAACACCTCGTGGCATGACCGAAAAGCCACCCAGACGCAGGAAAAAGAGCGCATCGCCCGCAAGGTGGCGAGCCAAATCCCTGACGGCGCCACGCTGTTTATCGATATCGGCACCACCCCGGAAGCCGTCGCGCACGCGCTGCTGGAGCATAACGATCTGCGTATCGTCACCAATAACCTCAACGTCGCCACCACGCTGATGGTGAAAGAGGACTTCCGCATTATTCTGGCCGGTGGCGAACTGCGCAGCCGCGACGGAGGCATTATTGGCGAAGCGACGCTGGATTTTATCTCCCAGTTCCGCCTTGATTTCGGCATTCTCGGCATCAGTGGCGTCGACAGCGATGGTTCACTGCTGGAGTTCGATTACCATGAGGTGCGGACCAAGCGCGCGATCATTGAAAACTCGCGCCATGTGATGCTGGTGGTGGATCACTCGAAGTTTGGCCGTAACGCGATGGTGAATATGGGCAGCATCAGCATGGTCGATGCAGTCTACACCGATGTGATGCCGCCGGCAGGAGTGCTGAAGGTGATTAGCGAGAATAACGTTCAGCTGGAACTGTGCTAAACGGCGTCAGACGCCGTATCCCATCATTTTAAGCAACCGCTGGGCATGCTGAACGGCATCCTGGCGGTGTGCGACTCCCAGCTTCTGATACAGATTACGAATATGGGTTTTGATCGTCGTGGCCGCTACATCCAGCTCGCCAGCGATCTGCTCGTTGCTGTAGCCGGAGTAGATAAGCCCTAATACCTGCCATTCGCGTTGCGTCAGCGGGCTGGTGCGGATCAGTTCCGGAACTTCCGGGTGGCTCAGCAGCCGCTCGACAAAGCCTTCATCAAAGTGGGCAAACTTATGGCGATGGTGCTGGTTAATATCGCGCAGGATGCGCTGGGCGCGGTGCTGCTCAAGCTCCGGCAGCGTATTTAACTGAATAAGCTGACGCAGCTGCTGCGCCATGGCTTCGCCTTCAATCACAAAGTGGTTGATAAACCCGGTACGGTTGGCGAGGGCCAGCGCTTCAAGCAACACTTTTTGCGCTTCGCCTTTGCGCCCCGCCTGCCAGTAAAGCTGATTGAGCAGCAGCAGGTTGCGGTTGATATCGCTCATCAGGCGCAGCGAACGCGCGTTGTCGTTTAACTCTTCCAGTACCATTTCCGCCGAGTCGAAATCGCCCAGCAGGATCTGCGCCCGGGCAATGTTGCGCCACTGGCTCTGCAGGAAGTGGTTATTGGCAAATTCTGGTTTTGGCGTCTGGCGCAGCCAGTTGGCCGCCGCGGCTTTGTCGCCGACCATCTGCCAGTAGATCACCCGGACCTTGTCGGCGTTCGATACCCAGTCGCTATGGTAGTGACCGTTGCCGAGCAGGTTTTCCAGACGGTTGAGATGGCTGCGGGCGTTATCCAGGTCACCACGCGCCAGCGAGCACTGGACCATCAAGGCCAGACATTGCAGCTGCTGTTGCGGCTGATAGGTCGCGAGGACTTCCATCCCGCTGCGAGCTGAGACTTCAGCTTCGTCCAGACGCGCCCATGCCCACAGCAGCTGCGCGCGAATACGCAGCAGGAACTCATGCATCGGTAGCTGTTCGAGATGCTGCTCCCGGATCAGCTGGAAGGCTTTCTCCTGAACTTCCCACGCGGCCTGCAGGAAGCCCTGAGCAAACAGAATTTCACTTTGCTGGATCATGCTCCACAGCGCGTAGTGCCAGATATCATGGCGACGGGCCATCTGCTCCGTTTGCTGCATGACCGCCAGCGATTTGCTAAGCAGGCCTTTGCAATGCAGCACTTCACCGTGCACCGAAGTGGCGACGATGCGGCTGTAATAGCTGGCCAGCGGCAGCTCGTCGAGGGCGACCATTGCCAGCCGCTCAGCCTCTTCCTGATCGCCGGCGTTAATCGCCACCTGCGCGCGCAGGGCGTTGAAATCGCCGTGCATGGCGGTATCCAGCTTAATATCCATCTCCTGCTCGGCCCGGGCCAGCAGAGTATTGACTTCGCTGTAGCGGTGCTGGCTTTGCATCAGCCAGGCCTGCAACAGAATCAGGCGCGGATTTTCCAGCAGGCTTGACCACGGCAGCGCCGCCAGTGACTGCTCAAGCAGCCCCAGCTCGCTGTGGTTAAACATGCCCCAGGCGTGATTGAGCAGGATATCGCGCAGCATTTTCGCGTCGCCAGCCGCCAGTGCATGATGGATAGCTTCGCTCGGGAAGCCGAGCGCCATCCAGCCTTCCGCGGCGGAGCGGTGAATTTCAGGGAGTTCGGTTGCCAGTTCCCACTGGCAGCGCTGTCGCAGGAAGTTGCCGAACAGAGGGTGATAGCGGAACCATTCACCGGAATCGTCCATCCGCTGCATGAACAGACCCTGACGTTCGATCTCCTCCAGCTGCATCTGGCCGTTATCTTCCCCGGTTACGCGCACGATAAGCGCATCGTTCATTGAACGTAGCAGCGAGCTTTTCAGCAGCACATTGCGCGTGCGGGCATCAACATTATCCAGCACTTCATCCACCAGGTAATCGGACAGGTGGCTGGCGTTAATGCCGGCCAGACGTCGGGCGGAGTGGTGGGCGGAGGAGTTGTTCTGGCGCGCCGAGAGGGCAATCAGCTGCAGTGCGGTTGCCCAGCCGGCGACATCGTCACACAGCCGGCGGCTGTCTTCTGCTTCAATCGGTGACGTCAGGCGACAGTCGAAAAATTGTTTGGCTTCCTGATGGGTAAACGCCAGCTGTTGGCTGCCGATCTCCAGCAGTTGATCGCGGACCCGCAGGTTGGCAATGCCAAGCTGCGGCAGGTTACGCGAGAGCACCACCAGGGTCATATTTTCGGGTTGGTGGCGCAGGAAGAAGCGCATCGCATCATGAATCACCGGGTTGTTGATCAGATGATAGTCATCGATGATCAGGTACAGCGGATGCTGCCAGCTGGCAAGTTCAATAAACAGCTGCGCGAAGAGCGAGGGGAGGCTGGCGTACTGGCGCTTCTGCACCATTGCCTCGCTGGCGGCGCAGTGCCCACCGGTAGCCTGCTGAACGGAGGCGATCAGATAACTGGCAAAACGTTCCTGTTGGTTGTCGCCTTCATCAAGCGAGAACCACCCAAGTTCTTTTTTCCCCGCCGCCCACTGTGAGATGAGCGTGGTCTTGCCATAGCCTGCCGGGCTGGTGACCAACACGAGACGGTAATTGTTCGCGCCGGAAAGTTTCGCCAGTAATCGCTCGCGAACCACAGTGTGTTCAAGGCGGACTGGACGACCTAATTTAGACGGAATCAACATAGTTAATCATTTCGCTGTGCAAGAGAGGTTTGCGATTTTTTTTGCGCTTCGTAATTAATGACTATTAAGGTCGGCGATTATGAAAGTTATTGCAAGTTATGTCCGAATTTTATGCTCTTGAATTTGCACCAGGTCACAAATTCCTCATTAAATCACTCGCATGGTAAAACCGGTACCAGTGGGCGTGGAGCCTGGGTTTGATCGCACTTTCAGCGGCGATGAAATGAATTTCACTGCATTTTCTTGTAGTTGCATGTTTTTATTAAATTAATGTCAGCAAATTCTTAGAAATAAGCGTTTTGACGTATTGAGCGTCCCGGAGAGGATTATTTTTACACAATGTTTATTTTTATTTGGTGATAATTGCGCAAGGGTATTGGGTTGAGCACCATGTTTCGCCCTGTAACAGATTTTGTCCCTCTATCGCCCCCCGGCGTGGTGATTTATTCAGCAAATTTTTCTCAGAGAGCTACCGTTATAGTGGCCACGATCACACTTTTCGCTCATCCCTGCTGCTCCTCCCTGCCTAATCCCCATCGGGATGAGGACGTTGTTGCAGGAGGTCGGCACACTAACGCCAACGTTTTAGTAAAGGACCCGGATTTCTTATGTCACAGACTTCTTTTAATAAAGATCAGTTTCAGGCTGCACTGACCCGTCAGTGGCAGCATCTTGGCTTACAGTCCGCTTCTGAGATGACGCAGCGTCAGTGGTGGCACGCCGTGAGCGGCGCGCTGGCCGAGCTGTTATCGGCTCAGCCGATCGCGAAACCAGCGAAAGGACAGCGCCACGTCAACTACATCTCGATGGAGTTTTTGATTGGCCGCCTGACCGGTAACAACCTGCTGAACCTCGGCTGGTATCAAGGGGTGAGCGATGAGCTGAAAGCGCACGACATCCACCTGACCGACCTGCTGGAAGAAGAGATCGATCCGGGACTGGGTAACGGCGGCCTGGGCCGTCTGGCAGCCTGTTTCCTCGACTCCATGGCGACCGTAGGCCAGTCGGCAACCGGCTATGGCCTCAATTATCAATACGGTCTGTTCCGCCAGTCTTTCAACGATGGCCAGCAGATTGAAGCGCCGGATGACTGGGGGCGTAGTCGCTACCCATGGTTCCGCCATAACGAACAGCTGGACGTACAGGTCGGGCTGGGCGGCAAGGTGAGCAAGAGCGGTGCCTGGCAGCCGGCGTTTGTGATTACCGGTGAAGCCTGGGATCTGCCGGTACTGGGCTATCGCAATAACGTCGCGCAGCCGCTGCGTTTATGGCAGGCGACCCACGCGCATCCGTTTAACCTGACCAAATTTAACGACGGCGATTTCCTGCGTGCTGAACAGCAGGGTATCGACGCGGCCAAACTGACTAAAGTGCTCTACCCGAACGACAACCACCAGGCAGGGAAAAAGCTGCGTCTGATGCAGCAGTACTTCCAGTGCGCCTGTTCGGTTGCCGATATTCTGCGTCGTCATCATCTGGCAGGCCGCAAGCTGGCCGAGCTGGCGGATTACGAAGTGATCCAGCTCAACGACACGCACCCGACGATTGCCATCCCTGAGCTGCTGCGCGTGCTGATCGATGAGCACCAGTTGAGCTGGGACGATGCATGGGCTATTACCAGCAAAACCTTCGCCTATACCAACCACACGCTGATGCCTGAAGCGCTGGAGTGCTGGGACGAGAAGCTGGTCAAAGCGCTGCTGCCGCGCCACATGCAGATCATTAACGAGATCAACAAACAGTTTAAAACCCTGGTTGAGAAAACCTGGCCGGGCGATAAGCAGGTATGGGCGAAACTGGCGGTGGTGCATGACAAGCAGGTTCGGATGGCGAACATGTGCGTGGTCAGCGGCTTCGCGGTGAACGGCGTGGCGGCACTGCACTCCGATCTGGTGGTGAAGGATCTGTTCCCGGAATATCACCAGCTGTGGCCGAACAAATTCCATAACGTCACCAACGGCATCACGCCGCGCCGCTGGATTAAACAGTGCAACCCGGCTCTGGCCGCGCTGCTGGATAAGACGCTGAAGAAAGAGTGGGCCAACGACCTCGATCAGCTGATTAATCTCGAGAAATATGCCGATGATGCGGCGTTCCGTAAAACGTATCGTGACATCAAGCTGGCGAACAAAGTCCGTCTGGCAGAGTTCGTTAAGCTGCGTACCGGTATCGAGATTAACCCGCAGGCGATTTTCGATATCCAGATCAAGCGTCTGCACGAGTACAAACGTCAGCACCTCAACCTGCTGAACATCCTGGCGCAGTACAAAGAAATTCGTGAAAACCCGCAGGCAGACCGTGTACCGCGCGTATTCCTGTTTGGCGCGAAAGCGGCACCGGGCTACTACCTGGCGAAGAACATCATTTTCGCTATCAACAAGGTAGCGGAAGCGGTAAATAACGACCCGCTGGTGGGCGATAAGCTGAAAGTGGTGTTCCTGCCGGATTATTGTGTCTCCGCGGCGGAAATGCTGATCCCAGCGGCGGATATCTCTGAGCAGATCTCCACGGCAGGTAAAGAAGCCTCCGGTACCGGCAACATGAAGCTGGCGCTGAACGGCGCATTGACCGTCGGCACCCTGGACGGCGCGAACGTTGAAATCGCTGAACAGGTCGGCGAGGAAAACATCTTTATCTTCGGTAACACCGTCGAAGAAGTGAAAGCGCTGAAGGCGAAAGGCTATGACCCGCTGAAATGGCGTAAGAAAGACAAGCTGCTGGATGCGGTGCTGAAAGAGCTGGAAAGCGGTAAGTACAGCGATGGCGATAAACACGCCTTCGACCAGATGCTGCACAGCCTGCTGAAAGGCGGCGACCCGTACCTGGTGCTGGCTGACTTCGAAGCCTATGTGGCGGCGCAGAAGCAGGTGGATGAATTGTACCGTGACCAGGAAGCCTGGACGCGCGCGACCATTCTGAATACCGCGCGTTGCGGTATGTTCAGCTCCGACCGCTCTATCCGCGATTATCAACAACGTATCTGGCAGGCAAAACGCTAAGGACGGGCCTATGGAGACTCAACGCCTTGATAACGCCGCGCTGGCGGCAGGGATAAGCCCTGACTACATCAATGCGCATGGTAAGCCGCAGTCTATTGCTGCGGCGACGAAAAAGCGTCTGCTTGATGCGATGCATCGGACCACGGCTGCCACGAAAGTGGCGGTCGATCCCCTGCCGGCGGTGAAGGTATTCACCCACGGGAAAAAAATGTCGCTGCCGGTTGCCGGCAGCGGTGAATACCAGTGGATCCTCACCACCGAAGAGGGGAAGCAGTATCAGGGCAAGGTTAGCGGCGGCGATACGCTGCCGCTGCCGGTGAAACTCCCGGAAGGCTATCACTCGCTGACGCTCACCCAGGAGGGAGAGCGTTGGCACTGTCGGGCAATTGTCGCGCCCGTACGTTGCTATGAACCTCAGGCGCTGAAAGAGGGCCAAAAGTTGTGGGGCGCCTGCGTGCAGCTCTACACCCTGCGCTCAGAGAACAACTGGGGCGTGGGCGACTTTGGCGATTTACGCGCAATGCTGCCGCAAATTGCTCAGCGCGGCGGGGCGTTTATCGGTCTTAACCCGATTCATGCGCTCTACCCGGCAAACCCGGAAAGCGCCAGCCCTTACAGCCCGTCTTCGCGGCGCTGGCTGAACGTTATCTATATCGACGTCAATGCGGTCGATGATTTTCGTCTGAACAAAGAAGCCCAGGCCTGGTGGCACTCGGCAGATACACAGCAGGCCTTACAGGCGGCGCGTCAGACTGAAGATGTGGATTACACCGCGGTCACCGCGTTGAAAATGACCGCATTGCGTATGGCCTGGCAGCGTTTTTCTGGCCGCAACGATGAGGCCATGACGGCGTTTCGTCAGTTCGTGCTGCGCGAAGGCGAAAGCCTGTACTGGCAGGCGGCGTTTGATGCGCTGCATGCCTGGCAGGTTCAGCAGGACCCGCTGCGCTGGGGCTGGCCGGCGTGGCCAAAAGCCTACCAGGACATCACCAGCCTGGAAGTGAAAGCCTTCTGCACTGAACATGCTGATGAGGTGAGTTTCTACCTCTGGCTGCAGTGGCTGGCCTGGTCACAGTTTGCCGACTGCTGGCAGACCAGCCAGCGCGATGCAATGCCGATTGGCCTGTACCGCGATCTGGCGGTCGGCGTGGCGGAAGGGGGATCGGAAACCTGGTGTGACCGTGAACTGTACTGCCTGAAAGCCTCCGTTGGTGCACCGCCGGACATTCTTGGCCCGCTGGGACAGAACTGGGGCCTGCCGCCGATGGATCCGCATATCATCGTCTCCCGGGCGTATGAGCCGTTTATCGAACTGCTGCGGGCCAACATGCAAAACTGCGGCGCGCTGCGTATCGATCACGTGATGTCGGTCCTGCGTCTGTGGTGGATCCCGTACGGCGAAACCGCCGACCACGGGGCCTATGTGCAGTATCCGGTGGATGATCTGCTGTCGATTCTGGCGCTGGAGAGTCAACGTCAGCGCTGCATGGTGATCGGCGAAGATCTCGGTACCGTGCCGGTAGAGATTGTTGGCAAGCTGCGTAAGAGCGGCGTTTATTCCTACAAAGTGCTCTATTTCGAAAATGACCACGAGAAGACTTTCCGCGCGCCGCAGACGTATCCGGTGCAATCAATGGCGGTGGCAACAACGCATGACCTGCCGACGCTGCGCGGCTACTGGGAAAGCGGAGATCTGACGCTGGGTAAATCGTTAGGCCTGTATCCGGATGAAGTGGTACTGCGCGGTCTGTATCAGGATCGCGAGCTGGCGAAGCAGGGGCTGCTGGACGCCCTGCATCAATACGGCTGCCTGCCAAAACGCGCCGGGCATCACGCCTCGCTGATGGCGATGAGCTCGACCCTGAATCGCGGGATGCAGCGTTATATTGCCGACAGCAACAGCGCGTTGCTGGGGTTACAGCCGGAAGACTGGCTGGAGATGGCCTCCCCGGTCAATATTCCGGGCACCAGCACCGAGTATCCGAACTGGCGGCGCAAGCTGTCGGTGACCCTTGAGCAGATGTTTGCCGATGAACGGGTGAATAAGCTGATTAAGGATCTGGATAAGCGCCGTAAAGCCGTGGCGAAGAAACGTTAGTTCTGTCGTTTACCCGACAGCACTTGTATGCCGGGTTACGCCACAATAAAAAGGCCGGGTCGCAGCAAGCGGACCCGGCCTTTTTTTATCACGGTGCCTGAGTTACACCACCATCCCCAGCAGCAGACAGCCCACCAGGCCGCATACTGAAATAATGGTTTCCAGCATCGACCAGGACTTGATGGTCTCACCGATGGTCAGGTTGAAGTACTCCTTAAACAGCCAGAAGCCTGGGTCGTTAACGTGAGAGAAGATCACGCTGCCTGAGCCTACGGCGATAACCATCAGTTCCGGGCTGACGCCGGTGGTGGCGATCAGCGGAGCCGCAATGCCCCCCGCGGTAATGGCCGCAACGGTCGCCGAACCCAGTGCAATACGCAGCACGGCGGCAATGGACCAGGCCATAAACAGCGGAGACATGTTGGATTCATGCATGATAGAGGCGATGTATTTATCCATGCCGCTATCTACCAGCACTTGTTTGAAGGCGCCGCCGCCGCCGATGATCAGCAGCATCATGGCGATGATTTTAATCGATGAGGTCAGCGTCTCGTTGATCTGATCCATCGAACGGCCGCGGTTCAGACCGAAGGTGAACAGAGCGATTAAGACCGCGATCAGCGTTGCCATCACCGGGTCGCCAAAGAATTCCGCAACCGGCAGGAAGGCGTGACCTTTTGGCAGCACCATTTCCGCCACGGCGCGCATCGCCATCAGCACCACCGGGACCAGCGAGGTCCAGACGCTGACGCCGAAGCCCGGCATCTCTTCTTCGGTGAAGGTTTTCGGGTTATGCAGGCCTTCCGGAATCGGTTTATCGATGTTCTTCAGGCAGCGGGCATACACCGGACCGGCCAGAATCACGGTCGGAATAGCCAGCAGCGTACCGTACAGTAAGGTTTTACCCATGTCGGCATGGAAGATGGTGGCGATCGCCGTCGGACCCGGGTGCGGAGGCAGGAAACCGTGGGTAACGGAGAGCGCGGCCGCCATCGGGACACCGACATACAGCAGCGGGATACGAGCAGACGCGGCGATGGTAAAGACCAGCGGCAGCATCAGCACAAAGCCCACTTCATAGAACAGGGCGAAGCCGACGGTAAAACCAGTCAGTACCACTGCCCACTGAATGTGCTTTTTGCCAAATTTGGCGATAAGGGTCGTGGCGATACGCTGGGCGCCACCACAATCCGCCAGCAGCTTACCGAGCATGGCGCCAAAGCCCATGATCAGCGCAAGACTGCCGAGGGTGCCTCCCACGCCGTTTTTAATGGATACGATGACTTTATCCAGCGGCATACCCTGCATCAGTCCGACGGCGAGAGCCACCAGAACCAGCGCGATAAATCCGTTCATTTTGAAGCGGATCATCAGCAGTAATAACAGGGCAACCCCGATAGCAACGATGACTAATGGCATAATTTACCTGGCCTTTCATTTGTTATGGGTAACGTCAAATTTCAATCTCTTTTCGCTTGCTCCCGCGAGGGTGGTAAGCGGTGCGGCGCCATAAAATCGACTATCACTCCTGTAATAAAGGATAGCTGGCTATTTTTATAGCAGCGGTGCCTGAAACAGATGATACGGGTAACATACGCAGGTTGAGAATCACCTGGCGGGGGTAAATTTTAAATATGAGACTTAAGTCATACTCTTTTCCGGGTTTTAGCCGGATAGCGTAGCGGGAAATGCTGTGCGGGGGCGTCAGAAAAGCAGCCCGGCAGGTGAAACACCGCCGGGCATGAGGCAGCAGGGGAGGCTTAGTAGTAGGAGTGCTCGCCGCGCTGGTGTTCGGTCAGATCGCGCACGCCTTTCAGTTCCGGGAACTCGTTCAGCAGCTGCTTCTCGATCCCTTCTTTCAGGGTCACATCGACCATGGAGCAGCCGTTACATCCGCCGCCGAACTGCAGGATCGCCAGGCCGTCTTCGGTGATTTCCATCAGCGTGACGCGCCCGCCATGGCCGGCCAGCTGCGGGTTAATCTGCGATTGCAGCATGTACTCCACGCGCTCCATCAGCGGTGCGTCGTCGGAGACTTTACGCATCTTGGCGTTCGGCGCCTTCAGCGTCAGCTGAGAACCCAGCTGATCGGTTACGAAGTCAATTTCAGCGTCATCGAGGTACGGCGCGCTGAGTTCGTCGACATAGGCGGTCAGTTGCTCAAACTTCAGCGCCGTGTCGGTGGCTTCCACCGCATCCGGTGGGCAGTAGGAAACGCCGCACTCAGCGTTAGGGGTGCCGGGATTGATCACAAATACGCGAATTTGTGTCCCTTCTTCCTGATTGACCAGCAGTTTGGCAAAGTGCGCTTGTGCAGCATCGGAAATACGGATCATAGCGTTGGCCTAATAGTTGACTATTTTACTGGGTTATAATACGCCCATCAGCAGGGGTCTACAAGGTACGGCATATACACCATACCTGAACCGTCGCGGCGCCGTTTCGCAAAAGCAGGCGGGATATCTCGGCGACGGTGCTTCCGGTTGTGACGACATCATCCACAATGGCGATATGGTGACCCTGAACCGGGATTTCAAGCTGAAAGGCATTTTTCAGGTTACGCCGGCGCAATCGGGCGGAGAGTTGATGCTGGGTTGCGGTACGCCGGTGGCGGCGCAGAGCGTCGTGATGCCAGGCGCAGTGCATCCAGCGCGCCAGCGGGCGACAGAGCAGGTCGCTTTGATTGAAACCCCGCCGCCAGTGGCGCCGCTGCCAGAGCGGGACGCTGACGAGCCGGTCCGGCCGGGGTAATTCCGCGCTCTGGCGCAGGCGTAACAGCAGCAGGCGCGCCAGCGCCGGGGCCAGTTCCGGGCGCGCGGTAAACTTCAGCTGATGCACCAGACGACTCAGCGGTGGCCGGTAGTCATTGACCGCCACCAGCCGTTGCCACGGCGGCGGTTTTTGCACGCAGCGTCCGCAGGGCAGCAGGCCAGTGATGGCCGGCAGTCCACACTGCGGGCACAGCGGTTGCGGGTGCAGTAATGCACTGGTGCAGCGCGAACAGATCCCCCATCCGCTGAGCGCCAGCGGCATTTGGCATAGCCAGCATAAGCTGTGTGCTGTTAGCATATTTCACCTCATAGTGATGGAAAGAGAACAGTAACTGATGAACGACATCTGGTGGCAAACCACGGGCGAAGGAAATTGTCATCTTGTGCTGCTGCACGGCTGGGGGCTGAATGCCGGAGTATGGGATGGCGTCGTGTCGGAACTGGCCTCGCATTTTACGCTGCATCTGGTCGATCTGCCGGGTTATGGCCGCAGTCGCGGTTTTGGCGCGCTGTCGCTGGACGCCATGGCGCAGCTGGTAGCAGAAAAAGCGCCTGAAAAGGCGGTCTGGCTGGGCTGGAGCCTTGGCGGGCTGGTGGCCAGCCAGGTGGCGTTGCAGCATCCTGAGCGGGTGCTGGGGCTGGTGACCGTTGCCTCTTCCCCCTGTTTTGGCGCCGATGGCGACTGGCCGGGTATCAAGGCGGAGGTGTTGAGCGGCTTCCAGCAGCAGCTGAGCGAGGATTTTCAGCGCACCGTTGAGCGTTTTCTGGCACTGCAGACCATGGGTACCGAAAGCGCGCGTCAGGACGCCCGGGCGTTGAAAAGCACGGTCCTGTCGCTGCCGATGCCCTCCACTGATGTATTGAACGGTGGCCTGGAGATCCTCAAAACCACGGACCTGCGCCTGCCGCTGGCGGCGTTAACCATGCCGTTTATCAGACTGTATGGCCGACTGGATGGCCTGGTGCCGCGCAAAATTGTGCCCCTGCTGGACGCCTTATGGCCGCAGAGCGAATCTATCGTCTTTGATAAAGCCGCCCATGCGCCGTTTATCTCGCACCCGCAGGCGTTTTGCCAACCGCTGGTGGCGCTGAATAACCGCCTGAGCAATTATTTGTAGCCGGCTGTGGCAAAAATCCCGGTCAACGCAATACTTAGGTTGTCGCGGAGAAGGTGAATTTCAGTCATCACCGCGTCCTATAAAAACAACCTGATGGAGAGTTAGGCTATGAAACTTATTACGGGTATTGCTGCATCTCTGGTTATTGGATCCCTGTCTTTTGGCGTTTTTGCGGCGAAAGAGATTCAAAAAGATGAAGTTGCATCGATGAATTTGACGAAAGTCGGAAGCATTACCACCTCTAAAACGACATCTCCGATGGATGCAAAACGCGATCTGTCGAAGAAAGCGGATGAGCTGGGCGGCAAGTATTTTGTGGTTATTGCCGGTGAGAAAAACGAGAAAACCGTGCACGCTAACGCCGACGTCTACAAATAAGCAAAAAGCGGGTCTCAGGACCCGCTTCGCTTTGTTCTTCGCGCCGTCATGGCGCTCAGCGCAGTGCCCACCACTCCCGCAAACAGGCGTTGCCCTCCGGGCAGCTTTTGCAGCTACCGGACAAGCAGCTGTCTTTGTCTTCCTTGATGCGCACGACTTTTCCCATGGCCTCCAGGCGACTCAGCATGGCGTCAACCAGCGGCTGCGGCGCATGGAGACGAGCGCTGAGCTGCGTCGCCTCCATCCGTCCCTGCAGGGCCAGCATATCGCGGACTTCAATCAGTGACGCCATCATGGTTTCCTAGTGGCAATCCCCTGCCGGGCTCTGGCAGCAGGATGACGGCGTTTTACGCGTGGCCAGCAGCGAGACATCCACCCGGCTCCGCGCCCGGCGCAGCAGACCAAAGACCACGATGTTAAACAGGATCACCGACAGGATGCACACCAGGCTATAGCGTGGATGCTGGCTGAAGCTGACGGTCTGGTAGTACAGCGTCGAGAGCGAATAAGCGATGTTCAGCCCCCACAGGATGGAGAATGACATCCAGCCGCGGCTGGATTCGCGGGCGATAGCCCCCATCACCGAGATGCACGGAATATAGAGCAGAACGAAAATCAGGTAGCTGTAGGCGGCCGCAGCGCTGCCGAACTTGCTGCCCATCACGCCCATGGCGCCGGTTTCCATTTCACCATCGCCTTTGCTGGCTTCGATAGGGTTAGCCAGCACGCTCAGGCTGAAGGTATCTTTCAGGCTCTGCCATGTCTCGTCTACCGCCGCTAGTAGCTCGTCACCAAGGTGGAACTCCTGCGGGTTAAAGGCTTCATTCTGGATATCTTCCGCGGTGTAGAGCGTGTTCAGCGTCCCGACCACCACTTCTTTGGCCATTGCGCCGGTAAACAGCCCGACCGTCGCCTGCCAGTTATCTTCATGCACGCCGATTGGTTTGAAAATCGGCGTGATCACCCGGCTGACCGACGCCAGCGCCGAATCGTTGATGTTGTTCACCAGTTTTCCGTTGAGCGAGAAGCTGTTCAGGGCGCTGAGGAAGATACTGACGATGACGATAACTTTACCCGCGCGCAGCACGAAGCCCTTCAGGCGCTGCCAGGTCTGGATAATCAGGCTCTTAATATGCGGAACGTGATAGACCGGAAGCTCCATCACGAACGGCGAGGCTTCGCCACGCATGATGGTGTGCTTGAGCATCAGACCGGTCAGGATCGCCATCACAATGCCAAGCAGATACAGCGAGAACACCGCCAGCGCACCGTTCTGACCAAAAAACGCGGCGGCGAAGACGGCGAAGATCGCCAGGCGTGCGCCGCAGGACATAAACGGCGCCATCATGATAGTCATCAGGCGTTCACGCGGTGCATCCAGCGTGCGCGCCCCCATCACCGACGGGACGTTACAGCCGAAGCCGACAATTAGCGGCACGAAGGATTTGCCCGGCAGACCCAGCGCCTGCATCAGGCGGTCCATGACGAACGCCGCGCGCGCCATATAACCGGAGTCCTCAAGGAAGGAGAGGAACAGGTACATCATGCCAATCTGCGGCACCAGCGGCAGGACGGTATTGATACCGCCGCCAATCCCCTGGGCCAGGAAAACGGTCAGCCAGTCCGGAAGGTGCAGGGTGTAGCCCAGCCACTGGATACCGTGGATAAAGATAGCCACGGAACCGGCGTCAAAGAACGGCTGCAGCGCGCCGCCGATGTTGATCGCCAGCAGGAACATCAGGTACATGACAAACAGAAACACCGGCAGCCCCAGCACGCGGCTGAGGACGATTTTATCCATCGCGGCGGTGAAGCGGCTCGGTTCGGCGGTCAGGGTGTTGCTGACCGCATCGCAGATGGCGGCGATGCTTTGATAGCGGGCGTCGGCAATATGCAGCGCCGGGTCGTCAATCTCGTTGCTCAGGTTGGCGAGAGCGGACTCCAGTTTATGCTCGGCATTACCGGCGTAAGCGCGGCTGTAAATATCGCCCTCCAGCATCTGCAGACCCAGCCAGCTGCGTTGACGTGCCGGGATTTCCTGCGCCATCTCCTGGGCCAGCATGTCGGCTTCACGCAGCAGCGGCTGCGGATAGTGCACCAGTTCGAGCGCGGTATTTTGCTGGTGGCGATCGACCGCCATTTTTAAGGCTTCGATCCCGCGACCGCGCGTAGAAACCAGCGGGATCACCGGGCAGCCGAGACGGGCCGCAAGCGCATCAACGTCGATACGGATTTTTTGCTTCTCGGCGATATCCAGCATATTCAGGGCGACGATGCAGGGGAATCCGAGTTCCAGTAACTGGAGCGTCAGGTAGAGGTTACGTTCCAGGTTCGAGGCGTCGACCACGTTAATCAGCATGTCGGCGTCGCCGCTGAGGATATAGTGGCAGGCAATCTGCTCATCCAGAGAGGTCTGCGAAGAGATGGTGGTGAGCGAGTATGTTCCCGGCAGGTCAACCAGCGTGACCTGGTGGTCCGTGGTGCTAAACGCCCCTTCTTTGCGCTCAACGGTCACCCCGGCCCAGTTGCCTACGCGCTGGCGGGCGCCGGTGAGCTGGTTGAATAACGTTGTTTTACCGGAATTAGGATTTCCAATTAAACCAATGGTTAATTTTTTCATATTTCAGACTCTAAGTGCCGGGCTGGCGTTATTGTGCAACCGCTTCCAGTTCGATTAATTCGAGATCTTTTTTACGTAATACCAGGCTCACGCGCCGGGTTTCGATATGAACGGGATCGCCAAGCGGTGCGACGCGAACCACACTAAAAGAAGAGCCCGGCAGCATTCCAAGAGACAGCAGTTTCTGACGATAAGCCGGGCTAATATCGCGAGAGAAACCAGTGATTTTCCACGCACTATGAGGAGTGAATTGCATAGGGCCTACTTGTCATCGCTAAGTCAATGAGAACGGATTGCATACGATAGCTACACCGCGCCGGGGAGCATCGCCAACGGAGAAAATATATACTGACTATAAATGATGATAATGATAATGGTTTTTATCATCAATACATAAGCGGTGTAATAATCAACTTAGCCCGGCAAATTTGCCGGTTTTTTGATATGACGCAAGGTCTGTGGTGTGGCGAAAAATAAGGCCAAAGTGAGCCGCTGTCGTTAATGTTTAATTAAGGTTTCATTGGTTAACAAAATGAAATCTTTATGCGGAGAATATTTACTCATTTTATTGACCGTAATTAACGGTAATTAACCGGTTACGAGAATATATAAACACTCAGAGATTACTGGCAGAGGGAAAGGGAATGGCGAGCGTTGCAGGTAAGAAAACGGCCCCTCATAGCGAGGGGCCGGGAAGGCATTAACGTTTTTTGCCCATTGCCGCAGCCAGCGCGTCCATCATGGCGCTGTTACCGGCTGACGCCGTTTCGCGGCCGCGAGGTTTTGCTGCTTTCGCTGCCGGGCGGTTGCCCTGCGGGCGTTCGCTGCCGCCGCCGCGTCGGGCGTTACTCTCACCTGGCTGCTCGTCCAGGCGCATGGTTAAGGCGATACGCTTGCGCTGCAGATCGACCTCCATCACTTTCACCTGCACGATATCGCCGGCTTTGACCACAGTATGCGGGTCCTCGACGAATTTATTCGACAGCGATGAGATATGCACGAGGCCATCCTGGTGAACGCCGATATCGACAAAGGCGCCAAAGTTGGTGACGTTGGTGACCGCCCCTTCAAGCACCATGCCGGGCAGCAGGTCGTTCATGGTCTCGACGCCGTCGGCAAACTTCGCGGTTTTGAACTCTGGACGCGGGTCACGCCCCGGTTTTTCCAGCTCTTTGATGATGTCGGATACCGTCGGCACACCAAACTTGTCATCGGTGAAATCGACGGCTTTCAGGTTGCGCAGTTCGCTGCTGTTGCCCATCAGGTCGTTTAGCGCCTGCTGGGTGGCGGCCAGAATGCGCTCCACGATCGGGTAGGCTTCCGGGTGCACGGTAGAGGCATCCAGCGGGTTATCGCCGTGGTTGATGCGCAGGAAGCCGGCACACTGTTCAAAGGCTTTTGGCCCGAGGCGGCTCACTTTCAGCAGTTGCTGGCGGTTCTGGAACTGACCGTTTTCATCACGCCAGGCGACGATATTCTGCGCCATCATTCGGGTCAGACCGGCCACGCGGGTGAGCAGCGGTACGGAGGCGGTGTTCAGATCTACGCCGACGGCGTTTACGCAGTCCTCGACGACCGCATCCAGCTTACGCGCCAGCTGCGACTGGCTGACGTCGTGCTGATACTGGCCCACGCCAATGGATTTCGGGTCGATTTTAACCAGCTCGGCCAGCGGGTCCTGCAGGCGACGGGCGATAGATACTGCACCACGAATGGAGACGTCGAGGTCCGGGAACTCCAGCGCCGCGAGTTCGGAGGCGGAGTAGACGGAGGCGCCCGCTTCGCTAACGATCACCTTCTGCGCGGTAACTTTCGGGAACTGCTGCTGCACGTCGAGGAAGAAACGCTCGGTTTCGCGGGAAGCGGTGCCGTTACCGATCGCCACCAGTTCGACGTTGTGTTTTTCACACAGCGCAGCCACGGCAACCGCCGCTTTGGCGGCCTGCCCGGTGTGCGGGTAGATGGTATCGGTGGCTACCAGTTTACCGGTGCCATCGACAACCGCGACCTTCACCCCGGTACGCAGACCCGGATCGAGGCCCATGGTGGCGCGCAGGCCAGCAGGCGCCGCCATCAGCAGATCGTGCAGGTTGCGGGCGAAGACGTTGATTGCTTCGTCTTCCGCGCGTTCACGGACGGTGCCCATCAGTTCGGTTTCGAGGTGCATCAGCACCTTAATGCGCCACGTCCAGCTCACCACGCCTTTACGCCAGCTGTCTGCCGGGGCGTTGTTCAGGCGCAGGCCAAGGTGATTGATAATAATGAGCTCGCACTGGCTCTCTTTCGGCGGCTCGTCGAACTGCGGGTCGGCATTGAGGGCCAGCTGCAGTATGCCTTCGTTGCGCCCACGGAACATCGCCAGCGCACGGTGTGAAGGGACGGTAGCGATCGGCTCGTGATGGTCGAAGTAGTCGCGGAACTTGGCGCCTTCTTCTTCTTTACCCGTCACGACGGTGGCGACCAGGTGGGCATTCTTCCACAGATAGTCGCGTACTTTTGCCAGCAGCTGGGCGTCTTCGGCGAAACGCTCCATCAGAATGTAGCGTGCGCCATCCAGGGCGGCTTTGGTATCGGCGACACCTTTGTCGGCGTCGATAAATCTGGCGGCTTCCGTCTCCGGATCGTGGGACGGTTCGTTCCACAGCAGGTCTGCCAGCGGCTCCAGTCCGGCCTCAATCGCAATCTGCCCGCGGGTGCGGCGTTTGGGTTTGTACGGCAGGTAGAGGTCTTCGAGCTCGGTTTTGCTCAGGGTGGTGGTGATGGCTTTTTCCAGCGCGTCGGTCAGCTTGCCCTGTTCGCCGATCGATTTGAGAATCGACTGACGGCGGTCTTCCAGTTCACGCAAATAACCGAGACGGGTTTCCAGATTACGCAGCTGCGTGTCATCCAGACCGCCGGTGACTTCTTTACGATAGCGTGCAATAAACGGCACGGTATTCCCTTCATCAAGCAGGCGAACGGCAGCTTCTACCTGTTCAGACCTGGCCTGAAGTTCACCCGCAATAATGCGGCAGAGCGAATCATTCATCATGTCTATTTCATCTTGTGGATCGAAAATCAGGGGATAGTTATACGGGCTGGCACGGTAAAATGCCAGTCGCCGCACGAGGCTCTCAGAATGTTCCGGACGCGCTATTTAACATATTCAATCTCGTTCACGTACCAGCTGGCTTCGCCTGCCGGGGTGTTGACCACCGCCAGGTCGCCGACCTCTTTTTTCAACAGCGCGCGGGCCATCGGCGAGTCGATGGAGATGTAGTCTTTGCGCCCGAAGATTTCATCGTAGCCCACGATGCGAAAACGCTTGGTATCGCCGTCGTCGTTCTCGATTTCCACCCACGCGCCGAAGAACACTTTGCCTTCCTGCTGCGGGGAGTAATCGACAATCTTCAGATGCTCCAGGCATTTGGTGAGATAGCGTACCCGGCGGTCGATTTCGCGCAGACGCTTCTTGTTGTACTGGTAATCCGCATTCTCGCTTCGGTCACCGAGGCTGGCAGCCCAGGTGACTTTCTTCGTCACTTCCGGACGCTCTTCACGCCACAAGTAGTCCATTTCTTTTTTAAGTTTTTCATACCCTTCACGGGTGATCAGCGGCGTTTTCATTCATCGATCTACCTTCAGGTTACCGGTATTGCACGTGGGGATGTGCGGTTGCGCACAATTCGTAGTGCGTAATAATACCGACAGGATAAATAATGTGTCTTATGATTAAATGTATGCTTAAGCTGCTGTTAAATATGCTTTGTAACAATTTAGCCTGGAATATATACCAGATTTAGCTGGTGGGCGAGCCGGGCTTTTTTGAGAATACGCACTGACAAATGCAGTGAACCTTTGGGAGTATAAACAATGCAAGAGAATTATAAGATTCTTGTTGTCGATGATGACATGCGTCTGCGTGCGCTGCTCGAACGTTATCTGACCGAGCAAGGCTTCCAGGTTCGTAGCGTCGCCAACGCTGAACAGATGGATCGTCTGTTAACCCGCGAATCGTTCCACCTGATGGTGCTTGATCTGATGCTGCCGGGCGAAGATGGCTTGTCCATTTGCCGTCGTCTGCGTAGCCAGAGCAACCCGATGCCGATCATCATGGTGACGGCGAAAGGGGAAGAAGTTGACCGTATCGTGGGCCTCGAAATTGGTGCTGACGACTACATTCCGAAACCATTTAACCCGCGTGAACTGCTGGCCCGTATCCGTGCCGTGCTCCGTCGTCAGGCGAATGAGCTGCCGGGCGCGCCGTCGCAGGAAGAAGCGGTAATCGCTTTCGGCAAGTTCAAGCTGAACCTCGGCACCCGTGAGATGTTCCGTGAAGATGAGCCAATGCCGCTCACCAGCGGCGAGTTCGCGGTACTGAAAGCGCTGGTCAGCCATCCGCGCGAACCGCTCTCCCGTGACAAGCTGATGAACCTGGCCCGTGGTCGCGAATACTCGGCGATGGAGCGTTCCATCGACGTGCAAATCTCCCGCCTGCGTCGCATGGTGGAAGAAGACCCGGCCCACCCGCGTTATATCCAGACCGTGTGGGGGCTTGGCTACGTATTTGTGCCGGACGGCGCTAAGGCATGAAACGCCTGCGCTTCTCGCCGCGAAGCTCGTTTGCCCGCACCCTGTTGCTGATCGTCACTCTGCTGTTTGTCAGCCTGGTGACGACCTATCTGGTGGTGCTGAACTTTGCGATCCTGCCGAGCCTCCAGCAGTTTAATAAGGTACTGGCATACGAAGTGCGTATGCTGATGACCGATAAGCTGCAGCTGGAGGACGGTACCCAACTGGTGGTGCCGCCGGCGTTTCGGCGCGAGATTTACCGCGAGCTGGGGATTTCGCTGTACTCCAACGAAGCGGCGGAAGATGCAGGTCTGCGTTGGGCGCAGCATTATGAGTTCTTAAGTCAGCAGATGGCGCACCAGCTAGGTGGGCCAACCGAAGTGCGGGTTGAGGTGAATAAAAGCTCTCCCGTGGTGTGGTTGAAAACCTGGCTGTCACCCAATATCTGGGTGCGCGTACCGCTGACGGAAATCCATCAGGGCGACTTCTCGCCGCTGTTCCGCTATACCCTGGCGATTATGCTGCTGGCGATTGGCGGGGCCTGGCTGTTTATCCGTATTCAGAACCGACCCCTGGTTGACCTGGAGCATGCAGCGTTGCAGGTTGGACGCGGCATTATTCCGCCACCGCTGCGGGAGTACGGTGCCTCTGAAGTGCGATCGGTGACCCGGGCCTTTAACCATATGGCCGCCGGCGTCAAACAGCTGGCGGACGACCGTACTCTGCTAATGGCCGGCGTCAGTCACGATCTGCGTACGCCATTGACGCGTATTCGTCTGGCGACGGAGATGATGGGCGAAGAGGACGGCTACCTCGCCGAATCGATCAACAAAGATATCGAAGAGTGTAACGCCATCATCGAGCAGTTCATCGACTACCTGCGTACCGGTCAGGAGATGCCGATGGAGCTGGCGGACCTGAACTCGGTGCTGGGTGAGGTTATCGCGGCAGAGAGCGGCTACGAGCGGGAAATCGCGACTAACCTGCAGCCAGGCGAAATCCCCCTGCGGATCCATCCGCTGTCGATCAAGCGTGCGCTGGCCAATATGGTGGTTAACGCCGCGCGTTATGGCAACGGTTGGATTAAGGTGAGCAGCGGTAGCGAAGCCAACAGCGCGTGGTTCCAGGTTGAGGATGATGGTCCGGGGATCAAACCGGAGCAGCGCGAGCATCTGTTCCAGCCGTTTGTTCGCGGCGACAGCGCCCGAAGCACCAGCGGAACCGGACTGGGGCTGGCGATTGTGCAGCGTATTATCGATAACCATAACGGTCGCCTGGAGATTGGCTCCAGTGAACGCGGTGGCTTGTTGATTCGTGCGTGGCTGCCGGTGCCGTTCCAGCGCGTACAGGCGCCTACGAAGCCAGGGAAAGAGAGTTAATCTACCCAGGCTGTGAGTAGTGATAAACGTAAAAAGCCGGGCGAACGCCCGGCTTTTTCTTTATTTGCTGCCTGTCACCGAGATAGCGTGCCGCGATAGCAGCACGCTAGCGACTGAGGGTTAGCGTTTCGGGCCTGCGGCCACCAGCGCTGCGCCTGCCGGCGTATCGGTGTACTTCTCAAAGTTCTCAACGAACAGCTTCGCCAGCTGCTCGGCTTTCTCCTGCCACTGCTCCGGCGACGCGTAGGTATTACGCGGGTCGAGAATATGCGTATCCACACCCGGCAGCGAGGTCGGGATCTGCAGATCAAACATCGGCAGGGTGAAGGTTTCTGCATCGTCCAGCGAACCGTCGAGAATAGCGTCGATAATGGCGCGGGTATCTCTAATCGAGATACGTTTGCCGGTGCCGTTCCAGCCGGTGTTGACCAGGTAGGCCTGGGCGCCGGATGCCTGCATGCGTTTTACCAGCACTTCCGCATACTGCGTCGGGTGCAGCGACAGGAACGCCGCGCCGAAACAGGCTGAGAAGGTCGGCGTTGGTTCGGTCACACCACGCTCGGTACCCGCCAGCTTGGCGGTAAAGCCGGAGAGGAAGTGGTACTGGGTCTGGTCAGCGGTCAGGCGCGATACCGGCGGCAGTACGCCGAAGGCATCCGCGGTCAGGAAGATGACTTTGGTGGCATGGCCAGCTTTAGAGACCGGCTTAACAATGTTTTCGATATGATCGATCGGGTAGGAGACACGGGTGTTCTCGGTTTTCGAACCATCATCGAAATCAATGGTGCCGTCAGCGCGCACGACGACGTTTTCCAGCAGCGCATCGCGGCGGATAGCGTGATAGATATCCGGCTCGGCGGCTTCCGACAGTTTAATGGTCTTGGCGTAGCACCCGCCTTCGAAGTTGAAGACGCCGTCGTCATCCCAGCCGTGCTCGTCATCGCCAATCAGGCGGCGTTTCGGGTCGGTGGACAGGGTGGTTTTGCCGGTGCCGGAAAGCCCGAAGAAGACCGCAACATCTCCTTTTTCGCCGACGTTGGCGGAGCAGTGCATCGATGCGATACCCTGCAGCGGCAGCAGGTAGTTCATGATAGAGAACATCCCTTTCTTCATCTCGCCGCCGTACCAGGTCCCGCCGATCAGCTGAATGCGCTCGGTCAGGTTGAAGGCGACGAAGTTCTCAGAGTTCAGACCCTGTTCTTGCCACTGCGGGTTGGTGCATTTGGCGCCATTCATCACGATAAAGTCTGGCGTAAACTGTGCCAGTTCTTCTTCGCTTGGGCGGATAAACATGTTTTTGACAAAGTGTGCCTGCCAGGCCACTTCGGTAATGAAACGCACGCTCAGGCGGGTGTCGGCGTTGGCGCCACAGAACGCATCAACGATGAAAAGGCGTTTACCCGAAAGCTGATCGGTGACCAGACCTTTCAGATGCTGCCAGGTTTCCTGAGACAGCGGTTTGTTGTCGTTCTTACCGTTGCCTTTATCTGACCACCAGACGGTATCGCGGGTTGTGTCATCGCGAACGATATATTTATCTTTCGGCGAACGACCGGTGAAAATACCGGTATCGACAGCGATCGCACCGAGACTGGTGAGGGTACCACGCTCATACCCTTCCAGATTGGGATCGAGTTCCTCTTGATACAATGTTTCGTAGCTTGGATTGTGGACGATATCCTGGACGTCGTTGATACCATAAGCCTTGAGATCCTGCGGGGTTAAACCATGATTAACGCGCATGTCACTGCTCCTTAGCCATTAAGATATACTGCTTCAAATTGTAGGGGTTCTTTAGGGGTATAGACCGCGACCAGGCTCATAGATTTACGTATCTCGACAAACGCCTTACTTACGAAAAACACGGTGACTCCTGTCACGAAGCGTGCGTGATTATCTCAGGAAAATGGCGATGGGTGGTGATAGATGTTTCTTATTGGTTAAAAAGTAATTAAAGAAACTGCTGAAATGTGAATGTAATCGCTTTCTTGAAAGAAAGTTACGTAACTCTTTCAGTGAAAATCGATTCATCTCGCGAAGGAAAATTTCACGCCAGCGGCGGCGGCGGCAGAAAACCGACACCGGGCCCGCTGGCGGGGGAAGAAAATCAGTGAACCTGTGGGTCGGCCGGAGAGGCGTTATTGCGGATCTCGGCGATATCCATCGCATTGAAGAGGTAATGACTGCCGCAGTAATCGCAGTGCATATCAATTTCGCCTTCGTCAGCCAGAATGCTGTCGATCTCTTCATCCGGCAGCGTTTTCAGCGCACCGGCGCAGCGCTCGCGAGAACAAGTGCATTTAAATTCCACGTTCTGCGGATCGTAAACGGTCACTTCTTCTTCGTGATACAGGCGCCACAGAACGTCGGTCGCAGACAGGGTGAACAGCTCTTCGGCTTTGATGGTTTCCGTCAGCGTCGCCAGATGCTCGAAGTCTGCCGCCTGTGCATCCTGTGCCGGCATCACCTGCAGCAACATGCCACCCGCCATCGGTTTACCTTCAAGTTCACCGGTACGGATGACCAGACGGGTCGGCAGCTGCTCAGAGCGCTGGAAATAATCTTCCAGACAGGCCGCGAGGGTGTCGCCTTCCAGACCGACGACGCCCTGATAGCGCTCGCCTTCATCCGGAGAGATAGTAATGACGAGATAACCATTGCCGACCAGCGTTTTCAGATCCGCATCTTCCGGAATATCGCCCTGAACGCGCGCGACGCCGCGCAGCTGCTGCTGGTTGGTGCCGTTAATCACCGCCAGAGACAGCGGCCCGTCGCCCTGCAACTGCACGGTAATATCACCGGCAAATTTAAGCGTTGCGGTCAGCAGGCTGGTGGCAACCAGCAGCTCGGCCAGCACGGTTTTAACCGGCTGCGGATAGCTGTGATTCTCCAGAATCTGCGCCAGGGTTTCTGATACGGTCACCAGTTCACCGCGCACGGCAACGTTTTCAAACAGGTAACGATGTAATTGATCGTGTTGAGTCATAATTATCTCTCTTGCTGGTCACAGTGGCTTCTACGGATATAGAAGGTTATTCACTGTCACCGTGTTTAAATCTCATCAGGTCGCGGCGTTCTTTCTTGTCCGGACGTCTGTCGGGATGGGGCATGGTCAGCGCATTCATTTTGCGTGCCAGCGCCGTTTTCTCGCGCTTTTCGATGCTCTCCGCTGTCTCTTCATACAACGAGACGGCTTCGCTGGCGGGCCGGCGTTGTTCCATGATCGCTTTGACGAGTAGCGTGCGGTCGTCATTGCCCTGGCGTAGGGTCAGGATTGCGCCTGGCTCGACGATTTTCCCAGGCTTACTGCGCTGCCCGTTGTAGTGCACCTTACCGCCTTCAATCATCTCGCGCGCCAGCGCACGGGTTTTATAGATGCGGGCCGCCCACAGCCATTTGTCCAGCCTGACGGCATCGACGGGTTTTTCTTTCATGGCCTCTCCTGTTGGGTCAGGGAAGGGATCAGCCGCCGGTAATCGTTCAACCCTGGGTGGCGAGCATAGCTTTTTTCCGCCAGCCCGGAATCCGGATTGGTGATGCCAAGACAGTAGCGAATACCGAACTGCGCGGCAGCATCCAGAATGGCCTCGTTATCATCGACAAAGAGCGTTTTACGCGCATCAAAGCCGGTTTCTTCCTCGACCGCACGCCATAAGCGCTGATCCTCTTTCGGATAACCAAATGTGTGGGTGGAAAGCAATAAATCAAGGTGTGCATCGAGGCCGGTATGCTTAAGTTTAACGGCCAGGTTGTGCGGATGGGCGTTGGTCAACAGGATCCGCTGCTTGCCGCTGGCCTTGAGCGCATCAAGGAATGGCACGGTATCTTCACGCAGTGAAGCGCGTGGCCCCTGCTCGCTGGTCATCGCACGAATATCCAAATTCAGACGCTCGCTCCAGTAATCAAGACAGTACCAGTTTAGCGTATGCTGAACCGCATGATACTCCTGGTGCATCGCCTCTTTGGCTTCTGTCAGGCTGAGCCCGCGGGCGGCCCCCCAGGTTTCCGGGACCAGCTTTTGCCAGAAATAGTTGTCAAAGGCGAGGTCGAGCAGCGTGCCATCCATATCCAGCAGAACGGTATCGACCTCCTGCCAGGCAATATCTACGTGCATGGTGAGTCTCCAGCGAGGGGGGAAATGCGCGACAGGGTATCACACCCATCGCGCCGGGAATTACTCTTGATGATCCGTCGAGGGGATGAGGACCGGATTCAGGCAGCTTTCATAGTATTTCTGAATATCTTCCATCCGCTGGCGATGGCGCTGGTAGCGACGAATCGTCAGGACGCCGTGCCACGACATGCAGCCTAACATCGTCAGCAGCAGCAGGGTGGTGCCAAGATAGCGCCACAGACCGGAGCGGTCAGGAATGCGATGCAGATTGATGTGCTGTGTCCCGTTGGCATCGGTGAACAGATTGGTGACGATCCCTTCGGCGTGGAATGGCGTACGCATCAGCATGCCAGCCAACCGTTGCAGTTCACCCCACTGTTCATGGGCCGGATAGTCATACAGGCTGGTGGTGGGCCACGGCTGATTGACCAGCTCGCTGCCTTCATCGCTGGCGATCACGAAGCCGCCAGGGGCCGGGCTGTTCAGCGCCTGTGCCGCACGCGATGTCTCGCGAACGATAAACGGCGCGGTTGAGGTGGTGACGAGGTTCTCCAGTGATTCGGCGCTGACCGGGCGAAGCAGCACGTTGACGCCATCCAGCTTGCCTGAACTGGCGCGCTTGGTCAGGGCTTCCCAGTTACGGGTATTGCCAAGGTTAACCAGCGCATTTTTCAACCGGGTACAGTCATCTTTGGCCGAACACAGGCTATTGGTTTTAATCACGATATCGCCAAAGTCGTCCAGCAATACCATGCCTGATTTCTGAATTGCCGAGCGCAGCGCCGGGCTGACGCGTGAATCATCGTCCGGGTCAGGATGCAGCTGGCGCTGAACGGACTGCATCAGCGCGGTGGCTTTACTGACAATGTCGGACTCCGGCAGCGGCAGCGGCGGGGCTTCATTCCAGATGATCTGTGAACAATCGAAGGGCATAAACGGCGAATTCTCTTTGGCCGTCCAGCTGTCGGGAGAGTGGATATTACACATCCCAATGCCTTTCAACCTGAGCGTATCGCCGATGCGAACCTGCGACTTTTCCATTTGCGCGACGGTGGTAGCTTCAATTGTCTGCGCGCCCTTCAGCCAAGAGAGGGTGAATTTAAACGGCATATTCAGCGGCACGCTGGCCCACAGCATCACCACCACCAGCAGCGCGCCGCTGGCGATAATCGCGCTGCGCAGCCAGTACTGCAGAGGGAAGTGTTTCACCTCATCGTGCAATGACAGGAAGCGACCCTGGCGAACGACATGGCGACTCAGATAGATATCGATATCCGTTTGCTGGCCGAGATCCTGGGCAATCCAGGGCTGCCAGTGGCGTGGGTAAATCAGATCGATAATTCCCAGGGAGATGTTGTTGATCTGCTCCTGGTCATTTTCGCCAAACAGGCCCCAGCGTTTTGGCATTCCGCGCAGGCAGTGGATCTCCCGGAGCGAGGTCTTACGCGGCGGGGCATAGATCCCCCACAGGCCTGCTGCCAGCAGCAGCAAGCCGCCAGCCAGCAACCACGGCGTAAACACGTAGGGGCTGATCAGGCTGAAGTAAAACAGCAGGAACGAGGCGACGATGAGGACGGCTTCACGAAGGCCGTCAGGACGAATCAGGGCGTGTTCTTCCTGGCTTTCCTGGCGAATGTTCAGCAGCTCAATCTGCTCGCTCTCTTCCCCGCGTATTGAGGCCTGGGTGGCCGATACCCGCTCAAGCGCGAAGTTGCGATGCTCCTGCGGATAATCGCTGAGCGCATGACCATTGAGTGCAATGACCAGCGGCAGGCTCTCGGTAGGGATCAGCTCAATGTTATTTTCGTCATTGATATATTGTTCCCAGAACGGTGGCAGATGAACTTCTACCGAGTCGAGGAAATAGCGCCATTTGTTCGATTCGTCAGTGGTAATGCCGTAGCGCGTAATCGCGCGGGTGACGGTAAAGACGGTATCGCTCTGAGGCGTTAATGAGAGATCGGCCGGCGCCACGCTGGCTCCGGATGCCGGCGTCTGCTGTGAGCGATTGACGCCCTCGAGGTATTTTTCTACCGCCCGCTGTTCATCCGTCGTGATCTTGCGCGTCGCGGCGTCACTAAAGGCATGCAGCAGGGGGAGGCGGCGACGTCTGGCATGCACGCGATACCACCACCCGATGAGCAATGCGCAGATTAGCAGAGCTGTGACAGAAATCAGAAAGGTGCCCATGCCCATCCCATCATAGTTATTCTTTTCTTACAGGTTCGTCGATTGCATAACACGTTGCGCAAACCTGCAGTTTGCTCGTGGCAGATGTCGTGTAAATACGGGAAAAATTAGTATGCGATACAGCTGCCTGGTAGCTTATCAAAAACGCAAAAAATCAGGAATCAGTAAATTCTCAAAGACATTTCAAACTATTGACTTTTTTATCTTAATCAGCGTTCGCCTACCGCTATTTAGGTTGCAATTATGTAAATTAGTGGCGAATTGAATTGCCGAAACCGTGGCGCGTATCGCACAATGCCTTCTGGAATCACAGCATAGATCGATAACAATGAGCAAATCATTACAAAAACCCACCATTCTTAATGTTGAAACAGTAGCGCGTTCGCGTCTTTTTAACGTTGAAAGTGTGGATCTGGAGTTCAGCAACGGTGTGCGTCGCGTGTATGAACGCATGCGTCCTTCTACGCGTGAAGCCGTGATGATTGTCCCGATTGTTGATGACCACCTCATCCTGATTCGTGAATATGCCGTTGGCACCGAATCCTATGAACTGGGGTTCTCCAAAGGGTTGATTGATCCGGGTGAAACCGTGCTGGAGGCGGCGAACCGCGAACTGAAAGAAGAAGTCGGTTTCGGTGCCAACCAGCTGACGTTCCTGAAAAAACTGAGCATGGCGCCGTCGTATTTCTCCAGCAAGATGAATATTCTGGTGGCGGAAGACCTGTATCCGGAATCGCTGCCGGGCGATGAGCCGGAGCCGTTACCGCAGGTGCGCTGGCCGATATCGCAGCTGATGACGCTGCTGGATGAAGAAGACTTTAATGAAGCGCGCAACGTCAGTGCGTTGTTCCTGGTCCGTGAATGGCTGCTGGCTCAGGGGCGGTTGTAGTTCGCGAAAGTCAGGTGCCGATCCGAGCACAGAGATAAAGAAAAAGCGCCCGCAGGCGCTTTTTTTGTCAGAACAATTCGTGAGTTTCGCCACCGCCATCGGTGATGGTGGTCCCCACTTCATGCACCGCCTGATGAGTAGGCTGCGTGCCTTCGATGAAGTATTCGGCGCGGCTGTTACCCCCGCTCGCGAGCTGCCCGGTGCTCCGGTCGATATTCACCGTCACCACGCCAGGTGGCGGAGTTAGTGGCTCTTCCGGTACGCCTTCCAGCACCCGTTTCATAAAGTCATCCCAGGCCGGCTGGGCGCTTTTTGCCCCCCCTTCATAGCCGGAGATCTGATCTTTAATCGCCCCGGAAGCGGTGGTCCGCCCCAGGTCGCGGCGGTGATCGTCGAAACCAATCCATACCGACGTGACGACGCCAGGACCGTAGCCCGAGAACCAGGCGTCTTTAGAGCTGTTGGTGGTCCCGGTTTTACCGCCGATATCTTTGCGTTGCAGGTCGCGACCGGCACGCCAGCCGGTACCCATCCAGCCTGGTTCGCCGAAAATGTTGGTGTTCAGCGCGCTTTTAATCAGGAATGCCAGCGGGGTGTTAATCACGTGCGGCGCGTATTCCTGCGTGCCGGTTTGCGCGACCAGAGACTGGTTAGCCTGTTCAAGCTGTGGCTGCGGCGGTACCGGAATATTCTGTGCGGTGTCAGAGGTGGCGACATCTTCGACATCCTTGTTTTCCAGCACGTTGGATTTCGGTGTGTCACCGTAAATCACCGGCACATCGCACTGTGGGCAGGCAATCTTCGGTCGTTCTTCGAAGATCACACCGGCCTGGTCGTTCTCGATTTTGCTGATAAAGAAAGGCGTCACCAGGAAACCGCCGTTCGCCATCACCGAGTAACCGCGGGCCACCTGCAGCGGCGTAAAGGAAGCGGAACCCAGCGCCAGCGATTCGGTACGTACGATATTCTGTGCCGGGAAGCCGAAGCGCTGCAGATATTCCGCGGCATAATCGACGCCCATAGCGCGCATGGCGCGTACCATCACCACGTTTTTCGACTGTCCCAGCCCCTGACGCAGGCGGATCGGGCCGGCGTACTGCGGCGGGGAGTTCTTCGGCTGCCAGTCGGAACCGGCGCCGGCGTCCCAGCGGGAAATCGGTACGTCGTTGAGCATACTTGCCAGGGTCAGGCCCTTATCCATCGCCGCGGTATAGAGGAACGGCTTGATGTTTGAGCCGACCTGACGCAGCGCCTGGGTCGCGCGGTTAAATTTGCTCTGATTGAAATCGAAACCGCCAACCAGCGCGATAATGGCGCCATTTTGCGGGTTGATGGATACCAGCGCCGAGTTGACGTCCGGAACCTGTGAGAGCGCCCAGTTAGCACCCACCTGGCGCACCCACACCTGCTGCCCGGCCTGCAGTACGTCGGTCACTTTACGTGGCGTAGCGCCCTGTTGGGTATCGGAGATAAAGCGACGCGCCCAGCGGACGGCATCAATATTCAGCGTGACGGCGGTACCGTTGTTTAATAGTGCAACGGCTTCCTGCGGGTTCGCCGCGGTGATCACCGCAGGCGTCAGCGGCCCGTATCCCGGCAGTCGTTTGAGCTCCGCCAGAATTTTAGCGTTATCCCACGGGGTTTCACCCACTTTCCACAGCACATTTGCCGGGCCGCGGTAGCCGTGGCGCATATCGTAATCCAGCACATTATTGCGGACTGCCTGCTGGGCCGATTGCTGATTTTTACGGGTAATGGTGGTGTAAACGCGGTAGCCATCTTCATAGGCCTGCTCGCCGTAGCGGCGGACCATTTCCTGGCGGACCATTTCACTCAGATAAGGCGCGGAGAAGGCAATTTCCGGTGCGTGGTAGCGAGCGTCGATGCTTTCGCTACGTGCGCTGTCGTACTGCGTCTGGGTGATATAGCCTTCACTCAGCATACGCGCCAGAACCACGTTGCGACGTGCGGTAGCGCGATCCATCGAATAGAGCGGGTTAAAGGTCGACGGCGCTTTAGGCAGGCCGGCAATCACCGCCATTTCACTCAGCGTCAGCTGATCGACGTTTTTACCAAAGTAGACCTGCGCCGCGGCGCCAACGCCGTAGGCACGGTAGCCGAGATAGATTTTATTCAGGTACAGCTCAAGGATTTCATCTTTATTCAGCAACTGCTCGATGCGGATCGCCAGGAAGGCTTCTTTGATCTTACGCATCAGAGTCTTCTCCGGACTGAGGAAGAAGTTACGCGCAAGCTGCTGAGTGATGGTACTGGCACCTTGCGAAGCATGCCCGGAGAACATGGCCACGCTGGCGGCACGGAAGATACCGACGGGGTCAACACCGTGGTGCTCATAGAAACGGCTGTCTTCGGTGGCAATAAACGCTTTGATCAGTTCAGGCGGCATTTGCCGCAACGTGACAGGAATACGACGTTTTTCGCCATATTGCGCGATCAGCTCGCCATCCGCGCTATAGACCTGCATCGGGATCTGCAAACGCACATCCTTCAAGGTCGCGACATCGGGGAGTTGCGGCTCAATATATTTATAAAGGCCAAAAATCGAGCCTGCTCCCAGCAGTACGCAACAGACTGCAAGGATCAATAGATACTTTACGAACTTCACCGGAGATTTCCCATTTAGTTTGATTTGGGCAGTTTATAAACAAACGCGCGGTAGTATAAAGGCAAGCCTGGTGCATTGATAGAGTCGAGCCGTAATGGCGGACAAGGAGATCGTAAGCATGGCTTTCAGCAACTGGCGAATAGGGATGCATATCCAGCAGGACGAAATCGTGCTTGTGGCGCTGCGTTACGCGCGCTCACGTTGGGCGTTATGTCGCTGGTGGCGTATCCCGCTGACACCCGGCACCGTTCGTCATGGAATGGTGGTTGACGTTGTCGGGCTGGCACAGCAGCTACGGCACTGGCGGCGAGAGTTGCCGCTGCAACACCAGGTCAGCATTGCCTTTCCGGCCAGCCGAACCCTGCAAAAGCGGCTGCCGCGAACACAGCTGTCCCTCAGCGAAAGTGAACGCGCGCAATGGATAACCAGCGTTATGGCACAGCAACTGGAAATGCCCGTCGCCTCACTCTGCATCGATTATTCGGCCGCACCGGCACTGACTGAATGGCGGGTGACGGCGGCGCAACGCCTGGAGATCGACCTGCTGCGCCAGCTCGCGGTGCGTCTGAAGCTAAGAGTGGCAGAGATTGTGCCGGATGCCAGTGCTCTCAGCGCCTATTTCCCCTGGCTGCCTTCAGGATCGCACGGTCTGGGGTGGCGTCATGGCCAGAACTGGTTGTGGGCCACGCAAGAGGGTTGGGGCTGCTCGTCCTGCACTGAAACCGCTTCATTTACCCAGCTTGCCCGGCAGATCAACGCCGAGTCACTCCAGCATTGCGCTGCTGGTTCCGGCGATGAACCCTGCTTTGACCCCTGGAGCGTCATTTACCGCCTGCAACCCCCGTTGCCAGAGGGCGGCGATGGCTTTGCCGTGGCGATCGGGCTGGCGTTAGGCGGGCGTTAACCATGGCTGCCCTGGTCAATTTTCTACCCTGGCGTGACGTGCGCCGCCGTCAGCGAGTGCGCATCGGGATGCTGTATGCCATCGGGCTGGTACTGGCGCTGCTGACGATCGCCGTGGCTCAGCGGGCAGCACGCGACGCCGGCGAGGCACCTGTCGCGGTACGCATGGCGGCGGACAACCAGCTCCTTGCTGCCCTCAGCCAGCGCGAAAGCCTGCTGCTGGAGCGGCAACAGCAGTGGGAACAACGGCGCCAGCGGCAGCACAGACGAGCGTTGACCGAGGCCTGGCATCAGCGTCTACAGACCATTGCCACGCGGCTTCCATCACAGGTCTGGTTAACCCGGCTGGAGTATCAGCGTGATGCCCTGACGTTGAGCGGGCAGGCCTTGAACCTGAACGCCGTAGCGGGGCTGGAGCAGGCTCTCAGTGCGGTTTCCGGGTTCCGGCCCGCGAGGGCTGGTGAAACGCGTCGCGGTGAGCAGGGGTACTGGCAGTTTAGTTTTTCGCTTGCCGGAGAGCACGCCGATGCGAGCCATCATTGAGCGCTGGAGCGGGCTGCTTTATACCGGGCGCGGCGGCCAGCTGGCGCTGCCGATCGTGCTGGTATTGCTGGTGGCGGGGTATTTCTGGTTCTCGTTACCACCTGCGCCAGTTGAAGGCCATGAGCCTCCCGGCATACGCCAGCAGTGGCTGCGGCTGATGCCGCTACAGGTCGCTGCGCAGCAGGATAGCGTTGAAGAACCCATCACGCAGCGCTTTTCTCCGATGGATCTGCCCGGTGCTGGCAGCAAACTGCTGGCCTGGCGTCCTGTGGGGCGAGGGGGAGAACTGGTGCTGGATGTCCGCTGGCAGGCGGTACCGCCTCTGTTTTCGTGGCTCGCGCAGTGCAGTATGCGCGTCACGGCGTTTTCACTTCATCCTCTCAAGGGATCGTTGCAGATGACGCTGGCGCTGGAGGCCGAGCATGCGGATTAACGGGTGGTGTCTGTTGTGTCTGCTTCCGTTGCCGGGGCTGGCTGCCGAACGCGATCCGTTTGAGCCAGTGGAAGACCGCTGCCAGACGGCGCAGCTGGCGCAATGGCATTACGGCGGCGCGGTGGGTACTGCGCAGCAGAACGTGGGTTACCTGCAGGACAGCGCAGGGAAATGGCGCCGCGTACGGGTGGATGACGTCTTGCCTTCTGGCTGGCAAGTCACTGCGCTGACGGCGGAACGCATTGAAATCACTACCGGGCCAGGATGCGAACCCCTGCATTGGGCGTGGAAGCGAAAGGAGGTCGGAATAAATGATGCGATGGATAAGCCTGCTGATTCTGCTGCTACCAGCAATGGCGCTTACCGCGAGCGGAGCGGCAAAAAATGAGCCGCCAGTTTCTCTGATGGTTGATGATGTGCCGGTTGCTCAGGTGCTGCAAACCCTGGCAGAAATGCGGCAAAAAAACCTGATTATCGCGCCGGACGTCAGCGGTTCGCTGTCGCTGCATCTTAAAAATATTCCCTGGCAGCAGGCGTTACGGTCGGTTATCGATAGCGCCGGACTGACGCTTAGCCAGCAGGGCACGGTTCTCTATGTGCACACGCTGGCCTGGAAAAACGCCCGGCAGGCACAGCAGGAGGCGGAACGTGAGAAGCGATTACTTAGCTTGCCGTTACAACGGCACAGCATGACTTTGCACTATGCCGACGCGGCGGAGCTGGCGAAGGTCGGGGATAAATTACTCAGCGCTCGTGGCAGCCTGACGGTGGATACACGCACCAATCGCCTGCTGATGCGCGATGATGCCCGCCATCTTGCGATCCTGAAAGCGTGGGCGCAGGAGATGGATCTCCCGGTTGGTCAGGTCGAACTGGCTGCGCATATTGTTTCCATGAGTGAAACCAGCCTGCGTGAACTGGGGGTGAAATGGAGTCTGGCCGAGGCCAGCAATACGCCAGGTTTCGGCAAGCTAACGACCTTGAGCAGTCAGCAGGCGGTAAGTCATGCCGATACACGGGCCGGTTTTAACATCGGTCGCATCAGCGGGCGGTTGCTGGAACTGGAGCTCTCGGCGCTGGAACAAAAGCAGCTGGTGGAAATCATCGCCAGCCCCCGTTTGCTGGCTTCCCACATGCAGCCTGCCAGTATCAAACAGGGGAGCGAGATCCCGTATCAGGTTTCCCGGGGTGAAAACGGCGCGACTTCGGTGGAGTTTAAAGAAGCGGTGTTAGGCATGGAGGTCACGCCAACGGTTCTGCAGCAAAACCGTGTGCGCCTGAAGTTACGGATTAGCGAAAATACGCCGGGCCAGGCCCTGAAACAGGAGAATGGCGAAGTGCTGGCGATCGACAAACAAGAAATTGAAACCCAGGTCGAAGTGAAAAGCGGTGAAACGCTGGCGCTGGGCGGCATATTTTCACAAAAAAAGAAATCAGCCCGCGATGGTATTCCCTTACTTAGCGATATCCCCTTGCTTGGTCAGCTGTTTCGTCACGATGGTAAAGGGAAGGAACGACGTGAACTGGTGGTCTTCATCACCCCACGAATTCTGGCAGTGCATTAAGCCCTTTTATTGCTAAACACGTTTCAGGTGTTTGACGTGAGGACGGATTTAGCATACAAGGGGTACCGATTTGAGAGTCGGGTACGGCATCAATCTTCTTTTTTGTCCGGTGATTTAAACAAGATCACTCAGGATGCATCAAGGCGGCAAGCTGATTTACCCCCAGAAACATAGATAACTATGCACCTGGAGGCGAAAAAGTGCAGCCGACGGCAGGGTAGTTTGAATATTGAAGAGTATATTCAGTTGCCAAACCTGCCTGAGTATTGAGATAATTTTCAGTCTGACTCTCGCTCTATTGCATATGAGGTTTCAGTTCATGTCCTGCTGCGCCGGGTAGTTGCGAAGCGGGTTTACCATTAACGAATAGTCTTAGTAGTACCGAAAAAATGGCAGAGAAACGCAATATCTTTCTGGTTGGGCCTATGGGTGCCGGCAAAAGCACTATTGGGCGCCAGTTAGCCCAACAGCTCAATATGGAATTTTACGATTCTGATCAAGAGATTGAGAAACGCACTGGCGCAGATGTAGGCTGGGTTTTCGATGTCGAAGGTGAAGACGGCTTCCGCGACCGTGAAGAAAAGATCATCAATGAGTTGACGGAAAAGCAGGGAATTGTGCTGGCGACTGGCGGCGGCTCTGTGAAATCCCGTGAAACGCGTAACCGTCTCTCCGCCCGCGGCGTGGTGGTGTACCTGGAAACAACGATCGAAAAACAGCTTGCCCGTACGCAGCGTGATAAAAAGCGTCCTCTCTTACAAGTTGAAGCGCCGCCTCGCGAAGTTCTTGAAGCGTTGGCCGACGAACGCAACCCACTGTATGAAGAGATTGCTGACGTCACTATCCGTACCGACGATCAAAGCGCAAAAGTCGTGGCAAACCAGATTATTCATATGCTGGAAAGCAATTGATTCTGGCTTAATAAAGAGCGTCAGAGTAAAAGCAACTGAGGTGGACGTCGCGTTATGGAGAGGCTTACTGTAACTCTCGGGGAACGTAGTTACCCGATTACCATCGCGGCTGGTTTGTTTAACGATCCAGCTTCCTTCCAGCCACTGAAATCAGGCGATCAGGTAATGCTGGTCACCAATGAGACTCTGGCGCCGCTTTATTTGGATAACGTTCGCTCCGTGATGGAGCAGGCGGGTGTTAAGGTTGACAGTGTCATTCTCCCTGACGGCGAGCAGTACAAAAGCCTGGCAGTGATGGATACCGTCTTTACCGCCCTGCTGCAAAAACCGCATGGCCGTGATACGACGCTGGTGGCGCTCGGTGGTGGTGTAGTCGGTGATTTAACCGGCTTTGCTGCGGCTAGCTATCAGCGCGGCGTGCGCTTTATCCAGGTTCCAACCACTCTGCTGTCGCAGGTGGACTCCTCGGTCGGTGGTAAAACGGCCGTCAATCATCCTCTCGGAAAAAACATGATTGGTGCCTTCTGGCAGCCGGTTTCCGTGGTCGTCGATCTCAACTGTCTCAAGACGTTGCCGGCCCGCGAGCTCTCATCCGGACTGGCCGAAGTCATCAAATATGGCATTATCCTTGACCCTGAATTCTTCAGCTGGCTTGAAGACAATATCGATGCGCTAATGGCCCTTGACGAGAAAGCCATGGCGTATTGCATTCGTCGTTGTTGTGAGCTGAAAGCCGAAGTTGTCGCTGCTGACGAGCGCGAAACCGGGTTACGTGCTTTACTCAATCTTGGACATACTTTTGGTCATGCTATTGAGGCCGAAATGGGCTACGGTAACTGGCTCCACGGCGAAGCCGTCGCTGCCGGTATGGTGATGGCCGCGCATACGTCCGAACGATTAGGGCAGTTCAGCAAACAGGACACTCAGCGTATCATTACGCTGTTGCAGCGTGCGGGCTTGCCGGTACGTGGACCGCAGGAGATGTCTGCGCAAGCGTATCTGCCCCACATGATGCGTGATAAGAAAGTGCTGGCCGGTGAGATGCGGCTGGTACTTCCGCTCGCTATAGGGAAAAGCGAAGTACGCGGCGGAGTGCCGCATGATGTTGTTCTTGGCGCGATTGCTGATACTCAGCTAGCGCAACAATAAGAAGGTCTAGCCGCGCTTGCGCGGCGTTATCATTTCAGGTGACATGCAAAAGTCGTGAGCATAAGCCTTTTAGTGGGGTGTTAAATGGATGAATTAAAACCAGAAGACGATCTGAAAGCCGATCGCAGCGATCGTCGTACTGGTCGTTCCCGTCAATCTTCCGAGCGCGATAGCGATCCGCAGATCAATTTTGATGATGTCGATCTTGATGCGGATGACAGCCGTCCAACACGTGCCAGTAAAGCACGCCGCGAGCGCGATGAAGAAGAGTATGAAGAGGACGTAGAGTCTGAAGAAGACGAAGAGCAGGAAGAGCAGCAGGTAGAGCGCCGTCCGCGTAAGCGTAAGAAAGCGCCCTCAAAGCCAGCGTCTCGCCAGTATATTATGATGGGGGTGGGGATCCTCGTGCTGCTGCTGCTGATTGTTGGCATCGGTTCTGCACTGAAGTCGCCGTCCTCTTCCAGCGAACAAACCGCATCAGGTGAAAAGAGCATCAACCTGTCAGACGATCAGTCTGGTAATGCTCAGCCAGCCTCTCAGGAGCCGTCTGCTTCTCAGGGTCAGACTGCGGGTACCACTCAGCAGCAGGACGTCTCTCTGCCGCCAATCGCCGCTAACCCGACTCAAGGCCAGACGACCACTGAGCCGCAAGGGCAGCAGCGTGTTGAAGTTCAGGGCGATCTGAACAATGCACTGACTCAGCAACCGGGCCAGATTGACAGCGCTGTGGCTAACTCCACACTGCCGACCGAACCTGCCACCGTTGCTCCGGTACGCAATGGCACCGCGCCGCGTCAGGCGACAACCGAACGTCAGACTGCCGCCACCCAGCGTCCGGCAGAGCGTAAGCATACGGTTATTGAGCCGAAGCCCGTTGCGAAAGCGCCGGTTGAAGCGAAGCCAGTACAGCCTAAGCGTGTAGAAAGCACTGCGGCAACCGCCCCGGTGAAAGCGCCTGTTACCCAGCCGAGCAAGCCTGTTGCGACAGCACAGACTAAACCTGCTCCGGCAGCCACGGCGACCGCGCCAGCGGCCACTGCAGCAGCCACAACGGCGGCGACAGCGGCTCCGGCAGCAGCTGCCGGTGGTAAAACAGCGGGTGATGTCAGCTCCATGAAAGCGGCACCGTCTGGCAACTACACTCTGCAACTTAGCTCCTCCTCCAACTACAACAACCTGAATAGCTGGGCGAAGAAAGAGAAGCTGGAAAAATATGTTGTCTATGAGACCACCCGCAACGGTCAACCCTGGTATGTACTGGTCAGCGGCATCTACGCCTCGAAAGACGAAGCGAAGCGTGCTGTAACCACTCTGCCAGCGGACGTGCAGGCGAAAAACCCGTGGGCGAAACCGCTGCATCAGGTACAAGCTGACCTGAAATAAGCGCGGTGTAGTCTTAAGCGCAGGGTGCTGTCGGAGCTTTCTCCACAGCCGGAGAATGTGTAATTAGTTAGGCAGCATGAAAAAGAATCGCGCTTTTCTGAAATGGGCAGGGGGGAAATACCCCCTGCTTGACGATATTAAAAAGCATTTGCCGCAAGGTGATTGTCTGATTGAGCCCTTTGTGGGCGCCGGGTCGGTATTTCTTAATACCGACTTTTCTCGTTATATCCTCGCGGACATCAACAGCGATCTGATCGGTCTCTACAACATCGTCAAATTGCAGACTGATGAGTACGTGGCCGCAGCGCGTGACATGTTTACGCCGGAAAATAACGCCGCAGAGCAGTACTACCGGTTCCGGACTGAATTCAACCTGAGCCAGGACCCATTCCGCCGTGCGGTGTTGTTCCTGTACCTCAACCGCCACGGTTACAATGGCCTGTGTCGTTACAACCTGCGCGGTGAATTTAACGTCCCGTTCGGCCGTTACAAGAAACCCTATTTCCCGGAAGCCGAGCTGTATCATTTTGCCCAGAAGGCGCAGAATGCGTACTTCTACTGCGAGTCGTATGCCGACAGCATGGCACGCGCGGACGGGTCTTCGGTGGTCTATTGCGATCCGCCGTATGCCCCTTTGTCCTCGACCGCCAATTTTACGGCATACCACACCAGCAGCTTTAATGCCGAACAGCAGGCGCACCTGGCGCAACTGGCAGAGAATCTGCTCGAACAGCGGGTTCCGGTTCTGATTTCCAACCACGATACGGCGCTGACGCGCGAATGGTATCGTCAGGCTAAGCTGCATGTCGTCAAAGTGCGACGCAGCATCAGCAGCAACGGTGGTACACGAAAGAAGGTGGACGAGCTTCTTGCTCTTTACCGTCCGCCCAAGACTAAATAATTTCAAGGAGATGCGGATGAAGCAGTATTTGATTGCCCCTTCGATTCTGTCGGCTGATTTTGCCCGTCTGGGTGAAGATACCGCCAAAGCGTTGGCTGCAGGTGCCGATGTTGTGCACTTTGACGTGATGGACAACCACTACGTGCCGAATCTGACCATCGGCCCTATGGTGCTGAAAGCACTGCGCAACTATGGCATCACCGCACCGATCGACGTGCATCTGATGGTGAAGCCGGTTGACCGCATCATTCCTGATTTCGCCGCGGCGGGCGCCAGTATCATCACCTTCCATCCGGAAGCCTCTGAGCACGTCGACCGTACCCTGCAGTTAATCAAAGAACATGGCTGCAAAGCCGGTCTGGTGTTTAACCCGGCCACTTCGCTGAGCTACCTCGATTACGTGATGGACAAGCTGGACGTTATCCTGCTGATGTCCGTCAACCCAGGTTTCGGCGGCCAGTCTTTCATCCCACAGACGCTGGATAAACTGCGCGAAGTTCGTCAGCGTATTGATGCCTCGGGCTATGACATTCGCCTGGAAGTCGACGGCGGCGTCAAGGTCAGCAATATCGCGGATATTGCAGCGGCGGGTGCCGACATGTTTGTTGCCGGCTCGGCGATTTTCGATCAGCCGGACTACCAGCAGGTTATTGATCAAATGCGCAGTGAATTAGCAAAGGTTAGTCATGGATAAATTACACGCCATTCGCGGTATTGCCTTCGACCTGGACGGGACGCTGGTGGACAGCGCGCCGGGGTTGACTGCCGCGGTTGATAGCGCACTTTACGCGCTGGAGTTACCGGTCGCCGGTGAGCCACGCGTCGTGACCTGGATTGGCAACGGCGCGGATGTTCTGATGGAGCGGGCCCTCAACTGGGCGCGTCAGGAACGTGCCACCCAGCGTGCCGCAATGGGTAAACCGTCTGTCGATCATGACGATATCCCGCAGGCAGAGCAACTGATGGTGTTGCGTAAGCTGTTTGACCGCTACTACGCCGAAGCCGCTGAAGAGGGCAGTTTCCTGTTCCCGGCGGTTGCCGATACCCTCGGTGCCCTGCACGCGAAAGGTTTACCGCTGGCGCTGGTGACCAACAAGCCGACGCCGTTTGTCGCGCCAATCCTCGACGCGCTGGACATCGCGAAATACTTTAGCGTCGTTATTGGCGGCGATGATGTGAAGAATAAAAAACCGCATCCGGATCCGCTGCTGTTGGTAGCGCAGAAACTGGCGCTGGCGCCAGCTGAGCTGTTGTTTGTCGGGGATTCCCGCAATGACATTCAGGCGGCAAAAGCGGCGGGCTGCTGTTCCATCGGGCTGACCTACGGCTATAACTACGGTGAGTCGATTGCCCTCAGCGAACCGGACTACATCTTCGACCAATTTAATGAACTCTTGCCCGCTTTCGGGCTACCGAACAGTGAAACTCAGGAATTGAAAAATGACTAAGCCCATCGTTTTTAGTGGCGCACAGCCCTCAGGTGAATTGACCATTGGCAACTACATGGGTGCGCTGCGTCAGTGGGTGAGCATGCAGGATGATTATCACTGCATCTATTGCATCGTGGATTTGCATGCTATCACCGCGCGTCAGGATCCGGAGAAACTGCGTAAAGCGACGCTGGATACGCTGGCGCTTTATCTGGCCTGCGGGATCGATCCTGAGAAAAGCACCATCTTCGTTCAGTCACACGTGCCGGAGCACGCACAGCTGGGCTGGGCGCTGAACTGCTACACCTATTTCGGCGAACTGAGCCGTATGACCCAGTTCAAGGATAAATCGGCGCGTTATTCAGAAAACATTAACGCCGGCCTGTTCGACTATCCGGTGCTGATGGCGGCGGACATTCTGCTGTATCAGACCAACCAGGTGCCGGTCGGCGAAGACCAGAAGCAACATCTGGAGCTGAGCCGCGATATTGCCCAGCGCTTCAACGCCATCTACGGCGACGTGTTTAAAGTGCCTGAACCGTTTATTCCGAAATCTGGCGCTCGCGTGATGTCCCTGCTTGAGCCGACCAAGAAAATGTCTAAGTCGGACGACAACCGCAATAACGTGATCGGCCTGCTGGAAGACCCGAAATCGGTCGTCAAGAAGATCAAACGTGCAATGACCGACGGTGACGAGCCGCCTGTTGTGCGCTACGACCAGCAGAATAAAGCCGGCGTGTCCAACCTGTTGGATATCCTCTCTGGGGTAACCGGGCAGAGCATCGCCGAGCTGGAACAGCATTTTGAAGGCAAAATGTATGGTCACCTGAAAGGCGAAGTGGCCGATGCCGTGTCCGGCATGCTGCTGGAGCTGCAGGAGCGTTATAACCGCTTCCGTAACGACGAAGCGTTCCTGAACCAGGTGATGAGAGACGGGGCCGACAAGGCCAGCGCTCGTGCGTCTGAGACCCTGAAAGCGGTGTACGACGCTATTGGTTTTGTCGCTAAGCCGTAATCGGTCAGCGTTCGGCAAACAGAAAAGGGCGGGTTATCCCGCCCTTTTGCTATTCAGGCATAGCCTGAATCAATGATGTGAGAACCAGTTCAGTTTGTCTCGCAGGCTGACCACGCGACCCACGATGATCAATGCCGGGCTGGCCATTTGCTGTGCCAGAAGATCCAGCTGATCCAGCGTCCCGGAGACCACCTTCTGGCTGACCGCCGTGCCGTTTTCCACAATGGCGACCGGCATCTCTGCCGCCATACCGTGGGCAATGAGCTTTTCACGGATGGCCGGTGCCTGACTCAGCCCCATATAAAACACCAGGGTTTGTTTCTCTGCAGCCAGATTTTCCCAGTCCATCTCGCCGTCGGTTTTCAGGTGCCCGGTGACAAGCCGCACGCCCTGGGCGTAATCGCGATGGGTCAGCGGGATGCCGGAATAGGCGGAACAGCCGGAAGCGGCGGTGATCCCCGGTACCACGGAGAAGGGGATCCCGGCGTTGCACAGGGTTTCCAGCTCTTCACCCCCGCGGCCGAAAATAAAGGGATCGCCACCTTTCAGACGCACAACGCGGCGCCCGTTCTGGGCTTCGCGCAGCAGGATCTGGTTAATCTCTTCCTGCGGTACGCAGTGGTAACCCGCGCGTTTGCCGACGAACACCCGGTCGGCGTCGCGACGTACCAGATTCATAATGTCGTCGGAGACCAGGCGGTCATACACTACGACGTCGGCCTGCTGAATTTGCTGGAGCCCTTTCAGCGTCAGTAGCCCGGCATCGCCCGGCCCGGCGCCCACCAGCACCACTTCACCACGATGATCCAGTGGCTCCGTAAGCAACTGCTCGGTGGTATCCGCCACGGCCTGACGGTCCTGGTTGGCCAGCGATTGCGCGAGGCGATCGTTGATAAACAGCTTTTCCCAGAAACGGCGACGTTCGCCAACCGTCGCAAACTGTTTTTTCACCCGCGAACGTAGCTGGCCCGCATAGTGCGCGAGCTGGCCTAAATGGAGTGGTAACAGGGATTCCAGCTTTTCCCGCAGCAGTCGCGCCAGCACCGGCGAGGTACCGCCAGAGGAGACGGCGACCATCAGCGGCGAACGGTCGATGATCGACGGCATAATAAAGCTGGCCTGCTGCGGCGCATCCACCACGTTACAGAATATCCGACGGGCTTCTGCGGCGTCGCTGACCTGTTGATTGACATCTTCATTGTCGGTGGCGGCAATCGCCAGCCAGCAGGCGTCAAGCAGCACGGGGTCAAAGGGCGCTTTCACCAGCGTCAGCATCTGCGAATCCGCCCACGCCTGGAACTGCGGCGAGAATGCCAGCGCGTTGACCGTTAACCTGGCGCCGGCATCCAGCAACAGGCGCGCCTTGCGTTCGGCAACATCACCGCCGCCGACCAGTAAACAATCGCGACCGCGCAGCTGACAGAAAATAGGTAAGTGGTCCACGGAACATCCTCGCAGAAAAGCAGTGGGAGAGGGTAAGCGGTCGTAGCATAACAGCAGAGGGTTGACGGAATACACGACTTTTCTGGTGTCTACCGCTTAGTGGTCATAAGAAAAAAATAGGGTTCCCTCCGGGTGGGAGGGAACCGCAGGGCGTTATGCTTTCAGCTGCACGTTGCCGTCTTTGACTCGCGCCTCAAAGTGGGCGATGGAGTGGCTTTCATCTTCCATGCACAGACCGTCGCGCAGGCGGAAGCGCTGCTTCTTCAGCGGGCTGGCAACCCACAGCTCGCCTTCGTGCTCGGCAATGATGCCGCGTGACAGTACGCTGGCGTTGAAGAACGGGTCGATATTGCTGATCGCAAACACCCGATCGTCATGGTAGGGCCGGAACAGGGCGACCTGTTGCTGGCCCAGCAGCGCGCAGACGCCGGTTGCGGGCAGGATCTCGTCAATCTTGCAGATGTTTATCCACTGGCTCATGCGTTTTCCTCCACCAGCGTCACCGGGATACGCTCATACGGCGTGGCCGGGCGATGCTGCTCGCGTTCCGCAACGACCTGCACATTCGGGTCGCGCTGGTTGCTGTTGATAAAGTGTTTGAAGCGGGTTTGCGCCGCCGGGGTGTTGACCGTTTCGGTCCACTCGCAGGCGAAGGCGGCACGCAGACGCGCCAGCTCTTCTTCCAGATGTTCGTTCAGGCCCAGCTTGTCGTCGATGATCACGCTGCGCAGGTAGTCGATCCCGCCTTCCATGTTGTCTAACCATGGTGCAGTACGGGTCAGCTTATCGGCGGTGCGGATGTAGAACATCATGAAACGGTCGAGATAGCTGAGCAGCGTTTCACGATCGAGGTCGGCGGCCAGCAGATCGGCGTGGCGCGGTTTCATCCCGCCGTTGCCGCAGACATACAGGTTCCAGCCTTTTTCGGTGGCGATAATCCCCACGTCTTTGCCCTGGGCTTCGGCACATTCACGGGTACAGCCGGAGACGCCAAACTTCATTTTGTGCGGCGTGCGGATGCCCTTGTAGCGGTTTTCCAGCTCGACGCCGAAGCCCACGCTGTCGCCGACGCCGTAGCGGCACCAGGTACTGCCGACGCAGGTTTTTGCCATACGCAGCGCTTTGGCATACGCGTGGCCGGTTTCGAAGCCCGCCTCAATCAGCTGGCGCCAGATTTCCGGCAGGTCGTCTTTTTGCGCGCCGAACAGGCCGATGCGCTGTGAACCGGTAATTTTGGTGTAGAGGTTATATTCGCGTGCAATGCGCCCGACGGCGACCAGGCCTTCCGGGGTGATTTCACCGCCGGCGGAGCGCGGGATCACTGAATAAGTACCGTCTTTCTGGATGTTGGCGAGGAAGTTATCGTTGGTATCCTGCAGCGGCGTATGCTGCGGCTTGAGGATGTACTCATTCCAGCAGGAGGCCAGCAGGGAACCGACCGTCGGCTTACACACTTCACAGCCGTACCCTTTACCGTGTTTCGCCAGCAGCTCTTCGAAGGTTTTAATGCCTTCGACGCGGATCAGGTGGAACAGCTCCTGACGGGAGTAGGCGAAGTGTTCGCACAGGTTGTGGTTAACTTCGATACCCTGTTTCGCCAGCTCGGCGTTCAGCACCTGCGTGACCAGCGGGATACAGCCGCCGCAGCCGGTACCGGCTTTGGTCTCAGCTTTCAGCGTCGCCACGGTATGGCAGCCTTTGTTGATGGCGGAAACCAGCATGCCTTTGGTGACATCGAAGCAGGAACAGATTTGCGCGCTGTCCGGCAGTTTATCGACGCCAATCGACGGTTTGCCGCTGCCCGCATGGGCCGGCAGGATCAGCGAGTCCGGGTTTTCCGGCAGCTCAATACCGTTCAGTACCAGCTGCAGCAGGTTGCCATAGTCGCTGGTATCGCCAACCAGCACCGCGCCAAGCAGGGTTTTATTGTCTTCGCTGACGATCAGGCGTTTATAGACTTCTTTGCTTTCATCGAGATAGACATAGCTACGGGCGCCCGGCGTGCGGCCATGCGCATCACCGATGCCGCCAACGTCGACGCCAAGCAGTTTCAGTTTGGCGCTGAGATCGGCGCCGGTAAAGGCGTTGCTGTTGCCGAGCAGATGATCGACGGTCACCTGCGCCATCTTATAGCCCGGGGCTACCAGGCCATAGACGCGGTTGTCCCAGCTGGCGCATTCGCCGATCGCATAGATATCCGGGTCTGAGGTCTGACAGGTATCATTCACGACGATGCCGCCACGTTGGGCGACCGCCAGACCGCACTGGGTCGCCAGCTTGTCGCGGGGACGAATACCGGTGGAGAAGACGATAAAGTCGACCTGCAGTTCGCTACCATCGGCAAACTGCATGGTTTTGCGCGCTTCGCTGCCCTGCTGGAGGATCTCTTTGGTGTTTTTGCTGGTATGGACCTTCACGCCCATGCTTTCGATTTTACGCTTGAGCTGTTCGCCGCCCATGTTATCCAGCTGCTCGGCCATCAGCATCGGAGCAAACTCAATCACGTGCGTCTCGACGCCGAGGTTCTTCAGGGCGCCAGCGGCTTCGAGGCCCAGCAGGCCGCCGCCGATGACCGCACCGCGTTTGCTGCGGCGGGCGCAGGATTCGATCGCGTTGAGGTCTTCAATAGTACGGTAGACGAAGCAGTCCTGAGTTTCCGCGCCTTTGATCGGTGGGATCCACGGATAAGACCCTGTTGCCATGACCAGCTTGTCATAAAAGACGGTGCGTCCGGCGCTGGAGTGAATGACTTTCTCCTGACGGTTAATCGTGATCGCACGTTCGCCGATCAACACCTTCACGCCATGTTTTTCGTAAAATCCTTCACGAACCAGCGAAAGTTCTTCCGCAGTGTGGTGGGAGAAGTAAGACGACAGGTGGACACGGTCGTAAGCGATACGGGGTTCTTCACAGAACACGGTAATGTCGAATTGTCCGGCAGGCGCCTTATCAAGAAGCTCTTCGATAAAGCGATGGCCGACCATGCCGTTACCGATAATAGCGATTCTGACTTTGCTCATTTTTGCCTCGATTTCTTTTCTATTACCGCCTACCTTAACGATTCAGCCAGTGCACTTATTGATACAAATCAAGATCGCTCCCGCCTACCACTTAATGGGTATGATCATGATTTTAATGGATTTTTATAAGTTATGGAAAACTCAGGCTTTTCCTTCCTGTTGCTTTTGTGTACAAACTGGAGGTGAGAAAATGTTCATAGCCTGGGTGAATAATCAGCATTATTAACGGGAGTCATCACGATGACAGCAGTTCCGCTTTGGTTAATTCAGAACGTACGTCTGCCGGACCGCTACGGGTTATGGCAGATTGCGATAGATAAAGGCTGTTTTGGCGATATCACCCCGATGGGTGACGCGCGCAGTGAAAGTTACGAAGTGCTCAACGCCCGTGGAGGGCTGGCTATTCCGCCGTTTATTGAACCGCATATTCACCTGGATACCACCCAAACCGCCGGCGAGCCAAACTGGAACCAGTCCGGTACGCTGTTTGAGGGTATTGAGCGCTGGGCCGAGCGCAAGGCGTTGCTGAGCCACGAGGATGTGAAAGCCCGGGCGTGGAAAACCCTGAAGTGGCAAATTGCCAACGGGATCCAGTTTGTTCGTACCCACGTTGACGTTTCTGACCCGACGCTGACCGCCCTAAAAGCGATGCTGGAAGTGAAGCAGGAGGTAGCGCCGTGGGTAGATTTGCAGATCGTCGCCTTCCCCCAGGAGGGGATTTTATCCTACCCCAATGGAGAGGTCCTGCTGGAAGAGGCGCTGCGCCTCGGAGCCGATGTGGTGGGCGCCATTCCGCACTTTGAGTTTACCCGCGAGTATGGCGTCGAATCGCTGCATATTGCGTTCCGTCTGGCGCAACAGTATCAGCGGCCGCTGGATATTCATTGCGATGAAATCGATGATGAGCAGTCGCGGTTTGTCGAAACCGTTGCCGCTCTGGCGCTGAAAGAGGGGATTGGCCCGCGGGTCACCGCCAGCCATACCACCGCGATGCACTCCTATAACGGCGCCTATACCTCACGGCTGTTCCGCCTGCTGAAGCTCTCGGGGATCAACTTCGTGGCTAACCCGCTGGTGAACATTCACCTCCAGGGACGGTTTGATGATTATCCGAAGCGCCGGGGTATTACCCGGGTGAAGGAGCTGATAGCGGCGGGCATTAACGTCTGCTTTGGTCACGATGATGTGTTCGACCCGTGGTATCCGCTCGGCACCGCCAACATGCTGCAGGTGCTGCATATGGGGTTACATGTCTGTCAGCTGATGGGTTATCAGCAGATTAACGACGGGCTGAAGCTTATCACCGACAACAGCGCCCGCACCTTCGGTCTGCAGGATTACGGCATTGTCCCGGGGAACCCGGCCAACCTGATTATTCTACCGGCGGAGAATGGTTTTGAAGCGGTGCGTTGTCAGGTACCGGTCCGCTGGTCGATTCGTCAGGGGCGGGTGATTGCCACGACGCAGCTGGCACAGACCTGGATCCAGACTGACCGAGGGGGAGAGGAGTTGTTCTTTACCAGAAACAGCCCCTTCGCGGATGCCAAGGGGCCGACAGCTTAAAGGCTTAGTGAGACGCCGCTGCCATGTTGTGCTGGCGGTGGCGGGAGACGAACCCGAGGATCAGGCACATCACAAAGACCACGGCGTAGAGGCCGTTAGCGGTGTGCAGTGCAGCCAGTGGGCCGCTGGCTGCCACAATCGGGCCGGTGACGACGAAGGTCAGCATGGTGCCGATGGTGCCGCAGGTCAGAACGAAGTTCACCAGCTTCGGCGACGCCACTTTGGTCTGCAGTGAACCCAGAGTGATGAGCGAGGTGTAAATCGCGCTGGAGAAGAAGCCCAGGGTCAGGATAAACCACGGCATGTGCTCCGGCGAACCGTTGATGAACAGATACATCAGCACCGTTGCCAGGCCCGCCAGAACGGTGAGGATCCGCTGAAGGTCGAAGAAGCGCAGGATAAAGCTGAATGACCACATACCAATCATGTAAGACATCCAGAAGTCACTCACCAGTTGACCACCGTCGGCCAGGCTCATGCCCAGAGTCTTCGCGTATTCAGGCACCCAGGAGATAAAGCCCAGCTGGCCGAGGATATAGCACAGCGCCGCGATAGCGAGGAACAGCACGCCGATGCCCCACTTTTCTTTGACCACAGGCTGGTTGTCCTGCTGTGCTTTTTTACCAAGAACCGGGAATTCACAGCCGAAAGTCAGCACAAAGATCGCCACGTAGACCAGACCAATGCAGGCGTATACCCAGTACCACTCGATGCTACGGGCCAGCAGGAAGGCGGCGACCATTGGGAAAATCATCCCCGCCATGCTGAAGAAGGAGTCGGTAAACAGCAGGCGCGCGCCGCGCTGACGGCCTTCATACATGTGGGTAATCAGGAAAGTACCGATCGACATGGTAATCCCGCTAACCAGACCCAGGACGAACATCGAGGCGGAAAACAGCGCCAGGCTGTGGCTGGTCATCAGCCCGGCCACGGCCAGTACCATCAGGATAAAGCCAAAACGGAGCTGAGTTTTCAGCGGGACAATTTCCATCAGCCAGGCGTTCAGGAAGATAGAGATCAGGATACCGGCGTTGAGGAAAGTAAAAGTGTTACTCATACTGGAAACCGGCAGGTGGAAATAATCGGCGATATTTCCCATCACCATTCCGGTGACGATCACCAACGCACCGGTAAGGGCGTAGGAGAAGAAGCTGATCCATGTGAGCTTGATACGGTTGCTGTTAGTCATGACTGGCCTGTGAATAGAAATGTAAAACGCATTGACTGCGCGATGGCGAACAGATTTTATTCATTCGCGTGATGTAAGCAAACGTTTATTATGTAATGCACTCTTTTTTGCATTGATTAGTGTGATGTTGATCGGGTTTGCATGTCCTGCTGGTTAATGCGTGTGTCGTAACAACTATTTCAGCTACGTAAAATTAGGTAAAACGCTGGCCCAGGATGCAAAGGCTCTTTAGAATCAAAGCACTCGCTTTTTATTCTGCTCCGTTAAGGAATTCCCATGTTCAAATCAACTCTGGCGGCGGTGGTTGCCGTTGTCGCCATTTCAGCTTTCTCTCCGGCTATGGCTGCGAAGGGCGATCCTCATGTATTGCTGACGACCTCCGCGGGAAATATTGAGCTGGAGTTAAATAGCCAGAAAGCACCGATTTCCGTGGATAACTTCCTGAAATACGTGAACAGCGGTTTCTATAACAACACCACTTTCCACCGCGTAATCCCGGGCTTCATGGTGCAGGGCGGTGGCTTTAACGAACAGATGCAGCAAAAGCAGCCGAATCCGCCGATTAAAAACGAAGCCGATAACGGCCTGCGCAACACCCGCGGCACCATCGCGATGGCGCGTACTGCCGACCAGGACAGCGCGACCAGCCAGTTCTTCATTAATATCGCTGACAATGCCTTCCTCGACCACGGACAGCGTGATTTTGGCTACGCGGTCTTCGGTAAAGTGGTGAAAGGCATGGACGTGGCCGATAAGATTTCTCAGGTGCAGACCCACAACGTCGGGCCGTACCAGAATGTTCCGTCTAAACCGGTCGTCATCCTCTCCGCGAAAGTCCTGCCGTAAGCTTTTCTTCCCGCGCGGGTAATTATCGCCCGCGCCTTATCGCCCGTTCTGTATCAGCGGAAAGGGCGATTCCGACCCTTCTGCACGGATGTTTCGCAAAGTGATAAGCGCAACACCATAATCTGAGTAGAATAGCCCGGTTTTGTTTTTTCCGGAGCCATCATGATCCTGCTTATCGATAACTATGATTCTTTCACCTGGAACCTGTACCAGTATTTTTGCGAGCTGGGGGCGGAGGTGCTGGTCAGGCGCAACGATGAGTTGACGCTTGAGGAGATTGCGGCGCTGGCGCCGGAGAAAATTGTTATCTCGCCCGGGCCCTGTACGCCGAATGAGTCCGGCATCTCGCTGGCGGTTATCGCGCACTACGCCGGTCGGGTTCCGCTGCTGGGGGTTTGCCTGGGCCATCAGGCGATTGCGCAGGTCTTTGGGGCCACTATCGTACGCGCCGCCACCGTCATGCACGGCAAAACCTCCCCCATCCGCCACAACGGCTCCGGGGTTTTCCTGGGGCTGAATAATCCGCTGGTGGTCACCCGCTATCACTCTTTACTGATTGATCCTGCAACGCTTCCCGACTGCTTTGACGTAACGGCGCGTAGCGAGAGCGGTGAAATTATGGGGATTCGCCATCGCGAGTGGGATCTCGAAGGGGTACAGTTCCACCCGGAGAGTATTCTCAGCGAGCAGGGGCATCAGCTGCTGGCAAACTTCCTCAATCGATGATTTATACCTTTCATCCTTCAAGTTGCCTGGATGTATGAGCCTCATTGATGGTGAGGCTCACCCTTCTGGCCAGCGCTTAGTCGCTTCACCTCACAACCCGAATTATTTTGGCGATACAGTTGCCATTAATTGATTTTTTATGCATATTTTGTGATTAGATTATCACAATAATGATTGCGTAACGAAGAAGGATGGCATGACATGGCAACTGAGCAACCGGTAATTACCCGCGCCACATTCGATGAAGTTATTCTGCCGATTTATGCACCTGCGGAATTCATCCCGGTAAAGGGTAAAGGTAGCCGCGTATGGGATCAGCAGGGTAAAGAGTACATTGATTTTGCCGGTGGGATTGCGGTGACGGCGTTAGGTCATTGTCATCCGGCGCTGGTGGCGGCGCTGCAGCATCAGGGCGAAACCCTGTGGCACACCAGCAACGTCTTTACCAACGAACCGGCGTTGCGCCTTGGTCGCAAGCTGGTGGACGCCACCTTTGCCGAGCGTGTGGTATTTATGAACTCCGGTACGGAAGCTAACGAAACGGCCTTCAAGCTGGCGCGTCACTACACCATTACCCGCCACAGTCCGTATAAGACTAAAATCATCGCTTTCCATAACGCCTTCCATGGCCGCTCGCTGTTTACCGTGTCCGTGGGCGGGCAGCCAAAGTATTCTGATGGTTTCGGCCCGAAACCCGCCGATATTATCCACGTGCCGTTTAACGATCTGCACGCGGTTAAAGCGGTGATGGACGATCACACCTGCGCAATCGTGGTAGAGCCGATTCAGGGCGAAGGTGGCGTGATGGCGGCGACGCCAGAGTTTCTGAAAGGGCTGCGCGAACTGTGCGATGAGCATCAGGCGCTGCTGGTGTTTGATGAAGTACAGTGCGGGATGGGGCGTACCGGTTCGCTGTTTGCGTACATGCACTATGGCGTGACGCCGGACATCCTCACCAGCGCCAAAGCGCTGGGCGGCGGTTTTCCGATCAGCGCCGTGCTGACCACGAACGAGATTGCCAGCGCCTTCCACGCCGGCTCCCACGGTTCAACCTACGGCGGCAACCCGCTGGCCTGCGCCGTTGCCGGGGCGGCATTTGACCTGATCAACACGCCTGATGTGCTGGAAGGGGTGAACGCGAAGCGGGCGCTGTTTGTGCAACATCTGCAGGAGATTGATGCTCGCTTCGACCTGTTTAGCGATATCCGCGGCATGGGGCTGCTGATTGGCGCAGAGCTCAAACCGCAGCATCAAGGCCGGGCGCGCGATTTCCTGTATGCCGCGGCGGATGCGGGCGTCATGGTGCTCAACGCCGGGCCGGACGTCATGCGCTTTGTGCCGTCGCTGGTGATCGATGAGCAGGATATTGCCGAAGGAATGGCGCGCTTTGCCCAGGCGGTGCAGAAGGTGCTTAGCGCTTAGTCGCGCTCAGCCAGATGCCATGATGTGGGCGCTGACGCCATGCCACCGACGAGATGGTGTGCATGGTGTTCAGATGGTCGAGGATCCGCTGCAGATGCTGCTCCATGGTACTTAGCGGGCCACGACTCACTTCAACGTCCTGAGACTCCATAATATTCACGTCGTCAGCGCTGCCGGGACCGTCAGTGTCCAGCCGCTGCTGACAGCGCTGAAGCGCAATCTCACAGGATTCCAGATAGCGCCGGGCCAGCTCCGGCGTCAGCATGTTGTGCTCGCGGGCCAGGGTGGTCATCGCGTTGATGTGCTCAACAATAAACTGGCTGTGGGTGACCCACAGCTTCATATCTTCCAGATAATGCGAGTTAAACCCTGGCTCCTGCATGGCCTGGTTCAATGAGTTAAACAGCGAGTTATGTGCCTGATTGACGCGCATGCGGCGATAGGCCAGCGCCGGAGCCTGGTGATCGTCGCTGAGGATCAGCCTGAGGGCCTCCTGATCGGACTCCAGCGCGTCGTGGGCGTTTTTACGTAGCAACCCGCTCTGCCACTGTGGCCACAGCCAGACCATCCCGCCAAAGGCGATCAGGCAGCCGATAAGCGTATCGATAAGCCTGGCGACAATGTACTGCTCGCCGTTAAGTGTCAGCAGCTGCAGGGTATATACCGCCGTCACGGTAAAGCCGACCATCGCCCAGCCGTAGTGCTTGCGAATAATCAGGTAGCTCAGCAGCGTAATGATCAGCAGTGCGGTCAGCGTATAGCCATCAGGAACGTGAAAATGCAGCGTCAGCCCGGCAATGGCGAGGCCGGCGAGGGTGCCGGCCGCTCGATGAACGATGCGCACTCGCGTCGCGCCGTAGCCGTTTTGGGTGACGAAAAGCACCGTCATTAAGATCCAGTAGGGCTTGGGAAGATGCAGGGCGCTGCCCATCAGGCTGGCGGCGGTGAGCATCACGCAGATACGCGCGGCATTGCGCAGCGCCGGCGATTTCCATGAGAGATAGTGCTTTAGCGCCGGCAGCAGCGGCAGGCGGCGTTCTTTATCTGCCATCAGGTTGCGGGCATACAGCGGGCGCTGGGTGCGCAGCACCCGGGCGATGCGGCTAAAGTGCCAGGCACAGAATTGCCCCACCGGGTTGTCGGGGTGCTGCCAGGCTATTTTCTCCAGCGCGCCAATCTGCTTATCCATATGAAAGCGTTGCGGATAACGATGGTACAGAATGTCGTCGGCCAGCACCCGCAGACGGGCGGCAACGGTTTGCGCGTTCCAGCGGATCACCGCCTCGGCGTGGCTACGCTCCACCAGCTTCTGGACTTCCTCAGGCTGATGCAGGCTGACGGAGATATGTTCCTGTAGATCCAGCGCCACCTGAAACGCCCGCAGCAGGCGCTTGTGATCGTTGCGCTGGTTCGCCGCCAGCATATGCATCTGCTGGTAGCACTGGGTGATCAGGTCCACCACCTTTTGCTGGCGAGTGAGCAGCGGTGGAAGCGATGTCGCCGGGTCGATATGCTGAGTCAGCAGGCTGTATTTCGCTTCGCAGTAGTTAGCCAGCTCCCGGTAGAGCAGGCTCAGGGATTCACGTAGCGGCTGTTCGCGCCAGAGCCAGAACCAGAACCAGCTAAACAATCCGTACCACAAGGTGCCGAGGGCGTAGATCAACAGCGGCTCCCAGATGGGCATGTTCCCGGCAAGGCTCAGGGTAAAAATGGCCGCAATCAGCGAGGCCGGGAGGAGTCTGGCATGGAGCGAGCTAATCTCTGCCGTCACGCCAAGCAGCAGCGCCAGGCCGCTAAGGATCAGGGGCAGCGGGATCTCCTGTTGCAGCAGCAGCTGGACCACCAGACTACAGCCGGCAAACAGCGAGCCGCCCACGATCAGGCGTTTGAAAAAGCGTTTGTGCGGGGTGTCCAGACCGGCGACGTTACAGCAGGCAGGTACTAAGGAGAACAGCAGACCCTGTTGCAGATGGCCGAGGAGAAGACCGACCGCGACAGGCAAACACAACACCAGCGTTTGCCGCAGTGCATAGTTGACTTCCGGGTGGTAAATCAGCCTGCGCCACATCAGGGGGAGACAAAAACGGCGTATTGCGTGGGCAACACGCCGTTTTAACGACTTAACGCGTACCGTAAACGACGATAGTTTTACCGTGTGCGGAGATCAGATTCTGATCTTCCAGCATCTTCAGAATACGGCCGACGGTTTCGCGGGAGCAACCGACGATCTGACCAATTTCCTGGCGGGTAATTTTAATTTGCATACCATCAGGGTGGGTCATGGCGTCCGGCTGTTTAGCCAGATTCAGCAGCGTCTGAGCGATACGACCGGTGACGTCGAGGAAGGCAAGGTTACCCACTTTTTCGGAGGTGACCTGCAGACGACGAGCCATCTGCGACGACAAGCGCATCAGAATATCCGGGTTAACCTGGATCAGCTGACGGAATTTTTTGTAAGAGATTTCGGCCACTTCACATGCGGTTTTTGCACGTACCCAGGCGCTACGCTCCTGGCCTTCTTCAAACAAGCCTAATTCACCGATGAAATCGCCCTGGTTGAGGTAAGAGAGGATCATCTCTTTACCTTCTTCATCCTTGATGAGCACAGCCACAGAGCCTTTGACGATGTAGTACAACGTTTCTGCTTTTTCACCCTGGTGGATCAGCGTGCTTTTCGATGGGTACTTATGAATATGGCAATGAGACAAGAACCATTCGAGGGTAGGGTCTGTTTGCGGTTTGCCAAGCACCATGCGCGGTTATCCTCTGTTATAAGCTATCTCCGGGTGCCGACACTACACGGCATCCGGGCATGCAATCGTATTGTTTCCCTATGCCTGGGAAATGGCTGGTGATTTTTCTTCAGCCTGTAATGTGAACTCCTCTGCATACATGCAATACATCAATGTAATACTGTAGCATCCCGACTGTTTTAGCATAGCTTTTGCCGCATGTCTCCTGGTGTCTCGCTTCAGCATGATGTAGGTCGCCTTCCGTTGCGAGAATTGTTATGTGCGCGTAATCTGTCAGGAAAATTGCAACCTCGGAGTTAAATTTTATGCAAGCTCGTGTGAAATGGGTTGAAGGGTTAACCTTCATCGGAGAGTCCGCATCAGGTCACCAGATTCTGATGGACGGCAACTCCGGAGATAAAGCGCCAAGCCCGATGGAAATGGTGTTGATGGCGGCGGGCGGATGCAGCGCGATTGATGTTGTGTCTATTTTGCAGAAAGGGCGTCACGATGTGACCAACTGTGAGGTGAAGCTGACCTCTGAACGCCGGGAAGAGGCGCCGCGCCTGTTTACCCATATCAACATGCATTTCATTGTGACCGGCAAAGAGCTGAAGGATGCGGCGGTATCGCGTGCGGTGGATCTGTCGGCAGAGAAATATTGCTCGGTGGCGCTGATGCTGCAAAAAGCAGTCAACATCACCCACACCTATGAAGTCATTGAAGGCTAACCGACGGCAGGATAGTGCCAGGTAGCAGAGAACAACCCCGGTCGTTATGCGTCCGGGGTTTTTTATGGCTAGTCGATCTTTCTGCCTTCCATCAGGCGCTCTACCAGCGGCGTCATGATCAGCTCCATCGCCAGACCCATTTTGCCCCCCGGAACCACCAGCGTATTGATATGCGAGATAAACGATCCCTGCAGCATCGCGAGCAGCCACGGGAAATCGATATCCTGCAGATTACGGAAGTGGATCACCACAAAGCTTTCATCCAGTGAAGGGATGCCTTTCGCCGCAAACGGGTTCGAGGTATCGACGGTGGGGACTCGCTGGAAGTTGATATGGGTACGGGAAAACTGCGGGGTGATGAAGTTGATGTAGTCCTCCATCGAACGCACCACGGAATCCATTACCGCTTCACGGGAATGGCCGCGCTCGCTGGTATCCCGGATAAGCTTCTGGATCCATTCCAGATTGACAATCGGCACCACCCCGACCAGCAGGTCGACATTTTGCGCGACGTTGTACTGCGGGGTGACCACGCCGCCATGCAGCCCTTCATAAAACAGGACGTCGGTTGGTTCCGGGAGCGGCTGCCACGGCGTGAAGGTACCTGGAACCTGATTCCACGGGACCGCTTCGTCATAGGTATGCAGGTATTTTCGCGACTGGCCGCTGCCGTTGCGCCCGTATTCAAGGAAGGTATTTTCCAGCAGGCCGAAGTCGTTGGCTTCCGGGCCGAAGTAGCTGATGTGCTTGCCCTGATCGCGCGCTTTGCGGATCGCCATGTCCATTTCCGGGCGGGTGTAGCGATGGAAGCTGTCGCCTTCGACTTCCGCAGAACGCAGATTCAGCTGTGCGAAAATTTTACGAAAGGCGAGGCTGGTGGTCGTGGTTCCCGCACCGCTGGAACCCGTGACGGCAATCACCGGATGTTTGGCAGACATAACAACTCCCAGATTAAACGATGGTGTGGTGCCGCCTTAGCCGTGGAACTGCTTGCGGGGCATAATGTTGACCGTTTCGTGTAGTTCAGACCACACCAGCACGGCTTCTCCGCTTTTTAACTGTTGTTTGACGTCGGCGACTTTATCCACCAGCGAGCGTTCATGTTCACCATAATCGGTGCCTTCACGCAATACAAAGCTTTCGATCAGGTTATCCAGCGTTTCGGGATCCAGATCGTGCCAGGGAATAATCATATTTATGCTCCCAACCAACGGGTTAACCAGTCCGGAATGCGTCGTTCCAGCCACATTTCCGGCTTACGCAGCGTGCCGCCAACGAACCCGACGTGCCCGCCTTGCTCGGTCAGCTGATATTCGACATTTGCCGGCAGCTGTTCTTGCGGCGGGATAGAGTGGTGATCCATGAAAGGATCGTCCTTCGCGTGAATGATCAGCGTCGGCGTGGTGATATCACTTAATCGCGGCATCGCGCTGCACTGGCGATAGTAGTCTAGCGCATCGGCGAAGCCGTGGATTTTCGCGGTGATCATATCGTCAAACTCGCGGATACGGCGCATCCCTTTGAGCTGGCGTAAATCGACCGGCAGCGAACCCGGGTAGGCCTTCAGCTTACGGGCCGCATTGGCCTTTAACAGGTTAAGCAGATAGCGCTGATAGACCCGGGAAAAGCCTTTATCCATATGATAGCTGCAGGCTTCCAGCATGAAGGGGGCTGAGACGATCACCGCGGCGTCCAGCGGGGCGTTATCGCCTTCTTTTGCCAGCAGGCAGCCCAGCATGTTCCCCCCCAGTGAATAGCCAACGGCGGCGGTCGGGACCGTACCAAATTCACGTTGCAGCCAGTGCAGAAACCAGCTGCCGTCTTCGGTTTCGCCAGAATGATAGATCCGGTTATTGCGATTGGGTTCACCACTACAGCCGCGAAAATGCATCACCACGCCAAGCCAGCCGCGCTGCATGGCGGCATGAATCAGACCGTGGGCGTAGGGGCTGTGCAGGCTGCCTTCCAGGCCGTGAAAAACGACCAGGCGCGGTTTGTGCCGTGCCAGGGAGGGGTCTTCGCTCCATGCCAGATCGACAAAATCACCGTCCGGCAGCTCGAGGCGTTGCCAGAAGGGGGTGAAGCCCAGTTTGCGGCGGATCAGACGCGGAAGCATGGTTTGCAGATGACGATTGCCCACGCCGCGCATCGGATGAAACTCGCGCGAATCGTCTTCAGGGGGCGTCATTTCTGTGGGGGTGATTTCAACCATAGCACCAGAGCAATTAATAAACTAATACAACACTATACCGCGCACGAGGTGCGCCGGTTATCCAATATGTGGTCTTACGGCCAGCTCTATAGGTTACACGAAATTGCGTCCGGGTGATGACTGGAGTACGCGCTGCCGGAAATTATCGCACCCGGCAGGCGTCTGTCCGGCGGCTCAGGAGTGGTAATGCCAGGCGCTGAGGAAAGTGGTGACGGCGGACTTAGCGAGCGGCTCCAACTGGGCGGGATCAAGGGCCTGCTGCGAGATCAGCGCCGCCGGTAACGGGTAACCCATCACCGACCCAAGGAACAATCTGGCCTGAACCTCGGGTTCCGTCAGGGTCAGCGTGCCGCGCGCATTTTGCGTGCTGAGTATCTCAACCAGTACGGTCAACACCCGGCCCGCCGGGCGTTGTTCGAGTGCTGCGTACAGCTCGGGCTTTTGCACCAGCACCTGGATCAGCAGGCGCTGAAAACGGATATTTTCCGCACTGTAAAAGTGCGCCTGGACGACACGGGCAAAACCAAGCAGCAGCGCTGGCAGGTCGTGCTGCTTATCCTGCAGCAGCTGACGCAGCGGCGGCTGCATTTTCCCGTTTAAATAGGTAAAGCTCTCCAGCAGCAGCGCATCTTTACCACCCGGGAAGTGGTTATAGAGCGTGGGGCGGGAGCTTCCTGCTTCAGCGGCGATGGCGTCGAGGGAGACATCCAGCCCGTGCTTTAAAAACAGTTCGCATGCGGTATGTAAAATGCGAGGGCGTGCGGTCATCGGACGCCCGCGTTGGTTAGCCATCAATTGCTATCCTTTGTGTTTTCCTTTTAGGGAGTGGATCCCCTGCTGGATCAGGATGAAAAAAAGCGGGACCAGGAGCAGCGTCAGGAGTGTCCCGGAAAGCATTCCGCCGATCACCGCGGTTCCGATTTCCGTGCGGCTCGATGCGCCAGCTCCGCTAGAGAGTACCAGAGGGATGGCGCCAGCAACAAATGCCAGCGACGTCATTATGATCGGCCGCAAACGCAGGCGCGCGCCTTCAAGGGTGGCTTCCACCAGCTTTTGGCCTGCCGCCAGCCTCGTCTGGGCGAACTCAACGATCAAGATGGCATTTTTAGCCGACAGCCCCATGGTGGTCAGCATCCCGACCTGAAAGTAAATATCGTTATCAAAACCGGCCAGCGTCGATGCGCTTACGGCCCCCAATATGCCCGGTGGAATGATCAACATGACGGCCAGCGGAATTGACCAGCTTTCATAGAGCGCGGCAAGACAGAGGAAAATAAAGATCGCGGAGGCAAGGTAAACCCACAGCGTCTGCCCCGATGAGGCCTGTTCCTGGTATGACAAACCGCTCCATTGCAGACCGAAGCCATCCAGGTCCTGCACCAGTGAGGTCATCTCATTCATTGCGCTACCGGAGCTGATACCGCTGGCGGCGCTTCCCTGGAACTGGACCGCCGACAGACCGTTAAATCGCTGCAGCATCTGTGGCCCGGTGGTCCATTGCATCGACGCGAAGCTGTTGAAAGAGGCCATGTTGTCTTCACTGCCGCGTACAAACCAGGCGGCGAGACTTTCGGGGCTGGAGCGCCACGGGGCATCGCCTTGCATATAAACACGTTTGATACGTCCGCGGTCGACAAAATCGTTAACGTAAGCGCCCCCCCAGGCGGCGGCGATGGTCTCGTTGATGTCAGCCTGCGCCAGCCCCTGGGATTCGGCCTTTTGACGATCCACCTCAATGTGCAGCTGGGATTTTTCATCAAGGCTGTTGAGCCTCACTGCATCGAGATTGCTGTTGGCTGTTGCCATCGACAGCAGGTTTTTTTGCGCCGCCAGTAGCGCGTCATACCCTTGCGGCGACTGGTCCTGCAGCCACAGCTCAAAGCCGCTGGACTGCCCAAGCCCGCGAACGGCCGGCGGGGCGGAAACGCTAATCGTCGCGTTGGTCGAGGCCCTGAAGTACTGATTGGCGCGAGCAATAATCGACTGGGCGCTGTTTTCCGTCCCCTGGCGTTCGTCCCAGCGTTTTAACTCGACAAACGCCATACCGACGTTTTGCCCGCTGCCGGCGTTATTACGCCCGGTGACCATAAAAATGACGTTCAGGTTGTCTTTCTCTTCGGTCATAAAATAGTTTGAGATCTCTTTTCCCGCCTGCTCGGTCATCGACATCGGCGAGCCGGACGGCAGCGTAAACTGAATGACGACTGACCCCTGATCCTCCTCCGGCAGGAAGCCGGTTGGCAGGCGTTGATACTGCCAGAGCATCAACAGGATCAGCAGGAGAGTGAGCAGGCAGTTACGTAAGGGCCGGCGAGTGATGCGCTGTAGAAGAATGAGATAGCGGTTTTGGCTTTTTTCGACACCGTGGTTAAACCAGCGGAAAAAGCGGCCTTGCTTCGCGTGACCGGGCTTGAGCAAATGCGCGCACAAGGTCGGGGTCAGCGTCATTGCTATCAGCGCGGACAGGCTCATGGCGGTCACGATCGTGGCGGTAAACTGCCGGTAGATGATGCCAACGGAGCCGCCAAAAAAGGCCATGGGAACAAAGACGGCCGACAGCACCATCGCGATACCGATCAGCGCTCCGGTGACCTCATTCATCGAGCGTAGCGTCGCCTCTACCGGGCCGAGTCCCTCTTCAGCCATTACCCGCTCGACGTTTTCGACCACCACGATGGCATCATCGACCAGCAGACCTATCGCCAGAACCATGGCGAACAGCGTCAGGGTATTGATGTTGTAGCCGAGCACGCTGAGGATGCCAAAGGTGCCAAGCAGGACGACCGGGACGGTGACCGTTGGGATCAACGTCGCACGCCAGTTTTGCAGGAACAAGTACATGACGATCACCACCAGAATGATGGCTTCGATAAGGGTTTGCACCACGCCTTCAATCGAGACGGTGACGAACGGCGTACTGTCGCGTGGGTAGGCCGCCACCATGCCGGCAGGGAACTGAGGGCTTAATCTTTCGACTTCAGCGCGTACATTTTCGGCAGTACTGAGCGCGTTTGCCCCTGAGGCCAGTTGGATGGAGATCCCGGCGGCCGGGTAGCCATTCAGGGTGGTCAGGTTCTGATAGTTTTCGGCGCCGACCTCGACGCGAGCAACGTCGCGCAGATAGATCGTGGACCCATCGCGGTTGGTCCGAATCGTGATGTTTTCAAACTGTTCCGGCGTTTCCAGCCGCGACTGCATTGTGACGGTCGCGTTGAGGTATTGTCCCTCCAGCGTCGGCAGCGTGCCGATTTCCCCGCTGGTCACCTGCGTGTTTTGCGCCTCAATGGCGGCGCGTACATCAGAAGGCATCAGCCCGAAACTGTTGAGCTTGTGCGGGTTCAGCCAGATGCGCATGGCGTACTGGGCGCCGAACACCGTGGTTTCTCCGACGCCATCGACGCGGCTGAGCGGATCCTGCAAGGTGCTGACCAGGAAGTCGTTGATATCAATATTGGTAAGCTGGCCGGTTGTATCGTACAGGGCGACCACCATCAGGCTGTCTCCCTGCGATTTGGTCACCGTGATCCCCTGCTGTTGTACTTCCTGCGGTAAACGGGTTAATGCCTGGTTGACGGCGTTCTGGACCTGGACCTGCGCCATATCCGGATCGATATTCTGGGCAAAGCTGAGGCTGATGCGTGCCTGTCCGGCAGAGCTGCTGCTGGAGGAGAAATAGAGCAAACCATCGATGCCCTTAATTTGCTGTTCCAGCACCTGAGTGACGCTTTCTTCGATCGTTTCAGCAGAGGCGCCAGGGTAGTTTGCCGTCACAGTGACGCCAGGCGGTGCGATATCGGGATATTGTTCAACGGGTAGCGTAAACAGGGCGAGCGCACCGGCCGCCATGATGCAAATTGCCATGACGGCGGCAAAAACGGGTCGGGAAACAAAAAAATGTGCCAGCATATTCACAAACCTTTCGTCAGTCAGCGGGATAAAGTTTCCGGAGAAGCGAGGGGTAGGCTTCAGGACAGTAAAGGGCGCGTCGTGCGTAGTTGACGCAGAGTGGATTGAGTTCAAGCAACATCAGGTTCCACTGATATGCTGTCCACAGGCGGTCATAGACCTGGATACTGAGTGAGTTTTGCTGCAACTTTTCCCGCAGTTGATGCAGCGTTGCCAGCGTACTTTGACGGTTGAATAACCGCTGTTGCAGGCCGCTGCGCGTCCAGGCGGCGGGCGCCGGACAGATGGCGGATATTTTGATCGCTACCGGCGCGATAATAAGGTGTGCGGACGCAGAATTTCCGGCGCTGAATGCCGATAACAACATGAAAAACAACAGATAACCCCACCTTTTGTACAGCGTCATGTTACGGCATCCACATCAATTTATTTACTTTACAGTAAAGTAAATAAATTGGTTAAACAAGACACATTCGCAAGTGTTATGACGAGGGGAAACAGAGCAAGGTGTAGGGGAGGTCAGAGAATAACGCAGGAAAAACAGCCACCTTGCACTACAGATGGCTGAGTGACGGATTTAAAACATGCCGTTGCCGCTGGCCGTTTTTTCCGGAACAGTCTGAATAACGTCCCAGTGTTCCACGATTTTGTGCTGTGCATCGAGGCGGAAAATATCCACGATGGCGCGGGTGACTCCGGGTTCGCGTCCGGTGGTGGCGACGTGCAGGACAACGTAGTCGCCATCGACGATCGTCCGTTTAATCTCGCTGCGGGAGTCCGGGTATTTATCTTTCAGGAAGGCGATAAACTGGCGAAAGCCTTCAGGCCCATCCTTTGCACCGGGGTTGTGCTGGATATACTGCTGGCCGAGATAGGGGCTGGCGGCCTCAAAGTCTTTATCGTTCAACGCTTTATTATAAAATGCGATGACGTTTTCTTTGTTTTTTAATTCGCTCTCGGTGTAGGCGGCAAAGGCTGTATGGGTCAGGGCGCACAGCAGTGAGAGGGAAAGGAGCATTTTTTTAACCATGGCAGTTCCTCTTGCAGGTGAGTTATGCGGTTTTTAACAGAGGCGAAGCACGATGCGTTCCCATAAAACCACATCGCTGGATTTTCGCCTCTGTTATTAGCATACCCGGCTTTAGCCTTCCTGCAGCATTTGCTCCAACTGCTCTTGCGCCTCCAGCCAGGCCATTTCACACTCTTCCAGACCCGACTTCGCACTGGCCTGCTGCTGCAGGCAGGCGGTTAACTCCGCTTTGCGAGAGATGTCATACAGCTCGCTGTCGCCCAGCAGCTCTTCCGCCTGGGCAAGTTGTGTGTTGAGCTTCTCCATCTCTTTTTCGAGGCGGGTGATCTCTTTGCGCAGCGGTTGAGTCAGCGTACGCAGTTCGGCTTCCCGCCGTTTTTGATCTTTGCGGGCCTGGGCGCTGTTACCGGCCTCTTTCGGTGCTTCAGTGCTCTGGCTTTCCTGCTTTTGCGAGTCGCTGAGCCACTGCTGATAATCCTCCAGGTCGCCATCAAACGGCTCAACTTTGCCGTCGTGCACCAGATAGAGATCGTCAGTGGTCGAGCGGATCAGATGGCGATCGTGCGATACCACCACCAGTGCGCCTTCGAAATCAATCAGCGCTTCGGTTAAGGCCTGGCGCATATCGAGATCAAGGTGGTTGGTGGGTTCATCGAGCAGCAGCAGGTTCGGGCGCTGCCAGACGATGAGTGCCAGCACCAGTCGCGCTTTTTCACCGCCGGAGAAACGCTGGGTCTCTTCGTTGACCTTGTCGCTCTGGAAACCAAACCCGCCGAGATAATCGCGCAGCTTCTGCTCCAGCTCCTGTGGCGCCAGACGAGCCAGGTGCTGCAATGGCGATTCATCCGCGCGCAGGAACTCCAACTGATGCTGGGCAAAGTAGCCAAGCTTAATACCTTTGGCGAGGCCAATCTCACCGTGCAGCGGCTGGAGTTCACCGGCCAGCAGCTTAATCAGCGTCGATTTACCGGCGCCATTACGGCCTAACAGGCCGATACGGGAACCCGGCACCAGGTTGAGTTTGATGGAGTCCAGAATAATCCGCTCGCCGTATCCGGCGCTGACCTTCTCCATTTTCAACAGGGGATTGGGCAGGCTTTCCGGGGCGCGGAAGCTGAAGTGGAACGGGTTATCGACGTGGGCCGGGGCGATCAGCTCCATACGCTCCAGCATCTTGATACGGCTCTGTGCCTGCTTGGCTTTAGTGGCCTTGGCACGAAAACGGTCGATATAGCTCTGCAGATGCGCGACGCGCAGCTGCTGGCTTTCGTACATCGACTGCTGCTGCGACAGGCGGGTCGCGCGCTGGATTTCAAACGAGCTGTAGTTGCCGGTGTATTCGAACATGGTTTGCTGTTCGATATGAATGATTTTATCGACGATCGGATCGAGGAAGTCGCGGTCGTGAGAGATCAGAATCAGCGTGCCCGGATAGCCTTTGAGCCATTTTTCCAGCCAGATGACCGCGTCGAGGTCAAGGTGGTTGGTCGGTTCATCGAGCAGCAGTAAATCGGAACGGCAAATCAGCGCCTGCGCCAGGTTCAGACGCATACGCCAGCCGCCGGAAAAGTCGCTGACCGGGCTTTCGAGTTGTTCGTTGCTGAACCCCAGCCCGTGCAGCAGGCTGGCGGCGCGGGAGCGAATGGTCCAGGCATCGATGGCATCCAGCTTGCCGTGCACCGTGGCGATAGCGTGGCCGTCGTTCTGCTCGTTGGCGTGATGTAAATCCGCTTCAAGCTGGCGATATTCGCGATCGCCATCGATAACATAATCAATAGCGGGCTGCGGAAGTGCCGGGGTTTCCTGATTAACCCACGCCAGCTGCCAGCTGCCCGGGAAGGTCATACTGCCGCCGTCGGCGCTAATCTCGTTTTTCAAAAGCGATAGCAGCGTGGATTTCCCGCAGCCGTTTTTGCCCACCAGACCGACTTTCTGGCCAGGGTTGATGGTGGCAGTGGCGTTGTCCAGCAGGACTCGTACGCCGCGACGAATTTGTAACGAGGAGAAAACAATCATAAGGCGCCGTATGTTCTGACTATGTTAGTTTGTCATTATGATAATGTAATGTGGTAGCAAATAGCTCCACCGGGCCGCAATGGTAGCCCAAAACGAAGACGATAGACAAAGTCATTCTGGTTGCGTCAGGACGCAGCCATGTTAGAGGCCGCCAAAAGACATTCGGGAGGGGAATGATGTCTCAGACAGCGAAGGTTTTGCTGCTGTATGCCCACCCAGAATCCCAGGATTCCGTGGCCAACCGGGTTTTGCTTGAACCGGCTTTACAGTTGCCTAATGTCACCGTGCACGATCTTTATGCGCACTACCCCGATTTTTTTATCGATATTGCCCATGAGCAGGAACTCCTGCGCCAACATGAGGTGATTGTGTTCCAGCATCCGTTATACACCTGGAGCTGCCCGGCCTTACTGAAAGAGTGGCTGGACAGGGTTCTGAGCCGCGGCTTTGCCAGCGGTGCCGGAGGAAATCAGCTCGCGGGAAAGTACTGGCGCAGCGTGATCACCACCGGTGAGCCAGAAAGTGCCTACCGACGTGATGCAAACCGCTATCCGATGAACGATATTCTGCGGCCCTTTGAGCTGACGGCCGGCATGTGTCGCATGCACTGGATGAGTCCGATTATTGTCTACTGGGCTCGCCGGCAATCGCCCGACGATCTGAAAAGTCATGCCCGCGCCTACCGTGACTGGCTGGCCAATCCCATTACGGCAGGAGGAATTTATGGCGGGAGCTGATCTGCTGTTAGCCGGCGTCTTATTTCTGTTTGCTGCCGTGGTTGCGGTACCGCTGGCCGCCAGGCTCGGTATCGGTGCAGTCTTAGGCTATCTGCTGGCCGGAATTGCGATTGGCCCGTGGGGGCTGGGATTCATCAGTGATGTCGATGAGATCCTCCATTTCTCCGAGCTGGGCGTGGTGTTCCTGATGTTTATCATCGGGCTGGAACTGAATCCGTCTAAGCTGTGGCGCTTGCGCAGTTCGATCTTTGGCGTGGGGGCGGCGCAGGTGCTGCTCAGCGCGGGTATTCTCGGCGGCCTGCTGGTGCTGACCGGCTTCTCCTGGCAGGCGGCGGTGGTCGGCGGTATTGGGCTGGCGATGTCGTCCACGGCGATGGCGCTACAGTTGATGCGTGAGAAGGGAATGAGCCGGAGCGAATCCGGGCAACTGGGGTTTTCCGTCCTGCTGTTTCAGGATCTGGCGGTGATCCCGGCGCTGGCCCTGGTACCGCTGCTGGCGGGTCCCGGCGATGACCATTTTGACTGGGTCACGATCGGGATGAAGGTGCTGGCTTTCGGCGGCATGCTGATTGGCGGCCGCTTTTTGCTGAGGCCGGTTTTCCGCTTTATCGCCGGCTCCGGTGTGCGCGAAGTATTCACCGCTGCAACGCTGTTGCTGGTGCTGGGGTCGGCTCTGTTTATGGACGCCCTTGGCCTGTCGATGGCGCTCGGTACCTTTATTGCCGGCGTGCTGCTGGCCGAAAGCGAATATCGCCACGAGCTGGAGATTGCTATCGAGCCGTTTAAGGGACTTCTGCTCGGTCTGTTTTTTATCTCCGTGGGGATGGCGCTGAATCTTGGCGTGCTGTACACCCATTTGCTGTGGGTGGCGGCAAGCGTCGCGGTGCTGGTGGCGGTAAAAAGCCTGGTGCTGTATATCCTGGCAAGAGTGTATGGCTTGCGCAGCTCGGAACGAATGCAGTTTGCCGGGGTGCTGAGCCAGGGTGGAGAGTTTGCTTTTGTACTGTTCTCGCTGCCGGCTTCACTCCGACTGTTTGAAAACGATCAGATGGCGCTGCTGCTGGTGACGGTTACATTGTCGATGATGACCACGCCGCTCCTGATGACCCTGATAGATAGCGTGCTCTCCCGGCGTTTTAATCAGTCGGAAGAAGAAGATGAGGCGCCGTGGGTTGAGGATGATAAACCGCAGGTCATTATCGTCGGCTTTGGCCGTTTCGGGCAGGTGATCGGCCGCTTACTGATGGCCAATAAAATGCGTATTACCGTACTGGAGCGCGATATCAGCGCGGTTAATCTGATGCGCAAATATGGGTACAAGGTCTATTTTGGTGATGCTACTCAGCTGGAGTTGCTGCGCTCGGCAGGGGCCGAGGCGGCACAATCGATCGTGATCACCTGCAATGAGCCGGAAGATACTATGAAGCTGGTGGAGATGTGCCAGCAGCATTTCCCGCATCTCAATATCCTGGCGCGGGCGCGGGGCCGCGTTGAGGCCCATGAATTGCTGCAGGCCGGCGTGGTGCAGTTTTCGCGTGAGACTTTTTCCAGCGCCCTGGAGTTGGGGCGCAAAGCGCTGATTACCGTCGGCATGCACCCGCACCAGGCACAACGTGCGCAACTGCACTTTCGTCGTCTGGATATGCGAATGCTGCGCGAGTTAATGCCGGTAAATACTGATACGCTGCAGATATCACGCGTGCGGGAAGCGCGCCGGGAGCTGGAGGAGATTTTCCAGCGCGAGATGCAGAAAGAGAGCAGACAGCTTGATGGCTGGGATGAGTTTGAATAAAGGGTCATAAAAAGATGGCGGTACGTAAACGTTTTATTGCTGGCGCAAAATGTCCGACGTGCCAGGCTCAGGATTCACTGGCGATGTGGCGTGAAAATAATGTCGATATTGTTGAGTGTGTTAAGTGTGGGCACCAGATGCGTGAGGCGGATAAAGAGGCAAAAGAGCATGTCCGCAAAGATGAACAAGTGATTGGCATTTTTCATCCGGACTAGCGTTATCGCTCGCCTTTTTTTAAGCTAGAGGGTACACGGCTGCAGAATTCCGTTACAATCTGCGCCACTATTCTTCCCATGCTCAGGAGCAATCATGAAAGTAGCAAAAGACCTGGTGGTCAGCCTGGCCTATCAGGTACGTACAGAAGACGGTGTGTTGGTTGATGAGTCTCCGGTGAGCGCGCCGCTGGACTACCTGCATGGTCACGGTTCCCTGATCTCCGGCCTGGAAAATGCGCTGGATGGTCATGAAGTGGGCGACAAATTTGACGTAGAAGTCGGCGCGAACGACGCGTACGGCCAGTACGACGAAAACCTGGTTCAGCGTGTTCCTAAAGACGTCTTCATGGGCGTTGATGAACTGCAGGTCGGCATGCGTTTCCTGGCTGAAACCGACCAGGGTCCGGTACCGGTTGAAATCACCGAAGTTGATGACGAGCACGTTGTGGTTGATGGTAACCACATGCTGGCGGGTCAGAACCTGAAGTTCAACGTTGAAGTGGTTGCGATTCGCGAAGCGACGGCGGAAGAGCTGGAACACGGTCACGTACACGGTGCTCACGGCCACGATCATGACCACGATCATGATGGTTGCTGCGGCGGTCACGGCCACGACCACGGTCATGAACATGGCAAAGGTGGTTGCGGTAACGGTGGTTGCGGCTGCCACTAATACCTGACGTCTTTCAAGCGCAGGCGCGCTGTTAACGCCGGTACGTCGGGTGTTCTCAGGTTACCGCTATGTCGCGAGATAGTGGCTTGAAATTCTAAAGGTATTCAATCCGGTAGCATAGCTGCTACCGGATACAGAAAGCGGGGAAACCCGCTTTTTTTACGTCTCAATAATGTGGAGGAGGCGTTTCTTCGGCCTGTGACGCGATGTGCGATGACTGGGTGGCTTTCAGTTTTTCGACCATCAGACGCATATGCTCGCGCATTTTCGCCATCTCGATCTCATGGGCGGTAACGGTCTTGTTGAGGTCTTCAAGGGTGATTTCCTGAAATGCCAGCCGGCTTTCCAACTCCGCCAGGCGAGTCTCCAGTGTATTATCGTGCATGAGTTACCCCTTTTGTCGGATTTCGCGGGCGGATTCTACTGAATTTTCATCAGTTGTGCAGCAACCTGGCGTAAGGCAGGAAACTAATTTATACAAAAATAGTCTTAAAACGGGTGATATTCAGGAACGACTGTATGTAGATTTATCCTGCAACGTTCTATAGTACCCCTTTTGCATTTTACGATAACCCTGGGGTGAGATGCCCCGGCCCTGGAGAAATGGATGAAATCACTGTTTAAAGTAACGCTGCTGGCGACCACAATGGCTGTCGCCCTGAATGCACCGCTGACCTTTGCGGCTGATACTGCTGCGAAGGCGGCACCTGCGACGGAAAGCAAAGCGGCATTTAAAAATGACGATCAAAAATCTGCTTATGCGCTGGGTGCATCGCTGGGACGTTACATGGAAAACTCCCTGAAAGAACAAGAAAAACTGGGCATCAAGCTGGATAAAGATCAGCTGATCGCCGGTGTTCAGGATGCGTTTGCCAACAAGAGTAAACTGTCCGATCAAGAGATCGAGCAGACACTGCAGACTTTCGAAACTCGCGTAAAAACTGCTGCACAGCAGAAAATGGAAAAAGACGCGACTGAAAACGACGCGAAAGGCAAAGCCTATCGTGACACCTTCGCCAAAGAGAAGGGTGTAAAAACCTCTAAATCTGGCCTGCTGTACAAAGTTGAGAAAGAAGGTACCGGTGACGCACCGAAAGACAGCGACACCGTTGTCGTGAACTACAAAGGTACGCTGATCGACGGTAAAGAGTTCGATAACTCTTACACCCGTGGTGAGCCGCTCTCCTTCCGTCTGGACGGCGTGATCCCGGGCTGGACTGAAGGCCTGAAAAATATCAAGAAAGGCGGTAAAATCCAGCTGGTCATCCCACCGGATCTGGCTTACGGCAAAACAGGCGTACCGGGTATTCCGGCCAACTCCACCCTGGTATTTGACGTAGAACTGCTGGATATCAAGCCAGCACCGAAAGCCGATGCCAAGCCTGAAGCAGCGGCTGACGCAGCAGCAGCAGCACCGGCTGCAGACGCCAAGAAGTAATCTGGTTTAAGCCGCCGCCCTCAAAGGCGGCGGCTTTTTTATTTGGGGCGGATATAATTAAAACTGGAAAGTGCCTCAAGCGCTGTATTACTTTAGATAGCTTAATAATGATGATGAGCCTGCCCTGACGAGCTACACTTCATCCTTCAAGCTGCATCTACGTTGGCCGCACCCGCTAATATCGGTGACCATCGGAGTCAGCTCCGGGAATCATAAGAGACGTCGTGCCTCTTACTGAGCCAGCTTCTGGCTGGTCAAATTCGTTGCTGATGAATTTGTCCTGGACTTGTGCCGCAACGCACCTTGAATGATTTGGTGTAAAAAATGACAGGCTCCTGAAAAGGAGTGCTTTTTTTCATGTCCAGGTCGCTTTTAACCAACGAAACCAGTGAGCTTGACCTGCTGGATCAACGTCCTTTCGACCAGACCGACTTCGATATCCTCAAATCCTATGAAGCGGTGGTGGACGGGTTAGCGATGCTCATTGGTTCCCATTGTGAGATCGTGCTGCATTCCCTACAGGATTTGAAATGCTCCGCTATCCGCATCGCCAACGGTGAACATACCGGTCGCCAAATCGGCTCGCCTATTACCGACCTCGCGCTGCGGATGCTGCACGATATGACGGGTGCCGACAGCAGCGTTTCCAAATGTTACTTTACGCGGGCCAAAAGCGGCGTCCTGATGAAGTCGGTCACGATTGCTATCCGCAACCGCGAGCATCGGGTCATTGGTCTGCTGTGCATCAACATGAACCTCGATGTTCCGTTCTCCCAAATCATGAGCACCTTTATTCCGCCGGAAACGCCGGAGGTGAACTCGCAGGTGAACTTTGCATCGTCTGTTGATGACCTGGTCGCACAAACGCTTGAGTTCACGATTGAGGAAGTCAATGCGGACCGCAATGTGTCCAACAATGCCAAAAACCGCCAGATTGTCCTGAACCTCTACGAGAAAGGGATCTTTGATATCAAAGATGCCATTAACCAGGTCGCCGATCGGCTCAATATTTCCAAACATACGGTCTACCTCTACATTCGCCAGTTTAAGAGTGGCGATTTCCAGGGGCTGGATAAGTAATGCGTTTTGCCATTACGGTGACAGGCCCGGCCTACGGTACACAACAGGCTAGCAGTGCCTGGCAGTTTGCTCAGGCGGTTCTGCAAGAGGGTCATGAACTGGCCTGCATTTTTTTCTATCGTGAAGGTGTCTATAACGCTAACCAGCTGACGGCGCCTGCCAGCGATGAGTTTGACCTGGTGCGCGCGTGGCAACGCCTGCATGACGAACATGCGGTTGCTTTGCACATTTGTGTTGCGGCTGCACTGCGCCGTGGCGTAACCGATGAGCGGGAAGCTCAGCAGCTTGGCTTGCCGGGCCATAATCTGCAGCCAGGGTTTACGTTGAGCGGCCTGGGCGCGCTGGCCGAAGCGTCTTTAACCTGCGATCGGATGGTGCAGTTCTGATGAAACGCGTGGCCTTTGTTTTTTCTTCCGCGCCGCACGGCACGGCTTCCGGCAGGGAAGGTCTGGATGCACTGCTGGCGACCTCTGCACTCACCGATGAGCTGGGCGTTTTCTTTGTTGGCGACGGTGTCTTTCAGCTGTTGCCGGGGCAAACCCCGTCAGCGGTGCTTGCCCGCGACTATATCGCCACCTTTAAGCTGCTGTCTTTGTATGACATCGACGCCTGCTGGATATGTGCGGCTTCCGTCCGTGACCGTGGTCTTGATGCAGCTACACCGTGGATTGTCGATGTTGAATGGCTGGAACCCGAGGCGCTACGCGCCCGGCTCGATGATTTCAACGTGATTCTGCGGTTTTGAGGTTCTGATGCTCCACACCTTAAGCGTTTCTCCCTGGCATGCCGATATCGCCACCATGCTCCGTCTGATGAACGCCGGGGATGACCTGCTGCTGTTATCGGATGGCGTCACTGCCGCCATCGCCGGTAGCCGCTTCCTTGAAATGTTGCAGTCTGCCCCCATAACCATTCATGTTCTGCAAGATGACATCGATGCCCGCGGGCTGACTGGTCAAATTTCAGACAGTGTCGTCAGGGTTGGCTATACTGATTTCGTCAGAATGTCGATCAAACATCCCGGGCAATTGGCCTGGTAATGACGGGATTGTTGTATATTTCTTGACACCTTTTCGGCACCGCCCTAAAATTCTGCGTCCTCATATTATATGAGGCGATTTATTACGTGTTTACGAAGCAAAAGCTAAAACCAGGAGCTATTTAATGGCAACAATTAACCAGCTGGTACGCAAACCACGCGCACGCAAAGTTGCAAAGAGCAACGTGCCTGCACTGGAAGCCTGCCCGCAGAAACGTGGCGTATGTACTCGTGTATATACCACCACTCCTAAAAAACCGAACTCCGCACTGCGTAAAGTTTGCCGTGTTCGTCTGACTAACGGTTTCGAAGTCACCTCCTACATCGGTGGTGAAGGTCACAACCTGCAGGAACACTCCGTGATCCTGATCCGTGGCGGTCGTGTTAAAGACCTTCCGGGTGTTCGTTACCACACCGTTCGTGGTGCGCTTGACTGCTCCGGCGTTAAAGACCGTAAGCAAGCTCGCTCCAAGTATGGCGTGAAGCGTCCTAAGGCTTAATGGTTCTCCGTTAAGTAAGGCCAAACGTTTTATATTAATGTCAAACTAAACTCTTTGAGTTTTGGACAATCCTGAATTAACAACGGAGTATTTCCATGCCACGTCGTCGCGTCATTGGTCAGCGTAAAATCCTTCCAGATCCTAAGTTCGGATCAGAACTGCTGGCAAAATTTGTCAACATCCTGATGGTAGATGGTAAAAAATCTACTGCAGAAGCAATCGTATACAGCGCGCTGGAGACCCTGGCTCAGCGTTCTGGTAAAAATGAACTGGAAGCTTTCGAAGTCGCTCTGGACAACGTCCGTCCGACCGTCGAAGTTAAGTCCCGCCGCGTAGGTGGTTCTACTTATCAGGTTCCAGTTGAAGTCCGTCCGGTTCGTCGTAATGCCCTGGCAATGCGTTGGATCGTAGAAGCTGCTCGTAAACGTGGTGATAAATCCATGGCTCTGCGTCTGGCGAACGAACTTTCTGACGCTGCAGACAACAAAGGTACTGCAGTTAAGAAACGTGAAGACGTTCACCGTATGGCAGAAGCCAACAAGGCGTTCGCACACTACCGTTGGTAATCCCTTCGGAGTCATAGTCACCAGGCGGGCGCTTCAGGTAAGTCGCCCGTACTGGATAACTTAACTGAACGCCTAAAGAAACAAACGAGGAATCAAATGGCTCGTACAACACCCATCGCACGCTACCGTAACATCGGTATCAGTGCGCACATCGACGCCGGTAAAACCACTACTACCGAACGTATTCTGTTCTACACCGGTGTAAACCACAAAATCGGTGAAGTTCATGACGGCGCAGCAACCATGGACTGGATGGAGCAGGAGCAGGAGCGTGGTATTACTATCACCTCCGCAGCGACTACTGCATTCTGGTCTGGTATGGCTAAGCAGTATGAACCGCATCGCGTTAACATCATCGACACCCCGGGGCACGTTGACTTCACCATCGAAGTAGAACGTTCCATGCGTGTGCTTGATGGTGCAGTAATGGTTTACTGCGCAGTTGGTGGTGTTCAGCCACAGTCTGAAACCGTATGGCGTCAGGCAAACAAATATAAAGTTCCGCGTATTGCGTTCGTTAACAAAATGGACCGCATGGGCGCGAACTTCCTGAAAGTTGTTGGTCAGATCAAATCCCGTCTGGGCGCGACTCCGGTTCCGCTGCAGCTGGCAATTGGTGCTGAAGAAGGTTTCACCGGTGTTGTTGACCTGGTGAAAATGAAAGCCATCAACTGGAACGAAGAAGACGCAGGCGTTACCTTCACTTATGAAGATATTCCGGCTGACATGCAGGATCTGGCTGATGAATGGCACCAGAACCTGATCGAGTCCGCTGCAGAAGCTTCAGAAGAGCTGATGGAGAAATACCTGGGTGGTGAAGAACTGACTGAAGAAGAGATCAAGAAAGCTCTGCGTCAGCGCGTTCTGAACAACGAAATCATCCTGGTAACCTGTGGTTCTGCGTTCAAGAACAAAGGTGTTCAGGCGATGCTGGATGCGGTAATTGATTACCTGCCATCCCCGGTTGATGTACCTGCGATCAACGGTATTCTGGACGACGGTAAAGACACTCCGGCTGAGCGTCACGCTAGCGATGACGAGCCGTTTGCTGCTCTGGCATTTAAAATTGCTACCGACCCGTTCGTGGGTAACCTGACCTTCTTCCGTGTGTACTCCGGTGTGGTTAACTCTGGTGATACCATCCTGAACTCCGTGAAATCCGCACGTGAGCGTTTCGGTCGTATCGTACAGATGCACGCTAACAAACGTGAAGAGATCAAAGAAGTTCGCGCGGGCGATATCGCCGCAGCTATCGGTCTGAAAGACGTAACTACTGGTGACACCCTGTGTAACCCAGATGCGCCGATCATTCTGGAGCGTATGGAATTCCCGGAACCGGTAATCTCCATCGCTGTTGAACCGAAAACCAAAGCTGACCAGGAAAAAATGGGTCTGGCTCTGGGTCGTCTGGCTAAAGAAGACCCGTCATTCCGCGTATGGACTGACGAAGAATCTAACCAGACCATTATCGCCGGTATGGGTGAACTGCACCTCGACATCATCGTTGACCGTATGAAGCGTGAATTCAACGTTGAAGCGAACGTCGGTAAACCTCAGGTTGCTTACCGCGAAGCGATTCGCTCTAAAGTTACCGATATCGAAGGTAAACATGCTAAGCAGTCTGGTGGTCGCGGTCAGTATGGTCACGTTGTGATCGACATGTACCCACTGGAGCCGGGCTCAAATCCGAAAGGATACGAGTTCATCAACGACATCAAAGGTGGTGTAATTCCTGGCGAATACATCCCGGCCGTTGATAAAGGCATCCAGGAACAGCTGAAAGCTGGTCCGCTGGCAGGTTACCCGGTAGTTGATCTCGGTGTGCGTCTGCACTTCGGTTCTTACCATGACGTTGACTCCTCTGAGCTGGCGTTTAAACTGGCTGCTTCTATTGCCTTTAAAGATGGCTTTAAGAAAGCGAAACCAGTTCTGCTTGAGCCAATCATGAAGGTTGAAGTAGAGACTCCGGAAGAGAACACTGGTGATGTCATCGGTGACCTTAGCCGTCGTCGTGGTCAGCTGAAAGGCCAGGAATCTAACGCTACTGGCGTACAGATTCATGCTGAAGTTCCGCTGTCTGAAATGTTCGGATATGCAACTCAGCTGCGTTCTCTGACCAAAGGTCGTGCTTCTTACTCCATGGAGTTCCTGAAGTATGATGACGCGCCGAACAACGTTGCTCAGGCCGTAATTGAAGCCCGTGGTAAATAAGCCGTAGGGTTAAAACCAAAATCCCGTGCTCTCTCCTGATGGGGAGAGCACTATAGTAAGGAATATAGCCGTGTCTAAAGAAAAATTTGAACGTACAAAACCGCACGTCAACGTCGGTACTATCGGCCACGTTGACCATGGTAAAACTACTCTGACCGCTGCAATCACTACCGTTCTGGCTAAAACCTACGGTGGTTCTGCTCGTGCATTCGACCAGATCGATAACGCACCAGAAGAAAAAGCTCGTGGTATCACCATCAACACTTCCCACGTTGAATATGACACCCCGACTCGCCACTACGCACACGTAGACTGCCCGGGCCACGCCGACTATGTTAAAAACATGATCACCGGTGCTGCTCAGATGGACGGCGCGATCCTGGTTGTTGCTGCGACTGACGGCCCGATGCCGCAGACTCGTGAGCACATCCTGCTGGGTCGTCAGGTAGGCGTTCCTTACATCATCGTGTTCCTGAACAAATGCGACATGGTTGATGACGAAGAGCTGCTGGAACTGGTTGAGATGGAAGTGCGTGAGCTGCTGTCTCAGTACGACTTCCCGGGCGACGACACTCCGATCATCCGTGGTTCTGCTCTGAAAGCGCTGGAAGGCGAAGCAGAGTGGGAAGCTAAGATCGTTGAGCTGGCTGGCTACCTGGATTCTTACATCCCGGAACCAGAGCGTGCGATTGACAAGCCGTTCCTGCTGCCGATCGAAGACGTATTCTCCATCTCCGGCCGTGGTACTGTTGTTACCGGTCGTGTAGAGCGCGGTATCGTTAAAGTTGGCGAAGAAGTTGAAATCGTTGGTATCAAAGAGACTGCTAAGTCTACCTGTACTGGCGTAGAAATGTTCCGCAAACTGCTGGACGAAGGCCGTGCTGGTGAGAACGTTGGTGTTCTGCTGCGTGGTATCAAACGTGAAGAAATCGAACGTGGTCAGGTACTGGCTAAGCCGGGTTCCATCAAGCCGCACACCAAATTCGAATCTGAAGTGTACATCCTGTCCAAAGATGAAGGCGGCCGTCATACTCCGTTCTTCAAAGGCTACCGTCCGCAGTTCTACTTCCGTACAACTGACGTGACTGGTACCATCGAACTGCCGGAAGGCGTAGAGATGGTAATGCCGGGCGACAACATCAAAATGGTTGTTACCCTGATTCACCCGATCGCGATGGACGATGGTCTGCGTTTCGCAATCCGTGAAGGCGGCCGTACTGTTGGTGCGGGCGTTGTAGCTAAAGTTCTGGGCTAATTTATTAGTTCTGAATTAAAAAGGGCGCTCAGGCGCCCTTTTTGCTGCCTGCCATTTACGACGACAGCAATGTTGTCGCTTGATTAAAACGTGCTTCACTGCCGGTATTTCACCAATAGTCTATTGTAATTATAACTATTCTCATTTACACTTTTGATCATAAATTGAACGGGAGTCGGTATGTACGTTTGTTTGTGTAATGGTGTAAACGATAAAAAAATTCGTCAGGCCGTACGTCAATTTCATCCTCAATCTTTTCAGCAACTGCGCAAATTCATTCCTGTGGGAAATCAATGCGGTAAGTGTGTCCGTGCCGCCCGCGAGATTATGGAAGATGAATTAACCCGCATGCCTGAGTACCAGGAGATCGCTTAAGCGCTCCGGGTTTTCTTTGACATCTATATAGCCCGAACTACGCTTCAATAAGTGGAAGCGGAGGGACTATATAATGAAAGGTGATGTCAAAATCATAAGTTATCTCAATAAATTATTGGGAAATGAGCTTGTCGCAATAAATCAGTACTTTCTTCATGCCAGGATGTTCAAAAACTGGGGCCTGATGCGCCTCAATGATGTTGAATATCATGAGTCCATCGATGAAATGAAACACGCCGATAAATACATCGAGCGGATTTTGTTTCTCGAAGGCATTCCCAATCTGCAGGATCTCGGAAGACTGGGCATCGGTGAAGATGTCGAGGAGATGTTGCAATCTGATTTAAGACTGGAGCTGGAAGGCGCAAAAGATCTGCGTGAAGCGATCGCTTATGCCGATAGCGTTCACGACTATGTCACTCGCGACATGCTGATCGAAATTCTTACTGATGAGGAAGGCCATATTGACTGGCTGGAAACAGAGTTGGATCTGATCGGTAAAATCGGGCTACCAAACTATCTTCAGTCACAGATCAAAGTGGCAGACTAACTCGCGTTTACCATCCACACCAAAAACCCGCTGCAGCCAAAAAAGGGCCAAACGGCAGCGGGTTGTTTAATGACCCCATCGTTTTACCCGACAGCATCAAAATCAGCCATCCGCCACAGGCCAGAAGTGAGGCCATAAAGATTAACTGTGGTAACAGTTGCCAGCCATGCCAGGCGCCGAGCGCGGCCAGAAATTTTACATCCCCATAGCCTAATCCTTCATAGCCGCGAATCCCGCGATAAAACCAGTAGATCAACGCGAAGGCGAGATAGCCGGCGATGGCACCTGCAACGGCATGTTCCAGTTTCAGTGGGGCATAACAAAGATAATAGAGAAGGCCACTCCAAAGCAGGGGACAGGTCAGGCGGTCAGGAAGTAACCCGTCCCGTAGATCGTACCAGCACAGCGCGAGTGTAAAACTGCTATAGACAAGTAAGTAGGGGAGTGCCATCGATTCATTGCCCTGGCTGCGGAGTGTATACGCAGAGTCTGGAAGAAAGGGGGGCCAGTGGCAAAGGGCAGAGCTGACAAGCGCGAGCGGCTTTCCGAGGTTTTGACCCTATTTCATAGTGTTTCGGTGCCTGGCCGGGCCGGCACGCAAAAATGATTGCTGATTTTGTATGCAGTACTTGCGTAAGGCCGGAATTTGCGTATAATGCGCGGGCCTGTCAAAATTGGCAGGCTGGTTCGCTATGAACCCTGATAGAGCAGTTAGCTATCAAACAATGTTCCCAATCGGGGAACTATGTAAGAACGGTTACACTCTCCCATCAATCGTAATGGGTATGAGGAGTAATCATTTCGTCTATAAATAATTGGAGCTCTGGTCTCATGCAGAACCAAAGAATCCGTATCCGTCTTAAAGCGTTTGATCATCGTCTGATCGATCAATCAACCGCGGAAATCGTCGAGACTGCCAAGCGCACTGGTGCGCAGGTTCGTGGTCCGATCCCGCTGCCGACCCGCAAAGAGCGCTTTACCGTTCTGATCTCTCCGCACGTCAACAAAGATGCGCGTGATCAGTACGAAATTCGCACTCACAAGCGTCTGGTTGACATCGTTGAGCCAACTGAGAAAACCGTTGATGCTCTGATGCGTCTGGATCTGGCTGCCGGTGTAGACGTGCAGATCAGCCTGGGTTAATCAGGTCATCGAGCGATTGAGAGGTTGAAACAATGATTGGTTTAGTCGGTAAAAAAGTGGGCATGACCCGCATCTTCACTGAAGATGGCGTATCTATCCCAGTAACCGTAATCGAAGTTGAAGCAAACCGTGTTGCACAGGTCAAAGACCTGGCTAACGATGGTTACCGCGCAATTCAGGTTACCACCGGTGCTAAAAAAGCTAACCGTGTAACCAAGCCGGAAGCTGGTCACTTCGCTAAAGCTGGCGTAGAAGCTGGCCGTGGTCTGTGGGAATTCCGTCTTGCTGACGGCGAAGAATTCACCGTAGGTCAGAGCATTAGCGTAGAACTGTTTGCTGACGTTAAAAAAGTTGACGTAACCGGTACCTCTAAAGGTAAAGGTTTCGCCGGTACCGTTAAGCGCTGGAACTTCCGTACCCAGGACGCTACTCACGGTAACTCCTTGTCTCACCGCGTTCCGGGTTCTATCGGTCAGAACCAGACTCCGGGCAAAGTGTTCAAAGGCAAGAAAATGGCAGGTCAGCTGGGTAATGAGCGTGTCACCGTTCAGAGCCTGGACGTAGTACGTGTTGACGCTGAGCGCAACCTGCTGCTGGTTAAAGGTGCTGTCCCGGGTGCAACCGGTAGCGACCTGATCGTTAAACCAGCTGTGAAGGCGTGAGGAGATAGCAATGGAATTAGTATTGAAAGACGCGCAGAGCGCGCTGACTGTTTCCGAAACTACCTTCGGTCGTGATTTCAACGAAGCGCTGGTACACCAGGTTGTTGTTGCTTATGCAGCTGGTGCTCGTCAGGGTACTCGTGCTCAGAAGACTCGTGCTGAAGTAACTGGTTCAGGCAAAAAGCCGTGGCGCCAGAAAGGTACCGGCCGTGCGCGTTCAGGTTCTATCAAGAGCCCGATCTGGCGTTCCGGTGGCGTAACCTTCGCTGCTCGCCCGCAGGACCACAGTCAAAAAGTTAACAAAAAGATGTACCGCGGCGCGCTGAAAAGCATTCTGTCCGAACTGGTACGTCAGGATCGTCTGATCGTTGTCGAGAAGTTCTCTGTTGAAGCGCCTAAAACTAAGCTGCTGGCACAGAAACTGAAAGACATGGCTCTGGAAGATGTGCTGATCATCACCGGTGAGCTGGACGAGAACCTGTTCCTTGCTGCGCGCAACCTGCACAAGGTTGACGTACGCGATGCAACTGGTATCGACCCGGTTAGCCTGATCGCCTTCGACAAAGTCGTAATGACTGCTGATGCTGTTAAGCAAGTTGAGGAGATGCTGGCATGATTCGTGAAGAACGTCTGCTGAAGGTGCTGCGTGCACCGCACGTTTCTGAAAAAGCGTCTGCTGCGATGGAAAAAACAAACACCATCGTTCTCAAAGTTGCTAAAGACGCGACTAAAGCAGAAATCAAAGCTGCTGTGCAGAAACTGTTTGAAGTCGAAGTCGAAGTCGTTAACACCCTGGTAGTTAAAGGGAAAGTTAAACGTCACGGACAGCGTATCGGTCGTCGTAGCGACTGGAAAAAAGCTTACGTCACCCTTAAAGAAGGCCAGAATCTGGACTTCGTTGGCGGCGCTGAGTAAGTCGGAGGAGTAATACAATGGCAGTTGTTAAATGTAAACCGACATCTCCGGGTCGTCGCCACGTTGTTAAAGTGGTTAACCCTGAGCTGCACAAGGGCAAACCTTTTGCTCCGTTGCTGGAAAAAAACAGCAAATCCGGTGGTCGTAACAACAATGGCCGTATCACCACCCGTCATATCGGTGGTGGCCACAAGCAGGCTTACCGTATTGTTGACTTCAAACGCAACAAAGATGGTATCCCGGCAGTTGTTGAGCGTCTTGAGTACGATCCGAACCGTTCCGCGAACATCGCGCTGGTTCTGTACAAAGATGGCGAGCGCCGTTACATCCTGGCCCCTAAAGGCCTGAAAGCTGGCGACCAGATTCAGTCTGGCGTTGATGCTGCAATCAAAGCAGGTAACACCCTGCCGATGCGCAATATCCCGGTTGGTTCTACCGTTCATAACGTAGAAATGAAACCAGGTAAAGGCGGTCAGCTGGCACGTTCCGCTGGTACTTACGTTCAGATCGTTGCTCGTGATGGTGCTTATGTCACCCTGCGTCTGCGTTCTGGTGAAATGCGTAAAGTCGAAGCAGACTGCCGCGCTACTCTGGGCGAAGTTGGCAATGCTGAGCATATGCTGCGCGTTCTGGGTAAAGCAGGTGCTGCACGCTGGCGTGGTGTTCGTCCTACCGTTCGCGGTACTGCGATGAACCCAGTCGACCACCCACATGGTGGTGGTGAAGGTCGTAACTTTGGTAAGCACCCGGTATCCCCGTGGGGCCTGCAGACCAAAGGTAAGAAGACCCGCAGCAACAAGCGTACTGATAAATTCATCGTACGTCGCCGTAGCAAATAATATTAGAGGATAAGCCATGCCACGTTCTCTCAAGAAAGGTCCTTTTATTGACCTGCACTTGCTGAAGAAGGTAGAGAAAGCGGTGGAAAGCGGAGACAAGAAGCCCCTGCGCACTTGGTCCCGTCGTTCAACGATCTTTCCTAACATGATCGGTTTGACCATCGCTGTCCATAATGGTCGTCAGCACGTTCCAGTTTTTGTTTCCGACGAAATGGTTGGTCACAAACTGGGTGAATTCGCACCGACTCGTACTTATCGCGGCCATGCTGCTGATAAAAAAGCGAAGAAGAAATAAGGTAGGAGGAAGAGATGGAAACTTTAGCTCAACATCGCCATGCTCGTTCTTCTGCTCAGAAGGTTCGCCTTGTAGCTGACCTGATTCGCGGTAAGAAAGTGTCGCAGGCCCTGGATATTCTGACCTACACCAACAAGAAAGCTGCTGTATTGGTCAAGAAGGTACTGGAATCTGCCATTGCTAACGCTGAACACAACGATGGCGCTGACATTGACGATCTGAAAGTTGCGAAAATTTTCGTAGACGAAGGCCCGAGCATGAAGCGCATTATGCCGCGTGCGAAAGGTCGTGCAGATCGCATCCTGAAGCGCACCAGCCACATCACTGTGGTTGTGTCCGATCGCTGAGACTCTGGAGACTAGCAATGGGTCAGAAAGTACATCCTAATGGTATTCGCCTGGGTATTGTCAAACCATGGAACTCTACCTGGTTCGCGAACACCAAAGAATTCGCTGACAACCTGGACAGCGATTTTAAAGTACGTCAGTTCCTGACTAAAGAACTGGCTAAAGCGTCCGTATCTCGTATCGTTATCGAGCGTCCGGCTAAGAGCATCCGTGTGACCATTCACACTGCTCGCCCGGGCATCGTTATCGGTAAGAAAGGCGAAGACGTAGAAAAACTGCGCAAGGTCGTAGCGGATATCGCTGGCGTTCCTGCACAGATCAATATCGCCGAAGTTCGTAAGCCAGAACTGGACGCTAAATTGGTTGCTGACAGCATCACTTCTCAGCTGGAACGTCGCGTTATGTTCCGTCGTGCTATGAAGCGTGCTGTACAGAACGCAATGCGTCTGGGCGCTAAAGGTATCAAAGTTGAAGTTAGCGGCCGTCTGGGCGGCGCGGAAATCGCACGTACCGAATGGTACCGCGAAGGTCGCGTACCGCTGCACACTCTGCGTGCTGACATCGACTACAACACCTCTGAAGCGCGTACCACTTACGGTATTATCGGCGTTAAGGTATGGATCTTCAAAGGCGAGATCCTGGGTGGTATGGCTGCTGTTGAACAACCGGAACCGGCTGCTCAACCTAAAAAGCAGCAGCGTAAAGGCCGTAAATAAGGAGCGTCGCTGATGTTACAACCAAAGCGTACAAAATTCCGTAAAGTGCACAAAGGCCGCAACCGTGGTCTGGCGCAGGGTACGGATGTTAGCTTCGGCACTTTCGGTCTGAAAGCTGTTGGCCGTGGTCGTCTGACTGCACGTCAGATCGAAGCAGCACGTCGTGCTATGACCCGTGCAGTTAAGCGTCAAGGTAAGATCTGGATCCGTGTATTCCCGGACAAACCGATCACCGAGAAGCCGCTGGAAGTTCGTATGGGTAAAGGTAAAGGTAACGTGGAGTATTGGGTTGCCTTGATTCAGCCGGGTAAAGTCCTGTATGAAATGGACGGTGTTCCGGAAGAGCTGGCCCGTGAAGCCTTCGGCCTGGCAGCAGCGAAACTGCCTATCAAAACCACCTTTGTAACTAAGACGGTGATGTAATGAAAGCAAAAGAGCTGCGTGAAAAAAGCGTTGAAGAGCTGAACGCTGAGCTGCTGAACCTGCTGCGTGAGCAGTTCAACCTGCGTATGCAGGCTGCAAGTGGCCAGCTGCAACAGACTCACCTGCTGAAGCAAGTGCGTCGTGATGTTGCGCGCGTTAAGACTTTACTGACTGAGAAGGCGGATGCGTAATGACCGATAAAATCCGTACTCTGCAAGGTCGTGTTGTTAGCAATAAAATGGAGAAGTCCATCGTTGTTGCTATCGAACGTTTTGTGAAACACCCGATCTACGGTAAATTCATCAAGCGTACGACCAAACTGCACGTACATGACGAGAACAACGAATGCGGTATCGGTGACGTGGTCGAAATCCACGAATGCCGTCCGCTGTCCAAGACTAAGTCCTGGACGCTGGTTCGCGTTGTAGAGAAAGCAGTTCTGTAATAGAGCTGTGTTCTCAACGGATAAACGGCTCAGCGATGAGCCGTTTATTTTTTCTACCCATATCCGATTTCCGGTGTTATAATGCCGCGCCCTCGATATGGGGATATTTATTGGCCCGATTTTGGGTCTCAGTAGTAGTTGACATTAGCGGAGCACTAAAATGATCCAAGAACAGACTATGCTGAACGTCGCCGACAACTCCGGTGCACGTCGCGTAATGTGTATCAAGGTTCTGGGTGGCTCGCACCGTCGCTACGCAGGCGTAGGCGACATCATCAAGATCACCATCAAAGAAGCAATTCCGCGTGGTAAGGTCAAAAAGGGTGATGTGCTGAAGGCGGTAGTGGTGCGCACCAGGAAGGGTGTTCGTCGCCCGGACGGTTCTGTCATTCGCTTTGATGGTAATGCATGCGTTATTCTGAACAATAACAGCGAGCAGCCCATCGGTACGCGTATTTTTGGGCCGGTAACTCGTGAGCTTCGTACCGAGAAGTTCATGAAAATTATCTCTCTGGCACCAGAAGTACTCTAAGGAGCGAATCATGGCAGCGAAAATCCGTCGTGATGACGAAGTTATCGTGTTAACCGGTAAAGATAAAGGTAAACGCGGTAAAGTTAAGAATGTCTTGTCTTCCGGCAAGCTCATTGTTGAAGGTATCAACCTGGTTAAGAAACATCAGAAGCCGGTTCCGGCCCTGAACCAACCAGGTGGCATCGTTGAAAAAGAAGCTGCAATTCAGGTTTCTAACGTTGCACTCTTCAATGCGGCAACCGGCAAGGCTGACCGTGTAGGCTTTAGATTCGAAGACGGCAAAAAAGTCCGTTTCTTCAAATCTAACAGCGAAACTATCAAGTAATTTGGAGTAGTACGATGGCGAAACTGCATGATTACTACAAAGACGAAGTAGTTGGTAAACTCATGACTGAGTTTAACTACAATTCTGTCATGCAAGTCCCTCGGGTCGAGAAGATCACCCTGAACATGGGTGTTGGTGAAGCGATCGCTGACAAGAAACTGCTGGATAATGCAGCAGCAGATCTGACAGCAATCTCCGGTCAAAAGCCGTTGATCACCAAAGCACGCAAATCAGTTGCAGGCTTCAAAATCCGTCAGGGCTATCCGATCGGCTGTAAAGTAACCCTGCGTGGCGAACGCATGTGGGAGTTCTTTGAGCGCCTGATCACTATTGCTGTACCGCGTATCCGTGACTTCCGTGGCCTGTCCGCTAAGTCATTCGATGGTCGTGGTAACTACAGCATGGGTGTCCGTGAGCAGATCATCTTCCCAGAAATCGACTACGATAAAGTCGACCGCGTTCGTGGTTTGGATATTACCATTACCACTACTGCGAAATCTGATGAAGAAGGCCGCGCTCTGCTGGCTGCCTTTGACTTCCCGTTCCGCAAGTAAGGTAGGGTTACTTAATGGCTAAGCAATCAATGAAAGCACGCGAAGTAAAGCGCGTGGCTTTAGCTGATAAATTCTTCGCTAAACGCGCTGAACTGAAAGCTATCATCTCTGATGTGAACGCAACCGACGAAGATCGTTGGAATGCTGTTCTCAAGCTGCAGACTCTGCCGCGTGATTCCAGCCCGTCTCGTCAGCGTAACCGCTGCCGTCAAACAGGTCGTCCGCATGGTTTCCTGCGGAAGTTCGGGTTGAGCCGTATTAAGGTCCGTGAAGCCGCTATGCGCGGTGAAATCCCGGGTCTGAAAAAGGCTAGCTGGTAATTGTCACCAATTGAATCACGGGAGTAAAGACAGATGAGCATGCAAGATCCGATCGCGGATATGCTGACCCGTATCCGTAACGGTCAGGCCGCGAATAAAGCTGCGGTCACCATGCCTTCCTCCAAGCTGAAAGTGGCAATTGCCAACGTGCTGAAGGAAGAAGGCTTTATTGAAGATTTTAAAGTTGAAGGCGACATCAAGCCGGAACTGGAACTGACTCTTAAGTATTTCCAGGGTAAAGCTGTTGTAGAAAGCATTCAGCGTGTCAGCCGCCCAGGTCTGCGCATCTACAAACGTAAAGATGAGCTGCCGAAAGTTATGGCGGGTCTGGGTATCGCGGTTATTTCTACCTCTAAAGGTGTTATGACTGATCGTGCAGCGCGCCAGGCTGGTCTTGGTGGCGAAATTATCTGCTACGTAGCCTAATCGGAGGAAAAAATGTCTCGTGTTGCTAAAGCACCGGTCGTTGTTCCTGCCGGCGTTGATGTAAAAATCGACGGTCAGGTTATTACGATCAAAGGTAAGAATGGCGAGCTGACTCGTACTCTCAACGATGCTGTTGAAGTTAAACATGCAGATAATGCACTGACTTTCGGTCCGCGTGATGGTTTCGCAGACGGTTGGGCTCAGGCTGGTACCGCGCGTGCCCTGCTTAACTCAGTAGTTATCGGTGTTACCGAAGGCTTCACTAAAAAGCTTCAGCTGGTTGGTGTAGGTTATCGTGCAGCGGTCAAAGGGGATGTAGTAAACCTGGCTTTAGGTTTCTCTCACCCAGTTGAGCATAAGCTGCCGGCCGGTATCACTGCAGAATGTCCGACTCAAACTGAAATCGTGCTGAAAGGCGCTGATAAGCAGGTGATCGGCCAGGTTGCAGCAGATCTGCGCGCCTACCGTCGTCCTGAGCCTTACAAAGGCAAGGGTGTTCGTTACGCCGACGAAGTCGTGCGTACCAAAGAGGCTAAGAAGAAGTAAGGTAACACTATGGATAAGAAATCTGCTCGTATCCGTCGTGCGACCCGCGCACGCCGCAAGCTCCAGGAGCTGGGTGCAACTCGCCTGGTGGTACATCGTACCCCGCGTCATATTTACGCACAGGTAATTGCACCGAACGGTTCTGAAGTTCTGGTAGCTGCTTCTACTGTAGAAAAAGCTATCGCTGAACAATTGAAGTACACCGGTAACAAAGACGCGGCTGCAGCTGTGGGTAAAGCTGTTGCTGAACGCGCTCTGGAAAAAGGCATCAAAGATGTTTCCTTTGACCGTTCCGGGTTCCAATATCATGGTCGTGTCCAGGCACTGGCAGATGCTGCCCGTGAAGCTGGCCTTCAGTTCTAAGGTAGAGGTGTAAGATGGCTCACATCGAAAAACAAGCTGGCGAACTGCAGGAAAAGCTGATCGCGGTTAACCGCGTATCTAAAACCGTTAAAGGTGGTCGTATTTTCTCCTTCACAGCTCTGACTGTTGTTGGTGATGGTAATGGCCGCGTAGGTTTTGGTTACGGTAAAGCGCGTGAAGTTCCAGCAGCGATCCAGAAAGCGATGGAAAAAGCCCGTCGCAATATGATTAACGTCGCGCTGAACCACGGCACCCTGCAGCACCCGGTTAAAGGTGTTCACACGGGTTCTCGTGTATTCATGCAGCCAGCTTCCGAAGGTACCGGTATCATCGCCGGTGGTGCAATGCGCGCCGTTCTGGAAGTTGCTGGAGTTCATAACGTTCTGGCCAAAGCATATGGTTCCACCAACCCGATCAACGTGGTTCGTGCAACTATTGATGGCCTGGAAAATATGAATTCTCCAGAAATGGTCGCTGCCAAGCGTGGTAAATCCGTTGAAGAAATTCTGGGGAAATAAACCATGGCAAAGACTATTAAAATTACTCAAACCCGCAGTGCAATCGGTCGTCTGCCGAAACACAAGGCAACGCTGCTTGGCCTGGGTCTGCGTCGTATTGGTCACACCGTAGAGCGCGAGGATACTCCTGCTGTTCGTGGTATGGTCAACGCGGTTTCCTTCATGGTTAAAGTTGAGGAGTAAGAGATGCGTTTAAATACTCTGTCTCCGGCCGAAGGCTCCAAAAAGGCGGGTAAACGCCTGGGTCGTGGTATCGGTTCTGGCCTCGGTAAAACCGGTGGTCGTGGTCACAAAGGTCAGAACTCTCGTTCTGGCGGTGGCGTACGTCGCGGTTTCGAGGGTGGTCAGATGCCACTGTACCGTCGTCTGCCGAAATTCGGCTTCACTTCTCGTAAAGCAATGATCACTGCAGAAGTTCGTCTGTCTGATCTGGCTCACGTAGAAGGCGATGTAGTCGACCTGAACACGCTGAAAGCGGCTAATATTATCGGTATCCAGATCGAGTTCGCGAAAGTGATCCTGTCTGGCGAGGTAGCTCGTCCGGTAACTATTCGTGGCCTGCGTGTGACTAAAGGTGCTCGTGCTGCTATCGAAGCTGCTGGCGGTAAAATTGAGGAATAAGTAGCAGATGGCTAAGCAACCGGGATTAGATTTTCAAAGTGCCAAAGGTGGACTTGGCGAACTGAAACGCAGACTTTTGTTTGTTATCGGTGCGCTGATTGTATTCCGTATTGGTTCTTTTATTCCGATCCCTGGTATTGATGCCGCTGTACTTGCCAAACTGCTTGAGCAACAGCGAGGCACCATCATTGAAATGTTCAACATGTTCTCTGGTGGTGCTCTCAGCCGTGCTTCTATCTTTGCTTTGGGTATCATGCCGTACATTTCGGCATCGATTATTGTCCAGCTGCTGACCGTTGTTTACCAACCGCTAGCAGAGATGAAGAAAGAAGGGGAGTCTGGTCGTCGTAAGATCAGCCAGTACACCCGCTACGGTACCCTGGTGTTGGCGATATTCCAGTCGATCGGTATTGCTACCGGTCTGCCGAATATGCCTGGTATGCAAGGCCTGGTAATGAATCCAGGCTTTGCATTCTACTTCACCGCTGTTGTCAGTCTGGTCACAGGAACCATGTTCCTGATGTGGCTCGGCGAACAGATTACTGAACGTGGTATCGGTAACGGTATCTCGATCATTATCTTCGCTGGTATCGTTGCGGGTCTCCCGCCAGCCATCGCCCATACTATCGAGCAAGCGCGTCAAGGCGACCTGCACTTCCTCCTGTTGCTATTGGTTGCAGTATTAGTATTTGCCGTGACATTCTTTGTTGTATTCGTAGAACGTGGTCAACGCCGCATTGTGGTGAACTACGCGAAGCGTCAGCAAGGTCGTCGTGTCTATGCTGCACAGAGCACACATTTACCGTTGAAAGTGAATATGGCGGGCGTAATCCCGGCAATCTTCGCTTCCAGCATTATTCTGTTCCCAGCAACCATCGCGTCATGGTTCGGGGGCGGAACCGGTTGGAACTGGCTGACAACAATTTCGCTGTATTTGCAGCCTGGGCAACCGCTTTATGTGTTACTCTATGCGTCTGCGATCATCTTCTTCTGTTTCTTCTACACGGCGTTGGTTTTCAACCCGCGTGAAACAGCAGATAACCTGAAGAAGTCCGGTGCATTTGTACCAGGAATTCGTCCGGGAGAGCAAACGGCGAAGTATATCGATAAAGTAATGACTCGTCTGACTTTGGTTGGTGCGCTGTACATTACCTTTATCTGCCTGATCCCGGAGTTCATGCGTGATGCAATGAAAGTGCCGTTCTACTTCGGTGGAACCTCGCTGCTTATTGTTGTCGTTGTGATTATGGACTTTATGGCTCAAGTGCAAACTCTGATGATGTCAAGTCAGTACGAGTCTGCATTGAAGAAGGCGAATCTGAAAGGCTACGGCCGCTAACAGACCGCCCGAGAAGTTACGGAGAGTAAAAATGAAAGTTCGTGCTTCCGTCAAGAAATTATGCCGTAACTGCAAAATCGTTAAGCGTGATGGTGTCATCCGTGTGATTTGCAGTGCCGAGCCAAAGCATAAACAGCGCCAAGGCTGATTTTTTCGCATATTTTTCTTGCAAAGTTGGATTGAGCTGGCTAGATTAGCCAGCCAATCTTTTGTATGTCTGTACGTTTCCATTTGAGTATCCTGAAAACGGGCTTTTCAGCATGGTGCGTACATATTAAATAGTAGGAGTGCATAGTGGCCCGTATAGCAGGCATTAACATTCCTGATCAAAAACATACCGTAATCGCATTAACTGCAATTTTCGGTATCGGCAAGACCCGCTCTAAAGCCATCTGTGCTGACACGGGTATCGCTGAAAATGTTAAGATCAGTGAGCTGTCTGAAGAACAAATTGAAGCCCTGCGTGAAGCAGTAGGCAAATTTGTCGTTGAAGGTGATCTGCGCCGTGAAATCACCCTGAGCATCAAGCGTCTGATGGACCTTGGTTGCTATCGTGGTTTACGCCATCGTCGTGGTCTTCCGGTTCGCGGTCAGCGTACTAAGACCAACGCACGTACCCGTAAGGGTCCGCGTAAACCGATCAAGAAATAATCGGGGTGATTGAATAATGGCAAAGGCACCAGTTCGTGCACGTAAGCGTGTAAGAAAACAAGTCTCTGATGGCGTGGCTCATGTCCATGCTTCTTTTAACAACACCATCGTTACCATCACTGATCGTCAGGGTAACGCACTGGGTTGGGCAACAGCCGGTGGTTCCGGTTTCCGTGGTTCACGCAAATCCACTCCGTTTGCAGCTCAGGTTGCAGCAGAGCGTTGCGCTGAAGCCGTAAAAGAATACGGCATCAAGAATCTGGAAGTTATGGTCAAAGGTCCGGGTCCAGGTCGCGAATCTACTATTCGTGCACTGAACGCCGCTGGTTTCCGCATCACTAATATTACTGATGTGACTCCGATCCCTCATAACGGTTGTCGTCCGCCGAAAAAACGTCGCGTATAACGCGCTCGTTTCTAGGATTGTTGGAGAAAGAAAATGGCAAGATATTTGGGTCCTAAGCTCAAGCTGAGCCGTCGTGAGGGCACAGACCTGTTCCTTAAGTCTGGCGTTCGCGCGATCGATACCAAGTGTAAAATTGAACAAGCTCCTGGCCAGCACGGTGCGCGTAAACCGCGTCTGTCTGACTATGGTGTGCAGTTGCGTGAAAAGCAAAAAGTTCGCCGTATGTACGGTGTGCTGGAGCGTCAGTTCCGTAACTACTATAAAGAAGCAGCACGTCTGAAAGGCAACACCGGTGAAAACCTGTTGGCTCTGCTGGAAGGTCGTCTGGACAACGTTGTATACCGTATGGGCTTCGGCGCGACTCGTGCTGAATCACGTCAGCTGGTTAGCCACAAAGCTATCATGGTAAACGGTCGTGTTGTTAACATTGCTTCTTATCAGGTTAAAGCGAACGACGTTGTTAGCATTCGTGAGAAAGCGAAAAAGCAATCTCGCGTGAAAGCCGCTCTGGAGCTGGCTGAGCAGCGTGAAAAGCCAACCTGGCTGGAAGTTGATGCTGGCAAGATGGAAGGTACGTTCAAGCGTCAGCCGGAACGTTCTGATCTGTCTGCGGACATTAACGAACACCTGATCGTCGAGCTTTACTCCAAGTAAAGCTTAGTACCAAAGAGAGGACACAATGCAGGGTTCTGTGACAGAGTTTCTAAAACCGCGCCTGGTCGATATCGAGCAAGTGAGTTCGACGCACGCCAAGGTGACCCTTGAGCCTTTAGAGCGTGGCTTTGGCCATACTCTGGGTAACGCACTGCGCCGTATTCTGCTCTCATCGATGCCGGGTTGCGCGGTGACCGAGGTTGAGATTGATGGTGTACTGCACGAGTACAGCACCAAAGAAGGCGTTCAGGAAGATATCCTTGAAATCCTGCTCAACCTGAAAGGGCTTGCGGTGAGAGTTCAGGGTAAAGATGAAGTCATCCTTACTTTGAATAAATCTGGCATTGGCCCTGTGACCGCAGCCGACATTACCCATGACGGTGATGTCGAAATCGTCAAGCCGCAACATGTGATCTGCCACCTGACCGATGAGAACGCAGCTATTAGCATGCGTATCAAAGTTCAGCGCGGTCGTGGTTATGTGCCGGCTTCTGCCCGAATTCATTCGGAAGAAGATGAGCGCCCAATCGGCCGTCTGCTGGTCGACGCATGCTACAGCCCAGTAGAGCGTATTGCCTACAATGTTGAAGCAGCGCGTGTAGAACAGCGTACCGACCTGGACAAGCTGGTCATCGAAATGGAAACCAACGGCACAATCGATCCTGAAGAGGCGATTCGTCGTGCGGCAACCATCCTGGCAGAACAACTTGAAGCTTTCGTTGACTTACGTGATGTACGTCAGCCGGAAGTTAAAGAAGAGAAACCAGAATTCGATCCGATCCTGCTGCGCCCTGTTGACGATCTCGAATTGACTGTCCGCTCTGCTAACTGCCTCAAGGCAGAAGCTATCCACTATATCGGTGATCTGGTACAGCGTACCGAGGTTGAGTTGCTGAAAACGCCGAACCTGGGTAAAAAATCTCTTACTGAGATTAAAGACGTGCTGGCTTCACGTGGTCTGTCTCTGGGCATGCGCCTGGAAAACTGGCCACCGGCAAGCATTGCTGACGAGTAACCGGATCACAGGTTAAGGTTTTACTGAGAAGGATAAGGTCATGCGCCATCGTAAGAGTGGTCGTCAACTGAACCGCAACAGCAGCCATCGCCAGGCTATGTTCCGTAACATGGCTGGTTCGCTGGTTCGTCATGAAATCATCAAGACGACCCTGCCGAAAGCGAAAGAACTGCGTCGCGTAGTTGAGCCGCTGATTACTCTTGCCAAGACTGATAGCGTTGCTAATCGTCGTCTGGCATTCGCCCGTACTCGTGATAACGAGATCGTGGCAAAACTGTTTAACGAGCTGGGCCCGCGTTTTGCGAGCCGCGCCGGTGGTTACACTCGCATTCTGAAGTGTGGCTTCCGTGCAGGCGACAACGCGCCGATGGCATACATCGAGCTGGTTGATCGTGCTGAGCTGAAAGCAGAAGCTGCTGCAGAGTAATCTGTAGTAACGTAAAAGAACCCGCCTCGGCGGGTTTTTTTATATCCTCGTTATGCTAGCTTCACTACAATAGCTGTATTCTTTTTGTTCATCCCCGGAGCCGTATGATGTGGTTACTGGATCAGTGGGCAGAACGCCATATCCTTGACGCCCAGCGCAAAGGCGAGTTCGACGACCTACCCGGCCGTGGAGAACCGCTGACGCTAGACGACGATCTGCATGTCCCACCTGAACTGCGGGCCGGCTATCGGCTACTCAAAAACGCCGGTTGTCTGCCACCAGAACTTGAGCAACGTCGGGAAGCTGTTGTCCTGACTGATTTGCTTAAAACTGTCCGCCCTGATGACCCACAACACGCTGAGCTGAGCCGTCAGCTTGCATTGCTTGAACTAAAGCTTCGCCAGGCTGGACTGAGTACTGATTTTTTGCGGGGTGAATATGCGGACAGGCTACATAACAAAATTGATAAGGAGTAAGCATGTACCGTATTGGTGAACTCGCGAAACTGGCGGATGTGACTCCCGATACCATTCGCTACTATGAAAAGCAGCATATGATGGCTCACGATGTCCGGACCGAGGGTGGTTTTCGGCTGTATACCGAGAAAGATCTTCAACGTTTACGTTTTATTCGCTATGCCCGCCAGTTAGGCTTCACTCTGGAAGCGATCCGCGAATTATTGTCGATCCGCGTCGATCCTGAGCATCACACTTGCCAGGAATCTAAAGGCATCGTGCTGGCTCGTTTGGGTGAAGTGGAAGCACGCATTAAAGAACTGCAATCGATGCGCCGTTCTCTGCAACGACTCAATGACGCCTGTTGCGGGAGTGCACATAGCAGCGTGTACTGCTCGATTCTTGAGGCGCTTGAACAAGGAGCAAGTAGCACGACCGGACGTTGATTTTCTCAGCGCGCGGATCTACACTCGCGACGATCTTATCCACTATCAGGAGTAATTATGAGCCGCTATCAACATACCAAAGGGCAAATTAAAGACAATGCCATTGAGGCGTTACTGCACGACCCATTATTCAGGCAACGGATTGAAAAAAGTAAGAAGGGGAAAGGTAGTTATCAACGTAAAGACAAACATGCAGGGCGGAATGACCGGGAGGCCAGTGGCAAAAGAGTGATTCACTTTTTTACCACTGGCCTTCTGCTTTCTGTCGCTTGATTAAGAGCGGTTATTTTGCTCTTTCAACAGATCGCGAATTTCACTTAACAATACTTCTTCTTTCGACGGAGCCGGCGGTGCAGCCGGAGCTTCTTCTTTTTTGCGATTCAGGTTATTCATCAGTTTGATTGCCATGAAAATGGCAAAAGCCACGATCACAAAATCGAAGACATTCTGGATAAACACCCCGTAATGCATCACGACGGCAGGGATATCACCCTGTGCATCGCGCAACGTGACAGCAAAGGATTTAAAATCAATACCGCCAATCAGAAGTCCTAGCGGTGGCATAATAATATCGGCAACCAGCGACGACACAATTTTACCAAATGCCGCACCAATGATGACACCCACTGCTAAATCAACAACATTCCCGCGCATCGCGAAGTCGCGAAACTCTTTTAAAATGCTCATTTTATTCTCCTTGAACCAGCCAACTTAATAAGTTTATCAAATGTATTCCTGTTTGCCATTACTGTTGAATAATTGCTAAAAAATATTAGCCATTAATAAGTATAGGGTAATTAAAGCGGGCATCGTATTGTCGCCCGCAGTTATTACAGGAAGAACGGACTTGGCTGGAACAGGCGTTCGACGTCGGAGATAAATTTTTTGTCGGTCAGGAACATAATGACGTGGTCACCCTGTTCAATGCGCAGGTTATTATTGGCGATCATGACATCATTGCCACGGACCACGGCGCCAATGATCGTGCCTGGGGGCAGTTTGATCTCATCGATCGAACGACCAACCACCCGGGAGGTACTTTCATCGCCATGGGCGACAGCTTCGATGGCCTCAGCTACACCGCGGCGTAGTGATGATACGCCAACGATATCCGCTTTACGCACATGGCTGAGCAGGGCAGAAATGGTGGCCTGTTGCGGAGATATCGCAATGTCGATCACGCTACCTTGCACCAGATCGACGTACGCTTTCCGCTGGATCAACACCATCACTTTTTTAGCGCCCATCCGTTTGGCCAGCATGGCGGACATGATATTCGCTTCGTCATCGTTGGTAACGGCAATGAAAAGATCAACCTGATCAATATGCTCTTCTGCCAGCAGTTCCTGATCGGAGGCATCGCCATAAAAGACGATCGTATTCTGCAATTTCTCGGCAAGTTCAGCGGCACGTTGTTGATCGCGTTCGATGAGTTTTACGCTGTAATCTTTTTCCAGACGGTGGGCGAGACCTGCCCCGATGTTGCCACCACCAACCAGCATGATCCGTTTGTAGGGTTTCTCCAGCCGCTGCAGTTCACTCATTACCGCGCGGATATGTTGGGATGCGGCGATAAAGAACACCTCATCGCCGGCTTCAACAATCGTTGAACCCTGGGGGCGAATAGGTCTGTCATGACGGAAAATAGCCGCGACGCGCGTGTCGATATGTGGCATGTGCTCACGCATGGTTGAGAGCGCATTACCGACCAGCGGACCGCCGTAGTAGGCTTTCACGACCGCCAGGCTGACTTTCCCTTCTGCAAAGTTGACGACCTGCAGCGCCCCAGGATACTCAATAAGGCGGTAGATACTGTCTATCACTAACTGCTCAGGCGCGATCAGATGGTCAATGGGTACCGCTTCTGAGTGGAATAGTTTTTCGGCATCACGGACGTAATCCGGCGAGCGGATACGGGCAATACGATTGGGAGTATTAAAGAGCGAATAGGCAACCTGGCAGGCTACCATATTGGTCTCATCTGAACTCGTCACCGCAACCAGCATGTCGGCATCATCGGCGCCGGCTTCACGTAATACCCGAGGGTGGGAACCATGCCCCTGGACAACGCGAAGGTCGAATTTATCCTGCAGACCGCGCAGGCGATCCCCGTTGGTATCGACTAAGGTGATGTCGTTGTTCTCTCCGACGAGGTTTTCCGCGAGAGTTCCGCCTACCTGACCGGCGCCCAGAATAATAATCTTCATCAGCAGTGATCCATTATTTCCGATGTTTGATCAGCTTAGCGTAAAAGAACCCATCACCGTCTTCAGCACCAGGCAAATTTTGCACGCCGGGCTGCTCGGGGGTACCGGTAATGCTGAGTTCGGCATCCGCGGTACGCTTCAGGAACGCCGCAATCTGCTGGCTATTCTCTTCCGGGAGGATTGAACAGGTTGCATAGACCAGCGTGCCGCCGGGTTTCAGATGTGACCAGATAGCATCCAGAATTTCTGACTGCAGTTGGGCCAGTTCAGCAATATCGCGATCGCGACGTAACCATTTAATATCCGGATGGCGACGGATGACGCCGGTGGCCGAACAGGGGGCATCAAGCAGAATGCGGTCGAACTTTTCATCCTCGCACCACTGGGCCGGATAGCGGCCATCGCCCTGTTTGACCTGAGCCTTCATGCCGAGTCGCTTCAGGTTATCGTAGACGCGGGACAGACGCTGCTCGTCAATATCAACGGCCAGTACGTTAGCCTGCGGTGCGACTTCGAGAATATGCGTCGTTTTACCGCCAGGGGCTGCGCACAGATCCAGGATTCTCTCGCCGTTTTCCGGAGTTAAATAGCGCATGCAGCCCTGGGCCGAAGCATCCTGAACGGTGACCCAGCCCTGGTCAAATCCTGGTAATACATGGACGGGAGCCGGCGTTGCCAGGCGAACTGCATCAGGGTAATCATGATGAGTGAACCCCTGTAATCCGACCTCTTCCAGTAATTTCAGCCACTCATCGCGCGAGTGGTGATTGCGGTTTACACGCAGCCACATAGGCGGGCGCTGGTTATTCGCTTCGGCGATGGCTTGCCATTGCTGTGGCCAGGATTTTTTCAGGCGGTTAAGCAACCAGGCAGGGTGGAGAAAGCGGCTCTCGCCTTGGGCAAATTCGGCCAGCAGGGTTTCCTGTTGACGCTGAAACTGGCGCAACACGCCGTTGATAAGCCCTTTCAGCTGCGGACGTTTGATCGCTACCGCACCTTCAACGGTCTCTGCTAGCGCAGCATGAGCCGGAATGCGGGTATAGAGCAGCTGATAAAACCCGACCATAATTAAATAGTGAATAGTGCGCTGTTTGCCCGTCATCGGGCGCGCCATCAGCTTGTTAACCAGCCACTCCAGCTGGCTCAGCGTGCGCAGTACGCCAAAGCACAACTCTTGCAGCAGTGCTTTATCCTTTTCCCCAACCTTCTGCTGTAACGCTGGCAGAACGTTGCTCAATGACTGGCCTTGCTCGACAACCTGCTCAACGGCCTGTGCCGCCAGACTGCGTAAATTAAGATTTTTTTTCATAACCGCAAAATAAAAATGCCCGGTAAATCCGGGCTTTAGAAGTGATTACCGTCAGGAGAGACGGTTACCGGGGGTAAACCATTCCCGGCGAGAATTTAGCAGATCCTGGGCGCTCATCGCTTTTTTACCTGCAGGTTGCAGCGATTCCAGATTCAGGATTCCGTTGCCTGTTGCGACCTGGATGCCTTGCTTACCGGCGGCCACGATGGTGCCAGGTTCAGCGCTACTGGTTTCAGCAATCACCGATGCCTGCCAGACTTTCACCGGCTGCTCGTCAATTTCAAGCCAGCTCATCGGCCACGGATTGAAGGCACGAATGCAGCGTTCGAGCTGGGCTGCGGAAAGCGACCAGTCAATACGGGCTTCTTCTTTACTGAGCTTCTCAGCGTAAGTGACGACGGCTTCGTCCTGTACTTCCGGCTGAGTGGTGCCGTTTGCCAGCTGGGTTAATGTTTCCAGTAACCCCTGTGGACCGAGATCCGCCAGCTTGTCATACAGGCTGGCACTGGTATCCTGCGCCGTGATCGGGCAGGAGAGCTTGAACAGCATGTCTCCGGTATCCAGACCAACATCCATCTGCATGATGGTCACGCCGGTTTCCGCGTCACCCGCCCAGAGCGAACGCTGGATCGGTGCTGCCCCACGCCAGCGTGGCAACAACGAGCCATGTACGTTGATACAACCCAGGCGCGGCATATCCAGAACCGCTTTAGGCAGAATCAATCCGTAGGCCACGACAACCATGACATCGGCGTTCAGCGACGCAACCAACTGCTGATTTTCCTGCGGGCGCAAGGATACAGGCTGGAATACCGGCAGGTTATGGCTTTCAGCGAGGGCTTTTACCGGCCCCGGCATCAGCTTTTTGCCGCGACCAGCAGGGCGATCCGGCTGGGTAAATACGCCAACAACCTGGTGCTCAGACGACAACAGCGCATCAAGATGACGCGCTGCAAAATCGGGAGTTCCCGCAAAAATGATTCGTAGTGATTGTGACACGTTAGTCCTTGTCCTCAGGCACGCGTACGCAAACGATCCAGTTTTTCAACTTTCTGACGGATACGCTGTTGTTTGAGCGGCGACAGATAATCGATAAACAGCTTGCCTACCAGGTGATCCATTTCATGTTGGATGCAGATAGCCAGCAGACCATCAGCCTCCAGTTCGAACGACTTACCTTCGCGATCTAATGCGCGAATTTTCACGGTTTCGGCACGTGGAACCAGCGCGCGTTGTTCCGGGATCGACAGGCAACCCTCTTCGATACCCGTTTCACCGTCCTTTTCCAGCAGCTCAGGGTTGATTAACACCAGCTGCTGTTCGCGGTTCTCAGAAACATCAATGACGATAATTCGCTGATGGACATCCACCTGAGTGGCGGCCAGGCCAATACCTTCTTCCGCGTACATCGTCTCGAACATATCATCGACGATACGCTGAATTTCCGCATTCACTTCTTTTACCGGTTCAGCGACTTTGCGAAGGCGCTCGTCCGGGATATGTAACACTTGCAAAACTGCCATAAAGATCCAGAGTCGTATTCAGGAGTGGATAAGATTATTAGCTCTATTCTAGACAAAACCCCCTGTAATTGACAGTCTCGCTCTCCAATCACAAGGATTGTCAAAGCCACTTATGGCAGGGGATAAGGATGGCGCCTACAGAGATTTGGTTGCGCCTGATGAAGGTGAACAACCTTTATGGTGACAGCATGATGAGGGCAGCCCGGAAACTGTGTGCCGCCCCTGTGCTTGATAGTGAAGCTCTCGGTGCCTGTGGATTGAGTGGCGCGCAGGCTGGGCAATTTATGTCCTTGAGCCAGCAACAGCTTGATTCTGCATTATTGTGGCTGGAACAGTCCGGGCACCATTTGCTGATGGCAGACCATCCACACTACCCACCGCAGCTACGTGCGATCGTTGATTATCCTGGCGCGCTTTTCGTCTGTGGGGATTTACCCCTTCTTAGTAGCGTTCAACTGGCGATTGTTGGTAGTCGCGCACATTCCTGGTATGGCGCGCGTTGGGGGCGGCAGTTCAGTGAACTTCTGGCATCTTATGGCATCACGATTACCAGCGGTCTGGCTCTCGGCATTGATGGCGTCGCTCATCGCGGTGCGCTGGAAGCACCAGGGAAGACCATTGGCGTACTCGGCAATGGATTAGAAGAGATTTATCCACGTCGGCATCGTGCACTGGCAACACAAATCGTGGAGAGCGGTGGCGCGCTGTTGTCCGAATTCCCTCTTGCTGCGGCTCCGCTGCCTGGGAATTTCCCTCGTCGCAACCGGATCATCAGCGGGCTTAGTGTCGGCGTTGTGGTGATTGAGGCCGCGTTGAGAAGTGGCTCCCTGGTAACCGTTCGCTGCGCATTAGAGCAGGGGAGAGAAGTTTTTGCGCTACCCGGGCCGGTGGGTAATCCCGGCTCAGAAGGGCCGCACTGGTTAATTAAGCAAGGGGCCATCCCTGTAACGTCAGCGGAAGATATCATTGAATACTGCCGGCAGGAGCTACAATGGTTCCCTGATATGCCTGACAATATAAATAATTGCGTAGATCGGCCTCCCATGGCATTGCCATTTCCAGAGCTCCTGGCTAACGTAGGAGATGAGGTAACACCTGTTGACGTTGTCGCTGAACGTGCCGGCCAATCTGTGCCAGTGACCGTAGCTCAGCTACTTGAACTGGAGTTAGCAGGCTGGATCGCAGCTGTACCCGGCGGCTATGTCCGATTAAGGAGGGCAAGCCATGTTCGACGTACTCATGTATTTGTTTGAGACTTACATCCAAAACGAAGCAGAAATGCGCGTGGACCAGGACAAACTGACCCGTGATCTGACTGATGCAGGTTTTGATCGGGAAGATATCTATAACGCGCTGATGTGGCTCGAGAAACTGGCTGATTATCAGGAAGGTCTCGTTGAACCCATGCAGCTTGCGTCAGACCCGCTCTCTCTGCGGATTTACACCGAAGAAGAGTGCTTACGTCTGGATGCCAGTTGCCGAGGATTTTTGTTATTCCTCGAGCAGATTCAGGTGTTGAACCTCGAAACACGAGAAATGGTGATAGAGCGCGTATTAGCGCTGGATACGGCAGAGTTCGATCTGGAAGACCTGAAATGGGTGATCCTGATGGTGCTGTTTAACATTCCAGGCTGTGAAAATGCCTATCAACAAATGGAAGAATTACTCTTCGAAGTAAATGAAGGTATGCTGCATTAATCTTTTTGCAGCAACATCGAGTTGTTATGACCAAATCAGCACTGTTTTCGGTGCGTAAAAATGAGCCCTGCCCACAGTGTGGGGCTGAACTGGTAATTCGCTCCGGGAAACACGGGCCGTTTCTCGGCTGCTCACACTATCCGGACTGTGACTATGTCCGTCCCCTGAAAAACCAGGCGGACGGGCATATCGTAAAAGTGCTGGAGGGACAGGAGTGTCCGTCTTGTGGCGCTGTTATGGTGTTACGCCAGGGGCGCTTCGGGATGTTTATTGGCTGCAGCCGTTATCCGGAATGCGAACATACCGAAACTATCGATAAACCCGACGAAACCGCGATTGCCTGCCCGCAGTGTGGACAGGGGCAGCTGGTTCAGCGTCGCTCTCGTTTCGGCAAAACATTCCATTCCTGCGATCGTTACCCCGATTGCCAGTTCGTTATCAACTTCAAACCGGTAGCGGGTGAATGCCCTGAATGCCACTATCCGCTATTAATCGAAAAGAAAACGGCACAGGGCGTAAAATGCTTTTGTGCCAGTAAGCAATGTGGAAAGCCGATCCCGGCGGAATAAATCAGTGAATAATAACCTGCACTCAGAAACCGTCGCCCATGCCGTGGCGGTTCTACATAATGAACATGTCATCGCCTATCCGACAGAAGCCGTTTTTGGTGTTGGTTGCGACCCTGACAGCGAAACGGCTGTAATGCGTCTGCTGGATCTCAAACAGCGTCCCGTCGATAAAGGTCTTATTTTGATCGCCGCGAACTTTGAGCAACTGAAACCTTATATTGATGATTCACAGCTCAATGACGAACAGCGTGCGGCGATTAACGCCTGCTGGCCAGGACCCGTAACCTTTGTTTTTCCTGCTAATGCTTCAACACCCCGCTGGTTAACCGGCCGCTTTGATTCTCTGGCCGTGCGTGTTAGTGATCATCCGCTGGTGATAGCGCTGTGCGAGGCTTATGGAAAACCGTTGGTCTCAACCAGTGCCAATTTGTCCGGCCAGCCGCCTTGCCGCACCACGGCAGAAGTTCTGGCGCAGTTTGGCGCTGATTTCCCGGTAGTTGATGGTCCGACAGGCGGCCGTCAAAACCCGTCTGAAATTCGCGATGCCCTGACGGGTGAACGCTTTCGCCAGGGGTAAATAATGGAAACCTATGCAGTCTTCGGAAATCCGATAGCCCACAGCAAGTCCCCTTCTATTCACCAGCGTTTTGCGCAGCAGCTGCAGATTGCTCACCCGTATGGCCGTATCCTGGCGCCGACAGACGGTTTTATAAACACTCTGAATACTTTCTTTGCTGAAGGTGGGAAAGGGGCGAATATTACCGTACCGTTCAAGGAAGAAGCGTTTGCCCGTGCGGATGAGCTCACTGAACGCGCGGCGTTAGCCGGGGCAGTGAATACCCTGAAGCGACTAGAGGACGGGCGTTTGTTGGGGGATAACACTGACGGGATTGGGCTGTTGAGCGATCTGGAGCGGCTAGGATTCATTAAGCCAGGTTATCGGGTATTGCTTATCGGCGCGGGTGGCGCCTCGCGCGGTGTTCTACTGCCGCTTCTGTCACTGGATTGTGCGGTGACGATTGTTAACCGCACCTTCGCACGTGCCCAGGAACTGGCAACTCTGTTCGCACACACCGGCAGTATTTGTGCTCTCGAGATGGAATCGCTGGCTGGACATGAGTTCGACCTCATTATTAATGCGACCTCCAGCGGCATCAGCGGTGAGGTGCCGGCAATACCATCTTCATTAATAAATGCCCAGGTCCACTGCTATGACATGTTTTACCAGAAAGGCAGCACGCCGTTTCTGTGCTGGTGCCAGAAACATGGCGCTAAAATGTATGCCGATGGTTTAGGGATGCTGGTGGCACAGGCTGCTCACGCGGTACTGCTCTGGCATGGCGTTCTACCGGAAATTGCACCGGTTATCCAGGAACTGGATCAGGAACTGAACGCGTGAATCAGGCGATCCAGTTTCCCGACAGGGAAGAGTGGGATAGTGACCGACAATGTGTCACCTTCCCGGCCCTGGTACAGGGGTTCCAGCTCACTTGTGCAATCCGCGGCGCGACATTAAAGCAGCGCTTTGGTGGTGATGAGCCAGGGCAGTGGCTGGACGCGTTCCGTGAGCATCGTTGGGATCTGGAAGAAGAAGCTGACGAATTGATCCGCGGCCAGCAGGAAGACGATCAAGGCTGGGTCTGGTTTTCCTGATCCAGATAATCGTTTTTCCATTTCACATAGTTGTTGGCTGAATACAGAAGACCAGCCCGCTCCGCCTCCGTCAGGGGGCGAATTTGTTTTACCGGGTTACCAAAATAGAGATAGCCGCTTTCCAGACGTTTATTTTGCGGTACCAGACTACCGGCACCAATCATCACGTCATCTTCTATAACGACGCCATCCAGCAAAATTGAACCCATCCCGACCAGGACTCGATTGCCAATAGTGCAGCCATGCAGCATCACCTTGTGACCAACGGTGACATCTTCGCCGATGAGTAGCGGGTTCCCCTGCGGGTTATAGGATGATTTATGGGTGACGTGCAGGACGCTCCCGTCCTGAATGTTCGTGCGGGCGCCGATTTCCACATAGTTAACATCCCCACGGATGGCGACCAGTGGCCAGATGCTGACATCGTCAGCCATTCGGACATCGCCGATCGCCACGCTGGTCGCATCGATCATGACGCGCAGGCCGGTTTGCGGGAACAAATCTTTATACGGACGTAAGTTGGCGGACATGATTACCTCAATAAACCAGGGTTGTATAAAGACTTTGGTGGCTTTTAAGGCCATCTGCAACCCTTTATTGTGGTAAAAACTGAGCGAATTGGGCAATAACACCGCGAAAAGGGCGAAAAACCATCACTTGGAAAAAAAGATCGATAAAAGGCTTGTGCAAAAAAATGGGATCCCTATAATGCGCTCCCACTGACACGGCAAATGTGAACAACTTCACAGAGTAAGCCGGGTCGGAAAGAGAAAAACTTCTGAAAAATGAGGTTGACTCTGAAAGAGGAAAGCGTAATATACGCCACCTCGCGACAGAGCGCTAAGCGCCGTCGCACTGCTCTTTAACAATTTATCAGACAATCTGTGTGGGCACTCAAAGTGACATGGATTCTTAACGTCCTCGGACGAAAAATGAATACCAAGTCTCTGAGTGAACATACGTAATTCATTACGAAGTTTAATTCACGAGCATCAAACTTAAATTGAAGAGTTTGATCATGGCTCAGATTGAACGCTGGCGGCAGGCCTAACACATGCAAGTCGAGCGGTAGCACAGAGAGCTTGCTCTCGGGTGACGAGCGGCGGACGGGTGAGTAATGTCTGGGAAACTGCCTGATGGAGGGGGATAACTACTGGAAACGGTAGCTAATACCGCATAACGTCGCAAGACCAAAGTGGGGGACCTTCGGGCCTCATGCCATCAGATGTGCCCAGATGGGATTAGCTAGTAGGTGGGGTAATGGCTCACCTAGGCGACGATCCCTAGCTGGTCTGAGAGGATGACCAGCCACACTGGAACTGAGACACGGTCCAGACTCCTACGGGAGGCAGCAGTGGGGAATATTGCACAATGGGCGCAAGCCTGATGCAGCCATGCCGCGTGTATGAAGAAGGCCTTCGGGTTGTAAAGTACTTTCAGCGAGGAGGAAGGCATTAAGGTTAATAACCTTAGTGATTGACGTTACTCGCAGAAGAAGCACCGGCTAACTCCGTGCCAGCAGCCGCGGTAATACGGAGGGTGCAAGCGTTAATCGGAATTACTGGGCGTAAAGCGCACGCAGGCGGTCTGTTAAGTCAGATGTGAAATCCCCGGGCTCAACCTGGGAACTGCATTTGAAACTGGCAGGCTTGAGTCTTGTAGAGGGGGGTAGAATTCCAGGTGTAGCGGTGAAATGCGTAGAGATCTGGAGGAATACCGGTGGCGAAGGCGGCCCCCTGGACAAAGACTGACGCTCAGGTGCGAAAGCGTGGGGAGCAAACAGGATTAGATACCCTGGTAGTCCACGCTGTAAACGATGTCGACTTGGAGGTTGTTCCCTTGAGGAGTGGCTTCCGGAGCTAACGCGTTAAGTCGACCGCCTGGGGAGTACGGCCGCAAGGTTAAAACTCAAATGAATTGACGGGGGCCCGCACAAGCGGTGGAGCATGTGGTTTAATTCGATGCAACGCGAAGAACCTTACCTACTCTTGACATCCAGAGAACTTAGCAGAGATGCTTTGGTGCCTTCGGGAACTCTGAGACAGGTGCTGCATGGCTGTCGTCAGCTCGTGTTGTGAAATGTTGGGTTAAGTCCCGCAACGAGCGCAACCCTTATCCTTTGTTGCCAGCGGTTCGGCCGGGAACTCAAAGGAGACTGCCAGTGATAAACTGGAGGAAGGTGGGGATGACGTCAAGTCATCATGGCCCTTACGAGTAGGGCTACACACGTGCTACAATGGCATATACAAAGAGAAGCGACCTCGCGAGAGCAAGCGGACCTCATAAAGTATGTCGTAGTCCGGATTGGAGTCTGCAACTCGACTCCATGAAGTCGGAATCGCTAGTAATCGTAGATCAGAATGCTACGGTGAATACGTTCCCGGGCCTTGTACACACCGCCCGTCACACCATGGGAGTGGGTTGCAAAAGAAGTAGGTAGCTTAACCTTCGGGAGGGCGCTTACCACTTTGTGATTCATGACTGGGGTGAAGTCGTAACAAGGTAACCGTAGGGGAACCTGCGGTTGGATCACCTCCTTACCTGAAGAACCTGCCTTTGTAGTGTCCACACAGATTGTCTGATGAATGATGAATTTCAAAATGTACTGTGAAGTGCATTGTGAAATTTTGCTCTTTAAAAATCTGGATCAAGCTGAAAATTGAAACGACACACTGTTTCCTTTCTCCGTAATAAGAAAGGAAAAGCGGTGTGTTCGAGTCTCTCAAATTTTCGCAATGCGGACTGTTTTACGAAACAGCTTCGGGTTGTGAGGTTAAGCGACTAAGCGTACACGGTGGATGCCCTGGCAGTCAGAGGCGATGAAGGACGTGCTAATCTGCGATAAGCGTCGGTAAGGTGATATGAACCGTTATAACCGGCGATTTCCGAATGGGGAAACCCAGTGTGTTTCGACACACTATCGTTAAGTGAATACATAGCTTAACGAAGCGAACCGGGGGAACTGAAACATCTAAGTACCCCGAGGAAAAGAAATCAACCGAGATTCCCCCAGTAGCGGCGAGCGAACGGGGAGGAGCCCAGAGTCTGAATCAGCGCGTGTGTTAGTGGAACGGTCTGGAAAGTCCGGCGGTACAGGGTGATAGCCCCGTACACTAAAATGCACACGTTGTGAACTCGAAGAGTAGGGCGGGACACGTGGTATCCTGTCTGAATATGGGGGGACCATCCTCCAAGGCTAAATACTCCTGACTGACCGATAGTGAACCAGTACCGTGAGGGAAAGGCGAAAAGAACCCCGGCGAGGGGAGTGAAAAAGAACCTGAAACCGTGTACGTACAAGCAGTGGGAGCACCTTCGTGGTGTGACTGCGTACCTTTTGTATAATGGGTCAGCGACTTATATTCTGTAGCAAGGTTAACCGTATAGGGGAGCCGCAGGGAAACCGAGTCTTAACTGGGCGTTAAGTTGCAGGGTATAGACCCGAAACCCGGTGATCTAGCCATGGGCAGGTTGAAGGTTGGGTAACACTAACTGGAGGACCGAACCGACTAATGTTGAAAAATTAGCGGATGACTTGTGGCTGGGGTGAAAGGCCAATCAAACCGGGAGATAGCTGGTTCTCCCCGAAAGCTATTTAGGTAGCGCCTCGTGAACTCATCTTCGGGGGTAGAGCACTGTTTCGGCTAGGGGGTCATCCCGACTTACCAACCCGATGCAAACTACGAATACCGAAGAATGTTATCACGGGAGACACACGGCGGGTGCTAACGTCCGTCGTGAAGAGGGAAACAACCCAGACCGCCAGCTAAGGTCCCAAAGTCACAGTTAAGTGGGAAACGATGTGGGAAGGCACAGACAGCCAGGATGTTGGCTTAGAAGCAGCCATCATTTAAAGAAAGCGTAATAGCTCACTGGTCGAGTCGGCCTGCGCGGAAGATGTAACGGGGCTAAACTGTGCACCGAAGCTGCGGCAGCGACACTATGTGTTGTTGGGTAGGGGAGCGTTCTGTAAGCCGTTGAAGGTGGCCTGTGAGGGTTGCTGGAGGTATCAGAAGTGCGAATGCTGACATAAGTAACGATAAAGCGGGTGAAAAGCCCGCTCGCCGGAAGACCAAGGGTTCCTGTCCAACGTTAATCGGGGCAGGGTGAGTCGACCCCTAAGGCGAGGCCGAAAGGCGTAGTCGATGGGAAACAGGTTAATATTCCTGTACTCGGTGTTACTGCGAAGGGGGGACGGAGAAGGCTATGTTAGCCGGGCGACGGTTGTCCCGGTTTAAGCATGTAGGCGGGAAGTTTAGGTAAATCCGGACTTCTGTTAACGCTGAGGTGTGATGACGAGGCACTACGGTGCTGAAGTAACAAATGCCCTGCTTCCAGGAAAAGCCTCTAAGCATCAGGTAACATCAAATCGTACCCCAAACCGACACAGGTGGTCAGGTAGAGAATACCAAGGCGCTTGAGAGAACTCGGGTGAAGGAACTAGGCAAAATGGTGCCGTAACTTCGGGAGAAGGCACGCTGATGGTAAGTGAAGCGACTTGCTCGTGGAGCTGAAATCAGTCGAAGATACCAGCTGGCTGCAACTGTTTATTAAAAACACAGCACTGTGCAAACACGAAAGTGGACGTATACGGTGTGACGCCTGCCCGGTGCCGGAAGGTTAATTGATGGGGTTATCCGTAAGGAGAAGCTCTTGATCGAAGCCCCGGTAAACGGCGGCCGTAACTATAACGGTCCTAAGGTAGCGAAATTCCTTGTCGGGTAAGTTCCGACCTGCACGAATGGCGTAATGATGGCCAGGCTGTCTCCACCCGAGACTCAGTGAAATTGAACTCGCTGTGAAGATGCAGTGTACCCGCGGCAAGACGGAAAGACCCCGTGAACCTTTACTATAGCTTGACACTGAACATTGAGCCTTGATGTGTAGGATAGGTGGGAGGCTTTGAAGCGTGGACGCCAGTCTGCGTGGAGCCAACCTTGAAATACCACCCTTTAATGTTTGATGTTCTAACGTAGACCCGTGATCCGGGTTGCGGACAGTGTCTGGTGGGTAGTTTGACTGGGGCGGTCTCCTCCCAAAGAGTAACGGAGGAGCACGAAGGTTAGCTAATCCTGGTCGGACATCAGGAGGTTAGTGCAATGGCATAAGCTAGCTTGACTGCGAGCGTGACGGCGCGAGCAGGTGCGAAAGCAGGTCATAGTGATCCGGTGGTTCTGAATGGAAGGGCCATCGCTCAACGGATAAAAGGTACTCCGGGGATAACAGGCTGATACCGCCCAAGAGTTCATATCGACGGCGGTGTTTGGCACCTCGATGTCGGCTCATCACATCCTGGGGCTGAAGTAGGTCCCAAGGGTACGGCTGTTCGCCGTTTAAAGTGGTACGCGAGCTGGGTTTAGAACGTCGTGAGACAGTTCGGTCCCTATCTGCCGTGGGCGCTGGAGAATTGAGGGGGGCTGCTCCTAGTACGAGAGGACCGGAGTGGACGCATCACTGGTGTTCGGGTTGTCATGCCAATGGCATTGCCCGGTAGCTAAATGCGGAAAAGATAAGTGCTGAAAGCATCTAAGCACGAAACTTGCCCCGAGATGAGTTCTCCCTGACTCCTTGAGAGTCCTGAAGGAACGTTGAAGACTACGACGTTGATAGGTCGGGTGTGTAAGCGTAGCGATACGTTGAGCTAACCGATACTAATGAACCGTGAGGCTTAACCTTACAACGCCAAAGCTGTTTTGGTGGACGAGAGAATATTTTCAGCCTGATACAGATTAGTCAATATGTCTTTAAGACGTGTTGATAACAGAATTTGCCTGGCGGCGATAGCGCGGTGGTCCCACCTGACCCCATGCCGAACTCAGAAGTGAAACGCCGTAGCGCCGATGGTAGTGTGGGGTCTCCCCATGTGAGAGTAGGGAACTGCCAGGCATCAAATTTAGTGTGCTGATATGGCTCAGTTGGTAGAGCGCACCCTTGGTAAGGGTGAGGTCCCCAGTTCGACTCTGGGTATCAGCACCAGTTTTTAGGTTTAAGTTCGGCACTTAGAAAGAATTTGCCTGGCGACGAGAGCGCGGTGGTCCCACCTGACCCCATGCCGAACTCAGAAGTGAAACGCCGTAGCGCCGATGGTAGTGTGGGGTCTCCCCATGTGAGAGTAGGGAATTGCCAGGCATCAAATAAAGCAAAGGGCTCAGTCGAAAGACTGGGCCTTTTGTTTATCTGTTGTTTGTCAGTGAGCATTGTTCGGCGGTTCAGGTTCGTTGGGAACGAAAGTGAACGTTGCGCAGCAACGGCCCGAATAGGGGACGGGCAGGAAGGTCCGCCCTATCATTACCAGACATCACGTTATACAAAAGGGCCCCGTCTTGCGATGGGGCCCTTTGTTTTATCTGCTATTTATCCTGGCGGTATGCCGCTGTACTCAAACTTAACGAGTTAACGCCACAATGCCAAGGGTTAAACCGGCAACGGCTGCAGCACCGCCTGCGATAGCGCCTGCCGTTTCCCAGTTATCCTGGGTGGTCCCTTTCATGCAGGTGTTGGTATGGACCAGTCTGCCCTCAGAATCATAGACCGGCACGCAGGGGGAATCGTGAGCACAGCCTGCGAGTAAAGCCGCCAGCAGTGACACTATAATGAATTTTTTCATGACAGGACCTCTGAATAAACCGCCTGGTTGTATCGACTCAGATACATGACGGAATGCGTTATTTTACCATCAGCATGATCAGGGCCCGGCAGGCGAAATAATCTCAATTTATGACCAGCGTAAATATCATGGAGAAGGTTGTGGGATTATGTGGAAAATATGCAGAGTGGAACAAAGAAACGTATTTTTAACGGCTTCGTAAGTCATGCCCGGTGAAAGGTCTGAAACTCACACTTTTTCTCTCTGGTCCCGAACTGGAAGCCGGTGTCAGAATCACGCTATACGCGCAGAGGGTATCGTATGCCAATGAGAGCCCCCAGAATCCACGACATCGGTATCCCGGTCACCTCTTTGGTTCAGGCTAATCTTTTAGCAATGAGCGCGTAATGTGCGCTGTGCTGTCGCATGCGCTGTTTCATCAGGAAGGTGTTCAGGGGGAGGGAGGTGCCAGAAAATAAAAAGGCGCTTCCCCATGCCGAAGAGCGCCTTTTATCACAAGCAATTAACTGATTAGTATCAGTTCATGCCGTATTTTTTCAGTTTTTTACGCAGAGTACCGCGGTTGATGCCCATCATCAGGGCCGCACGGGTCTGGTTACCACGGGTGTATTGCATCACCATGTCCAACAGGGGCTGTTCAACTTCAGCCAGTACTAGCTCATACAGGTCATTAACATCCTGACCATTCAGTTGAGCAAAATAGTTCTTCAGTGCCTGTTTAACCGAGTCACGCAGGGGTTTTTGAGTTACCTGATCCTGAGAGTTAACGGTAGAAACGGTCAGTACGTCAGAATTTACGCGTTGTTCGAACATAGTTCTGTCAGCTCTTTATTTCATTACGCAAGATTTTCGAAGTATGCCTCCAACGCCTCCAGCTGTTCGCTGGCATCCTCTATGGCGTTGAATGTGCGCCGAAACTGGTCATTTGGAGCGTGCTCCTGGAGATACCAGGATACGTGTTTACGCGCAATTCGGTACCCTTTTGCATGGCCATAAAAGTCATGCAATTCCCGAACATGCGAACAAAGCAAGCGCTTAACCTCTGCCAGTGGCAGTGGGGCAAGCAGCTCTCCAGTGTCCAGATAATGCTGGATTTCCCGAAAGATCCAGGGTCTTCCCTGAGCCGCACGTCCTATCATCAGAGCATCAGCTCCCGTATAGTCGAGCACAGCTCTGGCTTTAAGCGGGTCAGTAATGTCACCATTCGCGATAATCGGAATGGAAACTGTCTGCTTTACTGCCCGAATGCTGTCGTATTCAGCTTCGCCATTGAACAAACAGGCGCGAGTGCGTCCATGAATGGTCAGAGCCTGAATGCCGCAGTCTTCGGCCAGTTGGGCAATCTCTACACAGTTACGGTGTTCCGGCTCCCAACCGGTGCGAATCTTGAGTGTCACGGGAACGTCCACTGCCTTGACGACCGCCGTCAGGATTAACTTCACCTGATCGGGATACTGCAAGAGGGCTGAACCTGCGAGCTTGCGATTCACCTTTTTCGCCGGGCACCCCATATTAATATCAATAATCTGGGCACCGCTTTCCACATTAATACGGGCGGCTGCGGCCATCTCTTCCGGTACGCTACCGGCGATTTGCACGGTACGAATACCGGGCTCATCAACGTGCACCATCCGTAAACGGGACTTGTCACTCTCCCAAACCTGAGGGTTGGAGGACATCATCTCGGAAACGGTTAAACCGGCTCCCATCTCATAACACAGCGTCCTGAATGGTCTGTCAGTGATGCCAGCCATAGGCGCTGCGATCAGGCGATTTCTGAGCTGATAGTGTCCGATGCGCATGAATTAAGAAATGACCATACTGTGACTGCAAGGCGGCGTATATTACGCATTTTTTGCACGAGATGAAAGGCCAAACTTTGAGCAATCCTCTGTCACAGATCAATGAATCCAGTATCGACATAAAAGAGATGATTAAATTACCATATTAATCATTGTCTTAATCAATAGCGGATAATTTGTGCCCATTTATAAAATCGCAAAACTTCTCGATTTTTCTTAGAAAATGGCGACCATTGACGGCATAAAACGCTGTTTTTGTAGCCAAAAAAGCGCATCGTAATGCGATCTGGCTCTCATTTCTTGACGTCATTCAGCGGTTACTGGAAACAAAAGGGCGGCCCGCAGGCCGCACTGCGGTGTTATTTGCGCTGGCCGGTAATGCGGCACCACTCTTCTTTCTCCACCACCGGGTCGAGAGTAAAGCGGTCGATATACGCTTCGCAGACGCTTTCCGCCTGGCTGGCAAGAATACCTGAAAGGCCCAGCAGACCGCCTGAGACGGGCAGCACGCTGATTAACGGGGCTAACTCACGTAACGGGCCGGCCAGAATGTTGGCGACCACGACATCGGCGCTGAGCGCGTCTGGCTGGTCCTGAGGTAAATAGAGTTCCAGACGGTCGGAAACGCCATTGCGCTCGGCGTTATCACGGCTGGCCTGGATCGCCTGGGGATCGATATCAATGCCGATCGCTTTAGCTGCGCCGAGCTTCAGCGCGGCAATGGCCAGGATGCCCGAACCACAGCCGAAATCGATGATCGTTTTGCCCGCCAGATCCAGGCTGTCCAACCACTGCAGACACAGCGAGGTGGTCGGGTGCGTGCCGGTACCAAATGCGAGGCCCGGATCGAGCATCACGTTGACCGCGTTTTCATCCGGCACGTCACGCCAGCTCGGACAAATCCACAGGCGCTCGCCGAAACGCATCGGGTGGAAGTTATCCATCCATTCGCGTTCCCAGTCTTTATCTTCCAGCTGTTCGATTTTATGCGCAAAACCGGCCCCCAGCAGCGGATGCTGCTCAAGGATAGCCACGACCTCATGCATATCGCTTTCGGCATCAAACAGGCCGATAACGTCAGTATCACCCCACAGGCGAGTTTCGCCCGGCAGCGGTTCGAATACCGGTGTATCGTGGGTATCCTGGAAGGTGATGGAGACCGCACCGGCCTCCATCAACGCGTCGCTCAGCTCTTCAGCGTGGGCGCCGGTGGTGTTCAGTTTCAGTTGGATCCATGGCATAGCAAAACTCTTTATTTGTCAGTAGTCATAATAGGGGCAGGTGGTACGGGTTGACCAAAACGGTTTCCCACCACAAAAGCCAGCAAACTTAGCAGTAGCGAGGGCACGATCGGATGAAAGCCCAGGTACTGAATCTTGAACGTGGCGAGGACGGCATACAGTATGCCGCCGACCAGCATGGCGCTGAGCGCACCGGCCGCATTCGCACGCTCCCAGTACAGTCCCAGCACCAGCGGCCATAGGAACACCGCTTCCAGGCCACCAAAGGCTAACAGGTTCAGCCAGATGATCATTTCAGGTGGCCGCCAAGCCGCCAGCAGCAGCAGCGCGCCGAGGATCAGCGTAATCAGCGCCGACATCCGCTTCAGGCGTTTCTCGTTATGCAGCTGTTCCGGGTGCAGGTTCAGGTACAAATCCTTAATGATCGTAGCGGAACTCTGTAATAACTGCGCGTTGATCGTCGACATGATCGCCGCCATCGGTGCGGCAAGGAAGATCCCGGCGGCAAACGGCGGCAGCACTTTCACCATCAGTGTCGGGATCACCAGATCGGGAATCGTCAGATCCGGGATCACCGCACGGCCCAGGGCACCGGCGAGGTGCATACCAAACATCAGGATCGCCACCACGATGGTGCCGAGAATAATCCCGCGGTGCACCGCCTTGCTGTCTTTATAGGAGATACAGCGCACCGCCGTGTGCGGCAGCCCGATAACCCCAAAGCAGACCAGCACCCAGAAAGAGGTCATAAAGGTCGGTGACAGAATATCGTCCGCTCCCTGAGGCGCAACCAGCTTCGGATCGATGTGTTCCAGGGTCTGCACCGCCTGGCTCAGACCACCGGCTGCATGAACGATACCGACCAGCAGCACGATGGTGCCAACCAGCATCACCAGCCCCTGCATCGCATCATTCAGCACGCTGGCGCGGAAGCCGCCGAAAGCAGTGTAGAGCGCGATACTGATGCCGAAAATCAGCAGGCCGGTTTCGTATGGGATACCGGCAGCGGTTTCCAGTAATCGCGCGCCGCCGATAAACTGCACCGTCATTGCGCCGATAAACGCAACCAGCAGGCTGAGGCTTGCCAGCCACACCAGCAGACGGCTTTGGTAGCGAGCGAACAGCATATCGTTGAGGGTTACCGCGTTATAACGACGGGCAAGGATCGCGAATTTTTTTCCCAGCACGCCCAGAGACAACCACACGGCAGGCAGCTGGATCATCGCCAGCAGGACCCAGCCAAGCCCGTATTTATAGGCCGCACCCGGGCCACCAATGAATGAACTGGCGCTGATATAGGTGGCGGTCAGGGTCATGGCCAGCACGAAGCCGCCCATTGAACGGCTGCCGAGAAAATATTCGTTGAGGAAGGTGCCGGTCGTGCGTTTGCGCATCGCATAAATCGACAGGCCAAACACCACCACCAGGTAGGCGACCAGCGGCAGGATCACTTCAGGCTGCATCGTCATCCTCCAGAGGAATGTCGCAGTAGATAAACTTCACCATGGCCCAGCACAGCAGCGTAAACAGCAGGGGCACCAGCAGGCAGGCCATTTCGAACCAGTGCGGCAGACCGGTGATGCCAATGCCATTACCCGGTAGGTAAGCCGCGAGCAGCCAGGCAGCAAGATAGAGAAGGGTCAGCCACAGCGCCCAGCGCGCTTCTTTGTGGGCCTGAACAAACCGTTTGTCCATTTTTGAGTCCCGGGAGGATGAAGAAAGCGGGGATTGTACCGCATGGTAAAGATGAGGGGAGAGAAAAAGAAAAAAGGCCGGGTTAACCGGCCTTTTGCTGCATGTGCAGGATTATTTTTCCTGCAGACCGAGTTTTTTCTCCAGATAGTGGATGTTGGTTCCACCGTGCTGGAAATTCTCGTCATTCATGATGCGAATCTGCAGATCGACGTTGGTTTTGATACCATCGATGATCAGTTCCTGCAGCGCATTTTTCATGCGTGAAATGGCAACATCACGGTTCTCACCGTAACAAATCAGCTTGCCAATCATTGAGTCATAGTACGGAGGCACGGTATAGCCTGCGTAGATATGAGACTCCCAGCGCACGCCAAAACCGCCAGGCGCGTGGAAGCGGGTAATTTTACCCGGGCTCGGCAGGAAGGTGTTCGGGTCTTCGGCGTTGATACGGCATTCAACCGCATGGCCACGGACATGAACTTCTTCTTGCTTGATGGACAGCGGCTGACCTGCAGCAATACGCAGCTGTTCTTTGATCAGGTCAACGCCGGTGATCATTTCAGTGACCGGGTGTTCAACCTGAATACGGGTGTTCATTTCAATGAAGTAGAACTCGCCGTTTTCGAACAGGAACTCGAAAGTCCCGGCGCCACGATAGCCGATGTCGACACAGGCTTTGGAGCAGCGCTCGCCGATGTAGCGACGCAGTTCCGGCGTAATACCCGGTGCTGGCGCTTCTTCGACCACTTTCTGGTGACGACGCTGCATAGAACAGTCGCGTTCTGCCAGATAGATAGCGTTGCCCTGGCCGTCAGCCAGTACCTGGATCTCGATGTGACGCGGATTTTCCAGATACTTTTCCATGTAGACCATGTCATTGTTGAACGCGGCTTTCGCTTCAGCTTTGGTCATGGAGATGGATTGCGCCAGTTCGGCATCGCTGCGCACAACGCGCATGCCGCGACCGCCGCCGCCGCCGGAGGCTTTGATGATAACCGGGTAGCCGATGCGTTTCGCATGGGCACGGTTAGCATCCATATCTTCACCCAGAGGGCCGTCAGAACCTGGAACGGTCGGAACGCCCGCTTTCTTCATCGCGGTGATTGCGGACACTTTGTCGCCCATCAGGCGAATCGTGTCGGCTTTCGGGCCGATAAAGATAAAGCCAGAACGTTCTACCTGCTCGGCGAAGTTCGCGTTCTCCGAGAGGAAGCCGTATCCCGGGTGGATAGCCACCGCACCGGTGATTTCAGCTGCGCTGATGATCGCCGGGATGTTCAGATAGCTTTTTACGGACGGAGCCGGGCCGATACAGACCGTCTCATCCGCTAACAATACGTGTTTTAGATCGCGATCCGCAGTGGAGTGCACAGCAACGGTCTTGATGCCCAGTTCTTTACAGGCACGCAGGATACGCAGTGCAATCTCGCCACGGTTGGCGATAACAATTTTATCCAGCATGTTCGCCTCGTTACTCGATGACTACCAGCGGCTCGTCAAATTCTACCGGTTGGCCACTTTCGATCAGAATGGCTTTCACCACGCCGGCTTTATCGGCTTCGATCTGGTTCATCATTTTCATTGCTTCTACGATGCACAGGGTGTCGCCCACGTTAACTTTCTGACCGATTTCCACAAACGCTTTAGCGTCCGGGCTCGGGGTACGGTAGAAAGTACCGACCATCGGGGAACGTACGATGTGACCGCTGATTTCTGCTTTCGCCGGCGCTGCTTCTGCCTGAGCGGCAGCTGCTGGTGCTGCTGCAACCGGAGCCTGCATCATTGGTGCGGCATAGGCCTGCTGCATGACCGGGTAGCCCGCATTTGGTGCGGCACGGCTGATGCGTACAGACTCTTCGCCTTCAGAAATTTCCAGTTCGGAGATGCCTGATTCTTCAACCAGCTCGATCAGCTTTTTAATCTTACGAATATCCATGAGTGGGTTCCGTACTCTTTGTTTAGTGTGATTGTGACAGGCGTTTTACCGCCGTCTGTAAAGCGTATGAATAGCCGTCCGCACCAAGTCCGCAGATGACGCCCGAGGCGATATCCGACAGATAGGAGTGGTGACGGAACGGTTCGCGTGCATGTACGTTGCTCAGGTGGATCTCGATAAACGGGATACTCACCGCAAGTAACGCATCGCGGATAGCCACGCTGGTGTGCGTAAACGCGGCCGGATTAATCAGGATATAGTCCACAGTGTCTTTAGCCTGATGAATTCGGTCGATGAGCGCGAACTCCGCATTGGACTGCAGGTGATCCAGCGTGGCATTCAGAGCCGAGGCTTCTGACTGCAATTGGTTAACAATCTCAGAAAGCTTAAGGGTTCCGTACTTCTCAGGCTCGCGTGTTCCAAGCATGTTAAGGTTGGGTCCGTTTAAAAGCAAAATGCGAAACTTGTCAGCCATTGTGCGGCTATCTCCTGCCATTCTCGGGTAAAAAACAAAATATACCTTCGAAGCGCGCTTGTCACCTTTTCAGAGTCCGAAAACCCTGTCAGGAAAACCAAAGTCGCACATTATAACGATTTCGTAGCATTTGGCAGCTAAATACTGGTCTTATCAGGGAAGATTATCAACCGCTATTGTTAAAAGCGTCGCGGTTGATAAAAGATCTGCGGGAAACTGCACATATCCGGTGATTAACGCCACCACTGACGGAACTTCTTGTAACGCCATGCTAAAAGCAGTGCGGCGAGTACCGCATAAATCACCGGTTGCGGGGATAAAATCTTCACCGACCACAGGTAATGAACCGGCGCGAGGATCGCCACCAGATAGACGAAGTTGTGCAATGTTTGCCAACGACGGCCTAATTTTCGCTGTAGTGCCTGAGTCGAGGTCGCGGCCAGCGCCAGCAAAATCAACCAGCTGATAAGGCCGAGTGTGAGATACGGTCTGCTGACTACCTCTGAACCCAGCAGCGCCAGGTTGTTGATCCCTAACTCCAGCAATGTGTAGCTGGTGAGATGCAGCGTCGCCCAGGCGAAACACCATAATCCCAACAAACGCCGGGTACGAATCAATAATGGTTGTTTAGCGTAGCGCGCCAGCGGCGAGACAAGCAAGGTCGCGAGCAAAAATTTAAGAGCCATCCTACCGGTAAAGTGTTGAATATCTTTTGCCGGGTCGGCGCTAAAGTAGCCCTGCTGTCCGGCCCAGAACAGCCAGATGAACGGTAAAAAACCGGCCAGATGGAGAACCACTTTCAGCCAGGTAATCTGTTTTACACTCAGGCGCACTAGTAGTTCTCCCGCAGATTAAGACCCCGATAGAGCGAGGCCACTTCGTCAGCATAGCCGTTGAATAACAAGGTGGGCTGGCGCTTAACGTCGAGCACGCCCCCGGAACCGATAAAGCGTTCTGTGGCCTGCGACCAGCGCGGATGGTCGACATGAGGATTCACATTGGCGTAAAAGCCATATTCTTCCGGGCCAGCCAGATTCCAGGTGGTGGGGGGGCGCTCGCGGGTCAACTCGATGCTGACGATCGATTTAATGCCTTTAAAACCATATTTCCACGGCACGGTCAGGCGCACCGGCGCGCCGTTTTGCGGCGGCAATGCTTTACCATAGACGCCAACGCTTAACAGCGTCAAAGGGTGCATCGCTTCATCCAGCCGCAACCCTTCCACATAAGGATAAGCCAGTCCGCCGCCGATAAAACGGTCCTTCTGCCCCGGCATCTGGTCCGGAGCGTAGATCGTTTTAAACGCCACGAACCGGGCATTGCTGGTGGGTTCAACCAGCGCCAGCAGTTTATGCAGCGGGAAACCGACCCACGGCACCACCATCGACCAGGCCTCCACGCAGCGCATCCGGTAAATCCGTTCCTCCAGTGGGAAACGCCTGGTGAGGTCATCATGATCAAGGGTCAGTGGTTTAGCGACTTCACCGCCAATGGTCAGCGTCCAGGGATCGGTACGCAGGCTGCCGGCATTGGCGGCAGGGTCGGCTTTATCGAGGCCAAATTCATAGAAATTGTTGTAGCCCGCGACTTTATCTTCCGGTGTCAGGGCGAGGGAGCTTTGCCATTGTGCGGGCTTGTCGAAGGTTAACGCTTTTCCTGCCGGGGCGGGAGGGCGGTCATGGCCTTTGAACCAATCCAGAAGATCGGCCTGGGCGACAGGAGAAAGTGAGAGGGCCGTGGCGGTAATACCGAGGGTCTTCAGAACCTGGCGGCGCTGCAGCATAAAAACGGATTCAGCCGTTACATCGGCTTCCGTGAGTTTTTTGGGTTTCATGACATCCTCCGGCATGCTTTTTCCTAAGCATGACGGAGGCGAAGCGTTATCGCGAATATGTCACGAAAAATTGCAGATTAGGCGATCTTCACCAGCGTCCGGCCCTGGATCTGGTTATTGATGATTTTGTCGGCGAATGCCGGTGCCTCTGCGAGGGCGATCTCGGTGGTGCTGGTGGCGTAGAACGATTCCGGTAGATCGCGGACCAGACGCTGCCAGGCTTCGGCACGGCGTGCCGGTGGCGTCATCACCGAGTCCACGCCCTGCAGGCGGACGTTACGCAAAATAAACGGCATGACCGTGGTGGGCAGCGCGAAGCCCCCGGCCAGGCCACAGGCGGCGACGCAGCCGCCATAGTTCATCTGTGCCAGCACTTTCGCCAGCACTTTATCCCCAACGGTATCGACCGCACCGGCCCACAGCTGTTTTTCCAGCGGACGGGTTTCGGCAAACTCTTCACGCCCGAGAATGCGTTGAGCACCGAGGCTTTTCAGGTATTCATGCGTGCTTTCGCGACCCGATACCGCGACGACCTGGTAACCCAGTTGATGCAGCAGCGCAACGGCGGTGCTGCCAACGCCGCCGCTGGCGCCCGTCACCACGATTTCGCCATCCTGCGGGCGAACACCGGCATCTTCCAGCGCCATCACGCACAGCATGGCGGTAAAACCGGCGGTGCCGATAGCCATAGCTTTACGGCCATCCAGGCCAGCGGGCATGGCGACCAGCCAGTCACCCTTCACCCGGGCGCGCTCTGCCAGGCCGCCCCAGTGGTTTTCACCGACGCCCCAGCCGGTCAGCAGCACTTTCTGGCCGCTGTGGAAACGGGGATCTTCGCTGGCGTGAACCGTGCCGGCGAAATCGATGCCAGGAATCATCGGAAAGTTTCGAATGATTTTTCCCTTGCCGGTGATCGCCAGCGCATCTTTATAGTTGAGGCTGGACCATTGAATATCGACGGTGACATCGCCTTGCGGCAGTTGCCCGGCGTCGATGGTTTGCACCGAAGAGATTGTTTTGCCATCCTGCTGTTCTAATATTAAAGCCTGCATATGCGGGTCCTTATATGTACAAAGATTGGAAAAATTTTTCTGCAGACTATACTCGCTATCGGCATTATTACGCCGATTTAACGCAATAAATTGCCAGATACGCCAGCTTTGATAGTATGCCTCGCGCTTTAGAAAGTTAGTGCTTACTTTAGGTATAGCAGCGCTAGTACAGGAGCCTGAATTTCTATCGGGCGGTCATTCACTCGCGGAGTTAACACAGGGATGCGATTAACGACGAAGTTCTCAGCATTTGTCACGCTGCTTACCATCCTGACCATCTTTGTCACGCTTATAGGCGCTTCGCTGAGTTTCTATAACGGTATTCAGCTGAAAATGGAAAATCGCGTCCAGGCCGTGGCGACGATGCTGGATAACCGCCTGGTGACCTCTTCCTTTGATAAGCTTGAGCCGCAGATGGATGAGCTGATGACGCCGGTCGAGATCGTCCGGGTGGATTTCCTGCTCGGCGGGAAGTCGGTGTACAGCCACTCGCGTAGCGACAGCTATCGTCCGCTGGGAAGTAATAATCAGTATCGTGAAATCATTGTACCGTCGTTAAAACACCCGGGGATGACGCTTCATCTGGTCTATCTCGACCCGATGGTGAACTATTTCCGCGCGCTGCATATCACCGCGCCGTTATCGATTGCCATCGGCCTGATGGTGCTGGCGATTTTCTTTTCCGTACGCTGGGTACGTCGTCAACTGGCGGGGCAGGAACTGCTGGAGGTGAGGGCGGCGCGGATCCTTAGCGGAGAGCGTGGGCCTCAGGTGAGAGGGTCGGTACACGAGTGGCCGGCCAGCACCAGTAGCGCGCTGGATATGCTGCTCTCTGAACTGCAGTTTGCCAGCGACCAGCGCAGCCGTATGGATACGCTTATTCGTTCTTATGCCGCGCAGGATTCGAAAACCGGGCTAAGCAATCGCCTGTTTTTTGACAACCAGCTGGCTACCCTGCTGGAAGATCAGGAAAAAGTCGGGTCACACGGCATCGTCATGATGATTCGCCTGCCGGAGTTCGACCTGCTCCGTGATAACTGGGGACGCGCGGCTGCCGAAGAGCATTACTTCACGCTGATTAACCTGCTTTCTACTTTTATTATGCGCTACCCAGGATCGCTGCTGGCGCGTTATCACCGCAGTGATTTTGCGGTACTCCTCCCTCATCGCACCTTAAAAGAAGCCGACAGTATCGCCGGGCTGCTGTTAAAAGCGGTTGATGCGCTGCCTCCGACCCGCATTCTTGATCGTGACGATATGATGCATATCGGCATCTGTGCCTTCCGTAGCGGTCAGACCGCGGCGCAGGTGATGGAACGCGCTGAGGCTGCTACCCGCAATGCGGTGCTCCAGGGCAGCAATAGCTGGGCGGTTTATGATGATTCGTTACCGGAGAAAGGGCGCGGTAACGTCCGTTGGCGCACGCTGATTGAGCAGATGCTCAGCCGCGGGGGACCCCGTTTGTATCAGAAACCGGCGGTAACGCGTGACGGTCGGGTGCATCATCGCGAACTGATGTCACGGCTGTACGACGGCACGGAAGAGGTCATCGCGGCAGAGTATATGCCGATGGTGCAGCAGTTTGGCCTGGCGGAAGAGTATGACCGTCTGCAGGTAACGCGACTGCTGCCGTTTTTAAGCTTTTGGCCGGAAGAAAACCTGGCGTTGCAGGTCACCGTTGAGTCATTGATCCGGCCGCGTTTTCAGCGCTGGTTGCGTGATACTTTGATGCAATGTGAAAAATCGCAACGGCGACGGATTATTTTTGAACTTGCAGAGGCAGATGTTTGTCAATATATCGGCCGCTTACAACCGGTCATGCGCCTGGTGAACGCTTTGGGTATACGCGTGGCGGTTGTTCAGGCTGGATTAACGCTGGTTGGCACCAGTTGGATCAAGCAGTTGGACGTCGAAGTCATTAAGCTACACCCGGGGCTGTCGCGCAATATAGAAAAGCGCAGTGAGAACCAGCTGCTGGTGCAGAGCCTGGTGGAGGCCTGTAAGGGCATGCCGGTTCAGGTTTTTGCCACCGGAGTCCGGAGCCGTAGCGAGTGGCAGGTGCTGTCTCAGTGCGGTGTCACCGGTGGTCAGGGGGAATTTTTTGCCGCCTCACAGCCACTTGACACAAATGTGAAAAAATATTCGCAAAGATACTCGGTTTGATCTGCCGTTTAGCGTGATTTCACGTAGAATAACGCGCGCCATAGTGAAGGGGGTGTGCTTGTCTACCTGCCGGATTATCGCAATGTAAATGCCAGTAAATGACCTTTAACGGGTTACAGATTCAAGCGCGGAGCGCTGTTGAACATTTCAGCACTGAATGGACCCGGTAAATTTGTAACAAAGGACATGAACTGCACTAATTTTCACCGTAGCAGATGATTTTTGCGCCTTGTCGCTGCTGCGTGTGGTTGGTAAAGTAAGCGGATTTTGTTTTCCGCCCCAGCTTTCAGGATTATCCCTTAGTATGTTAAAAAAATTTCGTGGCATGTTTTCCAATGACCTGTCCATTGACCTGGGTACTGCGAATACCCTCATCTATGTAAAAGGACAAGGCATCGTATTGAATGAGCCTTCAGTTGTGGCCATTCGTCAGGATCGTGCCGGTTCGCCGAAAAGCGTCGCTGCTGTTGGTCATGAAGCGAAGCAGATGCTCGGGCGTACTCCGGGCAATATCGCGGCGATTCGCCCGATGAAAGACGGCGTTATTGCCGACTTCTTCGTTACTGAAAAGATGCTCCAGCACTTTATCAAACAGGTGCACAGCAATAGCTTCATGCGTCCGAGCCCGCGTGTTCTGGTGTGCGTGCCGGTTGGCGCGACTCAGGTTGAACGTCGTGCGATTCGTGAATCTGCGCAAGGCGCAGGCGCGCGTGAAGTCTTCCTGATTGAAGAGCCGATGGCGGCCGCAATCGGTGCGGGCCTGCCGGTTTCTGAAGCTACCGGTTCAATGGTGGTGGATATCGGTGGTGGTACCACAGAGGTTGCGGTCATCTCCCTGAACGGTGTGGTGTACTCCTCTTCCGTACGTATCGGCGGTGACCGTTTCGATGAAGCCGTGATTAATTATGTGCGTCGTAACTACGGCTCACTGATCGGTGAAGCAACGGCGGAACGTATCAAGCATGAAATCGGCTCGGCATACCCGGGTGATGAAGTGCGTGAGATCGAAGTTCGCGGCCGTAACCTGGCAGAAGGTGTGCCACGTGGCTTTACCCTGAACTCCAATGAAATTCTCGAAGCCCTGCAGGAACCGCTGACCGGTATCGTGAGCGCAGTAATGGTCGCACTGGAACAGTGTCCGCCAGAGCTGGCTTCTGATATCTCCGAGCGCGGCATGGTGCTGACCGGCGGTGGTGCGCTGCTGCGTAACCTCGACCGTCTGTTGATGGAAGAGACAGGTATTCCTGTCGTAGTTGCAGAAGATCCACTGACTTGCGTCGCGCGTGGCGGCGGTAAAGCGCTGGAAATGATCGACATGCACGGCGGCGACTTGTTTAGCGAAGAGTAGTCAGCCGAAGGTCTGGGGTAGTTCGTAAACGCTACCCCTGGTCTTAACTGACACGAGAATACGCATAGCCTATGAAGCCAATTTTTAGCCGTGGCCCGTCGCTACAGATTCGCCTTATTCTGGCGGTTCTGGTGGCGCTTGGCGTGATTATCGCCGACAGCCGCCTGGGTACGTTCAGTCAGATCCGAACGTATATGGACACAGCCGTCAGTCCTTTCTACTTTGTCTCAAATGGTCCCCGGGAATTACTGGACAGCGTATCGCAAACGCTGGCTACCCGCGATCAGCTCGAACTGGAAAACCGTGCACTGCGCCAGGAATTGCTGCTGAAGAACAGCGATTTACTGATGCTGGGTCAGTACAAGCAGGAGAACGCGCGTCTGCGTGAACTGCTGGGCTCGCCGCTGCGCCAGGATGAGCAAAAAATGGTGACCCAGGTCATCTCAACGGTTAACGATCCCTACAGCGATCAGGTTGTCATCGATAAAGGCAGCGTCAACGGCGTTTATGAAGGCCAGCCGGTGATCAGCGACAAAGGTGTTGTCGGCCAGGTCGTGGCGGTGGCGAAGCTGACCAGCCGCGTTCTGTTGATCTGCGATGCGACCCATGCCTTGCCTATTCAGGTACTGCGTAATGATATCCGCGTAATTGCGGCCGGTAACGGCTGTACTGACGATTTGCAGCTGGAACACCTGCCGGCCAATACCGATATTCGCGTCGGTGATGTGCTGGTGACTTCTGGCCTCGGTGGGCGCTTCCCGGAAGGTTATCCGGTCGGGGTGGTCTCTTCCGTGAAGCTGGATACGCAGCGTGCTTATACGGTGATTCAGGCGCGTCCGACCGCCGGTCTGCAGCGTCTGCGCTACTTGCTGCTGCTGTGGGGTGCCGATCGTAACGGAGCCAATCCGATGACGCCGGAAGAAGTCCATCGCGTGGCCAATGAGCGCCTGATGCAGATGATGCCGCAGGTTCTGCCGGCACCGGATGCCATGGGGCCGCAAATGCCCGCGCCGGCAACCGGCCTGACGCCACCTGCGCAACCTCTGCCTGCAGGGGGGCAATAGTGGCAAGCTACCGAAGCCAGGGACGCTGGGTTATCTGGCTCTCGTTTCTTATCGCACTATTGCTGCAGGTTATGCCCTGGCCGGCGGATCTGACCGTCTACCGGCCAAACTGGGTGTTCCTTATTCTGCTTTACTGGATCCTCGCCTTACCGCATCGGGTTAACGTCGGCACCGGTTTTGTGATGGGGGCAATCCTTGACCTCATCAGCGGGTCGACACTGGGCGTTCGCGCGCTATCGTTAAGTATCATCGCTTATCTGGTCGCTCTGAAATATCAGCTGTTCCGCAACCTGGCACTCTGGCAGCAGGCGCTGGTGGTCATGATGCTATCGCTCGCGGTGGATATCGTTGTTTTCTGGTCAGAGTTTTTAGTGATCAACGTCTCTTTCCGTCCGGAAGTGTTCTGGAGTAGTGTAGTAAACGGCGTGCTGTGGCCCTGGTTATTCCTCCTGATGCGTAAGGTGCGTCAGCAATTTGCGGTGCAATAAGGTTGATATGATGATGTTGTATCTCGCTTCTGGCTCTCCGCGTCGGCAGGAATTGCTGACGCAAATGGGTCTGTGTTTTGAACGTCTGGTTCCCGGTATTGAGGAGCAACGTTTACCGCAGGAGAGCGCCGAGCATTATGTCGTTCGTCTGGCGCGCGAAAAAGCGCAGGCGGGCGTGGCGCTGGCCGAGCGGGATCTGCCGGTGCTGGGTGCGGATACCATTGTCATACTGAACGGCGAAGTGCTGGAAAAACCCCGCGACGCTGACCATGCCGCAGAGATGCTGCGTATGCTTTCCGGGAAAACGCACCAGGTCATGACGGCCGTGGCGTTGGCCGACAAGCAGCAAACGCTGGATTGTCTGGTGATGACGGAAGTGACCTTCCGCCTGCTCTCAGAGCAGGATATTGCCGGCTACGTGGCCAGCGGCGAACCGCTCGATAAAGCAGGTGCATACGGTATTCAAGGGCTGGGTGGCTGTTTCGTCAGGAAGATTAATGGCAGCTATCACGCCGTAGTCGGCTTACCGCTGGTAGAAACGTATGAGTTGCTGAGTAACTTTAACTCACTGCGTGAAGAAAAGGGATAAAGATGACGGCTGAACTACTCGTTAACGTAACACCATCGGAGACGCGCGTAGCGTACATCGATGGCGGTATTCTGCAGGAAATTCATATTGAGCGCGAAGCGCGACGCGGGATCGTAGGCAATATCTACAAAGGGCGTGTCAGTCGTGTGCTGCCGGGAATGCAGGCGGCTTTTGTAGATATTGGCCTGGATAAGGCCGCATTTTTGCATGCGTCAGATATTATGCCGCATACCGAATGCGTTGCCGGGGAAGAGCAAAAACAGTTCACCGTGCGTGATATTTCCGAACTGGTGCGCCAGGGCCAGGACCTGATGGTGCAGGTGGTGAAAGATCCGCTCGGCACCAAAGGCGCCCGCCTGACCACCGATATTACGCTCCCCTCCCGCTATCTGGTGTTTATGCCCGGCGCGTCTCATGTTGGTGTATCCCAGCGTATTGAAAGTGAAGCGGAACGCGAACGGTTGAAGCGCGTGGTGGCCGACTACTGCGATGAGCAGGGCGGTTTTATCATCCGTACCGCCGCGGAAGGCGTACACGAACAGGAACTGGCCGCCGATGCCGCTTATCTTAAGCGGGTCTGGACCAAGGTCATGGAGCGTAAGAAACGTCAGCAGACGCGCTATCAACTCTACGGAGAGCTGGCGCTGGCTCAGCGTGTGCTGCGTGACTTCGCCGACGAACACCTCGATCGCATTCGCGTCGATTCGCGCCTGACTTATGAATCGCTGGTCGAGTTTACCGCCGAATATATGCCTGAGATGACCAGCAAGCTGGAGCATTACAGCGGCCGCCAGCCGATCTTCGATCTCTTTGACGTCGAGAACGAGATCCAGCGTGCGCTGGAGCGCAAAGTGGAGCTGAAGTCCGGTGGCTATCTGGTTATCGACCAGACCGAAGCGATGACCACCGTGGATATCAACACCGGCGCATTCGTGGGCCACCGTAATCTCGACGACACCATCTTCAATACCAATATCGAGGCGACTCAGGCTATCGCCCGCCAGCTCCGTCTGCGCAACCTGGGCGGCATTATTATCATTGATTTCATTGATATGAATAATGAGGATCACCGCCGCCGGGTACTGCATTCGCTGGAACAGGCGCTGAGTAAAGACCGGGTGAAAACCAGTATTAACGGTTTCTCTCAGCTCGGACTGGTTGAGATGACCCGTAAGCGTACGCGTGAAAGCGTTGAGCATGTCTTGTGTAAAGACTGCCCTACCTGTCATGGCCGCGGTACGGTGAAATCAGTCGAAACCGTGTGCTATGAAATCATGCGTGAGATTGTCCGTGTGCACCATGCCTACGATTCCGACCGTTTCCTGGTCTATGCTTCTCCTGCTGTCGCGGAAACCTTAAAAGGTGAAGAGTCGCACGCGCTGGCGGAAGTCGAAATCTTTGTTGGCAAGCAGGTCAAAGTTCAAATTGAGCCGCTCTATAATCAAGAGCAGTTCGATGTCGTTATGATGTAATCATCCGTCAGCCTCTGTTCAGGTATTTATGGACACAAACTGGCGATGCTTCACCGTAAAGTGAAGGTCGCTGACGCAGAGGCAACCAGATGGATGATGTGTAAAAGTCTGACAAGGAGAGAGGCGTGAGACGACTGCCCGGGATATTACTGCTCACCGCGGCAACATTGACTGTTGTCGTCGCTCTGCTGGTGAGTGGCCTGCGTCTCGTGCTGCCGCAGTTAGATGCATGGCGCCCACAGCTGCTGGCAAAAATCTCCGCGATGTCAGGCACGCCGGTCAATGCCTCACAGCTGACAGCCAACTGGCAGAATTTTGGCCCGGCGCTCGATGTGCGTGATATCAGCGCTGGCCTGAAAGATGGCGGTCAGCTCTCTGCCAAACGTGTCACTCTGGCACTGGATGTCTGGCAAAGCTTGCTGCATATGCGCTGGCAGTTCCGCGATCTCACTTTCTGGCAGTTAAAAGTCCATACCAATTCACCGATCCAGACCAATGATGGCGGCGATAGCCTGAAAACCGACCATATTGGCGATCTGTTCCTGCGTCAGTTCGACCACTTTATCCTGCGCGACAGTCATTTGAGCTTTGTGACCATTTCCGGCCAGCGTGCAGAGTTAGCCATACCGCAGCTCACCTGGCTGAATACGAATAACCGCCACCGCGCGGAAGGTCAGTTGAGCCTCTCCAGCCTGAACGGCCAGCATGGGGTGATGCAGGTGCGCATGGACCTGCGTGATGAAAATGGCTTGCTCAACAAGGGGCGGGTGTGGCTGCAAGCCGACGACATTGACGTTAAGCCGTGGCTCGGGCGTTGGATGCAGGACAATATCGCGTTACAAAACGCGCGCTTTAGCCTTGAAGGTTGGATGAACATCGACAAAGGCGATATCGCCGGGGGCGACGTCTGGCTGAAAAAGGGCGGCGCCAGCTGGAAGGGCGATCGCGAGCCTCATCATTTGACGGTGGATAACCTGACGGCGCAAATCTTCCGTGAGAAGCAGGGCTGGGGTTTTCATATCCCGGATACCCGCATCTCGATAGATGGTAAAGCCTGGCCACGCGGCGCGCTGGCGATGGCGTGGATCCCGGCGCAGGACGTGGGTGGCGATGACCATTTACGCAGTGATGAATTGCGCATCCGCGCCAGCAATCTCGATCTGAATGGCCTGGTCGGGCTGCAACCTTTTGCAGATAAGTTAGCCCCGGCGCTGGGCGACATCTGGCGGACTACGCAGCCTACCGGCATCATCGATGTTCTGGCGCTGGATATTCCGCTGCAGGCGGCGGATAAGTCCCGCTTTCAGGCACGCTGGAGCGATCTCTCCTGGAAACAGTGGAAGCTGTTACCAGGGGCCGAGCATTTCTCTGGAAACGCAGCCGGTAGCGTGGAGAACGGCGCGCTGCATGCCAGTATGACGGATGCGAAAATGCCCTATGCCACGGTCTTCCGTGCGCCGCTGGAAATTGCACAAGGCGATGCCACCCTCAGTTGGGTGAAGAATGAAAAAGGCTTCATGCTCGACGGGCGCAATATCGACGTGCAGGCGACCGGCGTACGCGCCCGCGGCGGGTTCCGTTATCTACAGCCGCAGGATGATGAGCCGTGGCTGGGTATTCTGGCAGGGATCAGCACCAACGACGGCGGCCAGGCATGGCGCTATTTCCCGGAAAACCTGATGGGGAAAGCGCTGGTGGATTATCTCAGCGGCGCGATTAAAGGGGGCAATGCGACCAACGCCACCCTGGTATACGGCGGCAATCCACATCTGTTCCCGTACCTTCATAACGAAGGCCAGTTCCAGGTGTCGGTGCCATTAACCAATGCCACCTTTGCTTTTCAACCCGACTGGCCGGCATTGACCGGGCTGGATATCAACCTCGACTTTATCAACAACGGCTTATGGATGAAGTCCGATAAGGTGATGCTGGGTAAAGTTGCCGCCACTCACCTTGATGCCGCCATCCCGGATTATTCGCGGGAAAAACTGCTTATCGATGCCGATGTGAACGGCCCGGGGAAAGAAGTCGGCCCGTACTTCAAAGAGACCCCGCTGAAAGAGACGCTGGGATCGGCACTGGATGAACTGCAGTTAGATGGAAATGTGAGCGCTCGCTTACATCTTGATATTCCGCTGGACGGCGAGCTCACCACCGCCAAAGGCGATGTGGTACTGGCTAATAACAATCTGTATATCAAGCCAATCGATACGACGCTGAAAGACCTCAACGGTAAATTCAGCTTTGTGAATGGCGATCTGAAAAGCGATACCCTGAAAGCCAACTGGTTCAATCAACCGTTGAATGTCGATTTTTCCACCACCGAGGGGCCAAAAGCCTTTGACGTGAACGTGGGAATGAACGCCAACTGGCAGCCTTCACGCATGGGGCTGCTGCCAAAAGCGGTCGATGATGCCCTGAGCGGCAGCGTGCCGTGGGAAGGCAAGGTGGCGATTGAACTGCCGTATCGCGGGAGCGCGAGCTATAAAGTTGATATCAGCGGCGACCTGAAAAATGTAAGTAGCCACTTACCTTCTCCGGTAGATAAACCGGCAGGCGTCGCGCTGCCGGTGAAAATTAATGCCGAAGGCGGGTTAAACAGCTTTGAACTGACCGGGACCATCGGCGGGAAAAATCATTTCAACAGCCGCTGGCTGCTGAACCGTAAGCTGACTCTCGATCGCGCTATTTTAACTTCTGATAGCAAGGCGATTTCTCCGCTGCCGGATCAGGCCGGGGTTGAGCTGAATATGCCGCCGATGGATGGTGCTGAGTGGCTGGCTCTGTTCCAGGGCGGCGCCGTCAATGAAGTCAGCAGCAATATCGTCTTCCCGCAGCGCATTACGTTACGTACGCCGTCGCTGACCTTCGCCGGCCAACGCTGGAACAACGTCAGCCTGGTGAGCCAGCCGGATGCGGGCGGCTCGAAGGTGGAAGCCCAGGGGCGGGAAATCAACGCCACCCTGACGATGCGCGACCATGCGCCCTGGCAGGCAGCCATTCGTTATCTGTATTACAACCCGACCAGCGCCCAAAAGTCCGCTGACACCACGAGCAGCGCCCCGCTTGCCGATAACCGTCTTGATTTCCGCGGCTGGCCCGATCTCCAGCTTCGCTGCGCGGAGTGTTGGTTATGGGGGCAGAAGTACGGGCGTATCGATGGCGATTTCGCCATTAAAGGCGATACCCTGTCGCTGGCTAACGGCCTGGTGGACACCGGTTTTGGCCGCCTCACCTCTGAAGGCGTGTGGGTGAATGCGCCCGGCGGCGTGCGGACATCGCTGAAGGGCAAACTCCACGGCAACAAAACGGATGCTTTCGTGAGCTTCTTCGGTATCTCCACGCCGGTGAAAGGCTCGTCGTTTGATGTCGACTACGATTTACACTGGCGCGCGCCGCCGTGGCAGCCGGATGTAGCGTCGCTTAACGGGGTGCTGAAAAGCCACCTTGGGAAAGGCGAGTTTACCGATATCAGCACTGGCCACGCCGGTCAGCTGCTGCGTTTGCTGAGCGTCGATGCGCTGCTGCGCAAGCTGCGCTTCGACTTTAGCGATACCTTTAGCGAAGGCTTCTATTTCGATTCGATCAACAGCACGGCGTGGATTAAAGATGGCGTGCTGAATACCGACGATACCCTGGTCGATGGCCTTGAAGCGGATATTGCCATGAGAGGCTCGGTCGACCTGGTGCGACGCGAGCTCGATCTGCAAGCGGTGGTGGCGCCGGAAATCTCCGCTACCGTCGGCGTGGCAACGGCGTTTGTGATTAACCCGATTGTCGGCGCCGCCGTCTTTGCTGCCAGTAAGGTGCTGGGGCCGCTGTGGAACAAAGTGTCGATCCTGCGTTATCGCATCACTGGTCCTATCGACCAGCCGCAAATCAATGAAGTTCTGCGCCAGGCGCGCAGCGACAAAAAGCAATGATTTGACGATTACGGGGAATTATCGCAATCTCAATAGATAGCGTTTTATACCCGCTATCGCCGCAGGCTGCAGCCTGAACGATTTAGGGTATATTCTTCCGCCTGATACGCGACAACATATGAGTAGCAAACGATGAGTCTGAACCTGGTAAGTGAACAATTACTGTCGGCAAATGGCCTGAACCATCAGGATCTTTTTGCCATTCTTGGCCAGTTGGCCGAGCGCCGTCTTGATTACGGCGATCTCTATTTTCAGTCGAGCTATCACGAATCCTGGGTTCTGGAAGACAGCATCATTAAAGATGGCTCGTATAACATTGACCAGGGTGTCGGCGTGCGTGCGGTCAGCGGTGAGAAAACCGGTTTTGCCTATGCCGACCAAATCAGCCGACTGGCACTGGAACAGAGCGCGCAGGCGGCCCGTACCATCGTGCGCGACAACGGTGATGGCAAAGTACACACCCTGGGCGCGGTTGAGTACAGCTCGCTGTACACCAGTATCGATCCGCTGCAAAGCATGAGTCGTGAAGAGAAGCTGGATATCCTGCGTCGCGTCGATAAAGTTGCTCGTGCTGCCGATAAGCGTGTGCAGGAAGTGTCCGCCAGTCTGAGCGGTGTCTATGAACTGATTCTGGTCGCGGCGACCGATGGAACGCTGGCGGCAGATGTTCGCCCGTTAGTACGCCTGTCCGTCAGCGTGCTGGTGGAAGATGATGGCAAACGCGAACGAGGTTCCAGCGGCGGCGGCGGTCGTTTTGGTTACGACTATTTCCTTGCCTCCGAAGATGGTGATGTTCGAGCGGATGCATGGGCGCGAGAAGCGGTGCGTATGGCGCTGGTGAACTTGTCAGCCGTTGCAGCACCGGCCGGCATGTTGCCGGTGGTACTCGGCGCCGGCTGGCCTGGCGTGTTACTGCATGAAGCGGTAGGGCACGGTCTGGAAGGCGATTTCAACCGTCGCGGCACCTCGGTCTTTAGCGGCCATATGGGTGAGCTGGTGGCGTCAGAACTCTGTACCGTCGTGGATGATGGCACCATTGCCAATCGTCGTGGTTCGCTGGCGGTGGATGATGAAGGGACCCCAGGTCAATACAACGTATTGATTGAGAACGGGATCCTTAAAGGCTATATGCAGGATAAACTCAATGCGCGCTTGATGGGCGTTGCGCCGACCGGTAACGGCCGTCGTGAATCCTATGCGCATTTACCGATGCCGCGTATGACCAATACCTACATGCTGGCAGGGAAATCAACGCCGCAGGAGATTATCGAATCGGTGGATTACGGTATCTATGCACCTAACTTTGGCGGCGGCCAGGTGGATATTACCTCCGGTAAGTTTGTGTTCTCCACCTCTGAAGCCTACCTGATCGAAAAAGGGAAGGTCACTAAAGCGGTGAAGGGGGCGACCCTTATCGGCTCCGGAATTGAAGCCATGCAGCAGATTTCGATGGTTGGTAATGACCTGAAACTGGATAGTGGCGTTGGCGTTTGTGGTAAAGAAGGCCAGAGCGTGCCGGTGGGCGTTGGCCAGCCGACGCTGAAAGTAGATAACCTCACCGTCGGCGGAACCGCCTGAGTGTCGTCACTGCGCTTCCGCTTTGTGCGGAGGCGCAACCTGCCCCTCGATTCCCGGTCACTCCACCTTTCTGTTGTTCGCGCTAGCGGGCGATTCCGCGGCCGTGCATGCCCTGATAAATTTTCGCCACTTCGACAAAATACTCCGTCAGCGAGTTTATACACACCTGCACCTTCAGCGGCAGTTTGTCTTTTTCGGTATACACCGCATACACCGGGCGAGGATCGGACTGATAGCTGGGTAACAGGATCTCCAGCTCGCCACGGTTGATCTCCTCGATCGCCCACATCAGCGGCACATAGGCTACCCCGACGCCGGCGGTCAGCCAACGTACCAGCGTCATCGGATCGTTGGTGACAAAGCGGCCCTGCGGGATCAGTTTGGTGGAGATCCCTTCCGGGGCGATAATTTCGAACTCATTATCCGGGCGCACGCTGTACTCAAGCCATGAGTGGCTGGCGAGATCGGCGGGTTTTTCCGGGATCCCCGCCTGCTGCAGATAGCTTTTCGCCGCGCAGAGCACCATCGGCATTGAGCCAAGGCGCCGTGAAAAGAGGCTGGAGTCCTGCAACGCCCCGACGCGGATCACTACATCCAGGCCATCGGCGATCAGATCCGGAGCCGGGATACCGGTGACCAGGTTGACCGATAAACCCGGGTATTCTTTCAACATACCGGCAGTAATGTGGGCGAGGACATTCTGTGCCATAGTTGAAGAGCAGCCAACGCGTAGCGTACCGATAGGCGTATTGTTAAATGCGTAGAGTTGCTCGTGGACATCACGGGCTTCGAACAGCATCCGGCGGCAGCCCTGGTAATAAATCTTACCGGCTTCCGTTAAGGCCAGGCTGCGCGTGCTGCGGTTTAACAGCTTCACCTGTAGCTCATCTTCCAGTTTAGAGACAGTCTGGCTGATGGAAGAGACACTCATCTGAAGCTGCTGTGCCGTGGCGGTAAATGAACCCAGTTCAACCACTTTGGCAAAAACGGACATGCGTTTTAATCGTTCCATTATTCACTCTGACTTAAAAGTGATTTAGATCACATAATATAGATCATGCTGCAATGGTTACGTTACTATATTGTTAGCTAAATAATAAACGCTTCACGCTACCACCTGTACGCTTCTTATCAAGGTCATCATGAGTCTGTTCCCTGTCATCGTGATTTTCGGCTTGTCATTTCCGCCGATCTTCTTTGAATTGCTAATATCGCTGGCCGTTTTCTGGCTGGTGCATCGGCTGCTGGTTCCCACCGGCATCTATGATTTTGTCTGGCATCCTGCACTTTTCAATACCGCGTTATATTGCTGCCTTTTTTATCTGATATCGCGTTTGTTCGTTTGAGGTCGATGTGAAAACACTAACAAGAAATATCTTCCGTACCGCAATCACTGTGATACTGGTTATCCTGGCGTTTGTCGCGATTTTTCGCGCCTGGGTCTATTACACGGCCTCTCCCTGGACGCGTGATGCACGCTTTAGTGCCGATATCGTGGCCATCGCCCCTGATGTCTCAGGGCTGATTTCACAGGTAAATATCAAGGATAACCAGCTGGTTAAGAAAGACCAGATATTGTTTGTGATCGACCAGCCGCGTTACCAGAAAGCCCTCGCCGAAGCGCAGGCCGACGTCTCCTACTACCAGACGCTGGCTCAGGAAAAGCGTGTTGAAGCTGGCCGTCGTAACCGACTGGGCGTACAGGCCATGTCCCGTGAAGAGATTGACCAGGCCAACAACGTCTTACAAACGGTAGAGCATCAGTTGGCGAAAGCGGTCGCGACCCGCGATCTGGCGGCACTCGATCTTGAACGTACGGTGGTGCGTGCGCCGGCCGATGGCTGGGTGACCAACCTCAACGTCTACAACGGCGAATTCATTACCCGCGGCTCTACCGCCGTGGCACTGGTTAAACAAAACACCTTCTACGTGGTGGCCTATCTCGAAGAGACCAAGCTGGAAGGTGTCCGTCAGGGTTACCGCGCGGAAATCACCCCGCTGGGCAGCAGCCTGTCCATTAAAGGGACGGTAGACAGCATTGCCGCCGGGGTGACCAACGCCAGCAGCAGCGTCGATGCGAAAGGGATGGCCTCTGTGGATTCCAACCTCGAATGGGTGCGCCTGGCGCAGCGTGTTCCGGTGCGTATTCGTCTCGACAAGCAGCAGGGCAATCTGTGGCCTGCCGGGACGACCGCAACGGTGGTGATTACCGGTAAGGAAGACCGCGATACCAGCCAGGCTAACTTCTTCCAGAAACTGGCGATGCGCCTGCGTGAGTTTGGTTAATCGCCATGGGCATCTTCACCATTGCATCCCGGCATCTTCGCTTCGCGATTAAACTAGCCTGTGCGGTCGTGCTGGCGCTGTTTGTCGGTTTCCACTTTCAGCTGGAAACCCCACGCTGGGCGGTGCTGACCGCGGCGATTGTGACCGCCGGCCCCGCGTTTGCCGCCGGAGGAGAACCTTACTCTGGCGCTATCCGCTATCGCGGCATGCTGCGTATTGCCGGGACCTTTATCGGGTGTATCGCCGCCCTGACGATTATTATTTTGATGATTCGCGCGCCGCTGCTGATGATGCTGGTGTGCTGCTTGTGGGCGGGATTTTGTACCTGGATCTCCTCGCTGGTGCGGGTCGAAAACTCCTACGCCTGGGGGCTGGCGGGCTATACCGCACTTATCATTATCATCACCATCCACACCGACCCGATGCTGGCGCCGCAGTTCGCCGTTGAACGATGCAGCGAGATTGTCGTGGGGATTGTCAGCGCGATCATCGCCGACCTGCTATTTTCTCCGCGTTCGATTAAGAAAGAGATCGATCTCGAGCTGGATAACCTGCTGGTCGATCAGTACCGGCTGATGCAGCTGTGCGTGGCGCATGGCGACAGCGAAGTGGTCGATAAAGCCTGGGGGGCGCTGGTGCGCCGGACCAGCGCGCTGGAAGGGATGCGCAGTAACTTGATTATGGAGTCATCGCGCTGGGCGAAGGTCAACCAGCGGCTGAAGGCGATCAATACCATCTCGTTAACGCTGATTACCCAGGCCTGTGAAACCTACCTTATTCAGAACTCGCGCCCGGAAATGGTGACTGATGATTATCGTGAGCTGTTTGCCGAACCGGTAGAGAGCGTGCAGGACGTCCACCGGCAACTGAAAAGAATGCGCCGCTTTCTGACCTGGAAAGGGGAACACAATACGCCGGTGACGATCTACAGCTGGGTGGGTGCCGCGACGCGTTATCTGCTGTTGAAACGCGGGGTGGTGGGCAATACCCGAATCAGCCGGATTGAAGATGACGTGCTGCAGGGAGAAGTGGTGGTGAAGGCGGGGTCCGCTGAACATCACCATGCGATGGTCAACTTCTGGCGTACTTCTATTTCCTGCATTCTGGGCACGTTGTTCTGGCTGTGGACCGGCTGGACCTCCGGTAGCGGGGCGATGGTGATGATTGCAGTAGTCACGTCGTTGGCCATGCGCCTGCCTAATCCGAGGATGGTGGCAATTGACTTCCTGTACGGCACATTGGCCGCTTTACCGCTCGGGGCGCTGTTTTTCCTGGTGATTATGCCCGCCACGCAGCAAAGCATGTTGTTGCTGTGCCTCAGTCTGGCGGCCATGGCATTCTTCATTGGTATTGAAGTCCAAAAACGGCGACTGGGATCGCTGGGGGCGCTGGCGAGCACCATCAACATCCTGGTGCTGGACAACCCGATGCAGTTTCAATTCAGCCAGTTCCTCGATAGCGCGCTGGGGCAGATCGTCGGTTGTTTCCTGGCGTTGATGGTGATTCTGCTCGTGCGGGATAATTCGCAAGCGCGTACCGGACGTGTGCTGCTTAATCAGTTTGTGTCGGCTGCGGTTTCATCACTGACGACCAACACCGCGCGGCGCAAAGAGAACCACCTGCCCGCGCTGTATCAGCAACTGTTCCTGTTGCTGAATAAATTCCCCGGGGATATAGCTCGCTTTCGCCTGGCGTTAACGCTGATTATCGCCCACCAACGCCTACGGGATGCGCCGGTACCGGTGAATGACGATCTGTCGGCGTTCCACCGGCAGCTGCGGCGTACCGCCGATCACGTGATGTCCGCCAGTAATGATGATAAGCGGCGGCGCTATTTCGCTCGCTTGTTAGAGGAGCTGGACGTTTATCAGGAAAAACTGCAGCTCTGGGAAGCCTCACCACAGGTGACCGAACCCGTTCGAAGGCTGGTAGAGATGCTGCGGAAATACCAACAAGCTCTCACCAACAGCTAACCCTCTGAACCGACGCCTGAAGCGTCGGTTTTTTTATCACTATACTTAAGTGTCGAGGACGTTTACGTTCTGTACAGGAGAGCGGGTGGAAACCCGGCGCAGAAAGAGTATTGGGACAGGTGACAATAGCGCGATATTGACAGGGTGCGGGCGATGACTATCTATACCTTTGATTTCGACGATATAGCCGAACAGCAGGATTTCTATCGTGAATTCTCACGGACCTTCACGCTCAATCGTGACAAGGTGAATAATCTGGACTCTTTGTGGGAAGTGGTCACCGGAGGACTGCTGCCGTTGCCGCTGGAGATTGAGTTTATTCACTTGAGTGATAAGCAGCGTCGGCGCTTTGGGGCGTTGATATTGCTGTTTGATGAAGCGGAAGAAGAGCTGGAAGGGGAGCTACGCTTTAACGCCAGACAGGCATAAAAAAGCCCCCGACAGGGCGGGGGCAAGTCGTCGGACTAGACGACGAGGGTTTATTTGTACAACTCAGCTGTAGCGTGCCAGCTATCGCCGGTACGGGCTTCAATAATACGGTAGCTGCTTGCGCCTTCTTTCTCGGCTTTCGCCGCCAGTTCCTGACGCATATCCATCGGGGCGCTGCCTACCTGAGAAACAGACACGGTACCCATAGACTGCAGATTTTGAGCTTGTTCCGCGCTGACCTGATTAACGGCAGCATTAGCGCCGAAGGAGAGAACGGAAGCCAGGCCCAGGGATGCGATGATCATTGCACTTTTCATAATCTTTACTCCAACCATAATGTTGCAGCGGCGGGAGGTGTCGTATGAACCTGGGCCGCTGGGGAAATTCGTATTCAGTTAATAACCGACAATCGTTAAATCTTATTTATAAAGCTCAGCCGTTGCGTGCCAGTGGTCACCGGTGCGGGCTTCGATAATGCGGTAGGAAGAAGCACCTTCTTCCTGAGCTTTCTGATTCAGCATTTCATGCATATCCATCGGGGATGCGTTCACCGCGCCGACGGAAACCGTGCCGATTGACTGACGGCCTTGCGCCTGCTCGCTATTAATCGAGTCAGCGGCGAAAGCGCCAAAGGAGAGAACCGACAGAACGCTGAGTACAGCGACAGTTGTTTTGATTTTCATGATGTTCACCTCGTCGAATCTTATTATTGAGGGCTCTTCGTTTCGTGACCCTCATCACAAAATCAAGTATACACTAATCACCGAAAATATTAATACCGTGCTAATTGTTTTATGAGTAAATAATTGCAAGGAATTGTCGTTTTTATAACGTATAAGTATTAGGAATGTCATTTTTTCGCCATGACCAGGTGTTATAGCGAATAAAATCATATGGATAGGTGAATTTGATATTTTGTGCGTTTTAGACTCTCTCATTCGGTAAAGGAATGTATAGAGGCGGAAAACCACACTTAATGTTAAAGAAATGCTGCGTTTTTGAATGAGCCCCCTGGCGGGCGCCAGAGGGAAGGGGCTTACAGTTCTTGTTCGAACAGCACCAGAATCGCGTCGTGCAGATCTTTGACGGTAAATCCTCTGGCCGGGGTAGTAAAGATGGTGTCATCGCCGGCAATACTGCCGAGAATACCTTCCGCTTTGCCGAGGGAGTCCAGCAGGCGGGCAATCAGCTGCGCCGCACCCGGGCTGGTGTGAATCACCACCACGGCATCGTTATAGTCGATGTCGAGGACCAGGTTCTTCAGTGGGCTGGAGGTTGTCGGGACGCCAAGCTCGGCAGGCAGGCAATAGACCATCTCCATTTTGGCGTTCCGGGTACGCACCGCGCCAAATTTTGTCAGCATGCGGGAGACTTTCGATTGGTTAATATTATCGAAACCTTCTTCCTGCAGCGCCTGGACAATCTCGCCTTGAGAGCTGAACTTTTCTTCTTTAAGCAGCAGTTTAAACGCTTTAACCAGTTCTTCTTGTTTTGCCGAACTTCGCATAAGTCACCCAAATTATGGTGGTAAAAACAACATCATTATGCATAAGAATGAATTTTTATGCAAATAATCCGCAAGGGGATAAAGTAAATAATGTTATGAAGGGGGCATATTTTAGCAAATAACCCTGCGAAGGAACATGCCTTCATCACAGCCCGTAAATCGCTGTAAAAGTAAATTAAATGTTATGAGAATGATGTTGTTTTGCCGAGCAAGCTGGGTGTATTGTAACCAATAGTCGATCCGGTAAAGCATTGTGCCGGGTAGTCACCCTCAAGGATGAAAATGCGAAGCTGATGCATCACTGCGCAACAGTCCGCATTATTCAACCATACTGATTGTAATTGTTTATCTTGTGAATTAAGGTCCAGGCGACGGAATAACGAAAGACGATATTAACCATAATAAGGAGTTTAGGATGAAAGTTGCAGTCCTCGGCGCTGCTGGTGGAATTGGCCAGGCGCTTGCCCTACTACTTAAGACCCAACTGCCTTCAGGTTCAGAACTCTCGTTGTACGACATTGCTCCGGTCACACCGGGCGTGGCGGTTGATCTTAGCCATATCCCTACCGATGTGAAAATTAAAGGTTTCTCCGGTGAAGACGCCACTCCAGCGCTTGTCGGGGCGGATGTCGTGTTGATTTCTGCTGGCGTAGCCCGTAAGCCAGGCATGGATCGCTCCGATTTATTTAACGTGAACGCCGGTATCGTGAAGAATCTGGTCCAACAGATTGCGAAAACCTGCCCGCAGGCCTGCATCGGCATTATTACCAACCCGGTGAATACCACGGTGGCCATTGCGGCAGAAGTGCTGAAAAAAGCGGGCGTTTACGACAAGAACAAACTGTTTGGCGTGACCACGCTGGACATCATCCGTTCGAACACCTTTGTCGCTGAGCTGAAAGATAAATCGGCATCAGATATCGAAGTCCCGGTGATTGGCGGCCACTCCGGCGTGACGATCCTGCCGTTGCTGTCCCAGATTGCGGGCGTGAGCTTTAGCGATCAGGAAGTTGCCGATCTGACAAAACGTATCCAGAACGCCGGTACCGAAGTGGTGGAAGCCAAAGCCGGCGGCGGGTCGGCGACGCTCTCGATGGGACAGGCGGCCGCACGTTTCGGCTTGTCCTTAGTGCGGGCAATGCAAGGCGAAAAAGGGGTGGTGGAATGTGCTTACGTGGAAGGCGATGGCCAGTACGCGCGCTTCTTCTCCCAGCCGCTGCTGCTCGGTAAAAATGGTGTTGAGGAACGCCAGCCGATCGGTAAGCTCAGTGCATTTGAACAGCAGGCGCTGGAAGGGATGCTGGATACGCTGAAGAAAGATATCGCTATGGGCGAAGATTTCGTCAACAAATAAGCGTGTGATGGATTAAAAAAACCGGAGCGAGTGAGCAGCTCCGGTTTTTTTATGTCTGCTAGTTGGTGGCCGGGTATTCCTGAACGGCGATATGCAGAGTGATCTTCTTGTCATCACGCATAATGATCACCGGAATTTCTGAGCCAGGGCGGATTTCCGCGACCTGATCCATGGTCTCAAGCGCGGAGACGGCCGGCTTGTCATTCACGGAGACGATCACGTCGTTGGCGCGGATCCCGGCCTGAGCTGCCGGGCCATCCGGTGCTACATCATTGACCACAATCCCTTGCAGCTGATCGATCCCGCCGCCCTGCGCATGCAGTGGGGCAATCTCACGACCGCTGATGCCGATATAGCCGCGGATCACCCGACCATCGCGGATAAGCTTATCCATAATCTTGGTGGCCAGCTGGAACGGAATGGCGAAGCCGATCCCTTCTGGCGTTTCACCATCATTGCTTTTATCAAATGACAGCGTGTTGATGCCCATCAGCTCGCCCAGCGAGTTCACCAGCGCGCCGCCGGAGTTACCGTGGTTAATGGAAGCATCGGTTTGCAGGAAATTCTGGCGCCCGGTAGGGTTCAGGCCAATACGACCGGTAGCGCTGATGATGCCCTGGGTAATCGTCTGCCCAAGGTTATAGGGGTTACCAATCGCCAACACCACATCACCGATATGCGGTACCCGCTTAGGGTTGATCGGGATAACCGGCAGGCCAGCGTTGGCGTTGATCTTCAGGACCGCGAGATCGGTTAGCGTATCGGAACCCACCAGTAACGCTTCAAAGACCCGGCCGTCCTGTAGGGCGACGATGATCTGATCGGCATCATTGATAACGTGCTTATTGGTCAGAATGTAGCCGCGCTGATCCATGATAACGCCGGATCCGAGAGTGAGCTGATTATGGCTGGTGCCATTCAACGCGCGGTTATAGACATTCACCACCGCCGGTGCGGCACGGCGGACGGCTGGATTATAGCTGGCGGGCGATTCGTCCGCGCTATCGTACTGGGTGGTCGTCGACAGATGCCACTTACGCAAAGAAGGCATCGCGGCGAGCAGCAGGCCCCCGACGATCAAACCGATGAGTACAGAACGTAGTAACTTTCCAGGCATGATGCAGATATCGTTAATGGATGGACATGCGCAGCATAGCACGAGTTATCCGGACATCGCACGGCAGGCGATGTCCGGAAATCCGCATTAACGCAGCAGCAGATAAATGCTTTCGTTCCCGCGCATGACGTTCAGCGCAATAACGGCCGGCTTACTCTCCAGCACTTTACGCAGCTCGACGATGGACTGAATGCGTTCGCGATTCAGGCCGATGATCAGGTCATCTTTGTGCAGGCCAACCTGAGCCGCAGGGCTTCCTTTCTCTACGCTATCGACGGTGACGCCTTTCGTGCCGTCTTTCATCTGTCCGTCACTGAGCGATGCCCCCTGAAGTGCCGGAATGATGAGGTCGGCGCTGGCGGTCGAGGAGGTGCTTTTATCCAGCGTTACTTCAACGTCCAGCGGCTTCCCTTCACGCAGCAGGCCCAGCTTCACTTTGGTTCCCGGCTCCGTCGTGGCGATCCGCGAGCGCAGCTCGGCAAAGCTGTTAAGCGGTTTGCCATTCATGCTGACAATCACGTCGCCAGATTTCACCCCGGCTTTGGCCGAACCTGAGTTCGGCAGGACTTCACTGACGAATGCCCCGCGCTGAGCGTCGATGTTCATCGCTTTGGCGATATCTGCGCTCATTTCCATGCCTTTTATACCCAACAGGCCGCGTTTGATTTCACCAAACTGGATAAGCTGCTTGGCAAGGGTCTGCGCCATGTTACTCGGAATGGCAAAGCCGATACCGACGCTGCCGCCACCCGGCGCCAGAATCGCGGTATTGATACCAATCAGTTCGCCGTTGAGGTTCAGCAGGGCCCCGCCGGAGTTACCGCGGTTAATGGAGGCATCGGTCTGGATAAAGTTCTCGAGCCCTTCGAGGTTCAGCCCGCTGCGGCCCAGCGCCGAGACGATACCGGAGGTCGCGGTCTGGCCAAGGCCAAACGGGTTGCCGACGGCCACGGCGAAATCGCCGACCCGCAGCTTATCGGAGTCGGCGATGGCGATTTGCGTCAGATGGCTGGGCTTTTGGATTTGCAACAGCGCGATATCGCTCTGGTCGTCGCTGCCGACCAGCTTCGCGTCAAACTCACGACCGTCGTTGAGCTGAACGCTGATTTTCTGCGCCTGGCTGATCACGTGATTGTTGGTCAACACATAGCCTTTTGCGGCATCGATGATGACGCCGGAGCCGAGGCCTTCAAAAGGCTGAGCCTGCTCCTGCGGCACATTGTCGCCAAAGTACTTTTTCAACTCTTCCGGCATATTTTGCGCAGGCGCGGCGGTCCCTTCAACCTGCACGCTCACCACCGCCGGCAGCACTTTTTCTAGCATGGGAGCAAGGCTTGGCAGTGCGCCCTGGCCGGGGATCTGGGTGGGTAACGATGCCATAGCCGTAGGTAAAACCGACAGCGATAACCCGATGCTTAACGCTAATGCACTCAACAGCAAAGTCTGTTTCTTCATCTGATGCTGGCTCTCGTAACCTGAGGTGTATGGAAATGCGTCCCGAATGGTCTGATGTTATTGAATTTTTGACCCGCTAACAATGCGGTCAATGGTTAAATAATAGCTGGGATACAGGGTTGAGACGGGCGCAGGGAACGCGCCCGGATAATATTTTTGCGGTCAGGGAGAGATTAGTCGCGTTTTGCTCCGCCGCGCAGCAGGCCGGACGCGCCATCAGAATAGTCGCGCGGCATCTGGACCGGCGCCTGATCGTTGCCGGCTTCGGATTCAGCCAGACGGTTGCGGAACGGGTTTGCGTCCGCCATGGTGTCTGGCAGCAGGCTGCTGGAGCTTTTTGCCATATGCTGATACAGCTGGCGATAGTCATCGGCCATGTTATCCAGCAGTTCTGCACTGCGGGCAAAGTGGCTGACCAGCTCTTCACGATACTCTTCAAGCTCTGTTTTATTCTTTTCCAGCTCGAACTGCAGCGCCTGTTGTTGGCGTAATTTGCGGTTGCCAAAACGCATGGCGACGGCACCGATGATGATACCGACAACTAGCCCAATTAGCGCATATTCCCAGGTCATGTACATCTCCCGTTGTTTTGTGGTTCCGTAGGGTGGCTGTAAGGCTCTCCGCCTGCGCCCGATAGTGCCACTATAACCGCTAATTCCACAGAAGTGGAATCCTGGCGTATCATCGCGTAGTGTAGAACGGCCTTTTTTTCGTCAATCGTGAGCTTCAGCATTACGGTTTTCAAGGAATAACAATTAGATCATGCAAAGCCTGTCCCCAACATCGCGTTACCTTTTCGCTCTCAAAGAGGGCAGCCATCAACCCGACGATGTCCAGCAAGAAGCGGTAAGCCGCCTTGATACCATCTATCATGAACTGCAGAATAAACCCGTTCCGGTACCGCAAAGCGGCGGTTTACGGGCAAAATTCGGCAAGCTGCTGGGCAAGCGTGAACCTACCGCCGATACCGCTGCCGTGCGCGGCCTCTATATGTGGGGAGGCGTAGGCCGGGGCAAGACCTGGCTGATGGATCTGTTTTACCAAAGCCTGCCGGGCGAGCGTAAGCAGCGCCTGCACTTCCACCGCTTTATGCTGCGCGTGCATGAGGAACTCATCACCCTGCAGGGGCACAGCGACCCGCTTGAGATCCTCGCTGACCGCTTCAAGGCGGAAACCGACGTATTGTGCTTCGATGAGTTTTTTGTCTCCGATATTACCGATGCGATGCTGCTGGGCGGCCTGATGAAAGCGCTGTTTGCCCGTGGGATTACGCTGGTGGCGACCTCGAACATTCCGCCGGACGATCTGTACCGCAACGGGCTGCAGCGTGCTCGCTTCCTGCCTGCCATCGAGGCGATTAAACAGCACTGCGACATTATGAACGTCGATGCCGGTATTGATTACCGCCTGCGTACCTTAACCCAGGCCCATTTGTGGCTGTCGCCTCTCAATACGCAGACCCAAGAGCAGATGGATAAACTGTGGCTGGCGCTGGCGGGGGCTAAACGCGAGCAGACGCCGACGCTGGAGATCAACCATCGTATGCTGCCGACGCTTGGCGTCGAAAACCAGACGCTGGCGGCCTCGTTTGCCACGCTGTGTGTGGATGCGCGTAGCCAGCACGATTACATTGCGCTCTCGCGCCTGTTCCATACCGTGATGCTCTTTGACGTCCCGGTGATGACCGGGCTGCTGGAGAGTGAGGCCCGGCGTTTTATCGCGCTGGTGGATGAATTCTACGAGCGTCACGTCAAGCTGGTGGTCAGCGCCGCGGTTCCGCTGCATGACATTTATCAGGGCGATCGCCTGAAGTTTGAGTTCCAGCGTTGCTTATCGCGCCTGCAGGAAATGCAAAGCGAAGAGTATTTGAAACGCCCACATATGCCCTGACTGAGAACCTTTCCCTTATGCCGCGTTGCCTGAGGGAAAGGCAGAAGAGAACGGCATGACACCGGCGAAAAAACCTGCTTCTAATCACATAAAGGGGTCGACCTTTGTTCCCGACTTCTCTATAATCTTGCGACCCCACGTTACAAGAAGGTTTTTTTCCCAAAACTTTCTATAGTGCCGGCATAGGCTATTCGAAGGGGTAGGTTTGCTGGACAATGTCGCGTGAACCTCAACTGACTAAACGTTTGGGTGTTCACCAACGTGTAACTTATTATTTGGGTAAGCTTTTAATGAAAACTTTTACAGCTAAACCAGAAACCGTACAGCGCGACTGGTATGTTGTTGACGCGACCGGTAAAACTCTGGGCCGTCTGGCTTCTGAACTGGCTCGTCGCCTGCGCGGTAAGCATAAAGCGGAATACACTCCGCACGTAGATACCGGTGATTACATCATCGTTCTGAACGCAGAAAAAGTTGCTGTAACCGGCAACAAGCGCGAAGACAAAATGTACTATCATCACACCGGCCACATCGGTGGTATCAAAGAAGCGACCTTTGAAGAGATGATTGCTCGCCGTCCTGAGCGTGTGATTGAAATCGCGGTTAAAGGCATGCTGCCAAAAGGCCCGCTGGGTCGTGCTATGTACCGTAAACTGAAAGTTTACGCGGGTAACGAGCACAACCACGCGGCACAGCAACCGCAAGTTCTTGACATCTAATCGGGATTATAGGCAATGGCTGAAAATCAATATTACGGCACTGGTCGCCGCAAAAGTTCCGCAGCTCGCGTTTTCATCAAACCAGGCAGCGGCAAAATCGTTATTAACCAGCGTTCTCTGGAACAGTACTTCGGTCGTGAAACTGCCCGCATGGTAGTTCGTCAGCCGCTGGAACTGGTCGACATGGTTGAGAAACTGGATCTGTACATCACTGTTAAAGGTGGTGGTATCTCTGGTCAGGCTGGTGCGATCCGTCACGGTATCACCCGCGCTCTGATGGAGTATGATGAGTCCCTGCGTGGCGAACTGCGTAAAGCTGGTTTCGTTACTCGTGATGCTCGTCAGGTTGAACGTAAGAAAGTCGGTCTGCGTAAAGCACGTCGTCGTCCTCAGTTCTCCAAACGTTAATTGTTTTCTGCTCACGCAGAACAATTTGCGAAAAAACCCGCTTCGGCGGGTTTTTTTATGCAGAAATCTGGCGTTTTCCCTCCGAAAACCACCTGTTCTTACCACTTTTTCAGCATTTCCAGAATCCCCTCACCACAATGCCTTCAAGATCTGGTAAACTATCATCCAATTTTCTGCCCAAATGCTGGTGATCGTTCATTTTTGTGATTTTACCCAAACGAGAATGACGTCACGCTACTGGGGTTTTTACATCTGGCCAATCCTGTGTGGTTGGTAGCAGTACAAAAATTCTGAATATACCTGGAGGTTTTCATGGCTGTCGCTGCCAACAAACGTTCGGTAATGACGCTGTTTTCTGGTCCTACTGACATCTATAGCCACCAAGTCCGCATCGTGCTGGCAGAAAAAGGTGTTAGTTTTGAGATAGAGCACGTGGAAAAGGACAACCCACCTCAGGATCTGATTGACCTCAACCCGAATCAAAGCGTACCTACGCTGGTGGATCGTGAGCTCACTCTGTGGGAATCCCGCATCATTATGGAATATCTGGATGAGCGTTTCCCGCACCCACCGTTAATGCCGGTCTATCCGGTTGCGCGTGGAGAAAGTCGTCTGTACATGCAGCGTATCGAAAAAGACTGGTATTCGCTGATGAACACCATTCAGACCGGTACCGCTGCCCAGGCTGAAACCGCGCGTAAACAGCTGCGCGAAGAGCTGCAGGCGATTGCACCTGTTTTCACCCAGAAACCTTACTTCCTGAGCGATGAGTTCAGCCTGGTTGATTGCTATCTGGCACCGCTGCTGTGGCGTTTGCCGGTTCTCGGTGTTGAAATTATTGGCGCTGGCGCGAAGGAGCTCAAGGGCTATATGACTCGCGTCTTTGAACGTGATTCCTTCCTCGCTTCCTTAACTGAACCCGAGCGTGAAATGCGACTCGGTCGAGGCTAACCGATGGATGTATCGCAGCTAACGCCGCGTCGCCCGTACTTACTGCGGGCGTTCTATGAGTGGCTGCTGGACAACCAGCTGACGCCACATCTGGTTGTCGATGTGACATTACCCAACGTACTGGTGCCGATGGAGTACGCGCGCGATGGGCAAATCGTCCTGAATATTGCGCCGCGTGCCGTGGGGAACCTGGAACTGGCTAATGACGAAGTGCGTTTCAACGCGCGCTTTGGCGGTGTCCCGCGCAATGTTTCCGTGCCGATGGCTGCGGTACTGGCTATCTATGCCCGTGAAAACGGCGCTGGTACCATGTTCGAGCCTGAAGCGGCCTACGATGAAGACGTCACGACGCTGAATGATGACGACGCATCGGTAAGCAATGAAAACGAGACGGTGATGTCGGTGATTGACGGCGACAAGCCGGACAACCATGACGATGACCCTGACGATACGCCGCCGCCGCGCGGTGGCCGTCCGGCGCTACGCGTCGTGAAATAATCATCCAGCAGGTTATGGATGCCAGATTGCAGGCCCTTCGGGGCCTGTTCTGTTATCTACGCCGCCCACAGGGAATTCTTGTGGTAAGATGATCCCGTCGTCACTTGCTGTCACACATCACACATGGTCCCTATGAGCGCATTTGATCCCCAGACAGAAGAAACCTCGTCCGCCATCGGTAGCAGCCTGCACCGCCGTCCGCTGGCGCGTAAAAAGCTCTCTGAAATGGTAGAGGAAGAGCTCGAGAATATGATCCGCCGCCGCGAGTTTGCTGAAGGTGAGCAACTCCCGTCTGAGCGTGAGCTGATGACCTTTTTCAACGTCGGTCGTCCTTCTGTGCGCGAAGCGCTGGCCGCGTTAAAGCGTAAAGGCCTGGTGCAGATTAGCAATGGCGAACGCGCCCGCGTCTCCCGGCCTTCCGCCGACACCATCATTGGTGAACTGTCGGGGATGGCGAAAGACTTCCTGTCTCACCCAGGCGGTATTGCTCATTTTGAACAACTGCGCCTGTTTTTTGAGTCCAGCCTCGTCCGCTATGCCGCGGAGCACGCCAGTGATGAGCAGATCGATAAACTCGGGCAGGCATTGAAGATCAACAGCCAGTCGCTTGATGACAACGCGCTGTTTATCCGTTCTGACGTGGAATTCCATCGGGTGCTGGCGGAAATCCCCGGGAACCCGATCTTTATGGCAATCCATGTCGCGCTTCTGGACTGGCTGATCGCCGCACGACCGAAAGTCCCAGAGCACGCGTTGCACGAACACAATACCGTCAGCTACCAACAGCATATCGACATCGTCGAAGCCATTCGGCGTCGCGACCCCGACGAAGCCGATCGCGCCTTACAAAGCCACCTCAATAGCGTTTCCGCGACCTGGCACGCCTTCGGCCAGAAAAAGCACCCCACAAAATAAGCCAGACGATCGTCAGGATCGTTGTTTAGTGAAGCAGATCGCATAATAAGCGTTCTGTATGAGGTTACCTCGCAACCTGTCTGGTATAACAGGTATAAAGGTACATCGTTAATCACAGGTAATATCACAACGAGGTTTATATGGCGGTCAATTTACGTGGGGTGATGGCGGCGCTGCTTACGCCGTTCGACGGGCAACAAAAGCTGGATACTCAGAGCCTGCGCCGGCTGGTGCGCTTTAATCTGAGCCAGGGCATTGATGGGTTATACGTTGGCGGCTCGACTGGCGAGGCTTTTGTGCAAAGCAGCGCGGAGCGCCAGGAAGTGCTGGAGATCGTGGCTGAAGAAGCAAAAGGGAAAATGACACTGATTGCCCACGTTGGCTGCGTCAGCACCCTGGAGAGCCAGCAGCTGGCCCGGGCCGCGGACGACTACGGTTACGATGCCGTCTCCGCCGTTACGCCGTTCTACTACCCCTTCAGTTTTGAAGAGCACTGCGCTCACTACCAGGCCATTATTGATTCGGCTAATGGCTTACCGATGGTGGTCTACAACATTCCGGCGCTCAGCGGCGTTAAGCTGACCCTTGAGCAGATCAACACGCTGGTGACCTTGCCGGGCGTGGGCGCGTTGAAGCAAACCTCGGGCGATCTCTTCCAGATGGAGCAGATCCGTCGCGCGCATCCGGATCTGGTGCTTTATAACGGCTATGACGAGATCTTTGCCTCCGGCCTGCTGGCGGGCGCCGACGGCGGGATCGGTAGCACCTACAACATTATGGGATGGCGCTATCAGGGGATCGTGCAGGCGCTGCGGACCGGCGATATCGCAAAAGCGCAGAGGCTGCAAAGCGAGTGCAACAAGGTCATCGACCTGCTGATCAAAACCGGTGTATTCCGCGGTCTGAAAACCGTCCTGCATTATATGGATGTGGTGGCGGAGCCGCTGTGCCGCAAACCGTTCTCCCCGGTCGATGAGAAGTTCCTTCCGGAGCTGAAGGCGCTGGCGCAGCAGTTGCAGCAGGAGAAAGCGCAGCTGGGTTAAGACGAACGCGCGCCCCGCCGCATTGCGCGGGCGGGGATAATCCCGGCCACCGGCACAATACGCCTTGTCCGGGTAACAACACTGTCTGTGTCGGGTGTGGTGCAAACGACATCCGGTATCAAAAGCCAAGCGTGGGTCTGACCCATCGCGGGAGAGTAAAATGAGTACAACGACCCAGAACATCCCGTGGTATCGCCATCTCAACCGGGCACAGTGGCGGGCGTTCTCCGCCGCCTGGCTGGGATATTTGCTTGATGGTTTTGATTTTGTCTTAATCGCCCTGGTCCTGACGGAAATTCAGGGTGAGTTTGGCCTGACCACCGTTGAGGCGGCCAGCCTGATTTCCGCCGCCTTTATTTCACGCTGGTTTGGCGGGCTGATGCTGGGCGCAATGGGTGACCGCTACGGACGCCGGCTGGCAATGGTCACCAGTATTATCCTGTTTTCTGTCGGTACGCTGGCCTGCGGCTTTGCGCCCGGCTTTACCACCATGTTTATCGCCCGACTGGTGATTGGTATGGGCATGGCGGGGGAGTACGGCTCCAGCGCGACCTACGTCATTGAAAGCTGGCCAAAACAGCTGCGCAACAAGGCCAGCGGCTTTTTGATCTCCGGTTTCTCCGTCGGGGCAGTGATCGCGGCACAGGTTTACAGCCTGGTGGTGCCGGTCTGGGGCTGGCGTGCGCTGTTTTTCATTGGCATCGTGCCGATTGTCTTTGCACTGTGGTTACGCAAGAACATCCCGGAAGCCGAGGACTGGAAAGAGAAGCATGAAGGCCAGGCGCCGGTCCGCACGATGGTGGATATCCTGTACTGCGGAAAGCATCGGGTTATCAATATCTTCCTGACTATGATGGCGGCGACCGCGTTGTGGTTCTGCTTTGCAGGCGATCTGCAAAATGCCGGCATCGTGGTGCTATTGGGACTGGTTTGCGCGGCGATCTTTATCAGCTTTATGGTACAGAGCAGCGGCAAGCGTTGGCCAACCGGGGTGACGCTAATGGTAGTGGTCCTGTTCGCCTTTCTCTATTCGTGGCCGATCCAGGCGCTTTTGCCCACCTATCTTAAAACGGAACTCGCGTACGACCATACCACCGTGGCGAAGGTGCTGTTTTTCAGCGGCTTTGGCGCGGCGGTGGGCTGCTGCGTGGGCGGTTTTCTCGGCGACTGGCTGGGCACCCGCAAAGCCTATGTCTGTAGCCTGCTGGCATCCCAACTGTTGATTATTCCGGTGTTTGCTATTGGCGGCACAAACGTGTGGGTATTGGGCCTGTTACTGTTCTTCCAGCAGATGCTGGGGCAGGGGATCTCCGGGATCTTACCGAAATTGATCGGCGGTTATTTCGATACCGATCAACGCGCCGCGGGCCTGGGCTTTACCTATAACGTCGGGGCACTGGGCGGAGCGATCGCGCCGGTTCTCGGGGCGCTGATCGCACAGCGGATGGATCTGGGCACAACGCTGGGATCGCTGTCGTTCGGTCTGACCTTTGTGGTGATCCTGCTTATCGGTCTGGATATGCCCTCCCGCGTGCAACGCTGGATCCGCCCGGAAGCGGTACGTACCCATGATGCGATTGATGGCAAACCGCTGAGCGGTGCGGTGGCATTCGGTGCCAACAAAAGCGGATTACTGAAAACCAGGTAGCCGACGCCCGGCGCTGATGCCGGGCCATGACAGATATCAGGGAGTTATTATGTCTTTGCTTGAACAACTGGATCGCCGCATCGAGATCGACGGCGGGTTAATGGTCTCCTGCCAGCCGGTCCCCGGTAGCCCGCTGGATACGCCAGCGATTGTTGCTGCGATGGCGCTGGCGGCTGAGCAGGCCGGGGCAGTGGCATTGCGCATTGAGGGTGTGGAGAATCTGCGTGCAACCCGCGCCCAGGTGACGGTGCCGATTATCGGCATTCTGAAACGCGACCTCGAGGATTCTCCGGTACGCATCACCCCGTTCCTTGAGGATGTGGAGGCTCTGGCGCTGGCGGGGGCAGATATTATTGCTATCGACGGCACCCAGCGCGCGCGTCCGGTGGCGATCGAGGCGCTGCTGGCGCGAATCCATCAGCATAACAAGCTGGCGATGACCGACTGCTCCTGCGTTGAGGATGGTCTGTTCTGCCAGCGACTCGGGGCGGAGATTATTGGCACCACGATGTCGGGTTATACCGCGGCGCACACGCCGGACGAGCCCGATCTGGCCCTGGTACAGGCGCTTCACGCGGCAGGCTGTCGGGTGATTGCCGAAGGGCGTTACAACACGCCAGCCCAGGCGGCAGAGGCGATGCGTCAGGGGGCATGGGCGGTGACAGTCGGTTCCGCCATCACCCGGCTGGAACATATCTGTGGGTGGTACAACACGGCGCTGAAAAAGGCGGTGCAATGACAACGCTGGCGATTGATATTGGTGGCACTAAGCTGGCTGCCGCGCTGATTGACGGGGAATTTAACATTCTCGAACGACGTGAAATACCGACCCCGGCGAGTCAGACGCCCGCGGCGTTAGCCGCTGCACTGGAGACGCTGGTGGCGCCTCTTGCCGGGCGCGCGACCTGTTTTGCTATCGCCTCTACCGGCATTATTCAGGACGGTATCTTAACGGCGATTAATCCAGCGAACCTCGGCGGCCTGGCCCGCTTCCCTCTGCTCGATTGTTTGTCCGGCCTGACCGGGCTCCCGGGCATCGCGATCAATGATGCGCAGGCCGCGGCGTGGGCGGAATATCATGCGCTGGCGGAGAAGGTGGGGGAGATGGTCTTTCTCACCGTTTCAACCGGCGTCGGGGGCGGGATTGTGAGCCATGGCCGACTGCATACCGGTCGCGGTGGTCTGGCCGGCCATTGTGGTCATACGCTGGCGGATCCTGACGGGCCAGCGTGTGGCTGCGGTCGGCGGGGCTGCGTTGAAGCGATCGCCTCCGGACGCGGTATCGCCGAGGCGGCCCGTGACGATCTGAGCGGGCTGGATGCCAGGGCGATTTTTGCCCTGGCCCGCGAAGGACATCCGCAGGCGCAGGCCCTGATCCAGCGTTCGGCCCGGGCGCTGGCGCGGCTGATTGCCGATCTTAAAGCCGTCACCGACTGCGACTGTGTGGTGGTCGGCGGCAGCATCGGCCTGGCCAGCGGTTATCTGCCGCTGGTGGCGGAATATTTGTCACAAGAGCCCGCGGTTTATCAGGTTCCGCTGCGGGAAGCCCGTTACCGACATGATGCGGGGCTGTTGGGCGCGGCATTATGGGGACAAGGAGCAACGATATGATTTTTGGTCATTTACAGCAGCCGCTGCCGGCTGGGTTACCGACGGCGCTGGTGCGGGCTATTGCGCTGGCGCAGGCCCACGACCTGCACAATAAGGCGCCGGGCAGCTACGAATTACAGGGCGATAACCTGTTTATGAACGTCATGCAGTTCACCTCCGGTGCCCCTGAAGAGAAGAAAGCCGAACTGCACATGCAGTTTATCGATATCCAGATTTTGCTGTCGGGAACGGAGCGGATTTACTACGGTGCGACAGGCTCAGCACGTGAGTGCGAGGACGCACGGGTAGAAGAGGATTATCAGCTGTGCCAGCGCATTGCCGGGGAGCAGGTGCTGACGCTGCAGCCGGAGATGTTTGCCGTATTTATGCCCGGAGAGCCGCATAAACCCGGTTGCCAGGCGACACTCCCTGCTGACATCAAAAAAGTGGTGATTAAGGTTCGCGCCGATCTGCTGCTGCCATAAAAAAAGCCCGTGGGTCTTCACCCACGGGCATTGTCTTTCCGCCCGGATAAGTCGTTTATCCGGGCTGGGGTATTACACTTCCAGGTAGTTCAGGATGCCGTCAGCCGCTTTACGACCTTCGGCAATGGCGGTGACCACCAGATCGGAGCCACGCACGATATCGCCGCCAGCAAAGATTTTCGGGTTGCTGGTCTGGAACGCATTTTCATTGCCTTCCGGGGCGATAATACGGCCCTGAGAATCCAGCTCAACGTCGTGCTTCGCCAGCCACTCCATGCTGTGCGGACGGAAACCAAACGCCATGACCACCGCATCAGCCGGGACAACGTGCTCGGAGCCGGCGACGATTTCTGCGCGACGACGACCCTTAGCATCCGGTTGGCCCATCTCGGTGCGCGCCATTTTCACGCCGCACACTTTGCCGTTGGCATTCACTTCAACGCCCAGAGGCTGAACGTTGAACTGGAACTCGACGCCTTCTTCACGCGCGTTTTTCACTTCGCGGCGGGAGCCCGGCATGTTTTCTTCGTCACGACGATAGGCACAGATGACATGCGATGCCCCCTGACGTACGGAGGTACGCACGCAGTCCATCGCGGTGTCGCCACCGCCCAGTACCACGACACGCTTGCCTTCCATGTTGACGTACGGCTCGCTCGCCGTTTCGCCAAAGCCCATGGTCTGCTTGGTGTTAGCGATCAGGAACGGCAGGGCATCAAAGACGCCGTTTGCTTCTTCGTTTTCCAGCCCGCCGCGCATGGACTGATAGGTCCCGACGCCGAGGAACACCGAATCGTACTCTTTCAGCAGGTCGTCGAGCTGAACATCCCGGCCCACTTCGACGTTGAGTTTGAACTCAATGCCCATGCCGGTGAAGATTTCACGACGACGGGTCATGACCTCTTTCTCCAGCTTGAACGCCGGGATACCGAAGGTCAGCAGGCCGCCGATTTCCGGGTGACGATCGAAGACCACCGCTTTGACGCCGTTACGGGTCAGGACGTCTGCACAAGCCAGACCTGCCGGGCCTGCGCCAACGATAGCCACGGTTTTACCGGTGGCCTTGACGCCGGAGAGATCCGGACGCCAGCCCATTTCGAACGCTTTATCGTTGATATAGCGCTCGATGTTACCGATAGTCACCGCGCCGAATTCATCATTCAGCGTACAGGACCCTTCGCACAGGCGATCCTGCGGGCAAACGCGCCCGCAGACTTCCGGCAGGGTGTTGGTCTGATGTGACAGCTCAGCCGCTTCAAAAATACGCCCTTCATTAGCCAGCTTCAGCCAGTTAGGGATGTAGTTGTGGACCGGACATTTCCATTCGCAGTACGGGTTACCGCAGGACAGGCAGCGGTCTGCCTGTGCTTTGGCCTGGCCTTCTGAAAACGGCTCATAAATTTCTACAAATTCAATTTTGCGGATCTTCAGCGGTTTCTTTGGCGGATCAACACGCTGTAAGTCGATAAACTGGTATACGTTCTGGCTCATCTGAATTCCTTACTGCGCCTGCACACGCAGCTCTGCTGCGCTACGACTACGGTGACCCAACAGTGCTTTAACATCGCTGGACTTAGGTTTAACCAGCGCGAATTTCGCTGCAAAGGCCGGCCAGTTGGCCAGGATCTCTTCGCCGCGAGACGAACCGGTCAGCTGCACGTGTTCGGTAATCAGACCACGCAGGTGCTCTTCATGGATAGCCAGAGAATCAACGTCCAGCACTTCCACCAGTTCAGGGTTCACACGTTTACGGAAGTCTCCGTCTTCATCCAGCACGTAAGCAAAGCCGCCGGTCATCCCTGCGCCAAAGTTGACGCCGGTTTTACCCAGTACGCAGACAATACCGCCGGTCATGTATTCGCAGCCGTTATCGCCGATGCCTTCGACCACGGTGATGGCGCCGGAGTTACGTACTGCAAAACGTTCACCCGCACGGCCTGCGGCGTACAGACGACCACCGGTCGCACCGTACAGACAGGTGTTGCCGATGATGCTCGCTTCGTGGCTGCGGAAGGCAGAACCCACCGGAGGACGAATAGAGAGCAGACCGCCTGCCATCCCTTTACCGACGTAGTCGTTAGCGTCACCGGTCAGGTGCAGCTCAACGCCACCGGCGTTCCACACGCCGAAGCTTTGGCCCGCGGTACCGCTGAAGTGCGCGGTGATAGGATCGGCCGCTAACCCCTGGTCGCCATGAGTCTGGGCGATATAGCCGGACAGCGAGGCGCCTACGGAGCGGTCGGTGTTACGGATATCGAACCAGAAGGTTTTGCTCTGCTTGCCGTCGACAAACGGTTTTGCCTGCTGCAGCAGCTGCGCGTTCAGCACCCCGTTATCAAACGGCGGGTTGCTTTCAGTGCAGAACAGCGCTTTGCCCGGATGCGGCTCGGCGGTTTCCAGCAGTTTGCTCAGATCCAGCTTCTGTTGCTTCGCGGTAAAGCCGTCCAGCACTTTCAGCAGGTCGGTACGACCAATCAGGTCCACCAGACGCTTCACGCCCAGCTCGGCCATCAGCTCGCGGGTTTCGCGGGCGATGAATTCAAAGTAGTTGGTCACTTTGAACGGCAGGCCGTGGTAATGGTTCTTACGCAGTTTGTCATCCTGGGTTGCTACGCCGGTTGCGCAGTTGTTCAGGTGGCAAATACGCAGGTATTTACAGCCCAGCGCGACCATCGGGCCGGTGCCGAAGCCGAAGCTTTCCGCGCCGAGAATCGCTGCTTTGATGATATCAAGGCCGGTTTTCAGGCCGCCGTCCACCTGCAGGCGAATCTTATGACGCAGGCCGTTGGCTACCAGCGCCTGCTGGGTTTCCACCAGGCCAAGTTCCCAAGGACAGCCAGCGTATTTCACCGAAGAGAGCGGGCTGGCACCGGTACCGCCATCATAACCAGCGATGGTGATGAGGTCGGCATAGGCTTTTGCCACGCCGGTGGCGATGGTGCCGACGCCAGGTTCAGAAACCAGCTTCACGGAAATCATCGCTTTCGGGTTGACCTGTTTAAGGTCGAAAATCAGCTGCGCCAGATCCTCGATAGAGTAAATATCGTGGTGCGGCGGCGGCGAAATCAGGGTTACGCCCGGAACCGAATAACGCAGTTTGGCAATGTACGGCGTGACTTTGTCACCCGGCAGCTGCCCACCTTCGCCCGGCTTCGCGCCCTGAGCCACTTTAATCTGGATAACATCGGCGTTGACCAGGTATGCCGGGGTAACGCCGAAGCGACCGGAAGCAACCTGTTTAATACGCGACACTTTATTGGTGCCATAGCGCGCCGGGTCTTCGCCACCCTCGCCGGAGTTAGAGAAGCCGCCGATGCTGTTCATGGCTTCCGCCAGCGACTCATGCGCTTCCGGGCTCAAAGCACCGATAGACATAGCGGCGGTATCGAAGCGTTTGAACAGCTCTTTTGCCGATTCAACCTGGTCGATGCTGATGGCGTTCTCGCCAGGATTCACTGCCAGCAGATCGCGCAGCGTCGCGGCCGGACGTTCATTGACCAGTTTGGCATACTGCTGATAATCGCTGTATTCACCGCTCTGAACGGCCTGTTGCAGCGTGCGCACTACGTCCGGGTTATAAGCGTGATATTCACCGCCATGAACGTATTTCAGCAGGCCACCCTGCGCCAGCGGCTTACGGACCAGCCACGCGCGTTTGGACAGATTCAGCAGATCCTGCTGGAAGTCATCGAAGCCCGCGCCGCCGATACGGCTGACAACGCCGAGGAAGCACAGGTCGGATACTTCACGATGCAGGCCGACCGCTTCGAACAGCTTCGAACAGCGGTAAGAGGCGATAGTCGAGATGCCCATTTTGGACATGATCTTGTACAGGCCTTTGTTGATACCGTTACGGTAGTTCAACATCACTGAGCGGTAGGCTTTATCAATAGCTTTGCTATCGACCAGTTTTGCCAGTGTTTCGTAGGCCAGGTACGGATAGACAGCCGTGGCGCCGAAGCCCAGCAGCACCGCAAAGTGGTGCGGGTCACGGGCGCTGGCGGTCTCAACAATAATGTTGGCATCGCAGCGCAGGCTCTTATCTACCAGACGGGTCTGGATCGCGCCAACCGCCATCGGGGCCGGGACTGGCAGACGATCTTTAGCGATATTACGGTCGGAGAGCACCAGCAGAACGGTACCGTTACGTACCATCTGTTCGGCTTTATCGCACAGCGCTTTCACCGTTTCGGCCAGCGTGGTTTCGGTGGCGTTAAAGGTGATATCCAGCGTATCGGCGCGATAGTGTTCCTCTTCCATCGTGGTCAGCTGTTTGAAATCGGAGTACAGCAGGATCGGCGATTTGAAGCTCAGACGGTGTGCCTGGCCTTCCGCTTCGCAGAAGACGTTCATTTCGCGGCCGATGCTGGTGGCCAGCGACATCACGTGCGCTTCACGCAGCGGATCGATCGGCGGGTTGGTCACCTGCGCGAACTGCTGACGGAAGTAGTCATAGATAATACGTGGCTGGCTGGAGAGCACCGCAAACGGGGTATCATCGCCCATCGAGCCGACGGCTTCCTGGCCATTTTCACCCAGCACGCGCAGCACAGAGTCCAGCTCTTCAGCGCTGTAGTTAAACTGTTTCTGGTAGCTGGAGAGGGTATCGTCATCCAGCTGACGGCTGCCAACGTCTTCGTCAGGCAGGTCTTCGAACGGCACCAGACGGCGGACGTTTTTCTCCATCCACTCTTTATACGGGTGGCGGCTTTTCAGATCGTCATCGGTTTCCGCAGAGTGCAGAATGCGGCCCGCGCGGGTATCGATAACCATCAGTTCGCCTGGGCCAACGCGGCCTTTTTCCACCACTTCGTCAGGCTGGTAATCCCAGATACCGACTTCTGATGCACAGGTGATCAGCTTGTCTTTGGTAATGACGTAGCGCGCCGGACGCAGACCGTTACGGTCGAGGTTACAGGCTGCGTAGCGACCGTCGGACATGACGATGCCCGCCGGGCCATCCCACGGCTCCATGTGCATGGAGTTAAAGTCGAAGAAGGCGCGCAGCTCCGGATCCATATCCGGGTTGTTCTGCCAGGCTGGTGGCACGAGCAGACGCATGGCACGCACGATATCCATCCCGCCGGCCAGCAGCAGCTCAAGCATGTTATCCATGGAGCTGGAGTCGGAGCCGGTTTCGTTAACGAACGGCGCTGCATCGTGCAGATCCGGAATTAACGGGGTCTGGAACTTATAGGTACGCGCGCGGGCCCACTGGCGGTTACCGGTGATGGTGTTGATTTCACCGTTATGTGCCAGGTAGCGGAACGGTTGTGCCAGCGGCCAGCGTGGGACGGTGTTGGTGGAGAAGCGCTGGTGGAACAGGCAAATTGCTGATTCCAGACGCAGGTCCGCGAGGTCCAGGTAAAAGCGCGGCAAATCTGCCGGCATACACAGACCTTTATAAATATTCACCAGGTTCGACAGGCTGCAGACGTAGAAATCTTTATCTTCCTGCAGGCGCTTTTCAATGCGGCGACGAGCGATGAACAAACGGCGTTCCATATCGCGCGGGCGCCAGCCTGCCGGGGCGTTAACAAAAATTTGTTCAATACGGGGCAGCGAGGAGAGGGCGATTTCACCGAGAACCCCTTCGTTAGTCGGCACATCGCGCCAGCCGACAATAGACAGGGTTTCACATTGTAATTCTTCTTCAACGATGCGGCGCGCCGTAGCAGCCAGTTCAGGATCCTTATTAAGGAATAACATCCCGACGGCATAATTTTTGGCTAAACGCCAGCCGTTCTCCTCCGCAACGATACGGAAGAAACGATCGGGTTTTTGCAGCAGCAAGCCACAACCGTCGCCGGTTTTACCATCGGCAAGGATCGCGCCGCGGTGCTGCATTCGGGCCAGTGCGTGTATAGCGGTACGCACTACCTTGTGGCTAGGTTCGCCTTCTATGTGGGCGATCAGGCCGAAACCACAGTTATCCCTCTCAAGGGATTTATCGTACAACATATCAGTGAACCTCCCCAGGCTCTACGGGACACCCTCCGATACCGATTGCGCACGGGCACAGAAAGAGCATGGCGACGGGGTGGTTTGCACCTCGCATTCGCCCTCTTTAAATCCTTTTCGCATCGGTACGCAAGTTTGAGGACTTGCTGTAAGAGGGAATCTCAATTACTGCATAAATATGATGAGCAGAGTGCTCATCCAGAAAGCTTCCAGCGGATTCCCAACTTATCGGGAATCGGCACTTACGTCAAATGGCAATCTTATTTATACAAAAATGTGCTATGAGGTGCTTAATGTTATGATTGTTAAGGAAAATAAGGAGTTTTAAACAACAATGAAACGCAGCGGAAAGCATATTCTAGTGTGATCTGTCTCACTATATCGATAGCTTATCATTATCGTTATATGCTGAACTGGCTATTTATAGCAGAGTATTCGTCTGCCTGTTTCTCACGAGGCGGGGAATAACACTGTTTTTTCCCCTGATGAAGATAATGGCAATCCAGGGCTTAAGTATAAGGAAAAGTCATTACCGGACGGGTGAATGAAATTGCAGTTATCTTGAGTGGTTATGCAATGAGGTGTGCGGCCGCACTGACGATTGATCCAGGTCATCGTCATCGGTGGCTAAAAATGGCAGGCTTGGCCCCTTTCTTAAGGCCGGTCTATCAGATTATGCAGTTACAAAAATTAGTCAATATGTTTGGTGGGGATCTTTCGCGTCGCTATGGCGAAAAAGTCCATAAACTGACGCTGCATGGTGGGTTTAGCTGCCCGAATCGCGATGGCACCATCGGTCGTGGAGGCTGCACCTTCTGCAATGTGGCCTCTTTTGCTGACGAAGAGCAGCAGCACCTTTCTATTGCAGAGCAGCTGGCGCATCAGGCGCAGCGCGTGAATCGCGCAAAGCGTTATCTGGCCTATTTCCAGGCGTATACCAGCACCTTTGCGGAAGTGCAGGTCCTGCGCAATATGTATCAGCAGGCGGTCAGCCAGGCCAATATCGTCGGGCTCTGTGTCGGCACCCGCCCGGATTGTGTCCCGGAAGCGGTGTTAGATCTCTTGAGCGGCTACCACGAGCAGGGTTATGAAGTGTGGCTGGAGCTGGGCCTGCAAACCGCACATGACAAAACGCTGCACCGGATTAATCGCGGCCACGATTTTGCCTGCTACCAGCGAACGACCCGCCTGGCACGTGAACGCGGGCTGAAAGTGTGCTCACATCTGATTGTCGGGCTGCCTGGAGAAACCCAGCAGCATTGCCTGCAAACCCTGGCGCAGGTGGTGGACACCGGCGTCGATGGTATCAAGCTGCATCCCCTGCACATAGTGACCGGCAGTACGATGGCGAAAGCCTGGCAGGCCGGGCGCCTCGAGGCCATTGCGCTGGAGGAGTATACGGTCACCGCCGGCGAGATGATCCGCGCTACGCCGCCCGAGGTGATTTATCACCGGATTTCCGCCAGCGCCCGTCGCCCGACGCTGCTGGCGCCGCTGTGGTGTGAAAACCGCTGGACCGGGATGGTAGAACTCGATCGCTATCTGAATCAGCACGGCGTGCAGGGCTCGGCGCTGGGACGTGCCTGGACGCCACCTTCCCTCCAGGAGTAGGGAGCTTCGCATTTTTCGCACAACTTACAGCGGTTTGCTCAGAATTGGGTATTATTGTGCGGAGTTGTCGCGAAGGAATCCCTTATGAAGCAAATCCGTATGCTGGCGCAGTACTATGTCGACCTGATGATGAAGTTGGGTCTGGTGCGTTTTTCCATGCTGTTGGCCCTTGCACTGGTGGTGCTGGCGATTGTCGTACAGATGGCCGTTACGATGGTGCTGCATGGCCAGGTCGAAAGTATCGATGTTATCCGCTCCATCTTCTTTGGTCTGCTGATCACGCCCTGGGCGGTCTATTTTCTGTCGGTGGTCGTTGAGCAGCTGGAAGAGTCGCGGCAGCGTCTCTCCCGACTGGTTGAAAAGCTTGAGGAGATGCGCGAGCGCGACCTGAAGCTTAACGTGCAGCTCAAAGACAATATCGCCCAGCTCAATCAGGAGATTGGCGAGCGTGAGAAAGCGGAAGCCGAGCGCGAAACAACCCTCGAACAGCTGAAGATTGAGATGAAAGAGCGTGAAGAAGCGCAAATTCAGCTCGAACAACAATCCTCCTTCCTGCGCTCTTTCCTGGATGCGTCCCCGGATTTAGTTTTCTATCGTAATGAAGACAAAGAGTTTTCCGGCTGTAACCGCGCCATGGAGCTGCTGACAGGGAAAAGCGAAAAGCAGCTTATTCACCTGAAACCTCAGGATGTCTATAACGAGGAAGCGGCAGTAAAAGTCCTCGAGACGGATGAAAAAGTCTTCCGCCATAACGTCTCCCTGACCTATGAACAGTGGCTGGATTACCCCGACGGGCGCAAAGCCTGCTTTGAGATCCGCAAAGTCCCTTACTATGACCGCGTGGGTAAACGCCGGGGGCTGATGGGCTTTGGCCGCGATATTACCGAACGTAAGCGCTACCAGGATGCGCTGGAGCGCGCCAGCCGGGACAAGACCACCTTTATTTCTACCATCAGCCATGAGCTGCGTACGCCGCTGAATGGCATCGTCGGGCTGAGCCGTATCCTGCTGGATACCGACCTGACCGGCGAGCAGGAAAAATACCTCAAGACCATTCATGTATCGGCGGTGACGTTGGGGAATATTTTCAACGATATTATCGATATGGATAAGATGGAGCGCCGTAAGGTTCAGCTGGATAACCAGCCGGTTGACTTCACCAGTTTCCTGGCCGACCTCGAAAACCTCTCTGGTCTGCAGGCACAGCAGAAGGGGCTGCGCTTCGTGATGGACCCGACGCAGCCGTTGCCACATAACGTGGTGACTGACGGAACCCGCCTGCGGCAGATCTTGTGGAATCTTATCAGCAACGCCGTGAAATTTACCCCGCAGGGCGGAAATGTCACCGTCCGCGTGCGCTACGATGAAGGAGATATTCTGCACTTTGAAGTAGAAGACTCCGGCATCGGTATTCCTCAGGCGGAGCAGGATAAGATCTTCGCCATGTACTATCAGGTAAAAGACAGCCACGGCGGTAAGCCGGCAACCGGGACCGGGATTGGTCTTGCCGTGTCGCGTCGTCTGGCGCGCAATATGGGCGGCGACATTAATGTCTCCAGTCTGCCTGGGCAAGGGGCGACGTTTACGTTGACCGTGCATGCGCCAGCGGTGGCGGAAGAGACAGAAGACAGTCTGACAGATGATGAGATGCCGCTGCCGGCGCTCAGCGTGCTGCTGGTCGAAGATATCGAGCTTAACGTGATCGTCGCGCGCTCGGTGCTGGAGAAACTGGGCAATACCGTGGATGTCGCGATGACCGGTACCGCGGCGCTGGAGATGTTTAAACCGGGCGAGTATGACCTGGTGTTGCTGGATATTCAGCTGCCGGATATGACCGGCCTGGATATTTCCCGGCATCTTAAACAGCACTTTGCCGCCGATGAGCTGCCGCCGCTGGTGGCGCTGACGGCGAACGTGCTGAAAAACAAAAAAGAGTATCTCGATGCCGGTATGGACGATGTCCTGAGCAAGCCGCTATCGGTGCCGGCATTAACCGCCATTATTAAAAAATTCTGGGATGCTCCGGAAGAGGATGAGATCGAGATCCCGGCGGCGGATACCAGCAAGGCCTCTTCGGTGCTCGATATTCCAATGCTTGAGCAGTATATCGAGCTGGTCGGGCCGAAGCTTATCAACGACGGTCTGGCGGTGTTCGAGAAGATGATGCCTGGCTACATGGCGGTGCTGGAGTCTAATCTGACCGCCCGCGACCGCAAAGGCATCGTCGATGAAGGGCATAAGATCAAAGGCGCGGCGGGCTCTATCGGCCTGCGTCATATTCAACAGCTCGGACAGCAGATTCAGACCCCGGATCTGCCGGCGTGGTCAGATAACGTTGCTGAATGGGTTGAAGAGATGAAGTCAGAGTGGCAGAACGATGTGGCGGTGTTGAAGGCGTGGGTGGCGTCGGCACCAAAAAAATGACCCCGGATAAACCGGGGTGCGCGAACACTGCGCCAACACCAGGGAACTGGTCGTTGCGCCAGAATTTTTAGACAGAGTTATAAGCAGCGCAACCTGAGGATTCGGTTTGCTCGCTCATTAAGATAGCAAACCTTAAATTATTTGTTACGTGAATCAGTTAAATATGTGAAGCAATGCGAGTAAATCAAAATTTTTGACTGGTTTCAGTAAGTTGTACTAAGGAGTGGGCGTATGAAAAAGATTGGTGTGGTACTGAGCGGTTGTGGCGTGTATGACGGGACGGAGATCCATGAAGCGGTCATTACCCTGTTGGCGATTGCCCGTGGCGGCGCACAGGCCATCTGCTTTGCGCCGGATAAGGCCCAAACGGACGTTATCAACCATCTGACCGGCGAACCGCTGGGTGAAACGCGCAACGTGCTGATTGAGGCGGCGCGTATTGCCCGTGGTGATATCCAACCGCTGGCCAGCGCCCGGGCCGAGGCGTTAGACGCGCTGATCGTTCCCGGTGGATTTGGCGCGGCCAAAAATCTCAGCAGCTTCGCTTCACAGGGCAGCGAGTGCCTTGTCGACAGTGACCTGAAAGCGCTGGTGCTGGCGATGCATGAAGCCGGTAAACCGCTGGGCTTCATGTGCATTGCCCCGGCGCTGCTGCCGAAAATTTTCTCTGTGCCTTTGCGCATCACTATCGGCACCGACCTTGATACTGCTGAAGTGGTGGAAGAGATGGGCGCGGAACATGTGCCTTGCCCGGTCGATGATATCGTGGTCGATGAAGAGAACAAAGTCGTGACGACCCCGGCCTGGATGCTGGCGCAGAACATCGCGGAAGCGGCAAGCGGCATTGAGAAGCTGGTGGCCCGCGTCCTGGTTCTGGCGGCATGAGTGTTCGTCGCCAGTCGCCGCTGCGGGTGCTAAAACGCTTGCTGCTCCGTATCCTGATGATTGGGGTGGTGATGTGGGGCGGCGGAATCGCCCTCTTTAGCATTCTGCCGGTGCCTTTTTCCGCCGTCATGCTGGAGCGGCAGGTTGGCGCATGGTTGCACGGTGACTTCCACTACGTCGCTCATTCTGACTGGGTCAGCATGGATGAGATATCACCGTGGATGGGGCTGGCGGTTATTGCTTCTGAGGACCAAAAGTTTCCTGAGCACTGGGGCTTTGATGTGTCGGCGATAGAAAAAGCGCTGGCTCACAATCAACGCCAGGAAAATCGCGTGCGCGGTGCCTCCACGCTGTCGCAGCAGACGGCGAAAAACCTGTTCTTGTGGGATGGCCGCAGCTGGTTGCGTAAAGGGCTGGAAGCCGGACTGACGGTCGGCATTGAGACGGTGTGGAGCAAGAAACGCATCCTCACCGTCTATCTCAATATTGCCGAGTTTGGGGAAGGGACGTTTGGTGTTGAAGCGGCTTCTCAGCGTTTTTTTCATAAGCCGGCCAGCAAGCTAACCGCTTCGGAAGCCGCGCTTCTGGCGGCGGTACTGCCTAATCCGATCCGCTTTCGCGCCGATGCGCCGTCCGGCTATATTCGTAGTCGCCAGGCGTGGATCCTGCGTCAGATGCGTCAGTTAGGCGGAGAAGGGTTTATGCGGGCGCATAAGCTGGATTGAGGCAGGGCAGGGAGCGTGAGCCCCGGTCAGCATCGCGCCGCCGGGGAGGGCATCAGGAAAGGCTAATCTTCATCAAAACCGGCGTTGAACAGCGCAATGACCGCTGCCAGCGCCTCTGCTTCCTGCGGACCGTTGGCCTCAATCTCAATTTGTCGACCCTTGGCAGAGTCGAGCATGAGCAAGGCAATCACACTATTGGCTTCGGCTTCCGTGCCTTCATCATTGCGCAGCAGCACTTCTGCGTCATAATTTTGCATCAGCTCAAACAGCTTCATCGCCGGGCGGGCGTGCATGCCCAGCTTATTGGTGATCTCAACGGTCTGCTTTACAGTCATGATTTGCGTTTTTCCAGCGTCCGATGGCGAGACTGCACATTCTTGCCGCGCGAGCGGAAGTAGTCAGCCAGTTGCTCGGCAATGTAGACCGAGCGATGTTTACCGCCGGTACAACCAATAGCCACCGTCAGATAGCTGCGATTATTGGTCTCCAGCATCGGTAACCATAGCTCAAGATAGCTGCGGGTCTGGTAAATAAAATTGTGAACTTCCGTGTGCCGATCAAGGAAGGCAGCCACCGGTTTATCCAGCCCGGTCATAGGACGCAGTTTGGGATCCCAGTGCGGGTTGGGTAAGAAGCGCACGTCGAAGACATAATCGGCATCAATCGGAATGCCATGCTTAAACCCGAAGGATTCAAAGACCATGGTCAGCTCGCGCTCACGCTTGCCGAGCAGGCGCGTACGCAGCATTTCTGCCAGTTCATGCACCGACATTTCGGAGGTGTCGACGATCAGGTCTGCGCGGGAACGCAGCGGTTCCAGCAGAGCACTCTCTTCGTCAATTGCGCTTTCAAGCGACAGGTTTTTGCTCGACAGCGGGTGCAGACGACGCGTGTCGCTGTAGCGGCGGATCAGCGTGTTACGATCAGCATCAAGGAACAGGAGCTGAGGTGAAAATGTCTCCGGCAGGTTTTTCATCGCCTGCTCAAAGATCTCCGGTGATTCCGGCATATTGCGCACGTCAATGCTGACGGCAGCGGATATGTTTCTGTCGGCCAGCGAGCGGGCCAGTTCTGGCAGCAGCACCACCGGCAGGTTATCTACGCAGTAGAAACCCATATCTTCCAGCGCCCGCAGGGCAACGGATTTCCCCGAGCCTGAGCGGCCACTGACGATCATCAGTACCATGTACCGTTTCTCCTCAGTACGATAAAGAGTGAGGTGCGACTCTCGTTAACTATCATCACTGCTTCCTGCTTCGGTGATGATCTCATACAGCTCTTCATCGCTTTGCGCGCTACGCAGGCGACGGCAAATGGTTTTATCTGCCAGCCGTTTCGCCACCAGCGACAGCGTATGCAGATGGGTTTTGGTCTGGTCAGCCGGCACCAGGAGCGCAAACAGCAGGTCGACCGGCTGGTTGTCGATGGCATCAAATGCAATCGGGGTTTCCAGCTGGACAAATACGCCAACCGCACGCAGCGTATCCTCTTCGAGCTTGCCATGAGGAATGGCAATCCCATTACCAATCCCGGTACTGCCCATTTTCTCGCGAGTGAGGATCGCTTCAAACACCAGCTGTGGCGGTAAACCTAGCTGTTTAGCTGCCAGCTCACTGATGATTTCCAGCGCGCGTTTTTTGCTCTGGCAGTGAACCTGGCTACGGGTACATTCCTGGTTAAGGACGTTGCTCAGTTGTAGAGCCGAATCGTTGTTCATCATAATTTCACCTGAGCGCCCCTTGCCTGCCACCCATGAAAACGGGTAACAGGCGAGAGCAACACCCGGACAATTAGTGTTGTTTTAGTTTATCTTTATGTTTCGTTAACTGTCTTGCCAGCTTATCGATAAGACCATCGATAGCGGCATACATATCCTGCCCTTCCGCACTGGCATGGATTTCGCCACCGTTGACATGCAGATTGGCATCCGCAATTTGCGTCACCTTCTCTACTTTTAACACAATGTAGACCTGATTGATCCGGTCGAAAAACTGCTCCAGTTTGCTGAACTTCGCGTTAACGAAGTCGCGCAGTGCAGGGGTGATCTCGACGTTGTGTCCTGTAATGTTGAGCTGCATAGTGTCTTCCTTATCGGTTGTGTCAGACCAGTTGTTTACGCTGGTTGGACGGCGGAATGGATAAAGACTCTCGGTACTTGGCAACGGTACGGCGCGCGACCATGATACCTTGTTCGGACAGTATGGTGGTGAGCTTACTGTCACTCAACGGCTTCGCGGGGTTCTCCGCGGCGATTAACTTCTTCACCAGCGCACGAATGGCGGTGGACGATGCCTCGCCGCCGCCTTCGGTGCTTACGTGGCTGGAGAAGAAATACTTGAGCTCAAAAATACCGCGCGGACTGTGCAGGTACTTTTGAGTGGTGACACGTGAAATAGTGGATTCATGCATCTCGACGGCTTGGGCGATATCCGCCAGCACCATCGGTTTCATATACTCTTCGCCCTGCTCGAAGAAGGCCTGCTGCTGCTCGACGATGCAACGGCTGACGCGCAGCAGCGTATCGTTGCGACTTTCCAGGCTCTTGATGAGCCAGCGGGCTTCCTGCAGGTTGCTGCGGATAAACTGGCTGTCGGCATCATTGCGCGAGCTGTTACCCATTGCGGCATAGTGCTGATTGATTTTCAGGCGCGGGATACTGTCGGAATTCAGCTCCACTACCCAGCGGTCGCTAACCTTGCGTACCAGAACGTCAGGAATGACATACTCTGGCTCACTGGTCTGGATCGACTGGCCTGGGCGCGGATCGAGCGACTGGATCAGGTTAACCGCTTCTTTCAGCACATCTTCTTTAAGACGCGTCACGCGCATCAGGGAACGGAAATCATGGTTGGCGAGCAGATCGAGATGATCGCTGATGATAAGCCTGGCCTCTTCCAGCCACGGCGTCTCTTTCGCATATTGTGAAAGCTGAACCAGCAGGCAGTCGCGCAGATCTTTCGCCGCCACGCCAACCGGGTCGAAACGTTGGATACGTTTTAGTACCGCTTCTACTTCTTCGAGGCCGATCTCTTCATCGTCGATGCTCTCGACAATGTCTTCGATCCGAAGGGTGAGATAGCCGGTGTCATCGACGGCATCGACGATAGAGGTGGCGATGGCGCGATCGGTATCGGTGAATGGCGTCAGCTCGACCTGCCACATCAGGTAATCCTGCAGGCTTTGGGTCGTTTCGCCCTGATAGACCGGCAGCTCGTCGTCCTGATAATCAACGCCGTTTCCTGACGGTGTACCGGCGGTGTAGATCTCATCCCAGCTGGCGTCGAGGGGCAACTCCTCCGGCATATCTTTTTGCTCAAGCGCATCGACCGTATCCAGGGATTCGAGGTCCTCGACCTCTTTGGTTTCTACCTCATCGTGAAGATCGGTTTGCTCAAGCAACGGATTACTCTCCAGCGCCTGCTGGAGTTCCTGCTGGAGTTCTAACGTGGACAGCTGCAGCAAACGGATGGCCTGCTGCAGTTGTGGCGTCATGGCAAGCTGTTGGCTTAGCCTTAATTGCAAACCTTGCTTCATATTCAGGGCAAATATCTCCGGCTAAAACGTCTGTAACCTCTACCCTATCAGAGTCTGAAGTCTTCCCCAAGATACACGCGCTTAACCTGCTCGTCTTCCAGGATTTCTTGCGGTGTACCGTGGGCAATCAGATGACCCTGGCTAACGATATAGGCGCGTTCACAAACGGCCAGCGTTTCCCTGACGTTATGGTCGGTGATCAGCACCCCAAGACCGCTGTCTCGCAGGTGTTCGATGATCCGTTTGATGTCGATAACGGAAATCGGGTCCACGCCGGCAAAGGGTTCATCCAGCAGGATAAATTTCGGGTTAGCGGCCAGCGCGCGGGCGATTTCGACACGACGGCGTTCACCACCGGAAAGCGCCTGACCGAGGCTGTCGCGCAAATGTTCGATATGAAACTCTTCCATCAGCTCTTTGGCGCGGTCTTCGCGCTGCTCGCTGCTGAGATCGTCCCGAATCTGCAACACCGCCATCAGGTTATCAAACACGCTCAGGCGGCGGAAAATAGAGGCTTCCTGCGGCAGATAGCCAATGCCCCGGCGCGCGCGGGCGTGCAGCGGCAGCAGGCTGATATCTTCATCGTCGATGATAATGTTGCCGGCGTCGCGCGGCACAATGCCCACCACCATGTAGAAGGTCGTGGTTTTACCGGCGCCGTTTGGGCCAAGCAGGCCGACAATCTCGCCGGAGTTCACGGTCAGACTGACATCTTCCACCACGCGGCGGCCTTTATAGGCTTTAGCAAGATTCTTTGCAGTTAATGTTGCCATAACGAATTACTTACCTTTCTTTGACTGATCGCCACTTTTGTCCTGCAGCTGCGAAGGAACCAGAACCGTGGTTACGCGTCCGCCTTTACTGCTGAAAGCCTGCATTTTCTGCTCTTTCACCAGGTAAGTGATTTTGTCACCCTGGATGTTGCTATCGACCTGCTCCAGATGCGCGTTGCCGGTCAGCACCACAAAATCGTTCTGCAATTCATAATGCATTTTATCGGCGCGGCCTTTCACCGGTTTGCCGTTGTCCTGCATCTGATAGAAGGTGGCCGGGTTACCATAACCGTCGATCACTTCTTTGCCTTTTTCACCGCCAGGACGGGTGACGACCACCTTATCCGCGTTGATTTTGATGGTGCCCTGGGTGACGACCACATTGCCGGTAAAGGTGACGATATTGCCCTGCATATCCAGCGATTGCTGATCGGATTCGATGTGAATCGGCTGATCGGTATCACCGGTTTTGGCCAGTGCCGGCAGGCTGGCGGCCAGAATGGCGCTGGCGAGCGCAATCTTAAGGCTGAGTTTGTTTGTTCTGAATTTCATAAGAGGTTCTAACCTTTTCAATCAGCTCGGCAGTTTTGCTGCGCAAGTTACCGCGCATTTTCAGGCCGCTAGAATTAAATGTTGTCCCGTACAACGTCACCATGTCATCGGAGGTAACATCTTGTGTTACCAGGTTTATCTGGGCGTTATCCGTCGTAATTTTGCGCAGTTGAGAGTCCGCGGTCAGTGCGTTTACCTCAACATGCCCGTAAAGATACAGCATGCGGTCGTTGGTCAGCTTTGCTCTGTCTGCTTTGATAGACCAGGTCGGGACCTTATTGGTGTCAAAGGTCGTCATGACCGGTTTGGTGAACCACGATAGCGCCTCGGCGGAAAAATACTCCACGTGCTCAGCGATCAAGCGATAGTTAAGCGCCCCCTCAGGGCTGTAGACCACGGTATCGGTATGCTCGCTGGTGTACGTTGGGTCAGCAGGATTGGCCTCTGGTGCCGGCGTGTCGTCCGTACCCGCCAGATTCAGGCCTATCAGGACCAGCGCGACCAGCGATAGTAAAATAATAACCCAACGTCTGGTTTTACTCATATTGATTGTCCTTTGGCCTCATCCAGCTTGCCCTGCGCCAGGAGTAACAAATCGCAGACTTCTCGTACCGCTCCACGCCCACCATTGATGCGGGTGATGTAGTTCGCTCGTGGCAGCAGCAGCGGATGGGCATCTGCCACCGCAACGCTCAGCCCGACTTCTGCCATCACCGGCCAGTCGATCAGGTCATCGCCAATGTAGGCCACTTCATCCGGATGGACCGCCAGCTTGCTTAATAAGTCACGGAATGCCAGCAGTTTATCAGACTGCCCTTGATACAGGTGCGTAATGCCCAGCGTCTGACAACGGTCTTCTACCAGTTTAGCTTTTCGCCCGGTAATAATCGCGACCTCAATACCGGAAGTCAGCGCGCAGCGGACTCCATAACCATCCCGTACGTTAAACGCCTTCAGCTCTTCGCCGTGGTTACCCATGTAGATAAGACCGTCGGACAGCACGCCGTCAACGTCGAGGATGAGCAAACGGATTTTCGCCGCCCGCTCGATAAACTCAGCGCTTACCGGTCCGTAACAGGTTGCCAGCAGAGCATCAGCATTATTCATTATTTTATCCTTACTTACACTACGCCTGCGCGCAGGAGATCGTGCATATGTACCACACCCAACAGATGGTCGCCATCGGCAACTAACACACAGGTGATATGACGGGACTGCATCAGGTTCAGCGCATCCACGGCCAGAATGCCGGGACGGATGCGGATCCCGCCCGGTGTCATCACCTCGGCGATGCTGGCGTTACGCATATCGACGCCGGTATCGAACACCCGGCGCAGGTCACCATCGGTGAAAATACCAATGATGTTCATGTCGTCGTCGCAGACTGCCGTCATGCCTAAATTTTTACGCGTGATTTCCAGCAGCGCATCGCGCAAGGTTGCCGTGACGTTGACGTGCGGGATTTCATCACCCGTATGCATAATATCATTGACGCGCAGCAGCAGCTTACGACCCAGTGCGCCGCCAGGATGCGACAGGGCAAAATCTTCAGCGGTAAAACCACGAGCTTCCAGCAGCGCGACCGCCAGCGCATCACCCATCACCAGCGCAGCGGTGGTGCTGGAGGTCGGGGCCAGCCCTAACGGACAGGCTTCCTTCAATACTTTCACGCAAAGGTGAATGTCTGCCGCGCGCGCCATGCTGCTTTCCGGGCGACTGGTCATGCAGATGAGCGGCACCTGCTGGCGTTTCAGGACCGGAATCAGCGCCAGGATCTCGTTTGACTCACCGGAATTGGAGAGCGCAATGATGACATCCTGCGGTGTCACCATGCCTAAATCGCCGTGGGCCGCTTCGCCGGGATGAACGAAAAACGAAGGCGTACCGGTGCTGGCGAAGGTGGCCGCCATTTTACGCCCGATATGGCCAGATTTGCCCATCCCCATCACCACCACTTTCCCGCTACAGCGGAAGATCTTTTCGCAGGCCTGCGTAAAATCGGCGTTAATGTACTGATCGAGTTGAGCCAGACCTTCACGTTCAATGTCCAGTACTTCACGTCCTGCCCGTTGAAAGTCAAAATCCGTTGGCAAATCTATTTGCGACATAATGTTATCCCGAGTCATTCAACGAAGAGCGGTGCTGCCCAGTACAGCATCGCCAACCAAACTACAAAACCGCCGACCAGGAGCGCGCCGACAAGACGGCCGGGTGGCTGTTTGCGGCGCCAGCACAGCAGGGCGAAGATCACGCTGACGACCATCATAACCGCGTAGTCGCGGGTAAATGCCTCTGGTGCGAACGCGCCCGGCGCAATCAGTGCCGGTAAGCCAAGCACCAGCGCAATATTGAGAATATTAGCGCCAATAATATTGCCGATGGCGATGTCATCTTCCCCTTTTCGCGCCCCGGCGATCGCCGTTGCAAGCTCTGGCAGACTGGTCCCGATGGCGACCACCGTCAGGCCAACGGTCAGTTCGCTGATAGCAAAATAGTTAGCCAGCACGGTGGCGTTATCCACGACCATTCGGGTGGCCATCGGCATAATAATCATGGCCACGCCCAACCACAGCAGGGCGACCGGAAGCGAACCTTCCCGCGGGAGTTCGGCCATCTGCTCCCGGGTCAGACTATCGCTACCCTCGCGTTCAGCAATGCGGGCGATTTTAATCGTAAACAGCAACCACAGAATGGCCAGCGCGAATAAAAACAGGCCATCCATACGGGACAGTTGTCCATCGTACAGCACAAAGCTTGCCAGCAAACTGACCAGCAACATTAGCGGTAACTCGCGGCGCAGGATATCAGAATGCACGGTAAATGGATGGAGCAGGGCAGCGAGGCCAAGTATTAATAATATATTGGTAATATTGGAGCCGATTGCCGTACCGATGGCTAAATCGGTCTGCCCGTGCAGGGAGGCGGCGGCAGAAACGATGATCTCGGGCAGGCTGGTGCCTATACTGACCACCGTCATCCCGATAATCAGCGGCGGGATCCCCAGCATGCGACACAAAATTGAAGCGGCGTAGACCAGACGATCGGCGCTGTAGACTACCAGCAATAAACCAATGATTAACAGAGCCGTCGCTAAGAGCATCTAAAGTCCTTTCTTCAGGTATAATCGTCGCTTCGCTGTCCTGTTCCGTCTGCAGCGTAACGAATTCTTAATTTTGACTTTATGTTTGTCAAAAGTAAAACAAATGCCAGTTTTCGCTAACCCAGGCAGGTAAGATTCTGTAAAAATGTTGGGTTTGTGGTGAAGGTACGCGCCATGCTTAGCCCGAGGGATGTTTAGGAAGGATGATTTTATGAGCCAAACGTTGGCGAATTTGGTCGAAGTTCGCGGTATCCGCTTCTCTCGCGGCGATCGGGTGATCTTCGATGACATCTCGCTGTCAGTGCCGCGCGGTAAGATCACGGCGATCATGGGGCCATCAGGGATCGGTAAAACGACGCTGCTGCGCCTGATCGGTGGACAGATCCCGCCCGATAAAGGCGAGATCCTGTTTGATGGCGAAAACGTGCCAGGGATGTCACGCTCGCGCCTCTATACCGTGCGCAAGCGTATGAGCATGCTGTTCCAGTCCGGCGCACTGTTCACCGATATGAACGTGTTCAATAACGTCGCTTACCCGCTGCGCGAACATACGCGTCTGCCTGAAGCGCTGCTGCATACCACCGTCATGATGAAGCTTGAAGCCGTCGGTCTGCGCGGCGCGGCGAAGTTAATGCCTTCTGAGCTCTCTGGCGGGATGGCGCGGCGTGCCGCGTTGGCGCGGGCTATCGCGCTGGAGCCGGACCTGATCATGTTCGACGAACCGTTTGTCGGGCAGGATCCCATCACCATGGGCGTGCTGGTGAAGCTGATTTCAGAACTGAACAGCACGCTTGGCGTGACCTGTATTGTGGTGTCGCATGATGTGCCGGAAGTGCTCAGCATTGCGGACTATGCGTATATCGTGGCCGACAAAAAAATCGTGGCCCATGGCAGCGCAAAGTCGCTGCGGGAAAATGACGATCCGCGGGTTCGTCAGTTTATCGACGGTATTGCCGACGGTCCGGTGCCGTTCCGCTATCCGGCGGGCGACTATCACCATGATTTACTCGGCAAGGGAGTGAGTAACTGATGCTGCTAAATCTGCTGGCATCACTCGGGCATCGGGGGATTAAAACCACCGCGACGTTCGGGCGTGCCGGGTTAATGCTGTTCAATGCCGTCGTGGGCAAGCCGGAGTTTCGTAAGCATGCGCCGCTGCTGGTTCGCCAGCTCTATAACGTCGGCGTGCTGTCTATGTTGATCATCATCGTGTCGGGGCTGTTTATCGGCATGGTGCTGGGGCTGCAGGGCTATCTGGTGTTAACCACCTACAGCGCCGAGACCAGTTTAGGCATGCTGGTGTCGCTGTCGCTGCTGCGCGAGCTGGGACCGGTGGTTGCCGCGCTGCTGTTTGCCGGGCGCGCGGGCTCTGCACTGACGGCTGAAATTGGCCTGATGCGTGCGACCGAACAGCTCTCCAGTATGGAGATGATGGCGGTCGATCCGCTGCGCCGTGTGATTTCGCCTCGCTTCTGGGCCGGGGTGATTTCGTTGCCGCTGTTGACCATTATTTTTGTCGCCGTGGGGATCTGGGGCGGTTCGCTGGTGGGCGTCAGCTGGAAAGGTATCGACAGCGGCTTCTTCTGGAGCGCGATGCAAAATGCCGTCGACTGGCGGATGGATCTGGTTAACTGTCTGATTAAGAGCCTGGTATTCGCCGTTACGGTGACCTGGGTGGCGTTATTTAACGGTTATGACGCTATCCCCACTTCCGCCGGTATTAGCCGGGCAACGACGCGCACGGTAGTGCATTCGTCGCTGGCGGTTCTGGGGCTGGATTTTGTGCTGACTGCGCTGATGTTTGGGAATTGAGTTCATGCAAACGAAAAAAAGTGAAATCTGGGTAGGTGTGTTCTTACTGGTGGCATTACTGGCAGCGCTGTTTGTCTGCCTGAAGGCCGCTAACGTGACGTCTCTGCGTACTGAGCCGACGTATCGTATCTATGCCACCTTCGACAATATTGGTGGACTCAAAGCTCGCTCTCCGGTGCGTATCGGCGGCGTTGTGGTGGGTCGGGTCGCGGACATCACGCTGGATCCGAAAACCTATCTGCCGCGTGTGGCGCTCGATATCGATGAGAGCTACAACCATATCCCTGACACCAGTTCATTGGCGATTCGTACCTCTGGCCTGCTGGGGGAACAGTACCTGGCGCTGAATGTCGGTTTTGAAGACCCTGAACTGGGGACGTCTATTCTTAAAGATGGCGGCACAATTCAGGACACCAAATCAGCCATGGTACTGGAAGACCTGATTGGTCAGTTCCTTTACAACAGTAAAGGCAGTGACAATAAGAATTCTGGCGATGATTCGTCTGCGGAAGCGGCTCATACTGACGCAACGCAGCCGGCTGCCACGACGCATTAATTTCAGGAGAAAAACGATATGTTTAAACGCGTACTGATGATCGCCATGCTGGTGATTGCCCCATTGACCGCTGCGACGGCAGCGGATCAGACCAATCCGTATAAGCTGATGAACGAAGCGGCGCAGAAAACCTTCGATCGCCTGAAAAACGAACAGCCGAAGATTCAGGCTAACCCGAACTATCTGCGTGACATCGTCGATCAGGAACTGATGCCTTATGTCCAGGTGAAATACGCGGGTGCACTGGTGCTGGGCCGCTATTACAAAGATGCGACCCCGGCGCAGCGCGAAGCCTACTTTACGGCCTTCCGTGAATATCTGAAGCAGGCCTATGGCCAGGCGCTGGCGATGTACCACGGTCAGACGTATCAGATTGCACCGGAACAGCCGCTGGGCGATGCAACGATTATTCCGATTCGCGTAACGATTCTCGACCCTAACGGCCGTCCGCCGGTACGCCTGGACTTCCAGTGGCGTAAGAACACCCAGACCGGCAACTGGCAGGCTTACGACATGATTGCCGAAGGGGTGAGTATGATCACCACCAAACAGAACGAGTGGAGCGATCTGCTGCGTACCAAAGGTGTTGATGGCCTGACCGCGCAGTTGAAATCGATCTCCGCGCAGCCGATCACCCTGGAACAGAAAAAATAATGACCGGGCAGCTGAGCTGGACTCGCGATGGCGAGCGACTGGCGCTGCATGGGGAGCTGGACCAGGATCTGCTGGTCCCGCTCTGGGAAGCCCGTGCGCAGGCGACGGATGGCGTATCGGTCATCGATCTTAATGCAGTCACCCGGGTCGATACCGCCGGGCTGGCGCTGCTGATGCATTTCGTGGCGTTAATTCGCCATCAGGACAGGGAAGCGACACTGACGGGCAAAAGCGAAAATCTGCAAACGTTGGTCAGCCTCTACAATCTTCCTGCCGATATGATCCCATAGTTTTTCAGTGCGTTATTGCTAAGGTTATCCTGAAAGTCCCCTCTAAATTTTAGATGGGACTTTTTGCTTGTTTAAGACTGCGTCACTTTCCTCTAAGATGTTGGGCTATTTTCACCACCAGATAAAATGTGAACCCATGGAAAATCATGAAATTCAGACCGTGCTGATGAACGCACTCTCCCTTCAGGAAGTCCACGTCTCTGGCGATGGCAGCCACTTCCAGGTTACTGCTGTGGGTGAGATGTTTGACGGCATGAGCCGGGTAAAAAAGCAGCAGGCAATCTACGCCCCGCTGATGGAATATATTGCCGACAACCGCATTCATGCGCTGTCGATCAAAGCGTTTACCCCGCAAGAATGGGCACGAGACCGCAAACTAAACGGCTTTTAAGCTGCCGGGACGCTCCCTGCAGCATAGGTAAATTTTTAACAGAGAACAGAATCAATGGATAAATTCCGTGTTCAGGGGCCGACTCGCCTTCAGGGCGAGGTCACTATCTCCGGTGCGAAAAACGCAGCCCTGCCGATCCTTTTTGCGGCACTGTTGGCAGAAGAGCCGATTGAGATCCAGAATGTCCCCAAACTGAAAGACATCGATACCACGATGAAACTGCTGAGCCAGCTCGGCGCCGACGTGAAGCGCAATGGCTCGGTCTGGATCGATGCCGGTCCGGTTGACGTCTTCTGTGCACCGTACGATCTGGTTAAAACGATGCGTGCTTCCATTTGGGCGCTGGGGCCGCTGGTGGCTCGCTTTGGCCAGGGTCAGGTTTCACTGCCGGGTGGGTGTGCTATCGGTGCGCGTCCGGTCGACCTGCATATTGTCGGTCTGGAGCAACTGGGCGCTGAAATCAAGCTGGAAGAAGGCTATGTGAAAGCGTCGGTCAACGGGCGTCTTAAAGGCGCGCATATCGTGATGGACAAGGTCAGCGTAGGCGCAACCGTGACCATCATGAGCGCAGCGACCCTGGCAGAAGGCACCACCGTTATCGAAAACGCCGCCCGTGAGCCGGAAATCGTCGATACGGCGAACTTCCTCAACGCGCTGGGCGCGAAGATTACGGGTCAGGGGACTGACCGCATCACCATCGAAGGCGTCGCCCGTCTGGGTGGCGGTGTTTATCGCGTGCTGCCGGACCGTATCGAAACCGGTACTTTCCTGGTGGCTGCGGCGATCTCCGGCGGTAAAATTGTGTGCCGTAACGCTCAGCCGGATACGCTGGATGCCGTGTTGGCCAAGCTGCGTGACGCGGGTGCTGACATCGAAATCGGTGAAGACTGGATTAGCCTGGACATGCATGGCAAACGTCCGAAGGCCGTCAACGTGCGTACCGCTCCACACCCAGGGTTCCCGACCGACATGCAGGCGCAGTTCACGCTGCTGAACCTGGTTGCGGAAGGTACCGGTGTGATTACCGAGACTATTTTCGAAAACCGCTTCATGCATATCCCGGAACTCATCCGTATGGGCGCGCATGCTGAAATCGAAAGTAATACGGCGATCTGCCATGGTGTGGCACAGCTTTCAGGTGCACAGGTGATGGCGACCGATCTGCGTGCTTCTGCCAGCCTGGTTCTGGCGGGCTGCATCGCGGAAGGGACTACTATTGTCGATCGTATTTACCACATTGACCGTGGTTACGAGCGTATTGAAGACAAACTGCAGGCGCTGGGCGCAAATATCGAGCGCATGAAAGGAGAATAAACCTGCCATGACAGCAGCCCTCTGACGTCCGTCCGGGGGCTGTTTTTACACTCACTTCTCACTTCTCACTTCACTTGCTCTCTTTCTTCTGACGTATCATCTGCGTCCTGTCGATAAACTGATGGGTGACAGGGTCATGATAACGTGAGGGCCAGATAGCCCAGGGCGTGGTATCCAGCGCTGTCGCAATTATCAGCTCGCCTTTCGGCCATGGCCGGGTTAGCGCATTTGCTAGTGTTGAAGAACTTAAGCCGTTGCGCCGCGATTCTGCTGCGAGCGACGTCCCTTTTTTGCGTAATCCAGCAATAATATCTGCTTGGTGCCAATCGATGAACTTATCCATAAATTCTCCCGGTGGTAAGGATCCAGTGCGTCGCCAACAGGCGACGGAATGACTATACCCCAGGATTACGATAGTTCTAACAAGTTCTAGTAAAGTGTGTGGATATTCAGAATGTGCCAGGGTCTGGCAGATAATTGTGATGTTCTGGAGTTTATTGGAACTTCCCGCGCAAACGCGCGGGAATGAAGCAGAGGAGGGATTAGCTATCGCGTTGCACGGCAATATGCGCCAGGCCGATAAGCGCTTCACGCCATGGTGAATCCGGTAAAGCCTGCAGGACGGCAATGGCCTTATCCGCTTCTTCTTCCGCGCGCTGGCGGGTCCACTCTAGTGAACCGCAGGCCGCCATGGTTTCCAGTACGGCATCCAGCAGGTGGCGACCGTTACCTTGCTCAATCGCTCCACGTATCATCGCAGACTGCTCAGGCGTACCGTGACGCATGGCATGGAGCAACGGCAACGTGGGTTTGCCTTCATTCAGGTCATCGCCGACGTTTTTACCGAGACGCTCGCCATCGGCGCTGTAATCGAGTAAATCGTCGATCAGCTGGAATGCCGTGCCAAGATAGCGCCCGTAGTCCTGCAGCGCCTGTTCCTGCTCTGCGGTACAGCCTGCCAGAATGCCGGAACACTGGGCGGCAGCTTCAAACAGGCGGGCGGTTTTGCTGTAAATCACCCGCATGTAATTTTCTTCCGTGATATCCGGGTCGTTGACGTTCATCAGCTGCAGCACTTCGCCCTCAGCAATGACGTTAACGGCTTTCGACATGACTTCCAGCACCTTCAGCGAGCCGAGGCTGGTCATCATCTGGAAGGAACGCGTATAGATAAAATCGCCCACCAACACGCTGGCAGCGTTGCCAAAAGCGGCGTTTGCCGTCGCCTTGCCACGACGCATGTCTGACTCATCAACCACATCATCATGCAGCAGGGTCGCGGTATGGATAAATTCGATCAGCGCGGCGATGGTGACGTGCGCGTCGCCCTGGTAGCCGACGGCCCGGGCTGCAAGGACCGCGATCATCGGACGAATACGTTTTCCGCCTCCGCTAATGATGTAATAGCCTAACTGATTGATAAGCTTAACATCTGAGTCAAGTTGCTCAAGGATTGCCGCATTGACACCCGCCATATCTTGCGCGGTTAACTCATTGATTTTTTCTAAATTCATCGCAAAAGCCGGGCCACATGTCCTGTTACCGCGAATCCAGGTGGGTTCACAGAAGGATTAAGATAGAATTAAAAGAAGCTATGATTGTACTGAAAAATTGCCATAGATAAACGTTAGCGTGAAAGTTGTGTTTTTTTTCTGCGTTGATCGCTAATCGCTCTTGTCAAAGGCTCGCGTTTTGCGTAATATTCGCGCCCTATTGTGAATATTTATAGTGCACTCTGAATCACACGAAGAGGTGCACGGAAGCGGAGTTTTATATGTACGCGGTTTTCCAAAGTGGTGGTAAACAACACCGAGTAAGCGAAGGTCAGACCATTCGCCTGGAAAAGCTGGACATCGCAACTGGCGAAGCTGTTGAGTTCGCTGAAGTTCTGATGATCGCAAACGGTGAAGAAATCAAGATCGGCGTTCCTTTCGTTGAGGGCGGCGTAATCAAAGCTGAAGTTGTTGCTCACGGTCGTGGCGAGAAAGTTAAAATCGTTAAGTTTCGTCGTCGTAAACACTACCGTAAGCAGCAGGGCCATCGTCAGTGGTTCACTGATGTGAAAATTACTGGCATCAGCGCCTAAGACCTGAGGAGAGATTTAAATGGCACATAAAAAGGCTGGCGGCTCAACTCGTAACGGTCGCGATTCAGAAGCTAAACGCCTCGGCGTTAAGCGTTTCGGTGGCGAATCCGTTCTGGCGGGCAGCATCATCGTTCGTCAGCGTGGCACCAAGTTCCACGCAGGCACCAACGTAGGTTGCGGTCGTGACCACACTCTGTTTGCTAAAGCAGACGGTAAAGTGAAATTTGAAGTTAAAGGCCCGAACAACCGTAAATACATCAGCATCGTTGCTGAGTAAGTTTTTCGTGGTCCGGTAACGGATTAAAGCCCCGCAACGTGTTGCGGGGCTTTTTACATTAGAATCCCGGATATTTTTCTGCAGGGAAAACGGGTATGAATCAGCAGGCCGGCATTGGCATTCTTTTGGCGCTCACCACCGCAATGTGCTGGGGTGCATTGCCAATTGCAATGAAGCAGGTTCTTGAAGTGATGGAGCCACCAACCGTGGTGTTCTATCGCTTTTTGATGGCGAGTATCGGCCTTGGCACTATCCTGGCAATCAGGGGAAAACTGCCGCCGCTGCGCCTCTTTCGCAAACCGCGCTGGTTGGTTCTGTTGGCCATTGCGACGGGCGGCCTGTTCGGTAACTTCATCCTGTTTAGCTCTTCCCTGCAATATCTTAGCCCTACGGCTTCTCAGGTGATCGGCCAGCTGTCTCCGGTCGGCATGATGGTGGCCAGCGTATTTATCCTGAAGGAGAAAATGCGCGGTACCCAGGTCGTGGGGGCGCTAATGCTGATTTGCGGGCTGGTGATGTTTTTTAACACCAGCCTGATTGAAATTTTTACTCGCCTGACGGATTACACGTGGGGGGTAATTTTCGGCGTCGGAGCGGCCGCAGTCTGGGTCAGCTATGGCGTCGCACAAAAGGTGTTATTACGCCGCCTGGCGTCACAGCAGATCCTCTTTTTGCTGTACACTTTATGTACGATAGCACTGTTGCCCCTGGCAACGCTTTCGCAGGTTCTGGCGTTAAGCGACTGGCAGCTAGCGTGCCTGTTTTTCTGCGGGTTAAATACCCTGGTAGGCTACGGTGCACTGGCGGAAGCCATGGCGCGCTGGCAGGCAGCGCAGGTGAGCGCGTTAATTACCTTAACGCCGTTGTTTACGCTGCTTTTTTCAGATTTATTATCAATGGCCTGGCCCGATGTTTTCGCCAGGCCGATGTTAAACCTGTTAGGTTATCTCGGTGCGTTTGTCGTGGTTGCGGGCGCGATGTACTCCGCCATAGGCCACCGTCTTTGGGGTGGCTTACGTAAGCGTGAAGCGGTTGTACCGCTGCCCCGCTCAGGCGAATGATTTTCGGAGAGTAAAATGAAGTTTGTTGATGAAGCAACGATCCTGGTCGTAGCAGGTGATGGCGGCAACGGTTGTGTTAGCTTCCGCCGTGAAAAATATATTCCGCGAGGCGGCCCGGATGGCGGCGACGGTGGTGATGGTGGTGATGTCTGGCTGGAAGCGGACGAAAACCTGAACACCCTGATCGACTATCGCTTTGAGAAGTCTTTCCGCGCCGAGCGTGGACAGAATGGTCAGAGCCGTGACTGTACCGGTAAGCGTGGTAAAGATGTCTCGGTGAAAGTGCCTGTAGGGACCCGTGTTATCGATCAGGGGACCGGCGAAGTCATGGGCGATATGACCAAACATGGTCAACGTCTGATGGTCGCTAAAGGCGGCTGGCACGGTCTGGGCAACACCCGTTTCAAATCGTCCGTTAACCGTACCCCGCGTCAAAAAACCATGGGGACGCCGGGCGACAAGCGCGATCTGCAGCTGGAGCTGATGCTGCTGGCAGACGTCGGGATGCTGGGCATGCCGAATGCCGGTAAATCCACGTTCATTCGTGCCGTTTCTGCCGCGAAGCCGAAAGTGGCTGACTATCCGTTTACCACGCTGGTACCGAGCCTTGGCGTTGTCCGTATGGATAACGAGAAGAGCTTCGTTGTTGCGGATATCCCAGGGCTTATCGAAGGAGCTGCGGAAGGCGCAGGTCTGGGGATTCGCTTCCTGAAGCACCTTGAGCGTTGTCGCGTACTGCTGCACCTCATCGATATCGAGCCTATCGACGGATCCGATCCGGTCGAGAACGCGCGCATTATCATCGGTGAGCTGGAGAAATACAGCGAGAAGCTGGCTGAAAAACCGCGCTGGTTAGTCTTCAACAAGATTGACCTGATGGATAAAGCCGAAGCTGAAGCTAAGGCAAAAGCGATTGCCGAAGCGCTGGGCTGGGAAGACAAGTTCTACCTGATCTCTGCGGCAAGCCAACAGGGCGTGAAAGACCTGTGCTGGGACGTGATGACCTTTATCATCGAAAACCCTATCGTGCATGCGCCGGAAGAGAAAGTCGCAGAAAAAGTCGAGTTCATGTGGGATGACTACCATCGTCAGCAGCTTGAAGAAGCCGAAGTTGAAGTCGAAGATGACGAAGACTGGGATGACGACTGGGACGAAGACGACGAAGAAGGCGTTGAGTTCATCTACAAGCGTTAATCTGCTGAACTGCACCCCGGTCATACTTGCGGTCGGGGTGAGCGCGATACGGCCCGTATAAGGCTTTTTGCCGCTATTCAGGATGTACAAAAAGGGCCGCATTCAATGCGGCCCTTTTGCTTTAGTTATTCTGGTACAAATCTTTGTATAACCGGCTTTCGAAGCGCACCAGCGGGATCCGTCGGTTACGCTGATCGGCCGGCGGTACGGCATACCCTGATAAATACTGCACAAAGGCAATTTTCTGCCCGCTGGCGGCGGTAATAAAGCCGGCGAGGTTATAGACCCCCTGCAGCGAACCGGTTTTCGCCGATACCTTGCCATCAACACCCGCCTGATTCAGCCCCGCACGATACTGGAGCGAACCATCGTGACCGGCCAGCGGCAGCATGGAGATAAAGTTAAGCTCATTATCGTGCTGGGCAATGTATTGCAGTACCTGCATCATGGTGGCTGGCGCAATCAGGTTATGGCGCGACAGGCCTGAGCCATCGGCAATAATGGTGTTGCCCAAATCGATACCGGCCTGCTGACGCAGGATTTGACGCACTGCATCAGATCCGGCACGCCAGGTTCCTGGTACACCAAGACGCGCATGGCCGATGGTGCGAAAGACGGTATCGGCAATCATGTTGTCGGACTTTTTCAACATGATCCGCAGGAGATCGTGCAGCGGCGCGGATTGCGTGGTGGCCAGAACGGTGCCCGGCTCGTTAGCCAGCGTCTGGCGCAGCAGCGTTCCGCTGTAGGTGATCCCTGCCTGCGCCAGTTCAGACTTCAGAATCACGCCGGCATAGCTGGCGCCGTCCTGAATAGCGAACGCCAGTGGTAATGGTTCACTACGCTGCGGCAGGCAGCCGGTTAAGGTGTAGCGGTTGAGATCGCCAGGCACCACGTCAAGTTCACAATACTGGGCTTCGGACGAACCGCGGGCCAGGGTTCTCACCTGGCTGAACATGGTCACCGGGTAGTAAGAGGCGACGCGGATAAAGGCCAGGTCGCCAGGCTTCTGTGCGCTGTAAAGCGAGATAGAAAAACAGTTGCGGTCGACGATAGCGGCAGCCGGAGGCGCGCTGAAGCACTGGGTCATGTCGTTCCAGGGCCAGCCTGGTGCTTTGTCATGGCTGGCGAAGACCGAGGTGTCAATCAGGACGTTACCTTCGATCCGCTGGACGCCGGCTTTTTTCAGCGTCGCCACCATATTGCGAATATCCTGGCGTCTGAGGGTCGGGTCGCCGCCAAAACGGGCGATCAGATCGCCTTTCAGCACGCCGCTATCAAGGCTACCCTTGGTTTCCAGGGTGGTCGTGAAACGGAAATCCGGCCCAAGCTGGAGCAGGGCGGCCAGCGCGGTGATCACCTTCTGGGTGCTGGCAGGCAGTGCCATCTGCTGACTGTGAAAATCTATCTCCGGCGTAGAGGAGCCAACCTTTTGCGCCATGAAGGCGAGGTTCGCACCCGCGGGAAGCTGGGTGATGTAGTCGTCAATATTCGCCGCCTGAGCGCTAAACGCTATACCGGCAGTCAATCCGATGATAAATCTGGAAAATCGCATAATCTCGCGCTAACAACCTGAAACCGAGCCGTCATACTACGGTGCAATACCCTGTAAAGTAAACGATGACCCATAGTGAACTTCAGGGTAAAATACTTATCAAATTGAAAATTGCTGCTGACCTGGGGAATGTTTTCCGGGTTGGTTTTCTTTTTGCTCCTGTCCTGCCTATGGCCTGGCCGGTTGCGGAACGGAAGCATCCGTTCCATGAAGGAATGATAAAGAGGTATAACAAATGCAAGCTATTCCGATGACCTTACGTGGTGCCGAAAAACTGCGCGAAGAACTGGATTTTCTGAAATCCGTTCGTCGTCCAGAAATCATTGCTGCGATTGCCGATGCGCGTGAGCATGGCGATCTGAAAGAGAACGCTGAATATCATGCAGCCCGCGAACAGCAAGGTTTCTGCGAAGGTCGTATCAAGGATATTGAGGCCAAACTGTCTAATGCGCAGGTGATTGATATCACTAAAATGCCGAATAACGGGCGAGTGATTTTTGGCGCGACGGTCAATGTACTGAATCTCGATACTGATGAAGAGCAGACCTACCGCATCGTGGGTGATGATGAGGCTGATTTTAAGCAAAATCTGATCTCTGTGAATTCACCGATTGCGCGTGGTCTGATCGGTAAAGAGCAGGATGATGTGGTGACAATCCGCACGCCTGGTGGCGAAGTCGAATACGAAATTATTAAGGTCGAGTACCTTTAACCCGTATTTCCCGCTACCATGTTGATGGATTGTAAAGAAAGGAAAAAGGCCGCATAGCGGCCTTTTATCAACGTCCGGAGCATGGCATTTTGCTCGTCTACCCGTAGAAATCCCTCGTTTTACACAAAGTTGTGTAGAGTTTCAGGATATTCTTAGCGTGGCAGCGAGATTTTACGCTCTTTAGTTGGGCGATACAGGACCAGCGTTTTACCGATGACCTGTACGTTACAGGCGCCGGTTTCGCGCACGATAGCTTCCACGATCAAGGTTTTCGTTTCGCGGTCTTCCGATGCGATTTTCACCTTGATGAGCTCATGGTGCTCTAACGCTTGTTCGATCTCGGCCAGTACCCCTTCGGTCAAACCATTATTGCCAAGCATAACTACCGGCTTGAGCGGATGTGCCAGACCTTTCAGGTGCTGTTTTTGTTTAGTACTCAGATTCATCGTATTTTTTTGCTTACGTTGGGATTGAAAACGGTTCATTCTACCGCCATCTCCCATATATCGCCAAACTACCGTGTCGATTTTTACGTCGCAAAGTATGATGAACCCGAAATGGGAATGTTAAATGACAGGTAAAAAGCGTTCTGCCAGCTCAAGTCGCTGGCTTCAGGAACACTTTAGCGATAAATATGTTCTCCAGGCGCAGAAAAAGGGGTTACGTTCCCGCGCCTGGTTTAAACTTGATGAAATACAGCAAGGTGACAAAATTTTTAAACCGGGGATGACGATTGTTGACCTCGGCGCTGCCCCCGGTGGCTGGTCGCAATATGCGGTTACCCAAATCGGAAACAGCGGCCGCATCATCGCTTGCGATCTTTTACCGATGGATCCAATCGTTGGTGTGGACTTCCTTCAGGGCGATTTTCGTGATGAATTAGTCCTGAAAGCGTTACTGGATCGTGTAGGTGACAGTAAAGTACAGGTTGTCATGTCCGATATGGCGCCAAATATGTGTGGAACACCGGCGGTGGATATTCCCCGGGCCATGTATTTGGTAGAGCTGGCGCTTGGAATGGCTCGTGATGTATTAGCGCCAGGTGGTAGTTTTGTAGTGAAGGTGTTCCAGGGCGAAGGCTTCGATGAGTATCTTAGAGAAATTCGCTCCCTGTTTACGAAGGTCAAAGTTCGTAAGCCGGACTCTTCTCGCGCCCGTTCGCGTGAAGTGTACATTGTAGCGACCGGGCGTAAACCATAACCGGTAGATTTCAAACGAAAGTTTGAAAGACGCTGGATATAGAGTATCCTGACGCTGTTTTTAACACAGTTGTAATAAGAGGTTAATCCCTTGAGTGACATGGCGAAAAACCTAATACTCTGGCTGGTCATTGCCGTTGTGCTGATGTCAGTATTCCAGAGCTTTGGGCCCAGCGAGTCTAATGGCCGTAAGGTGGATTATTCAACCTTCCTGCAGGAGGTCAACCAGGATCAGGTTCGCGAAGCGCGTATCAACGGACGTGAGATCAACGTTACCAAGAAAGATAGTAACCGTTACACGACTTACATTCCGGTTAACGATCCGAAGCTGCTCGATAACCTGTTGACGAAAAACGTCAAAGTGGTTGGCGAACCGCCGGAAGAGCCGAGCCTGCTGGCTTCCATCTTCATTTCCTGGTTCCCGATGCTGTTGCTGATCGGCGTCTGGATCTTCTTTATGCGGCAAATGCAGGGCGGCGGCGGAAAGGGCGCGATGTCCTTCGGCAAAAGCAAAGCCCGAATGCTGACGGAAGACCAGATCAAAACCACTTTTGCTGATGTCGCCGGTTGCGATGAAGCGAAAGAGGAAGTCGGTGAGCTGGTTGAATACCTGCGTGAACCGAGCCGTTTCCAGAAGCTGGGCGGTAAAATCCCGAAAGGCGTCCTGATGGTCGGCCCTCCGGGTACCGGTAAAACGCTGCTGGCGAAAGCTATCGCTGGTGAAGCAAAAGTACCGTTCTTCACAATTTCAGGTTCTGACTTCGTAGAAATGTTTGTTGGTGTGGGCGCATCCCGTGTGCGTGACATGTTCGAACAAGCTAAGAAAGCAGCACCGTGCATTATCTTCATCGATGAAATCGACGCCGTAGGCCGCCAGCGTGGCGCGGGTCTGGGCGGTGGTCACGATGAACGTGAACAGACACTTAACCAGATGCTGGTTGAGATGGATGGTTTTGAAGGCAACGAAGGCATCATTGTTATCGCTGCAACTAACCGTCCTGACGTTCTTGACCCTGCGCTGCTGCGTCCTGGTCGTTTCGACCGTCAGGTTGTGGTGGGGCTGCCGGATGTTCGCGGTCGTGAACAGATTCTGAAAGTTCACATGCGTCGCGTCCCGCTGTCGCCAGATATCGATGCGGCCATCATTGCGCGCGGTACTCCAGGCTTCTCCGGTGCTGACCTGGCAAACCTGGTCAACGAAGCGGCACTGTTTGCTGCCCGTGGCAACAAACGCGTCGTCTCGATGGTTGAGTTCGAAAAAGCGAAAGACAAAATCATGATGGGTGCGGAACGTCGCTCCATGGTGATGACGGAAGCGCAGAAAGAATCTACCGCTTACCACGAAGCGGGCCACGCGATTATCGGCCGTCTGGTACCAGAGCACGATCCGGTCCACAAGGTAACGATTATCCCACGCGGTCGCGCGTTGGGTGTGACCTTCTTCCTGCCGGAAGGCGATGCTATCAGCGCCAGCCGTCAGAAACTGGAAAGTCAGATTTCAACCCTGTACGGTGGCCGTCTGGCAGAAGAGATTATCTACGGCGTGGAACATGTTTCTACCGGTGCGTCTAACGACATTAAAGTCGCGACTAATCTGGCACGTAACATGGTGACGCAGTGGGGCTTCTCTGACAAACTCGGTCCGCTGCTGTATGCGGAAGAAGAAGGCGAAGTCTTCCTGGGCCGTAGCGTCGCGAAAGCGAAGCATATGTCCGATGAGACTGCACGTATCATCGACCAGGAAGTGAAATCACTGGTTGAACGTAACTACAATCGTGCTCGTCAGATTCTGAACGACAACATGGACATCCTGCATTCGATGAAAGATGCGCTCATGAAATATGAGACCATCGATGCACCGCAGATTGATGACCTGATGGCTCGTCGTGACGTTCGCCCGCCGGCTGGCTGGGAAGATCCGAACGGCAGCAATAATTCTGGCAGCAATGGTACGCCGAGTGCGCCGCGTCCGGTCGATGAACCGCGTACGCCGAACCCGGGCGGCACCATGTCAGAGCAGCTGGGCGACAAATAAGTTAGCCGCTGTTGATGCTGTTGTAGATATCGAAACCCCGGGGCGTCCGCCGCTCCGGGGTTTTTCTTTTTATTAACCTTTCCTGATTCAGGGATTTCGTGATGAAACTCGCAGCCCAGGGCTCAATCCTCGACCTCTCCCATCCACACGTGATGGGGATCCTTAACGTGACTCCCGACTCCTTCTCTGACGGCGGCACGCATAATTCGCTGGTAGAAGCGGTAAAACATGCCAACCTGATGATTAATGCGGGAGCGACTATCATTGATATCGGTGGTGAATCGACGCGCCCTGGTGCGTTAGATGTCAGCGTCGAGGAAGAGTTAGCGCGCGTTATCCCGGTGGTGGAGGCTATTGCTCAGCGTTTCGAAGTCTGGATTTCTGTGGATACCTCGAAACCTGAAGTGATCCGCGAGTCCGCGCGGGCAGGGGCGCATATTATTAACGATATCCGCTCGCTGACCGAACCAGGCGCCTTAGAAGCCGCCGCGCAAACCGGGCTGCCGGTATGCCTGATGCATATGCAGGGCCAGCCGAAAACCATGCAGGAAGCGCCGAAGTATGACGATGTCTTTGCCGATGTTGTCCACTTTTTCACCGAGCATATCGTGCGCTGCGAGCAGGCCGGCATCGCAAAAGAGAAATTGTTGCTCGACCCAGGATTCGGTTTCGGTAAAAATCTTTCCCATAATTATGAGCTGCTTGCTCGACTTGGTGAGTTCCATCATTTCGGTCTCCCCCTGTTGGTCGGTATGTCGCGTAAGTCGATGGTGGGTCAGTTGCTCAACGTCGGACCGACGGAACGCCTCAGCGGCAGTCTGGCTTGTGCAGTAATTGCAGCGATGCAGGGCGCGCAGATCATTCGCGTCCATGACGTCAAAGAAACGGTAGAAGCGCTACGCGTGGTGGAAGCCACTCTGAGCACAAAGGAAAATAAACGTTATGAGTAACCGCAAATATTTTGGCACCGATGGTATCCGTGGCCGCGTAGGCGATTCACCTATTACTCCGGAATTCGTACTCAAGCTGGGCTGGGCGGCGGGTAAGGTACTGGCGCGTCACGGTTCACGGAAAATCATCATCGGTAAAGATACCCGTATCTCCGGCTATATGCTGGAATCGGCGCTGGAAGCAGGACTGGCGGCCGCAGGGTTGTCGGCCTCTTTTACCGGCCCAATGCCAACGCCAGCGGTGGCTTACCTGACGCGTGCCTTCCGCGCGGAAGCCGGGATTGTGATTTCGGCTTCGCATAACCCGTTCTATGATAACGGCATCAAGTTCTTCTCCATTGAAGGTACCAAGCTGCCGGACAATGTCGAAGAAGCCATCGAAGCCGAAATGGAAAAAGAACTGACCTGCGTCGATTCTGCAGAGTTAGGTAAAGCCAGCCGTATTGTCGATGCGGCCGGCCGCTACATTGAGTTCTGCAAAGGCACCTTCCCGAACGAACTGAGCCTGAATGCCCTGAAAGTCGTGGTTGATTGCGCGCACGGTGCGACCTATCACATCGCACCGAATGTGTTCCGTGAGCTGGGTGCTCAGGTGATTGCAATGGGTTGCGAACCTAACGGTCTCAATATCAATGAAGAGGTCGGGGCGACCGATGTGCGCGCCCTGCAGGCGCGGGTATTGGCAGAAAAAGCCGATCTTGGGATTGCCTACGATGGTGATGGCGACCGCGTTATTATGGTCGACCATGAAGGTAACAAGGTCGACGGCGACCAGATTCTGTACATCATCGCCCGTGAAGGGCTGCGTCAGGGCCAGCTGCGCGGTGGCGCGGTGGGAACACTGATGAGCAACATGGGTCTGGAGCTGGCGCTCAAGCAGCTGGGGATCCCGTTTGTTCGGGCAAAAGTGGGCGACCGCTATGTCCTCGAGAAGCTGCAGGAAAAAGGCTGGCGTATTGGTGCCGAAAACTCAGGCCACGTTATCCTGCTGGACAAAACCACGACCGGTGACGGTATCGTTGCCAGCCTGCAGGTTGTTGCGGCGATGGTGCGTAACCACATGAGCCTGCATGACTTGTGCAGCGGCATGAAAATGTTCCCGCAAATTCTGGTTAACGTGCGCTTCACCGAAGGCAGCGGCAATCCGCTGGAGCATGAAAACGTCAAAGCGGTCATGGCGGAAGTGGAAGCGGCATTAGGTAACCGCGGTCGCGTGCTGCTGCGTAAATCGGGTACCGAGCCGTTAATTCGCGTGATGGTTGAAGGTGAGCACGAAGAGCAGGTGCATGAATTTGCGCACCGGATCGCAGATGCAGTGAAAAACGCCTGATTAAGCCAATGTGCTTCGCTGACCTGTTTAGCCGGGTGACCCGGAGCAGGGCGATAATCATGTAGGTTGATGTGGTTCTATGTGTTTAAAAAGGCGGCGTTTGCCGCCTTTTTCTTCGACCCAAAAGCGCTTTTTGCTGTTTTTTTCCGCAGTTGATACAATGCACCGAAATTGCCCTTGCGAAGGTCATTCGCTTTGGTTAGTATTCACACCCGCTTCAGTGGGAAACGTTAATACGTCCCGCTTTATTGGTTGAAGCAATTGGTATGCGGCGAATCCGCAAGGAACAGGTTGATTATGCAAGAAGCTCTTTTAGTTGTTTTCCTTATTGTGGCGATTGGTCTCGTTGGCCTGATCATGCTGCAGCAAGGTAAAGGCGCTGATATGGGAGCCTCCTTCGGAGCAGGCGCTTCCGGCACGTTGTTTGGATCCAGCGGTTCTGGTAACTTCATGACCCGCATGACAGGTATCCTGGCAGCGTTGTTCTTCATCATCAGTCTGGTGCTGGGTAATATCAATAGCAACAAGACCAATAAAGGAAGTGAGTGGGATAACCTGAGCGCGCCGAAAACTGAGCAGACTCAACCCGCAGCACCGGCACAGCCGAGCAGCGATATCCCGCACTAAGATTTCTGTACCGAGGTGGTGGAATTGGTAGACACGCTACCTTGAGGTGGTAGTGCCCTAACGGGCTTGTGGGTTCGAGTCCCATCCTCGGTACCAATATTCCGAAAGAAAGACGCTGAAAAGCGTCTTTTTTTTCGTCTGTAGTTTGCGTTTGTTTATTTATAAATAACTCTTCACTGGTCTTGATCCCTGCGTAATCGCTAAAGTCGCGCCCATCTATTCAGAAGAGGTGAAGTGACGCAGATGAAGAAGTTCAGGTCGTTCATTATTGCAGGCGTCCTGTGTTTGTCCGGATGCAGTACCACGCCATCGGCGGATACGGTCGATACCATTAATACCTTAACGGTGCCGGTATTACATAGTGATACACAACCTTCAGGACAAAGTGGTCAGGCGGTCGTGAGCTGTTTTCAGGATAATACTGCGCTGATTAGTAGCCTGAGCCAGTCACTCAAAGATAACTACTTGCAGGATGTCTCGAAGAAAGACATCTTTGATAAAGACAGTGATGCGTTCCATGTCTATAGCGCACTGACGAAACTGGAACAGATGTCTGCGATGAATGAGGTTTATCGTAAAGAGAACAATATTGCAGGCCTGCAGGTGATTAACCGGCTACTGAAAACCGTACCCGCGGTTGCTTAAGTGAATAAGGGATTGCCAGCGGCAATCCCTTTTGCATGCTATCAGAAACGGAAGTTGAAGCCCGCATAAGCACCATCGGCGAGGGTGTTATCGCGATGGCTGTTTTTCCCCGCCATATCGATATAGCGATATCCTGCTTCAATACTCAGCGATTTAATAACGTTCACCCGCACCCCGGCGTTAGCTTCGACATAGTCGTCGACGCCGCTGGACATGGAATCCGGGGAATAATAGGTTTCACCAAACAGGGTAAAGAAATCCCCCAACGGCAGCTGTGCACCGCCACCCATCGCGACCGCATAGCCTTCATCGCCATCTTTCGGATTCAGGTACAGCGCTTTTCCTCCAAGGGTCAAAAGAAACGGACCGAGGTTGAAGTTATAACCCATGCCTAACCCGGCAACATCACCATCGTTATCGCTGTGTGCCCAGTTACCGTTGAACGTCATGCCCGGATCTTCCGCGCCGAAACTGGCGGAGAGGTTAGTGAACTCCTCTCCCGCCTCGCCGTGCAAATTGACGGATGCGCAGGCAGCACTGCTTGCGCTGAGCGCTGCAACTAACAGAACTGATTTCGGAGTGATCATGCTCATTGTTGAATTCCTTCAGGTAAAAAAATACCCGATACGAGCGTTCGGGCAAATGATTAACGGTTTTTTGGGTTTAATCGTTATTAGCTGAAGCGCTTTCCGTTATCACCAGCACGGCAGGGAGAACGATACTTATGCTTTGCTGATGACTGGAAGCGTGGCAGGCGTGCTCCGACAACGGAACATGTGATATCAAGAATCAGACCGGTTTAATCCGCTATGCGTCTTCAGGGATAGCTGAAAGCGCATGTCTTTCCGTCCACTTGTGTACCGAAGCACGTCTGGTGAGCGGAGCAGGGAATACCATCGCTATTTCTGAGCCTGTTTTTCAGCTTTCAGTACACTTTTCAGTGTGATAAATACAGGGGCTCAGAATAAAAGTATTTATCGCTTGTCGTTATCGTTTGTTTGTTTAAATTTAAATTCGCTTGCCGGTACCCGGCGCGACGACGATAGATAAGCGATAAATAGCGTGATGGCTAATCAGAATTTCTCAGGAAGTGAATTTACGTTTTGCAGATAACCGCCACGGGCGAACTCAATGTAGCCTCCCTTTTTTAACGCCGACAGGACATTGAGAATACTGCTGCGTGAAAGGTGGGTACGGTCCTGGATATATTCAAGAATGGAGACGCGTAAGCGTGTCTCTTCCGGTAACAGCAGCATCTCCATCAGATGATTGCGGATAACCGAATAGGTGCGTTGCTGTAATACCAGATCGTCGCGATACACCAGGTAAGAGGTGTGGTAGGCCAGCAGGCGAGTGACCTCTTCCCACAGATTATGTTCGCGGAACAGTTTGATGGCGTGCTCGCTGTCGATTCGCAACACATCGGAGGCGACTTCAGCGCGCAGGGCATGGCTATGGCTGGGTTGCAATATTTCCGCTACGCCAAACAGATGCGGTTCATAGACCGTCACAATCAATAATTTGTCGGAAGAACGAATGACCGATAGCTCACCTTTTTTTAAAAGATAGAGCTGCGTCTTGCCTTTATAGCTTGGGGTCAGCCTTTTTCTGGCGACGACATTCATTGGTGTCGCGTACGGTTCGAGCATTTCCAGAAGACGGTTGATTGCCTGGTTTGGCCTGACCGGGGGATTAATATTCATTGTGATCCTCACGGGGTCAAGGATAAATGTATTCGGCTGATTATAGACAACAATTATAAGAAATTGCGACAGGTAAAAATTTTCGGGCCGTCATTTGCACATCGATGGTAGCACATCACAGTAAAAAGCCGACGGATTAGCGTCGGCTTAGTGCACAGGGAAAAATAGCTTATTTGTCTCTGTTTTCCAGATTCTCAACCTGAGGAAGGCCGGTCGCCGAAGAGGCGGTCAGCAGACCCGATTGCGCGTAACCAAACAGTTTGTCACGGGTGTCGGTGATATCCAGATTACGCATTGTCAGCTGGCCAATACGGTCTTCCGCGGAGAACATCGAGTCACCTTTTTCCATCGTTAAACGCTCTGCCTTGTAGGTCAGGTTGTCGGAGACGGTGTTCAGGATGGAGTAGTCGTTACCGCGACGCAGTTCCAGCGTGACTTCGCCAGTGATGGCGCTCGCCACCCAACGTTGCAGCGCGTCACGCAGCATCAGCGCCTGCGAGTCAAACCAACGACCCTGATACAGCAGACGACCTAACTGACGACCGTGAGCATGATACTGCTCGATGGTATCTTCGTTGTGGATGCCGGTCAGCAGACGCTCGTAGGCGATATGCAGCAGCGCCATCCCCGGGGCTTCGTAGATGCCACGGCTTTTTGCTTCGATGATGCGGTTTTCAATCTGGTCGCTCATACCCAGACCATGACGGCCACCGATGCGGTTCGCTTCAAGCATCAGCTCAACATCATCGCTGAAGGTTTTACCGTTCAATGCCACAGGGTGACCCTGCTCAAAACGGATGGTGACTTCTTCAGCCGGAATTTTTACGCTCTCATCCCAGAATTTGACGCCCATAATCGGGTTAACGATTTTGACGCTGGAGTTCAGAAACTCCAGATCTTTCGCTTCATGGGTGGCGCCCAGCATGTTGGAGTCGGTTGAGTAGGCTTTTTCTACAGACATTTTGTAGTCAAAGCCGCAGGCGATCATAAACTCAGACATCTCCTGACGGCCGCCCAGCTCATCGATAAAGTCGCTATCCAGCCACGGTTTGTAGATTTTCAGTTCGGCGTTGGTGAGCAGGCCATAACGATAGAAGCGTTCGATATCGTTGCCTTTATAAGTACTGCCGTCACCCCAGATGTTCACGCCGTCTTCTTTCATTGCCGCAACCAGCATGGTACCTGTTACCGCACGACCCAGCGGGGTGGTGTTAAAGTAGGTCAGGCCACCGGTGGTATTGTGGAACGCGCCACACTGGATAGCGGCGATACCTTCTGCGACCAGCTGCTTACGGCAGTCGATCAGACGAGCGCCTTCGGCACCGTACTCTTTGGCGCGACGAGGAATCGCATCGTAGTCCTCTTCGTCCGGCTGACCCAGGTTCGCGGTATAGGCATAAGGCACTGCGCCTTTTTTGCGCATCCACAGCAGTGCGGCGCTGGTATCCAGTCCACCAGAGAAAGCGATACCAATGCGTTGACCAACCGGGAGATGCTTAAGAATCGTCGTCATAAAATAAAACCCTGCTAGATAGACTGTTGTGAGTTCGGTTTATCAAGTCGTAAAACCTGTCCCATTTGACTATTCTGCCTGCCGTTTTTTTTCCGGACATCGCACATAATCGTGACGAACATTGACGCTGCTCTGGTGACTGCGCGCTTTCCGTGCCCAAAGTGGCGGTAACAATAGCATCAAGTGGAACAACTTTTTATTGCATGTTTATGCATTAATTGTGAGTTTTCATTTAATCATCTTTTGCGGATGACAGGAAGTGATTCATTGCTTTTTTGCTAAAAAAGAGCGAAATGACAGCACAAATGGGAACAGGACATGACGAAATACATGTTGACAAAATATAGGGTTTATCAATAAACTTTACCACGATTTTATGTCCCGTCCTCGGTACCAAATCCCAGCAGTATTTGCGTCTTTTACTCATTAAGAGTAAAATATGCCACGTTTCAGGCGCGGGGTGGAGCAGCCTGGTAGCTCGTCGGGCTCATAACCCGAAGGTCGTCGGTTCAAATCCGGCCCCCGCAACCACTTTCCCATTGAGTACTTTTTCAAATATACTGTGAGGACCTGGTCCTTCGTAGCCGAATTTGAAAGAATTCTCCTGGAAGGTGTTCCAGATCGCAGTTGCGATCGCAGGGTTCAGTTATCTAAAACCCCGATTTATCGGGGTTTTTTGTTATCTGACTTCAGAATAACTGGGCGATACGCCCTTTTTTTATGTCTTGGGGGTGGGTTTGTCCACATTAGAGCAAAAATTAACAGAGATGCTCACTGCGCCGGTTGAAGCGCTTGGCTTTGAGCTGGTCGGCATCGAATTCGTTCGCGGTCGCACGTCCACACTGCGCATCTATATTGATAGTGATGATGGCATCAATGTTGATGATTGTGCTGATGTGAGCCACCAGGTCAGCGCTGTCATGGATGTCGAAGATCCAATCACCGTAGCTTACAACCTGGAAGTGTCTTCACCTGGTCTTGATCGCCCGATGTTTACCGCCGAACACTACGCGCGTTTTTCCGGTGAGGAAGTCTCGCTGGTACTGCGTATGGCGGTGCAGAACCGTCGCAAATGGCAGGGCATTATCAAAGCGGTAGACGGTGAAATGATCACGGTAACCGTTGAAGGCAAAGATGAAGTGTTCGCGCTGAGTAACATCCAGAAGGCGAACCTGGTTCCCCACTTTTAACAGTCTGGATTGAGGTGAAAGGCCCCGATGAACAAAGAAATTTTGGCTGTTGTTGAAGCCGTTTCCAACGAAAAAGCGCTGCCGCGCGAAAAGATTTTCGAAGCACTGGAAAGTGCACTGGCAACGGCAACCAAGAAAAAATACGAACAAGAGATCGATGTGCGTGTAAGCATCGATCGTCGTAGCGGTGATTTTGACACTTTCCGTCGCTGGTTGGTCGTTGAAGAAGTGACCCAGCCAACGCGCGAAATCACGCTGGAAGCGGCGCGCTACGAAGACGAAAGCATGAATCCTGGCGACTTCGTTGAAGACCAGATTGAATCCGTCACCTTCGACCGTATCACCACGCAGACCGCGAAACAGGTTATCGTGCAGAAAGTGCGTGAAGCTGAGCGCGCCATGGTGGTTGATCAGTTCCGTGAGCACGAAGGTGAAATCATCACTGGCGTGGTGAAGAAGGTAAACCGCGATAACATCACTCTGGATCTGGGCAGCAATGCTGAAGCCGTGATCCTGCGTGAAGATATGCTGCCGCGTGAAAACTTCCGTCCTGGCGACCGTATTCGCGGCGTTCTTTACGCTGTTCGTCCGGAAGCTCGTGGTGCTCAGCTGTTCGTCACTCGTTCCAAGCCGGAAATGCTGATCGAACTGTTCCGCATTGAAGTGCCAGAAATCGGCGAAGAAGTGCTCGAAATTAAAGCGGCTGCCCGCGATCCTGGCTCTCGTGCGAAGATTGCAGTAAAAACTAACGATAAGCGTATCGACCCGGTTGGCGCTTGCGTTGGTATGCGTGGCGCGCGCGTTCAGGCGGTTTCTACCGAACTGGGCGGCGAGCGTATCGATATCGTCCTGTGGGATGATAACCCGGCGCAGTTCGTGATTAACGCAATGGCTCCGGCTGATGTCGCGTCTATCGTGGTTGATGAAGATAAACACACCATGGATATCGCGGTTGAAGCGGGTAACCTGGCGCAGGCGATTGGCCGTAACGGTCAGAACGTCCGTCTGGCCTCGCAGCTGAGCGGCTGGGAACTCAACGTCATGACCGTTGATGATCTGCAGGCGAAACATCAGGCTGAAGCCCACGCGGCGATCGATACCTTCACTAAATATCTTGATATTGATGAAGATTTCGCCACGATGTTGGTTGAAGAAGGCTTCGCTACGCTGGAAGAACTGGCCTATGTGCCGGTAAAAGAACTGCTGGAAATCGACGGTCTCGATGAAGACACCGTTGAAGCACTTCGTGAGCGTGCGAAAAACGCGCTGACCACGTTGGCGCTGGCTCAGGAAGAAAGCCTGGGAGATACTAAACCTGCTGAAGATTTACTGAATCTGGAAGGTTTAGAACGTTTGATGGCTTTCAAACTGGCTGCCCGTGGCGTTTGTACGCTGGAAGATCTCGCCGAGCAGGGCATTGATGATCTGGCTGATATCGAAGGGTTGACCGACGAAAAAGCCGGAGAGCTCATCATGGCCGCCCGTAATATTTGTTGGTTCGGCGACGAAGCGTAATAAACTGTAGCAGGAAGGAACAGCATGACAGATGTGACCATTAAAGCGCTGGCCTCAGAGATTCAGACCTCTGTGGATCGCCTGATACAGCAGTTTGCTGATGCAGGGATTCGCAAATCGGCTGATGATTCTGTGACAGCGCAAGAGAAACAGACCTTGTTGTCGCACCTGAACCGTGAACACGGCTCGGCGCCCGACAAGTTAACGCTGCAGCGCAAAACGCGTAGCACGTTGAATATTCCAGGTACCGGTGGAAAGAGTAAATCGGTACAAATCGAAGTCCGCAAGAAACGCACCTTTGTGAAACGCGATCCGCAAGAGGCAGAACGCCTTGCCGCGGAAGAGCAGGCGCAGCGTGAAGCGGAAGAGCAAGCCCATCGTGAAGCAGAAGAAACTGCCAAGCGAGAGGCGCAATTAAAAGCTGAACGCGAGGCCGCAGAACAAGCTAAACGTGAAGTCGCTGAGAAAGCGAAACGTGAAGCCGCGGAAAAAGACAAAGTGAGCAATCAACAAACCGACGATATGACCAAAACCGCCCAGGCTGAAAAGATCCGCCGTGAAAACGAATCAGCAGAGCTGAAGCGCAAATCTGAAGAAGAAGCGCGTCGTAAGCTTGAAGAAGAAGCGCGTCGTGTTGCGGAAGATGCCCGCCGCATGGCCGAAGAAAATGAGAAAAATGGTGTGAATGCCGAGCCGACTGAAGACACCAGCGATTACCACGTGACCACCTCTCAGCATGCCCGTCAGGCTGAAGATGACAATGACCGCGAAGTTGAAGGTGGTCGTGGCCGTGGCCGTAACGCCAAAGCCGCACGTCCTCAGAAGAAAGGTAACAAGCACGCAGAATCCAAAGCCGACCGTGAAGAGGCTCGTGCAGCCGTTCGTGGCGGTAAAGGTGGTAAGCGTAAAGGTTCTTCTCTGCAACAGGGCTTCCAGAAGCCTGCGCAGGCTGTAAACCGTGACGTTATCATTGGCGAAACCATCACCGTGGGTGACCTGGCCAACAAAATGGCCGTCAAAGGTTCTCAGGTCATCAAAGCAATGATGAAGCTGGGCGCAATGGCGACCATCAACCAGGTCATCGACCAGGAAACCGCACAGCTGGTTGCCGAAGAGATGGGTCACAAAGTTATCCTGCGTCGTGAAAACGAGCTGGAAGAAGCGGTAATGAGCGACCGTGATACTGGCGCTGCGGCAGAAGCCCGTGCACCGGTTGTGACCATTATGGGTCACGTTGACCACGGTAAAACCTCGCTGCTGGACTACATTCGTTCAACGAAAGTGGCATCTGGCGAAGCGGGTGGCATTACCCAGCACATTGGTGCATATCACGTTGAAACTGAAAACGGGATGATCACCTTCCTGGATACCCCGGGTCACGCCGCGTTTACCTCCATGCGTGCTCGTGGTGCTCAGGCAACGGATATCGTTGTTCTGGTTGTTGCTGCCGATGATGGCGTGATGCCGCAAACTATCGAAGCTATCCAGCACGCGAAAGCAGCGCAGGTACCGGTAGTCGTTGCAGTGAACAAAATCGACAAACCAGAAGCTGACATGGATCGTGTTAAAAACGAACTGTCTCAGTACGGCGTTATGCCGGAAGAGTGGGGCGGCGAATCTCAGTTCATCCCAGTATCTGCGAAAGCCGGTACCGGTATCGACGATCTGCTGAACGCCATCCTGCTGCAGGCTGAAGTTCTGGAGCTGAAAGCCGTTCGTAAGGGTATGGCAAGCGGTGCGGTTATCGAATCCTTCCTGGATAAAGGTCGTGGTCCGGTTGCTACCGTTCTGGTACGTGAAGGTACTCTGAACAAAGGCGATATCGTTCTGTGTGGCTTCGAATATGGCCGCGTTCGTGCAATGCGTAACGAACTGGGTCAGGAAGTTCTGGAAGCAGGTCCGTCCATTCCGGTGGAAATCCTCGGTCTGTCCGGTGTTCCGGCTGCCGGTGACGAAGTGACCGTTGTTCGTGACGAGAAAAAAGCGCGTGAAGTTGCGCTGTATCGTCAGGGCAAATTCCGCGAAGTCAAACTGGCACGTCAGCAGAAGTCCAAGCTTGAGAACATGTTTGCTAACATGACTGAAGGCGAAGTTCACGAAGTGAACGTGGTACTGAAAGCAGACGTTCAGGGCTCTGTGGAAGCGATCTCTGATTCTTTACTGAAACTGTCCACCGACGAAGTAAAAGTGAAGATCATTGGTTCTGGTGTCGGTGGTATTACCGAAACCGACGCGACCCTGGCTGCGGCATCCAACGCTATCCTGGTGGGCTTCAACGTACGTGCTGATGCATCTGCACGTAAAGTTATCGAAGCGGAAAGCCTGGATCTGCGTTACTACTCCGTCATCTATAACCTGATCGACGAAGTGAAAGCAGCGATGAGCGGCATGCTGTCTCCGGAACTGAAACAGCAGATCATTGGTCTGGCTGAAGTGCGTGATGTGTTCAAATCGCCGAAATTCGGCGCCATCGCGGGCTGTATGGTTACCGAAGGTATCATCAAGCGTCATAACCCAATCCGCGTTCTGCGTGACAACGTGGTTATCTACGAAGGCGAGCTGGAATCCCTGCGCCGCTTCAAAGATGACGTTAACGAAGTCCGTAACGGCATGGAATGTGGTATCGGTGTTAAGAACTACAACGACGTTCGCGTTGGCGATATGATCGAAGTATTCGAAATCATTGAAATCCAACGTACTATCGCTTAATTGCTGATGGTAGGCCGGGTTAGCACAGCGCCACCCGGCACGCATTCTAAAAAGGGGCTAAGGCCCCTTTTTTGTCTTTATCTGGAGAATCTATTATGGCGAAAGAATTCGGTCGCCCGCAGCGTGTGGCTCAGGAGATGCAAAAAGAAATTGCTATCATCCTGCAGCGTGAAATTAAAGACCCGCGTCTGGGTATGATGACGACAGTCTCTGGCGTCGAAATGTCCCGCGATCTGGCTTATGCCAAAGTGTTTGTGACCTTTCTGAACGACAAAGACGAAGCCGCGGTTAAAGCGGGTATCAAAGCGTTACAGGAAGCATCCGGCTTCATCCGTTCTCTGCTGGGTAAAGCGATGCGCCTGCGTATCGTGCCGGAACTGACCTTCTTCTACGACAACTCACTGGTCGAAGGGATGCGCATGTCCAACCTGGTGACCAGCGTGGTGAAACATGACGATGAACGTCGTGTGAACCCGGACGACAGCAAGGAGGACTAATGAGTCGTCCTCGTCGTCGCGGTCGTGATGTGCACGGCGTACTGCTGCTGGATAAGCCTCAGGGCGCCTCCAGCAACGATGTACTGCAAAAAGTAAAACGTCTTTATAACGCGAACCGGGCAGGGCACACCGGTGCGCTGGATCCGCTGGCAACCGGCATGCTGCCGGTTTGCCTTGGCGAAGCCACCAAGTTCTCTCAGTACCTGCTGGATTCCGATAAGCGCTATCGCGTGATTGCCAAACTCGGGCAGCGCACCGATACCTCCGACGCCGATGGTCAGGTGGTTGAAGAGCGCCCGCTGACGTTTAGCGATGAACAGCTGGCGGCAGCGCTGGACAGTTTTCGTGGCGAAACCCAGCAGGTACCGTCGATGTACTCGGCGCTGAAGTACCAGGGGAAAAAGCTGTACGAATATGCCCGTCAGGGGATTGACGTGCCGCGTGAAGCCCGCCCGATTACCGTCTACGAACTGCTGTTTATCCGTCATGAAGGTGACGAGCTGGAGCTGGAAATTCACTGCTCAAAAGGCACCTATATTCGTACGATTATCGACGATTTAGGTGAGAAGCTGGGCTGCGGCGCGCATGTGATTTTCCTGCGTCGTCTGGCTGTCAGCAAATATCCGGTTGAGCGGATGGTGACGCTGGAACAGCTTCAGGCGCTGGTCGAACAGGCCGCCGCGCAGGATATTCCTGCCGCGGAGCTGCTTGACCCGCTGCTGATGCCGATGGACAGTCCGGCATCGGATTATCCGGTGGTTAATATTCCAGAAACATCGGCTGTTTACTTTAAGAACGGTAACCCGGTTCGCACATCAGGCGTGCCGTTCCAGGGGCTGGTTCGTGTCACCGAAGGTGAAGCCGGGACGTTTCTCGGGATGGGTGAGATTGACGATGAAGGCCGCGTGGCACCACGTCGCCTGGTTGTTGAATACCCAGCTTGAGGGCTGTTCTTGCGATAAAAGCCGGCTGCGAGTAGAATATCGCCGCTTAACGTCCGCAAAAGTGTTTTAACATTTTCGGGTGTTACATCGGGGGTCGCTGAATTAGAGATCGGCACCCTTTCTTTCTTTTCAATTTGGAGTTTTAAAATGTCTCTAAGCGTTGAAGCTAAAGCAAAAATCGTTTCTGAGTTTGGTCGTGGCGAAAACGACAGCGGTTCTACCGAAGTTCAGGTTGCACTGCTGACTGCACAGATTAACCATCTGCAGGGTCACTTCTCCGAGCATAAAAAAGATCACCACAGCCGTCGTGGTCTGCTGCGCATGGTTTCCCAGCGTCGTAAACTGCTCGACTACCTGAAACGTAAAGATGTTGCACGTTACTCTGCGCTGATCGAGCGTCTGGGTCTGCGTCGCTAATTCTGCGAGTTTCAGAAGAAGGGGCCTCAGGGCCCCTTTTTTCGACCGGGCGGCAGCAATTCACTAAAAACTCATGTATTGTTGCTATTAATGATCTTTGTGCAGAGGTTCGCGCGGCTAATGAGAGGCTTGACCTGTAGAAACGGGTAAAGGTTGTCATTAGTCGCGAGGATGCAAAAGATCGGGTCAACGATGCTATGTCGTGGATATAGCGTCACCAATTGATATAAAGGATAGAATCTTGCTAAATCCGATCGTTCGTAAATTCCAGTACGGCCAACATACCGTCACCCTGGAAACCGGCATGATGGCTCGTCAGGCCAGTGCCGCCGTCATGGTGAGCATGGATGACACTGCGGTATTCGTTACCGTTGTTGGTCAGAAAAAAGCTAAACCAGGTCAGGACTTCTTCCCGCTGACCGTTAACTACCAGGAGCGTACCTACGCTGCCGGTAAAATCCCGGGTGGTTTCTTCCGTCGTGAAGGCCGTCCAAGCGAAGGCGAAACCCTGATCGCGCGTCTGATTGACCGCCCGGTTCGTCCGCTGTTCCCGGAAGGCTTCGTTAACGAAGTTCAGGTTATCGCTACCGTTGTTTCCGTTAACCCGCAGGTTAACCCGGATATCGTCGCCATGATTGGTGCTTCCGCGGCTCTGTCCCTGTCTGGTATCCCATTCAACGGTCCTATCGGTTCCGCACGTGTTGGCTACATCAACGACCAGTACGTACTGAACCCGACTCAGGATGAGCTGAAAGAAAGTAAGCTGGACCTGGTTGTTGCCGGTACCGAAGCTGCTGTACTGATGGTTGAATCCGAAGCAGAACTGCTGAGCGAAGACCAGATGCTGGGCGCCGTGGTCTTTGGCCATGAGCAGCAGCAGATTGTTATTCAGACCATCAACGACCTCGTGAAAGAAGCGGGCAAACCGCGTTGGGACTGGCAGCCTGAAGCCGTCAACGAAGCGCTGAACGCGCGCGTTGCTGCACTGGCTGAAGCTCGTCTGAGCGACGCTTACCGTATCACCGACAAGCAAGAGCGTTACGCGCAGATTGACGCGATCAAAGCTGAAGTCATCGCTACGCTGGTTGCAGAAGACGAAACCCTGGACGCTAACGAACTGGGTGAAATCCTGCACGCTATCGAGAAAAATGCTGTTCGTAGCCGCGTACTGGCAGGCGAACCGCGTATCGATGGTCGTGAAAAAGATATGATCCGTGGCCTGGACGTTCGTACCGGCGTACTGCCGCGTACTCACGGTTCTGCACTGTTCACCCGTGGCGAAACGCAGGCGCTGGTTACCGCGACCCTGGGTACTGCACGTGATGCACAGAACATCGATGAACTGATGGGCGAGCGTACTGACTCCTTCCTGTTCCACTACAACTTCCCTCCGTACTCCGTTGGTGAGACCGGCATGGTAGGTTCACCGAAGCGTCGTGAAATCGGTCACGGTCGTCTGGCTAAGCGCGGCGTGCTGGCCGTTATGCCGACCACTGAAGAATTCCCGTACACCGTACGTGTGGTTTCTGAAATCACCGAATCTAACGGTTCTTCTTCTATGGCTTCCGTGTGTGGTGCTTCTCTGGCGCTGATGGATGCTGGCGTGCCGGTGAAAGCCGCCGTTGCTGGTATCGCAATGGGCCTGGTAAAAGAAGGCGACAACTACGTTGTTCTGTCTGACATTCTGGGTGATGAAGACCACCTGGGTGATATGGACTTCAAAGTAGCGGGCTCCCGCGACGGTATCTCTGCACTGCAGATGGATATCAAAATTGAAGGTATCACCAAAGAGATCATGCAGGTTGCCCTGAACCAGGCTAAAGGTGCACGTCTGCACATCCTGGGTGTTATGGAGCAGGCGATTAACGCGCCGCGCGGCGATATCTCTGAATTCGCACCGCGTATCCACACCATCAAGATCAGCCCGGACAAGATCAAAGACGTTATCGGTAAAGGCGGTTCCGTTATCCGTGCGCTGACCGAAGAGACCGGCACCACCATCGAAATCGAAGATGACGGTACCGTGAAAATCGCAGCAACTGATGGCGACAAAGCACAGCACGCTATCCGTCGTATCGAAGAGATCACTGCTGAGATCGAAGTGGGCCGCGTCTACAATGGTAAAGTGACCCGTATCGTTGACTTTGGCGCATTCGTTGCCATCGGCGGCGGTAAAGAAGGTCTGGTGCATATTTCTCAGATCGCTGATAAGCGTGTAGAGAAAGTGACTGACTACCTGCAGATGGGTCAGGAAGTACCGGTTAAGGTACTGGAAGTTGACCGTCAGGGCCGTGTTCGTCTGAGCATTAAAGAAGCAGCTGAACAAACTCAGCCTGCCGCTGCACCGGAAGCTCCGGCTGCTGAGCAAGGCGAGTAAGATTGCCGTTTGCCCTCCGCTCTGGCGGAGGGCTTATTACGGGCAGGACGCCTTGTTTGCAGTCGGGGAACTGGACGTTCATCCAATCGTTGTCTTCGGGAGTGGGAAATGAAGCCTTTTTTGCGCTGGTGTTTCGTGGCGACAGCTCTCACGCTGGCAGGATGCAGCAACTCTGCCTGGCGTAAGGACGCAGTCCTCGCGGTGCCATTGCAACCGACTTTGCAGCAAGAAGTGATTCTGGCGCGCATGGAACAAATTCTTGCCAGTCGGGCTTTAACCGATGACGAACGCGCACAGCTTTTATATGAGCGCGGAGTGTTGTATGATAGTCTCGGTCTGAGGGCATTAGCGCGAAATGATTTTTCACAAGCGCTGGCAATCCGACCAGATATGCCTGAAGTATTCAATTACTTAGGCATTTATTTAACGCAGGCAGGCAATTTTGATGCTGCCTATGAAGCGTTTGATTCTGTACTTGAGCTTGATCCAACTTACAACTACGCGCACTTAAATCGCGGCATCGCTCTGTATTACGGCGGTCGTGCTAAGTTAGCGCAAGATGATCTGCTGGCGTTTTATCAAGACGATCCCAATGATCCTTTCCGTAGTCTGTGGCTTTACCTCGCTGAGCGCAAACTCGACGAGAAGCAGGCACTTGAAGCACTGAAACAGCGCTTCGATAAATCGGATAAAGAACAATGGGGATGGAACATTGTCGAGTTCTACCTTAACGATATTAGCGAAAAAACGCTGATGGATCGTTTGAAGGCAGACGCAACGGATAACACCTCGCTCGCTGAGCATCTCAGTGAAACCAACTTCTATTTAGGTAAGTACTACCTAAGTCTGGGGGACAGGGACAGCGCTACGGCACTGTTCAAACTGGCGGTCGCAAACAACGTTCACAACTACGTTGAGCACCGATACGCATTGTTGGAATTATCGCTCTTGGGCCAGGAGCAAGATGACCTGGCAGAATCGGACCAGCAATAGCTGACGAACACACATCAGCCCATTTTTTGTTTGCCATCACCTTTACGGGTGAGGGCGTTGTTGTTCGTTAATACACCTACTTTGAGCCGGTTCACACTTTTCAATGAAAATTACTCTAAATTTTCACGTTGAGTTATGTAGACTGGCCGCCATTAATTTTGAGGCACACGTACTACATGGCTGAATTCGAAACCACTTTTGCAGATCTGGGCCTGAAGGCTCCTATCCTTGAAGCCCTTAACGATCTGGGTTACGAAAAACCATCTCCGATCCAGGCTGAGTGCATTCCGCACCTGCTGGGCGGCCGCGACGTTCTGGGTATGGCCCAGACTGGTAGCGGTAAAACTGCAGCGTTCTCTTTACCGCTGCTGAACAACCTTGATCCTGAGCTCAAAGCACCGCAAATTCTGGTGCTGGCGCCGACCCGCGAACTGGCGGTACAGGTTGCTGAAGCGATGACGGAATTCTCTAAACATATGCGCGGCGTAAACGTGGTAGCCCTTTACGGCGGCCAGCGTTATGACGTGCAGCTGCGTGCACTGCGCCAGGGACCACAGATCGTCGTCGGTACCCCGGGTCGTCTGCTGGACCACCTGAAGCGCGGTACGCTGGATCTCTCTAAACTGAGCGGTCTGGTGCTGGATGAAGCTGACGAAATGCTGCGCATGGGCTTCATCGAAGACGTAGAAACAATTATGGCTCAGATCCCAGAAGGTCATCAGACCGCTCTGTTCTCTGCCACTATGCCGGAAGCGATCCGTCGTATTACCCGCCGCTTTATGAAAGAGCCGCAGGAAGTGCGCATCCAGTCCAGCGTAACTACTCGCCCGGACATCAGCCAGAGCTACTGGACTGCTTACGGTATGCGTAAAAACGAAGCGCTGGTGCGTTTCCTGGAAGCGGAAGATTTTGATGCGGCGATTATCTTCGTTCGTACCAAAAACGCGACCCTGGAAGTGGCAGAAGCGCTGGAGCGTAGCGGCTATAACAGCGCCGCGCTGAACGGTGACATGAACCAGTCCCTGCGTGAGCAGACTCTGGAACGTCTGAAAGATGGTCGTCTGGACATCCTGATTGCGACCGACGTTGCGGCTCGTGGCCTCGACGTTGAACGTATCAGCCTGGTTGTTAACTACGACATCCCGATGGACTCAGAATCTTACGTTCACCGTATCGGCCGTACCGGTCGTGCGGGTCGTGCTGGCCGTGCGCTGCTGTTCGTTGAGAACCGCGAACGCCGCCTGCTGCGTAACATCGAACGCACCATGAAGCTGACGATTCCAGAAGTAGAACTGCCGAACGCAGAGCTGCTGGGCAAACGCCGTCTGGAAAAATTCGCCGCGAAAATTCAGCAGCAGCTGGAAAGCAGCGATCTGGATCAGTACCGTGCGCTGCTGGCGAACATCAAGCCGTCCGCCGAAGGTGAAGAACTGGATATCGAAACTCTGGCCGCAGCACTGCTGAAAATGGCTCAGGGCGAGCGTCCGCTGATTCTGCCGCCGGATGCTCCGATGCGTCCTAAGCGTGAATTCCGCGATCGCGACGATCGTTTCGAACGTCGTAACGATCGTAATGACCGTGGCCCGCGTGGCGACCGTCCGGAACGTGGTGGTGAAGATCGTCCGAAGCGCGAGCGTCGTGACGTAGGTGATATGGAACTGTATCGCATTGAAGTGGGCCGTGATGATGGTGTTGAAGTTCGTCACATCGTTGGCGCTATCGCTAACGAAGGCGACATCAGCAGCCGTTACATCGGTAACATCAAGCTGTTTGGTACCCACTCCACTATCGAACTGCCGAAAGGCATGCCGGGCGAAGTTCTGCAGCACTTTACTCGCACCCGCATCCTGAACAAGCCGATGAACATGCAGCTGCTGGGCGATGCTCAGCCGCGTCCGGACCGTGGCGGCGAGCGTCGTGGCGGTGGTGAACGTCGCGAAGGCGGTCGTGCATTCGGTGGCGAGCGTCGTGAAGGCGGCCGTAATTTCAGCGGTGAGCGTCGCGAAGGTGGCCGTGGTGATGGTCGTCGTTTCAGCGGCGAACGTCGTGAAGGTCGCGCACCGCGTCGTGATGATGCAGCTGCACCGCGCCGTGATGATTCCGCTGGTCGTCGTCGTTTCGGTGGCGATGCGTAATTAGCGCACTCCGCTAGCGTAAAGTAAATAATACAGCCCCGATCGTGATGATTGGGGCTTTTTTTATTCCTTTTGTACTCGTGTACTGGTACAGTGCTTCGCGTTAATAACTAAAAGCATGATTGACTGGAGATTGCGTTAAATGGCGACACTTACCACTACGGCAACCCGACCGTCCCTGTTTGGCGGCGTGGTGATTATCGGCGGGACCATTATTGGCGCAGGAATGTTTTCGCTGCCGGTGGTTATGTCCGGTGCGTGGTTCTTCTGGTCGCTGGCCGCTCTGGTCTTCACCTGGTTCTGTATGCTGCACTCCGGGCTGATGATTCTGGAAGCGAACCTGAACTACCGCATTGGTTCCAGTTTTGACACCATCACCAAAGACCTGCTCGGCAAAGGCTGGAACCTGATTAATGGGCTTTCCATTGCCTTCGTCCTTTATATCCTGACCTACGCCTACATTTCGGCCAGCGGTTCGATCCTGCACCATACGTTTTCTGAACTTTCGCTAGACGTGCCGGCGCGGGCGGCGGGCTTTGGCTTTGCGCTGCTGGTCGCTTTTATCGTCTGGTTGAGCACCAAAGCGGTGAGCCGGATGACGGCGATTGTGTTGGGCGCAAAGGTCATCACCTTTTTCCTGACCTTTGGCAGCCTGCTGGGGCATGTTGAACCGACCACGCTGTTTAACGTCGCTGAAAAAAATGCCTCCTACACGCCGTACCTGCTGATGACGCTGCCGTTTTGCCTGGCGTCATTTGGCTATCACGGTAATGTGCCGAGTCTGATGAAGTATTACGGCAAGGATCCGCGCACCATCGTCCGTTGTCTGGTATACGGCACGCTGCTGGCGCTGGGGCTGTATGTCATCTGGTTACTGGTGACAATGGGCAATATTCCGCGCCCGGAGTTTGTGGGTATCGCGCAGAAAGGCGGTAACATTGATGTGCTGGTGCAGGCGCTGAGCGGCGTGCTCAACAGCCGTAGCCTGGACCTGTTGCTGGTCGTGTTTTCAAACTTCGCGGTTGCCAGTTCATTCCTCGGAGTGACGCTGGGCCTGTTTGACTATCTGGCCGATCTGTTTGGTTTTGATGATTCGGCTCTGGGACGCTTTAAAACGGCGCTGCTGACCTTCGTTCCACCGATGATCGGCGGCCTGCTGCAGCCTGACGGTTTTCTGTATGCCATCGGTTATGCCGGGTTAGCGGCGACCATCTGGGCGGCGATTGTGCCGGCGCTGCTGGCCCGCGCATCACGTAAGCGCTTCGGTAGCCCACAGTTTCGCGTCTGGGGTGGAATGCCGATGATTGTGCTGATTCTGCTGTTCGGTGCCGGAAACGTGGTGGTCCATTTCTTATCGAGCTTTAACATCCTGCCTGTTTATCAATAATTTCAACGCTTCCCGGTTGGTATTCATCCCAGCCGGGAAGCGGAAACAGACATTAACCCAGCAATTCCTCTTTCACCTGCATCGCTAACTCAAACGAATGCAACCGCGCCTGATGATCGAAGATCTGGCCGTTCACCATCAGCTCGTCGGCCTGGGTATCACGCAATACAGACTCCAGCCCGTGGCGAATCTTGGTTTTGTCCCCGACCAGCGACATGCTCAGCGCCTGCTGCACGCCGTACTGCTCAGAAGCGGACCACAGCTGGTGCATATTCTCCACCGGCGGTGGTAGCTGGCCGGTTTCGCCGCGGCGCAGTTTCACAAACGCCTGCTGCATCGAGGTAAACAGGAATTCCGCATCACGATTGCTGTCGGCGGCGATGATATTAATGCATACCATGGCATACGGTTGGGCTAACCGCGCGGACGGCTTGAACTGGGTCCGGTAGAGATGCAGGGCCTGCAACAGCATGTCCGGCGCGAAGTGTGAGGCGAAGGCAAAAGGTAGTCCAAGCTGCGCTGCCAGCTGGGCGCTGTACAGGCTGGAACCGAGCAGCCACACCGGGATCTTTTCCCCGTAGCCGGGCACCGGGCGCACGTGCGGATTAGGATCGCGGGCATCAAACCAGTCCACCAGAGCGGCAACATCGCGCGGGAAATTGTCGACATCTCCGCTCATGTGGCGGCGCAACGCGCGCATTGTCGGCTGGTCGCTGCCCGGCGCGCGGCCGAGCCCAAGGTCAATTCGTCCGGGATAGAGCGTATTCAGGGTGCCAAACTGCTCGGCAATCACCAGCGGCGCGTGGTTGGGCAGCATGACGCCACCGGAACCCAGGTGCAGCGTGGTGGTGTTGGCGGCAAGATAGCCGATAAGCACCGAGGTTGCGGCGCTGGCGATCCCGACCATATTGTGGTGCTCCGCCAGCCAGTAGCGGTAATAGCCGCGTTTTTCAGCCAGCTGCGCCAGGTCTAAAGAGTGGGAGAAGGCTTCTCGCGCAGAGGCTCCTTGCGGGATCGGCGCCAGATCGAGCACCGAGAACGGAATAGATTTGTCAGTCATAAAGGCTCACTTTGTTACAGCATCGTCATCAGATTGAAGGTCTTATTCCAGCCTGGCGCATTCAGCATGCGCCGGCCAGAAAAGCTGCAGCGTTAATACTGCATGAAAAAACGAGACGTGTTGTTAACAAAGTGAGCTATTTTCAGGATTGCAGTTCCAGCCCGGCCAGTCGCTTCCAGTAACCGTTACAATCGCTGTTGGCGATAAGCGGCAGCGGTGCGCCGCCATTTTCATTGGCGCGGAAGGCGTCCAGCATGGCAAAGGTCTCATTGCCAAGCGGCGACAGACGTACCATATCGACCAGCCCCTGCATCGATGCCAGCTCGTTACCAAGGTTGTACACATAGCCGCTCATGGTCTGGATACCGTTCAGGACGAAGACCTGCTGATTCTCCTGCGACAGCACGTTACGCCCGTTGGGGTACTTGATGCAGCAGGTTTCGCATTCGTCTTTCGGACGGTCTTCGGAACGGGCGGTAAAGCAGCGGGCGGAGTAGGCCAGCGGCAGATGGCCGTAGCTCAGCACTTCCACTTCAAACCGATCGCGGATCCCCAGTTCTTCACACTGCGTGAGCAGGTTCACCAGCCAGTCGCGGGAAAGTTCAACCGGCATGCACCAACGCACCATTCCCTGTTTTTGCAGTAAACGCAGGGTGACGGCGTTATAGCAGTTGAGCGCATGACCGGCGACAAACGGCAGTCGACGTTCGGCGCACATATTCACCACGCCCAGGTCGCTGGCTTCGATCAGAAATTCGCCATTATCGACATAGCGCTTCAGCTCGCCTAACTCAGAAGAGGCCTGAACAAGCGCGAGGGTTGAGATCACCACCTGCTTGCCGCTGCCGGCCAGGGTTTTCGCCATCTCAAGCCAGTCGCCCACTTTGGTGGCTCGACGTTTACTGCATACCGCTTCGCCCAGATAGATGGTATCGGCGCTGGAGCTGGCTGCCTGCTGGTAAAAATCGTCCAGCGTCTCTTTTGACCAGTAGTAAAGCACCGGCCCTAACGAATATTTCATCACGTTTCTCACTGCCATTTACGGTGGTAGGCGCCAAGAGTGGTTTGCGTCCCTTCAGACATCGCGCCGAGCGTCTCCATCCACGCGGACTGCGGGATAAAGTGCTGCGGGTCGGCTTTGCAGCGATCGATCGCCTGACGCCAGACTTTCGCGACCTGGGTGACGTAGGCGGGGCTGCGCTGACGGCCTTCAATTTTCACCGACGCAATATTTGCCGCCATCAGTTCCGGCAGCAGCTCCAGCGTATTCAGGCTGGTTGGCTCTTCCAGCGCATGATAGCGCTCGCCATCCACCAGATACCGGCCTTTGCACAGCGTCGGGTAGCCAGCGTTTTCCCCATCCTGATAACGGTCAATCAGGACTTCGTTCAGGCGCGACTCCAGCCCCTGGGGCGTTTGTTGCCAGCGAACGAAGCGCGCAGGCGAACAGGCGCCGACGGTATTTGGCGATTCGCCCGTCAGGTAAGAGGAGAGGTAGCAACGGCCTTCCGCCATGATGCACAGGCTACCGAAGGCGAAAACCTCCAGCGGAACCGGCGTGGTGCGCGCCAGCTGCTTCACCTGATGGATCGAGAGTACCCGTGGCAATACCACCCGGGCGACGTCGAAATTACGGTGATAGAAGCGCACCGCCTCTTCGTTAGTGGCCGAAGCCTGCACCGAAACGTGGCGCTCAATATGCGGATAGCGCTCGGCGGCGTACTCCAGCATCGCGATGTCGGCCAGAATTAAGGCGTCAGCACCCAGCTGGGCCGCCATGTCTACCGCACGCTGCCAACGGACGTAGCCGTCAGGGTGAGCAAAAGTATTGATCGCAATATGCAGTTTACGACGATGCTGATGAACAAAGCTGACGGCTTCCTGCAGTTTCTTTTCGGTGAAATTCAGACCGGCAAAGTGGCGGGCGTTGGTGTCATCTTTCAGCCCAATATAGACGGCATCGGCACCGTTTTCGATGGCCGCCTTAAGTGCCGGAAGATTACCGGCTGGGCAGAGCAGCTCCATAATTTTTCCTGGAAAAATGCGGCCCGGAGGGACGCTAATTAGGGTTAATGAGCAGGGATTTTAGTTAACCTTCTGGTGACAATTCTTGATTTGAGGCAGTTAAAAGCGTATTGACGGATTCAATAATAGGAACCTGTCGACGCGATTTTGTTGATTTACGCCGCTATGTCGTTTATTTGATATGGCACAATAGTGGAACGATTGCTTTCATGGAGTAAGGCTTGTGTTGGATAAATTGCGTTCCCGGCTGGTCCACTTTGGCCCGTCTTTACTGAGCGTGCCGGTTAAGCTGGCGCCTTTTGCCCTCAAGCGTCAGGTGCTGGAGCAGGTGTTAAGCTGGCAGTTCCGTCAGGCACTGGAAGATGGCGAGCTGGATTTTCTCGAAGGCCGCTGGTTAAGTATTAATGTGCGTGATATCGGTTTGCTGTGGTATACCTCGGTAAGCGACGGGCGGCTGGTGGTGAGCTCAATGGCGCAAGCCGACGTGAGCTTCAGCGCCGATGCCAGCGATCTGCTGATGATTGCCGCGCGTAAACAGGATCCGGATACGCTGTTTTTCCAGCGTCGACTGGTGATTGAAGGCGATACCGAGCTGGGGCTGTATGTAAAAAACCTGATGGATGCCATCGAGCTGGAGCAGATGCCGAAAGCGCTACGCGTAATGCTGCTGCAAATGGCGGACTTTGTTGAAGCTGGGCTAAGCAGCCCGCAGAAACCTGAACAGACATCGGTAGGTGAGGCATGCTGATTCGAGTTGAAATTGGGATTGATGCACCGGGAATCGACGCCTTATTGCGTCGTACGTTTGGCAACGAGGCTGAAGCGCAGCTGGTGCACGATTTACGGGAAGACGGCCTGATCACGCTCGGCGTGGTCGCGACCGACGATGAAGGGCAGGTTATCGGCTATGTTGCCTTCAGCCCGGTCACTGTCGAAGGCGAAGAGCTGCAATGGGTCGGTCTGGCCCCGCTGGCGGTGGACGAAAACTACCGCGGACAGGGTATCGGCAGCCAGCTGGTTTACGAAGGGCTGGATTCCCTGAATGAATTTAGCTACGCCGCCGTCGTCACATTAGGCGACCCGGCCTTGTATGGCCGCCTGGGCTTTGAGCCGGCAGCCCGTTTCGATCTGCGTTGCCGCTGGCCGGATAGCGCCGAGGCATTTCAGGTTCGCCCTCTGGCCGAAGACGCGCTGGAAGGTGTGCATGGCCTGGTGGAGTACAGCGACCACTTCAATCGCTTCTGAGACTCTCCAGCAGGGTCTCGAAAGAACCATCTCCGGCAACGAGGCGCTCTTTCTGGCGCTTCGTTAGCTGCTTGATGCGGTACTCGAGCCGTAGTGCAAGTGAGTGTTCACCAACTTCCTGGCTAAACGCCAGCTGCAGCGCCCCTTTTCCCCGCAATGCCTTCGCCCCTTTACCCTCCTGATGCTGGCAAAAACGGCGTGAGACATCGGTCGTAATCCCGGTATAGAGACGATTATCGGCGGTACGTATCAAATAAAGAAACCAGCACACGGCAGTGAGATCGGTATGTTAAGGTGGGTGCACCATAGCATACTGGAGAGTAAAGATGGATACGCTTGCTGCTATCGGCCGCTGGCTGAGCAAACAGCACGTTATTACCTGGTGTGTGGCCAGCGAGGGCGAATTGTGGTGCGCCAACGCGTTTTACGTGTATGACTCAGAACGCGTTGCCTTTTATCTCCTGAGCGATGATAACACCCGACACGGGCGGATGAGCGGCCCTCGAGCGCAGGTTGCCGGTACCGTGAATGGCCAGCCGAAAACCGTCGCCCGGATCCGTGGCGTCCAGTTCAAAGGTGAAATCCGCCGCCTCTCTGGCGACGAGGAAGCGGCGATGCGCAAGCGCTATGTCAGCCGTTTTCCGGTGGCCAGAATGCTGCCCGCGCCGGTCTGGGAAATCCGTCCCGATGAGCTTAAATTTACCGATAACACCCTGGGTTTTGGCACCAAACTGCACTGGCTACGCGACGCTGAAAGCGCGTAAAAGCCGGCGCCAGGCGTGCAGAATCTCATACTGCCTGCATACTGTGGTGAGAGCGGCTGCCGCCGCGGCAGGGTGATTTTTTCTGGAGGTATGATGAGTCGGGTCTTGATTACCGGGGCGACCGGGTTAGTTGGTGGGCACTTACTTCGAATGTTGAGGCAGGCGCCGGGCATCACGGCAATCACCGCCGCAACCCGCCGTCCGCTGGCGGATGCCGCAGGGGTGTTCAATCCTCACGACCCGCAGCTGAGCGATGCGCTGGCGCTGGTGGTCGATCCAATCGATATCGTGTTCTGCTGTCTGGGCACCACGCGGCGGGATGCGGGCAGCAAAGCCGCGTTTGTTCAGGCGGACTACACGCTGGTGGTGGATACGGCGTTGACGGGCCTGCGCCTTGGCGCAAAGCATATGCTGGTGGTCAGCGCGATGGGCGCCAATGCGCATTCGATGTTTTTCTACAACCGGGTTAAAGGTGAGATGGAAGCGGCGTTGCGCGCGCAGCCGTGGCAGCAGCTGACGATCCTGCGTCCCTCGATGCTGCTGGGTGAACGCGAAAAAACCAGGGCCAACGAAGCGCTGCTGGCGCCGTTGTTCAGCCTGTTGCCAGGGAACTGGAAATCGATCCGCGCCCGGGATGTGGCCCAGGCGATGCTGAGCGAAGCGCTTGCGCCCGCGCGGGAGGGCGTCACGATTCTGCCCTCGGCAAAACTGCGTGAAATTGCGGCCAGCGAAGCGTAGTATTCTGCGCTTCACTTTATCACCACATTTTTCCTGGGGAATGCTATGGCTGGTCAGTCTTCATCTCAGGCGGCAACACCGTTTCAATGGTGGAAACCCGCACTCTTTTTTCTCGTCGTGATCGTTGGTCTGTGGATCGTTAAATGGCAGCCGTACTACGGCAAAGCGTTTACGGCCGCAGAAACCCACAGCATCGGCAAATCGATCCTCGCTCAGGCTGACGCCAACCCGCTGAAAGCGGCATGGGACTATGCGCTGGTCTACTTCCTGGCGGTCTGGAAAGCGGCGGTGCTGGGCGTCCTGCTCGGCTCGTTGATTCAGGTCCTGATCCCGCGCAACTGGCTGCTACGCACGCTGGGGCAAACGCGCTTTCTTGGGACGCTCTCCGGCGTGCTGTTCGCGCTTCCCGGCATGATGTGTACCTGCTGCGCCGCGCCGGTAGCGGCGGGGATGCGTAAGCAACAGGTGTCGATGGGCGGCGCGCTGGCGTTCTGGATGGGCAATCCGCTGCTGAACCCGGCGACGCTGGTGTTCATGGGGTTTGTACTGGGCTGGCAGTTTGCGCTGATTCGGCTTGTGGCGGGGCTGGCGACGGTGCTGATTGTCGCGACGCTGGTTCAAAAATGGGTGAAAGAGGCGGCAACGCAACCTTCAACCGTGCCCGTCATCGACGAGAGCGAACCGGGGCACTTTTTCTCCCGCTGGCTGAGCGCGCTGTGGACGCTGTTCTGGAGTACGATCCCGGTCTATATCCTGGCGGTGCTGGTGCTTGGCGCCGCCCGAGTCTGGCTGTTCCCACATGCCGATGGCGTGGTCGGTAACACGCTGTTCTGGGTTATTGCGATGGCGATTGCCGGCTGTCTGTTTGTGATCCCGACGGCGGCAGAGATCCCCATCGTGCAGACCATGATGCTGGCGGGAATGGGGTTTGCACCGGCGCTGGCGCTGTTGATTACCCTGCCTGCGGTCAGCGTGCCGTCGTTGATTATGCTGCATAAGGCATTTCCGGCGAAAGCGCTGTGGTTGACCGGCGGGCTGGTGGCATTGTGCGGTGCTGTCGTGGGTGGACTGGCGTTAATCTGATGATCTTCCCGGAGGCGGCGCTGCACGCCTGTCCGGGCGACGAAACACACCGCCCCCGGGAAAGGGGCGGGCGCTGGGACTTATTTGATGTAGGTAAAGGCGGTCGTGACGCGAGATACGCCGCTGACCCGGCTGGCGATATCCGCCGCCGCACGCCCTTCGCGATCGGTGACCAGCCCCATCAGGAACACTTCACCATTCTCGGTGGTCACTTTGACGTTCGACGATTTCACCTGATCGGTGCCCAGCAACTGGGAACGCACTTTGGTGGTTACCCACGTATCAGAAGAGGCGGTGCCTAAGCCAATCGGCTGGCCCTGGCGAACTTCGTTAAACACTTCCGTGGTCCCTTCGACGCCCATCGCAATTTGTTTTGCGCGTGCGGACAGGTCTGACGTCGGTGACTGACCGGTCAGCAGGACTTTACCCTGATAAGCCGTGACGTTAATCCGGGCCTGTTTCTTAATCTGTTCGTCTTTCGATAGCGCGCTGTTGACGCGCAGTTCCAGCGTGCTGTCATCAACCTGGGTACCGACGGTACGCGGGTCCGTGGCGGCTTTGGTGCCGACAGCTGCGGTGCCGACTACCGCTGCGGCAACGCATCCTTGTAGCAGTAGTGCAGACAGAATGATGGCGAGGGGCGAGAGAGCCTTCATGTGTTCTCCTTAATCGTCCTGGTGTGGAAAAAGCGTGTTATCAATCAAATCGCACAGGCAGTTGACGGTGAGCATATGCATCTCCTGAATTCGCGCGCTGCGATGAGAAGGAATGCGGATTTCGACATCCTGCTGGCCCAACAGGCCCGCAAGCTCACCACCGTCGTAGCCGGTCAGCGCGACAATGGTCATGTCGCGGGTCACCGCCGCTTCAACGGCTTTCACTATGTCCCGACTATTGCCGCGTGTGGAGATCGCCAGCAGGACATCGCCAGCGTGACCCAACGCGCGCACCTGCTTGGCATAAATCTCGTCATGCAGGCGATCGTTGGCAATTGCGGTTAAGACCACATTATCGGTATTTAGTGCAATGGCGGGTAAACCAGGGCGCTCTGTTTCAAAACGATTAATCATGCTGGCAGCAAAATGCTGTGCGTTGGCGGCAGAGGTGCCATTGCCACAACAGAGGATTTTGTTGCCATTAAGCAGCGACTGCACAAGCGTCATGGCCGCACGGGAGATAGCATCCGGGAGCGCTTCCGCTGCAGCGATTTGAGTTTGAATACTTTCAGTGAAACAGGCTTTAATTCGATCGAGCACGGGATCCCTTAATTCATTTACGCTATTCGCCAAAGGCGTTTTTTAGCCATTGGATGTCGTTTCCGGTGAAGGCTACCACATCGAAACGGCAATCCACAGTGTCAAAGCTCCCATTATGCCGGGAGAGCCACAGACGGGCGGCCTGCAGGAGCCTTTGTTGTTTTCTTTGCGTGATGCTGGCGGCAGCATCGCCGTAGCGGGCGTTACGACGATAGCGCACTTCCACAAACACGGTGGTCACACCATCGCGCATGATGAGGTCAATTTCGCCGCCTCGCTCGTGGGCGTTGGCGGCGACAAACCGAAGTCCTTGATCTTCCAGCCATCGACGCGCCTGGTTTTCCCAGGCGTCGCCGGTCTGTTTGGTTAGTTGGCTGAGACGACCTGTCCGTGCTGGTACTTGAGCCATGACAATTTCCTGGTGATCACACAATCAGGCGTGGCCGTCAGATCGCCGGTATTGCCGTTCAGCTCGAAGCCCGGGGTCTGGCGCATCTGGGAGAAATGGTTAGCCAGCGACCAGGCATCCGCGCCCATCGCATACAGGCGAGCCAGCGAATAATCATTGCGTACGGCAGAGAGCGCCTGCTGCATCAGCGCCGGATTGCTGCCGGCCAGCATTGGGATCTCGCTAAACTGCAGCCCTTCCATTTCCAGACGGAAATCAGGACCTGCGGTGCCCTGAGCGCTACGGGAGCTTGCGTACAGGGTGGCGCCGCTTTGGCTACCGTTGCGCAGGGCGATCATCGGTTTGATGTAGCCAATCTGCTCTGGTGTGGCGAGGATCCAGGTTGCATCGACGCCGCCTGAGCTGCTAACCGGCACATCTTCCGCGCTGCCGAGGGTGCTGTCCTGCGCTGACGGCAACGTTGACACCGGCGTACCGGTCAATGAAATGCCGCTGTTCACGCTGGATTTGAGCTCGGAGGTGGAGCCGAAACGCTGCTGCAGGACGGTCCCGCCGCCCAGTTTTAGCCATTCGTTAGCGAAAGCGTTTACCACGCGATCGCCGAGAGCGCCGCGCGGCGCCAGCAGCAGCGGCGTCTGTTTACCTTGATCGTGGATATGACGCGCCGCATCGCGGGCTTCATCTTCCGGCGACAGCGCAAAGTAGCAGATATTGGCGCGGTTCTCGACTTTCTCCGGCTGGTTCAGCGCCAGCACGTTCAGTGAGGTATTGCTCTTGATAACATCCTCGACGTTATTTTTGAGCAGCGGCCCGACGACGATGGTCGCGCCATCCTGCTGCACCTGCGCCAACAGCTGGCTCATCGGCTGGGAGCTGGTGTCATAAATTTTCAGCTCTGCCGACGGGTTGGCCGGGGTTGCCGCCACGCCCTGAACCGCAGGCGTGGCGACCGCAGGTTGTTCGGTGGTCGCGGTGGCGTCGCTGGTGGTGGCCGGCGCTGGTGTTGTCGTCGGCGGGGCCTGGTCAGCGGCCGGGGCCTGCACCGGCGCCTGGGCGGTACCGGTGGAGGTCAGGTCGTTCACTTCGGCCTGAGAAGGGCTGACGACGTCGTTGGTTGCGACATTTACCGCCTGGGCAACCTGCGCAGGAACGGCGCTGCCGGCAACGGCAGGCGCGCCATTTTTGGCGGCTTCGAAACCTTGCTGAATAGTACGACCAAATACGGCTGCCTGGCCGTTTAAGGGCAGCAGCAGGGCAATCTTATTGACCGAGGCCGGTTGATAGTTTTGCATATTCACCAGCGCCGTCGGCAGCATTTTGGCGCCCGGATTCTGCGGATAGCGGGTCTGCCAGTCTTTTACCCCGGCTTTAAGCATGGTGGGATCGTTGCGGTTATCGAACCACATACGCTGCAGATCCAGCCACCCTTGCAGGACGTTTTCATCGGCGTTGATCACCAGGGCGTTGGCCTGATCCTGGTTCATGGTGGTGAGCGCTTTCCAGGTCGCGTCGATATTCTGCTGCTGCTGTTTCGGTTGAGTCAGCAGCGGCTGCTGGGCGATGAGCGCCCGCAGTAACGAAATAGACGGACGGCCCTGGCTGGCATCGATTTGTGCCTGCCAGTAGCGTGACTGCTGATGTTGCTCCAGGCTGGCCGGATCAAGCTTATCCAGCAGCGTCTGGGCGCCCTGGAAATCGTTCATCGCCAGTTTCACTTCCACGGCCAGCAGGGACTGTTCCCGGGCCTGTGCCGCATTGAGATTTGACGGCAGCTGGTTGAACAGGTCAACGGCCTGCTGCTTTTTCCCTTCCTGCAGCAGCGCATGAATGGCGAGTAATTGCCAGTTGGTCTTGCTATCATTCGAGCTTTGCTGCATTTGTTGCAGGTAATAACTGGAATCTGCCTGTGCTGTACCCTGTAAAAACGCCGTGCTTTGATCCGGGGTATGGGTGCCGCAGCCAGCAAAGATCAGAGCGGCCAGCAGTACGGGCAGACAACGCGCGGGTTTAGAACGAAGAAATGTTGACGGTACCATATGTATCCAGTGATATTTTTTTGGCTCAATGCTCAATATTAATTCGGCAATACGGACGAGACAATGAAACAACACGAATCAGCAGATAATTCTCAGGGACAGCTCTATATTGTGCCCACTCCGATAGGAAATCTGTCTGATATCACGCAACGTGCCCTGGAGGTGTTGCAAGCTGTTGATTTAATTGCGGCAGAAGACACCCGTCATACCGGTTTGTTGCTCCAGCATTTTGCGATTAACGCCCGTTTATTTGCGTTGCACGACCATAATGAGCAGCAAAAAGCTGAAACACTTCTGGCGAAATTGAAAGACGGGCAGAACATAGCGCTGGTTTCGGACGCCGGGACGCCGCTTATCAACGATCCAGGCTACCACCTGGTACGCACCTGCCGCGAGGCGAATATCCGCGTGGTCCCGCTGCCGGGGCCGTGTGCGGCGATCGCGGCGCTGAGCGCGGCGGGCTTGCCCTCGGATCGTTTTTGCTACGAAGGCTTCCTGCCCGCCAAATCAAAAGGCCGTCGCGATACGCTGAAAGCGCTGGAAGAAGAGTCGCGCACCATTATCTTTTATGAATCTACGCACCGCCTGCTGGAAAGCCTGGAAGATATCTGTACGGTGCTGGGTGAATCCCGCTACGTGGTACTGGCGCGCGAGCTGACCAAAACCTGGGAGTCGATCCACGGCGCACCGATTGGCGAACTGCTGGCGTGGGTGAAAGAGGATGAGAACCGTCGTAAAGGCGAAATGGTGCTGATCGTCGAAGGGTTTAAAGCGCAGGAAGAAGCGCTGCCCGCCGATGCGCTGCGCACCCTGGCGCTATTGCAGGCGGAACTGCCGTTGAAGAAAGCCGCCGCCCTGGCCGCCGAAATTCATGGCGTGAAGAAAAACGCGCTGTATAAATATGCCCTGGAGCAGCAGGGGGAGTAACCGCATGAGCCGCTATCAGCCACCTTTTAGCATAACGCCTGCCATTCTCAATCGGGTTGTCGAGGTCGGAGAGCTACTAGGGCACTGGTCGGCTCAAACTGGTCGGGTTTCACCCCTTTTACGTAAAGAGAATCGCATTCGTACGATTCAGGCCTCGCTGGCAATAGAATACAATAGTCTCAGTACCGAGCAGGTTACCGCCCTGGTGGAGGGAAAGCGTGTCCTGGCACCGGCGAAAGATATTCAGGAAGTCAGGAATGGCATTCTGGCATATGAAAAAATGGCGGAATGGAAAGGTCATCGGCTAATGGATCTGCTTGCGGCTCATCGGATTTTGATGGCGGGGCTGGTGGATAATCCGGGTCAGTTGCGTAGCGGTGATGTGGGGATCTACAGGGATAACAAACTGATCCATATGGCTCCCCCTGCTTCACAAGTCAGACGCCTGATAGACGATTTGTTGCAGTGGATGCAAGTCACCGACCTCCATCCGCTTATTGCGGGAGCTGTTTTTCACTACGAATTTGAATTTATTTATCCATTTACTGATGGTAATGGCCGCATGGGGCGCTTGTGGCAAACATTGATTCTTAGTCAGTGGCGCGCGGAGCTTGCCTGGTTGCCGGTGGAAACGCTGATGCATTATCAGCAGGAGCGGTATTATCAGGTTTTAGGGATGTGCGACAAGCAGAGTGACAGCACGCAGTTTATTGAGTTTATGCTGGATAACATGGTCATCGCTCTGCAAGAGGGAATGGGGCACTCAGCTACGCTGTCGGAAGAAATGTCGGAAGAAATGTCGGAAGAAAAGGTGACGATGTTGACGGCCGTTGAAGAACGGATCCTTCAGCTTCTGACTGGCGAACCGACGCTCACCGCAAAGGTGATGGCTCTGGATATCAATGTTTCCGCCAGAACCGTTGAACGGTATCTGAAGACATTACAGCAGAAAGGGCGATTACAGCGTACGGGGGCGAAGAAAGGGGGAGCCTGGCAAATTCTCTAACCTGCTCACCCTGGCTGATGCCTTATTGCTATACGACGTGCAACTCAATCGCCGTGTGTTGCAATGCATGACGATACTCTTCAGTTATCCCGCTATCGGTAATCACACAGTGGATTTTCTCCATCGGCAGAACCTGGTTGAACCCGCGACGGTTAAATTTGCTGGCGTCCAGCACGGCAACCACTTTATGTGCGGCGGCGGCCATGACGCTGCTGATGGAGTAGCCTTCATTAAAGGTGGTGATGCCGTTGGTGGTGTCGATACCGTCGGCGCCGACAAACATCAGGTCGGCGCTGATGCCCTGGAGCGAACGCTCGGCGATGGTGCCATGCATGGAGTGCGTTTTGTGGCGCACGGTACCGCCGCAAACCACCAGGGTGATATCTTTATTTTCCGACAGAGTGAAGGCCGCGGGCAGACTGTTGGTGATCACCGTAATATTGGTCATGCGCACCAGCGCTTCGGCAATCAGCAGGGTTGTACTGCCGCTATCGAGGATAACCGTCATGCCCTCGCTAATCATCGCCGCGGCGGCCTGGGCAATCCGCTTCTTAGGATCGCTGGCCAGCAAATAACGATCTTCGAGTATGACCTCCAGGTTATCTCCCTCGGTCAAGTTACTGCCCGTTCTGGCGGCACCGCCGTGAAAACGGGTGAGTAACCCTTTTTCTTCCAGCAACCGTAGGTCGGCTCGAATCGTGACTTCGGAGATGCCAAAGAGATTCGAAAGGTCCAGCACCAATACGCTACCCTGCGCGTTGACCATTTCGACGATTTTGTTCCTTCGCTCAAATGAGTTCATATTAATTTGCCTGATAATTAACTGAACTTAGTGTAATCGAAGGGTAACGAAAGGTGAACGATAATTTTCGAAAGGTTATGTGAGCCAGCTCTGATTGCTGGCTCTGGCGGTCACGAGAGCTTAAGCAGAATTTTCCCCTGCATCGGTGCGCCATTGAGCGCCTGGACTTCGCGAGCAAAGCTGTCCGCATCGCCGATATGGGCAATCAGCGGGGCAAGCTGAATGCGCTTTTCGGTCAGCAGGCGCGCCGCCGTTTGCCACTCTTCACCCGGCCAGGGTCCAGAGTAGTTCATCCAGCTGCCGATGATACTGAGCTCTTTACGCAGGATGTATCCGAAAGTTGCGGAAGGCAGGGTTAAGTCGTGGTGTAGCGTACCCACCAGCGCCAGCTGCGCGCGCGGTCCGGCAACCTCAATCCCCAGCGCGACCGTTTGTGGCGTTCCGGCGGTTTCAAGGACCAGCTGGTCGAACTGAATCTCTTCCAGTGCCGTCTGAATCTCTTTGCCGCTCATCTCCCTACTGTTAAAGACACGGGTAGCGCCGAGGGTTTTGGCCAGTTCCAGCTTCTGTGGGTTGATGTCGATGGCGGTGATGCTTTTGGCTCCCAGTTCACGGGCGCACTGCATTGCCAGCAGGCCAATGGTGCCTGCGCCAATAATAATGACGTTTTTGCCTTCGCAGCCCTGCGCCAGGTGAAAGGCGTGAAGGCCCACGGTAATCGGCTCGATAAACGCGCCGTCGTCAATCGGCATCTGGTCCGGCAGACGGAACAGGTTGGCACGTTTAACGACCACATATTGCGCATTCCCACCTTCGCTGCGCGAGCCGACAAACTGGTACTGCTTGCACAACGAGAAATAGTTGCGCTGACACTGCGGGCAATCAAAGCAGGGGAGCAGTGGCACACAGGCCACAGCATCGCCCGGCTGCAGATCGGTTACCGCAGAACCGTATGATTCAACATAACCGCTGAACTCGTGGCCCAGCGTAATGGGATAGTAGTGTGCGGCGTTGGCAAAAATGCGCGGGATATCAGAACCGCACAATCCGGAGCTGACGACTTTTACCAGCACATCGTTTTCCGTCTGTAGCGTTGGGATTGGGCGTTCTTCAACGCGCACGATCCCCTCAGCATGGATGACCACTGATTGCATAACATTCTCCAGAAATGTCCGGGGGAGCGCGAATGCTCCCCCTTGAGATTAAGAAACGGTGGGGCTTTGTTGCGCTATGGTTGCTTTCTCCGCAGCCGCAAAGTTGCGCGCCCGATGCCACGTCAGCAATACGCCGGCAATATAAATGACGCCGATGACGGCAAAGCCGACCACGTTTTGCCAGGTGAAAAGCTGGATGAGCAGCCAGGTAATCGGCGAACCGCCCTGGTCCATGGAGGCCACCAGACCACCCGCTTTCAGAGCGCCAGCATTAGCCGCCAGTTGGGTATGCAGGCCGATGGTCTGTGTCGCAATCCAGAGCGTAATTCCCATCAGGATGATCCCGGAAATCAGCGTACGGAACAGGTTACCCTGATGCACTGCAACCGCCATGGCCACGAAGAAACCGATGGTGGCCAGGTCACCGAACGGCAGTACCTGGTTGCCCGGTACCACGACCGCAATAAGGATGCTCAGCGGAATGAAGATCAGGCTGGCGGAGACTACCGAGGTGTGACCAAGCAGCAGCGCCGGGTCGAGGCCAATCAGGAAATCCTGTCCACCGAATTTCGCCTGCAGACGTTTACGCGCCTGTTTGGCTATCGGGTTTAGACCATCCATGATCGGTTTGATCACCCGTGGCATCAGCAGCATCACGGCACCGGTTTTGACCGCCAGTTGCAGAATGCCTTTCAGGTCGTAGCCTGCCAGCGCACCAATGACCAGACCCATCACGAAGCCTACGGTAACCGGTTCACCGAACGGACCGAAGCGTTTCTGGATGTCGTCAGCGCTGAAGTGAATGCGATTCAGGCCGGGGATTTTTTCGATAATCGTATCGACCAGCACCGCGATTGGCCCTAAATATGCCGAACTGCCGTGTGGAATGGCGATACCGTCGAGGCCGAAAAAGTCACGGGTATCTTTCGCAAACCAGTCGCCGAGTTTGTAAACGAAAGCCGCGTGTACCACGACGCCGAGAATACCAATCCAGTAAGAACCGGTGGCGATATGCAGCATCGCGCCGGTAAAGGTCATATGCCAGATATTCCAGATATCGACGTTCACGACGCGGGTCATTCGGGTGACCAGCATGATGATATTGACCGCGATAGCGATAGGTATCGCCACCAGCGCGATTTGCGATGCCCAGGTCATCGGGGATGACCCTGGCCAGCCAATATCAATCACGTGCAGGTTAATCTGGAAATGTTCAGCCATTGCTTTCGCGGCGGGGCCGATAGAGTCGAGCATCAGACCGATGACCAGGCCGATACCGACGAAGCCAATCCCGATGTGCAGACCTGATTTAAAGCAATCCCCGAGCTTCATCCCCAGCAGTTTGGAGAAGATAATGATCACGATCGGCAGCATGACCGTCGGACCAAGATCGAGGATATAGCGCATGATTTCGCTAAACATGGACGTTACTCCGCAAGGATGTTCAGGATTTTTTGCTGCAGCTCTTCAATACCTACCCCGGAAATGAAAGGCATGCCGTGTACTACCGGAATGTCGCCAAAGGTTCTGTCGACCCGGGCGGTGGTACAGATGAGGTGGGCGCCGTCCATATAGGTTTCGATTTCATTCACGCGACACTGCACCAGGTCCAGCTCGATGTTGTGGTCTGCGCACAGGTCTTTGATCTCTTCTGCGGCCATGGTGGAGGTGGCAACGGCGCCACCACAGGCTACGATGACTTTACGTTTCATAGGGTACCCCTTTTATTATCAGTATTTTATAAAGCCTGAACGCTGGGTTCTGACTCAAGGATCGCGTGCTGAAACAGCGCTGGCAGCTGTGCTTCCGGGGCCGCCAGTAATGCTTCAAGCGTGGTCGGGTTTTGTAGCTCACTAAATAACCGGCGCAGCAGTTGGAGCTGTGCGGTCGGATTTTCAACAATCAGCGCGATAATCAGCGAAACGTCGATGTCACCGTCGTCATCTGCACGCTGGAAGGGAACCGGGCTATCCGGTCGAATCAAATAGATCGCCGGAGACCTGGCGTGCACCGCCTCGCAGTGAGGAATCGCCACCGCATGCTGCTCCAGCGCGATGCCGGTGGGGAAGGTTGCTTCTCGTTCGAGCAGCGCCAGCGGGTAGCTATCGTGCACCACGCCGCGTGCCAGCATCTCTTCGCCAATGTGCTCCAGCGCCTGCTGGCTGGAACTAAAATGAATGCCGGTACGCACAAATAATTGACTCATAAATCCTCTTTGCTTCAGGCGATTTCAGATGAACAGCCGTAACGGTAAGCACGCAGCACATCCTGAATCTTGTCGAGGATGAGATCGTGCGGCGCGGCGGCGAGTTGGTTTAACGACAGTCGTTCAAACTGCACCGGCATATACTGGCTGATAAGGCCCAGCGGCAGTTTAGTCTCGGTCAGGTTTGCAATTAATTTCTCAACACTTTGACGGATTCGCGGATGCGGCCAGTAGTAGCGAATGCGATCGGACAGGCTGAAGTGGATATCCACCATGGCCTGGCTCCAGGTCGGGCGGTAGTACTTCTTCCAGTAACCCGGTTCGTTAAGCATCACTTCGTCAATCACTTCCATTACCCGGCTGCGGGACTCCGGAGCGACCAGTTCATTCTCCATTTGGGCGAGGGCGAAAATGGCTTCGCGTAAGGCGAAGGTCAACGCCGGTCCGACTTTCAGGATGGCGTAGTGATCGCGGACCAGCGCACGATAGGCCTGACGTGATTGATAGTCCGTGGAGTGCGCTTCGTAGACCATTGGCGTGCGTTCAATCCACGCGGACAGGTCTTTGGCGGCTTCCGGCTGATAATGGATTATTTGCGTATGATCAAACTCGACGCCAGGCTGCACCACGATTGCAATAACCCGCTCCAGAGCCGCTTCCAGGCCCAGCTTACGGAATGCTCCTTCGTGAGTTTCCAGCGTGGCTGCCGCATCCTGTGCGCGGGTTACGTGGACGCTGCCAATTGTGCTGGCTTCACCGCCCGGTACCGGGACTTCGGTGCCGATTACGTAGGTCAGATGGCGTTTCAGTTCGTCACTTGCCGTCTCTTCTGCGGCCTGGCACAGACGGGCCGCTCGTTCGGCGACGACGGCGGGGTCCAGCGGCACCGGGTCATCGGCACAGGACATCGAGGCATCAAGATGGATTTTGCTGAAGCCGGCGGCGACATAGGCTTTTATCAGATCGACCGATTTCTCCATCGCATCGGCAGCAGGCTCGCCTTGCCAGCAGTTTGGACCAAGGTGATCGCCGCCGAGAATGATACGCTCTGACGGAAAGCCGACATGTTGGGCGATGTTATTCACGAAATCACGAAAGTCTGCAGGCTGCATACCGGTGTAGCCGCCAAACTGGTTAACCTGGTTAGATGTCGCTTCGATCAGGACCTTGTTGTTGGTATGCAGATCGAAACGTAACGCCGCTTCAATAACCAGCGGATGTGCGGAACAAACTGAACAGATGCCGATGTGTTCGCCTGCTTTGTGGCGGGAAATAATTTCTTTCATTTTAATCCTCCGTTTCCTTTCGAATATATTCGTTATGTTTTGTTTGTGTCGCAAACTCCTTTGTTTTGATTTGTGATCTAACCCGAAAAAAAGAAAGATAAAACGTAATGTTGCGAAAGTTACGGATAAAAAAAACGCTCTGGCGACGACGGCAGAGCGTTGTTAATTGATTGAAATTCAACTGAATATTCGTGAAAGCCAGCTTCGTTTGGGCTTTTCAACTGGCTGAACGGTTTGCCGGGGTTGAGCGGCGATTTCACCCAATCCGGCATTAAAGGCATCACTAATGGCATCCAGCGCCTGGTGGGCATCTTCTCCGCTGGCCATAAAGTGCAGACGGTGCCCCTGTTTTGCGCCGAGAGAGACTACCCGCATCAGGTTTTTGGCATCGACAATGGCGGAACGTGTGTCGAGATTCTCCACCCGAATTTGTGATTGCCACTGTTTCACCGCTTTTACCAACACGGCACTTGGCCGGGCGTGCAGCCCGTGGGGATTGCGCAGGGTAAACGTCGCCTCTTCGTCAAACTCGGGGGGCGGCACGATTTCCTCCCCTTCGGCGGGAAAAATATGACCCGCCAGAATGTCCAGCACCGCCTGTGGGCTCTCGGCGCGCGATAGCGCGCCAGGTACCCGATCGTCACTCAGGGAGTGCGTGAGCTGGCGCAGAATATCGAGGTGTTCATTATCCTGGGCGGCGATGCCGACAATCAGATAGGCCGTCTGCTCCTCTCCCCAGTCCACCCCCTGCGGGCAGGCCAGCACCTTCACGCCGGTTTTCGATACCGCATCGCGGCTCTGCGGCGTACCGTGGGGAATGGCAATACCGTTACCGAGATAGGTGCTGATTTGCCCTTCGCGATCGCGCATACCGTTCAGATAGGCGGGGGTGGTATGCCCGGCTTCGGTTAAACGCCTGACGACGTGCTGCAGCGCCTCATCTTTCGTTTTGACCTCATGGTCGAAATAGATATCTGCGGAAGTCAGTTGCATAACATGTTCCTTATTTAATGGCTCCGGCAAGGGCCGTCGCTTCCTGGGTCCGTTTTTGCCATAGTCTCCAGCAACCCAGCATGACTGCCCCGCAGGCGGAACCCGCGAGAATACACAACACCCACATCAGCGGCTTGCTCACCAGCGGCAGGATCAGGAATCCACCGTGCGGCGCAGGAACCTGAATATGCAGGCTATAGCTCAGCACTGCTGAAATGGATGAAGCAATCATCATCATAGGAATGACGCGTAAAGGGTCTTTGGCTGCGAAGGGAATGGCGCCTTCAGTGATATGGGTACAACCGAGGATGTAGTTGACCATCCCGGCGGCGCGCTCTTCTTCACTGAATCCTTTCGGGAAAAAGGTGGTGGCAAGGGCAATCACCAGCGGTGGCGTGATACAAGCAGCGGAAACGCCGGCCATGAAGAAGTAGTTACCCTGGCCAAGCAGCAGGGTGCCGGTGACATAGGCGGCTTTATTCACCGGGCCACCGAAGTCAAAGGAGCACATCGCGCCGACCACGATACCCAACAGAATTGGGTTCGCTTCCTGCAATGAGCTCAACCAGTTCATCATGGCATTGTTGATGGCGGCGACCGGTTGTCCCAGCAGTACCATCATCACGCCAATCACCAGCACGCCAACGAGCGGCATAATGAAGATAGACTTCAGGCCCTCATACTGACGCGGCAGACCGTTGAGCATATTGCGGATGAGCAACATAAAGTAACCGGCGGCGAAGCCGGCGATAATCCCGCCGAGAAAGCCAGCTCCAGTCGCGTTGGCCAGCAGTCCGCCAACGAAGCCGGCCACCATCCCGGGGCGCCCGGAGATAGACCAGGCAATATAGGCGGTGAATATCGGTACCATGATGGAGAAGGCCTGCTGACCTACTTTCATCAAGGTAGCGGCGATAACATTGTATTGTGGTGAATTGGGGTCGGCGGAGTAGATGCCCCATAAGAAGGAGATGGCAATCAAAATCCCTCCGGCGACGACAAACGGCAGCATGTTAGACACGCCGCTCATCAGGTGCTTATAGACCTGGCGACCGAAAGATTCTTGCTCGTATTTCTCCGTCGACTCCTGAGAAGACGATATACCCTGACGAAGCGTCGCCTGACCGTTGATCACTTTATTAATTAAATCGGCCGGATGATGAATGGCCTCTTTTACCGGAACTTCAATTACCGGAAGACCATTAAAACGCTCAACATTAACATCTTTATCTGCGGCGATAATCACGCCGTAAATATTTTTGAGATCTTCTGGGGTAATGGCGTTTTCAACGCCAGAAGCCCCATTGGTTTCAACTTTAATATCGATATTTAATTTCTTTGCTGCGGTTTTTAAGGCTTCTTCAGCCATAAACGTATGGGCAATACCTGTAGGGCAGCCGGTAACTGCTATAATTTTTTTCATAATCGGACCTTTATAATTGGACGACCTGAATTTGCTGTAATAATTCTTCTGTGCGTTGTAACGTTCCTAATCCAGCGGATGCAGCAACATCAGCCCCGGTCGCACTGGCTAATGCCAGCGCATGAGCGACATCTTCTTTGTTAAGCCAGCGACTGAGAAAAGCGCCCAGCGCGGCATCACCGGCACAGGCCGAGCTCACCAGCTCAATTTTTGGTGCGGAGCAGAACCATACCCCTTTACCGTTAGAGAAATAGAGCCCTTCAGCCCCCATGGTCAGCAGCACGTTGCGGGCGCCCAACTGGTGAAGCGTATACATCGCCGCCTCTGCCTGTTGATGGTTGCTGACCTCCAGGTCAAAGATTTCCCTCAGTTCATCATTGTTGGGTTTGATCAGTAACGGCTGTAATTCCAGGAGCTGGCGCAGGATCGGATGGCTGATATCGAGAATAACTTCACACCCTTTCTGCTGGCATAGTTCGATTATTTCACCATAAAACCGGCTTTCCATTCCTGGCGGTAAACTGCCACTGATCACTAAATAATCTCCAGGCGCGACGCATTGCAGGTGATAAATAATCTGCTGCTTGCAGTCATCATCAATTTTTGCACCGGGGTTAACAAGCTTGTATTCTTCCGCTCCATCATTAATAAATATATTAATTCGGGTAGGTTCTGAGACCCATGCCGGCGTCACTTTAATTTTCTTCTGACGTAGCTCTTCAACAATATAGCGACCCGTAAAACCACCGAAAATTCCCATAACATGGGTGGGTTGCTGATAATGATTTAATATCAGAGAGACGTTGACCCCTTTGCCATTTGGGCAATATTCCGTGCGCTGGGTTCGATTAACCACAGAAGGCCGCAACGGATCGCAAAAGATATTCATATCGATCGCTGTATTGAGAGTCAGGGTATGGATCACGACATTGCTCCTTTGATCCGAAAGTTACAGTTGGCCTTCGCAGCCGCAAACGTGAATGACTTTACGCACAACATCTTTCATCGCCGCTTTAGCCGGCTTCATGTAATGGCGGGGATCGTTGGCGCCTGGGTTTTCCGCGAAGTACTGTTTCAACGCATCAGAAAAGGCGATTTTCAGTTCTGTGGCGACATTGACTTTACAGACGCCCAGCGAGATTGCCCGGCGGATATCGCTATCCGGAAGGCCTGATGCGCCATGTAATACCAGCGGCACGTCAACACAATCGCGTATGGCGGCAAGGCGCTCAAAATCGAGTTTCGGTTCCGCAGCGTACAGACCGTGTGCCGTACCGATAGCCACTGCCAGCGAGTCGATGCCGGTACGCGCTACAAATTCGCGAGCCTGCTCCGGGTTGGTATACAGCGCATCTTTGGCATCAACAACCAGATCGTCTTCCACGCCACCCAGACGGCCGAGTTCGGCTTCTACACTGGCATCATAGCGGTGGCTCAGTTCGACCACGCTCTTGACCAACGCCACGTTTTCTTCAAAAGGAGAGTGTGAACCATCGATCATGACGGAGCGGATCCCGGCCTGCACTTTACGAGTGATATCGCCGAGATCTTCATGGTGATCGAGATGCACCGCCAGCGGTAGATCCCAGAGTTTTGCCAGATCGCGAGCGATCGCCACGACATTACCAGTTCCCGCATAGCTGTAGGTACCAGGGGTACCGGCAAGGATCAGAGGGGAACGTAGTTCCGCAGCCGTTTCAACCACAACCTGCATCGTCTCGAGGTTGTGAATGTTAAAGGCTGGCACGGCGTAGCCGAGGCGTTGGGCTTTCGACAGCATATTTTTCGTGGAGATGATGTACATTTATACCTCTATTTTCATATTGTAAGTTAATGTATTTATTTAACCTTCGTTTTGAAAGTAATGTAGCGATCGTCTCGGCGAATTGTTGTGATCAACTGCACACAACAATCATATTTGTTTAAAAATGAAAGTTATAAGCTCTTGTTTGTTTTCTTTTTTAAAAGTATCTTGAACGGGCTGGTTGTTTTTAATTAGTTGAATTTAATGGTTTTAATTTTCAATGTAGTGCCTTATGGCAGCGTGGCGTTTGACAATGTGATGGGGAAATTTAAAAATGAAAGTTAATCCTGGAGATCATTAAGAAGGCGCAACACTGTGGCAAAACCGTCAACCAGCCTGCTGAAAAGGCGTTTAGACATCGCGGAGATCGTGCGCAAAAACGGAGAGATTAAGGTCGATGATCTGGCTGAAATGCTGGCTGTCTCCGGGGTGACGATTCGTAACGATCTGAATTACCTCGAACAGCAGGGTTACCTGAAACGTTCTTTTGGCGGCGCAATATATACGTCTCAGGCAGGAGCTCCGGTCGCCCGGACTCCGGAAACCTCAGTGATAACCGATAAGGCGCTGGAAACTGAAATGGCTCGCCAGATTGCCGCGCAAATCGAAGATAGCGAGACGCTGTTTCTGGGGCAGGGATCTATCTTACGCAAAGTGATCCCCTTCCTTGCAGGTTATGACGAACTCTGCCTGCTATTAAACGATCTGGCGCATGTGCCACTGGCACAGGAGTTTCTGAATGGTGAAACCGTGCTGCTTGGCGGCGTGCTGGGGAATACCGGCAAAATAGTTGAAGGCGAGCTGGCGTTGAGTGCGCTGGGCCATTATCGCCCTTCACGCGCGTTGATTGCCGTCGACCATATTGCCGACGATGGCACCTTAAGCGTCAGACAAGAGGCCAGCGCCCGTCTGCTGAGTGAAGCGGTGACTCAAAGTGAGCGGGTTATTGCGGTGGTGGCGAACCGTCCGGTTTATGGTGACAAGCGTTACGCGATTGGTGAATTACGGCAGATGAGCGGCATCGTGACGCCACAGGTGGTGGCGGCGGAATATCATTCCCGTCTTCTCGCGGCCGGACTGACTAACAGCTATACCAATAATGAGTGCCTGACATGGCTCAACCCTGCTTTGCAAAAGGCAAAGTGAAGGAGTGGTGATGAACGTGACCATTTGCACCATCGGCGAACTGCTGGTGGAGTTTCTGGCGAAAGAAGAGAACCAGGGGTTTTCTCGCCCGGGAGAGTTTTGGGGGCCATATCCCAGCGGTGCGCCGGCAATTTTTGCCGACCAGGTAGCCAGGCTGGGTTTTGGTTCAGTTCTTTTTAGCTGCGTGGGTAATGATGCATTTGGTGAAATGAATATCGCGCGGCTGGATGCTGATGGCGTTAACGTCAACGGTATCGCCATACTGCAAAAAGCAACGACCGGCAGCGCTTTTGTCAGCTATCGGAGCCAGGCGCAGCGCGATTTTATTTTTAATCTGCCGAACAGCGCCTGTGGCTTGTTAACCGCCGACCATATTGATGACCACCTGCTTAACCAGTGCAACCATTTTCATATTATGGGTTCATCACTGTTTTCGTTTCGCATGATCGATGCGATGCGCAAAGCGATAGAAAATATCAAAGCGCGCAACGGGACGGTGTCGTTCGATCCGAATATCCGTAAAGAGATGCTCAACATTCCTGAAATGTCGCAAGCCTTTGAATATATTCTTGATTACACAGATATCTTTCTGCCAAGCGACGGCGAACTGGATTACTTTGGTCTCAATCCAGGACGGGATGAACAGGTGCTGGTGGATAAACTGCAAAAGCGCGGCGTAAAGCATGTGGTGATTAAACGCGGCCCGCGTGGCGCGAGCTATTTCAGCGCTGAGGAAACGCATCATGTTGCCGGATTTAATGTTCCGGTAGTGGATCCAACGGGAGCGGGCGACTGCTTTGGAGCGACTTTCGTCAGCCTGTTCCTGTCAGGTGCATCGCCGCAGGAGGCGCTGAGGTGGGCCAACGCCAGCGGTTCTCTGGCGATAGCCCAACGCGGGCCAATGGAAGGGACTTCAACAAAGATGCAGATAGAGGCCTTTCTCAACGACCATCAATAAGATGGGGGATCCCGCTCGACATGCTTCGAGCGGGAGAGAGGCTTTCAGTTAATCAGGTCACCGGCGCCGGGTTAAACACCGCCAGCTGATTATGCAGGCCCCAGCGGTCAGAGAAGGTCTTCTTGCGACCGCTCGCCACATCAAGAATAAACTCAAACAGCTTCAGGCCGACATCTTCGATGGTCTCTTCGCCGGTGGCGATGGTCCCGGCGTTGATGTCCATTAAGTCATACCAGCGGTTTGCCAGCTCGGTGCGGGTCGCCATCTTAATGACCGGTACCGCCACCAGACCGTATGGTGTGCCGCGCCCGGTGGTAAACACCTGCACGGTAATTCCCGAGGCCACCTGCTGGGTGCCGCAGACAAAATCGCTGGCCGGGGTGGCGGCGAAGATCAGGCCGCGTTTCGTCGGGCGCTGGCCCGGAGACAACACTTCCGCAATCGCGCTTTTACCCGATTTGGCGATAGAGCCCAGCGCTTTTTCCACCACGTTCGCCAGACCGCCTTTTTTATTGCCCGGAGAAGGGTTGGCGCTGCGGTCGGTTTTCCCCTGGTCGAGGTAGTTATCGTACCAGGCCATCTCTTCGAGCAGACGCTTGCCGACCTCTTCGTTGATCGCCCTCGGCGTCAGCAGATGAATGGCGTCGCGAACTTCGGTGACTTCAGAGAACATGACGGTTGCGCCGCAGCGAACCAACAGATCGGAGGCATAGCCTACGGCCGGGTTGGCGGTCACGCCGGAGAAGGCATCGCTGCCGCCACACTGCATGCCGACCACCAGTTCAGAAGCCGGACAGGTTTCGCGCTGACGGGCGTTCAGTTTCGCCAGATGACGCTCGGCGACCTGCAGGATATCTTCCACCATCGATTCAAAACCGACGTGATGCTCGTCCTGTAAGCGCACGATGCTGGCGCTGTCGACGGCAATCGGTTGAACATCCTCGGTTCCTTGCAGCAGACGTTCTGGCTGGAGTTTTTCACAGCCCAGACCCACCACCATCACTTCGCCGCCAAAGTTCGGGTTCAGCGAAATATTATGGATGGTGCGGATAGGGATCACCGCGGCGGGGGCGTTAATCGCGACGCCGCAGCCATACAGGTGGTTAAGGCCAACCACGCCATCGACATTCGGATATTTTGGCAGCAGATCACGTTCAATAATTTTCACGACATAATCCACAACCCCAGCTACGCAGTGAACGCTGGTGGTGATCCCCAGCAGGTTCTTGGTGCCGACGCTGCCATCCGCATTGCGGTACCCCTCGAAGGTGTAGCCGGTAAGCGGCGGAAGGGGCTCCGGCACTCTTGTTGCCAGTGGTAGCGTGTTTAATGGCGGCGCGCTCGGGAGCTCAACCATGGATTCGTCAATCCAGCTGCCGCGTGCGATATCGCGTACGGCGTAACCGATCACCTCGCCGTAGCGGATGATTTCGCCGTGTGCGGGAATATCGACCAGCGCCACTTTGTGACCTTGCGGGATATGCTCGATCAACGTCAGCCCATCAGGGAAACGCGTTCCGGCCGTTAAACCTCGATCGTTAACAATAATCGCCACATTATCGGTATCGTGTACTTTTATATAAAACGCCGTCGGCGATTCTTGTCTAATTTCAATGTCAGCCATTGTCCAGTATTCTCCAGCAAGGTGCGAATAATTAAATAGAGCGGTTATTCAAAGGGTGCCACTGTGATTTGTTAAATAAAGAATGTCAGGTGTTCAGGATTTAAAATGTGATCTAAATCACTCATTGTGGCGAGAGCCAACCCGACAACAAGGGAAAACGCCGGAACTGTGCATCAGCGCCCATTTGTTATTGCACTTGCACAGTAATAACTGGTTTTTATCGTTGTTTATGGGTTATATGCACAGTGTTCAATGAGCACCGGCTGATTATACTGAATCATGCTTGCAATGCACCGGATGAGTAAATCGAGGAAGTTTAATATCGATTTCTGAATAATTAAAAAACCACACCAAAAATAAATAATGGTAGGTGTGCTGTACCTGAGGAATATTAAATGAGTCTGGATGCAACGATAGAACAAAGAAAAGGTATACCAACCCGGTATTTAATTCTACTTATTATATTTATTGTTACCGCCGTTAACTATGCCGACCGTGCAACATTATCTATTGCCGGGACGGAAGTGGCGAAAGAGCTGCAGCTCAGCGCCGTCTCAATGGGCTATATTTTCTCCGCTTTTGGCTGGGCCTACCTGCTGATGCAGATCCCCGGTGGCTGGCTGCTGGATAAATTCGGCTCGAAGAAAGTCTACACCTACAGCCTGTTCTTCTGGTCACTGTTCACCTTCCTGCAGGGCTTTGTGGATATGTTCCCGCTGGCCTGGGCGGGTATCTCCATGTTTATCATGCGTTTTATGCTGGGCTTCTCGGAAGCGCCTTCCTTCCCGGCAAACGCCCGTATCGTAGCGGCCTGGTTCCCGACCAAAGAACGCGGCACCGCTTCGGCTATCTTTAACTCCGCGCAGTACTTTTCCCTCGCGCTGTTCTCACCGCTGCTGGGCTGGCTGACGTTTGCCTGGGGCTGGGAGCATGTCTTTACCGTGATGGGCGCTATCGGCTTCGTACTGACCGGTCTGTGGGTCAAGCTGATCCATAATCCGACCGACCACCCGCGTATGAGTAAAGAAGAGCTGAAGTTCATCTCCGACAACGGCGCAGTGGTCGATATGGACCATAAAAAGCCGGGCAGCGCGGCGGCCAGCGGTCCTAAACTTCACTATATCAAGCAGCTGTTGAGCAACCGCATGATGCTGGGCGTGTTCTTCGGCCAATATTTTATCAACACCATCACTTGGTTCTTCCTCACCTGGTTCCCGATTTACCTGGTGCAGGAAAAAGGGATGTCGATTCTGAAAGTGGGCCTGGTGGCCTCAATCCCGGCGCTGTGTGGTTTTGCCGGGGGCGTACTGGGTGGCGTGTTCTCTGACGCTTTGATTAAACGCGGTTTTTCTCTCACCGTGGCGCGTAAATTGCCGATTGTTCTCGGCATGCTGCTGGCCTCAACCATTATTCTGTGTAACTACACCGATAACACCGCGCTGGTCGTGACGTTAATGGCGCTGGCGTTCTTTGGTAAAGGGTTTGGCGCACTCGGCTGGCCGGTGATTTCGGATACCGCGCCAAAAGAGATCGTCGGTCTGTGCGGTGGGGTCTTCAACGTCTTCGGCAACGTTGCCTCCATTGTGACCCCGCTGGTTATCGGTTACCTGGTGAGCGAGCTGCACTCATTCAACGCTGCGCTGGTCTTCGTCGGCTGTTCGGCTCTGATGGCGATGGTTTGCTATCTGTTTATTGTCGGCGACATCAAGCGTATGGAACTGCAGAAATAATTAACGGTTAAGTGACAAGGTATAAGCGATGAACAACGATATCTTCCCGAACAAATTTAAGGCTGCTCTGGCGGCACATCAGATTCAGATTGGCTGCTGGTCGGCGCTGACCAGCCCGATTAGCACCGAAGTGTTAGGCCTGGCCGGTTTCGATTGGCTGGTGCTGGACGGTGAACATGCGCCGAACGACATCTCAACCTTTATCCCTCAGCTGATGGCGCTGAAAGGCAGCACCAGCGCGCCAGTGGTGCGTGTACCGACCAACGAGCCGGTCAATATTAAGCGCCTGCTGGATATCGGTTTCTATAACTTCCTGATCCCGTTCGTTGAGAGCAAAGAAGAGGCGGTCAATGCGGTGGCTTCCACCCGCTATCCGCCAGAAGGCATCCGCGGCGTGTCCGTGTCGCACCGCGCCAATATGTTTGGCACCGTGCCGGATTACTTCGCGCAATCGAACAAAAACATCACCATCCTGGTGCAAATCGAGAGCCAGCAAGGGGTGGATAACGTGGATGCGATTGCCGCCACCGACGGCGTCGACGGTATTTTTGTCGGCCCAAGCGATCTGGCTGCTGCCTTAGGTCATCTGGGCAACGCGTCGCATCCGGAAGTGCAGAAAGCTATCCAGCACATCTTCGCCAGTGCGAAAAAGCACGGTAAGCCTGGCGGGATTCTGGCACCGGTAGAGGCGGATGCACGCCGTTATCTGGAGTGGGGCGCAACATTTGTGGCCGTCGGCAGCGACCTTGGCGTATTCCGCTCGGCGACGCAGAAATTAGCTGATTCCTTTAAAAAATAATCACCATCGATACGAGAGAGATAACGTTATGACAATGAAAGTTGGTTTTATTGGCCTGGGCATCATGGGTAAACCAATGAGTAAAAACCTCCTGAAGGCGGGTTACTCGTTGGTGGTTACCGACCGCAATATGGAAGCGATTGCCGACGTGATTGCTGCAGGTGCTGAAACCGCCACCTCGGCGAAGGCGATTGCTGAACAGTGTGACGTGATCATCACCATGCTGCCGAACTCACCGCACGTCAAAGAGGTGGCGCTGGGTGAAGGCGGCATTATCGAAGGCGCGAAGCCGGGTACGGTGCTGATCGACATGAGCTCAATTGCTCCGCTGGCAAGTCGCGAAATCAGCGATGCCCTGAAGGCCAAAGGCGTGGATATGCTCGATGCGCCGGTCAGCGGCGGTGAACCGAAGGCCATCGACGGCACCTTGTCAGTGATGGTGGGCGGCGATAAAGCGATTTTTGACAAGTATTACGACCTGCTGAAAGCCATGGCGGGCTCCGTGGTGCACACCGGCGATATTGGCGCGGGCAACGTGACCAAGCTGGCCAATCAGGTGATTGTGGCGCTGAACATTGCCGCGATGTCTGAAGCACTGACCCTGGCGACGAAAGCCGGCGTTAACCCGGACCTGGTGTATCAGGCCATTCGCGGCGGCCTGGCCGGCAGCACCGTGCTGGATGCCAAAGCGCCGATGGTGATGGATCGCAACTTCAAACCGGGTTTCCGTATCGATCTGCATATCAAAGATCTGGCGAATGCGCTGGATACCTCCCATGGGGTGGGCGCACAGCTGCCGCTGACCGCGGCGGTGATGGAGATGATGCAGGCGCTGCGTGCCGACGGTCTGGGTACCGCCGACCATAGCGCACTTGCGTGCTACTACGAAAAACTGGCGAAAGTGGAAGTCACTCGCTAACAAGAAGGGCGCGGGCGCGCGCCCTGTAATTCTTGCCTTGCGCGGCACTGTCAGGCTACATAACTATGAAAATCGTAATCGCCCCAGACTCTTATAAAGAAAGCCTCTCGGCGACTGAGGTTGCACAGGCTATTGAAAAAGGTTTTCGGGAAATTTTCCCCGATGCGCAGTACGTGAAGGTTCCTCTTGCCGACGGCGGCGAGGGTACCGTTGAAGCGATGATCGCCGCGACCCAGGGAACCGAGATGAGCGCCTGTGTGACGGGGCCATTAGGGGTTCCTGTTGATGCCTGCTGGGGGCTTTCCGGCGACGGTAACACGGCGTTTATTGAAATGGCGGCGGCCAGTGGCCTGGCGCTGGTGCCACCGGCGCAGCGCAATCCGTTATTGACGACGTCACGTGGTACCGGTGAGCTGATTTTGCAGGCGCTGGATCACGGGGCGAAAAATATCATTATTGGCATTGGCGGTAGCGCGACTAATGACGGTGGCGCGGGGATGGTGCAGGCGCTGGGCGCGCGTCTGTGCGATGCCGAAGGTGCCGAAATTGGCCACGGCGGCGGCAGCCTGTGCCATCTCAATTCGATCGACGTTTCCGGGCTTGATGCCCGACTGCAGGAGTGCGCGATCCGCGTGGCCTGCGATGTGACCAACCCGCTGATCGGTGAGCGCGGTGCATCGCGGATATTTGGGCCACAGAAAGGGGCGACCGAAGCGATGATCCGCGAGCTGGACGATAATCTGGCGCATTACGCGCAGATCATTCAGGCCGACCTGCAGGTGGATGTGAAGCAGGTGGCGGGCGCCGGGGCCGCCGGTGGGATGGGCGCGGCGTTGATGGCGTTCCTGCATGCCGAATTACGCAGTGGGATCGAGATAGTGACCCAGGCGTTGAATCTGGAAGAGCATATCCTCGATTGTTCACTGGTGGTGACCGGCGAAGGCCGGCTGGATAGCCAGAGTATTAATGGCAAGGTGCCGGTTGGCGTGGCGAGCGTCGCGAAAAAATACCATAAGCCGGTGATTGGTATTGCTGGCAGCCTGACCAGCGATGTGGGCATCGTTCACCAGCATGGTATTGATGCGGTGTTCAGCGTGCTGACCGGTATAACGACGCTGGAAGAGGCATTTCGCGGTGCGTCGGACAATATTTACCATGCGTCGCGGAATATTGCGGCGACATTGCAGGTGGGGATGGCGACGGAGGGATGACAACCGGGTGCAAACCTTCTATACTGCGCGCCGAAGCTGACCAGACAGTCGCCGCTTCGTCGTCGTCCTCTTCGGAGGAGACAGGCGGAGGGGAGGAAAGTCCGGGCTCCATAGGGCAGGGTGCCAGGTAACGCCTGGGGGGCGCAAGCCCACGACCAGTGCAACAGAGAGCAAACCGCCGATGGCCCACGCAAGTGGGATCAGGTAAGGGTGAAAGGGTGCGGTAAGAGCGCACCGCGCGTCTGGTAACAGTTCGCGGCACGGTAAACTCCACCCGGAGCAAGGCCAAATAGGGGTTCATAAGGTACGGCCCGTACTGAACCCGGGTAGGCTGCTTGAGCCAGTGAGCGATTGCTGGCCTAGATGAATGACTGTCCACGACAGAACCCGGCTTAACGGTCAGCTTCACCATTCAAAGAAAACCCCGCCTCGGCGGGGTTTTTGCTTTCTGAACAGCGGGAAAGATGAATGACTGTCCACGACGCTATACCCAAAAGCAAGCGGCTTAACGGTCAGCTTCACCATTCAAAGAAAACCCCGCTTCGGCGGGGTTTTTGCTTTCTGAACAGCGGGAAAGATGAATGACTGTCCACGACGCTATACCCAAAAGAAAGCGGCTTAACGGTCAGCTTCACCATTCAAAGAAAACCCCGCCTCGGCGGGGTTTTTGCTTTCTGATGTCAGGTAAACGATGTCAGGTGGATAAAAGCAGATGAATGACTGTCCACGACGCTATACCCAAAAGCAAGCGGCTTAACGGCCAGCTTCACCATTCAAAGAAAACCCCGCCTCGGCGGGGTTTTTGCTTTCTGAACAGCGGGAAAGATGAATGACTGTCCACGACGCTATACCCAAAAGCAAGCGGCTTAACGGTCAGTTTCACCATTCAAAGAAAATCCCGCCTCGGCGGGGTTTTTGCTTTAACGGACACATGCAACCATTCACACTAAATCGCTCCGGCTGCTTTTTTTATATTTCCCAAATATTCACCCGCACCAGCCAATGTATAAATTTAAACGTTTTTTTGGCTGTGTTTGACGGAACTCTCGGCGATACTGTCAGAATAAGTGTTGGTCTGTTCTATCCGTTGTGCGCAATGATTTCTGGGATGAATTCTGCCGTATTACCGGTTAATGGATAGTATTTTTATTCTTTGCTGCCCGGCAGGAGCGTGGATGATATGAAAAATTTTGTTTTATTTCCACAAGTAAAATTTGCCATAGAATGGTTGAAAGGTCATGGCGATACTATTTTTCAATTCGGCTGGAATATTGCTGCGGCAATAATACTGCTGTTTGTCGGGAAGATAATATCGAAACTATTATCCAAGGCTATTGAAAAAATTCTGGTGCGGCGAAATGTCGACGCCACGGTGGTGCATTTCTTTGCGGCAATTGTTCGTTATATCACCATGGCATTTGCGATCGTGGCGGCCCTGGGGCGGGTCGGGATTGAAACCTCATCCATCATCGCCGTCATTGGTGCCGCTGGCTTAGCGATTGGCCTGGCGCTGCAGGGTTCACTCTCAAACTTTGCCGCCGGCGTGCTGCTGGTGACGCTGCGTCCTTTCCGTGCCGGTAATTTTGTTGAAGTAGGCGCCGTCTCCGGGGTCGTACAAACGGTGCATGTCTTCTCGACAACCTTGTTGACGGTAGATAACAAAGAAGTGGTGATTCCCAACGGAAAAATTATTGCCGACAGTATCGTCAACTATTCACGTCACCCGTGGCGGCGTATCGATCTGCTATTAGGCGTGGCTTACCAAAGCCGTATCAGTGAAGTGAAAACGGTTATTCAGGATATTATTGATAATGAACGGCGAATCGATAAATCCCGCGGCACCACGGTACGGCTTATTGAGCTTGGACCGTCAACGCTGAATTTCACCGTGCGCGTGTGGGTGAAAAACAGTGAATACTGGGATACCTATTTCGACTTGCTGGAAAATATTAAAGACTCGTTAGATGAGCACCAGATCCTGTTGCCAGGGCCACGCATGGACGTGCGTTTGATGAGTCCGGCGGGGAATCCACTGATCCAGCCCCACGGCTAGACCTGGCGACACAATCGGCCCCTTCTGGGGCCGAATCTAGTGTATCAGGCGGCGTTTTCTTCATCCTGAAGCCGCGTGGCGGCTTCTGCAACGATAGCTTCCAGCTCACTGAGCATCTCGTCATAGCCAAAACTGGCGACCTTCGGTACGTCTTGCTGCAGAGGTTGAGACGACGGTACGGCTTTTACGGCTTTCTTCTTATGCTTACTCACTGACAGACTCCATCACTCCTGTAATTACACTGGTAAATCTATCAGTAAAGCGCGTAAAGGCGTATCGGCAACAAGGGTAATGTTAGCTTCGTCACGAATAAATGCGCCGTCTCCACAGGTCAACGCCTGCTTCTCTTCTTCACGAGCAACGGCATGCACCGTGCCATGAATCGATTGCAGATAGGCACGCGGCCCGTGCAACTGCACATTGATGTGTTCGCCGGCGGCAAGATCGAGCTGGTGGATCCACACCTGCTGACGAAGCTGCAAACTGTTCTGCGCGCCGTCCGGGGACGCGAGCAGCTGATACGGGGCATCGGCGATGGCCAGCTTTTGTATTAGCGGATTTTCGCGCTGCGGGCAGGCATCCAGCCAGAGCTGCATCCGGGTCAGCGACCCCTCTTTACTCAGGTTATGCTCGCTGTAGCTGATCCCTGGCTGCGTCGATATCAGCAGCGCTTCACCGGCCTTTGCCTGCACATGGTTGCCGTCACTGTCGCGATACTCCGCTTCCCCTTCCAGAATCAGGTTCAGAATATCGACTTTCGGGTAGGTCCGCGGCTGAAACGACGCGCCGGGGGCCAGAACTTCCTGGTTGAGCACGCGCAGGGAGGCGTATCCTAACAGTTTAGGGTCAAAGTAGTGTCCAAAGGAAAAGGTGTAGCGGGCCTGCAGCCAGCCGAAATCTGCTTGTCCACATTGTTTGGCTGTTCGGGTAGTAATCATTTTCTTGACCTCTCTTTACACTAAATCAATGGTAAAGGTATGGACGCTGTATTGTTAGCCAGATATTCTGCCTGGTATGTTCAAATTTCCTGAATGAGAGTCTTATGGCTAAAGAGAGAGCATTAACGCTGGAAGCGTTACGTGTAATGGACGCTATCGACAGGCGTGGGAGCTTTGCTGCTGCGGCTGACGAGCTCGGTCGGGTGCCCTCCGCCCTTAGCTACACGATGCAAAAGCTGGAAGAGGAACTGGATGTGGTGCTGTTTGACCGCTCAGGTCATCGGACAAAATTCACTAACGTTGGTCGCATGTTGCTGGAGCGTGGGCGAGTGCTGCTGGAAGCGGCAGATAAGCTCACCACCGATGCCGAAGCCCTCTCGCGCGGCTGGGAAACGCATCTGACCATCGTGACCGAAGCGCTGGTCCCGACGCAGGATTTCTTCCCGCTGATTGAAAAGCTGGCGACCAAATCCAATACCCAGCTGTCGGTGATAACCGAAGTGCTGGCCGGGGCATGGGAGCGGCTGGAGCAGGGGCGGGCGGATATCGTCGTGGCGCCGGATATGCATTTTCGCTCCTCGTCGGAGATTAACTCCCGCAAGCTCTATTCGGTGATGAACGTCTACGTTGCCGCGCCGGATCACCCGATCCATCAGGAGCCTGAGCCACTTTCTGAAGTCACGCGGGTTAAGTATCGCGGCGTTGCGGTGGCGGATACCGCCCGTGAACGTCCGGTGCTGACGGTGCAATTACTCGATAAACAGCCGCGTCTGACGGTGAGTACCATTGAAGATAAGCGGCAGGCGCTGTTGGCGGGTTTAGGCGTGGCGACGATGCCCTATCCGCTGGTTGAGCAGGACATTGCCGAAGGGCGCTTACGGGTAGTCAGCCCGGAATATACCAATGAGATCGACATTATCATGGCGTGGCGCCGCGATAGCATGGGCGAAGCGAAATCATGGTGTCTGCGAGAGATCCCGAAGCTGTTTGCCAGGAAGTAAGTTGACGGTGCGCTCCTGCCGCAGAAGGAGCGCAGTCATTATAAGGATGACGTTTTAGGTTCCGGCCCGAAACGGTTCGCTCCCGGCGTGCCGTTCTGGCAGTTGAACACCAGGATAACCAGCCAGCCAATGACCGGGATCAGCATCAGCAATAGCCACCACGCTGAGCGATCGGTGTCGTGCAGACGGCGAAACTGCACCGCCCACCATGGCAGGAAGACCAGCACGCCATAAATCGTCGTCAGGATGCCTTCCCCACCCGCGCGCTGCCAGCCTAACATCTTGTCGATGATACCCAGGACAACGGTCAGAATGATGTTGACCAGAATAAACATCCAGTACTCTTTGCGCCGAGCGCGGCCACCAAATCCAATATAGTTTTTCAGTACTTTTAAATACCAGTCCATTTTTACGCCTCGATTAACGGTCAATCACTTGTTTTCTAAGCGATCGAAATAAGAATAGCCGTGAATGGAAGGCGGGTAAATATATTCACCAGATGAAATATCAGGCGCCGCAGCGGGCGCCTGAATGTTTAGCTGAAGAGCCGATCCCGGCCGTGCGGTTCGCTGAGATCCTGCGGCGGGCCGACGGAGATAATTCCGGTGGGGTTGATCGTTTTATGGCTGCGATAGTAGTGGTTGCGGATATGGGCAAAATTCACCGTCTCTGCGATGCCCGGCATCTGGTAGATATCGCGCAGGAAACCATACAGATTGGGGTAATCGCTGATGCGGTGTTTATCGCACTTAAAGTGGGTCACGTAGACCGGGTCGAAACGCACGAGGGTAGTCCACAGACGAATATCGGCTTCCGTGAGCTGATTACCGGTCAGGTAGCGGTGCTCGCCAAGGATCTTCTCCAGGCGATCGAGTGACTCAAATACCGCCGTTACTGCCTCATCGTACGCCTGCTGGCTGGTTGCGAATCCGGCTTTGTAGACCCCATTATTGACGTTGTCGTAGATCCAACCGTTCAGCTCATCGATGGTTTCACGCAGGGCTGGCGGGTAGTAATCGCCGGCTGTGGCCCCCAGCTCGTCGAAAGCGCCATTGAACATACGGATGATATCCGCCGATTCGTTGCTGACGATGGTGTTTTGCTTTTTATCCCACAATACCGGAACCGTCACGCGCCCGGTATAGTGCGGATCGGCGTGCAGATAGAGCTGATAGAGAAAGTCGTGTTGATACAGTGAATCGCCGGTCGCGTCGGGGAAATCGTGAGCGAAGGTCCAGCCGTTTTCCAGCATCAGGGGGTGAACTACCGAGACGGAAATAAACGGGTCCAGTCCTTTAAGCTTACGCATGATCAGCGTGCGGTGCGCCCACGGACAGGCAAGGGAAACGTACAGATGATAGCGGTCTTTTTCGGCAGCAAAACCACCGCTACCGGAGAGGCCTGGCGCGCCATCGGCGGTCAGCCAGTTGCGAAATGCCGACACCGAGCGCTTGAAACGTCCGCCGGTGGATGCGGTGTCATACCAGGTATCCTGCCAGACGCCATCGATTAATTGTCCCATTCTCTCCTCCTTCAGACTTCAGATAGCAAAAGCGAGGAGATGTCTCCTCGCTTTATTGTTCACTCAGTATATACCCTTCATCCTGCAAGTTGCCTGGGTGCCCAGTCACTGACTTCAGCAAGCTTCTGGGGATTATGAGCCTCATTGATGATGAGGCTCACCCTACGGCCTTGCCGCCTACAAGCAACTCGAATTATTTAGGGTATAGTGCGCTTACCACTTTTTATTCAGCACGCGGTCGATGCTGAATGCGCCTGGACCGGTGATAGCCAGCAGCAGGAAGCCGCCTGCAATTGTCAGGTTTTTCATGAACATCAGCGAGTTCACGCCTTCAGCAAAGTTGCTGTGGAACAGGAACGCGGTCAGCAGAGTAAAGCCTGCGGTGAACAGCGCGGTGGTACGGGTCAGGAAACCGAACAGGATTGCCAGACCGCCGCCGAACTCCAGAAGAATGGTTAACGGCAGCAGTGCGCCCGGTACGCCCATGGCTTCCATATACTGTTGCGTGCCCGCATAACCGGTAATTTTTCCCCACCCTGCGGTGATGAACAGGATTGGCATCAGAATACGCGCTACCAGTACACCAACATCTTCTAATTTTTTCATTTCTTACTCCAGTAAACCCAAAGGGCGGCGATTTTGTTTTTTAGTGCAATCCTGCGTAGTTACGCGGGCTTGCTGTCGATGGAGTGAATATTAGCGAGGCACTGGAGTAATTGTTAGCAAGGAAAACTGTAGATCTTTATCAAAGAATCTGAGTAAGAGGTGAGGGGAAGGCCAAATGAACGTATCTGCACGCAGCGGCTACCCGCTGGCACAGAGAAAGAACGTCAGGGATTATGAGGTGTATCAGCCGTACAGCGGCGCTGGTGCGCCTGAGGGGGGATCAGTGAGTGGATGGCTGGCGCATCAGACGTTTGACCATACGCCAGGTGCTCCAGAGGCCGACGCCCCGTTTCGTCCAGCGCAGTAAAAACCGCGGATGGCGCACTGACCACACCGCCATGATACCGCTGCCGACCATCGCCCATGAGCGAAGATGCTGGAACGTCTGCCAGCCGCGATCGATCGGTGCGGTGGCCTCAAGCCAGTCACGACGGCTGGCGCTTAAATCCAGCCGTTGTTGTTGGATCTGGCGCAGCAGCAGCGCTTTTTGCCGTTCACGTTCCTGCTTATTGCTCATGACCGATCGTCCTCCAGCAGCGCCCGGTCTTCGGCCAGCTCTTTGCGCGTCATGCGCAGGAACGTCGAACGACGGGCTTTGCGTAGCGTCCAGATCCCGCCTATCAGCGAGCTGAGCAGCAGTACGGCGGTGGTGGCAATCATGACGTTCAGCCGGTATTGCGGATCGATGGCCCAGATAATCAGCACCAGCAGGCTCATCAGGCCAAAGGCGGCAAACAGCAGCGTCAGTCCCAGCATAAGGAACAGCTGGAAGAGATTGGCTTTCTCTTCTTCCAGCTCCACGACCACCAGGCGCAGGCGTGTTTCCAGCATTTCGACCAGCAGGCTAACTATCCGCTGACCAATACCGAAAACGCTCTTGCCTGGGCCTTGCGTGTGTTGAGTATCCGCCATAATTAACGACGCGTCAGCAGGACACCCAGCACCAGCCCGACGGCTGCGCCAATCCCGACACCGGTCCACGGATTTTCGCGGACATAGTCGTCGGCGCGAGCAGCGGTTTCACGGGTTTGTCTGACGATGGCGTCGCTGGTTTCACCCAAGCGAACGCGGCTCTCTTTCAGCGCGCTTTCCGCTTTACTACGCAGTTTGCCCACTTCTTCTTTTGACTTATCCGCTGAGGAGTTCAGCACTTCTTCCAGGGTATCCGCCAGCGTTTTCAGTTCGGCACGCAGATCGTCTGCAACGTTGTCTTTAGGCATCTTTCTCTCCTGTAGAGTGGTTCCATATACGTAAGAAATTACGGATTAGTAATCACGCGACTCCAGCGTTTTCAGCTCTTGTTGCGCTTCATCAAGCTTGCTCTGACGCTTGCTGATTTTATCCTTGTCGCCTTTCTGCCGGGCTTCCTGCAGGTCGCGCTGGCGTTCAGCCACTTCTTCCCGCTGTTTGGCGATTTTTTGCTGATGATCGGCCTTGAGCTGACCGTCATTGCAGTGTGCTCTGACTTCACTAAGCGCTTTGTTCAGGCCGTCAATGCGGTTCTGATTGTGGTGTTTTTCAGCGTAGGTGATCTCACGCTTGATATCCTGCTCTTTTTCCTGACACGGGGAGTTGGCAAAGGCGCTGGCGCTCAGCGAACCCATCACCAGCAGCAGAACGACGTGGTATTTCATGAATGCTACCTTCCATTGTGTAAGGGCATATCCGGGAGATATGCCCGATCCAGTCGATAAACGTCAGCCCGGCGGCTCCCGCAATCTTAAGCATAGTAAGTAAAACGAGATTTCACCAAACTGTGTGAAAATATTCAGAATTTTGGTAATTATCCGAATCTATGAGGGACGTCGCGCAGGCGAGAGAGCCATGCTGTTGGCGTATTTTCATCCTCAAGCAAAGCAATAATATAACCGTGCGGCAGGGCGCGGCCCAGCACTTCTTTTGCCGCGATGCTTTGCTCGCTGGAGTCGAACTTAATCAACAGCCCGTCTTTTTGAGGGGTAATGCTTTTAAAGCGAATGCCGTTGGCGTCGAGATGATGCCAGACGGAGAAGCCGTCCGGCATGCCAACACCCTGGGTGACAGGGTGGATCGCCAGGGTGGATTCCTGCTGTTGGACAGCAAGCCAGAGCCAGAACAGGGCGCACAGAAGCACAGAGCCGCCCAGCATCCAGCCAATCTGGCGCAGAGAGAGGCTTTTTTTGACCATCTTCATCCCCGACTACTGTGTTTTTTCTTCCACAGGACAACTAACGAACCGACCAGACCAAACACCAGCAGCACCACCGGCAGCAGCATCAGGCAGGACATCAGCTGATCTTCATACTTCAGGAAGACCGGCGTTTTACCCAGCAGATAGCCCAGGGTGGTCAGAATCAGCACCCACAGCAGGCCGCTCATCCAGTTAAAGAACTGAAAACGGGCATTATTCAGACCGGACAGCCCGGCGATGGTGGGTAGCAGCGTACGTACGAACGCAATAAAGCGGCCAATCAACAGCGCGGAGAGCCCGTGCTTGTGGAACAGGTGATGCGCACGCTGGTGGTAGTGCGACGGCAAATGTGACAGCCAGTTTTGGACTATTCGCGTATTACCAAGCCAGCGCCCCTGGATATAGCTGAGCCAACAGCCCAGGCTGGCGGCGGTGGTCAGGAGAAGCAGCGTTTCCGGAAAACCCATCGCCCCTTTGGCAATCAGCACGCCGACCAGCACCAGCAGGCTGTCACCGGGTAAGAAGGCGGCAGGAAGCAGGCCGTTCTCAAGGAACAAAATCATAAATAAGACAAAATACAGCATGCCAATCATGGAGGGATTGGCGAGGGTTTCGTAATCCTGGCTCCACAGAGCATTCAACAATTGGGTTAATAGTTCCATTCACGATTCCTGGTACATCGGTTAACGATATGTCTGAACGCGGTAGCGACCTGGATTCTTATTAGATTATGGCCGCTGCTCATGCGTTCTGAACGGTTCCTTGTTCAAAAGTGAAGCCAGCAAAAGCTAACTCTCAGAGCGACAAAATGCATCTAATTGTAACAAAGGCACCGACTTTTCGTCAGAAAAATTGCAGTTTGTTGCGCATTGATTTTGCTGATTGCAATGGCGGGTGGCGAGTGTCTTTACACAGGCTGACACTATATATGTTTGCTTACCCAAACGCGGGAACAGGCAGGCGCAGACGGCCTGCCCGACAGGCGGATAATCGCTTATTTTACGCTGTTGGTCGCCGTATCGAGGTGAACAACAGGATTATCGGCAAACAGATAACGATCGGCGTTGAATTCAAAATCATCGCTGGTTTCGTTGAACAGCATCAGCTTGGTGTTTTCCAGATGCTGCCACATTGCCAGTTTTGCCGCGTGCGGATCTTTGCGAATCAAGGCCTTGAGGATTTCGTCATGATCGTCGCACCAGTTATCCACGGTGCGCAGGTCAATGTGATCATGCAGTTTTTTCCAGTACGGGTTATGCACGCGCTGGGTCCACATTTTTTCGACGATAGCCGCGAGGGCAGTATTCTGCGTCGCCAGCGCAACCTGGACGTGAAACAGCAGATCCCACTCAGAATCGCGGTACGACTTCTCTTTGCGCGATTTCTCCTGGATCTCCATCAGTTTCATGATGTCCTGCTTGGTCACCTGGGTGGCGGCGAACTCAGCGATGTTACTTTCAATCAGCTGACGCGCCTGCAGCAGTTCAAACGGACCATAGCTGGCGAACTCCAGGTTCTCATCAATGGCCTGCTGGTATTTCGGGTGGTTGGAGATAACGTGGATGCCTGAGCCTTTACGGACTTCAACATAGCCTTCCACTTCCAGCATGATAATGGCTTCGCGAACCACGGTGCGGCTGACGCTTTTCTCGTCGGCGATAAACCGTTCTGCAGGCAGTTTATCGCCCACAAGGTAGACGCCTTGCTCAATACGCGCCTTGAGCTCAGCGGCAAGCTGCTGATACAAACGACGCGGTTCTGTGATTTCCATATTCACTCCCGGAAGATGGCGACAATATTGGATTTGTTATACCACTTTTACGCCCATCTCACCACTGTAAGACATGAAAAAGCCGCCTGTAAGAAGGCGGCCTGGTGAACAACTCAATCAGTATGACAACTAGCTCTGCGTCGCCGGTTTACTCGTTTTGAGCGAGGGAGAGTCGTCATCGGCTGGTTTGTTCTTCAGCACGGTCCAGATGACGACGGCGCCCAACAGGTCGAAGACCGCCAGTACGGCAAACAGCGGGCTGAAACCAATGGTATCGGCCAGCGCACCGACCACCAGAGCAAACATGGTACTTGCCATCCATGCCGCCATACCGGTCAGACCGTTGGCGGTTGCCACTTCGTTACGGCCAAACACGTCGGAAGAGAGCGTAATCAGCGCACCGGACAGGGCCTGGTGAGCGAAGCCACCGACGCACAGCAGGGCGATAGCAACGAACGGGCTGGTGAACAGGCCGATCATCCCAGGGCCAATCATCAGCAGGGCGCCCATGGTGACCACCATTTTACGGGATACAATCAGGTTCACACCAAACCAGCGCTGGAACAGCGGCGGCAGGTAACCCCCGATAATACAACCCAGGTCAGCAAACAGCATCGGCATCCAGGCGAACATCGCGATTTCTTTCAGGTTAAAGCCGTAGACTTTGAACATGAACAGCGGGATCCAGGCGTTAAAGGTACCCCAGGCTGGCTCAGCCAGGAAACGCGGCAGGGCGATGCCCCAGAACTGGCGGTTGCGCAGAATCTGCCACGGAGACATTTTCTTGCCGTTATTGGTCTGATGCTGAGATTCCTGACCACCAATAATGTAGTCACGTTCTTCGGTGGTTAATTTTTTCTGGTCGCGCGGGTGTTTGTAGAATACCAGCCATGCCATCGCCCAGATAAAGCTTAAGACGCCGGAAATGATGAACGCCATCTGCCAGCTGTGCATCACGATAGCCCAGACCACCAGCGGCGGAGCAATCATTGCGCCGATAGAGGAGCCGACGTTGAAGTAGCCTACGGCAATAGAACGTTCTTTTGCCGGGAACCACTCAGAGCTGGCCTTCAGGCCTGCCGGGATCATCGCGGCTTCTGCCGCACCGACGGCGCCACGTGCCAACGCTAATCCACCCCAGCTGCCCGCCAGCGCCGTGGAGCCACAGAAAATAGCCCAGGCAATCGCGAAGAAGGCGTAACCGATTTTCGTCCCCAGGACATCAAGAACGTAGCCCGCAACGGGCTGCATGACGGTATAAGCAGCTGAATAAGCTGCGATGATATAGGAATACTGTTGGGTGGAGATGTGTAACTCTTCCATCAGAGTCGGCGCAGCCGCAGCCACAGTGTTACGCGTCAGGTAGCCCAGCACGGTGCCCATGGTCACCAGTGCAATCATATACCAACGTAACCCTTTAATTTTACGCATGTAAAACCTCATCGTTTGTTTTATCTCCGCAGCGAGTGCGGCCATCTTCAAACCCTGTCACCGGGGCTGAGAAGGAGAAACGGAGGGCTCAGGGGGATTAACCCATATGGCCCGAACCTTGCCATCAGTTGTTTTGCTTAATTCGGTATCCATACCGGTCAATGCGATGAGATAAATCATCGCGAAATCATTCCAACGGTTTATATGTTGCGACGGCAGAACGATAACTTGTCATACAACTTTAAAAGTTGAGTGCTGTCACAAAAGTGGGAAAGTTTATGGGGGTATTATTCCCTGCGGAAGAAGCCAGTACTGGCGCGGCTTGCAGCGGTGTTTACTCCGGAGTGAGTACTTTTTTTGTCAGCGTTTATTGATCTAACTCACGAAAAAGATTTCGGCCTGTAGAAATTGGTGTGATAACTTTGTCAGCATAGAGTCAATCATCTGAACGGCTCCTCAAGGGGAGCGAAGAGGAAATGAAAATGACAGCGTTTATGACCGAAGATTTTCTGCTTGATACCGAGTTTGCTCGTCGTCTGTACCATGATTACGCCAAAGATCAGCCGATTTTCGACTATCATTGCCACCTTCCGCCGCAGCAGATTGCCGACGATTACCGTTTTAAAAACCTGTATGACATCTGGCTGAAAGGCGACCACTACAAGTGGCGCGCGATGCGCACCAACGGCGTGGCTGAGCGCCTGTGTACCGGCGATGCCTCGGACCGCGAGAAGTTTGACGCCTGGGCCGCCACCGTACCGCATACAATCGGCAACCCGCTGTATCACTGGACGCACCTGGAACTGCGCCGTCCGTTTGGTATTACCGGTCAGCTGTTATCGCCGCAAACTGCGGGGGCTATCTGGGATCAGTGCAACGACCTGCTGGCTCAGGACCGCTTCTCTGCCCGCGGGATCATGACCCAGATGAACGTCAAAATGGTCGGTACCACCGACGATCCGATCGATTCGCTGGAACATCACGCGGCGGTGGCCAAAGTGACCACCTTCAAAACCAAAGTGCTGCCAAGCTGGCGCCCGGATAAAGCCTTCAACATCGAACAGGCGACGTTCAACGACTACATGGCGAAGCTGGGTGAAGTGTCTGATACCGACATTCGCCGCTTTGCCGATCTGCAGTCCGCGCTGACGAAACGCCTGGATCACTTCGCCGCTCACGGCTGTAAAGTGTCTGACCACGCGCTCGACGTGGTGCTGTTTGCTGAAGCCAGCGAAGCGGAACTGGACAGCATTCTGGCCCGTCGCCTCTCCGGCGCGGCGCTGAACGAACAGGAAGTGGCGCAGTTTAAAACGGCGGTGCTGGTCTTCCTCGGGGCTGAATATGCCCGTCGCGGCTGGGTGCAGCAGTATCATATCGGCGCACTGCGCAACAATAACCTGCGTCAGTTCAAACTGCTGGGGCCAGATGTGGGCTTTGACTCCATCAACGACCGCCCGATGGCGGAAGAGCTGTCGAAGCTGCTGAGCAAGCAGAATGAAGAGAACCTGCTGCCGAAAACCATTCTTTACTGCCTGAACCCGCGCGATAACGAAGTGCTGGGCACCATGATCGGCAACTTCCAGGGCGAAGGGATGCCGGGCAAGATGCAGTTCGGCTCCGGCTGGTGGTTCAACGATCAGAAAGACGGGATGGAACGTCAGATGACCCAGCTGGCACAGCTCGGCCTGCTGAGCCGTTTCGTCGGGATGTTAACCGACAGCCGCAGCTTCCTGTCCTACACCCGTCATGAATATTTCCGTCGCATTCTGTGCCAGATGATTGGCCGCTGGGTTGAAGCCGGCGAAGCGCCAGCGGATATCCAGCTGTTGGGTGAGATGGTGAAAAATATCTGCTTTAACAATGCGCGTGATTACTTCGCTATTGAACTGAACTAAGACCAGAGGCCGGTTGATATGCAATACATTAAAATCCATTCGCAGGATAACGTTGCTGTCGCGTTAGCTGACATGGCTGCGGGGACTCAGGTCACCATCGACGGTGATACGGTCACCCTCAGCCAGGACGTTGTACGCGGTCATAAGTTTGCATTACGCGCGATTGCGAAGGGAGATAACGTCATTAAGTATGGTCTGCCCATTGGTCACGCGCTGGCGGATATCGCGCCAGGTGAGCATATTCATGCTCATAACACGCGGACCAACCTGAGCGACCTTGACGAGTATAGCTATCAGCCGGAACTGATCGAGCCATCGGCACAGCCGGAAGACCGTGATGTCCAGCTTTATCGTCGTGCGAATGGTGACGTCGGGGTGCGCAATGAATTGTGGATCCTGCCGACCGTCGGCTGCGTTAACGGTATCGCTCGTCAGATCCAGAACCGCTTCCTGAAAGAGACCCAGGATGCGGAAGGCACCGATGGCGTGTTCCTCTTCAGCCACACCTACGGCTGCTCGCAGCTGGGGGATGACCACGTGAACACCCGCACCATGCTGCAAAACATGGTGCGTCACCCGAATGCCGGGGCGGTGCTGGTGATTGGCCTGGGCTGTGAGAACAACCAGGTGGATGCCTTCCGTGAAACCCTCGGGGATTTCGACCCCGAGCGTGTCCACTTTATGGTCTGCCAGAAGCAGGACGACGAAGTGGAAGCCGGGCTTGAGCATCTGCATCAGCTGTATGACGTGATGCGCCACGACAAACGTGAGCCGGGTAAGCTGAGCGAACTGAAGTTTGGCCTGGAGTGCGGCGGATCCGACGGCCTGTCCGGGATCACCGCGAACCCGATGCTGGGCCGTTTCTCGGATTACCTGATCGCCAACGGCGGCACCACCGTGCTGACCGAAGTGCCGGAAATGTTCGGTGCTGAGCAGCTCCTGATGAGCCACTGCCGCGACGAAGAGACCTTCGGTAAGCTGGTGACCATGGTCAATGACTTTAAACAGTACTTCATCGCGCATAACCAGCCGATCTACGAGAACCCATCGCCGGGCAATAAAGCGGGGGGCATCACCACGCTGGAAGATAAATCATTAGGCTGCACCCAGAAAGCGGGTTCCAGCCAGGTGGTGGACGTCCTGCGCTACGGCGAACGTCTGAAAGTGCATGGCCTCAACCTGCTGAGCGCACCGGGTAACGATGCGGTCGCCACCAGCGCGCTGGCCGGCGCAGGCTGTCATATGGTGCTGTTCAGCACCGGTCGCGGTACCCCGTATGGCGGTTTTGTACCGACGGTAAAAATTGCCACCAACAGCGAGCTTGCTGCGAAGAAGAAACACTGGATCGACTTCGATGCCGGGCAGTTGATTCATGGCAAAGCCATGCCGCAGCTGCTGGAAGAGTTTGTCGATACCCTGGTTGAGTTCGTGAATGGCAAACCGACCTGCAATGAACGCAATGATTTCCGCGAGCTGGCGATCTTCAAGAGCGGCGTCACCTTGTAGGTTCGAGAGGGACCCCGGTCTTTGTCGTTAACGTGAAAACGGCGCTCCTTCGCAGGAACGCCGTTTTTTTCTTTTTGCTGAAAAGGATCTTTCATGACTGCGTATTGGGTTGCCCAGGGCGTCGGTGTCATCGCCTTTTGTATCGGTATCACCACCTTTGTGCACCGCGACGAAGGTCGTTTTAAACGTCAGCTGGCGCTGTACAGCGGGATCATCGGTCTGCACTTTATTCTGATGGGGGCGATACCGGCGGGCATGAGCGCCGGGCTGAACGCCGTGCGCACCTTGATTTCATTGCGCACCCGTAGCCTGTGGGTGATGACGATTTTTATTGTGCTGACTCTGGTGTTGGGGCTGGGGAAACTACAGCATCCGATGGAGCTGTTGCCGGTTGTGGGCACCGTAGCCAGCACCTGGGCCCTGTTCCGCTGTAAAGGGCTGACCATTCGCTGCGTCATGTGGTGCTCTACCGCCTGCTGGGTGACGCATAACCTGTGGCTGGGGTCGATTGGCGGAACGCTGATTGAAGGCAGCTTTTTGATCGTCAACGGTCTGAATATTATCCGTTTCCGACGCATGATAAAGCGGGGGATCGATCCGTTTAAACAGGAAGTGGCAGAGATGCAAGAAACCCCCTCCGCACGTTAGCGGAGAGGGTCGGCAGGATTAATCGCGCAGCGCGTTTTTCGCCAGCTGATCGTCTTCAGCCATACAGGCCGCGGCGGTGAACAGCACGTCGGTAGAGGAGTTCAGTGCCGTTTCGCAGGAGTCCTGCAGAACGCCGATGATGAAGCCCACAGCAACCACCTGCATGGCGACATCGTTCGGGATGCCGAACATGTTACAGGCCAGCGGGATCAGCAGCAGAGAGCCACCGGCGACGCCGGAAGCACCACAGGCGCACAGCGATGCCACGACGCTCAGCAGCAGGGCGGTCGGCAGATCCACCGGGATACCCATGGTATGGACGGCGGCCAGCGTCAGCACCGTAATGGTAATCGCGGCCCCGGCCATGTTGATGGTGGCACCCAGCGGGATGGAGACGGAGTAGGTATCGCGATCGAGGTTCAGCTTTTCGCTCAACGCCATATTCACCGGGATGTTGGCGGCGGAGCTGCGGGTAAAGAAGGCGTACACGCCGCTTTCACGCAGGCAGGTCAGCACCAGCGGATACGGGTTGCGACGGATCTTCCAGAACACCAGCAGCGGGTTAATCACCAGCGCCACCAGCAGCATACAGCCCACAAGCACAACCAGCAGCTGACCATAGCCCCACAGCGTAGAGAAGCCGGTAGTCGCCAGGGTGGATGAGACGAGGCCGAAAATCCCCAGCGGCGCGAAGCGAATCACCATTTTCACAATGAAGGTCACCGCATGGGACACATCGTTGATCAGGTTTTTGGTCGTCTCATTGCCGTGACGCAGCGCAAAGCCCAGGCCAACGGCCCATACCAGGATCCCGATATAGTTGGCGTTCAGCAGCGCATCAATAGGGTTCGACACCATGCTCATCAGCAGCCCGCGCAGGACTTCGACGATCCCCGATGGCGGGGTGATATCGCCGGCGGCAGCGGACAGATGCAGCGTGGAAGGGAAGGCAAAGCTAAACAGCACGGCGGTTAATGCAGCGCTGAAGGTCCCCAGCAGGTACAGGAACAGAATCGGACGGATGCTGGTCTTCTGCCCCTGCTGGTGGTTAGCGATCGATGCCATCACCAGCATCAATACGAGTACCGGTGCGACGGCTTTTAACGCGCCGACAAACAGCGTGCCGAGCAGGCCAACGGCAATGGCCGCCGGTTTTGACACCAGCGCTAACAGCACGCCAAGAATCAGCCCCACTAAAATTTGTTTTACCAGGCTACCCTGAACAAGACGCCGTAGCAGGCCCGATGAAGGAGTTTGTGTCGTCATAATGCATTCCTTGTGGTGATGTCGCTGTCCGTCTCATGTACGTACTCTTTGTTACGCTTATGTCCGGATGTAAATAAATGTTTGCCTGGTCGAGTATACGGAAAGCGCGGCGGGTAGGAAGCGTAAAATGCTGCTTATTTCGTTCAGATCTTATTTTTTAACTATATATTAACGAATGTGTGACATAGCGAGGGATAATGCATGGTGTCAGTTGCTGGCCGGGCAAAAAACCTCTTCACCCGGCCATTTACGGCTTATTGCTGTAATTTTTTCTTGTCGTTCTGCATGTTGACCCAGGCGTTAATCAACAGGGTCAGGGTCAGAATGCCGCCCACCACGCCGAGCGAAACGCCAATCGGGATGTGGTAGAAATCGACGATCAGCATCTTGATACCGATAAACACCAGGATCACCGACAGGCCATATTTCAGCATCGAGAAGCGCTCCGCCACGCCTGCCAGCAGGAAGTACATGGCGCGCAGGCCAAGGATCGCGAACAGGTTTGAGGTCAGCACGATGAACGGGTCGGTGGTCACGGCGAAAATCGCCGGGATGCTATCGACCGCGAAGATAACGTCGCTTAACTCCACCAGGATCAGCACCAGCAGCAGAGGGGTAGCGAACAGGACACCGTTCTTGCGCGTGAAGAAGTGTTCATTTTCAATTTTATCGGTCATGCGCAGGTGGCTGCGGATCCAGCGTACCAGCGGTTTGTCGCCGATGCCGGAATCATCTTCCTTCGCCAGCGCCATTTTCACACCGGTAAACAGCAGGAACGCACCGAAGATGTAGAGCAGCCACTCGAACTGTGAGATAAGCCAGCTTCCGGCGAAGATCATCACCGTACGCAGCACGATCGCCCCAAGAACACCGTAAACCAGCACCCGACGCTGCAGCGCAGGCGGCACGGCGAAGTAGCTGAACAGCATCAGCCAGACGAAGACGTTATCAACGGCCAGCGCTTTCTCAATCAGATAGCCGGTAAGGAAAGCCAGCGCCTGAGGATCGGCAACCTCGCGGCCCTGGGTCTGCGCCAGGTACCACCAGAAAGCGGCGTTAAAGAGAAGGGAGAGGGTGACCCAAAGCATCGACCAGCCTGCAGCCTGCTTGATGGTCATGCCATGCGCGCCACGCCGACCCTGAAGAAACAGATCGATGGCCAGCATGATCACGACGACAACGGCGAATCCACCCCACAATAACGGTGTGCCGACAGTATTCATTACTCGATTCCTTACATAAAAACAAAACGGCTGACGTCGGAAGACGGCAGCCGCTGCGTGTTTATGCATAGACCTCGCCTTCCGGCAAGGTCTCACTTACAACAACCAAAATACCGCACACTGAAGGCGAACGCTTTGGTTATTGCCCGGCGACCGGATGCGGTTTTGCACGCATCGTAATGACGATCCACCGGCAAGGAAGTTACTCCCCTTTGCACGTAACAAAATATTACAAGTCATAAGAGGCGTCAATGGTCGATGACGGCCTCTTTACACTCTTTTACGCCACCTGTGGATTATCCGCCGGGAATACCACACCGGTCTGACGGCGAATTTCGCTGAGCAGTTTGGCCGTAATCCGGCTGACTTCCAGACCCGGGTGATTCACCTGGTTGGCCTCGACCAGATCCGCGAAAACGTCCGCCTCATACAGCATAGTATTGATGTGCTGGGGCTGCGTCAGATCCTGCGCTTTGCCACCGCGGGGGATGAAAGCAACCTTCTGGCACTCCGAGATTTTCTCGATCACCAGCGCACCGGCTTCGCCCTGGATTTCGCTTGGCAGCGTAGAATCGCTCACTTTTGAGTGGTGCAGCGTGACGTCAAAATCCGCGTAGCTCAGTACCACGGTACCCTGAGCATCGACGCCGCTGTCCAGCAGGCTGGCGCTGGCGTGCACGGCGCGCGGTTCACCCCACAGCGCGACGGTGGAGGCCAGGCAGTAAAAACCGATATCCATGATCGAGCCGTTGGAGAACGCCGGGTTGAAGGTGTTCGGGTTCTCGCCATCAAGGTAACGCTGATAGCGGGAGGAGTACTGGCAGTAGTTGATAAAGGCTTTATGCAGTTTGCCCACTTTGCTGAGCGACTGCTGCAGCAGCAGGAAATTCGGCAGGCTGGCGGTTTTGAAGGCTTCGAACAGCACCACCTGGTTTTCCTGGGCGGTAAGGATGGCGGCTTCGACTTCCTGAATGTTGGAGGCCAGCGGCTTTTCACAAATCACATGCTTTTTATGGCTCAGGAACAGCTGCGTTTGCGGGAAGTGCAGGGAGTTCGGGCTGGCAATATACACGGCGTCAACGGCATCGCTCTGCGCCAGATCCTCCAACGACGTGAACAGATGGTCGACGGGATAATCGCGCGCAAAAGCCTGGGCTTGTTCAAGGCTGCGAGAGTAAATTGCGGTGAGTTTATACTTGCCAGTTTCATGGGCGGCATCGACAAACTGTTTGGTTATCCAGTTTGTACCAACAACAGCGAAACGTATCATAAACGTTGACGAACTCCGTTAAAGGGGACCTTTTGCCACTCTACCATGCCAGCATGACAAAACCAGTGCGCCATTACGCAGAACGATTTAACGAAAGATGCGTTAGCCACAGGCGGGTATCGAACTCCAGCTGGTGGTACTGAGGCTCCATATAACAGCACAGCTGATAGAAGGCTTTGTTGTGATCTTTCTCTTTGAGGTGCGCCAGTTCATGGACCACAATCATACGCAGAAAGGCCTCCGGCGCATCGCGGAACACCGTCGCCACCCGGATTTCAGCTTTGGCCTTCAGCTTGCCGCCCTGAACCCGTGAAATGGCGGTATGCAGGCCGAGCGCGTTATTCAGCACGTGAATTTTGTTGTCGTACATGACCTTGTTGATCGGCGCGGCGCCGCGCAGATAGCGCGACTTCAGATCCTGGGTGTACTGATACAGCGCCTTATCGTTATTGACGTCGTGGCCTTCGGGGTAGCGTTTATTCAACACCGCGCCCAGACGTTGCTCGGCGATTAGGGTGCGGACCTGAGAAAGCAAATGCTCCGGGTAGCCCTGCAGGTAAGTCAGTTGGCTCATCAATACTCCAGACAGAAGAACATCACATCCTCTTTCAGGTGGCTTCGGCGCATCCTGAATGATTTTGTGTGCAAAAAGGGTATACTCACGCACCCTTTCAGGGATAACACCGAAATTTTACCACTCAGGAGGGCCGATGAGCCACTTAGACAACGGTTTCCGTTCACTGACATTGAAACGTTTTCCGGAAACGGATGACGTCAACCCGCTTCAGGCGTGGGAAGCGGCGGATGAATATCTGCTGCAGCAGTTAGATGACACGGAGATTAACGGCCCGGTCCTGATTCTGAATGATACCTTTGGCGCATTGAGCTGCGCCCTGGCGGAGCATACCCCGTTCAGCATCGGCGACTCCTATTTAACCGAACTCGCCACCCGTGAGAATTTACGCCATAACGCGATCGAAGAATCCAGCGTCAAGTTCCTCGACAGCACGGCAGAGTACCCGCAAGCGCCGGGTATCGTGCTGATCAAAGTGCCGAAAACCATGGCCCTGCTGGAGCAGCAGCTGCGCGCATTGCGTTTGGTCGTGACGCCGGAAACCCGAATCATCGCCGGGGCAAAAGCCCGTGACATCCATACCTCGACCCTTGAGCTGTTTGAAAAAGTGCTGGGGCCGACCACCACCACCCTGGCCTGGAAAAAGGCCCGCCTGATCAACTGTACCTTCAGCGCCCCGGCTCTTGCCGATGCGCCGCAGACTTTAAGCTGGAAGCTGGAAGGGACCGACTGGACGATCCACAACCACGCGAACGTGTTCTCACGTACCGGACTGGATATTGGCGCGCGCTTCTTTATCGAACACCTGCCGTCAGACCTTGAAGGCGAAATCGTCGATCTGGGCTGCGGCAACGGGGTGGTCGGGCTGACGCTGCTGGAGCAAAACCCGCAGGCCAGCGTGGTGTTCGTCGATGAGTCGCCGATGGCCGTCGCCTCCAGCCGCCTGAATGTCGAAACCAACATGCCGGACGCGCTGGATCGCTGCGAGTTTATGATCAACAACGCCCTGTCAGGCGTCGAGCCTTTCCGCTTTAACGCCGTGCTGTGCAACCCGCCGTTCCACCAGAAGCATGCGCTGACGGACAATATCGCGTGGGAGATGTTCCACCACGCGCGCCGCTGCCTGAAGATCAACGGCGAGCTGTACATCGTGGCGAACCGTCACCTCGACTATTTCCACAAGCTGAAGAAGATTTTCGGCAACTGCACCACCGTCGCCACCAACAATAAATTCGTGGTGCTGAAAGCGGTGAAAATGCGCAAGTTGCGCTAATCGCAGACCGCCCGCCGGGCTACTCCTCTCAGTAGCCCGTATCTGTGTAGCCAGCGCATGTAGCCCGGGCAAGCGCAGCGCCCCCGGGAAATCCCTGGAAATCCCGGGAACTCCCGTTAAATCTCCAGCGCCAGCTTCGTCCCCTGGGCGATGGCGCGGCGGGCATCCAGCTCCATCGCCACATCGCACCCGCCAATCAGATGCACCACTTTCCCTGCCGCACGCAGCGGATCCGCCAGCTCGCGGCGCGGCTCCTGCCCGGCACAGATAACCACCTGATCGACGCGCAACACCTGCGGCTCTCCGCCGATCGTCACATGCAGCCCCTCATCATCGATCTTCTGGTAGCTCACGGCCGGGATCATCTTAACGCCGCGCGCCAGCAAGGTCGCCCGGTGGATCCAGCCGGTTGTTTTACCTAAACCGTCGCCAGGCTTGCTGGCCTTGCGCTGGAGCATCACAATTTTGCGCGGACTTTTCTCCAGCTGCGGCCCTTCCGGGCGCAGGCCGCCGGCGGTCTGCAGACTGGTATCGATGCCCCATTCTTTGCAGAATTCGGCGATATTCTGGCTGGTGGCGATGGCGGGCTGGCTCAGGAACATCGCGGTATCAAAACCGATCCCGCCGCAGCCAATAATCGCCACGTTATCGCCCACCGGCGCTTTGTCACGCAGGACGTCGAGATAGCTCAGCACTTTCGGGTGGGTGATGCCGTCGATCTCCGGCATCCGCGGGGCGATCCCGGTGGCGAGGATCACTTCGTCGAACGCCGTCAGGCGATCCGCCGTCACCCGATCGCCGATGCGTACGTTAACGCCGTGCCGATCCAGCATCCGGCGGTAGTAACGCAGCGTTTCGTAAAACTCCTCTTTGCCTGGGATCTGTTTGGCGATATTAAACTGACCGCCGATTTCCTGCTGTGCATCAAACAGGGTCACAGAGTGGCCGCGCGCGGCGGCATTCACGGCAAATGCTAGTCCGGCCGGGCCTGCGCCGACCACCGCCAGGCGTTTTGGTGTCGGAGCTGCTGTCACCGGCATCAGGGTCTCATGGCAGGCGCGCGGGTTGACCAGGCAGGAGGTGACTTTGCCGACGAAGATCCGATCCAGGCAGGCCTGATTACAACCGATGCAGGTGTTGATCTCGTCCGCCCGTCCGCTTTGCGCTTTGCTCAGGAACTCGCCATCGGCAAGGAAGGGACGGGCCATCGACACCATATCGGCATCACCGTGGGCGAGGATCGCGTCCGCAACGCCAGGATCGTTGATGCGGTTGGTGGTCACCAGCGGGATCGACACCGCGCCTTTGAGCTTGCGGGTCACCCAACTGAAGGCTCCGCGCGGGACCGGGGTCGCGATGGTGGGAATGCGCGCCTCGTGCCAGCCGATACCGGTATTGATAATTGTGGCGCCCGCCGCTTCGATGGCCTGCGCCAGCGTGGTGACTTCCTCCAGCGTGCTGCCGTCGGTCACCAGATCGAGCATCGACAGGCGGTAGATAATAATAAAGTCGTGGCCGGCCCGTTCGCGGACCGCGCGCACCACTTCCACGGCAAAGCGCATGCGCCGGGCATAATCGCCGCCCCACTCATCGGTACGCTGGTTGGTGCGGGTGGCGAGGAATTCGTTAATCAAATAGCCCTCTGAACCCATCACTTCAACGCCGTCGTAACCGGCTTCCCGGGCCAGTTGCGCGCAGCGGGCGAAATCGTCGATCAGCTGCAGGATCTCCTGATGGCTCAGCGCGTGCGGGGTAAAGCGGTTAATCGGCGCCTGTAACGCCGACGGGGCCACCAGCTGCGGCTGATAGCTGTAGCGCCCGGTATGCAGAATCTGCAGGGCGATTTTGCCGCCTTCGCGGTGTACCGCTTCGGTAATCTGCCGGTGGTGCGCCAGATGGTGGGCATCGTCGAGCACCGCGCCGCCTGCCATCGTAACCCCGGAAGCAGCAGGGGCCACGCCGCCGGTGACAATCAGCGCCACGCCGTGACGGGCGCGTTCGGCGTAAAAGGCCGCCAGCCGCTCTGCGCCGTCGGCATGTTCTTCCAACCCGGTGTGCATGGAACCCATCAGCACGCGGTTTTTCAGCTGGGTGAAACCCAGGTCGAGCGGGGCGAATAACGACGGGTAGTGGCTCATAATGGCTTCCAGTCTCTTATACCCGTCATACTTCAAACTGCATATGTGTTGGCTGCGCCCGCTCACCCCAGTCACTTACTGATGTAAGCTCCTGGGGATTTACGGCCTTGCCGCCTTCATGCAGCTTGAATGATTTCGGATATGTAACATTATTGTTATGTGGTCGGATGAGTTACTAATTTAGCCGTCGCGCGGAAAAAGGGAAAAAGAGAGTGCGGTGATTGTGATGGGATTCAAAGATCCTGCAGGCCAGCTGAACGGCGATGCTGGAGTCAGCATGCGCCGCCTGTGGTGTGGACGGTGTCGTCGGGGTGAGGCAGGTTACGGCGTCCGCGCCCGGACGGGCGGAACCAGCCCCGGCGCCTGCCACATCGAGGTGGTCAGACCGCTGTCCACCAGACCCAGCTGGTCGGCATAGACCGACTGCCATTTTTCCATCATCCCCTGATACAGCTCGCGGTGGGCCGGGTTAGGTGTAAAGACCCGATGCCAGCTCACCAGTTTTTCCCCGGCGCTCGCCATATCGTGGTACAGACCGGCGCCGGTCCCGGCGGCAATGGCGCAGCCCAGCGCGGTGGCTTCGCGCACCACCGGCACCCGCACCGGCAGGCCGGTGACGTCGCTGAGGATCTGGCTCCACAAGGCGCCTTTCGAGCCGCCGCCGGCGAATACCAGACTGTTGAAGGCAACCCCGGAAAAGCGCGAAATCTGCGCCAGATTACAGGCGGAGACGATGGCTGCGTTCTCCTCCAGCGCGCGGAACAGCGTGGCCTTGTTGCATTTCTCCGGGTCGATGGAGAGGTTAATAAACGACGGCGCGGCGTGATACCACTGCTTGAAATGCATCGCGTCGGAGAAAATTGGCATCACGCCGTGCGAGCCTGCCGGTACGCGGCTGGCCATCTCCTCCAGCAGGGAATAGGCATCCACCCCGAGGCGCTCGGCAACCAGCTTCTCTTCGGCGCAAAACGCATCGCGGAACCAGCGCATGGTCAGGCCGGTAAAGAAGCTGATGGACTCCGCCTGCGCCATGCCGGGAATGACGTGCGGGTTCACGCGGATGTTCATGTCCGGGTCGGTCCGTACTTCCGGCAGGTTGACCACCTGTTGCCAGAAGGTTCCGCCCAGCACGGCGCTTTGCCCGGCGCGCACCACCCCAAGACCCAGGCAGCCGAGCTGAACATCGCCGCCGCCCATCACTACCGGCGTGCCGGCCCGCAGGCCGCACTGCTGCGCCGCCGCGTGGGTCACCGCGCCGAGCAGCGTCCCGGTCTCTTTGACCGGGGAGAGCATATCCGCGCGCAGTCCCGCCATGTCGAGCAGCGCCGGGCGCCAGTCGCGGCTGAACAGGTCGAGCATGCCGGTGGTACCGGCGTTGGACGGGTCGACGGCCAGCTCGGCGGAGAGTTTTGCCGCCAGCCAGTCGCTAATCATTGTGATGGTTGCCGCTTTGCGGTAGATATCCGGGCGATGGTGGGCCAGCCACAGCAGACGCGGCATGGCGCTCAGCGCCAGGGTCTGGCCGGAGACGTCATACACTTCGGATTCAAAATGAAAATCGTGGATCTCTTTGAGCTCCGCCACTTCGCGGCTGGCCCGGGCATCAACGTTGGCGCAGGCCCAGATAGCCTCGCCGTTACGGTCGTACAGCACGATGCCTTCACGCATCGAACAGCAGGCCACGGACTGAATATCGGCCCCCTGGAGATGGGCGTTTGCCAGCGCCTGGCGAATGCACTGGCAGGCCAGCTGCCAGTTGGTGGTGAGGTCGAACTCCATTGAGCCGGGCACATTTTCGATACTCAGGTGCTTCCATTCTGCCTGGCCGACCGCCAGCTGGCGGCCGCTGAGATCGAAAATTACCGCCCGAATACTGCCGGTCCCGGCATCTAACGCTAACAGGTAACTCATGACATGCGCCTCGCGATTGTTGCGCGGCGCAGGGCCGTCAGGAGGCCAGCGTGAGCACCGCGCGTGCTGTTGTCTCTTCCGTTACCAGGCCATTGATGCGTTTGCCCACCAGGGCGGCATAAATCGCCTGCGCTTTTTCCGTCCCACCGGCAACGCCGACAATGGTCGGCAGCTGCGCCAGTTCGTCGAGGGTCACCCCGAGCAATTCCCGGTGAATCTCCAGCCCCTCAACCCGCTGACCATCGGCCTGCAGGAAATACCCCAAAATGTCGCCCACCGCGCCTTTGCGGGCATACATCAGCTGTTCGCCTTCGCTGATGTAGCCAGAGCGCAGGATCGTGGCATCGCGATGCTGGTCGATGGCGCCGATGCCCACGACCGCCGCATCTGCCGCCGTTGCCGCAAGGATCACGTCCCGCACGCTCGACTCCCGGCGTAAAATTTCTGCCACATCGGCCGAAGAGACCCGCAGCGGTGCCGGAATAATGCTGACGCGACAGGCGGCGTCCAGCTGGCCGATGCCGGTCATATACGGGCCGACGCCGCCGGAGAGCGTAACCAGGCGTACCTGCTGCGAGCTGATAAACCCGCTGAGATGCTGCAGGCAGCTCATGGTCGCTTCACCAAAACCCACCGCCAGCAGCTGCCCCGGTTCGAGGACGCCCATCAGCGATTGCGCCGCGCCGATCCCCAGACGGGTGTTCATCGGCGGGGTATTGAGCGCCGGCAGCACCCGGGCGATCTTCAGGCCAAAACGCTGCTGCAGTTCGGTTTCCAGCGCCAGGCACCCCTCATAGCGAGAGTTGATCTGCACGCGGATCACCCCGGACTGGCGGCCTTTCTCCAGCAGGCGGGAGATCTTTAAGCGCGGCAGCCCCAGGCGCTCGCCAATATCGTTCTGCGTCAATCCATCGTGGTAGTAACACCAGGCCACGCGCGCCACCAGCTCCTCTTCGGCTAACGCCAGGCCAGCGTAGCGGCTCTCTTCCGTAATGCGTTTTTCGCTCATAAAGTGAACTCTTATAAAAATTTAGATCATATGTTCGCTCTTGCGCAGCCGGAAAGTGTGAGCCGACTGGCAAAACCGATCTTTCATGGTTTGGCGATTTTTTCCAACGATCTAAAGCACCAATCTGTGATCTTTGCACGGTTGTAAATATAGTTCACGGTCTACGCTTTTGAACATTATTAAATTAAAAAATCATTTGTTCATACGAGGCGTGACAATGAAGCCATTGCTTGAAGCCCGCCAGATCCGCAAACAGTTCTCCGGCATCGCCGTGCTGAAGGGCATTGATTTCACGCTCTTTTCCGGCCAGGTGCATGCGCTGATGGGCGGCAATGGCGCGGGGAAATCGACGCTGATGAAGATTATCGCCGGGGTCGAAACGCCTGATGACGGTGAACTGACGCTCGGCGGCCGCACATTTTCGCGCCTCAATCCGGCGCTGGCTCACCAGTTAGGGATTTACCTGGTGCCTCAGGAGCCGATGCTGTTTCCCAACCTGACGGTGCGCGAGAACATTCTTTTCCGCCTGCCGAGACGGCCCGAAAACGGCGAACGTTTGCAGGAGAAGCTGCAGCAGCTGAACTGCCAGATCAATCTGGAGGCGGCAGCCGGCACGCTGGAGGTGGCGGATCAGCAAATGGTGGAGATCCTGCGCGGCCTGATGCGCGATGCGCAGATCCTGATCCTCGATGAACCGACGGCTTCGCTGACCCCGGGCGAGACGGATCGCCTGTTTCGTCAGATCCGCGCGCTACAGGATCTCGGCGTCGGTATCGTTTTTATCTCGCATAAGTTGCCGGAGATCCGCCAGATCGCCAGCCATATCTCGGTGATGCGGGACGGCGCGGTGGTGCTGAGCGGTGAAACGGCGGCATACAGCGACGCCCAGCTGATTAGCGCGATGACGCCGGCCGACCGCCAGCACGATCTGAGCGATTCGCAGAAGCTGTGGCTGGCGCTGCCGGGCAACCGCCGTACTCAACCGCAGGATTTTCCGGTGCTGCGGGTGGAGGATCTGACCGGCGAAGGGTTTATCGATCTCAGTCTGGAGATCCACGCCGGCGAGATCGTCGGCCTGGCCGGGCTGGTGGGATCCGGGCGCACCGAATTTGCCGAAACGCTGTACGGGCTGCGTGCGTCGCGGGCCGGGCGCGTGTGGCTGGAGAACCGCGATGTCAGCCGCGACAGCACCCGCCAGCGGCTGGCCAGCGGGCTGGTCTATTTGCCCGAGGACCGGCAGGTGTCCGGGCTGTTTCTCGATGCGCCGGTACGCTGGAACACGGTGATGTTCAACCAGCCATCGTGGTGGCAGCAGCGCCAGCGCGAAGCGGCGGTGGTGGAGCGCTACCACCGGGCGCTGGGCATCAAACTGAATCATAGCGAGCAGACCGTGCGGACGCTCTCCGGCGGCAATCAACAGAAGGTGCTGCTGGCCCGCTGTCTGGAGGCCAACCCGCTGCTGCTGATCGTCGATGAACCCACGCGCGGCGTCGACGTTTCTGCCCGGGCCGACATCTACCAGCTGCTGAAAAGCGTCGCCGCGCAAAACGTGGCGGTGCTGATGATATCGAGCGATCTCGATGAGTTTGTCGGGCTGGCCGACCGGGTACTGGTGATGCATCAGGGCCGGCAGAGCGGTGAACTGCTCCGGCCGGCGGTGACCGTCGATCGCATGATGACCCTGGCCTTTGGAGGAGAGTCATGAAAACGTTACTCAGAAACCGCGAGCTCAGCGCGCTGCTGGCAATTCTGGCGCTGTTTGCGCTGCTGATCGCCCTCAACCCGGCCTGGTTCAGCCTGCAGATTCTGGCGATGATCTTTGCCAGTTCGCAAATCCTGTGCCTGCTGGCGCTGGGGGCCACGCTGGTGATGCTGACCCGCAATATTGATGTTTCCGTCGGTTCGACCGTCGGCCTGAGCGCGATTGCGGTCGGTGCCGCGCTCAACGCCGGCTATGACCTGGCGCTGGCCATCGGCTTTGCGCTGGCGGTTGGCGCCCTGGCCGGGGCGTTTAACGGCCTGCTGGTGGTGGGGCTGCGTATTCCGGCGATTGTCGCCACCCTGGGAACCCTGGGGCTGTATCGCGGGGTGATGCTGCTGTGGACCGGCGGCAAGTGGATCGAGGGGCTGCCCGATAGCCTGAAGTCGCTGTCGGAGCCGCTGTTTATCGGCGTCTCGCCGCTGGGCTGGCTGGTGCTGGGGCTCCTGCTGGTAGGCGCGTGGCTGCTGGCGCGCACCGCGTTTGGCCGTGACTTCTACGCCGTGGGCGACAACCTGGCCGCCGCGCGTCAGCTCGGCGTGGCGGTGAATCGCACGCGCATGCTGGCGTTCACCCTGAACGGCATGCTGGCGGCCTGCGCCGGGATCGTCTTTGCCGCGCAGATCGGTTTTGTCCCTAACCAGACCGGCAGCGGGCTGGAGATGAAAGCCATCGCCGCCTGCGTCCTCGGCGGGATCTCGCTGCTGGGCGGAACCGGCACGCTGGTGGGCGCTTTCCTCGGCGCCTTTTTCCTGACGCAAATCGATACCGTGCTGGTGCTGCTTCGGCTGCCGGCGTGGTGGAACGATTTTATCGCCGGTCTGGTGCTGCTGGGCGTGCTGGTGCTCGACGGACGGCTGCGCCAGGCGCTGGCGCGTCATCAGCGGGCGCTGAAGTACAGCCGCTTTCAGTCCGGTAACAAAGGGGGAAAGCACGTCACCCCGTTCACCAACCGTAAGAACAAAGAGGTGGCGTAGATGAAACTCAACTGGGAATGCGCGCTGCTGCTGTTACTGGTGCTGGAGATCCTGCTGTTTGGCGCGATCAACCCGCGGATGCTGGACATCAACATGCTGCTGTTCAGCACCAGCGATTTTATCTGTATCGGTATCGTCGCGCTGCCGTTGACGCTGGTGATCATCAGCGGCGGGATCGATATTTCGCTGGGCTCCACCATTGGCCTGTGCGCCATTGCCCTCGGGGTGATGATGCAGGCGGGCTGGCCGATGGCGCTGGCGATCCCGCTGACCCTCGTGGTGGGGCTGCTGTGCGGCCTGCTTAACGCAGCACTGATTCACTACACCGGCATCAGCCCGCTGGTGATCACCCTCGGCACGCTGTACCTCTACGGCGGTGCGGCGCTGCTGCTTTCCGGGATGGCAGGGGCGACCGGTTATGAAGGGATTGGCGGTTTCCCGGACAGCTTTACCGCCTTTGCTAACCTGACGCTGCCCGGGCTTCCGCTGCCGTTACCGCTGGTGCTGTTTGCGGTGCTGAGCTTTTTCTTCTGGCTGCTGGCCCACCGCGGGCGCTTTGGCCGTCACCTCTTTTTGCTGGGACAAAACCCCCGGGCCGCGCGCTATGCGGCGTTGTCGGTGAACGGCATGCCGTATGTGCTGTATGGCCTGGTGGGGGTGGCGTCGGCGATAGCGGCGCTGATTCTGGTCTCCTACTTCGGCTCGGCGCGCTCGGATCTCGGCCGCGACCTGCTGATGCCGGCCCTCACTGCCGCCGTGCTCGGCGGGGCGAATATCTACGGTGGGTCCGGTTCGATCCTCGGTACGGCACTGGCGGCACTGCTGGTGGGGTATCTGCAACAGGGTTTACAGATGGTCGGCATCCCCAACCAGGTGTCGAGCGCGCTGTCAGGGGCGCTGTTGGTTGTGGTGGTGATGGGGCGCTCGCTGAGCCTGCACCGTGAATGGCTGCGGATGGCCTGGCGACGTGTTTCACGCGCATAACTCACTCGGAGCATAAAATGAAAGCTAAACATCTCTTGCACATCAGTGCCCTCGCGATCGCGATGAGCGTAGCCACCGCCCAGGCGGCAGACCGCATCGCTTTTATTCCTAAGCTGGTTGGCGTCGGCTTCTTTACCAGCGGCGGCAACGGCGCGAAAGAGGCGGGCAAAGCGCTCGGCGTGGATGTCACCTACGACGGCCCCACTGAACCCAGCGTTTCGGGTCAGGTGCAGCTTATCAATAACTTCGTCAACCAGGGTTACAACGCGATTATCGTCTCTGCGGTGTCGCCGGACGGCCTGTGTCCGGCGCTGAAGCGGGCGATGCAGCGCGGGGTGAAGGTGTTGACCTGGGATTCCGACACCAAGCCAGAGTGCCGCAGTATTTATATCAATCAAGGCACGCCGCAGCAGCTCGGTGGCCTGCTGGTGGAGATGGCCGGGAAGCAGGTGAGTAAACCGGCCGCCAAAGTGGCGTTTTTCTACTCCAGCCCTACGGTCACCGACCAGAACCAGTGGGTGAAAGAGGCAAAAGCCAAAATCGAAAAAGAGCACCCGGAGTGGCAAATTGTCACCACCCAGTTTGGCTATAACGATGCCACCCGTTCCCTGCAAACCGCTGAGGGGATCTTAAAAGCCTACCCGGATCTTGACGCCATTATTGCCCCGGACGCCAACGCGCTGCCGGCCGCCGCACAGGCGGCAGAAAATCTCAAACGCCAGGGCGTCGCCATCGTCGGCTTCAGTACGCCGAACGTGATGCGCCCGTACGTTGAGCGCGGCACGGTGAAAGCCTTCGGCCTGTGGGACGTGGTGCAGCAGGGCAAAATTGCGGTCAACGTCGCCGATCGCTTGCTGAAAAAGGGCGATCTTAACGTCGGTGACAGTGTGGAAGTGAAAGATCTCGGGGCGCTGAAGGTCGAGCCAAACAGCGTGCAGGGTTATCAGTATGAAGCGAAAGGCAACGGGATCGTGCTGCTGCCGGAGCGCGTGGTGTTCACCAAAGAGAACATCAATAACTACGACTTCTGAGGGAGGATGAGATGGCAGATTTAGACGATATCAAAGAGGGAAAAGACTTCGGTTTTGACCGGCCGCAGAAAAACACGCTCTATACGTTGAAAGGCTGCGGCTCGCTGGAGTGGGGGATGCAGTCCCGACTGGCGCGTATCTTTAATCCGCACAGCAACCGGACGGTGATGCTGGCCTTCGATCACGGCTACTTCCAGGGGCCGACCACCGGGCTGGAGCGGATTGACCTCTCTATCGCCCCGTTGTTTGATGAAACCGATGTGCTGATGTGTACCCGCGGGGTGCTGCGCAGCCAGGTCCCGGCGGCGACCAACAAGCCGGTGGTGCTGCGGGCATCCGGCGGCAACTCAATCCTCAGCGAACTCTCCAATGAGTGCGTCGCCGTAGCGATGGAGGACGCATTGCGCCTGAACGTCTGTGCGGTGGCGGCCCAGGTCTATATCGGCAGCTCGTATGAGCATCAGTCGATCAACAACATCATCAGGCTGGTGGACGCCGGGAACCGTTACGGCATGCCGGTGCTGGCAGTCACCGGCGTGGGGAAAGAGATGACCCGTGATGCCCGCTACTTCTCGTTAGCCAGCAGGATTGCCGCCGAGATGGGGGCGCAGTTTGTGAAAACCTATTTTGTCGAAGAGGGGTTTGAAAAGGTCACCGCCAGCTGTCCGGTGCCGATCGTGATCGCCGGCGGGAAAAAGCTGCCGGAACTCGAAGCCCTTGAGATGTGCTGGCGGGCAATCGACCAGGGGGCATCCGGCGTGGATATGGGGCGCAATATCTTCCAGTCCAGCGCGCCGCGCGCCATGCTGCAAGCGGTGAAAAAAGTGGTCCATGAGAATATCAGCGCCCGCGAGGCGTACCAGTTCTGGCAGGAAGAGAAACAGGGAGAGCTAAAATGAACGTGACGCTGGTGGAGATTAATATCAAGCCGGAGCGGGTGGATGAGTTTCTCGACGTCTTTCGCGCCAACCACGAAGGAGCGCTGCAGGAGCCAGGCAATCTGCGTTTTGACGTGCTGCAGGACCCGGAAGTGAAGACCCGCTTTTTTATCTATGAAGCCTATAAAGACGACGCGGCGGTGCTGGCGCATAAGAAAACCCCGCACTACCTGGCCTGCGTGGAGAAACTGGAGGAGATGATGTCGCAGCCGCGGCACAAGCGCAGTTTTGTGGGGCTGCTGCCGGCAGATTAAGGAAAAACGTGAAGCGGAAATACCTGCCTCCCCGTGTGCGGAGAGGCAGGGGGTCGATCAGGCCTCTTCCACTGAAACCCGCAGTGCAGCCAATGCTGTACGTGCCGCTTTAAGCACCTGCTCACACTGCTCAAGCGTCAGCGTCAGCGGTGGCTCAATGCGGATGGTTTTGGCATTGTTGAGGGTCCCCGCCACCAGAATGCGCTGGCGGAACATCTCACTGGAGAAGCTGTAGCCGATTTCGTTATCCACGAACTCAATCGCCATCAGCATTCCTTTACCGCGCACCTCATTCACCAGATCCGGGTACTCGCGGGACAGCTGACGGAAGCCATCCAGCAGCAGTTCGCCTTTCTGTTCCGCCTGTGCCGGGAGATTTTGCGTCAACAGAACGTTGATCGTCGCCAGCGCCGCGGCACAGGCCAGCGGATTTCCACCGAAGGTGGTGGTATGCAGGAACGGATTGTCGAACAGCACCGAGAACACCTCTTCGGTGGCGACCGTCGCGCCAATTGGCATCACACCGCCGCCGAGGGCTTTGGCAAGGCACAGAATGTCCGGCTGAACGTTCTCGTGCTCACAGGCAAACATTTTGCCGGTGCGCCCCATGCCGGTCTGCACCTCATCGAGGATCAGCAGTGCGCCAAACTCATCACACAGCTTGCGTACCGCCGGCAGATAGCCCTGAGGCGGCAGGATCACGCCGCCTTCGCCCTGGATCGGTTCAAGGATCACCGCCGCGACGTCATCACCGGTTTTCTTGCACTCACTGAGCAGCGTGCGCATGGCGTTGATATCGCCAAACGGCACGTGACGAAAGCCCGGCAGCAGCGGCATAAAAGGCTTACGGAAGGTTGATTTGGCCGTAGCCGACAGAGCACCCAGCGATTTCCCATGGAACGCGCCGCTGGTGGCCACGAAGGTAAATTTGCCGCGTGGCGATTGGTAAGCTTTGGCGAGCTTGAGCGCCGCTTCGACCGATTCCGTACCGCTGTTACTGAAGAAGCTGTATTTCAGTTTGCCGGGCGTTAATGCCGCCAGCGTTTTGGCCAGCATGGCCCGAAGTGGGTCCAGCAGTTCCTGGCTATGAAGAGGTTGTTTAGCGAGCTGATGCTCGACGGCGGAAATCACAACTGGATTACGGTGCCCTACATTAAAAATCCCAAAACCACCCAGACAATCGACAAACTCTTGTCCTTGAGTGTCGACAAGCGTATTTAACCCTCCCGCCTGCCACTCTACGGCTCCGTAATCCCCGCCAGCGGTGACCGATTTTCGGTACTCTAAAAACCCTGGATTGACATGCTCTTTAAAGTATTCCCTGACCTCCTGGTTAAGTGCTTTCATCTCCTCATGATCAAGCGTTCGCTTCTCAATGAGATTCAGTGCGTGTGCGCTGCAGGCCAGAGCCGATGCGCTGGAAGGTAACCTGTTCAAAGTGAGCTCCTGGGGCGGGCGTATCACATGATACTGAATTAAGTATTGCAGGGATTACGCCACTTCGGTGGAGGCGCTGAAAATCGGGATAAACGCAGCGTGAAAGCGGATATGCGCGGAATTTAATCTCACGGCGATATTTTTGGCATGTTTTACTCCTGAAAGGAGCTGATAACCTGCTGGCTGCTATACCGCCGCGTGCTTCGCGGCGGTGCAGGTTGCCCAATTAGAGGGCAGAAGGGGGCTTAATCGAGCTGAGAAATTTCCATGGCCGCGCGGTCGATAACGGCGACGATCTGCTTGAGCTGCGCGTCGCTGGTGGGTTGCTGATTCACTTTCAGATCCAGTACGGCTTTAAAGTTCTCCAGCGCCCGCTTCATTTGCGGATTTTTGCGCAGTTCACAGCCGACCATCCGCGCCTGTAAACGCTCCTGAATTTGAGCCAGTTGCTCGAGATTTTCGGCGTGCAGCTGGCTGCCTTCGGCGGTAATGGCGATTTTCTTGCGGCCATTTTCCTCTTCAACGCTGATCAGACCCTGATCCTGCAGGAGATCGAGGGTCGGGTAGATAACGCCCGGACTAGGGCTATAGTTACCCTGAGTCAGGGTCTCTATCTCTTTAATCAGTTCGTAGCCGTGGCTGGCGTTGCGAGTCAGGATATCGAGGATAACCAGTCGCAGTTCGCCGTGACCAAAGAAACGCTGACGGCGTCCGCCGCCTCTGCGTTCGTGCTCGCCATGATCACCGCCTCTGTGGCCGTGTTCCCCACGTTCGCCGCGGTGCCCACGTGGCCCGCGCCCTTCTTCATGATGATGTCGCATCGTGTATTCCTCATTAGTTTTGATATATCTAATTTATATCTAAAAAATGACGGTTAGCAAGCATGAGATCTGATATTTTTATAATTTGTTGATTTTAAATGTTTTTATTTGTGGTTTTGGACTTTTTTGCTTTTTGTCACGACTATATCAAAAATAACTTGCATTCTTTTTTAATGGCAATCATTATCATTTAGGTCATGTTTAGATATATCTATTTTTCACGAAGGCGATCGAATCGATGATGATAAAAACGAAAAACACTCAGTACCCGCAACGCGTTCGTAATGAGCTGCGTTTCCGTGAACTAACCGTCCTGCGCGTAGAGCGTATCGGCGCGGCTTTTCAGCGCATTGTGCTGGGCGGGGACGCGCTGGACGGTTTTGTTTCCCAGGGGTTTGACGACCATACCAAACTGTTTTTCCCCGAAGCCGGCGCCGCGTTTACGCCGCCGCAGGTCACTGATGAAGGCATTAACTGGGGTGAGAGCGTGCGTCCGGCAACCCGCGACTATACGCCGCTGTACGATGCCGAGCGCCATGAGCTGGCATATGACTTCTTTATCCACGACGGCGGGATTGCCAGCAGCTGGGCGCTGGCGGCCAAACCGGGCGATACCCTGGTGATTGGCGGGCCGCGAGGTTCACTGGTGGTGCCGGAAGATTATGCCTGGCAGCTGTATGTCTGTGATGAGTCCGGGATGCCGGCACTGCGCCGTCGCCTGCTCGGCCTCAGCCGTCTGCCCATGCGCCCGCAGGTGACGGCGCTGGTCACCATCGGCGATGTGTCTTACCAGGATTATCTGGCGGACCTGCAGGGCTTTAATATTGAGTGGGTGGTGGGCCATCAACCCTCCGTCGTGGCAGAGCGTCTGGCACAGGTGAGCGTTCCGCCAGAGGATTACTTTATCTGGGTCACCGGCGAGGGCGCGGTCGTCAAATCGCTGCTTGGTCGCTTCGAAAACGATGAGATTGATCCGCAGCTGGTGCGCTCTCAGGCCTACTGGCACAGCAAGTAATCGCTGCTCCTGCGAGCGCTCCCCGGGTAACGACATAGAAGCGTAGCCCGGGGCCACTTTAACCTTACCTTTAGCTGCGCATCACGCGCTGCCCGGTGACATCCAGCGTCAGCGCTTCACCGTCATGAAAGCGGCTCAGCACTTCACGTTGCTGGCACAGGAAGGCGATGCCGGCCTGGCGGGCGATAATCGCCCCGTGGGCGAGGTCGCTGCCTTCCTGTAGACAGATGCCTTTTACCTGCCGGGGATCCAGCTGCACGACTGTGGAAGGAAAGATATCGTCGGCGATGAGGATCGTCGGTCCTTGCAGGCGCAGCGGCTCCTCGTTGTGGCCCGCGAGATGGCGCAGCGTACGCTGCAGCAGATCGTCGATATCGATATAGCGAGCCTGCAGATAGGCATCGTCCAGATCGCGGTATTGCTGGCTAAGATCAACCAGCACCTGATACCACGCCCAGGCCGCGCCGCAGTGCTCATTTCGCATGATCTCGCAGGCAGTGTCGTATAAATCAGGATCGTCGAGCAGAGTATGGTGGCCGGAAAAAATCGCCGCGATATCAGCGGAATAACGATCTTCCGCCAGCGTGGTCAGCGCGGTGAGATCCGCCAGGGTCTGGTCGATCGCCTGTTTCAGGCGCTGCATCTCATCGGCAATATCCGCGCCGCTTTGCCGCTCCGGCCGGGCCTGAGGGCGCGGGTAGCGCATTGCGCTCCCCTGGACGCGGACGACAGCCGGCGCAGGGGCGGTGGGCGTGGCGTCCGGCTGCTCGCCAAAGTTTTCTGCCGCCAGCGCCTGAAATGCCGCCAGCGCCGCCTCGGCGTCCGGCCCGCGGGCCAGCAGCCGCAAGGTATCGTTGCAACGAACCTGGAGCAGGGCAATCTGGTTGATGCTGTCCGGCGATACGCATTTACCGCCTTTCTCCAGCACCAGATCCGCCTGGAACCCGGCTAAGGCCGCCACCAGACGCGATGCCGGGCGGACGTGCAGCCCGTTGTGATTTTTGATCACCACCGAGACGGACTGCCCGCTCAGATCGTCAACATTGGGCGCAGCCTCAATGACCTCTTGCGCTGACGATGGTAACCCCAGCTGCACGCGCTTGGCTTCCAGGGCGTGCATGGCGTCGGCGATCACTTTATCGATATCCGATCCGGTGGCGGCGCTGACCGTGGCCGCCAGCGTGCCTTCGACCAGCGGAGCGGCGCACAGGCGGACCTTGGCCGCGATGGCCGGATCGAGGAGATCCAGCGCGGTCTCGGCGCTGAGCAGGGCGCTGCCGATATCCATCATCACCAGCACGTGGTCGGTATCGGCCACGGACTCGATCGCCTCCATCACCTTCAGCGGATCGGTGCCGATCGGGTTCTGCGGATCGTCAATCCCGGCGGCGATCGCCAGCTTGCAGCCATCGCCAATTAACATCTGCCGGGCCAGTTCCCCGACGCCTTCGCCCAGCCGGGCGCTATGAGATACAATCACCAGGTTTACCATCGCCTTATCCTTACGCTTTGGCGGCTGCCGCCAGTTCCTGAATCATCAACATCACCGAGGTTGCCCCCGGATCCTGATGCCCGATGCTGCGCTCACCGAGGTAGCTGGCGCGGCCTTTGCGGGCCTGCATAGTGATGGTGGAACGAACGGCTTCCTCCGCCTGCTGCGCTGCGACGTCCAGCGCCTGTTGCACCGACAGGTGCTGTTCGCCGGACTGGCGCAGCGACTCGACCACCGGCAACCAGACATCGCACATGGTTTTGTCGCCGGGCTCTGCCTTGCCACGGTTGACCACGCCCTCGGCCCCTTCGCGCATCATCTGATACAGCTCATCGAGGGTCAGGCTCTGATGAGCCTGAGTCACCTGGGCTGCGCGAATAAAGAAGGTGCCGAACAGCGGCCCGCTGGCGCCGCCGACGTTGGAAAGCAGCGTCATCCCGGTATTCTTGAGAATAAAACCAATGTCTTTATCGGCAATGGACGGCAGCTTCTCCACCACTTTGCTGAAGCCGCGATGCATGTTCAGACCATGGTCGGCATCGCCAATCTCTTTATCGAGGCCGGTCAGGAAATCTTTCTCGCGGGTGAAGGTATCGCCGCAGCGATAGAGCCAGTTAACGATTTGCGTTCTGTTCAGTGACATGTCGTGCTCCTTAGTGGCCCCAGTTCAGCGCAGGGGTGTGAACGGGGGCGTCCCATAACGTCAGCGTGGCGTCATCGACTTTCAGCAGGGTGATGGAAAAGCCCACCATATCCAGCGATGTGCAGTAGCTGCCGACGAGGCTGCGGGCGATCGTGATGCCGTGCTCCTCGCAGCGTGTCGCCAGGCGGTTGAATACGCCATACAGCTCCGATAACGGGGTCGCGCCGAGGTTATTGACCAGGGCGATGACGCGGTCGCCTTTCTGCAACGCCTGTTTGCTTTGCTGCACGTCCTGCCAGCTGCCTTTCAGGTGATCCCACTGGCGCAGGGTACGGCTGTAGTTCCCGTTCTCCAGCAGGGTGTCGAACATCTCATCCACGGTGCGATCGAGAGAACTGAAGGCGCGACGGTCGATGCCCGGTTCGCCATGAATACCGACGCCGAACTCCATCTCATTATCCTGTAGCTCAAACGACGGCTGTCCGGCGGCCGGCACGGTGCAGGCGCCCAGCGCAATGCCGATGGAGTGGCCATGGTTGTTAAGGCGGCGGCCCAACTCAGCGCAGGCTTCCAGCGAATCGCCGAGTTCGGCGGCGGCACCGACCAGCTTCTCTATCAGCACGGTGTTGGCGACGCCACGGCGTCCGGCGGTGTAGAGGCTGTCTTTGACCGCCACGTCGTCATCGATCACCACGGTGGTGACCTTGACGCCGCTTTCATGCAGCAGCTCGGTGGCGGTCTCGAAATTGAGGATATCCCCGGTGTAGTTTTTGATGATCAGCAGTACGCCTTCACCGCCGTCGATATTCATGGCGCACTCGAACATTTTGTCCGGCGTCGGCGAGGTGAAAATCTCGCCCGGGCAGGCTCCGGAGAGCATCCCTTTGCCGATATAGCCGCAGTGCATCGGCTCGTGTCCACTTCCGCCGCCGGAGAGCAGCGCGACTTTTCCGGCCACCGGCGCATCGGCGCGGGTGACGTAGACCGGGTCCTGATGCAGCGTTAATTCAGGGTGGGCCCTGGCGAGGCCTTGTAATTGTTCACTCAGGACATCTTCGACACGGTTAATCAGTTTTTTCATTATTCATGCTCCGTCGACGTGATGCGATGCGGCCTCTCTGCGCACGGAGGCGGTCATCGTGTAGGGGTATCGCCTGGCGGGAACAACAACCGGCGATGTGATGATTCTGGCTGAGTTAACGGAAAAAAAAATGCCGCGAAAACGGGTTTCATTACGGAACATGATTATTAATTTTCGTTCCGTAATGGAACGTTTTTGCTGAGGAAATGCGAAAAATGCGAGCCAGGGCAGTTTTTTCACCTCGTGCGCCACGGCGGCGGATGGCGGCCGGGACGACTTTTTCGGCGTTTTTTTTGCCGCAGAGGGCAACATCACCCGCCGCTGGTCCGTGGTTTTGTGACGGTTGGTGACTGAAGGGGCCGATCGGGATCGCAATCCCGGCGTTTCTTCGTCAGTCATGTTCCAATATGAAACATTAAAAATCGATCGTCGTTTCAGATCAGAACAAAATCGGCAAAAATTTTTTTGTTCGCCGCTCGCCCTACAGTGTTTGCATCGCTCCGGTCATGCTCCCGTTCCCGCCTTTTACCGAAAGCTGAACGGGATGACGCCAGGGCACATCATGTAAAACATGCACTTATTTGAGGGTGAAAGGAATGCTAAACGTTATTCAATCTCCGGCCAAATATCTTCAGGGACCTGATGCATCCACGCTGTTTGGCCAGTATGCCAAAAACCTGGCGGACAGTTTTTTCGTGATTGCCGATGACTTCGTCATGAAGCTGGCGGGGGAGAAGGTGCTTAATGGCCTGCATAACCACGGGCTCAGCTGCCATGCCACACGCTTTAACGGCGAATGCAGCCATGCGGAAATCAACCGCCTGATCGCCATTCTGCAGCAGCACGGCTGCCGCGGCGTGGTGGGGATTGGCGGCGGTAAGACGCTCGATACCGCCAAAGCCATCGGCTTCTACCAGAAGCTGCCGGTGGTGGTGATCCCGACCATCGCCTCGACCGATGCGCCAACCAGCGCGCTGTCGGTGATTTACACCGAAGCCGGTGAATTTGAAGAGTATCTGATCTACCCGAAAAACCCGGATATGGTGGTGATGGACACGGCGATTATCGCCAAAGCGCCGGTGCGTCTGCTGGTGGCGGGGATGGGCGATGCGCTGTCCACCTGGTTTGAAGCGAAGGCCTGTTTTGATGCCAGGGCTACCAGCATGGCCGGCGGCCAGTCCACGGCGGCGGCCTTGAGCCTGGCCCGCCTGTGCTATGATACGCTGCTGGCGGAAGGCGAAAAAGCGCGTCTGGCGGCCCAGGCCGGCGTCGTAACCGATGCGCTGGAGCGCATTGTCGAAGCCAACACCTACCTCAGCGGCATAGGCTTTGAAAGCAGCGGCCTGGCGGCGGCGCACGCTATTCACAACGGCTTCACCATTCTGGAAGAGTGCCACCATCTGTACCACGGCGAGAAAGTCGCCTTTGGCACCCTGGCTCAACTGGTGCTGCAAAACAGCCCGATGGAAGAGATTGAGACGGTGCTGGGCTTCTGTCAGAAAGTGGGGCTGCCGGTGACGCTGGCGCAGATGGGCGTGAAAGAGGGCATTGAAGGGAAAATTCAGGCGGTGGCGAAAGCGACCTGTGCGGAAGGTGAAACCATCCATAACATGCCTTTTGCCGTGGCGCCTGATAACGTCTATGCCGCGATTATGACGGCCGACCTGCTCGGTCAGCAGTGGCTGGCGCGTTAAGGTTACGCGAACGCGTGGTCTGAACGTGAAGGACGTTTCTCCCCTCCGACAGTCTCTGCCGGAGGGGTTGTCTATTGGTCAACAGTGGAAAGGGACATGGCGGCGCAGACTCAGGATTCTTCACAATCAGCATCTTCCGTAATTGGCCAGTCGTGGCATCGTTGCAGCCGGTTTATGCAGCGGGACACCTGGCAGGCGCCGCATCAGGCGCAGGGGCTGACGTTTGAGTCGATCTGTCGGCGTAAAACCGCGTTGCTGACTATCGGCCAGGCCGCGCTGGAAGATGCCTGGGAATTTATGGACGGCCGCCCCTGCGCGCTGTTCATTCTGGATGAGTCCGCCTGTATTCTCAGCCGCTGCGGTGAAGCGCAGACGCTGGCGCAGCTGGAAACGCTAGGGTTCCTCGACGGCAGCTATTGCGCCGAAAGCATTATCGGCAGCTGCGCGCTGTCGCTGGCTTCGATGCTGGGACAGCCGGTGAGAACCTCCGGCGATCAACATTTTAAACAGGCGCTGCACGACTGGTCATTTAGCTCGACGCCGGTGTTTGATAATCACGGGCGCCTGTTTGGCTCCATTTCGCTGTGCTGTCTGCGCGAACAGCAGGCGGCTTCTGATTTGTCCCTGACCCTCGCGATTGCCCGGGAGGTGGGGAATTCACTGCTCACCGACAGCCTGCTCGCCGAATCCAATCGCCACCTCAACCAGATGTACGGCCTGCTGGAAAGCATGGACGACGGGGTGATGGCGTGGAATGAGCAAGGGGTGCTGCAGTTTATTAACGTCCAGGCCGCGAGGCTCCTGCATCTGGATGCGCAGGCCAGCCAGGGGAAAAATATTCACGACCTGGTGATGCTGCCGGCGCTGCTGCGTCGGGCCATTAAGCACGCGCGGGCGCTGAATCATGCGGAAGTGACGTTTGAGAGTCAGCATCAGTTTATCGACGCCGTGATTACCCTCAAGCCGATTGTCGAAGCGCAGGGCAACAGCTTTATTCTGCTGCTGCATCCGGTGGAGCAGCTGCGTCAGCTGATGACCAGCCAGTTGGGCAAAGTGAGCCATACGTTCGAGCAGATGTCTGCGGACGATCCGCAAACGCGGCGGCTGATACATTTTGGCCGGCAGGCCGCACGCGGCGCTTTCCCGGTTCTGCTGTGCGGCGAAGAGGGCGTCGGGAAAGAGCTGATCGCCCAGGCGATTCATAATGAAAGTGAACGGGCGGGCGGCCCGTATATTGCGGTTAACTGCCAGCTGTATGCCGACAACGTGCTGGGGCAGGATTTTATGGGCAGCGCGCCGACCGATGATCAAAACGGCCGTCTGAGCCGCCTGGAGCTGGCCAGCGGCGGGACCTTATTCCTGGAAAAAATCGAGTACCTGGCGCCGGAACTGCAGTCCGTGCTGTTGCAGGTGATTAAGCAGGGGGTGTTAACCCGGCTCGATGCCCGCCGGCTGATCCCAGTGGATGTGAAAGTGATCGCCACCACCACCGTCGACCTCGCCAACCTGGTGGAGCAGAACCGCTTTAGCCGCCAGCTCTACTATGCGTTGCACTCGTTTGAGATTGCCATTCCGCCGCTGCGGTCGCGACGCAGCAGTATTTCCGCGTTGGTGCATAACCGTCTGCGCAGTCTGGAGCGGCGTTTTTCATCGCGCCTGAAAGTGGACGACGACGCCCTGGCGCAGCTGGTGAACTACTCCTGGCCGGGCAATGATTTTGAGCTCAACAGCATTATTGAAAATATCGCCATCAGCAGCGATAACGGCCATATCCGCTTGAGCAACCTGCCGGAATATCTCTTCTCCGAGCGTCTGGGCAGCAGCGACAGCGCGTCGCCGCTCTTACCCGCCAGCCTGACCTTCAGCGCCATCGAAAAAGAGGCAATTATTCATGCCGCCCGCGTCACCAGTGGCCGGGTGCAGGAGATGTCCAGCCTGCTCAATATCGGGCGCACGACGTTGTGGCGCAAGATGAAGCAGTACGATATCGACGCCAGCCAGTTCAAGCGTAAAAACCAGGACTCATCGTTGACCTGACGCCCGCGCGGCGCGCCAGTTAGTGCGCAAACGAGCGTTTTAAGTGCGCAGAAAACCGCCATGCAAACGTTTGAATGAGGGCTGAATCAAATAAAGGCAACGTTCTCTTTGATATCCCGGCGAACTTGGGTCCATAGTATAAACATGTTCATCACATGGTTAATTTTAAGGATAAGAGCATGCCAACAGCGATAGATAAAGCATTAGATTTTATTGGTGGTATGAACACATCAGAACCGGCTCCGCCTTCAATGGATGAAAGCACAGCTAAAGGCATTTTAAAGTATTTGAATGAGTTAGGTGTTCCTGCAAGTGCCGACGACGTGATGGCGCGAGGTCAGCAGGAGGGATGGAACGCCGGGTTCACGGAAAAAGTGGCCGGATGGGCAGATAAGATCGCATCTGGTGACCGTCTCATTATTAAAAACCCTGAGTTCTTCTCTTCCTACATGCGGGAGCAGCTGCGGGAACTGGTGTGAGTTGAGCGTTTCAACCGCCCATTCATGACCGTGCTGTTCAGCGTATAAGGTATAAAAAAGGAGCGAACCGTTATTAACGGCGCTCCTTTTATTTTTACCTGTCTGCGGATGGCTTCAGTGACGATGGCGGCGATTTCTAACCGCACACGTAGGTCGCGTTGTGTTCTATCAGCACCGGTTTAAAACCTGCTTTCACCGCCAGCATGGCGTTCTCAAGGCCGCCCGTTTGCTTGTAGATGCCGACTTTAAAACCGTCATTGGCATCCGTCGATGACTGCAGCTCCAGAAATGTACCGTTTACCCGCAGTGTTTTCGGGAACAGCGTCACATCCACCTGATAATGCTGACCCCCGTCGGCGCCACACGCCAGCACCGGACCGCTTGAAGCGGGAAACACGCTTGCATTAGCCGAAACCGAAAACCACCCCGCAACCAAAGCCAAAATCATGACCTTTCTGAAATCCATCGTATCGCCTTCAAAATGAAAGGGGCGAAATGTAATGGTGTTCCGTGGGCAGCGACAGTCCTTTAATGGCCTGTTGGCGGGCGTTAACTGGTGTGGTGGCAGTGCGAAACGCTAAAAAGCACAAGGGCCGGCGATTTCTCGCCAGCCCTTGCGGTGTCTGGTGGCCCCTGCTGGACTTGAACCAGCGACCAAGCGATTATGAGTCGCCTGCTCTAACCACTGAGCTAAGGGGCCGTGGCGAGGGATTATAAAGTAACTGGCAAGCGCAATCCAGCGTAAAACGCACGGCTGCTGATTTTATAAACAACGCATTTTCAATCCTTTATAATCACCTTTTCGGTATTGAGTGGGTGAAAAGATGATCAACGATATTCTGGCTCCGGACCTGCGGGTAGTCTTCTGTGGCATCAACCCCGGGAAGTCCTCCGCGCATACCGGCTTTCATTTTGCCCATCCGGGCAATCGCTTCTGGAAGGTGATTCACCAGGCCGGATTTACCGAGCGCCTGCTGGCGCCGGAAGAGGAGCAGCATCTGCTCGATACCGGCTGCGGTATCACGATGCTGGTGGAACGCCCGACGGTGCAGGCCAGCGAAGTGGCGTTGCAGGAGTTTCGCAGCGGCGGGCGGGAGCTCACCCTGAAAATGGAACAGTATCAGCCGCGAGCGCTGGCGATCCTCGGCAAACAGGCTTTTGAGAAAGCCTTTCAGGTGCGCGGCGCGCGCTGGGGAAAGCAGTCGGTCATCATCGATGCCACGCAAGTATGGGTGTTGCCAAACCCCAGCGGGCTCAATCGCGCCACGCTGGAAAACCTGACTGAAGCCTATCGCGAGCTGTACGATTCGCTCTGAATCAACGCTATACCGCGCTTTATCCCGACATTTCTCTGCTGCCCTGACGCCGGCCTGAACCCGGTGTCAGGCAATATCACGACGCCCTTTCGGAATGTGACCTCCGCCGCTAACTCGGTGTGATGCCTGTTTTGTCCTGTTTTATGTCATCTCTGTCCGTTGATCCCAAATGGCATCCGGCATTTTATGAAGCTCAAGGTTCCGGCTTGCGGAACCGATGGCCTGTCAAACTGCTACTGACCTGAAGGATAAACGAGATGACGCATCACATTACCCTTCGCTTCGAAGACGGAGCGACGCAGTCCATAGAATGCCGTGCGGGAGAGTCCGTTGCGGATGCCGCCCTGAGAGCGAAAATCTATATCCCACTCGACTGCCGTGACGGCGTCTGTGGCACCTGCAAGTCAACCTGCGAATCCGGTCAGTACCAGCACGGGGACTATGTCGACGACGCGCTTTCAGCGCAAGAAGTGGCTGCCGGCCGGGTGCTGACCTGCCAAATGCACCCCTCCAGCGACTGCGTGGTGAACATCGCTGCCGCCTCCGGGATGTCGGGCGCCAGCGATGCCGTTTATCAAGGGCGGGTAACCGCCAGCCAGCAAATCTCGGCCACGGCGCTGACCTTCTCCGTCGCGCTGGACGATCGCCAGGCGCTGAGCTTTTTCCCCGGCCAGTACGTCAATGTTACGGTTCCCGGTAGCGACCAGACGCGCTCCTATTCCTTCAGCTCTGGCCCGTCGAAAGACGAGGTCTCATTCCTGATCCGCAACGTACCGCAGGGGTTGATGTCGACCTGGGTCCGTGAACAGGCGCGCATTGGCGATGCCATTACGTTGCAGGGGCCGATGGGCAGCTTCTACCTTCGGGCGATCGAGCGTCCCGTACTGTTCCTCGCGGGAGGGACCGGCCTCGCGCCGTTCTTGTCAATGCTGGATAAAATGGTTGAGGACGGTCCCGGCGAACAGCCGGTGCATCTGATCTTTGGCGTGACCAGGGATGAGGACCTCGTCGAAATCGCGGCGCTGGAAGAATACGCCAGCCGCCTGCCGAACTTCAGCTTCCTCTGTACTGTGGCGGACCCGGACAGCAGCTATCCCCATAAAGGCTATGTCACGCAACATATCACCGGGCAGCAGCTCAACGAGGGTGATGTGGATATTTACCTCTGCGGGCCGCCGCCGATGGTGGACGCCGTGCGCTCATATCTCTCGTCGCGCGAGTTAACGCCGCGCAACTTTTACTATGAGAAATTCGCCGGGAGCGCGGTCGTGGCCCAGACGGGTGAAGCGCCGATCGCCCCGGTCGATGTGGATAACGCCTTCGACCTGCGTCTGGCACTGGAGCTTGGTGCGGTACAGTTGACGATGGGACGCCTCTCTGCGGAACAGCTCATGACCTTCCGCCGGCTGGCGGAGGCGATGGCCCCGTGGGTCTCCGGACGGCGGTTTATCGATGTGGCGCGCTATAGCGAGGCGAACCACGCCTTCCACATGTTTCTTATTGAAGCGTCAAAGAATGCCTTACTCATCGCGCTCTACAAACAGCTCGCCATTCAGGATTACATCGGCCGGGCGCTGACCAACACCATCGAGATTGTGGGGGACATCGTTCAGCAGCACCGGGATCTGGTGGCGGCATTTGAATACGACGATCTCAACGCGGCGCGCAACGTGCTGGCGCAGCACGCACTGCACTCACGAGCGACTATGAGCCGGGCGCTGGAGCAGATGACGCCTGCCGCCAGCGCGCCTGCTGCGGTGAAAACGACACCGTTGCCTCCGGTGGCGGAACCAGAACCGGAACCGGCGCGCTGTCCGTTTGCGGCCCTCGCCATGCCGGCCTATTCCCATGAGCTGGAGTGGCCTCCGGAACTGGCGCCGTTTAAGGTGGTGGACGATGGCTATCAGGGCGATCCCTACGAACACTATCGCTGGATGCGTGAACACGCGCCGGTCCTGCGCTGCCAGTCGGCGACCTCCGACGTCTGGTTCCTCTCGCGCTACGAAGATGTGTATCAGGCGATTCGTAATCCGAAATTGTTCTCCTCGGAAGTCGTCAGCCCGCCGCCGCTGACCTTCCTGACGCTCTTCGACTCCCCGGCCCACTCGCGGTTGCGGAAGGTGGTTCAGCCTTCGTTTATGCCGCTGTCGCTGGAGCCGTTTATCGCCGAGATCGAGCGACGCGCCGAAGTGCTGATCGATAACCTGATTGCCAAAGGCGGAGGCGACGTGGTGGAGGAGTTTGCTATTCCGCTCAGTATCGCCACGATTTCAGCGCTGATCGACGTGCCCAACGAAGACGAAGATAAGATGAAGTTCTGGTCCGATGAAACCTTCAGCTACTTCGGCCGTCTGGCCCGAAACGCGCCGGGAACCGGTACGGACGAGCAGAGTGCGAAAGCTTTCTTCGCCTATCTTAAGGCAGCGATGGAGCGCCTGTACCTCAGCAACAGCCAGTCTATCGGCGGCCATATTGCCCGTATGTGGAAAGAGGGGCTGCTCTCTGAAAAAGAGTCCACCGAACTGTGCGCCTTCGTGTTTATCGCCGGGCATGACACGACCACTATTCTGGTGGCCAACGCCTTCCGGATGTTTGCCGAACAGCCGCAACTGGTGGGCCGGATCCGCGACAACCTTGACGATGCCGAGCGCTTTGTTGAGGAGGTGGCTCGCTATCGCGGCACGGTGCAGCGGGTGAGTCGTATCACCACCGAAGCGACTGAAATCGCGGGTGTGACGCTGCCGAAAGGGGCGGTGGTGCGCCTGCTGTTGTCCGCCGCCAATCGCGACAGCCGGAAATTCCCTGATGGCGACACCTTCGATATCGACCGCGACACCAACGGGCATCTTGGCTTTGGCAACGGCATCCACAAATGTCTCGGCCAGCCGCTGGCGAAGCTCGAAACATTGATAGCGAGCAGGCTGGTGGCGCAAAAAGTGGGGGAGATAACCTTCGATCCGCAACGGCCCATTCAGTATGTGCGCGGCAATAACCTGACCAACTCCGGGCCGGAACATCTGTTCGTGCGCTTAAGCAAACGCCCTGATTAAGTCGCTCCAGCCACCGCCGGGTTCCGGCGGCGGTTACGGTTCGTCAGCGTCGTTCGGGGAGTAAAGCGACAGCCGGCTCTGCTCCTTGATGCGGTATTCGGTGGGGCGCAAGCCGGTCTGCTTGCGGAAGAAGCGGCCAAAATAGGCCTCGTCACGAAAGCCCAGCTCGCCGGCTATCTGCTTCACGCTGAAGGATGAATAGCCGAGCAGCCTTTTGGCTTCGTGGATCGCCCGCCGGTCGATGGCTTCAATCGCCGAAATGCCGAAGGCTTCGCGACAAATCCGCGTCAGCTGGCCGGGAGTGACGCCCATGGCGTTGGCATAGCTGGCAACCGGACGACGCGTGCGGCAGCGCTCATCAAGCAACGTGCGAAAGCGCTCGATACGCGCGGCAAGCGCCGCGCGTGCCGGGTTGCCCGCCAGCCGGGCCTTCTCGCTGAGACGGGCGATCTGGACAAACAGGGTGATCGCCAGCGCCAGTCCGGCGGTGAACTGCCAGCGCTCGGGGCGCTCGGCTTCCCGGCCGATGGCCTCAAACAGCGTCTCCAGCGGTTCGCCGCAGCGGCTTGCGGGATCGACGGTCAGTACCGCCGGCGTTCGCACGAAGGTCAGCAGTTCAGGCGCCACGGTGATGGCGACGGATTCGATAGCCGACTGGGCCGCCGTCATCACGTGGCCATCGACATTTTTGCAAAAGCGAAAGCCGTGGACCGAGCGGGCCGGTACGACGATCAGGCACGGCGCGTTAAAGGCCCAGACCTTACCGTCGATGGTGGCCTCGCCGCTGCTGTGCGTCACATACAGCGCCTGAATTAACGTGTCATGAAAGTGGGGCGTGATATCGAAGTCAAAGCGGCCCGCGCGCGATGGAATGCGCTCGTGATGCACGATATCGACGGAGGATTGCGCGGCCTCGGCGCCGTACAGCGCATAGTTTGGCAGCTCCCGCTGGCGGAGGCCGTTAGCAGGCATGGCGCTGGCTCTGAGTGGGGTGACTCTGCTGCATAAGGGCTATCTCCAGAGGATGACGGGGCATTTATTCGGCAGTAAACGTTTCTGCCGCGCAAGTGCAAGATCCTCATCTTGTGAGCTCGGTCGGAATGATGTTTGTCCCCCAACGTAGCGTTTTCGGATGAGAAATTTGAAGCCCGGCACACTTCTGCGCAATTTTTCAAAAGTGCATGTTTTGGCGAGAAAGTGACCTTCTTTTTCCCCGGTGAGATGTCAAAAATGCAAATGAAACAAATTTAAAACAATAAATCGACAATTTAGATCATTCATCTGCGAGGTACCCTATGAAAAACCCGAACGCTCGTGCTGACGCCGGTTTGCGTGCTGTGCAATCCAGGGGAGAGTGCTGATGGCCGGAGAACTTCTCGTTCGCGAATGCGATGTTCTGGTGGTCGGCAGCGGCGTTGGCGGTCTCTCCGCCGCCGTCACCGCCGGTCTGAAGGGGCTGGATGTACAGGTCATTGAAAAAGATCGGGTGTTCGGCGGGACCACGGCCTTTTCCGGCGGCGTGCTGTGGATCCCCGATAATCACCTGGCGCGTCAGCAGGGGATCGAAGACAGCCAGGAGGCGGCCCGTACCTATCTGCAGGGCGAGGCGGGGGAGAGCTACCGCCCGGAGATGGTGGAGGCATTTTTACGCCATGGTCCGCAAATGCTGCGCTTTTTGGAGGAAAAGAGCCGCTTTCGCTGCAACCTCTATCAGTACCCGGACTACCACCCCGATGCACCTGGCGGCGTGATGCGCGGGCGCTCGGTAGTACCGGAAGCCTTTGATATTCGCGCGCTTGGCCCGGCAATGCGCCGTTTGCGTAAGCCTCTGCGCACCATCACCTTCATGGGCATGATGTTCAGCTCATCGAATAACGATCTGAAGCACTTTTTCAATGCGACCCGTTCCCTGACCTCGTTTATCTACGTCGCGAAACGCCTGAGCCGCCATCTGCTGGAATTGGCCCGCTATGGACGCGGCGTCACGGCAAACGGCGGTAATGCGGTGGTGGCCCGGCTGGCCTGCTCGGCGCTGGATCTCGGCATCCCGATTCATACCGGCGTGGCGGCAAAAGATCTTATCGTGGAGCAGGGCGTGGTCCGCGGCGTCATGGTTGAGCATCAAGGGGAACGCATCGCGCTGTATGCCAGACGCGGAGTGGTGCTGGCCAGCGGCGGGTTTGCGCGCGATGAACCGCGGCTGAAAAAGAGTTATCCGCACGTCCGGCGCGGCGGGAGCCAGCTCTCGCCCACCCCGCCGGGCGTGGATACCGGCGATGGCATCGCGATGGCGGAACGCATCGGCGCCCGCTTTGATGATAGCTACCGCCATGGAGCGGCGTGGATCCCGGCCTCGAAAGTGAACATCGGGCGTCGGGAATATGTCTTTCCGCACCTCGTCGACCGCTATAAGCCGGGTTTTATCATGGTTAACCGCCATGGAGTTCGCTTCTGCAACGAGGCCGACTCCTATCACGATGTTGGCATCGCCATGCTGGAAACCTGCCGTGAGGATACCGAAACCTTCGCCTGGCAAATCTGCGATCGGCGGGCGTTACGCCAGTACGGGATGGGCTTTGCCAAACCGGCCCCGTTGCCGGTGTCGCTGTACCTGAAAAGCGGCTATCTGGTCGCCGGCAAAACGTTGCAGCAACTGGCGCAGAAAATCGGGGTACCGCCTGCGGCACTCGAAAACACGGTGACCACCTACAACGCCGCCGCACGGCAGGGCAAAGACCCGCAGTTTGGCCGCGGCGAATCTGCGTATAACCGCTACCTTGGCGATGCGAATCACCAACCTAACCCTTGCGTGGCTCCGATCGAGCACGGGCCGTTCTATGCCGTGAAGATGTTTATGGGCGACCTCGGCACCTTCCATGGGCTGAAAACCGATGCCAACGCCCAGGTGCTGGATAACCAGGGGATCGCCATTCCGGGGCTGTACGCCGCGGGGAATGAGATGGCCAGCATTATGGGGGGAAGCTATCCCGGAGCGGGGATCACCCTTGGCCCTGCCGCCACCTTTGGCTATATCGCCGCCTGCAGCCTGACGGCTCTGGGGGAAACCGAAACGATGCCGCAGCGTGCCGCATCATGAGTTTGGAGAACACCATGTCAACACTCTTCAGTCCGTTACCGGTCGGCCCATTGACGCTGACCAACCGCATTGTCGTGCCGCCGATGTCGCAATATTCAGCGTCAGACGACGGTATCGCCACGCCCTGGCATGCCCAGCACATTGGCGGATTAGCGATCTCCGGGGCCGGAATGGTGATTTGTGAAGCCAACGGCGTGACCGCCGATGGCCGGATTACGCCCTGCTGCCTTGGGCTGTGGAACCACGATCAGCAGCAGGCGCTCGGTCAATTGCTCGCGGATATTCGCACCTACAGCAACACCCCCATCGGCGTGCAGCTTAATCATGCCGGGCGTAAAGCGGGGACGAACCCGCCGTGGCGCAACCAGGGCGCTTCGCTGGCGGATGACGAAGGCGGCTGGCCGACCGTGGCGCCGTCGGCCATTGCGTACAAGCCCGGCTGGCGTGTGCCGGCGGCGCTGGACGAAGCCGGTATGACGCGGATCATCGCCGGCTTCGTCGAGGCGGCGCAGCGGGCGCTGGAGGCCGGCGTGGACTTTGTCGAACTGCACGCGGCGAACGGGTATCTGCTGAATCAGTTTTTATCGCCGCTCAGTAATCAGCGTGATGACCAGTATGGCGGCAGCGCTGAAAACCGCATGCGCTTCCCGCTGCGGGTCGCCCGGGCGTTACGCGATGCCTGGCCGAAAAACCGTCTGCTGGGCGTGCGCTTTAACGGCGGCGAGTTTGCCGAAGGGGGGCTGTTGCTGGATGAAGCGGTGCAGTTTGCACGTGAGCTACACCAGCTTGGCTATGATTATCTTCATGTTTCTGGCGGCTATAACATCTATAACCAGCAACCGCCCGCCGACCAGCCCGGCTATATGGTGCCTTTCGCGCAAGCGGTGAAAGCGGCGCTTCCCGACGCGGTGGTCATTACGGTGGGGCTGATCTACGAAGCCGCGCAGGCGGAGGCCATCATTGATGAGCAGCGCGCGGATCTGGTGGCGATTGGCCGCGGTCTGCTGGACGATCCAAACTGGCCCATTCATGCGGCGATCGCGCTGGGGGTACCGGCGCCATGGCCGAAACCGTACGATCGTTTTGGTCCGCTGGGGTGGCCAACGCACCAGACTCAGGAGGCCAAATGAACACGATGCCGATAGTGGATCATCGGATCTATACCATCCGCTTGCGCAAGATGGGCGAGTTTCTGGAGGTGTTTCATCGCCTGGCGATGCCGGTGCTGCTGGATACGCTGGGCCAGCCGCTGGGGTTCTACACCAGCCTTGTCGGCCCGCAGAATCAGTTTGTGCACCTGTGGGGATACGAGAGCCTGAGCGAGTATGAGCGCCGCAGCGCCCTGCGCGATACGCATCCGGATTTCGCGGCCTATTTAAGCGCGTCTGAGCAGCTGATTATTTCTCAGGAGACCCGGCTGATCCGCGCGGCGGCGATGCCGTCCCGCTGAACCCGATCCACTTTCCCCTCACCGCCGGGTGAGGGGAAGCGTGACGATGTTGATGGAGGCATCATGAACCAGGTTAACCACATTCCGGTTTTTAAACTGTACGGCGAAAACCGGCACTGGACCACGCCGGATCTGCTGCACTGCGAATCGATCCAGAGCCGCAGCAGCCTGTATGACTGGAGTATTCAGGCGCACCAGCATACCGATCTGATCCAGCTGCTTTATATTCATAAGGGGCAGGGCGAGATCGAGATCGAAGGGATGACCCACCATTTTAGCGATGCCTGTATTCAGATAATCCCGGTGCTGTGCGTGCACGGCTTTCGTTTTTCATCCGGAACCGAAGGCTTTTCACTGTCGCTTGCTGCCCCCCTGGTCGCGCAGTTTGAACAGCAGTTTGGCCGGTCTTTGCAGGTGCTCGATCAGCCGGCCTGTCTGCCGGTTGGCGAGTCAGGATGGCAAATTCATTCCCTGTTTCACACCCTTCATCAGGAGTGCCAGGCGGACAACGATGCCCGGGACATGATGCTCTATTCACAGTTGAGCGCGCTGATGGTGTGGTTGAATCGCCAGGCGCTGCCCCGTCCGGAGGTGAGCGATAAGGTGGAGCGTAAGCGCGCCGTTATTCGGCGTTTTAATCAGCTGGTGGAAAGCCACTACCGCGAACATTTTCAGATTGCCCATTACGCCAGCCAGATTGCGATGTCCGGCGCGCATCTCAACACCCTGTGTCGGGAGTTTTATGGTTGCAGCGCGCTGAGCGTTCTGCATCAGCGTCTGCTGCTTGAGGCCAAGCGCAGCCTGCTGTACACCAGCATGACGGTGAGCCAAATCTCGGATTACCTTGGCTTCAGCGACGCGACCTATTTTTCGCGTTTCTTTCGCCGCAGTACCGGCGTGTCGCCGCGCGGCTTCCGCGAGAGGCCGGTGGAACCAGACCGCCAGCCTCCCGGAATAGCATCATCCGCCAGGCTGGCGGGCAGTTTAGTTGCCGGAGTAACCGGGACGCGGGATTTTCCCCATCAGCATGGTGGGCAGGCCGCCATCCACTCCCAGTTCCGCGCCGTTGATATAGCTCGAGCGTTCACTTAGCAGGAACAGAACGGCGCGGGCAATGTCTTCCGGCTTACCGATACGCTGGCTGGCGGTGAAGGATTCGCGGCTCTGGCGTACGCCGGGTTGCGCGTAGTACTCGGCGGTCAGGGCGGTTTCAATCATCCCCGGGGCGACCAGGTTACTGCGGATACCTTCCTGGCCCCATTCCACGGCAATTTGCTGCGATAGTAGACCCACCGCCGCTTTCCCCGGGCTGTAGGCGCCGCTCCAGGGCTGCGGGATACGCCCGGAAATAGAACCGATATGCACGATGCTGCCGCATCTGGCGGCGCGCATATCGTGGGCAAATTCACGCGCGCACAGCAGATAGCCGGTCAGGTTCACTGCCAGCTGGGCGTTCCACTGCTCGAGGCTGATATCCGCCAGCCCCGCCGGGCGTAAAATACCGGCCGCGTTGACCAACCCATAGCAGGGGCCGAGGTGGGCGCGCACGCTCTGTGCCGCTTCTTTTACCTGTTCTTCATGAGCCACATCACAGGCGACGGCCAGGCGTTTGCCGGGGTACTTTTGCAGGCGTTGGCGCAGCGCTTCACACCCCTGAGGGTTTCGGTCGAGCAGGGCGACATCGGCGCCTTGCTGCGCCAGCGCGGTGGCGATGGCTTCGCCGATCCCGCTGGCGGCGCCGCTCACGGCAAAGACGCGATTAGCCAGACCCAACCAGTCATGAGTGGTCTGTGATTCAGTCATGGTGTCTTCCTTTTTTATTGGTATATGCAGGGGTAAGCAGAGCGTTTATTGTTCGATAAGCGCTGGCGAAAAGGAATGCACGAACGAAAAGCAGAAGAGGATTTTTCGCGGAAATAAAAAAAGCCAGTCGGTTGACTGGCTTTTTGTCGGATCGTTAATCGGAACCGATTAATCGTCGAGGAAGCTACGCAGCACTTCAGAACGGCTCGGGTGACGCAGCTTACGCAGCGCTTTCGCTTCGATCTGACGGATACGTTCGCGGGTTACGTCGAACTGTTTGCCGACTTCTTCCAGCGTGTGGTCGGTGTTCATATCGATACCGAAACGCATACGCAGAACTTTCGCTTCACGGGCGGTCAGGCCAGCCAGAACGTCGTGAGTGGCGGCACGCAGGCTTTCCGTGGTAGCGGAATCCAGCGGCAGCTCGAGGGTGGTATCCTCGATGAAATCACCCAGATGCGAATCTTCATCGTCGCCGATCGGCGTTTCCATGGAGATTGGCTCTTTGGCAATTTTCAGCACTTTGCGAATTTTATCTTCCGGCATCAGCATACGTTCAGCCAGCTCTTCCGGCGTCGGCTCGCGACCCATTTCCTGCAGCATCTGGCGGGAGATACGGTTGAGCTTGTTGATGGTCTCAATCATATGCACCGGAATACGGATGGTGCGCGCCTGATCCGCGATAGAGCGGGTAATTGCCTGACGGATCCACCAGGTCGCGTAGGTGGAGAACTTGTAGCCGCGACGATATTCGAACTTATCAACCGCTTTCATCAGACCGATGTTACCTTCCTGAATCAGATCCAGGAACTGCAGACCACGGTTGGTGTATTTCTTGGCGATAGAAATAACCAGACGTAAGTTTGCTTCAACCATCTCTTTCTTCGCACGGCGGGCTTTCGCTTCACCGATGGACATGCGACGGTTGATATCTTTAACCTGCTCGATGGTCAGGCCGGTTTCTTCTTCAATCTGCTGCAGTTTCATCAGGCCGCGCTGAACGTCTTCTTTCACGTCATGCAGCTTTTCAGACCACGGCTTGTTCATAGCGACAGCGGCGTTGAACCAGGTTTCGCTGGTTTCGTTGCCGGTGAACAGCGTGATGAAGTTTTTCTTCGGCATTTTGCACTGTTCAACGCACAGTTTCATGATGATGCGTTCCTGAGTACGGACGCGATCCATCATGCTACGCATGCTGCCAACCAGGTAATCGAACTGTTTCGGTACCAGACGGAACTGTTTGAACACTTCGGACAGCTTGAGAATTTCTTCCTGCGCGGCGGCGTGGCTACGACCTTTTGCTTTAATGGTGTCGCGGGTCAGTTCGTACTGCGTACGCAGTTCACCGAATTTCGCGCGCGCCAGCTCAGGGTCGATGCTGTTGTCGTCATCGCTGCTGTCGTCATCGTCGTCTTCATCTTCGTCTTCGTCGTCATCCATCTCTTCCTGAGACAGTTCAGAACCGACGTGCGTTGCGGTCGGCGCCAGATCTTCTTCAGCGTTAGGATCGACAAAGCCGGTGATCAGGTCAGACAGACGTGCTTCTTCCGCTTCAACGCGATCGTACTGCTCGAGCAGATAGGTGATGGCTTCCGGATATTCAGCAACGGAGCACTGAACCTGGTTAATCCCATCTTCAATACGTTTGGCGATGTCAATTTCGCCTTCACGCGTCAGCAGTTCGACGGTACCCATTTCGCGCATGTACATGCGCACCGGATCGGTTGTCCGTCCGATTTCAGATTCAACACTGGACAGCACCTGTGCAGCTGCTTCTTCTGCATCTTCGTCAGTGTTGTTGCTGTTTTCAGCCAGCAGTAGATCATCGGCATCCGGTGCTTCTTCCATCACCTGAATGCCCATGTCATTGATCATTTGGATGATGTCTTCGATCTGATCGGAGTCGACGATATCTTCCGGCAGATGGTCATTGACCTCGGCATAGGTCAGATAGCCTTGCTCCTTACCACGTTGGACAAGAAGCTTCAGCTGTGACTGCGGGTTTTGCTCCATAAGACGGTATCCACACTTATTTCGTTTGATTGGTGTCGACAACAAACTGCCAACATTTAAAGCGAGGGCGTACTTATATTATTGCCGCTGCGCCTCAGCGCGGCTGTCGGGGGCTTCCCGAACGATATTCGGCACTTAAGCCGTGCAATTCATTTCTTTGCCAGTTCCTGACTGATGGTCCAGAGTTCCCGGCGTTCTTCACTGCTTAAACCGTGTGTGCGGTCACGAGCTATCAACTCTTCTTGCCGCAGTTCCAGCAGTGAATCAAACATATGGTTGAGCGAGTCGGTGAAGGTTTTTTCCGCGATATCTTTATCTGCTATATCGTCCCACATCGACAGTTTTTCAAGGGTGGCGGCCTCATTTGTGCCGCGATACTGCTCTAAAAGCTGCCCGGTCGTCAGACCTGGCTGTGACAAACAGGTTTTCACCAGTTCGCTGAACAGACCCAGTCCCGGCATTTTGCGCTGATCCAGACCTTCTAAAGGTGGAACCAGCGGGGCCAGGTCCGGGTTTTGCACCAGCAGCCCTATAAGTATACGCATGGTCGTGCGTTTTAGCTGCGGTGCGGGACGCGGGGCACCACTTTCTGTCTGTTTTGGCATTAAACGTTCAAGCTGGGCGTCATCTAAAATCCCTAACTTGTTGCCTAATTCCTGACGTAAATATATGCGCAGCGTTTCGCCCGGCACCTGGGTTATCAGCGGCAGCGCCAGCGTACTGAGCTGCGCGCGCCCATCCGGGGTGCTTAAGTCGACCTGCGGCATCAGGCTGTTAAACAAAAACGTGGAGAGCGGCTGAGCCTGCTCCATCCGCGCTTCGAACGCCGCTTTACCCTCTTTACGCACCAGCGTATCCGGGTCTTCACCGTCAGGCAGAAACATAAAGCGTAGCTGACGACCGTCGGTCATGTACGGTAGCGCCGTTTCCAGCGCTCGCCAGGCGGCATCGCGGCCGGCCCGGTCGCCGTCGTAACAGCAGATGACCTGGTTGGTGGCCCGGAACAACAGCTGAATATGGTCAGCTGTGGTCGAGGTTCCCAACGACGCTACGGCATAATTGATGTCGTACTGCGCCAGCGCCACAACGTCCATATAGCCTTCGACAACCAGCAGACGGGGTGGTTCGGCGTTATCCTGCTGCGCCTCATAAAGGCCATACAGCTGGCGACCTTTATGGAAAATATCGGTTTCCGGGGAGTTCAGGTATTTCGGCAGGGCATCGCCCAGCACGCGTCCACCAAACCCAATGACCCGGCCTCGCTTATCGCGGATGGGGAACATCACCCGTTCGCGGAAGCGGTCGTAACTGCGCCCCTTATCGTTCGTAACCAGCATGCCGGCATCGATAAGCGACTGGCGGTTTTCTTGATTGCCGCCAAACCGTTTTAAGACGTTATCCCAACCGGGCGGCGCGTAGCCAATCGCGAAGCGCGCAATGACCTCGCTGCTTAAACCGCGTTTTGCCAGATACTGGCGCGCAGGGTCGGCGGCGGGGTGTGTCAGAGACTGTTGGTAAAACGCATTCAGACCGTCCATTAACTGATAGAGACTTTGCCGTTGATGGCGCTCTATCTGACTCGGCCCGCTGCCTGCTTCGTATGGCACTTCGAGGTTGTGCATGGCGGCAAGTTCTTCGACCGTCTCCACGAACTCGAGCTTGTCGTAGTTCATCAGGAAGTCGACGGCGTTGCCGTGCGCACCGCAACCAAAGCAGTGGTAAAACTGTTTTTCACCGTTGACGGTAAAAGAGGGGGTTTTTTCGTTATGGAATGGACAGCACGCGTGGTAGTTCTTGCCCTGCTTCTTGAGCTTTACCCGCGCGTCGATAAGATCGACGATGTCGGTTCGAGCCAGCAGGTCATTAATGAATACGCGTGGAATTCGTCCAGCCATAGGCCCCGTAAACTATACACATGATCCTGTAGACGGCCTCAGCGTTGACTGCGGACGTTCTGACCTGATGCTGTGTATATGCTAATGCATAAACGAAAATAAGCCGCGCATTCCTTCCGGAAGCACGGCCTTACAACTACAACTCGGTCTGAATTGAGGGCTGTGCCCTCAACAGATTAGTACAGACGAGTGCGGCGTGCGTTTTCGCGAGCCAGTTTCTTCGCGTGACGTTTCACTGCAGAAGCTTTAGCGCGCTTACGTTCGGTAGTCGGTTTTTCATAGAACTCACGACGACGAACTTCCGCCAGAACACCCGCTTTTTCACAGGAACGCTTGAAGCGACGCAGAGCTACGTCGAACGGCTCGTTTTCACGTACTTTAATTACCGGCATGTGCCTCTCACCTTTATTAATTCGGTTTGCTGCTGGCATCAACGCCAGCTTATTTCAAAATGGTGCGGAATTTTACTGCAACTACTGCTGCTTTGTAAAGCACCTGCGCCCTTTTTGAAAGGACTTTTATAAGGGTGAGGAGTATACACGAGCCTTCTTCCTGGGGCGAACAAAGTTTTACCGCGATACGCTGAGGGTATACATCAACCGGCATTGGTCCTACACTGCGCGGTATTAGAGTGAGGTAAAAAAGACATGCGTGTACTGGGTATTGAAACATCCTGCGATGAAACCGGCATCGCCATTTATGACGACGAAAAAGGGCTGCTAGCCAACCAACTGTATAGTCAGGTGAAATTACATGCTGACTACGGCGGCGTTGTGCCTGAGCTGGCTTCACGCGATCACGTGCGCAAAACCGTACCGCTGATCCAGGCAGCATTAAAAGAGGCCGGGCTGACGGCAAAAGACATTGATGCAGTGGCCTATACCGCCGGACCGGGTCTGGTTGGCGCGCTGCTGGTCGGCGCTACGGTCGGGCGCTCGCTGGCGTTTGCCTGGAATGTACCGGCGATTCCGGTGCACCATATGGAAGGCCACCTGCTGGCACCGATGCTGGAAGATAATCCGCCGGAATATCCTTTTGTGGCGTTGCTGGTTTCCGGTGGCCATACCCAGTTGATCAGCGTCACCGGCATTGGCCAGTACACGCTGCTGGGCGAGTCTATCGATGATGCCGCAGGCGAAGCCTTCGATAAAACGGCGAAGCTGCTGGGGCTGGATTATCCTGGCGGGCCGATGCTGTCTAAAATGGCGGCGCAGGGCACCGAGGGACGATTTGTCTTCCCGCGTCCGATGACCGACCGTCCGGGGCTGGATTTTAGCTTCTCAGGCCTGAAAACCTTCGCGGCTAACACCATCCGCAATAACACCGACGACGAGCAGACCCGTGCCGATATCGCCCGGGCGTTTGAAGATGCGGTGGTGGATACTCTGATGATCAAGTGCAAGCGAGCGCTGGAACAGACCGGCTTTAAACGCCTGGTGATGGCCGGTGGCGTGAGCGCGAACCGCACGCTGCGAGCGAAGCTGGCACAGATGATGACTAAGCGCGGCGGCGAAGTCTTCTATGCTCGCCCGGAATTCTGCACCGATAACGGCGCGATGATCGCCTATGCCGGGATGGTGCGTCTGCGCACCGGCGCGAAGCCTGACCTCGGGGTGACCGTGCGTCCGCGCTGGCCGCTTGCTGAACTGCCTGCGGCGTAAGCCACTCTACAGGCCGACGCTGCGTCGGCCTGTTTCTTTCCTGCTTTCCTGCGTTACTCCATACTCTTACACAGCGAGCAAATCGCGCCCTGATGCTTGTGCGAGTGCATCACGTCCGGACGTTCATACTCTTCATCACAGCTGAGACACTGGTAAACGGTGGTGGAAGCGTTGCCTTGCGCGTCGTAGCGCGGTTCGCTGATACCGTCGTCGTGCTGTTTGATGTAGTAACGGCCACCGGTAAGGATCCCCATCAGCGGGGTCATCACCAGCGCCACAACCAGGGCAATCAGCGGAGAGAATGGCGCCAGGGTCGCTCCCAGCAGGCCGAAGAAGGCGCAGATCGACAGGCCAGCGGCCAGGGCGAAAGAGACCACGCCGACCGGGTTGACGTTGTGAATCATCCCGCGACGATATTCCGGCTGCGCCGGCGCGAGCTTCAGCAGCCCCTTGTTCACGGTGATATCGGTGGCAACCACCACAACCCAGGCAATGGCAAAGTTAGAGTAGAAGCCGAGGATCCATGACAGGGCGCTGAACATATCGCCCTCCATCAGCGCCAGCGCAATCGCCAGGTTGACGATCACGAAGATAATCCGCCCCGGATAGCGTTTGGTGGTCCGTGTCCAGGCGCTGGTCCACGCCAGCGAGCCGGAATAGGCATTGGTAACGTTGATTTTAATCTGCGAAATCACCACCAGCACCACGGCCAATGTTAACGCCAGCCAGCCGGGCACCAGGTTATCAAAGACGCTGACGAACTGTTGCACCGGTTCGGTGTTGTGCACCGCCGGGAAGCGGGTCAGCAGATAGAAGCCGAGGAAGGCGCCGATGATCTGTTTAATCGCCCCCAATACGACCCAGCCCGGTCCGGCGGAAAAGACCGCCAGCCACCAGCTTTTGCTGTTCTCCGCCGTTTTTGGCGGCATAAAGCGCAGGTAATCGATCTGTTCACCAATCTGCATAATCAGCGACAGGCACACGCCGGCGCCGAGCATAATGGCGGTTAAGTCGACGTGCGCGGCGTTGTTTTTGCCGCTGAAATTCATGAAGCCGTCCACCAGGCCCGGGTCTTTGGCAATCAGCCAGGCCACCGGCACCACCATCAGCACTAACCACAGCGGCGTCGTCCAGACCTGCAGGCGGGTCAGCGCTTTCATACCGTAAATTACCAGCGGCAGGACCATCAGGGTGGCGATGAGATAGCCCATCCACAGCGGGATCCCAAGGCCAACCAGCAACCCCTGGGCCATGATCGAGCCTTCAAGGGCGAAAAAGATAAAGGTAAAACCGGCAAAGATAATGCTGGTGATCACCGAGCCAAAATAGCCGAAGCCGGCGCTACGGGTGATGAGGTCGAGGTCGATGTTGTAGCGGGCTGCGGTAATGGCCAGCGGGATCCCGGTCAGAAAAATCACCAGCGCCGCCAGCAGGATAGCGTAAATGGCGTTGGTGGTGCCCCATGCCATGCCGATGCTGGCGCCGATTGAAAAGTCCGCCAGATAGGCGATGCCGCCCAGCGCGGTTACCGCGACGACGCCCGGTCCCCAGCGACGGAAACTCAGCGGGGCGTAGCGCAGGGTATAATCTTCCAGGGTTTCCCGGGAGCCTGATGTATCGGTCTGTACAGGCAGCTCAGTTTTAATATCCAGTGATGACATCGTCATTCCTTAATGGTTAGGCATGACTATGATTAGCAAACCTTATGCCACATCCTGATGTCACATCGTGGCGCAGCGGCGGCGGGCCTGGTGGGGTGAGCGAGCGTAAAGAAAGGGCAGGGCGTGCACCATGCGGGCGCAGGCGCGTCCGCATGGTGCAGAGGATGTTATCGCAGCATGCCCTTGTCTTCGAGGAAGGCGATGATGTTGTTCAGCCCATCGCCGCTTTTCAGGTTGGTGAAGGTCCACGGGCGTTCGCCGCGCATGCGCATGGTGTCGCGTTCCATCACTTCCAGCGATGCGCCCACATACGGTGCAAGGTCGGTTTTGTTGATCACCAGGAAGTCAGATTTGGTGATCCCTGGCCCGCCTTTACGCGGGATCTTTTCGCCTTCCGCGACGTCGATGACGTAGATGGTCAGATCCGCCAGCTCGGGGCTAAAGGTGGCGCTCAGGTTATCGCCGCCGCTCTCAACGAAGATCAGGTCGAGGTTACCGAACTTTTCGCTCAGCGCTTCCACCGCCGCCAGGTTCATCGAGGCGTCTTCACGGATCGCGGTATGCGGGCAGCCGCCGGTTTCGACGCCGACGATACGCTCTGGCTCCAGCGCACCGGCTTCGGTGAGGATGCGCTGATCTTCTTTGGTGTAGATATCGTTAGTAACGACCGCCAGTTGATAGCTGTCACGCATCGCTTTACACAGCGCTTCCAGCAGGGCCGTTTTCCCGGAACCGACCGGGCCGCCGACGCCAACGCGCAGCGGGTGTTTGTAATTGTTCATGCTGTCTCCTAGGAACGGAATATTCGGGAATACTGGGTTTCGTGCCGGGCGGAGGCAATCGCCGCCAGCGGCGTCGAGGAGCCGATGGCGCTGTCCGGTGCCGCAAGGGCGCTGGCCATATCCGCCGCGTAACGATCGCACAGACGTAAAATCAGCTGTTGAGCTGCCTGCTGGCCGAAGGGGACCAGCTTAACGCCCGCCATCACCGCGCTTTCGATCCAGCTGTAGCCAAGGCTCAGGGCCAGATCGGGGATGGCGATTTGCCAGCGCACGCCCAGCCAGGCCATCCCGGCGAGCTGGCTTTGCTGGCACAGCTTGCGCCAGGGCGGCGGGCAATCCGGCTGCCAGTCCGCCAGCAGCCGGGCAAATGCCGCACCGCGATTGCGCTCTTCCTCGCGCAGTTCGCGGGTTTCGCGGCAGGCCAGCAGCCAGGCGGTCCAGCGCTGGGCGGACGGTAAATCGTCCTGTTCGCAGGCGCGATACAGGCGGGCGAACAGCGGCAGATCGACGGTGAAAAAGCTCTGTTCCATCTGCTGTAGCTGCCAGCGCTCAAAGGCCGGGGTATCCGGCACCCAGCCCGCTTCCACAGCCCATTCCAGCCCCTGCGACCAGCTGTAGCCGCCGACCGGCAGGCTGCTGCTGGCCAGCTGCATCAGCCGCAGACGTTTTTCCGGCGTCGGCATTTAGTGGTTGTGCTCGTGATGGTGATGTTCGTGATCATGGCCGTGACTGTGCCCGTGATGATGCCCGTGGCTTTCGCTGGCGTACGCGCCTGCTTCCGGCTCGAAGGGTAACTGGGCAAAACTCACCGCCAGGCCAAACTGACGCAGCATATCGTCCAGCACGTGGTCGTGATGAAAGCGCAGTTCGCCGGGCATGATCTGCAGCGGGACGTGGCGGTTGCCGAGGTGATAGCAGGCTTTCGCCAGCATGAACGGATCGTCGCAGCGCACCACCGATACCCCTTCATTAGCGGCGATCACTTCGATGAACTCGCTACCCTCTTCATTGCTGAGCACATCGCCACCGCGTAACAACAGCCCGCGCGGCAGCAGCAGGCCCGCTTCACGGCCATCGTTAAGGGTCACTTTGATACGGCTTTTTACCCGCACATCAATCGGCAGCGTGACGCTGGCGGTCAGCGCTGCCGCGGGAGAATCAACTCGTTGGGTCAGATAGAGCATCCGGACTCCTTAAAACAGAAAATAACGTTGCGCCATCGGCAGAACCTCTGCCGGTTCGCTGGTAATCAACTCGCCGTCGATACGGACCTCATAGGTCTGGGCGTCGACGGTGATATTCGGCTGCAGACTGTTGTGGATCATATCGGCCTTCTGCACCGTCCGGCAGCCTTTGACCACCGCCGTCGCGCTGTGCAGATTCAGGCGTTGCGCCACGCCGCCGTCTACCGCCGCCTGCGGCAGGAAGGTGAGGCGGCAGTGATGGCGGGCGCTGCCCAGAGCGCCGAACATCGGGCGATAGTGCACCGGCTGCGGCGTCGGGATCGAGGCGTTGATGTCGCCCATCGGCGCGATGGCAATCATGCCGCCCTTGATCACCGTCGCCGGCTTAACGCCGAAAAATGCCGGTGACCACAGCACGAGGTCCGCCAGTTTCCCGACTTCCACTGACCCTACTTCATGGGCGATGCCGTGGGTCAGCGCCGGGTTAATGGTGTACTTGGCGATATAGCGCTTCACGCGGAAGTTGTCGTTATCGCCACGCTCTTCCGCCAGCGGCCCGCGCTGGACCTTCATCCGGTGCGCCACCTGCCAGGTGCGCAACACCACTTCGCCCACGCGCCCCATCGCCTGTGAATCAGACGAGGTCAGCGAGAAGGCGCCGAGGTCGTGCAGGACATCTTCTGCGGCAATGGTTTCCCGGCGTATACGAGATTCGGCAAAGGCGACATCTTCGGCGATATCCGGGTCGAGATGGTGGCAGACCATCAGCATATCGAGATGTTCGTCGATGGTATTGACGGTGTAGGGCAGCGTCGGGTTGGTAGAGGAAGGAAGAATATTGGGGTGCGCGCAGGCGGTGATGATATCCGGCGCATGGCCGCCGCCCGCCCCTTCGGTATGGAAGGTGTGGATGGTCCGTCCGCCAATCGCCGCCAGGGTATCCTCGACAAAGCCAGATTCATTCAGGGTGTCGCTGTGTAACGCCACCTGGATATCCATTTCGTCGGCCACGGTCAGCGCGCAGTTGATGGTCGCTGGCGTCGCGCCCCAGTCCTCATGGATCTTCAGGCCTATCACCCCGGCGGCGACCTGCTCGCGCAGCGCTTCCGGGTTGGAGCCATTACCTTTCCCCAGCAGGCCGATATTCACCGGCAGGCTGTCTGCTGCCTGCAGCATCCGTGAGATGTACCACGGGCCGGGAGTGCAGGTGGTGGCGTGGGTCCCGGCCGCCGGGCCGGTGCCGCCGCCAACCATGGTGGTGACCCCGGAGACCAGCGCCTCTTCCGCCTGCTGCGGGCAGATCCAGTGGATATGGGTGTCCACGCCGCCTGCGGTGACGATCTTCCCTTCGGCGGCAATCACTTCGGTTGCGGCGCCGATCGGGATCGTTACGTTGGGCTGGATATCCGGGTTACCGGCTTTGCCGATGGCGAAGATCCGCCCCGCTTTGACCCCGATGTCCGCCTTGATGATCCCCCAGTGGTCGATAATCAGGGCATTGGTCAGCACCAGATCGACGCACTCATCGGCCAGCATTTGCCCCTGGCCCATCCCGTCGCGGATCACTTTGCCGCCGCCGAATTTGACCTCTTCGCCGTAGGTGGTGAGATCGTCTTCGACCTCTACCCACAGTTCGGTGTCCGCCAGCCGCACTTTGTCGCCGGTGGTGGGGCCAAACATATCGGCATAGGCCTGGCGTGAAATATCACTCATCGTGTGCCTCCAGATTACCCATCACATCGCCACGAAAACCGTACACCGCGCGGCTACCGGCAAGCGCCACCAGCTCTACTTCGCGTTTTTGCCCCGGTTCAAAACGGACCGCGGTACCGGCGGCAATATTCAGGCGATAGCCGGTAGCCTGCGCCCGGTCAAACTTCAGCGCCGGGTTAACTTCGGCAAAATGGTAATGCGAGCCGACCTGAATCGGCCGGTCGCCATGATTCTCAACGATCACGCTGCGGGTGGCACGCCCCACGTTCAGGGCGATGTGCCCCGGCTGCACCTTGTATTCACCTGGGATCATCGTGATACCTCAGATTATCGGGTTATGGACGGTGACCAGCTTCGAGCCGTCCGGGAAGGTGGCTTCGACCTGGATGTCGGGGATCATTTCGGGCACGCCCTCCATGACCTGTTCGCGGCTTAACACATGACGGCCGGTTTCCATCAGCGTCGCTACGCTGGTGCCGTCGCGCGCGCCTTCCATAATAAAGGCGCTGATCAGGGCCACCGCTTCCGGATAGTTCAGCTTGAGGCCACGGGCCAGACGACGCTCGGCGACTAAGGCGGCGGTAAACAGCAACAGCTTGTCTTTTTCTCTGGGGGTCAGTTCCATAGCGTTCTCTTAGGTCAACCAGATTCGGGGAAGAACCGGGGATTTCCCGGTCAAATGCGGGCGCATAAACTGCCAGATATCACGCATTGCCCGCTGGCAAAGTAAGTTGTCGTCACTTAAAAATCGGACCGTCAGCAGGCCGTCGGTGAGGGTGGCGCCGGCATAGTTCGCCAGCGGCGCCAGTCGGTCGCGTACGCCCTCCAGCAGGGCTTCAGTGGCAGGGTAGAACAGCAGGGTGCCGACCCACGGCTGCTCCGCCACACTGGCCAGCCGCCCATCTGCGAGGCTCAGGCGTTCGATTAGCAGCGGCGAGCCATCCATCCATACTTCAAGGCGGTTGTTGAGGCTGCCGTGGCTAAAAGTTTCGCCGATGACCGGACGACCAAGACACAGCAGATCCCAGGCGAGCAGCGTGCTGGAGGCGCTCAGGTGAAAAGCGGTGTGCAGCGTGGCCTGCGCGCCGGGAAAGAAAATAGCATCCTGCGGCAGCCACTCCAGCGTGGCGTTTTCCGCCAGCGTCAGCGTTTGTTGCAGTCGGGCTTGTGGGCCGCTGCTGCGATAAAACTTGCTGGCGCCGGGCATGGTGATCAACGTGTGGCAGCCTTCATCGAGCGTGGCGCTAATCGTCAGCTCATCACCGCCGACGATGCCACCGGGAGGATGGAGCAAATAGAGATGGCAGGTATCTTCTTCCGGGTAAAAGGGACGCTGGACGGTAAGTGGACCGACATGGCGGGCGGAGGTCAGAACCGTTTTGCCGCTACGATGGTGAAAGTGAAGATCCAGCGTGGCCTGCCAGCCTTTTTTATGTTCTGGTAACGCGGTGCTGTGCAATGTAGCGCCCCTGCAAAAATCAAGATAAAACAGCAGCGATGAGTATTGATCGGAGAGAAAGTATCGCGATCATATGAAAAGCTTATGAATGAAACGCGGGAAAACAGCCGCCTGCGCGACGGCTGTTCAGAGGCTGGTTATGGCGCCTGGTAATCCTCGGCGTCAATGTCGTAGCCCGAAGGCTCCCAGCGAATGGCAAGCAGCGACAGCAGGCCAATCAGCGGCGCGGCGGCGATAACCCAGAATACCTGAGTATCCAGCGCCGCAACCAGCAGCGGGAACAGGAACAGCGACAGAGTAGAGCTGCTGCGCATCAGGGTCTGGTTGAGGCCAACCCCGACGCCGCGCAGCGAAGTCGGGTAGCTCAGAGATGCAAAGGTCATGGTGTGCGCGCCGGGGCCAAAGCCCTGACCAAAAAGGAACAGGGCCAGCATGGCGACCGCCGCGATCCCTTCACCGACACCTTCCGGGCGGCCAACCAGCGCCAGGCCGAGCAGCGCCGTCAGCTGGCAGCTGTAACCGGCCAGCGACATCCTCCACGCGCCTAAGCGCGGGACCAGCCGCACGGCCAGCAGGCCACCAACGAACGCAAACAGCAGATTCAGCGCCAGCGAGATCAGAATGGTGGTCAGCATCGACTGGACAAAGAAGCTGGAGATAATGACCGGCAGGCCGAAAGCCACGGCGTTATAGGCAAAGGAGGAGACTACCGACAGCAGCGTTGCCAGGGTGGTACGCCGCAGATAGACGCCCTGGAACAGACGTAAATAGTTACTCCACTGGGCCTTTTTCACCACCGGCGCAGGGTTATCCAGCGCCTCCTGGGCCACATGGGCATTAATGTTATAGGCCTGGCGCAAAATGGAGGCCGCTTCGCGCAGGTTGCCCTGATTGGCGGCCCACACCGGGGATTCGCTCATGTAGCGGCTACGAATCGCGATGATCACCAGCGCGGGGACGGCGCCGAAGCCGAGAATGATGCGCCATAGCCAGTCGCTGTGGCTGTCCGGCAGCACGGCGTAGAAAAAGAGCACCAGCAGATACGAGATGCTGATGGCGGCATACCAGGTCGGGCACCACATGGCGACGCTGGAGGCTTTGTTGCCCGGCCCTTTGAGCTTCGCGAACTCGCTGAGGAAGGCCATCGCCACCGGCAGGTCGATCCCGACCCCAAGCCCCATCACAAAGCGGGCGGCGGTCAGGACATATTCATTGGGCGCCAGCGCACAGGCGATAGCGGCCACCACAAAGAACAGCATATCGGCCATAAAAACCCGATAGCGGCCGATTTTATCGGTCAGGTAACCCCCGATCAACGCGCCAACGATAGCCCCGAAGGTGATGGCGGATGCCACCATCCCGGTGCCCGCCGGGGTCAGGTTGAACTCGCGGGTAATATCTTTCAGGCCGAAGGCGAGGGAGCCAAGATCGTAAGCATCAAGGAAAATCCCGCCAAGGGCGATGCCGATGACAATACGCGCATTGTTGCGCCCGCTGCTGCCTTCATTAATTAACCGGGATACATCGGCGGCGCCGCGTATCCATTGGACTTCCCCGCCAGGCGAGCCGGTCGCGGTGACCGGAGCGGCATTAATTACGTCTGTCATGATGGTGTTCTGTGATGTCTGTTCAGGAGGATCAGAGTAAACAGCGCTACAGGCGGGAATAAATCACATTTGGTTATAAGACATAACTAACTGATTGTTGTGAAAGGATTATCTTCGGCGAGGTGGCGAATCAGGATGATTGGCGGTAAAACAGGGCAATTCTGTGAGATTGTCGGGGCTAACGCCGCCCGGCAACGGTAACCGGGGGCGAGATTATTTCTGCTCTGGCTTTTTTTTGTTCTTCTTCAGGCGGCCCCAGATTTTGCTTTCCTGGCGGCGCCACAAGCGCTGAATATTGTCGTGGTGGCGCAGTAGAATCAGGCACGAGAGCATCGATACCGGGAAGGTATACTGCGGTTTGAACCACCAGACATAGAAGGGGGCAATCAGCGCGCTGACGATAGCCCCAAGCGACGAGTAGCCGCTCAGCAGGATGGTCAGCAACCAGGTGCCGGCCATCACGCCGGTCAGATCCCAGCCGATAGGGGCAATTGCACCAAACGCGGTGGCGACACCTTTACCGCCGCGAAAATGAAAGAACACCGGCCAGATATGGCCCACGCAGGCCGCAATCGCGACCAGGCCCAGCCAGAACGGCGTCAGGCCGAGCGCCCAGGCACCCCACACGGGAAGCATGCCTTTGAGCACGTCAAAAATCAGAACCGTTACGGCTGCTCCTTTGCCGCCAATTCGTAGCACGTTAGTCGCCCCAGGATTGCCTGAGCCGCTATCGCGAGGGTCGGGCAGGCCAGCGAGACGACACACCAGAATGGCGCTGGAAATTGAGCCGCAGAGGTAGGCAAGGATAACCAGTCCAGGCGCGATTGCACTCATCAGCTGTTCCATTTTGAAAATGTCATTTTGTCCCCTTTACCCTTCGCGTCGCCGGCGCACCGGTGGTTCTCGTTCAGACGCAGGCCGCCTGAAACGTCGAGCCAGACCGCGTGTACCGCCGCGGAGTTCCTGCTATGCGAATTATTTTGGGGATGTCTTTGCATCTGTGGATAATACGCATAATTCGCCGGAAGTGGTATCCGGTTTAGCCAAAAAGCAGGCAGGTCGTGATGGATATTGTATTTATAGAGCAACTTTCGGTAATCACCACTATCGGGGTTTATGACTGGGAACAGACCATTGAACAGAAACTGGTGTTCGATATCGAAATGGCCTGGGACAACCGTAAAGCGGCGAGCAGCGACGATGTCAGCGATTGCCTGAGCTACGCCGACATCAGCGAGCTGGTGGTGGGGCACGTTGAGGGAGGGCGCTTTGCGCTGGTCGAGCGGGTAGCGGAAGAGATTGCCGATCTGCTGCTGGAAAAATTCCCGTCGCCGTGGGTGCGGATCAAAGTCAGCAAGCCAGGTGCGGTGGCCCGGGCAGCCAATGTCGGGGTGATTATCGAGCGCAGTCGGGCATAATCGGGCATGGCCTTAATCTGAAATAAAACTTTTCAGGTCATATTGATTAAACAAAGGGTGTTTATACCGGTCATAGCTGGCGGTTATCGGGATACGTTATTGTGATGGACGACAGGAGAAGACTCGAAATTTGAGCGGACTCCGTGTACGCTCCGATTTCCCGCGCCGTCCGTGTCCAAACTGGCCGCATCAATATCACCTGATGGAAGGGTTCAGCGTATCTGGTTTTTTCATTTTACTGTTAAAGGGTTTATGGGATGAGCGATATACACTCGCTGCTGGTGGCGGCAATATTGGGTGTGGTTGAAGGGTTAACGGAGTTTTTACCGGTTTCCAGTACCGGGCATATGATTATCGTCGGTCATCTTCTGGGTTTTGAAGGTGATACCGCGAATACTTTTGAGGTGGTCATTCAGTTAGGTTCTATCCTGGCGGTTGTCGTGATGTTCTGGCGTCGTCTGTTTGGCTTGATCGGTATTCATTTCGGCAAACCGCCGGTGCATGAAGGGCAGGGAAGCGGGCGCTTATCGCTGATTCATATTCTGTTGGGGATGATTCCGGCGGTGGTGCTGGGGCTGGTCTTCCACGATATGATCAAATCGCTGTTTAACCCGATCAACGTGATGTATGCGCTGGTGGTGGGTGGCGTACTGCTGATCGCCGCGGAAGTGTTTAAACCGAAGCAACCGCGCGCCGTGGGCATCGATGATATGACCTATCGTCAGGCGTTTGCGATTGGCTGTTTCCAGTGTCTGGCGCTGTGGCCGGGCTTCTCCCGTTCAGGGGCGACCATTTCCGGTGGGATGCTGATGGGCGTCAGCCGTTATGCGGCATCAGAGTTCTCTTTCCTGCTGGCCGTGCCGATGATGATGGGCGCCACCGTGCTGGATCTGTATAAGAGCATCGGTTTCCTCAGCGTGAGCGACATTCCGATGTTTGCCGTTGGGTTTATCATGGCGTTCATCGTGGCGCTGATCGCGATTAAAACCTTCCTGCAGCTGATTAAACGTATCTCGTTTATCCCGTTCGCCATCTACCGCTTTATCGTCGCGGCAGTGGTCTACGTGGTGTTCTTCTAAGCACTAAGCACAGGGTAAACCTGGCCCTCAGTCTTGCGGCTGAGGGCAGCGTTGTTCCTTCCACTGCGCGACGGCCAGAATCCGGCGTCGCGTCAGTTCTTCACGAATCTCCGGCCCTTTAAGCCCCAGCGCGACCACCTCTTTGGTCGACACCGACTGGGCGACATCCCAGGCTTCAAGCAGCAAACGCCCCTGCGGGTAATCGCAGGCTTCAAACCCGGTGCGTCCGCGAACATCGGCCTCGCTGGTTAGTGCAATTTGCCTGACGCGCTGCGGCTTGCGCCAGGCGTCGATATTGTCGAACAGCTTAATCAGCGTTTTGGGCTGCAGGATTGGCAGGGTGTGGATCAGGTCGTGGAACTCGGCAACCAGCTTCGCCAGATCGCGAATATCGTTTGGCACACGCAGACGGGCGCAGAGTTGCTCCACCAGCTTAACACCCGCCGGGCCGTGGCCGTGGTGGCGTGGCCACAGCGCCTTCGGCGTCAGCCCTTTGCCAAGGTCGTGGCACAGGGTCGCAAAACGCACGTCAACGTCCGGCGACAGCATTGCCGCCATCGTCAGGGTCATCAGGGTATGCAGGCCGGTGTCGATTTCCGGGTGCCATTTTGCCGGGGCGGGTACGCCGTACAGCGCGTCGATCTCCGGGAACAGCACGCCGAGCGCATGGCAATCGCGTAAGGTCTGGAAGAACACCTGCGGATTGCGGGTGCTGAGGGCGTTTTCGGTCTCTTTCCACACCCGCTCGGGCGTCAGGTGGGCCAGTTCGCCAGCGTCGGCCATCTCGCGCATCAGCGCCAGGGTCTCATCGGCAATGCGAAAACCAAGGTGGGCATAACGCGCCGCAAAGCGCGCCACGCGTAAAACGCGTAGCGGATCTTCACTGAATGCCGGGGATACATGGCGCAGCAGGCGCAGGTGCAGGTCGGACTGACCGCCGTAGGGGTCGATAATCTGGCCGTCAGCGTCCTGGGCCAGCGCATTGACCGTCAGGTCACGGCGCAGCAGATCTTGCTCGAGAGTGACATCCGGGGCGGCATAGCAGGTGAAGCCGGTGTAGCCCGAGCCGGATTTCCGCTCGGTACGCGCCAGCGCGTACTCTTCCCGGCTTTGCGGATGCAGAAACACGGGAAAATCGCGGCCTACCTGCTGGTAGCCCGCGTCAAGCAGTTGCTCAGGCGTCGCGCCCACGACAACCCAATCTTTATCTTTGACCGGTAGCCCTAATAATGCATCCCGAACCGCACCACCGACCAAATAAATCTTCACGCCCTGCTCTCCCGTATCTGCTTTGTGCAAGATGATACGTAAGTCTGGCAGAGAAGACGAATTAGTTCATCCACCGGTCTTTACGTTTACGGCTCGGAACCAGATGAGGCAACACGAGACCGAGCAGCAGGCCGATACCCAGCACGCCACCGCCGTACATAAACCACTGCATAATAATGGTGCGCTGTTTGTCATCCAGCTGGAGATTGGCGGCATTGACCTTCTTCTGGGCGACAACCAGCTCATTTTTCAGCTTTTGGTTCTCGTCTTTCAGCGCGTTGATGACGTTATCGCTGCCCGCGACTTTTTTCTGCATGTCGGCAGTGCGCTGGTTCCAGGTGGTATCGATGTTATTCAGCTTGTCGGTCAGGGTTTTCACCTGATTTTCCAGATCCGGCACGCGGGTACGCAGGCTGGGCTCGGTGCTCAGCTCTTTCAGCGGAATCCAGGCGGTACGGCCATTGCCGTCGCGGATCTGTGCATAATTGGTGCTGTCATTGGTTTGCAGCAGAGAGACTTCTTCCCCAGCGTTGATGGTGCCCTGAAGACGATAATTATCGCCAGGACCCGTACGAACCCAGGTGTTCAGTTCATCAGAAACATAGCGTTTTTCTTCTGCATGAACCGCCGTCGCGGCGCTAAGCGCCAGCACAACAAAAGTAATAAGGCGTAATTTTGGCATCAGGTCATCGTTAAGTCATAAAAAGGTGAACGATAGTAGTGGCATCGCCATAGCGACGCAAAGTTTTCTGCCACAATCGGAAACATCCAAAGGGTGGCCCGGCAAAATGCGCAATGTGCATTGCATGGCGAATCGCCGCAAAATACTATCTACTGACAAAAAATATCGGCATTAGTTCGCCGTATTTTCCCGGCAGAGCACAGAAGCGGAAGAATTCAGTCATGACTCAAGAAATCGAATTAAAATTTATCGTCTCCGACAATGGCGTAGAAGCACTGCGTCAGCACCTTAACACGCTCAATGCCCAACATACGCCTGCGGGCCAGTTGCTCAATATTTATTATGAAACCGCGGATAACTGGTTGCGTCGTCATGATATGGGGCTGCGGGTTCGCGGCGACAGCGGTCGTTACGAAATGACCCTGAAAATTGCCGGCCGGGTGGTGGGCGGATTGCATCAGCGTCCGGAATACAATATCCCGCTGGACGGTCCCGAGCTGGCGCTGGAGCGCCTTCCTGCCGAAGTCTGGCCGCAGGGGGAGCTGCCTGCTGAGCTTGTACAAGGCGTGCAGCCGCTGTTCAGCACCGATTTTGAGCGTGAAAAATGGGTGGTCAGTGAAGGTGAAAGCCAGATTGAAATCGCCCTCGATCGCGGGGAAGTGAAGACCGCTGACCATCAGGAAACGATCGGCGAACTGGAACTGGAGCTGCTCTCCGGCAAGACGGAAGATGTGCTGACGCTGGCCCGTCGTCTGCTGGAAACCGGCGTACTGCGGCAGGGGAGCCTGAGCAAAGCCGCCCGCGGCTACCATCTGGCCCAGGGCAACGCTGAGCGCCCGGTCACGGCGTTCGGGGTTGTGCAGGTCGCGGCAAAAGCCAGCGTTGAGCAGGGGCTGGAAGCGGCGCTGGAAAACGCGCTGGCGCACTGGCTCTATCATGATGAGGTCTGGAGCCGCGGCAATCCGGCGGCCAAAACCGAAATTCTGCGGGCCATCGCGCGGGTTCGTCACGCGCTGGTGCTGTTTGGCGGAATTGTGCCGCGTAAGGCTACCGCCTCGTTGCGTGAAGCGCTCAACGTGGCTGAAGCGGCGCTGGTAGAGGCCGGAAAAGACCCATCGGCGGTGTTTAGCATTGCCACGGTCAGCGCCAAACTCACGCTGACCGAATGGCTGGTGAACCGCGGCTGGCGTGAATCGTTAAATGAGGGTGCGCAGAAGAAAATCGCCGGCTCGTTTAAACGCTTTGCCGATATCCAGCTATCGCGCGCGGCTGCCGAATTAAAAAATGCGTTCCAGCAAACCCTGGGGGACGACTATGAAGGCCAGCTGCCGCGCCTCACCCGTGACATCGACAGCATTCAACTGCTGGCCGGCGCCTATGCCGCCGCTGCCGCCGCCTGGCTGGAGAACTGGCTGGAAGTGCGTCGTGCCATAGAACACCGGGATCGCAGCGTCATCGATTATTTCCGCCGCCAGGCGCTGGCCGCAGAGCCATTCTGGCTGCATAGTGGCAAACGATAATTTCAGGCCAGGGAGACCCCTATAATGCCGCTTTCTTCGCAGTTACAGCAGCACTGGCAGACGGTTGTGGACCGCCTGCCAGCGGATTTTCCAGTATCGACATTAAGCCCACAGGCGCAGTCGGTGATGGCGTTCAGCGATTTCGTCGAGCAAAGCCTGGTGGCCCAGCCGCAGTGGCTGGCGGAGCTGGAAAGCGCCCCGCCCAGCGCGGAAGAGTGGCGACACTATGCCGAGTGGCTACAGGCGGCGCTGGCTGAGGCTAACGACGAAGCGGCGCTGATGCGCGAGCTGCGCCTGTTCCGCCGCCGTATTATGGTGCGCATCGCCTGGGCCCAGGCGCTGCTGTTGGTCAGCGAAGAGAGCAGTTTGCAGCAGCTAAGCGCGCTGGCCGAGACGTTAATCGTTGCCGCCCGCGACTGGCTGTATAGCGCCTGCTGCAAAGAGTGGGGGACGCCATCGAATGCCCAAGGCAAGCCTCAGCCGCTGCTGATTCTCGGGATGGGCAAACTGGGCGGCGGCGAGCTTAACTTCTCGTCGGATATCGACCTGATTTTTGCCTGGCCGGAGCATGGCTCCGCCCTCGGCGGGCGTCGGGAGCTGGATAATGCCCAGTTCTTTACCCGCCTGGGACAGCGACTGATTAAAGTGCTCGACCAGCCGACGCAGGATGGCTTTGTCTACCGCGTCGATATGCGCCTGCGTCCCTTTGGCGACAGCGGGCCGCTGGTGCTGAGCTTTGCCGCGCTGGAAGATTATTATCAGGAGCAGGGGCGCGACTGGGAGCGCTATGCGATGGTCAAAGCGCGGATCATGGGCGATAACGAAGGGACTTACGCCAACGAGCTGCGCGCCATGCTGCGGCCGTTTGTCTTCCGTCGCTATATCGACTTCAGCGTGATCCAGTCGCTGCGCAATATGAAAGGGATGATTGCCCGTGAAGTCCGCCGTCGTGGGCTGAAGGACAATATAAAGCTCGGCGCTGGCGGCATCCGCGAAATCGAATTTATCGTCCAGGTCTTCCAGCTGATCCGCGGCGGGCGCGAACCGGCGCTGCAGCTCCGGGCCTTGCTTCCGACGCTGGCCGCCATTGAAGAGCTGCATTTGCTGCCGGAAGGCGACGCCACCCGGCTGCGCGAAGCCTATCTGTTCCTGCGGCGCCTGGAAAACCTGCTGCAAAGTATCAATGACGAGCAGACGCAAACGCTGCCACAGGACGATCTCAACCGCGCCCGTCTGGCGTGGGGGATGCAGGCTGATGACTGGGAGACGCTCAGTACGCGGCTGGCGGAAAAAATGGCCAACGTGCGCCAGGTGTTTAACGAGCTGATTGGCGATGACGAAGCCCAGTCACCGGATGAGCAACTGGAAGAGTACTGGCGCGAGCTGTGGCAGGATGCGCTGGAAGAAGACGACACCAGCCCGGCGCTGGCCCATCTTGAGGATAGCGATCGCCGCAGCGTGCTGGCGCTGATTGCCGATTTCCGCAAAGAGCTGGATAAGCGCACCATCGGCCCGCGCGGGCGTCAGGTGCTGGATCAGCTAATGCCGCATCTGCTCAGCGAAGTGTGTTCCCGCACCGATGCGCCGGTACCGCTGGCGCGCATTACCCCGCTGTTGACCGGCATCGTCACCCGCACCACCTACCTTGAGCTGCTCAGTGAATTCCCCGGCGCGCTGAAGCACTTAATCAGCCTCTGTGCCGCTTCGCCGATGGTGGCCAGCCAGCTGGCGCGCCACCCGCTGCTGCTGGATGAGCTGCTGGATCCTCACACCCTCTATCAACCGACGGCTACCGATGCCTACCGCGATGAGCTGCGCCAGTATCTGCTGCGCGTGCCGGAAGAGGATGAAGAGCAACAGCTGGAAGCGCTGCGCCAGTTTAAGCAGGCGCAATTGCTGCATATTGCCGCTGCCGATATCGCCGGAACGCTGCCGGTGATGAAAGTGAGCGATCACTTAACCTGGCTGGCTGAAGCGATGATTGATGCGGTGGTACAGCAGGCCTGGATGCAGATGGTGGCGCGTTATGGTCAGCCAACCCATCTGCATGACCGCCAGGGACGTGGTTTTGCGGTTGTCGGCTACGGCAAACTGGGAGGCTGGGAGCTGGGTTACAGTTCTGATCTCGATCTGGTGTTCCTCCATGACTGCCCGGTTGAAGTGATGACCGATGGCGAGCGTGAAATCGATGGCCGCCAGTTCTATTTGCGCCTGGCCCAGCGCATCATGCACCTGTTCAGCACCCGCACATCGTCGGGCATTCTCTACGAAGTGGACGCTCGCTTACGCCCTTCCGGCGCTGCCGGCATGCTGGTTACCACCGCCGATTCTTTCGCCGATTATCAGAAAAATGAGGCCTGGACCTGGGAGCATCAGGCGCTGGTGCGCGCTCGGGTGGTCTATGGCGACCCGGCGTTGCAGGAGCAGTTTGATACCATCCGTCGCGATATTCTCAGCACGCTGCGCGACGGGGCGACGCTGCAGACCGAGGTGCGGGAAATGCGCGAGAAGATGCGCGCCCACCTCGGGAATAAGCAGCGCGACCGCTTTGATATTAAAGCCGATGCCGGAGGCATTACCGACATTGAATTTATCACCCAGTATCTGGTCCTACGCTATGCGCATGAAAAACCGAAGCTGACGCGCTGGTCGGATAACGTGCGCATTCTGGAACTGCTGGCACAAAACGACATTATGGATGAAGGCGAAGCTCGGGCGTTGACCCACGCCTACACCACGCTGCGTGATGCGCTGCATCATCTGGCCCTGCAGGAACTGCCGGGCAATGTCGCCCCTGATGCCTTTACCCACGAGCGCGAGCAGGTGAGCACCAGCTGGCAGAAGTGGTTGATGGATTAACTAAAAAACCGGGTGTGCTATTATCGCGCGCAAAGTTTGCATCTCGCAGGAGAGAGTCATGAAAGTAACGCTGCCGGAGTTTGAACGTGCAGGAGTGTTGGTGGTTGGCGATGTGATGCTGGACCGCTACTGGTATGGTCCCACCAGCCGTATTTCCCCTGAAGCCCCGGTACCGGTGGTGAAAGTGGAAAATATTGAGGAACGTCCTGGCGGCGCAGCAAACGTGGCAATGAATATCGCCTCCCTCGGCGCGACCTCCCGTCTGGTCGGGCTCACCGGCATTGATGATGCTGCGCGGGCGTTGAGCAAAGCGCTGGCTGACGTCAATGTGAAGTGTGATTTCGTCTCCGTGCCGACGCACCCGACCATCACCAAGCTGCGCGTGCTGTCGCGTAACCAGCAGCTGATCCGCCTTGATTTCGAAGAAGGATTCTCTGGCGTTGACCCACAGCCGATGCATGAGCGTATTCAGCAGGCGTTGGGGACCATCGGGGCGCTGGTGCTGTCTGACTACGCCAAAGGCGCGCTGACCAGCGTTCAGACCATGATTAAGCTGGCACGTGATGCCGGCGTGCCGGTACTGATTGATCCGAAAGGCACCGATTTTGAACGTTATCGCGGCGCCACGCTGCTGACGCCGAACCTCTCTGAATTTGAAGCGGTGGCGGGCAAATGCAAAGACGAAGCGGAGATTGTCGAACGTGGCCTGAAAATCATTGCTGATTTCGAGCTGTCCGCGTTGCTGGTGACCCGCTCTGAGCAGGGGATGACGCTGCTGCAGCCGGGCCGTCCGCCGCTGCATATGCCGACTCAGGCACAGGAAGTGTATGACGTGACCGGCGCCGGTGATACGGTGATCGGCGTGCTGGCGGCGACGCTTGCCTCCGGCAACACCCTGGAAGAGGCCTGCTACTTCGCCAACGCGGCGGCGGGCGTGGTGGTCGGCAAACTGGGGACCTCTACCGTATCGCCTATCGAGCTGGAAAACGCGGTCCGCGGGCGTGCCGAGACCGGGTTCGGGGTGATGAACGAAGACGAGCTGAAGCAGGCGGTAGCGGCGGCACGTAAGCGCGGTGAGAAAGTGGTCATGACCAACGGGGTGTTTGACATTCTGCATGCCGGTCACGTGTCGTATTTGGCCAATGCGCGCAAGCTGGGCGATCGCCTGATTGTGGCGGTTAACAGCGATGCATCGACCAAACGTCTGAAGGGCGAGACCCGACCGGTTAACCCGCTGGAGCAGCGCATGATCGTGCTGGGCGCGCTGGAAGCCGTGGACTGGGTGGTCTCGTTTGAAGAGGATACCCCGCAGCGCCTGATCGCCGGGATCCTGCCGGATCTGCTGGTGAAAGGCGGTGATTATAAGCCGGATGAGATTGCCGGCAGCGAGGAAGTCTGGGCCAACGGCGGCGAGGTGCTGGTGCTCAACTTTGAAGATGGCTGCTCAACCACCAATATCATCAGGAAGATTCAGAAAGATAGCGGGAAGTAATGACTGACGCCGAAGTGCCGGTAAAACGGCCGGCGGCGTAAGGAATAAGCCCGTTGAAAAGGCCTGCGATCGCGAGATCGTGGGCTTTTTTTTATTTAATCATGAGAGAAATGATTCAGCGCAATAAATAATCTATTCAGGCGCATTTTTCGTACAGAAAGCGGTAGCGTAAGTATAAATACTGAAGTCAGTAAACAGCATATGACCTAACAGAACACTCACGGTTGAAGGAGTATGCGGATGAATCATCACGAACTGTATTCAATGAAGAACTTTGATTTTCTGGCGCTGAGTTTTGCCAGAATGCGCGCACAAGGCCATAGCGTTGATCTCCAGGCCATTGTCGGCAATATGGATGAGGAACATCGTGAATGGTTTTGTCAACGGTATGAACTCTACTGCCGTCAGGTCGATGAAGAGGTTGCGTCGGAAGTTGAACACTAAGAGCACGGCCCAGGGCCAGGCAACAATGTACGCCTACCAGGGTAGGCTCTGAAGCAATAACGGGCCGCAGCGGGCCCGTTATTTTTTACGGCTTCTCTTCGACGTCCGGGGCCGCCGAGCGGCTTTCCAGATCGCTGATACGCTGTTCCAGTAAAGCCAGTTTCTCGCGGGTGCGCAGCAATACCTGAGTCTGTACATCAAACTCTTCGCGGCCAACCAGATCCAGACGGGTCAGCTGCGACTGGAGGACCTGGCGGATTTTCTTCTCCACATCATCCCCAAGATCGCGCAGGCCTTTCGGCATTGACTCATGGACCTGGCGGGCGATTTGTTCAATTTTTTTCGGGTCAATCATGGTGGTTTCCTGCTCTGGTCGATTTGTCGCTTATTGTAGTGCGAACGGCGGGCGCTATAAACCAGAAATGTTTGAAGCTTATACGTTGCCGATGATAATCAATAGCGTTATAGTTACTTCGCTTATTCTCAGGGCGGGGCGAAATTCCCCACCGGCGGTAAATCAACCATGCGTTGAAAGCCCGCGAGCGCTTTTTGCGAAAGCAGAAAGGTCAGCAGATCCGGTGTAATTCCGGGGCCGACGGTTAGAGTCCGGATGGGAGAGAGTAACGGCTCAGCCGGATTGCGATCCGCTTGCGTTGACTTTTGCCGCTTAACCGGCACTCCTAAGACTGCCCTGATTCTGGTAACCATAATTTTAATGAGGTTTATTTACCATGAATCAGACGCTCCTTTCCTCTTTTGGTACCGCTTTTGAACGTGTGGAACACGCTTTAAATGCACTGCGCGAAGGCCGCGGTGTGATGGTGCTTGATGATGAAGACCGTGAAAACGAAGGCGACATGATTTTCGCCGCCGAAACCATGACCGTTGAGCAGATGGCGCTGACCATTCGTCACGGCAGCGGCATTGTCTGCCTGTGCCTGACCGACGAACGCCGTAAGCAGCTTGACCTGCCGATGATGGTGGAAAACAACACCAGCGCCTATGGCACCGGCTTTACCGTGACCATTGAAGCCGCTGAAGGCGTCACCACCGGCGTGTCCGCCGCTGACCGTGTGACCACCGTGCGTGCGGCCATTGCCGACGGCGCAAAACCTTCCGACCTGAATCGTCCGGGCCACGTTTTCCCGCTGCGCGCGCAGCCGGGCGGCGTATTGACCCGTGGCGGTCATACTGAAGCGACCATCGATCTGGTGACCCTGGCGGGCTTCAAGCCGGCGGGTGTCCTGTGCGAACTGACAAACGACGACGGCTCCATGGCGCGTGCGCCAGAGTGCATCGCCTTTGCTCAGAAACAAAATATGGCCGTTGTCACCATCGAAGACCTGGTGGCCTACCGTCGTGAGCATGAGCGTAAAGCCAGCTGATAACGACGGACGTCATCTCAAAGCCCACGCTTGCGTGGGCTTTGTTGTTTTCAGGTCAGCCGATTCCCATAGCCTGCAGGGCAACCAGACTTAATCCCATCACCGACATCCCGCACAGCACGCCATAGCTGGGGTTGCTCTGGGGATCGATCTCTTTTGCCAGCGGCATCAGCTCATCGACCGAGAGCGCCACCATAATGCCGGCAACGGCGGCCATAATAGCGCCCATCACGACCGGCGACACCAGACTGCCAAGGATCAGCCACGCCAGCACACCGCCGAGGATTTCCGCCAGTCCGGACAGCCCGGCCCACAGCACGGCTTTAGAACGCGAACCGGTTGCGGCATACACCGGGCCGGCAACCGCCAGCCCCTCAGGAATATTATGTAACGCGACGGCCAGCGCGATGCCCATACCCAGCTCGAGGTTGTTGCTGGCGGTCACAAAGGTGGCAATCCCCTCCGGGAAGTTATGCAGGCTGATACCGAGGGTCAACAAAATCGCGGTACGGCGTAGATTACGCGGCCGTGCGATACCGGGTGACATCAGGTCCTGCGGATGGGCGTGCGGTAGCAGATGGTCGAGCGCAAAGTAGCCCAGCAGGCCGATGACAAACATACCGTAACCGAGCAGCGGCGACATCCCTTCGGCGTTCAGCGCCGCGGGTAGCATCTCCATCAGCGAGATCAGCAACATGATCCCGGCGGCAAATCCGAGGGAGAATCCCAGCAGGCGATTAGACGGTTTCTGACCCAGGACGCCAAAAATAGCACCGATGAACGTCGCGCTCCCGGCCAGTAGCGTCAATATTAAGGGTGACGACATCATTCCCCTCCTTTGATAATGATTATCATTAATAATATCGAAATTGTCAGAGTACGGCGAGAGGGTGAAGTGCCCTTTTACAGCGAATTATATCCGTCATACTTCAAGTTGCATCAGCGTTGGCCTTCCTGCAACTCGAAGTATTGAGGGTATACATTCAAATTTTCTGACGATCATCATCATGCTTATCTGAGTTATTCCTGACGCAAAAACGCGTAATGTGAAGGCATCACAATTCCTCTCTAGTTATTAAGGATATCACCATGTCCCGTACCCGAATGCCAGCGTTGTTTTTAGGCCACGGCAGCCCGATGAACGTGCTGGAAGACAATATTTATACCCGTACCTGGCGCCAGCTGGGCGACACATTGCCGCGTCCAAAAGCGATCGTGGTGGTTTCTGCGCACTGGTTTACGCGCGGCACCGGGGTGACGGCCATGGAAACGCCGAAAACGATCCACGATTTTGGCGGCTTCCCGCAGGCGCTGTACGATACGCATTATCCGGCTCCTGGTTCCCCGGCGCTGGCGCAGCGCCTGGTTGAGCTGCTGGCGCCGGTTCCCGTCACGCTGGATAAAGAGGCCTGGGGCTTCGATCACGGCTCATGGGGCGTCCTGATTAAAATGTACCCCGATGCGGATATCCCGATGGTGCAGCTGAGTATCGACAGCACCAAACCGGCGGCCTGGCATCTGGAGATGGGGCGTAAGCTGACGGCGCTGCGTGATGAAGGCATCATGCTGGTGGCGAGCGGTAACGTAGTCCATAACCTGAGAACCGCACGCTGGCACGGCGAGAACACGCCATACCCGTGGGCGGAGTCCTTCAACGATTACGTGAAAACCAACCTCAGCTGGAAAGGACCGGTGGCTGAACATCCGCTGGTGAACTATCTGGCGCATGAAGGTGGCTCGCTCTCAAACCCGACGGCGGAACACTTCCTGCCGCTGCTCTATGTGCTGGGCACCTGGGACGGCGAAGAGCCGATTTCTATTCCGGTAGACGGTATTGAGATGGGATCGCTGAGTATGCTGTCTGTGCTGATTGGGGCGTAACGGCGGCGGCAATAAATCACCCCGGCAACCATTTTGCGCTGCCGGGGTGAGGTTTACTCGACGAAAATATGCGGGTAGAAGCGGGACAGATCCTGAGTGATCAGCGCCCGATCTTCGCGCACGCCGATCCCGGCGGGCTGGTCGTTGATCAGCCAGCTGCCGATCAGCGTATAGCTGTCGCCAAATTTCGGCAGCGGATAGAACTCCTGCACGATCGTACCTTCTTCACCGTACGGGCCTTCTACGGCCTCCAGCACTTTGCCGTTCTCGACGATCGACACGTTGGCACCTTCGCGGGAGAAGATCGGTTTGATGACGTACTTCTCCATCTCCGGGTGCGCATCTTCGCTGAAGTAAGCCGCCAGCAGGTTCGGGTGGTTAGGGAACATTTCCCACAGCAGCGGAAGCAGCGCTTTGTTAGAGATGATGCTCTTCCAGGCCGGTTCCAGCCAGCGTACGCCAGCATCTTCCAGCTTGGTGGAGAACATCTCGCGCAACATGTATTCCCACGGGTAGAGCTTGAACAGATTGCCAATCACCTGATCCTGCAGGTCGGTAAACTGACCCTTTTCGCCGAGGCCGATATCTTCGATATACAGAAACTCGGTGGCGACGCCGGCTTCCGCCGCGCAGTCCTGCAGATACTGGACGGTGCCGCGATCTTCTTCGGTATCGCGACAGCAGGCCATATGCAGCAGCTGGAAGCCAAACTGCTCGCGCAGCTGGCCAAAGCGCTCAATCAGTTTTTCCTGCAGGCTGTTGAACTGGTCGCTGCCTTCCGGCAGCTGCCCAGCGTTGATCTGATCTTCCAGCCAGATCCACTGAAAGAACGCGGCTTCATACAGCGAAGTCGGGGTATCGGCGTTGTTCTCCAGCAGCTTTGGCGCACCGACACCGTCCCACGCCAGATCGAGACGCGAGTACAGCGACGGCTGGTTGGTTTTCCACGACTGGCGCACGAAGCCCCAGGTATGTTTCGGGATACGGAATTTGGCCATCAGCTCATCGCTGGCGATGACTTTTTCCACTGCCTGCAGGCACATTTGATGCAGCTCGGCGGTGACGTTTTCGAGCGTTTCAACCTGGGCCAGCGTCAGTTTGTAATAGGCTTCTTCGCTCCAGTAGGGCTCGCCATACATGGTATGAAAGTTAAAGCCGTATTCCGTCGCCTTTTCACGCCAGTCCGGGCGCTCCGTGATGCTGATTCTTTCCATGGTGTTTAGCCGCCCATTGAGCGTTTAGTCGAGGTCGTGCCCGCAGCGCTACGCTGCATGGTGGATTGTTTTGCCACCGACTCACCAAACCCACCGCGCGTTACGGTGCTGGTGGTCGCCGGTTTAGGCGCCATTGCCGTCTTCGGCACGTTCATTGTCCGGCCCGGTTGCGCGGCGCCGTAGCTCTTACCACCGGCATCGGTGTATTGACCGTAGGCCGGGCTGGCCGGGTTTTTCGAGCTGAACAGCGGCTGCTGCGCGCCCATACCGCCGCCCATCATTCGGCCCATCATGTAGCCGGCCATCAACGGCATCCAGAAGCTGCCGCTGCTTTGCGCCTGGGCCTGGTTTTCTGGAGCTACGCCCGCCTGAGCTGGCGTCTGCTGGCACTGGCCTTCACCGAATTCCGCGACGCAATCTTCACGCGTGGCGTATTTCGGTGCGGTACGTACCGCTTCCTGCTGCGCGTTGTTGAACGCGGTGGTGCACTCTGCGCTCTTGCCCGGGTTGGCGGTAGAGCAGTCGTCGGCGTTTTGATAGAGAGAAACCGTCTCGTCGGTTTTTTCACAACCGGCAAGCATAAATACGGCCGTAACGGCAAGGGCGACTGGCGTCAGATGACGTGCGCTCCAGCTTTTACGGAACGAGGCATGATTGATATTTTTTGTCCGTTTCATATTTGTCTTCCAGGACCCAGTGGTATGGCATTTTGTTAACGCTCAGGATAGAGGATGAGTGGTGGAAAATGAAGCGAATAGGGGCGGAAAGGAGGGGAAAGCAGGGGATCTTTACGTTGCCTTACGTTTAGCGCTTCGCTTAGCTGAATTCGTTAAGCGAAGCGCTATCGTACCGGGGCGATTACTGACGGAAAGGATTGGTGCCGCTGGTTTTTGTCGTGCGGGTGGTTGATGTCGGGGTCGCCGCCGGTGCCGCATTGCTGCTGTAACCGTCTGCGTTGGCATCCTGCTGCGGAGTTTCCGGCGCCACGCTGTCTGGCGATGTTGCTACTGGTTTACCCAGCGTGTTGTTCAGTGCCACCAGATCCTGCTCGTTCAGCGTACCGAGCGCAGATTTAATGTTCAGCTGGTTAATCAGGTAGTTATAACGCGCGCTGGAGAGCTGTTGCTTGGCGTTATACAGCGTGGTGGTTGCATCCAACACGTCGACGATGGTACGCGTACCGACCGAATAACCGGCTTCCATGGCATCAAGGGAGCTCTGAGCAGAGACCACCGCCTGTTTATAGGCGTTGATGCTGCTGATAGAGGCATTGATGTTGTTAAAGGAAGAGCGGACGGTCTGTACGACGCTACGATGCGAGCTTTCCAGCTGTTCGCTGGCGCCAACAAAGTTGTATTGCGCCTGTTTGACCTGCGAGTTCACCATCCCGCCCTGATACAGCGGCAGCGAGAAGCTCAGGCCGACTTTGTTCTGCCCGGCGTCGTTGTCGTCATACTGGCTGTTGTGGGTTTTGGAACCGCTGTAGGAGGTGTTGGATACCCCGGTCGATGCGGTCAAATCCAGTGTCGGCATATGGCCGTCTTGTGCCTGGCGAATTTGTTCGCGCGCAAGATCCTGGTTCAGACGTGCCTGCAGCAGCGACAGGTTACGGTTTTCCGCTTCCTTCAGCAGCGCGTTCACGGTCTGCGGCTTGTTGGTCTTAAAGCCGTCAACGTTCAGCGATGCCAGTTCCGGATAGTAGTTGCCGGTAACCTGACGCAGCGATTCTACCGCGTTATCGAGGTCGTTGCGTGCAGTGACTTCGTTAGCCAGCACTGAATCGTATTGTGAACGGGCGTTCTGCACGTCGGTGATCGCCACCAGGCCCACGTTAAAGCGTTGGGTGGTTTGATCTAACTGACGGTAGATAGCCTGTTTCTGCGCTTCGGTGTAGGACAGCGTATCAATCGCGCTCAGGACGTTAAAATAGGCCGTAGCGGTGTTCAGAATCAGCGTTTGCTGATCGGTCTGATAGGTCACATCCTGAATACCAGCTGCTTTTTCCTGCAGCGTCAGGGCGCGCCATTTCGACATATCAAACAACGTTTGTGTTAACTGCAGCGAACCACTGGTGACATTAGAGTTCACGCCGTTGCTGTCGCGGTAGCCATTGGTATAGGTATAATCAGCACCCAGACCGAGCTGAGGCAGTAACGGGCTACGTGCTTCGTTGATCTTTTCGAATGCAGCATCACGATCGGCTGCTGATTTACGCAGGTCAGGGTTGCTGACGCGCGCCTGCTGATAAACCTGCATCAGGTTCTCTGCCTGGCTCATGGCGCTGAAGCCAGTCAGGCCAAGGCCGATGAGGATGGGGAGAAGTTTCTTCATTTGCATTCCTTGTTGTGAAGCATAAAGTGCAGCCCAAATTTTAAAGTTATCTGCTGATTGTATCGACTCTGCCGCGGTAAAAAGTTGGCGTTACGTGCCATCGGGCGGTAATTTGCACCAATCTAACATACAGACTGTAAAACGGTAGCCAAACGGCTTATAAATCCTTCATTTCGGATTCGCAGGACAGAGACTATGAGCAAGCCCAATCAGCAAGGAAATACCTTCTCTAAAAACGATGTAGAAATTATTGCACGCGAAACGCTTTATCGTGGTTTTTTTTCGCTGGACTTGTACCGTTTTCGCCACCGTCTGTTTAACGGCGAGATGAGCGGAGAGGTGACGCGCGAAATTTTTGAGCGCGGGCATGCCGCAGTCTTGCTACCCTTTGACCCGATACGCGATGAGGTTGTGCTGGTCGAGCAGATTCGCATTGCGGCGTATGATACCAGCAAAAGCCCGTGGTTGCTTGAGATGGTCGCCGGTATGATTGAAGAGGGCGAATCCCCTGAAGATGTTGCCCGGCGTGAAGCGGTAGAAGAAGCCGGGCTGGAAGTCGGGCGGACAAAACCGGTGCTGAGTTATCTGGCCAGCCCCGGCGGCACCAGCGAACGACTGTCGATTCTGGTCGGTGAAGTCGATGCGACGACAGCAAAAGGGATTCACGGCCTGGCGGAAGAAAACGAAGACATCCGGGTGCATGTGGTAAGCCGGGAGCAGGCTTATCAGTGGGTAGAAGAGGGGAAAATCGACAACGCGGCCTCTGTCATCGCCTTGCAATGGCTGCAATTGCATTATCACCATTTACGTAACGAGTGGACAAAATGAAGCGTTATACACCTGACTTCCCGGAAATGATGCGCCTGTGCGAAACCAATTTTGCTCAGCTGCGCCGCCTGTTGCCTCGAACCGATACGGCTGGCGATGTCGCGGGTTATCAGGTGGGTAATGCGCAGTATCGACTCACTATCATCGAATCGACTCGCTACACTACATTAGTCACGATTGAACAGACGGCGCCAGCGGTAAGCTACTGGAGTTTACCGTCGATGACGGTGCGTCTTTATCATGATGCGATGGTGGCTGAAGTGTGTTCGACTCAGCAGATCTTTCGCTTCAAAGCAAAGTATGATTATCCTAATAAAAAGTTGCATCAACGCGACGAAAAGCATCAAATTAATCAGTTCCTGGCGGACTGGCTGAGATACTGTTTAGCACATGGAGCGATGGCGATTCCGGTTTGTTAGCGTCGTGAAACCTAAGGACACCATTTGGAAAGCCTGTTAAATCTGCCTCTGGCTGGTGAGACCAGAGTCAGGATATTACAAATTACTGATACTCACCTGTTTGCTGAAAAACATGAAACGCTGTTAGGCATCAATACCTGGGAAAGCTACCAGGCCGTGCTGGATGCCATCCATGCTTCACAGCGTGAATGCGATCTGATTGTGGCAACAGGCGATTTGGCGCAGGATCATTCAGCCGCGGCCTATCAGCACTTTGCTGAAGGTATCGCGAGTTTTGCCGTGCCCTGCGTCTGGCTGCCGGGCAATCATGACTTCCAGCCTGCGATGTACAGTACGCTGCAGGAGTCCGGCATCTCCCCGGCTAAACGGGTTTTACTGGGCCAGCACTGGCAAATATTGTTGCTGGATAGCCAGGTCTTCGGCGTGCCCCACGGCGAACTGAGCGACTTTCAGCTGGAATGGTTGGAGCAGCGCCTGGCAGAAGAACCTGAGCGATACACGTTACTGCTGTTGCATCACCACCCGCTTCCTTCGGGCTGCAGCTGGCTGGATCAACACAGCCTGCGCAACGCCGGCGCGCTGGACCGCGCACTGACCGCTTTTCCACGGGTGAAGCATCTGCTCTGCGGCCATATTCATCAGGAACTGGATCTCAACTGGAACGGACGGCGGATGATGGCGACCCCATCAACCTGCGTACAGTTCAAGCCCCACTGCGCCAATTTTACGCTGGACACGATTTCCCCCGGCTGGCGCTGGCTGGATCTCCATGCCGATGGGACGTTGACCACCGAAGTCTGTCGCCTTAAGGGCGTGAAGTTTCACCCGGATATTGCTTCAGAAGGATACTGATGGCTACGCTCCTTTATCTGCACGGTTTTAACAGTTCACCGCGGTCGGCAAAAGCGACGGTGCTGAAGGAGTGGCTGGCGCAGACCTTTCCTGAAATAAACATGGTGGTGCCGGAACTGCCTGCCTATCCGGCCGAAGCCGCAGAGTTACTTGAGGCGATAGTGCTGGAACACGGCGGGGAACCGCTGGGGGTTGTCGGCTCTTCCCTCGGGGGCTACTACGCCACCTGGCTATCGCAGTGTTTTATGCTGCCAACCGTGGTGGTTAACCCGGCGGTACGCCCTTTTGAACTGCTGAACAATTTCCTTGGCCTCAATGAGAATCCGTACACCGGGCAGCAATATGTGCTAGAGTCTCGCCATATTTACGATCTCAAAGTCATGCAAATCGACCCACTGGAAGCGCCCGATTTACTCTGGCTGCTGCAGCAAACGGGCGATGAAGTGCTTGATTACCGCCAGGCCGTTGCTTATTACGCTTTATGCCGGCAGACGGTCGAAGAGGGCGGCAACCACGCATTTGTCGGCTTTGAAGATCATTTCACTCAGATTATCGATTTTCTGGGTCTGCGTTAAGCAGCCCTGGATCACCTACGAATACACACCATGACGCAATCTTCATATAACGCTGATGCCATTGAGGTCCTCACCGGGCTTGAGCCGGTTCGCCGCCGTCCGGGGATGTACACTGACACAACACGTCCTAACCATCTCGGTCAGGAAGTTATTGATAACAGTGTGGATGAAGCACTGGCCGGCCACGCGAAACGCGTGGAGGTCATTCTTCATGCCGATCAATCGCTGGAAGTGATCGACGACGGGCGCGGAATGCCGGTTGATATCCACCCGGAAGAAGGGGTTCCGGCCGTTGAACTGATCCTCTGCCGGCTGCATGCGGGCGGTAAATTCTCCAATAAGAGCTACCAGTTCTCCGGTGGTTTGCATGGGGTGGGGATTTCGGTGGTCAACGCCTTGTCGAAACGCGTTGAAGTGAACGTGCGTCGTGATGGTCAGGTCTACAGCATCGCCTTCGAGAACGGCGATAAAGTCGAAGATCTCCACGTCACCGGGACCTGCGGCAAACGCAATACCGGGACCAGCGTGCATTTCTGGCCTGATGAAAGCTTCTTTGACAGCCCGCGATTCTCCGTAACGCGCTTGACGCACGTGCTGAAAGCCAAGGCGGTACTCTGCCCGGGCGTTGAGATCGTGTTCCGCGATCAGGTCAATAACAGCGAGCAGCGCTGGTGTTACCAGGACGGCCTGACGGACTACCTGTGCGAAGCGGTGAACGGCCTGCCGCTGCTGCCGGAAAAACCGTTTGTCGGCAACTTCTCCGGGGAAACCGAAGCGGTTGACTGGGCGCTGCTGTGGCTGCCGGAAGGCGGCGAGCTGCTGACGGAAAGCTACGTCAACCTGATCCCAACCATGCAGGGCGGGACCCATGTGAACGGCCTGCGTCAGGGGCTGCTCGAAGCCATGCGTGAGTTCTGTGAATACCGCAATATCCTGCCGCGCGGCGTGAAGCTGTCGGCGGAAGATATCTGGGATCGCTGCGCCTACGTGCTGTCGGTGAAAATGCAGGATCCGCAGTTCGCCGGCCAGACCAAAGAGCGTCTCTCTTCGCGCCAGTGCGCGGCCTTTGTCTCCGGCGTGGTGAAAGACGCCTTCAGCCTGTGGCTCAATCAGAACGTCCAGGCGGCTGAGCTGCTGGCCGAAATGGCGATCTCCAGCGCCCAGCGCCGGATGCGCGCGGCCAAAAAAGTGGTGCGTAAAAAGCTGACCAGCGGCCCCGCGCTGCCGGGCAAGCTGGCGGACTGTACCGCTCAGGATCTGAATCGCACCGAGCTGTTCCTCGTCGAAGGGGACTCGGCAGGCGGGTCAGCCAAGCAGGCGCGCGATCGTGAATATCAGGCGATCATGCCGCTGAAAGGCAAAATTCTGAATACCTGGGAAGTCTCTTCCGATGAGGTGCTGGCGTCGCAGGAAGTCCACGATATTTCGGTGGCGATCGGTATCGATCCGGACAGCGACGATTTAAGCCAGCTGCGTTACGGCAAAATCTGCATCCTGGCGGATGCCGACTCCGATGGTCTGCACATTGCCACGCTGCTGTGCGCCCTGTTTGTGAAGCACTTCCGCACGCTGGTGAAACACGGCCACGTGCATGTCGCGCTGCCGCCGTTATACCGCATCGACCTCGGTAAAGAGGTGTACTACGCCTTGACCGAGGAAGAAAAAGCCGGAGTGCTGGAGCAGCTGAAACGCAAGAAGGGCAAACCAAACGTCCAGCGCTTTAAAGGGCTGGGCGAAATGAACCCGATGCAGCTGCGTGAAACCACGCTTGATCCGAATACCCGCCGCCTGGTGCAGCTGATTATCAGCGATGAAGATGAGCAGCAGACGACGGCGATGATGGATATGCTGTTAGCCAAGAAGCGTTCGGAAGATCGCCGTAACTGGCTGCAGGAAAAAGGGGATATGGCGGATCTGGAAGCCTGACCGGTGGTGTTATCAGAACTGGCGCTGCCGCCAGTTCTGAGGCATGGCTGTTGTACTTCTCTTCAGCACTTCTCTTCAGTATTTCTCTTCGCGTCGCCGGATGACCTTCCCGGCTTCGCCAGCGCTTAAATACCGGACTGCAGGATCCGAATAGTGGTGTCCAGCACGTCGCCTTTCACCGCTTCACCGTAGGCTTTCATGTGCGGCGTTTGCAGGTGCGCTTCAAGATGGGCAACGCTTTCCCACTGCTCAACCATGACGATGGAATCCGGGGAGGTGCTCTGAAAACTTACGCCTGCCGCGTGGTCTACCAGCGGCGCATAGCCGTGGCAACCTTCTTCCTGCAAAACGACAGGGGTAATTTTAGCAAACTGCTCAAGCACGGCCTGACGATGGTGCTGGCCAGGGCGGGTGCGAATTTCTGCGATCACTGTCAACATGATTAACTCAACTCCTTCTGTAGGTAGAGCTTTAGTTAACCAAAAATTTGCGCCAGATGCTTGCGATATTCTGCGATGTAATGCGGAACATCAGGCAGTTTAATGACGTCGTTGGCGATAAACGTCGGCAGGGCGGTCATGCCGAGGAACTGGTTAGCTTTATGGAACGGCAGATAAACACCATCAACGCCGACGCCATGGAAGAACTGGTCTTTATCGGTAAAGGCTTCCATCGGTGCGTTCCAGGTCAGGGAGAGCATATACTGTTTGCCCTGGATTAAACCGCCGGAGCCATATTTCTTGCTGGCGTCGGAGCGGGTACGTCCGTCGCTGGCATACAGCGAGCTGTGGCCTTCGGTGAAGACATCATCAATGTATTTCTTCACGGTCCACGGCGCGCCCATCCACCAGCCTGGCATTTGCCAGATAACCACGTCGGCCCACAGGAAATTCTGCACTTCTTGTTTGACGTCGTAATCGCTATCGGCACGAACGATTTTAACATCATGCCCGGCGTCGCGCAGATAGCCATCCGCGACCTCGGTCAGGGTGTCATTCAGCTGACCGTTGGAGTGGCCGAATTTTTTCGCGCCGTTGATAATCAGGATGTTGCTCATTTTTTACCCTTCAATGTTCGATTTTGTCGTCAATTTTACCCCGCAGGGCGAAGCGGGAAAATGAGCGAAATGTGCAAAGTCTTTTGCTGTATTCGCAATAATAACGGCTACCAGCGTACCCGCGCCTCGAAACCGCCTTCGTGGACGGCGTTGAAATCCACCGTCATCTGATGCAGCGCGGCGATCCGACGGACGATGGAGAGCCCCAGCCCGCTGCCGGGAGCATCCTGGCCCGGCGGACGATAGAAGCGCTCGCCGATGCGCGCCAGCGCCTCAGGGCTAATGCCCGGGCCGTTATCACGGACGGTAAACTGGCGGGCATCGAGGGTGATATCCACCTGGCTGCCGCGCGGACTGTAGCGTACCGCATTATCCAGCAGGTTACGCACCAGCAGGCTCAGCAACAGCGGCTGCCCCTGGCGGGTGACATGGCTGGCGTGCAGATGCAGGCGCAGCTCAGTCCCGGCCTGCTGCGCAATGTGGTACATCTCCATTACCGACGATTGCAGCAGCTCATCTATGGCAAGGGTCTGCACGTCATCAAGCTGGGCCAGTGAATCCAGACGCGACAGCGTCAGGAGCTGGTCTACCAACCGGGTAGCGCGGTCAATCCCTTCATGCAGCTGCGCCAGCGCCCTGTCGCGCCCCTGCGGGTCGTCCGTCGACAGCTGAGCGACCTCGGTCTGAACCTTCAGCGCCGCCAGCGGGCTACGCAGTTCGTGGGCGGCATCGGAGGTGAACCGCCGCTCGCGCATCATGGTGTCATGGGTGCGGGCAAACAGCTGATTCAGCGCCTCGACCAGCGGCCTGACTTCGCTGTGCACCTTGTCGACGTCCAGCGATTCGGCTGAGTCAGGCGCGCGCAGGCGCAGGGTGCGGGCCAGCTGTTTCAGCGGCGCCAGCTCGCGGCTTAACAGTACAATCAGCAACAGGAACATTAGCGGCAGCGCCACCAGCCACGGCGTCAGCTGCGAGGTGACGATATCCAGCGCCATCTCCCGGCGGTAGTCCCACTCCTGCCCGACGACGATGCGGTAGCGGCCATCGCGGGTGGTTAACTGGAGAAAGCGCCATTCGTCGTCATCATTATTCAGATGGCCATCGCTGAACCCCTCCCGGCGGTTATTCCACGGGATATCCTGGCCGTTTTCGCCATCGTGCATGATGTTCTTGCCGTCGGCGCTGAAAATAGCGAACGCCAGCGCATCGTCATCAAGATGCCCGTGTTTGACCTTCTTTTTGGCCCTGATCTGCGGAGGCAGGGTGTGCAGTTCGTCGAAATTGATGGTGCTCAGGCGGCGGGCAAACAGCAGTTGCTGGGTATCAAACAGCTTATCCAGCTTTTCGGTGGTTTGTTGCCAGGCAATAAAGCTGGCGATGCCCCAGGCGGCGCTGGTCAGCAGAAAAAAGAGTAGCGTCAGACGCAGGCGTAGGCTCAGGCGTTTCATGCGTCACCGAGGGTGTAGCCGATACCGTGAACGGTACGAATAAATTCGCTGCCGAGCTTGCGCCGCAGGTGATGCACGTGCACCTCGACCGCGTTGCTGGAGACATCGTCGTCCCAGGTATAAAGCTTCTCTTCAATCAGCTTACGCGGCAGGACGCGTCCGGCATTGCGCATCAGTAGTTCCAGCAAGGCGAACTCCTTGGGTTTTAGCGGTAGATTTTCGCCGTTCACCGTCACCGTCAGGCCGCTGGGATCCAGCGTGACCTCGCCATGACGCAGTTGGCTGCTGCTCTGGCCGTGTGCGCGGCGAACCAGCGCTTCCAGGCGGGCGGCAACTTCAATCAGCGCGAAGGGTTTACACAGATAATCATCGGCGCCGAGGCGCAACCCTTCTACCCGCTGATTGAGCGCATCGCGAGCGGTGAGGATCAGCACCGGCTCATGATGACCCCGATCGCGCCACGCGCGCAGGATATCCAGCCCGTCGATACCGGGCAGCGTCAGGTCGAGGATCACCGCATCGTAAGGGGCGGTATAGAGCGCGGCTTGTCCGGCTTCGCCGCGGGTAAACCAGTCGACGCTAAAGCCCATTTTTGCCAGCCCGGCTTTAATGCCATCGCCGATGAGCTTATCGTCTTCCACCAGTAAAATACGCATTGGTCACTCCTGTGGGGCTCGCCTGCCTGCAACTTGAAATCCATGTGATCTAGAGGCAGTAAACCGCGTTGCAACCGTCGCTGTACAGCAATAAAATTTCTTTTTACCGCTTAAGAAGTTGTTAAGTTTTGCCTGATGTAATCGTGACGATATAAACATAAAGGGAGAACCTATCATGAAGAAAATTGCTGCAATGACCGCTATCGTGGCCTTAATTTCCATGCCGGTACTGGCGGCGGAGCAGGGCGGTTTCAACGGACCTGCCGCCACGCAATCCAGCCAGACGTCAACGCAAAACGGCGGCTTTATTGGCCCGAACGGCAGCGTCACGACGGTGGAGAATGCCAAATCGCTGCGCGATGACACCTGGGTGACCCTGCGCGGTAAAATTGTTCAGCGCATCTCCGACGACCTGTACAAATTCCAGGATGCTTCCGGAACCGTGAATGTGGATATCGATCACAAGCGCTGGAACGGCCTGACCGTGACGCCGCAGGACACCGTGGAAATTCAGGGCGAGGTCGATAAAGACTGGAACTCGGTGGAGATCGACGTCAAACAAATCACCAAAGTCGCCCCGTAATCGCGACATCGCGCAAGATCGGTCAGGAATCGCTATTCTCGCTCTGCCAGAGTATGTCCGGAGGAGGAGACGATGAACGAGACCAGGACAAGCCCGGTGTACGCCGGGCGTTTTCAGCGCGTGTGTTTATACATTGAGCGTCATCTGGATGAATCCCTGTCGCTGGAGACGCTGAGCGCGATCGCGCATAGCTCGCCGTATCACTTTCACCGGCAATTTACTGCCTATAGCGGCGTGCCGCTGTATCGCTATATTCAGTGGCTGCGTTTGCGCCGCGCCTGCTGGCGCCTGGTGTTCAAGCCGCAGGATAAAATTATCGATATTGCCCTGGATGCCGGGTTTCAGAATCCGGAATCGTTCAGTCGTGCCTTCCGTGCCGCGTTCGCTCAAAGCCCCAGCCAGTTCCGTCAACAACCGGACTGGCAGGAGTGGCATCGACGCGTACCGAAACACAGGTTACAGGAGCAACATCCGATGATGGTTAAAATAGTTCAGTTTCCCGACACGCAGGTGGCGATGTTACGTCACCGCGGCAGTCCTGATTTGGTTAATACAACGGCGGCGCAGTTTATCGCCTGGCGCAAAGCGAGCGGATTATCGCCGGTTGTCACCTGCGCGACCTGGGGCGTCTCGTGGGACGATCCCGCGACCACCCCCGCAGACGAATTCCGCTTTGATATCTGCGGGTCCGTCAGTGAACCGATAGCGGAAAACACCTTTGGCGTTGTGAATGGCAATATTCCGGGCGGGCGATGTGCAGTGGCGCGCCACCACGGCTCTCTGGATACGCTCGCACAAAGTATCTGGTCTCTTTACCGTGACTGGCTACCGACGTCAGGCGAGGCGCTGCGCGATTTTCCGGTGTTTTTCCGTTACCTCAACTTCGTGCATGACGTCGGCGAACACGAGCTGCAGACCGATATTTATCTGCCGTTGCGCTGATTCGCGCTAACGGAATCCTCAGTCGATCTCACGGCCTGTGACTCAGGGCGTGAGATCGGGTATTATCGCCGGTAGTTTTGCCGCCCGCACGGTCGGTACGCAGATTGAGGATTCACGATTAATGAGCGATATGGCAGAGCGCCTTGCGCTGCATGAATTTACGGAAAATGCCTACCTGAACTATTCCATGTACGTCATCATGGACAGGGCATTACCGTTTATTGGCGATGGCCTGAAGCCGGTCCAGCGTCGCATCGTTTATGCGATGTCCGAGCTGGGACTGAACGCCAGTGCTAAGTTCAAAAAGTCCGCCCGCACCGTTGGTGACGTGCTGGGTAAATATCACCCGCACGGCGATAGCGCCTGCTATGAAGCCATGGTGCTGATGGCGCAGCCATTCTCCTACCGTTATCCGCTGGTGGACGGGCAGGGGAACTGGGGTGCACCGGACGATCCTAAATCCTTCGCCGCGATGCGTTACACCGAATCCCGTTTGTCGAAGTATGCAGAACTGCTGCTGAGCGAACTGGGCCAGGGAACCGTCGACTGGGTGCCGAACTTTGACGGGACGATGCAGGAGCCGAAAATGCTGCCTGCGCGCCTGCCGAATATTTTGCTCAACGGCACCACCGGCATCGCCGTGGGGATGGCAACCGATATTCCTCCGCACAACCTGCGTGAAGTGGCACAGGCGGCGATCACCCTGATCGAAAAGCCGCAGACCTCGCTCGACGAGCTGCTGGATATCGTCCACGGGCCAGATTACCCGACCGAAGCGGAGATCATCACCCCGCGCGCTGAAATCCGCAAAATCTACCAGAATGGTCGCGGCTCGGTGCGCATGCGTGCGGTATGGAAGAAAGAAGACGGCGCGGTGGTGATCAGCGCGCTGCCGCATCAGGTTTCCGGCGCGCGTGTGCTGGAGCAAATCGCCGCCCAGATGCGCAATAAAAAGCTGCCGATGGTTGACGATCTGCGTGACGAATCGGATCACGAGAATCCGACCCGTCTGGTGATTGTCCCGCGCTCCAACCGCGTGGACATGGAGCAGGTGATGAACCACCTGTTCGCCACCACCGACCTCGAAAAAAGCTATCGCATTAACCTGAACATGATCGGCCTCGACAATCGCCCGGCGGTGAAAAACCTGCTGGAGATCCTGTCGGAGTGGCTGACCTTCCGTCGCGATACCGTGCGTCGTCGTCTGAGCTACCGTCTGGAGAAGGTGCTCAAGCGGCTGCATATCCTGGAAGGTTTGCTGGTCGCCTTCCTCAATATCGATGAAGTGATTGAAATTATCCGCCACGAGGACGAACCGAAGCCGGCCCTGATGTCGCGCTTTGGCATCAGCGAAACCCAGGCGGAAGCGATCCTCGAGTTAAAACTGCGCCATCTCGCCAAACTGGAAGAGATGAAGATCCGCGGCGAGCAGAACGAGCTGGAAAAAGAGCGCGATCAGCTGCAGGCGATCCTCGCGTCAGAACGCAAAATGAATAACCTGCTGAAGAAAGAGCTGCAGGCCGACGCCGACACCTTTGGTGACGATCGTCGCTCACCGCTGCGCGAGCGTGAAGAAGCGAAAGCGATGAGCGAGCACGACATGCTGCCGTCCGAGCCGGTGACCATCGTGCTGTCGCAAATGGGCTGGGTGCGCAGCGCCAAGGGCCATGACATCGATGCGCAGGGCCTGAGCTATAAAGCGGGTGACAGCTGGAAAGCCTCGTCGAAAGGCAAGAGCAACCAGCCGGTGGTGTTCATTGATACCACTGGACGAAGCTACGCCATCGATCCGATTACGCTGCCTTCGGCACGCGGCCAGGGCGAGCCGATTACCGGTAAGCTGACGCTGCCGCCGGGCGCCAGCGTGGAACACATGCTGATGGAAAACGACGACCGTAAGCTGCTGATGGCTTCTGATGCCGGCTACGGTTTCGTCTGCACCTTCAACGACCTGGTGGCGCGCAACCGTGCGGGCAAGGCGCTGATCACGCTGCCGGATAACGCCCGGGTGATGGAGCCGCTGGTCATTGAAGATGAGTCCGACATGCTGCTGGCGATAACCTCGGCCGGGCGTATGCTGATGTTCCCGGTCAGCGACCTGCCGCAACTGTCCAAAGGCAAAGGGAATAAGATTATCAATATTCCTTCGGCGGAAGCCGCCTCCGGGCAGGATGGTCTGGCGCACCTGTTTGTACTGCCGCCGCAGAGCACGCTGACGATTCATGTCGGCAAGCGTAAGATCAAACTTCGTCCGGAAGAGCTGCAAAAAGTCACCGGTGAACGCGGTCGTCGCGGTTCATTGATGCGCGGATTGCAGAAAATCGACCGCGTGGAGATTGATTCACCGCGTCGCGCATCGGCAGGTGATAGCGAAGAGTAAGATGAGCATCCCCTGGCGCAAAACCGGGGGTGCTAAAATTTGCCGCAAAATCGTTGTTTATTCAGGTGTTGCGATTAACAATAGGCGCAAAATCATTCAATATCTACCGGGGCGATCGGCGCATAACCCCGGCGCCAGCAATCTGCTAAACAACGAGTCAGGCGGTTTGGGTTTTAGAGGTAGCTATGCTATTTATTTTTCGACTAATTGTTGTTGTTATTTATTGTATCTTTGTGTGCATATTTGGCTGTATTTACTGCTTGTTCAGCCCACGGAATCCAAAACATGTTGCCACCTTCGGGCATCTGTTTGGCCGGCTGTCCCCGGTATTTGGCCTGAAAGTAGAAACGCGTAAGCCTGCCGATGCTGAGCAGTATGGGAATGCGATCTACATCGCTAACCATCAGAACAACTATGATATGGTGACGGCATCCAATATCGTGCAGCCGCCGACCGTGACCGTAGGTAAAAAGAGCCTGGTGTGGATCCCGTTCTTTGGCCTGCTTTACTGGTTGACGGGGAACCTGCTGATTGACCGAAATAACCGGGCGAAAGCGCACGGAACGATTTCGCAGGTCGTCGATTCGTTTAAAAAACGCAACGTCTCTTTCTGGATGTTCCCGGAAGGTACCCGTAGCCGTGGCCGTGGCCTGCTGCCGTTTAAAACCGGCGCTTTCCATGCGGCTGTCGCTGCTGGCGTGCCAATTATTCCGGTATGCGTTTCTAACACTTCGAATAAAATTAACCTCAATCGCCTGAACAACGGTCTGGTGATTGTTGAAATGCTGCCGCCGGTCGATACCAGCCAGTATGGTAAAGAGAACGTTCGCGCGCTGGCAACGCACTGCCGCGAACTGATGGCCGCGAAGATTGAAGAGTTAGATCGTGAAGTTGCCGAGCGCGAAGCGGCGGCAAAGAAATAAAACAGGAACTGCCGCGATAGCGCGTGCACGTGGCTAGCGGGAAACGAATTCCCCTTTTGATTTGTTTGTATTTCATGGAGTTAATATGTCATTCAGTCGGCGTCAGTTTATTAAGGCTTCAGGCGTAGCGCTTTGCGCGGGAGCCGTGCCGCTGAACGCACATGCCGCCGGCCAACAGCCTGCACTGCCGGTGCCGCCGCTGCTGGAGTCGCGCCGCGGCCAACCGCTGTTTTTAACCCTGCAGCGGGCGCACTGGTCATTTACTCCCGGCACCCGCGCGTCGGTCTGGGGCGTGAACGGTCGCTACCTTGGGCCGACAATCCGCGTGTGGAATGGGGATGATGTAAAGCTTATCTACAGCAACCGTCTGACGGAAAACGTCGCCATGACCGTTCGCGGCCTGCAGGTTCCCGGCCCGCTGATTGGCGGGGCGGCCCGCATGATGTCGCCGAACGCCGATTGGGCGCCGGTGCTGCCGATTCGCCAGGGCGCTTCCACCCTCTGGTATCAGGCGAACACCCCCAACCATATGGCCAAACAGGTCTACAACGGTCTGGCCGGGATGTGGCTGATAGAAGATGAGGTCAGCAAAAATCTCCCGGTGCCGAATCACTACGGCGTCGACGACTTCCCGGTGATCATTCAGGATAAGCGCCTGGATAACTTCGGTACGCCGGAGTATAGCGAGCCGGGCAGCGGTGGTTTTGTTGGCGATACGCTGTTGGCGAACGGCGCGCAGAGCCCGTATGTCGAAGTGTCACGCGGTTGGGTGCGCCTGCGCCTGCTGAATGCCTCTAACTCCCGTCGCTATCAGCTGCAGATGAGCGATGGCCGGCTGATACATGTTATTTCTGGCGACCAGGGCTTTTTACCGGCCCCGGTGTCGTTGAAGCAGCTATCGCTGGCTCCCGGCGAGCGGCGCGAAATCCTGGTCGATATGACCAACGGCGATGAAGTGTCGATCACCTGCGGTGAAGCGGCCAGCATTGTTGATCGTATTCGGGGCTTCTTCGAACCTTCAAGCATCCTGATTTCTACCCTGCTATTAACGCTGCGTCCGACGGGCCTGCTGCCGCTGGTGACCGATAGCCTGCCGGTGCGTCTGCTGCCGACGGAAATTCTCACCGGGACGCCGACCCGCACCCGCGATATCACGCTGGGCGACGATCCGGGTATTAACGGCAATCTGTGGGATCCGCAACGCATTGATATTACCGCGCAGCAGGGGACATGGGAGCGCTGGACGGTGCGTGCCGATCGGCCGCAGTCGTTCCATATTGAAGGCGTGATGTTCCAGGTGCGCAACGTTAACGGTTCTGTTCCGTTCCCGGAAGATCGCGGCTGGAAAGATACCGTGTGGATCGACGGGCAGGTGGAGCTGCTGGTGTACTACACCCAGCCTTCCTGGCCACACTTCCCGTTCCAGTACTTAAGCCAGACGCTGGAACTTGCCGACCGTGGATCTATCGGTCAGATCCTGGTAAATCCGGCACCGTAATGCCGCATACCCCAGCCGCATCATGGTTGGGGTATAAGAAAATCTCCCTTCATTTCTATCATCGATCCGGCTTATAATCGCCGGCCTTTGATTATTTTTTTATCATTTTTCCGGAAGCAATATGAGCGCAATATCCCTGATCCAACCGGATCGTGACCTTTTTTCCTGGCCGCAGTACTGGGCCGCCTGCTTTGGCCCCGCGCCGTTTTTACCAATGTCACGCGAAGAGATGGATCAACTTGGCTGGGATAGCTGCGACATTATTCTGGTAACCGGCGATGCTTATGTTGACCATCCGAGCTTCGGTATGGCTATCTGCGGGCGCATGCTGGAAGCGCAGGGGTTCCGCGTCGGGATTATTTCCCAGCCGGACTGGAACAATAAAAATGACTTTATGCGTTTGGGTAAACCGAACCTGTTCTTCGGCGTCACCGCCGGCAACATGGATTCGATGATCAACCGCTATACCGCCGACCGTAAACTGCGTCACGACGATGCCTACACCGCCGGCAACGTTGCCGGTAAACGCCCGGACCGCGCCACCCTGGTTTATACCCAGCGCTGCAAAGAAGCGTGGAAAGATGTCCCGGTTATCCTCGGCGGCATCGAAGCCAGCCTGCGTCGTACCGCGCATTATGATTACTGGTCTGATACCGTACGCCGTTCGGTGCTGGTGGACTCGAAGGCCGATATGCTGATGTTCGGCAACGGCGAACGCCCGCTGGTTGAAGTGGCGCATCGTCTGGCCGCCGGCGAGCCGATTGGCCACATTCGCGACGTGCGCAACACCGCCATTATGGTCAAAGAGGCGCTGCCTGGCTGGAGCGGCGTGGACTCCACGCGTCTGGACACCCCGGGCAGAATCGACCCGATTCCGCACCCGTACGGGGAAGATCTGCCGTGCGCCGATAACAAAACCGTGGCGCCGCCGAAACAAGAAGCCAAACAGGTGACCGTTCAGCCGCCGCGCCCGAAACCATGGGAAAAGACCTACGTTCTGCTGCCTTCCTTCGAGAAGGTCAAAGGGGACAAGGTACTTTACGCCCATGCGTCACGTATTCTGCATCATGAGACCAACCCTGGCTGCGCCCGCGCGCTGATGCAAAAGCACGGCGAGCGTTATATCTGGGTAAACCCACCGGCGATCCCGCTGTCGACGGAAGAGATGGATAGCGTGTTTGCGCTGCCGTATAAGCGCGTTCCGCACCCGGTCTACGGCGACGAACGTATCCCGGCTTACGAGATGATCCGCTTCTCGATCAACATCATGCGCGGCTGTTTCGGCGGCTGTTCGTTCTGTTCGATCACCGAGCATGAAGGGCGCATTATTCAGAGCCGTTCCGAAGATTCGATCATTAACGAAATCGAAGCCATTCGCGACACGGTACCGGGCTTTACCGGTATTATCTCCGATCTTGGTGGTCCAACGGCCAACATGTATATGCTGCGCTGTAAGTCACCGCGTGCTGAGCAAACCTGCCGCCGCTTGTCCTGCGTCTATCCTGATATCTGCCCGCACATGGACACCAACCATGAGCCAACGATTAATCTGTATCGCCGCGCTCGCGATCTGAAAGGGATCAAAAAAATCCTGATCGCTTCAGGTGTGCGCTATGACATCGCCGTTGAGGATCCGCGTTACATCAAAGAGCTGGCGACCCACCACGTGGGCGGCTATCTGAAGATCGCGCCGGAACATACCGAAGAAGGCCCGCTGTCGAAAATGATGAAGCCGGGAATGGGCAGCTACGACCGCTTTAAAGAGCTGTTCGATACCTATTCGAAGCAGGCGGGCAAAGAGCAGTACCTGATCCCGTACTTTATTTCCGCTCACCCGGGAACCCGTGACGAAGATATGGTGAACCTGGCGCTGTGGCTGAAGAAAAACCGTTTCCGTCTCGATCAGGTGCAGAACTTCTATCCGTCGCCGCTGGCCAACTCGACCACCATGTATTACACCGGCAAGAACCCGCTGGGTAAAATTGGCTATAAGAGTGAAGACATTGTGGTGCCGAAAGGGGACAAACAGCGTCGTCTGCATAAAGCGCTGCTGCGTTACCATGATCCGGCAAACTGGCCGCTGATTCGTCAGGCGCTGGAGACCATGGGCAAAAAACACCTGATTGGCTCACGCCGCGAGTGTCTGGTGCCTGCACCGACCCTTGATGAGATGCGTGAAGCACGCCGTCAGAACCGCCACACGCGCCCGGCGTTAACCAAACATACGCCAATTGTGCATCAGCGTTCGAACGGTGAGGCGACGGCGAAGAAGCCGGTAAAGCGCGCTAAGAGCGCCAGTCGCTAAGACGATGGTATTGCCCGGTGGCGTATCGCTTGCCGGGCAGACAATACGCTGAAAAAGCTGAAAAAGCTGAAAAAAAGCCGGACTGGTATTCACGCCAGTCCGGCTTTTTACTTTTTAGTCGGCAGACTTTTATCCGCCAAACTGATCCGGATCCGGACCAAGACGCTTGTTCTGGTCCAGTTTTGCCATTTCACTCAGTTCGTCTTTATCGAGACGGAAGTCCCAGACGTTAAAGTTTTCGGCGATACGCGCCGGGGTCACGGATTTAGGAATGACCACCAGACCGTTGTCTAGATGCCAGCGAATGACGATTTGCGCCGGCGTTTTTCCGTACTTATCTGCCAGATGGTGGATAATTTTCTGATCAAACACCCCTTCACCGCCCTGTGCCAGCGGGCTCCAGGATTCAGTCTGGATCTTGTGGGTGGCGTTCCAGGAATGGAGCTGACGCTGTTGTAGCAGGGGATGGAGTTCCACCTGATTGACAACCGGCGCTACGCCAGTTTCATCGAGCAGCCGCTGCAGATGGTGGACCTGGAAATTACAGACGCCGATGCTCTTGATCAGCCCCTCTTCTTTCAGTGCGATCAGGTTTTTCCAGGCGTCAACGTAGTGGTCTACGGCCGGAACGGGCCAGTGGATAAGGTATAAATCGACGTAGTCGAGCTGCAGTTTACGCAGGCTCTCCTGCAGTGCTTCACGCGGATGTTTTTGGTCGTCATTCCACAGCTTGGTGGTAATGAACAGCTCATCGCGTGGGACGCCTGCACTGCTTAACGCCGTGCCGACGCCGCTCTCATTCTGGTAGGCTGCGGCGGTATCAATGGAGCGATAACCGACTTCCAGCGCCTTATGAATGGCGGAGACGACTTCCTCGTTGCCTGCTTTCCACACGCCGAGACCCAACTGTGGCATCAGATTGCCGTCGTGCAGTTTTATAACGGTGGGATGTGTCATGCCTTCCTCCTGTTAATGAAACCTGGCGGTATTCATTCCGCCAGGGGGTAGCATTAAGTCTGGACGAAATAGCTCAAAACGGTAGTTAAACTCTTCTCCATCGCCGCGGATCGGGCGATGGAGAGGTGACGAACGCGGACGAACTTAGCGTGCAGCCTCGTAAATCCGGCGGCTGACGTCGAGGGTGATATCCTGATTTTCACCCAGTTGAGTCATGCCATGTTCTTCCAGTTTAGCCAATAACGCCGGAATGGAGCTGCCGTCGAGGCCGTAATCAGAAAGACGGGTTGGGACGCCCATCTGTTCGAAGAATTGACGCGTCGCCGCGATAGCTGCATCGATGCGCTGGTCTTCAGAACCTTCGGTGATATTCCAGACGCGCGCGGCATACTGCAGCAGTTTGGCGCGTTTGGTATCGCGTTTTTCATTCCACAGCACCGGCAGCACGATGGCCAGAGTCTGCGCGTGGTCAAGACCATGCATCGCAGTCAGTTCGTGTCCCAGCATATGGGTTGCCCAGTCCTGCGGCACGCCAGCGCCGATCAGGCCGTTTAACGCCTGGGTCGCGGCCCACATGATATTGGCACGCACATCGTAGTTTTCCGGCTCCTGCAGCGCTTTCGGGCCATCTTCAATCAGGGTCAGCAGAATGCCTTCGGCAAAGCGATCCTGAATTTTGCCATCAACCGGATAGGTGACGTACTGCTCAACGGTATGGACAAAGGCGTCAACTACCCCGTTAGCGACCTGGCGCGGCGGCAGGGTGTAGGTGTAAACCGGGTCGAGGATCGCAAATACCGGCTGCACGTGAGAAGACATAAAGGCGCGTTTGTCGCCGGTGGTTTTACGGGAGACCACGGCACCTTTGTTAGATTCGGAACCGGTGGCTGGCAGCGTCAGCACGGAGCCCATCGGGATCGCGCTTTTCACGTTGCTGCCGTAGGTTTCGAGGATTTCCCACGGGTCGACGTTTTCGTCATAGTGCGCCGCCGCGGCGATGAACTTAGTGCCATCCAGTACCGAACCGCCGCCAACGGCCAGCAGGAAGGTGACCTTTTGTTCACGGGCGATTTTGACGGCGTTCATCAGGGTTTCATAGGAAGGGTTAGGCTCAATCCCGCCAAACTCCAGCACGTCAAAACCGTTCAGCGCGCTGAGCACCTGATCGAGCACGCCGGTTTTCTTCACGCTACCGCCGCCGTAGGTCACCAGAATACGGGCATCTGCCGGGAGCTGATCGCGCAGGTTGTCGATAGCGCCTTTGCCAAACAGGATGCGGGTTGGGGTATATAGATTGAAATTGTTCATTACGCGTGTCCTCAAAAAATAAAAACTGCCGACAGAGATAATGCCTCGGCCAGATGACGGTCATTGTGGTCCTGTCGCCTGTTCCTCTCAATGCACATTCCTGCCGTTGTCTTGCCCATTTCTCCATGGTGCTGGAGAAAAGGCAGGAATGTGCGCACAATGCAGTGGTGAGAAAACCGCTGGAGAGTCACCGAAAATGAACCGCGCCGAGATATGTCAGCTGCTGACAGATAAAGTTAATGCGCTGAAAGATAAAGAAGAAAGTCTCAGTATGCTGCTGCCAGATATCCGTCTGCTGTACGGCACGCAGCCGGGTACACGTACCCCGGTGATGTACCAGCCCGGCATCGTTTTTCTCTTTTCCGGCCATAAAATTGGTTACATCAATGAGCGAACTTTTCGTTATGACACCAATGAATACCTGCTGCTGACCGTACCGCTGCCGTTTGAGTGCGAGACCTTCGCTACCCCAGAGGTGCCGCTGGCGGGGTTACGCCTGAATGTCGATATTCTGCAGCTACAAGAGCTGCTGATGGATATCGGCGAGGACGAACAGTTTCAGCCCGCGATGGCCTCAAGCGGCATCAACTCGGCGGCGTTATCGGAGGAGATCCTCTGCGCGGCGGAGCGGCTGCTGGACGTGATGGAACGCCCGCTGGACGCGCGTATCCTCGGGAAACAGATTATCCGCGAGATGCTCTACTACGTGCTCACCGGGCCGTGTGGCGGCGCGCTGCTGGCGCTGGTGAGCCGACAGACCCATTTCAGTTTGATTAGCCGGGTTCTGAAGCGCATCGAAAGCCAGTACACCGAAAACCTGAGCGTCGACCAGCTGGCGGCGGAAGCCAATATGAGCGTCTCGGCGTTTCACCATAATTTCAAATCGGTGACCAGCACCTCGCCGCTGCAATACCTGAAAAACTATCGACTGCACAAAGCGCGGATGCTGATGATCCATGACGGCATGAAAGCCAGCGCCGCGGCGATGCGCGTGGGGTACGAAAGCGCGTCGCAGTTCAGCCGGGAGTTTAAGCGCTATTTTGGCATGACGCCGGGGGAAGACGCGGCGCGGATCCGCATGATTCAGGGGATTTAATGTCAGAACCGGGAAGGCGCTGGCGTGGTCCTTCCCGGTAAGAAGGATATCTTATACCTTTCCTGCCCGCGCAGCATTTTTTCACTTCTCTTTTGATTTCAACCCATTTTTATATCGATATATACGTGATTATATATCGGTGGTTTTTTATGCAGCCTTATATCCTAAATAATTCAAGTTGCAGGACAGACAAACACACATGCAACTTGAAGTATGACGGGTAGAAATCTGTTCTGCACAATGCCACCAGTAAACATCTCTTTGCCGCATGGCGTCCATCGGGCGAAAAGCGGACTGCCTCCGTCAGCACAATAACTATAAGCAGGAAGAACGCGATATGAAAATAATAAAATGGCTACTTATCGGTTTGGCACTATCCGGCAGCCAGTTGTCTGCCGCCACGGAATTGCATCTGTACGCGGGGGCCGGGCTGCGTGTTCCGGTCGACCTCATCGTTGCCCGATATGAAAAAGAGAGCGGAAATAGTGTGACGGTCGAGTACGGTGGTTCCGGACAAATTCTGACGCGTTACCAGCTTACGCAGCAGGGCGATCTTTTCCTCCCCGGCTCGGCCGATTATGTCGACAAATTACAGCAGCAGGGCAAAGTCACGTCTGCTTTTCCACTCGTCCATCACACGCCGGTGATGGCCGTGCGCAAGGACAGGGCTGCGGGTATTAACTCTTATGAGGCACTGGCTAAAAGCTCACTAAAAATAGGAATGGGAGACTCTCAAAGTATCGCACTGGGTAAAAGCGGTGAAAAACTGCTGGAAGCCTCCGGATATGGCGATGCGTTGCGTCAGAAGGTGGTTGTTCGTACCGCGACGATAAAACAGCTAGTGCTCTATTTACTGAATGGTGATGTAGATGCTGCAGTCATCGGCAGGACGGATGCGGTGAAAAATCAGCAGCACCTGATGCTGCTGCCAGTACCAGCAAATACGCCCGATGAAGTTGCGACGTTGGCGATTTTGCAAACCAGCAGGCATCCGCAAGCGGCCCGCGAGCTGGCGAAGGCGTTTACCTCCCCACAGGGGATTAAAACGTTTACCGACCTCGGCTATCTGCCGCTGGAAAAATAAATCCTGATGTTTAATCGAAAGGGGAACTCGCTGTCCTGGCTGATGTTTGCGCCACTCTGTCTACTGTTAATGCTGGTTGTCGGCTCGCTGCTGTCGTTGATAGTCGAGCTGGATTTTTCCACGCTGGTCCAGGTTCTGCGGGAGCCGGAACTGCATTTTGCCGTAGCGATGTCAGTGGTTACCGCATTGCTGTCACTGCTGTTGTCGCTGCTTATCGGGGTGCCTGCTGCGTGGATGATGGCGAGAACAAATTTCAGGGGAAAGGGCTTTATTGACGCGCTGCTGGATATTCCGTTGGTGACGCCCCCGCTGATCGTCGGAATTGGCCTGCTTCTGCTTCTGGGACAGCGTGGACCGATGAGCGGGATATTTCCGCAACTGCCCACACTGCTATTTTCTCCGTTGGGTGTGATTATCGGTCAGACCTATGTCGCCAGCGCGATTGTTGTTCGTTCTGCCAGCGCTGCGTTTGCATCACTCGATCCTGCATATATCGCCACGGCGCATAACCTTGGCCTGACGCCGGTTCGTACACTACTGTTGGTGGAAATTCCGCTCTGCTGGCCCTCTCTGCTAAGCGGCGGCGTACTGGCGCTGGCCAGAGCTCTGGGAGAGTTTGGTGCAACGCTGATGCTGGCGGGTGCTATCCGCTTCAAAACGGAAACGTTGCCGATGGCCGTGTACTTGAATATCGCCAGTGGCGATTTTTCGTTAGCGATAGGTTGTGCGCTGCTGCTGATGTTGCTGGCGGGGTTGCTGCTCGTGGCTCTGCATCGGATACAGCGTCTGTATAAAACGAGGGAATATGTTACGCGTTGAACAGATCGCTACGTTGATTTTGCAGGAGATAAGTTTCCACGTTCCGAAGGGAAGCTGCGTGGCAATTGTCGGGCCTTCCGGTAGCGGGAAAACCACCTTGCTGAATGCCATCGCCGGGGGAGCACTTGATCGGGGGGCCATTTATCTGGATGGACAACGGATTGATGGTCTTCCGGCCTGGCAAAGACCCTGTCGTTATCTGAATCAACGGCTTTATCTGTTTCCTTATCTGACGGTACGAGGAAATCTTGCGCTGGCGCAGTATGCGGCAGCACTGCCGCGGGACAAAAAACAGCAAATGGCACTATTAGACGAGATGGGGATCGCTCACCTGGCGCAGCGTTATCCGCGGCAAATCTCTGGCGGCGAGCAGCAACGAGTGGCGCTGGCCAGGGCGATGATCTCTCGCCCGAGACTTCTGCTGCTGGACGAACCTTTCTCAAGCCTGGATCGGGAAACACGTAGCCGTCTGTGGGAGGTGGTTCGCATGCTGCGCCGCCAGGCGGTAACGATTGTTATGGTCACGCATGATCCAGAAGAGGCCGAGGCGCTGGCAGATAAGCAACTGATGCTGTACAACGGCAGGCTGGTGGCGGAGGTGAAATAAGAGAGGAGACCCTCTCTTATTGATGACTTATGACGCGCTGCAGTATTTCTTCTTGATAACCACGGCCAGGGTGCCGACCAGACCCGCCACCAGCAGCGCAATCGGCAGGATCATCAGGCAGGTCATGACCTGGTCTTCATGGCGTTTGACGAACGGGATCATGCTCAGCGCATAGCCCAGACCGGTGACCACGCTCACCCACAGCAGCGCGCTCAGCCAGTTAAAGAACTGGAAACGGCGGTTTGACAGCCCGGAGATCCCGGCCATCGTCGGGAGCAGGGTGCGCACGAACGCCAGAAAACGCCCGGCCAGCAGCGCCAGCAAACCATGTTTATCAAACATGCAGGTCGCACGTTGATGATACTTTTGCGGCAGATGCGCCAGCCAGCCTTTCACGGTGGCGGTATTGCCCAGCCAGCGCCCTTGCAGATAGCTCAACCAGCAGCCGAGGCTGGCCGCCGCGGTAAGAATGGCAAGTGTCGGCACAAAGTCCATGACGCCTTTAGCAATGAGCGCCCCGGCGAGCAGCAGCAGGCTGTCTCCGGGTAAAAATGAAGCGGGTAGCAGACCGTTTTCCAGAAACAATGTCGTGAACATGACCAGATAAACAACGCCCACAACCTGGGGGTTTGCCAACGCGGCAAAATCATGTTGCCACAGGGCGGCGACAATCTCTTGAATGACAACCATGGACTTTCCTAAGTGGTACCGTATTTGCGAGTAGTGTACTCCTGAAGAGCCCCGAACACCTTGATCTCGGGCGCAACAAAAGCGGCCGCCGATACAGAGCGTCCGCCATTATTGCCACTCACCGTCACTTTACACGATACGAGAGAAGCCTGCCGCTAAATCCGCCCGCAGATCGTCAACATTTTCTAATCCAATATGCAGGCGAATCAGCGTGCCGCTGAAATCGACTTCCGCTTCCGGGCGGATGGCGGCGATCTGCTCCGGCTGGTTCGCCAGAATCAGCGACTCAAAGCCGCCCCAGGAGTAAGCCATGCTGAACAGGCTGAAGTTGTCAAGATAGGTTGACAGCTCGCTGTCGGTCAGGCGCTTGTTGAGGACAAAAGAGAATAACCCGCTGCTGCCGGTGAAATCGCGTTTCCAGAACTCATGGCCCTTACTTCCCGGCAGTGCAGGGTGATTGACGCGTGAGACCTGCGGATGTTGCGCCAGCCATTCGGCAATCTGCAGGCTGCTTTCGTGGTGCTGACGCAGGCGAACGCCGAGGGTGCGCAGGCCGCGGCTGGTCATATAGGCGGTATCCGCATCCACCATTTGCCCCATCAGGTAGGCATTCTCCCGCAGTTGATCCCAGCAGCGCGCGTTGGATACCGCGGTGCCGACCATCGCATCGGAGTGGCCGATCAGGTACTTCGTCCCGGCCTGAATGGAGATATCGACGCCAAAATCCAGCGCCTTAAACAGCACGCCTGCCGCCCAGGTATTGTCGATCATGATGATCGCTTCTGGCGCCACGCGGCGCACGGCGGCAACAATAGCCGGAACGTCATGGACTTCCATGGTGATAGAGCCGGGAGATTCCAGGAACACCACGCGGGTATTTGGCTGGACCTGACGGGCGATATCCGCGCCCACCAGCGGGTCAAACCAGCTGGTGGTGACGCCGAGTTTCGCGAGGATTTTGGTGCAAAAGTCCTGGCTGGGCTCGTATGCGGTGTTGGTCATCAGCACATGGTCGCCCTGTTCGACGAACGCCAGAATGGTATTGGCTACCGCCGCCGCCCCGCAAGGGAACAGCGCGCAGCCGGCGCCGCCTTCCAGTTCACACATCGCTTCCTGTAGGGAAAAGTGGGTGAGGGTGCCGCGACGGCCATAAAACAGTTCGCCTTTCGCCCGATTGCGGGTGGCCTGCTTTTTGGCTTCAACGGTATCGAAAACCAGCGACGAGGCACGCTGAATCACGCTGTTGACCGAGCCCTGAGTATATTTTTTGCTGCGCCCGGCATTCACCAGCGCGGTATCAAGATGTTTGTCCGCCATGTTTTTATTACCTGCTTTTATACGTCTGGACGTCTAAACTAGCATGAATGGACAATCGTGTACTGATGAATGGTCGATACGGGTAAAAATATCGCGGAATCCGCTGATGGCCGCTTTTTTACTGCGTAAGCGCAAAGAATCTAAACGTGATTTGCTGCACAGTGTAAATACTAATGAGAACCACTATCAATTCGATGCTTTTTTGATATTATTGTGCTCAGATTTTGTGATTTACGTCCTGGAGATTCAGCGTGGGTAATAATTTGATGCAGGCGGACCTGTCCGTTTGGGGTATGTATCATCATGCCGATATTGTCGTTAAGGTAGTGATGATCGGCCTGATTCTGGCGTCGGTAGTCACATGGGCTATCTTTTTTGGCAAAGGGGCTGAAATTCTCTCCAGCAAACGCCGCCTCAAGCGTGAACAGCAACTGCTTGCTGACGCTCGCTCCCTCGACCAGGCCAGCGATATCGCAAATAATTTTCATCCGAAGAGCCTGAGCTCGCAGCTTATCAATGAAGCGCAGAACGAGCTGACGCTGTCCGAAGGTGTCGAAGATAACGAAGGCATCAAAGAACGTACCGGTTTCCGCCTTGAGCGCCGCGTGGCGTTTGTCGGCCGTTACATGGGCCGTGGCAACGGTTACCTGGCGACCATCGGCGCGATCTCGCCGTTCGTCGGCCTGTTCGGTACCGTCTGGGGTATCATGAACAGCTTTATCGGGATTGCCCAGACGCAGACCACCAACCTGGCGGTTGTCGCTCCGGGTATCGCAGAAGCGTTGCTGGCAACGGCTATCGGCCTGTTTGCCGCCATTCCTGCCGTTGTTATCTATAACATTTTCGCCCGCATGATCGGCAGCTACAAAGCCTCTCTCGGCGACGTTGCCGCGCAGGTGCTGCTGCTGCAAAGCCGTGATCTTGACCTGAGCGCCAGCGGCGTTAAGCCGGTCCGTTCCGCTCAGAAATTACGAGTAGGTTGATGCCCCATGGCGATGCATTTTAACGAGAATCTTGATGATAACGGCGAGATGCATGACATCAACGTCACGCCGTTTATCGACGTTATGCTGGTGCTGCTGATCATCTTTATGGTGGCGGCACCGCTGGCTACCGTTGACGTGAAGGTTAACCTTCCTGCCTCCTCCAGCCAGCCGCAGCCGCGTCCGGAAAAACCGATTTATCTGTCGGTAAAAGCGGACAAAACCATGTTCCTCGGTAACGATCCGATTACGGAAGAGAGCATGATTAACGAGCTGAACGCGCTGACGGAAGGCAAGAAAGACACCACCGTTTTCTTCCGCGCCGATAAGACCGTGGACTACGAAACAATGATGAAAGTGATGGATACCCTGCACCAGGCGGGTTATCTGAAGATTGGTCTGGTGGGCGAAGAAACCGTCAAAGCGAAGTAACCCTCCCGATAACGCTTCTCAGGCTGGCCTTGTGCCAGCCTTTTTTATGCCTGACGCACGGGCTTATATTGCCAGGGCGCCGACAGGTTACGATATAATGCCCCCCATTTTTATTAACTTACAGGATCCTATGGAACGCTTTCTGGAAAATGCTATGTATGCCTCACGCTGGCTGCTGGCACCGATTTATTTTGGCCTGTCGCTCGGGCTGGTTGCGCTGTCGATCAAATTTTTTCAGGAGATATTCCACATCCTGCCGCATATCTTCAGCGTCGGTGAGTCGGACCTGATTCTGACACTGCTGTCGCTGGTTGATATGACGCTGGTGGGCGGCCTGCTGGTGATGGTGATGTTCTCCGGCTACGAAAACTTTGTCTCTCAGCTGGATATCAACGAAGGCAAGGAAAAGCTCAGCTGGCTGGGCAAAATGGACGCTACTTCGCTGAAAAACAAAGTGGCGGCGTCGATTGTCGCTATCTCGTCGATCCATCTGCTGCGGGTCTTTATGGATGCCAAAAACGTACCGGACAACAAACTGATGTGGTACGTCATCATCCATCTGACCTTTGTGCTGTCGGCGTTTGTGATGGGCTATCTTGACCGTCTGACCAAGGATAAGCACTGATTGTCAGGCCCGGCGGCGCTCGACCGCCGGGCCGGTTTCTTATTGATCCGACGACGTTTGCCATAAATTGAGCTGCCCGTCGGCCACGTGCTGGTCAATCCGCGCCAGCTCTTCTGCACTGAAGGTCAGGTTTTGCAGCGCCTGAACGTTCTCCTCAAGCTGCTGCGGACGACTGGCGCCAATCAGTACCGAGGTCACCCGCGAGTCCTTCAGCAGCCAGCTGAGGGCCATCTGGGCCATACTCTGGCCACGGCTATTCGCCATCTCCTGCAATAACCGCAGGCTGTTGAGGTTGGCCTCGCTGAGCATATTTTCCGTCAGCCCGCGCGCCCGTTTCCCTTCGTAGAACATCCGCGACCCCTCCGGGATCTGCTGGAGATATTTGCCGGTCAGCAAGCCCTGCGCCAGCGGCGTAAAGGCGATGCAGCCGACGCCATTCTCCTCCAGCGTATCCAGCAGCCCGCTGGTGTCGACCCAACGGTTAAGCAGGTTGTAGGAGGGCTGGTGGATCAGCAGCGGGATCTTCCACTCGCGCAGCAGCGCCGCCATCTCCCGGGTGCGCTCCGGTGAATAGGAGGAGATCCCGACATACAGCGCTTTACCGCTCTGTACCGCCTGCGCCAGCGCGGCGGCGGTCTCTTCCATCGGGGTGTTTTCATCGACGCGATGCGAATAGAAAATATCGACGTAATCCAGCCCCATGCGCTTCAGGCTCTGGTCGAGGCTGGAAAGCAGGTATTTGCGTGAGCTGCCGTTGCCGTAAGGGCCGGGCCACATGGAATAGCCGGCTTTCGTCGCGATGATCAGCTCATCGCGGTAGGCGGCGAAATCCTCGCGCAGCAGGCGGCCAAAGTTTTCTTCAGCGCTGCCGGGCGGCGGCCCGTAGTTATTGGCCAGATCGAAGTGGGTAATCCCCAGATCAAACGCTTTGCGCAACAGCGCACGCTGGTCATCCAGCGCGTGACCGTGGCTGAAGTTGTGCCACAGTCCCAGCGACAACAGGGGCAGCTGCAGACCGCTTTTGCCGCAGTAGCGGTACTGCATCTGGTCGTAGCGGGTAGGGGCGGCTAACCAGGACATGTTCTCTCCTCATGAATTAAAACGTTGTTTCTATTTTATCTGGTATGGCACTCTGGTGACGTTTGCTGGATCACAATGCGTAAGATTGCTGGCGACATAGTGAGCTTATGCTTTGCTTAATAGGGCTTCATTTCCGGAGAAAAGATGATGACGCGACTGACGGCGAAAGATTTTCCGCAAGAGTTACTGGAGTATTACGACTATTACGCGCACGGCAAAATTACCAAGCGGGAGTTTTTGCAGCTGGCCGGTAAATACGCCGTCGGCGGCATGACCGCGCTGGCGCTGTTTAACCTGCTGAAACCCAACTATGCGCTGGCAGAGCAGGTGCTGTTTACCGACCCGGATATTCGTGCGGAATATATTCGCTATCCCTCTCCCGACGGCCACGGCGAGGTGCGCGCTTATCTGGTGGTGCCGACCACCGCGACCGTGAAACCGGCATCGGTGATTGTGGTGCATGAGAATCGCGGCCTGAATCCCTATATTGAAGATGTTGCCCGGCGGGTGGCAAAAGCCGGCTATATCGCGCTGGCGCCGGATGGCCTGAGCTCCGTGGGTGGCTATCCCGGCAACGATGACGAGGGACGCGAGCTGCAGAAAAAAGTCGATCCGCAGAAGCTGATGAACGATTTTTTTGCCGCTGTCGCCTTTATGGAAAAGCATCCGCAGGCGAGCGGCAAGGTGGGGATCACCGGTTTTTGTTACGGCGGCGGAGTGTGCAATGCCGCCGCGGTCGCCATCCCGGAGCTGGCCTGCGCGGTGCCGTTTTATGGCCGTCAGGCGCCGGTCGCCGATGTTGAAAAAATCCATGCGCCGCTGCTGCTGCACTATGGGGAGCTGGATAAGCAAATCAACGCCGGATGGCCGGCCTATGAAGCGGCGCTGAAGGCGCACAACAAAGTGTACGAAGCCTACATCTATCCCCAGGCGAATCACGGTTTTCACAACGACTCCACACCGCGCTATGACCGCGAGGCCGCCGAACTGGCCTGGAAACGGACGCTGGCCTGGTTCGATAAATACCTGAGCTAACGTTGCCGGAAAATTGCCAGAAATAGCGCTAACGCTGGCTCAAAAAATCGCTATATAATTTTATATATAACGATTAGGAGCCTATCCCAGTAGGCGTACATTGTTGCAGCCAACTTGGTCACAAAATAGCCTGATGGGGAGGCAGAGATGGATAACCACTTCGGCAAAGGACTCATGGCGGGGCTCAATGCCCCCCAGGCGGAAAGCGCCAGTAAGGCGGCCAGTTTTTGCGCCGACTATAAGCGCGGGTTTGTGCTGGGCTATTCGCAGCGCATGTTTGAAAAAACCGGCGATCGCCAGCTTAGCGCCTGGGAAGCCGGGATCCTGACCCGTCGCTATGGCCTCGACCGTAATATGGTGATGGACTTCTTCAAAGAGGGGCAATCCTGTACGGCGGTGCGTTACTTTATGGCGGGGTACCGGCTGGAGAGTTAACTACCGAAGGCCGCAGCCTTCGGTAGGCGTTCGGCTATGCCTGGCGTTTGTCTTCGGTCAGGGTATCGAAGTCGCTGGCATCATGGCGTTCATGCAGCTGCTCGTTAAGCGGGCCGTTGGTACGGTTAACGATGCGCCCACGCTTCACCGCCGGACGATTAGCGATATCCTGCGCCCAGCGCAGAACGTTTTTATAGCTGCCGGCATCGAGGAATTCCGCGGCGTTATAGGCGCCACCGAGCACCACGTTGCCATACCACGGCCAGATGGCCATATCGGCGATGGTGTACTCTTCCCCGGATACATAGCGGGTGCGGGCCAGCTGTTTATCCAGCACGTCGAGCTGGCGTTTGGCTTCCATCGTGAAGCGGTCGATCGCGTACTCGATTTTCACTGGCGCATAATGATAGAAGTGCCCAAAGCCGCCACCCAGGAACGGGGCTGAGCCCTGTAGCCAGAACAGCCAGTTCAGGGTTTCGGTTCGCCCGGCGGGATCTTTTGGCAGGAAGAAACCAAACTTCTCGGCGAGATAGAGCAGGATGCTGCCGGATTCAAACACGCGGGTTGGCGGGGTGGTGGAGTGGTCGCTCAGCGCCGGGATTTTTGAGTTAGGGTTCACCTCAACAAAACCGCTGGAGAACTGATCCCCTTCGCCGATGCGGATCAGCCATGCATCATATTCCGCACCGCTCACGCCCAGCGCCAGCAGTTCTTCCAGCAAAATCGTCACTTTCTGGCCGTTTGGCGTGCCCAGCGAGTACAGCTGTAGCGGATGTGTGCCTACCGGCAGCGTTTTTTCGTGAGTGGCGCCGGAGACGGGGCGGTTGATGTTGGCGAATGCTCCACCGTTGCCTTGCTTCCATTCCCACACTTTCGCGGGTTGGTAATTATTCTCTGACATGATGACCTGCCTTTTTAGTGAGAGATTGAGGGAGTGTAGCAGGAGTTAGATGTCGGGTTTAACCGTCTGAGGCTTAGAGGCTAGTCCATTAGGCTCTTAGTGCGGGGGAAAATTCCCCGGCAAGCGCCGCTCACCGGGGAACAGGGGCAGAGGCTCAGGCCATAATCCGCGCGGCCCACACGCTAATATCGTCTCCGCTGCCGAGATCCGGCTGCACCAGACCGTTAACCATAAAGGTCGGCGAAACGTGGATGCCGTTCTGCCGGGCATATTTGCTGTGCCATTTAATTTCCGTCTGCAGCTCAGGACGGGCAAAGGCGGTGGACAGCAGCACCTGGCTGTAGCGCTCGATGCGCTGGACAATCTGCTGCGGCGTGGTGTCCATATTCGGCCCGCTACAGTGGTCGGTAAACTCAAACTCTTCGCGATGGTCGGCGACCGCTCTTAGCACTCTGAGCGCCTGCTCTCTGCCGTGCGGCAGCGTCGATGCGGCAAGAATACAACGCACGATCACCCCCGAGAACAGATGCCAGGGCTGAGACTGCAGACGAATTTTGATCGTCACATTATCGGCGCCGACTTCGTCCAGCAGGTCGTCCAGTTTCCTGAACGCCTTGACGGAATAGGGGCAGGTTGGCTCCAGGAAAACCTCAAATGTCCGTGGACCGTGGCCCCAGACCAGCGGCTGAGCCTGCAGATGCGGTTGTGTGCTCATACTCAACTCCTGATGTTGTTTTGTTATTCGTTGTTTTTTCCCTGAAAAACCCGGATTGTTATCAACGGCGTGCAACCTGAAGTATGACGGGGAGAGGTTATCAATAACGATATCACTTTTACCCGAGGGCGCAGGGTTATTTTCCCGCAGGGCACGATCGGTGAATCCAATGAGTGGTATCATCATCCCACCTCTGTCTGGTAAGTGCCTGCGGCAGGATAAGAAGAGGGAGTTTTGTTCCGCCAACTGCCCAGGCTGCATTAATTTGAGGTCAGGCTAATGAGCAAAGGATCGACAAGCAGTGATGCCCCTTTTGGTACATTGTTAGGCTACGCGCCGGGCGGCGTAGCAATCTATTCATCGAATTACAGCAGCTTAAATCCGCGAGACTATCCGGATGACGCGACGTTCCGCAGTTATATCGGTAGCGAGTATATGGGGCACAAATGGCAGTGCGTCGAATTCGCGCGTCGCTTTTTGTTCCTCACCTACGGCTTTGTCTTTACCGATGTCGGCATGGCCTATGAAATATTCTCCCTGCGCTTCCTGCGCGAAGTGGTGAATGACAATATTCTACCGCTCCAGGCCTTCGCCAACGGCTCTCAGCGCCCGCCGATGGTTGGATCGCTGCTGATCTGGCAAAAAGGCGGTGAGTTTAAACATACCGGCCACGTCGCGGTGATCACGCAGCTGGTGGGCAATAAGGTCAGAATCGCCGAGCAAAACGTTATCCATACGCCGCTGCCGCAGGGCCAGCAATGGACCCGCGAGCTGACGCTGGAGGTGAAAAATGGCCTCTACACCATCAAAGACACCTTTGCCGATACCGAAATATTAGGCTGGATGATTCAGACCGCCGATACCGAGCACAGCCTGCCGCAGCCGGTGCTGCCGGGTGAGGCGATGGCTATCCGCGGCGCAAGACTGCCGAACAAAGGCCAGTTCCGCGGCCACTGGCTGAACGAGAAAGACTCGCTGCAGAAAGCCTACGTCGCCGCCAACGGCCACGTCATTAATAAAGACCCCTACCAGTATTTCACCATCACCGAAAGCGCCGAGCAGGAGCTGATCAAAGCGACCAACGAGCTGCATTTGATGTACCTGCACGCCACCGACAAAGTGATGAAAGATGACAACCTGCTGGCGTTGTTTGATATCCCCAAAATCCTCTGGCCGCGTTTGCGCCTCTCGTGGCAGCGCCGTCGTCATCATATGATTACCGGCCGCATGGATTTCTGTATGGATGAGCGCGGGCTGAAGGTCTATGAGTACAACGCCGACTCCGCCTCCTGCCATACCGAAGGCGGGCTGATCCTCGAGCAGTGGCTGAAGCAGGGATACTACGGTACCGGCCATAATCCGGCGGAAAATCTGCTTGATGAGCTGGCGGGGGCGTGGAAGCACAGCCGTGCTCGTCCGTTCGTGCACATCATGCAGGACAAGGATCTGGAAGAGAACTATCACGCCCAGTTTATCCAGCGTTCGCTGACTCAGGCAGGCTTTGAAAGCAAGATCCTGTTCGGCCTCGATGAACTGCACTGGGATACCGCCGGACAGTTGATCGACGGCGACGGACGACTGGTGAACTGCGTCTGGAAAACCTGGGCCTGGGAAACCGCCATCGAACAGGTGCGTGAAGTGAGCGCCGATGAGTATGCCGCCGTGCCGATCCGCACCGGACATCCGCAAAACGAGGTGCGGCTGATCGACGTCCTGCTGCGTCCTGAAGTGCTGGTGTTTGAGCCGCTGTGGACGGTGATCCCCGGCAACAAGGCGATTCTGCCGGTGCTGTGGTCGCTGTTCCCGAACCATCGCTATCTGCTGGATACCGACTTTGTGGTCAATGAAGAACTGGCGAAAACCGGTTATGCGGTGAAACCGATCTCCGGCCGCTGCGGCAATAACATCGACCTGATTGGCCCGAAAGACGAAGTGCTGGATAAAACCAGCGGGCAGTTTGTCGATCGTAAAAATATTTACCAGCAACTATGGTGCCTGCCGAAGGTGGATGGTAAATACATTCAGGTATGTACGTTTACCGTGGGCGGCAACTACGGCGGGACCTGCCTGCGTGGCGATGATTCTCTGGTGGTCAAAAAAGAGAGTGATATCGAGCCGTTAATTGTGCTGAGCGACAACGATAACCGTTAACCTCAACCCGGACTGAACGATACGTACTGAAGCCCCGGCCAGCATCGCACGGCCGGGGAATATGCAGTAAGAAACAGATAACACATCACAACAACAAGACAGAAAAGGAAAATAGCATGCACGATAGGCGACTCGCCGTCCGCGCGGGTGAACTCAAGCCCTCCGCCGTTCGCGAACTTCTCAAGCACAGTAAGCTCCCCGGCGTTATCTCGCTGGGCGGCGGCATTCCGGCTCCGGAACTTTTTGATACCGAAGGTCTGAATCTGGCGGTGCAGCAGGTGATGAGCGGGCGCTTCAACGATGCATTCCAGTATGGGCTGACCGAAGGCTACCCGCCGCTGCGTCAGGCCGTGAGCGAACTGTGCCAGGCGCGCGGTGTTGCCTGCCAGGCCAGCCACGTCTATATCACCTCCGGTTCGCAGCAATCGCTGGATATCGTGGCCCGCACGCTGCTCGATCCGGGCGATGCGATCGTGGTGGAGCGTCCGACCTATCTGGCGGCGTTGCAGGTATTCCAGCTGGCGCAGGCCAATATTCTCAGCGTGGATACCGACGATAACGGGATGCTGGTTGAGCAACTGGCCGATCTGCTGGCCACCACGCAGGTGAAAGCGGTCTATCTGGTGCCGACCTTCGGTAACCCAGGGGGAAAAACCCTGAGCGACGATCGCCGCCGCCGTCTGGTTGAGCTGGCGAAGCAGCACGATTTTGTCATCATCGAAGATGACCCCTACGGTGAAATCAGCTTTACCGATGAAGTCCGCCGTCCGCTGTATCAGCACGCGGTGGAACTGGGCTGTGAAGATCAGGTGGTCTACACCTCGACGTTCTCCAAAATCCTCGCGCCGGGGATGCGTATCGGCTGGATCGTCATGCCGGACTGGCTGGCGCACCAGACGGTGATCGTCAAGCAGGCGGCGGATCTGCATACCAATATGCTGTCGCAGGTGATCACCGCGGAATACCTGGCAATGAACCGGCTGGATAGCCAGATCGCGCTGATCCGTGAAGATTATCGTAAGAAGTGTGTGGCGCTGGCGGATGCGCTGGAATCGCGCCTCGGAGAGCACATCGAGTTCAGCCGACCGCAAGGCGGTATGTTCCTGTGGGCCCGTTTCCGTTATCCGTTTGATACCATGGCATGGTTGCAGAAAACGCTGGAAAACGGCGTGGTGTACGTCCCGGGCGAAGCGTTCTATCACGACAATCCGGACACCCGCACGCTGCGTCTGTCTTATTCTACGGTGTCGGAAGAAGGGCTGATGACCGCCGTCGAACGTCTGGCGAAGTCGCTGTAGGTCTGAATCATTAACTCCGCGCCGCCGGGCGGCGCAGAGTTTTAATATGGTTTAATCGCTTTCGGCAATACGATCATCAAGCCAAATCAGCATTAATGAAGAGAGAAAGGCCACGGCAAGCGTGCCAATAAAGAGCCACATAAAAGAATCCCTCAGAGGTGTTTTATTATTTTTCTGCTGTTACCGGTGAGTGGTGGTTGGTGTTGCGCATGGTCACTTTGGTCGTATTCTGGGACGTCGCGAGGGTGAAGAAATCATCAGCATCAATATCAAAATTCAGAACAATTTCCCGGTAATTCCCGCAGTGAATTAATTCCTTTGCTTCTTGCATACTACTGGCTGTTATTGTCGGCATCGTCTTATCTCGTATGAAAACTGGTTAGCAAAGTAAGAGCTTGTGCATATCAGATCAACTCTTTTTTGATAGCGGTGAGAAATAGACTATTTCCTTATTATTACAAAGGAAAATAGCCGGCGAGAGAAATGAACGGGGCAAAACGTCATTTAACGCTCTGCCCCGGTGCGTTAAAAGGCGTAAGCCACGCTGAGGTTTCCGCTGTAGCCGTGGCTGTCTCCGCCGCTGGCGATTTCCGCCTGGCCGCCAAGATTCAGGCTCAGCGCCCCGCGGGTGAGGCCAATATTGGCCCCGGCGTTAACGATATCGCGGCTATCATAGGCAGAATGCTGCCACACCTCATAACGATAGACCTGGCCACCGGTGCTGACCGACGGGCCGCTGAAGAAGTGCTCGTAGCCGATATTTACCGCCGGCGAGAGCGTCCAGCTGCCGAGGCTGTGCGGGTTAAAGGCGAGATTCACCCCGGCCAGCCCGCTGCTGCTGTTTTCACTCACGCTATCGACGTCCAGCGCCAGCTCGCTGCCGCTTTCGTGGAAGGCATCCATGCGCAGATGGGTGAGCCGGGTGCCGATGGAGGATTCCACGCTGACCGCCTCAAACGCGCTGACGTAACCCAGGCGCAGCGTACCGCCCACCACCTGACCGTGGGTATCGCCGGAGGCGGTGCCTAACCCGCCATTCAGCCGACGGGTGCTGCTGTAATCGACCCAGCCAGCGTTAAGGTCAGCGGCGGCAAAAGGACCATGGGCGAGATCCTCGAAGGCGTAACGCGTACCGATCCCTACCAGCGTGGTGTTGGCGTCGGCTTCCGCGTTGGCGCTGCTCAGCGAGCCCCAGCTATAGCCTACGGTGCCGTAAGCGCTGAGCTGCGCGTTCACCCGTTGGGTATAGCCCAGCAGCGTCCCGGTGGAGTGTTCGTTGCTGCTGGCGGCACGGGAAGAACCATCGGTCCCCAGATAGCCGTTCAGCGCGGTCAGCCAGAGCTTACCTTCGCCGTCCCGTAGCTGACGGCTGTCGGTATTCGGCGCCAGCGCCTTGTCCAGTCGCGAACCGCTGCGCAGCAGATAGCTGGCGGTATCGGCATAAATCTGCCCGCCAACCTGCGATTCCACGCCCCCGAGCGTCCCGGCATCGATCGCCGATTGCAGGTAGTTGTTGTAAGCCGTGTAGTGGCCGGACAGCTCGCTATTTTGTAGCGCATTCAGCAGCGCTGCGCCCTGGGCGGCGTTGCCGCGTAGCGCGCTCTGACCCGGCAGCTGCGCATAGTGAACCATTTTGCCGCGCAGCACGTAGATAGTCTCCTGTGACAGCCCCAGCCCTTCCTTGAGGTAATTATCTACCGTGCCGTATTGCGAGGTGATCTCATCGAGACCGGCCTGCAGATAGCTGGCATCGACGCCAAGCAGCGGCTCGTAGATCGCCGCCATCGCCGGTGGCATCGCCGCGAGAGTCGCCGCAATCCGCTGGCGGGTATAGTCATTGGTCGCGAGGTAGTTTTCCATGATGGTGGCGCTATCGACGCCGGCAATGCTCAGCAGCATCGCCGCGGTCCAGCCGGTCCGGTCTTTGCCGGCGGTGCAGTGAAACAGGGCGGCGCCATCGGCGCTGGCTAAATCGTTAAACAGGGTCGTGAACTGCGCGCGCATTCCCGCATCGCTGACGAACGAGACGTTAGCCTGCTGCATCATGGCTTTCGCGGCGGCAGCGCTGGTGACGGACACGCTGGTGATGTTGCTGCCGGAGGTGCCGCTCCCGATGATGTCGATGTTGGTATAGGTGGCGCCGTCCGGCAGCACGTCCGGGGCGCTGGCGATTTCGCTGGGGGTACGTAAGTCATAAACGTCACTGATCCCCAGTGAACTGAGCGTCGCCTGGTCCGCGGCAGAGAGCGTCAGCGCGTTGGCGCGATAAAACACTCCGGTGCGCATGGTGCCATCGTGGCTGGTGGTATAAACCGAGGTCGTCCCCGCGATATCGCGGAAATTATCAATGCTGGAGAGTATTGGGGTATTAATCGGCGTAGCGTAGAGCGCACCTGAAAGGGTGCTGGCGACCAGAGACAAAGAAAAAGGAATATAGCGATTCACAATGAGCCTCAGTTATATATGGGGTGAAACTGACTTTTTGTTGAGGCCTGGAAATATAGGTGTGAATTGTTGCAGAATTATTTCTGCCTGAGATTTTATGATTCGCAACAACCCGTTATGTGAAATGTTCGGGGGATTAAAAAACAAAATAGTGAGCTATTTTTTAATTTATCGCTATTTTTAACGGGGGTCCCGGCGGTGGAAAAGCAGAATGTTGTTTTATCCAATCGTTAGCCAGCTAATCCTTCGTTGTTGCGGTAATTGCGGGGGAATAGTGGGGGAGTGGTGGAGGCCGTCGTGGCCTCCACCGCAGGATCACAGCTGATATTGCCAGCCGAGCAGGATGCGCTTGTCCGCCTCATCCAGATAGGTATTGTTATCCTGAACATAGGTCATCACTTTGACCGAGTTATGTTCCGTCAGGTTATAGCCAAGGCCGATACCGGCAAAGTAGCCTTTGTAGTTGTCGCCGGCATCGTTCTTCGAACCGTAGGATCCCGCCAGAAAACCCAGCAGGCGCAGATTTTCGCTAAGTGGCTTCAGCGCGAATGCCCCCAGATAGCCGCTACTGCCGGTCACATTGGTGGACTCAAAACCGTTAGCTGGCGATGGCATACCGTCAAAACCCGGCTGTGAACAGGCCTTGTGTTTATCGGTATTACACGCCATGTGGTCGCCATCGTTATAGGTATATCCCGCCATCGGGAAGATCTGGAAGCCGGCCGGCTCGATACCAAAGAAACTCAGAGGGATAAAGGTGCCGACGGAATAGTTGGTTTGCGATGAATCATCGGGAAACTCATTTTTACCAAAGTTGAAATTCAAAATCCCAATCGGAAATAACCATGAGCCACCGACGCGCCACTCTGAAGCATCGCTATTGACCCGGACGTTCAGTTTCTTGACCTGATCGAAGGCCAGAGAGCCTGAGAATGAGACGTTGCTGTCGTTCATCTCATAGTTATCGGACCAGGAGACCCCGACTTTGGTGGTGACTTTGGTCGGATCGTCCGCTGATTTTTCAGCGTTGGTTTTAACTTCTCCCGCCTTAGCGAAAGGAACACCGGAAAACAGCCCGATGCACAGGGTAAAAAGGGGGAGGTATTTCATTTGCATTACTAATATCCAGAGTGAAGATCAACACGTCTTAATTAAACGACAACCAATAACTGTACAGGTCGTAGCGTATTTTAAGGCATGGATTTACATTTAATTTTGAATTTTACCGGTGGTATTAAATATATTAGTTGTTCTTAACAACAGATGGCCGAGAAAATAAAAACACCAGCGGTAACAACAGAAAACACAAGAACATCATCAGGCGGAAATCCTGATAGTAAGCCAGCACCGTCGCCTGACGCGTCACTTCGCCGTTGATGGCCAGCAGCCCCGGCAGATGATGAATGTTGTACGCGCCGGACTGCATATCATGCTGCAACGCCTTATTGAACGGGTTAATAAAGCCGGAGAAGGTCATGTGGTTACGCTGGACCTGCTGCGCCAGGTAGGTGGTCACGACCGAAATCCCGATACTGCTGCCGATATTGCGGATCAGCGAATAGAGCGAGGTCCCTTCGGTACGATACTGCGCGGGCAGCGTCGAGAAGGTCAACGTGGAAAGCGGCACGAAGGTTAACCCCATCCCGATCCCCTGGACCACGCCGGAGCTGATAATATCCCACGGGCTCATCCACATGGCGTAACGCGTCATCATCCACAGGGAAAACGCCATGATCACGATACCGACGCTAATCACGTAACGCATGTCGACCTTGCCCGCGATACGCCCGACCAGCATCATGCTTAGCATGGTGCCAAACCCGCGCGGGGTCATCAGCAACCCGACGTCAATCACCGGATAGCCCATCATGCCTTGCAGCAGCGGCGGCATTAGCGCCATCGTTGCCAGCAGGATCGTCCCCACCACAAAGCTGAACAGCAGGCCGACGACAAAGTTCTTATCGTGGAAAATCCCCGGGTCGATAAACGGCTTTTTGATGGTGAAGATATGCACCACGAACAGATAGAGCGCCAGCGCGGCCAGTACCGCCTCGATAATAATTTCACCGCTGGAAAACCACTCTTTTGACTCGCCGCGGTCGAGAAACAGCTGCAGGCTGCCGATGGCGACGCTGAGGAAAAAGAATCCCAGCAGGTCAAACTTCCGCGTACGGTCGACGGGGGTTTCGCTGACGAAGGTGCTAATGCCCAGCCAGGCCAGAACACCAAAAGGAATGTTGATATAAAACACCCAGCGCCAGCTGTAATACTCGGTTAACCAGCCGCCCAGCGCCGGGCCAAGAATCGGACCGACCATCACCCCCATGCCCCACATGGCCATGGCGGAACCATGTTTCTCCGGCGGCCAGCTGTCCAGCATCACCGATTGCGACAGCGGCACCAGACTGGCGCCAAATATCCCCTGCAATAAACGGAACAACACGATCTGGTTGAGCGTCTGCGCGGCACCGCACAGCATCGAGGCGATCGTAAAGCCAATCACCGCAATGACAAACAGACGCTTACGCCCGATACGCGCGGAGATAAACCCGGTCAACGGCATGGCGATGGCCGCCGCGACGATATACGAGGTCAGTACCCACGAAGTCTGGTCCTGGGTGGCCCCCATGGCGCCCTGCATATGGGGCAGGGCAACGTTGGCGATGGTGGTATCCAGCGCCTGCATAATCGTCGCCAGCATCACCGAAAAGGTGATCAGCAGGCGACGGTCAACGGCGCTGTTTTTCGGCGGCGCAGCCGCAATCACATCAGACACGGTTCCCCCTTACGACGCGCTGTTGACGTCAGATTGGGTATCGATTTTGATCGCCGCGCTCAGGCCAGCACGAAGCTGCGGCTGTTGGGCGTCAGTTTGCAGACGAATACGTACCGGGACACGCTGGGTGACTTTGACCCAGTTGCCAGTGGCGTTTTCGGCCGGGATCACCGAGTATTCCGCGCCGGTCGCCGGGCTAATGCTGCTCACTTTGCCGTGCCAGGTCACCCCTGGGGCGTAATCGACATTAATTTCTGCCTGCTGGTTATTGCGGATATGCGCCAGATCTTTTTCCGTGAAATTCGCTTCGATATATAAGTTCTTATCGGAGACTAATAACATGGTGGTGGTGCCGTTCTGCACATATTCGCCTTTCTGCAGCACTTTGGTAATGGTGCCGGAGGCCGGGGCATATTCCTGCACGTGCGACAGATTATTTTTGGCGGTATTTAACTCGGCCAGCGCCTTTTTATAACGCGGGTGTTGTTCAACCGGCATTGCAATATCGCCGCCAAAGCTATCCGCCACTTCCTGCAGCTGTTTTTTAAGCATGTTGACTTCCAGCGCCATCAGCAGCGTTTTTTGATGGGCGCCATCGAGATCCGAGGCGGAAACATAGCCAGGCCCGTTCAGACGATGCAGACGGTCTTCCTCACGCTGGGCATACTGGTGCTGACTTTGCGACACCGCGATATTCGCCAGCTTGCTTTGGTATTGCGATTTGATGGTGTTCAAATCGATAACGGTAGTATTCAGGTCGGACTCTGCCTGGGCGACAGCCAGCTGATAGGGCTTCGGATCGACGCTAAACAGCAGGTCGCCTTTATTAACGTGCTGGTTCTCTTTCACCGCGACATTTTCAACCCGGCCAGCGACTTCCGCGCTAATGCCGGTTTTATCCGCTTTGACGTACGCATTATCGGTTTCGACGTAACGACCGTTGGCTAAATAATACCAGCCACCCGCGGCCAGCCCCAGAGCAGGCACAACCAGTAACAGCATGACACGCAGTTTTTTAATATTCATATTGTCGATCTCTTCATTAAACAGGCTCTAAATATCCCGATAGTGAGCGACCCAGGATGCCCGGTATGTGAATGTTGATGGCACGCGATGACATGCGATGTGAACCATCGGTGCCTTGCAGGGATAATTGATGAATGGCGAACGGCTACCGCAAGGTGTCGTTGATAACGGGTAATATAATTAGCACGCTTATTATAAACTAAGCACCTCGTGCTATTAGCTGTTTAAAAATAAACGCCGGGCGCGGGGGAAATGACGCTGGAAATAGTGATGAGCCCGCGGTGAAGCGGGCTTGGGGAAAAGCAGCAGAGGGGGTTACAGCAGGCCGATCTCTCGGGCGGTGCGGTCGACGGCTTTTTTAGTCTTCTCAACCAGCTCATCCAGCTCGCTGTGGCTGGCGATAAGCGCCGGGGCCATGATCATGCGTCCCAGGGTCGAGCGGATAATCACGCCTTCCTCAAAGCCGATGGTCCGGCAGCGCCAGGCCAGATCGTTTTCATTGGCAAAGCGTTTGCGGGTCTGCTTGTCTTCGGCGAACTGCAGGGCCGCGACCAGGCCTGCTCCCTGGATTTCACCGATCAGCGGGTGGTTGCCAAACACTTCGCGCAACGTCTTTTGTAAATAGGGACCGCTGTCGTTACGCACTGTCGTCACCCACTGCTCATCCCGCAGCGCTTTGAGGTTGGCGATGGCGACAGCGGCAGCCACCGGATGGCCGGAGTAGGTCAGACCGTGGGCGAACACGCCGCCTTTCTCGACCAGCACGTCGGCCATGCGCTTGCTCAACACCAGGCCGCCCATCGGTACGTAGCCGGAGGTGAGTCCTTTGGCAATGGAAAGGGTATCCGGTTCGAAGCCAAAATATTGGTGGGCGAACCACTCGCCGGTTCGGCCAAAGCCGCCGATGACTTCGTCGGCACACAGCAGCACGTCATGTTTCCGGCAAATGCGTTGAATCTCAGGCCAGTAGCTCTCCGGCGGGAACACCATTCCCCCGGCGCCCTGGAACGGCTCGGCAATAAAGCCGGCGACGTTCTCTGCCCCCAGCTCCAGAATTTTCTCTTCCAGCTGGCGGGCGCAGCGCAGCCCGAACTCCTGCGGCGTCAGGTCGCCGCCGTGCATATACCAGTAGGGTTCATCGATGTGGGCGACGTCGGGGATCATCCCGCCCATGGTGTGCATCGCTTTCATGCCGCCGAGGGCTGTGGCGGCAAGGGTTGAACCGTGATAGCCATTCCAGCGGCCAATCATCACCTTTTTCTGCGGCTTATCGAGGATCTGCCAGTAGCGACGCACGGTGCGGATCAGCACTTCATTCGATTCGGAACCGGAGTTGGTGTAGATGGCATGGCTGTAGTGGCCGGGCAGCAGGCTGAACAGCAGTTCGGACAGCTCGATGACCGTGGGGTGCGTGGTGTGAAAGAACATATTGTAATAGGGCAGTTTGGCGAACTGTGCCGCCGCGGCATCCGCCAGATCCTGACGGCTGTAGCCCAGTTGGGTGCACCACAGCCCGGACATGCCATCGAGGTATTTATTACCGTCGTTGTCCCACAGGTGCAGGCGCTCGCCGCGCACCATCACGCGCGCCCCTTCGGCATTCAGCGCTTTCTGGTCAAGGAAGGCATGGATATGGTGTGCGGCATCTGCGCTTTGATACTCGGTGGTAGAGCGCGTCGGGCGAACAGAATCGATCATTTTTTTCTCCTTTAAGCGGAATCAGCGCGCGGCAATGGCCGCTGCCTGCTAGCGAAACTGGAACCAGGTGGTTTTAAGCTGGGTGAATTTGTCGAAGGCGTGCAGCGACAGATCCCGGCCAAAGCCAGACTGTTTATTGCCGCCAAATGGCACCGTGACATCCAGCGCATCGACGGTATTGACCGACACCGTTCCGGCGTTAAGACGCCCGGCCACGCGGTGCGCACGGTGCAGGTCATCCGTCCAGACTGAGGCGGCGAGGGCGTAAATATGGTTGTTGGCCAGATGGACCGCCTGCTGCTCATCATCAAAAGGCAGGACCGCCAGCACCGGGCCGAAAATTTCCTCTTTCCACAGCGGCATCTCTTCGCTGACCGTTTCCAGCAAGGTGGGCTGTACGTAGTTGGCAACCCCGTCAATCTCAACCTGCTGGCCGCCGGTGAGCACGTGAGCGCCCGCCTGTTCAGCACAGCGGATAGCGTCGATCACCTTCTGCGCATGCGCGGCGCTGACCATGGCGCCCATTTTGGCCTGAGGATCGAGCGGGTGAGCCGGTGCCCAGGCCTGCATTTTTACCTGTAGCCGGGCGATGAATTCAGCGTAGATCGGGCGTTCAACCAGCAGGCGCGAGTTGGCGGAGCAGACCTCGCCCTGGTTAAAGCAGATGCCAAATGCGGCTTTTTCGGCGGCCAGATCGAGATCCTGGCAGTCGGCAAAGATGATATTGGCGCTTTTACCACCGCACTCCAGCCACACCTGCTTCAGATTGGATTGCGCGGAATAGGCCATAAAGGCCTTTCCGACGGCGGTCGAACCGGTGAAGGTGATCACGTCGATGTCGTGATGCAGCCCAAGCGCGGTGCCGGCTTCGGTACCGAGACCGGTGACCACGTTCAGCACGCCGGGCGGCAGACCCGCTTCGAGGGCCAGTTCGCCCAGGCGCAGCGCCGAGAACGGTGAGTTTTCGGACGGTTTCAGAATCACGCTGTTGCCGGCGGCCAGCGCAGGCCCCAGTTTCCAGCAGGCCAGGTCGAGCGGAAAGTTCCACGGGACGATGGCCGCCACGACGCCTACCGGCTCGCGGGTGAGGGTGGCCAGCGAACCTTTGCGGGTGGGGGCGACCTCGTCGTACATTTTGTCGATGCTCTCGGCGTACCAGGCGATGACGTACGCGGCGCCGGGAATATCGATATTCAGCGCATCGTTGACCGGTTTGCCCATGCTGGCACTCTCCAGCAGCGCCAGCTCTTCACGGTGTTCGAGGATCAGCGCGGAGAGCCTGAGCAGCACGGTTTTACGTTCCTGTGGCGACAGCCCTGACCAGACGCCGGCGTTGAAGCTATCGCGGGCCGATTTCACCGCAAGATCGATATCTTCCGCCTGCAGCGCGGTGACCTCCGCGAGTACGGTATTGGTCGCCGGGTTGATCGCCGGGCACACCGCGCGGCTGTGGGCGAAGCAGGGGCGGCCATCGACGATCGCGTGGCTGATAAAGCGTTGCTCCCGCAGTTTATGCTGCCAAAAGTTTCTGTCAGACATCCGACTCTCCCTTAATGTGTTGCTTGTTTGTTATTTATTTGTTGCCGTTAATTCATGATGCAGGAGGGGAGGACGACGAGAAAGGACTAAAAATCTAGGTAACCTCCATAAAAAACTGTGTTAGTCCCGCTGGCGGGAAAATAGCCGCGAATTCACGGGGCGACGGTGACGGGGATGACTGTCGCGAGAATCGCCGTGAAAGGTTTTTAATGTATTGTATTTAAGGTAATTATTTTATTTTTCTTCACGATTTTGTTTATTGCCACAGGCGTGCTTTGACAATATTTAATATTGTCTTTCATGTCATTAGATTATAAAAAAAATAGCGATGAGCTTAATATCGGGCAGGCTGGGTACCGCTTGATGGTCGTCGGCGTGCCATTGTGCGGCGGCTGTCTGTTAATTTTTTGTAAAAATCAGACCCGTGTCGGATTGTTGATCTTTTTCCGCTGGCGGGGTTGCGGGGGCAGGGGAGCATCGTTTAATGCTAACGAGCTTATCTCTCTGAGAATAAAAAATAAGGTACTCCCCGATGCCCCACTTCACCCTGAAACAGCTGAAATACTTCGTGGCCGTTGTCGAAGCCGAGAGTATTGCCGAAGCCTCCCGACAGCTGCACATCGCGCAACCGTCCGTCTCCATTGCGGTAAAAACGCTGGAGGATATGTTTGAGCAACAGTTTTTTATTCGCCACCATGCCCAGGGCGTGTCGATGACCCCCAGCGGGCAGCGCTTTTATGAGAAGGCCAAAGAGCTGCTGCGCCTGGCGCATCAGTTTGAGCAAAATTCGAAAGCGGATAACGAACTGGTCTCCGGCATTATTTCGCTCGGCTGTTTTGAAACTGCGGCGCCGCTCTATTTGCCCGCGCTGATTGCCGGGTTTAAAAAAATCTATCCGGATATCACCATTAAAATTTACGACGGCGAACAGCATGAAATCGCCCACGGCCTGCATCGCGGTCGCTTTGACCTGGCGTTTCTGTATGACCTGGAGCTGGATACCTCCATCCAGACGGAGAGTCTCAACGCACCGCAGAAACCCTATGCTCTGCTGCCAGCGAACCATCCGCTGGCGCAGCGGGCGACGGTGAAGCTCGCCGATCTGCATGCCCTGCCGATGGTGCTGCTGGATGTGGTGCCGAGCCGCAACTATTTTATCAGTATTTTCAAAGATAAAGGCTACAACCCGCAGGTTGCCTATAGCTCGCCGTCGATTGAAATGGTGCGCTGTATGGTCGGCCAGGGGCTGGGCTTTTCGGTGCTGGTGACCCGCCCGGTGTCGGACGTGACCTATGATGGCCAGCGGGTGCGCTGCGTCGAGATTCAGGATGAGATGGCCAACTCCACGCTGGTCATGGCGCATCTGCGCAGCAGCGAGCCAACCAAACCGACGCAGCTGTTTATGGAATATTGCCGTCACGCGGTGCTCAGCCCGCCGGACGTCGAGGCAAAGGTAGCCTGACCCCCAAAAGACAGCCGTCTGATTATTTTAAACAGACGGCTTAAATATAAAAAAACGAGGCTCTTAACCTATTTTTTATTGCTTGAGCGTTGGCGCATTATTTTTATTTCACGACTTTTATTGAGCTGTTTCAGGCCCGATATCCTGCGGTTTTTTATATTTATTCAGACTATTCAAGGTGCTGCACTCTGCATCACTATTTTATTCTCAGGTTCTAAATTTATAATAATTTACCTGTTTGTTACGGTTTATTAACCTCGGTCCTGCGCAGTGGTTTATTCCTGGCGATTGAACACCATTCGAAGGACACATGTTATGACCGTAGAAAAAACAAATATTGATACGCTGATTGTGGGCGGGGGCCAGGCCGGTATTGCCATGAGCGAGCATCTGACGAAGCTTGGCATTTCACATCTGGTGATCGAGAAAAACCGCATTGCGGAAGCCTGGCGTACCGGGCGTTGGGACTCGCTGGTGGCGAATGGTCCGGCGTGGCATGACCGCTTTCCCGGCATGGAGTTTAAGGGGGGGGATCCCGACAGCTTCATTCCCAAGGAGGGGGTAGCGGAATATTTTGAAGATTACGTCAGGGAATTCGCGCTGCCCGTGCGTACCGGGGTGGAGGTCAAGAGCGCGGTACGCAACAGCGGGCGTCCGGGATTTACCATCGAAACCACCGATGGCGTGATTGAAGCGCAGCGCATTGTGGCGGCGACCGGGCCCTTTCAGAAACCGGTGATCCCGGCGATTGCGCCGAAAGAGAGCGAGATCCATCAGATCCACTCTGCCCGCTACTACAACCCCGAACAGCTGCCTGCTGGTGGGGTGCTGGTCGTCGGGGCGGGTTCCTCTGGGGTACAGATTGCCGACGAACTGCAACGTGCGGGCCGCCAGGTCTATCTGTCCGTTGGCGCCCACGACCGTCCACCACGCGCTTACCGCGATCGCGATTTCTGCTGGTGGCTGGGGGTGCTGGGCATGTGGGATGCGCCTGCCAGCGCGCCGGGGAAAGAGCATGTCACCATCGCGGTAAGCGGCGCCCACGGCGGGCATACCGTCGATTTCCGCCAGCTGGCGCAGCGCGGCATCACCCTGGTGGGGCTGACCAAAGCCTTTGAATCCGGTACGGCCACCTTCCAGGCGGATCTGTGTGACAACATCCGTCGCGGAGATGAAAACTACCTGGCGCTGCTGGATGCTGCGGATCGCTACGTTGAGGCAAACGGCCTCGATCTGCCGCCGGAGCCACAGGCGCGCGAGTTTTTACCCGACCCGTCGTGCATGACGACACCGATTCTGTCACTGAATCTCGCCGATGCCGGGATCACCACCATTATCTGGGCGACGGGCTATGCGGTGGATTACAGCTGGCTGAACGTCAACGCTTTCAATGAGCAGCGTCGGCCGCAGCATCAGCGCGGTGTCTCCAGCGAACCGGGGGTCTATTTCCTCGGATTGCCGTGGCTGTCACGCCGTGGCTCAACCTTTATCTGGGGCGTCTGGCATGACGCAAAACACATTGCGGACCATATCGCCACCCAACGCAAATACAGCCAGTACCAGTCCGCCGGTCAGCGCTGAACCTTCGCCCATTGAACAGGATAAACAAGATGCCAACCCATACCCGTATTCGCATGTTTAACACCAAAGAGACCTACCCGAATCAGAGCCTGGATAACGATTTATGCCAAGCGGTTCGCGCCGGCAATACCGTCTATGTTCGTGGTCAGGTAGGGACCGATTTTTCCGGGAACCTGGTGGGGCTGGGCGACCCGCAAGCCCAGGCCGAGCAGGCGATGAAAAACGTTAAACAGCTGCTGGAAGAGGCCGGCAGCGAGCTGTCGCACATCGTGAAAACCACCACCTACATTATTGACCCGCGCTACCGCGAGCCGGTGTATCAGGAAGTGGGCAAGTGGCTGAAGGGCGTCTTCCCGATCTCCACCGGGCTGGTGATTTCCGCGCTGGCGCAGCCGCAGTGGCTGATGGAGATCGATGTGATTGCCGTGATCCCTGATGATTACGTGAAATAAGGAGCCACCATGACCTTTTCTATTGCTGCTTATTGCCCGGAAAGCGGGCAGTTTGGTATTGCTATCAGCTCCTCCAGCATTGCCGTCGGCGCGCGTTGCCCGTGGCTCCAGGCCGGCGTGGGGGCGGTGTCCAGTCAGAATATTACTTTACCGGCGCTGGGGCAGATCGCCCTGGCCCAGCTGGAGCAGGGCGTTGAGCCTGAAAAGGCCCTGCGCCGCGCGCTGGCGGAGGATGATTTCAGCCGTTACCGGCAAATTATCGCCATCGATGCCAACGGCAAAACCGCCTCGTTCAGCGGGGATAAAACCCTCGGGATTTACCACGTTGCCGAAGGGCAGAGCTGTATCGCCGGCGGCAATATGCTGGCCAGCCCGTCGGTTGTTGAGGCGATGGTGAGCGGATTCGAGCGTAGCGAAGGTGAAATGGCGATGCGGCTGATTGCCGCCCTGAAGGCCGGACTGGCCTGCGGCGGTGAGGCCGGCCCGGTGCATTCTGCGGCGGTGAAAGTGGTGGATGACTACTCGTGGCCGCTGGTCGACCTGCGGGTGGACTGGAGCGATGACGATCCCATCGGGGAGCTTTCCACGCTCTGGCAGGCGTATGAACCGCAGATGCAGGCCTATATCACGCGTGCGCTCGACCCGCGGGAGGCCCCCAGTTACGGAGTGCCGGGCGATGAATAATCAAGCGACAACGATACTGGCAACGCTACTGGCTTTTGATACCACCAGTCGCGAATCCAATCTGGCAATGATCGACTTCATAAACCGCTTTCTGAGCGGTTTTGGCATTGAATCCCGGCTGTTTTTTGACGAGGAGGGTAAAAAGGCGAATCTCTATGCTCGTCTGGGGCCACCGGGGCCGGGCGGGGTGATGCTCTCTGGTCATACCGACGTGGTCCCGGTTGACGGGCAGCGCTGGACGGTCCCTCCTTTTGAACTCACTCTCCGCGACGGCCTGTGCTACGGCCGTGGCAGCAGCGATATGAAGGGTTTTATCGCCTGCGTTCTGGCCTCCGTGCCCGCGTTTCTCGCCCAGCCATTAACCATGCCGCTGCATCTCGCCTTCTCGTATGATGAGGAGGTGGGCTGCCTGGGCGTCCGGAGCCTGGTCAACCACCTGAAAGCCTCAACGGAGAAGCCCGCGCTGTGCATTATCGGCGAGCCCACCGGGATGCGCCCGGTATATGGCCACAAAGGCAAGTTAGCGATGCGCTGCCATATTCACGGCAAGGCCTGCCATTCGGCCTATGCCCCGGAAGGGGTGAATGCCATTGAGTATGCGGCGAAGCTGATGACCCGATTAGGCGTGCTGGGTGAAAAGCTGGCGCTGCGCCAGGATGCGCGTTTCGACCCGCCGTACAGCACGGTGCAGGTGGGGCTAATTAGCGGCGGCGCGGCGCTGAATATCGTGCCTGAACGCTGCCAGTTCGATTTTGAAATTCGCCATTTGCCGGATGTCTCCCTCGACGATACCCTTTCCGGGCTGCAGGCCTATGCCGAAGAAGAGCTGGTACCGGCGATGCGTGCGGTGGCGGAGGACGCCACGATTCGCTTTCATCCCCTCAGCCAGTATCCAGGCCTGCTGAGCGACCCGCAGTCGGCGTTTGCCGGTTGGCTGGCGCAGTGGGCGGGAAATGCTGACTTTGCTACCGTCGCATTTGGTACCGAAGGCGGTCTGTTTGACGAGGCGGGCGTGGCGACGATGATCTGTGGGCCGGGTAGCATGGAGCAGGGGCACAAGCCGGATGAATTTATTGCGCTGGCCGAACTGGAGAAATGCCTGGCGATGTTAGATAACCTGCGCCACTGGATGGCCGTCTCCTGACGATGACGATGACGATGACGATGACGATAACGATAAAGCGCCCATTATTGGGCGCTTTTTTTTCCTCTTTTTCTCGTTTAGCGCGGGATATTTCCGCGTGCCATATTCTGCTGGTCGTGGGAAAACGTGGGTAAAAAAAACTCCGGAGGGTATCCGGAGTCAGGAATAAACACTGAGGGAATGTATTGCTTAAGCTTTCTCTTTAGCAAAAGCCATCTTCTTGACGGTCTTCGCTTTTGAGAGCGTGTAATAGACAGGTGAAACCACCAGCAGACCAATAATCCAGGATAAATCAGCCCCGCCAATTGATAACGCAATCGGGCCGGTATATATAGCCGTTGACATAAACGGCACTTCTACCGCAATACCTAATAAATAACAGAAGATGGCGGTCGCATTAAAATAACCGTAGACGCCGCCATCACGTTTGAAGAACGATTCAACATCATATTCACCGTGGGCGACCAGGTAATAATCCACAAGGTTAATGGCGGTCCACGGCACCAGCACATACAACAGCACGGTAATAAAGTTGGTATAGATTAATAAGAAGTTTTCCTGACCATAAATTGCCAGCGCGATTTCGAGGAGCATCGTCAGAATCGCGGTAATGATTCTGGCCCGCGCCATCGGCGACCAGCCATCAATAAAGGTCTGGCCCAGGGTCAAGGTACAGAGCACGCCGCAGTACAGCATCATTGAGTTGGTGGCGGCGATCCCTAAGGCCAGAACCACAATTACCACCGCACCCATGCCGCCGGTGAGGTCGATAATGCCTTGAATAATATCATCATTACCAATGCAGGTGGCGACCAGCACCCCGAGGATCATCGGCAGATATGAGCCTAAAATACAGCCAAAGTAGCTGGCGTAAAACACGCTCTTGTCGTTGGTGCTGTAGGGCATATAGCGTGAGTAATCAGAGACATATGGTGCGTAGGCCAGCTGCCACAGGGCGGCAATGGAGACGGCCCCGAGGAAGCCGACGCCGTTAAAGCCGCCGCGATCGAGAAAATCGACCGGCAGGCCGTGCACAAAGACGATCCATAAAAAGGTCGCCGCCAGCACAATCCCTGAAATCCACGACATTATTCTGGCGTAGGAGTGGATGATTTTATAACCAAAAATGGTTGCGAATAAGCTGAGCGCACCTACCACAATAATACCGATATCTGAGTTCATCGGTTTATAGATAGCATGCATGGATTGCCCGCCTAATACCAGGCTGGAGGCGGTAAAGCCGATATACATTAATACGACTATCGATACCACCAGCACGGAACCATAGGAGCCGAACTGACCTTTGGTTTGTACCATTTGCGGCACGCCCAGTTTAGGCCCCTGAGCAGAATGTAGCGCCATAAACAGGCCACCAACCAGGCTGCCGATAAGTAATGCAATCACTGACCAGAAAAATGAAAGATGGAAAATAGTGACGGACATGGCACCGGTAATAACGGTGAGCAGCATAATATTAGAACCAAACCAAATGGTAAAAAGATCGCTGGGTTTACCGTGTCGCATATTAAGGGGAATGGGTCTTATGGTATTACTTTCAAGATTTTCAACAGGCACAGATTGATGTTTAGTCATGGCGCTCTCTCATCACTGCGAGGCTAAGTCAGCGTTATACCCGTCATACTTCAAGTTGTATGGGCGTTGGCGTTACTCGTTCACCCCAGTCACTTACTTCAGTAAGCTCCCGGAGATTCTCTGCGTCGCCGCCTGCCTACAACGCGAATTATTTAGGGTATAGATGGATATTCCAATGAGGAGTACAGCTAATCTACTCATCATAACATTTCGTTTACCATTGTCACAATCTCGCAGCATTTAAGAAATTATTAAAAATGTCTAACGTCGATATAAAAAAAATGCTTTACCTCTGTCCTGGCGCCTGATTCAACGGCGCGAATAAACCCGAAAAACCATTTTGCAGCGGTTTCTGCTATCTAAAAGGCGATTTAATAATTAACTCGCTGGAAGGTTATTTTCAGGCAGATAAAACTCCGCCTCGGTGAAAATTGTCCGGAATGATTGGTTGTCAGCCACGGTATAAAAGGCCTGGTTATTCTGTGGAGAATTTGTGGCGGATGTCTGCACCATGATTTTTAAAGATAAGAATTGTTATTTTCAAATAAATCAATGAATTGGTTTGTTTCCTGAATAGGGTGAATTGAAGCGGGATGCGGCAGCGGAAATTAAGAATGCGAAAGCGCTCACACTCCGCGCTATTTAGTGAGAGTGTGCAGCGGATCAATATTTAAAACATGTGTTGTTTAACCGGGCTGGTAAAAGCGGCCTGTCAGCCGGGAGCGTCTGGCTGGCCGTCGCTCCCGGTGATGGAGTGAATCAGTAGCCGACGGTGTAGATCCGCCCAGTCTGCACCCCTTCCACGCTACGGCGATAGGCCCTGGCGACGGTTGCGGCGGGAATGCTGTCGAAGCCGGGGAAGAAACTGTCATAGGTCGCGAGCGATTCCGTCAATACGGTGGGGCTTATCAGGTTAATGCGGATCCCGCGCGGGAGTTCGCAGGCGGCGGCGCGGACAAATCCTTCCAGTCCGGCGTTCACCGTGGTGGCGTTGACGCCCTGGGCAATCGGTTCGTGAGCGACAATCCCGCTGACCAGGGTAATCGAGCCGCCATCATTCAGGTAGTGCTGCCCGGTCAGCGCCAGGCGAATTTGCCCCAGCAGCTTATCCTGCAAACCTTGATTGAAATCCTGGTCGGTCATGCTGGCCAGCGGACCAAAGAACAGATTGCCGGTGGCCGAGACGATGGCATCGACCTGGCCGATGTTTTCAAACAGCGCTTCAACGCTTGACTGCGAGGTGATATCAACCTGGAAATCGCCGTGGGTACGACCCACGCGAATCACGTCATGTTGGTGACTCAGTGCTTCACTGACCGCCTGTCCGATGGTACCGCTGGCTCCGATAACGATGATTTTCATGGCTGGCTCCTTATCTGTGGTGAGCCTCTATTCTTTAATGAAACAGGAATCGGATAAACTGGCTAAAAGTTAGATGATTACTAACCAGAGGTTTGCAATATGGATAAGCTGCGCGGAATGGAGATACTCATCGCCGTGGTGGAATGCGGTAGCTTCACCGATGCGGCATCGCGGCTGGAGATGTCGGCGGTGATGGTTGGGAAATACATCGCCAATATCGAGCGCCAGCTCGGCACCCGACTGCTTGAGCGCAATACCCGTCGCCAGAGTCTGACCGACGCCGGGCGGGTCTATTATGAGGAAGCCAGGCGGGTTGTGGAACAGGTCGCCATTGCCGAACGCTCGGTCGAACGGCTGCGGCTGGCGCCCGCCGGGACGTTGCGTATTAGCGCGCCAACCTCCTTTGGCGCCTGTGTGATCGCGCCGCTCACCGCCAGCTTTTTGCAGCGCTGGCCGGATGTACGCATCGAGCTGGATCTGACCAACCGGATGGTCGATCTGGTGGATGAAGGCATCGATCTGGCGATCCGTATCGGCGATATTCACAACCGCGATCTGGTGGCGAAATATCTCTGTCCATACCGCATGGTGATCTGCGCCGCTCCCGATTATCTGGCCCGCTACGGTACGCCGCTCACCCCGGCGGATTTGGCCAGCCATCGCTGTCTGTCCCATACGGTATGGACCGCGCGCAACGAGTGGATATTGCCGGGCGAACAGGACGCGGTGCGCTGGAAGCGTGATGCGGTGCTGCGCTGCAATGACGGGCACGGCCTGCGAATGGCGGCCATCGCCGGTGCCGGGTTGCTATTACAGCCGGAAGTCCTGCTCAGCGAGGCGCTTGCCAGTGGCAAACTGGTGCGGGTACTGGACGCCTACACGCCTCAGTCACGACCGGTCCATTTGCTGTGGCGTCAGGATCTGCGCCCGTTGCCGAAGCTGAGCCGCTTTGTGCAGCACGTGATGACCGCGTCGGAACGTGATTTATGAACTACGCTTATCCCGTCATTCATTCACGACACAGTTCACGGAGTCTGTCATGGGGTTACTTGATCAGATTGGCGGCATGCTGGGTGGGCAGGCCGGTAAAGCGGAGCAGCTGCAGGCCATTATGAGCTGGATCCAGCAGCAGGACGGTATTCAGGGCGTACTGGAGAAATTGCGCGGCGGCGGGCTGGGAGAGATCGTCGAATCGTGGATCGGCCAGCAGAACAACTTGCCGGTTTCCCGCGATCAGGTGTCGTCGGCGTTAGGATCCTCCGCGCTGCAGGATCTGAGCGATAAGCTGGGGATCGATCCGCAAACAGCATCGTCGGTGATTTCTGAGTATCTGCCTAAAATCGTCGATGGCTTATCACCCAACGGCGAGGAGCCTGCCCAGCAGGACCTGCTGTCAGAAGGCATGAACCTGCTTAAAGGTAAGCTGTTCGGCTAAGGATGGGGGCGGGGTAAGTGGCGTGCCGCAGATCGTCGCACGGCATTTGCTATTGGCCCTGTATTCCTGAACGCACAGACCCGCCTGACAGGCGGGTTTTTTATCCGTGCACCTTTCTTCGCATTGAACATCGTTCAAACTTACATTTGATATGTTGAAATAAAGGTTTTTGAGATACCGTCATGCACCAGTTGAGATAACTAAACATCATGGCTCAATTTAAGCACTTTGAACTTTCCCTTCTTAACCCCAGCTTTGACTCCCCTTTGCCACTTATGCTGTCACGCTGATTATGCCGTGCCTGATAATATGAAGAACAGTACTACCCGCCACGGCTGGTATTCACTATTGCTGGGTAAGATCACTCGTATGCCATTATTAAAAGATGGGTTCAGTTAGCCTTTTTATAAAAATAATCCTTCCACCATTTATAAAGTTTCCCTACACTAATTTTACAGCGCTGTTTTTAACTAACCAACTGATTAAATTGTTAATTTTTAGCGAGGGATTATGAGCACACTCAAAATGGAGTCGATTGGTCAGGTTGTTGTCAATCAAGATATGTATCGCCTTGTGTTAAAACCAGAGTATCGTGCAGCGCTGGCAACATTGGAATGCATTCCCCACATGCAGGTTTTATGGTGGTTTAATCATTGTGATAATTCCAGATCACGTAATGTACTTACGGTAGACACCCCTTATCTACATGCACCAAATATAGTAGGAATATTTGCAACGCGTTCACCTGAACGGCCGAATCCTATCGCATTAACCTGTTGCCAAATTACCTATGTGGATATTGAAAAAGGGGAGGTAGGATATAAGTTATATTGACGCTGAGAATGGTTCACTATTACTTGATATTAAGCCTTATATGCCAAGCTTCGATCGGCTTGAACATATAGGAGAACAGCCTGATTGGTTTTCTAATTGGCCAGATAGCATCGAAAAATCACGTGATTTTGACTGGGCCAGAGTGTTCAACTTTGAAAATTAATCAATGAAAGTGAAAACACCTACACCTACACCTACGCGTAGGTGTTTTCTTCAGCCAGCTGTTTGCCGACCTGAATTCGATGAAGAGTCCGTATTGCAGAAAACAAAAAACCCGCCATAGGCGGGTTCTTCTAAATAGTGGTGCCCGGACTCGGACTAACGCCGCAGGCGTTGAACAGCGCGCCTGTCGCGCTGGCCCCGGAAGGGGTGAGCGGTTTACCGCGAATAATCGAACGGAGTTCGATGGAGAGTCCGGTTCTCAGAAAGCAAAAAACCCGCCATAGGCGGGTTCTTCTAAATAGTGGTGCCCGGACTCGGACTAACGCCGCAGGCGTTGAACAGCGCGCCTGTCGCGCTGGCCCCGGAAGGGGTGAGCGGTTTACCCGCGAATAATCGAACGGAGTTCGATGGAGAGTCCGGTTCTCAGAAAGCAAAAAACCCGCCATAGGCGGGTTCTTCTAAATAGTGGTGCCCGGACTCGGAATCGAACCAAGGACACGGGGATTTTCAATCCCCTGCTCTACCGACTGAGCTATCCGGGCAACGGGGCGCATTAAAACCGATCCGCCTCGCTGCGTCAACGAAATTTATTCAATTTGATGCAGACTGCACAATCTATCACCAGTTCGAATTAAAAGCACGCATCTTCAGGCGAAAAATGCCGTCCAGGCCAGTGATATCGGCATTGCCAGCAGCAGGGCGGGCAGCATGTTCACCACCGCAAACATCTTAATTCCGCAGATGCGCAGACCCGTTGCCAGCAGCAGCATCCCGCCAACGGCGGTAAAATCTGCCATCATCATCGGCGTTGTCAGCGGCATAATCAACGAGGCGCAGGCCGCCAGCGACAGCTGAATAAGCAGCATCGGTACGCTAATCGCGGAAACCGCAAACCCAAGGGTGCAGGCGAAAATCGTGGCGGTGAAAAAGTCGAGAAAGGCCTTAGCGATCAGTATGCTGGCATCGCCGGTCATGCCCTCGCGCATGGCACCAAAAATCCCCGTACCGCTGGCGCAAAACAGCACGATAATAGCGACGTAGCTCTGTATAAACGACGCATTCACCGGGGCCTTGGTTTTGCCTTTCGGCGTGAGCCATTGCTGGAGCTTGCTCACCAGGGTATTGACGCCTTTTTCCATGTTACAGGCTTCGCCAAGCAGCGTTCCCACCAGCGTTGATAGCACCATTACCGGCAGGTTGGCGCACTTGATCACCAGCAGAATACCAATGCCCAACGAGGCCAGACCAAAAATAGAGGTCATCGACGTGCGGATCCGCTCCGGCAGTCTCTGGCTCAATAGCGCGCCCAGAATACCGCCCAAAAGGACCGCGCCGGCGTTAATAAAAGGTCCTGTAACCACTGTGAAGCTCCTGTTCATTGTCCCTGATCACCGCGTTATTATGACCTGAAAGTGCGGTAAAGGCCTGCGAATATGCCAGCAGATTGCATACAGATTTCATCTTGCGCGGGTATGTCAAAGGTGACATTATTGCGCGAATTTTCTTCTCTTCAACCATGAGGCCGCTGGGATGCTAACACCGTCTGTATATCGCCACTGCCGCAGCGCACAGGTGCATCAGCTGCCTCATCTTGCTACGCTATCTTCTGATGACCTGCCACCCATGCGGTGACGGCAGCGCATGCTCACTGCAGGACAACAGTAAGAGCGGACCCGGTCTGTTTTTACTGATGTCGGGCGGTCGGAGCTGGGATCCAGTCAGACCCTGACAGTTCGTTGGGCAAGGCATTAACGCCTTGCCTGAAGCCTTTTACTCTCCCGAAACGGGTATTCGCGCTAATGAAATCCATGCACATTGCCGCCAGCCACGCGCTGGTTTCTCATCTCTCCACCCACCGCAGCGTGGTGGCGCTGGACAGTACTGATTTTACCGATGTGGCGGCAGTCGTCATTACCGAAGCGGACAGCCGCAGCGGCATCCTCACGCTGCTTAATCGCAGCGGTTTTAATCTGCCCGTCTATCTGCTGAGCGATGCCAGCCCGGCAAAGCCACAGGGCGTAACCGCAGTCATCACCGGTAAAGAACAGGAGTGGCTTGAGCTGGAAGCCTCCGCCTGCAGCTACGAAGAACGTCTGCTGCCGCCGTTTTTCGACACCCTGACCCAGTATGTTGAAATGGATAACAGCACCTTCGCCTGCCCGGGACATCAGCACGGTGCTTTCTTTAAAAAGCACCCGGCAGGCCGTCAGTTCTTTGATTTCTTCGGCGAAAATGTGTTTCGTGCCGATATGTGCAACGCCGATGTTAAGCTCGGCGACCTGCTGATCCACGAAGGATCGGCCAAGCACGCACAGAAGTTCGCGGCGAAGGTCTTCAATGCCGACAAAACCTATTTTGTCCTCAACGGCACCTCGGCGGCGAATAAAGTGGTGAGCAACGCTCTGCTGACGCGCGGCGACCTGGTGTTGTTTGACCGCAACAACCATAAATCCAACCATCATGGCGCGCTGATTCAGGCCGGGGCAACGCCGGTCTATCTCGAAGCCTCGCGCAACCCGTTTGGCTTTATCGGCGGCATCGACGACCACTGCTTTGACGAAAGCTACCTGCGCAAGCTGATTCAGGAAGTAGCGCCGGAGAAAGCCGATGCGCCGCGTCCGTTCCGCCTGGCGGTGATCCAGTTGGGCACCTACGACGGCACGGTCTACAACGCGCGTCAGGTGGTCGATAAAATCGGCAGCCTCTGCGATTACATCCTGTTTGACTCCGCATGGGTAGGCTACGAACAGTTTATCCCGATGATGGCGGACTGCTCGCCGCTGCTGCTCGATCTGCATGAAAACGATCCGGGCATTTTCGTCACGCAGTCGGTGCATAAGCAGCAGGCCGGGTTCTCGCAAACCTCGCAGATCCACAAGAAAGATAACCACCTGCGTGGCCAGGCGCGGTTTTGCCCGCACAAGCGGCTGAATAACGCCTTTATGCTGCACGCCTCGACCAGTCCGTTTTACCCGCTCTTTGCGGCGCTGGATGTTAACGCCAAAATCCACGAAGGGGAGAGCGGCCGTCGCCTGTGGGCGGAGTGCGTGGCGCTGGGGATTGAAGCGCGTAAAGCGATTATCGCCCAATGCAAAATGATCCAACCGTTTGTGCCGCCGCAGGTGGCAGGACGTCCGTGGCAGGACTATCCCACCGAAGAGATCGCGGCTGAACGTCATTTCTTCAGCTTTGAGCCAGGCGCCCGCTGGCACGGTTTTGAAGGCTACGCCCAGGATCAGTACTTCGTCGACCCTTGCAAACTGCTGCTGACCACGCTGGGCATCGATGCTGAAAGCGGTGAATATACTGACTTTGGCATCCCGGCGACGATTCTGGCGCACTATCTGCGTGAGAACGGTATCGTGCCGGAGAAGTGCGACCTCAACTCGATTCTGTTCCTGCTCACCCCTGCCGAGAGCGCCGAAAAGCTGGCTCAACTGGTGGCGATGCTGGCGCAGTTCGAACAGCATATCGAAGCCGACACCCCGCTGGCCGACGTACTGCCGACCATCTATAACAAATACCCGGTTCGCTATCGCGACTATACCCTCCGTGAGCTGTGTCAGGAGATGCACGACCTGTACGTCAGTTTTGAGGTGAAAGACCTGCAAAAAGAGATGTTCCGCAAACAGAGCTTCCCGCGCGTGGTGATGAACCCGCAGGATGCAAACCGCGAGTTTATCCGCGGTAACGTTGAGCTGGTGCGTTTGAGCGAGGCCGAAGGCCGCGTTGCCGCCGAAGGGGCGTTACCGTACCCGCCGGGCGTGCTGTGCGTGGTGCCGGGGGAAGTCTGGGGCGGCGCGGTGCTGCGCTACTTCCTGGCGCTGGAAGAGGGCGTCAATATGCTGCCTGGTTTCTCGCCTGAATTGCAGGGGGTCTACAGTGAAACGGACCCTGATGGCATCAAGCGGCTGTATGGTTACGTGCTGAAGGCTTAAAAAAAACGCCCCGTCGGGAAGGCGGGGCGCTGCATAGTGTTGCTTTCTGGTATCGCTACCCGTGGCGTATTAATGCGCGGTGGTAGCCTGTGCGCCTGCCGGTGCGCGGACGTGTTTGTACTTAAACAGGGCGATAAAGGCGATAGCCAGCACCAGTGAGTATGCCGCAAAGATCAGCCATACCGGCTGCCAGTCGGTGATACCGTTGGTGGTATACATCTCCACCACTTTCCCGCTCACCACGCCGCCGAGAATGCAGCCGAAGCCGTTGGTCATCATCAGGAACATCCCCTGGGCGCTGGCGCGGATTTCCGGCCGCACTTCTTTCTCGACAAACACCGAACCAGAAATGTTGAAGAAGTCGAAGGCGCAGCCGTAGACAATCATCGACAGCACCAGCAGCACGGTACCGAACGGCGTCGGGTCGCCATAGGCAAACAGACCGAAGCGCAGCATCCAGGCGAAGATACTGATGATCATCACATTCTTGATGCCGTAGCGGCTCAGGAAGAACGGGATGGTCAGAATGAACAGGGTTTCCGAGATCTGCGAGATCGACATCATCACCGACGCGTGCTCAACGATAAAGCTGCCGGAGAACAGCGGGTTGTTATCGAAGCTGTGCAAGAAGGTGTTCCCGAACATGTTGGTGATTTGCAGCTCAGCGCCTAACAGCATTGAGAAGATAAAGAAAATCGCCATGCGCTTGTTTTTGAACAGGGCAAACGCGTCCAGGCCCAGCATGGTGCTCCAGCTCTGGTTTTTCTGCTGATTCGAGACCGGGATATGCGGCAGCGTCAGGGTGAACAGCGCAAGGACAATGGAGAGCGCTGCGCCGATATACAGCTGCATATGGCTCAGTTCAAAGCCGGCAAAGCTCACGCCCCACATGGCGATGATAAAGCCGATGGTGCCCCAGATACGGATCGGCGGGAAATCGGTCACGATATCCATACCGGCGGATTTCAACCGGTAGTAGGAGATGGTATTGATTAAGCCCAGCGTTGGCATATAGGCCAGCGAGTTAAGCAGGATGACAAAGAACATTTCTCCTGGCGTGGTGACCTGGGCCGCCATAAACAGCGTACCGGCTCCCACCAGGTGACACAGCGCATACACCCACTTTGCGCTGACCCATTTATCCGCCACGATCCCCAGCAGCGTCGGCATCAGAACCGCCGCAATACCGAGCGAACTATACACGGCACCGATAGACGCGCCATCGAACTTGAGCGTCACAAACATATAGGAGCCGAGTGTTGTCAGCCAACTACCCCACAGGCAGAACTGCAGAAACGACAAAATTTTAAGCTGCAGCTTAAGGTTCATGTTATTTTCCTCACAAAATGGCGGGGTTCTTGTTTTGTTAATTACATACAGGGTTGCTGTTTGATGCGATTCTATCAGCCCCGGTGGTTATGTTTTGTTACCTTCCGCAAAAAAATGCAATCCACATTAGCTTGCAGATTAAATTGTGATGCAAATAACATTTTCGTATGAAGTGCAGGCGAGGGCGATGGAATACCCGGCCCTTTCTGGTCGCGAAAGGGCGGGTGGGGAGGACGTTTATTTCCGGCGGTAGGACTTCTGCGCGGTATTTACCTTATACAGGTAACGGCGTGATTCTGCGGACGGATGGCGATTGGTGATGGTGGAGTAAACATCGCCCGGCGTCATGCTGTTAATGATGTTAGCGGCCTGAACCTTATCGCTGGAGAAGATGCGCAGCACGCTGCCCGCTCCCCCGTTATAGGCGGTGATCACCGCATAGCGCCGCGAGGTCGGGTTATCGATGCCTGACAGATAGACGTTATTCAGCATCGCCAGATAGGCGGTGCCGGTATCGATGTTATTTGCCGGGTCGAACAGATAGCTACGGCTTGGCAGCCCCGATTTACCCTGCGAACGATAGACGTCTTTCCCGGCGCTGTGCTGAACAACCTGCATCAGGCCCAGCGCATCGGCATGGCTGACGGCATACGGGTTAAAGGACGATTCCGTTTGCATAATCGCCAGAATCAACGACTCATCCACGCCATATTTCCGCGCCGACTGACGAACGTAGCCGATGTACTTATGCGCACGTTTGTCGAGGTGGTTGGGCACCAGATTGATGGTAATGCTGTAGATGATGCGCAGGCCGTTGCTGCGACTTTTCAGCCGCGTCTGCAGCAGATAGTCGGCATAGCGCGAGGCGCGCCACTCCCAGCGGATCGGATCGCCGTGGTTATCGACCACCTGGCCGTACAGGAACGGCTCTTTCGAGATCTGAATATCGTCGGCGTCGGAGTAGAGATCGATGGAACCCGGATCGTCGCCCATCAGCAAGGTCTTAATGATCGTCTGGCGTAAACGGCCGGTCGGATCGGTACCTGCGATGGTCTCGACGGTAATGGTCCCCTCATCAAAGTTGATGTGGCTACGGGTCTGATACTGATCGGTGTATTTGACGTAGTCCTTCGGCCCGGCGAGCAGGACTTCTTTATAACCCCAAATATTTTCAATGTTATGGGCAAACTGCCCCATCAGAATATCGAAGCCGTTGGTGTCCTTGACCCAGGCTTCGTTATACCCGGCGCCCTTTTTATTAGAGCTGGAACACGAAACGAGCAAAGGCGCGATGAGCGCTAGCGCTAAATATTTTTTCATCATTCCGGGAGTGTGCGTTGTGTTTGTTGTGCTTAAGGGTCATCTGACGACGACTATTTTTCTGGCGGCGTGTAGCCTTCAATGTGCACATCTTTCCCTTCAAACAGGAACTTGATCATCTCTTGTTCCAGCAGCTTGCGGTGTTCCACGTTCATCATGTTGAGCTTCTGCTCGTTGATTAACATGGTCTGCTTATGCTGCCATTGCGCCCAGGCTTCTTTAGAAATCTCGTTATAGATACGTTTGCCTAGCTCGCCCGGATACAGCTGGAAATCCTGGCCATCAGCTTCACGCTGCAGGAAAGTACAAAAAATCGTTCTGCTCATTAGTGATCCTCTTTGTTCGCCAGAAAGCTATGCCAGCGCCCCGGCTTTCAGTTGTTGCAACAGGCGCTCGACGGGAGCGGCCAGTCCGACCGACGGTGGCTGCGCTAAGTTATACCAGAGTGCGTTGCCTTCATCCATGCATGACCCGGATGAATCTACCTTAAGCCACATCGGGACGATATCCAGATGAAAGTGGCTGAAAGTATGGCGGAACGCGGTCATCTGCGTCAGAGTATCGGCCTTAATTTGCCGCTGAGCCAGCCATTCACGCAGTGCGGACTCCTCCTCAAACTGCGGAAAGCAGAATAATCCGCCCCACAATCCCACCGGCGGACGCTGGGCAAGAAACACCTCATTACCGTGCTGCATCAGCAGCAAATAGCCGGTACGTTCCGGAATAATCTGTTTCGGTTTTTTGCCAGGATATTGCGCCCAGGAATGGTTTGCATAGGCAATGCAGCCATTATGCAGCGGGCAAATTTCGCATTTGGGCTTTGAACGGGTGCAGACAATCGCCCCGAGATCCATCATCGCCTGGTTAAAACGCTCGACCCCGTTGGCCGGCGTGACCTCTTCGCTGATCTGCCACAGACGCTTCTCCACCTCTTTTTTCCCCGGCCAGCCGCTAACCGCGTAGCAGCGTGCCAGCACCCGCTTGACGTTGCCATCGAGAATGGGGAAATGCTGGCCGAGAGAAAGCGATAAAATAGCGCCCGCCGTCGAGCGCCCGACGCCGGGCAGCGCGGCCACTTCGTCAAAGGTCTGGGGGAATTCACCGCCGTGCTGGTTGGCCACCTGCTGCGCGGCCTTATGTAGGTTACGCGCGCGGGCGTAATAACCCAGCCCGGTCCACAGGTGCAGGACTTCATCCAGCGGCGCCGCAGCCAGGTCGGTCACCGTCGGGAAGCGCGCCATAAAGCGTTCAAAATAAGGGATAACCGTTGTGACCTGGGTTTGTTGCAACATCACTTCGGAGAGCCATACTTTGTAAGGCGTTTTGCCGATTTGCCACGGCAGGGTTTTACGGCCGTATTTGTCGTACCAGTCCAACACCTGGGTTGAAAATTGCGCGGCGAGAAAAGTCAAAGGTACAGCTCCGGAATCGCGAGAACAGGGTGGCAGATTGCAGCATAAGGGCGACAGGCTGTAAACCCTTGCATCCGTCGGGTAACTTTGGATAATGCCCGTTTTCCGAACACTTTCACAAGCAGACTTAACTTTTATGAAAAACGACGTCATATCTCCGGAATTCGATGAAAACGGCCGCCCGCTGCGCCGCATTCGTAGCTTCGTCCGCCGCCAGGGGCGCCTGACTAAAGGGCAACAGCACGCGTTGGATAACATTTGGCCGGTGATGGGCGTTGAATTCAACGAAGCGCCACTCGACTTCTCCGCGCTGTTTGGCCGCGAAGCGCCGGTGACCCTGGAAATCGGTTTCGGCATGGGCGCCTCGCTGGTGGCGATGGCGAAGGCCAAACCCGAGCAGAATTTCCTCGGTATTGAAGTCCACTCGCCTGGCGTCGGGGCATGTCTGGCCTCCGCAGAAGAAGAGGGCGTCCAGAACCTGCGCGTCATGTGTCACGATGCGGTGGAAGTGCTGCACACCATGATCCCGGATAACTCCCTGAATATGGTGCAGCTGTTTTTCCCTGACCCGTGGCATAAAGCGCGTCATAATAAACGCCGTATCGTCCAGGCACCGTTTGCTGAGCTGGTTAAAAGTAAGCTGAAGCTGGGCGGCGTCTTCCATATGGCGACCGACTGGGAAGCCTATGCAGAGCACATGCTGGAAGTGATGTCATCGCTCGACGGCTATCGTAACCAGTCGGAAAGCAACGATTACGTACCGCGCCCGGAATCGCGCCCGGTAACCAAATTTGAACAGCGTGGTCATCGTCTTGGCCACGGCGTATGGGACTTAATGTTCGAGAGGGTAAAATAATGGCAAAAAATCGTAGCCGTCGTCTGCGTAAAAAAATGCATATCGATGAGTTTCAGGAGATCGGTTTTTCCGTTGCATGGCGTTTCCCAGAAGGGAGCACTGAAGATCATATCGACCAGACCGTGAACGATCTGATCGATGAAGTGATTGAGCCGAACAAGCTGGCGTTTGACGGCAGCGGCTACCTCTCCTGGGAAGGTCTGATCTGCATGCAGGAAATCGGCAAGTGCACGGAAGAGCATCAGGCTCTCGTGCGCAAGTGGCTGGAAGATCGCCAGCTCGCCGATGTACGCACCAGCGAACTTTTTGACGTCTGGTGGGACTAAGTTTGACAAGGGTCGGCAATTGCCGACCCGTTTTGTCTTAAGGGAGCTTTATGATGCGCAAAACGCTGTTGGCGGTGGCATTGTCCGTTACCGCTCTGTCCGCGCATGCGGACTACCAGTGTAGCGTCACGCCGCGTGACGATGTGATCCTCAGTCCGCAAAAAGTACAGGTTAAAGGGGAGAACGGCGATCTGGTGATAATGCCGGACGGCAACCTCACCTGGAACGGAAAGTCGTATACCCTGACTGCGGCCCAGCGCGAGCAAGCACAGGATTATCAGGCCGGTTTGCGCAGCAGCCTGCCGTGGATTGATGAAGGCGCGCGCACCAGAGTCGAAAAAGGGCGTCAGGCGCTGGATAAAATCATCACCGAACAGGTGGGCGCCAGCAGCAGCATGCATGGCCGCCTGACCAAGCTCGACGCGCAGCTTAAAACCCAGATGAACCGGGTTATCGAACATCGCAGCGACGGCCTGACCTTCCACTATAAAGCGATCGATCAGGTGCGGGCCGACGGTCAGCAGCTGGTGAACCAGGCGATGGGCGGCATCCTGCAGGACAGCATTAACGAGATGGGCGCCAAAGCGGTGCTGAAAGGCGGCGGCAACCCGTTACAGGGGATCCTCGGCAGTCTCGGCGGCCTGCAAACGGCGATTCAGGAAGAGTGGAAAAACCAGGAAGCGGATTTCCAGAAGTTTGGTAAAGACGTGTGCAGCCGGGTGGTCTCCCTGGAAGACAGCCGCAAGGCGCTGGTGAGCACTCTGAAGTAACGCCTTTCGCGGTGTGCCACGGTCAGCGCCGGGACACACCGCATTCAGTTCACTCAGGCACGCCCGTGGGAAACACGAGAGCGGCGGGCCAGAGAGTCAATAATCACCGCAATCGCCAGTACGCAGCCGGTAATGATGTAGCGCAGCGACGACGGCAGATTCAACAGCGTCAAACCATTCGAAATTGCCTGAATCACGATGATCCCCAGCAGCGCGGACCACGCGCTACCGCGTCCACCGAACAGGCTGGTACCGCCGATGACCGCGGCGGCAATCGCGTTCAGGTTCACATCGCCGGTCCCGGCCTGCTGGCTGGCGGAGGCGAGACGAGACGCCGCCAGAATCCCGCCGAAGGTCGCCAGGGTGGTACAGAGCATAAAGGCGCTGACGTAGATGGCCCGCACGTTGATCCCCGAGCGGCGAGCGGCCTCGCGGTTGCCGCCGACGGCAAACATCGAACGCCCCCACTGGGTACGCTTGAGCGCATAGTTGAGTACCATTACAAACGCCACGAACAGGCCGAAGATCCAGGGTACACCGCGCCCGAGGTTTAGATAGAACACGGCGGCTTCAAAAATCGCCGTTAACACAATGGCGCGCAGCAGCAACGAGCCGACAGCTTCCGCCGAGAGGTTCGCCGCCAGCCGACGGGTCCGCGTTTTGAGGCCAAAAACCACCATCGCCAGTCCGGGCAGCAGCGCCATCAGGTGAGAGAACCAGCCGGGCATCACCATCAATTGCCCGAAACGCACCAACGGCGAGGCGTAGGGCAGGTTGATACTGCCGCTGGGACCGAGGATATACAGCTGCAGCCCGAGCAGCGCCAGCAGGCCGGCGAGCGTCGCCACGAAGCTTGGCATCCCGACTCGGGTATACAGTAGTGCGTAAATCAGGCCGACGCCCAGGCCGCACAGCAGCGCGACGGCGATGGCGGCGGCTACCGGCCAGCCGGCATTCACCCACAGTACACCGACTATCGCCGAGGCGAGGCCGCTCATGGAGCCGACGGAGAGGTCGATCTCTCCGAGCATCAACACGCAGACAATACCCAGCGAAATAAAGCCCACGGTGGCGCAGTCAAACAGCAGGTTGACCAGGTTATTGGGGGCGATAAACACCGGGTTGAGCCAGGTGAAGACCAATGAGATCACGATCAGGCCGGCGATGACCGGGGCGGTGCCGAGATCGCCGGTCCTGATGCGATTGATTTGCGCACGCACCACGCCGAACAGGCCATCGTTGTGCCGGACGCGCTCATCGCTACGATCCAGGGCAGGGCGAGATTCTATCTTGCTGTTCATAACGTTAACTCACTTCAGTAGAACGTAACTGTGATTTCCGTTCGACACGGCGTGACACGGCATTCTCGGTCGCACCGGTAATCGCCGCCACCAGATCCTGGTTTGACGCATCGGGAGTGAAAATGCCCTTGTTGCGACCCAGCCGCAGGACCACAATCCGGTCGGCCACCGCGCGCACGTCTTCCATGTTGTGGCTGATAATAATGACCCCGAGCCCGCGCTCGCGAACGCGTTCAATCAGGTTCAGCACCTCTGCGGTCTGCGCGACGCCAAGCGCCGCGGTGGGTTCATCGAGCATGATGATTTTGGGGTTCATCAGCAGCGAACGCGCAATCGCCACGGTCTGGCGTTGGCCGCCGGAGAGCGAAGCGATCGGCTCGCGCACCGACGGGATCCTGGCCGCCAGCTCCTGCAGCAGGGTCCACGCCCGAACCTCCATCGCAACTTCATCCAGCTGGAAAGGCGCGATCTCGTGGCCTAAAAACAGGTTGGCCACCACATCGAGATTTTCGCACAGCGCTAAATCCTGAAAGACCGTGGCAATGCCGTATTCCAGCGCTTTGCCGGGGCTGTCGAGGGTGATGATGTTGCCGTCGAATTCAATGGTCCCGGCGGTGGGCTGGTGTACGCCAGCGAGGATTTTCACCAGCGTTGATTTACCCGCGCCGTTATCGCCGACCAGCGCGACCACTTCCCCGGCGTGGACTTCCAGCTCGATATCGGTCAATGCGCTGACCGCACCGAAGTGTTTCGAGACCTGACTCAGTTTCAAAATGGGTTGCCTGGTGCTGGCGACATGGTCTGGTTTTGGTGTGTGTTCGTGCGACTGTGCTTGCAACATAAAAGAGACCTCAATCATGGCGAAACTACGCCCGTCGCTGAAGACGGGCGCAGGGACATCACTGCTTCTCGATACCTAATTTCTGGCAGGCGGCGGCATAGTCGCCGCTGCAAACCTGAGCGTAGGTCTGGATCTTTTTATCGAAGATTTCCGCTTTGATATTTTTGGCGGTGATCACCGCCGGGGTAAACAGCTGCGAAGGCGTGTTGTACAGCGTGGTGCTCGCCTGCGGTTTCTTACCCTGAATGAGTTCCACGGCGACTTTTGCCGCGGCGGCGGCAACGATTTCTGACGGTTTGGAAATGGTGTTGTATTGGTCGCCGGCGATGATGAGCTGCAGTGCAGCGATGGTGGCGTCGTTTCCGGTGACCGGCGGGACGGGCTGAACGCCGGCGGCTTTGAAGGCGGCAATCGCACCGCCGCCGGTGCCGTCATTGGCGGCGACCACGCCTTTAATCTTGTCGCCAAAGCGGGTTATCTGCCCGGCGGCCCACTCCTGCGCTTTCGGCGGCGCCCACTCCGGCGTGTCAAACTCCGCCAGCGTAGCGTAGCCCGACTCTTTCAGACCACGGTGGATACCATCGCGGATCAGCCCCGCGGCGGCATCGGTCGGCGAGCCGTTAATCTGCAGAACCCCGGCCCCTGTTGGCACGCCGCTCTCTTTCAGATGGTTAACCAGCGACTGGGAAATAGCGTAGCCGATACCTTCGTTATCAAAAGAGACGTAAAAATCCGCCGGTTTGCCGGGGATTGGACGGTCATAGGCGATCACTTTCACATCCTGCGCCTGGGCATTTTCCACCAGCGCGGCGGCGGCAGAAGAGTCCACCGGGTCGAGTACGATAATCTTCGCCCCCTGGGCGATGACCGAGTTGAACTGCTGCTGTTGCAGCGTCGCGCTGGCGTTGGCGTTTTGATAAATGACCTTACAGTCCGCGCACAGCTTGCTCATTTCGGCTTTGAAGCCCGGGAAATCATGCTGCTCATATCGCGTGGAGGCCTGATCGGGCATTAAAAAGGCCACGGTCGCGGATTCTGCCGCCTGTGCCGAGGCGGCCAGGCTGCCGGAGATTGTTGCGAGTGCGATAAAAATATTACGGTAATTCATTGTATTACCCTCTTTTTTATAGGCGTGTTCCCGCCGGGGTTGAGCCGGCGTCACTCAGACTTTTTTAATAAGAGTTACCAATAATTCACATGTAGGATACTTCGGTTTTACATTTGCTCAACCGATGAAGCAGGATTACCATTGCCTAAAAAAGGAGTCAAGAAATGGAAAAATGTCGATGCAGATCTGTGACTGGTCGCAAAGAACTGAATAAAAAACCAGCAACTGATTTGACCGAAACGCGGGTGAAAAACAGGGTGGGATGAGGGCGGAAAGTGCACGAAAAAACGGGCGGTGGGGAACCGCCCGATGAATTACGCTTCGCTGAGGAACAGCTCCAGCAGCGAGTTTAAAAACAGCTTACCGTGCTCGGTTATCTGCCAGTATTGCGCATCTTCGGTCAGATAGCCCTGCGCGAGGGCAGCCTCGATTTGCGGGCGGATCGTGCTTTCATCCAGGCCGGTATAGCGGCTGAATTCTTCGCGCGGCGCCGCTTCCAGCAGACGAAAACGGTTCATAAAGAACTCGAACGGCTTATCGCAGGCTTCCACATCATGCTGGCGTTCTAGGTAACGCCCTTCCATGTAGCCGCGCGGGTGGCGGGTTTTGGCCGTACGCAGAATTCGCCCGTCCGGGAAGGTGATTTTGCCGTGCGCGCCGCAGCCGATGCCAAGGTAGTCACCAAAGCGCCAGTAGTTCAGGTTGTGCTGACACTGATAGCCAGGTTTAGCGTAGGCCGAGGTTTCGTACTGCTGGTAGCCCGCAGCGCTCAGCAGAGCATGGCCCTGCTCGTAGATGTCCCACAGCGCGTCGTCATCCGGCAGTACCGGCGGACGGGAGCCGAACAGGGTATTTGGCTCAATGGTCAGCTGATACCAGGAGAGATGCGGCGGATCGAGTTCGATGGCCTGGCGCAGATCGTCCAGCGCCTCTTCCAGCGACTGATCCGGCAGGCCGTGCATCAGGTCGAGGTTAAAGCTGCGCAGCCCGAGGCCGCGGGCCAGATGCGCCGCGCGTTTGGCTTCGTCAGGGCCATGAATACGGCCAAGGCGTTGCAGCTTAGGTTCACTAAAACTTTGTACCCCGATGGAGATGCGATTGACCCCCGCGCGCTGATACTCAACGAAGCGATCGGCCTCCACGGTGCCAGGGTTGGCCTCCATGGTGATCTCCGCATCGGCGGCCAGCGGCAGGCAGGCGCGTACACCATCCAGCAGGGTTTGCATCGCCGGGCCAGAAAGCAGGCTCGGCGTACCGCCGCCGATGAAAATAGTGCCGATTTCACGTCCCTGAGCATAGGCGGCATCGGCCCGCAGGTCGCTCAGCAGATGCTGCACGTAATCGTCGTGCGGCACCTCGCCTTTCAGCGCGTGCGAGTTGAAGTCGCAGTACGGGCATTTCTGCACGCACCAGGGAATATGAATATACAGGCTCAGAGGCGGCAAATTAGCCATTACGTAATGCTTCCAGTAACAGTTTCAAGGCGCGTCCACGGTGGGAGATCGCGCTTTTTTCTTCACGGCTGAGTTCCGCTGCGGTTTTACCCTCAGACGGCACAAAGAAGATCGGGTCGTAGCCGAAGCCACCCTGGCCTGCCGCCTGACGGGTAATCACGCCAGGCCAGCTGCCGTGGCAGACGATCGGCGTCGGGTCAGCCGCATGTCGCATATAGACCAGCACGCAGTGGAACTGCGCCTGGCGCTTGTCGTCCGGGACGTCCTGCAGGGCATCCAGCAGCTTCTCCAGGTTCTGCTGGTCGCTGGCGTCTTCGCCGCTGTAACGTGCAGAGTAGATCCCCGGCGCGCCGCCCAGGGCATCGACCGCAATACCGGAGTCGTCAGCAATTGCCGGTAAGCCGGTGATCTCAGCGGCATGGCGGGCTTTCAGAATCGCGTTTTCGATAAAGGTCAGCCCGGTTTCTTCCGCGGAATCCACGCCCAGCTCGGTTTGAGCGACGATATCCAGACCAAAATCTTCCAGCAGCGAGGCCAGCTCGCGGACCTTCCCGGCATTACCGGTGGCGAGAACAACTTTTTGCATCATTAATCCTGTTTATTCTGTCAGCGCCGCGACCGCGGTCGGGATCTGTTGCGGGTTGATGATTTTTATCTGTTTGTGGCGGCCAAGCTCTCCTTTTTCAAGCAGTACCTGGCTTTTCGCGACACGAAACTGTTTGGCGAGGAATTTAACCAGATGGGCGTTAGCCTGGCCATCAACGGGTGGTGCGGTAATGGCGACTTTGAGTTCGTCGCCATGTAACCCAACAATGCTATCACGGCTGGCCTTGGGCTGAATATACAGCCGCAACACCAGCCCGTCAGCGCAGAGTTCGACGGCACTCATAGCGCCATCCATAACCCCGGAAGCAGGACGTTGCCGGTTGCCTGCAGCAGTTCAGCGACGCCCATATTGACCACGTACAGCAGCAGAACCAGTACCATTGGCGAGAAGTCGATTCCGCCCATCGACGGCAACATTTTGCGAATCGGACGCAGCAGCGGGTCAGCCAACTGCATCAACACAAACTCAACCGGGCTGCGGCCCTGGCTTACCCAGCTCATGATAGCCATCAGCAGCAGCACCCAGAAGATCAGCAGGCCGATGGTTTTGAGCAGAATCAGCAGCGCGGAAATCCAGATAATCGGCTGGAAGGTGACCACCATAAACAGCACGATGGCTTTCACCACGCAGAGGATAAATGCGATCAGCAGCGATGAGCTGTCGATGGGGCCCATGGCCGGGATAATGCGGCGCAGCGGCCCGACGACAGGTTGGGTGACCTTAACGATAAACTGCGAAAAGGGATTGTAAAAGTCGCAGCGTGCCCACTGCATCCAGACGCGTAGCAACATGATCATTGTGTAGAGCTCAATGACGGTTGCCAGCAGGAAAGTCAACGTCTTCATGGCGTTCCTCAGATTCCTTAATTATTGCTATAGTCGCGCGCACCGAAAATTGCGGTACCGATGCGCACCATGGTGCTTCCCGCCGCGATTGCGGCTTCCATATCGTCCGACATGCCCAGAGATAATGTATCGACCGTAGGGTATTGCGTTTTCAACCGCGCAAATGCTACCGCCATTTGTTGGGCCACGGCAAACTGCCTTACATATTCTGACTCTGGTGCCGGAATCGCCATCAGCCCGCGTAGCTGCAGGTTTGGCAGGGCGGCAATCTCTGCCGCCAGGGCATCCAGCGCGTCCGGAAGAATGCCAGATTTGCTCTGCTCGTCGCTAATATTTATTTGAATCAATACGTTCAGCGGCGGTAGATGCGAAGGGCGCTGTTCACTTAGTCGCGTGGCGATTTTCAGACGATCGACGGTGTGGCACCAGTCAAAATGTTCCGCCACCAGACGACTTTTGTTGGACTGTAATGGCCCAATAAAGTGCCATTGCAGATGGCTGGCGCCGGCCTGCTGGAAGTGGCGAATTTTCTCCACCCCTTCCTGAACATAGTTTTCACCAAAAGCCACCTGGCCTGCTGCTATCGCCTCTTCAATCGCGCTCGCAGGTTTTGTTTTACTCACTGCAAGCAACATCACTTCTGCTGGATCGCGGCCGCAACGTGCGGCAGCGTCTGAGATTTTGTCCCGGACCTGTGCCAGGTTATGCGCAATATCGTTCATATTCCGAGGATGAGTTATGGAGCTGGAAGAAATCGTGGCCCTTAGTGTAAAGCATAACGTCTCCGATCTACACCTGTGCAATGCGTCACCACCCCGCTGGCGGCGACAGGGAAAACTGGAACCCGCACCATTTCATACGCCGGATATCGTGCAGCTGCTTCATGAGCGGCTTAACGATAAGCAGCTCGCGCACTGGCAGGCTGACGGCCAGGTCGATTTTGCCTTAACGCTGGCCGCCGGCCCACGGCTGCGCGTCAGCGCTTTTTGTCATACGCGTGGGATATCGCTGGCGCTGCGCCTGCTGCCGGAAAGCTGTCCTCAGCTCCCCGCGCTCCGGGTTCCGGACGCGCTGACGGAACTGCTGAATGAAGAGAGCGGTTTGATTCTGGTGACCGGCGCCACCGGCAGCGGAAAGTCCACCACCCTGGCGGCGATGGTTCATCACCTCAATCAGCAGCGTGATGGCCATATTCTGACCCTCGAAGATCCGGTGGAGTTTATACACCGCAGCGAGCGCTGCCTGGTGCAGCAACGTGAAATCGGACGTGACTGTCCCTCCTTTACTTCCGCTCTGCGGGTTGCACTGCGTCAGGACCCCGATGTTATTTTGCTGGGGGAGCTGCGCGACAGCGACACCATCCGTCTGGCACTGACTGCTGCAGAGACCGGCCATCTGGTGATGGCAACGCTGCATACCCGCGGTGCGGCGCAGGCCGTTGAGCGTCTGGTTGACGTTTTCCCGGCGCAGGAGAAAGAGCAGGTCCGCAGCCAGCTGGCGGGAAGCCTATGTGCCGTCCTCGCACAGAAATTGTTACCTACTGTGTCAGGCGACAGAATTGCGCTATACGAGCTTTTGGTGAATACCCAGGCGGTGGCAAATTTGATCCGTGAGGGGAAAACTCACCAACTGCCTGGCGTGATGCAAACCGGGCAGCAGGCCGGAATGCAGACTTTTACGCAAAGTTTTCAACAGCGTGTGGCATCCGGTCTGTTATAGGCGTTGGTTTATTATTCAGTTGTCATGCCAGTGGGGTGTTATCGCAATGTTTTATTAATGTTTGCGGCTATTGCAGTTGAATATTACTCAGCGTAAATAACCAGGCCAAATGAATGACGGTAGTCAAGCCCGTAGTGCATTGTTCTCTCATATTTAAGAAAAAAGTAAGATTATCTTTTGACACTTTTCGTAGGTTCGACTTATGCTGTTTGTGGGAATAGGACTTTTCCCATGAAATATTGTTTTAATTTGTAAATTTTTTAATTTTTTGTAATTTTAAGTTTAATTAACTTAACCGCCAAGATGGTGGGTTGCTTGCTAAGGAGAGTTTTAAGTGATTAATTTATCAGGTGATTATTCTGATTCTCGTCAGGTTTTCTTTATTACCCATCCGTCAATTCAGAGTAAGGCGTTCGCCTCGTATCTGACGGATTCATTGTCGGTCATGGTGACGATTCATAATATCAATAAGCCGCTAACTCAGCGTTTGCCGAAAGATGCTGTAATATTGTTTGATATTGCCGTGTCGAATAAAAAGCTGAATGGCCTGTGGCGGGATATTATTCGCTCTTATGCTGACAGCCCGCGTTTGCTGATTATCAACAGCGCGCAGAAATATGAACTCTATGAAATGGCGCAGTGGCCGGCACTGTACGGCGTCTTCCGCCATGACGATGATGAATCGCGCTTAATTGAGGGCGTTAAGGCCGTATTAAATGGCGAACAGACGGCTGAATTGAGCGTGATGCACCCGGCGATGTATGCCGCGGATCATGCATCGATCCCTGCGGAAAGCTCGCCGCTGACCGAGCGTGAGTGCGAAATTCTGAATGAGCTACGCTGTGGCGCCACCAATATGGACATTGCCCGGGCACTGTTTATCAGCGAAAACACCGTACGTACTCATCTGTACAACGTTTTCCGCAAGCTGAGCGTGAAAAACCGTACCCAGGCCGTCAGCTGGGCAAATGAAAATTTGCGTCACTAAGATGTTCTAACGCTCAGAGGAAGCGATGGCGCCATGCGATGTGCATAAGAAGGCACCATCCGCCTGAGGGTGATTCAGAAACCCTGCTCGAAGTAGCTTTCGAGAATAATCACTGCGGAAGCCGAATCAATACTGCCTTTGTTCAGAGCGCGGAACCCGCCGTGCTCGAAAAGCCCGGCACGGGCTTCCACGGTACTGAGGCGCTCGTCGTGTAAGGTGATTTTGACCCCAAAACGGCCATGAATCTTATTGGCAAAATTGCGCGCCCGCGCGGTTAGCGGCTGCTCGGTGCCGTCCATATTCAGCGGCAGGCCGACGATAACGGCTTCTGGCTGCCACTCTTTTAGCAGCTTTTCGATCAGGTTCCAGTCCGGCTTGCCGTCCTGCGCTTTGAGGGCCGGAAGAGGGCGGGCGGTCCCGGTAATTCGCTGACCGACGGCGACACCGATGCTTTTGGTGCCGAAATCAAAACCCAGTAATGTTCCGCTCATTATGCGTGCCCCGCGACGCCAGACATCGTCACAATATCGATACCAATCAGCTTAGCCGCGTCGCGCCAGCGGTCGGCGATAGGGGTTTTAAACAAAATATTCTGATCTGCCGGGGCCGTCAGCCAGGCATTATCCAGAATCTCCTGCTCCAGCTGTCCTTTCTCCCAGGAGGAATACCCGAGAGCGACCAGCACGTTATCGGGCTGCTTATCCGTACCGAGTGTTTCCAGCACGTCACGGGAAGTGGTAATCACCGTGTTATCAGAAATGCGAATGCTGGAGGAAAAATCAGACGGGGGCGAGTGCAGAATAAAACCGCGGTCTTCCGCCAGAGGGCCACCAAGCATCACCGGCTTATCCAGGCGAATGTCCGGGTTACGTGGCTCAGCGACAATCTTCAACTTCTCCAGAATGCCGTCAATCTGCAGGTTTTCCAGCGGCTTATTGATGATAATCCCCATGGCGCCATCCTCATTATATTCGCAGATATAGACCACGGAGCGGCGGAACATAGGATCCTGAAGAGCAGGCATGGCAATCAGAAAGTGATGCTGTAAATTCATTGTCAGAGGTTCTGTTCCTGGTTCAAAAAGCAGCAGTTAGTATGCGGGTAAACCCTGGACCTGTCGATTCAACTTTATCTTTCAGGCGACAGATGCGTTGATTTCCTCGCTCGAACCGGTCACATAGAAAACTATGCTCCCGGTTTCTCGCTGCGTCATCGCCTTCCTGTCACCCGAAATCTTTCGTTGAATCTGGCGATTATCTTTCAGGCGGCAGATGCGTTGATTTCCTCGCTCGAACCGGTCACATAGTAAACTATGCTCCCGGTCTCTCGCTGCGTCATCGCCTTCCTGTCACCCGAAATCTTTCGTTGAATCTGGCTAAAGATGCGTAGATTGTTTCGCTCGGACCAGGATTCTTATGAGGGGCATTCTGCCCCTCTGTGTGGCCTGAACCCGCTTACTTGCTGAGGCGCTTTTCGATAGCGTCCATCAGCATACCGGTGATGGAGATCGGGAATGCGGCTTCGATTTCACGCACGCAGGTCGGGCTGGTCACGTTAATTTCCGTCAGGCGATCGCCGATGATATCCAGGCCGACGAAAATCAAACCTTTGGCCTTCAGCGTCGGGCCGACGCGGCGGGCAATGGCCCAGTCGCTCTCGCTTAACGGACGCGCTTCACCGCGACCGCCGGCGGCCAGGTTGCCACGGGTTTCACCACCCTGCGGGATACGCGCCAGGCAATAAGGAACCGGCTCGCCATCGACAACCAGCACGCGCTTATCGCCATCCTTGATCGCCGGCAGATAGTTCTGCGCCATGCAATAACGGCTACCCAGCTCCGTCAGCGTTTCCGCAATCACCGGCAGGTTAGGGTCGCCTTCTTTCACGCGGAAAATGGAAGTGCCGCCCATCCCGTCCAGCGGTTTAAGAATAATATCGCCGTGTTTCTCCCAGAAGGCTTTCAACTGGGCTTTATTGCGGGTGACCAGGGTTTCCGGCGTCAGGTCGGCGAACCAGGCGGTAAACAGCTTCTCGTTACAATCGCGCAGGCTCTGCGGCTTGTTGACGATCAGCGTACCTTTATCTTCGGCGCGCTCCAGAATATAGGTGGCATAAATAAACTCGGTATCGAACGGCGGATCCTTACGCATCAGAATGACGTCGAGGTCCGCCAGCGGCAGATCCTGCTCGCCGGTGAAGTCGTACCACTTATCGTAATTTTGCTCCACGCTCAGCGTACGCGTGCGTGCGCGTGCTTCACCGTTGATTAAGTACAGGTCGTTCATCTCCATATAATGGAGTTCATAGCCGCGACGCTGCGCTTCCAGCAACATGGCGAAGCTGGTGTCTTTCTTGATGTTGATGGTTGCGATGGGGTCCATCACGATGCCGAGCTTGATCATTGTTATTCTCCGTTAACGCTTCAACCTAAGTCGCCAAAACGCACCTGCAGGGCGGTGATGGCAGTGAGCGCAGTTGTCTCTGTACGCAGAACGCGCGGTCCCAACAGAATATCAGTAAACTGGTAGCGAGCGGTCATCGCGATCTCTTCCGCCGACAGACCGCCTTCCGGCCCAATCAGCAAACGAACGCGCTCGACCGGCAGCGGCAGCGTGTTAATACTGGCGCTGGCACGTGGGTGCAGGTTGAGCTTCAGGCTATCATCCTGCTCGGCACACCAGGCTTCCAGCTGCATCGCCGGGCGAATCTCCGGCACCACGTTGCGGCCGCTCTGCTCGCAGGCGGCAATGGCAATTTTCTGCCACTGTTGGATCTTTTTCTGCAAACGTTCGGCATCCAGTTTAACGCCGCAGCGCTCGGAAAACAGTGGCGTTATGAGGCTTACACCGAGTTCAATCGACTTTTGAATGGTGAATTCCATCTTTTCGCCGCGCGACATCACCTGGCCGAGGTGGATGTGCAGCGGTGACTCGCGGTCGTCGGTCTCAGCGCTGAGCACCTCAACCAACACGTTTTTTTTGCCCGCTTCGGCAATCACCGCGTTGAACACCTGATTACTGCCGTCGAAAAGCTGAATTTCCTGGCCTTTACCCATACGTAATACGCGGCCAACGTGGTTAGCGGCATCTTCTGAAAGGGCGAGCTGGCTACCTACCGTAATCGGTTCCGGGTGGTGGATGCGAGGGATGCGCATGCTTGATATTCCGTTCTACGCGCAGGTTCACCGTTGCCGGAAGGCCGGGGGATGAACCTGCAAATTAACAATTGTCGCTAGTGTAGGTTAGCTCTTTTGCGCCTGGCAAGCTTGCTGGACATATGGATTGTGGTTGCCCTGGACTTTGGCGATACGTTCGTCGCGCTCGCACTCCCAGGAGCTCACCGGATACATCTTATCCCAGGCGGTAAACAGCTGGGTTTGCTGACGCGAGAGGGTCAGCTGATAGGTATCACGCATATAGAAGTAGGTACGGGCGATCGCACCGCGAGCGCGGGCAGGCGGCTCGGCGACTTTGTCTTTAAAATCGACTTTCATGGCGCACTGGCCGTACTGGCCTTCGCCGCCGTTCCACTGACCGTACATAAAGTTTGCGCGATCGCCGTTCACCTCACCGACCGCCGGCTGCAGGTTGTGCATATCGCTTTCTATTTTGCGATACACCGGGTCTTTGGCGCAGTTTTTACGTCCGCCATCCTGCCAGCACTGGCGCTGATGGCCAAACTGCCACGCGGGTACCACGTGCTCCCACTCAACCCGGCTGGCGCGGTTTTCATTTTTACGCACTTTATAGCCGCAAGATTCCAGATCGATAACGCCTTTTTTCCCCTGCCAGTTAATTTTACAGCCGCAGTAAAAATCACCGGGCGCGTCGGCATTCACTTTCACACCGGCGGATTTGGCCTGGGAAAAACTGTTGATTCCTTCGGCCGCAACCTGGCCACTGAACGCTGCGGTCAATAACGCCGCGGCAATAACATCAATACGGGACATCGTAAACTCCGTGTCAAAACGAGCCCGCAACGTAGCGAATGCGATTGTCAGATGCAATCAGCTAGATCAGAAAATTTCCAGTTATTGCCGTCACATAGCAAAGTCCCGACGAGTGGTTGATGCCACCCTCCCGCCTGACGGGTTTGCCAGTGTTACTCAGAAGGGGTCTGTTTGTCGGCGACCAGCAGATCGCCGCAGCGCACGCAGCGGTAGGTTGCTTCGCCCCGCACCACACGGTTGTGGCGGCGCACGGTGAGCTGATGTTGCTGGCACTGACAGCGATAGGGGAAGGTGTTCTGGCGAACCGAGTCGAGTTCGAATCGGTGGGTGCGTTTGGCTTCGACGCCGAGCACGCTTTCCATCATCCATTTCCACTCTTTCCCGTGCGGCGCCACGCGACCGAAGTGTTTCCACGTCAGTAAATGCGCCAGCTCATGAGGCACCACCTCGTCGATAAAGTCCTGCTGGTTTTCCAGTAGTAGCACCGGGTTGAGACGAATTTCATTTTTTTCCAGCCAGGCGGTGCCGGCGGAGGTACCACGCTGCTGATAGACCAGGGTTGGTTCCGGGTACTGGCGGCCCAGTTTGAGGTTCGCCTGGGCAAGTTTTTCCCGCAGGCTGCGCATGACGGCCTGTTGAATAGCGATGGGGATGCGGGGTGTTTTCATAGCGCCAGAGGATAGTGCGCTGCGACGGGGAGAGCAAGGGAAAGACGCTTCCTCCCGCCAAGGGAGGAAGCGTAGAAGGTTAGTTGCGAGCGCCGATTTCGCGCAGCTTACGGCCACTCATCAGGTTACGCTCGATGTGCTCCAGCGAAACGCTTTTGGTTTCCGGGATAAGCCACAGTGTTACGAAAATAAACAACACGTTCAGACCACCGTAAACCCAGAAGGTGTTCGCGCTGCCCAGCGAGTTAAGCATGGTCAGGAAGGTCGCCCCGACGATCATGTTGGCAATCCAGTTGGTCGCCGTTGAGCAGGTGATACCGAAATCGCGGCCTTTAAGCGGCTGAATTTCAGAGCACAGAACCCAGATCAGCGGACCGGCGCTCATGGCGAAGCCAACGATAAACATCAGCAGCATCAACACGGAGAAGTACTGTGCAGCCGCAGAGTGGATCCCGATGTGCATCATTGAGCCCAGCACGCCCATACCGACGGCCATCACGATAAAGCCGAGGATCAGCGTTGGCTTACGGCCCCAGCGGTCAACCAGTCCGATGGCGATAAAGGTCGCCAGCACGTTGGTCAGACCGACGATCACGGTCCCCCACATCTGCTCGGTGGTGTTCGCATAGCCTGCCAGTTCAAAAATTTTCGGCGCGTAGTACATGATGACGTTCATACCGGTGAACTGTTGCATCACCTGCAGCAGAACACCAAGGAACACCGCGCGACGGAAGTTACTGTTTTCTTTAAATAACGCCCAGCCAGACTGTTTGATCTTCAGGCTTTCACGGATTTCATCCAGCTCGCGTTTGGCTTCGGCGCTGGTATCACGCAGACGCAGCAGTACGCGTTCGGCATCCACGAAGCGGCGTTTGGCGGCAAACCAGCGCGGGCTGTCCGGCAGGAAAATCACGCCGACCAGCAGCAGGATCGCCGGGATGATAATGACGCCCAGCATCCAGCGCCATGCGCCGGTGTAGCTGAAGGCGGTATCCGACAGATAGGCGCCGAGGATCCCGATGGTGATCATCAGCTGATACATCGAAATCATGCTGCCGCGGATTTTTTCCGGGGCGATTTCAGACAGGTACAGCGGTGCGGTATACGAGGCGACACCAACGGCCAGGCCAAGCAGAACGCGGGAGATAAGCAGGACTTCCACGTTCGGCGCAGCTGCTGAGAACAGCGAGCCGGCAACGAACAGGATAGCGCCGATCATCAGGCTCTTTTTACGACCAAGGCGGAAGGAGAGCCAGCCGCTGCCCACGGCACCGACGGCGGCACCGAACATCATGGAACTCACCACCCATTCCTGAGTGTGAGCGCTTATCTGGAACTCGTTGGCAATAAAAGGTAAGGCACCTGCAATGACGCCGATATCAAGGCCGAAAAGCAGGCCAGCCAGCGCGGCGAGGAAACAGACAAAGAACGTCATCGTTTTGTTCGAGCGCCCTTGTTTTTTGTTGTCAGGCATAACGCCCTCCAGTTGAGTTATTGATTCTGTCGATGGTTAGAGTAGGGGAGTCGATGACAAAAAAACGTGATAGCAATCACGACTGTGTAAACGGTTACACAAGGGTAAAGAAATGTAATCTGTTAAATATTATTAAATTCAAATAGATAAATGATTATAAAGCTAGCGTAAAAAAGCGGTAATCAGACAATGCTGAAACATTATGCAACATAGTGAAAAGTTGTTTCACTAACCGATGTTAATGGGTAATGAACGGCGGTTATGCTCATGTAATCGCTTTCATTAGTGGGCGAAGGGTAAATAGCGCAGCGGCAGAAAACGGCACAGGGGGCTGAAAGGCAGGGAAAGGGCGCAATAAAAAGGCCAGCGCTAGGCTGGCCTGTTCAGCAGAAAAGCAGCGGGATTATTTTAGACCGGCAGCTTCACGCAGCAGTGCGGCTTTGTCGGTTTTTTCCCATGGGAAATGTTCGCGACCAAAGTGACCGTATGCAGCGGTTTCTTTGTAGATCGGGTGCAGCAGGTCCAGCATCTGGATCAGGCCGTATGGACGCAGGTCGAAGAATTCACGCACCAGCAGCGTCAGCTGCTCAGAGGCGATTTTCTCGGTACCGAAGGTCTCTACCATGATGGACGTTGGTTCAGCCACGCCGATGGCGTAGGAAACCTGAATCTCACAACGGTCAGCCAGGCCAGCAGCAACGATGTTTTTTGCCACATAACGGGCTGCGTAGGCCGCAGAACGGTCAACTTTAGATGGATCTTTACCGGAGAACGCGCCGCCGCCGTGACGAGCCATGCCGCCGTAGGTATCCACGATAATTTTACGACCGGTCAGGCCGCAGTCGCCCATTGGGCCGCCGATAACAAAGCGTCCGGTTGGGTTGATGAAGAATTTGGTGGCGCTGTTCAGCCATTCGGTCGGCAGAACCGGCTTGATGATCTCTTCCATCACCGCTTCCTGCAGCGATTTCTGATCGATATCTTCGGCGTGCTGAGTCGACAGAACTACCGCGTCGATACCGACGATTTTGCCGTCATCGTACTGGAAGGTCACCTGGCTTTTCGCATCCGGACGCAGCCACGGCAGGGTGCCGTTTTTACGCACTTCAGCCTGACGCTGCACCAGACGGTGAGCATAGGTGATCGGCGCTGGCATCAGCACGTCGGTTTCGTTAGTCGCATAGCCAAACATCAGGCCCTGGTCACCGGCGCCTTGTTCCAGCGGATCGGCACGGTCAACGCCCTGGTTGATGTCCGGAGACTGTTTGCCGATGGCGCTCAGTACGGCACAGGAATTGGCATCAAAGCCCATATCGGAATGCACATAGCCAATTTCACGAACCGTATTACGGGTGATCTCTTCGATATCAACCCATGCGCTGGTGGTGATTTCACCGCCAACCAGCACCATGCCAGTTTTGACATAAGTTTCACATGCGACGCGCGCTTTCGGATCCTGCTCGAGGATCGCATCTAACACTGCATCGGAGATTTGGTCAGCAATTTTGTCTGGATGCCCTTCTGATACGGACTCGGACGTAAATAGGTGTTTTGCCATGTTTTATTTTACCTGTGGAGTATTCGTGTAGCTCATACTGTTGTGTGGATTAGCTTCGGTGGATGATTCTACCAAAGCTTGCAGGTAGTGACACGAGCAGTCTGAGTGTTAATCAGTATAGACGGATTAACTTCTGGATGGCTATTTTAGGTCAGAACTTAATCCCATTTCCAGCCTTTTTTGATGTGCCTCGCATTTGTGAAAAAAGGCAGGTGGCAATTTTTCCTGCCAATCATCGGCATGCGCATATTTTTATTTTGCTTTTTACCCTGCTTCTCGGTATAAAACGCCGCGCGCGGCTCATTAAAAAAGCGCACGAAAAGCATCTCGTGACGCCACTTCCAGCCGGGTTAAGCAGTCTGTATATACAGAACTCTGCGACGACGTGTTTTGACGTTGTTGTGGTATGTCTAGCTTTGGCTTGTCGCTGGCCCGTATCGGGGCAGTGTGGAGGTGATACCAGATAATGAACCCACGTTTTTCACTTGATTCGTCGCGTCGTTCTGTCGCGCGTCAATTACCCGCAATCAGCATCTCTCTCATGCAAACCAGCCGATGTTCTTCCCGTCTCGGCGCTTCTCAGGATTCCAGGGCCGGCAGGCTATCTGAAAACTGAACAAGGGCTCTCTTGCTATCGCTATCGCAAGGGTTTTCTCGTGGTTTCTCCGGACTGTCATATAAGGTTCGGGTATGTGTTTTACTATGATATGAATAAGAAACCGGTCGCGCAGTCGCAAAGCCAGCACTATCTGCTGGGGTTTAGGACTGTTCATGGGTTGTTATCGCGTCTTTGGACTGCGATAGTAGTTGACTGTTTTATACCCGTTGTCGGTCGTGCTATCGGGCAGCCTGCCTGCACCACAACGCCGCGAGGGTATACACTTTTTAGAGAATTCGAGGTTCGCGATGTCTGACGACATGTCTTTAGTTTCGCCTTCGTCAGCAGGCGAACACGGTGTACTACGTTCCATGCAGGAGGTTGCGATGAGCTCCCAGGAAGCCAGCAAAATGCTACGTACTTACAATATTGCCTGGTGGGGTAATAACTACTACGACGTTAACGAACTGGGCCATATCAGCGTTTGCCCGGATCCTGACGTCCCGGAAGCCCGCGTCGACCTTGCTGAATTAGTCAAAGCACGCGAAGCGCAGGGGCAGCGCCTGCCGGCACTGTTCTGCTTCCCACAGATTTTGCAGCACCGCCTGCGTTCGATTAACGCCGCCTTTAAGCGCGCGCGTGAATCCTATGGCTATAACGGCGACTACTTCCTGGTTTACCCGATCAAGGTTAACCAGCATCGTCGCGTTATTGAGTCGCTGATCCACTCCGGCGAGCCGCTGGGACTGGAAGCCGGTTCCAAAGCGGAGCTGATGGCGGTTCTGGCCCATGCGGGGATGACCCGTAGCGTGATCGTCTGTAACGGTTATAAAGACCGTGAATACATCCGCCTGGCGCTGGTGGGTGAAAAGATGGGCCACAAGGTCTATCTGGTCATCGAAAAAATGTCGGAAATCGCGATCGTGCTGGAAGAAGCCGCGCGCCTGAACGTCGTTCCGCGCCTGGGTGTGCGTGCACGTCTGGCGTCGCAGGGTTCCGGTAAATGGCAGTCTTCCGGCGGTGAAAAATCGAAGTTCGGCCTGGCAGCCACCCAGGTATTGCAGCTGGTTGAGATTCTGCGTGCCGCGGGGCATCTGGAAAGCCTGCAGCTGCTGCACTTCCACCTCGGCTCGCAGATGGCCAACATTCGCGATATCGCCACCGGCGTGCGCGAGTCGGCCCGCTTCTACGTCGAGCTGCATAAGCTGGGCGTGAATATTCAGTGCTTTGACGTCGGCGGCGGTCTCGGCGTTGACTACGAAGGGACCCGTTCGCAGTCCGACTGCTCGGTGAACTACGGCCTGAACGAATATGCCAACAACATTATCTGGGCGATTGGCGATGCCTGCGAAGAGAACGGTCTGCCGCACCCGACGGTGATTACCGAGTCCGGGCGTGCGGTGACGGCGCACCACACCGTGCTGGTTTCCAACATCATCGGCGTTGAGCGCAACGAATACACCGAAGCGACCCCGCCGGCGCAGGACGCGGCGCGTCCGCTGCAGAGCATGTGGGAAACCTGGCAGGAGATGCACGAGACCGGCAACCGCCGCTCGCTGCGCGAATGGCTGCACGACAGCCAGATGGATCTGCACGATATCCACATCGGCTACTCGTCCGGCACCTTTAACCTGCAGGAACGCGCCTGGGCAGAGCAGCTGTATCTGAACATGTGCCATGAAGTTCAGAAGCAGCTCGACCCGAGCAACCGCGCGCATCGTCCGATTATCGACGAGCTGCAGGAACGTATGGCGGATAAAATTTACGTCAACTTCTCGCTGTTCCAGTCGATGCCGGATGCCTGGGGTATCGATCAGCTGTTCCCGGTGATGCCGCTGGAAGGGCTGAACATGGTGCCTGAGCGCCGTGCGGTGCTGCTGGATATCACCTGCGACTCCGATGGCGCCATTGACCACTATGTGGATGGCGACGGCATTGCCACCACCATGCCGATGCCGGAGTACGACCCTGAGAACCCGCCGATGCTGGGCTTCTTTATGGTCGGTGCGTATCAGGAAATCCTCGGCAACATGCACAACCTGTTCGGTGATACCGAAGCGGTCGACGTGTTTGTGTTCCCTGACGGCAGCGTCGAAGTGGAGCTGTCCGACGAAGGGGATACCGTAGCGGATATGCTGCAATATGTGCAGCTGGATCCCAACACCCTGCTGACCCAGTTCCGCGACCAGGTGAAAAACTCCGGTCTGGACGAGGCGCTACAGGTGCAGTTCCTCGAAGAGTTCGAAGCCGGTCTTTACGGGTACACCTACCTGGAAGACGAATAATGTTTTACGGGCCCTCTCTGCAGTCGGGGGAGGGCACCCGGTCACACAACTGTGATGCCGACTTGAACCCGTACGCATTAACGGCGATAATTCGCACTAACAAGCAGTCCCCTATTCAAACCCTTCCTCGTCGGGCCTAACGACGCGGAGGGGTTTTTTTATATCTGTATAAACATACATCGACGGTAAAAAGAGGTCATTCTCATGAGCACCTTAGGTCATCAATACGATAACTCCCTGGTATCTAACGCGTTTGGTTTTCTGCGTCTGCCGCTGAACTTCCAGCCGTACGACAGCAACGCCGACTGGGTGATCACCGGCGTTCCTTTTGATGCGGCAACCTCCGGTCGTGCGGGCGGACGTCACGGTCCTGCGTCGATCCGTCAGGTGTCTACCAACCTCGCCTGGGAAGGCAGCCGCTTCCCGTGGAACTTCGATATGCGCGAACGTCTGAACGTGGTTGACTGCGGCGATCTGGTTTATGCCTTCGGCGATGCGCGCGACATGAGCGAACGTTTGCAGGCCCACGCTGAAAAACTGCTGGCAGCCGGTAAACGGATGCTCTCTTTCGGCGGCGACCACTTTGTCACCCTGCCGCTGCTGCGCGCTCACGCGAAACACTTCGGCAAGATGGCGCTGGTGCACTTTGATGCGCACACCGACACCTACGCTAACGGCTGCGAATTCGACCATGGCACCATGTTCTTCACCGCGCCGAAAGAAGGCCTGATCGACCCGAACCACTCGGTGCAGATCGGTATTCGTACCGAGTTCGACAAAGATAACGGTTTTACCGTGCTCGACGCTTGCCAGGTCAACGATCGTTCCGTTGACGACATCATCGCCCAGGTGAAACAGATCGTTGGCGACATGCCGGTGTATCTGACGTTTGATATCGATGCGCTGGATCCGGCGTTTGCTCCGGGAACCGGTACGCCGGTGATTGGCGGGCTGACCTCCGACCGCGCGATCAAACTGGTGCGCGGCCTGAAGGATCTGAATATCGTCGGGATGGACGTGGTGGAAGTTGCGCCGTCTTACGATCAGTCCGAGATCACTGCTCTGGCCGCGGCAACGCTGGCGCTGGAGATGCTGTACATTCAGGCGGCGAAAAAAGGCGAATAAGCCTCAGACCCGCACGGCTGCTGCGCGACGCATGCGCAGCAGCAACACGCCTCCGGCAAGCAGCGTTATCACCTGCGAAGCCACCAGCACCGAAAACCCTGAGCTTACCGATCCCACCGACTTCATCACCATCCCCATCAGCAGCGGAATAAACGCCGCGCAGAGATTACCAATCCCATTAATAATACCGTAGGCACTGCCCACCGCCTGTGGCGATGCATGATGCTGAACCACCGCCGGGATCGCCGCGCCCTGCAGCCCCCAGAAGATATTGGCCGATAGCATAAACAGCGCCAGCATGGCCGGCTGCTGGCTGAGCATCAGCGCCAGCACCGAACCGGCGGTGAGAAAGCCGCCAACCACAAACAGCAGCGGCGCCTGTTCCGGGCGCATTTTATCGAGCAGCACGCCGCCGAGAAATTTCGACCCGAGGCTGAGCAAAAAAGGGATCGCGGCCAGAAACCCGGTGGCCTGCAGGGAAAATTGGTGCTCATCGCGCAGCCAGGCCGGCAGCCAGGCGCTGCTGCCCCACAGGTAGCTGAGGGTGGCAATTTCAACCAGCAGGATCCAGCCGAGCAGCGGCGTACGCCACGCCAGCAGAAACGTCTGGCGAAAGCCGGGGCTGACGGCGTTCGCCCTGGCGGTCGGGGCGGGTAAAAAGCGCCACACCACGCCGCCACCGAGCAGCAGGTTCAGTAGCGCCAGGCTGTAAAACGATCCCATCCACCCCTGGTGTTCCACCAGAAAGGTGATCAGCGGAAAGCCCAGCGCCAGTCCCAAAGAGACGCCCAGAGCGGTGACGGCATTCGGCTTGCCGATGGCCTCGGCGGCGAAGTTGTCGCTGATAAAGCGCGTTTTGAGTGAAAACAGCGGGCCTTCCGCTATTCCGAGGATCAGCCGGGCGATCAGCATCCCCATCAGCGAACCCAGCAGCGGCGAGATGGCGCAAATCAGCGCCCACAGGGCGATGCTGCCTAATAACCCCTGGCGGTAATTAAGTTTACTTTCTATAACTGGCGTTAATAACAATGCCGAAAATCCGTAACCCAGAAGAAAGCAGGTCATCAGCATTCCCTGTAACATTCTGTTATCATTTAACTGAAAGTGAGCGGCGAAATCGGGGTTAAGAATCATCACCGAGATATTTACCCGGTCCACGTAAGAAATGATTATTAGCACCAGAAGTGCGATTGTTCCCTGCCATCTTGCGGTCATTTTTATTTTTCTCTCTTGATCAACGATAACGCGATCTGGTTATTTTTAAATCTCAGTGATAGTTGCCATGTGAAAATGGTTCATAGGTGAAACTCATTGTTTTAATTGGTTAAATTTACATGTTGTTTCACCGGTGAAACTTTATCATTCGTCCATATTATTATTTTTAATAGCCATCTTGAAAAGAAGTCAATCGCCATTTACGAAAATATCATCAACCGATTAAATTATTTCTACCCGCCGCTTTAAATATCACAATTTCGTATTGCAGCGATTTTTCGTGATCAATTGCACACTTAGCTCATTAAAGCGCGTTTGATTAACAAATCTTTCACATTGCCGCTTGACGAAATGTTGAACGCTTTTATATTGACCGTATTAAATAAGAAACAGAGTTTCATATATGAAACAAAGGCCTGGAGGATCGTGATGAGCTGGATAGGCGTATGTGACGCAGAGCAAGTACAGGAAGATTTCCCTTTTAGCGGCAACATCGACGGTAAAGAGATCGGTATTTATCTGATTGAGGGTGAGTACTACGCGCTGGAGGACGTCTGTCCCCATGCCTATGCGCTGTTAAGCCAGGGTTTTGTCGAAGATGGCAAGGTTGAATGCCCGCTGCATGAGGCGGTGTTCGACGTCAAAACCGGCCAGTGTCTGCATGGTCCGGGCGGCCGTAACCTCAATCGTTACCCGGTGCGGGTATTCGACAATCAGATCCAGATTACGTTTATCGAGGAGAGTGTGGCATGAGCGAAACCCTGAACTTCAACCCGGCGCTGCCGGAAAGCCGCCAGTTTACGCCGCCCGCAGAAGGCGGGAACGGCAACATTCATAAGCCGGGCGATTATCACAACCTTATCTGGCAAACCCGTAGCCGCGTCCCGGAAAACTGGGAGCTGCAGCTTATCGCCACCCTCGAAACGCTGTTCGAGCAGGGCGCGGAAAGCCTGAGCCAGCTGGTCAATGGGCTGAACGCCCTGAAAATGCACGACCAGCAGGGTGAACCCTGGAGCGAAGCCAGCTTCCAGGCCTTTTTACAGGTCAACGGATACTGAGGAAACAGCGATGACAACAACGGTACAGAACTATCTCGATAAAGGGTTACGCGGCCTGTGGTATCCGGTGCTGGCGAGCTGGGAAGTGCAATCCGCCCCGGTGGGGATTACCCGCCTTGGCGAACAAATTGTGGTGTGGCGTAACAAAGACGGTCAGCTGCAGGCGCTGGAAGACCGCTGCCCGCATCGCGGCGCCCGCCTGTCGATGGGCTGGAACCTCGGCGATCGGATTGCCTGCTGGTATCACGGGGTGGAAGTGGCCGGCAACGGCGAAGTGAAAGATGTGCCGGCAGTCGATAAATGCCCGCTGGTGGGTCAGCAGTGCGTACGCAGCTACAACGTCCAGGAAGCGCACGGGGCGATTTTCCTGTGGTTTGGCGCCACCGCCGACCAGCAGCCCGAAGAACTGACCTTCCCGCAGGAGCTGGCCGATAGCGATAAGTACAGCAACTTCCTCTGCACCGCGGCCTGGAAATGTAATTACCAGTACGCGCTGGAAAACGTGATGGACCCGATGCACGGCACCTATCTGCACTCCTCATCGCACTCGATGGCGGAAGGTGAGCGTAAAGCCGAAATGGTCCTCCAGCCGACGCAAACCGGTTTTATCTTTGAGAAGAAAGGCCAAAGTGGCGTCAACTTTGACTGGGTCGAGCTGGGCAACAGCGGCGCCTACTGGATGCGTTTATCGATCCCTTACAAAAAGCGTTTTGGGCCGGGCGGTCACTTCTGGATCGTCGGCATGGTGGTGCCGGAAGACAACGACAACTGCCGGGTCTTTTTCTGGCGTATTCGCGGCGTGCAGGGCTGGCAGCGCGATCTGTGGCGCTTTATGTACCGCAACCGCCTGGAAAAACTGCACTGGGAAGTACTGGAGCAGGATCGCGTGGTGCTGGAGAGCCTGGCGCCGAACGCCCGCGATCACGAATATCTCTATCAACATGACGTCGGCCTTTCCCGCCTGCGGCGGATGATGCAAAAAGCGGCGAAAGAGCAGTTGGCCGCCCGCGAAGCGCCGCAGGGAGCCGCCTGATGAACGGGCTGTTAACCGGCAAGCGCATTGTGATTACCGGTGCGGCGCGCGGGCTGGGTTTCCATTTTGCCCAGGCCTGTGCCGAACAGGGCGCTGAGGTCGTGATGTGCGACATCCTGCAAGGTGAGCTGGCGGAAAGCGCCCATCGTCTGCGCGAGCAGGGCTACCGTATCGAATCGCAGATCATCGATCTGGCGGATGCTCAGGCGATTACGCAGGCATTTCAGGCGATCGGCGAGCGGGGAAAGATCGACGGTCTGGTGAATAACGCGGCGATGGCTACCGGCGTCGGCGGCAAAGATATGATCGACTACGATCCCGATCTGTGGGATCGGGTGATGTCGGTGAACGTCAAAGGCACCTGGCTGGTGACTCGGGCGGCGGTGCCGCTGCTGCGGGAAGGCGCCGGGATTGTCAATGTCGCCTCCGACACCGCGCTCTGGGGCGCGCCGCGGTTGATGGCCTACGTTGCCAGCAAAGGCGCGGTGATTGCCATGACCCGTTCCATGGCCCGTGAGCTGGGCGAAAAGCGCATTCGTATCAACGCGATCGCCCCAGGGCTGACCCGAGTTGAAGCCACGGAATATGTCCCGGCAGAACGCCATCAGCTCTATGAAAACGGGCGCGCCCTGAGCGGCGCCCAGCAGCCGGAAGACGTCACCGGCAGCGTGGTGTGGTTGTTGAGCGACCTGTCGCGGTTTGTCACCGGGCAGCTGATCCCGGTCAACGGCGGATTTGTTTTTAACTAATGAGGCGAAGCGGTATGGCAAACGATCAGGAAGTGAAATACCTGGTGCCGGGACTGGAGCGGGGATTACAGCTGCTGCTGGCATTTGGCGAACAACATCGCGATCTGACCTTTGCCGAGCTGCATCGGCTGGTGGATATGCCGAAAGCGACCGCTTATCGCGTGGTGCAGACGCTGGAGTATATGGGGTTTCTGGAGCGCAACCCGCGCACCAATACCTTCTCGCTGGGGATGAACGTTCTGCGCCTTGGCTTTGAATATATCGCTTCATTGGATGTGGCGCAGGTCGGCCAGCCGGTGATTGAACAGCTGCGTGATACCAGTCAATGCAGCAGCCACCTGGCGATCCGCGACGGACGAGACATCATTTATATCGCCCGCGTCAGCGCCGCCGGTTCCCGCATCAACCAGGTGAGCATCGGCACCCGTCTGCCGGTTCACTGCACCTCGCTTGGCCGTATGCTGCTGACCGATATCTCACGCGGTGACTTCGAACAGCTGTTTCCTGACGAGCGGCTGCCGGGCAACGCGCCGGGGCAAATTCACGACCGCGAAGCGCTGTGGCAGATGGTCCAGCAGGACAAAGCGCGCGGCTACGTGATTGGCGAATCCTTCTACCGTCACGGTATCTCCTCCATCGTCTACCCGGTCTACGATCGCAGCGGGCGGGTGGCGGCAGTGGTCAGTATCCTGGTGCCGTCGGATGAGATCCCGCAAAGCGATCGCGAACGGCTGCAAAACGACGTCAGCATGGCGGCGGACAAAATTTCTGGCTTCTTAGGGCACTTGTCACAGGCCAGCTAAATCAACGAGTTAACGGCAGGCGCTTGAGTGCGTCGGGCATGTTTTACGCCCAAATCAGGGCGACTGAACGGTAAAGAGGCAACGAACGATGAGTGTAACCGGAATTGAAAAGCTGGAATTTGGCGTTGATGACCTGACCCACAGCGCCAAATTTATGCGTGATTTTGGCCTGAAGGGCGATGCCAGCGGCCAACGTTTTACCACCCTGAGCGGCGCGCGGGTAGAACTCAACCCGATCGATAGCCCGGACCTGCCTGCGGCTTTTGAAGCAGGCAACACCTTGCGCCGGATGACCTGGGCGGTGGCGGATCGGGCGGCGCTGGATGCGTTGCGACCAAAGCTGGCGCAGCAGCCGGCGTTTCGTGAGGTTGACGGTGCCCTCGAGTGCCAGGATCCGAACGGCATGACGCTGCGCGTGCAGGTCACGCAACAAACCGCGGTGGATCTCAACGTCGAGGCGATCAACCAGTGGGGCGATATCCGCCGCATTGACACTCCCAGCCCGGTCTACGATCGCGCACAGCCGATCAACGTCGGGCATGTGGTGTTCTTTGTTGAAGAGCTGGCGGCGGTCGAAAGCTTCTATCGTGATGTGCTGGGATTCCAGGTATCGGACCGCTACATCAACCGCGCGGTGTTCCTGCGCTGCGGCGTGCGCGGCGGCCATCACAACCTCTTTTTGTTACAGCTTCCCAACCGCAAGCGTGGCCTGAACCACGTGGCCTTTACCGTGCGCGATATTCACGAAGTGATCGGCGGCGGCATTGCGATGAACAAAAACGCGTGGAGCACCTTTATCGGTCCAGGCCGCCACCCGGTTTCTTCCGCCTATTTCTGGTACGTCAACAGCCCGACCGGCGGGGCGTTTGAGTATTACACCAACGATGATTTCCTGACCGAGAAGTGGCAGCCGCGCGAGCTTGAACACTCGCTGGTCTCCTTTACCGAATGGGCGGTTGAAGGGGGAATCGACCACGACACCCGCCGCCAGCAGAAAAAGCCGGAGGCGGTATGACCGCGCGGATCGTGATTATCGGCGGCGGCCAGGCGGGCGGCTGGGCGGCAAAAACCCTGCGCGATGAAGGCTTTGACGGCGAGATTTGCGTGGTGGCCGAAGAGGCGTGGGATTTCTACGAGCGCCCGCCGCTGTCAAAAGCGGCGTTGCTGGAGGCCGACGCGCCGCTGCCGCGCCTGTTCAGTGAAGAGGCGCAGCAGGCGCTGAATCTCAGCTGGTACCGCCCGCTACGCGCCGACGCCATCGACCGCGAAGGCAAGACGGTGCGCCTGAGCAACGGAGAATCGCTGGGCTACGACACGCTGCTGATCGCCACCGGCGGCCGGGCGCGTCTGCCAGGTGACGCCTGGGCGCAGCATCCGCAGGTGTACACCTTGCGCCACTGGCAGGATGCCCAGCGCCTGAAGCAACGGCTGGCCAGCACCTCGCGGCTGGCGATTGTCGGCGGCGGCTGGATAGGGCTGGAGATTGCCGCATCGGCACGGAAAAGCGGCGTGGCGGTGACCCTGTTTGAACAGCAACCGTTGCTGTGTATGCGCTCGGTAAGCGCGGATGTTTCGCAAGAGCTTGAGCGTCTTCATCGCGAGCAGGGCGTTGATATTCGACGCGGCTGCGGGGCGCTGGAGCTGGAAGATGACCATGGTCAGCCGGTGATCCACTGCGACGGACAACGCGAAACCTTTGATGCGGTGGTGGTGGGGATCGGCGTGGATCTTAACCTCGAGCTGGCGCAGGAAGCGGGGTTGACGGTGGATCGCGGGATCGTGGTCAACGCGCAGGGGCAAACGTCCGATCCGGCGATCTTCGCCGCCGGCGACGTCGCCCGGCACCACCAGTACGGCGTGTGCATTCAGTCGTGGGCCTTCGCGCAGAATCAGGCGGTGGCGACCGCCAAAGCAATGCTCGATCCGCAGGCGGCCGGTTACGACGAGGCGCCGTGGCTGTGGTCGGATCAATATGCCTGCAATATCCAGATCCTCGGCATCCCGCAGCCCGGCTGCCGGACGGTGGTACGCCGGGAACCGCGAGGACCGCTGTTCTTCTCGCTCGATGCCCACGGTCGCCTGACTCAGCTGGTGGCGTTTAACGACGCGCGCACCGTCAAGCTGGCGAAACGCTGGATGGCTGCGGGGCGGGATCTGTCCGCCGTACCGCTCGATGACCTGACCTTTTCGCTGATGTCGCTGCGATAAGACACGCGCACCCTTAAGGGGGAGAGATGACCACATTAGAGACAAACGCCGCGCCGGTTGAGGCAAGCGGTGAGAGCGTCTGCACGCCTGAAAAAGCGGTTCGCTGGGCAATTCCGCTGTCGCTGCTGGCCTGCGTGCTGCTGGCGTTCTTCGACAAAATCAGCATCGCCGCGCTGTTTTCCGATAGCCATTTCCAACAGGCGATGGGGATGGAGTTTGACACCACGCGGCTCGGCATTCTGATGAGCGCCTTTTTGTTGAGCTACGGCTTCTCCTCAGTGCTGCTCAGCGGTCTGGGCGACCGTATTGCGCCGCTGCGTCTGCTGACCGGCATGATGGTGGTGTGGTGCATCTTAATGGTGATGATGGGCTTTACCCATAACTATACCGCTATGGTCACGTTGCGCATCCTGCTGGGGATTGCGGAAGGGCCGTTGTTCCCGCTGGCGTTCGCCGTTGTCCGCCACACTTTCCCGCAGCGGCTACAGGCGAGGGCCACCATGCTGTGGCTGCTCGGCACGCCGATCGGGGCGGCAATTGGTTTCCCGCTCTCCATTTGGCTGCTGAACACCTTCGGCTGGCAGAGCACCTTCTTTGTGATGGCGATGCTGACGCTGCCGGTGCTGATCTTTGTGCGTATTGGTCTGCGTGGGATCCAGCTGGAGAGCAAAACGACCACGGAGAAAGTGTCGCAGGAAGCCCGGCGCGCCGCCCGCCGCGAGCTGTTCGTCAGCCCGCACTTCTGGATGATCTGCGTCTTTAACATCGCCTTCCTGGCCTATCTGTGGGGCATTAACGGCTGGCTGCCGGGCTATCTGGTTAAAGGTAAAGGCATTCATCTGGAGCATGCCGGCTGGCTGTCGTCGATGCCGTTTATTGCCATGTTGCTGGGCGAAGTGATCGGCGCCTGGCTCTCCGACCGCCTCGATAAACGCGCTGCCGCCTGCTTTATTTCGCTGGCCGGGGCGGCGGTTGGTCTGGCGGCGGTGATGCATCTCCACACCCCGCTGACGGTAATTGCGGCCATGAGTTTTAGCACCTTTATGTGGGGCACCGGTGCACCCAACATCTTCGCCCTGCTGGCTAAGGCGACCCATCCACGGGTCAGCGCCACCGCCGGGGGCATTTTCAACGGGCTGGGAAACTTTGCTGGTGCCTTGTCGCCGGCGGTGATGGGGGCGCTCATCGCCTTCACGCACAGTATGGATTCCGGAATGATTTTTCTGGCGGTGATGGCGGCGGTGGGCTGCGTCCTGTTACTGCCGCTGCTGAGACGTTACTGAGGATAAAACGATGACTGATTCAACCGTAACTGCAAAACAGGGTATCAAACCTGAACATCTGACGATGGAAGAGTGGGTGGAGTCGCGTATCGCGCGCTTTGAAGGGCGGAAATACGACTGGAACGCGTTGAAATTCCAGGCCGATTTTGACCCGAAATATCGCCGTGCCCAGATGCGCTATATCGGCACCGGCGCCACCGGCGTCGCCAATGATACCAATACCGTCGCGGCAGAAAACTTCACCTTCTCCACCATGGTGCTGCCAGCGAAATGTGAAGGGCCGCTGCACCTGCACGACGACGTGGAGGAAGTGTTCTTCATGCTCAAAGGGCAGATCACGCTGATGATTCAGGATGGCGACAGCTATACCGAAACCGTGCTGCGCGAGCGCGACCTGATTTCCGTCCCGGCGGGGATCTACCGTGGGCTGTTTAACCACGGTGAAGAAGAGGCGCTGATGTGCGTGATGCTGGGGACGAAGAAGCCGAATATCCCGACCTACCCGGAAGATCATCCGCTGTCGAAAGTGAAGCGTAATTAAGGAGGCGCTATGACGGGTTTTCGTGATCAGGGGCAGGGCACGCCATTGATGTTGTTGCACGGCATCAGTTCCGGCGCGGCCTCCTGGCATAAACAGATGGCGCTGTCCGGCTACCGCGTGCTGGCCTGGGATATGCCCGGTTATGGCGAAAGCCCGATGCTGCCGGTTGAGCAGGCCGATGCCGGCGATTATGCCGACGCGCTGGCACAGCTGCTGGACCGCGCCAGCGTTGCGCAGACGGTGCTGGTGGGACACTCCCTCGGCGCGCTGGTGGCCAGCGCCTTTGCGGCGAAGTATCCGCAGCGCGTGCGGTATCTGGTGTTAGCCGATGCCGCGCAAGGCTACGGTCAGGCCGAGGCTCAACAACGGGAAAAGGTCTGGCACAGCCGCCAGCAGCTGATCGCCCAGGGCGCCGAAGTCATGGCATCCACCCGGGCGGCGAAGCTGTTGCACCCCTGCGCGAAGGCGAGCGATATCGCCACCGTGGCCGCCGGCATGCGCGCGTTGCGTCGTGAGGGCTACCTTGCGGCGGCGTGGATGCTGGCGCACGACAATATTCACCGCTGGCTTGGTGACTATCGCGGCCGGTTTGAAGTGTGGTGCGGCGAGCAGGACGCGATCACTCAGCCCGAACTGGTTCAGGGGCTGGCGCTGCGCTACGGCATGCCGTACACCGCTATTCCGCAGGCGGGACATGCCAGCTATCTCGATAATGAAACCTTTTTTAATCAACAGCTTTTACGAGTAGGGGAAGAGGTGCGCGATGAATGCACAAATTGAAGGACGTGTTGCGGTCGTCACCGGAGGCTCGTCAGGGATCGGCTTTGAAACGCTGCGTCTGCTGCTGGGAGAAGGGGCGAACGTCGCCTTCTGCGGCCGCAATCCTGACCGCCTCGCCAGCGCCCATGCGGCGCTGCAAAACGAATATCCCGGCGCAGAGGTGTTCTCTTACTGCTGCGACGTGCTTAAAGAAGAAGAGGTTCAGGCCTTTGCCGCCGAGGTGGCTAAGCGCTTTGGCGGAACGGATATGTTGATCAACAACGCCGGGCAGGGCTACGTGGCGCATTTCGCCGACACCCCGCGCGCGGCGTGGCTGCACGAAGCTGAACTGAAACTGTTTGGCGTCATTAACCCAGTGAACGCCTTCCTGCCGCAGCTGGAGCAGTCGGATATCGCCTCGATTACCTGCGTCAATTCACTGCTGGCGTTGCAGCCGGAGGAGCACATGATCGCCACCTCCGCCGCCCGCGCGGCGCTGCTCAATATGACCCTGACGCTCTCAAAAGATCTGGTGGGAAAAGGGATCCGTGTGAACTCGATTTTACTGGGCATGGTGGAGTCCGGACAGTGGCAGCGGCGTTTTGAAAACCGCGCCGATAAGCACCAGAGCTGGCCTGAGTGGACGGCGGATATCGCCCGTCAGCGGGGGATCCCGATGGCACGTCTCGGCAAGCCGCAGGAGCCCGCGCAGGCGCTGCTGTTCCTGGCTTCGCCGCTGGCGTCGTTTACCACCGGTGCCGCGCTGGATGTCTCCGGCGGTTTTTGCCGTCACCTGTAGATAAGGAGCCATCATGAAAAAAATCATGCTCATCGGTTACGGCGCCATGGCGCAGGCGGTGATTGCCCGCCTGCCGGCAGAGGTGACGTTAGGCTGGATTGTCGCCCGTGAACCGCACCATGCGGCGATCCGCGCCCGCTTCGGCGTGGCGGTGACGGTACTCGACGACCCGCAGGACTGTAGCGAAAACCCGGACCTGGTGCTGGAGTGCGCCAGCCAGCAGGCGGTTGCGCAATTTGGCGAAGCGATTCTGGCGCGCGGCTGGCACCTGGCGGTGATCTCCACCGGCGCCCTCGCCGATAGCGCCCTTGAACAGCGTTTGCAGCAGGCGGGCGGCCGTCTGAGCCTGTTATCCGGCGCGGTGGCGGGTATCGACGGGCTGGCGGCGGCGAAAGAGGGGGGCCTGGAGCGGGTGACCTATCAGTCGCGTAAAAGCCCGGCCAGCTGGCGCGGCAGCTACGCAGAAATGCTGATTGATCTTAATGCGGTCAACGAAGCGACCATTTTTTTCGAGGGCAGCGCCCGTGAAGCGGCTCGCCTGTTTCCGGCGAATGCCAACGTCGCGGCCACCGTGGCGCTGGGCGGCATCGGGATGGATGCCACCCGCGTACAGCTGATGGTCGACCCGGTGACGCAACGCAATACCCATACGTTACATGTTGAAGGGTTGTTCGGCGAATTTCGCCTCGAGCTGAGCGGCTTACCGCTTGCCGATAACCCCAAAACGTCCACCCTGGCGGCACTGAGCGCGGTCCGCGCCTGCCGTGAACTGGCGCAACGCTGAGAGGCTGCGATGGATGACTTAATGATTTTTATCGGCGGCCACTGGCGCCACGGCACCGGCAACCTGATGCACAGCTACTTTCCGGCCGACGGTTCGGTGAATGCCAGCCTGCATGCGGCCAGCCTGGAGGATCTCGACGAGGCGATCGCCTGTGCCGATCGCGCCTGGCAGGATCCGGCCTGGCGCAACATGCTGGCGCACCAGCGGGCAAAGATCCTGCATAAGGTGGCGGACCTGATCGAATCACGCGTGGATGCGCTGGCGCAGATGCAAAGCCGCGACAACGGCAAACCGCTGGCGGAAACGCGGGGGCTGGTGATGAGCGCGGCGGGCTGCGCCCGATATTTCGCCGCCGCCTGCGAACTGCTGGAAGGGGAACTGCCGACGCCGCGCCACAACGATCTGCTGACCCTGAGCCGCTACGAGCCGCTGGGCGTGGTGGCGGCGATCACGCCGTGGAACTCGCCGATCGCCAGCGAGATGCAAAAAGTAGCCCCGGCCATCGCCGCCGGTAACGCGGTGATCCTTAAACCGGCGGAAGCCACGCCGCTGATGGCGCTGGAGCTGGCGCGGATCTTCGAACAGGCCGGCCTGCCCGCCGGGCTGCTGAGCGTCCTGCCGGGGAAAGGCTCGGTGATTGGCGACGCGCTGGCCCGCCATCCGCGGGTCCGCAAAATTTCGTTTACCGGCGGTACCCGTACCGGGCGTCATCTGGCGCACGTGGCGGCAGACAAACTGATCCCGGCGTCGCTGGAGCTGGGCGGGAAATCGCCGACCATCGTGCTGGAAGATGCCGATATTGACCAGGCGGCACGCGGCATCTGTTACGGCATTTTCAGCTCTGGCGGCCAGGCCTGTATCGCCGGTTCACGGCTGTTTGTTGATGAAAAAGTCTACCCGCAGCTGATGGCGCGACTGCTGGAACTGACCCTCGGGCTGCGGATCGGCCATCCGTTTAATGCAGATACCCACGTTGGGCCGCTGATTAATCAACAGCATCGCGACAGCGTGCTGGCCTATGTCGAACTGGCGAAACGCGAAGGCGGCCAGGTGCTGTGCGGCGGCGAGATCCCGGCGGATCCGGCGCTGGCGGCGGGCAGCTACTTCCAGCCGACGATCGTCGAAGGCCTGAGCAATAGCGCGCGCGTGTGCCAGGAAGAGATCTTCGGCCCGGTGCTGATCGCGATGTCGTTTAGTGATGAAGAGCAGCTGATCCGCGAGGCTAACGATTCGGTCTATGGCCTCGCGGCAGGCATCTGGACCCGCGACAGTGGACGCGCTCTGCGCTTAAGCGATCGCCTGGATGCCGGGACGGTGTGGATCAACACCTACAAAGTTTTCTCCATTTCGACCCCGTTTGGGGGCTTTAAAGAGAGCGGTCTGGGCCGCGAAAAAGGCATTCAGGGGCTGAAAGCCTGGATGCAACAAAAGAGCATTTATCTGGCGACGGGTAATAGCGTGAATCACTGGTGCGATTGAGAGAAGGGTGAGCAATGAGCGAAATGATAACCGTCGGCGAAGCCATCGCCAGAACGCTGGAGCAGTATAACGTTGAGGCTATTTACGGCGTCATCTCCATTCATAACCTGCCGGTGGCCGATGCGATTGGTCAGCGCGGCAAGATCCGTTTTGTCCCGGCGCGCGGCGAAGCCGGCTCGGTCACCATGGCGGATGCCCACGGTCGCTTCTCCGGCCTTGGGGTGGCGCTGACCAGTACCGGCGCCGGAGCGGGCAACGCGGTTGGCGCGCTGGTCGAGGCGATGAACGCCGGTACGCCGCTGCTGCATCTGACCGGTCAGGTAGAGAAAACCTGGCTGGATGCGGATACCGGTTTTATTCACGAAACCCGCGATCAGCTGAGCTTCCTGAAAGCCAGCTCTAAACGCGCCTGGCGCATCAGCAATGCCAACCAGGCCATCGCGATTCTGCACAAGGCTATCCAGGAGGCGCAGACGCCGCCGTGCGGGCCGGTTTCGGTGGAGATCCCAATTGATATTCAGGGGGCGAAAATACCGCTGTCGCTGGTGACCGCCCCGCTGAGCACCGCGCCGGTGGCGTCCGCTGACCCGGCCACCGTGGATGCCCTGTGGGCGCAGCTGAAGCAGGCTAAACAGCCGCTGCTGTGGCTCGGCGGCGGCGCCATCGCCAGCGGAGAAGCGGTGAAGGCACTGGCGGATGCGGGGATCACCGTGATTTCCAGCACCCACGGACGCGGCATTCTGCCGGACAGCCATCGCGCCAGCCTGCGCGCGTTCCATAACTCGCCTTCCGTTGAGGCGCTGATGGCGCAATGTGATTTTACGCTGGTGGCGGGCTCGCGCCTGCGCAGCAACGAAACCCGCTCCTGGACGCTGGAGCTGCCGTCTCCGCGGGTGCAGATTGATATCGACCCGGCGGCGGCCAGCCGTAACTATCTGATGGATAACACCGTGACGGCCGACTGCAGCGTGATGCTGAGCGCACTGGCGGCTAAGGCGCGGGGGCGTGAGTGGGGTAGTGCCCAGTGGGACGGGCAAATAAAAGCGGCGCTGGAGCTGGCAGAGCAGGGGCTACGCGAGCAGTGCGGCGCCTATGCTCAGCTGAACGACGCTATTGCGCAGGCGCTGCCTGACGACGGTATTCTGGTTCGCGACATTACCGTTTCCGGCAGCCTGTGGGGCAGCCGCCTGTTCCGCGCCCATGGTCCGATGATGAACGTGCATTCGCTGGCTGGCGCCATTGGCATGGGGCTGCCGATGGCTATCGGGACCGCCATCGCCAACCCGCAGCGCAAGATTGTCGGCCTGGTGGGCGACGGCGGCCTGAGCCTGAACCTGGGCGAGCTGGCGACGCTGGCGCAGGAAAAAGCCAACGTGACCTTGATTATCATGAACGATGGCGGCTATGGGGTGATGCGTGGCATTCAGGATAAATATTTTGGCGGTCGTCAGTATTACAACGAGCTGCATACGCCGGACTTCACGCTGCTGGCGCAGGCTATCGGCCTGCAGGCGTGGAGCGTTGAGCGGGCTGACGATTTCCGCGCGGTGATGACCGAGGCGCTGGCGATGCCGGGGCCGTCGGTGGTTGAAGTCAGAATGGGCAGCATCGGCGCGTTGCGCTTTGCCGGGCCGCCGCAGAAGACTCTCTACTAACCGGATACCCCCTCCCATGCGGGAGGGGGGAGGCTATTTTATTTGCCATTTTGGCCCCGGGCTGTGCTCACCATCCTCACGTACTGCGTGTACGCTCCGGTGGTTCCGCGCTGTTCGTGGCCAAACTGGCTGCAACAATCTACGCCTACCGGGATTGGCTCGTAATGCCGTCCGCTTTCATGCGATCGCGGATGTGTTGGGCACGTTCTTCAGACGCCGGGTGATCGTCAAACATCGAGCTTTGACGACCGGCTTCCAGTTTGGCCAGCTTCTCGAAGCTGGTGGCCAGCCCTGTCGGGTTAATTCCACGTTTGCGCAGCAGGTCGTAGGAGTAGTCGTCGGCTTCTGATTCCTGGCGCTGGGAGAACTGTGAGTTCACCAGTTTTTCGCCGAGATCGCCGAGCTGAGATTGCGACAGGCTACCGACGATACCGCCGGCGGAGGCGGCAGCGGCGCGAACGGCATTGGTGCCGAGGGCGACCTGCATCCCTTTCTTCACGTGGCCGAGGGCGACGTGGCCCATTTCATGGCCGATCACGGCTTCGACTTCGTTATCGTTCATGATATCCATCAGGCCGCTGTATACGCGGATACAGCCGTTAGCCATCGCAAAGGCGTTCACATCTTTGGTTTCATAGACTTTGTAATTCACCGGCTGGCCGTTGATGTTGTCGCCCAGCGCGGCGGCGATTTTACTCAGGCGCTGGCTGTACTGGCTGCTGGCAGGAGAAATCGTGGCTTTCGCATCCATCTCTTTGCAGGCCTGATCGCTTAAGGCTTTGACCTGGGCATCGCTCAGCGAGTAAGCCTGAAAAGCTTCTGCGCCGGAGCTGAGAAGGGCGTTGGAGTCCATGTTCTGACATCCGCTAAGGGTTGCGGCAATCCCAAGGGCAAGAATAGTTGAGCGAATTTTCATTTTTATCTTCCACAATCGTTCGATGATCTGTCTGAAAATGACGACGATAAGCCAGTCGCATCCTGCACAAATTATAAAGACTATTGCGCAACAGTGGTGAGAGGATTCCGGGGCAGCACAACGTGTTCCGGAGATTTCTTAAACCACAAAAGGATGCTCCATGTACATGCTTTGTCGCTTGGGTTACATTGTTGTCACTTTTTTCTGGCATAGCCCAAAATGCGCTCTCGTCAAGCCGTTAAGGGTATGACCTTCAACAGTCCGAACTGGAGTCAAAATGTCCTCACGTAAAGAGCTTGCTAACGCTATTCGTGCGCTGAGCATGGATGCTGTACAGAAAGCCAAATCCGGCCACCCGGGTGCCCCGATGGGTATGGCTGACATTGCCGAAGTCCTGTGGCGTGATTTCCTGAACCATAACCCACAGAATCCGTCCTGGGCCGATCGTGACCGCTTCGTGCTGTCCAATGGCCATGGCTCCATGCTGATCTACAGCCTGTTGCACCTCACCGGTTACGACCTGCCGATCGAAGAGCTGAAAAACTTCCGTCAGCTGCACTCTAAAACCCCGGGTCACCCGGAAGTGGGCTACACCGCTGGTGTGGAAACTACCACCGGTCCGCTGGGTCAGGGTATTGCTAACGCCGTAGGTATGGCTATCGCAGAAAAAACGCTGGCGGCGCAGTTCAACCGTCCGGGCCACGACATCGTTGACCACTTCACCTATGCCTTTATGGGTGACGGCTGCATGATGGAAGGGATCTCTCACGAGGTTTGCTCCCTGGCCGGTACCCTGAAACTGGGTAAACTGGTGGCGTTCTATGACGACAACGGTATCTCCATCGACGGTCACGTTGAAGGCTGGTTCACCGACGATACGGCAAAACGTTTTGAAGCTTACGGCTGGCACGTTGTGCGTGGCGTAGATGGTCACGACGCCGATGCCATCAAACGTGCAGTAGAAGAAGCGCGTGCGGTCACCGACAAACCGTCCCTGCTGATGTGCAAAACCATCATCGGTTTCGGTTCCCCGAACAAAGCCGGTACCCACGACTCCCACGGCGCACCGCTGGGCGACGCAGAAATTGCGCTGACCCGTGACGCGCTGGGCTGGCATCACCCGGCCTTCGAAATCCCGTCTGACATCTATGCGCAGTGGGATGCGAAAGAAGCCGGTCAGGCGAAAGAAGCCTCCTGGAACGAGAAGTTCGCAGCTTATGCGAAAGCCTTCCCGCAGGAAGCGGCTGAATTCACCCGTCGTATGAAAGGTGACATGCCGTCTGATTTCGATGCGAAAGCCAATGAATTCATCGCTAAACTGCAGGCTAATCCGTCCAAGATTGCCAGCCGTAAAGCGTCTCAGAATGCGATCGAAGCGTTCGGCCCGCTGTTGCCAGAATTCCTCGGCGGCTCCGCTGACCTGGCGCCATCTAACCTGACTATCTGGTCTGGTTCGAAAGCGATTAACGAAGATACCGCCGGTAACTACATCCATTACGGCGTGCGCGAGTTCGGTATGACCGCTATCGCTAACGGTATCTCCCTGCACGGCGGCTTCCTGCCGTACACCTCGACCTTCCTGATGTTCGTCGAATATGCCCGTAACGCGGTGCGTATGGCGGCACTGATGAAGCAGCGTCAGGTGATGGTTTACACCCACGACTCTATCGGTCTGGGCGAAGATGGCCCGACTCACCAGCCGGTTGAGCAGGTCGCTTCCCTGCGCGTTACACCGAACATGTCCACCTGGCGTCCGTGTGACCAGGTTGAATCTGCGGTGGCGTGGAAATATGGCGTTGAGCGTCATGACGGCCCGACTGCGCTGATTCTGTCTCGTCAGAACCTGGCACAGCAGGATCGTACCGAGCAGCAGCTGAAAGACATCGCTCGCGGTGGCTACGTGCTGAAAGATTGCGCAGGTCAGCCTGAGCTTATCTTCATCGCGACCGGTTCTGAAGTTGAGCTGGCCGTTGCTGCCTGGGACAAACTGACTGCCGAAGGCGTGAAGGCGCGTGTGGTCTCCATGCCGTCCACCGACGCGTTCGACAAGCAGGACGCGGCTTACCGCGAATCCGTGCTGCCGAAAGCCGTTTCTGCGCGCGTGGCCATTGAAGCCGGTATCGCTGATTACTGGTTCAAATACGTCGGCCTGAACGGCGCTATCGTCGGTATGACCACCTTCGGTGAGTCTGCGCCGGCAGAGCTGCTGTTCGAAGAGTTTGGCTTCACCGTGGAAAACGTGGTCGCCAAAGCGAAAGCGCTGCTGTAGTCGTCTGCCTCCCGGTTATCCGGGGGCTAACGTCAGAAAAAACCGGGAATTTTCCCGGTTTTTTTTTATCTTCGTTATTCCCAAAAGCCGTCTGTCGATGGCATATTATTCCAACAAAAATGTGACGAATGTCAGATAACTCACTTCTTCCACTGGACAGCCATTCCTTTTATTCCTTGTTTCGCTTATTCTAGCTGAAGCGTTTCAGTCGTATAAATGTTCGACAATTAATCAATCAGTCGCAGTTTGCGACGGGTAAGGTTTCCCTTAAGGCGCGGCTGGATTACTCTGTCAGCCATCTCAAATCAGGGACAACCTTGCAGGAGACCTATGACCATACGCATCGCGATTAATGGCTTCGGTCGCATAGGACGCAACGTGGTTCGCGCGTTATACGAATCCGGGCGTCGTGCGGAAATTACCGTGGTGGCTATCAACGAACTGGCGGACGCCGCAGGCATCGCGCATTTGTTGAAATATGACACCAGCCATGGGCGCTTTGCCTGGGATGTTCGCCAGGAGCGAGAGCAGCTGTTTGTCGGCGATGATGCCATCCGCCTGCTGCACGAACCTTCAATTGCGGCGCTGCCCTGGCAGGAACTGGCGGTTGATATCGTTCTGGATTGCACCGGCGTGTATGGCAGTCGTGAGCATGGCGAAGCCCATCTTCAGGCTGGGGCAAAGAAAGTGCTCTTTTCCCATCCCGGTGCCAGCGATCTCGACGCGACCGTGGTATTTGGCGTGAACCACGAAGAGCTACGTGCCGAGCACCGTATTGTCTCTAACGCCTCCTGCACCACCAACTGCATTATCCCGGTCATAAAGCTGTTAGATGATGCCTACGGCATAGAGTCAGGAACGGTAACGACAATTCACTCCGCGATGCACGATCAGCAGGTGATCGATGCTTATCATCCGGACCTGCGGCGTACGCGTGCGGCGAGCCAGTCGATCATTCCGGTTGATACCAAATTGTCCGCGGGGATTACGCGAATTTTCCCGCAGTTTAATGACCGTTTTGAGGCGATTGCGGTCCGCGTTCCGACGATTAATGTGACGGCGATCGACCTGAGCGTCACGGTGAGAAATCCCGTAAAAGCCAGTGAAGTCAACCAGTTGTTGCAAAAAGCAGCACAAGGTGCATTTCATGGTATAGTTGACTATACGGAATTGCCGTTGGTCTCGATAGATTTTAACCACGACCCGCACAGCGCCATCGTTGATGGCACGCAAACCCGGGTGAGTGGTGCCCATCTGATCAAAACTCTGGTCTGGTGCGATAATGAATGGGGCTTTGCTAACCGGATGCTCGACACGACGTTAGCGATGGCCGTTATTGGTTTCAGGTGAGACATCCCTGCGCAAAATCGTTCGCGATAGCGCGTATGGCGTCTGCAAAACTTTAAGAATCATTGAGAGGATTCACCATGTCTGTAATTAAGATGACCGATCTGGATCTGGCTGGTAAACGCGTTTTCATCCGTGCCGATCTGAACGTACCAGTTAAAGACGGGAAAGTAACCAGCGACGCGCGTATCCGTGCTTCTCTGCCGACCATTGAGCTGGCTCTGAAACAGGGTGCTAAAGTGATGGTCACTTCTCACCTGGGTCGTCCGACCGAAGGCGAGTACAACGAAGAATTCTCTCTGCTGCCGGTTGTTAATTACCTGAAAGACAAACTGTCTAACCCGGTACGTCTGGTTAAAGATTACCTGGATGGCGTTGAAGTTGCCGCGGGTGAACTGGTTGTTCTGGAAAACGTTCGCTTCAACAAAGGCGAAAAGAAAGACGACGAAGCGCTGTCCAAAAAATACGCGGCACTGTGTGACGTGTTCGTGATGGATGCATTCGGTACTGCACACCGTGCACAGGCATCTACCCACGGTATCGGTAAATTCGCCGACGTCGCTTGCGCAGGCCCGCTGCTGGCTGCTGAGCTTGATGCGCTGGGTAAAGCACTGAAAGAACCTGCTCGTCCGATGGTTGCTATCGTTGGTGGTTCTAAAGTTTCTACCAAACTGACCGTGCTGGACTCTCTGTCCAAAATCGCTGACCAGCTGATCGTTGGCGGCGGTATCGCCAACACCTTCGTTGCAGCCCAGGGCCACAACGTTGGTAAATCCCTGTATGAAGCAGACCTGGTTGATGAAGCTAAGCGCCTGCTGACCACCTGTGATATCCCGGTCCCGACAGACGTTCGCGTAGCCACTGAGTTCTCCGAAACCGCTACCGCAACTCTGAAATCTGTTAGCGACATCAAAGATGAAGAGCAGATCCTGGACCTGGGCGACGTTTCTGCACAGAAACTGGCTGATATCCTGAAAAACGCTAAAACTATTCTGTGGAATGGTCCGGTTGGCGTATTCGAATTCCCGAACTTCCGTAAAGGTACCGAAATCGTGGCTAACGCGATTGCTGACAGCGAAGGTTTCTCCATCGCAGGCGGCGGCGACACTCTGGCTGCGATCGACCTGTTCGGTATTTCGGACAAAATCTCCTACATCTCCACCGGCGGCGGCGCATTCCTCGAATTCGTGGAAGGCAAAGTACTGCCAGCTGTAGCGATGCTTGAAGAGCGCGCTAAGAAGTAAGTTTGATCAGGCGGGACATTCCCGCCTGTTTTACAAATAAAATTCAATTTGTTGCTTTAAATCGTTGGTGTTGCAGGACGCGGGCAACAGCGCGAACGTCGGGGACTGACGTCACCGGGGAACGCGAGGTCAGCCAGAGGACTGCCATACCCATGATGGCGAGCATAAACGGCCGAAGATACAGGACTACGTAACATGTCTAAAATTTTTGATTTCGTAAAACCTGGCGTGATCACTGGTGATGACGTTCAGAAAGTGTTCCAGGTAGCTAAAGAAAACAACTTTGCTCTGCCAGCGGTTAACTGTGTGGGTACTGACTCCATCAACGCCGTTCTGGAAGCAGCTGCAAAAGCTAAATCTCCGGTTATCGTTCAGTTCTCTAACGGCGGCGCTGCGTTCATCGCAGGTAAAGGCGTGAAAACTGACGTTCCGCAGGGTGCTGCAATCCTGGGTGCTATCTCTGGCGCACATCACGTTCACCAGATGGCTGAACATTACGGCGTGCCGGTTATTCTGCACACTGACCACTGCGCGAAGAAACTGCTGCCGTGGATCGACGGCCTGCTGGACGCGGGTGAAAAACACTACGCTGCTACCGGCAAACCGCTGTTCTCTTCTCACATGATCGACCTGTCTGAAGAGACGCTGCACGAAAACATCGAAATCTGCTCTAAATATCTGGCGCGCATGGCCAAAATGGACATGACTCTGGAAATCGAACTGGGTTGCACCGGTGGCGAAGAAGACGGCGTGGACAACAGCCACATGGACGCTTCTGCACTGTACACTCAGCCGGAAGACGTTGATTACGCGTACACTGAACTGAGCAAAATCAGCCCGCGTTTCACCATCGCTGCTTCCTTCGGTAACGTACACGGCGTGTACAAGCCGGGTAACGTTGTTCTGACCCCGACTATCCTGCGCGATTCTCAGGAATATGTTTCTAAGAAACACAACCTGCCGCACAACAGCCTGAACTTCGTCTTCCACGGCGGTTCCGGTTCTTCCGCTCAGGAAATCAAAGATTCCGTCAGCTACGGCGTTATCAAAATGAACATCGATACCGATACCCAATGGGCAACCTGGGACGGTATCCTGCAGTACTACAAAACTAACGAAGCTTACCTGCAGGGCCAGCTGGGCAACCCAAAAGGCGAAGACCAGCCGAACAAGAAATACTACGATCCGCGCGTATGGCTGCGCGCTGCACAGGCGTCCATGGTGACTCGTCTGGAGCAGGCATTTAAAGAACTGAACGCGATCGACGTTCTGTAAGAACATTCTGTTTCTTGCCCAAAAGCCCGCGCTATTGCGGGCTTTTTTACATCTGAAGCCAGTGATTGGTCGCGGAAAATTGTGATCAACTTGGCAAAATATGCCCTTATTGTTTACCCTTAGTTAACCTGATGACTGCAGGTTTGGTTATTTATTTCCCCTATGGGTATTCATAAGGAATGTTAAATGGAAGATTTGAACGTTGGCGACAGCCTACATAACGCCAGCTCGTGGCTGGTGCGCAATCAGGAACTGCTGCTGAGCTATGCCGTCAATATCGTCGCTGCCATTGCGATTATCATTGTCGGGATGATCGTGGCGCGGGTGGTATCGAATACAGTTAACCGCCTGATGCTGGCGCGTAAGATTGATGCGACCGTTGCCGATTTTCTGTCTGCGCTTGTACGCTATGCCGTTATCGCCTTTACCTTGATTGCCGCACTGGGCCGCGTTGGCGTGCAGACGGCATCGGTGATCGCCGTCCTCGGTGCCGCAGGTCTGGCCGTAGGTCTGGCGCTGCAAGGCTCCTTGTCTAACCTCGCTGCAGGCGTGCTGCTGGTGATGTTCCGTCCGTTCCGCGCGGGTGAGTATGTCGATCTCGGTGGCATTGCCGGTACCGTGCTGAACGTGCAGATCTTCTCGACTACGATGCGCACGGTTGACGGTAAAATTGTGGTGATCCCCAACGGCAAAATTATTGCCGGCAATATCATTAACTTTTCCCGCGAGCCGGTGCGCCGTAACGAGTTCATTATCGGCGTATCCTACGATGCCGACATTGATAAGGTGAAGCAGTTGCTCACCAATATCATCGAATCGGAAGATCGTATCCTTAAGGATCGCGAAATGACCGTGCGTCTGCATGAGCTGGGGGCATCCTCCGTGAACTATGTGGTGCGTGCCTGGAGCCAGAGCAGCGACCTGCAAAGCGTTTACTGGGACGTGCTGGAGCGTATTAAGCGTGACTTTGACGCGAACGGCATCAGCTTCCCGTACCCGCAGATGGATGTCCATGTGGTTCGCCCGCAGGAGAAAGCGGAGTAATTCGCCGTCGATATGCCAGGCCTGACCGTCGGATATCGGTTAGCTTGATTGATTAAAGGCTGGCATAAAAAGGGTTCATGTTATGCATGGACCCTTTTTTAATAACATCGTCATTAGCTGTATTAATTAATGATTAAAATTATCAATTTCCTCTAATGATTTTTACGCGTTATATTCCCCTGCATTAACGACCTTATCGGAAAAACACGTCATGTTATCGTATTACTTTCAGGGGCTTGTCCTGGGCGCGGCTATGATTTTACCCCTTGGCCCGCAAAACGCCTTTGTGATGAATCAGGGTATTCGTCGGCAGTATCATGTGATGATCGCGCTGCTGTGCGCGGTCAGCGATCTGCTGCTGATTTGTGCCGGGATTTTTGGCGGCAGCGCATTACTGATGCAGTCGCCGTGGCTGCTGGCGCTGGTGACCTGGGGTGGCGTGGCGTTCCTGTTGTGGTACGGTTTCGGCGCATTGAAAACGGCGATGAGCAGCAATCTGGAACTGGCCAGCGCGGAAGTGATGAAGCAGGGGCGCTGGAAAATTATTGCCACCATGCTGGCGGTGACGTGGCTGAATCCGCACGTCTATCTCGACACCTTTGTGGTGCTGGGGAGCTTGGGCGGGCAGCTTGCCGTGGAGCCGAAACGCTGGTTTGCATTAGGGACGATCAGCGCCTCCTTTATTTGGTTCTTAAGCCTGGCGCTGTTGGCGGCGTGGCTGGCGCCACGCCTACGTACTGCGCGTGCGCAACGGATCATCAATGTGCTGGTGGGTGTCGTGATGTGGTTTATCGCCTTTCAGCTGGCAAAAGAGGGGCTTGTGCATCTCCAGGCGTTAGTGAACTAAGTGTTGTCCGATGGACTTTCGTCGCGTACGCGTTAAGCTTGCAGACATGCGCCCGTAGATGGGCGACTCATGTGTAAGATGGAGAAACGACAGTGAAGTTAAAACTCATGGCCCTGGCGGCAGCAATCGGATTCAGCGCAATGGCAGTGCAGGCAAATGAATTGCCAAATGGACCGCACATTGTCACTTCAGGTACCGCCAGCGTGGCGGCGGTTCCGGATATCGCCACCCTGGCGATTGAAGTTAACGTTGCAGCGAAAGACGCGGCATCGGCGAAGAAACAGGCCGACGATCGGGTGGCGCAGTATCTCTCTTTCCTGGAAAAGAACGGCATCGCTAAAAAAGATATTAACTCTGCGAATTTACGCACCCAGCCGGATTACGACTACCAGAACGGCAAGAGCATTCTGAAAGGCTACCGCGCGGTGCGCAGCGTTGAAGTGACGTTGCGTCAGCTGGACAAGCTGAATGGGCTGCTGGATGGCGCACTGAAAGCGGGGCTGAATGAAGTTCGCTCCGTCTCTTTAGGCGTTGCGCAACCGGATGCTTACAAAGATAAAGCCCGTAAAGCAGCGATTGATGACGCTGTGCATCAGGCGCAGGAGCTGGCGTCAGGCTTCCACAGCAAGCTGGGGCCGATCTACAGCGTTCGCTATCATGTCTCGAACTATCAGCCGAGCCCGATGGTGCGCATGATGAAGGCTGCCGATGCGGCGCCGGTCTCCGCTCAGGAAACCTACGAGCAGGCGACCATTCAGTTTGACGATCAGGTCGATGTGGTATTTGAACTGCAACCGTCTCAGGCCGCTACACCAGCAGCGCCGGCAGCACCGGCGAAGGCCCCTGAAACCGCACACTAAGCCATACATTAAAAAGCCACTTCTCTGAAGTGGCTTTTTTTATGCGCGGCGTTTAGTCCTGACGCAATACCTTGTGGCCGTAGTCGATCAGCGCATCGGTTACCCGACGCATCATCCGGCTCTCCGGCGCGAAGCGGTGCCAGTAGAGCATTCGACGCTGAAACAGCCCCGGCGTTAAATCGATCAGCTCGCCGCTGTTGAGCTCTTTTTCAATCTGCAGATGCGGGATCATACAGCAGGTCGTGCCCTGGCGGGCGAGTTGTACAAAGGCTTCTGACGAGTTAACGATATGGCAGGGGACGCTGCCCGGCGGCAAATCGAAGTTTTGCTGCAGGAACGCCTGGTGCATATCATCCAGATGATCGAAGGCGACAACCGGCGCTTTCAGCAGCGCTGAGCGGGTGACGCCATTCGGGAAATAGCGTTGCGCAAACTGTTTTGACGCGACGAACAGGTAGTCCAGCGCGCCCAGTTGATCCACCAGGCAGCTTGGCAGCGCCTGCGGCTGAATACTCACCGCGCCGACAACTTCGCCGCGACGTAGCCGCTCCTGGGTGCGGGTTTCATCTTCGACCTGCAGATTGAGGCGGATAGGGGAATCGGAAAGGACATTCGACAGCGCCGGCAGTAGCCAGGTCGCCAGACTGTCGGCGTTAACGGCCAGCGACAGCAGCAGCGGCGTTGAACCGGTCTGCTCATCGCCCAGCCACTCTTCTTCCAGCAGCTCAACCTGACGCAGCAGGGCCAGCAGTTTTTGTCCCTGCTCGGTAGGACGCGGCGGTACCGTACGGACCAGCAGCGGCTGTCCGAACATATTTTCCAGCTGTTTTATACGCTGAGAGACGGCGGACTGTGTAATGCATAGCTTCTGCGCGGCGCGCTCAAACCCACGTTCTCTAATCACCGCATCCAGCGCTTGTAGTGTTCTGTAGTCCGGTCGTTTCATTGCTCAGGCGTACCCCCATAACTTTTCGTTAACTTGCACTATGACATAAATTTGTTTTTGATGAAGACGAAAAATGGTCTGCTCAGTTGTGTGAGCCTGTCACAGGGACAATGGCCCCTATGGTGTTCTATAATGCGCCACAGGTATTCACATCTCGGACCATAATCATGACGCAAGATGAACTGAAAAAAGCAGTAGGCTGGGCGGCATTGCAATATGTACAACCGGGCACCATCGTGGGTGTCGGTACGGGCTCCACGGCGGCGCATTTTATTGATGCGCTGGGCACCATGAAAGGGCAGATTGAAGGCGCGGTATCCAGCTCTGATGCCTCTACCGAAAAACTGAAAAGCCTTGGTATTCCGGTTTTCGATCTCAACAGCGTGGACCGTCTGGGAATTTACGTCGACGGCGCCGATGAGATTAACGGCCATATGCAGATGATTAAGGGCGGCGGTGCGGCGTTGACCCGCGAGAAGATTATCGCCTCGGTGGCAGACAAATTTATCTGCATCGCAGACGCCTCCAAGCAGGTTGATATTCTGGGGACCTTCCCGCTGCCGGTCGAAGTGATTCCGATGGCGCGCAGCGCCGTTGCGCGTGAGCTGGTGAAGCTGGGCGGTCGCCCGGAGTACCGTCAGGGCGTGATCACTGATAACGGCAACGTTATTCTCGACGTGTTCGGCCTGGAGATCCTTGACGCTATCGCCCTGGAAAATGCCATTAACGGTATTCCAGGCGTCGTCACTGTTGGGCTGTTCGCCAACCGCGGGGCTGATGTGGCACTGATCGGTACCGCCGATGGCGTGAAAACCATCGTAAAATAATATTATTGAGGGAGCGAATCCGCTCCCTCGCAAATATTTTTTCTCCTGGCCGAATTTGGTGACTTCTGTCACATTTATGCAACCGGCCTCAGTAACAATCTACCTTTTCTTCTCTTTCTGGTGTTTTGTCCTGTCATTTCCCTCTGTGTGATATTTCTTCAGGTCGCCTACGCAAACGTTCATATTGCCGCGATAGTTTTTTTTGATATGTTGCTGGGAAGAACTTTCGTTCCGCACGACATCAGATAAGACAAATACAGGACGGGGAAATGGCTAAGGTATCACTGGAAAAAGACAAGATTAAGTTTCTGCTGGTTGAAGGCGTCCACCAAAAAGCGGTGGAAAACCTTCGTGCAGCAGGCTACACCAATATCGAATTTCACAAAGGCGCGCTGGACAGCGAAGAGCTGAAAGCGTCGATCCGTGATGCCCATTTCATCGGCCTGCGTTCCCGTACTCATCTGACTGAAGAGATCTTCGCCGCGGCGGAAAAACTGGTGGCGGTCGGCTGCTTCTGTATCGGCACCAACCAGGTTGACCTGGACGCGGCGGCAAAACGCGGGATCCCGGTCTTCAACGCGCCGTTCTCAAACACCCGTTCCGTTGCGGAGCTGGTGATTGGCGAGCTGCTGCTGATGCTGCGCGGCGTACCGGAAGCCAACGCCAAAGCCCACCGTGGCGTGTGGAACAAGCTGGCCGTTGGCAGCTTCGAAGCGCGTGGTAAAAAGCTGGGGATTATTGGTTACGGCCATATCGGTACCCAGTTGGGCATTCTGGCTGAGTCGCTGGGGATGCACGTCTATTTCTATGATATCGAAAGCAAACTGCCGCTGGGTAACGCCACTCAGGTACAGCATCTCTCCGACCTGCTGAACATGAGCGATGTGGTGAGCCTGCATGTGCCGGAAAATGCCTCCACCAAAAATATGATGGGCGCGGAAGAGCTGGCGCTGATGAAGCCGGGCGCGCTGCTGATTAACGCCTCGCGCGGTACCGTGGTCGATATCCCGGCGCTGTGCGATGCGCTGTCACGTAAGCATCTGGCTGGCGCGGCGATCGACGTATTCCCGACCGAACCGGCAACCAACAGCGATCCGTTCACCTCCCCGCTGTGCGAGTTTGATAACGTGATCCTGACGCCGCACATTGGCGGCTCGACGCAGGAAGCGCAGGAGAACATCGGCCTGGAAGTGGCGGGCAAGCTGGCGAAGTATTCTGACAACGGTTCGACACTCTCTGCGGTTAACTTCCCGGAGGTTTCTCTGCCGTTGCACGGCGGTCGTCGTTTGCTGCACATCCACGAAAACCGTCCGGGCGTGCTGACCGCAATCAACCAGATCTTTGCAGCTCAGAGCATCAACATCGCGGCACAGTATCTGCAAACCACACCGCAGATGGGCTATGTGGTTATCGATATTGAAGCGGAAGAAGATGTGGCGCAACATGCGCTGCAGGCGATGAAGGCCATTCCGGGCACGATCCGCGCGCGTCTGCTGTTCTGATTAACCTTTGAAAAGGATCCCTGCGGGGATCCCTTTAATTTATGCATACTTCTCAGTTGAATGTGGGTGCCTTTCTTCTGCTGCTGATCCTGGCATGGACGGGGTTGGGTACGCACGACAGCCTGACCTGGCTGATGGAAGTGACGCCGGTGATTATTATCGTGCCGTTACTGCTGGCGACGCGATCGCGTTATCCCCTTACACCTCTCCTGTATACGCTTATCTTCTTTCACGCCATTATTTTGATGGTGGGCGGGATGTATACCTACGCAAAAGTGCCGATTGGTTTTGACGTGCAGGCGTGGCTGAATTTGAGCCGCAACCCGTACGATAAGCTTGGCCACTTTTTCCAGGGTCTGGTGCCGGCGCTGGCGGCGCGGGAGATTCTGATCCGCGGCGGCTATGTTCGTGGGCGCAAGATGTTGTCATTTCTGGTGGGGTGTATCGCGTTGGCGATCAGCGCCACCTATGAGCTGATTGAATGGTGGGCGGCACTGGCGATGGGGCAGGGGGCGGATGATTTTCTCGGCACTCAGGGTGACCCGTGGGACACCCAGTCAGATATGTTCTGTGCGCTGCTAGGGGCGCTGACGACCCTCTTCCTGCTGCGCGGCTGGCATGACCGGCAGCTGAAAACGCTCGGTCAGCGCTAATTTACGACCACTGCCAGCATGTCGACGGCGTGATGACGGCAGGCAGTGGCACATCCCAGTGGGCCGTTGGCAGGGCGTCTACCTGCTGGCAATCATGAGCGTAGCCAACGGGCTGCAGACGATACGCCTGCCAGTTTTGTAAGGTCCTGTCGTAGAACCCTCCTCCCATACCCAGACGCTGCCCGGCGGCATCAAAAGCCACCAGCGGGACAATCAACACGTCGAGCTGGCTTAGCGGCAGGACGTCGCGCACATCAAGTTTAGGCTCGTCGATTTTCAGCCGGTTTCTGACCAGCTCGCTGTGCGGGTGATAGTGCAAAAACAGCAGATTTCCCGGGCTAAAAGGGTGGAGCACCGGAAGGTAGACTCGCTTCCCGGCGCGCCACAGCTGGTCGATCAGCGGACGGGTATCAAGCTCGCCATCAAAGGATAAGAACAGCGCCACGTTTTGCGCCAGAACCACCGGCGGGTAGGCCATCATGCGATCGGCGCCCTGCAGGGCAAACTCGGTCTGTTGCTCGGGCGTCAGCGCGCGGCGACGCTGGCGAATCTGTTGACGGATCTGCTGTCGGGTTGCTTGGGTGTCGGAAAGTTGGGTCATGTTAAGCCACCTGCGTTGGCACGCGCGCACTATGCGCGAATGGCCAGGGATGCGTGTTGGCGTAGTGTAATACACAAGGTGATAAAAACCGAAAATGACGCAAAGAGGGGGTCGAACAGAAAGAAGGGAATCTCCGAGATGCCGCCGCAGGCTGTAACCCTTGAACCCTTGGTTCAAGGTGAATGCGTCGTCACAGTTTTAAGGCTTCTCGGACGGACCGAGCATGCTCACCAACCGTGGAGCGCCACATTCTTGTGGTATGAAATATCGGCTCAGGGGACTGGCCCGCTTGCAAACATCTCAGAGAAATTTTGTTCTGGTACTTACTCTAACACAGTTAATTGCAAAGTGTTATTCAAACTTCGGCCCGGTTCTTTCGCTTATGCGACCTTGCTCAAGCAACGCTTGTTCGATGGTCTGCTGAAGCATCCGAATACGCTGTTCCATACTGGAAGCGTAATCGCGGGTTTTCGCTTTTTCCTGAGTCAACTCATAGCTGATGTTCAACGCGGCGATGAAGACCAGCTGCTCAGTATTTGTGACTCTAGTGCGTTCTTTTAAATCTTGCAACCGCTGATTCAGGTCATCAGCTGCCTGACTCAAAGCATCCCTTTGTTCAGGCGGGCAATTCACACGAAGTGAACGGCCAAAAATTTGGAGATCGACGGGTTGTGCAGACATGCCACCTTCCTGCTGATTGACTGCGCGGCCTTCACGCCCGTACCGGGCCTGCGAAGGGGCGACACTATAGCTACCCTGGTGCGAAGGTACAAGCCCCATTCTGGTTCACCAGGGTCCAAAGTGGTAGCATACCATGAATATTCCTCCCAATGATGACGAATGCGCATGTCTATACAGAACGAAATGCCTGGCTACCGCGCGGTAGACCAGTTACTGAACCAACAGGGTGTGGGCTTAACCCCTGCCGAAATGCACGGTTTGATCAGTGGGATCCTGTGCGGCGGCAATAAAGACAGCAGCTGGCAGCCGCTGGTGCATGACCTGACCAACGAAGGCCTCGCCTTTGGTCACGAACTTGCCGAGTCCCTGCGTAGCATGCACTCCCAGACCAGCGACTCTCTGGAAGATGACGGTTTCTTATTCCAGCTCTATCTGCCGGACGGCGATGACGTGAGCGTGTTTGAACGCGCGGATGCGCTGGCAGGCTGGGTTAACCACTTCCTGCTGGGCCTTGGCGTGACTCAGCCAAAACTGGATAAAGTCAAAGACGAAGCCGGGGAAGCCATCGACGATCTGCGCAATATTGCGCAACTCGGTTACGACGAAGACGAAGATCAGGAAGAGCTGGAAATGTCGTTGGAAGAGATTATCGAGTACGTGCGCGTCGCCGCGCTGCTGTGCCACGAAACCTTCTTGCGCCAGCAGCCAACCGCACCGGAAGTTCGCAAGCCAACATTACACTAACAATAATTTGTTGAGGGGGCGTCATGACACAGCAGGAATTTCTTTCTCGTCGCCAGGCACTGTTGGCGCAGATGCAGCCAGGCAGCGCGGCGCTGATTTTTGCCGCACCGGAAGCGGTACGTAGCGCAGATTCAGAATATCCCTACCGGCAGAACAGCGATTTTTGGTACTTCACGGGATTTAATGAGCCGGAAGCCCTGCTGGTGTTGATTAAAAGCGACGACACCCACAACCATAGCGTGCTGTTTAACCGCGTCCGCGATTTAACCGCCGAGATCTGGTTCGGTCGCCGTCTTGGGCAGGATGCGGCACCGGCGAAGCTGGGTGTCGATCGCGCCCTCGCATTTAGCGAAATTAATCAGCAGTTGTTCCAGCTGCTCAACGGCCTTGACGCTATCTACTTTGCGCAGGGCGAGTATGACTACGCGGACAAAATCGTCTTCAACGCGCTCGATAAACTGCGCAAAGGCTCGCGCCAGAATCTGCAGGCGCCAGGCTCGGTGGTTGACTGGCGGCCGATGGTGCATGAAATGCGCCTGTTTAAATCAGCACAAGAGCTGGAAGTCATGCGTCGTGCCGGCGAGATTTCCGCGCTGGCCCACACCCGCGCGATGCAGCACTGCCGCCCGGGGATGTTTGAATACCAGCTGGAAGGGGAAATTCTGCATGAATTTACCCGCCACGGCGCACGTTTCCCGTCCTATAACACCATCGTTGGCGGTGGAGAAAACGGCTGTATTCTTCACTACACCGAAAACGAATCCGAACTGCGCGATGGCGATCTGGTCCTGATTGACGCCGGCTGCGAGTATCGCGGCTATGCCGGAGACATCACCCGTACGTTCCCGGTGAACGGCAAATTCAGCCCGGCACAGCGCGAGATTTACGATATCGTCCTCGAATCGCTCGACACGGCGCTGACGCTTTTCCGTCCCGGCACCTCGATTCAACAGGTGAACCAGCAGGTGGTGCGCATCATGATTAGCGGTCTGGTGCGCCTCGGTATCCTGAAAGGCGAAGTGGACGAGCTGATTGCGAACAATGCTCATCGACCTTACTTCATGCATGGCCTGAGCCACTGGCTGGGGCTGGATGTCCATGATGTGGGCTTCTACGATGTTGAACGCTCGCGTCTTCTGGAGCCGGGAATGGTGCTGACCGTTGAACCGGGTCTCTACATTGCCGTCGATGCCGATGTTCCGCCGCAGTATCGCGGGATTGGCGTGCGCATTGAAGACGATATCGTGATCACCGCAGACGGTAACGAAAACCTGACCGCAGGCGTGGTGAAAAACGCCGACGATATCGAGGCGCTGATGGCGGCGGCCCGGCAGTCATGAGCGTACTGATCGTTGGCGGCGGGATGACCGGCGCGACGCTGGCGCTGGCAATTTCTCGCCTGACCAGAGGGGCGCTAGCGGTTCATCTGGTGGAGGCCGCACAGCCGGAATCGTCGCAACACCCTGGCTTTGACGCCCGCGCTATTGCGCTGGCGGCTGGCACCTGTCAGCAGCTGGCACGAGTGGGTATCTGGCAGGGAATAGCCGATTGCGCGACGCCGATTCAGCGAGTCCACGTCAGCGATCGTGGGCATGCGGGCTTTGTCACACTCGATGCGCAGGATTACAACCTGGCCGCGCTGGGGCAGGTCGTCGAGCTCCACGATATTGGCCAGCGCCTTTTTGCGCAACTGCGTGAGGCGCCGGGTATCACTCTGCACTGTCCGGCGAAAGTCGAAGACGTCAGCCGATGGGAGGATGGCGTCAGTATCACGCTGGACAGCGGTCAGACGATTAGCGGTCAACTGCTGGTGGCCGCCGACGGCTCGCGCTCCACGCTGGGCGCCCGCTGCGGCATGAGCTGGCAGCAACAGCCCTATGAACAACTGGCGGTGATCGCCAACGTCAGTACCGCCTTGCCCCATGAAGGGCGGGCTTTTGAACGCTTTACCGAGCATGGCCCGCTGGCGATGCTCCCCATGTCGCAGGGCCGCTGTTCACTGGTATGGTGTCACCCGCAATCGCAGCGTGAAGCGGTGCTGAGCTGGTCCGACGCGGAGTTTTGCGAACGGCTGCAGCAGGCATTCGGCTGGCGGTTGGGACGCATCACCCATGCCGGAACGCGTAGCGTTTATCCGCTGGCGCTGACCACCGCGACGCGCCCGGTTGCGCATCGTCTGGCGCTGGTCGGCAACGCGGCGCAGACCCTGCATCCCATCGCCGGTCAGGGTTTTAACCTGGGCCTGCGGGATGTTATGAGTCTGGCGGAACTGCTGGCGCAGGCCAGTGCGAACGGCCAGGATCCCGGTGACTATTCGCTATTGTGCGATTATCAGGCGCGGCGGGCGGATGACAAAGCCGCCACTATCGGCGTGACCGATGGGCTGGTGCATCTGTTTGCTAATCGTTGGGCGCCGCTGGTGGCGGGGCGCAACGCGGGTCTGATGGCCATGGAATTATTTACTCCGGCGCGTGATGCGCTGGCGCAGCGTACCCTCGGTTGGGTTCCCCGTTAAGGAGTTAAACGTGCAAAGTGTTGATGTTGCCATTGTTGGCGGAGGCATGGTGGGGTTAGCGGTCGCCTGTGGTTTACAGGGGAGCGGGCTGCGGGTTGCGGTGCTGGAACAATCTGAGCCACAGCCGTTGAGCGCCGATGCGCCGCCGGCGCTGCGGGTTTCGGCCATTAACGCCGCCAGCGAAAAACTGCTCAGCAAGCTGGATGTCTGGCCGGCAATCCTTGCCCAGCGCGCCAGCTGTTACCATGGCATGGAAGTGTGGGATAAAGACAGCTTTGGCCGTATTTGCTTCGACGATCGCAGCATGGGCTTTAGCCATCTGGGTCATATTATTGAAAACGCCATTGTCCATCACGCCTTGTGGCAGAAAGCCCAGCGCTGCGCTGATGTGACGCTGCTGGCACCGGCGCAGTTGCAACAGGTGGCGTGGGGCGAAAACGAGGCCTTCCTGAGTCTGCAGGACGGGACGATGCTGACAGCCCGACTGGTAGTGGGGGCCGATGGTGCAAACTCGTGGTTGCGCAACAAGGCGGACATCCCGCTGACCTTCTGGGACTATCGCCATCATGCGCTGGTGGCCACGATCCGCACCGAAGATCCCCATCAGGCAATTGCCCGTCAGGCGTTCCACGGTGACGGCATTCTGGCCTTTCTGCCGTTAAGCGACCCGCACCTGTGCTCCATCGTCTGGTCGCTGTCGCCGCAGGAAGCGCAACGAATGCAGCAGGCGGATGAGGCGGCCTTTAATCAGGCGCTGAATATCGCTTTCGATAATCGGCTGGGACTGTGCCACGTGGAAAGCGAGCGTCAGGTATTCCCGCTGACCGGTCGCTACGCTCGGCAGTTTGCCGCCCATCGTCTCGCGCTGGTTGGCGACGCCGCCCATACCATCCATCCGCTGGCCGGGCAGGGGGTTAACCTGGGCTTTATGGATGCCGCAGAGCTTATCGATGAACTCAGACGCCTGCATGCGCAGGGCAAAGATATTGGTCAGCATCTGTATCTGCGCCGCTATGAGCGCAGCCGCAAACACAGCGCCGCGATGATGCTGGCGGGGATGCAGGGCTTTCGTGAAATGTTCTCCGGCAGCAACCCGGCGAAGAAACTGCTGCGCGATATCGGCCTCAAGCTGGCGGATACCTTGCCGGGCGTCAAACCGCAACTTATTCGTCAGGCGATGGGCCTGAACGATCTCCCCAGCTGGTTACGTTAAGCCCGTCACACTTCTCTTTCCCGGCCCTCGCGCCGGGTTTTCCCTTCTCATTTGAAATAAACTAATCTCACCCATTTTTTCGCATTAGTTTTATTAATGCCTGTCGTTTTTTGTCACGGAAAATAGGCCCGGTTTTTCGCATAAAATACCATCATGCTCGGCGTTATTGCTCAGTTATGTTAATTTTATGTGGCATAAATCGCTTTTTTCCAGTCGATAACTCTGTAGTCTTTCTGGCGGATTTTGGTCATAAGCTAATGTGATGTCCTGATTTAGCTTATGGTTTAGCGCCGGGTTCGGTGGTAAGTTCAGGCAAAAGAGAACGTTTGCGTCGGCGTCTGATAACGGCACCGGCGGTCGATTTTATCGTGTGAAATCGCCCGGACAATCTCGCTCAACTCGTAGCTGCTTGCGTTTTACTCGATGAGGAAAAGATGGCTCAACAGACTCCGTTGTATGAACAACACACGCTGTGCGGCGCTCGCATGGTGGACTTCCATGGCTGGATGATGCCGCTGCATTACGGTTCCCAGATTGATGAGCACCACGCGGTGCGCAGCGATGCCGGAATGTTCGATGTATCTCACATGACCATCGTCGACTTCCACGGCAGCCGCATTCGGGAGTTCTTGCGCTATTTGCTGGCGAACGATGTGGCGAAGCTCACGGTCCCCGGCAAAGCGCTCTATAGCGGCATGCTTACCGCCTCCGCCGGCGTCATCGATGACCTGATTGTCTATTTCCTCTCTGAAGATTATTTCCGCCTCGTTGTTAACTCCGCCACCCGTGAAAAAGACCTCGCCTGGATCACCCAGCAGGCTGAGCCGTATGGCCTTGAAATGACCGTTCGCGACGATCTTTCACTGATTGCCGTACAGGGACCGCAGGCGAAAGAGAAAGCAGCGACCCTGCTCACCGAGGCGCAGCGCCAGGCCGTTGCCGGGATGAAACCCTTCTTTGGCGTGCAGGCCGGCGATCTGTTTATTGCAACCACCGGTTACACCGGTGAAGCCGGGTACGAAATTGCGCTGCCAAATGAACAGGCGGCCGATTTCTGGCGTGGCCTGCTCGACGCTGGCGTGAAGCCTTGCGGCCTGGGCGCGCGCGATACCTTACGTCTGGAAGCCGGGATGAACCTGTATGGTCAGGAGATGGACGAAAGCATCTCTCCGCTGGCCGCCAACATGGGCTGGACCATTGCCTGGGAACCGGCTGACCGTGCGTTCATCGGCCGTGAAGCGCTGGAGCTGCAGCGTGAAAAAGGTACCGAGCAGCTGGTGGGCCTGGTGATGACCGAGAAAGGCGTACTGCGCGGTGGACTGCCGGTGCGCTTTAGCGATGCCGAGGGCAATCAGAAAGAAGGTATTATTACCAGTGGCACCTTCTCCCCGACGCTGGGCTACAGTATCGCGCTGGCGCGCGTACCGGCCGGTATCGGCGAAACGGCCATCGTGCAGATTCGCAACCGCGAAATGCCGGTCAAGGTCACTAAACCTGTTTTTGTACGCAACGGCAAAGCCGTAGTGTGATTCCCCCTTTTTGGAGAGCAATTGATGAGCAACGTACCAGCAGAACTGAAATACAGTAAAGAACACGAATGGCTGCGCAAAGAAGCTGACGGCACCTACACCGTTGGGATCACCGAACATGCTCAGGAACTGCTTGGCGATATGGTCTTCGTTGACCTGCCGGACGTCGGCGCGACCGTTGAAGCGGGCGACGACTGTGCGGTTGCCGAGTCGGTAAAAGCGGCATCTGATATTTACGCCCCGGTGAGCGGCGAGATTGTGGCAGTTAACGAAGAGCTGAATGACTCTCCGGAGCTGGTGAACAGCGACCCGTACGCTGACGGCTGGATCTTTAAAATCAAGGCCAGTGATGAAGCGCAGGTTGCGGCGTTGCTGGATGCGGCGGCTTACGCTGCGCTGCTGGAAAACGAATAACCGCGTTGCCCCTTTCACGCCGCGGCGCCAGGCGCCGACGGCGTGAATGATTTTGCCTGTTCAGATAAGTAAAGACACATACGATTCACTGCACGTTTCAGGAACCATCGCTCATGACTCAGACTTTAGGTCAGCTTGAAAACCGCGGCGCCTTTATTGAACGTCACATCGGCCCGGATGCTCAGCAACAGCAAGAGATGCTGAAAACCGTCGGCGCCGACTCGCTTAACGCCCTGATTGGCCAGATTGTGCCGCAGGATATTCAGCTGGCGACACCACCTCAGGTGGGTGACGCAACCACCGAATTTGCCGCGCTGGCGGAACTGAAGGCGGTAGCCGGTCGTAACAAGCGCTTCAAGTCTTACATCGGCATGGGTTACACCGCCGTGCAGCTGCCGCCGGTTATTCAGCGCAATATGCTGGAAAACCCGGGTTGGTACACCGCCTATACGCCGTATCAGCCGGAAGTCTCCCAGGGTCGTCTGGAGTCGCTGCTGAATTTCCAGCAGGTGACCCTCGATCTGACCGGTCTGGATATTGCCTCTGCATCCCTGCTCGATGAAGCTACCGCCGGGGCAGAAGCGATGGCGATGGCCAAACGCGTCAGCAAACTGAAAAATGCTAACCGCTTCTTCGTGGCCGCGGATATTCACCCGCAGACCCTCGACGTGGTCCGCACCCGTGCTGAAACCTTCGGTTTTGACGTCATCGTTGATGATGCTGAAAAAGCCCTCGACCATCAGGACGTGTTTGGCGTACTGCTGCAGCAGGTTGGCACCACCGGTGAAATTCACGACTACAGCAAACTTATCGCCGAGCTGAAAGCACGCAAAGTCGTGGTCAGCGTCGCGGCAGACTTTATGACGCTGGTTCTGCTGACCGCTCCGGGCAAGCAGGGTGCCGACATCGTCTTCGGTTCCGCTCAGCGTTTCGGCGTACCGATGGGCTACGGCGGCCCGCACGCGGCCTTCTTCGCCGCGAAAGATGAATTCAAACGCTCTATGCCTGGCCGTATCATCGGCGTATCGAAAGATGCCGCGGGCAATACCGCGCTGCGTATGGCGATGCAGACTCGCGAGCAGCATATCCGCCGCGAGAAAGCGAACTCCAATATCTGTACTTCCCAGGTCCTGCTGGCCAACATCGCCAGCCTGTACGCGGTGTTCCACGGGCCAGCGGGTCTGAAGCGTATCGCCAGCCGCATCCATCGCCTGACGGATATCCTCGCCGACGGGCTGCAGAAAAAAGGGCTGAAGCTGCGTCATGCGCACTACTTCGACACCCTGTGCGTAGAAGTGGCCGACAAAGCCGCAGTGCTGGCACGTGCTGAAGCGCTGGAAATTAACCTGCGCAGCGATATTCACAACGCGGTCGGCATCACTCTCGACGAAGCGACCACCCGCGAAGATGTTGTGAACCTGTTCCGCGCTATTATCGGCGACAATCACGGTCTGGATATCGACACGCTGGATAAAGACGTGGCGCTCGACAGCCGTTCTATCCAGGAAAGCATGCTGCGTGATGATGCGATCCTGACGCATCCGGTGTTCAATCGCTACCATAGCGAAACCGAGATGATGCGCTACATGCACTCGCTGGAGCGTAAAGATCTGGCGCTGAATCAGGCGATGATCCCGCTGGGTTCCTGCACCATGAAGCTTAACGCTGCGGCAGAAATGATCCCGATCACCTGGCCGGAGTTCGCCGAGCTACACCCGTTCTGCCCGGCAGAACAGGCGGAAGGTTATCATCAGATGATCGCCCAGCTCTCCGACTGGCTGGTTAAACTGACCGGTTACGACGCCGTCTGCATGCAGCCGAACTCCGGCGCACAGGGCGAGTACGCGGGCCTGCTGGCGATTCGCCACTACCACGAGAGCCGCAATGAAGGCCATCGTGATATCTGCCTGATCCCAAGCTCTGCGCACGGCACCAACCCGGCATCGGCACAGATGGCCGGCATGCAGGTGGTGGTGGTGGCCTGTGATAAAAATGGCAACATTGACCTGGCGGATCTGCGCCTGAAGGCGGAGCAGGCGGGTGAGAATCTCTCCTGCATCATGGTCACCTACCCGTCCACTCACGGCGTGTACGAAGAGACTATCCGCGAAGTGTGCGAAATCGTGCATCAGTTCGGCGGCCAGGTTTATCTCGACGGCGCCAACATGAATGCTCAGGTGGGCATCACCTCGCCGGGCTTTATCGGCGCGGACGTGTCGCACCTTAACCTGCATAAAACCTTCTGCATTCCGCACGGCGGCGGCGGCCCGGGTATGGGACCGATTGGCGTCAAAGCGCACCTGGCACCGTTTGTTCCGGGCCACAGCGTGGTGCAAATCGAAGGCATGCTGACCCGTCAGGGCGCGGTATCTGCCGCACCGTTCGGCAGCGCATCTATTCTGCCAATCAGCTGGATGTACATCCGCATGATGGGCGCAGAAGGGCTGAAGCAGGCGAGCCAGGTGGCTATCCTCAACGCCAACTACATCGCGACCCGTCTGAAAGAGGCGTTCCCGGTGCTCTATACCGGTCGCGACGGCCGTGTGGCGCACGAATGTATTCTTGATATTCGTCCGCTGAAAGAAGAGACCGGCATCAGCGAGCTGGATATCGCCAAGCGTCTGATCGACTTTGGCTTCCATGCGCCGACCATGTCCTTCCCGGTCGCCGGAACCCTGATGGTTGAGCCGACCGAATCGGAAAGCAAAGTCGAGCTGGACCGCTTCATCGACGCGATGCTGGCGATTCGTGGTGAAATCGACCGCGTGAAAGCGGGCGAATGGCCGCTGGAAGATAACCCGCTGGTGAACGCGCCGCATACTCAGGGCGAGCTGGTGGCTGAATGGCCGCACCCGTATACCCGTGAGCTGGCGGTATTCCCGGCTGGTCTGGATAACAAATACTGGCCGACGGTGAAACGTCTGGACGATGTCTACGGTGACCGCAACCTGTTCTGCTCCTGCGTCCCGATGAGCGAATACCAGTAATTAGCTGACTGGACTATCTTTTAAAGGCGCTTCGGCGCCTTTATTTTTTGGGAGAGTCATATGGCTTTAGCACTGATTACCGGCGCCAGCCGGGGCATTGGCAGGGCAACCGCGCTGCTGCTGGCGCAGGAAGGTTATACCGTGGTGGTCAATTACCACCGCAATATCAATGCCGCGATGGCGGTAGTGAATGAGATTGTCATTCTGGGCGGCAAGGCCGTGGCGCTACCCGCAGATATCAGCGATGAAGCCCAGGTCATGGCGATGTTCGACAGTATCGATAAGCTGGATGAACCGTTGACCGCTCTGGTCAACAACGCGGGGATCCTGTTTACCCAGAGCACCATTGAAAACCTGACCGCCGAGCGGATTAACCAGGTGCTGAGCACCAATGTCACCGGCTATTTCCTCTGTTGTCGCGAGGCGGTGAAGCGGATGTCATTCAGGCATGACGGTAAAGGCGGGGCGATCGTCAACGTCTCGTCGGCGGCATCACGGTTGGGGGCGGCGGGTGAATATGTGGATTATGCCGCGTCGAAAGGCGCCGTGGATACGTTGACCACCGGGCTGGCGCTGGAAGTGGCAGCGCAGGGCATTCGCGTAAACGGCGTACGCCCTGGTTTTATCTATACCGAGATGCACGCCAGCGGCGGTGAGCCGGGGCGGGTGGATCGGGTAAAAGCCGCGCTACCGATGCAACGCGGCGGTCAGCCCGAGGAAGTCGCGCAGGCTATCGCCTGGCTGCTGAGCGACAAGGCCTCCTACGTGACCGGTAGTTTCCTCGAACTGGCCGGTGGCAAATAACCGGCACACCACTTATCACCCCGGCTAAGCGTAGCGCAAGCCGGGGGCTATGACGCCAGCCACAACCGCAGGCGCATTCCCCAACTGCTGGTCCAGCCGGTGGTGACCGACTTCACTTCGCCACCGGAGATAACGATCAGCGTCGGCGTGACCTGAACATCCCACTGCCGGGAAAGCTGGCCCTGGGGATCGTTCACCGTTGGCAGCATTAGCTTTTTCTGCGCCAGCCAGCGCGCCAGAGCGGCATCGTCCCCGGAGCGCAGCGCCACCGACATCACGTTTTCCCCGCGGCTCGCCAGGGCTGAGACCGACGGCGTGGTATAGCGACAGACCCCGCACCAGGTCGCCCAGACGTAGAGCAGCAACGGGCGCTGTTGGCTCATGGCGGCCAGATCGACCGTTTTGCCATCCAGCGTCTGTAATGGCGTGCTGGTAAAGTTCTGCGGCAGCGCGGGCTGGCGCAGATAATCCATCCCGGCGATGAGCGCTGCGGCGAGCAACAGCAGAATCACCAGTTCGCGTAGCCAGCGGCGTAATTTACTGACCATCGGCTTTTGCCAGCTGCGTTCTCACCAGCTCCTCCAGATCGTTATAGGGAATGGCGCCGGCCACCATCTGATCGCCGATGATTGTCGCCGGGGTGCCCTGAATATTCAGCACCTGCGACAAAATCAGGTTCATCTTGAGGGGATCCATGGTCTGGTCATCAATCTTTACGCCGTCGGTTGCCGTTTTCTGGCGGGCGGCAAGAATGCTGGCATCATCGTGATAACCTTTTTTCGCCATCAGACGCTGGTGCAGCGGCCAGAATTTATCCGGCTGCTGGCGCCACGTAGAGAGCGCAGCTTTGGCGGCGTTGACCGAGCTCTGGCCTTTAAACGGCAGCAGCTTCACGATCAACAGAACGTCAGGATTTTCGCGAACGATCTTCTCCAGTTGCGGATCGAACTGCTTGCAGTAGGGGCAGTTGTAATCGGTAAACGAAACGATCGTCAGGCGCGGATTTTTGGCGCCAAGTCGTGGGCTGTCGGGGTCGTTGAACAGCAGCTTTGCCAGCTGGTCGTCGGCGGATGAGTCGGGTTGTTCAGCCGGGGCGGCCAGGCTGAAGGTGGACAGACACAGCAGAAACAGAGCGGTGATGATTCTCATGATTATTGACCTTTCGCATCAGACAGGGTGGCGAGGAGTTCGTCGCGGTTTAACAGCGGGGGCAGCACGTGGCCCTGCGGTAATCCCGGTCCGTAGATTTGATTAAAGGGAACGGCGGCGCTGCCGCGGGTGGTCAGGAAACGGCTGATGGTTTCCGATGGCCGACTCCAGTCGCCGCGCAGGGCGACCACGTCCGGTTCCGACAGGACGCGCTGGACATCGTCACGCAGCAGCACGTTGTATTTATTGGCTTTACAGGTCACGCACCAGTCGGCGGTGACATCGATAAACACCCGCTGATGGTTCGCCAGCGCGTCGATAATCGCCTGCTCGGTGAGGGGCTGCCAGTTAACGCGGTCGCGCCGCGACGCCTGACCATCAGGCTGCATAAACAACGTGAAGGCTCCGGCAACCGCAAGCGCCAGAACGCCGGCCCACAGCGCGGTGCGCCAGCGGTAGCGCCAGAGGATTGCCAGCAGCAACGCCAGCGCCAGCAGCACGACCAGCGCAATAACCGGCATCTGGCCGAGATGCACCGCCAGCAGGCTAATCAGCCACAGCGATGAACCCAGCATCATCAACCCGAGCACCACGCGCAGGACGTTCATCCAGCGTCCTGGTCGCGGCAGGTGTCGGGCGAGTCCCGGCCAGGCGGCGACCAGCAGCCACGGCAGGCTCATGCCTACCCCCATGGCGAAGAAAATCCCCCACAGCAGCGGCAGCGGCGCCACCAGTGCGACCGAGACGGCGGTGCCGAGAAACGGCGCGGTGCAGGGGGTTGCCAGCAGTGTCGCAAATGCTCCCTGCCAGAAATGGCCCATCAGCCCGTGGCCGCCGCGGGTGGCCAGAAAGGTGCTGGTGCCGGAGGAAAGGCGGATCTCAAACAGGCCCAGCAGGCTGGCGCTGAACAGCACCATCACCAGCGCCATCGCGCCAATAAACCACGGGTTCTGAAACTGAATTCCCCAGCCCAGCGCCTGGTTGCCCAGGCGCAGCAGGGTCATCATCAGCGCCAGCGCCAGAAATGAGACCACGATCCCGCAGACCGAGGCCATGAACTGCCGGCGTACCACGCCGCGCTCCTGTCCGCCGCTCTGCACCAGCGACCCGAGCTTCATGGCCAGTACCGGCAGCACGCAGGGCATCACGTTGAGGATCAGGCCGCCCGCCAGCGCCATCAGCAGCACCCACCATAGCGACGGCGCTGCTACCGGGGAGCCCGGGTCAATAGTCAGCGCGCTCTCCTGCGCCAGCCCGTTGTCGGCAAGGACCAGCGACAGGCGCTTGCCGCTCAGGTCGGGCGCCGTCTCACCCCAGCTGTCGGTGACCGGGATCTGCGCGATAAGCGTATCGTCTTTCAGCGAGAACGTCGGTTTGCCAAAGTCGACATCATCCATGCTGTCGATAAACAGCGCGGGCTGCTGCCAGCCGGCGTCGCGCACCGCCGTTACCGTCAGTTTTCCATCGCGATAGGCTGAGGTCAGCCGCGACGTCAGGCCATCCGGTCGCGGCAGCGTACCCAGCGCCCGGGTGAAATCGTAGCCAAAGGAGTCTCCCGGTGAGGCGCTCATCTCCAGTGAGAAGGGGTAGTCGGTGAGAATGCAGACGTTGCTGCAGGTGGATAGCGTCAGCACGCCGCTCAGGGTCTGCGGCAACGGGCCGCGGATCTCCAGCGGAAAGCTGACGCGGTCGTGGTAGCCCTGGGTGGATATGCCCGCGACGTCAAAGCGCTGCGGGGTTGGCCAGTGCCAGGTAACATCCAGCGGCGTATTCCAGACGATGGCGGGCGCAATGCCGCCTTCACCGGGCGATCGCCAGTAGGTTTTCCAGCCTTTTTCCAGTTTCACATCCAGCAGCAGGCGGGCGGTATCGCTGCTTTCGCTCTGGGCGCGCAGCCGGACGCTGGCGTGTTGATTATCGGCGGCGCGTAACCAGCCGCTGTCGGCAGCCTGGCTGACGGGCAGCCATAGCCAAAGCAGGCAGACCAGCAGTCGCCTGAATACCATAAACATAAATTTTCTCCATAAATGATTAATTAACCTGAGTGTTCAGGAAATTGCTCATTCACGGAAAACGCACAATCGCAGATGCACCCGTAGCCGGGGAGGGGAGATAACGCGGGGAGGCCAGAGACGCTCGATGCGGGGCGGGATCGCCGCCAGCAGCGTCAGTAACAGCGCGACTGCCAGCAAGGCGCCTTCGAACAGCACCGGCGGCGACGCCAGCAGAGATTTCGCGCTCAGCTCGCAGGGCGTCACCGGCGCTTCCGCCGTATCTGGTCCCTGTTGGGCCGATTGCGTCACGGCCGCGGCGTTCATGACAAGCGCATGCAGCCCGGCCATACGCTGCGCGGTGCATACCAGCACCACCAGACAGGCAAGGGCTACAAGAAGAATGGCTTTTCGCTGTCGCTTAATCATTATCGCCTCAATAATTCACGAGGCTTATCTTATCGGGCGGGCAGGTTTTAGCAATGTTAAAGCTGTAAAGAAGTGTCTGTAAGACAGGGGATTTTCCTCTCCCCGGATGGGGAGAGGAGGCGTGCGAGGGACAATCAGAGCTTTTCGCCGTTGCTGGCGATGACGTCTTTGTACCAGTTGAAGCTTTTCTTGCGCGAGCGGGACATGTCGCCGGTACCGTCGTCATGCTTGTTGACGTAGATAAAGCCGTAGCGCTTGCTGTACTGCCCGGTGGTGAAGGAGACGCAGTCGATGCAGCCCCACGGGGTGTAGCCCATCAGATCGACGCCGTCATAGGTGACCGCTTTGATCATCTCTTCCACGTGGGCGCGGAGATAGTCGATACGGTAGTCGTCGTTGATGCTGCTGTCTGCTTCGACTTTGTCGTAAGCGCCAAAGCCGTTTTCCACGATAAACAGCGGCTTCTGGTAGCGTTCATACAGTTCGCACAGCGCGTAGCGCAGGCCTACCGGGTCAATCTGCCAGCCCCAGTCGGACGCTTTCACGTGCGGGTTCGGCACGCTGCCTTCAAAGCCAGAGATCGCATCGCCGCTACCGCCTTCCGCTTTTACCGCGTTGGTCATGTAGTAGCTGAAGCCGAGGTAATCGCAGGTGCCTTCGCGGAGGATCTGTTCATCGCCGGCTTCCATCTTGATGTTGAAGCCGCGGCGTTCCCATTCGTTCAGGACGTAGCTCGGGTAGTAACCGCGCAGCTGTACGTCGGTAAAGACGTAGCGTTCACGCATGGATTCCTGAGCGAACATCACGTCTTCAGGTTTACAGGAGAACGGATAGAGCGCCACCATCGCCAGCATGCAGCCAACCTGCATCTGCGGGTTGATGCGCCGCGCCGCCTTCACCGCCAGGGCGCTGGCAACGAACTGGTGATGCAGCACCTGGTACATAGTCTCTTCCGGGTTTTCATGCTCGGTATAGACCACGCCGGAGCAGCAATAGCCGAACAGCGGCGCGCGCCAGTTACGCTGGTTGTTAATCTCGTTAAAGGTCATCCAGTATTTCACTTTGTGCTTATAGCGCTCGAACACCACTTCAGCGAAACGCACAAAGAAATCGACCACTTTACGGTTGGTCCAGCCACCGTACTGCTGCACCAGATGCAGCGGCATTTCAAAGTGGGAGAGGGTGATAACCGGCTCGATGTTGTATTTCAGCAGCTCATCAAACATGTCGTCATAGAACTTCAGCCCTTCTTCGTTGGGCTGGGTTTCATCGCCCAGCGGGAAGATACGGGTCCAGGCGATGGAGGTGCGGAAACATTTGAAGCCCATCTCGGCAAACAGTTTGATGTCTTCTTTATAGCGGCCATGGAAGTCGATGGCTTCGTGGTTCGGGTAGTATTTCCCGGCTTCCACTTCATGGGTGATTTCGCGCGGAACGCCGTGAGCGCCGCCGGTCAGTACGTCACAAATGCTTGGGCCTTTGCCGTCTTTATTCCAGCCGCCTTCCACCTGGTGCGCCGCTACTGCGCCGCCCCACAAAAAGTCTTTCGGTAAAGTGATTTTTTTCATCTTTGCTGATCTCATCAAATAGCATCTGATTTTGAGTCTAACAAAGGGAATATAAATGTCACGATATAACAATTCCCGTGACGTGGAATATGTTACATCGAAAAAACAGGGTGTTATTTTCAGACCAGTTTGCGGGCTAATTTACGTCCGAGGGATTCCAGAATATATATGACCGGAATTTGGGTGGTAATATCGTACACGCCGCCAATGCGGGTTTGCGGCACGTGCCAGGAGAGGTTGAAGTCCGCAAGCTTTGCCAGCCGCGAGTGTTCATGGCTGGTGACCGACATCACCTTGCAGTTGTGCAGGCTGAACTGGCTGGCGAAGCGCAGGATCTCTTCGGTTTCCCCGGAGACGGACAGGACGATCGCCAGCGCGTTACGGGCCATATCGTTGGTTACCGGGAAATAAGGATCGTCGATATGGTTGCTGAATTTTCCGACGTTAGAGAAAAAACGTGCGCCATATTTCGCGAGGGCGCCGGAGGTGCCTGCACCAACAAATATAATACGCTCTGAAGCCAGAATAATATCGACGGCGCGGTCGAGTAAATCATCAAATTCATCATTATTGACGCTTTTAAAAAAGCTCATGATTTCGCTGGCGCCGATATTTGCCTGTTGAGGCTCGTTCTGCTCGAGATATAATTTAAAGCGTACGCGAAACTCCGAGTATCCTTCACACTGCAGTTTGCGGCAAAAGCGCAGGACGGTCGTCGTGGAGACGCCGGAGGCTTCTGCCAGTTCGCGAATGGTCATGTACATCACCTTGTCACGATTTTTGATGACGTAGTGGTAGACCATCATCTCAAGATTATTGAGACTGGCGATCGCAGCGTGGGAGAACATGCTCACAGTAACAACTCACAATTCATAATGACCAGGAGGGAATTATATCATGCAGCCGAATGACATAACTTTTTTTCAACGCTTTCAGGACGACATCCTTGCCGGGCGGAAAACGATCACCATCCGCGATGCTGCCGAATCGCATTTTAAAACCGGGGATGTGCTGCGGGTTGGTCGCTATGAAGATGACGGCTATTTTTGTACGATTCAGGTGGTGGCAACCTCGACGGTTACGCTCGATACGCTGACAGAACGCCACGCGCAGCAGGAGAATATGACGCTGCCGCAGCTGCGCCAGGTGATCGGCGAGATCTACCCTGATGATGACCAGTTTTATGTTATTGAATTTCAAAAACTTTAACAAAACAGCGAACGAGTGTTAGGCGAAAAATTTAATTTAACTTAATGATTTTATTGAGTTTATAAAAATTCATCTTTTTATTTTAGCTAACAGGTGTTCACTGGAATCATTCTCAGTTACCCTAGATGTGCATTGAAAGCGTTCTTGTTTTCGGAGTCAAATATGGTTCGCAAGCCATTAATCACACAGGGTTATTCTTTGGCAGAGGAAATTGCCAACAGTATCAGCCATGGAATCGGGCTGGTGTTCGGTATCGTTGGTCTGGTGCTCCTGCTGGTTCAGGCGATAGACAGCAACGCCAGCGCCACGGCAATTACCAGCTACAGCCTGTATGGCGGCAGCATGATCATGCTGTTCCTCGCGTCCACGCTCTATCACGCGATCCCTCATCAGCGGGCTAAGCAGTGGCTGAAAAAATTCGACCACTGCGCCATCTATCTGCTGATTGCCGGGACCTATACCCCTTTTTTGCTGGTGGGGCTCAATTCGCCGCTCTCACGGGGCCTGATGATCGTCATCTGGAGCCTGGCGCTGCTGGGGATTTTGTTTAAGCTCACCATCGCGCATCGCTTCAAGATCCTCTCGCTGGTGACCTATCTGACGATGGGCTGGCTGTCATTAATCGTGGTGTATCAGCTGGCAATTAAGCTGGCGGCAGGTGGCGTCACGCTACTGGCGGTGGGCGGGGTCGTCTATTCGCTGGGGGTTATCTTCTACGTCTGCAAGCGCATCCCTTATAACCATGCTATCTGGCACGGCTTCGTGCTGGGCGGCAGCGTCTGTCATTTCCTGGCGATCTATTTGTACGTCGGCCAGGTGTAACGAAAACGCCGCGCCATCGGGAGAGCCCCGGCGGCGCGGCGGTTATCGGAACGGCAGGCCTGCGAGCCTTAACTCTCTTCTAACGAGTACGGCAGCGGAACGATGCTTAAGGTGCCGGCATCATCGCGCACGCGGAACACGCTGTCCGGCTCCATATCGTTATTCATCACTACCTGCACCAGCAGATGGCCATCATCCAGCTGAACTGCGGCCAGCACGGTGCCGGTCCGGCGCCAGTTGTCGCCCATCTTCAGCTCAAGATCTTCCCCGGCCTGCGGCACGCGGCTGGCTTTACCCGCCAGATACCACAGCGCACGCTTGTTGGCGCCGCGGAATTTAGCCCGCGCGACCATCTCCTGCCCGGTGTAGCAGCCTTTTTTAAAGCTGATGCCGCCCAGCGCCTGCAGGTTAGTGGCTTGCGGAATGAACTGCGCGCTGTTGGCGCTGTCAATGACCGGCAAGCCCGCTTCGATATTCAACGCCAGCCACTGCTGGCTGTTGTTCAGTTGGGCATCGCTGCGCAGCGCATCGGTGATGCGGGTGGCGGTTGCGACATCGGTCACCAGCAGGAAACGCTCTGCCGGATGCTCAAACCACAGCAGGCTGGTGGCGCCGTCAGTTACCAGCGGTTTGTCGCTGCCGGGCAGTTCGCTAAACAGCGGCGTGAGCGCGGCGCGGGCCTGGAAGCCGGCAACGCCCAGCAGGACGTGTTCATCGTCGGCGGCAATGGCGACTTTGGAGAATACCGCGTATTTTTTCAGTTCGGTCAGCTGCGCGTCGCGCAGGCTGCGGCGTTCGATCCAGGTATAGCCACCCTGGCGATGGAAGATTCGCAGGTTGCTCCACATCTTGCCCTTGGCATCACAGTGCGCGGCAAGCAGGTGCCGATCGTCGGTCAGCGCGCTGACATCGGCGGTAATCTGTCCCTGAAGATACTTCTCGGCATCCTGACCAGTTATCGTCGACAGCGCCCAGTCATCCAGCGTCATCAGCGTTAACGGCAGACGGGCGGAAGCGGAAGGCTGGCGCGGGGGAAAAGGTGTAAAAGCCATAGTCATGTCCTGAATAGCTTAACGCAGAGTGAGTCACTAATGGTAAAAGAGCTATGGTGCAATGCAAGCGCTTTTGGCAGGCGATTTGTGCCTTGATGAGCTAAACGAACTGACAACGAAGGTAGATAAAACCATGGTTAATTTATGGTTTTTTGCGAGTGGCGTTCTCTGTTTGCGATATTGCTGTAAAGTAAGTGCAAAAAACGGGTTAAACTAACCTACTAATAACATTCATCAGGCCGCATCCCGCTAACCTGAAGAATGCACTGTGTATCTTTATGCTGGAAGGACAACATGGACATTACTAATAAAGCCCGTATCCACTGGGCATGCCGCCGGGGTATGCGCGAACTCGATATCTCTATCATGCCGTTTTTTGAGTATGAGTACGATACGCTCAGTGATGACGACAAGCTGCTGTTCATTCGTCTGTTAGAAAACGACGATCCGGATCTGTTCAACTGGCTGATGAACCATGGCGAACCGGCGGATGCGCAACTGCAACGGATGGTAAAATTAATCCAGACTCGGAATCGGGAACGTGGTCCTGTGGCAATCTGATTTACGCATCTCCTGGCGTTCGCAGTGGTTTTCACTGCTGCTTCACGGCATTGTGGCGGCGATAGTGCTGCTCATGCCCTGGCCGCTGAGCTACACACCGCTATGGCTGTTACTGCTGTCGCTGGTGGTGTTTGACTGCGTTCGCAGTCAGCGGCGGATCCACGCCTGTCGGGGAGAAATAAAACTGCTGACTGATTCGCGTCTGCGCTGGCAAAAAGCGGAATGGGAGATCGTCGGTACGCCCTGGGTGATTAACAGCGGAATGCTGCTGCGCCTGCGGGAGAGCGAAACGCGCCGCAGCCAGCATTTGTGGGTTGCGGCGGACAGTATGGACGCAAAAGAGTGGCGCGATTTGCGCCGGTTGGTATTACAAAACCCGGCGCAAGATTAAGAGCCAGTCAGGCGAACTGCTCAGCCATCTCGCCGAGGATTTGTTCGCACCAGTTCTGCAGGCGATCGTCGCTCATCTCATACTGGTTTGTTTCATCAAGCGCCAGGCCAACGAACAGCTGGCCATCGGCAATAATCGGTTTCTGGCTGGTGAATTCGTAGCCTTCCGTCGGCCAGTAACCGATAAACTTCACCCCTTTGGTGATCAGCTTATCGTGCAGCATGCCCAGCGCGTCGAGGAACCATTCGCCGTAACCCAGTTGGTCGCCCATGCCGTACATCGCCACAATTTTATCCTGCAGATCCAGGGTGTCTAACTGCTGCCAGATAGCGTCCCAGTCTTCCTGAATCTCGCCGAAATCCCATGTCGGAATGCCGAGGATCAGCACGTCATATTCTGTCATCAGGGCAGGGGAATCATCTTTCAGATTGTGCAGCGTCACCAGTTCCGGACCGATGATATCGCGAATCTTCTCCGCTGCCATTTCGGTGTAGCAGGTGCTGGAGCCGTAAAAAAGACCTATGTTCATGGGGTAAACATCTCAATTCATGCTGTGACTTTGCGCTTAGTTTATCAGAAAGGCACCGCCGGCCGCATACTTAAGGTTGTATGTTCAGCGTCTGAGAGCACCGCGCTGCCGTTTTTGCCCAGCAGGGCAACTAATTTGGGTATACTGGAGCCGTTTTAACGAGCAAAGAGGCCGATGTGGAACAGGATCTTGCACGAATCGAACAGTTTCTCGATGCGTTGTGGCTGGAGCGTAACCTTGCTGAAAATACGCTCAGCGCCTACCGACGGGATCTGACTATGGTGGTGGAATGGCTGCACCATCGCGCGTTGACCCTGATAAGCGTTAGCGGCGAAGACCTGCAGGCGCTGCTGGCTGAAAGACAAACCGGGGGCTATAAAGCCACCAGCACCGCGCGCTTGTTAAGCGCCGTGCGCCGCTTCTTTCAGCATCTGTATCGGGAAAAAGTCCGCCCGGACGATCCCAGCGCGTTGCTGGCGTCGCCGAAGCTGCCGCAGCGGTTACCGAAAGATCTGAGCGAAGCCCAGGTCGATCGTCTGCTGCAGGCGCCGTTGGTCGAACAGCCCTTAGAGTTACGCGATAAAGCGATGCTGGAGGTGCTGTACGCCACCGGTCTGCGCGTATCGGAGCTGGTTGGCCTGACGATGAGCGATATCAGCCTGCGTCAGGGGGTGCTGCGGGTGGTCGGTAAAGGGAATAAAGAACGGCTGGTTCCGCTTGGCGAAGAGGCGGTGCTGTGGGTGGAGAACTACCTGGAGTACGGGCGTCCCTGGCTGCTCAACGGCGTGGCTTCCGATGTGCTTTTCCCCAGCCAGCGCGCGCAGCAGATGACGCGCCAGACTTTCTGGCATCGGATTAAGCACTATGCCGTACTGGCGGGCATCGATAGCGCGAAGCTTTCGCCGCACGTGTTACGCCATGCGTTTGCCACGCACTTACTTAACCACGGCGCGGATTTGCGCGTGGTACAGATGCTATTAGGACATAGCGATCTCTCTACGACGCAGATCTACACCCACGTGGCGACCGAGCGTCTGAGACAACTTCATCAACAGCATCACCCACGGGCGTGAGTGCTGACTAAAAAGGACGATGTATGAAAAACGGTTTATTGATGTTCACTCTGCTGGCGGCAACGCTGTCCGGGGCCGCGCATGCTGACACGGCGGCCATCAAACAGTCATTGGCCAAGCTGGGTGTGCAGAGCACGGATATTCAGCCTTCCCCGGTTACCGGGATGAGCACCGTGCTGACCGACAGCGGCGTACTGTACGTGACCGATGACGGCAAACATGTCATCCAGGGGCCGATGTACGACGTCAGCGGCGCGCAGCCGCTTAACGTCACCAATGCGTTGCTGGTCGGCAAGCTGAACGCGCTGGAAAAAGAGATGATCATCTATAAAGCGCCACAGGAAAAACACGTGATCACCGTGTTCACCGATATCACCTGCGGCTACTGCCACAAGCTGCACGAAGAGATGAGCGACTATAACGCGCTGGGGATCACCGTGCGTTATCTGGCCTTCCCGCGTCAGGGGCTGCAAAGCCAGGCGGAGCAGGATATGAAAGCGATCTGGTGCGCGAAAGATCGCAACAAAGCGCTGGATGACGCCATGGCCGGCAAAGGCGTACAGGCCGCGAGCTGCAACGTTGATATCAGCAAGCACTACACGCTTGGCGTGCAGTTTGGCGTGAACGGGACACCGGCGATGGTGTTGAGCAACGGCTACGTGCTGCCGGGTTATCAGGGGCCGAAAGAGCTGAAAGCCTTCCTTGATGAGCATCAAAAACAGACAAGCGGTAAATAATTCGCGTGAAACCACAGATACAACTACGCCGCCGCGAGGCGGTTGACGGGGCTGATTTACCTGGCGACCTGCCACCGCTGTTGCAGCGTCTGTATAGCAGCCGCGGTGTGCTGCGCGCCCAGGAGCTGGAGCGCGGTGTCAAAGGCATGCTGCCATGGACGCAGCTGAACGGCATCGAGCGTGCGGTGGAGATGCTGTACAGCGCTTTCCAGCAAGAGTTGCATATCGTCGTGGTCGGCGATTTTGACGCCGATGGCGCCACCAGTACCGCGCTGAGCGTGCTGGCGCTGCGTGCGCTGGGCTACAGCAAGGTCTCCTACCTGGTACCGAACCGGTTTGAAGATGGCTACGGGTTAAGTCCTGAGGTTGTCGATCAGGCCCATGCGCGCGGCGCGCAGATGATTATGACCGTCGATAACGGGATTTCATCGCATGCCGGCGTCGATCACGCACACGCGCTGGGGATCCCGGTGGTGGTGACCGATCATCACCTACCGGGCGATACATTACCGGCGGCGGAAGCCATCGTGAACCCCAATTTGCGCGACTGCGAGTTCCCGTCGAAATCGCTGGCCGGCGTGGGCGTAGCGTTCTACCTGATGCTGGCATTGCGCACTTTCCTGCGTGATAAAAACTGGTTTGAAACTCGCGGGATTGCCGCCCCTAATCTGGCAGAACTGCTGGATCTGGTGGCCCTGGGAACGGTAGCGGACGTGGTGCCGCTGGATGCCAATAACCGGATCCTGACCTGGCAGGGGCTGAGCCGTATTCGGGCCGGCAAGTGCCGTCCGGGGATCAAGGCGCTGCTGGAGATCGCCAACCGCGATCCGCAAAAGCTGGCGGCCAGCGACCTGGGCTTTGCCCTGGGGCCGCGGCTGAACGCGGCAGGCAGGCTGGATGATATGTCGGTCGGCGTGGCGCTGCTGCTGTGCGATAACGTCGGCGACGCGCGGATGCTGGCCAACGAGCTGGATGCGCTAAACCAGACCCGCAAAGAGATTGAGCAGGGCATGCAGGCCGAGGCGCTGACGCTGTGCGAGCAGCTTGAGCGTAGCGGCGAAACCCTGCCCGGCGGGCTGGCGATGTATCACCCGCAGTGGCATCAGGGGGTGGTCGGTATTCTGGCGTCGCGCATTAAAGAGCGTTTTCATCGTCCGGTGATTGCCTTCGCACCAACCGGCGACGGGCTGTTAAAAGGGTCCGGTCGTTCCATTCAGGGGCTGCACATGCGCGATGCGCTTGAGCGTCTTGATACCCTCAATCCTGGGCTGATCCTGAAATTTGGCGGCCACGCCATGGCGGCGGGGCTGTCACTGGAAGAGGCGCGTTTTGCCGAGTTTCAGAAGTGCTTCGGCGATCTGGTTACCGAGTGGCTGGATCCGGCGCTGTTACAGGGTGAAGTGGTGTCCGACGGCCCGCTGGAGGCGGCGGAGATGAGCATGGAAGTGGCCCATATGCTGCGTGAAGCCGGCCCCTGGGGCCAGATGTTCCCGGAACCGCTGTTTGACGGCCGTTTCCGCCTGCTTCAACAACGGCTGGTGGGCGAGCGTCATCTGAAGGTGATGGTCGAACCGGTCGGCGGCGGCCCGCTGCTGGACGGTATTGCCTTCAACGTTGATACTTCGATGTGGCCGGATAACGGCGTGCGCGAAGTGACGCTGGCCTATAAGCTCGATATTAATGAGTTCCGTGGTAATCGTAGCCTGCAGCTTATCATCGACCATCTCTGGCCGGTCTGACGAAAAAGCCACCAATAAAGAGGCGCACTGAAGGGCGAAGTGTCTATAAAAGAGAGCGGGGATCCGGTACAATTCCGCTCTTATCACCGCATTTTGACGAATCCATTAAAAGAAAATCGACCATGTTTGAAATAAATCCGGTAAAAAACCGCATTCAGGACCTCACGGAGCGCTCTGACGTTCTCAGGGGGTATCTTTGACTACGATGCCAAGAAAGAGCGTCTGGAAGAAGTAAACGCCGAGCTGGAACAGCCGGACGTGTGGAACGAACCCGAGCGTGCACAGGCGCTGGGGAAAGAGCGTTCTTCACTGGAAGCCATCGTCGAGACGCTGGACCAGATGTCCCAGGGGCTGGAGGATGTCTCCGGGCTGCTGGAGCTGGCCGTTGAAGCCGACGACGAAGAGACCTTCAACGAAGCCGTTGCCGAACTGGACGTGCTGGAAGAGAAACTGGCGCAGCTTGAGTTCCGCCGTATGTTCTCCGGCGAATACGACAGCGCCGACTGCTACCTCGATATTCAGGCCGGTTCCGGCGGGACTGAAGCCCAGGACTGGGCCAGCATGCTGACGCGTATGTATCTGCGTTGGGCTGAAGCGCGCGGTTTTAAAACCGAGATTATCGAAGAGTCTGAAGGTGAAGTCGCGGGCATCAAATCCGTGACCATCAAGATTATTGGCGATTACGCCTACGGCTGGCTGAGAACGGAAACCGGCGTTCACCGCCTGGTGCGTAAGAGCCCGTTCGATTCCGGCGGCCGTCGCCACACCTCGTTCAGTTCCGCGTTTGTCTATCCGGAAGTGGATGACGACATTGATATCGAGATCAACCCGGCAGACCTGCGTATTGACGTTTACCGCGCTTCAGGTGCGGGTGGTCAGCACGTTAACCGTACGGAATCCGCGGTGCGTATTACCCACATTCCAAGCGGCTTAGTGACGCAGTGCCAGAACGACCGTTCACAGCACAAGAACAAAGACCAGGCCATGAAGCAGATGAAAGCCAAGCTTTATGAACTGGAAATGCAGAAGAAAAATGCCGAGAAGCAGGCGATGGAAGATACCAAATCCGACATCGGCTGGGGCAGCCAGATCCGCTCTTATGTGCTGGATGACTCCCGCATTAAAGATCTGCGCACCGGGGTGGAAACCCGCAATACTCAGGCCGTGCTCGACGGCAGCCTGGATCAATTTATCGAAGCAAGTTTGAAAGCAGGGTTATGAGGAACCAACATGTCTGAACAACAAGCACAGGGCGCTGACGCGGCAATTGACCTTAATAATGAACTGAAAAGCCGTCGTGAAAAGCTGGCTGCGCTGCGTGAGCAGGGTATCCCGTTCCCGAACGATTTCCGTCGTGACCATACCTCTGACCAACTGCACGCTGACTTCGATGCGAAAGAAAACGAAGAGCTGGAAGCGCTGAACGTTGAAGTCTCCGTTGCTGGCCGCATGATGACCCGTCGTATTATGGGTAAAGCCTCCTTCGTGACCCTGCAGGACGTTGGCGGCCGCATTCAGTTGTACGTGGCGCGTGACGATCTGGCAGAAGGCGTCTACAACGAGCAGTTCAAAAAATGGGACCTCGGTGACATCATCGCCGCCCGCGGTAAGCTGTTCAAAACCAAAACCGGTGAGCTTTCTATTCACTGCACCGAACTGCGTCTGCTGACCAAAGCCCTGCGCCCGCTGCCGGACAAATTCCACGGCCTGCAGGATCAGGAAGCCCGCTACCGTCAGCGTTATCTGGACCTGATCTCCAACGACGAATCGCGCAAAACCTTCAAAATTCGCTCCCAGATTCTGGCTGGTATCCGCCAGTTCATGGTTGGTCGCGACTTTATGGAAGTCGAAACCCCGATGATGCAGGTGATCCCTGGCGGCGCGTCTGCCCGTCCGTTCATCACCCATCACAACGCCCTGGATATGGACATGTACCTGCGTATCGCGCCGGAACTGTACCTGAAACGTCTGGTGGTTGGCGGCTTTGAGCGCGTGTTCGAAATCAACCGTAACTTCCGTAACGAAGGGATCTCCGTTCGCCACAATCCAGAGTTCACCATGATGGAACTCTATATGGCGTATGCGGATTATAAAGATCTGATCGAGCTGACCGAATCCCTGTTCCGTACTCTGGCGCAGGATATTCTGGGCAACACCGCGGTGCCTTATGGCGATCAGACCTTCGATTTCGGTAAGCCGTTTGAAAAACTGACCATGCGTGAAGCTATCAAGAAATACCGTCCGGAAACCGAGATGGCGGATCTGGATAACTTCGATTCTGCGAAAGCTATCGCACAGGCCATTGGTCTGCACGTCGAGAAGAGCTGGGGTCTGGGCCGTATCGTGACTGAGATCTTTGAAGAAGTGGCGGAAGCGCACCTGATTCAGCCGACCTTCATCACCGAATACCCGGCAGAAGTTTCTCCGCTGGCGCGTCGTAATGACGAGAACCCGGAAATCACCGACCGCTTTGAATTCTTCATCGGCGGGCGTGAGATCGGTAACGGCTTTAGCGAGCTGAACGATGCAGAAGACCAGGCGCAGCGCTTCCAGGACCAGGTGAATGCGAAAGCGGCCGGTGACGACGAAGCGATGTTCTACGACGAAGACTACGTGACCGCGCTGGAACACGGTCTGCCGCCGACGGCTGGCCTGGGTATTGGTATCGACCGTATGGTAATGCTGTTCACCAACAGCCACACCATCCGCGACGTGATCCTGTTCCCGGCTATGCGCCCGGTGAAATAAGACCGACCGCGAATAACCTAACCCCGGCTATCGATGCCGGGGTTTTTTTTTGGTCTTTATTTCCGGTGGGAATGTGTTTCCCGCTAGCGGGTCATCGCAAATGCGCGGCGTAGCTGCACAGCGCCTGGCGGGCATCCTGGTCATCCGCTTCAAGAACCATCCACGGGCTGTAGGCCCACGGCGTTAAGGCGAGCCCCTGCAGCAGATCGTCAAGGCTGCACCACTGATAATCCATCACCTCATCGGCATGGGGAGCGAGCGGGCTGGTGGTCGTGGCGGCATAAACCGGGCAGACTTCGTTTTCGACAATCCCGTTTGGGGCGACCGCGCGATAGCGGAACGCCGGGTGCACCGGCGTAATGTCGGTGATGGTCACGCCCAGCTCAAAAAGGCTGCGTCGCTGGACGGCCTGTTCAAACGTTTCGCCCTCCTGCGGGTGGCCGCAGACCGAGTTGGTCCAGACGCCTGGCCAGGCTTTCTTGCTCAGCGAACGACGCGTCACCAGTAGCTGCCCTTGCTGATTAAACAGCCAGCAGGAAAAGGCGAGGTGCAAAGGGGTATTGAGGGTATGGGCAGCATACTTTTCCTGCATGCCAACCGGATTATCCTGCTCATCGAGCAAAATGACATGTTCCCCGGTCATGACAACTCCTGATAGTAAAAATCAACTGGCATAAACGTGCCGGGATATGCAATCACGCACAGGGTAGCCGATAACGTCACGAAAGGCATTATCTAAACAAGCGGTAGGCAGGTGGTCAGCGCAGCGAGGAAACCGGGCATCACAAGCGTAGCGATTGGGGTTCTGCCTGTGGGCTGGTATGATAGTCATCCATAATGATGAGATGAGAGCTGTGTTGAGTGCAGGACGCCTGATGAGAAAACGCTTTTTTATCAATATGATGTTGGTTTGTAGCCTGGTGATTGCCGGGTGTTCCAGTTCATCTGATTCCGGTTCCGTCTATACCGTAAAACGCGGTGACACGCTGTACCGTATTTCCCGGACGACTGGCACCAGCATCAAAGATCTGGCCCGACTGAACAATATCTCTCCGCCGTATACCATTGAAGTTGGGCAGCGTCTGAAGCTGAACCCGGCTGCCGGAACCAGCTCCTCGAAGAGCCGTTCGTCCGCGAAGAGCAGCACGCGCACCGCCGCGAGCAAGCCGCCTGCGGCTTTACCACCAGTATCCTGGCCGCCGGTGGGGCAACGTTGCTGGCGCTGGCCGACCAGCGGGAAAGTTATTCTGCCTTATTCCTCAAGCGATGGCGGGAATAAAGGGATTGATATCGCCGGGACGCGTGGGCAGCCGGTGTACGCCTCCGGCGCTGGCAAAGTGGTGTATGTCGGCAACCAGCTGCGCGGTTACGGGAATCTGATCATGATTAAGCACAATGAAGATTACATTAGCGCCTACGCCCATAACGATAAGCTGATGGTCAATAACGGTCAGAGCGTGAAGATAGGGCAGCAGATTGCCACCATGGGCAGCACCGATGCTGACTCCGTGCGCCTGCATTTCCAGATTCGCTATCGGGCGACGGCTATCGATCCGCTACGCTATTTGCCGCCGCAGGGCAGCAAGCCTAAGTGCTAACCGGTTATTTTATCAGCAGTTAGTGTGGTTAAGTCTTGTAAGACGGTGCGTAAGGTCTATAATGGCCTACGCACCTCAAAGCGGGCGTAGTTCAATGGTAGAACGAGAGCTTCCCAAGCTCTATACGAGGGTTCGATTCCCTTCGCCCGCTCCAAACTCAAGTCTCCTGAAGTCTATCAAACTCAATTTTCCCTTGATAAATCAGCAGTTATAGCATTCTATTAGTCTATTGAACTCAATTGTACTCCCCCAGGGTCAAGCTCAATGTGGGGGTATGGATGGGGGTATAATTGTACCCCCTGCTGAGAGGTACCCCCAATGAAGCTGACTGCTCGTCAGGTTGAAACTGCGAAACCCAAAGAGAAGCCCTACAAACTGGCCGATGGTGGTGGGCTTTACCTGCTGGTTAATCCCAATGGTAAAAGATACTGGCGTCTCAAATACCGTTCGTTAGGTAAAGAGAAGCTGCTCGCTATTGGCGTTTACCCCGATGTTTCTTTAGCTGAAGCCAGAAGCAAGCGAGAGGATGCTAAAAGGACATTAGCGGCTGGCAACGATCCTTCTCTTGAACGGAAAATTGAGAAACTTAGTCGTCAACAAGACGCAGAAAACTCTTTTGAGGCTATCACGCGGGAGTGGTATCAGCGTCGCTATGACCGCTGGTCTGTCTCCTACCGCGAAGAGATGCTGAGAACCTTCGAAAAGGATGTGTTCCCTTATATCGGTCACCGGCCAATCAAAGATATCAAGCCGATGGAGTTGCTTGCTGTTCTTTCAAAAATAGAAGCACGAGGAGCAACTGAGAAGGTCCGTAAGATTCGCCAGCGTTGTGGAGAAGTCTGGAAGTATGCCGTGGTGACTGGCAGGGCCGAGTACAATCCAGCACCAGATCTAGCCAGCGCCGTGACTCCTCATGAGAAAGAGCACTATGCTTTTTTAACCCAGGATGAATTGCCAGAGTTTCTTCGGACTCTGAACACCTATGCCGGTAGTGTGCTTGTTAAGATTGCGATGCAATTGCTTATTTTAACGGGAGTAAGGCCTGGGGAGTTGAGGCAAGCGGAGTGGCAGGAATTTGATTTTGAGAAAAAGGTTTGGAATGTACCAGCGGAACGCATGAAAATGCGCCGCCCTCATCTGGTTCCGTTATCAAGCCAGGCAATTGACCTACTTAATCAGCTTAAACCCATGACGGGAGCAGGAGCGTTGCTGTTCCCAGGACGTAATAATCCTAAGAAACCGATGAGTGATATGGCATTGACTGTGTTGGTCAGGCGTATCGGCTATGCCGGGCGCGTTACAGGGCATGGATTCCGCCACACGATGAGTACCATTTTGCATGAGCAGGGTTTCAATTCGGCCTGGATTGAGTTACAGCTGGCTCACGTCGATAAGAACTCAATTCGTGGGACGTATAACCATGCGCAGTATCTGGACGGGAGGAGGGAGATGATGCAGTGGTATGGCGAGTTGTTATCTTTTATGTGTGATGTAAGTACATAAAAATAATATATTTAGAATGTACAATGTCTTTTTATTTGTCTGCGAAAAAATTTTCGCAGACAAATCTAAAAGGATATTCATCTTTAAAAGTTAAATAGGGATGTTGTATGAAAAAATATGATCAGGTTGATAAGGCTTTTGATTTTTTAGTAGGAAAGGAAAATCGGCAAGAATTTTTTACTATTGCTGATTTAGCAGTGGCTACTGGTTGGAAAGTTCAGACATGTAAAACATATCCAACTAAAAGATGGAGTAAATATATATCAAGGGATGGCGCTCAATATACCACACTTGGATTAAAATACTTAAGTAAGGAAGACTTCAGAAATCTTCATAGTCAGAAGAGCGTTGAACCGGCCAAAAGTGAGCGAAGCATTAATTTAAAAAAAGCAAGAGAGTTCGCTATGCTTGCTGTTTCTGTTTACAATAATCCATTTACAGAGTTTAAAACTCATGGTTTTATAGTTAATGTAGTTATAGCATATACATCATTATTTCATGCTATATTCGCAAAAAGAGGTGTTGATTATTTTTACTTGAATGATGATGGCTCTCATAAAATTGTTGATGGTGACAAAAAAGCGTGGGAACTGAAAACCTGCTGTGAAAAATATTGGCTTGGAAGAAATACCCCAGAAAAATCGAATGTATTTTTTTTAATAGGTTTACGTAATATCATTGAACACCGAGGTCTCCCTGAAATAGATACACTAACTTTTGGTGAGTGCCAGGCTTCAATAAATAACTTTGAAGATATTCTCATTAACGAATTTGGTGATGAAAATGCTTTAATGGTAAACTTATCTCTTGCAATGCAACTTACAAGGATGTCTCAGCAAGCGCAGATCGACGCTTTGAAGAAAGTCCAATCAAAAAATTTCACTATTGTTAAGAAATATATCGAGGATTATAAAAGAGACTTGGAGCAAGAAATATTAGAAAGTCAACAATATCGACTCAGAGCTTTGTTAGTCCCCTTGATTGGTAAAAAGGCATCAAGTTCTGATATTTCTATAGAGTTTATCAATGTTAATAATCTCACCGAAGATGAACTTGAGAAATTTGATACTGGAATTGCTTTCATCAAAGGAGTGGAAAATCAATTTAAGTTGAAACCTAAAAAGGTAGTTGAGTTGGTTCAAAAAAAACATAAGTCTTTTAATCTTAGTACTCATGCAAAGTTTTGGAAGCATTTTGATGTCAGACCATCTCATGTAGATAAAACTCTAAAAGGGAAGTACTGTGGTTATATCGAAGGTTTTGATGGGTATTTATATAATCAGGAATGGGTGCGTAAAATACTAAGTGTTTATTCTGATAGTAAAGAGTTGGATAAGGTTTTAGGCTGACATTAAAATAATATTTTTTTGGATTTTGCATTTAACTTCAGCGAGGCTTTTTATGAAAGATGATTATTATTGGTGGGATCTGGAGGGGACTGCTTTCAAAGGGGTACTTTATGATTCGATTAATACATATTTTCTGTATGATCATTCCTACGCTGATTGGAATGAGTTCTCTAAAGCAGATCCCCATATGGCATATGCGCATTTGACCTATATTAGATTTAACGCATTAGAACAACAATTCGCAGATTTAAGAGTCATCCCTCAAATGCTAGGGGTTAATAATTTGCCATTGGTTTCAAAAGTAAGAAATATAAATCGATATGATTGGCTTAAGGCAATTGTTGATTTGGCATTATTTAGATTTTCAAGCCTTCGTGATATAACCTTTCATTTTGTTAATGAGGTTTTAGAACTTAATATCCCAGATTACTCTTTAAATATTAAACAATTCGGTAAGATTATTAAAGACACTCATTCTGATATTTTGAGTAACTTAAAAATAATTGATTCCTCTGGTGGTCTTCTACGTACAGATAGAAATACAAGAGCTCATAAGGGATTCTGTAATTTATACACCGATGATGATGAGATGTTTAAGAATATGTCGTGGATAGAGGGCTATGGTTCACACTTAGAAGGATATGATTTAAATGTAATATATGAAAAATCAAGAGATAAAATATACGATCTTGTAGTTAATGAAATACAAAGCGCTCTCTCTTCTTGTAAAAATATTGTCGATTAGCTTTATTTTTATTATAGAGATAGGCATGAAGAGCTATCTATAAATTCCAGGAGTGGTGTATCTGCACATTTCTATAATTATCATGGAAAGAAGGAGTAAATAAATTATTTCACCTGCACAAAAATCCGCTGAAGATGCCACCTGGAGTATCCTGCCCGCGCAGCAACTGATCTTACCCACGTAATGTGGACACGGCCCTAAGCGAGGTTCTGATTTTCAAACTGTTCCGGACTGAGGCCGCCACAGGCACTGTGTCGGCGCCACCGATTGTAATCACACTCTATATAATTAAACACCGTCATCCGCATGATTTCCCGGCTGATAAAGTGTTCCCCGTGGATACATTCCACCTTCAGCGAGTGGAAGAAGCTTTCCGCGCAGGCATTGTCGTAACAACATCCTTTGGCACTCATGCTTCCGTGCAGATTATGCCGCTTCAGCAGCGCCTGATAGTTCGCCGAACAGTATTGCCCGCCGCGATCGGTGTGGACAATGACATTTTCCGGTCGCTTACGTCGCCAGAGTGCCATCTGCAGTGCATCGCAGGCCAGCTGCGCTGTCATCCGCGACGACATTGACCAGCCGATGACAGCCCGCGACCACAGGTCAATCACCACCGCGAGGTACAGCCAGCCCTCGTCGGTACGAAGATACGTGATGTCTCCTGCCCACTTCTGATTCGGGCCACTCGCGTAAAAATCCTGTTTCAGCAGATTGTCAGACACCGGCAGGCCATGTTCTTTGTAGCTGACCGGGCTGAACTTCCGGGCAGCCTTTGCACGAAGTCCCTGACGACGGAGGCTGGCAGCAATGGTTTTGACGTTGTACTCAGGCAGCTCGTCAGCGAGACGGGGTGCACCATAACGCTGTTTTGCCTCCGTGAATGCCTGACGGACAGCAGTATCACAGACGAGTCGGAATTGCTGACGTGGTGTTATCTGCTGACGAGACAGACGCCACGCATACCAGCCGCTGCGGGCGACCCGCAGTACCCGGCACATGGCTTTGACGCTGAACTCAGCCCGATGATTTTCGATGAAGACATACTTCATTTCAGGCGCTTCGTGAAGTATGCCGCGGCCTTTTGGATAATGGCCAGCTCCTCTGCCTGTTCCGCCAGTTGGCGCTTAAGACGGGCAATTTCAACGGACATTTCCTGCTCACGTTCGGAAGAGCTGCGGGCAGTGTTAATCTTACTGCGCCATGCGTAGAGCTGGGATTCGTACAGGCTGAGTTCCCGGGCAGCGGCAGCAACACCGATACGTTCCGCAAGCTTCAGGGCTTCGTTACGGAATTCAGGCGTGTGCTGTTTGCGGGGCTTCTTACTGGTTGATGCTGGTTTTGTCATGAGTCACCTCTGGTTGAGAGTTTACTCACTTAGTCGTGTGTCCACTATTCGCGGGTAGGATCAATATGAAGGATTTTCGCGGCCTGAGCCGTGCTTAGCCAACCATCTTCCTGAGCTAATTGATTTACCAGCGATATTTGTCTTTTGCTCAGCACTTTCATTATCCACTCCTTCGAAGAAATGTTGGCGCTTCAATGATGTTAGTTATAACGACTCTCATGATGCGAGGAAATACCATGAAATGAACGCATGTATACCATCACAATGAACAGCTCGTTATTCGGGAGAGGCGTGATTATACGTGGGCGTTTGTAAGTTAATGTCCCTAAGAGAAAAGAACAGGGTAGTTAACTGGTTTAATGGATGGGGATATTAATAGCGTGAGCTTGATGTTAATTCTATTTTCAAAAAAAACAATTTGGAGACGAAGTTAAATGAGTCATATACAGAAAATTTCATAGCAAGATTTGTCTTTTGAAGTCATCTTTTTCTAAGGAATGCTCTGGTTGATATGTCATTCAGTTGAAGATTTTTCTGAAATGTTTAAAAAGAAACAGAGGGCAGGGGATTGCCCTCTGTTTGTGTTGTGACTCTGAATTAAGGCGCAGTACTGAAAAACTCCCCAAACTTCACTGCCAGCCAGCCAACCGGTGTGGTCGCCCCCCCGACAATATTGGTAATTTCAGACATTCCCTCCGGCACCGGAATGTTGGAGTTAACCGCCGCCTGAGTGTATTCCTTAGAAATGTCCGTTCCGACGTACAAAATGCAGCTGACGATCAGCGTGCCGCTAATGAACATGCGGAACATATTGCGTTTACAGAATGGCGTGACCATCGCCAGCAGGAACATCAATGAAGCGAGGTCGACAAATGGCAGAACGCGGTTACCGGGCAGAATGATAGACAGCACTACGGCCATCGGGATCAACAGCAGTCCGGTGGCCAGGACTGAAGGTTCGCCAATCAATAACGCGGTATCCATGCCGATATAAAAGTCACGGTCAGGGAATTTGGCCTTCAATTTTGCTTCTGCGGCATCACGGACGATAAGCAATCCCTGCACCAGTATTTCAATCATTTTTGGCAACAGCAGCATCGCCGCGGAGACCTTGATTGCCAGCGAAACGGCAGCTGAAACGTCATACCCGGCAAGGAATGCCAGCAGCAATCCCAGTACGAAACCCAGCGTTAACGGCTCACCAAATACACCGAACTTTTTATTAATGCTTTCCGGATCAAAATTAATTTTATTGATAAGCGGAATCTTATCAATAATGTAATTACAGGCTATGCCAAAGGGGACGTAGGCTATACAGGTAAGGTGAGGGAAAGAAATCCCTTTTAGATTATAATTTTTTTGTAAATACGGGGCGGTTAAATCTGCTGCCAGTAACGTTAAGACAAAAATACCAAATGTTATGCCAACAGAAAGCCAGTAGTTACCGGTTCCGGCATACACGACCGAGCCCATGATCAGGAATATCCAGTAGTTGAAGATATCGATATTCACCGTTTTGGTTAATTTGAGCAGTAGCATGGCCAGATTGATGACAATAAAACCGACCACGACAGGCAGCATCAGCGGAGAGCCCCAGCCAATCGTTGAAGCGGTCGGCCACCCGGTGTCGACGACATTCAGTTGCAGGCCGATGCGCTCGACCATTGCCTGTGATGCAGGGCCAATGTTCGTCAGCAGCAGGCCAATTACCAGGCCGACGCCTTCGAACCCAATACCGACCAGCATCCCCGCTTTAAATGCCGTACCGATTTTTACCCCAAAGCAAAGTGCGATAATAAAGAATATTACTGGCATCATGACTGATGCCCCCAGACTAATAATGCTGTTGATAATATCCATAATGATTCCTTAACAAGGCGGCCGAATTGGGCGCGAGCGAAGCCGAGCCCAATGGGCTGTATAAAAACCTTAAAGGTCTTTTTTATATTTAACTGAGTTTCTTCAGCAAGATCTCAGCAAATAGTTTGGGTGAATTACTGAAGGCGTCGAGCGTACTGCCCGCAATATGCGGGGTGATGGTGACGTTATTCAGTAAATAAAACGCGCTGTCGTCAGGTAACGGCTCATCGTCGAAAGTATCCAGCGCCGCCCCCATGATTTTTCCGGTCTGTAGAGCGTCAATCAGATCGCGTTCATTGATTAGCCCGGAGCGCGCGGTATTAACAATAATGGCGCTGCTTTTCATTAACCCGAAATGGTGTGCGTTGATCAGGTTTTCGGTTTCCGGCGTCATACGGGCATGGAGTGAGACAACGTCAGCCCGTGTTACCAGCTCGTCAAGGGTATCGACTTTCTCATAGCGTTCGTGGCCGGAGACGTACTTATCATAAAAGATAATTTCCGTGCCGAAGGCGCTAAGAAAACCCGCGACGAGTTGAGCAATATGACCCAGGCCAACCAGACCGACAACCTTACCGCCAAGCTCTGGAATAGCCTGATGATTCGGGCTGTCTTTACGCCAGAACTTATCGCGTAACGCATCATGAGAACGGGCAATATTGCGCATTTCGGCCAGCATCATCCCGACCGTAAATTCCGCCACGCTGCGGGCATTGCGCCCCGGCGTGTTCATTACCTCAATTCCCCGGGCCAGTGCGACCTGCTGGTTGACGTTTTCAACGCCCCCTCGCAATACCCCGATGTATTTGAGCTTTGGCAGTTTATCCAGCACTGCCGTATTGACCGGAGCAAACTGGGTTATCAGGATTTCAACGTCGTCAGCACCCTCGAGTAAGGCTGCGGGTAACGTAACCGCTTCTGCGCCTTCCTGCTCGACCCGCAGATTATCCTCCTGCAATTTTTCGATCGAATCATGCGACCATTCACGAACTTCAACGTCGATACCTTTATCCCTGAGCGCATTAAGACCTGCTTCCATCATCGCTTTGTTGATAAAAAGATCGGCAATTGCCAGACATTTCATAGTGATTCTCCATAGATTAACGCATCAACATACCGCCGGTGACATCCACAGTTGCTCCCGTCATATAGCTGGTTTTAGGAGAAACCATGAAGACCCCGATGTCGGCAATTTCATTTGGCTGAGCTACCCGACCTACTGGAATCCGGCTGACGTAATAGGCTGGGTCCTGTTCAATATTTTTACGGATCATCGCGGTGTCCATAATCCCGACAGCGATGTTGTTCACGTTGATATTTTGTTTTGCTACCTCTCTTGCCAGCGAGATAGAGAAAGCTACCAGGCCCGCTTTACTGGCCGCGTAATGGGCATGGCCGGTTGTGGATCCATGGAATGCAGCCTGTGAGGTAATATTCAAAATGCTGCCTGCCTGATCTTGTTGCAGGCAGTGATTCACAAACAATTGGCTTAAATGGAATACCGCTTTCAGGTTCACATTCATTACCAAGTCCCAGTCTTGTGGGGTTATCTCGGTAACGTAACCACTGAGCCAGATACCGGCGTTATTGACCAGAATGTCGGCCTTTCCCATCTGCTCAATGCAGGCCGCAAAGAGATGCTCCCGGCTTTTCTCATCGGCAAGATCGGTTTTCACCGCAATAATTTTGACGTCAGTGGTGGATTTCACCTGTTCAATCAGTAATTCCGGGCACTCTTCATCACGCAGGTACGTGAAACAGATATTGACGCCTTCTTTAGCCAGGGAAAGGACAAATTCCCGGCCAAGCCCCGTGGCTCCACCGGTGACGATGGCTGTGCGGTGTTTCAGATTTAGATCCATTCATTCCTCACTTAATGCGTGATGTAGTTACTGCAGCTTTTCCATGGGGACTGCATTTCAGATAACAGGTTTTTGTAGAGCTGATATTTGTCCTGGTACACTTGCTGATGGGCCGGATTCGGCGTCACGGTACGCGCGACGCGCACCATTTCATTGGACGCGGCGAAGACATCATCAAACCAGCCAATCATGACAGCGGCTGTCATTGCGGTTCCGAGTGTGCCGTGCTCTTTAACATCGACAATCTCAAGCGTGCACTGGAAGATATCGGCAAAGACCTGTAGCCAGACCGGCGAGTTGGTGACCCCCCCAGCAATTCGTATGGTGCGACTCAAATCCGGATTGATGTTTCGTAAACGTTCGGTGTGATAGAGATGGCTGAACGCCACACCTTCGTAAATCGCGCGCAGGAAATGCGCTTTTTTATGGAAACTGTTCACCCCAATAAAGCCTGCTGAGGCATCGGGAATGGTGTTAGAGCCAAATACGAAAGGAAAGAACAGCAGATGGCTTTCTTCTGGCGTCGTGGATAAGACCAGCGAGTTACACAACTCATAGACGGAAGATCCCTGAGCAGCAGCGGTTTCCCGGTCGTTCTCCATGAAATTATTGATAAACCATTCAAGATTGCTGGCAGAGGTCGGGCTGGCTTCGGTTATCAGCCATTTACCGTCGATCGGGTAAATCGACGTCATAAACAGATCTTTGTCGATAACCGGATGGTCAGTCACATATTCATTGATGCTCCAGGTTCCGGTGATGATAGCCAGCTTATTGAGGGTATTAATCCCGGAGGCGACAGACGAGGCGGAAATGTCGAACACGCCGCCAGAGACGGGGGTGCCTGCGCATAAGCCTGTCTGACGGGCGACTTCATCGGTTATCCGACCGCAGCAGTCCGTGGACAGTTTGACGGGGGGCAATTTCGCGCGCAGGTCAGCAAGCCCCCACCATGCCAGTAGTTCATCGTCATACTTGCGGTCACGTACGTTAATCAGGTTGGTCCCGGAGAGGTCAGTAAGCTCAAGATAAGCCTCTCCGGTCAGGTAGAAGCGGATCAGGTCTTTTACCATAAAAATGGTATGTGCTTTCTGCAGCACCTCCGGCTCGTTATCCTTCAGCCAAGCCAGCAGAGCAATGGGTTGTCCGGCCCAGATTGACTGCATGGTTTTAGGCAGGATGTCGGTCAAAAACTCGGGTGAGTTTTGCCACTTTTCTACGTACTCTTTTGCCCGACTGTCGGTTGAGATAATGCCGTTGCGGACCGGGTTGCCAGCTTCATCTACCAGATACAAACCGTTCCCATGTCCGGTGACGGCGATTCCTTTGATTTTACTGGCGTCGATCCCTGATTGCTCAATCGCTTTTTTGATGACCTCGATGTTAGCCGCCCACAGCTCGGTAATATCGCGTTCGGTATGAAATTCCCTGGGTGTCAGCATCTGGGTGGATTTTGACGCGATAGAAACCACGCTGCCGTTGCGATCGTAGATAGCCGCCTTAGTGACTGTCCCGCCATTATCGATACCCATTACATATTCATCTTTCATTACCGTGGACTCCTTATTGGTTACCATAAACCCGGCTCGCTGGTGGTTATTCCTTTAAACCCGGCATGGAATATTTTATCTACAAGGTATTTCCGCTTTACAAAGCCTCCGGCGATGAATATCACGTCAAAGCCATTTAAGTTTCGGCTAATCAATTCCAGGCACTGGCAGGCATATTCAGCAGGTAAGATTTCTATTGCATCCGGCGGGTTATGTTTAACGATGTCGATAGACTGATCCAGCGATCGAGAATCGATAAGTAACACCCGAAAAATAGTCAATAACCCCTCTTTTTTTGCATAGCGCAGGGCGGAGAGATTGGAAGAAATAACACCATCAACTTTATAATAACTTTTCAGTAAATTGATCCCAGCCTGATCGGGTTTAAACCCGCCGAGTAACTCCAGATGGACCAGAACCTTCTTACCACTTTGATGACATTTGCCTATCAGTGATTGCAGATTGCCGATATTGGCCTCTGACAACAGAACATATTCCGATGCACAGGATAATGCCTTGTCAAAATGCTTATACTTTCTAACTGAAGGAATGATGGTGTTATTTAAAAACATATTAGTATCCGATGTTATTTAGCCATATAGAGGCTGTATGCTTCTTCCGCAGAGGCATTTTCGTGGACGATAGCATTCAGGCCTGCGACCACTCTGTCTGGTCGCGGGTCCTGAGTGATATTTCGACCCACTGCCACCCCTTTAGCCCCAACCTGCATACAGTGCAGAACAAACTTGAAGTAACCATCAATGCCGGTTTTTGGGCCCCCAAGTGCAAGGACGGGAACGCCTGCCGCTTCGACGATCAAGCGGTCTTCCGCTGTACCTGTAAAACGTGTTTTGATGACATCGGCCCCCAGTTCCACTGCGGCGCGAGCCGAGGCGGCGATAATTGCCGGGTTGTTCGAGTCGTCGCTGGTCACGGGGTAGCCATAGGGAAGTGATTCGACAATTAGCGGCACGTTCCAGCGGTCTGCGGCCTGTGCCAGTTGCATTGCCATGATGTGCGTTTTTTCTTCGTTGAAGGCACCCGGGAAGGTCATGCAGACGACACCTTCAGCGCCGACTTTTAATGCATCTTCAACGGTAAACATCGGGGTAGTATCGGGAACGGTATTATCAAAAATACTGACTGTACTATCGACGCGTAATACAACAGGAACCGAATTTAATGGCTCACGAAAATTTTTCAGCATGCCGTACGTGACCAACGCACAATCCAGCCCTTGCTCAACCAATGCCGGCAGTTGGTTTATCGTATTATCAATACCATTTGTTTTCGTGGAAAAATAGTAACCATCCAGCGCTAATGTCACTGATTTACCATCTTTTGCAAAAATCTTTGAGAGACGGCGTTCTTTAGACATTTATTTACTCCTTAACAAGATAAAAAAACAAAAAAAGCCCTCAGAGACTCACGTCTCTGAGGGCTTTCTATTCACATACCCTTGCGATAATGGTTCAGAAATCTAAATCATTATCAGTTAATTTGTTTTGCAATTTGAGAGGGGTTTAAACTTTGTTTATATTTAAATCCGTTCTCTTGCGTGCTTAAATAACTAACATGCTCAGGATTAGCTTGTCTAGTTTGAGTGCCAAAATTGAGAAGCTGATCACGTCAATTTTTTATTTTTGTAAAAATCAACGGGGCAACGATTTTAAACAACCAGTTGAAATCGAACAATTAATGATTCTTTCGAAAGATCGCTAGTGGTTGAGACATTTTAGCCCTGCAGGTCTTCGATATCACATCCGTTACTCCACCAAATCGTAGAACACAAACGCCAGTTTATTACCATCCGGATCGCGTACATAGGCACTATAGAACCCGTCACCGTACTGGGGGCGATATCCCGGCCCCCCTTCATTCGTACCGCCAAGCGACAGAGCGAGAGTGTGCGCCTGCTGTACCTGTTCTACGGACACAGCATTCAATGCCACCATGGTCCCATTACCCACGGACGCCGGTTGTTTATCAAATGGTCGGCCCACGCAAAGGCCAGTCGTGGTATTCGCACTAAATGTGCCCCAGGACGCGCCTTCTTCATTCCGGCCTGCCTTTGGATACCCAAGCAATTCCATCAACGGATCGTAGAATTGGATGGCGCGTGGCAGATCGCTAGTACCCAGCATCACGTAAGAAAACATAACCCCTCCTTACTTACATTTGTATTATTGTTCCTGACAGCCTGCCGGTGATACTGACTGGCTCTGATGCTGCCCACGTAGTTTAAGCAGGCGGGCAACTGATATGATGACGGCTATACCGGCCAGCAGCGCCGCGCCGTGGATAGCAATCCTGCCGCCGGCATGGAAGTAAACCCAGCGGGTTATTTCAATGCTAAGGGCAATTATGCCGAGCGCCAGAATATTTAGCGTGGCAGAAACGGTGCCCTTTGGCAGGTTATGAGAAAAGAGCGTGAAGCGAAACAGCACCGGATAGAGCAGTCCAATACCCAGGGCATAAAAGCTCGTTCCCAGTACTGACCATAGCCAGACGTGTGGCCATAGCAGATTGCCGACCAGTAAAGTCAGCAAGCCAGCAAGCTGTATCGGGACAGTCCCCCAGATAAAACGCGGTGAAGTCGGGTCTTTGATAAAATTCGCTACGATCGCACTGGCGATAATGATCCCACTAAACACGGGCACCTGTGTCCAGGCATAGGTTCCGGGAGACATACCCCCGTGCTCAATCAGGATCACGGGTGAGAGCGCCACCCAGGTGATGATGGGCAGGTTGCCAAAAGCAACTGCCAGTGAGCCGGTCAGCACCAAGGGATGGCGAAATGCCGCAATGAAATCTGACAGTACTTCACCCGGTTTGAATTCTCTTCCCTGAGATATAACTGTTTCCGGCATTTTGTACAGTAGTAAGAACCATGCTACCAGACCAAACACACCGATGATGGCAAAGAGCAGTTTCCAGTGAATGAACGCCATCAGCGCAGCGCCGGCCACAGGCCCGATAACTGGGGCGAGCAGAACAATAGATGTCAGCGCAGCCATGATCCTGATGGAATCCATTTCACCAAACGCCTCCTGAATTGAGACGTAACCCACGGTTGAGATAAAACAGATGCTGGTGCCCTGAATAAAGCGGGCGACGAAGTATTGTTCGATCGAGGTGACAAACAGCATGCTCAGGCTGGCAAGGGAAAAGATCATTGCGCCAGTGAGCAGGACAGGGCGGCGGCCAATCCGATCGGAAAGTGGCCCCAGGAGCCACTGTAGCGCCAGTCCGCCTGCCATATACAAACTGACTGATGCTGGAGCCAGCGTCACATCCGCCTGTAGCTCATTTATAATGTTAATGACGCCCGGCTGAATAAGGTCCGTTGTCAGGTAGGCTGAAAAATCGTAGATGATCATCGCCAGTGGAAATAATAGAAAGCTGCCATATCTGCTAAGACGTCCTGAAAATGGCTTCATAAACGGGTTCTCCGTTTTCTGTAATCCTTTGATTTTAATCAACTCAGATCGTGCAGTTCTTTATCCATCGCAGGAGTCAGTCTGAGATCAAGAAATTCTACCTCCAACCCCTGGCGTTGAGGTGTACAACACATGACGCCCGTTTTTACTGGGCCCGTGGGAAAATGACATAAGCGAAGTAATGGCCAGTGCTGTCCATCTGAGGAATACTGCAATCGTAACGCATCTTTCTTACGGGTCAGACGCAGCCAGAATTCCTTCGGATCCCCAGGAAAGAGTCCTGTGGCCCAGTCCGAATTTCCCCGCGTGAGTACACTCCCGATTGCAGGTGCTCCATCGTTAAATTCGATGCCAGCTTTGAGCCAGTGCTGTTCGTCAGAGAGCATCATAATTCCGGCCTGGTCATAGAGTGTGGTGAAGTCTGCGCGGATCCTGACCTGAAAAGTAAAATCACCTGTTACATCAGTAGCGTAGATGTGGCCGGTAAAACGCTCAAACCCGTACCAGGTACGGCACCAGAAATCAGTATACTCATCTGTGATTACCGACAGGGCGTTATTTTCGTAGCACCATACGGCGGGCTCATTGATCCATTCAAACCTGCAACTCATCATTGTTCTCCTGTCATGCGGAACGCAGCATAACGATAGTTTAAAATGTCAGTTCCATTTCAAACTGGCATAACGGTTCAGCCTGATAACCCGCCGCAGTAAATAATGGTGCCAGCGTTTCTGGGATCGCGGCTGATGTACCTATGCCAGGCCATCTGGCATTGATTTTCTTAAGCATTGTTTTAGCCCGTCCCTGGTAACGATACACCGGTTCCACAAACAAACAGCGGAGCTGAGGTTGTCCCATGAACTCCGCGACAGCACACCATGCATGTTCGTTATCCCTGAGGATGTCGCAGGGAATAGACAAGAGCTGCAGGGGACTGGCCAGCCAGGGAAGATCATCATCTGGTGCAGACCAGACGGTACGCAGGAAGTCATCAACAGACTTGGATTCCATAGCCCCTGAAGATATTTCCAGATGAGACTGTGGATCTCCCCGGTATTTGCACAGATGTCGGCGAACCTGAAAACCGAGCGCGTGATAGAGAGCGATGGCCCGGGTATTTTCGCGCATCACTTCCAGCCTCACGCTGGAAAACTTTTTCTCTTTTAAGGAGGTAAACAGAGGAGTAAGCATCTGTTTTGCCAGTCCCTGGCTCCGGTACTCGGGTAACACACCAAATGCGGCCAGACGCGCTTTGTCCATTCTGCGGGTTACGATGGCTATTGCCGCCGGGTTATCATTGACCAGCCAGACAAACGAGTCTTCAAGACTGAGTCCTTCGGAAATGAAACGTAAGGCAAATATTTCTGGTGGCAACGCAAACGGTGTCAATGATTCACTAAAGCTGTCTGCAAGAATACGGCTCAACTCCGTAATGCTGCATTCAAGGGCTGATACCGGAATAACGGTCATAGATAAAGCTCTCCATTGCGGTTACCGGGAGCTACAGGGGGAAAATATGCTCCCTGTTTTCTCAGACAGTGAAGCTGATTTCTACAGAGCGGGCACTGCGATCACCCTCACCATGGTAAACAGCTTCGATGTTGTTACCGTCCGGATCCAGAACAAAAGCGGCATAGTATCCGGGATGATAGGTTCGTTCGGCAGGTGCGCCGTTATCACGTCCGCCATGATTTAGTGCTGCATGGTAAAACGCGTTCACCGATTCACGGTCTGTGGCCTGAAAGGCCAGATGGTGCCGTCCTGTAGGCACCCCGCCAGACTCCGAACTTTTTACGGACGAAATGACCAGTTCGTCAGCCCAGATATAATCGTCATCGGTGATAACCACGGGGATCTTAAGTTCCGCCAGAACAGCAGTGTAAAACGCTTTGCTTGCGTCAAAGTTGTTTACCACGAGCTGGATATGGTCGATAAGTCTGCCACGATGTAGCGTATAGTTATCCATGATTCATTTCCTTTTTCAGACTCCGTCAGTCAGGTCTATGCCTGTGAAACTCAACAGATGCACAACTCTACGTAATGCTTGTGTTGTTGAAAAAAAGTACGTTAAGTTTTGTGCGCTGCACCCGACAGGTATCAGAAAATCATTCCAGATTTGGTCTTGTACAGGAATTGCTATTCGCTTATGACCAGGCTCTCAATTGCCAGTTGAAAGATAAATAGCAGGGATGAGATAAGAGCAAGCCATTTTACGGGGCGTAGTTTACGTTCAGGTATAGAGAGCGTGTGGAGTATGGCATGACGCTTCATTTTATTTAGTGGCATGCTGCCTCCTGAAAAAGAGCCGCCTGCTCAGGCTGCTAAACAATGAAAAAAGAATCATTCCACAAGCAAGGCACTTACGAGCAAGGTTAGTTGCCCTGGTGCTAACGTAACGGTTAAGGCGGTAAGAACAAGCCACTAGCGGCTAAACGTTTTCCTTCCGGGTTGACAGTTTCCTGCTTGAGAGCTGTTCGTTTGTTAGCCAGAACAGGTTAACGAATAAAATCATTATATCCATACTAAATAAATGGTTGTTTAGCGTTTATTTAAATAATGCCATTCGAATAATACGCACTCAAATAATAAACAATGTGGGACTATCCAGTACTGCTAATTGACAGGCGCTCATGTGAACTGGAGAGATAATTGCTTCTGATGAGCCATCAATGCAATTACATCCCGGTCAGGGGATTCCCGGGTTTAAGTAGCGTGATTAACCACCATAAATATTGATTGAACTCATTTACCCGATTAGCGCCATTTTGATAGTCTCGACTTATCTCGTTGACTATCTATAGGATTTTTGCGTTGGAAATCTTTTTTTAACCCACTGAAAAATATCTCTTAAATATTTTTCATACATAAACATTCATGGTCCGTTCAGTACGGATCCGGTTTTGTATGGGTTAAAAAAGGTACGTTATGAAAGTTACATGGACCGTCACGCCTGTGGAGTATCAGCGCATCGCGAAACGATGCCCTTCTTGCAAGATTAAACGGGACTTCACGCCGTCAGGTGCATTTCGGGTTAATTCGCAAAAGAAGGTGCTGGACGTGTGGAGTATCTATAAATGCACACACTGCGATTACACCTGGAATATCTCCCTGTTTACGCGTTTGCACGTCAGCAAAATTGACCGCGAACTGCATCACCGATTGATGATGAACGATGCAGCCACGGTTCTACATTTTGCCTATGACACAACTACGCTGAAGCGAAATAATGCCGAGATCTCGGGTCGGCCTGACTTTCGCATTCAGGAGCAGTGGTTGGCCAGTTTTTCTCCCGGCAAACGGGTCAAGGTTAGCGTCAGGATTTCCCGTTCTTTTCAGGTCAGCTTGCTGTCGATTTTGCACAAGCAGCTCATGCTGAGCACCGGCGAAATCAAGAGACACGTTGAGTCAGGGAAAATAAGGGGTATCACGATGAAAATGCTTAAATCGCGAAAGCTGAAGGCTGCGGAATATGAATTCCAGCTGTCTGCGGAAACGCTGTTCGCCCGGCGCAAGATAGTTCTGACACATCGTTAAAAGTAAGAAGCTCATCCTGAGGTCGGTTGTGCCAGTAGGGTAATGGCTTAACAGAAGGACAGATTCAAGATGAGCTTCAGGTGAATTACATTGCCTGTGATATAAGCTAAAGGCAGTGATGAAACTTAGGGGGAAATATGAATGAGCATGCGGTTCTGAAATTGCTTAATGAGCTGGATATATCTTTTCAGTACATATCACATCCGGAAGTGAAGACGGCCGCTGACCATGCGAGTTTTGCTGCGGGTTTTCCGGCACAGTTGCTGAAGAACCTGTTGCTGAAAAATAGTTCTGGTAAGCATTTCTACCTGTATATTCTTGATGGCAATAAAAAGGCAGATCTTCGCGAGCTAGCGCTCCAGCTTAATGAATCGCGTCTGTCTTTCGCTAAACCAGACGAGTTAATAGAAATACTCGGTGTGGAACCTGGCGGGGTTACGCCTTTCGCTATTGCACATAACAAGGAGAGGGATATCCGAATTGTTATCGATTCTTCTGTATCAGCGAGTCGTTCACTGGGCTTTCATCCTCTGATCAACACCGCTTCGGTTTGTATTTCTAAAAAAGACTTATTGCGGCTACTGACATATTTCGGTTATTCCCCTGTTGATGTCCAGACCGATAGCGTGCTCTTGCTACTCGCGCGAACAACGGATGCGTTCTAATAGCCAGTCTTCGACTTCACTCTGTCGCCAGCGGGAGCTGCGACCCAGCTTAATTGGCTTCGGGAATAGGCCATCTTTAATCAGCTTGTAGAACCACTTATCTGTCAGCCCCGTTAGCTTCGTGATGAACCGCATATCCACCAGTTGGTCATCAAGCAAAGAAATTTGTTCTGTCATGATGCTGTCTTCCATTGTGGGATAATTCTGAGCTGGTGGTTGATTGCTCGTTACCACCAGCCCTTCCACATCAATGGATTGATACGTAAAAAAGTGCAGAACGTGAGTTACAGCGTGCGAGGACGCCCCAGTCCGCTGGGCGGCGGTACCTCACTGGCTCCGTAGTAATAGTGACCGTGCTTTTGCTCTTCTTTGGCAAGGTAGCTGATGATGTAGCGCAGGTTATCAATGGCTTCGGTATCATCGTAGTTCACCGGTCTATCAATACTGACTTCATAAGAGGGTTTGTATTCGCAGCGGTTGTAATAGCCTTCTCCTTGCGTTATTTCACGCCATATTGTTCCTGCTCGCTCTGCTATTGGGTAGGTAGCCTGGTTAAGGTGCCTGTCGAGATAGAACACGATATGGGCATGGCATCCGTGGTCTGCAGAACTCTCCAGCACCCAGAAATACCCTGCCAGATTTGTGTGCTGCAGGGTGCGTTCAACCAGCATGCGCACCTCTCGCTCGGTTTCATTCCAGGAATGACGTTTATAGCGCTCTGTACCTTTCTGATAGAACAGGTCGAGTCTGAGTGCCTGTATTCGGGAGTACCGGTTCAGTAGCTGATTCAGGTGGTCATTGAGTAGAGACAGTAGAAACCAGTTCATCGTGTATCTGGAATTGAAAGGGTAAGGTGTGTGCATTGATTTATCCTTTGTCAGGTGGAGTGCAAAGGATTGGGATGAGATGTAATTTTTAAGAGAAGTGGGGATATGGCAGATACAGGGAACAGTGTATTCAGGGGAATACAGGCAGGGTTAATGATTGGGGGAAGGAGCTGTGAACATAGTGGTATTGAAACAGGGAGTACCCCTTAATTATACTAAAAACCCAAATGTTCATATCATTCTGTTTGTAGTGGTTTTGAATGATTCTAATGAGATGAACAGATGAGGATCGTTGAGTGAAAACCACAGGAATAATGCAGTAAAATGTCAGGGTGTTATCACAATAAAATCAGGAGGATATCAGTAAAAAATCAGTGATCACTCAGTCTGTGACCCGCCTCCCTCTACCTAAAAGGTGCTCATGCTAACCTGTGTTCGGGAGCCAGAAGCAGAGGGAAGAGACGATGTTGCATTACGATATGATCCGTTACGAGATAATGTACCTAAAAACACTGGATAGGCTTTTCAATAAAGATCACTCACTGTTGTGTAGTATTTACGATGCGCCGGCTCAGTATCGAAGTTTGATCACTCAAATACTTGAACGGCGTTTTCTTGGCGATCAGGACAGAATCAAAGTTGCGCGGAAAACACTTAAAGAATGGGCTGACCTACAACTGATTGATAAAGATTATTTTGATTGTTTCAAAGGTACACCAAGAGCATCGTGGTTTGCTCACCATTATATTTTTGAATACCCAGTATTACCTGCAGGGCTGACACTTGGTGGGTTGGGGAATGACGTCGGTTGTTTAGGTGGTTTTAATTCTCTTTTACTGGACGATAATATCTTCACAAATTTTGATCCCTCTAATTTGAATATCGACCTGGGCGATATAGATTGGGACCTGATAACAGATCCACAGGCCACAGCTTCGAAAAAACCGAAACGCGTTTTCTCCCGATTTTATCTGAACGCGGGAGCAAGTACCGATCTTTACAACCCCACTCCGGTAACTGAGCGTGAACTCATCAATGGTGTGATGAGGTACATTGATGACGCTCCCTGTACCCTTGGGAAAAAGATCTCTTATTTTAAAAAGCTGCATGAACGCTGGCTTGAGCAATATGATTTTTTTCTGACAGATTTTGACTGGATGTCACGTGATGATGAAACTCAGTTAGTATATCTCTGGGACTATCTCAAAGGAAAAGGACGAATAGCGGGCTATCTTCGCCCTTATAATACGTCTATGCGTTATGACATGATTATTGCGGCTATAGATGTGTGGAACGTCCAACCTGAAGAGAAGCTGGAGTTTATTGAGAAGATGAAACATGCCTGGCAGTCATCAAAATCTTATCGGCGATCTGCTAAATAGCTTTGTGACCCCAGTAGTTTCTTCGTCTGATTGCTCAGTGTAGTTATGAATCAGAGTCGACTCAGAGTCCTCTTATAATTTCCCTCTTAGCCCGTTACATACAGAGCGCATACTCGTGAAAAATTACCGTGGCGAGGTATGGAGGTTGCTAGTCTATTGGAGCGCCAATCTCTGGCTCGGAGCATACAAGCCAACTGAACTGAAGGTGGCGCTGTGAGCGAAGAGCAGAAGTTTGATTGACAACCTAAAGGTCGATCACGATATCAACATTATCTGGCGGGTGATAAAAAAGTGTATGAAACTAATACGGGCATGCTTACGAAGAAAACCCCAGTAATTATACTGGGGTCGCCTGATTATGCTACCTGACCACAGTAGGCTATCAACCCTCAAGAAAGCTAAAGGTACTGTGCCAGCAATGTTTCCAGTTTATTCTGATCAATGGCGAAAAGGCGGATGCCTTCGGCCAACTTCTCCACAGCCATTGCGTCCTGATTGTGTGACCAGTAGAACTCCACTTCGCTGATGGTTTCTGGCTTAGACTGAATCTCTCCGGAGTAGTCCAATGGAGTCGGTACGACAGCATCACTCTGTTGAAGTTGTGCAAGAAGTGATGGTGAAACAGTCAGGCGGTCACAGCCGTTCAAAGCCAAGACCTGTTCCGGTGTGCGGAAACTTGCTCCCATCACCACCGTCTGGTAGCCATACATCTTGTAGAAACGGTAGATGTTGCGTACCGATTCCACACCCGGGTCGTTATCTACGGTATAGACAGTATCGGGGTTATTTTTCTTGTACCAATCGTAAATGCGTCCAACGAATGGGGAGATTAAAAATACGCCTGCATCGGCGCAGGCGCGAGCCTGCGCGAAGGAGAAAAGCAGAGTCAGGTTGCAGCGAATCCCTTCTTTTTCCAGTACTTCAGCAGCGCGAATACCCTGCCAGGTGGCGGCAAGCTTAATCAATACGCGTTCTTTGCCTACACCTTGTTCGGCGTACAGCGCAATCAGCTCGCGCGCTTTGCGAATGCTGGCATCGGTATCAAACGACAGGCGAGCATCAACCTCGGTGGAAATACGTCCTGGTACACTTTTCAGAATCAACGCCCCGATCCCCACAGCCAGATGATCGGCAATGGTGGAGGGAAGTAGTTCCTTTCCGGCATAGCGCGATTTTAGCGCTGCGACGGTCTCTTTAATCAGATTCTGATACTGCGCTAGTTGTGCCGCTTTATACATAAGAGAAGGGTTCGTCGTGGCATCTTCGGGCTGATAGACAATGATGCTATCAATATCCCCGCTGTCAGCGACAATAATGGTGCGCTGCTTTAATTGTTCAAGCTGATTCATAACCTGTACCTGTCTTTATTCAGTGCGGGAAATAATAAGGAGGGGCCCTCTCCCTATTATTTATTGTCTATTATTTTGCTTGTGCTACACGGGTTGTCAGACCCGGCATATTAAAGCACTCTGCTTCGTTCTGAATCATGTCTTTAATTTTGTTCACTACGTAACGTTCTGGCTCAACGCCGAACGATTTCAGGTTGGCGAACATCCTCTGCATCTCTTTAACCACCGCCGGTTTTTCGTAGTTATAGTGACCGCTAAGCTCAAGAATTTCCTTCAGCAGCGCGGGCTCGCTGAAGATCTGCTCTTCAGATTTATTTTTATGCTCGTCGGTCATCCATTTTTCCCACTTGTGGCTCAGCACGCACTCGCGGGTCAGCACGGTTTTTAAATCTGATGCCGATTTAATAAAGCCTTTTGCCGACAGATCTTTTTCCACTTCCGCGAGCTTCAGATAGGCGCGGGTTTCAATGGTGCCGTACGCTGGGGCGACGTTCATGGCAGTGATCCCCAGGCCCGGATGCTTAAGCAGGATTTCATCTGGCAGGTAGTCGCCGTTGTGTTCTTTCAGACCCACACCGTAGCGAGTACTGATAGCTGACAGCTCCGCCGACTGCGTGTCGTTGAAGTGGCCAACGTTTTTGGTCAGGCGGGTCAGGGTACCGGTCTGGCCGACGATAAACAGCGGCTGCGGCAATCCTTCGTCGTTCAGACGCTTGTTCAGTTCAATGATAAAGCCTTCGTAGGCGCTGATATCGGTCAGGCCGCCATTTGTTTCTTCGGTACCAACTTCGTAGAAGAATTCTTTCAGGTTGTTCTGCTTACGGTACTCTTCGCAGAAGCGAATAAGCTCAACAGTACGGCTTAATACCAGTTCAATATCAATCACTTTCCCCATGACGTACGGGTCTTTGGTTGGGTCGATATGCAACAGATCGAATCCGGCATCCATATCAATCTGGTAGGAGCGGCGCGCCAGTTCCATCGCCTGTGCTTCCGGAATGTGGTCTTTACGTTCTTTATCACGCTGCCACGGGCCACCGTGGTCACGGCAGAGGAAGTAATCACCGTCGAAGCCGACTTTATCGGCCATTGCTTTCAGGTCGGCGGCGAAGCGGAACTGATCCCAGTTATTGACGTAGCCTGCACCAAATTCATCGGCATCAACTTGATTGCGGCTGGCAATAAACATCAGCGGCAGATCTTTTTCTTTACCTAACTCAAAACATGCCTGAATAAGCGCCGGAGACATTGGGCCAATACCCAGCATCGTGGACTTACCACCTTTAACGATATAATCAACGTACTGCTTCATGGTGTTTTTCATGACAACTCCTTAGACTTTATTCATATCTGAAGTGACACTTTTTTTAGCGTCGGCTTTCTTTACCGGCTCGCTAATATTTGGACGTAGAACATGCAGGCAGATGGCGGTAACAATGACGCCGATAGCCATATCCAGGACGTACCACAGCGGGGCTTTATTGACGCCCGCGATGGCGATTAACCCGCCGTGCGGCACCATTGACTCCACGCCGTGAACCATCGCCAGGCCAGCACCGACAGCGCTGCCGATAATGATCGAAGGCAAAACGGTCTTAAGATTTTTCACAGCGAAAGGAATTGCGCCTTCGGTGATCCCGATGAGGCCCATAAAGGCGGCGGAGGTGCCCATGCGTCGTTCATCCTCGGCCCATTTACGCTGAGAAATGAAGGTAGAGAGGGCGATGCCCAGCGGTGGAATCGCGCAGGCAATACGGTAGGCACCGTTCGGGCCATAAATCCCTTCGGCCATCAATGCCAGGGTGAAGGCGGTCGCGGTTTTGTTGACCGGGCCGCCCATATCGAAGGCCGCCATGGCGCCGAGGATCAGCCCCAGAACAATGCCGCTGCTGCCCTGCATATTGGAGAGCATGGAGACCAGCCATTTCATGGCAGCGCCAATTGGCCCAATTAGAACGTACAAGTAGAGCATGCCGACGATGCAGGTTGAGACGATAGGAATTATCATGATTGGCATGACCGGCATCAGCGCCTTACCAACCTTCCAGGTTTTAACCCATTTCGCGACATAGCCGCTGAGGATACCGAGCAGCATTGCCCCGAGGAATCCTGTTACCACATGATCGGCACCCAGCTGTGTGCTGGCCATAAAGCCAGTAATCACCCCCGGCGTTAGCCCCGGTTTACCGGCGATGGAGTAGGCGATATAGGCGGCCAATACCGGGATCATCATTGCGAGACCCGCGCTCCCGATAGCGCCCAGATTCAGTAAGAATGGGTTAGTGACCACCATCCCTTTGCCCGCGACCGGCTCACCGCCGACCAGCGACAGCGCCAGGCAGATCCCGCCAACTACCACAACCGGCATCATGTATGACACACCGGTGCTGAACGCTTTAACCAGCTCATCCTTTACGGCTTTCATATTTTCCGACATTTTCAATCCTCCTGGTTCCCGCTATTTTTTATTAGGTGCGTGCCAGATTCAGGGTGTCGCAATCCCCCAGATGTTAATGTCTGGTAAGAAAAATAACGGGCTCGCAGAAATTAAATTACGTTTTGTTTCCCTTCCCGGATGCCGAAATAACTCCAGGAAAGGTCGCTTAAATTAACTCGCCAGCTTTTCTGCTTTATCAATAATCGCCGCAGGGTTGCGCACGACCTCGGCAGGGTTGAGTGATATCACCAGCCCGGCATCTTCTTTTTCTTCAAAGCGCTCAACGCCTTCGATGCCGATAGCAATGGCCAGAATAACCACATCGGCCTCGGCAATCTCGTCTTCGCTTAATTCGTTCTCAATACCCATGCCGCCCTGGGTTTCGACCTTCACATCGTAACCGCGTTTTTTACACTCTTGCTCAATGGCTTCCTGAGCCATATAGGTATGGGCAACACCGGTAATACATGCTGCAACTCCGACAATTTTCATTAGTGACTCCTGATTTTTTATTTTATCTATCTATTAAAATTTTTAATTCATGACCATGAAGTTATACATCTAAGGTTCTGGTCATCAGGTTGTAGAGTACATCGACGCTATCGGCATTTTTTATTTCATTGCGGAATTCCTCTTTCATTAATTTACGGGCGAGGGTGGAGAAATATTTCATATGCGCACCAGGATCGGCAGACTTGCTGACCGTAAGCATAAAGACGGTTTCAACCAGTTGGTCGCCCCAGGTTATTGGCGTTTCCAGTGTCGCCATACTGATGGTCGAATCGGTAATGTGGTCAGATTTGGTATGCGGAATGGCAAAACCGTAGCCGACGGCGGTAGAGAAGGAGTCTTCGCGTGTCCAGATATCGTCACACAGGCGCTCCCTGCTGTCGGTGCGATGGTGCAGCCACAGGTTGTCGGTCATTTTCTTGATGGCTTCGTTTTTGTCCCGGGCATCAAGATTGAAAATAATAAATTCCGGCGCGAGAATCGGTTTCTGGCTTTTTGCCTTCACCGATGGGGCCTGAAGTGCGGCTTTCACCGCGGCGGAGTGAGTCAGCGCGAGAGCATCCAGTGCCAACTGCTGACATTGAGTAAAGTTTAGCTCACGCAAAGTGTGCTTCACACCTGGAATGGCGGTTCCGCTCATGCTGAGTTCGTCGAACCCCATGCCGGTGAGTAGTGGCAGGAAATCTTTGCTGGCCCCCAATTCACCGCACAGGCCAATCCATTTCCCGACTCGGTGCACTTCATTGATGGCGAATTGCAGCGCGCGCAGGAAGGACGAGGCGTAGTTGTCATAGACGTTCGCCACCTGCGAATTTCCACGGTCGGCGGCAAAAAAGTACTGCGTCAGGTCATTGCTGCCGACGCTAAAGAAATCGGCGTATTCGGCCATTTCAGGAATCGCAAAGATAACGGACGGCACCTCCAACATGACGCCGAGCGAGATGGCGTCGTTGAACGGCAATCCCTCCTCGCGCATTGTCTGCTTAACTGATTCCAGCACCTCACGACACCAGATAATCTCTTCCACGCTGGCAATCATTGGGATCATGACCTTCGCGTCGCCAATTGCAGAGGCGGTGAGAATGGCCTTGAGCTGCATAGCAAACAGCTCGCGATAGCGCGGATAGGTACGTACCGCGCGATAGCCAAGGAACGGGTTCTCTTCGTCACCGAGATTCAGGTAATCGACGGGTTTATCGCCGCCGATATCAAAGGTGCGGAAAATGACCGGCTTACCGTCGGCGCAGGCCATTACGCGAGTATAAAGGTCGGCCAACTCGGCGTAGTCAGGCGGCGTTTCGCGGTCCATAAATGACATTTCGGTACGGAACAGCCCAATCCCCTCGGCGCCGTTATTAAACGCGGCCTCGGCTTCCTCGAAACTGGCGATATTGGCAGCAATCTCCAGACGATGGCCGTCGGCAGTTACCGCTGACTGGTGGACGTTACTCAGCATCTGCTGTTGCATCGTGTGCTGTACTGCCATTTCGTTACGGTAATAACGCAGGACCTGCTCATCAGGTGCCGTGACTAAGATAGCTGGGTCGCCGTCGATAATAATGTTCTGCTGTAGTTGTAGATTGAGCGTGGAAAAATCGATATCGGTCAGCGTTGGGATGCCCAGCGAGCGGGCAAGGATCGCGGTATGTGATGTTTTTCCGGTGGCGGTAAGAACCATGCCTGCGAGCATCTGTTTATTAATGCTGAGGAACTTACTCGGCGTTAGGCTATCAGCAAAAATAATAGATGGTGCATTAAGTTCGAGGCCATTTTGCGGGAGAGCATGCTCACCATAGACGGTAGTCAGAAGTTGACTGGTAATATCCAGAACGTCCAGAACTCTTTCCTTTATATATTTGCTGGAAGAGCGGCTAAGTATCTCACAGAAATCCATTGCCGCTAATACGATGGCCCGCCAGCTATTTTCACCGTTATCAATAAAGTGAACTATCGCTTCCTGGAAGGCGCTGTCTGTAATAATCGATAGATGCGCCTGGATAATATCGTGCTCGACGCCGACTTTTCTTTCCAGGACATCCAGTTTGGCCTGTTTTAATGTTTCAATACCGGCCTTCAGCGTCTGCTTTTCCTCAGCGGTTGCTTGGGTTTTCATGGGGGCGAGTGCCATGATGTCGTCAAAGTTCAGGCTCTTCACAACCACTGGTCGGGCAATCGCCACGCCGCCGCTGATACGCGATCCCTGAATAAAACTCAACTGAGTTTCGCGCAGGGAACGGGGAAAATAGCCAGCCTGATCCAGCGTTTCTTCTTCTGAAGTAATCTCAAACTGCGGGAGTTTTTTCAGCAACGCGGAGAGCTCAGCCGCTGCGGTGTGGGCGTCTTTGCCGCTAAGGGTGATTTCGCAATCGTCGTTCAGCAACGTATCGGTGGCGACGAGAGAGAGTGCACTTTTGGCGCTGCCCTGTAATCCGGTACGGATATTCTTCCAGCACACCTCAGACTGGAATGCGTTACAAAGGCGCTCAATATGTCCTGCCGGTCTGGCATGGATACCTTCCTTGAGCTCACACTGATAGGTAATCAATTCCGACATAACCACTCCCAAAACTTTTCGCTAATGCGGGTTAATTTTGTTTTGCAGAACCTTGCCTGCATTTCATGAGTATATCGTTGACCGTTTGGGGTGCATTTTGAATAGAAAAAAAGTGACGTTTTCTTGAAAAAAATAGCCTGGTATTTATTTTGTGACCCTGATCATAAAAATCATCTCGAATAAAAGAAAATAAAATGGTGATAACAAAATTACTATAGAAACCACTTTATTTATATTTATTATGCACTGTTGTTTGCGATAAAAATAAATAATGTTGCAGGTTAAAGGTGGCGGTAAATATGCATTTTCGTGGACTGCTTTTTGATTTAGACGGTACGCTGGTGAATTCACTGGATTTTGTTGAGGCCTCCTGGAGCGCCTGGGCGGTGCGTAAGGGATTCAGTGTACAGGCGGTACGCCATTATCTGCACGGCAAACCGGCGGTTAGCACGCTGCGCCATTTTATGCCGGATGCAAGTGATGTGGTTATTGAGCAGGAGTTCCTGGCGCTTGAAGCGTATGAAGCTAGCCATGCGGAAGGCATAACGCCGGTGTCCGGCGCCGCGTCGTTTCTCCAGTCACTCAATATGCTGAACGTACCCTGGGCAATTGTGACTTCGGGGTCACTAAAAGTCGCCTCGGCGCGTATTCACCACGCGGGGCTGCCTTTCCCCAACGTGCTGGTCACCAGCGAAGATATTACGCGGGGCAAGCCTGAACCGGAGCCATTTTTGTTGGGGGCACAGCGCCTGAACATTCCCGCGACCCACTGTGTGGCGTTTGAGGATTCTTACGCTGGGCTACTGTCGGCACAGGCGGCACAAAGCGTGGTGGTAGAGGTGCTTACGCCGCAGTCAGTTACCCACGATATCGATACTTTCGCCGCCATTCCGCACTACCAGAATCTATCCGTCAGTCATAAAGGCGGGGCCGAATTTTTCCTTAGAATTGAAAATGGAGCAGGTAATGATCGCTAAAAAAACGCTGGCGAATGCAATTCGCTTTCTTAGCATTGATGCGGTGCAGCAGGCGAAATCGGGTCACCCTGGGGCGCCGATGGGGATGGCCGATATTGCGGAAGTGTTGTGGCGGGACTTCCTCAACCACAACCCAGTCAACCCCGGTTGGGCTAACCGCGACCGCTTTATATTATCGAATGGTCATGGATCGATGCTTATCTACAGCTTGCTGCATCTGACGGGTTACGATCTACCGTTAAGCGAGCTAAAAAAATTCCGTCAGCTGCACTCGAAAACACCGGGGCACCCGGAAGTCGGCTACACCGCAGGTGTTGAAACCACCACTGGCCCGCTGGGGCAAGGCATTGCCAACGCCGTGGGGATGGCCGTCGCCGAGAAAACCCTGGCGGCGCAGTTTAATCGTCCCGGCCATGAGGTGATTGACCACTTCACCTACGTCTTTATGGGTGATGGCTGCATGATGGAAGGTATTTCACACGAAGCCTGTTCGCTCGCTGGGACGCTTAAATTGGGTAAACTGGTGGCGTTCTATGACGATAACGGGATCTCGATTGACGGTCATGTAGAAGGCTGGTTCACCGATGACACCGCTCGGCGTTTTGAAGCCTACGGCTGGCATGTTGTGCGTGATATCGATGGACACGATGCCGAGGCGATACATCGCGCCGTAGAGGCCGCCCGCACGGTGGCCGATAAACCCTCTTTGCTGATGTGTAAAACGGTGATTGGCTTTGGCTCACCGAACAAAGCGGGCACCCATGATGTCCACGGAGCGCCGCTTGGCGAGGCAGAAATTGCCGCCACCCGCGAAGCGCTGAACTGGCCCTATGCACCGTTTGAAATTCCCTCTGAAATTTATGCGCACTGGAATGCTAAAGAAGCAGGTGAAGCTAAAGAGTCCCAGTGGCAGCAAAAATTTGCCGCCTATGCGCAGGCTTTCCCAGAGTCGGCAGCCGAACTGACTCGGCGTCTGAACGGCGACCTTCCCGCAGAGTTCCATGCAAAATCGCAGGCCTTTATTGAGCGCCTGCAGTTCAAACCGGCGAAGATTGCCAGCCGTAAAGCGTCGCAAAATGCGATTGAGGCCTTCGGCCCGCTGCTGCCGGAATTTCTTGGCGGTTCGGCAGATTTAGCCCCCAGCAATCTGACGCAATGGTCCGGCTCGAAAGCCATCAATGAAGATAGCGACGGTAACTATATTCACTATGGCGTTCGTGAGTTTGGCATGACGGCTATTGCTAACGGCATTGCGCTGCACGGTGGTTTTCTACCCTATACCTCCACGTTCCTGATGTTCGTCGAGTATGCCCGTAATGCAGTGCGTATGGCGGCGCTGATGAAGCAGCGCCACGTGATGGTTTATACCCACGATTCGATTGGTCTGGGGGAGGATGGCCCAACGCATCAGCCTGTTGAACAGATTGCCTTACTGCGCCTGACGCCGAACCTCAGCGTGTGGCGGCCATGCTGCCAGGTCGAAACCGCCGTGGCGTGGAAACAGGGTGTGGAATGCACTGACGGGCCGACGGCGCTGATCCTCTCACGGCAGAACTTGACCCAACCGGAGCGTACCTGGCAGCAAATTCAGGATATTGCGCGGGGTGGTTACGTGCTGAAGAGTTGTGAGGGTGAGCCGCAGGTGATTCTGATTGCTACCGGATCGGAGGTGGAGTTGACCGTAACTGCCTGGAAGCAGTTGACCGCCGAGGGCGTCCGTGCTCGTGTGGTATCGATGCCCTGTACCGACCGCTTTGATAAACAGGATGCCGCCTATCGCGAATCGGTGCTGCCAGCCACGGTGGCAGCGCGTGTCGCGGTCGAAGCCGGTATCACCGACTACTGGTTTAAATATACCGGGTTGGGTGGGGCGATTATCGGCATGCACGGCTTTGGTGAATCGGCGCCCGCAGAACAGCTGTATGAAGCCTTTGGTATCACCACTGAGGCCGTGGTACGTCAGGCCAAAGCGTTGCTGGCGTAATCACTCAGGCCCTCGCGTGTGGGGGCCGCTTTTCACCGAGGAGGAGTAATGTTCAACGTCGATTTGCATCTGCATACCGTGGCGAGCACCCATGCCTACAGCACCGTTCACGATTATCTCGCCGCCGCCGTGCGTAAAGGTATACGGTTGATTGCCATTACCGACCATGGCCCGGAAATGGTTGATGCGCCTCATGCATTTCACTTTAACAATATGCGTATTCTGCCAAGAGTGGTTGAGGGCGTGGGCCTGCTGCGCGGTATTGAAGCCAATATTAAAGTCAACGGCGAAACCGACTGTAGCGATAAAATGCGTAGCACGCTGGATCTTATTATCGCCGGTTTCCATAAGCAGGTTTTTGCCCCCGCAGACGTGGTGGCCAACACCGAAGCGATGATTGCGGCTATCGCCAGCGGTAAGGTGCATATCATTAGCCATCCGGGCAACCCGGAATACCCGATTGATATTCCTGCTGTCGTTGCTGCCGCTCGTGAATACGATGTGGCGCTGGAGGTGAACAACGCATCGTTTCTGCATGCTCGACGGGGTAGTGAGAGTAACTGCCGCAAAATTGTGGCGGCGGTGCACGAAGGAGGCGGCTTGCTGTCGCTGGGAACGGATTCGCACAGCGCCTTTACATTGGGTGACTTCAGCGCCTGTCAGCATCTGTTGGCGGAGATTGAGTTTCCTGAGGAGCGGATATTAAACGGCTCGCCGCAGCGGGTCCTGGAATTTCTTGAACGGCGCGGCGGTGAACCTATTGTAGAGCTCAATACGCTGTACGCTACAGCTCGATAATGTTGCCTCGTGGCAAGTTCAGCGACTTGCGAATGGCAGAAATCACTTCAGTGGGTTTGAGCAGCAGTGAGTTTATGCAGACGTTGAGAATGCGGCAGCCATCGAAGCGCGTCGGGTTATCGATGGTGATATCGGAGGCAATGATGGCGAGTTCAGCTTCAAGTAAGTCCTTTTCGGTTATCTCGTTTTTAAGTCCCAGCACGCCCTGGGTCTCGATTTTGATCGAGAAGTGATAGGTTTTTGCCAGTTTTTCCAACTGCTCGGCGGCCATGTAGGTATGCGCCACGCCGGTTGCGCAGGCAGTTACCGCCACGATATGCAGATGGCGATCACTGGAAAAGGGCTGCACGTCATCTTTCGCGGTACGGGTCATGATAAGCTTGCTCCCTTGTTCTTACGCCGGTACTCAAGTGGCGTACAATCGTTGATGTCCCGGAACACTTTGCAAAAATAGTTTGTATCGGTGAAACCGCACTTCTCTGCGACCTCATTAATCTTCATGGTGGTGTTGGTTAGCAGCGTTTTTGACCGCGAGATCCGGGCAAGCTTCAGGTACTCATTAAACTTCACGTCTGATTCGCGGGAAAACAGGCGCGAAAGGTAACCGGGGGAAATATTAAAGGCCTCTGCAACACTTTCTCGACTGATCTCCATATGGTAGTGGCTATCAATATGGCTTTTTATGCCGTCCAGTAGCGAGAAGGGCCCCCTCGGGTTATTCATCCCTTCGGCCACCTGGTAAAGCAGATCGTTAAGCAGGGCGTAGACGATGTGCGCGAAGGTCTCGCTGGTTTTATCTTGCGCCCATGCCATCGATTCTGCCAGCTCGAGCAACCGGTCTCGTACCGTACTGCTGGAGTGTTGCAGGTTGAATTTCTCCACCTCTTTAAACTGTGTACCATCCCAGTTGCTGATGCTAAAGCCAACATCCTGCTTCCAGAACACAATTGACATGCAGATAACCGGGCTTTCCCATTGCGGTGAATTCCAGCTATTAGCAGGTATGTAAGTGATAGTGCCGACCGAGCGCTCGCACTTGATTACTCGGTCACTGCCTTTAGGCAGCAGCATGCTCAGCCCCCCTTTTACCGTGACCTCAATGCGCGGAACGTGCAGATAGTAAGCCATTGCTGGAGGCTGTGCGTTGCCGTTGGCGACCAGCACGCTTTCGCTGGTAGAGCTTTGTGCGCTGAACTCGCTCAAAATTGACTGGATAAACGCGGGCATTGTCTGCGTCCTTATTGCTCATCCTGGGATTTAACCACGGTTTTCAGCACCTTTACTGTAATCGCGGTGGTGAGCGTGCCAGCGATGACCGAAACGATATAACCGAAGTGATTGCCAACGACCGGCAGCACGATAAGTCCGCCCCAGGGGGCGGCGTTGGTTGCACCAAACCACAGTGACGAAATCGCCGCCACGGCGCTACCCAGCATGATGGCGGGAATTACGCGGATCGGGTCGGCGGCAGCAAAGGGAATAGCGCCTTCAGTGATCCCCATACAACCCATGATGATCGCCGGCTTGCCGGCTTCGTGCTCCACATCGTTGAAAATGTCTTTAAACATAAAGGTGGCCAGGGCTAGTCCGAGTGGCGGCGTGCAGACAGCCGCAGCCACGGCGGCCATCAACTGCGGGTTGGTTGAGATCAGCGCCACGGCGAAAAAAAAGGCGGTTTTGTTCATTGGTCCGCCCATGTCGATGGCAATCATGCCCCCCAGAATGCCGCCGAGGATGATAAATGATCCCCCCTGCATATTGGCGAGCCATTCACTCAGCCACTTCATCAACCCGGCAATCGGGTCGCCGATGATGTAGTACACTGCCATCCCGGTGATGAAGGTACCCAGCAGTGGGATGATAAAAATCGGCAGCACCATGCGCAGAAAACAAGGAATGTTCAGGCGCGCAATCGCCGTCAGCAGCACCCGTACCACGAGTCCGGCAATAATGCCCGCCAGCATGCCGCCGAGAAATCCTGCTCCCATCTGATAGGCCATAAGGCCACCAATGGCGCCAGGGGCAATACCCGGTTTATCGACCATTGACCAGGCGATAAATCCGGCCAGAATCGGAATAAACAGCGTTAATCCCGCCATGCCAATTTGCGACATCGCCTTAAGAAAACCGCTCTCCGGTATCGCCGCATGGCCGTTGAGCATGACCGACAGCGCCAGCAGTACGCCTCCCGCGACGACAAAAGGAACCATATAGGACACGCCGGTCATAAAATGTCGCTTGGTATTTTTTAAGAGTTTTAACATACCGCCTCGTTGCTAGGTTGGGCGAATTAGCGCACTAATGCGCTAAAAATAAGGTTATAGAGCTCAATAGGGGTAGTAGTCGCTTTAGCTTTGTTGACGAACTCGTCGTTCATCAGCAGCCGGGCAAGGCTGGAGAAATAGCGCATATGTTCATTTTCTACAGCAATCGCGCTAATGGTCAGCATAAAAACGGTATCCACCTGCACACCACCCCAGGCAACTGGCTGGCGTAATCGTGCGATGCCAATGGTGGAATGTTCTACTGCCGCGGTGCGCGCGTGCGGAATGGCAAAGCCTGCTCCCACCACTGTCGGGAACGGGCTTTCTCGTGCCCAGATGTCCTGACAAAGTTTGTCGCGAGAGTCTGTGCGCTGGAGTAGCCAGAAATTGTCGACCATTTTTTTGATCGCTTCGTTTTTATCTTCCACGTCCAGATCCCACTGAACCAGCTCAGGTATTAATAGTGGCCAGCTGTTCGGAGCGACGGCGGGTTGTTCGCGCTTTTGTTGCTGTACAGCCATCTCATGGTGGTAGTAGCGCAGGATCTTTTCATCAACCTCGGTAATAAGCATACCGTGATCGGCATCTAGCACTAAGGTGCATTGATGGGCAAAGGTGTCAGGATTGAAATCGATATCCACCAGGGTTGGAATATTTCGCGCCTGAGCGAGGATGGCTGTATGCGAATTTTGACCAGACGCCGAGAGCACCAGACCAGACAAATTATGTTTATCCAGTGTCATCAACTGACTTGGCGTAAGCGCATGGGCCAATACCAGGCTTGGGTGTGTGAGCGAGGGCATTGGCAGTAGCAGCGGGTGTTCAGTATAGAGAGTGCTCAGGATCTGTGTAGCTATATCGAGAATATCCAGTGTACGCTGCTGGATATAACGACTGGAGGAACGAGCCAGTACGGCGCTGAAGTCCATCGACGCACGCACTATGGCAGACCAGGCATTGATGCCCTGATAGAGATAGTTGCTAATGCTTGTCTGAAACTCATCGTCATTAATCAATTCCATATGAGCTTCCAGAAGGTCGTGCTCAATGCCCTGGAACTGTTGTAATGAGGATTTTTTCTGTTCCCACAGCGTTTTCAGCGCGCCAAGCAGGCGTTGTAGCTCTTGTTCCGGAGGATTTTTCTCAGAAGGAGCTTGTGCCAGCAGCTTTTCGAAGCTGATGCCAGGAATAAATATTGGCGGGGCTATGGCAATCCCTGCATTGAGGCTGACTCCGGTCAGGTAATGAGGGTGTAGCTCTTCAAGGCTGCGTGGAAGATGACCGGGAATAGAAGATGGGAGGACACTTAAATCTGGGAGCCTTGGCAACAACTCCGTTAGCGCCGCCGCCGCGCTAGAGCTATCTGGCCCGTCTATGGTTATACGACTGTTATCGCCGCATAACGTGTCGGTGGCAACCAAGGAAAGCGCATTTTTGGCGTTGCCTTTAATCCCAGTGCGCATATTTTGCCAGGCGATATTGGCCTTGTAGGTATTACAAATCCGTGCGATATGTCCGGCGGGCCTTGCATGGATCCCATCACTCAATGTGCAATGATAGGTGATTTCCTTTGCCATGTTTGCTCCTTAAGGTATTGAGCGGACAGGATTGCTTTCTGCTATTTTTTCTCGAAAATCTAATGGCTGATATAGTAAAAAAATGACCTTATCTTGAAAATTGGAACCAAATGATAAGTTTGTGATTTTGGTCATATTTTGATTTGGGTTGAGCAGCTGAAGCCTTTGAAACGCCAGACAGTCGCTATATCCAGAGATTAGTTGGCATATTAACGCCAATATTGAGATGACCAGGCTCCGGTTAAGGTAAGAAGCCCTTAATCTTGAAACCCCAAAAAAGTATGAATGTTTACAGCTTTGATGTCATATAGATAGGCAGAACTATTGGCGTATTTCCATAACTTAACACTTAGAGTAATCAGGAACTTCCGTTTCTGGCACGAAGCGGACAGACTAACTTAGCTGTAGGTACGCTGTGAGCGAAATACTGACCTTCAGACTATTTATTCAACATCAATATGGGTTTAGGTAATCGCCCGCACTTATAGTAACTGTCAATTGCCTCCAGCCATTGACTCGACGTAAAAAGCTGATACTCGTTCAATTCACTTTTGCGGAGTAGTTGCCAGATATCGCTGAACTCATGCTGCCAGTCGCCATTAGTGAAATCAGCAAGATAATTACGGATATGAAACCAGTTTGTCGCAGGCGAGGCTGGCTGGATTTTATAAGGTTGACCCGAAAGTAAACCGTAAGAAACAAACCTTCCATCTCCCTTCATACTGTTCAGCAAAAGCTCTGCCAGCGAACCACCGACGGCGTCATAAACAATATCACTGTCTTTGGCACACCTTGTCCGGTGACGCCTCCCATTTGCTTTGCACCGTTATCAGATATTCCAGAAATCACATTAAACGATGGTGTAAAGATTCTACAGATTGGTTTCGGTACCATGGATCTTGCTCCTCGCGACAATACACTACAAAGCCATTAGGTTATCATCGTTAAAGATATCCGTACTAATTACCTTAACATTAGAAATAATAAAAATGGTGCGAATGCTAACTCAGTGCTTAATTTATATAAAAAGCATTCGGAATAATGGTTTAATACAGCATCGATATTGTAACTATCTTTAAGGGAAGTTATTTTGCTTCCCTTAATGCACGCTTTAAGAATTTTGTAAACTATTCATGCAAGGTATATATGTATTTTATTCAATAGGAAAATTGTGCTGTTTTAAGAAAGATAGCTTATCCCAATAGCCTCTTTGAAATATAATTTTATTATTTACTATTTGAAAAAAAACCGCAACCTCTCAAACCTAATGGGGCACGCCACTCTAAAATTGCCCATTGTCCATCTTCGAAAATGTTTTCAACGATACAAACCATTTCTGGAATAGAAAAATCTTGTTCAAACATTTTCTTTATAGCCTCTTTTCCAATAACTGGGTCATTGGCTACCTGATGGTTTATTGCATTATCATCATATAATTGTGAAATAGTTTCTACATCTGCATTATTAAATGCGTCAACCCATTGGCAAAGTATTTCTTTTGGCTTCATATAAATTACCTCCAGACCTGTAAAATATCTATTTTCATAGCGTGGTATAAAAAGCTTGTCAAGCTAAAAATTTGTTTGAAGCATAGGAAAAATTTTAAAGTGCAATAATAACTCTGACCTGCTCCCCACAAATTGATGCAGATAGATGTTAGCAACGTCCCATTGAACTCACAGCACTAAGCGGACATCGTTCAGTTCTGGACTACACAATTTCCTTTACGTGTTAATCTAAAATTCCAAATAATTTCAGATAGATATCATCTCTGTGAATCCCCGCCTTCCTGACTGGAAATCGGGGTTCTTTATTTTTCACGCTGAGACTTCTGTATGAATAAACCTGATGGCCTTCAGGCCCTTGAACAACCGCTCGCATCGCTTCCGCACACGCTTCGCCAGCTTATTCTTGAACGTATCCAGAACCTGACCCACTACGAGCCGGTGATTGGCATCATGGGCAAAAGTGGTGCAGGCAAATCCTCACTTTGCAACGAACTTTTCCGGGGGGAAGTGTCCCCGGTGAGTGACGTGAATGCCTGTACTCGCGATGTACTGCGCTTCCGGTTGCGCAGCGGTCGTCACAGTCTGGTGATTGTCGATTTACCGGGTGTAGGTGAAAACGGGCGGCGGGATCATGAGTACCGGGCCCTTTACCATCGTATGCTGCCGGAGCTGGACCTGGTGCTGTGGGTCATTAAGGCCGATGATCGGGCACTGACCGTGGACGAGCAGTTCTGGCACGGCGTGATGCAACCTTACAGGCAAAAGGTACTGTTTGTGATTAACCAGGCCGACAAAATCGAACCCTGTCATGAATGGGATACCCTCACCAACAAACCTTCACCGCACCAACAGGGAAATCTTAAAGCGAAGCAGGCTGCGATTATGGCGATGTTTAAACCGCATCATCCGGTCTGTGTGGTGTCCGCCAGCACTGGATGGGGCATTGAGGAGATGGTGGCAGCCATGATGCGCTGTCTGCCTGACCGCGCCACCAGCCCGGTGGTGACACAACTGCAAGGGAGACTCTGCACAGAGCCGGTAAAGTCGCATGCCCGTAACAGTTTCGGTGAAGCTGTGGGCCGGGTTTTCGATACCGCAGAATCATCTTCATTCCTGTCTGCATCGCTGAAAACGGTGATTCGTAGCGTGCGTGATGCGGTGGTGTCGGTCGCTCGGGCCGTCTGGGACTGGATATTCTTCTGATATCGCAATTTTCTCTGCGAATGATGAACTTGTTGTTAATGATGTGTTGATTGTGGACACGTCCTTTCCATTGCGTTTTATCGTCAACTAAATCAGGAGAAGCATCATTATCTGTCAGACGAGCGCTCACAAGGCCGGGCTGCTCATAAAAAATAGTTCCGATGTTGTCCATACCCTGTCCACCCCTTCCTTTAAAGTAATCATTATTAATTCAGAGAGTTAACTTCTGAGGAGAAATCTTTCATGACGCTTCAGGAGCGGCGACATGACCGGCTTGCCGTCAGGTTGTCGTTGATTATCAGCCGCCTGGTGTCCGGTGAAACTCTGTTTATTCGCAAACTGGCAACTGAATTCGGGGTGTCAGAGCGCACGTTACGTCGTGACTTTCGGGAACGTCTGATGTATCTCGACCTGGATTATTACCAGGGGCAGTGCAGTCTGCGCTCGGATATTCACAGTACACGGCAGGAAATAGATATTCTGACCTTTGCTCACCGCACGGGGCTGGCCGGGATTTTCCCGGGCTTTGACCGGCGACTGGTCAGCAGCCTGCTGGACTGTGATGATCGACCCTGTCTGGTATGGCATCAGGACAGACCTCATCCCCCGGCAGGAAAGCTTTGCTTCTACAGGCTGGTCAGAGCTATTTCGGGATGTCAGCGCATCACCGTTCTGACTGAAGGGGAGCGTCATGAGGCCATCGCACCTTACCGGCTAATCGCTCTTGACGGTTACTGGTATCTGGTCGCTGAACATAACAGGCAATTACGTGTCTTCCGGCTGGATGAGATTCATCTGGTAAGGCCATCGCGGGAAACATTTATTCGCAGTGAGCTTCTCTATCAGCTGTCGGAGGATAAGCATTTTATCTCTGCCTTACCTCATTTCCGTTTTATTCAGCAGTCGCTGAATTCATTTTCTCCATCAGAAAGTCGGGGGCAATCCGGACAAACTGATTAGAGATGGTCTCCATAATTGAATGTAAGGTTAATCTAATGAAAAAATTGAAATTATTGTCTTTATTGCCAGTCATGTTTTTCCCCTTACTTATCGCAGGTAATGCTTACGCAGCACGTCCTTATAGCGGGTTCCTGCCTGCGGCAGTGAATAATAAAAGTGGGAATATATTCTGGTGTGATGCCCATCGACAGGTCAGAAAACTGTGTACAGCGACGGAAGTGGATTCAATGGGATGGTTTATTGTTGTTCGCTCGAAACCTTCCAGAGATTGTCCGGGTGGCATTTGGGGATGGATTACTCCCAGTAAAGACGATGTGGCAACAGGGTATACCATTACACCAGGTAAAGAATTCAATCTCACCATGAAGGATATGTGCAGTCCCGATATGAAAGTAACGTTCCGCCCGAATAAAAAGGACCCTCGTTATGACGATCTTGTCGGGATTTATGCCGGAAAAGAAGCGTTTCGCTACAAACAAATAAAATAATCCAACTGTTTTTTCATTACTTTATTGTTTTAAACAACAAAAGCTTTATTACATTATTTGAGGACAACATTATGCGACTGCCTTACGTAATAGTTACATTAGCTATGCTGGCTTCTGTATCAACAGCACAGGCTATTCCCAATATGTGGACGAGTGGTTTTGGGATGGGCGTGACCGAATATATCATTACCAGCCCGGAGAAGGTGGTGTTTAATCTGAACTGTACTGGCAATCCGGATGCGCATAATATTCTGCAACACGGTGTTGATCTCACCCTGCCTGATGGAACATCAGTAAGTTCTCATGACGACGGGACGGAAATAACGGTCGTCATGGATAACAGTCAGTTCTCATTACCTTCATCCCTCGGCTGGAGGAATGGCGATAATGCCTGGGTGTCATTTATTGACGCACTGGGTCAGTCGTCTAATTTCGATGTTTATGTCAGCGATAAAAAAGTAGGCACTTTCAGTCCGGGTCTGAAGAATACGCAAAAAGAGCTGTCTGACCTCAGTGAGTGCCGGACCACACACTACAGCGATTAGTTACTTACATTTCAGACCTCTCCACCCCGCAACACACCAACACCAGATACCAACAGGCCATGTTCCTTCGGGGACATGGCCTTTTTGTTTTCATTTCATTATCAGATAAGGAGTTAGCTATGCGATTAGCCAGCCGCTTTGGCCGTATAAACCAGATACGCCGTGACCGGCCTCTGACCCACGAAGAGCTGATGAGTCATGTACCCAGCGTGTTCGGGAGTGACAAGCATGAATCTCGTTCAGACAGGTACACCTACATACCGACCATCACCATCCTCGAAAGCCTGCAGCGTGAAGGCTTTGAGCCGTTCTTTGCCTGCCAGACAAAGGTTCGCGACCAGAGCAAGCGGGAACACACCAAACACATGCTTCGCCTGCGTCGTGCCGGTCAACTGACCGGCCATCAGGTGCCGGAAATCATTCTACTTAACAGCCATGACGGCTCATCAAGCTACCAGATGCTGCCGGGGTTATTTCGCGGCGTCTGTACCAATGGCCTGGTCTGCGGTCAGTCATTCGGAGAAGTGCGGGTACCGCATAAAGGGAATGTTGTTGAGAAGGTGATTGAAGGGGCTTACGAAGTGCTCGGTGTGTTTGACCGGGTGGAGGAGAAGCGCGATGCAATGCAGTCACTGGCACTGCCAGAACCAGCCCGTAACGCCCTGGCGAATGCCGCGCTGAAGTATCGCTTTGGTGAAGACCACCAGCCGGTCACGGTATCGCAGTTGCTGACCCCACGTCGCCGGGAGGACTACAGCGATGACCTGTGGACCGTATACCAGCGCGTGCAGGAGAACCTGATGAAAGGTGGATTGTCAGGGCGAACCGCTCAGGGGAAAAGCAGCCGCACCCGTGCTGTTACCGGTATTGATGGCGATGTGAAGCTCAATCGTGCTCTTTGGGTGATGGCAGAAAACATGCTCGATTTTTTCGGGCGTTAAACAACGGTTCCGGCATAAGGAGATAGTTTAATGAATACACAAAATCATCAGGTTGCGGAGCATACCGCAATTACTGCCTCAGTGGTCCCGGACGAGTTACGCATCGGCTTCTGGCCGCAGCACTTTGGCTCCATCCCACAATGGATAACCCTTGAACCTCGTATTTTCGCCTGGATGGAGCGGCTGTGTGCCGATTACCAAGGTGGTATCTGGCGCTTTTCGACACTCAGCAACGGCGGCGCTTTTATGGCTCCCGAGTCAGATCACGATGAGAAGTGGACATTGTTCAACAGCATGAATGGCAATGGCGCAGAGCTTACCAGTGAAGCTGCAGGGATGGTCGCCTGTCTGATGGCTTACAACCACCACGCCTGTCGCACCGAGTGTGACGCGATGACTGAGCATTATTATCGCTTACGCGACTACGCGCTGAACCATCCAGAGTGCAGCGCCATTATGCATCTCATCGACTGAGGGATACCGAACATGAATACCGCATTATCCCCGCTGTCATCTCAGCCTGAACTCTTTCCACTGGCGATTATGGCCCAGCATGGTTGTTTGCTCCCCGCGACCTCCGGATTAACCCCCTATGCCCAACGCACCATTCGTCGTGCCATCAACCTGCTGGATAAATATCTGCGCCAGCCCGGTATATCCTTTACCTCTAGTACTGCTGCCCGTGACTGGCTTCGGTTACAGCTGGCAGGACAAGAACGGGAAGTGTTTATGGTGCTCTATCTCGATAACCAGCACCGTTTACTGGAGAGTGAAACGCTGTTTGCCGGTTCGATTAACCATGTCCAGGTCCATCCCCGTGAGGTGGTGAAGTCAGCGCTTCGCTTCAATGCTGCTGCTGTTGTGCTGGCACATAACCATCCATCCGGTGATCCGGAGCCCAGCCAATGTGACCGCAACATTACGGGCAGGCTTAAAGAAGCGCTGGCACTGGTTGATGTGAACACTCTCGATCATCTGGTTATCGGTTCAGATGGAATTGTGTCGTTTGCAGAGCGAGGCTGGATATGAAAATCATCAGCAAACGCCAGGCAATGACCCTGTACCGGCAGCATCCTGGCTCCCGACTGTTTCGCTTCAGTACGGGCAAATATAAATGGTCAGGCAGTATCTGCCATTATGCTGGCCGCGAGGTGGAGGACATACGCGGCGTTCTGGCCGTGTTTGCTGAACGTCGTCAGGACCGCAATGGTCCCTATGTCATTCTTCGAAGCGTCACTCTCAATTAATCCTTCACTTTAATCAGGAACAATAATGAACTATCACTCAGAATCTGGTGCCATACCGGAGAATCCCCCCTGCCAGCATTGGGGGCTAAAGAGTACGATCACACCCTGTTTTGGAGCTCGGCTGGTGCAAGAAGGCGACCGCCTGCATTTTCTTGCTGATCGGGCCGGATTTAACGGTGTTTTCTGCGACGATGACGCGCTATACCTGGATCAGGCCTTTCCGTTGATTCTCAAACAACTGGAGCTGATACTCACCAGCGGAGAACTCTCCCCCCGCCATCAGCACTGTGTCACCCTCTATCACAACGGACTCACCTGCGAAGCCGATACGCTTGGTAGTTGTGGCTACGTATACATCGCCATTTATCCCACCCAACGTTAATTACTTTCACGAGAGAAAAAATGAAATTTCTACCTACAACAAATATGCGGGCGGCGAAGCCATGCCTGTCGCCCGTGACTATCTGGAAAATGCTACTTAGTCGTCTGCTGGAACAGCATTATGGCCTGACACTAAACGATACACCTTTCTGTGATGAAACCGTCATACAGGAACATATCGATGCCGGTATCACTCTCGCTAATGCCATTAACTTTCTAGTGGAAAAGTACGAACTGGTTCGTATCGATCGCAGAGGGTTTAGCTGGCAAGAACAAACGCCATATCTCACGATTATTGATATCATGAGGGCCCGTCGCGATCTGGGTTTAATGAATCGTAATTAGTCTGATGCTAACGGTATCGCTGCTTTCGAGTATGCCTGCCATTTGCTATCATCTCGCTTCCTGCTGATTTATCGACAAAGGTAATTACTTGAATTCAAAGCCTCTGTGCTTTGGGGGTATCTTTGGGGGTATAAGTTAAGATATAACTTGAAAATTCTATATTTTTCAAGTTATTGGTTATCTTGTTCTAATCCCTTCGCCCGCTCCAGATTTCTCTTCTCATGTCGAAACCTTAAAAACCTTCTCTATCAGTAAATTAAATAGTTACCTGTTTTAGCTGCCTATGGGTTCTACCGTTGTGATCCGCCCCTGGTAACTGTCACGCTAAGTTACATGGTGAGATGACAGTATAAGTCAGCGTTGGCGGCAGTTGCATCCTCACACCGCGACAGTAAAACGTGAAGAAAAAGCCCACCCTGGCATCGTTATGTCATCGACAGACTGATCACACGCATTTAAGCCCGATGTGCGGCCTTGTGGCTGCGTAAACAGGTGAATAGTGGTCATGCCCGGGTAGCTACAGATCCGGCTCTGCCAGCGTTCCGCTTGTCTTCTTACCACTAACAGGGCTTTATGACTTCTATCTTATTGAACGATAAATAACCATGACTATCCTTTCTTCGGGGCAAGTAGTTCTCAAATAAAAGGTGGCTTATGTTCGATAATCTAAGAGAAAGTTGGTTTGTTAGCAAAGTTGAAACACTCATTCAGGTTGAGATTAACAATCTTCCGTTATTGCTCAAAGTTCACACAGAAGGGCTGGCTCATGCCATGGTTATACATCAGTACAGGACAAGCGCATTTCCTTTTGAGGAGCATAACGGGCAGCGGTTTAATCCATACCTAGCGGCTTTCCAATCCGTTTTGAACTTTATCAATTCTTATAATCGTGAAGGGCTGATTATCATCAATGGCGAGGATTGTTTAGGTATGCTGAAAATAATCACGTTAAAATTTATGAAGAGGGTTGAGGAAATTTCCTTAAGTCCCGGAGAAGCAGCGTTTATAGATATGTTTTCGGGGCCATTGTTTCGCAAGATATTTCCTGAACTTTGTACTGAATAAAAAAAGGCGTTTTTATAATCACGCTGTCTTGATTAGTGTGGTAAGCCAAGACTTTTCTTGTTCTGACAAATCAAGTTTGTTGATGCGGGTTAAAAACGTATTGATAACCTGTATGTCAGAGTCAGTGATCCGCTTTAAGAGTTCTGGCGGGATACCCTTGCTAACAATCGCTTTACGATGGCTTTCGTAGTTTTTGTTACTCATCACTAATCCTCAAATGTCATTGTGTGACGGCATTGAGCGCTGGCAGTTACTTTTACTTGCTCGCTTTTAACTGCATTCTCATATAGGCAAATCTTACCATCAGATGTCTCGATTTTGTCACTAAGAATCAGAGTTATCTGTCCGGCAGTCGCCAGGGTTGGTAGTAGTGCCAGCGTCAGCGCAAGCAAGCGTTTCATGCGCGTGTCCCTTTCTTGATCCCCGTTGAGTACTTCGTTCTCAATGCGTCCACCTTAGCTTGTGTGAGCCCCAGGTAGGCGCGTATGTATTCGGTGAATCGGGCTTTACGCATGGCGATCTCCTCAGAGGACATAATCAGTATGTCGGAAGATCTCCAAAAGTGAATGGTTCGTTTTGCCGGGAGACTTACAAAACTTGTTGCTGTGCTTTACGCGGCAGCTAACGTATGAAGCAGCCGGAAGTTTCCTGTACTAGCGGGGGCCTATCTCCATTTAACCTCATCTTTGTTACTCTTACTCAGGTTGCATTCATTACACATGATTTGCAGATTGGAGAGCTCCAGGGCTAAATGCGGGTAAAGGGAACGAGGTTTAATATGGTCAACATGCATCACCATCCCATCACTTGCACCACGGCCACACACGCAGCATTTGTTTCCGTACTTTCTGAACGCCTGATAACGTAAACGCCGCCATTCCTTTGAGTTGTAGAACGTTCCTGCATTATTTTCTGCTTGCTGTCTTTGCTGCTGTTCACGCTGTATTTGTTCATATAATCCTACATATTCTTCTTCTTCCTCAAGGGAATGCCCCCAGACATCCTTCATTTGACTACTGTCGCAACGCTTCATTACCGGTATCATGTTATCTGGGTATAACCTGGCGGCCAGTTTCTTAAACAGTTTGAACAGTATCCATACTATAACTACCAGTACGACTAAACCTTCCACTTTGCATCTTCCCAGCATGTTAAATCAAATAAGTGTGGTGTAACGCTTCTGTCAGCACCAAATAGATGTGCATTATATACCTGACCGTAGGTCTCCGCGTAATTAAAAAGGGGCGTTGTACGCCCTGGAGTCTTAACTATTATCCTCTCCAGGCCCGTAGCCACATCACCAACAGATGTAACTGGCTTCCTGTCATAGCCGGTATTTGGACGGTTCTGCCGCTGTCTTTATGTTCTACATATTTGGGAATAGCTGGGAACACTCCATGCCGCAACCGGAGAACTGTCTCATATAAAGACAATGGAAAATATCTCATGATCGAGTTGGCCTGTAGATGCAATGTCATGCTTTAAAAAATCCCATCCAGAAAGTTATATAAACCCCCAGGCTGTGTTTGTAAGTTGTTGATTTAATGTAAATGAGACGCTTATAAAAATGAGGGGCTGACTGATTATAGAACTAATAAAAACTAAGAACTGCTAATACTTTTGTTATAACTTGTTGATTTGCATCATTTTATTGTTAGTTAATATGATTTGATATTATTTAAGTTTTACTCATTTGAAGTGTTTTTATTTTTGAATTACTTTGGTCACCGAGTAACGCTAACGCCTGAAATAATATAATGTTCGAGCCAGTACTTTACTCATGCAAATTATTAATTATTGTGATTTTAACGCTTTGGCTGGAGTGCATTTTGAAAAAATCTCTGTATCTATATAGTGATGATTACTATTTTTCACTCGGCATACGGACGTTATGCGAAGAGCAAGGGGTGTTTTTTTATTCTTTGAATGATGATAGCGTTGACGCAAAATTAGTAATTAATGACCGCGATAACAATATTTTATTTATAGATGCTGAGGGTATATCACTCAAGCTGTTTGACTACCTTATTAAAATTAGTAAACTCTTTGAGTGTAAATACATAGCCTTCGATCGCCTTGGTGGGTTAAATGACTGGGTAAAACAGTCTGCGGGTCGTTATATATCAAAAAAGTTTGATGATAACTATTTTGAACTGGTACTGCAAAATAAAGCCCAATCAAAGAAAGTGGATTTAACTCCGCAGGAAGTTATTTTATTGAATGCTCTGGCTAAAGGTAAGAAACCTGGGTTTTTTTCCAGTGTCAGAGGTTTGGATCAAAAAAGCCTGTATCAACGAAGAAAAAGAATTCTTGATAAATGTGGTTTTGAAAAACATACGCCAAGGAATGTGTTAAGTAGCTACTATTTATATCATATACAGTCGGCGTGATATCGATGACTACGGATATTAACATTTACCACAAAAATAACTGGGGAAAGGCTCAGGAGACAAGACGGCCCGGTTGCCTCCGGTGAGCATTACCACTGTACTCCGCTAGTGACGGGCAGCACTCATTGATGCTTTCCCGGCAGAATGAAGAATGTTGCATCTGACCGGGCATCAGGAAACGGAGCAATATTCTCGGGTTCTACATTTTTTTACAGTAAAATAATGGCATGTTGTGCAGGTAAATGACCGAGTTGTCATACTTGTCCGGTACAATTTTGAGAATTAATTCCTTTCCTGATTCATAATAGAAGGCAGGGTAATGAACATTGGTTTGGCTAGATTTTTGGCTGTCTGCACTGCTGAGATATTCAATGTTAGTATTCTTTAATATGTAAACGTCATCATTATTAATGAATGTGAATTTAATTGCTCTGCTTATGGTAATTTGTTCATTTTTTTCCATTGCAAGTCCGTGTATTGTCACTTCACCTTTGTTTTCACTGAATGTGAAGCCGTAGTTTGCGTCTGCTTTGAAATCATCGTGGATTAATATTTGTCTACTCTGACACTGTATTGTCCTGGTGTTTCGTGATGATGTTTGTAGCTTTAACGAAAGGGCTATCAAAAGGCACAGTGCCCCTGCAATGGCAACATTTTTATAAGTCAGTATAGGCTTCATGGCTTAACCTTAATGTCTTTCATTATTGTCAACGAACGGCAGTTCTGAGTATGCTCATCATAAGTGGTACAGCTGATGAAATTGATTCTGGTACCCATCGGGGATGCGGTAAAAAAAGTCTTTGACTGGCTGGTACAGGGGAGTCCTGATTTATCCATCAGGCCCTGTATTTCACTTAGTGAATGTTTGTTGTCTGCGGCATAAATGGCGCATTTTTTTGAGTTTAACTTTATATAATCTGAAAAAACCCCATCATTTTGCGCTGGCCAAAAGTACACAAAGATGGGTAAAAGAGTAACGGCCAGGGCCATGAACGGAGCCTGTTTGCGCCATTTCTTACTGGCTGTGTTGATGAACTCAGTGCGAGTGACCCCCTTGCTCTGATGGATATCGCGTACAAAGGGGAGTGGGCTTTCACGGCGGGTTGCTACGGTCGTCGCAACAGTAACGTCAACGGCGGCGGTGTTCTGCTCTGGTTCTGGCTGCGATTTTACTCTCAGGTCTGCTATCACGGCGCTGGCTGGTCGATGATATAAATCATCGCTTCCCTCTGCGCTAGCGCTCTCACTTAAATAAACACAGGACACCTTTATTTTTTTATTTATCCTAAGGCCGTTACGTGGAATGGTATCAATAATGTCAAACAAGCCAACGTTTTCCAGGTTCTTTCTGAGATGCAAAATAGACTGGTAATAGGCATTAGTGCTGACGCCAGATTTCCGTTTTTCTCCCCAGCCAAAATCTATCAACTCGTTCTGAGAGATAACTTCCCCCTGTTTTTTTAATAATTTTTCAAAACACATGCTCGCCGGGACCTGAAGTTTTATTTCCTTTCTATTCACACCGTCAATAATTAACCTTTTGGTGGGGATGAATATGATGTTTTCACCAATAACAAAGTAATCAATGTCGTCCATGTAATTATCCATTTAAAACAGCATGTTGTAGCTTAACAAAGGAGGTGTGACGCCGTTGAAACTGCTTTTATCGGGTCGGTCTGTCATTTATGAAAGAATAACAAATAAAAACTCACTACATTCTAATGGAAATTTTCTCTAATGTAACCCCTGATTTTTTCAGGAAACAATATGTTTTAGGGGTTTCACTATTCCGCTAGTTTGCATTTTTTGAGGGTTAAAATATCGCAGCGCTTGTTTCGCAGAGCAGGTTGAGTGGGGAACAGCCATAGTTCATGGTGGAATAAATCGTCTAAAGAGTTAAAGAATATAATATCCAGTTATTGAGTGTGTTGGGTTTATACCATGGTGAATGATGAATGATGAATGATGAATGATGAATGATGAATGTATGAATGAGGTGAAAGTTTTGGGCGTTATTTTATCACATTTGGCGTCAGGGTATTCAGTACGGTGATATTGCTGAAATGACTATAAGACGTAATTCACTGATGTGACCTTCCGATGCTTCCGGTGGGTCACACCAGTCAATTTAGGCTGGTTGATAACTTTCCATTATAGATATAAGGATTACAGGATGAAAACTACCGTTCTGGCTGCATCTGTTGCCGTTCTTTTTGCGTCTTTTGGTGCTCTGGCCGCTCAGGGAGCCGGTGTAGTTAATTTTAAAGGGACCGTTATTGATGCTCCTTGTGGTATTGACTCCCATGCAGCCGATCAATCTATCGATTTTGGTCAGATTTCCAAAAGCCACCTCGCTGCAGGCGGTACTTCTGACATAAAAGATCTGGATATCAAATTAGTTAACTGTGATATCAGCTCGGTTAAAAAAGGTGTGCAGGTGACCTTTAGTGGTGGCGTGGCCGGTGGCACGGCGGGTGAACTGGCAACTGCCGGTTCCACCAATACTGCCGTTGTGATTAACGGTTATGGCAGCAATATCGTTTACGGAACTCCAACTGGCGACATCCAACTGATTACTGGCGGCAATACTCTGCATTTCACTACCTGGGCTAAGCAGGCTACCGGTAAAACCGTAGCCGAAGGCGAATTTACCGCAGTGGCAAACTTTAGCCTTGCCTACGAGTAATCACCAATTATTACCGATATAACAAGCTAACAGGCCTGGCGGCTCCAGCTTGTGGCCGCCAGGTTGTTATCAACATTAAAAAAGGAGTCAGCTTGTGCACAAGGATTATTTTCATCTGAATCAGGTGGCTTGCTGCGTGCTTGTGATGCTGGCTCTGCATTTCAATATTTCGTTAGCCTCGTCGTCTTTAACGACCCCGGCAACTGCGCAAAATGAACAGGACGCAAGATACTGGCATGGACGAGCTACTTTTTCTGGTCAGGTCATTACCCCTGCTTGCACGTTAATGATGGAAGATGCCTGGCAGTCGGTTGAAATGGGGGGGACCCCGGTCCGGGATTTACAAATGGCATCCGTAGGGCCACGTAAACATTTCAAATTACGACTCCGCAACTGTGAGCTGGTGAGCACTGATGCTCAGAGCGCTATCGGCAGCGGTGCCAGAGTTATTTTTGAAGGAAATCGTGGAGAGACCGCGGAGCATTTTATGGTTTCTGGTCAGGCAACCGGTGTCGATCTGCAGATTTTTGATAGCGCGGGAGATATTGCCAGAGTAGGGGAAGCGTTACCGTTGCAGCAGCTATATGGCAAGAGCAATGAACTGGATTACACCCTGCGAATCATTCGCAATGGCAAGCCATTAAGCGCCGGAAATTATTATGCGGCACTACGTTTTCGTGTGGATTATGAATAACGGTGCGGCTGGAAAGTCTTATAGATAAATGCACTCAATATATATCGGTTTTTTTATCACAATTGAATATTGATTTTTTGGATCATGAGGCTCCGTGCTGAGCTACCGGTTGTTGTCCCCGGTGGTATGACAGACATGGCCCTGTTATGGATGATAGTTAATGAAAATAATGAATACATATCCTTTTACAGTGTGCAAGGTTGCTGTTGTGGTGTCTCTGGTATTATCCATTGGGAAAAGCTTTGCATTAGATTTTAATACTGATGTATTGGATTCTATTGACCGGGAGAATATCGATTTTTCCCGCTTTTCACAGGCGGGATATATTATGCCCGGTCAATATCAAATGCTGGTTCTGGTTAATAATCAATCGATCTCTCCATCCCCCTATGCGATTGATTTCATGGAGCATACTTTATCTTCTGATTTACATAAACCGGACCAGGTTGCGACGCCGGCCAAACCGTTACCTCAGCCTTGCCTGATACCAGAAATGGTTGAACGCATGGGATTGCTGCCGTCAGCTAAGCTTAAGGTGACGTGGTGGCATGATGATCAATGTGCTGATTTAAGCCAGCTACCGGGCGTCGTACTCCACCCGGACCCTGCCGCCGGCGTGTTGAAAATTAATATGCCGCAGGCCTGGCTGGAGTATTCGGATGCGACATGGTTACCGCCATCGCGTTGGGATAAGGGCATTCCGGGTTTATTACTCGATTACAACCTCAACGCCAATGTCAATAAACCCTATCAGGGTCAGCAATCTCAGTCCGTAAATTATAATGGCACCGTCGGGCTCAATGTTGATGCCTGGCGGATGCGTGCTGATTATCAGGGCTATCTGGATCATACCTCGGGATCCGGGCAGGGAACGCATTCTCAGTCTGACTGGACCCGCTATTATTTATACCGCGCGATACCAAACTGGCAGGCCATGCTGACCGTCGGTGAGAGCTATATTAATTCCGATATTTTCAGCACCTGGCGTTATACCGGCGTGAGCCTGGAGAGTGACAATCGGATGCTTCCTCCCAGACTGCGAGGTTATGCGCCTCAGGTCTCTGGAGTAGCAAATACAAATGCCAGGGTCGTCATTTCCCAACAGGGGAGAATTTTATATGACTCAACGGTACCGGCGGGACTGTTTACGATCCAGGATCTGGATAGTTCGGTGCGGGGTACCCTTGATGTAAAGGTAGTTGAGCAAAATGGGCAGACGAACACCTTCCAGGTGACCACCGCTTATGTCCCTTATCTTACCCGACCGGGCCAGATTCGATACAAGCTAGTTAGTGGGCGCTCGCGTAACCTGCAAGGCCATGATACCGAAGGCCCTTTTTTTGCCGGTGGCGAAGCTTCATGGGGGATAAACAACCGCTGGTCGCTGTACGGCGGAGGAACCCTGGCGGGTGACTACAATACGGCGGCAGTGGGGCTTGGTCATGATATGAACCGGCTCGGCACTCTTTCCGCAGACGTGACCCAGTCTGTTGCGAAGTTTAATAATGGCCCCGGAACCCTGCAAGGTAAATCGTGGCGTATCAGTTATTCCAAGCGTTTTGATGATATCAATGCGGATATTACCTTTGCGGGTTATCGCTTTTCGGAGCGCAACTATATGACCATGCAACAATATCTGGACGCACGCTATCGACATGATTTCACCGGGCGAGAAAAAGAACTTTATACCGTAACCCTTAATAAGAATTTTGATGATGCGCAGACCTCTGTCAGTTTGCAATACAGCTACCAGACTTACTGGGACAAAATAAACGAAAACTATTATACGTTTTCGTTAAACCGTTATTTTGATGCATTTGGTTTCAGGAATATTGCTGCCGGGATTACAGCATCACGCTCGCAATATAACGGACACGATAACGACATTGTATTTTTACGTTTATCCGTTCCGTGGGGAACGGGGTCGATGAGTTATAGCGGTAGCCTGAATAACAAGCGTCTTACCCAAACCGTTGGCTACAGCGATGTCGTTAATAACGGCCTTGATAGCTACAGCCTGAACACCGGGGTAAGTAGCGGCGGGAAGGGACAACGCGATAGTGGTCAGGCGAGCGCCTGGTACAGCCACAGTAGCCCTCTGGCAAATGTGTCAATGAATGCCGCTGCGGTGCAGGACAGCTATACCTCATTCGGCATGAGTTTATCGGGAGGCGCGACCGTCACCACTAAAGGTGCGGCCCTGCACGCCGGCGGATTGAATGGCGGAACGCGGTTACTGGTGGATACCGACGGAATTGCCGGTGTACCGGTTAATGGCGGGAGAGTGTTGACGAACCGCTGGGGCATTGGCGTGTTGACCGATGTGAACAGTTATTACCGCAATACGACCTCTGTCGACCTGAATCGACTGCCGGATGATATGGAAGCCACCCGTTCCGTTGTCGAGTCGGCATTAACGGAAGGTGCCATTGGTTATCGCCAGTTTGAAGTATTAAAAGGCCAGCGCTTGTTCGCCGTACTGAGCATGAGTGACGGGAGCCATCCGCCATTTGGTGCCAGCGTCAGTAACGCAAAAGGGCGCGAGCTGGGGATGGTAGGAGACGCCGGCTTAGCCTGGCTGACCGGCGTTAACCCCGGTGAATCTTTGGCGGTGAAGTGGGACGCGCAATCCCAGTGTGTCGTGACTATTCCGCCACAGCTGTTGCCGCAAAGTCAGCTGCTGCTGCCATGCCAAAAGGGAGATCAGTGACGTGGGGCTGAAAACACACGCAGGTTTTATTTGAGGGATCGCCATGGCTCAGGGCCATGGGGCGAACTGAGCAATTGCACAAAGCATTAACGCTGACCGGGAGAGGAGAAAAGGGAAATGTTAACGAAACAAGCCGTACTCATGTTGCTCATAGGAGCATGCTCAGGCTTTGTACCTGAAGGAGGGGCGGCAATATCGCTGGATCGTACCCGGGCTATTTTTGATGGCAACCTTAAGTCGATATCGCTGAATATTGCCAATGATAATAATCAGTTGCCATATCTTGCCCAGGCCTGGATTGAGAATGAACGTGAAGAGAAGTTGACGACCGGTCCTCTGGTGGCAACCCCTCCGGTTCAGCGCCTGGAAGCCGGGACCAGGAGTATGGTCCGCGTGTCATCAACCCCAGATATCACTACGTTACCCCAGGATCGGGAGTCCGTTTTTTATTTCAATTTACGCGAGATCCCACCGCGTAGCGAAAAGTCGAACGTGTTGCAGATTGCCCTGCAGACCAAAATCAAAGTGTTCTACCGGCCTGCCGCCATTAAAGCCGCTCCCAATGCTATCTGGCAGGATCAGGTCGTGTTGAACAAAGTTGCCGGAGGCTATCGGATAGAAAACCCGACCCCGTATTACGTCACCCTTATCGGGCTTGGCGGCAGCGAAAAATCGGCAAAAGAAGGGAAGTTTGATGCCGTGATGCTGGCGCCAAAATCGCAGCAGGTTGTGAAATCGGACAATTACGCCAGCCCATGGCTGAGCTGGATTGATGACTACGGCGGGCGTCCGGTACGGCAGTTTCAGTGTGCTGCTCAGCGTTGCACGGTCGTAAATTAATCATCCGGAATACGCGAAATGCCGAGGGAAGGCCGATGAAAATAACGACGACAACCCTGATGCTGACAGCCTTACTGTCCAGTGCTGCGATGAATAGCCTGACGCTTCACGCTGATGCGCTTTCGACCTGGCAACAGGTATTTATTCCGGACCTGGAGCCTTCGCGCGGGGAACAAGAATGGGCGCGTCATGAAGGACGGCTGGATATACATGGTGAACTGCTTTCCTCCCCATGTCAGTTGAAGACCAATGAAATCCATCTGCCGCTACCGGTAGTGACTCTGCGAGGTGAGCGTCGGACCTTGCTCAATCTGGAGCTGACAGGCTGCGGCTATGGCGATCCGCTTATTTCAGTGGCAACGCCGGCGGAACAGTCATCGGTGATGATGGTTCACAGCACGTTGTTGACCGGGCAGTCCGGTGGCTTTTTACCTCCGGGGCAAAAGACATCGGCCCTCTCCCGGCTCGTTCTTCATGGCGGTTCAACCCGTTTAACCTGGTCTCTCAATGATGCTCAGCGGCAGATGCTGACGCCTGCAGCAAAATCGGCGTTACGCCTGCAACTGAATTACGAGTAAGAGGAACGGAATATGCGGCGATTATTTTTCTCCCTGGTACTTCAGGTCATGGGCATGTTGTTGGTGGTTGGAGACGGGCGTGCTGATGTGGTCTTCAACGGCAATCTTCTGGATCGTCCCTGCCATGTCGACACGGCCTCGCTAACTCAGGATGTGACGTTTCGGGAAGCGGCGGCGCCATTATTCTGGATCTGGCCCGCGAAGGGTTACGAAGAACCGCTGCGAATTGGCCTGGTTAACTGCTACGCCTCCTCGCTTGGCAAGGTTGTTCGCCTGACATTTCGTGGGCCGGGAGAGACGGATTTACCCGGGTATCTGGCGGTCAGCGGTGTGAACGCGGGGCGCCTCGGCATCGGTATTCTCGATACCGATGGGCGTTCGCTGCTGAAATTGGGCGATGCCCATCATCAGGGCGCGGGTGATGTCGTGACCGGTAAAACGCTGATGCTGAATTTCAGGGTCTTTACACAGGCGACGCCGGCGGCGATAGCGCAGAAGAGCGTCGTTCCGGGAGATTACAGCGCAATGGTCACTTTTGAACTGAATTATCAGTAAGGAACAAGGAACCGTCCATGGTGTTTGCAACGTCTTGTTTATCATTCCTGCGACCCGCCGGGCTATTGCTACTCAGCCACGTGTTTACCGTCACGGCGCTAGCGGAAACCTCGGTGTATTTGCATGGCAACCTGGTTATTCCGGAGTGCGTCATCAACGGGAATAATTCAGTAGAGGTGAAGTTTGGTGATGTGGATATTCAGTCTTTGCCGGTCTCCCACACGCTCTATGCGCTGACGCCGTTCTCGGTCCCCATGGACTGCCCTTATACCCTGGGCGTACCAAAGTTAACCGTCGAGGCTCCGGTGGCGTCCGGGGGAATGGCCCGGGATGGCGCCATTAAAACATCGCGCGACGGTGAGGGTCTGGTGGTCTATCTGCGTGCTCAGGATGGTATTACGCCCGTGGTGCTTAACGCCGCCACTGGGATGGATATCTCCCATTCGGTAGTCGGCAGTAGCGGCACGACCCGCACTCTGCGGCTGAATGCCGGTGTCGGGCAGTTGAAAGGGGTGGATAAATTAACGGCCGGCGCCTTTGCGGCGACCGCCAGTCTGCAGGTTCGTTATGAGTAGCGCGGGCCAGGAACCTACGCTTCGCGTCGATGACGTAACGCGGGCGCCAAAGGCGGTGCGACCTGATGGACAGACAGTTAGCCAGAAACCCGAAAGGAGTAACACAGCAATGAGCAGGGGACTGGGGTTAATCATGGCGGTGGTGTGTGCGCTGGCAACGCGTAGCGCTGCGGCTGAGGATATCGTGGTGAATATTACCGGGGAAATAATAACCCCGCCGTGCGTTATTAATAATGGTGCCGCGATTGAAGTCAATTTCGACAATGTATCGGTAACGGATGTGGCGAACGCACGTAATCTCCGAACGTTAACCGTGCCGGTAACCTGTATTTATTATAAGGCGACGCCTTACGTGAAAGTGACGGGCACGCAGTTAAGCGGGGCGGGGAGTCATGTGCTGCGAACCAATATCACTAATTTTGGTATCGCGTTGTATCAGGGCAATGGCACCGGAGTGCCAATGAAACTGAATGATAATGGACTTTATCCCGGCTTTCCGCTCCTGGCGGGGCTGTCAGCGGTTAATCAGGCCAGCGGACAATTTACCTTTAGCGCGTTGCCCTATCAGCTCGGAAGCCAGTTTCCCGCATCGGGCGCATTTTCAGCGACGGCAAACATGAGCATTACTTATCAGTAATGGTGCCTGCGGCAATAAGGCCGCGGTTAGCTTATATCGATGACGGTTCCGGTGTGCGGGAGCCGCGACGGACTACAGGAGTTTATATGAAGGGCTTGATAAACAAAAAAGCGCTGAGCTTCGCTGGGGCGTGTTGTCTTTTTTTTACGGCTGCCAGTGGGCATGGTGCCGTTTATATTCAGGCCACGTTATCTCCAAATATCGGCATCACCTCAACTAATGTCAGCAATGGTATCGGGCAAACGACGCTGGATTTTCGCAGCCCGGCCGGCTCGCGAGGCTATGTTCCCTGGGTGAGTACCTCAGGTGTTCAAACCTATAAATATATTCGTGCGTTTTCGGTATTTGAAAGCAAGGTCGTGATGAAAAACAAGTCAACCGGGCAGAGCTTTAGCGTCCCGGTAACCTGCCCGGCCTGCCATGCAGCATCCTCTGCGGGATTTTTGTCTGCGGGCGGTCTCGTTAGCTTTCCTATGACCCACGGTTCATATCTGGGGCAGACTCATATTTTCGCGGCTTCTGCCTCAGTCACCTCCCGGATACTGGTGTCACTACTTGATAGCCGCATCCCGGCCGGAAGCTATGAAGGAACCATTATGGGGAGCGTGGGGCAGCTGGCGGAGTCCTATTCCGGCGAATATCTTAACTATGCGTCATCAATAATAAGTGTTGGTGTAAGAACCGGGATCGCCACGGTGGTGGCAATGAAGTTTGATATTGTTATTCCCGAATATACCATCTGCACCACCAACAGCCCGCTGACGATTAACCACGGTCCGTTGACGCCAGACCAGGTTGCGGGAAGTGTGAAGACGCAAACGCTGTCAATTGCCTGCACCGGGAAGGCGACGATCAAGCTGTCGATGAGTACCCCCCGGCCGCGGGTCGGTAACGGAGTCAACAGCCATATCCGGATGTCCGCTGATAACATCAACTGGGCTGAAACCTCAAATACGACGCTGGGTAGCCGGGGTACGCAGATGATCTATCTTTCTTCGACGCTGGAAACGTCCGGGACGATGGTGCCTCAAAGCCTGCAGGGGAGCACTGTTATAACCATGAATTATCAATAGGTCGTTAAGGTATTGCGGTATTTATATTTAACCTGAAGATATTGTCTGCGCAATAAATTAAACGTTTTCATCTTACAGAAATCTTGATATGATTTTATACGATGTGTCTTTTTCTTCAGGGATAAAGTGTATACCACTTTAAAATCAATAATAAAATCCACCCCAGGTATCTTCAGGCCGTAATTTACGGCCTTTTTTTCGTGGTTTTTTTGTCGTATTACCGGTTGTTGTGTTATTTGTCGCGGCAATAGAATATTGGTATATTATATAAAGATATTATTTTATTATGATACCTGTCTTCCTGAATTTTAATGGTCAGGTTTTTCTCTGGCTCATAGAAAAAAGCCGGGAGATGATGGTTAACGTTGCTGCCCTGGCTTTCATCGGGACTGAAATTTTCGATGTTATGGCTTTGAAGGACGTAAATACTATCTGATTTGTTGTATGAAAAATAAATCGCCCGGCTGATCTGGTACTGCTTTTCACCTTCCGTCGCCAGGCCACTGATGCTTATCTCGCCTTTGTTTTTACTTAACGTGAAAACATAGTTGGCATTCAGTCGGAAATCGTCATGGATCACGGTGTTTTGACTTTGACATGAGATCGTTTCATCACCAGAAATACCAGTATTGTACTGTAAGAGTAAATAAACGCCGCCAGCCAGTATCGCAATGAAACAGACAAGGTAGATGATTTTATTTTTCATTGGGGCTCCTTCATCTTTTTCATGATGCTAACAGAACGGCAGTCCTGCTCTTTGCTGGTATAACGGGAGCAGTAAATGATGTTTAGCTGCGAGTTCATCGGCGAAGTGGCAAGAAAAAGAGTTGAATCACTCTGACATGACAGGCCAGCTTCTTGCAGTAACTCTTGAGCCTCAGCGTCGGTGTATTTTACCTTCTTGCTGTAAATATGACACGGAGTGGTATCCAGGCTGATATAGTTTGCAAAGGCCAGCGCTGGTTTATGCGTGATGTGATAAAACAAGGCAATGGCAATGACAGGAATAAGAACCAATGCGATATATTTCAGCGGCAGTTTAGGTCGTTTTCCCTGAGCCTGGTTGGGAGCGTCGAGGATGTAAGAGGGCGTGATTTTGGCTGGGGGGATTTTATTTTCAAGCTGCGCCCTGGTGCCTGGGCTTTCTACATTATCGACCCCGGATCCATCAGCAGGTTGGGCACTAACGTTGGCCGTTGTCTGGCTATTTTCAGCGTCTGTTGTTACCAGTTGCAGGCCGCTCTGCGACGATTCATCATTGCTGTATGTTACCTCAATGTGAATACTACCATTAAGTTTGAGACCATACCGTGGAACGGTATCAATAATATCCTCTAAGCCCAATTTGGCCAGGCTTCTTCGGAGGTGCAAAATGCTCTGGTAGTAAGTATTAGCATTAATACTCGCGTGACGTTTTGGTCCCCAGCCACAAAGGATCAGTTCTTGCTGGGAGACAATCCGGCCATTAGCATCTAATAATTTTTTAAAACAGAGACTTGCCGGTACCTGTAATCTGATTTTTTTGCCACTATGAATATCGACCAGTTCCCTTTGTGAAGGGATGAACTCGACTTGAGTACCGATGATAAATCTTTTGTTTTTATCGATATTGTTCATCTTAGGAAAATAGTCACAGGTAGAGTGGTTGCGGCAAACATGTTATTAGTGAGTCTAATTACATATAGTGATACAAATTGCCATACTAGTGTAGAGAAAAATTCAGCCACTGACAAATGAGATTTTTCTGACGCGATATTTAAACACAGGTGATCAACTGTGTTGCTTTATTATGTCCGCGATCTGTCTTCAATGTTATTTGGTAGTATATTCAGTGTGAATATTTTTAAACGATGGAAATAAAATCGCGTTTATTCAAAGGATGATGCGGACACATCATAAATACGATAAGGCTCTGACGGACAAATGCCGCCCGGAATCGCGGGTACAGTAACCATGCCGCTGCCCATGGTGGGCAGCACTTGTTAACCCACGGGAGCTTCTATGATCTTCAGCCACATGCGTATTGCCCGACCGGTCAGCGACCTTGAGCACGCCTGTGCGATGTACAGCCAGGGACTGGGACTGGAGCGCATTGCCGATTTCGCCGATCATGACGGCTTCAGTGGAATTATGCTGGGCCATTCGACGCTGCCCTGGCACCTTGAATTCACCATCTGTCACCGGCACCCGGTGCAGCCTGGCCCGACGAATGAGGATTTACTGGTTCTCTATTACCCCGACAAGCCCGACTGGGAGCACGCTTGCGCCCGAATGGTGACGGCTGGCTTTCGCGTGGTATCAGCGTTTAACCCGTACTGGGACGTGAACGGGCAAACATTCGTCGATGCCGACGGTTACCGGGTGGTGCTGCAGAACCGGCGCTGGGCATAGCGTTCACGCGCGAAAATTTACACACTCCCTCTCAGGCATTGCAAAAATTCGGTGCTGTTGGTCCGGCTTCGACCCGCCTCCCTCAGTGCCGTCATCCTACCGGCCAGCTAAGATCACAACTTATCGATACTTCCTAACATCGCGGCGACCAACCTGGTATTTCCCCTACTTTTTATCGCGTTATCCTGCCTTTCTGCACGTGACATCAATACGATAATCTAATCATTTAACTCATTGTTTATAATCGAATAATCCTTTCATTTATTTTCATTTGAGAAGTCAATCACATTTTGACTTTGGCCAACTTAAAATCTATAAAAGTAGACGTTTGTCGAGTTTTCATCTAAAAGATTGGGGTGAGGGGCTAGACAAAACCAGAATCTGGTTATCAAATAGTTAAAAAATATTATACCTCATGTTAATTACTGGCCGGATGTATACATAGTCAATATGTTTTCTGCGGCGCACCTTATCTGGAGAAGTTATGCATTCCTCTGTGAATAAAAATGAAAGCCGGACCTTCTTTGGTCATCCTTATCCTCTGGGTTCGTTATTTTTTACTGAAATGTGGGAGCGTTTCTCGTTTTACGGGATTCGCCCATTATTAATCCTGTTTATGGCCGCCACCGTGTATGACGGCGGAATGGGGCTGGCGCGTGAGAACGCCTCGGCGATCGTCGGTATCTTTGCCGGCAGTATGTACCTGGCGGCGTTGCCGGGCGGCTGGCTGGCGGATAACTGGCTGGGCCAGCAGAAGGCAGTCTGGTATGGATCGATTCTGATCGCGCTGGGTCACCTGTCGATCGCCCTGTCTGCCTTTATGGGCGACAATCTGTTTTTCATCGGGTTGATGTTCATCGTGCTGGGGTCGGGCCTGTTTAAGACCTGTATCTCGGTGATGGTGGGCACGCTGTACAAGAAAGGTGACGCCCGTCGTGACGGTGGGTTTTCGCTGTTCTATATGGGCATCAACATGGGGTCGTTTATCGCTCCGTTGATCTCCGGCTGGCTGATCAAATCGCACGGCTGGCACTGGGGCTTTGGCATCGGTGGTCTCGGGATGCTGGTCGCGTTGGTTATCTTCCGCGTCTTCGCGGTACCGGCGATGAAGCGTTATGACAGCGAAGTGGGTCTCGATTCGACCTGGAACAGCCCGGTGGCGAAGAAAAACGGCGTCGGCGCATGGCTGCTGGCGCTGGCGGTTGGCGCGGCGGTGATCATCACGCTGATTGCTCAGGGCGTGATTGTGGTAAACCCTGTCGCGGTCGCCAGCATGCTGGTGTACGTGATTGCCGCTTCGGTGGTGCTGTACTTTATCTACCTTTTCATGTTTGCCGGACTGAGCCGTAAAGAGCGCGCGCGCTTGCTGGTGTGCTTTATTCTGCTGGTCTCTGCCGCCTTCTTCTGGTCGGCATTTGAACAGAAGCCAACTTCATTTAACCTGTTTGCCAATGACTACACCAACCGCATGATCGGCGACTTTGAGATCCCGGCGGTCTGGTTCCAGTCGGTCAATGCGCTGTTTATCATTCTGCTGGCGCCGGTCTTCAGCTGGGCGTGGCCGGCTATGGCGCGTAAAGGCGTCCGCCCGAGCAGCATCACCAAGTTCGTTATCGGTATTCTCTGTGCGGCTGCGGGCTTTGGCCTGATGATGCTGGCGGCCCAGCATGTGCTGAGCAATGACGGGGCTGGCGTATCACCGTTCTGGCTGGTGGGCAGTATTCTGATGCTGACCCTCGGCGAACTGTGCCTGAGCCCGATTGGTCTGGCGACCATGACGCTGCTGGCGCCGGAAAGAATGCGCGGCCAGATGATGGGTCTGTGGTTCTGCGCCAGCGCGCTGGGTAACCTTGCGGCAGGCCTGATTGGCGGTCACGTTAAAGCGGACCAGTTGGATATGCTGCCGGATCTCTTCGCCCGCTGCTCGATTGCGCTGCTTATCTGCGCCGCCGTGCTCTGCGTGCTGATCGTCCCGGTGCGTCGTATGCTGGAAAACACCCGCAACGACAGCGCTCAGAAGTCAGTCTCTAACGCCTGACGGCAGCGGAGAAACGAGGTACAGCGGGCCGCCTGATTAAGACGGCCCGCTTCGGACATTAACGGTAAACAATCCCGCCATCGATCAGGATCGACTGACCGGTAATATAATCGGAATCCGGGCCAGCCAGGTACGAGACCAGGCTTGCCACATCGTCCGGCGTTTCTGCGCGACCGAGTGCGATACCTTCAACATATTTTTTATAGGTCTCACCGACCGGCGCACCGGTAATGTCGGAGAAACGTTTATCGATTTCGGTCCACATGCCGGTACCGACAATCCCCGGGCAGTAGGCGTTTACGGTGATCCCACGGCTGGCGTACTCTTTCGCCGCCGCCTGAGTCAGGGCGCGAACAGCAAATTTGGTGGCGGAATAGATCCCCAGCATAGCGAAACCGTCATGTCCGGCAATCGAGCAGGCATTGATAATTTTGCCGTTCTGCTTGCGGTCGATAAATTTTTTCGCCGCGGCCTGGATGCCCCATAAGGTTCCCTGAACGTTGATGCGCATGATCTGATCGACCTCGTCAGGTATCACGTCGGCGATCGCCTGCACCTGTGCAATGCCCGCGTTGTTGACGATAATATCAAAGCCGCCCAGCTCCTTTTCCGCCTGGTCAACGGCGGCATATACCTGGTCGCGATCGGCAATATTGGCGACGAACGTCGCGGCCTTACGACCCAGGGCCTCAATCTCTGCGGCTACTGCCGCAATCCCTTCCGGCTTCACGTCGACAAGCATCAACGACGCACCTTCTTTGGCCAGACGTAAAGCAATACCGCGGCCAATGCCCTGACCTGCGCCGGTCACTAAAGCAACTTTATTTTCGATAGCCATTTCTGTACTCACCTTGTACTGATTAAGAGATGATGGATGCCGGATGGGAAAGGCTGGCCGCACGAACAAGCTGGCCTGACGTACCGCCCATCGGTGGCAGAAGATAAAACTACTTTATAGGTATGGATAAACATGGCCTACCCCCCGGTTGGGGGGGATAATGGCCGGCGTACGGGATGAAGAGGTCATGGCGCTATGGAATTGTTACCCTCGACGGAAGACGCATTGAGCGGGTTTGTTCATCAGGAACCGTTCCGCCTTGCGCGCACCTTACCGCTGATTGCGACGCGCTTTACGCCGCCGCGATCGCCGGGGACGCTGCAGCCACGCGAGCGTCTGCTCCAGCGTCTCGATGCCGCCCTCACCAGTACCCTCACGCTGGTATGCGCTCCCGCCGGGTTCGGTAAAACCACGCTGCTGGCCCAGTGGTACCAGCATCGGCAGCTGCAGGGCGATGCGCTCGCCTGGCTGAGCATCGACGACGATGACAGCACGCCTTTGCTATTGATGCGTTACCTGCAAGAGGCGCTGCGGCCGCTGCGGCAGACAGAGAATGTCATGGCGGAGAATGTCCCAGCTGACGATTTCCACCTGTTTCTCGCCGGGCTCGTCAACCAGCTCCACCGCCGTCAGGCACCGCTGTTTCTGATTCTTGATGACTACCAGAATATTAGCGACCCGGACATTCATGAGGGGTTGAACTGGCTGCTGAACCATGCGCCGCCGTCACTGCATCTGATTATTGCCAGCCGCAGCCAACCCCCGCTGGCGTTGAGCCGCCTGCAGATGGAAGATCGGCTGGTGGAGATTGACGATCATGCGCTGCGGTTTAACGCCGCCGAGGCCAGGATCTATTTTTCAACGTCGATCTCGCCGGCCCCCGAGCGGCAGGATATTCCGCGGCTGATTGCCCGCACCGAGGGCTGGGTTGCCGGAATGAAAATGGCCGCCTTAGCGAACGGCAGCGCCCATTCCTGCCTCACCGACGGTAAACTGAACAGCGCCTCCCGCGCGCTCTCTCGCTATCTGGACGAAGTTATTTTTGCGCCACTGCCCACGGAGGTGTTGGCCTTTCTTCTGCGAACCTCCATGCTCAACCGTCTGCACCCGTCGCTGTGCGATGCCGTGACCGGAAAACGCAACGGTGAAGCGATGCTGACGTGGATAGCGCAGCACAATCTGTTTCTCTCTGCCCTGGATGCGGACGGCTTCTGGTTCCGTTATCACCCGCTGATGCGCGAAGCGTTGCTGTACCGCCTGCGCCATAGCGCGGAGGTGGATATCCGCGCGCTGCATGAACATGCCAGTAACTGGTTTGCCGGCCAGCAGTTGTGGGCGGAGGCGATTCGCCACGCGCTGGCCGCCGGAAAGGCGGGGGCCGGGCATGCGGAAGCGGGCGCGCAGTCGCTGGCGGAAGAGGGCGATATCGAGACCATGGTGCGCTGGATCCGCTATCTGCCGGCCAATCTGGATCCTTCGCGCATTGAACTGCAAACGAACTTAGCGTGGGCGTTAGCGCACCGCTTTCGCTTTCACGATGCCCGCCAGCTGCTGGACGCCATTGAGTCACTGGCCGCCGCCAACCGCCGCGAGATAGCCCACAGTTCATGGATCAAAATCCGCGTCGTGCGGGCTATCTGCGAAGCGTTTGCCGACAATATTGCGCAGAGCATTGCGATCGTCGAACCGCTGCTGCATGACGTACCCTGCGGTGATATCTGGGTGGATGGCCTGGTGTGCAATATTCTCAGCTACTGCCACCTGGCGAATGCCCGGCCGCAGCAGGCGCTGGATGTGCAGCAACGGGTAGCGGGAGTGCGGGTGGCGAACCGCAACCTGTTCGTCGAGGTGTACCGGGCGTTTGTTATGGCCCAGGGATACCTGCGTCAGGGCAACCTGGCGGAAGCTCAGCGCCAGGCGGCGCGGGCGCTGCACTATGCTGAACAGCAGACCGGTCCCCACTCCAGCAGCGGCGCAACCCTGGCGCCAATTCTCGCCGAAATTGCCTGGGAACAGGGGGAAGTGCAGTCCATCGCGACGCTGCTGATGCTCCGCCTGGAGATGATCGATGACTTTTGCCCACCAGATGGCTTTAGCCGCTGCTACATCGTGTTGGCGAGGCTGGCGCGAATAAACGGCCAGACGGACGAGATGACCTCGCTGCTTTTGCATGCCGAAGGCCTGGCGGTGCAGCGCGGATGGCTGCGGGCGCAGGCGCCGCTGCTGGCCGAGCGTATTTGCAATGCGCTTCAGGCGGGCGATCGCGCGGCGGCCGGCAGCCTGCTGCTGCGTCTGCAGCAACTGGCCCACGGGGCTGCCGCGGGGAACGCTGATTTTGTCATCGCCTGTTTGACCCTCAGTCAGAGCCGGGTGCTGATGGCCGATGGAAACCCCCTGGCGGCAGCCCGGCAGCTCGAGACGCTCGCCGATGAGCAGGAGCGTGTCGGCGAGTGGCTGTTTGCCGTACGTCTGCGGCTGATTCAGGCCGTCGCGCTGTGGCGTACCGGGGAACAGGAGCGGGCGATCGCCGTCGGGATCCCCGCGTTGCGCCGGGCGTTTCAGCAGAAACTGTGGCGCAGCCTGCTGGACGGCGGGGAGGATATGGCCGCAATGCTGATGGCTATCCAGCAACGCGGAGGCCAGGGCGAGGCTTTCAGCGGTGAGCTGGCGCAGCGCCTTGCCAAATTTAGCGAGGCTGGGATCCTGACGGCTGTAGCCCGTCAGGCGCCGGCGAACCTTCGTCTGACCGAACGGGAATTGCAAACGCTGGGGCTGATCGCCGAGGGCTACTCCAATAAAGAGATCGCCCGGGCCTTAGGGATTACGGCGGAAACCGTGAAATGGCATCTCAAGCAGCTGTACGACAAGCTGCAGGTGAATGGCCGGATTCAGGCGGTCAATCAGGCGCGAGAATGGCAGCTATTTGCCTGACGCCTGTGGGTCTAACGCCGGTCCGCGATAATCCCCACCCAGCGCCTTGATCAGCGTAATGTCGCTGCTCAACTGCTGCGCCTGGAAATCCAGCAATAACAATTGCTCGGCGATGACGGGACGACGCGCCTCCTGGGCCGCATAGCGGCTGACCAGCCCTCGCTGATAGTGCGCACTGGCGCTCTGCGCCGTCGCCAGGCTGGCGGTGACCTTCAGCTTCTGCAGCGCCACCTGTTGATTGAGGTCGTTCAGCTCGCTGGAGCCGATCGCCACATCGCGCACGGCATCCAGTACCGCCTGGTTGTACTGCTTAATCAGGATGTTACTGGCGGTACGTACCGATTGCAGATTGGCATTCAGGCGACCGCCGTCGAAGACCGGTAGATACAGTCCCGGCAGCAGGTTGATCTGCTGGAATGAGGATTTAAACAGATCGCCCACGCTCAGGGCGTTATATCCCCAGAAGGCCTTGATATCAAAGTGTGGGTAAAATGCTGCCTTCGCCGCGTCGACCTGGCTTAACGATGCGGTGACGTAGCCGCGCAGCGCCTGCAAATCCGGACGGCGGGCCAGCAATTCAAAGGAGAGCGAATCCGGGAGCGTCTCCTGGAGCGGCGGCAGCGCCACCGGATGGATCTCCGGCATGGAATGGGCATCGGCGCCGATCAGCGCCCGCAGGGTTTCCCGGTAACGGGTCAGCATCCCCTTGGCGCTCACCACCTGCTGCTGCGCCGCCAGCAGTTCGGCCTGGGCATTGGCGATGTCCACGCTATCCTCAACGCCGCGCTGGGTGCGGTGTTCATGGGCCTGCACCGAAAGGCGGGCAATCTCCTCCAGTTGGTTAAGCAGCGCTATTTTCTGGAAGGTCGCCTGCATCGCAAAGTACAGTTGCGCCACGCTGCTGGCGAGATCCAGCTCGATTCCGGCGGTTTCGGCCTGACGGGCATTTTTCTCGCCGATGGCGGCGGCAACGTGGGCGCGGTCAGCACCCCATAAATCGATATTCAGCGTCGCGCCGACGCCGACGGTATTCAGGGTGTACCACGGGCCGTTTTTATCGACCGGCAGCGAGTAAGAGTAGGGCCAGGTAAACTGTTTATCGGTCACCCGTAACCGGTTCTGCGCCGCGACGGCGGTGGCCTGCAGGCCCATCGCCGACTGCGCCAGTTCCACGGTGGATTGCGACTGGGCGATGCGCAAGCGTGCGGCCTGCATCGTCGGGGAGTTTTGCAGCGCGCGGTTGACCAGCATGTTGAGCTGGGCATCGTGATAGCCCTCCCACCATCTGGCGGCGGGCCAGCCGCTGTTGGCCAGATGAATCACCTGGGCGAGCTCCACCTGCTGCGGGTTGATGATTTTCATCTCGCCGGGATCGTCCTGGATTAACGCGCAGCCGGGGAGCTGCGCCAGGGCCAGGGCGAGGGGGCAATAACGCAGCACGCGGGCTACGGGGTCCATTTTTCTCATGACTTGTCTGCCTGTCGTGCAAGCGCTAAAGGAGGGGACGACCAGTCCGGTAAGGTCGTCAGCAAGGTGACCAGCGGCAGGCCAAAGGGATTGCGGCTATCCGGCCGGCACTGCGCGGGGAACCTCGGCGCGGGGCCTTGCTGTTCGATATCGCCGGCATAGGCGTCGAGCTGGCTGGCGCAGCGGCGCAGGAAATCATCCCCAGGCGCCGCGTACAGCCGGTAACCTTCACTGAGCCGTACGATCTCCTGAGCCTGAAGATAAGCCGCCTTGACCGGCCACATCTTCGCCTGTGGATACGGATGGGCCCAGGCATTGAGCGGCTCCGTCGCCACCCGATGGGTCAGGGTCTCTACCGCGCTCAGGGAGTGAAACAGCGGCACCAGTTTGACTTCGTCATCACGAGCGCGCAGGTACTCCGCCATCTGCCGGTAGAGCCGGGCCAGCCGGGATTTTAGCAGCAGGGCTTCGCTATCCGGCCACAGATAGAGATGAACAATCGATGAGACCAGCACCCCGAGCACGATGCCAATGACGCGGTCGCGCAGTTCGGTCAAATTGGTCAATGGTCCAAACCAGCTGAGAAACGCCAGCGAAAACGTAAAGCCTATCTGGATCCCGGCGTAGGCGATGCGCTCCGAACCCGCAGCGATCCACGCCGACAGCGCCATCACCGGCAGGGTCATCGCCAGCAGGCCAACAAGGGATTCGGTATGCGGCTGAACGAAGACAATCATCAGCAGCGCCAGCAGGGTTGCCAGCAGGGCACCGACGATCCGCAGCCACGTTTTCTGCAGGGTGGCACCTAGTCCCGGCTGGGCGACAATCACGCAGCTGAGCATAATGGTGTGGATGCCCTGCCAGTCGGCGGCGGTATAAAAAACGTAGCACAGCAGCGTGGCCAGCAGCGTTTTGAGCGCGAAGTGCAGATAGGCCGGGTTCGACCAGGCATCGGGCAGCAGCAGGGGGGCTTTTTCGGTTTCCCCGGCCGGCAGCGGGATCGTCTCTCCGCGCGCCAGCCTGGTTAGCGTGGCGGCCATTTCCTGCAAAATCACACGGTTTGCCGTCTCCGGCGCCGCGAGCTCCGGCGGGGCGTCGGGCAGGGTGCTGACGTCCAGGTGCTGTGCCAGCGTCAGCAACTGAGCGGAAAGCTGCTGGCGGGCGGCGGCATGGTCCTCTCCCGGTTGCAGCAATGCGGTCAGGTGATAGCAGTGAATGGTGGCGGCCATCAGGGATTGCCAGGCCTGCGGGTCGGCGGCAATCTCGGGGCTGGAGCGGCTCGCCTGGTGATACAGCGATTGCAGCCGGGCGAACTGTTCGGCGATGGCGGTAAAGGTCGGCGCGTCCTGGGGGCCGCCGTTTTGTACCACCTGCGCGGCTACCTGGCGCAGCAGAACCACGATCTGCGCTTTGAACTGATAGCCGGGCAAAGCCTGCTGGAAACAGGCATTAACCAGCAAGGTGACCACGATGGCGAGGTTAATGACCACCCACAGCCACAGCAGCAGCCGCACCAGAATCTCGCTCTGGCTGGTCATCGACGGGAAGGTCTGGGCGTAGATCACCACCAGCGCCACCACGAAGAAGGCCAGCCCCAGTTTGCCCAGCACCCGCATCAGGTAGATCGCGCAGAAAAACAGGCCCACCGAGATAACGAGGCGGATCAGCGGGTAATCGTAGGTCCATTTGATGATCAGCAGCACGCAGCCCAGAGCGATGCTGACGGTCAGGAAAAAGACCACGCTCACCAGTTTGATCATCAGCACGTTGGGCTGACTGACGTAAAACACCACGATCAGCGCTACGGCTAAAAAGGGAATCTGCAGGGTCATAAACAGGGCAATCAGTACCGCGCAACTGAGCGTCAGGCGCAGGGTGTAGTTCGCCCGCCCGGGTTGATCGCTCAGTTCCCGTTTCAGAAATGTCCAGACAGGCTGCATCTTGCGTCCCTATCGCGGCTGAAGCACGGCGCTGGCGGAAGCGCCCATGCGGAAGAGTTCAGGGTCCGGATCCTTAACGGCGATTTTGACCGGGAAACGCTGTGAGACGTGGACCCAGTTGATGCTCTTCTGAATAATCGGCAGCCCTTCAATGACGCTGCCGCCTTCCGGCAGCACGCCGGAGCCGACGGAATCGACCACGCCGGCGAACGATTTATCATGATTGGTCATGATGGTGACCCTGGCCGGTACGCCTGGGCGGACGTTTTTAAGGTCGGTTTCGCGGAAGTTGGCGATGACATACCAGCGATCGTCATCCATCAGGGTAAACACCGGTTTTAACGCCGAGGCGTACTGACCCACGGTGGTTTTCAGCGCCACCACCACGCCGTTGAAGGGGGCGCGGACTTCGGTAAATTCAAGATGCAGTTCCGCCAGCGCGATCTGCGCCAGGATCCCCGCCCGCTGGGCGACCATCGCATCAACGCCGGTCACCGCGGCGGCGGCCTGTTTCGCCTGCAACAGCGTGGCTTCCAGTTCTGCGCGGGCGGCTTTTTCAGCGGTTCGCGCCTGGTCGAGATCTTCCTGTGAGGCAAAGCCCTGAGGCACCAGTGGTTCAAGCCGGGTGCGCGACGAGGTGGTCTGCTTCACCAGCGCTTTCGCGCGCTCGACGGCGGCGGCCACCGACTGGGCGTTGTATTCCTGAGCCTTAATCGTGCGTCGGGTGAGCATGATTTGCGCGTCCAGCGTCGTCAGGCGGGCCCGGGCATCTTCCAGCATGGCCTGATACGGGCGCGGATCGAGGCGAAACAGCAGATCGCCTTTCTTCACCCGCTGGTTGTCGCGAATTGGCATCTCGACAATGCGCCCGCTGACCTCCGGTACCACATCGATGGTGTCGGTATAGACATAGGCATCGTTGGTCGCCGGCGAGGTCTGGAGCTGCCAGATAACCACCATGAGCGCGACGATCGCCGCGAGAACGAGGGTCAGCAACGGCCATTTTTTGCGTAATACGCTGGGGCTGGAGTTTGTCATAGGGGCTTAGTACACAACTTAGTACACAAAGAACAGGAACCACAGGATCGTGGCGAACAGGAACATCAGGGCCAGGTAGCTGAATATCAGCGGCGAGAACCTCGCCTGCCAGCCTTGACGAACGATCAGGATATGGCAGGGAATGAGTAAAAACAGGCCGCCTAATAAACAGAAAAACCAGCCGGGGAAGGCCGCACCGAATACCGGAATCGCTGGTGATAATGAACAACCAGAGAGAAAAACAGGCTGGAATAATAGTGCCAGACGCACCGGTTTTACTTGATGATTCAAAGGAGAAGTCCCGAATACTCACGCCATAGTGAAATGAGTTTAATCGCCCTTTTGCGGAAATAATAGTGCCTCAGTACTTCCCTCTGCTTATTGAGGGGGAATGTCGGGGCGATGCATGAAATAGAGCGACCAGGATAAGATGATAATTAAATCATTTATTTTGCATCAATACGCTAAGTCTTAACGATATATACATTAGGGATTCGCCATTTCCCCATAGCGGCGGCGGTTTGGCAGGGCTATGCTTAGCACCTGAACAATAAAAAAATAATGAGGCAATGTCATGGATAAGGAACTACTGGAAGCTGGCTATCGGGCCTATACCGGAGAGAAGATAGATGTCTACTTCAACACGGACATCTGTCAGCACTCGGGAAACTGCGTGCGCGGTAGTGCAAAGCTCTTTAACCTCAAGCGTAAGCCGTGGATCATCCCGGACGAAGTGGATGTCGCCACCGTCGTACGGGTGATCGATACCTGCCCGAGCGGCGCCCTGAAATATTGCCAAAAATAAGTGAGGAAATAGTGGAGATACTGGAAGGTCATAACAAGTTTTACGTCAATGATGCGGCGGGGAATCAGGTTGCCGAAATTGTTTTTGTCCCCACCGGCGAGCATCTCAGCATTATTGAACATACCGACGTTGACGAGAGCCTGAAAGGTCAGGGGGTAGGCAAACAGCTGGTGGCGAAGGTGGTGGAAAAAATGCGCGGCGAGCAGCGAAAAATTATCCCGCTGTGCCCGTTTGCCAAACATGAGTTTGATAACACCCGCGAGTATGACGATATCCGCGCCTGAAATAAAAGCACCGGCTTAAACCGGTGCTCTATTTTGTCTGATGTAAATCGTATCTACCGCAAATCAGGTGGAACCCTCATTTTCCAGCTTCTGCCTTTTACGCAGATGCGGGAAAATCGTCATCCAGATGGCCACTACCACCAGGGTTCCAATTCCGCCAAGTGCTGCTGCCGGTACGGCGCCCATCCATGCAGCTAACAGGCCAGATTCAAACTCGCCAAGCTGGTTTGAGGTATTGATGAAGATTGCGTTCACCGCATTCACGCGACCGCGCATATCATCCGGCGTATCCAACTGCACCAGCGCACCGCGAATGACCATGCTCACCATATCGAACCCGCCGAGCGCGGCCAGCGCCAGCAGGGAAAGCCACAGCCGCTCAGAAAGCGCAAATACCAGCGTTGCCAGGCCAAAGCCGGCCACCGAGGCGAACATGATCAGGCCAACGTTTTTCTCCAGCTTGTGGCGGCTGAGCCAGATGCCTACCAACAACGCACCAACCGATGGGGCTCCGCGCAGCATCCCCAGGCCCCAGGGGCCAGTATGCAAAATATCCTGCGCGAAGATCGGTAACAGCGCGGTTGCCCCGCCGAGGAGGACGGCAAACAGATCGAGCGAGATCACGCCCAGGACATCTTTTCGTTCGCGGATAAAATGCACGCCGGCAAACAGGTTGGTGAGGTTCATGGGCAGGCGGGTTTGCGGCGGTCGCTCGTAGCGCAGTCGGCTAACCAGCACAATCGAGAACAAATAGAACAGCGCCGATACGCCATACACCACCTCCGGGCCCGCCACGTACAGCAGGCCGCCAAGCGTTGGGCCGATAATCACCGCCGCCTGTCCGCCGACGGAACTGGCCGCCATCGCCCGCGCAAGGATCGGCGGCGGCACCAGCGCCGGTAGCATTGAGGTGATGGCCGGCCACTCCAGCGCTTTTGCCACCGAGATTAAAAAGACCAGCCCCCAAATTTCAATCTTGTCCGCCCAATGCAGCAGCGTCAGCGCAACCAGCCCGAGTAATGCAACCCACTCAATGAATTGACCAAGTAGCACAATCCGCCGACGATCGAACTGATCCGCAAGGTGCCCGGCAGGGAGTGCCAGCAGGACGGAAGGTAAGAATTGCATCAGACCGATCATCCCGAGCGCCAGCGCGCTATGGGTGATGGCATAAATTTGCCAGCTAACGGCAACCGAAAACATCTGAAAACCAAACGATGAACAGGTGCGCGCCAGCCAAAAGGTGACGAACGGCCTGTGCCGCAGCAGTGAATCTTCTGCCGCGGATACCTGTGAACCCATAGTCTTATCCCATTAAAAGCCCATATTCCGGCCGGCATCGTGGTACCGGTCTGGTAAAAAGTCCGTCAGGAACTTTCTTTTTTTATCGTCTGACAAGGTGCGATATCTTGTTCATTCGGGCAATGGCAAGGTGTGCGTTTCGCATTAATAAATCGCCGCCTCACCGGTCGCAGCCACGCAGTTGAGGAATACCCGTGTGCTATAGTTTTAGGCTTATCTGCGGATGCGTTGGTGTTTTGCCACCACGCCACGACAGGAAAACCATTTGCTTCAACGCCAGCAACAGAAGATGCGTCGGACTGCATTTTTGGCAGATACCGTTGCGCTGATCCTCTTTTTCACGACAACCGGCATCATTAATGAACGCCTGATCGCCGGCATGACGTGGGAGCAGGTCTTCCATGCCCGCCTGCTGGGGGCGGCGCTGATGGTTCCGGTGGCCAGACCTTACGGCGTATGGCGTGACTGGGTAATGAGGCGTGCCGGTGAGAGTCGAATGTCTACGCTGTTTTGGGATAGCGTGGCGCTTGTCAGTTTTCAGGTTCCCATCTATGCATTGATCATTGCTTTCAGCGGAGCCTCGGGAAGCGGATTGCTTCGAGGCACGCTCGGCGCCGCCTTGATGATGCTTTTGCTGGGGCGCCCTTATGGCGCATTTCTTAACTGGGTTCGCAAGTTGTTCGGCTTACCTCCAGGAGGAAGTAAGCCGATGTCGTTGGACAGCTGAGTCAGTGGGGGCGTCAGGGCGGAGATGGTAAAACTTAACGCAAGTTTGTCTGCCGAGTAGAGGCAATCCAACATCACTGTAATTGCAAGTGTTTGGTTTTTTTTATTCATTAAATGTCATGTTTTTCTTCGTAAAAACTTTACCATTAATTTGATAGATGTAGAATGATTAACAGGAGGTAAATGATATGAAGATTAAACCATTGGTTGAGAAAGAAATAACTAGATTTGAACCAGGTAAAGTTTTTACGTATAGAGATTTAACTCCATATCTTTCAAATCCTGAAACGACAGTGAAAGCGGTCAGTCGGCTGGTGAAGAATGGCGACATTAAGCGATTCGCTAAAGGTCAGTTTTACCGGCCGAGGAAAGGGATGTTTGGCGAAATGCAGCTAAGTGATACTGAAAAGCTGAAAACCTTCATGTTTCAAAACGGAGAGCGAAGAGGGTATGTCACGGGAACGGGTCTCTATAACCGACTAGGGCTGACTACTCAGGTCCCCAAAACAATCACTATCGCCAGTGACAAATCTCCACAGCGCAAGAATCTGGGCACCGTTGAAGTAAAACTAGTGAAAGCGAAAGCGCCTGTTTCAGAATCCAACAGGGAATACCTTGAGATTCTCGATGTACTTTCCAATATTAAGAAAATACCGGACAGCACCCCGTCAGAAGTCTTGAAAGTGATAGCGAATAAGCTAAATAATATCGAAAAAAATGGCCTTTATAAAATTGTTAATTTGGCAGGTTTTTATTCGCCGGTAACACGGGCTTTGTTGGGACTATTGATAGCGGAGACTAATAAAATTTTGGCCGAGAATCTCAAAGTTCAGCTTAATCCGACTACCCGCTATCGGGTTGGGTTGGACAGTTACTGGGATAAGGCAGATGAATGGAATATTGAATGAATCTTCATCACGACCGGGAAGCATTCCTCGAGTTGATTAACCGGACAGCAGAGTATTTTGAGATACCAGAGGTTTATGTCGAGAAAGATTACTGGGTTACGCGGATCCTTCTCCAGCTAAGCCAATCGGAGTTCAGGGATGATTTTATTTTTAAAGGTGGAACGGCACTGTCGAAGGTCTTTGGTCTGATTCAAAGGTTTTCAGAAGATGTTGATCTGGCTATGTTTAACCCTCGGGGGCTGAGTGGTCACCAGGTAAAAAAACGCATGAAAGCTGCTGAGCGGACGATCTCTGCCGGGTTGACCTATGTTGAAAGACCTGATGAATCCAAAGGAAGTCAGTTTCGGAAAGTCTATTATGAGTTTCCACGAATTGTTGATGGTGAGTTTGGTCACGCCTCCGATGTTATTCTACTGGAAACAAACAGTTTTACCTCACCGGAACCTTTTTCACTTATGCCTGCTGAATCGCTGATTGCTGAATTCGTCATGCAAGGACAGCTTGCCGACGGTGATGAGATTATCATCCGCTACGGTCTGGAAAAATTTGAGGTCAACGTTCTCGATATCAAACGAACGGTCGTGGAAAAAATAGTAGGGCTGGTCAGAGCCTCGAGTGTTGAAGAGCCAGAACAGGCACTAACTAATAAAATTCGTCATATCTATGATCTGTGCCTGATTAAACGTGATGCAAGATACAGTCAGTTTTTTTCTTCTGATGACCTTCAGGATATGATTGATATTGTTATTCAGGCCGACAGAGAGCAGTTCAGCAATGCAGGAAACTGGCTTGACCAACCCCTGCATGAAAGTGTGCTTTTCGCCCGCCCCAGTGAAACATGGGACAGTATCAGGGGTGTTTTTTACGGTGTATTCTCTGAACTGGTTTACGATGGCGATCTTCCCTCTGATGAGGAAGTTATCGGGTTACTTTCTTCAGTAGCCGGCCTGCTTCATAGAAGGCGTGACTGAAACGGTGGTTATATAGTTTTTACTGTATTAGTTCAAAGATGAACAGATACGGCTATAAAGGCACATCATTTGACTACGGTTCTATCCACTAATATGTGACTTTACGCTTCCTCCTTTGGCTCCAGGAAAACAGGCTAGGGGATCCGGAGTCACGTTGACCTGTACTCCAGAATTAATGGCACCCATTACTACGTAGCGTATTCACGCCACGTAGCCGTCTCACCATTAAGGCATTCGGCCTCTATGGCGAACTATCCGGCAATGCTGGTGGGAAACCGTCCTGTAGAAAAACGCTGGATAAGATCGGTCAGATTATCACCCGTTACCGGCGGCGAGAGCAGGTAGCCCTGAAAACGATCGATGCCCTGGGCCTTCAGGATATTGAATTTCTCCAGGCTATCGACTCCTTCGGCAATGCAGCGGCTACCGGAGAGCTGGCAGTAATAGATCAGGCTTTTGATCAACGCCAGGGCGTGCGGGTCACGCGCCAGATCGTTGATAATGCTGATATCCAGTTTGTACTCATCAAAGCGCACGGTTCGAACCGGAAACATTACGCTGCTTTGTGAAAAGCAGTCGTCGAGCATGATACAAAAGCCCAGCTGCTGTAAGCGGCTAATATTCTCACCGGTTTTGCCGTGGCGGCTGAGATCGATGGTTTCGGCAAATTCCAGTACCAGCCGTTTGCCCCACTGCGGTTCATGTAACTGCTGACGCGCCGCCTCCATCATGCGGACAATATTGCTATTGTTGGCGATGACCGGCGGGACGTTTACCGCAAAGTAAAACTCCCCTGAGTGCTGATTGATGTTCTGCACTGCCTCCTGCAAGACAAAAGCGGTGAGCAACAGCCAGGCATATTCTGAGCGGATCTGCGGCAGAAACTTGCCCGGCAGCAGCACTTCACCGTGGCGCCGCCAGCGTGACAGAACCTCGATGCCCTGCAGCATTAAACGCTCGTCGGTGATGGGCTGGAATACCGGAAAAATGTGCCGGCAGTGAATCGCATGAACAAACTCACGCTCGAACGCAGAAAGCGCGGCGACACTGCCGGCCTTTTGTCCTTTGGTCTGGCTGCCGGGAAAGCGGCTCGCCAGATGTGGATGATGTTCCACCATCTTCTTCAGTCCTGAACTTCGCTGGGTATAGAGGGTTTTATGGCTGAGCCCCCGCCGTTGCGCCTGACTATTGATGCTATCTCCCTGCAGCCAGTCCAGCGCGGTAGTCAGCTCTGGCTTACTGATGCCGCAGGTCGGCGCGCCGCCGGTCGCCATCTCCCGCGCCGCCAGCTGTTCCAGCAGAGGGTAGCCCGCAGATGGGGAATGGTTGAGGAGCTCCGCCAGTTGCTGGCAGGGTAAATCGGCGGCGGCGGCCTGTACCGCGGCCAGGTAACGCGCCTTGCCGACCTGATGCAATAGCGTGTGCCACAGCCAGTTTGCCGGACTGCGGCTGAGGATCAGCATCGGTAGCGCCACGGCGCGATGTTTCAGGAGCTGCGCCGCCTGGCGCAGAGTAAGCAGCAACCAGAACGGATCGTCGGGCAAAAATACCACCACGCGCCGGACGCTGACCCGCTCGGGAATGAGCCGCGCCTCATGGCGCTGGGGAAACAGCCGACGGGGCTGGCGCAGGCTGCCGTCGTCCATCAACGCGGACAGCCCCTCGGCGGCGATCGTGCAAGGCGAGAGAATATAGTCCACCGGCGGGGAAACCTGTGCCACGCTGCCGCTATTGATAGACAAATGTCACCCCAATAATGGACTGCACGTTGCCTGCCGTGACCTGGCCGGTGGTGCGCGCGTAGGTCGCGGTTAACCCCAGATTGACCGCTGACGTCCCGACGGTTCCCAGAGACACCGTGCTGTTGGCCGGAACAACGCTGCCGTTACGGGTCATCTGCACGCCAATGCCCTGGGCGGGCGAGGCTGACGCGGTATTGCTGAAGATGGAGTTCGCCGCATCGGCGGTGGTGCCGGAGAGGTAATAGCCGAGATTCTGGTTCTGCGCGCAGTACACCGTGACCGGCACCGCCATCGAGCCGGGGTATTCCGGGAGCGTCACCGTCACGTCGCGGGCGGAGACATCGCAGCCGCCGGTGGGGACCACCACATCGTTGTTGGCGTAGATATTCCACACGAACTGATATGAGTCGCCGTTGTAGTTGTTGGTCTGGTGCAGAATCAACACCGCAATCAGCGAACCGGAGGTGATCGCCACGCCGCCGGCGGTGCTGATTGGCGTCAGATAGAGCACGGTTGGCCACGGTTTATCGGTGGTGGAATCATAGATAACCCGGGCGGTTTCCGTGGTGGTCGGGAACGAATAGGTGGTGCCGTTATATCTTACCGTACCGGTAAAGCTCGACAGTACGCCGCCGTAAGCGGAGCCGCGCTGCAGGGTCACGTAGTCGGTAATGGTCTGCGGATAGTCGTTGTGGCAGAAAATTTGTGATGACAGATCAACCACCAGGTTTTGCCCGACGTCGACCGCCGGCGTCAGGTTGACGTAGACGTTGGCGCTACCGCCGCCGATGGGGATCGTCGCCCCGGCCGCGGTTTTGCAGGCGAAGGACCAGGCATTGACTGACCAGCCCAACAGCAGCAGCGTGGTGAACAGGGTTAAGACTTTTTTCATCAACTTACTCTCCTGACTCAGGCGTAGGTGTAGGTGACACTGATCACCGCCTGAATGGTTCCCTGGGTGGCGCCGCCGTTGACCGTCAAGGCTCTGACCTGCAGCGGGAAACGGGCGGACTGGGTGGTGTCATCAACCTGCACCGATTTGGTGGCGCCGTTGTTGAGGGTAGTGCCGCCGTCATCCTGCAATTCCAGCTGGATATTGCCCGCGGTCCCCTGGTTCTTGTAATACCCGGTGGCGTCCGCGGTGCCGCTAAAGCTGGCGGTGACTCTGGAAGTGCCCACCGGGCAGTTGCTCAGGTCGAGCGCCACGCTGTGCCAGGCCGAAGCGGCACCGGCAGACACCAGGCTGAAGGTATACAGATCGCCAAGCTCCACGGTGGCCTGGGTCGTCGATACCGTACAGGGCCTGGCGACCACTTTGCCGTTCACGGTGATCGTGATGTCGGCCGCCTGCAATGGGGAGACGGCCAGTGCCAGCACGCAGGCCAGCAGCCATCCTCGGGGAGTCCCGTTCATCTCAACCTCCGGTTACTGAAATTCCAGCGTAAATGTCGCTGTGGCGTTGACGTGCCCGGCGGTGACCGGGACCTGGGTGGCCATCAGACGCGCGTAAAAGTTCAGGGTATTGGTCTGCCCTGGCGTCAGGGTGGTCCAGGCGATCGCCGTCGAGGCGGCGTTGAGCGGCAGCATCGTCTGGTTGGTGTCGAGGATCTGGATCCCCATTCCCGCCGCCGCGGACGCGCCGCTGTCCAGCTTTAACAAACTGGTGTTGCTGGTATCCGCCACGCCGGTGAACCCCACCTTGACGGCGGTCACCGAGCTGCCGCACGGCGACAGCACGATGCGAAACGGCACCACCGGCGTGGTCGCGCCGATGGCGTTGAACTGCTTCGCGGCGTTATCCATCAGGTCGACGGTAAAATCTTTCGATTCTCCCGCCACCGCGCAGGCGTTATCCCGGACGTAGCCGTTGATGGTAATGGTGCTGTCGGCGGCGAACGCGTGGGGGAGGGTAAACGACAGCATCGCCCCCAGCAGATACAGTGATTTAGTCATCATCATTCTTCCTTAGCGGCAGACCGCGGAGAGCTGGCTCAGCGCCTGCAGCTGGCTCTCTGGCGGCAGGCGGTACTCGGCCACGCAGCTGGCGTCGGCGCCTTCACCCCATTTCACCTGTACTTTTCCGGCCAGCGGCATACCGCTCATATAGACCTGACCGTTATCGGCGACGATGCTGCCGCTCTGGTTATCCACCGAGGTCACCATGGCGCCGAAAGGTACCGGCTTGCCGTTGCGGGTCAGGGTCATCAGCAGCTTCATCCCGACGTGGGCTTTAAATTCGGCACGCACGATGGCGCCATGGGTCGGCACCACGCTGACCACCGCGTCATCGAGGTCGACGTTGTCGGCCAGGGTGTTGGTGTCCAGCGCCACCCGGTTCTCACGGTATTCGGTGGCGTAAGGCAGCACCGCATAGCCGCGCCAGTCGGTGCGCACCCCGGTCTGGTTTTCGACTTTCACGTTGTCCGCTCCCGGCGCCTTAATCAGCACCACCGTGTCGTTCAGCGGCTGGCTTAAGGTGACGCCGTTGCGATGGGCAAGCACGCCGCCGCTCAGGCCGTAATACAGTTGCTTCAGGCCATCGCTGTGGCTGTACCCGACGTTGGCGTTGCCGTAGCCGCCGCGGTAGTTCAGCGCGGCATAACCGGTGGCGCCGCTGTCGCCGTTGCCGCCGCCGGCATACCCGGTCTGCATGCTGTAGCTGAGGTTGTTGTCCTCCAGCAGCGTGCCGTACAGGCCGGCCAGGTTGGTCATCCGGCCATCGAGGTCGTGCGACATGCTGTAGCTGGCGCTGGCATGGCGCCACACGGAGGTGCTGTCGGAGCGCATCCAGTGGCTGAACGGAATGTTGACGTTGACCGCCAGCATCTGATCGCGGCCATCCTGCCAGGCGTTTTTGGTGACGCTGTAGCTCAGGGTCCAGTTGATATCGTTGACCGCCGCATTAAGCCCGGCCTGCAGCTGCTCGTCGGCTTTACCGGTGCCCCAGTAGCTCTGGTGGCTGCCGCTCAGATAAAGCGTGGCGGTGCGTCCGAGCTGCTGCGTCAGGCTGACCTGCACTTTGCCGCGCTTGCTGTAGGCAAGGTTGTAGTAATCGGTGTACTTAGGCTTCACCTGGATAACGCCATCCTGCGTCTCCACGTCATAGCCGCTCATCCGGTTATAGGTGGTATCGGCAAAGCTAAAATAGCCGCGCGTGGAGTAGCGGTAGCCGACCAGCTGAATGTTGGTGCCCACCTCGGTGAGCGATTTGTTATAGAGGAAGCGCAGCGATTGTCCCTGGTGTTCGCTGTCGTCGGGCAGTTTGGCATTGGCCTGGGTGACGTCCAGCGACACGGCGCCGAGTTCACCCATATTTTTCCCCACCCCAAGGTTAAACGCCCGGTAGCGGTCCGCCAGCTGGGTCCCGCCGTACAGCGTCCATCCTGCCGGCAAGCCGTGGAGCAGCGTGCCCTGGAAGAATTTCGGTTTATCCTGCTGGTCGTTGCCGCTACGGTACTCCCCGGCGGTCAGGGCGAAGCGCGTATGGCCCTCACGTTGCAGCACCGGCACCGTTGACCAGGGAACGGAGAACACCTGAAGGCTGCCGTCGGCCTCTTTCACCGTGACCTGCAGATCGCCCCCGTTGCCGGCGGCATAGAGATCGTTAATGGTGAATGGCCCAGGCGGCACGGTGCTCTGGTAAATCTCATAGCCGTTCTGGCGAATGGAGACCTGGGCGGTGCCGCGGGCAATACCGTGGATCACCGGGGCAAAGCCCTTTTGGCTGTCCGGCAGCATATTGTCGTCCGAGGCCAGCTGCGCCCCGCGAAAGTTAATCCCGTCAAAAACGTCGCCATTGGTGTAGCTGTCGCCCATCGTCAGGCGCGAGCGCAGAGGCACAATGTCCCGCTCCAGCCAGCTGTTGACGTGCTGCCATTTATTCTCATTGCTCGCGGAGCTGCCGCCGGTGCTGTAGCTCCAGGTGGTGTTGTCCCGCAGACGCCAGGCTCCGAGGTTGAGGCCGCTTTGCAGGTTCAGATAGGCGTACTGGCTGCTGCCGCCGATGGAGTTGCGCACGTTGTTACCGGTGAAGTTGTAATTCAGCAGCCCGGCATTGATCCCGTCATCCCACAGTTCCGGTGGGATATAGCCGCGCGCGCGGTTGCCCATAAACGCCTGCGGAACGGTCAGGTACAGGCGCTGGGAGCCGACGTCAAAACGGCTGGTGGCATCCTTGATTAACTCCGCCATCGGCACGCAGGCATCGGCGGCCAGGGTGTTCATCCCGGTAACGGCGGCGGTGTTGACCCCCATGCTGGCAAGCTGTCCGCGGGTCAGGCAGGGGGCGAGGCCGTGCTGGTTCTCCGCACGATTAAAGGTGACATCGCGGGTGGTCATAAACCCATTATTCAGATAGATATCGACGCGATAGGTGCCCGGCGGCACCTCCTGTCCCTGTTCGAATCCCGACAGGTCCGCCACGGCGGCAGGATCGTCGGCGAGAAAACGCGGGTTAAAGTAGAGTTCCGCCTGCGCGGAAAAAGCTGGCAGGGCCAGCAAAAGGGCAATAGGGAACCGGGCAAATAGGCGAACCGACCCTGGGGCACCCTGCCGCGTACGCTGGATGCCCAAACGGTCCAGTCCATATTTCAGATGTGACATAGTCCCTCCGGTCCGTAGTCGCCCGGCTGTCAGTTCTTATTATCATTCAGGGGAGAACGCTGGTTTCCCCGGAGTTATTGCAGTGCGCCCTTCATCCGTGGGGTCAGTGCGCCATAGTCGTTGATGGTCCGGTAGGTGATATCGCGACCCGCATCGGCCGGGATTTTTACCGAGGTTTCACCCATCGGCGGGACCAGCGCGTTTTCCAGCACCCGCGTACCGGCATTGAGTTCGGTGACCGTCAGGTAGTAAGGCGTCGGGTTAATTAGCGTGAGGGCCGTGGCGCTGCGGCGAAACGTCAGTTTCTCCGGGGCCTGATCCGGCGACAGCGTCAGTTTTGCCGGGCGATAGTAGAGCTTGATGCGGCTAATAATCGCCAGCTGCAGCGTGTTATCGCTGAGCTTTGATTTATCCATCGAAGGGATGGCTTTGACGTTCATCCAGAACAGGCTTTCCCGATCTTTCGGCAGCTTGTCGTTGGTGGCATCAATAATGCGTAAGGTGTTCTCTTTTTTACCCTGCATGGCGAACAGCGGCGGGGTTATTACAAACTGCCCGTCTTTTTGCCCCTCGGCATTTTCGACCCATGACTGAATCAGATAGGTGCTGCTGTCATCATTATTCGTCACCGCCAGCTGGACCTGTTTCTGTCCGGCCGGATAGATCACCCGGGTTGCCCCCAGCGCTACGCCAGCTTCGGCTTGTGCAGTGAAACCTGCCGTGGCGACCATCAATAAGCTCGCCAGCAGATAGCGCGTCATCCCCAGTGTTTTTCTCACGTTTTCCCCTTTTATACTCACCGTTGTGTCCTGCATCCGGTATGCCCGCCGTTATTTACTGATAGGTCAGAGAGAACCAGGCCTGAGCATTGGCGGCTCCGCCGGTCACCTGATGGCCGGTCGCACGATATTTCGCGACAAAATGCAGCGTTGTTGGCCCGACATACAGTCGTGACCAGGCGCTGGCCGGTGCGTTAAGCGGAATCAGGCGATCTTCTCTATCAAACAGCGCAATACCGATTCCGGTGGCGATGCCGGGGCCTTCACCCACCGAAAGCACGTCTGGATTTTTACCGTCCGCCACGCCGTGAAAAGCGACGCCGACGCGTTGGCTGACGGCGGTGCTGCAGTCCTGAAGATGGATATCGAAAGGCACGGGGTCGGTATCTTCCCCGGCAGAATGAAGGCGATTGCTGCTGATCTGCCCCATATTGACCGTCAACTGCTGGTCTCCTGCTTCAACCCGGCAGGATTCCGCAATAATGACTCCCTGAAAACGCATGTTTCCGCCAGGGAGCGTGACGTTCCAGTGGTTTCCTGCCACGGCGAGTGGCGGCAGCAGCAGTAGCAACAGTGCTGATTTCATTCCTGGCATCGCTATCACTCCAGTCCTGTCGTAGATAACGGGCCATCCTGGCCCGAACCGCATCCTTGCCTGATGAGTGAATTACTCGTATTGCACTTTGAAGGTGGCGTCTGCGTTAGCAGTACCGGCAGTTGCTGCACCGGTTGCGTAGTAGCGTGCCTGGAAAGGAATGATGTTGGTACCGTCGTTCAGGGTGGTCGCTGCACCGAAGGTAGCGCCATCCAGAGCCAGCGGAGTACCAGTGCTGTCGAGGATCTGTACACCTACGTTAGTAGCGCCGCCAGCTGCGGAGTTCTGCAGTGCCAGTACGGTGGTGTTGGTGCTGTCTACAGCCGTCCCGGAGAAGGCAACGGAAGCTTTGGTTGCTACGGTGGTGTCGCAATCATCCAGCTGGATGTTGAAACCTACCGCTGAGCTGGTGCTCCCTGCTGTAGCGAGTCTGGCTGAACGGACCTGGCCCAGTTGAACGGTCTGATCGATAGAGCCGGCATCTACGGCACAGGCAGCGTTAACCACTTCCCCTTTGAAATGCACTGTACCGCCGTTAACCGTAGTGGTATCAGCCAGAGCCGCTGCAGAGCTCAGGGACAGGGCTGACAGAACAACGATTGCCAGTGTTTTGATTTTCATGGTGTTTTCCTTTAAACAAAGTCGATATTACGAACCGAAATTGGCAGTCGTAGTGCCTTCCAGGCATTCCATATATCAGCCGAATGGTTCGACTGCCGGCTCTGCACAGTTTTTCCCCAACTGATGAGTCAATTGGGGCCATTTTGACTCATTGAAATAAAATTCTTATTGAGGTCTTTGATTACTGTGTGATTAGTTATTCATGTTGGTTTTTGTGTTTTTGTGGTGTTATCGGCTGAATTTTTGCGTGGGGGAGAGCAAGATAATCGGCGGGGTCAGAAAGGATGATATGGCAGAACGGCGGAATGGATGAGTGAATAAGTAAAATCTATCAGAGGTAAAATATGATGATAATCAGTTAGATAATATTAATTTCTTAGAATTAACGTACTTGTTAGTTGCAAAAGTTTGCAAAACATTTTTATGATATAAACAGTTTGGCCCCAATTGACTTGTTCATTTCTAAAAATATCCTTATTTATCAGTTGTATAAACTACTTCTTTTGATCATAAGATTTTTCTTCCAGCAGGTTATTTCTTTCCCATAATCCGGCAAATCTCGCCGCATTACTGGCGGTGTAGCGCACCGTGTGTCGAATATTGCGATGACCCAGATAATCCTGAATCAAACGCGTATCGGTGCCTCTTTCCGCAAGTTCATAGCCACAGGCGTGGCGCAACATATGCGGATGGGTTTGGGTCGCGGTGCCCGCGTGCTCGCCGGCGCTGCGAATAATCCGATAGGCCTGCTGGCGGGAGAGCTGGGTTCCTCGGCGTGAAATAAAGATCGCACTGGTTTTCTGCGCGGCTTTCCAGCCGGCACGTACCTGACTCCAGCGTTCAATCGCTTCCAGTTCGTCAAATCGCAGGGGGTGAATGGTCGAAAATCCATTTTTCAGCCGGCGGACATTGATCCGTCCCTCAGTAAGATCCAGATCCCGATAGTGCAGGTCGAGAAGCTCACTGATACGCATACCATGGCGGAACGCCAGCAGTATCAGACAATAGTCCCGCTCTCCGGTGGGACCCTGCTGGGCAGCCAGCATCATCGCCTGAACTTCTTTGGCGGTAAGAAAACGACGTCGATTCACAATACATTGCTCCTGAAATTGATGAACGAAGGCGCCGCCCTGAAAGAAATCAGGGCGGCTAAAAAATAATCCGCAATGTTAAAGGTGTATTCAAAAAAACAAATGCTCACATTACATTTACACATAGTTAAAATATCGCCAGGCGATAAATCTTATTTTTATGGATTTTAGGTCATATCACAATAGCGTTAAGCGCAGCGAATGCCAGGTTCATAAAATTACAGGAGAAAAAGTTATGGGCGGCGAGGATTTAAACGGAAAATATAATGCTGAATGGTTTAATCCGACAATAAATAACGAATTGAAATCCTGGTTATTTACAAGGATATCACTTGTCGGGCTATTATGAATGAAACCAGAACTTGCGGGAACAATAATCTTAATTAACGCATGGTTAATATTTGCTAATGTTTTTAGTAACAGTTGCTCATTTTAACGCCATCCATGGCATCAGACTCTGAACCCCGTTGCTGAGACGGGTATCAACGCAAGAGGTTGTTGCGCTGCTTCTCTTTCTTATTGTCCCAGATGCCGTAAAAACGCCCGGCGTTGCTGGCGGTATACCAGACGGTATGACGGATATTGCGATGGCCGAGATAATCCTGAATAAGGCGGGTATCGATACCCATATTCGCCAGCGCAAATCCACATGAATGGCGGAGCATGTGGGGATGTATTTCAATGGTCAATCCGGCGTTATCTCCGGCAGTCGAAATAATCTGGTAAAACTGCTGGCGGGAGAGTGGATTGCCTTTGCGGGATAAAAACAGCCATTCGCTGTCAGCATCCGGATATGACCTGCGAATATCCAGCCAGACTTTTAACGCCTGAATTTCTTTATTTAATAACGGATGGGTCGTTGAAAACCCTTTTTTAAGTCGGCGGATGTAAATACATTTAGAGCGTAAATCAATATCCGAGATTTGCAGACGGCAAATTTCACTGGCGCGAAAACCATGAATAAAGCAGAGTAAGGTCAGGCAATAGTTACGTGCAGCGTGGACTCCGCTATTTGCTGCTTTGAGGAGCGACTCAATCTCGTTTTGAGTCAGGAAGTTCCTCTTCTTGATTTCAGCAGTACTCTTCATGTTATTCCCTTTTAATTGAAGGCATTCATTCCGTGTGGTCTTCGTTGCCAGGCCAGAGCGTTGATCAGTAGGTGTTGTTGAACATTTATTTTTCGTCATAGCGCGGTATGCTTTTATAACGGATAAAAGTTCCTCAGCATATATCATGCTGAACCGGGGACTCCGAATGCGGGCTGGTTTTAAACATGAAGCCTCTCCCTTCGTCGCGGGGGAATAACCTCATGTAATATTGTGATATAACGTTTTTTGTTAATAAATATTAATATTCGGGGAGGGTTCCATATTCTGCTCATCCTACATTCCTTCTGGTTATGCACTCCTGGAATACGGAGGCGCAGGGGGCGGGCGGCCCACTGAATATTGCATAAAGTGCGTCGCAGTATGGCAAAAACGATATGCCAGACCGGATAGCATTCACTGCATGACGATAACCGTGATTAAACCATACTGCAAAATTATGCCGGAGAATAGCAATAATAAACCTGAGGTATGTATTCCCGGGTGATATATGACTTAATTGTTGAGGTGTATCACGCCGGAATCCGGTACTTTTGCGAATCAGGATTGCTGGCTTATCTCGTTTTACTGGAGTGTTTAGAATGATGGGTTCTGGTGGCGGTGACAATATAATGTTGTTTAATATCAAATTGTTGCTGATTTGTTGTAAATGATTTCAGGAATTTTCAAACGTGTTTTTATTGTATTTTTGGTATGCGGAATTGAGGGGCGAAACAGGGGGCGGTAAGAGATGGGTTAAATATCTCCCGGCTTTCGTCGGACTGCGTCAAATAGCATACTTATGGCGCGAATAGTTGCCCACGAAATTATCCCGGCCAGCCATCGCGCGGAAATAAAAAGTCACTGAACGTAACCTATAGTAACGTATTTGTTGGCGGATATCGCCTGCTCCGTGGAGATTCTGTTTGAAGAATGTAAATCTTGACCTGCGTAATAGCAGGCGTGTTTACCACACACCTGCTGTTTTTGTCAGTGGATCACCACTTCTCGTCGCGGGCATCCTGACGACCGTCGCGGCGATTCTCGCGTTTGTCCTGACGGCAACCGGCATTGCTCTTGTTGTTGTCCCGGACGCATTGCTGCTTGGTATCACGTCCTTCCTCGCGAGAGTCCTGGCGGATATTTCGTGCGTCCTGGCGGTTATCGCTGCGGTAAGTTGCATGGGCTGACAGCGCTGGCAGCAACAGGGCTGCGGTGATCAGAGGAATAATAAACTTTTTCATATAAATTGCCTTTCTGATAAATCCAACATTCCAATATATAAAATAGAAGACGGTGCCATTGTGGCGTGGAACTATTTATCAGGTTCAGCAAAAAGTGCCGGCTTAATCATTGTTTTGTTTAAATTTAAATTTGAAGGCTGGGGGTTCAGAACGGGCAACATCCTTGTTGCACAGACCATCATGCCGATGGGTATTACAGGGCCGGTTGCCGCTGCGGGCGTGCGGTGGTGGGCTGGCGAATACTGAACAGCGCGACCAGCGCCAGTAATGCAAAGGCCAGCAGCATCAAGGCGACCGGGACGTAGCTGTCCCACTTGATTAAAAACGCCACCGCCAGCATCGGGCTAATCCCGCCGGAGATCACGGCGCCAATTTCATGGCCGAGCGCCAGACCGGTATAGCGCACTTCCACCGGGAACAGCTCCACCATCATGCACGGCTGGGCGGCAATCATCGCCCCGTGGCACACCGGCAGGGCCAGCAGCATCGCCAGCAGAATCGCCGGGAAGCTGTGCATTTGCAGGAGCCAGAAGAACGGAAACGCCACCAGGGCCATGCCAATCACGCCGATGTAATAGAGCGCTTTCCGGCCGATGCGATCTGACAACCAGCCCCAGGCGAGAATGGTGACAATCTCCACCGCCATAGCGATGGTCACCGCGGCAATCACCAGCCGGGTTTCAATGCCGATATGTTTGCAATAGACCACTGAGAAGGTGAAAAAGATATACACCGCGCCGTTTTCCGCCAGCCGCAAACCGATGGCCTGCAAAATGGCTTTCGGGTGATGTTTGAAGGCGCTACGTACCGGTAGCTGCGCGTCCTCGGACTGCTCTTTGCGGGCGACGAACTCGGCATTCTCCTCGATATTGCGCCGGATATAGACCCCCACCAGAAAGATAAACAGGCTCAGCAGGAACGGGATGCGCCACGCCCAGGCCAGTATATCTTCCTGGGGCAGCAACTGAACCAGATAGAACGCCAGCGACGAAAGGACAAAGCCGCCGGAAACGCCCACCTGACTCCAGGCGGTGTAGTAGCCCTTTTGATGTTCCGGGGCATTCTCGCTCAGCATCAGTACGCCGCCGCCCCATTCGCCGCCGGAGGCCACGCCCTGCACGAAACGCAGGGTAATCAGGGCGATGGGCGCCAGCACACCGATGTGCTCGTAGGTTGGCAACAGACCTATCAAAAAGGTGCTGGCCCCCATCAGCGTCAGGGTGATGATCAGGGTCATTTTGCGACTGTATTTATCTCCGAGATGGCCGAAGGCGATACCGCCCAGCGGCCTGGCGATAAAGCCAATGGCAAACCCCGAAAAGGCCAGGAAGGCGCCGAGCAGCGGGTCATCGGTGGCCGGGAAGAACAGCGGCCCGAACACCAGCGCTGCCGCCGTGCCGTAGAGAAAAAAGTCGTACCACTCAAGAGAGTTACCCAGAAAAGAACCGATAATCAATTTGCGCATTGATTGGGGTTTGCTTACCGGCGTATCGCTCGCAGTTCCAGACATCACATGTACTCCAGTGCAGGTGAAAAGAGGGCGCCGACGAGTCAGCACCTTGACGCCACCCAAAGGCGATGGGGAGGCGTAATGCGATAGGGTATTTTTTTGAGCCTGATGGACAGGCTCTTATGGGTTGTTATGCAAACACTTAGCGGTACGGTTGCGCGCTGAGGGTATGGAACTGACGGTTGAACCACACCAGTCCGTCGCCGGCCTGGTTGTGACGGATCTGTCGAACCTCACAATAAAACACGCTGTGGCTGCCCACTTCATGGCTGGTGGCGATCGTGCAGTCGACGTTGGCGACGGCAGACGCCAGCACCGGTGAACCGGTTTCCAGTGCCAGCCACTGGTCATGCAAAAAACGCTCCTCCGATCGCAGCTGGCTATTGGCGAAGATGCCGGAAAGATCCTGATGCTGAGCGGAGAGTACGTTCACGCACAGCACGCCGTTCTCTTTAAACTTGCTATGAGCGAACGAGGAGCGATTCATACAGACCAGCAGCGTGGGCGGCGAATCGGTGACGCTGCACACGGCCGAGGCGGTAAAACCAAAGCGGCCCGCCGGACCATCGGTAGTGATGATGGTGATGGCGCTGCCCAACTGCGCCATGGCATTACGGAAATCTGATGTCAGGTTCATAGCGGTATCCGTTATTTCAGTTTGACGTATTCGAAGCTTTCGATAACCAGCCGGGGAGTTCTGGCACGTGAACAGCACAGCAGGATCTGATCGTTATCTTCACGTTCTTCATCGGTTAAGTATTCGTCGCGGTGGTCCGGAACACCGCTACACACGTTGGCAAGGCAGGTTCCGCACACCCCCTGTTCGCAGGAGACTTTGACCTTGATCCCCGCCTTCTGCAGCGCGGCGACGATAGTCTCGTTCTCCTCGACGGTGACGGTTAAGCCCAGCTCCGGGACATCGACGTCAAAGCGGTCGCCGCCGGTTTCGACTTCACGATTGAAGTACTCCTGATGCAGGCGTTCCGGGGAATAGCCGTAGCCGCGCGCGGCATCGGATAGCCAGGCCATAAACCCTTCCGGACCACAGACATAAACATGCGCATCAGCATGGTGCGGCGCCAGCACGTCTTCGGGGCGGATCTTGTGCCCTTCGTCACTGATATGCAGATGGACATGTTGGCTGAAGTGGCAGTCCGCCAGCTCGTGCAAAAAGGCCATTCCCTCGCGGCTGTGCCCGCAATAATGCATCTCGAAGGGCTTGCCGGCGCGGAACAAGGCATCCGCCATGGCCAGCATCGGCGTAATGCCGATCCCGCCGCCTACCAGCAGGCTGCGGCTGGCGTCCATCGCCAGCGGGAACAGATTGCGCGGTGGGCTAATCGCCACTGTGGCGCCGACCTGCAGCCGATGCGCCGCCAGCGATCCGCCGCGCGAAGCCCGATCCTTCAGGATGCCCAGACGATACTGCTCCGGGTGATGCGGGCTGCTACACAGCGAATACTGGCGGACGATCTCCTCGCCGAGGTGGAGATCGATATGCGCCCCGGCGCTAAAGGCGGGCAGGGCGGTTCCGTCCAGCGAGGCCAGCGTCAGGACGACGACCTCGGTTCCCTGAATTTCGCGTTCTACGACGCGTACGGTCAGCGTTTCAACCATCTTTCTTCTCCACCCTGCAAGGGCTTAACGCATATAGATGCCGCCGTTGATATCCCAGGTCGCCCCGGTGATAAAGGTGGCGGAAGGGGCGGCCAGCAGCTCTACCGCGCGGGCGACCAGCAGCGGATCCCCCAGGCGTTTCATCGGGATCATCTCCAGCAGCGCCGGCATTTTTTCTTGCGGTACCGCCGCCCGCACCGACGGGAGATCCAGTGGGCCAGGTGCGATGGCGTTGACGCTGACGCCGGCGGCGCTTAGCGCGCGGGCGAACACTTTGGTCAGGGTCAGAATGCCGCCTTTCGACGCCGCGTAGTGGGCGCCGGAAGCGGTGCCGCCGTTTTGCCCCGCCAGCGAGGCGAGGTTGATAATGCTGCCCTGCTGACGCTCGCTAAAATAGCGGCCGACGGTCTGGCAGCCGAGAAACGTGCCCCGCAGGTTGGTGCTGGTGACGCTATCGAATTCTTCGACGCCGATCTCCATGATCGGCGTGGTCAGGGTGAGCGCGGCGTTATTCACCAGCACATCCAGCGCACCAAAGTGGCGGCACACCTGATCCAGCGCGGCCTGGAACTGCTTGGCTTCACGGATATCCAGCGCCAGCGGCAGCAGCCGCTGCTGGTCGGCGTCAATCTGTCGGGCGCTCTGGCGCGCGGCGTCGAGAGAGATATCGGCCATCGCAACCTGATAGCCCTGCTCCCAGAGATGGCGGCTGATGACCAGCCCAAGGCCGTTGGCCGCGCCGGTTACTAATACGGTTCTGTTCATTGCGGCCTCACAGGATGTAGCCAATGCTATGCAGATAGTCATCGCCGTTAATCAACCGGACGACCTTCTGCGCAATAAGGAAGCTCTCTCCCTGCGGCACCAGGGTGTAGCTCAGGTCAGCAACGTAGTGCTGCTCGTTACCTTTACGGTATTCATAGAGAAACTGGGCGCAGCGGATCTCGACCTGCTCGCTGTCCTGCGCCACCAGACGATGGCGGCCGGTCATGCGAATGGTGCGCGCCCGTGGTGTCGTGGAGATCGACTCGCCGCTGTACAGACGATGGACACGCTTTTCGCGCATCGCGTGGTTGTCATAGGCGTAATTCAGCGCATTGGCGAAATCGGTGGTCTGCTGGTCGACGGGGATGATGTACATCCCCTGCGGCTGCCACAATGTCAGCCATTCGCGAAACTCACCCTGGTCGAGCAGGTCAGCTTCGAGGTTAATAAAGTGGATGGCGGCGGTTAAGGTGGACTGTGCGCTCATTTTTGCCCCCGGCTTTCGGCAGTCATGTACTTTTTCCATTGCTGATAGGCGGCACGCATGCCGGTTTCGGCGCTGACGTCGCTGCGCAAACCGTCGGCGGTGCGGGTCTCTCCCGGCAGGCCGCGGTTGAGCATGATCCACAGATCGTTACCCGCGCCGCCGCCGCGCTGGACGCGCTCCCATGCTTCTGAATCATCCGGCGTGCCAAAGCCCATCGGCCCCTGGAAGTGTTCGTGCATCCGCAGGCGCGCCTGGTTGGCGATCGCCGGGCCATCTTTCATGGTCAGCACCACGTGGTGGATTTCGGTTTCCTGTACCGACACGGGCTGCAGTACGCGGAAGAACGCCATCGAGCAGGCCACGTTGGGGAACAGGTTCAGGTTAAAGCCGCTGCCGCCCACCGCGCGGACGATGCGACGCACCTGCAGCTCTTCATGACCTTCCTCGCGTAGCGCCTGGGCCAGTTCGAGGAAACGGTCCGGCACCGGCGCATCGAGGTTCTTTTCGAGATCAATCAACTCCGGGATCATCACCATCACGCTGTGCCCGTTGCCGAGGTCTTCGACAAAACCTTTGCCGTCGACGAAGTTGAGCATCTCTTCCGTCTGCTTATCGACCGAGCTGAGGAATGATTTATGCACGATGGGGAAGTGGTAGCCGTCGGTGGTATTTTCCAGCTGGATCTTCCAGTTGCCAGGGAAGCGGAAGCGGTGGGCGGTGGTGGCCTGCAGCGCATAGCCCGCCCCCTGTTTCATAAACAGATCCATCCACTTCATGGCCGGGCCGAGGAAATCCGTCAGCGGTTCGATCTCATGGTCGAAGGTGGCGAAGATCATCCCGGCGTAGCTTTCGGTTCGCAGACGCACCATCCCGAGCTGGTCTTTTTCCAGGGTATCGCCGTAGCTTTCCGGATGCGGCACGCCGCGCAGGGCGCCATCGAGGCCGTAGCCCCAGCCGTGATACGGGCAGACGAAGCTGTTGGTTTTTCCGCTGCGGTGTTCGCAGACGGTGGCGGCGCGGTGACGGCAGCGGTTCAGCAGGACGTTGATATTGCCCTTGCGGTCACGCACCACGATGACCGGCTGGGTGCCGACCATCGACGACTTAAAGCTGCCGGTGTCCGGGACTTCGCTTTCGTGCGCCACCCACACCCAGGTGTGGTTAAAAATCTTCTCAATCTCGAGGGCGAAGATATCGCCGGAGGTGTACAGCGAGGTATGCACCCGGTCTGACTGCACCAGGGCGGCTAACGTGGCGGCGCAGTAGCCGCTCTCTAAATTTTTAACCGGAATACATTCAGACATTGCTCAATCTCCTGAGGCCCCGTGATGGTTCTGCGGGCGGACTGCCCGCGGAATCATTCCGGAGACTGCGTTGCATTAGGTACGGGTAAATCCGCCTGCGAGTGCCAGTAATCCACCGGGCGACTCAATAAATTTCGGGTGGTGAAATGATCGATCAGCCAGCGGTCGTCGGCTTTTTTAAAGCGGATGACCAGTTCAGCGCTGTTGAGATGCGACCCGCCGGCGCGGAAGGTGGAAACCTGCAACATTTTCCAGCGTCCGATGGCCTCTTTCTCCGCACAAATATCAATATATTCTGACGTTAAATAATGAACGTTAATAGCAAAGTGAGAGGGCTCGCTAATATAGTTGGCCATCATGCTGGCAATGTTTTCGCGTCCGCAATAACGCCCTAATTTCATTTGATATAAACTGCCGATACCTTCCCAGATAGCCGCTTCGCTAAATAAGTCAGCAATTTTATTGGCGATATCCGGATGGGATAAATCGTCGCATAAATGCATATACTGGCTCATCAGATTACGGATCTGGTTGGCGGCTTCGAGTTTATCCAGGCGCTGCAGCAGTTTATCGTTATTCATTTATCAGGCCTGAATAATTAATTCACGCCCGGTACGGGCTACGACTTTACAATATTTCCACAGGCGGTCCGGACCGCCGCCAACCTGCACGCTGCGGAACAAATTGCAGGCGGCGGTCACGGCGTCAAAATCGCGGGCGTCGGCGAGGACGTAGGTGGTCCACGGCCAGCCGGTAGAGGGCCCGACCATTACCCGGTCGTCATCCATATTGCCGATCACCTGAATACCGTCGGTGTTTTCAATCCCTATCATCATTTCGCCAAACGCGGCCCAGACCTGCTTGCCGACCTCCGGGGTGGCATCGAAAAAGTTCTGATTTACGCCGATACAAAATAGAACACGGATCATCGTCATACTCCTTAAAAGGTTATAAATAGCCGGGCAGCGGCGAGTGGCCGAAGAACATGTTCCCGGCATTGATGTAAGTCAGTTCGCCCATAAAGGCATGCTGAGTGATCACCATCGAATCGCGGGCATAGCGCTGCAGCGGGCTACGCATGGCGACGCCGGGCATACCGGCCAGCTTCAGCGCGCGGGTGGTCACGGAGGAAGAGACGCGGGTGATATGCGTCGAGGACAGCCGCAGGGCGTTGATCATCTCTTCGCCTGGGGTATCACCGCGTAAAATGGTCTGCCAGACGTCGTCGATGGCGTCGTAGAACCAGCAGCGGGCCGAGCGCAGCTCCGCTTCGCAGTGGGCGATTTCCATCTGTGCGAACTGGCGGTCGGCGAGACACGGAGCGCCGGTGACCGAACTCTGGCGCTCGGCGATGGCGTAGATCTCGCTGAGCGCGGCGCGGGCGATACCCAGCGCTACCACCGAGAGTACCTGGGTTGCCAGCGACAGCACCGGGTAGCGGTAAAGCGCGCCGTCCAGATTGAGTTCGCCGCCGCGAATAAAGGTCCACTCTTCGGGGACAAACGCCTCTTTGAGCACTACGTCATGGCTGCCGGTGCCGGCCAGACCGACGGTATTCCATACCGGGTCGATGGTGAAGCGATCGGCGGGAAGCACCGCGATACGCGGCAGCGGGCGGGCAGAGCCGTCATCCGGCAGAATGCCCACGCCGATAAGCTCTGCGCCGGTGCAGCCGCTGGCGAAGCTCCAGCGCCCGCTGACCTGGAATCCGCCGTCCTGGGCGGTGGCTTTTTGCGGAGGGAAAATCCCGCCGGCAAAGACCACATCCGGGCCATGACGATAAATTTCATCCAGCGTGCTTAAGGGCAGGCCGCCGAGATAGAAAGGGTTCATGCCAAAGCTGGCGACCCATCCGGCGGAGCCGTCGGCGCTGGCGATGGTTTCAATCAGCTGGCAAAATTCGGCGGGTGAAATTTCATCCCCGCCATATTGCGCCGGGACTAATGCACGATAAACGCCAATTTTTTTAAAGCGCGCAATAATATCGCCAGAGATATATCGCTGCTGTTCAAATTCCTCACTGCGCGATTTTAATTCGCCGAGTAATTCGTTTAATTCACTATTTGTTGCGTGCAGGGTCTTTTCCGCACGCAGTGATGCCGATGGGTTTAACATGTGACATAGCCTCTTCCAGTTAAAGAGAGTGAATTGTTTTTGTTGTTATTATTATTAGTTTGCGAGTCTGATTATTTTAACTTTGCCATTAATGCTTCGGCAAAATAGAGTAAATCGAATTCTTTATTTTTCCGCCCGACGATTTGTAAGGCCACCGGGCGTTGATTTATTTCCCCGATGGGGAGCGTCAGCGCCGGATGGCCGCTGAGATTAAACGGCCGCACCAGCCGGGTCAGGTTCACCACGTTTAGCGGGTCGGCGGCTTCGGCCAGCGTCGGCGGGAAGGCCGGCAGGGTCGGCAGTAAAATCACTGGCGTGCGGGCCAGTTGGGCATCAACGGCCTGGCTGAAGGTCTGGCGTATATCTTCGGCGGCCCGGCGCTGGGCCGGGCTAATGTCCGCCCCCGCGCGGATGCGCACGGCCACATCCTGGGCCAGCAGCGGGGAGTCGACGATGGTGTGAAACGCCAGCCAGTTTTCCTGGCTGATTATCGTCAGGCCGGCCTGATGGGCGTCGGCAAAACCTGGCAGCGAAGTCTGCGCCGCCTGGATCCCCGCCTGTGTCAGGCGGGCAAGGATCAACTGTTCAATGTCGGCCGTCGCCAACCCGCAGAGAAAGGCCGTAGCCGGCTGAGCCGGGGCGGCCGGGGCGCGCTCGCCCAGTACGGTTTCCAGCACCGGTCGCAGGGTTGCCACGTCGCGACTGAAGAAACCAACGCAGTCCAGCGAACTGTCGGTGGGCATCACTCCCTGGCGACTCACGCGGCCCCAGGTCGGTTTCAGACCCACCACGCCGCAACAGGCCGCCGGCATACGCACCGAACCGCCGGTGTCGGTGCCAATCGCAAAATCGACCTCGCCCGCGGCGACCACGGTGGCGGAACCGCTCGACGATCCGCCGGGGATCAGCGCCGGATAGTGCGGGTTGACCGGGGTTCCGCTCCAGCTATTGATGCCGGTAACGCCAAAGGCCAGCTCATGCAGGGTCGTTTTCCCGCGCAGCTGATAGCCGTTATCCAGCAGTTGCTGAACCACCCGGGCGTGGGCTTCAGCCGCCGGTACATTCTGCCGCACCGGGCTTCCGGCCTGGGTGGCGTGGTCGGCGATATCAATGGTGTCTTTGACCGCAAACGTCACTTCTCCGGCGCCCAGCGTAAAGCGCGAGATAAATCCTGAAGGCGCGGATGTCATGTCTGAGCAATGTTCATTAGCCATGGTTTATTTATCCGTTTAACGATACTGAGCGAAGTGATATGGGCATAAAACGTACAGCGTCGAACTTGAGATAATCTTGTCATTAAAACTTGAAAGTTCAAGTAATTTGTAACGTATTTTTCACATCGATTTTGGTGATATGAATTTTTTATAAATAAAAAATAATTTTTAATTTATTGTTTTTTATGGTTATTATTGAGTGGTTATATTTTAATCTCTTGAGGGTGGTCACAAAAAACAGCGCAAAAATATAAGTTAATAAAATGATAAAAACCGTGCGAAAAACGTAGGGAGAATGGGAAGAACGACAATACCCTTTTTACTATCAAGGTTATTGTCGCGTCGTCAGAAGGGGGAACTAATCGTTGAGGTTGTGGAGCAGCAGGGATAACACATGATTCATTTTCTTTTCCTGGGCAGGGGTAATGCCTTTAAATGCCCTGGCGAACACTTTTTTGCTCAGCACCTGGGCCTCGGCGACCTTTGCCTGACCGGCGGGCGTCAGCTCGGCTTCCGTGACGCGGCCATCGCTGGCGCTGATATGGGTGGTCAGCAGCCCGTCATCGCGCAGGCGCCCCACGATTTTGGTGACGGTGGGCATTTTACTGACGGCATACTCCGTAATACGGGAAATACTGGCCCGGTGATATTGATGAACCAGCATCAGCACCCGGAAACGGGAAAGATCGATATCGATTTTTTTTAATTCTATTTCCATCAACTGCGTATACTTTGCATACACGTTGACCACCCAGAAGAAGGGAAACTCCTCTTTATGGAAGCGGCTCTCGTGGCTGTCGGGGTGTTCAGAGGTGTTATTTTGATCCACAAGCATCTCCTTGCCTGACGACGGTAGAATGGCTGATGGTATGCGTAATTGACGGGTATTGTAAAATGCAATCTACGCCTGCTGAGGTAGGCTCTTAATGGCTAAAAATGATGACAACTCGCATTCTGACGCGTGACTGGCGTCTTCTCTCACTGGGGCTGCCGGTGCTGGCGCTGCTGTGGGCCGGGGTGGCGCTCCATGCGCACTGGGGCGCTTTCCTGCAATGGTGCCTGGCCACCCAAATCACGCTGCACCGCTATCTGGTGATGTATCTTTTGCAGCTCAACAACCATGAGTACAGCGGCGGGCTGTGGCTGCTGGGCGGGGCGTTTCTGTATGGCGCGCTCCACGCGGTAGGCCCCGGGCACGGTAAATTTATCGTCACCACCTATCTCAGCACCAACCAGGAGAGCCTGCTGGCGGCGCGGGTGGTGCCGTTTCTCGGCAGCCTGATGCAGGGCGTCAGCGCTATTCTGTTTGTCTTTATTCTGGCGGTGGGGCTGAATCTGGCTTCCGGCGATCTCAGTACCAGCCGCTGGTATGTGGAGAAAATCAGCGCCCTGATGATCGGGGCGTTCGGCGCTTTTGTGATTTATCAAACCCTCAGGGGCCTGCGGCCGCGGAAGATGACCATCCGCGCGGCGACCCCGTTGCACCAGCACGACGACCATTGCGGCTGCGGCCATCATGGCGTCGGGCATGACCTGACTCAGGTTGACTGGAAAACCCGGCTTGGGGTGGTGCTGGCGATTGGCGCCAGGCCCTGCAGCGGGGCGATCATGATCCTGCTGTTTTCCAACGCTCTGGGGATCGTCAGCTGGGGTATTGCCGCAGTGATGACCATGTCGCTGGGGACCGCGTTATCGATCCTCGGCCTGTCGCTGGCGGTCCGCTACGCGCGTGAACGGGCGGTCAGCCTGTTTGCCGGAGACGATGAGCGCCGCCTGACGTGGCTGGTCCCGACGGTAAAAATTATCGGCGGGGTGATCCTGATGTTATTCGCCTGCGTGCTGTTTTTAACGGTGATCCCGATGAGCGCGAACGGCGACTATATCGCCGCCGGTTGCTAGCGCTCTTCCAGCAAACGCATCAACAGCGCCAGCGACTGATCCAGCTGCTGGCGCTGGGCGGTGGTCAGCCCGGCCAGCAGCTGGCGTTCGTTTTCCACATGGGTTTCTACCGCCTCATCGATCCGCTCGCGCCCTTCAGGCGTCAGGGCGACCAGCATGCTTCGCGCATCGTTCGGGTCAGCTAACCGGCTGACAAAGCCTCTTTTCTCCAGCGCTTTCAGACGATGGGTCATGGTGCCGGAGGTGATCATCAGCGTCGAAAAAAGCTGGGTGGGAGAGAGGATAAACGGCGCGCCGGCCCGGCGCAGCGTTGCCAGCATGTCAAACTCCCAGCGCACCAGATCGTGGCGAATAAACGCGACTTCTATTTGCGGTTCCAGCAACATGGCGCAGCGCTTCAGGCGCCCGATCGGCCCCATCGGGCTGCAATCGAGATCCGGGCGCTCCCGTTTCCACTGTTCAAGAATGCGATCTACGGCGTCAGCCGGGCGGGACTTGTCCAATTGTGCTCACTTATCTTGATATCAAGACATTTATCGATACATACTTAAGCCATCAATTTACCTTGAAGTGAAGATAAAATCATGCGCTTTCTCTCGCGATCGCCCGTTGTAGATTTACTGTTAACCGCCCTGGCTCCGGCTATCTGGGGAACGACCTATATTGTGACCTCGCAGTTTTTGCCGCCGGACCGGCCCTTTATCGCGGCGCTGCTGCGGGTGCTGCCGGCAGGCGTGGCGCTGCTGATCTGGTGTCGGCGTTTTCCGCGGCGCGGGGAGTGGTGGAAGCTGATCGTCACCGGGATCCTCAATATTGGCGCGTTTCAGGCGCTGCTGTTTATTGCCGCCTACCGTCTGCCCGGCGGACTGGCCGCGGTGATTGGCGCGATACAGCCGCTGCTGGTGATGCTGCTGGCCTGGTGTGTCGACCGACAGCGTTCGCCGTGGCTGGCGGTAATCGCGGCGTGCAGCGGCATTATCGGCATGGCGCTGTTGCTGCTGTCGCCGGACGTTGTGCTGGATCCGCTGGGGATCCTGGCGGCGTTCGCCGGGGCGGTGAGTATGGCGCTGGGCACCTGGCTGTCGCGGCGTTGGGCGATATCGCTGCCGGTGGTGGCGTTGACGGGCTGGCAACTGCTGATTGGCGGTGTGGTGCTGGCGCCGGTGGCATGGTGGGTGGATCCGCCTTTGCAGCAGGTGACAATGACCCAGGTCGCAGGCTATCTGTGGCTGTGCGTGGCCGGGGCAATGCTGGCTTACGGGCTATGGTTCCGGGGGATTAGCCGTCTGCCTTCGGTTGCGGTATCGGCATTAAGTTTGCTGAGCCCGGTGACGGCGGTCTTGTTAGGCTGGATTTTTCTTGGACAGAAAATTGAGGGGCTGGCGCTGGTGGGGCTGATCGTGGTGCTGGTGAGCGTGCTGACTATCCAGCGCGCGCTAACAAAAAAAGCCCCATAAAGGGGCTCGACATTGCTGCATGGTGCTTGTGCGGCGGGAACCAAACGGGCCGCCTTTCAGCGGCCAGTCTGGCAGTTCCCTCTGCAACCATTCTGTTATTTAGACAGCTCGGCGGTCATATGAACCTGATTACCGGTATACGCTTCGGTAATGTGGTAAGACGCGCCCTGATCTTTAGCGATAGTGGCAATTTTTGCTTCTGCGCTGTCGAGGGTATCTGCAGTGACGCTGACCGGGTGCTGAGCAAAGCTAGCGAAAGAAACCAGGGAGAGCATACCGGCAGCGGCAAGTAATTTTACGTTTTTCATGGTGTGTATCCTTTTAACTTTTTAGGTGGAAAGCGTTGTGCTTTCGATGGGTTTATAATAAGCCTGCTAACTATAACCAGCGTGGCAAAAAGTGCGATTTAGATCACACTTTTGTGCCGGAAGGATGACGGTCAGATGACGTTTGGGATCTTGTCTCTATCGAAAACAATGGCTTAGTTGCCTGTTTGTGAGCCCGGAAAATTAAAAAAAAGTATTGCTGATACCATGATTTTTTGAAGAGTACGGAGAAGACATGCCTGCCAGCCGGGTTAAAAGAGGGCAAATGATACTTCGCTGGCCGACGAAGCATCGGCTGAACCGGAGTATTACAGTGGCGTTATCACTGACAGCAGAAGGACGACACGATGATCGCGGTACTCTTTGAAGCCGATGTCACACCGGCAAAACAGGCGCGTTACCTGGCCCTGGCGGCGGAGCTGAAACCGTTGCTCAGCACCATCGATGGTTTTATCAGCATCGAGCGCTTTCAAAGCCTGACGACGGAGGGGAAAATTCTCTCCCTCTCGTGGTGGCGTGATGAACAGGCGGTGCTGGCCTGGAAACAGAACCTCTGCCACCAGGCGGCCCAGCAGGAGGGCAAGGCAGAAATCTTCGCCGCCTGGCAGATTCGAATTGCGCAGGTTATCCGCGCCTACGGCTCGGCCAGCCGGGAGGAGCACGGTGATGTATGATATTCATGTGATCCTGCCCAATACTCCCGGCCAGCTGGCGAAACTTGGGCAAACGCTGGGGGAACAGGGCGTGGGGCTGGAAGGGGGCGGCGTGTTCACCTGCGGCAATCAATGCCATGCCCATTTTCTGGTGGTTGAAGGCGAACGGGCCAGAACGGTGCTGGAGCAGGCGGGGATCCCGGTCGCGGGCGTTTGCCAGCCGCTCATCCGCAGGTTAAAACAGGAACAACCCGGTGAACTGGGCGCGATAGCGCAGGCGCTGGCTGAGCAGGGAATCAATATCCTGACCCAGTACAGCGATCACGCCAATCGCCTGATTCTGGTCACCGATAACTTTTCACTGGCGCAGGACGTGACGCGTGCCTGGGCCACCACCTGACGAGGCGCTATGTTAAAACCGGCCAACATTATTGCTGATGATGAGTCACTGGCAGAATCCATCACCGCGCTGGCTGCCGCCATGGCCGACGCCTCGCGGATGAAAATGCTCTGTGCCTTAATGGATGGCCGGGCGTGGACCGCCACGGAGCTGTCGACGGTAGCTGAGGTTTCCGCCTCAACCGCCAGCGCCCACCTTAACCGACTGGTCACCAGCCAGCTGCTGGTGTGCCTGGCACAGGGGCGCCACCGCTATTATCGACTGGCGAGCAGTGATGTGGCCGGGCTGCTGGAAAACATGATGGTCATGGCCGGCAAACACGCAACGCAGCTCACCACCCGCACCCCGGTGAATTTGCGCACGGCGCGCACCTGCTACGATCACCTGGCAGGCGAAGTCGCGGTCGGGCTCTATGATTTCCTATTGCGCGAAGCGTGGATCACGCCGGATGGCGAGGCGCTGACGGCGACCGGAGAGGCACAGTTTGCTCGTTTAGGGGTGATCCTGCCAACCGGGCGGCGCCGGGTGTGCTGCGCCTGTCTGGACTGGAGCGAGCGGCGTTTTCACCCCGGAGGCGCCGTGGGGGCCGCATTATTGCGCCATGGTCAGCTCAACGGCTGGTTTGTTGTCACCCCGGGATTTCGCCAGGTGACGATCGCCCCGAAAGGCAAGCAGGCGCTACGCCAGCACTTTCAGTTGCAGCTGTAGGGCGTTATTTGGCGATATTGATGGCTCCCTCAGTTTATTATTCAGAATATTCGCGATAGCCAGCAAATAGCGTTATTTGTCATGATATTCCCTCCTCGATATATATCTATTGCGCCTTTTCCTTTTCAATGTAAATAACTTGTTGTTTGTTTTTAGCTATTGTTAAGTTTTTATCAATAGTCAAAACTTATCGCCTGTGGGATGTAACAAGTTATAAGCAAATGTATATTTGTTGCCGATAAATAGCATTCTTTGACGCCGATAGCATTACCGAACGCCATCAATCGCGTTCGTGTCCTGACGCCTTAAATATTGCGGCTTCCGGTCAGTCGAAGTTTCTATTCACAGTTGCACAAGTGAGCATCGCATAACGCTTCTGACTTTTGTGCAGATTTACTGCTGGTTTTATTGATATAAAACTCACTCTGACAAGGAAATGGCAATGAAAAAGGTTCTTCTCTCTGCAGCAATGGCGACTGCTTTTTTTGGTATGACTGCGGCAAATGCGGCTGATACCAATGTTGGTGGTGGCCAGGTTAATTTCTTCGGTAAAGTGACCGATGTATCCTGCACCGTTTCCGTTAACGGCCAGGGCAGCGATGCTAACGTTTATCTGTCTCCGGTTACCCTGACTGAAGTCAAAGCGGCTGCTGCAGATACCTACCTGAAACCAAAATCTTTCACCATCGACGTCAGCAACTGCCAGTCTGCAAGCGGCGAGAAGCAGGATGATGTCAGCAAACTGGGCGTGAACTGGACCGGCGGTAACCTGCTGGCTGGCGCGGCAGGCAAACAAGTCGGCTACCTGGCGAATACCGAAGCTGCAGGTGCGAAAAACATCCAGCTGGTTCTGTCCACCGATGACAGCAGCACCCTGGCTAAAAAAATCATCCCGGGTGATGCGACTCAGCCGAAAGCTACCGCTGATGATTCCGCAGTCCAGGACGGTGCGCGCTTCACTTACTTCGTCGGTTACGCGACCAATACCCCGGATAGCGTAACTACCGGTGTGGTTAACAGCTACGCGACCTACGAAATTACTTACCAGTAATTTTCGCCAGAAAATAAAACCGTCGGTTGCTCCGGCGGTTTAAAACAATAATAAAGCGGCCATTGCTGCCGCTTATTTTTTTCTTCTGAGGTCAGCATGAAGCATATTGTCCTTTTTTTCTGTTTCATTTTTAGTTTCGCGGCTCATGCCAACAATATTATCGTCAACGGCACCCGCTTTATTTATCCAGGAAATGAAAAAGAAATAACGGTGCAGCTTTCTAATACCGCCGACCGTCCGGCCCTGGCGCAAGCCTGGCTGGATAACGGTAATGCCGACGCGACGCCGGATACCATTACCACGCCATTTATTATTACCCCGCCGATTTCTCGCGTTGACGCGAAAAGCGGCCAGACCTTACGCATTAAGCTGGGTAGCGCTGCCGGGCTGGCACAGAATAAAGAGACGCTGTGGTGGCTGAATCTGCTCGAGATACCGCCGGTGGTCGCCAATCAGAAAAATGAAGGCGAGAACATCCTCCAGCTGGCGATCCGTTCGCGCTTTAAGTTTATCTATCGTCCTGTCGGACTGGGCAACCGCGACGCCGCGCCGGAGCAGCTGACGCTGACCGCCAATGGCAGCAGCCTGGCAGTTAACAACCCGACGCCGTTTTATCTCACCATCAGCCGTATTTCCCGTGAGGGCGGCAAAGCCCTGAACAGCAAAACGGTGATGCTGGCGCCGCAGTCAAGCCAGACCGTAGCACTCTCTGGCGCCGTGAACCGCGGCGAGACCCTGACGCTCAACAATATCAATGACTATGGCGCAGATGTGGCGGTGAAAGTCGCGGTTAAATAAGGGATTCGATCATGACGCAGAGGTCTATCTGCCCGGGAAGATTAAGCACGGCGATCGCGATGGCGCTGTTCTGCTTCCCGCCATTTTCCAGCGGACAGGAAAACCCGGGAACGGTATACCAGTTTAATGATGGTTTTATCGTTGGCAGCCGGGAAAAGGTCGATCTGTCTCGCTTCTCCGCCAGTGCCATCACGGAAGGGACCTATTCGCTCGATGTTTACACCAATAACGAGTGGAAGGGGCGCTACGATCTCAACGTCACCCGTGACAAAGAGGGTAACCTCGGGATCTGCTACACCCGCGAGATGCTCGAGCGTTACGGCATTTCGGCAGAAAAACTCAACCCGCAACTGAGCAAGCAGGCAGGCTTCTGTGGCCGTCTGCAGGCGTGGTATGACGACGCTTCCGTTAAAGACAATCTGATTCAGTCCGCTCTGCGGCTGGAGATTACCATTCCGCAGATCTTCCAGGATCAGCGTCTGAAAAACTTTGTCAGCCCGGAATTCTGGGACAAGGGCATTGCCGCGCTGAATCTTGGCTGGATGGCGAATACCTGGACCAGCCACACCTCGGCGGCTAACGGCTCGGATAACAGCAGCGCCTATCTTGGCATCAATGCCGGTCTGTCCTGGGACGGCTGGCTGTTCAAGCATATCGGCAACCTCAACTGGCAGCAGCAGCAGGGGAAAGCGCACTGGAACAGTAACCAGACCTACCTCCAACGGCCGATCCCGCAGATTAATTCAATCGTCAGCGGCGGGCAGATTTTCACGAACGGGGAATTCTTCGACACCATTGGCCTGCGTGGGGTAAATCTGGCGACCGATGACAATATGTTCCCGGACGGCATGCGCTCCTACGCCCCGGAAATCCGCGGCGTGGCGCAAAGCAACGCGCTGGTGACGGTGCGCCAGGGCAACAATATTATTTATCAGACCTCGGTACCGCCGGGGCCGTTTACGTTGCAGGATGTCTACCCTTCCGGCTACGGCAGCGATCTTGACGTCACTGTCAAAGAGGCCGATGGCTCGGTGCAGGTCTTCAGCGTCCCTTACGCCTCGGTCGCGCAGCTGCTGCGCCCGGGCATGACCCGCTATGCGCTGTCGGCCGGTAAGGTCGATGATAATTCGCTGCGAAACAAACCGATGCTGTATCAGGCCACCTGGCAGCATGGTCTGAGCAACCTGTTTACCGGCTATACCGGCGTGACCGGCTTTGATGATTATCAGGCGTTTCTGCTGGGGACCGGGATGAATACCGGTATCGGTGCATTGTCGCTGGATGTCACCCAGTCGCGGTTGAAGAGCGACACTCTGGATGAGAAAGGGCAGAGCTATCGCGCCACCTTCAACCGGATGTTCACCGAAACCCAGACCAGTATCGTGCTGGCGGCCTATCGCTACTCCACCAAAGGCTATTACAACCTCAGCGACGCGCTGTACACCATCGATCAAGAGAAGAACCGTAACCGCAACTACACCCTGTGGCGGCAGAAGAACGGCATGACCTTTACCGTGAACCAGAACCTGCCGGACGGCTGGGGCGGTTTTTATCTTAGCGGCAGCGTCTCTGATTACTGGAACCGCTCGGGAACCGAGAAGCAGTATCAGCTCAACTACAACAATACGTACGGGCGTCTTTCGTGGTCCGTCGGGGCGCAGCGCGTCTATACGCCGGATAACAGCGGGCATCGTCGCGACGACCGCGTCTCGCTGAACTTCAGCTACCCGTTATGGTTCGGCGAGAACCGTACCGCCAACCTGACCTCGAATACCTCGTTCAACAATTCGCGCTTTGGCAGCTCGCAGATTGGCATTAACGGCGCGCTGGATCGCGAAAATAACCTCAACTACGGCATCTCCACCACCACCGCGACCGGGGGGCAGCATGATGTGGCCCTGAACGGCAGCTACCGCACGCCGTGGACCACCCTCAACGGCAGCTACAGCCAGGGCGAAGGCTACCGCCAGAGTGGGCTTGGGGCTAGCGGGACATTGATAGCCCATCGTCATGGCGTGGTGTTCTCGCCGGAAAGTGGCAACACCATGGCGTTGATTGAAGCGAAAGATGCCGCCGGCGCCATGCTGCCGGGATCGCCAGGTACCCGCGTCGATAGCAATGGTTACGCCATTTTGCCGTATCTGCGTCCGTACCGGATTAACTCGGTCGAGATCGATCCGAAAGGTAGCCAGGATGATATCGCCTTTGAGCGTACCGTGGCGCAGGTTGTTCCGTGGGAAGGCAGCGTGGTGAAGGTGTCATTCGCGACCTCGGTGCAGAACAGCATCACCCTTCAGGCACGACAGGCGAATCATCAACCGCTGCCGTTTGCCGCCACTATTCTTGACCCGTCAGGGAAGGACATTGGCGTGGTAGGTCAGGGCAGCATGATGTTTATCAACGATGCCAGCGTGCAGCGCGTCACGGTGAAGTGGAACGACGGGCAATGTTCGGTCGATCTGGGTCAGGCAAAAACAAAGGAAACGGTATGTCGCTGAGTAAACGACTGATCATGGCGGCTGGCCTGCTGGCCCTGGGGACATCCACGGTGTGGGCGGACTGCTCGCGCCGTTCGGCCAGCACGGTAAAGTTTGATATGACCCTGGGGCGGGTGGTGGTGTCGCCGGACCTGCCGGTCGGGGCGGTTATCGTTAAACAGGACTGGACCATGCCGGGCGGCAATGGCGTCAGCTACTACTGCACCAATAACAACACCTTCCGGGCCGACATTGTGGCTGCTGGCGTGCACGATCTGGGAAACAAGGTCTACTCCACCAACGTGCCGGGGATCGGCATGCGCTTTAGCCGTGGCGGCTCGACGGTGAATATTATTTATCCCGGCAGCTACACGTCCAACGGGGGGCGGGGGACGAACTATACGCTGGAAGGCTCGCGTTTCACCCTCGAACTTATCAAGACCGCCGCCGTCACCGGCAGCGGAACCCTGGCCGCGGGGAAATACACCTCGTATGACTGGGAAAGAGGCAACAATCCGATCCTGGAAACCTACCTGAGCGCCAACGCGATCACCATCGTCTCTCCCTCCTGTACGGTGGTGGGCGGTAAGAATATGAACGTTCCGGTAGGCACCATTAAACGTAGCGACCTCAAAGGGGTCGGCACCACCGCCGGTGGGCGGGATTTCAATATTGAACTGCAGTGCAGCGGCGGGTTAAGCGACACGGGATTTGCCAATATTCAGACGTCGTTCTCCGGCACGCTGGCGACCAGCACCACCCTCAAACAAGGGGCATTGCTCAATGAAAAAAGCGGTAGCTCAGCCGCGAAAGGGGTCGGCATTCAGGTGCTGCGGGACGGGATTCCGCTGGAATTTAACAAAAAGTACAGCATCGGCTCTCTACGTAATCAGGAGACGCGTTACTTTACGCAAGCCTATCATGCGCGCTTTTACCAGTATCTGCCGACAACCAGTACCGGCGAGGTGGAGTCGCATATGATCTTTAACCTGACATACGATTAATTCGGGAGGCCGGCATGAAGGATTATGGATGGGGTACCCGTAGCAAACGACGTCTGAGACTGGCGGTGGCAGGCAGCATGATTGTCACCTCGTCGGTCTACGGTTTTATGCCGGAATACGATAACGGGCGAGTCGATTTTGCCGGGAAGGTGACGGATATCTCCTGCAGCGTGGCGCTCAACGGCGGCCATAATGCCGGCAGCGGCAACGTCTGGCTGGCGCCGGTGAGTCTGGCGGAAGTCCACGCGCGTGGTGCCGGAGCATTGATGAAACCGCAGCCTTTCACGCTTGAGCTATCGAACTGTCAGCTGCGTCATGACGGTGGCGCGGCGGACAGCCATGAGATCCGCTCGGTGAATGTGCGCTGGGTCGATGGATTTATGCTGACGGCGGTGGCGAACGAAAACGCCGGCTATCTGGCGAATACCTTGCCGGACGGGGCGCGAAATATCTATCTGGCGCTGTCGACCAATGACAATAATACCCTCGATAAGAGCAATAAAATTGTGCCCGCCGACCCGCAGCAAAACCGGGTATCGATGGTAGAAAAATCGGTCAATGGTGGGGTATTTACTTATTATATTGGCTATGTGTCGCCGACGCCGTTGCAGGCAACCAGCGGCCCGATTACCAGCTGGGCCACCTGGGAATTAGTGTATAACTGAGGGTGTGCGCTTTTCGCCAGTAAAAATACCGGAGGGTTCCGGTATTTTTACTGAGTAATATTTTCCTGAACCAGTTGTTCAATACTGACTTCTTTCCAGTAATGCCCTTGAACGGCAAACCATTCCATTCCCTGCAGCCAGTTTTTATGCGCTTCACTTTCCACGCCTTCAATAATGACGTTATGGTTATTACGTGAAAGGAAGGTTACCAACGCATCCATTAGCGGGCGACCGGACTCTTTTTTCATTAAATGCCAGAAGAAGTCTTTATCAATTTTGACATAATCAAAATGATATCCTCGAATAGCATTAATACCGGCATAGCCAGAGCCAAAATCATCGAGCCATAAGGTGGATGCGGGGGAGGATTGCCAGTTGGCAAGTGCATCGTTAAGCAAGCTGTTGGCGTTTTCAGTCACCTCAAAATGCACACAGCCCAGGCGTTTTATATAGGCGTCTATTTCAGGATGATGGAGAATGCTGAGGATGTGGTCGTCGACATTGATTGTCGCCGAAATGCCATTATCAATAAACCATCCTTTGTGCTTTTCAATTAATGCTAATTGCTCCATAAAAATACTTTCGCGCAGCGCGGCATTGGCATGGCGAAAGAAAAATTCCGGCGCGACCGGCATGGTATCGAAACGACTTAAGCACTCTACGGCAACCAGGGTATCTTGTGGCGAGAACATTTTTTGAAAGACATAACGTACGGCGATATCACTACGAGACAAATTGTTATCTGAAAATAGGGTGGCTGTCATTTTTTCGCGCCAGGAAGTTACACATGGTTGTTGCAGGGTGTAATGATTATAGGTGACCTTGTTGTAGTTGGGAATAATTATTAAATGTAACTTCTCAATTAATTATTTGGTTTTGATTGGTATCTACTTGTTTTTATGCTGAAGGAGGAGAATACCTTTTTTAGCATTGATACAGGTTGACTATTTTTTGGTTCATCATCCGCGAATTATCCATACCCAGCTTTTTCATGATATGCATTTTATGGCTGTGTACCGTTTTATGGTCGATGTCCAGCAGGGTGGCGATGCGTTTGTTGTTATGACAGCTCATCGTCAGCTCAAGAACCTGTAGCTCTCTGGCGGAGAGTTTCTTCTGCGCCGGGGCTTGGCGCCCGTTGCGCGGCGTGCTGGTGGCAAGGTAAAAATCACCCAGCGATGATTTTTCGGTGAGTATCAATACATTATCTATACCGATCAGCTCCAGACACAGGTTGGCAATGTCACTTTTCACCACTAAAATCAGCCGGGAGCAGTTCAGGAGATACCCGCGCAGCATATTCAGTCGCGACATCGTTTCGCCAGCCGATATGTCCTGATGGATGACATTAATGATGACGATGCCGGCGAAAGGCATCCCTGCCTTTTGCGCAATATCCTGATAACGAAATACTGATATATTTTTATTGTTATCAATCATATAGCGATGTATCGATTGTCCGATGAGATTATCATCAGTGTACAGCGATATCCTGTCCAAAAGCTCAGACTCTCTTTTTACGCTTGGCTTCCAGAATCAAATCCAGCAGCATTTTCTCTATTCTGGTTTTGTCATCATGATGGCGGAATTTAAACTGGCAGGAAACCTGATGGTAGCTCTCCTGGTCTACGCAGCCATCGTCGAGGGTGACCTCAATGACATTTTTGATGACTAAATCGATAGTGATTTCGCCGTATTCTGCTAATGACAGAATTGAATTTTTCAACACCGACTGATGGCCCAGAAATTTTAAGTTGGGGTTTTTCGCCATCAACGCGCAGCCGCCATCTGATATGTCTTTAATTTCGAAAGTATAGTTCTCACCATTTTTATGTCGGCCACGACAAAAGAAATCATAGTGGTGATGCAGGCGAAAGCGCGGGTCGCGTCGGCGTTGAATCACCTGAAGACAGTCAGGGAGGCTAAATGAGAACTTATTACCCTGTTGGTGCTCGCTGCCATAATTTTCCAGCAGCGTTGAGTTGAATTCAATCTTGCCTGAATCGCTATGCAGAATGAATTTATATCTGTTCCCCGGAGGGATTTTGCTATGCGTGACGATATGGAACTCGGCAAAATCAACCCGCGTGAGTTGAGTCATGATGCTTTTGTTATTGAGGAAGATTTCTATCTCGGACTGTTTCCTGAGTTCTTCCCTGAAAATAGCAATGATCTCATACCTGCTGGTTTTTATTGTTCCCTCAGTCATTTAGATTCCTTGTTGATTTTTATTGTGTGTAGTTAATTTTTTGTATGGCAATGCCAACATTCTGATTGTATTAACCAGATGTTTTTCTGAGCATTTGATGTTATTAGCTATCTTTGTAGCTGGATTGATTTGTATAAACGTCGAATCAGATATTGTTTTTCCTGTAATCAAGAGTTCAAAAAAATCTGGAAGGCAAAAACGACAGAAGTCCCCATAAAGGAGACTCGTCTAAAAAGTATATTTCACTGCTATGTATGAGGTTATTGGTTACGGAATAGTGCAAACAACTACCTGCTTATTCTATACCCTAAATAATTCGAGTTACAGCAAGGCGACGACGCAGGAAATCCCCGGGAGCTTACTGAAGTAAGTGACTGGGGTGAGCGAGAAAAGCCAACGTACATGTAACTTGAAGTATGAAGGGTATATATAGTGCCAGCACTGTTGGGCTTATTCCAGGCAAATAATGGCAGGGCGCGGCAACCGGTGCGAAAAGCCTTCGCGCCGGTTGCCAACGACCGTCAGGCCTGCAAGTGATCTAACGTTGCGATGGCCTCGGGCGGAAGGGTCAGTGCGCCAGCGGCGAGGTTTTCCTGCAAATGCTGAAGCGAGGAGGTGCCTGGGATCAGCAGAATATTGGGCGAGCGTTGCAGCAGCCAGGCGAGCGCTACCTGCATCGGCGTTGCCTCCAGCGCGGCGGCCACATCGTTCAGCTCCTGCGCCTGCAGGGGGCTAAATCCGCCCAGCGGGAAGAAGGGGACGTAGGCAATATTCTGTGCGGCAAGCAGGTCGATCAACGCATCATCACCGCGGTTGGCGACGTTGTACTGGTTCTGCACGCAGACGATGGGCGTCAGCTTTTGCGCGTCGGCCACCTGCTGTGCGGTAACGTTGCTGAGGCCAATGTGGCGGATAAGCCCGCGTTCTTTAAGCTCGAGCAGGGTGGTCAGCGGTCCTTCGAGCGACCCTTCAACCGGTCCGTGGGCGCTGAGCATGCTGCGCAGGTTCACGACCTCCAGCACCTCGAGACCCAGGTTACGCAGGTTATCTTCCACCGCTTGCGTCAGCTCTTCCGGGGATGTTGCCGGGAGCCAGTTCCCTTGTTCATCGCGACGGGCGCTGACTTTGGTCACGATGCAGAGATCGTCGGTGTAAGGGTGCAGGGCCTGTCGAATCAGCTGGTTGGTCACGTGCGGGCCGTAGAAATCGGAGGTGTCAATATGGTTGACTCCGGCCTCCACCGCCGCCTGCAGCACCCGGATGGCGCCTTCCGGGTCGGCCGGCGGGCCAAAGACGCCAGGGCCCGCCAGTTGCATGGCGCCATACCCCAGACGATAAACCTGACGATGACCTAATGTGCCGCTTCCGGATTGTTTTACGCTGGACATGGATTTTCCCCGATGATGAGCAAAGCCTAAGAGGCTGTCCCATTAGGCTATTTGGCATAGGCTCTAAGTGTAAGTCAGAGGGGAAACTTGTTGCGACAGGAATGTTGACAGAACGTGCGGTGGCGGTGGGAACCGCCGCCGCAGAGGGGAGCTTAGCTGAAGAACATCACGGAAACGCACATCAGTCCGACCACCAGGGTAATGAAGTTACCCACAGAGCGGTACGGCTTCAGGGCCGGAATAATGTAGGTCGACAGCGTTGGCATGATGAACAGAATCATGGCGATCAACGGACCGCTGATGGCGTAGATCATCGAGATGGCATTCGGGTTGATAAAGCAGACCACGAAGGTCAGCGCCGAGACCAGCAGAATCGAGATCGCACGGTTAAATGCACGGCTTTTGCGCACGCCTACCTGACCCAGCGTCGTTTTCACGATTTCGCTGGCGCCTTCAATCACCCCAAAGTAGGTGCCCAGGAACGATTTGGACATGGCGACCACGGCGACCACAATTCCGGTCACCGCCAGCCATGCCGGAGAACCAGGCATCATTGAGAGGGCCGAGAGGATCGTCACCCCTTCATTTCGCGCATTTTCAATATAGGAGGCCGGAATGGCCAGCAGGCAGCTAAAGACAAAAAACAGTACGCTGGCGCAGATGATCGTGTAGGCCACCTTCATGATTTTTTTGCATTTACCCATGGCCTGCTCGCCGTATTTCTCCTGCTGATCGATAGCAAAAGTCGAAATGATAGGCGTATGGCTAAAAGCGAAAACCATCACGGGAATCGAGATCCAGATCTGGTGGAACGTGTGCGAGGTCAGCTGCATCTGGCTGGTGAGATGGTCTGGCTGCCAGTCGCGGATCAGATAGACGGACAGGAACAGGAAGCAGGCAATCAACGGGAACACCAGAAAACCCATCACTTTAATGGTGATGTGGCGACCCATCAAAAAGATCAGATTCAGCACCATCACCACGCCGAGACTCAACAGCGCGCGAACGCCTGGGGTGATCGGCGTATGCCGGCCCAGCTGCTCCGCCAGCGAGTTGGTAATGGCGACCGCGTAAATCAATACCACCACAAAGAAGGCAAGAAAATAGAGCGCGGTGATCAGGTTCCCCACTTTCTTGCCGTAGTAGTGATTGACCGCACCGGTGATCCCGAGGCCGGGGGCGGCTTTCGCGGAGAGGATGAACTGACTCAGGGCTTTATGCGGCCAGTAGGTTAACGGCCAGGCGACGAGGGCAGTAATGAACAGGACAATGGCGCCCGCGGATCCTAGCTGGATCGGCAAAAACAGGGTACCAGCGCCTACGGCAGTGCCATATAAGGCAAAACTCCAAAGAGTTTCTTCTTTTGACCAAATTTTAGACATCGTGTGAATTTATCAACCGTAAAACCAAAAAAAAGGAGTGTAATTTACCACAACAATGGATGAGCCGTGGCGATAGTTTAGGATGACAAATAAGCGCGGCGATCGCCGGGTGGCCTCCCGGCGTCGCGCATCGATTAGCTGCGGGCCAGCATTCGCTGCTGGCGATATTTCAGGACCCGCTCGCGCAAGGTATCCCACAGCCAGTTAAACAGCATGGTGTAGGGCAGGAAGAACAACATAAAGCCAATTTCCAGCATAAATGCCTGGATCAACGACACGCCGAGGACCAATGCCACGGCGGTGACCCCAATAATAATGAAACCGCTCTCAAAGCCGATGGCGTGCAGCGCGCGAACTCTCAGGGTGCGCACCACCCGGGAAACGGGCCACAGGCGATCGAACACGGCGTTATAAATCAGGTTCCAGATCATCGCCAGGGTGGCGAGCAGAATGCTCAGCCCGCCCATCTCGACGACCGAGCGCTGCATTAGCCAGGCGGCGGTTGGCGCGAGGATCAGCGTGGCGAGCCCTTCAAAGCTGACCGCATGGATAACGCGTTCTGTCAGCGTTTTACGCTGAAACGTATTCTGTTGCATGGTGTATGGCCTCCGATAAAACCGTTATTCCGATCGTTCTCCTCAGGGAGGAGAAATCTGTTGTCAGAATTTATGCCGCATTTTATGGATAATTGTGATAAACAAAAGATAGGTTCCATCGATAAAGTAGATAGTTCATGCGCTACTCACCTGAAGCTCTGACCGCCTTTGTGGAAGCGGTCGCCTGCGGTTCGTTTTCTGCCGCCGCCCGCCGCTTGCGGAAAAGCCAGTCCACCATCAGCACCGCGATTGCGAATCTCGAAACCGACCTCGGGGTGGAGCTGTTTGACCGTTCCACCCGGCAGCCCACGCTTACTCCGCAGGGCGAGCAGGTGCTGAGCTACGTCAAAGCGATTCTGGCGGCCAGCGAACGCCTGGATGAGCTGGCTGTTTCGCTCTCGGATGAGACCGAGGCGCGCCTCACCTTCGTGCTTTCCGACACCCTGCACCCGGACGTGCTGGAAGACCTGCTGCAGCAGTTCGACCGGCGTTTCCCCCATACCGAGTTTGAGTGCCTGATTGGGGAAGATGAGGATGTGATTGACCTGCTGCAAAAGGAGCGCGCGCAGGTCGGGTTAATCGAGGCCAGAGAACGCTATCCGACGGAGATCGGCAGCACCCGCCTGCCGTTGCAAACCGCGATGGCTATCTACGTTGCGCCGACGCATCCGCTGGCCCGCCAGGAACGGGTGATTTGGGATGAGCTACACAGCTGGCGCGAGCTCCGTCTCAGTACTTTCCTCGGTAACCCGGCGGAACCGGCAAAGGGCCAGGTGTGGTCCGCCCCCAACTATCTATTGCTGCTCAGTATGACGGTGCAGGGGCTGGGGTGGTGCATTTTACCCTGCGCGCTGGTGGAGGAGTTTGCCGGTTCTGGCGGGCTGGTGGCGCTGAACATTCCTGGCTGGCCGCGGGCTATCTCCGTGGATTTATTATGGAATAAGCGGGCACCGCCGGGAAAAGCCGGGAGCTGGCTGCGCCAGCATTTACAGCACCAGGAGCGCTAAGACAGTCGCAATTCTTTGTGATTTACCTCACTTTTTTTAAACAATTGCGAAATTTTTTGATAACAATTCTCTACTATGTTGCTGTTTCTTTGCGCAGAGGCAGGGCAGAGGTAGAGGATGAAAGATGTCGTTATCGTCGGTGCGTTGCGGACCCCCATCGGTTGTTTTCAGGGGACCTTAGCACGTCACTCGGCGGTGGAGCTGGGGAGTCTGGTGGTGAAGGCGCTGGTGGAGCGGGCCGGTATCGACCCCCACAGCGTGGATGAGGTGATCCTCGGACAAGTATTAACGGCTGGCACCGGGCAAAACCCGGCGCGGCAGTCGGCCATTCGCGGCGGGCTTCCGAATACCGTTTCCGCCATCACGATTAACGATGTCTGCGGATCCGGGCTGAAGGCGCTGCATCTGGCGACCCAGGCGATCCAGTGCGGCGAAGCCGATGTGGTGATTGCCGGTGGCCAGGAAAATATGAGCCGGGCGCCGCATGTCCTCACCGATAGCCGTACCGGTGCGCAACTGGGTAACAGTCAGCTGATTGACAGCCTGGTGCATGACGGCCTGTGGGATGCCTTCAACGATTACCATATGGGCGTGACCGCGGAAAACCTGGCGCGGGAATATGGCATCAGCCGCGAGCTTCAGGATGCCTGGGCCCTCAGTTCCCAGCATAAAGCCCGGCGGGCGATTGATTCGGGGCGTTTTCGCGATGAGATCGTGCCGGTGAGCACCGAACTGAATGGCGCCCCGCGGATGGTCGATACCGACGAGCAACCGCGGGTGGATGCCAGCGCAGAGGGGCTGGCGAGCTTGTTGCCGACCTTCGACCGTCTGGGATCGGTGACCGCCGGTAACGCCTCGAGCATCAATGATGGGGCGGCGGCGGTGATGATGATGAGCGAGAGCAAAGCGCAGGAGCTTGGCCTGCCGATCCTCGCGCGGATCCGCGCATTTGCCAGCGTTGGGGTCGATCCGGCGCTGATGGGCATTGCGCCGGTGCATGCGACGCGCCGCTGTCTGGAAAGAGCCGGATGGCGCCTGGATGAGGTCGATCTCATCGAAGCGAACGAAGCCTTTGCGGCGCAGGCGATTTCGGTGGGAAGGGTACTGGAGTGGGATGAGCGTCGGGTCAATGTCAACGGCGGCGCAATTGCGCTGGGCCATCCGATTGGCGCTTCTGGCTGTCGTATCCTGGTGTCGCTGGTGCACGAGATGATTAAGCGCGATGCCCGCAAAGGTCTGGCGACGCTGTGTATCGGCGGCGGGCAGGGCGTGGCGCTGGCGGTAGAACGCGAATAAGTTCTTTCTTTAACGATTATTTATCAAGCCTCCGGTCGGAGGCTTTTTTTATTCCTGTTTTTTGCAAATTACCACCGTGAAAACGTCCCGCCGGGGCGTTTTTTGGTGAGCTTTGTCACGTCTTCTTGTGCCATGTTTTTTGAAACAAATAATTACGATCTCGATCACTAAAACATGAGTGTATAAAAAATAAAATCCAGTTTCATAAAATAGAAACATAATTTTAATTTTGAGGGGTACCCCATGTTTGCAAGAACTCTGGCTCTGGCTGCGCTCTGTGCTGCAACTTTCTCTGCATCTGCTGTAACCGTCGATCTGCGTCATGAATTTATTGATGGTGGTAAAACCGATAAAACTAACGCCGACCGTGTTGCGGTCTCACATCGTTTTGCTAATGGCTTCGGCTTCTCCGTCGAGGCGAAGTGGAAATCAGGTGGCGATAATACCGACCAGCCATATTCAGACTTCGTTGGTAACGGCCACGAAGAGAGCATTAGCTGGCAGTGGAAGGCCAATAAGAATTTCTCCGTTACCCCAGGATTTAATATTGAGAGCAACGATAGCCGCTCAATCTACAAACCAAACCTGCGCGTGCAGTACAGCTTCGATAATGGCTTCTATGTCGCCGCCCGTTACCGTTATGACTACACCCGTTATCCGGCCAGCGCGGGTAAAGAAGATGACAAAGTGAACCGTGGCGATGCGTGGGCTGGTTATGTTCTCGGCGACTGGCGTGCTGAGCTGAACTATGTGTACGCGCGTAGTTCTGAAGGCGTGAATCGTAACGACAACAAACCGTACTCGCAGGAATACAACCTGAAAGTGGCGTATAAGCTGGATAAAAACTGGGCGCCGTATGGTGAACTGGGTAACGTTGGGGTGAATGACCGCAGCGATCGCCAGACGCGTTTCCGTGTCGGCGTGGCTTACACGTTCTAAGAAAACCGATTTCGATGATAACCCTGGCGTAGTTGGCCGGGGTTTTCTGTTTTTGGCGAGGCGGAAAGACGGAGGGAATCGTTATTGAGACAGGGAAACATGCCACCTGGTTTAATCAACTTATCTCCCACCCCATTCCCCTACATCAGCAGCCAAAAAAAAGCCCTCCGCGGGGGAGGGCAAGGCCAGTTACAGAAACACTCAATCAAATAGTCTACTTTATGCTTTTAACATCTCTGGGTTTTCAGGCAATTTGGCGATATAAAGCGCCGGCTTACCGTCTTTATCAGAGCTGTACAGAATGGCACTGTCGTCCGGCGTGAACGACGGATGCGGGTGGGTAACCTGGCGGCTGTTCGCCACCGTCGCCCAGGAGGTATCGTGACGCGCGACGCGATAGTAAGCCTGCTTCGCGACATCGAAAACATACAGATACGGATCGTTATCGATGGTGTAGCCGCTGGTATCTTTCACATCCACCGGCGTACCGGAACCGTCGCCAACCAGCAATGTGCCGTCGAAATTACTCATCAGATGGGAACAGGCCGGCATCTGCATCAGCGCCGTGTTGACGCCGGTATCCGGGTTAAAGCTGTAAATGGTGCGCCCCTGCTGACCTTTCAGATAAGAGACGTACACCAGCGCTGAACCGTTCGGTACCCAGAACTCATGGGTGCAGCTCTCGCCTTCCGCATGCTCTTTGACCTTGCGAACATTGCTACCGTCTTCATTGACCATCCACATGCGCGCATCCACCAGATCGTGCGGACCTTCGTGGCAGAAGGCGACGGTGTTGTCGTCGAATGGGCGATAGATCGGGTGGCCCAGCCAGTTTTTCTCTTCATGAATCACGCTGCTGGCCCCGGTTTTTAAATCGACGCGCAGCAGGCGGCAGTGCGGACCTTTATGGAAGAAATCGTGGAAAATCTGCCAGTCGTTGAGCGGCGTCCAGTCGCTTTTGGCAATCTCGATGCCGACCAGTTTGGTGCAGTCGCTGTTGGCAACCCAGGTGCCGTAGCCGACCCACTCGTCGGAAACGCGATACACTTCGCGCTCTTTAAGGGTGGTGAGGTTCACTTCTAACAGCGTGCGGTCGTTCTTCACGTAATACAGTGAGGCGTCATCCGGAGAGAGGAAGCCGCCGAAGGTGTTATCGCCAGCCCCTTCAGTTAACTGGATGGCTTCGGCTTTCGCGATATCTAACAGATAGTAGTTCCAGTTACCGTCGAACTCGCCGGCAAACAGCAGATGGCTGCCATCATTGAAAAAACACTTCTGATAGAAATAGTTACGATGACAGGTCACTTCCGGTGGGGTTAAACGGGTAATTTCCGCGCCGGTATCCGGATCGTGACTGACTTCGTAGTTTAGTTTTACCCGCATGCCTTTAGCCATGATGTACTCCTTTTCTTTCCTGCAGTATCGCCAGCCGCGAAGGGGCGCGTCGCCAGGTGAAGTTGATTTAAAAGATGGGTGTTAATTTATCAAAACATTGTTTCATTATTTGTGATGGCTAACGCAAATCACCATAAAATCTTGCACTGGATCGCAGTTTCTTCCCGCCGCTGGCCGCACGACGACGGCTAACTTTGATTTCATACCCACTTATTGTCTTGTTTTGTCTTTTTTTAAAGTTTGTTTAATTTACTGTATTTTAATGTTTTTTTAATGATTTTGCTTCACGGTCAGGGATGCGCTTCGTGATCCGTTTTGCATTTTTGATAATTATACCGTGAAAATATGAAACATCGTTTTAATAAAAATTGAAAACAATTTTCTCAAGGGGTAAGATGACCTCAATAGCAAAGCAAAACTGTGTTTTATTTTTCTATTGCGGATAACGCTCCGGGCGTTTCCCCAGGCGTCAGGAGCCGTGCGGGTTGCGGGCCGGACTACGAATAGAACCTTGCCTGTGTTGTACGGGCTCTGAAAGATTAAGGAATAAATTATGATTCTCGATGCATTCTCTCTACAGGGTAAAGTGGCAGTAGTGACTGGCTGCGACACCGGACTGGGCCAGGGTATGGCGGTAGGTCTGGCGGAAGCGGGCTGCGATATTGTGGGCATCAACATTGTTGAACCGACAGAAACCATCGAGCGCGTCACCGCGCTGGGCCGTCGTTTTCTGAGCCTGACCGCCGATCTGCGCCAGATTGATGGCATTCCGCAGCTGCTGGAGCGTGCGGTAGCTGAATTCGGTCATATCGACATTCTGGTGAACAACGCCGGTCTGATTCGTCGTGAAGATGCCATTGAGTTCAGCGAGAAGAACTGGGATGACGTCATGAACCTGAACATTAAGAGCGTGTTCTTTATGTCTCAGGCGGCGGCGAAGCACTTTATCGCCCAGGGCAACGGCGGCAAGATCATTAACATCGCCTCGATGCTCTCCTTCCAGGGTGGCATCCGCGTTCCGTCTTACACCGCATCGAAAAGCGCCGTGATGGGCGTAACCCGTCTGCTGGCGAACGAGTGGGCCAAGCATGGCATCAACGTGAACGCTATCGCGCCGGGCTATATGGCCACCAACAATACCCAGCAGCTGCGCGCTGACGAACAGCGTAGCACCGAGATCCTTGACCGTATCCCGGCGGGTCGTTGGGGTCTGCCGTCTGACCTGATGGGTCCGGTGGTGTTCCTGGCATCCGGCGCATCGGATTACATCAACGGCTATACCGTTGCGGTCGATGGCGGCTGGCTGGCGCGCTAATTCATTGCCTCTTAGCGTCCGATAAAAAAACCTGCTGCGGCAGGTTTTTTTATATCGCAACAATAATTGTCCATACTCAAAAGCAGGAATAATCCATATTCATTTGTTATGAATTTCATGAATCCCTTTATTTAAGCGGCTTTATAGGTGGTCATATATTATTCATTGTTGTATTGAAAGTTGAATGTCCATCACAAAACAGACTTTGCCAGCCAATTAATCCATATCTTTGACCTGTCCTCCCTGACACATTGTCGCGTCAATCACGTACTTTCAGTGCACGTCTTACTTTGCTCAGGCAGGAAAAAATGACTTCAATCAGTGATGGCGTGACGGCAATACCGCGTAATCAGCGCGATACCCGACGCATGAACCAGTTCGTTTCGATTGCCGCCGCGGTGGCAGGTTTACTTTTTGGCCTCGATATTGGGGTCATTGCCGGGGCGTTGCCCTTCATTACCGACCATTTTGTCTTATCCAGCCGGCTTCAGGAGTGGGTGGTGAGCAGCATGATGCTGGGAGCGGCGATTGGCGCCTTGTTCAACGGCTGGCTCTCTTTTCGCCTTGGCCGCAAATACAGCCTGATGGTCGGAGCGGTCCTGTTTGTTGCCGGTTCTCTCGGTTCGGCATTTGCGACCAGCGTGGAAATGCTGCTGGCAGCGAGGATCGTGCTTGGCGTTGCCGTCGGGATCGCCTCCTATACCGCGCCGCTGTATCTTTCTGAAATGGCGAGTGAAAACGTCCGCGGCAAGATGATCAGCATGTATCAGCTGATGGTCACGCTGGGCATCGTGATGGCGTTCCTGTCCGATACCGCCTTCAGCTACAGCGGCAACTGGCGGGCGATGCTGGGGGTGCTGGCTCTGCCGGCGGTGCTGCTGATTATCCTGGTGATTTTCCTGCCGAACAGCCCGCGCTGGCTGGCGGAAAAAGGGCGCCATGTTGAAGCGGAAGAGGTCCTGCGCATGCTGCGTGATACCTCAGAAAAGGCCCGCGACGAGCTCAATGAAATCCGCGAAAGCCTGAAGCTGAAGCAGGGCGGTTGGGCGCTGTTTAAAATCAACCGTAACGTCCGTCGTGCGGTGTTCCTCGGCATGTTGTTGCAGGCGATGCAGCAATTTACCGGGATGAACATCATCATGTACTACGCGCCGCGTATTTTTAAAATGGCCGGTTTCACTACCACCGAACAGCAGATGATTGCGACCCTGGTGGTTGGCCTGACCTTTATGTTCGCCACCTTTATCGCCGTCTTTACCGTCGACAAGGCCGGGCGCAAACCGGCGCTGAAAATCGGCTTTAGCGTGATGGCGCTGGGAACCCTGGTGCTGGGCTACTGCCTGATGCAGTTCGATAATGGCACCGCCTCCAGCGGCCTTTCCTGGCTGTCGGTCGGCATGACCATGATGTGTATTGCTGGCTATGCGATGAGCGCCGCGCCGGTAGTGTGGATCCTGTGCTCCGAGATTCAGCCGCTGAAATGCCGCGACTTCGGGATCACCTGTTCCACCACCACCAACTGGGTGTCGAACATGATTATCGGCGCGACGTTCCTGACGCTGCTTGATTCGATTGGCGCCGCCGGCACCTTCTGGCTGTACACCGTTCTGAACGTCGCGTTCATCGGCGTGACCTTCTGGCTGATCCCGGAAACTAAAAACGTCACTCTCGAGCACATCGAACGCAAGCTGATGGCGGGCGAAAAGCTGCGCGATATCGGGATTTAATTACAGTGATGAGCGGGGTTGCCACGGGCTGGCGACGCGTACCGTCTCCCGATGGCTTTCCCCGTTAATGATATGCAGGGCGCTCAGGCGCCCGATATCGTAATGCGGTAGCTGCACCGTCGATAGCGGCGGTAAAAACAGATCGCCAATCCCCACCATATTGTCATAGCCCACCACCGCCACGTCCTGCGGGATCCGCAACCCCAGCCCCAGCAACGTTTGATAGACCATAAAGGCGATTCGGTCGTTACCGCAGATCACCGCGTCGAACTGCGCTTTCCCTTTGTGGATGCCGGCCAGCACCATGGCGGGAATATCATGATAGTGGCGATCGCCCAGGGTCATATAGTGATGGGTGAGCGTTTCCGGCGCGATACCGGCCTCCCGGCAGGCGCGTTCCAGCCCCCGACGGCGGCGCACGGTTGCCAGATGGTTTTGCGGAAGATGCAGGCACAGCGGGTTGCGATAGCCGGCGGCCAGCAGCGCCTGCACCGCGGCGTACTGACCCTGCTCATCATCCGGAATATAGCTGGCGACCGGATCGTTCAGGCTTTCGCAGTTGGCGAGGACGCAGGGCAGCGTCAGCAGTTTGGCCGGTACCGGCACCTGGCGCAGCCCCATGGTGGTGTAGATGATGCCGTCAGGACGGTGGGAGAGCAGCAGGTCGACGATGGTGTCCGGGCTGTCGTCGGAGAACATATTCACCACGAAGCTGTTCCAGCCGTGCGCTCGGGCGGTCTCTTCGATAGACAGCGTGATATCGACCGAAAACGGGGTGGTGACGGTATCCAGCGCCAGCACGCCGATGGTATTCGGCGTGGCGTGGGCGCCGCGGATTTTCTTGGCGGAAAGGTCAGGGACGTAGTTGGTCTGCTCGATGGCGGACTGCACGCGGGCCAGGGTCTCAGGCTTGAGACGCTCCGGGTTATTCAGCGCCCGCGAAACGGTCATCAGAGATACGTTTGCCAGTTTTGCCACATCTTTCAAGGATGCCATCTTTCATACTCCACCGTTGCTGCCCTGCCACAGGCTATACAACTAACTCACTGATGTAAAAGGATCATGCGATATTCTATCGCACGCGGTGTGGATGCTGGGCTGACGAATCTTTGATCGCGATCGCATCTCCATTATGTTAACGTTAACTTTTGTGATTAACATCATGTATCGCAGCAAAACGGCATGATTTATGTTTTTTGTTAACGTTACCATTGCATTCGTCACCCCTACACGAGCATGTCATGATGAAAGCACATCACTCTCACAGCTATCCGTTACTCAGTGCCTTACTGTTTTTCTTTTTTGTGACCTGGTCTTCCTCCGGCTCTTTGCTCTCTATCTGGCTGCACCAGGAAGTGGGGCTGAAGGCGGGCGATACCGGAATTATCTATGCCGTGCTGTCCGTGTCGGCGCTGTTTGCGCAGGTCTGCTACGGCTTTATTCAGGACAAGCTCGGGCTGCGTAAAAACCTGCTCTGGTATCTCACCGTGCTGCTGATCCTCTCGGGGCCGGCCTTTTTACTGTTTGGCTATCTGCTGAAAATGAACGTGCTGCTTGGCAGCATCTTCGGCGGGATCTATATCGGCTTAACTTTTAACGGCGGTATTGGCGTGCTTGAGTCCTACACCGAGCGCGTGGCGCGCCAGAGCCAGTTTGAGTTTGGCCGGGCGCGGATGTGGGGATCGCTGGGCTGGGCGGTGGCGACCTTTTTTGCCGGACTGCTGTTTAACATCAACCCGAAACTCAATTTTGCGGTCGCCAGCTGCTCCGGCCTGGTGTTCTTTATTCTGCTGGCGCGGCTGCGGGTCTCTTCCGCGCCGCAGGCCATGCAGGAAGCGATCGCGGGCGGCAAAGTGACGCTGGAAGATGCGTTGCGCTTGCTGACGCTGCCGCGCTTTTGGGCGCTGGTGTTTTTCGTCGTCGGCACCTGCATTTACGGCGTCTACGACCAGCAGTTCCCGGTCTATTTCTCCTCGCAGTTCGCGACCCTGCAGGAAGGGAACGCGATGTACGGCTATCTCAACTCATTCCAGGTGTTCCTGGAAGCCGCCGGCATGTTCTGCGCGCCGTGGCTGGTTAACCGCATCGGGGCGAAAAACGGGCTGATTTTTGCCGGGATGGTCATGGCGTTGCGGATGATCGCTTCTGGCCTGGTGGAAGGGCCGCTGCTGATTTCCATCACCAAGCTGCTGCACGCGGTGGAGCTGCCGGTGTTGCTGGTGGCGATTTTTAAATACAACAGCATCAACTTCGATAAACGCCTCTCTTCGACGCTGTATCTGGTCGGCTTCGCCTGCACCAGCTCGGTGATTGCCACGGTGCTGTCGCCGCTGGCGGGCTACAGCTACGAGATTTATGGCTTCGCCCGGTCCTATCTGATCATGGGCCTGCTGGTGTTCTGCACCACCTTTATCTCCATTTTCTTGTTGCGCTCCAGCCGGTCATCTTCGGATCCGCTGATGTCGCAACCCTCCGCTATCTGAATGAAAAGAGTGACGAATATGACTTACACCATTGCTAACGCCGAACAGGAACTGCAGCAGAAAAGCGACGCGTTGAATCCGCGCTGGTATCCCCGCTATCACCTCGCCGCACGGGCGGACTGGATCAATGACCCGAATGGCCTGGTCTGGTTTGACGGCTGGTATCACGCTTTTTATCAGCATCATCCGTACTCCACGCAGTGGGGACCGATGCACTGGGGCCACGCCCGTAGCAAGGATTTGGTTCACTGGGAGCATCTGCCGGTAGCGCTGGCGCCGGAAGGGCCGGAGGATAAAGACGGCTGCTTCTCCGGTTCCGCCGTGGTGGATGGCGATACCCTGGCGCTGATTTATACCGGGCATAAATTCCACGGTGAGGCCGGCAACGAAGAACATCTTTATCAGGTTCAGTGCCTGGCCACCAGCCGCGATGGCGTGCACTTCGAGCGTCAGGGAACGGTGCTGGATACGCCGCCGGGGCTGCATCATTTTCGCGATCCGAAGGTGTGGCGTGAAGGGGAAAACTGGTACATGGTGGTCGGCGCCCGCGTCGGCGATACCGGGCAGGTGCGGCTGTACCGCTCGGCCGACCTGCGCCAGTGGCACGATGAAGGGATCCTTGATGAAGCCGAAGCCGGGATGGGCTATATGTGGGAGTGTCCCGACTTCTTTACCCTTGGCGAGAAGCGGGTGCTGATGTTCTCGCCCCAGGGCATCGCGGCGGAGGGCTATCGCAACCGGAATCTGTTCCAGAGCGGCTACCTGACCGGCGATTGGCAGCCCGGGCAGCCGTTTGTCCGCGACGGCGAGTTTGTCGAGCTGGATCTCGGCCATGATTTTTATGCGCCGCAAAGTTTCCTGACGCCCGACGGCCGTCGCCTGATTATCGGCTGGCTGGATATGTGGGAATCGCCGCTCCCGGAACAGGAGGATGGCTGGTCAGGGATGCTCTCGCTGCCGCGGGAGCTGACGCTGGGAGCGGACAATCGTCTGCTGATGCGCCCGGCACAAGAGGTGGAGTGCCTGCGCGGCGCCTGGTTCCCCTGGCCGGTGAGCGCCCTGAACAACCAGCAGTCGCTGATGGTGGAAAACGCTGAAGCGATGGAGGTGATTCTGCACTGGGATTGCGCCGGCAGCACTGCGGAACAGTATGGGCTGAGCTATGGCGACGGCCTGCGCATTTACGTTGATGCCCAGATGCAGCGGCTGGTCGTGGAACGCCACTATCCGCAGCACGGGCTGTGCGGGGTTCGCAGCGCCGCGATCTCCCTGACGTCGCCGCTCACGCTGCGCCTGTTTTTCGATCGGTCTTCGGTGGAAGTGTTTGTCAATGACGGTGAGGCCTGCCTGAGCAGCCGTATTTACCCGGAGGCTGAGCGCCGGTCGCTGTCGTTATTCGCCTGCAACGGTAGCGCGCTGCTCTCGGAAGCCGGCGCCTGGCAGCTAGAGTAATCGGCCAGATTGTGGAAGCCCCGTCCGTGATGCCGGACGGGGAGTCACAAGGTTCAGACTTCGGCCAGATACAGCGCCGGCATGCCTTCTTTGTCAGAGGTAAACAGCACCCAGCGGTTATCCGGTGAAAACGAAGGGTGGGGGTGGCTGACCTGACGTTCGCCGTTGATCACCGTCCAGGTGGAGTCATGGCGGCACAGCGCTTTCTGCTCGCCAGAGCGCAGATCGAACAGCCAGATGTAGGGATCGTTAAGCTGAATATCGCCGGTATGATGAGGCGAACCGTCGCCGACCACCAGCGAGCCATCATGGTTGCTCATCAGGTGAGAGCAGGGCGGGATCGTCATTAGCTGGTGGTTCTCCAGGGTCGCCGGATCGGCGCGCCAGAGATAGCGGTGCGGATCGTTCTCCTGATGGGCGACGTAGTACAGCGCCGAACCGTCGGGAACCCAGAACTCATGGGTGAAACTTTCCCCGGGCTGGTGCTGACGGACTTTACGCATATTGCTGCCATCGGCGTCGATAAGCCACATTCTGGCGTCGATCGCATCGCGCGGACCTTCATGGCAGAAGGCAACCGTGCGGTCATCAAACGGCCGGTAGATCGGATGGCCCAGCCAGCGTTTTTCCTGCAACACCACGCGCTGTTCGCCGCTATGCAGATCGATGTCGATCAGCCGACACTCGGGTTCGGTAAAGTAAAAGGCGCGGAATTTGCCCCAGTCGGTCAGCGGCTGCCAGTCGCTTTTTTTGATCTCAATTCCCACCAGTTTGCTGCCATCGCTGTTCGCTACCCAGGTGCCGTACGCCACCCACTCATCATCCACTTCGTAGACAACCTGTTCTTCCAGCGAGGCCAGATCCACCCGGCGCAACTGATGGTTATTTTTGACGTACCACAGCGAGCGGTCATCGGCGGATAAGAAGCCGCCAAAGGTGTTGTCGCCGGGACCGTCGGTTAGCTGCATCGCCTGCTGCGCGGCGATGTCTAACAGATAGTAGTTCCAGTGGCCTTCAAATCCGCCACCAAACAGCAGTTTACCTCCGTCGCGGGTGAAGCATTTTTGATAGAAGTAGTTGCGGTGGCAGATGACGTGTGGGGGCGTCATCCGGATCACCCGATGACCGGTTTCGCTGTCTTCCGTGGTGCGAAAATTCAGCGGGATGATTTTGCCTTTCATGACTCACTCCTGATAAAAAAATACCCCGCAGCTGGCGCGGCGGGGTAGGGACAGTGATATCGGATTAACGCATCGCGCGGCGCAGAATACGGTCAGACTGACGCTGGAAGTCTTCCGCTGTCTCTTCAACGGTTTTTTTGCCGTAGTCGATGTACTGCAGCGAAGTACCAAACTGAGCCACGATCTGCGGGTCATCAAAGTATGGCGAAACCGGCAGCTTGGTTGGCAGCGATTGCGCCAGCTTCAGACCAGCAACCGCCGGGTCATCGGCTTTAATGGTGCCGTCTTCGGTCAGGAATTGCACCGCCACTTTGCTCAGCGGCACGCCGCGCTCCAGGCCGAGGGTATCGACCCCTTCTTTGCTGTTCAGCAGGAAGTTAATCACTTTTGCTGCCGCTTCCGGATTTTTCGTCGATTTACCGATCGACAGCATCTGTGCTGGTTTAAAGAACAGACCGGCATCGGTAGCGCCCGGCAGCATCGGGTAGGCGCCCAGATCCAGTTTTGCTGGTGGCTTCAGGTTATCGGAGTATTTGTTGATGGTGGAGTTCCACATATAGGTTCCTCCCCATTCGCCCTGGATCCACGGCTTCATTTCGTACATGTTGCTCTTACCGAAAGAGGCATAGTACTTGGTGTCCGGCATCACGTGGCTGTCGACCAGCTTTTTGTACATCTGGAAGAATTCCACCCACTGCTCTTTGCTGTAGGAGAATTTCTTCGTTTTTTCATCGATAGCCGGCTGGTTATATTTCTGAATCATATAGGAATTCAGCAGAGCCAGCGTATCCTGGTGCTCCAGCACTACCGGGTAGTACTGTTTACCCAGTTTGCTCTCAAAGGTTTTCCCGGCTGCCATCAGCTCGTCCCAGGTTTTTGGGTATTCGACGCCGGCTTTCTTCCAGGTTTCATCGTTGAAGTAGAACACGCGAGCGGTGACGGAGATCGGGATCCCGTTGAGCTTGCCGTTCACGGTGGTGGATTGCAGTTCTTTCGGATCGAACTGGCTCAGGTCGATCACGTCCTTCATCTTGTTCAGGTCGTAGAAGCCCTCACCGTTTTTCGAGAAGATCGGCAGCCAGTTCCAGTTGGTCTGCATCACATCCGGCTCGGTTCCCCCGGCGATCTGGGTGGTCAGGCGCGACAGGTGGCCATCCCAACCGGTGTATTCGGCTTTAACGTTAATATCCGGATTTTGTTTATGAAACTCTTCCAGCGCCTTCAGAGTGACCTGGTGACGGCCGTTGCCGCCCCACCAGGACATACGTAAATCAACATCCTTCGCCATAGAAGGCAATGCGGTCAGGCCCAGAGTTGCGGAGATTGCGGCGCTTAAAAGCACTTTTTTCATTTTAATACTCCAGTAGTTACAGAGAGATATTCTGTTCTGTAGTGGCATCAAAGAGATGGCACTTGTTCATATCGAATTTGAACCAAACCTTACGGTGAAGCCCTTTTTCAATCATCGGTTTTGCTTCATCGGAAGGAACGCGGGCGGTCAGTTCATAGTCGGCGACCTTCAGGTAGACGAAGAACTCGTGACCCATATTCTCGACGCGGACCATTTCGCCGGAGCAACCGCCTTCGGCAAAAGGTTCATCGGCAATGGAGACGAACTCCGGACGTACGCCGTAGAACAGCGACTGATCGGTGTGGCTGCTGGCTTTCTCCTGCAGCGCCGCGCTTAACGGCAGCAGTTCATCACCAATGGTCAGGTGCAGACGACCGGCGCGATCCACCAGTTTACTCTGGCGGATGTTCATCTCTGGTGCGCCGATAAAGCCGGCCACGAACATGTTTTTCGGTTTATGGTACAGGTTGTCCGGCGTATCGACCTGCATGATATGACCCAGCTTCATCACGCAGATACGGTCACCCATGGTCATCGCTTCGGTCTGATCGTGGGTTACGTAGACGGTGGTGGCTGGCTTGCCGGATTTCTTCAGCTGCTTGTGCAGGTCGGAAATACGGATACGCATCGAGGCACGCAGTTTCGCATCGAGGTTAGACAGCGGTTCATCGAACAGGAACACGTCCGGTTTTTTGACGATGGCGCGACCGACCGCGACACGCTGTGCCTGGCCGCCGGAAAGCTGGCGCGGCAGACGGTCAAGCAGCTCTTCCAGCTCCAGAATTTTGGCCGCTTCATTCACCTGGCTTTCAATCTGCTCTTTAGGCAGCTTGCTGAGCTTGAGGCCAAAGGCCAGGTTCTCACGCACGGTCATGTGCGGGTAGAGAGCATAGTTCTGGAACACCATCGCGATACCGCGCGATTTTGGCGCAAGGTTGTTGACGATTTTCTCACCGATGCGCACTTCGCCACCGCTGATGGTTTCCAGTCCTGCCAGCATGCGCAGGGTGGTGGATTTGGCACAGCCGGATGGCCCGACGATAACCATAAATTCGCCATCCGCAATTTTCAGGTCGATAGCATGTACCGCTTTGAAGCCGTTGGAGTAAACTTTTTCCAGTTTTTTGAAAATAACTTCAGCCATGATATTTCCCTCTTAACCTTTAATTCCGCTGCTGGTAACGCCCTGTACGAAGTAGCGTTGTGCCAGGAAGAACACGATGATGGACGGCAGAATGGAGATACTCGCCATTGCCAGAATTTCGTTCCACGGAGCGCCTTCCGTGACGTCGATGGACATTTTCAGTGCCAGCGCGATTGGGTATTTATCAACGCTGTAGACATAGATCAGTGGGCCGATAAAGTCGTTCATTGACCACATGAACTGGAACAACGCCACGGAGATGATCGCTGGTTTCAGAATCGGTACCACCACATACCACAGCACCTGGATAGAGTTACAGCCATCAATCTGCGCCGCTTCTTCCATATCACGCGGTACACCGCGCAGGAACTGAATCAGCATGAAGACGAAGAACCCTTGGGTCGCGAATGCCAGCGGCAGATACAGCGGCAGATAGCTGTTCAGCATGCCCATTTCACGGAACATCAGGTACTGCGGGATCAGCAGGACGGTGCTTGGCAGCAGCATGGTGGTGATCAGGGTCGCGAACCAGAATTTCTTCCACGGGATCTCGAAGCGGGCAAAGCCGTACGCCACGATGGTGGAGGAGATAATGGTCAGCAGCACTTTCGGGATCACATACTTGAAGGTGTTCAGCATGTAGTGACCGAAGTTGTACTCGGTGCCGGTTTTCCAGCCGTTAATAAAGCCATCCCAGGTGGCATGAGCCGGCCACAGGCTCAGGGTGGTGAAGATCTCATGGTTCGGTTTGAACGACGCAGAGAACATCCACACCAGCGGATAGAGCATCAGCAGGCCAACGAACAGCAGGATTACGTAGCGGATCATCCGGCTGATTTTTTCGCGACGCAGAGTACGGGCAACCTCACGTTCCGCAATTTCCATCGCCGGGGTCATTTGTTGGATATCAGCCATTTTTGCCTCCCTTATCGGCGGAGTAGAACACCCAGTATTTCGATGACTTGAACGCGATGGCGGCAAAGACCGCGACGACGAGGAACAGCACCCACGCGAGCGCGGCACCATAGCCCATATCAAAGTACTTAAAGGCCGTATCGTAGATGTAGAGCGAGAACAGATAGGTGGAGTAGGTTGGGCCGCCGCCGGTGATAACGTACGGTCCGGTAAACTCCTGGAATGCCTGAGTTGTCTGCATGATGAAGTTGAAGAAGATAACCGGCGTAATCAGCGGCACGGTCACTTTCATAAACATCTGCCACTTCGAAGCACCGTCGATCATCGCCGCTTCATACTGTGACTGCGGGACGTTCTGCAGCGCTGCGAGGAAGATAACCATCGCAGAACCGAACTGCCAGACGCGCAGCAGCGTCACGGACATCAGCGCCAGAGACGGTTCGCCGAGCCAGTTCACCGGGTCAAAGCCCAGCACGCCGATAAAGCTGTTCAGCAGGCCATCGATCGCAAACAGGGCACGCCACAGGACGGCAATGGCCACCGAGCTGCCGAGAATCGAAGGGATGTAGTAAGCGGTACGGAAAAAGCCGATGCCGCGCAGTTTAAAGTTGAGAACAAAGGCAATGCCTAACGCAAAAGCCAGTTTTAACGGGATCGTTAAAAAGACGTAAGCAAAGGTCACGCCCATGGATTTCCAGAAGAGCGAATCTTCGGTCAACATGTAGCGATAGTTTTCAATGCCGTTAAAGACCGGCGGACTCATCAAATCGTACTCAGTGAAACTGAGGAAGAAAGATGAAACAAAGGGAAAAGCGGTAAAGAGTATCAGCCCGATGATATAGGGCGATATCCATGCCAATCCCAGCATCTTGTTTTCATTCATACATACCTACCTGGCTTACGAGTTTGTAAAACGGATTCGGTGTAATGGCTTTTTCCGTGCCGACGTTCGGCAGGAAAGTTAATCTGGTGCTGGTGTCTTCGCTGGCGTTAGCTTCCTTTTTAACCTTGTGTTTATTATTGAGGGTTGCTCGCAGCTTCCCTGCTGAACCTGTTCGTTTCGTTTTTTACCTACCCGACGTCTTAGTTTTATAAAACGCCGTTTTATTTTTATTTTATTGCTATTTATTACAGAGTCATTCGATTCATAACGGAAATGTGATCGAAGTCGAAACGATGTTTCAAAAAATGCGAGTAGTGAACGATTTCTGTAGGGCGCGGGGCGGGGAAAAAGGGCGAGGCGGGGATTTGAACTATATGGAGTGATAATAAATAGTGAGCTAATGATTTGTTCGTAGAGGATTTTTTTGGTTAACGGAGCTGATGAGAGCAAGGGCGCCGTTGCGCGAAGGGGGCATGTCAGGAATGCCCCCTGATGGGACTAGTTTTACAAGAAATCTTCACGGATTGGGGTGAAGGTGTCCAGCAAGGTGCCCGGCTTCAGGCAGATGCAGCCGTGCATGATATGCGGTTTCTTATAGAGGGTATCGCCGGCGCGGACCACGTGCTTCTCTTCGCCGATGGTGAACTCAAATTCACCGGAAAGCACATAGGTCAGCTGCTCATGCGGGTGGTTGTGCATCGGCCCGATGGCGCCGACGTCGAAATTGACCTCGACGGCCATCATGTGACCGTCGTGCGCCAGGATACGACGGGTGACGCCATTGCCCAGATCTTCAAGGGTGGTCTCTTTGTGAAAAATAAACATCCGGCAGTCCTGTTGTTAAGTGAAACAATGTTTCATTTAATTTATATCAGATTGCCTTGAAAAGAAACGATCGACAAGAGAAGTGGAAAGTTGATCACAAGTTTGTTTCACTGGAACAAACCCTGTTAAGGAGCAAATGATGAAAACGATTGGCCTGTTGGGCGGCATGAGCTGGGAATCCACCATCCCCTATTACCGCCTGATTAATGAAGGCGTCAAGGCGCGCCTGGGCGGGCTGCACTCGGCCAGCCTGCTGCTGCATAGCGTTGATTTCCATGAAATCGAAGCCTGCCAGTCTTCAGGGCAATGGGATCGTGCCGGGGAGATCCTGGCGCAGGCGGCGTATGGCCTGCAACAGGCCGGCGCGGAAGGGATCGTGCTGTGTACCAATACGATGCACAAGGTGGCGGAGGCTATCGAAAACCGCTGTGAGGTGCCGTTCCTGCATATTGCCGATGGCACCGGGCGGGCGATTAGCGCCCAGGGGCAACGTCGCGTGGCGCTGCTCGGCACCCGCTATACCATGGAACAGGATTTTTATCGTGGCCGCCTGCAGCAGCAGTTCGCCATCGAGACCCTGATCCCCTCCGCCGACGATCGCCAGCGCATTAACGAGATCATTTTTGACGAGCTGTGCCTCGGGACATTTAGCGAGGCGTCACGCGATATCTACCTGCAGATCATCGCGGAGCTGGCGGATCAGGGGGCTGAAGCGGTGATCTTTGGCTGCACCGAGATTGGCCTGCTGGTTCCCCCGGCGCTCAGCCCGCTGCCGGTGTTTGATACCACGGCGATTCACGCCAGCGATGCGGTGAATTTCATGCTCTCTTAAGTACCGCTTCGAGCGGTGCCTGAATGCGCGTCAGGCTGCTTTGCAGATGCTGAATAAACGCCTCGACCAGCGCCGAACCGGGGCGATGCAGCGGGCGGATCAGGCTGACGGTAAACGGGACATCGACGCTAAAGCGGCGCACCACCACGCCGCTCTCGGCATAGTCGAGGGCGGTCAGCGGGTTGACGACGGAGATGCCGACGCCTGCCCGCACCATCGCACAAATGGAGGCCGCGCTGTGGGTCTCCACCACCATCCGGCGTTTGATCTGATGCTCCTGGAACAGGGCGTCAAGCAGTTGGCGATAGCTGTCGGTACGCGACAGGCTGATATAGTTTTCACCGTGGAAATCCGCCGGCGTCAGCACCGGTTTGCTGGCAAGCGGATGGTCCTGCGGCAGCACGCAGACTTCGTTGAGGGTCAGCAGCGGCGTACGCTCGGTGCCGGCGGGGGTGTGCAGGGTTTCCGTCAGGCCGAGATCGTGGCGCTGGGCGGAGAGCCACTCCTCCAGCAGCGGTGACTCCTGGGGGACGATGTGCAGGCTGACTTCCGGATAGCGCGCCAGAAACGGCTGCAGCAGCAGCGGTAGAAACGACTGGGAAAACACCGGCAGACAGACCACCGACAGTTCCCCCTGGCGGAACTCGCGCAGGCTTTCCGCGGCGCTGACGATACGGTCCAGCCCGTACCACGAGCGCTGCACCTCTTCGAACAGCCGTAGCCCCTGTACCGTCGGCTGCAAACGCCCACGGGCGCGGGTAAACAGCGTCAGCCCGATCACCTTCTCAAAACGCGCCAGCTCCCGGCTGACGGTCGGCTGGGAAGTGTGCAACAGCTGCGCCGCTTCGGTCAGGTTGCCGGTGGTCATCACCGCGTGGAAGATTTCAATATGACGCAAATTGACGGCTGGCATAGCGACTCGCAGAAAGTGTCCGGTATCCATATCATTTTTGCATAGAGTCACGATAAAACGATATTTTTTATTCTCTTCACCCTATGGCGTAATCATAAAAAAACACGCACAGCACAGACAACACCGGAGTTCACCATGCCACGCTCGCTTTATGCCACCGATACCGACCTGACCGCCGAGCATCTGCTCCGCCTGCCTGCCGAATTTGGCTGCCCGGTGTGGGTCTATGACGCGCAGATTATCCGCCGCCAGATTGCCCAGCTCAGCCAATTCGATGTGGTGCGCTTCGCCCAGAAAGCCTGCTCCAACATCCATATTCTGCGCCTGATGCGCGAGCAGGGAGTGAAGGTGGATTCGGTCTCGCTGGGGGAAATCGAGCGCGCGCTGGCGGCAGGGTACGATCCGCAGCAGCATCCGGAAGACATCGTGTTTACCGCCGACCTGATCGACGACGCGACGCTGGAACGCGTCAAAGCGTTACAGATCCCGGTCAACGCCGGTTCGGTCGATATGCTGAGCCAGCTAGGGGAGGTCTCGCCGGGCCATCGCGTGTGGCTGCGCGTTAACCCGGGCTTCGGCCACGGCCACAGCCAAAAAACCAATACCGGCGGCGAAAACAGCAAACACGGGATCTGGTACAGCCATCTGCCGGCGGCGCTGGAAGTGATCCGCCGCTATCAGCTGCAGCTGGTGGGGATCCACATGCACATTGGTTCCGGGGTCGATTATGGCCACCTCGAACAGGTGTGCGGCGCGATGGTGCGCCAGGTGATTGAATTTGGTCAGGATCTGCAGGCGATCTCCGCCGGCGGCGGCCTGTCGATCCCCTATCGTGAAGGCGAAGAGACGATCGATACCGATCACTACTACGGTCTGTGGAACGCCGCGCGGGAACAGATCGCAAAACACCTGGGTCATCCGGTGAAGCTCGAAATCGAGCCTGGCCGTTTCCTGGTGGCGGAATCCGGGGTGCTGGTCTCCCAGGTACGCAGCGTTAAAGAGATGGGCAGCCGCCACTTTGTGCTGATTGACGCCGGGTTTAACGATCTGATGCGTCCGTCGATGTACGGCAGCTATCACCATATTTCAGCGCTGGCGGCAGATGGCCGCGACCTGCGCGATGCGCCGCTGGTCGAGACCGTGGTGGCCGGGCCGCTGTGCGAATCCGGCGACGTCTTTACCCAGCAGGAAGGGGGCAAAGTGGAAACGCGTCTGCTGCCGGACGTGGCGCCGGGCGACTATCTGGTTCTGCATGATACCGGCGCGTACGGGGCGTCAATGTCCTCAAACTACAACAGCCGTCCGCTGCTGCCGGAAGTGCTGTTCGACAACGGACACGCGCGGCTGATCCGTCGTCGGCAGACTATTCAGGAGCTGCTTGTCTTAGAGCAGTGCTAAAAAAAGGTCCCGTCGATACCGAGTCGCGCAACACCAGCGTGCCGGTAAACGGCGGGATCGTTTCGATCGGCTGGTCATTGGCGAGCTTAATGGCCTGATCGATGGCGGTGGTGATCATGTTATCGATCGGCAGATAGACCGTCGACAGGCCCGGCTCCAGCCATTTTGCGCTAGGGGCATCATCAAAACCGAACAACGAAATATCCTGCGGGATCCGCAGCCCTGCCTGGTGCAGCGCCTTTGAAGCCCCTAACGCCATATCATCGTTACAGGAAAACAGCGCGCTGAACGTGGTTTTCTCTGCCAGCAGCTCGCAGCACAGCTCGTAGCCGCGGGTCATCGTCGAATCGCCGTATTTCACTTTTTCCGGGTCCCACGCAATCCCGTTCTTTTTCAGCGCCTTGCGATAACCCTGCAGGCGGGCTTTACCGGTCGGCGTGTGCATCGGTACGGTGATACAGGCGATGTCGCGGTGGCCCTGGTGAATCAGATAATCCACCGCCTGGAAAGCCGCATCTTCCTGCTCGAAGAAGACGCAGCGCTCCCGCGCCAGGCTGACGTCACGGTTAATCACCACCAGCGGCATATCGATGGATTCGATCAGCGACATGATCTTTTTTTCGCTCATGTGGCGGGTATAGAGAATGATGGCATCGCACTGGCGGTCGGCGAGCATCTGCACCGCCTCTTCTTCACGCTCCGGCGCATCGTGGCCGTCGGTGACGATCAGCTGTTTTCCCCAGGCTTCCGTCTGCCGTGAGGCCTGCTGTAACAGGCGACCAAAGTAGAAGCCATCGAAGGTGGAGACCACCAGACCGATGCTGTTGCTTGTGCGGTTCGCCAGTGAACGCGCGAGAAAGTTTGGCCGATATCCCAGCTCTTCCATCGCCTTGAAAACCTGTTGGCGGGTGCTCTCTTTTACCTGACCTGTGCCGTTCAACACGCGGGATACCGTCGCTTTAGAGACGCCTGCGCGAATTGAGACATCCAGCATTGTTGCCATTGATCGTTTCCTGATATCACGTGATAGGCCGCAGTTTATCACAGACATTCAGAGGGATATGCGCTCAACGGAGAGCAAACAACCATCGCGATCACGCTTTTTACAGGAACTGCGCGTCGCGAAAAGTGAACCCACACATGCGGTATACCAATATTAAATATTCTAATAATTTGGAATACCACATCGCGCGTTGAGAGTTGAGTCACAGAACTTTTTACCACCAGTGACTATTTTTTGGTATGCCAAAAGGTGTTTAGCAGTACACCTTGTGTGCTAAAAAGCCCTTAAACCAGAGGTATCCTTTATGGCATTGCAGGAAAAACTGATCGACTCGCTGGGGAGTTTCGCCACGACATTCAACAGCTACCGCTACATCATGGCGATAAAATCCGCTTTTATTACCCTGATGCCGGTGATCATCGTTGGCGCCTTCTCGGTGCTGATTTCAAACATGGTGCTGGATCCGAAGAACGGGCTCGCCAGCTTTCAGTCGCTGTCATTCCTCGCCGCCCTGAAGCCCATTACCGGGGCGATTAACTACGCCACCCTGAACTTCCTGAATATCGGTGCGGTGTTCCTGATCGGGATCGAGCTGGGGCGCATCAACGGTATTAAAAGCCTGTTTCCCGGCCTGCTGGCGGTTATCTGCTTTATCTGCGTGACGCCGACCACCGTCGAAATGATGGTCGACGGGCAGATGCGTGAAGTGAAAGATGTCCTGATGCGTCAGTTCTCCGATACCCGCAGCCTGTTCCTCGGCATGTTTATCGCCATTCTGTCGGTGGAGATTTACTGCTGGCTGGAGGGGCGCAAGGGGCTGAAGATCAAGATGCCGGATACCGTGCCGCCAAACGTCTCGGCCTCATTTTCGGCGCTGATCCCGGCGATCATTACCACCACGGCGATCGCCACCTTTGGCTTTATTTTCCATCAGGTCACCGGCATGTATCTGTATGACGCCATCTACCAGGTGGTGCAGCAACCGCTGGAACGCGTGATGCAAAGCCTGCCGGGGATCCTGCTGCTGATGTTTGTCGCTCAGCTGTTCTGGGTTATCGGCATTCATGGCAATCAGATGATTAAACCGATCCGCGAACCGCTGCTGCTGGGGGCCATTACCGTCAACATGAGCGCCTTTGAGCAGGGCAAAGAGGTGCCTAACATCATCACTATGCCGTTCTGGGATGTGTATATGAGCATCGGCGGCTCGGGGCTGACCATCGGGCTGCTGATTGCGGTGATGATCGCCACTAAACGCAAAGAGATGAAAGAGATCGCCAAGCTGTCGATAGGGCCTGGGCTGTTCAATATCAACGAGCCGGTGATTTTCGGCATGCCGATTATGCTCAATCCGATCCTCGCCATCCCGTTTATCATCACGCCGCTGGTGACCGGCAGCATCGGCTACTTTGCGACGGTGACCGGATTTGCCGGTAAAGCCGTGGTGATGGTGCCGTGGACCACGCCGCCATTGATTAACGCCTGGCTCTCCACCGCCGGTTCGATGGGGGCAGTCGTGACCCAGCTTATCTGCATCGTCACCGCGGTGATTATCTATCTGCCCTTTGTGAAGATCGCCTCGCGCCGGGCGGAAATTGCCCAGCGTGAAGCAGAAAATGCACAGATCGCCAACAACGCATGAGGATGTCATGAGCACGAAAAGGATTGCGATTCCCCACGATTTTATCCTGGGAGCGGCCGCTTCCGCCTGGCAGACCGAAGGGTGGAGCGGCAAGAAAGAGGGCCAGGATTCCTGGCCCGATCTGTGGTACAAGAACGACCGCCATGTCTGGCATAACGGCTATGGCCCGGCGGTGGCGACCGACTTTATCAACCGCTTTCGCGAAGATGTTCAGCTGATGAAGCTGGCGGGGCTGACCCACTACCGGACCTCGATTAACTGGTCGCGCTTTCTGACCGACTATGAAAACGTCATCGTCGACGAAAGCTACGCTGCCTACTACGACCAGCTGTTCGATGAACTGCTGGCCAACGGTATCGAGCCGATGATCTGCCTTGAGCACTATGAGCTGCCAGGGTATCTGCTGGAGCACTACGGCGGCTGGGGCTCGAAAAAGGTGGTGGAGCTGTTCGTGCGTTACGCGGAGAAGGTGTTTGCCCGCTACCACCATAAAGTGACGCGCTGGTTTACCTTCAATGAACCGATTGTGGTGCAGACCCGGGTTTACCTTGATGCGCTGCGCTGGCCCTACGAGCAGAACACCGCAAAATGGATGCAGTGGAATCACCATAAGGTGCTGGCGACGGCGAAGGTGGTGGCGTTGTTCCGCGAGAAGGGCTATCGCGGCACGGTGGGCTGTATCCTGAACCCGGAAGTGACCTATCCGCGCTCGCAGGTGCCGCACGATCTTCATGCCGCCGAGATGTACGATCTGTTCTATAACCGTGTCTTCCTCGATCCGCTGGTGCACGGCGCCTATCCGCCGGCGTTGTTCGCGCTGCTCGAACAGCACCATGTGCGCTGGGACTACAACGATCGCGAGCTGGCAATTATTCGCGACAACACCGTCGATGAGCTGGGGATTAACCTCTATTACCCGCATCGGGTGAAGGCGCCATCGCGGGCCTGGCATCCGCAGACGCCATTTCATCCGGCCTACTATTATGAACCCTTCGAGCTGCCGGGGCGGCGGATGAACAACTCCCGCGGCTGGGAAATTTACCCGCGCATTGTTTTCGATATGGCGATGCGCATCAAAGACGACTATCGCAACATCCCGTGGTTTGTGGCGGAAAGCGGTATGGGCGTGGAAAACGAAGGGCAGTTTCGTAACCGCGAAGGCACCATCGCGGACGACTACCGGATCCGTTTTATCGGCGAACATCTCTGGCAAGCGCTGCGCGCGCGGGAAGAGGGCGCCAACTGCCACGGCTATATGCTGTGGGCCTTTACTGACAATGTGTCGCCGATGAACGCCTTTAAAAACCGCTACGGGCTGATTGAAATCGATCTGCAAAACCAGCGTGCACGGCGGCCTAAGGCCTCCGCCAGCTGGTTCCGTACGTTAGGAGAAAGACGCGAACTGACGCTGGATATCGACGATGAGTGGCGCTAGCCCGGCGTAAACTTTGCTAAGATAGCGCCGATATGGATTCCCTCGCAGACAACGCACAGGTGATATTGTGGAGAAGGCTATCATTCCGCCGGAAAAGAAACCCTACCAGGAAATTGGTGATGATTTACGCGCACAGATTGCGCAGGGGCGCTATCCCGTTGGCTCGCGCCTGCCGCCGGAACGCAATATCGCCGAAACCTATGGCGTCAGCCGGACTATCGTCCGGGAAGCGCTGCTGATGCTGGAGCTTCAGGGAACCGTCGATATTCGCCAGGGCTCCGGGGTCTATGTCATGCGCATTCCGCACGAGGACGACAGCGAGGAAGAGCAGATGCTGAGCAGCGACGTCGGACCGTTTGAAATTCTCCAGGCGCGCCAGCTGCTGGAGAGCAACATCGCCGCCTTCGCCGCTAAAATGGCCACCCGCGCCGATATCGATAATCTCAAACGTATTATCGAACAGGAGCAGCGGGCGATTGCGACCAATGACACGGCCCAGGATAACGCCCGGCTGTTTCACCTGGTGCTGGCCGGGGCGACGCAAAACCAGATGCTGCTGGCCACCGTGGAGCGGATCTGGCTGCAGATGGACAGCAGCCCGCTGTGGCAACAGTTTAATGCGCATATCGCCAGCCGCGCCTACCGCCTGAAGTGGCTGGGGGACCGGCAAACGATCCTCGCCGCGCTACGTCGGCGCGATGTGATGGGGGCCTGGCAGGCGATGTGGCAGCACCTCGAAAACGTCAAAAACAGTCTGCTGGAGCTGTCTGATGAAGACGCGCCGGATTTTGACGGCTATCTGTTTGAGTCCGTACCTATTTTTCAGGGAAAGCTGGTATGACAATCCTGCCGCTGTATGCCGCACCGCAGCACGCGGAGCAGGTGACGGAATGGTTGTGGCAGGCCTTCGGTGGGGAGACGCTGCCGCGGCCCTTTTTTGCCAGCATCATCGCGCACAGTCAGGAACCGGAGGCGCTGCCGATCACCTTTATCGCCGTCGAGGGCGACCGGCTGTTGGGAACGGTGGGGCTATGGCGCTGTGATTTAATCAGCCGCCAGGATCTGTTTCCGTGGATGGCGGCGCTGTACGTTGCCGAGGACGCGCGAGGCCAGGGGCTCGCCGGAGCACTGCAGCAGCAGGCGATCGCCTATGCCCGCCAGCGCGGGTATCCGCAGCTTTATCTTTACTCCGGTTGCCGCGATTTTTATGAGCGCTTTGGCTGGCACTATATCGGCGAAGGCCTGGATTACCCGGCCACCGCCGTGAGCCTCTACCGCTACGATTTATCGCTTTCCGACGGTGCGCTGACCGAGTGACGGCGAACCAGCGTCGGGCTGAACAGATGGGTGATTTCCGGTGCTGCACGTTGATCTGCCAGCGCCAGCGCCAGTTCTGCGGCCTGAGTTGCCATGGTTACGATAGGGTAACGCACGGTGGTCAGCCGTGGGCGAACGTAGCGCGAGATCAGCACATCATCGAAGCCAATCAGTGAAATTTCCCGCGGTACATCAATACCATTGTCATTAAGCACGCCCATGGCGCCCGCCGCCATCGAGTCGTTATAGCAGGCCACGGCGGTAAAATTGCGCCCGCGTCCCAGCAGTTCCGTCATCGCCAGTTCACCCCCGCTTTCGTCAGGTTCCGCAAAGGTCACCAGCCGATCGTGGCAGGGTAAACCGCTCTCTTTTAAGGCGTCGTAATAGCCCTGCAGGCGGTCTTCGGCATCGGAAATCGCGTGGTTGGAGCACAGATAGCCGATACGGGTGTGTCCCTGTTGGATCAGGTGACGGGTCGCCAGCCAGGCGCCGTAGCGGTCATCCAGCGCCACGCAACGTTGTTCAAAGCCCGTCAGAATACGGTTGATAAGCACCATGCCGGGGATCTGTTTCATCAACCCGGCGAGCTCGTCATCAGGGATCATTTTGGCGTGTACCACCAGCGCGGCACAGCGATGGCGGATGAGCTGTTCAATGGCCTGGCGCTCTTTCTTCACGCTGTGGTAGCCGTTACCGATCAGCAAAAAGTTACCGGTGTGGTAGGCCACCTGTTCGACGGCTTTGACCATCGCGCCAAAAAAGGGGTCGGACACATCGCCCACCACCAGACCGACGGTTTCTGTCGACTGCTGGGCCAGCGCGCGGGCATTGGCGTTGGGATGATAATTCAGCGTTTCCATCGCCGCGGTGACAGACTGGCGCGAGGTTTCACTGGCTTTGGGGGAGTTATTGATCACGCGGGATACGGTAGCGACGGACACTCCAGCGAGTCGGGCTACATCCTTTATTGTCGCCATACCTGACCTTTTATAGGGTAAGCGTTTACATAAAGGTTATGTTACGGGAAAGCGCGGCAGATTCAAGGCTGGCGGCATCTGCTATCACGCAAATGTGATACAGATTTGCCTTAACGGTGACAAAGTTACACAGCGATTGCGCGCGGGAACAGCGAATGAAACCGGGAAGGGAAGATTCACACCTTTGGTTACACTTTGCGATTAGCTGTTGCGAATGTTCGCTGGTTTATCCATTCAATGCATTGATATTCTGGCTATCCCAGAGGTATTGATAGGTGGAGTCAACGGTTACGTTGGCCACTCTAATTACACCAGCCTGCGCAGATGCGCAGGTTTTTTTTATTCTGAATTCCGCACCCTACACTGCATTCCCGCCTCTTCTCGTGTAACCTGCTTTGACTTACTCACCGGTCAAATGGAGTTGTTATGCTGTTGGCATTTTTCAGGTTGCTGTTCAAAGGGTTGTATCGGGTCAGATTGACCGGTGACACGCAGTCCTTGCAACAACAAAAGGTCTTGATCACCCCGAATCACGTCTCTTTTATCGATGGGATCTTGTTAGCCTTATTCCTGCCCGTCAAACCGGTTTTTGCCGTATACAGCTCTATCAGCGAACGCTGGTTTATGCGGGCGCTAAAGCCAATTATTGATTTTGTCCCGCTGGATCCGACCAAGCCGATGTCGATTAAGCATCTGGTGCGCCTGATTGAGCAGGGGCGTCCGGTGGTGATTTTCCCGGAAGGCCGTATTTCAGTCAGCGGCTCGCTGATGAAAATCTATGACGGCGCGGCTTTCGTGGCGGCGAAGTCACAGGCGACGATCGTTCCGCTGCGTATCGAAGGCGCAGAGCTGACCCCGTTCAGCCGCCTGAAAGGGCTGGTGAAGCGCCGCCTGTTTCCACGCATTCAGCTCCATCTGCTGCCGCCAACCCGCATTGAGATGCCGCAGGCGCCTCGCGCCCGCGACCGCCGTAAAATTGCCGGTGAAATGCTGCATCAGATCATGATGGAAGCGCGCATGGCGGTTCGCCCGCGGGAAACCCTGTATGAATCGCTGCTGGCGGCGCAGGACCGGTTCGGCGCCCGTAAAAACTGCGTGGAAGACATTAACTTCACGCCGGATACCTACCGCAAACTGCTGACCAAAACCCTGTTTGTGGCGCGTATTCTGGAAAAGTACAGCGCTCAGGGTGAGAAAATTGGCCTGATGTTGCCCAACGCCGGCATCAGCGCGGCGGTGATCTTCGGCGCCATTGCCCGCGGGCGTATCCCGGCGATGATGAACTATACCTCGGGCGTAAAAGGTCTGAGCAGCGCCATTACCGCCGCCGGGATCAACACCATTTTCACCTCCCGTACCTTCCTCGATAAAGGCAAACTCTGGCATCTGCCAGAGCAATTGACCCAGGTACGCTGGGTCTTTCTGGAAGACCTGAAAGGCGACGTCACGACCGGCGATAAGCTGTGGATCTTCGGCCATTTGCTGGCGCCAAAGCTGGCGCAGGTGAAACAGCAGCCGGAAGATGCGGCGATCATCCTCTTTACCTCCGGCTCGGAAGGCCACCCGAAAGGGGTGGTGCACAGCCACAAGAGCATTCTTGCCAACGTTGAGCAGATTAAAACCATCGCCGACTTCACCGCCAACGACCGCTTTATGTCGGCGCTGCCGCTGTTTCACTCCTTCGGTCTGACCGTTGGCCTGTTGACCCCGCTGTTTACCGGCGCCGAAGTGTTCCTCTATCCCAGCCCGCTGCATTACCGCGTGGTGCCGGAGCTGGTTTACGATCGCAACTGTACGGTACTGTTCGGCACCTCAACCTTCCTTGGGAACTACGCGCGCTTTGCCAACCCGTATGATTTTTATCGTCTACGCTACGTGGTAGCAGGAGCGGAAAAGCTTCAGGAAAGTACTAAGCAGCTGTGGCAGGACAAATTTGGTCTGCGCATCCTCGAAGGCTACGGCGTCACCGAGTGTGCGCCGGTAGTGTCCATTAACGTGCCGATGGCCGCGAAGGTCGGAACCGTCGGGCGCATTCTGCCGGGGATGGATGCCCGCCTGCTGGCAATGCCGGGGATTGAAGAGGGCGGCCGCCTGCAGTTAAAAGGGCCGAACATCATGAACGGCTATCTGCGTGTCGAGCAGCCAGGCGTGCTGGAAGCGCCAACCGCCGAGAATCAGCACGGTGAAATGGAAAGCGGCTGGTACGACACCGGGGATATCGTCACCTTTGACGAGCAGGGCTATGTCCGGATTCAGGGGCGTGCCAAACGCTTTGCGAAAATCGCCGGCGAAATGGTGTCGCTGGAGATGGTCGAGCAGCTGGCGTTGGCGCTCTCTCCGGACAAGATGCATGCCACGGCGATTAAACAGGATGCCAGCAAGGGCGAGGCGCTGGTGCTCTTTACCACCGACGATGAACTGAACCGTGAAAAACTGCTGCGCTACGCCCGCGAACATGGCGTACCGGAGCTGGCTGTACCGCGCGACATTCGCTGGCTGAAGCAGCTTCCGGTTCTCGGCAGCGGTAAGCCGGACTTTGTCACTCTGAAAGGCATGGTTGATCAGACGGAACATTCGCATGAGTGAGTCAGTACACACTAACACTTCGCTGTACTCGAAAGGCATGATGGCGGTCATCTGCGCCCAGTTTTTCTCAGCCTTTGGCGACAACGCTCTGCTGTTCGCCACCCTGGCGCTGATGAAGCAACAGTTCTATCCGGACTGGAGCCAGCCGGTGATGCAGATGTTGTTTGTAGGTGCTTACATACTCTTTGCGCCGTTCGTCGGACAGTTCGCCGACAGCTTTGCAAAGGGACGGGTGATGATGGTCGCCAACGGCATGAAGCTGATTGGTGCCGGCTGTATCTGCTTCGGTCTCAACCCGTTTATCGGCTATACCCTGGTGGGGATTGGCGCTGCCGCCTACTCGCCGGCTAAATACGGCATCCTCGGCGAACTGACCACCGGCGATAAGCTGGTCAAAGCCAACGGCCTGATGGAATCTTCCACGATTGCGGCGATTTTGCTGGGATCTATGGCCGGCGGGATCCTTGCCGACTGGCACGTGCTGGCGGCCCTGGCTATCTGTGCGCTGGTGTACGGTGCGGCGGTGATCGCCAACCTGTGGATCCCGAAACTGCCGGCGGCGCGACCGGGCCAGTCATGGCGTTTCACGCCGATGACCCACAACTTCTTCAGCGCCTGCCGCACGCTGTGGCGCAATGGCGAGACGCGGTTTTCCCTGATGGGGACCAGCCTGTTCTGGGGCGCTGGCGTGACCTTGCGTTTCCTGCTGGTGCTGTGGGTCCCGGCGGCGCTGGGCATCACCAGCAACGCCATGCCGACCTACCTTAACGCGATGGTGGCGGTCGGGATTGTGCTGGGGGCCGGGGCGGCGGCGAAGCTGGTTACGCTGCAAACGGTCTCTCGCTGCATGCCTGCCGGGATTCTGATTGGTGTGGCGGTGATCTTTTTCGCCGTGCAGCACGCGCTGCTGCCGGCGTTTGGCCTGCTGCTGCTGCTGGGTATCTTCGGTGGTTTCTTTATCGTGCCGCTCAACGCGCTGCTGCAGGAGCGCGGTAAGCATACGGTTGGCGCCGGCAATGCCATTGCGGTGCAGAACCTCGGTGAAAACGTGGCGATGTTGCTGATGCTGGGGCTCTATTCGCTGGCGGTCAGCATCGGTATTCCGGTGGTTGGCGTCGGGATTGGCTTTGGCGCGGTGTTTGCGCTGGCGATCGCTGCCCTATGGATTTGGGGACGGCGTAAATAATCTCTCGGTGGCGCTGAACTGGTATTTTCCCGGAGTCGGCGCATTGCGCCTGTCCGGGCTACAAGTTCATGCGGTTTGTAGCCCGGGTAGGGCGTTTACGTCGCGACCCGGGATTTCCCTTCTTACGGTGCCGGGTAGGTATAAACCTGATGCACCGCTTCAATCTCTGCCAGGACCTCAGCGCTTAACTCAAGATGCAGGCTCTCGACGTTGGTCTTAAGCTGATCCATGGTGGTTGCGCCCAGCAGGGTGCTGGCGACAAACGGCTGACGGCGTACGAAAGCCAGCGCCATCTGAGCCGGGTCGAGGTGATGACGTTTGGCGATATCGACATAGGCCGCGACCGCTTTCTGCGTTTGCTCGCCGCTGTAGCGCGTGAAACGGCTGAACAGCGTATTGCGCGCCCCGGCCGGTTTCGCACCATTCAGGTATTTCCCGGTCAGCGTACCGAAGCCGAGGCATGAGTATGCCAGCAGCTCCACGCCTTCATACTGACTGACTTCCGCCAGACCCACTTCATAGCTACGGTTGAGCAGGCTGTAGGGGTTTTGAATGGTCACGATGCGCGGCAGGTCGTGTTTGTCCGCCAGGTGCAGATAGCGCATGACGCCAAAGGCCGTTTCGTTGGAGACGCCGATATAGCGGATTTTACCGGCCCGCTGGAATTCGGTGAGTGCTTCGAGGGTATCGAGCAGCGTCACCACCGGCGCGGAGTCGCTCCAGCTGTAGCCCAGCTTGCCGAAACAGTTGGTCGGGCGCTGCGGCCAGTGAACCTGATAGAGATCGAGATAATCGGTTTGCAGACGCTTCAGGCTGTCGTGCAGGGCATCGCGGATATTTTTACGGTCGAGCACATGGTTGGGGCGAATGCTGCTGTCGCTGTTGCGCGCCGGGCCGCTGACTTTGGAGGCGAGGACTAACTTTTCGCGATTTCCGCGCTTCGCCAGCCAGTTACCGACGTAGGTTTCCGTCAGCCCCTGGGTTTCCGGGCGCGGCGGGACAGGGTACATCTCAGCAACATCAATCAGGTTAATGCCCTGACTGACCGCGTAGTCGAGCTGTTCGTGCGCGTCGGCCTCGCTATTTTGCTCACCAAACGTCATGGTGCCCAGTCCAAGCGTACTGATTTCAAGAGAACTGTGTGGGATACGGTGATACTGCATAGCCGGCTTCCTTTTTTATTAACAAGGTCAGGAGTTCCCCGACAAAGGAGTATCAACATGGCAGAGGGGGAGAAAAAGAGGAAGTAAAAAGATCAAAAAAGCCGGGCTTTCAGAATCCACAGGCGTGATGCGGCGGATGTATCAGAACGTCCCGACTCTTTTATTAAGACGATATGGCGATGTTACAAGCGACGTCAGCAATCTGCTTCGGTTCAGTGCTGGCCGCTGACGTGTATTAACGTTTAATAATCTGTGAAACGTCATCGCGATTGATCTGCATTTTGTTGCCTTGCTGATCTTCGTAACTGATAAGACCGGTGTCATCATCGACGGCCGGCTTGCCATCGGTCAGAATCATGCGTCCATCTTTCGTTGCCATCACGTAATCGCTGCTGCAACCGGAAACCGAGAACGCCAGTCCTACGGCGGAAATCAAGACTGCCCATTTTTTCATCGTTATTACCTCTTTATATGGTCGCACCTCACACCAGTGTATTAATAGCCTGATTTGTGAGACATAAAAAGCAGTTAAGTCTTAAAAAAGATTACAGCCCAGGTTTGGGCTGTAATTTTGTGGGTTACAGCGGATTTTTTTTGTTACGCAGCAGGTTGAGACTTTCGACGGCAATCGAGAAGAACATCGCGAAGTAGATGTAGCCTTTCGGGATATGGATCTCGAAGCTTTCCAGCATCAGGGTAAAGCCGACCAGAATCAAAAATGACAGGGCCAGCATTTTTACCGACGGGTGTCGGTCGACGAAATCGCCGATTGGACGCGCGGCGAACATCATAACGCCGACGGCAATCACCACCGCAGCCATCATGATAAACAGGTGATCCGACAGGCCCACGGCGGTAATGACCGAATCAAGGCTGAAAATAATATCCAGCAACATGATCTGCACGATCGCCCCCATAAAGGAGTGGACGTTGGTTTTGAGCCCTTCTTCCTCGCCTTCTATTGATTCATGGATCTCCTTACTGGCTTTCCAGATAAGGAACAGTCCGCCGAGCAGTAAAATCAAATCGCGAAACGAGACTTCATGACCGAGCACGCTAAACAGCGGGTTGGTGAGCTTAATAACCCAGGCAATAGAGGCCAGCAGCGCCAGGCGCATTATCATCGCGCCCATCAGGCCGATTCGTCGCGCGTGAGCGCGCTGAGCGGTCGGAAGTTTGGCGACAACCAGAGAGAGGAAAATAATATTATCAATCCCGAGCACGATTTCCAGCAGCGTCAGTGTACCGAGCGCCAGCCAGGCGTTAGGGTCGGTTATCCATGCAAATAACATTGTTCAAAGTCCAGCAAAAAAGAAAGTCGTAATTATATGCAACCCGGCTGGCAGAACAAAAATTTAATCGTGCCGCAGAAGAAAATGTCGGGCCAGCAGGGCGGCGGTAAAATTCTTCTTCAGATAAAAGCCCCGAGGCAGCGTGAGAATGGGTTCGCCATGTGCGCCAATCGCCTCGGTTAGTGCTTTGCTGTTGGCGGCTTTTGGGCGCAGCTGCAGCACTTCGCCGTGGCGGGCGGTGATACGTTCAACCTGGCCGAGGACGATCAGATCCATCAGCTCCTCCCAGTCCATGCGCAACTGGCGATCCTCTTCCTCATTCGGGGTCCACAGCAGCGGCGCGCCGACACGGCGTTGTGCCAGGGGGATCGCCCGATCGCCCTCCACCGGCACCCACAATACCTGTTGGAGCTTATGACGCACGTGGCTGCTTTCCCAGGTCACGCCGCTGTTGCCGGTCAAGGGAGCGACACAGACAAAGGTGGTTTCCAGCGGGCGCCCCTGGCTATCGACAGGAATGGTTTTGAGCTCGATGCCCAGCGCGGCGAAATCCTGCTCGGGCTTGCTGCCGGCGCTGGCGCCAAGCCACATCTCCAGCAGAATGCCGATCCACCCCTTATCGCGTTTTAAATCTCGTGGAATGGGAATGCCTGCCAGTGCCGCCAGTTCACCCAGCGAGTAGCCTGCCAGCTGCTGGGCCTGGGCCAGAAGTTGCTGCCGGGATTGCGGTGGTGACGTTAACGGCGCGATGGCGGTCATACGGTGATTATCCTGGTTAAAAAACGAACGCTAAAATAGCGCGTTGTGGACAGAGTTTACCTTTTCTTGGGTAACTATGACAATGTGATGATTCATATGGCTTTTTTTTGATATTTTTGTTGTTGTGAAAATGATGAAAACAGGTTTTCCAGAACTGGTCACTGGCAATGAACAGGATCTTACACCATGTTATCCACAGAAAAATGGGATAACTGGGGAAAAGCCCCACTACTGTTTCCATTTACAGCCTTGACGTGCGACGAAAATCGAATTTTTAGACAAAATGTGCCCAGTGGGCAGGCATAATCTGTGGATAAAATCGACATTGTTCGATCTTTCATCAGTTCCAGGATCGCATGTGTGATGATCATCACGTTATGCTGCAATTATTGAAAGATATATGTGCTAACATAATGAATACAATGCCATTATTAAATGATGTTATCCGTAAGCGATTCAGACTACTCCGGGTTTTCCCTGGGTAATTCCATACTTCTTCACAACTCTATCCACAGAAAAAGTGAATAAAATGGGGCTGCGATCGCTTTCACTGTTTATAACTCTGCTGATTACTGTGAGTTATTCAAATGTTATTCGATCGCACAGTGGCAACAGAGTGGTTTACCGTTTACAGCGAGTGTGAAACAATCATTCACATTGAAGATTATTTTGAGGTAGTCCGGTGATTGATGACGATGGCTACCGCCCAAATGTCGGTATTGTAATCTGTAATCGTCAGGGCCAGGTCATGTGGGCCAGACGCTATGGTCAGCACTCGTGGCAGTTCCCGCAAGGGGGCATTAATCCAGGGGAATCAGCCGAGCAGGCGATGTACCGGGAGTTGTTTGAAGAGGTTGGGTTAAGTCGTAAAGATGTACGAATCCTGGCTTCTACCCGGAACTGGTTGCGTTACAAATTGCCTAAACGTTTGGTGCGTTGGGACACAAAGCCGGTTTGTATCGGCCAGAAACAGAAGTGGTTTCTTCTGCAGTTGATAGGCAGTGATGCAGAAATCAATATGCAAACCAGTAGTACACCTGAGTTTGATGGTTGGCGATGGGTAAGTTACTGGTACCCGGTTCGTCAGGTGGTGTCGTTTAAGCGCGACGTGTACCGCCGGGTGATGAAAGAGTTTGCCAGCGTCACCATGTCGCTGGCAGAAACGGCACCTAAACCGCAAAGCGCGCCTGCTTATCGACGTAAAAGAGGTTAAGCCACGCACATTATGCTCACTCGGTTACGAGAAATCGTCGAGAAAGTCGCGAGTGCGCCACGTTTAAACGAGGCGCTGGATATTCTGGTCACAGATATCTGCCAGGCGATGGAAACGGAAGTCTGTTCGGTCTACCTGGCCGATAACGATCGGCGATGCTACTACCTTATGGCCACTCGCGGGCTGAAAAAACCTCGCGGGCGTACCGTTGCGCTCGCCTTTGATGAAGGCCTGGTTGGCCTGGTCGGCCGCCTGGCTGAACCTATCAACCTTGCCGATGCGCAGAAGCACCCCAGCTTTAAATATATTCCGGCCGTTAAAGAGGATCGCTTCCGCGCGTTTCTTGGCGTACCGATTATCCAGCGGCGCCAGCTGCTGGGCGTGCTGGTGGTGCAGCAGCGTGAGCTGCGTCAGTTTGACGAAAGCGAAGAGTCGTTCCTTGTTACGCTGGCGACGCAGATGGCCGCCATTCTCTCCCAGTCACAGCTGACGGCGCTGTTTGGCCAGTATCGCCAAACCCGCATTCGCGCACTGCCGGCATCTTCCGGGGTGGCGATTGCCGAAGGCTGGATGGACATTAGCCTGCCGCTGATGGAGCAGGTCTATGAAGCCTCGACGCTGGATACCGCTTCCGAACGCGAACGTCTGACCGGCGCGTTGGAAGAGGCGGCTAACGAATTCCGCCGCTACAGCAAGCGCTATGCCGCCGGGGCGCAAAAAGAGACCTCGGCAATCTTTGACCTCTATTCACACCTGCTGTCTGATGCCCGACTGCGCCGCGAGCTTTTTGCCGAAGTCGATCAGGGCGCGGTGGCCGAATGGGCGGTGAAAAAGATCATCGAGAAGTTCGCCGAGCAGTTTGCCGCGCTGAGCGATGGCTATCTGAAAGAACGTGCTGGCGACCTGCGTACCCTCGGACAGCGCCTGCTGTTCCACCTCGATGACACCATTCAGGGGCCCAATACCTGGCCGGCTCGCATCGTTCTGGTGGCGGACGAACTCTCCGCGACAACGCTGGCAGAGGTTCCTCAGGACCGGCTGGCGGGTGTCGTCGTACGCGACGGGGCGGCGAACTCCCATGCGGCGATCATGGTTCGTGCCTTAGGGATCCCGACGGTGATGGGCGCCGACATTCAGCCCTCGTTGCTTCACGGACGCATGCTGGTGGTGGATGGCTACCGTGGCGAGCTGCTGGTGGATCCTGAACCGGCGCTATTGCAAGAGTATCAGCGGCTGGTCAGCGAAGAGAACGAACTCAGCCGCCTGGCGGAAGACGATCTTGAACGGATCTCCGAGCTAAAAAGCGGCGAGCGGGTCAAGGTCATGCTGAATGCCGGCCTGAGCCTCGAGCATGAAGAGAAGCTCGGTAACTTTATCGACGGCATTGGTCTGTATCGCACTGAAATACCGTTTATGCTGCAAAGCGGCTTCCCGTCGGAAGAGGAGCAGGTTGCTCAGTATCAGGGCATGCTGCAGATGTTTAATGAAAAACCGGTAACCCTGCGTACGCTGGATATCGGTGCCGATAAACAGCTGCCGTATATGCCGATCAGTGAAGAGAACCCGTGCCTTGGCTGGCGTGGGATCCGCATCACCCTCGATCAGCCGGAGATTTTTCTGATTCAGGTGCGCGCCATGCTGCGTGCCAACGCCGCCACCGGCAACCTCAGTATTTTGCTGCCGATGGTGACCAGTCTGGATGAGGTCGATGAGGCACGACGCCTGATCGATCGCGCCAGCCGCGAAGTGGAAGAGATGATTGGCTACGCCATTCCGCGTCCGCGTCTTGGGGTGATGCTGGAGGTGCCGTCGATGGTCTTTATGCTGCCGCACCTGGCCAGCCGCGTCGATTTTATCTCTGTCGGAACGAATGACCTGACCCAGTATATTCTCGCAGTCGATCGCAACAATACCCGGGTGGCCAGTCTGTACGACAGCCTGCATCCGGCGGTATTGCGGGCACTGTCGATGATTGCACATGATGCCGAACGTTTCGGTATCGACCTGCGGTTGTGCGGCGAAATGGCCGGTGACCCGATGTGCGTGACGATTCTGATTGGCCTCGGCTATCGCCATCTCTCGATGAACGGCCGTTCGGTGGCAAGGGTAAAATATCTGCTGCGCCGCATTGATCTCGAGGAGGCGCAAGAGTTGTCGCGTCGTAGCCTTGAAGCGCAGATGACAACGGAAGTGCGTCATCAGGTAGCGGCCTTTATGGAGCGTCGTGGCCTGGGCGGTCTGATCCGCGGCGGCCGGTAGCCTCTCTTCCGGGTAAGGCATTGATGCCGCAGCCCGGGAGAACTTCACCGAGTGGATCACCGGCAGCACGATGGCCGTTAGCATCCGTATACATATCTTTTACAACAACGGCACGGCCAGTGAATTAACCTTATGTTATTATTCGCCCCCTTGGAGCACCCGCATAGCTCGGGCGTGTATGATGACCGCTGTCCACTTTCGGCGGAATAACAAGTCTTTATGGTGACAGATGAATAGTGGCTACCTGCATTTTCCGGAGTTTGATCCGGTAATATTTTCCGTTGGGCCGGTTGCCCTCCATTGGTACGGCATGATGTATCTGGTCGGGTTTGTTTTTGCGATGTGGCTGGCCACCCGTCGGGCCAATCGTCCGGGCAGCGGCTGGACCAAAAACGAAGTCGAAAACCTGCTGTATGCCGGCTTCCTTGGCGTCTTCCTCGGTGGTCGTATTGGTTACGTTCTGTTCTATAACCTGCCGGTCTTCCTGCAGGATCCGCTGTATCTGTTCCGCGTCTGGGACGGCGGGATGTCGTTCCACGGTGGCCTGATTGGCGTTATCCTGGTGATGATTATCTTTGCCAAACGCACCAAACGCACCTTCTTCCAGGTATCCGATTTTATCGCGCCGCTGATCCCGTTTGGCCTCGGTGCTGGACGACTGGGCAACTTTATCAACGGTGAACTGTGGGGCCGCGTTGACCCGAGCTTCCACTACACGATGATTTTCCCCGGCTCACGGGCGGAAGATCTGGCGCTGCTGCCGTCACATCCGGAATGGCAATCGCTGTTTGATACCTATGGCGCACTGCCGCGTCACGCTTCACAGCTGTACGAACTGGCGCTGGAAGGGATTGTGCTGTTCCTGATCCTGAACCTGTTTATCCGCAAACCGCGCCCAATCGGCTCGGTCTCGGGTCTGTTCCTGATTGGCTACGGCCTGTTCCGCATTATCGTGGAATTCTTCCGTCAGCCGGATCAGCAGTTCACCGGTGAGTGGGTGCAGTACATCAGCATGGGCCAGATTCTTTCCATTCCAATGGTGCTTGCGGGCATCATTATGATGGTCTGGGCTTACCGCCGCCGTCCGCAGCAACAAACTTCTTGAGGAACCATGAAACAGTATCTTGATTTGATGCAGAAAGTGCTTACAGAAGGCACGCCAAAAAATGACCGCACCGGTACCGGCACGATCTCTATTTTCGGCCATCAGATGCGTTTTAACCTGCAGGAAGGTTTCCCGCTGGTGACGACCAAACGCTGTCATTTACGCTCCATCATCCATGAACTGCTGTGGTTCCTCCAGGGTGACACCAACGTCGCGTATCTGCATGAGAACAACGTCAGCATCTGGGACGAATGGGCAGATGAAAATGGCGATCTGGGGCCGGTTTACGGCAAACAGTGGCGCTCCTGGCCGGCGCCAGACGGCCGCCATATTGACCAGATCAGCACCGTAATGGAGCAGCTGAAAAACGACCCGGATTCGCGTCGTATCATCGTTTCCGCCTGGAACGTTGGCGAACTGGACAAGATGGCGCTGGCGCCGTGCCATGCGTTCTTCCAGTTCTATGTTGCGGACGGAAAACTCTCCTGTCAGCTCTATCAGCGCTCCTGCGACGTGTTCCTCGGCCTGCCGTTTAACATCGCCAGCTATGCGTTGCTGGTTCATATGGTGGCCCAGCAGTGCGATCTGGAAGTGGGTGATTTTGTCTGGACCGGCGGGGATACCCACCTGTACAGCAACCACCTTGAGCAGACGGATCTGCAGCTGAGCCGCGAGCCTCGTTCACTGCCGAAGCTGGTTATCAAGCGCAAACCGGCGTCGATTTTCGACTACCGCTTTGAAGACTTTGAGATCGAAGGCTACGACCCGCATCCGGGAATTAAAGCGCCGGTGGCGATTTAATTTAACCAGATCAGGACGTGACAGAAAACAACAACCGGTGCCAGTGGCGCCGGTTTTTTTTGTGCCATGAATAACCCTTCCAGATTTCCCGCAACGCGCTGCAAATGTTGATTCTTGCTTCGGCGCGCCACGCGAATCGCTCTTTTTCCTGTCGTTCCGATGCTGCAACTTCCCCATACTTGCGCCATGAACAGACAACGCGGCTATACCCTCATTGAAACGCTGATAACGCTGGCTCTGATGCTAATCCTCAGCGCCGGGGCGCTGTACGGCTGGCAGCGCTGGCAGCAGCAACAGCGATTATGGCAAACCGCCAGCCAGGTGCGCGAATACCTCGTGCTGCTGCGCGATGATGCCAACTGGCATAACCGCACCCGCCTGCTGAGCGTGGGCCAGCACGCCGATGGCTGGTGCCTGAGCGCCCTGGAGGCGCCCGTGAATTGTGCGCCCGCAACGCCGTTTACATTCCTGCCGCGCTGGCCTGAGGTATCGCTCAGCCATATCACGCCGGGCCTGGGCTTTTACGGGCTGCGCAATAGCGCCTGGGCCGGACATATCCGGCTGCACAGCGCGGGTGACAGCTGGAACATAATTGTCTCTAACTGGGGGCGCATTCGTCTGTGCCGCAATGAGGAGAGCGCATCATGCCTGTGATCTCCCGTGGGTTTTCTCTGGCTGAGACGCTTATCGCGATGGCTATCAGCGCCATTTTGCTGACCGGCGCCTCGCGTTTCTTACCTGCGCTGCAACGGCAGGTACTGCGCCAGACGCAGCAGCAGTCGCTGGATGACGAACTGTGGCAGCGCCTTTATACGGTAGCCAAACATCTGCAACGGGCAGGGTATTGCCGTGGGAAGTGCGTGGGGGAGCCGCTGCTGATCGCCAGCAACGGCCACTGCATCATCGTCCGCTGGGACAGTAACAGCAACGGCGTATGGGATATCTCGCCGGAGGCAACCTCCGATGCCACGGGCTTTCGCCTGAGCAACGGCGCGTTAGAAACCCGGCGCGGGGTGACCAGCTGTTATGGCGGCGGATGGGAGAAAATGACCAATCCCGCGGCGATCAACGTGACCCATTTTGAGGTGACCCGCCAGGCGACTACCGGCTTTGCGCCAGAGCTTATCGTGACCCTGGCCGCACACTCGACCGCGGATCCACGAATGACTGCCCATGCGGAATACCGCGTGACGGGATATAACCTATGAGCCGCCAGCAGGGGTTCTCGTCACTGTTGATGGTGCTGCTGCTACTGGTGCTTGGTAGTACCCTGCTACAAGGGCTGAATCAGCGCCAGCGCGCGTTGCTGGCGCAAACCGCCGGAGAAACCCGGGCCATCCAGGAAACCGCCGGGGCGCACTCCGCCCTGGAGTGGGGAAAAGAGCAGCCGTGGTCGATAGATGACCCCGCAGCCTGTCGGCACACAGGCAGCGATAACTGGCGCGCTTGTCTGCGTATTTTTAACGATGCCTCGGTGCTGCTGATAGCCAGCGGCGGCAGCATCTTATTATGGCAATCCGGGCGGGTTGAAAAGGGCGTGGTTCAGTTTTCACCCCACGGCTGGAGCGACTTCTGCCCGCTGACGGAGGAGGGCTTATGCCACATGCCCTGAGCCGGGAGCACGGTTTTAGCCTGCCGGAAACGCTGCTGGCGATGGTGCTGCTGATGATGGTAGTGACCGCACTTGGCGGCTATCAGCGAGGGTTAGCCAGCGGTTTTATTCAATTAAATCAGTATCGCCAGCTGTGGCGTGATGCGTGGCGCTACGGTCAACTGAACCCTCCCGTCATCTCGGGCGGCAGGGCGGTCAGCCGTTTGCAGACATCGGCGGCAAGATGTGTCAGCATCACGGTAACGATCACCATGCCCGTTGAAAAACGGGTGCAGATGACCCGGCTGCATTGCCCGGTAAATCAGTAGTCAGGAGCGAATATGTTAAGGGTGTACCACTCAAACCGTCTGGATGTTCTTGAAGCGTTGATGGAGTTTATCGTCGAGCGCCAGCGGCTGGACGACCCTTTCAAACCGGAGATGGTACTGGTGCAAAGTACCGGTATGGCGCAGTGGCTCCAGATGACCCTGGCAAAGCGATTTGGCATTGCGGCCAATATCGAATTTCCACTGCCAGCCAGCTTTATCTGGGACATGTTTGTTCGCGTACTGGCGGATATCCCCGGTGAAAGCGCCTTTAATAAACAGAGCATGAGCTGGAAACTCATGACCTTGCTGCCGCAGCGCCTCGACGATGACTCCTTTACGTTGCTGCGCCACTATCTGAGCGACGACAGCGATAAGCGCAAGCTGTTCCAGCTTGCCTCCAGGGTGGCAGACCTCTATGACCAGTATCTGGTCTATCGCCCGGAATGGCTGATGCGCTGGGAGGCTGACGAACGGGTTGATGGCCTTGGCGACGCGCAGCAGTGGCAGGCGCCGCTGTGGAAAGCGCTGGTCGAACACACCGCCGAACTGGGACAAGAGTCCTGGCACCGAGCGAATTTGTACCAGCGTTTTATCAGCGCCCTGGAAGCGGCAGATGAACCGCCGGCCGGGCTGCCTTCACGGGTGTTTATCTGTGGTATTTCGGCGCTGCCGCCGGTCTATCTGCAGGCGCTACAGGCGCTGGGCAAGCACGTGGATGTCTACGTGCTGTTCACCAACCCTTGCCGCTACTACTGGGGCGATATTAAAGACCCGGCTTTTCTGGCGAAACTGATGTCGCGCCAGCGCCGTCATCACCGCGAATCACGGGAGCTGCCGCTGTTCCGCGATGCCGAACAGGCGCCGGGGTTGTTTAACGACGCCGGGGAACAGGATGTCGGCAACCCGCTGTTGGCCTCCTGGGGCAAGCTGGGCCGGGACTATATCTATCTGTTGGCCGGGCTGGAACGCTATGAAGAGCTGGATGCCTTCGTCGATATCACGCCTGATAATCTGCTGCACAATGTACAGGCCGATATTCTCGATCTGCGCAATGCGGCGGTGGCCGGGCGTAACGCCGAAGAGTTTGCCCGCAGTGACAGCAAGCGCAGGCTGGCTCTGGACGACCGTAGTTTGACTATTCAGGTGTGCCATAGCCCGCAGCGCGAAGTAGAAGTCCTGCACGACCGGCTGCTGGCGATGCTCGAAGAGGACCCGACCCTGACACCGCGCGATATTATCGTGATGGTGGCGGATATCGACAGCTACAGCCCCTACATTCAGGCAGTATTCGGCAGCGCCAGCGGCGAACGCTGGCTGCCGTGGGCTATCTCCGACCGACGCGCCCGTGAATCGCATCCGGTGCTACAGGCGTTTATTACGCTGCTGTCGCTGCCCGACAGCCGCTTTGCCAGTGAAGATGTTCTGGCTCTGCTGGATGTGCCGGTTCTGGCTGCCCGCTTTAGCATTGATGAAGCGGGGCTGCGCTACCTGCGTCAGTGGGTTAACGAGTCCGGCGTGCGCTGGGGGATGGACGACGATAACGTACGTGAGCTGGATCTACCCGCCACCGGGCAGCACACCTGGCGTTTTGGTTTGACGCGTATGCTGCTGGGCTATGCGATGGACAGCAGCCAGGGCGAGTGGCAATCGGTATTGCCGTACGACGAGTCCAGCGGGCTGATCGCCGAGCTGGTGGGCAACCTGGCGTCACTGCTGATGAAGCTCAACCAGTGGCGTCACACGCTGGCGCAGGAGCGCCCGCTGGCGGAATGGTTACCGCTGTGTCGCGAACTGCTGGACGACTTTTTCCTGCCTGATGGCGACACGGAAGCCGCTCTGGCGTTGATCGAGCAGCAGTGGCAGGCGGTCATTGGCGAAGGCGCTCAGGCGCAATATGCGCAGAGCGTTCCCCTGTCGCTACTTCGTGATGATCTGGCCCAGCGCCTGGATCAGCAGCGTATCAGCCAGCGTTTCCTCGCCGGGCCGGTCAACATCTGTACCCTGATGCCGATGCGTTCGATCCCGTTCAAAGTGGTGTGCCTGCTGGGGATGAACGACGGCATTTACCCGCGTACGCTGGCACCGCTGGGCTTCGATTTAATGAGCCAGAGGCCGCAGAGGGGCGATCGCAGCCGCCGCGATGACGACCGCTATCTGTTCCTCGAGGCGCTGATGTCTACCGAACAGACCTTATATATCAGCTATATCGGCCGCTCGATTCAGGACAATAGCGAACGTTACCCGTCGGTACTGGTACAAGAGCTGGCGGACTATATTGGCCAGAGCCACTGTCTGGAAGGTGATGAAGAGCTGGATTGCGACGCCAGCGAGCGGCGGGTCAAAGCGCACATCACCCATCTGCATACCCGGATGCCCTTCGATGCGGCCAATTTCCTCAACGATGAACATCGAAGCTACGCCCGGGAATGGCTGGCGGCCGCCAGCCAGCAAGGGGAGGCGCACAGTGACTTTATCCAGCCGCTGCCGGTGCCGCCCATTGACACTCTGCCGTTTGAACAGCTGTTGCGCTTCTGGCAGCACCCGGTCCGGGCCTTTTTCCAGCAGCGCCTGCGGGTTAACTTCCGCTCTGAAGAGAGCGATATTCCCGATGACGAACCTTTTACCCTGGAAGGGCTTAGCCGTTATCAGCTGAATCAACAGCTGCTGAATACCTTGATTGAGCAACAGGATGCCGCAGCGATGTATCGTCGTTTCCGGGCTGCGGGCGAGCTACCTTTCGGTGCTTTTGGCGAGCTGGCCTGGGAGACGCAACGTCAGGAGATGCAGAACCTTGCGGAGCGGGTTATTGCCAGCCGCCAGCCAGGGCAGAGCGTGGAAATCGATCTGCAATGTCACGGCGTTAACATTACGGGCTGGCTGCAGCAGGTACAATCGGACGGCCTGTTACGCTGGCGGCCTTCGCTGCTGAGCGTGGCGCAGGGGATGCAACTTTGGCTGGAACACCTTGTCTACTGTGCTGGTGGCGGAACCGGCGAAAGTCGGCTGCTGGTGCGAAAAGAAGGCGAGTGGCGTTTCCCACCGCTGGCGCAAGAACAGGCAAAGGCATATCTTGATGAACTGGTAGCGGGTTACCTGCAAGGCATGTCCAGACCGCTACTGCTGCTGCCTGAAAGCGGCGGCGCATGGCTAAAAGTCTGTTATGACGCTGAAAAGGATGTCATGTTAACGGACGAAGAGACACAACAAAAAGCGCGGAGTAAATTTCTTCAGGCCTATGAAGGCAATATGGTGGTCAGCGGTGAAGGTACCGATGTCTGGTATCAACGCCTGTGGCGCACTCTTGAACCGGAATACTATGACGAGATTATTATCCAAACACAGCGTTACCTGTTGCCGATATTTCGTTTCCATCAGTCCGAATAAATTGTAATAGTATAAAAATTGCGCAGATTAGGGTGTTCAATTATCATGCGCAACCAATCACGGACTGATGTGCACCGCGCCGATGCAACCGGCGCAAATTTGTTAATGATGAGGTTCGTGAATGCCCCGCAGTGTATGGTTCAAGGTTATTTTAGTGCTGGCGGCCCTTTGGGCGCCGTTAAGTCAGGCAGATACCGGATGGCAACCGATTCAGGACACTATCCGCAAAAGTGAAAAAGATCCCCGGCAATATCAGGCAATTCGTCTGGATAATGGCATGGTGGTTCTGCTGGTTTCCGATCCGCAGGCGGTGAAATCGCTGTCTGCGCTGGTGGTGCCCGTGGGATCGTTGCAGGATCCCGTCGAACACCAGGGGCTGGCGCATTTCCTCGAGCACATGACGCTGATGGGCTCGCAAAAATACCCGCAGCCCGACAGCCTCGCCGAATTCCTCAAAATGCACGGCGGCAGTCATAACGCCAGTACCGCGCCTTATCGCACGGCGTTCTATCTTGAAGTCGAGAACGATGCGCTGGACGGTGCGGTCGATCGCCTGGCTGATGCCATCGCGGCCCCGTTGCTCGATAAAAAATATGCCGACCGCGAGCGCAACGCCGTCAATGCCGAGCTGACCATGGCGCGGACCCGGGACGGGATGCGTATGGCGCAGGTCAGTGCCGAAACCATTAACCCGGCTCACCCGGCATCACATTTTTCCGGTGGTAACCTCGAAACGCTCAGCGACAAGCCCGGTAAACCGGTGCTCGACGCCCTGCATGCTTTCCGTGATAACTGGTACTCCGCGAACCTGATGAAAGCGGTGATTTACAGCAATAAACCGCTGCCGGAGCTGGCAAGTATCGCGGCCGCGACCTATGGCCGGGTACCCAACCACAATATCAGTAAACCGGAGATCACCGTTCCGGTAGTGACCGATGCGCAAAAGGGCATCATCATCCACTACGTTCCGGCGATGCCGCGTAAAGTGCTGCGCATTGAATTCCGCATTGATAACAATAGCGACCAGTTCCGCAGTAAAACCGACGAGCTGGTGACCTATATGATAGGGAACCGTAGCCCGGGGACCTTATCCGACTGGCTGCAGCAGCAAGGCCTGGTAGAAGGCATTCGCGCGGACTCCGATCCGGCGGTGAATGGCAACAGCGGCGTGCTGGCGATTTCCGCGACCCTGACGGATAAAGGCCTGGCGAACCGCGATGAAGTCGCCGCGGCGATCTTCAGTTACCTTAACCTGCTGCGTAGTCAGGGCATCGACAAACGCTATTTCGATGAGCTGTCTCACGTTCTGGCGCTCGATTTCCGCTATCCCTCGATCAACCGCGATATGGACTACGTTGAATGGCTGGCGGATACCATGATCCGCGTGCCGGTAGAGCATACGCTGGACGTGGTGAATATTGCCGACCGGTACGACCCGCAGGCGATTAAAGACCGGCTGGCGATGATGACGCCGCAAAACGCCCGCGTCTGGTATATCAGCCCGCAGGAACCGCATAACAAAACCGCCTACTTTGTGAATGCGCCCTATCAGGTCGACAAGATTAGCCCCCAGACCTTTAGCGACTGGCAGCAGAAGGCGAGCGCTATCGACCTCAAGCTGCCGGTCCTGAACCCCTATATTCCTGATGATTTTACGCTGATTAAAAGCGACAAAGCCTACCCGCATCCGCAGCTGATCGTCGATGAGCCGACGCTGCGCGTGGTCTACGCGCCGAGCCAGTACTTCGCCAGTGAGCCGAAGGCCGATGTCTCGTTGGTGCTGCGCAACCCGCAGGCCATGGATAGCGCCCGCAGCCAGGTGATGTTTGCCCTGAATGATTATCTGGCGGGTATCGCACTCGACCAGCTCAGTAATCAGGCGGCGGTCGGGGGAATCAGCTTCTCTACCGGCGCCAATAACGGGTTAATGGTCAATGCCAATGGCTACACCCAGCGCCTGCCGCAGCTGTTTACCGCGCTGCTGGATGGCTATTTCAGCTACACGCCGACCGAAGAACAGCTGGCGCAGGCGAAGTCCTGGTACGCACAGATGATGGACTCGGCAGAGAAAGGGAAAGCGTACGACCTGGCGATTATGCCGGTGCAGATGCTGTCTCAGGTGCCTTATTTCCAGCGGGAAGAACGCCGTGGGCTGCTGCCGTCGATCACCCTGAAAGAGGTCCTGGCCTACCGGGACAACCTGAAAGCCAAAGGGCGACCGGAGCTGATGGTCATCGGTAATCTCAGCGCCGAGCAGTCCACCGCGATGGCGCGACAGATCCAGCAACAGCTGGGGGCCGATGGCAACGAGTGGTGCCGGAACAAAGATGTGCTGATTAACAGCCAGCAGCTGGCGATTTTTGAAAAAGCCGGTAACAGCACCGACTCGGCGCTGGCCGCGGTCTTTGCGCCGCCTGACGCCGATGAGTACAGCAGTTCTGCCGCCAGCTCCCTGCTCGGGCAGATTATCCAGCCGTGGTTCTATACCCAACTGCGTACCGAAGAGCAGCTTGGCTACGCGGTCTTTGCCTTCCCGATGAACATCGGCCGCCAGTGGGGGATGGGCTTCCTGCTGCAAAGCAGCGATAAACAGCCGGCGTTCCTCTGGCAGCGCTTTAAGGCCTTTTTCCCCACGGCTGAAGCTAAACTGCGGGCCATGAACCCGGCAGAGTTTGCGCAAATCCAGCAGGCGGTGATTGGCCAGATGACTCAGGCGCCGCAAACCCTCGGCGGGGAAGCCTCGCAGCTGAGCAAAGATTTCGATCGCGGTAATATGCGTTTCGATTCACGTGATAAAGTAGTGGCTCAGATAAAACTGCTGACGCCGCAAAAACTTGCCGACTTCTTCCATCAGACGGTGGTGGATCCGCAAGGCATGGCGATATTGTCCCAGGTCTCCGGCAGCCAGAATGGCAAGACCGATTACGTCCACCCTGAGGGGGGCAAAGTCTGGGAAAACGTCAGCGCATTGCAGAAATCCTTACCCCTGATGCGAGAGAACGAATGACCGAAACCGCCGAGCCTCTGAATCCTCTGCGCTTGCCCTTAACGGGCGAGCGCCTGATAGAAGCCTCTGCGGGCACCGGAAAAACCTTTACCATCGCCGCACTCTACCTGCGGCTGTTGCTGGGACTCGGCGGTGAATCCGCCTTTCCCCGGGCGGTCAGCGTGGAAGAACTGCTGGTGGTGACCTTCACCGAGGCTGCCACCGAAGAACTGCGTGGCCGTATCCGCAGCAATATTCATGACCTGCGCATTGCCTGCCTGCGTGAAAGCACGACCGATCCCCTCTATGCCGCACTGCTGGCCGAAATCCCGGATAAAACTCAGGCGGCGAACACGCTGCTGCTGGCAGAACGGCAGATGGACGAAGCGGCGGTGTTCACCATTCACGGCTTCTGCCAACGGATGCTGAGCCTGAACGCCTTTGAGTCAGGCATGCTGTTTGAACAGCAGCTGATCGAAGATGAGTCCCGGCTGCGCTACCAGGCCTGCGCCGACTTCTGGCGCCGCCACTGTTACCCGCTGCCGCGCGACATTGCCGCGGTGATCCACGAGGCATGGAAAGGCCCGCGCGATCTGTTGAAATCTCTCGACCGTTGGTTACAGGGCGAAGCCCCGCAGCTCAAATCCCCGCCCGCGCCGGAAGAGACGCTGGCTGAACGTCATCAGCAAATCATTACCCGTATCAATGCGCTGAAAGCGCAGTGGCGCGAGCAGGTTGGTGAGATTGACGGCGTGCTGGAGAGCTCCGGCATTGACCGGCGCAAGTTCAATCGTGGCAATCAGGGTAAGTGGATCGACAAGATCAACGCCTGGGCTCAGGAAGAGACGCTAAGCTACCTGCTGCCCGACGCGCTGGAGAAATTCTCTCAGCCCTTCCTGTATGAACGCACCAAGGCCGGCGGCGAGCCGCCGGTGCATCCGCTGTTCAGCGCGGTGGAACAGCTGCTGGCCTCTTCGCTGACGCTGACGGATCTGGTGATGGCCAGGGCGATGGTGGAGATCCGCGACGCGGTGGCACGGGAGAAACGTCGCCGCGGCGAGCTGGGTTTTGACGACATGCTCAGTCGGCTGGATGATGCGCTGCATGGCGAAAGCGCAGACGCGCTGGCCAGCGCTATCCGCCAGCGTTTCCCGGTGGCGATGATCGATGAATTCCAGGATACCGATCCGCAGCAGTATCGTATTTTCCGCCGTATCTGGCGGCACCAGCCGGAGACGGCGCTGCTGCTGATCGGCGATCCCAAACAGGCCATCTATGCCTTCCGCGGCGCGGATATTTTCACCTATATGAAAGCCCGTGGCGACGTTGCGGCTCACTATACGCTGGACACCAACTGGCGCTCTGCCCCCGGGATGGTAGAAAGCGTTAACCGCCTGTTTGGCCTCAGCGATAACCCCTTTATGTTCCGGGAAATCCCCTTTTTGCCGGTCAAAGCGGCCGGGAAGAACCACGGGCTGCGGTTTACCGTAGATAACGCCGCGGTGCCGGCGATGAACATCTGGCTGATGCCGGGTGAGGCCGTCGGGGCGGGCGAGTATCAGGCGTATATGGCGCAGCTGTGCGCGGCGCAAATTCGCGACTGGTTAAGCGCCGGTCAGCAGGGCAGCGCGCTGCTCTGGCGCGGCGAAGCTGCCCGGCCGGTGCAGGCCTCGGATATGACGGTACTGGTGCGTAACCGCCAGGAAGCCTCGTTGATCCGGGACGCCTTGCGGGCGCTGGCGATCCCGTCGGTATACCTTTCAAACCGCGACAGCGTATTTGAAACCCCGGAAGCGCAGGAGATATTGTGGATCCTGCAGGCGGTGCTGTCCCCGGAGCGCGAAAATACGCTGCGCAGCGCGCTGGCGACCTCGGTCTTTGGCCTGAACGCGCTGGATATCGACAGCCTTAATCAGGACGAACGTGCGTGGGATGCGCTGGTTGAGGAGTTCAGCGACTATCGGCAAATCTGGCGCCAGCGTGGCGTGATGCCGATGCTGCGGGCGCTGATGAGCGCGCGGAAAATTGCGGAAAACCTGCTGGTGACGGTCGGCGGCGAGCGCCGGTTAACGGATATTCTGCACATCAGCGAACTGCTCCAGGAGGCGGCCAACCAGCTGGAGAGCGAACATGCGCTGGTCCGTTGGTTGACGCAGCATATCGCCGAGCCGGACAGCAATGCCTCAAGCCAGCAGATGCGCCTGGAGAGCGACAAGCACCTGGTGCAAATCGTCACCGTGCATAAATCGAAAGGTCTGGAATACCCGCTGGTCTGGCTGCCGTTTATCGCGCGTTTCCGTAAGCAGGATCAGGCGTTTTATCACGACCGTGACTCCTTCGCTGCGGTACTTGATCTCGACGAAAACGAGGGCAGCCTGGAGCTGGCGGAAGCGGAGCGCCTGGCGGAAGACTTACGTCTGCTGTACGTCGCACTGACTCGTGCGGTCTGGCACTGCAGTCTCGGCGTCGCGCCGCTCAGTACCCGCCGCAGTGACAAACCCGGGGCCAGTGATTTTCATCAAAGCGCCCTGGGGCGCCTGCTGCAGGGCGGCGAAGCGATGGATGCCGCCGGGCTGACGGCGCGTCTGCAGGCCTTATGCAGCGATGATATTGCGCTGCAAACCCCAGCGGCGCTAGACCCGACGCCCTGGCAGGCGCCTCAGGAGTCGTTGCCGCCGCTGTCAGCACGGTTCCTGACGCGCCACGTGACGGACGACTGGCGCGTCACCAGCTATTCCGGGCTACAGCAGCATGGTCATAGCCAGGCTCAGGATCTGCTGCCCCGCCTTGACGTTGATGCCGCTGGCGTCGGCGAGGTGGCCGACGATCCACAGCTCACTCCGCATCAGTTCCCGCGCGGCGCATCGCCGGGGACCTTCCTGCACAGCCTGTTTGAAGATCTCGATTTCACCCAACCGGTGCCTGCCGAGTGGATGGCGACACAGCTGCAGTCCGGCGGCTTCGGCGAGCAGTGGACGCCGGTCCTGACCCAGTGGCTGGATGACGTACTGCGTACGCCGTTGCCGGGCGCCGGGATCGCGCTAAATCAGCTTAGCGCGGGCGATAAACAGGTGGAGATGGCCTTCTATTTACCCATTGAACAGCCGCTGGATCCGCAGCGGCTGGATGCTCTGATTCGCCGCTACGATCCTCTCTCAGTCGATTGCCCGCCGCTGGATTTCCGCCAGGTTCGCGGCATGTTAAAAGGCTTTATTGACCTCGTGTTCCGCCATAACGGCCGCTACTACCTGCTGGATTACAAATCGAACTGGCTGGGACCAGACCGCGAGGCCTACACCCGACAGGCGATGGAACAGGCCATGCGCGGGCATCGCTACGATTTGCAGTACCAGCTCTATAGCCTGGCGCTGCACCGCTATTTGCGCCACCGCATCGCTGACTACCAATATGAACACCATTTCGGCGGCGTGATTTATCTCTTTTTGCGCGGCATGGATGGCGAGGGCGGCGAGCAGGGGATTTTTACCACCCGTCCCGTTCAGCCGCTGATTGATGGCCTGGATGCGCTGTTTGCCGGAGACGTTCAGGAGAGCATGCCATGACAATGGATGAACTGTTGCTGGAAGCAGCAAATCAGCGGGTGTTACGCCCGCTAGACGTACAGTTTGCGCTGATGGTGGCGCACGATGCGCATCCGGCGGTGAAACTGGCGGCCGCGGTGCTGAGCCGCGATGCCGGGGAAGGCCACGTTTGTCTGCCGGTGTCGCGCCTGCGCTCCGCGGAGTTTCTGAGTGGCAAAGCCAGCGAGATGCGTGAGCAACTGCTGGCACTGGCGGGATCGCCGGATGACTGGCCGGCGCTGCTGCTGGCGTCATCTGCGGTTAGCGTGGGCGATCGTCCGACGCCGATGATCCTCTGCGGCGAACGGCTCTATCTCAACCGCATGTGGCGAAATGAGCTAACCGTGGCCCATTTCTTTAACGAGGCGAACCAGGTTCTCGAGGTGGACGATGCCCGGCTGGCCGCCACGCTGGATGCCTTGTTCCCGGCAAGCGATGAAACCGACTGGCAAAAAGTCGCCGCCGCGGTTGCCCTGACCCGTCGTATTTCGGTGATCTCCGGCGGCCCCGGCACCGGGAAAACTACCACCGTCGCCAGGCTGCTGGCGGCGTTGATTCAGACCACTCACCAGCCGCACTGTCGTATCCGTCTGGCGGCCCCGACCGGGAAAGCCGCCGCCAGATTGACCGAGTCGCTGGGGGAAGCGCTGCGTCGCCTCCCGCTGAGCGATGAGCAAAAAGCGCTGCTGCCCAGCGAGGCCAGCACGCTGCACCGTCTGCTGGGCGCCCAGCCTGGCAGCCAACGTCTGCGCTATCACGCCGGTAACCCGTTACATCTGGACGTGCTGGTCGTGGATGAGGCCTCGATGATTGACCTGCCGATGATGGCGCGGCTGATTGACGCGCTGCCGGAACACGGGCGGGTTATTTTCCTCGGCGACCGCGATCAGCTGGCGTCGGTGGAGGCCGGGGCGGTGCTCGGGGATATCTGTGCCTGGGTGAATGCCGGCTATACCGCCGGGCGTGCGGCGCAACTGACGAAACTGACCGGCTATGCGCTGCCGGCCGGCGAAGGTGAAATTGCCGGTGCGCTGCGCGACAGCCTGTGCCTGCTGCAAAAAAGCTACCGTTTTGGCAGCCATTCCGGGATCGGCCACCTGGCACGGGCGGTGAATAACGGCGATCGCCAGGGCGTCAGGGCGACGTTACGCCAGCCGTTTGACGATATCGTGTTGCATCCGCTGAGCACCACCGAGGAATACGCCGCGATGCTCGCCCAGTCGCAGGATGGCTATGGCCGCTATCTACAGCTGCTGCGTGAACGGGCTGAGCCTGAAGTGCTGCTCGCCGCTTTCGCGGAATTCCAGCTGCTGTGCGCCCTGCGTGATGGCCCATATGGCGTCAGCGGCGTAAATGAACAGCTGGAACAACGGCTAAACCGCAACCGGGCGATTTCGCTGCCGCGCCACTCGCGCTGGTATGAAGGGCGTCCGGTGATGATTTCGCGCAACGATAGTGCGTTAGGGCTGTTTAATGGCGATATCGGGATTGCGCTGGAACGAGGAGAAGGGCTGCGGGTCTGGTTCCCGATGCCGGATGGCAGTATTAAGTCGGTACAGCCGAGCCGTTTGCCAGAGCATGATACCGCGTGGGCGATGACGGTGCATAAATCACAGGGGTCGGAGTTTGATCATGCGGCCTTGATTCTGCCAGCGAAGAGCGTTCCGCTGGTGACCCGCGAGCTGGTCTACACCGCGATCACCCGCGCAAAACAGCGTTTATCGATGTATGCCGACGAGCAGGTGCTGCTCCAGGCCATCGTTGCCCGCACCGAGCGGCGCAGCGGACTGGCGGATATTTTCGCCCGTCATCAATAGACGCAGGAACCCCGGCGGGCGGCGGACGAGAGTCGCCCGGATAAGCTATTTACGCCACTATCCGGGAGGGCCGCTTTAGCCGAGGTCGGCCATCATCACTTTTGAGCGGCGCTGATAGTTGTACATCTCTTTCTTACTTTCCGGCAGCAGGTCGATATCCACTGGCGTGAAGCCGCGCTCCTGGAACCAGTGAATGCTACGGGTGGTGAGAACAAACAGTTTGCTCAGCCCCATCTGCTTCGCCTGGGTGGCAATCCGGTTCAGCAGCACTTCGCCGCGGGATGAACTGCGGTAATCCGGATGCACCGCCACGCAGGCCATTTCACCGATTTTCTCTTCCGGGAACGGATAAAGCGCGGCGCAGGCAATGGTGGTGTTATCGCGCTGAATAATGGTGAACTTATCGATCTCCATTTCCAGCTGCTCACGGGAGCGGCGCACCAGAATCCCCTGTTGCTCCAGCGGGCTAATCAGTTCGAGGATCCCGCCGATATCGTTAATGGTGGCGCGGCGAATCTGCTCCGCACTCTCCATCACGATCTGGGTCCCGATGCCGTCGCGTGAGAACAACTCCTGCAGCAAGGCGCCATCTTCCTGATAGCTGATCAGGTGGCAGCGACGGACGCCGCTACGACAGGCTTTCACCGCACCACGCAGAAAACGCACCGTGCCGGAGTTGTAATCTTCTTCCGCTTCCAGCTCTTCCACCCGTACCTGGGCTTCGTTCGGGAACAGCTCCGGAACTATCTCGCCATCCTGGTTGTAAACGCCTTGCGAGGAGCAGAAGCCGATCATTTTCTCGGCCTTCAGCTTAATCGCCAGCTGAGTCGCGATCTCTTCCGAGGTCAGATTGAAGCTTTCGCCAGTCACCGAAACGGCAACCGGTCCCATCAGGACGATGGCGCCGTTATCCAGCTGGCGATGGATAGCTTCTTCATCGATGCGGCGGATGCGTCCGCTATGGCAATAATCAACGCCGTCATCGACGCCCAGCGGCTGGGCGATAATAAAGTTGCCGCTCACCACGTTAATATGGGCGCCCTGCAGCGGGGTATTGTTCAGGCTCATCGACAGGCGCGCGGTAATTTCCAGCTGCAGCATACCGGCAGCCTGCTTCACCAGTTCGAGGGTTTTGGCGTCGGTTACGCGGGTCTGTTTATGGTAGACCGGCTCGTGACGGTGCTCCGACAGATTGGCATCAATCTGCGGACGGGCGCCATAGACCACCACCAGGCGGATGCCCAGGCTGTGTAACAGACCGATGTCATTGACTATGCTGGAGAAATTTTCATGCTCAATCGCTTCACCGCCAAGCATGATGACAAACGTTTTTCCCCGATGGGCGTTAATATAGGGGACTGAATGGCGGAATCCTTCTACCAGTTCGGTGCGACGTTCCTTCACCATGACAAACCCTCAATGCATGATTATTCGTAATAAGTGTATTTTTATTCTGTTTTGCCGTTAAACGCAAGCCTAAATTTATGGCTAAATTGATAAAAATCTGTGGCCAAATCCGCGTTCTCTAAGTTTGTTTACCCTTTTATTGATGACAGGTTATGCCGCTTTGGTTAAAGTTTCTGGTCAATCTGTTTGTTTTGAATACCAGTACGTTTTATTGCTTGGGAGTGGCATGCCGGGATACAAGTCAGGATTAAGCCGCCGTCGCCTGTTAAAAGGGGCGGGTGCGATGTGGTTAATGAGCGTCAGCCCGATAGGTTTCGCTGCGGCGGCGCAGGTCGTCGCCGTCCGCGTCTGGCCGTCGTCAACCTATACCCGCGTGACGGTAGAATCTAATCATGTGCTGAAATACCGGCAGTTTGCTTTGAGCAATCCGGAACGGCTGGTGGTGGATCTGGAAGGGGTGAACCTGAACTCCGTGCTCAAAGGCATGGGGGGGAGCATCCGCGATGACGATCCCTACATTAAATCCGCGCGCGTCGGGCAATTTGATCCCCAGACCGTGCGGATGGTGTTTGAACTGAAGCAGAACGTCAAACCGCAGCTGTTTGCCCTGGCGCCAGTGGCCGGCTTTAAAGAACGTCTGGTGATGGATCTCTATCCCTCCAACGCCACCGATGTGCAGGATCCTCTGCTGGCCCTGCTGGAAGATTACAACAAAGGCGACCTCGAACGGCAGGTGCCGCCTGCGGAGAGCGGCCCCAAGCCGGGGAAAGCCGGGCGCGATCGGCCGATTGTGATCATGCTCGATCCGGGCCACGGCGGCGAAGATTCCGGTGCGGTAGGCAAATACCATACCCGCGAGAAAGACGTGGTGCTGCAGATTGCCCGCCGGCTACGGGCGTTAATCGAAAAAGAGGGCAATATGCGGGCTTACATGACCCGCAATGAAGATGTCTTCATTCCGTTAAAGGTGCGCGTTGCCAAGGCGCAAAAACAGCGTGCCGATTTGTTCGTCTCCATTCACGCCGATGCCTTTACCAGCCGGCAGCCGCGGGGTTCTTCGGTCTTTGCCCTGTCGACCAAAGGGGCAACCAGTACCGCCGCGAAGTATCTTGCGCAAACCCAGAACGCCTCTGACCTCGTGGGGGGCGTCAGTAAGAGCGGCGATCGCTACGTCGACCATACGATGTTCGATATGGTGCAGTCGCTGACCATCGCCGATAGCCTGAAATTCGGGAAAGCGGTGCTGCAAAAAATGGGTAAGGTGAATAGCCTGCATAAAAACCAGGTCGAGCAGGCGGGCTTTGCGGTGCTGAAAGCGCCGGATATTCCGTCGATCCTCGTGGAAACGGCGTTTATCAGTAACGTTGAAGAAGAGCGTAAGCTGAAAACCGCCACCTTCCAGCAGCAGGTGGCCGAGTCCATCCTTGCCGGGATCAAAGCCTACTTTGCCGATGGCGCAACGCTGGCAAGACGCGGTTAATCAATACGGGAGCAGGAAATGGCGCTACTGAAGAGCGCGCATGGCGGTAATACCCGGGAAGCCGCAGCGCTGCTGGGCATCACCGCGGAACAGCTGCTGGATTTTAGCGCTAATATTAACCCGGCCGGCATGCCGGAAAGCCTCAGGCGCGCGCTGATTGATAACCTCGCCTGCGCCCAGCATTACCCCGACCTTGATTATCAGCAGCTGCATCGTGCGCTGGCCGAACATCACCAGATCCCCGCCGCGTGGATCCTCGCGGGCAATGGCGAAACCGAATCCATTTTTACGCTGGTCAACGGCCTGAAACCGCGTTCGGCGATGGTGGTAACGCCGGGTTTTGCGGAGTATCGCCGCGCGCTGCAGGCGATTGATTGCGTTCCCCGGAGCTATGCGCTGCGCGAAGAAGATGGCTGGCAGCTGACCGAGGCCATTCTTGACGTGCTGACGCCGGATCTGGACTGTCTGTTTCTCTGTACCCCCAATAATCCCACCGGCCTGCTGCCGGAGCGCCCGTTGCTGGAGGCGATTGCCGCCCGCTGCCAGGCCGCCGGTATTGCGCTGATTCTGGACGAAGCGTTTCTTGATTTTATCCCCGACCAACCGGGGTTTATCCCTTTCCTGCAGCATAACCCGCATATCTGGGTGCTGCGGTCGCTCACCAAGTTTTACGCCATTCCCGGCCTGCGTCTGGGCTATCTGGTGAACAGCGATGAACAAGCCGTGGCCCGGCTGCGCGAGAAGCAGATGCCATGGTCGATCAATGCCTTTGCCGCGCTGGCCGGCGAGGTAGTCCTCAAGGATCGCGTTTATCAACAGGCGACCTGGCAATGGCTGGCGCAGGAGGGGGCACGCTTTTACGAGGCGTTGAACCAGCTTGATGGTCTGACCGTCTATCCGGGGCGGGCCAACTATCTGTTTTTGCGCTGCAATCGCGAGGGGCTCGACCTGCAACAGGCGTTGTTGCAGCAGCATATTTTGATCCGCAGCTGCGCGAACTATTCGGGCCTGGGTGAGGGGTATTATCGTGTGGCGATTCGCAGCCTGGAAGAGAATCAGCGCCTGCTTACGGCGCTCCGCACTATCATGGCATAATAGCGCCCCCTGATGCCTCTATCATCGGGGCTGACTATCACCAACAGGTGCCAGGGAAGGGGGTAACACTTCCCCGCAGCGACCACTCTGAACAGGAACAGGGTATGGCGGTAACACTCCATCCATACATTTTCATCCACCGGCCGGTGGCCGCGAGGCGTAAGCCATGACGCTGCTGGCCTGGTGTGTCGCCTGGGTTCTCGATGTTTTGATCGGCGATCCCCCGCGGTGGCCGCATCCGGTGCGCTGGATGGGCAATCTCATTACCTTTATTCAATCTCTCGTACGTCGGTATTGTCGCAGCGACCGCGCGCTGCGCATCGGCGGTGCCGTGCTGTGGCTGACCGTCGTCGGTATGACGTGGGGGCTGAGTTGGGCGGTGCTGAATATCGCCCGGCATATTCATCCCTGGCTGGGCTGGGGCATTGAAGTGTGGCTGATCTTTACGCTGCTGGCCGGTCGTTGCCTCGCGGACTCTGCCCGGGAGGTCGAACGTCCGCTGCGGGCTGGCGACCTGGCGCAAAGCCGCGAAAAGCTCTCCTGGATCGTCGGGCGCGATACCTCTCAACTGCAGCCTGAACAGATTAACCGTGCGGTGGTGGAAACGGTGGCCGAGAACACCGTCGACGGCATTATTGCGCCGCTGTTCTTCTTATTGCTGGGCGGCGTACCGCTGGCGATGGCCTACAAAGCGGTAAACACCCTCGACTCGATGGTGGGGTATAAGCATCAAAAATATCGCGCCATTGGCATGGTCAGCGCCCGCCTCGACGACGTTGCGAATTATATTCCCGCCCGCCTGAGCTGGCTGCTGATCGGCTTCGCGGCGTTCTTATGCCGCAACGATGGCGCGCGTGCCCTGCGGATCGGCTGGCGCGATCGCTATTGCCACAGCAGCCCCAATTGCGCGTGGTCAGAAGCCAGCGTGGCGGGGGCGTTAGGTATTCGCCTCGGCGGCCCGAATGACTATTTTGGCGAGCGGGTGGAAAAACCGTGGATTGGCGACGCCGTGCGCGATATTGCGGTCGATGATATTCCCCGGACCATTCGCCTGATGTGGGTCGCCTCGACCTTAGCCCTGGTACTGTTTATGGTGCTGCGCTATCTGTGGGCTGGTGCGGCCTGAGCGCTGGCAGAGAAAACAAAATGGATTGCAATGACATGCGAGAAACCGCGAGCGAGGAAGCCTTATGAAGCAGGCAATTATGTTGCAGGGGACGGCGTCCGATGTCGGCAAAAGCGTGCTGGTGGCCGGATTATGTCGAATTTTTTATCAGGATGGCCTGCGCACGGCGCCGTTTAAATCGCAGAATATGGCCCTGAACTCCGGCATCACCGCCGACGGTAAAGAGATGGGCCGGGCGCAGATTTTCCAGGCCGAAGCGGCCGGAATTGCGCCGGACGTGCGCATGAACCCGGTATTGCTGAAACCGACCAGCGATCTCAAAGCCCAGGTGGTGCTGATGGGGAAAGTGGCCACCAACATGGACGCGGTGAGCTACCACGAGTACAAACCGCGCCTGCGCGAGCAGATCCTTGAGGTCTATCGCAGCCTGGCGCAGGAGTACGATGTCATGGTTCTGGAAGGGGCCGGCAGCCCGGCGGAGATCAACCTGCGCGACCGCGATATCGTCAACATGGGCATGGCGGAGCTGGCCCAGTGCCCGGTGATCCTCGTTGCCGATATCGATCGCGGCGGGGTGTTTGCCGCCATCTACGGCACTCTGGCCCTGCTGCAGGAGCATGAGCGCGCCAGGGTCAAAGGGGTGATCATCAATAAATTCCGCGGCGATATCGCGCTGCTCTACTCCGGGATCGAACAGATCGAAGCATTAACCGGCGTTCCCGTGCTGGGCGTACTGCCGTGGCTGGAGGTCGACCTGGAGGATGAAGACAGCGTCGCGTTGCAGAAAGGCAAATACCTGAGCACCGCGCAGCGCGAGATAGACATCGCGGTCATTCAGCTACCCCATACCTCGAACTTCACCGATTTCAACGCGCTGGCGGCGCAGCCGGATGTCCGCGTCCGTTACGTCCGTTATCCGCAGGATCTGGCGGGCTGCGATCTGGTGATCCTGCCCGGCAGCAAAAATACGCTGGGCGATCTGCTGTGGCTGCGCGAAAGCGGGATGGAGCAGGCGGTGCTGCAGGCGCATCAGCAGGAGATCCCTGTTCTGGGGATCTGCGGGGGATATCAGATGCTGGGCGAGACGATCGTCGATGGCGTCGAGTCCGGTCTGGAGACCTTACCCGGGCTGGGTCTGCTTAACACCGTGACCCGGTTTGCCCAGCATAAAACTACCACCCAGGTTGAGGCGACGATGTCGTCCGCGCTACCGGGCTGGCTGGCTGGGGTTGGCGGCCTGCGCGTGCGCGGCTATGAAATCCACATGGGGGAGACGGTACTCCTCGGGGACAGCCAGCCGGTGCTGGCGCTGGAGAAAAACGTCCAGCGCGTCGCGGACGGGGCAATGACCGCCGACGGCCTGGTATGGGGCACCTATCTGCACGGGCTGTTCGACAGCGATGATTTCACCCGCGCGCTGGTCAACGGCCTGCGTAGGCGTAAAGGGCTGGATGCGCTGGATCTGTCGGTCCATTACGCGCAATACAAATCACAGCAGTTTGATGTGCTGGCTGCCGCCATGCGCCAGCATATTGATATCGAAAAAATTTATCATATTATGCAGCAGCATCAGGAGCCATCATGCTGATTCTGGTTACCGGCGGCGCCCGTAGCGGCAAGAGCCGCCACGCCGAAGCGCTGATTGCCGATTCGCCGCAGGTCTTGTACCTCGCGACGTCGCAGATTGTTGATGACGAAATGGCCGAGCGGATCCAGCATCACCGCGATAGCCGACCGGCGCACTGGCGGACCGCCGAGCGCTGGCAGCATCTCGATGAACTGATTACGCCGCACAACGACCCGCAGGAAGCGGTGTTGCTGGAGTGCATCACCACCATGGTGACTAACCTGCTGTTTGCTCAGGGCGGCGAGAGTTCCCCGGATGACTGGGATTTTGCGGCGATGGAGCGGATGATAGACGACGAAATCCACACGCTGATCGCCGCCTGCCAGCGCTGTCCGGCGACGGTGGTGCTGGTCACCAATGAGGTGGGGATGGGGATTGTCCCGGAAAATCGTCTTGCGCGGCATTTCCGCGATATTGCCGGGCGGGTCAACCAGCGTCTGGCGTCCGCAGCGGATGAAGTCTGGTGGGTAGTATCAGGTATTGGAGTCAAAATTAAATGATTAAATTATTCTGGGCAACGCTCTCTTTTATCAGCCGTTTACCGGTGCCGGGCCGCTGGTCACAGGGGCTTGAGATCGATCACTACGTGCGCGGGATTGTGACCTTCCCGCTGGTCGGAGTGTTGCTGGGCGGGCTGAGCGGGCTGGTGTTTCTGGCTGTGGCGTCGTGGTGCGGCGTGCCGCTGGCGGCGCTGTTCTGTGTGCTGGCGCTGGCGTTGCTGACCGGTGGTTTTCATCTCGATGGCCTGGCCGACACCTGCGACGGGGTGTTTTCCGCCCGTGGCCGGGAACGGATGCTGGAGATCATGCGTGACAGCCGGCTGGGAACCCACGGCGGCCTGGCGCTGATTTTTGTCCTGCTGGCAAAAGTGCTGGTGATTAGCGAACTGGCGCTGCGCGGGGCACCGGTTCTGGCTGCGCTGGCGGCTGCCTGTGCGGCCGGGCGCGGTGTCGCCGTGCTGCTGATGTATCGCCATCGCTATGCCCGTGAAGAGGGGCTGGGCAATGTGTTTATCGGCAAAGTGAGCGGGAAACAAACCTGCGTAACGCTGGGCGTGACCGCCATTCTCGCGGCCATATTGCTGCCCGGCATGCAGGGCGTCATGGCGTTGGGGATCACCATGGTGGCGATTTTTGCCATTGGGCAATTATTGAAACGGACCCTGGGCGGGCAAACCGGCGACACGTTGGGAGCCGCGATAGAACTGGGTGAGCTGATTTTCCTGCTGGCGCTGCTGTGAGTCAGGACGAGTAACCGAGCGCCATGGTCGCTCCGCATGGGGTGGCGATGGCGTATCTGGCATCAGAGCTATTGGATGGCGGTGAGGGGAGCGGGGCGCAGAAACAAAAAAACACCCGTCAGGGTGTTCATTGTGTTGGTTGCGGGGGCCGGATTTGAACCGACGACCTTCGGGTTATGAGCCCGACGAGCTACCAGGCTGCTCCACCCCGCGTCCGTCTTTACTCTTCATCGAGTAAATTGCTTATCAGATTTTAAATTGGTTGCGGGGGCCGGATTTGAACCGACGACCTTCGGGTTATGAGCCCGACGAGCTACCAGGCTGCTCCACCCCGCGTCCGTCTTTACTCTTCCATCGAGTAAAGCTTACTGCTTATCTGATTTTAATTGGTTGCGGGGGCCGGATTTGAACCGACGACCTTCGGGTTATGAGCCCGACGAGCTACCAGGCTGCTCCACCCCGCGTCCGTGGATGCGCACTATACTCCGCTAACGTTCTGATGCAACCCTTTTTCATCTAAAACAGCAATTTTGTAATAACTGATGTATAAAAGAGCGCTTTTCGCTGGTTTTTTGCTCAGATTTGTATTTGTGATGCTTTAGCGCATTTCAATAGCCCTGGGGGTTTGTTATCTTCCCTCCTCACGAACCGCGACTAAGCAGCGTAAAGAAGAGATACCATGAAAGGACGTTGGGCAAAGTATGTAGTGACCGGGGCAATGATGGCAATGCTTGCCGCTTGTTCCTCAAAACCGACCGATCGCGGCCAGCAGTATAATGAAGGGAAGTTAACCCAGCCGTTTTCGCTGGTTAACCAGCCTGATGCAGTGGGTTCGCCCATTAACGCCGGTGACTTCTCCGAGCAGGTCAGACAGATTCGCAGTGCCTCACCGCGCCTCTATAATAGCCAGAGCAACGTTTATAGCGCGCTGCAGCAGTGGTTAAGCGCCGGTGGCGATACCCGCACCTTAAGCCAGTACGGTATTGATGCCTGGCAGATGCAGGGTGCTGATAGCTACGGCAACGTGCAGTTCACCGGCTACTACACCCCGGTGGTGCAGGCGCGCCATACCCGTCAGGGTGAATTCCAGTACCCTATTTATCGTATGCCGCCGAAACGCGGTAAGCTGCCGTCCCGCGCCAGCATTTATGCCGGTGGGCTGAGTGACGCCTATATCCTGGCCTACAGCAATTCGCTGATGGACAACTTTATTATGGACGTGCAGGGCAGCGGCTATATTGATTTTGGCGACGGCTCGCCGCTGAACTTCTTCAGCTATGCCGGCAAAAACGGCTGGTCTTACCGCAGTATTGGTAAAGTGCTGATCGACCGCGGCGAAGTGAAGAAAGAAGATATGTCGATGCAGGCGATTCGTGAATGGGGCGAAACCCATAGCGAAGCGGAAGTACGTGAACTGCTCGAACAGAACCCGTCGTTCGTCTTCTTTAAACCGCAGTCATTCGCACCGGTGAAAGGGGCGAGCGCGGTTCCGCTGATTGGCCGCGCGTCGGTGGCCTCTGACCGCAGCATTATTCCGCCGGGCACTACCCTGCTGGCAGAAGTGCCGCTGCTGGATAACAACGGCAAGTTTAACGGTCAGTACGAACTGCGTCTGATGGTGGCTCTGGATGTGGGCGGGGCGATTAAAGGGCAGCACTTCGATATTTACCAGGGCATTGGGGCGGACGCTGGCCATCGTGCCGGTTGGTATAACCACTATGGCCGCGTCTGGGTGCTGAAGAACGCGCCGGGTGCCGGCAACGTCTTTAGCGGTTAACACTCCCTCTCCTTGTTCCCCGGTCGCGCCGTGCGTTCCGGGGCGACGGTAGCCCGGTACGGCGCCTGTGCGCCATCCGGGTTTTTCCACTGATTCTGAGGTTTTATGTCTGTTGTAATCAGCGACGCCTGGCGCCAGCGTTTTGGCGGTACGGCGCGTTTATATGGTGAAAAAGCGCTGCAGTGTTTTGCGCAGGCGCATGTCTGCGTCGTTGGCATCGGCGGCGTCGGTTCCTGGGCGGCGGAAGCGCTGGCACGAACCGGTATCGGCGCGATCACCCTCATCGACATGGACGATGTCTGCGTCACCAACACCAACCGGCAGATCCACGCCCTGGGCGGCAACGTCGGGCTGGCGAAAGCCGAGGTGATGGCCGAGCGTATTCGCCTGATTAACCCGGAATGCCGGGTGACGGTGATTGACGATTTTGTCACGCCGGAAAACGTGGCCGAGTATATGGGGGCCGGTTATAGCTACGTGATTGATGCTATCGATAGCGTGCGTCCCAAGGCGGCGTTGATTGCCTGGTGTCGCCGTAATAAAGTGCCGCTGGTGACCACCGGCGGGGCGGGCGGACAAATCGACCCGACGCAGATTCAGGTGGCTGACCTGGCGAAAACCATCCAGGATCCGCTGGCGGCGAAGCTGCGTGAACGGTTGAAAGGGCAGTTTGGCGTGGTGAAAAACAGCAAAGGCAAACTGGGGATTGATTGCGTCTTCTCAACCGAAGCGCTGGTTTATCCGCAGGCCGACGGCAGCGTATGCGCCATGAAGAGCACCGCCGAAGGTCCGAAACGGATGGATTGCGCCTCTGGCTTTGGCGCGGCGACGATGGTGACCGCCACCTTTGGCTTTGTTGCCGTATCCCATGCATTGAAGAAAATGCTGGCGAAGGCCGAACGTCAGGGATAGGTTTTGGCGCGCCTGGTACGGGCTACGGGGTTAACTGTAGCCCGGCCAGGTGCAGCGCCAGCCGGGGGAATCAGCTGCTATATCTCGCGGGCGGCAGCAAGCACCGCCTCGCTGAGGGCCGACAGCCCCTGACTGCGCGACGCGCTCAGCTGACCGCGAAGTCCCAGCTCATCAAACAACGCCAGCGGATCCTGCGCCAGCAGCTCCGCCGCGCTTTTGCCTTCGACGGCGGTCAACAGCACCGCCAGCAGCCCACGCACGATGCGTCCTTCGCTGTCGCCGAAGAAATGCAGCCGGCCATCAACCACCTGATATCCCAGCCAGACGCGATTCTCACAGCCGGCGATCTCCCGGGCCTGAGCCTTTAACTCGTCGCTCAGCGTGGGAAGCTTTTTGCCGAGTAAAATCAGCTGCCGGTATTTATCCTCCCACTGGGTCAGCGGAAGGAATGTTTGCCGTAACGTCGTGTCGGTGACGGCAGTGCCAAAGGGATGTGAAGCTGTCATTAATCCACCAGTATTTCCAGGGCGCGGTCAACGGCGTGAACCAGCGCGTAAACATCGTCCTGGGTATTATAAGGGGCAAACGAGGCGCGCAGGGTGCCGCTGACGCCCAGCGACGCTAGTAACGGCTGGGCGCAGTGCTGCCCGGCGCGTAACGCAATTCCGGACTCTGCCAGCAGGGTGACCATATCGCTATGGTGTACGCCGGCGAAATCAAAGGCCAGCAGACTTGAATCCTGGCAGCGGAACGAACGGAACCCCGGTCGTTTAGCCAGCGCCTCTTCGGCCAGCGTCGCCAGACTGCGGCTCCAGCTTTCAGCCTGGGCGATATCGCAATTTTCCAGCCACTCCAGCGCCGCGCTCAGGCCAATCACTCCGGCGACGTTGGGAGTACCGGCTTCCAGACGATAGGGCACCGGCTGGGTGGTGAAACCCTCGAAGGTTACCTGCGAAATCATCTTGCCGCCGCCAAGCCATGGCGACATGGCGTCGAGGAGCTCGCTTTTGCCGTAGAGCACGCCAATCCCGGTCGGGCCATACAGTTTATGACCAGAGAAAGCATAAAAATCGATATCCAGCGCTTGTACGTCGGCGGGGAAATGGACCGCGCCCTGCGCTCCGTCTACCATTACCACCATCCCGGCATCATGGGCGTGACGGATCGCCGTCGCCAGGTCCGGGCAGCCGCCGGTGACGTTGGACATCTGGCCGATTGCCAGCAGCCGGCTGCGTGGGGTGATCAATGCAGGCAGCAGAGTGACGTCCGGCAGACGATCGGCGCCGATCGGTAGTTTAACGACCCGCGCACCGGTCTGCTCCGCCACCATCAGCCAGGGCACCAGGTTGGCATGATGTTCTGCCTCGCTGACGATGATCTCATCGCCGGGCTGCAGACGCGGGCGAAGATAGCTCTGCGCCACCATATTAATGGCTTCCGTGGTGCCGCGGGTCCAGACGATATCTTTGGCGGATGGCGCATTGAGCAGCGTCGCCACGCGTTCGCGGGCATCTTCATAGCGCTCGGTCAGCCGCTGGGCGGCAGCGAACTGGCTACGATGCACGTTACCTGCGCTGAGGCGATAAAACTGATCGCTGGCGTCGATCACCGCAAGCGGCTTCAGTGCCGTCGCGGCGCTATCAAGATAAACGCCAGCATCGGCCAGCGCAGGAAACTGGGCGCGAAATTGCGCAGGGTTGAATGCGTTCATGGAGCTCCTCTTTGCTATCCGACGATCGTCGCGCAAATTATCCATCAGGGCAAGGCTGGAGAGAGCAAGAGTGTGGGGAATCGTGAGCGTGCGGTGACGGACAGGCAAAAAAAAGCACCGCTTGTTGCGGTGCTACATTAAATCACTATGGACAGACAGGGTAAATGTACAGGAAGTGAAAAGGGGTAGCTTAGCTACCATGGTCCGCAAAGACAGACCAATTGCAAACACAACAACACAACATCACAACCGTAAGCCAAAAGCTTGTTGGAACACGCATTCCAAAAAAAGCTCTTCGTTCCGGCTCAGGAAGTGCCGCCACTATAGGTATTTGCTGGTAGAACCTCAACGGACAAATTATAATGGCTCAGATAAAAAAAACTAATAGGTTAACTGTTGTTTCCTGTTTGTTAAATTGCCTTAACATCTAAGCCAGAATAACTATGTCAAAGCGATTACCCCCCCTGAATGCATTACGTGTTTTTGATGCAGCCGCACGTCATTTAAGCTTCACTCGCGCCGCCGATGAGCTTTTTGTGACCCAGGCCGCAGTAAGTCATCAAATCAAGTCACTAGAGGATTTTCTAGGGCTGAAGCTGTTTCGACGCCGCAACCGTTCGCTGCTGCTGACGGAAGAAGGACAGAGCTATTTTCAGGATATTAAAGAGATTTTTTCGCAACTGACCGAAGCGACGCGTAAACTGCAGGCCCGCAGTGCAAAAGGGGCCTTAACGGTCAGTTTGCTGCCCAGTTTTGCGATTCAGTGGCTGGTGCCGCGACTTTCAAGCTTTAACTCAGCTTATCCGGGGATCGACGTCAGGATCCAGGCGGTGGACCGTCAGGAAGATAAGCTGGCGGATGACGTCGACGTGGCGATTTTCTATGGTCGGGGCAACTGGCCAGGGCTGCGTGTCGAAAAACTGTACGCCGAATATCTGCTGCCGGTGTGCTCACCGGCGTTGTTGACCGGCGACAGGGCATTGAAAACGCCTGCCGATCTGGCGCAACATACGCTGTTGCACGATGCTTCCCGTCGCGACTGGCAAACTTATACCCGCCAGCTAGGTCTAAGCCATATTAATGTGCAACAGGGGCCTATCTTCAGCCACAGCGCGATGGTGCTGCAGGCGGCGATTCACGGGCAAGGGGTGGCGCTCGCGAATAACGTGATGTCCCAGTCCGAAATTGAGGCCGGGAGACTGGTCTGCCCGTTTAATGATGTCCTGGTCAGTAAGAATGCGTTTTATCTGGTTTGTCATGACAGTCAGGCTGAACTGGGTAAAATAGCCGCCTTCCGGCAGTGGATACTGGCGAAAGCGGCGAGCGAACAAGAAAAATTTCGTTTTCGTTACGAACAATAGATGATTGTAGGGTAAAAACATGACCAGCCGTTTTATGCTGATATTCTCCGCGATCAGCGGTTTTATTTTTGTGGCTCTGGGCGCCTTCGGCGCACACGTGCTGAGTCGCACCATTGGGGCGACAGAAATGGCCTGGATCCATACCGGGCTTGAGTACCAGGCGTTCCATACGCTGGCGATTTTCGGCCTGGCGGTGGCGATGCAGCGTCGCATCAGCATCTGGTTCTACTGGAGCAGCGTGTTTATGGCGCTCGGTACCGTATTATTCAGCGGCAGCCTCTATTGCCTGGCGCTGTCGCATTTGCGCCTGTGGGCGTTTGTTACGCCGGTGGGAGGCGTGAGCTTCCTCGCTGGTTGGGTATTAATGTTAATTGGTGCAATTCGTCTGAAACGTAAGGGCGTTGTTCATGAATAAGGTTGTCCTCTATTGTCGCCCCGGGTTTGAGAAGGAGTGCGCAGCAGAAATTACGGACAAGGCTTCCCGCCTTGATATCTTTGGCTTTGCCCGGGTTAAAGAAGACTCTGGCTATGTCATTTTTGAATGCTATCAGATGGAAGATGGCGACAAGCTGGTACGCGACCTGCCGTTCAGCTCGCTGGTGTTTGCCCGTCAGATGTTTGTGGTTGGCGAGCTGTTGCGCGACCTGCCGCCAGAAGACCGCATCACGCCGATTGTCGGCATGCTGCAGGGCGTGGTGGAGAAGGGTGGCGATCTGCGGGTTGAAGTGGCCGACACCAACGAAAGCAAAGAGCTGATGAAGTTCTGCCGTAAACTGACGGTTCCGCTGCGCGCCGCGCTGCGCGAAGCTGGCGTGCTGACCAACTATGAAACGCCAAAACGTCCGGTAGTGCACGTGTTCTTTATTGCCCCTGGCTGCTGCTACACCGGTTATTCCTACACCACCAACAATTCGCCATTCTATATGGGGATCCCGCGTCTCAAGTTCCCGTCCGATGCGCCGAGCCGTTCAACGCTGAAGCTGGAAGAGGCGTTCCACGTCTTTATTCCTGCCGATGAGTGGGACGAGCGCCTGGGCAACGGCATGTATGCGGTAGACCTCGGGGCCTGCCCTGGCGGCTGGACCTATCAGCTGGTCAAACGCAATATGTGGGTGTCGTCAGTGGATAACGGCCCGATGGCGCAGAGCCTGATGGATACCGGGCAGGTGACCTGGCTGCGTGAAGATGGATTCCGCTACCGTCCAACCCGCAACAACATCTCGTGGATGGTCTGCGATATGGTGGAAAAACCGGCTAAAGTGGCGGCGCTGATGGCCCAGTGGCTGGTGAATGGCTGGTGTCGTGAAACCATCTTCAACCTCAAACTGCCGATGAAAAAGCGTTACGAAGAGCTGTCGCGTAACCTGGCCTATATCCAGGAACAGTTGGATGAACACGGCATTAATGCGCAGATCCAGGCGCGTCAGCTGTATCACGATCGTGAAGAAGTGACGGTGCACATTCGTCGCCTGTGGGCGGCAGTTGGCGGGCGTCGTGACGAGCGCTAAGCGCCTGTGAACGTCCGGAGATACCCGTCTTCAGTCACCGCATGAAGAGGGTATCGCGGCGCCGCCTGTCGGCGCCGTACCCGCTGTGCCGATGGCGCTACTTTGCCGCCAGCTGTTCATCAGAAATAATATGTGTCACATCATCAAGATGGCCAATGCTGGCCTCTCCCGAACGATTAAACTTACTTTTGTCGATCAGCAGTAACGACTGCGCCGCGCGTTTGAGCAGCAGCGATTTAAACTCGGCATTCACGGTATTCGAATCCCACAGCGCACCGTTGCTATCGATGCCTTCGCAGGAAAAAATAAACAGGTCGATCTCCAGCGATTTAAGCTGCGAGACCAGCGACGGACTGACGTAGCAGCCATATTTGCGTTGCAGAGTGCCGCCGGAGCAGGTGAGCTGAATATTTTCGCGCTTGCTCAGCTCCTGGCAAATAGGCTGGCTGTTGGTAAACACGTGCAGGTTGATATCCGGCAGCTGACGGGCCAGATACCAGCAGGTGGAGCTGGCATCCAGGGCGATCACCATCCCTTCGTCGATCCACGCCAGCGCGCCGCGGGCGATGTCCGCTTTATGGGCATAATGGCTTTTGAGGCGGATGTGAAACGGATCGCCGCTGTCCTGGCTCTCCCGATGAATGATTTTGACCCGCCCGTGGTTACGCAACACTTTTCCCCGGGACTGCAGGTCACTGAGATCGCGGCGAATCGTCTCTTTGCTGACGTTAAGCTGGAGCGATAAGGCTTCGGTCGTCAGGCTACTGTGGCTGATTAGCAGGTCTATTATCGCTTGCTGGCGTGCCGCTTTCATTGTCTCATCCTGTCATTCGATGAGCGCCCGCATCAGGCGGACGCTCCGGCATGAGATTACGGCGTTACTCCTTTTTTTAAAAGAATATTCCCGTACTTAGCACGCTCGCCTGTGATAACGATCGCAAAGGCTTTTTGCGCCCGTTCATAGAAGGCAAAGCGGTCGATACGCGTGATCTCCGGGCAGGGGCCCTGGTACGAAAGCGCGTCGCGGTAGCGTGTTTCCACCTGCGGGTCGAGCGTATCGCCCTCTACCACCGCCATCATCACCAGCGGCGGCGCGTAGCTGTCCAGCTCAAACAGCGGAATAATCGCCCGCAGCAGATCGCTGACCAACAGGCCGTCGGCGCGCAGCACCTGTGGCCCGACGCTGTGGGCCGGGAAGTGGGCGTCGGAGAAAATAATTTCATCCCCATGTCCCATCTCCGCCAGCACCTTAAGCAGTTCCGGCGAGATAAGCGGCGAGATCGTTTTTAACATTTCAGGCTCCCTCTGTCAGTTCAGGTTCGGTTTGCGGATAAAAGTAACGGTAATGATAGTCCACCTGGGCTCTGGCCTCCTCGGGGGTAGCAAATTCCCCTGCGCCAGACCAGGCGTACATCGCCGCGCCGGCAACGGTGGTTTCGGCATCATCCAGGACTTTGATCGGGATATTCAACATGTTGGCTTTGATTTGATTCCACAGCAGGTTGCGACTACCGCCGCCAACCAGCAGCAGTTCGCTGGCGTTAAAGTGGCCGATGGTTTCCAGGGTGCGCAGGTTATTGCGCAGCTGAGCGGCTAAGCCTTCCAGCGCGGCGCGATAAAAATGGCCACGGGTGGTATTGAGCGTGACGCCTTGCCAGCCGGCATTGTGGCAGGCGAGCAGATCGCACTGCATGGTTACGCCCCCGGCGCCGTCGGGGATTTGGCGGGCCTCGTCAATCAGAGTTTTCCACGGTGTTTCCGCGGTCCAGAGCAGCTGGCGTACCCACTCCAGCACGCCGGATGCCAGCCACTGCATGCCGGGATTAGCCAGTCCGGCATGGCTGTCCAGCTCGCAGGTGGAACCGGGATACTGGCTGAGCAGGGACGTGTTGACCCTGGCGCTACGCACCATCAGGATTTCCCAGGTCCCGGAGGAGAGTACCGGTTCATCCTGCTGCGCACCGGCGCCGAACAGGGCAAATTGCGTGTCGTGACCGGCAGAGAACACCGGGATCCCGGCAGGCAGCCCCAGCAGCGTGGCGGCGGTATTTTGCAGGACGCCAATGCGTTCACCGGCTTCAACCAGCACAGGAAACAGACGACGTGGTATCCCGGCGGCACCGAGGATCGCCGGGCTAAAATCGCGCTGATGAAGATCGAGCATCTGGCTGGTGCCGGCCATGGTGATATCGGTGGTGAACGCCCCGGTTAAGCGCTGGTTGATTAACGAGGAGATAAACAACCAGGCGTGGGCTTTTTCCAGCAGCTGCGGGTGGTTCTCTTTGAGCCACACCAGCTTATATAGCGTATTGAAGCTGAATGCGCCGACGCCGGAAATTTCCTGCAGCCGTTGCGGAGCCATGATGCGGCCGATGTTTTCCATCACCGCGAGCGTGCGCGGGCATTTCCAGCTGATGATCGGGTAGAGCAGCTCGCCCTGTTCATCGACCAGCGCACCGTCCACGCCAAAGGTGGTCACGGTGATGCCGCGGATCCGGCAGTGAGCCAGCTCCGCGCTCAGGCGCCGGCAGCACTCGGCGAAGCGTTGCAGAATGGCGTCCAGCGACCACTGGTGCCAGGCCGCGTTCTCGCAGGCGCTCTCGCTGGCGTTGGCAGTCGATGCCCGGGCGACAATCTTCCCCTGGCGGTCGACGGCGATGGCCCGCACGTTGGTGGCGCCGCAATCGAGGACCAGGATGACTTCATTTTTCATAATCTCTCCCAGCAAACAATTACGCCCTCCCGCATTGGGGAGGGCGCAGCGCATTAACGTTTGTACAGCGGTCCGTAATTCTGACAGGCGCGATAATCCTGACCTTCGCTGTCCATGCCGTGGGCTGACCAACTGGAAGGCCGGTAGATTTTGCCCTCTTCCACGTTGTGCATGCACACCGGAATACGCAGCATCGACGCCAGGGTAATAAAGTCAGCCCCGACGTGACCAATGGTCAGCACCCCGTGGTTGGCGCCCCAGTTAGCCATCACCGAGTAGACATCGGCGAACGGGCCTTTGCCGGTCAGGCGCGGCGCAAACCAGGTGGTAGGCCAGGTGGAGTTGGTTCGCGCATCGAGCTGGGCATGTACTTCTTCAGGTAAGTCGACGCTCCAGCCTTCCGCAATTTGCAGTACCGGCCCCAGCCCTTTGATGATGTTCACACGGGTCATGGTAAACGGCACGCCGCCTTCGGTCAGGAAGCGGGAGGAGAAGCCGCCGCCACGGAAATATTCGTGGATCGCCGGGCACCACTCGGTGGCCGCCAGGCAGGCATCGGCCTCCTGTTGCGTAATGTCCCAGTGCGGTTTGATCGTCGGGTTACCGGCGCTGTCGCGCTGTTTGCAGGAGCCGTCGAGCGCCGCTGAACCGGAGTTAATCAGGTGAATAATACCGTGCTGCGCCAGGCCAGTAAGCGGCTGGCCGGTGACGCGTTCGACGGCATCTGGCGACCAGTAGGTACGCACGTCGGCAAAGACCTGCGCGGTACCGGTCAGCTGGTGGCCCATCAGCATCGCCACCCCGTTAAGGCTGTCGTTCTCGGTGGCGACAACGAACGGTTCACGCACGCCGTTCCAGTCGAAGGAACTGTTGAGCAGCGCCTCGGCGGTGTCGCCGTTGGGGTATTGATCGGTCCAGTGACGCTGGCCCTGGAAGCCGGCGGCAATGGCGTTAAAGCCCAGCGACTCTTCAACCAGCCCTTTTTCCGCCAGCTTGCTGTTGCCCTGCATCATGTCGCGAATGCACATCGCCATCAGCAGGCTCTCTTTCAGCACTGCGCGGCTCTGTTCTTCATTGCGCTTATACTGCTGGGCGTTCTGGTCCTCGCCATAGCGGAAGTTTTTATCCGCCCAGGCCAGCGCCATTTCCAGTTCGACTTCATCATAGATCTTCTGGTCGATGCGGCGGCGCAGCTCGGTCATATCCACCGCCTGAACCTTCATCCCCAGCCAGGATTCAAAGAAGTTATGGTCGACGATGGAGCCGGCGATGCCCATCGATACGCCGCCAACGGAGAGGTAGCTTTTGCCTTTCATGCTGGCAACGGCCAGCCCGGCGCGGGCAAAACGCAGCAGCTTTTCTTCGACGTCGGCCGGGATGGTGTTGTCGTCAGCATCCTGAACGTCATGGCCGTAGATAGAAAAGGCCGGAATGCCTTTCTGAGTGTGGGCGGCCAGCGCGGCGGCGAGATACACGGCGCCGGGGCGCTCGGTGCCGTTGAAGCCCCAGATGGCCTTCGGGCGCATCGGGTCCATATCGATGGTTTCGCTGCCGTAGCACCAGCAAGGGGTGACGGTAATGGTCAGGCCGACGTTCTGACGGCTGAACTTCTCTTCACAGGCGGCGGATTCCGCCATGCCTGCGATACAGGTGTCGGCAATCACGCACTCAATCTGCGCGCCGCAGGCATGACGGAGCTTCTCGCCGATCAGCGCGGCGGTGGCTTTCGCCATGTTCATGGTTTGTTCTTCCAGCGATTCGCGGACACCCATACGACGTCCGTCAATCACCGGGCGAATACCAATTTTCGGTAAGCTGATACTTTTCATTTCAGACTCCTCACGTTATTCGGAAAATGTTCAGTGTGTTGCCGCTTGTGAACGGAAGCGGGCAAAAATAAAGATGACGGCAAAGCACAGCGCCGGGACCAGTTCTGCGGTAGGGATATTGCCGGCGGCATCGCTGACAAAGCCCATCACCGGCGTGACGATCCCGCCGCCGATAATCGTCATGACGATAAACGACGACCCGTATTTGGTGTCCTGTCCGAGGTTTTTGATCCCCAGCGAGAAGATGGTCGGGTACTGAATGGACATAAATGCGCTGCACAAGGTCAGGGCCAGCAGGCCGATATGCCCGCCGCTGATGGCAGAGATCAGGCACAGCACCATGGCCAGCAGGGCATAGGCCGCGAGCACTTTATGCGGGGCAAAGCGGCTGATAAGCCAGGTTCCGCTAAAACGGCCGATAAAGAAGCACATCATGGTGCCTGTCAGGTAGTTGGCGGCGAACCCAGGGGTCATGCCGGGGATCTCTTCAATGGCGTAGCGGATCAGATAGCTCCAGCAGGCGGTTTGCGCACCGACGTAGCAGAATTGTGCCAGCACCGCCCAGCGCCAGTGGCGAATGCGGGCAAGTCTGGCAAACGAGGCCATGAAGGAACTCTGTTCGGTTTCACTGTGGTCGTCACTCTGTAGCGCCGGGAATTTCGCCAGCATGATCAGCAGGGCAACCAGCAGTACGATAGCGACGATAATCATGTACGGGGTCTGAACCGACAGGACCAGGCTGTGTTTGTAGGCGCTGAGTTGCTCAGGGGCCATTTTATCGAGCACCTCCTGAGATTGATGCGGCACGCGTGACAAAATAAGACTTTGCCCAAATACCACCGCAATAATGGCGCCAAAGGAGTTAAACGTTTGTGCCAGATTGAGACGGAAGTGACCGCCGCTTTCTGGCCCTAATACCGTGACGAAAGGGTTGGCTGCGGTTTCAAGGCATCCGAGTCCGGCTGCGATAATAAAAAGGCCGATCAGAAATAAAGTGTAATTCATTATTTCAGCAGCAGGCCAGAATAGCGCTGCACCGAAAGCATATAAGAACAATCCGGTAATAATACCCGCTTTATAACTAAGCTTTTTCATCAGTATCCCGGCAGGGATAGGAATGACAAAGTAGCCAAAATAAAATGCCGACTGAATCAACCCAGCCTGGAAATTACTTAAGGTAAAGGCCTGCTGGAATTGCGGCAGCAAAATGTCATTAAGGTTATTGGCGACAGCCCACAGAAAAAATAATGAACACAGTAAGGCAAATGGAATGATGTAGCGCTGGCGTTGGCCGACATCGACCGCGCGAAAGCTCTGCGTTTGTATTGTTGTATTTCCCATAGCATCCTCATTAGTTCAGAAGCATTATCAGCATCTTAAGAGTGCGGTTGATATTGTTCACCAGACCATCAGCAGAGTGAGTGCCTGTGCGTACAGATTCGCTATTCACCGTTTGCCACGACACTGCATTTTGAATAAATCGCGGAGTAAATGAATTCGTGGAGGTCATTTTCAAATAAAAAAGGGCTTTTAATATGATAGCGGTCACATTTCCCCAGGTAACGGTGATTTTATGTGATAGCTATCACTTTAATTTTCATAAAAGAATGACCGTTTGCGACGATTTAATTTAAAAGCCACAGTCGGAGTGACCGATTTAATTTATTGTGGTGAAAACGGTCAGATGTTAAATGCCATTGATAAATGACCGTTTAGAAACGGAAAAATAATAACGGGCATTTTTTTCTGCTGAAAGAGATGGCGTCGGAATTAAACCGCTGGAATTAGTTGATGGGGGTCACAGAATACGCTGATGTAAATTCCATTCTGATTATTCAATATGATCATAGCGAGTAACTATAAAGCTTATTCAACAGAACCAGAGCCGCGTGAAAACGGTTCTGTTGGTCGGGTTATGAATCACTGAGAGAGGTTAAGAATGGAACGGAACAGACTGGCGCGACAGATTATTGATACCTGCCTGGAGATGACCCGACTGGGGCTGAACCAGGGCACCGCAGGGAATGTCAGCGTGCGCTATCAGGGCGGAATGTTGATTACCCCGACGGGCATTCCTTATGAAAAGCTGACCGAGTCGCACATTGTGTGGATCGATGCAAACGGCCAGCACGAGCAGGGGAAACTGCCGTCGAGCGAGTGGCGTTTCCATATGGCGGCCTACCAGACCCGGCCCGATGCTCATGCGGTTGTTCATAACCACGCGGTGCACTGCACGGCGGTGTCGATCCTTAATCGTCCGATCCCGGCGATCCACTACATGATTGCCGCCGCCGGGGGAAACTCGATCCCCTGCGCGCCGTATGCCACGTTTGGCACCCGCGAGCTGTCTGAGTTTGTCGCCGTGGCGTTAAAAAATCGCAAAGCGACCTTGCTGCAACACCATGGCCTGATTGCCTGCGAAGAGAATCTGGAAAAGGCGCTGTGGCTGGCCCACGAAGTGGAAGTCCTGGCCCAGCTGTATCTCAGTACTCTGGCGATTGTCGACCCGGTTCCGGTGCTGGACGATGAGTCGATTGCCATCGTGCTGGAAAAATTCAAAACCTACGGGTTACGGATTGAAGAGTAATTCGCAAAGCGAGCGGGAGGCAGCGATGGCGAACAGAATGATTTTAAATGAGACGGCATGGTTTGGGCGGGGAGCGATCGCCGCGTTAACCGATGAAGTGGCCCGTCGGGGATATCGTAAGGCGCTGATTGTGACTGATAAAAATCTGGCGCAATGCGGTACGGTTGAGCAGGTGACCCGCAAGATGGATGCCGCGGGGCTGACGTGGGATCTCTTTGCCGGGGCGATACCTAATCCAACGATTGCCGTGGTGCAGGAAGGGCTGCGGGTATTCCAACGCAGCGGCGCGGATTATCTGATCGCGATAGGCGGCGGCTCTCCGCAGGATACCGCGAAGGCGATCGGCATTATTAGCAATAACCCGGAATTTGCCGACGTGCGCAGTCTGGAAGGTCTCTCGCCGACCCGCCAGCCGAGCGTGCCGATCATGGCCATCCCGACCACCGCCGGGACGGCGGCTGAGGTGACCATAAACTACGTGATCACCGATGAAGACCAGCGGCGCAAATTTGTCTGTGTCGACCCGCATGATATTCCGCAGGTGGCGTTTATCGATGCCGATATGATGGACGGCATGCCGCCGGCATTAAAAGCGGCGACCGGGGTAGATGCGCTGACCCATGCCATTGAAGGCTACATCACGCGGGCGGCGTGGGCGCTGACCGATGCGCTGCACATTAAAGCCATCGAGGTGATTGCCGGGGCGCTACGAGACTCGGTTGCCGGCGATCGCCAGGCGGGAGAGGCGATGGCGCTGGGGCAGTATATCGCCGGCATGGGCTTTTCCAACGTGGGGCTGGGGTTGGTGCACGGCATGGCGCACCCTTTAGGGGCGTTTTATAACACTCCGCATGGGGTGGCAAATGCCATTTTATTGCCTCACGTGATGCGCTATAACGCCGACTTCAGCGGCGAGAAGTTTCGCGATATCGCCCGGGCCATGGGGGAGAAAGTCGAAGAGCTGAGTCTGGAACAGGCCCGGCAGTCGGCGGTTGACGCGGTCTTGCGCCTCAACCGCGATGTCGGGATCCCGCTGCATTTACGCGATGTCGGGGTTCGCAAAGAGGATATTCCGGCGCTGGCGCAGGCGGCTTTTGACGATGTCTGCACCGGCGGCAATCCGCGGGAAGCCAGCCTGGCAGACATTGTGGCGCTGTATCATACGGCCTGGTAGATAATGTTGTCGGGCAGTACACAGGGCGATACTGCTATCGCCCTGTCGCCGCAGGCAAATTTACGGCGTCAGTCGTAGCTGCTGTAAATTGCCGTCGAGCTGCAGGTCGGTCTGCAGACGGGCGATCTCACGGCAGGTAAACGCCATCTCTTTATGCATTTCCAGCTTCTTGCGCCACTTCTCAGGTACGTCGGCCAGACGGGCGTAGATCCCCTCGAGGTCCTGAAAATCCGTCAACAGCTGTGCCGCGCTTTTAGGGCCGATCCCCGCCACACCCGGCACTTTTGAACTGCTGATCCCGGCAAGTCCCCAGTAATCGGGCAGCTGCTCGGGCGTGACGCCAAACTCATTAGCGATGAAAGGGGCATCCAGCCAGCGCTTTTGAAAGTAGTCGCGAATACGGATTGGGGGCGACAGCAGCTGGCAATAGCCTTTATCGGTGGAGACGATGGTCGCCTGATGCCCGGCGTGCGCGACTTTGATCGCCAGGGTGGCGGCGAGGTCGTCTGCTTCATTGCCTGCTAAGGTCCAGCAGCGGATCCCGCGTTGCTCAAAGGCCGCCCGCAGCGCGGGCATTTCAGCCTCCAGGGTTTCTGGCATCGGGGAACGCCCGGCTTTGTATTCCGGCAAACGCTGGTGGCGCCAGCCGTGAGCGCGGTCTTCATCATCAAACACCGCCACGGCATGCGTGGGCTGGCTATGAACGATGAGCTGTTCCAGCGCATGCAGGCAGGTATCCACGCAGGGAGAGCCCTGAACGGCATGGATGCGACGGATCAGATTGAGTGCGTCGACAATTAACAGATGAACGGCCACAGATGCCCCCTTAGCGCCCGGTGTTCTCTAAATCCTAAGGGTATCAAAGCCGTGCGAGGGTGGCTATCGGCATGCGGATATTCAGGAATGCGTCACGCAAAGACGTCATATTCGCGTCGGCGATATCTGCGGTGTTAAATAACAGAACGGTGGAATAGTAGAATAGAAATATGGGGAATAGTGGAATAGCTGAATATAAAAGGAGCCTTGCGGCTCCTTTGAATAAACGATCACCCGTTAATGATGTTGTACTACCTGGGCCAGATCTTTTTCTTTGACCTTACCACTGACTTTTCGTGAATAAATTGCGGTAATAATGGGCACCAGAATTGCGGTGACAATAACGCTGGCGGCAACCAGCGCGGTTGCTGATGCGGCCACCGGTTCAAAGGCCGGATTAATTTGGGCAATAATTACCGGGTTAGCCACTGCAGCACCGGCGGCGGAAGAGGCTGCAATACCGGCAGTACCGTTACCGCCGCCAATAAATTTATCAGCGAAAATCAGTGGAATACCGGTGATGACAATGACCGCGACGCCCAGAATAATACCCAGCAGGCCGGTTTCCATAATCACGTTGAGATTAATCGTATTCCCCAGCGCGAAGCCGAAGAAAGGAATCAGCGTCGGCGTTGCTTTACTGAAGAACGCGCGGAAGTCGTGGTCAAGGTTGCCAAGGGTAAAGCCAATCAGGAACGGCAGCACTGCGCCAATAAAGTGGTGTGGTTCAAAGGTGGCGAGGCCGGCGGAACCCAGAATCACCATCGTCATCAGCGGGCCGGACTCCAGAGACATTAAGACGAACGCGCCGGACTCTTCTTTGGTACCGTACTGATTCATCAGGCTGGCGTACAGGCCGCCGTTGGTCATATCCATGGCGGAAACGATCGCCAGCACCGACAGGCCGGCGAACATGCCGGTCTGAATACCACCATCAGGAATAAAGGAGGCGGCAATCATCGCCACAACCCAGGCCACCGCAATTTTGGTGATCACCAGGGTGCCGGATTTTCGCAGTACCGTGCCGGTGGCACGAAGGTCAATTGAGGCGCCGATGCAGAAGAACCACACCGCAAGAATGGGTACCGTGCCGCTGATCATCCCTTTGGTAAAGGAGCCAAAATAGGCACCGGTATCTGGAGCGAAGGTATTCAGCATCGCGCCAAGCAGCAGCGGAATCAGCATCATCCCACCTGGGATACGTTCAATAGTTGCTTTAATTTTCATCATCATTCCCTTTATTTTTTTATTGTCTACAGCGACTTACTGGTGACAGTCCCTCTGCTGAGGCAATAAATTTCATTTTATAATTGAATTAAAAATCTTCTTTTAGGAGTCATGGTGTTGACTCTTTCTTCTGGCTCTGGGCGGTGTTGTAAAGGCTTTAGCCTTAAATGTTATGCTCCGAAAATGACCTGTCGGGGTATACTATCCTTTTGAAGAAACCTTGATTCAATCAAATTGAAACAATATTTCAGTTTAGATCACATTATTTTTCTCACCACGCTGATAAGATATTTTCTAACAGGGTTAAATGTGAAAAATGTGTGATTAATTTAATTAAATGTCGTTTTTTTTATTAATGAGATGGAGGCGGTTACCGCGCCTGTATTGATTTGCCAGTGAGGAGTTATAAATGGATATTCGTCAAAGCATTCACAGCGATCACGCCAAAACGCTTGATACCGCAGGTTTACGCAAAGAGTTTCTGGTGGAGACCATCTTTGCCGCCGATCGCTATACCATGACCTACAGCCACATCGACCGCATCATCATCGGCGGGGTAATGCCGGTGACGCAAACCGTGAGCGTGGGCGGCGAAGTGGGCAAGCAGCTCGGCGTCAGCTACTTCCTTGAACGCCGTGAGCTGGGGGTTATCAATATCGGGGGAGCGGGCACCATTACCGTCGACGGCACCTGTTATGAAATCGGCCATCGCGATGCGCTGTATGTCGGGAAAGGGGCGAAAGAGGTGATCTTTGCCAGCGTCGATGCGGCGAAGCCTGCCCGTTTCTACTATAACTGCGCGCCAGCCCATACCACCTATCCGACAAAACGCGTGACCCCTGCGGATGTCGCGCCGGTTGTGCTGGGTGAGGATGTGACCAGCAACCGTCGCACGATTAACAAGTATTTTGTGCCGGATGTGCTGGAAACCTGCCAGCTGAGTATGGGGCTGACCGAGCTTGCGCCGGGCAACTTGTGGAATACGATGCCGTGCCATACGCATGAGCGCCGGATGGAGGTCTATTTCTACTTCGGTCTGGAAGAGAACAGCTGCGTGTTCCATATGATGGGGCAACCGCAGGAAACGCGGCATATTGTGGTGCAAAACGAACAAGCGGTGATTTCACCTAGCTGGTCGATTCACTCGGGTGTCGGTACGCGTGCGTATACTTTTATCTGGGGGATGGTAGGGGAGAACCAGGTGTTTGACGATATGGACCACGTCAAAGTGGGCGACCTGCGCTAACGTCTGAATGAGGCTGTCTGAGACAAGATAATATCGCCCTGGGCATTGCTGCTCAGGGCGTTTTTTTGTGCTGATTAATCGCAGGCGACGATTTTCATTGCCAGACCACCGCGCGAGGTTTCGCGGTATTTGGCGTTCATATCTTTGCCCGTTTCGTACATGGTTTCGATCACTTTATCGAGGCAGACGCGCGGCTCGCTGGTGCGGCGAAGCGCCATCCGCGCGGCGTTTACCGCTTTAACGGCGGCGATAGCATTACGCTCGATGCAGGGAACCTGCACCTGGCCGGCTACCGGATCGCAGGTCAGACCCAGATTGTGTTCCATGCCGATTTCAGCGGCGATACACACCTGGCCCGGACTTCCGCCCAACAGCTCCGCCAGACCGGCGGCGGCCATTGAACAAGCCACGCCGACTTCGCCCTGGCAGCCTACTTCGGCGCCGGAAATAGAGGCGTTCATCTTATACAGTGAGCCGATAGCGCTGGTGACCAGCAGGTAGCGGGCCAGCGAGTTGGCGTTCACCTTACGGATAAACTTGTCGTAATAGGCGAGTACCGCCGGGACGATCCCACAGGCGCCGTTGGTCGGTGCCGTGACCACGCGACCACCGGCCGCATTTTCTTCGTTAACCGCCAGAGCAAACATATTAATCCAGTCAACAACCGCCATCGGGTCGCTGTTGGTATTGTCCTGGCTGACCAGCATCCGGCGCAGGGCGGCGGCGCGGCGCGGTACCCGCAATCTGCCTGGCAGAACGCCTTCGGTGGTAATGCCGCGTTCAATACCGCCGCTCATCACTTCCCACACCGCTTCGAAGTGCTGTTCCAGTTGGGCTTTGCTGTGCAATGCCAGTTCGTTTTGCATCATCAGGCCGGATAGCGAAAGCCCACTTTCACGGCAGTGTCGTTGCAGGTCTGCGGCATTTTTGTATGGGTAAGGCACCACGGCCGGGGCTTCATTGGTCTGGCCGAAGTGTTGCTCATCGACGATAAAACCGCCGCCAATGGAGTAGTAGGTTTGCGTGTAGAGCACCTTGTCGCCGTTCAGGGCGGTGATGCGCATACCGTTTTCGTGCAGCGACAGGTTGTCGGCATGGAAATTCATGCACTGGTCAACCGGGAAGTCGACTTCATGCTGGCCGTTTGCCAGCATCAGACGCCCGTGGGTGTTGACGTCCTGAATAAACGCCGGGATGGCGTCGATATCGACGCTGTCTGGCAGGTTGCCCGCAAGGCCCATAATAATGGCGATGTCGGTGTGGTGGCCTTTACCGGTCAGGGAAAGCGAGCCGTAAACGTCGACAACAACTTTGCTGACGTCGGCAAGCAGCCCACGTGCGATGAGGTCGTCGGTGAATTGTTTGCCCGCTTTCATCGGTCCAACGGTATGGGAGCTGGACGGGCCAATGCCGATTTTAAAAATATCGAATACGCTGATCATGATGCATCCAGTACTGGGCGCGCCAGCTGGCGGCGCGAAGGGGGATTAGCTGAACAGAGAGTAGAAAATAGCGGAGATGGCAATCAGACCCATAATCACAACGAAGACGTTGCTGATGTGGCCGCTGTATTTGCGCATGGCCGGGACTTTCTGAATGGCGTACATCGGCATCAGGAACAGAATCATCGCGATAATCGGGCCGCCGAGGGTTTCGATCATGCCGAGAATGCTTGGGTTCAGGGTCGCCACAATCCAGGTGGTAACCAGCATGAACAGCGCTGTGATTTTGTTCAGTTTGTTGATTTCGATGCTTTTGCCTTTACCGCGCAGGGACTTAATCACCATGCCGTTAAAGCCTTCGCGTGCACCCAGATAGTGGCCGAGGAAGGATTTGGTGATGGCAATCATCGCAATGATCGGCGCCATCCAGGCAATCAGCGGTGCGTTAAAGTGGTTCGCCAGGTATGAGAGAATCGAGATGTTCTGATCTTTGGCCGCCGCCAGGTCTGCCGGAGACAGGCTCAGTACGCAGCTGAAGACGAAGAACATCACGGTGATCACCATCATGACGTGGGCGCGAGCCAGGATGCTGGAGCATTTCTTCTCTGCGCCGTCGCCGTACTCTTCACGCTTCGCCACGGCGAAGGAGGAGATGATCGGTGAGTGGTTAAAGGAGAACACCATCACCGGAATAGCCAGCCACAACGTCATCCACAGGCCGTTACCGGTGGCGGAGGCGCTGCTCAGGGAGAGGGTTTCCAGTGCTGCGCCGTTCCACTGCGGGATCAGGTACAGTGCCAGAATCATCAGGGCGACAACAAACGGGAAGACCAGAATACTCATCGCTTTAACAATCATCTGCTCGCCGAAACGCACGATGGTCATCATACCCACGATCAGAATCAGCGAGAGGATCGCACGCGGCGGTGCCGTCATCTGCAGCTGGTGCGTCATAAAGCTCTCGACGGTATTGGTGATCGCCACGCTATACACCAACAGAATCGGGTAGATGGCGAAGAAATAGAGCAGCGTAATCAGCTTACCTGCGCCAACGCCAAAGTGCTCTTCAACCACTTCAGTGATGTCTTCGCCCGGATTTTTACCGGAAAGCACAAAACGGGTCATTCCGCGGTGAGCGAAATAGGTCATCGGGAAGGCAAGGATTGCCATGATAATCAGGGGGATCATACCGCCGACACCGGCATTAATCGGCAGGAACAACACGCCCGCTCCGATTGCCGTGCCGTACAGGCCCAGCATCCACATGGTGTCTGTTTTGCGCCATCCGCTGCGGGTTTCACCCGTAACGATAGTGCTGGTTTGAGTGGTTTCCATCTGTTTCTCCTGGAGGAAGCGACCAAATATAATGATTAAAATCAATTAAGTAATACTAAATTCGTTTGTTTACGGTTTTTTAATGATTTTCTCCGTAACAAGTGGGGCGGGAAGATACATTTATCTGGTAAATGCATCAGTGATCGCGATCCCAATTGCAATAATCCACTTTCTATATGGGTGTTTTTAGTTCAACAGTCTGTTTCTGGTGATCAGCCAGATATTTGTGGCGCGAAGGCTATCATTTACAGGATATGAGATAAAAGGAGTGGGGCGTAATAACGAGGTTTTTGCTGTAAAAATGAGATGCAGACGATGTTTTCACGCTTAAATGCATTTTTATTAGTGATATTTATCGCTGTTTATGGAAACGCAAACGATTGGCTTTGTAAAAACAGAACAAACGATTCTTAAAATAATTGAATCATTCGGAAAGTTGCGCCGAGGAAAGGTAAGGGAACACGCAAGGGAAAGTGAAGGAGTGCAAAAGAGAGCACAGGGGAGAACAAGGGGAGAACCAGGGCAGGAAAAGCGGGTTACGGCATCGCGCGTCGTAACCCGGTATGGCAGAGTGACAGCTTATCTGTCAGGAGCCGATTTCATAGCAAGGAATATAGGCACTGCCGCCTGGCAGCTTCATACGATGCTGGGCGACGAAGCCCTGCAGCAGTTCGTCCATCCGACGCATGATCTCCGGATCGCCGTGCAGCTTGTAAGGACCGAACTTCTCAATCGCCTGAATACCCACCTCTTTGACGTTGCCGGCCACGATGCCGGAAAACGCACGACGGAGGTCCGCCGCCAGCACTTCTACCGGTTGGTCCGGGTAGAGCTTGAGGTTGGCCATGTTTTCATGCGTTGGATCGAACGGCATTTGCAGGTCAGGAGTAATACGGATCGACCAGTTGAAGCTGTAGGCATCCCCGGTCTCGCGGCGGTTCTCTTTCACCAGCGGCATCGCTTTCTTCATCTGCCGTGCCACCTCTGCGGCATCGTCAACGATAATGCGGTAGTGGCGACGGGCCGATTCACCCAACGTGTGCACGATGAATTCATCCAGCACGCGGAAATAGTCAGCGCTCTCTTTTGGTCCGGTCAGGATCAGCGGCAGCACCTGCGACTGGTTCGCCGGGTGCATTAAAATACCCAGCAGATAGAGCAGCTCTTCTGCCGTCCCCACGCCGCCCGGGAAGATGATAATGCCGTGGGCGATGCGCACGAACGCTTCCAGACGCTTTTCGATATCCGGCATGATGATCAGCTCGTTCACCAGCGGGTTTGGCGGCTCGGCGGCAATAATTGACGGCTCGGTCATCCCGATAAAGCGGCTGTCTTTATAACGCTGCTGAGCATGGCCGACCGCGGCGCCTTTCATCGGTGCTTCCATGGCGCCCGGGCCACAACCGGTGCAGATGTTCAGCTCACGCAGACCAAGCTGGGTGCCGACGCGACGGGCGTACAGATATTCGTTTTCGTTAATAGAGTGGCCGCCCCAGCAGACAATCATGTTCGGCGCTTCGCCGACGTGCAGGGCGCGGGCGTTACGTAGAATCGAAAACACCAGGTTGGTGATATGTACCGAGCTTTCGAGATCGAGATTCGGGAAGCGCACGGTGTTGTGGATTTGTCCGTAGACGAACAGGATATCGCGCAGCACGGCAAACAGGTTGGCCTGCAGGGAGCGAATAATCCGCCCGTCAACGAAGGCCTCTTCCGGCGGGTTGATCAATTCCAGCTTCACACCGCGTTCGCGGCGCAGGACGTTAATATCGAAGTTTTCAAAACGAGACAGTAGCTCCTTGCTGTTATCGGTCAGGCTCCCCGAATTGAGTACAGCAAGCGAGCAGTTACGAAAGAGTTGATAGAGGTCACTGCTGGCGGTGCGTTTAAGCATATCCACTTCCAGCTGTGACAGCATATCCATTGAACCAAGCGGGCTAACATGTGTAATCAAGTGAACTCCTTACAGGACGATTATCGTCTTCCTGAGATTACAATAGCCTTGCCGGTGACGTTTCCACAACCTTGCGCACGCGTTAACGCACGCAAATTGTGAAAATGTTTACTACTGACGGGCGAGGCGGCCGATGGCCGGCACAAATTCGCCGTTGCTGCGCCACGGGTTAATATCCAGCCCCCCGCGGCGGGTATAGCGGGCATAGACGGAAAGGGATTCCGGCTGGCAGAAACGCAGGAGGTCGTTAAAAATTCGCTCGACGCACTGCTCGTGGAATTCATTGTGGTGGCGGAACGACACCAGATAGCGCAGCAGCTTTTCGCGGTCGATTTTAGGCCCACGATACTGAATCTGTACCGACCCCCAGTCTGGCTGGTGGGTGATCAGACAGTTGGATTTGAGCAGATGGCTGACCAGCGTCTCCTCGACGACCTTGCCGCCCGCAGCATCCTGCAGATAGTCGGTGCTGAACTCATAGTTATCAATCTCGATATCCTGCTCATCGATGCAGGTACCGTGCAGATGCGCCACCGGCTGGCCTTCGAGTTCGTCGAGGCGATACAGCGACACCGTGACCTCGCCCTGGGCGCAGGCGCTGAGATCGCGCGTCAGCGTTGCCTGAACATCCTGCCAGCTGGCAAAACGGGTCTGGTTAAAGCTGTTGAGATAGAGCTTAAAGCTCTTCGATTCCACCAGGTTAACGGTTGTGTCATTCAGCTCAACGTGACCGACGGCGACCTGCGGCAGCCCTTTGGCGTTCAGCCAGGAGAGCTCGTACAGGGTCCAGATATCACCGCCGTGAAACGGCAGATTATCCGCATGCAGCCCCAGCGGGTCGCGGTTCAGGCTGCGCGGCACGCCCTGAAGCAGGGAGGCATCATAAGTATCGCGGTAATCCGTTGATTTACCGAGCGTCAGGCCGGCCAGCGCCTGATGATTATCGTAAGAAGACATGTTTCACCATAGGAAAGCGGGTACACTAGCAACCAAGTGTATCCTGGCTAACGTGAAGAGAGAAACCGGTGGACCATCAAACTGCAGAAGCGCTGCAAGCCTTTACTCAACGCTATTGCGCTGCCTGGCAGCAGCAGTACGCCAGCCTGCCGCGAAGCGAAGAGCTTTATGGTGTCCCGTCTCCCTGTATCAGCGCGACGGACGATGATGCGGTGTTCTGGCAGCCGCAGCGCTTTTCCTTAGAGCCCGATATCAGCGCAGTTGAACGGGCGCTTGATATTGTGATACAACAGCCGATTCATCGTTATTATACCACCCAGTTTGCCGGTGATATGACGGCCCGTCTGGCGGGCGAGACGATGACGCTGTTGCAAACCTGGAGTCCGGATGACTTCCAGCGCGTGCAGGAGAATTTAATCGGTCATCTGCTGGTGCAAAAACGGCTTAAGCTGTCGCCGACGCTGTTTATTGCGACGCTGGACAGCGAGCTGGATGTCATTTCGGTCTGTAACGTGAGCGGCGAAGTGCTTAAAGAGACGCTCGGCACCCGCAAACGGACAACCCTTTCTCCTTCTCTTGCGAGTTTCCTTAATCAGCTTGAGCCAGTTCTGTAATCCATTTTACCAACCCGTTTGTGAGAGATCTCTTACAAGACCTGTAAGAGATCGTCATCATTTACGCAATTTTTTAATCAATTGATTTGTAATAAATTCATAAAATTCAAATCGTTGTTCTTTTTTGTTGCTCCGCAGGGTGGGGTTAATCTTAAGAGATTCTCTCAAGAAGGCTTGTAAGACGAAGCGGAATCAGTGATCCTATGTACGTCGACAGGAAGTCGCGAGAAGAAGTGAACATCAGGATGATGACACTTCTTGCAGGACCCGCCGGGAAGGCGTTGCAAGGACAGGCTTCAGGATGAAGCACAGGATCACGCAGGAACGCGTAAAGGACACCTCCAGGATGGAGAACGTGAGCCGCTCATGATGAACGGTGGATCAGGAAGATCGGGACAAACTTAGGGATAAGTGATTTCACATCGGGGTGGTGTGAGAGCAGGATGCGCTAGTTTATGGATGAACATGGTCAGGAGACCACAGGAAAAGTTTTCATGGACGAGCAGGGAGCACCAATGTAGCTGGATTGCTGCGAAACGAACCGGGAGCACTGTTAACACAGTGCTCCCTTTTTTTATGCCTCTATACCCTTCATCCTTCACGTTGCCTGGGTGTTGGCTGCTCCCGTTATTCGGCTCATCCATGAGCCTCACCCTTATCAGGGCCGCTGCTCGCAGCGTTTAAATCTGTTCCAGACAGATTTGTCACCCCAGTCACTTACCTGAGTAAGCTCCTGGGGATTTACGGCCTTGCCGCCTACGAGCAACTCGAATTATTTTGGGTATAATGCAGTCGTTTTCGCTGCGGTATTTGCTATCCTGCGTCCGGTTTACAACTCATCGAGGTTTTCCATGATTCTTCACCTTAGCGTGCGCGAGCGTTTGCACGCCCTTGAAGCGCTGCTGCGCGAAACAGAACACTGGCAAGAAAATGCGCCGGAAAGCCGGGCTTTTGCCAGCGATCAGCCGTTCTGTATGGACACCCTGGAACCGCTGGAGTGGCTTCAGTGGGTTCTGATCCCGCGGATGCACAACTTACTCGATAGCGAACAGCCGCTGCCGCAGAATTTCGCCGTGGCCCCTTATTATGAGATGGCCCTCGATGCCACTCATCCGCTGCGTGAACGCGTCCTGGCGGAACTGCTGCTGCTCGATACGCTGTTTACGAGCGACGACGCCTGATGCTGGAAATTATCTATCAGGACGAATGGCTGGTGGCGGTGAATAAACCTTCCGGCTGGCTGGTCCATCGCAGCTGGCTGGATCGCGATGAAAAAGTGGTGGTGATGCAGACCGTCCGCGACCAGATTGGTCAGCACGTGTTTACCGCTCATCGTCTCGACCGCCCGACCTCCGGGGTCCTGCTGATGGGGCTGTCCAGCGAAGCGGGACGGCGGCTGTCGCAACAGTTTGAACTGCACCAGATGCAAAAGCGCTACCACGCGGTAGTTCGCGGCTGGCTGACCGACGATGCGGTCCTGGATTACCCGCTGGTGGAAGAGCTGGATAAAATCGCCGATAAATTCGCCCGCGATGACAAAGAGCCCCAGCCGGCCGTCACCCATTATCGCGGGATGGCGACGGTCGAAATGCCGGTTGCGACCGGGCGTTATCCGACGACGCGCTATAGCCTGGTGGAGCTGGAACCAAAAACCGGGCGAAAACATCAGCTGCGCCGCCATCTCTCCCATTTGCGCCATCCGATTATTGGCGACAGCAAACATGGTGACCTCCGGCAGAATCGTAGCGCCGCCGAACATTTTGCCGTAGACCGCCTGATGCTTCACGCCAGCCAGCTATCACTAACCCACCCCTTTACCGGCGAACCGTTGGTGATCCGCGCGGGCCTGGATGAGGTCTGGATGCGTGCGCTGTCGCAGTTTGGCTGGCGCGGCCTTCTGCCGTTAAATGAAAGGGTTGAGTTTGCTGACGACAGCGGTCAGGATGAAGAGATTGAGGTCAATCCAGGGAGATAATCATGGCAGAAGTCGGGATTTTTGTAGGCACGATGTATGGCAACGCGCTGCTGGTCGCCGAAGAGGCAGAAGCCATTCTGAGCGGACTGGGCCACAAAGCGAAGGTGTTCGAAGATCCTGAGATCCAGGACTGGGAACCCTACAGCGGCAAATATGTGCTGGTAGTGACATCCACCACCGGGCAGGGCGATCTGCCGGACAGCATCGTCCCGCTGTACGAAGGGATGAAAGACATGTACCAGCCGCATCTGCGCTACGGGATCATCGCGCTGGGCGATAGCACCTACGCCAACTTTTGCGGCGGCGGCAAGACCTTTGACGCGCTGCTGCAGGAGCAGGGCGCAAAACGGATCGGCGATATGCTGATGATCGATGCCAGCGAAGATCCGGAACCCGAGGGTGTCTCCAACCCGTGGGTGCAACAGTGGGCGAGCCTGCTGGAGTAACGCAATAACAGATTGCGCCCTCTGCGTCGCAGAGGGCTTTTTCGCCGCGGCCGGCGCTGGTTCACACCGTTTGGCCCGTGGTTCTGGCATTTGCACGATAGCCTTGCGGTTTATCTGGTTTTTTCCCCGACATTTCCACCGGGTCAAGAGAGACAATTCACACTCCTGCCGATTGTTTCACCGTTAGCGTGGCTGGCGGCCGTTGCTTTTCATTTCCGTGAACTACCCCCCATCTTCTCAGACAAAAGCCACAAATCTATTTCTAAATGCCCGCGAAAGCTGTGTATATGCACGGTGAGCCAGCCAGGGCCTCTTTCTATACTCTCCGAGCCAGTTAAAAAAACAGTACGTCAGACATAACAAAAATGAACAGAAACACGAACACGTCATTCTGATTACCCTACAGGTTGTGCCGTTCAGAATGAACGTAGCTATCGGCTATGATTCAGGAGTGCAACAATGAGTACATTAAGTCAGGCTGCGAGCGGCGCGGAAAAACGCACCAATGCTCGCTACTGGATAGTGGTGATGCTGTTTATCGTCACGTCCTTTAACTATGGCGATCGCGCTACGCTGTCGATCGCCGGTTCAGAAATGGCCAAAGATATTGGCCTCGATGCCGTCGGCATGGGATACGTTTTTTCCGCCTTCTCATGGGCTTACGTTATTGGTCAGATCCCCGGCGGCTGGTTGCTCGACCGCTTCGGCTCCAAACGCGTCTACTTTTGGTCCATTTTCATCTGGTCGATGTTTACCCTGCTGCAGGGTTTCGTCGATATCTTCAGCGGCTTCGGCATAATTATCGCGCTGTTTACCCTACGTTTTCTGGTCGGCCTGGCGGAAGCCCCGTCATTCCCCGGCAACAGTCGAATCGTCGCGGCCTGGTTCCCTGCACAGGAAAGGGGCACGGCGGTAGCGATTTTCAACTCGGCACAATACTTCGCCACCGTGATCTTCGCGCCAATCATGGGCTGGTTAACCCATGAAGTGGGCTGGTCACATGTGTTCTTCTTTATGGGCGGACTGGGGATTGTTATCAGCTTTGTGTGGCTGAAAGTCATCCATGAGCCGAATCAGCACCCCGGCGTGAACAAGAAAGAGCTGGAATATATTGCTGAAGGCGGCGCGCTGATCAACATGGATCAGAAGAAAGGCACCCATAAAGTCCCGATGAGCGAAAAATGGGGGCAAATCAAACAGCTGATCGGTTCCCGCATGATGGTTGGTATCTACATCGGCCAGTACTGCATCAACGCGTTGACCTACTTCTTTATCACCTGGTTCCCGGTGTATCTGGTTCAGGCTCGCGGCATGTCGATCCTGAAGGCCGGGTTTGTCGCCTCGATCCCGGCGATCTGCGGCTTTGCCGGGGGCGTGCTGGGCGGGATCATCTCCGACTGGTTAATGCGGCGCACCGGTTCACTCAATATTGCCCGTAAAACGCCGATTGTCTTAGGCATGCTGTTGTCGATGGTCATGGTGTTCTGTAACTACGTGAGCGCAGAATGGATGATTATCGGCTTCATGGCGATGGCCTTCTTCGGCAAAGGGATTGGCGCATTGGGTTGGGCCGTGATGGCGGACACCGCGCCGAAAGAGATCAGCGGCCTGTCTGGCGGTCTGTTCAACATGTTCGGCAATATCTCCGGCATCGTGACGCCGATTGCGATTGGCTACATCGTCGGGACAACGGGCTCATTTAACGGCGCGCTGATTTACGTCGGGGTGCATGCGCTGGTGGCCGTACTGAGCTATCTGGTGCTGGTAGGCGATATCAAACGTATTGAACTCAAACCGGTTACGGAGCGCTGATGATGAATACACAATCAAGTCCCGTCGTCACCGACATGAAAGTGATTCCGGTGGCCGGCCATGACAGCATGCTGCTGAACATCGGCGGCGCGCACAATGCCTGGTTTACCCGCAATATCGTGGTCCTGACCGACAGCGCCGGCAATACCGGCATCGGTGAGGCGCCGGGCGGCGAAGTGATTTATCAGACGCTGCTCGATAGCGTTCCGCTGGTGGTCGGGCAGGAGATCGCTCGCCTGAACAAAGTGGTTCAGCAGGTACACAAAGGTAACCAGGCTTCAGACTTCGATAGCTTTGGCAACGGCGCCTGGACCTTTGAGCTACGGGTGAACGCGGTGGCCGCGCTGGAATCGGCGCTGCTGGATCTGCTCGGTAAAGCGCTGCAGGTTCCGGTCTGCGAACTGCTGGGGCCGGGCAAACAGCGCGATGCGGTCACCGTGCTGGGCTATCTCTTCTACATTGGCGATCGTAACAAAACCGACCTGCCGTATCTGGAGAATACCCCTGGCGATCACGACTGGTATCACCTGCGCCATCAGGAGGCGTTGAACAGCGACGCGGTGGTGCGTCTTGCCGAAGCCGCGCAGGACCGCTATGGCTTTAAGGATTTCAAGCTCAAGGGCGGCGTGTTGCCCGGCGAGCAGGAAATTGACACCGCCCGTGCACTGAAGAAGCGCTTCCCGGATGCGCGTATCACCGTCGACCCTAATGGCGCGTGGCTGCTTGATGAGGCGATTGCGCTGTGCAAGGGGCTGCAGGATGTGCTGACCTATGCCGAAGACCCGTGCGGCGCCGAACAGGGCTTCTCGGGCCGTGAGGTAATGGCCGAGTTTCGTCGTGCAACCGGGCTGCCGGTTGCCACCAATATGATCGCCACTAACTGGCGTGAAATGGGTCACGCGGTGATGCTTAACGCGGTGGATATTCCACTGGCCGACCCGCACTTCTGGACCCTCTCCGGGGCGGTCCGCGTCGCGCAGCTCTGCGATGACTGGGGGTTGACGTGGGGTTGTCACTCGAACAACCACTTTGATATTTCGCTGGCGATGTTTACCCATGTGGGCGCCGCCGCGCCGGGTAACCCGACCGCCATCGATACCCACTGGATCTGGCAGGAAGGCGATTGCCGCCTGACGAAGAATCCGCTGCAGATCGCTGACGGAAAAATTGCCGTACCGCAGGCGCCAGGACTGGGTATTGAACTGGATTGGGACCAGCTGCAAAAAGCCCATGAAGCCTATAAGACGCTGCCTGGAGGCGCGCGTAATGATGCGGGTCCGATGCAGTATCTGATCCCCGGCTGGAAATTCGATCGCAAACGTCCCGTATTTGGTCGCCGTTAAGTCGCCACGTAATAAGAAAAGGATTCAAGATGAGTACATTATTTTCTACTCCCGTCGTTACCACCATGCAGGTTATTCCGGTTGCCGGTCACGACAGCATGCTGATGAATCTTAGCGGGGCGCACGCCCCCTATTTCACCCGTAATATTGTGATTATTAAAGACAACTCGGGCCATACCGGCGTCGGCGAAATCCCCGGCGGCGAGAAAATCCGCCAGACGCTGGAAGAGGCGGCTGAACTGGTGGTCGGTAAGACGCTGGGCGAATATAAAAACGTGCTGGGCGCCGTGCGTCAGCGCTTCGCCGACCGGGATGCCGGCGGTCGCGGTTTGCAAACATTTGATTTACGTACCACCATTCACGTCGTGACCGGAATTGAAGCCGCGTTGCTGGATCTGCTGGGACAGCATCTTGGCGTTAACGTGGCCTCTCTGCTGGGCGACGGTCAGCAGCGTAGTGAAGTTGAAATGCTCGGCTACCTGTTCTTTGTCGGCAATCGTCATGCCACGCCGCTGGACTATCAAAGCCAGACCGACGAGCGTTGCGACTGGTACCGGATGCGCCATGAAGAGGCGATGACGCCGGATGCTGTTGTCCGACTGGCGGAAGCCGCTTACGAAAAATATGGCTTCAACGATTTCAAACTTAAAGGCGGCGTGCTGGCGGGTGAGGAAGAAGCCGAATCGATCGTTGCGCTGGCGAAGCGATTCCCGCAGGCGCGGGTGACTCTGGATCCTAACGGCGCCTGGCTGCTGGATGAAGCCATCCAGATTGGCAAACACCTGAAGGGCGTGCTGGCGTATGCTGAAGATCCTTGTGGCGCAGAGCAAGGGTTCTCCGGTCGCGAAGTGATGGCGGAGTTCCGTCGTGCCACCGGTTTGCCGACGGCCACCAATATGATTGCCACCGACTGGCGTCAGATGGGGCATACTCTGTCATTGCAATCGGTGGATATTCCGCTGGCGGATCCGCATTTCTGGACCATGCAGGGATCGGTACGTGTGGCGCAGATGTGCCATGAATTTGGTTTGACCTGGGGCTCACACTCCAACAACCATTTCGATATTTCGCTGGCGATGTTCACCCACGTAGCCGCGGCGGCACCAGGCAATATTACGGCGATCGATACCCACTGGATCTGGCAGGAAGGTAATCAGCGCTTAACCAAGCAACCTTTTGAAATTAAAGGGGGCATGGTGCAGGTGCCGTCAACGCCGGGCCTCGGCGTCGAACTGGATATGGATCGCGTGATGCAGGCGAACGAGCTGTATAAAAAGCATGGGCTGGGGGCGCGCGATGACGCCATGGCGATGCAGTATCTGATCCCGAACTGGACGTTTGATAACAAGCGCCCGTGCATGGTGCGCTAAGGAAAATCCGGTTCCTGCGGGAACCGGAGACCTATTGATACCGGGTGTTTGGTCATTTAAGGACAGCGTATGAAAATTGTGATTGCGCCGGATTCATACAAGGAGAGTCTGAGCGCCCTGGAGGTTGCGACCGCGATAGAGGCGGGGTTTCAGGAGATTTTCCCCGACGCGGAGTATGTCAAACTGCCCGTTGCCGACGGCGGCGAAGGGACCGTCGAAGCGATGGTCGCCGCCACTCAGGGGCATCTGGTACAGGTGACCGTGACCGGCCCGCTGGGGGAACCGGTGCAGGCATTTTACGGCCTGTCCGGGGATGAACGCTGCGCCTTTATCGAAATGGCGGCGGCCAGCGGCCTGGAAAGTGTCCCGGTGGCCAGCCGCAATCCCTTAATCACCACCACCTGGGGAACCGGGGAGCTGATCCGTCACGCGCTGGATGCGGGCGTCCAGCAGATTATTATCGGCATTGGCGGCAGTGCAACCAACGATGGCGGCGCCGGGATGGTGCAGGCGCTGGGGGCCAAATTGCTGACGCAAGATAACCAGCAGATTGCCGCCGGGGGCGGCGCCCTGGAGCAGCTGGCGCGCATTGACCTCAGCGGGCTGGACAGCCGTCTCGCCGATTGCCGCATTGATGTTGCCTGCGATGTGACGAACCCGCTGACCGGCCCGGAGGGGGCGACGGCGGTATTTGGCCCGCAAAAAGGGGCGACGGCGGAGATGATCGTCCGCCTGGATCGGGCGCTGGCGCATTTCGCGCAGATTATCCACCGCGATTTAGCCGTCGATGTCCTGCAGCTGGAAGGCGGCGGTGCCGCCGGCGGTATGGGCGCGGCGTTGTATGCGTTCTGTGGTGCCCGATTACGCCCAGGGATTGAGATCGTGACTGATGCCCTGCATCTCGCCGAGCTGGTCGCCGATGCCGACCTGGTGATCACCGGTGAAGGGCGCATTGACAGCCAGACCATTCACGGCAAGGTGCCGGTCGGGGTCGCGAAGGTCGCCCAGCGCTACAACGTGCCGGTGATTGCCATCGCCGGCAGCCTGACCGCCGATGTCGGTGTTGTGCATCAGCACGGCCTGGATGCGGTATTCAGCGTGATCTATTCGGTGTGCACCCTCGAGGAGGCGCTGGCCAATGCGGCAGACAATGTGCGCATGACGGCGCGAAACGTCGCCGCGGTGCTGAAACTCGGCCAGCAACGTTAACCCTTAGCCGTAACCCGGATAAGCGTCGTGCTATCCGGGACACGGGCTGACGGTAGCCCGGACAGGCAGCGCGTTATCCGTTATACGGCGTTTTGATCCCCGGCATTTTGCAGGCTTCCCGCGTGACGTTATCCATCTCATCCAGCAGTTCAAGCAGCTCCGGCTCCAGATCTTCTGCCGCGGTTCCGGCCCGCAGCTGGCTTTCAAGGGTCTGACACAACTTTTTCAGCCGCGGCACACCGCTGTAGCTACAGCTGCCGTGGAGTTTATGAATCAGATCCAACAGCCCCTCCGGTTCTTCACCCACCAGTTGCTCCTCCACTTTATTGCGCACCTCCGGCATAAAGGCGATCAGCATTTGCAGCATTTCTCGCGCCAGATCGGGCTTCATGGCGGCCTGGCGTAGCGACAGCTGCCAGTTGAGCGTCACGTTATGGTCAATGGGCGGCTCGATGGTCTCTGCCGTTAACGGCGGCGCGACATGGCCTCCTGGCTGATAGCGCAGCAGCAGGTTGTGTAACTTCTCTTCCTCGATGGGCTTCGCCAGATAGTCATTCATGCCGGCGTTCATCAGCTTTTCTTTCTGCCCGTCAAAGGCGTGGGCGGTCACGGCGATTACCGGCGTCTGCTGCTGATGGGGAAGATGACGAATCAGCTCGCAGGCACGAATGCCGTCCATCTCCGGCATCTGGATATCCATCAGAATCAGATCCAGCTGCATCTCTTTGGCCTGCTCCACCGCGCGCTGGCCGCTTTCACATAGCGTCACGTGCTGCACCAGATCCTCCAGCAGCACGCCGATAAGCTTGAGGTTTGCCGGATTATCATCCACCGCCATGACCGTCATCGGCAGCTTATTACTGTCGGTGTGGGGAAGGGCGGCGGGGGTTCTGGTGCGGCTGGAGGCGATAAGCGCCGGCACTAAACGCGTGGCGGTCAGTGGTTTGAGCAGGCAGGCGGCAACGCCATCCTGCTTCAGGGATTCGGCATTTATCTGCGCGTGGCAGGGGAGCGCCAGCAGCAAATGATCGGCGATGGCGCAGGCTTTCGCCAGGTTGTCTTTCTGTTGGCTAATATCGCGCATCGACACCGGGAGTCCGGCCAGCAGAATATCGTAGTGCGCTTTCGGCAACGCGGAGAAGGTCGGGCTGTAGACCACCTCCAGCGGCGTGGTGGCCAGCAGTTCCAGAGTACACTGCGCCGCCGTCGCGTTGGCCTCGATATAGGCCAGCGTTTTGCCCGCCAGAAGCGGCGTCAGCGGACTCTCCTGAACGGCGTTCGGGTTGAGGTCGAGACTGATATGGAACCAGAAGGTGGAGCCGCGATTGGGCTGGCTGTGGAAGGAGATATCGCCGCCCATCTCTTTGACCAGCCGTTGGGTAATCACCAGCCCAAGCCCGGTGCCGCCGTGACGGCGGGAAATACTGGCATCGGCCTGGCGGAAGGCCTGGAACAGCCGGGACTGGTCACGCTCGGGAATACCAATGCCGGTATCGTGGATTTGGATCTCGATCTGCACGCTGGTGTTGCTGAGCGCCCGTTGTTCGACCAGCACGTCGATATTGCCATGTTCGGTAAACTTGATGGCATTCCCGACCAGATTGGTGATGATTTGCTGCAGGCGCAGCGGGTCACCGATAATATTATCCGGCACATCGTTTTTGATGTTTAACGTCAGCTCCAGCCCCTTATCATGGGCCGAATGCGCCAGCAGGGTGACGACTTCATCCAAGGTATTGCGCAGCAGGAACGGAATGCTTTCCAGAATCAGCTTACCGGCTTCCAGCTTGGAGAAGTCCAGCACGTCATTGATGATCGCCAGCAGGTTATTTGCCGAGCGTTCAATCGTGGTGAGATGGTCACGCTGGGTGGTGTTCAGGTCAGTTTTCAGCGTCAGGCGGGTGAAGCCAATCACCCCATTGAGCGGAGTTCGCAGCTCGTGGGACATATTAGCAAGGAACTCCGACTTGATACGCGCGGCTTCCTGGGCGCGCTTCTTCGCCAGATCCAGCTCAACGTTCTGAATCTCCATCTGTTCGAGGGTTTCGCGAAGATCGGACGTCGCCTGATCGATATTGTGCTGCATCTCTTCGTGGTAAGCAGCCAGCGACATCGCCATCGAGTTAATGCCGTTTTTCAGCATATCCAGCTCGCCGAGCATAAAGCCCTCGACGCGGCTATCCAGTTGCCCACGGCGAATTCGGTCAACGGTATTCACCATATTGCGGATCGGGCCGGTGACATCGCGCATCAGGCGCCAGCCGAAAATAAGCGCAATGCCAATGCAGAACAGCATCATGACGCTGGAGATAAAAATCTCTTTGTACTGCTGCAAACGCACCGATTTCAGATCGAGCTCGAGGGCCACATAGCCCAGCATATTGCCGGGCATCTTGGCGTCGGTCCCCGGTGATTCATCTGGCGAATAGCTTTCGGAGACGATCGGGGTACGCAAAATCATCACGTCGCCCTCGCGTATCGCGGTGAGCTGAGTGGGAAATTTCGCCCCTTTCGGCAGACGCAGTTCGCTGGGGTTCAGCTGAAAGTTAGAGGTGACAAACAGGCGGTTCTGCGAATCGTAGATGGAAATGGCCCGCACAATATCGGAGTGGCGGCGATGCAATACGCTAATGAGCTGGCCGATTGACTCGCGGTTTTGCAGATTCATGCCATATTCACTGGAGACCGCCAGTGGTTCAATAATGCTGGCTCCGGCGTCTTCCAGCTGACGCTGCAGGTCGTGATAGCGATGGGCGACGAAGAAAATACTGAGCAGCAAACCAATGAGTACGGTAGGTGCCAGAATAAGAATCATCATGCGAGCACGTAGGCTGTAGTTGGTCATGCGGTTCCGTTATGGGAGAATATACGCTTCATCCTTCAAGTGCCTCTGCGTTGCTGGCCTCCGTGCCGGGCTTACACACGCTGTCGTGGACTCCTGCCCGCCGCGCTGACGTATCTTGAAAGGACTCGTGTATAGAGTCGGTTTATTTTGATTGAGACAAATCTCTACGATGGCGCAATTCTACTCTGCAAAACGGCGTGTGACGACGCGCCAGATCATAACCGTGACAGTAAACGACCTCGATCCCTTTGGCCAGGGCGTTGCGCGTCACCATGGTAAAGCGCTATTTGTTAGTGGCTTACTGCCGCAGGAACAGGCCGAAGTTGTGCTGGTGGAAGACAAAAAACAGTACTCCCGGGCCCAGGTCAAACGCCGTCTGAGTGATAGCCCGCAGCGTCAGGCACCGCACTGCCCGCATTTTGGCGTTTGCGGCGGCTGCCAGCAACAGCATGCCAGCATTGAGCTCCAGCAGCACAGTAAGCGTGCCGCGCTTGCGCGACTCATGAAACACGATGTTGACGATATTATAGCCGCTTCGCCGTGGGGATATCGCCGGCGTGCGCGTCTGAGCTTGAATTACCAGCCGAAGTCCCAACAATTACAGATGGGTTTTCGCAAGGCCAACACCAACGATATTGTCGATGTGGTGCAATGCCCTGTTTTGGTGCCCGATCTTGAGGCATTGCTGCCGGCGGTGCGGGCCTGCCTGACGGGGCTGAAATCCCAGCGTCAGTTGGGGCATGTCGAACTGGTGCTGGCGGATAATGGCCCGGTGATGATCCTGCGCCACACGGCGGCGCTGCCGGCAGGCGACAGAGAAAAACTGGAACGATTTTCGCAAACTCATGATCTTGCCCTGTATCTGGCCCCACAAAGCGAGATACTGGAGCATATTCGTGGCGAAGCGCCATGGTATACGTCAGACGGGCTACGCTTAATGTTCAGTCCGCGCGACTTTATTCAGGTGAATGACGGCGTCAATCAACAGATGGTGCAGACCGCGCTGGAGTGGCTGGACGTTCAGCCGCAGGACCGGGTGCTCGATCTGTTCTGCGGCATGGGTAATTTCACGCTGCCGCTGGCGACGCGCGCTGCTGAGGTCGTCGGGGTTGAAGGCGTTCCGGCGCTGGTGGAAAAAGGGCGGGAAAATGCCGAACTCAACCAGTTGCACAACGTGACATTCTTTCATGAAAATCTGGAAGAAGATGTTACCCGTCAGGCGTGGGCGAAGCGTGGTTTTGATAAAATATTGATCGATCCGGCGCGAGCCGGGGCGCCAGCGGTGATACCGCAGATTATAAAACTCGCGCCGCGTCGCGTGGTTTATGTCTCCTGTAACCCGGCGACGCTGGCACGTGATAGCGAACACCTGCTACAGGCAGGCTATACGATCCAACGCCTGGCGATGCTGGACATGTTCCCGCATACCGGGCATCTGGAATCGATGGTGTTGTTCGAGCAAAAGCCTATACCCTAAATAATTAGAGTTGCTTGTAGGCAGCAAGGCCGTAAATCCCCAGGAGCTTACAGAAGTAAGTGACTGGGGTGAACGGGTGCAGCCAACACCCAAGCAACTTGAAGGATGAAGGGTATACATAACATCATTCCAATCGTATCGAGGTGGCAACAGAGTCAGTTCCCAAGCGCAGGCCCAGGTCGGTGATTGAGGTGAACGAAAAAGCCAGCGCTGATGCGGTTTGAAGGATGAGGTGTAAAAGTTGAGGCTTGCCGACTTCGGCAGGCCAGGTCCCTTAAGGAGAGGACAATGGTTGCGGTAAGAAGTGCACATCTTAATAAAGCTGGTGAATTTGACCCGAAGAAATGGATCGCGAGTCTGGGAATTTCCAGCCAGCAGTCGTGTGAACGCTTAGCCGAAACCTGGGACTACTGTCGCGAGAAAACGCAGGGACATCCTCGAGCGGACCTTCTGTTATGGCGCGGCGTGGAGATGGTGGAAATACTCTGCACGTTGAGTATGGATATCGACACGCTACGGGCCGCCATGCTGTTCCCGCTGGCGGACGGCAACGTCGTTAGCGAAGAGGTGATGCAAGAGAGCGTCGGCAAATCCGTCGTCACGTTGATTCACGGCGTGCGCGATATGGCGGCTATTCGCCAGCTTAAAGCCACCCACACCGATTCCGTCTCCTCGGAACAGGTCGATAACATCCGCCGCATGCTACTGGCGATGGTCGACGATTTCCGCTGCGTGGTCATCAAGCTTGCCGAGCGTATCGCCCACCTGCGGGAAGTCAAAGATGAGCCCGAAGACGAACGCGTGCTGGCGGCAAAAGAGTGCACTAACATCTATGCGCCGCTGGCCAACCGCTTAGGGATCGGCCAGCTGAAATGGGAGCTGGAGGACTACTGCTTCCGCTATCTGCACCCGGATGAATACAAACGCATTGCCAAACTGCTGCACGAACGGCGCATCGATCGTGAACACTACATCGATGAGTTCGTGGGGCATTTACGCTCCGAAATGAAAACCGAAGGCGTCAAGGCCGAGGTCTACGGGCGGCCGAAGCATATCTACAGCATCTGGCGGAAAATGCAGAAAAAACACCTCACCTTTGATGAGCTGTTTGACGTGCGGGCCGTGCGTATCGTCGCCGAACGCCTGCAGGACTGCTATGCCGCACTGGGGATCGTCCATACCCACTATCGCCACCTGCCGGATGAGTTCGATGATTACGTTGCCAACCCCAAACCGAACGGCTACCAGTCGATTCATACCGTGGTGCTCGGGCCTGGGGGAAAAACGGTCGAGATCCAGATCCGTACCCGGCAGATGCATGAAGATGCCGAGCTGGGCGTCGCGGCGCACTGGAAGTACAAAGAGGGCGCCAGCGCGGGCGTGAGCGGCGGGCGCGGCTATGAAGACCGTATCGCCTGGCTGCGTAAGTTGATCGCCTGGCAGGAAGAGATGGCCGATTCGGGTGAAATGCTGGATGAAGTCCGTAGCCAGGTCTTCGACGACCGGGTGTATGTCTTTACGCCGAAAGGCGATGTGGTGGATTTACCCGCCGGTTCCACGCCGCTCGACTTTGCCTACCACATTCACAGTGACGTCGGTCACCGCTGCATTGGCGCCAAAATCAGCGGGCGCATCGTGCCGTTTACCTACCAGCTGCAGATGGGCGATCAGATTGAAATCATCACCCAGAAGCAGCCGAACCCCAGCCGCGACTGGCTGAACCCGAACCTCGGTTATGTGACCACCAGCCGCGGGCGTTCCAAAATTCACGCCTGGTTCCGTAAACAGGATCGCGACAAAAACATTCTTGCCGGGCGGCAGATCCTGGACGATGAGCTTGAGCACCTGGGGATCAGCCTCAAGGAGGCAGAGAAACACCTGCTGCCGCGCTACAACTTCAACGAGCTGGACGAACTGCTGGCGGCCATCGGCGGCGGCGATATTCGCCTTAACCAGATGGTCAACTTCCTGCAGGCGCAGTTCAATAAGCCGAGCGCCGAAGAGCAGGATGCGGCAGCGTTGAAACAGCTGCAGCAGAAAAGCTGGGCGCCGCAGAGCCGCAGCAAAGACAATGGTCGGGTGGTGGTGGAAGGCGTCGGTAACCTGATGCACCACATTGCGCGCTGCTGCCAGCCCATCCCGGGCGATGAGATTGTCGGCTTTATCACCCAGGGGCGTGGGATTTCGGTACACCGGGCAGACTGCGATCAACTGACGGAACTGCAGTCGCATGCGCCGGAGCGTATCGTTGACGCGGTGTGGGGAGAAAGCTACTCCGCCGGTTATTCGCTGGTGGTTCGCGTTGTCGCCAACGATCGCAGCGGCCTGCTGCGGGATATCACCACGATCCTCGCCAATGAAAAAGTGAACGTGCTCGGCGTTGCCAGCCGCAGCGACACCAAACAGCAGTTGGCGACGATCGACATGAACATTGAAATCTACAACCTGCAGGTGCTGGGCCGCGTGCTCGGGAAACTGAACCAGGTACCGGATGTGATTGATGCCCGCCGTCTGCACGGGGGCTAATTGATCGTATTTTGCTTTCCCCGGCGGCGCCGGGGATACGCTTTCACGTTAGCCGGGTAAGGCGACATCCGTACCCGGCATTATCGTTTTCAACAGGAAAAAAGATGAACCAAATCGACCGGCTGCTCGGCATTATGCAGCGCCTGCGCGACCCGGAAAACGGCTGTCCATGGGATAAAGAGCAGACCTTCGCCACCATCGCCCCCTATACCCTCGAAGAAACTTACGAAGTGCTGGATGCCATCAGTCGCGAAGATTTCGACGATCTGCGCGGTGAGCTGGGCGATCTGCTGTTCCAGGTGGTGTTCTACGCGCAGATGGCGCAGGAGGAAGGGCGCTTTAACTTCGACGATATCTGCGCGGCTATCAGCGACAAGCTTGAGCGCCGCCACCCGCATATCTTCGGAGAAGCGACCGCCGGCGATAGCGCCGAAGTGCTGGCGCGCTGGGAGCAGATAAAAAGCGCTGAGCGGGCCGAAAAATCCCAACATTCCGCGCTGGATGATATTCCGCACAGCCTGCCGGCGTTGATGCGCGCGCATAAAATTCAGCGTCGTTGTTCGGCGGTGGGGTTTGACTGGACCTCGCTGGGTCCGGTGCTGGACAAAGTGCATGAAGAGATCGACGAGGTCATGCATGAAGCGCAGCAGGCCGTCGTAGATGAAGCTAAACTGGAGGAGGAAATGGGCGATCTGCTGTTCGCGACCGTCAATTTATCCCGCCATTTAGGGGTAAAAGCCGAAGTGGCGCTGCAAAAAGCGAACCTTAAATTTGAACGCCGTTTCCGCGAAGTTGAACGAATTGTGGCCGCCCGTGGGCTGGAAATGACCGGCGTTGACCTCGAAACCATGGAAGCCGTGTGGCAAGAGGTAAAACGGCAGGAAACTGATCTCTAACGAGTTTTCGTGATCAAGCGCCATTTGTGTGATTTTTTAAATAACAAGCGCTTGATTTGCGTCAAAAACATTTCGCCAAAAGCGGCTATTTTCTCACTCCCTGTGTTTGTGTGAGCCTGCTGAAAAGGAGGGAGAATGAAAGTTTGTGGCGTCAGTCATGATCGGGTATACTGCTTTCCCGTCTTGGTTATTCCATCGTCTTTTAAACCTAACTTCTCAGGTTCAGCATGACAACGAACTATATTTTTGTGACCGGCGGGGTCGTATCCTCTCTGGGTAAAGGCATTGCCGCAGCTTCCCTCGCCGCTATTCTTGAAGCCCGTGGGCTTAACGTGACCATGATGAAACTGGATCCGTACATCAACGTCGATCCGGGTACCATGAGTCCAATCCAACACGGGGAAGTGTTCGTTACTGAAGACGGCGCTGAAACCGACCTGGACCTGGGTCACTACGAGCGCTTCATCCGCACCAAAATGAGCCGCCGCAACAACTTCACTACGGGCCGTATCTACTCCGACGTTCTGCGTAAAGAACGCCGCGGTGATTATCTGGGCGCGACCGTACAGGTCATCCCACACATCACCAACGCGATCAAAGAGCGCGTGCTTGCCGGTGGTGAAGGTCACGACGTGGTGCTGGTGGAAATCGGCGGTACCGTCGGTGATATCGAATCCCTGCCGTTCCTCGAAGCTATCCGTCAGATGGCCGTAGAGATTGGTCGTGAGCATACTCTGTTTATGCATTTGACCCTGGTGCCGTATATGGCAGCCGCCGGCGAAGTCAAAACCAAACCGACTCAGCACTCCGTGAAAGAGCTGCTTTCTATCGGTATTCAGCCAGATATTCTGATCTGCCGCTCCGATCGGGCGGTACCGGCCAACGAACGTGCTAAAATTGCATTGTTCTGTAACGTTCCGGAAAAGGCTGTTATTTCTCTGAAAGACGTCGATTCCATTTATAAAATTCCGGGCCTGTTGAAATCTCAGGGGCTGGACGATTATATTTGTAAACGATTCAGCTTAAGCTGTCCGGAAGCGAACCTGGCCGAATGGGAACAGGTTATTTACGAAGAAGCCAATCCGGCTGGCGAAGTCACCATTGGTATGGTCGGTAAGTACATTGAACTGCCGGACGCCTATAAATCGGTGATTGAAGCGCTGAAACACGGTGGACTGAAGAACCGCGTTACCGTCAACATCAAGCTGATTGATTCGCAGGATGTGGAAACGCGCGGCGTCGAAATTCTGAAAGATTTGGACGCTATCCTGATCCCGGGTGGCTTCGGCTACCGCGGTGTTGAAGGTAAAATCGCCACTGCACGCTATGCGCGTGAAAACAAAATTCCATATCTGGGCATTTGCCTGGGTATGCAGGTTGCGCTGATTGAGTTTGCGCGTAACGTCGCGGGAATGGAGAACGCCAACTCGACGGAATTTGTGCCAGACTGTAAGTACCCGGTTGTGGCCCTGATTACCGAATGGCGTGATGAAGAAGGCAACGTTGAAGTTCGTTCTGAGAAGAGCGATCTCGGCGGCACCATGCGCCTTGGCGCGCAGCAGTGCCAGCTGGAAGACGAAAGCCTGGTTCGCCAGCTGTACGGCGAATCAACCATTACTGAGCGTCATCGTCACCGCTACGAAGTCAACAACATGTTGTTGAAACAGATTGAAAATGCGGGCCTGCGTGTTGCGGGCCGTTCCGGGGATGATCAGTTGGTCGAGATCATCGAAGTGCCGAATCACCCGTGGTTTGTCGCTTGTCAGTTCCATCCGGAGTTTACTTCAACGCCACGTGATGGCCACCCGCTGTTTGCAGGTTTTGTGAAAGCGGCAGGCGAGTATCAAAAGCGTCAGGCGAAGTAAAATGAGTTAGAACGGCAATGCACCCATTTGGGTGCATTGTTTGTCTGGAGTTTTAGTTTAACTTGTACTGAGGAAAACCTAATGTCCAAAATCGTTAAAGTCATCGGTCGTGAAATCATCGACTCCCGTGGTAACCCGACTGTTGAAGCCGAAGTACACCTGGAAGGTGGTTTCGTTGGTATGGCAGCAGCTCCGTCAGGTGCTTCTACTGGTTCCCGCGAAGCGCTGGAACTGCGCGATGGCGACAAATCCCGTTTCATGGGTAAAGGCGTACTGAAAGCTGTTGGCGCTGTCAACGGCCCGATCGCTCAGGCAATCCTTGGCAAAGACGCCAAAGATCAGGCTGGCATCGATAAAATCATGATCGACCTGGACGGTACTGAAAACAAATCTAACTTCGGTGCAAACGCCATCCTGGCTGTGTCTCTGGCTAACGCCAAAGCAGCTGCTGCCTCTAAAGGCCAGCCGCTGTTCGAGCACATCGCTGAGCTGAACGGTACTCCGGGCAAATACTCCATGCCGGTTCCGATGATGAACATCATCAACGGTGGTGAGCATGCTGACAACAACGTCGACATCCAGGAATTTATGATTCAGCCGGTTGGCGCTAAATCCCTGAAAGAAGCCGTACGTATGGGTTCTGAAGTGTTCCACAACCTGGCTAAAGTTCTGAAAGCTAAAGGTATGAACACTGCAGTTGGTGACGAAGGTGGCTACGCGCCGAACCTGGGTTCCAACGCTGAAGCTCTGGCAGTTATCGCAGAAGCAGTTAAAGCTGCTGGCTACGAGCTGGGCACCGACATCACTCTGGCGATGGACTGTGCAGCTTCTGAATTCTACAAAGACGGTAAATACGTTCTGGCCGGCGAAGGCAACAAAGCGTTCACCTCTGAAGAGTTCACTCACTTCCTGGAAGACCTGACCAAACAGTATCCGATCGTTTCTATCGAAGACGGTCTGGACGAGTCTGACTGGGATGGTTTCGCATACCAGACTAAAGTTCTGGGCGACAAAATCCAGCTGGTTGGTGACGATCTGTTCGTAACCAACACCAAGATCCTGAAAGAAGGTATCGAAAAAGGCATCGTTAACTCCATCCTGATCAAATTCAACCAGATCGGTTCTCTGACCGAAACTCTGGCTGCGATCAAAATGGCGAAAGACGCTGGCTACACTGCTGTCATCTCTCACCGTTCAGGCGAAACTGAAGACGCTACCATCGCTGACCTGGCTGTTGGTACCGCTGCAGGCCAGATCAAAACTGGTTCTATGAGCCGTTCTGACCGCGTTGCTAAATACAACCAGCTGATTCGTATCGAAGAAGCGCTGGGTGAAAAAGCACCGTACAACGGTCGTAAAGAGATCAAAGGTCAGTAAGTCTGACTTTCGCTCTTAAGAAAAAACCCGCTTCGGCGGGTTTTTTTATGTCTGCAATCCGGCTATTTAAAATCAACGGCCATCTGCTGGGGAATGGTCAGCCCGCGGGTGGTTTGCACGCAACGGTCGATATAATCGGTAAAGCGCGGCGGCTTCGGCATTCCCATACTGAGAAGCTTATCGTTGCTGAACCGCACGTTAAGCGTGGCGAAAGCCCCATACAGGCGCATCGCTTTGAGCATCAGGCGTTCATTGCAGGGCCCAAAGATATCCTTCAGCTCACGGCGCATCTTCACCAGCGTTTCATAGCTCACCTGGGCATACTTATCGCCGACGGGAACCTTCTCCAGCGCGCAAGCCATGGCGTTATCAATCTCGGCAAATTTCACGCTATTCTCCTCCCCGGCAGAAATATGAACTACCTCGCCACGGGCCAGCGGACTGCTGAGCAGCATCAGCAATGCATCGGCACAGTAATCGACGGGGATCACATCGATACGGTCTTCCATCGAACACATGAATTTTTGCAGCATCAGCCCCATGCTGAACACCCAGAAGATGCTGCTGGAAGGCTGGCAGCCGTGGTGAGTGTGGCCCACCACAATCGAGGGGCGGGCGATGGCCAGCGGCAGCGTCGGGCAGTCCTGCTGCATCAGGCGTTCGATGGTTGATTTTGAATGGGTGTACTCAACCAGATGCTCTGCGCGCTCGCGGAATACCGCGCTTTCCGCCACCAGTGAATCGGGTTCTGGCGAGCAGGACATCGCGGTGCCCACATGCAGGAAGCGTTGCAGCGTGCCCACCTGCGCCATGGTCTGGGCAAACTTCAACGTGCCTTCGACATTCACTTTCCAGATCAGTGGATTGTTGCCAAAGGAGGCGACGGCGGCACAGTTAATCACGTGGGTTACCTGCTGCAGTCGCGGGTCGCTGAGAAAGGCGTCGGGATTGGCCAAATCTCCCAACAGCATATTGCGCGGGGTCAGCGCCGCCAGATTCTCTTCGGCGATGTTGAATTTACGCAGGTTTTCTTTGACCCGTTCCACGGCGGCAGTGCCCGAATCGGCACGGACTAACAGCAGCAGGTTCACCTCATTCCTCTGATTAAGAATGTTTTCTAAAACCGCTCCGCCCAGAAATCCGGTCACGCCTGTAATTAATAATGTGTTCATGAATACCGTCTCATCATGGTTGATTTGCGGATTTTAGGCGCGGGAAATTAAACGGTGGGTAAATAAAAAAAGGGCTATTTGTGCGCTGTCTTAAGACTATTTTAAGCCAATGAAACGTGGCGAATTAGGTTGGACTATGGCTGCCGATAATAGATTCACAATAATATGTATCTGTTTGTACATCTTTGAAATTTAGCTTTTTTATTCTTTTTGTTTGATTTTTATATGACGGATATTAAACATATCCTGTTACATCAAAATGACCCCGCAGCTGCGGACAAGACCTGAGCCGACAAATCTGCGATAATGTGCGCTCATAACCCCACACCGAGATGATTATGCAGTACCCGATTAACGAGATGTTCCAGACCTTGCAAGGCGAGGGTTACTTCACCGGCGTACCCGCCATTTTTATTCGTCTGCAGGGATGCCCGGTCGGTTGCGCCTGGTGCGACACCAAACATACCTGGGATAAGCTTGCCGATCGGGAAGTGTCGCTGTTCAGCATTCTGGCGAAAACCAAAGAGAGCGATAAATGGGGTCCGGCTAGCGGCGAAGATCTGCTGGCTATTATTGGCCGCCAGGGCTGGACGGCCCGCCATGTGGTGATCACCGGCGGAGAACCCTGTATTCATGATTTAACACCGCTGACCGTGTTGCTGGAGCAAAACGGTTTTAGCTGCCAGATAGAAACCAGCGGCACCCATGAAGTGCGCTGTAGCCCTCATACCTGGGTGACGGTATCGCCGAAGGTGAATATGCGCGGCGGCTATGATGTGCTGTCCCAGGCATTGCAGCGGGCCGATGAAATTAAACATCCAGTAGGACGCGTGCGCGATATTGAAGCCCTCGACGAACTGCTGGAAACGCTGACGGATGACAAGCCGCGGATTATTGCCCTGCAACCGATCAGCCAAAAAGAAGACGCGACGCGCCTGTGCATCGAGACCTGCATTGCGCGGAACTGGCGCCTCTCCATGCAAACGCATAAATATCTGAATATCGCCTGATAAAAAGGCCCGGTCACACACTGTGAACCGGGCCTTTTTGATCGACAGACCAGGCGGACGACACGCCGCCCGACCGGGAAATCACCCGCCGCGATAGATGCATCCTGCGGTACAGGTCTCTTTAATCATCACTGCGCTCAGCAACGGCACGACAGGTTTCATCTGTTCCCAGACCCAACGGGCCAGCACTTCGCTGGTCGGGTTTTCCAGGCCAGGAATATCGTTCAGATAGTAGTGATCCAGACGATCGTAGATCGGCTTAAAGGCGGCCTTGAGCTCGGCAAAATCCATGATCCAGCCCGTGTGGGGATCGACTTCACCGGTAATCTCCAGACGCACCATAAAAGAGTGACCGTGCAGGCGACCGCACTTATGACCTTCCGGTACGTGAGGCAGGTGATGGGCGGCTTCGAAGGTGAAATCTTTAAACAGGGTGGTGGACATCTTTCATTCTCATAAGACAAAAAAACCGCCGTAGGGTACCGGAAAGTCTATTTTTTATCATTAACTAAAACCGTTCCTGAGGGAAAACAGCATCATTGACTATGTTGTCAGGAAAGATATCTTTATATTTTATGTAGTTAGCTAATCGCTTTTGTTGTTAATAACTATAACTAAAACAGGTTAGTCCATTTGGTTATTTGTTATTTCCATCCCTTCTTTAATTGTTATTATCTGCGCCGTTAACCTTATAACTCGTCATACTTCGAGCCGCATGTGCGTCGGTTTTGCTCGCTCACTCCAGTCACTTACTGATGTAAGCTCCCGGGGATTTGCTACGCAACCGTCCTCCTGCCACTCGAACTATTTATTATTTCTGTTTTTGGCGCGCTGACAGGGTGCGATGAACAGCTTAGCTTACTGGAACATAACGACGCATGACGACACAGGCCCCATCTTCCAATTTGCTGCCGCTTAACCCGGAGCAAATGGCGCGCCTTCAGGCGGCCACGACAGATTTCACCCCAACTCAGCTTGCCTGGGTTTCTGGCTATTTTTGGGGCGTGCTGAATCAGCAGTCCGGTGCCGCGGTTGCGGTACCTGCCCAGGCGGCGGAAGCCCCGAGCATTACCCTTATCTCCGCATCGCAAACCGGCAACGCCCGTCGGGTGGCGGAAGCGCTGCGGGACGATCTCCAGGCAGCGCAGCTGAACGTGAAGCTGGTTAACGCAGGCGACTATAAATTCAAACAAATTGCCTCCGAAAAACTGCTGGTGATCGTGACCTCTACTCAGGGTGAAGGCGAGTCGCCGGAAGAAGCCGTCGCGCTGCATAAGTTCCTGTTCTCGAAAAAAGCGCCAGCGCTGACCGGGACGGCTTTTGCGGTCTTCGGCCTGGGCGATACCTCTTATGAATTCTTCTGCCAGTCCGGGAAAGACTTCGATAGCCGCCTGGCGGAGCTGGGCGGTGAACGCCTGCTGGATCGTGTGGATGCCGATGTCGAATATCAACCGGCGGCGGCAGAATGGCGTGCGCGGGTGGTCGAGGTGCTGAAAGCACGGGCACCTGTCGCGGCACCGGTTCAGGCTGTTGCGTCCGGCGCGGTCAACGACATTCACTCCAGCCCGTATACCAAAGAAGCGCCGCTGACGGCGACGCTGGCGGTGAACCAGAAAATCACCGGCCGTGATTCCGAAAAAGACGTGCGCCACATTGAAATTGACCTTGCGGATTCCGGCCTGCGCTACCAGCCGGGCGATGCGCTGGGCGTGTGGTATCAGAATGACCCGGCGCTGGTGAAAGAGCTGGTCGAGCTGCTGTGGCTGAAGGGCGATGAGCCTGTTAGCGTTGACGGCAAAACTCTGCCGCTGGCCGAAGCGCTGGAATGGCACTTTGAACTGACGGTGAATACCGGCAATATCGTCGAGAACTATGCCACCCTGACCCGCAGCGAATCGCTGCTGCCGCTGGTGGGCGATAAGGCGCAGCTGCAGCATTATGCGGCGACCACACCGATCGTCGATATGGTGCGCTTCTCCCCGGCGCAGCTTGATGCTGAGGCGCTGATTGCGCTGCTGCGTCCGTTAACGCCGCGTCTGTATTCTATCGCCTCGTCGCAGGCGGAAGTAGAAACGGAAGTCCACGTGACCGTGGGCGTCGTGCGCTTTGATATCGAAGGCCGCGCTCGCGCAGGGGGCGCCTCCAGCTTCCTCGCCGACCGTCTGGAAGAAGATGGTGAAGTTCGCGTCTTTATTGAACACAATGATAACTTCCGTCTGCCGGCTAACCCGCAAACGCCGGTCATCATGATTGGTCCGGGTACCGGCATTGCGCCGTTCCGTGCCTTCATGCAGCAGCGTGCGGCGGAAGGGGCTGACGGGAAGAATTGGCTGTTCTTCGGCAACCCGCACTTTACGGAAGATTTCCTGTATCAGGTCGAGTGGCAAAGCTACGTCAAAGAGGGCGTACTGAGCCGTATCGATCTGGCCTGGTCCCGCGATCAACAACAAAAAGTCTATGTTCAGGACAAGCTGCGCGAGCAGGGGGCCGAACTGTGGCGCTGGATTAATGACGGTGCCCATATTTATGTCTGCGGCGATGCCAATCGTATGGCAAAAGACGTTGAGCAGACGTTGCTGGAAGTGATTGCCGAATTCGGCGCGATGGACGCCGAAGCGGCGGACGAATTTTTAAGTGAGCTGCGCGTTGAGCGCCGTTATCAGCGAGATGTCTACTAATGAGCGAAAAACATCCTGGACCCCTGGTGGTTGAAGGTAAACTGGCCGACGCCGAGCGTCTGAAGGTAGAGAGCAACTATCTGCGCGGCACGATTGCAGAAGACTTAAATGACTCCCTTACCGGTGGCTTTAATGGCGACAACTTCCTGCTGATTCGCTTTCACGGCATGTATCAGCAAGATGACCGCGACATTCGCGCCGAGCGTGCGGCTCAGAAGCTGGAGCCGCGCCATGCGATGCTGCTGCGCTGCCGCCTGCCGGGTGGCGTGATCACCACTACGCAGTGGCAGGCGATTGATAAATTCGCCGCCGATAACACCATTTACGGCAGTATTCGTCTGACCAACCGCCAGACCTTTCAGTTTCACGGCATTCTGAAGAAGCATGTGAAGCCGGTGCACCAGATGCTGCACTCGGTGGGCCTGGATGCGCTGGCGACCGCCAACGACGTGAACCGTAACGTCCTGTGCACCTCGAACCCCAACGAGTCTCAGCTGCATGCTGAAGCCTACGAGTGGGCGAAAAAGATCTCTGAGCATCTGCTGCCGCGTACCCGCGCCTATGCTGAGATCTGGCTCGATCAGAAAAAGGTCGCCACCACCGACGAAGAACCGATCCTCGGCTCCACCTATCTGCCGCGTAAGTTCAAAACCACGGTGGTGATCCCGCCGCAGAACGATATCGATCTGCACGCCAACGACATGAACTTCGTGGCGATTGCTGAAAACGGCAAGCTGGTTGGCTTTAACCTGCTGGTGGGCGGCGGTCTGTCTATCGATCACGGCAACAAAAAAACCTATGCCCGCACGGCGAGCGAGTTCGGCTATCTGCCGCTCGAACATACGTTAGCGGTGGCGGAAGCGGTGGTGACGACTCAGCGCGACTGGGGTAACCGCACCGACCGTAAAAATGCGAAGACGAAATATACCCTTGAACGCGTTGGCGTTGAGACCTTCAAGGCTGAAGTTGAGCGCCGGGCAGGCATCAAGTTCGAGCCGATCCGGGCGTATGAGTTCACCGGTCGCGGCGATCGCATTGGCTGGGTCAAAGGGATCGATGATAAATGGTATCTGACGCTGTTTATTGAAAACGGTCGTATCCTTGATTATCCGGGCCGTCCGCTGAAAACCGGCCTGCTGGAGATCTCGAAGATCCACCAGGGTGAATTCCGTATTACGGCGAACCAGAACCTGATTATCGCCAGCGTACCGGAAGCGGAAAAAGCGCGGATTGAAAAGCTGGCGCGCGATCACGGGTTGATGAATGCCGTTACTCCGCAGCGTGAAAACTCGATGGCCTGCGTCTCCTTCCCGACCTGTCCGCTGGCGATGGCCGAAGCTGAGCGCTTCTTACCGTCGTTTATCGATAAGGTGGATGGGGTGATGAGCAAACACGGCGTGAGCGATGAGCATATCGTAACGCGTGTGACCGGTTGCCCTAACGGCTGTGGCCGTGCGCTGCTGGCGGAAGTCGGGCTGGTGGGTAAAGCGCCGGGTCGTTACAACCTGCACCTGGGGGGGAACCGCAGCGGAACGCGTATTCCACGCATGTATCGCGAGAACATTACCGAGTCGGAGATCCTCGACTCGATTGACCAGCTGGTAGGGCGCTGGGCGAAGGAGCGTGAAGCGGGTGAAGGCTTCGGCGACTTTACGGTGCGTGCGGGCATCGTTCGCCCGGTGCTCGACCCAGCCCGTGATTTCTGGGAATAACTCAGCATCGCCCGCTAAGGTTATGCTTATCGGGCGTACTGGTTTTGCAGGCCGGGCACAAGCAGTACCGCCCGACGAAACAGGTAAATGAGGTCCTTATGTCCGTACTCGATCTAAACGTGCTTAACGAATTACCGAAGGTCGATCGTGTTTTGCAACTGGCGGAAACCAACGCGCAGCTGGAGAAGCTCAGCGCCGAGGAGCGCGTCGCGTGGGCGCTGGAAAACCTGCCGGGCGACTATGCGCTCTCTTCCAGTTTCGGTATTCAGGCGGCGGTCAGTTTGCATCTGGTGAATCAGATCCGCCCGGATATCCCGGTGATCCTCACCGATACCGGCTACCTGTTCCCGGAAACCTATCAGTTTATCGACGAGCTTACCGACAAGCTGCAGCTCAATCTGAAAGTGTATCGTGCAGAAACCAGCCCTGCCTGGCAGGAAGCGCGCTACGGCAAGCTGTGGGAGCAGGGTGTTGAAGGCATTGAGAAATACAATGAGATCAACAAAGTCGAGCCGATGAACCGGGCGTTGAAATCGCTGAACACCCAGACCTGGTTTGCGGGCCTGCGTCGGGAGCAGTCCGGCAGCCGCGCCACGTTACCGGTGCTGGCTATCCAGCGCGGCGTCTTTAAGGTGCTGCCGATCATCGACTGGGATAACCGTACCGTCTACCAGTATCTGCAAAAACACGGCCTGAAGTACCACCCGCTGTGGGACCAGGGCTATTTGTCGGTGGGCGATACCCATACGACCCGTAAATGGGAACCGGGCATGGCGGAAGAAGAGACGCGCTTCTTTGGCCTGAAGCGCGAGTGCGGACTGCACGAAGGGTAAGGTTCGTTGCTCTGTCTCGCCTGGCCGGCATGAACGTCGGTCAGGCGAGGCGAAATCTCACTATCTTTCAATCTCGTTTTTAGAGATGAAATGCGATTCTCTTACCTGTCGGCAGCTTTACGTCGATACTGAGCTCGCCCCCCAGTGCCGTGACATAACGTTTCAGAGTCGACAGGCGGGGGTCGTTATCCGCTTGCTCCATTTTTGCTACCGTTGGTTGTTTCACGCCCATGGCGGCCGCCAGTTCCGATTGAGAAATGTTCAGCTCTTCCCTCAGCATATTTAAAGCAATTGTCTGGCGGAGTTCTTCCACTTTTGCGGCAATACGCTCCTGGCTTTCCGGACTTTGCTTCGCCATTAGTTCTTTAAGGGTTGCCATAGTCATTCCTCATTTGTTCAGGTGCTTACGGTATTCAGCATCGGCAAGCTTAAGCATATCACTATAAAATTTCTTTTCGTTTAACCCCGTTTTGTCTCCGGCGCAGAGCACGATACCGCGGCGCGAAGGGTCAAACGCAAAGAAAGCTCGGACTGGATTACCTTGATGCTGTACGCGTAATTCTTTCATGTTCGGAAAATCAGAACTATTCACGGTATCGACGAACGGCCTGCCTAACTGGGGGCCATACTCAGATAAAATCACCATCGCGGCGAGCATGTCTTCCTGAAGTGCACCCGTTTGTGCCTCAAACCACTTATCGAACACGTCCGTTGTTTCAATATCCCACATCGACGATCCCTCATAGCCAATAAGCTATGGGTGGATTATAGCCTATAAGCTATGGTGACAACGCCTTTTTCAGCGTTGTCGTCGTGGGTACTTTCCGTTGGTGAGATAGATTTGTATTGTGGGTATTCACGATGGTGATTACTGCGGATTTTCATCATTGAATGACAAAAACAGTGATATGTGAAGAAGATCAGGATTCCCCGCCTCAGCGGGGATTGTGCCGATATTGGCGTGAAGACCAGCCCGATCAGCGCTGCTTTTCGGTCTTCGCCAGCTCTTTGATCAGCGGCAGCATCACTTTGACGACATCGCGGCTGCGGTGCTCGATGCGGCCCGGCAGGGCTTTATCGATATGCTGCTGGTTATCCAGCTGTACGTCATGCCAGCTGGTGCCCTGCGGGAAAGAGGCCGATTTGTTGCGCTGCTGATAGCCATCTTTCTTACCCAGCGCCCAGTTGGTGGCCTCTACCGATAGCACCGGGATCCCGGCGCTATCAAAAACGCTGGCGTCATTACAGCACCCGGTACCTTTGGGATAATCCGGATTGAGCCCAGGGTTGGTGTAGGCGGCGATGCCTTTGCTGCGCGCAATGGTCAGGGCGCGGTCACGGGTAAGTTTGCGGATCGCGGCGGGGGTGCTGCGGCCGCTGTTAAAATAGAGCTTATCGCCGACCACCAGATTGTCGAGATTAATCACCAGCAGCGTATTTTTCTTCTCCGCATCGCTCATCCGTTTGAGGACATTTTGCGCGCCGAGGCTGCCTTCTTCTTCGCCGCTGGAGGCGATAAAGCGAATGCCGTATCGAGTCGGGACATTCTTCAGGTGTTCCGCCAGCTCCAGTAATACGCCTACCCCGACGGCGTTATCGTCAATACCCTGCAGGGTTAAGCCACCGAGGTTGTTCTCGACATCGGTATCGCTTCTTGGCGCATAGGTATCGAGGTGTGCCATCACGATGATTTGCTGGCGATCTGAGCCCTCATGTGCCGCGATGACGGTGCTACCGGTGACGTTTTGCCAGTTTTTGCGCGCATCTTTATTACTGTAGATATAGCGCGCGTGGAAGCTGCGAATATCGCTCTGGTAGCCCATCTGGGCAAACTGCTGGCGAACGTAATCCGCCGACAGCATCTCTGCGGGCGTTCCGGTCATTCTGCCGGGGAAAACTGTCGCGATATGACGAGCCTGGGTATTTGCGGTATCACCCATGGCGCTGAACGCCGGGGCAGAGAAGACAAAACCTGCGCCAAGCGCCAGGGGAAGCAGGCGGCGGCACAACGCGGAATACATAGAAAGGTCCTTTCTCGGCGGGAATATTTTAACCCATGTAGTATGAAACTGTGACCGGGGTTAAACAATTTCATTTCCTCTTAAATGGCGGAAAAATCGCGTGTTAAGCACTTTTTGATATTTGTATTTCCAGCTCGTTATTCTTTTGGGTAACAACTCATTCCATTTAGTAATTTCATTTGCTCTAAGCAGCACCCTATAGTCGCTCTATGACTGAATGTAAGCGAGTTGTTGCACCGTGGACTATTTGCCCTTATTTGCCGAAGTGAAAGAAAGACCTGTGCTGGTAGTTGGCGGTGGGGAGATTGCTGCGCGCAAAATTCTGTTTCTGCGCAGAGCCGGTGCCAGGGTTCAGGTGGTGGCGGCGGAGTTATCCGAAGCCATCGCCGGGCAGGTTGAACGCCAGGAAATCAGCTGGCGCGCTAAGGCGTTTGAAGAGCAACAACTTGACGATGTTTTTCTGGTGATTGCCGCCACTGACGATGATGCGCTTAATCAGCGGGTCTCGACGGCGGCAAACGCCCGTTACCGCCTGGTTAACGTTGTCGACAATCAGCCGCTGTGCTCGGCGGTGTTTCCCTCCATTGTGGACCGCTCCCCGCTGCTGATTGCCATTTTCTCTGGCGGTTCGGCGCCGGTACTGTCCCGGCTGATTCGCGAAAAAATTGAAGCCTTACTGCCGACCAATCTCGGACGCGTTGCCGAAGCGGCAAGCTACTGGCGGCATCATATTAAAACCCATCTGACCACCACGGCAGCGCGGCGTCGCTTCTGGGAGCGGGTGTTCAATGGCCGCTTTGCCAGCCTGATGATCGCCGGCAACAAAGCCGCCGCCGATAAGGCGCTGGAAGATGAACTGCATCAGCCGGAAAAACGGCTGGGCGAAATTATTCTCGTCGGAGCAGGGCCGGGAGATGCCGGGCTGCTGACGCTGCGAGGCCTGCAGGCGGTCCAGCAAGCCGACGTGGTGTTTTATGACTCTCTGGTGACGCCGGAAATCCGCGAGCTGGTTCGTCGTGATGCCGACATGATCTGCGTCGGCAAACGGGCTGGCGAACACTCCGTGCCGCAGCATGAAACCAACCAGATGCTGGTGGATGCGGCGCGAGAGGGCAAAACGGTGGTGCGTCTGAAAGGCGGCGATCCGTTTATTTTCGGTCGCGGTGGCGAAGAGCTGCAGGCGGCAGCGGCGGCGGGGATCCCGTTTCAGGTGGTCCCGGGCGTTACGGCAGCGGCAGGGGCGACAGCCTACGCCGGCATTCCGCTCACCCATCGCGATTACGCCCAGAGCGTGACCTTTGTGACCGGCCATTTCAAGGCGGACAGCGCGTCGCTCGACTGGACGCAGCTGGCACAAAGCCGACAAACCCTGGCTATCTACATGGGCACCCTGAAAGCGGCGGAGATCAGCGCGCAGCTGATCGCCCATGGCCGGGATGCTAACACGCCAGTGGCGGTGATTTCTCGTGGTACCCGTGCCGATCAGCAAACGACGACGGGCACATTACAACAGCTGGAACAGCTGGCGAAAGAGGCTCCGATGCCAGCTCTGCTGGTCGTGGGCGAAGTGGTGCAACTGCATCAACAGCTCGCCTGGTTTCAACACTCAACTCAAGCAGAGGCATTTAATGCGTCTGTGGTAAATCTGGCTTAGTCCCGGCGCGACAGGCCTTATAAGGAACGGTTATGGACCAAAAACGACTCACTCACCTGCGGCAACTGGAAGCAGAAAGCATCCATATTATTCGTGAGGTGGCCGCCGAATTCTCTAACCCGGTGATGATGTACTCCATCGGTAAAGATTCCAGCGTGATGCTGCATCTGGCGCGTAAAGCGTTTTATCCGGGAACCTTGCCTTTTCCGCTGCTGCACGTGGATACCGGCTGGAAATTCCGTGAGATGTACGAGTTCCGTGACCGTACCGCGAAAGCCTACGGCTGCGAGCTGCTGGTGCATAAAAACCCGGAAGGGGTGGCGATGGGCATTAACCCGTTCGTTCACGGCAGCGCCAAGCACACCGATATCATGAAGACCGAAGGCCTGAAGCAGGCGCTGGACAAATACGGCTTTGACGCCGCGTTTGGCGGAGCCCGTCGTGATGAAGAGAAGTCGCGCGCCAAAGAGCGTATCTACTCGTTCCGCGATCGCTTCCACCGTTGGGATCCGAAAAACCAGCGCCCGGAGCTGTGGCACAACTACAACGGCCAGATTAACAAAGGCGAAAGCATCCGCGTCTTCCCGCTCTCCAACTGGACCGAGCTGGATATCTGGCAGTACATCTACCTGGAAAATATCGAAATCGTTCCGCTGTATCTGGCGGCCGAGCGCCCGGTGCTGGAACGTGACGGGATGCTGATGATGATCGATGACGATCGCATCGATTTACAACCGGGTGAGATGATCAAAAAACAGATGGTGCGCTTCCGTACTCTGGGCTGCTGGCCGCTGACCGGCGCGGTAGAATCCAATGCGCAAACGCTGCCGGAAATCATTGAAGAGATGCTGGTGTCGACAACCAGCGAACGTCAGGGTCGCATGATAGACCGCGACCAGGCCGGCTCCATGGAGCTGAAGAAACGTCAGGGGTATTTCTAAGGAGCCGCCATGAACACGACAATTGCACAACAAATTGCTAATGAAGGCGGCGTAGAAGCGTACCTGCACGCGCAACAGCACAAAAGCCTGCTGCGTTTCCTGACCTGCGGTAGCGTCGATGACGGCAAAAGTACCCTGATTGGCCGTCTGCTGCACGATACCCGTCAGATTTACGAAGATCAGCTCTCATCGCTGCATAATGACAGTAAACGTCACGGTACCCAGGGCGAGAAACTGGATCTGGCGCTGCTGGTGGATGGCCTGCAGGCCGAACGCGAGCAGGGCATCACCATTGACGTGGCCTATCGCTATTTCTCCACCGAGAAGCGCAAATTTATCATCGCCGATACCCCGGGGCATGAGCAGTACACCCGTAATATGGCGACCGGCGCCTCCACCTGCGACCTGGCGATTCTGCTGATGGACGCACGTAAAGGCGTCCTCGATCAGACCCGTCGTCACAGCTTCATTTCTACCCTGCTGGGGATTAAAAACCTGGTGGTAGCGGTGAATAAAATGGACCTGGTGGACTTCAGCGAAGAGACGTTCAACCGTATTCGTGAAGAGTATCTGACCTTTGCCGGGCAACTGCCGGGCGATATCGATATCCGCTTTGTGCCGTTGTCGGCCCTGGAAGGGGACAACGTCGCTTCCCAGAGCGCCAGCATGCCGTGGTACAGCGGCCCGACGCTGCTGGAAGTTCTGGAAACCGTTGAAATTCGCCGGGCGGTAGAAAACCAGCCGCTGCGTTTCCCGGTACAGCTCGTCAACCGCCCGAACCTCGACTTCCGTGGTTTTTCCGGCACGGTGGCCTCAGGCAACGTGACGGTCGGACAGCGTCTGAAGGTGCTGCCATCTGGCGTAGAATCCAGCGTTGCCCGCATCGTGACCTTTGACGGCGATCTGCAGGAAGCCGGCGCCGGTGAAGCCATCACCATCGTGCTGAAAGATGAAATTGATATCAGCCGTGGCGATTTGCTGGTGGATGCGCAGGTTTCCCTGCCGGCGGTACAGAGCGCCAGCGTGGATGTAGTGTGGATGGCGGAGCAGGCGCTAGCGCCGGGCCAGAGCTACGACATCAAAATTGCCGGCAAGAAAACCCGCGCGCGGGTCGACGGCATTCGCTATCAGGTGGACATCAATAACCTGACCCAGCGTGAAGTCGACGCTCTGCCGCTGAACGGCATTGGGCTGGTGGATCTGACCTTTGACGAACCGCTGGTGCTGGATAAATACCAGCATAACCCGGTGACCGGGGGACTGATCTTTATCGACCGTCTGAGCAACGTCACGGTCGGGGCTGGCATGGTGCGTGAGCCGCAGGAGCAATCTCAGGCATCGGCATCGTCCTTCAGCGCGTTTGAACTGGAGCTGAATCAGCTGATTCGCAAACATTTCCCACACTGGGACGCCCGCGATCTGCTGGGAGGCAAGTAATGGCCCAGCATGACGAAAATGTCGTCTGGCACGCTCATCCTGTTACTCAGCAGCAGCGTGAACAACACCACGGCCATCGCGGCGTGGTGCTGTGGTTTACCGGGCTGTCCGGCTCCGGTAAATCCACCGTTGCCGGGGCGCTGGAAGAGGCGCTGCATCAGGCCGGCGTCAGCACCTATCTGCTGGATGGCGATAATGTGCGTCATGGCCTGTGCAGTGACCTGGGATTCAGTGATGACGATCGCAAAGAGAACATTCGCCGCGTTGGTGAAGTCGCCCGACTGATGGTCGATGCGGGGCTGGTTGTGTTGACCGCATTTATCTCTCCGCATCGTGCTGAGCGACAGATGGTGCGTGAACGGCTGGGGGAAGGGCGCTTTATCGAAGTGTTCGTCGACACCCCGCTGGCTATCTGTGAAGCGCGGGACCCGAAAGGGTTATACAAAAAGGCGCGTGCGGGTGAGTTGCGTAACTTTACCGGGATTGATTCAGTGTATGAATCACCGGAACAGGCGGAAATTCATCTGGATGGAGAACAATTGGTAACAAATTTGGTGCACCAACTATTAGACCTCCTCAGACAGAGCGATATTATCAGATCCTGAAACGGCGACGGCACTGAGATGCCGGTCGCCCGGTCAACAGGATTCGATATGCGTAACACCCAGAACCTCAGTCTTATTCGTTCAGAACCACCCGCGGTGGCCAATGACGAGACCACCTGGTCTCTGTCAGGGGCGGCCGTGGGCTTTATCTCATGGCTGCTGGCGCTGGGTATTCCCTTCCTTATGTATGGCAGCAACACGCTGTTTTTCCTGCTCTACACCTGGCCGTTTTTCCTTGCACTGATGCCGGTCGCCGTGGTGGTCGGTATTGCGCTGCACTCTTTGTTGAACGGTAAACTCCTCTACAGCGTCTGCGCGACGATTTTGACGGTAGGACTGATGTTTGGCCTGCTGTTCCTCTGGTTACTGGGATAGTTCTTTTTGTGCGAGAATCTAGCCTGGGTATCGGCGACAGAAATGTGTTACAGTCCCCGCGTTACGCGGCATCGTCCGCGCGTCGGAGTAACAAACTCAGACGAGTTTTGGGATGATGATGCCGTTTTTCAGGGGGCAGAATGGGTAAATTAACGCTGCTGCTATTGGCGTTGCTGGTCTGGCTGCAGTACTCACTGTGGTTCGGTAAAAATGGTCTGCATGACTATAGCCGGGTGAACGACGACGTCACCGCGCAGCAAACCACTAACAGCAAATTAAAAGCGCGCAACGATCAGCTCTTCGCAGAAATCGACGACCTCAACGGTGGTCAGGAAGCGATCGAAGAACGCGCACGCAATGAATTAAGCATGACCCGCCCGGGCGAAACCTTTTATCGTCTGGTCCCGGATGCGTCTAAACGCAACCAGGGGTCGGCGCAGAACTCTCGATAAACCAGCCCAGGATTAAGACATGGCAGCCACTTTTCCGGGTGTTTGCGCCGTGGTGCCGGCCGCCGGCTTTGGCCGCCGGATGCAAACGGAATGCCCGAAACAATATCTCTTAATCGGTAACAAAACGATTCTCGAACATACGGTTGCCGCGCTGCTGGCCAATGCCTGTGTTCAGCGCGTGGTGATTGCCGTCAGCCCTGGCGATGTTCGCTTCAGCCAGTTGCCGTTAGCCAGCCACCCACAAATTACCGTCGTCGACGGCGGCGCAGAACGCGCTGACTCTGTACTGGCTGGCCTGCAGGCTCTGCCCGACGCCGAGTGGGTGCTGGTGCATGATGCGGCGCGTCCGTGCCTGCATCAGGACGATCTCAACCGTCTGCTGGCGCTGCGTGAAACCAGCCGCGTGGGCGGTATTCTCGCCGCGCCGGTGCGCGACACCATGAAGCGCGCTGAACCCGGCAAGACCGCCATTGCCCATACCGTCGATCGCAATGACTTATGGCACGCCTTAACACCGCAATTTTTCCCTCGTGAACTACTCCTCGAATGCCTGACGCGTGCGCTCAATGAACGGGCGACCATCACCGATGAAGCGTCGGCGCTGGAGTACTGTGGCTTCCATCCCGAACTGGTGGCCGGACGAGCTGATAATATTAAAGTGACGCGCCCGGAAGACCTGGCGCTGGCAGAATTTTACCTTACCCGTTCCCCACACCAGGAGAAAGCATAATGCGAATTGGACACGGTTTTGACGTACACGCTTTTGGCGGTGAAGGCCCAATCATTATTGGTGGGGTGCGAGTGCCTTATGAGAAAGGGCTGCTGGCCCACTCTGATGGTGACGTGGCGCTGCACGCATTGACCGATGCGCTGCTGGGGGCCGCGGCGCTCGGGGATATCGGCAAGCTGTTCCCGGATACCGACCCGGCTTTCAAAGGCGCCGACAGCCGAGAACTGCTGCGTGAAGCCTGGCGGCGGATTCAGGCCAAAGGCTATACCCTTGGCAACGTCGATGTCACCATTATTGCCCAGGCGCCGAAAATGCTGCCGCATATTCCTCAAATGCGCGTCTTTATTGCCGAAGATCTCGGGTGCCACATGGATGACGTTAACGTAAAAGCCACCACCACCGAAAAGCTGGGGTTCACCGGCCGCGGCGAAGGCATCGCCTGCGAAGCGGTGGCGCTGCTGCATAAGGCTGCGCAATGATTGCGTTCAACGACCTCACCTGGCTGCACGGCCAACCACAGGGGCAGGGGCTTCTGAAAGCCAATCCGGAAGATTTCGTGGTGGTCGAGGATCTGGGCTTTGGGCCGGACGGCGAAGGCGAGCATCTGCTGGTGCGGATCCTCAAGAAAGACTGCAATACGCGGTTTGTCGCCGATGCGCTGGCGAAATTCCTTAAAATCCATGCCCGTGAAGTGAGCTTTGCCGGGCAGAAAGACAAGCACGCCGTCGCCGAACAGTGGCTGTGCGCCCGGCTGCCGGGTAAAGAGATGCCCGACCTGAGCAAGTTTCAGCTGGAAGGCTGCCAGGTACTGGAATACGCGCGGCATAAACGCAAGCTGCGTCTAGGCGCCCTGAAGGGCAACCAGTTTACCCTGATTCTGCGGGAAATCAGTGACCGTGACGATGTTGAACAGCGTCTGCAGGCCATCGCCGCGCAGGGCGTGCCGAACTATTTCGGCGCTCAGCGTTTTGGCATCGGCGGCAGCAACCTGCAGGGCGCACTGCGTTGGGCAGAGAGCGGCGCACCGGTTCGCGATCGCAATAAACGCAGTTTTTGGCTGTCGGCGGCACGTAGCAGCTTGTTTAATCAACAAGTCAGTATTAGATTAAAAAAACCGGAATTTAATCAGGTTGTTGATGGCGATGCGCTACAATTAGCGGGGCGCGGGAGCTGGTTTGTCGCCACCTCTGAAGAACGCGAGCTGCTGCAGGCACGGGTTGATAGCCGTGAACTGATGATTACTGCTGCCTTACCGGGGAGCGGTGACTGGGGCAGCCAACGCGATGCGCTGGTCGCCGAACAGGCGGCCATTGCTGAAGAGACGCAGCTTCAGGCTCTGCTGGTGCGTGAAAAAGTGGAAGCGGCACGCCGGGCGATGCTGCTCTATCCGCAGCAGATGAGCTGGAACTGGTGGGATGACGTAACCGTTGAACTGCGTTTCTGGCTGCCAGCGGGCAGCTTCGCCACCAGCGTGGTAAGGGAACTTATCAATACAACGGGTGACTATGCGAATATTGCTGAGTAACGATGACGGGATTCATGCGCCGGGCATTCAGACCCTGGCGAAGGCCTTGCGCGAGTTTGCTGAGGTCCAGGTAGTTGCACCCGATCGTAACCGCAGTGGCGCATCGAATTCCCTGACCCTGGAGTCTTCGCTTCGTACTTTCACCTTCGATAACGGCGATATCGCCGTCCAGATGGGCACGCCAACGGACTGTGTCTATCTCGGCGTTAACGCCCTGATGCGTCCTCGCCCGGATATTGTGGTCTCTGGGATCAACGCCGGGCCAAATCTCGGTGATGACGTCATCTACTCCGGCACCGTCGCAGCCGCGATGGAGGGCCGCCACCTTGGTTTCCCGGCACTGGCCGTCTCTCTGAACGGCCACAAACACTACGATACCGCGGCGGCCATCACCTGTTCCATTCTGCGCGCCTTAAACCGCGAACCGCTGCGCACCGGTCGAATCCTCAATATCAACGTCCCGGATCTGCCGCTGGAGCAGATTAAAGGCATTCGGGTCACCCGCTGTGGCAGTCGTCATCCCGCCGATCAGGTGATCCCGCAAAAAGATCCGCGCGGCAATACGCTGTACTGGATTGGCCCGCCGGGGGAAAAACACGATGCCGGGCCGGATACCGATTTTGCCGCAATAGATGAAGGCTATGTCTCAGTGACTCCGCTGCACGTTGATTTAACCGCCCATCAGGCTCACAGCGTGGTGAGTGACTGGCTGGATCGCGTTGGGGTGGATACACAATGGTAAGCAAACGTGTTGAAAGTCTGCTGAATCAACTGCGCACGCAGGGCATTGTCGACGAGCGGGTGCTGGAGGCGATAGCCCTGGTACCCCGTGAAAAATTCGTTGATGAAGCCTTCGAGCATAAGGCGTGGGAAAACACGGCATTGCCTATCGGCCAGGGGCAAACCATCTCGCAACCCTACATGGTGGCGCGGATGACGGAGCTTCTGACCTTAGCACCGGAGTCGCGGGTGCTGGAAATCGGCACCGGTTCCGGCTACCAAACGGCAATCCTGGCGCACCTGGTGCATCACGTCTGTTCGGTCGAACGTATTAAGAGTTTGCAGTGGCAGGCGCGCCGTCGCCTGAAGCAACTTGATTTACATAATGTTTCAACCCGCCACGGTGATGGATGGCAGGGTTGGACCGCACGCGCGCCTTTTGATGCGATAATCGTTACTGCAGCGCCGCCGGAAATTCCGCCTGCGCTGCTGGCGCAGCTGGATGAAGGTGGCGTGCTGGTTTTACCGGTCGGCGAGGAGCATCAGTATCTGAAGCGGATCCGCCGTCGCGGTGATGAGTTTGTGATTGATACCGTCGAAGCCGTACGCTTTGTTCCCCTGGTTCAGGGTGAGCTGGCGTGAGACCCGGATTAATCCATGTTTTTTTTGCCTGACTTTAGGCGTAGGGTGGACACATTTTCAGTGTCCTGGCCGGGTGTTGCCCGGTAAGCAAGATATTGGCAGTTAACATATTCCTGGGGGATAAATGAGCGCGGGAAGCCCAAAATTTACCTTAAGTCGCATTGCGGCATTATCACTGGTTTCACTCTGGCTGGCAGGTTGTTCAAATAACAATAACCCGCCTGCACCGGTTAGTTCTGCGGGTGGAGCCTCTTCTTCCGGAACCAATTCCGGGATGCTGATTACCCCGCCGTCGCCAACAGGATCCTCCACAGCGGTACAGACCGCACCGCAGATTCAGCCGGTTCAGACGCCGACAACGCAGGTTCAGCCTGTCGCGCAACAGCCGGTGCAGACCGTCGATGGTAAGATCGTCTATAACCGTAAATATGGCGATATTCCGAAAGGTAGCTACACCGGTGGCAGCACTTACACCGTGAAACGCGGCGACACGCTGTTCTATATTGCATGGGTTACCGGCAACGATTTCCGTGACCTTGCCCAGCGTAATAATATCCCCGCACCGTATGGCCTGAACGTCGGTCAGACGCTGCAGGTTGGCAACTCTGCCGGCCAGCCGATTACCGGCGATAACGCGGTTGCTCAGGCCAGCGCACAGTCCAGCGGCGGTATGACGGCGGCCGCAACTTCTGCACAAAAATCCACCGCAGTGGTTGCGTCGCAACCAACTATTACGTATTCTGAATCTTCAGGTGAACAGAATGCTAATAAGATGTTGCCGAACAATAAACCTGCGACGACCACCGTTGCGCCGGTTACGGCTCCAGCTGTCAGCACTACCCAACCGACTGCAAGCAGTACGTCAACCAGTTCGCCGATCTCCGCATGGCGCTGGCCGACTGACGGCAAAGTTATCGAAAACTTTAGTGGTGCCGAAGGCGGCAATAAAGGGATTGATATTGCAGGCAGTAAGGGACAGGCTATTGTCGCGACAGCTGATGGTCGCGTCGTCTATGCCGGTAATGCGCTGCGCGGTTACGGTAATCTTATTATCATCAAACACAACGATGATTACCTGAGTGCCTACGCTCATAACGATACAATGCTGGTCCGGGAGCAACAGGAAGTTAAAGCGGGGCAGAAAATCGCTACCATGGGTAGCACCGGCACCAGCTCTACAAGATTACACTTTGAAATTCGTTACAAGGGGAAATCCGTCAACCCGCTGCAATATTTACCGCAGCGATAATTTGGCAGAGTACGGATAAGCGTCATATCAGTTTACTGGCGTCAGGCCGGTTGTCATCGCCCCTTCAGTGGGGCAAAAGTTTCCGTCCTGGCGTTGTTTGATTGATATATACCCTAAATAATTCGAGTTGCAGGAAAGCTAACGCTCATGCAGCTTGAAGTATGACGGGTAATCGCGAAGGTGCTTTGCTCAGGGATCACGGGTAGGAGCCATCTTTATGAGTCAGAATACGCTGAAAGTTCATGATTTAAATGAAGACGCGGAATTTGATGAGAACGGAGTCGAGGCCTTCGATGAGAAAGCCTTAGTAGAAGAGGAACCCAGTGATAGCGATCTGGCTGAGGAAGATCTCCTGTCGCAAGGCGCAACACAACGCGTGCTTGATGCGACACAGCTCTATCTTGGTGAGATTGGTTATTCCCCACTGCTGACGGCGGAAGAAGAAGTTTATTTCGCTCGTCGCGCGTTGCGTGGTGATGTCGCATCACGCCGCAGGATGATCGAAAGTAACCTGCGGTTGGTGGTGAAGATTGCTCGTCGTTACAGCAATCGTGGTCTGGCGCTGCTGGATCTGATTGAAGAGGGCAACCTGGGGCTGATCCGTGCGGTTGAGAAGTTTGACCCGGAACGTGGTTTCCGTTTCTCAACTTACGCAACCTGGTGGATCCGTCAAACGATTGAACGGGCGATCATGAACCAAACCCGTACCATCCGTTTGCCTATCCATATCGTTAAAGAGCTGAACGTCTATCTGCGTACCGCCCGTGAGTTGTCCCATAAACTGGACCACGAGCCGAGTGCGGAAGAGATTGCCGAACAGCTGGATAAGCCGGTTGATGACGTGAGCCGTATGCTGCGTCTGAACGAGCGCATTACCTCGGTGGATACTCCGCTGGGTGGTGACTCGGAAAAAGCGCTGCTGGATATTCTGGCCGATGAGAAAGACAACGGTCCGGAAGACACCACGCAAGACGATGATATGAAACAAAGCATCGTTAAATGGCTGTTCGAACTGAACGCCAAGCAGCGTGAAGTGCTGGCCCGTCGTTTCGGTTTGCTGGGTTATGAAGCCGCTACGCTTGAAGATGTTGGCCGTGAAATCGGTCTGACCCGCGAACGCGTTCGTCAGATTCAGGTTGAAGGTCTGCGCCGCCTGCGGGAGATCCTGCAAGGCCAGGGGCTGAACATCGAAGCGCTATTCCGCGAATAAGACATTTTCTCTCAAAAAGGCCCGCTCGAAAGATTGGGCCTTTTCCTTTTGTAGTCAGCCTGACTTTACCCCTGCCAGGTCTCCTGCAGGTGGCGCCACAAAATCCGCTCACCCTCCAGCCTGAACACGACCGTTGACCAGCGCACCGTTGGCGCCTGCCCGGGAAGGGTCTGCGTTTCCCGATAAAGAACCGCCGCACCGTCGTGCCAGCGGGCAAGCTCCGTGAGGCTATCAATAGCGATCTTCAGGCCCGCGCGGCTGCCGCCGGCCTGCTGGAAAAAGTCGCTGACCTTTGGCTGGTCCAGACAAATGCCGCCGGTGGTCAGCAGCGTAAAATCGTGGGTAAAGCGCGCCATTAACGCCGCCGCGCTCCCTTCCTTGCGGCCTAACCAGTTTTCAATCACGACGTGGGCATCAATAACTTCGTCAAAATATGCGCTCATTTGTTCTCCATTTTGCTATGCAGGCGCAGGATCAGCGCCCGGTTGTCGAATCGCAGGCAGCTCAGCAGGGGGATGAGGGTGATCCCGGCTGCGGTCATAAACACCCCGCGCCATGCCTGCGCGGTGGGATAATGGTGGAGCAGGACGCTGAGCAGCGTTGCCAGCAGCGCCGCGCCGGCTAAAAAGCTGAGCTGGCGGTTGATATTCCACAGCGCGCTGGCGTCCGGCAGGTGGTGATTGGCGATATTCAAAAAGGCGCTGCTTTGCGCCGTGCTGCTGCACAGGCTACCGCCTGCGCCCATCAGCGTGAAGGCGCTTATCAGCGTGCTCGCCGAAGTCTGCCGGCCGACGCCAATCAGCAGCAGGATCCCCGCCGCCTGGAGCAGACATCCGCTGATAATAAACGGTCGGGGGCCGAATCGATTGTAGTATCTGCCGGTCAGCGTAATCGCCACAAACGATGCCAGCGACCACGGCAGCATCAGCGAGCCGACGGCGGAAGGCGACATGCCGGTGAGGGTTTGCAGGTAAAACAGGCCGACCACGTTGATGCCAATGAAGATGCCGGGGACGCAGAGGTAAATCAGCATCGCGAAGCGCAGCAGCGGGTCGGCCAGCAGCGGCAGGTGTAAAAAGCGTCCCGGACGCGTCGTTTTTGCCTCTTCTTTAAGCCAGAAGGCGGCTAAGGTAAGCGTCAGAAAAGCCACAGGCAGGCTGGCAAAGAAGACCCAGCGCCAGCTGAACGTCTGCACCAGCAGCCCGCCAAGCGCCGGAGAGCAGGCGGGAGCCAGCAGCCCGACCAGCATCACCGCGGCCGAGAGCTTTGCTCGCTCGTGGCTGTGAAAGTACTGCCAGGTCATGGCCTGGCCGACGGGAATTAAGAGCCCGCCGCCCATCCCCTGCAGCGCGCGCCAGAAAATCAGCGTGCTCAGCGATTCCGCCATTCCGGCACCCAGCGCCGCCGCGCTGAACAGCAGCAGCGACAGCAGAAAAACATGTCGGGCGCCAAATCTCTGCGCAAGCCAGGCGCTAAAGGGGAGCACTAACGTGAGCCCGGCAATGTAGCCGTTGCTGACCCAGGTGAGTTCCCCCACGGAGGCATTAAGCGCCCGGCTCATATCGGGAAAGGCAACGCTGGCGATAAACATATTGATTAAGTCGAGAAAAAAACCGAGCAAAAAAACGGTGGCAACCTTGCTGCGATAGGTCATGGCGATCTCCGGTTAAGAAGGTCGCTACTCTAAACCCCTGCGTCGGGCGGATAAACGCGGCGAAGCGGGATATACTGTCTGAAAATTTTTGACAATAAGCTGAATTAGCATGCTGAATCTGCAACGTATGGCCATGTTTGTGGCGGTGGTGGACTGCGGAAGTTTTACCGCGGCGGCAGCGGCCCTGGCCCAGACCAAGGCGGTGGTGAGCTTTAATGTGCGCCAGCTGGAGAGCGAGCTTGGCGTCACTCTGCTTTTACGCTCCACGCGACGGCTGACCCTGACGGACGCGGGGACGGTGTTCTATCAGCGCGGTGTCGGGCTGCTGAAGGCGGCGGAAAATCTCCAGGATGAGGTGCGGGCCGGCCACGCCGGATTGAGCGGCGAGCTGCGCATTACCACCACCCCGGAGTACGGAGCACAGGTGATTATTCCGGCGCTGGCCGAGTTTAGCCGGCTGCACCCGGCGCTGCGCGTGCGCCACGTTTCATCCTCGCATCATGCCGACTTAATCTCCGAACGTTTTGATGTCGCCATTCGCCTCGGGACGCTGGCAGACTCGCGCTACCGCGCGGCGCTGATCTCGCGTTTTGCGATCCTGCCCGTTGCCGCACCCGCGTGGCTGGCGCAGCATCCGCTGTCAGCGCTTGAAGACCTGGCCCAGGCCGAGTGGATTATTCACGAGCGGTTGCAAACCCCGCTACGCTGGCAGCTCAGCGGTCGGGATCGCAAGGTTATTGATTTTGAGATTAAAAAGACCCCGCGTCTGTCGGCGGACAGCGCCAATGCGCTGATGGCCTTCGCTATCGCCGGCAGCGGCGTGGCGCTGTTGCCGGAGTGGCTGGTGGCCGCATCGTTGGCTCAGCAGCGTTTGATCCATCTGCTGCCGGAGCTAAGTTTTCCGCCGCAGGGGGTCTATGCGGTTTACCCGGACGCGCGGCACGTGCCGACTAAGGTCAGGGCGTTCATCGATTTTTTACGCCAAAGAGTGGGGTAATCTGCAGGCGTCTTCGGCCACTCCTGCGGTGCATCCCCGGGCGACGCGGTGCCGCGCGCCCGGGAGTGACGCTCAGAGGAGGAGAGGGATTAGGCCAGGCTTTTCAGCCGATAAATCCACTCCAGCGCCTGGCGCGGGGTCAGCGTATCGGGGTCAAGATGCTCCAGCGCTTCGAGCGCCGGGGAGGTCTCTTCCGGAGCCGACAGCAGCGACATCTGGGTGCCGTCCACTTGAGTGGCCGCCGCGTTGGGGGCAATGCTCTCCAGTTCGCGCAGCTTCTGGCGTGCACGTTTGATCACCTCTTTCGGCACGCCGGCCAGCGCGGCAACCGCCAGACCGTAGCTCTTGCTGGCCGCGCCATCCTGCACGCTGTGCATAAAGGCGATGGTGTCGCCGTGCTCCAGCGCGTCCAGATGGACGTTGGCGACCCCTTCCATTTTCTCCGGCAGCTGCGTCAGCTCGAAGTAGTGGGTGGCGAACAGCGTCAGCGCCTTAATCTTATTGGCGAGGTTTTCCGCACAGGCCCACGCCAGCGACAGGCCGTCGTAGGTGGAGGTGCCGCGGCCGATTTCGTCCATCAGCACCAGGCTGTGCTCGGTGGCGTTATGCAGAATATTGGCGGTTTCGGTCATTTCAACCATGAAGGTTGAACGACCGCTTGCCAGGTCATCCGCTGCCCCGACGCGGGTAAAGATACGATCGATGGGACCGATCTCGACTTTCTCTGCCGGCACATAGCTGCCGATATAGGCCAGCAGCGCGATAAGCGCGGTCTGGCGCATATAGGTACTTTTACCGCCCATATTCGGCCCGGTAATAATCAACATCCGACGCTGCGGTGCCAGGTTCAACGGGTTAGCGATGAACGGCTCTTTCAGCACCTGTTCGACGACCGGGTGGCGGCCTTCAGTGATACGAATTCCCGGCTTGTCGCTAAAGGTCGGGCAGCAGTAGTTCAGGGCTTCGGCGCGCTCGGCGAGGTTGATCAGCACATCGAGCTCAGCCAGCGCGCTGGCGCTCTGCTGCAGGTCGGCCAGGTGCGGCAGCAGCATGTCGAACAGCTGCTCGTAGAGCTGCTTCTCCAGCGCCAGGGCTTTGCCTTTCGAGGTCAGAACCTTGTCTTCATACTCCTTCAGTTCCGGAATAATGTAGCGCTCGGCGTTTTTCAGGGTCTGGCGGCGGACGTAGTGGATCGGCGCATGCTGGCTCTGGCCGCGGCTGATCTGGATGTAGTAACCATGAACGGCATTGTAGCCGACCTTCAGGGTGTCCAGACCCAGACGTTCACGCTCGCGAATTTCCAGCTTATCAAGATAGTCGGTGGCACCATCTGCCAGGGCCCGCCATTCGTCGAGCTCCTCATTGTAGCCCGGGGCGATGACTCCGCCGTCGCGCACCAGCACCGGCGGCGACTCGATAATCGCCTGCTCCAGCAGTTCGCGCAGTTCGCTGAACTCGCCCATTTTGTCGCGCAGTTGCTGAACCGGCGCGCAGCTGACGTCAGCCAGCATTTCACGCAGGGCCGGCAGCTGCTGGAACGCGTAACGCATGCGGGCAAGATCGCGAGGGCGTGCGGTACGCAGCGCCAGTCGCGCCAGGATACGTTCCAGATCGCCGACCTGACGCAGAACCGGCTGCAGGTCGCTGTAGTACTCCTGCAAGGCGCCGATGGTCTGCTGACGTTCAACGAGCACCTTGGTGTCGCGTACCGGCATATGCAGCCAGCGTTTCAGCATGCGGCTGCCCATTGGCGTCACGGTGCAGTCGAGCACCGATGCCAGGGTATTGTCGAAACCGCCGGCCAGGTTCTGGGTAATCTCGAGGTTACGGCGGGTTGCGGCATCCATGATGATGCTGTCCTGCTGACGCTCCATGGTGATGGAACGAATATGCGGCAGGGAGGTGCGCTGGGTATCTTTGACGTACTGCAGCAGGCAGCCGGCGGCGCACAGGCCGCGCGGCGCATTTTCGACGCCGAAGCCGACCAGGTCGCGGGTGCCAAACTGTAAGTTCAGCTGCTGACGGGCGGTATCGATTTCAAATTCCCACAGCGGACGACGGCGCAGGCCGCGACGACCTTCGATCAGCGCGGACTCGGCGAAATCTTCGGCGTACAGCAGTTCGGCCGGGTTGGTGCGCTGCAGTTCTGCGGCCATGGTGTCGCGGTCTGCCGGTTCGCTGAGGCGAAAACGGCCGGAGCTGATATCCAGAGTGGCATAGCCAAAGCCTTTGCTGTCCTGCCAGATAGCGGCCAGCAGGTTATCCTGACGCTCCTGCAGCAGCGCTTCATCGCTGATGGTGCCGGGGGTGACGATGCGCACCACTTTGCGCTCGACCGGCCCTTTGGTGGTGGCCGGATCGCCAATCTGTTCGCAAATCGCCACCGATTCGCCCTGATTCACCAGCTTCGCGAGGTAGTTTTCCACCGCATGGTGGGGGATCCCGGCCATTGGGATCGGCTCGCCCGCCGAGGCGCCGCGTTTGGTCAGCGAGATATCCAGCAGCTGCGAAGCGCGTTTGGCATCGTCATAAAACAGTTCGTAGAAATCACCCATCCGGTAGAACAGCAGGATCTCCGGGTGCTGAGCTTTCAGCTTCAGATACTGCTGCATCATGGGCGTGTGGTTGGAGAAGTCCTTGTCTGTGGCTTCAGTCATAGTGGTATTACTCTTTTTTTAGTCTTTCTAGTGCTTATGTGGCCCATGCTCAATCCCTGTAAATCCACATAAACCCGCAAATTTTCTCGCCTGGCCCGCAACGATATTCTTGCTGTCATATCTGACGTTCGCTGCGTTGCGCCAGGCGTTACTGGCATGCCGTCAGTTTGACGAAAAACGCGAATCGAATCCAGCGAAGAGTATTCTCGTCAGAGGGTAATGGCCATGTATAACAGCTGGCTATGGTTATCAGCGAATGGGACCGGCCCGCGTTTATTTTTATGACCTGGCCTCGTGCGCCAGTGCCTGCAGAATTTCCTTTAGCCAGTGGGTTGCATCGCGCTTGCCGCTGCGCTTGTGTGAATAAATTTTCACTTCAAACCTTGGGATCTCAAACGGTAGCGGGAAGATCCTGATATCCGCTGCCGGAAGCAGCTTCGTCGCGGCAAAACGGGGGATCGCCAGCAGCAGGTCGCTTTCCGCCACGATAAACGGTGCGCTAAGCATCGACGGTGTTTTGATGGTGGTCTGGCGGGTATATCCCATCTGTTCCAGCTGTAAATCCAGCACCCCCAGCTTCTCATTCCAGGGCGTCACCACCAGATGCCGGGCGGCGAGATAATCCTCCAGCGTCAGCGCTGTGCGCCGGGTATTGCTGATGACGACGTACTCATCCTCGAACCAGCTGAGCTCATCCAGCTCCGGATGCCGGATATCGTCTGCCGTACTGAATCCAAGCGCCAGATCCACTTCGCCCGCCAGCAATTCGGTTAATGCCGGGCTGTGCGGCAGATAGCGGAGCTCAAAGCGCAGGCCCGGCGCGGCATGCTGCAGCTTTTGCATCAGGGCCGGGAAAATGCAGAACGCGGTAAAATCGGTAATCGCAATATGTAAGCACTCGGTACTGCTGGCAGCTTCAAATTTCGGCTGGGGCGTCAGCTCCTGGTTCAGCAATTTTAGCGCCGCGGCCAGGGTCGGCGCGAGCTGAATCGCATACACGCTGGGGCACATCCGGTGGCCTTCGCGATAAAACAACGGGTCATTGAGGGAGAGCCGTAGTCGCGATAACGCGTGGCTCAACGCCGAGGTGCTCATTGCCAGCTCATCCGCCGCCAGGCGAACCGAACGATGACGATAGATCGCATCAAAAACAGGCAGGAGATTTAAATCAATACGCCGCAGCGCCGGATGCATAATATTCATCATTACGTGATTTCATTGCACTTAATTCTCCTGACAATAACCCTTATGCTTAGCGCCATCAATGTTCACGCCAGACCGCAATGACAGGAAAATTTATGAGCATCAGGATTCGCCAGGCCCGCCCGGAAGACGTCACCACGATTTACGATATGATCTATGAGCTGGCGGTGTATGAAAAAGCCCCGGAGCAGGTCGTTACCACGCCAGATGAGATCCGCGAAACGCTATTTGGCGCAGACAGCAAGACCGAAGCGCTCATCTGCGAAATTGACGGAACATCAGTAGGCTATGCCGTCTTCTTTACCAGCTACTCCACCTGGCTTGGACGCAATGGTATTTATATGGAAGATTTGTATATCTCCCCTGAATATCGCGGCAAAGGGGCAGGCAGGGCGATGCTGAAGCATATCGCGCAATGCGCGGTACAGCGCCAGTGCGGCCGCCTTGAATGGAGCGTGCTGGACTGGAACCAGCCCGCTATCGATTTTTACCTGAGCATCGGCGCATTGCCGCAATCTGAGTGGGTACGCTATCGTCTGGATGGTGAGGCGCTGCTGAAGTTTGCCGAATGACCCTGCGCTAAACAAAGAAAACTCCGCCGAAGCGGAGTTTCGCGGATGGACCGGTTTTGCCTCCGTCAGCAAGGCGCTGGCGTTTGAGGTTTACGGCGCCAGGTAGACCTGCGGGATGGCGATATCCGGGTGCTCGCCGAGGCGCACGTCGGCGCCGTACCAGCGGCCGATCACCGACTGGCGGATAACCTCATGCGGCGTGCCCTGAGCCACTAGTTTGCCCTGATGCAGCAGCAGAATTCGGTCCGCCCAAAGCGCGGCGAGATTGAGATCGTGCAGTACTACGCAGACGTGTAGCAGGCCGCTGCGGGTCAGTCGTTTAAGCAGGCGCAGCAGGTGCTGCTGATAGTACAGATCCAGCGCCGAAGTCGGCTCATCAAGAAACAGCCAGCCCTGAGGGGCGTTTTCATGCCACAGCTGGGCGAGACTGCGTGCCAGCTGCACCCGCTGTTGCTCGCCACCGGAAAGCGACGGGTAGCGCCTGCCAGCCAGATGGTCGCAGCCGGTTTCCACCATCACCTGCTGGATCATCTGCGGGTCCGGGTTTTTCCCCCACGGCGAGCGCCCCATGGCGATCACCGTTTCAACGGGCCAGTCGGCCTGCAGCTGCGTGCGCTGCAGCATCACCGCCCGGCGGCGGGAGAGCGCACCGGGCGACCAGCTTTCCAGCGGACGGCCTTCCACCTGGCGTTGGCCGTCATCCGGGACCAGAAAACCGGTCAGCAGCCGGAGCAGCGTCGATTTCCCGGCGCCGTTCGGGCCAATCAGCGCCGTCACCTCTCCCGTGTGCAGCTGCACCGAGACATCATCGATTACCCGGCGTTGACCCAGTTGCAGAGAGAGCGAGGTGGCGCTGTAAGCGTGATTCAGGTTAGCCATAAGTTGCCCTCTGCTGGCGAAAAATAAGCCACAAAAACCACGGCGCACCGAGCATGCTGGTCAACAGACCGACCGGCATTTCAGCCGGTGCCGCGACGGTGCGGGCGAGGGTATCGGCCAGCAGCAGCAAAATCGCCCCGGCCAGCAGCGACCCCGGCACCAGCCCGCGATGGTCTGGCCCCAGCCACATGCGCATCAGGTGTGGCACCACCAGGCCGATAAAGCCAATCACCCCGCTGATCGCCACCGACGAGGCCACCAGCAGCGCGCTGCACAGCAGCAACAGCCGCTGCAACGCCCGGACGTTGATGCCAAGATAGTGCGCTTCTTCATCGCCAAGCTGGAGCAGATTAAGGCGCGATGCCATCAGCCAGACGAACGCCGACGCGGGGATCATTAAGGTGGCCGCCACCAGCAGCGTCGACCATTCGGCCTGCCCGAGGCTGCCCATCCCCCATAGCGAAAGCTGGCGCAGCTGGGTATCGTTGCTGATCCACGCCAGCACGCCAACCAGCGCGCCGCACAGCGCGTTAATGGCGATGCCGACCAGCAGCAGCCGCGAAAGTGAACCATCCCCGGCTTTGCTGAGGATAAAAATCACCACCATCACCGCCATGCTGCCGATAAATGCCGCCAGCATCGGGGCATACAGCGCCACCAGTACCGGAACCGACAGCGGCAGCACCAGCCAGCAGGCGACCGCCAGCGCCGCGCCGCTGCTGATCCCCAACAGGCCGGGATCCGCCAGCGGGTTGCGGAACAGCCCCTGCATAACACAGCCAGAGAGCGCCAGCGCGGCGCCCACCAGCAGCGCCAGCAGCACCCGTGGCAGACGAATGGTCAGCCAGATATGGCGGAGCATCTCATCGCCGGGCGGCCACAGGCTGGCAATCGGCAACGGCATCGCCCCGAGGGTCGTGGCGAACAACGTCAGGCCGATCAGCAGGAGCACCATTAACCACAGATAGCGGGAGGTGGTGGGGCGCATCAGGGGAGCTGCTCCGCTTTTTGGCGCAGCTGGCTGACGGCTTCAGGCGTGCGTGAGCCAAAGCCGAGCAGGGCCATATCATCAATCACCAGCACCTGCTTGTTGCGACCGGCCGGGGTTTGCGCGAGACCGGGCAGTTTCCACAATCCGGCTTCGCCACCCATGCCTTTGAGGCCATCGGCGGAGATCACCACCAGGTCCGGCAGACTGGCCACCACCCCTTCCTGGGACATGCTGCGATAGTGGTCAAAACCCTGCATCGCGTTTTGCAGCCCGGCCGCCCGAATGGCGCCGTCCGCCGAGGTCTGTTTCCCGGCCACCATGGTGTTCATGCCGCCATGGCTGAGAATAAACAGCACCCGCTTGTTGATGGGCTGCGTCGGTATTCGGGCGATTTGAGCGGCGACCGTCTGGCGTAGCGTATTGCCTTCCGCCTCTTTGCCCAGCGCCTCGGCCACGGCCGCGATTTTGCTATCAATTGCCGCGAGGTCGTTTCCACCGGGAATATTGACCACTTTCACCTGGCTCTCCTGCACCTTTTTCAGCACCAGCGAAGGCTGGGCCTGTGCGCTCGCCAGCACCAGCGTCGGGCGCAAAGAGAGGATCCCTTCGGTATTCAGCTGGCGGATATAACCCACATCCGGGAGCGAATGCGCGGCGGGAGGCCAGGTGCTGGTGCTGTCTTTGGCGACCAACTGCTGTTGCGCCTGCAGGGCATAGACGATCTCCGTTACGTCGCCGCCGAGCGACACGATACGCTCGGTCGCCGCATGGGCCCACAGCGGCAATGCGGCACATAACATCAGCCAGTATTTCATGCGGTTTGTCCCTGCGTCGTCAGGCTGTCAACCTGGCTCCGCCACGTTGCTTGCTCCGGGTGACCTTCGCTGCGTTGTCCGTACAGCTGGGCAATCTGGGTTCCGTCCTGGGCAAACAGCTCCACGCTGGTGACATGGCCATCTGAAGTGGGCTTGCGGGTCACCCACACTTCATCGATGCTGTCTTCGCGCAGGTGCAGGGTAAAGGCGGTGTTGAAGATGTTCAGCCAGCCGCGCATCGGCGTAAGTTTTTCCAGCGCGCCGGTAAAGATCTGCACGCAGCCGCGGTTGCCAACGAAGATCATGATCTCGTTCCCTTCTTCGCGGATGGTCTCCAGCAGACGCGGCAGGGCATCATTATCAATGCGGCAGGCCAGGTCGTCGTTGACCAGGCGGAATGCCTGCTGGCGCGAGAGGTTGTATTTGCGCAGCAGCCCGAAGAACTGATGCACGTCGGTCATGGCGCGCCATTCGTTTTCCAGCGCGGCGCCGTCGGCGGAATCCGCGTAGCGAGGGGCATCGACCGGGCGCAGAGCCAGCGCTTGCGCAGCCGTCTGGCTGTGCCCGGCAACCAGCGCATCCCACGCCGCCATATCGGTCTGCTCGGTGGTGTAGACCTTCAGCAGCGCGTCGCCGTGATGGTCGAAGAACTGGATGCTCTGACGACCGTTGTCGTTCAGGTGGAAGGCGCTGGCCCACTGGCTGAGGAACAGGCGCAGATCGAGCGCGCGCGGGTTGAGAACCAGCCCCGCGTGGCCGTTAAGATGCTGGTGGGTAAACTGGCCAACCTGTTCATGGACCGCATATTCGTTACGGCAGATGCATTTGGTCTCGCCGACGCTTTCCAGCCCGGCAATCAGCACCCGTGCGTCATCCTGCAGGCGCGTGGCGTCGTATCCGACGCGCGCGGCGGTCAGTTCGGCTTCACTGATCGCCATTTCGGCGGCGATATCGCGCGCATATTTGGCGGATGAGTTGGCTTTGGCGGTCTGATAACGCTGCCACAGGTCGTTTTGCGCGTTTTGCATAATTCACATCCTTCTCTACGATGAATATCCCCGGCCTCGTCAGGCCGGGGAGCAGGTTTATTATTATGGCGGCGATTAGAAGTCGACGTTCACGCCCAGTTGCCAGGTTCGGCCCGGCATGACCGCCAGCGCTTTATCGTTGGCATCCTGGTTGGTGGATGTCTCAATATTGCGGCTGCTCAGGTAATCCCAGTATTTACGATCGGTAATGTTGTACACGCCGCCGTTCAGGCGCACGTTCTTCGCCACCTGCCAGTAAGCGGTCCAGTCCAGCATGCCATAGCCCGGTACGCGCATGTATTCGCTGGTGGAATCGGTGATCGCGGTGCCGGTGTTGGTGTAGCTTTCGCGGTTGGTGGCGGTGGCCTGCTTACCTTTCACAAAGGTCGCGGTCAGCGCGGTACCGTAGCGTTTGGCCGGGTCATCCCATGCCACGCCGACAATCGCTTTCATTGGCGCAACGCTATCGATGTCGACATATTTGTCGCCGCTGTAGCTGGATTTCGACTTGCCTTCGTTATAACCGTAGGCGAGGGTCGCGCTCAGGCCGTTAACCTCTTCAAACCAGGTGCCGAAGTTGAACTTCGCGCTGATTTCACCACCGTAGATATAGGCTTTATCACGGTTTTCCGCCTGATAGATGGTGTAGATATTCGACGGTACGTTGCTGAACTTATCCGGGTTGCCGGAGCGCGTATAGCGGCTATAGGCGATGAAGTTTTTATAGCTGTTATAGAACAGCGCGGTGCGCATGGTGATCCCTTCCACCACTTCACCTTTTAAGCCCCATTCGAAGTTATCGCTGGTTTCGGTTTTCAGATCGGTGTTACCGATCAGCGCATATTGCGCCCGGCCGGCATAGCTGGAGCCAAGGTTCCACGAGCCGTACAGCTGGCTGGCATTCGGGAATTCAGCGCCGCGCTTATACTGCAGATAGGTCATGGCGCGCGGCGTAATGTCGTACTGGAAGGTTAAGGACGGCAAGACCTGGGTGTCGGAGTTTTTGCCGTACAGGGTGGCAACCGAGTCTTCGGTCAACACGCTACTGTTAGTGGTCAGCGAGCTGAGGTTCTCAGGCTTGGTGGATTGATGCACCACGCGCACGCCCGGGATCACCGCAAAGTTGTGGCTATCCAGATCGAAGTTGATCTTGTCCTGCACGAAACCGCCCAGCGTGTAGCCGCGGCTGTCCGCTTCCGGCTGCATGATCGCGGTGTAGACGCTCGGTACCGGTGACTGGCTAAACGGACGCTGAGTTTTGGTGGTGCTGGCGTTCAGGCCGGCGCTCAGGTCGTGACGACCGATCGACTTAGCCAGCGCGGTCTGGAAGCCCCAGGTGTCGGTATCGTAGTTGGAGTTGACCGTTTCCATCGCCAGGGAGGTGCTGTCCGGCATGTAGGTCCAGTCGTGGGCTTCAGTGTGCTGGTAATAGACTTTGGTCGACATGCTGTCGATGTAGTCATTCATCGGCGTCCAGTCGTCTTTCAGGCTGATGCCCCAGCGACGAGTCTGGCTGGTCTGGTTAGACGTGCCGATAACGCTGTTACCGCTGGAATCCCACGCGTCGTAATGGGTATGGTTGGTTTTGTGGTAGTAATCGAAGGTGCTGGTCAGCTTATGTTCGTCGTTCGGCTGCCAGATCCCGGAGGCCATAAACGCATCGGAGTGCCAGTTTGCCGGGTACGCATCAACCGTCCCGCTGTTATTTTCCGTTTCCTGGCCATCGCGGCGGCTGTAGACGAAAATGCCGCGCAGGGTTTCATCGCCGCCCGCTACCGTCACGCCGTTATGCCAGCTGCGATCCGCCGAGTCATAGCCGCTGCGGTAACCAAACGCGCTGGTTTTTCCCGGATGCAGATAGTCATCCGCCGATTTCGGCTGAAACGAGACATTCCCGCCGATCGAGGTATTCACGGTTTCAGTCGAGGTCGCGCCGGACTGAATATCGATGCTGCCGTACATGTACGGGTCGATATAATCGCGGCCGATGCCGAAGGTATTCAGGCCCGCGCGGCTGACGTAGCTGCGCCCGGTGGCGTCCGGCTGGGCGATGCCGTCGACGTCAATGCCGACGCGGTTACTTTCCAGCCCGCGAATGTTATACCCGGTGTAGCCGCCGCGGTCGAAGCCGCTTTTGCCGTTGCCCGAGCCGCCGCTGGCGCCGGTTGCGCCAATCAGCGGTTCATATCGCATGATGGAGCCAAAGTCTTTGGCCCCTTTATCCTGCAGTTCCTGGGCGCTAACCGAATGTTCGCTGCCCGGCTTGAGCACCGGCGCAGGTGCCGTGACCGTCATCTGCTCCGTCGTATCGGACGAAGCATCGTTGATCGAAGTTTGGGTGGTGGTATCAGCCGCCCCGGCGGTGGTCTGATACATTGCTGCGAGCAAAGAAGTCACCAGCAGGCTTTTTTTAAACCAGACAGGTGATTGAGTGGATTTATACATAGTAGCCACGCCTTGATAATTATTAGTATCGGCTCACGCGTTACTTCCAGATTTGCAGGTTAGTCCCGTTGTTTCCCTGGCGGACCGTATTCTCCATGCTTATTGATTGCGAATGGTAATAATAGGCATTATCATTTGCAACAAGATCTTCAATTATTCCTCATTTATTCTGCAACCTGTTTACAATTTACCCTTTCAGACACCGTGAGATCACCATGAGCCATAAAGCCAACATCACCATCAACTACTGCTCGCAATGTAACTGGATGCTGCGCGCCAGCTGGATGGCGCAGGAGCTGCTGCATACTTTCAGCACCGATATCGCCTCGGTGAAGCTGGTTCCCGGAACCGGAGGGATCTTCACGATCCACGTGGACGAGGTACAAATCTGGGAGCGCAAACAGGATCAGGGCTTCCCGGATGCCGCCGAGCTGAAGCGCCGGGTTCGCGATGTCTGCTTCCCGGAAAAAGCGCTGGGGCACGTGGATAAACCGGCCGACCCGGCGTAAGAGGCAGGGGAAAAACGGCTGCGGCCCGGACGTTAAAGGTGTATTATTTTTGCATCTTTATTGAGGGGAAAGGCCATGGCAGGAAAACGCATCGACCGTGAGAAACAGACCATTCGTTGCATGATTGCGCTCTACCAGCGCCGCTGCCCGGATGCGCAGGGCGATGCGGAGCACTATCAGGCGCTGAACGCCTATGCGGATAAGCGGCTGGATAAGTGCGTGTTTGGCGAGGAGAAACCGGCCTGCAAGCAGTGCCCGGTGCACTGCTACCAGCCGCAAAAACGCGAAGAGATGAAGCAGATCATGCGTTGGGCCGGGCCGCGCATGCTCTGGCGGCACCCGATGCTGACCCTTCGCCATCTGATTGATGATAAACGCCCGGTGCCGGAGCTACCGGAGAAATACCGCCCGAAAAAGTCGCGGTGATTTCCCCGGAGGCGATGCTGCGCATCTGTCCGGGCTACTGGCAGGTGCGATGGAGACGCAACGCGCCGCCTCCGGGAAGCGTACTCTGACTGCTAACCACCACTCACGGTCGCCTGGGTCCGACTATCGCGAACCGACGTACCGACAAAGGTAATCACGAACAGCGCGCTGAACAGCACCACGATTGTCGGCGCCGGTGCGCTATCCAGATAAAACGACAGCCAGACGCCGGCGAAGCTGCAGCTAACGGCAATGCCCACCGCCAGCAGCAGCGCGCTGACAAACCGTCGGGTCAGCAGCAGCGCAATGGCGCCGGGGGCAATCAGCAGCGAGATCGACAGAATAATCCCTACCGCCTTGAGCGTCGCCACGATGGTCAGCGCAATCATGCACAGCAGCCCGTAGTGCAGCAGCCCGCAGCGCAAGCCGCTGGCTTTGGCCTGATGCGGGTCGAAGGCATGCAATACAAAATCACGCCATTTTAACCCGACGATCAGCGTAATCATTAAGGCAATCACCGACGTTTGCCCAATATCACTCGCGGAAATCCCCAGCATATCGCCAAACAGAATGTGGTCGAGATGGACCTCCGACTGGATCGAAACGTACAGCACCAGCCCGGCGCCAAACATCCCGGAAAAGACAATGCCCATAATGGTATCGCGCTTGATGCGGCTGTTATCGTCGAGATAGCCGGTGGCCACGGCGCAGAACAGGCCGGCGACAAAAGCGCCGATGGCGAACGGAATACCGATAATGTAGGCCACCACCACGCCGGGGAAGACCGCGTGGCTCATGGCGTCTCCCATTAACGCCCAGCCCTTCAGCACCAGAAATACCGACAGCAGCGCGCACGGGACGGCGACAATCGTCGCCACCAGGATGGCGTTAACCATAAACGAAAACTGGAAGGGTTCGAGGAGGGTTGTTATCAGCATGAAGACCTCCGGGCGCGGCGACGGTTAGCCAGCAGACCGTGTTTAGGCGCCATCACAAAGGTGATTAAAAAGATCAGCGTCTGGGCCACCACGATAATGCCGCCGGTGGCGCCGTCGAGATAGTAGCTTAGCCAGGCGCCGAAAAAGCTGGTCAGGCTGCCAATGGCCACGGCAATTGCCAGCAGGCGCGGAAAGCGGTCGGTCAGCAGCCAGGCGGTGGCGCCGGGGGTGACCACCAGGCAAATTACCAGGAAGGCGCCCACGGTTTGCAGGGCCGCCACGGTACAGGCTGCCAGCAGGGTAAAGAACAGCAGCTTCAGCCCGGTGGTGTTGAGGCCAATGGAGCGGGCATGACTTTCATCGAAAAAGGTCACCATCAGATCTTTCCATTTCAGCAGCAGTATCACCATTGAAATCGATCCGATGGCCGCCAGCTGAATAATATCCTCCGGTGCAATCGCCAGAATATTTCCGAGAATAATGGTCTGGATATTCACCGAGGTCGGATTGAGGGAGACCATAAACAGCCCGATGCCGAAGAACGAGGAGAATATCAGGCCGATAATGGCGTCTTCTTTCAGCTTCGACCGTTGGTTGAGAAACAGCATGCTGCCCGCCGCCAGCCCGCCGGAGAGAAACGCGCCGACGGCAAAGGGCAGACCCAGCATATACGCCCCGGCGACGCCGGGCACGATGGAGTGGGAGAGGGCATCGCCAATCAGCGACCAGCCTTTCAGCATCAGGTAGCAGGAGAGAAAAGCGCAGACGCCGCCCACCAGTGCCGATACCCACATCGCATTCAGCATGTATTGATAGCCAAACGGCTCAAGCAGCCAGTTCACTCTTCACCGCCCGTCGCCCGGCGGCTGATAAACGGACGTTCATCGTCAGTAATGACCTGGGTTTCACCGCCGCTGAGCACCACGTGGCGCAGGACGCCGCTGAACGCGCGCTCGAGGTTTCCGGCGGTGAAGGTGGTTTCCGTCGGCCCGCTGGCCAGCACGGTACCTTTGACCATCACCGTATAATCGCAAAACTCGCTGACCGACCCGAGATTATGGGTGGAGACCAGCATGGTGCAGCCTTCATCGCGCAGTTCGCGCAGCAGGGCGATGATCCGCGCTTCGGTCTGGACATCAACGCCGGTGAACGGTTCGTCGAGCAGAATCACCTGGCCTTGCTGAGCAATCGCACGGGCAAGAAACACCCGCTTTTTCTGCCCGCCGGAAAGCTCGCCGATTTGCCGATGGCGGTACTCGCTCATGCCGACCCGCGCCAGCGCCGCATCGACGCGCTGGTGATCCTCGGCCTTGGCCCGCCGCAGCCAACCCATGTGTCCGTAGCGGCCCATCATCACCACATCTTCCACCAGCACCGGGAAGGACCAGTCCACATCCTCAGACTGCGGTACATAGGCCACCAGGTTCTGGCGCAGGGCGCGATTGACCGGCTGACCAAGAATGGCAATCTCGCCGTGGGACAGGCGAACAAAACCCATCAGCGCTTTAAACAGCGTTGATTTCCCCGAGCCATTGACCCCGACCAGCGCGGCAATTGAACCGCGCGGGACGCTGAACGTCGCATCGCGCAGCGCCGTGTGGCCATTGCGATAGGTGACGCTGACCTGGTTGACCGCAAGGCCGGCGATGTCTGTACTCATTGCTGTTTCCTCAGGCCGTCGTTGATGCCCTGGACGATGGTTTGCGTGGTGACGCGCAGCAGGTCCAGATAGGTCGGAACCGGGCCGTCGGCGGCGCTCAACGAGTCCACATAGAGCACGCCGCCGTAGTGGGCGCCGGCTTCTCTGGCCACCTGACGCGCGGGTTTGTCAGAGATGGTGCTTTCGCTGAAGATAGTCGGGATATGCTCTTTTTTCATGGTGTCGATGGTTTTACGCACCTGCTGCGGCGTGCCCTGCTGGTCGGCATTGATCGGCCACAGATAGCGCTCCTTCAGCCCGTTATCGCGGGCCAGATAGGAGAAGGCGCCTTCGCTGGTCACCAGCCAGCGCTTATCTTCCGGCAGCCGGGCCAGTTCCGCTTTCAGCGGCGCCATGGTCTGGCGGATTTTCTCTTTATAGGCCTCGGCGTTCTGGCGATAGGTATCGGCATGCGCGGGGTCGTACTTCACCAGCGCGTCGCGAATGTTATCGACGTAGATCAGCGCATTATCCATCGACATCCACGCGTGGGGATTGGGCTTACCGTTATAGGGGCCATCGCTGATCCCCATCGGCTGAATGCCGTTGCTGACCACCACTTCCGGCACCCCTTTCAGATGCTGATAGAAGCGGGCGAACCACAGTTCCAGATTAAGGCCGTTGGTGAGGATCAGTTGCGCCCCCTGAGCGCGCTTAATGTCACCTGGAGTGGGCTGATATTCGTGGATCTCGGCGCCCGGTTTGGTGATCGAATTGACCTGGGCTGCATCGCCGGCGACGTTTTGCGCCATATCGGCAATCACCGTAAAGGTGGTGATCACGGTGAATTTTTCGTTCGCCTGAGCCGGGGCGATGGTCATGACGGCCAGCAGCGTGGTAAAGAGCAGATGTTTCAGCGACGGCAAATGCAGCATAAGATCCCTCATTGCGATGTGGTTAATTAATCATCTTTTATAGCCATTGCTATGTTATATAGCATAGGCTATTTATAAATGAAAATGATTATTATTTAGATGACGTGGTAATGATTAGCACCACAAGGGTATCGCGTAAGCTAAGCGGGGAAATCGCAGGAAAAAAACAGGGTATCTGCCTGCCCGGCAGGGGAAAACAGCCCGGGCAGGATAAAATCAGGAGATGTCGGCGACCGACTGGCGTGGGATCAGGCGGCCTGCGAGAGTGCGACCTTCGGTGGCAAATGCCGGACGCTCATCAATCAGGTTGCGGATGCGCTGCAGGCAGTTTTCCATCAGCTGTTCCAGCGGCCAGGAGATACAGGTCAATGGTGGATAGAGCAGCGAGGCCAGCGGCGAATCTTCGAGGCTCAGCAGCGAAACTTCCTGCGGCACGGCAACATTGAATTCGCGCAGCAGGCGCATGGCTTCCGCCGCGTAGCGGTCACGCTTCACGATAATCACCGAATATTTGCTGAAGCTGTTGATCAGCGTAAGCAGCGCCTGTTCGACATCGTCATTGGCGGTCAGCACCAGCTGGCGGTTGAAAGGAATCGAGTAGTTTTGCAGGACGTTACGATAGCCTTCCTGCATCTGGCGGCTGGCGTCATCGCTGTCGCTGTCAGAAAGCAGGGCGATGTGACGATGGCCTTTACCAATCACGTAGCGACAGGCGCTTTCGGTAGCAAAGGCGTAGTCGTAACCCTGATTGTTCACCCCGGCGATGCTGAAACGATCGAAGGAGATCACGTTGCGTGGCGTATCCGCAGGCAGGGGGCCGAGCACCACCACGGCGACACACTGGCGCTGGAAATCGTCGATGACGGCCGCCTGCTCGACAGCATCCGTGACGTACTGGACGATCAGGTTTTTATTCAGGCTTTTCAGCGCCACAGACAGCAGAGGCAGCAGCCGTGCGCTGCTGCTTTCATCCCGCACCGGGAGTACCAGACCGACATGATTGGATGTTTGACTGGCGAGGTTCTGCGCGGCAAAACTTGGGCGATAGTTCAACTCTTCCACTGCCCGCAGAACGGCTTCCCGGCTTTCGTCACGCACGCCGCGGGTGCCGGTGAGCACACGAGATACCGTCGCTCTCGAGACATTCGCTAATCTTGAAACATCATCAATGGTTGGCATGGTATTTTCTGCTTTGATTATTTCGCTTAGCTTAACATACCTGCTGAAAAAGTGTCATCGCCAGCGGTCCGCGGAATTTGCCAGAACCGGCAGCCACGCTGCCCCGCGCACGCCGCTGGCATCGCCGAAGCGAGCCGGTTTAATCTGGGTTCGGCAGCTGTCGGAAAACAGATAAGGCACCAGCGCTGCCGGCAACGCGTCGTAGATTTTTTCAACGTTGGACAAGCCGCCGCCCAGCACAATGACCTGGGGATCGAGAATATTAATCACCGACGCCAGGCTGCGGGCAAAAGCATCGATAAAGTGCTGCCAGTGGGCCAGCGCCTGCGGGTCGCCCTCGCCAGCGGCCTGAATAATCGCCTCCGCTCGCGCCTGCTCGCCGAAGCGACGGGCAAAGCCGGTGCCGGAGATAAAGCTTTCGATGCAGTTCACTTTGCCGCAGTAGCAGGGCTGATCCGGGCCATCGCGCTCCGGCGTATAGCCCGGCAGCGTGTTGTGTCCCCATTCGCCCACGATGGCGTTGGGTCCGCTCAGCAGCTGCTGATTGACGGCGATGCCGCCGCCGCAGCCGGTGCCAATAATCACCCCGAATACCGTACTGGCGCCAGCCCCTGCACCATCCACGGCTTCGGAGAGCGTGAAGCAGTCGGCATCATTGGCAATCCAGACCGGCTGGCCGAGCTGCTGCTTGAGATCCCGACGCAGGTCGTGGCCGTTGAGGACCAGGCAGTTGCAGTTTTTAATCAGGCCGCTCTGCGGATCGATGGCGCCCGGCAGGCCAATACCAATCGTAAACGGCTGTTCGCTCCACTGGCGCACGCTGTCGATCAGGCCAAGCAGCTGCTGCATAAAGGCCTCATAGCTCTCTTTGTGCGTCGGTCGACGTTGGCGATAGACGCATTCGCCGTCGGCGTTGAGCATCACGGCTTCCATTTTGGTACCGCCGATATCTAAACCCAGATGTAGCATGGTTGTCCTCAGATGAGAGTGGGGGAGTGCACTCCCGGGCGGTCGCGTCAACGCCCGCCCGGGTCGTCCGGCTACTGGTGTAGCGGGCGTGAACGGTAGACCGCAATCAGCTCGGCGATCAGCTCTTTCGCCAGAATCGAGGTCATCAAATGATCCTGGGCGTGAACCATCACCAGCGTCATTTTGGTTTTCCCTTCCCCTTCGTCGGCTTCAATCAACTGAGTCTGGACGAGGTGCGCTTCGCGGGAATAGTGCGCGGCTTCTTTCATCTTCTCGTCAGCGGCGGCAAAATCCCCCTCTTTGGCACAGCTCAGTGCTTCAAAACAGAGGCTACGCGCCTGACCGGCATTGATGATAATGCCCATGATTTGTTCTTCTGATTCCATCATAAATCTCCATAACCGTCATACTTCAAGCTGCAGGGGATTCACTGCGTCGCCGCCTGCCTGCAACTCGAATTATTTAGGGTATACATAGTGTGGTGTGAATTAAGCGGACTGAGCCACGGCTTCAGTCTGGGCGGCTGCGTTGTCGCGTTCTTGCTGCAGCAGCTGTTTTTCGTAGGCTTTCAGGAACGGCATATACATCACCATTGCTGTGGCCATACAGATCAGGCACATGATCACCGGGCTGAAGCTCCAGTTAGCCGCCCACGACGCGCCAATCGGCGCCGGGGTGGTCCACGGGGTCATCGAGACCACGCGACTCACCAGATCCAGCTTCAGGGCGAACCAGGCGAGAGTGGCGTTAATCATCGGTACCAGCACGAATGGCAGGAAGAACAGCGGGTTCATGATAATCGGCGCGCCGAACAGAATCGGTTCGTTGATGTTGAACACGCCCGGGACGACACCCATACGTCCAATGGTGCGCAGATGGACCGCCTTGCTGCGCAACAGCATCAGCGCCAGCGGCAGCGTCGAGCCAACGCCGCCAATCAGCAGGTAGTGGTCCCAGAAACCTTGCACATAGATGTGAGGGATCGCCGTACCCGCCGCCATAGCGGCCTGGTTTATCGACAGGTTCGCCATCCAGAACGGGTTCATGATCCCGGTGACGATCAGCGCCCCGTGGATCCCGGCAAACCACAGCACCTGGCAGACCAGCACCGACAGCAGAATGGCGGGTAAGGTATCGGAGGCGGCAACCAGCGGTTTCACCAGCGACATGATCGCTTCCGGAATGATCATCCCCAGCTGCGCTTCGATAAACAGGTTCAGCGGATGCAGCGTCAGGACGATAGCCAGCACCGGGATCAGGATTTCAAACGAGCGCGCGACACCGGCCGGGACCTCAGGCGGCAGGCGAATGGTAATGTTGTGCCGCTTGAGGAAGGCGTACAGTTCGGTGGAGTAAATCGCCACCAGAATCGCGGTAAAAATCCCCTGTCCGGAGAAGTAAGCGGTGGAGATCTGCCCGTCTTTCAGCGGGGCGGCCACCAGCAGGAAGGACATCAGCGACAGCATGCCAGCGGTCAATGAATCCAGGTTGTGATGTTTTGCCAGGCTGGCGGCGATGCCGACCGCGATAAACAGGGTCATCACCCCCATGCTGAAGTTAAAAGGCAGCATCAGGGCATCGCGATGATCGAGGGAGAACTGCAGCCACGCCCGGGCAAATCCCCAGCTGGTATCCGGCGAGAAGGGCGGGAAGATAAAGACCAGTAGGAAAGAGCCGACGATCATAAAGGGCAGCGCGGTGATGAAACCGTCGCGGATCGAGGTGACATACTTTTGCTGCCCGATTGCCCCGGCCATCGGCGTAATTTTTTGTTCAATAACGGCGATCAATTTAGCGTACAGAGAGCTCATGATCTTTCCTTAGTGGTTGTTATCAATCAGGGAGAGCGCGAAATCCAGTACGGCGCCGCCTTTCTGCATGCCGTAATCCATCATGTTGATGGGCTCCACGCGGATCCCATATTTGTCCGCCTGCTTTTGCAGATCTTTCTGCATATATTTCACCTGCGGGCCAAGCAGGACGACCTGATAGTTGCCGACCTGCTGATCAAACTCGGCGACGCCAAAGGCATTGATCTCCACCGGCAGACCGCGCTGCTCTGCTTCGGCAATCATTTTTTTCATCAGCAGGCTGGTGGACATACCTGCGGAACAACACAACATAATCTTTTTCATAAACCGTTCCTGGTGAGTTGGATGGGGGGACTATAGTCATAACGGCGTCATTACGGAAAGCGCTTTCCGTTTGTGGATTTATTAATTGTGATAACGATCACCTAAGGCGGGCTTTTACTTTATGTTGTAGTGCGCGATCATCCTGCCAACAAAACCACTCGATAAGGTAGAACCATGAACAATCCGTTGATGAATGTTGCCGTGGACATCATCGAACAGCGTCTGGCGCCACTGGCGAACGTCCTGACGCGCAATAATCACATTACGGCGATGCGCGATAGTTTTGCGCTGGCGATGCCGTTCGTGATTGTGGGGAGTTTACTGGTGCCCGTTTTGTTTCCGCCCGTTTCCATAAATGGCGCGACAACGTTCGGACAGTTCTACCTGTGGCTGCGCCCGATGCTGCTGCCGACGTTTGAACTGACCATCGGCCTGGTGGCGCTGATTGTCGCCTTCGGCGCCAGTGCCAGCCTGGCGAAGCAGTACCGCCTGCCGGAAAGGCTCTGCGGACTGACCGGCTGCCTGTCGTTTCTGCTGTTCATTGGCTTTCGTGATAATGGCGTAACCAATATTTTCCTCGGCGGCATGGGGATTTTTACCGCGCTGATATCCAGTACATATTCAATTGAAATAATTCGGTTTTTTTATAAAAGAGGCTGGTGCATTCGCCTGCCTGAAGAGGTGCCGCTGATGACCCGCAACGGCTTCCAGCTGCTGGTGCCGCTGCTGTTTGTGATGATTTCCATCAGCGTGGTCAATGCGCTGATGCAGCAAGCCACCGGGCGGATTTTACCGGAGCTGATCAGCGAAGCGGTCAGGCCGCTGGTGGTGGCCTCAGATACCCTGACCGCGGTACTTATCTCTTTGTTTATCTGTAATTTGCTGTGGTTTGTTGGTATCCATGGCGCGCTGATCATCACCGGAATAATGAACCCGTTCTGGATGACCTATCTGTTTGAAAACCAGCAGGCGCTGGCGGAAGGGGCGACGGCGTTACCGCATATCTACCTGCAGGGGTTCTGGGATTTCTACCTGCTGATTGGCGGCATTGGCTCGACGCTGCCGCTGGTCTTTATGGCGATGCGTAGCCGATCGCGACAGCTGAAAAGCGTCGGTAAAATTGGCCTTATCCCGTCGTTGTTTAATATCAACGAGCCGATCCTGTTTGGTTTTCCTATCATTATGAACCCGGTTTTCCTGCTGCCGTTTATCTTCGTCCCGTTGATAAACGCCTGTATCGCATGGTATTTGACGCAGATTGGCATCCTCGATCGGGCGGTGGCGATGTTGCCGTGGTCGATGCCGTCCCCGCTCGGCGCGGCCTGGTCTGCGAACGGCAGCTGGAAAAATCTCTGCATGACGTTGTTCGCCATCTTCAACGCGTGGATGCTGTACCGGCCGTTCTTTAAAGTCTACGAACGCCAGCTTGCCGACGCCGAACGCTAGTTTTTTGCCTTTCTCCTGGCCGATATCTCGCCCGCGTTATGCGGGCGTTTGCATATTTCATAGTGTGATGTAAATCACAAATATATCTGAGTCCCCCTCAAATTTGTGAACCAGACCGATAATAATGGAAAGCGTTTTCCGTTTGTGGATGTACATTTCCGAATTTTGTCAGTAGATTTCTTTTGGTGCACTGGGCCGTATTTTTCACCTCAACAGATGAGGTGACAGGGTAGACCTTTTTTTGGCTGCGCCGGTCAGGCGCGGCCTTTTTTCACTGACAGGAGGCGTTATGACCCGGTATCAGTTTCCGGAAGGCTTTTTTTGGGGGGCAGCAGCATCAGGTCCGCAAACGGAAGGGGTGAGCAACAAGCCGCACCGCTCGATTTGGGACAGCTGGTTTGCCGAGCAACCGGAACGCTTTTATCAGCAGATTGGACCGCAAACCGTCTGTGACACCTATCATCAATACCCGCAGGATGTGGCGTTGATGAAACAGACCGGCTTTAACTCCTTTCGTACCTCGATTCAATGGTCTCGCTTGATTGATGATTTTGAAACCGGGGCCGCCAATCCGGACGCGGTGCGTTTTTACAACGCCTATCTTGATGAGATGATCGCCAACGGTATCGAGCCGATGATCAACCTCTATCACTTCGATATGCCGGAAGCGTTGCAAAAGCAGTATGGCGGATTTGAGTCGGCGCACGTAACGGATCTCTTTGCCCGTTTCGCCCGCACCGCCTTCGAGCTGTTTGGCCATAAAGTGAAATACTGGATCACCTTCAATGAGCCGATTGTGCCGGTGGAAGGGGGCTATCTGTACGACTTCCACTATCCGTGTAAAAAGGATGGCAAGCTGGCGGCGCAGGTGGCCTTTAACATTATGCTGGCCCACGCCAAAGCGATTCGCGAGTTCCGTGAGCTGGCGCTGCCGGGCGAGATCGGGGTGGTGCTGAACCTGACGCCTTCCTACACCCGCAACGACAGTCCGGAGGACAAAAAGGCGGCATGGCATGCGGATCTGTTTTTTAACCGCAGCTTCCTCGATCCGCTGGTCAAACATCAGTTCCCGAAAGAGCTGTGCGAAATTCTGGCCGCTCACGATTGCCTGCCGGAAGTGACGAAAGCCGACGTTGAGCTGATTACCGGTTCGCACGTCGATTTTCTCGGCGTGAACTACTACGTTCCGCGTCGGGTACAGGCGCGTGAGAGCGACTATACGCTGGACTATTTCACCCCGGAATATTACTTCGAAAACTACGTTAATCCTGAAGGGCGGTTTAACCCGTATCGCGATAACAACGAAATTCTGCCGCAGGCGATCTATGACATTGCCGCCAACGTGCGCGACAACTACGGCAATATTAAGTGGTTCCTCGCAGAAATTGGTATTGCGATGGATATCGAGTCGGAAGGGGAGCCGGGTGACGACGGGGTGATCGATGATTCATTCCGCATTCGTCTGATGGAAGAGCATCTGGTGCAGCTGCACCGGGCGATAGCCGACGGCGCCAATTGCTTCGGCGTGCACCAGTGGACCTTCATCGACAACTGGTCGTGGATTAACTCGTTCAAGCGCCGCTACGGCTTCTGGCGCCTCGATCTGCAAACCGGCGAGCGGCAGATAAAACGCAACGCGCTGTGGTTTGCCGAACTGGCGGCCAGTAACGGCTTCAGTGCCGAAAAATAGCCCCGCAAAATCTCCCGGAGGCGGCGCTGATGCGCCTGTCCGGGCTACAGACCGCACGATCCTGTAGCCCGGACAGATGCGCAGCATCGCCTCCGTGGCAACCAGACTGCACGCTCCCGTAGCCCGGACAGATGCGCAGCATCGCCTCCGGGGCAACCAGACCGCACGCTCCCGTAGTCCGGACAAGATGCGCAGCATCGCCTCCGGGGAAACCAGACCGCACGCTCCCGTAGCCCGGACAGATGCGCAGCATCGCCTCCGGGGCAACCAGACCGCACGATCCTGTAGCCCGGACAGATGCGCAGCATCGTCTCCGGGGCAACCAGACCGCACGCTCCCGTAGCCCGGACAGATGCGCAGCATCGCCTCCGGGGCAACCAGACTGCACGCTCCCGTAGCCCGGACAGATGCGCAGCATCGCCTCCGGGGCAACCAGACCGCACGCTCCCGTAGCCCGGACAGATGCGCAGCATCGCCTCCGGGGCAACCAGACCGCACGCTCCCGTAGCCCGGACAGAGGCGCAGCATCGCCTCCAGGGCAACCAGACTGCACGATCCTGTAGCCCGGACAAGATGCGCAGCATCGCCTCCGGGGCAACCAGACCGCACGCTCCCGTAGCCCGGACAAGATGCGCAGCATCGCCTCCGGGGCAACCAGACCGCACGATCCTGTAGCCCGGACAAGATGCGCAGCATCGCCTCCGGGGCAACCAGACTGCACGCTCCCGTAGCCCGGACAAGATGCGCAGCATCGCCTCCGGGGCAACCAGACCGCACGATCCTGTAGCCCGGACAAGATGCGCAGCATCGCCTCCGGGGCAACCAGACCGCACGCTCCCGTAGCCCGGACAGAGGCGCAGCATCGCCTCCGGGGCAACCAGACCGCACGCTCCCGTAGCCCGGACAGATGCGCAGCATCGCCTCCGGGGCAACCAGACCGCACGCTCCCGTAGCCCGGACAGATGCGCAGCATCGCCTCCGGGGCAACCAGACCGCACGCTCCCGTAGCCCGGACAGAGGCGCAGCATCGCCTCCGGGGCAACCAGACCGCACGCTCCCGTAGCCCGGACAAGATGCGCAGCATCGCCTCCGGGGTAACCAGACCGCGCGCTCCCGTAGCCCGGACAAGATGCGCAGCATCGCCTCCGGGGAGAAGCCTCTGGCGCTACTTTTCCATCTCCGGCAGTGACGCAATCCAGTTCATTGCCAGCTGAGGCCACTCGGCGGCGGGTAGCCCCGTTGTTCCACGGATACCGAAACCGTGCTTACCCTCGGCAAACAGGTGTAACTCGGTCGGCACCTTGTGAGCACGCAACGCGTTAAACATCACCAACGCGTTATCGACCGGCACCGAAGGATCATCCACCGCATGCATAATGAACGTTGGCGGCGTCGCGGCGGTCACATTGTGCTCCGGCGAATAGCGACGTTGCTGTTCTGCCGTCGGCGTATCGCCAATCAACGCGTGGCGCGAACCGGGATGGGCAATGGCGGGATCCATCGAAATTACCGGATAGCCCAGCACCACAAAATCGGGGCGCGCGCTCAGGCCATCGACGGCGTCCGTGGCGGGATAGACCGCATCGTCATAACGGGTCTCGAGGCTGGCGGCGACATGACCGCCGGCAGAAAAGCCCATGATGCCGATTTTATGCGGGTCGATGTGCCACTCCGGGGCGCGGGCCCGCAGGGTGCGCAGCGCGCGCTGGGCATCGGCCAACGGCGCGTTGCTGCCTTCCGCGTGGCCGTCCGCCGGCATGCGGTAGGTCATGACGAACAGGGTATAGCCCTGCGCGGTAAACACCGGGGCAAGATCGCTGCCTTCTTTGTCCAGCACCACCCGCTGATAGGAACCGCCAGGGGTGACCAGCAGCGCAATACCGTTGGGCTTCGCGGGAGCATACACCGTGATCTCCGGCGCGCGGATACCGGTCACCGCGCGGTCGGGCAGGGCGCCATCTTTGCTACGATCCACCAGAGACGGGACCGCCGGGCTGTTTTTTGCACCGGGGGCCTCGCCGCCGGGCCAGACCGGTAGCGTGGGCAGGGCGGCGAGAGCCGCCTGAGAAGAGATAAGCAGAGTCATGGCTGCCGCCAGGGGTAAACGCGTCATAAGCATCTCCATGATGGAAAACGCTTATTTATCATTCATTCACGGCGGGTAACGCGAGGTGTCTCACAGAACACTGTTTCACTTTTATCGAAATGAAACAGTGTTTTGGATGGTGTTAAGCGCGGGTGGCAATCAGGATCGCCGAGGCCTTAATCAGCGCCAGCACGCGGCTGCCCTGCACCAGCTGCATCTCTTCCTGACTCTCGTTGGTCACGACCGCCACGATATCAAACCCGGCATCGGTAGTAATATGCACCGTCGCGTTCACCGCGCCTTCGGTCACCCGGCTGACGCTGCCGGCAAACTGGTTACGGGCAGAAAACTTCAGGCCGCACGCTTCCGTTGCCAGGGTCACCCACGGGGCTTTAATCAAGGCGATAGCTTCTTTGCCAGGGACCAGCCCCAGCGCCTGCTGGCTGCTGTGGGTGACAATCGCCACCAGCGTTGCGCCGCCGGTGAGCGTCAATTCAATTTCATCATTGACCGCGCCGGTGGCAACGGCACTCACCGTGCCGGTCAGTTGGTTACGTGCTGATACCGCCATAAAACCTCCTTCCAGTGACTGATTGCGATAAGTACAAAACTTATACTAACTCATCTTTGCCAATTCCCAGGCGTTTCATGCGGGAAAGCAGCGTGGTGCGTTTGAGACCCAGCCGTTGCGCGGCGCCTTTCGGCCCGGCAACCACCCCGTTACTCTCTTTCAGCACCCGAACAATCAGCTGATATTCGTCTTCCCCCTCCTGCGGCAGAGCGGCCTCCGGTAGCGTTTCCGGCTCAATATTCAGCTCTGGCAGCGACAGCTGGAGCACGCTACCGCGGGTCAGCAGCACCGCGCGCTCAATCACGTTCTCCAGTTCCCGCACGTTGCCTGGCCACTCCATCCGGCTGAGGGTACGCAGGGTCTCCGCCGGAATGCTGTCGATATTGCGCCCGAGGCGGCGGGCGATTTTAAAGGTAAACGCTTTGACCAGCAGCGGGATATCGTCCGGGCGCTCGCGGAGCGGCGGCAGATGGATCGGGAAGACGTTCAGACGGTAATAGAGATCGCTACGGAATTCGCGATCGGCGACCATCTGTTTAAGATCGCGGTTAGTCGCGGCGATCAGCCGGACGTCGGTCTGGATCAGCTTATTGCTACCGAGCCGCTCAAATTCCTGCTCCTGCAACACCCGCAGCAGCTTCGGCTGCAGCTCCAGCGGCATATCGCCCACTTCGTCGAGGAACAGGGAGCTTTTATCCGCCAGCTCGAAACGGCCGATACGCTGCGCGCTGGCCCCGGTAAAGGCACCACGCTCATGGCCGAAGAGATCGCTCTCCAGCAGCCCGGCAGGCATCGCGGCGCAGTTCATTTTTACCATCCGCCGGCCGTTGCGTCCGCTGAGATTATGGATCGCCCGGGCAATCAACTCCTTGCCGGTGCCGGTTTCACCGAGGATCAGCACGGTGCTGTCGCTCTGCGCCACCATCTCGACCTGCTTGAGCACGCTGTGCATGGCTTCGCTGCGGCCGATAATTTCACCAAACTCGCTCTCGACGTTATTCAGTTGCTCGGTCAGCGCCAGGTTTTCGTCAACCAGCCGCTCTTTCAGACGCTGAATTTCCTGGTAGGCGAGGGCGTTATCGATGGCGATCGACACCCGCTCGGCAATCTGGCGCAGCAGCTTGAGGTTGGTGGTGGTGAATACTTTTTCGTCGCACTGCGCCAGCTTCAGCACTCCCAACAAATTATTGCCGGACATCAGCGGCAGCAGGCACAGGGTCTGGATCTGGTTGCCCCACATCTCGAAGAGCATTTTTTCATACGGCGCCAGCGAGTCGTGCTCGTGCAAGTTGAGCAGCAGCATCTCTTTGCTTTTAAACACCCGCTCGGTCAGGGTGCCGGCCTCGTTGACCTCGCTCTGGTCGTGCACCGGGTGGCTGGCGTCAAGATAGTGGGTCGAGTAGATATTCAGCTTGCCCTTGCGGCTGCTGTGCAGCACCACGCTGATGGCGTCGATGCGGAAATAGCGATGAATCTCCTTCGCCACCTCGCCCACCAGCTCATCGATATCCAGCCGGGAGAGCACGGCGTTGGTGATGGCGACCAGAATGCGGAAGTTGTCGCGCTCGTGGCACAGCAGATCGTAATCCACATTGTTGCTGACCCGGCTCTGGATTTGTTCGGTTACCACCGCAACCAACTGGGTAAAGGTATGCAGCCGCTGGTACTCTTTTTCGGTCCAGGGGCGGTCGTCGTTGCGGATAAACTCGCAGCCGCCGAAGATGCGACCTTCCGCCGCCAGCGGCAGCAGGCAGTAATAACCGAATGGCGGATACAAACCGCAGCCGGCCAGCTGCGGCCAGGCTTCGACAAAGGTGGCGTGGTCACAATGCAGCGCATCGGGGCGCGACAGCAGGCGGCGCACCGGCCCGTGGGCCAGTAAGGTTTCATCTTCATAGCTGACCGGCAGGCCCGCGTCGTTGCAGGCGTAGCGGGTCGCGCGGTGGTTTCCGGCATTCCACAGGATAATGGCCGCGCGATCTGCCAGCGCAGACTGCTGAACCAGGCGGGTTAGCGTTTCACTCAGCGCGGCCAGGTCAGGCTGCTGTAACAGAATACGGGTGATATCGAACAGCCCTTGCTGCCCAAAATCGCCCAGTGGTGTATACGACATTGCTTAAGTCCAAAAAGCGCCATTCAGGCGGCGCATAAGAAAGTGATGACACAAATAATAGTATGTTAAAAAGCAGTCGTTGCCGCGGTAATCCATCCGTGGTGGCCCGATGGTTTGGGCTGGATAATCATGCTGAGATGCTGATGTTTTTCCCGGAGGCGATGCTGCGCATCTGTCCGGGCTACGGTTAACAAATTCGTGGTAAAGGCTCGGCGTGAGGCAGATCCAGCGTGCGTTTGACCCCGTATAACCCGACGGAACGTACGCCGCGGCGTTCAACCACCTCGCCAATCATCGCCGCATCGCGGCCCAGCGGATGGCTACGCAGCTGCGCCAGCGCCGCTTCCGCTGCCTCCCGGGCAACGGCAATCACCAGCTTGCCTTCGTTGGCGAAGTTAAGCGCATCCAGGCCTAATAACTCGCACACTCCGCGTACGGTATCGTTGACCGGCAGCGTCTGTTCATGCAGCTCGATGCCGCAGCCGCTGGTGGCGGCGAACTCATGGGCCACCGCGTTGACTCCGCCGCGAGTGGCATCGCGCAGGGCTTTGACGCCGGGAACGTCGCGCAGGGTCTGAATCAGCGGCGTGAGCACCGCGCAGTCGCTGGAGAGCGCGCCGTCCAGCCCCATCTGCTCGCGCAGGTTGAGGATAGTGGCGCCGTGATCGCCGAGGGTGCCGCTGACCAGCAGGACATCGCCGGGGGTAATCTGCTGCGCGCCCCAGCGAATGTCCGCCGGGATCGCGCCGATCCCGGCGGTGTTGATAAACAGTTTATCCGCCGCGCCGCGCGGCACGACTTTGGTATCGCCGGTCACGATGGCAATCCCGGCGGCCTGCGCGGTATGGGCCATGCTGTTGACCACCCGTTCGAGGATGCTCATTTCCAGCCCCTCTTCGAGAATAAACCCGCAGGAGAGATAGCGCGGCAGGGCGCCGCTGACCGCCACGTCGTTGGCGGTACCGCATACCGCCAGCTTGCCGATATCGCCGCCGGGGAAAAATAGCGGGTCAATGACGTAGCTGTCGGTGGAGAAGGCGAGGCGGTCGCCGAGGGCGGCTAACTGCGCCAGATCAAGACGCGCCTGATCTTCCTGCTCCGCCAGCCACGGGTTGGCAAACGCCTGCATAAACAGGGAGGCGATCAGCTGCTGCATCGCCTGACCGCCGCTACCGTGGGCTAACTGGACGCTTTTCATGCTTCGTTTTCCTGACTGCGATATTGATACCAGGCGGCGCATGCGCCTTCTGATGAGACCATCAGCGCGCCGAAGGCGCTCTGGGGATTACAGACTTTGCCGAACAGCGAACACTGGTGCGGCTTGCAGCGACCGGTCAGCACGTCGCCGCAGCGGGCGCGCGGATCGTCACAGACGCGTTGCGGCGCCGGGCGGAAATGGGCCTCGGCATCGAAACGCTGGTAGGCGGGCGTCAGGCATACGCCGGAATCGCTGATGACCCCCAGGCCGCGCCATTCGCTGTCGCCGCTGAGGCAGAAAACATCGGCTATTGCCGATTGCGCCAGCGGATTGCCTTCATCAGGCACCACGCGGCGATACTGATTTTCCACCTGACTGTGCCTCGCTATTGTCTGCTCAACCAGCATCACCGCGCCTTGCAGTAGATCAAGCGGTTCGAATCCAGCGACCACTAAAGGACGATGATAGTCGCTGGCGATAAAACCGTAGGCGTCGGTACCAATGACCATGCTGACGTGACCGGGGGCAAGAAAGGCGTCGATGCCGTTGTCCGGCTGGTCGAGCAGGCTGCGCAGGGTCGGGAGCAGCGTGATGTGCTGGCAGAAGAAGTAGAAATTGTCGACGCCGCGCTCGCGGGCGTGGCGGAGGGTCAGGGCGGTGGCGGGCATGGTGGTTTCAAAACCGAGGCCGAAGAAGACCACTTCACGCTCCGGGTTCTGCTGCGCCAGCTTCAGGGCGTCCATCGGCGAATAGACGATGCGCACATCGGCGCCGCGGGCTTTTGCCTGCAGCAATGAACCGTTTTTGCCGGGCACGCGCATGGCGTCGCCGAAGGTACAGAAAATCACGCCCGGACGGCTGGCGATGTCGATACAGGTGTCGATACGCCCCATCGGCAGCACGCAGACCGGGCAGCCAGGACCATGAATGAATTCAATATTGTCGGGAAGCAGCTGGTCGAGGCCGAATTTAAAAATGGCGTGGGTGTGGCCGCCGCAGACTTCCATAATCCGCAGCGGGCGTTCGGCGGTATGGGGAAGCAGTTGCGCCCGCGCCTGCAGGTGCTCAACCAGCAGCATCACCTGTTCCGGGGCGCGGTATTCATCAACGAAACGCATTATCGCTCCTCGCCGTACAGCAGCGCGCCGACGTCCGGCTCGACTTCAAACATATTCTGCAGCGCCTCGAGAGTATCCCGGGCTTCGGCTTCATTAATGATGCTCATGGCGAAGCCGACGTGGACCAGCACCCACTGCCCGAGGCGCGGCTGACCGTGCTCGTCGACGGCGCCGACAAGGGTCAGATCGACTTCGCGCTGAATGCCGCACACTTCGACCTTCGCCTGGTTGCCATCAATGGCGCAGATTTGTCCCGGAATGCCTATGCACATTGCTGCGCCTCCAGCCAGTTGAGCCACGTATCCATGCCTTCACCGCTGGTGGCGGAGAGCATGATGATCTCAATATTGGGATTCACCTCCCGGGCACTGGCGAGGCACTTCTCCACATCAAAGTTGAGGTACGGCAGCAGATCGATTTTGTTCAGCAGCATCAGGCTGGCGGCAGCGAACATATGCGGGTATTTCAGCGGCTTGTCTTCCCCTTCGGTCACCGACAGCACCGCCACTTTATGACGTTCGCCGAGATCGAAGCTGGCCGGACACACCAGGTTGCCGACGTTTTCAATAAACAGAATTCCGTTATCCGCCAGCGGCAGGCGCGGGGCGGCATCGGCGATCATCTGCGCATCGAGATGACAGCCTTTACCGGTGTTGACCTGAATGGCCGGGGTGCCGGTGGCGCGAATACGCGCCGCGTCGTTGATGGTCTGCTGGTCGCCTTCGATAACCGCGCACGGCGTTTTGCCTTTCAGGCGCAGTAAGGTTTCGCTCAGCAGGGTGGTTTTACCGGAGCCAGGGCTGGAGACCAGGTTCAGCACCACCTGGCCGCGGGCGGCAAAGCGGGCGCGATTGCGGGCGGCCAGCCGGTTATTTTTATCCAGCACGTCGATCTCCACCTCCAGCATCCGGCGCTGGCTCTGGCCCGGCGCGTGGGTTCCTGCTTCGCCGTGGCCGTAGTGCAGGTCGCCGCTTTCAGAGCGGGTAGGGGTGAAGTTATCGGTTTTGACGCCGGTAATGGTCATGGTCTGGCGCGGGGCCGGCGCGAAGGGGGCGCTGCGAAACGCCGAGTGGGGGTTATGTTCATCACCTTCGATATAAAGGTTGCCTTCCCCACAGCCGCAAGTCGTACACATAATTTACTCCTGGTCTATCCCGTCGTCGTTCAGGTTGTTTTGGTTTTGCCGGAAACAACCTGAATCAGTCGGGGCTCACTTCTATTCGTTGGATCTGTAAGCCGTCGTCGGCGACGATTTGTAAGGTGTCGCTCTGACACTGCGGGCACCGACGCACATGCTGCGAGATGAGATGCACATACTGCTGGCAGGATTCACACCAGCATTCCGCCTGCTGTTCGTCGATATGCAACTCGCAGCCTTCCGCCAACGTCCCGCGGCACACCAGTTCAAAGCAGAAAGTCAGCGCGCTGGCTTCCACGCAGGAAAAGGCGCCGACTTTCAGCCACACGCCGGTGACCCGTTGTGCCCCGGCCTGCTGCGCTTGTTGTTCAATAATTTCCAGCGCCCGCTGGCTGAGCGTGATTTCGTGCATGGCTGCCTCCGTATCTCTATAGGCCTTATATGCAATAACGATGCCAGCTCACCGTTATTGTCGGCGTGGCTGTCGATGACGACAGTGAATGGCTGTCATCGACATGTCAGTTCAGGACGTTGGTTTTGTTAATTTCATTCAATATCAAGTAGTTAAAATTTGGCATGGAAAATGCTAGTACGGTGCATCTCATGAAAACGGGGAATCCGAGATGACTATTTGGGAAATAAGTGAAAAGGCGGACTACATCGCCGATCGTCACCGTCGCTATCAGGATCAGTGGCGGCATTACTGCAATTCGCTGGTTCAGGGCATCACGCTGTCCAAGGCACGTTTGCATCACGCGATGAGCTGCGCGCCGGACAAAGAGCTGTGCTTTGTTTTATTTGAACATTTTCAGGTGTATGTCGCACTGGCGGAAGGGTTCAACAACCACACCATCGAGTACTACGTTGAAACACGCAACAGCGATGATAAGCGTCTGATTGCTAAAGCAACGCTGGCCTCCGACGGCACCATTGATGGCCGTATCAGCAACCGTTCGCGCGAACAGGTGCTGGAGCATTATCTGGCGATTATCGCCAGCGTGTATGACCGTCTGTATGACGCCATGGAACGCGACCAACCGGTGGATTTAAGCCATCTGGCGTTGGCTCATTAACCGTAGGTGTCGACAGGTGTCGAAAATGACAGCTGAACACCCTGATTTCGTCAAAAATGACTGTCACCCGAGGATGATCCGGTGAACCGTTTTGTAATTGCTGACTCCACCGTCTGTATTGGCTGCCGCACCTGCGAAGCCGCCTGCGCAGAGACGCACCGCCAGCACGGCCTGCAGGCCATGCCGCGACTGCAGGTCATGCGTAATGAAAAAGAATCCGCGCCGCAGATGTGCCACCACTGCGAAGACGCCCCCTGCGCCGCCGTGTGCCCGGTTAATGCGATTAACCGCGTTGATGGCGCGATCCAACTGAATGAAAGCCTGTGCGTAAGCTGCAAGCTGTGCGGGATTGCCTGCCCGTTTGGGGCGATCGAATTTTCCGGCAGCCGTCCGCTGGATATTCCGGCGAATGCCAATACGCCTCTGGCACCCGCCGCGCCACCGGCCCCTGCACGCGTCAGTTCGCTGCTCGACTGGGTTCCCGGCGTGCGGGCTATCGCCGTGAAATGCGACCTGTGCCATTTCGATGAGCAGGGACCGGCCTGTGTCCGGACCTGTCCGACCAAAGCGCTGCTGCTGGTGGATATTCGTGATATCGCCCAGGCCAGCAAGCGTAAGCGCGAGCTGACCTTTAATACCGACCTCGGCGATCTGTCGCTGTTTCAGGCGCAACAAGGGGGCGTGAAATGAGTGTGATTTCTTTAGTCAATCAGGCTGTGGTTTGGTATGCCGTCAGCGGCGTGCTGGCCTTTCTCTTTACCATGCGTAAATCGCTGAGCGGCGCAATTGCCGGGATTGGTGGCGCGGTGGCCAGCGTGATGCTGGTGCTGGCGGGCGGCGCAGCGCTGCTGATGCCGGAGCGGATGAACGGCGGCGTCCTGCAGTTGCTGAACCTCACCATGCGGGTTGGCGGGATTAACGCGCTGTGGCTGCTGGCCATCGGCCTGTCGGCTTTACCGATTTCGCTGTTCAATATTGCGTGGCACCGCCACCCGCAGGTCAAAGCCAACGGCCTGCTGGTGAACCTGCTGCTGGCGGCGGCCACCAGTGCGGTCGTGGTGACGAACTTCGGTGCGCTGGTGGTGATGGCGGAAATCATGGCCCTGTGCGCCGCCTTCCTGACCGGCTGCGCACAGTCCGGCAAGCTGTGGTTTGTACTGGGACGTCTCGGCACTCTGCTGCTGGCCTGGACCTGCTGGCTGGTCTGGTCGACCTACGGCACGCTTGAAGTGGCGCAGATTAACCGTCTGTCGCTGGGCGTCGCGCCGGATATGCTGCTGTGGCTGCCGGGACTGATTGGCTTCGCTCTGCTGGCCGGGGTGATCCCGCTGCACGGCTGGGCGCCGCAGGCGCATGCTGGCGCCAGCGCTCCGGCTGCCGCGCTGTTCTCCACCGTGGTAATGAAAGTCGGTCTGTACGGTATTTTGACGGTCTCATTGGCCGGGAGCGTACCGCCGCTGTGGTGGGGCGTGATGCTGCTGGTTCTGGGGATGATCACCGCTTTTGTCGGCGGGTTGTATGCGCTGATGGAGCACAATATTCAGCGTCTGCTGGCGTACCACACCCTCGAAAATATCGGCATTATTCTGCTCGGCCTTGGGGCCTTCGTCACCGGCGTGGCGACCCACAACGCCACCCTGATGCTGCTGGGCTTTATTGGCGGCATGTATCACCTGATCAACCACAGCCTGTTTAAAACCACGCTGTTCCTCGGCGCCGGCGCGGTCTGGTTCCGCACCGGTCATCGTGACATCGAAAAGCTCGGCGGAATTGGTAAAAAGATGCCGCTGATTTCGCTCTCGATGCTGGTGGGGCTGATGGCGATGGCCGCGCTGCCGCCGCTGAACGGCTTTGCTGGCGAGTGGGTTATCTATCAATCCTTCTTCACTCTGAGCACCGGCGATGCCTTTGTTGGTCGCCTGCTGGGGCCGATGCTGGCAGTTGGACTGGCGATTACCGGCGCACTGGCGGTGATGTGCATGGCCAAAGTCTATGGCGTGACCTTCCTCGGCGCGCCGCGTAGCAAAGAGGCGGAAAACGCCACCTGTGCGCCGTGGCTGATGACCTTTAGCGTGGTGCTGGCTGCCGCCTGCTGCGTGGTGGGTGGGGTCGCTGCGCCGTGGCTGCTGCCGCTGGTTGGCGGTGCCTTCCCGGTACAGGCGGAAGTCTCAAGCGTGGTGTCGCAGCCGCTGATCGCGCTGCTGCTGATCGCCTGCCCGCTGCTGCCGTTGCTGCTGATGATCTTCTTCAAAGGCGACCGTCTGCCGGCCCGCTCGCGCGGTGCGGCCTGGGTGTGTGGCTACGACCATGAAAAATCGATGGTTATCACCGCCCACGGCTTCGCCATGCCGGTGAAAGAAGCCTTTGCACCGGTGCTGAAACTGCGTCACTGGCTGAACCCGGTCCGGCTGGTTCCCGGCTGGCAGAATGCTGCGGCGCCTGCGCTGTTCCGCAGCGTCGCGCTGGTTGAGCTGGCGGTGCTGGTGGTGATTGTGATTTCGCGAGGAGCCTGAGAATGAGCGTATTAATTGCATTGTTGCAGGCGCTGGTGCTGTTCGCCGCCGCGCCGCTGTTGTCCGGGATAACCCGCGTCGCCCGTGCTCGTCTGCATAACCGCCGCGGTCCGGGCGTGCTGCAGGAGTACCGGGATATCTTGAAGCTGCTGGGGCGCCAGAGCGTTGGCCCGGACGCTTCCGGTTGGGTGTTCCGCCTGACGCCGTACGTGATGGTCGGGGTGATGCTGACCATCGCCACCGCGCTGCCGGTGATCACCGTGGCCTCCCCGATGCCGGGGCTGGGCGACCTGATCACCCTGATCTACCTGTTCGCCATCGCTCGCTTCTTCTTCGCCATTTCTGGCCTAGATACCGGAAGCCCGTTTACGGCGCTTGGCAGCCGCCGCGAAGCGATGCTCGGCGTGCTGGTTGAGCCGATTCTGCTGCTCGGCCTGTGGGTCGCGGCGCAGGTCGCGGGTTCCACCCATATCAGCAACATCGCCGATACCCTTTATCACTGGCCTGCCGCGCGTAGCATTCCGTTGATTCTGGCGCTGTGCGCCTGCGCCTTCGCCACCTTTATCGAAATGGGCAAACTGCCGTTCGACCTGGCGGAAGCGGAGCAGGAGCTGCAGGAAGGGCCACTCACCGAATACAGCGGCAGCGGCTTTGCGGTCCTGAAGTGGGGGATCAGCCTCAAACAGCTGGTGGTGTTACAGATGTTTGTCGGCGTGTTTATCCCGTGGGGACAGATGACCTACTTCAGCGTCGGCGGACTGCTGCTGGCGCTGGTGCTGGCCGTCGTCAAGCTGGTGGCCGGCGTGCTGGTGATCGCCCTGTTCGAAAACAGCATGGCGCGTCTGCGTTTCTGTGCCACCTCCCGCGTCACCTGGGCCGGGTTTGGTTTCGCCTTTTTAGCCTTCGTCTCCTTGCTGGTGGCGTGATTTAAGAGAGTTTGAGCATGTCTGAAGAAAAAATCGGTCAACACTATCTCGCCGCTCTGCACCAGGCCTTCCCTGGCGTGGTGCTGGATGAAGCCTGGCAGACCAAAGACCAACTGACGGTTACGGTGAAGGTCAACTACCTGCCGGAAGTGGTCGAGTTCCTTTACTACCAGCAGGGCGGCTGGCTGTCGGTGCTGTTCGGCAACGACGAACGTAAGCTGAACGGCCACTACGCGGTGTACTACGTACTGTCGATGGAGCAGGGCACCAAATGCTGGATCACCGTGCGCGTGGAAGTCGATGCTGATAAGCCGGAATACCCGTCGGTGACGCCGCGCGTGCCTGCCGCGGTCTGGGGCGAGCGCGAAGTGCGCGATATGTACGGCCTGGTGCCGGTGGGACTGCCGGACGAACGTCGTCTGGTGCTGCCGGATGACTGGCCGGATGAACTCTATCCGCTGCGCAAAGACAGCATGGATTACCGTCAGCGCCCGGCGCCGACCACCGATGCGGAAACCTACGAGTTCATCAACGAACTGGGCAGCAAGAAAAACAACGTGGTGCCGATTGGCCCGCTGCACGTGACCTCCGATGAACCGGGCCACTTCCGCCTGTTTGTTGACGGCGAGAATATTATCGACGCCGATTACCGCCTGTTCTACGTCCACCGCGGCATGGAGAAACTGGCGGAAACCCGCATGGGTTACAACGAAGTGACCTTCCTCTCCGATCGCGTGTGCGGCATCTGCGGCTTTGCCCACAGCACTGCCTATACCACTTCCGTCGAGAATGCGATGGGCATCGTGGTGCCGGAGCGGGCGCAGATGATCCGCGCGATTCTGCTGGAAGTGGAGCGTCTGCACTCGCATCTGCTGAACCTCGGTCTGGCTTGCCACTTTACCGGCTTCGACTCCGGGTTTATGCAGTTCTTCCGGGTGCGCGAAACCTCAATGAAGATGGCTGAGATCCTTACCGGGGCGCGTAAAACCTACGGTCTGAATCTGATCGGCGGGATTCGTCGCGATCTGCTGAAAGATGACATGATCCAGACCCGTCAACTGGCGCAGCAGATGCGTCGTGACGTGCAGGATCTGGTGGATATGCTGCTCAGCACCCCGAACATGGAGCAACGTACCGTGGGTATCGGTCGTCTTGACCCGCAAATCGCCCGTGACTTCAGCAACGTTGGCCCGATGGTACGCGCCAGCGGCCACGCCCGTGACACCCGCGCCGACCACCCGTTTGTCGGCTATGGTCTGCTGCCGATGGAAGTCCACAGCGAGCAGGGCTGCGACGTGATTTCACGCCTGAAGGTGCGCATCAACGAGGTGTACACCGCGCTGAATATGATCGATTTCGGCCTCGACAACCTGCCGGGCGGCCCGCTGGCGGTTGAAGGATTCACCTATATTCCTCATCGCTTCGCGCTCGGCTTCTCGGAAGCGCCGCGCGGGGATGATATCCACTGGAGCATGACCGGCGACAACCAGAAACTGTATCGCTGGCGCTGCCGTGCTGCCACCTACGCTAACTGGCCGACCCTGCGCTACATGCTGCGCGGCAACACCGTCTCCGATGCGCCGCTGATTATCGGTAGCCTCGACCCTTGCTACTCCTGTACCGACCGCATGACCGTGGTCGACGTGCGCAAGAAGAAAAGCAAAGTGGTGCCGTACAAAGAGCTGGAGCGCTACAGCATCGAGCGTAAAAACTCGCCGCTGAAATAAGGAATCGCCATGTTTACCTTTATCAAGAAAGTCATTAAGACCGGGAATGCGACCCACTCCTATCCGCTGGAGCCGATGCCGGTAGATAAAAACTTCCGCGGCAAGCCGGAGCACAGCCCGCAGCAGTGCATCGGCTGCGCGGCCTGCGTCAATGCCTGCCCGTCCAACGCCCTGACGGTGGAAACCGATCTGGCGACGAACGAGCTGGCGTGGCAGTTCAATCTCGGGCGCTGCATCTTCTGCGGACGCTGCGAAGAGGTCTGCCCGACGACGGCGATTAAGCTTTCGCAGGAGTATGAGCTGGCGGTGTGGAAGAAAGAGGATTTCCTCCAGCAGTCGCGTTTCGACATCTGCCATTGCCGGGTGTGCGAACGGCCGTTTGCGGTGCAGAAGGAGATCGATTACGCCATTGCGCTGCTCAAGCACAACGGTGATTCCCGCGCCGAACTGCATCGCGAAAGCTTTGAGACCTGCCCGGAGTGCAAGCGCCAGAAATGCCTGGTGCCGTCCGACCGTATTGAACTGACTCGTCATATGAGAGAGGCCAGCTGATGAGCAACTTATTAGGCCCGCGCGATGATAACGGCATTCCGGTGCCGATGACGGTGGATGAATCCATTGCCAGCATGAAGGCATCGCTGCTGAAGAAAATTAAGCGTTCCGCCTACGTTTACCGCGTGGACTGCGGCGGCTGCAACGGCTGTGAAATCGAGATTTTCGCCACGCTTTCGCCGCTGTTTGATGCCGAACGCTTCGGGATCAAGGTGGTTCCGTCGCCGCGCCATGCCGATATTCTGCTGTTTACCGGCGCGGTCACGCGCGCTATGCGCTCGCCGGCGCTGCGGGCATGGCAGTCAGCACCGGACCCGAAAATCTGTATCTCCTACGGCGCCTGCGGCAATAGCGGCGGTATTTTCCACGACCTGTACTGCGTCTGGGGCGGCACCGACAAAATCGTGCCGGTGGATGTTTATATCCCAGGCTGCCCGCCGACGCCTGCCGCTACGCTGTACGGCTTTGCGATGGCGCTGGGTCTGCTGGAGCAGAAAATTCATGCGCGTCTGCCGGGTGAAGAAGACGACAAAGCGGCGGAGATCCTGCACCCGAACATGGTGCAGCCGCTGCGCGTTCGCATCGACCGCGAAGCGCGGCGCCTGGCGGGCTATCGCTACGGCCGCCAGATCGCCGACGACTATATGCGGCTGCTGGGGCAGGGCGATAACCAGGTGCTGCGGTGGCTGGAGGCGGAAAAAGATCCGCGTCTGACCGAGATTATTACCCATCTGAATCAGGTGGTTGAGGAGACGCGTATCCGATGAGCGAGACGGTGGTGTTCAGTCAGCTGAGCCGTAAATTTATTGATGAGAACGATGCCACGCCGGATCAGGCGCAGCAGGTGGTCTATTACAGCCTGGCGATTGGCCACCACCTCGGCGTTATCGACTGTCTGGAGACGGCGCTGAGCTGCCCGTGGGATGAGTATCTGGCATGGATTGGCACGCTCGAAGCAGGAAGTACCGCGCGGCGCAAAATGGAAGGGGTGCCGAAGTATGGCGAGATTGTCATCGACAGTAACCACGTGGTGATGCTCGCGAATGCTTTCGATAAAGCCCAGGCCGGGCAGACTGCACAGCAGCAGGCATGGAGCAAAACGATGCTCAGCATGCTGCATGATATTCACCAGGAAAGCGCCATCTACCTGATGGTGAGGAGACTCCGTGACTGACGTTTTACTCTGTGTCGGCAACAGCATGATGGGCGACGACGGCGCCGGTCCGCTGCTGGCGGAAATGTGTGCCGCCAACCCGCAGGGCGACTGGGTGGTGATTGATGGCGGCAGCGCGCCGGAAAATGACATCGTGGCGATCCGCGAACTGCATCCTACTCGGCTGTTGATTGTCGATGCCACCGATATGGGGCTGAACCCCGGCGAGATCCGCATTGTCGACCCTGACGATATCGCCGAGATGTTTATGATGACCACCCACAATATGCCGCTCAACTATCTGATCGACCAGCTGAAAGAGGACGTTGGCGAGGTGATCTTCTTAGGCATTCAGCCGGATATCGTCGGGTTTTACTACCCGATGACCCAGCCGATTAAAGAGGCGGTGGAAGTGGTGTATCACAAGCTGAACGGCTGGCAAGGACAGGGCGGCTTTGCCGCGCTGGAAGCGCCGGAAGATTAAGTTTTTACGCTAAGACCTGGCCTGAACAGGGGTCAGGAAGAGAATGCCGGAGAACGCTTCTCCGGCAACAAATGCAGAGTGTCTCTGGATGTGAGGATAACAGACGCGGTCACACACTCTCCTGCAAATCCCGCAATGTCACCATCAGTATCATCGGGTCTATCGGCGATGGCTCAAACCCTGACCGCAGATAAAACTCCCGCGCTTCATTCGATAGCGCGTGAACCAGCATTCCGCGAATACCGATAGTTTCCGCTACCTGAATAACCCTCAGTCCGGCATCCCTTATTAACGCTCGTCCTACGCCCTTTCCGTGCAGAGCGTTATCTACCGCCAGACGGCCCAGGACCACCACTGGGATCGGGTCGGGCATATTACGGCGAATGTGACCGGGTGCCGCATTTGTCGTCACCGCGCTGGAAGCCAGCGAGTAATACGCCATGACTTTTGCATCGCCGTCACAACAGACAAATGTGCGGGATGCACCACTCATCTGATTTTTCATTGCCCGCTGTTTCAGCCAGTTATCCATAGAATCCACGCCGCAGCAGAATACGCTAAGAATATGCCCGGCGTGAAGTGGCTCAGGGGCGGCGATCACTTTTCCTGCTCCCAGGGCGCCGGGGTTTGCATGGTTTTACGCAGCGCGGCATTAGACGCAGGGGGCTGATCGAGGCGAGTGAGAAACTCCTGATACGCCTCCGGGTCGGCCATAATGATGCGTTGTTCGAGCAGTGCTTCTTCAGCGGCGGCGCGGGCGGCTTCCAGTACAAAATCAGTCCGGTTTTTACCTTTGGCTTTCGCCGCCCGATCGATCAGATCGCGCTCGGCGGGCTTGATACGCAGATTTAACGTTTCGCGCTTAATGGACATGCTGTTTGCGGTCGGCATGATGTCATCCTCTGGTGTTGCTATGGATAGTAATTATACAGCATGCGTAACGCAAATGTCAGTACACAACAATGAAAGGACAGCGTACTGCAGGGGAGGGAGAGTATTTCCCCCTCACTTAGAGCCTGGCCCATTAGGCTATTTTATTTCTCAGAAAAACAAGGGATAACCTTGAGGTGACGGGGCAATCTTTACGCCAGGTCTTCGCCGTTGCTGGCAATGACCTTTTTGTACCACCAGAACGATTTCTTGCGCTTGCGCACGAGGGTACCGTTCCCGGCATCGTCGCGGTCAACGTAGATAAAACCGTAGCGCTTGCTCATCTCGCCGGTAGAGGCGGCCACCAGGTCAATACAACCCCAGCTGGTGTAGCCCATCACCGGAATGCCGTCTTCGATGGCATCGCCCATGGCTTTAATATGCTCGCGCAGATAGCTGATGCGGTAGTCGTCGTTGATCTCGCCGTTGGCGTCAATCTCATCCCGCGCGCCGAGGCCGTTCTCCACCAGGAACAGCGGCTTCTGGTAGCGGTCATACATCATGTTCATGGTGATACGCAGGCCGAGCGGGTCGATACCCCAGCCCCATTCGCTGGCCTGAATATGCGGGTTCTTCAGCGATTTCACGATATTGGCGGCGTTGGTATTGTTGGCGTTCATCTCTGCCGACGCACAACGCGAGGCATAATAGCTGAAGGAGACAAAATCGACGGTGTGCTTGAGGATCTCATCGTCACCCGGCTCTTTGGCAATAACCACCCCTTTTTCGCGGAACACCCGCGCCGCCCACACCGGGTAGGCACCGCGCGCCTGCACATCAATAAAGAACAGGTTTTCGCGATCCTTTTCCAGCGCCATCCACACGTCTTCCGGCTTACAGGAATAAGGATAAAAATTGCCGCCCGCCAGCATACAGCCGACCTGATTGTGCGGGTTTACCTCGTGGGCGATTTTGGTCACCAGGGCGCTGGCGATAAGCTCATGGTGCGCCGCCTGGTACTTCACCTGCTCCTGGTTTTCGCCCTCTTCGAACACCAGCCCGGCGCCGGAGTAGGGGCTGTGAAGCATGATGTTGATTTCGTTGAAGGTCAGCCAGTATTTTACTAACCCGTCAAAGGCTTCAAAACAGGTGCGGGCGTAGTGGCTGAAAAAGGTTACCATCTGACGGTTACGCCAGGAGCCATATTCGGTCACCAGATGCATCGGCACATCGAAATGGCACAGCGTCACCAGCGGCTCGATATTGTGCTTTTTGCACTCCTCGAACAGTGAACGGTAGAAGGCGATCCCTTCGGCGTTCGGTTCCTGCTCATCGCCTTTCGGGAACAGACGGCTCCAGGCAATCGAGGTGCGGAACACGCTGAATCCCATCTCCGCCATCAGGGCAATGTCGTCTTTATAACGATGATAAAAATCGATGGCCTCGTGGCTCGGATAAAACTCATCGTCGCGCAGCGTAAAACGCTTCTCGAGCCCCAGTTTTACCGGCAGGCGGTTTGCGCCATGAGGGATCGTATCGACCGTGGTCAGCCCTTTTCCGCCTTCCATATAGGCCCCTTCAGACTGGTTGGCGGCCAGTGCGCCGCCCCATAAAAATCCCTGTGGGAAAGTCGCCATGCGTTACCTCGTTATCAATATTGTGTTCAGGCGTGTGTTGCTTGAATGCTGGCCTGACGCTGTCTGGCGTCGGCGGCAGCCTCTTCAACCGGAATATCTTCGAAGCCGAGTACCAGAGTCAGGATAAACGACAGGACCACCGCCAGCGCCATCACCCCAAAGACCCACACGATGGTCATCGGATTGGCCGGGTCGAAGAACTGCACGCTGGTAAACAGGCCCGGTGCCGCCATCGAGTGGCTGGCAAGCCCGGCGATACCGGCCACCGCGCCGCAGATAAAGCCGCTGATCAGGCTGGCGATGAGCGGGCGTTTCAGCCGCACCGCGACACCGTACAGCGCCGGCTCGGAAATCCCGGCCAGAATCGCGGAGGCCGCTGCTGCCAGCGCCGTCTGACGCAGTTCCGGGTTTTTGGTTTTCCAGGCCACCGCCAGCGACGAGCCGCCTAGCGACAGGTTAGCACCGATTTCTGACGGCATAACCATGCCCTCTTTACCGGTTTCGGCAATGGTCTGAATAATGGTTGGGGTAAAGACCCGGTGCATCCCGGTCATTACCAGCAGCGGCCAGAGCGCCCCCATAATGGCCACCGACAGCCAGCCCAGATAGCTGTGCACGGTGTACACCAGCGCGGATATCGCGGTGCCGATCCAGATACCGATCGGGCCAATCAGCAGAATCGACAGCGGGGCGGCAATCAGCACGATCAGCATCGGTTTAAGGAAGTTTTTGGTGACCGCCGGGGTGATGCGATCGACCCAGCGTTCGATATAGGACAGACACCAGGTCATCACCAGCGCCGGGATCACGGTGTAGGTATATTTCACCGCCGTCACCGGGATAAAGGCGAATTCAACATGCTCGCCCTGGGCCGCTTTGGCCATCAGTTCGATAAAGCTCGGGTGCACCAGAACCCCGGCAATGGCGATGGCCAGCGACATATTGGTTTTGAATTTGACCGCGGCGGAGGCAGCCACCATCAGCGGCAGGAAGAAGAACGCGCCATCGCCGATCACCGTCAGGATCGTCAGAGTTGGCGCCCCTTTTGGCAGTACGCCGCTCATCTCAAGGATCATCGCCAGCAGTTTCACCATCGATCCGCCGATAATCGCCGGGATCAGTGGTGACATGGTGCCGATCAGCGCGTCGAGGATCCCGGCGCCGATGCGTCTGAACGTCAGCGGCGCTTTGCCCTGCGGTTCTGCGGGACGCATGTCGCCCGGCAGCAGGTTGACGACTTCGCGATACGCCTGAGAGACGGTATTGCCGATGATCACCTGACACTGGTTATCGCTCTGTACCACGCCGAGCACCCCTTTCAGGCTCTTCAACGCAGCGCTATCCACCCGCGCATTATCTTTGACGACAAAACGCAGGCGGGTCATGCAGTGGGTGACGGCGGCGATGTTTTCAATCCCGCCTGTTGCCGTCAGTATTTGCTGCGCCAGGGCTGCATAATTTTTCGACATCGGATTTTATCCTGTTTAATCAATAGGGTACTGGCTTGTTATCGCCCCATCAAAACGGGGGACGTGGTCGATACATAGGAAACCGGTTCCACAAAATCATGATGAGTTTCATTGATTCATACAAGATCTAAAAAAATCAGTTTTCCGTTTTGTGATTTTGATCGCCTTGTGAGGTGAAAAAGAGTCCATCGTGACGAGGGTCAACGCTGTAAAAAAGCGAGACGTGCAGTACACTGCGGGCATCTTTTGCAACAGGAAGAACAACATGGCAACGATGCTGGAGGTAGCGAAACGCGCGGGGGTGTCGAAAGCGACCGTGTCCCGGGTGTTATCGGGCAACGGCTATGTCAGTCAGGACACGAAAGATCGCGTATTCCAGGCGGTGGCGGAAAGCGGATACCGGCCCAATCTGCTGGCGCGCAATCTGGCCACCAAAAAGAGCCAGACGCTGGGGCTGGTGGTGACCAATACCCTCTATCACGGGGTCTATTTCAGCGAACTGCTGTTTCACGTCGCGCGAATGGCGGAAGACAAAGGGCGGCAGCTGATTCTGGCCGACGGCAAGCACAGTGCCGAAGAGGAGCGCGAGGCGATTCAGTATCTGCTCGACCTGCGCTGCGACGCGATCATTATCTATCCCCGCTTTCTCAGCGTCGATCAGATGGATGACATCGTTGAGAACCACACCCAGCCGATCATGGTGCTCAACCGCCGCCTGCGGCGTAACGCCAGCCATTGCGTCTGGTCCGATCAAAAAGCCTCGGCCCTGGCGGCGGTGGAAAAACTGATTGCCCGCGGCCACCGCGATATCGCGTTTATTACCGGTTCGCTGGATTCGCCGACCGGGATTGAGCGTCTTTCCGGCTACAAAGATGCGCTGGCGCAGCACGGTATTGCGCTGAATAACGATCTGATTGTCGAAGGGAAGTGGACCCCGGAAACCGGCGCCGCGGGCGTGGAAACCCTGCGCCAACGTGATGCCCGTTACAGCGCGCTGGTGGCGAGCAACGATGATATGGCGATTGGCGCCATGAAGCAGCTGCATCTGCAGGGTATCAAGGTGCCGGAAGAGGTGTCGGTGATCGGTTTCGATGACATCGTGCTGGCGCCGTATATGGTTCCGGCGCTCTCCAGCGTTAAAGTCCCGGTGACGGAAATGATCAAAGAGACCATTAACCGGCTGATCTTTATGCTCGACGGCGGCGATTTAAAATATCAGCAGACCTTCCCCGGCGAGCTGATTGAGCGCGACTCGATAGCCGCCGGCCCCGACGCCTGACGTCGACATCTGTCATCGTCAGATGTGACGATGACAGAATCTCCCTCCCGCAACCCTGTGGTTAATTCCCTTTATTATCATAATGATAAAAGTTGGAACGTATTATGCATACTCCGCCGCGTAACCTTCTTACTGCTGGAGAAATGGATGAACCGTTTCATTATTGCCGACGCGAGCAAATGCATTGGCTGCCGCACCTGTGAAGTGGCCTGTGTGGTCTCTCATCAGGAAAATCAGGACTGCGCGGCGCTGACGCCCAAATCCTTCTTACCGCGTATCCACGTGATCAAAGGCGTTAACGTCTCCACTGCGACCGCCTGCCGCCAATGTGAAGACGCACCCTGCGCGAACGTGTGTCCAAACGGCGCGATCAGCCGGGATAAAGGGTTTATTCACGTGATGCAGGAGCGCTGTATCGGTTGTAAAACCTGCGTCGTGGCTTGCCCGTATGGCGCGATGGAAGTCGTGGTGCGCCCGGTTATCCGTCATAGCGGCGCCGGACTGAACGTCATGGCGGAAAAAGCCGAAGCCAACAAATGCGATCTCTGCCATCACCGTGAAGCCGGCCCGGCCTGTATGGACGCCTGCCCGACCCACGCGCTGATCTGCGTCGACCGCAATAAGCTTGAGCAGATGAATATCGAAAAACGTCGCCGCACGGCGCTGGCCTGGTAAGGCGTCAGCATCATGAACGGGGTGCAAATTCGCATTCGCGGTAAAGTCCAGGGGGTGGGATTCCGCCCCTTCGTCTGGCAGCAGGCCCGGCAGCTCGGGCTGCGTGGCGATGTCTGCAATGACGGCGACGGGGTGCTGGTGCGCATCGTCGGCGATGAGACGGCGTTTGTTGCCGCGCTGGTTCAGCAGTGTCCGCCGCTGGCGCGCATTGATAGCGTGCAGAGTGCGCCATTCCACTGGCAGACGCTGCCTGAGGATTTCGCGATCCGCCACAGCGAGGGTGGGAGTATGCGAACCCAGATTGTCCCGGATGCTGCCACCTGTCCGGCCTGCCTTGCGGAGATGAATAACCCGCAAGAGCGCCGCTATCGCTACCCGTTTATTAACTGCACCCACTGCGGTCCACGCTTCACTATTATTCGCGCGATGCCCTATGACCGGCCGTCAACCTCGATGGCGCCGTTTCCGCTCTGTCCCGCCTGCGAGGCGGAATATCGCAACCCTGCCGACCGTCGTTTTCATGCCCAGCCGGTCGCCTGTGCCGACTGCGGCCCGCAGCTGGAATGGCGTGCCGAGGGCGAGGTGTTGTACGGTGAGGCGGCACTCCAGATGGCGATTCAGCGCCTGAAGCGCGGCCAGATTGTGGCCATGAAAGGACTCGGCGGCTTTCACCTGGTCTGTGACGCCGGTAATTCCCAGGCGGTGACCGCCTTACGTCTTCGTAAACATCGCCCGGCGAAGCCGTTGGCGGTGATGCTGCCAGTGACCGAAGGGCTCCCGTCGGCGGCGTTGGCTTTACTGACCACGCCCGCGGCCCCCATCGTACTGACAGATAAATCACAGGTGGTTGGCCTGTGTGATGAGATTGCGCCAGCGCTGAAAGAAGTGGGGGTGATGCTGCCGTCTAATCCGCTGCAGCATCTGGTTTTACAGGCACTGGCGCACCCTGTTGTGATGACTTCCGGCAACCTCAGCGGGCGGCCACCGGCGTTAAACAACGCCGACGCGCTGCGCGACCTGGCGGGGATTGCCGACGGTTTTCTGCTGCACAACCGTGACATTGTCCAGCGTATGGACGACTCGGTGATACGCCAAAGCGGCGAAATGTTGCGCCGCTCGCGCGGCTACGTACCGGATGCGATGCCGCTGCCGCCGGGGTTTCATGACGTGCCGCCGCTGCTGTGTCTCGGCGGCGACATGAAAAATACCTTTTGCCTGGCGCGTGGCGATCGGGCGGTGCTGAGCCAGCACTTTGGCGATCTCGGCGATGAAGGAGTTGAAGCGCAGTGGCGTGAGGCGCTGCACCTGATGCAGGATATTTATGCTTTTACGCCGCAGCGGGTGGTGGCCGACGCCCATCCCGGCTATCGCGCCTCGCAGTGGGCAGCATCGCTGACCCTGCCGGTCGACAACGTCCTCCATCATCATGCCCATGCTGCCGCCTGCCTGGCGGAACACGGCTGGCCGTTGGACGGCGGCGATGTTATCGCCCTGGTGCTCGACGGTATCGGCATGGGGGAAAACGGTGCGCTGTGGGGCGGGGAGTGCTTACGGGTTAACTACCGCGAGTGTGAACGTCTTGGCGGATTGCCGGCGGTGGCGCTGCCAGGGGGCGATCTGGCGGCCCGTCAGCCATGGCGCAATTTGCTGGCGCAGTGCCTGGCGTTTTTGCCGCAGTGGCAGAACTATGCTGAAACCGCCGCGCTGCATCAGCACAACTGGCCGCTGCTGGCGCAGGCCATCGCGCGGGGAATCAATGCGCCGCTGGCGTCCTCCTGTGGTCGACTGTTTGACGCGGTGGCCTGCGCCCTGGCGTGCGCCCCGGACAGCCTGAGCTATGAAGGTGAGGCGGCCTGTCAGTTGGAAGCGCTGGCGACGACCTGCGAAGGCGTTGCCCACCCGGTCAGTATTCCCTGGCGCGACGGCACGCTGGATCTGGCCGTGTTCTGGAAGCAATGGCTGGAGTGGCAGGCTACGCGGGAACAGAAAGCCTGGGCATTTCATGATGCGCTGGCCTGCGGGCTGGCGGCGATGCTCCGGGATTGCGCCACGTCGCGCGGCGTGACGACCCTGGCCTTTAGCGGCGGGGTGCTACACAACCGCTTACTGGTCTCCCGATTGACGTTTTATCTGGCGGATTTTACTCTGCTGTTTCCGCAACAGTTACCTGCCGGAGATGGGGCGATCGCCTATGGTCAGGCGGTCGTTGCCGCCGCGCGCTGGCAGGCTCACAGGACATCACCATGATAGTGACGATTTTACGCCAGCAGCCGCGAGCCGCGGTGCTGGTTGGGGGGCTGATTCTGGCGAATGTATTGGCCTGGATCTGGGCCTGGCAGGCGTTTGGCGAGAGCGGCGCGCTGATGGCGGCCAGCCTGCTGGCGTGGGGATATGGCCTGCGTCATGCGGTGGATGCCGATCATATCGCGGCCATTGATAGCGTCACTCGCAAAATGATGCAGCAGGGACGGCGGCCTTTCGGCGTCGGGGCGTGGTTTTCATTAGGCCATTCGTCGATTGTGGTGCTGGCCTCGGCGGCCATTGCCGCGACGGCCACCGCGTTCGGGCAACAGATGAGCTGGTTTCATGATACCGGCAGCGTAATCGGCACCGCGGTGTCGGCGCTGTTTTTATTGCTGATGGCGTTTGTGAACCTGGTGATTTTACGTAGCGTCTGGCGCAGTTTTCAGGCGTGGAAGAAGGGCGGTAGCGTCAGCGATGAGGTGGTGACCGGCGGCGGCATGATGAGCTGGCTGTTTGGCAAGACCTTCCGTCTGATTAGCCGCAGCTGGCAGATGTATCTGGTAGGTTTCCTGTTCGGACTGGGGTTTGATACCGCCACCGAAATCGGCGTGCTGGGCATTTCTGCCGCCAGCGCTTCGAGCGGGATGTCCATCTGGTCCATCATGGTCTTCCCGGCGCTGTTTGCCAGCGGAATGGCGCTGGTGGATACCATCGACAACGTGTTGATGGTGGGCGCGTACGGTTGGGCATTCAGCAAGCCGCAGCGCAAGCTCTATTACAATATGACTATTACCGGGACCTCGGTGGTGGTGGCGCTGTTTATCGGCGGGCTGGAGGCTCTGGGGCTGCTGATGGATAAGTTTTCGCTCAGCGGCGGTCTGTGGCGCTGGGTTGGCGCGCTGAACGATAATCTCGGCGATGCCGGGTTTGTGGTGGTCGGGCTGTTCGTCGCCTGCTGGGTGCTGTCGGTGCTCAACTACCGCTGGCGCGGGTACGATAATCTGGCGCGGTGATGCTTTCCCGGAGGCGGCGCTGCGCCCCTGTCCGGGCTACGGGCTGGGCGGGTACGATAACCTGGCGCGGTGATGTTTTCCCCGGAGGCGGTGCTACGCCCCTGTCCGGGCTACGGGCTGGGCGGGTACGATGACCTGGCGCGGTGATGTTTTCCCCGGAGGCGGCGCTGCGCCCCTGTCCGGGCTACGGGCTGGGCGGGTACGATGACCTGGCGCGGTGATGTCTTTCCCGGAGGCGGTGCTGTGCCCCTGTCCGGGCTACGGGCTGGGCGGGTACGATGACCTGGCGCGGTGATGTTTTCCCCGGAGGCGGGGCTGCGCCCCTGTCCGGGCTACGGGCTGGGCGGGTACGATGACCTGGCGCGGTGATGTTTTCCCCGGAGGCGGCGCTGCGCCCCTGTCCGGGCTACGGGCTGGGCGGGTACGATAACCTGGCGCGGGTACGATAATCTGGCGCGGTGATGTTTTCCCCGGAGGCGGCGCTGCGCACCTGTCCGGGCTACGGGCTGGGCAGGTACGATGACCTGGCGCGGTGATGTCTTTCCCGGAGGCGGCGCTGCGCACCTGTCCGGGCTACGGGCTGGGCGGGTACGATAACCTGGCGCGGTGATGTTTTCCCCGGAGGCGGTGCTACGCACCTGTCCGGGCTACCTGATGGCGTATGTCCTGTAGCCCGGACAGGCGCAGCGCGCCGCCTCCGGGAATAAGGTTAACTGACCAGCTGCTTGAGCAGGGCAAAGGCGTCTTTCATGCGGTCCTCGCTGACCACAAACGCGCGTAGCTGGTTGTCGGCGTCAATGCCTTTCGCGACCAGACCGTCTTTGGCGGCAACAATATTCCATGTTAAATCGTCACGCTGGGTTTCGCCTGCCAGGTGCAGCGGTAAATCCGGCGTTTTGACCTTCACCAGCATCGGCGGCAACCTCAGCTCTCCCGACTGTCCCAGCAGGTTTTTACTCAGGCACATGGCGCTGAGCATAATCGGCTGCAGAAATGGCAGCACTTTGCCGTCGATCTCCGCGCAATCGCCGAGGGCATAAATCGCCGGATGGCTGGTTTGCAGCTGGCGATTCACCACTACCCCGCGCTGGATCTCCACCCCTGCATGACGCGCCAGCGCCGTTTCCGGACGCAGGCCGACGGCGGCCACTACCGCATCGACGACCGTTGAACGTTCACCCGCGAGGGCCACGTGAATACCATCGGCCTGCTGTTCGAGGCCCGCAAGCCCGGTTTGCAACAGCAGATGAATGCCCATCCCGATCATCCGGTGCTGCAGGCGGCTGCTGACCTCCGGCGGCATCAGCGCCGACAGCACGCTGGCGGCGTGGTCAACGACCGTCACTGCTTTGCCGGCGCGGCAGAAATCCATCGCCAGCTCGCAGCCAATCAGCCCGCCGCCGACGATCAGCACCCGCCGGGCATCGCGCAGCTGGCTGTGCGCCGCGCCATATTCCCGTTGGCTGTTCAGGGTCAGCATCAACTCGCGCCCCGGCACCGGCGGGACAAACGGCGCGGCACCGGTCGCCAGCACCAGCTTGTCATAGCGCCACTCGCGGTCCTGGCTCTTCACCAACTGGTTTTCGGCGTCGATATCGCTGACCCAGGTATGCGGAAACAGGCGCAGATTGTACTGCTCGGCAAACTCACCGGCCGTTTGCAGGGTCAGGTCGTCGGCGCTTTGACCACGGCTGACCACATGGCTGAGGTCCGGTTTGTTGTACTCATCCATGCTGTCGGCTGCGATCAGGGTCAGCGGAACCTGCGGATCCTGCTTACGGATGTTTTTCACCAGCTGACGGGCCGCGAAGCCCGAGCCGATGATGACGATACCTTCGCTCATTTGGCCTCCGTTGCCAGCACGTCAAAGACCTCTTTACCCAGGGAGCATTCCGGGCACAGGAAGTCGTCCGGAACCTCGCTCCACGGCGTACCTGGCTGCACCTGCTGGTTCGGTTCGCCTTTTGCCGGATCGTAAATCCACTGGCAGACGCTGCACTGCATGGTGGGGCCCATGTCTACTGCCGCGGCGCAGGCGTTCTGCTCCGGTGCGGCGGGTGCGGCGGCAACCGGCAGCGGGGAGAGGGCCCACTGGCGGGCAATCTGCCGGCCATGCTCGCGACACAACGCCAGCGCGTCGAGGTCCGGGCGCCATTTGACCTTCAGGCTCAGGGACATTTCAAAACCAGCATCCTGTAAGCGGGTAGACAGTCTGTCCACCGCGCCGCCGCTCCAGCCGTGCGAGCCAAAAGCGCTGGCACGTTTGTTACGAAAACGCAGGCCGGTCATCTCTTCCACCAGGCCGGCGATTTTCGGCATCATCACGTTATTCATGGTGGAGGTACCCACCAGCACCCCTTTTGAACGGAACACGTTGGTGAGGATATCGTTCTTATCGCTGCGGGCGACGTTGAAGATTTTTACCGCCACGTTAGGGTCAACTTCGGTGATGCCCTGAGCGATAGCATCCGCCATCATGCGGGTATTGTTGGACATGGTGTCGTAGAACAGGGTGATGCGATCTTCCTGATAATCCGCCGCCCATTTCAGGTACAGCTCGACGATCTGGGTCGGGTTATCGCGCCAGACCACGCCGTGCGAGGTGGCGATCATATCGACGGGCAGGTTGAAGCCGAGGATCTCGGTAATTTTGGGCGTCACCAGGCGGCTGAACGGGGTCAGGATGTTGGCGTAGTAGCGCTGGCACTGTTCGAACAGTTCGTTCTGGTCCACTTCATCATTAAACAGGTGCTCGTCGCAGTAGTGCTGGCCGAAGGCGTCGTTGCTGAACAGCACCGCGTCGCCGGTCATGTAGGTCATCATGCTGTCCGGCCAGTGCAGCATCGGGGTTTCCACGAAAATCAGCTGCTTGCCGTTGCCGATATCCAGCGCGTCGCCGGTTTTCACCACGTTGAAATTCCATTCCGGGTGATGGTGATGGCCGGTAATGGAATCGATAGCGTTGGCGGTGCAGTAAATCGGCGTGTCCGGAATGCTGTTCATCAGCTCGGTCAACGCGCCGGCATGGTCTTCTTCCGCATGGTTAATGACGATGTAGTCGATATCCGCGAGATCGATTTCGCTGCGCAGGTTCTGCACGAACTCGCGGCTGAATTTATGATCCACGGTATCAATCAGCACATTTTTTTCTTCGCGGATCAGGTAGCTGTTGTAGCTGCTGCCGCGCAACGTTTTGTATTCGGTACCGTGGAAATCACGCACTTCCCAGTCACGCTGGCCGACCCAATGAATGTTATTTTTCACCACAATAGACATAGCAACCTCAATTTATACAGCATGTTCAGATACGATGAGTTACCTATATCAAGTTGCGTGCCAGTTTTTTAATATATTGATTTTGTTGTGTTTTATGTTTTTTTATCAAACCGGTTGATGTCAAAATGACAGCGGTTAAAATAGTCGTTATGACCATGACTGGTGTCAAAATGACAATGAGGCCGCGATGCGCTTTTCCGTGGACGTGCTGGCGAAGATCGCCATTGATTTACAAAGCGATATCGGCCATGCCGACCGCTTTTCCCGCCTGATTACGACCCTGCGCCAGGTGCTGGGCTGCGACGCCTCGGCGCTGCTGCGCTACGAGGCACATCAGTTTGTGCCGCTGGCGATCGACGGCCTGGCTGAAGATGTGCTGGGGCGACGTTTTGCGCTGGCGGGCCACCCACGGCTGGAGGCGATTGCCCGCGCCGGCGATGTGGTGCGTTTCCCGGCGGACAGCGATCTGCCGGACCCCTATGATGGCCTGATCCCCGGCCATGAGAGCCTGAAGGTGCACGCCTGCGTGGGGCTTCCGCTGTTTGCCGGGCAGACCCTGATTGGCGCGCTAACCCTCGACGGTATGGAGGCCGACCGCTTCGATAGCTTCAGCGATGAAGCACTGCGCCTGATCGCGGCGCTGGTGGCGGGAGCGCTGAATAACGCGCTGCTTATCGCGCGGCTTGAGAATCAGAACGTGCTGCCGGAGGCGAGCGTGCGCTATACGCCCCCGGACCATCAGGAAATAATCGGCCTGTCGGCGCCGATGGTGCAGCTGAAAAAAGAGATCGATATCGTCGCCGCCTCGGATTTGAACGTCTTGATCAGCGGCGAAACCGGCACCGGCAAAGAGCTGGTGGCGAAAGCGCTGCATCAGGGATCGTCCCGGGCAGCCAATCCGCTGATCTATCTGAACTGCGCGGCGCTGCCGGAGAGCGTGGCGGAAAGCGAGCTGTTCGGGCATGTGAAAGGGGCCTTTACCGGGGCGATCAGCAACCGCAGCGGCAAGTTTGAAATGGCCGATAACGGCACCCTGTTCCTCGATGAGATTGGCGAGCTGTCGCTGGCGCTGCAGGCCAAGCTGCTGCGGGTACTGCAGTATGGCGATATTCAGCGGGTAGGGGATGACCGCAGCCTGCGGGTTAACGTGCGGGTGCTGGCGGCCACCAACCGCGACCTGCGCCAGGAGGTGGTTGAAGGCCGCTTTCGTGCCGATCTCTATCACCGCCTGAGCGTGTTCCCGCTGTCGGTGCCGGCGCTGCGCGAGCGGGAAGATGACGTGGTGCTGCTGGCCGGCTATTTCTGCGAGCAGTGTCGGTTACGCATGGGGTTAGGGCAGGTGGTGCTCAGCGATGCGGCGCGCTCGGGGCTGCGTAAGGCGCCGTGGCCGGGCAACGTGCGCGAGCTGGAACATGCTATTCATCGTGCGGTGGTGCTGGCGCGGGCGACCCAGACGGCGGATGAGGTGCGGCTGGAGCCACACCATTTTCAGTTTGCTGCCGCAACGTCGCTGCCGCCTGTCGCAACGCCGGTTGCGCTGCAACAGACGATTAATCTGCGCGAGGCAACCGAGACGTTCCAGCGCGAGGCGATTTCCCGCGCTTTAGCGGATAACCAGCGTAACTGGGCGGCGGCGGCCCGGGCGCTGGAGCTGGACGTCGCCAACCTGCATCGGCTGGCGAAGCGTCTGGGGCTTAAAGGATCCCGGCCTGATAAAAGTTCTGTAGGTTAATGGCGCCCACCAGAAGGCCGTTTTCATCGACCACCGGCGCGGCGCTGATTTTGTGCTTCATCAGCCGCTCTTTGGCTTCTACCGCGCGGCTTTCGGCCTGCAGGGTGACGCCGTTACGGGTCATCGCCTGGCTGACGGTATCGTCCAGCGTGCCGCCGCCTACCAGCCAGCGGCGCAGGTCGCCGTCGGTGAAGACGCCCTGGACGCGGTTTTGTTCATCGCAGACGGCAACCAGCCCCAGCCCGGTGCGGCTGAGTTCCAGCATTGCATCCATCACCCGGGTATCCAGCTGAACCCGCGGCACGTCGCCATCACGGCGCATCAGGTGGTGAACCTTGTTCAGCAGCCGTGCGCCGAGGGCGCCGGCCGGGTGCGAGCGGGCAAAATCTTCTTCATTGAAACCGCGGGCCTGCATCACCGCCATCGCCAGCGCGTCGCCGAGCATCAGGGTGTTGACGGTGCTGGAGGTCGGGGCCAGATGCATCGGGCAGGCTTCGCGCTCCACGGTGATATCCAGCACTGCTTTTGCCGCCAGCGCCAGCGGCGAGGTGGATTTGCCGGTCATCGCCAGCAGCGGAATGGCTTTTTCTTCCAGACGTGGGACGATGAGATCCAGTTCTTTAGCGCCGCCGGAGTAGGAGATAAACAGCATCACGTCGCGGCCGTCGAGCATCCCGAGGTCGCCGTGCAGCGCTTCCGCCGGATGGACAAAAAAGGCCGGGGTGCCGGTACTGGCGAAGGTGGCGGCCAGCTTTTTGCCGATGTGACCTGATTTACCGATACCGGAGACCACCAGCTTTCCTTCGCAGTGGAGGATGGTTTCCGCCGCGCGGATGAAGTCGTCGCCCAGGCGGTCAGGCAGGCGGCTGGCCTCCTGCAGCTCCAGTAACAGGGTCTGGCGTCCGGCTTCTAACAGAAAGTTACTCATGTTCTTCTCCAGTAATAATCACGTCTATGCCTTGCGCTTCCAGCGCCCGCTGGAAGGCCGGGTCGATACCCGCATCGGTAATCAGCTTATCTACGCGCTCAAGGCCGCAGACGATATTCGGGCTTTTACGGCCAAACTTTGATGAGTCGGCCATCAGGATCACTTCTCTGGCGGCATTGCACATCGCTTTGCTGACGGTATACACCTCGTTGAAGGTGGTGACCCCCGCGTTGAGGTCGATGCCGTCGGTGCCCATAAACAGCTTGTCGAAGCTGAACTGTTCGAACGCATTTTCCGCCAGTTGGCCGTGAAAGGAAGCCGATTTTTTGCGGAATGTGCCGCCGGGCATCAGGAGCGTTTGTTCATTATCCAGCTCGGAGAGGGCATTAACGATGTGCAGGCTGTTGGTCATCACCGTGATGTTGTTGAAGCAGCTGAGCAGCGGCACCATTTGCAGAACCGTGCTGCCGGCATCGAGGATGATCGAGTCGCCGTCATGGATATAGCGCACCGCCATTTCGGCGATTCGCGCTTTTTTATCGGTGTTAATCAGTGTTTTGTGATCGATAGGGGGATCGGGTTCGTCCTTGTTGAGGACCACGCCGCCGTAGGTACGAATCACGGTGCCGGCATTTTCGAGGATCACCAGGTCTTTGCGAATGGTGGTGCCGGTGGTATCGAAGTGCTGCGCCAGCTCTTCAACCGAGCATTTCCCCTGAGATTGCAGGTGCTCAAGAATGGCGGCCTGGCGCTGACGTGGTTTCATAGCAGTAATATCCTATCTTGCGTAAAGTTTCGAAGTGATAATTTCGCAAGATATTTACTTTTACAACGAAATTATACATGTTTCGGTTTAAGCGCTAATGATAGTGCATTCCGACAGAGCGGATCCTGGGGGAAGATCATATCTGGCTGCAATTCCTCACGATATTGTCCGTTAATTGCCGGAATTTTTGTCGGGCGGGCGAACACGGTAAGCCCTTTCATCAGCAGCGTGTCGCGCACGCGGTCGTGCTCGTCAAAGGCGATAGCCACGATTGCCCGCGGTTTGAAGCGCCCCGATGAGCGGCCAACCCCGACTCGCCCCTGCAGGCAGAGCTGGTCAAAGGCGCGGTTGAACTGACGAATCTGCCAGCCGCCGAAGGCGAGCTGGGTTATCCAGGCGATCGCCGCGACGGTGATTAATGCGCTAACCATAAAATCTCCTTAAGGTGTGTGCGAACATCTTCCCGGAGGCGGCGCATGGCGCCTGTCCGGGCTACAACATCGCGGCATGTAGCCCGGTCAGCGCAGCGCCACCGGGAACCATGCTGCCGAAACATCTTCCCGGAGGCGGCGCGTGGCGCCTGTCCGGGCTACAGCATCACGGCATGTAGCCCGGTCAGCGCAGCGCCACCGGGACCGTGCTGCCGAAACATCTTCCCGGAGGCGGCGCGTGGCGCCTGTCCGGGCTACAGCATCACGGCATGTAGCCCGGTCAGCGCAGCGCCACCGGGAAACAGCGCGTAACGGTTAAAACATCACCTGACCGCCGGTGACGTTGATCGACTGCCCGGTGCAGTAGGAAGCCTGCGGGCTGGCGTAGAACATCAGCACGTTGAGGACATCCTGATAATCACAGCCGCGCTTGAGCGGAACCTTGTCGATGTAATATTGCTCGACCTCGTCTTCGGCAATGCCCAGTTTGCTGGCGTACTGCGGCAGCAGCGACTGGAACATCGGCGATTTCAGCAGGTTCCCCAGCATCAAGGCGTGGACGGTAATACCATATTCCGCCAGATCCAGCGCCAGCGACTGGGTCAGCCCGACGCCGCCAAACTTCGCCGCGCTGTAGCCGGAATTGTGCTTGCTGCCCACTTTGCCGGATTTGGAGTTGATTTGAATAATTCGCCCCTTGATGCCATCGCGGATCATCAGCCGTGAAAACTCGCGAGCGCAGAGGAAATAGCCCACCAGATTCACCTGCAATGAGCGGTCAAAATCACCGAGGGCAAAATCGCTGATAAAGGCCGCTTTGGCGATCCCGGCGCTGTAAACCAGCAGATCCACGCGGGCGAAAATTTCGTCCACCCCACGGGCGAGGGCCATTACGCTGGCCTCGCTGGTGGCGTCGGCGCCAAAGCCGTATGCCTTCCCTTCACCATATTCCTCGTTGATGGCCTGGGCGACGCGCGTGGCTTTATCGCTTTGGATATCCACAACCGCGACACGGTAGCCCTGAGCGGCAAGGCCACGACACAAAAACTCACCTAAGGTTTGTCCACCGCCGATGACAACAGCAACCTGATTCATAATGTTCTCCTTCCTGCTTAAGCAACAAATTTCAGTATGCAACCGGGAGCCAGCGCTTCCGGTACGGGGCCGGCAACGTGCACCGTCCCCGGAAACTCCGCCTCGCGATGGCCATCAAAGCGCAGCGTGATATGGCCCAGTTCGCGTAGATTCTGTTCGGCAACCTCGCCAACGGCGGTCACCGGATAGCGCTGTTCACCCAGCAGGAGCTCGGCACCCGCCGCCAGCGCGCCGGATAACTCGCCGTGGTTGTGAATAAAGCAATACTCTTCGATATCCGCCGGCGCCCCTTCGCGGAAGGTAATTAACATCTGCTCTTCGAGCGCCATCGTCGCGCTGGCGCCGATACGGGTAATGGTGGTCTGGTAAATCACGGTCATCGTCAGGCACCTCTTATTGATAAATAAATCCGGAAACAAACCAGGCGATCAGCACCGTCGGCGCGCCGGTCAGAAAACGTCCCACCAGCACTGAAGGAACCCCGACACGAACCGTGTCCTGACGCGCTTCGGCCAGCGACAGCCCCACCGGGATAAAGTCGCAGGCGGCCTGGGCGTTAATGGCGAACAGCGCGGGAAGCGCAAGGTGAGGGGGAATATTGCCGAGGCCAATCTGCACGCCGATCAGCACGCCAATAACCTGAGCGATAACCGCACCTGGGCCGAGGAACGGCGACAGCAGCGGGAATGAGCAGATAAGCGCCAGGGTCACCAGCCCGAGCGGATTGCTGGCAAGCGGGGCCAGACCGTGGGCAATCCAGTCGCCGATGCCGGAAGCCATAATGATGCCGATCAGCGCCGACACGAAGGCCATAAACGGCAGGATTGTTTTCAGCACCGTGTCGATGGTGTCGCGCCCGGACTGGAACAGCACCGCCACCACGGAACCCATCCCCATGCCGACCTTGGCCAGCAGGCCGTCGCTCTGTTCGGTAATTTTTTTGCTGGTGTCGTAATCCCGCGGAGCGGGCTGGCTGGTTTTCGGCGTCGTTGCCGCCGGGCCGCTATCGCTCAGCAGATGGATGTTCTCTTCTTTCACGCCGGAGACGTAAATATCTTCGACGATATACTGCGCCAGCGGGCCGGATTTGCCGGTCGCGTGGATATTGACGGTTGGGATGCGGCGTTTCGGATAGAGGCCGCAGCGTAATGTGCCGCCACAATCGATAATGGCGACGCCAATCTCCTCCTCCGGTGGTTCCCCTTCTTTGAAACCATCGACGGCCTGCCAGCCGGTGATGTCGGCGATCTTGTCGACGATCGTCGGGCGGGTGCCGGCGGTAATGTAGACGATTTTTTTGCCGGCAACGATGTCCAGCTCAAGCGGGCCGCCCCAGCCGCTGGCGCCTTTTTCAATACGAATACGGGTCATGAGGTAGCTCCGGAGAGATGGACTTTCTGTTCAAGCTGGATGCCCATTTTTTTCTCAAAGATTGAGGTGGTCAGGTCGGTGACCCAGCCACGGAAGAAGTTAGTGACCAGACCCACCAGCAGATAGCTCACCGCCAGTGGCCCTAACGGCAGCCCAAGGGTGGTCAGTCCGCTGGCAATCCCGAGGTAGACGAATAGTTCGCCGGGGTTGATATGGGGAAACAGGCCGTTCATGGAGTGGCAGCTGTAAGAGGCCGCCGCGTAGTAGCTGGGTTTGTACTTCTCAGGCATAAAGCGCCCCAGGCTCAGGGTCATCGGGTTACAGAAAACAAAGGTGCCGATGCAGGGCAGCAGCAGATAGCGCGAGATCGGATTGCCTGCGCAACGCTGCGCCAGCTTTTCGATCCGCCGCTGCCCGATGAAGTTGATCAGCGCGTTCATGATCACCAGCAGACTGATCAGAAGCGGCAGGATCCCGGTGACCATCCCGGTAAATACCTCGCCTCCCTTCTGAAACAGGCCGATAAACCATTCGGCACCGTGGGTAATGACTTCAATCATTGTGTTCTCCTTCAGAGTGTTATTTTTCTTGCTAACTGGCAGCTGATTTTAATCACTTTGAAAGGTTAAAAAGTGTTAATTTGATCTCAAAATGAAAGATAAATATTTTATTGTGAAAGTTATTTGTCAGGAATGACGCTTGAAGCGCCGAAAACGCAGGGAGAACGGACCGGTGGTAAGAGAAAAGCGGGCGGCATGAACAGGACTATTTTATCCGCAAATACATTGCCGCTTTCTTGTTGGCGGCCACATGCTTTACCATAATTACCCTTTGCCAAACTTGTTAAATGGATGTCCCATGTTGAAGCGTCGCTATCTGGCTCTACTTCCCCTGTGTGTTCTCCTTGCTGCCTGTAGCAGCAAACCTAAAGCCACCCCAGAAGCGGAGACGACGGGAGGAGGGGGCGGTTTTTTGCTGGAGCCGCAGCATAATGTGATGGCGATGGGCGGTGATTTCGCCAACAACCCAGCGGCGGAGCAGTTCATCGACAAAATGGTGAGCAAGCATGGCTTCGACAGACAGCAACTGCATGAGATCCTCTCCCAGGCAAAACGTCTGGATTACGTCCTGCGCCTGATGGACCGCCAGGCGCCGAGCGGCCTGCCGCCGTCAGGGCCTAACGGTGCCTGGCTGCGCTACAAGAAACAGTTTATTACCCCCGATAACGTGCAAAACGGCGTCGTATTCTGGAACCAGTATCAGGATGCGCTGAACCGTGCGTGGCAGGTTTACGGCGTGCCGCCGGAAATCATCGTCGGGATTATCGGTGTGGAAACCCGCTGGGGTCGCGTGATGGGGAAAACCCGCATCCTCGACGCGTTGGCGACGCTGTCGTTTAATTACCCGCGCCGCGCCGAGTATTTCTCCGGTGAACTGGAAACCTTCCTGCTGATGGCTCGCAGTGAAAAAGATGACCCGCTGGATCTCAAAGGCTCGTTCGCCGGGGCGATGGGCTACGGCCAGTTTATGCCGTCTTCTTATAAGCAGTATGCGGTCGACTTTAATGGCGACGGGCATATCAACCTGTGGGATCCGGTGGATGCCATCGGCAGCGTGGCGAACTACTTCAAACAGCACGGCTGGGTGAGCGGTGACCAGGTGGCGGTCCAGGCGCTCGGCCAGGCGCCGGGCCTGGAGAACGGCTTCAAAACCAACTACAGCATTTCGCAACTGACGGCGGCGGGGCTGACGCCAACGCAGCCGCTGGGTAACCATCAGCAGGCCAGCCTGTTGCGCCTCGATGTCGGCACCGGTTATCAATACTGGTACGGCCTGCCGAACTTCTACACCATTACCCGCTATAACCACAGCACCCACTACGCCATGGCGGTCTGGCAGTTGGGGCTGGCGGTTTCTCAGGCCCGCGGGCAGTAAGCCTGTCTCTGAGGCTCCCCTCGCCCTGAGGGGAGTCTGTTACATTTCGCAGCATTTCCCCTCGTTGACGTTGATTTACATTTTTCTGCTGATGCAATATTGTTACGTTATAACATATTAATTTGGTGGAATGATGACGTCTCTTTTTATGGCCTCCGCGATACGGCGTGTCGCCGCGGCCTGCGTGCTGCTGGCGCTACTGTGGCTGGCAACCTGGTGGGCGGTCACGCTGCCATGATTGAACTGGATCACCTGGTGGCAGGTTACGAAGCGCTGGCGATTACGCCCGCCCTGAGCGGCACGATCGCCGCGGGCAGCATGACGGCCATTGTCGGGCTGAACGGCTGCGGCAAATCCACGTTGCTGAAGACCCTGGCCGGTTTTATTCCGCCGGTGAGCGGCAGGCTGGGCTGGACGACATCGCGCCCGGTGATTGGCTGGCTGGCGCAGCGGCATGCCCTCGAATCGCAGTTTCCGCTGACGGTGCAGGATGTGGTGAGCCAGGGCGCCTGGCCACACGTCTCTTTATTGCGCGGCATACGCGGGGAATTCCGTCGGCGTATCGGTGCTGCGCTGGAGCGCGTCGGGCTGGATGCAATGGCGAAAACGCCCATTGAAGCGCTCTCCGGCGGGCAGTTCCAGCGCATGCTGTTTGCCCGGGTCATCGTGCAGCAGGCGCCGCTGGTGATGCTGGATGAGCCATTTACCGGCATCGATGAATCCACCAGCCGCGAGCTGATGGCGCTGATTCTTGAGATGCACCAGCAGGGGCAGACGGTGCTGGCGGTACTGCACGATAACCAGCGCGTCGCCGACTATTTCCCGGAAACGCTGCTGCTCGAACCACAGCGCGCCCGCTGGGGCACCACGGACGCGGTGCTGCCGGCTTTTGATTCGGCGAGGCTGGCATGATCTGGCATACCTTCTTCCAACCGTTTATCGAATTCGGCTTTATGCGCCGTGCGCTGGTGGTGTGCCTGGCGCTTTCACTGAGCACCACCATGCTCGGCGTATTCTTACTGCTGCGGCGCATGAGCCTGATGGGCGATGCGCTGTCGCACGCGATCCTACCCGGCGTTGCGGTGGGCTACCTGCTGAGCGGCATGTCGCTGTTGGCAATGACGATCGGCGGCTTTATCGCCGGTATCGCGGTGGCGCTGGTGGCGGGCTGGGTCAGCCGGCGCACGCCGTTAAAAGAAGATGCCAGCTTCGCCGGGTTCTACCTTGGGTCGCTGGCGCTGGGGGTGACGATGATTTCACTGCGCGGTTCCAGCGTTGACCTGCTGCATCTGCTGTTCGGCTCGATTCTGGCGGTGGATAACGACGCCGCGCTGTTTGTCGCCGGGGTCGCCAGCCTGACGTTGATCTGCATCGCGTTGCTCTATCGCGGGTTGGTGAATGAGGCCTTCGACAGCGCCTGGCTGCAGGTGAACCATCCGAGACTGCCGGCGCTGCTGCACGGCCTGTTTCTGGCGCTGCTGGTGCTCAACCTGGTGGCGGGTTTTCAGGTTCTGGGGACCCTGATGGCCGTTGGCGTAATGATGCTGCCGGCGGTTGCCGCTTGCTGCTGGGCGCGCACGTTACCCGGGATATTACTGCTGGCGGCCTTGAGCGGGGCTTTCTGCGCGTGGATGGGGCTGAGCCTGTCGTGGGCGGCGAATTTGCCCGCCGGCCCCTCCATCGTGCTGACCGCCAGCGGGATCTTTTTTATTTCACTCTTTTTTGGCACACGCAGCCGACTGGTCGTCAGCTGGCGTAAATTAATGGGGTAAGGACAAAATGAAGAAAAGAACGGCAGTAATCCTGATGCTGGCCTTTGGCCTGGCGGTGCAGGGGGCGATGGCGAAAACGCTCAACGTGGTGAGCAGTTTTTCGGTGCTGGGGGATATGGTGCAGCAGGTTGGCGGCGAGCATGTCAAGGTCGCCACGCTGGTGGGCCCGGACGGCGATCCGCATACGTTTGAACCTTCGCCGCAGGATAGCGCGTTGCTCAGTAAGGCCGACGTGGTGGTGGTTAACGGCCTCGGGCTGGAGGGCTGGGTCGACAGGCTGATTAAAGCCTCGGGCTTTAAAGGTGAACTGGTCGTGGCGTCCACCGGGGTGAAAACCCACACGCTGGATGAAGACGGTAAAACGGTGACCGACCCGCACGCATGGAACAGCGCCGCGAATGGTGCGCTGTATGCGCAAAATATCCTCAATGGCCTGGTTGCCGCCTCGCCGCAGGATAAAGCCGCGCTGGAGGTCTCCGGTCAGCGCTATATCGGCCAGCTCAACGAGCTGGATAGCTGGGCCAAAAGTCAGTTCAGCACGATACCGCAGGAGAAACGCAAAGTGCTGACCAGCCATGACGCGTTTGGCTATTTTGGCCGGGCCTATGGCGTCACCTTCCTGGCGCCGCAAGGGCTGTCTTCGGAAAGTGAAGCCAGCGCCGCGCAGGTGGGGGCGCTGATTACCCAGATTAAGGCTGATGGCGTGCACACCTGGTTTATGGAAAACCAACTTGACCCGCGTCTGGTGAAACAGATTGCCAGCGCGACCGGGGCGCAGGCGGGCGGCGAACTCTATCCGGAGGCGCTCTCTAAGCCGGGCGGCGTGGCGGACAGCTATGTAAAAATGCTGCGCCACAACGTGGAGCTGATCGCTGCCAGCATGAAATAACACCCTGATTAACGGTCCCGGGTCCCCCGGGGCCGCTCATTTTTAGATGCCTCCTCGTAAATTCATCACCTCATCCCCATATCTGTGTCGAAAGTGCTATCTTTGATGGCCTCTTTATCTGGCGTAAGCGGGGCGATAATGACTGATTCAGAATTAATGCAGCTGAGCGAGCAGGTCGGGCAGGCGCTGAAAGCGCGCGGTGCGACGGTTACCACCGCGGAGTCCTGCACCGGCGGCTGGGTTGCGAAAACGCTCACGGATGTTGCCGGCAGTTCGGCATGGTTTGAGCGGGGGTTCGTTACCTACAGCAACGAAGCCAAATCGCAGATGATCGGCGTCAGCGAGGTGACTCTGCTGGAGCATGGTGCGGTGAGCGAACCGGTGGTGGTTGAAATGGCGGTGGGCGCGCTGCGTGCGGCTCGTGCCTCCTATGCTGTCTCGGTCAGCGGGATTGCCGGGCCGGATGGCGGCAGCGCCGAAAAGCCGGTCGGTACGGTGTGGTTTGGCGTCGCCAGCGCCAACGGGCAGGGCGTTACCCAGCGTGAATGCTTCGCCGGAGACCGTGAAGCGGTGCGCCGTCAGGCAACGGCTTACGCGCTGAAACTCCTCTGGCAACAATTTCTACAAAACACTTGATACTGTATGACCATACAGTATAATTGCCTCAACAGAACAAAATTTATCACCCGGTTACACCCGGCATGACAGGAGTAAAAATGGCTATCGACGAAAACAAACAGAAAGCGTTGGCGGCAGCACTGGGCCAGATTGAAAAGCAGTTTGGCAAAGGCTCCATCATGCGCCTGGGTGAAGACCGTTCCATGGATGTTGAAACGATCTCCACCGGTTCGCTTTCACTGGATATCGCGCTCGGCGCCGGCGGTTTGCCGATGGGCCGTATCGTCGAAATCTACGGGCCAGAATCGTCCGGTAAAACCACGCTGACTCTACAGGTCATCGCCGCTGCACAGCGCGAAGGCAAAACCTGTGCGTTTATCGATGCGGAACACGCGCTGGACCCTGTGTATGCACGTAAGCTGGGCGTTGATATCGACAACCTGCTGTGCTCCCAGCCGGACACCGGTGAGCAGGCGCTGGAAATCTGTGACGCGCTGGCACGTTCCGGTGCGGTCGACGTTATCGTGGTTGACTCCGTCGCGGCCCTGACGCCGAAAGCGGAAATCGAAGGCGAAATCGGCGACTCTCACATGGGCCTGGCGGCTCGTATGATGAGCCAGGCAATGCGTAAGCTGGCCGGTAACCTGAAGCAGTCCAATACGCTGCTGATCTTCATCAACCAGATTCGTATGAAAATTGGTGTGATGTTCGGTAACCCGGAAACCACCACCGGCGGTAACGCGCTGAAATTCTACGCCTCTGTGCGTCTGGATATCCGTCGTATCGGTGCGGTAAAAGATGGCGACAACGTCGTTGGCAGCGAAACTCGCGTGAAAGTTGTGAAAAACAAAATTGCCGCGCCGTTCAAACAGGCTGAATTCCAGATTCTCTACGGCGAAGGGATCAACTTCTTCGGTGAGCTGGTTGACCTGGGCGTGAAAGAGAAGCTGATTGAGAAAGCGGGCGCGTGGTACAGCTACAACGGCGATAAGATTGGTCAGGGTAAAGCGAATGCGATTTCCTGGCTGAAAGATAACCCGGCTGCGGCGAAAGAGATTGAGAAAAAAGTACGTGAACTGCTGCTGAACAACCAGGACTCCAAACCGGATTTCGTGGTGGACGCTAGCGGTCCAGGTGCTGAAGAAACCCACGAAGATTTCTGATAATCTTCTGAATACCCCGAAGGGCTGCGCATGCAGCCCTTTTGCTTTTGGTTTGTTTTACTCGGCTTGTTTTACTCTGGATTGCCTTACTTTGTATTGTCTTGCTGAGGATTGTCGAGGTGCCTGTGACTGAACCTTCATCCCGCCGTTCCGGCTACGCCCGGCTGTTGGACCGTGCGATTCGCATTCTGGCCATGCGTGACCATAGCGAACAGGAGCTGCGGCGCAAGCTTGCCGCCCCGGTGCTGGGAAAAAATGGCCCCGAAACGCTGGACGTCACGCCGGAAGAGGTCGATACCGTTATTGCCTGGTGTATCGAGAACCGCTACCTCGACGATGGCCGCTTCGTCCGCCAGTTCATTGGTAGCCGCAGCCGGAAAGGGTATGGCCCGGCGCGTATCCGTCAGGAACTCAACCAGAAAGGGATCCCGCGTGATGTCAGCGAGAGCGCAATGCGCGAGTGTGATATCGACTGGGCGGCGCTGGCGAAAGAGCAGGCGCAGCGAAAGTATGGCGAACCGTTGCCTGTAGCATTTGCCGAGAAAGTTAAAATCCAGCGTTTTTTACTGTACCGCGGCTATTTGATGGAAGATATTCAGGAAATCTGGCGAAATTTTGCAGATTGACCCATCGGGTATTTTACTTCCCCGTGAAGAAAACTTATCTTATTCCCACTTTATTCCGTCCGGTCGCTGAGTGCTGGAAAGGCAGTCAGCGTCCACGACGATTATTCCTTATACACAAAATCATTCACGCTGCATCAAGGTGGCAAGAGAGTGAGTCCTCTGGAGCGTGCATTGGTACGCACCTGCTGGAGCGAGCGTAGCCAACGAAGAGGTGACGTGAAGGGTGATGTGTATAGCTTGATTTCAGGATAATTATGAGCAAGAGCACTGCTGAGATCCGTCAGGCGTTTCTCGATTTTTTCCATAGCAAGGGACATCAGGTAGTTGCGAGCAGCTCCCTGGTGCCGCACAACGACCCGACCCTGCTGTTTACCAACGCCGGGATGAACCAGTTCAAGGATGTTTTCCTGGGTCTCGACAAACGTAATTATTCTCGCGCGACAACCTCGCAGCGTTGCGTTCGTGCGGGTGGTAAACACAACGATCTGGAAAACGTCGGTTACACCGCGCGTCACCACACTTTCTTTGAAATGCTGGGTAACTTCAGCTTCGGCGATTACTTCAAGCATGATGCCATTCAGTACGCATGGGAACTGCTGACCGGTGAAAACTGGTTCGCGCTGCCGAAAGATAAACTGTGGGTAACCGTCTACGAAACCGATGACGAAGCCTTCGATATCTGGGCAAACGAAGTCGGTGTTCCGCGCGAACGTATCATCCGCATTGGCGACAATAAAGGCGCGGCCTTCGCTTCTGATAACTTCTGGCAGATGGGCGATACCGGTCCGTGCGGTCCGTGCACCGAGATCTTCTTTGACCACGGCGACCACATCTGGGGCGGCCCTCCGGGAAGCCCGGAAGAAGACGGCGATCGCTACATTGAGATCTGGAACATCGTCTTCATGCAGTTTAACCGTCAGGCTGACGGTACCATGGAGCCGCTGCCGAAGCCGTCCGTCGATACCGGTATGGGTCTGGAGCGTATCGCTGCCGTGCTGCAGCACGTGAACTCCAACTACGATATTGACCTGTTCAGCAAGCTGATTGAAAACGTCGCTAAAGTGACAGGCGCCACCGATCTGACCAACAAATCGCTGCGCGTTATTGCTGACCACATTCGTTCCTGTGCCTTCCTGGTTGCAGACGGCGTGATCCCATCGAATGAAAACCGTGGCTACGTGCTGCGTCGTATCATTCGCCGTGCGGTCCGTCATGGCAACATGGTTGGGGCGAAAGATACCTTCTTCTGGAAACTGGTTGCTCCGCTGATCGACGTGATGGGCGCTGCGGGTGATGAGCTCAAGCAGCAGCAGGCGCAGGTTGAGCAGGTACTGAAAACCGAAGAAGAGCAGTTCGCTCGTACTCTGGAGCGCGGTCTGGCGCTGCTGGATGAAGAGCTGGCTAAGCTCAAGGGCGACACGCTGGATGGCGAAACCGCTTTCCGCCTGTACGATACCTACGGTTTCCCGGTTGACCTGACGGCTGACGTTTGCCGTGAGCGCAACATCAAAGTTGACGAAGCTGGCTTTGAAGCCGCGATGGAAGAGCAGCGCCGTCGTGCGCGTGAGTCCAGCGGTTTTGGCGCAGACTACAACGCGATGATTCGTGTTGATGGTGCTTCTGAATTTAAGGGCTACGATCATCTGGAACTGAACGCCAGGGTCACCGCGTTGTTTATCGACGGTAAAGCCGTTGATAGCGTGGCGGCCGGTCAGGACGCGGTTGTCATTCTGGATCAAACCCCGTTCTATGCGGAATCCGGCGGCCAGGTAGGTGATAAGGGCGAACTGAAAGGCGCTGGTTTCTCCTTCGTAGTCAACGATGCGCAGAAATACGGCCAGGCTATTGGTCATATCGGTAAACTGACCAGCGGCGCGCTGAAAGTCGGCGACGCGGTGCAGGCTGATGTCGATCAGGCTCGCCGTCAACGTATTCGTCTGAACCACTCCGCGACGCACCTGATGCACGCGGCACTGCGCCAGGTACTGGGTACGCATGTGGCGCAGAAAGGCTCTCTGGTGAATGACAAAGCGCTGCGCTTTGACTTCTCTCACTTCGAAGCCATGAAGCCGGAAGAGATCCGTGCGGTGGAAGATCTGGTCAACGCGCAGATCCGTCGTAACCTGCCGGTTGAAACCAACATCATGGATTTGGACGCGGCAAGAGAGAAGGGCGCAATGGCGCTGTTCGGCGAGAAGTATGACGATCGCGTTCGCGTTCTGAGCATGGGTGATTTTTCTACCGAGCTGTGCGGCGGTACTCACGCTTCACGTACCGGTGATATCGGCCTGTTCCGTATTACGTCCGAGTCTGGTACTGCGGCAGGTGTTCGCCGTATTGAAGCCGTAACTGGTGAAGGCGCAATGGCTAACCTGCATACGCAGAGCGATCTGCTGGGTGATATTGCACAGTTGCTGAAAGGCGATAGCCACAACCTCGGCGATAAAGTGCGTGCCGCGCTGGAACGTACCCGCCAGCTGGAAAAAGAGCTGCAGCAGCTGAAAGAGCAGGCGGCAGCGCAGGAGAGCGCAAACCTCTCCAGCAAAGCGGAAGAGATTAATGGCGTTAAACTGCTGGTCAGCGAGCTGGCTGGCGTTGAGCCGAAAATGCTGCGTACCATGGTTGACGATCTGAAGAACCAACTGGGTTCAACGGTTGTCGTGTTAGCCACGGTAGCGGATGGGAAGGTTTCTCTGATTGCCGGTGTGTCTAAGGATGTGACAGATCGTGTGAAAGCAGGGGAGCTGGTTGGTATGGTCGCCCAGCAGGTGGGTGGCAAAGGAGGCGGTCGTCCGGATATGGCTCAGGCCGGTGGTACCGATGCGTCTGCTCTCCCTGCAGCGTTAGCCAGTGTGAAAGGCTGGGTCAGCGCAAAACTGTAATAACTATAAATGCATAACCCTAAATAATTCGAGTTGCTTGTCGGCGGCAACGCAGTGAATCCCCAGGAGCTTACTCTGGTAAGTGACTGGGGTGAACGAGGACAGCCAACACCCAAGTAGCTTGAAGTATAAAGGGTATAGATGCCGTTTTTCTCGGATTACGGTATCTTGCGAGAGAAGCACTGATAACGATAAAGTCGGGTTGAAGTTGTGTATATCGGCTAAACTTAGGTTTAACAGAATGTGATGCCGTGACTGCTTACACCGTATGGTGTTTGTCATCGCTTACTTTTTGGCGTTATATGATGGATAATGCCGGGATACGAGAGACCCGACTCTTTTAATCTTTCAAGGAGCAAAGAATGCTGATTCTGACTCGTCGAGTTGGTGAGACCCTCATGATTGGAGATGAGGTCACTGTGACAGTTTTAGGGGTTAAGGGTAACCAGGTACGTATTGGCGTTAATGCCCCTAAAGAAGTCTCCGTGCATCGTGAAGAGATCTACCAGCGTATCCAGGCTGAAAAATCCCAGCAGTCCAGTTACTAAGGTTTTCGCGCCTCGCGGTTCCGTGAGGCGCATCCCCATTCGGCTTTCGCTCTCTTTTCTTCTGTTTTTCTTCTCTGTTATCTTTTCTGTCGTCACTTTTTTCGTTCACTGCCCATTATTCTCAACAGTTATCTTTTAGCATCAGCGAGGCGAACCCACTGAATTCCTGTTGATAAAACACTCTTTTCGCCGTTTTTGCAGTCTAATTGCGCGGTAAGTGTGCAAACGGAAAAAGCGTTCGAAAAATTGTTTGACTTATAAGTACCAGAAAGTAATATGTGCGCCAACGCAGCGACGAAGAGCAGAAACAAGTTCTTCGAAGCACTCGCAAGAGGCGTTGTGGTGAGGTGGCCGAGAGGCTGAAGGCGCTCCCCTGCTAAGGGAGTATGCGGTCAAAAGCTGCATCCGGGGTTCGAATCCCCGCCTCACCGCCATTTTGCATCCGTAGCTCAGCTGGATAGAGTACTCGGCTACGAACCGAGCGGTCGGAGGTTCGAATCCTCCCGGATGCACCATATTCTCCCATATCTTCAGCGATGAAGAAGTGGCTGGGGTAGCGGTAATAACCGTCTGCACCAGGGAGGATAACGTTGCTTTAGCAACGGCCCGTAGGGCGAAGGCAGTGAGTCATCCTTCCGGATGCACCATCTTAATCAGTGTGGCAAGTGTTAGTTGTGGCACTGACATGCAGTAAAGAAGTTCTCCCTGATGCATCCGTAGCTCAGCTGGATAGAGTACTCGGCTACGAACCGAGCGGTCGGAGGTTCGAATCCTCCCGGATGCACCATATTCTCCCATATCTTCAGCGATGAAGAAGTGGCTGGGGTAGCGGTAATAACCGTCTGCACCAGGGAGGATAACGTTGCTTTAGCAACGGCCCGTAGGGCGAAGGCAGTGAGTCATCCTCCCGGATGCACCATCTTCTTCGAAATAACAGCTTGTTTGTTGTTTCATGGTCTGCGAAATTATCGCCAGCACCAGAGAAGTTAATGTAGTAAAGAAGTTCTCCCTGATGCATCCGTAGCTCAGCTGGATAGAGTACTCGGCTACGAACCGAGCGGTCGGAGGTTCGAATCCTCCCGGATGCACCATATTCTCCTACGTCTTCATCGATGAAGAAGTGGCTGGGGTAACGGTAATAACCGTTTGCACCAGGGGGGATAACGTTGCTTTAGCAACGGCCCGTAGGGCGAACGAAGTGAGTCATCCTCCCGGATGCACCATCTTCTTCGAAATAACAGCTTGTTGTTTCATGGTCTGCGAAATTATCGCCAGCACCAGAGAAGTTAATGTAGTAAAGAAGTTCCCCCTGATGCATCCGTAGCTCAGCTGGATAGAGTACTCGGCTACGAACCGAGCGGTCGGAGGTTCGAATCCTCCCGGATGCACCATATTCTCCCGATTTACACCTGTACTATCGCTTCATGGTCTGCGAAATTATCGCCAGCACCAGGGAGGATAACGTTGCTTTAGCAACGGCCCGTAGGGCGAATACAGTGAGTCATCCTCCCGGATGCACCATCTTCTCCCGATTTACACCTGTACTGTCGCTTCATGGTCTGCGAAATCATCGTCAGCACCGCCCAACCCCAAATCATTCATCCGTTCTCTGTTTGCCTTTTCTGGCTATCATCAGCACTGATTATCCTTCAAACTCCGTTTTTAAATTTTTTTCATTGGCAAGTGACTCTTTCCACTATAATTTACCTGAATATATCGACCTGATTTAGGTGAGATAAGTGCAAGGAGAGAAATCCATGAAATGGTTCAAAGCAATACCTGCGTTTTGCGCGACGCTTCTGGTGGCCGTATCGTTAGCTGGCTGTGCGGGATCGTCCACAAAGGAAAGTACCGGTGGCTATATCGACGATACCGTCGTGACAACGAAAGTCAAAACCGCACTGTTTAATGAAAAGGACATTAAGTCCTCTGAAATCAGCGTGCAGACCTTTAAAGGACGCGTTCAGCTGAGCGGCTTTGTTTCATCAACGAAAGATGCCAGCCGTGCGGTGGAAGTGACCCGTCGGGTGCAGGGCGTTCGTTTGGTTGAGAATGATTTAAAAATCAAATAAGCCACGACATTGATACGATAAAGGCGCCTGATGGCGCCTTTATGGCGTAAAGTGCCGGCCGCGACAACCTGCGCCTTTTGCGATAAAGTAACGTTTTCTTATCCGGTTTGTGAGAACACGATGTACGAACGTTACGCAGGACTGATCTTTGATATGGATGGTACCATTCTCGATACCGAACCAACGCATCGTAAAGCGTGGCGCGAGGTGTTGGGCCGGTATGGCATGCGTTTCGACGAGCAAGCGATGGTCGCACTCAACGGTTCTCCGACCTGGCGTATTGCCCAGGCGATTATCGAGCTGAATAGCGCGGATTTAAACCCTCATGAGCTGGCGCGGGAAAAAACCGATGCCGTGAAGAGCATGCTGCTGGACAGCGTGCGTCCCTTACCGCTGATTGAAGTGGTCAAGGAATGGCACGGGCGTCGCCCGATGTCGGTAGGCACCGGCAGCGAAAGCGCTGTCGCAGAGGCACTACTGGCACATCTCGGCCTGCGTCACTATTTTTCGGCAGTTGTTGCCGCCGATCATGTCGAACATCATAAACCCGCCCCTGATACCTTCCTGCTGTGCGCTGAACGCATGGGCGTGGCAGCGGAAAAATGCGTTGTCTTTGAAGATGCGGATTTTGGTCTGCAGGCGGCGAAGCGCGCGGGGATGGATGCTGTGGACGTGCGCTTGCTGTGAGCGACGCGCTGTCGTTAGCCTCGCTGTTTGCCAGTAGCTTTTTGAGCGCGACATTACTGCCCGGCAACTCAGAAGTGGTGCTGATTGCTATGCTACTTACGGGAGCAAGTCAACCGTGGGCTCTGGTTTTAATAGCAACAATCGGCAATAGCCTTGGAGGGGTAACTAACGTTATTCTGGGGCGCTTGTTTCCGCTGCGCAAAACATCGCGCTGGCAGGAAAAAGCATCCGGCTGGCTAAAGCGCTACGGCGCGGTCACATTATTATTAAGCTGGGCACCGGTTATCGGTGATTTGCTGTGTCTGCTGGCGGGATGGATGCGCATCTCGTGGGGACCGGTACTTTTTTTCTTATGCCTTGGTAAAGCGCTACGCTACATCGTCATTGCGGTGGTAACGCTTCAGGGTATGACGTGGTGGCACTAATTGTGGAACTAAGACTATCCCGGCAGGCCATTTTACTGGCTATTTTGTCGCGCTGCTAAGCCCGACATCGCCAGACTTCGGCACTCGCATGCGAACTGGCGGTAACAATAATATCTTCTGGGATAGCCTGTATGGTCACCATTACAATTATGCTTATTCAAACGATTTCGACAGGCGGGAGGTCAAATTGATCCCGGACGTATCACAGGCGCTGGCCTGGCTGGAAAAAAATCCACAGGCCCTGCAGGGTATTCAGCGTGGTCTTGAGCGCGAAACATTGCGCGTCAATGCCGATGGTTCACTGGCAACCACCGGTCACCCTCAGGAGCTGGGCGCAGCGCTGACCCACAAATGGATTACCACCGATTTTGCCGAAGCGTTGCTGGAATTTATTACGCCAGTTGATGGCGATATTCAGCATATGCTTACCTTTATGCGCGATGTGCATCGCTACACCGCACGCCACATCGGCGATGAGCGGATGTGGCCGCTGAGCATGCCTTGCTATATTGCCCCAGGTCAGGATATTGAACTGGCGCAGTACGGGACTTCGAATATTGGCCGTCTGAAAACGCTGTATCGCGAAGGGCTGAAGAACCGCTATGGGGCGCTGATGCAAACCATCTCCGGCGTCCACTACAACTTCTCGCTGCCGATGGCATTCTGGCAGGCGAAGTGCGGCGTTGTGGATGCGGAAAGCGGCAAAGAGGCGATCTCTGCAGGCTATTTCCGTTCTATCCGTAACTACTACCGCTTCGGCTGGGTGATTCCGTACCTGTTCGGCGCATCGCCGGCTATCTGCTCATCATTCCTGCAGGGCAAACCGACGACGCTCCCGTTTGAGGAAGCGAAGAACGGCATGTACTACTTGCCGTACGCCACCTCGCTGCGCCTGAGCGACCTGGGTTATACCAATAAGTCGCAAAGCAATCTCGGTATTACGTTTAACGATCTGCATGAGTATGTGGCAGGATTGAAGCGGGCGATTAAAACGCCGTCGGAAGAGTATGCCCGGATTGGCCTTGAGAAAGACGGCAAGCACCTGCAAATCAACAGCAATATTCTGCAGATTGAGAACGAGCTGTACGCGCCTATTCGTCCGAAGCGGGTCACCCGCAGCGGAGAAACGCCATCTGATGCCCTGCTGCGCGGTGGCATTGAATATATCGAAGTGCGTTCGCTCGATATTAACCCGTTCTCACCGATTGGCGTCGATGAGCAGCAGGTGCGTTTCCTCGATCTGTTTATGGTCTGGTGCGTACTGGCTGATGCGCCGGAAATGAGCAGCGATGAGCTGTTGTGCACGCGTACTAACTGGAATCGCGTGATTCTGGAAGGGCGTAAACCGGGCCTGACCTTGGGCATCGGCTGCGAAAGCGCGCAGTTCCCGCTGGCTAAAGTGGGCAAAGACCTGTTCCGCGATTTGCGTCGCGTCGCGCAGACCTTAGATAGCATTCACGGTGGTGAAGCCTACCAGCAGGTGTGCGATGAGCTGGTTGCCAGCTTTGACGATCCGGAATTAACCTTCTCAGCACGCGTCCTGCGTTCTATGCTTGAAGAAGGAATTGGCGGCACCGGTCGGGCGCTGGCCGATCAATACCGGACGATGCTGCGTGAAGAGCCGCTGGAAATTTTGCGTGAAGAGGATTTTATCACTGAACGTGAAGCTTCGGTGGTACGTCAGCAGAAGATGGAAGCGGAAGATAGTGAGCCGTTTTCAGCCCTGTTAGCGCGACACGCGTAGCAAAAAGCAGTACAAAAGAAAAAGGCCACATCAATGTGGCCAAACTTTCATCTCTGATTCAGGGATGATGATGATAATAAATGCGCGTCTTTCATATACTCAGACTTGCGGGTGTACAAAGAGTTCATTTTATTTTAAAAAAAAATCACTATCGGAGGTGAAGAATGCCGTTGTTAGATAGTTTCACAGTCGACCATACCCGCATGGAAGCACCGGCGGTGCGCGTTGCGAAGAAAATGAACACGCCACACGGCGATGAAATTACCGTTTTTGACCTGCGTTTCTGCGTGCCAAACCAGGAAGTTATGCCGGAAAGAGGGATCCATACTCTTGAGCACCTGTTCGCGGGCTTCATGCGCGATCACCTGAACGGCAATGGTGTGGAAATTATCGATATCTCTCCGATGGGCTGCCGCACCGGCTTCTATATGAGCCTGATCGGTACACCAGACGAGCAGCGCGTAGCGGATGCCTGGAAAGCGGCGATGGCCGACGTGCTGAAAGTTAAAGAGCAGAATCAAATTCCTGAACTGAACGTTTACCAGTGCGGCACCTATACCATGCACTCGCTGGAAGAAGCTCAGGACATTGCGCGTCATATCATCGAGCGCGACGTGCGCATCAACAGCAACGATGACCTGGCTCTGCCGAAAGAAACACTGCAAGAACTGCATATCTAGTGCTTCTGTGTCGGTCCGGCGTTCTTCGCCGGGCCGCTATTCCTGCGCCGCCATCCATGTCGACGACCTCAACCTTCTCTTTTCAGCACCGCGCTCTGGTGCCGTTTGCCCATGATTACGCCCACGGCGATAGCGAACCGTGGCATCAGCATGACTGCGCCCAGCTGCTGCATATCCTCTGCGGCGTGGTACGAGTCGATACGCCGGTGGGCTACTGGGTGGTACCGCCCGGACGCGGCGTCTGGCTACCGGCGGGGACGCCCCATGCGTTGCGGATCACCGGTAAAGTCGCGGCCCGAACGCTGTTTATCGATCCCCTGGCGCGAGCCGATCTCCCGTCCACGTGCCAGATCGTGCAGATCACCCCGCTGCTGCGTGAACTGATCGTCAGTTCGCTGGCGCTGGGCGAGCGTTATGAACCCGGCAGCCGTGACGAACGGATATATGAATTAATTCTCGATGAGATCCGCGGCATGACGGTGCTGCCGTTTGGCCTCGTGGAGCCTCAGAGCGAGGCCCTGCGCCGTTTGTGTCAGAAGGTCCGCGAGATGCCGGGGGAAGCCTGGAGCAGCCAGCAGGCGGCGAAAGAGAGCAACATGAGCGAACGAACGCTGAACCGCCACTTTCAGCAGCAGACCACGCTGACCTGGAGTGAATGGGTGCGCCGGGCGAAGCTAATGGAAGCGCTGGTTCGCCTGGCGCAGGGGCAGTCGGTGTTACGCGTGGCGCTGGATCTGGGCTATGGCAGCCACAGTGCCTTCAGCGCCATGTTTCGTCGGGTAATGGGCGTCGCCCCCAGCGACTATTTCCGCCCGCCGGCGTGATCGCCTGCGCTGAGCGCATTGCACAACGCCTGTAGTGAGGCGCGCGCCACGTCATTATCGATGCCCACGCCCCAGCGGCTGACGCCGTTGGGGAAGATGCAGCGGATATAGGCCACCGAACGGCTGTCGCTGCGTTCGCCGAGGGTATGCTCATGGTAATCCTTGATCACGAACGGTTGCTTCAGCAACGCGCTGAGGCCGCTGGCGGCGGCAGAGAGCAGGCCGTTGCCGCGCCCCTGAAGCCGTCGCGTCTCGCCATTGACCCGCAGCGTAGCCTGTAAGGAAAGCTGGCCGTCCTGCTGGCTGTCGCTTTGATAGTCCAGCAGCATCAGCGGCGATCCCTCGAGCAGCCCGTAACGGGAGCGGAACAGCTGCCACAGCGCATTCTGGGTCATCTCTTTACCGTGGCTATCGGTTTCCTGCTGCACGTGGAGGCTGAAATCTTGCTGTAACGCCCGGGGCAGCTTCAGCCCATGATTCTGTTCGATCAGCCAGGCGCTGCCGCTCTTGCCGGACTGGCTGTTGACGCGGATAACCGCTTCATAGCTACAGCCAATGTCCTGCGGATCGACGGGCAGGTAGGGCATTTCCCAGTGCTCGCCGGGTTTACGGGCATCGAATCCTTTCTTAATGGCGTCCTGATGCGAACCGGAGAAGGCGGTGTAGGCGAGACTGCCGGCCCACGGATGGCGCGGATGCACCGGCAGCTGATTACAATGCTCGACCACTTCCACCACCCGGTTCATCTCCGGGAAGGTAAGCTGCGGGGCAATGCCCTGGCTGTAGAGATTCATCGCCAGCGTGACCAGGCAGACGTTACCGGTGCGCTCGCCGTTACCGAACAGACAGCCTTCGACGCGGTCCGCCCCGGCCATCACCGCCAGCTCGGCGCTGGCAACGCCGGTCCCGCGGTCGTTATGGGGGTGAACGCTGATGCAGACCTCGGCGCGACGGGAGAAGTGGCGGCAGAAATACTCGATCTGGTCGGCGTAAACGTTCGGGGTATTGACCTCGACGGTGGCGGGCAGGTTGATGATCATCGGCCGTTCCGCGCAGGGCTGCCAGATCTCCGCCACCGCTTCACAGATTTCCAGCGCAAAGTCGGCTTCGGTAAAGCAGAAGGTTTCCGGCGAATATTCATATTGCCAGCGGGTGTCCGGCTGCGCTTCGCACTGCTCGCGGATCAGGCGGGTGGCACGGGTGGCGAGGGCCACCACCTGCGCTTTATCCATGCCAAATACCAGCTTGCGGAACAGCGGCGCGGTGGCGTTATACAGATGGACGGTGGCGCGATGGGCGCCGCGCAGCGATTCAAAGGTCCGCAGGATCAGGTCTTCACGCGCCTGGGTCAGGACCTGGATCGTGACATCCTGCGGAATACGTTGTTCGTCGATCAGCTGGCGGACGAAGTTGAAATCGGTCTGCGAAGCCGACGGAAACGCCACTTCAATTTCTTTAAATCCGCACTCCAGCAGCAGATTCCAGAACTGCAGTTTGCGGGCGCCGTCCATCGGTTCGGCCAGCGCCTGGTTGCCGTCGCGCAGGTCGGTGGACAGCCAGCGCGGCGCGCGGGTGATGGGGTTGTCCGGCCAGCGGCGGTCGGGCAGGGAAATCGGCGGCCAGGGACGATATTTTTCGCCAGGGTTTGTCAGCATGATGCTCTCCTTGTGTCGGTTCTTTATCCTGCAGAAACACCGGGAAGGGCGCTTTATCAAAGCGGACAGAAACTAGCGAGAACTGGACAATGTGGCTTTATCGCGCGCCATAAAAAAAGGGATCCGCAGATCCCTTTTGATGACAGATGTTGGCCGCTAATGCGCGCCACCACCGCCGCCGCCGGCGCTAAACGGCGGTTTCGCAAACCACACCAGACCGAGCAGGAGGATAAAGATCGCCGCCGAGAACCAGAAAATTTCGTTGGCGGAAATAATCAGCCCCTGGTTGGTGATCTGCTGGGCTATCCAGCCTGATGCCTGCTGTTGGCTTAACCCAAGTCCCTGCAGCTGATCGTACATCTGCTGGGCGTTGGGGTTATATGGCGTCACCGATTCGGTAAGCTGCGCATGGTGCAGCGCCTCGCGGTTGGTCCACATGGTGGTGGTGATCGAGGTTCCGATTGACCCCGCCAGCGTACGGGTGAAGTTCGACAGGCTCGATGCCGCCGCCAGCCGCTCCGGCGGCAGGCCGGACAACGTGATGGTGGTCAGTGGCATAAAGAAGCAGGCCACCGCAAAGCCCTGGATAAACTGCGGCCAGGCCGATGCGCCGAAGTCCATCCCGGGCTCGAAGGTCCACGCGCGCCAGTAGAAGCAGACTGCGTACATGATAAAGCTGAAGGTCACCAGCCGGCGCATATCCAGCTTATGGGCGAAGCGGCCGATAATCGGCGACAGGATGACCGGGATAATCCCTACCGGCGCGGAGGCCAGCCCTGCCCAGGTGGCGGTATAACCGTAGACCTCCTGCAGCAGCTGCGGCAGCAGCACGATGGCGCCGAAGTAGAGCATGTAGGCGAGACTGATACACAGGCAGCCGATGGTGAAGTTTCTCGATTTAAAGAGCGAGAGATCCACTATCGGGTTGTCGTCGGTCAGCTCCCAGACAATCAGGAAGCTGATGGCGACCACCGCCACAATCGTCAGAATGATAATCTCGTTTGAGGCGAACCAGTCCAGCTCCTTGCCGCGGTCGAGCATCACCTGCAGGCTACCGATACCAATCACCAGCAGCGCCAGACCCACGCCGTCAATCCGCCGCTGTTCGGTTCTGGTTTCGCGGCTACGCAGCGTCTGCAGCGTCATGACGACCACCGCGACGCCAATCGGGACGTTGATAAAGAATATCCAGCCCCAGTGGTAGTTATCGCTGATGTAGCCGCCGAGAATTGGCCCGCAGATTGGCGCGACGATCACCGTCATCGACCACAGCGCCAGCGCAATGGAGCGTTTTGCCGGCGGGTAGTTGCTGAGCAGCAGACTTTGCGAAAGCGGAATCAGCGGACCGGCGACGATCCCCTGAATAACGCGAAAGAAAATCAGCATCGACAGGCTGTTGGACATCCCGCAGGCCCAGGAGGCGATAGCAAATGCCACCGTAGACCACATGAACAGCTTTACTTCCCCGACGCGCTTGGCCAGCCAGCCGGTGATCGGAATGGAGATCGCGTTCGCCACCCCGAACGAGGTAATCACCCAGGTTCCCTGGCTCAACGATGAACCGAGATTACCGGCAATGGTTGGAATTGCCACGTTGGCGATGGTGGAGTCCAGCACCTGCATGAAGGTCGCAAGCGACAGCGCAATGGTCATGATGACCAGTTGCGCGCCTTCCAGCGGTTTTTGCTGTTGCATTACGCTCACCCCGAATTATCCCGCGTTCGCCTGGATGATACCGTCGATCAGTTTGTTCACCGGCGCCAGGCCGATTTCACGGGCGTTACTTTCATAAACCGGAGATTTACGGGTCTGGTTCGACAGCATCTCGCCGCCGCGGTCGGTGGTGTTGACCTCAACCAGCGTGGAGAGACCAATGCGCAGCGGGTGTTCCGCCAGCTGTTTGGCATCCAGCTCGATACGTACCGGCAGACGCTGGACGACTTTGATCCAGTTCCCGGTGGCGTTCTGCGCCGGCAGCAGTGAGAACGCGCTACCGGTGCCCATATCCAGCCCGATGACCTTGCCGGTGTATTTCACGTCATCGCCATAGATGTCGCTGATGACGGTGGCTTGCTGGCCGATGCGCATATGCGCCAGCTGGGTCTCTTTAAAGTTAGCGTCGATCCACAGATTGGTCGCAGGTACTACGGCCATCAGCGGCGTAGTCGGGCTGATTTGCGCCCCCGGCTGTACGGAACGACGAGAAACATAACCGCTGATAGGGCTGACGATCTGTGTACGTTGCAGCGCAAGCCAGGCGTTACGGACGTCAGTTGCCGCCTGGAGAACCGCAGGCTGTTGTTCCAGGCGGGTGCCCAGTACGATGGCCTGGTTGGCGTTGAATTGCTGGATAGCGACGTCCAGTTCAGCTTGTGCGCTGGCGACGGTATCGCGGGAGTGCTGCAGCTCTTCACGGCCAATCAGGTTGGCGGCGCCCAGCGGGATTCGACGGTTAAGGTCAGCCTGTGCCTGAGACAGCGCGGTTTTCTTAACGTCGATACTGGCCTGTAGCTGCTTGCTGTTGATCATCTGCTGGCGGGTCTGACGCACGCTGGCGGCCAGCTGAGTTTGCGCTTTTTCAAAGGCTTGTTGGGCGTCGGTCTGGTCAAGGGTGACCAGGGTATCGCCTTTTTGCACGAAATCGGTGTTGTCGGCCCAGACTTTCGTCACGCTGCCGGACACCTGCGCCATGATTTGAACCTGGTTCCCTGCCACGTATGCATCATCGGTTTCTTCATAATGACGCAGTACCAAAAACCAATAAATACCGTATGCCACGGCAACAATAATAAAGAGCAATGTCAGCAATAAAAGGGCACCCTTGCGCTTGCCTTTCTTGCTGTTCGGTTGCTGCGGGATTGGGCTCTCCGCATTTGCGCTCATGTTATTCTCCACGATCTTATTATTTCACATCGGCTGAGCCGACCTGTTTATCAGACAGGCCAGCAGATAATCTGCTGGCCTGTCTGTTTTTCCTTGTCAATCCAGAAAAATTTTTGAGCGGTTCCCGCGCTTAGCGCAGTGACTCCGCAACCACGCCATCCTCTTCCATCTGGTCAAGGCGACCTAACAGTTTGCGGGTGATGTGTTCGAGCTGATCTTTCTCGCTGGTGCTTAAAGAAGACCAGAGCTGATGCAGGCAGTTGTGCTGCGGCGGTAAGACTTCGCGTAAAAACTGATGACCTTTATCGGTCAGTTGCAGATGCAGGCAGCGGCGATCGTTATCGCTTTCACGGCGTTCAATCCAGCCGCGCTTTTCCAGTTCATCGGCAATACGCGTGGCGTTGGTACGTGAAGAACCCAGCGCACAGCTCAGCTCGGAAGGCTGAATGCTGTGGTTTTCCTGAGACTCAAGGGTTATCAACGCCATAAATAATGTCTCGTTAATTCCCTGCGCTTTCAGCATCTTATTACGATTTTCCAACAACTTACCTTGCATGTGCATGCAGAGGCGAGTGAGTAAAATCTCCTGGAAGGGGAAATCTTCGTGGCGGCTGGCGCGGAACTTGAGCATTTGCTCAATGGGAGTAAACGAACTATCCATTAGGGTATGACCTCATTAATTACAGCCGATATAATAACTATTGTGACAAATAAATCAAATGAATTATTGACTAAAATTGATACGTTAAACTCAAATCAACGTCGTGATTTTCCATGCTATTCCGTAGGCTAACGCGCTGAGCAGCGTCGGAAAAATGATGCTTCGCGTCTTCCAGAACGCCAGCCCCAGCACCGCAAATCCCACCAGGGTCGGCAGCAACCGCCGGGCGTCGCTGAGGATCTCCGGGACGCTGGAGACGACCAGCAGGGCGCAGATAGAGGCGATACCGATGGTATCGAGCAGGACGCTGACCGGACCACGGCGCGTAGGCCGTGCGTTATTCGCCCGCAGGCGTAGGGGCAGGTAGCGGAACAGATAGTTCACGCAGCCGACCACGATGCCGATAATCAGGACGTCACTGTTCATCGGGCATCCCCTGAATACTGGCCTGAATCAGCGCGACCAGACAGCCGCAGACGATCCCGGCGAGGATAGCCGCCGGAATAGAAAACAGAATAATGCCGCCCATCGCACCCACCAGTGCCGCCAGCACGCTGAGGGACTGTTTGCGCTGGAAGGAGGCGAGCAGGAAGCTCAAAAACAGCGCCGGGAGCATAAAGCCGAGCGCCGCTTCTACCGCCGGATAACCAGCCAGCAGGCCGCTACCGGAGTAAGCCCCGAGCAGCGTGCCGAATACCCAGGATATCCAGGAGGTGAAGGCGATCCCCAGCATCCAGTTTTCGCTCCAGCGACGGTTGTCGCGCACCAGCTTCGCGGTGGCGGCGGCGAAAACCTCATCCGTCAGACCAAAGGCCCAAAGCGCGGTTTTCCGCTTATCGAGCGCGCGGTGAATGCGGCTACGCAGAGAAGGACCGTACAGGACATGGCGCACATCCATCGCCATCACGGTAAGGGCGGCCACCCAGAGCGAACTGCCGGCGGCAATCATTGCGGTGATGACAAACTGGCTGGCGCCAGCGTAGATAATGCAGGAAAAGAACAGGCTTTCCAGCGGCGTAAAGCCGAGTCGGGTGGCATTCAGACCAAAGGCAAAAGCGACAGGAATATAGCTGATCACGATCGGCAGGCTGTCTTTAATCCCTTCAGAAAGCGTGGCTTCGCTGGCCGTGGAGGCGGGCGTCACTGCGGCGGGTTTTTCCATTTAGCGTTATTTATTGATAACTCACGTGAATGTCACATGATTGAACAGGTCGGACTACCTTAGCAGAGAGCTGGGTGCATTTATACCCTTCATCCTTCAAGTTGTTTGGGTGTTGGCTGTACCCGTTATTCGGCTCAACGCGAATTTTTTGGGGTATATACCTTGATGGGCGGGGGCAATCGCGTGACGTGACGACAGACCCGAAGCGCGTGTGGCGCTCCGGGTCAGGATCGTGATTACTTCTGCGCTGCCAGCGCTTCTTTTACCCAGCCGTCAAACTGCTGCTGGTGGGCTTTGATCCAGCCGTCAACGTGACCCTGGATATCGGCTTCTGACGAGTGACCTTCATGCATCATCGCGTTTTCGGCGTTAATGTCGCTAATCGGCAGCTTCATGATGCTGAACAGTTTCGCCGCCGCCGGGTTTTTCTCAGCCCAGGCTTTATTGGCTACGATATGCATGGTGCTGACCGGGAAGCCGTAGTTGGCACCGTTCGCCAGCTTGGTGTCGATATTTTTCTGCACGCCCGGCAGGGAAGAGAACGGCACCTGCAGCCAGACCACATCTTTACCCGGTTTCAGCACGTCGCTGACCCAGTACGGCGTCCAGGTGTAGTAGATGACCGGTTTCCCTTCTTTATAGCGGGCGATGGTGTCGGCCATCATCGCCGCGTAGTTCCCCTGATTGTGTACCACCGTCTTGCTCAGACCATAGGCATCAATCTGGTGGTTGATCACCGCTTCGCAGCCCCAGCCAGGAGTACAGCCGGTGAGATCGGCTTTGCCATCGCCGTTGGTATCAAACAGTTTGGCGATTTTCGGGTCTTTGAGCTGATCGATAGATTTGATGTGGTACTGCTCGGCGGTCTTTTTATCGATCAGGTAGCCCTGTGCCGCACCGTTCACATACACGCCTTCGCGATAGAAGCTTTTGTCACCGCCAGCGGCGGCGTACATGTCGTCATGCAGCGGCTGCCAGTTAACGGCGGTAAAGGTCGCATCCCCGGAGGCAAGTGAGGTGTAGCCAACGTTATAGTCAACTTCGCTCGGCTTATCGACGGTGTAGCCCAGTTTTTCCAGGGCACGGCTGACTAACAGCGTCTGGAAGGTCTCTTCCGAAATGGTGCTCTGGATCGGTTTAACGGTGATGCCTTTCCCCGGCAGGTCGGCCGCCCAGGCGGCGCTGGTGGCAAGCAGAGTGGCAAGTGCGGTAGTAATAATCGTGTTATGTCGCATCGTTATTCCTTATTTAAAGAGAGGAAAACTGCAGGCCCGGCCGGCGTGATACGGCCGGGCAATGAGAAGTTCAATCAGAAGTTACTGACGGAAAGGACGAGTAATCAGCCCCAGAGGACCGGTCGCGTACCAGCGGCGGTTGCCCCGGCTACGGGAATCGCGGCCTACGGCCTGGGTCAGGCGGTCGAGAATAATCGCCAGAATGACGATCCCAACGCCGCCGACGCTCGCCAGTCCCATATCAAGACGGCCGATCCCGCGCAGTACCATCTGGCCCAGGCCCCCGACGGCGATCATCGAGGCGATAACCACCATCGACAGCGCCAGCATCAGGGTCTGGTTAACCCCGGCCATAATGGTCGGCATGGCCAGCGGCAGCTGGACCTTGAACAGCAGCTGGCGCGGGCTGGCACCGAACGAGCGTGACGCTTCAATCAGGTCGGCAGGCACCTGGTTAATCCCGAGGATCGTCAAACGGACGATCGGCGGCAGGGCGAAGATAATCGTCACCACCACTCCCGGCACGTTGCCGATACCGAACAGCATGACAATCGGCACCAGGTAGACGAACGCCGGCGTGGTCTGCATGGCATCCAGCATGGGGCGGATAATTTTGGCCGCCCGCGGGCTGCGCGCCAGCCAGATCCCCAACGGGAGTCCTATCAGCATACAGAACAGCAGGGCGGTCAGAACCAGCGCCAGCGTTACCATGGCCTGCGACCAGGCACCGATAGCGCCGATCGCCACCAGGGAAATCAGCGTTGCCACGCCCATGCCGACGCTGGAGATTTGCCAGGCGATCAGGGCGAACAGCACGATGGCTACCGGTGCCGGCATCCCTAACAGCAGTTGCTGGAAGGCGCTGAGGATATAGTCCACCGGTACGCGGATGCCCTGGAATACCGGGCGGAAGTGGACCACGATCCAGTCAATCCCGTGGGTGACCCAGCTGTCGAGCGGGATCAGGGTATGGTGGAACGGGTCCATAATATTAAAGTGTTCCGGCTGCGGCGCGGGTGCGCTATTGAGCCAGTCTGCACCGCCGCCATCGGTCGGTGCGGCTGCCGGCGTGCCCCAGGCATCGGCAGATTGTGCGGCGCTGTCCGCCGCCGGTGTGGTGTCCCACGGATTCGATTGATCAGCCATTGTTTGCCCCCTCGCGATCTAAAGCTTTCAGCAACATTCCTTTCGAAATAATGCCGATGTACTGTTGCCCTTCATCCACCACCGGAACCGCGCACGGTGCCTGGCCGACGTGGGAGAGCAGGTCGCTCAGCGACGTTTGTGCATCCACCGCCTGCGGGGATTCGAGTAACGCCGCGTCAATTCCCTGACCTTCGCTCAATGCGGATTTCAGTGAATCAATAGAGACAATGCCGACAAACTTATTACCGCGTTCAATCACATAACCATATTCACGGTCCTGGTCCTGCAATAATTTCATTGCAGAGCGAGGACCGATGCCCGGCGTTTTACGAATTAATCCGACGGGGCTACGACGTGCAATATCTTTGGCGCTAAATACCTGGCTAATATCGACGCCACGGAAGAAGGTTTTCACATAATCATTGGCAGGATTATTGAGAATTTCATCCGGGGTACCGACCTGAATCACTTCGCCATTTTGCATGATGGCAATACGATCGCCAATGCGCATAGCCTCATCAAGATCGTGGGAAATAAAGACCACGGTACGTTGATGTTTCGCCTGTAATTTTGTCAGCTCATCCTGCATTTCAGTACGAATTAATGGGTCGAGAGCCGAGAAGGCTTCATCCATTAATAGTATATCGGGGTTGATAGCCAGGGCGCGGGCGAGACCGACGCGCTGGCGCATCCCGCCGGACAGTTCATCCGGGTAGGCGTGAGCATAGTTTTCCAGACCGACCTGGCGCAGCGCGTCCAGCGCGTTCTGCTGGCGTTGCTGGGTTGGAACCCCGGCCAGCTCCATGCCGAAGGCGGCATTGTCCAGAACCGTCATGTGCGGCATCAGCGCAAATGACTGAAATACCATAGCGATCTTTTTTCTGCGCACCTCGCGAAGTTCGGCTTCTGAGATTTTGGCGATATCGACGCCGTCAATCAGCACCTGTCCGCGGGTAGGTTCAATCAGGCGATTGAGAAGGCGAACCATGGTGGATTTTCCTGAGCCGGAAAGCCCCATGATGACGAATATCTCGCCTTCTTCAATGGTCAGACTGGCGTCTTTTACGCCAAGCGAAAGTCCCGTTTTTTCCAGTAGTTGCTCTTTGGTAAATCCTTTTTCAATATATTTGAACGCTCGCTGTGGGTGCTCGCCAAATATCTTATAGAGATTCTTAATTTCTAATTTAATTGCCATGCAATAAAGAGTTTCCTGTTATTTGTATTATATCAATATAGTACCTGATGGAGATGATGACCTTTTTACACCCTAACATACTCAGATTCTGTGACAACCCTCAATGTCCCGCGGAGGCTGAAATTGGGCGGGCAGAGTTCCGCGAATTCCCCGTGACATAAGGGCTGAGCGTTGATTCACAAAAGGTAATATTTTTTGACGATGGCTGGATAATAATTGGTAAACCACATGATTCCTGCTGAATATTGCGGCAATGTTTCAGTCAAATATCACGTGGATTATTTTGTGTGATGAAAGGTAATTATGTGAAATAGATCACCAGGGAATAAACGCTAATTCCCTGGTGAAATAAAGGTTAAAAATCCCAATCGTCGTCGGCGGTTTCTTCGGTTTTTCCCATGACATAGGAGGAGCCGGAACCGGAGAAAAAGTCGTGGTTTTCATCGGCGTTTGGCGAAAGGGCCGCCAGAATTGCCGGGTTAACTGCGGCCATCTCCGCCGGGAATAACGCCTCATAGCCGAGGTTCATCAGCGCTTTATTGGCGTTGTAGCACAGGAAGGCGTTGACCTCCTCGCCCCAGCCGCTGTCGGCGTACAGCTCCTGGGTATAGGCCAGCTCGTTTTCATACAAATCCATCAGCAGGTCGAGGGCGAACTGCTTCAGCTGCTCGCGGGTTTGCGCATCGACGCTCTCCAGCCCTTTTTGGTACTTATAGCCGATGTAATACCCGTGTACCGCCTCATCGCGAATAATTAAGCGAATCAGGTCGGCGGTATTGGTCATCTTGCCGCGGCTGGAAAAGTACATCGGCAGCCAGAAACCGGAATAGAAGAGGAACGATTCGAGAAACACGCTGGCGATTTTTTTCTTCAGCGGGTTATCCGCCTGATAGTACTCGAGCATCAGGCGGGCTTTATGCTGGAGCGAAACGCTTTCTTCGCTCCAGGCGTAGGCGGCATCAACATCTTTGGTCTGGCATAAGGTCGAGAAAATCGAGCTGTAGGAGCGGGCATGCACCGCTTCCATAAAGCTGATGTTAGAGAGCACCGCCTCTTCATGCGGGGTGATCGCATCTGCCATCAGCGCCGGCGCGCCGGTGGTGTTCTGGATCGTATCGAGCAGCGTCAGCCCGGTGAACACGCGAATGGTCAGCTGCTGCTCCACCGCCGTCAGCCCCTGCCAGGCGGGAATATCGTTGGACAGCGGCACCTTTTCCGGCAGCCAGAAGTTGCTGGTCAAGCGGTTCCAAACCTCCAGGTCCTTATCGTCCTCGATGTTGTTCCAGTTAATGGCGCGAATACGCGATAAATGGGTCATCCTGTTCTCCTTATAGCGCGCAGGATACGCAGCCTTCGATTTCAGTGCCTTCCAGCGCCAGCTGGCGCAGGCGGATGTAATACAGCGTCTTGATGCCTTTTTTCCACGCGTAGATTTGCGCTTTGTTGATATCGCGCGTGGTGGCGGTATCGGGGAAAAAGAGCGTCAGCGACAGCCCCTGGTCGACGTGCCGCGTCGCTTCGGCATAGGTGTCGATAATCTTCTGCGGGCCAATTTCCCAGGCGTCCTGATAAAGCGCCAGATTTTCATTGGTCATAAACGGCGCGGGGTAATAAACCCGGCCGGTTTTGCCCTCTTTGCGGATCTCTATCTTCGAGACGATCGGGTGGATGCTCGAGGTCGCATGGTTGATATAGGAGATTGAACCGGTTGGCGGCACCGCCTGCAAATTGCGGTTGTAGATGCCATAGCGCATCACATCGTCACGCAGCTGCTGCCACATGGCGCGGTCGGGCAGCGTGATGCCGGCACGGGCGAACAGGTGACGGACGGTGGCGGTTTTCGGCTGCCAGTCGCCCTCGAGATACTGCCCGAAGTACTCGCCGCTGGCGTAACGCGATTGGGCAAACCCGGCAAAATGCTGACCGCGCTCGCGGGCCATCTGCATCGAGGTGTGCAGCGCGTGCCAGGTGACGGTATAGAAATAGAAGTTGGTAAAGTCCAGCCCTTCCGGACTGCCGTAGGCGATGCCTTCCCGGGCCAGGTAGCCATGCAGGTTCATCTGCCCAAGACCGATGGCATGGGAAGCGGCATTGCCCGCCGCTACCGATGGCACCGAACGGATATCGCTCATATCTGATACCGCCGTCAGGCCACGAACCGCGACGGCGATGGTCCGGGCGAAATCCGGTGAGTCCATGGTGTGGGCGATGTTAAGCGACCCCAGATTACAGGAGATATCGTGGCCCACGTGGGCGTAATCGAGGTTTTCATCAAAGGTTGACGGGGTGTTGACCTGCAAAATTTCCGAGCACAGGTTGCTCATGTTAATGCGCCCGGCAATCGGGTTGGCCCGGTTCACGGTATCTTCGAACATGATGTACGGGTAACCAGACTCAAACTGGATCTCCGCCAGCCGCTGGAACAGATCCCGGGCTCGGATCCAGCGCTTGCTGACCCGCTCGTCGGCAACCAGCTCGGCGTACATTTCGCTGATGGCGATATCGCCAAACGGCTTGCCGTACAGACGCTCAACGTCATAAGGCGAGAACAGCGCCATCTGCGCATCCTCTTTCGCCAGCTGGAAGGTGATATCGGCGATCACCACGCCAAGGGATAAGGTTTTGATGCGGATTTTTTCGTCGGCGTTTTCCCGTTTGGTATCCAGGAAACGCAGAATATCCGGGTGATGGGCGTGCAGATAGACCGCTCCGGCTCCCTGGCGAGCGCCGAGCTGATTGGCGTAGGAGAACGCATCTTCCAGCATTTTCATCACCGGCACCACGCCGGAGGACTGGTTTTCAATACGCTTAATCGGCGCGCCGGCTTCACGCAGGTTGGAGAGCAAAAACGCCACGCCGCCGCCGCGTTTGGAGAGCTGCAGGGCTGAATTCACCGCCCGGCCAATCGACTCCATGTTGTCCTCAATACGCAACAGGAAGCAGGACACCAGCTCGCCGCGCTGCTGTTTTCCGGCGTTGAGGAAGGTGGGCGTTGCCGGCTGGAAGCGCCCGCTGAGGATCTCCTCGGTCAACTGACGGGCGAGGTTTTCATCGCCTTGCGCCAGGTTCAGGGCGACCATGCAGGTCCGGTCGGTGAAATGTTCGAGATAGCGTTTGCCGTCGAAGGTCTTCAGCGTATAGCTGGTATAAAACTTCCACGCGCCGAGGAAGGTCTGAAAGCGAAAGCCATAACCCTGGGCCTCGGCAAACAGCGCCAGCACAAACTGGCGATCGTAGCGGGCCAGTACGCTGGCATCGTAATAGCCTTCGGCGATAAGCCACTCCAGCTTGTCGTTCTGCGAGACGAAGCTGACCGTATTGGGCTGCACGTGGGTTGCCATAAAGGCGTCCACCGCCTGGCGGTCCTTGTCAAAGGGAATGCGGCCATTGCTGTCGTATAGATTCAGCATGGCATTGAGGGCATGGAAATCGGATGCCCCGGTCGTTTTCGCTTCTACGGTTGTCGTTGCCAAAATTCGCTCACTCCTTTACGCACGTTATCGACATCGGTTGGGGTGCCCATCAGCTCAAAGCGATACAGGTACGGGACGCCACACTTTTGGGCGATGACATCGCCGGCCCGGCCGTAGGCATCGCCGAAGTTGCGGTTGCCCGCGGCAATCACGCCGCGTATCTGCTGGCGGTTATGGGGATCGTTGAGAAAGCGGATCGCCTGGCGGGGCACCGCGCCCGCCGTACCGCCGCCGCCATAGCTGGGGACAATCAGAATGTAGGGCTCGTCTACCTGGATGCGCTGGCGCTCGTTCAGCGGAATGCGCACCGCGGGCAGCCCCAGACGCTGGACGAACCGGTGCGTATTTTCGGAACTGCTGGAGAAGTAGACGATCAGGCTCATGCGCTGGCTACCGGTTGCGGGCGCAGGCGGTTAATCATATCCGGGCGGAATCCGGACCACTGGGTTTCGCCGGCCATCACCACCGGCAGCTGGCGAAAACCCTGCTCGCGCAGCATATCGGCGGCATCCGGGTGATGCTCGACATTCACCATCTCGAAGGTGACGCCGCGGCTTTCCATCGCGCGTTTGGTGGCGTGGCACTGGACGCAGTCATCTTTAGTGTAAATAGTAATGCGCATGATTCGTATTTCCATTTATGATAACAGAACGGCGCAAAAAGGCGTGATGTTCGGTATCGGTTAACTGTTCAGGAAATACTAGATGTAGTTATCTAAAAGTTCAACCACGCAATATATAGCGTTTTTAGATAAGAGGTGCCCTCGCGTGTGGAACCCGCGAGGGTGGGGACGTGTGCTCTGAAATTACTGACGCATGCTGACGGCCAGGCGGTTAAAGGCGTTCATCAGGCTGATGGCGAAGGTCAAATCGCTGATCTGGCGCGCGCTGAAATGGTCCAGCAGCGGCAGGTAAACATCATCTTCCGCATGGCTGGTGGCGATATCGGTCACGGATTCCGCCCATGCCAGCGCCGCCTGTTCCGCAGCGCTGAAATGCCCGCTGACTCGCCAGCCTGCCAGTGCATCCAGCTTATTCTGCGCTACGCCGGAGTGACGCAGCGCCTTACTGTGCATTTCCAGGCAGAAGGCACAGCCGTTAATTTGTGACACCCGCAGGTACACCAGCTCCACCAGGGTGCTGTCCAGTTCGCTTTTATCCAGCGCCATCTTGGCTTGCAGCAGACCGTTATAGACTTCCGGGCTCAGTTGATTGTAGGGCTGACGTAGTTGGCTCATGGTGTTTTCCTCAATTAAGAACCGCTGCAAAATAGCACTATAATGGACTGCAAAAGATAGCCATATTGTAATCAAAAAAGCAGACCATAATGGACGTCAAAAAAGTACCGCACTATCAGCGCATTGCCCGCCAGCTTAAATCGGCGATCGAAGGTGGCGAACTGGCGCCCGGCAGCCGCCTGCCCGCCAGCCGGGTGTATGCCCAGGCGCTCGGCGTCTCCCGGGCCACCGTGGAAAATGCCTGGGGCGAGCTGGTGGCTCAGGGCTGGCTCGAGCGACGGGGGCAGGCCGGGACGTTCGTCAGCGACAGGCTAAGCCCGCAGCAGCAAGCCCCGGCGCGTGAGCCGCTCAGCAGTGAACCGACGGCGCCGCAGCCGTTTCAGATGGGGCTGCCGGCGCTGGATCTCTTTCCTCGCGGCCTGTGGGCACGGGTGATGGGGCGTCGGCTGCGCACCCAAACGCGGTTTGATTTGGCGCCGGGAGATCCGTGCGGGGAGGCGATCCTGCGCCGCGCGATCGCCGATTATTTGCGGCTTTCCCGCAGTATTGAATGCCTGCCTGAACAGGTGCTGGTGACCGGGAGCTACGCCGCCTCGATGCAGTTGCTCCTCCGCACTCTGGCGCAACCCGGCCAGCATATGTGGATGGAAGACCCCGGCTTTCCGTTGATTCGACCGGTGATTACCCGCCACGGGGTGATTATCGACCCGGTGGCGGTCGATGACGAAGGGATGGATGTAACCCAGGCGCAGCAAGACTACCCGGAAGCCCATTTCGCGCTATTGACGCCGGCGCATCAGAGCCCGCTGGGCGTGGCGTTGTCGCTGAGCCGACGCCGGCAGCTGCTGGCCTGGGCGGCACAGCGCGATGCCTGGATCATCGAAGATGATTACGATAGTGAATTTCGCTACCAGGGGAAGCCGCTGCCGCCGCTGAAAAGCCTCGATGCCCCGCAGCGGGTGATTTATGCCGGCACCTTCAGTAAATCGCTGTTCCCGGCGTTGCATGCTGCCTGGCTGGTGGTGCCGCTGCCGCAGGTGGCTGCATTTCGCGAGCAGGCGCAGATGTTGAGCTGTAGCGTCCCGACGCTGTGGCAGCAGACGCTGGCCGATTTTATCCTTGAGGGCCATTTCTGGCGGCACCTGAAGAAGATGCGCGCCAGCTACGCCCAGCGTCGGCAGTGGCTGGAGTCGGCGCTGCAGCAGCAGGGGTTTGGCGTGGTGCCGCAGCTGGGAGGGATTCAGCTGGTGATAACGGTAAGCGGTGACGACCGGGCGCTGGCTCGCAAAGCGCAGCAGGCCGGGCTGGCCGCCCAGGCGTTAAGCGACTGGCGAATGGTAAGCCGCGGGGCGGGAGGGCTGTTGGTGAGTTTTACGAATGTGACGTCGATGGAGATGGCGACAGAGGTGGTGCGGCGGCTCAGGCAGGCGCTGTTTTCTTCTTAGGGGTAACGCTGGTTATTGAGGCTCAGGAGGATTCAGGTAAACGGTGGTTTGCGCGAAAGTGGTTTTTAGCCGCTCCAACTTCCTTGCAGCATGTCGCTATATTCCATGCTTGCATTTTGGTCGCTGAAAAAACCTTCAGCCATGATATTGCGACGGGACAGCCTCGGGATGGCAGCGCGGGGGTTAAGGCGCATCAAGAAAACGGGCGGGAACGCAGGCGCGCATCCAGGACTGACGGCCTGGACGGCCGTCAGAGGGCAGGTCGAGACAGGGATGTTGAGTCCGGCCCGGTCCGCCAGATGAAGCCGGAGTGGAGCATACCGCGCAGCGGCCGTTTTCAGCGCAATGCCGGGGGTCATGGGGGGCGAGCGAAACGCCCCCCATGCCGTTCACCCGCTGAGGGCGTGAGAAAAGTACTGGATTCACCGTGAACGGAACATTCCACGAAAGCAAACGGAATTGTCCACGGAGCCCACGCTAAAAACCACTTTCACCCAAACCACCCTGTAACGACAATCATGTCCACATCGGATGGCAAGCAATCAGACAACAAAAAGCCCCTGCGGACCAGAGGCTCGCAGGGGCGGACGCGTATTTGTTATCTTCATTTATCGTTTATATTATCGACGCAAATTCAATAATACGCCAATAAATAACCCAACGGCGGCGGCGGCACCCACACTCTGCCAGGGTTTATCCCGCACGTAGGTATCGGCACAGCCTGCGGCATCGCGGGCAGCCTGCTGCACACGGTTATTGCCATTCAGGCGGGCACGTGTCTCTTTCAGCAATGCCTGTGCTTTTTTCCGCGCGGCGTCTGCTTCATCTTTGGCATCGCTGCCCCATGATTTCAGCACTTCTTCCAGCGTATCCGCTAATTGGCTGACATCGCTATGAATATCCTCAGCGCTTTCATCGATATTGTTGCGGTTTGCTCGGTTCGCCATTGCGTTCTCCCTTAATTCCGTTGAGTGATTAAGTGTAGAACAAGATTTTGAATTATGCTGATAGTGTTCGGTTTCTGGAATTTTCCGAAAGCGTTATCAATGCTGAATAAGGTAAGGTTCAATGTGCGGTAAAAGATAATGAGGAATGAGTATGTATTTAAGACCCGATGAGGTGGCGCGCGTTCTTGAAAAGGCCGGCTTCACCATGGATGCGGTAACCCAAAAAGCGTATGGCTATCGCCGCGGTGATAATTATGTCTATGTGAACCGCGAAGCGCGCATGGGACGCACGGCTTTAATTATTCACCCTGCGTTAAAAGAACGCAGTAATTCGCTGGCGGAGCCCGCGTCGGATATCAAAACCTGCGATCATTATGAGCAGTTCCCGCTGTATTTGGCCGGGGAAGTGCAGCAGCATTATGGTATTCCACACGGGTTCAGTTCGCGAATGGCGCTTGAGCGCTTTATCAGTGGGTTATTTGGCGAAGTGACGCCGAGCCTGTCTCACAGCTAAGCACAGAGCAGCAAGGGTGGGGATGTATCCGGGAAGCGACTGACAAAGGTCAGTCGCTGAGTCGTTGAACTGAAAGGATCAGGCCTTAATCTGTTGGTACGCGCTGACGCGGAACAGGCGGCGGCAGTAATCGAGAAAGTAACCGTAAACCGCCCCCATCATCATCGATACCGCAATGTTTGAACTCACTGCTGCCGCAATCTGATGCCAGTCCGCACCGACCGCAAATAAAATCGCGACGTATACCGGTGACTGAAAGGTCACATATGCCACGACATCGGCAATATTCTTCATCCAGCCTGAGGGGCTGATATGGCGTGCCAGACGCATGGCGCGGTCACGATAAAAGCCATAAGGTACCGCAATAATAATGTTCACCGGAATGGCGACCAGTCGTGAGGAAAGCGACTGCTCAAAAGTCATTCCAGAGAGGAATATTTCGATCATCATGTTTACAACGGTGCAGTACACCACCATCGCAAAGGTGTCTGCTACCGCATGACGCAAGCGGGACTGCGCAGAGAACATCGGGGTGCTCCTCGAAAATGAAGTCTGTTACGCCACAAAACGCGTTCATTTGCAGCGTTTTGGGTTGTGTCGTTTTGTGTGCGTAGATTATCTCTCTGCCTTAAAACTGGCAACTAGCTATAAATTTTTATTTAGTGGCGTTTTGTCGATAAAATACTCTGTAAGAGTTCGTTTTATAAGCGTTGCGCTACTTTTGTCCTGGGTTTGTATTTTTTGTATTAATATCAAATGGTTGGTTTTTTACTGGCTGAAGGGGCGTTGCGCGTGTGGGGAGACGAACGGCCCGGATGGCGCCTGATGTCACGTTTCAGTGTGATGGCTATCACTTTTGGAGTAATTCTCTCATTCGTGCCGTAATTTATGGCATGGTGTTCTGTTTGTTAATTGCGATTTTCATTCTGATTTAAAGCATACTTATTCACTGGCGAGCTGAAGTTGTATAAGACAGTCGCCGTATTGATGCGGATAACCTGCTGAGACGCCAGATAATATATCTACTGGTGCTATCAGTGTGGCTTTTTTATTCTATTCAGCGGGGTGACATCATCCGCTTATTTTTTAATTTGGCAATAATCCCTGCCGTTTAAAATTGAATTGAGCAAGTGTCTTCGGGATATATTTATTCGCAGGGATTAAAGGTGGTAATAAATAGCCCAATATATTAAAGTATCCCGGTAGTATTGTCTTATTTGAAATTTAGGATTGTTTGGTAATTTATGTCTTTAATGTTACAGAAATTGAATAATATCCGTTCGCTGCGGGCGATGTCGCGTGAATTCTCCATTGACGTGCTTGAAGAAATGCTGGAAAAACTCAGGGTCGTCACTGAAGAAAAACGGGCAGAGCAGCTGGCTGCCAGCGAGCAACACGCTGAATACCAGGAAAAAGTACAGACCTGGCTGGAGCTGATGATCGCCGACGGTATTACCCCTGACGAGCTGGTTTCACTGGATGTCGCTCCCCAGCAAGGCAGCAAAAAACGTCAGCCGCGTCCGGAAAAATATCGTTTTACCGACCTTAATGGCGAGCAGAAAACATGGACTGGTCAGGGACGTATGCCGAAGCCGATTGCTAACGCCATCGCCGCAGGTGAAACCCTGGAAAGTTTTCTGATCTAATCGTTATGGCTAACGACGTTCGACCGGCGATAAACGCGGGTGGGATGGGAGCGGAACCAGCAGAAATAACGGTGGGGTGACCCACCGTTAATATTAACAAACGCCAAAATCACCCTCTTCGGTATAAGGCGAAACGTCAGCAGGCTTCAGCGTATATTGCTCGCCCTGTTCGTTACTGGCCTGCACGGCAACGATATGCTCTTCGTTGACGGCTACAATTTTCAGTTTTGGCCCGCCCATGCGTGGCTGTACCAGATCACCCACTGAATACATCGCGTTCTCCTCATCTGTCGATCAACATTGTGCTCAGGTTCACTGCGCACGTCGGTTCCATGGCATCACAGCCAGCAGACGCGCCATCCCGCAAAATCCGGTTAGGCCGGCCAGGGTTAGCCCGGCTCCGACGAACGCGCTGAGCAGGAAAAATCCGCTACTCACGCTATATCCTAGCACTACCCCCAGCAAAATGAGTCCGCCAGCGGCGATTTGCACCTGACGCATCAGCGGCAGAGGCTGCGTTTTGTCCTCTATGACCGGCAGACCTGCCGCTTTCCACGCCTGAATACCGCCGCTCATCAGCTTCACCTGCGCGGGGGCCGCGGCGGCGACCAGTCGAATGGCGTTATTTTGCGTCCGCGAGCCCGCCTGGCAATGGAAGATAACCGTGTCGTCCGCCGTGGTACGCAGCGTGGCGCCGTTGGTGAGCGTCGCCAGCGGTACCAGTTCGGCATCAGGAATATGCTCGCGGGCATATTCATCGGCATCGCGAATATCGATTAATCTGGCGCCTTGTGCAATCTGAGCCCGGACGTCTTCGGGGGAAAGGGTGGCGATAGTCATGATTGTTCCTTAAGGGCAATAGAGGGTCTTCAGCGTGGAGATAATTTGCTGAACCGCAGGATGAGTGATGAAGTAATGGATACGCTGCGCCTCGCGCTCGCAGCCGATGAGGCCTTCTTCACGCATGCGTGCCAGATGTTGCGAAGTGGCAGAAGGACTCAGGCCGGTGATGCGGGCCAGTTCGCCGGCGCTGGCGCGCGGCGTTTCGCAGAGCATGCAGAGGATCACCAGCCGCTTGGGGTGGCTCATCGCTTTGAGCAGAGCGGCGGCCTCGCCGGCGGCTGACTGTAACTGTTCGGGTGTATTCATCTATTTTAGCTTTTTCTAAATTTAGATAATTCTAAAATAAACAAACGCATGACGCCAGTGAGAAAGTGCGGTCGCGGGGCAGCCCGCCCCGCAGCGGGTTAATTTTTTCCGTGACGCGCCGCGCGGCGATAGAGCGTGCTGCGGGCAACGCCCAGCGCCTGCGCCGCTTTACTGACGTTACCGTTGAAGGTGCTCAGCGTCTGGGCGATCAGCTGGGCATCGTGCTGCTGAAGCCCACGCGATGGCAGCGGCGGCGGTGCAGTCTGGTACTCGGCGGGCAGATCCGCCACCGTCAGCTCATCTCCCTCGTCAGCCAGCGCCAGCAACACTTTCATCAGGCTTTGCAACTGGCGGACGTTACCCGGCCAGGGGAGGCTCGCCAGATGCGTCAGCAACGGCGGTGAGAGTTGCACATGGCGGGCCGTGGCGCCGAGGTCGTGCCAGAGCTGCTGGATAAAGGCCGGCAGCGTCGTCCACTCGCGCAAAGGGGGGATGGTGAGGGCAAATTCACGCAGGCGATACAGCAGGTCTTCGCGGAAAGTCCCTTCGGTCACGTGCTGCGCCAGGTTGCGGTGGGTGGCGCAAATCACCGCAAAGCTGACCGCCGCGCTCCGGCTGGCGCCGAGCGGAGTCACCTCTTTTTCTTGCAGCACCCGCAGCAGGCGGGTCTGGAGCAGCATCGGCATATCGCCAATCTCATCGAGGAACAGCACCCCGCCGTCGGCCTCGCGGATTTTACCGATATAGCCGTTTTTACTGGCGCCGGTAAAGGCCCCCGGCTGGTAGCCAAACAGTTCAGATTCAATCAGCGATTCGGGAATGGCGGCGCAGTTGATGGCGACGAATTTACCGTTGCGCCAGCGGCTATGCTGGTGCAGCGTCCGGCTGACAAACTCTTTCCCGCATCCTGTTTCCCCTTCAATGCATAACGCAATACCGGCATTCAGCAGACGTAACAGCTTTTCCCCTTCCTGCGGGCTGGTGAATGGCAGATGGAGAGGTTCAGGCTCAGGTGCCGGGGGCGGGGCCACCACCGCCACGCCGCTGCGGGCCGGGGCGCGTAAACGGTAATAACAGGTGTGCTGCTGGAGGGTGACCGGCAGCGGGATGCTCACGGCGGTTTGCGTCAGCTGCGGGAACAGCTGCTGGAAGGTGACCTGGCCGAACTGCTCGGGATCGAGGCCCAGATCGCGCATCGCCAGGCGATTGCCGGCGGTCAGCACGTTATCGGAGAAGACCAGCAGCAGCTCTTCGACACTATCGAGCTTGTGGGGATCGGCATGCAGGCTCATCAGCCACTGCTGCGGGTGCAGACTCTGCTTAACCCACAGGTACTCAATCTGTTTGGCCGCCGCTTTCACCCACGCCAGGGTATGCGGATGCGGCACCTGCGCCGGGCCGGAAATATCCAGCACTCCGGCTATTTTTCCGTCGGGGCTCTGCACCGGCATGGCGGCACAATAGAGGTCCTGGTTGCTGGTGAGAAAGTGCTGGCGACCATCGATTTCACAACTGTCGTCGATGGCCAGCGCGGTGCCGATGGCGTTAGTCCCGCGACCGCTTTCACTCCACAAATTTCCCGGCGCAAGGGCGAAGCTCTGCGCTTTCTCCATGGCGTGCAGGTTGCCGAAGGTTTGCAGCACCAGGCCGCTGGCGTCAGAGAGGATCACCACCGACTGCAGGTCAGCCACTTTTCGCGACAGCGTGTTCACCACCGGCTGAGTGAGCTGCTGTAGCCGGGTATGGCTGGCCAGCACATCCGCCAGCTCGTTGGATCGCAGGCGCGGAAAATCATCCGTCGTCGGCTCCAGACCATACTGCTGGCTACGAAACCAGGAATCGCTGAGCAACGGGTTGGTTTTCGCCTCGGGGTCGAGGGTAAACGAATTGCCTTGCACGGAGCACCTCATGGCCGCTTAAGTAATGTTGCAACATTGTAGCTTTATGGTTTCTCATGTGTTGCGATTTGCGACACAGAAGCAGAAATCAGTGCGACACCCGCCAAAGGTATTCGTGTAACTCAATGAATAACATGATGATTTCATAGTCATAAAACTCTGGCATAACCCCTGCATTACTCCTCATGCAGCAGGCAACAGCACAAAACCAATACGCCGCTGCGCCTCAACCCTACAGAAGGAGATTGCAATGCGTTATGCACATCCTGGCAAGCCGGGCGCCTTAGTGTCATTTAAGTCCGCTTACGGTAACTATATAGACGGCAAATTTGTCGAGCCGATCGGCGGCGAATTCTTTATGAATACCTCGCCGGTGGACGGGAGCGACATTGCACAATTCCCCCGCTCGGATGCCAAAGATATCGACTTTGCACTCGATGCCGCGCACCGCGCCGCAGAAGCCTGGGGCAAAACCTCGGTCCAGCAGCGTTCGAATCTGCTGCTGCAGGTGGCCGATCGCATCCAGCAAAACCTCGAGTATCTGGCGATTGCCGAGAGCTGGGACAACGGTAAGCCGGTGCGTGAAACGCTGAATGCCGACCTGCCGCTGGCGGTCGACCACTTCCGCTATTTTGCTGGCTGCCTGCGCGCGCAGGAAGGGAGCACCGCGGAGATCGATGAAACGACCGTGGCCTACCATTTCCATGAGCCGCTGGGGGTGGTCGGGCAAATTATTCCGTGGAACTTCCCGCTGCTGATGGCGGCGTGGAAGCTGGCGCCGGCGCTGGCGGCCGGTAACTGCGTGGTCCTCAAACCGGCAGAGCAAACGCCGCTGAGCATCACCCTGCTGATGGAGCTGATTGGCGATATCTTCCCGGCGGGCGTGCTGAACGTGGTGCAGGGCTTCGGTAAAGAAGCCGGTGAAGCGCTGGCGACCAGCAAGCGCATTGCCAAGATCGCCTTTACCGGCTCCACTCCGGTCGGGCGGCATATTCTGGCCTGCGCGGCGGAGAATATTATTCCGTGTACCGTTGAACTGGGCGGCAAGTCGCCGAATATCTACTTCGCCGACGTGATGGATGGCGAAGAAGAGTTTATTGAGAAGGCGGTGGAAGGGCTGGTTCTGGGCTTCTTTAACCAGGGCGAAGTCTGTACCTGTCCGTCGCGGGCGCTGATCCATGAATCGATCTACGAGCCGTTCATGGAGCGGGTGATGGCCAAAGTGGCGCAGATCCGTCGCGGCGACCCCTTTGACACCGATACAATGATTGGCGCGCAGGCGTCTCGTCAGCAGTTCGATAAGATCCTGTCGTACATCAAGATTGCCCGTGACGAGGGCGGCCAGATCCTGACCGGTGGCGAGCGCGCCAGCATTGCCGCCGAGCTGGACAATGGCTACTACATCCAGCCGACCCTGATTAAGGGGCGCAATGAGATGCGCAGCTTCCAGGAAGAAATTTTTGGCCCGGTGATTGGCGTGACCACCTTTAAAGATGAAGCGGAAGCGCTGGCCATCGCTAACCAGACCCAGTTTGGCCTCGGCGCCGGCGTCTGGACCCGGGACACCAACCTGGCTTACCGCATGGGGCGCGGGATCAAGGCCGGTCGCGTCTGGACCAACTGCTATCACGTCTATCCGGCGCATGCGGCGTTCGGCGGGTACAAGCAGTCAGGGGTTGGCCGCGAAACTCACAAAATGGCGCTTGAAGCCTATCAGCAGACCAAAAACCTGCTGGTCAGCTACGGTACCGCGCCGTTAGGACTGTTTTAATTGAGAATTTAACCGCGCATTTACCCACCTGATGTTCGATACAACCCGTCACCGGCGTTTGCCGTGGCGGGTTTTTTTATCGGGAGACGCCGTTTTTCTTTATTTCACGGCGCTTGAGAATTAAGCACACTGAAATAATATCAAGGCTAATGAATGAGATTTATTCAGTTTGAAGTTTCATATGAAATATAAGGCTTCAGGATAGTTATAACAGGTATTTATTAGTGCAATTATGATTGCCAATGTGACAAATATGAGAAGGTGACTGTAACTAAGAATAATCTTAAAACAGCGATTGTCTCCTGCGGGTTCACAGAAATAACGCAGCAAAACAGGGCCTCTTTTTGTTGATGTTGTTAACTGACGCGGCAAGTTGTTGCATTGTCCTGTTATGCTGTTGGGTTTTTTGGGTTCTAAAATTAACAATCCTGATGAGCTATAGGATTTTTATTTCATTGGTAAAATAAAACATCATTTCATTAACATAACAAAATATTGCGTTTTATTTATCGCAAGAATAGTATTTCTCTTAATATTAAATGCCTGGTTTTATTTTTCCTGTTTGCGGTCTATTTCGCCATTCTGGTGCAATAAATCGAACGGGACCTGTTGTCGAGCGTTTAATATCCCGCTGATGGAACGCGCATATTCTTAACATGGAGAAACGGAAAGCAGAGTTGCTCAAACATACTGTTTCTGAGCTGTATCTGTCATAAAGATCTGTTAGCAATGAGATAAAAAATGAAAACCAAATTTTGTATTATGGCAACGATGGTTGGTGCTCTGGTATCCGGCGTTGTAATGGCAAGTCCCGCACAGCCTGCACGTTCCGCAGTGACCGTCAATCCGGGCTCAAATAGCGGTACGCAAGGTACGGGTGGTCAGGTCGAGTTCACCGGCTCCATTACCGACACCTCCTGTAATATTGAGAGCACCAGCGCCAATCAGGTCGTCGACCTGGGCAAGTGGGCGAGCAGTTACTTTGCTGGCGCCGGCTCTGAAACCACCAAAACCGCCTTCCATATTAAAGTCAAAGATTGCCCGACCTCGGTCACCAAAGTCTCGGTGCTGTTCGATGGCACCCGGGATACCAACAACAGCGACCTGCTGGCGGTGAACGGCGGCGCGCAGGGTGTAGCGATCAAACTGTACGAAGATGACAAATCCACGCCGATTAATCTCGGCACCGTCTCTCGTGACCAGAACGTGGTTGCCGGGACCAGCGGCGCCAGCACCGGTACGGCCGATCTGGAATTCTTTGCCGATTATATCTCCACCAGTGCGGTGACCGCCGGTGCGGCAAACGGAACCGCTAACTTCAATATGGTGTACAACTAAGAAAGCAATGAGCAGGAATACCTGCTCATTTTCTTTTTGTATTTTGGCTGTTTGTTGTGTTTTGCGGTTGTATTTAAACCGTTATTTGATGATTGTGATGATGAAATATACTCTGGCTGGCATCACCGCTGCTTTTATTCTGTTGGTCTCCACCACGGCTCAGGCCGGTATTGTGATGGGAGGGACGCGGGTTATTTATCCAGAAGGAAAGCGCGAAGCCTCACTGTCCGTGACGAATGCTGATACCCATTCACCTTATCTGGTGCAATCGTGGGTGGAAAACTATGCGGCAAAAGATACCAGCCCGGTGCCTTTTATCGTGACGCCGCCATTATTTCGCCTCGACCCTGAACAAGAAAACGTATTGCGAATTAATTTCATTGGCAAAACGCTGCCCCGCGATCGCGAATCGGTATTTTGGTTAAATGTGAAAAGTATTTCCCCGACGCAGCAAGGGGACAGCAATAAATTACAGGTCAATATTAAGTCGAAGTTTAAAATTTTCTATCGACCAAATGGCCTGGTGGGCGATCCGGCCAAAGCCTGGCAATCGTTGATTTTTAAAGTGATCGGTAACCGACTGGTGGCGCAGAACCCGACGCCATACTTTGTCTCCTTTTTTACGATTTCGGTGGGTGGCAAAGAGATCGAAGAACCGGGAATGATTGCCCCGTTAGCCAGCAAAACGTGGCCGGTTAGCGGTTCCGGAGTCGTGAAATGGCGCGCCATTAATGATTTTGGCGGGATTACGGATTACGCCCAGTAGTCATTTTTGCGCTTAGCATCGCCAGGTCAGCTATTGTGAAAAAAAAATCCTTTGTTACCGTTCACGGCGATGCTGTGAAGGCGTCCCCGTGTGGGGATGCCCGGTTCATCGCCAGCGTGCCGCCGCTGCTGTGTTTGTTGTGCCACAGCGCGGTGGTTTGGGCCGATGATTATTTCGACCCCGCGGCCCTCGAGTTTGCCAATCCGCAGCAAAAAATGGCGGACTTACACTATTTCGCCAAATCCGGCGGGCAGCAGCCCGGAACCTATCCGGTGAGTATCTGGGTCAACAATCAGGAAATCGGCCAGGGGTCGGTCACCTTTGTTGAAGACCACGGGGCCTTGCAACCGGTATTGACCCCGGCGCAGCTGGCAGATTTCGGGGTCAACGTCAGCGCTTTCTCATCCTTTAACACCTTGCATGAAGGTGAGACCTTCACCCGGATTGAACACTACATTCCGAATGCCAGCAGCCAGTTTGATTTTGCCACCCAGCGGCTGAATTTAAGCATTCCGCAGGCGGCGATGAACACCCAGAGTCGCGGCTATGTCGACCCGTCACGTTGGGATGAGGGCGTGCCGGCGGCGTTCGTCAACTATAACCTGACCGGGGCGCAGACCCGGCAGTCTGAAGAACAAAGCCGCTCCAGCTATCTGAATTTACGCAGCGGGGCTAATTTTGGCGCCTGGCGACTGCGCAATATCTCCTCAATGCAGTATGACCAGCATTACCGCTGGCATTCACAAAGTACCTATGTGCAGCGCGACGTGGCGCCGCTCAAAAGCCTGCTGCGCATGGGCGATACCTTCACGACCGGCGAAGTCTTCGATAGCGTGCCGTTTCGTGGCGTGCAACTGATGTCCGATGACGAAATGTTGCCGGACAGCCAGCGCGGCTTTGCCCCGGTGATCCGCGGGATGGCGCACAGCAACGCCAAAGTGACGGTATTGCAGCATGGTTATGTGATCTACGAAACCTTCGTCTCGCCGGGGGCCTTTGCGATTAAAGATCTCTACCCGACGGCACAAAGCGGCGACCTTGAAGTGCAGGTGAAAGAGAGCGATGGCTCGGTGCGCTCGTTTACCCAACCCTATTCCGCGGTGCCGTTTATGCTGCGTGAAGGGCGGGCCAAATTCAGCCTCAGCGGCGGGCGCTATCACTCCGACCAGAACGACGTTCGCTCACCGGAGTTTATTCAGGGCACGTTGTTCTATGGGCTGCCCGCGTCGGTCACCCTGTACGGCGGCACGCAGCTGGCGCAGGATTATCAGGCCTGGGCGATGGGTATCGGGCGCGGCTTTGGCGAACTGGGATCGCTCGGCGGCGACCTGACCTGGGCCAACACCGCCACGCCGTCGGATAAACATTTTGCCGGCCATTCGTTCCGCGTGCAGTACCAGAAAGATTTTGCCCGCACCGGAACCTCGTTCAGCCTCGCCAGCTATCGTTACTCTTCGAGCGGCTATTACGACTTCAGCGAAGCGAATGCGCTCGAAAGCCAGAGCCAGATGGTCGATAACAAACGCAGCCGGGAAGAGCTCTCGATTGCCCAGTCCTTTGGTACCGCCAGCAGTCTGGCGTTGTCCGCCTATTCGCAGGATTACTGGCACAGCAACAGCCGCGATGAAACGATACATCTCGGTTTCTATAGCGCCTGGAAAGGCATCTCCTGGGGCGTCGGCTACTACTACACCCAATCTTCCGACCGGGAGCGCGCGGACCGCTCCTGGTCATTAAACCTGAATATTCCACTCAGCGGCTGGCTGGCGGAAAGTTCGGTGAGCTACAGCACCACCTCCGACAACAATGGTCACTCCTCGCAGCAGGTTTCGATGTACGGCGTGATGCCGCACAGTCAGAACCTCTATTACTCGGTGCAGCAAGGCTACGCCAACGCCGGGCAGGGGAGTAACAGCAGCGCCGCGCTGGATTACCACGGCGGCTACGGCAGCGCCCAGCTGGGCTATCGCCATGACAGTGAAAGCAATCAGCTGACCTGGGGCGCTTCCGGTTCTATCGTGGCGCACCCCCATGGCGTCACGTTGGGGCAACCCGTCGGCGACAGCTTTGCCATCGTGCGGGCACCTGGCGCTGCGGATGTGGCGATTCAGAACGGCAGCAACGTCCATACCGACGGGCGTGGTTATGCGGTCGTGCCGACGTTAACGGTCTATCGCAAAAACACCATCACCCTGGATACCGAATCGATGACCAACGACACCGATGTCGAATTACAGGGACAGACGGTGATCCCCGGCGGTGGCGCGGTGGTGATGGCGAACTACCAGACGCACATCGGCAATCGCGTGCTGTTCACCCTGCGCAATCACGACGGGGCGATCCCGTTTGGCGCCAGCGTCCAGCTGCGCCAGGAGCAGGACGACACGGGCGCGGCGCCGCAGGGGATGGTCGCCGATAGCGGCCAGGTGTACCTCAGCGGTATCCCGGATGAAGGCACGCTTGAGGCGAGCTGGACCCAGGACAACCTCGCGCGGAAATGCACCCTGCATTTCCATCTTTCCAGTGAGCAACAGCAGAACAGCGTAAAAACCTTCAGCGGTTTTTGCCAGTGAGTTGAGGAGTAGCAGCCATGCATCGCGGCCTTCGAATAATGCAGTTTGTGTTCCTGCTGATGGCGGGGATTTACAGCCACTATGGCTGGAGTGAGAGCTGCAGCGGCAGCGTCGGGCAGATGACCATTAACGTGCCGAATATTCGCTATCTGCCCACTATGCCCGCCAACACGCAGATGACCAACGCCATGGCGGATAACGGTAGCGGCATTCATTTTGTCTGCGATCTGCAACTGCCCACCGCGGTCTGGAAACAGATTGTCTATCGGCAAAACAGCACCGGGACGCCGCTGGTGATTAACGGCCAGCATGTCTATCCCACGGCGCTCAGCGGTATCGGTTATTCGCTGGGATTCCAGTGCAGCGGCGGCCCGGTGCGCTACATCGACGGCAGCAATGCGCCAGCCGGCAGCGAGTCCATGACGGTCTGCGACAGTTCACAACTGTCGGCGTTGCTGAACCAACGCGAAACCGTGGTCAAAGCCTATATTACTTTTTACAAAACCGGCGATGTGGCGCTGGTGAGCGGCAACCATGCCAGCGTCCCGGCGCAGCCGCAGGTCGGTAATTTAACCATCGAGAAGCAGGACGTCAGCGGCGGGAGCCACACCGCCAGCGCGCCGGTGAGTATCGACCTTGGCGCGCTCAACGTTGACATTGGCTCCAGCGGCAGCTGCCAGGTGACCCGCCCGACCATCAACGTGAATCTGGGGACCGTGAATAAAGCGGCGTTCAAAGGCCAGACCACCACCGCCGGAACGGCGCAGACCTTCAGTATTCCGGTCTATTGCACCACCCCGACCGATATCCGCATTGGCTTTTTTGGCGTCACCGCCGACCCCAGTCTCAACGATACCCTGGCGCTGGCAAAGGTTGACGGGGCTGCCAGCGGCGTCGGCATCAAACTGAGCTACGGCAATAATCCGGCGCCGGCGCCCTCTGCCGGGACCGCGGTAAAAATCAATGAGTCCAGCAACCTGCCGGTGCTCAAACATATGCCTGCCAGCAATGCCGCCGGCGCGGAGAACATCAATTACACCGCCCAGTACGTGCAGACCAGCACTGTCGTCACCCCCGGACGGGCGAACGGCCAGGTCACTTTCGCGATCGAATATAACTAAATAATGTCATGGTCAATCCAGTGTCAGTCCTTGCAGCTGAGGGGACATTGCTACAGACCAGTACGGAGGTGCACGCAGGCTTGAAAAAACTTCGGTCAGACGCTTTGTCGTAAATATCGAAAAAGAGTATGCAATAGTTCTATTTTTCTCAGGTAGGGATGGTTTTCTCGGACTTATTCTTAGGTAACCATTTCTGCGCATCTTATTTCGAAATGGCAATAATAAATATGATTGAATTGTCCAGCCAGTTATTCAGTCAGGAGACGGCCATCACTCTAAAAAGATGGACAGTACAAAGCAACTTCGCACCATTCGCACCCCAGCCGCACTTTGAATTTCCATCAGAAAATTTTCCAGCAGATTCTGTATCTGCAGCAAGAACTTTAGTCAGAACACATCCGTCACCTGCAACGGTATGAAGCTCTTTAACTTATCTTCGGTTGGTCAAATGAAGAAAAGCGCGTGTATGGTAGTTTCTGGCATCCACCATAAGACATCAGAGAATGTATCCCAATGACATGCCTGACCTTTTTTAAACTGGCTACAGTAGTACCCGGCCGACATAACTAATGTCAGCAGCTTGTAGTCCGTACCGAACTGAATATGCACTTTTGTCTACCGAACGATAATGTATAGCTGACATCGCCATCCCCGCTTTCACTGATATTTCAGGATGTTATGTTGAATATGAAAACATCGTCCTGTGTTGATATAGCAGGCTATTTAAACGCGCACTTGCTCACTAATTTTTGATTCGTTTTCTTAAACGACGATGTTCACCTAAACCTGGCTACGGAGATAAGGAAGAAGTCGCTGTTCTTCTAAAAAATGAAACGCTCAATGATATAATTTCTTTAAATATCAATTTGTTACTTTGTGTTGTCGGGTTTTTGTATCCGAGGCTACTGATTTTTTGTGAACTAATACACAAATATAAACAACTACTATTGCGTGGTTGACGTTGCCGGATTAACGTTTGAGCAGGTTGAACATAGTTGTACATAGACAAGTATACCTGTCATTGTTCTGAACTCTGAAACAATGATCGTCATTATGAGGCCAAGCGATATGTCTTTAAATTCCAGACTTGAACCCGAGCTCATCATCCTGAATGAGCCCCCCCAGGACAGAAACAACCTGTTCGGATTTGTTAGTAACATATTGCTTTCAAATGGGTTTGTTGAGTCAAGCTATCCGGGCGCATTGATTGCCAGGGAAGAGGATCATCCGACGGCAATGCAACTGGAAAGGATGGGGGTCGCTATCCCTCATGTCGATACCGAGCATATTAGGGAAGAGAAACTGGTGGTAGTCACGTGCCCTGAGGGGATCGTGTTTAATCAGGCAGAGGACCCGGACTCTACCATGAAGGTGAATGTTATTTTCTTTTTACTGCTGAAGGAAAAAGATGCACATCTCGAATTCCTGATGAAGCTAATTTCGCTTTTTCAGCGCAGCAATGAAATGGATCAGATCCTTTGGGCGAAATCAAAGGATGATGTTATGGAGCTTCTGGCAAAAAATCTGTATTAAATCGTCTTAATCATTTGTTCTTATTACCTCGTTATTCTTATTACTATATCTGGAGTCTGAAATGAACAAGAAAATTATCTTCGCCTGTACCAGCGGTATTGCGACATCTGCGGTAGCAACTGAAAAAGTGGTTCAGTACTGCAAAAGCCAGGGCATTAACGTTGAACCCATACAGTCCAATATTGGCACCATTGGCAAACAAGATGGTATGGCTGATTTAATTATCGTGACATCAGCAGTTAAGACGGAACTGAAGACCCCGGTCCTGAATGGCCTTCCTTTGCTGACCGGATTTGGCGAAGAAGAATTACTGGAAAAAATCGTAGCCATCCTTAAACAGTAAAGGTGAGCATGATGGATAAAGTATTTTCCGCCGTCCAGTATATTCTGGGGCTTGGTCCGACAGTCATGTTGCCAATAATTATATTTATCATGGCAATGTGTCTTCAGACCGGTTTTAGCCGGGCATTACGCTCGGCGCTGACCATCGGCATGGGCTTCATCGGTATTTTTCTGGTTTTCGGATTACTGGTCGACAGTCTGGGGCCGGCAGCCAAAGAAATGGTCAGCCACACCGGGATCGATTTACCGGTTGTTGACCTGGGCTGGACTCCGTTGGCAGCGATCGCATGGGCTTCTCAGGTTGCACCATTCGTTGTACCAATGACTATTGGTATTAACGTTTTGATGCTGACCCTGAACTGGACCAAAACGGTCGATATCGATGTCTGGAACTTTTGGCATTTCTCGATGGTTGGCGCGATGGTTTATGGGGTGACCGGTAGCTTCTTCTTTGGCCTGCTTATTGCCGGCGTCACAGCAGCTATTACGTTCGTGATGGCTGACTGGTGTGCACCGATGATTCAGAAGTATTTTAATTTGCCGGGCATTTCACTACCAACACTGTCATCGGTGATTTTCTTTCCGATTGGCGTGCTGGGGAATATGGTGCTCGATAAAATCCCGGGTATTAACAAACTTAACGCCGATCCGGATCAGATCCAGAAACGCTTTGGCGTCTTTGGCGAGCCGATGATGTTAGGGGTGATTCTGGGGGCAGGTATTGGCCTGCTGGCAGAATATGATGTAAAAGGTGTCCTTAATCTGGCAATGAGCCTCGGTGCAGTAATGTTGATTATGCCCCGTATGGTTAAGTTGCTTATGGAAGGCCTGCTACCGTTGTCAGATGCAGTGCGTAGTTTTCTTAAGAAACGTTACCCTGACCGTCATGACTTGTATATCGGGCTTGATATTGCAGTGGCCGTCGGGCATCCGTCAGTACTCTCAACCGCGCTGCTGCTGATTCCGGTAGGGGTATTGCTGGCGGTAGTTCTACCGGGTAACCGATTGTTGCCACTGGGTGACCTCGCGAATATTTGGGTACCGATTTCTATGGTGGTGCTAGCCTGTCGCGGGAATATTGTCAGGGCGTTTATTATTGGCATCCCATGCCTGGCGGTAAACCTGTATGTTGCATCGGCAGCCGCGCCAATCCTGACCAAAATTGCCCGGGATATGAATTTCCCGATGAAAACGGATGGTGAAATCTCCAGTCTGCTGGATGGCGGTAACCCATATCGTTTCTGGGCGGTCAAAATCTTCGAAGGGAATACCATTGCCTTGGTACTCATTCCCGTTATTTTCCTGCTGTGCTTGTGGTTATATCGTGTTACTAAAAAACAGCTGAAAGCAGAGGAAGTGGCAGAAAATGAAGCATCTTCTGACGGCATTCCGGTAACAAAATAAACCTGCCTATTCTGAAGCAGAGGGAACCTGCTTCAGAATGAAAACAAACGATGTCCCTTGCAAATAAAAGGGGAGAGTGATGTATACGATCGGAATCGATGTTGGTACGACAAATTGTAAGGTGTGTTTGTTTCAAATTCCTTCTCTCGAATTAGTTAATCAGTACAGTTTCAGAACACCAAAAATTGTTGATGGAGAAAATACTGATTTTGATGTTCGTCTTATCTGGGAAGGTGTATTACACGGCCTTAAAACAATAACAAACACCCTGAATACAACAGAAGAGATCAGTGCAGTTGCGGTTGCCAGTGTAGGTGAGGCAGGCGTGTTGCTTGATGAAAGTGACAATGTAGTTGGGCCTACATTAACCTGGTATGACACCCGGCCAAAACGGCAACTGGAAAAAATTATTTCAGCAATGGATATTGAACATATCTATGAAATAACTGGTATTCCTGCACATTCAAATTACAGTATCAATAAGATTAAGTGGCTGCAGGATAATGTCAGCAGTGCCCTGGACGGTCGTAAATGGCTATGCCTGGCGGAATATATTGCCTTCAAATTATCAGGTGTGAAACGTTCGGAATATTCCCTGGCATCAAGAACGATGGCATTAAATATCTCCGAGATGAACTGGGATGAACAGCTCATTAATGCAGCTGAACTTTCATCTTCTTTATTCAGTCCGCTAGTCCATGCCGGGGTGGCAATTGGCACGGTCACGTCTGAGGTTTCTGATCTGATTGGGTTGTCGACGAAAACCCGTGTAGCCATCGCCGGGCATGATCATATGTGTGGTTCCGTGGCTGTCGGTTTAACCAGTGAAGACCAGATTCTGAATTCCACAGGAACGACAGAGGGATTACTGGTTGTGACCGAAGCGGTCAATAACACCGGCCGTTTCTTCCGTGCCCGGGTGTCTAATGGTGTGCATGTGCTTCCGGGGCTTCATTCCCTGTATGCCTCACTACCTTCTGCCGGATATGCCATTGAATGGTTCAAAAACCTCTTCGAACTCGATATGCCTGCCTTCCTGAGAATGGTGGAAACGCTACGCAACGAGCAGGACATGGCTATGGCTGGCGCACTTGACGGTATTTTTATTCCTCATTTGCGTGGCAGCGGTCCTCCGGACAGAAACACCTGGTCTCGGGCATTAATTTACGGTCTTGATGATAAATCACGACCTGAAGATGTGCTGCGTTTTGTGTTTCAGGGGCTGTGTTTTGAACTCCGAAACCTGCTCGATCTATACGAAACTCTGACCGGAAAAAATTATCACGTCGTGAATGTTATTGGGGCTGCCTGCAAGAATCCATACTGGTTGCAGCTTAAGGCTAACATTCTTAACCGGGAAATTGTGGCCTGTAATGTCAATGAGGCCGTCAGTAAAGGGGCGGCCATACTGGCAGCTAAAGCTGCAGGTGTGGAAGTGGAGTGCCTGTCATGGGCTGGTGAGGAACAGGCCCGACGTTATCTGCCGGAAAGTGATGCGGTGGCCCACTATCAGACAATTTACACCCAGGTTTACAAGCCGCTTTATGAATCCAAGATGCTTACTGAGCGTCTCTGTAATGGAGTTAACTAATGAAAGCCAGCGTTTACTACAGTAAAAATGATATCCGATATGAAGATGTCGATGTACCAGAAATTGGTGACGGCGATATGCTCATTAAAATGCATTCCTGCGGCCTGTGTGGAACAGACATTCATAAAGCGCAACACCAGACAGTTACCGGCCCGGTGATCCTCGGTCATGAAGTATCGGGTGAAGTGGTGAAAGTTGGCAAAGATGTCACACGCTACCGCGTTGGAGAGCGCGTGGTGACCGCTATTCATGTTCCCTGCTTTAACTGTCATTACTGTGACAGGGGCTTTTTTACACTGTGCGACCAGTTCAAGAAAACGAATCTGGAACCCGGTGGATTCAGCGAGTTTATTCGTATTCCGCGCCAACACGTTGAACACCTGACTCACCGGATTATCGACAGTCTTGACTGGGATCGTGCGGCGATGATTGAGCCTGTCGCGTGCTGTTTGCATGGGCTGAAATCTTCCAATATCCATCCAAAAGATACTGTTCTGGTTTTGGGCTCAGGCACGATAGGCCTTGTCAGCGCACAACTGGCAGCGTTGAAAGGCGCCTCTACCGTCATTGTTTCCGACCTTTCTCGTTTCAAACGTGAACTGGCGCTAAAGGTGGGGGTAACTCATGCGATCGACCCGGCAAACGAAGATGTTGAAGCCCGTGTGGCAGAAATTACTCAGGGAAAAGGTCCGGATGTGGTGATCATCGCTGCTGGGGTGTCTTCTCTGGTTTCTCAGGCAGTCGATGTAGTACGCCGTGGGGGAAGAATTGTCGTGTTCTCACCATTTGATAAGAATCCGGTCGTCGAGATTGATGCCGGCAGGTTGTTCCGGGATGAAATTTCAATCGTTGGTACCTATTCGCTGACACCTTACGACATGAAAGAAGCGATTGAGATTGTGGAAAAAGACAAAATCAATACGAAGGATATGATCACCCATACCTGGCCGCTTTCACGTATACCTGAAGCGATTGAGTTTGCTTCCAATCCTAATAATGACGTGCTGAAAGTCATTATTAAAGCAGACGCATGACAGGTGTGCCCCCGCGATCATATGCGGGGGCACCCATAGAATGGGAGGCATAGTCGTACCAGTATATTTATGTTGGGTTGAAACTGTGAAGTCGGTCATGTAGTTAAATTTTAAAAAACGCTGTATTATCAGTAGTTGTTCATACTTGTATACAGACGATCTACACAGGAGAAACACCACATGAGTACCATACTGCAAGACTCTGAAATTCCATTGTATATGCAGGTTTCTGAATGGATCCGCGGAAAAATTTATAAGGGTGAGCTGGGTAAGGGGGATCGGATCCCATCCGAAAATCAGATCATGGAAATACTTCAGGTCAGTCGGGGCACGGTAAAGAAAGGTGTCACTATGCTGGTAAATGAAGGTTTACTGGTTCAGGTACAGGGAAAGGGGACATTCGTTAAGAAAGAAAATATCTCCTACTCTCTGGGCGAAGGATTGCTCTCGTTCGCAGAATCGCTCGAAAGCCAACATTTATCTTTTACAACCGAGGTCATTGACTCGTACATAGAGAAGGCCTCAAAAGGCGTGGCAGCTAAACTACAAATAGAGCCAGGTACCCCTATTTTCTATCTTAAACGGATCCGTAGCGTGGATGGGGAAAGGGTTATGTTAATTGAAAACAGGATCAATATTTCGCTGTGCCCAGCAATAACTGATGTTGATTTCAATAAACAAAACCTGTTTGAGACTGTCGAGGCTATGACGGGCCGAAAAATTGAATATTCTGAAAGTCGCTACGCAGCAAAAATAGTGGGTAGCGAAAGAGGACACTATCTGGAAGTGAATGAAGAAGCACCAGTTCTTCATCTGGAACAGCTTGTTTTCCTTGATAATCACATGCCATTTGATTTCGGAAATGTCTGGTTAAAATCAGATAAATATTATTTAGGTACTGTACTTCAACGAAGAAAGAGGTAAATATCATGCCATTAGTAAACGGTAATATCCTGCTCGATCGTATCCGTGAAAAGCGTATCCTGGCGGGTGCATTCAATACCACCAACCTGGAAACCACCATTTCCATCCTGGACGCAATTGAGCGTTCAGGGTTACCTAACTTTATTCAGATTGCACCGACAAACGCAAAATTGTCGGGCTATGACTATATCTATGAAATCGTGAGAAAACGGGCTGCGACCATGGATGTACCGGTTAGTCTTCACCTTGACCATGGTAAAGAGCTGAATGATGTTAAGCAGGCCGTCCGCGCAGGCTTTACCTCCGTGATGATTGACGGGGCGGAACTGCCGTATGAAGACAATATTGCGTTTACTAAAGAAGCCGTGGATTTCTGTAAATCTTTTGGCGTACCTGTTGAAGCGGAACTCGGCGCGATTCTGGGTAAAGAAGATGACCACGTCAGTGAAGCAGACTGCAAGACGGATGTTAATCAGGTTGTTCGCTTTGTAGAAGAAACCGGATGCAGCATGCTGGCAGTTTCAGTCGGTAACGTTCATGGTCTGGAAGATATTCCGCGTATCGATATTCCACTGCTACAACAAATTGCCGCAGTTTGCCCGTGTCCACTGGTTATTCATGGTGGTTCTGGGATTGATGAAGATATCATCCGTAGTTTTGTAAAATATAATGTTGTTAAGTTGAATATTGCTAGCGATTTGCGTAAGGCATTTATTACTACCGTGGGTCAGGCCTGGACGCAAAATAATAACGAAGCGAATCTTGCTAAAGTGATGTCAGGGGCTAAAGTAGCTGTAGAAGCTGATGTTTATAGCAAAATACTGATGATGAATCGTGCTTCCTGATAAATAATTATTCTGAATTTAGCTAGCAGAGTTGGAAGTAAATCATGATCAGAGAAAATATTCGTGTTGTTAACAGCACGGGCCTACACGCACGTCCGGCAGCGACCATTGTCAAAACACTGAAGAAATATGAGTCTTCAGTGACTCTGGTAAATAACGGAAAGGAAACGGCTATCAAAGGGCTCATGAGCGTATTAGGTGCGGGTGTGAAAGGTAAATCCAGCATCGAGATAATCTGTGAAGGACCTGATGAGCAGGCTCTGATGGATGAAATTAAAGGATTATTTGCCAGCGGATTTGGCGAGAAAGAAGAGTAATATATTTTATTCCCGGGGAAGTTTTTATATCCCAGACTGATCTCTATTTATCCCTGAATGGGAGGTAATGCTGTGGCTCAAAAATGCTTACAACGTATCTTACTTGTCAATGATGACGGTATTGATGCGCCGGGAATTAAATTGCTTGAAGGTGTGGCAGAACAGTTTGCGGATGAAGTCTGGGTCGTGGCGCCTGCAACCGATAAAAGCGGTGTGGCTAACTCTGTCAGTCTGAGGGAGCCTGTCCGAGTAGAGCAACGTGGAGAGCACCGGTTTGCCGTACATGGTACTCCGGCTGATTGTGTCACGGTGGCTGTCCGGCAGTTGATGAAAGAACAGCCTCCGCAACTGTTGCTATCAGGTATTAACAATGGCTCCAATATCGGTTTTGAAACCGTACTTTCCGGCACGGTCGGTGCGGCCACTACAGGCCTTCTGTTCGGCGTTCCGTCGATCGCATTAAGTCAGGACAAACGACCTGAGGATGTTATTAACTGGCGTACTGCAGCTGCCTTTTGTTTCCCTGTTCTGGAAACGTTACTTAGCCGGGGATTGCCAGCGGACTGTTTCCTGAGCATTAATTTCCCAGACCTGCCTGCGGAAAAGGTCAGGGGAATTAAAGCCACACGCCAGGGTATCGGCAAAGTGAAAGGATTACAGGTTGTTCCCACGACAGATCCACACGGAGAAAATTACTTCTGGATCCGGGTAGAGCATGGACTCACAGCATTTCCCTCGTACAGTGAGGCTGGGGCGGTTTCTGAAGGATATATCTCTGTCACGCCTTTAATGTTTGAAAGAACGGCCACGGAAAGCTGGCACCAGCTTTCCGTGATCCTGAATTCGCCACACGAGTCTTTGACATAGTAGATACGGTTGTCGCCCTTGTGAGGGCGGCATTTTTTAGATTTACGTGTTTTACCCTTAGACCAATGAGTGAGGTCATGATGAAGGCATTGAATTTGTATGGTGTACAGGATGTCCGCTATGAAGACGTGCGGAAACCTGAAATTGAAAACACCACTGATGTTCTGATTAAGGTGCATACGGCAGGTATATGTGGTTCTGATATATCGCGCTTTGGTAAAATAGGGTCATATAATCCTGGCCTGACTTGGGGGCATGAGTTTTCCGGTGTCGTGGAGAGCATTGGGAGTGATGTGACATGGCTTAGGAAAGGCGACCGCGTCACAGCCTGTAACTGCTTTCCCTGCTTCCACTGTGATTACTGCCAACAGGGGAATTATGCCCGGTGCACGGACCTTAAGGTGTTGGGCGGCCATGTCAGTGGCGCTTTTGCTGAATATATTCGGATTCCGGCTGAGAACGTCCTCAAATTACCCGACTCGATGGACCTCGCGACTGCAAGTTTTATTGAGCCATCGAGTGTAGTTGTACATGGAATGCGGCAGGTCGATATCAAACCTGGTTGCAGTGTGGCCATTGTTGGGTGCGGCACGATTGGCTTGCTTGCTGTTCAATGGGCAAAAATCTGCGGTGCGGGAAATGTATTCGCATTTGATACCGATGAATTGAAACTCGAAGTTGCTGCGAAAACAGGGGCAACGACAACGTTCTGTGTCAATGATGAAAACTATTTATCACGGTTCCTGGACGTCACTCATAACGCCGGTGTTGATATCGTCTTTGAGTCATCCGGGAATGCTGCTGGGATAGGTTCGTCACTGCTTCTGGCGGCAAAAGGCGGAACAGTGGTACTACTAGGTATTCCTTATGGCGACGTTGCTTTACCTCGGTTGAATTTTGAAAAAATTGTGCGTAATGAACTGAAAGTCGTTGGTTCATGGAACTCTATCTCTGCACCTTTTCCGGGAAAAGAGTGGCAGACATCTATTCATTACCTCAGCACCGGACAGATTGATGTATCCCCATTAATTACTAAGCAAGTGCGACTTGAAGATGTGCCGTCGGTATTGCCGGGGCTTTACAATCGAGAAGCATTTTTCGTTAAAATTCTTATCAATCTATAGGCGTTATCCTGAAGAACGTGTGGAAGATTGTATTTCTCATTATACTCATGTCTTACATGGGAGGACCATGAAATCGTTGCATGAGCTTATTGTTCTGAATAATTTTTATTACTGCTTTCTTCTGGCGATTAAACTTAGAAAATATAACCTTCCCTCTATAAATGATATCAATAAAAAAAGGTTTATGAAGCAATGGCTTTTTACTGCACAGAAAAAAAAGCTTTTTGATAAATTGGTCTATGATGAAATTCAGTGGTTGATTGAAAGTATCTCTAATAAAGACATGAACATTCAGGTATTCGAGTTTAATATTGAACTGATTTACTATCTCTCTTCCGAAATGGTTAAGGAAAAGAAAGTGTTATTCATATCCTGTGCTGATGCGGAGTCGACTTGATTTATCGATGGACTCCAGGAGAACTCCATCGATATCTATCGGCGTGATGGCGCTTTTATTGAAGCCAAGGAGACATCGCACTGATCTATAAGATTAATGTCATTTATGGGTTTTATTATTTATCACGAAAAATACGCAGTATTGTATCATTCTGGTACAGCCTAACCTCCGTAATATTGAGAAAAACTCTTTTCCGCATGCCCTCAGGTGTCTCATTTTGTGAAAGCAGTAACACTGTATTGAGAAGTAAGTGTTCATCGTGAACATGCGCGGCGCTTCCTGGTTGTGTGTCACAAAAATAAAACATACCATTAACAAATGATCGGAGTTGCCCCCGGCAATCAAGCCATAAAACGCGGTGTAATAACGCGGAAAAGTACCCTAACGAACGCATTGAAAAGGATGATGGTATGAACCTGAAGGTCTGTCTTGCCTGTGTGCTGGTGAGCGTTGCCGGTAGCAGCCAGGCGCGCGATATGTCGACGATCCAACAGAGCGGCGAGCTGAAAGTTGGTGTGCCGGGAGATTACGCCCCGCTGGCATTTCATAACGAAGCGGGTGAGCTGCGCGGATACGACGTCGATATGGCGAAGGATCTCGGTCAGAAACTGGGGCTAAAAGTGACCTTCGTGCTGACCAGCTGGCCGACGCTCTCCAGTGACCTGAAAGCCGACAAATTTGATATTGCGATGGGCGGCGTGACCGAGACCCCGGAGCGGGCGAAGGATTTTGCCCTTAGCCATCCGGTGGTGGCGAACGGCAAGATTGCCCTGGCGAACTGTGCCGCGGCCCCGGCGCTCGGTAGCCTGGAGAAGATAGACCAGCCGACGGTCAAAGTGATCGTTAATCCGGGCGGCACCAACCAGAGCTACGTCGATGCGCATATCAAACACGCGCAGATCATCCGGGTCAAAAATAACGTCGATAACCTGGAGGCGCTGCGCCAGAAAACCGCCGATATGATGGTTACCGACCTGATCGAAGGGTTTTATTACCAGAGTAAAGAGCCCGGCGTCTTTTGTGTCGCCACCGATAAGCCGTTCCCGGGTACCGCCAGCTTTAAAGTCTACATGATGAACAAAGACAATCAGCCGCTGCTGGAGAAGGTCAATCAGTGGCTGGACCGCCAGGATAAAAATGTCCTCAAGCAAAAATGGAAGATCCACGAGTAGGGACTGCGACACACGCCTTGCCTGACGGCCGGGCGCTAACGTTTCCGCGCTTTAATCTCGGCGCGGACGTTGTCGCGTATCGCGCGAATTAAGGTCTCTTTGCTGCGACCGCGGCGAAAAATCAGCGAGAAAGGTGCCTGGTAGCCGTACTCCGTCGGCAGCAGGGCGCGCAGCCGTTGCGATTGTACCCACGGCAAGGCGTAGTGCTCCGGCAAATAGCCGACGTATTTCCCGGACAGAATCAGCATCAGCTGGGCTTCCATGCTCTCCGCACTCGCCACGCTCTGCTTAAATCCTTTGCGCCCCAAATCGCTGCTGCTCCAGTAGCTGCGGGTCACCATCCGCATCTGTGAAATCAGCGCTTCGGTGGGATGTTTCACCGTAAACAGCGGATGGTTGTCGGCGCAGTAGAGCCAGTTTTGCTCGCGATAGAGCGGGTGCGAGACCACGCTGTTGGCCTGAATCGAGAAGGTGCCGATCGCCAGATCCAGCTCGTTATTCAACACTCCCTGCAGCAGGGCGTTCGGGCTTCTGACCTGCAGGTTGATATGCACCAGCGGGTAGCGCTCGCTGAAGCTGGCGATGATTTTGCTCATCGGCAGCATCGGGTCGGTTATCGTGGAATCGATCACCCCAAGATTAAAAATCCCGCTTTGCTCACCGCGCAGCATGGCGGTGCTGCGCTCAAAATGCTCCATCGAATCGAGCAGGTCGATGCTCTGCTGCAGCACGGTTTCGCCTTTTTCAGTCAGCGAAAAACCGCCTCTGCCCCGGCGGCACAGGGTGATGCCGAGCTTCTCTTCAAGCTCGCTCATATAGTTGCTGATGGCTGAGACCGTCAGGTTAAGTTCCTGCTGCGCATTGGCGTAGCCCTGATATTTTGCCACCGTCATAAAAACCTGCAGCAGGCGCAGATTCGGAAATTTGCCAACTGACATAAGGGGATGCTCCGCTGTAAGCCCCGGGAATTGTTTTTATTTTTCTAAACTAATTTTTTAGCTTTGACTATTTTTTCTCAGCATCCCGTTGCGCAGTATCTCTGCATCGACCCGAAAAGCATGGAGATACCGCAATGACATCTGCCTCTGAACAGGCCTATCCGCAACCGCAGGATGGCGACATCCCGCGTTTTAGCGGACTACCGACTTTTTTCCGTCTTCCCTTTGCGCCGCAGGCCGCCGATCTGGACATCGGCGTGGTGGGCGTGCCGTGGGATGGCGGGACCACCAACCGCGCGGGAACCCGCCACGGGCCACGCGAGCTGCGCAATGCCTCGAGCCTGGTGCGCCGGGTGCACCCGGTCTCGCGCCGCTCCCCCTATGATTGTGCGCGGGTGGGGGACCTGGGCGACGTGCGCATTAACCCGATGGATGTGCAGGACAGCATGGCGCGCATTGAAGCCTGGTATCGCGACCTCACTCAGCAGGGGGTAATGCCGTTAACGGCCGGGGGCGACCATCTCACCACCTTGCCGGTATTGCGGGCGCTGGGGCGGGAGAAGCCGCTGGGGATGATCCATTTCGATGCCCACTCGGACACCAACGACAGCTACTTTGGCGGCGAGCGTTTTACCCACGGCACGCCGTTTCGTCGCGCGGTGGAAGAGGGAGTGCTCGACCCCCGGCGAACGGTGCAAATCGGCATTCGCGGCGCGTTGTTCTCTGAAGACGAACACTGCTGGGCGGAGGAAAACGGCATCACCATTTTCCGTATGGAACAGGTGAACGAGCTGGGTATCGACGCGGTGATGCGGCAGGCCCGTGAGATCGTGGGCGATCGGCCGACCTACATCAGCTTTGATATTGACGTGCTGGATCCGGTATACGCGCCGGGCACCGGGACCCCGGAAATTGGCGGCATGACCACGATCCAGGGACAGCGCTGCATTCGCCAGCTTGCCGGACTGAACCTGATCGGCGCGGATCTGGTCGAGGTGTCGCCGCCGTTTGATCAGGGCAACCTCACCAGCCTGACCGGCGCGACCCTGATGTTTGAACTGCTGTGCCAGCTTGCCGATGCCCACCATCGGCGTATCGCTTCCTGAACGGAGTCCGACAGATGAAACAATCTTTTGCAGTACGTACGCTCGCCAGCGCGCTGGTGCTGGCGTTGGGGCTGGCGTCGTCGGCTCAGGCCGCGCAGACGCTGCTTGCGCCGGGGAAAATAAAAGTCGCCATGGAGGTGGCCTATCCGCCGTTTGAGTCCTGGCAGGATGACAAGATCGTCGGTTTTGATGCCGAACTGGCGGCGCTGCTCAGTGAGAAAATGGGCCTGACGCTGCAGCTGGTGGATACCAAATTCAGCAGCCTGATCCTCGGCCTTAACGGCGGGCGCCAGGATGCGGTGATCTCCGCGCTCTATATCACCCCGGAGCGTGTCCGCCAGGCGGATGCGATCCCCTATGCCAACACCGGGGCCTATATCATGGTGCGCAGCGACAGCCAGGTGATGCCGAAAACGGAAAACGATCTGTGCGGCTTAAGCGTTGGCCTGCAGCAGGGTACGTCGTGGGTGAAAAAATTACAGGAGCTCTCCGCCGGGTATTGCCAGCAGCAGGGCAAAGGGGCTATCGAGATAAAAGAGTTCCCGACCTCGCCGGAGACCCTGCAGGCGCTGCAGTCCGGCAATATTCAGGCTCAGGTGGATATCGCCGGGGTGGTCAGCCTGTTTACCCAGCGCAGCAAAGGGCGCCTGAAGGTCAGCTCGCCGCAGACTATTTATCCGCAAACGCTGGGAATTTATGTCGGCAAGGGCAACCAGGCGCTGGCGCAGCAGTTCGCGGCGGCGTTGCAAACGCTGCGTGACAATGGGCAATATCAGGCGTTGTTGCAGAAGTATGCCGCCTACGGCATTACGGATGACAGGGCGCAGTAGTCATCGAAGGATAACCCGCCCGGCCGCGACAGTGCGGACGGGCGCAACGCCGTCAGATAATATCGTCCACCACGCCGCCGTCAACGCGCAGCGCCGCGCCGGAAGTGGCGGAAGCCTGGGTCGAACAGACGTACACCACCATGTTTGCCACCTCCTCAACCGAGGCCGCCCGCTGGATCACCGAACTCGGGCGATGGGTCATCACAAAATCTTTCGCGAGCTGGTCCAGCGGCTGGCCGGTTCTTGCGACCTCTTCTTTTAACATCTCGGCGAAACCGTCGGAGATCGTCGGGCCGGGCAGCACGCTGTTGACCGTGACGCCGCTACCGGCGACAAATTTCGCCAGCCCGCGGGCCAGCGACAGCTGGGCGGTTTTGGTGACGCCGTAATGAATCATGTCCGCCGGAATATTGCGCGCCGACTCGGAGGAGATAAAGACCACCCGGCCCCAGCCTTTCTGGACCATCGCCGGTAGAAGGGCGCGCGACAGCCGCACGCCGGACATGACGTTGGTCTGCCAGTAGTTTTCCCAGGTGGCATCATCGGTGGCGTAAAAATCCTGCGGCCCGTAAATCCCGGCGTTATTAACCAGAATATCCACGCCGGTAACCGCCTGAAGCAATTGCGCGGCGCCGTCGGCGTCGCTGAGGTCGGCGACCGCGGCGCGCGGGCGCGCGCCAGGGACGTCATTTTGCAGGCGGGCGATGGCTTCACTGACGCTGCGCTCGCTCCGCCCGTTAACGATCACCTCCGCGCCGCTGGCGGCCAGCCCTTTGGCAATCGCGTAGCCAATGCCGGCCGTTGACGCGGTCACCAGCGCCACTTTCCCCGATAGATCAATGTGCATAATGTAGGCCTTATGGTGGATGAAACAGACCCTTAAGCGTAGCAGTTGCTCATTGTGCAGACCGGGGATTGCCCGGCAAAAAAAGATTAATAACCGCTCTGTTTATTGACCAGATTTTTCAGCGGCAGGGCCTGCTGCTGGCGCTGAATATTGTCCAGCAGCTGGCGGGCAATCACCTCGACCGGGGCGATGGAGGCCATATGCGGCGTGACCACCACCAGTGGATGGCCCCACAGCGGATCGTCTTGCGGCAGCGGTTCGACCGGGAATACATCCAGCACCGCCCCTGCCAGCTGGCCGCGATCCAGCGCCTGCACCACATCGTCATTGACCATATGCTCGCCGCGCCCGCAGTTGATCAGCACCGCGCCTGGCGGGAGCTGGTCGAACAACGGCTGGGCGAGGATCCCGCGGGTCTGCTCGGTGAGCGGCAAAATGTTGATTAGCGCGTCCAGCTGGCCCAAAAAGGCCCCGGCCTGCGCCTCGCCGTGATAGCACTGGACGCCAGCAAGCTGCTTCTCGCTGCGCGCCCAGCCGGAAACACGATAACCGAGTGCGGCGAGATGGCTGGCAATGTAGCCGCCGATCTCCCCCAGCCCCATAACCCCGACGTGATAATCGGCGGCGGCGCGTTGGGGATCGATCTTCCAGACCCGCTGGCGTTGATGCGCCAGGGCGCGGTCAAAATGACGCTGGAACCACAGCACGCCCCACAGCGCGTACTCGAACATGCCGTGGCGAAAATCTTCATCGACAACCCGGCACAACGGCACGTCGCTGGCGAAAACCGCCTCCGGGAGATGGTCCACACCTGCCGAGGCGGCCTGGATCAGCTGCAATTCTGGCGAACGGGTCAGCAGTTCCGGGTTGGGGAACCAGCAGCTGGCATACTGCGCGTCGCTGGCGGCCGGATGATCGGGCAGCACCGCTGTGACCTCGGGAAAACGCTGCAACGCGTCGCAAATCTCGCGGGCATAGCTCTGGTCGTTGCAATCGACGACGATAGTCAGGTTTGGCATAGGCTTTAGTCTTTGTAAGAAGTGTCGAGACGGTCGAGGCGGCGCAACCACGCCTGCCAGACCTGCTGGCGCTCATGCTCCACGCCCATTAGCTGCTCGCAGGCGTGCTGGCTCAGGTGGGGCGGAATGGTGTGGATCGGGCTGAGCGGGGCGAGCTGCGCGGTCGCCATCTGAATTTCGCAGGCGCGATTGAGGTAGTACATGATGTAAAACGCATCGGCAACGGTGCGCCCCACCGACAGCAGCCCGTGGCTCTGTAAGATCATGGCGATGTTGTTGCCCAGCGAGCGCTGAATACGCGCGCGCTCGTCGAGGTCAAATGCTACGCCTTCATACGGGTGATAGCCGACACGCTGATAAAACTCGGTGCTGATCTGGTTAAGCTGCAGTAAGCCATCCTGACAGGCGGCGACCGCCATTCCCGGCAGCGTATGGGTGTGGATGACGCAATGCGCATCTTCCCGCGCCATATGCACCGCGCTATGGATGGTAAACCCGGCGGAGTTCGCCGGGGCGTGGCCGGCCACCACTTTCCCCTGCATATCGACGACGATCAGATTGCTGGCGGTCACCTCATCGAACATCATGCCGAACGGGTTAATCAGAAAACGCGGTTCACCGTCGCCGGGCAGGCGCACTGAGAAGTGGGTGTAGAGCGTATCTTCCCAGCCAAACAGCGCCGCAAGGCGGTAGGCGGCAGCCAGATCCTGGCGTAGTTGACGTTCAGTCATCATTTATTGCACTCCCATAAATTCACGTATGCGGTCGAGCGCCGGGGCGTCCGCGTTATCACGGATGCGCTGCGGGTGGACATCGCTGACCACGACGCCGTTTTCCATCATCACCACCCGGTCAGAAATCGATAACGCGAAGTCCATCTCATGGGTGACGATCAGCATCGTCATCCCTTCGCGGGCGAGGGACTGAATCACCTTCAGCACTTCGCCAACCAGCTCCGGATCCAGCGCCGAGGTCGGTTCGTCAAACAGCATGATGTCCGGTTTTAAGGCCAGCGCCCTGGCGATGGCGACGCGTTGTTGCTGGCCGCCGGAGAGCTGCCATGGGTATTTTTCGGCATGGGCCAGCAGCCCGACGCGGTCCAGCAGATAGAGGGCCTGCGCTTTGCCGACTTCACGGTCAACCAGCTTGTGATACAGCGGGGCGAGCATCACGTTGTCGAGCACTGTGCGATGGGGGAACAGGTTAAAGCCCTGGAATACCATGCCGATACGCCGCACGCCGGCACGCATCTGCGGCTTATCGACGATTGCCGCCCCTTTGAGGTAGTCTTCGCCGTACAGCACGATCTCCCCGGCATCAATGCTTTCAAGGGCGTTGATGGTGCGGATAAGGGTGGTTTTACCGGAGCCGGATGGCCCGATAATGCTGATGACCTGGCCGTTTTCGACTTTCAGGTCGATGCCTTTCAGCACCTGATGCTGGCCCCAGGATTTTTCGATAGCCCGCAGGTCGAGCGCCGGCGGCATGCCGCTGGTGGCTTCGGCTTTGACGGTCTGCTGCGGCGCCTTCAGGCTGCTGCGCAGGGCATCACACTCGGCGTCGTTGTAGGTTTGCGGGCGTTTTTGCTGAATATCCAGCATGTTTTCCAGCGCCCGGAACAGCCAGGTAAAGATGGTCACCACCATCACGTAGTAGACCGCGACCGCCAGCAGCGTCTCCATCACGAGGAAGTTCTGCGCATACAGCCGTTGGCCGGTGAGCAGCAGTTCCGGTAATGAAATGACCGACAGAATCGAGCTGAGCTTAATAATGGTGATGTATTCGTTAATCAACGTGGGTAACGAAATCCGAAACGCCTGCGGAATAATAATTAAGCGTTGGATCCCGATAAAGCTGAAGCTTAATGCGTGACCGGCTTCGCCTTGCCCTTTCGCCACCGACAGTAATCCGCCGCGATGGATCTCCGCCATATAGGCCGCTTCGGTGACGGTCATCGACACTAATCCGGCAATAAACGGAATACCAAGCAGCGGCTGGGTTACCGGGAAGAGCTGCGGCAGGTTATAGACGAATACCAGCAGCACCATTAACGGCACGCTACGGAAAAACCAAATATAGAGTTCGACGGGAACCTTCAGCCAGCGCGGGCCGGAGAGCTTGGCGCAGGCTAAAAGGAAACCCAGTATCAGGCCAATAAACCAGGACAATGAACTGACGACTACCACCGTGACACACGCCTGCCAGAATGCCCCAACGCTAAATAATGAGAAAAAGTATCCCCAATCGAACTCCATACCGACTCCTGTTTCTTATGGCTTTATTGTATTAATCGATGCGTTCTAAATTGTATTTCTTGATGATGGCGTCATATTTGCCGTTGGCTTTTAAGGTGGCCAGCGCCGATTTAATGGCGGTCACCAGTTCGCTATTGCCTTTGGCGACATAAATTCCCAGCGGTAATGGATACACCAGTCGCGTGGAGCTGATGGCCAGGCGGCCACGGCTTTTATCGACGATGATCTGCGCCGCCGGGGCGATTTCGACCTGCGCGCTGATATTTTTCGACAGCAGGGCCTGGGAGACTTCCGGCGAGGTCGGGAACTCCGAAATGCTAATCGCTGGTTTGCCGTTTTTCAGGCAGTACTCATCAGAGTGGGTTTTCAGGCTGGTCACCCACGAGGTTCCCTGCTGCAGGCCCACCTTCACGCCACACAAATCATCTTCCGTTTTTGGCTGCACATCGCCGCTCTTGAGGGCAATGATTGCCGCGCCGGAGAGGGCATACGGGATTGCATCGGCCTGTTTCAGGCGTTCCGGGGTGATGTACATCCCGGAGATCACCGCGTCGTACTTCTTACCAATACCTAAAATCAGGCTGGTGAATTTGGTATCGATCAGCTGCGGTTTGGCTTTCAGCTGCTCGGCAATCAGCGCGGCAAAATCCGGGTCGAGGCCAACGATGTTGTTGTTGCTGTCGTAAGATTCAAACGGCGGATAGGTAACCTCCATGCCCACTTTAAAGACGCCATCGGTCAGCAGCTCTGCGGCCTGGGTCAGCGGGGAAAAACAGGCGGTGACGGCGATAGCTAAAGCCACACGGCGCGAGAACTTCTTAAGCGTTTTTTTCATCATTTATCCTCACGGGTTATTAACGGTTTTTTGCTGTGCTTGTTTTTTCAGGTGACCAAAGGTGTTGGTGCCGCGGGCGCGCTCCGGCAGCTGCAGTTCGCCTTTAGTGACTTTCTCGCGCAGGTAGCGATAGGTTTGCAGCGCCTGGCTCCACATATGTTCGCCGATGCTTAATTCCTGGTATTCGCCGGCTTCCCCGGCGGCCAAAAAGGTCGGCAGCGGGCGGATCAGCGTGTGGTAATCGCAGGCGAAAAACAGCGGGAAGGAGTAGCGTTCCTGCGGCACCTTGCGAACCCGGTGTGCTGTAGCAACAAATGTGCCAGCGCTCAGTACTTCCAGCATGTCGCCGATATTGATCACGAACGCCTCTTCTTCTGCGGCGTTCTTCTGCGGCGGCGCATCGATCCAGACGCTATCTTCATTCAGCACTTCAAGGCCCGGCTGGTCAGCGAGCAGCAGGGTGAAGCATTCGTAATCGGTGTGTGCACCAATACCGGGAACATCTTCGGCACTGGCATCAAAGGGATAGTGGATCAGGCGCAGCTTTGCCGGCGGGCAGGTGACCATCTCTTTGAAGTAGCCTTCCGGCAGACCCAGGGCGAGGGCAAAGGCGTCAAACAGGCGATGACCAAGGGCGAATACCGCCTCGTAATAGGCCAGCACCCGCGACTGAAACTCGGCCAGCTCCGGCCACTCGTTGGCGCCAATCAGCGGCGTACCGGCCAGCACGAACGGATGGTCGGCGGCGGCCTGAAAACCAATATCAAAGGCCTCTTTATGGTCCGGTTTGCCGGAGCCATAGATCTCTTCCCCTTCCGGAACATAGCCTTTGTGGCTGGCTGAACGGCCGATGTAGTACTGCATTTTTTGATCCATCGGCAGGGCGAACAGCTCTTTGGCGGCGCTGCGGACCCCGGCGATCAGCTCCGGGGCAATGCCGTGGCCGGTAATATAGAAAAAGCCAACTTCACGCGCGGCCTGGCCTATTTCATCCGCTACGGTCTGGCGCTCGGCAAGATCGTCGCTAAGAAGAGCGCTGATATTAATGGTCGGTAATTCAGTGAAAGAACTTTTTGCAACGCTCATCTCTAAAGCTCCTTGTCGGTGAGGGATAAAAAGTCGGCAAACTGCTGTTGTTGCCGGGTTGCCATCCACGCGTTCAGCGACCACAGGTCGGCGACCGGGACGTTGGTGAACGGCAGATGATGGAGATAGCCATCGGGGCCAAACTCAGGGGTCAGCGTGGTGTGCTGATAGCCGCGCTGGCGCTGCGAGTGCCAGATTTGCAGCCAGATGCGCTGCTGGAAATCCAGCGCGGCGCGATATTCCGGCGCCGCCGGGTGAGGCACCTGCGGCCCCTGGTCATAACCGGCGCGAGCCTGGGTGTGGTGCACGCGGTCGATAAAAGCGCTGAAATCATCGCAAGGGTCATCCAGCAGACGTTCGCTGACCACAATCCAGTGGCTGATGTCGGCGGTAAATCGCAGCTGTGGCAACTGGGCAATAATCTCGAGGGTCAGCCACGGGCTGTACAACGAGGTGGCGCGGTGGGTTTCGAAGCTGCAGGTCAGCTCGTATGTCGCCGCCAGCTCGTGGGCTTTGCCGAGAAAATCCACCTGCTGCGCCAGCGGCCAGCGGTCGTTGCCGGCCAGCAGATTGACGAAGCGCGGGGTCAGCGACTTTGCCTCATCAAAGCGGCTTTTTAAGCGCTCGAGATGCTGCTGCGGCGTTTCGGCCTGGGCCGGGATCACGCCGCCGCCGCTGAAGACGATGGCGATGTACTCCAGCGCAGACTCGTGCAACTGTTGGGCCAGCGTCTGGCGTGCGTCGCTGGTTAGCGGGACGCGAGCCTCGATGCCGCAGCAGCCGACCGCTTTCAGTTCGCTGAGCGTTTGTTGCCACGGGGCGGTGACACCCCAGAGCGTGCGAAAAACCTTGAGTTGCATGGTCTGGCTCCTTATGGGTATTTCACGCCGGGCAGCACGCAGAGCATTTCGTACAGCAGGTTAGCGGCCAGTTGCGAGGTATTGCCGCTGACGTCGTAGGGCGGCGAGACTTCAACCAGATCGCAGCCAATCAGGTTAAGGCCGCGGCAGCCGCGGACGATTTCCAGCGCCTGAATGGAGGTCAGACCGCCGACTTCCGGCGTTCCGGTACCGGGCGCCCAGATCGGATCGAGGCTGTCGATATCAAAGCTCAGATAGACCGGGCCATCGCCCATCTGCTCACGCACTTCGGCCATCAGCGGGGCCAGGGATTTGTGCCAGCACTGTTCCGCCTGCACCAGACGGAAGCCCTGGTCGACGCCCCACTGGAAGTCGCCGGCGGCATAGCCCTGGGCGCGCTGACCAATCTGCACTACCCGTTTGAGGTCCAGCAGACCCTCTTCCACCGCGCGGCGGAAGGTGGTGCCGTGGGCGATTTTTTCCCCGAACATCTCATCGTTGGTGTCGGTATGGGCATCCACATGAATCAATCCGACCGGGCCGTGTTTCTTGGTCAGGGCGCGCAGAATCGGCAGGGTGATGGTGTGGTCGCCGCCGAGGGTCAGCGGGATCATCGGGAAACTATTTAATCCCGTGTAGTAATCCTCGATAATCTGCACCGATTTCAGCAGGCTGTAGGTGTTGATCGGCACGTCACCGATATCGGCAACCGATAAGGATTCAAAAGGCGCCGCGCCGGTCGCCATGTTGTAGGGGCGAATCATCACCGATTCGGTACGGATATAGCGCGGCCCGTAGCGGGTTCCGGCGCGCTGGGAGGTACCGATATCCAACGGGATGCCCACGAATGCCGCATCAAGTCCCTGTAAATCTTCAATAAACGGCAGGCGCATCATGGTTGCGCGGCCGCCAAAACGTGGCATCTCGTTGCCACCCTGTGGTTGATGAAAGACGTTATCCATTTCAGCTCCTGGATCTGATACACAAATGCTCGACAGGGAGATAGTGCGAAAGATGGGCTGGACTTTAAATCGTCTGCTGTAAATACTTAGTTCATTTATTGGTGAACTAAATATGCTTAACGACGGCAGCCTTAACATTCGACAACTACAGGTTTTTGAGGCGGTGGCCCGCCTTGAGAGCTACAGCCGGGCCCAGCAGGAGTTGGGGATTTCGGTATCGGCGATCAGCAACGCCATGTCCCAGCTGGAGACGCAGCTCGGGTTCAGCCTGTGTCAGCGCGGGCGCGGGGGCTTTGCCCTGACCGAGAAAGGTCAGCAGTTTTTACAGCAGGCGATTCGGGTGCTCAGCGAGCTGAACGAGCTGGAGCGCCAGTCGTCGCTGCTGAAGGGCGAACACAGCGGCACCATTTGCATCTCGACGCTGGACTCGATCGAAACCGAAACCGCGCTGTCGCTGCCGGTGGTGCTGCGCAGCTTCAGCGATAAGTTTCCCCATGTGCATATCAAGCTGATTATCCGCACTCCGGCGGAGCAGCTGAACGGCGTGCTGAACAACCATATTGATTTGGCGATCGGCAGTTATAACTCCCAGGTGCATAACATCATCAGCGAACCGCTGTACCGCGAGCAGCACTGGCTCTACTGCAGCGACCTGCATCCGATGTTCTTCAGCCGCCAGCTCGATAAAGACCAGATCAGCCAGTGTCCGCTGGTGACCCGCAGCTACTGGAATACCAGCGACCTGCGCCGCCGTGGCTTTAGTAAAGGCAGCGCCACCGTCGAAACCGTCGACGCACAACTGCTGCTGATCCTGTCGGGGAAATATATCGGTTATCTTCCCGAGCACTATGCCTGGCCGTGGATCAAAGAGAACCGGCTGCGGGTGCTGCTGCCCAACGAGTTTGGCTTCCAGTCGCCGTTCTCGGCAATCTGCAAGCGCGGGCGCAGCAACGAGCCGTATCTGAAAGAGTTTCGTAATTTACTGAAGAAGAACACGGTGGCCAGGCCGAAGTGGAACTACTAGGCGGCGGTGACCACGGGGCTTTTTCAGCGGCAATCCGAGGGATAAACGCCACCGGAACGAGATAATGCTGGTCACTTAAGGTGGCCAGCATTTTTTATGGTTTATCGCGGATCTGGGTTATGCCGGGTTCCTATGCTTTCATTTTGCCACTGAAAAAGCCCCCAGCCATGATACCGCGACGGGACAGCCTCGGGATGGCAGCGCGGGGTTAGGCGCATCAAGAAAACGGGCGGGAACGCAGGCGCGCATCCAGGACTGACGGCCTGGATGGCCGTCAGAGGGCAGGTCGAGACAGGGATGTCGAGTCCGGCCCGGTCCGCCAGATGAAGCCGGAGTGGAGCATACCGCGTAGCGGCCGTTTTCAGCGCAATGCCGGGGGTCATGGGGGGCGAGCGAAACGCCCCCCATGCCGTTCACCCGCGGAGGGGGTGAGAAAAGTACTGGATTCACCGTGAACGGAGCATTCCACGAAAGTGAACGGACTACTCCACGTAACCCACAGCATTACCCCAGAATGAGGGCATTTTATTTAAGGCATAACGCGATGAGCTATTCATTCCTTGCAGAGCGGCTACGCCATTTTTTATACAGCAGCAATACCACAAACAGTATCGCGATGCTGCCGATGGGGATCGGGATATGGTTCAGGGCAAAAATAAGTTCGATCAGGGCCACTGAACCCCAGGTGATTAAGAAACGGCTGAGACGAGACGATGGCATGTTCATGTTCATGATCGTGAGGCGAGTGATGCACCCGTCCGTTTTCGAGCGGCGTTGGTGACGGTCAGGCAGTTGTGGGATATGAACGCTATCCCAGAAAGCACGAGCATGTTGGCAGTAGTCTTCATCTGTATCTTTAGTGAGCGAAGTGAGCTGTCAGCATCTTACGAGGTGAGCCCCATAATATTGATGGCAATCAGCTTGGGTCACGCTACCGGCAGGCGTTTGTGAGTGGTTTATGCTCGGTTGAGGTTAGTGGTGAGGGGAGAATGCCAGCCGCAGGGGCTGGCATGTAGGCTATGCGGAAAGCTTATTTCGTCGGGCACTGCGCCGGGTCGAAGACCGTTTTCCAGTCCTGTTTCATATCGACCACCGTCCAGCCTTTGGCTTTGGCTTCCGGCAGGGCCTCCACCAGCTTGCCGCTGGCGGGCGGATGGCTGTCGTAGGCGTACTCGCGCGCCGCATCGGTGTGGTGCACCAGCAGGCCGAAGGCTTTGTAATCCGGATTGGCGGCGGCGTATTGCAGCATCTGCAGGTCGCCATCGCTGTTACCGAAGGCGGCGACCGGGCGATGCCCCATAAACAGATGGATCGCCACCGGCTTGTTGGCCTTATCGTCATTAAAGGCACCCTGCATGGTCTTGCGGATTTGCGTGCCGTCAGCGCTCAGGGAAAATTCGCCCAGCGCAAATGAACCGACCACCTGCTCAGGCGGGATCCCGTACATCTTCTGCGACATCACGCGCATAAAGTCGATACCGCCGCCGGAAATGATCCAGGTTTTAAAGCCATTCTCGCGCAGATAATCAAGCAGCTGGCGCATTGGCTGATAGCCCATCTGATCGTAGCGGCAGCCAAAACGCTTATCTTTATGCGTCTCCAGCCAGGTGGCGACCCGGCGATCGAATTCGTCGGTGGTGATCCCGCTGTGGGTTAACGCCAGCAGCTTCATCAGCCCTTTATCGCCGGCTTTCACTACGGTTTTGAGATCGTTGGTCAGCACGGCGTTGATCAGCGGGTCCTTTTTCCACTCCGGGTGCTCGGGAGCCTGACGGACAATTTCATCGAGAATGAACTGGATCTGGAAGGTCAGCGGCGCCTCTGGCCACAGCGTGCCGTCGTTATCAAATACCACGTAGCGTTTGTCTGCCGGGATAAAATCCGGGCTACCCTGTTGCGTGGCATGCTGCACCCATTGCTCTATCGACTGTTTTGCCGCGGTGTCATTCCAGGCGGAAAGAGGGTCGGCATGGGCGGCGGTCGCGCATCCCAGCAGCAAGGCACAGGCCAGTAGGTTTTTTTTCATTGTTTTCTCCTGTTCATAGGGGCTAATTCAGGGAGCGACACCGGGGACCAGAAGCGCTGCCAGCGGTGCAGCAACCAGACCAGGCTTTGGCGCAGCGGTCGACGGGCAAACCAGCCTGCGGCGGCCAGCACTATCAGTGTGAGCACAATCAGGGCTATCTGCCATTTTTCGCCGTCGCGACGTCCTTCGAGGGCCGACTCTTTCCCGGCGGCACGCGCGCTATCGACTTTCAGAGTCTGGCCCGGCAGGGTCGCCAGCTGCCACTGCTGCTGATCGGTATCCCACCAGCGCAGCTTCACCGGCGGTAGCGTCAGGGTGCCGGCATCAGTCGGCAGATAGCGCAGCCGTTCGACGCGTATCGCGCCGTTAATTCCGCCCCGTCCGTCTTTGTCAAAGCGGTTCTCCGGCGCCAGCCGCTGGCTGCCGTCTCCGGGGATGGCATACAGGATCTGCGGGATCTGCGCCGGGAGTACGTCTTCGGCCTGGAGCGTCACCACCCGTTCGACGGCATCGCCGGCCCGCAGGGTTTTATCGTTCCCCGCATGGAACTGGGTGATGCTCTGGCTGAGAGTCAGATGACGCGCGGGCAAAAAGCGGTCAGGCTGCTCAACGCCCGGCGGCCAGGCCACAGGTTGCTCCAGCGCATCGAGATGGACGGTCACCGGCGGCTGACCGGCGGAAGTGAGCGTCAGATCCACCGCGGGCAGCCGCAGCGTACTCTGATCCCACGTCATCACCTGGCGTTCAAGGCGAATGCCGCTCCAGCTGATGCCATCTTTCTGGCGGGTAAGCAGCTGATTGGGGAGCGGAGTATTGAGCAGCGCACCATTCTGCACCGCAAAATCTGGCCATTGCGGCGGGGGATTGAACCAGCTGTCGGTCCAGAAGGTCACGGCGACCGTGATGGGCTGGCCGGGAGCGACATGGCTGGGGGCGACAATTTCACGGCTGATATCCATCACCGCCCGGGCGGGGGATATCGCCAGCAGCAGTGCCGGGAGCAGCAGGGCTGACAGGTATCTCATGGTGTCGTCTCCTGCGCGCCGTTGCGGTACAGACTTTCCAGCAGGCCGGAAGGGGAGACCTGAAGATTCTCAAACCACTGATTGAGCTGTGGCGCTGCGCTGTCGACGGCGCCGATATCTTTCTGCTTCACGCCTTCGCCTTTTTTCAGGTCTTTCACCACTTTATCCGGCCCGTCGTCCATATCATCGCCTTGCTCCTGCTCTCTCTCGCGCTCTTTCTGGCGCAGTTGCATAACGATCTGCGCGATTTTTTCGCGGTTATCGTGCGCCATCTTCCAGTCCGGTCGCAGGCTCAGCGCCTGGTCGTAGGTATCCAGCGCCGCCTGCCACTGCTTCTGCTGCGCCAGCGCGTTGCCGGTCCACAGCAGCGTCTCGGGGGTTTGCGGCGCGCGGCGAAATGCGCCTGTCGCGGCAGGGTAGTTTCCGGCCTGATACCAGGCTATTCCCTGCCACAGCGGGTCACGGAAATGTTCCGCCGCCTTCTGGTACTCGCCCTTTTCGAAGGCATGCTGCCCCTGAACATCCGGGCTGACCCAGGCGTCGAGCCATGCGGCTTCGCCTTGCGGAGACCAGAACAGCATCGGCAGGGTAAACAGCAGGCAGATAAGCTGGCGTCGCCAGAAAAACAGCAGCGCCAGCATCGGTATCGCCAGCCACCAGCCGCTGTTTTTCCAGTGTAGGTCGTGGCGGGTATTATTCTGCTGGGTTATCGATTGCTGGATATGACTCTGCACCACCTGCAAATCACGGTCGTCGCTGCTGACCAGGGTCACCGGAATACCGGCATCGCGAAGATCGCTGAAACGCGCGACGTTCAGGCGGGTATCGATGCCGCGGCTGGCGTAGCGCTCCGGCAGTGGGCCGCCGGCGGCGGTGCCGGGTACCCAGATTTGCAGTGGCGCAGGGCTTTTCTTCAGCCATTCGGCGTCGGCGGCGGAGAGGGTATCGGCGACCAGAATCAGGCTACGCGGCGAGGCCGGCATATTTTTTTGCGCCAGGGCGACGGCCTGCTGCAACCCTGAGCCTGGCCCTTCGGGCATCAGTGAGGGTTCCTGCGCATGTAAAAACAGCGAGAAGAACGGTGGATCCTGGGTCAGGGGCGTGGTGACAAACGCCTGATTGCTGTAGACCACCATGCCATAGCGCGCGCCGGGCGAGTTCTCCATCAGCTGGCTGATTTTGCTCTGCATCCGCGCATTGCGGCTGGGGGCCAGGTCCTGGGCATACATCGCCAGGTCCTGCTGGAGGATCACCATCACGTTGCTTTCCGGGGTCAGCGCCGCCGGGTATTCACGCTGCCAGGTGGGACCGGCCAGCGCGATAACCCCCAGGGCAAACAGCCATGGCAGTACCTGGGTCAGGCGTTTCTGACGCCCGACGATCAGCGCCTGGGCGAAGGGCTTTTCCATGATCCGCTGCCAGGCGCTGGTTTGCCCCCAGGGAATAAACCACAGCCCGGCCGCGAGGATCAGTCCAAGGAGCCGCCAGGGATAGATAAAATGAAAGTCGCTCATCGGCGTTTCTCCGCAATCAGTCGGCCCACTGCCAGCCCCAGCAGAATCAACATCGCCAGCCCCATCGGCCAGGCAAACAGCGGCAGATGCCAGGACCAGCCGATGCTTTTCACCTGCACCGGCGTGATGGCGTCAATTTCCGACCAGACGCTGTCGAGGGCGGCGCCGGAGTTCGCGGCGGTCCAGGATTTGCCGCCGGTGGTGCTGGCGATGGTTTGCAGCAGCGGCAGATCGACTTTGTCGTCACCCTGGCTTTGCAGGTCGCCGAAGGCGATCGTGTGCACCTGCACATGGTGCGCTGCTGCCAGTTGGGCGGCGAGGGCAGGAGAGAGCTGCGAGGCGGTGTCGTTGCCATCGGTCAGCAGGATGGCCAGCTTGCTGGCCTCTTTATTCTGGCTTTGATCGAGCATCTTAACCGCCACGCCCAGCGCGTCGCCGATGGCGGTCTGCTGACCAATCATGCCCGGTGCCAGCTGGTTGATACGCATATTCAGCGCCTGTTTATCTTCACTCACTGGCGCAAACGGCCAGGCGGAGCTGGCGAAAATCACCATCCCGATACGGTCGGACTGACGCGCGGCGACAAACTTGCGCACCGATGCCTGCACCGCCTGCAAACGGGTTATTCCGCCCGCCACGTCGTTCTTTTCCATCGAGCCGGAGACGTCGAGGATCAGCACCATATCGCGCATCGGTTTTTGAATATGCTGCGGCGGAGCAAGGTATTCCGGGCGCGCCAGCGCACAGACCAGCAGCGCCCACGTCAGCCAGAACAACGCGCCGCGCAGCCAGCCTTCGCGCACCGGCTGGCTGTCGAGCTGCAGATCGTTGATAAGCTCTGGCAGGAACGGGACGCGCACGTGGGATTTTTGCGGCTTTTCCTGCGGCATCAGGTAGCGGCTAAGCAGCGGCAGCAATAGCAGCAGCCATGCCCAGGGCCAGGCAAAATCGATCCGTGATAGTAATTCAGACATCAGGCAACTCCTTCAGCCAGCGGGTCAGTTGCTGGCGTAATCGCGATGCCTGTTCGCTCTCGAGACGGTTATCGCGCTGGCAGTACTTCAGGCACAGGGTCTGTTGCAGATCCGCTTCGAGCGGCAGCTGATCCAGCAGTGATTCCGGGGTCAGGCTGTGGCTCACCACGTTACGCGGCTGATGTACCAGCTGGATCTGTTTGATCAACGCCATCCAGCCGTCAACGGAGTGGGGGAGAGCAAACGCGGCGAGCGCTTCACGCCGCCAGCGGTTACGGCGCCAGCGCGCGAGGCGAAAAAAGAGGTAAATGGCCAGCGCCGCCAGCAGCAGTGCGCCCAGCACCAGCCAGCCCGGCGGCAGTGGAAACCAGGAGACCGACGGGGGCAGCGCCGGATGTAACAGCGCGGGCACGGTAAAACCTTTCTCGAGCATCTAGATACCCTTTTGTAACTGCTTTATCAGGTCCTGCGTCACCACCAGATGATTCACCTTAATGCCCAGACGCGTCAGGCGGCTTTGCTGACGGGCCAGGCGGGCGGTGATGCTCTGTTCAATGTCTGCTTTCATGCCAGGGGAGAGCGTAAAGGCCGCCTCATTTCCCTGATAGCTCGCGGCCAGCGAGCCAGATGCGGGCAGATGCAGGTGCAGATCGTCGAGGATCACAAAGGCGCTGACTTCGCAGCGGCGGCGCAGTCCCGCCAGCAGCGCATCGCAGTTTTTATTCAGATCGTGAAAATCGCTCAGTACCGCCACCCATGCGCCGTTGGGGATCGCCGTACTGGCGCGCTGCAGGGCATCGGCGAGGGACACCGTCGCCACAGGCTCGGTGGGATACTGCGCCGGCAGAAGCTGGTTGTAATGCAGGAGATCGTCGAGGATCGCATTCAGCGTGGTGCGCGGCGAGCGGCATTTCTGTAACGCTATCGCGGTATCGTTGAAGGTCAGGCTGCCGATGCGATCGCCATCATGAAAGCTGCGCCAGGCGAGCAGCGCCGCGGTTTTGGCGGCAACGACGGATTTGGTCTGCCCGCGGGTGGCGAAATACATGTCGAGCCGCTGATCGACCAGCAAAAAGACCGGGCGCTCGCGCTCTTCGTTATAGAGACGTATCCACGGGGAACGCAGACGGGCCGTGGCCTGCCAGTCAATCAGCCGCACGTCGTCTCCCGGCTGGTAGCGTCGCAGGCTGTCGAAATTAAGCCCGCGCCCCTGCTGTTTTGAGGTGCGCTCGCCCGCCAGCGCACCGGGCGGGATCTGCCCCGGCGGGTTGGCGATCAGCCGTGCGTCGTTGATCAGCGCGAGCAGCGTCTGCCGATCGACGCTGAGAGGCGTGTTCATCACGCCACCACTGCATCAAGCAGCATCGTCACCACGTCGTCGGCGCTGCGGTTATCGGCGTTCGCCTGATAGCTCAGCATCAGACGATGGCGGATCACCGCCGGGGCGATCCGGCGGATATCCTCCGGCTGTACCGCATCCCGGCCTTCCAGCCACGCGTGGGCACGGCCGCAACGCTCCAGCGCCAGCGTCCCGCGCGGGCTGACGCCAATATTGATGTAGCTCGCCAGGGTTTCGCTGATGTTCTGCGGATGGCGGGTGGCATCAATCAGATTGACGATGTACTCCTCCACGGTGGGCGCGACGTACACGGTGGAAATCTCCTGCCAGCTGGTGGCGATCTCCTGCTGCGACAGGGTCAGGGTTGCTTCAGCGCTGGCGCTGTCCTGGTGAGTCAGGGCCTGATATTTGGCCTGCTGTTCGGCACGCACCAGCTGCATGACCTGTTGCTCCTGGGCTTTAGAAGGGTAGTCGACCAGAATTTTCATCAGGAAGCGGTCAAGCTGGGCTTCCGGCAGCGGCCAGGTGCCTTCCTGATCCACCGGGTTTTGTGTCGCGAGCACCATAAACACGCCGGGAAGATCCCAGCTTTTGCCGGCGACGGTGACGTGGCGCTCTTCCATGGCCTCCAGCAGGGCTGACTGGACGCGGGCGGAGGCGCGGTTAATCTCATCGGCGAGGATAATGTTGCCAAACACCGGGCCGGGGCGGAAGCGGAACTGGTCCTCTTCGCGGGTGGCATTTTGCTGGTAGATCTCACTGCCGGTGATGTCCGACGGCAGCAGGTCCGGGGTGAACTGAATGCGGCGAAATTCCCCTTCCACGTGGCGCGCCAGCTCACGTACCGCTCGGGTTTTCGCGAGGCCGGGCAGCCCTTCCAGCAGGACGTGACCGTCGCAGAGCAGGGCGATCAGCAGCATGCGTACCAGCTCTTCCTGGCCCAGTACCTGAGTGTTCATGCGCTGTTCAAGCTGAAGCAGTTTGTCTCTGCTGTTCATTTTTTCACTCCCGTAAAATCACGTTTCAGCAGCGTGGCGATGCCGACCAGAATCGGTTCTGCATAGTTAAAGAAGGCTTTGATCCCCGGACAGAGGTAGTTCAGGCCCAGTTCACCGTCGGGGGTGCGGACCAGGCGGTTTTTCGGGCATTCGCCCCAGCACAGCTTGAGGTAAGGGCACTCTTTGCAGTATTTCGGCAGGGTGTCTTTTTTCCCCATACCAAAGGCCTGCTGACGCTCAGAAAACGCCAGGTGCGCCAGCTTGCTGTTCTCGATATTGCCAATCTGGTATTCCGGGTAGACGTAGTGGTCGCAGGAGAAGATGTCACCATTTTTCTCAATCGCCAGCCCCTTGCCGCAGAACTCGGAGGCGGTGCAGATTTGCGCCGGCATCCCCATGGTCTGGGCGACGGCGGTCTCGAACAGATTGACCTGTACGCGGCCTAAATCGTTGTTAACCCACTCTTCAAAGGTGGCAATCAGGAATTTACCCCAGTCTTCCGGGTCGACGGACCAGTCGGTGACGATGGAGTCAAGATCCCCCGGACGCGCGCGGCGGCTGCCGGTTACCGGGATCGAGTCATCCTGCCAGAATTGCGGCGCGGTACTTTTAAAATCGACGCCTTCAACGCAAGGGTTGTACTGGACGTAGGTGGCACCCAGTTCACGGGTCATAAAGCGGTAGACTTCCAGCGGGAAGCGGGCGTTGGTGCGGTTGACGGTCACCAGCGCGTTAAACGGTACGCCGTGGCGTTTGAGGGCCGCGACACCTTCCATCACTTTATCGAAGGTGGGCTTGCCGCTGCGGGTGATGCGATAGCGGTCGTGCAGTTCTCGTGGGCCATCAATCGAGATACCCACCAGAAACTTATGTTCTTTAAGAAATTCCGCCCATTTATCGTTGAGCAATACGCCGTTGGTCTGCAGATCGTTTTCGATGCGTTGATCCGGCTTCTTATATTGCTTCTGGAATTTCACGACTTTCTGGAAAAATTCGAGTCCCATCAGGGTCGGTTCACCGCCCTGCCAGGAGAAGACCACCTGCTCGCCATCCTGGCCGTCGATGTACTGACGAATAAACTGTTCGAGCACCTCGTCGCTCATCCCGGTGTGGCGGTCCTGATGGAGTAATTGCTCTTTTGACAGGTAGAAACAGTAGGTACAGTCGAGGTTACAGGTGGAGCCGGATGGCTTGGCCATCACGTGGAAGCGGCGTTTATATTCTGGCCCTTTGCCGTCATATTTTTCAGCAGACGGTAGTGCTTTGGCGGGCAATGTGGTGCTGTACTTCATAGCAAACCCCTAGGCTAAATGGCTGACAAAGCGCACATCAATTGTATTTTTTGTAATGCAGAGCGGATTGCTGGTGCAATCCGCTCTGTTAATGAGGTTAGTGCCTCATGTTAACGACAAATTATTTGTTACCGCTTGCACTGTTCTCCAGCATGGCTGAAGCGTCAGACACGGTGAATGAACCTGGTTTCTGGCGCGGTGGGAACTCTTTGAAGGTTTCCAGCATTTTCTTCGCTTCAGCAGCTGCGCCGCCCATCAGGAACATACGATCGTAGAACCAGGACTGGTAGCCCATCCCTTTGTCGGCTTTCTCGAGTGGATCAACATCCAGATCGAAAATCAACGGCGCACGCAGTTTGGTGAACGGATAACGCCATAGATCCAGACCTTCATGTTCCTGGATCATGAAGTGGATTTTCCAGCGACCCATACGCATCGCCAGCAGATCGCCGTCATCACTCCAGTAGAAGAATTCGTTACGCTGATCTTTGCCTTTACCCATCAGGTAATCGAGCTGGTTGTAACCATCCAGGTGAACCTTGTAGGTGATGGATGGGGTTTTGTAGCCTTTCAGCAGTTCCTGCTTGATGTTCGGCTCACCCGCGGCGGCAACCAGCGTTGGGAACCAGTCATTGGAACCGAACATGCCGTTAATCACGGTGCCTGGTTTGATATGGCCCGGCCAGCGAACCATTGCCGGTACGCGGAAGCCGCCTTCCCAGCCGGTGTTCTTCTCGCCGCGGAATGGCGTTTCACCGGCATCAGGCCAGGTGGCGGTCATCGGGCCGTTATCGGTGGTGTAAACGACGATGGTGTTGTCTTCAATGCCGAGATCTTTAATCTTCTGCAGCACTTCACCGACCATCTTATCGTGCTCAACCATGCCGTCGGCGTATGTCCCCAGACCGGTCACGCCGATGCTGGCGTCTTTCAGGTGGGTTTTGTTGTGCATACGGGTGGTGTTGAACCAGGTAAAGAACGGTTTACCCGCTTTCACCTGACGTTCCATAAAGTCGTTGTTGGCCGCCAGAGTCTCTTCGTCGACGGTACCCATACGCTTAATAGTCAACGGACCGGTATCTTCAATCTTGCCGTCCGCGGTGCTCTTAATGACGCCGCGCGGGCCAAATTGCTTACGGAAGGCCGGGTCTTTCGGATAATCCGGGTTCTCTGGCTCTTCTTCAGCGTTCAGGTGATACAGGTTGCCGAGGAACTCATCGAAACCGTGGGCGGTAGGCAGGAACTCATCGCGGTCACCGAGGTGGTTTTTACCAAACTGACCGGTGGCATAACCCAGTTGCTTCAGGATGTTAGCAATCGTCGGGTCTTCTTTCTGCAGGCCCTGTGGCGCACCAGGCATACCGACTTTACTCATCCCGGTACGGAACGGCATCTGCCCGGTAATGAAGGAAGAACGGCCAGCAGTAGAACTCTGCTCAGCGTAGTAAGAGGTGAATTTTGCACCTTCAGAGGCCAGCTTATCGATGTTTGGGGTTTGATACCCCATCGTGCCGCCGTTATAGGTACTGATGTTCCAGTAACCGATGTCATCGCCAAAAATCACGACGATGTTGGGCTTGGCGTTATCTTGTTTTTGGGGGGCGGTTGCCGGCGCTGCATAGGCAGACGTTACGGCACCTGAAGCTAGCGTAAGCATACTGGCCAGCATCGTGCGTTTAAACGGGACATTTTTTGGCATTGGCAAGGTTCCTTCGACGGTAAAACAGATGACGTATAGAAAACGGCTTGTAGTATTTGATGTTACAAATGTAAGGATTTAGTTACATTACATATAGACTATCAATGAGTTACCCACCACTCATCCGATCATGAATTTTTTACAATGTGATGCGAATTCGAAATTTCATTGTGGGTGATGCAATTTGCAGAATTGCGTAAATGCAATCAGAACATGAAAGTGTGAAGCAGACTCTAGTGCGAAGAGATGATTTTAACCAGACGACAGTCCGTTTACGGATTCAGTATTTATTTTGGAGTTGTGGGATCGCGCCAGCGCTGCGCTTTCAATAGAGGAAAAGTGATGTTAACCTGCGGAGAGTGTATATAAGAGGCGCCGAAAAATGAAAATAAAGTACTCTGCTATTATTTCTGAGTATAAAAAAATTATTACTCAGGATGAGTCGATTATTAAATCTGTCGCGACGCCTGATAATACCCGGATAATTAAAAGCGGCGAGATTTTCAGAATTGAAAACGGCGAGATTATTGTCGTACTGAGCGGGGTGCTGGCGATCAACATGCAGCAACCTACGTTCCCGGAGCATGAGAGCATCACGGTGGCTCATGAAGAACCTTTCCGCGTCGGGAAAGCCGTGCGGGGCATGGTTCTCGGGCTGGTGGAGTCGTTTGGTTCATCCGTCTCTCTGCAGTACGTCGCCAAGCAGGACAGCAAAATTGCGACCCTGCACTATGATGATTTTGTCGAGAGGTTTACCCAAAAAGCGCAGTTTAGCTATCTGATTAAAATGACCGGATTTACCCTGGTGATGCTGCTGGATTCTTATAATGAGCGAAATTTTAGCAATCGTTATAATGTGATTCGTTCCATGATCTACCGCTATCAAATTCAACAGGATGAAGGCATCTTACATGACGACAGCCTGGCGGGGTTTATTCTGAAACGCACCAAAATATCGCGCAGCTATTTATTCCAGATTCTCGCTGACTTAAAAGATGGCGGCTATATTGACGTGCGCAACGGAAAGCTGGATTCGATTTTAAAAGAGTTGCCTGAAAAATACTGACGCCTACGGGCTCAGCACCGTAATTGCTGAGGGGGACAGCGGTTTTTCCTGTTCTTTCGGCTGTTTAATTCGTTTTTTAAGGTGTAGTTGTAATGTAAACGTCGTGCTTCTGTGCCACCGCAACCAACCCTATCCCATTCATATTTGAAATGTTTTCCTGCGTCGGGTGGGTAACGTTTCCTGTCCTTTAATACCGTAAACGCATCGTTGTGCCTGGCCGCCCGGGTCGCGCGGCGAAACTGCTGCGCAGACTGTACTGGTCTTTCTTCTTAACAAAATGTGGAACGCAGTGAAGGGAATTACCGGGAACAGAAGTGCCGGGAATAACCGTGCGCTGCTGGGATATCACAGACAAAGTCTGATAAATGGCTGAATAATCCGCCATTGGAAATGTGCCAGTCGTCGGCTTAAACAAAAGCAAATTGCCATAATGGGTTTTTGTATGTTGGCTTAGCCTGCGGCTCTGCTTCATATTGCATCTTTTTCAGCGTAGGTAAAATAATGTATGGAACCGTCACTGAGTTTGTTTGATGATGTTATTTTCTTTAAATATCAACAAGATGTGATTTAATATTGCTGTAAATAAGATAACTTAAGAAGTGGTTTAAATAATATCGTGGATTTTAATAAAAATAAAAAAGATAAATTCAGTGTTCAACGCCGGTGCGAAATCATAGTGATATCGAGGGCGTGACCCTCAATTATTAGCAAGGGAAAATAAAATGAAAAAATTAAGTATTATTGCAGCGGCGATTATTGCGGGGTCTTTATCTGCATCTGCGCTGGCTTATGACGGATAAATTCAATTTAGAGGTAAAATTACGGGTGAGTCCTGCACCGTAACCAATAATACCACTAACCCTCTGACTGTGACGTTGGGGGAGGTCGCGGTATCCACATTCGGTGGAACAAAAGGCGCGCAGTCATCCATCTCACCTTTTAAGATTAACCTGACCAGCTGCCCGGCCAGCGCCAAAACGGTCAAGGTGAAGTTCGAGAATGCCCCTCATCCAGACGATGCTAGTCTTCTGGCTCCGAATGCTGTGGCGGGAGTGGCGACCGGTGTCGGCATTTTGATTGCTGATGCTAATAACACGATCGTTCGGCCGAGAGCCACATCAGCAGCATATACCCTGGCTGTGGGTACGAACGATCTCGAGTTTAATGCTCGTTACCAGTCCACAAGCGCTACCGTCACCGCCGGCCCGGCAGATACCTCCACTAATTTCACCCTCATCTACAACTAATCCCCGTCTCGTGGACCCTGTCTGGTCCGCGAGCGTGGTGCTGTGGACCGGCGTCCGTCGGTCCATCTTCTGCTAAGCAACGGAGTCCCCGACGTTATGAATATCTGGATTAAAGCTCTGGCGCTTTCTGCCGTATTGGGCGGGCAGCTGGCGTCGGCTGGTGGCATTACCGTGGGCGGCACGCGTGTGATTTATGACGGCAGCCGCAAAGAGGCCTCGCTGAGCGTCACCAGCTCTTCCCCTGAACCCTATCTGGTGCAGTCCTGGGCGGATGTCCGGGAAGACAGCGCCGAAAAGGCGCCGTTTATCATTACCCCGCCGCTGTTTCGCCTCGACGGTAACCAGCAGAGCGTCCTGCGTATCGTCCGCGCCGGCGGCAGCCTGGCGGAAGACCGGGAGTCCCTCTACTGGCTCAACGTCAAAGCCATTCCCCGGGGAACGCAGCAGGACAACGTCAACACCCTGCAGATTGCCGTCAAAAACCGCATCAAGCTGATTTACCGCCCGGCGGCGCTGTCCGGCGTGCCTGAAGAACAGACCAGCCAGCTGCGCTGGCGCGTTGCCGGCAACAAAGTGACCGTCACTAACCCGACGCCGTTTGTGATGAATTTCTATGAGATCAGGCTCGGCGGGCGTGACCTGGCGGATGTCACCTACGTGCTGCCGATGAGCGAGGCGACCTTTACCGCCCCGTCGGGCGCCGCCGGGAGCGTGAGCTGGAAGCTGATCAATGACTACGGCAGCATCGGGCCGGAGCACACCGCACCGCATTAACCGGCGCCGCTCGTTTGTCGGTCACATGGAGGAGACAGGGGATGGATAACTACAAGAACAACAAAAACAACAAGAACAATCAGCACCTCAGAACCACATTTACCCAGGGGGCGGTGTGTGTCGCCGCGGCGCTGCTTCTGCAGGCCGGCATTATTCCGGATGCCGCTGCCCGGGACTATTTTAACCCGGCGCTGCTGGAGCGTGGGTCCACAGGCCAGGAGGCTGTCGACCTGTCGGTGTTTGCCGATGAAGGCGGCCAGACCCCGGGAGACTACCGGGTCGATATCTTTCTCAACAATCAAAAAATGGACACCCGGACGGTGGAGTTCCGCGCCGGTAGCGCGCCGGACGGCCACAGCAAACTGCTCCCCTGTATCCCGCTGGACGACCTCGCAAAGTGGGGCGTGCTGGTCGGCAAGTTCCCGGCGCTGGGCGCGGGGGATGCAGAGTGCGCTCTGATGTCGGCCATACCGCAGGCCAGCAGTGAATTTCGCTTCACGAAACAGCAGCTGCTGCTGAGTTTTCCCCAGTCAGCGGTCAGCAACGCCGCCCGTGGCTGGGTGGACCCGCGCTTATGGGACGACGGCATTCCTGCCGCGCTGCTCAACTACAGCCTCAGCGGGGCCAGCAACTCCCCCCGCAACGGCCAGGGACGGGACAGCAACAGCCAGTATGTCAACCTGCGTCCGGGGCTGAACATCGGCCCGTGGCGCCTGCGCAACTACTCCACCTGGTCGCGCAGCAGCCAGCAGGGCGGCAGCACGAGCAACAAGTGGGACACGGTCTATACCTATCTGCAGCGTGATATCCAGGCGCTGGGCGGCCAGCTGCTGCTCGGGGACAGCACCAGCCCGTCCGATGTGTTCGACGGCGTGCCGTTTCGCGGCGGGCAGCTGGCCTCGGATGATGAGATGCTGCCGGAAAGCCTGCGCGGCTATGCGCCGTCGATCCGGGGGATCGCCCGGAGCAATGCCCAGGTCACCGTCCGCCAGAACGGCCACACCATTTATCAGACCTACGTCTCTCCCGGCAGCTTTGAAATCAGCGATATGTACCCGACCGGTGCCGGCGGTGATTTGCAGGTGACGATCAAAGAGTCTGACGGCAGCGAGCAGAACATGGTGATCCCCTATGCTTCTCTGCCGGTGCTGCAGCGCGAGGGGCGCCTGAAATACAGCCTGACCTCCGGCGTCTACCGGGCCTATGACAGCCAGGTCGACAAAACCCCCTTCACCCAGGGCACGCTGATCTACGGGCTGCCGGCCGGGTTTACCGCCTATGGCGGCGGGCAGTTTTCCTCAGTTTATCAGTCGCTGGCGCTGGGGACCGGGAAGAACCTCGGGTCGCTGGGGGCGGTGTCCGTTGACGTCACCCAGGCCTGGTCAAAGCGCCAGAACCAGCCCAAAGAGAACGGGCGCTCCTTCCGGGCCCGTTACAGCAAGAATGTGTTGAGCACCGGAACCAACTTTACGATAGCCGGCTACCGCTACGCGACCAACGGCTACTGGAGCCTGGCGGAAGTGATGGACACCCAACGCGAGGGATACAGCTGGCAGGTGCAGGAGCGGCGGCGCAACCGGGCAGAAGTCAGCCTCAACCAGAGCCTGGGCTCAACCCTGGGCAGCCTGGGGCTGAGCGCGGTTCGTGAGGATTACTGGAGCACCAGCAGACGACTGGAATCCCTCGGGGCAGGCTACAACAGCTCCTGGGAAGGGATCAGTTACGGGCTGAGCTACACCTACAGCCGCAATTCAGGCCTCGATGGCTACAGCAGCCGCCACGCGGGCAGTACCGACCACCTGTTCTCGTTCAACATCAGCGCCCCGCTGGACCGGCTGTTCAGCCGCGATTACCGCCGTTCGCTGTATGCCAGCTACATGGTCAACAGCAGCAAAAAAGGGAGCACCACCCACAGCCTGGGCCTGAACGGCACGGCGCTGGAGGGCGGCAACCTGAGCTGGGGCGTGCAGCAGGGCTACGGCACAAAAGGCCAGGGCTACAGCGGCAGCCTGAATGCCGACTGGCGGGCGACCTATGGCGAAGTGAACGGCGGCTACAGCTATGACAAATACAGCCGTCGTCTGAACTACGGCCTGCAGGGCGGGATTGTCGCCCACGGCGAGGGCATTACCTTGTCCCAGCCGCTGGGGGAAACCGTGGTGCTGGTGGCGGCGCCGGGGGCCAGCGGCGTGGCGGTGAACAGCCAGACCGGCGTGAAGACCGACTTCCGCGGCTATACGGTGGTGTCGTACGGCAGCCCGTATCGCCGGAATACGGTGACCCTGGATCCGCAGACGCTGGGGGACGATACCGAGGTGGCAATCATGTCGCAGACGGTGATCCCGACCCGCGGGGCGGTGGTGAAGGCGAACTACCAGACCAGCGTCGGGATCAGGGCGCTGATGGTGCTGAGCCGCGCCGGTGGTCAGACGGTGCCGTTCGGGGCCACGGTGACCCGGACAGGAGAGACTGCCGACCAGGGGTATATCGTGGGCGACGGCGGTCAGGTCTATCTGACGGGGCTGGCGCAGCAGGGCGAGCTGGATGTCCGCTGGGGCAAAGGGGCAGGGCAGCAGTGCCGCGCGGCATACCAGGTATCTGATGAGGCGGTGGCTTCGGGAATACGCAGCCTGACGGCGCAGTGTTTATAATTTAAGGATCTTATGATGCGTATAATTAAATGGATAGCGTTGTTGTTTTTATTGGCACCGGGGGTGTCTTTGGCTGCGTTGTGTGCTCCTCCTTTTTATTCGTACTCTGTAACCGTTGCTACGGGGGGGATTACCGTGCCAAGAACGGCAGAGCCAGGCACCCCCATTAGTGAAGTCTTCGGGCCATTTTATACTGGGAATATAAACGGTTATCAGTGCAATTATGTGTCGCAGGTATATATAAATCTAAATACTGTATTGACACCTTCATCTTATTCTGATGTATACGAGACAAATGTGCCTGGGGTAGGGTTTAAATTGTTTAAGAGTGTGGGGGGGAGTCAGTATGGGGTCTCCCCGTCGCCCTTTATTACAGTTGATTTTCCTGTTTGCTATACAACAGGTTGCTATATAGATGGCGTGTTACCAAATCTATATATGCAGTTTTATGCGACAAGTAATAACGTCGGACAAGGTGTTCTCTCGCTGCCAAAACCACTGGCTATTATTGCAACACATAGTAATAGCGATAGGAATATAAATATATTCAGACATCTTTCAATTAGTAATACCATCACAATCACCCCAGAAAAAGGCTGCTCGGTAACCAATCCCAACCAGACCGTGACATTATTAGATGTCAAAACATCAGCGTTAAAAAGCAATGCCGGCAGGTATCCGGGTGGCAAAGACTTTAATATCGGCCTCAGCTGCACGCCGCAGACCAAAGTCTCGATGAAGTTTGAAGGCACCACCATGACCGGTCGTAACGACGTGCTGGCCAATCAGAGCACCGGCACCGACTCCGCCGGCAGTTCGGTCGGCATACAGATGATGTATGGCAATAATCCCGTCACCCTCGGGCAGACTTTCCTGGTGGTTAATGATGCCAAAGAGACGGAGACCTTGCCCTTCAAGGCCCACTATTACTATAACGGTGGCGATCTACAGCTACAACAAGGGGGCGATGTCGCTGCTTCCGCCACGTTCAGCTTTACCTACCAGTAAGCGCTGTCAGAGTATCCGTGCCCCGATGGCGCGTCGGGATACGGGACCTCTGGCAGGGTAAAAGAACAAAGTCATTGTGCTGGGAAGAAAAACTCAACTAAAGGTCTTACAATAAAAAACGGGCATCATCTGCATGTAGATAACGGGGGTGTTGAATTTATCCCGCTCGATTTTAACCAGCGTATCTTTGCCCGTTTCATAGAAAAAAGCCGGGAAATGAGCGTTAACACTGCTTTCATCACTCTCGTCACCGCTCAATGATTCGAGCCGCTGAGAGTGTAATATATAAACGCCACTGTTTTTAGCATAGCTAAAGCTAACTATCCGGCGTATTTGGGCGTGTTGATTATTTTCAGTAGCAACGCCATGGATCGTCAACTCCCCCTGGTGATTGCCGAATGTAAAACCATAGTTGACATCAAGCGTTAAGTTGTCATGAATCAGAGTATGGCGACTCTGACATGACATTTCTTTAGTAAATGCAAACGCTGGTTTTATCTGAGTGTAAGCATAGATTGAAACGACGATACCGGCGGTGATTGCCAAAGCAAGATAACAAGATTTGTTTTTCATCGCGCACCCTTAATTTTTCCTATCAGCGTCACCGAACGGCAGTTCTGCTGATTTTTATCGTATACGGTACAGTAAATGAAGTTTAACCGGCTTTGCATCGGCGATGCGGTAAAAAACACGGTTTCCTTATTAAGGCATTGCAACCCGGCTTTATCCATTAGCCCTTTTATTTCAGTAGCCGAGAACCTGTTGTCGGTGGCAAAAATGGTACATTTATCCGATGCCAGCTTTATATACTTATCATTGATGTCATCAGTAGAGTGCAGATGCATAAAGATCAGCGGCAATGCCACTGCGAATACACCGGCGATAATGGCAAGCGCCAGTTTTTTACCTGAACCAGTGTTTTTTTCTTCTGCAGTACTGGCAAAGTATCCATCATTGCTCTCTTCCTGTACCGGGATTTTTGTGCTGACTAAGTGATAAGCAGGCTTGTTTTCATCATCAGATTCTCTGGCATAATTTCCGAATGTCGGTTTTTCCTTCTCTTCTGTAATAGTATTAAAAATTATCTCAGCATTATGGTTAAACATAATGCCATGCCGCGGAACAGTTTCAATCACATTATCCAGGCCAACCAGTGCGAGATTTTTGCGTAGGTGTAATATGCACTGATAATACGTATTGGAACTTACCGCAGTATTTTTCTCACCCCAACCACAAAGAATAAGCGTATCCTGAGGAACGACACTCCCTTGATTACTTAATAATCGCTCAAAGCACAAGCTCGCCGGGACATGCAGTTTTAATTTTTTATTGGTTTTTGTGTTTTTTAAAATCCGATTGTATGGGGTAAACTCTACACACCCACCAATGAGAATGCATTGCATACTTCTCTCAGTAAAATTATTCATATAACAACCTTTAAAAATTTATCGCATAGATAATTCCAAACAAAAAGAACGTTTGCGGGGCTGGTTAAAATTTCATTAATTGCATCCAGAGTAACATAGTTATCTACAGAATAAACTGACGGTACCGACATTAGCCTAAAATTAGGAATATGCACGTTGTATAAATGAAAACGGCATGTTAATGAAATGAATCGCCGTGACCATACGTAGGGAATTAATGCAAAAATATTAGGGGTAGTGCGGGGGATTTCCGCTATACCATTTCAGATAAGGATTAGTTGGTTAATGGATGGTGGTGGTAGAGGGGGGGCGGTGTTAATGTTGCTTAGGTAAATGATTTGTCTGTCGGCAAAATAAACTCGCGGCGATATATTAGTAATGTTTTTATATGTATATATATATGGGGCTGAGTCTAACCGGGGACAAGATCATTTGTCAGAGCGTAATAATGTACATAAATTTGTACGCGTCTTTATCGCCTGCACCAGTAGAATGCTACCGATGAGAATAAAAATTCACCACGGGCGAAAGCTGGGACAGCTGGTTTGATGGTGGAAGTGTAACGTCTGATTTTATGCTCACCCGCGAACAAACCGGTGACCAGGACAGGGAAGAGTTCTGTTTCCGAATAGTGCAGGATTTCGGGTCAGGGTCAGGCGGTCTGTATTAGATTTTTCCATGCTGGTTTGCTTACCTTTAATTTAAACAAGCCAAAATTCTGCACCAAAGATGATGCAAAATGCCATCGTTTTGTTGTGGGTTTAAATGCCGATAAGATCTGAATGGTTTAGTGGGTAATAGCCATCTTAGGGTGGGTGTTCTTTTTTTTGTGCTCTATGAGTATTAATCAATAATAGAGCAGCAAGACTATGCTTATAAAAAACTTATAAAAACTGATGGTTGTGTTATGGAGCTATAGGTTAAATAAACTGACCGTTGCAAGTTAGAAAGTATCGGTTTCTGACTTGTATTCTGTCATGCAGTGTATGTGGCATTGTATTTATATTGTAATTGTATTGTTATTCATAATTTTATTGCGTGCTTATGGAACGTGATTAACTATTTTATATTGACCCAGATCACCACTTTACAAATTATTTGGATTTACATTAATTTACAGTGTAGGTAATTCCTTAGGTGTTAATAAAAATGAATGTTAAGTTATTGATGATAGCTGCAGTTTCTTTAGGTGTACTCAGTGGTTGTACAAATGACCCCAATAGCATGTGGAACAGTCGTTATGCTTTTAAGTCAGTTGGTCAGGTAATGGCAATGTGTGATAGTGGGGATAAGGCGGCTTGTTACGCCGCCGCTGATATGCAGGGGCTTACTAGTGGATTGAATGCGGCTAATGCGCAAATGCAGCAGCAACAAGCAGTTCAACAGCAATCAGCAGCACCAACTATGACTACGACGACCTGTAACCCTATGGGGAATGGCGTTGTGTGTAACACCTATTGATTTGTACTCCATTTAATAATATCAATGCCACCCCATAGACATTTCCTGTGGGGTTTCTCCGGTTTCGCTTCTTCTCAAAAAACTCTCTTTTACAGCGTCCTGTTCTTCACTGCGGTGGCTGAAAAGCCCGATTGATTTTTCTGCCCGTATGACAGCATGATTATGCGGGATACTTACATGCCATTGCGGGTTTCCATAGTTTTAGGCACCTCAAAAATAATAAAGCTTAACGAGGAGCCTAACAAGGTGCCTAAAGGTTCGGATTTAATTAGTTGGCATTAGACTTCGCAGGACAAATTCAAGGCACAAAAAAGCCCGCCAGGCTTACGCCGTGCGGGCTCTCAGGACTTCATCGGATGACTCTGGTGATCACCGATGGAGAATTTTGGTGGGCTGGCGTCCCTGTGCTTTATATCTTAATGATATGATTTTTATTGTTATTTTTGTGCCTTGATTCATTAAGGGTTCAATAAAGGGTCCTAAGAAACGTCAGCACAGATTTTACTTATTCCAGAGCCAAAATCTTAGATACTACTAACGTTGAGGAGTTGAACTCACGAAACATAGCCTTTCTGTTCCGGAGGCTATTTCCCATATGCAAGATCTTACCTCTAACTTAGTCTTCTCAAAGTGCTAAACAAGAATTATAAAGGGGGATAGTACGGAATTAAATCATAAATAAATTAACTAATTGATAATTAAGTATTTATTAAAAAATTTTACATAGGCCAAAAAAATAGCACTTTTTGCAAAAGACCTCCTAAGCCTATGCTGGCTTGCTTTCAAAACACCCTTCATAGATCTGACTAAAAAAGCACCATCTCTTGAACAATTCGTGCTTTTTGATAGTTGATCGCCATAAGCGATCTGAGGATACTGCATCCATCAAAACAACAATGGAGAAATGTATGACAGAAAGAAAAAGATTTATCCGTATGCCTGAAGTGTTGGAAAGAACCGGATTTTGTAAAGCTTGGATTTATCGATTGATTAGTCGTGGTCAATTCCCTGCACCTATAAAACTAGGTGATCGAGCAATAAGGTTCGTAGAAAGCGAAGTCGATGAATGGATCGACCAAATGATTTACGCATCTCGTAATAAAGCAGCATGATAATATTTTTATAAATGAAGTTAGGAGGCTATAAGTAATAAAAATATAGACCTGTGTTTAAAAATAACGATCCCTTTAATAATACATGAAAGTGTAGGGGGATATTTACTTAAAAAATAAATAAGGAAAAAAATGAAAAAAGAAAATAAACATGCAAGTCAAACTTCAGCGGATTTAGCTGCATTACTGGAATATTCTCGTTTTACGAAGAGAACTCTAACAAAGCCTTCCAGCGAAGTTTTTGATTTATTTACTGATAAATATTATATGGAAACAGTTTATGATGACATTATTAAAAAACAAAGAAGAGTATTGATAAAAGCCAACATAAGTACATTGATTTTGAAAAAGTTAGAATGGATATAATGTGCATGCACACACAAGTTATTATGATTTCCTATATGTAAAATAAGGCAGCTCGATTTGATTTGTGGGGCGTTTAGGGCCATTTATGAAAAATGAGTTCATATCAAACTAAAGGTCAGATATATATCTGGCCTTCATTTATTTCAGAATCAATAATGATTGTGTAAAATATTTTTATATTTCTATTGACTAATTAGATAGAAGATCTATAACAAGAAAAGATACAAAAAAAGCCAGATGTTAAATCTGACTTTTAAAGGACTTAAAAAGTTTTCGCTGACTTTTTTAAGTCTTGTAATCAGTTATACGAGAACGTGATTACAAATATAAATAAAGTATTATCTAATCAACTTATATTTGTCAAATCTAAATCCCAACTTTTTACAAGTCTTTTAAATACCCTTTCCAGAATCCTTTTTAATCCTCAAAAGCAATAACGTTAAAACCTGTTGTATCAGGTATAAGAATACGAAGGTCCCTCAAGTGATGGTGAATCTTATAGTTATTGCGACAGCGGTTAACCGGGAGCGATGCTGTCAGCCTGAATCGCCTTACCTAAAATTTATAAAGCGTTATAGCTTCTTTAGTAAAACGAGAAGTGCTTAAAAGATCATGGTAGGGTTTGCGCGGGTCGCGGGGGGGAGTATCAGATTGGAAACGGTCTAAATACTTTTTGAGTAATCAAAGCGCAATGAGCATTCTTTTTTCCTTTCTCTATCTCTTTAGCGATTTTCATTTTTCGCACGGGGGGAGGGGGGGGAATGCTCCAAGAAAAACTAAGTTTTACTAACGGAAAACTACTACGACTGAAAGTCGCCATCTAAAACCCGAAAACTTTAAAATTTAAATTTCTAGTACTACTGTACGAAAAATATTAAAATGTTATTTCTTATATGATAAAGTTAATTAAAGTTATTTTTTAAGGATTCAAAGATGGCAGGAAAAAGACAGCATTTTATCCCTAGATTCTTACAGCGTGGATTTTCATTAGAGAAAGAAGGAAAGTTTTTTTCTTGCTTATGTAAAAAAGAGTTTATAAAAGAAAATATAGTAATTGAAAACATTGGATTGGAAAATAAATTTTATACTCTCGATGGCGATTCGTCAATTGATGACAAAATAACTGAAAAGGAAACTTATATCTATTCAAAAATCGTGCGCGAGTTAGTTAATGGTACATTTAACATGGATGATATAGGAAGTTTGTCTGACTTTGTCTTTCATATGGAAATCAGAACTAAAAATTTACGTTCTAACTTTACCAGTACTGCATCTCATCTAATAGACCAGATGCGAATAAGGCTTTTAAGCAAAGATGCTTTGTATAGATATTTAAATAAAAATGTCATTTCTGATCCATCAAAATTTGATAGGTTGATTAATGAACAGCTTAATGAGTTAAATGTTCCACAAGTTTTGTACCCACATATTAAGGGTGTTTTGATTAATAACGTTCATGCTTGGCTTCCCGACATAGCAAATAAACTTTCATTGCAACTTATTCCTTTATTTGGAAATATGGTTTTATCCGGTATTCCTGAGGCCGCTAAAAAAGGACATTTAAAAGGACTTGAGTTGAATGAAAGTTTGAAAATTGAAGAGTATAAGAAGCTAACTTATAAAGTAATAAATGTTGAGCAATCATTGATATTAGGGGATTGTCTCGTGATTTTTGAAGTTGATGGGGATCGTAGATTTAAACCATTCCATGAAAAAGATGATGATTTAAAAGCAGTATATATGCCAATTAATTCACATTCTATATTGTATGGCGCAAAATATCTTGATGACAACCCAAATATTGAAAATATAAACGATATAGTAGCACAATGTTCAACTGATTTTTTTATTTGCAAGGAGCCTATTCATAATATGAATGAACTTCAAAAAATCATTGGTGTTAATTCTTACCTTTTGTCTGATGAATTTATTGATGAAATGTTGAGTGATTTAATTGGTGATAATATTTTGTTAAGTCATTAAAAAGTATAAAATTGATGTTTAATTTATAATGTATCCATAGAGCCATATAAATATAAAAAGCGATATTTATCATAAAATTAAAAATACGTCATTCTAAATTTCACTTCAAAATAATGATCGATAAAAAAGATCAATATATAGATATTGATAGTTTATATCGATTGATATGGCTTTATCGATCGGCATTTAATTGTTTTTGACGATCGATTAATTAATTATGATGGTTTTAACCTATCGTGTGTTTTTTTTCGATCGGTACAAACGATGTGACGAACTATGAAAATAATTGAATTCTAAGATGTTTACAGGCCAAGCGGTGGTCTGTGTCTCATCAGTGAAGGAAAAGGTATGCGTAAACTTATGATGGTGGCAGGTTTGGTGACGCTATTGTCTGGTTGTGGTGATGATGGTATCTATGGCGGCTACGTTAATCAGCAATACGGTGTCAGGCTTGATGTTCAGAAAGATGTGATCAAGTTCAGAAATGGCGTTTTTACTGTTAAAAGCTGGGATGAAAGCAAGAAACCCATCTATATAGCCAAAACGCAAAACAAAGATCTTGGCTCTTGGACTTTTAAAATCGAAAAGGTCAAAGATGGCGTCGTTTACCAAGGTGCGGTTTTTAAGAAGGATTAAGTGATGGAACAAAATATTATTCAGTGTCCTTTTTGTTATAAAGAAAGTCAAAAAGGTGTTCATGTATGCACCGGATGTCAGGCATCCGTGCTATATGGAACATATCCCGGTTGGTATGCGGCGGTGATCATCCTGTTAGCTTTTGGTCTGTCAGTGCTGATTGGAATGTCTACTGGCATGGCAGGAGCTACAATTAGCTTACCAATAATAGCTATTGTCGGTTTTGTCGCGGGTAAGGCAATTTTCTCAGACAACATTATCTTCAGAAGAAGAATGTAAATCAGTCTCGTTTTTCAGGGTGATGCTCCACTACGTGAACCATCACCCATATAAATTTTATTTCCTCCCCCTATGTCATCAAGCACTAAATCGGAACCCGTAAACGGGACCCCACGATTTAGCACTTGACGATTTGTCCCCGCAGCTACGCATAGCTACCAGAAAGACAATATATTATTTACCCTATCTTTTATTTGCTTTTTATTCGTCGTGCAGTGTATTTATTATGTAGCCGCTATTGACAAGTATTTTATATCGGTTATTTATTTAAATATAAGTGTAGTTCAGCTTTTTTTGTTTTTCGGAAACTGAGGCAAGGTGTAATAGCGTATCCGCTATTTACCCAATCCTTCGGATTGCTCTATCTCGCTTTGCTCGTAGGGTTGAAAAAGATCTACCCTTCCGCCTATTCCCCTTGTCAAAGGGGAGGCGGTAAACCATACAGTTTAATATTATAGGAGTATTTAAAATGAATGATGATTTAGGTTTTATAAATAACATAGATGGGAAAATTTTATTTGAGTATTATCAATATTTAACTAATGCCATACTGGGTGATGATGACACAAAAAAATAATTTGTGAAATATGAACATTATGACTTGGATTATTTAAGGTATTATCTTGAAGCGAGTATCTATTTTTTAGGTGAGGCAAGAGATGAAGCAAATAGAGATGTTGAAATAAAAGATTTAAACGAAGCAGTGGAGATAATAAATAAATTATCAAATAGGGCTAAGGTTGCTTTAGCTGAACATATTATATTGTGGTTTGAAGATATATCATTGGTAGGTTCTTATACACTATTTAGATTTTTAGGCAGGGAGAAAAGAATATTATGATGATTATGTCTGTAGCAATGGTAATACTTTGTATTATGTTGGGAGGTTTTATGATCCGTAGCTGTACTCGAAAAACAAACTCTTCAAGCGAAGCAAAGCAAGCAATATCAGAAGTTAGAAAAATGATAGATAAAAAAGCATTGATTAAATACAAAAGGAATAATAGAACATGAATGTAGAAAACTTAATGAATAGTATGACTATAGAATATAAGCTCGAAATACTGGCAAGGTTTTTTATTACATAGAACAAAACAAAGATATACCATTTAATGAAATCAATAGTGATGAGCGAGATTTTTGTTATTTTGTAGCCAATAGATACATTACAGAAAATAAAGCTGATGAGCTTATTGAAGCATTACTTATTGAAAATGATAACGACTACATAAGAGCAACAGATGATTACATTATCCAGAGGAATAAAGAATGCGAACAGACAGAAAAAGAGGGCGTATAGAATTAAATCACGAAGAACGCAGAGATATATCTATACAGTTTAGAGTAAACAAAGCAGAGTTTGAATATTTAAAAGAACTTGTTGAGGCATCCGGTCTTGAAAGAGGCCATTACATTAGGAAAGAGATTTTAAACTCTGAACCTATTGTTAAAAGAAAAATGCCTGAAATAAATCAAAAAACATACATGCAGCTTTCAGCAGTTGCCAATAATATAAACCAAGCAACAAAGAAACTAAATGGTAATGAGTATTTTGATAAAAATGAGGTTGATAAACTCAACTTTAATATAAAACAGGTTGGTAGAAGGATAATAGAGATAAATAAAGACTTGGGGTATATATGAAAGGGAATGTAGCTAAAACAGGGAGATCATTTAAAAATAGGGTTGATTATATATTAAAAGATGATCACAGTTTTATTTGTAGCAATATGTCAGCAGATAAAAATAACGTTAGTGAGTTAACTGATGAGTTTAAAACTGTAAGCGGCTTTAGACAAAATATAAAAAAACCAGTCTTTCATGCATTTTTATCTCTTCCAAAAGATGAAAAATTAACAGATGAAAAATGGCAGGAGATAGCAAAAGACTATTTGAAAGAAATGAATGTTGATATAGAAAAAAATCAATATATTTGTGTGCGTCATAAAGATACAGATCAAGACCATATTCATATTGTAGCAAACAGGATCGGCCTTGATGGTTCTGTATGGCATGGTCAGCACTCAGCATTTAACACGATAGCAGCTTGTGAACGTTTAGAAGTAAAGCACAGCTTAACCATTACTAAAGGCTTACAGGGGCAAAAATCAGACGTATCAGCACCAACCAAGAACGAGATCGAGCTGGCATTGAGGACAGGTGAGAAACCAGCCCGTTTAGTGCTTCAAGCCTCTCTACAAGCCGCTATGGTAGGAAAACCAGACTTAGGGACGTTCGTAGAACGTCTGCAGGCCGTAGGCATTGAACCTCAGTTCAATGTTGCCAGCACTGGCAACGTGGCGGGTTGTTCTTTCAGTGTGGGAGATGTGGCATTTAAAGGCTCACAGTTGGGTAAAAAATTTAGTTGGAACACTATAAAAAACAAGGTGAAATATGACAAAAATAGAGATGATGAACTCGTTAGAAGATTCGCAGCAAGAAAAACAGATGACGAAAATAGTATTAGACGATCATTTGTTGAACCAAATATCAATGACGATAGAACCATTATCAGAAACGATGATGATATTATCGGAGTCAGTCAGCACAGCATTAAACCAGACACAACAGACACTAATAAGAGTGAACAACTCATTAGAGGCAACAACAATCGCTTTAAACTCAGCGAAAAATACAATAGACCAACAAGCCCAAAAGTTAGAAGAACAACACAAAAAGCTGCACAAGTACTCAACAGAGTTAAAAAACAATACCATAAAGAACCAATCAAAACTTATACTAAAAGTAGCTTCAATAGTAGGGGTTCTAAACTTATCAGCGGTTCTATTGGTAGGATACTTGATCATGCAGAAACAGCAAACGCAGCCACAAATAAATTTAGACTCAAGAGCGGTAGCCGTTTTAATAGTAGAGCAACTAAGCTCGAAGAGATGAGATATAGGCTGGGAATAATAAAACCAGTTATTAAGTCTAAAAATAAAGAGAAGACCATGAAAGAAGAAATAAAGAAAAAACCATCATATATGGTTGATTATGAGAATATATTTAAATACAAGATAAAGCACGATTCAAAAGGAAAACAACCCAAGGGGCAATTAACACAAATTGAAGGAGGCAGGATTTTAAAATCTAAAGCCTTTAAACTGCGATGAAAATGATTAATATATTATGAACTATAGGTGATTAATGATAAGTATGTGGTTTTAGCATAATATTAGACTGAGTTCATTTTGGACGATGATCAAATCGCCCAAAGGTTTTAGCTATAGTATCAAGTTTTTTCTTCATATTCAGGAATAGATACAAGTCCTTGTTCTGTGCGAATAAACCTGTGCCGCATTGGTTTAAATGGTGATTGCTTTGCTACTTCTAATGATAAATTTGTGAGCAAACCAAAAGCTTTATGTGCATATTCTAAGCAATCATATTTACCACGATCTTGAAGAGAAATTCGCGATATTTCTTTAAAGTTTTCTATATACTTATTAAAATCACTTTTCTTACATCGTTCACTATAAAGCTTTTCGGGATTAGCGGGTAACGGGAAACGAACTGCAGGAAGTTCTTTACCTTCAGGCATAGCGATAGGCTCATGAATTGCATATAAATTATGGCTTGCAATATTTATTGGTGCAGAGTGCATTACTAGATCTCTATAATTTCCCAACTCAAACAGCCATCCACCAATGCTCATTTCCTTTTTCAGATAAGTCTCTATTTCTGAATGATCTTTCTTTGAGTTTAAAAATCTTAGCAGGCCTCCTGCAGTTGTAATTTCTTTTCCTTGTTGCTTACTGATCCCTCCATTTGAGAAGTTGTATACATACTCGCAAAGATTATCTCGAAGGATTCCAGAATCAAATAAAAATGAATGGAATTCTTGATAAACTAAATCGGTATATCCATCCTGAAATCGTTGCCCGCTTTTGAAACTTTCTTTTAAAACTAATGCATTTAATTGTTGTTGATAAGAAACAGCTAAGTTTTTTAACCGGTTGTTAATTGTGTTCAGTTGAAATCGGATTCTATTTGAAAGATCATAGCTAATTCCATTTTTGTTATGAAATGATGACAGAGCTATTCCACCCCATGTCTGTATGGCATCCCAATTAGACCAAATATTCTTTTGGTTAACATAGCCTCGAAACTCTCTTGGGGACTCACCTATATATTCACTTTCATTAGAAGTAAACTCAACGCCGATAATTTTTAAGTTGATTTTATTAACTGCATAAAAGAGTTTACCGTATTGATCTATTTTTATTTGTGTTATTTTTCCATCTTTAGTTTTTGGCCAAATTAAAACTTCATCACTTAATGGTTCAATTGTAGCAATAGGACCGCCTGATAAAAATACAGTTCTTCCGCAGAATGGCCAATTATCTTTCATGCTTACCTCTGTGGTTTGTTCAATGTCCTGTATGGTTAATAAAATGAGAATCTAAATAATATTGTGCAGCAACATAAATATGTAGTCAACTTATCACTGCCATATCGTATAATGTAAAAAAGTAATGATTCATACGTTATGCAGCAATAGCATTGAGTTTCTTGGCCTGAACGTAATCTCCCCACCACTGCATCAGTTCTGTTCTTTCAGCAAGATACTCTGAACGATTGTAGGCAGCTATGATTTCGTTGTTCTTAGTATGAGCTAAGGCTGATTCAAGCACTTCTGTTCTAAATCTACCACTTTCTTCAGCAGCCGTTCTTGCTATAGAACGCATTCCGTGGGCGACCAGCTCCCCACCGAATCCCATACGGATGATTGCAGCATTAGCTGTTTGCTCATGCATGTGGTTAAGCGGGGCTTTGATACTTGGGAAAACCCACTCTCTATGACCACTGATTGGTCTGATTAACTCAAGGATGCGCATTGCCTCTTTACTTAGCGGAATCTTGTGAGGGCGCTTCATCTTCATAAACTCACCGGGGATATTCCAGAACCGATTATCTTCGTCTATATCACTCCAACGAGCACGGACTGCTTCTCCCGGACGAACCCACGTAAGGAGCTGCCACTCAATTAGAAGACGTGTTTCGAGCCGTATGGAAGCGTTAGATATGGCGAGCATGAACCGGGGGAGTTCATTCGGTGGTAAAGCTGGCATGTTTTGCTTCTTGGGTTTACTGAAACGCTGACCGAGGTTATCAGCAGGATTAAACTCAATAAGTTCTTCTGTCGCAGCCCAACGGAAAATTTCATTTAGACGTGAAATGATGCGGCGCAGGGTTTCCAATACGCCTCGTTGTTCTATGGGGTCAAGGTGTTGTTTTAAGAGCTTGGGACGGATCTCTTTGATAGGAACGTTGCCTAAACCGGGGAAGACATTTCGTTCAAGGCTCCGCCAGATGTCTTCTGCGTGGTCTGGAGAGATACCAGAGGTCTTAACCTTCTCATCTAACCATTTCCTAGCAACCGCCTGCAGCGTGTGCTCAGTAGCATCCTTAAGGGCGTTGGCTTTATCGTTGTTGTGAATCTGCGGATCGATATTATTTGCAAGCAACGACAAGTATTCATCACGTAAAGCCCGAGCCTTGGCAAGTGTGAGATGAGGGTAGGTTCCTAAGCTCATCTTTGTTCGCTTCTTACTTACTGGCACTGCATACCTGAAATACCAATTTTTCTTACCGCCCTTTGATAGGGGAGCGATTCGTAGCATCAGGCCATCACCGTCAAAAAGGTTGATTTCCTTTTCTGCTGGCTTGGTATTTTTGATTTCAGTGTCAGTAAGTTTCTTAGCGATCTTTGCCATTTTAGGACCCTCGATTTTGGGACCCTTTTCATTGGGTCCCAAAAAGGGTGCCATAACGAGTAGCTTCTAGCAAATCTCAGTAGACTTCTGTAGACGTAAAAAAGCCCGCAAGGCTGGTTCCAAGCGGGCTTTGTAGACTTCGGTATACGTCATAATACTAAAAAGTGGTGGAGCTGGCGGGAGTTGAACCCGCGTCCGAAATTCCTACATCCTCGGTACTACATGCTTAGTCAGTCTTTACATTCGCCTGGCACCTGCGGATTGACACGCCACTACCAGACTAGCCTGATTAGTTTTAACGCTTCAACCCCAGGCAGGATTTCCACGCGATCTCTTTTGGGTTTGACCTCTCTTGAATCCCCGTCTTAAGAGCGGAAGCTAGGGAGAGAGGGCTCAGAGCAGGTTATTAAGCTGCTAAAGCGTAGTTTTCGTCGTTTGCGACTATTTTTTTGCGGCTTTTTACGAGGCCAACCGCCCCTCGGCATGCACCTTGGGTTTCGCAAATCCCGTCGAATCCAGAATCAGCCCCAATGTGTTACGGCAAGTATAACAGATTAGTGAATGCGGTTACCAGTACTGCGTAGGATGATTATTACGGGGGAGTGGGCAAAAAAGCAGCATCAACAACGATATAGCGCAGAAGGGCCAGCTGAGCTGGCCCTGAAGAGGGGATTAGCGGCCCGCGTGTTTCATAATGCGCGCTTTATCCAGCGCCCACTCACGATCTTTGAGGTCGGTACGCTTATCGTGCTGTTTCTTACCTTTCGCGACGCCGATTTTCACTTTGCACCAGGCGTTCTTCCAGTACAGCGACAGGGCCACGACGGTATAACCTTCACGGTTGATACGGCCATACAGGTTATCCAGCTCGCGCTGATTGAGCAGCAGCTTACGGGTACGGGTTGGATCGCACACGTAGTGGGTGGAGGCCACGGCCATCGGCGTAAAGTTTGCGCCGAACAGGTAGGCCTCGCCATCTTTCAGGATAACGTAGCTGTCGCCGATGTTGGCTTTGCCGGCGCGCAGAGATTTAACTTCCCACCCTTGCAGAGCAAGACCAGCCTCGTATTCATCTTCGATAAAGTATTCATGGCGGGCGCGTTTATTCAGCGCAATGGTGGCTGATCCAGGTTTGTGGGCTTTTTTCTTGGTCATAATGTCCTGAAGTCATTGCTAAACGGGAACACAGTACCTCAATCCATCCTGCGAGGTGTAATGCGCTATCTTAGCACGAGTTGCGGCACAGCGTTTTTTTTAGCGCCAGATAAATGATATTATTTGCGCCGTGTTTAAATGTGGAACTTGCTATGCCTCAGATTAGCCGTACTGCGCTGGTGCCCTTCAGCGTGGAACAGATGTATCAACTCGTGAATGACGTGAAGTCCTATCCTGATTTCTTGCCTGGCTGTACCGGGAGCCGTGTGCTGGAATCTGGGCCGACGCAAATGATGGCGGCGGTTGATGTGTCCAAGGCAGGCATCAGCAAGACGTTCACCACTCGCAATACGCTTACCAGCAACCACAGCATTTTGATGAGCCTGGTCGATGGCCCGTTTAAGAAATTGATTGGTGGCTGGAAGTTTATCCCGTTAAGCCCGGATGCCTGCAAAATTGAGTTTCACCTCGATTTTGAATTCACCAATATGCTGATCGAGATGGCGTTTGGCCGCATCTTTAAAGAGCTGGCGATAAACATGGTGCAGGCTTTCACCGCCCGGGCCAAAGAGGTTTATCGTGTCGGCTAAAATCGTGGTTGAAGTTGCCTATGCGCTGCCGGAAAAACAGTATTTGCAAAGCGTGAAGCTGGAAGAGGGGGCGACCGTCGAACAGGCGATTCAGGCCAGCGGTCTGCTGACGCTGCGCGACGATATCGATCTGACCAAAAACAAGGTCGGGATATACAGTCGTCCCGCTAAGCTGCACGATGCGGTGCATGATGGTGACCGGGTAGAGATTTACCGCCCACTAATTGCGGACCCGAAAGAACTGCGGCGCCAGCGCGCGGAAAAAAGCGCCGACAAGTAGCAGCCGTAACCGTGGTGATAAAAAAAGCGCTCAATGAGCGCTTTTTGCATTTCTGGTCCGATGCTGACCCGATTACTCGTTGGTCAGTGCCGGTTTGTTATCGATGTTGGTTAACACGCCGCTGCTGTCGAACGTCAGCGTCAATGTCTGCTGGGTAATTTTTTCATGCCCAGGCTGCTGACGGAACACATAGAACCAGGTGTTGGTGCCAAACGGATCCGACATCATCGGGGTACCCAGCGCATAAGCAACCTGTTGTTGCGTCATGCCGACACGAATTTTTGCTACGTCGTTGGGTGCCAGATAGTTACCCTGGTTGATATCAGGACGGTAAACCACTCGTTCCAGAGTGGAACAGCCTGCGGTCAACATGAGAAGAACCGCTGCGGCAGCAGTCAGCGTTTTACAGCGCATAGTGATTTTATTCCTTTTCGGGCCCGAGCAGTACGTGGCTCATCTGTAATATGCCGATAATAATAGACCTTTGCCCGGTTGGAAACCTTCGACTGCAGGTCTTGCGGCAATTTGCTGTTCACTATGACTCTGCGAAATTCAAAAAGTTTACGCGGCGAGCAACTCTTTCGCATTAGCGAGGGTGTTGCGCGTGACCTCGCTACCGCCCAGCAGACGGGCCAGCTCCTGCAGTCGCGCCCGCTTATCTAGCGGATGCATATGCGTTTCCGTCATTTCGCCATCGGTCTCTTTGCAGACATAGAAATGATGGTGGCCACATCCGGCGACCTGCGGCAGGTGAGTCACGCACATCACCTGAGTGGATTCGCCTAGCTGGCGCAGCAGTTTACCGACCACCGCTGCCGTCGGGCCGCTGATGCCGACATCGACCTCATCGAAAATCAGGGCCGGGGTTTCCATCTTACGGGCGGTAATGACCTGGATAGATAACGCGATGCGCGAGAGTTCGCCGCCGGAGGCCACTTTCGCAATCGGCTGCAGCGGTTGCCCCGGGTTGGTGGTGACGCGGAACTCAATGCGGTCAGCCCCTTCGGCGGTAAGATGACGCTCATCGAAGGCAACATCGATGGCAAACACCCCGTGAGGCATGGAAAGTGAGTGCATACTTTCAGTAATCAGCTGCGTCAGCTCTTCGGCACTGCGTTGACGCAGGTCGTGCAGCTGGCGGGCGGTCTCCAGCGCCAGCTGATGATGCTCGACGACGCTATGGCTCAGGGATTCCAGCGAACCGGCGCTATCGTCCAGCAGGCGCTGCTCTTCCAGCAGGGCCTGATAAAATGCCGGGAGCTCTTCCGGGGTGATCTGATGCTTACGCGCCAGGGCAATCTGGCGGGAGATGCGTTGCTCCAGCTCGAACAGGCGGTTCGGATCGAGATCCAGACGGTCGTTATAGTGGCGCAGTTCGTCGGTGGCTTCGCTGAGCTGAATGGCCGCTTCTTCGAGCATGTCCAGCACGCCGGAGAGCTTACTGTCCATGCCGGCGAGTTCGGTCACCAGCTGCCTGGCGGTGTAGAGCTGGCTCTGCAGGTTAGCTTCTTCGCTATCGGCGAGTACCGTCAGCGCGTGCTGGCAGGTGGTCAGCAGCTGGCCGCTGTTGGCCAGACGCTTATACTCTTCGTCGATTTGCTCGTACTCACCCGCTAGCGGGTTGAACTCATTGAGCTCTTTTAACTGGTATTGCAGCAGGTCGGCCCGCGCGGCGCGCTCCTGGCTTTGTTGCTGATGTTGCGCCAGCTCGCGGCAGCTCTGATGCCACTGATGGTAATGCTCAGCCATACGCTGAGTAAGCGCATACTCACAGGTGTAACCATCGAGCAGCGCTTTTTGATGTTCGGGCCGGGTCAGCCGCTGGTGTGCATGCTGGCCGTGAATCTGGATAAGCAGCTGGCCGAGTTCGCGCAGCTGAGAGAGCGGGACGGCGGTGCCGTTAATAAAGCCCCGGGAGCGGCCGTCAGTGCTGATGACGCGGCGGAGTAAACACTCACACCCGCTTTCCAGCTGGTTCTCTTCCAGCCAGCGCTGGGCCGCCGGTGTGTCTTTCAAGGCGAAGCGGGCGCAAAGGTCTGCACGGCTGGCGCCACGTCGCACCATGTCTGCTTCTGCTCTTCCGCCAAGGCACAGCCCCAGCGCATCGATGGCGATCGATTTCCCGGCACCGGTTTCCCCGGTGATCGCGGTCATGCCGCTGTGAAAATCAATTTCCAGTTCACGAACGATAGCAAAATTACTGATGGTGAGTTGCGCCAGCATAGCTGCCTTCCTGTATGAAAAACCATTACTGTGTTTTCATACAGTATAGACTGGTTTTTTATCCAGTAAAGAGGCGGCGGTAAAAATCAGAACAATTTTTTAGACCAGCCAAGCTTGGTACTCAATGTATTGAAATAGCTGTAATCTTTGGGGTGAATCAGATTCAGATGATAATCGCAGCGATGGATCAGTACGTCTTCGCCGTCCTGAATCGGCAGCGCTATCTGGCTGTCACAGCTGATCTCCAGATCGCTACAGCGCTGAGAGAAACGCAGGCGGATGGTGCTGTCGCCGTTAATCACCAGCGGGCGAGCCGATAGCGTATGCGGGAACATCGGGACCAGGGTGATGGCGTCCAGTGACGGCGTCAGAATAGGGCCGCCGGCGGAAAGCGAGTAGGCGGTCGAGCCCGTTGGGGTGGAGATAATCAGGCCGTCGGAGCGCTGGGAGAAGGCAAACACCTCATCAATGTAGACCTCAAACTCAATCATATGCGCGACTTTGCCCGGGTGCAGAACCACTTCATTGATCGCGGTGCTGATACGTTTCTGACAGTCTTGCTGGCACACCTGCGCTTCCAGTAAAAAGCGTTTTTCGGAGATGTAGTGGCCTTCCAGCACGTCCGCGAGCTGCTGCAGGGCGTTATCCGGGTCAAGGTCGGTCAGAAAGCCGAGGTTGCCGCGGTTAATGCCGATGACGTTGATATCGTAACGCGCCAGGGTTCGCGCCGCGCCGAGCATATTGCCGTCGCCGCCGACCACCACCGCCAGATCTGCCTGCTGACCAATTTCAGCCAACGTGCCGGTTTTGACATTGCTAAGCTGAAGTTCATGAGCGATCTGCTGTTCGACCAGGACCTCGTATCCTTTGCTGCATAACCAGCGCCAGAGCATTTCATGTGTGGTCAGCGCGGTTGGGTGACGAGGATGTCCCACAATGCCTATACACTTGAAATGATTCTTCATGTTCTGGATGTCCTTGCGTTAAATGAATGATGACAATCTGACGGCTTCCCTTGAAACCCGGAAACGGATCCCCATAATAAGCGAAGTTAGCGAGATGAATGCGAAAAAAAACGCGGAGAAATTCATGAGTAGTAAAGAACAGAAAACGCCTGACGGGCAAGCCCCGGAAGAAATTATCACGGAACAGCACGAGAGCGTTGAGGCTGTTGAGCCTGAAGTTTCGGCTGAGCAGGTGGATCCGCGCGATGAAACAATTGCGAATCTGGAAGCACAGCTTGCTGAAGCACAGAAACGTGAACTGGAAGTGAAACTGCGCGCGAAAGCCGATGAAGATAACCTGCGTCGTCGTACCGAACTGGATATCGAAAAAGCGCACAAATTTGCGCTTGAGAAGTTCGTCAACGAACTGCTGCCGGTTATCGACAGTCTGGATCGCGCACTGGAAGTGGCGGACAAAGCCAACCCTGACATGGCCTCTATGGTCGAGGGTATCGAGCTGACGCTGAAGTCGATGCTGGATGTTGTACGCAAATTCGGCGTGGAAGTGATTGCCGATACCAACGTACCGCTGGATCCTAACGTCCATCAGGCCATTGCGATGGTTGAGTCTGACGATGTGGCTGCGGGCAACGTGCTGGGCGTGATGCAAAAAGGCTATACCCTGAACGGACGTACCATTCGCGCGGCGATGGTCACCGTGGCAAAAGCGAAGTAATTCGCTTCCAAACGGCCGCCAGCCGGTGGCCGTTTTTCTCTTTCTCTTATCTTCTGCCCGTTTCCGGGGCAAAAAAACGGCGAACCCCAGGCTCGCCGTATCTGATTTGCCGGATGATTACTCGGCGACGCTTTCGCGAATCGGTTTGACCGGCATGACCTTGACCTGCTTAATCATGTTGTCCTGAACGTCGAGAATATCGATATCGTATTGCTCGATGCGCACGCGCGTGCCGGGAACCGGGATCTCTTCCAGCGCTTCCAGAATAATACCGTTAACCGTTCGCGCTTCATCTTCCGGCAGGTGCCAGTTAAAGGCTTTGTTGATTTCACGGACGTTGGCGCTGCCGTCGATAATCACCGTGCCGTCGGTTAGCGGCGTCACTTCTTCCGCCAGCGTTGGTGACATCGAGGTGGTGAAATCGCCGACGATCTCTTCGAGAATGTCTTCTACCGTTACCAGGCCCTGGATATCGCCATACTCATCGACCACCAGGCCGACTTTCTTCTTATTCCGCTGGAACTTCACCAACTGTGTGCTGAGCGGCGTTCCTTCCGGGACGTAATAGATCTCATCGGCGGCGCGCAGCATCACCTCTTTGGTGAACTCTTTTTTCTCGGTCATCAGGCGGTAAGCTTCGCGCACGCGCAGCATGCTGATGGCGTCATCCAGCGAGCCGCGATACAGCACAATGCGCCCATGCGGGGAGTGGGTCAGCTGGCGAACGATGGCCTTCCAGTCGTCGTTAATATCAATCCCGATGATTTCATTGCGCGGAACCATGATGTCGTCAACGCTGACCTTTTCGAGATCCAGCACCGACAGCAGCATGTCCTGGTTGCGGCGGGAGATCTGGGTCCGCGACTCGTTCACGATGGTGCGCAGCTCATCTTTGCTCAGCGCGCCGCTGACGATGATATCGGTTTTGATGCCCATCATGCGCATCAGCAGGCGGGTGATGGTGTTAAGAAACCACACCAGCGGCATCATCAGCACCTGTAACGGTGCCAGCAAGAAACTGCTGGGGTAGGCCACTTTTTCCGGATACAGCGCGGCGATGGTCTTCGGCAGGACTTCGGCAAAAACCAGCACCACAAAGGTCAGTACGCCGGTGGCAATCGCCACCCCGGCATCGCCATACAGGCGCATACCGACAATCGTCCCGAGTGCGGAGGCGAGGATGTTGACGAGGTTATTGCCGATCAGCACCAGGCTGATTAAGCGGTCAGGTTTACGTAGCAGTTTTTCGACACGCTTCGCCTGGCGGTTGCCCTGTTTGGCCATGTGGCGCAGACGATAGCGGTTCAGCGTCATCATGCCGGTCTCTGAACCAGAGAAGTAGGCGGAGATGATCACCATGATGATCAGTGTGACGATCAGCGTGGTGGTAGATATGTGTTCCAGGGGGGACTCCTTAGCGCCTGGCCCGGTAGGCTGTTTGTCTCGATGATGCCTGCCGGGCCAGGCTTGTAGTCTGGGTTAACTCATTAACTGTTGCAGCACGCGGCTGCCGAAGTAGGCCAGCGTCAGCAGTCCGGCCCCGGCGACGTTAAACCAGACGACCCGGCGACCGCGCCAGCCTTCATGATAATGTCCCCACAGCAGAACGATATAGACGAACCACGCCACGATCGACAGGACGGCTTTATCGATATTTTCCGTGCTGAACAGATTCTGCATGTAGAACAGGCCGGTGCAGAGCGTCAGGGTCAGCAGAACCACGCCAACCTGGGTGATATGAAACATTTTACGCTCAATACTCATCAGCGGTGGCATTTCATGGCTGAAAGCGAGCTTTTTGTTTTTCAACTGATAGTCAATCCATGCCAGCTGCAGCGCATACAGCGCGGCAATGATCAGCGTCGCGTAAGAGAACAGCGACAGGCCGATATGCACCAGCATCCCCGGCGTGGTTTCGAGGTGGGTGATGTATTCGTTGGGGACGAAGGTGGCGAAAGCCAGATTAATCAGCGCAAACGCATAAACGATGGGTAGCAGCAGCCAGCCACGGTTGCGCGAAGCAACGATGGTCATCACCGTACAGATCATCAGGCTCACCAGCGAGCCGACGTTAAGCAGGCTGAGATTTTGCCCGCTCTCTCCGCCGGGGAAAATGCGTGACTCCAGCGCAAAAGCATGACAAATCAACGCAATTGTTGCGGAAAGTATCGCCATTCGCCGCCAGCTGCTGTTTTTTTGCAGTAAGCCGGGGACGATCAGCGCAAGGCTGATGGAATAGGCGACAAGCGCGAGTAGAGCAAAAACAGGCATATGGGCGTCGACTGTTGACTAAATAAGTAAGAAAGATAAGCAGTATAGCGTTACGCGACGTCTGCTCCAACCGTTGCATCACATCGCGCTTCATGTCGTGTTATACTGCGCCAAATCCGTGTTTTTCGAGTCGCTACCGCGACCGACAGTTTCCACCTCAGGCGAGAGACAATGTTTGATAATTTAACCGATCGTTTGTCGCGTTCGCTGCGCAACATTAGCGGCCGCGGACGCCTTACCGAAGACAATATTAAAGACACCCTGCGCGAAGTGCGCATGGCGCTGCTGGAGGCGGACGTTGCTCTGCCTGTCGTGCGTGATTTCATCAGCCGCGTCAAAGAGAGCGCGGTGGGTCATGAAGTTAACAAAAGCCTGACCCCGGGCCAGGAATTCGTCAAAATCGTACGTAACGAACTGGTTGCGGCGATGGGCGAAGAGAACCAGGCGCTGGATTTAGCCGCGCAGCCGCCGGCTGTCGTGCTGATGGCGGGCCTGCAGGGTGCGGGTAAAACCACCAGCGTTGCCAAGCTCGGTAAATTCCTGCGTGAGAAGCACAAGAAGAAAGTGCTGGTTGTCTCCGCGGACGTTTATCGCCCGGCGGCGATTAAACAGCTGGAAACCCTGGCCGAGCAGGTTAGCGTTGATTTCTTCCCGTCCGACGTGGGCCAGAAGCCTGTCGATATCGTCAACGCGGCGCTGAAAGAAGCCAAGCTGAAATTCTACGACGTGCTGCTGGTGGATACTGCCGGTCGTCTGCACGTCGATGAAGCGATGATGGACGAGATCAAACAGGTCCACGCTTCACTGAATCCGGTAGAAACGCTGTTTGTCGTGGATGCGATGACCGGCCAGGATGCCGCGAATACCGCCAAGGCCTTTAACGAAGCGCTGCCGCTGACCGGCGTGGTGCTGACCAAGGTCGATGGTGATGCTCGTGGCGGTGCGGCGCTGTCTATTCGCCACATCACCGGCAAACCGATCAAGTTCCTCGGTGTCGGCGAAAAAACCGAAGCGCTGGAGCCGTTCCACCCGGATCGTATTGCATCCCGTATTCTCGGCATGGGCGACGTGCTGTCGCTGATCGAAGATATCGAGAGCAAGGTTGACCGTGCACAGGCCGAGAAACTGGCTTCCAAGCTGAAGAAGGGCGATGGCTTCGACCTGACCGACTTCCTTGAGCAGCTGCGCCAGATGAAAAACATGGGCGGCATGGCCAGCCTGATGGGTAAACTGCCGGGTATGGGGCAGATCCCGGACAACGTCAAATCGCAGATGGACGACAAAGTGCTGGTGCGGATGGAAGCGATCATCAACTCGATGACCCTGAAAGAGCGCGCCAAACCTGAAATCATTAAAGGTTCACGTAAACGCCGTATCGCCGCGGGCTGTGGCATGCAGGTGCAGGATGTGAACCGTCTGCTCAAGCAGTTTGACGATATGCAGCGCATGATGAAGAAGATGAAGTCGAAAGGCGGCATGATGAAGATGATGCGGGGCATGAAAGGGATGATGCCGCCAGGATTCCCTGGTCGCTAATCGGCCTGGCTTGTTTGCCATTTCGGCACCGGGGTGTGCTCGCCATCCTCACGTACTACGTGTACGCTCCGGTGGTTGCGCGCACGTCGGCACCGAACTGACCGCACCGCCGACGGCCTTTTATAGCCGACTTATCAACTGTTGATTGCAATTTCCCCAAAAATGAGTAAAATTTTCGGGCTTTTAATATGACACCCGGGCTCCGTTCCTCGATGGGGCCCGGTTGTTCTATTCACACAAGAGGATGTTATGGTAACTATTCGTTTAGCTCGTCACGGCGCTAAAAAGCGTCCGTTCTACCAGGTTGTTGTCACTGACAGCCGTAATGCACGTAACGGTCGCTTCATCGAGCGCGTTGGTTTCTTCAACCCGATCGCATCTGCGAATGAAGAAGAAACTCGTCTGGATCTGGATCGTATCGCTCACTGGGTTGGCCTGGGTGCGACAGTTTCCGATCGCGTAGCTACGCTGATCAAAGCAGCAAACAAAGCAGCTTAATCTGTCACGGTGGTCATGATGAGCAAGCAACACACCGCACAAGCACCTGTTGATCCGATTGTATTGGGCAAGATGGGTTCTTCCTACGGTATCCGTGGTTGGCTCAGAGTGTTTTCCTCCACCGAAGACGCCGAAAGCATTTTTGACTATCAGCCCTGGTTAATCCAGAAGGCGGGTCAGTGGCAGGTTGTTGAGCTGGAAAGCTGGCGCCACCACAATCAGGACATCGTGATTAAGCTGAAAGGCATTGACGATCGCGATGCTGCGAATCTGCTGACTAATTGTGAAATTGTCGTCGATTCCTCGCAGTTGCCGAAGCTCGAAGAGGGCGACTATTACTGGAAAGACCTGATGGGTTGCCTGGTAGTCACCACTGAAGGTTATGGCCTGGGTAAAGTCATCGATATGATGGAAACCGGGTCAAATGACGTTCTCGTCATTAAGGCAAACCTGAAAGATGCATTTGGCATCAAGGAGCGGTTGGTTCCGTTCCTCGATGGGCAGGTTATCAAGAAAGTCGATCTCGCTACTCGTACAATCGAAGTAGATTGGGATCCTGGTTTTTAAATTATCCGGATAAACGGTAAAAGACGGCGCTATGTGGATTGGCATAATTAGCCTGTTTCCTGAAATGTTCCGCGCAATTACCGATTACGGGGTAACTGGCCGGGCAGTAAAAAATGGCCTGCTGAGCATCCAGAGCTGGAGTCCTCGTGACTTTGCTCATGACCGGCACCGTACCGTGGACGATCGTCCTTACGGCGGCGGACCGGGGATGCTAATGATGGTGCAACCCTTACGGGACGCCATCCACACAGCAAAAGCCGCGGCAGGTGAAGGCGCTAAGGTGATTTATCTGTCACCTCAGGGACGCAAGCTTGATCAAGCAGGCGTCAGCGAACTGGCAACGAATCAGAAACTGATTCTGGTGTGCGGTCGCTACGAAGGGATAGACGAGCGCGTAATCCAGACCGAAATTGACGAAGAATGGTCAATCGGTGATTACGTTCTCAGCGGTGGAGAGTTACCGGCAATGACGCTGATTGACTCCGTTTCCCGGTTCATTCCGGGAGTTCTGGGCCATGAAGCATCAGCAACGGAAGATTCCTTTGCTGATGGGTTGCTGGACTGTCCACACTATACTCGCCCTGAAGTGTTAGAAGAGATGGAAGTACCGCCAGTATTGCTGTCGGGAAACCATGCTGAGATACGTCGCTGGCGTTTGAAACAGTCGCTGGGCCGGACCTGGCTTAGAAGACCTGAACTTTTGGAAAACCTGGCTCTGACTGAAGAGCAAGCAAAGTTGCTGGCGCAGTTCAAAACTGAACACGCACAACAGCAACATAAACATGATGGGACGGCGTAAGCCCCCAATATCAGTTTACCCAGGATAAGAGATTAAATTATGAGCAACATTATTAAGCAAATTGAACAAGAACAGATGAAGCAGGACGTACCTTCCTTCCGCCCGGGTGATTCCGTGGAAGTGAAAGTATGGGTTGTTGAAGGTTCCAAAAAACGTCTGCAGGCATTCGAGGGCGTGGTTATCGCTATTCGTAACCGCGGTCTGCACTCTGCATTCACTGTTCGTAAAATTTCCAACGGCGAAGGCGTTGAGCGTGTCTTCCAGACTCACTCTCCGGTCGTTGACAGCATTACTGTTAAACGTCGTGGTGCTGTACGTAAAGCTAAACTGTACTACCTGCGTGAGCGTACCGGTAAGTCTGCTCGTATCAAAGAGCGTCTTAACTAAGATTCGCTTTCGCGACATCCTGATGAAAAGGGCTGGCCTGATGGGCCGGCCCTTTTTTTATCTTTAATTTAACCATCGTGATGTAAATCATTTACAATATCCCCTCATCTCGGAGGGGCGGTGGTCAGCGATATTTCTCAACACTCAACAATCGAACGGCGGGCCGCATGGCTGGCGCTTTTTTCGATCCTGTTGATCGTGATCGCACCGCTGATTTCGGTTTCGTTGCAAAAAGATCCGATGAGCGCCATGCCGGGCATGCACCATGCGATGATGGGCATGACGCACGATATGGTGGAGCCGCATTCTGCCGCGTCCACTGATCCCTCCTCGACGCATACGCAACCGCTTGACCATGCCGAAGCCTGCGGCTATTGCGTGCTGTTAGCCCATGTTCCGGGGCTGCTCTTTGCGCTGGCGGTGTTGCTCTCTATCGTCCTGCGTCGCGTTCGGGTCCTCTTCCCCTGTCTGGTGCTGAAACGCCGACATTACTTTCCCTGGCTTTACCCGGAAACCCGCGCACCGCCGCACCGTTCTGCTTTTCCCGCTTTCTAAAAATAATGTGCGCACTGCGCAACGTTCTCTTTTTGCTTTCAGAAAGGAAAAGTATGACAACCTGCACCTCGCGCGCGGCATGGCTCAACCTGCTGCGACGTCTCCATTTTTACATTGGTCTGTTTGTCGGGCCGTTTATCTTTGTGGCGGCCTTGACCGGTACGCTTTACGTCGCCACCCCGCAGCTGGAGAACTGGCTTTATCGGGACGCCCTGCACGGCACGCTCAACGGCGAAAGCCAGCCCCTGAGCTTACAGCTGGCGGCGGCGCAAGACGGCACTCACGGTAACCTTCGTTTACAGGCGGTGCGTCCGGCCCTCAACGCCGGTGAAACCACCCGGGTGATGTTTGCTGACCCGCAGCTGGGCGAGTCTGAAACGCGGTCAATTTTTATCGATCCGGTGACGCTGAAGGTGACGGGGGACATGACCGTCTACGGAACCAGCGGAATTTTACCGCTGCGCCAGTGGATCGATTACGCCCACCGCTCGCTGTTGCTAGGCGATAGCGGGCGGCTTTATAGCGAGCTGGCGGCATCGTGGATGTGGGTGGCGGCGCTCGGGGGGATCGTGCTCTGGGCGATGACCCGTCCCCGCCGACGGATCAACAACCGGATGCAGAACCACCGTCGTTTGCACGTCTCTCTGGGCTGGGCGCTGCTGGCGGGCATGTTGCTCTTTTCTGCCACCGGCCTGACCTGGTCGCAGTGGGCGGGCGGCAACGTCGATAAGATGCGAGCTGCGTTCGGCTGGCTGACGCCGCAGGTGAATACCCAACTGCATAGCGCGATGCCGATGGCGCATGACCCACATGCAGAACATCATATGGGGCATATGGCGATGACGGAGGCCATGCCATCAGCATCGGGCGAGCAGTTTGATCACGTGCTGACGGTGGCGCAGGCGGCGGGCCTGGATGCCAGCAAGCTGGAAATCCGCCCACCGGCAGCGGCCGGCCGGGCGTGGACGGTCACGGAGATCGACAGAAGCTGGCCGACCCAGGTTGATGCGGTGGCGATTGATGGTGAACGGATGCAGGTGGTGGATCGTACCCGTTTTGCTGATTTCCCGCTGATGGCCAAGCTGACCCGCTGGGGCGTGGATTTCCATATGGGGATCCTGTTTGGCCTGGCCAACCAGTTGCTGCTGATCGCCTTCGGTATCGCGCTGTGTGTGATGATCGTGGTGGGATATCGTTTGTGGTGGATCCGTCGTCCGGCCCACGCGGCGTTTAACCCGGCAAACACCCTGGTTCAGGCGTGGGTGAATCTCGGGTGGCCAGCCCGTGTCATCACGCTGGCGATCGCGGTGATGTTGGGGCTGGCGTTGCCATTGATGGGCGTCAGTCTGGCGGCATGTCTGGCGATCGACTATCTCCGCTGGCGCGCGGCTACAGGCGTCACGCTCGCGAACTCCGTCGACTAAGCCGCTTAAGGCGTGCTGATCACCACCGTGACGCGGCGGTTTTCAGCACGGCCTTTCGCCGTATCATTACTGGCAATCGGATACTTTTTACCTAACCCGCGGGTGGTTAAATTACTGCGCGGGATGTTGGCTCCCTTCGTCCAGGCATCTGCGACAATATCAGCCCGTTTAAGCGACAGAGCTTCGTTGTAGCTGTCCTCGCCGTAGTTGTCGGTGTGGCCATCCAGTCGGCCATGTGTAATGCCGGTTGCGGCCAGTCGGGAGGCCATTTTCTGGATTTGCGCCTGGCTGTCGCTACGCAGATGGTAGTCGTTTTTATCAAACAGAATGCTGTCGGATAAACCCAGTGACCAGTCACCCTCAGTTTCCGTAAAGCCGTATGACTGCATCGCGGCAATTTGTTCCGCAGAGAATTTTCCTTGCGGTGCCGTCTGGCAGCCGCTGAGTAAAGCCACTGCTATCAGTGCGGGAGCAAAATATTTCCTGAGCATGGTGGATCCCTTTAATTTTGTACTTGCTGAATACGCTGGTGTTTTTTCCGATACATATTTTGATCGGCGAACTCCTGCAGGCTTTCCGCAGAGTGATGTTCCCAGGCTAACGCATAGCCAATACTGAGAGACAAAGTTGCCGTATGGCCGTTGTGCAAATTAAACGGCTCGAGGAACAGAGCCGAGAGCGTGGCGCAAAGTGCCTGCACTTCCGCCTCTGAATGAACATCGCGCAGCAGGATCGCAAACTCGTCGCCGCCTAAACGCCATGCCTGATGGCGCTTGTTGGCAAAGGCCATCAGCCGGCTGGCGACGTCGATCAGGACTTTGTCACCCGTTGCATGACCCCAGTTGTCATTAATCAGTTTAAAGTTGTCGCCATCGAGGAACAGTAATGCTGAGCGCTGGCGGGCGGTGTCATCTTTCATTAATGCCATGATAATGCTGCGGAATGCGGCACGGTTGGCCAGTCCGGTCAGCGGGTCATGCAGGGACGAGCGTAACAGCTGGGCATTTTTCGCCTGCAGCTGCTGCTGCCAGTCCTCCATTTCGCCCAGCAGGCTATTAAAGTCCTGGGCAAAAAGATGGAATTCCTCAATGTGTTCTTCCGGAACCCGACGGGAGAAATGACGGTTTTCCCGAATATCGTGAACCACTTCAGTAATACTTTGCAGCGCGGTGACAATACCGTGGTGCAGTGAGTGGGTCAGCAATAAGGAAATCACTGAGGCCAGCAGAATACTGCCGGTTAATACAATGATCGAGATCGCGAGGAAATGGCCGATCATGCTGTCCAGCGCTTTCAGACGAAGTTCGCCGATGACTTTCCCTTGATGCATGATCGGCTGCCTGGTCGGTTCCGGGAACAGCCATTGGCTGATAATTCCGCTCAGTTTCTCGTGGCGGACCAGATCGGTATTCTGCCAGACGGCAAAGCGGTTTTGCTGGTTGTCCAGCACCAGGGCTTCAGAGAATTGTCCCTGTTTCCCGAGCGTCGCCAGGGTTTCTTCCGCGGCGGAACTGTCATCAAACACCAGCGCGGCCTCAAGGCTTCGGCTCATGGTGGCGGCGGTCAGCGCCAGGTTTTTTTGCGCATATTGCTTAAGCGTAAATACCGAGGCGGTGCTCAGCAGCATCCAGACCAGCGTCATTGAGATCACCACACTTATCACGCTGATACGGCGCAGCGCTCTTTTAAACGTCGGGCGTGGAGCCTGTGATAATTCCTTATTCATGTGCGCTATTCCGGGCAAGCATCAGTACGTCTGGATTAACCCGTACGCCGCTGTGCGTCAGGACATCCAGATTCACGGAGAATCTGACCCTCTCGTCATTGATAATCAGGCAAAAAGCACTACCAATCGCGCATTCGCTATTTTGTTCTGCGATCAGCAAAAGAGGACGGGATTGATATTTTGAGGTGAGTTCTGCCTGCTGAGACGGCGACTCGCTGCCAAAATAAAACCCATCACAGACCGTATTCATTGCTTCTTGAGTATTGTGAACAATGACCGGCCGATATGGCAACGCTTCAGGCTTTTCCTGAGCAAGGCTCTGTACGTAATGTGAGGTAGAAAAAATACATAATTTAGGCAGACCGGATAATGCAGGCCAGCGGGTATAAGTGACAATACCTGAAACAATAGCCCGAACATTTTTCGGCGGCTCGGAGGCGAAAACAGGGTAGCCCACGATAAATAATAAAAATATAAAAATAAGACGGTGAAACTGTTTCATTAACGGATCCGTCAGGTTCGTCTTAATGCATGAAGTGCAGATCGTTGATGTTCTGGCGCAGGATACCACTGTTGGCGAGGAGCGTCATTAATCACTGCTTTATCCTTACGGCAATTTCATCCAGGATTTTTCGTAAAGGAATGGTGAATAAAGTAACTGCCCTGGTAGCATAATCGCTATATTGTATATATATGTTTACATTGAATGGCGATTTTCAGGCCATTTAATTTGCAGGTGTAAAGTAAAATTTACGGAATATGGATTGAAATCTTTACTTTGTGTGGTATCGTTACGTCACTCCTCAGCCGAGGAACCCATTATCGCAAACGAGCTACACAGGATCGCCATCATGCAAAAAGACGCGCTGAACAACGTACATATTACCGACGAACAGGTTTTGATCACGCCGGATCAGCTGAAAGCTGAATTCCCGCTGAGCCTTGAACAAGAAGCGCAGATTGCGCAATCCCGCCAGACAATCTCTGACATTATCGCCGGCCGCGATCCGCGCCTGCTGGTGGTGTGTGGTCCTTGTTCAATTCACGATCCTGAAGCGGCAATTGAGTACGCCCATCGTTTTAAAGCACTTGCCGCAGAGGTCAGCGATAGCCTCTACCTGGTGATGCGCGTCTATTTTGAAAAGCCTCGTACTACCGTGGGCTGGAAAGGGCTGATTAACGATCCGCACATGGATGGCTCGTTTGATGTTGAAGGCGGTCTGAAAATTGCGCGTCGCCTGCTGGTTGAGCTAGTGAGCATGGGATTACCGCTGGCAACAGAAGCGCTGGATCCGAACAGCCCGCAATACCTCGGCGATCTCTTTAGCTGGTCTGCAATCGGTGCACGTACCACCGAATCCCAGACTCACCGTGAAATGGCGTCGGGCCTGTCGATGCCGGTTGGCTTTAAAAACGGCACAGACGGCAGCCTCGCAACAGCAATCAACGCCATGCGTGCCGCCGCCATGCCACACCGCTTTGTCGGGATTAACCAGGCCGGCCAGGTTTGCCTGCTGCAAACCCAGGGCAATCCGAACGGCCATGTGATCCTGCGCGGCGGTAAATCGCCGAACTACGGCCCGGAAGATGTCGAGAAATGCGAAAAAGAGATGGCGCAGGCGGGACTGAAACCGTCGCTGATGGTAGATTGCAGTCATGGTAATTCTAACAAAGACTACCGCCGCCAGCCTGCGGTTGCAGAATCCGTCGTTGCACAGATCAAAGATGGTAATCGTTCCATTATTGGCCTGATGATTGAAAGTAATATCCACGAAGGTAATCAGTCTTCTGAACAACCGCGTTGCGATATGAAATACGGCGTATCCGTTACCGATGCCTGCATCAGCTGGGAAACCACCGATGCTCTGCTCCGCGAACTTGATAAAGATCTGCGCGGTCATCTGGCGGCTCGTCTGGGGTAAGAGGAAAGTATGGTTGCTGAACTGACCGCGTTACGCGATCAAATTGATGAAGTCGATAAGGCGCTGCTGGGATTACTGGCACGCCGCCTGGAGCTGGTCGCGGAGGTCGGAGAAGTTAAAAGCCAGTATGGCCTGCCGATTTACGTTCCGGAACGTGAAGCGGCGATGCTGGCTTCCCGGCGGGAAGAGGCGTCAGCGCTTGGCGTCCCGCCGGATCTTATCGAAGACGTGCTGCGTCGCGTCATGCGCGAGTCATATTCCAGCGAGAACGACAAAGGCTTTAAAACGCTGTGTCCGAATCTGCGTCCGGTAGTGATTGTCGGCGGCGGCGGGCAGATGGGGCGTCTGTTTGAAAAAATGCTGACGCTTTCAGGCTACCAGGTCCGTATTCTCGAGAAAGAAGACTGGCCACGCGCGACAGAGATTGTTGCCGATGCCGGGATGGTTATCGTCAGCGTGCCTATTCATACCACGGTTGAGACGATTGGCCGGCTGCCGCCATTACCGGCGGATTGCATCCTGGTGGATCTGGCGTCGGTTAAAGCAGAACCGTTGCAGGCGATGCTGGCGGCGCACCGTGGTCCAGTGCTGGGCCTGCACCCGATGTTCGGTCCGGACAGCGGGAGCCTGGCGAAGCAGGTCGTGGTTTACTGTGACGGTCGTCAGCCGGAAGCGTATCAGTGGTTCCTGGAACAAATTCAGGTCTGGGGCGCGCGTCTGCACCGTATCAGCGCCGTTGAGCATGACCAGAATATGGCCTTTATTCAGGCGCTGCGCCACTTCGCGACCTTTGCTTACGGCCTGCATCTGGCAGAAGAAAACGTCCGCCTGGAACAACTGCTGGCGCTGTCATCACCGATCTACCGCCTTGAGCTGGCGATGGTAGGCCGCCTGTTTGCCCAGGACCCGCAACTGTATGCCGACATTATTATGTCGTCAGAAAATAACCTGGCGCTGATTAAACGTTACTACCAGCGTTTTGGTGAAGCGATTGGTCTGCTGGAGCAGGGAGATAAACAGGCGTTTATCGACAGCTTCCGCAAAGTGGAGCACTGGTTTGGCGACTATGCTCAGCGCTTCCAGAGCGAAAGCCGGACGCTGCTGCGTCAGGCGAATGATAACCGGCAGTAACGGAAAACCGTATATAATCAAAGCCAGAGGGGAAACCCGCTGGCTTTTTTTATAGGGATGACAACGATGGCTGAACCACAACCGCTGTTTGATTACGCAGGACATCTGCCGGAATGCCCGACCTGGAGCGAGACCGAGCAGGCGCTCTACTGGGCCGATATCCTTGAGTGTGAAATCCACCGCTATGACATCAACAGTGGTGAGCATCAGGTCCTGCAATTTCCCGAAGAAGTGGGCTGCTTTGCTCTGCGCGAGAAAGGCGGTTTTATCGTGGCGCTACGCAGCGCTATCTGGTTAACCGATGCGCACGGCCTGCTGCGACGTAAAATCTGTGATAACCCAAGCAACCCGCAGCTGGCACGCTTTAACGACGGCGGTACCGACCGCGAGGGGCGCTTTTACGCCGGGACATTCTGGGGGCCGGGAGATTTTAATGGTGCGCTGCTGATGCGGATCAACCATGACCTGTCGCCTCGGGTGATTCAGTGTGACATTCATGGCGCCAACGGCCTGGCATTTAGTGACGATAAACGTTGGATGTATACCTCTGATACGCCAAATGCCGTGATTTACCGGACGCCGCTGGATGAGCAGGGCGAACCCGGCAAGCGGGAAGTCTTCCGTCGTTTTCAACCGGGGGAGGGGATCCCTGACGGGGCGGCTATCGACGAAGAAGGGTGCTACTGGAGTGCAATGTTTGACGGCTGGCGGATTGCCCGCTTTTCCCCGAGCGGAGAAGCGCTGGAAACCTACCGGCTGCCGGTGCGCTGCCCGACGATGGTCTGTTTTGGCGGCGCGGATATGCGCACGCTGTACATCACCACCACCCGGGAAAACATGGACGCCGACGAAGTACAGCAATATCCGCTCTCTGGCGCCATCTTCACCCTGCCGGTTGCGGTAGCAGGGATGAAGAAGCCAGTATTTATTGAGCGTTAAATCGGGTCGACCGGCACCACGTTTTCGCCCGGGTAGCAGCCGAGAACCTTCATAGAACGGGTAATCTCGGCCAGCTCTTTCAGTGCCTTACGCATCGGGATTGATTCGAGGTTGGCCTGGATATCCAGATAAAACATCTCTTCCCACGGGTTACCGTGAATCGGGCGCGATTCCAGCTTGGTCATGATCAGGTTGTGGTTGCGCAGTACCAGAAGCGCTTCAACCAGCGCACCCGCCTGTTGACCGGTGGCCATCAGCAGCGTGGTTTTTGCCGGTACCTGATCGGAAACATTCACCGCTTTGCGTGCCAGCACCAGGAAGCGGGTAATGTTTTGTGTTTGGTTCGCCTGGCAGTGTTCCAGCACCTGCAGGCCGTACAGCGCGCCGCCGGCTTCGCTACCCAGCGCGGCAACGGCAGGAGAGTTAGCCTGCGCCACTTTCTCCATCGCCGCCGAGGTGCTTTCGGTATATTCAATTTTCCAGTGTGGATAACGGCTCAGATACTGGCTGCACTGCTGAAACGGCTGCGGGTGGCTATACACGGTCTGAATACGTTGCGGGTCGGTTGACGCCGAGACCAGCACGCAGTGATCGATGGGGATCGTCAGCTCGCCAACGATCGACAGGCTGGTGTGCTGTAGCAGATCGTAGACGTCGTTGATCCCGCCGGAGCTGGTGTTTTCAATGGGGACGACCGCGTAGTCGGCCTGTCCGGTTTCTACCTGATTGAAGATATCGGCGAATTTAGCGCAGCCGCTCTCGATGAACTGCTCGAAGTGGCGAGCGGCGTACTGGCGTGCGGCAAGATGTGAGTATGACCCTTTCGGCCCGAGGAACGCCACGCGTGCTGAGTGCGGATTGATTTTATTCAGGTGTTGCTGCAGCAGCGTTTGTTGAGTGAGTACTGAATCCTCGATGATCAGCTGGAACAGGCGTGTGATGTAGTGGGCATCGAGGTGATGGCTTTTCCCCAGCGTCATCAGCCGCTCCAGCAGGTCACGTTCGCGGTCGATATCACGGACCGGACGGTGCGATGCCAGCTTGGCTTTACCTACTTCTACCGCCAGCCCACGGCGTTCTGCCAGCAGCGCGAGCAGTTTTTCATCCAGTGCGCTGATCTTATCGCGCAGGGCCAGTAACGGGTTTTCCTCGGTCATATTGTGTTGCCTTTATTGTTATTCATTTATCAAAAAAAAAGGCCTCCCGCTTGGGAGGCCTTGTTGTTCGTCTTCGCATTCTTTATCACACGACGAATTGCCTCCCGTTCAGGGGAAGGTAAAAAAGAATGCGAAGAAGAACGGTAGTTGTTTCACGGTGATATCCTTTGGTTGATGGCAGTTACAGTACCCGTACTGTTTTCATCCTGTCAATAAAAAACGCGCCCGAAGGCGCGTGGCGTTACACAATATTAAGTTAAGGATTACTCTTCTTCTTCCACAAAGCCTGCCTCTTTCACCGATGTTGCGGCGCGGCGGGCTTCCCCTTTGTGTTGCACTTTATTCAGCTGCCGTTCCAGCTTGTTGATTAATTCGTTGATAGCGACGTACATATCTTCACTTCTTCCGCTGGCAACCAGGTGACCATTAGGCGTGTTGATGGTTGCGTCAGCGACAAAACCCTGCGGCTCTTTGGAGAGAATGATGTGCGGGTTGATTAAGTGGGTTTGCCATTTATCCAATTTGGCGAGACGGTCTGCGACGTGCTGGCGGATTGCCGGAGTAATTTCCATTTGTTTACTGGTAATGTTCATTGTCATAAATTTTACCTCTTGTCTTTCCCGTCTTGGTGAACTCAGCATACCTCGCCCAATGTCAAGATGTGTGATTAAGATCACATTTTAATGTCACTTTTTGTCAGCGAATTCATTTTGTGAGGCAGGGCAGGAACAGGTGAGATTTTACTTGTCGAACAGGGGAAAGGGCGTCATATTTGATAGGATGTCTCGGCGCTAAAACGCTTCAGCTTTGGTGCCTGAGCAATAAAAAAACGGCAGCTCATAGCTGCCGTTTTGCTTATCTGAAATGCGATCAGGTGTTTTTGCTGTTAGCCGCGATGATTTTCGCTACTTTATCGGCCTGGGCATTCATTTGCATCTGGCGATAGGCGTTTTCCATCTTCGGCAATGCATCGCGAGTGGCCTGTGTATCCGGATAGCTGCGCAGCATGCCATCAACACGGTTCACCACGGCAACCCATGCACCACGGTCGGTGTAGTAATCCACCACTGACAGCTCGTACTTCGCCAGGCGATCCTTCAGGAACACCATGCGTTTGTAGGCATCGGTGGCATACTGGCTGTTCGGATAACCGCGCACCAGTTTGGAGAAGTCGTTAAAGGCATCGCGCGCGTGCTGTGGATCGCGGTCGGAACGATCGACCCCGAAGAAGCCTTGCAGCGCACTGTCATCCAGAGCCATATTTGTCAGACCACGCATATAAATGACGTAATCAATGTTAGGATGTGTCGGGTTCAGACGAACAAAGCGGTCGATGGCTGCCTGAGCCAGCGGTAGATCGGCATTTTTGTAATACGCATAAATCAGGTCGAGCTGTACCTGTTGGGAATAAGGACCGAACGGGTAGCGGTTATCCAACGCTTCCAGTTGCGTTATTGCCTGTTTCCAGTTACCGTCCTGCAGCTTTTGCTGAGCGGTCGCGTAGATTTCATTCGGCGGATTATCAGGCACCTCTTCCTTTGAGCCGGAGCAACCCACCAAAGCCAGGCTCAGTGTGGCCGCTGCCACCAGGTATTTCATGCGCGTCATGACGTTTTGACTTCCTCAAAATGTTTATGCGGGAGAATCTCTGTTCCTGCTCCCGATTAAGACCAGCTACAATAGCACACTATATTAAACGGCAAAGCCGTAAAACCCAACGTTAAACGAAGAAGCTGTATATGGCACAACGAGTACAACTCACCGCAACGGTGTCCGAAAATCAACTCGGACAACGCTTAGATCAGGCTTTGGCCGAAATGTTCCCTGATTATTCGCGATCGCGAATAAAAGATTGGATCCTTGACCAGCGAGTGCTGGTAAACGGCGCTGTCAGCGACAAGCCGAAAGAGAAAGTTTTAGGGGGAGAGCTCGTCTCCATCGATGTTGAAATCGAAGAAGACGTCCGCTTCGAACCGCAGGATATTCCGCTCAATATCGTTTATGAAGATGATGACATCCTCGTCATTAACAAACCGCGCGACCTGGTTGTACACCCGGGCGCGGGCAACCCCGACGGTACTGTGCTGAATGCGCTGCTGCACTACTATCCGCCGATTGCCGATGTCCCGCGCGCGGGTATCGTGCACCGTCTGGATAAAGACACGACCGGCCTGATGGTCGTCGCGAAGACTATCCCGGCGCAAACTCGCCTGGTGGAATCGCTGCAGCTGCGTGAAATCACCCGTGAGTATGAAGCGGTGGCGATTGGCCACATGACTTCCGGCGGAACGGTGGAAGAGCCTATCAGCCGTCACCCGACCAAGCGTACGCACATGGCGGTACACCCGATGGGTAAACCGGCGGTCACGCACTATCGTATTATGGAGCACTTCCGTATTCATACGCGCCTGCGTCTGCGTCTGGAAACCGGTCGTACGCACCAGATCCGTGTGCATATGGCGCATATCACCCATCCGCTGGTGGGCGATCAGGTATATGGCGGCCGTCCGCGCCCGCCGAAAGGCGCTTCGGAAGCGTTCATCACCGCGCTGCGCAAGTTTGACCGTCAGGCGCTGCACGCGACGATGCTGCGTTTGTACCATCCGATCAGCGGTATTGAGATGGAATGGCATGCGCCTATTCCTCAGGATATGGTTGATCTGATTGACGCAATGCGTGCCGATTATGAAGACCACAAGGACGATATCGACTGGTTATGACTAAACTGATTGTACCGCAATGGCCTGTGCCGGAAGGCGTGGCGGCCTGTAGCTCCACGCGTGTTGGCGGCGTCAGCCTGCCACCGTACGATTCACTCAATCTGGGTGCCCATTGCGGAGACAATCTGCAGCATGTGGAAGAGAACCGCCGGCGGATGTTTGCCGCAGGCGGGTTACCGTCGTATCCGGTCTGGCTGGAGCAGGTGCATGGCACTGCCGTGCTGAAACTGGATGGCGGGCCATATGAGTCAAAGCGAGCGGATGCGTCATACTGCAATACGCCGGGCACGGTGTGTGCCGTGATGACCGCAGACTGCCTGCCGGTGCTTTTTTGCAATCGTGCAGGAACCGAAGTTGCGGCTGCACATGCCGGCTGGCGTGGGTTATGCGACGGCGTGCTCGAAGCAACCATCACCTGCTTTGCCGATAAGCCAGAAAACATTCTGGCCTGGCTCGGCCCGGCCATCGGTCCCGAGGCGTTTGAAGTCGGTCCGGAAGTGCGCGATGCCTTTATGAGTAAAGACGCGAAGGCCGACAGCGCTTTTCGGCCGGTCGGTGAGAAATACTTTGCCGATATTTATCAGCTTGCCCGCCAGCGCCTGGCTAACGTGGGCGTGACGCAGATCTTCGGCGGCGATCGCTGTACGCTAAGCGAAAAGGATGATTTTTTCTCTTATCGCCGCGATAAGACGACGGGTCGTATGGCGAGTTTCATCTGGTTGAGATAACCTCGCGAGTCAAGACGATCCAGACGGCAAACATATTTTTTGCATAGTTCAGGTCTTTAACCTTGAATAATTGAGGGATGACCTCATTTAATCTCCAGTAGCAAATTTGACCTGTTTATGGGAGGAATTATGCGTCTGGATCGTCTTACCAATAAATTCCAGCTTGCTCTTGCCGATGCCCAGTCTCTTGCACTTGGGCACGACAACCAATTCATCGAACCTCTTCATCTAATGAGCGCCTTGCTGAATCAGGAAGGGGGATCGGTACGTCCTTTATTAACGTCTGCTGGCATTAACGCCGGAGAGTTAAGCACAAGCATCACTCAGGCGTTGAGCCGTTTACCGCAGGTGGAAGGCACCGGTGGCGACGTGCAGCCGTCTCAGGATCTGGTGCGTATTCTGAATCTTTGCGACAAGCTGGCGCAAAAGAGGAAGGACAACTTTATTTCGTCAGAACTGTTCGTCCTGGCGGCGCTTGAATCACGCGGTACGCTGACCGACCTTTTAAAATCTGCCGGAGCAACAACCGCCAATGTGACTCAGGCGATTGAACAAATGCGCGGAGGTGAAAGCGTGAACGATCAGGGTGCCGAAGACCAACGTCAGGCATTGAAGAAATTTACGGTCGATCTGACCGAGCGGGCTGAACAAGGCAAACTGGATCCGGTGATTGGCCGTGATGAAGAGATTCGTCGGACAATCCAGGTCTTGCAGCGGCGCACTAAAAATAACCCGGTTCTGATTGGTGAACCCGGCGTCGGGAAAACGGCCATCGTGGAAGGACTGGCGCAGCGTATCGTCAACGGTGAAGTACCGGAAGGGCTGAAAGGCCGCCGTGTACTGGCGCTGGATATGGGGGCGCTGGTGGCCGGGGCGAAGTATCGCGGTGAGTTCGAAGAGCGTCTGAAAGGCGTCCTGAACGATCTCTCCAAACAGGAAGGTAACGTCATCCTGTTTATTGATGAGCTGCACACTATGGTGGGGGCAGGGAAAGCAGACGGCGCAATGGATGCCGGCAACATGCTGAAACCTGCGCTGGCTCGTGGTGAGCTGCACTGCGTCGGCGCGACCACCCTCGATGAGTATCGTCAGTATATTGAAAAAGATGCTGCGCTGGAGCGTCGTTTCCAGAAAGTGTTCGTGGCTGAACCGTCAGTGGAAGATACCATCGCGATTCTGCGTGGTTTAAAAGAGCGTTACGAGCTGCATCACCATGTGCAGATCACCGACCCGGCGATCGTCGCAGCCGCAACGTTGTCGCATCGCTATATTGCTGACCGTCAGTTGCCGGATAAAGCCATCGACCTGATCGATGAGGCCGCGTCCAGCATTCGTATGCAGATTGACTCGAAGCCGGAAGAACTCGACCGACTCGACCGTCGTATTATCCAGCTCAAGCTGGAACAGCAGGCGTTGAAGAAAGAGGCCGATGAGGCCAGTCTGAAACGGCTGGATATGCTGAATGAAGAGCTGGCGGATAAAGAGCGTCAGTATTCAGTATTAGAAGAAGAGTGGAAGGCGGAAAAAGCGTCACTCTCCGGAACTCAGACCATCAAAGCCGAGCTGGAACAGGCGAAAATCGCGATTGAGCAGGCGCGTCGCGTCGGCGACCTCGCGCGGATGTCTGAACTGCAGTACGGCAAAATTCCGGAACTGGAGAAACAGCTCGCGGCTGCCACCCAGTCTGAAGGTAAAACTATGCGTCTGTTGCGAAATAAAGTGACCGATGCGGAAATTGCCGAAGTGCTGGCCCGCTGGACCGGTATTCCGGTGGCGCGAATGATGGAAGGTGAGCGTGAAAAACTGCTGCGGATGGAGCAGGAGTTGCACAGTCGGGTGATCGGTCAGAACGAAGCGGTTGAAGCGGTATCCAACGCGATTCGTCGTAGCCGTGCCGGGCTGTCTGACCCGAACCGTCCAATCGGATCGTTCCTGTTCCTCGGTCCAACCGGTGTTGGTAAAACCGAGCTTTGCAAAACGCTGGCTAACTTTATGTTCGACAGCGACGATGCAATGGTGCGTATCGATATGTCCGAGTTTATGGAGAAACACTCCGTCTCGCGTCTGGTTGGTGCGCCTCCGGGATATGTCGGCTATGAAGAAGGGGGCTATCTGACCGAAGCAGTTCGTCGCCGTCCGTATTCCGTCATTCTGCTGGATGAAGTCGAAAAGGCCCATCCGGATGTGTTCAACATTCTGTTGCAGGTGCTGGACGATGGTCGTCTGACCGATGGGCAGGGGAGAACGGTCGATTTCCGTAATACGGTGGTGATCATGACCTCTAACCTTGGTTCGGATCTGATTCAGGAACGTTTCGGGGCGCTGGATTACGGCCATATGAAAGATCTGATTCTGGGTGTGGTTAGTCAGAACTTCCGCCCGGAATTCATCAACCGTATCGATGAAGTGGTAGTCTTCCACCCGTTGGGTGAAAAACACATTGCTTCTATTGCGCAGATCCAGCTGCAGCGTCTGTACAAACGTCTGGAAGAACGTGGTTATGACGTTCATATGTCCGATGAGGCGCTGAAACTGCTGAGCGCGAATGGTTACGATCCGGTGTATGGCGCGCGTCCGTTAAAACGCGCTATCCAGCAGCAGATCGAAAACCCGCTGGCGCAGCAAATTCTTTCCGGTGAGTTAATTCCTGGTAAAGAAGTGCAGCTGGTGGTCAAAGACGACCATATCGTCGCAGTGCAGTAAATCACAAAACGACAAAAACGGGCCCAATGGGCTCGTTTTTGTTTAAAAACCAGGCAAGAATTAAAGTCCGAACGCAAAGTTGTTTAATAAGTAAGCGAACGAATTGTTTTTGTGAATTTAAACTTGTCACGTCAGAATTACTGCCTATAATGCGCCTCCACTGACACTGAACAACGGCAAACAAGCCGCCGGGTCAGCAGGGTTCTCCGCTGAAAGCCAGCCGAGTGACCCGGCAGAGAAAGGCAAAAATAAATGCTTGACTCTGAGGCGGGGAAGCGTATTATGCACACCCCGCGCCGCTGAGAAAAAGCGAAGCGGCACTGCTCTTTAACAATTTATCAGACAATCTGTGTGGGCACTCAAAGTGACATGGATTCTTAACGTCCTCGGACGAAAAATGAATACCAAGTCTCAGTGAGTGAACATACGTAATTCATTACGAAGTTTAATTCACGAGCATCAAACTTAAATTGAAGAGTTTGATCATGGCTCAGATTGAACGCTGGCGGCAGGCCTAACACATGCAAGTCGAGCGGTAGCACAGAGAGCTTGCTCTCGGGTGACGAGCGGCGGACGGGTGAGTAATGTCTGGGAAACTGCCTGATGGAGGGGGATAACTACTGGAAACGGTAGCTAATACCGCATAACGTCGCAAGACCAAAGTGGGGGACCTTCGGGCCTCATGCCATCAGATGTGCCCAGATGGGATTAGCTAGTAGGTGGGGTAATGGCTCACCTAGGCGACGATCCCTAGCTGGTCTGAGAGGATGACCAGCCACACTGGAACTGAGACACGGTCCAGACTCCTACGGGAGGCAGCAGTGGGGAATATTGCACAATGGGCGCAAGCCTGATGCAGCCATGCCGCGTGTATGAAGAAGGCCTTCGGGTTGTAAAGTACTTTCAGCGAGGAGGAAGGCATTAAGGTTAATAACCTTAGTGATTGACGTTACTCGCAGAAGAAGCACCGGCTAACTCCGTGCCAGCAGCCGCGGTAATACGGAGGGTGCAAGCGTTAATCGGAATTACTGGGCGTAAAGCGCACGCAGGCGGTCTGTTAAGTCAGATGTGAAATCCCCGGGCTCAACCTGGGAACTGCATTTGAAACTGGCAGGCTTGAGTCTTGTAGAGGGGGGTAGAATTCCAGGTGTAGCGGTGAAATGCGTAGAGATCTGGAGGAATACCGGTGGCGAAGGCGGCCCCCTGGACAAAGACTGACGCTCAGGTGCGAAAGCGTGGGGAGCAAACAGGATTAGATACCCTGGTAGTCCACGCTGTAAACGATGTCGACTTGGAGGTTGTTCCCTTGAGGAGTGGCTTCCGGAGCTAACGCGTTAAGTCGACCGCCTGGGGAGTACGGCCGCAAGGTTAAAACTCAAATGAATTGACGGGGGCCCGCACAAGCGGTGGAGCATGTGGTTTAATTCGATGCAACGCGAAGAACCTTACCTACTCTTGACATCCAGAGAACTTAGCAGAGATGCTTTGGTGCCTTCGGGAACTCTGAGACAGGTGCTGCATGGCTGTCGTCAGCTCGTGTTGTGAAATGTTGGGTTAAGTCCCGCAACGAGCGCAACCCTTATCCTTTGTTGCCAGCGGTTCGGCCGGGAACTCAAAGGAGACTGCCAGTGATAAACTGGAGGAAGGTGGGGATGACGTCAAGTCATCATGGCCCTTACGAGTAGGGCTACACACGTGCTACAATGGCATATACAAAGAGAAGCGACCTCGCGAGAGTAAGCGGACCTCATAAAGTATGTCGTAGTCCGGATTGGAGTCTGCAACTCGACTCCATGAAGTCGGAATCGCTAGTAATCGTAGATCAGAATGCTACGGTGAATACGTTCCCGGGCCTTGTACACACCGCCCGTCACACCATGGGAGTGGGTTGCAAAAGAAGTAGGTAGCTTAACCTTCGGGAGGGCGCTTACCACTTTGTGATTCATGACTGGGGTGAAGTCGTAACAAGGTAACCGTAGGGGAACCTGCGGTTGGATCACCTCCTTACCTAAAGAACCTGCCTTTGTAGTGTCCACACAGATTGTCTGATGAAAAGTAAATAGCAAGGCGTCTTGCGATTGAGACTTCAGTGTCCCCTTCGTCTAGAGGCCCAGGACACCGCCCTTTCACGGCGGTAACAGGGGTTCGAATCCCCTAGGGGACGCCACTTGCTGGTTTGTGAGTGAAAGTCGCCGACCTCAATATCTCAAAACTGGTTCTCCGGAATCACGTTTGAGATATTTGCTCTTTAAAAATCTGGATCAAGCTGAAAATTGAAACGACACACTGTTTCCTTTCTCCGTAATAAGAAAGGAAAAGCGGTGTGTTCGAGTCTCTCAAATTTTCGCAATGCGGACTGTTTTACGAAACAGCTTCGGGTTGTGAGGTTAAGCGACTAAGCGTACACGGTGGATGCCCTGGCAGTCAGAGGCGATGAAGGACGTGCTAATCTGCGATAAGCGTCGGTAAGGTGATATGAACCGTTATAACCGGCGATTTCCGAATGGGGAAACCCAGTGTGTTTCGACACACTATCGTTAAGTGAATACATAGCTTAACGAAGCGAACCGGGGGAACTGAAACATCTAAGTACCCCGAGGAAAAGAAATCAACCGAGATTCCCCCAGTAGCGGCGAGCGAACGGGGAGGAGCCCAGAGTCTGAATCAGCGCGTGTGTTAGTGGAACGGTCTGGAAAGTCCGGCGGTACAGGGTGATAGCCCCGTACACTAAAATGCACACGTTGTGAACTCGAAGAGTAGGGCGGGACACGTGGTATCCTGTCTGAATATGGGGGGACCATCCTCCAAGGCTAAATACTCCTGACTGACCGATAGTGAACCAGTACCGTGAGGGAAAGGCGAAAAGAACCCCGGCGAGGGGAGTGAAAAAGAACCTGAAACCGTGTACGTACAAGCAGTGGGAGCACCTTCGTGGTGTGACTGCGTACCTTTTGTATAATGGGTCAGCGACTTATATTCTGTAGCAAGGTTAACCGTATAGGGGAGCCGCAGGGAAACCGAGTCTTAACTGGGCGTTAAGTTGCAGGGTATAGACCCGAAACCCGGTGATCTAGCCATGGGCAGGTTGAAGGTTGGGTAACACTAACTGGAGGACCGAACCGACTAATGTTGAAAAATTAGCGGATGACTTGTGGCTGGGGGTGAAAGGCCAATCAAACCGGGAGATAGCTGGTTCTCCCCGAAAGCTATTTAGGTAGCGCCTCGTGAACTCATCTTCGGGGGTAGAGCACTGTTTCGGCTAGGGGGTCATCCCGACTTACCAACCCGATGCAAACTACGAATACCGAAGAATGTTATCACGGGAGACACACGGCGGGTGCTAACGTCCGTCGTGAAGAGGGAAACAACCCAGACCGCCAGCTAAGGTCCCAAAGTCACAGTTAAGTGGGAAACGATGTGGGAAGGCACAGACAGCCAGGATGTTGGCTTAGAAGCAGCCATCATTTAAAGAAAGCGTAATAGCTCACTGGTCGAGTCGGCCTGCGCGGAAGATGTAACGGGGCTAAACTGTGCACCGAAGCTGCGGCAGCGACACTATGTGTTGTTGGGTAGGGGAGCGTTCTGTAAGCCGTTGAAGGTGGCCTGTGAGGGTTGCTGGAGGTATCAGAAGTGCGAATGCTGACATAAGTAACGATAAAGCGGGTGAAAAGCCCGCTCGCCGGAAGACCAAGGGTTCCTGTCCAACGTTAATCGGGGCAGGGTGAGTCGACCCCTAAGGCGAGGCCGAAAGGCGTAGTCGATGGGAAACAGGTTAATATTCCTGTACTCGGTGTTACTGCGAAGGGGGGACGGAGAAGGCTATGTTAGCCGGGCGACGGTTGTCCCGGTTTAAGCATGTAGGCGGGAAGTTTAGGTAAATCCGGACTTCTGTTAACGCTGAGGTGTGATGACGAGGCACTACGGTGCTGAAGTAACAAATGCCCTGCTTCCAGGAAAAGCCTCTAAGCATCAGGTAACATCAAATCGTACCCCAAACCGACACAGGTGGTCAGGTAGAGAATACCAAGGCGCTTGAGAGAACTCGGGTGAAGGAACTAGGCAAAATGGTGCCGTAACTTCGGGAGAAGGCACGCTGATGGTAAGTGAAGCGACTTGCTCGTGGAGCTGAAATCAGTCGAAGATACCAGCTGGCTGCAACTGTTTATTAAAAACACAGCACTGTGCAAACACGAAAGTGGACGTATACGGTGTGACGCCTGCCCGGTGCCGGAAGGTTAATTGATGGGGTTATCCGTAAGGAGAAGCTCTTGATCGAAGCCCCGGTAAACGGCGGCCGTAACTATAACGGTCCTAAGGTAGCGAAATTCCTTGTCGGGTAAGTTCCGACCTGCACGAATGGCGTAATGATGGCCAGGCTGTCTCCACCCGAGACTCAGTGAAATTGAACTCGCTGTGAAGATGCAGTGTACCCGCGGCAAGACGGAAAGACCCCGTGAACCTTTACTATAGCTTGACACTGAACATTGAGCCTTGATGTGTAGGATAGGTGGGAGGCTTTGAAGCGTGGACGCCAGTCTGCGTGGAGCCAACCTTGAAATACCACCCTTTAATGTTTGATGTTCTAACGTAGACCCGTGATCCGGGTTGCGGACAGTGTCTGGTGGGTAGTTTGACTGGGGCGGTCTCCTCCCAAAGAGTAACGGAGGAGCACGAAGGTTAGCTAATCCTGGTCGGACATCAGGAGGTTAGTGCAATGGCATAAGCTAGCTTGACTGCGAGCGTGACGGCGCGAGCAGGTGCGAAAGCAGGTCATAGTGATCCGGTGGTTCTGAATGGAAGGGCCATCGCTCAACGGATAAAAGGTACTCCGGGGATAACAGGCTGATACCGCCCAAGAGTTCATATCGACGGCGGTGTTTGGCACCTCGATGTCGGCTCATCACATCCTGGGGCTGAAGTAGGTCCCAAGGGTACGGCTGTTCGCCGTTTAAAGTGGTACGCGAGCTGGGTTTAGAACGTCGTGAGACAGTTCGGTCCCTATCTGCCGTGGGCGCTGGAGAATTGAGGGGGGCTGCTCCTAGTACGAGAGGACCGGAGTGGACGCATCACTGGTGTTCGGGTTGTCATGCCAATGGCATTGCCCGGTAGCTAAATGCGGAAAAGATAAGTGCTGAAAGCATCTAAGCACGAAACTTGCCCCGAGATGAGTTCTCCCTGACTCCTTGAGAGTCCTGAAGGAACGTTGAAGACTACGACGTTGATAGGTCGGGTGTGTAAGCGTAGCGATACGTTGAGCTAACCGATACTAATGAACCGTGAGGCTTAACCTTACAACGCCAAAGCTGTTTTGGTGGACGAGAGAATATTTTCAGCCTGATACAGATTAGTCAATATGTCTTTAAGACGTGTTGATAACAGAATTTGCCTGGCGGCGATAGCGCGGTGGTCCCACCTGACCCCATGCCGAACTCAGAAGTGAAACGCCGTAGCGCCGATGGTAGTGTGGGGTCTCCCCATGTGAGAGTAGGGAACTGCCAGGCATCAA